>NZ_JAGINU010000001.1:0-4800000 GCF_017876315.1 Pseudonocardia parietis | reverse complement strand
CCACCATCCTCGAGCTGCTCTGACTGCTCCCCCCACCGGAAGGAACCCCACAGCATGGACATCAACGGATCCGTCGCCGTCGTCACCGGCGGCGCCTCCGGCCTCGGCCTGGCCACCACGGAGAAGTTCGTGGAGCAGGGCGCGAAGGTCGTCATCATCGACCTGCCGTCGTCGCAGGGCGAGGCAGTCGCCGAGAAGCTGGGCGACAGCGTCCGCTTCGTCGCGGCCGACGTCACGAACGAGGAGCAGGTGAGCGCCGCGCTGGACGCCGCCGAGGAGCTCGGCACCGTCCGCGTCGCGGTCAACTGTGCCGGTATCGGCAACGCCGCGAAGACCTACGGCAAGAAGGGCCCGTTCCCGCTCGACGGGTTCACCAAGGTCATCAGCGTCAACCTGATCGGCACGTTCAACGTGATCCGGCTGGCGGCCGAGCGGATCGCCAAGGCCGAGCCGCAGGACGGCGACCGCGGTGTCGTCATCAACACCGCGTCGGTGGCGGCGTTCGAGGGCCAGATCGGGCAGGCGGCCTACTCGGCGTCCAAGGGCGGGATCGTGGGCATGACCCTGCCGATCGCCCGTGACCTGGCCGACCTCGGGATCCGGGTGTGCACCATCGCGCCGGGGCTGTTCGAGACCCCGCTGCTGGGTGCGTTGCCCGAGGAGGTCAAGACCTCGCTGGGAACGCAGGTCCCGCACCCCTCGCGGCTGGGGCAGCCGTCGGAGTACGGCGAGCTGGCGGCGCACATCGTCGCCAACCCGATGCTCAACGGCGAGACCATCCGGCTCGACGGCGCGATCCGGATGCAGCCGCGCTAGTGGCCCGACGAGAGGGGAGGCGTCGACGATGAAGCGCACGCTCTACGAGTCCGACCACGAGGACTTCCGGGCCGCGTTCCGGGCGTTCGTCGAGAAGGAGATCGTCCCGAACGAGCCGCAGTGGGAGCGCGACGGGATCGTCTCGCGCGAGCTCTTCACCACGGCCGGGGCGAACGGCTTCCTGGGCATCGACGTACCCGAGTCCTACGGCGGCGGCGGCGTCCCGGACTTCCGGTTCAACGCGGTGATCGCCGAGGAGCTCATGCGCTCCGGCGCGGCGGCCTCCGGCCTGGGCCTGACCCTGCACAACGACATCGTGCTGCCGTACCTGCTCGCCTACTGCTCCGAGGAGCAGAAGCAGCGGTGGCTGCCGGGGGTCGTGAGCGGAGAGATGATCCTCGCCATCGCGATGACCGAGCCGGGTATCGGTTCGGACCTGGCGTCGATGTCGACCACGGCGGTCCGGGACGGCGACGACTACGTGGTCAACGGCGCGAAGACGTTCATCACGAACGGTGTCAACGCCGATCTCGTCGTCGTCGCGGTGAAGACCGACCCGTCGCAGAAGCACAAGGGCATGAGCCTGCTGATGGTCGAGCGCGGGATGAAGGGCTTCGAGCGCGGCCGCAACCTGGACAAGCTGGGCCAGCACGCGCAGGACACCGCCGAGCTGTCGTTCACCGATGTGCGGGTGCCGGTGACCAACCTGCTCGGCCCCGAGGAGGGCCAGGGGTTCACCCAGCTGGTCACCAACCTGCCCCAGGAACGGCTGTCGATCGCGGTCGCGGCGGTCGCGGCGGCGCGGACCGCGCTGACCCAGACGCTGGAGTACGTCCAGGAGCGCAAGGCGTTCGGCTCGCCGATCGGCTCGTTCCAGAACTCCAAGTTCGTGCTGGCCGAGCTGGACACCGAGATCGACATCGCCGAGCACTACGTCGACGACTGCGTGCGCGCCCTCAACGCGGGCGAGCTCACCGCCGTCGACGCGTCCAAGGCGAAGTACTGGTGCACCGAGCTGCAGGGCAAGACCGTCGACCGGTGCCTGCAGCTGCACGGGGGGTACGGCTACATGTCCGAGTACCCGATCTCCAAGGCGTTCGCCGACGCCCGGATCACCCGGATCTACGGTGGGACCACCGAGATCATGAAGGAAGTGATCGGCCGGAGCCTCGGGCTCTAGGGCGGGTCATGACCACCGAACGCACCCCCGTGTCCAGGACTCGGGCGCAGCGGTCCGAGGACAGCCGCGCCCGGATCCTGGACGCCGCCGTCGAGTGCCTCATCGACGGCGGCTACTCCGGCGCCACGACGCTGACCATCCAGTCCGAGGCCGCGGTGTCGCGCGGACGGCTGCTGCACCACTTCCCGTCCCGGGACCGGTTGCTGGTCGCCGCGGCCCAGCACCTCGCCGTCAAGCGGGTCGCGGACACCGAGGAACGCGTGCGGCGGGTGGTGGAGCAGAACCCGCCGGCCGACGTCGTCGAACGTGCCGACCGGGTCATCGAGCTGTTGTGGGAGAGCTTCTCCGAGCCGCACTTCTGGGCGTCGATCGAGCTGTGGACGGCCGCCCGGGTCAACGGCGAGATCGCCGATGCGCTGCGGCCCGAGGAGAAGCGTCTCGGTGCGGCGATCCGGGCGTCGATGGCCCGGATGTTCGGCGAGGAGCTGGCCTCCCGGCCGCGGTTCAAGCAGCTGCGTGACCTGCTGCTGACCTCGATGCGGGGGACGTCGCTGACCTACACGTTCGATCCGCGTGACCCGCGGGCCGACGCGATGCTCGCCCAGTGGAAGGACCTGTCGAGGGTGCTCCTCGGGAACTGAGCGTGACGGGAGCCGAGCGGGAGCGGCCTCAGGTTCCGAAGCCCTCAGGTTCCGAAGCGCAGCCCGAGCGGTGGGGTGGCCGTCTCGGCCGGCTCCGCCCGGTGCTCGGCGGGCCGGACCCGGATCCGGTTCCGGCCGCCGTGCTTGGCCTCGTAGAGCGCCGTGTCGGCGGCGGCGAGCAGGGCGTCGACGTCGTCGCCGTGGTCCGGGGAGGCGGCGACGCCCACCGAGACCGAGAGCGCGCTGACCCGGCCGGCGGTACGGGTGTCGACGGCCAGGGACCCCACCCGGCGCCGGATCCGTTCGGCGACGTCGCAGGCGCGGCCGGACACGACGTCGTCGGGCCGCAGGCCGCCGAGGGCGACGACGAACTCCTCGCCGCCGAACCTGCCCGCGAGGTCGTGGTCGCGGACCTCCTCGGTGAGCACCCGGGCCACGGCCTGCAGCACGTCGTCCCCGGCCAGATGGCCGTGCCGGTCGTTGACCGCCTTGAAGTGGTCCAGATCGAGGATGAGGACGGCGGTCGCGCGGCCGGTGCGGCGGGACCGCTCGAGCATCTGCCGGGTGCGTCTGCGCCAGGCCACCGGGTTGAGCAGGCCGGTCTTGGCGTCCGTGTCGGCCTGCGCCTCGAGCTGGCGGACCAGCGTGGTCTGCTCCAGGACGAGCAGTGGCAGGATGGCGAGCAGCACCAGCCACGGCGTCGTGTTGCCGACGATCACGGCGACGAGCCCGCCGAGGGACAGGGTGGCCAGCTCGAGCAGGATCTCACCGCCGAGCAGGATCCGCAGGAAGCGAGAGCCCGGGCGGGCCAGGCGGAGCACCGACACGATCAGCAGGGTGTTGACCAGGGTGAAGGCGAGCAGGGCGCCGAGGACGACGCCCGCGTCGTGCGGGCTGAACGCCGTGCCCGCCCGGTCGGGGGCGAGCAGCCGGACGCCGGCGGCCGCGTGCACCGCCAGCACCATCGTCGCGGTGCTGAACAGGTGCCGGTGCGGCGGCACACCGGCCTCGCGGGAGACCCGCAGGTAGAGGTGGAGGTACACGCCCGCGACGACGGCCGTCGCCGGGAGCGGGGGGAGCAGCAGCGCGGCGGCGAACGTCCAGACCGAGGTCATGTTGACGAACCGGGTCTCGGCGATCCGGCGGCGGAGCCGTTCGGCGTTGAGCGAGAGCTCGGTGTGCGCGGCCGCGACCAGGACCAGCAGGCCGGTGACGACCAGCTGGTCGGACGTGGGAGCCCGCCAGTGCACCGCGTCGAGGACGAGCAGGGCCACGGTGGCGGCCTCGACGAGGAGCACGAACACCAGGGCCCGGGCGGGGACGGTGCGGATCGACCACGATGACGGCGCCCACCGGCGGCGCGACGCCGGCCGCGGTACCGCCTGCTGAGAGGTCACGCCCTACGCCCGTCCCGTGTGCCGCCTGATCGAAAGGCCAGGTTACCGCTGGGTACCGACCGTCCGGGGTGTGGTCGCCCTGCCGGCGGGAATGCGCGGTGAACGGTGTCCGGTCCACGCCGAACGCCTCGGGTCGCGTCCATAATGTGACCCTGTGTCGTCAACGCGTTACAGTAGGGAGCCGGTGCCGTCCGAAAGGATGCACAGCCGCAGCGGGGTGTGGTCACGTTGCACCCCGCCGGCACGTTCGGGTGGCGGCCCGTCGACACGGTCGAGGAGGTGCATCGTGCGCGGTTGGGAGTGGTGATCCTCAGGGCGCTGCGCGGCGTCCCGCCGTCGGGGTCGCGCAGCGCAGCCAGGACGAAACGGTGAATGCGATTCAGGACACCCTCGTCCGGCCCTATCGCATATCGGCCGATGCTCTGCCGTACGGGTGATGTGGACTACATCCCATCGTTCTGACCTGCAATGACAACGGGTGCGCGGCGACGGCCGACGATCACCCCCTAGGCGGGACGTCCGGTCTCGTGTTGCAGTTAGCCTCGCCTTAGCTAAGGCATGCCGACGCAACGAAAGGACCGTGATGGCCACTCCCGCGAACGTGCACCCCCACTCCGATGAGGAGATCCTCGACGTGGTGGGAGTCGGGTTCGGGCCGTCCAACCTCGGCGTGGCCATCGCACTCCTCGAGCACAACGCGTCGGTGCCCGCCAAGCACCGGGTGACGGCGCGGTTCGTCGAACGCCAGGCGCGGTTCGGCTGGCATCGCGGGATGCTTCTGGAGGACGCCACGATGCAGGTGTCCTACCTGAAGGACCTCGTCACGCTCCGCAACCCCACCAGCGGGTTCTCCTTCCTGGCCTACCTGCACGACCGGGAGCGGCTCGCCGACTTCATCAACTACGGCTCCAGCTTCCCGACCCGCCGCGAGTTCCACGACTACCTCGAGTGGGCCGCCGCGCGGGTCGTGGAGACCGGCGCCGCGGCCGGCGGGAACATCGACGTCGACTACGGCCGGGAGGTCGTCGAGATCGCCGCGGTTCCCGGTGACGGCGGCACGGTCGACGCGGTCGACGTCGTCGTCCGGACGGGGGAGCGGGTCGAACGGCTGCGTGCCCGCAACGTCATCCTCGCCTGCGGGCTCACGCCGGTCCTGCCCGACGGGGTCCGGCTCGGCGGCCGGGTCTGGCACAACCGGGACCTGCTGTTCCGCACCCGCGAGCTGAGCGGCACCGAGCCCGCCCGGTTCGCCGTCGTGGGAGCCGGGCAGAGCGCCGCGGAGACCGTCGCGCACCTGCACCGCACGTTCCCGACCGCCGAGGTGCACGCGGTGTTCGCCCGCTACGGCTACAGCCCCGCCGACGACAGCTCGTTCGCCAACCGGATCTTCGACCCGGCCGCGGTGGACGACTTCTACACCGCTCCGGAGGAGGTCAAGGGACGGATCCTGGGCTACCACGCCAACACCAACTACTCGGTCGTGGACCCGGAGCTGATCGAGGACCTGTACCGGACGCACTACCACGAGCGGGTCGCCGGGGCCGAGCGCCTGCGGTTCCGCAACGTGTCCCGGGTGGCCGACGTCGTCGACGTCGGGGACCGGGTGGAGCTGGCCGTCGAGTCGCTGATCGACGGCTCCCGCGAGGTCATCTCCGCCGAGGCAGTCGTCTACGCGACGGGGTATCGCGCCACCGATCCGCTCGCGCTGCTCGGCGACGGGCTGGGCCCGGCCTGCGGCCGCGACGAGCAGGGCAGGCTCGACGTCCGGCGCGACTACCGGCTCGACACCGGCACGCTCACCGACGGCAGCCGGGTGCGGGCCGGGATCTACCTCCAGGGGCCGACCGAGCACACGCACGGCATCACCTCGACCCTGCTGTCGAACATCGCCGTCCGCTCCGGCGAGATCGTCGCCTCGCTGACCGGGGCGCCCGCGCCGGTCGCGGTCGCCGCCGCGGCCGCCGTCTGAGAAGAGCCGAACCACCGATTCCCGAGGGAGAACCATGTCCACGAACCCGTTCGACGACCCCGAGGGCACCTTCTACGCGCTGGTGAACGCAGAGGGGCAGTACTCGCTGTGGCCCGTGTTCGCCGAGGTCCCGGCAGGCTGGACGGTCGAGCACGGCCCCGCTGGCAAGGCGTCGTGCCTGGAGCACGTCGAGAACAGCTGGACCGACCTGCGCCCGCGCAGCCTGCGCGAACGCACCGCGCACTGACCGACCGTACGTCCCGCGGCCCGTCGATCATCCACACAGGAGTGTCGCCCCCGTGACCCGAACGCTGTCGCATCCCTCCGCCCCGCGGCCCGACGAGGCGCTCGCGACCTGGCCCGCCCTGTTCGCCGAGCGGGTCGCCGCGACACCGGACGCGGTCGCGGTGCAGTGCCGGGCCGACCGGCTCACCTACGCCGGGCTGGACGACCGGGCCGCCCGGCTGGCGACGGTGCTGATCGAGCGCGGCGCGGGGCCGGAGACGCTGGTGGCGCTCGCCGTGCCGCGCGGGATCGACCTGGTCGTCGCGCAGGTCGCGATCCTGCGTGCGGGGGCGGCGTACCTGCCGGTCGACCCGGACCAGCCGCCGTCGCGCACCGAGCTGGTGATCGACGACGCGCGGCCGGCCGTCGTGCTCAGTACCCGGGACGTGGCCGCCGAGCTGGCGCTGCCTGCCGGGATCCCGACGGTCCTGCTGGACGGTGACGCCCCGGTGATCGCCGCCGCCGTCCCGGCCCCGGCTCCCGACCTCGATGTCCGGGCGGCCGCGTACGTGATCCACACCTCCGGCTCCACCGGGCGGCCGAAGGGCGTCGTGGTGACCCACTCGGGCGTGACCCAGCTGGTGGCGACCCAGACCCGGCGGCTCGGGATCGGTGCGGGCGACCGGATCCTCGGGTTCGCCTCGACCGGCTTCGACGTCGCGTTCTGGGAGCTGTGCATGGCGCTGCTGTCCGGCGGGCGCCTGGTCGTCGTGCCTTCGGAGCTGCGGCTGCCCGGCCCGGAGCTGGCCGGTTACGCCCGCGAGCACGGGGTCACGGTGATGGCGCTGCCGCCCGCACTGCTCGCCGCGCTGCCGCCGGACGTCGACCTCCCGCGGGCGACCCTGCTGGCAGGCACCGAGCGGGTGTCTCCGGAGCTGGTCGCGCGCTGGGGCCGGGACCGGCGGATGGTGAACGCCTACGGCCCGACCGAGGCGACCGTGAACGCGACGCTCGGCGAGTGCGATCCGGCGCGCACCGGCCCGACCGTCCCCATCGGACTCCCGGACCCGATGACGACCGTCCACGTGCTGGGCCCGGACCTGCGGCCCACGACCGAGGGCGAGCTCTACCTCGGTGGCCCGGGACTCGCCCGCGGGTACCTGAACCGGCCCGGCCTGACCGCGGGCCGGTTCGTCGCCGACCCGTTCGGGGCGCCCGGGGAGCGGCTCTACCGCACCGGGGACGTGGTGCGGATCGACGACGACGGTGAGCTGGAGTTCCTCGGCCGCGCCGACGACCAGCTCAAGGTGCGTGGCTACCGGATCGAGCCGGGCGAGATCGAGTCGGTGCTGCGGGGGCACCCGCACGTCGCCGACGCCGTCGCCGGGCTGCACGAGCCGGCGCCGGGCGACCGGCGGCTGGCGGCCTGGGTCGTGCCCGCCACCGGCGGTGCCGACCCGGCGGACCGGGTCGCGGACTGGCGGGGGGTCCACGAGCTGCTGTACGCGGCCACCTCCGCCGAGGACGGCGACCCGACCGGCTACGAGGGCGGGTTCGCCGGCTGGAACTCCACCTACGACGGCACCGCCATCGGACGCGACGACATGCGGGCCTGGCGGGACGCCACCGTCGCCCGGATCCGGGAGCTCGGCCCCGGCCGGGTGCTGGAGCTGGGCGTCGGCAACGGACTGCTGCTCTCCGAGCTCGCCCCGGACTGCCCGCGCTACGTCGGTACCGACCTCTCCGCCGAGGCGGTCGCTGCGCTCGGCCGCTGGGTCGACGGCCGCCCCGGGCTGCGGGAGCGGGTCGAGCTGCACGCCCGCGCCGCGCACGAGCTCGACGGCCTGGACGGCCCGTTCGACACGATCGTGATCAACTCGGTGGCGCAGTACTTCCCGGGGCCGGAGTACCTGCTCGACGTGCTGCACCGGTCCGCCGCGCTGCTCGCCCCCGGTGGCGCGGTCTTCGTCGGGGACGTCCGGCACGCGGGCCTGCTGCGCACCTTCCGGGCCGGGGTCGTCGCCACCCGGTCGCCGGATGCGGACCCCGTCGAGCTGCGCCGGGCCCTCGACGGCGCGGTGGCGTGGGAGGGCGAGCTGCTCTGCCACCCCGACTTCTTCACCGGGCTCGACGGCCTCGCCGGCACGGAGATCCGGATCAAGCGGGCCGCCGCGCACGACGAGCTGTCGCGCTACCGCTACGACGTCGTGCTGCGGCCCGGCGCCGTGCGACCGGACCCCGCGGTGGAACCGGTGGTCCTCAGCTGGGAGGGGGCGGGCGCGAGCGCGCAGACCCTGACCTGCGCGATCCGCGGTGCGCTCCGGGACGGGTTCCCCGAGGCGCTGCGCGTGACCGGCGTCCCGGACCTGCGCTCGGCGGGGGACCGGGCGGCCCGGGCCCGCATCGACGGCGAACCGGAGCCGGACGCGGGCGCCGACCCGGAGGAGCTGCTGCGGCTCGGCGAGTCGCTCGGCTACGTCGCCGCCGGCACCTGGGGCCCGGAGCCCACCGTCGAGCTGCTGTTCGCCCGGCCCGGCGTGGTCGCGGACCCGCTGTACCGGCCGACCGGCGCGACGGACCCGGTGCACCGCCCGGCCCCGTTCCGCGACGTCGACGTCCTCGTCGGCACCCTGCGCGAGCACCTGCGCGGCCGGCTGCCGGAGTGGATGGTGCCGGCCGCCGTCGTCGCGGTGCCGTCGATCCCGGTGCTGGCCAACGGCAAGACCGACCGGGCCGCGCTGCCCGCGCCGGACCTGTCCGCGCAGGTCCGCGGCACCCCGCCGGGGACCCCGCGCGAGGAGCTGCTGTGCACGCTGGTGTCCGAGGTGCTCGGCGTGCCGGGCATGGGCGCCGACGACGACTTCTTCGCACTCGGCGGCGACTCGGTGCTCTCGATCCGGCTGGTCGTCCGGGCCCGGGAGGCCGGGCTGGCGATCACACCGCGGCAGGTCTTCACCCACCGCACGGTGCAGGAGCTGGCCGCCGTCGCCACCGTCCACACCGTCCACGCCGGGTCGGACATCGGACCGGCCGGGACCGAACTGGACGACGACGCCCGCTCCGCGTTCGCGGCGCTCGACGGTATCGCCCTGGTCGGGCCGGTCGCACCGCTGCAGGAGGGCTTCTTCTTCCACGCGGCGCTGGACCCGTCCGACACGTCCTATGTGGTGCAGGAGGTTCTCGACCTTCCCTCCGATGTGGATCCGACAGCGGTGCGGGCGGCGCTCGGCGACCTGCTGGACCGGCACCCGCAGTTGCGGGCCGGGTTCGCCCAGCGGGCGGACGGCCGGGTGGTCCAGGCCGTCGCCGACCGGGTCGTGCTGCCCTGGAGCGAGCACCACGTGATCGGTGGCGGCGACGACGTGCTCGACGCGGAGCGGGCGCGGCCGTTCGACCTCGCCCGGCCGCCGCTGCTGCGCGCGGCGCTGCTGCACGACGACGACCGCGCCCGCCTCGCCCTGACCTTCCAGCACGCGGTGCTCGACGGTTGGTCGGTCGCGCTGCTGGTCGGGGAGCTGCAGGAGGCCTACGCGGCACGGCTCGCCGGCCATGCTCCGGTCGGGGAGGCCCCGGCCGGGGACGACCGTGCGGAACGGGCGACGGCGCGCCTGCGGGCCTGGTTCGATCACCTGACCGCCCTCGACGCCGACGGGGCACGGGCGGCCGCGGGCGAGGTGTGGGATGCGGAGCTGGCCGGCGCCGAACCGGTCCGGCTGCTCGATGCCCTCCCGGCGCCCGGCTCGTCGTCGCACCGGCCCCGCCCGCACGTGCAGCGGACCCTGACCCTCGACGCCGACGCGACCGGCGCACTCGACCGCGCGGCCCGGGCCCAGGGCGTGACCCCGTCCACCCTGCTGCACGCAGCCTGGGCGCTCACCGTCGGCGCGCTCAGCGGCAGCCGCGACGTCCTGGTCGGCAGCACCGTGTCCGGGCGGGACGCACCCGTCGACGGCATCGGCGAGGCGGTCGGGCTGTTCGTCAACACGGTGCCCGTGCGGTTGCGCTGGGCGCCGGGTGAGTCGCTGTCGGCGCCGCTGCGCCGCATGCAGGACGGCCGGACCGCCGTGCTCGACCACCCGCAGGTGCGGCTCGCGGACCTGCAGCGCGGCCGCGGCGAGCTGTTCGACTCGCTCGTCGTCGTGGAGAACTTCCCGGCCGCCCCGGCGGGCATCGTCGGGGATGTGGAGGTGCGCGACGCCGTCCACTACCCGCTGGCGCTGGTCGTCGGTACCGGCCGCGAGACCACCGTCGTGCTCAAGCACGACCGGGCGCGGGTCGATGCCGGCACCGCGCAGCTGCTGCTGGACCTGTTCGGCGCCACCGTCACGGCGCTGGTCCACGAGCCGGCGCGGGCCGCCGGATCGCTGCCGCTGCGCTCGGACGACGAACCGGCGGCCGGGCCGGTGCGCCCGCTCGACATCCGAACCCTGCCCGAGCGGATCACCGCCGGCCTGGCGCGCGACCCCGGGCACACCGCGGTGGTCGCACCGGACGGCACGCTCGACGCCGCCGAGCTCGACCGGCGCTCCGCCGCGCTGGCCGGGGCTCTGCGGGCGCGCGGCGCCGGACCGGGCGCGGTGGTCGGCGTCGCCGTGCCGCGGTCGTGCGAGCTGATGGTCGCGCTGATCGGCGTGCTGCGGGCGGGCGCGGCCTACCTGCCGCTCGATCCCGACCACCCGGCGGAGCGCTCGGCCCACATCGCCGCCGACGCCGGCCTCGATCTGGTCCTCGTCCCGTCCGCGGACGACCCGCTACCGGAGCTCCCCGGCGTGACGCGGCTGCCGGTCGGCCCGCTGAGCGCGGACCCGGTACCCGCGGACCTGCCGTTCCCGGACCCGGACGACGCCGCGTACCTGATCTACACCTCCGGTTCGACCGGCCGACCCAAGGGCGTGGTCGTGAGCCACCGGGCGATCGGCAACCGGCTCGACTGGATGCAGTACGCCCATCCGATCACGGCCGTCGACCGGGTGCTGCAGAAGACCCCGGCCGGGTTCGACGTGTCGGTGTGGGAGTTCTTCTGGGCCCCGGCCCGGGGCGCCACCGTGGTGCTCGCGCGGCCCGGCGGGCACCGCGACCCCGAGTACCTCGCCGGTCTGATCCGCGAGGAGCGGATCACCACGCTGCACTTCGTGCCCTCGATGCTGGAGGGTTTCCTCGCCGCCGAGCAGGTCACCGCGGACCCGTCGTGGGCGCGGTCGCTGCGCCGGGTGTTCTGTTCCGGCGAGGCGCTGCCCGCCGCGGCCGCCCGGGACTGGCACGCCCTGACCGGGGTGGAGCTGCACAACCTGTACGGCCCGACCGAGGCCGCGGTCGACGTCACCGCGCACGCCGTCGGGGCCGACCCCGGCACCGTCCCGATCGGGGATCCGGTGTGGAACACCCGCACCCACGTGCTCGACGGGTGCCTGCGGCCGGTGCCCGACGGCGTGCCCGGCGAGCTCTACCTCGCCGGCGTGCAGCTGGCCCGCGGCTACCACGCCCGGCCGGGCCTGACCGCGGACCGGTTCGTCGCCGACCCGTTCGGCGCGCCGGGGGAGCGGCTCTACCGCACCGGTGACGTGGTGCGCCGGGCCGGCGGAACCCTCGAGTACCTGGGCCGTGAGGACGGGCAGGTGAAGATCCGCGGGCAGCGGATCGAGCTGGGGGAGATCGAGGCCGAGCTGGGTGCCCTGGACGGCGTCGGCCGCGCCGCTGTCGTGATCCGCAGGGACGGGCCGGCGCCGGTCCTGGTCGGCTACGTCGTCCCGCGCCCTGCCCCGTCCGGTGACCCCGGCGCCGATGTGCCGGGTGCGGCTGGTGTCCCGGCGTCGGCGGGGGAGACCGGAGCGCTCGACGGTGCCACACTGCGGGAGGCGCTGGCGGCACGACTGCCCGAGGCGATGGTGCCGGCGGCGGTCGTCGTCCTGGACGATCTCCCGCTGACCCCCAACGGCAAGCTCGACCGCAACGCGCTGCCCGCTCCGGAGGCGGCCGCGTCCGGCCCGGTCCGGGAGCCCGCCACGCACGCGGAGCGGGTGCTGTGCGCGGCGTTCGCCGAGGTTCTGGGCAGGGACACGGTGTCGGCGGACGACGACTTCCTCGCGCTCGGCGGCGACTCGATCACCTCGATCGCGGTGTCGTCGCGGGCGCGGCGGGCCGGATTGGACGTCGGCCCCGCGGACGTGCTCACCGGGCGGACCCCGGCCGCCGTCGCCGCGCGGGCCGGGACGGTCGCCGAGCCGGTTCCGCCGCTGCCGGAGCCGGACGAGGCGACCTGGCGGCGGGTCCGGGAGATCGCCGGCCCGGACGTCGCGGAGGTCTGGCCGCTCTCCCCGCTGCAGGAGGGCCTGTACTTCCACGCGACCCTCGACGGCGCCGAACACGACGTCTACACCGTGCAGGAGACCGTCGACCTCGACCACGAGCTGGATCTCGACCGGTTCCGGGCGGCCGTCGCGACCCTGATGGCACGCCATCCCGCGTTGCGTGCCGGGTTCACCGCCGACGGGCTGGACGGTCCCGTCCAGTTCGTGGTGTCCGAGCCGGCACCGCCGGTGGAGCTGGTCGAGGTCGCGGGCGACGACGAGCGCGACCGCGCCACCGCGGCCGATCGCAGCACCCCGCCGGCCCTCGCCATCCCGCCGCTGTTCCGGATCACCGTGCTGCGCGGCGGCGGCCGGGACCGGGTGCTGATCCACCGCCACCTGCTGATCTGGGACGGCTGGTCGGCCTGGCTGGTCCTGCGCGGCCTGTTCGACACCTACGCCGGGGCGGCCCCGCCGGAACCCGGCGGCAGCTACCGCGACCTGCTCGCCTGGCTCGCCGCCCGCGACCCCGAGCCCGGCCGGGAGGCCTGGCGGACCGCGCTGGCCGGGCTGGCGGAGCCGACCCTCGCGGGCCCGCCGCCCGGGACCGGGCGGCACGAGGTGGCCGAGACCCACCTCGACCTCGACGCCGCCACCTCCACCCGGCTCCGCGAGCTGGCCCGCGACCGCGGCGTCACCCCGAGCACCGTGCTGTCCACCGCGTGGGCGCTCGCGCTCGCCGCCGGCACCGGCCGGACCGACGTCGTGTTCGGCACCTCGGTCGCCGGGCGCCCGAGCGCGGTCCCGGACGTGGAGAACGTCGTCGGCCTGTTCCTCAACACCGTCCCGGCGCGCGTCGGGCTGCGGCCCGCCGAGACCGGCGCGGCGCTGCTCGCCCGGGTCCAGGACGAGCGCCTCGCGCTGCTGCCGCACGAGACCGTCGGGCTCGGGGAGATCCAGCGGCTGTCCGGGCACCGGACGTTGTTCGACACCCTGTTCGTCTACCGCCCCGAGGGCGGCGAGCAGCGCATCGCGGACCTCGGTGCGCGGCACGGTGTCACCGGGATGCGCAACGTCGACGCCACCCACTACCCGCTCACCCTGGTCGTCACCCCGGGCGAGCGGTTCCGTATCACGTTGTCGCACACCGTCGGCGACGACGCGGCGGCAGCATGGACCGGGCGGGTCGAGCGTGCCCTGCGCGCCCTGCTCGACCACCCCGACGACCCGGTCGTCGCCCACGATCTGCGCTCGGACCACGAGCGCGACGCGGTCGAGGAGCACCGCACCGGCCGCACGGTCGATCTCGCGGGCGACACGGTCGCCGACCTGCTCGCCGAGCGTGCCGCCGTCGCCGCGGACGACCTCGCACTGGTTTCGGGACCGACGAGGTTCACCTATGCCGAGCTCGACGCCGCGGTCAACCGCACCGCGCGACTGCTGATCGCCCGCGGCGCGGGCCCGGAGACCGTCGTCGCGCTCGGGCTGCCGCGGTCCGCGGAGACGGTGATCGCGCTGTTCGCGGTACTGCGCACCGGCGCGGCGTACCTGCCGCTCGAGCTCGATCATCCGGCCGCCCGGCTGGTCGAGACCATGCAGGACGCCCGGCCGGTCGCGTTGCTGACCACCGCCGCCGTCGCGCCCACACTGGACGGTGCGGACGTCCGGGCGATCGTGCTCGACGACGCGGCCGTCGCCGCCGAGCGGGCCGCGCTCGATCCGGGCCCGCTCACCGGCGACGAGCTGGGGGACTTCGCGCGCGGCGACCCGCGGCGGCTCGACCTGCCCGCCTACGTCATCTACACCTCCGGCTCGACCGGCCGGCCCAAGGGCGTCGTCACCCCCTACCGGGGCCTGACGAACATGCAGCTCAACCACCGGCGGGAGATCTTCGACCCGGTCGTCGCCGACGTCCGCGCCCGCCGCGGCCCGGATGCGCGGCTGCGGGTGGCGCACACCGTGTCGTTCGCGTTCGACATGAGCTGGGAGGAGCTGCTCTGGCTCGTCGAGGGGCACGAGGTCCATGTCGCCGACGAGGAGCTGCGCCGCGACGCCGAGCGCCTGGTCGCCTACTGCGACGGCAACGAGATCGACGTCGTCAACGTGACCCCGACCTACGCGGCCGCCCTGCTCGACGCCGGCCTGCTCGCGCACCGGCCGATGCCGCTCGTGCTGCTCGGCGGCGAGGCCGTGTCGGACGCCGTGTGGACCGCGCTGCGCGAGGCAGACGGCGTGCTCGGCTACAACCTGTACGGCCCGACCGAGTACACGATCAACACACTCGGGGCGGGCACCGGCGACTCGGCGACCCCTGCGGTCGGGCGGCCGATCACGAACACCACGGCACACGTGCTCGACACCTGGCTGCGGCCGGTGCCCGACGGTGTCCCCGGCGAGCTCTACATCGCCGGTGACGGGCTCGCCCGCGGCTACCTCGGCCGGTACGGGCTGACCGCGGAGCGGTTCGTCGCCGACCCGCGCAACCCGGGCGGCCGGATGTACCGCACCGGGGACCTCGTGCGCCGCCGGACGGGCGGCGACGTCCACGGCATCCTCGACTTCCTCGGCCGGACCGACGACCAGGTGAAGATCCGCGGGCACCGGGTGGAGCCGGGTGAGGTGGCGGCGCTGCTCGACGCGCATCCCGCTGTGGCGCGCGCCGCGGTGGTCGCCGACCGCTCGGGCCCCGGCGGGATCGCCCGCCTGGTCGGGTACGTCGTCGCGGCGGCGCACGAGGCGGCGCCGGTCACCGATCTGCCGCGCGCACTGCGCGACGAGCTGCGCGACCGGCTGCCCGACCATCTCGTCCCGGCGGCGATCGTCGTCGTCGACGACCTGCCGCTGACCGTCAACGGCAAGCTCGACACCGGTGCGCTGCCCGCACCGGACCTGGCCCCGGCCGGCCAGGGCCGCCCGCCCGCCACCCCGGCCGAGGAGACCCTCTGTGGGCTGTTCGCCCAGGTCCTGGAGCTGCCGCGGGTCGGCCCGGAGGACGACTTCTTCGACCTCGGCGGGCACTCGTTGCTCGCCACCCGGCTGCTGTCGCGGGCCCGCACCGCGCTCGGCGCCGATCTCGTGCTGCGCGACCTGTTCGCCGCGCCCACCCCCGAGCTGCTCGCGGCCCGCGCCGGCGCCGCGACCCCGAGCACCGGCCGGCCCGAGCTGGTCGCCCGCCCGGACCGTGGTGACCTGCTGCCACTGTCCGCGGCGCAGGCCCGGCTGTGGCTGGTGTCCCGGGAGGGTGGGGGAGCGGCCTACCACTTCCCACTGGTGCTGCGGCTGCGCGGTGCTCTCGACATCGACGCGCTCGCCGCCGCGCTGGACGACGTCGTCGCCCGGCATGAAGCACTGCGCACGGTGATCGTCGAACCCGGTCCGCGGCAGCGGGTCCTGCCCGCCCCGCGGGTGCCGTTCACCGTCGTGGACACCGAGGAGGCTCAGGTCCCGGACCTCGTCGCGGCCGAGCTGGAGCGGCCGTTCGACCTCGCCCGCGACATCCCGATCCGGGCGACGGTGCTGCGCCCGGGACCGCGCGAGCACGTGCTGGTGCTGATGCTGCACCACATCGCCACCGACGAGTGGTCCGACCGCCCGCTGCTCGACGACCTCGCCATCGCCTACCGCGCCCGACTCGACGGCCGGGAACCCGGCTGGGAGCCACTGCCGGTGCAGTACGGCGACCACACCCTCTGGCAGGCCGAGCTGCTCGGCGACCCGCGCGATCCCGGCTCGCTCGCCGCGCGGCACCTGGACTGGTGGGAGTCCACGCTCGCCGGTGCGCCGGAGGAGATCGAGCTGCCCGCGGACCGGGCCCGTCCGGCCCGGCCGACCTACGCGGGCGGGCTCGTCGAGCACCCGCTGCCGGCCGATGTCCGCGCGGGGCTGCACACGCTGGGCCGCACGCACGGTGCCAGCCCGTTCCTCGTGCTGCACGCCGCGGTCGCGGCTCTGCTGACCCGGCTCGGCGCGGGCACCGACCTGCCGCTCGGGGCACCGGTCACCGGCCGCGCCGACGAGCGGCTGGAGGACCTCGTCGGGTTCTTCGTCGACACCGTCGTGCTGCGCGCCGACACCTCCGGCGACCCCACCCCGGCCGAGCTCGTCGACCGGGTCCGCGACGCCGACCTGGCCGCGTTCGCGCACGCCGACGTGCCGCACCAGGCCGTCGTCGAGCGGATCAACCCGGTCCGCGAGCCGGGCCGCAACCCGCTGTTCCAGGTGATGGTCGCCCACCATGCCCGGCCCGGCGGCGAGCTGTTGGCGCTGCCCGGGGTGACGGCCGCCGAGGAACCGGTGGAGGCCCGCACCGCCAAGTTCGACCTGGTGTTCTCCTTCGCCGAGACCACGGGGGAGGACGGGAGCCTTGCCCTGCACCTCGAGTACTCGGCGGAGCGCTTCGACCGTCGCAGCGCCGAGTCGATCGCGGCCCGGTTCGCGGCGGTCGCCCACGCGTTCGCCACGGCGCCGGAGCGGTCGATCGGCGCGATCGACGTGCTCGACGAGGCCGAGCGGGCCGCGCTCCGGGACCGCTCCGGCGACCCGTCCGGCGGCGGCGCGTTCCTCGGCCCGCTGTCCGATGTGGTGGCTCGGCACGCGTCGTCCACACCGGCCGCGATCGCAGTGACCGGCCCCGGCGGCGACGTGTCCTATGCGGAGCTCGACGCCCGTGCCGCGGGCGTGGCCGCGCACCTGGCCGCGTCCGGGATCGGGCGGGGCGACGTCGTCGCCGTCGCCGTCGGGCGGGACGCGGGCCTGGTCGCGACCGTGCTGGGCCTGTGGCGGCTCGGCGCGGTGTGGCTGGCGCTCGACCCGGCGCACCCGTCCGAACGGCTGACCCACCTGCTCACCGACTCCGGCGCCGTGGCGCTCGTCGTCACCGACGACGTCGCGGACCGGATCCCGACCGTCGACGGCCTGCCCAGGCTCACGCCGGACGCACCGGCCGGCGACCACGCACCGGAACCGGTCGCGCTCGGTCCCGACGACCCGGCGTACCTGATCTACACGTCCGGTTCGACCGGGCGGCCCAAGGGTGTGCTCGTGCCGCACGACGGCGTCGGCGTGCTCACCGCGACCGCCGCCGAGCGGTTCGGTGTGGACTCCGGCTCGCGGGTGCTGCAGTTCGCCTCACCCGGGTTCGACGTCGTCGTGTTCGAGCTGGCCATGGCGCTCGGTACCGGCGGGCGGCTGGTCGTCGCGCCCGAGGGCGTCCGCACCACCGGCCCGGAGCTCCCGGCGTTCCTCGCCCGGCACGGCGTCACGCACGCCGCGATCCCGCCCGCGCTGCTCGGCGCGTTCCCGGCGGGTACCGAGCTGCCCGCGGGCATGCACGTGCTGGTCGGCACCGAGGCGGTGCCGCCGGACCTGGTCGAGCGCTGGGCCGGTCGGGTCTCGCTGGTGGTCTGCTACGGCCTCACCGAGGCGAGCGTGAACTCGACCCTGTGGCTCGCCGGGCCCACCGGCGACGGCCGCGTCCCGATCGGGATCCCCGATCCCGGCACCGTCGTCCGGGTGCTCGACGACCGGCTGAGCCCGGTGCCCGACGGCGTCGCCGGCGAGCTCTACGTCGGCGGCCGCGGGCTCGCGCTCGGCTACCCGGGCCGCCCGGGGCTGAGCGCGGGGCGGTTCGTCGCCGACCCCGGCGGGCCGCCCGGGGCGCGGCTCTACCGCACCGGTGACCGGGTGCGCCGTCGCGAGGGGCTGCTGGAGTTCCTCGGCCGCACCGATGACCAGCTGAAGATCCGTGGACACCGGGTCGAGCCGGGGGAGGTGGCGGCCGCCGTCACCGCCCACCCCGCGGTGCGCCAGGCCGTCGTGGACACCCGCGGTGACCTGCTCGCGGTCTACGTCGTGCCGGAGCCCGGACACCAGCCCGAACCGGCGGAGCTGCGGGCGCACGCCGCGGACCGGTTGCCGGCCGCGCTGGTGCCGGGCGCCGTCGTCGTGCTGGACGGGCCGCTCCCGCTCACCCCGAACGGCAAGGTCGACCGGCGGGCGCTGTCCCGGCTCCCGCTCCCGGGCGCCGGACCGGGCACGACCGCGACCGCCACCGCGGCGCAGCGCGCGCTCGCCGGGCTCGTGGCCGACGTGCTCGGCGCCGAGCACGTCGGGCCGGACGACGACTTCTTCGCCCTCGGCGGGCACTCGATGGCCGCGATGCGGCTGATCGGGCGAGTCCGGGCCCGGTTCGGCGCCGACCTGGCCGTCCGCGACGTCTTCGACGCCCCGACCGTCGCCGCGCTCGCCGACCTGCTGGAGCGGCGGCCCACCGACCGCCCGGAGCTGGTCGCCGGGCCGCCCGCCGCGGCCGACGGCGAGCCGCTCGCCCCCGCGCAGGAGTGGCGGTGGGCGCGGCACCGGGTCGATCCGCGCCCGGACCACGCGCTGGTGCTGCGACCCGGCGAGCCCTACGACACCGCGGCGCTCGCGGCGGCCGTCGACGACGTCGTCGCCCGGCACGAGCCGCTGCGCTCGGTGTTCACCCACGGCCTGCGGGTCGTCCGGGAGCGGGGCGCCGGCCTGGTCGAGAGCGACCGCCCGGCCGCCGAGCTGGCCCGCGAGCCGTTCGACCTCACGGTCGAGGCGCCGTTCCGGGCGATCCTGTCCGGTGACGGCGAGCTGGTCCTGGTGCTGCACTACCTCGGCGTCGACGAGTGGTCGGTGGTGCCGCTGCTGCGCGACCTCGCCACCGCCTACGACGCCCGCCGCCACGGCCGCGCGCCGGAGTTCACCCCGCTGCCGGTGACGGCGACCGACCACGCACGGTGGGCCCGGGCGCTCGCCGGCATGGGGGAGGCGGGGGAGCCACCACCGGACGGCCGTTACGCCCGCGCGGCCGGGCACTGGCGGGCCGCGCTCGCCGGGGTCGAGGCACCGGTGGGAGAGAACGAGCACGTCGGGTCCGCCGCTGCGACCGTCGTCGGCGAGATCGACGCGGAGCTGCGTGCCGAGGTGGAGGCGCTGGCCCGCCGCGAGCGGGCCGGGCTGTTCACCGTCGTGCAGTCCGCCCTGGCGGTGGTGCTCGCCCGCCGCGGCGCGACGGTGCCGGTACCGACGGCGTCGTTCGTCGCGGGCCGCACCGAACCGGAGCTGACCGACCTGGTCGGGTGCGTCGCCGACGTCGCGATCCTGCCCGTGCGCCCGGGCGCCCGCGGCCTCAACGCCGAACTGCTCCGCACCACCCGCGCCGACGACCTCGCCGGCTACGACCACGCGACGATCGGCCTCGCCGCCGTGGCGCGCGAGGTCTGGGGCGCCGACCCGGCCCGGGTCCGCCCGCAGGTGCTGCTGATCCCGCACGAGGACACCGGCCTCGCCGACGAGCAGCGGGTGCTGGGCACACTGGACGCGCTGGACACCGGCGGCGCGACCGCCGACCTCACCGTGAGCGTGGCGCAACCCGAAGGGGACGGACCGATTGTGCTGGAGCTGACCCACCGACTCGACGCCTGGACCGACGCGCAGGTGCGCGCACTGGCCGGTGAACTGGTCGACGAGCTGCGCACGGCGGTACGCCGATGACCCGGGTGGTGCGGGCGAACGGTGCCGGGCCGTCCGCGCTCGCCCCGCCCGGCGCGGGCGAGGCGCAGCAGCGGATCCTGCGCGCGGCGCTCGACGACACCGGCGCCCGGCCCGTGCCCGGCCCGCTGCTGGTGCCGCTGCCCACGGTCGGGATGAGCGTGGTCGCCGACGTCGCGCACGCCTCCGTGGTGGGGGAGCACCGGTTCGACCGGATCGCGCTGGGCACCACCGACGGCGCGCTCGACCCGGACCCGGGACCGGACGTCCTGGCCGCCGCGCTGCGCGAGGAGCTCGCCGCCCGGTCGGACGGGTCGTGGCCCGGCACCGGGACGGACGTCGATCCCGGTGCCGGGGGAGCCGTGCTCGGCCCGGACACCCCGCGCGACCCGGTGGCGGCCGTGGACACCGCGCTGGAGCTGGTGCGGGCCCGCCCCGGCACGCACCCCGCGCTGCTCACCGACACCGTGCTCGTGCGCGGGCTGCTCCCACGGGTCGCCGCGGGCGGCCCGGGCAGTGAGACCGAGCAGGCCCGCCTCGCCGCGCTCACCGGCCGGCTCACCACCGCGCGCGATGCCGAGCCCGCCGGTCCGGTCCGCGACCTGCTGGACGGCTGGCTCACCGGCGAGCATCTCTGGTTCCGCCCGGCGCTGCATCCGGCGCCGTGGCTGCGCAGGCCGAACCCCCTGCTCACGGCCCTGCCCCCGGTCGTCGCCGACCCGCCGCTGCCGGTCCGCGCCGGCCCGTTCGTGCTGCGCGCGGCCCGCCCGCACGGCACCGACCTGCGCACGGTCGCCGGCTGGATGCGGCGCCCGGAGGTGATCCGGTTCTTCGGGCAGCCCTGGCCGGACGAGCGCTGGGCCCGCGAGCTCGCCGGGCACGGCCCGGGCTCCGGCACGGCCGCCGTCCTGGTCGAACGGGCCGACGACCCGGCCGCCGGCCCGGTCGGCTACCTGGAGCTGTACCGGCCGGCGCGGCACGCACTCGCCCGGTCGTTCCCGGTGACACCGCACGACCTGGGCGTGCACGTCTGCGTCGGTGCCGAGCACGGCCGGGGGACCGGCGCGGCGCTGCTCGGCGCCGTCGCCGAGGCGCTGGCCGGCGCCGACCCGGACTGCCGGCGGGTGCTCGCCGAGCCGGACGCCCGCAACGCCGCCGGGCGGGGCGCGTTCCGCCGGGCCGGGTTCACCGAGGCCGGGCGGATCGCGCTCCCGCACAAGGACGCTGCGATCATGCTGCGCGAGGCGCCCTGACTGCTGCTCTGACCACGGCCCCGGCTACGGCGCCGACTCCCGCTCCAGGCGCAGCAGCTCCAGGTGCTGCTCGTACTGGTCGAGCAGGTCGTCGACGAGCTGGCCGTAGCCGTAACCCATGACGTTGTACCCCTGGCCGCCGCCCTGCAGGTGCACCTCGACGCGGTGGTGGTCGGTCCAGGAGGCGGAGTCGCCGTTCTCGATGCCGGCGGCGGCGGGCAGCGCGCTGCCCTCGGCCCCGGTGGTGCGTGCCCTGGCGACGGGATCGTCCGGGCCGGGCATGTCGTCGTCGGGCGAGCCGGCGTCGTCGGGGGTGAAGCGGGGCAGCCCGGTGATCCGCGGGACCAGCCGGTACACGAACGGCAGCGTCTCGTGGATGTCGGCGACGAGCTCGAGGGGCTGCATGCCCTCCGGGCGCTCCTCGCCGGGCTCGATCTCCGGCGCGTCCTCGTCGGTGCAGCGCTGCACCCGGGTCGGGACGCCCTGTGCACGCAGCTCGGTGGCCACGTCCTGGAGCACCGACGTGGCGGTCCCGGACAGGAACCGGTCGGCTCCGCGCTCGTCGGCGTGCCCCATCGTGCGCCGCAGCCGGTCGCGCCAGTCCTGCCCGGCGGCGCCGCCGTCGTTCCCGTTCTCACCCGGGCGGCTACGGCCGGACAGCAGCGCGGGCAGGCTGGAGAGCTTGCTCTCCGAGCGGTTCCGCTCCAGACGTAGCGCCTTGTACAGGCCGAGCATCACCAGCACCATGACGAACGCGAACGGCAGACCCATGATCACGGTCGCGTTCTGCAGCGTGGTGATCCCGCCGACGAACAGCATCCCGATGGTGAGCAGCCCGGTCGCCAGGGCCCAGAAGATCCGGTTGGCGGCCGTGGCGTCGTCGCGCGGGGTCTTGCGGTACGAGGTCAGGTTCGCCATGACCAGCGCGCCGGAGTCCGCCGACGTCACGTAGAACAGCAGGCCGGTCAGGGTGGCCAGCCCGGCCAGGAACGGGAACCACGGGTACTCCGCCAGCAGCACGTAGAAGCCGGTCTCGGGTGCGTTCACCGCGGTGTCGGCGAGCTCGGCGTTCCCGCCGCGGACGCTCTCCAGGGCGGCGTTGCCGAAGATCGAGATCCAGAACAGGATGTAGAAGAACGGGATCACCAGCGTCCCGACGACGAACTGGCGGATCGTGCGCCCGCGCGAGATGCGCGCGAGGAAGAGCCCCACGAACGACGCCCAGGCGATCCACCAGGCCCAGAAGAACAGGGTCCAGAGGTTCATCCACTCGCCGACGTCCGGGTTCGACTGCTCGAACGCGAACGTCTCCATGGTCAGCGTCGGGAAGCTCGACAGGTAGTCACCCAGGTTCGTGACCAGCGCGTTGAGCAGGAACGACGTGTTGCCGGTGACCAGGATGAACAGCGCCAGCACCAGGGCCGCGATCACGTTCAGCTCGGAGAGGCGCTTGATGCCCTTGTCGACGCCGGAGACCGCGGAGATCGTCGCGATCACCACCGACACCGCGATCAGCCCGACCTGCGCGGCGGTGCCCACCGGCACGCCGAACATCACGTTGAGGCCGACGTTGAGCAGCACGACGGCGATGCCCAGCGAGGTGGCGATACCGAAGATGGTGCCGAGGACGGCGGCCAGGTCGACGGCGTGCCCGATCCGGCCGAAGACCCGCTTGCCGATCAGCGGGTAGAGCGCCGAGCGGATCGACAGCGGCAGCTCGCGCCGGTAGGCGAAGTAGGCCAGCGCGATGCCCATCAGCGCGTACATGCCCCAGCCGGTGAGGCCGTAGTGGAAGATCGTCCAGACCGTCGCCTCGCGGGCCGCCTCGACCGTCCCCGGCTCACCGACCGGGGGCGCGGTGAACTGGGTGATCGGCTCGGCGACCGAGAAGAACATCAGGTCGGTACCGATGCCGGCGGCGAACAGCATCGCCGCCCAGGACAGGTTCGAGTAGTCGGGCTTCGAGTGGTCCGGTCCGAGCTTGATCGCGCCGTACGGGGACAGCGCGAGGAACAGCACGAAGATGAGCACGGTGGTGGCGACCAGGACGTAGAACCAGCCGAAGCTGCCCGCGATGAACTCGACCAGCAGACCGATCACGGTCTCGGCGTTCTCCGGGAGCAAGATCGCCCAGGCGGCGATCAGGAGCACTCCGATGGCGGAGCCGTAGAAGACCGGCTTGTTGAGCCGGACCGACGGTTCGTCGGCCCCGCCCCCGCTGGATCGGGACTCCGTCTCGAGGGACGGGGTGTCGCTCATCGGGTCGGGACCTCCTCGGTACGTGGTCAGAGCGAGATGACCCTATTGCGCGTCGTGACGGTGCGGTGAGCCCGGTGGATAACGAATGGGTCGATTCGGATTGTGATGGCCGGACGCTTCACGGATCGGAATCGAACGGTGGCGGGACGTGGCCGGAACCGGTCTCGGGGTCCCCCGGAACCGGGTGGGGGTCGTCCCGGATCCCGGTCCTCGGCCCGGTGACGACGATCATCACTGACGATCCGATCACCCGCTTGGGAGCCCGATGAGTGCGCCACGTCCTTCCCCTCGTCCCCGACGGGCCCGGCTCGGTGGGCACTCCGCCGCGCGAGCGGTGCTCGTCGTGGCAGTCGTCCTCGCCGCACTCGGGGCGCTCGCGCTCCCGGCCGGGGCCGCCGACGACCGCGGGCCCGGCGTCGACGACGAGGTCCGCGGTTACGCGGCGGAGTTCGCCGTACCCGGGATGGTGGCCGTGGTCCTGGGACCGGAGGGGCGGGTGACGACCGCGCCGCACGGGCGGACGTCGGACGGCGCTCCGGTCACCGCGGACACCCGGTTCCGGATCGCGTCGATGAGCAAGGCCTTCACCGCGGTCGCCGTGCTGCAGCTCGCCGAGCAAGGCCGGCTGCGGCTGGACCAGCCGGTCGCCGAGCTGCTGCCCGGATTCGCGGTCGCTGACCCGCGCGGCGCGTCGATCACCGTGCGGCACCTGCTGTCGCACACCTCCGGACTCGCCGCCGCCGACGTGGACGAGTTCGCCCTGCCGCCGGCCGCGTCCTCGTCGGCCCTGGTGGAGGGCCTGCGCGAGGTGCCGCTCGCGCACGATCCCGGCACCACACACGAGTACGTGAACGCGAACTACGTCGTCGCCGCCCGGATCATCGAGACGCTGGCTGACCGGCCGTTCGGCGAGTACCTGCGCGATGCGGTGCTGCTACCGCTGGGGATGAGAGCGACGGTGGCCACCGACCGGTGCGACGCCGGCGTCCCCGGCCTGCCGCTCGGCCACGCCGGCGCACTCGGGATCCAGGTCCCGGTGCCGGAGATCCCGGCCTTCTGCGCCGGCGACGGCGGTGTGGTCACGACGGCCACGGACCTGACGCGCTGGCTGCGGTTCCAGACCGGCGACGGCGCCCCGCTGCTCACCCAGGCGTCGTTGCGACAGGCGCACACCCCGGCACCGGGGACCGACGGCCGCTACGGCCTCGGCTGGTCGGTCCGGACCACAGACGACGGCGGCACCCGGGTGCTGCACGGCGGCGCGCTCACCACCTGGACCAGCGGGATCGAGCTGTCCACGACCGGCTCGGGAGCGTTCGTGCTCACCGACGCGGCCGGCGCGCCGGGCATGCTCGCGGCCCGGATGGTCGCGCAGGCGGACGGGAGAGACCCGGGGCCGCCGCACACCGACCCGATGCGCCCGGTGAACCTCGTCCTGCTCGGGCTGGTGGTACTGGCCGCTGCGCTGCTCACGGCCGCGGTGCTGCGGGCGGGGCGACGGGCGCGGGCACTCGGCGGGCGGCGGCGGGCGTTCTCACTGCCCGCGGCCGCGGTCGTGACCGGGGCGCTGCTCCTGCCGGTCGTCTGGGCGGTGGGAGCGGGGCCGAGCTGGACGGGCTGGCTCATGCTGCTCTGGATGGTGCCGCCGGCCGGGGCCCTCGTACTCGTGCTGGTGGCGGGCGGGGCGGCGGCCCTGGTCGCCCGGTCGCGCGCCCGGAGGGTTCAGCTCCCGGCGCGCAGCCCCAGCGCCTGCGACGCCTCGGCCGCCGCAGTGCGCAGCAGCGCGAGCTGATGTTCCTGTTCGGAGTCGGGCAGGTGGGCGGTGAGGCCGCTCAGGCTCAGCGCAGCGACGGTGGCGCCGGTGTGGTCGTGGACCGGCAGACTCAGCGCCTTGACGCCGAGCTCCACATCGTCGCGGCTGGTGGCGTATCCCTCGTCGCGGATCCGCCGGACCTCCTCGCGCAGCTGCTCGGCGGTGGCCTGGGTCGGTGAGGTCCGCCGCTGCAGGGGGCCGGCGAGGTAGCTCTCCACCTGCTCGTCGGGCAGGGCGGAGAGCAGCAGCCGCGGCCCCGCGCCCAGGTGCAGCGGCAGCGTGCCGCCGACGCGCAGCGTGTGGGTGGACGCGTAGCGCCCGTCCAGGCGCTCCACGCAGACGGCCTCGTCGCCCCGCAGCACCAGCAGGAACACCGTCTCGCCGGAGTGGCGGTACAGGTCACGCATGGCAGGGAGGGCGCGCTCGCGGACGCTGAGGCGGCGTGCCATCGCGCTGCCGACCCGGAAGGCGCCGATCCCGAGCCGGTAGGTGCCCGGCGAGGGCCGTTCGACGAAGTCGCCTGCGGCCAGCGTGGTGAGGATGCGGTGGCAGGTGCTCTTGTTCAGTTCGAGCCGGGCGGCGATGTCACCGAGGCTCAGCTCGTCGGGGGCCTCGGCCAGCAGTTCCAGCACCGACATCGCCTTCACCAGCACCCGGACGGGCTCGCCCGTACCGCCGGCCTTCTCGGCCATCAGTGCGCCTCCTCCTCGTCCACACCGCTCGATCACGCTACGCGACACCGGGGGATCGGCGGTCGCCGAACGCGAGGGTCGACGGCAGGTCGACGATGCCGGCGTCGGAGCCGAGCCCCTGCGCCACCAGCGCGGCAGCCGCGGTGCCCAACAGCGCCGCGTCGGGAAGGGAGCGACGTGCGCCGAACCCCACGAGGAACCCCGCGGTGAAGGCGTCGCCGCAGCCCGTCGTGTCCACGACCGGGACGTCGAACGCGGGGAGGCGCTCGACCCCGTCCCCGGTCACGATCAGGCAGCCCTGGGCCCCGGTGGTGACGACGACGGTGCCGACGCCGCACGCGCGCGCCACACCCGCGGCCTCCACGAGGTCGTCGCGGCCGGTCACGGCGCGGATCTGGTCGTCGTTGGGCAGCAGGAAGCCGGTGTGCTCCCACGCGGGCGCCAGCACGTCGGCGAGCTCGCGCCGCCCGACGCTGAGCAGATCCATGCTCGTGGCCGTGCCGTGCTCGGCGGCGAAGCGCAGGATGTCCGGGAGGGCATCGCGGGTGAAGTCGCCCAGCACATCGGGGCCACCGACGTGCAGGACGTCGGCGTCGGCGACCAGACCCAGGTCCACGTCGGCCGCGGTCAACGTGCCCATCGACCCGGGCGCGTGCAGCGCCGGCCGCTCGCCGTTCGGGCGGATGGGCAGCATCGTGGCGGGGGTCGCGAGACCGGGCCGGCGCGCCATGTGCCGCACATCGACGCCGTGGGAGTCGAGCAGGTCGAGCAACAGCCGGCCGGTGGCGTCGTCGCCGACCGGCCCGATGCTCACGACCTCGGCGCCGAGCTTCGCGAGGTCGACGGCCGTGCCGCCCGCGGTGCCCGCGGCGGTGATCCGGATCTCCTCGAGCGTCCGCCGGCCCTGGCCGGGCGGGATGTCGGGGACGGGGCGCCCGAGCACGTCGAGGATGTGGGCGCCGAGGCACACGACCTTCATGCCGGCACCTCCGTCCGCCGGCGCGCGACCGCGGCCAGCTCGTCGCCGGTGAGAACGCGGGGGGAGCCGATGCCGTTCGCGGTGACGTGCAGGGCGCACAGCCACTCCAGCAGCCGGGCCCGGTCGTAGGCTGCCTCGAGCGTGTCGCCGTAGGCGACCGCGCCGTGGTTCTGCATCAGCGCCGCGGTCCGTCCCTCCAGCGCCACGTGCACCGAGCGGGCCAGCTCGGGCGTGCCGTAGGTCGCGTAGCGGGCCACCCGCACCGGCCCGCCCAGCGCCGTGACGTAGTAGTGCAGCGAGGGCAGCTCGTCGAGCACCGTCGACACCGCCGCGCTGTGCAGCCCGTGGTGGTGCACGACCGCGTTCGCGCCGGTCGAGGCGTAGACGTCCAGGTGCATCGGGGTCTCGGAGGACGGGGCGTGCGGGCCGTCGACCAGCGTCCCCGCGAGGTCCACGACGGCGACGTCCTGCGGCTCGATCCGGTCGTAGGCCATCCCGGACGGTGAGACCGCGACCAGCTCCCCGACGCGGACGCTGACGTTGCCCGCGGTGCCGAGCACGAGCCCGTCGGCGAGCATCCGGCGCCCGCACTCGGCGACGTGCCGGCGCGCGTCGGCCGTGTCGCTCACCGGGCACCCGCCGGAACCGGAACCGCGTCCGCTCCCTCGGGGTCCTGATCGTCCGGGACGAGCACGCCGTCGTCGGCGGACCAGCAGACCTCGACCCGCTGTCCGATCGTGACCGAGCGGCTCACCCCGGCGGTGTCGCGCACCTGGCCGGTGCCACCGTCGTCGAACCGGACCAGCACGCGGCGGAACGCGCCCTGGTAGACGATGTCGGTGACGGTGACCGACAGGACGTTCGGGTTCCCCGCCTCCGGCTCGTCGCCGACCGCGAGCCGCAGGTGCTCGGGCCGCACGACCAGCGCGCCCGGGCCGTCGGCGGCCGCCGGGGCCCGCAGCGTGCACCAGCCCGTGTCGAGCAGGCCGTCGCGGACGTGGCCGGTGAACACGTTCGAGTCGCCGAGGAAGGTCGCGACGAACCGGGATGCGGGCGTCTCGTACAGCTCGGCGGGCGTGCCGCACTGGTCGATGTGGCCGTCGCGGAACACCGCGATCCGGTCGGAGAGGGCCAGCGCCTCGTCCTGGTCGTGGGTGACGAACACGAACGTGATGCCCAGCTCCCGGTGCAGCCGCGAGATCTCCAGCTGGAGGGACTCGCGCAGCTTCTTGTCCAGTGCTCCGAGCGGCTCGTCGAGCAGCAGCGCACGGGGCTCGAAGACGACGGCCCGGGCCAGCGCCACGCGCTGCTGCTGTCCGCCGGACAGCTGCGTGGGCAGGCGCTCACCGTGCCCGCCCAGGTGCACCAGCTCGAGTGCCTCCGAGACACGTCGCGCGATCTCGCTCTTGCCGACCTTGCGCTGCCTGAGCGGAAAGGCGATGTTCTCGGTCGCCGTCATGTGCGGGAAGAGGGCGTAGTTCTGGAACACCATCCCCAGGTTGCGCTTGTACGCCGGCAGCGCTGCGATGTCGGTGTCGTCGAGTGCGATCCGGCCGGACGTGATCGACTCGAACCCGGCGATCATGTTCAACGTGGTTGTCTTGCCGGACCCGCTGGGTCCGAGCAGGGTCATGAACTCGCCGGCCCGGATCTCCAGGTCGATACTGTCGACCGCGGGCGCGGTCGCGTTCGGGAAGATCTTGGTGAGGCCCTCGACCTCGATCCGGGCTCCGGATGCGGTGTCAGACATGACGGCGGTTCCTCCTCAGGGCGGCGGCCAGGGCCAGCAGTGCGGTGGTGACCGTGATGACCACCGTCGACGCGGCGGCGATCGTGGGGTCCACCTCGTTGGTGACGGACGTGAACATCCGCACCGGCAGCGTCTGCAGCTGCGGCGACTGCACGAACAACGACACCACAACCTCGTCGAACGAGGTGACGAACGCGAAGACCGCCCCGGACAGCACCCCGGGCATGATCAGCGGCAGCGTGACACGGCGGAACGTCGACAGCGAGGAGGCGCCGAGGCCGGCCGCGGCGCGTTCGAGCGTCCGGTCGAACCCGCCCAGCGCCGCTCCGACGTTCACGGTGACGAACGGGAGCGCGAGCACCGTGTGCGCCACGACGAAGCCCGTCGGCGTACCGATCAGGCCCCACTCCAGGAATGCGGCGTAGACCGCGACGGCCACAACGATGCCGGGCACGATGAGCGGCGCCAGGAACAGCCCGTTCAGTGCGCCCTTGCCGCGGAAGGCCGTGCGGGACAGCGCGAACGCGGCGGCGGTGCCGAGCACCGTGGCGACGACGGTGACGATCACGGCCAGCTGGATCGAGATGAGCAGTGCGTTCAGCCAGCTTGGCTCGGTGAAGAACGTCGCGTAGTGCCGCAGGCTCCAGGAGCTCGGCGGGAACGCGAAGCTGTCCTCACCGGAGAAGCTGATCGGGATGACGATCAGGGTCGGCACGAGCAGCCAGGCCCCGATCAGGACCCCGGCCGCGACGAGCGCCCGGCGCAGGCGTGCGGACCTCATGATCCGGCACCCCCCACCAGGCCGACCGGCGCCCCGCCGGTGCGGGTGAGCCGCTGCACAGCTGCCACCAGCACGAGCGTGACCACCAGGAGCGTGACGGCGAGCGCGCCGGCCGCGCCGAAGTCCACGAGCTGGTTCACCTGCACCGAGATGAGCTGGGCGAGCATCGACTGCTGCGGCGAGCCCACGAGCGACGGGGTGACGTAGAAGCCGAGCGACAGCACCATCACCAGCGTCGCGCCCGCGGCCACGCCGCGCAGCGACAGCGGGAGGTAGACGCGCAGGAAGGCAGCGACCGGGGTGGCGCCCAGTCCCATCGCGGCGTCGACGAGGCTCCGGTCGATGCCCCGCATGGCCGCGTACACCGGCAGCACCATGAACGGCAGCATCACCTGGGCCATCGCCATGCTGACCCCGGCGGTGGTTCCCAGCAGCCGGATCGGACCCAGCCCGACTGCCGTGAGCAGCCCGTTGACCAGGCCGGTGTCCTGCAGCAGCACGACCCACGCGAAGGTGCGTGCCATCAGCGAGGTCCAGAACGGCAGCAGCACCAGAGCGGTGAGGACCGCGGTCCACCGGTGCCCGACGATCGTCATCAGGTAGGCGTACGGGTAGGCGCACAGCACACACAGCACCGTGACGACGGTGGCCATCCCCAGCGTCCGCAGCACGACGGTGACGACGACGCCGTCGGTGGCGAGCCCGGTGTAGTTGTCCAACCCGAGTTCGGGCGTGCTCACCGAGAGCCAGGCCAGCCGGGCCGCCGGCACCACGAAGAAGACCGTGAGCACGACGAGCGCGGGCACCGCGAGCAGGAGCAGCGGGCGCCCCCTCGGTCTGCGGCGCGGGGCCGCGGGCACGGTCGCGGCGGGCGCCGCGTCGACCGGGCTGAGTGACACCATGGACACACCCCACTTCGATCACGCATTCCGGCATTGATTTCACCAAGTGAAATGCGAGCGTCGAGGTCACGGCCCGGGTTGTCAAGCCTTCCTTGCGCCCGTTACGTCGCCGCAACGCATCTGAGCTGGCAACTTACGTTAACCCTCTTGACGCCCTTCGGTCGTCCGACCATTCTTCATCTACCACATCGCGAAGTGCATTCCGTATGGTGAAACGGACTGGCCGTCTCGCCCGTCAAACGAAGGTGGTCCCCGTGCGCAATCGCAGACTCCTGTCCGCGCTGGCCCTCACTGCAGTTGTCTCCGTCGGCGCCACCGGGTGCTTCGCCACGGTCGGCGGGGACACGGGAGCCGGTGGCACGGTCGTCTTCAGCAACACCGGCGGCGCCCTGGCCTCGATCTTCGCCGATACCGCCTACAAGCAGCTCGCCGAGCAGGGCGTCCAGGTCGCGGAGGAGTCGCCGAACAACGAGGCGAAGCTGACGGCGATGGTCGAGTCGGGAACCCCGACGTGGGACGTCTTCTACGCGTCGCCCTATCGCACGGTCGCGAAGTGCGACGTCCTGTTCGAGAAGCTCGACATGTCCCGGATCGACACCGAGGGCCTGGATCCCGCGCTGACCTCCGAGTGCGGCGTACCCGTGCTGAAGTCCTCGTTCCTGCTGGTCTACAACGCCGATGTCTACGGGGACCGGCCGCCGCAGAGCTGGGCGGACTTCTACGACACGACGAACTTCCCCGGCACCCGCGGGATCATGAACTACGCCAAGGACGCCGGTATCGAGACCGCACTGCTCGCCTCCGGGGTGCCGGGCGACCAGCTCTACCCGCTCGACTACGAACGTGCGTTCGCCACCCTCGACACGATCCGTCCCTCGGCGCGGTTCTACGAGACCGGCGCGCAGCAGACCCAGGCGCTGGAGTCGGGTGAGGTCGACATGATGCTCGCGTGGCCCGGACGGGCCTACGAGGCGACGAAGAACGGCGCCAACCTGAAGGTCGTCTGGAACCAGCCGCTCTACTACACCGACTCCCTGGGGATCGTGAAGGGCGCCCCGAACATGGACAAGGCGTACGACCTGATCAACGCCCTGCTCGACGTCCCGACGCAGGAAGAGATCATGAGGCGCCAGCCCTACGGGGCGGCCAACGCCAACGCGAAGCCCTCCGACGACGCGCTGCTCAACTCCTTCATCGCGACGAGCAACGTCACCGGGACCGAGGTGCACCGCGACAACGAGTGGTGGGCCGCGAACCTCGACGAGGCCACCCAGCGGTGGACGGACTGGGTGAACCGGTGAGGCTGCTCGGGTACGCCGACCGGCTGTCGGTGCCGGCGGGCGGGCGCATCGAGTTCAAGATCGGCTGCGAGCTACCGGAGTTCACGCCGTCGCTGGTCCGGCTGCGCCGTGGCGGCTCGCCGGTGCACGAGTGCGACCTGCTCGAGGACGACGTGCTCGACGACGAGGTGGCTGCCCAGCTCCCCGCGACCGTGCCCGGCCGCGTCCAGGTCTCCCGCGCCGGCTCCTGTGTCGAGGCGGCGGTGCGTGGGGACGCCGTCGTGCACGGCGCCGGACTGGCGGCCTGGATCCACCCGACGCTCCTGGAGGGTGAGCAGACCGTCCTGGCGCTGACCGCGCCCGACGGGAGCGCCGGGTACCGGCTCGCCGTGACGGCCGATGGCTGCGCGCTCCGTGACGCGGGCGGGACGGAACTGGCCCGCCTCGACGCGGCGCCGGTGCTGCGCCAGTGGTCGTTCGTGGCGGCGACGGTCTCCCCGGCCGGTGAGGTTCGCCTGGAGCTGCACCGTCCGGGAGGCGGTATCGGGGGTGCCTCGGCCGACGTCGCGGGGGCGCCGTCCTGGCGCGGGGGACAGCTGAGGATCGGCGCCGGCGGCCGTGGGGAACCCACCGGGTTCTTCAACGGGCGGCTCGCCCGGCCCGTCGTCTCCGGGAGCGGCTGGGCAGCCGAGGCCACCGCGCGGCTCGCCGCGGGCGCGGCTGCCGTCGAGGTCCTGGGTGCCGACGGTGTGAGCGCGCTCGCGCTGGGCCGTGATCCCGCGTCCGCATCCGTGGCCGACGACGGCTCGCTGACCGCGGGTGGCACGGCCGTGAACCGGCCGGCGAGCGCCGTCCCCGGCCCGTTCTGGAGCTGCACCGAGACCGACCTCCGCCGCGTTCCCGACGAGTACGACGCGCTGCACCTGCACGAGGACGACCTCGACGACGCCGGGTGGGAGACCGACGTCGCGTTGAGGGTGCCGGCGGACCTGCCCAGCGGGGCCTACGCGCTGAAGGTCCGCGCGGGCGAGCACGTCGACCGGATCCCGTTCGTCGTCACCCCGCCCGCCGGGGCCCGCCCGGCGCCGGTCCTGGTGGTCCTGCCGACCTGGACCTACCTGGCCTACGCGAACTGGCGCACCTACGCCGAGTTCGAGGAGGAGCGCGTCGGGCTCTACGGGGAGCGCCGCGGCGTCGACCCGCGCGACCGCTGGCTCGCCCGCCATCCCGAGCTCGGCAAGTCGCTCTACGACGTCCACACCGACGGCAGCGGCGTCATGTACTCCTCGCGGGCGCGCCCGATCGTCAACATCCGGCCCGACTACTTCACGCCCACCACCCGCGGGCTGCGCCACTTCGCGCAGGACCTCTCGCTGCTGCACTGGCTCGACGGGCGCGGCGAGGACTACGCGGTGATCACCGACGACGAGCTGGAGGACCGGGGCGCCGACGCGCTGGCCGGGCACCGCGTCGTGATCACCGGTAGTCATCCGGAGTACTCGTCGGCCCGGATGCTCGACGCCTACGAGTCCTTCACCGCGCACGGCGGCCGGCTGATGTACCTGGGCGGCAACGGCTTCTACCACGTCACCAACCGCCATTCCGGCCCGTCCGGGGCGGTCGAGATCCGCCGCGCCCGGGGCAGCACGACGGCGTGGGCGTCGGGTGCGGGCGAGGAGCACCTGTCCGGGACGGGCGAGCCCGGCGGGCTGTGGCGCTGGCGGGGCCGGGCCCCGCAGCGGGCGTTCGGCGTGGGGATGACGGCGCAGGGCTTCGACAAGGCGAGCGGCTACCGCCGGTCCGCGCAGAGCCGTGCCGTCGACTGGGTCTTCGACGGGGTGGACGTCGCGGTCGGCGAGGTCTTCGGCGACGAGGGCCCGGGCCTCGGCGGTGCGGCGGGAGACGAGATCGACCGCGCCGACATCGCGCTCGGCACCCCGGCCGACGCGGTCGTGCTCGCGACCTCGATCGGTCACTCGGCGAGCATCGTGCTCGTCGCGGACGACCGGACGATCTCGCACCGGGCGCCGGTCTCGCCCGACCCGCGGGTCCGGGCCGACATCGTGGTGTTCGACCGGCCCGGCGGTGGGGCCGTCTTCGCGGTCGGTTCGATCGCCTGGTCCACGGCGATGACGCACAAGGGCGGCGACAACGACGTCTCCCGGATCACCGCGAACGTCCTCGACCGCTTCCGCGACCACGCCGGACCGGCGGTGGGTGCATGAGGATCGTCGGGTACGCCGACCGGCTCTCGGTCCGCGCCGGTGCGAAGATCACGTTCTGCGTCAGCTCCGAGCACGCCGCCTACCGGCCGGAGATCGTGCGCCTGCGGCGCGGCGGCTCCGAACGGCACGGGACGGCCCTCGTCGAGGAACCGGTCGAGGCCGGAATGCCCCGGACGCTGCCGGGGCGTGTCCAGATGACCACGTCCGGCTCGTTCGCCGAGGCCGGCCCGCTCGGCCCCGCCGACGAGCTGGGCCTGGCGATCTGGTTCCTGCCCACCCTGCTCGAGGACGAGGCGCGACCGCTGCTGGCGGTCGGGGAGCTCGTGCTCGAGGTCTCGGCGGCCGGGATCGCCCTGCGCCGCGGTGACGCGCCGCAGGCCACCCTGGCCGTCCCACCCACCGAACGGTGCTGGGCGTTCGCCGCCGCGACGGTCGACACCACGGGCGCGGTGCGGCTCACCCTCCACCGGCCGGGCATGCCGGTCGCCGTGGCCACATCCGCCGCGGTGCCCGAGCCGGTGGCCGGAACACTGCGGATCGGCTCGGACGGAACCACCACCGGCGGGCTCGGCCGGACGTTCAACGGCAAGGTGGCGCGTCCCGTCGTCGCCACGACGGCATGGCCCGAGGCGACGACCGCGGCACTCGCCTCCGGCGCCGATCCCCTCGCACTGCTCGACCCGGACGGCACCAGCGCCCTCGACCTCGCCACCGACCCCGGCGGCACCCGCGTGCCCGACCGCGGCCGGCTGACCGGCGGCGCGGTGATCCGGCACCTGCCCACCCGCGGCGTGCCGGGCCCGTTCTGGACCGGCGCGGAGACCGACTTCCGGCGCGCCCCCGCCGAGTTCGACGCCCTGCACCTGCACGACGACGACCTCGCCGACGCCGGCTGGGAGCCGGACCTCACCTGGTCCGTGCCCACGGATCTGCCCAGCGGCGTCTACGCGTTGAGGACGAGCGCCGACGGCGACGTCGACCGGATCCCGTTCGTCGTCACCCCCGCCCGGCACGAGGCCCCCGTGCTCGTCGTGCTGCCCACCTGGACCTACCTCGCGTACGCCAACTGGCGCACCTACGCCGAGTACGAGACCGAACGGTTGGTGATCTACGGGGAGGCGCGCGGGGTGGACGAGCGCGACCGCTGGCTGGCCGCGCACCCCGAGCTGGGCCGCTCGCTCTACGACGTGCACACCGACGGCAGCGGCGTCTGCCACTCCAGCCGGCTTCGCCCGATCGTCAACCTGCGCCCCGACTACTTCACCCCCACCACCCGCGGGTTCCGCCACTACGCGCAGGACCTGCTGCTGCTCGACTGGCTCGACCGGCGCGGCGAGCACTACGCCGTGGTCACCGACGACGAGGTCGAACGCGAGGGCGCCGACCTGCTCTCCCGTTACCGGGTGGTGCTCACCGGAAGCCATCCCGAGTACTGCTCGGCGGGGATGCTCGACACCTACCTCGCCCACACCCGGGCCGGTGGCCGGCTGTTGTACCTGGGCGGCAACGGTTTCTACCAGGTCACCGCGCGACACCCGGGGCACCCGGACTGCCTGGAGATCCGCCGCGGGCACGCGGGCGTCGCCACCTGGGTCTCCGATCCCGGCGAGGAACACCTCGCGGCGACCGGGGAGCCCGGCGGGCTCTGGCGGATGCGCGGGCGTGCCCCCAACCTGGTGGCCGGCGTCGGGTTCACCGCCCAGGGTTTCGACGCCGGCTACGGCTACGCGCGCAGCGCGGCGAGCACGGACCCGTCGGTCTCCTGGGTGTTCGACGGGGTGGGCGCCGAGGCCGGCGAGGTCTTCGGCACCGAGGGGCCCGGCCTGGGTGGTGCGGCGGGCGACGAGCTGGACCGCGCCGACGTCACGCTCGGTACGCCCGCCGATGCCGTCGTGCTGGCGTCGTCGGTCGGGCACTCGCAGAAGATCTCGCTGGTCCCCGAGGAGGCCGACCACGGCTACGCCGCCGCACCGCCGGGCGTCCATCCCAAGGTCCGTGCCGACGTCGTCCTGCTCGGGCGCCCCGGCGGCGGAGCCGCATTCTCCGTCGGCTCGATCGCCTGGTCGACGGCCATGACCCACAAGGACGGCGACAACGACGTCTCCCGCATCACCGGCAACGTCCTCGACCGGTTCCGGGACCACCCCGGCCCGGTGCTCGGCGAGCAGTAAAGGAGCAGGAGTGTCCGTCACCAGTACCGACCAGGTCTCGCATCTCGCCGATCGGGCGAGGTTCGTGCGCACCGAGACCGTCCGGCTCACCCGGATCGCGGGAGCCGGCCACTACAGCGCCGTGTTCTCGTGCGCCGAGCTCTTCTCCGTCCTCTACTACAGCCGGCTGCGCCTCGACCCGTCCCGCCCGGACTGGCCCGACCGCGACCGGTTCGTGCTGAGCAAGGGGCACGCGGCGATCGGGCTGTACCCCGTGCTCGCCGATCTCGGCTTCTTCGACCCGTCCGAACTGGACACCTACACCCGCCTGGGCAGCCCGTTCGGCGACCACCCGGACATGCGCCGCATCCCCGGCATCGACTTCTCCTCCGGATCCCTCGGGCACGGCCTGTCGATCGCCGCGGGGATGGCGCTGGCCGGCCGGATGTCGGGGTCCGACCACCGCACCTACTGCATGCTCGGCGACGGTGAGCTGGCCGAGGGCCAGGTCTGGGAGGCCGCGATGTCGGCGGGCCACTTCCGGCTGGGCAACCTCGTCGCGATCGTGGACGCCAACCAGCTCGGCATCGACGGGTTCGTCCGTGACGTCATGGCCGCCGAGCCGATCGACCGGCGTTTCGCGGCGTTCGGCTGGCAGACCCACCGGGTCGACGGCCACGACATCCCCGCGCTGCTCGAGCTGTTCGCCGGGCTGCCGGGCGCCGCGGACGGCAGGCCGCAGCTCGTCGTCGCGGACACGGTGAAGGGCAAGGGTGTGGAGCGCATGGAGCTGTCCCCCGACTGGCACGTCGGCAACCTCGTGGGCGCCGACTACGACGACGTGATGACCGAGCTCGGGCAGGAGCGCGCATGAGCACCCAGGACCAGTCGGAGCTGTTCAACGGCACCGCGAACGTCGGTCTCAAGGACACCCGCTCGGTCGACGGCACCGACACCCGGGCGATCCCGGCGTTCGTGTTCGGCGAGGAGCTCGCCGAGCTCGCCGACCACGACCCGCGCATCGTCGTGCTCACCGCCGATCTGGCCCGCTCGAACCGGGCCACCGACTTCGCGAACCGGCATCCGGACCGGTTCGTCAACGTCGGCATCGCCGAGAAGAACATGATCACGATGGCTGCCGGCATGGCGGCGTCGGGCTACGTCCCGTTCGCGGCGACGTTCGGCGCGTTCGCGGCGCTGCTCGGAGCCGAGCAGATCCGCACCGACTGCGCCTATCCCGGGATGCCGGTGCGAGTCGTCGGCCACCACTCCGGGATGTCCATGGGCTTCTACGGCACGAGCCACCACAGCCTCGAGGACATCGGGATGATGCGCTGCATCGCCGACCTGACCGTCGTCTGCGCCACCGACGCGAACCACCTGCGCGCGTTGCTGCGCCTGTCGCTCGACCAGCCCGGAGCGATGTACATCCGGCTCGGCCGTGGCCGGGACCCGGAGGTCTATCCCGAGGTGCCGGACCTGCGGATCGGGCGCGCCGAGACCGTCCGCGACGGCGCGGACCTGACGATCATCGCCACCGGCTCCGAGGTGCACCCCGCGCTGCAGGCCGCCGAGGAGCTGGCGGCGGGAGGCGTCTCCGCCCGGGTCGTCGACATGTTCACGATCGCGCCGCTGGACCGCGACGCCGTGCTCGACGCCGCGCGCACCACCGGCGCCGTCCTCACCGTCGAGGAGGGCAACGTGACCGGCGGACTGGGCACCGCGGTCGCCGAGTGCCTGTTCGAAGCGGGCGTGCAGGTCCCGTTCCGCCGCCACGGGGTACCCGACGAGCACGTGCCCGTCGGGCCACCCGCCGGGCTCTACACCCACTACCGCCTCGACGGCCCCGGCATCGCCGCCGTCGCCCGCGACCTGCTCGACTCCAGCAAGGGAACCCCCGCATGACCACCGCACCGACCGTCCTCGGCGAGCGCGAGCTCGCACTGCGCGAGCGTGCCCGCCAGGTGATCCCCGGCGGGATGTACGGCCACATGTCCGTCCAGGCCTTCAGCTCGGCGCACCCGCAGTTCATGAGCTCCGGGGACGGCTGCCGGGTCACCGACACCGACGGGCGCACCTACCTCGACCTGATGTGCGGCTGGGGTCCGGTGGTCCTCGGCCACCGCCACGCCGGCGTCACGGCGGCCGTCCTCGATCAGCTCGAACGCGGTGACTGCCTCGACGGCACCAGCCCGGTCGCCGTCGAGTTCGCCGAGCTGCTGGTGGACACCGTCCCGTCCGCGGACTGGGCGATGTTCTGCAAGAACGGCTCCGACGCCACGACCACGTGCGTCACCATCGCCCGCGCGGCCACCGGGAAGCGCAAGCTGCTGGTGGCGCGCGGCGCCTACCACGGCGCGGTGCCGTGGTGCTCGCTGCGCGGGGCCGGTGTGACCGCCGAGGACCAGGCACACCTGGTCCACTACGAGTACAACGACCTCGCCTCCGCCGAGGCCGCCGCGGCCGAGGCGGGCGACGACCTCGCCGCGATCGTCGTCTGCCCGATGCGCCACGACATCAAGCACGACCAGGAGCTCGTCGACCCGGCCTTCGCGCGCGGGCTGCGCGCCCTCGCCGACCGCACCGGTGCCGTCCTGGTCCTCGACGATGTCCGCTGCGGGTTCCGGCTCGATCTCGGCGGCAGCTGGGAACCCCTCGGCGTCCGGCCCGACCTGTCGGCCTGGTCGAAGGCGATCGCCAACGGGCAGGCGCTCGGCGCCGTGACCGGGATCGAGGCACTGCGCGAGGCGACCCGCTCGATCTACGTGACCGGGTCGTTCTGGACGGCGGCGGTACCGCTCGCCGCGGGTCTCGCGACCCTGACCGAGCTGCGCAAGGGTGTGGCACTGCCGGCCATGGCCCGCACCGGCACCCGGCTGCGTGCGGGCCTCGCCGCCCAGGCCGCCGCGCACGGTGTCGAGATCCGCCAGACCGGTCCGGTACAGATGCCGATGCTCTCCTTCGCCGGCGACGAGAACTTCCGGCTGGCCACCACCTGGGCGGAGGCCGCCGTGCAGCGCGGGGTGTACCTGCACCCCTGGCACAACTGGTTCCTCTCCGCCGCCCACACCGACGAGGACATCGACGAGATCCTCGTTCGCACCGACGATGCCTTCGCCGTGCTGGGCGACTGAACCGTCGACGGCCCCGTGACGCAGCAGGCGTCACGGGGCCGTCGGGGCTCAGGTCCCAGGGCTCGGGACGGGGCTCAGGCCCCCGGCGCCTGGCCCTTCAGCGCACCCTCGAGCAGCGGGACGGCCGTGTCGATCGCGTACGGCAGCGACAGCGGGCTGGAGTAGCCCAGCGCCCCACCGAACTCGGAGCTGAACGGCGGGAGGAAGGCCACCCGGCCCTCCTTCACCGCGGGGATCGCGGCGAACACCGGGTCGGCCATCGCCTCGGCCTTGCTCCGGCCGATCACGACGACGATGTCGCCGTCCATCTGGCCCTGCTGCTCGAGCGAGAGCGTCTGGGTGTCCGGGCGGACCTCGAACCCGAGCCCGGCGAACAGCTGCGCGCGCAGGTCGTCGGTGCCGAGGTTGTACGGGACCCCCTCGGTGTAGAAGGCCATGCTCAGCTTCTTACCGGCGAAGTCGGGATGCTGCTGCTTCGTGTCGTCGAACTTCTGCTGCGTCGTCGCGATGACCTGCTCGGCCTGCTCGTTGCGACCCAGGGCCTGGCCGGTGATCCGGGTCTGCTGGTCCCAGGTGGCGGCGTTGGTGCCGTCCTCGGTCGGCTGGGCGACCGTCGGCGCGATCTTGGACAGCGCGTCGTAGGTGGCGCGGTCGATGAAGGAGTAGACGCCGAGGATCAGGTCCGGCTGCAGCGCGGCGATCTGCTCGACCGGCAGGGTGTTGGCGTCGAGGACCTGCGGGGTCGGGCCGAGCGGCGGCTGCGGCAGCCACGGCCGCTGCTGGAACGGGAAGTCGCCGATGACCTGGCGCTCGGCGACCGGCTGCACGCCCAGCGCCATCACGAAGTCGGCCTCGTTGTAGCCGATCGCGACGACGCGCTCGGGCCGCTCGGTGATGGTGGTCGACCCGAACGCGTGGTTCAGCGTCACGGGGAAGGCCCCGGCCGGGGCGGGTTCGCCGGAGGCCGCGGGCTGCTCCTCGCCGCCGGAGGAACAACCGGCGACCGCGAGGAGCAGGACCGCGCACGCGGCGAACGTGCGCAGCAGGGATCGGGGCATCGAGGAGATCCTTTCCGGAGGACCCGCGGCGCGGATCACGATTGCGGGGACGGGGACGGCTGGGCGCTACGGGCACCGGTCCAGGCCGCCCACAGCAGTGCGTACCGGCCGCCGGCGGCGACCAGCTCGTCGTGCGGGCCCTGCTCGACGACCAGGCCGTCGTCGAGGACGACGACCCGGTCGGCCGTCGCGGCCTGGGTGAGCCGGTGGGCGACCACGAGCCCGGTCCGGCCGGCGAGCGCGGCCTCGGCGGACTCCTCGAGGGCGCGGGCACCGGCGCTGCCGGCCTCCGCGGTGGCCTCGTCGAGCACCAGGACCCGCGGGTCGGTCAGGACGACGCGGGCCAGCGCGAGCTGCTGGGCCGCGACCACCGGGAGCCGGTGCCCGCCGTCGCCGACGACGGTGTCGAGCCCGTCGGGTAGCGCACGCGCCCATGACCCCGCCCCGACCCGGTCCAGGGCGGCGAGCAGGTCGTCGTCGGAGGCGTCCGGCCGGGCGAGGCGCAGGTCGGCCCCGAGCGAGCCGGCGAACACGTGGACCTCCTGGGTGACCAGGGCGACGGCGTCGCGGCGCCCCTCGGAGTCGAGCTCGTCGAGCCGGGCACCGCCGATCTCGACGGTGCCGGCGGCGGGTGCGTGCACGCCCGCGACGATCCCCGCGAGCGTCGACTTGCCCGCCCCACTCGCCCCGACCAGCGCGACCCGCTCACCGGGTGCCACGTCGAGGTCCACCTCGGACAGCACCGGGTGGCCGTCGACGTAGTGGTGGGTCAGTCCGCGCACCCGGACCCGGGCACCGTCTGCCGTGGCCGGCGTCGCAGGCTCCTGCGGGCGGTCCAGATCGGCGACACCGACGAGGCGGCGCAGCCCGGCCAGCGCGGTCTGGGCCGCGTCGAGCTGGAAGAGCACGACGTTGATCGGGGTGAAGAGGTTGACGAAGTACAGGGCGGCCGCGCTCGCCGTCCCGATCGTCGTCGCACCGGCGCCGACCAGCCAGAACCCGGTGACCAGCACCGCGGCGAGCCCGATGAACTCGGCGAGGTTCAGCCGGGCGAACAGCTGGGTGTGCATCCGGACGACGGCGACGGCGAGGCGGGCCACCTCCGCGGCGCGCTCGGCGATGGCCGACGCGTGCCGCTCGTGCAGCCGGAACGCCCGCACCGTCGGCAGGCCCGCGGAGGTGTCGAGCAGGTGCTGCTGCTGGGCCCCGCCCGCGATCCGCTGCGCGGTGTAGAGCGGGGTGGACCGCCCGAGGAACGCCTTCGCCGTCCACACCTGCACCGGGGCGGCGAGCAGCGCGGCCAGCAGGAACCGCCAGTCCAGCACGGCGAGCCCGACCAGGGTCAGTGCCACCATCAGCGCCGAGCGGGCCAGCTCCGGGACGGCCTCACGGACCGCCTCGCTCACCACCGACACGTCGTCGGTGACCCGGGAGGTCAGGTCGCCCGCCCCCGCCGACTCGATGCGGGCCTGGGGCAGGTGCAGCGCCCGGTCGACGAAGCGTTCGCGCAGCCCGGCGAGCAGCGTCTCGCAGAACCGCGCCGCCAGGGCCACGCCGAGCGCGGCCAGCAACCCCTGGGCGACGGCGATGCCGGCCAGCGCCAGCACCGGCGACAGGACCGCGTCGGCTCCCTGCGCCTCGGCGACCCGGTCGACGATCTCCCCGAGCAGCGGGGCTACCAGCAGGCTGACCGCGGCGCCCGCGACCAGCACGACCAGCGTGACGACGGCGATCGGGCGGTGCGGGCGGGCCAGCTCGGCCAGCACCGCCCGGATCCGGGTCCCGGACGCGGTGGGCAGCAGGTCGGTACCGGAGCTCATGCGGTCACCACCGAACGGTAGGTCTCGTCGGCCATCAGTTCGGTGTGCGTGCCGCGGGCGTGCACCCGCCCGTCGACGACGAACGTCACGCTGCCCGCCCGTCCCAGCAACGCCGGGCTGGTGGTCACCAGCAGCGTGCTGCGTCCGGCGCGGTGCGCGGCCAGACCTTCGGCGATCCGGGTCTCGGTGACGGCGTCCACGGCCGTCGTCGGGTCGTGCAGCACCAGGACGGGGGCGTCGGCGGCGAGGGCACGGGCCAGGGCGATGCGCTGGCGCTGCCCACCGGACAGCGACCGGCCACGGGCCGAGACGTCGGTGTCCGCGCCGGACGGCAGCGTCTGCGCGACCTGGTCGGCGGCCGCCGCGGCCATCGCGGGCTCGGGGTCGGCGGTGTCCGGTGCGCCGGCGACGACGTTGTCGCGCAGTGAACCGGTGAACAGGTGGGCGTCGTGCGCGGCGACGAGCACCGCACCGCGGGTGATCTCGGGTGGCCACGCGTCGAGCGGGACGCCGTCCAGGGTGACCCTCCCGTGTGCCTGCTCGGTCTCGCGGGCGAGGACGGCCAGCAGCTCCGCGGCGTCCTCCGGGTCGGCGGCGACGACGGCGGTGGGCGCGCCGGGCCGAACCTCGACGTCGACACCGTCGTGCGGAGCGGGTCCGTCCGTCGTGCCCGCCGCGGTGGCCGGGCGGCGCAGCCGCAGACCGCGCACCGACAGCACCCCGGGGCCGGCCGTCGGGTCGCCGTCCGGGAGGGCTCCGTCCGGGAGGCCCCTGTCCGTGAGATCGCCGCCGGAACCGGTGACCGCGGGCGGGGCGGACAGCACCGCCGCGATCCGGGCCGCCGACGCCCGGGCCTGCGCCGTGCGGGCGATGACGAACCCGAACATCTGCAGCGGGCCGATCAGGAACTGGGCCAGTCCCACCGCCGACACGAGCTGGCCGACGGTGATGTCACCGTTCGCGGCCGCCCGGCCGCCGACCAGCGCGATCACCGCGAGGAACAGGCCGTTCGCCAGCGCGACGGTGCCCAGGAAACCGCCCTCGGCGCGGGTGGCGCGCAGGGTCGCGCCGAGCGCCACCCGGCTGGAGTCGCGGTAGCGCCGCACCGCCGCGGCGCGGCCCCCGATGCCGTTCAGCACCCGCAGCCCGGAGACCAGGTCCGCCGCGGTGCCCGCGGCCTGCGCCGCCCGCTCCTGTTCCGCGCCGGAGCGCTTCTCCAGCGGCTTCACCACCAGCTGCACCACCCACAGCAGCGGCGGTGTGCCGAGCAGGATCAGCAGCCCGAGCGAGAGGTCGATGGCCAGCAGGGCGACGGCGGTGACGACCACCGCGCACACCGCGGCCAGCAGGATCGGCAGCGCGACGTGGAGCTCGGCGACCCGCTTGGAGTCGGAGACCGCGATGCCGGTCAGCTCACCGGGCAACCGCCCGGTCTCACCGCCACCGCGCGGGTCCAGCAGGCGGCCGGCGACCTCGCGGCGCAGCCGGGCGTCCGCCCAGGCCTCGGCGTACCAGGACTGCCGGGCGCCGAATCGGTAGGCGTAGGACAGCATGAGGAAGTCCAGTGCCAGCACGGCGAGCCAGCCGGCCATCGCGACCGGGTCACCGGTGGCGACCGCGCGGTCGATCACGACCCCCACGAGCAGCGGCACCAGCGCCTCGCCCGCCTGATGGGTGGAGAACAGCGCGCCCGCCGCGGCGATCCGGCCGCGGTAGGCGCGCAGCGACCCCCGCAGGACGTCCCGCCCCGCGACGACGCCGGGCAAGGGCTGATCGGCCGGTCCTGTCACGCGGTCAGGGTAACCTTACCTACGCCCGGAGATCACGACCGGGCGATCAGGATCTCCCACAGTTCGTCGAGATGGCGACGGGTCGTCCCGATCGAGCCGAACGCCACCCGCACCACCGGCCGGCCGTCGAGCTCCGTCGCGGAGAGCAGGACCCGTCCGTCGGCGTTGACCCGCTCCAGCAGGGCGCGCGTCGCCGCGTCGCCCTCGGTCGACCACAGGCACACCAGCGACAGCACCGGCTCGCAGGCCAGTTCCAGACCGTCGTGGCCGCGGATCCGCTCGGCGAGCTCGCCCGCGAGGGCGACGTGTCCGCGCAGGTGTTCCCGCAGGCCGGACAGGCCCTGGCCGTGCAGCACCGCCCAGAGCTTCAGGGCCCGGAACCGGCGCCCGAGCGGGATCTGCCAGTCCCGGAAGTCGATGACCGCACCGGAGTCCGACGCCGCGTCCCGCAGGTACGGCGGGGTGATGGACAGCGCGGACGGCAGCGCCGCCGCGTCGCGGACCCACAGCAGGGACGCGTCGAACGCGGTGAGCAGCCACTTGTGCGCGTCGGTGCAGAACGAGTCGGCCCGGTCCACTCCGTCGATCACCCACCGGTGCTCGGGGCAGAGCGCCGCCACCCCGGCCCACGCCGCGTCGACGTGCACCCAGGCGCCGTGCTCCGCGGCGACCTCGACGATCGCGCCGACCGGGTCGCTCGCCCCGGTCGAGGTGGTCCCGACCGTCGCGCAGACCAGCACCGGGACGCAGTCCTGCTCGACGTCGGCGCGCAGGGCCGCCCGCAGCGCCGCCGGGTCCATCGAGCGGGTCCCGGGCGAGCAGGGCACGGTGCGCAGCGCGGCGGCGCCGAGGCCGGCGACCCGCACCGCCTTCGCCAGCGACGAGTGCGTGTCGGGGGAGACGTAGACCCGTTCGCGGCCGGTCACACCCCGTGCCCGCCAGCCGGTGTCCGGGTCGGGGGCGGCGCGGTGCAGCGCGGCGGTCAGCGCGACCAGCGCCGCCGACGACGCCGAGTCCTGGATCGAGCCGCCGCCCCCGCCGTCGTGGGTGAAGGTCTCCGGTAGCCCGAGCGCCCTGGCGAGCTGGTCGGTGACCGCCTGCTCGACCTCGGTGCAGGCCGGCGAGGTCGACCACAGCATCCCCTGTACCCCGGCGGCGCCGGAGAGCAGATCGCCCAGCAGCGAGGTCAGCGAGGCGTTGGCCGGGAAGAACGCGTGGAACCCGGGATGCTGCCAGCGGGTGTCGGCATCGCCGGTGACCGCGTCGACCAGAGCCGGGAACCCGGCCAGCGAGGACGGTTCCTCGGCCGCCTCGCGGGCGAAGCGGGCCCGCACGGTGCCCGGCTCCACGGTGTCCCGGACCGGGCGTTCGCCGATACCGGCTCGTGCGTCCGCGACCGCGTCGACGAACAGATGGCCGAGGGCGCGGAACTCGTCCGGCGTGAGGTCGGGCACGACGCGACGCTACCGGGTGCGATCTCCCGTCCGCCGGGACGAGGCGGGGCGTACGGTGACCGGCATGCGTCCGACCCGATCCGCCTGGTGGTGGCTGCGTAGAGCAGCCGGGTAGACGCACGTCCGCGGGCTGCACGAGCAGCCCGCGCGTCCCCGCGGTGTGGTCCCTCGTGTAGCTCCCACTGTCGAGGGAGAGATCATCATGAGCTCGTTCACCGCCACCGTCGACCGCATGCCGGCCCTGCGCGCCCGGATCGCCGCCGCGCCGCACGAACACCGCGTCCTCACCGGGGAACGCCCCACCGGCCCGCTGCACCTCGGGCACCTCGCGGGGTCGATCGTCGAACGCGTCCGCCTCCAACGGTCCGGTGTGGACGTCCTGGTGGTCCTGGCCGACTACCAGGTCATCACCGACCGTGAGACGGCGGAACGGGTGGGGGAGCACGTGCGCGGCGCGGTGCTCGATCTGCTCGCCGCCGGGCTCGACCCGGACCGCACGACGATCTTCACCCACTCCGCGGTGCCGGCATTGAACCAGCTGATGCTGCCGTTCCTCAGCCTGGTCAGTGAGGCGGAGCTGCACCGGAACCCGACCGTGAAGGCCGAGCTCGCCGCGTCCGGCCGGGCCCTGTCCGGCCTGTTGCTGACCTACCCGGTGCACCAGGCCGCGGACATCCTGTTCTGCAAGGCAGACCTCGTGCCGGTCGGCAAGGACAACCTGCCGCACGTCGAGCTGACCCGGACGATCGCGCGCCGGTTCGCCGAGCGGTACGCCCCGGTGTTCCGGGTGCCGGAGCCGATGGTCACCGACGCCCCGGAGATCCCCGGGCTCGACGGGCGCAAGATGTCGAAGAGCTACGGCAACGCGATCGTGCTCGGTATGACGGCCGACGAGACCGCCGCGCTGATCCGGCGGACCCCGACCGACCCGCAGCGCCGGATCACCTTCGACCCGCAGGCGCGGCCCGGCGTCTCCGGACTGGTCTCGACGGTGGCGCTGTGCAGCGGGCGCACCCCCGAGGAGGTCGCCGAACAGATCGGCGACGGCGGGGCCGGCCTGCTCAAGAAGACCGCGACCGAGGCGGTGAACACGCACCTCGCGGCGCACCGCGCCCGGCGGGCCGAGCTCGCCCGCGAGCCGGGCCTGGTCGAGTCGGTGCTGGCCCGCGGCAACGCGGCGGCGAACGCGATCGCCGACACCACCCTGGACCAGGTCCGCGACGCGATGGGGATGCGCTACCCGTCCGCTACGCCGTGCGCCGGATGACCTTCTCCCGGACCTCCGGGTGCAGGTCGTCCCCGGCGGCCAGCAACCCGGGGAGCCGGCCGGGCTCGGTGAGCAGCGCGCGGAACGTCGTGCCGATGGTGACGCCGTGGCCGGGCCGGTGCTCGACCGACACCGGGTCCCCGGCCCGCACCGGGCCGGGTTCGAGCACCCGCAGGTAGGCGCCGGGGCGGGCCTCGGCGGTGAACGTCTTCACCCAGCCGGCGCGGCCGAGCCAGGCGGCGAACGTCCGGCACGGGATCCGCGGCACGGTGACCTGCAGGAGCACCGCGCCGACCCGCCACCGCTCGCCGAGCTCGGCCCCGGTCACGTCGATCCCGCGCAGGGTGAGGTTCTCCCCGAACATCCCCGGGCGCAGTGGCCCGAGCTCGGGCGCCCAGCGGTCGAGGTCCTCCCGGGCGACGGCGTAGACGGCCTTGTCGGGGCCGCCGTGGTGCGTCGTGTCGCTGATCGTGTCGCCGGCCAGTCCGCTCGCCCCCGCGCCCGGCACCTCGACCCGGACCGGCCCGGTGACCGGGCGCTTGTCGATGCCGGACGTCCCGGTCGTCGCGAGCATCGGGCGTTCGGTGCCGACGTTGACGGATTCGACGGTGCCCACGCCCGGACGGTAGACCCGGTGGAGACTGCACCGGTGAGTCCGCCCCCCGAGGACGCCGTTCCCGACGGCACCCGGCGGCTGCGCCTGCTGCAGCTCGCCGCGCTGACCAGTACCTGCGACCGGTTCGCGATCGCGCCGCTGCTCGTGCCGATCGCCATGTCGTTCGGTGCCCCGCTGGCCGCCGCGGCCGGTGCCGCGGGCGGCTACTTCCTCGCCTACGGCCTCATGCAGATCGTGTGGGGGTTGCTCTCGGACCGGATCGGCCGGGTGCGGGTGATGCGGGTCGCGCTGGTCGGGGCCGTGCTCGGCGGGATGGCGTCGGTGCTCGCGCCGACGCTGCCGATCCTGATCGTGGCCCGGGTGCTGACCGGGGCGTGCACCGCGGCGCTGATCCCGGCCGCGCTGGTCTACGTCGGTGACACCTGGCCGTCGGCGGTCCGGCAACGGCCGCTGTCCGACCTGCTCGCGGCCACCGCGCTGGGGACCGCCGTCGCCACGGCCGGGGCCGGGCTGCTGGCCGACCTGCTCGGCTGGCGGGCCGTGTTCGTGACGACGGCCGCCGGTGCGGCACTGCTGTCGGTGGCACTGCGGGCACTGCCCGAACCCGGCACCGCGGGCACCGGGGACCGCCCGCGTGGATGGGGCGCGGTGCTGCGTCCCCTGGGGGCGGTGTTCGGTGACGGCTGGGCGCGCGTGGTGCTGCTGCTCGCCTTCGTCGAGGGTGCGGTGGTGCTCGGCGTGCTCACCTACCTCGCACCCGCCCTGCAGGCCGGCGGGAGTACCGCGGCGCTCGCCGGGCTCGCGGCCGGCGGCTACGGCGTCGGCGCCCTGGCGTTCTCCCGGGTCGTACGACGGCTGGTCGGCAGGCGCAGCCCGGCCGTGCTGGCCGCGACCGGCGGGGTGTTCCTCGCCGTCGCGTGGGTGTTCCCGCTGGTCACGGTGCACCCGGCGACGATCGGCGCGGCGGGGCTGTGTCTCGGTGGCGCGTGGGCGTTCCTGCACTCGACGCTGCAGACCTGGGCGACCGAGGTCGTGCCGCAGGCGAGGGCGACGGCCGTGGCGCTGTTCGCGACGATGCTGTTCCTGGGCAGCTCGGCCGGCACCGCCCTGGGGGCACCGCTCGCCGACACGGGCGCGTTCGGCGCCCTGTTCCTCGGTGCGCTGGCGGTGTCGGTGCCGCTGGGCCTCGGCGCGGCGTGGGCCCGGGCGCGCTACGCCCAGCGGGGGTAGCGCGCCCGCGGCCGTCACACGTACCGGTCGCGCAGCTCCCGCTTGACCAGCTTGCCGGTGGGGGTGCGCGGCAGGAAGTCGGTGAAGTCCACCGACGACGGCGCCTTGTAGTGCGCGATCCGCTCCCGCACGAAGTCGATCAGCTCGCGCTCCAGCTCCGGACCGGCCTCGACCCCCTCCGGGGACTGGACGACGGCCTTGACCGCCTCGCCCATCTCCTCGTCGGGCACGCCGATCACCGCCACGTCGTGCACCTTCGGGTGCAGGGCGAGCGCGTCCTCGACCTCCTGCGGGTAGATGTTCACTCCGCCCGAGATGATCATGAACGCCTTGCGGTCGGTGAGGTGGAGGTAGCCCTCGGAGTCGAGGAAACCGAGGTCGCCGGTGCTGGCCCAGTTCTCGTGGTCCGGGTGCTGCGCGGCGCGCGTCTTGCCCGGGTCGTTGTGGTACTCGAACGAGCGCTCCTCGCGCTCGAAGTACACGGTGCCGACCTCGCCCGGGCCGAGATCTCTGCCCTCGTCGTCGCAGATGTGGATGATGCCGAGCCCCGCCCGGCCGACCGAGCCGGGGTGCTCGAGCCACTGCGCCGAGTCGATGAAGGTGATGCCGATGGCCTCGGTGGCCGCGTAGTACTCGTGCAGCACCGGTCCCCACCAGTCGATCATCGCCTGCTTGACCTCGACCGGGCACGGCGCGGCGGCATGGATCGCGACCTTCATCGAGGACACGTCGTAGCGCGCGCGAACCTGCTCGGGCAGCTTCAGCATCCGCACGAACATCGTGGGCACCCACTGCGAGTGGGTCACCGAGTGCTCGTCGATCAGCGCGAGCGCCTGCTCGGGATCGAACCGCTCCATCACCACGACGGTGCCGCCGAGCGCCTGCACCGTGGCGCTGAAGCGCAGCGGTGCGGCGTGGTAGAGCGGCGCGGGCGAGAGGTAGACGGTGCCGGTGTCGAAGCCGTACATCGGCCCGAACAGCGCCTGGTAGGTGTCGCCGGGCTCGTCGACCTGGCGGTCCGGCAGCGTCGGCTTGATCCCCTTCGGGCGGCCGGTCGTGCCGGAGGAGTAGAGCATGTCGGCGCCGCGCGGCTGGTCGGCAGGCGGCTCCGGCGACACGTCGGCGAGCTCGGCGTCGTAGTCGGAGTACGACGTCGCGCCGGGGATCTCGCCGCCGAAGGCGAGCCGGACCGGGACGTCCACGTGCTCCTCGATGGCCGCGGCGAGCCCGGCGACGCCCGCGGAGACGACGAGTGCCTTGGCGCCGCAGTCCCGCACGATGTACGCGGTCTCCGGCGCGGACAGGTGGTGGTTCACCGCGGTGATGTAGAGCCCCGAGCGCTGGGCGGCCCAGTAGACCTCGTAGACGCGCGGGGCGTTGTCCGAGACGAGCGCGACGACGTCGCCCTTGCGCAGCCCGGCCGCCCGGAAGTAGTTCGCGAGCCGCGCCGAGCCCGCTTCCAGCTCGGCGAAGGTCAGGGTGTCACCCGACCCGCCCATGATCACGGCCGGCTTGTCGGGGGTGGTGGCGGCGTGCGTGCCTGGGAACATCGGGACCTCTCGTCGTCTGCGGCGCAGCGCGCACCCACCCGTGGCCGGTACCGTGCGGAATCTCCGGCCCCGATCCTGCCATCCGATGCCGGTGGACCGTGTTGACCGCGCCGGGCCGTTTCGTGACGTTCGAGGCACCTCCGGCCGGCGGTTCGCACGGCCGGCCGGGTGACTACGAGTGCGCGTTCCGATAGGCCTCGAGAACCGACGACGGGATACGGCCCCGCTCCGAGATCTTCATACCCTGGGCGGTCGCCCATTCCCGAACCGCCCGGTTCGCGGCCCGTTCCGATGCGCTGGATCCGTTCGCGGGGATCGGCGCCGCGGATCCGGCCGGGCGCCGACCACCCACCCGGCGGGCCGCGGAGACGAAGGGCGCCAAGGAATCCCGTAGGCGCCCGGCATTCGAGGAGGAGAGGTCGATCTCGTAGGTGCGGCCGTCGACGGTGAACTCCACCTGCTCGTCGGCGTCGGAGCCGTCGAGGTCGTCGACCAGGGTGATCGTCGTCTGCTGCGCCACGTCGTCATTTCCTTCCCGGGGAATCTGGGGCATCCGAGCGGATGAACGGGCGCCGCTGCGAGTGAGTCGGTAAACGACCCGGGTCATACGGCGAAGCGTTTTCCCGTACGGAACGATATGCGATGCCGATGTGCCGTGTCGAACCCGCCCGCACAATGGCGCCGGGCTCGTGACGCGGACCGATGCCCGCAGTGGTCAGAACTGCGGATACGGCGTACGGCCCACCGGGAATGGGCAGAAAGGACCACCCTGGTGCGGATTCACCCGGACGTGAGCCACCAGGGCTCGGCCGGGACGGCGGCCCGGAGCGCGTCCTGGGTACGGGCTCCGGTCAGGTCGACGCGCTGGCCGGGCCGGGGCAGCGCCAGGACGACGTCGTGGGCGGCCGCGGCCTTGCGGGCCCGCTCCACCGGCTCGTCCCACGGGTGGAAGCCGAGGTTGAACGTCGCCCAGTGCACGGGCAGCATCACCCGCCCGCCGAGGTCGGCGTGCGCGGCCACCGCCTGCTCGGGGTCGGTGTGGATGTCCGGCCACAGGTCGGCGTAGGCACCGACGGGCAGCAGGGTCAGGTCGAACGGGCCGTGCTCGGCGCCGGTGCGGGCGTGCACCCGGCTCGGGCCGGTGTCGCCGCCGACGTAGACGGAGTGGTCCGGTCCCGCGACCTTCCAGGCCGCCCACAGGGTCGTGTTGCGGCGGAACCCGCGCCCGGAGAAGTGCCGCGTCTCCAGGCAGGTCAGGGTGAGCCCGCGGACAGCCACGACGCCGTCCCAGTCGCGTTCGACGATCCGGTGCCCCGGCACGCCCCACGACCGCAGGTGTGCGCCCATCCCGAGCGGGCAGACGAACACCGCGGAGGTGTCGCGGGCCAGGTGGTGCACCGTCGGCCGGTCGAGGTGGTCGTAGTGGTCGTGGGTGAGCAGGACGAGATCGATCTCGCCGAGCGCGGACAGCGGTGCCACCACCGGGTGCAGCCGCCGGGGGCCGAAGAACGGGACCGGCGACGCGTACTCCGACCAGACCGGGTCGACGAGCACCCGGCGCCCGTCCACCTCCAGCAGGACGCTCGCGTGGCCCAGCCAGGTGGCCGCCAGGCCGGCCGGGGCGGCCGGGAGCTCCGGGCGCACCAGCGGTACCGGACCCGGCGGCGCGCCCTCGGTCGAGCGGTCGCGCACCATGTTGACCAGCATCTTCAGCGAGGCCTTGGCCCGTGGCAGGCCCGGCTCGGTGTTGGCGAAGATCCCGTCGATCGCGTTCGGGGAGGTCTCGGCCGCCCGGCGCAGCTCGAAGCCGGGGGCGCCCATGTTGCGGCGGAGGTGCAGGCCGAGCCCGGCCAGGGCCAGGGCGGGGGAGAGGGCGGCCGCTGCGGCGGCGGCGCGGATCGTGCGGGACACGATCTCCACAGTACGAACGCCCGCGCGGGCGCTCCCACCTACGCTCTCGATCGTGACCGACGTAATGCAGCCGCGCATCGAGATCGAACGGCACGGGCAGGTGCTGCTGGTGCGGATGACGCGCCCGGACAAGCGCAACGCCGTGGACGCCGCGATGACCTCGGCCCTCGACGACGCGCTGAACCTGCTCGACGACGACCCGGACCTCTGGTGCGGGGTGCTCGCCGGTGACGCGGCGGCGTTCTGCGCCGGGACGGACCTGGCCGCGGGCTCCGGCGGCCCGACCCCGCGGGGCGGGAACTACGGCGTGGTGCGCCGGGAGCGGCGGCGGCCGCTGATCGCCGCGGTCGAGGGTGCCGCCTACGGCGGCGGCTTCGAGATCGTGCTGGCGTGCGACATGGTCGTCGCCTCGTCGACGGCCCGGTTCGGGCTGCCGGAGGTCGCCCGCGGGCTGGTGGCCAACTGCGGGGCCCTGTTCCGGGCGCCGCGACCGCTGCCGCTGAACGTGGCCAAGCAGATGCTGGTGACCGGCCGCCCGCTCGACGCGTCCCGCGCGTACGCGCTCGGTCTGGTGAACGAGCTGGTCGAGCCCGGCCGGGCGGAGGAGACGGCGCTCGAGCTCGCGCAGCAGATCTGTGCGAACTCGCCGCTCGCCGTCTCGGTGTCGCTGCGCGCCCTGGAACGGGTGGTGGCAGAACCCGACGAGCGTGGCTGGGCGGCCACCGAGATCGCCTCCGCGGCGATCGACGGGTCCGCGGACCGGTCCGAGGGCATCGCCGCGTTCCTCGAGAAGCGGGAACCGCGCTGGACGGGTCGCTGAGCACCCCGCGATAGGCTCCCCGCATGGCTGCCCGGACGCGACGCGAGGAACTGGTCGCGCTGTTGCAGGACTACGCCGGCGAGGCCGAGCTGCTCGGCCAGGCCTTCGCCGGGCGGCACCGGTTGCACCCGACCGACCTGCACGCGCTGCTGGCCGTCATGCGCGCCGACTCGGCGGGTGCGCCGCTGACCCCGGGGCGGCTCGGGTCTCGGCTGGGGCTCTCCACCGGCGCGACGACCGCGCTCGTCGACCGGCTCGAGCGGGCCGGGCACGTGCGGCGCAGCCGGGAGTCGACCGACCGGCGGCAGGTGAGCCTGCGCGAGGCGGAGAACGCCGCCGGGGTCGGAGGTGCCTTCTTCGGGCCGCTGGGCACCCGGATGGACGCGGTCCTGCAGGACTTCGACGACGCCGAGCTCGACGCCGCGGCAAGGTTCCTGTCCGCGATGAACGCGCTCGTCGCCGACTACCGCGCCGAGCTCGCCGACGGCCGCCCCGCAACCCCGGCCCCCTGACCGTCTGACCGCATGCCCGCCGCACCACCGGAATGATCGCCGGTTCGTGCGGGATCGGTGTCAGATCTGGCACCGATCCCGCACGACTCCCCGGTCACGATGTCAGGCGTCGGCGGTCGCGGCCTGCAGGTACTCGGCGAACTTCGCGCGGGCGGCCTCGGTGCGGGTGGGGATGTGCTCGGTCGGCACGTCGACCGGGGTGTAGCCGCGCAGGATCCGGCGGGCGACGGACTCCTTGTGCACCTCGTCCGGGCCGTCGTAGATCCGCGCGGCGCGTGCCGCCCGGTACATGTGCTCCAGCGGGAGGTCGCCGGAGAAGCCCAGCGAACCGTGTACCTGGATCGCCCGGTCGATCACGTCGTGCAGTACCCGGGCGCCCCAGTACTTGATCATCCCGATCTCGATCCGGGCGTTCGCGGCACCGACCTGGTCCATCGTCCACGCGGCATGCAGGGTGAGCAGCCGGGCGGCCTGCATCTCCGCCGCCGACGTCGCGATCATGTCCTGCACCATCTGCTTGTCGGCGAGCCGGGAGCCGCTCGCCGTCCGCGACACGGCGCGCTCGCACAGCATGTCGAAGGCCCGCCGGGACTGGCCGAGCCAGCGCATCGCGTGGTGGATGCGGCCCGGGCCGAGCCGCTGCTGGGCCAGCTTGAAGCCGTCACCGGGGTTGCCGACCAGGTTCTCGACCGGCACCCGGACGTCGCGGTAGACGACCTCGGCGTGCCCGCCGTAGAGCTTGCCGCCGATCTCGGGATGATCCATCACCGGGATGTCCCGCACGACGTCGACGCCCGGGGTGCCGGTCGGAACGATGATCATCGACGCCCGCTGGTACGCCGGAGCGTCCGGATCGGTCACCACCATCACGATCAGGAAGTCCGAGGCCGAGGCGTTCGAGGAGAACCACTTGTGCCCGTTGATCACGTACTCGTCGCCGTCGCGGACCGCCCGGGTGGTGAGCATCGTCGGGTCGGCACCGGCGCCCGGCTCGGTCATCGAGAAGCAGGACCGCAGCTCGCCGCGCAGCAGCGGATGCATCCAGCGCTCCTTCTGCTCGTCGCTGCCGCCGATGGAGAGCAGCTCGGCGTTGCCGGAGTCGGGCGCCTGGTTGCCGAAGATCCCCGGCGCGTAGCGGCACTGGCCGAGGATCTCGTGCATCAGCCCGAGCGCGACCTGCCCGAACCCACCGCCGCCGAGCTCAGGGGGCAGGTGCGCCGCCCACAGGCCCTGGTCCTTGACCTGCTCCTTGAGCGGCGCGGTGATCCGGGCGAACGTCTCCCGGTCGAGGTCGAGGGTCTCCAGCGGGATGATCTCGTCGCGTACGAAGCCCCGCATCCACTTGAGCTTCTCCTCGAACTCCGGATCGGTGCTGAAGTCCCACGCCATCGTGAACCGCCTCCCGTGCGAACGTCGTTGTCACTGCGAACGTAACCCGGCGGGCCGGTCCTGCGGTACGGCCGGGCCGCCCGGGCCTCGTGCTGCCGGTGTGCGGGGATATCGCTAAAACTGGGTATTGCGGGGGCCGACTGCTAATAGGGCTGTCCGCTCCAACGGTGTATCCGCCGGAAGCACCACGGTGGTGCGTCGTTCGGAGGAGAATCGTGAAGACCCATCGTCTCGTCAGCGCTGTCGTCGGTGCCGCCCTCGCCGTCGGGGCAACGGTCGCTCTCGCCGCCCCGGCACTCGCGCAGCCGGCGCCCGGGGTGAACACCGCCGCGAGCGCCAAGGCCGAGTGCAACACCGCCACCGAGACCGCGGTCGTGCCCGTTCACGTGCTCAACCGCGACACCGCCCCGATCGACGTGCGCGTGACCACCGCGTTCGGCGACCACAAGGTCTCCAAGATCGCTCCCGGCAAGGCCTACTACCACCGGTTCGCGACCGGCAAGGGCTCGGTGCCGGCCGGCAACGCGACCGTCGCGGCCTACAAGTGGGAGAACGGGAAGGGCCACTACAGCACCGCGAAGGTCTCCTACGGCGCCGTGACCTGTGTGGTGAAGCCGCGCCTGCAGACCACCGTCGTCGACACCGACAAGAACGGCGCCATCGACTCCGCGACCGTGAAGAACGTCGGTGCCCACCCGGTCGACGCTCGGATCTCGGGCCCGGCCGGGAGCACCGCGCAGCGGCTCGCACCGGGGAAGTCGTTCACCGTGCGGGACACGGCCGACCGGTCGCCGGTCGCGGTCTTCTCCGCCTACAAGATCGTCGAGGGAAAGGCGTACTACACCGTCGAGACCAAGCGTCCCTGACGGTCGACCCCGTGCGGGGCTCCGGGGCGCCTGCCCGGAGCCCCGCCCCGGGCGCGCTCGGACACGCGCGTCCGCCATGGGTACAGGCGTTGCGTGCGGCGTCGTCCGCGGGAAGGCTGCGGGCATGACCGACGGTGCCGTCGCTGTTTCGCCCCACCCCGCAGGTGTCCCCACGGACCTGATGTCGCTGTCGTACGAACCGCTGACCCCGACGTCGTTCCTGGACCGGGCCGCGGCCACGCACGGTGACCGGGTCGCGGTCGTCGACGGAGAGCAGCGGTTCACCTACACCGAGCTGCACGAGCGCTGCCGCAAGCTCGCGGGTGGGCTGGCCGCGATCCACGCCGGACGTCCGGTGGCGGTTCTGGTCCCGAACACGCACGTCGGGCTGGAGGCGACCTACGCCGTGCCGTGGTCCGGCGTCCCGCTGGTCGCGGTGAACACCCGGCTCGCCGCGGGCGAGGTCGCCTACATCCTGGAGCACTCGAACGCCTCGGTGCTGGTCCACGACCCGGTGTTCGACGACCTGGTCGCCGACGCGTTGGGCCGGCTGGAGGCACCGCCGCAGACCGTCCGGGTCGGCGACGACTACGAGCGCCTGATCACCTGGGGCGAGCCCACCGCCGTCATCCCCGACGACGAGCGCGCCCTGCTGTCGATCAACTACACGTCCGGGACGACCGGCAGCCCCAAGGGTGTGATGTACCACCACCGCGGCGCCTACCTGCAGGCGCTGGCGATGGTCGGCCACACGGGGCTGTCGCCGTCGTCGGTGCATCTGTGGACGTTGCCGATGTTCCACTGCAACGGATGGTGCTTCCCGTGGGCGGTCACCGCGGCCGCGGCCACGCACGTCTGCCTGCCGAAGGTCGAGCCGGCCCGGATCTGGGAGCTCGTGCGCGACCACGGCGTCACCCACCTCAACGGCGCCCCCACCGTGCTGTCGATGATCGCCTACGCGCCGGAGGCGGGGCCGGTGACGACGAAGGTGCGGGTCGCGACCGGGGGAGCGCCGCCGAGTCCGGCGATCCTGCGCCGGATGGCCGAGCTCGGCTTCGAGGTCACCCACCTCTACGGGCTCACCGAGACGTTCGGGCCGGCGATGATCTGTGACTGGCGCCCGGAGTGGAACGATCTCGACGGTGGGACCCAGGCCAGGATGAAGGCCCGCCAGGGCGTCGGGAACATGATCGCCCAGGCGGTCCGGGTGATCATCGACGACGGCGCGGACGCCCCGGCCGACGGCCTGACGACCGGGCAGATCGCGTTGCGTGGCAACAACGTCATGCTCGGCTACCTGCACGACGAGCAGGCCACCCGCGACGCCGCTCCGGACGGCTGGTTCCGGACCGGTGACATCGGCGTCATGCACCCCGACGGCTACGTCGAGCTCCGGGACCGCTCCAAAGACGTCATCATCTCCGGGGGCGAGAACATCGCGAGCGTCGAGGTGGAGCAGGCGATCGCCGACCACCCGGCCGTCCTGGAGGTGGCGGTGATCGCGATCCCGGACGAGCGCTGGGGCGAGGTCCCGGCCGCCTACGTGACGCTGCGCGACGGTGCGACGGCGTCCGAGGAGGAGATCGTCGAGCACGTCCGGTCGCGGCTCGCCCGGTTCAAGGCGCCCAAGCGGGTCGTGTTCACCGATCTGCCCCGGACCTCCACCGGCAAGATCCAGAAGTTCGTGCTGCGCGATGCGGCGTGGGCGGGGCAGGAGCGGCGGATCAGGTGAGGGCGCTCATCGCCGTCCACTCCTGCCACGGGATCGTCCAGTCGTAGTAGTCCCCGTCCTGGCGGGTCAGCGGTTCCGAACTGCCCGTGACCTCGACCGGGTCGCCGAAGACCACCGTCGCGAAGAACGCCTTGGCGTCGCGTGTGGACAGGTTGATGCAGCCGTGGCTGACGTTGCGGTTGCCCTGCGCGTACGACGACGACGGGTTGGCGTGGATGTACTCGCCGTTGTTGGAGATCCGGACGGCCCAGTACTGCGGCTGGTCGACGTAGCCGTAGGCCTCGTTGGTCATCAGGACCTTCTGCGACTTGTTCATCACCACGTGCACGCCCGAGCGGGTCACCCGGTTCGGGTCGGACTCCAGCCCGTAGGACGCGTCGTAGCGGGCGACCTCCTGCCCGTTCTCGACGACGGTGATCTGGTGGCTGCGCGTGTCCGCCCTCACGATCCGCTCGGTGCCCACGGTGAACGACCGGTCGAGGTCCTCGGTGCTCCAACCCGCGTCGCCGAGGTCAAGCCCGCGCAGCGCGCCCTGCACCCGGACCTGCGTGCCCGACGGCCAGTACTCCTTCGGCCGGTAGTGCACGCGGGAGCCGTCGGCGTCGTCGGGCAGCCACGCCCAGGCGCCCTCGACCGGCTCCGACGTCTGCACGGTGAGCGCCCGCTCGACGGTGGCCCTGGCCGCGTCGGACAGGTTCGCCGGGAAGCTGACCGCGACCGGGGCGCCGACGCCGACCTCGGCACCGTCGCGGATGTTCATGGTCGCCTCGATCGTGTCCGCCGGGTCGACCGTGGTGAACGCGTCGGCGGGTACCGGGCGGCGGGTCGCGTCGTCGAGCGTCCAGGTGCCGGACCAGCGGTAGGTGGTGGCGAAGTCCAGCGGGGCCGTGCTGGTCCAGGTGCGGCCGTCGGGGGAGAGCGTTCCCGCGACGGGCCCGTCGTCACCGACGAGCGTGACGCCCTCCAGCCGGCCGGTGCTGACCTCGGCGGTCGCGGGATCGCGGGGACCGACCGGCGAGCCGGGCCGCGGCGTCGTCGTCAGCACGGCGGGGACCGGAGGTGCGGCCGGCTCCGGTCGCAGGCGGTCGACGGCCCCGGCGAGGTTGCGGGCGATCGTGTCCCCGATCCGGCCCTCGGCGACGGCCGCGGTCGCACCCGCCACCAGCGCGGCCAGCACGACCAGCAGCGCGGCCAACCTGCCGAGCGTGCGGCGATGCAGCGAGCGGCGCCGCCGGCGTGGCGTGTGCCGGCCGCGGGCGCTCTCCCAGGACCTCGGCATGCGTCCGATCATCGCCTACCGCTCACCCACATGGGGGCACCGACACGTCACTATCGGATCACCGAGCGCGAGAAGTCGGCAACCACGGCTGCGTGACCGGATGACAGGCTGCGCTCATGAGCTACGACGTCGCCGCCGTCCGCAGCCGGTTCCCCGCACTGCGGGCCGGGATCGCGCACTTCGACGGGCCGGGCGGATCCCAGGTGCCCGACTCCGTGGCCGGTGCGGTGGCCGGCGCGCTGACCTCGCCGCTGGCCAACCGCGGCACGGTCACCAGCGGCGAGCGGTCGGCCGACGCGATCGTGCTCGCCGCCCGGGCCGCGATGGCCGACCTGCTGGGGGCCGACCCGCGCGGGATCGTGTTCGGGCGCAGCATGACCGCGCTGACCTTCGATCTCGCCCGCACCCTCGCGGCGACCTGGTCGCCGGGCGACGAGATCATCGTCACGCGGCTCGACCACGACGCCAACATCCGGCCGTGGGTGATCGCCGCCGAGGCGGCCGGGGTGACCGTGCGGTGGCTGGACTTCGACCCGGACACCACCGAGCTCGACGACGTCGGTCCGCTGCTGTGCGACCGGACCCGCCTGGTCGCGGTGACCGGCGCGTCCAACCTGGTCGGCACCCGTCCGGACGTGCCGGTGATCGCCGAGCAGGTGCACGCCGCGGGTGCGCTGCTGATGGTCGACGGCGTGCACCTCACCGCGCACACCGCGGTGGACCTGCCCGCGCTGGGTGCGGACTTCTACGCCTGCTCGCCCTACAAGTTCCTCGGACCGCACTGCGGGGTGCTCGCCGCGGACCCCGCGCTGTTGGAGACGCTGCACCCGGCCAAGCTGCTGCCCTCCACCGACGCCGTCCCGGAGCGGTTCGAGCTCGGCACCCTGCCCTACGAGCTGCTGGCCGGGACCACCGCCGCGGTCGACTTCCTCGCGGGCCTGGACACGCAGGCCTCGGGGGACCGGCGGGCCCGGCTGCTGACCTCACTGGCGGCGGTGCACGCCCACGAGGAACCGCTGCGGCGGCGGATCGAGGACCACCTCGCCGACCTGCCCGGTGTGACGATCCGCTCCCGGGCGGCGTCGCGCACCCCGACCCTGCTGGTGACCGTCGACGACCGCGACCCTGCCGAGGCCTACCGCTACCTGGCCGAACGGCGGATCGCGGCGCCGTCGTCGTCGTTCTACGCGCTGGAGTGCTCGCGACGGCTCGGCCTCGGCGACACGGGCGCGCTGCGGATCGGCCTGGCCTGCTACACCGACGACGACGACGTCGACCGCCTCCTGGACGCCCTGTCCGGCTTCGTCGGCGCCTGATCATCGTATGAGAAGCTGTTCAGGTGAATTGCCTTCGGTGGCTCGCGGCTGCGTTGCTTCCCCTGTTCCTCCTCGCCGGATGCTCGGCCCCCGCGACGGCGCCACCGGAGGCCCCCGCGGGGTGCGTGCCCGGCACCGAGCCCGCGCCCACCTCGGACGTCCCGTTCTCGCACGCGTCCAACGTCGAGATCACCGGGGGTGACGGCTACCGGGTGCTGACCGTCCACCAGCCCTACCCGGGCGGGCCCGCACAGTCGGTCGTGCTGCTCGGCTGCGCGCAGGGGGAGCCTGCGCTCCCGGCCGAGCTGGCCGACGCACCGGTCGTGCGTACCCCCGTCGACGGGTTCTTCATGCAGTCCACCACCCCGATCGCGATGGTCACCGAGCTCGGCGTGCTGGACCGGCTCACCGGGGTCGGGGCGGGCGACCTGATCAGCGACCCGGCGGTGCGTCAGCACGTCGAGTCCGGGGCGACGGTCGACTTCGCGACGAACGGCACCATCGACGGCGAACAGGTCGTCACCGCGGCGCCGCCGGTGCTGCTCAGCGGCGGGACCGACGACGCGGCGTTCCCCACGCTGCGCGCGGCCGGCATCCCGGTCGTCGGCTGGGCCGACTACCTCGAGACCGGACCGCTCGGCCAGGCCGAGTGGATCAAGGTGCTGGGGGCGCTGACCGGTCGCGACGCCGAGGCCGCCGCCGCGTTCGCCGGGATCGAGCAGCGCTACACCGCGTTCGCCGACCGGGTGCGTGGCGTCGAGCCCACCCCGATCGTCGCCGGCCAGCCGTATCAGGGAACCTGGAACGTCCCGAACGGGAACTCGACGGCCGGGATCCTGTTCCGCGACGCGGGCGCCACCTGGTCGGGACTCGAGTCCGCGGGAACCGGGCAGAGCGCACAGACCTTGGAGAGCGTGCTGGCGAAGGACGGTGACGCCCGTATCTGGATGGCCGACGGGCCGTGGGAGACCACCGCGGACATCGCCGCCACCGACCCGCGGCTGACCGCGCTCGCCGCCGCGGGCCCGGGCGGACAGGTCTGGACGAAGGACAAGTTCATGGGCCCGACCGGCGGCAACCAGGTCTACGAGCGCGGCGTCCTGCACCCGGACGAGATGCTCGCCGATCTCGTCGCGATCCTGCACCCGGAGCTGATGCCCGGCCACGAGTTCGTCTACCACCGCCAGGTGCCCGTCGGATGACGGGTGCGGACACCACGGTCGGGGAACGCGCGGACCGGCCTGCCGAACGCTCCGGTGGCCGGACGGCGGTCGCGGTCGGCGCGCTCGTGGTCGCCGTCGTGGTGCTGTTCGCGCTGGCCGTATCGACCGGTTCGGTGGTGATCCCGCTCGGCCGGACGCTGTCGGCGCTGCTCGGCGTCGGCGCCCCGGACGCCCGGCTCGACCTGCTGGTCACCGACCTGCGGATACCCCGCGCGGTGACGGCCGCGCTCGCCGGGGCCGCGCTCGGCACGGCGGGCCTGCTGACCCAGACCCTGTTCCGCAACCCGCTGGCCGAGCCGTACGTCCTCGGGGTCAGTGCGGGCGCCGGGCTCGGCGTGGCCCTCGTGACGACGATCGGCGTCGGTGGCGCCGCCGCGGGCGCGTTCGCGACCGGCGGTCTCGGCGCCGGACCGGCGCCCGGCGGGCGGCTGGGCATGGTCCTCGCCGCCGCGCTCGGCGCCGGGCTGGTGCTCGGCCTGGTGCTGCTGCTGTCCCGCTTCGCGCGCTCGGTGACCGCACTGCTGGTGATCGGCGTGATGCTCGGCTCGGTGATCAGCGCGGTGGTCAGCCTGCTGCTGGTGTGGACCAACCCGGAGACCGCGCAGCAGTTCCTGCTGTGGGGCCTGGCGAGTGTCAGCGGCGTGGCCCGCTCCGAGCTGCCGCTGATCGCGGTGATCGTCGGTGTCGGGCTGCTCTGCGTCGCGCTGCTGGCCAAGCCGCTGGACGGGCTGCTGCTCGGCGACGACTACGCCCGCACCGCAGGCGTCGACGTGGCCCGGGTGCGGGCCGCGGTGCTGGTCGTCGCCGCCGTGCTCGCCGGGACGGTGACGGCGTTCTGCGGGCCGATCGGCTTCCTCGGGATCGCGGTGCCGCACCTCGCCCGGGCCGCGGTCGGGACCTCCCGGCACCGGATCCTGATCCCGGCCACCGCACTGACCGGCGCGGCGATCGGACTGGCCTGCGCCGTCGTGGCGCATCCGCCCGGGGTGGGGACGGTGATCCCGCTGAACGTGGTGACCTCGCTGGTCGGGGCGCCGGTGGTGATCGCGGTCCTGCTGCGGTCGCGGCGACTGGGAGGACGCGCATGGTGAGCCGGGAGGCTGTGGCGACGCCCGGCACCGCGGTACCGGGCCGGGCCGGGCTGGCGCTGTCCGGGCTGGCAGTCGGCCACCAGGCCGAGGGGACGCTGCGGCGCGGGCGGGCCAGCACCGTGCTGACCGGGTTGGACGCGGTGGCCGGGCGCGGTGAGCTCACCGTGCTGCTCGGCCCGAACGGGGCGGGCAAGTCGACCCTGCTGCGGACCCTCGCCGGGCTGCAGCCCGCTCTCGCCGGCTCGACCGCGCTCGACGGGGACGACCTGCTCGGGCTGCGGCCCGCCGAGCGCGCGCGCCGGGTCGGGGTCGTCCTCACCGACCGCCCGGATCCCGGCCTGCTGACCGGGCGGGACGTCGTCGAGCTGGGGCGGCTGCCGCACACCGGCGCCGCCGGCATCCTCGGGCCCGATGACGAGGCCGCCGTCGACGCCGCGATCGACGCCGTGCGCGCCCGCCCGCTCGCCGGACGCCCGCTGGGGCGGCTCTCCGACGGGGAGCGGCAGCGGATGATGGTCGCCAGGGCGCTGGCCCAGCAGCCGTCGCTGCTGTTGCTCGACGAGCCCAGCGCCTTCCTCGACGTCTCCGCCCGGGTCGCGCTGCTCGGGCTGCTGCGCAGGCTCGCCCGCGAGCAGGACCTGTGCATCCTGCTGTCCACGCACGACCTGGAGCTGGCCCTGCGGCTGGCGGACCGGGCGTGGCTGCTCGACGGCTCCGGGGCGATGACGACCGGCACGCCCGCCGAGCTGGCCGCGTCCGGTGCGATCGGTGCGGCGTTCGACACCGACGAGCTGGAGTTCGAGCCCGGGTCGGGGACGTTCCGGCTGCGCGAGGAACGCCTCCGGCAGCCGTGATCGAACGCGCCCGCGAGGGGTGACGCGCCCGCGAGGGGTACGGCAGAGCACCCGACGCGTGATCGAACTGCTCTCCGGTGCCCTTCGTGCGGCGCCGGCGGGCTACCGGGGCTAGCTGGGCTACCGGGGCTACCGTGGGCGGAGGAGCTCGGAGGCGTCGGTGCGGAACTGCATCGACCGGTACGGCCAGTTCGTGGCGGTGTTCCACTGGCTGACGACCAGGTGCAGGTCGTCCAGGGTGGACCCGGGCACGACGTAGCCGCCGTAGAGCTGCGCGACCCGGCCGGTGCCGTGGTCCTCGTCGTCCCAGCCGCAGCCGTGCAGCAGCGTGGTGCGCGGGGCCCGGTGCAGGTCGGCGTTCGGCGCGTCGAGCAGCATCGCGTCGATCCGGTAGTTGCCGGCGTCGAAGAAGATCAGCAGGCGGTGCTCGCGCCCGTCCGGGCCGGGGACCTTGCGCAGGTTGAGCTCCCCGAACGCGCCCGGGATCGTCAGGGTCGGCGGGTTGCCCCAGTCCCAGCGCTCGCCGGCGAAGCCCCACGGCTCCCAGGCGGCAGGATCGGTGATCCGGTCCGCGGGGACCCGGTGCAGCAACAGGCCGTCGCGGCGCTGGAAACCGGTGGTGTAGGCGTAGACGTACCCGTCGTCGTCGAGGTACCAGGTCAGCTGCTGGAACAGGCCGTCGCAGTGCTCACCGGGCCAGCTGCAGCCGGTCCGCTCCCAGGTCACACCGCTGTCGCGGGAGGCGATGATCTCGCTCCACAGCACGTTGCCCAGGCCCTTGTTGCCCATCACGTGCAGGTACATCGTGTCGCCGATGGTGATCACGTCGGCGGGCAGCATCGTGGTGACCCGCTTGTGCAGGCGGAACCAGTTCGTCGTGGGCTTGTCGACCAGCCGGCAGGCGTAGTCGGCGGTGTCGCCGCCGGACCCGGTCCAGCGCAGGCCGGACCGGAAGCCGTCCGGGTCGGCGAACAACACGACGGGGGAGCGCCACCCGGGCCCACCGACACCGGCCCGGTCGAACGTGTCCCCGAAGACCGCGACCAGCCGTCCGTCCGGCGCGGTCGCGACGATCCCGAGGTCGGTTCCGCCCATCCCGAAGCGGTCGGTGTAGCCGGGACCGGTCAGGTCGGCGATCTTGGTCGTGACGGCCATGGGCGCGACCCTACGGCCGGTATCCGCCGATCGCGTCCCGGGTGACGGGCAGCGCGAACACCTCGGCGAACACGTCGACGCTGGCGTCCACCGAGTCGCGGATGCCCCGGTTGCGCCAGGTCTCGAACAGCCCCTTCTGCGCGGCGATCACCTCGCGGGTCGGTGCGGCGAGCTTCGCGGCCAGCCCGGCGACGGCCGCGTCCAGCTCCTGCGGCGTCTCGACGAGCCGGTTGACCAGCCGGTCCGCTCCGAGCTCCGGCAGCGTGTAGAGGTCACCGGTGAGGATCAGCTCGTGCGCCAGGGTCGGACCGAGCAGGTGCGGCAGCAGCGCGGCGTCCACCACCGACGGGATGCCCAGCTTCACCTCCGGCAGACCGACCCGGACGCCGGCGTGCGCGACCCGCGCGTCGCAGGCCAGCGCGAGCTCGAAGGCCGCACCGATGCAGGCGCCGTTCAGCCGGGCGATCGTCGGGACCGGTGCGGTCCGGACGATCCGCAGACACTCCGCCAGCCGGGAGATGATCGCCCGGCCGTCCCCGGGTGCGGCGTCGCGGAAGACGTCCAGGTGCATCCCGGCCCCGAACGCCCGCTCCCCGGCCCCGGTCAGGACGATCACCCGGGTCGCCTCGCCGGCGTCGCGGACGGCCGCGGCGAGTGCGTCGACGTCCTCGAGGCGCAGTGCGTTCGCCTGCTCCGGGCGGTTCAGCGTGATGGTGCGGACACCGCCGTCGTCGTGCACGAGGGGCAGGCCGGTCGGGTCGGGCAGCGGCATCAAGCGGACTCCTCAGGTCGGTCGATCGACTCCCGGGACTACCAGTCGTGGTGCGCCGTGGCGAGTCGCGACCCCGGTCCTCCCGCTTTCGCGACGGAACCAGTCCGGTTACTCTTCGCCGACCGTCGTTGGGACAGTAGGGGGCATCGTGGCTCGAACTCCGACCACCGGGGCTACGGAGCGTCACCAGTTGCCGGTGCGGACGCTCATCGCGGCGTCCATCGGTAACGCCGTCGAGTGGTACGACTGGACGATCTACGCGACGTTCTCGATCTACTTCGCGACCCAGATCTTCCCGCCGGACAATGCGGCCCTGGCCCTGATCTCGACGCTTGCGACCTACGCGCTCGCGTTCTTCTTCCGCCCGCTCGGCGGCTTCATCCTCGGCCGGTTCGCCGACCTGCACGGCCGTCGCACGGCGATGCTGATCACGATCCTGCTGATGGCGGGCGGATCGGTCGTGATCGGCCTGCTCCCGACCTTCGAGATGGTCGGCTGGCTCGCGCCGGTGCTGTTGCTGCTGGCCAGGATCGCGCAGGGGATGTCGCTGGGCGGCGAGGTGTCGAACGCGTCGGCGTACCTGGCCGAGATCGCCCCGCCGGAGCGGCGCGGCCGCTACTCGTCGTTCTTCTACATCTCGACCGGCACGGCCGTGCTGATCGCCTCGCTCCTGGGCTTCGTGCTGGCGGCGAACCTGACCGAGGCGCAGCTGGCCTCGTGGGGCTGGCGGGTCCCGTTCATCATCGGCGGCATCCTCGGCCTGATCGGTCTGTGGATGCGCCGGCAGATGTCGGAGACCGAGCAGTTCGAGGAGAACAAGGAAGCCGCGGCCAAGATCAAGAACCCGCTGATGCTGACGCTGCGTGAGCACCCGAAGGCCGTGGCGCAGCTCGTCGGCTTCACCCTGCTGTCCACGCTCTGCTACTACACCTTCTTCTCCGCGCTCACCCCGTACGCGACGACGTCCCGCGGTGCCGACGCGACCGAGGTCTTCCTGGCGCTGTCGGTCGCGACGCTGATCTTCGTGTTGCTGCAGTACCCGATGGGCGCGGCCGCGGACCGCTACGGCCGGAAACCACAGCTGCTGATCTGGTCGGCGTCGACCGCGATCCTGGTCGTGCCGCTGTCGTTCCTCATCGGACCCGGGTTCTGGAACATGTTCGTGGTGTTCACGGTGGGCCTGAGCCTCTACACGATGATGACGTCGATCGCGCCGGCGATCATGAGCGAGCTGCTCCCGACCTCGATCCGCGGCCTCGGCATCGGCGCCTGGTACAACCTGACCGTCGCCGTGTTCGGCGGGACCGCGCCGCTGGTCGTGACGTCGTTGCAGCAGGCGGGCCTGGCCATCCTGTTCTTCGTCTACGTCGCGGTCGGTGCCGCGATCGCCTTCTTCGCGATCCTGACGCTGCCCGAGACGAAGGGCTCCGTCCTGCGCTGACCCCCGCTGGGGGTTCTGGCTCCGCTCTGCGCGGGACCGTCAGGCGCGGGCGTGCCCGGCGGCGACACGGCGAAGGTACGCGTCGCGGTGTTCTCGCTGGTAGGGCAGGAAGTCGAAGTACTCGGCACGGGTGCGCACCTCGAACTCGACCCGCCCGGGCTCGTCGGCGCTGAAGATCGTCCGGCCCACGGTGAGGACCCGGCCCGCGAGGACCAGCGGCGCGCGCTCGAGATCGACGAGGTCCACCGATGGGACCTCCAGCGCGACGGCCAGGCGGTCGGCGAGGGCCGCCTCATCGAGCAGGCCGAGCGGGGATCGTGCGACGAACGCGATGTCGGCGTCGCCGTCGGGGCGGGCGTTACCGCCGGCCCGGGAACCGAACAGGTAGGCGAACCGGACGCCGGCGTCCTCGAACACCTGGTGCGCCGGTCGCTCGTCCATGCTCGGCAGGGTACCTGCGACAGCGGCCTGGTTCGGGTCGCCGCGCGGCGCCCGACCGCGCAGCGACCCGCCGTGGCCGGGTGGTGTGCGGCTCGTCAGCCGAAACTCATGCACGACACGGCGGCGTTCGCGGTCTCCTTGCGCTGGTTGGCGACGACCCGGCCCTCGGCATCGGTGATCGTGCACTCGAGGTAGGTATCGCCGCGCGACGACATCGTGAACGCGGAGAGCATGGGCCGGGCGTCGGCGCCCCACGCGGAGGTGTCGAAGGCGAGCGACCACGGGGCCGGGGTCTCGCCCGCGGTGATCCGATCGCCCTCGGCGTCGGTGTAGATCAGGTGGGCCGGATAGTTGCCGTCGATCGTGTACGTGTAGCCGGAAGCCCCCGAGCCGGCTGCCGGTAGGGCCGAGGGCAGGGCCGGCGGCGGGGCCGGTTGTGCGGTCGAGGGGGCGCCGCCGGCGACCGGGGTCTGGGCCGGCGGTTGCTCCGTTCCCATACGGCCCAGCGCGATCCCGGCGACGACGGCGAGCAGGAGCGCCACGACTCCCGCACCGGCCATCAGCGGGATTCGACCACGACGCTCCTTGATCGGAACAGCAGGAGCGCCCGTGCCGGTGGGCGCAGGGGGCGCCGCGGCCGGCCACGCCCGCGTCGGAGCCGGGCCGGAGATCGCGGCAGTCGGGCCGGGGACCGCGGCGACCGGGCCGGAGATCGCGGCGACCGCGGCCGCGGCGAACTCGCGGGCCGAGGTGTACCGCCGGGCAGGGTCCTTGGCCATGCCACGCGCGAGCACCTCGTCGAGCGCGGGCCCGACGTCCGGCCGCTCCCGCGACGGACGCGGCGGCTCGGCGACCAGGTGGGCCTTCATCACCGAGGCGGGACCCGTGCCGTCGAACGGGCGCCGACCCAGCAGGCACTCCGCGAGCACACACGCCAGCGAGTACACATCGGACCGTTGGTCGACGGGACCTGCGTCGAACCGCTCCGGCGCCATGTAGGCCCAGGTGCCGATCGTCATCCCGGTGGCGGTGAGCCCCGGCTCGCTGTTGTCGGGCCGGGAGGCGATCCCGAAGTCCACGAGGTAGACGAAGTCCGACGGTGTCAGCAGGATGTTCGACGGTTTGACGTCGCGGTGCAGCACCCCGTGCTCGTGGGCGTGGGCGAGCCCCTCGGCAACCTGCCCGACGATCGCGACGGCGCGGTTCACCGGGAGCGGCCCGTGCGTGAGGATCGCGTCGAGGCCGGTGCCGTGGATGAGCCGCATGTCGATGAAGAGTCGGCCGCCGATCTCCCCGAAGTCGTGGATCGGGACGATGTGCGGGCTCTGCAGGCCGGCCGTCGCGCCCGCCTCGCGCCGGAAGCGCTCCCGGAACCCGGGGTCCTGGGCGACGTCGGCGCGCAGGACCTTCAGGGCGACCGATCGCGACCTGCGGGTGTCGACGGCCCGGTGGACCTCGCCCATCCCGCCGCGGCCCAGGAGCCCGTCCAGCCGGTAGTCACCGAGCCACTCGTCGGTCGTCATCACGTCCTCGCGTTCCGGGCGCCCCTCGCCCACCCGATGATCGGCGGCCGCGGCTCGGCCGTTAACAGGAGACGGTGTGTCGCGGTGCCGCGCCGGGTGCCGCGAGGCGGCGGTGGAGATGCTGGTATCCGCTGGTCGACGCGCTATTGACACGGGGTCCCCGCGCGCTGCACCGTGTTGCGGTAGGTACATCGACGTTGCACATGAGGCAACACGCGCAGTCGGACTGATGGTGGCCGCCGGCTCGATCCGTGTGTAGGTGCCCCGCCCGGCGGGGCATCGGGTGCTGCGCGACGACGACGTACTCGAATGCACCGCGCGAGCACTCGGATCCGCACGCAGGAGACCGCCATGGCGCCCACCACCCCACACATCGTGATCATCGGAGCCGGGATCGTCGGCTGCGCACTCGCCGACGAACTGACCCGGCGCGGCCACACCCGCGTCACCGTCCTGGAGAAGGGCCCGCTGTTCCACACCGGCGGCTCGACCTCCCACGCCCCCGGCCTGGTCTTCCAGACCTCGTCCTCCCGGCCGATGACCAGGCTCGCGACCGCGACCGTCCGCAAGTACGCGAGCCTGTCCGAGGACGGCGTCCGGTGCCTGAACCAGGTCGGCGGGCTCGAGGTCGCGTCCACTCCGGAACGGCTCGCGGACCTGCACCGGCGGCACGGCTGGGCGTCCGCCGCCGGCATCCGGTCGCGCGTCCTCGAACCGGGGGAGTGCGCGCGGCTGCATCCGCTGCTGGCCGAGGAGCGGATCCTCGGCGGGCTGCACATCCCGGCCGACGGCACCGCGCTGCCGGTCGCGGCGGCGCGGGTGCAGGCGAAGGCGGCGACCGGGCGCGGCGCGGTGTTCCTGGCACACCGGGAGGTCACGGCGATCGAGCAGCGGGGCGGGTGCACCACCGGCGTCCGGTGCGGCGCCGAGTCGTTCCCGGCCGACCTGGTGATCTGTTGCGCCGGGATGTGGGGGCCTGCGGTCGGTGAGCTGGCCGGCGTCGGGATCCCGCTGGTCCCGATGGCGCACCAGTACGTGCGGACCAACCCGCTCGGCGCGCTGGAGGCGATCCACGCGCTGGAGTCGGCCTCCGGGGCGGCCGACCCGTCGCTGCCGATCCTGCGCCACCAGGACGCCGACCTGTACTTCCGGCCGCACGGCCACCGCCTGGGCATCGGTGCCTACGGCCACCGGGCCATGCCGATGGATTCGCGCGACCTCGACGTCCCCGACCCCGGCGCGAGCATGCCGTCCGAGCGCCGCTTCACCCCTGATGACTTCGACCCGTCGTGGGACGCCGCCGTGGCGCTGCTGCCGGTGCTCGGCGACGCCAAGATCGAGGAGGGCGTCAACGGCGTCTTCTCCTTCACCCCGGACGGCCTGCCGCTGCTCGGCGAGCACCCTGGGCTGCGCGGGTTCTGGACCGCCGAGGCCGTCTGGATCACGCACTCGGCCGGGGTCGCCGAAGCCGTCGCGGAGTGGATCACCACCGGACGTCCGGCGCTGGACGGTGAGCCGATCGACCTGTCCGGTGCCGACGTCGACCGCTTCGATCCCGCCGCACTCGACCCGGCCGTCGTGCTGGCCCGGTCCTGTCGCGCGTTCGACGAGGTCTACGACGTGATCCACCCGCTCGACCCGCCGAGCGTCGCGCGGCCGATCGGGACGACGCCGTTCCACTCCCGTCAGGTCGAGCTTCGTGCCGTGTTCACCGAGGCCGGAGCCCTCGAGCGGCCGCTGTGGTTCGAGGCGAACGCCTGGCTGCCCGAGGTCTGCGAGGTCCCCCGGCGCGAGGGCTGGGCGGCGCGGAACTGGTCGCCGGTCGCCGGGGCGGAGGCGCTGGTGACCCGCCGCGCGGCCGGGATGTTCGATCTCTCTCCGATGCGGCGGCTCGAGATCACCGGCCCGGGTGCGGTGGAGTTCCTGCAGCGCCTGGTCACCAACGACATCGACCGGCCGGCCGGCCGGGTCGTCTACACCCTGATGCTGGACGCGACGGGTGGTGTGCTGGCCGACCTCACCGTCACCCGGCTCGGGCCGCAGCGGTTCCTGGTCGCCGTCGCCGACCGGCTCGACGTGGCCGCGCTGCACCGGTACGCCCGCGACAGCGTCGAGATCACCGACGTCACCGGGGCCACCGCGTGCCTGGGGGTCTGGGGCCCGAAGGTCGGCGAGATCCTCACCGGACTGATCCCCGACGACGCCGGGCGCCTGGGCTTCTTCCGGGCCGCCGAGTTCGCCGTCGGCCCGGTGCCGGTGACCGGCCTGCGGGTGTCCTACGTCGGGGAGTACGGCTGGGAGCTCGTCTGCGCCGCCACCGACGCCGAACGGCTGTGGGACATCGTGCACGCCGCCGGCGCCCGGCACGGCCTGATCGCCGCCGGCCGGCTCGCGTTCGACGCGCTGCGGATCGAGAAGGGGTTCCGCGCCAAGGGGACCGACATCTCCCCGGAGCACGGACCGGACGCCACCGGGCTCGGGTTCGCCGTCGCCATGGACAAGGGCCCGTTCGTCGGCCGGGCCGCGGTGCACGCGGCCCGGGAGGCGGGCCCGCCCGCCGAGGTCCTCGCGACGCTCGTCCTCGACCACGCCGGCGCCGTCCTGTTCGGACAGGAACCGGTGTACGACCTCCCGCAGGCGCGCCGGTTCACCCGCGAGCCGGTACCGGTCGACGAGCTGGAACCGGGCCCGCCGGATGCGATCGGCCGCATCACCAGCGCCGCGACCGGTCACCCGTGCGGCGCCGCGATCGCCTACGCCTGGCTGCCCGCCGAACGGGCCGTCCCCGGCACCCGGGTCGCGGTCGAGCTGTTCGGCCGCCGCCTCACCGCGCGGGTCGTCGAGGGGCCGCTGTTCGACCCGACCGGGTCGCGCATGCGGACGGCGGGTGCGGGGGGATGACCGGATTCGACGTGATCGTCGTGGGTCTCGGCGGGATGGGCAGTGCCGCGGCGCACCACCTCACGGCGCGTGGTCTGCGGGTCCTCGGGCTCGACCGGTTCGGCCCCGCGCACGACCAGGGGTCCTCGCACGGCGGCTCCCGGATCACCCGGCAGGCCTACTTCGAGGACCCGGCCTACGTGCCGTTGCTGCGGCGCGCCACGCAGCTGTGGGACCGCACCGCGGCCGAGAGCGGCCACGAGGTGGTCCGCTGGGTCGGCGGCGTCTGGGCCGGTCGGCCCGGCGGGCCCACCGTTGCCGGCGCGCTCGCCAGCGCCCGCCGGTGGGGCCTGGAGCACGAACTGCTCGACGCGGCCGCGATCCAGGACCGGTTCCCGACGATGACCCCGGCCGGTGACGAGGTCGCCGTCGTCGAGGACCGGGCAGGCGTCGTGCACCCGGAACGGAGCGTCACCGCGCATCTGGAACTGGCCGCACGCGGCGGCGCCGAGCTTCGCCACGGCGTCACCGTGCTGGGCTGGAGCTCCACCGTGACCGGCGTCCGGGTCACCACCGACCGCGGCGAGTTCGAGGCCGACCGGCTCGTCGTCGCACCCGGAGCATGGGCCGGGCCGTTGCTCGGGCTGCCGGTGCGGGCCGAGCGCTACGTCCAGTTCTGGTTCGAGCCCGACGACCCGGCCGCGTTCGACGGCCACCCGGTGTGGATCTGGGAGGGCGTGGGTGCGCGGCAGGTCTACGGCTTCCCGCTCGACGCGGACGGGCTGGTGAAGCTGGCGTTCTTCCGGGGCGGCGACCCGTGCACGCCGGAGACGGTCGACCGCACCGTGCACGACACGGAGGTCACCGGGATCGCGGACTTCGCGTCCCGGCACCTGCCCGGTGCGGTGCACCGGTTCGTCCGCGCCAAGACCTGCCTCTACGAGTGCACCCCGGACCACGACTTCGTGCTGGGCCGGCACCCGGCGCAGGAGCGCGTGGTGCTCGCGTGCGGGTTCTCCGGGCACGGCTTCAAGTTCGTGCCGGTCGTCGGCGAGATCGTCGCCGACCTCGTGGCCGACGGTGCGACCCCGCACCCGATCGGCCTGTTCGATCCCACCCGTCCCGCGCTCCGGGCGGAGGCTCGCTCGGCGGGCCCGGCCGGGCGCTCGTACAGGGAGTACGCGTCATGACCACCACCGGCAGCGAGCCCGACGCCGACCGGGGCCCGAGCCTGCGCCCGACCCTTCCCGGCAGCTCCTACACCGACCGCGCGACGTTCGACGCCGAGGCCGAGCACATCCTGGAGGCCCGCTGGTTCTGCGCGGTGGCCTGCGCCGACGTCGCCGAACCCGGGATGTTCCGCACCGTCGACGTCGGACGCGAGTCGGTGATCGTCACCCGGAGCCGCGAGGGTGCGGTGACGGCCTTCCTCAACGTCTGCCGGCACCGCGGCGCGCGGCTCTGCGTGGAGACCGAGGGGCAGGTCAGGCGGACCTTCCGCTGCCCGTACCACGCCTGGTCCTACGACCTGGAGGGCCGGCTCGTCGGCGCACCGCACCTGCCGAGGATGCGCGACGTGCGCAAGGAGGACCTCGGGCTGGTCACGGTGGCGGTCCGCGAGTGGCTCGGCTACGTCTGGGTCTGCCTCGCCGACGAACCGCCGTCGTTCGACGAGACGGTGGTCGACGTCGTCGCCGGCCGGCTCGGCGACCCCGCCGCCGTCGACCGGTACGGGATCGAGAACCTGGTGCGCGGCAAGCGGATCAGCTACGAGGTGCGGGCGAACTGGAAGCTCGTCGTCGAGAACTTCATGGAGTGCTACCACTGCGCGACGATCCACCCCGAGCTCACCGGTGTGCTGCCGGAGTTCGCGCAGGGCTGGGCGGCGCAGTACTACGTCGGGCACGGCGCTCGGATGGGGGACCGGGTCGGCGGGTTCACCGTCGACGGCTCCGCCGGGCACGAACGGCTCCCCGGCATCGACGACGACCAGGACCGCCGGTACTTCGCCGTCACCGTGCTGCCGCAGGTGTTCCTCAACCTGGTGCCCGACCACGTGATCGTGCACCGGATGTTCCCGACCGGGCCGGACCGCACCGTCGTCGAGTGCGACTGGCTCTTCGAACCGGGGGTGATCGAGTCCGGTGTGGACGTATCGGGGTCGGTGGAGCTGTTCGACCGGGTCAACCGCCAGGACTTCGACGCCTGCGAGCGCTGCCAGCACGGGATGGCGTCGCGGGCCTACGCCGGCGGCGGCGTGCTGGTCCCGACCGAGCACCACATCGAACAGTTCCACACCTGGGTCCGCACGATGCTCGGTGAGATCGCCACCCTGCCCGGGGTCGCCGACGTGTCCTACGAGGACTGGAACGGGGGTGCGGCGTGAGCACCATTCTGGACGCCGTCGGGCGTACGCCGCTGATCCGGGTGGACGGCGTCTGGGTGAAGTGCGAGCACCTCAACCCGTCCGGTTCGGTGAAGGCCAGGATGGCCCGGTACGTGATCACCCGTGCTGCCGAGCAGGGGCGGCTGCGGGCCGGCGACACGATCGTCGAGGCCACCTCCGGCAACACCGGCAACGCGATGGCGATGGTCGCGGCCGTGCTCGGCTACCGGATGGTGGTCGTGACCGCAGCCGGGCTGTCCACGGAGCGGACCGCGATCTCCCGGGCGTTCGGGGCCGAGGTCGTCGAGGTGGGGGACTTCCACGTGACCGACGCGCTCGGGCTCGCCCGGTCGCTCGGCGAGCAGGACGGCTGGTTCCATCCCGGCCAGTTCGACGGCGAGTGGAACGTCGAGGCGAACGCGTCCGGTTTGGGCCCGGAGATCCTGGCCGGTCTGCCCGCGGTGCCCGACGCGCTGGTCTGCGGGATCGGCACCGGCGGCACCCTGGTCGGGGTCGGGCGCTCCTTCCGGGCGGTCGCGCCGGGGTGCGTGCTGCTGGGGGTGGAACCGTCCGGATCCCGGACCCTGTGCTGCGGTGAGATCGGCAGGCACCGGATCGAGGGGATCTCCGACGGCTTCGTTCCCGGCATCGTGGCCCGGCACCGGCACGAGATCTCCGACGTCGTGGCCGTGGACGACGGCGAGGCGCTCGCCGAGTCGGCCCGCCTCGCCCGGACGTTCGGGCTGTTCGTCGGCCCGAGCACCGGCGCCCACCTCGTCGCCGCGCGCCGGTGGCTCGCCGCGCACCCGGGCGCCACGGTCGTGACGGTCGCCGGCGACGAGGGCGAGAAGTACCTGTCCGAGCAGCTCGCCCACCCGTCGGCGGCCTGAGCGCTCGGCGCCGGACGGTACGGTGGCATCGAAACGAACCCGTTTCGATGACAGGAGTTCCGGATGACCACCACCGCCCCGGCCGATACCCTCCGGTACCTGGAGCACGGCGCCACGATCGGCGAGGCGCTGGCGTTCTTCGACGGGCTGCCCGCGGTCACCGTCGAGGAGCTGCTCGGCCGGTGGACCGGCGGCGAGATCCCGACCGGCAACCCGATGGACGGGCTGCTCGGCCGGTTCGGCTGGCACGGCAAGCGCTTCGACTCGCCCGAGGACGTCCATCCACTGGTCATGGACCGGGCAGGCGGCGGGACGTTCAGCCTGAACCCGGGCCTGCTCCCGCTACCGGCGCTGCTGCGGTACCCGGCCGCGCTGCGCAACCCGGCGCTGGCCAGGGCCGCGCGGGTGCTCGGCCCGGCCCTCGGCACCCGCGCCCCGAAGGCCCGGCTGCGGCTCACCCGCTACCGCGACGTCGACAGCGCCACCATGTGTTACGACGACCTGCCGATCCTCGACGCCTTCCGCAGGGTCGACGGCGACACGCTGCTCGGCGCGATGGACATGCGTGGCCTGGAGCAGCCGTTCATGTTCTTCCTGCGCCGGGAGTGAGCAGCCGCTTTCCGGCCGAGCGGCGGCGCGAGGTGCTCGACGCGACCCGCCGGATCGTCGCCGAGCGCGGGTTCGAGGAGACGACCGTCGAGGCGATCGCCGCCGCCACCCGCACCAGCAAGGCGACCCTGTACCGGCAGTGGGGCGACAAGGCGTCGCTCGTGGTCGAGGCGGTGTCCGTGCAGAGCGGAATCGCGTTCGGCCGGATCGACACCGGGTCGCTGGCCGGCGACCTCGGCGCGGTCGCGGACATGCTGGCCGAGCGGGCCACGGAGAACGTGCCGATCGTGCTGGGGATCGCCCGGGCGGGCCAGGACGACCCGGCGCTGCTCGCGGCGCTGTCCGCCCGGCTGCTGCCGGAGGTCGAGGCGCTGCGGGCGATCGTGGCCCGTGCGGTGCGGCGGCGGGAGCTGCCCGCGGAACCCCCGGCCACCCGGTACCTGCAGCATCTGCTCACCGGAGCCGTGCTGGCGCCGTCGCTGCTGGGCGGGCCCGATCCCATTGTCGACACCGCGTACCTGCGGGACTACGTGGCCGTCGTCGTGCTCCCGGCGCTCGGTGCGGCACGGTCCTTTCCGGACAGTGGAAGGGCGCGGGACTTCGGACCTGATCTGTAGCAGGATCCGGCGGGACCATCGACGCCGGCGCCGGGGGAGGAACGGTGGCGCAGGATCGACACCGGCCGCTCCGGAACGGGGCGGCCCGCACCCGCGCGCGGTTGCTCGAGGCGGCCGCCGAGGTGTTCGCCGAACAGGGGTACGCCGGTGCTTCCGTCGACGAGATCGCGGGCGCCGCCGGGGTGTCGGTCGGGTCGATCTACAGCCGGTTCGGCAGCAAGCAGGAACTGTTCGAGGCGTTGATGTCCGAGCACCTCGCCCGGGACGTGGCGCGGGTCCGCGACGGCATGGCGGTCGGCCTGGCCGAAGGCGTCTCGACACCCGACGACATCCTGCACGAGGCGGCCGGATCGAGACGCCGGACCCTGCTCGACGCCGAGACCTGGGTCTCGGCCATGCGGACCCCCGCCCTGCGGCGCGCGCTCGTCGAGTACGAGGCCGCGGCCCGGCACGAGACCAGCCGGACGTTCGCCGAGCAACGCGGGCACATCGGCGTGGACATCGGGATGTCCGACGAGGAGTTCGCCACCGTGGTGATGGCCCTCTACCAGGGGCTGCTGCGGCAGGTCCGGCTCGACCCGGACGTGGTCGCGCCGGATCTCCTCTCCCGGGTCCTCATGGCGCTGGTGCGCGGGCTCGCGGCCGACACCGGGGACGCGGCCCCCCGCGACCGGTGACGCGGGCGGTTCACCGCCGCAGACCACCCACCCGGCGGTCGCCACCGGGACCCCGTTCGCGACGATGGTGCGGTGACAGGCACGGTTCTCCCCGACACCCAGCAGCATCGCTCGATCAACCAGCGGATCGCCGACGAGCTCGGCGCCCGGCCGAACCAGGTCGGGGCCGCGGTGGCCCTGCTGGACGAGGGCTCGACGGTCCCCTTCGTGGCCCGCTACCGGAAGGAGGCCACGGGAGGTCTCGACGACGTCGCGCTGCGCACCCTCGAGGAGCGGCTGCGCTACCTGCGTGAGCTGGAGGATCGCCGCGCGACGGTGCTCGACTCCATCCGCCAGCAGGGCAAGCTCGACGAGGCCCTCGAGGGCCGGATCTGGGCCGCGGAGTCGAAGGCCCGGCTCGAGGACATCTACCTGCCCTTCAAGCCCAAGCGCCGGACCAAGGCGATGATCGCGCGTGAGCAGGGCCTCGAGCCCCTCGCGGACGCGCTGCTCGGCGACCCGGCCCTCGACCCGCACACCGAGGCGGCGGGCTACGTGAACGACCAGGTCGCCGACGCCGGCGCCGCGCTGGAGGGCGCCCGGTCGATCCTGGTCGAGCGGATCGGGGAGAACGCCGACCTGGTCGGCGGCCTGCGCGAGCGCATGTGGGCCGGCGGCCGGCTCGTGACGAAGGTGCGCGAGGGCAAGGAGGACGACCCGGCCGCGGCGAAGTTCTCCGACTACTTCGAGTTCTCCGAGAAGTTCACCACGCTGCCGTCGCACCGGATCCTCGCCGCCTTCCGCGGCGAGGCCGAGGAGGCCCTCGACATCACCCTCGACGCCGGTGACGCCGACGAGGAGCCGAACCCGTACGAGCGCCTGATCGCCGCCGAGTACGGCATCGCGGACCGGGGCCGTCCGGCGGATGCGTGGCTGCTCGGCGTCGTCCGCTGGGCCTGGCGCACCCGGCTGCTCACCGCGCTGGGCATCGACATCCGGGTCCGGCTGCGCACCGCCGCCGAGGAGGGCGCGATCGGCGTGTTCGCGGTGAACCTGCGCGACCTGCTGCTCGCCGCCCCGGCCGGCACGCGGGCCACCATCGGCCTCGACCCGGGCCTGCGGACCGGCGTCAAGGTCGCCGTCGTCGACGCGACCGGCAAGGTCGTCGACACCGCGGTGATCTACCCGCACGAGCCGCGCAAGGACAAGGCGGGCGCGCTCAAGACCCTCGCCGCGCTGTGCACGAAGCACGCGGTCGAGCTGGTCGCGATCGGCAACGGCACCGCGTCCCGGGAGACCGACGCCCTGGCCGGCGAGCTGATCAAGCAGAACCCCGGCCTGAAGCTGACCAAGGTCATGGTCTCCGAGGCGGGTGCGTCGGTGTACTCGGCGTCGGCGTACGCGTCGGCCGAGCTGCCCGACATGGACGTGTCGCTGCGCGGCGCCGTCTCGATCGCCCGCCGGCTGCAGGACCCGCTCGCCGAGCTCGTCAAGATCGACCCGAAGTCCATCGGCGTCGGCCAGTACCAGCACGACCTGCCCGAGTCGGCGCTGTCGCGGTCGCTGGACTCGGTCGTCGAGGACTGTGTGAACGCCGTCGGCGTCGACCTGAACTCGGCGTCGGCGCCGCTGCTGCGCCGGGTGTCCGGGATCTCGGAGACCCTCGCGACCGGGATCGTCGCGCACCGGGACTCGAACGGCCCGTTCCGCAGCCGCGGCGCGCTCACCGACGTGGCCCGGCTCGGCCCGAAGGCGTTCGAGCAGTGCGCGGGCTTCCTGCGCATCCGCGGTGGAGACGAACCGCTGGACGTGACCGGCGTCCACCCGGAGTCCTACCCGGTCGTCCGGAAGATGGTGGAGCGCACCAAGATCGACGTCTCCGAGCTGATGGGTAACGCCGCGCGGCTGCACCAGATCAAGCCCAAGGAGTACGTCGACGACACCGTCGGCCTCCCGACCGTCACCGACATCCTCACCGAGCTGGAGAAGCCGGGCCGCGACCCGCGCCCCGCCTTCCGCACCGCGACCTTCGCCGAGGGCGTGCACAAGATCTCCGACCTGCGGGTCGGCATGCTGCTCGAGGGCGTCGTGACGAACGTGGCCGCGTTCGGCGCGTTCGTCGACGTCGGCGTGCACCAGGACGGTCTGGTCCACGTCTCGGCGATGAGCAAGGACTTCGTGTCCGACCCGCGCGACGTCGCCAAGTCCGGCGACGTGGTGAAGGTGAAGGTCCTGGAGGTCGACGAGGCCCGCAAGCGGATCTCGCTGACGCTGCGCCTCGACGACGAGCCGGGCGCGGACAAGCAGCGCGGTGGCGGGCGCGGCCAGGGCGGCGGCGAGCGCGGGGGCCGCGCAGGCGGCGAGCACGGCGGCCGGGGCGGCGGCGAGAGCGGCGGCCGGGGCGGCCCGCGTGGTGGCGGGCGCCCGCAGAACGACCGCGGTGGCAAGAGCGGCGGCACGGGCGGCGGCAAGCCCGGTGGCAAGGGCGACTCCGGCGGCAAGGGCGACGGTCGTGGTGGTCGCGGCGCCGGGAACGACCGCGGCCGCCCCGCCCCGGCGAACGACGCCATGGCCGACGCGCTGCGCCGCGCCGGCTTCGGCAAGGGCTGAGACCCCTGGAGCCCGATCAGGCCGGGAGATCGGGCTCCAGCAGCCGCTCGGCGAGCCGGCGCAGGTCGCCGTCGGACACACCGGCGTCACGCAGGCCCCCCGGCACGCCGTCGTCGTGCGCGTCCAGAGCGTCCAGCACGCCCGCCGGCGTCGCGGTGCCGACCCGCGGCCGCGGCGTGTGCTCGGGCTCCTGAGACCCTCTGCGCCGCAGCCGGATCCACGGGGGCGCCGGGTCGTGCGCGGGGCGCCCGTACTCCTCGAGGATCGTCGCGCGCGGCACACCCAGTGCAGCGAGCAGCACCGCCGGGACGAGGCCGGTGTGGTCGTGGCCGGCTCCGCCGTGCACCAGTATCGGAGCGGGTGCGTCGGCGACGATCCGCACGATCCGGACCAGTTCGTCGCCCGCACCCGCGCCGAGCAGGGAGGCGCCCAGCGGGACCGGACGGACGTCGGCGACGCCGGCGAGCGGGTGGTCCCCGGCGGCACCGGCGTCGGGGCGCAGGTCGATCACCGTCGCGGGTGGCCAGGCGGAGCCCTCGGGCAGGCCGGGACGGTGCGCGGGACGGACGACACCGGGTCGCGGGGCGCCCGACCGGTAGAGCACCCCGGTACGTATCCGGTACCCGTCATCGGTGCGGGTACCGCCGAGGTCGCGCAGGTCGGCCGGTCGTCCGGCCGCGCCGCGGGTGAGGAAGGCGGTCACCCGTCCAGGGTCGGGGATCACCCGTTCGGCACGCCGATGCGCGTGACCAGGGGCATCGGTGGCCTCGATCACCCTGCCCCCGCCGTACGCGTCCGGTTCGGACGTGGAAGAATGAACGTTCGACGGCCGCCGGCGAGGATGCGCGGCCGCGAGCCCCGGAGGTCTGGGTTCACGGCACCACGACGAGTTGCCGCGCGCGGGCCTGGCGGGCTGGGAGCGGGCGAGAGTCGCCCGACGACGAGGCGCACCCCCTGCGCGACCTGAGGACCGAGTGAACACCCTGCTGGAACAGCACCCCGACCTGCCCACCGACGAGAACACGGTGGAGACCACCGACGAGAACACGGTGGACACGCCCCCCGAGAAGCCCGCCGGCCCCACCTTCGCAGACCTGGGCCTGGCCCCGAAGCTGCTGGCCACGCTGGCCCGGCTCGGCTACGAGACCCCGAGCCCGATCCAGGCCGCCGCGGTCGGCCCGCTCATCGCCGGGCGCGACCTGCTCGGGCAGGCCGCCACCGGCACCGGCAAGACCGCCGCGTTCGCCCTGCCGATGCTGCAGCGCCTCGCCGACGGCCGCACCACCCGCGAGCGCGGCCCCAAGCCGTTCGGCCTGGTGCTCGCCCCGACCCGTGAGCTCGCCATGCAGGTCGGCGAGGCGATCACGAAGTACGGCTCGGAGGTCGGCGCGAGCGTCGCCACCGTCTACGGCGGCGCCCCGATCGGCCCGCAGCTGGGCCAGCTGCGCCGCGGCGTCGACGTCGTCGTCGCCACCCCCGGCCGGGCGATCGACCTGATCAACCGTGGCGCGCTGTCGCTGGCCGCGATCGAGGTCGCCGTCCTGGACGAGGCCGACGAGATGCTCGACATGGGCTTCGTCGAGGACATCGAGACCATCCTCGGCTCGACGCCCGAGGGCCGGCAGACGGTGCTGTTCTCGGCGACCATGCCGGGCCGCATCCAGAGCCTGGCGCGCACGCACCTGACCGACCCGGCCGACATCCGCATCAAGCGGGAGGCGACGCCGGAGGGTGAGGCCCCGAAGGTCCGCCAGACCGCGTACCACGTGCCGCGCAGCCACGTCACGGTCGCGCTGGGCCGGGTGCTCGAGATGGAGCAGCCGACCGCGGCGATCGTGTTCTGCCGCACCCGCGCCGACGTCGACGCCGTCACCGAGACCCTCACCGCGCGCAACCTGCGCGCCGAGGCGCTGCACGGCGGCATGGACCAGGAGCACCGGACCCGCGTCGTCGAGCGCCTGCGCGCCGGTCGCACCGACCTGCTGGTCGCCACCGACGTCGCCGCCCGCGGCCTGGACATCGAGTCGCTGACCCACGTCGTCAACCACGACGTACCGTCGTCGCCCGAGTCCTACGTGCACCGGATCGGCCGGGTCGGCCGCGCCGGGCGCGAGGGCGTCGCGATCACCCTGGTCACCCCGGGTTCGGTGCGCCACCTGCGCAACATCGAGCGGCTGATCGGTCAGTCCGTCCCGAGTGCACCCGTGCCGACGCCGGACGACCTGCGTTCGGTGCGGCTGGCCCGCACCGCGCTGGCGCTGCGCGACCAGATCGGGGCCGACTCCGACGTCGCGGACTCCGCGTCCGGTGACGGGGTCGACGAGCTCGTGCTCGAGCTCGCCCGTGACCACGACCTGGCCTCCGTCGCCGCCGCGTCGATCCGGATGGCCCGGGCCGGCACCTCCGTGCCGGACGACGAGGTCGAGATCCCGCAGGTCCGCGCGCGCAGCGGCGGGGAGCGCGGCATGGGCGGTGACCGCGGCCCGCGCCGGGACCGCGACGGCCGTCCCGGTCCCGGTGGTGCGCGTGGCCAGGGTGCCCGCCCCCCGAAGGCCGGCACCACCCGGCTGTTCGTCTCCGCGGGCCGTTCCTCGGGCATCCGCCCGCAGGACATCGTGGGTGCGCTGGCCAACGAGTCGCGGCTGTCCGGCCGCGACATCGGTGCCATCCAGATCCACGAGCGGCACGCGCTGGTCGAGGTTCCCGAGCACGCCGCCGAGGACGTGCTGCGTTCGTTGCGCGGCGCGACCACGCTGAAGGGCCGCAAGGCGAACGTCCGGCGCGACCGGGACAACGCCGACGCCTGAGTCCACACCCGACGGGGCATCCCGCGCGACGCTGCGGCGCGCGGGGTGCCCCGTCGGTGTATCCGGGGGGATCTCAGTGCGGAACGGGCCGCGGCTCGGATGTTCCGAGGAGGCCGCGGTGCAGCCCGGTGGCCGCAGGGCCGGGTGACACCCCGAGCTCGTCCCGGAGCCGGCACCGCAGATGCTCGAACACGGTCAGCGCGGCGGCCCGGTCGCCGCGGGCGGCCAGCGCGCGCATCAGCAGCAGATAACCGCGCTCACCCAGCGGGTCGGCCTCGACCAGCCGGCGTGCGGACCGCTCCGCGCTCGCCAGCTCCGCGCCGCCCAGCCGGAGGCAGGCCTCGGCGTAGCAGGCGGTCGCACGGGTGTGGGCCAGGTGCGCCTCGGCGCGGCGCCCGGCCGTCCACTCCGTGTCGACCCCGGGCAGGAACTCCCGCTGGAGCACGAACAGCGCGCTGAGCGCCTGGGTCCAGGCCCGGCGCCAGTCGCCGCGGCCTGCCGCGGACTCGGCCTCGTGCAGGGCGGAGACGGCACGTTCGGAGTCGATCAGCCCGCCGGGCGGGAGGACCAGCCGGAGGCTGCTGCGGCCCCGGATCTCGGCCGGGGCGAGCGTCGTGCGCGTCTTGGACAGCATCGAGTCGAAGACGCGGCCGGCACCGGGGCCGGGACACCCGGGCTGCCACAGCACCTCGAGCAGCGTGGTGCGGTCGGTCGCCGAGCGCTGGTGCGCCGCCAGGTAGGCGACGAGCAGCCGTGCCCGGCGCCCCGGCAGGCGCCGGTCGACCGCCGCACCGTCGACCTCCACCGTGAACTGGCCATGCAGCTGGATGCGCACCCACCCACGGTGGCAAGGTCTCGGCAACGTTGCGACACCGATCCCGCAACGGGCACCGCGGACACTGTGCATCTCATCAATTCGAACCATCGCCGCGCTCGACGCCGAGCCACGAGGAGCCGTCATGCAACGTCAGGTGAGCTGTGAGTGCGGGTACCACGCACGGGAGGACGACGAGGAGACGCTGGTCCGCACGGTGCAGCGCCACGTCACCGATACCCACCCCGAGCTGGCCGACCAGGTCACGCCCGACGTCATCCGGGGCTGGATCGAACTCGTGCCGTAGGTGCGTGCTGGGTAAGGTGGCGGGCCATGGACCGCCGGGAGCCGGACTTTGCGAGCTCGGGCCGGATACGGCTCGTCACCCTGAACGTCCTGTCGTCCCGGTACGCCGACGGGCGGTCCCGGCTGGCGGCCGTCCGTGAGGAGCTGCGGCACCTGGCCCCGGACGTCGTCGCGCTGCAGGAGGTCCGGCTCGACGGGGACGTGAACGACGCGGCCGAGCTGCTCGGCCCCGCCTACCACCTCGCCCCGCACCCCGCCGTCGCCGAGGACGGCCCCGCCGCGGTGCTCGCGAGCCGGTGGCCGTTCACCCGGCTGCACCGGCTCGATCTCGACGTGACACCGCGTGCCCGGACGTTCACCTGGGGCGGTGCGGTCGTCGGCGAGCTGGAGGTCCCGGGGCTCGGGGCGCTGCTGGTGGTCCACCACAAGCCCTGCTGGCAGCTCGGCTTCGAGCGGGAGCGTGAGCTGCAGGCCGTCGCGACGGCGGAGCTCGTGGAGCGCCTGGTGCAGGACCGGCAGGCACACGCCGTGCTGCTCGGGGACCTCGACGCGACGCCCGACGCCGCCAGCATCCGGTTCCTCACCGGCCGTCAGTCGCTCGAGGGGGTGAGCGTCTGCTATCACGACGCCTGGGAGAGCGCCCATCCCGACGAGCCCGGCGCCACCTTCGATCCCGCGAACCCGCTCGTCGCGGCCGGCGACATGCCGCTGGTCCGGCCGCGCCGGATCGACCACGTCCTGGTCCGTGGCACGATCCACGGCCCGACACTGCGCGTCGACGCCTGCGAACGCGCCTTCACCGGCGGTGCCTCGACGCCGCCCAGTGATCATCTGGGGATCGTGGCCGACCTCGCGCTGCCCGACCGGCCACCGGGCACGTTCGCCGACGGCTTCGTGCAGTAGGCCCCGAGCCGGCGACACGCCGTCAGGCCGGATCGTCCAGCTCGTGCCAGCGGTGGGCGGCGTCGCGGTCCAGCCGGGTCAGGCGGGCGAACCAGCCCGGCTGCCGGCCGGTGGAATGGCCGGGCTCGGGGCGGGCACCGCCGCCGTTCAGCGTGAGCGGGCCGGGCAGCAGCCGCTCGACCGCCGCCGCGGTGCGCATCGTGAGCCCGGGAGCGAGTGCGTGCACCCGTACGCCGAGCTTGGCCGCCGGCGTGAGGATCATTTCGGCCCGCCCGCGCAGGGTGGCCGTGACCAGGCGTCGCGCGGCGCGTTCGGCGTCCATCGACAGCACGGGCGTGCTCGCGGCGAGGGTGAACCAGCGCCGCTCGGCGGCCGGGTCGTCACCGGCGAACAGCGCGTTGCGCGTCGATCCGGTCCGCATCAGGCCGGGCACGGCGACGGTCACCCCGATGCCGAGCCGGGCGGCCTCCACCCGCAGCCCTTCGGCATACCCGACGGCGGCGTGCTTGGCCGCGCTGTAGGGCAGCAGGTGCGGGGCGGGCAGCTTCCCGCCGATCGAGGTCACCGCCAGCAGCCGCCCGTGGTGCCGGCGCAGCAGCGGCAGGGCGGCGTGCACGGTGTGCACCACGCCCCAGAACATGACGTCCATGGCGTGCTCGTGGTCCGCGATCCGCATCTCGGCGGCCGGCCCGACCTGGATCACTCCCGCGTTGGTGGCCAGCACGTCGAGCCTGCCGAAGCGGCGCTCGGTCTCGGCGACCAGCCGCGCCGCATCCGCCGGCTCGCTGACGTCGGCCTCGAGAGCCAGGACCTGAGTCCCGTGCCGGGCCAGGTCGGCGCGGGCCGGGTCGAGGCCGTCGCGGGCACAGACGACCAGGTCGTAGCCGCGGTCGGCGAACTCGCGGGCGAGCAGGAAACCCAACCCGCGGCTGGCTCCGGTGACCATGGCGACCGGACGGGCGTTCGGCGGGCCGTTTCGAGTGGCGCTCTGGTAATCGGTCATGACCCCGAGTGCCCGCCGGCGCGCCGGTGATGCCGGTGTGTTCGCGCGTGTGGCGTAGGTTCTCCGGACGCGGCGTCGGCCCGACGCCGGGGGAGGGGGACGGTTGCGGCTCCCGTCCCGGCTCCGGCCGCCCGACCTCCTGCGGACGACGCACCGGTCGCCGGTGCGCTGCGTGGCGGTCCCCGGGCTGGGACTGTCGGTCCGCGGCTGGGAACCGACACTCGCGCGGCTGGACCCAGGGCGCGACCCGCGGCAGGCCGCGGCGGCGATCGCCCTGCCGGCGTACGGCGTCCCGGCACCCCGGGGGAGCGCCCTGGATCCGCGGGCCTCGGCCGAGCAGCTGATCGCCCGGCTGGACGAGCTCCGGATCGGCAGGGCGGTCCTGCTCGGGCACTCGGCGAGCTGCCAGGTCGTCGCCGAGGTGGCCCGCAGCGCCCCCGGCCGGGTGGCGGCGCTGGTGCTGGTGGGGCCGACCGGTGATCCCGCGGCCCGGCCGTGGAGCGCGCTGGTCCGGCGGTGGACCCGCACGGTGCGCCGGGAGCCGCTCTGGCAGGTCCCGTACCTGCTGCGGGACTACACCTACAGCGGAATGATCAGTTTCGCCCGGGCGATGGACGCGGCCCGTCGCCACCGGCTCGACGACACGGTCGCGGCGCTGGGCTGCCCGATCCTGCTGGTCCGCGGGGCCCGCGACCACATCTGCCCGCCGGCCTGGCTCGACCGGCTGGCCGACCGCTCCGGGCACGCCGTGATCGCCACCGTGCCCGAGGCCGCCCACATGGTGCCGCTGACGCACCCGCGAGGGCTCGCGGCGGCTCTGTACCCGTTCGTCACCGCCGCGGGCCCGTAGGTACGAGCCGCTACCGGACCTCGACCCGGTCGTGCATCGACAGGTTCCCGAAGAAGACGGTCGCGTCCTTGCTCTTGAGCCGCACGCAGCCGGCCGACGCCGCGTCCCGGTCGCCCTCGTGGAAGGCGATCCCGCCCGGTGCGAAGAACACCGACCACGGCATCGGGGCACCGTCGTACTCGGCCGAGTAGTGGTCCTTCTCCTTCGCGTAGACCTCGAAGTCACCGGTCGGGGTCTCGGTGCCCTGCCCGCCGTGACTCACCTCGACCGGCCCGAGGGTGACCCGGCCGTCCTCCATCAGCCAGGCCTGGTGGTTCTCCAGGTCCACGCACGCCCGCGCGGCGGCCGAGCACGGCGTCCCGTCCGTCCCGTCCGCCTCGTCGGACGACGTCGCCAGCGCCGTCCCCGCGGTCCCCAGCCCGATCAGGAGCACGGCCGAGGCGCCGGCCAGGGCGCGCCGCCTGCGGGTACGACGCGTGGTGCGGGGGATCGAACGGTTCGTGTGCGCCATGGCTGCGAGGCGGTCCTCTCACGGGTGAACGGCAGGCGGGTCGAAGTGATCAACGGTTACGCGCCGCGACGGTTACGGCCGATCGGGGGATCAGTTTCGGCGGGCAACCGGCCCCGGTGGTCGTTCTGCGAGAGGATCGGGCGACCCCGGACGACCGAGAGACGAGGAGTGCGTCATGACCACCACGCGACCGAACGCCACACAGAAGCCGCGCAGCCACCAGGTCACCGACGGACTCGGGGCGACCGCCGCCCGGTCGATGCTGCGGGCCGTCGGCATGCGCGACGACGACTTCGCCAAGCCACAGATCGGGATCGCGTCCTCCTGGAACGAGATCACCCCGTGCAACCTGTCGCTGCAGCGGCTCGCGACGGCGGCCAAGGAGGGCGTGCACGCCGCCGGCGGGTACCCGATGGAGTTCGGCACGATCTCGGTCTCCGACGCGATCTCCATGGGCCATCGGGGCATGCACTACTCGCTGGTCAGCCGGGAGATCATCGCCGACTCGGTGGAGACGGTCGTCGAGGCGGAGCGGCTCGACGGCACCGTCCTGCTCGCCGGCTGCGACAAGTCGCTGCCCGGGATGCTGATGGCCGCGGCGCGACTCGATCTCGCCGGCGTGTTCGTCTACGCGGGATCGATCATGCCGGGCCGGGTGGGGGACCGGGAGGTCAACATCGGCGACGCCTTCGAGGCGATCGGCGCGTGTGCCCGCGGCCTGATCACCGCGGACGAGGTGGACACCCTGGAGCGGGCGATGTGCCCGGGCGAGGGTGCGTGCGGCGGCTTCTACACCGCGAACACGATGGCGGCCGCGGCCGAGGCGCTCGGGATGGCGCTGCCCGGCTCGGCCAGCCCGCCCGCCGTCGACCGGCGTCGCGACGGCGTCGCCCGGGCATCGGGCGAGGCGTCGGTCGGGATGATCGCGCGGGGGCTGACCGCCCGCTCGGTGCTGACCAAGGAGGCGTTCGAGAACGCGATCGCCGTCGTCATGGCGTTCGGCGGGTCCACCAACGCGGTGCTGCACCTGCTGGCGATCGCACGTGAGGCCGGTGTCGCCCTGAACCTCGACGACTTCAACCGGGTCGGTGACCGGGTGCCGCACCTGGCCGACGTCAAACCGTTCGGGCAGCACCTCATGTACGCCGTCGACCAGGTCGGCGGGATCCCGGTCGTGATGAAGGCGTTGCTCGACGCCGGGCTCATCCACGGCGATGCGCTCACCGTCACCGGGCGGACCGTCGCCGAGAACCTCGCCGAGCTCGACCCGCCGGCGCTCGACGGCACCGTCGTCCACGACCTGGCGAACCCGATCCACCCGACCGGCGGCATCACGATCCTGCGCGGTTCGCTCGCACCGGAGGGGGCCGTCGTCAAGTCGGCCGGGTTCGACGCGACCACCTTCACCGGCACCGCCCGGGTCTTCGACGGCGAGCAGGGCGCGCTCGACGCCGTCGACGAGGGGGAGATCGGGCCCGGCACGATCGTGCTGATCCGCTACGAGGGGCCGCGCGGCGGGCCCGGGATGCGCGAGATGCTGGCGGTCACCGGCCGGATCAAGGGGGCCGGGCTGGGCAAGGACGTGCTGCTGGTGACCGACGGCCGGTTCTCCGGTGCGACGACCGGGCTGTGCGTCGGGCACGTCGCTCCGGAGGCTGCCGACGGCGGCCCGATCGCGCTGGTCCGCGACGGCGACACGATCACCCTGGACATGAAGGCCCGCACCCTCGACCTCGGGGTGTCCGGTGAGGAGCTGGAGCGCCGGCGCGCGGACTGGGTGCGCCCGGAGCCGACCAACCGGCGCGGGGTACTGGGGAAGTACGCCAAGCTCGTCTCGTCCGCCGCCGACGGCGCGGTCTGCCTCTGACCCCACCGCGGAGGGTGGATGCGTGGTGCCGCGCTCGTATGGCATATTGCGGGGCGGGACGATCGAGAATGGGCAAGCACACCTCTCCTCCGAACAGGCCTACGTGTACTGACGGGGAGACGGAACCCACAGCCTCCGGCGGACGTCCACCACCCTTTTGAGACTGGCGTGATCCCCTGCGAAATCGGCGGGCGGTGAGCGTGTGTGCTGTGGAGGCCGGCATGGATGAGCAGCTGTTCCCCGAAACCCGTGGCGGGCCCGGTGTCGGCGTCGTCGTCCCGTACGACTTCGCCCAGGACCGTGAGATGTGGCGATGGGTGCCGGAACCGACGTCGTTGCACGTCACCCGGACGCCGTTCGTCGCGATCCCGGCCGACGCGGGCCAGGCCCGCCTGGTCTCGGACCCGGAGATGGTGCGCCGGGCCGTGCAGGACGTGCTGCTGCCCGAACCGGGTGTGGTGGCCTACTCGTGCACGTCGGGCAGCTTCGTCGGCGGCGCGGAGGGTGAGCGGGCGCTGCGCGCGGTCATCCGCGATGCCGGTGCGCCGCAGGCGGTCACGACCGCGGGATCGTTGGTCGAGGCCTGCACCGCGCTCGGCGTGGACCGGCTCGCCCTCGCGACGCCCTACGTCGACGACCTGACCGACAAGCTCGAGGGGTTCCTCGCCGCGCACGGCGTCGGCACGGTGAGCAGGCACGGGCTCGGCCTGCTCGGCCACATCTGGCACGTGTCGCCGGCCGAGGTGGTCCGCGCGGTGCGGGCGGCCGACCACCCGGATGCGGAGGCGGTCTTCGTCTCCTGCACCAACCTGCCCACCTACGACGTGATCGCCCGGCTCGAGCGCGAGCTCGGCAAGCCGGTCCTCACCGCGAACCAGGTCACCATGTGGGCCGCGCTGTCCGCGGCGGGCCTGTCCGCGGTCGGCCCGGGCCAGGCGCTGATCGAGCGCCGGGCGCCCGGCGACCGCCCGGTCCTGCGGGTCGTGGCGCCGGGAGACACGACCGACCTGCCTGCGGATCCCGACGAGATGGACGGCGCCGGGCTCCCGTCGCTGCACAAGGTCCGGGTCCGGATGCCCGACGAGTCCGGCGCGCTGGCCCGGCTGACCGCCGCCGTCGCCGACGCGGGCGGCAACATCCTGTCGCTGTCGGTGCACGGGCAGGACTCCCGCTCGGTCGTCGACGAGATGCTGGTGGGCGGCACGCTGAGCGCGGCCCGGCTCGTCGCCGTGATCCGCGGCGCGCTGAACACCGCCGGTCCGGACGCGGTCCGGGTGGTGCCGGCCGACCCGCACGAGCTGGTCGACGGCCCCACCCGGGCGCTGGACCTGGTCGCCGGCTGCCGCGGACGGGACGCCGCGGGTCTGCTCGAGGGGCTGGCCGCGCTGCTGCGCGCCGACGAGATCGACGTCGCACCGGCCGGGACGGCGCCGGACGACGAGCACGCGCTCGTGCTGCCGACGCCGCTCGAGCCCCGGATGGTCGCCCGGCGGCAGTGGGCTCCGTTCACGGTCACCGAGCGGGCCCGGGCCGAGGCGTTCGTGCGGGCCGCGACCGCGGACGCGGGCCGCACGGCCTACGAGGTGCTGCTGCCCGACGGTACGGAGCTCGTCGCGAGCCCGGCCACCGGTGCCGAGTTCGCCGAGCTGGACACGCTGGTGCGGGCCTGCCTGGACGCGCGTCCGGACGGTGCACCGTCCGATGTGGAGTGGACCACGGCCGATCTGCGTGCCGTGCTGCTCCCGCCCGGCGGTGCCTGCATGGTGGTACGCACCGCGGACGGCACCCTGGTCGCGGCCGGCTCGCGCCCGCAGACCGAGGAGTCGGACCCGGCGGCAGTGCCGGAACCGGTCGTCATGGTCCACCCGCAGTACCGGGGGCACCGGCTGGCCGAATGGCTGCGGCGCAAGCTCACCACCGCCATCGCGGCCTGACCGGAGCCGGCCGGGCGGGTCAGCGCAGCACGGCGGCGAACATGCCGGGCTCGTAGGAACCCGCCGGGGTCCGTGCGATCACGTTGAGCCGGTTCGCCGCGTTGACCATGGCGATCAGGCAGAGCAGCGCGGCGACCCCGTCGTCGTCGTAGTGCTCACGGACCCGGGCCCAGGTCTCGTCGGAGACGCCCTGGTGGGCGTCGGCGAGCCGGGTCCCCTCCTCGGTCAGCGCGAGCGCGGCGCGTTCGGCCTCGCTGAACCCGACGGCCTCGCGCCAGGCCGCGACCAGGTTCAGCCGGGCCGGACTCTCGCCCGCCGCCGTCGCCTCCTTCGTGTGCATGTCGACGCAGAAGCCGCAGCCGTTGATCTGGCTGGCGCGCAGCGACACCAGCTCCCGGGTGGTCCGGGGCAGCGGTGACTGCTCGAGCACCAGGGCGGCGCCGGCGAACCGCTTGGCGAACGTGCCGGCGAGCTGGTTGCCGAACAGATCGAATCGGGTGTCCATGGTCTCGTCCTCACTCGTGTCTCGGGTATGTCGGACGACCACGAGACCCCGGTGACCCGGAACGCGTGACAGGGTCGGGGTGTGACGCAGGACACGCCGGGCGGCTGTCACGGATCGGCCGCGCCCGGCGTCGGATGGTGACGCGAACGAGAGGAGTCGACCGTGCCCGTCGAGCCGGCCGCGACCGCGGAGTTCCTCACCCATCGCAACCTGCTGTTCACCGTCGCCTACGAGATGCTGGGCTCGGCCGCCGACGCCGAGGACGTCCTCCAGGAGACGTGGCTGCGCTGGGCGGACGTCGATCTCGCCGTGGTGCGGGACTCCCGCGCCTACCTGGTCCGCATCACCACCCGTCAGGCGCTGACCCGGCTGCGGACCCTCGGCAGGCGCAAGGAGTCCTATGTCGGCTCCTGGCTGCCCGAGCCGCTGCTGACCGCGTCCGACGTGGCTGATGACGTCGAGCTCGCCGAGAGCGTCTCGATGGCGATGCTGCTGGTGCTGGAGACCCTCGCGCCGACCGAGCGGGCGGTGTTCGTGCTGCGCGACGTGTTCGCCCTCGGGTACGACGAGATCGCCGAGGCGGTCGGCAGGAATCCCGCCGGCGTCCGGCAGATCGCCCACCGGGCGCGGGCACACGTCGCCGCGCGCAGACCGCGCGGTGGCGCGTCGTCGCGGGACGAGGCCCGGTCCGCGATCGAGGCGTTCCGGCGCGCGGTCGAGACCGGCGACCTGCAGGGCCTGCTCGACGTGCTCGCCCCGGACGTCGTCCTGGTGGGCGACGGCGGTGGGATCAAGAAGGCGATCCCGCGGCCGGTCACCGGCGCCGACCGGGTGGCACGCGTGCTGACCGGCGGGCTCGGCAAGCTGGCCGGCGCGTCGGTGTCGCTGCACCCGGTGCAGGTCAACGGCCATCCGGCGCTGGTCCTGCGGCTCGACGGCGAGCTCGACAGCGTGCTGACGGTCCGCATCGACGACGGCCGTGTCACCGGGCTCTACGCCGTGCGCAACCCCGAGAAGCTCGCCCGCATGGACCGCGTGACCGCACTGGGGCGCTGAGTCCGGGGCGCCTACGCTGCGGTGCGTGCCCGACGAACAGCGAGCCGAAGCGGGAAACCTGCCCTCCGACTGGGCGGCCTGGAAGGACCGGGTCGACCTCGACGCCTACGACGCCCGGTGGGCGGCGATGGCCGAGGCGGGCCACGACCCGCACGGGGAGGCGGGACTCGTGCAGGCGCTGCTCGAGGACGGCCCGGTGCTCGACGGCGGCTGCGGCACCGGCCGGGTCGCGATCGAGCTCGACCGCCGCGGGATCGCCGTGACCGGTGTGGACCCGGACCCCGACATGATCGCCGCGGCGCGGGCCAAGGCGCCCGGGCTGCGCTGGGAGGCGGTCGGCCTCGAACACCTCGACCTGCCCGACCGGTTCGGGCTGGTCGTGCTGGCGGGCAACGTGATCCCGTACGCGTCCGACCGGTCCGGTGTGGTCGCCGGATGTGCCCGGCACCTGCGCCCGGGCGGGCTGCTGCTGGCCGGGTTCTCACTGCGGCCCGGCTGGCCCACCCCCGAGGAGTACGACGGCTGGTGCGCCGCCGCGGGCCTGGAGCCGCAGCAGCGCTGGGCCACCTGGCACCGCGACCCGTACGACGGCGGTGACTACCTCGTCGCCCTGCACCGCCGCCGCTGACCGGCGCCGGCTCCCGGGCCTAGGGAACCCGGCAGAGCAGCTCGCCGTGCGGGACGACGAACCAGCCGTCCGGGTGCGCGGCCCACTCCCGCCACGCCTGCGAGATCCCGTCCAGTTCGGACGGATCCGTCAGCCCGCGCTCGAGGGCCGAGCGCCCGACAGCGGTGTGGACCCGGTCCGCCCACATCCCGCCCCAGGCCGCGCGCTCGCCGGGGGTCGCGTAGCACCACACCGACGCCGACGGGGTCACCTCGGTGAAGCCCGCGGCGTGCGCCCAGCCCAGCAGCCGTCGTCCGGCGTCGGGCTCGGCGTCGTTGCCGCGGGCCACCGCCCGGTAGAGCTCGAGCCAGCGGTCCAGTCGCGGGTCGTGCGGCCACCAGTGGAAGCCGGCGTAGTCGGCGTCCCGGACCGCGACGATCCCGCCCGGCCGGGCGACCCGGCGCAGCTCGCGCAGCACGGCGACCGGGTCGGAGACGTGCTGCAGCACCTGGTGGGCGTGCACGACGTCCCAGGTGTCGTCCGGATCGGACAGTGCGTAGGCGTCGTCGAGGGCGAACTCCACCGGCACACCGCGCTGCTCGGCTCCCGCGCGGGCCTTGTCGAGGGGCTCGGGGACGACCTCGACGCCGCGGACCCGTCCGGGCGCCACCCGCTCGGCCAGGTCGGCGGTGATGCTGCCGGGGCCGCAGCCGACGTCGAGCAGGCTGGTACCGGGGCGCAGGTGTGGCAGCAGGTAGCCGCACGAGTTCACCGCGGTGCGGGCGGCGTGCGAGCGGACGACGACGTCGGGATGACCGTGGGTGTAGGTGTCGCGGGGCACGGTGACAGCGTGCCGTACTCAGTTCCGGGCGAGCACCGCGGCGTCCAGGGCCTCGCGCATCGCCGCCTCCGGACCCGTGCGCCCGGTCATCAGCTCCACCTGGGCGACGGCCTGGCGCAGCAGCATCTCCAGCCCGGACACGATCGTCGCCCCGGCCGCGGCGGCACCGCCGGCGACGACCGTCGGCCACGGCGCGTACACGGCGTCGAGCAGCACGGTGCCGGGACGCCAGCGGGCACCGGCGAGCGGGTCGGCGACCCCGGCGGGCAGCGTGGAGACCACGACGTCGGCGCCGTCGAGCAGGCCCGCGGTGGCGGCCGGGTCGGTGAGCACGGCGTGCACCCGTGCCTCGGCGCCCAGGCGCGCCGTGGTCGCGAGCAGGTCGTCGGCCCGGCCGGCGTCACGGACCAGGATGTCGATCTCGTCGGCCTCCAGGTCGTGCAGCGCGGCGACGGCGGCCTGCGCGGTCCCGCCCGCCCCGAGGATCACCGCGCGTCCGCTGCCCGCCCCGGCCGCGCGCAGGGACTCGGCGATCCCGGTGACGTCGGTGTTGTGCGCGCTGCTGCCGTCCGGGCCGAACACCAGGGTGTTCCCGGCACCGATCGCCGCGGCACCCGGGGCGACGTGGTCGGCGACGTCGAGCAGCACCCGCTTGAGCGGCATGGTCAGCGACAACCCGGCCCACTCGGGGCCGAGCCCGGCGACGAACCCGGCCAGGCCCGCCGCGTCCACCTCGTACCGGTCGTAGTGCCAGCCGTCGAGGCCCAGCGCGGCGTAGGCGGCGTTGTGCAGGGCGGGGGACAGCGAGTGCGCGATCGGCGAGCCGAGCACGGCGGCACGGCGGGCGGGGGTGGTCCGGGTTGTCACCCCCGCAGTATGCGGGGCTGCGTCCGGGCGGGTCGGGACGGCTCCTGCACGGCCGAGCGGACGGGCCGCACGGGGCGGCTGCCACCCTGGTCGGGTGGAGCGAACGGTGCTGGTCCTGGGTGGACGGAGCGAGATCGGGGTGGCGGTGGCCGAGCGGCTGGCCGGGCGGGATGCGGACACCGTGGTGCTGGCCGCGCGCCGGGCGCACGACCTCGACGCCGAGACCGCGCGGGTGCGCGCGGCCGGTGCGGTGGCCGAGACCGCGGAGTTCGACGCCGACGACCTGGCCGGCCACCGCCCGCTGCTCGACGAGGTGCTCGCCCGGCACGGGCGGATCGACGTCGCCGTCGTCGCGTTCGGGATCCTCGGTGACCAGGCGCGTGCGGAGACCGACGCCGCGCACGCGGCGGCGATCGTGCACACGGACTACCTCGCCCAGGTGCACCTGCTCACCGAGCTGGCGCAGGTACTGCGGGCACAGGGGAGCGGGACGCTGGTCGTCTACTCCTCGGTGGCCGGCGTGCGGGTGCGCCGGGCGAACTACGTCTACGGCAGCGCGAAGGCCGGCCTCGACGGGTTCGCCTCCGGTCTCGCGGACGCCCTGCACGGATCCGGCGTGCGTCTGGTGCTGATCCGGCCCGGGTTCGTGATCGGCCGGATGACGACGGGGATGAGCCCGGCCCCGCTGTCCTCGACTTCGGATCAGGTGGCCGACGCCACGGTGCGGGCGGTCCGCAGGGGCCGGGGCAACGCCGACGTCTGGGTCCCGGGTGCGCTCCGGCTGCTGTTCACGGCGCTGCGGCTGCTGCCCCGGCCGCTCTGGCGCCGGATGCCCCGTTAGGGGGTACCTGGACCTTCGACTGCCACGCCACGTCCCGCATTCGGTGTGTGGCACTTCCGCTGTGGTGACGGTGGTCATATGGTCGCGTGCGCATCCCCAGTGGTGACGACGACGTCCAGGAGGACAGCAGTGGGACACACGCGCGGAGCCGTGATCCGGAGCGCACCGGGCAAGTTCGAGGTCGTGGACCTGGAGATCGACGACCCGCGACCGGGCGAGATCGAGGTCAAGATGGTGGCGTCGGGCCTGTGCCACTCCGACGACCACATCGCGACCGGTGACATCCCGGTCGGCACCTACCCCTTCGCCGGCGGCCACGAGGGCTCCGGCATCGTGACGAAGGCCGGGACGAACAAGAAGGGCCTCAAGGAGGGCGACCACGTCGTCTTCTCCTTCCTGCCGTCCTGTGGCCACTGCCGCTGGTGTGCCAGCGGCATGCAGAACCTGTGCGACCTGGGTGCCGGCCTGCTCGCCGGGACCCGGTGGGAGGAGAACTCCACCCGGCTGAGGCTGGCCGACGACGGCACCCCGGTCGGCCAGATGTGCGGCATCTCGACGTTCTGCGAGACCACGCTGGTCTCCGAGGACTCGTGCGTGAAGATTCCCGACGACATCCCGCTCGAGGTCGCCTGCCTGGTCGGCTGCGGTGTGGGCACCGGCTGGGGCTCCGCGGTGAACGCCGGCGGTGTCCAGCCCGGCCACACCACGATCATCATGGGTGTCGGCGGCATCGGCATCAACGCCGTGCAGGGTGCCGCGCACGCGGGCGCGTCGCAGGTCATCGCCGTCGACCCGGTCGCGCTGAAGCGGGAGAAGGCGCAGCAGATGGGCGCCACCCACGCGGTGGAGTCGATGGAGGAGGCCACCGAGCTCGCCCAGCAGTTCACCAACGGCCAGGGTGCCGACCAGGCCATCATCACCGTCGGTGTGGTCAAGCCGGAGCACGTCGGCCAGGCGATGGCGTCGATCCGCAAGGCCGGCACCGTCGTCGTCACCGCGCTCGGCGACATCAACAGCACCGAGGCGCTGCCGGTGTCGCTGGCCGACGTGACGCTGTTCCAGAAGCGCATCCAGGGCGCGATGTTCGGTATGTCCAACCCGAACTGGGACATCCTGCGCCAGCTCGAGCTCTACCGCTCGGGCGCGCTGAAGCTCGACGAGCTGGTCACGAGCACCTACACCCTCGACCAGGTCGCGACGGCGTACGAGGACATGCACGCCGGCAAGAACATCCGCGGCGTCATCCGCTACTGATCCACAGCACGGTCACGACGGGCCCCGGGACGACGTCCCGGGGCCCGTCGCACGTCCGGCGCCGCCTACCGCCGGATTCAGTCCTCCCGGGCCACGGCCAGGGCGGCGGCGGTCGAGGCGGCCATCCGGAGCGAGCCGATCGCCGTCGGGTGGAAGGGATCGGGCCGGTTCAGGCCCTGCAGGTCCGGGCCCATCCGGTCGCCCGACACCGCGCACAGCGGCGTCAGGTTCGGGGCGGCGGTGGTGAACCCGTACCGGGCCGCGCCGTCGGCGAGGACGTCGTTGAGCCGCCGGTTCCGCTCCGCCAGCAGGTCGATCTTCTCCTGGTCCAGCCCCGGTGTGCCGATCGGGCCCCGCATGTCCGGGCAGGTCGGGTCGAACTCCGCGGGGAACGGGTCGTAGGACAGCGTGACGACGACCCATGGCCGCGCGGGCAGCGCGTCCAGATCGGCGAACAGCGCCCCGATGTCACGGGCGAACTCGGCGAGCCGGGCCTCGAACTCGCCGTCGGAGAGCCGGTCGTCGCAGGTGGCGAGCCCGTAGCAGTACAGCAGGAAGTCCGACCAGGCCAGGTCGTTCGGGCCGACCGCGACGGACACCCAGTCCAGGCCCTGCACCTGCTTGAGCCTGCCGACCTGCGGGGGCAGCGTGACGCCCTCGCGCAGCTGCGGGCCGCGGAGCCCGGCCGCGACGCTCGCGCCGGCGCACGCCAGGTTCAGCACCTGCTCGCCGCGCAGCAGCGACAGCTGAGCGGCGGCCGAGTCGGCGCTGCGGGCGCACGCGGCGTCGTCCGGGTCGACGGTGCCGTCGGGCCCCACGACCGGCGGGCCGCCGATCCGCGCGGCCCGCGAGTCGCCGATGACGGCGCCGCTCACCCCGGTGACCGGCGGCCCCACCGGGGACGGGCTGACCGTCGTCGCACCCACCAGGTCGGTCAGCGAGGTGACCTTCCCCAGCCCGGTGGTCGTGCCGTGCAGCGCGGCGGCCCCGGCCCCGCCCCAGAGCAGCACGGACGCGGTGACCGCGATCGTCGTCATCCGGCCGATCGGACCGGCGTGGTCGTCCCAGTGCACGGCGCGGTGGCGGGTGTGGGCCCGGCGCAACGCCACCAGCAGCCGGGCGCAGGCCATCAGCGCGCTGCCCAGCAGCGCGGCCAGCACCATGCCGGCCGCGCCCCACAGGTACCAGGTGGCGAAGCCCTCGATGAGGTCCTCGACGGCACCCGCCACCCCGCCCGGCCGGTCCGCGGTCTGCGCGGTCAGCAGCGGCCCGTTGTCGGGCGGGCGCTCGAGCGGCCCGATCGAGAGCCGTGGCCGGATCGGGCCGTAGACCTCGACCTCGGTCAGGTCGAACTCGGCGTTGCCGAGCTGCACGATCTGCGCCGGCCCGGACAGCGAGAGCGGCGGGACGCGGGCGCCGACCCCGATGTCCTGACCGAACACCTCGACGTGCTTCTCCGGCGTCAGCATGATCACCAGCGGGACGCCGACGACCGCGATCAGGGCCAGGAGCGCCATGGTGGGCAACGACCGGGCCTCGCGCACCAGCGCGCGGAGCCGGCTCGGGCGGGAACGGCGCGCCGGCACCGTCAGCGGGGGAGGTCGGGAGACGGCATGCGGCCATCGTGCCCGCCGGGCCCCGGCCGCGTCACGGCGAACGGGGTCGCGGAACCGTGATCCTCGACCCCGTCAGGCACCGCGCAGGCGTGGGCGGAGCCACTCGGCCGCGACCGCTCCGGCGCCGCCGGCCTCGATGTCCTCGGCGAGTGCGTCGGCGTGCGCGGTGAGGCCGTCCAGGTCCAGCCCGGCCGGGGCGTCGGCGCCCAGCACCCGCCACGACCGGAGCCCCTCGGTGCCGCGGCGCAGCAGCGCGACGGCGCCGCGGGCGTTGCCGCGCTGGGCGTGGGTCAGGCCGACGGCGAGCTGGGCCAGCGACCGCCAGAGCCCCCGGGTGTCGTCGCCGCTGTCCTTCCAGGCGCCCTCGAGGACCTCGTGGGCCTGGAACGGCAGGCCGTCGTCGAGCAGTCGTTGTGCCTCGGTGACGGCCTCGGCGGGGCTCAGCACCAGGTCCTCGGGCACCCGCTCGACGCCGGCGGCCCCGTGCGGCAGCGGGCGCCCGGCGGCGTCGCGGGGGCGGGCGTTGCGGGCGCGGCCGGCCTCGTCACGATCGCGGGATCGGGTCATGGGGACGACCCTGCCAGGTGATCCGTTAGCGTGCGTGCCATGACCCATGGGCTGTTCGACGTCGACGGCAAGGTCGCCCTGGTGACGGGCGGGACCAGCGGAATCGGGCAGATGATCGCCCGCGGGCTCGTGGAGGCCGGTGCGCGGGTCTACGTGTCCAGCCGCAAGGCCGACGCGTGCGCCGCCGCCGAGGCGGAGACCGGCGCCGTCGGGATCCCGGCCGACCTGTCGTCGGAGGACGAGTGCGTCCGGCTGGCGTCCGAGATCGGGGCCCGGGAGGACCGGCTGCACCTGCTCGTCAACAACGCGGGCGCCACCTGGGGTGCACCGCTGGAGGAGTTCCCGGCGCACGCCTGGGACAAGGTGCTCGACCTGAACCTCAAGGCGCCGTTCTTCCTGACCCGGGCGTTCCTGCCGCTGCTCGAGGCCGCCGCCTCGGTCGACGACCCCGGCCGCGTGATCAACATCGGCAGCATCGACGGATTGCGGGTGCCCGAGGCGCCGAACTACAGCTACTCGGCCAGCAAGGCCGCGGTGCACCAGCTGACGCGCGTGCTCGCTCGCGACCTCGGGCCGAGGCGGATCACCGTCAACGCGATCGCGCCGGGCCCGTTCCCGTCGCGGATGATGCGGGCGACCCTGGAGGAGGCGGGGGAGGAGATCGCCGAGTCCGCGCCGCTGGGCCGGCTCGGGCAGCCGTCGGACGTCGTCGGGGCCACGCTGTTCCTGGCCGCGGCGGCGGGCTCGTACGTCACCGGCGCGATCATCCCGGTCGACGGGGGCATCTGGACGACACGCTGACAGCGCCCGCTCGTCACTCCTGTCGACTGTCATGGCGCTCCTCGGGTGTCAGGTAGGAGTGGCCGGTGGGTGTGGTGGTGCGCACGCCCTCGGGGGTGCGCTTCACTGACCACCCGGGCTGCTCGCGGACATGGTTGTGGAACTCGCAGGTGGCCCGGCCGTTGTCGAGTTCGGTGGGTCCGTGGTCGGTCGCGCGGTCGATGTGGTCGAGGTGCCGGGCCGGTGCATCGCAGTAGGGCTCGGTGCACCGATGTCGCGCCCGGGCCTTGAGGAGTTCGGCCAGCAGCCCGGTGAAGAACCGTTGCCGGGATTCGCCGCCGATCACGATCCCGTTCCGGGTGAACAGCCGCCGTAGCGCCTTCTGACCGGTGCTGGTGGCCAGCAGGTCGACCGGGACGGGGCCGTGGCCGGGGACCTCGGCGGGTAGTGGGCTGTCCGGGTCGATGAGGGCCTCGACCGGGACCATCACCTGGACTTCGAGGTCGATGTCGGTGGCGGTGGTCTTCCCGGTGACGCGCTCGACCAGGGTGTCGGCCATGACCTGGCCGCGGGTGCGGGTCAGTGGTGCCGGGTCCACCGAGACGTCGACGAACGCCTTGCGCAGTGCGGCCAGGCAGGCGACGCCTTGCTCGACCGGTAGGTAGGCGGTCAGGTAGGTCATCGCGTCCGGGGCCGGGCGCAGGGTGACCCGCCGCTGGGTGCGGGCGGTGTCGACGCGGGCCGTGAACTTGTCCGGGGCGATCTCGGCGACCAGCCTGCGGGTCAGGTCGCGCAGTCGTCCGGTCCCGAGCCGGGGCAGGTCGTGGGCGGCGAGCCGGGTGTCGATCGTGGCCCGTTCGTCGTGGTCGAGGTCCGTGGTCGCGGTGACGATCGCGGAGACCTTGTCCCGGCTCAGTTCGCCGGCGACGAACAGGGCGCGGACGTGGTCGAGGCCTTCGCGCAGATCACGCGCGACCCGGAGCCGGGAGCGCCCTTCGGTCGGTGACACCCGGCAGGCGAGCCCGATCTGGGCGACCGCGGCGCGTTCGAGTTTCTCGGGTTCGACGACACCGGCGGATATCCGTGCGCTCACGTGGGCGCGGGCGAATGCGCGGATGCGGTTCGCCTGCAATGCGGCCAGTGAGTTCTGCAACGATTCGATCTGCTGAATCTGATCGATCAACTCGGACTCGGACTCGGATTCGGTGCGCGACTCCGCATCCGCTGCGGCAGCCTGCTCGATGACCAGCTGCATCAGCGTGAGGTCGACCTGCGGGAACCCGGGCTCTCCGGCACCCGGGAAGGTGTCGGGGATCGGGGGGTCGTGGACTGCGGTCACGCGTCTCATTTTAGCCGAACAGGTGTTCGATGTCACTCTTTCTTTGGTGATCGCGAATACCGGTATCCGGTGGTGCATTGTTGGTCGCCGAATGGTTTTCGAGCGGAAACATTCGGGCGATCGGGCTCCGCATCGGCTGCGGGACCACCAGGGGTACAGGAGCGCGCTCGCCGCGAGATCGAACTACCCGCATGTGCCCCTCGAACGTCAGGTGCGGCCCAGGGCACGGGCGGCGGCGCCACCAGGGGCACGCGAGCGCGCTCGCACGAGATCGAACTACCCGCACGCGCCTCTCGAGCGTGAGGTGCGGCCAGGCACGGCCCGGCTGCTCCACCAGGGGCAGAGGAGCGCGCTGGCCCCGGGATCGAACTACCCGCACGTGCCCCTCGAACGTCAGGTGCGACCCAGGGCACGGCCCGGCTGCTCCGCGAGGGGGCACGCGAGTGTGCTCGCCACAGGATCCGAACTACCCGCACGCGCCTCTCGAGCGTCAGGCCCCGCCCGGGCACGGCCCGGCGGCTCCATCATGGGCGCATGCGGGCTGTCAGATCTTGCGGCCGGAGCGCCGGTGTGCCGTTCGCCCCGTGCCGGGGAGGGCGCACGCGGGGCCGGGCGCGGTGCGCAATGATGCCCGCGTGGTCCAGGCACCCGACAGACCGGTCCGGCCCGTCACCGCGGCGCGGAGGCGTGGGCCCGGTGCCCCAGCGGCCTGGCTGGTCGCCGTGGGCGTCCCGACCGTGGTGCTGGCGCTGCACATGGCGCTCTACGGCCGCTGGCTGATCGACGACGCGGGCATCACGTTCGCCTACGCCCGCTCGATCGCGGCCGGCGCGGGCCCGGTGCTGCAACCGGGCGCCGACCCGGTGGAGGGCTGGTCGAACCCGGCCTGGCTGGCGCTGCTGGTGCTCGCGAGCGCAGCCGGACTGTTCGACCACGGCACCTGGTTCGGGGTGTCGGACCTGGTGCTGTTCCCGAAGGGCGCCGCGCTGGCCTGCGGGGCGGGCGTCGTGGCGGCGTTCCACCTGGCGGCCCGGGAGATCGTGCCCGGGCGATGGCGGGCCGCCGTGGTCACCGCGGTGGCGGGGACGCTGGCCGCCGCCGTGCCGTCGTACGCGGTCTGGCTGACGTCCGGGCTGGAGAACCCGCTGCTCGCGCTCGCCGCGGCGGCGCTCGCCGCGACGCTGGTCCGCGCCGTGTCCCGGGATCGGCTCACCGCGCCCGGGCCGGCGGTGACCTGCGGGCTGCTCGCCGCGCTCGCCGCACTGACCCGGCCGGACGGTCTGGTGTACGCCCTCGCGTACCCGCTCGCGCTGCTGGTGCTGCTGCGCCGCGACACGATCCTGCGGGCGACGGCCGCGGCGGGGCTCTCACTCGCCGTGTTCGCGGTGCCCTACGGCGGCTACCTCCTCTGGCGGGTCGCGACCTTCGGGCTGTGGGTACCGAACACCGCCGTCGCCAAGGCACAGGGTCTGCCGGAGGTCACGGCGCTGAACCGGCCTGCCGAGCTGGTGCCGGTGGCCGGATGGCTGCTGGTGTCGCTGGCGGTCGGCGCGCTCGGGGCGGCGCTGCTACGTCCGGGCCGGCACCGGCCGCTGTTCGCGGTGCTGCTGGTGCCGCTCGGGTGCGCGCTCGCGGCCTACGCCGTGCTCGAACCGGACTGGATGGGTCTGCACCGGTTCGCGACGCCGATCTGGGCGCTCGGGGCGCTGGTCGCGGTGCTCGCCGTGGACCGTGCGATCGGCGCGGCGACCGTGCGGGGCCGGACCGTGGCCGGGGTCCTCGTCGTGGTGGCGCTGGTCGTGTCGGCGTCGTCGTGGCTGGAGACCGCGCGCACGTTCCGCAACGGGCCGACCGTGCCGCTGTGCGCGATCGCGGTCGGGATGGGCGCCGCGCCGAACGCGTTCGGCGACATCCTCGGGATCCCGAGCGGCCGGATCGCCACGCCGGACGTCGGCGGCACTGCGCTGAGCAGCCGGTACGAGGTCGTCGACCTGGTGGGTCTGGTGTCGGCGCCGATCGCCCGGTTCCACGCCGACGACGACATGGACGCGCTGCGCGACCATGTCCTCGACGACGTGCGTCCCGAGTTCATCGAGGTGCACGGCAACTGGACGCGCAGCACCGGGCTGCTGGCCGATCCGCGGACCGCGCAGCGCTACGTGCCGGTGCTCATGGTGAGTCCCGACTCCGGATACCTGGTCCGGCGCGACCTGGTCACCGATCCGGCGCTGCTGGCGGAGGCGACCGCCTTCGCGCAGCAGGTGACGCAGCCGCGGCGGGAGGGCGCGAGCGCGGCGCCCCGCTCCGGCTGCGGGACGCTGCGTCCGGGATCGACGGACGCGCTCACGGTGACCCGGTGACCCGATGAGCCGCGAACCGGTGAGCGGCGGACCCGGTGACCCGTCCGCGATCCGGTGATCAGCCGGACTCGAGCGCTCCCAGCTCCTCGGTGAACCGGTCGAGGTAGGTGAACCAGTCGTCCACCGGCGCCGAGGGACGGACGACGAACTTGGTGAGCCCGCTGTCGACATGCCGGCGGATCAGCTCCGCGGCCCCGTTCCAGCCGAGCCCGACGAGGTCGCGGGGGTCGGCGTCCGGGCGCTGGACGGTGGCTCGCTCCAGCGCTGCGTCCAGGTCGGTGCCGGGGAGCGCGATCCAGATGTTGGTGCCGTAGTGGTCGTCCTCGATCGTCCGGCCGGCGTCCCGTGCCGCGTTCTCGATGACGGTGCGGGCCCGGGCGGTCTCGGCCGGGGTCAGGTAGCTGGCCAGCCAGCCGTCGGCGAGCCGGCCCACCCGGCGCAGGCCCGCCTCGGCCCGGCCACCGAGCCAGAGATCCAGCGGCCGGTCCGGCCGGGGGAGGATCGTGGCGTCGTCGAGGGTGAAGAACTCCCCGTGGTGGGTCACCGACTCCTCGGTCAGCAGCCGGCGCAGCACGACGAGCGACTCCTCGAACACCGCGACCAGCCGGCCCGGGGCGGGATGGAGCTGCCGGTCCTCCGGGGACGCCGCGCGGATCCCGAACACCGGCAGGATCCGCTTCGGCGCGAGCACCGCGAGTGACGCGAGCTCGGCGGCCAGGAGCATCGGGTTGCGCCCCGGCAGCACCGTGACACCGGTACCGACCTTGAGCCGCCGGGTCCGCGCGGCGGCCCAGGTGCTCCCGACCATCGGATCGATCACGGGCTTGGACGCCAGGTCAGCGAGCCAGAGAGAGTCCACGGAGGACTTGTCGAGGGCGTCGACGACTTCGTCGAACTCGGATCCCAGCTCGGCGAGGCTGCGTGCCCCCAGCAATCCGACGCCGATCCGTACCTTGCCGTGCGGAGAGTCGACCACTCACGGCACGTTACGCGGCGGTCACTGCCCGGTCACGACTCCCGGCGTGGATCACGTACGCGAGCGCCCCCGACTCGGCTGCCGATCGGGTCAGGATGCGGCGCTGACGGACCGGTCGCCGGCCTCGGTCGCCGCGTGGTGGATCTGCGACACGCGTGCTTTGGACAGGCTCAGGGCATCGCCGATCTCCTGGTAGGAGAGTCCTGCGCCGCGCATGGTGGCGATGGCCTCGCGCCGGCTGTGATCGAGACGGGCGCGGGCACGTTCAGCGACGGCGGCCTGGTCCAAGGCCTCCTGAAGTGGCCGGGTGAAGTCGCGGTGGTCGGTCGCGAAGGTCCACTCCAGCGCGAACTCCTCGGTCCCGAAGAAGTCGATCAGAGCTTCCTGGACGCCGTCACGGATATCGGAGAAGCGCTCGAAGTCCAGCCCGACGAAGGCGCCGCCGGGCAGATCGTTGACGATGGCCGACCACAGCCCGTCCTCGCGGTTCACGTCAACCGTGTAGGTGCTCATCGTTCCATCCACTTCTCTCCGAAGCACGGTGCGAGCCGCTCCTCCAGGTTCCGCAGGACCGTCCAGGACAGCTCGCGCGGATGATCTGTCAGCGAGAAGCGCACGATCTCGATTCCGGACGAGTCGACCAGTGCGTGCCAGCGGTGTGAGCCCTCGCCCCTCCCCGGGATCTCGATCACTCTCATCGAGTGCCGGCGGGCCGTGCGGCGGACGATCTGCATCGTCGTCGCGTACTTGGTCCGGCGGTTCACCACAAGGGTAAGTCTAGCGAGCTGAACGGGCAAGCGTTCAGTGGGCTGTACGGGTGTGTGAGCCTAATTCGACACCCGGTAGAAGTTCGTGGGACGAGTACGGCAGAGTGGAGGGCGACATCGTTCCGACCCCGTCCCGGAGGAACCCGCTGCCATGAACGACCCCACCATCGTCGCCCGGGTCTTCCGGGTCGTCGCGATCGCCGAGGCCTGCTCCTGGACCGGGTTGCTGATCGGGATGTTCGTCAAGTGGGTGCTGGGCACCAGCGAGCTCGGGGTGCAGGTCTTCGGCCCGATCCACGGCGCGCTGTTCGTCGTGTACGTGCTGGTGACGCTGTGGACGGCACGGCTGTTCCGGTGGGACCTGTGGACGACGGTCGTCGGCGTGCTCGCCAGCATCCCGCCGCTGACGACGATCTGGTTCGAGCGGCATGTGGCGCGATCCGGCCGGCTCGACCCCGCGCGCAGTCAGCCCGTCACCGGCTGACACGCGCTCCGAACTGCGGTGCGGCACCCACCCTTGACGTCTGAGGTAAGCCTAGGCTAACTTCAACGCCGTCGCCTCGTGGTGGGGGCGGCGCGTCAGTTCGGGAATCACGGCCCGGCCGCCTCGACCACAGCGGCCGGGCCGTCCCTCTTTTCGCTCTCCTCTGCGGTTCTCGTCCGGAGGGATCGAGGGTCTTGACGATCAGCTAAGGGTAGGCTAACTTCAGTGATGTCGCTTCGTGGTGGGAGCGGCGCGTCAGTTCGGGAACGAGGGCCCGGTCGCCAACACGGTGGCCGGGCCCTCACGCGTTAGCGGGGTTCAGCGATCGGGGTGTGCGAGCGCCCGGTAGACCGGCCGGAGCAGGTCGGTCAGCGTGTCCGGGCCCGCGCGCAGCGCCGGCTCCGGCACCTGGTCGAGCACGGCGTCCGGCTCCGTCTCGGGCGGGCTCGGGGGAGCGGCGCCACCGGCCGGGGCGGTCCAGAAGCCGTCGAGCAGGTCGGCGAGCGCCGCGGGGCCGGAGGGGGCGCCGGCCCCCGCCGCGCGGTCCCGCTCCTCGCGCAGCCGCTCCAGCAACGTCGTGCGGTCCCGCCCGCGCAACGTGAGCAGGGTGAACGGGTCGGTGTCGCAGCGCTCGGCCAGCACGTAGAACACGGCGGCGAGGTGCTTGCAGGGCACCGTGGCGTCCGGGCAGGAGCAGTCCTGCGCCAGGTCACCACCGGCCGCCGGGAACAGCGACAGTCCCAGGCCGTCGAGCAGCTCCTCGATCTCCGGCGGGACCGTCCCGGAGAGCAGCGCGGCCGCGTACCAGGCGTCGGCGGCCAGCGCCTCCTCCACCCGCCGCCACTGCGGCTTGTCCCAGACCCGCAGCCCGATCCGGACCCGGTAGGGCTGCGGCCGGGTGCCCTGCACGAGCGCCACGGCCGCGCCGGCGTCGACGTCGAGCGACACGATCTGCCCGGAGCGGGCGTAGGTCTTGCCGCGCGAGAGCCGCCCGCCGACGCCGAGCCGCTCCAGCACGGACAGGAACCGCGCCGACCACCAGGTGCGGGCCACCGCTCCCTTCGCGGCGTGGATCCGGATGCCGCCCTCGACCCGGATCGGCCGGCCGCCGGTGTACTCGTCGGACGCCCAGAACGGCTGGTCACTCATCGGTCTCTCCCGGGTCGTCGGTGACCGCGTCGGACCCGAGCGCGAACACCTCGCGCAGCTCGGCCGTGGACAGCGACGTCAGCCAGTCCTCGCCGTCGGTCACGACCATGTCCGACAGCGACCGCTTCGAGGCCACCAGGGTGTCGATCCGTTCCTCGACCGTGCCCGGGCAGACGAACTTGCGCACCTGCACCGAACGCTTCTGCCCGATCCGGAACGCCCGGTCGGTGGCCTGGTCCTCCACCGCCGGGTTCCACCACCGGTCCAGGTGGATGACGTGGTTGGCCGCGGTCAGCGTCAGGCCGGTCCCGCCGGCCTTGAGCGAGAGCAGGAACACCGACGGCCCGTCGTCGCTCTGGAACCGGGCCACCATCTCGTCGCGCCGCTTCTTCGGCGTGCCGCCGTGCAGGTAGAGCACCTCGGTGTCGAACCGCGCCGACAGGTGCGGCCGCAGCATCGCGGCGAACTCCGTGTACTGGCTGAACAGCAGCACCTTGTCCCCGGCCGCGAGCACCGACTCGAGGATCTCCTCCAGCCGGGCGACCTTCCCGGAGCGGTGCCGCCCCCCGGCCCGGTGGATCGGGGACCCGTCGTGCAGCAGCTGCGCGGGGTGGTTGCAGATCTGTTTGAGCTTGCTCATCGCGGCGAGCACGTTGCCGCGGCGCTCGATGCCGTCGCTGCCCTCGATCCGCTCCATCATGTCGTCGACGACCGTGCGGTACAGCGACGCCTGCTCCCGGGTGAGCCGGTGGTCCTGCACGATCTCGATCTTCTCCGGCAGGTCGTCGATCACCTGCGGGTCGGTCTTGACCCGGCGCAACAGGTACGGCCGGGTGATCCGGCGCAGTGTCCGGGCGGCGCCGGCGTCACGGTGCCGCTCGACCGGGACCGCGAAGCGCTGCCGGAACACCTCGGGCGAGCCGAGGATGCCGGGGTTGAGGAAGTCCATCACCGACCACAGCTCGGCCAGCCGGTTCTCCATCGGGGTGCCGGTGAGTGCGATCCGGTGCGCGGCATCGAGCGAGCGCATGGTCCGCGAGGCCGCCGCGTGCGAGTTCTTGATCATTTGGGCCTCGTCGAGGACGAGCCGGTGGAACCGCCACAGCCGCAGGTCCTCCGCGTCCCGGGTGGCGGTGGCGTAGGTCGTCACCACCAGGTCGACCTCGCCGAGCCGGGTGTGCAGGGCCGCGCCGCGGGGGCGCGCCGCACCGTGGTGGGCGTGCACCCGCAGGTCCGGGGCGAACCGGGCCGCCTCCTTCTGCCAGGTGCCGACCATCGACATGGGGCAGACGATGAGGGTGGGTGCGGTGCTGTCCTCGGCCCGGTCGTGGGTCTCCAGGGCCAGTAGCTGCACCGTCTTGCCCAGCCCCATGTCGTCTGCCAGGCAGGCGCCCAGCCCGAGCGAGGACAGGAACGCCAGCCAGGCCACACCCCGCTCCTGGTAGGGGCGCAGGGTCGCGGTGAACCCGGGCGGCGCGGGCAACGGTTCGAGGTCGCGCTCGGCGGTGCCGTCGAGCAGGGCGCCGAGCCGGCCGCGGGCGTCGACGTCGGTGACCGGCAGCGGTGCGTCGACGTCCCCGCGGGCCGCGGCCAGCACGTCGTGCACGGTCGGGGTGCGGTCCCGGGAGCGGCGCAGGAAGTCCAGACCGCGGGCCAGCGCGTCCGCGTCGACGGCGACCCAGCGCCCCCGCAGCCGGACCAGTGGCGCCTTCGCCGCGACCAGGGCGCTGATCTCGTCCTCACCCAGCTCGTCGTCGCCCACCGCGAGCGACCAGCGGAACTCCGCCAGCTCGTCGCGGCCCAGCCCGCCGCGCGTGACGACCCCGGGAGCCGGAGCCGACGACGCCGACAGCTTCAGCCCGAGTGCGCGCGTCCCGTCCCAGCCGCGCGGCAGCGTGACACCGAACCCGGCTGCGAGCAGTGCGGGAGCGTCGCGGGTGAGGAAGCGGTGCGCGCCGGCGACGTCGAGCGTCAGTCCCACCGGCCGGGCGTCGCGCAGCGACCGGACCAGCTCCGGCAGCACCTGCGCGGCGCGGCCCAGCTCGGCCAGCAGCACGTCCTGCGCGCCGGCGATCAGGCCGTCGGCTGCCCCCGCCCAGACGTCCGGGGCCTCGAGCTGCAGGCTCGGGTCCTCGGTGGACTGCAGCGCGAACCGCACCTCCCAGCGGGTGCCGTCGCCGGTCTGGTCGAGCGGGTCCGGATCCGGGTCGGCCGGATCGTGCATCGTGGAGACCTCGGTCAGCCGGAACAGGGCGGTGCCCGCCCCCGGCTGCTCGCGGCCCACGTCGTCCCACGCGGTGAGGGCCTCGCGCAGCGCGCCGAGTCCCTCCTCGGTCGCCGGCACCTCCGGCGCGGGCCCGGTCAGCGCGTGCAGCAGCGCGGCCGGGGTGCTCGGCCGGTCGGGCAGCGGCAGTGGCATCGCGGCGCTGCGCCCCAGCCGGTCCCGGACCGCGGTGTCGGTGAAGCGGTCGAGCGCGGTGCCGACCAGCTCGTCGGGGTCCTGCCCGGCGACGTCACCGGGGCGCCGCTGCTCGCAGCGGGCCACCGGCGGGAGCCGGCGCGCCAGATCGGCCCGGGCGACGGCGTCCAGCCCCTGCACGACCGGTCGCCAGCGGGCCACCGGCCGGCCCGCCTCGGTGGCCAGCACCGGCAGCACGCGCCCGCGGGCGGCCAGCTCGTCGGCGAAGCGGACCAGCTCGGCCAGGTGCCGGAACGACTCGCCGTACCGGACGTCCGGCGACGGGTCGGTGAGCTCCGACGGGTCGACCTGCACGGCAGGCACGGTCCACGGGGCCAGCGTGGGTTCGCTGCGGGTCCGGGCGCGCGCCGTGGTCCGCACCAGGCCGGGCGAGTCCCGCGGGCCGCTGGGGTGCGACGGAAGCAGCACCGTCACCGACGCCGCCTTCCCCGGATGGATCGCGGCCAGCTCGTCGGAGGGCACGGCGAACGGGTGCGGCCGCGCGGTCCGCAGCGAACGCCGGTCGGTCCGCGCGGGCCGCTCACCGTCCTCGGCCCAGAGCAGGACACCCCGCCCGGGGGAGTGGAGCGCATGAACGACGAGCACGCCACCACGCTAGAGCCGACCCCCGACAGCGACGCCCCCGCGTCCCGCCGAACTCGCCGAGTGTCACGCAGGTGCGGGCCACCGAACCCTGACGTGACACCCGGCGGGTCTCGCCTACGACTCCGCGAGCAGCTCGTCGAGCTGTTCGTAGCCTTCGTTCACGCCGACCTCCATGCCGGAGGCGAGCATGGCGTCGCGGGCCTCCACCGAGTCGACGACCGAGATCCCGACGAGACGGGTGCGGCCGCCCGGCAGCTCGGTCAGCGTCATGGTCTCCAGGGACACGCCGTCCGGGTAGCCCTCGAAGGTGAAGGTCTGCACGATCCGCTCGGGCGCGCGGACCTCGTGGAACGAGCCGTAGAAGCGGTACTCGCCGTCGTCGTCGGTGTGCGTGTAGCGGTAGCCGCCGCCGGTCTCGGCGTCCCAGCGCTGCACGGTCATGGTGAGCCGGCGCGGGCCGAGCCAGCGCTTCACCTTCTCGACGTCGACGTGCGCCTCGAAGACCCGCTCGGGCGGGGCGTCGAACTCCCGGATGATCCGGATGATCGGCAGGTCCGCAACGGCCTCGATGGTGGTCTCGCGGGTCGGGGTGGTCATGATGCTGCTCCCTCGTTCGTCTCGGTGGGCACTTCGGCGGCGAGCAGGTCGTCGAGGCGCCGGTAGCGTTCCTCGATCTGTCGCCGGTATCGCTCGATCCAGGCCGTCATCAGGTCGAACACCTCCGCTTCGAGGTGCACCGGCCGTCGCTGGGCCTGCCGGCTGCGCCGGACCAGCCCGGCGTCCTCGAGCACCTTGATGTGCTTGGACACCGCCTGGACGGAGACGTCGTAGGGCTCGGCGAGCTCGTTGACCGTCGCGTCGTCGGCGGCCAGCCGGGCCACCATGTCGCGCCGGGTCGGGTCCGCCAGAGCGGCGAACACCTTCGAGAGCCGGTCCTCCACGATGTCTCCTCTTCGTTCAACCTTGCGGTTGATTAAGACGATAGCGGACGTCGAGCCCGTATTCAACCCACAGGTTGAAGGAGGCGAAATTCGTGCCCGGCCGTAGGATCGCCGCCGATGCCCACGCTCGACGAGACCGCAGCCCGCGCGCTGCTCGCCTCCGCCCCGGTCGCCCGGCTGGCCACGATCCGGCGCACCGACGGCACCCCGCGGCTGGTGCCGATGACGTTCACGATGCTCGACGACCTCGTCGTGTCCGCCGTGGACGACGTGAAGCCCAAGCGGCACCGCCGGCTGGCCCGGCTGCGCGACATCGAGTCCGATCCGCGCGTCGGGCTGCTCGCCGACCACTACGACGACGACTGGTCGCAGCTGTGGTGGGCGCGCCTCGACGCGACCGCGGAGATCCACGACGCCGGCGACCTGCGGGACCGCGCGATCGCGGCACTGGCGCGGAAGTACCCGCCCTATGCCCGGCAGCCACCGGAGGGCCCGGTCCTGGCGCTGCGTCCCACCCGCTGGTCCGGTTGGTCCGCCCGCTGAGCTCAGGGGAGGTCGGCGAGGAACCCGGTGATCGCGGTGGCGGTCTCGTCCGGGAGCTCCAGGTGGGGGGAGTGCCCGCAGCCGAGCTCGGTGATCGTCACCGGCCCCGCGGCCCGCTCCGCGACGCTGCGGACGTGCACGAAGCTGCCGTACGGGTCGTCGTCGCCCTGGATCCCCAGTACCGGCGCGGTGATGGGGGAGAGCCGGTCACGGACGTCCCAGTCCCGGAACCCCGGCGCGAGCCACATGTCGTTCCAGCCGCGGAAGGCGGCGTCCGGGTCGTCGTGGTGGCGCGCCAGCCGGGTGCGCAGGTCACCGGTCTCGAACGCGTCGCGGGCGGAGCGGATCGCGGCCAGCGCGAACTCCTCGACCAGCACGTGCGGGGCGAGGACGACGACGCCGCTCACCGGCATCGACGCGGCGGCCAGCAGCGCGATCGTGGCACCGTCGGAGTGCCCGACGAGCACCGGCCGGTCCAGGCCGAGCGCGGTGCACAGGGCGGGCACCACGGACCCGGCCTCCGCGGACATGAACGACACGGTGCGCGGGTCACGCGGCCGGTCCGAGCGGCCGTGCCCGAGCCGCGAGTAGGCGACGGTCCGGCGTCCGGTCTCCGACGCGATCCGGCGGTGGAACCCCCGCCACAGCCCGACCGACCCGAGGCCCTCGTGCAGGAACAGCAGGGGAGCGCGGTCGTCGGAGCCGGGGACGTCGTCGTACTCGTACCGCAGGCCGTCGAGTTCGATCACCCGTCCAGTAAAGCCGCCAGCCGCTTCGCCGCGACACAGCGGTAGGCGTCGGTCACGATCTCGGTGATCTCGTCGCGGTCGGCCGGCGCGGGACCGCCGGGTGCGCCGGTGCCGTCCAGCACGACCCCGAGCCACCCGCGGTGCCCGACGTAGGCCGGCCGGAAGAACCGGGCCGGGTCCTCGGCGACCAGCTCCTCCTGCACCCCGGGCGGTGCCGCGCACCAGAACGCGATGTGCGGGTGCCCGTGGTGGTGCTCGGCGTAGGACACGAACATCGCGCGCACGAACCAGGACGGGGACCCGTGGCTGATCTTCTCGGTCACCTCGGGCAGCGACAGGCAGATCTCGCGCAGCCAGGGCAGCGGGTCGGCCGGATCGGGACGCGGTGCGATCACCCGGCGCCCATCCGGTATGTGCCGAGCGACCACACGTTCCCCTCCGGGTCGGCGACGGCGAACTCGCGGGAACCGTAGTCCTGGTCGGTGAGCCCCATGACGACGACCGCGCCGGCCGCGACAGCCCTGGAGTGCAGCGCGTCCGGATCGTCGCAGGTCAGGTAGGTCACGGCGCGGCCGGTGTCGAACGGGTCGCCGGCGGTGCGGGCCCCGAGGGCGAGGGCGCCGCGCTCGCCCCGGTCCTCCCAGGCGAGCTCGGCGTGCACGATCGTGCCGTCGCCGTCCTTGTGCGCGGCCAGCTCGCGGAAGCCGAGCGCGGCGACCAGGAAGTCGATGGCGGCGCGCGGGTCGTCGTAACGCAGTGTCGGGTGGATGCTCATGCCCGCAGATCCTGGCCGGGGCCGGGCGTGACGTCTTGTACGGATGGGAACCCTTCACCCTCCACCCGGTACGACGACGGCGTCGTCCCGGCCAGCGCCCGGAACTCCCGGCTGAGGTGGGCCTGGTCGGCGTACCCGCAGGTGACGGCCACCTCGGCGAGCGGGATCCGGCCGCCACCGACGAGCCGGGACGCGGCCGCGAACCGCAGTACCCGGCCCGCGGTGCGCGGCGCCAGCCCCACCTGCGCGGAGAACCGGGCCTGCAGGTGCCTGCGGCTCCAGCCGGTCTCGGCGGCCAGCCGGCCGACCGTGACCCGTCCGCCGGTGGCGGCGAGCCGGTCCCAGGCATGGACGACCTCCGGGGCGGGCCGGCGGGCCCGGACGTCCAGCAGCCGGTCCGCGAGCACGCCGCTGACCAGTGCGAACCGCTCCGCCCATCCCGGTGCCGCGGCGAGCCGGTCCGGCAGTGCCGCGAGCACCGGATCGGAGAGCTGGTCGAGGGCTGGCACCCCGCCGGTGGGCAGCACCTGCCCGCCGAGCAGCATGAACATCCCGAGCGGGGTGAGATCCACCTGGACCCCGGCCTGCGGGCCGGTGAACTCGGTGAGCACCCAGGTGTCGCTCATCGCGCCCGCGAACGCGGCGGCCCGGGCCGGCCCGAGCGCGGGTCCCGACAGCGTCATCGGATGGAACCCGAGGATCAGGGCGACACCGGCGGCCGGGGCCTGCCGGCGCCGCACCGGCACCGGGGAGTGCTCCCGGTACCCGAGGTAGCGCAGGACGTAGCGGCGCAGCGCCGCGGGCGGGCGCGCCGGCACGTACTCGGCGTCCATCCCCCGGGTTCTACTCCGACCCCTACACCAGTGCCAGTGTGGTCGCGAGGCCCAGCATCACGGCGGCGACGACGGCGTCCAGCACCCGCCAGGCCGCCGGGCGGGCGAACACCCCCGCGAGCCGCGCGGCGCCGAAGCCGAGCCCGGCGAACCAGACCAGGCTGGCCGCGCCCACGCCGGCGGCGAACGCCCACCGCCCGCCGTCGCCGTGCGCGGCGGCCAGCGACCCGAGGACGAGCAGGTCCAGCAGCATGTGCGGGTTGAGGAAGGTCAGCGCCGCCGCGCTCCCGAGCACCGGGGCCAGCGGACGGGCGGCACCGCGCGCGTCCGCGGTCAGCGCGCCCGGTCGCAGCGCCCGGCGGGCCGCCAGCAGGCCGTAGCCGGCGAGGTAGGCAACCCCGCCCCAGCGCACCACCTCGACCAGCCCGGGCACGTTCGCCAGCACGAGCCCGACGCCGGCCACCGCCGCGGTCACCAGGAGCAGGTCGGCGAGCACGCAGAACACCACGACCGACGACACGTGCTCGCGCCGCAGCCCCTGCCGCAGCACGAACGCGTTCTGGGCGCCGATCGCCGCGATCAGGGACAACCCGGTTCCGAACCCGACCATCACGCTCACTCCGTGACCGTAGGGCGGTCCGATCACCTGCATCGCTCTCGTTCAGGGATGCTCAGCAACATTAGGCTCGCTTCATGTACGACCGGGACCGGCTGGCCACGTTGAGCGCCGTCGTCGAGCAGGGGAGCTTCGAGGGCGCCGCCGACGCCCTGGGGATCACCCCGTCGGCGGTGTCCCAGCGGATCAAGGCTCTCGAACGCCAGTCCCGTCACGTCCTGGTGCGCCGGTCCCGGCCGTGTGCCGCCACCGAGGCGGGGCAGGTGCTGCTACGCCTGGCGCGGCAGATCGCGGTGCTGGAGGACTCGGTGTCGCGCAACCTCGGCGACGGCGGCGGCGACGCGACGGGTGTCCACCTCCCGATCGCGGTCAACGCCGACTCGGTCACCCACTGGTTCCTGCGGGCCGTCGTCCCCCTCGCGGCTCGCCACGGCGTCCGGCTCGACCTGCACGTCGACGACGAGGAGCACACCGCGGCCCTGCTCCGTGAAGGTGCGGTCCTCGGCGCGGTGACGACGTCGGCCGCTGCCGTGCAGGGCTGCGCGGTCCGTCCGATCGGCGCCACCCGCTACCGGCCGGTGGCGGCCCGTGCGATCCACGACCGGTGGTTCGCCGGGCGGGACCCCGCGGAGGCGTTCCCGGTCGCGCCGCGGGTCGACTTCGGCCCCAAGGACCGGTTGCAGACCCGTTTCGTCCGGCGGATCACCCACCGGCCGTGTACCGGGCCCGCGCACCGGGTCCCGGCCGCCGACGGCTACCACGACGCCGTCCGGGCGGGTCTGGGCTGGGGGATGTTCACCGACGCGCCGGCGAGGGCGGCCGCGGACTCGGGCCGGATCGTGCTGCTCGACGCCGTGCGGTACCTGGACGTGCCGCTGTACTGGCAGCACTGGAAGCTCTCCACCCCGGTGCTGGACGCGCTGACCGACGCGGTGCAGGAGGTCGCGTCCCGGATCCTGGTCCCGCCGCTCAGGGAGCACCGGTAGGGCCGGTGTGCCCTCAGATGCCGGACCGCCAGGGGCGGCCGAGCCGGATGTCGCAGGTGATCTCGCCGCGGTCGACGCCGGTCAGGTCGGAGATCAGGTCCCGCACGGCGTCCTCGGCCACCCGGGGGTCGTCGACGGTGGTCGACGCCTCGATGCCGGGCACGTAGAGGGTGAGCCTGCGGTCCGCCCGCCAGGCCACCACCTCGAAGTGATGGTGTCCGGTCACGGATCCACCGTAGCCCGGCGACGACGGTGCGGGCAGGCTCGTCAGCCGAACGTCGGTTCGCCGTCGAGGCCCGCGTCCTCACCCGGCTGCGGCTCCTGCCGGAGCTCCTGCTGCGTCTCGACCGGCTGCTCGGTGCTGGGCTCGGGAGTGGGGGTCGGCTCGACCAGGACCTCCGGCTCGGGCGGCGGCGGGGGCTGTTCCTCCGGCTCCGGGGTCGGCGACGGTGGTTCGCTGCTGGTCGAGGGTGGTTCCGGTGTCTCGGTCGGCTCGTTGGGCGCCAGCTCCGACGGCGACTCCCCGATCGGGCGGAAGGCCGGGAACTCGACGATCCCGGTGCTGCGGACCGCGCTGGACATGAACTCCTGCCACACGTCGGCGGGCAGGCCCTTGCCGCTGACCGGCTCTCCCGACGCCGTCCGGATCGGGTCGTTGCGGTCGGTGCCGATCCACACGGCGGTCGCGATCTCGGGGGTGAAACCGGCGAACCAGGCGTCGTTGTTCTCGCCCTCGAACCGGGACTGGACGGTGCCGGTCTTGCCCGCCGCGGGCTGCCCACCGGGCAGCTCCACGTCGTCCTGCTCGACGACGTTCATCATCGACTCGGAGACGTTGCGGGCCACCTGCTCCGGGAACCGCTGCTCGCCCTGGCCGGGTGCGTACTCGTAGAGCACGTTGCCCTCGGAGTCGACGACCTTGGACACCAGGTGCGGTGCGTGCCAGACCCCGCCGGCCGCGATCGTCGCGTACGACGACGCCAGCTGCACCGGGGTGACCTCCTTGTTGCCCAGCGGGAGCCGGGCGTCCGGGTTCTCCATCGGGGCGGTGATCCCGGCGAGCCGGGCGGCCTCGGCGACCTTCTGCGGCCCGATCTGCGCGGCGAGCTTGGTGAACACGACGTTGTTGGAGATCGTCATGGCCTGCTTGAGATCGCAGCTCGGGCAGTTCGCCCCCTCGGCGTTGCGCAGGCCGGGCCGCTCGGAGCCGTCGAAGACGGTGCCCAGACCGACCGGGTCGTCCTCCAGCAGCCCGGCGAGCACGGCGAACGGCTTGAACGTCGACCCGGGCTGCTTCATCACCGTGGCGTAGTCCAGGCCCGTACCGTTCTCCCCGCCGTAGTAGCCGACGATGCCGCCGGTCTGCGGATCGATGGCGACGGCGCCGGATCGCAGGATCTCGGGCTGGCCCTCCATCTCGCCGCGGACGGCCTCGGTCAGCTCCTGCTGGCGCTGCGGGGCGATGGTCGTCGTGACCTGCAGGCCGCCCTGCGCGAAGGCCTGCTCGGAGATGCCCAGCGACCCCAGCTCGGACCGGACGGCGTTGAGGATGTGCCCGCGCTCGTCGGTCAGCGACGACGAGCGCGAGGTGTTCTCCGGCGGGATCGTCTCGGGGAAGACCGCGGCCTTCCGGTCGGCCTCGGAGATCCAGCCCTGCTGGGCCATGCCACCGAGCACGAAGTTCCAGCGCTCCCGCGCGCTCTCCGGCGAGTTCGCCGGGTCCCAGTTCGACGGCGACTGGATGATCCCGGCGAGCAGCGCGCCCTCGCTCGGCGTCAGCTGCGCGGCGGGCTTGCCGTAGTACGCCAGGCTGGCCGACTCGATGCCGTAGGCGCCGCGCCCGAAGTAGATCGCGTTCAGGTAGCCGTTGAGGATCTCGTCCTTCGACTTCTGCCCGGAGACCTTCAGCGAGACGACCAGTTCCTTGTACTTGCGCCAGTACGTCGCGTCGTTGCCGACCAGGGTGTTCTTGACGTACTGCTGGGTGATCGTCGAGCCGCCGCCCGCACCGCCGGTGAGCTGGTTGAGCACGGCCCGCATGATGCCGGTGATGTCGAAGCCGGGGTTCGAGTAGAACGTCCGGTCCTCGGCGGCCAGCACCGCCTCGCGCACGTGCGGCGGGATCGACTCCATCCCGACCCTGATCCGGTTGCCGTGCTCGGGCACGAGCCGGGCCAGCTGCCCGCCGTCGGCATAGGAGACGGTGGCGACCTGCTTCTGCACCGTCTCGTCCGTGCTGGGGATCGGGAAGATCAGCCAGCCGATGCCGATCAGCAGCAGCGGCAGCAGCACGACCGAGACGGCGCCGCCGATCAGCGAGTACCGGATCTGCTTGCGCCGGCGGGTCTTCCGCTCCTGCGGGGTGAGCGCGGCCTTCTGCCCGGCGTCGAGGATGCCGAGCCGGCGGCGCACGGTCCCGATGCCCGGCCCGACGAGCGCGACGACCCGGTCCAGCGGGCGTTCCGGCTCCGCGCGGCGACGGCGGCGCGGCCGGTCGGCATCGGCGTCCGCGGCGGCGACCGCGGTCGAGGCGGCCTCGCGGAGGGGGGACACCCGGGTCGCGTCGTCGACGGGAGCCACCCGGGTGGCGTCGTCGCCGGTGCCGCCGGTGTCGACGGCGGGGGCCGGGGCCGCGGCGGGATCGCGGCGGCGGCGGCCGGCCGGGGGCTCGTCCGGTCGTCGCCCGGCGCCGGTGACGACGCCGGCGCGCGCGGCGGCCGCGCCGGTCGGGACCGTGCCGGCCGGGTCGGGGACCGGGGGGGTTGCGCGGGGAGGGCGTGCGGCGGGTCCGCCCGGGCCGGGTGGCGGCGGCGGGGGCAACGGCGGCACGGGCGTTCCCGGGTCGCGGGGGACGGTTCCGCCCCGCACCCGGAGACCGATCTTGGTGTCCGGAGCGAGACCGTTCGGAGCGGGCTCGGCCGGAGTGCGGCCGTTCGGGCCCTGGGCGTCCGGAACGCGGCCGGCCGGAGCGCGGCCGTTTGGAACACGACCGTCCGGAACACTGCCGTTCGGAGCGCGGCCGTCAGGGACTCGGCCGTTCGGAGCGTGGCCGCCCGGGACGTGGCCGCCCGGAGGGTGGCCGTTCGGAGGGTGGCCGTCAGGAGCGCGGCTGACGGGAACGCGGCCGTCGGGAACGCGGCTGTTCGGAACGGGGCCGCCTGGAGCGTGGCCGCCTGGGCGGTCGTTCGAAGTTCGGCCGTTCGGAGCCCGGCCGTTCGGAGTCCGACTGTTCGGTGCCCGGCCGTTCGGGACGGGGCCGTCGGGAGCGCGGTCGTTCGGAGCGGAGGCGCCGCCGTTCCTGCTGTGCGTCGTGCCGCCGTGCGTATCGCCGGTGTCCTGGGCGGGAGCGCCGTGTCGCGGCGGCCGGCCCGAGTCCGGACGGGCGACCTGGTCACTGCCGTGCCGGCCGGTCGGGCGCTCCTCGGTCCGGACGGACCGGCCGTAGCCGTACGGCTCGTCGTCGGGGGAGCGCCGAGACCGCGGGGACGGGGGCGGGCCTGCGGTCAACCGCCTCTCCTCTCACGGTCCGGCCGGCGGGGTGGCCGGCGTCTGCCTCGGGTCGGGCACACACGTGCTCGGCCGGTCAACGAGTTACCGGCGGGTTGCGATGTGCCCACCTGATCGACGTCACTCGAATGTCGGCACGTCATCACGGGTGGTACGGCGATACGTCACCATTCGGCCCTGGGAGCACCACCGCACGCACCATCGTGCCTGCGCCGTACGGCTCTGCGGCATGCGGCCACCCGCTCCGTCGAGCAGCGGGCGTCTGCGTGCGACGACGCGCGTGACCGCCCGGGCCGGGTGGTACCCGGGCCACCGCGGCAGGGCCGACCGGACGGTGTCGGGCGCCGAGCGACACGGCGATCACGCCGCGGCGGCGTCCCCCGGCATGCCGACGGCGTCGGCGAGCAGTTCGAAGGACCGCAGCCGGTCCTCGCCGCGGTAGGTCGACGTCGTCACCATCAGCTCGTCGACGCCGGTGCGGGCCGCCAGCTCCTCGACGCCCGCCGCCACCGTCGCCGGCGACCCGATGATCTGGTCGGCCCGGCGCTGCTCGACGAACGCCCGCGCCTGGTCGGTCCACTCGAACGCCGCGACCTCCTCGGGCCCCGGGAGCTCGCGCGGGTTGCCCAGCCGCAGGTGCAGGAACTGCAGGGCGGCGGGCAGCGAGAGATCGCGGGCGGCCTCGTCGGTGTCCGCGCAGAACACGCTCGCCGCGATCATCGAGTACGGCTCGGACAGCATCGCCGACGGCCGGAAGTGCTCCCGGTACAGCTCGAGGGCCGCCGTCGTGTTCCGGCTCGAGAAGTGGTGCGCGAACGAGAACGGCAGCCCCAGCATCCCGGCCAGCTTCGCCGAGTAGCCCGACGACCCGAGCAGCCACAGCGAGGGCGCGTTCCCCGTGGCGGGCACGGCGAGCACGTCGGCGTCGCCCCGGAAGTACGAGGCCAGCTCGACGAGCTGGTCCGGGAAGTCCTCCGGTGCGTGCAGCTGTGCCGCGGTGGTCCCGCGCAGCGCGGCGGCGGTCTTCGGGTCGGTGCCCGGCGCACGACCGATCCCCAGGTCGATGCGGTCCGGGTGCAGTGCCTCGAGCGTCCCGAACTGCTCGGCGACGACGAGCGGGCGGTGGTTGGGCAGCATGACGCCACCGGAGCCGACCCGGATGCGCTCGGTCGCCCCGGCCAGGTGCGCGATCAGCACCGGCGGTGACGAGCTCGCGATGCCGGGCATCGCGTGGTGCTCGGCCACCCAGTAGCGGGTGAAACCGAGCTCCTCGGTCCGCTGCACGAGCCGGGTGCTGTGCGCCAGCGCGTCGGTCGCGGACGAACCGTCGGCGACGGGGACCAGGTCGAGCACGGAGAGGGGGACCACGACCCGACCCAACGCCGGGCGATCGCCGGATCTTCCCCGGGCCCCCGCGATCCCGGCCCCGCTCCCGCGACGATCATCCTCGCCGGCGTGTTGCGGCGGCGCCCGTCACCGCCTCGCGGGCCCCTACTAGCATCGTCGGGGCTCCCGAACAGGAGCGCCACCATCCGTGACCGCCCTGGAGGCCGCACCGTGTCCGCACCGCCCGCTCCGCCCGCGTCCGCCCCGATCCGGGTGCCGGCCGGGACGACCGCCGGTGCGCGCGTCCGGGAGGGCGGCCTGACGACGAGTGGGCCCGAGGCGATCCTCGTCGTGCGCGACGCCGAGGGGAACCTCCGCGACCTCGCGTGGGCGCCCGAGGCCGACACGGACGTCGTGCCCGTTGCGGCGAACACCGACGAGGGCCGCAGCGTCATCCGGCACTCCTGCGCGCACGTGCTGGCCCAGGCCGTCCAGCAGCTCTTCCCGAAGGCGAAGCTGGGCATCGGCCCGCCGGTCACCGACGGTTTCTACTACGACTTCGACGTCGACACCCCCTTCACCCCCGAGGATCTGAAGAAGATCGAGTCGGCGATGAAGAAGATCGTCAAGTCGGGGCAGCGGTTCGCCCGGCGGCGCTTCGGGTCCAAGGACGAGGCACGCACCGAGCTGGCCGGGGAGCCGTACAAGCTCGAGCTGATCGACCTCAAGGGCGGCGACGAGGACAGCGAGGTCATGGAGGTCGACGCCTCCGGCGAGCTGACCGTCTACGACAACGTCCACGCACACAGTGGGCAGACCCTCTGGTCCGACCTGTGCCGCGGCCCGCACCTGCCGACCACCAAGTTCATCCCGGCGTTCACCCTGACCCGGTCGGCCGCCGCGTACTGGCGCGGCGACCAGCGCAACACCCAGCTGCAGCGGATCTACGGCACCGCCTGGGAGTCCCAGGACGCGCAGGACGCCTACCTCGAGCGGATCGCCGAGGCCGAGCGCCGCGACCACCGCAGGCTGGGTTCCGAGCTGGACCTGTTCAGCTTCCCGGACGAGATCGGCTCCGGCCTGCCCGTCTTCCATCCCAAGGGCGGCGTCGTCCGCAAGGAGCTGGAGGACTACTCGCGGATCCGGCACGCCGAGGCGGGCTACGAGTTCGTCTACTCGCCGCACGCCACCAAGGGGCAGCTCTTCGAGCTCTCCGGGCACCTCGACTGGTACGCCGAGGGCATGTACCCGCCCATGCAGCTCGACGCCGAGTACGGGCCCGACGGTGAGCTGAAGAAGCAGGCCGTCGACTACTACCTCAAGCCGATGAACTGCCCGATGCACAACCTGATCTTCCGGTCGCGCGGGCGGTCGTACCGGGAGCTGCCGCTGCGGCTGTTCGAGTTCGGCACCGTCTACCGGTACGAGAAGTCCGGCGTCGTGCACGGCCTCACCCGGGCCCGCGGTTTCACCCAGGACGACGCGCACATCTACTGCAGCCGCGACCAGATGGCGGACGAGATCCGCTCGCTGCTGCAGTTCGTGCTGGACCTGCTGCGCGACTACGGCCTCGACGACTTCTACCTGGAGCTCTCCACCCGCAACCCGGAGAAGTCGATCGGGTCCGACGAGGCGTGGGCCGAGGCCACCGGGGCGCTGCGCGAGGCCGCGTCGAGCTTCGGCCTGGAGCTGCGCGACGACCCGGGCGGCGCCGCCTTCTACGCCCCGAAGATCTCCGTGCAGGCCAAGGACGCCATCGGCCGGTACTGGCAGATGTCGACGATCCAGGTCGACATGATGCTGCCGGACCGCTTCGAGCTGGAGTACACCGCGCCCGACGGGTCCCGGCAGCGGCCGGTGATGATCCACCGTGCGCTGTTCGGGTCGATCGAGCGTTTCTTCGGTGTGCTCACCGAGCACTACGCCGGTGCCTTCCCGGCCTGGCTGGCCCCCGTCCAGGTGGTCGCCATCCCGGTGACCGACGCCCAGGAGACCTACGCCCGCGAGATCGCGGCGAAGCTGCGCACCCACGGCATCCGGATCGAGGTCGACGCAGGCGACGACCGGATGCAGAAGAAGATCCGCACCCACACCCTCCAGAAGGTGCCGTTCCTGCTGCTCGCCGGTGGCCGGGACGTCGAGGCGGGCGCCGTGAGCTTCCGGTTCCGTGACGGTTCGCAGCGCAACGGTGTGCCGGTCGACGAGGCGGTGGCGGCGATCGTGGAGTGGGTGGGATCGCGGACGAACACCTCACCGGACGCGGAGTCGTTCCTCGCAGGCTGAAGCTTAGGATCGCCTGATGGAGCAGCAGTGGGTCCCGCAGGAGGGAGTCGGGACGCCCGACGGGTTCGCCCGGCTCTGGACCCCGCACCGGCTGGCCTACATCAAGGGTGCCTCGGATCTCGGCTGCCCGTTCTGCCGGATCGCGCGCGGTGAGATCGTCGGGGACCCCGGCGAGGATGTGGAGCCGGACGCCGACAACCTCGTCATCGCCCGCGGTGACGAGGTGTTCGCGCTGCTCAACCTGCACCCCTACAACCCGGGTCACCTGATGGTGCTGCCCTACCGGCACGTCGCGGAGCTGGAGGAGCTCACCGACTCCGAGACGGCCGAGCTGATGGCCTTCACCCGGCAGGCGGTGGTGACCATGAAGCGGGTGGCGGCACCGCACGCGTTCAACGTGGGCCTCAACCTGGGCCACGTCGCGGGCGGTTCGCTGGCCGAGCACCTGCACCAGCACGTCGTCCCGCGGTGGGGCGGCGACGCGAACTTCATCGCCGTCGTCGGGCAGACGAAGGTCATCCCGCAGTTGCTGGCCGAGACCCGCGCGCAGCTGGCGCAGGCGTGGGAGCCGCCCCGGCGGGCGGCCCCGCAACCGGACTAGGCTGGTCGCCACCGCCTGTCCGTAGGGAGTTCGTCGCCCACGATGCTCAATCTGTTCGCCCGCGGCCACGTCAACCGCCTCACCGATCCGGTGGGCCGGCGGCTGGTCGCGCTCGGCGTCAGCCCGGACACGATGACGGTGCTCGGCACGGTGGGTGCCGTCGTCTGCTCGCTGGTGTTCCTGCCGGGCGGCGGGCTGGTCATCGGGTCGGTCCTGGTCACGCTGTTCGTCCTCACCGACCTGATCGACGGGGCGATGGCGCGGGCCCGCGGCCACGGCACCCCGTTCGGCGCGGTGCTCGACTCGACCTGCGACCGGATGGTCGACGGGGCCGTGTTCGGCGCGCTCGCCTGGTGGGCGCTGACCGGCGGGAACGAGCCCGTCGCCGCGGCAGCCGCGCTGGTCGCGCTGGTCGGCGGGCAGATCGTGTCCTACGTCAAGGCCCGCGCCGAGTCGGTCGGGCTGACCGCCGAGGGCGGCCTGGTCGAGCGGGCCGAGCGCCTGCTGCTCGGGTTGCTCGGCGCGTTCCTGGCCGGGGTCGGCGTGCCGTACGCCCTGTCCGTCGCGCTGGTCGTGCTGGCGGTCGGAACGGTGGTGACCCTGGGCCAGCGGATCCTGGCGGTGCGCCGGAGCGCCCGCGAGGTCCCCCGTGCCTGACCGGGTCCGGGAGGCACTCGCCGCGGCCGGGTACACCGCCGGCTGGGCGGTCACCGGGAAGCTGCCCGCGGGCGTCGTCGCGCGGGTGTTCGACGCCGGCGCCGATCTCGCCACGCACCGCGACGGCCCCGGGGTGCGACGGCTGCGGGCCAACCTGGCGCGGGTCCGCCCGGACGCCGGCCCCGCCGAGCTCGACGACCTGGTGCGGCGCGGGATGCGCAGCTACGCGCGCTACTGGCGGGAGGCGTTCGCGCTGCCGTCGCTCGATCCCGGCGCGGTGCACGCCGCCATGCACCCGCACGTGCACGGCATCGGCGGGTCGCTGGACACGGTGCGGGCCGGGCGCGGCGTGCTCTACGCGCTGCCGCACGCCGGGAACTGGGACGTGGCCGGGGTCTACATGGTGCGCGAGCTCGCCCGGCTGGGGCTGGAGCCGGCCATCACGACCGTCGTGCAGCGGTTGCGCCCGGAGTCGCTGTTCCGCCGCTTCCTCGACTACCGGCGCTCGCTCGGGTTCGAGGTCGTGCCCGCCGACGACCCACGGGCCGCGCACCGCGCCGTGACCGCTCGCCTGCGCGGCGGCGGTGTGGCCTGCCTGATCGCCGACCGGGACCTGTCCGGCACCGGGGTCGGCGTCTCGTTCCTCGGCGCCCCGGCCCGGCTCCCCGCAGGGCCCGCCCGGCTGGCCCGGCTGACCGGTGCGGCGCTGCACCCGGCGTACGCGGTGTTCGCGGGCGACGCCTGGGGCGTGCACGTCGGGCCGGAGATCCCGGTACCGGACCGGGCGGCCGAGGCCAAGGCCACCCAGGCCCTCGCCGACGCGTTCGGCGAGCTCATCGCCCGCCGGCCCGAGGACTGGCACATGCTGGCGTCGATCCATGGCGGGCCGGGATGACGGTGCTGCGGATCGGCGTCGTCTGCCCGTACTCCCTGGACGTGCCCGGGGGAGTGCAGAACCACGTGCTCGACCTCGCCGCGGCGCTGCGGGCGCGGGGGCACCGGGTCGACGTCCTCGCCCCGACCGTCCACGAGGCGCCCCCCTTCGTGACGCCGGTGGGGCGGCCCCTGGGTGTGCCGTACAACGGCTCGGTCGCGCGGGTGGCGTTCGGCCCGGTGTCCTACCACCGCACCCGCCGGTGGCTCGCCGAGCACGAGTTCGACGTGCTGCACCTGCACGAGCCCACGACGGTCTCGGTCTCGGTGCTCGCGCTGCTGGCCGCCCGTGGCCCGATCGTCGCGACCTTCCACACCTCGACCGAGCGCTCCCGGGCGCTGGCCGCGTTCGGCGGAACGCTGCGACCGCTGATGGAGAAGGTGACGGCGCGGATCGCGGTCTCCGCCACGGCCCGGCGGGTCCAGGTGGAGCACCTCGGCGGGGACGCGACGGAGATCCCCAACGGCGTCGACGTCGCCCGCTTCGCCCGCGGCCCGGCACTGGAGGACCTGGTCCCCGGCCTCGCCGCGGCGTCCCCGTCCGTCCGGCGGGTCGGCTTCGTCGGCCGGTTCGACGAACCGCGCAAGGGGATGCCGGTGCTCCTCGACGCGCTGCGCCCGCTCGTCGCCCAGCGCCCGGACCTGCGGTTGCTCGTCGTCGGACGGGGCGACGCGGACGCGCTGTACCGGGCGGCCGGGCCACGGCTCGCCGAACGGATCGACCTGCTCGGCGCCGTCGACGAGCCGACGAAGGCCGCGGCGCTGCGCGCGATGGACGTCTACTGCGCCCCGCACCGCGGCGCGGAGAGCTTCGGCATGGTGCTCACCGAGGCGATGGCCGCCGGCGCGCCCGTGCTGGCCGCCGACATCGAGTCGTTCCGCGCGGTGCTCTCCGGCGCCGGCGTGCTCGTCCCGCCCGGTGACGCCGGTGCACTCGGCACCGCGCTGACCACGCTGCTCGACGACGGCGCCCGCCGTGCCGCGCTGTCCGCCGCGGGCCGGGACCGGGTGGCCCGCTACGACTGGCAGGTCGTCGCCGAGGACGTGCTGCGGGTGTACCGGACGGCGGTCGCGGCCGCGCCGCCCGTGAGTGCCCGATGAGCACGCCCGCAGCGGTCCTGCTCGTCGCGACGGTCCTGCTGGTCGTGGCCGCGCTCACGGTGTGGTGTGTGGCACGGGTGCGACGGCTGCACCGGCTGCACGTGCGGGTCGGCGCCGCCCGGGGCGGACTGGCCGCCGCGCTGGAACACCGGGCGACCGTGGCGCTGCGGGTCGCCGACGCCGTCGGCCCGGCCATGGCCGGGGGCCTGCGCGCCGCCGCGACCACCGCCCGGGCCGGGTCCGCACCCGCCCCCGACGGCCGCGACCCGGCCGGGGCCCGCGAGGCCCGCGAGGTCGCCGAGAACGCCCTGACCAGGGAACTCGCCGCTGTCGCCCCGGCCCTGACTGCGCCGGCGCCTGCGGCCGAGCTGCGGGACGCCCAGCAGCTGGTCGTCCTGGCCCGCCGGGTGCACAACGACGCCGTACGCGACACCCGGGTGCTCCGGTCGCGTCGACTGGTCCGCTGGTTCCACCTGTACGGCACCGCTCCCGAGCCGGTGTACTTCGAGATCGCCGATCCGGAACCCGCGACCGGACCGGACGCCGCTGACGTAGAATCGGGCCGTTACCCGTCCGCCATGTGAGGAGCTCCGATCACCCGTGTCCGCAGCCGACAACACCCCTGACAACGCCGGTCCGCAGCACGGCACCGCGCGGGTCAAGCGCGGCATGGCCGAGATGCTCAAGGGTGGTGTGATCATGGACGTGGTCACCCCGGAGCAGGCGAAGATCGCCGAGGACGCCGGTGCCGTGGCCGTGATGGCCCTCGAGCGGGTCCCGGCCGACATCCGCGCGAACGGCGGCGTCGCCCGCATGTCGGACCCGGACATGATCACCGGGATCATCGACGCCGTGTCCATCCCGGTGATGGCCAAGGCCCGCATCGGGCACTTCGTCGAGGCCCAGGTCCTGCAGTCGCTCGGCGTCGACTACATCGACGAGTCCGAGGTGCTGACCCCGGCCGACGAGGCGCACCACATCGACAAGTGGGCCTACACCGTGCCGTACGTGTGCGGCGCGACCAACCTCGGCGAGGCGCTGCGCCGGATCTCCGAGGGCGCGGCGATGATCCGCTCCAAGGGCGAGGCGGGCACCGGCAACGTCGTCGAAGCCACCCGGCACATGCGCTCGATCCGCGCCGAGATCGGCCGGCTGGCGTCGCTGGACGCCGCCGAGCTCTACATCGCCGCCAAGGAGCTCCGGGCGCCGGTCGAGCTGGTCGCCGAGATCGCCCGCACCGGCAAGCTGCCGGTCGTGCTGTTCACCGCGGGCGGCATCGCCACCCCGGCCGACGCCGCGATGATGATGCAGCTCGGTGCCGAGGGCGTGTTCGTCGGCTCCGGCATCTTCAAGTCCGGCGACCCGGCGCTGCGCGCGTCGGCGATCGTGAAGGCGACGACCTTCCACGACGACCCGGACATGGTCGCGAAGGTCTCTCGCGGGCTCGGCGAGGCCATGGTCGGGATCAACATCGGCGACATCCCGGAGGACCAGCGCTACGCCTCGCGCGGCTGGTAGTCCACGTCGTCCCGAGAGCCCCGTCCGGCCGTCGCCGGGCGGGGCTCTCGTCGTTCCCGGACCGGTTCGCGGCGATCATGGTCGCGCTGCGCTCGGGCACGATCCGGTGAGTGTTCCGGTCACCCGGTCGCGGGGGTATGTCTGATTTCGACGGGTTCCGTGGTCACCCGTGGGCGGGGTTGCCTACTCGATATGATGACAGAGGGGCACGCGGTGACTCTGTGGCGCTTACGTTCTTGTGCGAATCACGAGACCAGTGAGGCGGAGGAGCCTGATGGGACGCTCTGTGCGAGCCGCGGCGATCGCGGCCGCGATGCTGATCAGCTTTCCGGCTGCGGCGTTCGCCGACACCGGGACGGCGGATCGGTCGAGCGCGACGACGGCGGTGGACTGTCCTGCGCCGGGCTCCGGTGCGGGTGGCGCGGGTGGGGAGAGCCGGGCCGGCTGCGAGCCCGGCGATGCGCCCGCCGCGGCCGCGGAGCCGGCGCCTCCGGCCGGACTGCCCGCATCGGCTGCCCCGGACGCTCCGGCCGACCGGAACGCGTCGGGCGACCTGAACACCTCGGGCGACGCGGGCGCTCCGTCCACCCCGGGTACTCCGGGCAACCCGGACGCGCCCGCCGGCCCGGGTACGTCGGCCGACCTGAACACTCCGGTGAACCCGGCCACCCCGATCGATCCGCCCGCACCGGCTGACCCGGAGACCCCGGGCAGCCCCGAGGCCCCGGGCGCTCAGGACGCCCCGGAGAGCCGGGAGAGGCCGGATGCCCGGGAGAGGCCGGACGCTCCGGAGGCCCCGGAGAGGCCGGACGCTCCGGAGGCCCCGGAGAGGCCGGACGCTCCGGAGGCCCGGGAAGCTCCGGAGACCCCGGAGACCCCGGACAGCCCGGAGACCCCGGACGGCCCGGACCGTCCGGAGGCACCGGAGGCACCGGAGGCACCGGAGGCACCGGAGGCACCGGAGGCACCGGAGAGCCCGGAGGCTCCTGCTGCCCCCGGCGCGCCGAAGAGGCCGGCTGCCCCGGCTGATCCGGCTGGCCCGACTGCCCCTGCCGACCCGGCTGCGCGAGCCGACCCGGCCGCCCCGGCGTACCCGGGTGCCGAGACCAGTGCCGCGACCGCGCACAACTGGGGCGAGCCGAGCAAGGTCGACGAGTTCGACGGCGACCTCTCCGGCTGGAATCTCTACGACGGGGAGGGCCACGCCGGCGAGGGCACCCGTTCGCCCGAGGCCGCGTCGGTGAAGGACGGCATCCTCACCATCGACGGTGACGCCGACGGCACGACCGGCGGGATGGCGTGGACCGGCGCCAGCCAGAAGTACGGCCGCTGGGAGGGGCGGGTGCGGGCACCGGCGTCCGACCCGACGTACAACGCGTTGCTGCTGCTCTGGCCGACCGCGGAGGACTTCCCGGTCGGCGGCGAGATCGACTTCATGGAGATGACCGACCACACCCGGCAGACGACCGAGCTGTTCCTCCACTATGGAGAGGACAACAGCCAGGTGCAGGGCGAGGTCGGGATCGACGGGACCCAGTGGCACAACTGGGCGGTCGAGTGGACGCCGGACGGCGTTGTGGCCTATGTGGACGGCAAGGAGTGGTGGCGCACCGACGACACCTCGATCCTGCCGCCCGGGCCGATGCACCTGTGCATCCAGCTCGACTGGTTCCCGGAGGGCGGAGGTGAGGTGAAGCCGTCCACGATGGAGGTCGACTGGGTCCGCCAGTACCCGCTGCCCGAGTCCGAACAGGGCGGTGCCGGCGAGGAGGGGCTCCTCGACGGACTGCGCGAGCGGATCACCGAGGGCGCGCCGGACGAGGTCGCCGGAGCGGCGACCCGCGGCCCCAGCGGGACCTGATCAGCGGTATTCCGGATCAGCGGTATTCCATGATCAGTACCGCGGAAGCTCCCGCGGTCAGCGCCCGGTAGGCGTGCGGCCGGTCGGCGGGAAAGGTGACGTAGTCACCGGGGTCGAGATCGACCTCCTCGCCGGCCGGTCCGGCGTTCCACCGGCCACTCCCGACGATCATGTGCTCGACCGTGCCGGGGGAGTGCGCCTGCGACGCGCGGGCCTCGCCGGGTTCCGACGTGACCATGTGCACGTCCCGCCGGGCCCCGGGCGGGCAGGCCGACAGCAGTGCCGACGTGAACGGCGACGACTCCGATCGGAGCGCCGGTCGCTCGCCCGCCCGCACCACCCGCACCGGCGCCGACAGTGGCTCCACCAGCGTGCTGAACGGGACCTCGGCCACCACCGCGATCGCCCACAACGTCTCGACGCTCGGGTTGCCGGTGCCCGCCTCGAGCTGGGACAGGGTCGACTTGGCGATCCCCGCCCGGCGGGCGAGCTCCGCCGAGGAGATTCCCAGACGCTCGCGTTCGCGCCGGATGGCCGTGGCGATCGTCGCGAGCGGTGGCGTTCGTTCCATCGGTCTCCTCGTTCGGCTTGACGAACGGACGGTCCTGGGTTCACTGTATCGGCCATGCGTTCGATGCAGCGAACAGGGCGCGCGGAGGATCGGGCCGACCTCCGCGACGCGGTGACGATCTCGGTGGCGGTCGGCCTGGTCGGTGTGTCGTTCGGCGCGCTCGCCCCGTCGGCCGGCCTGTCCCCGGCGATGACGATGGCGATGTCCACGCTGGTGTTCGCCGGTGGCGCGCAGCTGCTGGTCACCGGCGTGCTCGCGGCCGGTGGCGGGATCTGGGCGGCCGTGGTGGCCGGGCTCGTGCTGAACCTGCGGCACCTGCCGTTCGGCCTGGCGCTGGCCCGTCACATCGGCGGCGGCTGGTGGCGGATCCCCGGCGCGCACGTCATCACCGACGAGTCGACGGCGTTCGTGCTGGCCCGCACCGGGACCGGCGGTCGCGCCCGCCGAGCCTTCTGGCTCCTGGGCGTGATCAAGTACGGCTGCTGGCAGCTCGGGACCGCCGGTGGGCTGCTGCTGGGGGCCGCCGTGCCGGACCCGTCGGCGTTCGGACTGGACGCCGCATTCCCCGCCGCGTTGCTCGCGCTGCTGGTCCCGATGCTGCGCCGGGCCGACGCCCTGCGGGTCGGCGGGGGAGCGGCCGCGGTCTCGCTGGCCTGCGCCCCGTTCCTGCCCGCGGGACTCCCGGTGCTCGCCGGCCTGCTCGGCCTCGGCGCCGCCGGGCGAATCCGGGGTGGTGGGTCGTGACGATCACCGCGCTGGCCGTCCTCGCCGTCGGCACCTACCTGATGCGGCTGCTGCCGTTGCTCCTGCACGGCCGGGTCGAGTTCTCCGACCGCACGCTCCGCCTCGTCGAGCTCGGTGCGGTCGCCCTGCTGGTGGCGCTGGTCGCGACCGGGACCTGGTTCGAGGGCTCGGAGTTCGCGGGCTGGGCCCGTCCCGCGGGCGTGGCCGTCGCCGCCGCCGCGATCTGGCGACGGCTGCCGTTCCTGCTCGTCGTGCTCCTGGCCGCCGGGACCACGGCCGGGCTCCGGCTGGCCGGCGTGCCCTGACCGGTTCACCGGCGCGGGGCGATCCCACCGAGCGCCACGGGGCCGCTGCGGCGAGGATCGGGACCATGCACGTCCTCGTCGTCGGCGCGACCGGCTACATCGGATCGCGGCTGGTGCCCCGCCTGCTCGACGCCGGCCACGAGGTCCGCGTCCTGGCCCGCACCCCGGCCGGGGTGGCGGACCACCCCTGGGCAGACCGGGTCGAGGTCGTACCCGGCGACGCGCAGGACCGGGCGGCCGTGACCCGCGCGTGCGACGGTGCCGAGGCCGTCGTCCACCTCGTGCACGCCATGGACGGGCCCGGCTACGCGGACCGGGACCGCGCCGCCGCGCATGCCCTGGCCGGTGGCGCCGCGGCGACCGGGGTCCAGCGGATCGTCTACCTGGGCGGACTGCAACCCGGCGACGACGGCCGGCCGGTCTCCGGGCACCTGCGCTCGCGCCGCGAGGTCGGCGACGTCCTGCTCGCGGGGCCGGTCCCGGCCGTCGTGCTGCGGGCCGGGATCGTCGTCGGCACCGGTTCGGCGAGCTTCGAGATGATCCGCCACCTCACCGAGCTCACCATGGGCGGCCCGCCGGTGCTGCCGCTGCCGGACCGGGCGTGGAACCGGATCCAGCCGGTCGCCGTCGACGACGTCCTGCACGCGCTCACCGGCTGCCTCGACCTGCCGGACGGGACGAACCGGGCGTTCGACATCGGAGGACCCGACGTCCACACCTACCGGTCCCTGATGAGCGAGTACGGCGCCGAAGCCGGTCTGCTCCGGCCGTTCCCGCTGCCGGTTCCGCTGTCCGCGCCACGGCTGACCGCCCGCGCGGTCGCGGCGCTCACGCCGGTCGGGCGCGGGCTCGCCGGGCCGCTCGTCGAGTCGATGCGGCACGAGCTGGTCGCCGACCCCGCCGACGTAGCGGCGCTCGACGCCCTGATCGGCCCACCGCCCGGCGGGCACACGCCCTACCGGGCGGCCGTCCGCCGCGCGCTGGACGGTGCCGGCGACGCCGGGCCCGGCAGTTCGGACGCCCCCGGCAGCGGTCCGGTCGAGTGGGAGACGACCGACGCCCACGACGTCGACGCCCCGCCCCGCGCCGTCTGGTCGGTGATCGAGACCCTCGGCGGCGAGCACGGCTGGTACACCGTCCCCGGGACGGCGACGCTGACCGGGTTCCTCGACGTCCTCGCCGGCGGGCCGGGACACCTGCCGCGCAGGCATTCCACCGGACCGCCCCGCCTCGTCGCGGGGGAGCCGCTGGACCGCTGGGTGGTCGAGGCCGTCGAGCCCGGGACCCGGCTGCTGCTGCGCGCCGAGGCCCGGCTGCCCGGCGTCGTACACCTGGAGCTGCGGATCCACCCCACCGGACGCCTGACCAGCCGCTACACCCAGACCCTGCGGTTCGCACCGCACGGGCTGGCGGGCCGGCTGGCGTGGCTGGCCGCGTACCCGGCCCAGCGGTTCGTGTTCGCCGTGATGGCCCGGACCCTCAGCGGTGTCGCCGAGACCCGCTACCGGCAACTCGTCCGCCGGTGAGGTGTCAGGAGGCCTCGCCGCGGGCCTGGGCGACCTGGTCGGTGCGGTCCTCGGCCGCCATCCGGGTCAGCTCCGCGCCGGCCTCGGCGTCCCGGGTGAGGTTGTCGCCGGACTCCGGGTCGAACACGTGGATCTTGCGGGCGTCCAGCCAGAACTCGGCCTCGCGCCCCTCCCTGATCCGGCTGGTCGAGTCGATCGACACGATGGCCTGGGTCCGCAGCTGGTCGGAGTCGAGCTCGCGGGAGAGCTCCTTGAGCTGGGCGTCGACCGCGGCGGGAGCCTCGTAGGGGATGTAGGCGAACTGGGAGTCCCCCAGCCACTCGGTGACGTCGACCTGCGCGGTGAACGTGGTGCCGACGTGCTTCTTCGTCTCGTCCACCAGGGACGCGTCCTCGAAGTACTCCGGCCGGACCCCGACCAGCACCAGGTCCTTGCCGGTGACCTTGTCGGCGCGGGAGGCGTCGAGCTCGATCGGACCGAACGGGGTCGCCAGCGTGGTTCCGGAGACGGTCGCGGGCAGGAAGTTCATCGGGGGCGACCCGATGAAGCCCGCGACGAACAGGTTGACCGGCTGTTCGTAGAGCTCGCGCGGTGAGGCGACCTGCTGGATGACGCCCTTGCGCAGCACGCAGACCCGGTCGCCGAGGGTCATCGCCTCGGTCTGGTCGTGGGTGACGTAGACCGTGGTGATGCCGAGCCTGCGCTGCAGCCGGGAGATCTCGGTGCGCATCTGGCCGCGCAGCTTGGCGTCCAGGTTGGACAACGGCTCGTCGAAGAGGAACGCGTCGGCGTCCCGGACGATCGCGCGGCCCATCGCGACCCGCTGGCGCTGGCCGCCGGAGAGGTTGGCGGGCCTGCGGTCGAGGTGCTCGCCGAGCTCGAGCACGTTGGAGGCCTCGGTGACCTTGCGCTTCACCTCGTCCTCGGGTGCCTTCGCCAGGCGCAGCGGGAACGCGATGTTCTCGAAGACCGACAGGTGCGGGTAGAGCGCGTAGTTCTGGAAGACCATCGACAGGTTGCGCTCGCGCGGCGCCTTGTCGTTGACCCGGTCGCCACCGATGACCATGTCGCCGGAGGTGATGTCCTCCAGTCCGACGATCATCCGCAGCAGGGTCGACTTCCCGCAGCCGGACGGCCCGACGAGGATCATGAACTCGCCGTCGGCGATGTCCATGCTCACGTCGTTCACGGCCGGGAAGCCGTCCCCGTACTTCTTGACGATGTTGCGCATCTCGATCGACGCCATGGCCGGTCGGGTCCTTTCTCTCTGGCGAAGTACGAAGTCAGCCCTTGACGGCGCCGTTGGTCAGCCCGGCGACGATGCGGCGCTGGAAGATCAGGACGAGGATGACGACCGGGATCGTCACGATCACCGCGGCGGCCGCGATCGGGCCGTTCGGGGACTCGAACTGCGAGGCCCCGGAGAACAGCCCGAGCGCGGCGGGCACCGGCCGCGACGCGCTGGTCGAGGTGAGCGAGATGCCGTAGGCGAAGTCGTTCCAGGCGATGAAGAAGGCGATGATCGCCGTGGTGAACACGCCCGGGGTGGCCAGCGGGACGATCACCTTCCGGAACGCCTGCCAGGTCGTCGCGCCGTCGACCTGCGCGGCCTGCTCCATCTCCCACGGGATCTCGCGGAAGAACGCCGACATCGTCCAGATCGACAGCGGCAGGGTCAGCGACAGGTAGGGGATGATCAGGCCGGGCCAGGTGTCGTAGAGCCCGATCTGGCGCCACAGGTTGAACAGCGGCGTCACGATCGAGATCACCGGGAAGATCGCCACCGCGAGCGCGGTGGACAGGATGAGCTTCTTGCCGGAGAAGTCCAGCCGGGCGATCGCGTAGGCGGCGAACATCGACAGGACGCATGCGATGAACGTCGCGATCAGCACGATGCCGAACGAGTTGCGCAGCGCGGGCAGGAACAGCTCGGCGGCGTCACCGACGAGGATCTGCTCGTAGTTCTCCCAGGACAGGGCGGTCGGCAGGAACTGCCCGTTCGCGATGTCGTCCGACGACTTCAGCGACAGCGACACGATCCAGCCCACCGGGAACAGGGCGTAGATCACGATCGCGATGCCGGCGACGATCCAGAGGACCTTCTCGCGGCTGGACATCACTTCTCCCCTCGGGTCTGGGACAGGTCGACCTTGAACCCCTTGATGAAGCCGACGCAGATGATCACGACCGACAGGAACAGCAGCACCGACACGGCCGAGCCGAGCCCGATCTCGACCCGGGCGATCGTCTGCCGGTAGGCCAGGAACGACACCGTCTCGGTGTTGTTCGCGCCGTTGGTCATCACGAACACCGTGTCGAAGACCCGGAAGGCGTCCAGGGTCCGGAACAGCAGGGCCACCATGATCGCGGCCTTCATGTTCGGGATCGTGACCTTCCGCATCCGCTGCCACCAGGTGGCGCCGTCGACCTTGGCGGCCTCCTGCAGCACGTCCGGTACCTGGGCGAGCCCGGCGAGCAGCAGCAGCGAGATGAAGGGCGTGGTCTTCCAGATCTCGGCCAGGCAGATCACGAACAGCGACGAGTACGTCCCGCCGAACCAGTCCGTGTCCGCCGCGACGCCGGGCACCCAGTCGAACCACGCGTTGACGAACCCGGAGTCCAGCGAGAAGGCGTACTGCCAGGCGAACGCGGAGACGACCGTGATCACCGCGTACGGGATGAGGATCGCCGCCCGCAGGACCGGCCGGATCGCCTGGAGCGCGTTCATCATCACCAGGGCGAGGGCGAAGCCGAGCACCAGCTCGACCGCCACCGTGACCACGGTGATGAACACGGTGACGGCGAACGAGATCCACCAGATCTGGTCGGTGAGCACCACCGCGTAGTTGTTCAGCCCGATGAACGAGATGTTGTCCTGGTCGGTCAGCCGGTAGTCGAACAGCGAGTAGTAGACCGCCTGGGCGATCGGGTACGCCGTGACCAGCAGCATGACCACGAAGGCCGGGCCGGCGAGCATCCAGCCCAGCCGCTGCTCGGCCCGCGCCCGGTCGCTGGCGCCGTTGCCGGCCCGGGTCGGCGTCGTGCCGCTCCCGGTCCCGGGCTCCACCGCCGTCGTGCTCACAGCAGCTCCTCCTTCGCCAGGACCGCCTTGATCAGCGCGGCGGTCGCGGGACCGACGGTGGCCGGGTCGATGCCGGCCGAGGGGTGGTAGTTGCGCTGGATCGACTCGGAGACCTCGCTGTAGTACGCGGTCTGCGGGCGCGGCTTCGCCTGCTGCAGCGACTGCGCGATCACCGGGGCCATCGGGAACTTCTCCACCACCTCGGGGTCGGTGAAGACCGACAGCTTGGCCGCCGCGTTGCCGTTGGTGAGGAAGTACTGCTTCTGGTTCTCCTCGGACACGATGCACTCGGTGGCCTGGTAGGCCAGGTCCACGTTCGGGCTGAAGGCGCCGACGCCGAGGTTGATGCCGCCGTACGGCGGCGCCGACGGGGTGCCCGCGGTGACCTGCGGGTAGAGCGCCCAGCCGAAGTCGTCGGCCGTGGCCTGCTCCGCGGAGCCCTCCTCGACCGCGCTGTTGACCTTGCCCCAGATGAACGGCCAGTTCACCTGGAACATCGCGCTGCCGTCCTGGAAGGCGTTGGAGTTCTCGTCCTCCGACGCGGTCGAGAAGCCGGGCCCGCCGACCGCGGAGACGGCCTTCATGACCTCGGCGGCGCGCGTCGCGGCCGGTGAGTCCAGCCCCAGCTCGACGCCCTCGGGGTCACCGGGAGAGGGGTTGGTGACGATCTCCCCGCCGGCCGACTCCACCAGGGCGTTCAGCCACACGGTCAGCGACTCGGCCCGGATGCCCTGTGCGGCGATCGTCGAGTCGGCGCCCTGCGCGGCGGCGATCACCTGGTCCCAGGTCACCGGCTTCGACAGGTCCAGCCCGGTGCCCGCGACCTGCGACTTGCGGTACCAGAGCAGCTGGGTGTTGGCCCAGAACGGGACCGTCACCAGCTTGCCGTCCCAGCTCGCGCCCTCCTTCGCCGAGTTCACGATGCCCTCGGTGGTCCGCTGTGCCACACCCTCGGGCACCGGGGCGAGGAAGCCGGCCTCGGCGAACTCCGGGATGTAGGGCGGGTCGATGCTCATGATGTCGATCGACGAGTCGCCCGCGGCGAGGCGACGGATCAGCTGCTGGCGCTGCTCGCCGGCCTGGCGCGGCAGGGTCGACACCGAGATCGTGTACGCCCCGCCGGACGCCGCGGTGCAGCGCTGGGCGATCTCGGCCTGCCCGCCGTCGTCGGGGTTGATGTACCAGTTCAGGACCGGCGGGCCGGCGGGTGCACCCCCGCAACCGGCCAGGCCGACGAGTGCCGCGGCGGCCACCCCGACGGCCAGCGCCCTTCTCCACCGTGCGCGACGCATGGTCAACTCCGAACTCCCGTGTCCGATAGTGCCGGTATCACCGGGCCGCAGGGGCCGGCATCGCCCCCGGCCGTCGGAACGGCGTTGGAAGCGTTTGCAGACGTGACTGTGCGTTCCGGACACGATCGTGTCAAGGGTCACAGGTCGCGGTCCATCGGTGCACGATCATGGCTGATCGGTCGGCGCCGGTCCAGCTCGACCGGGTAACGCTGCTACTTGCAATCGCTTCCAGTCTTCGGCATACATGGACCCGTGTCCGGACCGGTGAACCTGGCTGACGTGGCGCGCCGCGCCGGCGTGTCGCAGGCCACCGCGTCGCGCGCGCTCAGCGGCCATCCGCACGTCGCCGGGACCACCCGGGAGCGGGTGTGGGAGGCCGCCCGCGCCCTCGAGTACGTGGTGTCCCCGGACGCGTCGGGGCTGGCCCGCGGGACGACCGGGCGGATCGCCGTCGTCGTCCCGCACCTGGCGCGATGGTGGTTCGGGGCGGCCCTGGAGGGGCTGAGCGAGGTGCTCCGGGAGGCCGGGCGGGACCTGCTGCTCTATCGGCTCGGCGACGCCGTGTCCCGGCAGGCGTTCTTCGACGAGCTGCCGACCCGTCGCCGTGCCGACGCCGTCGTGCTGCTCGGGTTCGGGGTCGACGAGCGGGAGCGCGAGCGGCTGGACCGGATCGGCGTCGGGATCGTGGCGGCCGGTACCCGGGTCGGCTCGCACCCGTCGGTGTCGATCGACGAGTACGCGGCGGGCCGCCAGGCGATGGATCACCTGGTGCACCTGGGGCACCGCCGGATCGGGATGATCGTGGCGGCGGACCCGGAGGTCGATCTGGCGCAGCCCGCCGGGCGCTCGTCGGCCTACCGGGCGGCGCTGGCCGACGCCGGCATCACCCCGGACCCGGCGCTGACCGTCACCGTGAGCTGGAGCGCGGAGGACGGTGCGCGGGCGATGGGCGAGCTGCTCGGGTCGCCCGACCCGCCGACCGCGGTCTACGCGCACTCCGACGAGATCGCGCTGGGTGCGGTGCGCACGCTGCGCCGGTCCGGGCTGCGGGTGCCCGAGGACGTGTCGGTGATCGGCATCGACGACCACCCGCTGGCCGCGACGACCGACCTGTCCACCGTCGCGCAACCGGTCGGTGAGCAGGGCGACCTGGCCGGCCGGATGGTGCTCGCCGGTCTGGCGGGCGAGCCGGTGGACCCGGTGATCACGGTCCCGACCCGGCTGGTGATCCGGGGCAGCAGCGGCCGGCCGCCGGCCCCCCGCCCCGCGAACAGGAGACCGTGATGGCCCTGCCCGAACTGACCCTGCGCGCGCCCTGCCCCGGACTGCTCGCCCTGCCGTGGGACCTGCCGCTGGCCGAGTGGCAGGCGACCGAGGTGCCGCTGCGCGACATCGCCGTCGGGCCGAGCCGGCACCTGGTGCGGTTCGTGGAGGCCGACGGCGAGCTGTGGGCGCTCAAGGACATGCCCGAGCGCATCGCCCGCCGCGAGTACGACGTGCTGCGTCACCTGGAGGACGAGTGCCTGCCCGCCGTGCGGCCCGCCGGCCTGGTGCGCCAGCCCGAGCACGACACGGCGGTGCTGGTGACCCGCTACCTGCAGGGCTCGTGGCAGTACCGGCGGCTGATCATGCGACTGCCGCCGAACCGGCCGCTCCAGCGCGCCCGGCTGTTCGACGGGATGATCTCGCTGCTGGTCGACCTGCACCGCAACGGCGTGTTCTGGGGCGACTGCTCGCTGGCCAACACCCTGTTCATGCGGGACGGGCAGAGCCTGCAGGCCTACCTGGTCGACGCGGAGACCAGCGAGATCCACCCCGAGCTCTCGGACGGCCAGCGCGAGCACGACCTGACGATCCTGGTGGAGAACGTCGCCGCCGGGATGATCGATCTCGCGACCCGGCTCGAACGCCCTCCGGAGATCATCCCGCAGCTGATCGACGAGGTGACCGCGCTCCCGGACCGCTACCGCGACCTGTGGGACGTGCTGCACGCCGCGCCGGTCTTCGCGTTCGGTGACCGGTACCGGGTGGAGGGCACGATCCGCGAGCTGAACGAGCTCGGCTTCGCCGTCGACGAGGTGTCGCTGCGACCGGTGGAGGGCGACCGGGCCCGGCTGCAGGTCACCGTCGGCGACCGGAACTTCCACTGCGACCAGCTCCGCAGGCTGACCGGGCTGGAGGTGGGGGAGGGGCAGGCGCGGATCCTGCTCGGCGACCTGCGCGCGCACCGGGCGTGGATGTCCCGGCGGGCCGGCGCGGAGGTGCCGGACGAGGCCGCGGCCCGCAGCTGGACCGACACCTGCCTCACGCCGGGGATGCGGACCGCGCACGCCGTGCTCGGCGGGGCGGGCTCGCCCGTGCAGGCCTACTGCGACCTGCTCGAGGTCCGCTGGCTGCTGTCCGAGCGGGCCGGGCGCGATGTCGGCAACGAGGCCGCGCTGGCGGCGCTCGGGGGGAGCGCGCCCACCGACTCCGCCGCGAAGACGGCGGTCGCGGACAGCCCGACCGGCCCGCTGCCCCGGATCCGCGACGACGACGAACCCTACTGACCGCGCTCAGCCGGACCGCGCTCAGCCGGACCGCGCTCAGCCGGACCGCGCTCAGCGCGGCCGCTCCGACCAGCGGGCGAACGAGCGCGCGGCGAAACCGGTGCCCGCGGTGAGCGAGCGCAGGTCGACCGCGTGGCGCAGCAGCTCCGCCCGCGGCACCTCGGCCCGCACGTCGGTGTGCCCGGCGCCGTCCGGTTCGGTGGCCAGCACCTTCCCGCGCCGCGCGGACAGGTCGCCGAGGACCGCGCCCAGGTGCTCGTCGCGGACCCGGATCCGGACCTCGTCGACCGGCTCCAGCAGGCGCAGCCCGCACACCTGCGCGGCGGCCCGCACGGCGAGGGCACCGGCCGTCTGGAACGCGGCGTCCGAGGAGTCGACGCTGTGCGCCTTCCCGTCGACCAGCCGCGCGACCACGTCCACCACCGGGTGCAGCGGTTCGCCCTCGGCCGCGGGCAGGCCCCGTTCGAGCTGCGCGCGGATCCCCTTCTCGACGCTCGGCACGTACTGGGTCGGGACGGCGCCGCCCACCACCGCGGAGCTGAACTCCAACCCGGAGCCCGGCTCGCCCGGTGTGAACTCGACGTGGCAGACGGCGTACTGCCCGTGCCCGCCGGACTGCTTGACGTGCCGCCCGGTGGCCCGCCCCGGCCCGGCCGGGGTGACCCGCAGCGGGACCCGCACCTCCTCCAGGTCGACCTCCACACCGGAGTCGCGCAGCCGGCCCAGCGCGACGTCCGCGTGTGCCTCACCCGCACACCAGAGCACGGTCTGGTGGGTCTCCGGGTCGCGTTCGAGGCGCAGCCCGGGATCGGTCGCCACCAGCCGGGCGAGCCCGCGCGCGACGGCGTCCTCGTCGGCGCGGTCGCGGGCGGCGACCGCGATCGGCAGCAGCGGTTCGGGGCGGGACCGGGCGGCGAGGTGCACCGGGTGGGCGGGGTCGGAGAGGACGTCACCGACGGCCGCCTCCAGGCGGGGCACGGCGCACAGGTCCCCGGCCACGCAGGCGCCGGTCTCGCGCAGCACGGCACCGAGCGGGGAGTGGATGCGCCCGATCCGTTCGTCGCTCTCCCGCGGTGCCTCGTCGCGGGGGTCCTCCACGCCGGCGCCGTCCCTCGCTGTGGGGACCGGGCCGCCGACGTGCACCGCGCTGTCCGGGCGCAGCGTCCCGGAGAACACCCGCACCAGGCAGATCCGCCCGACGTAGGGGTCGGCGCCGGTGTGCACGACCTCGGCGACCAGCGGGCCCTCCGGGTCGGCGCGCAGCGCCGCCGGGCCGGGCTCGGCGGGGTACGGCTCGACGGGATCCGGCGGGGTCCGCTCGGCCGGGGCCGGGAACGCCGAGAGGAGCAGGTCCAGCAGCTCGTCGGCGCCGGCGGCGCCTGCGGCGGACACCGGGACGACCGGGTGGAACGAGCCCCGGAGCAGGGCCGTGTGCACCCCGGCGGCCAGCGCGGCCGCGGGCAGGTCCTCGCCGCCGAGGTAGCGCTCGAGCAGGTCCTCGTCCTCGGACTGCTCGATGATCTGCTCGATCAGTGCCGACCGGGCGTCGTCGGCACCTGGCGGCCCGGTGCCGTCCGGTACTGCCAGCAGGTCGTGCAGGCCGGTCAGGTCGCCCGCGCCGTCGCGCACCGGCAGCCGGATCGGCACGACCCCCGGGCCGAACGCGTCCCGGCAGGCCGCCACGGTCGCCTCGATGTCGGCGCGGGCGCTGTCGCAGCGGGTGAGCACGACCGCGCGCGGGATCCCGGCGCACTCCTCCCAGAGTGTCACCGTGCCCGGTTCGAGGGTGCCGTCCCGGCCCTCGGAGGCGGGCAGGACGAACAGCGCCGCGTCGGCCGCGCGGAACCCGGCCAGCAGCTCGCCGCGGAAGTCGCCGTAGCCGGGGGTGTCGAGCAGGTTCACGGTCACGTCCCGCCAGCGCAGCGGGGCGAGCGTGAGCCCGACCGACCGGTGTTGGCGCACCGCCGCCGCGTCGTGGTCGCAGACCGTGCTGCCCTCGGTGACCGAGCCGGCCCGGGAGATCGCGCCGGCGCGTGCCAGCAACATCTCCGCGAGCGTCGTCTTCCCCGCCCCGGAGGGGCCCACCAGAGCCACGTTGCGCACCAGGGCCGGGTCGGTCACCGCCGTGTGGACGGGCGTCCCGGTCGGTGCGCGACCCGCCTTGACCGCCACGCCGACCACCTCCAGGGTATGACCTCGATCACACACCCGGTGACGGGAAGATCACAACCCCGGACGTGACGGCGGTCGTCACATCGATGACCCGTCGGTAACCACACGTCCGGCGGTAGCCTTCCGCCCCGTGTCCATTCCAGGTCCCGGTTATGCCATCACCGCTCGCGTCGACGCCCCTGCCCGCCCCAGCACCGCCGGTGACCTGACGGCCGCCGTCGGCCACGTCGGCGGCGTCGTGACCGCCTTCGACGTCGTCGAGGCGCGGACCGAGCATCTCGTCGTCGACATCTCGGTCGACGCCCGCAACACCGAGCACGTCGAGGAGATCAAGGTCGCGATCGAGGCCCTCGACGGCTTCTCGGTCCGCAAGGTCTCCGACCGGACGTTCCTGCTCCACCTAGGCGGCAAGATCGAGGTGCACTCCAAGGTCAACCTCCGCACCCGTGACGACCTGTCCCGCGCCTACACCCCGGGTGTCGCGCGGGTGTCGATGGCGATCGCGGAGAACCCGTCCGACGCGCGCCGGCTGACCATCAAGCGCAACACCGTCGCCGTCGTGACCGACGGGTCCGCGGTGCTCGGGCTGGGCAACATCGGCGCCGCCGCGGCGATGCCGGTGATGGAGGGCAAGGCGGCACTGTTCAAGCAGTTCGCCGGCGTGGACGCCTGGCCGGTGTGCCTGGACACCCAGGACACCGAGGAGATCATCCGCACCGTGCAGCTGATCGCCCCCGGCTACGGCGGCGTCAACCTGGAGGACATCGCCGCGCCGCGCTGCTTCGAGATCGAGCGCCGGCTGCGCGAGCTGCTCGACATCCCGGTCTTCCACGACGACCAGCACGGCACCGCCGTCGTCGTGCTCGGGGCGCTGCGCAACGCGCTGCGGGTGGTCGGCAAGAAGTTCTCCGACGTGCGCGTGGTCGTCTGCGGGGTCGGCGCGGCCGGCTCGGCGATCATCCGGCTGCTCGGCTCGGAGGAGACCGCGGACGTGGTCGCGGTCGACGTCGACGGCATCGTCCATCCCGGACGCGACGGGATGGACGACAACCTGCGCGCGATCGCGGCGAAGACCAACCCCGGCGGCCGGACCGGGACCCTGGCCGACGCACTCGTCGGTGCGGACGTGTTCATCGGGGTCAGCGCGCCGAACCTGTTCGGCGCCGACGAGCTCGCCACGATGAAGGACGACGCGATCGTCTTCGCCCTCGCCAACCCGGATCCGGAGGTCGACCCGACGCTCGCGATGCAGCACGCCGCCGTCGTCGCGACCGGTCGTTCCGACTACCCGAACCAGATCAACAACGTGCTCGCGTTCCCGGGGGTGTTCCGCGGCCTGCTCGACGCGCAGGCGCACGACATCACCGACGAGATGCTGCTGGCCGCGGCCGAGGCGATCGCGAACGTCGTCGCCGAGCCGAACCCGTCGTTCATCGTGCCGAGCGTGTTCGACCACAACGTGGCGCCCGCCGTCGCCGAGGCGGTGCGTACGGCCGCGGGGAAGCAGGCGCGCACGGGCGAGGTCGCGGCCGGCTGAGCGGGTGTCGCGGGTGCCCCGGCTCACGCCCGCAGCGCCGGTTACCGCAGGTGGGGCCGTACTACCCTCGACCCCATGACCTCCCCGACCGTCGGTGTGCTGGCCCTGCAGGGCAACGTCCGTGAGCACCTCGCCGCGCTGACCGCGGCCGGCGCGACGGCCGTCCCGGTGCGCCGCACGTCCGAACTCGACGCCGTGGACGCGATCGTGCTGCCCGGCGGGGAGTCGACCACGATGTCGAAGCTGCTCGACGTGTTCGAGCTGCTGGAGCCGTTGCGGGCGCGGCTGCGCGCCGGGATGCCGGCGTACGGCTCGTGCGCCGGGATGATCCTGCTGGCCGAGGAGATCCTCGACGGCCGCCCGGACCAGCACCAGCTCGGCGGCCTGGACGTGGTCGTGCGGCGCAACGCGTTCGGCCGCCAGGCCGACTCGTTCGAGACGGACCTGGAGTTCGACGGTCTCCCCGGCGGCCCGGTGCACGCGGTGTTCATCCGGGCGCCGTGGGTGGAGAAGACCGGGGGCGAGGTCGAGGTCCTCGCCTCGGTGCCCCATGTGGACGTCGCGGGGGCGGCCGCGGGCCGGCCGGTCGCGATCCGCCAGGGGGCGGTGCTGGCCACCTCGTTCCATCCCGAGCTGACCGGCGACGGCCGGGTGCACGACCTGTTCGTGGACATGGTGCGCACTTCCTGACACAGGGGTGCGATCCGGGCGAATCGACTCTTGACGCCCGCTCTGACGCCTGCGCACACTTGTTGCGCCTCTTCAGAACGAGTGCGTAATACGCAACTCTCTGATTCCCTTCGATCTGGATGAACGAGGCGATCCGTATGACGGACGTGCTTGATCCACAATCGTCGTCGCCAGGGATCGGGACCGCTGACGCGCCGGGGATCCTGCTCTACAGCCGGTTGCGCACCTCGCCGTACTTCTGGAAGTCACGCGCCCACGGCGTGGCGATGTACAGCGTCTACAACCACACCTACCACCCGCGTCACTACGGTGATCCGATCGCGGAGTACCACGCACTCCTGAACGCCGTGACCCTGTGGGACGTCGGCGTGGAGCGGCAGCTGGAGATCTCCGGCCCGGCCGCGTTCGACTTCACCAACTACCTGGTGCCGCGCGACCTGACCACCTGCCCGGTGGGTAAGTGCAAGTACGTGTTCATGACGGCCCCGGACGGCGGGATCATCAACGACCCGGTCCTGCTCCGCCTGGAGGACAACCGCTTCTGGCTCTCGCTCGCGGACAGTGACGCCCGGCTGTGGGCGATGGGTCTGGCCCACGCCGGCGGCTGGGACGTCACGATCCGCGAGGTCGACGTGGCGCCGGTCCAGATCCAGGGGCCGCTGGCCAAACCGGTGCTGACCGACCTGTTCGGCGACGGCGTGCTCGATATCCCGTACTACGGGATGCGTTCGTACACAGTGGACGGCATGGACGTGGTGGTGAGCCGCACCGGCTACACCGGAGAGATCGGCTACGAGATCTACCTGCACGACGCCACCCGCAACGCCGGTGCGCTGTGGGACCGCGTCTGGGAGGCCGGGCGCCCGCACGGCATGCGGACGATCGGCCCGTGCCACATCCGCCGGATCGAGGGCGGGATGCTCGCCTACGGCTGCGACATCACCCTCGACACGAACCCGCTGGAGGTCGGCTACGACTACCGCTGGATGGTCGACCTCGACCAGGAGGCGGACTTCGTCGGCAAGCAGGCGCTGACCAGGATCAAGGCCGAGGGCGTGACCCGGCAGCTGGCCGGTGTCGAGATCGACGGCGCCCGGCTCGGGTCCTTCAACGACGGTTCCATGATCGAGCCGTTCCCGGTCGAGCACGGCGGCGCCGCGGTGGGCCGGGTGACCAGCGCCTGCTATTCGCCCCGGCTGGAGCGCAACATCGGGTTGGCGATGCTGCCGGTGGATCTGGCCGGCCTCGGCACCGAACTGGACGTGCGTCTGCCGGGTGGTGTGCGGCGGGCCGTCGTCGTGCCGAAGCCGTTCGTGGACCCGTCCAAGGAGACCCCGAAGGGCTGAGCACGATGGGCGGACCGACTTCTGGCCGCCGCGGCGCCACCGCGCGGTTGCTCACCGGCCCCCGGTTCGAGCTGCTCCCGCTACCCGGGACGCTCGACCGGGCGGTCGCCCTGCCGCCGGGGTCGACGGTGACGGTGACGGCGTCACCACGCCTCGGCCCCGAGGCCACCCTCGCGCTGACCGAAGCGTTGTCCCACAGTGGTTTCCGCGCGGTGCCCCACCTGGCTGCCCGCCAGGTCACCGACCGCGCCGCACTCGCCGCGACGCTGGAGCGGCTCGACGCCGCAGGCGTGCGGGACGTGTTCGTGGTCGCGGGTGACGCCCGGGAACCGGCGGGCGAGTTCCCGGACGGGCTCACGCTGCTGCGTGCGATGGCCGAGCTGGGGCACCGGATGACCAGCGTGGGGGTGCCGTCCTATCCGGAGGGACATCCGCTGATCGCCGACGACGTCCTCTGGGCGGCGTTGCGCGACAAGCAACGCCACGCGACCTACACGGTCACCCAGCTCTGCTTCGACGCCGACGCGGTCTGCGGGTTCGCCACGCGGGCCCGGGCACGGGGGGTCACGCTGCCGGTCGTCGCCGGGGTCCCGGGAGCGGTGGACATCGGGCGGCTGCTCCGGATGAGCGTGCGGGTCGGCGTCGGTGACTCCGCGCGGTTCCTGCGCTCGCACCGCTCGATCGCCGGAAAACTGTTGCGCCCGAACGGCTACCGGCCGGACGGGCTGGTGCGCCGGCTCGGCGCGCACGTCGCGGCGGGCCGCTGCGCTGTGGAGGGCCTGCACGTCTACACGTTCAACCAGATCGACGCCACGCTGCGATGGGTGCAGCAGGCGCGACGTCGCACGGCCGCCTGACCCGCGGCGGCGACACCACGAGGGGGTGGGTCGTGTCGTCCGATATCGAACTGTCCCGGCAGGCCAGGTTGCGGCCGCTGCCGGAGATCGCGGCCGAGGCGGGGCTCGCGCCGCACCGGCTGGAGCCCTACGGGCACACCGCCGCCAAGGTCTCGCTCGACGCCGTCGACGATCTCGCCGACCGGCCGCCGGGCCGCTACGTCGTGGTCTCCGCGATCACCCCGACGCCGCTCGGCGAAGGCAAGACCACGACCACGGTCGGGCTCGGCCAGGCGTTCCGGCACATCGGACGGCGCGGGGTGATCGCCGTCCGGCAGCCGTCCATGGGGCCGACGCTCGGCATCAAGGGCGGAGCCGCCGGGGGCGGCTACTCGCAGATCGTCCCGATGGAGACGGTGAACCTGCACCTCACCGGCGATCTACACGCCGTCACCGCGGCGCACAACCTGCTGTCCGCGATGCTGGACAACCACATGCACAAGGGCAACGCGTCCGGTCTGGACCCGTACTCGATCACCTGGCGCCGGGTGCTGGACCTGTGCGACCGCGACCTGCGCCGGATCGTCACCGGCCTCGGCGGCCACGCCGACGGCATCCCGCGTGAGACCGGGTTCGACATCACCGCGGCCAGCGAGGTGATGGCGGTGCTCGCACTGTGCACATCGTTGCCCGACCTGCGCGCGCGGCTCGGCCGGATCGTCGTCGGCACCGACCGCGACGGCGCCCCGGTCACCGCCGAGGCACTGAAGGCGGCGGGGGCGATGTGCGTGCTGCTGCGCGAGGCGATCAAGCCGAACCTGATGCAGACCACCGAGAACACGCCGGCGTTCGTGCACTGCGGACCGTTCGGCAACATCGCGCACGGGAACTCGTCGGTGGTCGCGGACCTGATCGGCATCCGGTGCGGCGACTACCTGGTCACCGAGGCCGGGTTCGGCGCGGACATGGGCGCCGAGCGGTTCTTCAACATCAAGTGCCGGTCGTCCGGGCTGGTGCCGGACGCGGCCGTCGTCGTCGCGACGGTGCGCGCGCTGAAGGCGCACTCCGGCCGGTACCGGGTCGTTGCCGGGCGGCCGCTGCCCGAAGCGATGGCCCGGGAGAATCCCGACGACGTGCTCGCCGGGGCGGCGAACCTGCGCCGGCAGCTGGCGAACATCCGGGCCCACGGGGTGCCGCCGGTGGTCGCGGTCAACGCGTTCCCCGGCGACTACGACAGCGAGCTGCGGGCCGTCCTGGAGATCGCGGCCCAGGAGGGCGTGCGTGCGGCGGTCACCCAGCACGTCGCCAAGGGCGGGATCGGCGCCGCCGACCTGGCGACGGCGGTCGAGGAGGCGTGCGAGGACGGCACGGCGGCGTTCCACCCGCTCTACCCCGACGACCTGCCGCTGCTGGACAAGATCGACACGGTGGCGCGGGAGATGTACGGCGCCGACGGGGTCGACCCCAGCCCGCTCGCGCGCCGTCAGCTCGAGGCCTGCGAGCGGCAGGGTTTCGGCGGCCTCCCGGTGTGCATCGCCAAGACCCACCTGTCGCTGACCGCCGACCCGACGCGGCCCGGGGCACCCACCGGCTGGCGGCTGCCGGTCCGGGAGGTGCGGGTCTCGGCCGGCGCCGGGTTCGTCTACCTGATCTGCGGCGACATGCGCACGATGCCGGGTCTGTCGTCGTCCCCGGCCGCCGAGCACATCGACATCGGACCCGACGGCGAGATCGTCGGCCTGTCCTGATCTCAGGAGTCGTAGGAGGATCGCCATGACCACACCACCGGACCGGGCCGACGTCGTGGTGATCGGCGCCGGCATCGTCGGCAACTCGCTGGCGCACCACCTCGCCGAGCGCGGCCTGCGCGGGATCGTGTTGCTGGACAAGGGGCCGTTGCCCGATCCGGGCGGCTCCACCGGGCACGCGTCGAACTTCATCTTCCCGGTCGACCACTCGCAGGAGATCACCGCGCTGACGCTGGACTCGATGCGCCAGTACGAGAAGTTCGGCACGCTCACCACCTGCGGCGGGATCGAGATCGCCCGCACGCCCGAGCGGGTCGACGAGCTGGACCGGCGGATGTCGTCGGCCCTGGCGTGGGGTGTCGCCGCCGAGCTGATCTCGCGGGACGAGGTCGCCCGGCGGGTGCCGTTCCTCGATCCCTCGCTGGTGCTGCGCGGGTTCTGGACGCCGTCGGTGGCGGTGGTGGACCCGCTGCGGACCGGGGCGCTGATGCGTGAGCGGGCCCAGGAGCTCGGCGCGCTGACGGTGTGTGCGAACACCGAGGTGCTGGGCATCGACACCGACGCCGGGCACGTGACCCGGGTACGTACCGACGCCGGCGACATCGAGACCGGCACCGTCGTCGTGGCGTGCGGGGTGTGGAGCCCGCGGATCGCGCGGATGGCCGGGGCGCACATCCCGCTCACCCCCGCGGTGCACCAGATGATCGACGTCGGGCCGATCCCGGAGCTGGAACGGACCCGCACCGAGATCGCCTACCCGATCGTCCGCGACATGGACGCGTTGATGTACGAGCGCCAGTCCGGGCCCGACCTGGAGATCGGCTCGTACGCCCACCGGCCGATCCTGCACGAGCCCGGCGACATCCCGTCGCTCGCGACCGCGGCGCTCTCGCCCACCCAGCTGCCCTTCACCGAGGAGGACTTCGACCCGCAGCTCGAGCAGGCCCTCGAGCTGTTCGGCGAGATCCTCTCCCGGCCCGGCGCCGGGATCCGGCACGCGATCAACGGGCTGCTCTCGCTCACCCCGGACGGTGCCCCGCTGCTCGGGCCGGTCCCCGAGGTGGGCGGACTGTGGTCGGCGGCCGCGGTGTGGATCAAGGAGGGGCCCGGGGTGGGTCGGGTGCTCGCCCAGTGGATGACCGACGGGGTCGCCGAGATCGATCTGCACGGCGCCGACATCGCCCGGTTCGGCCCGCACCAGCGCACGCCCGCGCACGTGCGGGCCCGCACCTCGGAGGGGTTCAACAAGATCTACGGGATCGTGCACCCCCGCGAGCAGTGGAGCTCCGACCGGGACCGGCGGCTCTCGCCGTTCCACGCCGCCGAGGTCGACCTGGGTGCGGTGTTCTTCGAGGTCGGGGGCTGGGAGCGTCCACAGTGGTACGAGTCCAACCGGGGGCTGCTCGACGAGTTCGGCGACCGGGTGGGGCAGCGGCCGCACGAGTGGGACGCCCGCTGGTGGTCGCCGATCATCGATGCCGAGCACCTGGCGATGCGCGAGCGGGTCGCGATGATCGACCTCTCCGCGTTCACCCAGTTCGAGGTGACCGGCCCGGGAGCCTGCGAGTACCTGCAGGGTCTCGTGGTGGCGAACGTCGACCGGCCCGTGGGGCGGATGATCTACACGCCGGTACTGGCGCCGAACGGCGGCTTCCGTTCCGACCTGACGATCGTGCGGCTCGCCGACGACCGGTTCCGGGTGATCACCGGCGCCGCCGACGGGCCGCGTGACCTGGCCTGGTTCACCGAGCACCTGCCCGCCGGCGGCACGGCTGTGCTGACCGAGGTGACCTCGGCGGTGTGCACCGTGGGCGTCTGGGGGCCGCGGGCGCGCGACCTGCTCGCCGCCGTCACCACCGACGACGTGTCGGCCGACGGCTTCCCCTTCGGCCACGCCCGCCCGATCACGATCGACGGGGTGCCGGTGCTCGCGCTGCGCGTGTCCTACGTCGGTGACCTGGGCTGGGAGCTGCACGCGCCGTTCGAGCAGGGGCGCAGGCTGTGGGACGCGCTGTGGGCGGCGGGGCGCCCGCTCGGCGTCGTCCCGGCCGGGATCGGCGTGTACGGCACGACCGGCCGGCTGGAGAAGGGCTACCGGCTGATGGGCGCCGAGCTGGACTCCGAGCACGACCCGGTCGAGGCCGGGCTCGCGCTGCCGCGGGTGAAGCCGCACGACTTCGTCGGGAAGGCGGCCTATCTGCGCGCCCGGGAGCAGGCACCCGCCGCGACGCTGTGCACCCTGGTCGTCGACGACCACGCCGGCGCCGACGGGACGCGCCGTGTCCCGCAGGGTGGCGAGCCGGTGATCACCCTGGATGGCGCCCGGATCGTCGACCGCAAGGGGCGCCCCTCGGTGGTGACGACGGCCGGCGCGGCCCCGTCGCTGGGCCGCCACCTGCTGATGGCCTACCTGCCGCCGGAACGCGCCGAGGAGGGGACCCGGCTGGCCGTCCGCTACATGGGTCACGACCACCCGGTCACGGTCGCGCGCGCCGGCCGCACCCCGCTGTTCGACCCGGACGACACCCGGATGCGGCGATGAGCACCGACGAGGAGCCGGACCGCCGCGACGTCCTGGTATGTGTGAAGCGCACCCCGGCGGTCGGGGCGCAGATCACGCTCACCGACGACCGGCTGGCCATCGACACCCACCATCTCGGGTTCACGATGGGCCCGCACGAGGAGTGTGCGGTCGAGGAGGCCGTCCGGATCGCCGGACGACGCCGCGACGCCGGCGGCACCGCACGCGTCACCGTCCTGACCGTCGGGCCACCGGAGGCCGCCGAGCAGCTCCGGTACGCGATCTCCATGGGCGCCGACGACGGTGTGCTGGTCGAGGTCCCGACCGAGGAGCTCGACCCGGAGTCGACGGCGGCGTCGATCCTGGCCGGGATCCGGGCCGCCGAGGGGACTCGCTACGACCTGCTGCTGTTCGGCACCGACTCCGCCGTCGCCGGGAACGCCCAGGTCGGGATCCGGGTCGCCTGCGCGCTCGGGCTGCCGATGGTCACCGGGATCAAGGGCATCGAGGACGACGCCACCGGCGACGATCCGGGCCTCGCGCTGCGCCGCGAGACACCCGGCGGCGTCGAGATCTACCGGGTGCCGCTGCCCGCCGCGGTCGCGGTGAAGGAGGGCATCAACCTGCCGCGGTACCCGACGATCACCGGGCGGATGCGGGCCCGCAAGGCAGCACTGCGCACCGTGGCCGGGCAGCAGTCGTTGCCCGGCGGGTTGCGCACGGTGGCGTTGCGGCGACCGCGCGAGGAGCGGCCGGAGACCGTCGTGCTCGGCAGCGGGGCGGCGGCCGCACCGGCGGTGGTGGAGATGTTGACGCGTATCGGGGTGGTGTGAACCGTGCTGCTGGTCCTGATCGACACCTGTCTCGATACCTGTAAGGACACCGCCGGCGACGGCGTGCCGGGTCCGGGTACCGACGACCTGCTCGCCGTCGCATACGGCACCGGCCTGCCGGTCCACGCGGTCACGGTCGGGACCGTGCCCGCCGGGCTCGGCGTGGAGCGCGTGCACGTGATCCGCCACGATCTGCTCGGCGACCACGCACCGGAGGCACTCGGCGAGAGCTTGGCCCAGCTCGTCGCGCGGACGAGGCCGTCCGCGCTGCTGGCCGCGGCGACCGAGCGGGGTGACGAGGTGCTGGCCCAGACCGCCGCGCGTGCCGGGCTGCCGCTGGCCACCCGTTGCGTGGCGCTGACGCCGGGCGAGCCGTGGTCACTGACCCGGGTCCGCGGCGGCGGGATGCTGCTCGAGGACGCCGAGCTGACCGCACCGGTCGTGCTCGCGACCGTCGCGCCCGGCGCGGCGTCGGGACAGCGGCCGCCGCCGGTCGTCGGTGACCCGGACGTCGTCGAGTTCATTCCGGAGCTGGATCCCGGGCTGGCCCGCACCCGGGTGGTCGAGCGGGTGCCGAGCTCGGGCGGCGTCTCGCTGGCCACCGCACCGATCGTCGTCTCCGGCGGGCGTGGTGTCGGCAGCGCGGAGGGCTACGCCGCCCTGGACGAGCTGGCGCAGCTGCTCGGTGGCGCCGTGGGCTGCTCGCGGGTGGCCACCAACAACGGGTGGCGTCCGCACAGCGACCAGGTCGGCCTGACCGGCACGCAGATCGCCCCGGACCTGTACATCGCCTGCGGGATCAGTGGCGCGACCCAGCACTGGGTCGGCTGCATGAACGCGCGCACCATCCTCGCGATCAACACGGACCCCGAGGCGCCGATGGTCACCCGCTCGACCTATGCCGTGCTCGGTGACCTGCACGAGGTGCTGCCCGCGGTGATCGACGCGCTGCGGGCGCGCTCGGCTGGAGCTTCGAAGCCGCCTGCCTCGGAGCTGCCTGCCTCGGAGCTGCCTGCCTCGGAGCTGCTTGCTTCGGAGTCGCCTGCCACGGAGTCGCCTGCCTCGGAGTCGCTTGTCTCGGAGCCGTCGGGACCGCAGCAGCCAGCGGGAGCGCAGCCACCGGGGTCGCAGCCTCCGAAAACGCAGCCAGCGGGAGCGCAGCCACTGGAATCCCGCCCGACGGAGGCCGGGCCGGAAACGGAGGCCCACCCCGTGCGGCCGATGCCGGCGGGGACCACCCGCGGAGTTCGGTGACGCCCACGGCCGACACGCCGGCGCGGTGAGCCGCTCGGCTCGCCTGCCGGTGTCGTGGTCCGGCGGGGTCGGAGGTACGGGTCCGGTCAGGGCCGGCGGAAGGAGGTCGCCGGGAAACACCCGGCAGGCGCGGCGGAAGGCGGACAGGCCCGGACCGGCTCGGAAGCTGTAATCCGACCGGTCCGCAGACGAGGTGGATGCCGGGGACGGGCCGACGCCGACATGGCGACGCGCTACCTCGACGGGATCGACCCGTCGGCCGTGTCCGACCTGGCCGACGAGCGCGAGCTGCTGACCGTCGCCGAACACCCGGAGTGCCGAACCGTGCTCGACGACCGACGTCGGACGAGCGGGTGGAGGGCGTGAAACCCCGGCTGCACCTCGCTCTGCACCAGATCATCACCAACCAGCTCTGGGACGACGACCCGCCCGGTCCGGATGTGGCCGGCCCGGACATGACCGCCGCCTACCGGGCCCGGCTGCGGAAGTTGTAGACCAACATGCAGCGACACGCGCATGTGCGGGACCTACCCGCCGCCGGACCGTGGAGGCGTCGGGCCCGTCGCACTCGTGCGGGTGTACGGGCATGGCACAGCGCAGTCTCGGCCGAGCCGAGCCGAGTGCTTCCCGCTACCCGGCACCGCTTCCGCACGGGCGTCCGAATCGATGCCGTGAGCCGAGCAGCCGGTACCCGGACCCGGTCGCGTCTCGACCGGGTCCCGATACCTCGCTCTCAAAACGGTGGCTCGTCGTCGGGTGGGGCGCGGCTGGTCGTCGGGCTGCTGGGGACCGGCACGGTCGCCGCATCGGGTGCGGTGGGATAGGTGGGAAGGGCGTCGGCTTCGCGTTGGACCCGGCTCCGGGGTGCGGGCGCCGGTTCCGGGCTGACGGGCTCGGGTAGCGGTTCGGGCACGGGTGGGCATACGGGTTCGCCGCGGGTGCAGTAGATCCGCTTCAGTGGGCTCTGCCATCGGAAGGACCCGGGTGCGGGCTGTTCCAGGCGCCAGCGCCCGGTGGTCTTGATCGCATGGTGCAGGATGCACAATGGGCCCAGATTGTCGGTCACACTCGGGCCGCCGTGCTGATGTTCCTCGGTGTGGTCCTGCTGGGCTTTGTGGGCCGAGCGGCGGCACCCCGGGAAAGCACATGTGCGGTCGCGGATCTCGACGTGGCGGCGCAGCGCCGAGTGCGGCAACCGGTTGTCCGGGTGCTCGTCGAGGTCGGTGTGGAGCTGGTCGCGTTGGGCGTACTGGGTGGTCAGGTCGGCGATCAACGGGGCCCACCCGGCCGGCGGGTGCACGGCGAGTCGTTCGAGGAGCTCGGCGGGGACCTGGAGTTCGACGACGCCACCGTGGGCCTGGCGGATCAGTGGATGCTCGGGCTGCCGGGGTGGGCGCCGGCGGGTGGTGCCGGCCAGGATCAGGTAGCCGTCGGGGTCGGTGATCGCGAAGCGCCATTCGGCGTGGCGTAGACGGGCCGTCCAGGCGCGGGCGGTGGGGGCGAGGATGGGGCCGAGCCCGGGGATCTCGCCGGGGTGGTCGTCGTGGCCCAGCAGGGTGGACAGCCGTACCCGGATCTCGATGCCGGGCCGGGCCCTTTCCGCGCCACGACCACCATCGGGGCCAGCGGAACCGGCGGGGCCGCTGTCGGGGTTCTGCGGCCCGTTGTTGTCCGGGCCGTCGGGGCCGCCAGGTCCGTCGGTGTCGCGCCCGTTGCCGCCCGGGTCGTCGGTGCCGGGGTCATCGCCACCCGGGCCATCGGTAGCGGAGTCCGCACCGCCCGGGCTATCGGTGCCGGAGTCCGCACCGCCCGGGTCATCCGTGCCGGAGTCCGCACCGGCCGGGTCGTCGGTACCGGAGCGCTCACCGCACGGGTCATCAGTATCGAGGTCGTCGCCGCCCGGGCCATCGGTACCGGAGTCATCGGTGCCGGGGTCGCTGCCGTCGTTGTGGAGGTCGTCGGTACTGGGACCGCCGGCCTCAGCATCACCGTGCGAGCCACCGCCACCGAGCCCGCTGTCACCGGCGCCACCGTCACCGGGTGCGCCGTCACCGGTAGCGCCGGTGCCACGACCATCACCGCTGCCACCGTCGTCATGGCCCCCGGCGGTACGGCGAGCGACCTCGATACTGGCACCGTCGCCATTGCGGTGGCTGGTGTTGCCGCCCTCGCTCTCGCCTTCCGGCCGGTCGTCGGCCTCGGCGGCGCGGGCGAGCATCGTGGCGATGATCTGGTCGTGGCTCAGGGCGTGGACACTGCCGTCGAGCAGGGCGGTGGCCAGATCGGCACGGATGCGCGGCAGCGGATCCGGGTGCCCGGCTGCACGCACGTCGCGGGCCAGGGCGTCGAGGCGTTCGCAGGCGGCCTGGGCCGCGCCCGGGTCCAGCCCGATCGCGGAAAGGGTGGCAGTGCCGGTGTCGTCGAGATAGCAGACCACGCGCCGTTCACTCAGCGCCTTGCGATAGCGGCGCTGGGCGGCGTCCGGGTCGATCGCGATCACCATGCGTTGCATGCGGGCGCGGAGCTGGCCGGTCGTCAGGCCCGGCGCCGTGGGCAACAGCGCGGCGCAGACGCGTTCGGCCTGCGCGTCGTTGAGCGGCTCGAGTAGATCGGCGAACACCCGGGCCTTACCGCGGTCGATGTCCCCGCAGGCCAGGGCGGCGTGCACGTCCGGGAGGCGGTGCACCAGCATCTCGGCCAACGCGTGCTCGCGCCAGGCCGTGAGCTCGGTCAGGGTGAGCGCGGCGGCGATCTCCCGGCCGCACTCGGGGTCCGGCTCCACCAGGCGGACCGCTGCACCCGACGGGGCGCGCGGATCGCAGCGCCCCACCTCGGCCATCATCGCCAGCTCATGGGCATCGGCATAGGACCGCAGCCGCCGCCAGGCCTGTAGTGCATCGACGACGTCGTCGTTCGGGAGCCGGTCCGGGGTCAGGCCGGCGAGCAATGCGCACAGGGCCGGGCCCGGCGGGGTATCCGCCAGGCCTTCGGGAGTCCCTGTCGCCGACATGAGACGAACATACATTCGAGGTCCGACAGTTTCGGGTCTCCGGCGGCACGCTGCGGAGAACTGTTTCGGGCACCGTTCCGTCCGGCGCGATCATGCCTACCCCCGCTGCGCGGGGACCGGTGGACGTCCGCCGTGTGCCCGCCGGCCGGGCTGGGTCGACTCGAGCCGCCGTTGCCACTGCTCCCAGGTGTCTGGGTCGAGGGTCCGGGCGCCGGGCGGTGTCGAGGACGTGCGCTGCCGGGGGATCGCAGCAGGGGCCGGCTCCGCCGCGGCCGTCGGGACCGGTCGTGATGAAGCGCCGTGCGGAACCGGCTCCGACGAAGCGCCGTACGAAACCGGCCCGGACGAAGCGCCGTACGAAACCGGCCCGGACGAAGCGCCGTACGGAATCGGCTCGGACGAAGCGCCGTACGGAATCGGGCTCGACGAAGTGGCTGGCGAAACCGGCTCTGACAACGCGGCCCGCGGAACCGGCCCCGACGAAGTGGCCCGAGCGATCGGTCCCGCGAAAGCGGCCGCCGGAGCCGGTGCAGGCGGAGCGGCCGTCGGCACCGGTCCCGGCGCGGCCACCGGCCGAGCCAACGCCGCCGAAGCGGCCCGCGGGACCGGTGCCGGACGCGCGACCGCCCGGACTCCCGCGGCGATCGACCCGCTCCGCAGGACCTCCCGGACACCCGCGGCGAACGACTCGCTCCGCACAACCGCCGCCCGCACCAGTTGCTCCACGCGCAGCGGTTCCCACGGCCAGTAGGCCTGCTCGCTCCTCGAGGACCAGAACCCCAGCCCGAGGATCAGACCGAAGATCAGGTGACCGATCAGCGACAGCAGCACCGTGGCGGGCGTCAGCGGGAACATCAGCTCCTCCCCGCGCGGCGCCAGCGCGACGGTGCCGATCAGTCCGGCCCACACCGGTGCCACGGCGAACCCGACCGCCGTGAGCACGACGAAGGCGCGCGAGCGCCGATGCAACCCGAACGCCGACGCCACGACGAAGAAGGTCAGCCCGATCCCGCCCCCGTCACCGATGTAGCGCCACAGGTAGCCCACCACGGCTCCGCCGGCCAGGTCGTCGGGGCGGCCGGTGATCCACGTACCCATGGTGGGGATGAAGTCGCCCCACAGCCCGAGCAGGTAGACCGTGTCCAGCCGGAACACGTCGTAGATCGCGCAGGCCACCACGCCCCAGACCAGCCCGTGAGCGATGACCCGGTCACCGGGGTGTGGAGCGAACACGGTGAGCGCGATCATCGTCGTCGCCAGCGGGATCACCAGGATCGCTGCCGAGAGCTGCATCGGCACCAGGTCGAACACGTGCGCGGAGATCGCCAGCAACGGCATTCCGGCGAGCAGGACGTGCAGCCCCACCCGGAGCAGGCCCGGCCGGCACCGTCCGGCGGACGGCGGCGGTCCCGGTTCGCGGACGTCGGAGGCGTCGGGGCCGGTCGCCGGGGTTCCGGCAGGCGGCGTGGGTCCGGCGGGGCCGGCCCGGCGGTGCGGTGGGCGATCCGCGTCTCGTACGGCAGTGGCGGGGACGGCTCGGGGACCGCGTCGAGGCAGCACTGATCGAAGTTCGGGCATCGGTCTTTTCCGTGTCGGGGGCCCTGGAGCGACGGCGCCACCAGGGGGTGCGTCGGCGGAACAGCGGGGGAGCGACCCCGACGCGACCGGGGCCCGACACTAGGAAGAGGGCCGATGCGGGGCTGCTTTCCTGAACGCCGCTGCCGCCGTCCGGCCCGGCCGCCGCGCCCAGTGGCGAGCACGGTGGTCGTTCCAGCGCAGTCCTTACGCCCGGACGGACACCCGGCTCTCAGGAATCGCCGGTGGGCCCGGACGACGGACGCTCGGCGCCGGAAGCGCGACGAGCGAGTCACCGGGCTCGGTTGCTGCCCTGGCGGAGTGTTTCGCCGTCCGGGTGGGGCGGTATCCCCGACCATGACGGTCCAGGTTCTGCGCATCTACGACGCCCCCGAGAAGAGCGACGGCACGCGGGTCCTCGTCGACGGCGTGTGGCCCCGCGGGGTGCGCAAGCAGGACGCACGCTACGACGAGTGGGTCAAGGACGTCGCGCCCAGCGCCGAGCTGCGCAAGTGGTACGGGCACGACCCGGACCGGTTCGCCGAGTTCCGCCGGCGTTACCGGGACGAGCTCGACGGCTCGCCGGCACTGGACCGGTTGCGTGAACAGGTCCGGGACCCCGGCCTCATCCTGCTCACCGCGACCAGGTCGCCGGAGTACAGCCACGCCGAGGTGCTGCGCGAGCTGCTCGAGCAGTGACCGACACGGAAGGGGCGGCCCGGGCCCGGGTGTGCACCGCCGGTAGCATCGAAGGGTTCCCGCAGGCCACCGCCGTCGCAGCAGGTTCTGCGGCACGGCGGAGGTCTGCCCCGGCCGCCGCGGCGCGTGCGGCCCGAGCACGAGAGGTGGGCAGACGAGCCGATGAGCGGCCACTCCAAGTGGGCGACGACCAAGCACAAGAAGGCCGTGATCGACGCCCGCCGCGGCAAGATGTTCGCCAAGTTGATCAAGAACATCGAGGTCGCGGCGCGTACCGGCGGCGGTGACCCGGACGCCAACCCGACGCTCTACGACGCGATCCAGAAGGCGAAGAAGAGCTCGGTCCCGAACGACAACATCGACCGCGCCCTCAAGCGCGGCTCCGGTGCGGACGCGGGGGGCGCCGAGTACCAGTCGATCACCTACGAGGGGTACGGGCCGAACGGCGTCGCCGTCCTGATCGAGTGCCTGACCGACAACCGGAACCGGGCCGCGACCGAGGTGCGGACGGCCATGACCCGTAACGGCGGCACCATGGCCGACCCGGGGTCGGTGGCGTACCTGTTCTCCCGCAAGGGCGTCGTCCTGCTGCCCAAGGGCGACCTGGCCGAGGACGACGTGCTGCTGGCCGTCCTCGACGCCGGCGCCGAGGAGGTCAACGACATCGGCGAGAGCTGGGAGGTCGTCTCCGAGCCGACCGACGTCGTCGCGGTGCGCACCGCGCTGCAGCAGAACGAGATCGACTACGACTCGGCGGACCTGACCTTCATCCCGTCGATGCAGATCGAGCTGGACGCCGAGGGCGCCAAGAAGATCTTCCGGCTGATCGAGGCGCTGGAGGACTCCGACGAGGTGCAGAACGTGTGGTCGAACTTCGACGTGTCCGACGAGGTCATGGCCGAGGTGGGCTGAGCGGAGCTTGCGGAGCGAACATCTGCACTGAACCCCTCTACACCCTGCGCAGCCGCGTCCCACCGGGGCGCGGCCGCGTTCGTTGTCGGGGGTCGGTTCTAGACTCGCCGCTGATGAGCCCCGCCACACGGACCGCCGCGAAGCAGGCGGCGAAGCCGACCTCCGACCGCCCACGGTTGCTGCTGCTCGACGGCCATTCGCTGGCCTACCGGGCGTTCTTCGCGTTGCCCGCGGAGAACTTCCGCACCGGCACCGGCCAGACCACCAACGCGGTCTACGGCTTCACGTCGATGCTGATCAACCAGCTGCGGGACGAGGAGCCGACCCACCTGGCGGTGGCGTTCGACGTGTCCCGCAAGACGTTCCGCTCCGAGCGCTTCGCCGAGTACAAGGCCAACCGGAGCGCGACGCCGGACGACTTCCGCGGCCAGATCGACCTCATCAAGGAGGTCCTCGCCGCCCTGAACATCCCGGTGTTCGCCGTCGAGGGGTACGAGGCCGACGACCTGATCGCCACCCTAGCGACGCAGGCCGAGCGCCGCGGCTTCCAGGTGCTCGTCACCACCGGCGACCGGGACGCGTTCCAGCTGGTCACCGACGATGTCACGGTGCTCTACCCGAAGCGCGGCGTCTCCGACCTCGGCCGGATCGACCCGGCCGAGGTGGACAAGCGCTACGGGCTCACGCCGGCGCAGTACCCCGACTTCGCGGCGCTGCGCGGCGACCCCTCGGACAACCTGCCGTCGATCCCGGGGGTGGGGGAGAAGACCGCGGCGAAGTGGGTCCGCGAGTTCGGATCGCTCGCCGAGCTGACCGACCGGGTCGACGAGGTCAAGGGCAAGGCGGGCGACAACCTGCGCGCCAACCTGGCCAACGTGCTGCTGAACCGCCAGCTCACCGAGCTGGTCCGCGACGTCGACCTCGGTGTCGAGCCCGAGCAGCTCGAGGCGCGGCCCTGGGACCGGGACGCGGTGCACCGGCTGTTCGACGAGCTCGAGTTCCGGGTGCTGCGCGAGCGGCTGTTCTCCACGCTGTCCTCGGCCGAGCCGGAGGCCGATTCCGCGTTCGAGGTCTCCGGCACGGTGCTCGAACCGGGCGCCGTGCGGGCCTGGCTGAGTGCACACGCCCGCGACGGGCGCCGGGTCGCCCTGAGCTTCGCCGGGGTGACCGGGCCGATCGCCGGGCGCGATCTCGCCGGGATCGCGCTGGCCGTCGGCGAGCCGACCGTCGAGCAGCGCGCCGCCGGCGCCGCGGCGGGGGTGCCGCAGGCCGGCTACCTGGCACTGACCGGCCTCACCCCGGACGACGAGAAGGCGCTGGGGGAGTGGCTGGCCGACGCCTCGGTGCCGAAGGCCGCGCACGACGTCAAGGCGGTGCTGCACGGTCTTCGTGCGCGTGGCTGGTCGGTGGCCGGGCTGACCAGCGACACCGCGCTCGCGGCGTACCTGGCGCGGCCCGGGCAGCGGACGTTCGACCTCGCCGATCTGGCGTTGCGGTACCTGCGTCGCGAGCTGCGCACCGAGGAGCCGGCCGACGGGCAGCTGTCACTGCTCGGAGGTGAGGACGAGGCGGACGCGCAGGCCGCGCAGCAGGAGATGCTCGCCGCGTCGGCGGTCGCCGAGCTGGCCGACGCACTCGACGCCGAGCTGGCCGACCGGGGCGGGACCGAGCTGCTGGCCGGGCTGGAGCTGCCGCTGGCGTTCGTGCTCGCCGACTGCGAGGCGGCCGGTATCGCCGTCGACGCCGAGGCGCTGTCGGACCTCGAGTCGGACTTCGGCGGCCAGGTCCGCGAGGCCGCGCAGAACGCGTACCGGGTGATCGGCAAGGAGATCAACCTCGGGTCGCCGAAGCAGTTGCAGGTGGTGCTGTTCGACGAGCTGGAGATGCCGAAGACCAAGCGCACCAAGACCGGCTACACCACCGACGCGGACGCGCTGCAGAGCCTCTACGAGCAGACCGGGCACGAGTTCCTGCAGTTCCTGCTGCAGCACCGGGACGCGACGCGGCTGAAGGTCACCGTCGACGGGCTGACCAAGTCCGTCGCCGACGACGGCCGGATCCACACCACCTACTCGCAGACGATCGCGGCGACCGGGCGACTGTCGTCGACGGATCCGAACCTGCAGAACGTGCCGATCCGCACCGCCGCCGGGCGCCGGATCCGGGACGCGTTCGTGGTCGGCCGGGACGGCGGGGCGGGCTCCGAGGGCACCGCGTACCGGGAGCTGCTCACCGCCGACTACAGCCAGATCGAGATGCGGATCATGGCGCACCTGTCCGAGGACGTCGCGCTGATCGAGGCGTTCCGGTCGCAGCACGACTTCCACGCCGAGACCGCCGCCCGGGTGTTCGGCGTCGACGCCGCTGCGGTGTCGGTCGAGCAGCGCGCCAAGATCAAGGCGATGAACTACGGCCTGGCCTACGGTCTGTCCGCGTACGGTCTGTCCGCGCAGCTGCGGATCACCACCGAGGAGGCCAAGGGCCTCATGGACGACTACTTCGCCGGGTTCGGCGGGGTGCGGGACTATCTCGCCGGGGTCGTCGACCAGGCCCGCAAGGACGGCTACACCGCCACCATCCTCGGTCGCCGCCGCTACCTGCCCGACCTGACCAGCGACAACCGGCAGCGCCGGGAGATGGCCGAGCGGATGGCACTGAACGCGCCCATCCAGGGCAGCGCCGCGGACATCATCAAGGTCGCGATGCTGGGGGTGCACCGGGCGCTGCAGACGGAGGGCCTGCGCAGCCGGATGTTGCTGCAGGTGCACGACGAGCTCGTGTTCGAGGTGGCCGACGGCGAGCGTGAGGTCCTCGAGGCGCTGGTCCGCCGGGAGATGGCGGCCGCGGCCGAGCTGTCGGTGCGGCTGGAGGTGTCGGTCGGCTACGGCCGGAGCTGGGACGCCGCGGCGCACTGAGCGACGCCGCGGTTCGGGTATACCCCACCGTCGTGCTGGAGCGCACCGGCTGGGACCGGGCACGGCAGCGTACGAAGCTGGTGTCATGACCGCCACCACATCCACCCGGCCCGTCGTACCGGCGCCGGCACCCGCGCCGGCCCAGGTCGTCCGGCTGCGCCGGGGGATGGGGTACCTCCTGGGCGGGCTGCCGCTGTGCATCGTCGCGTTCGTCGTGGCCGTCGCCGGCTTCGCGGCCGGGGTGAGCACGCTCGTCGTCTGGCTCGGGCTGCCGATCCTGGTGCTGACGCTGCGGGCGAGCCGCGGCCTGGCGGAAGTGGAGCGGCGGGCCACCGAGTGGGCGACCGGACGACCGTTGCCCCCGCACCACTACCGGACGCCGACGGGCAGCGGCATGTCGCGGTTGCTCCGCTCGCTCGCTGAGCCGCAGTCGTGGCGGGATCTGCTGCACGCAGTGGTGGCCTTCCCGGTCCGGATCGCCACGTTCGTCATCGCGGTGACCTGGACGGTGGGCGGGCTCGGTGCGCTGCTCTACGTGATGTGGGAATGGGCGCTTCCCCGCGACGCCGGCTCGAACGGCCTGGTCGGTCTGCTCACCGGCGTCGACTCGCGCCCCGCGGAGATCGCCCTGAACACCACGATCGGCGTGGTCATGGTGCTCACCGCGCCGCTGGTCGTGCGCGGGCTCGTGCTCGTGCGTGCCGGGCTGGCCCGCGGGCTGCTCACCAACCAGACCGCGGCGCTGCGGGCCCGTGCCACTCAGCTGGAGACCAGCCGCCGAGCGGCGGTGCATGCCGAGGCGCAGACGCTGCGGCGCCTCGAGCGCGACATCCACGACGGTCCGCAGCAGCGGCTCGTGCGGCTCAACATGGACCTCGAGAGCGTCTCCCGGCGCCTCGACGACGACCCGGAGCGTGCCCGGCCGCTCGTCGCGGGGGCGCTGGAACAGAGCCGGGAGGCGCTCGACGAGCTGCGTGCCCTGTCCCGCGGCATCGCCCCGCCGATCCTGGCCGACCGTGGCCTCGGGCCGGCGCTCGCGGCGACCGCGGCCCGCTGCCCGGTCGAGGTGTCCCTGGACGTGGCGCTCCCCGACGGGCAGCGCCTGGCCGCGGCCGTCGAGAACACGGCCTACTTCGTGGTGACCGAGGCGCTGACGAACGTCGCCAAGCATGCCGATGCGACGCTGTGCACGGTCGTGGTGAGCGCGAATACCGAGCGGGTGCTCGTCCAGGTGCGCGACGACGGCGTCGGCGGTGCGCATCTCGGCAAGGGCCACGGTCTCGCCGGGCTCGCCGACCGGCTCGCCACCGTCGAGGGCACGCTCGACGTCCTGAGCCCGCCCGGCGGTCCGACGGTGCTGACTGCCGAGGTCCCGTTGCTCGGGGTGGGCGCCGACGCCTGAGGTACAGCACCCACCGTCTGAGGTTCCGCACCCACCGCCTGAGGTGCAGCACCCACCGCCTGAGGTTCCGCGCGCACCGGAGGCGGACGGCTCATCCGGCGAGGCGTTTCGCCGGGTCCGGCGGTGCCGCCCCGGCCGCGACGAGCGCGTCCGACCAGCCGTCGAGCAGGCGGGTGACCGGATCGAGGTCCGCCCCGATCGCGGCGACGACGGCCCGTTGCATGCCGTCGGTCCGTGCCTCCAGCGTCGCCCGGTGCCGCAGCCCGTCGGCGGAGAGCCGGTCCCCGTCGAGCAGGCCACGGGCGCGCAGCTCGTCCGCGGCGGCCTCGATCCGGTCCGGGGCCCAGCCCCGGGACGCGGTGTAGGCCCCGAGCGGGTAACCGCACCAGAGCTCGGTCAGCACGTTCATCTGCACCGCGTCGAGCCCGTCGACCGCGCAGACCGCCAGGTGCGAGTCACCGCGGTGCTCCCGCAGGACGTGGCAGGCGTGCACGAGTGCGGCGGCCGGGTCGTCGGGCCAGGGCTCGGCGAGCAGCCCGGTGAACAGCGGCCGGGCGGTCCGGTCCGCGGCGTCGATCCCGCGGCGCAGCGCGACGACGGCCGCGGCCGCCTCCCGGCCGAGTTCGGGCAGATCCTCGCCGAGTACTCGGCGCAGCGTGCGGCCCGGGGCGTCCAGCCGCACCGCGACGATCTTGTCGCGGTCCACGGCGGACGCGCCGAGGGCGTACTGCGGGCCGATCAGGCCGCCGTCGAACACGCCGAGCGCGGTGACCGCCAGCGGTTCCGGCGGGGTGCCCAGCGGGGCGACGCGTTGCCACACGTAGGCGGCGAAATAGTCGTCCAGCCCGAGTGCCGCGTAGCCCTCCGCGGCCTCCGGGGACCAGATCGAGAGGCACGCCAGCGGTTCGATCGCATCCCGCAGCGCCCGGGCGGGCGAGGGCGAGGTGGCGGCCGGCGGGGTGGGCCGGGGGCCGTCGGGCGGGGAGAAGAACAGTCCACGCATGGTCGGGTAGTCCACGGTCACTCCTCGTCGTCGACGGGCGAGAGGGCTCCGGCCTGCCAGATCTGTCCGGCCGTGCCGGGAGCGCCCGCGGTGAGCGTCCCGTGTACCCGGGCCAGTTGCATGACCAGCTGACCGGCCGTCGCCTGCTGCGCCGCGGCGTCCGCCCGGAGCACGTCCACCACCGGATCGGGGCCGCCGCCCGACCGGACCCGGCACAGCGCCGTGCCCAGCGCGGCCGCCGCCGCGGCGAGGACGTGCAGATCGCCGAGCCCGATCGGCACCGTCACGTGCTCGGTGCGATCCAGTACCGGCCGCACCACACGGGCCCACGCCCGCAGCGTCCGGCCGCCGTCGAGCGGTGGGGGCGGGGCGGCCAGGCCCGCGGCCTCGGCGGCGCGCAGGGCGAGCAGCACGCCCGAGACCCGCGCGGCCGCCGTCACCCATTCCTGCCGGGTCCCCGGTAGCGGGCCGACCTCGCGCAGACCCCGGACGGAGAACGGATCGGGGTGACCAACGGGACCCGTCGTCGTCATGTCCGTCCACCTCCGGGTCAGGGCCGGTCGAGGACGTCGAGCGGGAGCAGCGCCGTCACCGACACGTTCGGGACGTCCGGCAGCGCGCTGATCCGCAGCTGGACCGCCACGCTGCACAGGGCGTAGGCCTGCTGCCGGGTGAACCCGCGCTCGACGACGAGGTGGTCGAGCATCTCCCGCAGCGCGTCCCGGGTCGCGACCGTGACGTCCTCGGCCCGGTTGACGCCGTCGGCGTCGACCGAGATGCCGGTGGTCGCATGGAACGGACCGGCCTCGGCCGGACGCGGGCCGGGCGTCTCGCGGGAGAAGCGCAGCCGCCGCTGCCCGGTGCGCTCCGCCTCGCCCGGGCGCAGGTCGAAGCGCAACCGCCAGGTCCCGGCCATCTCGACGGCGGTGCCGCACGTCTCGCCCTCGCCCTGCGTGAAGTGGCCGTCGCCTGCGGAGAACAACGCGTCGTCGGCGTGCACCGGCAGCAGCAGGGTCGTGCCGATGCCGGTCTGGCGGATGTCGACGTTGCCGGCGTTCTCCCGCGGCGGCATCGTGCGCAGGCCCCGGGCCGGGACGTCGCCGGTCCCCGGGAGCGCATCCGTCGGATCCGGCGGTAGCGCCATGCCGCCCGCGTCGAGCACCGCCTGCTCCCGAACCAGGATCCGGTCCAGCAGGTCGTGGGACGGGGCCACACCGAACGTCCCGAGGAACGGCTCCGCCGAGAGCGTCACGCCCGGCAGGTCGTCGGAGACCGCCCGGTTCCCGTCGAGCTGCCAGCGGACCAGGAACGGTTCGGGGAACTGCTCGCGCAGGAAGCCGAACCCGGGGATCTGCACGGTGTAGCCGATCCCGGCGGGCACGCACTCCAGGAGCTCGACGACGAGGACGTCACCCGGCCGGGCACCGTCGACGGCGATCGGGCCGGTGAGGGGATGGACCCGGGAGAGGCGCACGGCGCCGAGCGCGTCGAGCCCGTCGCCGGGGCGCAGCTGCGCGTCGGCCGCGTCGAGCGTGTCCAGGACGACCTCGTCGCCCGGCCGGATCCGCAGCGCCGGTGCGATGTCGGGATGCCACCGGTTGTGTCCGCGCTCGGCCTGCGTGGCCAGTGGCTTCGTGGTGGCGAGGCGCAGCTCGTGGGTGGTCATCGGGGGCCACCGATCGGGCCGTGGTCGAGGCTGGTCACGGTGCCTCCCTCCGCCGGGGTGGACCAGGGTCCGCGGGTCCGGGGCACCGGTGCATCGCCGAAATCGCGTAGACGGCGGGCCGCGCCGCCCGCCGGGATCAGTCCAGGCCGGTCAGGAAGCGGATCGCGGCCTCCCGCCCGAGCTGCGCGCCCGGGCTGCCGAAGGGCCGGTCGAAGACGTGGTCGGCGTAGGGGACGGTGACCAGCCGGCCGGGGACCCCGGCGGCGCGCAGCTCGGCGTCGTAGGCGGTGACCCGGGCCGGGTCGACGTAGTGGTCGGCCGAGCCGAGCAGGAGCAGCGTCGGCGGCAGCTCCGGCCGCACCTGCTCCGAGGGCGACAGCAGGCGCATCAGCCCCGGGGAGTCCGCGGCGGCCCCGCCGAGCAGGGTCTGCTGCAGGTCGGGGTCGATCAGCGCGAGGTCGACCGGCGGGTGGAACGCGACGACGCCCGCCGGCGGCGGACCCGGCGCAGGCGGCGGGGCGTCGGCCGGTCCGGTGCCACCGAGCGCGGCGGGCGCCTCGGAGCAGGCGAGGGTGCCGTCGAGCAGGCCGGACGTCGTGCTCAGCGCCAGCGTCGCCCCGGCGGACTGGCCGGCCAGCACGAGCCGGGCCGGGTCCAGCTCGTCGCCGGTGTGCGCACGGACCCAGTCGACCGCGCAGGCCACGTCGCGCTGCTGGTCGCGGCCGATCGGCTCGGTGCCCGCGCCCGTCCCGCCGGAGCCCCACCCGGTCGGCGGCAGCCGGTAGTCGATGGCGGCGACCGCCCAGCCGCGGTCGGCGAGCCAGCGGTTGAACGCCGTCCGGTCGTCCCGCTCGCCGCCGACCCAGCTGCCACCGTGCACCCACACCATCGTCGGGTGCGGGCCGGGCCCGGACGGCAGATACAGATCCAGCTCTCGGCCGGGCGCGTACTCGACGGTGCGGTCCGGGGCGCCGGACGGCTGGCCGAGGACGGTCAGCGCCTCCGTCCAGTCCAGCCGGACGCCCTCGTCGGACGCGGCGCGGCCCTGCGCGGCCAGGACCGTGACCATCCCGATGACCGTGGCCAGTGCGACGGTCGCCGTCAGGTAACCGGTGAACGGCGCGGCCCGGCGGGCGGCCAGCCCGATCAGGATCCCGAGGACGGCCGCGAGCGTGAGGTGCAGTGGGTACTGGCCGGTGACGAACGAGCCGGCCAGGCCGAGCACCGGGGTCTCCGGCCGGAAGGCACCCACCAGGACGACCAGCAGGCCGGCCGACCAGAGCAGGGCGAGCACCCGGAGGAACGACGTCACTCCGGCACCCTGCCACCCGGCCACCCGGCCCGATCGGGTCGGCCCGGGCCCGGCGTGCCCCGCCGGCGAGCGGTGCCGCGGCCGGTAGCGTGCGGGGTTCGAACACACGTGCGGGAGGAGTGACGCGGTGCGAGTGCTCGGGGTCGACCCCGGCCTGACCCGGTGCGGGATCGGTGTCGTCGAGACCGGCGCCGGCCGTGCGGTCACCTTCGTCGACGTCGGCGTCGTGCGCAGCGGGCCCGACCTCCCGCTGGAACGCCGGCTGCTCGCCGTCGCCGACGAGGTGGAGCGCTGGGTGGCGCGGCTCCGGCCGGACGTCGTCGCCGTCGAGCGGGTGTTCAGCCAGCACAACGTGCGCACCGTGATGGGGACCGCGCAGGCCAGCGGGGTCGTCGCGCTGATCGCGGCCCGGGCCGGGCTGCCGGTCGCCTTCCACACCCCCAGCGAGGTGAAGGCCGCCGTGACCGGCGAGGGCAGGGCCGGGAAGGCCCAGGTCGCGACGATGGTCACCAAGGTGCTGGGACTGGACGCCCCGCCGAAGCCGGCCGACGCCGCGGACGCGCTCGCGCTCGCCATCTGCCACTGCTGGCGCTCGCCGATGCTGGACCGGATGGCGCAGGCGCAGGCCCGTGCCGCGGAGATCGCCGAGGTGCACAAGGCGCGGCTGACACAGGCCCGGGCGACCCAGGAGGACGGCTCACCGACCGCGGCGCAGCAGTGGGCGGCGGCCCGTGCGGCTGCCCAGTCGCGGCCGGCCGGTAGCTGGACGGCGTCCGGTGACGTCCGGCGGGGACCCGGCGGACGGCGCTGATCCGGCGGTGCCGGCGGCGTCCGGTCCCGGTGCCCGGTGGTGGTGTCGGATGCGGGAGCGTCGGGGGTGCGCGGTAGCGTCGCGGCTCGAACGACCGTTCGCGGGAAGGGGCTTCCGACAGTGATCCACTCGGTGCGCGGGCCGGTACTGGAGATCGGGCTGGACCACGCCGTCGTCGAGGTGGGTGGGGTCGGGCTGGCCGTCCACGCGACGCCGGCGACGCTCGGCGGGCTGCGCCGCGGCGAGGAGACCCGGCTCGCGACCACGCTGGTCGTGCGCGAGGAGTCGCTGACCCTGTTCGGGTTCGCCGACGCCGAGGAGCGCGAGCTGTTCCTGCTCCTGCAGACGGTCTCCGGGATCGGGCCGCGGCTGGCACTGGCCACCATCGCCGTGCTCGAGCCGGACACGCTGCGCCGTGCGCTGGCCGACGGGGACCTGGCCGTGCTGACCCGGATCCCGGGTGTCGGGCGCAAGAGCGCCGAACGCCTGGTCGTCGAGCTGCGGGACAAGGTGACCGCGCCCGCCGCCGTGCCGGCCGGGGCACCCGCCGCAGCGGCTCCGTCCCCGGTCCTCGGGATCCGCGAGCAGGTCGTCGAGGCGCTGCTGGGCCTCGGGTTCCCGCAGCGGTCCGCGGAGCAGGCCGTCGACGGTGTCCTCGCCGAGCGCCCCGACACCGGTGCGAGCGTGCTGCTGCGCAGCGCCCTGTCGTCGCTGGGCCGGTCGCGATGACCTCCGACCCGGATCCCGCCGCAGAGCACGCCCCTGCCGCGGAGCCCGATCCTGTCGCGGAGCCGAGTCCCGGCGACCCGTACGCCGGTGCGTTCGACCGGATGCGCGAGATCGACGCGACCGCGCAGCCGGGCGACGCCGACGTCGAGGCCTCGCTGCGCCCGCGGTCGCTGCACGAGTTCGTCGGCCAGCCGCGGGTCCGCGAGCAGCTCGAACTCGTCCTCGAAGGGGCGAAGCGGCGCGGCGACCCGCCGGACCACATCCTGCTGTCCGGCCCGCCCGGCCTCGGCAAGACCAGCCTCGCCATGATCATCGCGCAGGAGCTGGGCGCGGCGATCCGGCTGACCTCCGGGCCCGCCCTCGAACGCGCCGGCGACCTGGCCGCGATGCTGTCGAACCTGGTGCCCGGCGACGTCCTGTTCATCGACGAGATCCACCGCATCGCCCGGCCCGCCGAGGAGATGCTGTACCTGGCGATGGAGGACTTCCGGGTCGACGTCATCGTCGGCAAGGGCCCGGGGGCGACCTCGATCCCGCTCGACGTCGCCCCGTTCACCCTGGTCGGAGCCACCACCCGGGCCGGCTCGCTGACCGGGCCGCTGCGCGACCGGTTCGGGTTCACCGGGCACATGGAGTTCTACGAGGACGCGGAGCTCGAACAGGTGCTGAACCGGGCCGCCGGGATCCTGGGCATCGAGCTGCTCCCGGACGGCGCCGAGGAGATCGCAGGCCGCTGCCGCGGTACGCCGCGGGTGGCGAACCGGTTGCTGCGCCGGGTGCGTGACTTCGCCGAGGTCCGGGCGGACGGCATCATCCGCCGCGACGTCGCCCGGGACGCGCTGGCCGTCTACGACGTCGACGAGCTCGGCCTCGACCGGCTCGACCGCGCCGTGCTCGCTGCGCTGGTCCGCTCGTTCCACGGCGGTCCGGTCGGGGTCTCCACCCTCGCCGTCGCGGTGGGGGAGGAGGCGGGCACCGTCGAGGAGGTGTGCGAGCCCTACCTGGTCCGGGCCGGGATGCTCGCCCGCACCCCCCGCGGCCGGGTCGCCACTCCGCTGGCGTGGACCCACCTCGGCCTCACCCCACCCGCCGACGCCCCCGCGGGCCACCGCATCAACCCCCTGTTCTGACCCGGTCCGGCCGGTCGGCCACGCCGGGAAGGCGGACGTGCGCCGGTCCGAGGCGCCGCATGTGGGTGAGAGTGGCCGCGGCCGCCCGTGGCTGACATGGGAGGATCCGGACGGACCGAACGGATCGGGCACCCGCCGGGCGCCTGTCGAGGCATCCTGAGGTGTCCGCACACCGCGCGAGAGGTTCCGGACACCGCGCGGTGTCACGGGGGCCGGTGATGACCTCGGTGGAACGATCCGGGCATCCCGGCCGTTACGTCGCGGGCCGGGCGTCCGGAGAACCGTTCGGCCCGGTAGTGCCCGCGACGAGCGGTTCATTGCCGGGAGGGGCCGCCCGTCGGTGTCGGTCCCGGCTGGCACACTCACGATTACGAGACGAGACGGAGAACCCGCACGATGGATCTGATCCTTGCGCAGGAGGCCGGTGGTTCGGGCCTGTTGTCCCTGCTGCCCTTCCTCATCATCCTGCTGCTGTTCGTTCCGCTGTTCCTGAACGGCCGCAAGCAGCGCAGGCAGATGCAGCAGACCCAGACCATGCAGCAGGCGCTGGAGGACGGCGATGTCGTCGTCACCACGTCCGGGCTGCGGGCCACGGTCGTCGACGCCTCGTACGAGGACACGATCGATCTCGAGATCGCCGAGGGTGTGGTCACCACGTGGCTGCGCGCCGCGATCCGGGAGAAGGTCGCCGCCGACGAGCCCGCCGAGGAGAACACCGAGGCGGAGCAGTCGGAGCAGCAGGAGCAGTCGGAGAACAAGCCGACGATTCACTGAGCATGTCGGGAGCGGGCCGCCGGGCCCGCTCCGGGCGGCCTCGGCACCGCGGCCGGGTCCGGTGCACGGCCGGCGACGGTCCGTGCTGCCGGGCCGGTCGATGCCGGGCGACGAGACCGTGAGGCCGGCCGTGGCCGCCTCGCGAGCCGGATTCGGGAGATCAACACGTGGCAACGTCCTCGGGGCAGCAGCGACTGCGCCCCTGGCGCTACCTGACGGCCTTCCTGGGCATCGTCGTCGTCCTCTACTCGCTGGTGCTGTTCACCGGCGGCGGGAACCTGACGCCGAAGCTGGGCATCGACCTGCAGGGTGGCACCCGCGTCACGCTCACCGCCCGCACGACCGACGGTCAGCCGCCGCCGCGGGACCAGCTGGTGCAGGCGCAGGAGATCATCGAGCAGCGGGTCAACGGGCTCGGGGTCAGCGGCGCCGAGGTGCAGCTGGACGGCAGCAACCTGGTCATCACCGTCCCCGGTGACGAGGGCGAGCAGGCCCGCTCGCTGGGCCAGACCGCCCAGCTGCGGTTCCGTGAGGTGATCCAGGAGGTCCCGGCCGGGCCGGCCGCGCAGCAGCCGGCACCGGGCCAGGACCAGACCGGCCAGACCCCCGGCGGGCAACAGCCGGTGCCGCAGCCCGCACCGAACGCCCCGCCGCCCGCCGAGCCGGCCCAGCCGCAGCCGCAGTCGCAGCCGCAGAGCCAGGGCGACCCGGCCGAGCAGTCGCGCGCCGTCGCTCCCGTCGCGCAGACCACACCGCTGCAGGACCCGGCACCGCTGCAGGACCCGCCACCACCGCCGGAGCCGCCGGCACCGCCGACCGGCGCCGCATCCCCGGACGACCCGCGGGTCGCCGCCGAGGTGGCGCAGCTGCGCGCGACCCGGCAGAGCGAGGACCAGGCCACCCAGCTGCAGGCACTGCTCGCGCTGGACTGCGCCGCCCCGGACCCGCTGCAGGGTTACGACGACCCGACGAAGCCGCTGGTCACCTGCGGTACCGACGGTGCCGCCAAGTACGTCCTCGGCCCGTCGTTCATCGAGGGCACCGAGATCGCCTCGGCCCAGGCCCAGCAGAGCCAGGACAGCGCGGGCTGGGTGGTCAGCCTGACCTTCGAGCAGGCCGCGGCCGACGCGTGGGGCCAGTACACGACCGAGAACGTCGGCAAGCAGACCGCGTTCGTGCTCGACGGCGATGTCGTGTCCGCACCGGCGATCAACCAGCCGATCTGGGGCCCGACGCAGATCAGCGGGCAGTTCAGCCAGGAACGCGCCCAGGACCTCGCCCAGACGCTGCGCTACGGCTCGCTGCCGCTGGCGTTCGACTCCGGCACCGCGCAGACCGTCTCGGCCACCCTCGGCCTGGCCTCGCTGGAGGCCGGGCTGATCGCCGGTGCCGTCGGGCTGGCCCTGGTGTTCGCCTACTGCATGTTCTACTACCGACTGCTCGGCCTGCTGACGATCCTGTCGTTGGCCCTGTCCGGTCTGATCGTCTACGCGATGCTGATCCTGCTCGGGCGGTGGATCGGGTTCACCCTCGACCTCGCAGGCGTCGCCGGGTTCATCATCGCGATCGGCATCACCGCGGACTCGTTCGTGATCTTCTTCGAGCGGCTCAAGGACGAGATGCGTGAGGGCCGGACGTTCCGCTCGGCCGTCCCGCGGTCCTGGGAGCGGGCCCGCCGGACGATCCTCACCGCGGACGCGGTCAGCTTCCTCGCCGCCGCGGTGCTCTACATCCTCGCCGTCGGCGAGGTCCGCGGGTTCGCGTTCACCCTCGGCATGTCCACCGTGCTCGACCTGGTCGTGGTGTTCCTGGTGACCTTCCCGCTGGTCGTGCTGATCTCCCGGTCGAAGACGCTCGGCAAACCCGAGCTGTCCGCACTCGGCGCCGTCGACCGGATCGGTGCCCGGCACCGTCGCTCGACCCCCGCCGTGGGACGGAAGGCGAACACCGCCTCGACCTCGAAGGGAGCGGGCGCATGACCGCCCCGGAGCGGATGTCGGGCTGGACCCGGCTCACCACCGGCACCGCGAGCGTCGACATCGTCGGGCGCACGAAGCTCTGGTACATCGGCTTCGGCGTGCTGCTCGCGATCTGCCTGGCGTCGTTGCTGCTGCGAGGCTTCAACCTCGGCATCGACTTCACCGGCGGGTCCCAGATCCAGCTGCCGGCGAACGGGGCGAACGGGGCGATCTCCGTCGAGCAGGTCGAGGAGGTCTACCGGGGCGTGATCGGCACGACCCCGGAGACCGCGCAGGCGGTCGGCACCGGGGACACGGCGTCGATCGTGCTGCAGTCCGAACCGCTGACCCCCGATCAGCTGGTCCCGCTGCGGGACGCACTGTTCACCCAGCTCCAGCCCCTGGGCGCCGACGGCGCTCCCAGCGTGGGCTCGATCAGCGACTCCCAGGTCTCCGGCACCTGGGGCGGCGAGGTCACCACCCAGGCGCTGATCGCGCTGGTGGTGTTCATCGTGCTCGTCACGCTCTTCCTGGCCGTGTACTTCGAGCGGGCGATGGCCGCGGCCGCGCTGGTCGCGCTGGTCAACGACATCATCGTGACCGCGGGTATCTACTCGATCATCGGGCTGGAGGTCACTCCGGCCACTGTCATCGGCCTGCTGACGATCCTCGGCTTCTCGCTGTACGACACCGTCGTCGTGTTCGACAAGGTGCGGGAGAACTCGCGCGGGCTTCTGAAGCTGACCCGACGCACCTACGCCGAGGCCGCGAACCTGGCGCTGAACCAGACCCTCATGCGGTCGATGAACACCTCGCTGATCGCGATCCTGCCGGTGCTCGGCCTGCTCGTGATCGGGGTGGGGCTGCTCGGCGTCGGCACGCTGGCCGACCTGGCGCTGGTCCAGCTCGTCGGCATGATCACCGGTGTCGTCTCGTCGCTGCTGCTCGCCACCCCGGTGCTGGTCGACATCAAGATGCGCGACAGCCGGTTCCGTGACCAGGCCGAGCGGGTCGCCGCCCGCCGGGCCCGCACCGCCGCCGTCCGCAACGGGGAGGTGGTCGAGCAGGAGGCCCCCGAGGCGACGGATACGCTCGCGACCGTGAGCAGTACTTCCCGCACCGCCCCCGCGCCCCGCCCGGGCGCCCGCCCGACCGGCAAGACCGGGCGGCGGCGCCGGTGACCGCCTTCGAGAGCATCCGGGTCGGGCCGGGCATCGCGGGGGAGTCGGTCGACGACCTGTTGCGGGTCGCCGAGCTCGTCCGCACGGTTCCCGACTACCCCGAGCCCGGGGTGCTGTTCCGCGACATCACGCCGGTGCTCGCGGACGGTGGCTCGTTCGCGACGGTCAGCACCGAGCTCGCCGCGCACACCGGTGGCGCCGACCTCGTGATCGGCGTCGAGGCCCGCGGATTCCTGCTCGGGGCGGCGGTCGCGCTCGTCGCCGGGGTCGGGACCGTGCCGGTCCGCAAGGCGGGCAAGCTGCCCGCCGTCGCCGCGTCGCGGACCTACGACCTCGAGTACGGCCGGGCCACGCTGGAACTCCCGGCCGGCGTCGTGGAGCCGGGCGCCCGGGTGTACGTCGTCGACGACGTCCTGGCCACCGGCGGGACCGCGGCCGCGGCCTGCGCGCTGCTCGCCGACGCCGGGGCGGAGATCGTCGGGTTCGGCACCCTGCTGGAACTGACCGCGTTGAACGGCCGGGCGCAGCTGGGTGGCCTGCAGGTGGACGCGCTGTTGAGCGCCTAGGACCGCCGCGTTCCGCTCCTCGGCGGCCCGCGGACTATCCTCGGGCCGGACCACTCCCGCTACCAGGCACGATGAGGAGGTGCGGTGACCGAGGTCGACCGGACGAGCGCACACCCGGCCACCCGGCCGCTGACTCCTGCCGACGACGAACCGCCGCGCCCGTCCGCGACACGGCGGGTCCGGGCGCGGATCGCGCGGCGGATGACACCGCAGCGGGTCGCGATCGTCAAGCCGGTTCTCGAACCGCTGGCCGCGGTGCACCGGTCGCTGCACCCCAAGGCCGACCTGATGCTCCTGCAGCGGGCCTACGACGTCGCCGAGTCCAAGCACGAGGGGCAGACCCGCAAGTCCGGTGACCCCTACATCACCCATCCGCTCGCGGTCTCCACGATCCTCGCCGAGCTCGGGATGGACACCACGACGCTGGTCGCGGCCCTGCTGCACGACACCGTCGAGGACACCGACTACTCCCTGGAACGGCTGCGCGCCGACTTCGGCGACGAGGTCGCGCACCTGGTCGACGGCGTCACCAAGCTGGACAAGGTCGAGTTCGGCAACGCGGCCGAGGCCGAGACGATCCGCAAGATGGTCGTCGCGATGGCACGCGACCCCCGGGTGCTGGTCATCAAGCTGTCCGACCGGCTGCACAACATGCGCACCATGCGTTTCCTGCGCCCGGAGAAGCAGGTCAAGAAGGCGAACGAGACCCTCGAGGTGTTCGCCCCGCTCGCGCACCGGCTCGGCATGGCCACGGTGAAGCTGGAGCTGGAGGACCTGTCGTTCGCGATCCTGCAGCCGAAGAAGTACCAGGAGATCGTGCGGCTGGTCGCCGACCGGGCGCCGTCGCGTGACACCTACCTGCGCCAGGTCATCGACGAGGTGACCTCGCAGCTGGACTCGGCGCGGATCCCGGCGAAGGTCGAGGGACGACCCAAGCACTACTACTCGATCTACCGCAAGATGATCGTCAAGGGCCGGGACTTCGACGACATCCACGACCTCGTCGGCGTCCGCGTGCTCGTCGACGAGGTGCGCGACTGCTACGCCGCGATCGGCATGGTGCACGCGCTGTGGCAGCCGATGCCGGGCCGGTTCAAGGACTACATCGCCCAGCCCCGCTTCGGCGTCTACCAGTCGCTGCACACCACGGTGATCGGTCCGGACGGCAAGCCTCTCGAGGTCCAGATCCGCACGCACGCGATGCACCGCACCGCCGAGTACGGGATCGCCGCGCACTGGCGCTACAAGGAGATCAAGGGCGGCCAGGGCAAGGAGGTCGAGGTCGAGGAGATGGCGTGGATGCGCCAGCTGCTCGACTGGCAGCGCGAGGCCGCCGACCCGGGCGAGTTCCTCGACTCGCTGCGCTTCGACCTCGCCGCGCGGGAGATCTTCGTCTTCACCCCCAAGGGCGACGTCGTCACCCTGCCCACCGGCTCCACCCCGATCGACCTCGCCTACGCGGTGCACACCGAGGTCGGGCACCGCTGCATCGGGTCGCGGGTCAACGGCAAGCTCGTCGCACTGGAGCGGCAGCTGTCCTCCGGTGACGTCGTCGAGATCTTCACCTCCAAGGCCGAGGACGCCGGCCCGTCCCGCGACTGGCTGGCCATCGCGAAGTCCCCGCGGGCCAAGGCCAAGATCAAGCAGTGGTTCGCCAAGGAGCGCCGCGAGGAGGCCGTCGAGGAGGGCAAGGAGGCCATCACCCGGGAGGCGCGCCGCACCGGGATGCCGCTGCAGCGGCTCATCTCCGGCGACGCGATGTCCGCGATCGCCCGCGAGCTGCACTACACCGACGTCTCCGCGCTCTACGCCGCCGTCGGTGAGCACCAGACCAGCGCCCAGCACGTCGTGCAGCGCCTGGTCGCCTGGTTCGGCGGCGAGGAGGAGGCGGAGGAGGAGCTCGCCGAGCGGGCCACACCGTCCACCGTCCGGCACCGGCGCCCGTCCGGGAACGCCGGCGTCGTCGTCCAGGACGTGGACGGCAACACCATGGGCGACCTCTACGTCAAGCTCGCCCGGTGCTGCACCCCGGTACCCGGCGACGAGATCCTCGGGTTCGTCACCCGCGGCGGCGGGATCAGCGTGCACCGCACCGACTGCACCAACGCGGGCGACCTGACCTCGCGTGAGGAGCGGCTGGTCGACGTCGCCTGGTCGGTGTCCCCGGAGTCGGTGTTCCTGGTCGCGATCCAGGTCGAGGCCCTCGACCGGCACCGGCTGCTGTCCGACGTGACCAAGGTGCTGGCCGACGAGAAGGTCAACATCCTGTCCGCGTCGACGACGACGTCGCGGGACCGGGTCGCGGTGTCCCGGTTCTCCTTCGAGATGGGCGACCCCAAGCACCTGGGGCACCTGCTGCAGGCGGTGCGCAACATCGAGGGTGTCTACGACGTCTACCGGGTCACCAGCGCGGCGTAAGCACCTGGTGCGTGGGTCACGCGGCGGTGAGCAGCGAGCGGCCCGCGTCGGTGAGGTGCGGCCGCAGCGGTGCGGGGCCGGAGGCCTCGACGAGCCCGACGTCCGCCAGTCGCACCCCGACGAACTGGTCGCAGAAGCACACGCCGTCGATGGTGAGCGAGTGGCACGTGTCGTCGGTGACGGTGCAGCGGTCCGCGGCGATCGCGCGCAGCACGGCTCGGTCCCGGTGGCTCAACCGGGGGAGGACTGAGGTGGACATGATCGCCGCTCCTTTCCGTGTGTGCCGGTCGATCTCCGAGATCGTCCGGACCTGTCAAGGATGTTCCGGAGGAGCCGCCCGGACCATCGAGCCGCCCCTACCTCGCTCCGGCTCAACCCGCCGGACACAGGTAGGGACAGCCCCCGCACCGGGATCTCATCGGTGCCGGCCGCGACGATCCGGGGCTGTCCTCCGCCGATGGCGCGGCCCGATCGGCCAGTCGAAGCGCCGCCGTAGGGGCCGCGGCATCGGGAGCGCGTTGATCCTGCCGGTGCTGGACCGGGCCGACCGGGCCGGGGTGCCGGCTGGAGGCGACGAGCCCACGGAACCGGGTCGTCTACGAGCGGTACGGATTCCGGGCGCGGTCGCCGATCGCCGCCGCGGGCGGCCCACCGCTGTGGCCGATGGTTCGCGAACCGGCGTAGCCCCGTGACCGGTCGTCGGGGCCGGGAGGGCGCAAGCCCTACCGTGCGCTCTGCTGCGCGGTGCCGTAGGCGGCGAGGAACACCCGCACTGCCTCGTCGGCGTAGTAGTGCAGCCGCTCGACGGGCTCCTCGGTGCCGGTGAACATGGCCCGGTTGATCGGGGCGGCCAGGATCAGCCAGTTGAAGTGCTCGGCGGCCAGCGCCGGATCCGGGACGTGGAGCAGGCCGCGCTGGGCCAGCGTGGTGAACCAGCCGGCGAACGTGGCGTGTGCCTGCTCGGGCCCGCGCGAGTACCAGGCCGCGGCGAGGTCGGGAAACCGGTCGGCCTCGCCGATGAGCAGGCGGCGCATCCGGAGCAGGTGCGGCGCCAGCACCTCGACGACGTGCCGGCGGGCGAACTCGCGCAGGTCGCGCTCCAGGTTCTGGGTCTGCGGCAGGGCGTCGACGAGTGACCGGGTGAGCTCCTCGGCCTCCTCGATGTCACCGGTGATGATCGCGGCGAACAGGCGCTGCTTGTCCACGAACTGCTTGTAGACGGTCTGCTTGGACACCGCGGCCCGCGCGGCCACCTCGTCCATGCTCGTGGCCGCGTAGCCGTGGGCCAGGAACAGCGGGCGGGCCGCATCGAGGATCGCCCGGCGTTTGCGCGCCGACCGGCCGGTCTCGGGTGCCACCGCCTCGCTCATCCCGCTGACAGTACTGGACGGTCCAGTACCGTGGGAGTACTGTACGGTCCAGTACCCGCCGAGGAGGCTGGCGATGGACGTTTCAGGCACTGTCCGGTCGAGTGACGGCACCGTGCTCGCCTACGAGCGCGTCGGCAGCGGGCCGGCGCTGGTCCTGGTCGACCCGGCGCTGGGTTACCGCGACTTCGACAACGTCCGCGGGCTGGGGAAGTGGCTCGCGGACGAGTTCACCGTGTTCACTTACGACCGGCGAGGGCGCGGCGGCAGCTCGGACACGCTGCCGTACACGGTGCAGCGCGAGGTCGACGATCTGGCCGCGGTGATCGCGCAGGCCGGCGGGAACGCGTGTGTCTACGGGTTCTCCTCCGGCGCGCTTCTCGCGCTGCAGGCGGGCGCGGTCGGGTCCGGCATCGAGAAGCTGGTGCTGATGGAGCCCCCGATCGGTGCCGACGACGACCCGGATGATGCCGCCTTCACCGCCGAGATCGCCGAGTTGGTGGCCACCGACCGTCGTCGCGAGGCGGTGGAGCGCTTCCTGGGTGACCTCGGGCCCGAGGTGCTCGCCGGGCTGCAGGAGTCGATGCCGGTGCTCGAGGCGGTCGCGCCCACGCTGGTCTACGACTGCCTGATCTCACACGCGACCACCACCGCGCTGCTGGCTACGGTGGCGACACCCACGCTCGTGCTCGACAGCCAGGGCAGCAGCGATGACCTGACCGGGTGGGCAGCGGACATCGCCGCCGCCCTGCCGAACGCCCGCCACCGCAGCCTGCCCGGGGGCTGGCACGGCGTGCCCGTCGAGACCCTCGGGCCGGTGGTCGCGGAGTTCTGCCGGGCCGGCTGATCGGGCACGCCCGCGGGCGTCAGCCGACGGTGGCGCTCTGGATGTCCACCGGGATGTTCGGGGTGCCGTCGCCGGAGCCCGTGGATTCGCCGCCCTTGGCGACCTCGTCCAGGGTCGCCAGACCCTCCGGACCGATCGAGCCGAAGACGGTGTAGTTCGGCGGGAGCTGCGCGTCGCCGTAGATCATGAAGAACTGGCTGCCGTTGGTGCCCGGGCCGGCGTTCGCCATGGCGAGCAGGCCGCGGCCGTAGGTGAGCTCGGGGAAGACCTCGTCGGCGAACGAGTAGCCGGGGCCACCGCTGCCCTGTCCGGTCGGGTCGCCGCACTGCAGCACCTGCAGGCCCGGGCTGGTCGTGAGCCGGTGACACGAGGTGTCGGCGAAGTAGCCCTGCTCGACGAGGTGGGTGAAGCTGTTGACCGTGCACGGCGCGAGCGCGCGGTCCAGCGTCAGGTCGATCGTCCCGGCGCTGGTGGTCACCGTGGCCGGCACCGTGCCCTCGGCAGACACCTGGCCACCGGCGGGCGGGTCCACCGGTTTCGACGCAGGGTCGGGCGAGGCCGGGTACTCACAGTTCACCGATGCCGGGAGCGCGGTCGGGCGCTGCGGCAGCGGCACGGCCGGCAGGCCGGAGGTGTCCGGGCCGCCGCCCTGGGCCGCGGCGGCCGGGTCCGCGTCGTCCGGGCCTGCCCAGGCCGAGGTCAGCAGGTAGACACCACTCGCCACCAGGGCGACCACCAGCACCGTCGCCACCGCGGCGATCGTCGTGTTCCGCTTCCGCTTCTCCGCCTGCTGGGCCCGGTTGGCCTGCTGGGCGGCCAGCTTCCGCTTCGCCGCCTCCCGGCGCTGCTCGTTCGTCGCCACGCTCCGCCACTCCCCGCTTGATCATTCGTTCGCGTCCGGAGGGTAGCGGGGCGACCTGAGAGGGATTCTGAGAGACGGCGGTTCTAGGCTGGAGGTTCCGTGACGAGAGGACGTGGAACTGCTGTGACCGCCACCGAGCAGCGGGCGGGCGACCGGGCGCGCAAGCCCGAGCCGTTCGCCGCGCCGAAGGGCATCCCGGAGTACTTTCCGACGGAGTCGGCGGGGTTCACGCATGTCCGCGACACGCTCGCCACGGCAGCGGCCCGTGCCGGGTACGGCCACATCGAGCTGCCGATCTTCGAGGAGACCGGGCTCTACGCCCGCGGGGTGGGGGAGTCCACCGACGTCGTCTCCAAGGAGATGTACACCTTCGCCGACCGCGGCGATCGGTCGGTGACACTGCGGCCCGAGGGCACCGCGGGCGTCGTCCGCTCGGTGATCGAGCACAACCTCGACAAGCAGGGCCTGCCGGTCAAGCTGCGCTACGCCGGGCCGTTCTTCCGCTACGAGCGCCCGCAGGCCGGTCGCTACCGGCAGCTGCAGCAGGTCGGTGTCGAGGCGATCGGGATCGACGACCCGGCGCTGGACGCCGAGGTCATCGCGGTCGCCGACGAGGGCTTCCGGGCACTCGGCCTCACCGGCTACCGGCTGGAGATCACCTCGCTCGGTGACGCCGACTGCCGGCCCGCCTACCGCGAGCGGCTGCGGAAGTTCCTCGACGGGCTCGATCTCGACGAGCCGACCCGGGCGCGCGCGACGATCAACCCGCTGCGCGTGCTCGACGACAAGCGTCCCGAGGTGCGTGCGGCGATGGCCGACGCGCCGCTGCTCATGGACCACCTGTCCGACGCCTCGGCCGAACACCACGCCGCGGTCCTGGCGCACCTCGACGACCTCGGCGTCGCCTACACCCCGAACCCGCGGATGGTGCGCGGCCTGGACTACTACACGAAGACGACCTTCGAGTTCGTCCACGACGGCCTCGGCGCCCAGTCCGGGATCGGCGGCGGTGGCCGTTACGACGGCCTGATGGCGACCCTCGGCGGGCCGGATCTCTCCGGTGTCGGGTTCGGCATCGGCGTCGACCGGACGCTGCTGGCCTGCGGCGTCGAGGGCGTCGCGCCGTGGTCGTCCGCCCGTGCCGAGGTGTTCGGGGTGCCGCTCGGCGACGCCGCGAAGCGCCGTCTGGTCACCATCGCCGCCGGCCTGCGCGCCCGCGGCGTGCGGGTCGACCTGTCCTACGGCGGCCGCGGCCTCAAGGGCGCCATGAAGTCCGCCGACCGCTCCGGTGCGCGGTTCGCGCTGGTGCTGGGGGACCGCGACATCGACGCCGGCTCGATCGGGCTCAAGGACCTCGTGTCCGGCGAGCAGCAGGACGTGCCGCTCGACGCCGTGCTCGACGCCGTGGTCACCGCGGTCGCGGCCGAGGTCGGCTGAGACCGGCGATGGTCCGGGACGACCGCGAGCACTGGGACGCGAAGCACCGCGCGCTCGGTACGCCGATCCCGCAGCCCCCGGACGCGCTGCGCGGACAGACCGACCTGCTGCCGGGCCGGGGGCGTGCGCTGGACGTGGCCTGTGGTCGCGGCACCGTCGCGGTCTGGCTGGCCGGGCGGGGCCTGGACGTCGTCGCCGTGGACGTCTCCCCGGCCGGTCTGGCCGCGGGCGCGGCGCTGGCCACCACGGAGCAGCCGCCCGGGCGGATCCGGTGGGTGGAGGCCGACCTCGACGGCGGTTTCCCGACCGAGGACGACGCCTACGACGTGGTCGTCTGCCAGCGGTTCCGGGTGCCGGAGCTGTACCCGGCGCTGGCGGCGGCCGTTGCCCCCGGCGGGCTGCTGGTGGTCACCGTGCTCTCCGAGGTCGGGGACACCGGCGGGCGGTTCCGCGCCGCGCCCGGTGAGCTGGCACAGGCGTTCGGTGAGCTGGAGATCGTGATGCACCACGAGGCCGCCGGAGAGGCCCATCTGCTGGCCCGCCGACCGTCCTGAGCGGGCCCCGGTCGGCCTGGGGGTCAGCGGCGGGCCACGACCAGAGCCGCCAGCCCGGTCGTCACCGGGACCGCGGCGACCAGGCCGATGCTGCCGACCAGCGTCCTGACGATCTCGGTCGCCACGTCCTGGCTGGTCAGCACCTCGGAGACCCCGCCGGCGGCGACGGTGAACAGCAGCAGCAACGGCAGCGCCGCACCGGCGTAGGCCAGCACCAGGGTGTTCACCGCGGACGCGACGTGGTCGCGCCCGATCCGCATCCCCGCGGTGAACAGCTCCCTCGCCCCGAGCCCCGGGTTCGCCGCGCCGAGCTCCCACACCGCCGAGGCCTGGGTGACCGTGACGTCGTCCAGGGCGCCCAGCGCGCCGATCACCAGGCCGGCCAGCACCAGCCCGCGCGGGTCGATCGGGACCCCGGGCCCGAGCGTGCCGATCAGGTTCGCGGTCGTGTCGTCCAGCCCGGTCAGCCGGGCGGCCGCGGTGAACGCGGAGCCCAGGACCCCGATCAGGGCCAGTGAGGCCAGCGTCCCCAGCACCGCGCAGGACGTCCGCGCGCTGAACCCGTGCGTCAGGTACAGCACCGCGAACATGATCAGGCACGCGCCGGTGACGGCGACGGCGAGCGGTGGGTTCCCGGACAGGATCGACGGCAGCACGAACCACAGCAGGACCGCGAAGCTCAGCAGCAAACCCACCAGTGCGGCGAGCCCGCGCAACCGCCCGAGCAACACGACGGACAGCGCGAACGCCGCCGCCAGCCAGGCCAGCGCGGAGCTGCGCTGGAAGTCGTTGAGCTGGTAGGAGCCCGCCTCGTCGGGGTTCCCGCCGGACCAGGCGAGCGAGACCGGATCCCCGACCGTGAACCGCGGGCTGGACGGCTCGTTCGGCACCAGCTGCACGAGCTCGCGGCCGCTGCGGGGCCCGTCGGTCATGGTGACGGTGACGCCGGTACAGGCACCGTCTCCCGAGCCGGGGGCGCAGTCGGCGACCTGGACGGCGGTCACGTCGCCGTGCACCTGCTGGGTCGGCGGCAGGTCCGGTTCCGGGATCTGGCCCGGCCACAGCAGCGCCACCCCGGCCAGGGTGGCGAGCGCACACGGGACGAGCAGCGCGACCAGCAGATTCCGGACCCGGCGTCCGGCCGGGGTGGCGGCGCCGTGCCCGTGGCCGTGGCCATGCCCGTGATCCTGGCGGTCACCGGTGGCCTGCTCAGGTCCGCCGGTGGTCGCGGGGCAGTCGGCCCACGACGACGGGTCACCTGGTGCGGGGGCGTCGTCCTCCTCCGCCCGGCGGCGGGCGGCCCGGCGTCCGGTCTCGCCCGGGCCCGGTCGCACCGGCGGCCCGATCGGCGCCGTGTGGTCGAGCTCCGATCCGGGGGACGGGTCCGGGGCGTGCCCGGCGGGCCGGTCCTCCGCCCGGCGACGCCCGCCCCGGGGCGGCCGTGCGTCCGGCCGCGGCCGGGCCGGGTGCCGCGGCTCGCCCTCCGGCGGCGCCGGTCTGCGGGGATCGGGCGGGTGCACTCCGCCATCCTCGCAGTCGATCACCGGCTCGGAGACCGGTGCTCGCCCGGAGGGCACCGCCCGGCGACGGCCGGTTGCCTCGTGTTCGAACTTGTGTTCGAGTAGAGCTGTGCGGTGGAGCGGACAGCAGGTGGGATTCGACGGGATCGGCGCGGACGCGGCGCTGCCGGGTATGCGCGGGCTGCTGCGCTCCGTGCGCACCCCGGAGTTCGCGGGCGCGGTGTTCCACGAGGTGGAGGCGCGGTCGGTGCTGAACCGGGTGGCGTCGTCGTCACCCGTGCCGTTCGGCTGGACGGTGAACCCGTACCGGGGCTGCTCGCACGCGTGCACGTACTGCCTCGACGGCGCGACACCGGTGCTGGCCGCCGACGGCCGGTCCCGCCCGATCGCGGACCTGCGCGCGGGCGACGAGGTCGTGGGCACGGTGGCGGACGGACAGAACCGTCGCCGGTTCGTCCGCACCCCGGTGCTCGCCCACTGGTCCACCCGTCGTCGTGCGCAGCGGGTCACGCTCGACGACGGGACGGTGCTGGTCACCTCAGCGGAGCACCGCTTCCTGACCCGCGACGGCTGGGCGCACGTCCGCCCCGGGCGGTGCCGGTCGTCGGTGGACCGGCCGCACCTGCGCCCCGGGACGGCGCTCGTCGGGCCCGGAGCCGCCACCGTGCCGCCCGGTGTGCGATCGGAGGGCTACGGGGCCGGCTACCTCTGTGGCCTGGTCCGGGCCGACGCGGTCCGCGCCCGGGTCCGGGCCGAGCCGTTCCCGTCGGCGTGGGTGGAGCTGGAGGCACTGGCCCGGGCGCATCACCTGCTGACGGCGCGGCACGTGGCCGGAGCCGTGCCCGGACCGGTGTCCGGTCAGGGCGGGGTGGCGGCGGCCCCGGAGCGCGTCTCGTCACCGGCATCGTGGCCGGCCCGGCCGGACGCCGCGTGGAGCGCGGGTTTCCTCGGTGGGGTGCTCGACGCGTGCGGGGAGGTGAGCGCGGGCGTCCTACGGGTCGTGCCCGGCGACGAGCAGCTCACCCGGGCGACGGTCGACGCGCTGCGCCGCCTCCGGTTCCGGGTCGCGTCCGAGCCCTCCGGCCGGGCGGGCACCCGCGCACTGCGGGTGCTGGGTGGCGCCGCCGAGCAGCTGCGGCTGGTCGCGGTCGCCGATCCGGCCGTCGCCCGGGTCCGCGACGTCACGGGTGCGCTCGTGGAGGAACCGCCGGACGGTGCCCCGCGCGTCGTCGACGTCCACGACACCGGCGAGGTGGTGCCGATGTTCGACATCACGACCGGCACCGGTGACTTCGTCGCGGCCGGCGTCGTCAGCCACAACTGCTTCGCCCGCAACACGCACACCTACCTGGACCTGGACGCGGGCGCCGACTTCGACTCGCAGATCGTGGTGAAGGTCAACGTGGCGCGGGTGCTGGAGCGGGAGCTGGCGCGTCCGGGCTGGCGGCGCGAGCACGTCGCGATGGGCACCAACACCGACCCCTACCAGCGCGCCGAGGGCCGCTACCGGCTGATGCCCGGGGTGATCGCCGCGCTCGCCCGGTCCGGCACACCGTTCTCGATCCTCACCAAGGGGACCGTCCTGACCCGGGACCTGCCCGACCTGGCCGCCGCGCACGCCGACGTCCAGGTCGGTACCGGGGTCTCGATCGCGCTGCTGGACCGCGAGCTGTCCGCCCGGCTCGAACCCGGGACACCGAGCCCGCAGGCCAGGCTCGACCTGGTCCGCCGGATCACCGACGCCGGCCTGCCGTGCGGGGTGATGGTCGCACCCGTCCTGCCCTGGCTGACCGACTCCGAGGAGGCCCTCGACGCGGTGCTCGGCGAGATCGCCGCAGCCGGGGCGACCGGGGCGACGGTCCTGGCGCTGCACCTGCGGCCCGGGACCCGGGAGTGGTTCCTGCAGTGGCTGGGGCGCGAGTACCCGGCGCTGCTGCCGCGCTACGAGCGGCTGTACCGGCGCGGTGCCTACGCCGGCCGGGACTACCGCGAGGCACTGCACCGCCGGGTCGTCCCGCTGCTCGCCCGGCACGGTCTGGACCGGGTGGTGCCCGATCGGCCCGTGCAGGGCGGTGTCGGCGCCGGGACGCCGGTCGCAGCCCCCGGCGAGCCACCACCGGGGGACTCCGGGTGCCGGCAGCTGAGCCTGCTGTAGCGCTGTGTGTCCGCTGCGCCCGGCCGCCGCGCCACACCCCGCCGGGCGATCCGAAGCCTGGTCGCGGGGCGGTCGGGGCGGGCCGATAGCCTTGACCGCCGTGATGCGAACCCACCCCGTCGGCACGTTGCGTGCCGAGAACGCCGGCCAGACCGTGACCCTCGCCGGATGGGTGGCCCGCCGCCGCGATCACGGCGGCGTGATCTTCATCGACCTGCGTGACCGGTCCGGATCCGCCCAGGTCGTGTTCCGTGAGGGCGAGATGGCCGAGCGCGCCCACCGGCTGCGGTCCGAGTTCTGCGTGCAGGTCGTCGGCGAGGTGATCCGCCGCCCCGCGGGCAACGAGAACCCGGAGCTGCCCACCGGTGACATCGAGGTCACGGTCACCGAGCTGACGGTGCTCTCGGAGTCGGCCCCGCTGCCGTTCCCGATCGACGAGCACACCGGTGTCGGCGAGGAGATCCGGCTGACCCACCGCTACCTCGACCTGCGCCGCGCCGGCCCGGCCGCGGCCATGAAGCTCCGCAGCGATGCCAACAAGGCCGCCCGCGACGTGCTCGCCGGCGAGGACTTCATCGAGGTCGAGACCCCGACCCTGACCCGGTCCACCCCGGAGGGCGCCCGCGACTTCCTCGTCCCGGCCCGGCTGCGGCCCGGCTCCTGGTACGCGCTGCCGCAGAGCCCGCAGCTGTTCAAGCAGCTGCTGATGGTCGGCGGGCTGGAGCGCTACTACCAGATCGCCCGCTGCTACCGCGACGAGGACTTCCGCGCCGACCGGCAGCCCGAGTTCACCCAGCTCGACATCGAGATGAGCTTCGTCGAGCAGGACGACGTCATCGCGCTCGCCGAGAAGGTGCTGGCCGCGCTGTGGAAGCTGGTCGGCTACGAGATCCCGGGCCCGATCCCGCGGATGAGCTATGCCGAGGCGATGAGCCGCTACGGCTCGGACAAGCCGGACCTGCGCTTCGGCATCGAGCTGACCGAGCTGACGTCGTACTTCGAGGGCACGAACTTCCGCGTCTTCCAGAACCCCTACGTCGGCGCCGTCGTGATGCCGGGCGGGGCCACGCAGCCGCGCAAGGTGCTCGACGGCTGGCAGGAGTGGGCCAAGCAGCGCGGGGCCCGCGGGCTGGCCTACGTCCTGATCGGCGAGGACGGCACCGTCGACGAGCGTGGCCCGGTCGTCAAGAACCTGTCCGACGCCGAGCGCGCCGGCCTGGCCGCGGCCGTCGGTGCGAACCCCGGCGACTGCATCTTCTTCGCCGCCGGTAAGCCGGGCGAGGCGCGGGCCCTGCTGGGTGCCGCCCGTGGCGAGATCGCGCGGCGGATCGGCGCGATCGACGAGTCCGCCTGGTCGTTCGTGTGGATCGTGGACGCACCGCTGTTCGAGTCGGCCGCCGACTCCGACGACGTCGCGGTCGGCGCCGGAGCCTGGACCGCGCTGCACCACGCGTTCACCTCGCCGACCCCGGACTGGATCGACACGTTCGAGCAGGCGCCGGGCGACGCGCTGGCCTACGCCTACGACATCGTCTGCAACGGCAACGAGATCGGCGGCGGATCGATCCGTATCCACGACGCCGATGTCCAGAAGCGGGTCTTCGAGATCATGGGCCTGACCGAGGCCGAGGCCAAGGAGAAGTTCGGCTTCCTGCTCGACGCGTTCTCCTACGGGGCCCCGCCGCACGGCGGCATCGCGTTCGGCTGGGACCGGATCACCGCCCTGCTGGCGGGGGTCGACTCGATCCGTGAGGTCATCGCGTTCCCGAAGACCGGTGGCGGCTTCGACCCCCTCACCGCGGCACCGGCGCCGATCACCGCGGCCCAGCGCAAGGAGGCCGGCGTGGACGCCAAGCCGGCGCAGCCCGCGCCCGGCGGATCGGCGCCCGGCAAGCCCGGCGAGACCGGCGGGGGCGCACCGGAGAAGCCCGGCCCGGCCGCGTAGCCGACGGCGTCGGACCACCAGCCGCACGCATTCCGAAGGGTAGGGTCTCCTGCGATGACCGATCCGCAGGCGACTCCCGGCGCGGTCGCGGCGGTGGCCGGGGCGGCCCGGCTGCTGTCCCGGCGGGCGGGTTCCGAGGTGGAACTCTGCGAGCCGGAGGATCTCGGCGGCAGCGGCACCTCGGTCGTGGCCCGGGCCCGCATGGCGCAGAACCCGTTCTCGGACCGGCGCAGTGTCGTGATCAAGCAGTACCAGGGCGACCCCGGCACGTCCGACCCGTTCCGCTACGAGGTCGCGTCCTGCCAGCTGTTCACGGCGCTGCCGACCGACGTCCGGCCCAGCCCGGTGATCATCGCGCACGATCCCGAGCAGCGGCTGCTCGTGCTCGAGGACCTCGGGCGCAGCATGACGCTGGCCGACAAGCTGTTCGGCCCGGACCGGGAGGCCGCGCGCAACTGCCTGCTCGGCTGGGCCCGCGGGCTCGGCCGGATGCAGGCCGCGACCGCCGGCCGGGAGGGCGACTTCGGTGCGCTGTTGCGGCGGCTGGGGGAGAAGGTCCGTCGTGACCCGATCGCCGACCAGGCCCGCGCCGCGCTCGCCGGACTGCCGGAGCTGCTCGCCGGAGCACTCGGCGTCGACGTGCCGGAGGTGGCGGTGCTGGAGGCGCGGGGCGGCGTCCGGCTGCTCGGCGGTACCGGCTTCCGGGCGTTCAGCCCGTCCGACACCTGCCCGGACAACAACCTCGTGACCAGCCGCGGGGTCCGGTTCGTCGACTTCGAGTGGGGCTGCTTCCGGGACGTGGTGCTGGACGCCGCCTACGTGCGCGTCCCGTTCCCCGGTTGCTCCGCCAGCTTCGGGCTGCCCGGACCGATGGCCGCCCAGATGCTCGACGCGTGGCGGGCCGAGGTCGCCCCGGTCTGGCCGGAGCTCGACGACCCGGAGATGCTCGGGTCCCGGCTCACCGATGCGCAGCTGCTGTGGGTGTGGTGGTCGACGTGGCTGCTGCTGCCGCGGGTGCTGGAGCGGGACGGACCGATCGGCACCGATGCCGGCCGCTCACCCCGGATCTCCACCGCGCTGCGCCACTACTGGCGCGGCCTCGGTGAGGTCGCCGCGGTGACCCACCGTCCGGCGACCGCGGAGCTGGCCGCCGCCGTCGTCGACGCGATGGACGACCGGTTCCCGGACGCGCCGTCCGAGCTGCCGGTGTTCCCGGCGTTCCGGATACCCGAGCGGTAGCGGAACCCCCGCGGTCCGACGGCCGGACGGTGTGACGTGATCGTCAGTAAGGGGGTGCCGCCGTCCGTGGACGACGGCCCGCGTGACACACTCTGCGTACACGTTCGTCCACGTTCCGGGGTGGTTGATGGGTACCGGCGATTCTCGTCCGGGTGGTCCGGCGTCCGCTGATTTCTCGACCGGGCCGGTCGCACTGCGGATCCTCGTCGGGACGCACCTCAAGCGGCTTCGCGAGGCCGCCGGGGTCAGCCGGGCGGTCGCCGCCGACCTGCTGCGCGGTTCCGAGGCGAAGATCAGCCGGATGGAGTCGGGCCGGGTCGGTTTCAAGCAGCGCGACGTCGCCGATCTGCTGACCCTCTACGGCCAGACCGACGAGTCCGAGCGCGAGGACCTGCTCGGGCTCGCCCGGCGGGCCAGCGAGCCGGGCTGGTGGCAGCCGTTCAACGACACGATGCCGGAGTGGTTCTCCACCTACGTCGGGTTGGAGCAGGCGGCCGCCACCATCCGGACGTACGAGCCGCAGTTCGTCCCCGGGCTCCTGCAGACCGAGGGCTACGCGCGCGCGGTGATCGAGCTCGGGCGTCCCGGGCCGGCGGAGGACATCGACCGCCGGGTCGCGCTGCGGATGGGGCGCCAGCAGATCCTGGAGTCGCCGTCGGCGCCGGAGTTCTGGGCGATCGTCGACGAGGCGGCGCTGCGCCGCCCGGTCGGCAGCGACCAGGTGATGCGCGACCAGCTCGAACACCTGCTCAAGATCTCGGATCTGCCGAACGTCACCCTGCAGGTGCTGCCGTTCAACCAGAGCGGGGCCGCCGCGACCGGCGGGCCCTTCATCCTGATGCGCTTCGCCGATGCCGACCTGCCCGACATCGTGTACCTGGAGCAGCTGACCAGCGCGCTGTACCTGGACAAGCGCACCGATGTCGAGACCTACCTGGTCCTCATCGACCGGCTCGCCGCGGCGGCCCTCACCCCGCGCCGGGCGCGGGCGTTGATCGCGTCGCTGCGCGGCAGGTTCTGAGCGCGGCAGGTCTTCCGAGCGGAGCGCCCGGTGCCGGAGCACCGGGCGCGACCTCGCTCAGGGCTTGAACGCCACCCCGCCGTACTCGATCCACTCCTTGGTCTCCTGGACCTCGGGAGCGATGCCGTCGGGACGCCAGGTGGAGACCTCGACGAGCCCGGGGTCCACGACCGAGAGCCGGCCGAAGAGCGCACGGACCTCCTCGGGCGTGCGGACCCGGCCCCAGTTGCCCTGGGTGTTGGTGAGCATCATGTCGGTGAGGCTCCGGCGGACCTCCGGGTCGTCGCTCGCCAGGTGCGAGATGATCACGGCGCTGCCCGACGGCAGCCGGTCCATCACCTGCTCGACGAGACCCGCCGGGTCGTCGGAGTCCGGGATGCAGTGCAGGAACGACAGGAACAACGCCGCGGTCGGCCTGCTGAAGTCCAGCAGCCCGGTGACCTCCGGGTCGCTGTAGATGGTGGCGAAGTCGCGCACGTCGGCCTGGACGACCGTCGACGCCTCGTTCTGCTCGAGCAGCGCCCGGCCGTGCGCCAGCACGATCGGGTCGTTGTCGATGTAGACCACCCGCGACGCGGGATCGACGGCCTGGGCGACCTGGTGGACGTTGTCCTGGGTGGGCAGGCCCGAGCCGTGGTCGAGGAACTGCCGGATGCCGTGCTCCTGGGCCAGGTACCGCACGGCGCGGATGAGGAACCGGCGGTTGTTGATCGCCAGCGCCGCCGTGCCGGGCGCGGCCTCGGACAACGCGGCACACGCCTGCCGGTCGACCTCGTAGTTGTCCTTGCCGCCGAGATAGTGGTCGTACATCCGCGCCACGCTCGGCGTGGAGACGTCGACCTCCGACGGGGTGGTCGCCCGGGCTCGATCCATCCTGTACCGCTCCTCACCTCGATCTACGTGCACGCCCGCCGGATCCGCGCGCTCGCGCACGCACGGTACACATCGGATCCGGGCGTGCCGATGGTAACGGTCGGCGGAGGTCTCGGACCTGCCACCCGGTGGCCTCGCACACAGCCATTCGGATGATCGAATGCCTGCTACGGTTGCATTTGCATTCGTACTGGACGTCGGGAGGAAAGTCATGGGTGAGATCGCACTGCCGGACGGTCTTCGGTGGCGCAAGAGCGCGCGGAGCAACCCCAACGGCGCGTGCGTCGAGGTCGCGCCACTGCCGGACGGCGGTGCCGCGCTGCGCAACTCGACCAGGCCCGACGGCGCGTACGTCACCTACACGCGTGCCGAGATCACGGCGTTCGTGCAGGGCGTGCAGGACGGCGAGTTCGACGACCTGATCGCGCGCTGACCCGCGGCTACAGGCGTCGCAGGAAGTTCCCGATCCGCTCGACGGCCTGCTCCAGCTGGGGCAGCGCCGTCGCGTACGAACAGCGGATGTGGCCTTCGCCCGACGGGCCGAACACGTTCCCCGGGACGACGGCGACCGACTCCTCCCGCAGCAGCCGCTCCGCGAACGTCTCGGCGTCGAGGCCCGTGGAACGGATGCTCGGGAACGCGTAGAACGCCCCGGCCGGCTCCGGGCACTCCAGGCCCGCCTCGCGCAGCCCCTTCACGAACACCCGCCGGCGCCGGTCGTAGTCGGCGACCATCCCGGCGACCTCGCCCTCGGCGTTCGACAGTGCCTCCACCGCCGCGACCTGGGACACGTGCGGGGCGCACAGCATCGTGTACTGGTGCACCCGCAGGCACAGCTCCGCGATCGGCCGGGGTGCGGCGAGCCAGCCGACCCGCCAGCCGGTCATCGCCTGCGCCTTGGAGAACCCGCCGAGCACGACCGTCCGCTCCCGCGCGCCCGGGACCGCGCCCAGACAGGTGTGCGTGCCGTCGTAGGTGAGCCGGTCGTAGATCTCGTCGGACAGCAGGTACAGGTCGTGTCGCTCGGCCAGCGCGACGAGCGCGCGGAGTACCTCGGGCGGCTGCACCGCGCCGGTCGGGTTAGCCGGTGACCCGATCAGGATCGCCTTCGTCCGCGGCGTCACCGCGGCCTCGACGGCGGCGACGTCGATCGCGAAGCCGTCCTCGGCCCGCGTCGGCACCCCGACCGGCGTGCCCCCGGCGAACGACACGCACGGCTGGTAGGCGACGTAGCAGGGCTCGGGGACGATCACTTCCTCGCCCGGGTCGAGCAGCACCCGCAGCGCCAGGTCGAGCCCCTCGGAGACACCCGTGGTGACCAGGCACTCGGTACCGGGGTCGTAGTGCGCGTCGTAGCGCGACGCCAGGTCGGCACAGATCAGCTCGCGCAGCCGGGGCAGGCCCGCGTTGGCCGTGTAGGTCGTGTAGCCGTGTTCGAGGGCGTAGATCCCGGCCTCGCGGATCCGCCACGGCGTCACGAAGTCCGGCTCGCCGACACCGAGCGAGATGACGTCGTCCATCTCCGCGGCGATGTCGAAGAACCGCCGGATGCCCGACGGCGGGATGGCCGTGATCGTCGTGTTGAGCGGCTTCACGGCGTCACCGGCAGGCGGTGGTCCGGCTCGGGCTCGGCGAACGAGTCGCCGTCGCGCTTGTGGGTGGCCAGCACGAAGTGGGTGGCCGTGGCGCGCACCCGGTCGATCGTGGACAGCTTCTGCGAGACGAAGTCGCTGATCGACCGGATGTCCGGGCCGACGACGGTGCAGCGCAGGTCGTGTCCACCGGAGACCAGGTAGCAGTCGCGGACCTCGTCGAACCGGGAGATGCGGGTGGCCACGTCGTCGAACCCGACCCCGCGGGCCGGGCTCACCGAGACGTCGATGAACGCCGTGACCCGGGCGCCGCCGCGGCCGGCCGGCTCGACGCCGTGACCGCCGTCCTCGTACCGGGCCCAGTCGACGACGGCGCGGTGCCGCCGGATCACGCCGGTCCGTTCCCACTCGGCGATCCGGGCGTCGACCTCCTCCACCGGCAGGCCGACCATGGTCGCGACGGTGTCGTGGCTCAGCGCCGCGTCGCGTTCGAGCAACTCGAGGATCTCCCGCACGCCGCCGACCCTACGACGCGCTCATCGCGACCGCCGACCGCCACGGGGAACCGCCGCGGAACGGGGCACGGCCGGGAAGGGAAGACACGATCGCATTCCGAACCGTGCTGATCGTGCGCGCGGGGGGATAGCGTCATGAGCCATGACGAGTCAACCGCCGTACGGCGGTTCGGGAGAGAACCCGGAGAGCGGCAACCCACAGGGGCAGTACGGCCAGCAGGGCCAGTACGGCCAACCGGGACAGCAGGGCCAGCCCGGCCAGCCGAACCCGTACGGCCAGCCCGGTCAGCCGAGCCAGCCCGGTCAGGCGGGCCAGTACGGCCAGCCCAGCCAGTACGGCCAGCCCAGCCAGTACGGGCAGGCGGGCCAGTACGGCCAGCCGGGCCAGGCGCCGTACGGGGGCGGGGCACCGGGCGCGTACCCGCAGGGCCTACCGCCGGGCGGCTACTCCGCAGCCCCGGCCGGCAGCAGCGCGCCCCCGCCGCCGTCGAACCCGTTGACCGCCCTGTTCGACTTCGGGTTCAACCAGTTCGTGACGCCCTACGTCGTCAAGTACCTCTACATCCTGCTGACCGTCGTGCTCGTGATCGGCTGGCTGGTCGTGGTGGTGACCGGGTTCTCCCAGGGCTTCCTGTTCGGCCTGCTGGCACTGTTCGGCGGCGCGGTCGCCTTCCTGATCTACCTGACCCTGATCCGGGTGACGCTGGAGTTCTACTACGCGGTCGTGCGGATGTCCGAGGACATCCACCATCGGCGCTGAGGACTGCCGGCCCCGCCGCCGTCCGTGTCACGAATCGGGGGCGACCCGGTGAACTCGCGCCCGATGGTGGCGCCGCAGGGCTAGGGTCCGCGCGCATGAGCAACGAACCGCCACAGGGCGGTGACCCCCAGCAGGGGGCCGGGGGGCCGGGGCCGGACAGCCAGGGGGAGCAGGCCCAGGGCGGGCCGCCGTACCCGCAGGACCCGGCAACGGGTCAGCAGTACGGCCGGCCTGCCGAGGGCCAGCAGCCCTCCGGGCAACAGCCGTACCAGCCGTACGGCCAGGACCCCTCCCAGCAGCAGTACGGGCAGCAGCCCTATGGCCAGCAGCCCTACGGCCAGCCCCAGTACGGCGAGCCCCAGTACGGGCAGCAGCAGCCCTACGGTCAGCCCCAGTACGGCGGGCAGCAGCCCTACGGCCAGCAGTACGCCCAGCCCTACGGTGGCGCCCCGGCGCCCGGCTACCCGGGTACGGGGGCGCCCGGCGGTACCTCGCCGGACCCGCTGGTCCCGTTCTCCTTTGGAGACTGGTTCTCCAAGGTCATCGGCGTCGTGCAGCGCAGCTGGAAGCCGTTGCTGATCATCCAGGTCGCCGTCTACGTGCCGGTCGCGATCCTCCAGGCGGTCCTGCAGCTCCTCGGCCTGCAGGCCACCGCGGGCCCGACCGACTTCGACCCGACGGACGAGTTCGTCGGCGGAGGGGCCGCCGCGGTCGGTGTGGTCGGCCTGCTGATGCTCGTGGTGACGCTGGTGCTGGGCGCGCTCGCCCAGGCGGCGTCGGTGTTCGTCATCGTGCGCGACGCGGCCCAGCGTCCCTACGCACCGCAGCACGTGTTCGCGTTCGCGAAGTCCCGGGCTCTGGCGGTGATCGGCTGGAGCCTGCTGGCCGGCCTGCTGATCACGATCGGCTTCATCCTGCTCGTCCTGCCGGGCCTCTATCTCGCGGTGATCTTCGGTGGCGCGCTCACCGGGGTCGTGGTGATCGAGCGGGCCGGGATCGGGCGCGCGTTCACCCTGGTCAACCCGCGGTTCTTCCCGGTGCTCGGCCGGTTCGTGGTGTTCATCCTGCTCGCGTTCGTCTTCGTCATCGTCGTGAGCATGGTGAGTGCGGCGCTCGCGCTCGGGAACCCCGTGGTGGCGGGCCTGATCAGCTCGGTCCTCACGCTGCCGGTCACCCTCGCCGGCGCGGCGGCCGCGGTCGTCATCTACGCGGAGAACCGATTCCACGAGCAGAACCGGGTGCACACCCCGGTCCTCGCCGACGAGATCGACCGCCCCTGACCGACGGGCCGGGGCCGGTGCCCTGGCAGGCTGGGCGGTGATGAGCACCGACGGCCTGTTCGACATCGACCCCGGTCCGGGCGACGACGACCCGGCTCCGCGGCCGGACGCCCCGCTCGCGGCGCGGATGCGCCCGCGCAGCCTGGACGAGGTCGTCGGCCAGCCCGAGCTGCTGAAGCCCGGAGCCCCGCTGCGCCGCCTGCTCGAGGGCGGTGCGGCGGCGTCGGTGCTGCTCTACGGCCCGCCAGGGACCGGGAAGACCACCCTCGCCCGGCTGATGGCCGGGGCCGGGGGCGGGGCCGACATCCGTTCCTCCGGTGCTGCGGCCGGGCGGCACTTCGTCGCCCTCTCGGCGCTCTCGGCCGGGGTGAAGGAACTGCGCGCCGTCATCGAGGAGGCACGCCGGCGCCGCGACCGCGACGGCACGACGACCGTCCTGTTCATCGACGAGGTCCACCGCTTCTCCCGTACCCAGCAGGACGCGCTGCTCGGCGCGGTCGAGGACCGGCTCGTCCTGCTCGTCGCGGCGACCACCGAGAACCCGTCGTTCTCAGTGGTGTCCCCGCTGCTGTCGCGCTCGCTGGTGCTGCAGCTGCAGTCGCTGGGGGAGGACGACGTCCGCGAGCTGCTCCGGCGGGCCGTCGCCTCCGAGCGGGGCCTGGCCGGCACGGTGTCACTGACCCCCGACGGCGAGGACGCCCTGGTACGGCTGTCGGCCGGCGACGGCCGCCGCGCCCTCACCGCGCTGGAGGCCGCCGCCGACGGGGCCCTCGGGGCGGAGGAGACGGCGGTCGACCTCGCCGCCGTCGAACGTGCGGTGACCGAGGTCGCCGTGCGCTACGACCGGGCCGGGGACCAGCACTACGACGTCATCAGCGCGTTCATCAAGTCGATCCGCGGCTCCGACCCGGACGCCGCGCTGCACTACCTCGCGCGCATGATCGTCGCGGGGGAGGACGCCCGCTTCATCGCTCGCAGGCTGATGGTGCACGCCTCGGAGGACATCGGCCTGGCCGACCCGACCGCGCTGCCGGCCGCGACGGCCGCCGCCCAGGTGGTCCAACTCGTCGGGATGCCGGAGGCGCGGCTCGCGCTGGCCCAGGTCACCGTGCACCTGGCCACCGCGCCCAAGTCCAACGCGGTGATCGGCGCGATCGACGCGGCGATGGCCGACGTGCGCTCCGGCCAGGTCGGGGGCGTGCCGGCGCACCTGCGCGACGGGCACTACGCCGGGGCGCAGAAGCTCGGCAACGCCGTCGGCTACCGGTACCCGCACGACGACCCGGACGGCGTGCTGCGCCAGCAGTACCCGCCGGACGACGTCGTCGGGATCGACTACTACACGCCGTCCGGGCGTGGCCACGAGCGCACGCTCGCCGAGCGGGTGCCGAAGCTGCGCCGCGTCGTGCGCGGCGCCCGGGACTGAGGGTCAGCCCGTCGTCAGGCTCAGACCGAGCGCGTTCGTCGCGGTGCGGATCGGGGTGAAGTAGCTGGTGCAGTTGTCCGCGCCGCCTGCGCCGGTGTGCACGCCCTGGGCCTGCCCGTCGGAGGTGATGTACGGGGCGCCCGAGTCGCCCTCCTGGGCGCAGGTGCCGACGGAGGTGAGGCCGGACTGCGCCTGGCCCTCGAAGTTCACCGTCACGTCGGTGCGCTGGACGGTCCCGCAGGACCGGCCGCTGGTGGAGCCGTAGAGGCAGACCGACGACCCCACCGGCGCGACCTTCGACCCGGTCACCCGGGTTCCGGAGACCGTGGGCGACGCGCTCCCGGACTCGACCGGGACGGCGCCGACGTCGATACCGTCGCCCGCCGACCGGGCACCGGTGCCGATCGTGGCCTGCTCGGAGTCGTACCAGGTCGAGGACCCGCGGGTGCAGTGCCCCGCGGTGAGCACCCAGTCGCCCGCGGAGTCCGACGCCGCGAACCCGGCGGTGCAACGCCGGTTGCCGTCGCTGATCGTGTCCCCGCCGGCCACCGCCGCCTGCCGGTGCGGCGCGCCGGCCACCCGCTCCACCCGCACCGCGGACGGGTCCAGCCCGGCGGTGAGGTCACGGGTCAGCGCGTCGGCCCCGGGGCCCTCGACGACGTCGAGCACGACCTGCGCGGACCGCGGGTCCACGCCGTACGACGCGAGACCGGCCGGCATCGCCCCGGCGGTGCGGGTCGTGAGTGCCTCCAGCGTGGCGCCGGTGTCGCGCCGCGGCTCGTCGCGGACCACCGGGGTGGCCCCGAGCCCGGTCAGCACCGGGGCGAGCGCCGGGTCCCAGGTCCCGGCCATCAGCTTGCCGTCCTCGAACCAGACCCCGGCCAGCGAGACGCCCGCGGCCTCGGTCACGGCCGGCAACAGGTCCGTCGCGGCGATCTCGGTCAGCACCGGGAGGTCCACGGGCAGCGCCGGGGTGGCGAGCGAGGGGACGGCGGTGCCTACTCCGATCGCGGCGGCGCCGGCGAGAGCGGCGAGGAGCAGTCGGCGAGGGCGGCGCAAGGGCACGGAGGGGATCCTTCGGGGAGCGGTCGGGCCGTGACACACGGTTCAACGACGCTGCTGCGTTCGGGTCACGCCCGACCGGCACTCGCGACTCTGTGACCTCATCAGGACGACCGGCCGTACCCCGGTTGCGCCGGCAGGGCGAACGGCCCTACCCCGCGTTGCTTCGTACCGCAAATTGTGCATGTTGATTGACCCCGATCGAGTGACTGGCCAGGGTTGATCGCAGGCCGGGGGGCGAGCGGGGCGGAGCTGCCGGAGCCCCGCCATCTCCCCGACATGTGGACACCTGAGCGTGCTGCCGAGCCACATCCCGTGGTTTCCGTCGCGGCACCGCGGAACGGGTGCGGCGAGGCGTGACGAAGGAGCTGGACACGATGGACAACGGGTGCGCGGTGCTGGATCCCCTCGTCACGGTCGACTCCGGTGACGGCGCCCCCGTGGCTGAGGCACCGCCACCGAACCCCGCCGCGGACCTGCTCCCGCCCGAGCTGCTCCGAGCCGCCGTCGCCGGTGACCCGCGTGCGGTCGCGCTGCTGCTCTCCCGGGTCCAGCCGCAGGTCGAGCGGTTCTGCCGGGCCCGTCTCGGCCGCCGGGAGACCACCCTCGGGTCGGCCGACGACGTCGCCCAGGACGTCTGCATGGCCGTCCTCGCCGTCCTGCCGGACTACCGCCTGTCCGGGATGTCGTTCCGGGCGTTCGTGTTCGGCATCGCCCGGCACAAGATCGCCGACGCGTTCCGGGCGATGGCCCGCAACCGCTGCGACGCCGTCGAGGACGTCCCCGAGCGGATCAGCCGCGAGGACGACCCGGAGCAGGTCGTGCTGGACGCCGAGCGCAACGCGCGGCTCGCCGACCTGATGGGCATCCTCGGCCCCCGTCAGGTCGAGATCCTCACGCTGCGTATCGCCGTCGGCCTGACCGCGGAGGAGACCGCCGACGCTCTGGGGTCCACGCCGGGTGCGGTCCGCGTCGCCCAGCACCGGGCGCTGCAGCGGCTGCGCCGCGAGCTCGAGGAACGGGCCGCCCGCCGCGCGGAGCGGCAGCGGGACGACGGGCGCGGCCGGGTCGCGCCGCCGGCTTCCGGCCGGTACGGCCGCACTGCCGCGCGGACGACGGGGCAGGCTCCGGCCCGCCCGGTCGTCGCCGGTGGCGGCGGTGCCGACGACCTGCCGGTGGCCGTCTGAGGGAGAGCCGGAGCAGAGCCGCGGACCCCGCCCGCACCGGTCGCCGGTCACCCGTACCGGAGGCCGCGGGCGCGGACCGCACACGGCCGGTGTCGGTGTGCTCGGGCGCACGCCGGCGCCGGCCGCTCCGGTGTGCGGGCCCGGGCGACGGGTATCGCGTTGCGCACGAGGAGTAGCGTGACCGGATGATTCCCGCGCAGGAGCGATCGAGGGGAGGGAGCCGCGTGACCGGCGCCGTCGCGCCCGTCTCCGCTGTGCCCGACTCCGTTCTGCCCTTCGCCGCGCCCCGCGAGCCGTTCCGGGACCGAGCGCCCGGCGCGGGCGCCTGAACGGCCCCGCTCCCGAGCCTCCCCGGTGCTGCCGCGCCGTCCCGCCGTACGGTGTTCCCGCGCAGCGGTGCCCGTTGCCGTCGCCCAGCCGTCGCCGTACCCGTCACGAGAGACCTCCGGTGCAGACCCACGAGATCGTCCGTCGTTTCACCGCCCACTTCGAGAAGCACGGGCACACCTCGGTGCCCAGCGCGTCGCTGATCCTCGAGGACCCGCAGCTGCTGTTCGTCAACGCGGGCATGGTGCAGTTCAAGCCGTACTTCCTGGGCGAGGTACCCCCGCCGTACCCGCGGGCCACGTCCATCCAGAAGTGCGTCCGCACCCCGGACATCGACGAGGTCGGCAAGACCACCCGGCACGCCACGTTCTTCCAGATGGCGGGCAACTTCTCCTTCGGTGACTACTTCAAGCGCGGTGCCATCGAGTTCGCCTGGACGCTGATCACGAACAGCCAGGGCGACGGCGGCTACGGCTTCGACCCCGAGCGCATCTGGGTCACGGTCTTCAACGACGACGACGAGGCCATCGGGCTCTGGCGCGAGATCGCCGGCCTGCCCGAGGAGCGCATCCAGCGCCGCGGCGGCGACGACAACTACTGGGACATGGGCGTGCCCGGTCCCGGCGGCCCCTGCTCGGAGATCTACTACGACCGGGGTCCGGAGTTCGGTGCCGAGGGCGGCCCGGAGGCCGACGAGGACCGCTACCTGGAGATCTGGAACCTCGTCTTCATGCAGGACGAGCGCGGCGAGCTGTCCCCGAAGAAGGGCCACCCGCCGATCGGCACCCTGCCGCACAAGAACATCGACACCGGCATGGGCGTCGAGCGGGTGGCGTTCCTGCTGCAGGGCGTCGACAACGTCTACGAGACCGACCTGGTCCGGCCCGTGATCGCCAAGGCAGAGGAGCTCTCGGGGCGCACGTACGGGCGCAACACCGAGGACGACGTCCGGTTCCGCGTCATCGCCGACCACGCCCGGTCGTCGGTCATGATCGTCGGCGACGGTGTCACTCCCGGCAACGAGGGCCGCGGCTACGTGCTGCGCCGGCTGCTGCGCCGCATCGTGCGCTCGGCCCGCCTGCTCGGCGTCACCGGGCCGTGCCTGGGCGAGTTCGCCACCGTCGTGCGGGACGCGATGTCGGCGACCTACCCGGAGCTCGCGGCGGACTTCGAGCGGATCTCGGCCGTGATCCGGGCCGAGGAGGAGACCTTCCGGGCCACCCTCACCGCCGGCGAGAAGATCTTCGACACGGCGGTCGACGAGGCGAAGCGCAGCGGACGTTCGACCCTGCCGGGCGACCAGGCGTTCGCGCTGCACGACACGTACGGCTTCCCGATCGACCTGACCCTGGAGATGGCCGAGGAGGCCGGGCTCGTCGTCGACCGCGAGCGCTTCACCGCGCTCATGGACGAGCAGCGCACCCGGGCCAAGGCCGACGCCGCCGAGCGCAAGGTCGGGTTCGTCGACGTGTCGGTGTACCGGGCCGTGCTCGACACCCACGGTGTCACCGACTTCCTCGGCTACCAGACGCTGACCTCGGAGTCCCGGGTCGTCGGCCTGCTCCGCGACGGGCAGACCGTCCCCGCCGCGGAGGAGGGCGAGCGGGTCGAGGTGCTGCTCGACCGCACCCCGTTCTACGCCGAGGCCGGTGGCCAGCAGGCCGACACCGGCGTGCTGCGCGGGGCGAGCTTCGAGGTCCGGGTGGACGACGTCCAGTCCCCGGTGGCCGGCCTGCGGGTGCACCGCGGCGTCGTGACGGCCGGGACCGTGACCCTGGACGCCGAGATCGTCACCGAGGTCGACCGCGCGCGCCGCGCCGCGGTCTCCCGCGCGCACACCGCCACCCACCTGGTGCACGCCGGTGTGCGCGGTGCGCTGGGCTCGGCCGCGGCCCAGGCCGGCTCGCTCAACGCCCCGGGCCGGCTGCGGTTCGACTTCACCTCTCCGACCGGCGCCGTGCCGGCCGCCGCGCTCGTGGAGATCGAGGAGGAGGTCAACTCGGTGCTCCAGGAGGACCGGGAGATCCAGACCTACGAGACCTCGCTGGACTCCGCGCGCAAGCTCGGCGCGATGATGCTGTTCGGTGAGAAGTACGGGGACAGCGTCCGCGTGGTCGACATGGGCGACTACTCGCGCGAGCTGTGCGGTGGCACGCACGTCGGCCGCACCGGCGAGCTCGGCCTGGTCCGGGTGCTGTCCGAGGCCTCCATCGGCTCGGGTGTCCGCCGGGTCGAGGCGCTGGTGGGGCTCGACGCCTTCAAGCACGCGACGACCGAGCACCTGCTGGTCAACCAGCTCGCCGACCAGCTCAAGGCCCGTCCGGAGGAGCTGCCGGACCGGATCGGGAGCCTGGTGGAGCGGCTGCGCACCGCCGAGCGGGACCTGGAGAAGCACCGTGCCGACGCCGTCCTCGCCTCGGGCGCGAGCCTGGCCGATGCGGCCGAGGACCTGGACGGGACCGCGCTCGTCGCCGTCACCGCGCCGGACGGGGTGACCGGCAACGACCTGCGGACCCTCGCCGCCGACGTCCGCGGCAAGCTCGGTGACCGGCCCGGCGTGGTCGCGCTGTTCGCCGTGGAGGACGGCAAGGTGTCCTTCGTCGTCGCCACCACGAAGGCAGCCCGCGACAACGGGATCGCCGCGGGGAAGCTGATCCCGGAGTTCGCGGCGGCCGTCGGCGGGCGGGGCGGTGGCAAGCCGGACCTGGCCCAGGGCGGCGGCACCGACCCGGCCGGGATCGACGCCGCCATCCAGAAGCTGCGTTCCGCGCTGCGTCCGTGACCTGGACGCGGGGGCGCCGCCTCGGTATCGACGTGGGCGCCGTCCGGGTCGGAGTCGCGATGTGCGACCCGGACGGGATCCTCGCGACCCCGGTGGAGACGGTGCCACGCGATCTCGACAGCGGGGCCGACGTGCGGCGGATCGCGGAACTGGTCGCCGAGCACGACGTCGTCGGCGTCGTGCTCGGCCTGCCGCGCAACCTGCGCGGCGAGGACGGTCCGGCCGCGCGGGCGGCCCGCGAGTTCTGCGACGCGCTGCGGGCCGGCCTCGACGTACCGGTCGAACTGACCGACGAGCGGATGACGACCGTCGTCGCGGCCCGGCAGCTCGCCGGGCGCGGGGTGAAGGGACGCAAGCAGCGCGCCGTCGTGGACCAGGCCGCGGCGGTACAGATCCTGCAGGGGTGGCTGGACCGCGAGCGCACCTCCTGACCTGGCGTGCGGCACATGATCGACACGTCCGGGCGGCTGCCCGGCACGGCCCCCGGCCCGTTACCCTCCGATGGTGAACGGCGCCGGCGAGAACGACGTGAACCGACGGTCCCGGATACGGGACCGGGTGTGAGCGCGTCGGTGACCGCCCCGCCCGTCCGCCACCGGCCGACCCCCGTGCACTTCCGGCGGCGACGGCTGGCACTGCTCGCGTCGGCGCTGCTGGCCGGGGCCGTCCTCGTGGCCGCGGCGCTGTTCCTGATCGGCCCGGACGACTACGCGGGCGGCGGCACCGGCTCGGTCGTGGTCCAGGTGAAGTCGGGCGACTCCACCAGCGCCATCGGGGAGTCCCTGGTCGCCCTGGACGTCATCAAGTCGCGGGCCGCCTTCGTCTCCGCCGCCGCCGACGAGCCGGGCATCGCACGCATCCAGCCCGGCTACTACGAGCTGCGCTCTCAGATGTCGGGCGACGCGGCCGCCGAGGCGCTGGTCGACCCGGAACGCCGGGTCGGGTTCATGGACGTCAAGGGCGGCGTGCAGCTCGACGACACCCGCGCCCCGGACGGGACCGTCAGCCCCGGTGTCCTCAGCCAGATCTCGCAGGCGACCTGCCTGGGCGAGGCCGACGGAGAGGCGCGCTGCACCGGGGTCGAGGACCTGCGGGCCGCGATGGCCGAGGCCGATCCCGCGGCGATCGGCGTCCCCGAGTGGGCGCACGCCGGGTACCGGGCCGCGGCCCCGGAGCGGCGGATGGAGGGCCTGGTCGCCCCCGGCCCGTACGACATCGACCCGCGCGGCAACCCCGAGGAGGTGCTGCGCGACGTCCTCGCGATCTCCGCCGAACGGCTCGCCGACGCAGGCCTGTCCGGGGACGACGCCTACCGCACGCTCATCCTGGCCTCGGTGGTCGAGAAGGAGGCGCTCGCCCAGGACATGCCGAAGGTCGCGCGGGTGATCGAGAACCGGCTGGCGGTGAACCAGCGCCTGGAGATGGACTCGACCGTCAACTACCCGCTGGACGTGCAGGCGTTGCGCACCACGGCCGAGGCCCGCCGGACGCCCGGCCCGTACAACACCTACATGAACACCGGGCTGCCGCCGACACCCGTCGCGTCGGTGTCGACGGCCGCGCTGCAGGCCGCCGAGAACCCGCCCCCCGGGCCCTGGCTGTTCTTCGTCCGGTGCACCACCGAGGGTGCGTCCTGCTTCGCCGTCACCTACGACGAGCACCGCGGCAACGTCGCACGGGCCCAGGCGGCGGGAGCCTTCTGAGGCGCGCCCGCGCCCCACGCGCCCCGCACCCCACGCGCCCCGCACCCCACGCACCCTGCGCCCCGCGCAACCCCGCACCCCGCACCCCGCACCCCACACCCCGCGCGCCCCGCACCCCGCACCCACACCCCGCGCGCCCCGCACCCCGCGCGCCCCGCACCCCGCGCGCCCCGCGCGCCCCGCGCCCCACGCGCCCGGCCCAGCGCCCCGCGCCCGCCCGCGCCCGCCTCGCGAGGGGCGCACCCGCCCCGCACCCGCCCCGCACCCGCCCCGCACCCGCCCCGCGCCCGCCCGCGCCGCCTCGCGAGGGGCGCACCAGAGCACTTCGATCATGAGAGGACCGCGCTGAGGTGCCCCTCGTGCGGCCGTCGCTGCCGGGAGCCCTGCGAGGGGCACACCAGAGCTGTTCGATCAGAGGTGGAGCGCTCTCCTGTGCCCCTCGCGGCGCCGCGGGCTTGTGCCTCTGGTGGCGCCGCGGGCTTGTGTCCCTGGTGGCGCCGCGGGCTACTGCCCCCAGAGGCCGGCGGGCGGCTTCGGCGACGGTACGGCCGTTGAGTCGGTGACGACGGCGGCTCCGTGCGCCAACGCGCGGGTGTCCTCGTCGTCCAGCACCCGGGCCGGGAACGGGTCCGCGGCGGCGCGGCGCACCAGTCCCGGAACCGGGAGGCCCCGGTCCGAGCCGACCAGCACGACGTTGCCGAACCGGCGGCCGTGCAGCACGTCCGGCGCGGCGATCATCGCCAGCTCCGCGAACGTGGCGCCCGCGGTCGCGATCTGGCCGGGCAGGAACGGCCACGGGGCACTGTCGCCGAGGTTCGCGACGTGGATGCCGGTGGGTGCGAGCACCCGGTGCACCGACCGGAGGAACTCGGCGGTGGTGACCTGGGCGGGCGTGCGGGCACCGGCGAAGACGTCCAGCACGACGAGATCGAACGATCCCGGCGCGAACCGCTCCAGGCTCGCGCGCGCCTCCGCGGTGACCACCCGGAGCCCGTCGAGCTCACCGGGACCGGGCAGCCGGTGCGCGACCAGCTCGGCCAGCGCCGCGTCCAGCTCGACGACGGTCTGCGTCGACCCCGGCCGGGTCGCGGCCAGGTAGCGGGCCAGGGTCCACGCGCCGCCGCCCAGGTGGAGCGCACGCAACGGCACCATGGGCGGCGCCGCCAGGTCCGCGACGTGCGCGATCCGCCGGACGTACTCGAACTCCAGGTGCTCGGGATCGGCGAGGTCGACGTGCGACTGCGCCGTGCCGTCGAGCAACAGGGTCCACGACTGCGGGCGGTCGGGGTCCTGCACCAGCTCGGCCACGCCGTGGTCGACCTCGGCCCGGATCACCGCCGAGGCGTCACGCGCACCCCGCGGCCCACTTCCCATGCACCCCATCCTGCCCGTGCCCGGGCAGCCGCCACGGAACCCGCCCCCGTACCGGAGAACCGCGGGCCCGGACACCGCTTCGACCCGGCACGCGCCCGAAGTTGTCCACAGGCTCGGAAGTCGTGGGTGCAACGGGTCCGATCGGCGGCAGGCTCGAGGACATGGACCTGCAGCTCCTCCCGCTCGCGGCCGGCCTGCTCGCCGGAGCGGCCGGCGCGTGGGCCGGTGCGCTGACCCGGCGGTGGCTGGCACGGCTGCGCCGGGGCGCCCCGGTCGAACCGCCGTGGTGCGAGATCGGCGTGGGCGTGCTCTGGTCGGCGCTCGGTGTGCTCGTCGCCGGCGGCCTGCTCGACGTCCGGTGGGCGCCGCTGCTCGCCGTCCTGTCCTGGCTCGGTGTCGCGGGCGCGGCCACCGACCTGCTGCGACACCGCCTGCCGAACGCGCTCACCCTGCCCGCGCTGCCGGTGGTGCTGCTCGCGCTCGTCCCGGCCGGGCCGGCGGCGGTGCTGCGCGGGCTCGCCGGTGCGGTGCTGCTGGCCGGCGCGTACGCGCTCGTGCACCTGGCCTCGCCGGGCGCGATGGGGGCCGGGGACGTGAAGCTCGCCGGCCCGGTCGGCGCCGCGGTGACCGGCACGGCCTGGGTGGCGCTGCCGGTCTCGGCGGTCCTCGCGATGCTGTTGTCGGCCGCGGTGGCGGCGTTCGCGCTGGTCGCCGGCCGGGCACGGTGGGGGAGCGCCCTCCCGCACGGGCCGGTGCTGCTCGGGTCGGCACTCGTCGTGGTCGTCGCGGGGGTGGCCGGATGAACCCGTTGCCGGCGCAGGTCTCGGGCTGGTCCGAGCGCGGGAACCCCGGGTGAGAGGATGAACGCCGTGCTGCGATGGATCACCGCTGGGGAGTCCCACGGCCCGGCGCTGGTGGGTGTGCTGGAGGGCATGGTCGCCGGAGTCGGGATCACCACGAAGGAGCTGCAGGTCGAGCTGGCCCGCCGCAAGCTCGGCTACGGCCGCAGCCCGCGGATGGCGTTCGAGGCCGACGAGCTCGAGGTGATCGGCGGCATCCGGCACGGGGTCACCCAGGGTGGCCCGGTCGCCGTCCGGATCGGCAACACCGAGTGGCCCAAGTGGGAGACGGTGATGGCGGCCGACCCGGTGGACCCGGAGCTGATCGCGAACCGCGCCCGTAACGCGCCGCTGACCCGGCCCCGCCCCGGCCACGCCGACCTCGCCGGCATGACCAAGTACGGCTTCGACGAGGCCCGCCCCGTGCTGGAACGCGCGAGCGCCCGGGAGACCGCGGCCCGGGTCGTGCTCGGCACCGTGGCGAAGGCGTTCCTCGAGCAGGCGTTCGGCGTGACGGTCGTGTCGCACGTCGTCGGGATCGGCGCCGTCGACGCCCCGGACGAGGAGCCGCTGCCCGGCCCGGGCGACCTGGACCGGATCGACGCGAACCCGGTGCGTGCCTTCACCGATGAGACCGGTGCCCGGATGGCCGCCGAGATCGACGCGGCACACGAGGCCGGCGACACCCTCGGCGGGGTGATCGAGGTGATCGCCTACGGGATGCCGGTCGGCGTCGGCAGCTACGTGCAGGCCGACCGCCGCATCGACGCCCGGCTGGCGTCCGCGCTGATGGGCGTCCAGGCGATGAAGGGTGTCGAGATCGGTGACGGCTTCCGCACCGCGCATCGCCGCGGGTCCGTCGCGCACGACGAGATGGTTCCCGCCGGTGCGCGCGGCGAGGGCCCGGGCGGCACCGTGCCCGTCACCCGGCTCACCAACCGCGCCGGCGGCATCGAGGGCGGCATGACCAACGGCGAGCCGGTCCGCGTCCGGATCGCGATGAAGCCGATCTCCACGGTGCCGCGCGCGCTGCGCACGATCGACACCGAGACCGGTGAGGAGGCCACGGCGATCCACCAGCGGTCCGACGCCTGCGCCGTCCCGCGGGCCGGCGTCGTCGTCGAGACGATGGTGGCCCTCGTACTGGCCCAGGCGGCACTGGAGAAGTTCGGTGGCGACTCGCTGGCCGAGACGCGCCGCAACGTGGCCGGTTACCTCGCCGGGAGCGAGCAGTGACCGCGCCCGGTCCGGACGCCCACGGGCGGCCCTTCGTCGTGCTCGTCGGCCCGCCCGGGTCCGGCAAGACGACGATCGGCACCCTGCTCGCCGAGCGGCTCGGCCTGAGCTTCGCCGACACCGATGCCGCGGTCGTGGAGCGCATCGGCAAGCCGATCGCCGAGATGTTCGTGCAGGAGGGCGAGCCCGCGTTCCGGGCGCTGGAGCGCGAGGTCGTCGCCGAGCAGCTGCGGGCCGGGCACGGCGTCCTCGCCCTCGGCGGCGGGGCGGTGCTGGCCGAACAGACCCGGGCGCTGTTGCACGAGCACCGGGTCGTCGCCCTCGACGTGGACCTCGCCGACGGGATGCGCCGCACCGGCATGTCGACCGCGCGGCCACTGCTGGCCGGGGTGAACCCACGGGCGACGTTCCGAAGCCTGCTCGCCGACCGGGCGCCGCTCTACGCCGAGGTCGCGACCGTGCAGGTTCCGACCGCGCGGCGCAGCCCCAACCAGGTCGTCGCCGTAGTGCTGGCCGCGTTCGGGCTCGCGGAGGGTGAGGCCGCGGACGCCGCCCCCGATGCGGAGGACCCGCACGACCGGCCGACCCCGCGCCAGGACTCGGCGCTGCCGACCCCCGGCTTCGGCAACCCGGAGGGCGGGACCGCGAGCACTGACCCCGCGACCACTGACCCCGCGAGCACGGGGCCCGCCGGCACCGGCGACACCGCGAGTGCCGGCCCGCACGACCAGGTGGAGGCCCGATGACCACGGACCCCGCTTCCATCGGCCCCGCGGCCACCCTCCCGGACGCCTCCGGCGTTCCGGAGCGCGACGGCGCCGTCCGGATCGAGGTGAACGCAGAGCGCCCCTACCCGGTGCTCGTGGGCGCCGGTGTCTCCGCGCGCCTCGCCGAGGTCGTCGCGTCGACCGGGGCCGGGCGCGTCCTGGTCGTCCACCCGCCGACCCTGACCGACCGTGCTGAGGCCGCCCGCGCCGAGCTCACCGGTGCCGGGCTCGCCGCGTCCACGGTGCAGGTCGCCGACGCCGAGGCCGGCAAGTCCCTCGACTCGCTCGCCGCCTGCTGGCAGGCCTGCGCGGACGCCGCCCTGACCCGCGCCGACGTCGTCGTCGGGCTGGGCGGGGGAGCGGTCACCGACCTCGCCGGGTTCGTCGCCGCCACCTGGATGCGCGGCATCAAGGTCGTGCACGTCCCGACCACCCTGCTCGCGATGGTGGACGCGGCGGTCGGCGGCAAGACCGGCATCAACACCGCCGCCGGGAAGAACCTGGTCGGGGCGTTCCACGAGCCGTCCGCGGTGCTCGTCGACCTGGACACGCTCCGCACCCTGCCGCACGCGGAGCTCGTGGCAGGCTCGGCCGAGGTCTGGAAGGCCGGTTTCATCGCCGACCCGGTGATCCTCGAGCGGGTGCGGGCCGACCCGGCCGCGGCGCTCGACCCGGCCGGTCCGGTGCTGGCGGAGCTGGTGCGGCGCTCGATCCGGGTGAAGGCCGACGTCGTCGGTGCCGACCTGCGCGAGTCGCACCTGCGGGAGATCCTGAACTACGGTCACACCCTCGGCCACGCGATCGAGCGCCGCGAGGACTACCGGTGGCGGCACGGCAACGCCGTGTCCGTCGGGCTGGTGTTCGCCGCGGAGCTGGCCCGCGCCGCCGGCCGGCTCGACGACGCCACCGCCGACCTGCACCGCGAGGTGCTGGAACTGGTCGGGCTGCCGACGTCGTACGAGCCCGGGGTGCTGCCGGAACTGACCGAGTCGATGCGGGGCGACAAGAAGTCCCGGGCCGGGACACTCCGGTTCGTCGTCCTCGACGGGCCGGCGCGCCCGGGACGGCTGGAGGGCCCGGACCCGGCCCTCCTGGAGACCGCGTACTCCGCGATCAGTCGCTGAGCGCAGCGAGGGCCGGTTGCCGGAGTGCGGTAGCGGTCAGCCGACCGCGGTATGCATCGCTGTTCGCGATGCGAGGTGCCGGCCGACCCGGAACGCCTGGATAGGTGGCCGTGCGCTCGGCGGGGTCGGTGGCGCTGCGGCCCGTGGCAAACGGCTGCCCTCAGCTCGTCTCGATCTCGATCGGGCGTACACGTATCGGGGACAGGATGTCGCGGCTCCCGGCCGCGTGGGCGCCGCCTCCCCGACCGGGTCGTGCGCACACCCGGAGCTCTCGTCGCGCCGGGTGTGTTGCTGGAACGCACGCTCGCCGGCCTCGGGCCGGAGCGGCCGTGCGCGGTGCTCGGGAGAGACCAGGAACCTCCTGCTGGACGCAGACCGGACCCCGCGCGACCGGGATCCGCGTCGCCCAGATCAACACCGGCGCGGGTTGTTACCTCGATGTGGGCATGGTCGAGCGCGGGCTATGCCCGACGTGCCCAGCCAGACGTCGAGGTGCTGGAGGTCTCCGCGACCCGGGAAACGGGCTGCAGGCATGATTCGACTGGCTGCATCGACGTACCTGAGTCGTCCCTTCTCGACGTCGCTGAGCCACGGATCGCACTCCTGACGGCGATCGAAGCCGTCAGAACGGAGGTTTGTCCTGGTCGGGGCCGTTCGGCGGGGCACGGTCGGGCGCATCGTCGTCGAGCGCGGTCATGTCGCCTGCGGTCTCGGCCGTGTCGTCGGCGGTCACGTCGGGCTCGGGTTCGGGGAAGATCGGCATCTCCTCGAGGGCGCGCTCCGCCGCTGACGGTGGCGCGCACTCGACCTCGACCTCGGAGTCGGGTGCCGGCTCGTCGTCCCGGCCCGGCGGGACCGGGTCGGGCAGCGGTGGACAGACCGGTTCGCCGCGGGTGAGGTAGCTGTGGCGTAACGGACTCGTCCATCGGAACGTGCCGGGGGTGGGCTGGGTGAGGCGCCAGTGCCCGGCGGTCTTGAGGGAATGATGGACGATACACAGAGCCCCGAGGTTCGTCTCGACGGTGACGCCACCGTGCCGGTGCTCGTGCGTGTGGTCCTGTTGGGCCTTGCGGGCCGGTCGCCGGCAGCCGGGGTACCTGCAGGTTCGGTCGCGGATCTCGATGTGGCGGCGCAGGGCGCGGTGGGGGAAGCGGGCGTGTGGTTGCTCGTCCAGGGCGGCGCGCAGGTGGTCGCGGCGGGAGTACTGGGCGGCGAGGTCGGCGATCAGGCGCTGCCAACCGGGCGGTGGGTCCGCGACCAGTGCCGTCAGCAGGGTGGCGGGGACCTGGAGTTCGACGACGCCACCGTGGCTCTGCACCGGGCCCGGCCGGCCCCCGGGCGCGGGGACGGGTCGCTGCCGGGTGTGGTCGGCCAGTAGGAGGTGACCGTCGGTGTCGGTGACGGCGAACCGCCATTCGGCATGGCGGTGCCGGGCGACGGCGTCGCGGGCAGGTCCGGCCAGGAGCGGGCCGAGGCCGGGGATCTCGGCGGGGTGCTCGTCGTGGCCGAGCAGGGTGGAGAGCCGGATGCGGATCTCGATCCCGGCCGGGGCCCGCTCGGGCGGGGCCTCGGCCGGCGGATCTGTAGTGGCCGGGACGCTGCAGGAGTCACCCGATCCCGGAGCGTCGGGTTGCGGGCCACTTCCTCCCGGAGCGCTGGGAGCGTCGTCCTCGCCGTTGCCACCATCGGCACCGGCCCGGCCATCGGCACCGGCCTGGCCGTGCGCGTTGGTCCGGTCCGTGGTGGCCCTACCTGTGCGATCGGCCTCGGCCCGCTCCCGCTCCCGGTCCTGTGGTACGACGTCGTCGCACTTCTCCGTCCCGTCCTGCCCGGTGGAGTCGGTGTCGTCTCGCCGGGCGGCACGGGCCAGCAGGGTGGCGATGATCTGGTCGTTGCTCATCGTGTGGACGGTGCCGTCGGTCAGAGCCATGTACAGCTCCACCCGGATATGGGACAAGGAGTCGGGGTGTCCGGCCTCGCGGACGGCGCGGGCGAGGATGTCGACGCGTTCACACGAGGCCTGGGCCGCGGCCGGGTCGAGCCCGATCATCGAGATCGTGGCCGCACCGTCCCGGTCGAGGTAACAGACCACGCGTCGTTCCCGCAGCGCGGCGCGGTAACGGCGGCCGGCGGCGCCCGGGTCGATCGCGATCAGCATCCGCTGGATCCGGGCCCGTAGCTGCCCGGTGGTCAGTCCGGGGGCTTTCGGCAGCAACGCGTCCAGCACCCGCCCGACACAGGCGTCGGTGAGCTGGTCGTCGCCGAGATAGTCGGCGAACACCCAGGCCTTGGCACGGTCGACGGCACCGGCGGCCAGCGCGGCGTGCACGGCCGGCAGCCGCCACACCAGCGTCTCGGCCAGCTCCAGGTCACGGGCGGCGGAGTTCTCGGTGACGGTCAGCGCGGTGGCGATCTCGAACAGGCAGTCCGGATCCGGTTGCTCGACCCGGGCCACCGTGTGCGGGTCGGCATGAGAGTCACGGCGCCCCAGCTCGGCCAGCACGGCCAGCTCACCGGCGTCGACATAGGACCGCAGCCGCCGCCACGCCCGCAACAGCTCCACCGTGGCGTGGTTGGTCACCCGCGCGGCGTCGAGGCCTGCCAGCAGGGTGCACAGCTGCGGGCCCGGCGGATGTTCCGCCAGGCCCGCGGGCACTGTCACCGTCTGCTGCATGACTCGAACATACCGGCGAGCACCGACACTTTTCGCAGTACAGACAGCATTCGTCGAATAATTGTTCGAGCGGCTGACGGGAAGCGCCGAGCGGTCGTTGTGATGTCTCAGGACATCGGTGACGAGTCTGTGTCACGACATCGGTGACACTGTGGACCCTCCACGTAGACAAGGTGTCCTACGAGATCGATGTCGACCACGCGCTCCGACAGGCCCTCATCGACAGCGACGGCAACCACACCGGCGACAAGATCACCATCACCGACCTCGAAGGCGAGATCCTCGCCGAGCACGGCAGATCCGCTCCCTGCATCGGCTACGGGCGACCCCGCGGAACCCGCCCGAAGACCCCGGGTGCGTCACCACAGTCCTGACGCACCAACCGTCAGCGGTGTCCTGATGCAGAACTGCCACCCATGTCCTGAGACATCACACCCTGCTCAGCCGACCGCCGGCTGCGTCTGCGACCGGAACGCCTGGGCGATCAGCACGACGCCGGTGACGATCGCGAACCCGCCGACCAGCCACAGCATCGCGAGGATGCCGGAGGCGGGCCACACCAGCAGCAGCACACCGAAGGCCACGTCGAGCGCCGCCCGGACGGCGATCCAGCCCCACGGCCCGTCGTGCTTGCGGACCTCGTTCGCCGAGATCGCGGTGACCACACCGGCCAGGATCGCCCAGAACGCGATCACGAACAGCAACGCCAGCGCCGCCGACGCGGGCAGCGTGAACGCGACCACACCGGCGATCACCGAGATCACACCCTGGGCGATCGCCCAGCCCCAGCCCGGCCGTTCCGCGCGGTGCCGGATGCCGAGCACGATCGCGGCGATGCCGTCGACCAGCGCGTACGCCGCGAACACGTAGATGAGCGCCAGCACCGCCAGGCCCGGCGTCAGCAGCACCGCGAGCCCGAACGCCAGCACCAGCACGCCGCGCAGCACGACGAGCGCGCGCACCCGTCGCGAGACCGCACCGTCGGTGGCCGTGGCCGTCGTTTCGCGGCCGGTCCCGTCACTCGTGTCGACCATGTCCGTGTTCCGTCCTCTGAGGATCGTCAGGATCGGCGTGCGTCACGGTCCCGGTGGCCGTCACCAGCCCGGTGGCGACCGGATCGGACGTCGTCGAGGTAGATGGTGCCGCTGCCGGCACGGCGTGGACCGGGTCCAAGGTCCCGCTCGCACCCGAACCTTCGGCCCCGTTCGTACCGGCCGGCGCGGTGCTCGCGGGGGCGGCCGGGGCCGGCGTCGTACCCAGCAGCGCGTCGAGCCACCGCGTGCGCGGGTCGGCGTCCACCAGCAGCTGCTTGACCAGCAACGTCAGCGGCACCGCCAGTACCGCGCCGAGCGGGCCGAGCAGCCAGGCCCAGAACACCAACGCCACGAGCGTCACCGAGACCGACAGCCCCACCGCGTTCCCGACGAACTTGGGCTGCACCAGTGACGTCAGCACGAAGTTGACCACGATGAACACGACGGACACGGCCGCGGCCTGTCCCGGCCCACCGGCGAGCAGCGCGAGCAGCACCGGCGGGACGAACCCGATCCAGAACCCGATGTAGGGGATGTAGTTCGTGATGAACACCAACAGTCCCCAGAGCACGGCCAGCGGCACCCCGAGCGCGGTCAGCACGACGGCGTCGATCACGCCCGTGACCAGGCCGACCACCGTGGTGACCACGAGGAAGCGCCGGGTTCCGTGGGCGAACCGGCGCAGCGCGTCGGCGATGGCCGGGCGGGCGGCGGCGACGGCGTCGAGCCGCGCCGTCGCCGCGGTCGACTCGATGCCGAGGAACAGCAGCAGCGAGAACAGGAAGATCAGGTTCCCGGCCAGCCCGGCGACCTGGAGCAGCAGCCCGGCCGCGAGCGTCGTGATCCGGCGGGCGTCCATCGACGCCGTCATCGCCCGCAGCTGATCGACGCCCACCCCGAACTCGGCTGCCCGGGCGGTCAGGCCGCCCACCAGCTGGTTCGCCTCGGCGGCGTAGGCCGGCAGCACCGTCACCAGCCGGGCGACCGACACCACCAGCACCGCGGACAGCACCAGCAGCAGGCCGTGTATCGCCAGGAGCAGCAGCGTCGTCGCCAGCCATCCGGGCACCCCGGCGCGCCGCAGCCGCCCGTGCAGCGGATGCACGACGATCACGATCGTCAGGGCGAGGAACACCGGCCCGGCCAGCCAGGCGGCGGCGTACAACCCGGCCGAGACGACGACGGCCGCGGCCGCTCCGAGGAGCAGGACGGTCGCCCGGGGCGGAGCCGGCGACGCGGCGCCGGATGTGGTGTGTGACACGAGGAAGACATACCGGGGTACGGTCGTCCGGACCAGAGGCCGACGGCCTCGACCGGCGGAATCGGGGAGGGTGCCCCGGTGCGCGACGACATCCGGGACGGGGTGCGGCGGCTGCGCGAGCTGCCCGAGGACCCCCGGCTCGCCCGGATCCGGCGGGCCGCCGAGCGCTACCGGACGGCCCGCGGCAACCATCTCTCCGCCGCCGTCGCGTTCTACACGGTGATCGCGTCCGTCCCGCTGCTGATGGTCGTGTTCGCCGCGCTCGGGCTCCTCGTGTTCTGGCGGTCGGCCACGCAGCAGGATCTGGTCCTCGCGGTGGAGACGCTGGTGCCCGCGGGGCTCGTGTCCGTCGCCGGTCCGGTGCTCGACACGGTCGTGTCGCACGGCGGCTCGCTGGTCGGCATCGGCGCGATCGGCGTGTTGTGGGCGGGCGCGACCTGGACGGCGTACCTGCGGGAGGCGCTGTCCGCCCAGTACCTGTTGCCGCCGGCGAAGATGTCCTCGCCGCGCCGGTTCCTGTGGGACCTGTGGGCACTGGGTGTCCTGGGCGTGGCCGTGCTGGGCTCGCTGGCGGTGACCGTCGCGGTGACGGGGCTCGCCGGCCTCACCCTGGAGCTGCTCGGCCTGCGCGACGCCCTCGGCGGCCGGATCGCGCTGCGGGCCGTCGGTGCCGCGGTGGTCCTGGTCGTCGACTGGGTCGTGCTGTGCTTCGTGCTCGCCCGGCTCCCCCGGGTGCCGGTCCCGTTCGGCCGGGTGGCGGTACCCGCCGGCATGGGGGTGGTGGCGCTGGAGCTGCTCAAGCTGGGGACGGCGCTGACCGTCGGCGCCGTCGCGGACACGACGGGCGGGGCCGTGTTCGGTGCGGTGCTCGCGATGCTGTTCTTCCTGTTCGCGCTGTCGCGGATCGTCGTCGTGCTCGCCGCCTGGATCGCCACCGACGGAACCGGGGACGGGCACACCGCGGTCTCAGAGCCCGACGTCGTCGAGGACCAGACGCAACGGGTCCGGTAGTGCGTCGAGATCGAGTGCCGCGGCGAGCGCTCCGCCGTAGCGGGCCTTGCGCCCGGACCGGACGCCGAGGAACCGGTGCAGCAGCTGCTCCGGAGTGCGGTCGCGTTGCGCGGGTTGGCGTTCCAGGGCCCGCAGGCCGGCCAGCTCGCCCTGGGCCTCGACGACGTCGCGCACCCGATCGGCGCCGAGCGCGCGGATGAGCTCGTCCTCCAGATCGGCGTGGCAGACCCGGCAGGTCCCCGCCGGACCGAGGGCCCGGCGGGCGTAGGCCTCGGCCCCCGCGTCGCACAGCACCGCGATCCGCTGCGGTGCCGCCGGGCCGAGTGTACGCAGCGCGGACGGCAGGTTGGTGTAGCCGTGCAGCGCGACGATCTTCACGTCGTCGGGCGGCTCACCGCGCCGCCGGGCCAGGGTCTCGATCGCGGCGGCGTCACTGGCCCCCTCGACGAGGACGACGGCGCGCGGCCCCGGCATCGGGATGCGGACTCAGGAGCCGAACGCCGCCACGAACTGTTCCGCCGAGGACGCCCGGTAGACCATGTTGGTGCGCTGCACGTCCGTCAGCGGTGCGCTGGGCGCGTCGGAGTAGCGGTGCCCCGGGTAGACCGTCGGGTTGCCCTTGAGCGACGCGAGCTGCTGGAGCGAGTGATACATCTGCGCGGCGTCACCGCCGGGGAAGTCGGTGCGCCCGCAGCCCTGCAGGAACAGCGTGTCGCCCGCGACGAGCTTGTCGCCGCCGTCCGGGTCCGGCACCAGGAAACACTGGCTGCCCGGGGTGTGGCCGGGGGTGTGCAGCAGCCGGATCGCGACGTCGCCGACCTCGATCACGTCGTCGTGGTCGTGCGGGGTCAGGTCGGTCGCGGACAGCCCGGTCACCCGGGTCACGTAGTCGGCCTCGGACCGCTGCACGTGGATCGGGACCGGGTGCCGCCCGATCAGGTCCGCGACGCCGACCAGGTCGAAGCCCATCATCGAGCCGCCGACGTGGTCGGGGTGGTGGTGGGTGGCCAGCACACCGGTCAGGCGCATGCCGTCCGCGTCGAGGGTGGCCAGCAGCTCGTCGGGGGAGTAGGCGGGATCGACGACGACCGCCTCCCGGGTCGCGGTGTCCCCGATGAGGTAGGAGAAGTTGACCATCTGGGTGGCCACCGGGTCGCCGACGGCGTAGTCCTGGCCGGAGAGCAGCTGGCGGAAGTACAGGCCCATGCGGTGACCCTAGGACATAGGCTCGCACGCATGCCCCACCCCGACCGCCGGGACGCCCTGCGCGATCTCCTCATCCCCGCGGGCCTGGACGCCCTGCTGGTCACCGACCTGCTCGACGTCCGCTACCTCACCGGTTTCACCGGCTCCAACGCCGCCGTCGTCGTCGGTACCGGCGCGACGGACCTGCTCTGCACCGACGGCCGCTACCGGATCCAGGCCGCCGAGCAGTGTCCGGACCTGCAGACGGTGATCGACCGGCCGAGCGCCCCGGCCGCCGCGGCGTCGGTCCCGCCGGGGCGGGCGTTGGGCTACGACTCGGCGACGCTGACAGTGGACGGGCTCGCCGCGATCCGCGACGCCGTCCCCGGCCGCAGGCTGCGACGGGCCCCCGGACTGGTCACCCGGCTGCGGACGAGGAAGGACGCCGGTGAGGTCGCCGCGATCCGGGCCGCCTGCGAGCTGGCCGACACCGCGCTGGGCGAGCTGCTCGACGCCGGCGGGCTGGTCCCGGGCCGCACCGAGCGGGAGGTCGCACTGGACCTGGACGACCGGATGCGACGGCTGGGAGCCGTGGGGCCGTCGTTCGAGACGATCCTGGCCGCGGGGGAGCACTCGGCCGTCCCGCACCACCGGCCGACCGAAGCCGTACTGCGCCGCGGCGACCTCGTGAAGATCGACTTCGGGGCGACGCTGGACGGCTACCACTCCGACACCACCCGGACGTTCTGTCTCGGCCCGGCCGCGGACTGGCAGCGCGAGCTGCACGCGCTGGTCGATGCCGCCGCCGCGGCCGGCCGGACGGCGCTGGCCGACGGCGCCGCCGTCCCCGGTGTCGATGGTGCCGCCCGTGAGGTGATCGAGCAGGCCGGGTTCGGCGAGCAGTTCCCGCACGGCCTCGGGCACGGTGTCGGGCTGGCGGTGCACGAGGCGCCGTGGCTGGGGCGCTCGGGCACCGGGTCGATCGCCGCCGGGCAGGTCGTCACCGTGGAACCGGGCGTCTACCTGCAGGGACGCGGTGGGGTACGGATCGAGGACACCCTGCACGTGGTCCCGGACGGCCCGGCGGTGCCGCTGACGACCCTGCCGCGGGAGCTGATCGAGGTCTGACCGCTCAGCGTCGGCCGAGTGCCTCCCGCCAGGGGACGGTCGATCCGATCCGCAGGACGGAGCGGTGGTAGATCCGGGCGCCCAGCCACGCCAGCGCCGCCACGGCGGCGAGCATCAGCCCGATCGTCGCGACGATCTGGACGACGGTCGCCGATCCGTCGGCGATCCGCAGCGGCATCAGGATCGCCGAGAACGGCGGGATCCAGGACAGCACCGTCACCAGCGTCGCGTCCGGCGAACCGACGTAGTAGAAGGCCGCCCCGTAGAGCAGGAACAGGCTCAGCATCAGCGGCCCGGTCGTGGTGTTGATGTCCTCCTGGCGCGACACCATCGAGCCCGCGGCCGCGTACAGCACCGAGTAGAAGGCGAACCCGAGCACGAACCAGCCGAGCACGCTCGCGAACACCCCGACCGCGGTGGTGGTGAGGGTGAGTACCCCGGTGCCGATCCCGGCGGTCAGCCCGACGACGCCGTAGAGCGCGAGCTGCAGCAGCCCGACCGCACCGATGCCGACGATCTTGCCCCACAGCAGGTGCAACGGCCGGATCGTCGACAGCAGCAGCTCCACGACGCGGCTGGACTTCTCCTCGACCACGCCCATCGCCACGTAGGTGCCGAAGCCGAGTATCTGCCCGAACAGCAGGAACAGCGCGACGAGGCTCAGCGCGGTCCGCTGCCCGGCCTCCGGGTCGGGTGGGTCCAGCGCGTCGACGGTGAGCAGGGTCGGTGCGGTGCTGCGGTCCAGATCCGCCGGGTCGACGCCGAGCCCGGTGAGCGCGGCGTCGCGGGCCTGGCGTTCCAGCGCGGCGTCGAGCACCGCGCGGACCGGGCCCGGGACCTCCTCGTCGACGATCGCGACGGCGCCGTCGGCCGCCGGGAGGACCGCGACGTCGAGGTCGCCCGCCAGCACGGCCTCCCGCCCGGAGCCGGCGGAGTCGATCGGCCGCACGTCCACCGGCAGGCCGGACCGGTCACCGGCCTCGCTGATCGCGGCCGCGAGGTCCGGGGCTCCGGCGACACCGACGGTGGGGCGGTCGTCGCCGGACCCGCCGAACAGCGAGAAGGCGACGATGCCACCGGCGATGACCAGCAGCACGATCGCGTTGCTGATCACGAAGCTCTTCTTCACGACCTGGGCGCGGAACTCGCGCCGGGCGACCAGCGCGATCGCCCGGTGCGCGGGCAGCGGGCGCGTCACGCCACGACCTCCCGGTAGAGATCGGTCAGCGACGGCGTCCGGACGGTGAAGCCGTGCACCGGTCCGGTGGCGAGCGCGGCGGCCAGGACGCCCTGGTCGTCCGCGTGCCGGTCGAGCAGCAGGGTGGTCCGGCCGTCGGCCGCGCCCTCGACGGTGACCCCGGGCAGGCCGTCGGCCCAGCCGCGGGCCGCGCCCGGGGCGTGCACCTCGAGCCGGACGCCTGCGCCGCGGCGCACCTCGGCGACCGTGCCGACGGTCCGCATCCGGCCCGCCACGATGATCCCGACGCGGTCGCACAGCCGCTGCACGAGATCGAGCTGGTGGCTGGAGAACAGGACCGGGACCCCGGCGCGGGCCTTCTCCCGCAGCACCTCGCTCATCACGTCGACGGCGACCGGGTCGAGCCCGGAGAACGGTTCGTCGAGGACCAGCACGGCCGGGTCGTGCACCAGCGCCGCCGCCAGCTGGACACGTTGCTGGTTGCCCAGGCTCAGCGCGTCCACCGTGCTGGTCAGGCGCGCGGAGATGCCGAGGCGCTCGGCCCAGTGGACGCTCGCCCGGCGGGCGTCGGCCCGCCCCATCCCGTGCAGCTCGGCCAGGTAGGTGAGCTGCTCGCCGACCTTCATCTTCGGATACAGGCCGCGCTCCTCGGGCATGTAACCGATCGTGCGGCGGACGTCCAGGTCGACCGGGCGGCCGTCGAGCCGGACCTGGCCGGCATCGGCGGCGAGCACGCCGAGCGTGATGCGCATGGTCGTCGTCTTGCCGGCGCCGTTGGAGCCGACGAAACCGAGGATCTCACCGGGGCGTACGTCGAAGGAGACACCGTCGAGTGCGATCGTCTCCCCGTAGCGCTTGGACAGCGCGTCGATCTCGAGTGTCATGATCGGGTCTCTCGGCTCAGAGGAACAGGGTGGCGATCAGGAAGCCGGACGCGTTGAACACGACGTGCGTGAGCACCGCGGGCCAGACCGAGCGGGACCGCTCGTAGAGCAGTGCGCAGACCACACCGAGTACGAACGCGATCACCAGGATGATGTTCACGCCGTGCGCGAGCGCGAAGATCGCCGCGCTCGCCGGGGCGGCGACCCACACCCCGTAGCGGCGCAGCGCGCCGTAGCCGATGCCGCGGAACAGCAGTTCCTCGGCGAACGGGACGAGCAGCGCACCGGTGAGCAGGATCCCGGCGAGCATCAGCGGGTCGTCGCCGGCGAGCGCGTTGCCGAGGAATGCCTGCGGGTTCGACAGGTCACCGGTGATCTGCTGGTAGGTCCAGCCGACCCCGAACGCGAGGACCCGGGTCACGAGGCCGGCCGCCGCACCGATGAGCAGCCAGCGCAACGTCGTGCGGCGCAGCCCGATCGCCGGCAGCCACCGCACCCGCAGGGCCAGCACGGCGAACGCGGTCAGCAGCGTGGCGACCCCGGTGAGCGCGAGCAGCGGCACGGCCGCGGTCTCCAGGGCGTCCATCCCGGCGACGAGGATCAGCGTGAACCCCGCTGCCGCGGTCAGCACCAGGTAGATCGGGACCGCGACCAGCAGCTCGGTCCAGCCGACCGACGGGCGCCCCGGCCGCCCGGTGCCGGGCGGCGGCGTGGGCGGGACGGCACCCCCCGGGGTCGTCCCGCCCGCGGGCCCGCCCGGGCCGGTGCCTGCCGCCGCCCGGCCGCCACCGGGCTCTGTCGCCACTGTCGCCTCTATCGCCTCTGTCGTCCGGTTCCCCGTCATCGTTCCCCCTGGTCCGCGCCGTCGAGGGGGTCGACGTTAGGTGGCGAGGGGGTCGTTCCGGATCGGCGTGGAGGACGAGATCGGTGCCGGCCGGGTCTCGTCCGCGAGGACGACGGGGGAGCGGGGGAGCACCGCGTGGACCGACCAGCCCGGACCGTCGGCGGTGCCGGCGTGCAGTTCTCCGCCCAGCAGCGAGACCCGTTCGCGCATGCCGAGAAGCCCCAGCCCCGAGCCGTGACCGTCCGGCCGGTGGCCGGGTACGGGGCCGTCGTCGTGCACCTCGACCGACACCTGCGCCGGGCCGTGGGTGACGCGGACCCGGGTCGGTGTCGGGCCGGCGTGGCGCAGCACGTTGGTCAGCGCCTCGGTGAGGATCCGCTGGGCGAACAGATCGGCGTCGCCGGGCGGATCCGCCGGGCTCCCGACGGCCTCGACACCCACCGGCAACCCGGCCGTCCGCGACGGGGTGACGAGGTGTTCGATCCCCGCGGCGTCGAGGACGACACCGTGCGGGTCGGGCGTCAGGCCCGCGAGCTCGGGCAGCGCCGCGGCGACCCGGCGGCCGGACTCGGCGATGTGTGCCAGTGCCTCGGCCCGCGCCTGCGGGTCGTGGGCCAGCCGGGCGGCCCCGGCCTGCACCGCGATCGCGGAGACGTGGTGGGCGACGACGTCGTGCAGGTCCCGGGCGACCCGCAGGCGCTCCTGGGCGACGGCGTCGCGGTCGTGGGCGGCGTTGCGTTCCCGGCGCCGCCTCTCGGCCTCGGTCCGCTGCCTGCGGACCAGTACCCCGGCGACCCAGTACGGCACGACCCACAGGTAGGCGATCGCGATGATCGCCTGGTCCACCGGGACGACGGCCGGGGTCGTGCGGAGCGTCCCGGCGAGTGCGAGCAGCGTCCCGGCCAGGACCGCGGGACCCGAGTACCGGGCCGGTGCCCGCGACGAGGCGCCCCACACCAGCAGCAGCCAGCCGCAGTCGGCGACGAGGTTGCCGTTCGTCAGGGTCGCGGCGGTCAGCAGGCCGACGCTGGACACCAGCATCGCCACCACCGGCGCGGTGCGCCACCAGGCGATCGCCGCGAACTGGGCGGCGACGGCGAGCAGCGCCACCGGTGAGTTCAGCGGCAGCTCGAGCCGGGACAGCAGCAGGTCGACCGGTGGTTCGCCGGTGTCCACCTGCGGCAGCGCCGCCAGCGGCAGGGCCACCGCCAGGAACGCGGCGAGCGCGACCAGGCCTGCCTGGTCGGGCAGCGGTGGGATGCGGCCCTGCGCCGCTGGCGATGGCGTAGCCGGGTCACCCGCCGCGGGCTCGTCGTCGGCCGGGGCGCGCAGCACACCGAGCACGCGGCGCATCGCCGCGAGCACCGTCCGCGCCTCGTCGCGCAACGCCCGCAGGTCCGGCGCGGCCCCGCCCGGCGCGCTCCTGCCCGGCCCGTTCCTGCCCGGCCCGTTTCTGCCCGGCCCGTTTCTGCCCGGCCCGTTCCCGTCCGGCCCGTTCCCGTCCGGCCCGGTCCCGTCCGGGTCGACTGCCGCGGTGAGGCCGACCAGCCGGCGCAGCCCGGCGAGCACCCCGCTCCCGATCTCCTCGGCCATCCGGGACCGCTCGGTCCGCAGCGCCGCGGCCCGCCGGACCCGCTCGGTCTCCGCCCGCTGCTGCTCGGCGCGGCGGGCGCCGTAGCGGGTGTAGCGGCCCGCGGCGGCGCCGATGAGCACCAGCATGCTGACGCTGAGCCCGAGCCCGGTCGCGAGCCCCAGCCGGGTTCCCAGATCCGCGGGCATGCCGCCACCCAGGACCGCGGCGCCGGCGAGCGCCCCGAGCACCGGCAGCACCAGCCATCCGGTGGCCCGCCCGGGCGCGCGGGCGACGGCGAACGCCAGCACCGGCCAGGAGTAGCTCGCGAACGCGCCGATCGTCCCGAACTCCACGACCGCGACGACCGCGATCAGTGCGTACACCAGGCGCGGCCGCCCCCGGCGCAGCATGACCGCCGCGGCCTGGACGCCGGCCAGGACGATCCCGGCGGCGAGACCGGCCGCCCCGGTCAGCGGGGCGTTCATCACCGGGACCGGCGCGAAGACCGTGCCGACCACCTCGAGCATCGCGATCAGGAACACACCCGAGGCGAGTGCCGCGTCGCCGGCGCGCGAGCCCGGCACCGGCGCCGGTCGCTCAGCCGCCGGCACCGGCCGCCCCCACCAGCCCGTGCTCGTAGGCGAACACCACCAGCTGCACCCGGTCGCGCAGGTCCAGCTTGGTGAGCAGGTTCGACACGTGCGTCTTCACCGTCGTCGGGCCCAGGACCAGGTGGTCGGCGATCTCCGCGTTGGACAACCCGGTCGCGACCAGGGCGAGCACCTCCCGCTCCCGCCCGGTCAGCGTCCCCACCGGTCCGGGCGCCGGCTGCGGGTCGGCCGGCACGAACGACCCCACCAGGCGCCGGGTCACCGACGGCGCGAACAGCTCGTGGCCCGCGTGCACCGTCCGGACCGCGACCTGCAGGTCCTCCGGCTCGACGTCCTTCAGCACGAACCCGGACGCCCCGGCACGCAGGGCGTCGTAGACGTGCCGGTCCAGGTCGAAGGTGGTCACGACCAGCACCCGGATCGCCGAGTCGCGCAACGCCCGGATCCGCCGGGTGCCCTCGATACCGTCGGTGCCGGGCATCCGGACGTCCATCAGCACCACGTCGGGCCGCAGCGACTCCGCCAGCTCGGCGGCGGCGCCACCGTCGGACGCCTCGCCGACCACCTCGATGTCCGGCGCCGCGGCCAGCACCGTCCGCAGCCCCGCCCGCACCACCGCCTGGTCGTCGGCCACCACCACCCGCACCGTCATGCGGACATCCTCGCAGGCGGCCCGGAACCGCCAGGTGGACAGCGTGCCGGTAACCTTGCGCCCCGACGCATCGGACGTCCCCGCGACGCGCCGCCCGTTCCGCGAGCCGTGGCGCCGTCGTCATCGAAGGGCGCGGTGCCCGACCGCACGACCCGACACCCGAGCAGGAGAGCGCGCACGTGGCGACGACGAACGACCTGAAGAACGGCCTGGTGCTGAACATCGATGGCCAGCTGTGGACCGTCACGGCGTTCCAGCACGTCAAGCCGGGCAAGGGCGGTGCGTTCGTGCGTACCACCCTCAAGAACGTGATGTCCGGCAAGACCGTCGACAAGACCTTCAACGCCGGCACGAAGGTCGACACCGCGACGGTCGACCGGCGCGACATGACCTATCTGTACCGCGACGGCGGCGACTTCGTGTTCATGGACGGTGACACCTTCGAGCAACTCCCGATCTCGGAGAAGGCCGTCGGCGACGCCGCGAAGTACCTGCTGGAGAACGCCGTCGCCCAGGTCTCGCTGCACGAGGGCGAGCCGCTGTTCATCGAGCTCCCGACCTCGGTCGAGCTCGTCATCTCGCACACCGACCCGGGGCTGCAGGGCGACCGCTCCACCGGCGGCACCAAGCCGGCGACCCTGGAGACCGGAGCCGAGATCCAGGTGCCGCTGTTCCTCGAGTCCGGCACCAAGATCAAGGTCGACACGCGGGACGGCCGGTACCTCGGCCGTACCTCCTGATGCAGGCGGTCTGACGTGCGCGCACGTACCAAGGCCCGCAAGCGGGCCCTGGACATCCTCTTCGAGGCCGAGGCCCGCGACGAGGCACCGCTGCGGGTGCTGACCGCGCGCCGCGAGACGGACGACGCCCCGCCGGTGCAGGACTACGCGGCGAAGCTCGTCGAGGGTGTCGCGGCCCATCGTGAACGGATCGACCAGCTGCTCGCCGAGCACGCCGTGGGCTGGTCGGTCGACCGCATGCCCGCGGTGGACCGCGGGCTGCTGCGGATCGCGGTCTACGAGCTGCTGTGGGTCGACGACGTCGACGATCCGGTGGCCATCACCGAGGCGGTCGAGCTGGCGCGGACGCTGTCCACCGACGACTCACCGCGCTACGTCAACGGGGTCCTCGGGCAGATCTCGGACATCGCCGAGCACCTGCGCGCGACGCTGTAGCGAACGGACGGGCCGGTGGCGGCCGGGAGACTGTGCGGATCCCGGCCACCACCGGCCCGTTCCGGACGCCGGGCGCGCCACCCTTCCCCTGGGGCGCGTCCGGCGCGACCGATCATGCCACGGGATTGCCGGGCCGTGCCTCCGGTGGCAGCACGCCCCAGTCGATGAGCTGGTCGGTGAGCTCACCGGGCGACATGTCGTAGATGATCGCGAGCGAGCGCAGGTCCTCGGCACGGATGGACAGCACCTTGCCGTTGTAGTCGCCGCGCTGGCTCTGGATGGCCGCGGCGTAGCGGGCCAGCGGGCCCACCTTGTCCGCGGGGAGCTGCTGCAGCCGCTCCAGGTTGATCACGATCTTGGTTGCCGGCTCGCTGCCGGACGGGATGCGCCCCTCGGGAAGCAGCTCGGCCACCGGCACCCCGTAGAAGTCGGCCAGCTCGGCCAGCTTCTGCACGGTGACCGCCCGGTCACCGCGCTCGTAGGAGCCCACGACGACCGCCTTCCAGCGACCGCCGGACTTCTGCTCGACGCCGTGCAGCGACAGCCCCTGCTGCTGCCTGATCGCCCGGAGCTTCCCCCCGAGCGCCTTGGCGTAGTCGCCCATCGATCCCCTCGTTCCTACGGTCCGTGCCGCAGTCCGCCGGTCGGTCACCGGCGGTGTGCCGGATGGCCGTGGCGTCGCCCCTGTGGGTGGTCCCCGATCTCCGTTGGCGGCGCCGGGTGCCCCGGCGGCGGCGTCCGGCTTCCGGCCGTCGCGCGCGCCCCGGCTCTGCGGCACGTTCCCTGATTGATACGGAGAGTAATCCTCCGGGTCCGGTCCGACGCGGTCAAGTTCGACCCCCTGCTCGGGGGGTTGACGAGCGCTTTCCCACACGAACGGGGCAGTCGCGCGTCCCTCGTCTGCGGTAGCGCAGGGTGTGGAGACCGCGAGCACCACCCGCTCCTGTGGGTGTGATGGGGGGAACCGGGTCACGCCGGCCGACCGGGCACGGCCGGTTCGACCGATGCGCATCGTGACCGGACCGTGACCTCGAACGGGTGGCCGGGGGAGCGGCGCAGCGCACATGTGACGCCGTGCGGCCGGGCCCTCGTCACACCGGGCCGGTTGCTAGTTTGGCCGTGCAAGACCGTCCTTTAAGCCCGTCCGGTGAGGCGGGGAAGGAGCTACCTCGTGGCGCAGAACCGCCGCGGGGACGTAGGCGCGCAGGATCCCGGCCGGGAACTGCTCTCGGCAGCCGACGTCACCCGCACCATCGCGCGCATCGCGCACCAGATCATCGAGAAGACCGCGTTCGGCCCGGACGCCGCCGACGATCTCGTCCTGCTCGGCGTCCCGACCCGCGGTGTCCACCTGGCCCACCGGCTGGCCGCGGCGATCACCGACTTCGCCGGCGTCGCACCGACCGTCGGGTCCGTGGACGCCACCCTCTACCGCGACGACCTGCGCCGCGGCCCGGCCCGTGCGCTGGAGTCCACCGCCGTGCCGGAGGGCGGGGTGGACGACAAGCTGGTCGTGCTCGTCGACGACGTCCTGATGTCGGGCCGCACCACCCGGGCGGCGCTGGACGCGCTGCGCGACGAGGGCCGCCCGAGGATCGTGCAGTTGGCCGTCCTGATCGACCGGGGGCACCGCGAGCTACCGATCCGCGCGGACTACGTGGGCAAGAACGTGCCGACCTCGCGCTCCGAGCAGATCCTGTTGTCGCTCACCGAGATCGACGGCAGCGACGGCGTGTGGCTGACCCAGGGGGAGACCGCGTGAGACACCTGCTCTCGGCCGCCGACCTCGATGCCAGCGAGGCGACCGCGCTGCTCGACACGTCCGACCGGCTGCGTCAGGCGCTGCTCGGCCGCGAGGTCCGCAAGCTGCCGACGCTGCGTGGGCGCACCGTCATCACGATGTTCTACGAGAACTCCACCCGCACCCGGGTGTCGTTCGAGATCGCCGGCAAGTGGATGAGCGCGGACACGGTCAACGTCTCGGCGTCCGGCTCCTCGGTGTCCAAGGGGGAGTCGTTGCGCGACACCGCGCTGACGCTGTCCTCGATGGGCGCCGACTGCGTGGTGGTGCGGCACCCGGCGTCCGGGGCCGCGCACCGGCTCGCGCACTGGGTCGAGGCCGACCGGGAGGCCACCGGCACCCCGACCGCGATCGTGAACGCGGGCGACGGGACCCACGAGCACCCCACCCAGGCGCTGCTCGACGCGGCCACGCTGCGGGACCGGCTCGGCGGGATCGCCGGGCGCCGGATCGGCATCGTCGGCGACGTGCTGCACTCGCGGGTCGCGCGCTCCAACGTGCTGCTGCTCGCGACGCTGGGCGCCGAGGTCGTGCTGGTCGCGCCGCCGACCCTGCTGCCCACCGGTGTCGAGTCCTGGCCGTGCCGGGTCTCGCACGAGCTCGACGCCGAGCTGGCCGGGCTGGACGCGGTGATGATGCTGCGCGTGCAGGCCGAGCGGATGCACGGCGGCTTCTTCCCCTCCGCGCGCGAGTACGCGGTCCGGTTCGGGCTCTCCGAACAGCGCGCGTCCCGGCTGCCCGAGCACGCCGTCGTGCTGCACCCCGGCCCCATGATCCGCGGCATGGAGATCGCCCCCGCGGTCGCCGACGCCGGCAACTCCGCGGTCCTCGCCCAGGTGCGCAACGGCGTGCACGTCCGGATGGCCGTCCTCTACCACCTACTCGCAGGAGCACCCGAGTGAGCCAGCTTCTGATCACCAACGCCCGGCCCTACGGCGAGGACGCCGTCGACGTCCTGGTCACCGACGGGGTCGTGACGACCATCGCGGCCGGTCTGACGGCCCCCGACGGCGCCGAGGTGCTCGACGCCCGGGGCGCGGTCCTGCTGCCCGGTTTCGTCGACCTGCACGTGCACCTGCGTGAACCCGGTGGCGAGGAGTCCGAGACGGTCGAGACGGGCAGCCGCGCCGCGGCCCTGGGCGGGTTCACCGCGATCTTCGCGATGCCGAACACCGACCCGGTCGCCGACTCCGACGTCGTCGTCGAGCACGTGTGGCGGCGCGGTGCCGAGATCGGCCTGGTCGACGTGCACCCGGTCGGCGCCGTGACCGTCGGGCTGGGCGGGGAGCGCCTCGCCGAGCTCGGGACCATGGCGGACTCCCGCGCCGGCGTGCGGATGTTCTCCGACGACGGCCGGTGCGTGAACGACCCGCTGATCATGCGCCGCGCGCTGGAGTACGCATCGGTGCTGGACGTGGTGATCGCCCAGCACGCCGAGGACCACCGGCTCACCGGCGGCGCGCAGGCGCACGAGGGCGCGGCCGCCGCGCGGCTGGGCCTGACCGGCTGGCCTGCCACCGCCGAGGAGACGATCGTCGCCCGGGACTGCGCGCTGGCCCGCGAGGCGCGGGCCCGGCTGCACGTCTGCCACATCTCGACCGCCCGCACCATCGACGTGCTTCGCACCGCGAAGGCCGCCGGCGTGCAGGTCTCCGCCGAGGTGACCCCGCACCACCTGCTGCTCACCGACAGCAGGCTGTCGAGCTACGACCCGGTGAACAAGGTCAACCCGCCGCTGCGCACCGCCGACGACACCCGCGCCATGCGCGAGGCGCTCGCCGAGGGTGTGATCGACGTCGTCGCCACCGACCACGCCCCGCACGCCGCGCAGTACAAGGACACCGAGTGGCAGGCCGCGAAGCCGGGCATGCTGGGCCTGCAGACGGCGTTGTCGGTACTGATCGAGACCATGGTCGAGCCGGGCCTGCTGGACTGGCACGGCGTCGCGCGGGTGCTCTCGGAGCGACCCGCGGAGATCGGGAGACTGCCCGACCAGGGCCGTCCGGTCGCGGAGGGCGAGCCGGCGACGTTCGCGCTCGTCGACCCCGACGCGGTGTGGACGGTCCGGGGCACGAACCTGGCGAGCAAGGCGGCGAACACGCCGTACGAGGGAATGCGACTGCCCGGAACGGTGGTCGCCACGGTGTTGCGTGGCCGCATCACCGCGCAGGACGGGAAGGTTCAGGAATGACGGCGCTACTGGTGCTCGAGGACGGGCGGATCTTCCGCGGTGCGGCGTTCGGCGCGACCGGGCAGACGCTCGGCGAGGCCGTGTTCACCACCGGCATGACCGGTTACCAGGAGACGTTGACCGACCCGTCGTACCACCGTCAGATCGTGCTGCAGACCGCGCCGCAGATCGGCAACACCGGCTGGAACGGCGAGGATGACGAGTCGTCCGGCATCCAGGTCGCCGGCTACGTCGTGCGCGACCCGGCGCGGCGCGCGTCGAACTGGCGGTCCACCGGGTCGCTGGAGGACGCACTGCGCACGCAGGGGATCGTCGGCGTCGCGGGGATCGACACCCGCGCCGCGGTCCGGCACCTGCGCGAGCGGGGCGCCATGCGGGCCGGGATCTTCTCCGGCGACGCGCTGGCCGCCGACGAGGAGCTGGTCGAACGGGTGCAGCAGAGCCCGCAGATGGAGGGTGCCGACCTCTACGGCGCCGTCACCACGGGCGAGAGCTACGTCGTCCCCGCCGTGGGGGAGCGGCGGTTCGTCGTGGCCGCCCTCGACGTCGGGATCAAGTACAACACCCCGCGGATGATGGCGGCGCGCGGCATCGAGGTCCACGTGCTGCCCGCGTCCAGCACGATCGAGACGATCGAGGCGCTGCGTCCGGACGGGTTCTTCCTGGCCAACGGCCCGGGCGACCCGGCCACCGCCCACGAGCCGGTCGCGCTGACCGAGCAGGTGCTCGAGCGGCGGATCCCGCTGTTCGGGATCTGCTTCGGCAACCAGCTCCTCGGCCGCGCGCTGGGGCGCTCCACGTACAAGCTCCGCTACGGCCACCGCGGGATCAACATCCCGGTCGTCGAGCACGCCACCGGCCGGGTCGCGATCACCTCGCAGAACCACGGCTTCGCCGTCGAGGGCGAGGCGGGCGAGGAGTTCGACACCCCGTACGGCCGCGCGACGATCACCCACACCTGCCCGAACGACGGCTGCGTCGAGGGCATGGCCGGGATCGACTTCCCGGCGTTCTCGGTGCAGTACCACCCGGAGGCCGCCGCCGGCCCGCACGACGCCGCGGACCTCTTCGACCGGTTCACCCAGCTCATGGCGGACCACCCGGTCGGCTACGCCGGGGTCGCCGCACAGCGCCCGGCCGGCATCGAGCCCGCGCCGTACCCGGAGCCGGAGATGCTCGAGCAGCCGTCGCCGTCCGCGCCGCCGTCGGCCACCGCCGGCCCGTCGGTCGAGCTCAACCCGGACCGCCCGGCAGCCACCTCGGCGGCCGCACCGATCCGGCCCACCACCCCCGAGGAGCCGCGCCGGGCGGCCGACACGGCCCCCGAGGAGCCCGGCCGGGAAGGCCCCACCGCCCCCGGCACCGACGACACCACCCGGCTGCCCGTCGCCTCGCCCGGTGACACATCGGCGTCCGGGCGGGACGAGATCGAGCCCCCGACCAGCCGGATGCCGGCCGTCGGCCGTCCCGGCACCCCGGACCCGCTGACCGCGCCGTTCTCCGACATCGAGAACGCGCTGCGCCGCGACGGTGGCGCGGCCGCCCACCCGGCCACCACCGCGGACCCGGCCGAACCGCAGGGCACCGACCCGGTGAGCGGCCGGGCGGGCCCGGTCGACGACCGGCCGTGGCCACCGCCCCCCACGAGCACCCCGCAGACCCCGCAGCACGACGACCAGGCCCGGCAGGAGGACCGCTGATGCCCCGCCGCGACGACATCAAGCACGTGATGGTGATCGGTTCCGGACCGATCGTCATCGGCCAGGCCTGCGAGTTCGACTACTCCGGCACCCAGGCGTGCCGGGTGCTGCAGGCCGAGGGCATCCGCGTCTCGCTGGTCAACTCGAACCCGGCGACGATCATGACCGACCCGGAGTTCGCCGACGCCACCTACATCGAGCCGATCACCCCGGAGTTCGTCGAGAAGGTCATCGCGACCGAACGGCCGGACGCGATCCTGGCGACCCTGGGCGGGCAGACCGCGCTGAACACCGCGATCGCGCTGCACGAGAACGGCGTGCTCGAGCGCTACGACGTCGAGCTGATCGGCGCCGACGTCGAGGCCATCGAGCGCGGCGAGGACCGGCTGAAGTTCAAGGACATCGTCACCGAGGTGGGCGGCGACGTGCCGCGCTCGAAGGTCTGCCACTCGATGGACGAGGTCCGCGCGGCCGCCGAGGAGCTGGGCCTGCCGGTCGTCATCCGGCCGTCGTTCACCATGGGCGGGCTCGGCTCGGGCATGGCGCACACGGCCGACGAGCTGGAGCGTCTCGCCGGTGCCGGGCTCGCCGCCTCCCCGGTCACCGAGGTCCTCATCGAGGAGTCGGTGCTCGGCTGGAAGGAGTTCGAGCTCGAGCTCATGCGCGACCACCGCGACAACGTGGTCGTCGTCTGCTCGATCGAGAACGTCGACCCGATGGGCGTGCACACCGGCGACTCGATCACCGTGGCCCCGGCGATGACGCTCACCGACCGCGAGTACCAGCACATGCGCGACGTCGGCATCGCGGTGCTGCGCGCGGTCGGCGTCGACACCGGCGGCTGCAACATCCAGTTCGCGGTCCACCCGGAGACCGGGCGCCTGGTCGTGATCGAGATGAACCCGCGCGTCTCCCGGTCGTCGGCGCTCGCGTCGAAGGCCACCGGGTTCCCGATCGCCAAGATCGCCGCCCGGCTCGCGGTCGGCTACACCCTCGACGAGATCCGCAACGACATCACCGGCGAGACCCTCGCGGCGTTCGAGCCGACCCTGGACTACGTCGCCGTCAAGATCCCGCGGTTCGCCTTCGAGAAGTTCCCCGGCGCCGATCCCGAGCTGACGACGACCATGAAGTCGGTCGGCGAGGCCATGGCGCTGGGCCGGTCGTTCGCCGAGGCGCTGGGCAAGGCACTGCGCTCGATGGAGCGGGCCCGGGCCGGCTTCTGGACCGTGCCGGACCCGTCGGGCGAGCCCGAGTACGCCACCCCGGTCGACGGCCGCATCTACGAGGTCGAGCGGGCGCTGCGCCACGGGCAGTCGGTCGACGACGTCGCCAAGGCGTCCGGGATCGACCCGTGGTTCGTCGACCAGATCGCGCTGCTCGGTGAGATCCGCGCCGAGCTCGAGGCCGCCCCCGTCCTCGACGCGGACCTGCTGCGCCGGGCCAAGCGCTACGGCCTGTCCGACCGTCAGCTCGCCGCCGTCCGGACCGAGTTCGCGGGTGAGGACGGCGTGCGGACCCTGCGGCACCGGCTCGGCATCCGGCCGGTCTACAAGACCGTCGACACCTGCGCCGCCGAGTTCGCCGCGAAGACGCCGTACCACTACTCGGCCTACGAGACCGACCCCTCCGCCGAGTCGGAGATCGCGCCGCAGACCGAGAAGCCGAAGGTGCTGATCCTCGGCTCGGGCCCGAACCGGATCGGGCAGGGCATCGAGTTCGACTACTCGTGCGTGCACGCGGTGATGGCGCTGCGCGAGGCCGGGTTCGAGACGGTGATGGTCAACTGCAACCCGGAGACCGTCTCCACCGACTACGACACCGCGGACCGCCTCTACTTCGAGCCGCTGACCTTCGAGGACGTCCTCGAGGTCGTGTACGCGGAGCAGCAGTCCGGCACCGTCGCCGGCGTGATCGTGCAACTCGGCGGTCAGACCCCGCTGGGGCTGGCCCAGCGGCTGACCGACGCCGGGGTGCCGGTCGTCGGGACGTCCGCGGCCGCGATCGACCTGGCCGAGGACCGCGGCGCGTTCGGTGAGGTGCTCCGCAAGGCCGGGCTGCCCGCGCCGGAGTTCGGCATGGCGACCAGCTTCGAAGGGGCGCGGGAGATCGCGGCCCGGATCGGCTACCCGGTGCTCGTGCGGCCGTCGTACGTGCTCGGCGGGCGCGGCATGGAGATCGTCTACGACGAGGCGACGCTGGCCGGCTACATCGCCCGCGCCACCACGATCTCGCCGGACCGCCCGGTGCTGGTCGACAAGTTCCTCGACGACGCCATCGAGATCGACGTCGACGCGCTCTGCGACGGCGAGGAGGTCTACCTCGGCGGAGTGATGGAGCACATCGAGGAGGCCGGGGTGCACTCCGGCGACTCGTCCTGCACGCTGCCGCCGATCACGCTGGGATCCTCGGTGCTGGCCAAGGTGCGGGAGGCGACGGCCGGGATCGCGCACGGTGTCGGCGTCCGCGGTCTGCTGAACGTGCAGTACGCGCTGCACGGCGACGTGCTCTACGTGCTGGAGGCCAACCCGCGGGCGTCGCGGACGGTGCCGTTCGTGTCCAAGGCGACCTCGATCCCGCTGGCCAAGGCCGCGGCGCGGATCATGCTGGGCGCGACCATCGCCGATCTGCGCACCGAGGGGCTGCTCCCGGCTACCGGCGACGGCGGCGCGCTGCCTGCCGACTCGCCGGTAGCGGTCAAGGAGGCGGTGCTGCCGTTCAACCGGTTCCGCAACACCGCGGGCCAGGGCGTCGACCCGCTGCTCGGGCCGGAGATGAAGTCCACCGGCGAGGTCATGGGCTTCGACGCGGCCTTCGGCCCGGCGTTCGCGAAGTCGCAGGCCGCCGCCTACGGCTCGCTGCCGGTCTCGGGCACCGTGTTCGTCTCGATCGCCGACCGGGACAAGCGGGCGATGGTGTTCCCGATCCGCCGCCTCGCCGACATGGGCTTCGAGATCCTCGCCACCGACGGCACGGCGGAGGTGCTGCGCCGCAACGGGATCAACGTGACCGTCGTGCGCAAGCACTCGGCCGGGTCGTCCCCGGAGACCCCGACGATCGTGGACGGGATCCTCGCCGGGGAGGTCGGCCTGATCATCAACACCCCGGTCGGCAACCCCGGCCCGCGGGTCGACGGCTACGAGATCCGGGCCGCCGCCGTGTCCCGCGGGGTCCCGTGCATCACCACGGTGCAGGGCGCGGCGGCCGCGGTGCAGGGCATCGAGGCGCTCGCCTCCGGCGGGCTCGGGGTGCGGTCGCTGCAGCAGGCGCACTCGGCGCTGCGGGCGGGGTCGTGACCTTCGGGGCACGGCTGTCCGACGCGGTGGCGGCGGCCGGGCCGCTGTGCGCGGGGATCGACCCGCACCCGGCGCTGCTGACCGGGTGGGGGCTGACCGACGACGCCGACGGCCTCGCCCGCTTCGCCGACGCCTGTCTCGCCGGGTTCGCCGGCTCGGTGGCGGTCGTGAAGCCGCAGTCGGCGTTCTTCGAACGGCACGGTGCGGCCGGCATCGCCGTACTGGAACGGCTGCTGGCGGCCTTCGCGCAGACGCCGACCCTGACCCTGCTCGACGCGAAGCGCGGCGACATCGGGTCGACGATGGACGGCTACGCCGACGCCTACCTGCGGGTGGGCGCCCCGCTCGGCGCGGACGCGCTGACCCTGTCGCCGTACCTCGGCTTCGACTCCCTGGAGCCGGCGCTGCAGGCGGCGGCCGAGGCGGGGCGCGGGGTGTTCGTGCTGGCCAGGACGTCGAACCCGGAGGGTGCGCCGGTGCAGCTCGCCACCGGCGCCGGGGGCCGCTCGGTGGCCCAGTCGGTGGTCGACGCGGCCGCTGCCCGCAACGCAGGCGGCTCCCCGTGTGGTGACGTCGGCGTCGTGGTGGGTGGCACGACCGAGCACGGGCTCGACCTGTCCGCCCTGAACGGCCCGGTCCTGGTGCCCGGCCTCGGCGCGCAGGGCGCGAGCCCGGCCGACGTCGTCGCCCGGTTCACCGGCACGCCGGGCCCGGTGCTGCCGGTCGCCGCCCGCCAGGTGCTGCGCGCCGGCCCCGACCCGGACGCACTGCGAGCCGCCGCCCGCGCCCTGGGGGAGCAGCTGACCGCGGCCCACGCCGGGTCGCACTGAGCGCCCTCGCGCGCCAAGGACCCGGCCGCCCGGGCCACGGCGCGGGTTGATCGCCACAGGAGTGCCGGCGCGGCGGCCACCGGGGGTCAGCGCTGCGCGACCAGCCACGGCCTGGAGATGCCGGGCCTCGAGCGCTGATCGTGCCACGGATGGCACCGATCAGCACGCAACGCACGATCACCCGCCGCCGAGCCGCCGAGTGTCACGTTGTGGTGCCCTTGGCAGCCATAACGTGACACTCGACGGGCACGGGCACGGGCACGGGCGTCGAGTGGCCGAGTCGCCGAGTCGCCGAGTCGCCGAGTCGCCGAGCGTCACGTTGTGGTTGTCCCGGCAGCCACAACGTGACACTCGACGGGCAGGGCGTCGAGTGGCGCGTTCTCGCCCAGGCGAGGGCGGGTTCGTGAGACTCGATCGCGCTGCGGTCGTCGAGTGGCGCGTTTTCGCCGCGCCGGGGGCAGGATCGTGCGCTTCGACGGGCCTCGGACGTCTCGACGGGCTCGGGCGGACTCGGCGAGGCGAGCATGCGTCCGACAGGCCGGGGGTTCGGTCCACGAGTGGTGGCGTCTGCGTCGCTCCGACAGGCCTGGGGGCTCCATCGGCGTCGTTCCGACAGGGCCGGGGCTCCAGCCGGGTCTTTGCGGGCGTCGCGCAAGCCGGACGACACTGCTGGGGCGCCGGGCGTACGGGGTGTGGTGGGTCGTGCGCTCGGTGTGCACAGCAATCGTGCTCTGGGCGCACCCGGAGGGCAACTGGGCGCGGCCGGCCGTGTCGCGTTCACCCGTCCGGCGCTGGACGGTGCGCCCACCTGTCGTTCGGGGGAGCCCGGCGGCCCGCGAGCAGCGTCACACAGCGTGCCAATGATCACCTCGGGGACGGTGAAACCGGTGGTGGGACCCCCATTGACGCCCTGCTGGACGCGCTGGGTACGTTCGATCGCGGATCCGGGACGTCCCCCGGACGGGTCGGTGTGACCCACCACCCGGTCGCCGCCGTGACCGCGGCGAGAACGACGTGACACGACACCGAACTACGGAGGAACCACCGTGGCCCTTCCCCAGCTGACCGAGGAACAGCGCGCCGCAGCGCTGGAGAAGGCCGCGGCCGCGCGCCGGGCCCGGGCCGAGCTCAAGGACCGCCTCAAGCGCGGGGGCACCACCCTGGAGGAGGTGCTCAAGAAGGCGGAGACCGACGAGGTCCTCGGCAAGATGAAGGTCTCCGCGCTGCTCGAGGCCCTGCCGAACGTCGGCAAGGTCCGCGCGCAGCAGATCATGGAGGAGCTGGAGATCGCGACCAGCCGCCGGCTGCGTGGTCTCGGCGACCGCCAGCGCAAGGCCCTGCTCGAGCGCTACCCGAGCTGACCGGGCGCTTCCCGTGACCGAGACCTTCGATGTGTCGCCGGCGTCCCCCGACCGGACCGGGCGCCCGATTCGCGGGCGCCTGCTCGTGCTGGCCGGGCCGTCCGGCGTGGGGAAGAGCAGCGTGGTCGCGGGACTGCGCGAGGCGCTGCCGGAGCTGCTGTTCAGTGTGTCCGCCACGACCCGGCCCGCCCGGCCGGGCGAGGTGGACGGCCGTGACTACCGCTTCGTCAGCCGGGAGGGGTTCGACGCGCTGATCGAGCGCGGCGACCTGCTCGAGTGGGCGGAGGTGCACGGTGGGCTGCAGCGCTCCGGCACGCCCCGGGAACCGGTCGAGCGGGCGCTGTCCACCGGTCGCCCCGTGCTCGTCGAGGTCGACCTGCAGGGCGCCCGGTCGGTGAAGCGGGTCCTGCCCGAGGCGGTCACCGTGTTCATCGCGCCGCCGTCGATGGAGGAGCTGGCCCGCCGGCTCACCGACCGTGGGACCGACACTCCCGAGCAGCGGGAGCGTCGCCTGCGCACCGCGATCGAGGAGATGGGCGCCCGCGACGAGTTCGACGAGGTCGTCGTGAACGACGACCTGCAGGCCGCGATCGGCCGGTTGGTAGCATTGGTGGTCGACCGCGACGCCGTGTGACGTCTCCGCGGCGCCATCGGCCCCCCTCGTCTTCCCAGGAGCACGTACGTGAGCACTCCGACCGCCGGCAGTATCGCCCCCGAGGGCATCACCAACCCGCCGATCGACGACCTGCTCGGACAGGTCAGCTCGAAGTACGCGCTGGTCATCTACGCGGCCAAGCGCGCCCGGCAGATCAACGACTACTACTCCCAGCTCGGCGAGGGCCTGCTGGAGTACGTCGGCCCGCTCGTCGAGCCGGGCCCGCGTGAGAAGCCCCTCTCGATCGCCATGCGCGAGATCCAGGCGGGCATGCTCGAGCACACCGAGGGCGAGTAAGTCCCGGCCGTGCCGAACGAGGTCGGACCGCCCGAGGTTCTGCTCGGTGTCTCGGGTGGCATCGCCGCCTACAAGAGCGCGGAGCTGCTGCGCAGGCTGACCGAGTCCGGGCACGCCGTGCGCGTGATCCCCACCGAGTCCGCGCTGCGGTTCGTCGGTGCCGCGACCTTCGAGGCGCTGTCCGGGCGTCCGGTGACGACCGGTGTCTTCACCGACGTGTCCGAGGTCCCGCACGTCGCCCTCGGGCAGCGGGCGGACCTCGTCGTCGTCGCTCCGGCCACCGCGGACCTGATGGCGCGGGTCGCCCAGGGCCGCTCCGACGACCTGCTGACCGCCTCGCTGCTCACCGCGCGGTGCCCGGTCGTCCTCGCCCCGGCGATGCACACCGAGATGTGGGAGCACCCCGCGACCCGGGACAACGTGGCGCTGCTGCGGTCCCGCGGCACGGTCGTCCTGGAACCGGCGTCCGGCCGGCTGACCGGTACCGACACCGGCAAGGGCCGACTGCCCGACCCGGCGGAGATCGCCGACCTCGCGCGCCTGCTCCTGGAGCGCGCGGACGCGCTGCCCCGGGACCTGGAGGGCCGGCACGTCGTCGTCAGCGCGGGCGGCACCCGGGAGAACCTCGACCCGGTCCGCTACCTGGGCAACCGTTCGTCCGGGCGGCAGGGCTACGCGCTCGCCCGGGTCGCGGCCCAGCGCGGTGCGCGGGTCACCCTGGTCGCCGGGCACACCGCCGACCTGGTCACGCCGGCCGGCGTCGATCTCGTCGCCGCCGGTAGTACCGCGGCGATGGAGACCGCCGTGCGTGCGGCCGCCGCCGACGCGGACGCGGTCGTCATGGCCGCCGCCGTCGCCGACTTCCGGCCGGTCGCCACCGCCGGGGACAAGATCAAGCGGGGAAGTGACGAGCCCGCTCCGCTACGGCTGGCACAGAACCCGGACATCCTCGCCGGTCTCGTGCGGGACAGCCCGCGGCCCGGCCAGGTGATCGTCGGGTTCGCCGCCGAGACCGGCGACGCCGACGGGGACGTGCTGCACCACGGCCGCGCCAAGCTCGCCCGCAAGAAGTGCGACCTGCTCGTCGTCAACGCGGTGGGGGAGGGCAAGGCGTTCGAGACCCCCGACAACGCCGGCTGGCTGCTCGCACGCGACGGTGGCGAGCAGGAGCTCCCGATGGGGTCCAAGGCGCTGCTGGCCTCCCGGATCTGGGACGCCGTCACCCCGCGCCTGTCCTGACCACCCGATACGACGACGGCGCCGCTGCTCGGAGCAGCGGCGCCGTCGTCGTGGTGGGGGTCGCTCAGTCCTCGTCGTCCCAGAAGGACGACGAGTCGCTGCTGCCGCTGGGCTCCGTGGAGGCCGACGGCGAGGTCGACGTGCTGCTCGGGTCGGTCGAGCTGCTCCGGTCGGTCGAGGTGCTCTCCTCCGGGGCCTCCGACGAGCTCGGGGTGCTGGTGGCCGAGGGCTCCGAGCTGCTGCTCGGGGTCAGCGAGTCCTCCGAGGCCCCGGAGTCGGTCTGCGGCGAGGAGCTGCTCGAGGTCGAGACGTGCTCGGCGACCGCCCAGCCGCCGTACTCGGGCAGCTCGACGTAGTCGCCGTCGGTCTCGCCGACGGACGTGGACTCCCCGCGCTCGCAGACACCGACGATCGGCGCCGTGGTCTCGGGCTCCGAGCGCACGTTCACGCTCGCGGTGCAGGTGCCGGTGCCGGCCGCGCTGGCGGTGCCGGCGATCACACCGGTGACGGCGAGACCGCTGACCGCCAGGGCTCCGACGGCGGCGGCGACACGTCGCGAGTTCGGCTTCATCGTGGGACAACCTCCGTGCCGACGGCGGCCCGGGGAGCCGCCGTTCCGTTGTTCTCGTGCCGCCCCGAGTCGTCTCGGGGGCGTTGTCCTCACCAACGAGCCGACGCCCGATCGATTCGCGAACGGGACGGTCAATCACCCCATCTGGCGACATAGCGTAGCCAGCTTCCGATGCTTGATTACTCTGTGTATGTGAAGTAGCCCTCCGTTGTCCCTTACGGAGGCGGAATCTGGACTAGGCTGAGCCGCCGGAGGACGTTCCGACATCGGATGCGTCCTGACGAGCGCGACCGCGAGGTCGTGCCGGAGTGAAATGCAGTGCCACCAACGGGATGGAGAAACAGCGCGTGTCGAACACGAGCCGCCGTCTGTTCACGAGCGAGTCGGTCACCGAGGGCCACCCGGACAAGATCTGTGACGCGATCAGCGACACGATCCTCGACGCGATGCTCGCGCAGGACCCGAGCAGCCGCGTGGCCGTAGAGACCATGGTGACCACCGGCCAGGTGCACGTCGCCGGTGAGGTCACGACGAACGCCTACGTCGAGATCCCGCAGCTCGTCCGCGACCGGATCCTCGAGATCGGCTACGACTCGTCGGCGAAGGGATTCGACGGCGCGTCCTGCGGTGTCAACATCGCGATCGGTGCGCAGTCGCCGGACATCGCGCAGGGCGTGGACACCGCCTACGAGAAGCGTGTCGAGTCCGCCGAGGACGAGATCGCCAAGCAGGGCGCGGGCGACCAGGGCCTGATGTTCGGGTACGCCTGTGAGGACACCCCCGAGCTCATGCCGCTGCCGATCGCGCTCGCCCACCGGCTGTCCCGCCGGCTGACCGAGGTCCGCAAGAACGGCACGCTGCCCTACCTGCGTGCCGACGGTAAGACCCAGGTCACCATCGACTACGACGGTGACAAGCCGGTCCGTCTGGACACGGTCGTCCTGTCCTCGCAGCACGCCGCGGACGTCGACCTCGACGGGATGCTGTCCCCGGACATCCTCAAGCACGTCGTGACCCCCGAGGTCGAGGCGCTGGGCTGGGACCCGTCCGAGCCGCGGCTGCTGGTCAACCCGACGGGCCGGTTCGTCCTGGGCGGCCCGATGGGTGACGCGGGTCTCACCGGCCGGAAGATCATCGTCGACACCTACGGCGGCATGGCCCGTCACGGTGGCGGCGCGTTCTCCGGCAAGGACCCGTCGAAGGTGGACCGCTCGGCCGCGTACGCGATGCGCTGGGTGGCGAAGAACGCCGTCGCCGCCGGGCTGGCCGGCCGGATCGAGGTCCAGGTCGCCTACGCGATCGGCAAGGCGGCCCCGGTCGGGCTGTTCGTCGAGACCTTCGGCACCGAGAACGTCGACCCGGCGAAGATCCAGAAGGCGATCGAGGAGGTCTTCGACCTCCGTCCGGCCGCGATCATCCGTGACCTCAAGCTGCTGCGGCCGATCTACACGCCGACCGCGGCCTACGGGCACTTCGGCCGGACCGACATCGACCTGCCGTGGGAGGACACCTCCCGCGCCGACGCGCTCAAGTCCCTCGTCGGCGCCTGACCGATCCTGCTCCGCCCCGTGGCCGGGCCCGCATCGCGCGGGCCCGGCCACGGGCGTCTCCGGGGCGTGTCGGTGACATCTGGTAGACCCTGGCCGTGAGTTCTCCCGTGCCGGCCCGATCCGGTGGCGCGGTCCGCGCCCGGCGTCCCGCGCGGAACCGCGGCGAGTGGCAGCCCGCCGAGGAGCTGCCGGTGGCGCGCGTGGTCGTCGACGTCGCGCTGCCGCACCTGGACCGGTCCTTCGACTACCGGGTGCCGTCGCACCTGGCCGACGCCGCCGTCCCCGGCGTGCGGGTGCGGGTGCGGTTCGCCGGGCGGCTGCTCGACGGCTACCTGCTCGAGCGTGCGGCGGACTCCGCGCACGGCGGCAGGCTCGCCTGGGTGGAGAAGGTGGTCTCGCCCGAGCCGGTGCTGACCCCCGCGGTGGCCGGGCTCGCCCGCGCCGTCGCCGACCGGTACGCCGGGGTGCTCGCCGACGTGCTGCGGCTCGCGATCCCCGCCCGGCACGCGCGGGTGGAGTCGGAGAAGTCCCGCGACCGCTCGGTCCCCGATCCGCAGTCCCCCGACCGCACCGGCTGGGACGCCTACCCCCGGGGTGGGGCGCTGCTCGACGCGCTCGCCGGGGGCCGGGCCGCGCACGCCGTCTGGCAGGCACTGCCGGGGGAGGACTGGACGGCCCGGCTCGCCGAGGCCGCCGCCGCGACCCGCACCGCGGGCCGCTCGGCGCTGCTCGTGGTGCCCGACCAGCGCGATGTCGACCGGCTGCACGCCGCCTGCGTGGCGGTGCTGGGGGAGGACGCGGTCGTCGCGCTCACCGCCGATCTCGGCCCCGCCGAGCGGTACCGGCGGTGGCTGGCGGTGTGCCGCGGGAGCGTCCGGGTGGTCGTCGGTACCCGGTCGGCCGCGTTCGCCCCGCTCGGGGAGCTGGGCCTGCTGGTCGTGTGGGACGACGGCGACGACTCGCACTCCGAGCCGCGCGCGCCGTACCCGCAGGTCCGCGACGTGCTCGTGCTGCGCGCGCACCGGGAGGGCGCTGCGCTGCTGGTCGCCGGGTTCGCCCGCACCGCCGAGGCGCAGCTGCTGGTGACGTCCGGCTGGGCCAGCCCGGTGGTCGCCGACCGGTCGACCGTGCGGGCACGCGCCCCCCGAGTCACCGCGATCGGGGAGAGCGACACCCAGCTCGTCCGGGACCCCGCGGCTCGCGCCGCCCGGGTGCCGGGTGTGGCGTTCGAGGCGGCGCGGGCGGCGCTGCAGGCGGGCCGGCCGGTACTGGTCCAGGTCCCGCGGTCCGGGTACATGCCGTTCCTGGCGTGCGGGTCCTGCCGCGAGGCGGCGCGGTGCCGGCACTGCGCGGGGCCGCTGGGGCTGCCGCGTCCCGGTACCGGGCCCGCCGGTGGACGCGACGGCGGGTCAGGCCCAGGTCCCCGGCGCAGCACCGACAGCCCGGGGGAGCCCGGACCGGCCCGCGGCGCGTCGGGAGCGGCCGGCGACGGTGCCGGGGCGCTGCCCGCGTGCCGCTGGTGCGGCCGGGCCGAGCCGGCGTTCCGGTGCGGCAGCTGCGGGTCCCGCAGGCTGCGGGCCGGGGTGATCGGGGCCGGGCGGACGGCGGAGGAGCTCGGCCGGGCGTTCCCCGGGGTGACCGTGCGGGCCTCCGGCGGTGGCACCCCGGTGCTCGACGACGTCCCGGGCGGCCCGTCCCTGGTCATCGCCACCCCCGGGGCCGAACCCGTCGCCGACGGCGGGTACGGCGCCGCCTTGCTGCTCGACGGCTGGGCGATGCTCGCCCGCCCCGACCTACGCGTCGCCGAGGAGACGCTGCGCCGCTGGTTCGCCGCCGCGGCAGGCGTCGTCCCGCACGGCGACGGTGGCCGGGTCGTGGTCGTCGCCGAGTCGGCGATCCCGACGGTGCAGGCGCTCGTGCGGTGGGACCCGGCCGGGCACGCCGAGGGCGAGCTGGCCGAGCGCACCGACGTCGGCTTCCCGCCCGCGGTGCGGATGGCCGCCGTCGAGGGGCCGCCTGCTGCCGTCGCGGAGCTCTGCGACGCCGTGCTGGACCCGGACCGGGACCCACCCGAGGGCGTCGAGCTGCTCGGGCCGGTGGAGATCGATCCACCGGAGCGAGGGGGCGGGCCGGTCGCCGCCGGCCGGGACGAGATCCGGGAGCGGGCGCTGCTGCGGGTGCCGCGCCGGGCCGGTAGGCGGCTCGCGGCGGCGCTGCACGAGGCCCAGGCGGTGCGCACGGCCCGCAAGGCGCCGGAGACGGTGCGGGTATGGCTGGACCCGGACGAGATCGACTGAGGCTCGGCAGTCGAGGGGCGAAGCAGCGGCACTGTGGCTCGGCGGTCGAGAGCCGAAGCAGCGGCACCGATGCGGCACCGAGGCCACGCGGCGGGGGCGATCCCGTGGGGACGGGCAGTGGCACAATGGTCCGCTGACCACCGGGCGGATCCAGCATCGCCCGGGCTTCCGGCCGATCGCCCGCGAGGAGAACCGTGCCCATCCAGCCCGTCCGGCTGTTCGGCGACCCCGTGCTCCGCACCCGTGCCTCCGAGGTCATGGACTTCGACGCGGAGCTGCGCAAGCTGGTCACCGACCTCACCGACACCATGCACGACGAGGGTGGTGCCGGCCTCGCCGCGCCGCAGATCGGTGTGGGCAAGCGGGTGTTCGTCTACGACTGCGACGGCTTCACCGGGCATCTGATCAACCCCGTCTGGGAGGCGGTCGGGGAGGAGGAGCAGTTCGGCCCGGAGGGATGCCTGTCGATCCCCGGCTTCGGCTGGGACTGCCGGCGCAAGCTGACCGTCGTCGCCCGCGGCTGGAACATGCACGGCGAGCCGCAGGTGGTCGAGGGCTCCGAGCTGCTGGCGCGCTGCATCCAGCACGAGACCGACCACCTCGACGGGGTCCTGTTCGTCGACCGGCTCGACAGCGAGACCCGCAAGCAGGCGATGCGCGAGATCCGTGAGGCGGCGTGGTTCGGCGAGCCCGAGCCGGTCGTGAAGGCCAGCCCGCACGCGATGTTCGGCAAGGCCCGATGAGGCTGCTGTTCGCCGGTACCCCGGAGCCCGCCGTCCCGTCGCTGCGGGCGCTGCTGGAGTCCCCGCGGCACGAGGTGGTCGCGGTCCTGACCCGGCCCGACGCACCGTCCGGCCGCGGACGCAAGCTGACCCGGTCCCCGGTCGGCGCCCTCGCCGACGAGGCCGGGATCCCGGTCCTGACGCCGGCCAGGCCCTCGGAGCCCGGTTTCCTGGATTCGCTGCGCACGCTCGCCCCGGACTGCGCGCCGGTGGTGGCGTACGGGGCACTGCTGCCGCGCCCGGTGCTGGACGTGCCCGAGCACGGCTGGGTCAACCTGCACTTCTCCCTGCTGCCGGCGTGGCGCGGGGCCGCACCGGTGCAGGCGGCCCTGCGGCACGGCGACGACGTCACCGGTGCGACCACGTTCCGGCTCGAGGAGGGCATGGACACCGGCCCGACCTTCGGGCTGGTGACCGAGACCGTCGGTGCGACCGACACCGCCGGTGCGCTGCTCGGCCGGCTCGCGGAGTCGGGGGCCAAGCTCCTGGTGGCGACGCTGGACGGCATCGAGGACGGCACCGTGCAGGCGGTGCCCCAGCCCGCGGAGGGCGTCTCGTCGGCCCCGAAGGTGACTCCCGCCGACGCACGGGTGGACCCCGGTGCACCCGCCACGGCGATCGACCGGCTGATCCGGTCGGTGACGCCGGACCCCGGCGCGTGGTGCGAGTTCCGGGGCGATCGGCTCGGGATCGGCCCGGCCCGTCCGGTGCGGACCGGTGAGGTGGAGCTGGGGCCGGGCGAGCTGTGTGTCGAGCGCAGGCGGGTGCTCGTGGGGACGGCCACCGTCCCGCTCGAGCTGGGTGAGGTGACACCGAAGGGCAAGCGGTCGATGCCCGCACCGGACTGGGCCCGTGGGGCCCGGATCGAACCGGGCGAGCACCTGAGCTGAGCAGCCGGGAACGACCGCCGCCGGCTCCCGGCGGCGGAACCGACGACGACCACAACGAGGACGGCCGGGCCCGACCCGGCCGAGGCGGGACTCCCGCCGAGGAGACGACGTGAGCGAGCAGGACCCCCGGTCCCGGCCGGGCGACGACGACCGGCGGCGCGACGGTCGCGGCGCGCCCCGCGACGGGGACCGCCGCGGTCCCGGTGGCCCGGACCGCGGCGGGCGGTCGCGCGACGATTCGGCCCGGCGCGACGGCCCGCGGCGGGACGGCGGAGGTCCGCGTGACGGCGGCGGCCGGCGGGACGACGCCGGCCGGCGTGATGCGGGCCGGCGCGACGACCGGAACCGGGGCGGCGGCCGTACCGATGACCGTGGCCGTACCGGCTCCGGGTGGGGCGGCGACCGCGATCCCCGCGCCGGCGGCCGGGACGACCGCAGCGGTGACCGCACCGGTGACCGCGACCCCCGCGCTGGTGGGCGGGACGACCGCACCGGTGACCGTGGCCGCACCGGCGGCGGGCCGCGTGACGGCGGAGACCGCGCCGGTCGGGACCGGTCCGAGCAGGACCGAGCCGGCACGGGCCGGCGGGACGACCGCCGCGACGAGCGCGGGGGTGACCGTGGTGGTGACCGGCCGCGCTTCCGGGACGACCGTGGTGGTGACCGCACGCGTCCCCGCGACGAGGGCGGCGGCGACCGCCCGCGCGGGCAGGGCGACCGGCGTGACGAGCGTGGCCGCGAGCGCACCGGGCACGGGGACGACCGGCGCCCCAGCCACTCCCGCTCCGGCGGTGACGTCGCGCGCCGCCGCGACACCGGCGGACCGAGCCGCGACACCGGCGGGCCGAGCCGTGAGACCGGAGGGCCCCGCGGCGGGTTCCGCGCGGCAGGCCCGCGGGACGACCGTCCCCGGGACGACCGTGAGGGCCGTCCCCGCCGCGACCGCGACACCGGCCGGTCCCCGCGTCGCGAACAGGAGAACCGCGGCCGCCGGGACGAGGGCCGCCGCGAGCGCACCGCGGGCCCGCGCAACGCCGGCCCGCCGCGCGGGCGCGTCGGCCCCGGCCGGCCCCCGAGCGCCGACCCCGCGCGGCAGGCCGCGTACGACCTGCTGACCGCCGTGCGCGAGCGGGACGCCTACGCCAACCTCGCCCTGCCCGGCATCCTGCGCCGGCACGGGCTCCGCGACCGCGATGCCGCACTGGCCACCGAGCTCGGCTACGGCACCCTGCGCGCCCAGGGGCTGCTCGACACGATCATCGACGCGTGCACCGACCGGGCGCTGTCCAAGATCGAGCACCCGCTGCTGGACGCGCTGCGACTCGGCGCCTACCAGCTGCTGCGTACCCGGGTCCCGGACCACGCCGCCGTCTCGACCTGCGTCGAGCTCGTCCGCGGCGACCACGGCTCGCAGTCCGCCGGGTTCGTGAACGCCGTGCTCCGCCGGATCGGGGAGCGCGACGAGGCCGCGTGGCTGGACCGCCTCGCCCCGGACCCGGCCGAGGACCCGGTGGGCTCCGCCGCGCTGCGCCACGCCCACCCGCGCTGGATCGCCCAGGCGTTCGCGGACGCGCTGGGCGACACCGGCGAGGAGCTCACCGAGGCCCTCGCCGCCGACGACACCCGCCCGCGGGTTCATCTGCTCGCCCGGCCCGGTGAGATCTCCGCCGAGGAGCTCGCCCTGGCCACCGGCGGCGAGCAGGCGCCGTGGTCGCCGTACGGCGTGCACCTGGAGCCCGGGAGCGGCGAGGTCGGCGAGCTCGACGCCGTCGCCGAGGGACTCGCCCTCGTCCAGGACGAGGGCAGCCAGCTCGTTGCCGCAGCGCTCGCGAAGGCGGAGCCGGTGGGCGCGGACACCGGGCGCTGGCTGGACCTGTGCGCCGGGCCGGGCGGCAAGGCGTCGCTGCTCGGTGGCCTGGTCGCCGCCCACGGCGGGACGATCGACGCGGTGGAGTCGAGCGAGCACCGGGCCGAACTGGTCCGGAAGGTGACCGCGGATCTCCCGGTGACCGTGCACGTCGCCGACGCCCGGGAGGCGCCGCTGCCCGACGGGGTGTTCGACCGGGTGCTCGTCGACGCCCCCTGCACCGGGCTCGGCGCGCTGCGCCGCCGCCCGGAGGCACGGTGGCGCCGCCGCCCCGAGGACACCGCCGAGCTCGCCCGGCTGCAGCGCGAGCTGCTGGTCGCGGCGCTGCGCCACGTGCGCCCGGGCGGCGTCGTCGCGTACGTCACCTGCTCGCCGCATCTCTCGGAGACCGTCGGCGTCGTCGGGCGGATCCTCGGACGCGAGGGACGGCCGGGCCCCGCGGGCCCGGTCGAGCAGCTCGACGCCCGCGCCGTGCTGCCCGACGGCATGCCCGGGCTCGGTGACGGCCCCACCGTGCAGCTCTGGCCGCACCGGCACGGCACCGACGCGATGTTCCTGGCGCTGCTCCGGCGACCGGCCGACTGACCCGCGCCGTACGGGGGCGGGGTGTGATCCCGCCCTCGTACGGGGGTGCGGGTGGCCGTCGAGGGCAGGGATAGCCTGCTCGGTGTGCATCCGATGATCGCGCCCAGCATCCTCTCGGCCGACTTCGCCCGCCTGGCCGAGGAAGCCGCGGCCGTCGCGACGCCCGGTGAGGGCACGGGCGGGTATCCCGGTGCGGACTGGCTGCACGTCGACGTCATGGACGCGCACTTCGTGCCGAACCTGACCCTCGGTCTCCCGGTCGTGCAGAGCCTGCGCGCCGCCACCGACATCCCGCTCGACTGCCACCTGATGATCGAGGACCCGGACCGCTGGGCCCCCGGATACGCCGAGGCGGGGGCGAAGAACGTCACGGTGCACGTCGAGGCCGCGCACGATCCGGTGATGCTCGCCCGCGACCTGCGCGCCGCCGGGGCCCTCGCCGGCCTCTCGATCAAGCCGAACACCCCGCTCGACCCGTACGTCGAGGTGCTCAAGCACTACGACACGCTGCTGGTGATGAGCGTCGAGCCGGGCTTCGGCGGGCAGAGCTTCATGCCCGAGGTGCTGGACAAGGTCCGCACCGCGCGGCGCCTCGTCGACACCGGGCACCTGAAGCTGATCGTCGAGATCGACGGCGGGATCAACGCCGACACCATCGAGGAGGCCGCCGAGGCCGGCGTCGACTGCTTCGTCGCGGGCTCGGCCGTCTACGGCGCCGACGACCCGGCACGCGCGGTCGCGGCCCTGCGCGAGAGCGTGCGCCGCAGCGCGCCGCACCGCTGGGCCGACTGATCCGACCGGCACGGTGAGCGCGGACGGGCCGGTGGCCGAGCAGGCGATGCGCCGGGCGCTCGCCGCGTCCGACCGGGTGCACGGCACGACCAGCCCGAACCCCGCCGTCGGCTGTGTCGTGCTCGACCGGGACGGACGGGTCGTGGGCACCGGGGCCACGTCGCCGCCCGGCGGGCCGCACGCCGAACGCGCCGCGCTGGCCGAGGCGGGCCCCCGGGCCGCGGGCGGCACCGCCGTCGTGACCCTCGAGCCGTGCAACCACACCGGCCGCACCGCGCCGTGCGTCGACGGCCTGCTCGAGGCGGGGATCAGCCGGGTGTACACGGCGCTCGCCGACCCGAACCCGGTCGCGGCGGGGGGCCTGGACCGGCTGCGCGCCGCGGGTGTCGAGGTGACGCTCGGCACACTCGCGACCGAGGTGGCGCGCGGCCCGCTGCGCGGCTGGCTGCACCGCCAGCGCACCGGCCGCCCGCACGTGACCTGGAAGGTCGCCACCACCCTCGACGGCCGGGTCGCCGCGGCGGACGGCAGCAGCCGCTGGATCACCGGCCCCGAGGCCCGGGGTGAGGTGCATGACCTGCGCCGCAGGATGGACGCGATCGTCGCCGGCACGGGTACCGTGCTCGCGGACGACCCCGTCCTCACCGCCCGCCATCCGGACGGAACCCTGCGCGACCACCAGCCGCTGCGGGTCGTGGTCGGGAACCGGGACGTTCCGCCCGGGGCCCGGCTGCGTGCCGAGGGGGTCGCCCCGGCGCTGCACCTGCGGACCCGCGATCCGGCCGAGGTGCTCGCCGAGCTCACCCGGCGCGATGTCGTGGATCTCCTGCTCGAGGGAGGGCCGACTCTCGCCGGGGCGTTCGTCGCCGCGGGCGCCGTCGACCGGGTGCTGGTGCACCTGGCCCCGGCGCTGCTCGGGGCCGGACCGCACGCCCTCGGGGACGCGGGGGTGGGAACGATCGCGGACATCGTGCGGTTGCAGGTGGACGAGGTCCGCCGGGCCGGCGGGGACATAGTGGTCGACGCAGTGATCGACCCACGGCCGGCCTGCGGACCGGCCGAGTAGCAGGAGGGGACGCGGATGTTCACCGGCATCGTGGAGGAGGTCGGCGAGGTCGTCGACCTCCGGGCCGACGACGACGTCGTCGTGCTGACCGTACGGGCGGCGCTGGCCGCCGAGGTCGGCCACGGCGAGTCGGTGGCGGTGAACGGCTGTTGTCTGACGGCCGTCGTCGACGGCGCGCCCGGCGGGACGCTCACCCTCGAACTGGTGCGCGAGACCCTCGAGCGGACCTCGTTCGGCGCCGTCACCACCGGGTCGGGGGTGAACCTGGAGCGGGCGGTGCCCGCCGGGGGACGCCTCGACGGCCACATCGTGCAGGGCCATGTCGACGGTGTCGGCACCGTGGTCTCCCGCACCCCGGGCGAGCGCAGCGACGAGGTGCGGTTCGCGCTGCCGCCCGAGCTCGCCCGGTACGTGGTGGAGAAGGGATCGGTCGCCGTCGACGGCGTCTCGCTCACCGTCGCCACCGTGTACCCGGACGGGTTCGGTGTGGCGTTGATCCCGACGACCCTGGCCGACACGACCCTGGGGTCGCGCGCTCCCGGCGACCCGGTCAATCTGGAGGTCGATGTGATCGCCAAGTACGTGGAACGGATGACCGCGGGGTACCTGCAGGGCCCCGGGTCCGGACAGGAAGGGGTCGCCCGGTGAGGGAGCCGTCGACCACCCAGGGCAGCGCCCCGGACGAGACCGCCACCGGCAAGCTGCCGGAGACCCCGCACTCCGCGATGAGCCCGGCCGAGCGGGCCGCGCGGTTTGCCCAGATCGAGAAGGCGATCGCCGACATCGCCGAGGGGAAGCCGGTCGTCGTGATGGACGACGAGGACCGGGAGAACGAGGGCGACCTCATCTTCGCGGCCTCGAAGGCGACCCCGGAGCTGCTGGCCTTCACCGTCCGCTACACCTCGGGCTACATCTGCGTGGCGATCACCGAGGAGGCGTGCGAGCGGCTCGACCTGCCGCCCATGCACCACACCAACCGCGACTCCTTCCGCACCGCGTACACGGTCACCGTGGACGCGAAGGAAGGGGTGACCACCGGTATCTCGGCGCAGGACCGGGCGCACACCATCCGGCTGCTCGCCGACCCGGGCACCGAGGCCGCCGAGCTCGTCCGGCCCGGGCACGTGCTGCCGCTGCAGGCCCGCGAGGGCGGGGTGCTCCGGCGCCCCGGCCACACCGAGGCCGCCGCCGACCTGGCCCGGATGGCGGGCCTGGCCCCGGCCGGCGCGCTCTGCGAGATCGTGTCGGAGAAGAACGAGGGCGAGATGGCCCGCGGGGACGAGCTCGGTGTCTTCGCCGCCGACCACGACCTCACGCTGATCACGATCGCCGACCTGATCGCCTACCGGCGCCGGTTCGAGAAGCACATCGAGCGGGTCGCCACCGCCCGGATCCCGACCGGCCACGGTGACTTCCTCGCCCACGGCTACGACTCGCTGCTCGACGGGGTCGAGCACATCGCGATGGTCATGGGCAGCGTCGGCACCCCCGTCGACGACGGCGAGAACGTGCTGGTCCGGGTGCACTCGGAGTGCCTCACCGGCGACGTCCTCGGTTCCCTGCGCTGCGACTGCGGCCCGCAGCTCGACGCGGCGCTGGAGACCGTGGCGAAGGAGGGGCGCGGCATCGTGCTCTACATGCGCGGGCACGAGGGCCGGGGCATCGGCCTGCTGCACAAGCTGCAGGCCTACCAGCTGCAGGAGTCCGGTGCCGACACCGTCGACGCGAACCTGGCGATGGGGCTGCCCGCCGACGCCCGTGACTACGGCATCGGCGCCCAGATCCTCGCCGACCTGGGCGTGAAGTCCATGCGGCTGCTCACCAACAACCCGGACAAGCGGGCCGGGCTGGAGGGCTACGGGCTGCGCGTCGTCGGGCGCGAGGCGATGCCGGTCCGGCCGACCCCGCAGAACCTGCGCTACCTGCGGACCAAGCGGGACCGCATGGGCCACGACCTGCCCGATCTGGGCGTGGCCGACCCCGGGCTCTAGGTCGCAGCGCGCACACGCTGCGCCGACCGGGCGGGCACGGGTACCCCCGTGCCCGCCGGGTCCGCGGCACCGGCGAGAATCGAGCCATGAGCGGCGAGGGCCGGCCCACCGGGGCCACGCAGTTGGACGCGACCGGACTCCGGGTCGGGGTGGTCGCCGCCCGGTGGCACGCCGAGATCGTCGACAGCCTGCTGGAGCGTGCGGTGGCGACCGCCCGCGACGCCGGCACCGAGCCGACCGTCGTCCGGGTCCCCGGCACCGTCGAGCTCCCGGTCGTGGCCCAGGAGCTGGCCCGCACGCACGACGCGGTCGTCGCGCTCGGTGTGGTGATCCGCGGCGGCACCCCGCACTTCGAGTACGTCTGCGACGCGGTCACCGCCGGACTGACCCGGGTGGCGCTCGACGAGTCCACCCCGGTCGGCAACGGTGTACTCACCACCGAGACCGTCGAGCAGGCGCTGGCCCGCTCGGGCGCACCGGGCTCGGCCGAGGACAAGGGCTCCGAGGCGTGCGGCGCGGCCCTGGAGTCGGCGCTGGTGCTGCGCGAGCTGCGCTCCGGCGCCCCGGCCCACACGTGAGTCACGGCCTCGACCGGGCCGGACAGGGAGGACACACCGTGACCGAGAAGTCGCACCAGGAGACGGCGGCCGCGGCCCCGCGGGGCGAGCGATCGCAGCCGGCCGGCCCCGGCCCGGAGGCGGTGACCCTGCGCCCGCGCGCTCTGCTGATCACCGCGTGGGCGTGCGCTGCCGCGATCATGATCTTCTTCGCGGTCGTCGCCTACCTGATGCCCGCCGAGGACACCGGAGTGATCTTCCGGCCGGTCGACCAGGCGGCGATGATGGTGATCGGCGCGTTCGTGGCAGGCGGCCTGCTGCTGATGGCCCGCCCGCGCGTGCGGGCCGACCGGGGCGGGATCCAGGTGCGCAACGTGCTGACCACGCGCTGGTTCCCGTGGGACGAGGTGGTCGGCGTCTCCTTCCCGGACGGGGCCTCCTCGGCCCGCCTGGAGCTGCCCGACGACGAGTACCACCCGGTGCTCGCCGTCCAGGCGGTCGACCGGGGACTCGCCGTCCGCGGTGTCCGGACCCTGCGCGACCTGCACGCCGCCGCGGCCGGCGGTAGCTGACCCGCTCCGGGGCCGGGTCACCGGCTCACCGGTCCAGCTCGGCCGCACGGCCCCGCCCGTCCAGGCGGGAACCACCCAGGTCCGCCCGGTCCGCGGCGATCGCGCCGTGCCGGTAGCCGGATCCGGAGACCTGGGGCCTGCGCGCCCGGCGCAGGTCGCCGAACTCGTCGTCGTAGGCGCGGTCCACCTCCTTGCCGCGGTCGGCCAGCACCAGCTCGACCGACGGCGCACCGGCCGCGCGGGTGGTCGCCACCTCGGACACCGCCTCCTGCTCGGCCGCCAGCAGCCGCTGGTGGACCCGGGCGGCGAAGCCGTAGATCCAGGACCGCCGGTAGGCGGCGACCGACTCCCGCGGATCCGGTGGCCGCACCGAGCCCAGCTGCGCCGAGGCCTGCAACAGCAGTGAGGTGTACAGGAGCTCCGCCCGCTCGCGGTCCGACGCGTACCCGAACACGGTCACCGCGGCGACCCTCCCGGCCCGGGGGTCGTGCATGATCCACCGGCACCGCAGCGCCGAGGAGATCCAGCCCAGCAGCCGGGCCTTCGCCCCGCTGTAGGGGTCGTCGATGTCGATCCGCACCTGGCCGATCGGGTCGGTCCGCGGGGGACCGGTCGCGGCGAGCAGCGCCTCGTCCACGCCGTGGCGCGCCATGAGCTCGACGGCCTTGTCGGTGTAGATCTCGGCCTCGTCCGGTGTCCCGGCCCGCTCCGCCTTCGCCAGCAGCTTGCGGATCCGGTCCAGCCGGGCCTCGGGGACGGCCGCCTCGCCCGGGGCGGTGCCGAACTCGATGTCGTGCGTGGTGCTCATGGCTTCTCCTCGGAGGGTCCGGCGGTCGAACTCGTGTTCGAGGGAAGTCCTACCGGAGGGGCCCGACAGTTCCCGCCCGGGGCGTACCCCGCATTCACTACACCCCGCTCGGGGCGCTCGGGCCGACCGGGGGCGGAGCGGGCGTGTCGGTGGCCGGATCTACCCTGGGAGGCACCATGGCCGACCCGAGCACCTACCGTCCGGCGACCGGGACGATCCCGGAGTCGCCGGGGGTATACCGGTTCTCCGACCCGCGTGGCCGGGTGATCTACGTCGGCAAGGCCAAGAGCCTGCGCCAGCGGCTGAACTCCTACTTCGCCGACCTGTCGGGCCTGCACCCGCGTACCCGGCAGATGGTGACCACCGCGGCGAAGGTCGAGTGGACCGTCGTCGGCACCGAGGTCGAGGCACTCCAGCTCGAGTACAACTGGATCAAGGAGTACGACCCGCGGTTCAACGTCCGGTACCGGGACGACAAGTCCTATCCCGTGCTCGCCGCGACGATGCACGAGGAGTACCCGCGGCTGCACGTCTACCGGGGGCCCCGCAAGAAGGGCGTCCGCTACTTCGGCCCGTACGCGCACGCCTGGGCGATCCGGGAGACCCTCGACCTGCTCCTGCGGGTCTTCCCGGCCCGTACCTGCTCCTCCGGGGTGTTCAAGCGGCACCGTCAGATCGGCCGCCCCTGCCTGCTCGGCTACATCGACAAGTGCTCGGCGCCGTGCGTCGGGAAGGTCACCGCGGACGAGCACCGTGACATCGTCGAGGGTTTCTCCGACTTCCTCTCCGGCCGTACCGACCGGATGGTGCGCCACCTGGAGCGCGAGATGGCCGAGGCGTCGCAGAACCTGGAGTTCGAGCGTGCCGCCCGCCTGCGCGACGACCTCGGCGCGCTGCGCCGCGCGCTGGAGAAACAGGCCGTCGTGCTGGGTGACGGGACCGACGCCGACGTCGTCGCCTTCGCCGAGGACGAGCTGGAGGCCGCGGTGCAGGTGTTCCACGTGCGCGGCGGCCGGGTCCGCGGCCAGCGCGGATGGGTGATCGACAAGGTCGAGCCCACCGACACCGAGCAGCTCGTCGAGCGGTTCGTCTCGCAGTTCTACGGCGAGCAGCACGCGCTGGCCGGCGCCGCCGACGACGCCGTGCAGCCGGTGCCGAAGGAGATCCTCGTCCCGGTGCTGCCCGCGGACGGCCCGGCACTCGAGCGCTGGCTGAGCGGGCTGCGCGGGTCGAAGGTCGGGCTGCGCGTGCCGCAGCGGGGCGACAAGAAGGACCTGGCCGAGACCGTCGCGCGCAACGCCAGGGAGGCCTTCGTCCAGCACAAGCTGCGCCGCGCCGGGGACCTCACCGCCCGGTCGGCGGCACTGCAGGAGATCCAGGAGAACCTGGATCTGGACCAGGCGCCGCTGCGGATCGAGTGCATCGACGTCAGCCACGTGCAGGGCACGGACGTCGTCGCCTCCCTGGTCGTGTTCGAGGACGGGCTGGCCCGCAAGTCCGAGTACCGCCGCTTCGAGATCCGGGGGACGGCAGAGGGCGGCCACAGCGACGTCGCCTCGATCGCCCAGGTCGTCCGGCGCCGGTTCAAGCGCTACCTGGCCGAGACCGCCGACGACCCGGCACCCGGCACCGGGTCCGGCGAGGTCGCGCCCGGTGACACGGTCCGTACCGGGATCGACCCGGAGACCGGGCGGCCGAAGAAGTTCGCCTACCCGCCGAACCTGCTCGTCGTCGACGGCGCCAAGCCGCAGGTCGACGCGGCCGCGGCCGAGCTCGCCGAGCTCGGGATCACCGACGTCGCGGTCTGCGGGCTCGCCAAGCGGCTCGAGGAAGTCTGGCTCCCGGACGACGACGACCCGGTCATCCTGTCCCGGACGAGCGAGGGGCTGTACCTGCTGCAACGGGTGCGGGACGAGGCACACCGCTTCGCCATCACCTATCACCGGCAGCGTCGTTCCCAGGGCATGACGACATCGGCGCTGGACGGCGTGCCCGGGCTCGGCCCGGCCCGCAAGCAGGCGTTGCTCAAGCACTTCGGCTCGGTCCGCAAGCTGCGCGCCGCCGGGGTGGAGGAGATCGCCGGGCTGCCCGGCTTCGGGCCGCGGACCGCCGAGACGGTGGTCGCGGCGTTGCAGGGCGGTTCCGGGGCACCGACCGAGGGGGGACAGTGATGACGAGGGCGGATACGGGAGAGCAGGGCAGCGGGCCGGGGATCGAGGTCGCGGTCGTCAGCGGCCTGTCCGGCGCGGGCCGCAGCACGGCGGCCAAGGTGCTGGAGGACCTCGGCTGGTTCGTCGTCGACAACCTGCCGCCGGAGCTGATCGCCACGATGGTCGAGCTCGGCTCGCGGGCCCGTGGCGAGGTCACCCGGATCGCGGTCGTGATGGACGTGCGGTCCCGGGCGTTCACCGACGACCTGGGCGCGGTGATCAAGGATCTGGACAGCCGTGGCTACCGGCCGAAGCTGCTGTTCCTGGAGGCGTCCGACGCGGTGCTGGTGCGCCGGTTCGAGCAGAACCGCCGGTCGCACCCGCTGCAGGGCGCCGGCCGGATCACCGACGGGCTGAACGCCGAACGCGAGGTGCTGCGCCCGCTGCGCGAGGACGCCGACCTGGTGGTCGACACCTCGAACCTGTCCGTGCACGACCTGCGCGCCCGGATCGAGGGCGTGTTCGCGGGTGAGCACGCGCACGCGGCCACCCGGATCACGGTGCTGTCCTTCGGCTACAAGTACGGGCTGCCCCTGGACTCCGACCTGGTCGTCGACGTCCGGTTCCTGCCCAACCCGCACTGGATCCCGGAGCTGCGCGAGTTCACCGGGCGCGACAGCGAGGTCAGCGACTACGTGCTGTCCCAGGAGGGCGCCGAGGAGTTCGTCGAGCGCTACCTGGAGCTGCTCGACCTGGTCGGCGCCGGCTACCGGCGGGAGGGCAAGCGCTACCTGACCGTCGCCGTCGGCTGCACCGGTGGGAAGCACCGCTCGGTGGCGATCTCCGAGGAGCTGGGCAGGCGGCTGGCCGGGCGGCCGGGTGTCCAGGTCAACGTCGGGCACCGGGACATGGGGCGCGAATGACCGAGCCCGCGACAGCGTCCCCGTCGCCGCTGCGCGTCGTGGCGCTGGGCGGTGGGCACGGCCTGCACGCCACCCTGACCGCGCTGCGCCGCTGCCCGGCGGTCGGCGGGATCACCGCCGTCGTGACCGTCGCCGACGACGGCGGCTCCTCGGGCCGGCTGCGGCGCGAGCTCGGCCTGCTGCCACCGGGGGACCTGCGGATGGCGCTGGCGGCACTGGCCGCCGACGACGAGGACGGCCGGTTCTGGTCCGGCCTGGTCCAGCACCGTTTCGGCGGCAACGGGGCGCTCGCCGGCCACGCGCTGGGGAACCTGCTGCTCGCCGGGCTGCTGGAACGCGGCGGCGACCCGGTCCAGGCGCTGGAGACGGTCGGCGGCCTGCTCGGCTGCGCCGGACGGGTGCTGCCGATGGCCCGGGTGCCGCTGGACATCGAGGCGGAGGTCGCCATCGACGGCCTCGACCACGCGCACCGGATCCGTGGCCAGGTCGCGGTCGCGTCCACCCCGGGACGGGTGCGACGCGTGTGGCTGCGGCCCGAGAACCCGCCGGCCTGCGACGAGGCCGTCCGGGCGGTCCTGGACGCCGACGTCGTCCTCCTCGGTCCGGGGTCGTGGTTCACCAGCGTGCTGCCGCACCTGCTCGTGCCGGGCCTGCGCGACGCGCTGCTGGCGACCGCCGCGGCCCGCGTGGTGCTGCTCAACCTGGCCCCGGAGCCGGGGGAGACCGCCGGATTCTCACCCGAGCAACACCTTGAAGTACTGTCCGGTCACGCGCCCTCCCTGCGGGCGCACGCCGTTCTGGCCGACACCGGGTCGGTACCCCTGCCGGACCGGTTGCACGCGGCCGCGGCCGACCTGCTGGTCCCCGGCGGGAGGGTGTGGCTCGCCGATGTCGCCGACGTCCACGCGGCGACACCCCGGCACGACCCGAATGCACTGGCCGGTGCCCTGCTCGACGTGTTCGACGCTCTCGGCCCGGCCGGGAGCGCGGACGGTGGTGCCGGGTCGGCACCGGTGACGGACCAGCACAGCCCGCAGCGCGGAAGGAGCCCGCAATGGCCATGACCGCCACGGTGAAGGACGAGCTGAGCCGGCTCACCGTCACCAAGCAGTCGTCGCGTCGCGCCGAGGTCGCCTCGTTGCTGCGCTTCGCCGGCGGGCTGCACATCGTGGGCGGCCGCGTCGTCATCGAGGCGGAGGTCGACACCGGCTCGGTGGCCCGCAGGCTCCGTCGCGAGATCCACGAGCTCTACGGCCACACCGCCGACGCGCACGTGATCACCGCGGGCGGGCTGCGCCGCAGCGCCCGGTACGTGATCCGGGTGATCCGCGACGGCGAGGGCCTCGCCCGACAGACCGGGCTGCTCGACAACCGCGGGCGCCCGGTGCGCGGGCTGCCGCCGCCCGTCGTCTCCGGGGACCTGTCCGACGCCGAGGCCGCCTGGCGCGGTGCGTTCCTGGCGCACGGGTCGCTGACCGAGCCCGGCCGCAGCTCCGCCCTGGAGGTGACCTGCCCGGGCCCGGAGGCCGCGCTGGCACTGGTCGGTGCGGCGCGGCGGCTCGGGGTGGCGGCGAAGGCCCGTGAGGTGCGCGGCGCGGACCGGGTCGTCGTCCGCGACGGTGACGCGATCGGCGCGCTGCTGACCCGGATGGGCGCGCACCAGAGCGTGCTGTCCTGGGAGGAGCGGCGGATGCGCCGCGAGGTCCGGGCCACCGCCAACCGGCTCGCGAACTTCGACGACGCGAACCTGCGCCGCTCGGCACGGGCCGCTGTCGCGGCCGCGGCCCGGGTGTCGCGCGCGCTGGAGATCCTCGGCGACGAGGTGCCCGAGCACCTGCGCGCGGCCGGGAGCCTGCGGGCCGAACACACCCAGGCCTCCCTGGAGGAGCTGGGTCAGCTCGCGGACCCGCCGATGACCAAGGACGCCGTCGCGGGCCGGATCCGCAGGCTGCTGCAGACGGCCGACAAGAAGGCCGCCGAACTGGGGATCCCGGACACCGAGTCCGCGGTGACCGCGGAGATGCTGGAGGAGCCCGACGGGCAGTGACCGCGACGGTGATCACACCCCGTCACGGGCCCGGTGCGCACGGTCGGGCATGATGCCGCCGTGACAAACCCGGGATCCACGCTCCTCGCCGTTCATCTCGATCGATCCAGCATGCTGCGCCCGCTGCTCCCCGCCCTGCGCACCGGCCTCGCTGACCTGCTCGACGCCCACGCCGCCGAGCCGGGGGAGCTGCAGGTCGTGCTGTCGACCGGCACCGACCTGACCCGCCAGCTGCCCGACGGCTCGCACCCGCCGGCCGTGCCGGTGAGCGCGGCCGAGGCGCGCGCCGCACTGCCCGCGAGGCTGCGCGCGCTCGACGGACCGGACCTGCGCATCGGCGCCGCCCGCCTGCTCGACGCGGTCGGGGACGAGCTCGCCGCGCGGGACGAGACCGACCGTCCCGAGCGCGTCGTCGTCCTGCTCGTGGGCGAGGCCGCGGTCGGCGACACCACCGAGGCGCGCGAGCGCATCACGCACCAGCAGGCGGAGTACGCCTGGGAGTTCGGGCTCGTCGACATCACCAGCGGGGGGATCCCGGCCGCGCGGCGTTCGGTTCCGGCCGACGCCGCCGAGGTGGGCGCGGAGCAGGCCGGGACCGCCGAGGGCGAGAGCGAGGGCCACGCCGGCGCCGTCGCACTCGCCGAGGCACCGGACCCGACCGCCGCGGCCGCCCGGTTCGGGGTCCCGGCGAGCGCGACGATCACCGCGGGCCCCGGCGCCGAGGGCGTCACCGCCGCGCTGGCCGCCGCGTCGTCGTTCGTCTCCCGGGCTCGCGCCGCCGCCCCGCGCGGGCCGGTCGAGGGCTTCTCCGCCGACGAGCGCGCCGCCGCCGACGTCGCCGACACCCGTCCCGGCTGGCGCAGGCTCCTGCGCATCGCCTGAGCCGCCGCCGGGCGCCCGGGGCCGCCCGATCGGTTCCGGGCCCGGAGGGCGGCGCAGGTCACGGGGTGCGCGGGGTCCCCGGCGCGCGACGCGCCGATAGGGTGGCGGCCGAGCACGGCACGCGGCCGCTCCCCGACGGCGGAGAGGCCGCGATCGACCTGCCACACCCGCCGCCGGGACCCGGCGTGCCGGGGAGACGACACGCACGACGAGCCCATGGAGGCACTGTGACGGTCCGCGTAGGAGTCAACGGCTTCGGCCGCATCGGCCGGAACTTCTGGCGGGCGGTCGATGCCCAGCGCGCCGCCGGAACCACCGACATCGAGATCGTCGCGGTGAACGACATCACCGACAACGCGACGCTCGCGAACCTGCTCAAGTACGACTCGATCCTGGGCCGGCTGCCCTACGAGGTGACGACCTCCGACGACGAGATCCTGGTCGACGGCAAGGGCTTCAAGGCCCTGGCCGTCCGCGACCCCGCCGAGCTGCCCTGGAAGGACCTGGGCGTCGACGTGGTGGTCGAGTCGACCGGGATCTTCACCAAGCGCGACGGCGCGGCCAAGCACCTCGAGGCCGGCGCGAAGAAGGTCGTCATCTCGGCCCCGGCGACCGACGAGGACATCACCATCGTCAAGGGCGTCAACGACGGTGACTACGACGGCTCGCAGAACATCGTCTCGAACGCGTCCTGCACCACCAACTGCCTGGGCCCGATGGCGAAGGTGCTCGACGACGCGGCCGGGATCGAGCACGGTCTGATGACCACGATCCACGCCTACACCCAGGACCAGAACCTGCAGGACGGCCCGCACAAGGACCCGCGCCGTGCCCGGGCCGCCGCGCTGAACGTCATCCCGACCACCACCGGCGCCGCGAAGGCGATCGGCCTGGTCCTGCCGCACCTGCAGGGCAAGCTCGACGGCTACTCGCTGCGGGTGCCGGTGCCGACCGGCTCGATCACCGACCTGGTCGCCGAGGTCAAGCGGGAGATCAGCGCCGAGGAGGTCAACGCGGCGTTCAAGGCCGCCGCCGACGGCCCGCTCAAGGGCATCCTCAAGTACACCGAGGACCCGATCGTGTCCTCGGACATCGTGACCGACCCGCACTCCTGCATCCTCGACGCCAGCCTGACCAAGGTCATGGGCAAGCAGGTCAAGATCTTCGGCTGGTACGACAACGAGTGGGGCTACTCGAACCGCCTCGTCGACATCACCGGGCTGGTGGCGTCGAAGCTGTGAGGACCCTCGACGACCTCCTTGTCGATGGGGCCGAGGGCGTGCAGGGCCGGACCGTGCTGGTCCGGTCCGACCTGAACGTTCCCCTCGACGACGACCGGAACATCACCGACGACGGCCGTATCCGCGCCTCGGTACCGACCATCTCGGCGCTGTCCGGGGCGGGCGCGCAGGTCGTCGTGACCGCGCACCTGGGCCGCCCGAAGAACGGCCCGGAGGACCGGTTCTCGCTGGCCCCCGCGGCCGAGCGGCTCGGTGAGCTGCTCGGTGCCCCGGTCCGGCTGGTGGAGCACGGCAAGCCGCTGCCGAACATGGCCGCCGGCGACGTGGTGATGCTGGAGAACATCCGGTTCGACCCCCGCGAGACCAGCAAGGACGACGCCGAGCGCGGCGCGTTCGCCGACGAGCTCGTCTCCCTGGTGGGCGACGGCGCGGCGTTCGTCTCCGACGGGTTCGGCGTGGTGCACCGCAAGCAGGCGTCGGTCTACGACGTCGCCCAGCGGCTCGACGCCTACGCCGGCGGGCTCGTGCTGTCCGAGGTCGAGGTGCTCCGCACCCTCACCGGGCAGCCGCAGCGGCCCTACGCGGTCGTGCTCGGCGGGTCCAAGGTCTCGGACAAGCTGGCCGTGATCGAGGCACTGCTGCCGAAGGTCGACACCCTGCTGGTCGGCGGCGGGATGTGCTTCACCTTCCTCGCCGCGCAGGGGCACGGCGTCGGCTCGTCGCTGCTGGAGTCCGACCAGATCGAGGGCTGCCGCAGGCTCCTGGAGTCCGGGAAGATCGTCCTGCCGACCGACGTGGTGGTCGCCGACGCGTTCTCCGCCGACGCGAACACCCGCACGGTGCCCGTGGACGGCATCGAGGACGGTTGGCTCGGCCTCGACATCGGCCCGGAGTCGGTGCGGGAGTTCGCCGCGCGGATCGAGGACGCGAAGACGATCTTCTGGAACGGGCCGATGGGCGTGTTCGAGCTGGCGCCGTTCGCCGAGGGCACCCGCGGCGTGGCGCAGGCCGTCGCCGACTCCGGAGCCTTCTCCGTCGTCGGCGGTGGCGACTCGGCGGCCGCGGTGCGGGCGCTGGGCATCGGCGAGGACGGTTTCTCGCACATCTCCACCGGCGGGGGTGCCTCGCTCGAGTTCCTCGAGGGCGCGACCCTGCCGGGCGTCGCCGTACTGGAGGGAGAGGCATGAGCAGGAAACCGCTGATCGCCGGCAACTGGAAGATGAACCTCAACCACCTCGAGGCGCTCGCGGTGGTGCAGAAGCTGGCCTTCGCGCTGCCGGAGCGGTACTTCGACAAGGTCGAGGTCGCGGTCCTGCCGCCGTTCACCGACATCCGCAGCGTCCAGACGCTCATCGACGGTGACAAGCTCAAGGTCGTGCACGGGGCGCAGGACCTGTCCCCGCACGACTCGGGGGCCTACACCGGCGACGTGTCCGGGCCGATGCTCGCGAAGCTCGGCTGCCGCTACGTCGTCGTCGGGCACTCGGAGCGCCGGGAGGTCCACGGCGAGGACGACGGGGTCGTCAACGCGAAGGTGCGGGCCGCGCTCAAGCACGGGATCACCCCGATCCTGTGCGTCGGCGAGGGCCTGGCGGTCCGCGAGGCCGGCACCCACGTGCAGCACTGCACCGACCAGCTCCGCGGGGCTTGTGCGAAGGTCACCGCGGAGCAGGCGGCCGGGATCGTGCTCGCCTACGAGCCGGTCTGGGCGATCGGCACCGGCAAGGTGGCGGGCGCCTCGGACGCGCAGGAGGTCTGCGCCGCGCTGCGGCAGACCCTGCGGGAGCTCCACGGGGACGAGGTCGCCGCGGGCGCCCGGATCCTCTACGGCGGCTCGGTGAAGTCGTCGAACGTCGCGGAGATCGTCGCGCAGTCCGACGTGGACGGTGCGCTGGTCGGTGGCGCCAGCCTGGACGCCGAGGAGTTCGCGAAGCTCTCGGCGATCGCCGCGGGCGGCCCGCTGCCGTAACACCGCACCCGCATCACGACTCGAGGAGCTGTCGTCCGGTACCGGACCGCAGCTCCTCGAGTCGTCTGTGGGAGGGGTGTGGCGAGGCGGGCGCGGTGAGCGGAGTATCCTCGGCACTCCGGCGAGCGACCGCAGATTGGGAATTGCCCGTGATCCTGACCCTGCAGATCATCCTCATCGTGACCAGCTTGATGCTGATCGCGATGGTCCTGCTGCAACGCAGCAAGGGCGGGGGGCTGACCAGTCTTTTCGGTGGCGGCGTGCAGTCGAGCCTGTCCGGTTCGGCGGCCGCCGACCGCAACATCGCTCGCTACACCGTCTTCGTCGGGCTGATCTGGTTCATCGCGGTCGTCGGCAACGGCCTGATGCTGGTCAACGCCTGACGGGCGACAGGGCGAGCGAGAGGGGACACCGCTATGGCTGGTGGCAACGCGATCCGCGGCACCCGAGTCGGGGCCGGTCCGATGGGGGAGTCCGAGCGCGGTGAGACCGCTGCCCGCGAGCGGATCCCCTTCTACTGCGCGAACGGGCACACCAACAACACCTGGTTCGCCGCGGAGGCCGAGGTCCCGGAGACCTGGGACTGCCCGCGCTGCGGCCTGCCCGGCGGGCGGGACTCGGCGAACCCACCGGCCGCGCCGCGCACCGAGCCGTACAAGACGCACCTGGCGTACGTGAAGGAGCGGCGCAGCGACGCCGACGGCGAGGCCATCCTGGAGGAGGCCCTCGTCCGTCTGCGGGCCTCGCGGGAGCTGTAGATCCGGGGCACGCAGATCCGCAGCCCGCGCATCCTGCTGCGCCGCGTCCGCCACCGGGCCGGGCGCCTGCTCGACGACGCCCTGGCCCGGCACTCGGCCGCCCAGACCGCGGTGCTGCGGGCCGAGCTCGCCGCGCTGCGCGACGAGCTGGACGCCCGCGTCCGCGGCGAGGCCGACCGGGTGATCGCCGAGATCCGTGCGGTGGAGGTCCGCGACCGCCGTGACACGCTCGCCGCGGGGGAGCGGGAGGCCGTGGCCGGCAGTGCCCGGTTCGTCCGGGAACATCTTGCCGACGCGGTCGCGCTGCCCGGCCCGTCGGCCACCCTGGAGTACGCCCTCGGGCAGGCGCCGTCCGGCGGGATGGCGCTGGAGTTCGGCGTCTACCGCGGGGACACCCTGCGGGCGATCGCCGCGCACCGGGGCGACGGCCGGGTGCACGGCTTCGACACCTTCACCGGCCTGCCGGAGACCTGGCGGCCGGGGTTCCCGGCCGGCGCCTTCGACGACGTCGGGGAGCTGCCCGAGGTTCCGGGCGCCGAGCTGGTCGCCGGCCTGTTCGACGACACCGTCGACCGCTTCCTCGCCGCGCACCCCGGCCCGGTCGACTTCCTGCACGTCGACTCGGACCTGTACTCCTCGGCCCGCACCGTGCTGGAGGCCGTCGGCCCCCGGCTGCGCCCCGGCAGCATCGTGCTGTTCGACGAGTTCTTCAACTTCCCCGGCTGGGAGCGGCACGAGGCCCGGGCGTGGTGGGAGTACGCCGAGAAGCACGGGGTGCGCCACGACTACGTCTGCTACACCCACGACAACGAGCAGGTGGCCGTCCGGATCGACGACGCGGGGACCGCGCCCCCCTCGTGACGGACGGCACGCCCCAGATAGGTTCCCAGGTCATGACCCGCTGGACGCTGCCCCCGGAGCAGATCCCCTCCGCCTGGTTCAACATCGTTCCGCACCTGACGACCCCGCCGCAGCCGCCGCTGCACCCGGGGACCCGGGAGCCGGTGGGTCCCGACGACCTCGCGCCGCTGTTCCCGATGTCGCTGATCGAGCAGGAGGTCAGCACCGAGCCGTGGATCGACGTCCCCGGTGAGGTGCTCGACATCCTGAAGCTGTGGCGGCCCACCCCGCTGGTGCGGGCGACCCGGCTGGAGAAGGCGCTCGGCACGCCCGCGCGGATCTACTTCAAGGACGAGTCGGTCTCGCCGTCCGGCAGTCACAAGACCAACACCGCGGTGGCGCAGGCGTTCTACAACGCCCGGGAGGGCACCGGCCGGCTCACCACCGAGACCGGCGCCGGTCAGTGGGGCACCGCCCTCGCGTTCGCCTCGGCCCAGTTCGACCTGGAGCTGAAGGTCTACATGGTGCGGGCCTCGTACGAGCAGAAGCCGTACCGCCGCGTCGCGATCGAGACCTGGGGCGGCGCGGTCGTCCCGTCCCCGGTGGACGAGCCGGACCAGCCCGGCTCGCTCGGATCGGCGATCTCCGACGCGGTCCGTGACTGCGTCGGCCGCGACGACACCCACTACGCGCTGGGCTCGTTGCTCAACCACGTGCTGCTGCACCAGACGGTGATCGGCCTGGAGGCCAAGGAGCAGCTCGCGGTGGCCGGGGAGCGGTTGCCCGACGTCGTCGTCGCGCCCTGCGGCGGTGGCTCCAACCTCGGCGGGATCGCCTTCCCGTTCGTGCCGGACCCCGACGTCCGGCTGCTCGCCGTCGAGCCGCTGTCCTGCCCGACCCTGACCCAGGGGCGCTACGACTACGACTTCGGCGACACCGCGGGCCTCACCCCGCTGATGCCGATGTACACCCTGGGCCACGACTTCGTGCCGCCGTCGATCCATGCCGGCGGGCTGCGCTACCACGGCGACTCGCCGCTGGTGTCGTCGCTGGTGAAGGACGGCCGGATGGAGGCCGTCGCGTACCCGCAGGGCAAGGTGTTCGAGGCGGCCGTCCAGTTCGCCAGGGCCGAGGGGAAGATCCCCGCCCCGGAGTGCAGCCACGCCATCGCCGCGACGATCGACGAGGCACTCGCGGCGAAGGAGACCGGCGAGGAGAAGGTCATCCTGTTCAACTACAGCGGGCACGGGTTCCTCGATCTCGCCGCGTACGACGACTACAACAACGGGCGGCTCACCGACGAGATGGGCTGAGCCGCCCGACCACGCTCAGCGGCGGACCGACCGGAGCAGCGCGGCGGTGTCGTGGCGGCGGAACCACGCGACCACGCACACCAGGACCAGGGTCACCGCCGGGAACGCGACCATCGCCGGGAACAGGACCGCGGTCACGGTCGTCGCGCCGATCATCAGCACGATCTGGCAGGCCGCGGCCAGTCCGCACAGCCGCGGGACGAGCAGCGCGACGGCCCCGGCGAGCTCCAGCCACCCGACGACGATCATCCCGGGTATCCCCAGGCCCAGTAGGTCGAATCCGGCGACGGCGATCGGGTCGCCGGTCACCTTGGGCAGCGCCGCCATCACGAAGACGCCGGCGAGCAGGACCTGCAGGACCCAGAGCGCGACGGTCCCGGCGACCGGGCGCCGGCGGGGGGTGGTGGACGTGGTGGTCATGGTGGGTTCCTCCCCGAGGGGCGGTCCTTCCGAACGGGGCCGCCGTCAGCAGTACCGACCGCCGGTCCCGCCGGGAGTCATCGCCGCCGCCCGGGTTCACCCGGTCGGCCCACCACCGCCCAGCGGGAGCGAACGGCGCCGTGCGGCACGGGCCGGGACGTCCGGGGCGACCGCCGCCGACGCGTGGGCCGCACCGAGGGCGGCGGCGGCCGAGGCGAAGGCCGGGTCGAAGAACAGGAAGCTCAGCAGCTCCGAGCCGTGGGTGCGGTCGACGTCCGGGACCGCACCGCCGACCAGGCGTTCCAGCACCGCCAGCGACGGGTTGCGCAGCGCCCGCAGCCCGCTGTACTCGGTGCGGCGGACCTCGTCGGCCAGGTCCGCGAGCTCGGTGGCCCGGTCCGCGGGCGGGCCCGCGAACCAGGTCCCGATCCGGGTGTGCCGCTCGTCGGTGCCCCGCCGGACGAGCTCGTTCACCGCGCGCAGCGTGCGCAGGTCCTCGGTGACCCCGGCGCCCAGCACGATCCGCAGCGCGAGCGCGGCGACGGCGTAGACGTCCGGGGTCCGTTCCGCGGGTACGGCGGCGTCCGGGACCGGCACCGCGGGGGTGGTCGCGACGACGCCGAGCCGCTGCGCCCCGAGCCGCAGCGCGGGCTTCAGCGGGGTGTTGAGCCGGACGCCGCCGTCGAGGTACCAGCCGTCGTCGAGGCGGCGCGGGGAGAACAGCACCGGGACCGCGGCGGACGCGAGCAGGTGGTCGGGGGTGAGCCGGGCGTCGACGTAGCGGATGTCGCGGCCCGGGTCGTACGGCGGCAGCGGCACGCCCGGGCCGCGCTCGACGAACACGACCGTCCCGCCGGTCCCGGCCGACGTGGCGGCGACCCCGACGGCGTCGACCGGGCCGCGGGCGATCGCGTGGTGCAGCCGGTCCCAGTCGACGACGCGCTCGACGACCGGGCGGAGCCGTTCCGCGTCGAGCAGCCGGGTCACCCGGCCCGGCAGACCCACCGCGCGACGCAGCCGGGACCCGACGCCGAGCAGGTCACCGGCGTAGGCGATCCCGGCCTGCAGGGCCGACGAGGGCAGCGCGATCACCTCGTCGGTCCGCACCGACTCCCAGCGGGACACGAGCTCGGCCGTCGCCTCCTCCGGGCCGGTCCCGGACAGGCCGGCGAGCGCGGCCACGTTCAGCGCGCCGGCACTCGTCCCGACCAGGATCGACGGGGCGGACCAGGTGCGGGTGAGGCGGGGGAGCAGCTCGGTGAGTGCCCCCGCCTCGTACGCGCCGCGGGCACCGGCGCCCGCCACCACGAGTCCCGTGCGCCCGGCCATCGCCCACCTCCGGCTCCGACGCTACCCGCGGTACGCGGTCCCCAGCGCCGCCGTGTCGAGCGTGCCGTGGGTGGCGACGAGGACATCGGCGACGAGGACCTCGGCGACCGCGGGCGGGCGACCCGGGCCCTCAGCCGCGCGGGACCGGGTGCACGAGTCCGGCCGCCCGCGTCGCGCGGTCGCGGGCGCTCCCGACGTCGTCGGCGTATGCGACGGCGACGCCCATCCGGCGGCGCGCGGTCGCGTCCGGCTTGCCGAACAGCCGCAGGTCCGCACCCTCGACGGCGAGCGCGTCGGCGACGCCGGTGTAGTCGGGGGCGTCGATGTCCTGCCCGCCGTAGATCACCGCGGACGCCCCGGGCGAGCGCAGCGCGGTGTCGACCGGCAGGCCGAGCACGGCGCGGGCATGCAGCTCGAACTCCGAGAGCCGCTGGGTGGCGAGGGTGACCAGGCCGGTGTCGTGCGGGCGCGGGCTGACCTCGGAGAACAGCACCTCGTCGCCGCGGACGAACAGCTCCACCCCGAAGACCCCGCGTCCGCCGAGGGCGTCGGTGGCCCGCTCGGCGACGTCCCGGGCGGCGGCCAGCGCGGCGTCGGACATCGGCTGCGGCTGCCAGGACTCGACGTAGTCGCCGTCGGACTGGCGGTGCCCGATCGGCTCGCAGAAGGAGGTGCCGCCGGCGTGCCGCACGGTGAGCAGGGTGATCTCGTAGTCGAACTCGACGAAGCCCTCGACGATGACCCGCGGGTTCGCCACCCGGCCCGCGGTGCGGGCGTGCTCCCAGGCGTCCTCGCTGTCCTCGACCGAGCGCAGCGTCGACTGCCCCTTGCCCGACGACGACATCACCGGCTTCAGCACGCACGGCAGGCCGACCTTCTCGACCCCCGCACGGACCTCGTCGAGGGTGTCCGCGAAGACGTACGGCGAGGTCGGCAGTCCCAGCTCCTCGGCGGCGAGGCGCCGGATGCCCTCCCGGTCCATGGTCAGCTTCGCCGCCCGGGCGGTCGGCACCACGGTGGTGCCCGCGGCCTCGACCTCCACCAGCGCGTTGGTCGCGAGCGCCTCGATCTCCGGAATGACCAGGTCGGGCGCTTCCTGCTCGATGAGGGTGGCGAGCGTGACGGGGTCGGTCATGTCGATCGCGTGCCAGCGGTGCGCGACCTGGTGGGCCGGCGCGTGCGGGTAGCGGTCGACCGCGACCACCTCGACGCCGAGGCGCTGGAAGGCGATCGCGACCTCCTTGCCCAGCTCCCCCGAGCCGAGCAGCAGCACACGGGTGGGGGCAGGTCCGAGCGGGGTGCCGAGGCGCATGGGCCGGACCCTAACCGGGGCGGGGCGGCGCCCGGCCAGGGAACGGGCGGCACGTCACACGACCGTTCGCGGAACGGTCCTGCACCGGCACAGAACGGTGTATCGGGCCGGTCAGGTACACCTCGGCCGGAGCTCGGCCGGGAGCCGGGCCGCGGCCTCGGTGTCGAGCAGCCATCGGGTCACCTCGGTGCCCCGGGCCCCGGCGACCGGCAGCTCGGTCTCCGGTGTGCCGGTGAGCGCACCCGCGACCGCGGGGGCCTTGCCCGCCCCGGCGGCGACCACCCACACCTCGCGGGAGCGGCGCGCCGCGGCGAGGGTCAGCGAGATCCGGGTCGGCGGCGGCTTCGGGCAGTCGAACACCGCGACGACACCGGCGGCCTGCTCGTGCACGGCGGGGGAGTCCGGGAACACCGACAGGGTGTGCCCTTCCTCGCCCATCCCGACCAGGGTGACGTCGAAGGCGGGGATCGGGCCGTCCGGGCCCGCCTGGTCGGCGAGCACCGTCGCGTAGTCCTCGGCGGCCGACCGCGCCTCGTCGGCGGTGCCGCCGTCGGCCGGGGCGGCCGGCATCGGGTGCACCCGCGCCGGGTCGAGCGGGACCCGGTCCAGCAGGGCCTCGTGGGCCTGCTTCTCGTTGCGCTCGGCGTCGTCGGCCGGGACGAACCGCTCGTCGCCCCAGAACACGTCGACCGCCCCCCAGTCGACCGCGTCGCGGGCGGGCGAGGAGGCGACGTCGCGCAGCAGCGCGATGCCGACCCCGCCGCCGGTCAGCACGACCCTCGGCACGACCCCGCGCGCCTGCAGGTCCGCCAGCGTGGTGATCAGCCGGGCCGCGGTGGCCGCGGCCAGGACGTTCTTGTCCGGGTGGACGGCGATCTGGACGTTCACGTTCACACCTTCACCGGGGTTCGGCCGCGGGTCACCTGGGACAACCCGAGCAGGGCCTCGTGGTAGACCTCGTCCGGGTCGAGCCGGCGCAGCTCCTCGGCGAGGCAGTCCGACACCTCCCGGCGGGCCAGGGCGATGAGTCGTTCCGGCTGGCCGGGCTGGGTGAGCCGGGCGGTCCGGCCGTCCGGGCGGGCCAGCTCGACGTTGCCGGACGCGCGGACCAGGCGGACCAGCGACAGGCCGTGGGCGTGGGCCGACGGCGAGCGCTTCACCTTCACCCCGAGCGCGGCGGCCAGCCAGCCGGCGACCAGCTCGGTGGACGGCGAGATCGCCTCCCCGGCGACCACGACGGAGGTGACGTCCTCGTAGGGCGGCACGTCCAGCGCGGCCGCGAGCTGGGCCCGCCAGTGCGTCAGCCGGGTCCAGGTCAGGTCGGTGTCACCGGGGGCGTGGTCCCGGCGCCGCTGCTCGAAGGCCTTGGTCGGGTTCCGCGACGAGAGCGCGTCGGTGATCCGGCGCTGCGCGAGCCGCCCGACCGCGTCCTCCGACGGGCTCGCGGGCGCCTCGCTCGGCCACCAGGCGACGACCGGGGCGTCGGGGAGCAGCAGCGGCATCACCATGCCGGCGCCGGCGTCCTCCTCGGCGAGCGCGCCGTAACCGCGCAGCACGATCACCTCGCTGGCGCCGGCGTCGCCGCCGACCCGGATCTGGGCGTCGAGGCGGGGCGAGGCGCGGCGCTGGCCGCGGGCCAGCACGATGACTCGGCACGGGTGCTCGCGGCTGGCGGCGTTGGCGGCGTCGATCGAGCGCTCGAGGCCCGGGCCGTCGTCGGTGACGACGACCAGCGTGAGCACCCGGCCGAGTGCGAACACGCCACCGGACTCGCGCAGCTCGACGAGCTTGCGGTTGACCGCCGAGGTGTTGCTCGACGGGAGATCGATGATCATGAGAGACCTCGTGCGCGGTTGTCGTTGCCCGGACCGTGCTGACCACTCACGGGCGCCGCCAGTGCCGGCCGGTGCGCGCGAGCATCGCGGCGGACGAGTCGGGGCCCCAGGAGCCGGCCGGGTAGCCGTCCGGTCCGGTCGGGAGCTCCGCCCAGTGCTCGAGCACCGGGTCGAGGATCTCCCAGGACCGCTCGACCTCCTCGTTCACCGGGAACAGCGAGGGCTCGCCGAGCAGCACGTCCAGGATCAGCCGCTCGTAGGCCTCGGGGGAGGACTCGGTGAACGCGTTGCCGTAACCGAAGTCCATCGTGACGTCGCGGACCTCCATCTGGTTGCCGGGCACCTTGGAGCCGAACCGCATCGTCACCCCCTCGTCCGGTTGCACCCGGATGACCATCGCGTTCTGCCCCAGCTCCTCGGTCATCGTGGCGTCGAAGGGCAGGTGCGGGGCACGCTTGAACAGGACCGCGATCTCGGTGACGCGCCGGCCCAGGCGCTTGCCGGTGCGCAGGTAGAACGGCACGCCCGCCCAGCGGCGGTTCTCCACCTCGCAGGTGATGGCGGCGAAGGTCTCGGTGGTGGACTCGGGGTCGAACCCCTCCTCCTGGGCCAGACCGGGGACCTGCTCGCCGCCCTGCCAGCCGCCCTCGTACTGGCCGCGGGCGGTGGTCTCCTCCAGCGGGTGCGCCAGCTTGACCGCCTTGAGCACCTTGATCTTCTCGGCACGCAGCTCGTCGGAGGAGAACGACGTCGGCTCCTCCATCGCGGTGAAGGCGAGCAGCTGCAGCAGGTGGTTCTGGATGACGTCGCGGGCGGCACCGATGCCGTCGTAGTACCCGGCCCGGCCGCCCAGCCCGATGTCCTCGGCCATGGTGATCTGGACGTGGTCGACGTAGTTGGAGTTCCAGATCGGCTCGAACAGCTGGTTGGCGAACCGCAGCGCGAGCACGTTCTGCACGGTCTCCTTGCCGAGGTAGTGGTCGATGCGGAACACCGAGTCCTCGGGGAAGACCTCGTTGACGATCGCGTTCAGCTCCTTGGCCGAGGCCAGGTCGTGGCCGAACGGCTTCTCGATCACCACCCGGCGCCAGGTGTCGTCGTAGGAGCCGGACAGCCCGGAGCGGGACAGCTGCTTGCAGACCACCGGGAACGCCGACGGCGGCACGGACAGGTAGAACGCGTGGTTCCCGCCGGTGCCGCGCTTCTCGTCCAGCTCGCGGACGGTGCGCTCCAGCTCGTCGAAGGCGGCGTCGTCGTCGAAGCTGCCCTGGACGAAGCGCAGCCCCTCGGCGAGCCGGTCCCAGACCTCCTGGCGGAACGGCGTGCGCGCGTGCTCGCGCACCGCCTCGTACACGACCTGGCCGAAGTCCTCGTCGGCCCAGTCGCGGCGGGCGAAGCCGGTGAGCGCGAAGCCGGGCGGGAGCAGGCCGCGGTTGGCGAGGTCGTAGATCGCCGGCATCAGCTTCTTGCGGGCCAGGTCACCGGTGACCCCGAAGATCACCAGGCCGCAGGGGCCCGCGATCCGGGGGAGCCGCTTGTCGCGGGGATCGCGTAGCGGGTTGATCCGGCCGCCGTTCGCGGTGGGCATCGCTCCTCGCCTCTCATCTGCAGTATGGCCGTGTGTCGGTCCCGGTCAGTTCCCGACGGCGTGCGCCAGTGTGACCAGGCCGGTCAGCCGGTCGGTCAGGTGCAGCCGCAGCACCGGCCGCCCCCGCCGTCGCTGGTCGGAGACGACCGCACGGGCCTGCGCCGCGTGCAGGCTATCCATTCCGGAGGGTTCCGGCGCGGTACCCGCGCCCGGCGGTTCGGTCCCGTCCGGGTCGATGCCGCCACCGGTGAGGTGGCAGTGCGCGGCGCGGTCCGGTGCGCCGGTGTCGCCGCTTCGGCAGCCGGGCGCCCAGCCGAACGCCACCGGCAGCCCGAGACGTGCCGCGAGCGGGGCGCGCAGCACCCCGACCGAGGCGTCGGACTCGGGGTCCAGCCAGGCCGAGACGGCGAGATGGCCGCCGTCGTGGCGCACGGCGTCGGCGAGCGCGTCCAGCGCGTCCGCCACGGTGTCCACACCGGACGGGAGCCAGTCCCCACCGTGCACGGCGACGCCACCGTCGACGAAGGCCGGGACCTCCTCGGGTCCCTCGTGCGGGGCCGGCGGCGCCGGGGCGAACGGGTCGGTGCCGAGCACCCGTGCGGCCAGCGCGACCGCGACCTGCCACAGGACGATCGTCGCGCCGGGACCGGCGTCGGTGCGGACCGCGCCGTCACCGGCCCCCGGGACGACGCCGGTGCCGTCGGCGTGCACGTCGACCACGTCGGGTGGCGCGGTGCCCGCCTCGGACGCGTGGCCGCCGGCGGGCACGATCTCGTCCGGTGCGGCCGGGACCGCGACCAGCCCGGCGGCGGTCAGCAGCGGTGCGAGCCACGCGGTGACCGCGGGGGAGCGGACCTCGTCGCGCAGCGCCAGCACCGATCCGCGGGCCGCGGCCAGGCCACCGGCCAACAGCAGCGCGGGGTTGTCCGGGTCGTCCTCGGCGAGCGCCTGCTCGGCGGGCACGGCGCTCGCCAGCAGGCCCGCGACGTCGGCGCCGGCCAGCCCGGCGGGCACCAGGCCCAGCGGGCCGAGCGTGCCGAACCGGCCGGGGACGTCGGCGTCGAGGGTGATCACCACCACGCCGGTGTCACCGGACCCGCCCGCCCCGGGGGTGTCGAGCGGTGAGCCCGGCTCGGTGAGGTGCACGGTGCGGTCGGCGAGGACGTCCGGGCCGAGCTCGTCGGCGAGCACCGAGCACACCGCGTGCCGCACGGCGCCGACGACCGGATCGTCGCCCGCGGGGTCCGCGACCACCAGCACGGTCTCGTCGAGCTCCCCGGACAACGCCTCGGCCAGCTGCACCGGATCGGCCGAGTCGAGCGCGGTCAGCCGGGTCGTACCGGACGAGTGTGCGGCGACGACCCGGGTGACGGCGACGGCGTCCGGGGTGCCCACGAGCAGCACCCGGTGCGCACCGGCGACCGCGAACCGCTCGCGCAGCGCGGCGATCTGCCCGGCGAGCGGACGGGACCGGCCGGCCAGGCCCGTCCAGCCGGTGCCCGCGCGGGCGGCTCCGGACGCCGCGGCCGGCGCCCACACGCTGGGGTCGCCGTCGGCGAGGCGGGACGCGACCGTCTCGTCGGCCAGCTCGGCGGCGATGCGCCGGGCCGCGCCGGTGAACGGCTCACCGGCGAGCAGCACCCGCACCGGGACGGGTGCCGCGCCGGAACGTCCGCCGGCGGCGGCGGAGCCGAGATCGGCCCCGTCGCCACCGGGTGTGTTGTCGGCCAACTACTTCTGCGCCGACTACTTGGTGGCCTCGAGCTGCTGGCGGACGGTGTCCTGCAGCTCGGTCCAGGACTTCGCGAACTTGTCGACGCCCTCGGACTCCAGCACGCGGTAGACCTCGTCGAGGTCGATCCCGACCCCCTCGAGGTCGGTGAAGACCTGCTGGGCGGCGCCGGCGGTGTCGGTGACCTTGTCGCCGGTGACCTCACCGTGGTCGGCGAAGGCCTCCAGGGTCTTCTCCGGCATCGTGTTGACGGTGTTGTCCACGACCAGCTCGGAGACGTACAGCGTGTCCGGGTAGTCCGGGTTCTTGACCCCGGTCGAGGCCCACAGCGGCCGCTGGGCGTTGGCGCCCTTGGCCTTGAGCGCGTCCCACCGGGCACCGGAGAACGCGGCCCGGTACGCGGCGTAGGCCAGGCGGGAGTTGGCGATCGCCGCCTTGCCGCGCAGGCCCATGGCCTCGTCGCCGCCGGTCGCCTCCAGCCGCTTGTCGACCTCGGAGTCCACACGGGACACGAAGAACGAGCCGACGGAGTGGATCCGGGACAGCTCCTGCCCGTTCCCCACGGCCTGCTCGAGGCCGGTGAGGTAGGCGTCCATGACCGCCTTGTACCGCTCCACCGAGAAGATCAGCGTGACGTTGACGCTGATGCCCTCCGCGGTGGCCCGGGTGATGGCGGGCAGGCCCGCCTCGGTGGCCGGGATCTTGACCAGCAGGTTCGGCCGGTCGACGGACTTCCAGAGGTCCTGTGCCTGGGCGACGGTCTGCTCGGTGTCGTGCGCCAGGCCCGGGTCGACCTCGAGCGAGACCCGGCCGTCGACACCGTTCGTGTTCTCCCAGGTACCGGAGAACACGTCGCAGGCCTGCTGCACGTCGGCGACGGTGATCTCGCGGATCGCCGTGTCGACGTCCGCGCCGCGGGCGGCGAGCTCGCGGACCTGGTCGTCGTAGGCGGCACCGTCGGCCAGCGCGCCGGCGAAGATCGTCGGGTTCGTGGTGACGCCGACGACGTGCCGGTCGCGGATCAGGCCGGCGAGGTTGCCGCTGTTCAGGCGCTCACGGGAGAGGTCGTCCAGCCAGATGGACACCCCTGCCGCGGACAGTGCGGCAAGTCGATCGTTGCTCATGGTTCTCTCCTTGCGATCGGGTGCCGACGGTTCAGGCGGACGTCCGTGCCGCGGCGAGGGACTCCCGCGCGGCGGCGGCGACGGTCGCACCGGTGAACCCGAACTTCTCGAACAGCGTGGCCTGGTCGGCGCTGGCGCCGAAGTGCTCGATCGAGACCGAGCGTCCGGCGTCACCCACGAGGCGGTGCCACGGCATCGCGATGCCGGCCTCGACCGAGACCCGGGCCTTCACCGCGGCCGGCAGCACCGACTCGCGGTAGGCGGCGTCCTGGGCGTCGAACCACTCGACACACGGCATCGACACCACCCGGACGCCGACGCCCTCGGCCTCGAGCGTCGCGCGCGCCTGCACCGCGAGGTGCAGCTCGGAACCGGTCGCGACCAGGATCACCTGCGGCACGCCGGAGGAGGCCTCCTCCAGGACGTAACCGCCCCGGGCGACGCCCTCGGCGGAGGTGCCGGTCAGGGTCGGCACGTTCTGCCGGGTCAGCGCGAAGCCGACCGGGCCGCCGTCCGGCCGCTCCAGCGCCGTCCTCCAGGCGTAGGTGGTCTCGTTGGCGTCGCCGGGCCGCACGACCGAGAGGCCCGGGATGCCGCGCAGCGCGGCGAGGTGCTCGATCGGCTGGTGGGTCGGGCCGTCCTCGCCGAGGCCGATCGAGTCGTGGGTCCACACATAGATCGGGTTGGTCTTCATCAGGGCGGCCAGCCGCACGGCCGGGCGCATGTAGTCGGAGAAGACCAGGAAGGTGCCGCCGTAGGCGCGGGTCGGCCCGTGCAGCGCGATGCCGTTGAGCACGGCACCCATCGCGTGCTCGCGGACACCGAAGTGCAGCGTGCGGCCGTACGGGGTGGCGTTCCACATCCCCGTGGTGGCGGACTTCGGGCCGAACGAGTCGGCACCCTTCATCGAGGTGTTGTTCGACTCGGCCAGGTCGGCCGAGCCACCCCACAGCTCGGGCAGGACGTCGGCGAGGGCCGCCAGCACCGCGCCGGAGGCCTTGCGGGTGGCTATGCCCTTCTCGTCGGCGTCGAAGTGCGGGAGCGAGTCCGCCCAGCCCTCGGGCAGCCGCTTCGCGAGGAGCCGGTCGAGCAGCCGCTTGCGCTGCGGCTCGCGCTGGGCCCACTCGTCGAAGGTGCCCTGCCAGGTGTCGTGCGCGGCGCGGGAACGGTCGCCGACCGAGCGGGTGTGCTTGAGGACGTCGTCGTCGACCTCGAACTGCTGGTCCGGGTCGAAGCCCAGGACCTTCTTGACCTCGCGCACCTCCTCGTCGCCGAGGGCGGAGCCGTGCGCGGCGCCGGTGTTCATCTTGTTCGGCGCCGGGTAGCCGATCACGGTCCGCAGCACGACGATCGACGGGCGCGCGGTCTCGGCCCGCGCCGCCTCGAGGGCCGCGAGGATGCCGGTGACGTTCTCGCCGCCGTCGACGACCTGGACGTGCCAGCCGTAGGCCTCGTAGCGCTTGGCGGTGTCCTCGTTGAGGGCGATGTTGGTGTCGTCCTCGATGGAGATCTCGTTCGCGTCGTAGATCACCGTGAGGTTGCCCAGCTCCTGGCGGCCCGCCAGCGACGACGCCTCGGAGGTGACGCCCTCCTCGATGTCGCCGTCCGAGGCGATCACGTAGATCTGGTGGTCGAACGGCGAGGCGCCCTCGGGGGCGTCCGGGTCGAACAGGCCACGCTCGCGCCGGGCGGCGATCGCCATGCCGACCGCGGAGGACAGGCCCTGGCCCAGCGGGCCGGTGGTCATCTCGACGCCGCGGGTGTGGCCGAACTCCGGGTGGCCCGGGGTCAGCGAACCCCACTTGCGCAGCTGCTCCAGGTCCTCGCGCTCCAGGCCGTAGCCGGCGAGGTACAGCTGGATGTAGAGGGTCAGGCTGGAGTGCCCGGCGGAGAGCACGAACCGGTCGCGGCCCATCCAGTCCGGGGCGGCCGGGTCGTGCCGCATGACCCGCTGGAACAGCGTGTACGCCAGCGGGGCCAGGCTCATCGCGGTGCCGGGGTGTCCGCTGCCGCACTTCTGGACCGCGTCCGCGGCGAGTACGCGGATCGTGTCCACGGCCCTGCGGTCCAGGTCGGTCCAGTCGTCGGGCACGTGCGCGCGGGTGAGCGCAGCGACGGCGCTGTCCCCGGCGTGGGGGGACATGGCGGTGTCGGACAAAGCGATGACTCCTGTACTCGCGTCGGCAGGTGAACCTCGGCCGGGGGGTCGGCCGGCAGGTGCCCGCGGTGGGGCGTCTGCTGCCTCGTGGTGGCGGCACCGTCGCCGCCCCGGCCATCGTCCACCCTACTGCGCGGGCCTGTCGCCTGCGGGGATGCCGCCCGGCCCGGTGGGAGCCCCGGGGGCCCGGCACGGGTGTACCCCGCCGCCCCGGAGTGCACGCGACCGGGCTAACATCGACGCGCTGTAGAACTACGGGGCCGCCGCCACGGCGGCGCAGGAACCCGAACTGCCGAGCCGAGCGAGGTACGAACAGGTGAGCGCAGCCGCGTCGCGCCGGAGCCGGGCGGTGCCGACCGCTCGGCCGGGATGGACGGAGGCGTCCGCGACGGCCGGCGCCGGAGCCGTCGGGACCCCGCCGGTCTCCCCGGAGCCGTCGGTGCCCGCTGTCGACGTCCCGGAAGTGGTGGCCCCCGTGGCCCCCGTGGGCCGGATGGATCGCGTCCGCGCGACCCTCGGGGCCTACCTGGGGCTCACCAAGACCCGGATCATCGAGCAGCTGCTCGTGGTCACCGTGCCCGCCATGTTCCTCGCCCAGCGGGGCGTCCCGTCGCTGTGGCTGATCGCCGCGACCCTGGTCGGCGGGGCGATGGCCGCGGCCGCGGCGCACGCGCTGAACTGCGTGGCCGACGCCGACATCGACAAGAAGATGAAGCGGACCGCGCGCCGTCCGCTGGCGAGGGGACAGGTCCCCACCAGCCACGCGCTCGTGTTCGGTCTGGTCCTCGCGGCGCTGAGCTCGGCCTGGCTGGGCCTCACGACGAACTGGCTCGCGGCCGTGCTCTCGCTGGCCGCGATCGCCTTCTACGTGCTCGTCTACACGTTGCTGCTCAAGCGGCGGACCTCGCAGAACATCGTCTGGGGCGGTGCCGCGGGCTGCATGCCGGTGGTGATCGGCTGGGCGGCGGTGACCGGCACCGTCGAATGGCCCGCGCTGGTCATGTTCGGCGTGATCTTCTTCTGGACCCCGCCGCACTTCTGGGCGCTGGCGATGCGCTACCGCGAGGACTACGCGGCGGCCGGCGTCCCGATGCTGCCGGTCGTCGCCCCGGCGGCCGCGGTGTCGATCCGGATCGTGGTCTACAGCTGGGTGATGGTGGCCTGGAGCCTGCTCCTGCTGCCGGCGACGTCGTGGGTGTACCTGGCGGTCGCGCTGCTCGGCGGTGCCTACTTCATCTTCCGGGCGCACCGGCTGCACTCCGAGGTCAAGGCGGGCGGCGAGGTCGCGCCGATGCCGCTGTTCCACCTGTCGAACCTGTACCTGTGCGTGCTGTTCGCGGCCATCGCCGTCGACGCCGCGCTGGGGCTGCCGGTCCTGTTCTGACCGGGCCGCTCACCGGGGTACGGCGACCCCGGTGACCGGTTGGTGGCGTTCCAGCAGTGTGAGCAGCCGGTGGTCCTCGCCGGGGCGGGCGACGATCTGGAGCCCGACCGGGCACCCGTCCGGCCCGAACCCGGCCGGGACCGACACCGCCGGGTGCCCGGACAGGTTGAACGCCCAGGTCAGTGCGACGTTCATCCGGCCACCGGGGCCGTCGTGCCCGTGCGGACCGTCCGGCGTCGCCGGGGTCAGGAGCAGGTCCACCCGCTCGAACAGCTCCCGGAGCGCGCGGTCGTTCGCCCTGCGCAGCGCGTTCGCCGCCCGCAGCGAGGCGGCGGACGCGCCGGGCCTGCGCAGCGCCGCCCACGCCGGTGCCGGGTCACGCAGCCGGACCGGGACCTCGATCTCGTCGAGACCGGTGCGCGAGACCCACCGCCGCGCCGCCGACCGGGCGATCGTGACCACGGCGGGATCCAGATCGGCTCCGGCGAACCCGAGATCCGGTGACCACGCGGCCGTGCCGGGACCGGTCCACCCGGGCTCAGGATCGGCGCACCGGCACCCGAGCTCGGCCCATCTTTGCCCGGGATCGCCGACAGCACCGACATCGCGGTTGCGGTCGTGCATGGCCGGGCGGCGCGCCGAGCCCCGCGTAGCGGCTGCGGGGCCACACGGCCGCGGGACGAGGGTGCTGCTCGCGCCGGTCACCGCGGCCAGCCACAGCAGCAGCAGCGCCGGGTCGCGCACCAGGACCCCGGGTGTCGCGAGGCCGGTCGGGTCGGTCCCCGGGACGAGTCCGGTGGTCGGCTTGTACCCGAGCACCCCGCACCAGGCCGCCGGGGTCCGTACGGACCCCGGCGCCGTCCGAGCCGGTCGCGAGCGGCACGATCCCCGCCGCGACGGCCGCCGCCGACCCCGCCGACGACCCGCTCGGGGAGCGGTCGGCGCGCCACGGGTTCCGGGTCGGGCCGCGGTCGGTCCAGCCCCACGTCTGGTGACCGGCGCCCCGCGGCACCGACGTCGCACCGATTGGGACCGCACCCGCGGCGAGCAGCCGGCGCACCGCCGGCGTCCGGATCCCGCGCGTCCCCTTCACAGCCACCGGCAGCCCGGCCGGCGCCTCGTGGGTTCCGGGTCCGCACGGGCCTGCCCGCGATCCGACCTCGTGCGCAGGCCACGATCCGGTGTGCACCGTGCCGGGCCCGTCGCCGTCGTACGTCGCGACGAAGGCTCGTAGCCACCCGTCGAGACGGTCGCGGCGGGCCCGGGCCTCGGCCACGGCGTCGGGTCCGCGCGCGGCGTTCACCGCAGCAGCTCGGGCGTCTCCCACTCCGCGCCCAGCACGTGGGTCGCCAGGAACGCGTGCACGGTCTCGTACCAGAGCTTCGCGTGGTTCGGCGTGAGCACCCAGTGGTTCTCGTCCGGGAAGTACAGGAACCGGTGCGGGTTCGACGCCGGGTCCGGCTGCCGCGACACGAGGTCCCACCACAGCCGCAGGCCGTCACCGATCGGTACCCGGTAGTCCTTGTCGCCGTGGATGACCAGCATCGGCGTGACGATCGCGTCGGCGTGCCGGTGCGGGCTGTTCTCCCGGGCCATCTCCGGCGTCATCTCGGTCAGCCAGTAGTCGGCGTGGTCGGTCGTCGGGCCGAACTGGTCGAGCGCCCACAGGCTCGCGTGCGTGACGATCGCGGCGAACCGGTCGGTGTGCCCGGCGACCCAGTTCGCCATGTAGCCGCCGAACGAGCCGCCCATCGCCGCGGTCCGGTTCCGGTCGATGTCGGGCCGGGCGACGGCGGCGTCGGTGATCGCCATCAGGTCCTCGTAGGGCGGGCCGCCCCACCGCCCCCAGCCCCGCTGGACGAAGTCCTGCCCGTAGCCGGTGGACAGCGCCGGGTCGGGCAGCAGGACGGCATGGCCGCGGGCCGCCATCAGCCACGGGTTCCACCGCCAGGACCAGGCGTTCCAGCTGTTCAGCGGCCCACCGTGGATCCACAGCAGCAGCGGCGCGGGAGTCTCGGGATCGGCGCCGGTGGGGAGCACGAGCCAGGCGCGGACCCGGGTGCCGTCGGCGGTGGTGGTCTCGATCTCGGTGAGGGTGCCGGGCAGCTCCGGCGCCGCGGCCGGGCCGGGCAGGTACTCGGGCTGCGCGCCGCCGGCACGGGCGTCCACCCGGACCGGGGCGGGGGCGGCGTCGTAGGCGTTGCGCAGCGCGTAGACCCAGCGGCCGTCCGGGCTCGGGACCGGGTCGGTGTAGGAGCCGTGGTCGGCGGTGAGCCGCACGACCCGGTCGCCGCCGGCGGTGTCGGCAGCAGGGTCGTGGTCGGATCCGGGGGCGTGGTCGGAGCCGAGGTCGATCCGGAAGAGCGGGCCGCGGCCGTCCTCGTCGGCGGTGACGATCAGCGCCGAGGAGTCGGCGGTCCACCGCACCGACGACGGCCACCGGTCCCATGCCTCGGCGACCGGGCGGGCCACGCCCCCGCCGAGCGGGACGAGTACGAGGTCGATGCGCGGGGCGACGTGCGGCGTGGACAGCCGCTCCCGTGCCACGACGACGGTGCGCCCGTCCGGGCTGATCCGCGGGTCGCCGTACTCGTGACCGTCGTCGAACAGCAGGTCGCGGTGCGCTCCGGTGGCGACGTCGATCGCGACGATCCCCGGGCGCCACGTGCCGTGCCCGTGCGTCCGGTGCCATCCGGTGACCACGGTCGCCCCGTCCGGGGAGACGTCGAACCCGGTCTCGTCGAGCGCCCGGCCCGGCGCGGGGGTGAGGTCGGTCCAGCCGTCGCCGTCCTGCACCAGCAGCCGGTTCTCGGCCGGTCCGAGGTCGTGGTCCCAGTGCCGCACCGGGTAGCCGGTGTGCAGGATCGCGGTCACCTTCGCCTCGGTCCGTGCGGTGCGGCGCTTCTCGTCGTCGTCCCCGGTCACGGCGCCCGGCAGCGTCGGCGACGACGCGACGACCGTCCCCGACTCCCGGCCCACGCCGACGTCGTCGATCCCGCCCGGGCGACTGCCCGCCGGGCGTGCCTCGCCACCGCCGGCGGGTAGCAGCCACAACGCGGCCGGGGGCTCGGTGTCCGACGACGCGTCCGGGTCCGGGCGCGCCGAGCGGAACAGCAGGTCGCCGTCCGGCGTGAACACCGGCCCCGACTCGCCGGCCGCGCCCCGGGTCAGCCGCCGGGCCGGCGCCGTCCCGGCCGGATCGACCTCCCACAGCGCGGTGCGGTACCGGGTGGCGTCGGCGTCCGGCTCGGCGACGGCGGTGATCAGCCGCGTTCCGTCGGGGGACAGCGCGAGGCCGCTGAGACGGGGTAGTGCGATGTAGGCGTCGAGGTCGTGGAACGGGGTCTTCGGGGCGTCGTCCATCGGCACCCCGGGTTCATAGCATCCCCGCACCGCAGATGCGCCCCGTCGAGTGTCACGTTGTGGTTCCCGGTGGCGCCACAACGTGACACTCGACGGCCTGGCGCGGGCTTCAGGGTTGGAGGAGCAGCTTGCCGGTCGTCCGGCGGCCCTGCAGGTCCTCGTGCGCGGTGCGGGCTCCGTCGAGGGGGTAGCGGTGCCCGATCCGGACGTCCAGGCGTCCGCCGGCGACCTCGCCGTAGACCGCGGCGGCCTTCTCCCGCAACGACGCGGTGGTGTCGATGAAGTCGAACAGCTTCGGCCGGGTCAGGTACACCGAGCCGGCCGAGTTGAGCCGCTGGGGGTCGACCGCGGGCACGGGGCCGGACGCCGCGCCGTAGAGCACCAGTGTCCCGCGCTTGCGCAGCGACGCCAGGCTGGCGTCGAACGTCGTCCGCCCGACGGCGTCGAAGGCCGCGTGCACGCCCTCGCCGCCGGTGAGCTCCCGGACCGCGGCCGCGAGGTCGTCCACCTGCGTGTAGTCGATCACCTCGGCGGCGCCGGCGCCACGGGCGAGCTCCGCCTTCTCCGCGCTCGACGTCGTCGCGATCACCCGGGCCCCCTTCGCGGTCGCCAGCTGGGTGAGCAACAGCCCGACCCCACCCGCCGCGGCGTGCACGAGCACGGTCTCGCCGCCGGTCAGCGGGACGCTGTCGTTGACCAGGAAGTGCGCGGTCATGCCCTGCAGCAGGGCGCCGACGGCGGCATCGTCGGCGACGCCGTCGGGCACCGGCACGGCCTTCTCCCAGGGCACCGCGACCTGCTCGGCGTAGCTGCCCAGCGTCTCGGCCCAGGCGATCCGGTCACCGACCGCGACACCGTCGACACCGGTGCCGAGTGCGGTGACCCGCCCGGTGCCCTCCAATCCCGGGACGTAGGGCGTGTCCATCGGGTAGATGCCCTCGCGCTGGTAGGTGTCGATGTAGTTGACACCCGCCGCCGCGACCTCGACGAGCACCTCGCCCGGCCCCGGCGCGGGGGCGTCGACCTCGGCGACCTCCAGCACGTCCGGCCCGCCGGCCTTGGTCACCCGTACCGCACGCATGGTCCTCCTCGTTCGACTGCAGCGACGTGATCATGCCCGCAGTATTGATGCTCGCTCCGCAAGCCTCTCACCGGGGCCGATGTTCGTTCCGCAAGCCTCTCTCACGCGCCGATGTTCGTTCCGCAAGCTTCACTCACGCGTCGCGGCGCAGCATCCGGGCCACCAGTACGACCCCGCCGAGAACGAGGTAGCCGGCCGCGACCAGCGCACTGCGGACGAGCTCGGCGTAGGGCAGCGGATCTCGCAGCACGTCCGCCGCCGCGCCCCAGCCGCTGGTGATCAGCCACGGGTGCAGCGGCTCCAGTGCCGGGAGCGCGGCGAGCACCCCGAACAGGATCAGGCCGCCGAGCACCGAGGACAGCACGACCAGCGGGTGGTCGGTCCAGGCGGAGATCGCGAGCGCGACGGCGCCGACCGCGGCGAGCTGCCCCAGCGTCCAGGCCGCGGCGAGGACGATCCGGTACAGCGCCTCGGGCAGCGACAGGGTCGTCCCCGACATCGTGAGGAGCGCGCCGTCGGTGGTGAGCACCACCGGCGGGCCGATCATCAGCCAGCCGGCGACGACCCCGGACAGGGTGACCACCGCGACCGCGACCGCGGCGACCACGAGCACACCGAAGGCCTTCATCGTCACCAGCCGCAGCCGTCCGACCGGGGCCATCAGCAGCCCGCGCAGCGTGCCGTGCTGGCTCTCGCCCGCGATCGCGTCCGCCGCCGCCACCGCGACGACGAGCGGCAGCAGCAGGGTCAGCAGGAGCGACAGCGCGGCGACCGGCAGCGTCAGCCCGTTGCCGGTGACCTCGGAGAGCAGGCTGCGCCGGGGCCGGTCGGCCAGCACGATGCCCAGCGCCATCAGGACGGGCACGGCGCCGAGCAGGACCAGCATCACCCAGGTCCGCGGGCGGCGGAGCACCCAGCGCAGCTCGGCGCCCAGCAGACGGGTCCAGGGAACGGCGCGCGGCGCCGCGGAGGTGGTGCTCACGTCTCGGTGATCCTCGTGAAGAGCGTCTCCAGGTCCGGGCGCTGCCTGCGCAGTCCGTGCACCCGCACATCGGCCCGGACCAGCGCGGCGAACAGCACAGGGCCCTCCGGGCCGTCCTCGACGAGCACACCCGCCCCGTCGGCACGGGCGGTCGCGCCGGTCTCGCGCAGCACCCGCAGCGCCCGGTCGACGTCGGTGGTGGCGATCTCCCAGCCACCCGCGACGGCGTCGAGCAGCTGCCCGAGCTCCCCGGCGGCGAGCAACGTCCCCTGCTTCAGCACGGCCACGTGCGTGCACACCGCCTCCACCTCGGAGAGCAGGTGCGAGGACAGCAGCACCGTCGCGCCGGCCGCCCGCAGCTCCGCCACGATCGCCCGGATCTCCCGCGTCCCGGCCGGGTCGAGCCCGTTGGTCGGCTCGTCCAGCACGACCAGCCGCCGTGGTACCAGCAGCGCCGCGGCCAGCCCGAGGCGCTGCTTCATACCGAGCGAGTAGCCGCGGTAGCGCCGCCCGGCCGCGTCGGCCAACCCGACCCGGTCCAGCGCGGCGTCCACCGCCGGACCCGTCTCGTGGGCGGACAGCCGCGGTTCGAGGTCCGCGGCGCGGCGCAGGTTCTCCCGCCCGGACAGGAACGGATGGAAGCCGGGGCCCTCGACGAGCGCGCCGACGTCCGGCAGCGCGGCGGACAGTCCCGCGGGGACCGGCCGGCCGAGCAGCTCGACGGTGCCGGACGTCGGCCGGGACAGCCCGAGCAGCATCCGGATCAGGGTGGTCTTGCCCGAGCCGTTGGGACCGAGCATCCCGAACACCGACCCGGCCGGGACGTCGAGGTCGATCCCGTCCACCGCGGTGACCCGGCCGAACTCCTTGCGCAGGGCACGGACCCGGGCGGCAGGCGGCTCGGTGCGGACCGGTTCGGTGCCCGCCCCGGTTGCGGTCTCGGTTCCCGTGCTCACCGTTCCAGCGCCGTGCCCAGGACGTCCGGTTCGACGGCGCCCGCGGCGACCCGGCCGTCGTCGGTGAGGATCGCGGACCCGGCGTTCGTGGTGATCGCACGGCCGCTGCCCCACGCCCCGGAGACCGGCGTGCCGAGTGCGGACAGGTCCGGCTGCTGCCCGGCGTCGCCGGTGCGCTCCGGCACGGTCCCGACGACGACGGCGTCCCACCCGTCCCCGACGACCTGCGGGCGCGGCGCATCGGCAGGCTTGCGATGCCCGTCAGCCCGCGCGTCCTTCTCCTCGACCGGGACGCCCGGCGGCGGGGTGAACGTGAACAGCGACGGATCCTGCGGCCCGAACGTGACCTCGTCGAACCCGGCCCGCAGGACGGGTTCGGCGCCCTCACCGAGCACGGTCAGCTCCAGCGGAGTGCGGGTCTGCGCGTCGATCGCGGCCCGGACCTCGCGCAGCACCGTCCGCTCACCGGGCTGCGGGGTCAGTACCAGGGTGTAGGCGGGGCGCCCGGCGACCTCGGTGGTGCCGTCGACGGCGACGACGCTGGTGCCGCGCAGCTTCCCGACGATGTCGCGCGCCGCGGCCTGCGGGTCCTGGCCGGTGCGCTCGTCGCGGTCACCGTCCCGGGACGGGATCCGGGTCGCGGTGCGGTCGGCCGAGTCGTAGGCCCAGGTCACCGTCCCGTCCCGGACGTAGGTGCGTTCGCCGTCCGGCCGGGGCACCGCGAGGCGGCCGCGACCCTCGCCGTCGGACCAGACCCGCGCCGTGGAGGTGCCGTCGGTGAACGAGTCGGCCGGGGCGCCCGGGATCGCGGGCAGCCCCAGCCGGTTGTCGACGGCGACGGTGCCGGCCAGCGCGGCGGGCTCCGCCTCGAGCACGGAGGCGACCAGCTCCTCCGGCGTCACCGGTGGGAGGTCGGGCGCGGCCGAGGCCCGCGCGGTGACGAAGCCGACGGTGAGGGCGACGGCCAGCGCCGCCGCGAGCGCCGCGGCGATCCCACCACGGCGCAACCGAGATCCGGAGGTCATGGTTCCAGAGTGCCGTACCGAGGGCCCGGCGCGCAGGGCGCGGTCGCACCGGTTGCGCGACGCTGCATCTCGGGCCTGACGTCGCACCTCGCCGGGGCCACGCGCCGGGTGCAGCCGGTGCGAGCTCGTCCGGCGGGGTGTGAAGCGCGGGGATCGCAGTGGGGCGTCCCGCGCCGTCGCGCCGTAGGGCTGCTGCCGGGTCGCCGCAGCGGGGGAGTCGCCGCAGCGCGGGATACGTCCGCTACTCGTCAGTCAGGTCAGGTCGGTCGGGTCGGTCAGGTCCGGTCGGCGCCGGCGAGGGGGCGTTCGGCGCCGTTGCCGGAGGTATCGGCGGCCGGGGCGGGGCCCATTGCAGGCCGAGTCGCGGTGGCCGCCCACATCCAGGAGGCGGCCGCGGTGACCAGGCCCGCACCGAGGACGTGCAGCGACACCAGCAGCTCCGGCACCCCGAGCGCGTACTGCACGCCGCCGAGCGCACCCTGCGCGAGCACGACGGCGACCAGCGTCCGGTACCGCCGGTGCAGCGTGGCGGGGGCGTGGACCGCGTGGAACAGGAAACCGATTCCGACGAGGGTGCCGAGGTAGAGGAACAGCGTGTCGACGTGCAGCTGGGTGAGCACCGGGATGTCGACGTCGAGGCGCGGGGTCTCCGGGTCGCCGCCGTGCGGGCCGGCCGCGGTGACCAGGGTCCCGGCGACGAGCAGCACGGACAGCACCGCGGTGGAGAACAGCACCAGCCCGCGCCCGGCGGCGGGGACGGTCCGGGTGACCGGGCCGTCGTGCTCGGTCGCGGCGGTGACCAGCAGTACCGCGAACCACACCAGCACCATCGAGGCGAGGAAGTGCAGCATCACCGTCCACCAGGCCAGCCCGGCGAGCACGGTGATCCCGCCGATCACCGCCTGGGCGACGACGCCGAGCGGCATCGCCAGCGCCAGCCCGGTCAGCCGGCGTCGCCGCGGGCGGGTGTACAGGGCGGCGAGCATGGCCGCGCCTGCGGTGAGGACCACCAGGACCCCGAGCAGCCGGTTGCCGAACTCGATCCACATGTGCAGCGGCGCGATCTCGGCGTGCGAGACCGGCACCATGCTGCCCGGCTCGCACTGCGGCCAGGTCGAGCAGCCGAGACCCGATCCGGTCACCCGTACGACCGAGCCGGTCACCCCGATGCCGATCTGCGCGATCAGGTTCGCGATTGCCAGCCGGCGCATCAGCAGCGGCGGGGTGGACGGCACGCGGGCCAGCAGACCGGACGAGGTTGTCACACTACGGATGGTAGAAGAACGGTTCGCTACCGCTGCTCGCGGTGCACCAGCCGGCGCATCAGATGGTCCAGCGGCCCGGGCCGGCCCGCGGCGCCGAGCCGGTCGGCGAGCAGCAGCGACACCGACCAGACCGCGGCCGCCACCAGCAGCGCGCCGGCACTCCCGACGTGCTCGCCCAGGCCGCCCAGGTCCGGGTGCAGCACCGCGGCCACGAGCACCGAGTTGAGCAGGTAGAAGGTCAGCGAGCGCCGGCCCATGGCGGACGCGGCCCGGGTCAGCGGCCCGGGCGCGGCCTGCAGCCGGATGCTCAGCAGTGCGAACGCCGCCGCGTACCCGGCACCGCCGGCGACACCGGTGAGCACTTGCAGGCCCAGGACGAGACCGCCGGTCAGGGCGCCGGGGGCGAGCACCCCGGTCACGGTCAGGGCCGCGGGAACCGCGCCCAGCACGGACACGCCGATGCCGCCGGCCGCGATCCGGGTGAGCAACCCGCGGTGCGCGGCCGGGTCGTCGAGCAGGTCGGCCCGGGCGGCCCGGTAGCCGAGCACGACCAGCAGGAACAGTGGGAAGCCGACGGCGAGGAACAGCGGCGTGACCGGTGCCCCGAAGATCCGCCCGAGCCAGTCGGCCGAGGTGGTGTACCCGGCGGGCGGCAGCGGCGCCGTGCCGCCTGCGGTCGAAATCCACAGCCCGATCATCGTGAGCGGGACGGTCAGCACGTAGGCGGCGGTGAACCAGACGGCCGCCCGGGTGACCGTCCGGTCCGGGCGGAACAGCAGCCACCCGGTGACGAGGGTGGCGAGCCCGTAGGAGGTGAGGATCTCGCCCGGGTACACGAGGATCGCGTGCACGGCGCCGAACAGCAGCAGGTACAGGCCCCGCCGGCGCAGCAGGCGGCGGGCCTGCCCCTCGTCGGCCCCACGGGAGCGCCGGCCGGCCACCGTCCACGCCAGCCCGTAACCGAACAGCACCGCGAACATCGGGAACGCACGGTTGTCGAGGAACAGCGTGCTCAGGACGGAGGCGACCCGGTCGTGGGGCGGGGCGGCCGAGACGTCGGTACCGAACTGGGCCCCGGCGTAGGTGCCCGCGTAGGCCATCGCGATGAGCAGCAGCATCACGCCGCGGGACAGGTCCGGGGCGAGCTTGCGTCCGGTGCCGGCGTCCGGGGCGGTGTCGTGCGTCGGCATGCGGGTGGGCCCTCCCGGTGGGTACGCGGAGTGGCGGAGCGGCCACCCGTGGCCCACAGGATCGCGTGTGCCGGGGGTGAGCGAGAACCACCCGAGGGCGGAGATCCGATCGACTTCCGATGGGTCCGCGCCGTCAGTTCCAGCGCACCGTCCGCGCGGCGAGCAGCCCGGCCGCCACCGCCCATCCGGCCAGCACCAGCAGCGATCCCGGTGCCGGGAACTCCCCGGCCCCCAGGGAGTCGCGCAGCGCCTCGGCCAGCGCCCCCGAGGGCAGCCAGGCCGCGACCGCCGCGATCGGTCCGGGCAGGTCGTCGACCGGGATCACGATCCCGCCGGCGAGCAGCAGCACGAACCACACGACGTTCGCGACGGCGAGCACGATGTCCGCGCGCAGCGTTCCACCCAGCAGGATGCCCAGCGCCCCGAACGCCGCGGCGCCGAGCAGCACGGCGACCACCGCCCCGTCCAGCCGCGCTCCCGCCGGCGTCCAGCCCAGGGTGAGCGCCAGCAGGCACAGCAGCACCACCTGGATCACGACCACCGCGGCCACCGCGGTCAGCCGGCCGCAGACCAGCAGCCAGCGCGGCAGCGCGGTCGCGGCGAGCCGACGCAGCGCCCCGTAGCGGCGGTCGAAGCCGAGCGCGATGGCCTGGCTGGTGAACGCCGAGCTCATCACGGCCAGCGCCAGCATCGAGGCGAGCAGCCAGCCCACCCGCGGCTCCGGCGCCGGGACGGCCGGTACGAGGGTGAGCCCGACCAGCAGTACCGCCGGGATCAGCAGGGTCAGCAGCACCTGCTCGGCGTTGCGCAGGGCGAGCCGGGTCTCCAGCCCGCCCTGCGCGCGCAGCATGGTCAGCGTGCTGCCGCGGCCGGGATCGGGGGTGAAGGTCCCGGCGGGGAAGAGGTCGCTCATGAGCGCAGCTCCCGTCCGGTGAGGTCGAGGAAGACGTCCTCCAGGCTGCGCCGGACGACCTGGACGTCGTCGGCCATCACACCCTGGTCGGCGCACCACGAGGTGATCGCGGCCAGCGCGCCGGGATCGATCCGGCCCTGCACCCGGTAGCGCCCGGGCGTGGTCTCGGTGGTCGCGTAGCCGTGGGGCAGCCGCCCGGCGAGCCCGGCGGTGTCCATCCCCGGCGGCGCCCGGAAACGCAGCTCGGTCTGGTCGCCCGCGGTGAGCTGGGCGGGGGAGCCGTGCGCGACGACCCGGCCGCGGTCGATGATCACCACGTCGTCGGCGAGCTCCTCGGCCTCGTCCATCAGGTGCGTGGTGAGCAGGACCCCGACGCCGTCGCGGCGCAGTGCGCGGATCAGGTCCCACACGAGGTGGCGGGCCTGCGGGTCCAGCCCGGCGGTGGGCTCGTCGAGGAACACCAGCTCCGGACGCCCGACGACGGCGCAGGCCAGCGCGAGCCGCTGCTGCTCGCCGCCGGAGAGCCGTTTGTACGGCGTCGCCGCGCGTGGGCGCAGCCCGAGGACGTCGAGCAGGTGGTTCGGGTCGATCGGGCGGGCCGCACAGTCGGCGACCAGGTGCAGCATCTCGCCCGTCCGCACGGCGGGGTAGGCGCCGCCGCCCTGCGGCATGACGCCGACCCGGGGCCGGACGGCCTCGTCGTCGGGGGCGTGGCCGAGTACCGAGACCCGTCCACCGGACGGCGGCCGGAAGCCGGTGCAGACCTCGATCGTGCTGGACTTCCCGGCGCCGTTCGGCCCGAGCAGGGCCAGCACCTCGCCGCGGGCGAGATCGAGGTCGATCCCGTCGACGGCCGTCGTCGGGCCGTAGCGGACGACGAGCCCGCGGACCTCCAGTGCGGCGCTCACGGGGCGGTTTCCGCGGTGCCGCCGCTCGCCGCCGTGGCCTTGGGCGCACGTAGCAGCCGGTACACGACCAGTAGCGACAGCGCGAACATCACGATCCCGGCGATGATCGCCAGCGGCAGCTGGAACGCCCGGAAGATGAAGTCGGCCCCGGTCGGCGGCACGACCAGTGCGAGGAAGGCCGAGAGCAGCAGCATCGCCCGCCGGTAGCGCGGCATCGCGCGGGTCGCGACCAGCGGGAGCAGCGCCCAGAACAGGTACCAGGGGTGCACGACCGGGCCGAGGAGCACGACGGCGCCCAGTCCCGCACCGGTGCCCGTCAGCGGGTCGATCCGCCCGCGCAGGCAGGCCAGCAGCAGGACGACGACGATGACCACGATCGGGACCACGAACATCCCGCGGGCCAGGGCGAGGGTCGCCTCGGTGTGGTCGCCGAGCCCGGCGAGCCGGCCCACCTGCCCGGCGAGCAGGCCGACATCGGTGCTGACCGACATCCAGCTGAGGATCTCGCTGGGCGCGGACAGTCCCTTCAGCCAGTTGAAGCCCAGCCCGGTGGCGAAGCTGAAGAACGAGAAGACGACGCCGGCGACCGCGGTGAGCCAGGTCGTCATGACCGCCCAGTCGACGAGCCGGCCGCCCCGCAGGTGGATCAGGTACACCCCGACGAAACCGAGCGCGAGCAACGCGGGCAGTTTCACCGACGCACCCGCCACGATCAGCGCCGCTCCGAGCGTGATCCGCCACCAGGGTTGGAGGACGTCGTCGCGGCCGAGCATCACGTAGATGCCCAGCAGCATCAGCGGAATCATGATCGACTCGTTGTGGATGCCGCTGACCAGGTGGAACAGCACCAGCGGGTTGGCGGCGCCGAGCCAGAGCACCAGGCCGGCGTCCAGGTCGAAGCGGGCCGCGAGCCGGGGCAGCACCCACACCAGCACCGCGACACCGATCAGCGCCAGCATCCGGTGCTCGAAGATCCCGAGGACCACGTTCTCGCCGGACAACGCCGTGATGATCCGGCCGAGACCGAGGAACAGCGGCCCGTAGGGCGCCGGGGTGTCCCGCCAGATCGTGGGGATGCCGCGGGTCAGTGGATCGTCGATGCCCAGCGCCTGGGCCGGGCCGATCGTGTACGGGTCGATGCCGCGGGCCAGCGTCGCGCTCTGCGCCAGGTAGCTGTAGATGTCCTTGGAGAACATCGGCGGCGCGAGGGCGAGGGGGATCCCCCACATCAGCGCCGTGCGGGTCAGCTCGCGCCGCTCCGGCGCCGGGTGCTTCGCGCCGCGCGCGGTGAGCATCCGGGCGATCCACAGCCAGGCGGTGACCACCATGAGCAGGCCGGCATACGTGACCGCGATGGCCAGCGTGACGTTACGGGCCGGTAGGCCGATCACCCGCAGGCCGTGGAGCGGGTTCGGCACCGGGTAGGCGCCGGACCCCAGGGCGCTGATGCCCATCAGGAGCGCGCCGGTCAGGCCGAGGATCCGTGCGATCCGGGCCTGCTCGCGCAGCCCGCGGCGCGCCGCGGGCGGTTTCCGATCGGTCGGGCCGGTCGGGCCGGTGGCGGTGGCCGGGGGCGCCGCTCGCGTCGGGGAGTCGTTGCGCCCGGGTGGGGCAACCTCGGGCGTCACCATGACCACGCAGGTTAGTGGGGGCACCTCCGGGCCCCGGGTACCGGTCCCGACCGGCAATACCCGGAAGGTGGGGTGAGCCCGGTCACGACGGAGGGGGGTCCGTTTTGCTGTGCGCGGACATATCCGCAACACTGGTGTTGTGAAAACGAACCGGACTGCGCCGACGCGCGACGACCCGGCCTGCGGGCACGGGCCGGAGCTCGCCGTGCCCGCGTCCGGATCGGGCACCCGGGTCGCCGTCGCGCGGGTGCTGATGGAGCAGGGCCCGGTCACGGCCGCCGTCGTGGCGGGCGAGCTGGGCCTCACCGAGGCCGCGGTGCGCCGGCACCTGGACGCACTGCTGGCCGACGGCGAGGCCGAGGCCCGCGCAGCGGCGCGGTCCGCCCGGCCCCGCGGGCGCGGCCGTCCGGCCAAGGAGTACCTGCTCACCGACGCCGGCCGGGTCCGCTTCGGGCACGGTTACGACGACCTGGCCACCTCGGCCCTGCGGTTCCTCGCCGAGACGGCGGGGGAGCAGGCGGTGGACGCGTTCGCGCGCCGCCGGGTGCACGACCTGCTGGGCCCGGACCTGGACTCGGTCAGCGCGCCCGGGAGCCCCCAGGAACGGGTCGAGGTTCTCGCCAGGGTGCTCAGTACCCGTGGCTACGCTGCACAGGCCCGCCGCGGCGGGTTCGGGATGCAGCTCTGCCAGCACCACTGCCCGGTGGCGCACGTCGCCACCGAGTTCCCGGAGCTCTGCGAGGCAGAGACCCGCGCCTTCGCCGAGCTGCTGGGCACCCACGTGCAGCGCCTGGCGACCATCGCCCGCGGCGACGCCGCGTGCACCACACACGTCCCGCTGGAGGATCCCGAACGCCTGGCGAGGGCAAGGCAAGGGGCAACGGCAGCGATGCCCACGCCCCGAGCCGAAAATCCGCAACCAGCCGGACGGTTGCGGGAGATGCAAGAAGCCGGCACAGAGCTTCCGCCACCACCGGCTCGGTCGCGGAAGATGCAAGATGACGGCCCCGAAGCCGGCACCGAGAATCCGCCACAGCCTGCGTGGTCGCGGAAGATGCAAGGTGACGGTCGAAAGGCCGGCACCGAGAGTCCGCCACCATCTGCTTGGCTGCGGAAGATGCAAGGTGACGGCCCAGAGGCCGGCACCGAGAGTCCGCCACCACCTGCTTGGCTGCGGAAGATGCAAGAAGAAGAAGGCCCCGCCGAAGGCGGGACCATCTCCCACCACGGTCCCCGAAAGGGAGGCAGCCCACATGACGACCACTCCTGATGTGCGCACCGAGCTCACCCAGGAGGAGACGATCGCGACGCTCGGCCGGTACGACTTCGGCTGGTCCGACTCCGACGAGGCGGGTGCCATCGCGAAGCGTGGCCTGTCCTCCGAGGTCGTCGCCGACATCTCCCGCCTGAAGAGCGAGCCCGAGTGGATGCTCGAGTTCCGTCAGAAGGCGCTCGACATCTTCGGCAAGAAGCCGATGCCGCGGTGGGGCTCCGACCTGTCTGGGATCGACTTCGACAACATCAAGTACTTCGTCCGTTCCTCGGAGAAGCAGGCCGCCAGCTGGGAGGACCTGCCCGAGGACATCAAGAACACCTACGACAAGCTGGGGATCCCCGAGGCCGAGAAGGCCCGCCTGGTGTCCGGTGTCGCGGCGCAGTACGAGTCCGAGGTCGTTTACCACTCGATCCGTGAGGACCTGGAGGAGCAGGGCGTCATCTTCCTGGACACCGACACGGCGCTCAAGGAGCACCCGGAGCTGTTCAAGGAGTACTTCGGCTCCGTCATCCCGAGCGGTGACAACAAGTTCTCCGCGCTGAACTCGTCGGTCTGGTCCGGCGGCTCCTTCGTCTACGTGCCGCCGGGCGTGCACGTCGACATCCCGCTGCAGGCCTACTTCCGGATCAACACCGAGAACATGGGCCAGTTCGAGCGGACGCTGATCATCGTCGACGAGGGTGCCTACGTGCACTACGTCGAGGGCTGCACCGCGCCGATCTACAAGACCGACTCGCTGCACTCGGCCGTGGTGGAGATCGTGGTCAAGAAGGGCGGCCGCTGCCGCTACACCACGATCCAGAACTGGTCGAACAACGTCTACAACCTGGTCACCAAGCGCGCCAAGGCCGAGGAGGGCGCGACCATGGAGTGGGTCGACGGCAACCTCGGCTCCAAGGTGACCATGAAGTACCCGGCCGTGTGGCTGATGGGCGAGCACGCCAAGGGCGAAGTCCTGTCGGTCGCGTTCGCGGGCGAGGGCCAGCACCAGGACGCCGGCGCCAAGATGGTGCACCTGGCGCCGAACACGTCGTCGACGATCATCTCCAAGTCGGTGGCGCGTGGCGGCGGGCGGACGTCCTACCGCGGCCTGATCCAGGTCAACCCACGGGCGAAGAACTCCCGTTCGACGGTGAAGTGCGACGCGTTGCTGGTCGACACGATCTCGCGGTCGGACACCTACCCCTACGTCGACATCCGCAACGACGACGTGTCGATGGGGCACGAGGCCACCGTCTCCAAGGTCTCGGACGACCAGCTCTTCTACCTGATGAGCCGCGGTCTGACCGAGGACGAGGCGATGGCCATGGTGGTGCGCGGGTTCGTCGAGCCGATCGCCCGCGAGCTGCCGATGGAGTACGCGCTGGAGCTGAACCGGCTGATCGAACTGCAGATGGAGGGTTCCGTCGGATGACGGCGAGTGATGTTGCCGGCCTCGCGCCCGAGCTGAAGGGCGCCAAGGCAGGCCAGGGCGAGGTCCCGATCGCCTCCGCGGGCGAGCGGTTCCAGTCCTTCGACGTCGAGGCCTTCGAGGTCCCCGGCGGGCGCGAGGAGAACTGGCGGTTCACCCCGCTGCGCCGGATCCGTGGGCTGCACGACGGCACCGCCGCGTTCGACGGCACCGCGTCGGTCTCGGTCACCGAGGCCGCGGGCGTGACCGTCGAGAAGGTGACCCGCGACGACGCACGGATCGGCGAGGGCGGGATCCCGGCCGACCGGGTCGCCGCGGCCGCGTGGTCGGCGTTCACCGAGGCCACCCTGGTGACGCTGGACGGCGAGCCGGAGCCGGTGACGATCACCGTGGAGGGGCCCGGCGAGGGCGTCACCGCGGCCGGTCACCTGCAGGTCCGGACCACGCCGAACTCCCGGGCGACGGTCGTCGTCGAGCACCGCGGGCACGGTGCGCTGGCCGACAACACCGAGGTGGTGCTGGCGGACGGCTCGCAGCTGACGCTGGTGGTCACCGAGGAGTGGGCCGACGACGCCGTGCACGTCGGTGCCGAGCACTACAACATCGGCCGCGACGCCACCCTGCGCGGGACCACGATCCAGCTGGGCGGCGACCTGGTGCGGGTCTCCTCGACGGTGCACTACGCCGGCCCCGGCGGCGACGCCGAGCTGCTCGGCCTGGGCTTCGCCGACGCGGGCCAGCACCTCGAGCAGCGGCTGCTGGTCGACCACGCGGTGCCGAACTGCAAGTCCAACGTGCTCTACAAGAACGCGCTGCAGAGCCACACGAAGGACTCCTCGCACGTGGTGTGGATCGGCGACGTGCTGATCCGGGCCGCCGCGGAGAACACCGAGACGTTCGAGTTCAACCGGAACCTGGTGCTCACCGAGCACTGCCGTGCCGACTCGGTCCCGAACCTGGAGATCGAGACCGGTGAGATCGTGAGCGCCGGGCACGCCAGCGCCACCGGCCGGTTCGACGACGAGCAGCTGTTCTACCTGCAGAGCCGCGGCATCCCCGAGGACCAGGCCCGCCGCCTGGTCGTCCGCGGGTTCTTCGGCGAGGTCCTGAACAAGATCACGCTGCCCGAGCTCAAGGAACGGCTCGAGGCCGCGGTCGAGGCCGAGCTCGCGATCACCGGCGCCTGACGGCGTCCCCCACCACAACGGCGTTACGGAGCGACGAGTACAGATGTCCACTCTGGAGATCAAGGACCTGCACGCCTCGGTCGAGACCGAGGACGGTCCGAAGGAGATCCTGCGCGGTGTGAACCTCACCGTCCGCGCGGGCGAGACGCACGCGATCATGGGCCCCAACGGCTCGGGCAAGTCGACGCTGGCCTACGCCGTCGCCGGGCACCCGAAGTACACGGTCACCTCCGGCGAGGTGCTCCTGGACGGCGAGAACGTCCTGGACATGGCGGTCGACGAGCGGGCGCGGGCCGGGCTGTTCCTGGCCATGCAGTACCCGGTCGAGGTCCCGGGTGTGTCGATGGCGAACTTCCTGCGTTCGGCCGCCACCGCGACCCGCGGTGAGGCGCCGAAGCTGCGCACCTGGGTCAAGGAGGTCAAGCAGGCGATGTCCGACCTGGACATCTCCGCGGAGTTCGCCGACCGCTCGGTGAACGAGGGCTTCTCCGGTGGCGAGAAGAAGCGCCACGAGGTGCTGCAGCTGGGCCTGCTGAAGCCGAAGTTCGCCGTGCTGGACGAGACCGACTCCGGCCTCGACGTCGACGCCCTGCGCGTCGTGTCCGAGGGCGTGAACCGCTACCGCGAGGGCGGCGAGACCGGCGTCCTGCTGATCACGCACTACACCCGGATCCTGAGCCACATCAAGCCGGACCGGGTGCACGTGTTCTCCGGTGGCCGGGTCGTCGAGTCCGGCGGTCCCGAGCTGGCCGACGAGCTGGAGCGCAGCGGCTACGCGCGGTTCACCCAGGCAGCTGCGGCGGTCTGATCATGACGACCCTGCACGGAACCGGGACCACGGCCGGCCACAGTGCCGATGCTCGTTCCGCCGGCGCTCCTCTCGGTGCCGGTGCCGTGGCCCGGATCCGGGCGGACTTCCCGATCCTCGGGCGCACGGTGCGCGAGGACCGGCCGCTGGTCTACCTCGACTCCGGTGCGACGTCGCAGCGCCCGCGGCAGGTGCTCGACGCCGAGCGGGTGTTCCTGGAGCGGCACAACGCCGCGGTCCACAGGGGCGCGCACCAGCTCGCCGAGGAGGCCACCGACGCCTACGAGTCCGCCCGGGCACGTATCGCGGCGTTCGTCGGCGCGCGTGTCGACGAGGTCGTCTTCGTCAAGAACGCCACCGAGGGCATCAACCTGGTGGCCTACGGCTTCGGCAACGCCTCGGTCCGGACCGGTCTCTCCGCGGAGTCGGAGCGCTTCGCGCTCGGCCCCGGGGACGAGGTCGTGATCACCGAGCTGGAGCACCACGCGAACCTGGTGCCCTGGCAGGAGCTGTGCCGGCGCACCGGGGCGGCCCTGCGCTGGTACTCGGTCACCGACGACGGCCGGATCGACCTGGACTCGCTCGAGCTGTCCGACCGGACGAAGATCGTCGCCTTCACCCACCAGTCCAACGTCACCGGTGCCGTCGCGCCGGTCGCGGAGCTGGTGGAGCGGGCACGGGCGGTGGGCGCGCTGACGGTGCTGGACGCCTGTCAGTCCGTCCCGCACATGCCGGTCGACCTGGCTTCGCTGGGCGTCGACTTCGCGGTGTTCTCCGGGCACAAGATGCTCGGCCCCTCCGGGGTCGGCGTGCTCTGGGGTCGCCGGGAGCTGCTCGACGCGCTGCCGCCGTTCCTCACCGGCGGGTCGATGATCGAGCTGGTGCGGATGGAGGGCTCGACCTACGCCGACGCCCCGCAGAAGTTCGAGGCCGGGGTGCCGATGACGTCGCAGGCCGTGGGCCTGGGTGCCGCGGTCGACTATCTCGAGCAGATCGGGATGGACACGGTCGCGGCGCACGAGGCGACGCTCACCGCCGCGGCGCTGGAGCAGCTCTGCGCGATCGACGGCGTGCGGATCGTCGGCCCGCCGGGGGCGGAGCTGCGCGGGGGAGCGGTGTCGTTCGTGGTGGACGGCATCCACGCGCACGACCTGTCCCAGGTGCTCGACGACCGTGGCGTCGCGATCCGGGTGGGGCACCACTGTGCGTGGCCGCTGCACCGCAGGTTCGGGATCGTGGCGACGGCGCGGGCGACGTTCGCGGTGTACAACACCCTCGACGAGGTCGAGGCGCTGGCGGACGGCGTGCGCGCCGCCCAGAAGTTCTTCGGGACGGTCTAGACAGATGCAGCTGCAACAGATGTACCAGGAGATCATCCTGGACCACTATCGCGATCCGCACGGCTCCGGCCTGCGCGAGCCCTACGACGCCGAGACCCACCACGTCAACCCCACCTGCGGGGACGAGGTCACCCTGCGGGTGAAGGTCGAGGGGAACAGGGTCGCCGACGTGTCCTACGAGACGCTCGGCTGTTCGATCAGCCAGGCGTCGGTGTCGGTGCTGCACGACCTGCTCGTCGGGACGTCGATCGAGCAGGCGTGGCGGATCCTGGACTCGTTCCAGGAGATGGCGCAGGGTCGTGGCCAGGTCGAGCCGGACGAGGGCGTCATCGGCGACGGCGTCGCGTTCGCCGGCGTCGCCAAGTACCCGGCCCGGGTGAAGTGCGCGCTGCTGGGCTGGATGGCGTTCAAGGACGCCGTCTCCCGCACCGACGCGAAGATCGAGACCGTCGACACGGAGGGATCTCCGGCATGAGCGAGACCACCGAGCACACCACGACCGACGACGACGTCGTCCGCGGCGCCGCCGGGATGCCGGAGCCGCCCGCGGCACCGGCCGACGGCGAGGGCGCCTCCCAGGACCAGCTGGAGGAGGCGATGAAGGACGTCGTCGACCCCGAGCTGGGCATCAACGTCGTCGACCTCGGCCTCGTCTACGGCATCGGCCGGGACGGGGACACCGCGGTCATCGACATGACGCTGACCTCGGCCGCCTGCCCGCTGACCGACGTGATCGAGGAGCAGACCCGCTCCGCGCTCACCTCGGGCCCGGACGGCGGCCTGGTGTCCGACATCCGGATCAACTGGGTCTGGATGCCGCCGTGGGGCCCGGAGAAGATCACCGAGGACGGCCGCGAGCAGCTGCGCGCCCTCGGCTTCCGGGTCTGAACCACCCGTAGCACCCCGATCGAGCCGGGTCCCCACGCCGGGGGCCCGGCTCGACGCGTCTCGGCCGGGATGCGGGTCAGCCGAAGTGCGCTGCCCGGATCCGGTCCTCCAGGCCCGTGATCGCGCCGGTGTCGATGCCGAACGCGTCCTCCAGCACCCCGCGGACCTGCGCCGGGGAGCCCAGCTCCCGGCGCTCGGTGCGGCCGTCCGGGCGGCGTACGGTGTACCGGTTCCCGTCCAGCGTGGCGCGATGGTCGTCGGCGGTGTACGCGGCGGTGAGCCCGTTGCGGAAGCCGGAGTCCGGGTGGTGGACCAGGTACCAGGAGCCCATCGCGTAGTCGGCGTCCGGCACCGGGGCCAGGTCGACGACGTACTGGGCGAGCCAGCCCGCGGACCCGCGCCGCTGCAGGACCCATGCTCCGGCGCCGTCGCGGACGAAGCGGTAGTCGGCGTGCGCCGTCGGCTGCACGATCCCCTCGACCAGGCGCATCGGCGCGGGAGGCACGGTGCCGCCGAAACCGACGTCGGCGAGGACGGCCCCCTCGCCGGTCTCGACCAGCGTCAGCCGGTGCGTGCGCACCGTCGCGGGTGCGTCGTCGTCGAGACCCAGCCGTACCCGCCCCAGCAGCGGTGTGACCCGGTAGCCGAGATCCTTCAGCACGTCGTGCAGCAGCAGGTTGTGCTCGAAGCACCACCCGCCGCGACGCCCGTGCACCAGCTTCGCGGCGACGCCGGCGCCGTCCACCGGCGGCTCGGTGTGGGTGAACGGGTCGAGGTTCTCGAACGGGATCGTCGCGAGGTGCGCGCGGACGATCCGGGCGAGCAGCGCCCCGTCCGGCGGGCCCGGTGCGACCCCGATCCGGTCCAGGTAGGCGGCCACGGTCGGCGGTGCGGTCAGCGGTGTGGTCGTCATGGCCACGAGCCTGGCGCCTGAACCGGGCTTCAGGTCAAGCGGCGCGAAGGATCCGCCGCCCCACTGCTCGTGGCTGTGATCACCCGTTGGGGAGTGTCGCGTGCGTCTCGCGTGCGCAGCGCTCCATAACCGGTGATCACCCGGGTGGCTCCGGGAGCGGCTCAGCGCTCCCGGGACCCGCGCAGGGCCCAGGCCCGCAGGTGGCTGTAGCCGCGGGTGTGCAGGGTCGCGATGCGCCGCAGCTCGAAGCGGGGGTCGTCGCGCAGCGCCTCGTGGATCTCCTGGTCCACCAGCACGGTGTCCGGGCGGGCCTCGGGGGTGAGGCGGGCGGCGACGTTGACGACCTCGCCGTAGACGTCGCCGTAGCGGCTGAGCACCATGCCGTGCGCCAGCCCGATCCGCAACGGCGGCAGCGACGGCTCGGTCCGCACCCGGTCGCGCAGGCCGAGCGCGATCACGGCGGCGTCGGCGGGGTGCTCGGTGACGAACAGGACCTCGTCACCGACCGTCTTGATGATCCGGCCGCGGCCGTTCGCGATCACCTCGTTGGTCACCGAGCCGAACCGCTCGATCATCTCGCCGAGCTCGTCCATCGACCGGCGCCGGGTGGTACGGGTGAAGCCGACCATGTCGGCGAACCCGACCGACAGCGGCCAGGTGTCGGCGGCGATGTGCACGACGTCGCCGCGCTGCGCACCGGCGGTCCACCGGGCCGCGGTCGCCGCGAGATGCCGCCGCCACACGTAGGCCTGCAGGTCCTCCAGCTCGGGCAGCACCTCGGCCGCCAGCTCCGCGGCTGCCCGCGGGGTCAGCTCACCGACGTGTTCGGCGGCCATCTGGGCGAGCATCCCGATCTGCCACTCGGCCAGCCGGGACAGCGACTGCGCGATCGCCCGCGCCACGGCCTCGCGCGCCTCGGTCCGGGGCAGCCGGTCCCGGCTCAGCGCGATGACCTTGCGGGCCGCCGCGATATCGGCCCGGGTGAACACGCGCGCGTCCGGATCGGTCTCCGGGAACCCCAGGGCACGCCAGAGCCGCCCGGACTCGTCGGGATCGAGTCCGGTGGCCTCGACGAGCTCGTCCCGGGTGAACTCGCGCGGCGCGCCCAGGATTATCTCGTCGAGCACACCGCCCTCGAGCTCGCTCCAGTCGATCGATGCGGGATCGGGCAGCGAGCCGGCTTCCGGGCCGGTGGCCGGTGGTTCGGCGGTCACGGATCAGGTGGTGTGCACGACCAGCACGTCGACCCCGGCCCGGCGGGTGGCGTCGGAGGGGACCGATCCGAGCAGCCGCCCGGACAGCGTGTTGAGCCCGCGGTTGCCGATGACGAGCAGGTCGGCGGAGTGGGTCGCGACGGCCTTGCGCAGGACGTCGACCGGCGCACCGTCCTCGGCGTAGGTGGAGACGTTCTGCGCACCGGTGGCCGCGGCGCGGTCCGCGGCCTCGCGCAGCGCCTCCTCGGCCGGGGTCCAGCCGGTGACGAGGTGGGCCTCGTCCTTGAGCGCGTCCTCGGCGGCCGCGGTGTCCTCCCGGCTGGCCGGGGTGTAGGCCGAGACGATGACGAGGTTCGCGCCGCTGTCGGCGGCGACACCGGCCGCGCGCTCGACCGCGGCGAACGAGGTGGACGAGCCGTCGGTACCGACGACGATGGTCCGGTATGCGGACATGGGCAGCCTCCGTGGGGGAGCGGGTGGGGCCCGGGCTCAGTGCGCCGACGCTACTACTGGTCACCCGTCAACTGATCGATACACCCCGCCGTCATCGCCCTTTCGGGTGAAATGCTGAGGCCGAACGAAGCATATGGGCCTTGACCCGGGGGGTGGCGGCCCGGAAGACGCCCGCCATGCCGGCGAGGGTGCCCGACAGGTCGTCGCGCCCGGTGAGGAACGCCCGCCCGCTGCGGCCGGAGAAGAAGGCGTCGAAGAACGCGGGCACCAGCGGCGCGGGCAGCTCCAGCACGGTGCGCAGTCCGTGCCGGCGCAGCCGGTGCACCGCCCGGGCCGACGGCGACCAGAGCTGCCGGTGCGCCGCCGCCGTCGCCGCGGCCGCGTCCCCCGGCAGGTGGTGGGCCAGCGCGGTGGCGAGCTCCGGGGCGAGCCGTAGCGCGGGGGCGACGCTGAACCCGGTCGCCGGGTGCACCAGCGGCGTCGCCGCGCCGAACGGGACGGGGTGCCGGGGCCCGCGCGGCGTGTCCACGGGGAACCGCACCCGCTCCACCGGTGCGTCCCGCGGGACCGTGACGCCCAGCCCCGCCAGCCGGGCGGTGAGCCGCTCGCGCAGCTCGGGCAGCGGCAACCCGGGCCTGCGCGCCAGCGAGGTCTCCTCCAGCAGGACGGTGCCGTCGCCGTAGGGGACGGCGTAGAGGAAGGTCGGCCAGTCCGTCCATCCAGCCGGGCGGACGGCGGCGGGGGAGCGCCAGTCCATGAACACCGCCTCGCCGGGGGCGAGGACCGCGGTGGCGGCCGCCGCCGGGACGACGACGCCGTACGCGGTCTGCTCGGCCCGGGCGCCGGCGACCGGGCGGAGCCGGGACGGGGCACCGGTCGCGTCGACGACGAGCGCGGCAGTCACCTCCGGGCCGTCCTCGCCGGTGCGGCGCAGCCGGACCCGGTAGCGGCCACCGCCGGGGCGGACGTCGCAGGACTCGGTACGGCCGGTCAGCACGGTGACCTCGCCGAGGCGGGAGTCGAGGTGGGCACGTAGACCGGCCGTGTGCAGGACGGCGTAGGGCCCCAGGTCCCGGTCGCCGCCGGTGCCCGGGAGCACCGCCCGCGCGACAGGGCGGGCCGCGACCGCCGATCCGGGCAGGTCGGCGGGCAGCTCCTCGGGCCACGCGCAGTAGGTGGCGCTCCAGGGGCGCCCGGGTGCCGGATCGGCGAGCGCGGTCCGCAGCCCCCGGCCGGCGCAGGCCCCGGCCAGCGCGCGCCCGGCGGGCCCGCCGCCGACCACCAGGACGTCGACCTCGCGCACCCCTCACCCCCTCTCGTCGTGCCGGCGCCCGGTCAGGCGTGGCGGCCCGCGGCCAGGCTGCCACCGTCGACCCGCAGTGTCTCGCCGGTGATCCACGACGCGGCGTCGGAGACCAGGAACCCGACCGCCTCGGCGATGTCGGACGGCATTCCCAGGCGCCGCAGGGGATAGCCGGCGGCGACACCGTCCTCGTCGTGGGCGTAGAGGGCCTCGGCGAAGCGGGTCTTCACCACGGCCGGGGCCACCGCGTTCACCCGGATCCCCGGGCCGAGCTGCCCGGCCAGCTCCTCGGTCAGCTTGATCAGCGCCGCCTTCGACGCGCCGTACGCCCCGATCACCCCGGTGGGCCGCAGTCCGCCGACCGAGGCCATGTTCACCACCGACCCGCCGTGTGCGCCCATCCACGCCCGGTGCGCCTGCTGCACGAAGCCGAGCGCGGCGACCACGTTGACGTCGAAGATCTTCCGGACGGCGTCGAGGTCGGCCTCGACCAGCGGGCCGTACTGCGGGTTGATCCCGGCGTTGTTGACCAGGACGTCCAGCGACCCGAACGCGGCCACCGTCGCATCGACCGCGTGCGCCCGGTGCGCCGCGTCGCCCGCGTTCCCCGGCACGGCCAGCACGCGGCCCCGGTCGATCCCGGCGCCGGTCGCGAGCGCCGTGGCGGCCGCGTCCAGCTCGGGCGCCTTGCGCCCGGTGATCGTCACGGTCGCGCCGCGGGCCAGCAGCCCGGCCGCGACGCCGTACCCGATGCCCCGGGACGCCCCGGTGACCAGTGCCGCACGGCCGGCGAGGGAGGTGAGATCGGTCATGACCACGGACCCTACGTCGGTAAACCGGTCGCCCCGCCGGGTATGGTGGCCGTGTGGTTCTGATCGAGTAGCCGTCGCGCCGGGCACCCGTGTGTCCGCGCCCGATGCCTCTCAGTGCCGCCCCCGACTCCGTCTGGAGCCCTTTCACGTGATCACCGCGACCGACCTCGAACTGCGCGCCGGCTCCCGGATCCTGCTCTCCGGTGCCGACCTGCGGGTCCAGTCCGGCGACCGGATCGGCCTGGTCGGCCGCAACGGCGCAGGCAAGACCACCTCCATGCGGGTGCTGGCGGGGGAGGGCGAGCCCTACTCCGGTGAGGTCCGCTCGAACACCCCGGTCGGCTACCTGCCGCAGGACCCGCGCGAGGGTGACCTCTCGGTCACCGCGAAGGACCGGGTGCTGTCCGCCCGCGGGCTGGACGTGCTGCTGTCGAAGATGGAGAAGGCCCAGACGGCGATGGCCGAGCTGGTCGACGGCCCGGAGAACGAGAAGGCCGTGCGCGAGTACGGCCGGCTCGAGGAGCGTTTCTCCGCGCTCGGCGGTTACGCCGCCGAGTCCGAGGCCGCCCGGATCTGCACCCACCTCGGCCTGCCGGACCGGGTGCTCGAGCAGCCGATGCGGACGCTGTCGGGCGGCCAGCGCCGCCGCGTCGAGCTGGCCCGGATCCTGTTCGCCGCCTCCGACGGCGGCTCCCAGTCGGCGACCACGCTGCTGCTCGACGAGCCGACGAACCACCTCGACGCCGACTCGATCACCTGGCTGCGCGGGTTCCTGCAGAACCACGAGGGCGGGCTCGTGGTGATCAGCCACGACACCGACCTGCTGGACTCGGTGGTCAACAAGGTGTGGTTCCTCGACGCGACCCGCAGCGAGGCCGACCAGTACAACATGAACTGGAAGCGTTACCTCGAGGCGCGCGCGACCGACGAGAAGCGCCGCCGCCGGGAGCGCGCGAACGCCGAGAAGAAGGCGTCCGCGCTGCACACCCAGGCCGCGAAGATGGGCGCCAAGGCGACCAAGGCCGTCGCCGCGAAGAACATGGCACGCCGCGCCGACCAGCTGCTCGCCGGGCTGGACGACGAGCGCCAGGCCGACCGGGTCGCGAAGATCCGCTTCCCGACACCCGCGCCCTGCGGGAAGACCCCGATGACGGCCGAGGGCCTGACCAAGGCGTACGGCTCGCTCGAGGTGTTCACCGGCGTCGACCTCGCGGTGGACCGCGGGGCGAAGGTGGTCGTGCTCGGCCTCAACGGTGCGGGCAAGACGACGCTGCTGCGGCTGCTGGCCGGCACCGAGGAGGCCGACGCGGGCGAGGTCGTCCCCGGCCACGGACTGCGGACCGGCTACTTCGCGCAGGAGCACGACACCCTCGACATGGAACGCTCGGTCTGGCACAACATCCGGCACGCCTCGCCGGACGCGCCGGAGCAGCAGCTGCGGACCCTGCTGGGCTCGTTCATGTTCTCCGGGGAGCAGCTCGACCAGCCGGCCGGGACGCTGTCCGGCGGCGAGCGCACCCGGCTCGCGCTGGCCGGGCTGGTGTCGTCGGCGGCGAACGTGCTGCTGCTCGACGAGCCGACGAACAACCTGGATCCCGCCAGCCGCGAGCAGGTGCTCGACGCGCTGCGCCGGTTCGAGGGCTCGGTCGTGCTCGTGACGCACGACCCGGGCGCGGTCGAGGCGCTCGAGCCGGACCGGGTGATCGTCCTGCCGGACGGCACCGAGGACCACTGGTCGGCCGAGTACCTCGAACTGGTGCAGCTGGCCTGACCGTGCGGCCGGGCTGCTCCCGGCCGCACGACCGGTCGTCGCACGGCGCGATGATCACCCGACCGGACCATCATGATCGTCGATGACCCCGGATCGGACCGGGATCGTTTGTTCGTATTGTGCGTCGTCGGCTCCAACGGGTGACGGCACTCTGCTGATCGAAGGACGGGTATTCGTCCGGTCACGGAACATCGTGCGCCGTTCGGTGTAACCGTTCACCGATCACGTTTTCCGCGTTCTGGCCAGAAATGGTCAACTGGATCATCATGGCCTGATCGTCGCGCCGGATGCGGCGGTCCGCGGGGGCATCCGCGGTGGGATGAGGAGGGCCAATGGCCGAGCTGAAAAAGGGCGCCCGGATCACCGGGACACAGCGGGGGAAACTCGCGGCCGACCTGAAGAAGAAGTACGAGAAGGGCGCCAGTATCCGTTCGCTCGCCGAGCAGACCGGCCGGTCGTACGGGTTCGTGCACCGTGTTCTGTCCGAGACCGGCGTGACGCTGCGCGGCCGCGGCGGCGCGACCCGGACGAAGAAGAAGTAGCTCCAGCAGGACCACCGGCGACGCCGTCGGCCGGGTCGAGAAACGAGCCCGGGGCGGCGTCGTCGTATGCGCGGGCCCGCCGGCGTCCCGAGGCCCTCCGGGACCGGTGCGCCGCGGTGACCGCCCCGCCGTAACGTGATTCCTCGCCGTCCACCACCGGCGAAGGGAACACCGTTGGATCGCCCGCTCACCCTGATGCGGGGAGTCGTGCGGGGAGCGGACTCACCGTCCATCCGCCGCGGCTCCATCGCGAAGGGCACCTGGCCCCGGATCTGGGGCTTCGTCCGGCCCTACCGGCGCTGGCTGCTCGGCTACCTGGCGCTCACCACGGTCACCGGCGTGGTCGGCGTCGCGACACCGCTGCTGGCCGGACGGGTCGTCAACACGATCGTCGCCGCGAACGAGCTCCCGGACGCGGCCCGGGTGATCATCGTGATCGCCGGTGCCATCGCCGGGCTGGCGGTGCTGGAGGCCGTCGTCGGTCTCGCCGGGCGCTGGTTCTCCTCCCGGCTGGGCGAGGGGCTCATCGAGGACCTGCGGGTGGCGGTGTTCTCGCACGTCCAGTCGATGCCGCTGGCGTTCTTCGCCCGCACCCGCACCGGCGCGCTGGTCAGCAGGCTCAACAACGACGTCATCGGTGCCCAGACCGCGATCACCGGCACCCTGTCGACGGTCCTGTCGAACACCATCCAGCTCGTCCTGGCCATAGCCGTGATGATCGGGCTGGCGTGGCAGGTGACCGTGCTCGCGATGCTGCTGCTGCCGGTGTTCGTGCTGCCCGCCCGCCGGATGGGGACCTGGCTCGCCGAGCTCCGCCGGGAGGCCGCCGAGCTGAACGCGACCATGGGCAACCAGATGACCGAGCGGTTCTCCGCTCCCGGCGCCACCCTGGTGAAGCTGTTCGGCGACCCCGCGGTGGAGGCGGGGGTGTTCCGCGGCCAGGTCGCTCGGGTCCGCGACATCGGCGTCCGGTCGGCGATGGTGTCCCGGCTGTTCGTCACGGCTCTGCAGCTGGTGTCCGCGCTCGCCCAGGCGCTGATCTACGGCCTCGGCGGGTACCTCGCGGTGACGGGCGCGATCCCGGCCGGCACGGTCGTCGCGCTGGGGCTGCTGCTGACCCGCCTCTACACGCCGATGACGGCGCTCGCGAACGCCCGGGTCGACGTCATGACCGCGCTGGTCGCCTTCGAGCGGGTCTTCGAGGTCCTGGACCTGCGGGCCACGATCACCGAGCGGCCGGACCCGCGGCCGATGCCCGACGGTCCGGTCGACGTGCGGCTGCGGGACGTCCGGTTCACCTACCCCGGCGCCGCCGAGGTCTCGCTGGCCTCGCTGGAGGAGGTCGCGGTGCTCGACCAGCGGGTCAACTCCGAGGTGCTGCACGGCGTCGACCTGCGGGTGCACGGCGGCGGCCTGCTCGCGCTGGTCGGCTCGTCGGGCGCCGGGAAGTCGACGCTCGCGTCACTGGTGCCGCGGCTCTACGACGTCGACTCCGGTGCCGTCGAGCTGGCCGGGGTCGACGTCCGCGACCTGGACTTCGCGACGCTGCGCGGCACCGTCGGCATGGTGACTCAGGACGGTCACCTGTTCCACGACACCATCGGGGGCAACCTGCGCTACGCGGCGCCGGAGGCCACCGAGGCCGAGATGACCGACGCGCTGCGCCGGGCCCGCCTCGGCGAGCTGCTCGACACGCTGCCGGACGGTCTCGCGACCGTGGTGGGCGAGCGCGGGTACCGGCTCTCCGGTGGCGAGCGCCAACGGCTGACGATCGCGCGGCTGCTGCTCGCGAGGCCGCGGGTGGTGATCCTCGACGAGGCCACCGCGCACCTCGACTCCGAGTCGGAGGCGGCGGTGCAGGAGGCGCTGACCGAGGCGCTGGCCGGGCGGACGGCGATCGTCATCGCGCACCGGCTGTCCACGGTGCGCTCCGCGGACCGGATCGCCGTCCTGGAGGCGGGCCGGGTCGTGGAGACCGGGACCCACGACGAGCTGCTCGCCGCGGACGGCCGGTACGCGACCCTGTACCGGACCCAGTTCGCGCCGCAGACGACACCGACCGAACAGACCGCCACGAACGCCTGAGCGCCCGGTCGCGGTCAGGTCCGGCGCCGCCGCCGGGGCCAGGGATTCCGCGATCGGTGCACCGGGCCGCCCCTACCGCCCGGTGCGGCGGCCACCGGTGCAGGCACCACGCCGGAGCCGGGCTCCATCCCGGAACCCGCCGGCCCAACGGCTCTTGTCGCCGTGCCGGCTGGGCGGTACCCCGCCATTGACCAGCGTGCTCAGCCCGGAGCAGGAACCGCGCTGCACCGCGCCTTCGGCAGCGAGGAGTGGGCGCACCATGCCTGACCGGATGCGCCCGTCGGGGTGCCGGTGCGGAGGCCGGCAGCGACCGCTCCGCGGGATCCGACGAGACGGACCCGCGAGCGTTCCGCGGAACGCGGTGAGTCGGACGGAGCGCGTTCCGCGGAACGCGGTGGATGGGACGGGGTGCGTTCCGCGGAACGCGGTGGGACGGGTACCGCGAAGAGACCACATCATGATCACTCGGTCGCCCCGCCTCATCGGCGTCCCGCGGGCAGGATCACGCCATCGGTGGCGCGTCAGGCCGCGCCCGGCAGTGGGGAGGGGAGCGTCGCGTCCGGCTCGGCGACCCCGGCGATCACCCAGAACAGCAGTGCGATCCCGACCGCGCCGGGGTCCTGGGCACCCTTGGCCCGCTCGCCCAGGTACGACGCGCGCCCGTGGCGTGCCGTGAGGCCCGCGGTCCGCTCGGCGCCCTCCCGGGCCGCGGTCGCCGCCGCGGCGTAGCCGTCGCGGCCGAGCGCGGTCACCGCGGGTGCGAGCGCGTCGACCAGCGTCCGGTCGCCCTCCTCGGCCTCGCCGACCCGCTGGATCGCGGTCAGGCCGGCCCGGGTGCCCGAGGCGAGGGCCGCGAGGCCGTCACCGGAGGAGCCCGCGGTGCCCAGCGCGCGGGCGATCTCGGTGAACAGCAACCCGAGCAGCGGCCCGCTCGTCCCGCCGACCTCGTCGAGGAAGACCTCGCCGAGCGCGGCGAACCCGCGCCGCGGGCCCTGTTCCGCGCTCCGGACGGCGTGCCGTACCCCGGCGCGCAGGTTGTCGCCGAAGTCGCCGTCCCCGGAGTGCTGGTCGAGGTCGGTGAGCGCGCCGTGGCCGTCCTCGACCGCCCGGGCGAACCGGTCCAGCACGGTGTCCTGGTCGATCATCGGGTCTCCTCGGTGCCTCGTACCCACGCCGCCGTCTCGACGGGCGCGGCCCAGTGGTCCTTCCAGGACGGCTGCATCCTGGTCAGCGTCAGCGAGAACCCGGCCATGTCCAGCGCCGGGACGAACGTGCCGACCAGCAGGCCCGCCCGGTCGATCCCACGACTCGCCAGTCCGGCCGAGGCGAGCTCGGCGAGCACGTAGAGCTCCAGCAGGGCCGTCCCGCCCATCCCGTTGACGACCAGCACGCAGTCGTCGCCGCCCTCGGGCAGCCCGGCGAGGATCTCGTCGAGCATCCGCTCCACGAGGTCCTCGGTCGGCGGGCGCGGGATCGATGCACGGGCCCGTTCGCCGTGGATGCCCACGCCGTAGTCCAGCTCGCCGTCCAGGGCGAACGCCGGCTCCCCGGTGCGTGCCGAGGTCTGCGCGCGCGACGCCACGGCGAGGCTGCGCGACGCGGCCGCCACCTCGGCGCCCAGCGTGGCGAGCTCCTCCAGACCCGCGCCGGTGTCGGCGGCGGCGCCGAGGATCTTCTCCACGACGACGGTCGCGCCGGTCCCGCGCCGGCCGGTGGCGGTGTCGAGGCCGTCGGTGGCGAGGTCGTCGTCGACCAGGACGCGCCGGACGTCGATGCCCTCCATCCGCAGCCGTTCGGCGGCGATCCCGAAGTTGATCCGGTCGCCGGTGTAGTTCTTGACGACGTGGATCACGCCCTCGGGCCCGGCGGCGGCCCGCGAGGCGTGCAGCACGGCCTTGTTGTGCGGTGAGGTGAACACGGGACCGGGCGCGACGGCGTCGAGCATCCCGCGGCCGAGGAAGCCGGCGTGCAGCGGTTCGTGGCCGGAGCCACCACCGGAGACGAGCCCGGTCCGGCGCCCGGGTGCCCGGTGCCGGGCGACGAGGTGGATCGGGTCCTCGCGCAGCTCGACGAGATCGGCGTGCGCCCGGGCGAACCCGCGGACGGCCGTGGGGACCGGATCGTCCGCGGCCGGGTGGAAGGGGAACGGCATGGGCACGATCATCCTCCCGGCCCGGCCGCCGGTGCATCAGCGGGTGGTGTGGGCGGCGGCCCGGACCCCGTTCTCCACGACGTCGAGGACCGCGCCGAGATCGCCGGTGGGCAGGCCCATCGCCAGGTGCGAGACCAGGCCCTCCAGCACCAGTTCCAGGTACTGGGCCAGCACCGGGACCGGCACGTCGTCGCGCAGCGCGCCGGCCGCGGCCTGCCGCTCGAGCCGGGCCCTGGTCGCGGCCGTGAGCGCGCCGGAGTGCTCCTGCCAGCGGGCCCGGAACTCCGGGTCGGTGCGCAGCCGCCGGGACACCTCGAGGCGGGTGCCGAGCCAGCTGCGGTCCCCGTCGGCGTCGAGCAGGTCCCGCATCACCTGGACCAGGCCCTGTTCGGCGACGACGTCGGCCATCCGGCCCGCGTCCTGCTCGGCCAGGGCGAGGAACAGCGCCTCCTTGTCCCGGAAGTAGTGGAAGATCGCGCCGCGGGACAGCCCGGTGTACTGCTCCAGGCGCCGCACGGTCGCGCCCTCGTAGCCGTGGTCGGCGAAGCACGTGCGTGCGCCGTCCAGGATCTGCCGCCGGCGGGCGGCGAGCTGGTCCGTGCTGACGCGGGGCATGGCCCCAGTATTCCGTACGGTTGTCCGGCTTGCCGTGGAACACCGGCCGGGCCGGGCGCGCCGGGCCGCGGGGCCGTTCGATCGAGCTGCGGGTGTCGGTGGCCCGGGGTAGCGTCATCGGGGTGAGAGCGGACGACCCGAGCACCGCGCAGGGGGACGGGGTGATCCGGAGCCGGGCTGCGGCGGAGGCGTACGTCGCCTCGGTCTGCTTCAAGCACGGGCCCCCGAGCCTGGTGGGTGTCGAGATCGAGTGGATGTTCCACCACCCCGACCGGCCGGGTGAGCCGGTCGACCCGGACACCCTGCGCGCCGCACTCGGCGCGCACACCCCACCCGCCCTCGAGCCGTCGTCGCTCGGGCAGCGGCTCCCCGCAGGCGGTGTCGTCACCGTCGAGCCCGGGGGTCAGATCGAGATCTCCAGTTCCCCCTCGGCCGGGCTGAGCCCGTTGATCGACGGCGTCACCGCCGACGCCGCCCACCTGCACGACCTGCTCGCCCGCTACGGGCTGCGGCCGCACGAGCGTGCCGCCGACCCGGTCCGCCCGGCGCGCCGCGTGCTCGACCTCCCCCGCTACGTCGCCATGGAGGGCATGTTCGACCGGGTCGGACCGCACGGCCGCAGCGGGATGTGCTCCACCGCCGCCGTCCAGGTCTGCCTGGACGCCGGTCCCGCCGACGCGGTCGCCGACCGGTGGGCGGTGCTGCACGAGCTCGGCCCCGTGCTCGTCGCGGCGTTCGCGAACTCGCCGGTCCAGCACGGCAGGCACACCGGATGGAAGTCGTCGCGCCAGGCCTGCTGGCTGAGCCTCGATCCCGCCCGCACCGCGCCGCCCGCGGCACCGGTGCCGGACCGGGACCCCGCCGGGACCTGGGCCGCCCGGGTCGTCGACACCCCGCTGCTGTGCGTGCGGGGCGCCGGGTCCTGGGCCGTGCCGCCGGGTGTGACCTTCGCCGACTGGGCGTCCGGGGCGGTCGGCGACGGTGTCCTCGGCAGGCCACCGACGCTCGCGGACCTCGACTACCACGTCTCCACGCTGTTTCCTCCGGTCCGCCCGCACGGCCATCTCGAGGTGCGTTACCTCGACGGCCAGCCCGGTGACGACTGGGTGCTGCCGGTCGCGGTGCTGCTGGCGCTGACCTCGTCGCCCGCCGTCGTCGACCGGGTCCGTCAGATCTGCGAACCGGTGCGCGACGCGTGGGTGCCCGCCGCCCGCGACGCACTCGCCGACCCGGCGCTGGCCGCCGCGGCGGCGCAGCTGTTCCCGCTCGCGCACGACGTGCTGCGCGCGGGCGGGGACCCGCTGGTCACCGCACCGGGGCCGGTACTGGCCCGGCTGCGCGAGGTGACCGAGCACCGGGTGCTGCGCGGGCGGTGCCCGGCGGACGAGCGCATCGCGCTGGAGGAGGGCTGCGCCCCGACCACGTTGCCCTTCCCGCCCGGGCTGTACCTGGGCGAGGTACCCGAACAGCGGGACCGGGCCGCCGGTCCCGCCACGACGCCGAGACCGCACCGCATCGAGGAGGGTGTCCGGTGACCGCTTCGCCGAACCTGCAGCCCAGCACCGGCCCGGCCGCGCCGGGCGAGAGTCCCGAGGCGATGCGCGAGCGGGTGGCCGTGCTGCTCGGCCGCTCCCGCGAGCGCAGCACCCGGCTGACCGCCCTGGACGACGGCGAGCTGGTCGCCCAGCACTCGCCGCTGATGTCCCCGCTGGTCTGGGACCTCGCCCACATCGGCTCCCAGGAGGAGCTGTGGCTGGTCCGCGACGTCGGCGGCCGCGAGCCGCTGCGCCCCGAGATCGACGGCCTCTACGATGCCTTCCAGCACACCCGCGCCTCCCGGGTGGAGCTGCCGCTGCTCACGCCGTCCGAGGCGCGCACCTACGTCGGCGAGGTGCGGGACAAGGCGCTCGACGCGCTGCACCGCAGCCCGCTGCGCGGCCGTCCGCTGGAGCACGAGGGCTTCGCCTTCGGCATGATCGTGCAGCACGAGCAGCAGCACGACGAGACGATGCTGGCCACCCACCAGCTGCGGGCGGGCGGCCCCGTGCTCGACGCCCCCGCGCCGCCCCGGCCCGCGACGCCCGCCGACCCCGGCGCCGAGGTCCTGGTGCCCGGCGGCCCGTTCGAGATGGGTACCTCGGCCGAGCCGTGGGCGCTGGACAACGAGCGGCCGGCACACACCGTCGACGTGCCCGCGTTCGTGATCGACACCTATCCCGTGACCAACGGGCGCTACCTCGCGTTCGTCGAGGCGGGCGGCTACGACGACCGTCGGCTGTGGACCGACACCGGCTGGGCGTACCGGGTCGCGGAGGACCTGACCGCGCCGCGGTTCTGGTCCCGCGACACCGACGGCACCTGGTGGCGGCGCCGGTTCGGCGTCGTGGAGAAGCTCCCGCACGACGAGCCGGTCGTGCACGTGAGCTTCCACGAGGCACGGGCCTTCGCCCGCTGGGCGGGTGGGCGGCTGCCGACCGAGGCCGAGTGGGAGAAGGCGGCCCGCTTCGACCCGGTGACCGGGCGCTCGCGCCGCTTCCCGTGGGGCGACGCGGAGCCGGGCGCGGAGCACGCGAACCTCGGCCAGCGGCATCTGCGGCCCGCACCGGTGGGCGCCTACCCCGCGGGAGCCTCCGCGCTGGGCGTGCACCAGCTGCTCGGCGACGTGTGGGAGTGGTGCGACTCCGGCTGGCACCCGTATCCGGGCTTCCGGATGTTCCCGTACCCGGAGTACTCGGAGGTCTTCTTCGGTGGGGACTACGCGGTGCTGCGCGGCGGGTCGTTCGGCACCGACCCGGCGGCGATCCGGGCGACCTTCCGGAACTGGGACCACCCGGTCCGGCGGCAGATCTTCTCCGGGTTCCGACTGGCGCGCGACGCCCGCCCCGGTGCCGAGCTCTGACGGTGTGCAGGCATCTGGCCTACCTCGGCCCGTCCCGCACGCTGGCCTCGGTGCTCCTCGAACCTGAGCACGGGCTGCTGGCGCAGTCCTACGCGCCGGCCGACATGCGTGGCGGCGGCACGATCAACGCCGACGGCTACGGGGCCGGCTGGTGGCCCGCCGACGAGCCGTGTGGTGCTCCCGTGCGCGTCCGGTCGGCGCAGCCGCTCTGGGCGGATCCGTCGTTCGCCGTGCTGGCCGGCGGGACCTCGTCCGGCGCGATGCTGGCGGCCGTCCGCTCGGCCACCGTCGGCATGCCGGTGGTGGAGACGGCGGCCGCCCCGTTCACCGACGGCCGGTGGCTGTTCAGCCACAACGGCGTCGTGCGGGGATGGCCCGGGTCGCTGGCGGAGCAGGCGTCCGCGCTGCCGGTCGAGGACCTGCTCACCCTCGACGCGCCGACCGACTCGGCGGTGCTGTGGGCCCTGGTCCGGGCCCGGCTGGGCGCGGGACAGGACCCGGCCGCGGTGCTCGCCGACCTCTGCCGCACGGTCGAGCGCGACGCCCCCGGATCCCGGCTGAACCTGCTGCTGAGCGACGGCACGACGATCTGGGCCACGACCTGGCGGCACGCGCTCGCCGTCCGCACGCAGGACGGCGCCGTCACCGTCGCCTCCGAACCCACCCATGCGTTCCCCGACTGGACCCGGGTGCCCGACCGGCATCTGGTGGTGGCCCGCCCGGGCCACCACGACCTCCACCCGCTGCCCGGGCCATGACCCCGGGCGGGGGAGACCGACGTGAGGAGCAGTGTGTCCACACCCGGCACCATCCAGCTGGACGTCCATCTCACCGACGCCGACGCCGACGCCGCCCTGCGCGCGGACGTGCTCCACGGCCTGCGGGCACGCCCCAAGGAGCTACCGCCGAAGTGGTTCTACGACGCCCGCGGTTCCGCGCTGTTCGAGAAGATCACCGAGCTGCCCGAGTACTACCCGTTCCGCACCGAGCGGGCCCTGCTCACCGACTCCGTCGACGACATCGCGCGTTCCTCGGGCGCGGACACCGTGGTCGAGCTGGGATCCGGCTCGTCGACCAAGACCCGGCTGCTGCTCGATGCGTTCGGCGCGGCGGGCACGCTGCACCGCTACGTCCCGCAGGACGTCAGCGAGGCCGCGCTGCGCGGTGCGATGGACGAGCTGCACCGCGACTACCCGGCGCTGGCGCTGCACGGCGTGGTCGGGGACTTCACGAAGGACCTGCACCGGCTGCCCGGTGCCGAGCCCGGCGGCAAGCGGATGATCGCCTTCCTCGGCGGGACGATCGGCAACCTGCTCCCCGCGGCGCGGCACGCGTTCCTGTGCCACGTGCGCAGCGTGCTGGAGCCGGGGGAGCAGCTGCTGCTCGGGACCGGCCTGGTCACCGACCCGGACGTGATGGTCCCCGCCTACGACGACGCCGCCGGTGTCACCGCCGAGTTCAACCGCAACGTGCTGTGGGTGCTCAACCGCGAGCTCGGGGCCGACTTCGACGTCGACGCCTTCGACCACGTCGCGCTGTGGGACGCCGCGAACTCCTGGATCGAGATGCGGTTGCGCGCCACCCGGGACATGCACGTCCGGGTGGCCGGTCTGGATCTCGACGTGTCCTTCCTGGCCGGGGACGAGATCGTCACCGAGATCTCGGCGAAGTTCCGCACGGAGGTGGTCGACGAGTTCGTGGCCGCGGCCGGGTTCGAGCCGACCCGGCGCTGGATCGACCCGGACCACCGCTTCGCGCTCAGCCTGCTGACCGCCGGGTGAGTCGCTGACCGTCGTCCGAGTTTGCAAATTGACGTAATTACGGAATAACGTAGGGGCATGGTCGCCACCGAGCCCTCGTACACGCCTGCCGGACCCGGCCGCCGGGTGCTCGTCGCCGTGCTGGCCGGGGTGGTGCTGGCCGGCCTGCTCGGCTGGGTGCTCGCCCCGGCACCGTCCACGCCAGGGCCGCAGAGCACCGGTGACCCCGAGCTGGCCCAGCGGCTGCGGTCGGCGGCGGGGCCCGGGCAGTACGGCCTGGTCGCCGCGCTCGTCGAGGACGGCGACGCCACCTACGCCGGGATCGGGCACGACGGCCGGGGCACGCCGGTCACCCGGGACACGCCGTTCGAGATCGGGTCGGTCACCAAGACCATGACCGGTGCCGTGCTCGCCGGGCTCGAGCGCGACGGTGTCGTCCGCGGCACCGACCGGGTCCGCGACGTCGTGCCGGACCGTGAGTGGGGCGAGGTCGGGGACGTGACGCTGGGCGAGCTCGCCGCGCACCTGTCCGGGCTGCCCCGCGAGCCGGGCGGTGTCGGTGAGCTCGTCACCGGGCTCGGCAACCTCTACTTCGGGCTGCCCGTCGCCGCGCACACGCCGCAGGAGGTGCTCGACATCGCCGCGGGCACCCCGCTGGGGGACCGCGGCGAGCCGCTGTACTCCAACCTGGCCAACTCGCTGCTCGGGCAGCTGCTCGCCACCCGCACCGGTACGCCGTACCCGGAGCTGGTGGCGCAGTACGTGACCGATCCGCTCGCCATGTCCGCGACCGGGATGCCGGCGGCACCACCGGCCGGGGCGGCGGTGGGGCACGACGAGTCCGGCAACGCCGTCGCACCGTGGATCAGCGAGGGCGACGCGCCCGCGGGCACCGGGGTCTGGTCCACCGCGACCGACCTGGTCCGGTACACGGCCGCGCTGGAGCAGCCGGGCTCCCCGGTCGCCGCCGCCGCACAGCTGCGTCACCCGTCGGAGTTCGGCCGGATCGGCTACGGCTGGTACACCGTCGAGGTCGGCGGGCACATGCTGATCTGGAAGAACGGCGGATCCGGCGGCGTGTCGTCGTCGGTGCTGTCCGATCCCGCCACCGGTCGTACCGCGATCGTGCTGGGAAACTCCACGGCCGGGGTGGACCGGATCGCCGCCGAGCTCCTGGGCGTCCCGTCACCGTTCACCGCCTCCTCCGACGACGGCACCGACGTCCGAGGCCTGGTCACCGTGCTGATCGCGGTCGTCTTCCCGCTGCTGGGCGGGGCCACCATGCTCGGTGCGGCCCGCGGTGGCTGGGGCCGCAGGCCCCGGCCGGTCCGCCGGACCGACGTCCTCTCGGGTGCGGGCACCGGGCTGTTCTTCCTGGTCATCGCGTGGACGTCCGGCGCGGTGAGCTGGGCCTGGGTGCCGTTCTGGATGCTGGGATGCCTGCTGGCAGGCGCCGGGCTCGGGCTGGCCGTCGCCCGCCGACGCTCCTGGGAGTCCGACCGTGGCACCGGGGCCGCCGGGCGGTGGACCAACGCCGGGTTCTCCCTGGTGCTGGGCGTGGGCGGGCTCGCCGCGGTCGTCGGAATATCGCTGATGATCTGAACACCCCGCTACCGTCGCGCCATGGCGATGAACGCGTTGCACCGGCGGATCTGCCGTTCCGACTCCTGGGCCGACCGGATGCACGGGACGACGCTGCCGTGGGCCACCGGCGACGTCGACCTGGCCGGGGAGGTTCTCGAGATCGGGCCCGGCTACGGCGTCACCACCCGCTGGCTGGCCCCACGGGCCGGCGCGCTCACCGCGCTCGAGGTCGACCCGGCGATGGCGGCCGACCTGCGCGACGGGCTGGGCCGTGAGCTGGGCGTCGACGTCCGCCACGGCGACGGTGCCGCCCTGCCGTTCCCGGACGGCAGCTTCGACACCGTCGTCTGCTTCACGATGCTGCACCACGTCCCGACGCCCGCCGAGCAGGACCGGCTGTTCACCGAGGCCGCCCGGGTGCTGCGCCCGGGCGGGACGTTCGCCGGGATCGACACGCGGCTCTCGCTGCGCTTCCGGCTGATCCACATCGGCGACACGATGACGGTCGTGGACCCGGCCGGGCTGCCGGGCCGGTTGTCCGCGGCCGGGCTGGCCGAGCCGGGCACCGAGCTGGGGCAGCGCTCGTTCCGGTTCCGTGCCACCCGGCCGGCCTGACAGGATCGGCGGATGGCCACCGACTGGCGCCACGACGGCGTCCGCGTCGTCCCCGGGGACGCCCTCGACACGAACACCGCGCAGACCCCGGGCATGCACCGGGCCGCCGCGGTCACCCACGACCGGGTCGGCTCGCAGAAACTGTGGGCCGGCACGGTCACCATCCACCCGGGCGCCCGGACCGGCGCGCACCACCACGGCGAGCTGGAGAGCGTGATCTACGTGGTCCGCGGCCGGGCCCGGATGCGCTGGGGCGAGAACCTGGAGTTCACCGCGGAGGCCGGGCCGGGCGGGTTCATCTTCGTGCCGCCGTACGTGCCGCACCAGGAGATCAACGCGCTCGACGACGAGCCCCTCGAGTGCGTGCTGACCCGCTCCGGGCAGGAGCCGATCGTGGTGAACCTGGACATCGACGGCGTCACCGATCCCGAGCACGTGCCGTGGGTCGACCCCGGGCACCCGGCTGCCTGATCCTCCGGGCGGGCAGCAGCGGCAGCGCCCCGGCCGCGCACAGCACGGCGGCCGCGACCGGACCGCCGAGTGCCCACACGGCGAACACCGCGATGCCGCACACCTCGACGCCCAGCCCGGCGACCGAGGTGACCGTCGCCCGGGCCGGACCGGTGATCGCGGCCTGCAGCCGGGCCCCGGTCACCACCTTCACCGCCTGGAACAGGCCCCAGCACCCCAGCAGCGCCAGCGGGCCGACCGGCGTCGCCACCCCGGACAGCGCCAGGCCTGCCGCGGAGCCGAGCAGCGCCGGCGCGGCCAGCACGGGGCGCCCGGCCAGCCACCCGCCCGCCGCGGACCCGACCGCCCCGGCCAGCGGGACCGCCAGCAGCGCCACCGGGACCAGCGCGACCGGCACCCCCGACGCCGCGGCCTGCAGCGGGAAGTACTCCTCGGCCGCGTCGATCCCGCCGACCGCCGCGACGGCGAGCAGCGGCATCCGCAGCCCGCGGGTGCGCCAGGCGATCCGCAGCCCCGCGGCCACGCCGTCGCCGCCGGTTTCGCCGCCGTCGCCACCGCCGTCGCCACCGCCGTCGCCACCGCCGTCGCCACCGCCGTCGCTGCCGTCGGAGCCACCGGGGCCGGAACCCGGGCCGGAACCGGGGGCGGCGGGCGGGAACCGGTGCGGCACCGCGAGCGAGACCGCGGCCGACGCGCCGCACACCGCCACGCTCACCCAGCCGACCACCGCGTAGGCCTGCGGCCCCGCCGCGGCGTCCGGGCCGACGAGCAGCAGCGTCGCCGCGGCGGCCGCCGGGACCTGGGCCAGCTGGGCGGCCGTCTCCAGCGCTGCCAGCACGCGCGGGTACTGCGCCGCGGCGCCGTGCGCGGCCAGCCCGTCGTAGGTCAGGGCCTCCAGCGCGCCGGAGGCGAGCGCCCCGCCCGCGGACCAGAGCACGAACCCGGCGGCGAAGCCGGTGAACCCGGGCGCGAGCAGCCACACCGCGAACCCGGCACCGGTGAGCAGGCCGTCGGCCACCAGCGCCCCGCGCCGCGACCAGCGGTCGGCGAGCACACCGGAGGGCACCTCGAGGGCCATCCCGGCGACGGACCAGATCACGAACAGCGCGGAGATCTCGGCCAGGCTCAGTCCGGCGGTGTCGAAGAGCAGCGCGTAGAGCGAGAACAGCGGCACCGCGTGGTGCAGCACCTGCCGCAGCAGCAACAGGCGCACCAGTGTGCGGGCCGGGGGCGGGAGAGTACGTCAACCGGGCATGGTCGAGCAGGGTAATCGCCCGTCCGGCCCGCGGCCAGCGGATTTCGCCGCGCCAGTCAGAGCGGGATGCTCACACGTAGGAGCCGGTGAGCATCTCCAGGAAGTGCCCGGCGGGGTCGCGGAAGTACACCCCGCGCCCGCCGTGCCCGTGGTTGATCTCGCCCGGGCGCTGCTGCTGCGGGTCGGCCCAGTGCTCGACGCCGTCGGCGACCAGCCGGGCGTGGGCCCGGTCGAACAGGTCGTCGTCGACCCGGAACGCGTAGTGCTGGTTCTGGATCTCCGGGAACGCGTCCTCCGGCAGGTCGGCGAACTGGATCAGCACGCCGCCGTCGAGGGACACGTTGGTGAACGGGCCCCAGGACGGGGCCTCGGCGGCCTCGAAGACGTGGCGGAAGAACGCCGCCGACACCGTGCGGTCCCGGGCGGCGACGATGGTGTGGTTGAACGTGCAGGTCATGGTGGTCTCCTGGAAGTACGTGCAGGAACGGGACCGCCATGACGCGTGGACGAGAAGGAGTGCGCCCGCGGGCCCGTGCGGGAATGCCGACGCGTGGCGTCGGCGGGGGAGAGCTCCTTCCGGCTGGGCCCATCGGGGGCGCGCCGAGAGATTATCAGCGGCTCACGACGACGGCGAGCGTGTTCCGTGCGCGAACCCGGCCGCCTCCGGCCCGCGAACCGGCGCGGCCTGGCTGCGCAGCCGGTCCAGGGCGCGCTGCAGGTCGTCGAGCAGCAGCCCGGCGAGGTCGTGGCCGAACCCGTTGCGCACGACGATCCGCAGCGCGGACAGGTCGGTCCGGTTCGCCGGGAACGTGTACGCCGGCACCAGCCAGCCGCTCTCGCGCAGCGCGGCGGACACGTCGAACACCGAGAACGGCTCGCCGTCGGCGACGGTGAACGCGAACACCGGTAGCTGCGACCCGTCGGTGAGCAGCCGGAACGCACCGGTGTCGGCGATCCGGCCCGCGAGGGTGGTCGCGACGTCGCGGCAGGTGCCCTGCACGCGGGCGTAGCCCTCGCGGCCCAGGCGCAGGAACTGGTAGTACTGCGCGATCACCTGACCGCCGGGCCGGGAGAAGTTCAGCGCGAAGGTCGGCATGTCCCCGCCGAGGTAGTTCACCCGGAACACCAGGTCCTCGGGCAGCGTGTCGAGGTCGCGCCACACCGCCCACCCGACGCCCGGGTGCACCAGCCCGTACTTGTGCCCGGAGGTGTTGATCGACGCGACCCGCTCGAGCCGGAAGTCCCACACCAGGTCCGGGTCGCAGAACGGGGCGACCATGGCCCCGGACGCACCGTCGACGTGCACCGGCACGTCGAGCCCGGTCCTCGACTGCAGGTCGTCCAGCGCCGCGCACAGCTGCTCGACCGGCTCGTAGCTGCCGTCGAAGGTGGACCCGAGGATCGCGACGACGCCGATGGTGTTCTCGTCGCAGCGCGCGAGCGCCTCCTCGACGCCCAGGTGCAGCCGGTCGCCGTCCATCGGGACCAGCCGCGGCTCGACGTCGAAGTAGTTGGCGAACTTGTCCCAGCAGATCTGGACGTCGATCCCCATGACGATGTTCGGCCGTGAGGCGTCGAGACCGGCGGCCCGGCGGCGGTGCTGCCAGCGCCGTTTGAGCGCCAGGCCGCCGAGCATGCACGCCTCCGACGAGCCGGTCGTCGAGCAGCCGATCGCCCGGCCGGGGTCCGGCGCGTGCCAGAGATCGGCGAGCATCCGCACGCACCGCTGCTCGAGGTCGGCGGTGCGCGGGTACTCGTCCTTGTCGATCATGTTCTTGTCGATCGACTCGGCCATCAGCCGTTCGGCCTGCGGTTCCGCCCAGGTGGTGACGAACGTGGCCAGGTTGAGCCGGGCGTTGCCGTCGAGCATCAGCTCGTCGTGGACGACCTGGTAGGCGACCTGCGGGTCGAGGCCGCCGTCGGGCAGGGCGAAGCGCGGGATGACGACGGGTTCCGCCGTGAACACGGGGTTCACCGCCACCCCGCGGTCGTGGCCGTGGTCCTCCGAGGGCGAGTGCGCACCGGGCATGATGCGCAACCTAGCGCCCCGTCGAGCCCCCGATCAGGTTCCGAGCAGCAGTTTCTTCTGCACCTTCCCCATCGGGTTGCGGGGCAGCGCGTCCACGAAGCGCACCTCGCGCGGCCGCTTGTGCCAGGACAGCTGGGAGGCGACGTGGTCGATGAGGACCTGGCCGTCGCCGCCGTCGCCCACGACGAACGCGACGATCTTCTGCCCCAGGTCCGGGTCCGGCAGCCCGACGACGGCGACCTCGGCGACCGACGGGTGGTCCAGCAGCACCGCCTCGATCTCGCCCGACCCGATCCGGTACCCACCGGACTTGATCAGGTCGGTGGACTCGCGGCCGACGATCCGGTGGAACCCGTCCGCGTCGCGCACGGCCAGGTCGCCGGTGCGGAACCAGCCGTCGCCCGCCCAGCACTCGTCGTTCGCGTCGGGCCGGTTGAGGTAGCCGCCGAACAACATCGACCCGCGCACCTGGAGCTTGCCGACGGTCTCGCCGTCGTCGGGGACACGGGCGTCCGCGCCGGCGCCGTCCTCGGCGGGCAGCAGCCGGGTCTCGGCGCCCGGGACGGGCAGCCCGACCCAGCCCGCGCGGCGTTCTCCGGCCGCCCGCGCGCTCAGCGTGATCATGGTCTCGGTCATGCCGTAGCGCTCGACCGGCGCCTGGCCGGTCAGCCCGGCGATCCGCTCGAACAGCGACGCCGGCAGCGGCGCGCTGCCCGAGACCAGCAGCCGGGCCTTGCCGAGCGCCCGTGCCGACTCCGGGTCCTCGACGATCCGGTTCCAGACGGTCGGGACGCCGAAGTACATGCTCGCCTCGGCCGCCGCGTACCGGGCGGGCTGCGGCTTGATCGTGTGCACCACGCGCGACCCGAGCCGCAGCGAGCCGAGCACCCCGAGGATCAGGCCGTGCACGTGGAACAGCGGCAGGCCGTGCGCGACGGTGTCGTCGGGCGTCCAGTCCCAGACCTCGAACAGGCCGTCCAGGCCGGCCGCGATCGCCCGCCCGGACAGCTGGGCGCCCTTCGGGGCACCGGTCGTGCCGGAGGTGTAGAGCAGCATCGCGGTGCGCTCCGGGTCGATCTCGCGCGGCGCGACCGGCGCCCGTCCCGGGACCACCAGGGGCAGGTCGACGCCCTCGGGGCGGTCCCCGGCCCACGCGGTCGCGCCCGAGTCGCGCAGCACGTGCCCGCGCTCGGCCGGGCCGGAGTCGGGTGGCACCGGCACCACGGGCACGCCGGCGAGGATGGCGCCGGTGATCGCGACGACCGTGTCGAGCGACGGCGTGGCGTGCACCGCGACCGGGCCGTCGCCGGGGATGCCGGCGGCGAAGCGCCCGGCCCGGTCGACGAGCTCGGCCCGGGACAGTGCGTCGTCACCGACGACGACCGCGCGGTCGAGGTCGTGCGCGGACGTGAGCGAGGTGAGGAACAACGTCGAACTCCTACGGACTCGTTACTGGATGACCATCGCGGGCAGCACGAGCGCACCGACCAGTGCGAGCGGGCCGATCACGACCATGGACATGCCCCAGCGGGTCAGCAGCGCGGTCATCCGCGGCCGCTCGTCGGGGTCGACGGTGGTCGCGACCAGGGTCGCACCCACCGTCGAGAACGGCGAGACGTCCACGACGGACGAGCACACGCCGAGCGCGCAGATCAGCGCCCACCCCGGCAGGCCGCCCTGCGCGATCAGCGGGATCGCGAGCGGGACCAGGGCGGCGAGGATGCCGGTCGTGGAGGCGAACGCCGACACCAGCCCGCAGACCGCGCAGATCACCAGGGCGGCGAGCACCGGCACGGTCAGGCTCGCGGCGAGGTCGCCGAGCAGGTCGACGGCGCCGACCTCCTGCAGCACGCCGACGTAGGTGATGATCCCGCCGACCAGCAGCACCGTCGACCAGTCGATCTCCTTCAGCGCGCCGCGGCCGTTCTCCGGGTCGATCAGCGTCAGCGCGGCACCGAAGGCGAAGGCGAGCACGCCGACGTCGGGCTCGTTGCCGAGCACGGCGAGCACGATCACCGCCGCGACCAGGCCGAGCATCGCGATCACGGTGATCAGCTGGACGCCGCGGAAGGGCTCGCGCTCGACCGGCCCGTCGTCGTCCGGAACCGGCCCGCCGGCCGTCCCGCCGCCTGCCCCGCCGGCCGGCACCGTCGTCCGGGTGCGGCTGCGGGCACCGAACAGCAGGTAGGAGACGGCGAGCAGGATCAGGTTCGCGACGATCGCGATGGCGAACAGGGTGAGCGGGTTCAGCGCGATCCCGGCCGAGCTCGCGGTGCCCCAGGTGACGATCCCGAACAGCGACGTCGGCGCGAACCCGCCCGCGGACAGCCCGGTCCCGATCGCCAGCGCCATGAGCATCGGGTCGATCCCGCGCCGGTGCGCGACCGACATCCCGATCGGGGCCATCACCAGGCCGCCCAGCGGGGAGCCCATCGCGGAGACGACACCGGTGAGGACGAAGAACGTCAGCGGCAGCGCGGCGGTGTTGCCCCCGACGAGTCGCAGCGCCCGGTCGACCAGCCGCCCGATGGTGCCGTTGGACTTGGCGATGCCGAAGAAGAAGGTGACGCCGACGAGCAGGATCAGGATGTCGATCGGGAAGCCCGAGACGATGTCGTCGAGCGCGAGACCGGCGACGAGCAGTCCCATCCCGGTGGCGGCGGCGAACATCACGATGCCGATGTGCGAGCGCCGCACCTCGGCGATCACGAACACCGCCGCGAACACCACCAACGCGATGATCTGGACCGCCACGTGCGTACCCCCATCGGTATGCGCCTTGTCGTATCGGTCCATCACGTGGCACAGTGGTTCACACAATGGACCGGTTGCGGGAGGACCGTAGATCGCCCGTTCGGGAGAGGTCAAGTAGATGGCGGCGACGAACAGCGTGGTCTCGGCGATCCGCGTGCTGGAGGCGGTGGGGGAGCGGCAGCCGGTCGGGCTCTCCGAACTCGCCCGGGCCGTCGGGCTGCCGAAGAGCACCGTGCAGCGGACCCTGCTGACACTGGCCGAGGTCGGCTGGTGCGGTGCCGACGACGCGTCGCGCTGGCGGCTGACCTACCGCGCGTTCGCCGTCGGCAACCAGGCCCGCGACGCCGACGAGCTGCGCGTGCGGGCGCTGCCGGTGCTGCACGAGCTGCAGCTGGCGACGGGGGAGACGATCCACCTGGCCGCGCCGGACGGCCGCGAGCTGGTACTGGTCGAGCGGCTCGACACCGCGCACAGCCTGCGGGCGTTCCTGCCGCTGGGGCACCGGATCCCGCTCAACGCCTCGGCGACCGGTCAGGCCTACCTCGCGGCGAGCACCGACGCCGTCGTCGACGCCTACCTCGCCGGCGGGCCGCTGCCGCCGCGCACGTCGTCGACGGTCACCGACCCGGACGCGCTGCGCTCGCGCCTCGCCGAGGTCCGGGCGCGGGGCTGGTCGGTGAACCCGGAGGGGCTCAGCGAGGGCATCGCCGCGGTCGGCGCCGCGATCATCGGCGCCGACGGCCGGCCGGTCGGGGCACTCTCGGTCTCCGGCCCCACCGTGCGGATGACCGCCGACGTGTTCGACACCCACGGCCGCGGCGCCGCCGACGCCGCCCACCGCATCTCCCGCGAGCTCGGCGCCCCCGTCTGAGCGGAGCCCCGCGGTGCGCGCGGAGCCCGCGCGGTGCGGGCGGCGCGGGCAGTGCGCGTGGTGCGTGTGGTGCGCGTGGTACGCGCCGACGATGCGAGAGGCACACCAGTGCTCCGATCGCACGATCGAACAGCTCGCACGTGCCCCTCGCAGGGCCGGTCACGGGCCCGACACGCGACGGAGCCCGCCGCCCCCGGGAGGGCGACGGGCTCCGTGTGGTGGTGAGCGTGCGTCAGCTCGCCAGCATGCCCCGCAGGACGTACTGCAGGATGCCGCCGTTGCGGTAGTAGTCCGCCTCACCGGGGGTGTCGATGCGCACCTTGGCATCGAACTCCACGGTCTCGCCCGACTCCTTGGTGGCGGTCACCTTCACCGACTTCGGGGTCTTCCCGTCGTTCAGCTCGGTGATGCCGGCGATGTCGAAGGTCTCGGTGCCGTCGAGCCCGAGGCTCGACGCCGACTCGCCCTCGGGGAACTGCAGCGGGACCACGCCCATGCCGATCAGGTTCGACCGGTGGATCCGCTCGAAGGACTCCACGATGACGGCCTTGACGCCGAGCAGCGCGGTGCCCTTCGCCGCCCAGTCACGCGACGACCCGGAGCCGTACTCCTTGCCGCCCAGCACGACCAGCGGGGTGCCCTGTGCGGCGTAGTTCTGCGCGGCGTCGTAGATGAACGCCTGCGGTGCGCCCTCGGCGGTGAAGTCGCGGGTGTACCCACCGGCGACCCCGCCGTCGACGATCGCGTCGAGCAGCAGGTTGCGCAGCCGGATGTTCGCGAACGTGCCGCGGATCATCACCTCGTGGTTGCCGCGCCGCGAGCCGAAGGAGTTGAAGTCCTTCTTGTCGATGCCGTTCTCGTCGAGGTACTGGGCGGCCGGGGTCCCCGGCTTGATCGCACCGGCCGGCGAGATGTGGTCGGTGGTGACCGAGTCGCCGAGCAGCGCGAGCACCCGGGCGCCGGAGATGTCGGTCACCGGGTCCGGGGTCCGCGACATGCCCTCGAAGTACGGGGGCTTGCGGACGTAGGTGGACTGCTGGTCCCACTCGAAGGTCTGGCCCTCCGGGGTGGGCAGCGCGCGCCAGCGGTCGTCGCCGCGGAACACGTCGGAGTAGCTCTTGGTGAACATCTCCGAGGTGATCGACGAGTCGACGACGTCGTTGATGTCCTCGGTGGAGGGCCAGATGTCGCGCAGGAAGACGTCGTTCCCGGCGGTGTCGCGGCCCAGGGGCTGGGTCTCGAAGTCGAAGTCCATCGTCCCGGCCAGCGCGTAGGCGATGACCAGCGGCGGGGACGCCAGGTAGTTCATCTTGACGTCCGGGTTGATCCGGCCCTCGAAGTTCCGGTTGCCCGACAGCACCGACGCCACGGCGAGGTCGGCCTCGTTGACCGCCTGCGAGATCTCCTCCGGCAGCGGGCCGGAGTTGCCGATGCAGGTGGTGCAGCCGTAGCCGACCAGGTTGTAGCCGAGCTTGTCGAGGTAGGGCCAGAGTCCGGCCTTCTCGTAGTAGTCGGTGACGACCTGCGAACCGGGCGCCATGGAGGTCTTCACCCACGGCTTGACGGTCAGGCCCTTGTCGACCGCGTTCTTCGCGAGCAGGGCGGCGCCGAGCATCACCGACGGGTTCGAGGTGTTCGTGCACGAGGTGATCGAGGCGATCACGACGGCGCCGTGGTCGATCTCGATCTCGGCCCCGTTCAGCGAGACCGTCGTCGGCTTGCTGGTCCGCCCGCCTGCGCCGGCCGCGGCCGAGATCGGCGCCCGCGGCGCGCCGCCGCCGTTGCCGTCGTGGACGGGTGCGGCCGGGTCGCTGGCCGGGAAGCTCTCCTCCCCGGCCTCGTCCACCGACGACTCGCTGTGCTGGGCGTAGTCACCCAGCGCGGAGCGGAACGCCTCCTTGGCCTGCGACAGCGCGATCCGGTCCTGCGGGCGCTTCGGGCCGGCGATCGACGGGACGACCGTCGACAGGTCCAGCTCCAGGGTCTCGGAGAAGACCGGCTCGCGGGCCGGGTCGTGCCAGAGGCCCTGCTCCTTGGCGTAGGCCTCGACCAGCGCGATCTGCTCGGCGGAGCGGCCGGTCAGCTTCAGGTAGCGGACGGTCTCGTCGTCGATCGGGAAGATCGCCGCGGTGGAGCCGAACTCCGGGCTCATGTTGCCGATCGTGGCGCGGTTGGCCAGCGGCACCGCGCCGACGCCCTCGCCGTAGAACTCGACGAACTTGCCGACGACGCCCTTGCGGCGCAGCATCTCGGTGATCGTCAGCACCACGTCGGTGGCGGTCACGCCGGTCGGGATCTCGCCGGACAGCTTGAAGCCCAGGACCTGCGGGATGAGCATCGAGACCGGCTGGCCGAGCATCGCGGCCTCGGCCTCGATGCCGCCGACGCCCCAGCCCAGCACACCCAGGCCGTTGACCATGGTGGTGTGCGAGTCGGTGCCGACCAGGGTGTCGGGGTACGCCTGCCCGCCCCGGGGCATCACGACGCGGGCCAGGTTCTCGATGTTGACCTGGTGCACGATGCCGGTGCCGGGCGGGACGACCTTGAACTCGTCGAAGGCACCCTGGCCCCAGCGCAGGAACTGGTAACGCTCCTTGTTGCGGCCGTACTCGAACTCGATGTTCTTCTCGAAGGCGTCGGCGGTCCCGAAGAAGTCGATCATCACCGAGTGGTCGATGACCAGCTCGGCGGGCGCGAGCGGGTTGACCTTCGAGGGCTCGCCGCCCATCTCGGTGACGGCCTCGCGCATCGTCGCCAGGTCCACCACGCACGGGACACCGGTGAAGTCCTGCATGATCACCCGCGCCGGGGTGAACTGGATCTCGGTCTCCGGCTCGGCCTTCGGGTCCCAGTTCGCCAGGGCGTTGACGTGGTCCGCCGTGACGTTGGCGCCGTCCTCGGTGCGGAGCAGGTTCTCGAGCAGGACCTTCAGGCTGAACGGCAGGCGCTGCGAGCCCTCCACCGCGGAGAGCCGGAAGATCTCGTAACCCGTGCCCCCGACGTCGAGCTGTCCTCTGGCGCCGAAGCTGTCGGTGCTGGCCACTTGATGGTCCTCCCCGTGGTGGTGGGCGTGTCTGAGTCCGGTTTCGGTGAGCGCCCGCCGTGCGGGCTCACCGGCGTCTCCCGGAGTCTCGCGCACCGCCTCGCCGGCGGCAGCGCGGACCCTCGTAGCTCAAATAGTACGCGCGTCCTATAAGTCGCGCGAGGTGGGTGTGGCGGTGGTCGCGTCGCTCGTGCGGCGGACGTGGGCTCTGTGTCCGGTGTGTCGCGCGGTGCTCGCGTGGCGTGAGTGGGAGGCTGCGCGGCGATCGCGCCCGGCGGCCCGTGGGCCGCGGGCGGACACCGCTCCCGGGAGGACGACGAGTGACGCGCAGGCGGATGCCGACGGCGGTCGGCGTGCTGGCGGTGCTCGCCGCCGTGCTGCTCGCCACGCCGGCCGTGGGCGCCGCCTCGGTGCTGCCGGCCGCCGCCACCACCGCACCGGCCCAACCGGCCCAACCGGCGCAGCCGACCTGGCCGGCCCAGCCGGCACCGCCCCCGCCTCCGAACCCCGGCGACGACGAGCTCGACCAGAGCCGGCAGACCGTGCAGGACCGGGCGGCGGAGGTCGGGCGGCTCACCGCCCGGCTGGCCGAGCTGGACGCGCAGGCCGAGCAGCTGCAGATCCAGGTCGCCGCCCGCAACGAGCAGGCCCTCGAGGCCCGCGACACCGCGGACGCCGCGGGCCGCGAGGCCGAGTCGGCCGCGGCCCGCGCGTTCGAGGCGCGACTGGCCACCGAACAGGCGGGCAAGGCCGTCGACGACGCCCGCACCCGGATCGACGCCTTCGTCGGCGACGTCTACACCCACGGGCTCGATCTCGGCCCGCTCGGACTGCTGTCGCGGGCCACCGACCCGCAGGACCTGATGGACCGGGCCCGGCTGACCGACGCGCTGAGCGAGGACCAGGGCGCGGTGCTGGAACAGCTGCAGCAGGCCCGGATCGCGCAGGCCAACGCCGACTCGCTCGCCCGCGCCGCGCAGGAGGAGGCCGACCGGCGCCGCGACGCCGCCGAGCAGGCCTCCGCGGCCGCCGACCAGGCCCTGGTGTCCGCCGCGGCCGCCGCCGACGAGCAGCAGGGCAGGCTCGACGCCGTCCGGGCCGAGCGCGCCGACGTGGAGGCCCGGCTCGACGCCGCGGCGAACTCCGACGCGGGCCTGCGCGCCCAGCGCCAGCGCTACCTCGCCTGGCAGGCCGAGCAGGAGCGGGCGCGGGCCGCGGCCGAGCAGCGGGCCCGCGACGAGGCCAGGGCCCGTGTCGCGCAGGAGGCGGCTCCCTCGGACGGGGCCCCGGCGCGCCGGTCGGGCTCGTCCGCGATCGAGACGGTGATCGACCGGGCGACCGCCCAGATCGGCACCATCTACGCCTGGGGCGGGGGCAACGCGCGGGGCCCGAGCCGCGGCATCCGCGACGGCGGTGTCGCCGACGAGCACGGCGACTACCGCAAGGTCGGGTTCGACTGCTCGGGCCTGATGCTCTTCGCCTTCGCCGGCGTCGGCATCGACCTGCCGCGCTACAGCGGCAACCAGGCGAACGCCGGCGAGCAGGTCGACGTCGACGACATGCAGCGCGGCGACATGCTCTCCTGGGCCGAGGACGGCCGGACCTACCACATCGCCATGTACCTGGGCGACGGCAAGATGATCGAGGCGCCGTACTCCGGGGCGCGGGTGAAGATCTCGCCGGTCCGCTACGACGGGCTGAACAAGGTCACCCGGCTGCTCTGAGCCCGTCGTCAGGGGGCCGGCCGGGACGGCTCGTCGCCCCGTGCGCGGCGCTGCACCGCCAGGTCCGCCGCGCCGAACAGGACCTTCGCGATCACCCCGACGGCGATCAGGTTCACCACCATCTGGATCGTCGTGATGACGCGGGCCACCTCGTCGACGGGGGCGATGTCGCCGAATCCGACGGTGGCGAAAACGGTGACGGTGAAGTAGAGCGCATCGGTCCGGTCGAGCGGCTCGCTGAAGCTGCCCGGGACGCTCTGCGAGATCAGGACGTAGGTCGCGGCGAACAACAGCAACAGCGCCGGCAGCCCGGCCGCCACCGCCCGGATCACGCGCAGCCGCGGCGTGCCGGAGGTGAGGACGGCGCGCACCCCCCAGCCGAGGACGCCGGCGACGAGCAGCAGGCCCAGCACGAACCGGACCGCGGTGCCGGCGTCGAGCGACCGGTCCAGCGGGACGACGTAGTACGCGACCGTCAGCAGTGTCACCGACGCGACGGACCGGAGCGTCGTCGTGATCAGGACCCACCTGCGCTCCGAGCGGCTCAGCTCGTCGTACGCCCGTCCCGTCATCGCGCTGCTGCTCATGCCGGCTCCGGCGCGAGGTCGTGGGTGCGCCCGGCCGTCAGCTCACGGGTGTCGCGGACCCGATGGCGTGCACGTCCGCACGTCCCGGTGCCGCCGGGCCGGATCCCGTGCCGAGCACCGCGCTCTTGGCCTGCTGGAACTCCTCGGCCGACAGGGTGCCGCGCTCCCGCAGCGCGACGAGCTTCGCGATCTCGTCGGCGGTGCTCGTCCCGCCGCTCGCCGCGGCATCCCGGACGTAGCGGCCGAAGGCCTCCTCGGACTGCCGGGCCTGGGCGGCGGCGCGCTCGTTCATCGACCGGCCGCGCGCGATCAGGTAGACCAGCGCTCCGAGCCACGGCACGACGACCAGGAACAACGTCCAGAGCGCCTTGCCCCAGCCCGACAGCTGGTGGTCCCGGAAGATGTCGCCGAGGATCGCGATCAGCAACCAGATCCAGGTGAACAGGATCATGAACCAGAAGATGGACAGCACCACGTCCCAGAACGACATCGCCACGCTCCTCCGTTCGTGCCGCACGGGCCGCCGCATCGCGGGGTCGCCGACGGCACCACCGTCGTCCGGTCGCGGCGGCCCGGCATCACCCGTGACGGGCGAGCGCGGGCCGCTGCCCGAGCTCGCCGCGGTCGCGGCGGGTCGCGGATGCCGCACCCGGCGCGGGGGACGCGGCCACCGGCCCGGGCCGATCATCTGAAAGGGGTGGCGCTGCCGGCCCGGTGCGCTGCGCAGACTGCTCGTCCGGATCCCGCCCCACTCATCGTGAACGGAGCACTCCCGTGCCGGATGTCGAAGTCAGCCGCACCGAGACCCTCAGCCGCCAGGAGGCCGCCCGCCGGCTCGCGGCCCTGGCCGCCGCCCTGGCCGACAGCGGCCGGGCCGAGGTGGCACTGGGCGCGAGCACGCTCGTGCTGCACGTCCCCGACCAGGTGCGGTGCGAGGTCGAGGTCGAGGTGGAGGGCGACGAGGTCGAGCTGGAGATCGAGCTGACGTGGTCGACGGCGCCGGCCCCCGCCCAGAGCCCCGTGGAGATTCCCGCCGCGGACCCGGCGCCGGCGGAGCACGCGCCGTCGAAGCAGGCGCACCGGGCCCGGGCCTCCCGGTAACCCTCAGCGCGCCGGGCGCCCGGCGAGCACCCGGACCAGGGCGGTGGCGGCCTCGCCGGGCCCGGCCGGGGCCACGGCGGCGGGCGGTGCGCCCGGCGCGTGCACCGGGACCCGCACCCGCAGCGCACCCGGCAGCGAGCGGAACTCCAGCGGCGGGACGAGCCGCAACGCCTCACCGTCGACGCCGACGTCGACCAGGGGTTGCGCGGAGTCGACCCGGAACACCGGCGTCGTCCACTCCCGGTAGCCGTGGAAGCTCTCGAGGCGCCCCCGCGCCTCGGCGGCCAGCAGGACCGGCAGGTCCCGCGCCCGGTCCACGGTCACCGTCACGATGCCGAGGCGCCCGGTGTCCAGCCGCGCACGGGTGCCGAACCCGTTGAGGCTGCCGAGGCGGTACGGGCCGTTGGAGACGAGCAGGACGTCCGTCGTGGCGGCGGTGCCACCGGCGGGCAGCGTGAAGCGCAGGTCGAAGGTCGGTGCGTCCGGGCCGAGCAGCTCGGGCAGCATCCGGGCGGTGGTCGCCAGCTTCGCGTCGCGGTAGGCGTCGGACCGGACGACCGTGGCGTACACCCCCAGCGAGGCGTTGTTGACGAAGACGCGATCGCCGATCACCGCCAGGTCGACCCGCCGTTCGACGGCGTCGCCGTAGGCGTCCAGCGCGGCCGCCACGTCGGCGCGGTCGAGCCCGAGATCGAGTGCGAAGTGGTTGCGGGTGCCGGCGGGAACACAGACGAACGCGACGTCGTGGCGCCGGGCGACATCGGCGACCAGGGCCTGCGACCCGTCGCCGCCCGCCATCCCGATCACGTCGGCTCCGTGGGCGATCGCCCGCTCGGCCAGCGCGCGCAGGTCGTCCCCGCGCTCCAGCAGTACCGGCTCGACGCCCGCGCCGCGTGCCCGTGCGGCCAGGTCGGACCGGACGACCTTCCCCGCACCCGACAACGGGTTCATGATCAGCACACCGTGGCGCGCGGGCCCGACCGCACGGGCGACGCCCGGTGCGGGCGCGAGATCGTGGGCCACGGCCACGCGCGCCGCCCCCGCAGCGGCCACGACCAGCACGACCACGACCACGAGCCGCACCGGCGACCCGGTCAGCAGCATCACCACGAGCATCGCGAGGGCCGCGAGCGCCACCACGGCGGCGGCCACCCGCCGCCGGCCCTGGTTGACCACCGCCGTCCACGCGGCCATCACGCAGGCGACGACGAGCACCGGCAGCAGCACCGCCCGCAGCGGGTCCCGCAGCGCCGCGCCGAGCGCGAGCGCGCCGGCGGCGAGCAGGGCGAGCACCGCGCCGGCGGCGGCGAGACGGCGGGGGACCGACGGCGGCGCAGGCCGCGACATCGACACGGCAGGGACCGCGGGGCCGGGGACGTCCGCACTGCTCGGGATGGTCACGGGCCGACCATGGCCGCCGTCCGCCGTCCACCGCGTCACCCCGGCCGGATGACTGCTGCTCACCCGGCGCGGGGGATGCCCCCGCGACACCGGTCCGGCGACGATCCACGTTCCCGGCGCCGGAGTCGCGGCGGGGGATCGGGGGACAGGGTGAGCGGGACGACGACCGAACCCGGGACCGTGCCCGACGGCGTCGGCCGCGTCCGCCGGGTCCACTTCCGGGACCGGAGCGCTCCGGTCGCCACCGTGGTGTCCCCGTCGGTGTTCGTCGCCGTCCGGGACGACCGGAGCCGCCTGTTGCTGGTGCGCCGCGCGGACAGCGGGGCCTGGGAGCTGCCGGGCGGCCGTGTCGACGTCGGCGAGAGCCTGCTCGAGGCGGCGGTACGCGAGACGGTGGAGGAGTCCGGCCTGCTGGTCCGGGTCACCGGGATGGTCGGGCTGTTCACCGATCCGTCGCTCGTCGTCGTGAGCGCGGGCGGTGAGGTCCGCCAGCAGTTCGTGGTGTGCGTGCACGCCTGGCCCGTGCGGGGCGTCCCCGCGCCGGACCTGCACGAGACGATCGAGGTCGCCTGGTTCGACCCGGCGGACGTCGCCGACCTCCCGGTGGAGCCCGGTGCCTACCGGTGGATCAGGGCGGCGCTGTCCGGGGCGCCCGAGCCCCATCTCGACTGAGCCGCGGCCCGCACCATGGAGGTGGAGGCGATGACCCGTCAGCAGAGCGTGGCGCGCGGGAGGTCCGCTCGTGGCGAGGCTCCCCGCGCCGGCCACGCGGAGTTCACCCGAAACCCGACCCGGCCCGAGCCGCTCACCCTGCTGCAACAGCAGGCCACGACGCGGGTGCCCGAGCTGGTCCCGATCCGCTACAGCCGGATGGCCGTCTCGCCGTTCAGTTACTTCCGGGGTGCGGCGCTGCCGATGGCGAGCGATCTCGCCGACACCCCCCGCAGCGGACTGGACGTGCAGGTGTGCGGCGACGCCCACCTGGGCAACTTCGGCGTCTTCGGCTCTCCGGAGCGGCGCCTGGTCTTCGACATCAACGACTTCGACGAGACCATGTCCGGGCCGTGGGAGTGGGACGTCAAGCGGCTGGCGACCAGCCTGGAGATCGCCGGGCGGGAGAACGGCCACCGGGCGGCCCGGCGTCGGGAGAGCGTTGTCGCGGCGGTCGCCGCGTACCGGCGCGCGATGCGCGACTTCGCCGAGCGGCCCGTGCTCGACGTCTGGTACGCCGTGGCCGACGTCGCCGCACTGCAGGCGAAGCTGGCACCGCGGCTCGGCGGCGATCGGCGCAAGCGGGTCGCCCGCACCATCGCCAAGGCCTACACCAAGGACAACCTCGGGGCGCTCGAACGGTTCGCCGGCTCCGACGGGGGCCGCTCCTACATCGTCGCGGATCCGCCACTGGTCACGCCCGCCCGTGATCTCGTCGGTGACGGCTACCGGGGCACCGACGTGCTCGCGGACCTGCGGGACGTCCTGGGCGCCTATCGGGCGAACCTCGAGCCGGAACGCAGGGTTCTGTTCGACCGCTACGAGCTCGCGGACGTCGCCCGCAAGGTCGTCGGCGTCGGCAGCGTGGGTGCCCGCACGTACATGGCGCTGCTGCTCGGTGACGGCGGGCGGGACCCGCTCTTCCTGCAGGCGAAGGAGGCGGCGCCGTCCGTGCTGGAGCCGTTCCTCGGGCCGAGCGGGTTCGGCAACGAGGGCCGACGGATCGTGGTCGGGCAGCGGCTCATGCAGACCGTCAGCGACATCTTCCTCGGCTGGGTGCGGGTGCAGGGCTTCGACGGGCACCGCCGGGACTTCTACCTGCGCCAGCTGCGGGACTGGAAGGGATCCGCGGAGATCGAGACGCTGGGCCCGAAGGCGATGCGGATCTACGGCGAGGTGTGTGGCTGGACCCTGGCCAAGGCGCACGCCCGCTCCGGCGACCGCATCGCCATCGCCGCCTACCTCGGTTCCGGGCCCTCCTTCGACCGGGCCGTCGGGGAGTTCGCCCGTGCCTACGCCGATCAGAACGAGCGTGACCATCGGGCGCTGGTGGACGCGATCGGTGACGGCCGGATCGCCGCCGGGGCCGGTGGCCGGGTCACCGAGACCGGTGGCCTGCCTGCGGGTGTCTGAGCTGGGACGGGCCTGCGACGGCGCGGTGGGGTCGAGCGGACCCCGCCGCGCCGCCGCAGGCGTGCCCCCGGCGTCGTGGCAGTGGGATCAGGTCTGGGATCAGGTCCTGGCGAGATCCCGGTTGTAGGCGCACAGCGCCATGATCACGAAGACGTTCAGGATGATGATCACGATCGACCACACGGGGTAGTAGGGGATGAACAGGAAGTTCGCGAGCATGCTCAGCACCGCGATCCCGATCCCGACCGCCCGGCCCCAGGTCCGGCCGGTGAGCAGAGCGGCGCCGGCGGCGGCGAGCAGGATGCCGACGACGAGGTGCGCCCAGCCCCACGTCGTGAGGTCGAAGGCGAAGACGTACTCCGGCCCGACGACGTAGACCTCGTTGCGGAACAGCGCCACGATGCCCTGCAGCGCCCCGAAGACGCCTGCGGTGATCATGAGGATTCCGGCGAAGAACGCCAGGCCGGTCGTCCAGGCCGACCGGCGCAGGCCGAGCGGGCCCGCATCGGAGTTCGGATGGACCTCCTTGAACTCGGGGGACGTTGGTTTCTGGGACAGAGACATCCGGGACCTCCCGGGGCAGGGGACGAGAAAGGTGTGGTCAGCGTCGTGCCCCGGGAGTGGATCCTCCTCACCCGCGGAGGGTGAGCTGCCGGCGACGGAGCCGCGTCATGGTGTGCGGATGGGTGCCGCGTGATCATGGCGAACCTGCTCGAACTTCGTGACCGGGCCGTGCTGCGCTACGGGGACTCGCTCGTGCTGCGGGTGCCCCGGCGGATGGTCGCGATCGGTGGGTACGACCGCGCACTCGCCCTGTCCGCGCAGGCGTTCGTCGCACTCGTCCCGGTCGTCGTGATGGTCGCCGCCCTCGTCCCGGAGCACAGCGCCGCCGGCCGGGAGCTCGTGTCCGGCCTGGACCCGTCCGGACAGGCGGAGTCGGCGCTGGCCGGGTTGTTCGAGGAGCCGCCGGGGGTCGAGCCGCTGACCGTGCTCAGCTCGATCCTGCTCGTGCTGGCGGTGCTCGGCTTCACCCGGACCCTGCAGCGCGCCTACCTGGCCGGCTGGGAGGTGCCGCCGCACGGGGCCCGGGGTCTCCTGCACGGGTTGCTCGCCGCGGTCGCCCTGGTCGGCGAGTTCGCCCTGCTCGCGCTGCTCGGCCCGGTCTTCGCCGGCGTCCTGGACGGCACGGTGACCGGGATCGTCGTACGGGCGGTGGCGGCGGTCCTGCTGTGGTGGCCGATCCTGTACCTGCTGCTCGGCGGCACCGTCGGCTGGCGAACGCTGCTGCCGGGCGCCGCCCTCACCGGTGGCGGGCAGGTCGCGGTGATCCTCGTGTCCGGGTACTACCTCCCCGGGGCGGTGAACCGGGAGGCCGCCCGCTACGGGATGGCCGGTGTCGCCGTGGCACTGCTGTCCTGGCTGCTCGTGCTGGGCCTGCTCCTGGTCGTGTCCGCGGTCGCCAGTGCCGAGCTCGTCCGGCCGCACTCCGCGACGCGCGCCGAGGGCACGGCGGACGACCGCCCGGAACCGGACGCCTGACCGGCCGTCCGCTCAGCGCTGTCATTTCAGCGCGGTCCGGCCGCCACGCAGACCGCGCCGCCGAGCAGGCCACGCTGGCGGGCCACGGCCACGGCCTGGCGGCGGCTGCTCACCCCGAGCTTGCCGTAGATCGACCGGACGTGGCTCTTGACCGTGTTCACCGAGACGGTGAGGTCGGCGGCGACCTCCTCGAGCGACAGCAGGGACGGGAGCAGTCCGAGCACCGTGAGCTCCCGATCGCTCAGCAGCTCCTGCTGGGGCGCCCCGGGACCGGCGTCGAGCGCGCGGCTCGCGATGTCGTCCCACGGCCCGAAGCTGCCGTGATGGCGGATGAGCAGCGTGCGGACGTCCGGCTCGGCCAGGGTGAACGGCCGCAGCGCGTCGAGCGGTTCCGCCGCGGCCAGGGCAGCCGCCAGCCCGTGGCGTGCCGCGACCCGCTCGCTCGACCACAGGGCGACGGCCGTCTCCAGCAGCCAGGCGTCGACCACCGTGGCGGGGAGCAGCACCGGGACCGAGCCCTCCAGGACCGGACGGACCAGGCTGCGTGCGCGGTCGCGGTGGCAACCCGCTGCTTCGGACCACGCACGCATCATCAGCAGCTCGCCCGACTCCCCGGTCCGCTGCGCGAACCACGCGAGTGCGCTCTGCGCGGCGGCCTGGTGCCCGAGCAGCAGGGCGGCCCGGAACTCGAGCATCGCCATCGCGGCGCACTGCTCGGGGCTCGCCTCCTCGGTGCCGAAGTCCGAGCGTGCCCGCTGGAGCTCGACCAGCCCGCCCGCCCGGTCTCCCAGGTCGAAGCCCGCCGCACCGTGGACGGCCCGCAGGGCGAACCGCAGCGGCGGTGACGCCACGCCGGTACCCGCGTCGAGGCCGTCGGCGGCCACCCGTTCGGCGCCGACGGTCTCGCCGCTCACGAGCTCGGCGTACGCGAGCATGGCGGCGGCCGCGACCGGCACGGGCGTGTCGTCGTGGCCGCCCGCGGCGCCGAGTACCTCTCTGCACACCGTCCGGGTGGTGCGCAGGTCGCCGGAGGAGACGGCAACGACCCCCAGCAGGACGAGGGAAAGCTCCTGCAGGAAGCCGAGATCGTGGCGGCGGCTCAGCTCCAGTGTGGCGGTGAACTCGGCCCGCGCGCCCGCCCGGTCGCGGTGCGCGAGGCGTTCGTTTCCCCGGGCGAGACGCACGAGCGCCTCGGTCTGCGGCCCGGTCTGTGGCCCGGGCAACGGCCGGTCGGCGTCCGGGAGTGCGGCCGCGGCGGCGCCGGCCGCCCCGCCGCAGAACTGCTCGGCCACGGTCCGGAGCACGACGAGCTCGGTGGGGGCCCGGTCCGGCAGGCAACGACGCGCCGAGGCGAGATCCGCCTGCGCGGCCGCCGTCTCGCCGGTCCCGAGGTGGCCGAGCGAGGAGGCGAGGGACAACCAGGGGTCCGCCGCGACGGCGTCGGAGCCGGCCCGCGTCAACGCGTGTCGTAGCTGTCGGCGGTCTCCGCGCAGCAGCAGCGGCACGGCGAAGCGACGGAGCATCTCGCCGAGCAGGGCCGGGTCGGCGCTGCGTGCGGCATGGTCGAGGGCAGGGCGGGACTCGTCGCGCTCCGCCCACCATCGAGCGGCCACCGCGTGCAGCTGCGTCGCCCGGTGGCCGCCCCGGCGCTCGAGGTCGGCGAGCAGGTGGGTGCGCAGGAGCTCGTGGACGCCGTACGTGCCGGGCTCCTGCCCGGTGGTGGTGACCAGCGCCGTCCGGTGCGCGATCCGGTCGAGCATGCTGCCGGCGTCGTCCCGCCCGGTGAGCTCGGCGGCGAGCCCGGTGGGCACCGGGTCGCTGACGCTGACCAGGCGCAGGAAGTCGTGAACGTCGTCCGGCAGGCCGGCCACGATCTCGTCGGCGAGGTAGTCGGACACCGAACGTTCGGCGCCCGAGAACTGCGCCAGGTAGGTGTCGCGGTCGGCGGCCTGCTCGAGACCGCGCACGGCGAGCTGCAGCCCGGCGGCCCAACCGTCCGTGCGGCGGTGCAGGAGATCGACCTGCGCCGGTGCCAGGTGCAGTCCCGAGGCTTCCAGCAGGGCCGCCACCTCCTGACTCGAGAAGGCGAGGTGCTCCATGCGGAGTTCCTGCAACCGGCCGCCGAGGCGCAGGCGGGGCAGCGACAGCGGAGGGTCCAGCCGGGCGGCCAGAACGATGCGGACGGTCGCCGGCATGCTCCGGACCAGGCTCCGGACGATGTGCACAGCCACCGGGTCGACGAGCTCGTGCACGTCGTCGAGGACCAGTCGGACGGGCTGCGGCAGCGTCGTCAACGCGTCGGCGAGCTCGGCGACGAGCTCGGGAACGGCGCCCGGCCGCCACACCGGCCCGGAACGGACCCGGTTGCCGGGAGGGACCGCGGCACAGCGGGCGAGTGATGCCACGATCGACGCCCAGAGCCTGCCGGGTTCGTTGTCGTCACCGTCGACGGCGATCCAGGCGGTGTCGGTGAGACCCGTGCTCCGTGACCAGTCGGCGAGCAGCGTCGTCTTGCCGTACCCGGCGGGCGCGGAGACGAGCGAGAAGTCCGCCGACGCTCCCGCGTCGAGGGCGTCGTTCAACCCGGCACGCCTCAGGAACCGGGACGGGAGCGGCGGGACAGTGATCTTGACGCGCGGGATGCGCGGGATCGTGGGCGGCCTGGGGCAGCCGTCGTGGCTCCACGGATACCTGGCCGGGGACGGAACGTCGACTCCGTCGAGCGGTACCTCGTGCAGGGTTCTGAGCTTCATCTGGCGCCCTCTGTCCTGCTGTCACCGGTGGCCGCACGGCGTGCGACCCGCACCGGCCCGGACCCGTGCAGGTCTCGTTCACCACGGGCGGTCACGGACGGTGCGCATCGCAGAATGCGCCTCGCGCGACAAGATCACATCGTCAGGCTTGACGACGGACACGGTCACGGTCGCCCGGGCGCGCGGCAGCGCTACGCCGAGCGGCGGTGACCGCGCCTCGCGCCGGGAGCAGGGGAGAGGCGGGCACTCACCCGAGCGGCGCGGTCCTGGGCGGTTCCCCGGAGGCGTCGGGCAGGGCGACCGGGCCCGCATCGGCTGCCCGTGCGCCGTTCCCCCCGGGGCCGTCCACGGGCGCGCTCGCCTGCGGTGGCATCTCCTCCACCTCATCTGCTGTGCTCACCGCGGCGTCACCCGGGGTCGACCGCAGCAGCGCGTCGGCCCAGCCGACCCGCGGGTCGATGTCCACCAGGACCGCCTTGCAGAACAGCGTCAGCGGGACGGCGAGGATCGCGCCGAGCGGGCCGAGGAGCCAGGCCCAGAACATCAGCGACAGGAACGTGACCGTGACCGAGAGGCCCACCGCGTCCCCGATGAATCGCGGCTGGATCAACGACTGCACGACGAAGTTCAGCACCATGTAGACGACCACGACGGTGACCGCCAGTCCCGGTCCGCCGACGAACAGTGCCAGCAGTGCGGGCGGGATCACGCCGATGAGGAAGCCGACGTTGGGGATGTAGTTGGTGATGAAGGCCAGCAGCCCCCAGGTGATGGCGAGCGGGACCCCCAGCATGGCGAGTGCGATCGTGTCGAGCACCGCGACGATGAGCCCGAAGACCGTGGTCACGAGCAGGTACTGCCGCGAGCCGCGCGCGAAGTTCCGCAGGGCGTCGGCGACGGGCGCCCGGTCCACGGCGATCGACGCGAGCCGGTCGGTCGCCCCGGAGGTCTCCAGCCCCAGGAACAGCAGCAGCGCCAGCAGGAACACCAGGTTGGACGCCAGCCCCGCCACGCTGCTGACCAGCGCTCCCAGCAGCGCCGCCACCTTGCCCAGGTCCAGCGACTCCCGCGCCGCCGCGAGCTGCTCCGGGCCGATACCCAGCGCGGTGAGCCCGGATGACGCCGACCGGAGCATCGCGTCGGCCTGCCCGGTGTAGTTCGGCAGTTCGGTGGCGAGCCGGGCGACCGAGACGACGATCCCGAGGGCGAGCCCGATCATGATCGCGTAGACCGCCAGTACGAGCACCAGCGTGCTCAGCCAGCCCGGCAGACCCATCCGATGCAGCCGGCTACGGACCGGGGCGACCGCGATCACGATGATCAGGGCGAGAGCGGCCGGGCCGATCAGCCACGCCACGGCCCGCGCCCCGGTCAGGACGATCACCACCGACGCGGCGCCGAGCAGAATGATCAACGCGCGCGGAAGGGGCCGGGACGGGACGGCCCCACCGGGACCCCGCAGACCCCCGGTGTACGCCGTGGCGGTCGAGTTCACGAGGAGTGAAGCTAGGACCGGCCGAGCGCCCCGGCCTCACCCGCACCGGGTGGTCGCAGCTCGGTAGTGCGAGGTCGGGTGCCTGTCGGCGCGCCGTTCGTTTCATCCTCAAACGTGGCGAGGAGTCGTCCCGGGCTGCGGGTGGACACTTCTCGGCATCTCGCAGGCACGGGAGGTCGTCGTGACGATCAGACTGTTCCCGGGACCACCCGGGATCTCCGGTGACGCTCCTCGGCTCGCGCTCCGGGAGCAGGGGCATTACCGAGCGGCGGCCGGGCACGCCCGCCGGGTGATCCCGGGTCCGGTGGGCGAACTCGTCCACCGCGAGCTCCGGGCCTACGCCGAGTTCGGCCACCGCTTCGGCGACGACGCGCTGATCCAGCGTCTGGCAGCCGAGGTGCTCGCGATCCGGCCCGACGACCCGCAGGCGGAGGCGCACACCGCCGTGAGCGGGGTGCTCTCCCTGCTCGACGAGAGCTGGGGCGGCCCGCCACCACGCGACGGAAGCTGAGCGAGGTCGCTCCGCTCACGGCCGACACGTGCGGCCGTGCGAGCCGGGCGGAAATCGGGATGCCGCCGCGCGCCCGCGTCGTTAGCCTGATCGTCATGGCACGAGGCATCTGGTCGCAGAAGGTCCGCTCCGCCCGCTGACGGCGGCGCCTTCTCCCACCCGAATCAGCGCTCGCCGTTCCGGTTCCCGCCGGGCGGCCCGTTTCTGCTGCCCGGCTCCACTGCGAGCTGCGGAGCACCCGTTGAACCCCACCCCCGAATCCGCCCTGCCCGCTACCGCCGTCGAGGCGGGCGGTAGCGCCCACGTCCGGGCCGAGGGCGTGACCGTCACCCGCGGGTCCCGGCGCGTCCTGGACGACGTCACGGTCACCGTCCCGGCCCGGTCGCGGATCGCGGTCGTCGGCGAGAACGGCCGCGGCAAGACGACGCTGCTGCACGTGCTCGCCGGGCTGATCGCGCCGGACGACGGCGTCGTGCACCGGGCGGGCACGATCGGGCTGGCCCGCCAGGAGCTGGCCGCCCGCGACGGCGAGACCGTCGGCACGCTCACCTCCGAGGCCCTCGCAGCGAGCCTCTCCGCGTTGCAGGCGCTCGACGAGGCGACCGTCGCCCTGGCCGAGGGCAGCGCGGTAGCCGGCAGCGAGGCGGCCGGCAGCGAGGCGGCCGGCAGCGAGGCGGCCGGCAACGCGGCAGGCGGCGGCGCGGCAGCCGGCGGCGCGGTAGCCGGCGGCGCGGCGGTGTGCGGCGAGACGGCGGGCGACCGGTTCGCCGCCGCGCTCGAGGCGGCCACCCGGCTCGACGCGTGGGACGCCGAGCGCCGCGTCGACGTCGCCCTCGACGCCCTCGGCGCCTGCACCGACCGCGACCGTCCACTCTCGACGCTGTCGGTCGGGCAGCGCTACCGGGTCCGGCTGGCGTGCCTGCTCGGTGCCCGGCACGACGTCCTGCTGCTCGACGAGCCGACCAACCACCTCGACGCGGGCGGCCTGGACTTCCTGACCCGCACTCTGCGCGAGCACGCCGGAGGCATCGCCGTCGTCAGCCACGACCGTGCGCTGCTGCGCGACGTCGCCGAGAAGTTCCTCGATCTCGACCCCACCCGGGACGGGAAGCCGCGGTTGTACACGGGTGGCTACGACGCCTGGCAGGACGCCCGGCGTCGCGAGCGCGAGCACTGGGAGCGCGACTTCGCCGAGCAGCAGGCCGAGCACCGGCGCCTGCAGGACGCGGTGTCGAAGGCTCGCGACCGGCTCACCACCGGGTGGCGCCCGGACAAGGGGACCGGCAAGCACCAGCGCCAGTCCCGGGCCCCGGGCGTCGTGCAGGCGCTGCACCGCCGGCAGGACGCCCTCGAGGCGCACCGGCTCGACGTCCCGGCGCCGCCGCCGTCACTGCGCTGGCCCGATCTCGGTGTACGGCCGGGCGCGGCGCAGCTGCGGGCGCACGGCATCGTGGTGGCGGGGCGGCTGGCCGGGCCGGTCGACCTCACCCTCGACGGCGGTGACCGGCTGCTGGTCACGGGGCCGAACGGGGCCGGGAAGTCGACGTTGCTCGCGGTGCTGGCGGGTTCGCTCGAGCCGACCGAGGGGTACGTCCGGACGGCGAGTGGCGCCCGGGTCGTCCGGCTCGAGCAGGAGACCGCCGCGCAGGATCCCCGGCTCACGGCCCGTGAGGTGCACGCCCGATACGTGGGACGCCTGGTCGCCCGCGGGGTGCTCCGCGACGCCGACGTCGTACCGCTGGGCTCGCTCGGCCTGCTGGATCGCGACGCCCTGACCGCCCCGGTGGGCCGGATGTCGCAGGGTCAGCAGCGCCGGCTCGATCTCGCGCTGGCCCTGGCCGGGCGGCCCGGGACGATCCTGCTGGACGAACCGACGAACCACCTGTCGTCGGCGCTGGTCGACGAGCTGACCGAGGCGATCCGCGGGACGGGCGCCGCGGTCGTCGTCGCCACGCACGACCGGCAGCTGTTGCGGGACCTGGCGGGCTGGCCGCGGCGGGAACTCGGTGGAGAATGTCGCGACACCGGTGTCCGATCCGGCCCGGCCCGTTCGTCAGGAGTGTGACCGCGCAGCTCACACCGGAAGGGATCGCCGCCATGGCCCGCTACGTGTTCCTGATGTACGACTCCGAGGACTGGCACGACACCGTCGACGCCGAGGGTGTCGCCGACGAGTTCCGGCTGCACGAGGAGTTCATGGCCGCCGTGGTGGCGGCCGGGGCGAGCGTGACCGGCGGGGAGGCCCTCGAACGGTCGTCCACCGCGAGCACCGTGCGCCGCGGCTCCGGTGGGCAGACCGGCCCGCTGGTGACCGACGGGCCGTTCGCCGACACCAAGGAGGCACTCGGCGGCTTCTACGTGATCGAGGCGCCCGACCTGGACGTCGCGCTGCGCCTCGCCGCGTTCTGCCCCGCGGGCAACGTCGAGGTGCGCCCGGTCATGGAGATGCCCGACGACGCCGGATGACCGGTCTCGAGGAGGTGTTCCGCGCGGCGTGGCCGGTGGTCGTCGCGTCCACCGCGCGGTTCACCCGGGACCTCGACCTGGCCGAGGACTGCGCGCAGGAGGCCGTCGAGCGGGCCCTGCGGAGCTGGCCGGGCTGGGCCGGGGTCCCGGACAACCCGGCGGCCTGGCTGACCACCACCGCCCGCCGGATCGCGGTGGACCGGCTCCGGCGGGAGGCGACGCTGCGTCGCACGCTCCCGCTGCTCGTGGAAGCCCCGTCCGGCGACGACGACGGCGGCCCGGAGCCGACCGACCCGCTCCGGCTGGTGTTCACCTGCTGCCATCCCGCGCTCGCCCGCGAGTCGCAGGTGGCGCTGACCCTGCGGCTGGTGTGCGGGGTGGACGTCGCCGCGATCGCCGCGGTGCTGCTGACCGGCGAGGCGGGCGTCGCGCGGCGGATCACCCGGGCCAAGAACAAGATCGCCGCGGCGCGGGTGCCGTTCCGCGTCCCGCCCGACGACGAGCTGCCGGCCCGGCTCGACGCCGTGCTCACCGTCGTGCACCTCGTCTACACCGCCGGGCACGTCGGGCCCGGCTCCGGGCCGCGCGAGTCCGGGTTGCGTGACACCGGGCTGACCGGGCGGGCGATCGAGCTGGCCCGGATGCTCGTCGCGCTGCTGCCCGGGGAGCCGGAGCCGCGGGCCCTGCTCGGGCTGATGCTGCTGACCGAGGCCCGCGGCAGCGCCCGCACCGGCAGCGACGGTGAGCTCGTCCTGCTACCCGACCAGGACAGGTCCGGCTGGGACCGTGGGCTCATCCGGGAAGGGCTCGCGCTGGTCACCGCGGCGTTGCGCGCCGGGCCGGACGGACGCTTCGCGCTGCAGGCGGGCGTCGCGGGCCTGCACGCCGTCGCACCGAGCTGGGCGGAGACCGACTGGGCGCAGATCCTGACCACCTACGACGCCTTGCTGCGGGTCTGGCCGTCCCCGGTCGTCGCGCTCAACCGGGCGGTGGCGCGCGGCCGGCTGCCCGGGGCGGACCCGGCGGCGGTCCTGGCCGAGATCGACGCACTGGCGTCCGAGCTCGGGACCTACCCGTACCTGCCCGCCGCGCGCGCCGACCTGCTCGCGCGGCTCGGCCGGGCCGGCGAGGCCGCGGTGGCCTACGAGCAGGCGCTGGCGCGGACCACCAACCCGGTGGAACGGCGCTTCCTGGCCCGGCGACGGGCGGAGGCGGGCGTGCGGTGACCGTGTGCGACGGCGGGTGTCACAGCGTGGCCTCGACGGCGTCGAGGGTGCGGCGCAGGCCGCTCTCGAACAGCGGCTCGGCGCCGCCGGGGCCACGCACGACCGCTCCGCCGAGCAGCCGGGCCAGGACGGGCAGCTCCGCGGCCCGGCCGGAGCGTTCCAGGTCGGCCGCGGTGGGCAACCGGTCCCCGGCCAGTGCGGCCGAGCCGCGGACGTAGCCGTGCACGAGATGCAGGATCTCGACCGCGGCGTGCAGCGGGTGCCCGGTGGCCACGACGTGCGCGAGCAGTGCCTCCGCCCAGGCGCATTCGGCCGGCCCGGCGGTGCGGTCGCCGGCCAGTAGCCCGACCGCCCACGGATGCTCGCCGAGGACGTCGCGCAGCGCCGTCGCCCAGATCTCGCAGCCGAGCCGCAGCCCGCAGCCGTGCAGGTCCGGCGGTGCGCCCAGCGCGGTGTCGAGGAGCAGATCGACCAGTGCGTCCTTGCCCGGGACGTGCCGGTACAGCGACATCGGCGCGGTGCCCAGCTCGCGGGCCAGCCGGGGCATGGACACCGCGGCCAGCCCGTCGGCATCGGCGACGTCGAGCGCGGTGGCGACGATCGACACCCGGTCCAGCGCCCGGCGGACGGGGGCGGGCGGGGGAGACCAGCGCGGATCGGACGTCATGAGATGGTGAGCATACGCTCTGCGTATGTGGCCTTACACAGATGGTGTAAGCCTTACGCAACCCTCCCTGTCAGGGGCGCGACGACCGCTTCGTAGTGTGGTCGCAGTGGAGTTGTGGGAGGTCGCGGTCATCGCCCTGGCCGGGCTCTGGGCCGGGCTGATCAACACCGTCGTCGGGTCCGGGACGCTGGTGACCTTCCCGGTACTGGTGGCGCTCGGATTCCCGCCGGTGACGGCGACGACGTCGAACGCCATCGGTCTCATCAGCGGATCCATCACGGGCGCGATCGGCTACCGGAAGGAACTCGCGGGGCACGGCCCGCGCCTGCTGCGCTACGGCATCGCCTCGTTCTTCGGCGCGATCCTCGGCGCCGTGCTGCTGCTCTCGCTGCCGCCGGACGCGTTCGAGACGATCGTGCCGGTCCTCGTCGGGCTCTCGGTGCTGCTGGTCATGGCGCAGCCGGTGCTCGCGCGACGGCTGCGCAACCGGGAGCAGCGCAGCCGGACGTCGTCGCCGGGGCTCTACCTGCTGATCTTCCTGGTCGGCACCTACGGCGGCTACTTCACCGCCGCGCAGGGGATCATGCTGGTCGGCGTGATGGGCCTGCTCGTGGCCGACCCGCTGCAGCGCCTCAACGCCTTCAAGAACACCCTGGCCTCGGTGGTCAACCTGGTCGCCGGGGTGATCTACGCGTTCGTCGCGCCGGTGGACTGGACGGTCGTCGGGATCATCGCGGCGAGCTCCATCGTGGGCGGCCTGCTCGGGGCGAAGGTCGGGCGCAGGCTGCCGCCGGCACTGCTCCGCGCGGTGATCATCGTGATCGGCGTCGCCGCGGTGGCCGTCCTCGTCGTGGGGTAGGCCCCGGCAGCGCAACCACGGCCGGCCATGGACTGTCGGTGGTTCGTGCTCTGCTGTGTCCCGGCACGCCGGGGCGGAGGGCAGAGCAGGTGGACGAGGAGTCGGCGGCCGGGCTGCTCGTGGCGTTCGCCGGGCTGGCCGGCCGGGAGATCGGTGCCGCCGAGGCGCGCGCTGCGGTCCTGCGTGCACGCAGCCTGACGCCGTCCACGCTCAACGCGATCTGGGCACAGCACCGGCGGGCGCCGCGCACGGTCCCGCTGCGCGACTACCTCGCCCTGACCCTGCGGTTCGTGGAACAGGGACCACCCGGCGACGGGCCCGGCGCGTGACTACCGCGACTCCGCTCCGGTGGCCGCCGCCTCGGCCTCCGCCGCGTCGCGACGCGCGGACAGCGTGAGCAGGGCACGTGCCCCGAACAGCGACGCCAGGCAGCAGACCGCGACGAAGCCGATCGACGTCCAGATCGTCCCGGTCCCGGTGAGCAGGGACTGCAGGATGAGCGGCAGGGCGCCGCCGATCATGCCGGTCAGTGCGTAGGTGCCGGCGATCCCGGTGTAGCGCACGCTCGGCGGGAACGCCTGGGCGAGCATCCCCGCCATGATCGCGTAGTACATGACGTCCGGGATCGTCGCGATGACGGCGCCGAGCATCGCGAGCGGGTAGCTGCCGGTGCCGATGAGCACGAACATCAGCGGCAGGGCGACGACCTCGAGCGCGAGCAGCACGGTGACGACCGTGCGGACGTTCCACCGCGTCGCCAGCACCGCTCCGAACGGCTGGACGACGAACTGGACCACGCTGGAGACGAGGATGATCGTCAGGAAGCCCTCGCGCTCGAAACCGAGCTCGCTGGTGGCCCAGGCCAGCGCGAAGGTGTCCCGTGCATAGGTGAGCGCGAAGACGACGAGGATCGCGGCCACGCCGAGCAGCACCGGGCGCGTGTGCCCGCGGACGAGCGTGAGCAGCGGGATCCGCTCGGTCCGGCGGGAGGACTTCATCGCCGCGAACTCGGGCGACTCCTCCAGCTTGAGCCGGATGACGAGCCCGACGAGCACCAGGACCGCGGACGCCAGGAACGGCAGCCGCCACGCCCAGCCGAGCACCGCCTCGCTGGGCAGCTGGCTGATGGCGAGGAACGAGATCGTCGCGAGGATCCGCCCGGCGGGTGAGCCCTGCTGGGCGAACGCGCCGAACAGGAATCCGCGTTCCTTCTTCACGTGCTCGGTGGCGATCAGCACGGCGCCGCCCCACTCGCCACCGACGGCCAGACCCTGCACGGCGCGGAGCACACACAGCAGGATCGGCGCGAGCATGCCCACGTCGGCGTAGGTCGGGAGCAGGCCGATGCCGACCGTGCTGACCCCCATCAGCAGCAGCGTCGTGACCAGAGCCTTTTTGCGCCCCACCCGGTCACCGAGGTGCCCGAAGACGATCGCGCCGATCGGCCGGGACAGGAAACCGATCCAGAACGTGGCGAACGAGAGCAGGATCCCGACCGACGGCGGGACCTCGGCGAAGAACAGCGGCGCGAAGACCAGCGCGGACGCCAGACCGTAGATGTAGAAGTCGTACCACTCGACCGTGGTGCCCACGAAGGACGCCCAGCCCGCCTTCCGGGCCATCTTCTCGTCGTCGCGCAAGCGACCGGTGATCGGCATGTGCTCGTCTCTCATCTGTCGCGGACGTCATCGGCGCGCAGAACCGCGGGCGGGGTGTGCCGCGGCCCGGTAGCGGGGCCGGAGGGACGGTGTGTGTTGCGTCTCGCACCGGACCCGCGGACGGCACGCTACGGGCGCGATTGTGTGCCGACCAACACGACTTGGCGCTACAGTTGATTCGCTGGTGCGAATCAATCGGCGATGACCTGGGCGAACGCCGTTCGGTGCGGCGGCACCGGCGACCACGGGTGGGATCGAGTGGAACTCAGGCACCTGCGAGCGTTCGTGGTCGTCGCCGAGGAGCTCAACTTCCGGCGCGCCGCCGAGCGGCTGGGCATCTCGCAGCCGCCGCTGTCCCAGATGATCAAGAAGCTGGAGCGCGGGGTCGGGACCACCCTGCTGCAGCGCACGACCCGGCGGGTCACGCTCACCGCTGCGGGCGCGGCCTTCCTGGTCGAGGCCCGGCGCGCGCTGGACGCGGTGCAGGCCGCGAGCGACCGCGCACGGGAGGCGGCGGCCGGTCACTCCGGGCACGTCCGGCTGGGCTTCACCGGCCCCGGCTCGTACCAGGTACTGCTGGATCTGGCGCGCCGGTTCCGCGAACAACGACCCGGGGTCCGGCTCGAGACGGTCGCGCCCTACCTGACCGGTGAGCTACTGGAGATGCTGCACCGGGGTGAGATCGACGCGGCGCTGGTCCGCCTGCCCGTATCGACCACCGGGCTCCGGGTCCGCGAGATCACCCGGGAGCGCTTCCTGGTGGCCCTGCCGGCCGACCACCGGTTCGCCGACCGCACCGAGATCACCGTTCCGGATCTCCGGGACCAGCCGCTGATCGGGTATCCCGCCCGCCGGGGCTCCGTGCTCACCACGGCGATCCACGGTGCGTTCCACCGGCACGGGATGAGCCCGACGATCCGTCAGGAGGCGCCGGACATGCACACGGCCATGGTCCTGGCCGGGGCGGGTCGCGGGGTCGGGCTGGTGCTCGAGACCGCCAGGCATCTGAAGGTGCCCGGCGTCGTGCTCGTGCCGCTCTCCGGCGGTCCGGAGGTCCCGCTCGCCCTCGCCTGGCGCGAGGACGACCCGGGCCCTGCGCTGCGCGCCATGGTCGAGCTGCTGGACGGCGACGGGACCTGCCTGCTGGACGGCGACGGAACCTGCCTGCTGGACGGCGACGGCACCTGCTGAGGCGGTCAGCGCCTGCGGCCGCGGGCGAAGTAGGCGATCGGGCCGGCGAAGTTGACCAGCGCGGCGAGCGCCCACGCCCAGCGCGGGCCGTTCACCTCGGCCGGTCGACGGCGCGCGAGGTCCGCCCACGCCGCGCCGAGCAGCCCGAACTGCAGGATCGCGGTGAGCGCCACCAGGATCCGCCCGCCGGTGCCGAGGTCGCGCCACTTCAGGTTCTTCGCCATGTGGTGATCCTGCCAGCCCGGTGCGGGGCGAGGCGGCACCGTGTGGCTCGGCCGGTGATCAGCCGTTCGTAGTGGATAGGTGCCAGATCCGGCACCTATCCACTACGAACGCGTGATCATGCTCAGGAGATGAGGACCACCTGCGGGTGCTGGAGGAAGTGGGAGCCGCATGACTCTGCTGGACGCCGCGCGGGCGGCGCTGCCGTCGATGCTCGCGGACCTGCGCGGTTACGTCGAGATCGAGACCCCGAGCGACGACCGGGCCGCGCTGGCGACCGGCCTGTCCTGGTTGGACGGTCTGGTCACCGAGCGGGTGGGCCCCGCCACGTCGTCGTCCACAGTGGAGGGTGGGGAGTTCGGCGACGTCCGGCTCCTGGAGTTCGACGGCTCGGCCGCCGACCCGGTGCTGCTGCTGGCCCACTACGACACCGTGTGGCCGGTCGGGACCCTGGCCGGGATGCCGTTCGCGGTCGACGGCGACCGGATCACCGGGCCCGGGGTGTTCGACATGAAGGCCGGGCTGGTCCAGGCGCTGTGGGCGGCCCGGATCGCCCGCGAGGCCGGCCTCGCGCTGCCGCCGATCCGGCTGCTGCTGACCGGCGACGAGGAGATCGGTTCGCCGGTGTCCCGGCCGGTGATCGAGAAGGCCGCCGTCGGTGCCCGGGCCGGGCTGGTGTTCGAGCCGGCAGGCCCGGGCGGGGCGGTGAAGACCGCGCGCAAGGGCGTCGGGATCTTCCGGGTCGACGTCGACGGCGTCGAGGCGCACGCCGGGCTGGACCCGACGGCCGGGGCGAGCGCCGTCGACGAGCTCGCCCGGCTGGTGCTCGACCTGCACTCCGCGGCCGATCTCGACGCCGGGACCAGCGTGAACGTCGGCGTCGTCGGTGGCGGCAGCCGCACCAACGTGACGGCCGGGCACGCCTGGGGCGAGTTCGACGTCCGGGTGTCGAGCGCCGCCGAGATCACCCGGATCGAGCGGGTGCTCGACGGCCTGGCGGCCCGGCACCCGGACGCGGCCGTGCGGGTCACGGGGGAGTGGAACCGGCCGGTGATGGAACGGACCCCGCAGACCGCCGGGCTCTACGGCATCGCCACGGCGGCGGCGTCCGGGATCGGGGTGGATCTGTCCGAGATCGCCGTCGGCGGGGCCAGCGACGCGAACTTCCTCGCCGCGCTCGGCCTCGGCGTGCTGGACGGGCTCGGCGCGCACGGTGGCGGCGCGCACGCCCGGCACGAACACGCGCTGGTGTCCGGCGTGGTCCGGCAGACGGCGCTCACCGCCGCGGTGCTGCACGCCCTGGCCTGACCGGACCGAGCCACGGCCAGGGGAAGTTTCACCGGAGTCACACGGGCCGCGCGATGGGATGGCACGGTGAGCACGACTGGGTCGAACGACATCTCCGCGACCGGCGCCCCGACCACCCCGGCCTCGGACGCCGAGCGGCTCGAGCGAGCGGTGCTCGAGGTCAAGCGGGTGATCGTCGGCCAGGACCGGCTGGTCGAGCGGATGCTCGTCGGCCTGCTGGCCAAGGGACACCTGCTGCTCGAGGGCGTCCCCGGCGTCGCGAAGACCCTGGCGGTGGAGACGTTCGCCCGGGTCGTCGGCGGGAGCTTCTCGCGCCTGCAGTTCACCCCCGACCTGGTGCCCGCCGACATCCTGGGTACCCGCATCTACCGGCAGGGGCGCGAGGAGTTCGACATCGAGCTCGGCCCGGTCGTCGCGAACTTCGTGCTCGCCGACGAGATCAACCGCGCGCCGGCCAAGGTGCAGTCCGCGATGCTCGAGGTGATGGCCGAGCGCAAGCTCTCCCTCGGCGGCCGCGACCACCCGATGCCGGACCCGTTCCTGGTGCTCGCCACCCAGAACCCGATCGAGAACGAGGGCGTCTACCCGCTGCCCGAGGCGCAGCGCGACCGCTTCCTGTTCAAGCTGCTCATCGAGTACCCGGGGATCGAGGAGGAGCGCGAGATCATCTACCGGATGGGGTCGACCCCGCCGGAGCCCACGCAGATCCTCTCCCCGGCCGAGCTGGTGCACCTGCAGCGCACCGCCGCCGACGTCTTCGTCCACCACGCCCTGGTCGACTACGTGGTCCGCCTCGTCGTCGCGACCCGGCACCCGGGCGAGCACGGGCTCTCCGACGTGGCCTCGTGGATCGCCTACGGCGCCTCGCCCCGCGCGTCGCTGGGCATCGTGGCCGCCGCCCGCGCGCTCGCACTCGTGCGGGGCCGGGACTACGTGCTCCCGCAGGACGTGCTGGAGGTCGCGCCGGACGCGCTGCGGCACCGTCTCGTGCTGTCCTACGACGCCGTCGCCGACCAGGTCCCGGTCGACCACATCGTCTCCCGGGTGCTGCAGACCGTGCCGCTGCCGCAGGTCAGCGCCCGCCCCGGCACGGTGCCCGCGCCGGCCGCGGCCCCGGCGGGCCCGGCGTGGCCGGAGGCACAGCCGGCGGACCAGCCCGCTCCCGGCACCGGATCGGCGGGCGGCCCGGCAGGTGGCCCGGCGTGACGGCCGAGACCCCGGCGGGCACGCCCGGCGGACCGGAACCCGGCAGACCGGAACCCGGCAGACCGGAACCCGACGGGTCGGAACCCGGCGGCCCGGCGGCCGGGGCCGGCGCGGCGCCCGGCCGCGGTGACGGCTCGACGCCCGATCTCGTGCGGCTCGAGGCGTCGCTCAAGTCCCTGGAGCTGACCGTGCGCCGCCGGCTCGACGGGTTGCTGCAGGGCAACCACGTCGGCCTGCTGCCCGGACCGGGCAGCGAGCCGGGGGAGGCCCGGCTCTACCAGCCCGGCGACGACGTCCGCCGGATGGACTGGTCGGTCACCGCCCGCACCACCAGCCCGCACGTCCGCGAGACCGTCGCCGACCGCGAGCTGGAGACCTGGGCGGTCGTCGACCTGTCCCGCAGCCTCGACTTCGGCACCGCGGGCACCGACAAGCGCCACCTCGCGCTGGCCGGGCTCACCGCCGTCGCCCAGCTCACCGTGGGTGGCGGGAACCGGATCGGCGCCGTCGTCGCGAACGGGGAGCAGACGCTGCGGCTGCCCGCCCGCGGAGGCCTGGCGCACGCACGCGGGCTGCTCCGCCGGGTGGCGACGATGCCGCCCGCGCCCGAGGGTGTCCGCGGCGACCTCACCGACGCGCTGGACCAGCTGCGCCGCCCACCGCGCCGCCGCGGCCTGGTCGCGGTGGTCTCCGACTTCCTCGGCGAGCCGGTGTGGGAGCGGTCGCTGCGCGCGCTGTCCGGCCGGCACGACCTGCTCGCGATCGAGCTCGTCGACCCGCGTGAGCTGGAGCTGCCCGACGTCGGCACCGTCGTGCTCGCCGACCCGGAGACCGGGCGCCAGCGCGAGGTGGAGACGACGCCGCTGCTGCGCCGCGAGTTCGCCGCGGCCGCGTCCGCGCACCGCGACCGGGTCGCCGCCGCGCTGCGCCGCTGCGGCGCGGCGCAGCTGACCCTGCGGACCGACCGGGACTGGGTGGCCGACATCGTGCGGTTCGCCGTCGCGCGCAAGCACGCCTGGTCCGGGGGCGGGGCGCCGCGCGCCGGGAGGCCGGCATGACGTTCGCGAGCCCGTGGTGGCTGCTCGGGCTGCTCGTCGTCGCGGCGATGGTCGGCGGGTACGTGTGGCTGCTGCGCCGGCGCCGCCGCGACGTCGTCCGGTTCACCAACCTGGAGCTGCTCGAGACGGTCGCCCCGAAGCGCCCCGGCCGGCTGCGGCACCTCCCGGCGATCGCGATGATCGCGGCGCTGGCGGTGCTGACGGTCGCCCTGGCCGGCCCGCAGGCGATGGCGAAGGTCCCGCGCAACCGGGCCACCGTGATGCTGGTGATCGACGTGTCGCTGTCGATGAAGGCGACCGACGTCGCACCCAGCCGGCTGGCCGCCGCGCAGTCGGCGGCCAAACAGTTCGCCGACCAGCTCACCCCGGGCGTCAACCTGGGCCTGGTCTCGTTCGCCGGGACCGCCGCGGTCCTGGTGTCGCCGACCACCGACCGCGCCGGCGTGAAGAACGGCGTGGACAACCTCGCGCTCGCCGAGTCCACCGCGACCGGCGAGGCGATCTTCACCGCGATGCAGTCGATCGACACCTTCTCCCGGTCCCTGCAGGGCGGGCCGGACCAGGAGGGCGTGCCCCCGCCGTCGCGGGTCGTGCTGCTCTCCGACGGCACCCAGACCGTCCCCGGCCCCGACGGCGAGAACGAGCCGCGGGGTTCGTTCACCGCCGCGTCCGAGGCTGCGGCCCGGGGGATCCCGGTCTCGACGATCTCGTTCGGGACCAGCTACGGCTCGATCGAGCTCGACGGCGGGCGCACCCCGGTGGCCGTCGACGACGCCTCGATGGAACGCATCGCGACGCTGTCCGGCGGCCGGTTCTTCACCGCCGCCACGGAATCCGAGCTGCGTGCGGTCTACTCCGACCTGTCCGAGGAGCTCGGATACGAGGAACGCGAGGTCGACGCCAGCCGGCCGTGGATGATCGGCGGGTTCCTCCTGCTGATCAGCGGGCTCGGGGCGGGGATCCTGCTCGGGCGCCGGTTGCCGTGAGCCGGGTCCGACCTCCGCGGCGCCCGGAGGCCGTACGTTAAGTTCTCCGGCGTGGGACGCAGCGTGCTCGTGACCGGAGGCAACCGCGGTATCGGACTGGCGATCGCGAGTGCGTTCGCCGCCCAGGGGGACCGGGTGGCGGTGACCTACCGCTCCGGGAAGGACGGCGTCGGGGACGACCTGCTGCCGGTGCACTGCGACGTGACCGACGCCGCGTCGGTGGACGCCGCCTTCACCGAGGTCGAGGCCGCGCACGGACCGGTCGAGGTGCTGGTGTCCAACGCCGGGATCAACGACGACGGCCTGCTCATGCGGATGAGCGAGGAGTCGTTCACCGGGGTCGTCGACGCCAACCTGACCGCCGCCTACCGGGTCGCCAAGCGCGCGTCACGGGGGATGCTGAAGGCCAAGGGCGGGCGGATGATCTTCATCTCGTCGGTGGTCGGGCTGTCCGGCTCGGCGGGGCAGGTCAACTACGCGGCCTCGAAGTCCGGGCTCGTCGGCCTGGCCCGCTCGGTGGCCCGCGAGCTCGGCAGCCGGGGCATCACCGCGAACGTCGTCGCCCCCGGGTTCGTCGACACCGACATGACCCGCGCGCTGCCCGAGAAGCGGCGCGACGAGATCCTCGGGACGATCCCGCTGGCCCGCTACGCCGACGCCGACGAGGTCGCCTCGGTCGTCACCTTCCTCGCCTCGCCGGGCGCCGGCTACGTGACCGGGGCGGTCGTCCCGGTCGACGGCGGCCTGGGCATGGGTCACTAGGCCGGGGTCACCTACGCCCCGGTCACGTAGGCCCGCACGGAACTTCGAAAGGACGTCATGGGACTGCTCGACGGCAAGCGGCTGCTGATCACCGGTGTGATCACCGATGCCTCGCTCGCCTTCCACTCCGCCAAGATCGCCCAGGAGCAGGGCGCCGAGGTGGTGCTCACCGGCTTCGGCCGGATGCGGCTGGTCGAGCGGATCGCGCAGCGGCTGCCGAAGCCCGCACCGGTCGTCGAGCTGGACGTGTCGGACCAGGAGCAGCTGGACTCGCTGGTCGAGCGGGTCACGCCGCACCTCGGGGACGACCCGCGGCTCGACGGCGTGCTGCACTCGATCGGGTTCGCCCCGCCCGGTGCGCTGGGGGAGGGCGCGTTCCTCAAGGCCGAGTGGGCGGACGTCGCGACCACCATCCAGGTCAGCGCCTTCTCGCTGAAGTCCCTGGCGATGGCGTGCAAGCCGCTGCTCGGACCCGGCAGCTCGATCGTCGGGATGGACTTCGACAACCGGCAGGCCTGGCCGGCCTACGACTGGATGGGCGTCGCGAAGTCGGCGCTGGAGTCGGTCACCCGCTACCTGGCCCGTGACCTGGGCCGCGACGGCATCCGGGTCAACCTGGTCGCCGCCGGCCCGGTGAAGACGATGGCCGCCAAGTCGATCCCGGGCTTCGACGCGTTCGAGGACGTCTGGGACGCCCGGGCCCCGCTCGGCTGGGACATGAACGACCCGGTGCCGGTCGCCAAGACCGTCTGCGCGGTGCTCTCGGACTGGATGCCGACCACCACCGGCTCGATGGTGATGGCCGACGGCGGGGTGCACGCGGTCGGGGTCTGAGGCCCGCGGGCGGCGCCGCGGGGCGGGGTCGATAATCGGACACGTGCCCGAACAGTTCGACGCCATCCTGGTGCTGTCCTTCGGTGGGCCCGAGGCCCCCGACGAGGTCCGGTCGTTCCTGGAGAACGTGACCCGGGGCCGCGGCGTACCGCCCGAGCGGCTCGACGCCGTCGAGGAGCACTACCAGCACTTCGGCGGCGTCTCACCGATCAACGCCCGCAACCGGGAGCTGGTCCTGGCGATCGCCGCCCGCACCGAGCTCCCGGTGTACTTCGGGAACCGGAACTGGCACCCGTTCGCCGAGGACACCGTCCGCGAGATGGCCGGCGCCGGGATCGGCCGGGCGCTGGTGTTCGCCACCAGCGCCTACGGCGGCTACTCGGCGTGCCGCCAGTACCACGAGGACATCGCCCGGGCCCGGGCCGCGACCGGGGACGACGCGCCGGAGCTGGTGAAGCTGCGGCACTTCCACGACCACCCCGACTTCGTCCGCGCGAACGCCGACGGCGTCCGCGCCGCCCTGCAGGAGCTGCCCGAGGAGCAGCGCGACACCGCCCGGCTGGTGTTCACCGCGCACTCGATCCCGAACTCCGCCGACGCCGCCGCCGGCACCCCGGCCGAGGGCGGGCACCGCTACTCCCGCCAGGTCGGCGAGGCGGCCGCGCTGGTCGCCGCGGAGCTGGGGACCGACGACTTCGACGTCGTCTGGCAGTCCCGCTCCGGCCCGCCGCAGGTGCCGTGGCTGGAGCCGGACGTGGTCGACCACATCGACGACCTGGCCGCCAAGGGCGTCCCGGCGGTCGTCGTCGCGCCGGTGGGGTTCGTCTCCGACCACGTCGAGGTCATCTGGGACCTCGACACCGAGGCCGCCGAGCGCGCCGCCGAGCACGGCATGGGCTTCGCCCGGGCGGCGACTGCCGGGCCGGACCCGCGCTTCGCCGACATGGTGATCGAGCTGGTCCGCGAGCACACCGACGGCGGGGACGTGCGCCGGCTCGGCTCCGTGCCGTCGACCGGCTGCACCCGCAACGGCGCGCCCTGCGCCGTGGACTGCTGCCTGCCGCAGAAGCGCCCCGCGCGCCCGAGCTGACGCCGCCCCCGGACCCGCGCCCCGTACCCGGCGTGCGGCACGTCGCACCCCGTCGGCCGACCTCGCACCGACTGCACCCGGTGCGAGGTACCCCGGCGGGGCGAGGTCCCGGACGGAGGCTGTGTACTCAGGTGCGGACGATGCGGGCCAGGTGCGCGGGGACGTCCACCACCGTGCCGGGCGGTTGACCGTAGGCGTCGGCGAGGTCGGTGGTGACGATGCCGCGGTAGGTGGTGGAGGCGATCTCCTCGACCGTCCACACCGGACCCGTGAACGCCGCCCGGATCGCGGCGGCGTCGATCACCGGCCCGAACTCGGCGGCCGCGCCGGTACGGGCGAGCGCCAGCAGGTGCACGACCCCGCCGGAGCGCACGAGCCCGGCCAGCCCGCGGGCGTAGCGGGCCTGGTCGCCGGGGTCGAACACGTGGAACAGGGCGCTGTCGAGCACGGTGTCGAACCGGCCGAGGTCGCCCGGGTCCAGGGCGTCGGTGACGGCGAACCGGGCCGCGACGCCGTGGTCGCGGGCCCGGTCCCGGGCACGGGCGATCGCGGTGGGGGAGGCGTCGGTGCCCAGCACGTCCAGGCCGAGCCGGGTGAGGTGGACGGTGTGCTCGCCGGTCCCGCAGCCGGGCTCGAGAATCCGGCCGGTGAGTTCCCCGCGGTCGGCGAGGGCGACGACGGCGGGCTGCGGCTCGCCGATCACCCAGGGCGGATCGCCCTCGGCGTAAGCGCGGTCGAAGAAGTCGGGCTGTGGTGTGGACTCCATGCGGACAGCCTGCGACCTCGACCGGGGTTCAGCTCAAGCCGCCGCGAGCCTACGATTCGGTAACCGTTCCGGGTGAGTGTTGCCTCTCGTCCGGTTGTCCGCTGAGGTTCCGGTCCATGTCGCCCGTCACATCAGCGGCCGCGGTTCCGACCCCGCCGCCGCTCACCGACGTTCTCGCGCAGGAGTCCTCGCAACCCGGGGTGCTCGGCGCCATCGAGAACGCGATCAACAGCGCTTTCACCCCGATCTCCGACGCGGTATCGACCTTCGTGTTCGACGTGGGCTTCCCGGTCGGCGGTACCACGTTCCCCTGGATCGTCGCCTGGCTGATCCTCGCGGCAGTCGTGTTCACCGTCTACTTCGGGTTCGTCCAGGCGCGCAGCTTCGGGCTCGCGTTGAAGATCGTCCGCGGCAGGTACACGCGCAAGGACGAGCAGGGCGAGATCACGCACTTCCAGGCCCTGTCCTCCGCGCTGTCCGGGACGGTCGGGCTCGGCAACATCGCCGGTGTCGGCGTCGCGATGACGATCGGCGGGCCGGGCGCGACCTTCTGGATGGTCCTGGCCGGCCTGTTCGGTATGTGCACCAAGTTCGTCGAGTGCACCCTCGGCGTCCGGTATCGCGAGATCCACGAGGACGGCACCGTATCCGGCGGGCCGATGCACTACCTGCGCAAGGGCGTCGCCGAGCGGATCCCGAACCGCTTCGGCGCGATGTTGGGCAAGACCCTCGCCGTGCTCGCCGCGATCTTCCTGCTGTGTTTCGGCATCGGCGGCGGCAACATGTTCCAGGCCAACCAGACGTTCGCCCTGCTGGAGGACGTCACCGGCGGCGAGGAGGGACTGCTCGGCGGTGCGGGTTCGGCCACGATCTTCGGGGTCGTGCTCGCGGCCGTGGTCGGCGCCGTGATCTTCGGCGGGATCAAGGTGATCGGCAAGGTCACCAGCCGGCTCGTGCCGGCGATGGGCATCATCTACGTGCTCGGATGCCTGACCGTCATCCTGGTCAACATCGACCAGGTCCCCGCGGCGATCGGAGCGATCTTCGCGGGTGCCTTCGCCGCCGAGGGGGTCGTCGGCGGGATCGTCGGCGCCATGATCGTCGGGTTCACCCGGGCGGCGTTCTCCAACGAGGCCGGTCTCGGTTCGGCCCCGATCGCGCACTCCGCGGTGCGCACCGACAACCCGGTCACCGAGGGCTACGTCGCGTTGCTCGAACCGTTCGTCGACACCGTCATCATCTGCACCATGACCGCGCTGACGATCATCATCGCCGGCTCGGCGTTCTGGAACGAGGCCCAGGCGACCTACCTGGCGACCGGGACGGAACCCGACGGCGTCGTGGTCACGTCGAGTGCGTTCGAGACCGTCGTGCCCTGGTTCCCGTACGTGCTGGTGGTGGCCGTCGCGCTGTTCGCGATCTCCACGATGATCACCTGGGGGTACTACGGGCAGAAGGCCTGGACGTACCTGTTCGGCAAGAGCCTGCTCTCCGAGCGGATCTACCAGGGCGTGTTCTGCTTCTTCATCGTCGTCGGCTCGGTGCTCACGCTGGACAGCGTGCTGAACTTCGCCGACGCGGTGCTGTTCCTGCTGGCGCTGTTCAACATCCTCGGGCTCTACATCCTCGCTCCGGTGGTGAAGCAGGAGGTGCGGAAGTTCCGCCGGAAGATCGAGGACGGCGAGGTCGTCGAGCAGCGGGAGCGCGAACCCTCCTGACCCGCGACCCCGGGCGCCGGGCTCAGCCGGTGGGACCGGTGACGAGCCCGGTGACCAGGTCGGCCGCACTGCCGGAGCGGGTGCGCAGCGAGCGGTCGTAGTGCCGGGTGGTGGCGATGCTGGCGTGCCCGACGTCGGCCTGGACGTGCTGGATCGGCGCGCCCGCCTCCAGGGCCAGGGTGACGTAGGCGTGGCGCAGCGTGTGCGGGTGCACCCGCTCGGCGACGTCGGCCAGCTCCGGGCCCGCGTTGCGGGCGATCCGGCGCAGCAGCAGGTACAGGTCGTGCCGCGAGCACCGGCCGCCGTCGCGGGTGGCGAGCATGGGGGAGCGGCGGGCACCCGCGGTGCGGGCCGGCAGCGTGTCGCCGTACTCGCGGTCGCGCAGCAGCAGGTACGCGGTCAGGGCGTCGACGGTCGCCGCCCCGGGGAACACCTCGCGCTCCGTGCCGCCCTTGCCGCGGACCCGCAGCACCCGCTCGCCACCGGTCACGACGAGGTCGGCGCGGTCCAGCCCGGTGATCTCGGAGATCCGCAGGCCCAGGGTGAGCAGTGCGACGTAGGCGACGGCCCGTTGGGCGTAGAGCTCGCGGTGCCGGGTGCGGTTGGGCAGCTGGGCCGCCGAGGTCCACAGGGCACGGACCTGGGGGGCCGTGAGCCGGATCGTCGGGGACGGGTCCCGCGACGTCCCGGTGAGGCCGAGCCGCCCCCGGTGCAGCGCGGCCGGGTTGGCGTCGATCACGCCGTCCTCGGCCAGGAACCCGTAGAACGCCGACACCGTCGACAGCATTCGGGCCCGGGTCCGCTTGCCGGCGCCTGCGGCGTCGAGTGCGTGCAGCCAGGTCGTGACGTGCGCGGCCGTCGCCGCCCGCGGGTCCAGCGCGTGGCCGGCGCACCAGCGGAAGTACGCCAGGTGGTGCAGCCGTCCGCGGCGGGCCGGGGGTGGGGTGCGCCCGCCGCCGTCCCTCTCGGGCACGGACCGGTCGGCGCCGGTGACGGCGTCGGCCCACTCCGGCGGCAGGCCCAGCGCGTAGGCGTAGGTGCGCCGGGTCTGCGCCGCGCCGTAACCGGCCAGCCAGCGGGCGACCAGGGTGCGCAGTGCCCCGGGGTCGTCGACGCCGGGCCAGTCCGAGTCCGGCCCGGTGTGCGGCCCGGGGACCTCGGGCTCCGGGCGGCGGGGCAGCGCGGAGAGCAGGGTGAGCGCAGCGGGATCGGCCATCGCCGACGATCGTGCCGGACGGCCGGGCCCGGGCGGGAACCGACACGCGCCGATGATCCCCGTCCGGGTGCGTCCGGGCGTACGCCGCGCTCCCGGAACAGGGATCTTCACGGCCCCACGAACGTGCGGACTCCGCGGCACCACGTGATTTCCGTGTCGCGCCGGGTAGCAGGTAGCCGAGACCCGAAGCGCGACAGCGAAGGAAACCCACCGATGGCCACGTCGTTCCAGTCGATCCCCGACCCGGACCCGCGGAGCGGGGGCGAGGACAAGCAGCGCCAGCTCGACGGTGCCCGGTACGACCCGCAGGACACCGCCCTCACCACGAACCAGGGGGTGCGGGTCGACCACACCGATGACTCGCTGACCGTCGGCGAGCGCGGCCCGACGCTGCTCGAGGACTTCCACGCCCGCGAGAAGATCATGCACTTCGACCACGAGCGGATCCCGGAGCGGGTGGTGCACGCCAGGGGGTCCGGGGCGTACGGCTACTTCCAGCCCTACGACGACCGGCTGTCCGAGTACACGGTCGCCCGGTTCCTCACCGAGCCGGCTGTGCAGACGCCGGTGTTCGTGCGGTTCTCCACGGTGGCCGGGTTCAAGGGCTCCGGCGACACGGTGCGCGACGTGCGCGGGTTCGCGACGAAGTTCTACACCGCGCAGGGCAACTACGACCTGGTCGGCAACAACTTCCCGGTCTTCTTCATCCACGACGGGATCAAGTTCCCGGACTTCGTGCACGCGGTGAAGCCGGAGCCACAGGCCGCGATCCCGCAGGCGCAGTCCGCGCACGACACGTTGTGGGACTTCGTGTCGCTGCAGCCCGAGGCGCAGCACGCGATCATGTGGCTGATGTCGGACCGGGCGATCCCGCGCAGCTACCGGACGATGCAGGGGTTCGGGGTGCACACGTTCCGCTTCGTCAACGCCGACGGGCAGGGCACGTTCGTGAAGTTCCACTGGACACCGGTGCTGGGCACGCACTCGCTGGTGTGGGACGAGGCGCAGAAGATCCAGGGCAAGGACCCGGACTTCAACCGCCGGGACCTGTGGGAGGCCATCGAGAAGGGTGCCTTCCCGGAGTACGAGCTGGGCGTGCAGCTGGTGCCCGAGTCCGACGAGCACAACTTCGACTTCGACCTGCTGGACGCGACGAAGATCATCCCCGAGGAGCAGGTGCCGGTGCGCCCGGTGGGGAAGATGGTGCTCAACCGCAACCCGGACAACTTCTTCGCCGAGACCGAGCAGGTCGCGTTCCACACGGCGAACATCGTGCCCGGCATCGACTTCACCAACGACCCGCTGCTGCAGACCCGCAACTTCTCCTATCTGGACACCCAGCTCAACCGGTTCGGCTCGGCGAACTTCCATCACTTGCCGGTCAACCGGGCGGTCGCCCCGGTCAGCAACAACCAGCGCGACGGGTTCATGCAGATGCAGATCCACCAGGGACGCGCGCCGTACTACAAGAACTCGCTCCAGGGCGGCTGCCCGGCGATCGCCGACAGCGAGGTGTTCCGGCACTACCAGGAGCGGGTGGACGGCGAGAAGATCCGCAAGCGCAGCCCGAGCTTCCAGGAGTACTACAGCCAGGCCACGCTGTTCTGGAACAGCATGGCCGGCTGGGAGCGCGAGCACATCGTCGCCGCCTACCGCTTCGAGCTGAACAAATGCGACCACATGCACGTGCGGGAGCAGCAGATCGAGCAGCTCAACCACATCGACCACGACCTGGCGGTCGCCGTCGCCGAGGGCGTCGGCGTCACGGCCCCGGCCGACGTACCGAAGCCCAACCACGGCCACACCTCGCCCGCGCTGAGCCAGGCCAACACCACGTTCGGCTCGGTGCTCTCGCGCAAGGTCGCGATCCTGGTCGCCGACGGCGCCGACCCCGCCGCGGCCGAGCTGGCCCGGGCCCTGAGCGCGCGCGGTGCGCTGCCCGAGCTGCTCGCGCCCACCGCGGGCCCGGTGCGCGACTCGCAGGGTGCGGACGTCGCGGTCGACCGGGCGATCAACTCGATGGCCTCGGTGGTCTACGACGCGGTGGTCGTGCCCGGCGGCCCGGACTCCGCCGAGACGCTCGGGCAGGACGGCTACGCGACGCACTTCGTCACCGAGGCGATCAAGCACGCCAAGGCGATCGGCGCCCTCGGTGCCGGGACACGCCTGGTCGCGCGGGCGGCGAACGGGACGGCCAGGGTCGAGGCCGAGGGCGACCGGGTCAGCACCGACCTCGGGGTCGTCTCGGCCCCGGCCGTGACGGACTCGGTGCCCGACGAGTTCGTCGACGCCTTCTGCGAGGTGCTCGGCCTGCACCGGGCGTGGGAGCGGCACACCGACTCGCTGCCCGCCTGACAGTGAGGATGATGTAGGTGAGCCCCGCAGCGGTCGGTCTGACCCACCGCCTGACTGACTCCTGGTCCTCAACCGGATCTGTCGGCCGGTCCGCTGCGGGGCTCGCTTGCACTCACCAGACGGCGGTTGTGACCTCATAGGAGCCTGTGCCAGCAGGCACCCATCACTGTCTTGTCCGCTCGCCCCGGCTGGTGCGTGCCGCCCTGCCCGGTCGAACGAGTACAGGACGGTCATGCCCACGATGACACACCCCCACCCCGCTGACACCGCCGTCCCCGGCGAGCCCCGCCAGGTCACCGGCGGGGTCGACACCCACAAAGACACCCACACCGCCGCCGCCCTCGACCAGGCCACCGGCCAGCTACTGGGACACGCCCAGTTCCCGGCCACCGCAGCCGGCTACGCCGCGCTGGTGTCCTGGCTGCAGACCTTCGGGCTGCTGGTCCGGGTCGGGGTCGAGGGCACCGGCGTCTACGGCGCCGGCCTGGCCCGCCACCTACACACCGCCGCGATCACCGTGGTCGAGGTCGACCGCCCGGACCGCAAGACCCGCCGCTGGCAAGGCAAGTCCGACCCGGTCGACGCCGAGGCCGCCGCCCGCGCCGCCCTGGCCGGACGCGCCACCGGTGTCCCCAAGCAGCGCGACGGACGAGTCGAAGCCCTGCGGGCGCTGCGCGTGGCTCGCCGCTCCGCGGTCGCCGCCCGCGCCGAGGCCCAGACCCAGATCCGATCACTGCTGATCACTGCCCTCGACGAGCTGCGCACCCATCTCGCGCCCATGAGGCTGCGGGAGCTGCTGACCCACTGCGCCACCCGACGCCCCGACCCCGCCCACGCCGACCAGCCCGAGACCGCGACTCTGATCGCGCTGCGCAGCCTGGCCCGCCGCCACCGCGAGCTGACCACCGAGATCGACGACATCGAGTCGTTGATCGCGCCGCTGGTGACCGCGATCAACCCGAGCCTGGCTGCGATGCACGGGGTTGGTCCCGACGTCGCCGGACAGCTCCTGGTCACCGCGGGCGAGAACCCGCACCGACTGCGGTCCGAGGCCGCGTTCGCGATGCTCTGCGGGGCCGCACCACTGCCCGCGTCGTCCGGGCGCACCCACCGCCACCGACTCAACCGCGGCGGGGACCGACAAGCCAACGCCGCGCTCTACCGGATCGTGCTCTGCCGACTGCGCTGGGACCCACGCACCCGCGACTACGCCGACCGCCGCACCGCCGAAGGCATGAGCAAGAAAGAGATCATCCGCTGCCTCAAGCGCTACATCGCCCGAGACATCTACCGCGCCCTACTCACCACCCACGACCTCGAACCCGCCGCTTGACATCCATAGGAGCATCCGGGCCGCGCCCGCGTCCCCGTCGAGGACTGCAAGCGTGCCGACGCCGGCGAGCGACAGTGACCGGCGTGGCACCACCGCACTAGGGTCGGGTCCGGAGCAGTCAGTGCTACGGAGGTGCGAATGGCCGGTCTGAGCCGTCACGATCACGGCGCCGTCGGCGTCCTGGTGCCCGAGAACGGGGGTCGCTACCCGTACGGCAACTCGCTGCTGATCCGGGGCAGCGCGCAGACCGTGCTGGTCGACCCGTCCCTGGCGGTGGGGGAGCAGGGGCTCGACGGGGACCGGGTGGACACGGTCGTGGTCAGCCACGGACACGAGGACCACCTGGCCGGGTTGCACCGGTTCCCCGGCGCCACGGTGCACGCACACGAGGCGGACCTGGCCGCGGTGCGCTCGGTGGACGCGCTCGTCGAGGGCTTCGGCCTGCCACCGGAGCACGACGAGGAGACCCGCCAGGAGCTCGTGCGCGACTTCGCGCTGGTGGACCGCCCGGACGCGACCGGACTGGCCGACGGCGCCCGGCTCGACCTCGGCGACCGCTCCGTGACCGTGGTGCACCTGCCCGGGCACACGGCCGGGCACTGCGGGCTGCTGGTCGAGCCCGACGACTTCTTCTTCGTCGGCGACATCGACCTGAGCCGGTTCGGCCCGCACTACGGCGACGTGGGCAGCGACCTGGAGGCGTTCGAGGCGTCGATCGAGCGCTGCCTGCAGGTCCAGGCCCGCTGGTACGGCACGTTCCACCACAAGGGCGTGGTGACCGGGGCCGCGGAGTTCGGCACCCAGCTGCGCGCCTACCGCGAGGTGATCCGTACCCGCGAACAGCGGCTGCTGGAGTTCCTCGACGAGCCCCGCACCCTGGACGACGTCGTGGCCCACCGCCTCGTGTACCGCCCGCATGTCGACCTGCCCTGGGTGGACAGTGTCGAACGGCGCACCGCCGAGCAGCACCTGGCCCGCCTGGTCGCCGACGGGCGGTGCGAGCTCGTCGAGCCGGGGCGCTTCAGACTGCCGCGCTGAGCCCGGTCACGGTCGTCGAGACCTGCGTCGGCGGGCGTTGGCGCTCTGTGGTCAATGATTCATTGACGCCAGCCGATCGTCAACCAAACGACGACGGAGCCGGTCCCGGCGGAGGAACACCGGCCCGGTGAGACCCGGCGAGGCTCGGCGAGGGCCGGCGAGGGCCGGCGAGGGCCGGCGAGGGCCGGCGAGGGCCGGCGAGGGCCGGCGAGGCTCGGCGGAAGCCGGCGAGGCCCGACGGAAGCCGGTGATCGCGGAGTGTGTGCGGATCGGTGCCATATCTGGCACCGATCCGCACACACTCCGTGATCACCCGATGAGCTTCCCCCGCTTCGCCGGAGTCTTCGAAGACTGGTCCCATCGTGAGGGACTGGGAAGGAAGGCTCTGTTGGCAGCACCGAGGAAGTACCCCGATGAGCTGCGGGAACGGGCGGTTCGGCTGTATCGACAGTCCGAGCCGCGGCCGTCGTTCAAGCGGCTGGCCGAGCAGCTCAACGTGCACCCCGAGGCCTTGCGGAACTGGGTCCGTCAGGCCGAGGCCGACGCCGGCGAACGGCATGACCGCTCAAGCACTGACATGGTTGAGGAGAACCGCAGGTTGGCGGCCGAGAACGCTGAGCTGCGGCGGGTCAACGAGGTCCTGCGCGCGGCGAGTGCGTATTTCGCCAGCGAGATCGGCCCGACCCGGAGGTGGTCATGAGCTTCATCGACGCCCATGGCTTCCCGGCCGGTCTCGTACTGCGGGTCCGGGGCATCCCGGCCTCGACCTACTACGACTGGCGGGCCCGCCAGGCCGCCCCGAGCCGGCGCGAGCTCGACGACGCGGCGCTGCTCGAGCAGATCGTCAAGGTGCGCAGCGTGAACGAGCACGCCGCTACCTACGGCTCGCCGCGGGTGTGGCTGGAGCTGCGCCGCCAGGGCGTGCGCGTCGGGCGCAAGCGCATCGAGCGGATCATGCGCACCCACGGCCTGCAGGGCGCGCACCTGCGCCGGGGCTGGCGCCACGGCTCGACCCGGCAGGATCCGAACCACACCGCCGCCCCGGACCGGGTCGAGCGCGACTTCCGGGCCGACGCGCCGAACCGGCTCTGGGTCGCTGACCTGACGCGGCTGGTCACCGGCGAGGGCGTGCTGTGGCTGGCCTCGGTGCGCGACGCGTTCGCCAACCGGGTCGTCGGCTGGGCCACCGGTGAGCGGGCGACCACCGCGCTGGTGCTCACCGCCCTGGATCATGCGCTGCGCTCCCGATCGGCGCGCTCCGGCGAGTTGATCTTCCATAGCGACAAGGGCGCCCAGTACACGGCGCTGCGGTTCACCCAGCGCCTGGTCGACTCCGGTGTCGCACCCTCGACCGGGTCCACAGGCGACAGCTACGACAACGCCCTCGCGGAGAACCTGTGGTCCACGCTCAAGATCGAACTCGTGTACTGGCCGGGTACGACGTTCGCCACCCGCGCCGAGGCCGAGCACGCCCTGCTGCGCTACATAGACGGCTGGTACAACCCCCGCCGGATCCAGGCCGGGCTCGGCGGGCTCTCACCTGACGAGTACGAGGACGCCTACGATCGCGGCCAGCGCGACGATCACAGATAACCCGGACTCCGCGAAACCGGGGGAACCTCACGAGGCGCCCGCGCCACACCCGGGCACGCGGGGCTCGGGTCGACGGCGGCCGCCGGGCTCGGGCCGACGCCGCTCACCTGTTCAGGGCCGGCTGCCTGTTCAGCCCCGGCCGCGGTTCAGCCCCGGCCGCCGTTCAGCGCCGGCCCCGGGTCAGCCGCCGGCGAGCGGGGTCAGCCGTCGGCGATCGGTTCAGCGCCGCCCGCCGGTTCAGGTGTCGGCGACCGGGTTCCTGCCGGCGATCGGGTCCCTGCCGGCGACCGGGGTCAGCGATGCCGCCCAGAAGTCGGTGTAGCGGCCGCCGTGGCGCAGCAGGTCGTCGTGGCTGCCCTGCTCGACGATCCGGCTCCCGTCCAGGAAGACGATGCGGTCGGCGCGTTGGACGGTCCGCAGCCGGTGGGCGACCATCACGACGGTCCGGCCCGCCATCAGGCGCTCGATCCCCTCGTGGACGGCGACCTCGTTGACCGGGTCCAGCGCGGAGCTCACCTCGTCCAGCAGGACGATCGGCGTGTCCTTCAGCAGCGCTCGCGCGATGGACGACTGACACCGCGCCGTCGGCACGCGACAATGCCGAGCGTGATCCCTACGACGGCGAACGCGGTACAGCGGCAGGCGTGGGACGGCGAGACCGGGGAGTTCTGGGCGAGCAACGCGGGCCGTTTCGACCGCGGCGTCGCCGCCTACAACGAGGCGCTGCTGGATGCCGCCGGCATCGTCGGTGGCCGGCGGGTCCTCGACGTCGGCTGCGGAACGGGCGCGATCACCCGTGCCGCGGCCCGGCTCGCCGCACCCACCGGACAGGCCCGTGGCGTGGACCTCTCCACCCGGATGCTCGCCGTGGCCCGTTCCCGGGCCGAGGAGGAACAGCTCGGGAACGTGTCCTTCACCCGGGCCGACGCGCAGGTCCACCCGTTCGACCCGTCCGGTGTGGACGTGGTCGTCAGCCGGCACGGGACGATGTTCTTCGACGACCCGGTGGCCGCGTTCGGCAACCTGGCCGCCGCGCTGCGCCCCGGCGGATCATTGGCCCTGCTGGTCTGGCAGGCGTTCGACCGCAACCCGTTCATGCATCGGGTCCTCGAGGCGCTCACCCCCGACCGCGTGACGCCCCGGCCGCCGGAGGACGGCAGGGCCGGCCCGGTCTCGTTCGCCGATCCGGCCCGCGTGCGGGAGGTGCTGGGCGCGGCCGGGTTCGAGGAGATCGCGATCGACCCGGTCGAGGAGCTGATGAACGTCGGGCCCCACCCGGCCGAAGCCCTGGACTATCTCGCTGCCCAGCACGCCGGGTTGATCGCCGACCTCGATCCGCGGACCAGGGAACTGGCCCTGGAACGACTGCGTGACGACGTGGTGGCCCATCACGATCCGGAGCGCGGGGTCGGCTACCCGTCGGCCTGCTGGCTGGTCATCGCGCGCCGGACGTGACTCCGGCTCGTCCGGGGCGGGGGAGCAGGGTGGCTGCGTGCCCTCGACGCGGCGTTACAGGCCGAGCGGGCTGACCTCCCATTTCACCCGTCCGATGCGAGTACAGCGGCGATTCCTGATCAAGGCCTGCAGCGTCCGGACGGCGAGGCGGTGTCCCTCAGTTGTCAATGATTCATTGACGCCAGCAAAACGTCAACCAAACGACGACATCCCACCCCGTCTCGACCAAGGAGCCGACGGCGCCGGAACGGGGCAGAGGCCGGCGACCCGACCCGCCGCTGGGTACGGCGCGGCCCGGCCGGCCGGAGGCTTCGTCCCCGACCCGACCCGACCCGACCCGTCGCCGGGGCCGGGCGCCGTGGTGTCGGAGCGGAGGGGAGGGGAACGCCGATCTCTTGAAGATCACCGGTTATGGAGTGCCGCGACCGCCACGCGTACGCCGCACTCCTCAACCGGTGATCACGCGGCCGGCCTCGGCGGCGGTCGGCGACCACGCCGGGGCGGTGCCGGTTCCACCGCCCCGGCAGAGCGCGACGACCAGGCGCCCGCCGGGCCGCGCGCGGCGCCGGTCCGCCGCTCGTTGTGCAGACGCCTACCGAGCGGGGGACAGATCGGTGCAGTCCGTGGTTCCGTGACACCGCTCTCGTCTGAATGCTGTGCGGACCGTCCCGCCCACGACCGAGGAGTGGCGATGAGCGAGAGGCCCGGTCCCACGGTGACCGATGCGGAAGCCAGGAAGGTCGCTTTCGGTGCCTTCGTGGGCACCGCGCTGGAGTGGTACGACTTCTTCCTGTACGGCACCGCCGCGTCGCTGGTGTTCAACCGGCTGTACTTCGCCACCGACGACGCCGTGGTCGCCACCCTGGCTGCGTTCGCCTCGTTCGCGGTCGGGTTCGCGGCGCGGCCGCTCGGTGCGGTGATCTTCGGCCACCTCGGGGACCGGATCGGCCGCAAGCGGTGCCTGATCATCACCGTCACGATGATCGGTATCGCCACGACGTTGATCGGCGTGCTGCCGGACTACCTCTCGATCGGGCTCGCGGCCCCGATCCTGCTGACGTTGTTGCGGCTGCTGCAGGGCGTGGCGGTGGGCGGTGAGTGGGGTGGCGCGGTCACCCTCGCCGTCGAGCACGCCCCACCGGAGCGGCGCGGACGCTATGCCGCGATGCCCCAGATCGGCTCGCCGGTCGGCACCCTGCTGTCCTCGGGCGCGTTCCTCGCGGTGTCGACACTGCCGCAGGAGGCCTTCGACTCGTGGGGCTGGCGGCTGCCCTTCCTCGCCGCCTTCCCGCTGCTCGGGATCGCGGTCTGGCTGCGCAGGCGGGTCGAGGAGTCGCCGCTGTTCGAGAAGATGCTCGAGGAGGACGAGCGGGCCTCGTCCCCGGTCCGCGAGGTCCTGACCACGGCCTGGCCGCAGCTGCTGATCGGCGCCGGGACGGCGTTCCTCGGCGTCGGCGGCTTCTACCTGATCACCACGTTCGTGATCAGCTACGGCACCGCGACGCTCGGCCTTCCGCGCTGGCTGATGCTGGTCGCGACGCTGGTGGCGGCGACCGTGGAGATCGTCGTGCTGATCGTGGGCGGGCGGCTCGCCGACCGGTACGGCGCCGCCCGGGTGACGGTGCTGGGTGCCCTCGGATCGATCCTCGTGGCGTTCCCCGGGTTCTGGATGATCGACTCGATGGCCGCCGTGGCGGTGGTGCTCGGGGTGACGCTGGTGACCGCGCTGCTCTCGATCCCGTACGCGGTGTCGGGCGCTCTGCTCACCGAGCTGTTCCCGCCGCACCTGCGCTACAGCGGCGTCGCGCTGTCGGCGAACATCTCCGGCGTGGCCAGCGGGTTCGTGCCACTGGCCGCGACCGCGCTGCTCGCGCTCGGTGGCGGGAGCTCCGTGCTGCCGACCCTGCTCCTGATCGGGATCGCCATGATCACCTGCGGCTGCGGCATGGCCGCGCCGCGGTTCTTCGTCGAGCGCGACCGGGTCGCGGCCGCGCGGACGACGACGACCTGATCCCGGCCGCCCCGCTCACCGGTGCCCCGGCGTCGGCGCGTCGGCACACGCGAGTGCCAGCAGCACGACGGTGGCCTCGTCCGGAACAGTCACGTCGTGGCCGGTCAGCTCGCCGAACCGGCGGAGGCGGTTCAGCACGGTGTTGCGGTGACACCACAGCTCCTGCGACACGGCGGTCACCGTCCCGGTCCGGGCCCACGCACGCACGGTCTGCACGAGGCGTTCGCGCTCGGCCGGCGGGACGGCGGCCAGGCCGGCCAGCACCGACCCGACCAGCTCCTGCCCGACCCCGCGGGCGGAGCACAGCCCGGCGGCCACGACCGGCAACCAGGCCTGTGCGGGATCGACCGGCCCCGTCAGGCCGGGCAGTGCGTCGACCACCCGCAGTGCCGTGCGGGCGCTGCGTGGCACGTTCGCCAGGCCGTGCGCGAGTGGTCCGATCGCGCACGGGACCGCGTCCAGCAGCCCACCCAGTCCGGCCCGCAGCGCACGGACCCCGGCCGGCCCGTCGTCGGTGACCGTTCCCGACCAGCGGGCCAGCAGTACGGCGTGGCGGGGGAGTGCCTGCACGTGCACCGGGCGGTCGTGGGCGCCGAGCGAGTCCGCCGCGCGGCGCAACTGCGCGCCTGCGGTCGCCGGTGCCACCACGACCAGCACGGGGTCGTCGATACCGACGTCGAGTGCCCGCGCGACGCGGGCCACGTCGTCCGGGCTCGGCTCCGCGATCAGGTCGTCGGGCCCGTCCACCTGCCCCAGCAACGCCGCCACCAGCATCGACCGCTCGCCGTGGCGCTCGCGGGCGATCAACGCGGCCTCGTCCTGGTAGGCGATCTGCACCTGCAGGGCGTGCTCCTCGACCGCTGCCCACAGCCGGTCGACCCGCTCGACGAGCAACGGTCCGTCGGCCGGGTCCGCCTGGTCGCGCAGCGCGTCCCAGAGGATCCGGAAGTTCAGGCGGACCGCCGTGAGGAGGTCGTTGAGCGGGACCCCGCGGTGGGCCCGGTCGCGGCCGATCGAGGTGCCGATCCCGGTCAGCCGGCCCGGAACCCGCATCCTGCCGATCCGGCGCAGCAGGTAGTCGAAGGTCTGCGCCGCGTCGTCCTCCATCCGGGCGAGGGGGACGAGCCCGCGGGCGTACGGAGGCACCAGCAGAACCCGTTCCCGGAACGAGCGGAACAGCGCGTCCGAGTCGCCCCGTAGCCGGGTGACCAGCTCTTCCCAGCGGACGTCGGCGTCGTCGCCCCGGCCTTTGTGCACCTGCACAGCATAGGTGCCCGGTGTGTGCCTCAGTCCGTGATCGGCTCGACGCCGCACCACTCGGCGACGAACAGCGCGATGGCGGTCGTGATCCGCCGGATCGACTCGACCTCGACCCGCTCGTCCAGACCGTGGATGGCCTCCGAGACCGGCCCGTAGACCAGGCACGGGATGTCGCCGTAGAGGGTGAAGACCCGGCCGTCGAGATAGCCCGGGGTGGTGAAGGACTCGAGCACGCTGCCGAACACCCGCTCGTGCGAGCGGGCCAGGACGTCCTCGGCCGCCGACCCCTCCTCCAGCACGTAGCCCTCGGCGAAGAACCCGGACGGCGTCGCGGCGACCGGGAGGCCGAGCGACGCCTCCGACTTCGCCAGGACCTCCTGGATCTCGGCCCAGGCCTGCGCGGCCGGGGTGCCGGGGTAGATCGCGGCGCGCACCGTGAACGTGCAGCGGGCGGGCACGCTGGAGGGCCAGTCACCACCGTTGATCACACCGAAGTTGAAGTTGATCGGGCGCTCGACGTCGGCGAAGTAGCGGTGCTCGCCCTTGCGCCGGTTCCACCGGTCCTCGAGCTCGCGCAGGTCGTTCATGATTGTGTAGGCGGCGTCGATGGCGTTGCGCCCGTTGCTCATCTCCCGCAGGTGGGTCGGCACGCCGCGGACGGTGACGTCGAACCACAGGACCCCGACGTTGGCGCGCACCAGCTTGTCGTCCTCGGGTTCGGGGATGACGCAGGCGTCGGCGGTGTAGCCGCGCAGTAGGGCGGCGAGCGAGCCGTTGCCGGTGCACTCCTCCTCGACGACGGACTGGACGTGGATGCGTGCGGTCGGCCGGTAGCCCGCCGTCCGCAGCGCCTCCAGCGCGAACAGGTTCGCCCCGATGCCGGCCTTCATGTCGGCGCTGCCGCGGCCGTACATCCAGCCGTCGACGATGCTCGCGTCCCACGGCGAACGGCTCCAGGACTCCTGCGGGCCGGTGGGGACGACGTCGACGTGCCCGTTCAGGATCAGCGAACGGCCGTGCTCGACGACCGGGGTGTAGGTCCCGACCACGTTCTCCAGCGTCGCGGGATCGACCGTGGTCGGCCCGTATCCCTCGTGGTCGCGCAGCTCGGGCGAGTCGATGGCCCACCGGTCGACCGTCAGGCCGCTCTCGAGCAGGGCGCCCTCGATGAGGTCCTGCGCGTCGGTCTCCTGCGCCCGCAGGCTGGGTGACCGGACCAGCTCGGCGGTCCAGGCGAGCTGATCGTCGAAGCGTGCGTTCACCGCTGCGGTGATGCGCTCTGCGATCTCGCGGTCGAGCATGCCGATCGTCCTCCGAGTGCTGCGGATGCGGGTCCCGAGGGTCGCCCCGCGCCCGGTCCGCGACAAGGGAGGGCCACACAGACCTGACACCGCGGCCGATGTGCAGACGAACAATCCGATGGTCCGACCGGAGACTCAGCGGTCGGCCGTCGTGCGTTCGAGGAGGGGGAGCAGACGGTCCCAGTGGAGTTGCAGACCGGCGGGGTCGAAGGCGTCGGTGTCGGACATGGTGAAGCCGTGGACGGTGCCGGGGTAGATCTCGGAGGTGTAGTCGACCCCGGCCGCGTCCAGGGCCTGGTTGAGCTCGCCGAGGGTCTCGGACGTCAGGTCGGTCTCGGCGTGGCCGAGATGGACCCGGGCGGTGAGCCCGGAGAGGAGACGGTCCCGATCGGGCCCGTCGGCCCCCACGGGGCCGTGGAATCCGGCGACGGCGGCCACCCGGCCGGGATGGGCCGCGGCGGTGCGCAATGCCAGCAGACCGCCGATGCAGTAGCCGGTCACCGCGACCGGTCCGGCGCCGGCCTCGGGCCGGGTGGTGAGGAACCTGAGATAGGCGTCGGCGTCGCGCAGGACACGTTCGGTCGTGTGCGCCTCGATCAAGGGCATCAGTTGGGCGACGGACGTGGTCCGGGCCTCCTCGTCGATGTACTCCGGAAGCTCGATCACCGGGCTCGGGCCGTGCCGGTAAAAGACGTTGGGGACGAGCACGTAGTACCCGTGCCCGGCCAGTTCCCGGGCCATCCCCCGCAGCACGGGCCGGATGCCGAAGGCATCCGCGTACATCAGCACCCCTGGGTGCCGCTCGCCGTGGTCGGGGAAGGCGGCGAAGGCGTCGGCCGAGCCGTCCGGGGTGGGGATCTGCAACATCGTGACGGGAATGGCGGAGCTTCCTTCCGGGAGGTCGCCGAAATACCGTTTATCGGACTAACGTTTCGGCGCGAGTGAACGTACATCGTTAGTCTCACTAACGCAATGACTAGAGTGGTGCCCGTGAGCAGAGCGCATGCCGCGGACATTCCCGACGACGGCGTGCCCGGGACGCCCGACAGGCTGCGTCGACGGGCGAGCCGACAGCTGTCCCAGCTGACCGCCCGGTCGGACCGGCTGATCACCGACGGGCTGGCCCAGGTCGACGCCCGCAAATGGCACTACGCCGTGCTCGCCTCGCTGCAGGAGTTCGGGCCGGGCAGCCAGGCGGCCTTGAGCCGGCGCTCCGGCATCTACCGCAGCGACATGGTCGGCGTGCTCAACGAGCTGGCCGAGCGTGACCTCGTCGAGCGGGCGCCGGACCTCGACGACCAGCGCCGCAACATCATCACGATCTCCACCCGAGGCCGCCGTCACCTGCGCCTGCTCGACAAGGTTCTGGACGACCTCCACGACGAACTGCTCGCCCCGCTGAACGCGGCCGAACGCGACCAGCTCCTGCAGTTGCTCGGTCGTCTACTGGATCATCACGCCCGGATCCCCTGACGAGCGGGGGGCTCGGCCCGGCGAGCCGCACTCGCGTTTTCGCGTCAGACGTCCACCGGACGACGTTCGTCGGTGACCACGACGACCCGGGCCGCGGTGTCCATGAACGTCTCCTCGTCCTCCCGCAGGACGGCGCCGCGGGGACCGGCGTACCAGTCCGACCACACGCGCATGCCGGCCAGGTCCCGGAAACCGATCTCGGTGACGCAGTCCCAGGCGGCGTCGCGGCCGCCGAGGTCCACGGCGTGGTTCTGGATGTAGTGCGTGATCGCCTGCTCGACCTCGGGCGGGATGATGCGGGCGAACAGCGGTGCGTGCCGCTGCTCGTAGTACTCGGCGAACTCCGCCGCGCTCAGGCCGGCCCGTCGTTTCAGCAGTGCCACGATCTTGATCATCAAGTCTGTCCTTACCGGCGAGGGCGGGGGAGGGGTGTCGCTCCGGCTACGGCTGCAGTGCCGCCAGCAGCTTCTCGCTCTCGACCCAGAGCCGGGCGGCGGCGTCGTCGTCCTGTGCGGCGTCGGACGGCGGCTCCTCGGCCATCCGGTGGAAGTGGCGTCCGCCGTCGCGTCCGCCCTCGGGCTCGGTGGCCAGCCAGACCAGCGTCTCGGCCGGTTCCTCGGGTGCCAGCGCGTCGGCCGCGTTCGCGTAGTGCGCCTGCAGCGCCGGGCTCCCGTGCGCGGCGAAGTTGCTGGCGACCAGGCCGGGGTGCATGACCTGGGCGACGATCCCGTCCGGTCCCGCCCGCCGCGCGAGCTCCCGGGTGAACAGGATGTTCGCGAGCTTGGCCCGGCAGTAGGCCACCATGGAGGAGACGTCGCCGAGGCTCTGCAGATCGACCGGGTCGAGCCCGTCGACCTGGCGGTGGGCGCTCGACGACACGGCGATCACCCGCGTCGAGCCGGGTGCCGTGCCGGCTGCGCTCGCCCGGAGCTGCGGCATCAGCTCCTGGGTCAGCAGGAAGGGCGCGAGGTGGTTGGCGGCGAAGGTCGCCTCGGTGCCCTCCGCGGTGATGATCTGCCGGTCGCGCACCCCGCCCGCGTTGTTGATGAGCACGTCGACGCGGGGCGTGAGCGCCCGGATCTCCTCGGCGGTACGCCGGACGTCGGCCATCAGGGTGAAGTCGGAGCGCAGCATGGCGACGCGTCCCGCCGCGGCGATCTCCGCCTCGGCCGCGGCACTGCGTTCCGGATCACGGCCGACACCGATCACCTGCCAGCCCAGCCCGGCGAGGCGGCGGGCGGTGGCCCGGCCGATCCCCGCACTGGCTCCGGTGACGACCGCGACGGGCCGGTTCTCGTCGAATCCCACGGAAGGCTCTCCCTCGTCTCAGCGCGGCCGGAGGCCGTCGAGCAGCAGGTGGACGGTGAACCGGACCTTCTCGTCCAGTTCCTCCCGGGTCGGTGTCTCGCCGCGCACGATCGCTCTCGCCTGGCCGCCGACCACCATGCTCATGAACGTGGACGCGGCGAGCCCGGTGTTCGTGGGGGCGACCTCGCCCGCGGCGATGGCCCGGTCGAGCAGACCGGCGACGAAGTCGACCACCGGTCTGGCGCTCTGCTCGACGTTGGAGGCGAAGATCTCGGGGAAGCGGTAGCTCTCGGTGTTGATGATCCGCTGCAGGCGCAGGCCGTTGGGGGTCATCACCTGGTCGATACGCAGCCGGCCGATCGCCACGAGCGTGTCGGCCAGGTCGCCGTCGTCCAGGCTCTCGAGCACCTCGCGCGGCACGACGTGCCGCTCGATGGCGCGCTGCACCGCGGCGCGGAACAGCGCGGCCTTGTCGGGATGACGGGCGTAGACGGTGCGCTTGGTCATGCTGACCCGGGCGGCGATCATCTCGATCGTCGCGAGCTCGAAGCCGCGTTCCAGGAACAGGTCGAGCGCGGCGTCGAGCAGTTCCTCGTGCCGGGCCTCGGCCTGCTCGCGGGTGGGGCGTCCGGCTCCTCGGCGAGGGGGAGCAGATCTGTTCTGCACGTCAGCCTCTTGCTTCGTGGTCGACCACACCTATAATGAACCGCACGAGGTGCTATTAGTCAAGCGCCCTCGTGACCCCCAGGAGGATGCCCCGTGAGTTCAGCCATTGCCGAGCTGACCCGGCTGGTCGATGCGGCCGATCGCTTCGACCTGTCCCACGCCGATCTGCGGGAGACGCAGGTGAAGGCGCTCGACGAGCGGTTCCAGGAACGCAGGGACCGGATCAAGCTGCTGGGGCACCGCGCCCGCGCCGCAGGCACCACCGAGATCCGCGACCGCGAGGACGCGGTGCCCCTGCTCTTCCCGCACAGCGTCTACAAGAGCTATCCCGAGAGCTTCCTGACCGAACAGCGGTGGGACCGGCTCGGCGCGTGGTTGAACACCGTGTCGCCCCATCCGATCAGCCCGATCGAGACGGCGGACATCACCGGTATCGACGACTGGATCGAGCGGTTGCAGGCGCGCGGGCACTACGTGTCCTGCTCCAGCGGGACGACCGGCAAGTCGGCGATGCTGCTCGCCTCGGACCTGGACATGGACTGGTCGCGTACCGACACGGTCAACGTGTTCTCGTGGGGTTCGGGGGTGAAGCCCGAGCAGGACCGGCGGATGATGAGTACCGGGGCCAGCGCCGCGGTCCCGAAGAACATCGTGATCGGCGAGGCGCAGCGGGCGGCGTTCGGCGACCCGGCCAAGGAACCCTTCCGCATGCCGATCCCACCGATCACCGTCGGCACGCTGACCGCGATGGTCGTGCTGCGGAAGAAGATCGCCGACGGCACTGCGGCACCGGAGGAGCTGGCCGAGTTCGAACGTACTTCCCGGGAGCGGCAGGAAGCGCTCGAGAAGGCGATGGTGGTGGGTGCCGCGGCGCTCGTCGAGCACCGCGAGGAGAAGCTCTACATCGCGGGCCTGTGGAACTCGCTGTTCCAGATGGCCGTGCGGGTTCGTGACCTGGGCTACTCGGCCAAGGACTTCCACCCCGACAACTGCATCTACGTCGGCGGCGGTCTCAAGCGCGCGCAGCTGCCGCCGGACTATCAGGAGTTCGTGCACCAGACGTTCAACATCCCGTCGGATCGGGAGTTCCAGAACTACTCGATGCAGGAGCTCAACTCCGGCATGCCCAAGTGCCAGGAGGGCGACCGGTACCACGTGCCGCCGTGGATCGTGCCCGTCATCCTCGACGAGCAGGGCGACACCGCGCTGCCGCACGAGGCCGGCGAGGTCGAGGGACGGGCCGCGTTCTTCGACCTGTCGCTGGACGGACGCTGGGGCGGGATCATCACCGGCGACAAGATCTCGCTCGACCTCGATCCCTGCGCCTGCGGGAAGCGGGGCCCCTCGGTGCGCAACAACATCACCCGTTACGCCGACATCAAGGGCGACGACAAGATCGGTTGCGCCGGCACCGTCGACGCCTACGTGCGGGGCCTGTCGTGACCGCCACCGACGACCGTCCGGACTCGGCCGTCTCCGCACCGTTCTTCCTGCGCGGCGAGCTGGACGACGGCCGGGACATCACGCACCGTTCGCGCGACCTCGGGGTCACGTTCGCGACGCCGCGGATCGACATGAACCGGGCGGTACATCCGCGCACCGAGGTGCCGCCGCTGCTCGACGTCCCGCTGACCGAGATCATCGATTTCCTCGTCGAGACCGGCGAGCGGATCCGCGATCCCCGCAATGCGGTCATGCAGGACTGCATCGATCGCATGTCCACCACCCATGTCCTGCCGCGTGCGGTGCTGCAGGCACAGGTCACTGCCGCTGCCGCCTATCTCGACGAGCGACTGCTGCGCACCGTGGTGGAGCAGAACTTCCCCGATCCCGGTGCGCTCGACGGGTGGGTGCCCAAACAGGACTTCACCGGTCGACGCAGCTTCGTCCGGGCGTTCGCGCCCCGGCTGATCCACGTGCTACCGGGCAACTCACCGGGGGTTGCGGTGAAGTCCATCGCCCAGGGCGCGATGGTCAAGGCGGTCAACCTGTTCAAGATGTCCTCCAGCGACCCGTTCACCACGGTGGCGATCCTGCGGACCATGGCGGAGATCGATCCGGACCATCCGGTCGTGCGGTCGATGTCGGCGGTCTACTGGCGCGGCGGCGACGATGCGGTGGAACGGGCGCTCTACCGCCCGCAGTACTTCGACAAGATCGTGGCCTGGGGCGGCGGCGACGCGATCGACAACGTGGTCAAGTACCTCGGTCCCGGCTTCCAGCTCGTGTCGTTCGATCCCAAGACCTCGATCTCGATGGTCGGCCGGGAGGCCTTGGCCTCCGAGGAGTCGCTCGAGCGGGCGAGCGAACTGGCGGCCAACGACGTCATGATCCTCAACCAGGAGGCCTGCGTCGCCAGCCGGTTCCTCTACGTCGAGGGGGACCAGGACGAGGCGGACCGCTTCTGCGAACGGCTGCACGCGCACATCGTCGAGAAGGCGGCGGCCTCGGGTGACCACCGTCCGCTCGAGCCGGACCTGCGCGACCAGATCGACGTGCTGACGATGCTCGACGACGAGTACCGGGTCTGGGGCCGGACCGACGGAACCGGACTCGTGATCCGTTCGGACGCGCCCGTGGACTTCCATCCGATCAACAAGACCGCGAACGTGGTCCGGGTGGACTCGCTCGACGACGCGATGCGCCACGTCAACGTGGCGACCCAGACGGTCGGTTTCTCCCCGCCCGAGCGGATGGCCGACTACCGCGACCGGCTCGCCAGCGGTGGCGCGCAGCGCATCGTCCGGCTGGGGGAGGCGGGGCCGAGCACGATCGGTAATCCGCACGACGCGATGTACCCGCTGCACCGGTTCGTGCACTGGATGGCACACGAGGACGGGACCAGTTCATGAAAATCGGAGTCACCTCGTTCCTCACCGACTACGGCATCAGCGCGCCGGTCCTCGCCCGCGCGGTGGAGGAGCGCGGCCTCGCGGCGCTGTTCCTCACCGAGCACACCCACATTCCGGTGAGCCGGCTCTCGCCCTGGCCGGGCGGGCGTGAGCTGCCCCGCGAGTACAGCCACACGTTCGATCCGTTCGTGACCCTCGGCGCGATGGCCGCGGTCACCGATCGGATCGTGCTGGGCACGGCGGTCACGCTGGTGAACCAGCACCACCCGATCAACCTGGCCAAGCAGGTGGCGAGCGTCGAGCGGCTCGCGCCCGAGCGGATCGAGCTGGGCGTGGGGCCGGGCTGGAACGCCGAGGAGATGGCGCACCACGGGGTCGACCCGCGCCGGCGCACCGCACAGATGCTCGAGCGGATCGAGGCGGTGCGCCGGATCTGGACCCAGGACGAGGCCGAGTACCACGGTGAGTTCGTGGACTTCGACCCCATCTGGTCCTGGCCGAAACCGACGAGCGCTCCGCCCGTGCTGATCGGGGGCGGTGGCCCGACCGTGCTCGACCGGGTCCTGTCGCACGGCGACGGCTGGATGCCGATGGGGGTCTCGCCGAAGAAGCTCGACCCCCTCGCCGAGCGGATCACCGAGCTCCGCCGTCGCGCGGACGACGCCGGCCGAGGCCATCTGCCGGTGACCCTCTTCGGCGCCGTGCCGAAGCCGGAGGCGCTGGAGGCGTACGCGAAGGCGGGCATCGACCGGGTGCTCGTCGTCCTCACCGCACACGACGGTCCGACCGCGGAGGCCGCCACCCTCGCCGAGCTCGACACCCTCGCGGCACTCGTCGGGTAGCCGCGAGGGAGCCGCTCCTACGCCCGCGGATGGCGTCCGGCATCCAGCTCGGCGAGGAGGAACGTCCGTGATCGCCCGTTGTGGAGCGTCGCGAACGCTGAGCGCACGTCGCACTCCACAGCCGGTGATCACCCGGTGCAGCCGGCGGATCAGGCGGGGGTCAGGACGGTCTTGCCGCGCAGCCGTCCTGCCTCGGCCTCGGCGTGGACCGCGGCGAGCTCGGCGAGCGGACGACGGTCGGCGACGTGGGCCCGCAACTCCCCGCGATCGACACGGGCGACCAGCTCGCCGAGCTGCGCGGCGTCGCTGCGCACGAACACCCGTGCCGTGCGCACCCCACGCCCGGGGGCCTCGGGCGGTGGAGTCGTGGTGCTGATCAACGCGCCGCCATCGCTCACGAGACCGACCAGACCGGCGGTCTGCTCCGGTGTCGTGGTCACCAGGTTGAGCACGACATCGAACGGCCGGCCATCGGCCGTGACCGGCGAACTCGCGTGGTCGAGATGATCGATGATCCGGTCGACGCCGTAGCCGCGCAGACGGTCCGCGCTCCGCGCGCTCGCCGTCGCGGTGACGACGGCGCCCGCCCGGGAGGCGAGCTGCACGGCGAACCCACCGACCGCGCCGCCGCCCCCGTTGACCAGGACGCTCTGTCCGGGCTTCAGCTCCGCGAGCTCGAACAACGACTGCCAGGCCGTCAACCCGCCGACCGGCAGCGCCGCCGCATCGACCAGGTCGATCGTCCGCGGCGCCGCGGCGAGAGCCTCGGCGGGCGCGAGCACGTACTCCGCCGCCGCACCATCGGCGTTCATCGGCAGGAACGCCACGACCGGGTCCCCGACGCTCCAGCCCTCGACCCCGTCGCCGAGCCCGGCGACCGTGCCCGCGACGTCGATACCCGGCACGTGCGGGAACGCGACCGGGAACACGCCCTGCAGATAGCCGGCGCGGATCGCGACATCGACGGGATTGAACGAGGTGGCGGCCACCTTCACCGACACCTGCCCCGCACCGGGACGCGGTCGCCCGGTCTCCTCCCGGATCAGCACGTCGCTGTCGCCGTAACCGTGGTAACGCACAACCTTCATGACATCCTCCATTGCTTCGAACTCGTAGCAATATCGACACTAGTCTGCTTCGAGATCAAAGCAATGGGAGTGCCCTGTGAGGCCCACCACAATGCTTCGAGATCAAAGCAACTAGTAGCGTGTCGCCGCTAAAACTATCGCTATCTGGTGTATGAGCCTCTCATCATGTTGCTCGTGTTGAGAGGATGCCCAGACGATGGCTCGTCCGAAGGTGTTCACGATCGGCCTGTCGGCTGCTGATCGCGAGTTCCTGTCCAAGCTGACCGTGACCGGCACGCATCCGGCGCGGATGATCATCCGTGCTCGGGTACTGCTGGAGCTGGACGAGAACGTCGGCCCGGTGGACGCTCGGTCGATGGTCGCGGATCGGGTCGGGGTCTCCCAAAACACGGTCCGGTCGATCGCGAAACGGTTCGACGAGACCGACGGCGACGTGCTGGCCACGATCGGCCGCAAGCCGCGTGAGACACCGCCGGTAGCGCCGATCGTGACCGGCGAGGTCGAGGCCCGGTTGATCGCACTGGCCTGCTCGAGCCCACCGCAGGGCTATACACGCTGGTCGCTGCGCTTGCTCGAGCGTCAGGTCGCCCTGGTCGCCGACCTGCCCGATCTGGATCACTCCACCATCGGCCGAGTGTTAAAAAAACGAAACTGCGTCCTCATCTGAAGAAGTGCTGGACGATCCCACCGCACGCCAGCGCCGAGTTCGCCGCTCGGATGGAAGACGTCCTGGCTGTCTACGCCCGCCCCTATGACCCCCGCCGACCGGTGGTGTGCATGGACGAGAAGCCCTACCAGCTGCTAGGGCAGGTCCGCGAGCCGATCCCCGCCGAGCCCGGTCACGACCGCAAAGAGGACAGCGAGTACGTCCGCAACGGCACCTGCTCGATCTTCGTCTGGGCCGAACCCCTACGCGGCTGGCGCCGCGTCGACGCTCAACCACGCCGAACCAAGATCGACTGGGCCCGTCAGGTGCAGCACCTGCTCACCCACGACTACCCCGACGCCGACACCGTCGTGCTGGTCATGGACAACCTCAACACCCACGGAGTCGGCTCTCTCTACGAAGCGTTCGAACCCTCCACGGCCTTTGCCTTGGCACAACGACTGGAGATCCACCACACGCCCCGCCACGGCTCCTGGCTCAACATCGCCGAGATCGAACTTTCAGCTCTCACCCGCCAGTGCCTCGACCGGCGCATCACCGACATCGACACCCTCAACACCGAACTCGCCGCCTGGCAAGACGCCACCAACACCGACCACCGTCAGGTCAACTGGCAATTCACCACCACCGACGCCCGCATCAAGCTCCGCCACCTCTACCCCAACAATTAGATGCGACGGTCTACTAGGATGCAGAGATGGTCGAAGGGCTCAGACCCGAGCAGCTCCGGACGTACTTCGCGCTCATGGAGTCCGTCAGCCTGCTCCACCACGCCGTGGAACAGCAGCTACAAGAGGAAGGCGGCCTGCGCTACGTGCAGTTCCAGCTGCTCGCCCGGCTGACCGACGCCGGGGGCCCCCTGACGATGACCGAACTCGCCGACGGGGTCGTCTACAGCCGCAGCGGCCTGACCCACCAGGCTGGACTGCTGGCGAAGGCCGGGCTCGTGACGCGCGGGCCCAGCCCCGACGACCAGCGCGCCACGCTCGTCACCATCACCGACACCGGTTCCGCCCTGGTCGCCAGGGTCATGCCCGGCCACGTCGACGTCGCCCGCGACCTGTTGTTCGCCCCGCTGTCCGAGCAGGACCTGCATGCACTGGACGACATCATCGGCCGCGTCCGCGACCACATGCGCGCCCGGCCACCGCGTTCCGCCGCCCCTCGCAAACGCCGCACCGCACAGCCGACGGCCGGTACGGACGAGTAGGCGGGGATTCGGGAAGGTCGGCGCGCCGGGTGTCAGGTGGCCGGGTCGTCGCGGTCGCCGGATCTCAGCACGGCGGCGCGTCGTGCTGCGATCTCGCGGGCCACGTCCGCTCGCAGGAACCGGCCGGCGACCTCGCCGGGTGGCGGCGTGACCGCCGATTCCGGCAGGCCTGCCCCGCGGGGCGCAGGAAGCTGCAGCGGATCGTCTCCTGTGCGGGGAACGGGCAGGGTGGACAGTGCGGGCCCGGCCGGCGCCGGCTGTGGCGGGTCCAGCTCGGCGACCGGCTCGCCCTGCTCCTGGCCGACGCGCACCGAGAGCCCCTGCCCCGGGTCGACCAGCAGTCGCAGCTCCGCCCCCTCGAAGCGCCGGACGACCCCGAGCAGGGCGCGGGTCGCCGCGGCCACGACCTCCCACTGGGCATCGGGCCGCCCTCGCGCCCACCACTGCTCCCGCAGCTGATCGACCGCCTCCTCGACCTCGCGCAGTCGCGCGAGCTCCGCCCGGCGTCGATCCGGCAACCGCCCGGTCCTCATGTGCGCCTGGACGATGCCGGGCCGGAGGGCGCGGCGTCCTGCGTCACCGGGGGCTCGGCCCACCACGGATCCATGTACGGGCGCGGGCGTGGGATCCGCACGGTGGCCTCCACATCGGACAGCTCTGCAGTGCCCTGTGCGGCCACACGGTGGTGAGGAGCCCGATGCCGAGCGGTGTGCCCGAGCGTGGGTTGTTCGTGGTGCAGGTTCAGCGCCGGAGCCGCCGCGAGCCGGCGCCCGATCCGGTCGGCGATCTTCCAGCTCCCCTCGACGAGGACCACGACCAGCACCGGCTCCTGCCGCTGGTCGACCGCGTGGCTCACGACCATGTGGCCGGCCCGCCCGGTCTCGACCAGTACCCGGCGCGGGTGCTCGACGACTGCTGGGGGCTCGGGTGCTTCGATGAGCTGCGGGGAGATCCGCATCAGGTCGAGTGCCACCGCGCCGAGGAGTTCCAGGTCGACCGCGATCGGGCCGTCGTAGAACCCGTCGATCAGCATCCCGCTCGACGGGTCGACCAGCGCCCCGGCTCGGAGTCCGATCTGTCGCCGCCACCATCGCGGGGCGAACAGGGTACTCAACAGGCGCGCCGACGCCCCGAACACCTCCCGGTCGCTTCCGGCTGGTCGTGCTGCCATCTCGTCCCTCCAGACCCGGTTCACGCCGGGGGTCAGTGCTGACGGATCGGCTCCGGCCCCGCGATGCCCGGGGTGGAGGCCGGTCCGGGTGCGCCGACGTAGAACTGGTCGGCGACCGCACGCAGGTCGCGGCGGGCCATCGCCAGGTTCGCCTGGGCCCGGTTGAGTGCCAGGTAGAAGAACAGCTGCTCCTCCCCGCGGGACGAGATCGGCCGGATCACGTGGTACTGGGTGTCCAACGTGATCAGGATGTCCTCGACCGAGTCGCGGATCCCCAGCTTCGCCATCACGTCGAGCTTGGCGCGCATGACCTCCGAGTTACCCGGCGCGGCCACATCGAGATCGAACTCGGGGCTCCCGCCCCGGGATCCGAGCGTCATGCCGCTCTCGTAGTCGACCAGGGCGACCGCGAACGCCCCCTTGATCGCCGACGCTGAGTTGAGAGCCCAATCGATGTTGCTCATGGCACTTCCTTCGAGCAGCCGTCACCCGGCCGGCGAGCGGCCGAACGACGAGAACGATGTACGGGGAGCGGAGCCGATCAGGACACGCCCCTTGGGTGTGCGCCGCGACTCCGATTTCGACACTATATCCCAAACCTCTTGGGATATAGGACCGAACGGCGTAATCACCTCTGCTCGCCGCCTTCAGAGGGAACTCTTTCCGGCACCGCATTCCCGGCGCTCACGCATCCCGAACACGGCGTCGCGGGAAACCCTGGCGTCACGGGAAACTCCACTTGCGACGGACGACGAGCGATCACCCGGCGCCGCGAGTGGCGTCCTGGGAGCCGACGGTTGGACGGGGAGCGCAGCCGCGGCTCGTCGCTCCACTGTGGCTGCTCGACACCCTCACCACGGTCACAGCAGCCGACGATCAGGTGCCGACGAGGTCCGGAGGCGATCCTGGCGGACCTCACCGCCACGCGGAGCACGACGGCTTCGGTGGACGGCGAGGGCCGGATGCGCTCAGGGCGGGATCGGCCGTAGCACCTGCGGAGTACCGCGGGCTTTACCAGAAGCCCTCGACGGGCCAAGGTTCGTTGCGGGGTGGGGCGCCGAGCCGCAGCGGTGGGCGGCGTGGCGAGCCGATCGGTCAGGCCGAGTGAGGGGGGCGTCATGCCCAAGTCCGTGACCGCCACGTTGAGCCGCTGCATCGGCACCGGCGAGCCCCCTGCCCGGCGTGGTAACCGCCTCGTCTGCCCGCGGTGTGGTCGCGGCCCGACCTCGATCGGCCTGCCGGCCGTCGCCCGTGACGGCCTCGTCGTCCCGCCGCACTCGCCCCATCCGGCGAGCCGCTGACGCCGCTGACGCCGCTGACGCCGCGGCAGGATCTGGGTGCCCCGCCGATGCTGCGGCCTCGATCGGAAACGTCCACGACGCAGCCGGTCGTCGGCAGCCACACTCCCGGCGTGACCACGAGGTGGCCGGTCGCGGCCGCCGTGATGTGAAGGAGGACTGATCGTGGGGGGTCGGCAGTACGACGCCGTCGTCGTCGGAGCCGGTGTCATCGGGCTGACGGTCGGGGTGTGCCTGGCCGAACAGGGGCTGCGGGTGCAGGTGTACGCGCGTGACCTGCCGGCCTCGACCACATCGGCGGTCGCCTCGGCGATGGTCGAGCCGAGCTTCTCGCCGGGCGCGGTGGGGGAGTGGGAGCGCGCCGGCATCACGACGTTCACCGAGCTGGCCGGCATCGACGGAACCGGGGGGACTGTGCGCCGCGGCCGCCTCGCGGCACGGAACACGTCCGAGCCGCTGCCCGGGCTCGACATGTGCCCGCCCGAGGAACGGCCCGAGGGCTTCACCATGGCTGCCCGGGCCACGCTGCCGATCGTCGACATGGGCGTCTACCTCGACCACCTCGGTCGTCGCCTCACCGACGCGGGTGGACGCCTCGAACAGCGTGTGGTGACCACCCTCGACGAGGTGGCGGGCGAGGCGCCGCTGCTGGCGAACTGCACCGGACTCGGCGCTCGCGAGCTCGTCGGCGACCCGACGGTCCGTCCCGTGCGGGGCCAGCAGGTCGTCGTGACGAATCCGGGGGTCGACGAGTTCTTCCTGTCCTCGCCCTACGAGCCGGAGTGGACGGCCTACTGGCCCTACCCCGGGCGCGTGATCCTCGGTGGCAGCCAGGGCATGGACGACGAGAACACCGAGCCCGATCCCGAGCTCGCCGAGGCGATCCTGAGCCGCTGCCGCGCGGTGGAACCGCGTCTGCGCGATGCCCAGGTCATCGGGCACCAGGTGGGTCTGCGCCCCTCGCGGCCGTCGGTGCGCCTGGAGGTCGAACGGATCGGCGACTCCCGCTGCGTGCACGACTACGGGCACGGCGGGGCCGGCGTCACGCTGTCCTGGGGCACGGCACGCGAGGCCGCGGCGCTGCTCCTGGCCGGTTCCCGCACGGCCGTATAACCGACGTCGTCGGGACAGGACCAGCGGTCCTGCCCCGACGAGAACGCGGAGACTGCTACCGGACGGCGCGCCCGTACATGCGGTCGTGGCACTGGTTGATGTCGCGCACGAGACGACGCACGCGGGTGATGAGCACGGTCATGCTCAGTTCCCTTCTCGGAGACGGTGTCGTGTTCACGGTCCCGTTGCTGGAACTGCGCTTGACAGGGAAATACCCGCCAGTCCTGGCACGCACACGTTCGATCGGCGAATCAGGAGTGCGCGGCGAGCCCCTGCACCGCGGAGGTTCCGAGGTCGCCCTTGGACACGGGGTCCCCGGCGCCGAGCGCCGTGCGCCACGCGTCGGTGGTCGTGGTGGCGGCGTAGTTGGAGTGCAGCAGCGTCATCAGCGCCTCGTGGAGCTGCTGCGCCGACACCGTCCCCGCCTCGTTGGACAGGTGGATGGCGCCGCTCGCGTCACGGAGGACCTCCACGGTGAAACCGAGGGGCTCGGCCGCCGCCGCACTGCCCAGGATGCAGTTGTTGGTCATGTAGCCGACCAGGGTCACGGTGTCGACGTCGTTCTGACGCAGCCAGTCGGTCAGGTCGTTCCCGGCGAACACGCTGGCGACGTTCTTGGTGACCTGCTTCCAGTCCGCCCCTCGCCGGCTCTCGACCTCCGGGTGGAGCCGTGCGCCCTCGGACCCGGCCGCGAACACCGGTGCGCCCTCGGGGTACTCGTGGCGAACCACCACGATCGGAACCCCCTGCGAGGCTGCGGTGTCGATGGCGTCGACGATGCGGGCGAGCGACTCGTCGCGAGGCGGGTAGTGGATGGCCAGCGGGCCCTCGAAGTACTCCTGCTGGACATCGATGACGATCAACGCACGACGCGGACTGCTCAACGGAACTCCCTCTCGATGACGGACGACGTTCGAGGCGTGCGGCCCCGACGACCCCCATCGTCACCGGCCACGTCGCGGTACCGTGAGTGGCGCAGACGCACACAGTCGATGAGATCAGGCCAACTTGCGGATCGCGATCCATGCCTTCGACGGCATCACGATGTTCCACCTCGGCACCCCGCTGCTCGTCTTCGGCGAGGTCGCGCGTCAGGGACTCGCCGACGACTGGAGCACCGTCGTCTGGAGCGACACCGGAGGTCCCGTCCGCACCACGGAGGGCCTCCTGATCGACGACGTCAGCGGCCCGGAGGCGGCCGGCGACGCCGATCTGGTCATCCTGCCGTCCTGGCCCAGCACGTTCCCGCGCCCGTCCGACGACCTCACCGGCGTGATCCGGGCGGCCCACGGCCACGGTGCGACGATCGCCGGTCTGTGCCTCGGCGCCTTCCCCATGGCGCACAGCGGCATCCTCGACGGGCGGGAAGCCGTCACCCACTGGGCGGGCACCGCGCAGCTCACCACCGACTGTCGCGAGGTGACCGTGCGGCCCGCCGCGTTGTACATCGACCACGGCGACGTCCTCACCTCCGCCGGCACCGCCTCGGCGCTGGACGCCTGCCTGCACATCGTGCGCACCCGCCTCGGCGCAGCGGCCGCGACCACCGTCGCCCGCCATCTCGTCATCGCCCCGCACCGCGAGGGCGACCAGGCCCAGTACATCGAACGCCCGCTGCCCGCGAGCGACGGCACCGGACCGATCGCGGAGACCATGGCGTGGGCCCTGGAGCACCTCGACCAGCGACTGTCCGTCGGAGCACTGGCCGCACGCGCGCAGATGAGCACCCGCAACTTCACCCGGCGCTTCCGCGAGACGGCCGGCACCAGCCCCGCCGAATGGGTCCTCGCCCGCCGGCTCGACGAGTCGCGCAGGATGCTCGAGACCACGAGCTGGAGCGTGAGCCGGATCGCCGCCGTCTGCGGGTTCGCCAGCCCCGTGACGTTCCGGCAGAACTTCGCCCTCGCCTACGCCACCACACCGACGTCCTACCGCAGGCGCTTCACCGCGCCGGACTGACCGACCGGCGTCGCCGGACCCGGGGCGGACGGGATCGGGGACGCGGTGTGTGCGCAGCTCCAGGCGCAACGCCGGTGTTCCCAGTAGCAGTGCGACGTGTGCCGGTGGGTGGCTGCGGGGTCGAGCGGGGAGACGGCGGGTGCGCGCGCCGTGCTGGTGGCCGTGTTCATGGGATGTCCCTCCGGTATCCGGGATGGGCCGTCGCCGGCGGCGAACCGGCGACGGCCGGGTGCAGTCGCGACCGTCGCCGGCGGCGTTACGGCCGGATCTCGTAGACGAGGTTGAAGGCGCTCTGTGCGACCCGGCGGAACCGGGTGAAGCCGGCCTCGGTCGTCACCTGCCTGATCGCCGCCTCACCGGCCTGGGCCCCGAGCGCGTACCCGCCGGGCTGCGACATCCCGTTCGGCACGCACAGGAACGTCGAGCCGGCGTAGTAGAGCCTGCCGACCGGGTTGAAGTTCTCCTCGACGACGTCGGAGGCGTTCGGCTCGACCAGCAGCCAGGTGCCGTCCGGGGCCAGCGCCTCCCGTACCCGGCGCGCGGCGCCGACCGGGTCACCCATGTCGTGCAGGCAGTCGAACATCGCCACCAGGTCGTAGCCGGTGCCGGTGAACGTCTGCGCGGTGGCCGTCTCGAACGCGACCCGCTCACCCACGCCGGCGTCGGCGGCCTTCTTGCGCGCCAGCTCGATCGACTCGCCGTGGTAGTCCGAGCCGACGACGGTGGTGCGGGGATAGGCCTGCGCGAGCAGCACGGACGAGGAGCCGAGGCCGCAGCCCACGTCGGCCACCCGCCCGCCCGCGGTCAGCTTCGTCTCGACGTCGTCCAGCGCCGGGATCCAGTTCGGGACCAGCTCGGCGACGTAGCCGGGCCGGTAGAACGCGTCGCAGCCGGCGAAGACGTCGTCGTGGTGCTCGTGCCAGCCGACACCACCGCCGGTGCGGAACGCCTCGGTGATCTGCGGTTCGGCCCGCAGGTAGCCCAGCCCCAGGACGAACACGGCCGGCACGTTCGGCCCGTTCGGGTCGGCCAGGCAGAACGCCTGCTCCTCGGTCAGCGAGAACTCGCCGGTCGCCGGGTCGTAGGTGACGTACCCGCCGGCGGCCTGCCCGCGCAGCCACTCGGTGAGATAGCGGGGATGGCAGCCGGTGCGCTCGGCGAACCGCTCGGGCGTGGCGGGCCCCTGGGCGAGTGACCGGTACAGCCCGAGGCGGTACCCGACCACCACCGAGCCGGCGGCGCCGGTCGCGCCCATGTCCGTGACGACCTGCCCGAGGAACTCCGTCACCGTGTCGTGGTCCATCTCGGTTCTCCCTCTCGCCTGCGCACCGGCGGATTCCGGGCTGCACGACGAGCGTCGGCGGGCACGCTGTCGCGTTGCTGTCCCGATGCCGGCCGGTCCTTGCAGCCCGCTGACAGCGCCGCGGCCGGCAGTCCCGCGAGGGCTCCCGGCCGGGGCCCGGCGGTGCGACGATGGGGTGGTGGACGGGCCGCCGGTTCGGGTGCAGGTGCTCGGGCCGCTGCGACTGGTCGTCGAGGGCTCGGTGGTCGAGGTGCGGGGCCCGATGCGCCGCGCGGTGCTCGCGTTGCTGGCCCTCGGCGAGGGCCGGACCGTGACCGTCGAGCACCTGATCGGCGCGCTCTGGCCGTCCGAGACGGCGGAGTCGGGACGAGCCGCCCTGCACACCCACGTGTCCCGGCTGCGCGGGCACCTCGGGACCGGCGCGGCCCGGCTGCAGACCCGGCAGGACGGCTACCGCCTGCAACTCGGCACCGACGAGCTGGACCTGGCCCGGGCGCGGGAGCTGCTGTCCTCGGCGCGCGGCACCGCCACGGCGGATCCGGCCACCGCGTTCGCCCGGCTGCAGCAGGCCCGCGCGCTGTGGCGCGGCCCGATCCTGGCCGATCTCACCGACGTCGAACCCGTCGCCCTCGCCGTGCAGGACTGCACGCGACTGCACCGCGAGGTGAGCGACGCGCTGGTCGGCGCCGCGGTCGATGCCGGGAAGGCCGAGGAGGTCGTGGGGCTCGCCGTCGCCGGGCTCGCCGACGACCCGCTGCGCGAGCCCGCGGTGCTGCTGCTGATGCGCGCGCTGGCCGCGACCGGGTCCGCCGCGCAGGCTCTGCGCACCGGGCGCGAGTACCGTGCCCGGCTGGCCGACGAGGCCGGGCTGGACCCGTCGCCCGCGCTCGGTGACCTCGAACGCGACATCGCAGGCGGTGCGGCCGGCCCGCCGCAGGCCACCCGGCGAGAGGTGCGCACAGCACCGGCGACGCGTCTGCTCGGCCGTGACGCGGAGGTCGCGGCCGTGCACCGGCTGCTCGCCGCGGAACGGCTGGTCACACTCGTCGGCCCGGGCGGGGTGGGCAAGACGCGGGTCGCGCTGGAGCTCGCCCGCCGGTCGACGCCGCCCGCCCCGGTGCTGCTGCTCGCCTCCGTCACCGCCCCGGACGCCGTCCCGCACGCGCTGGCCGACGCGGTCCGGCTGAGCGTCGTGCAGGGCGACGTGCTGGCCGCGTGCCTGGCCGTGCTCGGCGACCGGCCGGCCCTGTTGGTGATCGACAACTGCGAGCACCTGCTCGACGCGGTCCGTGACGTCGTCGATGCGTTGCTGGTCGCGTGCCCCGACCTCACGGTGCTGGCGACCAGCCTGGAACCGCTCGGTCTGGCCGCCGAGTACACCTCGCGGCTGGCGCCACTCGCGCTGCCGGACCGGCATCGCGACGGGCCGGAGCCCGGCGCGGTCACGCAGGTGCCGTCCGTGGCGGTGTTCCTCGACCGCGCGGCGCGGGTGCGCCCCGGCGTTCCGGTCACGCCGGCCGAGCTGGGGCTGGTGGCCGACATCGTGCGACGCCTGGACGGGATGCCGCTGGCCCTCGAGCTCGCCGCCGGGCGACTGTCCACGTTCTCCCTCGCCGACCTGCACGAGCGGCTCGACCGTTCGCTCGACCTGCTCGGCGGCCGCCCCGGCACCGACGTCCGGCACCGCACCCTGCGCGCGACCCTCGACTGGTCCTACCGGCTGCTCACCGCCGACGAGCAGCGCCTGTTCCGGCACATGGCGGTCTTCGTCGACGGCGTCGATCTCGCCACGGCCGAGCGGCTGGCCGCCGAGCTGGGTCCGGACTCCGACCCGGGAAGCCTGCTGGCCCGCCTGGTCGACACCTCCATGATCGACGCGACGTTCGGCGGTGACACCCGCTACCGCATGCTGGAGACACTGCGCGCGTTCGGTCTCGACCGGCTCGCCGCGCAGGGCGAGCAGGACGCGGCGCAGCGCCGGCTCGTGCGATGGGCCGTCGAGCTGACGGCCTGGATCGACGCCGCCGTGGTCACCGACCGCGAGCCGGACGCCGACGTCGCGCTCCGGCGCGAGCTCGCGAACCTGCGGGCCGCCTGGCGCCTGGTCCGGGAGCGGGAGCTCCTCGACGAGGCGGTGGCGATCGTGGCGGCACTGTTCGACGCCGTGTTCAACCGGGACCTGGTCGAGCTCTGGGGCTGGGCCGGGGAGATCGCCGGTGATCCGGGGCTGGCCGGTCACCCGCGCGCCACGGCCGTCCTCGGCACGGCCGCGTACGCCGCCTACGCCGGCGGCGATCCCGCCGGAGCCGAGCGCCTCGCCCGTGCCGGGTTGCAGCGCGACGACGGCAGCGGGGGGTCGTCGTACTGCCGGCACGCGCTGGCGGTGGCCCTGCTCGCCCGCGGTGCCTTCGGCGACGTCGTCGAGCACTGCCTCATCGGTGCCGCGGGCGGCGACTCACGCCACGGTTTCCTCGGCCTGGCGGCACTGGCCACCGCCTATGCCGGCGATCCCGGCAAGGCCCGGGAGCTCAACGACGCCTGGCTCGCCGCCGCGCGGTCACCCTCGGCACGGGCCTGGGCGGCCTACTACGCCGCGGAGATCGAGAACGCGGCGGGCCGCGGCGAACCGGCCGAGCAGTGGTACGTGCGGGCCGTCACGCTCGGCCGCTCCGCGGGGGCGACCTTCGTCGTCGGCGTCGCCGCCGTGGGTCTGAACTCGATGCGCGCCGTCGCCGGCCGGACCGGCGAGGCGCTGGCCGGCTACCGCGAGGTGATCGACTACTTCGCGGGCACCGGGAACTGGACCCACCAGTGGACGACCCTGCGCAATCTCGCCACGCTGCTGCGCCGGCTCGGCGACGACGAGCCGGCCGACCTGCTGGAGGCCGCGGCCGACGCGGCCCCGGACGCTCCCGCCGTCGCCCCGGCCGCTCCTATCGTCGGCTCGGACGCTCCCGCAGCCGCCCCGGACGCTCCCGCCGTCGCCCCGGCCGTCGACACCGGGCCGGCGCGTTCGGATCCGGCTGCACCGGCGCCGGGCCGGGCCCGCGCGCTCGAGGCGGCGCGGGGCGCGATCGAGCGGAACCTGACCCGGCTCCGACCGGTGCCCGGCAGCGTTTCCGGCGGCGTTTCCGGCGGTGTTCCCGGCGGTGTTCCCGACCGTTCCCCGGAGGCGGGGACGGTCAGCCCGCCCCGGCCAGCTCGGCGATGATGGTCTTGGCCATCTCGACCGCCGGCGGACGGCCGTCGGGCGACGGCGCGAGCGACGCCCACACCACGATCGAGGTCCCGGACTGCGGGTCGTAGCCGACGAAGGTGTTGAACCCGGGCAGCTCGCCGGTGTGCCCGTAGTAGGGCCCGAACCGCGCGAGCGCGAGGCCGTAGGCCGCGGACGCCGGGTCGGCGGGATCGGTCGGCTGGACGCTGTCGAGCCGGGTCTGCTGCATCGCCGGGCTGAGCAGTCCCTCGCCGGCCAGCGCCCGGACGTAGGCGGTGAGGTCGTCGGCCGTCGAGATACCGGCGCCCGCGCTCCAGGCCCAGGACGGGTTGGCCAGGGTCACGTCGATCGGTGCGAGCGTGCCGGCGCGGGCCGCGGCCTGCTTCTCCGGCGACAGCACGTTGGTGTCGATCGTCTCGACGTTGGTGCCGTAGGTGTAGCCCTGGGGATGCGGCTCCGGCAGGGCGCCGGACGTCGTGGGGAACGACGAGCCCGTCATGCCCAGCGGGGTGAGGACGCGTCGCTCGATCTCGGTCTCCAGCGAGCTGCCGGTGATCTGTTCGACGATCCGGCCGAGCAGCACGGTGTTGGTGTTGGAGTAGAAGAAGCCCTGGCCGGGCGGGAACTCCACCGGCTGGGCCAGGCCGATCCTGATCAGTTCCTCGGGGTCGAAGACCGCCCCCGGGTCGGCGTCCATCCGCTGGCTCAGATCCGGCGAGGTCGTGTAGTTGCCCAGGCCGCTGCGCATCGAGAGCATCTGCCGGATCGTGATGTTCCGGCCGTTCGGTACGTCGGGCCGGTACGTGGCGACGGGGTCGTCGAGCCGGATCCGGCCCTCGTCGACGAGCTGCAGGACGACGGTGCCGGTCCAGGTCTTGGTGACGCTGCCGATGCGGACGTGGTCGGCGATCTGCACCGGGTCGGTGCCGCGGTAGGCGCGGGTGCCGATCGTGGTCGTCCAGTCGCCGAGTTCGGGCGAGCGAACGTCGACGGCGGCGCCGGTCACCAGCATCTCGCTGACCTGCTGTTCCAGCTCCGGCTGCAGGGCCGCGCCGTAGGCGGGCACCTCGCCGACCGTGGCGGAGGCCTGACCCCCGCAGGCCGCCGTCGCCAGCAGGACGCCCGCCGCGGCCAGCGCGGACAGTGCGCGCTGCGGGCGACGGGAACGAGGAGGCGTACTCATGGGCCGGTCCTTCCGTCGGGCGGGGAGGGAGTGGATCCGGGCGGCGAGGCCCCCAGCAGGTCGTCGATCACGGCGACGAGACCCATCCAGCCGGCGAACTCCCGGGTGCCGCCGCGCTCGTCGTACGCGCGCCCCACCGGGGACTCACCGTCGAGCCGGATCTCGAGATGGATCGCCCTGCTGTCCACGCCGGTCAGCGTGGGCGCCCGGACCTCCGGGAGGACCCGGGAACACCCCAGACCCGACCCGGGACTTCAGGCGGTGGCGAGCGCGCCGGCCAGCTCCCGCCGCGACGAGATGGCGAGCTTGCGGTAGGCGTTGCTCAGGTGCAGCTCGACGGTCTTGGGGGTGACGAAGAGCGCTTGGGCGATGTCGCGGTTCGTCGCGCCGTGCACGGCGAGCCCGACCACCCGGCGCTCGCTCGCCGTGAGCGATGCGGGGCCGGTCGAGGCCGTCGCCCGCGCCCGTCCACCGGCCGCGTACAGCTCGGTACGTGCGTGGTCGACCAGGCCGGGTGCCGAGCACGCCTCGGCCAGCTCGACCGCCCGGCGCAACGGCTCGCGGGCCTCGCGCACCCGCCCGCTGTGCCGCAGCGCCGCACCGAGCGCGGCCAGCGCCTTCACGTGCTCGAGCCGGGCGGGCGTGCCCGCGGTGATCTCGGCGGCCGTGCGCAGCTGGTCCGGGTCGCGGCGCAGCGTCCCGAGGATCCGCAGCGTGCGGGCCACGGTGCCGGGCGCGCCCCAGGCCCGGGCGAGGTCCAGCTCGTCGGCGAGCAGGGCCAGCGCCTCGTCGTGGCGGCCGAGACCGTGCAGCGCCACGGCCCGGGGCGAGCGCCACGGCGTGTCGACGGGATGGCGCAGGAAGCCGAACCTGCGCGCCGCATCGTCGGCCACCGGCAGCGCCTGCGCGAGCCGGCCCTCGGCGACGAGCAGCTCCAACCGGTGGTGAGACCAGTAGCGGGCGGCCTCCGAGGCGTCGCCGGGATCGTGCGCCAGCTCCAGCGCCCGGCGCGCACCCGGGAGGTCGCCCCGCTCGCGCAGCACCGCGGACAGGAACGCCGCGCCGTGCACCTGCGCGCCCACGTCGCCGAAGCCCCACTGGACGAACTCGTCGAGTCCGGTCCGGATCGACCGCTCCGCGTCGGCCAGCTCGCCGAAACGCAGCAGCGCGAACCCGCGCCAGAGACTCACCGCGGCCTTGGTGAACAGCGACCCGCAACGGTGTGCGTCGGCCTGCGCCGCGTCCATGGCGGCCGGCGCCGCTTCGCTGTCCGCGAGAACCAGCGTGACCAGGGCGGTCATCCCGAGCAGCTCGAAGTCCGCGGCGAGCAGCGCGCCGCCGTCGAGCGCCTGGCGGGCCAGCTCCGCGCAGACCTCGCTCGACCCTCCCGCGTACGCCCACTCCTGCGCGGCGACCGCGGCGAGCATCTTCGCGCCGAGGCCGTCGGGGACGGGCAGGACCCGGTGCGGTTCGAGACGGCGCAGCGTGTCCGGGTCGCCACCGCCGAAGAACACGGCCATCAACTCGAACGCCGACAGCCGGGCCCGCAGGTCCTCGTGTCCGGGCGGCAGCTCGGCCGCGGCGCGGCGCGCGAGGTCGGCGGCCGCGGCGGGGTCACCGGTGAAGAGCAACCCCCGCCCGAGCAGCTGGGCGACGCCTGCCCGGGCGCCGGGATCGGCGAGCGCCGCGGACGCCTCGAGGAGGTGCTGCACGGCGTCGGGCCCGCGGGTGAGCAGCTCGGCGCGGCCGAGCTGCAGCAGCACCTCGGTGCGCAGTGCCGCGGGCGGCGGCTCGGCGAGCGCGCGCCGCAGGTGCTCGACCGCCGCGTCGGCGGCACCCGTGCGGGCGGCCACCCCGGCGGCCGCGAGCGCGGTCTCGACGACCCACGGCTCCCCGCGCGGGGGCACGGCGAGCAGGTGGGCGGCGATCCGCTCGGGCGGTGCCGAGCGGTCGGCCAGCAGGCGGGCGGCCCGCCGGTGGGCCTGCGCCCGCTCGACCGGGCTGACGTCGTGGTGGACGGCGTCGCGCACGAGCGGATGGACGAACCCGACCAGCGGCTCGTCGCGCAGGATCTCGGCCCGCACGAGCGCGTCCGCGGCGGCGGCGCGCTGCTCGTCGTCGATGCCGGCGAGGTCGGCCACGAGGTCGAGCGCGGCGCCGTCGCCCAGCACCGCCGCGGCGCGCGCCATCCGCACCGCCTCGATGGGCAGCCGCGCGAGGCGGACCAGCACCGAGCGCGCGGCGGAGCGGGGACCCACGTTCGCGACGAGCCCGAGGTGGGCGGCGTCCGGGCGGGCGCCCTCGGCGGCGAGGGCCCGGGCGAGCTCTGCAGCAACAGCGGGTTTCCGCCGGTGGCGGTGTGACAGGCGGTCGTGAAAGCCGGGTCGGCGGCCCCGTCTGCACCGCCGCCGAGACGGCCGGCGAGGAGCTCGGCCGCCGCGCGCTCACTGAGCGGCCGCGGCCGTACCGAGACGGTGCCGGCGTCGCCGGTGAGCTCGCCGAGCACGGCGGCGTCCACCGTGCGGTCCGCCGGCCGCAGAGTGGCGGCGAGGAGCACGGGCAGCCCGTCGAGGCGGCGCGCGAGGTAGGCGAGGAACCGCAGCGACGCGCCGTCGCACCAGTGCAGGTCGTCCACGACGATCGCGAGCGGACCGTCCGCGGCGAGGTCGACGGTCAGCCAGTACAGGCCGTGCAGCGACGCGAACGACGGCTCGGGCGCCACCGTGTCGCCGCCGAGTTCGACGACGGTGGCGAAGACGTCGCGGGCCGCGGCCGCCGCGCCGGTGAGGGCACGCCCACCGCCCGCGTCGCGCAGGGCCGGCTCGAACAGCTGCCGGACCACTCCGAACGGGAACGCCTGCTCGAGCGCGCCGCCCCGGGCCGCGAGGACGCGCAGGCCGGCCGCCGCGGCACGGCGGCGCACCTCCACCAGCAGCCCGGTCTTGCCGATGCCGGCCGGGCCCTCCAGGAGCACGACGACCCCCTCGCCGCCGGCGACCCGGCGGACCGCCGCGTCCAGGGAGGTGATCTCGTCCTCGCGCTCGAGCAACGGCCCCGCCGCCCCGCCCCACGCGTCACTCACCCGATCGAGTGTCGACCCTCCGGGGCGGCCCGTCGAGGGCGTCGGGTGGGGCGACGGGATGCCGTTGCTCGACGACCGGGCACCCGCTGCCCCGAACCCGCGTCCGGGCGGCCGGGGGCCCCTCAGGGACACCCGGCAGCCTCGACCAGGATGCGGTCCGGGTCGTAGATCCGCTGGATCTCCGTGAGGCGCGCCGCGTGCCGGCCGTAGGTGGCGGCCCGGTCGATGTCCTCGCCGAGACCGGCGAAGTTGACGTACACCCCGCCCGTGGCGAACGGGCGCAGCGCCGCCCAGCCGGACCGGGCCCAACCGATCGCCGTGCCGTCCAGTGCGGGGTCCGACCAGCCCGCGTCGAAGCTCACGTTGAAGCGGGCCCGGCGGTGGGCGAACGCGCTGTCCCCGGCCCCGACCCGGGCCACCGCACCGCCCAGCGTGCGGATGATGATCAGCGACTCCGGGTTCGGGCGGTCCGCGTCGGCCGCGACCAGCGCGGCCGCCACCGCATCGTCGACGTCGTCCAGGAAGTGCGACGTGAAGTAGTACCGGCCGCCGGCGGGGAACAGCGCGTCCAGCCCACTCTGGCTGGCCGTGTAGTCGACGATGCCGGTGGCGTCCAGCAGCGGGGTTCCGAGCCGGGCCATCGGAGCCAGCACGTCGAGGCCCTCCTGCGCGTCGCCGGCGTACAGGCCCGCGACCAGCACCACCGGCGTGCCGTGCATCTCGGCCGGGATCTCCGGGTCCGGCGGGACGCTCCACAGGGCGAACTCGGGGGAGACGGTGTCCGGCAGCCGGTCGACCAGCGTCCGCCAGGCGGCCAGCACCGAACGCGCCTCCTCGTAGGGGTAGAGCACCAGCGCGTTCGCGACCTGCGGGCCCAGCGGGTACAGGTCGAACTCGAACTCGGTGACCACACCCAGGCCACGGCCCCCGCCGCGGACCGCCCAGAACAGGTCCGGGTGGTGCTGGGTGCTCGCCCTGCGCACCGTCCCGTCCGCAGTGACGATCTCCACCGAGCGCAGGCTGTCGCAGCTCAGGCCGAACGCGCGCTGCAGCGCACCCAGGCCGCCGCCGAGGGTCAGGCCGGCGACGCCGGTCTCGGAGACCTCACCGCCCGGGGTGACCAGGCCGTACCGCTGCGTCGCGCGGTTCAGCTCGGCCCACCGCGCCCCGGCTCCGACCCGCGCCGTGCGGGTGTGCGCATCGACGTGGATCCCCGTCATGGTCGAGAGGTCGAGGACCAGGCCGTCGTCGCACACCGCGCTGCCGGCGACCTGGTGGCCGCCCCCGCGGATGCTCACGGCCGGCCGGTGTGCCCGGGCCACCTCGACCGCGGCGACGACGTCGGCGGTGTCCGCGCAGCGCGCGACCGCGCCCGGGTAGCGGTCGATCATCCCGTTCCACACCCGGCGGGCCTCGTCGTAGCGGGCGTCCGACCGGTCGATCACGTCGCCGGTCATCGTCGCCCGCAGGGCCTGCACCCACGTCCGTTCGCGGATGTCCGCGGCCGTGGTCTGCGTCGTGGTCATAGCGTCGGTCCCCTCGCTGGTCTCATCTCCGGCCCGTGCCGGTCCGGTGACGAGGCTCCGGCCCCGGTCTTGCACCTCGCTTGAAAAGGCCTGGCACGCGTCCGGCGGGCGGTCGCGCGGACCTTGCGCGCCGGCTGCGCCGGAGCATGCTCGTGCGGGGAGCTGCGAGACGGCCGAGGTGGGCGATGGGCGGATCCGGAGACACACCGGCCGCGGTCCGGGTGGACGTGCTCGGGCCGCTGCGGGTGACGGTGGACGGCGCGGCGGTCGAAGTGCGCGGGCCGAAGCGGCGCGCGCTGCTGGCGCTGCTCGCGCTCGCCGAGGGGCGCGTGGTGACCGTCGAGCAGATGCTCGACGCGCTGTGGCCGTCCGGTCCGCCGGCGACCGCCCGGTCCACCGTGCACAGCCACGTGTCCCGGCTGCGGGTGCAGCTCGGGGCCGGGGCGGCCCGGCTGGCGACGGGCGCGAACGGGTACCGCCTGGCGCTCGACGCCGGGGACCTGGATCTCGCGCAGGCACGGTCGTTGCTGGCGGTGGCCCGCGGGAGCGCGCGCAGCGACCCGGTCGCGGCCGTCGCGTCGCTGCGCGCGCTGGACGCCCTGTGGCGGGGGCCGTCGCTCGCCGACCTGGTCGACACGCCCCCGCTGAGCGCAGCGGCGCTCGCCGCGGAACAGCTGCGCCGGGAGGCGACCGACCTGCTCGTCGGCTGCCTGGTCGAGGTGGGTGGCGCGCAGGAGGCGCTCGGGCCGGCCGGGGAGGCCGCCTCCCGGGAACCCTTGCGCGAACCCGCGGTCCTGCTGCTCATGCGGGCCCAGGCCGCGACCGGCCAGGCACCACTGGCCCTGCAGACCGGGCGGCAGTACCGGCGCCGGCTCGCCGACGAAGCCGGGCTCGACCCGTCACCGGATCTCCGAAACCTCGAACGGGACATCGCCGCGGGGTCGGTCGCAGCCCCGCGCCCGCAGCGTGTGACGAGCGGGGAGGGACCGCCCGCCCGGACGTCCCCCACGTCGTCGTCCCCCACGTCGTCGGCCGGTCCGGCGCGACGGAACGGCGGGCTGCTCGGACGGGACCGGGAGGCGCTCGTCCTGACCCGGCTGCTCGGCAGCGAGCGGCTGGTCACGGTGGCCGGGCCGGGCGGGGTGGGCAAGACCCACCTGGCCCGCGAGATCGTCCGAGGCGACCGACCCACCGTCACGCTGCTGCTGGCTCCGGTCACCGACCCCGGGGCCGTCCCGTACGCGCTGGCCTCCGCGCTGGACCTGCAGGCCCCGACGGGCGGGGTGCTCGCCGCCTGCGTCACCGTGCTGTCCGCGGGCCCGCGGCTGCTGGTGGTGGACAACTGCGAGCATCTGCTCGACGCCGCGCGGGACGTCATCGGCGCGGTGCTCGAGAGCTGCCCGGAGATCACCGTGCTGGCCACCAGCCGGGAGCCGCTCGGCCTGCCGCTGGAGGCCGTCGTGCGCCTGGCTCCGCTGCCGCTGCCGGCCCCTGGGCACGGCGCCCCGGACGAGCTGTCGCGGGTCGCCTCGGTCGCGGTCTTCCTGGAGCGCGCCGGGCGGGTGCGTCCGGATTTCGAGCCGGGCCCGCAGGACCTCGTCCGGGTGGCCGAGATCGTGCGCCGCCTCGACGGGATCCCGCTGGCCATCGAGCTCGCGGCGGGACGGCTGAGCACGTTCTCGCTGCGCGACCTGGCTGATCGCCTCGACCGGTCGCTGGACCTGCTCGGGGGCGGCCGGCTGCATGCCCGGCATCGCACCCTGCGGGCAACCGTGGCCTGGTCCTACGAGCTGCTCAGCGGCGACGAGCAGCGCTTGTTCCGGCACCTGGCCGTGTTCGCCGACGGGGTCGACCTGGCCACCGCGGAGGGTGCGGCCCTCGATCTCGGGCTGGGCGGCGACCCGGGCGGGCTCCTCGCGCGGCTGGTGGACGCCTCGATGGTGCAGGCCTCGACGGGGCACGATCCGGACGCCGTGGACCCGCCCGGGACGGTCTCCGTCGGCGCCCGGCGTTACCGGATGCTCGACACCCTGCGCGCGTTCGGGCGCGACCGGCTGGCCGACGCCGGTGAGCGCGAGGCCGCCGAGGCGGGGCTCGTTCAATGGGCGGTGCGGCTCGCCGCCCGGATCGACGCCACCGCCGTGACCGAGCGCGAGCCGGAGGCCGACGCGACACTGCGCCGCGAGCTGGGCAACCTGCGAGCCGCCTGGCGCCTGGCCCGGCAGCAGGGTGCCCTCGACGACGCCGTCGCGATCGTCGTGAGTCTGTCCGAGGTCTCGGTGTGGCGCGAGCTCACCGAGATCCGCACGTGGTCCGACGAGCTGGTCGACGACCCCGCGCTGTCCGGGCACCCGTGTGCGGCAGCGGTACTCGGCGTGGCCGCCCAGGACGCGTACATGCGTGGCGACCACACCCGCGCCGACCGGTTGGCCCGGTCCGGTCTCGACCGGGCCGTCGACGACCAGGGGCGTTGGTACTGCCTGAATGCGCTGGCCGCGGCCGACCTCAGCCGCGGGGCCGCCGACGACGCCGTCGCCCACGATCTCGCCGCGGCCGAGCTGGCGTTCCGCCCGGGCACCCCGCCCGGGATCGGGGCGCTGGCCGCGCTCTATGCCGGCGACGTCTCGCGGGCGCGCAGGCTGGTGCTCCGGATGGTCGCGGGAAGCGTCGCCCCCACCATCCGTGCGTTCGGCGCCTACATCGACGCCGAGATCGACAACGCCACGGGCGCTCTGGGCGATGCGGAGCAGGGGTACCTGCGGGCGATGGCGACGGCCCGCGCGTCGGGGGCGACGTTCGTGGTCGGGATCGCCACGGTGGGCCTGGTGACGGTCCGGGCTCGTGCCGGACGGGTGCCGGACGCGTTGCGTGGCTACCGCGAGGCCGTCGAGCACTGGGCCCGCGACGGCAACTGGACCCAGCAGTGGGTCACCCTGCGCAACCTCGCCGAGCTCCTGCGCACCCTCGGCGATGACGGCCCGGCCGTCACCCTGGACGCCGCCGCCGACCGGGCGCCGGATGCGCCGGGCGGTGACCGGCCCGCCACACCCGGACCGGCCGTCGGCCGCGAACAGGCCCTCGACGTCGCACGGGCCGCGATCGACCGGCACCTGGGCCGGGCATCCCGTCCGGCCCCCTGACAACGCCGCGACAGCGCGATGTATGGGCCGTGCCAGCGGAGCCGTCGATGCTCGGCCACATCGCACATCCGTGCGGGTGCAGAGGAGACGGACACCATGACCACATCGACGGCAACCCCGACCGACACCTTCGCCGACGCCGACGCCGCGGACACCGTCGACGACCGCCCCGTGCGCACGACTGCCGAGGTGCCCCGGCTGGGGACGGTGCTCGGTGTGTGGGCCCACCCCGACGACGAGGTCTACCTCTCCGGCGGCCTGCTCGCTGCCGCGGCCGCCGCCGGGCAGCGGGTCGTCGTGGTCACCGCCACCCGCGGGGAGCGCGGCACCGACGACCCGGCGACCTGGCCGCCGGCACGACTGGCCCGGGTGCGGTCCCGCGAGATCGTGTCGAGCCTGGCGGTGCTGGGCGGCGACCGGATCGAGCACCGGTTCCTCGGCGACGAGCAGGGCGTCTGCCACCTGGACGGGTACCTGGCGCCCGAGCCGGCCGCCGGCACGCTCGACGAGCTGACCGCGATCCTCGACGAGGTCGCCCCGGACACCGTGCTGACCTTCGGCCCGGACGGGATGACCGGGCACTCCGACCATCGCGCCGTGTCGGCCTGGACCGACCTGGCGCTCGCCGCCGCCCGCCGGCGACCCCGGCTGCTGCACGCGACCGTGACCGCCGGGTGGGTCCGCGACTTCGGCTCGCTGGTCACCGCGATGGACGACGGGAAGGACGTGTTCGCGCCCTCGCCCGCGAGTTCGCTCGCGGTCGACCTCGTGTTGTCCGGCGACGCCGTGGCGCTGAAGCTGGCCGCGCTGCGTGCCCAGGCCAGCCAGACCGCGGCGACCGAGCAGGCGGTCGGCGCCGAGCTGTACCGCGCGGTGGTGGCAGGGGAGTGGTTCCGCCCCGCGCCGGGCCCGGACGGGGCTTCGTGACCTACGTGGACCGGGCGTGGACGGGGTGGAAGGGGATGTGGTCAGGGCTCGGGGTGATGGTGTCGGGTGTAGAGCGCGACGGCTTCGAGCTGGGATCTGACGCCGAGTTTGGTGAGTACGCCCCGGATCTGGGTGCGCACGGTGGCCACCGAGACGACGTAGTGCGCGGCGATGGTCTGGGCTCGCCGGCCGGCGGCCAGCAGGTCGAGGATCTCGCGTTCGCGGGTGGAGAGGGCGGCGAGCGCGGCGTCCAGCTGGTGGTGGTCGTCCAGGTGGCGGTGGTGGTGCGCGATCAGGTCGCGGAGCTGGGCCGGGGGGTGCACCGGGCGGCCGGCGAGGGCGTTGCGGAGGGCGGCCAGCAGGGTGGCCAGCGGCGCGGTCTTGGGTATGGCGCCGGCGGCGCCGGTGGCTAGAGCGGCGCCGACCCGCTCGGGCGCGGTGTCGTCGGTCAGCGCCAGCACCTGCCAGCCCGCCACTCGCAGGGGGTGCACCAGTTCGACTCCGTCGATCCGGTGGCCGGCGGGGTCGCGGCCGAGTTCGAGGTCGAGCAGCACCAGCCCGGCGGTGGTGCGCCGGGTGACGGCGAGGAACTCCGGGGTCGAGCGGATCGGGTGAACGCGGGCGTCGTGGCCGGCTACGCGCAGGCTGCCGGCCAGCGAGGAGGCCACCAGCTGGTGGTCGTCGATGATCCAGATCGTTGCGCCGGGTGACGGGGGGCGGAGCGCCCCGGTCCGGCCGGGTCCCCGCTGTGGTGTCGGCGGGGTTCGGGACACGGACGGGCCCCCTTCTGTGCCGGGGCCGCCTGCTCGTTCGGAGGCCCGGGACATCGAGATGACAGAGTCGATGCCCGCCGGGGTCTGGAGCGGTCTCTTGTAGGTACACATCCGGATGCGGGCCCGTCGACCGCCATTCGGTCCCGGCCCGAGCAAGATTGCGTCACACTCACCCCGTACCCGCCAGTAGGCGATGACCCGTGCCGCGCGCCCGCCTACGGTGTGGTTTCGCAGACGGCCTCGGGGCCGCCCCCGTATGGCCCACCCCGGTGGGCCGTCAACGCTCTACTCCGGAAGGACGCATGGACGAACATCGCAGGTGGCCGCCGGACCGGGCCGGTGAGCTCGCCGAGTTGTTCGTCGAGTGCGCCGACACCCTGGTGGCCGGGTTCGACCTCGTGGAGTTCCTGATCCGGCTCTGCGACAGCTGCGCGGGGCTGCTCGAGATCAACGCGGCCGGGTTGGTGCTGGCCGACCCGCAGGATCGGCTCCAGGTCATGGCGGCCAGCAGCGAGCCGGTCCGGCAGCTGGAGCTGCTCCAGATCGAGTCCGGTCAGGGCCCGTGCCTGGACTGCCACCGCGCCGGGACCCCGGTGGTGATCCCCGACCTCGCCGAGGACGGCGACCGTTGGCCCCGGTTCACCCCGGCCGCCCGGGAAACCGGGTTCGCCGCGGTGCATGCGCTGCCGATGCGCTACCACGACCAGGTGATCGGGGCGATGAACCTGTACGCCCGTACCCCCGGCGCGCTGGACCCGGACTCGGTACGGATCGCCAGGGCATTGACCGATGTGGCCACGATCGGGCTGCTGCAGCACCGTGAACGCGCCGACCAGGCCACCCTGATCGACCAGCTGCACACCGCGGTGACCAGCCGGGTGATCATCGAACAGGCCAACGGGATGCTCTCCGAACGGTTCGGCCTCGCTCCGGACCAGGCGTTCCGGCTGCTGCGCCGCTACGCCCGTGACCACAACCGTCGGCTCACCGAGCTGGCCGGTGCCGTGGTCACCGGTCGCGCAGACCTGCCCCGGCCGGAGCACGGCACCCGCTGATCGACAACGGTTGCCGGGCATCACCGACTCCACAGGATTGACGATTTCCGGGTGACGGAGACCGCTCGCATGGGAGTGTCGGGGTCACGCCGACGTCGCTGGGGAGCGGACGGTCGGCCACCCCGGCCGGGGGCCATCTCGGGTGATGGCCCCCGGCCTTGGCCTGTGCCGGGCGAGGCCGCGGCAAGTGAGCGACGACTGCCATATGTCCAGGCTGCCGTTATCCTGTCCGCACCCTGCTGAGGTGTCCTGGAAGCGACGAAGGTGGCCCGAGTGTGACGGCTGATCGGTTGGTGCAGGCCTGCGTCGACGCGCTCGGGGTCGACGGGGCCGCGCTGACCGCGCTCGGTGACCTCGGCGAGTTCGTGCACCTGGCCGTGGCCGGGCCGGCCACCTGCCGGGTCGCGGAGCTGCAGCTGACCACCGGTACCGGGCCGTGCTGGGAGGCTGATGCCACGCACCGGCCCGCGCACGGGCCGGACCTGGGCACCCCGGCCGCGCAGGAGCGTTGGCCCGGATTCGCCGCTGCGGCGGTCGAACAGGGGGTGCGGGCGGTGTTCGCGTTCCCGCTGCTGGCCGGCGCGGTCTGCTGCGGCTCCCTGCTGCTGTGCCGGCAACGCCCAGGTCCGCTGACCTCCGAGCAGTTGCGCCACGGGCTCGGGTTCGCCGAGGCCGCGCTGTGGACCCTGCTCGACCTGCGTGCCGGGATACCCGCCGACCAACCCGCCGACCCGCTCGGCGCCGGCCAGACCCAGATCTTCCAGGCCAGCGGCATGATCGCCGCCCAACTCGGCACCGGCGTCGACGACGCACTGCTCCGACTGCGCGCCCACGCCTGGGCCGCCGACCGCTCCCTGGCCGAGACCGCCGCCGACGTCGTCGCCCGCCGGTTGCGATTCGACCCGGCACCGAGCTGAGCGCAGCGAACCCGCCGCGCTGATCCCGATCCCCGAACTCGGTCGTAGGAAGTGCCCTCCGGCTGTGGGGCGCACTACAGTGGCGGGGCTCCACACGGTCCCGGGATGGGCCGCTGTCCGGACCCAGCCCCGCTCGGCCGTCGACCCCGAGCACGGGAGGGCGCATGGACCCGCAGGCGCAATGGCGGGCCGGTGGGGCCGGTGAGCTGGCCGAGGCGTTCGTCGAGTGCGCCGACACGCTGGTGGCCGGGTTCGACATCGTGGAGTTCCTGCTGCGGTTGTGTGATCGCTGCGTGCGGGTGCTCGAGATCGACGCGGTCGGGTTGCTGCTGGCCGACTCGCAGGGCCGGCTGCAGGTGATGGCGGCCAGTAACCAGGACGCCCGGCACCTGGAGCTCTATCAGCTGCAGGCCGGCGAGGGCCCCTGCCTGGACTGCCACCGTTCCGGGACCGCCGTGGCGATCGACGACGTGGCCGGGTCCGTCGACCGGTGGCCGCGGTTCGTCCCGGCCTGCCGCCGCGCGGGGTTCGCCGCGGTGCACGCGGTACCGATGCGCTACCGCGAGCAGGTGGTCGGGGCGATGAACCTGCTCGGCCGCGCTCCGGGCGGGCTGAACGCGGAGTCGGCACGGGTCGCCCAGGCGCTGACCGACCTGGCCACGATCGGGCTGCTGCAATACCGCGAACGCGTCGACCAGGCCACGGTGATCGACCAGCTGCAGACCGCGTTGAGCAGCCGGGTCCTCATCGAGCAGGCCAAGGGCATCCTCGGTGAACGATTCGGGCTCGACCCGGAACAGGTGTTCCGGATGCTGCGCGGGCACGCCCGTGACCACAACCGCCGGCTCACCGACCTGGCCCGGGCCGTGATCGCCGGCACCGACGGCCTGCCCGGCCCCGGCCCCGGCAGCCCACGCTGACGGGTGTCGATGGTCCGATGAAGGTAGCCGGCGCGTGAGGGCCGATCGGACGCCGGAACCACCCCGCGTCCGAACACCGGCCACGACACCCGGACGCGTGCGCGAGGCGCGAGGGGGTGACGCCATGATGTGGATCACGTAGGCTCTGCGCCGGTCGGTGTCGCTCCAGTCCCCGGTGGCCCAACGTTCCTGTTGGCGTGCACATGAAAGGCCGGGGCCGAATGGAGCACCAGTCCGCGGACGTCACCGGGTGGGTGGGCGCCGCAACCACCAGCTTCATCGGCTCGTTCATCGACGGGCCGGGGGAGGGGTTGATCGTGCTGCGCGGGGATCTCGATGCCGCGGTGGTGGACCGACTGGGTGAGCACATCGACGCATTCCTCGCCGAGCCGACCCGGTTCCTGATGATCGACGCCCGGGCCGTGACCAGCTATGACGCCGGCCTACCGGGTCTGCTCGGGCAGACCCAGCATCGGCTCGGTGGCCGGAGCGGAATGCTGCAGGTACGTGGTCTGCAGCCGACCGGTCCGGCCGGGCCCGTCCCCGCGGTGCCCGAGCCGGACGCGGTCGCCCTCGTCACCCGTATGCCGATGGGTGCAGTGTCCGATGCGACCACGGCGCGCGAGGCCGGCGCGGTCGAAGCAGGCCGAACACGACCCGGTCGACACCGGCCGGAATCTGTTGTCCGCTGGAGCCGCGGCTGCGCTGCCACTGCTAGCTGACCACCCAGCTCGCTGCACCATTGGGACGGAACTGCACTTACCGAGGCTATTTCTTGAACGCGTCCTTCGCCTGATTCCCGGCCTGCTTCAGCTTGCTCTTGCGCTGCTCGGTCTTCCCCTCGGTCTCGAGCTTCTCGTTCCCGCTGAGCCGACCGATGGTCTCCTTCGGGCTCATGGGTGGCGGCCGCTCCGACGAGTCGTCGCGCCGCTCGCGGGGCTCCTGGCCCAAAGAACAGCGACCGACGTGAGCTCCCCGTCGGTCGTCCCACCGCGCGCGGGTGCGGCCGGTGCGGCACTGTCCAGGTGCTGACCCACCCCGAGCGGAAGGACACGGCCATGGCAGGCCCGGCCGACGCGCTGAGCATCTACCTCAATGATCACCTCGGCGGCGCGAACGCCGGCATCGAGCTGGCACGACAACTCGAGCAGCGCGTCGCCGAGGATCTCGGCTCGACGACGCTGACCGGCCTGGCCGAGGCCATCGAGGACGACCGGGACGTGCTGAGCAGCCTGATCGGCCGCATCGGCGCCGGGCGCCACCCGGTCAAGGAAGCGGCGGGCTGGATCGCCGGTCAGGCTCAACGGATCGCGACCGCCGAGATACTGACCGGGCAGAAGGAGCTGAGCCTGCTGCTGCACTGCGAGATGCTCGTCCTCGGGATCACCGGGAAACAGGCCATGTGGGAGGCCATCGTCGAGATCAGATCCGCCTACCCGGCATTGGCCGACATCGATCTGGAACAACTCGTCGAGCGAGCGCGCCGGCAGCAGGCCCAGGTCGAGTCGGTCCGCATCCAGATCGCGCGCCGAAGCTTCGTCTCCTCCTGACCCGGGCCCCCGCCGGGCCGGTCATCGCAGGCGGCCCGGCTACCCGGACCGACCGTCCTCGGGTCCGGACGGGCTACCACCCACCGGCTCGCGATCCGCACCACCGCGCAGCAAGGCCTGCTCGCGCAGGTAGTTCAGCACCGTGGCGGCGACGGCCGTGACCGGCACCGCGAGCAGGGACCCGACCACCCCGTACAGGCTCCACCCCACCACGACGGCGAGCAGGATCACCGCGGGATGAAGCCCGAGGGTGCGGCCCTGCAGCAGCGGCGCGAGCACGTTGCCCTCGAGCTGTTGCACCACCAGGACGATCGCGAGCACGACGAGCGCGCTGGTGAAGCCCTGCGAGAACAGCGCGATCAGGATCGCCAGCGCACCGGCCACGACGGCCCCGATGTAGGGCACGAACGCGGCGAAGAAGGTGAGCACCGCGATGGGGAGCGCGAGCGGGACACCGATCACCGCCAGCCCGATGCCGATCAGGGCCCCGTCGATCAGGCCGACCAGCGCTTGGGCGCGGATGAAACCCCCCAAGGTGTGCCAGGACCGGGTGAGCACCTCGCCCAGGTGGGGTCCGGCCGGGGTGCCGGCCCAGTGCTGCACCCAGGGCAGCACGCGCGACCCGTCCTTGACGAACAGGAACGCCAGCACCAGCGCCAGCAGTAGGGTGGCGATCGAGGAGGCGATGGTGCCGACCGCGGTCAGGGTGGTGGAGGCGATGGTGGCCGCGCTCTGCTGTAGCTGCTGGGTGAGCATGTCGAGGATCGCCCCGGCCTGCCCGCTGCCGAGGTCGAGCGGCGGCCCGGCCAGCCAGGCGCGGACCTGCCCCAGCCCGCCGACCACGCCCGCCACCATGGCCCCGATCTGGCCGATCACCGGTGGGCCCAGCACGATCGCCAGCCCGACCAGCACGGCCACCGCGACCAGCAGCACCAGCAGCGCAGCGGCCACCGGGGGCCAGCGGTGCGCGATCAGCCACGCCGCCGGGGGCCGCAGCACGGTCGCCAGGGCCAGGGCCAGGAACACCGGCAGGACGACCACCCACAGCAGGCCGATCACGTAACCGAGCAACGCCAGTGCCAGTGCGACCAGCAGGACGCGGCCGCTCCACTGCGCCGTCCACCGCAGCCCGGCACCGACCATGTCGCCGCGCGTGGCCGGCCGGGCCGGTTCCGTGGTGCTCGTGCCCGACCACCCCGGGCCGGTGCGGCGCGGACGTGGCCGGGCCGATCCGGCGGTGCCGGTGCGGGCGCGCACGGTCCTCATCGCCCGGTCTCCGACGAGCTCGGGTCCATCCTCGCGTCACCCTCCACGGTCTGCTGTCCGCGTCCGCGGCGGTCGACGGGGGAGTTACCCGACCGTGTGGGCGGAGAAACTCCGGCCGGGAACGGTGCTGGCGCTCAGCGAAAATGACCAGTTCTGATCGGTGGAAGTGACCACCCTGGCGCGGCCAGAGTAGTGGTCAGGTCGGGGTCATGTGGGTCACCTCCGGGGTGCGGATGTGGGCGGCGCCGGCGGGGACGACGACGGTGATGACGGCCAGCTCGGTGCGGCAGTGCGGGCAGCGTTGGACGCCGTTCGCGGCGGGAACGGCGTGCCCGGGTGGGACGGCGTTCGGGACGGCGTCGGGAACGGCGTGGTCGCCGTTCGGGCTGGTGAGGGCATCGCGCGTGACGGCGTTCGGGGTGTTGAACGAGCCGGGAACGGCGTCCGGGGCGGTGTGCGGGTGGTCGCGGTGATGCGCGGCTCGACAGCGCGAGGAGCAGAACCGGCGGTTGGGGTTGCGTCGGGTCACGGTGACCTGCCGGCCGCAGGCCGGGCAGGGGTGCTCGCCCAGGATGGTCATGATCGGCCCTGCCCGGTCGGGTCGTGCTCGCCGAGCGCCCGCCGGAGTTGGTTACTGCGTTGCTGGTGGGCCCGCATCCGGTAGGAGGGCCCGTCGATGGCGACGACGATGCCCCGGTGCAGCAGCCGGTCGAGCAGCGCGGCGGCCAGCATCGGGTCGGCCAGCCGGTCACCCCAGCTGGCCACTCCGGCGTGGCTGGTCACGATCGTCGACGACTTCAGATAGCGGCGGTTGATCACCTCGAACAGGGCGGCGTTCGCGTCCGGGTCCGGCGCGGTGCGGGAGTAGGCGAACTCGTCGATCACCAGCAGCCGGGGGCCGCAGTAGAACCGCATCGCGGTGGCCCAGCGTCCTTCCAAGGCGGCCTTGCGGCAGCGTTTGGCCAGGTCGGCGGCGGTGGTGAAGTAGACCCGGTGCCCGGCATCGACCGCGGCCCGGGCGAGTGCGACCGCGAGCATCGTCTTGCCGGTGCCGGGTGGACCGACGAACAGGACGTTGCCGGCGTCGTCGAGGAAGCGCAGCGCCGCGAGCTCACGCACGAGTTTCTCGTCGACCCCGGGTTGGGCGGCGAAGTCGAACTCGTCCAGGGTCCAGGAGTGCGGCAGGCAGGCGAACCGCAACCTGCCGGCCAACCGACGGGCCTCGGCGTGGGAGACCTCGAGCCCGAGCAGCCGTTCCATCACCGCGGTGGGCGAGAGCTGCTCGGCGCGGGCGGCGTCGAGCACCCCGGTCAACGCCTCGGCGGCCGTGCCCAGCTTGAGGACCTCCAGGTGAGCGCGCAGCCGCTGATAGGTCGCCGCCTCGCTCGAGCCGTCGGGTTCAGCCTGGTTGACCGCATGGTCGGGCCGGTGGGTGTTCATGAGCTCTCCCGCCCATCCTGTCCGCTGGTCTCGCCGGTGTGGGCGCGTCCGCGCAGCGGGCGGGTGCCGGAGGCGTAGGCGTCGAAGTCGATGACGACCTGCTCGCCGCTGGCCGGGCCGGCCTGGGCGTGGCGGATCCGATCCGCTTCGGCCAGGGCGTCGGCGGTGGGTGGGCGGCGGTGCTTGCGCGGGCAGGGCGCGCGGTCGGTGAACTCGGCGAGCACCACCCGGGTCATGGCGGCGACGTGTTCGTCGAGGCGCACCAGTGCGCCGGCTCCGTCCGGGGACCGCAGGTGATGCGCCAGCGCGACACCGCGTGCGGTGGCGATGTCCAGTGCCGGGGTGCCGAGTTGGTGGCGAACGGTCACGATCTCGCCGGTGTGCCCGGGTGGGATCGAGTAGCGGTTGCCGCGGAACGCGACCAGGGCCTGCTCGGACACGGTGCGCTCGACGCTCAGCACCGCCGGCAGCGGCGCCGGTGCCGCCCGCAACGGCTCGGCCTCGGCCAGCGCGCCCACGGTCGTCTTGCCCCCGTCGGCGTCGGCGCGGCGGCGTCCGTCGAGGCGGGCGCAGATCCGGTCCAGCCCGGCCTGGGCCCCCGCGAGGGTGGTGTCGTCGGCCAGGGTGCGCCACCAGCGTTGGGCGATCACGTGCGCGCTCTTCTCCACCGCGCCCTTGCGCCAGGCGTGCCGCGGCGGGCAGATGTCGATCCCGACCCGGTAGTGCACCGCCACCGGTCCGAAGCTGACCGTGAGCCGGCCCGAGCCGGGATGACACACCGTGGACATCCGGTCGAACCGCCACCGCCGCGTCACCCCGCCGAGACGGCCGACGACCTGGTCGAGGCCTTCGATCAGGTGCGGCTGATCGAGCGACTCGGTGATCCAGCCCCGCCACCGGCTCGAGTGCGCCAGCACCCCGAGCAGCACGAACGCGCTGCCGGCGAACCCCCAGTGCGCGGGCGGGTCGGTCAGCTCCAGGTAGTCCCACTGGGTCTCGGCGCCCGGCGGGTGGGCGATCACCGCCCGCTGGCTGGTCTTGCCCGACCGACACGGCTCGCAGGCCGGGCGCAGCTCCCGGGCGCGCAGCGCGCGCGTGAACGAGGGATACGAGCCCGCATAGCCCAGCGCGGTGACCTCGTCGAACAACGTGGTCGCCCACAGATGCGGGTCCGCACCGAGCCGCAGCCGGCAGTACTCGGCGAACCCCTCGAACGGATCCGGCGCGCTGCGGGCCCGCTGCCCCGGCGTGTGTTCGCCGCTCAGATAGCGGCGCACGGTCACCCGTGTGACGCCCAGATGCCGGGCGATCGCGGAGATCGTCCATCCCTGCGCGCGTAGTGCTTGTGCTTCCACGTACGACTCCCATGCGAGCATCCCGAGTGGGCTCCCTCGACGACTTCCGGCCGGTTCAACCGGAGCGTCGAGGGGGCCCGCCTACTGGTGGTGGATCTCAGTCGGCGGGTCGCAAGGGTGGTCACTTCCACTGATCAGCAGTGGTCACTTTCAGATGAGCGGCGGCAACGGGGCTCACAAGCAGGCGTCGTCGGTGAGCTCGATCGAGGTAGCGTCCGTCCCGGTGACGGCAGCTGAGCCTCGGCTGCAGAGCGACCACGGCGACGTTTGCGGGAGGGAGTCCGATGAAGCGAACCTCCGCCGTGCGGCACCTCGCCGCCATGGCCGAGATCGCGAGCGAGAACCTCCGGTTCCGGGGCGCTCCCATCGGATGGCCACTGGAGTCGCTGTGGGTCACCGGCAGCCTCCTGCGGCCAGGCGACGCGGTGGAGGACGTGCAGGTGGACGAGGTGCACGTGGTGCTGCTCCTCGAGATCCCCGCCGACGAGCTGCCCTGGATCGCCCTGCACCCCGCCGGTGAATGGGTGTCGGAGCAGCTGGGCCTCGGCAAGCGTCCGGTGCTGTGGTCCTACCGTCCGCACGTGTGGCCGGCGTGGAACGCGCGGGATCGTCGTGTGGCGCGGTTCTGGTCCGACCACGACGGGCCCGACACCGCCGTCCTCGATGCGCTGCGCGAACGACGCAGTCCATCCACTGTGGAGCCGTCCCTGCCGGAATGGCACGCCCAGCTCCACGACGAGCGTGCCCTGGCCCGAGCCCATCTGCGCGAGGTGCTCGATCGCTACCACGACCGGGACTGGCGCGCCGAGCGCAAGGGGCTCGGGGCCCCTCCCGAGGACCACCTCTGGCGTGCAGCCCAGGGCCTGCGCGAGATCGACGACGCCCTCCAGTGCTGAACTCGCTCCGCTGCGGTGGCGCTACACGGAGGGTCCGGACGGGCGTGACGTCGATCGGGCGGCCAGGCTCTCGCGGTCGTCGCCCTCGCCGCGCACCTGCCGTCCCGGGCTGGGAGAGCCTGTCGCGGTCAGGCCCCGGCGCGGCGCCGCAGCCGTAGCGTCATCACGTGCCAGCAGCAGGCGGCTGCCCTCGGGTCGGCGGCGATCCTGCCGTGGAGTCCCTGGTAGAACGTCTCGATCACGGTCGAGCGCTCGGGTACCCGTCCGGGCCACCGAGCAGCGCGAACATCGGGCCGAAGTCGTTCTCCGGCAGGTCGGTATGGGCCACCTCGACCGGAACCGCTGCGTCCCGAGCGCGTACCGCGTCGATCGCCGCTGCGAGTGGTGCCATCTCGTTCGCGCCGCCCGCACAGCCGACATCGCCGATCAGCACAGGCGTCGGCGGCGACGGCAGCGGCACTGCGCTCGCCGCGTCCACCAGGTGTCGGTACGCGCCGCGGGCCGCCGCCCGTTGCGGTTGGAAATGTCGGTGTAGAAGCCGTGACCCACGATCACGCTTTCCGACCCGGGTGTGACGTGAGTCATATCGTGACGGTAGCGGCTCCGGTCGTCCGGTAAGAGGTCCACGAAACCTACTGCGTCGATCTACCAGCACGCGGGGGTTGGCTCCCCGCGGACGTGGGGTGGGCCCCATCGATCCCGCCGTCGTGACAGGCCACGCTCGACCTCCACCGACGTGGAGGTGATCGGCGATGTGGGACAAGCTGAAGTGGCTAGCCCTCGTGCCCGGCGTGCTCTTCCTGACCCTGGCGGTGCTGGCCTTGCTCGAGCAGCGCTGGCCGGGACTGGTCAAGGGCCTGCTGCTGGCCTTGTTCTTCTTCACCGTGCCGTTCTGGGAGCGAGCGGTTGACCGGGTGTCGGACACCTGACACGCGGCGCGTCGCCTCGCACCCCGCTGTCGTGCGCTCTGCTGCGCGGTGCCGTAGGCGGCGAGGAACACTCGCACTGCACGACTTCATCCGGGTGGCCGTCTCGGCGACGGTCGGCCGGACGCCTTCTTCGGCGCTGCCGGACCTGAGGACAACGGACGGCTGCTGACGGTTGACGGGGGGAGAGGGAGTTGGGGACTACGGGGATGAGAACTGGCCGGGTGCGGTCTTCAGGCCGGCGGATCCGGTTTTGATCAGGGCGGCCAGGTTCTCGCGGGCTCGGCGCTCGATGAGTTCGGGCAGGGCCGCGCCGTCGGACCCGGCCCTGGCGGGTGCCCTGCGAAGGTCACGGTGGCAGGTCCGCACGATGCGGGTGATGGTGGAACGGTCGACCGAGCCGGCGAACCCGGTCATCAACCGGTAGGTGATGTCGGCCAGTGACGGGCTCGTAAGCTCCGGACCGCTGGGTGGCTCGTGCTTGTCGTGCTTGTCGGGTGGCCGACTCATCTGTGGTGTCCTCGCGTTGCTGGGTTCCGTATACCCCCTGAACCCCGGCTCGTAACCACCGAGAGCCTCCACCTCCGGCGCGACCCGGCCCGTCTCGTGCACGGTATCCGGGCTCAGGCCATGGTGTTGGCGGGCATCGCGCCGATCTGCGTGAGCAAGGTGCGGTCGTCGACCCGGCTCCATCGCTCGACAATCTTGCCGACGGCGGCGGCGATGGTGGTCGCGTACTCGGCCACGATGTGCTCCTCAACGGTTCGTCCTGGTGATCAGGAGCCGGTGTTCGAACGTCGTCGCGCTTCGTTTCGGACGGGTGGTCAGCGTTGGGCGGCGAGGGCGCGGTCGCCGAGCACGACCGGCGTCCCCTCCGGGGTGAGCGGGTGGAACGGTCCGCACCGCACGTCTCGGTAGGCTCGTTCCAGCGCCGAAGGACGGAAGAACGCGCTGCCCCCGGCGACCTCGAGGGCGGTGTCGACGACGGATCGGGCTGCCAGGACCGCCTCTCGCTTGGCGGTCATCGCGGTGGCCAGCGTGGCCTCGTCGGCGGGTGGGTCCTCGCCGATCTCGGCCACCGCACTGTGCCCGAGGGCGGGAACACTTCGGGGACGCGGCGCGAAGCGTCGCCGCGGAGGCGGTCCCTGCTCACACGTGCGAGGGTCGGCGCTGCCGGGACCGGAACGCCGCACCCGGGTCGGCGCCGTCAGCCCCGAGCCAGCGCGTGCGGGGCGCGCTCGCGGACGACGGCGAGCAGATCCGGCGCGGACGGGTTGACCAGGACCCGGCCCGCGACGTCGACGGTCGGCACGGTCTCGTTGCCGTCGGCCACCGACCGGACGAACGCGGCCGCGTCCGGGTCACCGGCGATGTTCACCCGCCGGTAGCGCAAGCGGGAGAAGGACAGCCGCGCGCGGAGCGCGACGCAGAACAGGCAGCCCGGCCGCCAATACAGGACGACCTCGCCCGCGGGGTTCGCGGGCCTCTCACCCGTCATGTCCGATCGCCTCCCGCGCCGCAGCGGCCCAGGTTGGGACCGTGCTCCGGGCCCGATTATCGGATGCGGGCGAGCGCACGCGCAGCACTCCGGCTCGCTGATGCCCTCGCCTTGCGGTTGCCGGACCAGGCCGTTCCGAACGAATCGACCACGGAGCCGGCGGGTATGCCTTCCACAGCGGGGTATGGCACGTCATACGACCGTGGTAGATGAGGTGATCAACCGATGACATCGATCAGCACACGCCCCGGCAGGGCCACGGAGCCACCCGCACCGCCCGTCCCACCGCCGGTACCGCCCAAACCGGTTCCGGAACCGCCACCGCCACCGATTCCCGATCCGGAGCCACCGGATCCGGGACCAGATCCCACACGGCCCACCCCACAGCCACCGTTCCCGCCTCGCTGACGGCGCATGAGCGGGGCGGGAGTGGGCGGGCGACTCACGTGCACCGCTTCAGCCGACTACGGAAGCAGTCCTTGCCGGCGAACGCGGGTGTGCACCTGCACTGATCGCACCCAGGGGACTCCAGGTCGTCTCTCCGGTCGCGGTCGGCCCCGGAGCGACGTGATGACGGAGACGACCGCCCGAAAGATCGGCACGGATTCGGAGTCACGTAGCGGGGGTGCCCACCATTCCGGGCCGGATCCGTGTCCGTTCAGCTGTCGCGAGCGCGCATGGCGGCACTGCCTTGCTCTGATCATCGGGGAGCCTCACTCGGATCAGGGGACCGAAGCACGGTCCCGGACCGGCCCGGCCGGCGCAACCGGAGGCGCAGGTGAAGCAGCACTCCCACGTGCTTGACGAGGCAGCCCGGCCGGCTGCTTTCCAACCGGCCGGGCCTCGATCAACGGACACGCCCGGGCCTGCCGTCGATCTTGAACGGGCGCGTACCCGATCCTACAAGAACTGAAACCTCGACTGCTGAATCACACTGAAGCCGCTGACCGTTTCGATATGGTCCGCCTGCGTCAGCCGCACTCACCCCACGACGCCGTGCATAACGATCGGGGCACGACCGCGTTGGGGAGAGGGTGGCCGAGCGACGGATCGGTCGTACCGTGATCCCGCTACCGTCGCTGGAGCGATGCCCCGTTGCGAGGGGGTCGAGGCCGTGCTCGACGACCACCCACCGCGCCCACTCGGCGAGCACGAACGCGATGTGCTGCGAGCACGAACGCGATGTGCTCGCCGAACTCGCGCGCTCGACCTACCGCGACGACCCAGATCTCGCACACCTGTTGAGCGGCACCGAGGGAAACGTTCACCCGCCGATCCGGCACACCGGCACCCGACTGCGCTGGTGGGTCGTGGTCGTGGTGATGCTGCTGGCGGTGCTCTACGCGGCCGTGATCGCTCTCCTCCCAGGGCCCTCGAGACCGTCACCGTGCTCATCGTGCAACTGGGACTTGTCCCAGCAGGGTGCCTGCTCTGGGCCCGACGCCACGGCGAACTGTGAGGCCAGGACACCTGATCACTTAGCAGGCCCCCGGCCTCGGGCCGGGAGCGAATCTCAGCCGCGGTCGTTGCTGGACCGGTCGGCGGACTCGGAGCCTCTCGTGGCGCCCGGCGCCGCATCCGGGGAGGGTGTGGATTCCTGGTCGGGGTCGCCCGGCACGGTCATCCTGTACCCGGGACCGGTGCCGGGGCCACCGCCGACGCCGGTGTCGCCGGAGCGGCGACCGGCCATGGCCCGCTCCAGGGCGTCCTGCTCGGCCCGGGTGAACGGTTGGACCTGGATGTAGAAGTCGTCGCCGTGGCGCTCGGTGGCGTAGTCGACGGCATGCTCGATGACCCGCCGGCCCTTGATGTCGCGCAGCATCATGGGGTCGCGGCGCAGATCCTTGCCCAGGGCGAAGCACAACATGATCATGACGATCACGAAGGGCGCCGACACCAGGATCGTGATGTTCTGCAACCCCGACAGCGCATCCTCGCCGCCGGCGAGCAGCATGATGGCCGCCACCGCGCCCATCACACAGCCCCAGAAGATCACCACCCACCGGCTGGGATCGATGCTGCCGCGCTCGGACAGCGTGCCCATGACGATCGAGGCCGCGTCCGCACCGGACACGAAGAAGATCGCCACGAGGACCATGGCCAGCAGCCCGGTGGCCGTGGCCCAGGGGTAGGCGTCCAGCATCTGGAACAGCTGCACATCCGAGTCATCGTGAGCTTCCCCCGCTTCGCCGGAGTCTTCGAAGACTGGTCCCATCGTGAGGGACTGGGAAGGAAGGCTCTGTTGGCAGCACCGAGGAAGTACCCCGATGAGCTGCGGGAACGGGCGGTTCGGCTGTATCGACAGTCCGAGCCGCGGCCGTCGTTCAAGCGGCTGGCCGAGCAGCTCAACGTGCACCCCGAGGCCTTGCGGAACTGGGTCCGTCAGGCCGAGGCCGACGCCGGCGAACGGCATGACCGCTCAAGCACTGACATGGTTGAGGAGAACCGCAGGTTGGCGGCCGAGAACGCTGAGCTGCGGCGGGTCAACGAGGTCCTGCGCGCGGCGAGTGCGTATTTCGCCAGCGAGATCGGCCCGACCCGGAGGTGGTCATGAGCTTCATCGACGCCCATGGCTTCCCGGCCGGTCTCGTACTGCGGGTCCGGGGCATCCCGGCCTCGACCTACTACGACTGGCGGGCCCGCCAGGCCGCCCCGAGCCGGCGCGAGCTCGACGACGCGGCGCTGCTCGAGCAGATCGTCAAGGTGCGCAGCGTGAACGAGCACGCCGCTACCTACGGCTCGCCGCGGGTGTGGCTGGAGCTGCGCCGCCAGGGCGTGCGCGTCGGGCGCAAGCGCATCGAGCGGATCATGCGCACCCACGGCCTGCAGGGCGCGCACCTGCGCCGGGGCTGGCGCCACGGCTCGACCCGGCAGGATCCGAACCACACCGCCGCCCCGGACCGGGTCGAGCGCGACTTCCGGGCCGACGCGCCGAACCGGCTCTGGGTCGCTGACCTGACGCGGCTGGTCACCGGCGAGGGCGTGCTGTGGCTGGCCTCGGTGCGCGACGCGTTCGCCAACCGGGTCGTCGGCTGGGCCACCGGTGAGCGGGCGACCACCGCGCTGGTGCTCACCGCCCTGGATCATGCGCTGCGCTCCCGATCGGCGCGCTCCGGCGAGTTGATCTTCCATAGCGACAAGGGCGCCCAGTACACGGCGCTGCGGTTCACCCAGCGCCTGGTCGACTCCGGTGTCGCACCCTCGACCGGGTCCACAGGCGACAGCTACGACAACGCCCTCGCGGAGAACCTGTGGTCCACGCTCAAGATCGAACTCGTGTACTGGCCGGGTACGACGTTCGCCACCCGCGCCGAGGCCGAGCACGCCCTGCTGCGCTACATAGACGGCTGGTACAACCCCCGCCGGATCCAGGCCGGGCTCGGCGGGCTCTCACCTGACGAGTACGAGGACGCCTACGATCGCGGCCAGCGCGACGATCACAGATAACCCGGACTCCGCGAAACCGGGGGAACCTCATCGGAGAACTGAGCACCTTGGCTGGCTTGGTTGATCGCGGTGCCGCCCATGACGGCGAACCACAACAGGCTGACCACGCTGGGCACCAGGATGACCCCGCCCACGAACTCACGGATGGTGCGCCCGCGGCTGATCCGGGCCAGGAACATCCCGACGAACGGGGTCCAGGAGATCCACCAGGCCCAGTAGAACACCGTCCAGGAACTGAGCCAGTCCTGCATCTCCGGGCCTTGGGCGCCGCTGCGCCCGACCATCTCGAAGAATTCGGTGAAGTAGGCGCCGATACTGCTCGGGATCAGGCTCAGGATGATGATCGTGGGGCCGACCACGAACACGAACAGCGCCAACAGACCCGCCAGCACCATGTTGATGTTGGACAGGTACTGGATGCCGCGGGCGATGCCCGACACCGCCGACAGTACGAAGGCGGCGGTCAGGACGACGATGATCCCCACGAGCACGATCGCGCCCGGCTGCCCCGCGGTGAACCCGGTGGCCTGCAGACCACCGCCGATCTGGTACGCCCCGATGCCCAGCGACGCCGCCGAACCGAACAGGGTCGCGAAGATGGCCAGGATGTCGATGACCTTGCCGATCCACCCCTCGGCAGCCCGTTGCCCGATCAGCGGGATGAAGGCCTGGCTGATCAGCTGCCGGCGTCCGCGCCGGAAAGTGCTGTAGGCGATGGCCAGTCCCACCACGGCGTAGATCGCCCACGGGTGCAGCGTCCAGTGGAACAACGAGGTCGCCATCGCGACCCACTCCGCGTCCGGGGTCAGCGGCGCAGCACCCGAGGCCGGCGGCACCGCGGTGGTGAAGAACGACAGCGGCTCGTTGACGCCGAAGAACATCAGCCCGATACCCATCCCGGCGCTGAACATCATCGCGATCCAGGACACCGTGCGGAACTCGGGCTGCTCGACGTCGGTTCCCAGCCGGATCTTGCCGTAGCGGCTGAAGGCCAAGAACAGGGAGAAGACCACGAAGCCGGTGGCGGCGAGGATGAACGCCCAACCACCACCCTCGATCAGGCCGGTCTGCAGGGTCGAGGCGGCATTGCCCAACGACTCCGTGCCGATGACACCCCAGAGCACGAACACGACCGCCAGGACACCGCCCACGCCGAACACGAGCCAGTCGATCGGCAACTTCGCATCCGACGCCGACCCCGCGACCCGATTCTCCGGCGGAATCCCCGGCGAAGTCTTCGGCACGGCCGACGAGCCCACGGCAACGGAATCGTCGGAACCGGCCTCATGGTGTCGTGGTTGCTGCTGCTCAGCCATGTGGACCATCGCCTCCGCGACCGCGTCCGCGACGCTGCGGAGGCGGTCCTGCTCTCCGGGTGGCTGGATCGAGCAATTCTAGAGCAAGCAGGCCCGGATGAACGGGGTACAACGGCCCCGGTTTCGGACGTAGCCGCGGCGCGCACGAGGGACCACCGCGATCCCCTTAGCGCCGGCCAGGCTCCTCATCGAGCAGATGCGCCATGAGTAGCGTCGAGCGCAGGCTGCCGTCGCGACGACGGTAATGAGCGCGCCGCACCCCTTCCACCTGGAACCCGGCACGGGTGTACATGGCGATGGCCCGGGCATTGTCCGGCCAGACCTCGAGGTCGACCTTGTGCGCACCACACGCCCGAGCATGATCGAGGAGCGTGTCGAGCAGCGCGCGCCCTGCGCCCTGCCCTCGCGCCTGCGTCAGCAGCGCCATTCCGACCGAGAGGACCCCGACCGGGCCGCTGTCGTGCGCCCCGGCGAGGCCCACGACCCGACCCTGATCGTCGAGGACCCACAGGCCACCCGCTCCCGGGTTCTCGAGCATCTCGCGGAACTGCCGGGCACGGGCGTCGATGTCCACCGGGGGCTCGGCACCGATCGAACCCTCCGCTGCCACGGTCGCCACCACGCGCGCCATCGCGGCAGCGTCAGCGCTGGTAGCGACCCGGATGAGCACGATCGCCAGTATCGACGCCTCCAGCCCGGGCGGTGTCGGTGATCAGCGGTCACATCTGGGGCGCAAGTCCCGGCCGGGCGCGACGACCGTCCACCACCACACGCCTCACCGACGAGAACGCTGGGCGCCTCGCCGCGGGCGAGGGCGATGCCCCGCGGTCGTCGTGGCTCACTGCCGGTGCAGGTCGATCCGGTGGCTGATCTCCCGGGCGGCTGCGATGACGTCGGGGGTGATCTCGGCGATCCGCTCTGCGGGTAGCCGGTAGGACGGTCCGGACACCGACAGCGCGGCGATCACCGCGCCGTCGGGGTCGTGGATCGGGGCGGCGATTGCGTGCAGCCCGGGCTCGTACTCCTCCAGTGCCCAGGCGTAGCCGTGGGCCTGGACCTGGGCCAGTTCGGTGGCCAGTGCGCGCAGGGCCGGGCGGGACAGGCGGGTGCCGGGTGCCAGTGCGGTGGCCAGTGCGTCCGGGTCGGCGGCGCCGGCCGCGGCCAGGAGCACCTTGCCGGTGGAGGTGTTGTGCAGCGGGGTGAGCCGGCCCAGCCAGTTGTGGGCGGTGACCATCGACGGGCCGCGGGCCTGGTCGACGTTGACCGCGTGGCCGCGGTCCGGGATCGCGATGGTGACCGTCTCGCCGAGCCGGGCGGCCAGTTCCTCGCAGACCGGGTGGGTGTGGGTGGTGACCTCGAGCCGCTCGGCGACCCGGCCGGCCAGCGGGATCAGCGCGAACCCGAGCCGGTAGGTGCCGCGGTCGCCGACCTGCTCGACCAGGCCGTGTTCGGCGAGAGCACCGAGCAGCCGCAACGCGGTCGAGTGGTGCACCGCAAGCGCTGCGGCCAGCTCGCCGACCGCGGCCTCACCGCGGTCGGCGAGCAGCTCCAGGAGCGTGATCGCGCGGTCCACGGACTGCACCCCGGACATTCGGGTACCGCCTTTCTGGCGCGGGCTCGCCCCAGGGGTCCCGCCTATCGGTCCGGGTCGGTGCCGAAGTCGTCCGGATCGACGGCGTCGAGGAAGTCGCGGAACTCCTGGACCCGGGCGTGGGTATCGGGCTCGTCCGGAGTCGATTCCGGCGCTGCGGTGGGGTCCGGGGCGTCGGGCTGGTCGAAGGTGATCGTCATGCCGTGTTCGCTTGCGGCGATGTCGAGAACGGTCTCGTGGGCCTGGATCGGGGTGTCGGCGAGCAGTGCGAGGGTCACGGCGTCGCTGGGGCGGGCCGAGATCCGCACCTGGTTGTCGAGGACGAGTTCGGCGAAGTAGATGCTGTCACGCAGCTCGGTGATGGCCACGCGGGTCAGTCGCCGGCCGCTGCCGGCCAGCACGGCGAGGATCAGTTCATGGGTGCCCGGACGTGGCCGGGACACGTGCTGCGCGGCCACGGTGAGCTCGAACGCCTCGGGTTCGGCGATCCAGATCGGCAGGACCCGGCTGCGGCCCTGGGACTCGACCAGCACCAGCAGCGGCCTTCGCCGGTCGGCGTCGATCCCGATTCCGGCTACTCGCATCTCGATCATCGTGTCTCCGCCCCGCCGGGGTGATCGGATACCCGGCCATCATCGACCCGCCATGCCCCCCGGGTCTACCGCCTCCGGGCTCGGTTCCGCCTCGGCCGTATCGAGTGCGGTGAGCAACGCGGTACGTAGCCCGGCGCCGACGCGGGGGCCCAGTCGCTCGAGCCACGCGGCCTCGACCTCCGCGGTCTCGGTAAGGGCGAGGCGTTGCAGGTTCCGCCCGGCCGGGGTGAAGCACACGACGCGCGCCCGGCCGTCCGCGGTGTCCCGGACGCGTTCGACGTAGCCGAGCCGTTCCACCGCGCTCACGAGTTCGCTCATCGACGGGTGGGTCATCTGTGCCCGGTCGGCCAGCACGGTCAGCCGGGTCCCGTCGCGGTCGAGGTTCTCGAACACCGAACTGTGTGCGCGGCGTATGTCCGGGTGCCCTGCTGCGTGCAGTCGCGCGATCAGCTCGTCGACCATGGCGTCATGGACGGCGCGCAGCAGCGTGATCACTGTGTGACGGCGCGGCGAACTCACGGCCCGACCCCCTTGACAGCTCCGTAGGCTACCTACACATTATACGTAGGCAGCCTACGGGAGTGCCTCGGGTGTCTCGGAAGTCGGGGCCCGGGAGGAGCCGGCGACGAGCCCGCTCCGCCACCTCCTGCACGGGTGCCACCGATCCACGGGATCCGGAGGGGATCACCATGCAGAAGTTTCTGATCGAGCGCAGTGTGCCCGGAATCCAGGCCGTGCCCGAGGCCGAGCGGCAGCAGATCTGGGCCAAGTCCAATGCCGTGCTGGCCGAGCTCGGCCCGGACGTGCAATGGGCCCACAGCTATGTCACCGACGACAAGATCTACTGCCTCTACTACGCAACCGCGCCGGAGCTGATCCGGGAGCACGCGCGCAGGGGCGGTTTCCCGTGTGACCGCATCATGGCGGTGGACGACATCGTCGACCCGACCCGAGCTGCGATGTGAGCTGCGGCGAGCTCGACATGAACAGGGATCGGGCTCGCCTCGGCCGGGAAACTGCCCCTCGCCCAGATGCGCCAGCAGGGCCGATACTGGACAGGCCAGTACTCCTCGCAGGGGACGGCCCCGGCTGCCCTCACCGAGCGGCTGGCAGGGCGGGCCGCGAGGGACGCGTCGGCGACACCTGTGCACCACGAGCACCCGGGCGACGTGAGGAAGGTGTGGGAGCAATGCAGGCCGCGGTGGGGGATCGGATCATCATCGAGTCGGCCACCCTGGGCCGCTCTGCTCGGTTCGGGGAGGTTCTCGCCGTCCTCGGCGAGCAGGAAGGTCCGCCCTACCGGATCCGCTGGGACGACGGCACCGAGTCGCTCTACTGCCCCGGCCCGGACGCCCGCGTCCGCACCATCAGCAGCGCCGTGGAAAGCGTATGAGCCACCGCCCGCGCCAGCCGGCCCAGGTACCGCACGGTGACGGCCGGGGAGGGAGGGCATCGTGACCGATTCGGGCGGGCACCCGACCACGTTGCTGGTCGGCCACGCCCGTGACACCTCCAGCGACCACGCGCTGGGTGTCGCGGTGGACCTCGGGTGCAGGCTCGGGGCGCGGTTGCATGTGGTGCACACCATCTGCCCGGATCCGTACCTCCTCGCCGACGGATATGCCTGGGACCGGGTCGCACCGAGCGACGCGCTCGTGGCGGAGGAGCGCCGACACGTCGAGAACCTGCTCGCCAAGACCTCGCTGCCGTGGTCCTACGAGGCGCGTCACGGCGACCCCGCGACCGAGCTGGCGCGCGCCGCCGCCGCACAGGACGCACTCATGATCATCGTCGGTACCCGCGGCGAGGGGCTACGACGTGCGTTGGCGCGGCTGGTGGACCCGTCGGTGTCGCACGCCGTCATCGGGCGCCAGCACCGTCCGGTGCTGGTGGTTCCCCTCCCTGATGCCCGCGGCCGGAGCTACTGAGCCGGCGGGACACCTACACCGCAGCCCGAGTCCGCCAGGGCGTGACCCGCGAGGGTCTGGCCGCCCGCGAGCGGGTCCGCGCTGCCCGGCTGGCCTCGCTGCGCGACGTGATCGCGTACTGGCCCGACGCCGACCGCAACACCTTCGCCGGATTGCTCGACCGGTTTCACACCGACTTGGACCCGTTCTTGTACTGAGCCTGTTTGCACAACGCTTCGCAGGTCTCTGCACCGCCCACGTTCTCAGCCCTGCTGATCGACTTCATCCGAAGGCGGAGGACCGTTCGGGTCCAACGGGCCGGGCGGGCTGCGCGAGCGCCGGCAGGGCGGGGTCGGGAAGGAGCTCGGCTGCTGATGCCGACCGGTCGCAGGTCGTTCATCGGTCGGGCAGCACCTCCCGCGCGAGCTCGGCCAAGGCACGACGATCGTCGGCGAGCGCTGTCATCCCGGCCTCGGTCGCCCGGTAGACGCGTCGTGTGCGACCGTCCACCACTTCCTGGGTCGACTCGAGCAAGCCGTCGCGTTCGAGCCGGTGCAGCGTCGGGTACAGCGTTCCCGGGCTGATGTCGTAGCCGTGGGAGGCCAGCTCCTTGCTCATCCACGCGCCGTGGATCTCCTGCTCGGCGGCGTGATGCAGGATGTGCAGCCGCACCGCGCCCCGCTGGAACTCCCGCACCTCGACCTCCCCTCGCGAACCCGATATCGGCATCCGATTATCACACCGCGGATCAGCGTCGCCTCCCGACACCTTATATCGCTTGCCGATATCGGGTAGCGATGCCAGGCTTGCCGGAGGATGACTCGCTCGGGAGGGGATCCGTGATGGACGTCGTGAACGTGCGCTACATCGTCGAGGACGTCGGGGCGTCGATCGAGTTCTACACCCGCCATCTCGGGTTCACCGTCGTCATGGACGCCGCCCCCGGTTTCGCCGCGCTGTCTCGCGGCGCGCTGCGGCTGCTGGTCAACGCCGCGCACGGCTCGGGCGGTGCGTCCCGGGTAATGCCCGACGGGCGCGTGCCCACACCGGGCGGGTGGAACCGCATCCAGCTGACCGTCACCGACCTCGACGGCGACGTCGCTCGGCTGCGTGGGGCGGGGGTGCGGTTCCGCAACGACATCGTCGTCGGCCGCGGTGGATCGCAGATCCTGCTCGAGGACCCTGCCGGAAACCTCGTCGAGTTGTTCCAGCCGGCCTGATCCAGCGCTCCAACTTACGGTTGTCGCGCCCATGTCCGTGCGCGACTGCAAGCCTCATGTAGAAACGCGGCGTTCGCCCCCGCTCTTCTGGATCCCGGTCATCGGTGGGCCCTGCTCCCGAGATGTGGTGAACTGGCCGGGACACGACATGCCGAACGTCTCGGGCGGGCTCGGCGTCGGGAGGTGAGCCGACGTGCCATCTGGGCGGTCATCCGGTTCACGCGATCCGGAGCCGGCGCGTACCGGCGGGCGCAGCACGCAGCGCTCGGTGCTGATCTGGCAGGTGCTCAGCGCGTTGTTCCTGGTGGCGATGGGCGGGATCCACCTCTACCTCGTGTTCAACGGCACCGGCGGTGTGCTCGGCGCGCTGTTCGTGCTGAACGCGGTCGGGGGCCTCGTGCTGGCGGTCGCCATGATCGTTGCTCGCCGGTGGTTCCTGCGAGCGGCAACCGTGCTGAGCCTGCTGTTCATGGCCGGTACGTTGCTGTCGCTGGTGCTCGCACTGACCGTCGGGCTCTTCGGTATCCGCTCGAGCCTGGACTACCAGCTGGCGCCGACCACGCTCGTCGTGGAGTCGATCGGCACGCTCGTTCTCCTCGTGACCACCGCCGTGGTGTTCCGGCTGCCTGCAGACCGAAGTCGCGCTCGAGATTGATCGTGCGGCACGGCCGGGCCCAGGACCACCGGTGACGACCACGTGTCGGTCGACGAACCCGGCGGCGACCGGACCCGGCCGTGTCGGTCAGGCCTGGACCGTGGGCAGCTCGGCCACGCCCGCGATCGGTTCGTTGTTCCCGCCCTCCAGCACGCGTACCGCCGAGACCCAGCCGTCACGGTGCGTGCTGGCGCTGATCTTCACCCACCAGAAGTTCACCGCGTTGCCCTCGGTGACCGACCCGCCGGCGCACTGGCCCAGCGCCGTGTAGGACCCCGCGGGCAACGGGGCCCCGATGATGTTGGCCGGCCCCAGGACCGACACCCCCCGACGCAGGTTGGTCCCGGCCGCGACCGGGACCGTGCGTGGTGGGGCAGCAGCCGGTGCGGCCTGCGGATCTGCACTCATCGTCGATGTCCTCTCCGAAACACCTGGCACCGACCCCCGACGGGCCGGCCCGCATCCGGGAGATGCACGGGTGACCTCGCGCCGACGGCCGGAACTGATACACCGCTCGCTCACCGGGCCCTGTCGGCGCTGACCAGTCGAACTACGGGCCGAGGCCACCGCGCAGTGCCCGGAGGGTCTCGGCGGCCTGGCGGCGTGAGACCGCGGCGTCCGCGACGACGACCGAGCGGTGGAACGTGCCGGGGAACAGGTGGAGCTCGACGCTGACGCCCGCCCGAAGCAGCTGCGCCGCGTACGCCAGTCCTTCGTCGCGCAGCGGGTCGTTCTCGTACACCGAGATGTAGGCCGGCGGCAGCTCGCTGAGGTCGGTGGCGCGGGCCGGTGCCGCGTACATGTCCGGGTCGGTACCGGAGAGGTAGTGCCGCCAGCTCAGCTCGGCGTCCGGGCGGCTCCACAACGGTGTGTCGGTGAAGGTGTGCATCGAGGGGGTGTCGAGCCGGTCGTCGACCTCCGGGGCGTCGAGCAGCTGGAAACAGATCGCAGGACCGCCCCGATCGCGCACGAGCAGGGTGAGCGCCGCGGCCAGGCCACCGCCGGCGCTCATGCCGTAGACGCCGACCCGGTCGCGGTCCACGTCCGTGCGGCCGGTGAGCCAGGCCAGCCCGGCCGCGCAGTCGTCGAGCGCGGCCGGATAGGGATGTTCCGGTGCCAGCCGGTAGTCCACCGCGACGACCATCGCCCCAAGCTCGGCGCACAGGTGCGCGATCTGGGGTGCGGTCATGTCGGCGGCGCCCATGACGAACCCGCCGCCGTGCAGCACCAGCAGCGCAGGGAGCGGGCGCGCCACGTCCGGTGGTGGCGAGGCCACGAGTACCCGGACCGCCGGCCCGCTCCCGGTCGCGGGCACCGTCTCGACGGTGAGGACCACGTCGTCGTGCTCGGGCCGGGGCGCCCGGTCGGCGAACGCACGCATCCGCGTCCGGGCTTCGGGCAGATCCGCTATGTGCAGATCCGGCAGGGTCGGGAGCACGGCGGCCAGTTCCGGATCCAGGTACACGTCCGTCCTCGTTCACGGCCGGCCGGCTGTTTCACAGGTCAGCGAGCGCGGGCCCGGTTGTTGAACTCCATCGCGACGTCGAGCCAGAAGCGGAGCTGGTCGTCGGTCGCGGTCAGCTCGCCGGCGACGTCGACCCAGCCCGGTCCCATCGACCGGCCCGCACCCATCTCGGCGGGGCGGGCGCCGTGCTCGGCCACGAGTCCGGGGGAGCGTTCGGGGTCGACGCGGACGAGCAGGTCGCCGCCCCGGCGGACGTTGACGATCATCTTGTCGTTCACCATGAACGACAGGCCGCCGAACATCGACACCTCGCGGATCGAGGGTTCTGCGGCAAGCATCGCGCGGATGCGTTCGGCGGTCGGCCCGTGCCCACTCGGCATGGTGATCCGCCCGCTCAGGACTCGGGCGGCGGGGCGAAGGACAGCCGGTCGAACACGAGCAGGTTCTTCACGATCGTCCCGTCCTCGACGGTGAAGCACTCGGCGGCGGGCGCGGTGGTCGTCGTCGCGGTGTGGGGGTGGTAGAAGAGCATCACGTGGTGGTCGTCGGCGAGCCTGGCCACCTCGGTCAGGCCGGTCAGTAATGGCGCGAAACCGGCCAGGAACGCGCGGTAGGCGTCCTTGCCGACGAGGTCCTCGCCGGGTGCGTGGCACACCGCGTTCTCGGCGACCAGGCTCATGGCGCGGTCGATGTCGCCGCTGGTCCATGCCCGGTGGTAGTCCAGGACGGTCTCGAGTGCGCTGGTGCGTGATGGCGCTGTCACTGTGGGGCTCCCGGGTGGGTTCGGTGGTCGCGGTCGTCGATCGGTCGCCACGTGTCCGGGCCGGCGTCGCCACCGGTCGCGGCCGTCTGCAGGCGGGGCAGGAAGTGGGTCCATCCGTCGGCGTGACCGTCGAGGTCGGTGTCGGGCAGCCCGGAGTGGACGAGGTCGACGCGGGTACCGCGGGCGGTCGCGGTGAGCCGGAACTCCACTGTCGACGCGCCCGGGGGAAGGTCCGGGCTGTCGGTGACACCCCAGGACACGACGACGCGGTGTGGCCGCTCGACCTGCAGGTAGCGGCCGCGGATGGGGTAACCGGCGATGTCGACCGTGAACCGGCCGCCCGGTTCCGGCGACAGCGTCGCGTGCCGGCCCATCCAGGCGGTCATCCCGTCCTCGGTCACCAGGTAGTCGAACACGCGCGACGGCGGCGCCGCGATCTCGATCGAGGTCGCGTACTCAGCCATCCTCGCCCCCGATGGCGCCGCCGGCCTCGACCGCGGCCTTGAGCGCGGCGAGCCGGTCGGGCCAGAACCCGTCGAGGTAGCTGCGCACCGCGCTCAGCCCGTCGGTGTTCACGGCGAACAGGTGACGGGTGCCCTCGCGGGTACCGCGGGCCAGGCCGGCCGCACGCAGTATCCGCAGGTGGTGCGAGGTGGCCTGCTGGGACAGCCCGACCGCTTCGGCGAGCTCCCCGACCGGTCGCGGGCCGCCGCGGACCGCGGCCAGGATCGCCCGCCGGTTCGGGTCGGCCAGGGCGCGCAGGGCCAGGTCCATGTCGGGCGCGGGGTCGGTACTCATGAGCTCCTCGGCGAGTGCGGTCGAGGCAATCTAGCACAAACACACGCTTGTACTTATAGAAATTTGTTGACTTGCGCAGGCCGAGGGGCACCCCGTTCCGGGCGATGACGACCCCGAGGCATCTCCGGGGCCGACCCCGAGGTGCCGCCACCGGAGACAGAGCATCGTGGAGCCATGAGAATCGCATTGTTGGTGTTGGCGGGGATCGGCGCGATCGTGGTGCTCACCGGGGTGGTGCTACCGGTGCTGGGCTGGCTGATCGGGTCGCTGGTCTGGGTGGCGGCAGGCGCGCTGCTGATCGGCGGTGGGATCTGGGCGTACCGGCGGGTGTCCGGCTCCCGGTCGCCGTCGCTCGGATCCGGGACGAACGGCCCGCAGCTGCCCTGACCGCCGGTGTCGACAGGATGGTGCGCAGTGCGTCAGCGCAGTGGACCTCGCGGGATGAGTCGCAGGTTCGACCGCGCGAGATCGACCATCTTGCCGACGCCGCCGGCCAGCACGGTGCGCATCCCGGCGAGTGCGAACCCGCGGACCTGCTCGGCGGTGATGCGCGGCGGGAGCGACAGCGTGTTGGGGTCGGTCCGCACGTCGACCAGCGACGGACCGCGGTGCGCCAGCGCGTCCCGCAGCGCGTCGCGCAGCTGCGTCGGGTCCTCGACGGTGGCGCTGTGCAGACCGGCGGCGCGGGCGATCGCCCCGAGATCCGCCGGTCCGTGGTCGGTCTGGAACGCGGGGAACCCGGCGACCATCATCTCCAGGCGGATCATGCCCAGCGTGCCGTTGTTGAAGGCGACGACCGTCAGGTCCAGGTCCTGCTCGACGGCGGTGAGCAGCTCACCGAGCAGCATCGTGAGGCCGCCGTCGCCGGACATCGACACGACCTGCCGACCGGGGTGCGACACCGCGGCGCCGATGGCGTGCGGCAGGGCGTTGGCCATCGTCCCGTGCCGGTAGGACCCGATGATGCGCCGCCGGCCGTTCGGGGTGATGTAGCGGGCGGCCCAGACGTTGCACATCCCGGTGTCGACGGTGACGATCGCGTCGTCGGCGAGCTCGTCGTCGAGCACCGACGCGACGAACTCCGGGTGGACGGGGCGATGGTCCTCCACCCGGGAGGTGTAGGCCTCGACGACGTTCTCGAGGGCCTCGGCGTGATGGCGCAGCATCTCGTCGAGGAAGGAGCGGTCGGGTTTGCGGTCGAGCAGCGGCAGCACGGCCCGCAGCGTCGCGCCGACGTCGCCCTCCACCCCGAGCTCGAGCGCCGTGCGCCGCCCCAGGTGCGCCGCGCGCCGGTCGACCTGCACGGTCCGGGACTGCGGCAGGAACGCGTCGTAGGGGAAGTCGGTACCCAGCAGTACCAGCAGCTCGGCCTCGTGCGAGGCCTCGTAACACGCCCCGTAGCCGAGCAGCCCGCTCATCCCGACGTCGTACGGGTTGTCGTACTGGATGTACTCCTTGCCGCCGAGCGAATGCCCCACCGGCGCCTTCACCTTCTCGGCGAGCGCCAGCACCTCCTCACGGGCGTCGCGGGCGCCGGCGCCGACGAACAGCGTCACCGTCCGCGCGGCGTTGATCCGGTCGGCCAGGGCTGCCACGCGGTCGTCGGACGGGTGCACCGTCCCCGTCGGCGGCACCAGGTCGCAGTTCCCCGTCGGGTGGGCCGCCCGCTCGGCGGTCATGTCACCGGGCAGCACCAGCACCGACACCCCGCCCTCGGCGAGTGCGGTCTGCAGGGCGATCCGCTGCAGGCGCGGCATCTGGTCCGGGCGGGACACCAGCTCCACCCACGACGAGCACTCCGCGAACAGCGCCGTCGGGTGGGTCTCCTGGAAGTAGTTCGTCCCGATCTGCCCGGTCGGGATGTGCGAGGCCAGGGCCAGCACCGGGGCGCCGGAGCGGTGGGCGTCGTAGAGGCCCTGGATCAGGTGGGTGTTGCCGGGCCCGCAGCTACCCGCGCACACCGCGATCGTGCCGGTCAGCTGGGCATCGGCGGCGGCCGCGAGAGCTGCGGACTCCTCGTTGTGGACGTGTATCCAGTCGACCCCGCCCTGCGCCGACCCACCGGATCGCCGGACGGCGTCGACGATCGGGTTGAGGCTGTCGCCCACCAACCCGTAGATCCGTTGCACGCCGGCCTGGACGAGGACCTCGACCAGCTGGTCACTGACGGAGACGGCCACGGCCCGGGACGCTACCGCCCCGCAGCCGGGTCGGCCCGTCCACGACGCGACGGGCCCGCGCTCATCGGCGGATGCGGTCGCCCCACCGGTACGGGTCGTCCTCCAGCGCGGCGCGGTCCCAGTGCGCGCGTTCGGCTGCCGCCTCGTAGGTGGTGTGCAGGAACTCGGTCAGCGCCCGGTCCGGGTCCGGGGCGGTGCGGACGGCTTCGTAGGGCAGCAGGAACTGCCCGAACTCGGTGCTGAAGTGCGCTGCCGCCGGCCCCACCGGGTAGTCGCGGAAGCCGTCGGGTTCGGGGTAGGCGTAGGAGTAGAAGGCGCCTTCCTCGCCGCCGCCCGGCCAGAACCCGCAGCTGGACAGCTCGCGGGAGTACCCCTCGACCATGACCCAGTCCCCGCAGTTCGGGGCTCCTCCGGGATGTGGGGGTGCGGGCCTGCCGGAGAAGCGCGTGCACGCCAGGTCCATCGCACCCCAGAAGAAGTGCACCGGGCTGACCTTGCCCACGAAGTGCGACCGGAACTCGCCGATCACCCGGTCGGCCTGGAGCAGCTGGCGCCAGAACAGTTCCGCCGCCTCGCTGTCGTAGGAGGCGTGCTCGTGGTCGTCGGCGAACGGGATCGCGGGGTCGACCTCGTTGGGACTCGGCCGGATCGGTGCCTCGATCCCGAGCCGGTCGAGCATGTCCAGGAGCTGGTGGTAGAACTCGGCGACCGGCATGGGGCGCAGCGCGAGGGTGCGGCTGTCGCCGTCGCTGCTGCGCACCGCGAGCTGGTGACCGACGAAGTCGAACTCGATCTCGAACGCACCCGACCGGTGGGGGATCGTGGACGTGGTCAGGCCGCGGGGGCTGACGTAGAGCGTGACCTGCCACCAGTGGTTGACCAGCGGGGCGTGCGCCATCCGGATCTTGCCCACGATCTGGGTCCACATGTGCAGGGTGTCGCGTGTGGCGGTCCAGTCCGAGACCCGCAGGCTCGGCCAGCCGGACGTGCCCGGCCTGTCCGTTTCCCGCACGTCACACCCGACCCATGACGACGACCGGTTCGACGCCCGTGCCCGCCGTGGAGCCGGAGACCGCCTCGGCTACACCGGCTCCCTCGTGCCCGGGTACGGCGGGCACGGGCGTCGGCATCTCCCGGGCCACCGCGGTGGTGATCTTCATGGGTCGCTCCCTCGTGCGGTGTATCCGGTCGCGCCGGCTCGCCGACCGGTGGGACGACGTACCGATGCTCGTCGCCGCCCGGCCGACCGTAGGGCGGCGTCCCGGCTCGTGCATGCCGCGGCAGTCGGCACGGGCTCACCGTCGTGATCACCCGGCTGCGGCAGCGAGCCCGTCCAGGTAGTGACCGAGAGCGAGTTCGAACGCTTCGTCCAGACCGTCGAGGCCGAACGCGTCAGTGGCGAGAGCGCCGAGTTCACGGAGCCGGGGAAAGCCGGCTCCACGGACCAGTTCGGACGCTTCGGCCTCGATCGTGGTCCACCATTGCTCGTTCCGCAGACGCGTCTCGTGTTCGGCACGGATCTCGTACAGAGCCGCCAGAGCGAGCCCGTGAACCAACGCGGGCAGAGCCAGCGCGGTACGCATCCGTGTCGGTGGGTCGAGGTCGAGTTCGGCCAGCGCCTCGAGGGTCCACTCACTGTGCAGCATCGCCTCCGGCGCGAGCGGTGGACGGGTCACCAGCGTCAGCTCCGCCAACCAGGGATGAGCGCGGTACAAGCGCCATTGCAGCCGATATACCACTTCGAGGCGCTGTCGCCAGCCCGTAGGCATCGAACGAGGCAGAGGATTGCTTCCGAAGATGGCGCGCACCATCAGGATCTCCAACTCGTCGCGCCCGGCGATGTGCCGATACAGCGACATCGGCGCCACCTTCAACACACCGGCCAGCCGGCGCATCGACAGTGCCTCCAACCCCTCGCGGTCGGCGATACGGACGGCGACGGCGAGGACACGGCTCCGGGTCAACGGCGCGGCACCCGACCCGCGGACGCCGCGCACCACCGTCCCCGAACCCGTCCGTGTGGTCACCAGGCCCTCGTCCCGAAGCGTCGCCAGCGCGCGGCTCGCCGTCGCCATGGCGACGCCCCAGTCCCGAACGAGCTGCCGGGTGGAGGGGACTCGATCACCGGGTTCGAGCTCACCGCGTGCGATCCGCTCCCGCAGGGCAGCGGCGATCCGCTGCGATGGCAGATCGTCTGCATCGGACACGGACGTAGAGTACTAGTGCACTTGAGGCGTCGCCACAGGTGCGTCCTGCCCGTGGAGGCTCTCGAAGTCCCATATACCAGCAAGTGCACCAGGTCAGCTCTCGCGTGCCTAGAGCGCCGATACTTTGTACGCATGACGCAATGCGAGATCCATGCCTACGTCGGTGCCACAGTGATCGACGCGACCGGCGCCCCACCTCGGCCGGACCAGACCGTGGTCGTCATCCGCCGGATGATCACGACGGTGGGGCCTGCCTCGCAGGTTCCGATCCCGCCCGGTGCCCTGGTGCACGACGTCAGCGGGAAGTACCTCATTCCGGGGCTCACCGACATGCACGTGCACAGTGAGGCGGAAACCGATGACCCCCGGCATTTCGCCGGCTTGTACGTCGCCAACGGCGTGACGGCGGTCCGCGAGATGTGGGGCCGGCCCGTGCTGCACACGATCCGCGAGAAGATCGAGTCCGGTGAGCTGCTCGGCCCGCGGATGACCATCGCCAGCCCCCTGTTCGACGGCGAGCCCGGACTGTGGTCCGACGTCCCCGATACCCCGATCGTGACGGTCACATCACCCGGGCAAGCGCGGCGAGCCGTGGCCGAGGCGATCGACAACGGAGCCGACTTCATCAAGGTGTACTCGCGGCTCGCCCCGGACGCCTATCGTGCCGTGATCGCAGAGGCACACCGGCGCGACATCGCCGTCGCCGGCCATCGATCGGACAATGTGCCGTTCCTCGACCAGATCGAATCGGGTCAGCGGTCGTTCGAGCACCTGTTCGGTGGGCTCCTGCCTGCCACATCGTCGGACGTCGACAGGCTCGAGGCGGCGATGGCCGCGATACGGACGTCCCCGGAGTTCCACCTCGGCAGTTGGTTGAAGCAGATCACCGAGGTCGAGTGGGATGCGGTCGCTTCGTACGACCCCACCGCGGCGAGTTCGGTGTTCGAACGTCTCGTCGCCGCCGATGTCGCCTACACGCCCACCCTCGCGGTGCACGTGGCGATCGACCGACCTGAGTCGATCCGACTCGATGACCAGCGAATGGAGTATCTGGTCCCCGGTACCCCGGAGTCCTGGGGCTTCCTCAGGGAGCAGATCTACTGTGGCGGCGGCCGGTCGATCGAGGAATCCGCGCACCATCGCGATCTGCTCGACCGGCGACGCGCGACCGTCGCCGCCATGGACGAGGCGGGCGTACGGCTGCTGGCCGGTACGGACTCGGTGGGTCCCGGGCTGTTCCCCGGGTTCAGCTTGCACGTCGAGCTCGAGCAGTTCGTTGCCGCCGGCCTGACCCCGATGCGGGCTCTCCAGTGCGCCACTCTGGAGCCGGCGAGGTTCCTCGGCCGTGATGACTGGGCCGGCACGGTGCAGGCGGATCGCGTGGCCGACCTCGTGATCCTGGACGCCGATCCACTCGTCGATATCCGGAACACCCAGCTGATCCATTCCGTCGTGGTGGACGGGTATCACGTCGGACCCGACGATCGTGCGCATCTGCTGGCCACCGCGCAGCGAATCGCGGGCGGCGACCGATGACGGGCGTGGCAACTCACGCAGGTGCCAACGCTCGTGACTGGCTCGGCGTGGCGGTGCTGGTGCTCCCGGCGCTGCTGGCCTCGATGGATCTGTCCGTCCTGTTCATGGCATCGCCGTGGATCAGTGCCGACCTGAACCCCACGGCGAGCCAGTTCTTATGGATCATGGACATCTACGGGTTCATGATGGCCGGGCTGCTCATCACCATGGGAAGCGTCGGCGACCGGATCGGGCGGCGCAGGCTCCTGCTGATCGGCGCCGTGGCCTTCGGTGCCGCGTCGTTGCTGGCAGCGTTCGCCCAGAGCGCCGAGATGCTGATCGCCGCGCGCGCCCTCCTGGGCTTCGGCGGCGCGACACTCGCGCCGTCGACGCTGTCGTTGATCCGCGGCATGTTCCTCGACGAGAACCAGCGCCGTACCGCGGTCGGGATCTGGACCGGTGCGTTCATCGGCGGCGTCGCGGTCGGCCCGATCGTCGGTGGGCTCCTGCTGGAGCACTTCTGGTGGGGTTCGGTGTTCCTCATCAACGTGCCGGTCATGATCGCGCTGCTGCTCGCCGCCCCGATCATCATCGGTGAATCCCGCGACCCCGATCCCGGCCGCTTCGACCTGTTCGGCGCCGCTCTCTCGCTCGCGGCTGTCCTGCCGGTCGTCCACGGCATCAAGAAGATCGCCGAGGACGGCGCACAGTGGACGTCCATCGCCGCCGTCGCCGGGGGAGCCGGTTTCGCCGCGCTCTTCGTCGTTCGCCAGCGGAGAAGCACCAGCCCGATGATCGACGTGCGGCTGTTCGCCCGTCCCGCGTTCAGCAGTTCGATCCTGGCCAACGGCGTCATCGTCTTCGCCGCCGCGGGCATGGGGCTGCTCGCGGCGACCTTCATCCAGACCGTCCTCGGATACGCACCGTTCGCTGCGGCGCTGTGGATGCTCCCGACCGTCGCCGGCAGTTTCACCGGCGTCGCTCTCGCCTCGCTGCTGGCACGGACCATCCGCCCGGCAGTGCTCGTCTCCCTCGGGCTCCTGATCTCCGCGGGCGGGTTCGCCACCTTCACCCTCGTCACCGCGGACTCCCACATCGTCCTGCTGATCACCGCCTACACCGCGCTGACCCTCGGCGTCGGAATGACCGCCACGCTGGTCACCTCGCTCGTCCTGACCACGGCCCCGCCGGAGAAAGCCGGCGCCGCGTCAGCCCTGGCAGAGACGAGCAGCGAGTTCGGCGGCGCGCTGGGCATCGCCGTCCTCGGCACCCTCGCCGCAGCGATATACCGCGACACGATGAACGCCGACATCACCCTGGGCGCAACGGTGGGCGAGGCCGCCACCGACACGATCGGCGGCACCGTCGCCGCCGCCCAGGACCTGCCGGACGAGGTCGCCGGCCCGCTGCTGCGGCAAGCGTTCGAGGCCTACACGAACGGTTTCACCAGCGCCGCGACCGTGGGCGCCGTCGTCCTCACGATATCGGGTATCGCCGCCGGAATACTGCTTCGCGAAGTGCCAGCCCCGCCGCCCGCCGGACTTCAGAAGTAGGCGTGTCCCACCCCTCCGGGATGTCCACCCTTCTGCGCGGCTCAAACCCCCGCCGGGAACTCCTCGGTGCCCACTACCTTCAGCAGATCGAGCCGCTCCCGAGTCTCGTCGTCCGCCGGGGTGAGGACCAGCAGCTGTTGTCCCAGATCAGGGGTCACGAGGGTCTCGCAGTCCATCAGTAACGCACCCACCCGCGGATGCAGCAGGGTCTTGCGGTCGGCGCGGCGGACAGCCACCTCGTGCTCGGCCCACAGCGTTCGGAACTCCGGGCTCGCGGCCGTCAACCGGTCGACGAGCCCGTTGACCGTCGGATCCCCGGCCCGGCGGCCCGCCACGGCGCGCAGGTCCGCGACGAGGTGCCGGGCGTGCCGCTCCTGTTCCTCCCGCGGGTGGCCCGCCCGCACCTCGGGTCGGGTGAACCAGCGGTAGGCGAGGTAGCGATGGTCGCCGACGAAGCTTGTCTGGTCGCCCGCCAACAGCAGCGAGATCCGGTTCTGGGCGAGGACCTCGCCGAGGTCCGAGATCACCATGGCCGACGTCTCGTGGAGGAGATCGAGCATGCGGATGAGACCGGCGCGCGCCAGCTGGGCCACCCCCTCGGCAGGTGGCGGGCGGTGTCCGGCGAGGTGGAAGAGGTGGTCGCACTCGTCGTCGGTCAAACGCAGAGTCCGAGCCAACGCGCCGAGCAGCTGGATCGACGGCCGGCTGCTGCGTCCCTGTTCGAGGCGGACGACGTAGTCGGGCGACATCCCGGCGAGCATCGCGACCTCCTCCCGGCGCAGACCGGTGGTGCGGCGCCGCGGTCCCGCCGCGATACCGACATCGCCGGGCCGGATCGACTCGCGACGGCGGCGCAGGAAGTCGGCGAGTTGTTCACGCTGCACAGGCCCCATGGTCCTCGCCGCCGGATCGCCCAGCCAGGGAGCGGCTCTCCCACGATCAACACTCTGTTTCTGCCGTTCCGATCCGGGCGCAGAGTGCGGTCATGCAGACACACACCCTCGGCAGCACCGGCCCTACCGTCTCCGCTCTCGGCCTCGGTGCGATGAGCATGTCGGGCGCCTACGGCCACGCCGACCGCGAGGAGAGCATCGCGACCGTGCACGCCGCGCTCGACGCCGGCGTCACGCTCATCGACACCGGCGACTTCTACGCCATGGGACACAACGAGCTCCTGCTGGCCGAGGCCCTCCGCGGCCGGAACCGGGACGGCTACCTGCTGTCCGTGAAGTTCGGCGGGCTCGGCGGCCCGGGCATCCCGCCGCTGCAGCTGGACAGCCGCCCCGCCGCGGTGAAGAACTTCCTCGCCTACTCGCTGACCCGCCTCGGCGTGGACCACATCGACATCTACCGCCCGGCCCGCCTCGATCCCGCCGTGCCGATCGAGGACACGGTGGGTGCCATCAAGGAGATGATCGACGCCGGATACGTCCGGCACGTCGGTCTGTCGGAGGTCGACGCAGCCACCATCCGTCGCGCCCACGCCGTGCATCCCGTCGCCGACCTGCAGATCGAGTACTCCCTGATCTCCCGCGCCGTCGAGACGGACGTCCTTCCCACCCTGCGCGAGCTGGGCATCGGCCTCACCGCCTACGGCGTCCTGTCCCGAGGCCTCATCTCGGGCAACTACGTCCCCGGCAAGCCCGGCGACTTCCGCGCCCACAGCCCCCGCTTCGCCGCAGAGAACCTGGAGCACAACCTCGCCCTGGCCGAGGCGCTGCGGAAGGTGGCCGAACCCAAGGGCTGTACGGTCGCCCAGCTGGCGATCGCCTGGGTCGCGGCGCAAGGCGACGACATCGTGCCGCTGGTCGGCGCCCGGACCCGGGAGCGACTGACCGAGGCACTGCCCGCCCTCGACATCACGCTCACCCCCGAGGACCTCACCGCGATCGAGGAGGCCGTCCCCGCGGGCTCGGCCCTCGGCGACCGCTACCCGGCGGCATTCATGAGCTCGCTCGGCGTGGGGAACTGAGGTTGTGTCGTACTTACCCGTGCAGGGTGGGCCGGTAGATGAGCTCCTGGATGTGGCCGTCGAGCGTCCGGTGCTCGAGCAGCTCGAGGTCGAAGTCGGCCGCACCCTGGAAGATCGGCTCCAATCCGGTGCGACCGGTGATGGCCGGGAAGATCGTCACCTGGACGCGGTCGACCAGACCGGCGGCCATCAGCGCCCGGTTCATCGACAGGCTGCCGTGCGAGCGCAACGGCACCTCGGACTCCTGCTTGAGCCGGGCGACGACGTCGACCGCGTCGCCCTTGCCGACGGTCGCGTCGGGCCAGTCGAGGGGGCCGTCCAGGGTCGTCGACACCACCGTCGCCGGCAGGTTCCGCATCCGCGTGACCCAGGGATCCCGCACCTCGGACTCCTCGGTGCTCGAGGCCAGCATCTGCGCGAACAACCGATACGTGTCGGCCCCGAAGACCATCCGCTGTTCCTCGTCGTACAGCGACAGGCGGTGGTCGAGCAGCTCGGGGCCCTGCTTGCCCCAGTAGCCGGTCCAGTTGCCGCCGGCGGCCGCGAAGCCGTCGAGGCTGGAGAAGACGTCGAAGGTGTAGGTGGCGGTCATGATGCTCTCCCGAGGTCGTCATTCGGTTCGCGAGGTGACGCGGTAACGCAGGTGCGTGACCTGCTGCGCAAGGTCCGGGACCTCCGGTGAAGTCAATCGCCGGACCAGGTCGAGCTCAATGTGTTCGGCGGGCAGCGCCTCGAACAGCCGCCTGCCCTGCCCGAGCAGGACCGGAACCAGGTGCAGTTCGAGCTCGTCGAGCTGCCCGGCCCGCAGCAACGCCTGCGCCGCCCCGGCGCCGTGCACCATGACGTCGCCGTCACCGGCCGCCGCGCGAGCCTGCGCGGCGCAGTCGCGGACGTCGGTGACGTAGCGGACCGTGCCCGGTGGCGGGTCGTCCGGAACGTCGTGGGTCAGCACGAACACCGGGACGCCGTCGTGGTGGTCGCCCTGCCAACGGCCGGCGTGCTCGTAGCTGCGGCGCCCCGCGATCACGGCACGGGTGGCCACCGACTCGGCGTACACCTGGCCGTCGGGTCCGGGATCGTTGCGCCGGTCGAGCCAGTTGAACAGGCGGAATCCGCCGACGCCCATCGGCGCGTCCGTACTGTCGCCCGGGCCGGCGACGAAGCCGTCCAGGGACACGGTCATGTACAGCCGGATCGCCATCGTCAGCCCCCCGACCGCACGCGGTAGCGCAGGTGTTGCACGCCCGGGCCGTCCTGTGCCCGGAGCAGCTCGAGCTCGTGGCGGTCGGGCGGCATGTCCTCGAACAGCCGACGGCCCTGCCCGAGCAGCACCGGGATCAGATGGATCAGTAGTTCGTCGAGCACACCGGCGGCCAGCGCCAGCCGGGCGGTGAGCGCGCCGTGGACCAGCACGTCCTTGTTCCCGGCGGCGTCCTTGGCCGTGGCCACCGCGGTGACCACGTCGCTCAGGTAGGTCACCGTGGGCCATCGCATCGCGGCGTCGGGCTCCCGGCGGCTCAGCACGACGATCGGCACGCCGTCGTGGTGGTCGCCACCCCAGCCGCCTGCGGCCTCGAAGGTCCGGCGGCCGACGACCACCGCCCCGGTGGCCAGCATCTCGTCCATGATCTCGCGGTTCACTCCGGTGAGCCGGCCGGCGGCACCCTTGTGCGTGGTGTCGGTGGGTCTCATGAACCACTCGTGCAGGCGGTGCCCGCCGTCCCCGAGCCCGTTGCCCGGTCCGTCGTCCGGTCCCGCGATGAACCCGTCGACGGACATCGACATGGACAGCACGGCGGTGCTCACGGCGGGAGGAGATTCGTTGCGGTGGTGGTCATGGGTGTGTGGTCTCCCGTCGCGGTGGGTGGTTCGAGCGAGTGATCCACCGCTTCAGCACGGGCACCAGCAGCGCCGACGCGATCAGAGTCAGGCTCACCAGTGAGGCGTAGCGGTCGATCAGCAGTACGACGTCCACGGCCCGTTGGCCGAGTCCGTAGCCGAGGCCGGCGACCAGCGCGGTCAGCAGCGCCGCACCGAGGAGATCCAGGAGCAGGAACGTGGCGAGCCGCATCCGGGCCCAGCCGGCCGCGGCGTACACCACCGGGGCCGGGACGCCGGGCAGCACGGCCGCGACGACGGCGAGGCGCATGACCCACGGGTTCCACCGCGTGGCTCGGGCGGCGTACTGCTGGGCGCGGTCGCCTGCGGTGAACATCCTGATGATGCCCGCGCCCCACTGCCGTCCGGCCCACCAGGTCAGCCAGTCGAACTTCACCATCCCGAGCGCCCCGGCCACGACGACCAGCCACAGCGGCGCTTCGCCGATCCGGGCGAACGCGGCTCCGGCCCCGATCGCCACCAGGTCACCGGTGGCGAACCCGAGCAGCACCGGGTGTTCGGCGAGCAGGAACGGCGTGAGCGGCCGGAGTGCCAGTCCGAGCCCGACGACCGCGAGGATCGCGCCGATCAGGGCCAGGTCGACGCGGGTGGCGGGCCCCTGCCACGGCACCCATCGCCGAAACCGCGCTGAGGATTGCCGGTGTCGGCCGGACGTCGACGGCTTCTCGGATCGCACCGGCGCGAAGGCAGGCCCGGCCGCTGGGCTCGGGTCGGTTCCGGGTGGGCCGCCGGTGGTCATCGGGTCCCGTCCCGGGGTCGGTCGCCGGCGCCGGTGGGCGCGGACGCGGTGGCGGGTGTCAGGACGGCGGCCACGACGCCCGCCGCGGCGGCCGCGGCGCCGGCGAAGCCGCTGGTGAACCCGGTGAGCGTGGTGTGGTGATCGCGGCCGCCGGGACCGGAGCCGGGTGCAGCCACACGGCCGGAACGGCCCAGGATGCGCCACCGCCACGGATGAGCCGTCCCGCCGCTGCCCGCAGGCGTGTCGTGGACCCCGGCCTCGGACATCGAAGGACCTCCCGCACCAGCTCGTACGTCGACGTACGACTTGTTCGGGCGAAGGTACTATCGTGTACCTGCGTGTACAAGTTGTTTAGGATGGCGATCATGGCCACGGCTGACGCCCGTCCGCGCCGGCGTGCGGACGCCGAACGCAGCATCGCCCGGATCGTCTCCGCCGCGCGGCAGTGCCTCGGCGCCGACCCGGATGCGCGGATCGACGACATCGCCCGGGCCGCCGGGGTCGGGCGGATGACCCTCTACGGCCACTTCCCCAGCCGGGCCGAGCTGGTCGAGGCCGCCCTGGTCGACGCGCTGCGCGCCGGGGAGCAGACGCTGGCGGCGGTCGATCTGACCGGGGACGCCCGTGATGCGGTGACCCGGCTGCTCGAGTCCAGCTGGTCGCTGGTCGCGGAGTCGAGCGCGCTGCTCAGCGCCGCCCAGAACGCTCTGCCCCCGGCCCGGATCCTGGAGCTGCACCCCGGCCCGGTGCAACGGTTCGAGGAGCTGCTGCGCCGCGGCCAGGACCAGGGCGTGTTCCGCACCGACCTGCCGATGACCTGGCTGGTCGGCGTCGTGCACCACGTCCTGAACGGTGCGGCGGAGGAGGTTCACGCCGGCCGGGTGGAGCCCGCCGACGCCGGCCGCATGATCGTCGCGACCGTGCGACCGATGCTCGCCTTCGCCTCGAGTCCGACCGGAGGCGTCTGACGGCTCGCTGGTGACGTGGCGTGTCAGGCCGCTCCAGCAGCCGTCGGTTCTGCTGTCGGCTCCGCAGCGGGAGGAGCCGTCGGAAGGCGCAGGAACACCGCGACGAGGATTGCCGCGGCGAACGCGATCGCTGCATTGACGCCGATGGCGAACCGCAGCCCCGGGAGCAATGTGGCAGCGACCAGTCCGGTGGCCAGTGCGGACATGACGGGGGTGCCGAGGGCGATGCCGACCTGCTGGCTCATGGTGACCAGCCCGGTCGCGAGGCCGTGTTGGTCGGAGGGCACGCCGGCGGTGGAGGCGACGGCGTAGCCGACGATCGCGACGAGGTTCGCCACGCCGCCGACGAAGGTGAGGATCAGTAGCGGGAGGAGCCAGCCGCGGGTGTCGCCGGCGAAGGCGAGCGGGACGGTTGCGGCGGCCTGGACGGTGAGGCCCAGGACGATCGCGGTCCTGGCGTCGGTGCGGCCGATGATCTTCGGCGCGATGAGGCCGCCGAGGACGGTTCCGATGCCGAGCACGGCGAGGGCGAGCCCGGCGGCGATCGCGGTGTAGCCGAGGACCTCCTGCAGGTAGAGCGTCAGCAGGAATACCAGCGAGGTGAAGGTTCCGAAGGCCAGCAGGCCTGCCGTGTTGCCCCAGCCGATGGTGCGGCGCGTCAACAGGCTCGGTGCGACGAGAGGTTCGCGCACCCGGGACTCGATCTTCAGGAACACGGCGAACAGGATCAGCGCGCCGAGGACCGGGCCCCAGGTGCCTGGCCGGGTCCAGCCGTCGTGGCCGGCGTTGTCGATGCCGAACACGAGCGCGACGAGGGCCACGGTGATGGTGATCGCGCCGGGGACGTCGAGCGCGGGGCGATGTCCGCGGGCCGGTTCGCGCAGCACGAAGGGAGCGACGAGGACCACGGCCGCCGCGACGGCGACGTTGATGAAGAACGCCCACCGCCAGGACACGACGCCGGTGAGCAGGCCGCCGAGCACCGCTCCGGCAGTGAAGCCTGCGGCCATGAGCGCGCCGTTGAGTCCGAGCGCACGAGATCGGGCCGGCCCTTCGGGGAACATCGTGGTCATCAACGACAGCGCTGCGGGGGTGACCATCGCGGTGGCCGTGCCTTGGCCGACGCGGGCAGCGATCAGCAGGGCGGGCTCGCTGGCAAGACCCCCGGCGAGGGAAGAGACTCCGAGCAGGACGATGCCGATCATGAACAGGCGCTTGCGGCCGAACAGGTCGGCGACGCGACCGAAGAACAGGGTGAATCCCGCGGCGCAGAGCGCGAAGGACGTGACGATCCATTGCAGCGCCGAGGTGGTGAATCCGAGCTCGGTGCCGATGTGCGGCAGGGCGACGTTCAAGATGGAGAAGTCGACCGCGAGGGTGAAGTTCGCCGTGAGCAGAACCGCCATCGCGATCTTCTGCGCCGTGGTGAACCGTTCGGAATCCGCAGCCGTAAGCGTTGTCGACGGTGGTGATGTGCCGTTCTCGGTCATGTCGTTCAGGCTCAGGTGCTGCAGAACGGGTAGCCAGAACCACGGTGTGCGGAGTCTGCGGTTGCCTGGCACTGACAGGGACAGGCTCGGCGGGGGCGGATGAGCGACGATGGAGCGCATGGAAGGACGCCCCGTCGGCCCGCAGCCTGTTGAGACAGATCGCCCGGTCACCGAGTTGGGCGAGTTCCTGCGTTCGCGTCGCGACCGGATCACCCCGGACGAGGCGGGCGTCAGCAGCTACGGCCGACGTCGCGTGCCGGGTCTGCGTCGTGAGGAGCTGGCCCGGTTGGCCGGGGTGTCGGTGACGTACCTGACCCGGTTGGAACAGGGGCAGTCGCAGAACGCCTCGGAGGCGATCATCGACGCGCTGGCCCGTGCCCTGCGGCTCGATGCCGACGAGCGTGCCCACCTGTACTCGCTGGCGCAGCCTGCCCCGGCGAGGCGGCCCCGCACCGCCGAGCCGGAGGTCGCCAAGCCCGGTGCGGAGCAGCTGCTGCACTCGATGCGCGAAGTGCCGGCTGTGCTGCTGGGCCGGTTCAACGACATCCTCGCGTGGAACCGCGCCGGGTACCTGTTGCTCGCAGGCCACCGGGACCGTGACGCGCCCTCGCGTGTCGAGGACCGGCCGAACCAGCTCAAACTGTTGTTCCTCGACGAGCACACCCGCGACCTGTACGCCGACTGGCCGGACGAGGCGGCGCTGGCGGTCGCCTCCCTGCGGTATGTCGCTGCGCAGTTCGCCGACGACCGGCGCCTGGCCGAGCTGGTCGGCGAGCTGACGATGAACAGCCCGGAGTTCGCCCGGCTCTGGGCGGGCCACGACGTCAGGCTGTGCACGAGCGGTACGAAGCGCTTCCGCCACCCCGAGGTCGGAGAGCTGGAGCTGGGCTACGAGGTCCTCCACCTGCCCGAGGGCAACGGCCAGCGCATCATCACCCACACCGCCGAAGCCGGCAGCGCCTCCTTCGCCGCGCTGCGGCTGCTCGGCTCGGCCTCGTCACGCTCACGATGAAGGGTCCGGTGACCGGCGCCAGAGGATGATCTCGCTGTCCGGGAGGGGTTCGGCGAACCGGCCGTCGGGCGCGGCGTCGTGGAGCAGGGCCCGCAGCTCCCCGTCGAACGTGTCGAGATCCTTGCCGAACAGCGCGGGAGCCGAGTCCGATCGGGAGTGAACCCAGGAGACGACGTCGTCCGGGGTCCGCAGGACGATCTGGCCGGCCGGGATGACGATGCGTTCAGACTCCTCGAAACCGGTCTGTGCCATCACAGCGGCCTCACCGTCGGGCGTGCCGTTCGGCAATACCCCGCGTCCGGCGCGTCGCACCGGACCCAGATGGGCGCGGACGAGCTCGTTGATGCGGTCGTACGGAGGAACCGGGTCGGCCCGGCCGGACGTGTCCGGCGGTGGAGCGTCCTTGCGATCGCTGACCTGGATGAACAGTCCGCCTGCCGGGAGCATGCCGTACACCGCGTTGGCCACCCGGTGACGGTCCATCCAGTGGAAGGACTGGCCGAAGGCGGCGACGGTGAAGGTTCCGAGGCCGAGGGGGAGGTCCTCCGCCCGTGCCTGAACGAACTCGACGCCGGTGACCCCGGCCTCGGTGGCCTGGCGGCGTGCCTCGTGGATCATCCCGGGGTCCGGGTCGAGCCCGACCACCTCGGCGAACAGGTGCCGGAGAAGGAACGTCAACGTTCCCGGGCCGCAGCCGACATCGAGTAGCCGGCCGCTGCCGACGTGACCGGGGTGGAGTCGGGCGATCACCTCGTCGAGGCCGGGCGCGTAGGGCAGGCGCCCTCGCTCGTAGTGCTCGGCCGTGCCCGCGAACAGGGTCAGGTCCCACGTCCAAGCGTCCACCGACGTCACGGTCCGGCGCGAACTTCGCGGCACGGCACGGACTTCGCGGTCGGGCACGGGTCCGGTCCTCGGGCGTGACCTCGGAACTCGTGCGGCACCGGGGCCGTCCCTACGCGCACGCCGCTCATGCCCCGGTTCCGAGGGCGAAGCGGTCGGGAGCCATGCGGGCGAGGTCGAACCCGCTTCCACCGTCTAGGGCGAGCTCCGCGGCGATCTGCCCGAACACCGGCGCCATCTTGAACCCGTGGCCGGAGAACCCGCTCAGCAGGATCACCGATGATGCGCCCGGCAGCGCACCGATCAGCGGGGTGCGGTCGGTGGTGTAGCCGTCCATGTAGACGTCGTAGCGGATCGGGTCGGGGTGCAGTCCGGGCAGGAACCGGCGGGCAGCGTCGGTGACCGGGCGCAGCGCCGTCGCGTCGAGGTCGCGGGTCAGGTCACGGGCGCCGTCGATCGGGTCCCAGACGTCGGCGACCCCGAACTTCACCGACACCCCGTCCATCACCGGGCTCCCGTACACGTGGATCCCGTCGGTGTCCCGGATGAAGGCCGGGAACCGGTCGGGGGCATACGCCGTGACGTCGTCGGGGGCGAACCAGGTCAGCACGATCGGTTTGACGGTGACGTGGTCGACCACGGATTTCACGAGTTCCCCCGTCCATGGTCCCGTCGTGACCACGACCGTGCGCGCGGTGAACACCTGCGATTCGGTGACCACCTCGACATGGTCACCGGATGGCTCGATCGCGCGGACGGCGGTGTGTTCGTGCAGACGGGCGCCGAGGCTCCGGGCCTGCCGTGCGGCACTGAGCACGGCGAGCTCCGGGCGCACCATGCCGCCGTCGGTGTCCAGGATCCCGATCTCGCCCTCGGCGGGGGAGTGCTGTGGGTACCGCGCGGCGAGCTCGTCCGGATCGAGGATCTCGTGGGCGAGCTGGTGCTCGGTGACCGAGGCGCGCACGTTGGCCATCGGCGCGAGTTCGGGCCGTCCGATGGACAGGCACCCGGTCGGGCTGAACAGTGGCCGGCCGCTCGCCGCCGCGAGGTCGAGCCACAGCTCCCGTGCCCGCCGCAGCAGTGGCACGTACTCGGGGCCTTCGTGATAGGCCATCCGGAACAGGCGCGACTCGCCGCCGGCGGCGCCGCGGTCGTGCGCGATCCCGAACTGCTCGAAACCGATGACGTCGGCGCCGGCCCGCGCGAGCTGCCAGGCGGCCATCGAGCCCATCGAGCCGAGCCCGACGACAGCGACGTCCGCGTCCGTGGCGGTCATGAAGGCCTTCCCGCTGCGTGACAGTGTCCGGTGCAGTTCAGTTCACGATGGACGACGGCACAAGGGCAGTCGGGGACCTCAACGGGACCGTGTCGAGCGTGTGAGGCGGCGGGCGAACGCGAGTGCGCCCTGGTCGCCGAGGGCTGCGCCTTCGCGCTCGGCCGTCTCCAGCTCCGGGCCGAGCGTGAGCCGGGCGGCGTCGCGCACGGCATCGAGCCGCGCCGAGTCGGTACCGAACACGGTGCCGGCGCGGTGACTCGCGGACATCGCCCCGAGCAGGACGGCGGCGTCGCGGTGTCGCTGCTGGCGCGACAGCGTCTCGACGAGAGCCCGGATCGCCATCCACAGCTGGGCCCAGGCGTCGAAGCCGTGCCAGTGGTCGAGCAGCGGGCCGAATGCGGGCAGTGCCCCGGCCGGGTCGCCGTGTCGCGCGGCCGAGGTGAGCAGGGTGTGCCGGGCGATCCCGGCCACGAAGCCGGAGTCGGCCTCCTCGGCCGCCCGGACGGCGGCGGCGAGGTGGCGCGCCGCGTCCGGGTCGCCACGCTCGGCCCGGATCTCGCCGCGGGTGTAAGCATGCCAGGCCCGGCTGGTGCGGGACCCGAGCGCCGGTGCCAGCGCTGCGAGCTCGGCCTCGGCCCGGTCCGCGGCCACACGGTCGCCGGCGTAGGCCTCCACGATCGCGAGATGGACCAGCACCCGGGTCTCCACCTCGACGTCGCCGGCCTCCCGTGCCAGCTCGCGGGCTCGCCGGCAGTGTTGCCGCGACGCGGTCAGGTCCCCGCGGAAGCTCGCTACGGCTGCCAACGCCCCGAAGGCCATTCCCGCGGTGGGGTGGCCCGAGACCTCCGCGACGGCGACGGCGTGCCGGGCGCGGGCTTCGGCGGTGTCGAGGTCACCGCGTTGCCAGCTCGATGTCGCCAGCAGCCCCAACAGCCGCGGCACGAGTGGGTGTGCCGCGCGGGGCGCCTCTGCGGGTGTGCCGCCGCGGGTTGCGGCGAGCGCGTCTTCCACGGGGCGGATCAGATCGACCCGGCCGCGCACGTAGGCCAGCTCGCCGAACAGCATCGACAGTCGCAGCAGGTCGTCAACCGGGCCGTGTGCGCACAGCCGGCCGTGCGCCCGGCGCAGGTCGGGCAGGTGGGCGTCGAACCGGCGGACGGCTGCGGGCTCGCCCGGCCCGCAGCGGTCTGCGCCGATCTCGTCCGCGAGCCCCACCGCCCACGCGGCGTGCCGTTCGCGCAGGGCCGCGGCGCGCGGGTCGCGGGCGAGTTTCGCGCGCCCGAACGCGCGCAGCGTGTCGAGCATCCCGAAGCGGTCGGGCCGGCCGGGCCGGCGCACCACCAGGGACCGCTGCACCAGGTCGGGCAGGGCACCGGCCTCGTCGCACACGGCCGCCACGGCGGCGCGCTCGACCGGGCCCGCGAACACGGCGAGCTGCTCGAACAGGGCCCGCTGTGCGTCGTCGAGCAGGCCGTGCGACCACGCGACGACGTCGGCGAGCGAGCGGTGCCGGGGCGCCGCCGTCCGGCGTCCACCGCGCAGGACCTCGATCGCTCCGTCCTCGTCGAGGGCGTTGATCAGGCTGGGCAGGCCCAGCGTCGCGCCCCGGCCGGCGGCGAGCTCCAGTGCGAGGGGGAGGCCGTCGAGCCGCCGGCACAGCTCGGGGAGCAGTTCCGCGTCCGGTGCCAGTTCCCCCGCGGCAGCGAGGCGGTCGGTGAGCAGAGCCACCGCGGCGTCCGGTGCGAGCGGCGCGATCGTGACCACCTGCTCGCCGTCCACCCGCAGCGGCTCGCGGCTGGTGAGCAGCACGTCGACCGCCGGTGCGCCCTGGGCGACGCCCTCGACCAACACTGCGGCCTCCTCGGCGACGTGCTCGCAGTTGTCGAGCAGCAGCAACTGCCGGCGGACCGCGAGCACGTCCACGATCCGCTCGGTGAGCGCGCCCTCGCCCGCGGCGAGGCGCAGCGCGGCCGCCACCGCGGGACCGACGTCATCGGGTCCGCCACCACCCAGCTCCACGACCAGCACGCCGTCGTCGTACCGGTCCGCGACCCGCGCGGCGATGTGCAGTGCGAGTCGCGTCTTGCCCACCCCGCCCGGCCCGCAGACGGTCACGACGCGCCGTCGCCCGAGCAGATCCACGACGGCCGCGACGTCGGCATCGCGGCCGACGAACGAGCTCACCGGCAACCGTGGCACCGCACCCCGCGTCGGTGACCGCGACACCGTCGGGACCGTCGTCGGTGGGATCTCCTGGCGCAGCACCTGCTGTTCCAGCGCCCGCAGCTCGGACGAGGGGTCCAGCCCGAGCTCGTCGGCGAGCCCGGTGCGCAACCGGGCGAACGCGGCCAGCGCGTCGCCCTGCCGCCCGGCCCCGACCAGCGCACGCATCAGCAGGGCCACCGCCGCTTCGCGCAGCGGCTCCGCGACGACCAGCGCCTCCAGCGCCGCCACCGCCTCGCCCGCCCGTCCCACGCCGAGCAGCGTTGCCCCGTGCCGCTCGGCGGCCCACGCCCGCAGACCCACCAGCCGGGCCACCTCCGGGTGCAGCGCCGGATGGTCGAGCTCGGCGAAGGGCCGTCCGCGCCACAGCGCCAATGCGCGGGCGTAGCGGTCCGGGTCCGTCCCGGCCGCGTCGAGCTCGTCGGCGAACGCCGTGACATCGATCGCGGACCGGTCGGCCACCAGCTGGTAGCCGTCGGCCGCGGTGACGATCCGCGGTCCGGGCGGGAGCAGGCGGCGCAGCCGCGAGACCGTCGTGTGCAGCGCGCCTGCGCCGGGGGCGCCCGGGCCGCGGTCCCACACCAGCTCGCCGAGCAGGTCGGCGCTGACCACCTGCCCGGGGTGCGCGGACAGTGCGACGAGCAGCCGCCGCTGCCGGGACGCGCCGATGGGCACCGGTCCGGCCGGGCCCTCGACGAGCAGTGGCCCGAGCACGCCCACCGCAGGCATCGCAGCATCATGACAGCCCGGTGGCGGCCTCGACAGCGCTCTGCCGCTTCGGTGCGCGTGGAAGCTCACCCACGGTGCACGGCTGCGCTCCGCGGCTCGCGCCACATCGCCCACAGCGACGGGCCTCCGACCGCCGCCAGCTCGCCGGTCACGCGGAAGCCGTGGCGTTCGTAGAGACGGACGTTGTCCTCGGCGGTCGCTTCCAGGTAGACGGGGGTACCTGTGCGATCGGCGTCGTCGAGCACCGCGTGCAGCAGCGCTCTGCCGTGGCCACGCCCCTGCCGGGAGGGCCGGACGCCGAGCAACCACAGGTAGTGGTGGTCGGTGTGGTGCGGGTGGTTGTCGTCGAGCAGCGTGATCAGCTCCACCCAGCGGTCGGCGTCCGGGCCGGCCAGCTCGGCGCAGAGGCCCGCGAACTGCTCGCCGTCGGCCTCGGTCATCGGTTCGACACCGGCCGGCGCCCAGATCGCGGCACCGGTGACACCGTCGCGGGTGCACCACGTCTCGTCGTGCTCGGCGAACGCCTCCACCGCCAGGGCGAAGAAGGCGGGCAGGGCGCGCCGCCGCCGCTCGTCGTCCGGCGAGGCCCAGCAGAAGACCGGGTCGTCGTAGAACGCCTCCGTCAGCGCCGCGACGACCCTGCCGCGGTCGCTCTTGCCGGCCTTGCGGGCGAGCTGGGGCAGCATCCGGGTGGTGGTCATGACGTGCTCCTCGGGTCGGTTGCGGCACCCGGGGCGGGTGTCCACGAGGAACGTGCCGAGAACGGCTGACGGGTGACCGGCGGTCCGCTGACCGCTGCCGGCGCGCGTGGGCGACAGCGCTGCGACAGCGATGTGACATTCGGGCTGCCTAGCGTCGCGCACCAGGACGACCGGCGTCGTCCCCGTCCTGGGTCACACCCGGTGGCGACACCCCCACGCACCCGAGGAGCCCCCGATGACCAGCACGATCGAGACCCCCTCGACCCACACCACCGCTGCCTTCGCCGAACGACTGTTCACCGCCGTCCTGGCCACGATCGACGTGCAGGCCGCCTACCTGGGCGGGCGGCTCGGGTGGTACCGCGCGCTCGCCGGCGGCGACGCACTGACCTCGAGCGAGCTGGCCCGGCGCTGCGGCACTGCCGAGCGCTACACGCGGGAGTGGCTGGAGCAGCAGGCCGTCACCGGCGTGCTGACCTGCGACGACGCGCCCGACACAGCGGGGCGCCGTTACACGTTGCCGCCCGGGCACGCCGAGGTGCTCGTCGACGAGCTGAGCCCGAACCACGTGCTGCCGCTGGCGCGCTTCATCGCCGCCGCGGGCAAGCAGCTCGACGCGCTGGCCGAGGCCTACCGCACCGGCGGCGGCGTGAGCTGGGCCCAGCACGGCGCCGACCTGCGCGAGGCGCAGGCGGCGGCCAACCGGCCGATGTTCCTCGGCGCGCTCGGTGAGTCCTACCTGCCCGCGATCCCGGACGTCGACGCCGCGCTGCGGTCCGGCGCCCGCGCGGCCGACGTCGGCTGCGGTCACGGCTGGTCGGCGATCGGCATCGCGCTGGCCTATCCGTACGCCACCGTGGACGGCTACGACCTCGACGCCCCGTCGATCGAGGCGGCCCGCCGCAACGCCGCGGAGGCCGGCGTCGGCGACCGGGTCCGCTTCCATCATTCGACCCCGGCGGCAACGGCCGGACCCTACGACGTGGTGTTCGCCTTCGAGGTCGTGCACGACCTGCCCGACCCGGTGACCGTGCTGGCGTCGATGCGTGCACTGGCCGGGCCGAGCGGCACCGTGGTCGTGATGGACGAGCGGGTGGCCGACGAGTTCACCGCACCCGGCGACGAGATCGAGCGGCTGATGTACGGCTACAGCCTGCTGTGCTGCCTCGCCGACGGAATGGCGCACCCACCGTCGGCAGCCACCGGAACGGTCATGCGAGCGGACCGGCTGCGCGACTACGCCCGGCGTGCCGGGTTCGGCGATGTCGAGGTGCTCGACATCGCCGACGACTTCTTCCGCTTCTACCGGCTGACGGGCGAGGCCTCGTGACCCCCACCGCCACCGCCGCCCACCCGGCGGGCTCGCCGCCGCGGCATCGCTCGCCGGCCCTGCTGCTGGTGGTGACCGTGACCGCGACGACCGTCGCACTCGGGCTCGCCACCGGGACGGGCACGCTGCTCGGGCCACTGGCCGGGGAGTTCGCGGTGAGCACCGGGGTGGTGTCGCTGATGTTCTCCGCAACGCTGTGCGTGATGCTCGCGACCGGGGTCCTCACCGGACCGCTCGCCGAGCGGCACGGCCCCCGCCGGCTGGCGCTGCTCGGGGCGGTCCTGGTCCCGGCCGGTCTGCTGGTGACGGCGTCCGCCGACTCGTTCGCGGCCGCGGGCGCGGGGTTCGCGCTGGGCGTCGGTGGCGGGGCCGGGTGCCTGTTCGTGCCGCTGCTCACCGCGGTCGGGACCGCGTTCGGGCGGCACCGCGGGCCGGCGCTGGTGCTGGCCACCGCCGGCGGCGGCGCGGGCGTGGTCCTCGCTCCGCCGGCCTCGGTGGCGCTGGTCGCGACGTTCGGCCTGCGGCCGGCGCTGCTCGCGCTCGCGGCCGGCGCGGCACTCGTGCTGCTCGTCTGCGCGGCCCTCACCCCGCCCGGCCGGGGAGTCCCGCCGGTGCGGACAGGACCACCCGTGGGAACCGGGGGAGCGCCGGACGAGCGCCGCCCGGCGGCCCGCCACCTGCTGCGTGAGCGCGGGTTCCGGAGGCTCTACATCGGCTCGGTGGGACTGACCGCGGCCATGTTCGTCCCGTTCGTGCACCTGCCCGCGTTCGCCGCCGCGTACGGGCTCGGGCCGGCAACCGGCGCGGGGCTGGTGGCCCTGTCCGGGCTGACCAGCCTCGCCGGCCGGCTGGCGGCGGCCCCGGCCGTCGCCCGGTACGGCGCGTGGGTGGTCTACCGGTCGGCCGCGGCGCTGCTCGCGGCCGCCCTGGGGCTGTGGCTGCTCGGCGGCGACGACCAGATGCTGCTCGCCGTGTTCGCGGTGGTGTTCGGGATCGCACACGGTGCCTACGTCGGTCTGTCCCCGGCCGTGGCGGTGCAGCTCTACGGGGCGGACGGGCTCGGCCTGCGCCTGGGGGTGCTGCACACCGCGGCCGCGGCAGGCGGCCTGCTCGGTCCGGCCGCGGCGGGCCTCGCGGTCGACGTCGCGGGCACGCCCACTGCCGGGGTGTGGGTCGCGATCGGGCTCGGCCTCACCGGGTGCGCCGTCCTGACAACGGTGCGTCCGAACCTCCTCACAGCACCCCGGAAGGATTCCCATGACCGGCAGGCTCATGACCGGGCACTGCGCGCCGGTCACCGTCGCCCGGGCGGACAGCGACGCCGACTGGCGTTGCGCGGCCGCGCTGCTCGATGACTACCGGCACTGGCTGACGCACGCGATCGACTTCGACCCCCTCCGGACCCAGCCCACCGCCGGCACCGAGTTCGACGACCTCCGCGACTTCTACCGCCCGCCGCACGGGACCCTGCTCCTCGCACGAGCCGCGGGGCGACCGGCGGGCATCGTCGGCGTGCACCGGCTCCACGGCCTGGTCGGCGAGCTCAAGCGCATGTATGTCGCACCGTCGGCGCGCGGCCTCGGCGTCGGTCGCGCACTGGTCGCCGAGGCGATCGCCGCTGCCTCCGACCTGGGATTCGACGAGCTCCGGCTGCAGACCGAGCCGCAGGTCATGGCCGCCGCCGACCGGCTGTACCGGGAGTTCGGGTTCGTCGACATCGCGTCCTACGCCGATATCGGTGTGCACGGTGTCGTCACGCTCGCGGTGGACCCACGAGTCACACACCGAGCACGGGGATGACCGCAGGTCGACGACCGCTCTGCGCATGTCATCGACGGCATACGCGCACGCCCCGCTGTAATACGCGCACCCTCCGCCGACGAGGTATCCCACGCCCGTCCGCCCGGAAGGAGCCTGCCATGAGCCACGTACCCGAGGCGCTGCGCGATCCGCTGGTCAACCGCGGTACCGCCTTCACCACGGCGGAACGCGCGAAGCTCGGCCTCGTCGGCCGGCTGCCCGCGGCCGTCGAGACGCTCGACGAGCAGGCACGACGGGTGTGGGCCCAGCTGCAGCGCAAGCAGACCGACCTCGGCCGCTACATCTATCTCGATCTGCTGCACGACCGCAACGAGACGTTGTACTTCCGGGTGCTGGCCGACCACCTCGCGGAACTGCTGCCCGTGGTCTACGACCCGACCGTCGGCGAGGCGATCGAACAGTGGAGCCACGACTACCGGACCTCCCGCGCGATCTACCTGTCCATCGACCGCCCGGAGGACGTGCGGCCCTCCTTCGAGACGCTCGGCCTGGGGCCCGACGACGTCGACCTGGTCGTGGTGTCCGATGCGCAGGAGATCCTCGGCATCGGTGACTGGGGCGTCAACGGGACCGACATCTCCATCGGCAAGCTCGCCGTCTACACCGCGGCCGCCGGTATCCACCCGGATCGGGTTGTCGCGGTCAACCTCGACTGCGGCACCGACAACCCGACCCTGCTCAACGATCCCGCCTACCTCGGCAACCGCCATGCGCGCGTGAGCGGGCAGCGTTACGACGACCTGATCGCGACCTACCTGGAGACGGTCTCGGGCATGTTCCCGAAGGCGCTGCTGCACTTCGAGGACTTCGGACCGGCCAACGCGCGGCGGATCCTCGAGCAGTACCGCGACCGGTACCGGATCTTCAACGACGACATGCAGGGCACCGGTGCGATCGTGATGGCCTCGGTCATCTCGGCCATGAAGGTCACCGGCGAGGGCTTCGACCAGCAGCGGCTGCTGGTGTTCGGGGCCGGCACCGCCGGCACCGGCATGGCCGACCAGATCTCGGCGGCGATGGTGCGCGCCGGCCTCACGCCCGAGCAGGCGAGGTCGCGGGTCTGGCTCGTGGACAAGTACGGCCTGGTCACCGACGACATGCCCGGCCTGCCGGACTACCAGGCCGCCTACGCGCGCCCGGCCGCCGAGGTGACCGGCTGGGCCGAGGGCGGGATCGACCTGCTGACCGCCGTCCGGCAGGTCCGTCCGACGATCCTGATCGGCACGTCCACGGCGCACAACGCGTTCACCGAGGAGGTGATCGAGGCGCTGTGCGCGGGTGTGGAGCGGCCGATCCTGCTGCCGTTGTCCAACCCGACCGAGCGCATCGAGGTCATGCCGCAGGACGCGGTCGCCTGGTCGCGGGGCCGGGCGCTCGTGGCGGTGGGCATCCCGGTGCCACCGTTCACCCACGACGGCACGACCTACACGATCGGCCAGGCCAACAACGCCCTGCTCTACCCCGGGCTCGGGCTCGGCACGATCCTGTCCGGCGCGTCCCGCGTCACCGACGGCATGCTGCTCGCCGCCGCCGAGGCCGTCGCCGCCCAGGTCGACCCCACCGCGCCCGGCGCGTCGCTGCTGCCGGACGTGGCGAACCTGCGGGCCTCCTCCGCCATGGTCGCGGCCGCCGTCGTGCGGGCGGCCGCGCGCGACGGTGTCGCCCCGGCCCCGCCCGACGAGCTGGTGCAGGCCGTCCAGGACGCGATGTACCAGCCCGTGTACCCGGCCGCGGAAGGCTGAGCGGTGACCCGGGTCGAGCACCTGAACGGGACTCCCATCGGCACCGGGGCGCGCGGCACCCGCACCGAGTCGGACTCGATGGGCTCCATCGAGGTGCCCGCCGAGCACTACTGGGGCGCGCAGACCCAGCGGTCACTGATCCACTTCTCGATCGGCGACGACCGCATGCCGAAGGCCGTCTACCACGCCTACGGCCAGGTCAAGAAGGCTGCGGCGCTGGTCAACCAGACCGCGGGCCGCCTCGACGACGCCCGCCGGGACGCGATCGTGCAGGCCGCGGACGAGGCGATCACCGGTGCGCTCGACGCGGAGTTCCCGCTCTACGTCTGGCAGACCGGGTCGGGCACCCAGTCGAACATGAACGTCAACGAGGTGCTGGCCAACCGGGCGAGCCAGCTGCTCGGCGGGCAGCTCGGCACGAAGGCGCCGGTGCACCCCAACGACCACGTCAACATGGGTCAGTCGTCCAACGACACCTTCCCGACCGCGATGCACATCGCGACGCTCGACGTGGTCCGGTCCGCCACCCTGCCGCACGCGCGAGCGCTCGCCCGGGCGATCCGGGACAAGGCGGAGCTGTGGGTCGACGTGGTCAAGACCGGCCGCACCCACCTGCAGGACGCGACGCCGCTGACGGTCGGGCAGGAGTGGTCGGGCTGGGCGGCGCAGCTCGAGCAGGTCCTCGCGCGGCTGGAGTCGTCGCTGGATGCGCTGCATGACCTGGCCGCGGGCGGCACGGCCGTCGGCACCGGGCTCAACGCCCCCGACGGCTTCGCCGAACAGATCGCGGCCACGCTCGCCGACCTCACCGGCGAACCGCTGCGCACCGCGCCGAACAAGTTCGCCGCGCAGGGCTCGCTGGACGCGATGGTCAGCGTCAGCGGTGCGCTGCGCGGCGTCGCCGTCGCGCTGATGAAGATCGCCAACGACCAGCGCTGGCTGGCCTCGGGGCCCCGCACCGGTCTGCACGAGCTGCGGCTGCCCGCGAACGAGCCGGGCAGCTCGATCATGCCCGGCAAGGTCAACCCCACCCAGCAGGAGGCCATGGTGATGGTCTGCCTGCAGGTACTGGGGGAGGACTCGATCGTCGCCGCCGCCGGGGCGCAGGGCAACTTCGAGCTCAACGCCATGCGGCCGATCATCATCAACAACGTGCTGCACTCCGCGACGATCCTCGGCGACGCCTGCGTCAAGCTGCGCACCTTCAGCGTCGAGGGCACCGAGCTCGACACCGAACGGATCGGCGAGCTGGTCGGCGCGTCGCTGATGCTCGTGACCGCGCTGAGCCCGGTGATCGGCTACGACGAGGCGTCGGCCATCGCGCACAAGGCCGACGACGAGGGCACGTCGCTGCGCGAGGCGGCGCTCGCCTGCGGGGTCGACGCCGCGCAGTTCGACGCCGTCGTCGACCCGCGCCGGATGGTCGGTGACCCGCACCGGGACCTCGGGATCCGCTGAGTGCGCGTCCACACCACGGAGGGGCCATGAGGATCGTCGTCGCCATGACCGGTGCGACCGGCGCGATCTACGGTGTCCGGCTCCTCGAGGCGCTCGACGTCCTGGGGGTCGAGTCGCACCTGGTGCTCAGCCGCTGGGCGGAGGTCACGATCTCGAAGGAGACCGGCCGCACCGTGCGTGAGGTCGCGGCGCTGGCCTGGGCCCACCACTCCCGCCGGAACCAGGCGGCGCCGATCTCCAGCGGGTCGTTCCGGCACGACGGGATGGTCGTCGCGCCGTGCAGCATGAAGACGCTGGCGGCGATCCGGTTCGGCCTGGCCGACGACCTCGTCGTGCGCGCGGCCGACGTCACGCTCAAGGAGCGGCGCCCGCTCGTCCTCCTGGCTCGCGAGACACCGCTCAACGAGATCCATCTCGAGAACATGCTCGCGCTGAGCCGGATGGGAGCGATCATCGCGCCACCGGTCCCGGCCTTCTACCAGAACCCGCAGACCGTCGACGACCTCGTCGGCCACACCGTCGGGCGGGTGCTGGACCTCTTCGGCCTGGAGATGCCGGGCCTCGAGCGCTGGCCCGGTACCTCGCCCACCGACCCGTCCGCGGAGGCCGCCACATGAGCACCGAGCACCGCTACACCCCGCCCGAGGCGTCGCGGGTCACGGAGCTCCCGGAGTGGCTCGCCGGCTACCTCGACGGATCCGGCCTGCTCGCGAAGACCCAGGCGGTACGCATCTCCACAGTGGACACCGAAGGCTGGCCGCACGCCACGCTGCTCAGTGCGGGCGACATGGTGGCGCTGCCACCCGACCGCCTCCGTCTGCTGACCTATCCCCGGTCGACGACCACGGCGAACCTGACCCGCGACGGGCGGCTGGCGCTCACGCTGTCGGTCGAGGGCGGCATGGGGGAGGTGCGGCTGCGCGCGCGGCGCCTCGACCCGCCGCCCACGGTCGACCTGGCGATGTTCGAGGCGATCACCGAGTCGGTCCGCTTCCACCGGGCGCCCTACGCCGACGTCACGACCGGGGTCACGTTCACCGTGCACGATCCGGAGACGGTGCTGCAGCGGTGGGAACGACAGATCGGCGCGCTGCGGGCGACGCCGTGAGCGCCTATCCGGACCTGCGGGCGTTCCTCGCGACGCTGGAGAAGCATCGCCGGCTGCTGCGCGTCACCGCGGCGGTGATGCCGGAGCCGGATCTCGCGGCGGCGGCATGTGCGCTCACCCGCCTCGGGACCGAGAGCCCGGCGATCGTCTTCAGCGACATCGCCGGCTATGCCGATGCGCAGCTGGCGATGAACGTGCACGGCTCGTGGCCCAACCACGCCCTGGCGCTCGGCATGGAGCCCGACGCCACCCCGCGCGAGCAGTTCCACCGGTTCGTCGAGGGCTACCAGCGCTATCCCGGCGAGCTCGCCTTCGCGCACGAGGCACCCTGGGAGGAGAACGTCATCGAGTCCGATGTCAACCTCTTCGACCTGATGCCGCTGTTCCGTCTCAACCGGGGCGACGGCGGGTACTTCATCGACAAGCCGTGCGTGGTCAGCCGCGATCCCGACGACCCGGACAACGACGACGTCCAGAACGTCGGCGTGTACCGGCTGCAGGTCAAGGGGCGCAACCGGCTCGGCATCCAGACCGTGCCTCAGCACGACATCGCCCTCCACCTGCGGCACGCCGAGGAGCGCGGCGAGGACCTGCCGATCGCCATCGCCCTGGGCAACGAACCCTTGATCACGCTCATGGCCGCCACCCCGATGCTCTACGACCAGCTCGAGTACAAGATGGCCGCGGCCCTGCAGGGCAGTCCCTACCGGATCGTGCGGACGGAGTCCGGGCTCGACGTGCCCTGGGGCTCGGAGTACGTCCTGGAGGGGCGGATCCTCGGCGGGCTGCGCGAGCCCGAGGGGCCGTTCGGTGAGTTCCCCGGCTACTACTCCGGCTCGCACCGCTACCCGGTCATCGAGATCGACCGCGTGCACCATCGCACCGCTCCCGTCTTCGACGCCGTCTATGTCGGACGGCCCTGGACCGAGATCGACTATTTGCAGGCGATGACGACCAGCGCGCCCATCTTCGTCCAGCTCAACGACGCGTTCCCCGAGGTCACGGCGGTCAACGCGCTCTACACGCACGGGCTGGTCGTCATCGTGTCGACCGGGGTCCGCTACGGCGGGTTCGCCAAGGCCGTCGGCATGCGGCTGCTGACCACGTCGCACGGGATCGGATACGCGACGATCGTGATCGTCGTCGACGCGGACGTCGATCCGTTCGATCTCAACCAGGTGATGTGGGCCATCTCGGTGAAGGTCAACCCCGCGGGCGACGTGATGATCCTGCCGAACCTCTCGTCCAACCTGCTCAACCCGGCCGGGCAGCCGCCGGGCATGGTGCACAAAATGATCATCGACGCGACCACCCCCGTGGCGCCCGACGACCGCGGCGACTACGGCATGGAGCTCGACACCCCGCACGGCACCGACGCGTGGCGTACCAGGCTCTCCGCGATGATCAAGGATCTGCGGTGACCGCCACGGGGGAGGCGCCCGCGCAGCTGCCCGGCGCCTGTCCACGCTGCCGGGCCGCGACCGTGCAGGAGCTGAGCAGATCGCCGGTACCCGACGTCTGGACCGTCTACATCTGCCCCACCTGCCGCTACGCCTGGCGTTCCACCGAACCCGCCGAGAACACCGACCCCGATCGCTACCCGGAGCCCTTCCGGCTGACGCCGCAGCAGCTGTCCGACCTGGCCGTCACACCGTCGGTCCCCCTGCTACGACCGAGCACGCCCGACACGTAGCGGCGCCTGGTCACCTGGCCGGCGCGGGGTGATGAGTTTCCGGGCCGCCCGCCGTCACACCCATCATGAGCTCCATCGATGACGACTTCAGGCCACTCGACGAGCAGGCGTTCGGCGCCCGCGTCGAGCCGCACCGCCGCGAGCTGCACGTCCACTGCTACCGCCTGCTCGGATCGTTCGAGGAGGCCGAGGACCTCGTCCAGGAGGCGTTCCTACGCGCGTGGCGCGGGCGCGAGACGTACGAGGGCCGCGCGTCGGTCCGTGCGTGGCTGTACCGGATCGCGACGAACGCCTGTCTCGACGCGCTCGACAAGCGTCCGCGTCGGCCCAGCGCGAGCGGAGAGGTCGCGTGGTTGCAGCCCTATCCCGACGATCTCCTGGCGCAGCTGCCCGACCGGCGCGAGGGTCCGGAGGACGTGGCGCTGGCCAAGGAGACCGTCGAGCTGTGGTTCATCGCCGCGATCCAGCACCTCGCGCCACTGCCGCGGGCCGTGCTCGTGCTGCGCGACGTCCTCGGCTGCTCGGCGAAGGAGACCGCGCGGCTGCTCGAGACGACCGAGGCGTCGGTGAACTCCGCGCTGCAGCGCGCGCGGGCCGGGCTGCGGAAGAGCCTGCCCCGGGACCGTGAAGCGTGGCAACACGCCGCGGAGGCGACCGCCGCCGAGCAGGAGCTGCTCGCCCGCTACGTCGAGTGCAGCGAGCGCGCCGACACCGAGGGCCTGGCGGCGCTCATGCACGAGGACGTCCGGTTCTCGATGCCACCGGCACCCGGCGTGTGGGCCGGCCGGAGCACGGTCGTGCAGGGCTGGATCGACGGCGGGTTCGGTTCGGAGACGTTCGGCAGCATGCGATGCGTGGTCACCCGCGCCAACGGTCAGCCCGCGGTCGCGGCCTACGTGCGCAAGCCGGGCGCCGCCGCCTACGAACCGCTGGCGATCGACGTCCTGCGGGTGCAGGACGGGGTCGTCACCGAGATCGTCACCTTCGACGGCGCGGTGTTCGAGCACTTCGACCTGCCGGCCACACTCAGCACGGCCGACGGTGAGCGATGAACGCCCCGCCTCGACCACCGTCACGCCGGTCTTCGTTGCCGACGTGCTCTCACGATCGTCAGCCGCGCAGGAAGGTTCTCACCATCGGCAGCACCAGGTCGGCCCGCGCGGTGACCTCCATGTGCCGGGTGCCGGGCAGGATGGCCAGCTGCGAGTCCGGCAACCGGTTCTGCATCTCGACCGCGTGCTCGAGCCGGATGAAGTCGGTATCACCGATGATCATCAAGATCGGCATGGTGAGCCGGACCAGCTGCTCGTCGGTCCACGGCTCGAAGTCGTGCACCGCCGGCTGGATCTTCTCCAGGAACGGGAAGAAGTGCTCCGGGTCGGGCGCCACCTCGACATACGCCTTGTGCATGGCCGCGAAGTCGTCCTCGGTCGGCAGCCGGGGCGAATCCTGCTCCGGCGCCGTGATCTCCGGGTAGTACGCGTCCGGCCGGAAGTGCGCCGCGGCCAGCACGACCCGGCCGAGACATTGCGGGTGGCGGGTGGCGATGTCGATCGCGACCAGCCCGCCCAGGCTGTAGCCGAAGACGTCGGCCCGCTCCACCCCCAGCCGGTCCAGCAACGCCACCACGTCGTCCGCGCACTGCGCGATGCTGAACGGCCGCTCGCCGTCGGCGGTGTGCCCGTGCCCCTGCAGCTCGACGCCGATGACCTGCCGATCGACGGTGATCCCCGGCAGCAACGCGCCGAAACTCGAGATGAACGTGAGCACTCCGCCGTGCAGCATGACCAGCGGAGTCCCGGCCCGCTCCGGACCGTGCACCTCGTAGTAGAGATCGATGCCGTTCACCGGCATGTAGGCCCCGTGCGACATCGGTGTCGCTCCTTCCGTCGGGATGAGTCATCACCCGTACCGACCGGCGGCAGGGACGAGACTCATCGCCCGGCTGCGAAGCGCACCGCGATCGACGAGGTGCTAGACCGCGGGGTCGACGATCTTCCAGTACGAGTCCTTGCGGACCACCTGGGCACCGCGGAACTCCCAGTGGTCGCAGCCGCGGACACGGACCTGCTCGCCGTCGCCCCTCGTGCCGGTGAGGAGCCACTCGGAGACACCGAGGTCACCGCTGACCCAATGCCGGTCATCGCCGTAGTGGACGTCGGGCAGTCCTGCGAAGCGCGTGGCCAAGCCCGCCCGCACCGCCGCCTTGCCGACGAGACGCTGCCCCCACGGCTCGGGCCCCCTCGGCATGTCCAGCGAACAGTCCTCGGTGAAGAACTCCATGATCGCGTCCAGGTCGTGTGCGTTGAATGCGGCCGCGATCGCCTTCAACGTCTCGACCGACGCCGTGCCCTGATCCGTCATCGCCGGGCCCTCCCCGTGGAGATGCAGCCTGAGCAGGGTAGACCCTTCCTCCCGGTCGGTGAAGGTCGCCGTGAGGGCGGCCGCCCGAGCGCAGCCAGTGCGATGCGGGCTGTGTCGATCACCGGGCGATACGCCGCGATGGTCAGGGTTCGGGGCGGTGGTGTCGGGTGTAGAGGGCGACGGCTTCGAGTTGGGAGTGGACCTCGAGTTCGGTGAGGATGCCGCGGATCTGAGTGCGCACGGTGGCCACCGAGACGGTGTAGTGGGCGCCGGCGGCCAGGGTGGCGCCGATCCGTTCGGGTGGGGTGTGCTCGGTCAGCGCGAGCACCTGCCAGCCGCTGTCTCGCAGTGGGGGCACCAGGGCGACTCCGTCGAGCAGCGCACCGGTGCGGTCGCGGCCGAGTTCGAGGTCGAGCACGACCAGTCCCATGTGATCGAGCCCGTGGTGGCGCCGAAGGTCCGCGCTGATGCCAGGGGTGGTGCCGGCGCCGTCGCCGGTGGTCGGGACACGAGGCGGGCCCCCTTCTGCACCGGGGCCGCCCGCTCGGTCGGGGCCCGGGACATCGCGTGACAGGAATCGATGCCCGCCGGGGTCTGGAGCGGTTCCTTCTCTAGGTACACATCCGGATGCGGGGCAGTCGACCGCCATTCGGCCTCATGCCGGGTCGGGATTGCGTCACACCCATCCCGTACTCGGCAGTAGGCGATGACCTGGGCCGCGCGCCCGCCTACGGTGTGCCCATCCCACCCCATACGGCCCTGCGGGTCGGCCGCCGTCCGGCCCAATCCCGCTGGGTCGGGACATCCCTTGAGCGGTACCTGTCAAGATCGTTTGGGCAAGTTCTTCGCTGGATTAGTTGGTCGGGCCGGGCGTCGCCTCCTTCTCGGTGGGTGGGTTGATCCAGACCGTGCCGGGCAGCTTCGGGGGCTGCGGGGTGCCGTGGACGAACCGCTCCGGGTGCGCGGCGTGGGCGTCGGCGAGGACCGTGCCGCGGTGGCGGCGGATCTGCGGCGCGGTTCCGAAGTGGACCGATGCCGGGGTGTGCAGCCCGACGCCGGAGTGGCGATGATCATGGTTGTACCAGGTGAAGAACTCGCCGCAGAATTCGCGCGCGTGCTCGATCGAGTCGAACCGCTCGGGGAAGGCCGGCCGGTACTTCAGCGTCTTGAACTGGGACTCGCTGTAGGGGTTGTCGTTGGAGGTCTTCGGCCGCGAGTGCGACCGGCTGACCTGCAGGTCCGACAGCAGTTCGGCGACGCTCTTGCTCTTCATCGGGCCGCCGCGATCGGCGTGCACGGTCAACGTGTCCGGGTCGATGTCGTGGTTACCGATCGTGGCGTCCAAGAACCGGTGCGCCAGGTCGGCGTCCTCGGTGGCCGCGACCATCCAACCGGGGGTGTAGCGGCTGTAGATGTCGATGAGCACGTACAGGCAGAACCAGACACCCCGGGCCGGACCAGCCAGTTTCGTGATGTCCCACGTCCAGACCCGGTTCGGGCCGGTGGCCACGAGCTCGGGTTTCACCCGGGGCGGGTGGGTGGCCTGGCGGCGACGCTCGCGGACCTCGCCGTGCTCACGAAGGATGCGATACATCGTCGAGATCGAGCAGTAGTACTCGCCGTCGTCGAGCAGCTTCGCATACACCGTGGCCGGCGCCTCGTCGACGTAGGCCTCGCTGTTGAGCAGCTCGCGCACCCGTACTCGTTCCTCCGGCGAGAGCGCCCGCGGCTGAATCCGCTCGCGGTGCGGCTTGGGCGCCGGCCGCGGCGGGGCCGGGCTGATCCGGTGCTGGTGGTAGTAGCTCGACCGCGGCACCCCCGTCGCCCGGCAGGCCCCCGCGCGCCCGATCAGCTCGCTCAGCTGCTCACACGCCGCCCGCTGCGCCCGGGCGAACACGTGCACACCGGCGTCTTCGCCCGTGGCACCGGGCTCGGTGTCGGTCGAGGGCTCAGCGTCGGGAAGGGTGGTCACCGCGGCTCGCCGCCGTCCCGCTCGGGGCTGCTGGTGGCGAGCTGATCCAGCAGCGCGGAGAGCTTTCCCTGCACCTCGATCACCGACCGAGCCGTGGCCAGGTCCGTCTCGAGCTTGTCCTTCTCAGCCCGCAGCCGCGCGAGCTCCCGATCGCGCGGGTCGGCCTTCGGCCGCCCGACCGGACGCTGCAACGCCTCCGCCGCGCCCGTGTCACGCTGCTTGCGCCACACCGAGATCAACTGGGTGTACAGACCCTCCCGGCGCAGCAGAGCACCCTTGCCCTCCTTGTCGAGCTGCTCGTACTCGGCCAAGACCCGCTGCTTGTACGCCGCGCTATAGCGCTGCGGCGGCCGGTACGCCCGCACCTCCGGGTCCGGCTCTCCCTCAGGTCGTTCAGTCACGAGGGACACGATCTCCTTCACACGCCCTCAAACCAACAGTTTCGAGTAGATCATCTGCCCATGATCAGCTTGACAGAGAGGGGAGGACGGAAGGACGCATGGACTCACAGCACAGGTGGCCGCCGGAGAGCGCCGCCGAGTTGTTCGTCGAGTGCGCCGACACCCTGGTGGCCGGGTTCGATCTCGTGGAGTTCCTGATCCGGCTCTGCGAGCGTTGCGCGGGAGTGCTCGACGTCGACGCGGCCGGGTTGGTGCTGGCCGACCCGCAGGATCGGCTGCAGGTCATGGCCGCCAGCAGCGAGTCGGTCCGGCAGCTGGAGTTGCTCCAGATCGAGTCCGGTCAGGGTCCGTGCCTGGACTGCCATCGCGCCGGGGCCCCGGTGGTGATCTCCGACCTCGCCGAGGACGGCGGCCGTTGGCCCCGGTTCACCCCGGCCGCCCGGGAGGCCGGGTTCGCCGCGGTGCATGCGCTGCCGATGCGCTACCACGACCAGGTGATCGGGGCGATGAACCTGTTCGCCGGCACCCCCGGCGGGCTGCACCCCGATTCGGTGCGGATCGCCCAGGCGCTGACCGATGTGGCCACGATCGGGCTGCTGCAGCACCGTGAACGCACCGGCCAAGCCGCCATGATCGATCAGCTGCACACCGCGGTGAGCAGTCGGGTGGTCATCGAACAGGCCAAGGGGATGCTCGCCGAACGGTTCGGTCTCGCTCCGGACCAGGCGTTCCGGCTGCTGCGCCGCCACGCCCGTGACCACAACCGTCGGCTCACCGAGCTGGCCGGTGCCGTGGTCAGCGGCCGTGACGATCTGCCCCGGCCCGGGCACGGCACCCGCTGACCGCAGGTCGCCCGGGCTTCCCCCGCGGTCGCGGCAAGTGAGCGGCGACTGCCACCTGTTCCCGTTATAGTTTCCCGATCCTTAGGTGTTCCCTGATGCGACGAAGGTAGCCCGGGTGTGACGGCTGATCGGTTGGTGCAGGCCTGCGTCGATGCACTCCGGGTCGACGGGGCCGCGCTGACCACGCTGGGTAATCGCGGCGAGTTCGTGCACCTGGCCGTGTCGGGCCCTACACCCGGTCGGCTCGCAGAGCTGCAGCTGATCACCGGCACCGGGCCGTGCTGGGAGGCCTCCACCACGCACCAGCCCGCCTACGAGCCCGACCTGGCGCTGCCGGCCGCGCAGGCGCGTTGGCCGGGGTTCGCCGCCGCGGCGGTCGAACACGGGGTGCGGGCGGTGTTCGCGTTCCCGCTCCTGGCCGACGAGGCCTGCTGCGGCGCGCTGTTGCTGTGTCGGCACCGCCCGGGCTCCTTGAGCGCTGACCAGATCCGGGACGGGCTGTGGTTCGCCGAGACCGCGCTGTGGGCCCTGCTCGACCAGGGCGCCGGGGTATCGGCTGAGCAGTCCGTCGCGCCCCTGGGTGAGGGCCAGGAGCAGGTTTTCCAGGCCAGCGGCATGATCGCCGCGCAACTCGGCACCGGCGTCGACGACGCCCTGGCCCGGCTGCGTGCGCACGCCTGGGCCGCCAACCGGTCCCTGGGCGAGACCGCCGCCGACGTCCTGGCCCACCGCCTGCGCTTCGCCCCCGAACCCAGCTGAACCCCATCGGACCCCCACCGTCCGGACGCACCCGCCGGTGGCGCCTGCACGGCGCCGGCCGCTTGCCCCGACGGGTGGGTGACCGGCTGTGGGCGGGGTCACGGCCACACCCGTCCCCGCGGGGCTCGACCGAAGTGATGTGGATCACCTAGTCTGTTGTTCGATTCGGCTCACTCCAGACCCCGGTGATGCCAACGGTTGTTGTTGGCGCGCACATCGGGGAGGTCGGGGATGGTGCACCAGTTCATCGACGAGGGTCGCCGGGTAGACGAGGAATCGACGTGTTTCATCGGGTCGATCCTCAACGGCCCCGGGCACGGGTTGATCGTGCTGCGGGGCGAGTTCGGCACAGCCGCGGTGGACCGTCTGGGCTGCCACATCGACGCGTTCTTCGACGGGCCCACCCGATTCCTGATGCTCGATGCCCGCGCCGTCGAGTGCTATCACCCCGACCTGCTGGATCTGCTCGGGTACACCCAACGCCGGCTCGCTGATCGGCGCGGGATGCTGCAGGTGCGGGGCCTGGCCGCGGCCCGGCTGGCCGATCCCACCTCCGAACCACCGGATGCGGCCGTGCCCGCACCGGACACGGCCGCCCTGGTCGACACCGGGACGACCGCTCCGTGCGGTGACGACGGGCCCGGGCGTCACCGCAGCGAGGTCCCGGCCGAGCATGGGCGGCATCGCGCGCCCGGCCCGCATGGTGTCCCCACCGCCGGAGCGACCACCGCGACCACCGCGAACGAAGTCGATCGCGCCCCGGCATGACCCGGCCGCGCCGTTGGGCGCGGCGGTGGAACGGCGCACGGCGGCGGTGTCGGGATCCTCTTCGTGCCGCTCGCCAACTACTGCACCTGCTCGCACTGATCGGCTTCGGCGCGATCGTGGTGGCCACCATCGTCGGCGCCAGCCTGCTCTATACCCTGCGGTCCATGGTCGGCTGATGAGCCGCCATCCCTCTCAGGAAGGCCACTGCGCCCGTGCCGGGACACTCGCGATGTTCCTCCTGGTTCCGCAGGACTGTCATCCCATGACTCGCGGCGCCGGAGTGGGGCCCGTGGTGACGGCCGGTTCGGGCGGGCGGGTCGGCTGCTCGAGGTTGGCGCCGGTAGGTCGGCTCTGCGTCGGCGACTCGTTCGCCGACCGACGCCGGCGAACGGTACAAAAGCTACGGTTTCGGACGTACCCTCGTTGCGCATGAGGGGCCGACGCCTGACATTCGCCATGGAAGCGATCGGGGGAGTGCGGGCGGGCGGGTCCAGCCCCGCGGGGTTCGTCGACCCCGGCGCGCAGCGCAGCGACATCGCGGATGCGCAGCGTCAAGGGGTGGAGCGCCAAGGAGTGGTGTACTGGTGCGCCGCCGGACACTCCTACTGCGTGACCTTCGCCGCGGACGCGTCGGTACCGGCCACCTGGGAGTGCCGGTGCGGCCTTCCAGCGGGCCAGGACCCCGACCACCCGCCCGTGGTGGCGGAACCGGCCGTCTACCGCACCCCGCTGGAGTACTTGCACGAGCGGCGTAGCGACGCCGACCTCGACACCATCCTCGACGAGGCGCTGCAGGCCGTGGCCGCTGCCCGCCGCCGAGATCCCACCGGCCGGCAATAGCACCGCGCTACCGAGGCCCCGGTCGCTGTGCTGAGGGTGACGACTCGGTGACACGTCAGCGTTCGCCATCGCCGCGCCGACGGTCTGGTCGAAGGGGACGTAGGCGACGACCACAGCGACCGTGTCCCGCGGCGCAGATGCTCCGATGCCGCCGCGTGCCCGAGGATGTTCATGCCGCCACCCGCCAGGTGGCCCAGGTGCGGGCGGTGTCGGCGACGGCGTCGGCGTCGGCCGAGACGAAGGCCTCCACGGCCCACCATTGCCGCGCCCGCTCGTCACCGATGGCCGCGATCAGACCGGTGATCTGGCTGGCCTGCGCGCGCAGCGCGACGATCTTCCGGTCGAGCGTCGCGGCGTCCAGGCGCAGTTGCACCGCCAGCGTCGACGCGGGCGTCCGCAGCGGCGGCCCGTCGGCGAGGAACACGTCGAACACGTCCCGGGCGGGCTCCCACCGGTCCACGAACTCGTCGGTGGTGGTCGCATAGAGCAGCCACGTCCCCGGCGCCGCGGCAGCCCGGGCCGCGGTGACCTAGTACGAGACGGTCTGGTGGTCCTCGTGGCCGGTCAGGCCATCGGGTCCGAAGGTGACGATCGTGTCGGGCACGACGGTGTCGATGACGCGGCCGAGGTGGCGGACCAGCGCGTCGTGTGGTTGCGCCGCACAGGTGCCGTCGGTGATACCGAGCAGGTGGTGCTCGTCGACGCCGAGCACGGCAAGGGAGGCGGCGAGCTCGTGACGGCGGACGCGGGCCAGCCGGTCGGGTGGCCACGCGTGCGGGTCGTCGGTGCCGTGCTCGCCGAGCGTCGCGGTCACGCAGACCACACGCTGGCCTGCGTCGCGCGCGGCGGCCATCAGCCCGCCGGCCAGGAACGCCTCGTCGTCGGGATGGGCCCAGATGCCGAGGACGGTCCCGAGACCGGTGACGTCGGTGACGGCGAGGTCGTGCACGGCTACTGGATGTCCTGGTGGGTGCGGGACCAGCGCACTGCCGAGGACGGCCAGCGCGACCACCTCCACACCGGCGTCCGAGATGCTCTGGGCCAGCTCAACGGTCTCGCCGGCCAGTGTGGATGCGGTGAGCGGGTCGGACATGGCCAGCGCGATGTCCGCCTCGAGGACGGTGATGAAGCCGAGCTCCGCGCACGGCCCATGGGCGCGCACCAGCGTCCTGGCCCGGCGCAGCCACACCATCGCAACGACCTCGTCACCGCGGAAGTCCAGGTGATCGCCCGCCACCCGCATCGCCATCCGCGCCGCGCCGCGCGTATCGGCGGTCTCACGGTAGGCACGGTAGGCACGTTCGCGCGCGATCAAGATCGTCTCCTGATCGCCCTGCCACCACGCCGCCCAGCTCAGCCCCTCCCACGCGTCGCCGGCAGCACCAGCCGCTGTCGCCTCCTCGAAATGGAGGCGCGCTTGCGGCCACGCCGCCTGGGCGAGCGCCGCTCGACCCATCGCCAGCGGATCCGGGTCGCCGACCATCCGACCAGCATCGGGGGTACCCGGCCACGCGACAAGCTCGCGCTCGGCCCCGGCAACCTTCGTGGCCACCGCACTAGGGTCGCGATCGTGCCCGCGGCCGTGACCTTGATCCGATCCTCGACACTGTCCGACGTCGCCGAGTATGCGTATGCCTCCACCGCGCCCGCCGACGCCCGGCTGATCTTCCTGGCCGGCAGCTGCCCCCTCGAACCCGACGGCACCACCACCACCGCCGCCGTCGGCGACGTCGCCGGACAAGCCGCCAAGGCCGTTGAGAACATGACCACGGCTCTCGCCGACTCCGGTGCCGGCCTCGATGACGTGCTCAGCACCCGGGTGCTCGTCGCCTCCTCCCACCAACCCGACCTCGTCGCCGCCTGGGAAGTCGTCCGCGACGCCTTCGGTGACCACGACCCGCCCAGCACCCTGCTCGGTGTCACCGTCCTGGGCTACGCCGACCAGCTCGTCGAGATCGAAGCCGTCGCCACCGTCCGCGACTGACCACGGACTCCGCGGCTCGGCCGCGTCTCACAAGGGATCCTGCCCGACTGACGTGTCACACCACCGCTTCTGTGCCAGAGCCGATGTTCTGGCGATCCTTGGCGGAGCTGCTCGCCCGGCTGCGTGCCGCCGTGCCCTCGGGCGCTCCGAGACAGCCATCGGCGTGGTCAGTGGTGGTGGCACCCGTGCCCCGCGCCGGGAGTCGGAACCGGAGCGGCGGTCGGTGTCCCCGGAGGCACGACTACGAACTTGCCCCATCATTCCCTCGTCGTCGTCGTCGTCCTCGTCCTCGTCCAGCAGCATGTGGAGTGGTACATGTACGGCATCGCGGGGTCGGGGTAGTCGTCGAACCGCATCAGGGGCCGGTACGTCCGGTTCGGTTCGATATAGACGGTGTCCTTGCGCCCGGCGAGGTCGGGCGGCGGCGGTGACCCGTCGATCGACACGATCGCGAACTGCACGTCGTGCACGTGGAAGCTGTGCGGCATCGGGAGCCCGTTGCGCAGCTCCCACATCTCCGTGTGGCCGACTGTGACGACCTCGTCGATGCGGCTCATGTCCATGCGCTACCCGTTGAGCGTGCGTTCCCTCAGCTCGAACGTGCGGGGTCGTGGCAACCGGGGTCTCGTCCAACGCATTATTCGGGAATGAAGCCCGACTATGAGAAATGACGGAACCTTAGCCTGCGAATGCAAAAGCAATAAATCGCATCAGCTTGATCTCTAGGTATGAATCGGCCTCTGTCTCAGCTTGAGCAATTTGTGGCTTCAACATGTCAAGCTGATCTTGCAGCGACGCTCGATCGCGATCCATATCGGTCCGCGTTTGCGCTGCCGCAACGTTGCTCTTTTTTTGCTGCGTCGATAGCTCAACCATTTTAGCGCTCAGTTGCTGGGCAATCCGTGCCTTCTTGTCCTGCATGTACCGCTGGATCTCTTCTTGTGCGTTCTTGAGCTGCTGTTCTTTGGCAGAATATCGACTGTTTATTGCTACACGAGTAGCGTTTGGCACCGCGGTGGGCATGCTCTTCCTGGCGCTTTCCAGGTGGCTGCGACGCCAGGATTCTAGAGTTGTTGCCTTTACCTCACCGATGTTAGGAACCTTGATCTCATGACCAGAGCGATGAACCAACAGCGGGATGTTCTTCTGTCCGCTCTGCACAAAGCGGATACCGATGAAGTCAGCGGCCGTAGTAATGCCAAAATCGCGCAGATTAGATATGATTTTGGGCCCGATACCCGAGAGTTTGGCGTTGGTCAAACTTGCCTTGTGCAATCGAGCGATAATGTATTCTCGTTGCCTCTCGTCGAGGGCACGGTCTAGATCGCTTTGCCGCTGCTGGACCATCGTGGCGGTGTTTTCGGCGAGTTGACTAATCCTCTTTTGTAGATCGCGATCAGCCTGCTCGACCTGCTCTCTATGGAGTTTGTGAATTGCTTCTCGAGCTCTACGAACGTTGTCGTTGCGTTTGATCTCCGCCTTCTCGAAACGTGCAGCCTTCCTGCCGTTATCTTGCTCGATACGGCGCAACTGCTTCTCTTGACTTCGAACCCGAGCGCGACGAGCCATGCAAGCATGCCGTGCACGAACTTCTGGTCGACGCCTGTACTCGACATACATCACCAGAAGCCAAGCCGGTAGAAGCAATACCGCGATCCCTGTTGCGACTGCAGCAGGAACCAAGCCGATAAGGATACATGTACATAACGCGATCGCCGTCACCGGCAGAAGAACAGATGCCGCAATGTCACTGCGGGTCCGTTGCGAGAATCTGACCATCTTTGGTGGCGAGACGGGCTGAAGGTGCGGAAGCAGCCAGGCTGGCGGACCGCCACCCTGAGAGGGCGCCAGGCTAAGAGGATGAGCAGATAGACGATTGGGGTAGAGTGAATTGGAGTCGAGATCTACGGCCTCGAGAGGTGGGACCGAAGCTGTAGGGAACTGTGTGAACCCTTGTACACGTTGAGATAGATCCCGGATGGTCTCGGAGTCATGGTTGAGTAGGGATGGGAATCGCGAAGACGCTGCGGGATTCTTGAAATCATCCTCCGCCAGAAGCAGGTATTCGCCATCCCCGCTACGGAGCTGAGACCATAAAGTGGGCTGCTCGACAAGCGCGGCAAGTGACAGATAAATGACCCAGGCGGAGAACCTATCGATCGTCCGATGAAACTCACTCGACCGCATTGGTGCTTGGTAGTTTCGGTGCCCGGTCTCTGCAGCTTGGAGCTTCGCCAACGCGGGAACGAACATGCCGTCGTAGTCCACTAGTCGAAGAGAGGCATCGTCGGCCACAAGAAGGTTTCCGTGCTGCAGGTCGCCGTGTGCAATACCATGCGTCTCGAGTGATTCGATTAACGCAACGAAATTGTGAGCAAGATGCGCCATCCGACTAGGATCATCGATATTCTGATCGATCCACGCGATGAGGTTCGAACCCTCAGCCCATTTCATCTCGAGGAGCGGATACCACCGGTTTCCGACGAGAACGGATTCAGTGGTGTACTCGAACCCGACTTTCCAGTTTGCCTCAACAGCAGCCAGGTGATCAGTGACAGCGCGGTACCGCAGCTCTTGATCTGGAGTATTCCGGGTAAAGCACTTGATGGCAAGCTTCTCGCCGTCTAGTGTGGTGAGAGCAAATACGCTCGCGAAGTTTCCCGATATAGGTCGCGGTCGCCCGAGCTTGTCCAGGCGGACTTTTGCAGCCCTGAGTCTCTCATCCTTAAAGCATACGCTTGGATTCTGGAGAGCTTCGACGTAATCTGCCCCGCTCGGATAGGGAGAGATTATAGCCATATTATGGCCTAGCCCATGTCCACATGCACGATCGCGAGATCATCGTTTCTCATCTTTCCGGAGGAGCGGACTTCGTGGGACCAGGACTGGAATTCGTCGGCGCTCGGACTGCAAGTCACGTCCCTGACTAGGTTCCAAGGTGTGTCGCCCTTCTCGGCCAACGTCAAGAACCAGGCGGAGAAAGCGTCAGTTCCGATGAAGAACTGGTCACCGCTCTGATACGTACCTGCAGCTATGCCGGACCGAACGCTGACAAGTTCGAAGTCGACATCCCTTGTCCCGAGCAGTAGTGGTGAGTTATTGAATTCGAGTGAGCTCGTCAGCGGAAATGCTTGAGTTAGGCTGTTGTCTCGCACTTGAAATATACATACGTCGCCGAGGGCCCAAACGCTCCAGCGTCCCTGTTTGCCGATAGGTTCTGCAAACTGGGCGGTCAAAGCGGCGGCGTGAGATCCTCTGTCGAGCTTGGGTCTTTCGTACCAGCGTATAGGATTGTCTGATTCTTCTCTCTTTAGAAGGTAGTCAACCAGCCACTTATCCCAGGCGTCTATGGCGATACTGATCGCATCTGCAAAGCTTGCGCTATCCCGAGTCAAATCTGGGTCCGTGACGACGGATTCCGTCAGGGACTCCGAGAGGATCCTTGCCCAGGGGCCTGAGAGTAAGCTCTCTGATGCGCCATCCGCGACTGATACGACGATTGGACCCTTGTTGATGATTTCGTCAGACTGAACGGCAGGTGAAACTGCATACGCGTCCTCGCATTCTTCACTACGGTTCCCCAGCTTCGTAGTGGAAAACGCGGAGACAAACGCTTGCATCACCTTAGCTCGGCTGCGCGAGTGCCAATATCAAGGAACTGGATGACCGACGCAATGTCAGCATTGTAGACGAAACCACGGGCTGTTTCGCTTGCGTTGAATCCGAGTTGGGCGGCGTAGGAGCGCATGTGTGATGGCAGCAAACTCGACATACTGAACAAAGTTTGAGAATATTGGTCGGGCAGATTGCTTGCCGAGTCAGGGAATGTCACTGACGGAGCGCTGGCTCCTGAAACGTGCAGATTAAATAGCAGGACTGATCCGTCCGCGCTCGCGCGGGTTTGCAGAGTACTCGCTGCGGTTGTGGGGTCACCGTCGTTAGCTTCACCATCGGTGAGATTGAGCACGATGGGCGGAAAGCAGGCTGGATGCTCCTCAACCCATCTCGTGACGATTGAGTCCGCTAGGGCCAACGCGCGACACATAGGAGTTCCGTTGTTTGCGACGGCCTCCATCCAGATCGGAAAGGTTGTCGATGTTTCGACTAAACCACCGGCTCCATCTGGAACCTTTTTCGTCCGCTCGTCCACTTTAGCTGGGTTATCGGCGACTTCACTCAAAGCGACAAGATCACGGCCACCGAGGGCTCCCTGGAATGCGGATCCTACCGATTCACCGTAACCGATGATCGAGACATGGAAGTAGTCGCGCACCCCTTCCTCCTTGGCGCATTTGACGGCCAGTTCGGTCAGGAGTCGATTTATTGCATCCGCAACGACGTCGGCCTTCTTCTGTGGTGTCTCCGTTCCTCCGATCGGATCGATCATGGAAGCTGACTGATCGATGAGAAAGACAAAGCAGGTGGGGTTGCTCCGGCTGATCTCGGCTGTGTACGACATGGAGCCCCTTTACCCAGGATCGTTACGATCGTCGTCGGTGAGCGTAGTTGATCCGGACCGGCTCGTCACCCGCGAAATCCTTCGTTGAACGTCGTTGTGCGCTCACCCGAACCTTGCCAGCGTCTGGCTCAGGCTCAGCGCGCGTCTGTGTCAAATGCGTGTCGACGTTCCCACGTCCACGCCTCGCCGTACCAGGTTGCGACCTCGGATGCTGATGGAGGTCGAGCACCTCGTCGACCGCTTCCCTCAGGGACCGGAGTCGGCGCGAGCCGGCCCGTGTGACACGTCCTGTCGATCACGCGGCTTATCTCGGTCACCCGACGCTCCCTACCGCGTCGGCTGTCCGAGCGCCTCGATTCGCTGTCGAGCTGCACCGGGCATCATCGTCCCGTCGCGAGGGCTGACGGCCCCGGTCGGCGAGTTGACCACCGACGACCCCACCCCGAGTTGCGTGAGGTGAGGGGGCCCGTCGACGGTGTCGGTCACGTCAGACATCCGTTGTCCGTCTTGCTGGTCGGGTGGGTCCGGGGTCACCCGGTGCTGATGCTGGCGGTGCCGGTCGTCGTCGTGACGTCCGGAGCACCTGGGTGAGAATCCGCGGACGCAGCAGCGACGACGGGGGGTCGACGAGCCCGGACACGCGGACGAAGGCCCGTCCGATCTCCGCGTTCCGCTCGGCTGCGCCCAGGACGCGGCCGATGTAGCGGTTCACCAATCGGGTCTGCGTGCTGCGGTGGCCCTCGACCTCGGGGAACGCGAGGTCTCCGCCCGCGGCGATGCTCCAGGGCACGTCGATCACCCGGGCGAGATCGCGCAGGACCCGGGTCGGTCTCGGCTTCTTGCCCCGTTCGAGGTGCCGCCGCAGGGCGAGGGCCTCGAGAGCGGCCACGCTCATGCCCTGGCCGTAGACCGGGTTGAACGAGCAGAGTGCGTCGCCGGTCACGAGCAGCCCGTCCGGGAAGCGGGCCAGGCGCTCGTAGCGGTGCCGGACGCTCGCCGGGTACCGGAAGGCGACCGGGGAGTCGAGCGGTTCGCCGTCGCGGATCGCGTCCGCGATGTCGGGGAACTGCAGGCTCCGCGCGAAGGCGTCGAAGCCCTGCGGGTCGGTAGGCGGGTGGTCGCCGAGCACACCGAGCAGCGTGAGCAGGTGGCGGTCGTCCTCGAGCGCCTGCAACGCCCCGCCTCGCGGGTGGTCCGGCGTCGGTCCGATGAGCACGGCGCGGTCACCGCCGATCGCGCCGGGGGTGAGCCGGTAGGTCCGGGTGGTGTAGCCGAGGCCGATCCGCACCTGTTCCACCCGGGGCCGCGGGTAGCCGAGCGCCTCGAGCCGGGCCGGTGTGCGGGAACCTCGCCCGGTGGCATCGACGACCAGGTCGGCGTCGAGCACCTCCTCGGCGCTCCCGTCGGCCCGGCGGATCATCCGGGCGCCGGTCACCCGCGTCGCGTCGGCGGTGGTCGCGAAGCCCACGACGTCGCAGCGGTCGAGGATCCGCACGGCGGGGAACGCCCGTACCCGGGTCCGGACGAGGTCCTCGATCATCGGGCGGCTCGCGCAGACGGCGATCAGGCCCGAGGGTCCACGGCGGAAGCGGTGGCCGCCAAAGCAGTGGCGGGCCTCATCGAGAACGTCACCGACCGGCGCGCCCCGCGCGACCATCTCCGCGGTGAAGCCCGGGAGCAGCTCGTCCAGGACCTGCTGGCCGCGGGCGAGCAGGGCGTGGATGTGGCGGCCCTGCGGGACGCCGCGCCGGTGGGCGGCGCCGGCGGGCAGTTCGTCGCGCTCGACCACGACCACCTCCGCGTAGTGGTCGGCGAGCACCCGGGCGGCGAGCAGGCCCGCGATACTGCCACCGAGGACGACGGCCCGGTCTCCGAGAATCGTGTTCATGGCCCGGAGGATGTGCTGCGCAGGTGCTCGGTCTCCAGGCCGGAAACTGCTCACTTCGGGCCGTAGACCTCGCGCTCCCACAGCCACGCCACGACCCGGCCGATGCCCTGGCTCAGGTGGCGCCGGTAGGTGCTGAACGGCAGGCCGAGCACCTCGGCGGCGCGTTCCTGGGTCGCGGCCGGGCGCAGGTAGGTGCGGTCGAGCGCCCGGAGCAGCTTGCCGTCGCGCGGGTGGGTGCCCAGCGTGGCCACCGCCTCGGTGAGCAGGTCGTGCAGTGCGGTGACGGGCGGTCCGTCGTCCCGGGCCCGGTCGCGCAACACCCGGTCACGCAACACCCTGGTGCGCAGCAGCGGGTTGCGGGCCAGCCGCTCGGTCCGGTGCAGGTCGCGCAGCCCCTGCCGGACGGCGTCGTCGAACTGTTCCTGGGCGAGCACCAGCAGGGGCGGCTCGTTCGGGGCAGGTGGTGCGACTCCGTCGGAGAGTGCCTGCTCGATGAGCCGGTCCAGCCAGCTGTCGACCGGGACCTGCCGGTAGTCGTGGGCGAACAGCCCGTAGCGCCGCCCGCCCACCGTGAAATCCGCGGCACGTGGCGCGTCGACCACGGCGAAGTAGGCCTCCCATCGCTCCGGCTCGGACAGGGTCAGGAAGTTCCAGGACAGGTTCGGGGTACGCAGGTGGCGCTGGAGGGACAGCACCGGGCCGGCGTTCATCGTGGCCGAGGGCGCCTGATAGGCGACACGATCGACGACGAACCGGGTCTGCCGGATCGCTTCTCCCGGTCGCGGCGGGGCATGCCGGTGGGCGAACTCCCAGGCGGCCCGGGCCCCGGGGTCGGCGGCGACGTCCTGGGCACAGGCCCGGTCCAGGTCGAGGAAGCCCAGTACCCCGTCGACCGCGCCGTCCGGCCCGCGCACGACGAAGAACCCCTCCGGCTGCCGGTCCAGCCACCGTTCGGCGACCGCGGCCGACTCAGCGCCCTCCCAGGCCCCGACCAGCTCCAGGATCGGCTCCCGGTCGGCGGGACGGGCCGGCTCGGGGTAGCGCCGGCCCAGGGAGCCCCAGTCGACCGGTGCGGCGAGGCCCGCCCCGCGGCGCAACAGGAACCGCTCGAACAGGTACTTCTCGTCGACCAGGGCCCGCTGCTGGTCGCGGCCCTCCGTGGCCTGCAGCCGGTGACCGATGTCGGCCTGCACGGCACGCAGGATCCGGCGGTATCCCTCCGGGTCGCGCCAGCGCAGGTCGGACTCCAGTACGTCCCGGGCGAGATCGTGCGGGGTGAGCCCGTCCGGACCGGACTCGATGAACGACGACTCACGCAGCCGGCCGAACAGCTCGTGCGCGTCGGCGACGGCGAGCACGTCGCGCAGCAGCAGTTCGCTGGTCACCCTCGCCACCGCGCAAACCTCCAGGGCGCGCCGGTGCGTCGCGTCCGGGACCAGGTCGATCAAGCGCCGCACCAGGATCTGCACGACGTCCGGTGCCAGCGGGTCCACCGCCGCCTCGCCGCCGCGGGCAACCACGTCGGCCAGCAGCGACAGCGCCAGTGGATGACCGTGCGTACCGGCGACGAGCCGCTCGTGGCGGTCCGCTCCGATCTCGCAGGCGGCCAGGTACCGTCGGCTCTCCTGCGGGCTCCAGTTCCGCAGTGACACCACACGCAGCAGGTCGCGCCATGCCGCGTCGGCACGCCACCCCGGTTCCGGCGGCCGACGGCCGGCGATCACGGTGAGTGCCTCGGCCGGAAACCGCGGCAGCAGGCTCGTGCGGAGCCAGTCGTCGAGCGGTGCCAGCAGTTCGTACGCGTCGATCAGCAGCACGATCCGGCTCGGGCCGGTGATCGCGCCACCCCGCGCCGGTACGTCCAGATCAGTGCCCAGTGCATCGAGCACCGCGGCCGGCGTGGGCTCCATGTCCCGGCCGTCGATCCGGACGACGAGGGCACCTGCGTCGGTCGCCATCGCGGCGAACACCTCGAGCAGGCTGGTCTTGCCGATCCCACCCGGCCCGTGCAGATGCAGCACCGAGAACGCGAGTTCGTCGGTCTCCACTGCCGACCGGAACAGCTCGATCTCGGCGGCACGCCCGACGAACCGCCGCCCGCGACCGGACGCCAGCAGCTCACCCAGCGTCCCGCCAGATCCCGGCTCACCGGCCATCGTGATGATGCTGCCCGGCTCGCCGGGGCGATTCCACCCCCAGCCGGCGCGGCTCTGGTCCTCATCTGCGACCACAGCGTCCCTACGCCGTTGCGGGGCGGGCTTCGAGGACCATGTTGAACGGGTTCTCGGCCGCCCGGCGGATCTCGGTGAAGCCGGCTTCGGTGAGCACGTCCCGCAGCCGCGCCTCGCCGGCCTGCGCGCCCAGGCCGAGCCCGACGGGCTGGGACAGCGAGTTGGCCACGCACAGGAACGTCGAGGCGCCGTACTGCATCGCCGCCAACGGGTTGGTGGCCAGATTGGTGCCTAGGTCGTCGTGAGCGACCGGTTCCACGAGCATCAGTGTTCCGTCCTCGGCCAGCGCCCGGCGGGCGTGCGCCGCCGCGCCGACCGGGTCGCCGAGGTCGTGCAGGGTGTCGAAGAAGCACACCAGGTCGTAGCCGTCGGCGGGGTAGTCGCGGCAGTCCGCGACCTCGAACCGCACCCGGTCGGCCACACCGGCCTCGGCGGCGCGCTTGCGGGCGCGGTCGACCGACGGCGGGTGGGCGTCGTAGCCGACGAACCGCGACCGCGGGAACGCCTCGGCGAGGACGATCAGCGCCGCGCCGTGGCCGGTGCCGACGTCGGCGACCCGGGCACCCGCGTCGAGCTTCGCCGTCACCCCGTCCAGGGCCGGCAGCCATTCGGCGACCAGGCTGTTCCGGTAGCTCACCCGGAAGAACCGCTCCGTGCCCTCGAAGACGATCTCGTCCTGCTCACCCCAGGCCACGCCCTCACCGGTACGGAACGCCTGCGCGATCCGGTCGGTGCGCCGGAACAACCCGGCCGGCAGCAGCGCCGCGCCGGCCATCGCGGCCGGGGAGTCGTCGTCGGCCAGTACCGCGGCGCGTTCGGGCGGCAGGACGAACGTGCCGGACTCGGCGTCGTGGTCGACGATGCCGCCGGCGGCCTGCTGGGCCAGCCATTCCCGGATGTAGCGCTCGTGCGTGCCGGTGTCGCTCGCCAGCTGTGCCGGGGTCACCGGGCCGGCCGCGGCCAGTGCCCGGTAGAGCCCGAGCCGGTCACCGACGACGACCATGGCGGTGGTCACCGCTCCGGTGATCTGCCCGGCCAGCTGCTGCGCGAAGGCGCCCACCTCGTCGTTGTCCAGATCCATCCTGATCTCCTCCTCGGCCGTGTCGACGGCAGCCTCGTCGGCCGGGATCACACGCGACTGACACCGCGCTGACACCGGACCGGCACCGGCCGGAACTGGGCCGGGGTCCGCCGCGGGGGCGACAATCGGGGGGTGGGGACACCGACGTTCGGCGTGCTCGGCGCGGTCGAGGTGCGTCGCGCCGGCGTGCCCGTCCGGCTGCCGAGCGGGCGCCGCCGCGCGATCCTGGCCGCGCTGCTGGTCCGGGCGAACCGGCCGGTGCCTGCGGACGCCCTGGTCGAGGCCGGATGGGGCGACGCGCCGCCGCCCGGTCCGCGCCCGGCCCTGCACACCGCGTTGTCCCGGCTGCGAGCCGTGCTGGGGGACGGCGTGCTGCGGGCCGAGCCGGGCGGCTACGTCCTGGGCACGGACGCCCTGGACGCGGCCCGGTTCGAGGCGCTGCGCTCCGGCGCGACAGGGGCCCCGGCAGCGCGGGCCGCCGGGATGCTCGACGAGGCGCTCGGGCTGTGGCGCGGTCCCGCGTACGCCGAGTTCGCCGACCGGGACTTCGCCGGTGCCGAAGCCGTCCGGCTCGACGAGCTGCGGCTGGCCACCGTCGAGGACCGCGCGCACCTGTCCGTGGAGCTCGGTGAGGTCGACGAGGCGGTCGCGGCGCTGGAGGCGCTCGTCGCCGAGCACCCGCTGCGCGAGCGCGCTCGCGGGCTGCTGATGACCGCGTTGTACCAGGCGGGGCGCCCCGCGGATGCGCTCGCGCGGTACCGCGACCACCGCACGCACCTCGCGGACGAGCTCGGCCTCGATCCGGCACCTGCCCTGCGCGACCTTGAGATCCGCATCTTGGGCCACCGGCTGCCCAGCCCGGCGCCGCGGACGGTCCTGCGGACGGCCGCGCCGCCCGCGTGGTCGGTCGCCGGCACGGCGTTCGTCGGCCGTGACGACGAGACCACCATGCTGGTCGACGCGGTCGAGCGGCACGACCTCGTCACGATCACCGGACCCGGCGGGGTGGGTAAGACCCGGCTGCTCGCCGAGACGCTGCCCGCGCTCAGCGAGCGCCTCGGCCTGCCGGCCGTCGTGGTCGAACTCGCCCCGGCCGCTGCCGGGCGGGTCGACACCACCGTCGCGGCCGCGCTCGGAGTCACCGCGAGCCCGGACACGCGGCGGGAGGCGGCACTGGAGTACCTCGGCATCGCCGACACGCTGCTGGTGCTCGACAACTGCGAACACGTGCTCGACGAGTGCCGCACGCTCGCGGTCGCGGTGCGGCGGCGCTGCCCGGGCGTCCGGGTGGTGGCCACGAGCCGGCACCGGCTCGGCGCGGCGCACGAGCAGGTGATCCCGCTCGAACCGCTGCGCGTGCCTGCCTCGGACGTTCCGGCAGACCGGGCCGAGCTGACCCCGGCGGTGCGGTTGTTCACCGACCGGATGCGGCGGGTCCGGCCGTCGTTCGCGCTGACCCGGGACACGCTGCCCGCGGTCACGGAGATCTGCCGCCGCCTCGACGGGCTCCCGCTGGCGCTGGAGCTGGCGGCGACCCGGACCGCCACGCTCGGCCTGGAACCCGTGCGCGAACGGCTGGGCGCCGTCCTCGACGTGCTCGGCGAGGACGGCCGGGACCGGCACCGGAACCTGCGCACGGTCGTGGAGTGGTCCTACGGCCTGCTCGCCCCGGGACAGCGCCGGCTGCTGCGACTGCTGTCGGTGTTCGACGGCGACTTCGACCTGGACGCGGCGGAGCAGGTCGGCGGCGGGGACGGTGCCGAACCCGTCGCCGTCGAACTCGCCCGGCTGGTGGAGGCGTCCCTGGTCTCCGTGCAGGACGTGACCGGGCCGACCCGTTACCGGCTGCTCGAGATCGTCCGCGCGTTCGCCCGGGAACGGCTCCGCGAGGCGGGGGAGGACCACGCGGCGCGGCTGCGGCACCTGCGATGGGTACTGGTGCTGGCCGAGACGGCTGCGGACGCTGCCACCGGCCCGGACGCCGGATCGGCCTTCGCCCGGCTCGATCGGACCCGCGCGAACCTGACCGCGGCGCTGCGGTGGGCACACCGGTCCGGCCACCCCGAGCTCGCCGGGCGGATCACCGGCTCCCTGGCACTGTGCCTGCACTGGTGTCCGGATGCCGAGCTCTACGGCCTCATCCGCGACGTGGCCGCAGACCCGGCGGTGCGGCGGACCCGCATCGCGGCGGTGGCGCTCGGAGCGGGCGCGTTCGCCGCCGTCGAACAGGGCGAGCCCGACGTCGGCGAGGACCTCGCCGACCAGGCCCTGCAGCACGCGTCCGAACCCGTGGACCGGTATCTGGCGATGCTGGCGCACGGGGTCGCGACCCTCTACAGCGGCCGGACGGACCGGTCACGGACGTGGTGCGAGGTGATACTCGCCCTCGAGGGCCTGCCTGCGGCGTACCGGGCCGAAACGCACGCCACGCTGGCGCTGCTCGCCGGCTACCGCGGGGATCTGCCGGCCGCACGAGAGCACGCCGCACGGTCGCGTGCCGGAGCCGAGGCGCTGGGCGCCGACAACACCCGTGCGTTCGCCGCCTACGCGGCGGGGGAGACCCTCCTGCTCACCGACACCGCGGCGGCGGCTCCGGTGCTGCGCGACGCCGTCGCCCTCGCCGACCGCTCCGGTGCGACCCAGGTGGCGGCGGTCGCCCGGATCGCCCTGCTGTCCGCACTGACCCGGCTCGACGAGCACGACGAGGCGCTCACGCTCGTCGCCCCGCTGCTCCACGACGAGCTCCGGACCGGAAGCTGGCCTCAGGTGTGGACGACGATGCGGATCCTCGCCGAGCTCCTGACCGCGCTCGACCGGGTCGAGACCGCCGCGCTCCTGCTCGCCGCGGCGCGGACGGCGCCGGCGGCACCGACCATCAAGGGCGACGACGTCGAGCGCTACCGCGCACTCGACGTCCACATCGCCCAGCGCCTCGGCCCGCGCGTCGTCGACCGCATCACCACGCTGGCGCGGACGCTGCCGCGTACCCGGGCGGTCGACCACGCCCTCGTCGCGGTCCGTGAACTCAGCGCGCCCGATCCTGACAGCGGTGGCTGAACTCGGCGAGCAGCGGCGGGGAACCGTTCCCAGGACGAGCCGGGGCGGGCGGGACCCAGCAGGCCGCGACTTCCCCAACGTTCAAGCCTGCAGGCGTCATGCCGTCCTACGGTGAGCCGTATCCGCTCCACGCAGGGGGAACGATGATCAACACAGAAGCAGCCGGGGTCGCCTCGGAGCTCGTCGTCATCGCCGACGACTGGGCCCGGGTGATCGTCTCCAACGACGCGGCCCGGATCGGGGAGTTCATGTCCGAGGAGTGGGTGATCGTCTCCGAGTCCGGCGTCGCGACCCGGGAGCAGTTCCTCGCGCTCGTGGGTTCCGGGGAGTTGAGCCACTCGGCGATGGACCGCGTCAGCGACGCCAGGGTGCGGAGCTACGGCGACACCGCGGTACTGACCATCCGGCAGACGAGCACCGCCCACTACGGCGGGCAGCGCTTGGACGCCGATGAGTGGGTGACCGATGTCTTCGCCCGCCGGGAGGGTCGCTGGGAATGCGTCCTGACCCAGATCACCTCGGCCGTGTCAACGGACCGTCAGAGCGCCTGAACCTACGGGCGACGGGGGACTCGACCCTCGATGAGCCCGGGGATCCACGCGGCCGCGCGGGGGCGGGCGGCCCACCACAGCCGTGCATAGACCCGGCGTATCCGCGCCCTCGGCACCGGGGGAGGACGACGTGCCCGTGCCAGCCGGTGGGCATCGGCCTCGTGGTGCAGGTCGCGCATCCTCGCCGCGGCCAGCTGCGCCCACGGGTCAGCGGTCATGACGTGCTCCGCCCCGTGTCGTCGGTGGGACCGGTGGCGGCCTGCTCCGGCGGGCGGGTGAGCCAGGCGCCGAGGAACATGTCGACCGGGCGGGCTCCCGGTGGGCGGGCCGCCGTGTCCGTGCGCCGTTCCTCGAACCGCTGCACGATCGCGAGGAACTCCTCCGACAGCTCGGTCAGCTCCTCCAGGGTCATCCAGGTCGTCCCGGCGGTGAAGCCGGCGGCTTCCCGCCACGGGGTCGCCTCGCGGCCGGAGCGCCGGAGATAGCGCTTGTACTTCTCCGCCACCTGGTCGACGTACACCTCGGACAACGTTTCCGCGGCCATCGCCGTCGCCGGCTCCATGTCGTCCTCGACGCCCCAGGACTGCCCGTAGCGGACGAGCTTCCACGGCTTCTCCCGGCCCCGCCCGCCCTCGGCCGGCTCGACGAAGCCGTACTTCGCGAGGATCCCCAGGTGGTAGGAGCAGCTCGCGACACTCTCCCCGGTCTCCTCCGCGCACCGGGTCGCGGTGGCGGTTCGCTCGAGACCGACCAGCTCCAGCAGCTCGATCCGCAGCGGGTGCGAGAGCGCCCGCAGCCGCGCGGGGTCGGTCAGCGTGTACGGCTCCCTCGGCATGCAAGTCAAGATATCTTGCGCAATGAGTGTTGAGCAAGGTGTCTTGACTTGCGGAGGGCCTCCTGGCGCCGGAGTCACGGGACAGCTGGCGACTTGCTGACGTCTCATCTGCGTCGACGGTCGGGGGCGTTCAGAACGTCGGGCAGCCGACGAATCGACGGCGCGACTGATCGGCTGAGCCGCCGCCGGCCTCGACCGATGCCGTGGAGTGATCACCGGACGAGTGCGGATCGGTGCCAACCGTGGCACCGATCCGCACTGAAGAAATGATCACCTACTCTCCCCGCCGCGTACACCGTGAACGGGGCGCCGGGGCAGCCCGACGTCCCGTCGAGCGGCCGGGCGTCCTCGATCAGGCCGGTGGTCGAGATTCCCGTCCGAGGCCCGCGCGGTCGTCGGGAACCTGTCGTCGATCGGGTCGCACCGTGGGGTGATCACCGGCTCCGGAGTGCGGCGTACGCGTGGCGGTCGTGAATTTCCGTAACCGGTGATCTTGTGCGCGTTGCCCCTCCTTCGCCTCCTGGGCCACTTCCGGCGTGCTGCGCCAGGTCCGCTGAGCCAGGACACAGGGAATGAGCGGGTCCCGGCGGGCTCCGCACCGAACGCACCAACGAAACGATGGTTCCGTTGGCAGGTAGATCAGTTAACGCAACGCGAAATCGGTTGAGCAGTTTGTTACTGACGAACTGGTAGGCTCTCGAGCGTGATCGACACCGCCGTACGCTGCGGATACAGCCGCTGCCGCGCCGAACTGCCCCCGCCCGGCCCTCAGGGCGGACGACCGCGGTCGTTCTGCCGGGACACCCGCTGGGAGGGCGACCGGAGCTGTGCGCAGATGGCGCGGGCCGAGCGGGAGGCGCTCGGCGCGCTCGGGCTGGACGCGGGCGCCGGCACGTTCGCCCTCGACGCGGACCGGCTCCGCGAGCACGTCACCGCCGTCGCCGGGCCGGTGGCCGAACTGGCCGCGGCGCTGGATGCGGTGCAGCAGCGGCTCGACGAGGTGCAGCGCGAGGCGCTGGCCGCGACCGAGCAGGCCCGCACCCGGGCCGCCGAAGCCGACAAGGCCCGGCAGGAGGCCGACACCGCCCGCGATGCCGCGGTCCGCCGCGCCCGCGACGCCGAGACCGCGGCCACCGAGGCCCGGCGCGAACGCACCGAGGCGGTGACCCGGGCCGAGGAGGCCGCGGTCAGCGCCCTACAGGCCACCGAGGCGCTGGGCGCCGCCCGGCAGCAGGCGACCGACGCCGTCGCGGCCCGCGACCAGGCCCTCGACGACGCACGGACCGCCCGGAGTGAGGCCGCCGTCGCGCAACGCGAACGCGAGGAGGCGGCGCTGGCCGCCCGGACCGCGGGTCACGAGCGGGACGCGGCGCTCGGCCGCGCGTCCGCCCGTGAGGGTGAGCGCGACGAAGCCCGCCACGAGCGCGACGCCCTGCGTGCCGAGCTTGACGGAGCCCGCGCGGAGAACTCGGAGCTGCGGGCCGAGGCGTCGACGTTGCGAGCAGCGGCAGAGACCGCGCGGGCAGACGCGGAGAACGCACGGCTGGCGGGGGAGACCGCACGGGCAGAGGCTGACGCGGCGCGCTCGGAGGCGACGACGGTGCGGGCCGAGGCGGACGGGTTACGCGAGGATCTGGCGACAGCGCAGGCAGAGGCGGACGGGTCGCGCGCGGATCTGGCGACAGCCCAGGCAGAGGCGGGCGGGTTGCGTTCGGATCTGACGACGGCGCAGGCCGAGCGGGACGGTCTGCGGGCGGACGTGGAGGAGGCGAAGTCCGCGCGGGACGCGGCGCGCCGGGAGGCCGGCACCGCCGCCGCGACCGTGCCCGCGCGCCTGCATCCCGACGACGTCGCCGCGCTCGCCGCAGCCCTCCGAGCTCCCTGAGCCCGGCCTCCGGCGAGGATCTGACCGGTCTTCACACCCGTTCGCTGCGCCTCACACCTGCAGCAGCAGGTGTGAGGTGAGGTCCAGGGGTGTGAGGCGGCGCCCGGTCGCTGTCCGTTCCCCGCCGGGCGATGATTCGGTCACGACCTATCGGAAGGACCTGCTGTGAATCCGACCTACGACTTCACCGAGCGCGTCGCGTTCGTCACCGGCGCCGGCTCCGGCATGGGCCTGGCCACCGCACGAGCCTTCGCCGAGGCCGGGGCCGCGGTCACACTCACCGACGTCAACGCCGACGCACTCACCTCGGCCGAGACCGAACTGCGCGACGCCGGGCACCGCGTGCTCGCCGTCGGCTGCGACGTCGCCGACGAAAACCAGGTGGCCGCCGCCGTCGCCCGGACCGTCGAGACGTTCGGCCGCCTGGACATGGCCTACAACAACGCCGGCATCCAGTCGCCCACGACCGACGCCGCCGACGAACCCGCCGAGGTCTTCGACCGCGTCAACGCGATCAACCTGCGCGGCATCTGGGCGAGCATGAAACACGAGCTGGCCCAGATGCGCGTCCAGGGTTCCGGAGCGATCGTCAACTGCTCCTCGCTCGGTGGGCTCGTCGGCCTGCCCGGCCGCGGCGCCTACCACGCCTCCAAGCACGGGGTCATCGGTCTGACCCGCAGCGCCGCCATCGAGTACGCCCCGCGCGGCATCCGGATCAACGCCATCTGCCCCGGCACCATCGAGACACCGATGGTCACGCAGATGTTCGACTCCGGCGACCTCGACCGGGCGGAGGCCGCAGCCAACCAGCCCATCAACCGCCTCGGCACCGCCGAGGAGATGGCCGCCGCCGTCCTGTGGCTGTGCAGCCCCGCCGCCGGCTTCGTCGTCGGCGTCGCCCTGCCCGTCGACGGCGGCTACACCGCGATCTGACCGGCCCCGCGGATCAGGTGATGGGGCCGTCGACGGTGTAGCGGAGCCAGACGCTGCCGTCGTCGAGCACCCGGGTGCCGTCCAGGGTGAAGCCGGTCGGGACGGGGGAGGAGTAGCGTTCATCGGCCTCGAACAGGGACTGGGCGGCCTTGGCTCCATCAGCAGCCGGGGTGAGCACGATGCTGAGTTCGTCGCAGAGTCCCGCGCGGATGAAGGACCAGTTCAGTCCGCCTCCGCCGCCGAGTATCAGTTCCTCGACCCCGTAGATCTCCCCGATCTTCGTGACGGTCTTCTCGAGGTCCAGGGAGTCGTCGCCGGCGATGAGGTAGGAGATTCCCTGCGCGCGGAGGAAGGCCTTGTAGGCGTTTCCGGCCCTGCCGGAGAGGATCTCGACGACGTGGGCACGGGTGTCGAAGTAGTCGATCGAGTTCTGTGTCCAGGCGAGGCTGCCGGACGGATCGACGGAGAAATAGTGCATGGGCGCATCAGGGACGGCGATGTGGTCGCCTTCGGGGACCGGCGGAGCAGCGTCGTCCAGTTCCGGCTTGCGGTAGTGGGTGAAGTTGTCCTCGCTGGAGATGCGGCCGCTGAGCCATCCCTTGTGGTCGCGGTAGTAGCGGTCGGGGCCCCAGGCCAGGGCGTGGAACTCCCGCTGTGATGCCATGCCGATCTCCGTGGGGAGATAGTCGCCGACGATCTTTCCGTCGAGCGACATGTGCATGTGGCAGATGATGCGTGGACGATCCACGACAGGCCTCCTCGGAACGTCTTCTGTGTTCCTGGTCGGGGGAGGAGATTGCCAGATCCGTCGGTCGTGAGGGGTGCGACCCCGAGGCGGATGACCGATGTCGGCATGACGGTCAGAGGGTCCGGCTCAGGGCTCTTCCCGATCCGATGACCTCGCGCGACGAATTGACTGAACCCTGTCATCTCGCGTACCGGACCCGGCGGCTGCCAGGCACGACAGAGGGCTCACATGATCGAGGCACGTCACCTCACGCAGCAGGACGTCCACGTCATCAAGCCTGTCCAGGTGCTCGACCGTCACGAAGGAGAGCGCCCGTGTACGGCCGCATGATCGCCCGGGACTTCACCCGGAACCGCAGCGTCAGCGTCGTCCTGGTCGTGCTGATGATGCTCTCCGTCGTGCTGGCGACCGCCAGTGCCGGGACCCTCGTCCGCCTGGTCGGCTCCTCGCAGAATCTGATGGCCCGGGCCGACGCGCCGGACGTGGTCCAGCTGCACGCGGGAGAGTACGACCCGCACGAGGTGGACCGCTGGGTGGCCGGACGACCCGAGGTCGCCCACGACCAGGCGATGCTCATGCTCGGCATCGACGGCGCGAACCTCTTCTTCGACGGCGTGCCGCAGACCACGAACATCCAGCAGAACTCGCTGGTGGTCCCCAACCAGGAGCGCGACCTGCTGCTGGACCTCGACAACCAGCCGATCACGGAGGTGGAACCCGGCACCATCGTTCTCCCGGTGATCTACGAGGTGGAGGCAACCCTCGCCGTCGGCGACCCGGTGACGATCACCGCGGACGGATTCACCAAGGAGCTCACGATCGCGGGTTTCGCCCGCGACTCGATCATGAACCCGGCTCTCGCCAGCTCCAAACGGCTCGTGGTCGCACCCGGAGACCTGGAGGAGGTCCGCGCGCACACCGGGGTCGTGGAGCACCTCGTGGAGTTCTGGATGCACGACCCCGGCGCCGACACCGCGTCGTTCGCCAAGGCCTACCAGGACGCCGGCATGCCGCAGGCCGGCCAGATGGTCGACTCCGCGGGCTTCCAAATGATCACGATGATCGGCGACGGGATGGTCGCCGCCGTCGTCATCCTGGTTGCCTTCCTCCTGCTCGTGGTGGCACTGCTGTGCCTGCGGTTCTCCGTCCTCACCGCCACCGAGCAGGACCACCGCGAGATCGGCGTGCTCAGGGCGATCGGTGTCGCCCCGCGGGACGTGCAGCGGATCTACCTCACCAAGTACGCGGTGCTCGCCGCGATCGCCTCGGTGCTGGGGGTTCTCGGCGGGCTGGCGCTGACGCCGCTGCTGACCCGGAACATCACCCGGTACATGGGGTCGGTCGGGAGCGTCTGGAACTGGGTCGTGCCGCTCCTCACCGCCGCGTCCGTGTTCGCGGCGCTCATGCTCTTCGTCCTGGTGCTCGTGCGCCGGTTCAACCGGGTCAGCGCCCTCACCGCGATCGGCGTGGGCACCAGCGGCGGCCGGTCCGCGGCGGTCCGCCTCCGGCTGCACGGGTCGCGGATGCCGGTGAACTTCCGGCTGGGCGTCATGAATGTGCTCGACCGGTGGCCCGCCTACCTGGTGCTCTTGTTCGTCTTCGTGGTCAGCACGTTCATCACGATCGTGCCGATCAGCTCCGCCACCACCGCGAACGCGCCCGGCTTCATCCAGTACATGGGCACCGGACCGGTCGATCTGCGGATCGACCTGCGCAACATCGATGACGCGTCGACGGCGCAGTTCTCCCGGATGGTCGATCAGCTCGGTGCGGACCCGGACGCGGCGGCCATCTCGCCGATGGTGACCACCCGCAACGACACCGTGGACAAGGACGGCAACACCGTCAGCCTCTACGTCGAGAACGGTGACCACACCAGGTTTCCGTTGACCTACGCCGACGGCCGCGCACCCACCGTCGAGTCGGAGATCGCGTTGTCGCTGCTCGCACTGAGCCAGACCGGATGGTCCGTGGGCGACGCCGTGTCCATCGAGGCCGGCGGGCGATTCCGCGACCTGAGGATCGTCGGCAGCTACCAGGACGTCACCAACGGCGGCAAGACGGCCAAGGCCGTTCTGCCCACCGACGGGGACGAGGTGATGTGGTACGTGGTCGGCGTAGGCCTGGCTCAGGGGGTGGACATCGCCGGCAAGGCCGCGGCCTACAGCGACCAGCTCGCCCCGGCACGGGTCGCCGACATCGAGCAGTGGCGGATCCAGACCCTCGGCCCGATCGCCGGCCGGCTGACGGTCACGGCCGTCGGTTCCGCTCTCGTCGCCATCGCTCTCTCGGTGCTGATGACGGCGCTGTTCACCCGGATGCTGCTCGCCCGTGACGCCGGCCAGGTGGCGATCCAGCGGGCCGTCGGCGCTGACGACGGCGGGCTGCGCCGGCAGTACCTGACCCGCCTGCTGCTCGTGCTCGTGCTGGGCGTCGTCGTCGGGACCGTTGCCGCGATGACTCTCGGCGAGAGCCTGTTCAACCTCATGTTCGAGGGGCTGTTCGGGGGCTTCGAGTCGCTGGGCTCGGGCACCAGCCAGATCGACTTCGCCGTGCACCCGCTGCTGGCCTACCTGGCGCTGCCGGCGGCCCTCCTGAGCGCCGTCGCCCTCGCGACGGTGGCCGCCTCCCGCGCCATCTCCGCCGCCGCCATCTCCACCCTCACCACCGAGTAGGGGCTTCTGATGACCACCACCATCCTCGACGCGCAAGGTCTGACCAAGGCCTTCGACGGCACCACCGTGCTGCACGCGGTGGATGTCCAGGTCCGTGCCGGCGAGTTCATCGCCGTCATGGGCCCGTCCGGATCCGGCAAGTCGACGCTGCTCCACAACATCAGCGGCACGGACCGGATGACGGCCGGCCACGTGCTGTTCGCCGGACAGGATCTGGCCACGCTCAGCCGGAAGGAGCTGGCCCGGCTACGGCTGACCACGATGGGATTCATCTTCCAGCAGGGCCATCTTCTCAAGAACCTGAACCTGCTCGACAACGTGGTGCTGCCGGCCTACCTGGCCGGGACCGCCCCGCGCACGGAGCTGGACGAGCGGGCGATGATGCTCATGGAGCGCGCCGGGGTGGCTCAGCTGGCACACCGGGACGTCTCCGAAGCCTCGGGCGGTCAGCTGCAGCGCGTCGGAATATGCCGGGCCCTGATCAACCGGCCGACCATCCTGCTGGGCGACGAACCGACAGGCGCCCTGGACTCCACCGCGGCCGCCGAGATCATGGACATCCTCGGCGAGCTCAACGCCGAGGGCACGACGGTCATGCTGGTCACCCACGATGCCAAGGTGGCGGCCCGCGCTGATCGGGTGGTGTACATGGCTGACGGACTGATCGTCGCCGAGCGCGATCAGGGCCGGTACGCCGGCACGGACCTCGACCAGCGGCACGCCGAGCTGGCCGCGTGGCTGGTGGGGCAGGGGTTCTGAGCAGCCGGTCGTCCAGGGGCCGGTGCCGGCGTCGTGCGTGGTCAGGACGTCGTCGAGCAGTCCTGCGGGTTGGCCTCGCAGTGCGGTACCGCGCCGGGGAGCCGGCTGCGATGGTCGGCCACCCAGGTGTAGACCCGCTCCTGCACACCGGCGGTCGCGCCGTAGACCCGGGCGGACACGGACGTCCCGAGGGCCGTCACTGGTAGGGCTGCATCTCGATGCGGCCGTGGCGGTCGAGTCGCCGCAGCCAGCCGACGCCGCGCGCGCAGCCGGCGACCGCGCAGGCCGACGATCTTCCCGTCGAGCGACATGTGCATGTGGCAGATGATGCGTGGACGATCCACGACAGGCCTCCTCGGAACGTCTTCTGTGTTCCTGGTCAGGGGAAGGAGATGACCGGATCCGCCGGTCCTCAGGCGGATTCTCGGAGAGCGTCGCGGACGGCGGCCTGGACCTCGTCGTGAATGATCTTGCGCAGATCAGGAGTTGCGCCGTTCGCGCGGATGCGCTCGATGATCCAGGAGCGCACCAGGGTGGAGGCGGGTAGTCCCGCGGTCTCGGCGTACTCCTGCAGTGCGGCGACCTCGTCGGGGTTGAGTCGCACCGAATACACCGTCGAGCGAGCATGGCCGGGGCGAGTTGCCGTCGTCCGGGGCCCGGCGGGGGCGTCCTGGTGTGTTTCGGCGTGCTCGGCCTCGTCACGGAGCAGCTTCTCGAGGTCGCTCATGGTGCACCCTCTCGGTATCGGCGATGGTCGGTGCTGTTGCTGCGCCAGCCATTGACGCCGTAGATCGCGCCGTCGTCCTCCACCAGAATGACTGTGACCAGGGACGCGGCCGTCGGCGAGTAGCCGACGGTGCGTGTCCCGCGGCCGGACTTGCTGGACGGATCCGGGGTGAGGACAACCCGGTCAGGATCGGAGAGGGCCTCGCCGGCCGCGGCCGGCGTGATCCCGTGACGTTGCTGCATGTACTCGCCCCGGTGGGACCAGTCGACCTCCTCCGACACCGTAAGAGCGTAGTACGTTGAAGTACAGCCGTCCATGCACGTCAAGGGGTACTCGGTCCGTCCTGCGTAAGCGTCGCGCTCCACCGACGAGCACGACGTCACCACGGCCGGTGACATGCTTCTAGGCGACCGCCGGCAGGTGGTCAGGGGAGTTGCGTCCGGTCAGGACGTCGTCGAGCAGTCCTGCGGATTGGCCTCGCAGTGCGGTACCGCGCCGGGGAGCCGGCTGCGATGGTCGGCCACCCAGGTGTAGACCCGCTCCTGCACACCGGCGGTCGCGCCGTAGACCCGGGCGGGAACCGACGTCCCGAGGGCCGTCGACAGCGCGGCGTTGACGGCGTCGGCGCCGCTGCGTCGCACGCCGTCGGCCCCGAGCCACTGCACCGCTTCGCGGCACTGTTCCGCCGTCACGCCCACCGACTCGGGTGCACCGTTGCGCTGGTAGGGCTGCATCTCGATGCGACCGTGGCGGTCGAGCCGCCGCAGCCAGCCGACGCTGCGCGTGCAGAAGCCGCACTCGCCGTCGAACACCAGCCTGCCCGTCGCAGGCAACGAGTCCCGGGTGGTCATGGACCCGATGATGCCAGGAGGTGGGGACGGCAACGCGCCACGACCACCTCCGCCGGCCGGCACTCGCGCTGCGGGACGGGGTCGCTCCTGTTATGCATGACTCATGCATGACGCTGCTCGCACCGCGAACCTGCTCGGCGCGGCCGCACTCGCCGTGAACGACCACGCACTCGGCGCCGTCTCCCGAGCAGCGGGCACCAGTACCAGCGCAGCCGCCGCTCTCGTGGTCCTGCTGACCTCTCCCGGACTGAGCGTGACCGAGCTGGGCCGGCACATCGGCCTGAGTCAGTCCGCCGCAGCCCGCATGGTCGACTCCCTGCAGACGGCGGGCCTCGTGGAGCGCCACCCCGGTGCGGGACGCGAGGTGCGCGTGTCGCCGACGCCCGCCGGACGCGACGCGGCGTCCCGGTTGCTCCGAGCCCGCACGCAGTCGCTGTCCGAGCTCATTTCCGTCCTCGATGTCGACGAGCAGCGCGCGCTGACGGACCTGCTCACCACACTGCTGGACCGCCTCTACGCCGAGGTTCGCAGCTCGGAGTACCTGTGCCGGCTGTGCGACCGGCCGAGCTGCACCACGAACGCGACGTGCCCGGTCGGACAGGCTGAGCGCGACCGGGAGGGTTGAGCCCGTGGGCGCGCTGCTCGCCCTCGCCTCGGCGGTCAGCTACGGCCTGTCCGACTTTCTCGGCGGTGTGCTGTCCCGGCGCGCCTCGTTCATCCGTGTCGCCCTGCTCGGACAGGTCGGCGGCCTGCTGTCGATGGGGCTGCTCGCGCCGCTGTTCTCCGGCACCGTCCCCGCGGTCGCCGATCTGGGCTGGGGTGCGCTGTCCGGCATCGGGACCGGGCTGGGGATGATGTTCCTGTTCCGCGGGATGAGCCGCGGCGCCATGAGCGTGGTGGTCCCGGTCAGTGCTGTCGGCGGGGTCGCCCTGCCGGTCCTGGTCGGCGTCGTCGTGCTCGGTGAGCGGCCCGCGCTACTGGCGTGGGCGGGGATCGCCCTGGCTCTGCCCGCCCTGTGGGCGGTCTCGCGTGGGAAGGCCGGAGACGGGCAGTCGGCACACGCCGTCGTCGACGGGCTGATCTCCGGTGGCGGCATCGCCCTGCAGTACCTCGCCCTCGCCCAGGCCGCACCGGAGTCGGCGGCCTGGCCGGTCGTCGCCGGACGCGTCACCTCGATCCTCACCATCGCCGCGCTCGGCGCCACGCTGCACCTGAGCGCGACACGACATGCGAACGACGGGCAGCGGCGGTGCGGCCTCGATCTCGGCGCGGCGTTCGCCGGGGCGCTGGCCGGGCTCGCCCTGCTCTGCTATCTGCTCGCCACCAGGACCGCGCTGCTCACGGTCGCGGTCGTGCTGTCGTCGCTGTACCCCGTCATCCCCGCCCTGCTCGGCATCACCGTGCTCCGCGAACGGCTCACCCCGCGCCAGACAGTCGGGCTCGTCGCGGCACTCGCCGCGCCGGTGCTGATCGCAACCGCCTGAGCAGTAGGGGCGCGGCTCAGCTTCAACACGAACCGTCTCGTCTCCTGCTGCTGTTAACCTCGGCCGATGTCTGACGATGCGCAGCCGAAGCGCTCCCGGCGCAGCGAACGGTCCCGGCAGGCGATCCTCGAGGCGACCCGCGCGCTGGTCTCCGAGGTCGGGTACGGCACGGTGGCGATCGAGACCATCGCCGCCCGGGCCGGCGTCGGCAAGCAGACGATCTACCGCTGGTGGCCGTCCAAGGGTGCCGTGATCTTCGATGCCTTCCTGGCGCTCAGCGAGGGCACCGAGGGACAGGGCGTGGTGCTGCCGGACACCGGCGACATCGAGGCCGATCTGAAAGCGGTCCTGCGCGCGACGGCAGCCGAGTTCGCCGACCCGGAGTTCGAGAAACCCATCCGGGCGCTCAACAACGAGATCATCAACGATCCCGGTCTCGCCGCGCAGTACCACGAGAAGCTGGCCGGGCCCGTGGACGAGGCGAAGAAGGAACGGCTGCGCAGCGCCCAACGCGCCGGCCAGCTGGCCGCGGACGCCGATCTCGACCTGGTCCTGGAGGTGCTCTACGCACCTCTGTTCCAGCGCTGGCTGCTCCGTTCGGGCCCGCTGACCGCCGACTACGCCGACGCGCTCGTCGACGCCACGCTCAGCGCCTTCCGGCCCTGACCCCCGAGCCCGGCCCGCTGTCAGCCGCGGGCGGGGCCGAACCGGAACGCCGGGTGCGAACCCTGCGCGTTCGCCCGGGCCGTGAAGCCGCTGAGGATGCCGTCGACCTCGGCCCAGGCGTCGGCGGCGGGCACCGTGTCCGCACCGAACGGGGCCAGCGCGCCCACCAGGTAGGCCGCGTCCCGGCCGCGGACGGTGTCGGGCACCGCCGGAGCCCGCCCGGCCGCCCCGCCGAGGTGCCGGATCCCGGTGACGGCCATCGGCCCGGTCCGCGTCGCGACCCGGTCCAGGCCGGCCGGCTCCAGGCCGTCGACGAGCAGGCCGTCACCCAGGTAGGCGTGCGGGACGTCCGGCTCGTCGTACACCCGGGCGGTGCCGGCCGGATCGAGCGGGGCGACGGTGTCGTCGTCCCATGCGACCGCGGCCCGCAGCGGTGCCAGCAGCGCGTCGGCGCGCTCCACCGGGCCGGTGACCGTGACCCCGATCCGCAGGACGCGGCGCCCGCGCAGGTGCGGCGGGAGGAACGGCAGCTCCGGGTACGGGACGAGCGACAGCCCGGACGTGACGTCGTCGGGCAGATCCACCGTCCAGTCCGCCCAGGCCTGCAGCGGCGCCGGATCGGCCGGCTCGTCGGCCGCGCCGAGCACCCGGACCAGACCGCCGCCGGTGAACGGCGCGCCGGGTAGCAGGCCGAGGACCACCGCGGTGACGACCTCGCCCGGCTCCGGCCCGGTGCCGCGCAGCCGCGCGAACCGCTCGCCGCCCGACACGCTGCGCAGCGTGCCTCCCGCGTCGACCACCTCGAACGCGTGCACGTGATCGACCGCCCAGCCGTCGGAACGGGCGGCGAGGCCCAGGCCCCCGCCGAACAGGTACCCGGCCACACCGACCGAGGGAGCGCTGCCGCTCGGCGGGCGCAGCCCGTGCGGCGCCGCGGCGGTCACGACGTCGGCCCAGGTGGCTCCGGCATCGATCCGGGCGGTGCGGGTGGTGGCGTCGACCTCGACCCGGCGGAGGCGCCCGAGGTCGAGCAGAACCCCGCCGCCGGCCGGTTCGCGCAGGCCGTGACCGGTGGTGTGCACGGTCACCGGTGCCCCGTACCGGGCGGCGATCTCCAGGGTGGCGACGACGTCGGGCACCGCGGCGGCGGTGACCGTGACGTCGGGGCGGTGCGCCAGACCGGTCTGGAAGCAGCGTTGCGGCGTCGGGCCGGTCACCGGGACGCGGGCGGCGAGCTCGGCGGTCAGGGGCTGGGTCGTGGTCGTCATGACACCGAGCCTGGGTGCCACCGGGCCAGAAGTCGAAGAGCTGGATCATCTGGGAGCTAGCATCGCGGGTTATGGAACTGCGGCACCTGCGCTACCTCGTGACCGTCGTCGACGAGGGCACCGTCACCGCGGCGGCGCAGAAGCTGCACGTCGCGCAGCCCGGAGTGAGCGCGCAGCTGCGCCAGCTGGAACGGGAGCTGGGGGAGACCCTGCTCGAACGGGGGCCGCGCGCGGTCGTGCCGACCGAGGCCGGCCGCGCGGTGCTGCCGCACGCCCGCGCCGCGCTCGCCGCCGTCGACGGCGCCCGGGACGCCGTCGCCGCGCTGCGCGGGCTGCTGCGCGGCCGGGTCGCGGTGGGGATGGCGTCGTCGCTGCCCGACACTGTGCTCGCCGATCCGGTGGGCGCGTTCGCGGCCGAGCACCCCGGCGTCGACGTGACGTTGCGCGAGGGCACCGCGGACGAGCTGGCCGCCGAGCTGCGTGCCGGCCGGCTCGACGCCGCCGTCGTCGGTCACCCGGGTCCGCTGCCGCCCGGCCTGGAGGGCCGGGTGCTGGTCGAGGAGCCGCTGGTCGCCGCCGTCGCCGCGGACGACGAGCTGGCCGGGCGGGCCGCGCTGGACCTCGACGACCTGGCCCGGCGGCCACTCATCTGCCTGCCCCGCGGGCACGGCCTGCGGACCACGCTGGACGCGGCGCTCGCCGCGCACGGCGTCACCGCCCGGGTCGCGTTCGAGGCCGGCGCGATGAGCCTGCTGCTGCGCCTGGCCGCCCGCGGTGCCGGGATCGCGGTCGTCCCGGCGCCTGCGGTGCTGGCGCCCGCGGTGCAGGCGCTGGAGCGGCCACCGGTCACGGTCGCGTTGCGTCCGGAGGTGCGGACCCGGCTGTACCTGGTGTGGCGCTCCGGCGGGCCGGGCGGCCCGGCCGCCCGGGCACTGCTGGACCGGCTGCTGCCCGGGTCGGACGTCCGGTGAAGCCAGGGTGGCCCGCGTCGGGAACCAGGCCGATCCGGTAGGCGAGGACGACTGCTTGTACCCGGTCCCGCAAGCCGAGTTCGGCGAGGATCCGGGACATGTAGGTCTTCACGGTCTCCGGGGAGATGAACAGCTCCGCGGCGATCTCGGCGTTGGACAGGCCGGCGGCGACCTGTTCGAGAACGTCCAGCTCGCGGCGGGTCAGAGCCCGCACCCCGCGGTCCCGTTCCGGATGTGACGTGTCGGTGGGGTGCAGCCGCTCGGCGAAGCGGCCGATCAGGCTTCGTGTGACGGCGGGCGCCAGCAGGGACTCGCCGCCGGCGATCGTGCGGATGGCGTCGACCAGGTGGGATGGCGGTGCGTCCTTGAGGAGAAAGCCGCTGGCGCCGGCGCGGAGTGCCTCGTAGACGTAGGCGTCGATGTTGAAGGTGGTGATGACCAGCACCTTCGGCGGAGTCTCGACACCGGGCCCGGCCAGCTGCCGGGTCGCTTCGATGCCGTCCAGGACGGGCATGCGGATGTCCATCACGACCACGTCGGGCCGCAACCGGCGCGCCAGCTCCACCGCCTCACGACCGTCCGCCGCCTCACCGAGGACCGTCATGTCGGGTTGTGCCGAGAAGATGGTGACGTAGCCGGTGCGCACGAGCACCTGGTCGTCACAGATCAGCACGCGGATCGGCTCGGTCATCCGGCACCACCCGACGGGATCAGGGCGTGGACGCGGAAGCCGCCGTCCGCCCGGGGACCGGCGACCAGATCGCCGTCGAGCATCCGCACCCGTTCCCGCAACCCGGCCAGCCCGCGGCCTCCTGACCCCGGAGCCGTGGTGGTCACGGCAGGGCCGGTGGTGCTGACCTCGATCTCGATGTGCTCGTCACCGCACCGGATCAGGACCGTGGTCGGTTGTCCGGTCGCGTACTTGATCGCGTTGGTGAGCGTCTCCTGCACCACCCGGTAGGCGGTCAGCTCCACGTCGACCGACCGCGGCCGCCCGGTGTCCTGCTCGGTGAACTCGACGGGCTGCCCCGACTTCCGGGCCTGTTCGACGAGGTCACCCACCCGGCCCGGGGCCGGGGTCATCGGCGGCGTCGTGGCGCCGCCGGTCGCCTCGAGCACGTCCAGCAGGGCCCGTAGCTCGGTCAGCGCCCGGCGGCCGTGGCCACCTCGGCGGTCAGCCGCTCGCGTTCCGCCTGTTCCGCGCGCCACCTGCGCACACCGGACCCGGCCAACCAGATCACCACCATCAACAGGTAGAACACGAGATAGTCGAGGAACCGCTGCGGCGACCCGAGGCCGTACAGCACGATCGCGAGCACGACACAGCCCACCGTCATCACGGCGCCCACCACGCGACGGAACCGTGCGAGATACGCCCCGGCGGAGTACAAGGCCAGGAGGAGTCCCACCTTGCTGAACGTGTCCGGGTAGCCCAGCACCTGACCGATCGCGAACGCGCCGCCGATGGTCAGCAGACACACGGCCGGCCACCGGCTCCGCACCGCCAGTGGCAGGCACAGCGCCAGGGTCAGAGCCGGCCCGATCACCGCGCCGGAGGTGCCGGCAGGCCGTCCGGGTAGATCACCGATCTCGGGTCCGAGGTGTGACACGGTCGGCACGAAGGCCAGCACCGCGACCCCTGCCGCCAACACGATGTCCGTGATCGGACCCGGACGTCGCGGCCACCGGACCACCGCGCGGATCGATGTTGTGTCAGCGAGCACCCGGCGCACTCTAACGACGGCGCAGCGGCACCAGATTTCCGCGGCGACGCGCGGCGATCAGCATGGGTACGGCGAGCGCCAGGCCCACGACGACGGGCACGATCGACGCCTCGATGCCGAAACCACCGCCGGTCAGCAGATCCGGGCCGGTCGGATGAGCGGTCAGCACACCAGCCGCCGGATGTCCTGAGACCGGGATGCCGAGCAACCCCACGCTGGTGTTCCAGGCGAAGTGCAGCCCGACCGCCGACCAGAGGTTGCCCCGCCACAGGAACGCCGCGCCGAGCAGGACACCGGCCTCGACGGCGATCGCGAACGAGCTCCACACCGTGGCGCCCGGGTTGGCCAGGTGCAGGAGGCCGAACAGCACCGCGGTGATCGCCAGCGCCGCCCAGCTGCCGCACAGACGTTCCAGTGCCTGCAACAGAAGACCGCGGAAGATCAGCTCCTCGGTGACGGCCGCCCCGACCTGTACCGCCACCATGCTCGCCACGATCGAGGTGCCGGCCCCGGGCGACAGGCCGAACGAGAACTCAGTGATCACCATGAGCACCGAGACGCCGATGAACCCGACACCGATCGCGATCCCGATCGCCGTGTGGAACACGGCCCCCGCCGGCGCGATCTCCGGCACACCCCGGCGCGCGACGTGGCGCATGACCACCCGGTAGACGGCCACCGCGGCGACCGCCCCGACGACGGCCGGCACCGGAGACCCACCCGAGGACAGCGCCGCCACCCCACCGACGCCGACGATCCCGACCAGCATCCACACGAGCGGAAACCGCACGACGCGGTGGAACCGCCCCGCTTCCCGATCCGTCGCTGCGACAGCTTCCCCGCCCACTCATGACCTCCGGCTGACCACGGCCGCCCGGTTCGGCGACCGCAGTGAAGGCTAGGAGCGCACCGCCGCGGAAAAATCCCTCGTGAGGACTACACAACCGTCCACGTCACGGGGGTTCCTGCCACCGCGCGCCCTGCTCCACGCCGCGACCCGGCAGCCCGCCGGCCCGAGCGCCGGGTCCGAGGTCAGGCGCGGGGAACCGACACGAGCACCCGCACCGCCTCGGCGACCGCGGCTCGCCGGGCGACCCGCACCGCTGTCGCGATGGGACGCAGCGCGTCCGAGCGCGCTACCGCGGCGGACGCCGACAGCGCCCCACCCGGTTCGTCCCCCGCGGCGGCGGACAGGATCGCGTCGACCTCGTCGGCCTGCTGCAACACTCGCAGCGCCTGCGGCGGCATCCCGGCAGGCCACAGCGCCCGCGGCCGCTGCCGCAGCGACGCCGCGATCTCTTCGCGCACGCCGGGCCGGTGCCGGGCCACACCCAGATCGGTGAGCGCCGACGCGGCCTCCCGGACCTGGCCGCGCAGCTCCCGCTCGGCCTCGTTGAGCGGCACGTACTCCGGTGCCGGGCCCGGGTCGGGTACCGCGTGCACGGTCCAGCGGACGACACCGTCGGCGATGGCGGACGGGACGATCCCGAAACCGGCCTCCGGGAACAGCACACCCTCGCCCGCCGCCGTCGCCTCCCGGGAGAACCCGCCGGGGCCGGGCAGCCCGCGGACGTCACCGGGTGCGGCCAGCACCAGCCGGGCCTGGCCGCGCGCCGCCGACCGGCGCGCGGCGGCGAGCAACAGGGTGACCGACGTGGGCGCGGCCCCCGGGCCGGGCAGCTCGGTCAGCGCGGCGGCGCCGTCGTCGGCGGCCAGCACGTCGTGCGCATCCGACCACGGCGCGAGCGCGTCGAGGGCGTCGTCGGGCGCCGCGGCTCCGGCCAGCCAGGCCGAGGCCCACACGGCCAGGGTCGCAGAGGCACAGGACACGGCGGACAGGGTAAGCGGCGGATCTGGTTCCGCACACCCGGCACGCGGGTGACGCTCCGTACCGACGCATCAGCACGCGGTCACCACGGGTGGGTGGCGTGTCGTGACGCGGTCACCGCGGGCGCGCATCCGATACTCGAACCATGAGCCGGACGCACGACTACCGCGGCATGTTCGACTCCGCCGGCACCCGGGCCGCCCGGCGGAAGCAGGTGCCCGAGGTGCCCGCCGAGCCCGGCCTGGTCGTGGAGGACCCGGCGAGCGGGTTCTGCGGCGCGGTCGTCGCGATCACCGGTTCCGAGGTGACCCTGGAGGACCGCCTCGGCGGACGTCGGGTCTTCCCGCTGCGCCCGGCCGCGTTCCTGTACGAGGGCGCGCCGGCGACCCTGGTCCGGCCGCAGGCGATGCCCGCCGGGCGGACGCTCTCCGCCTCCGGCTCGGTGCACGTGGCCGGACTGAAGGCGCGCACCGCCCGGGCCGCCCGGATCTGGGTGGAGGGCCTGCACGACGCGGAGCTGGTCGAACGGGTGTGGGGGCACGACCTGCGGGTGGAGGGCGTGGTCGTCGAACCGCTGCACGGCGTCGACGACCTCGCCGCCGCCGTCCGCGACTTCGCGCCGGGACCGCACCGCAGGCTCGGCATCCTCGTCGACCACCTGGTCGACGGCTCCAAGGAGACGCGGCAGGCCCGCGATGCCTATCGCGCCACCCGGGAGGCGCAGCAGCACGTGCTGGTCACCGGCCACCCGTACGTCGACGTGTGGCAGGCGGTGAAGCCGTCGGTGCTCGGCATCGAGGCGTGGCCGACGATCCCGCGGGGCACCGACTGGAAGACCGGGATCTGCGACGCGCTCGGCTGGGGCGAGCCCGCCGACGGTGCCCGGCGGGTGCTCGGCGCGGCGCGCAGCTACCGGGATCTGGAGGCGCCGATGATCGGCGCGGTGGAGCGGCTGATCGACTTCGTGACGGCGGCGGTGGAACCGGACGAGCGGGCCGAATCCGCTCGCGCGCAATAACGATCAGGCCACCACACACCAAGATCCGGCGTATCGCCGACTGCGGAATGTCCGGTTCTGGCACCCTGGGGCCATGACACCGGCACTGATCTGGCTGCTCGTGGGAGTGGTGCTGGTCGGGGCCGAGTTCGTCTCCGGTGAGCTCTTCCTCGTGATGCTCGGCGGAGGTGCGCTCGCCGCGGCCGGCGGCGCCGCGCTCGGACTCGGCCTGCTCCCGAGTGCAGGGCTGTTCGCGATCGTGTCCGTGCTGTTGCTGCTGGCCGCGCGGCCGGCCGCGAAACGGAAGCTGCAGGAACGGATGGAGTCGCTGGAGCGGCACCAGGACCGGTTCGTCGGCGCGCCCGCGCAGGTCGTCCAACGCGTGGACGGCACCGGCGGGCAGGTGCGGATCGGCCGGGAGCTCTGGACGGCGCGGTCCCTGGATGGCGAGGAGGTCCTCGAGGAGGGCTCGACCGCCATCGTCCTGCAGGTGACCGGTGCGGCCGTGCTCGTGACCGGCCGGGGGGAACTGCCGCCGTCCTGAGGGGCGCGCGGCCATCAGCCCCGGGAACTCCGGGGCGGACGTGAGCGCCGGGATCCCCGGCGCGCATCGAGGGGAGACCGGATGGATGCCGGTTTGATCATTGCGGTGATCCTGCTCGTGCTGGTGGTGACGCTCGTCGCCAAGTCGATCGTCATCGTCCCGCAGGAGTGGGCCTACATCATCGAGCGGCTCGGCCGCTACCACAGCACCCGGGAGGGCGGCCCGGCGATCCTGGTGCCGTTCGTGGACCGCACCCGTGAGCGGGTCGACCTGCGCGAGCAGGTCGTGTCGTTCCCGCCGCAGCCGGTCATCACCCAGGACAACCTGACCGTCAACATCGACACGGTCGTCTACTTCAAGGTCAACGACGCCAAGGCCGCGGTCTACGAGATCGCCAACTTCGTCGCGGGCGTCGAGCAGATCACCACCACGACGCTGCGCAACGTGGTCGGTGGCATGACGCTGGAGCAGACCCTGACCTCGCGGGACCGGATCAACACCGCGCTGCGCGGCGAGCTCGACGAGGCCACCGAGCGCTGGGGCATCCGGGTCGCCCGGGTCGAGATCAAGGCGATCGACCCGCCGCCCTCCATCCAGAACTCGATGGAGCAGCAGATGAAGGCCGACCGCGAGAAGCGGGCCATGATCCTCACCGCGGAGGGTCAGCGGGAGTCGGCCATCCGCAGTGCCGAGGGCCAGAAGCAGTCGCAGATCCTCACCGCGGAGGGCGCCAAGCAGGCTGCCATCCTCGGCGCCGAGGCCGAGCGGCAGTCCGAGATCCTGCGGGCGCAGGGTCGCCGGGCCGCGCTGTATCTCGAGGCCCAGGGTGAGTCGAAGGCGATCGAGAAGAAGTTCGCCGCGATCAAGGCCGGCAAGCCGACGCCGGAGCTGCTCGCCTACGAGTACCTGCAGACCCTGCCGCTGATGGCCGAGGGTGAGGCCAGCAAGCTCTGGGTGGTCCCGTCGGACTTCGGGAAGGCACTCGAGGGCTTCACCCGCATGCTGGGTGCCCCCGGGGAGGACGGCGTCTTCCGCTACGAGCCGAGCCCGGACGACGGCACGGTGTCGCGGCCGGCCGAGGACGAGGAGGCGCTCGACGACTGGTTCGACGTCTCGACCGACCCGGAGATCGCCCGCCAGGTCGCCGAGGCGACCGCCGCCGCGCAGGCCGAGGTGCCGCCGGTGGGGGACCGGGGGAGCACCGCCCCCGTCCCGCAGCTCGAGGCCTCCCTCGACGTCCCCGGTCCCGGACAGCGGGGCTGACGCCACACCGCCGTTCCTGACACCTCCATTCCTGGAGGAACCGACTCGAGGAGCTCCGATCCGGACGTACCGGACCGGAGCTCCTCGAGTTGTATGAAGTGGACGAAAGTTTTGATCAGGGTGCGGAGGCCGCTTCCTGCTGCTCCGCCATCACCTTGTCGTCCTTGCGGGCGGCGATCCGGGAAACCCGGAACAGCGCCTTGCGCCGGGCCCGGCCCAGCGGCATCGCGACCCGGCCGATCCGGACGTCGAGCGGGCGGACGTCGAACGCTCCGGACGCGCCCAGCTCGTCGATCAGGAGCTGCTGCTCGTCGGAGATCTGCTGCTCGTACTCCGAGGAGACCGACCCGCGGCCGATCCGGAACGCGGCGAGGGTCTCCGGGAGGCCGAGGAAGTCCCCGTACTGCAGCAGCCGCATCCACAGGTCCAGGTCCATGACGAACCGGCGGTCGGTACGCCAGCCCCCGGCGGTGACGAACTGCTCGTTCCGGAACAGGACGTTGCCCGGCTCGCCGATCGGGTTGGCGCCGTTGCGGATGACCCGGCGCGCGACCTCGCTGCCCGAGTGCAGCCCGACCAGGCCGCCACCCAATCCGCGCCGCGGCACCAGCACCCGGCTCTGCTCGTCGATCATGTGCCGGCGGGAGGCGACCAGGGCGAGCGAGGGATCGTCGCGCATCGGGGGGACCTGGAGCTCCAGGCACCGGGGGTTCAGCAGGTCGTCGGCGCACACCAGCTTGACCAGCGGCGCCCGGCACAGCTGCACGGCCCGGTTCCAGTTGTCGCCCTGGTTCAGGGTCTCCCGGTTGCGCTCGAACCGGATCCGCGGGTCGCGGAACGAGGTCGCGATCTCCCAGCTGCCGTCCGAGCTGTTGTTCTCGAGGATGACCAGCTCGAAGTCCCGCCAGGTCTGCTCCAGGACACTGCGGATGGTCTCGGCCAGATAGGCCGCACCGTTGTAGACCGGAATGCAGACGGACACGCTGGGCAGGAAGCCGCCTGGCCTCATCGGTAACCTCGCGGGATCGGGAACGGGGCGGGCGGCGGACAACGCTACCCCTCGGCCCACCGGGCCGGTTCGGCGCGGCAGGGAACCGCCGGTGGGCGATATCGCCGTCGACGAAGGTCTACGATGCTCGTCCGTTCGTCGTGATCGGCTGGCCGCTCGTCGGAAATCGGCGCACGGCCCCCTCTTCCAGCGCTCCACGGGCGGTCCCGGACACCATCGAACGGCCCTTCGTCCGTAGTATCCGGCGTTGTGTTCGCGTGGTCGGTGCGCTGTGGAACAGCCGTCGTTCCCGGGGGTTGGACCGTTCGGGTGATACCCATTGCGGTACGGGTCACGTAACGCGATCGACGGCCGCGGAGATAAGCCGTATGCCCCCCGTTGTGCGGGGGGTGTACGACCCGGTGCCGTCGACGCTGCCGGACACCAGACAGCTCGCCACAAGCGCGCGCCCAGACCGATCGATTCGGGGGAGAGACCGGTGAATCAGGGGCCTGACCACGAACCGCACCGCCCACGTGAACCTAGGGTGTCGGTGATCGTGCCGACCCGTAACGAAGCACGGAACCTGGAGATCGTACTCCCGGCCGTCGCCGCCGTCCGGCCTGCCGTCCACGAAGTTCTCGTCGTCGACGGCAACTCGAAGGACGGAACCATCGAGACCGCCCGGCGGGTCCTGCCGGACGTGCGGATCGTGCGCCAGACCCGCAAGGGCAAGGGCAACGCGATGGCCTGCGGTTTCGCCGCCGCGACAGGCGACGTGCTGGTCATGTTCGACGCCGACGGATCGGCCGATCCGCAGGAGATCCCGCGGTTCGTCCAGGCGCTGATCGAGGGCGCCGACTTCGCCAAGGGCAGCCGCTTCACCAAGGGGGGCGGCAGCGACGACATCACGCTGCTGCGCAAGAGCGGCAACGCCGGGCTGAACCTGGTCGCGAACACGCTGTTCGGCACCCGCTACACGGACCTGTGCTACGGCTACAACGCGTTCTGGGCGGACATCCTGCCGCAGCTGGAGCTGCCGCCGGTCGACCTGCCCCCGCACCCGGACGACGGGATGTACTGGGGCGACGGCTTCGAGATCGAGACCGTTCTCAACTGCCGGGTCGCGACGGCCGGGTTCTCCATCACCGAGGTGCCCTCGGTGGAGAAGGAGCGGATGTTCGGCGAGACCAACCTGCGGACGTTCGCCGACGGCACCCGGGTGCTGCGCACCCTGGCGTCCGAGCGTCGCCGGGCCGGTCGTGAGGACCAGGCCCCGGCCGCGAAGCGGACGAACGGTGTGAACGTGGCGCACCCGGCGCCGTCTGCCGCCGTGGGCGGGCCGCCCGCCGTTCCATCGGAGCGCCGGCGGCCTGCTCCGCAGCCCGCGAACGTCGACGTGCCGACCCTGCCGCCGCACCGCCCGCAGCCCGCGCCGCAGCCGGCTGCCCACGATCGCCGTGGTCAGGGCGTCGACGGTGTCGGTGTGCCGGGTCGTGGCGCCGCAGGCCCGGCGCACGACGGGACCGGGCGTCCCGAGCAGACCCGCGTGCGGTACGCATGGCGGGAAGAGGCGTCCTGATCCGCGTCCCGGGCCGGACCGGCCCGACGACCGACGGCCCGTGACCACGCGGGTCCACGACACACCACCGGCGCCCGTCCGATCGGACGGGCGCCGGTGATCGGAAGAAGGTGAGTGCAGCGGTGAGCGTGCCCTCCGCAGCAGAACTGACCCGGGCGAGGACCGCACGTCGCTACGTGGCGATCCTGCTCGTGGCCGCGGGAGTCATCGCCTGCCTGCTCAACCTCGCGAACGTGTCCGGGGGAGCCCTCGGCGAGTTCCGCCTGCTCGTGACGATGGGCTTCCTGCTGCTCGGACCCGGCTGGGCCGCCGCGGGGTTCCTGCGTCGCGCACCCGCCGCGCACGTGTGGCTGCTGACCCTCGGTGTCGGCACCGCCGTCACGCTGATCGGCGGGCAGATCATGGTCAGCCTCGGGCTCTGGTACCCGAGCGTGGCGCTGTTCGTCGTCACCCTGCTGAGCGTTCCGTTCCTGCTGCGGCACGCGGTGGTCGCACAGTGAGTCCGGTCGGGCCGGCGCCCACCCCGCGTGACGCGGGTGGCCCCGGTCCCGGCCCGGTCTCCGGTATTCAGGCCGGTGCCGGCCACGATCCGTACGCCGACCCGGCGACCCGCGCGCTGCCCACGCCCGGCCCGGTGCTGCAGGAGAACGGGTCCGAGACACCGACCCAGCGCCTGGAGGTCGCACGGGCCCGTGCCCGCTCGCGGGAGTTCTCCGAGCAGCGCACCGAGTTCCTGCCGGCGGTCGGCCTGCGCGGGCCGGGGGAGAACCCGCCCCCGCCGCCCCGCGAGGCCACCGCGGCCGACGACGACGGCGGCGGCGCGTCGCGCAACGGTGGTATCGGCGACGGCCTCGCCCTGTCGCTGAGCTCGGCGTTCGGTTCGGTCGCGGGACTGCTCGGCTGGGTGATCGCCGCGCGGATCATGGACCAGGCCGAGGTCGGCCGGGCGTCGGAGTTCGTCGCCGCGATGCAGCTCATCGGCGGTGCCGCCCAGCTCAACCTGGGCATCGGCCTCATGCGCTGGCTCCCGGGCTCGGGCCGCAAGGCGGTCCGCCTGGTGTTCGGCGCGCTGCTGCTGATCATGCCGCTGTCCGGTCTGCTCGGGCTGGCCTACGCGGTCATCTGGCCGGGTATCGCCGTCACCGCCGGTGGCGGGTCGTTCGGGCTGGGCCTGGGACTGTTCGTGCTGGCCTGCGCGGGCTGGGGCGTGTTCGTGGTGCACGACTTCGTCATGGTCGCCGTCGGGCGGCCGTGGGTCGCGGTCTGGCGCAACGGGACTTTCGCCGTCATCCGGCTGGCGCTGCTGCTGCTGCTCGGTGCCTCCTTCGCCGCCCAGGGCATGGTGTTGTCCTGGGTGATCCCGGTGGTGCTGTGGGTCGCGGCGGGCACCGTCGTGCTCTGGTACATGACCCGCCGGTTCGCCGCCGCGGGCGGGCCCGGCGTGCTGCCGGAGCGCGCGGCGATGATGGCGTTCCTGGCACCGACGGCGCTGGCCCAGGTCGGCAACGCCGCGCTGTACAACCAGGTCCCGCTGCTGGCGAACCTGCGCCTCGGCAACGAGATCGGCGCCGTCTTCTTCATCTGCTGGCAGGCGGTGACGGTCGTCGACCTCGCGGCGACGTTCTTCACCAACTCCCTGGCGGTGCAGATCGCCCGTGAGCCGCACCGGTCCGAGGAGCTCGCGCGGGCGACCCGGCGCCGGATGCTGATCATCTTCGTGCCGATGCTGGTGGCCGGCGCCGCGCTCGGTTACCCGGTGCTGTCGCTGCTCGGCGCGGGGTACGCCGAGGGCTCCCTCGCGCTGGCGGCCCTGATGGCCGGGCTGCTGTTCCGGCTGCTCGTGGTGTTCGAGCTGGCCCGCCGCCAGGCCGACGGCGACGGCATGGGCTACGCCAAGCTCAACCTGATCAACACCGGACTGGTGGTCGGCTTCGCCGCCGTGGTCCCCCTGCCCGACCCGGAGACGACCTCGGTCAGCATGATGATGATGCCGATGGTCCTCGGGTACGTCGGCGCGCAGGTCGCCTGCGCGCTGGCACTCAGATTCGTCCCGGCGTGGAAGCGCCGGAGCACCTCGGAGGTGAAGTCGTGACGTCGGAGACCCGCCGAACGGGCGGACCCGACCCGTCCGCCCGGCCCCGCTACGCCGAGCACGGCGCGGGCGGCCAGGCCCACGGGGTCGAGGCGAGCCCGAGCGAGCGGACCCAGTACGTCCGCCCTCCGGGACCGGACTCGCCGACCACCGCGGTCCGCGGTCCCCTCCCACGCCCGGCCGGGACGGGCGGTCCGCCGCCACCTCCGCAGGCGCCGGCACCGACCGGCCCGCTGTCCCCGCTGTGGACCTGGGGCGCCCCGGTGCTCGCCGTGCTCGCGGTGCTGCTGCTGCCGTTCGCCGCCGCGACGACCGATCTGTCCGACATCGGCGGCTGGGGCCTGGCCGCGGTGCTCAGTCCGCTCGCGTGGGTCGCGGTCGGCCTGGCGGTGGCCTGTTGCGTGGTCGAGCTGTGGTCGCCGCGCCCGCGGATCCCGATGCTCGGCGCCGCGACCACGGTGCTCATCCTGTGCACCACCGGCATGCCGTCGGTCATCCAGCCGCAGGCCCGGTTCACCACCGCCTGGCTGATCTCCGGCTTCGTGGACGCGGTCGCCGGCAACGGGGTGCCGCCCACCGGCGTCGACGCCCGGTTCTACTGGCCGGCGTTCTTCGCGCAGTGGGCCTGGTTCCGGGACGCCGCAGGCGCCGACCAGCTGGACACGATCCTGCGCTGGTACCCGCCGGCCGTCGTCGCGGTGTGGGCGATCGGTGTCTACGCGCTCGCGCGCTCGATGCTGGGCGGCACCCGGGCCCCGTGGGTTGCGGCGTGGCTGTTCGTCGGCCTGAACTGGATCGAGCAGGACTACTTCTCGCCGCAGGCGACCGCGATCGTGCTGCTGCTCACGGTGCTGACCTTCGCGCTCGGTCCGCTGGCGACCCGCCGGGTGGACAACGCGGGCGTTCCCGGCTGGCCGAGGGCACACCGCGGCGCACCATCGCTTCCACGCTGGCGGCGATGGCTGATCAGTGCGATGACCCCGCCGAACAGTCCGACGCTGCCGGCCCGTCAGCTGCTACTGATCTACTTCTGCATGTCGCTGTGCCTGATCGCGCTGGCACCGACCCACCAGCTGACCCCGTTCGCGATCATCGGTCAGCTCGTCGTGCTGGCGCTCGTCGGCCGGTTCCGCGGGCGCGGGCTCGTGATCGTCGCGACGCTCGCGGTCACGGTCTTCATCCTGATCGCGGCCCGGGAGTTCTGGCTGAACCAGATCTCGATGATCACCGGCGGCGCCGGGGAGGCCGGTGCGGTCGAAGCCGGGTTCATCGAGCGGCTGGAGGGCGACACCGGCCAGATCGTGGTGAAGCTGCTCCGGGTGCTCATGCCGGGGCTGACCTGGCTGCTGGCCATCGCCGGTGCCTGGGTGTACTGGAAGCGGCGCCGCGACCTGGTGCCGATCGCGCTGGCCGGGATCCCGATGGGAATGGCCGTCGTCCAGAGCTACGGCGGCGAGCTGCTGTTCCGCGTCATCCTGTACGGGCTGCCGATCCTGACCATCCTGGCCGTGGACGCACTGCGCGCGTTCGCCCGGGTGAACCGCAAACGGGAACGGCTGTTCGTGGCCGCGATGCTGGTCCTGTTCCCGTTGCTGATCCTCATCCGGGGCGGCAACGACGCCTACCTCGACGTCACCACCGAGGACGTCCAGATGACCCGGCAGGCCTACGACCAGGCCCCGCCGGGCGCCACGGTCCAGCCGCTGGCGACGGTCGGCCCGTACGCACTGGAGGGCGTCGGCCAGCACAACAACATGGCGTCGGGCGGCGACGGCTGCGCGATCCTGGCCAGCGACCCGATCCGCTGCATCGAGCTGGTGCAGCCGCAGACACTGCTCATCTACAAGTCCATGGAGAAGCAGGGCGTCGTGCTGAACGGCGAGCAGCCGGGCTGGACGCTGGCGGTCCGCCAGCAGCTCATCGAGTCCGGCCAGTACCGGGCGACGTACGAGAACGGCTTCAACGCGGTTCTGGTCCGTAACGAGCCGCCCCCCGTGCCGGGCGTGCCCGCGCCGCAGGTACCCGCACCGGACACGGCAGCTCCGGGAGCGGTCGAGGGAGGCACCCCGTGACGGGATACGCGCTGACCTGGATCGTGTCCTTCCTGGTGCTGGCCCTGTTCGCGGCCCGGGCCTGGGTGGTGGAGACCAACCGCGGGCGGTTGTCGACCGCCGGGTCCGCCCAGCGGGGCCTGACCGCGGCGGTGGTCGCCTCGGTCGTCCTGCTGGTCCTGATGCTGACGCTGAACGGTGGCGCCGAGCTGGTCGACCTGCTGCTCAACGGGGAGGCCGCGGTGACCGCGCCGTCCGACCAGGCGCCGACGGGCGGTCAGCAGCCCGGGCAGGCCCCGGTCGCTCCGGCACCGCCGCCCGCCGACCCGGCGCCACCACCGGCCAACTGACCGCGTCCGGCAACGCGCGCCACCCCCGACATACCGCGAGGGGCACCCTCGGAGCACCGTGTGCTCCGGAGGTGCCCCTCGCGGCGTCCGGTCGGAAGCGGTATCCGGTCGGAAGCGGTGGCGGGTCAGCCGCTGTAGCCGATGGCCACGTACTTGGTCTCGAGGAACTCGTCGATGCCGACCCGGCCGCCCTCGCGGCCCAGGCCGGACTCCTTGACGCCGCCGAACGGCGCGGCGGGGTTCGACACCAGGCCGGTGTTGAGCCCGATCATGCCGCTCTCCAGGTTCTCCGCGATGCGCAGCGCCCGGTTGATCTCGCGGGTGTAGACGTAGTTGACCAGCCCGAACTCGGTCGAGTTGGCCGCGTCCAGGGCCTGCTGCTCGGTGTCGACGACGGTGATCGGCGCGACCGGCCCGAAGATCTCCTCGTGGTTGAGCCGCGAGTTCGCCGGGACGTCGGTGAGCACGGTCGGCGGGTAGAAGTAGCCGGGGCCGTCCTGGGCCTGCCCACCGATCGCGACGCTCGCCCCGTTGGCGACGGCGTCGGCGACCAGATCGGTGACCTTGTCCCGGCCCTTGGCGTCGATCAGCGGGCCGACGTTCACGCCGTCCTCGGTGCCGCGCCCGACCTTCAGACCGCCCATCCGCTCGGCGAGCTTGGCGGTGAACTCCTCGGCGACGCCGCGCTGCACGTAGAACCGGTTGGCGGCGGTGCAGGCCTCGCCCATGTTGCGCATCTTGGCGATCATCGCGCCCTCCACCGCGGCGTCGACGTCGGCGTCGTCGAGCACGATGAACGAGGCGTTGCCGCCCAGCTCCAGCGAGGTCCGCAGCACCTTCTCCGAGGCCTGTGCCAGGAGCTTCTTGCCGACCGGGGTGGACCCGGTGAACGAGATCTTCCGGGCCCGGCCGTCCCGGATGATCGGCTCCATCACGCCGCCCGCGTCGGTCGCGTTGATCACGTTGAGGGCGCCGTCGGGCAGCCCGGCGTCGGCGAGTACCTGGGCGAACGCCAGCATCGTCAGCGGCGTCTGCGGGGCCGGCTTGATGATCGACGCGCAGCCCGCCGCGATCGCCGGTGCGATCTTGCGGGTGCCCATCGCGAGGGGGAAGTTCCACGGCGTCACGAACACGCAGACGCCGACCGGCTGGCGGATCGTCAGGAAGCGGGTCTGGCCGTTCGGCGCGACCTGGTAGCCACCGTCGATGCGGACGGCCTCCTCGGCGAACCAGCGGAGGAACTCCGAGGCGTAGACGACCTCGCCGCGCGCCTCGGCGACCGGCTTGCCCATCTCCATCGTCATGAGCAGGGCCAGGTCGTCGGCCCGCTCGTGCAGCAGTTCGTAGGCCCGGTAGAGGATCTCGCTGCGCTGCCGCGGCGGCAGTGCGGCGATCGTCGGCTGCGCGGAGTGTGCGGCGGCCAGCGCGTCCATTCCGTCGGACGGGGCGGCGTCCGCGACCTCGGTCAGCACCTCGCCGGTGGCCGGGTCCTCCACCTTCGCGGTGGCCCCGTTCGCGGCCGCTCGCCACGTCCCACCGATGAACAGCCCGGTCGGGACGGCCTCCAGGACCCTGCGCTCGTCAGCATTGGTGCTCATGGCGAAAACGTACCTCGGTGAGTCGGCCCATAGACAGGAGCGGGGGATGGGGCGAAGGGCCATGATGACGACCGTGGCAGGAGCATCGACGACGCTGACCAGACTGCCGGAGCTCGTCCCCGAGCCCGTGGAGTTGCCCGGGCACCTGGCGGAGCTGCGGACCCAGGTCCGGTCCTTTCTGGACGCCGAACGCGCCGCCGGGGCGTGGACACCCCGCGCGGACGTGTGGCTGTCCGGCTGGGACGAGGCCTTCTCGAAACGGCTCGGCGAGCGCGGCTGGCTGGGCATGACCATCCCGACCGAGTACGGCGGGCACGGGCGTTCCCCGCTGGAGCGCTACGTGGTGACCGAGGAGCTGCTGGCCGCCGGTGCGCCGGTGGCCGCGCACTGGGTCGCCGACCGGCAGATCGGGCCGTCGCTGCTGCGGCACGGCACCGAGGAGCAGCGCCGGGCGTTCCTGCCGGGCATCGCCCGCGGCGAGGTCTATTTCGGCATCGGGATGTCCGAACCGGACTCCGGGTCGGACCTGGCATCGGTGCGCACCCGCGCCGAGCGCGTCGACGGCGGCTGGGAGCTGACCGGCACGAAGGTCTGGACCTCCGGCGCGCACCACGCGCACGCGTTCTTCGCACTCGTGCGCACGGCGCCGAAGGACGACGCCAACCGGCACGCGGGACTGTCGCAGCTGCTGGTCGAGCTGGACCGGCCCGGCATCGAGATCCGGCCGATCCCGCTGCTCACCGGCGCCCACCACTTCAACGAGGTGCGCTTCGACCGGGTGTTCATCCCCGACGAGCGGGTCTTCGGCGAGATCGGCAACGGCTGGGCACAGGTGACCGGGGAGCTCGCGTTCGAGCGGTCCGGCCCGGAACGGTTCCTGTCCACCTACCCGCTGCTGTCCGCGCTCGTCGGGGAGCTCCGGGCGGCCGGACCGGTCGACCCGGGCACCCGCCGCCGGATCGGCTCGCTCGTCGCGCGACTGTGGACACTGCGCAGCATGTCCCTCGCGATCGCCGGGGCGCTGGAGTCCGGGGAGGCACCCGAGCTGGCCGCCGCGCTGGTGAAGGACCTGGGTACCCGGTACGAGAACGAGATCGTCGACGCCGCCCGGCTGCTCGTCGACATCGGGCCGGACCCGGCCGCCGAGGGCGGGTTCGCCCGGCTGCTGGCCGACGCCGTGCTGCACGCCCCCGGCTTCACGCTGCGTGGCGGTACGAACGAGGTCCTGCGCGGCATCGTCGCGCGGGGGATGGGACTGCGCTGATGGCCCGCAACACCGAGCTGGCGGAGCTGGCCGAGTCGATCTTCGCGGACTCCTACGAGAAGGAAACCACGGGTCTGGACCGCACCGCCTGGACCGCGTGCGCGGAGTCCGGGCTGACCGCGCTCACCGCGCCGGACACCGGCGGGACCCTGGACGACGCCGCCGTGCTGCTCGAGGCGGCCGGCGCCTGGGCCGCACGGGTGCCCCTCGCGGAGACCGACCTGCTCGCCGGCTGGCTGGCCCGGGCCGCGGGTGTCGACGTGCCGGACGGCCCGCTGGCCGCCGTGGTGACCGCGACCGAGCCGACCGCTCCCATCGGCGGGGACCCGGCCGCTGCCAGCGCCGTCGCGGAGCCGCGACCCGGTGCGGCGGCGCCCACCGGCGTGTCCGGGGGGTCGCTGAGCACCGAGGGCGGCACCGTGTCCGGGACCCTCGCCCGGGTGCCGTGGGGGCGGTCGCTGGCGGCCGTCGTCGTGCTCGACGGGGAGCAGGTGCTCGTGCTCGACGCATCCGCCGCCACGGTGACCGAGGCCGCCAACATGGCCGAGGAACCGCGCGACACCCTGACCTTCTCCGGGGCGACCCCGCTCGCCACCGGCACCGCACCGGCCGGGGCGGCCACCGAGCTCGCCCTGCGCGCCGCGCTCGCGCGCTCGCTGCTGCTGGCCGGCGCCGCCCGCGGGGCGCTCGCCCGCTCGATCGGCTATGCGGGGGAGCGGGCGCAGTTCGGCCGTCCGATCGGGAAGTTCCAGGCCGTGCAGCAGATGCTCGCCGAGGCCGGATCCGAGGTCGCCGCCGCGTCGGCCGCGTCCGCCGCCGCGGCCCGCACCGCCCAGACCGCCGGGTTCGCCGCCCCGGAGACGACCTTCGCCGTCGCCGCGGCCAAGGCCCGTTGCGGGGAGGCTGCCACCGCGGTCGCCCGGATCGCCCACCAAGTGCACGGTGCGATCGGGTTCACCCGCGAGCACGACCTGCGGCTGGTGACCACCCGGCTGTGGGCCTGGCGCGACGAGGACGGCAACGAGTCCTACTGGAACGACCGGGTCGGTGCCGTGGCACTCGACGCCGGCGCCGACGGGCTCTGGCCACTGGTGACCGGCCGGCCGTGAGCTGCTGGTCACCGGGCGACCGTGAGCCACCGGCGACCGGATGGCCGTGATCGGTGCGTCGTGTCGGATCGGTGCCGGATCCGGCACCGATCCGACACGACCCGCTGATCACCGCCTCGGGCTCGGGCCCGGGGGAAGCCTCGGGCTCAGGCCCGGGGGATCTTGCGGAAGTCCCAGCTGGTGATCTTCTCCGGGCGCAGCCGCAGCCACGCGTGCCGGCCGTCGATCCCGATGTGCCCGCCGGAGTAGCGGTCGGCGAACGCCTGCTCGACCCGCTCCAGCTCGGCGTTCGGCTCCCCGGTCCGCGGCACCTCACCGACCACCTCCACCGACCCGCGCAGCTCCACACCGCGCAGCTCGCCGTAGTCGTGGCCGGCGTCGACGACGACCGCGATCCGCGGGTCGCGCTCCAGATCGGCCCAGCGCTGGGAGCGCGACAGCGAGGTCAACCAGAGCGCCGAGCCGTCCCAGAGGTACCAGAGCGGGGTGGCGTGCGGGCCGTTCGCGCCGTTGGTGGCGACCCGGCAGGTGCGCTCCGCGTCGAGGAACGCGGTGACCTCCTCGGGGGTCATCGCGATCTTGCGGGCGCGGCGTTGCGGCTTCGGTGCGGTCACCGTCCCACCGTAGATCAGGATCAGGGAGCATCGGGGCGTGCTCTCACCCGGACTGGAGAAGGTCCTCGCCCAGGACCGTCCGACCCCGTACCTGGCGCTGGACCCGCAGGTCGTGCGGCAGCGCTACCGGGAACTGGCCGCGGCGTTCGGCGACGCGCAGATCCTCTACGCGGTCAAGGCCTGCCCGGAACCGGCGGTGCTGCGGGCACTGGTGGGCGAGGGCGCCGGGTTCGACGTCGCCTCGCAGCAGGAGATCACGCTCTGCCTCGCCGCCGGCGCGGACCCGCGGACGCTGCAGCACGGCAACCCGGTGCGCGGACCCGGCGCCGCGGCACGGGCGGCCGCGGACGGCGTGCGACGGTTCGTCACCGACAGCGCCGAGGACGTCGACGCGCTCACCGCCGAGGCCCCCGGCGCCCGGGTGCAGGTGCGGCTCTCGGTCGACGACACCGGCTCGGCGACGCCGTTCCACGGCAAGTTCGGCGCGCTGCCGGGCGAGGCGGTCGCCCTGCTGCGCCGCGCGGCGCAGCGGGATCTGGAGCCGGTGGGTGTCACGTTCCACGCCGGGTCCCAGCAGACCCGCCCGGGCACCTACGCCGCGGCGGTCGCCGTCGCGCTGGAGACGGCCGGGCGGGCCGGTCTGGCCCGGCCCGAGCTGGATCTGGGCGGCGGCTGGCCGGTGGCCTACCGGTCGCCGGTCGCGGGGCCCGCGGAGTTCGCCGCGGCCGTGCGGGACGCCGTGGACGGCGCCGCGGCCGCCGGGCACGTCGACGGCGCCGACCTGCTGCTCGAGCCCGGACGCGCGCTGGCCGGCCCGGCCGGCGTCCTGCGGTCGAGCGTGCTGCGGGTCTCGCGCCGGCCCGGGATCGACCACCGCCGCTGGGTCTACCTCGACGTCGGCCGCTACCAGGGACTCGCGGAGACCGAGGGGGAGGCGATCGGCTACCCGCTGCGCGTGCCCGGGCGGGCCGGTCGTCCCGCCCCCGCGGTGCTGGCCGGGCCCACCTGCGACGGCGACGACGTGATCTACCGCCGCACCCCCGTCGCGCTGCCGGCCGACCTCGCCGCGGGCGACCTGGTCGACCTGCTGCACACCGGCGCCTACACCTCGAGCTACGCCTCCGTCGGGTTCAACGGGTTCGGCCCGCTGGACGTCGTCGTCGCCGACGAGGCATGAGGCGTGCCACGCCGTGAGGATGAGGCGTGCCACGCCGTGACGGTCCGGGGCGGACATCCACCTCACGGGGGGTTTACCGTTCCCGGACGTGTCATCCTCCACCTCGCCGACCCAGCCCGTGCCGTCCGAAGCGGCCGGGGAGCTGAATCCGAGCCACGGGCTCGCCGGACCGGACTCGCCGGCGTTGCCGAGTACGTCCTCGCCGGTCGGCAGGCACGTCCTCGCCGAGCTCGGCGGCATCGACGCCGCGATCCTGGACGACGAGCAACGGCTGCGGACGGACCTCGCCGCGGCGCTGACCGAGGCCGGTGCGCAGGTCCGCCAGATCGTCACCGAGCGGTTCGAGCCGCAGGGCGCGACCGTGGTCGCGGTGCTGGCCGAGTCGCACGCGTCGATCCACACCTGGCCGGAGCACGGTGGCATGCACGTCGACGTCTTCACCTGCGGGGACAGCGCGGACCCGGTCGCCGCGGTACGCGGGCTCGCCGAGCGGGTCGGTGCGACCGACACCGCGCTGCAGATCGTCGACCGCGGCGGCGCCCCGCGCACCGTGACCGAGCCGATCTCCGACGGGCTGGACCGCCGCTGGCGGCTCGGTCCCGTGCACCACGTCGCGCACACCGGGTTCCAGAAGGTCGTCGTCGCGGACACCGCCCACGGCGTCACGCTGTTCTGCGACGACGAGCGCCAGTCCACCGAGCAGACCCAGCTCACCTACCACGAGGCGCTGGTCTGGCCGGGTGCGCTGCTGGCCCGTGACCTGCAGCGGGTGCTGATCGTCGGGTCCTCGGAGGGCGTCGCCTCGGAGATGGCCGTCGCCGCCGGGGCCACGCACGTCGACCACGTGGACATCGACACCGAGGCCGTCCGGATCTGCGCGGAGTACCTCCCGTACGGCTACACCCCGCAGAGCCTCGCGGCGGCCGAGCGGGGTGACGGCCCGGTGACGCTGCACTACGCCGACGGCAGGCGGTTCGTCCTGGACAGCACCGAGCACTGGGACCTGATCCTCGTGGACCTGCCCGACGAGCGCCCCGACGAGCCGGACGCCCAGATCAACCGGCTCTACGAGGAGGACTTCGTCCGGGCCTGCGCCGACCGGCTCACCGAGGGCGGCGTGCTCGTATTCCAGGCGGGCAGCCCCGCGGTCTGGCGCGACGCCACCCTCACCTCGGCCTGGCAGCGGTTCGCCGCGGTGTTCGGCGAGACCGGCGGCCGGGGCGTCTACATCGGCTGCGAGGAGCACGAGTGGGCGTTCCTGGCCGGGGTCCGCGAGCCGATGGACGACCCCGGCGAGGTCGCCGCGACCCGGCTGGCGGCGATGCCGTCGCGGCCCGCGCTGTGGGACGAGGTGTCGCTGCGGCACCGGCTGGTCGCGCCGCTGTCGCTGCGGCGGCTCACCGGCTGAGGCCCGGCGCCCGATCGGGGCGTAACCGCGGGTCACGATGATCGTTGGGCGGGCAGGGTCGGTGAGCTGGTCACCGCCCGCCCGACCGGAGGTCCGTGAACCGTGCGCCGTTCCCGCCCCGCCCGTTGGCTGGCCGTGGCCACCATGACCCTGCTGTCCTCGGCGGGCATGGGCGCGCTGGCGCCCGCGCAGGCCGAGGCCCCGACGACGTTCGCCGAGACCACGCTGTCCGCGCGCAACCTCGACACCGCCCCGGTCGGGCGCTACGTCGCGCTCGGCGACTCCTACGCCGCGGGCCCGCTCGTCCCGCTGCAGACCGGCCGCCCGGCAGGCTGCAAGCGGTCGAACCACAACTACCCGGCGGTGCTCGCGAGCTCCGCCGGGTTCCGGGACTTCACCGACGTGTCCTGCAGCGGCGCGACGACCGAGGACATGACGGCCCCGCAGGAGGTCCCCCTCGGCCCGAACCCGCCCCAGCTCGACGCGCTCGACGGCTCGGAGTCGCTGGTCACGGTCACCGTCGGCGGCAACGACATCGGGTTCGGCGAGATCATCCAGGAGTGCGTCACCCGCTCGTCGCAGAACCTGCTCGGCGCGGCCTGCCGGGACTTCTACACCGCGGGCGGCGAGGACCAGCTGACCGGTCGGATCGACGAGGCCTCGTCGAAGGTGGCCGACCTGCTGTCGGAGATCCGGGACCGGGCGCCGGCCGCGCGGGTCGCGGTCGTCGGGTACCCGTCGATCCTTCCCGACGAGGGCCCCGGCTGCTACCCGATCGCTCCGTTCAGCGCGGGCGACACCGCGTACCTGCGCGACGTCGAGAAGCGGCTGAACGGGATGCTCGCCGAGGAAGCGGCCGAGGCGGGCCTCGACTACGTCGACACCTACACCCCGACCATCGGCCACGACATCTGCACGCTGCCGGGCCAGAAGTGGGTGGAGGGCCTGGTCCCGACCTCCCCGGCCGCGCCGGTGCACCCGAACGCGCAGGGCATGCGCGCCATGGCCGCGGCCACCGGAGCGGTGATCGGCGTGCCGGTGGCGGCGCCGTCGTCGCAGCCTGCCCGGGCCGAAGCCGCCTCGACCGGCAGCTGAGCGCGCCGATCCCGGCCCGCGCCGGCGGGTGCGTGCCAGACTCGCGCCCGTGACCGCGCGGTGGGGCGGGCGAGGGCCCGCATGGTGGGCCGAACTGCGATCCCGGGCGGCCACGGTGGACCCGGGCCACACCCGGCTGCACCTGGCCTCGGTGGCGACCGCGGCGATGCTGTGCGCCGCGCTGCTGACCACCGGCGTGCGCGTGCTGACCGGCGCACCTGTCACGATCGTGCTGTTCTCCGTCGTGCTGGCGATGATCAGCAACCTGGCCGTGAACGAGCCCGAGCTGGCCCGGCGCCGGGTCACCACCGCGCTCATGGTGCTGCCGGCGGCGGCGTCGGCGACGCTGAGTGCGCTGCTGGCCGGGCACTGGATCGCCGCGGACACCGTGTTCGTGCTGATCATGATGGTGGCCGTCGGGGTCCGGCGGTTCGGCCCGCGCGGCACGGCACTGGGCATGGCCACGTTCTCGCCGTACTTCCTCGTGCAGTTCCTGCAGGTGGGGCCGCCCGGGCTGCCCTACCTGCTCGCCGCCGTCGTGATCGGTATCGGGAGCACCTTCGTGCTGCGCTGCCTGGTCTTCGTCCGTCGCGTCGAGACCGTGCTCGAGGCGCTGGTGCGGGCCTTCGAGGCCCGGCTGCACGTGGTCCTGCTCGCCGCGTCGGACGTGCTCGACGCGCACGGCAGGCTCGCGGCGCCCGACCTCGCCCCGCTGCAGCGGGCAGAGTTCCGGCTCAACGAGACGGCGCTGCTGGTCGCGGACCGCCTCGACGACGCCGACGACGACCCGGCCGTCCGCCGCCCCGCATACCTGCCCGGCGGCGCACCCCCGGGCGGCCCGGACGAGGCGGAGAGCGAGATCGCCGGGCTGCGTCAGTGGATCGTGGACTCCGAGCTCGCCGCGGAGCGGGTCGCGATGGCGGTGCGCCGGTCCGTCGAGCACCACGACGCGATCCCGGCCGATGACCGGGAGGCCCTCGGCGCGGGCGTCCGGGCGCTGGCCGCGGCGACCTCGGTGGGCACGCCCCGGCCGATGGCGGCGAGCCTGTACGGGTCGGCGCGCGACGCCGTCGACGACATCGTCGCCCGGCCGGGCGGGAGCGGGCCGGACGCCCGTGCGCAGCGGATCGGGTTCGCCGTGCTGCGGCTGGCCGACGCGATGCAGACCACCGTCGAGCAGGCGCAGCGCCGGATCGCCGACCGACGCGACGCCGACGCCACACCCGGCACGCCCTCCGAACCCGAGCGCCCCGGGGAGGCCGAGTCCGACGGCCTGAGACTGCACACCCGCCAAGCGGTACAGGTCGGTGTCGCCGGCGGCCTCGCCATCGTCGTCGGGGAGCTGATCTCCCCGGACCGCTGGTACTGGGCGGTGATCGCGGCATTCGTCGTGTTCGCCGGGACCGCCAGCCGCGGTGACGTGCTGAGCCGCGGCTGGGCCAGGGCGGTCGGCACCGCGGGCGGGGTCGTCGCCGGGATGCTGCTCGCGCTGCTGGTCGCCGGGAACGTCCTCGCCAGCCTGGTGCTGCTGTTCGTGTGCGTGTTCCTCGCCCTGTACCTGGTGCGGATCTCGCAGACGATGATGGCGTTCTGGATCACCGCCGTGCTCGCGCTGGTCTACGGCGTGATCGGGCAGTTCAGCATCGAGACGATGGTCCTGCGGGTGCAGGAGACCCTCGCCGGCGGTGCGCTCGGGATGCTCGCCGCCTACCTGATCCTGCCGACCCGCTCGCGCAACGCCTTCGCCGACGCCCTGGACGAGGCGCTGTCCGCGGTGGACGCGTCGCTGCGCTGCTCGGTGGACCGGGCCCTGGGCCGGTGGGGCACCGACGACCCGCTGGAGAAGGCCCGCGAGGTGGGCACCGCCGTCGCGACCGTCCGGGACCGGGCACGGCCGCTGGAGCACCCGTTCATCCGCCGCCCGCTGCGCCGCGGGGTGCACCACACGGTCCGGGTGCTCGGCGCGCTGGACCACTACACCCGCCTGCTCGCCGCGCAGGCGGCGACGGCGCACGTGCCGGGCTGGGCGGGAACCCTGGACCCGGCCGCGGTGCGGGTGCGGGAGAACGTCGACGGGCTGCGCCGGATCCTGAACGACGGCTGGGGCCCGTCCGACCGGCGCGAGCACGGCCCGGACTCCTCGTCGGCGGACTACGGCGTCGCCTCGGCCGAGGACCTGATCGACACCGCCGAGGCGGACGCCGCGGCCCAGCCCGCCGACCCGCCGTCCGCCGGCCCGCCGTCTGCCGGAGCCCGCACGGGCGGGGACACGCAGCCGCCGCAGGTGCCGGCGGGACTGCCCGATCTCCGGCTCCCGGGCGTCGAGGCCGTCGACACCGCGGGCTGGGTGGCGTCGACCGACCCGCCGGTCCGCAACACGACCGCGGGCTCGCCGCCCGGGCACCGGCTGCGCCGGCTGGCGGCCGCGCGGCTGCTGCGCCGGATCGACCAGCTCGCCGTCGGGCTGGCCCGGGAGCTGCGCGGCGGCACCTGGAACGAGCCGCCGGGGCACGGAGCCGCCCGGGTTAGGCTCCGCCGGTGATCAACGTGAGCACCAGCGACGGCGTCGGGATCATCGAGCTGAACCGCCCCGAGCGCCGCAACGCCCTCGACATCGCCACCTGCCGAGAGCTGGTCGACGCGGCCGCCACGGTCCGCGCCGACGGAGCGCGCGCCGTCGTCGTGGCGGGCAGCGGGCCGGCGTTCTGTTCCGGGGCCGACTTCGGCGAGGTCTACGGCGAGGACTTCCTCGACGCGCTCTACACCGCCCTGCACGCGGTCGCGGACCTCCCGATGCCGGTGGTCGCGGCGGTCACCGGCCCGGCGATCGGTGCCGGGCTGCAGCTCGCCCTGGCCTGCGACCTGCGGGTGGCGGCGCCGGAAGCGGTGTTCGGGCTGCCGACCGCGCGGCTCGGGCTCGCCGTCGATCCGTGGACGATCGAGCGGCTGGTGCAGATCGCCGGCGGCGGTACGGCACGGAGCCTGCTGCTGGCCTGCGCCACGGTCGACGCGCCGACCGCGCACGCCCGCGGCCTCGCCGACACCCTCGGGGACCGTGCCGCCGCCCAGGCCGTGGCCGCGGACATCGCGACGATGGCGCCGCTGACCCTGACCTACAACAAGCGCTCCGCGAACGCGTTCGGGCGCGGCGGGCACACCGGCGACGGCGTCGTCGCCGCCCTGCAGGAGGAGTTCGCCGCCTGCTGGCGGTCCGAGGACATCGTGGAGGGCCGCACGGCCCGTGCCGAGAAGCGCGCGCCGGTCTTCCGGGGGCGCTGAACCGCGCACCCTCCGGCGAGTTCATGATCTACTTCGGCTACTCTCCGGGTCCGGACGGTCGCGCAGGGCAGCTGAGCCCCGACGGGCGTCCCTCCGGGCCGTGCCGAACGGCGGCGACCGGCCGGAGCGCGACAGGAGGACGGGCGGATGCGACGAGCAACCCGGCGGTTCGGGATGCTGGCCGGGGTCGTCGCCCTGGCCGGGGCGGTCACCGCGGGTGTCGCGCTCGCCGAACCGGCCGACCCGCAGGCCGAGCCCTCCGCCGCGCAGGTCGTCAGCGGGCCGCTGGTCGCGGGTACCCCGTGCACGACGTCCGCCCGGGCCTGCGTCGACCTGGCCACCCGGCAGACCTGGCTCTTCGCCGACGGCCGGATCCTGGCCGGCCCGGTGCCGATGAGTCCCGGCGCACCCTCGGACCCCACCCCGCGCGGGGTGTTCGGGGTCCAGTGGAAGGCCGAGCAGTGGACCAGCCGGGAGAGCTACACGCAGATGCCGTACTCGGTGTTCTTCGCCGAGGGTGGCGTCGCGTTCCACCAGGGTTCGATGGACACGCCGTCCGCGGGCTGCGTCAAGCTCGACGAGGCGAACGCGCAGCGCTGGTTCGACACGCTGCAGGTCGGCGACCAGGTCCAGGTCCGCTGAGCTGACCGCGGATCCGTTCTACGAACCGTAGAAAGGATCGCGTATCATGAACGGCGTGACGAGTCTGGGCGAGTTGGAGCGGGCGGTCATGAACGTCCTGTGGGAGACCGACCATGACATGACCGCGCGCGAGGTGCAGGATCAGCTCGCCGACCGGGACCTGGCCACCACCACGGTGCTCACCGTGCTCGGCCGGCTGGAGCGCAAGCAGCTGGTGCACCGCATCCGGGACGGCCGTGCCCACCACTACCGGCCGGTCGCCAGCCGTGAGGACCACGTCGCGGAGCTGATGAGCGACGCGCTGGACGACGCCTCCGACCGTGGCGCCGCGCTGGCCCGCTTCCTCGGCACGATGTCCGACGACGAGCGTTCCCGGCTCCGCGATCTGCTCGGCTGAGACCCGCGGCCGGTCCGGTGCCCACCTCGCGGATCGGAGGGGTCGTGCGGCACCTCCGATCCGGTTCGGCCACGATGTGAAGCGATGGAGCTGACCGCGCTGGGACTCGGGCTGCTCGGTGTGGCACTCGCCGAGCCGGTCAGCCGCGTGCTCGCGTCGGCCCGGTGGCCCGGCCGCGACCCGGTGGGCGCGTTGCTGCTGTGGCAGGCCGTCGGGTTCGGCGGCGGCATCTCGCTGTTCGGCGCCGGTCTCGCCTACGGGCTGGCGCCGATGGGGGACACCCTGCCGGCCGGGACCGCGGCGTTGTGGGTGTCGGTCTCCGCAGGCCGGTGGCCGGCGGAGATGGACCCGCTGCACGTCGGCGCGCTGCTGGTCGCACTGGGCCTGCTGATCAGGCTGCTCTCGGTGCTGGCGATCACCGCGGTGCGCACGCTGCGGGCCCGGCGCCGGCACCGGGACCTGCTCGACGTGCTCGCGACACCGTGGCCCCATGCCTCCGGTACCCGGGTGCTCGATCACCCGGTGCCGGTCGCGTACTGCCTTCCCGGGCGCAACTCACGGCTCGTCGTGTCGGCGGGTGTGCTCGACGCCCTGGACACCCCCGGTGTCGTCGCCGTGCTCGCCCACGAGCGCGCCCACCTGCGCGAACGCCACGACCTGGTGGTGCTGCCGTTCGTCGCGTGGGGCGCGACGGCCCCGTTCGTGCGGGGGATGGTCTGCGCCCAGCTCGCCGTCGCCCGGCTGATCGAGATGCGGGCCGACGACGTCGCCCGCAAGCTGTGCGACCCGACCGAGCTGGCCACCGCGCTCAAGGCCGTGGGCGGGTCGGCCCCGGCAGCGGCGCTGTCGTCGTTCACCGATGCGCTGGAGGCACGGATCGACCGGGTCACCGCGCCACCCGCACCGTTGCCCGCCGCCGTGCGCTGGCTGATCCGGGTGGTCGCCCTGGTCCTGGTCGTGGTGCCGCTCGGGCTGCTGCTCACGCACTGACCTCGCTCAGCTGGAACAGCGCCGGGCCGGTCGCGTCGCCGTCGAGCAGCGCCCGGGTGGCGGCGACGTTGCGGGCACGGGCCACCTCGAGCGCGCCGGGGTGGCGGCGCATCCGGGACCGCCGCCACCGGATCACGTGCGCGGCCGCACCGATCCCGGTGTTCAGCGGGGCACACCGGCGCAGGCCCAGCGCGTCGCCGGTCCCCGCGCCGTGGAAGCGCCTGCCCAGCACCGACAACAGCAGCCGCCCCGCGGGCCGGGGCAGCCGTAGCGACTCGACGAGCAGGCCGGCGACGGCGTCGACCTGCGCCGCCGCGAGCGTGCGCGACTCCGCCGCGAGCGGCCCGGTCACGGCGGTGACGAGGTCGTCGAGGCGTTCGGCGGCGGCGTGCCCGGTGACCCCGCCCACCAGGTCCGGGTCGATGCCGAGCTGGTGGGCCAGGACCTGCCAGTAGGCGTAGACCTCGCCGACCTCGGCCGGGGTGAGGTCGAAGCCGATGGTGCCCTCGGCGCGCATCGAGACGAGCGTGAAGTCCAGCCATGTGCGGGCCAGGTCGATCTGGTTGATCGCGACGCCGTGCACCGCCTCGTCGTAGCCGCGGGTGCGGGCGAGCTCGCGCATGTGCGCGTGCAGCATCCGGACCTGCAGCGTGGCGACGTAGCCGGGGCCGCCGGGACGCAATCCACCGGGCAGCGTCGCGGACAGCAGCCACCGGCCGGTCTCGGTGAGCCGGCGTTCGGCACCGTCGATGAGCCGGCCGGTGGTGCCGAGCAGCACCGCGATCGAGGGCGACACGTAGGTGCGCAGCAACGCACCGGCCGAGAGGGAGAGCGTGTGTACCGGCGGCGGGGAGGTGAAGATCGGGCGCGCGCCGGAGTCGAGGACGGCCGGGTCGGTGCCCTCGGGCAGTGACTCCGCGGACGACAGCAGCGCCGCGACGGCGGGCGGCGGGTCGTCGAGGGAGGCCAGCCCGTGGCGGATGCCGAGATCGAGCCGGGCCCGGACGTCGCGGCCGCCGTCGCGGATCTCGGCGACGACGGCGTCGGCGAGCGGGTCACCGGTGCGCAGAGCACGGCCGGCGAGCTCGGCCGCGTCCGGGCCGAAGCGGGCGGCGAGCTCGGCCGGTGCGATGCGGCCGGTGGGCCAGTGGGTGTTCACGGGTGTCCGCCTCCTGTGGTCGTCGCGGGCTCCACCGGCAGCCCGAACCGGGCGAGCAGCCGGGCCATGTGTGCGCGGATCCGGGCCGGGTCGGGCGGGGCCGGGTCGAGGGCGCCGAGGGTGGCCAGGCCGATGACCGCGGAGAACAGCTCCGCGGCCCGCTCCCGGTTGCCGACGTGGTCCTGGATGAGGTCGACGACGACGGCGTCCTGCCCGGCGGGCGGTGCGACCCGCCCGGGGTCGCGCGCAGCCCGGATCCGGAGCTCGAGCATGGTCAGGTACGCCTGGCGTCCCGGCCCGAGCAGGTCGACCAGGTAGGTGGTGCAGGCATCGAGCAGGGTGAGCTCGCCCGCCCTGCTGCGCCGGGTCAGCTCGGTCAGCCGCTGAGCCGACCGGCGTTCCAGCTCGCCGACGACCGCGGAGAGCAGCTCGGCGACGGTGCCGAAGTGGTAGGTGGCCGAGGCGGGGGAGACCCCGGCCCGGCCGGCCACCTCCCGCAGGGTGAGCCGGTCGAACCCGCTGCCGGTGACGACCTCGACGGCCGCCTCCACCAGTGCCCGGCGGGTGTCCGCCCCGCGTTGCCTGCGCCCGTCCTGCGTTCGGTCCTGCACGGCGCCCTCCGAAAACTGTCTGTACAGCCAGACAGTAAGTTCGGCGGGATGGTGGCGCATCGTGTCCGCGGTCACAGGTGTTGCTGCCCCCGCTCCCCGCCGGGCGTAGCGTGGAGATCGTGCCCGTCACACCTGACCTTCCCCGTACCGTCGGCGCGCTCCGGGCGTCGGGCCACGAGCTGCGGGGCGTGAAGCAAGAGATCCGTGACAACCTGCTCGCCGCCCTGCGTGCCGGCCGCGATCCGTGGCCCGGGATCGTCGGGTTCGGCGACACCGTGCTCCCGCAGCTGGAGCGGGCGCTGATCGCCGGCCACGACGTCGTCCTGCTGGGGGAGCGCGGCCAGGGCAAGACCCGGCTGCTCCGGGCGCTGGCCGGCCAGCTCGACGAGTGGGCGCCGGTGATCGAGGGCTCGGAGATCGGCGAGCACCCGTACGAGCCGATCACACCGGCATCGGTGCGGCGCGTCGCCGAGCTCGGCGACGACCTGCCCGTCGCGTGGGTGCACCGCTCGCGGCGCTACACCGAGAAGCTCGCCACGCCGGATACCGCGGTCGCCGACCTGATCGGCGACGTCGACCCGGTCAAGGTCGCCGAGGGCCGCTCCCTGGGGGATCCGGAGACCATCCACTTCGGGCTGGTACCGCGGGCGCACCGCGGGATCGTCGCGATCAACGAGCTGCCCGACCTGGCCGAGCGGATCCAGGTCGCGCTGCTCAACGTGATGGAGGAACGCGACATCCAGGTCCGCGGCTACACGCTGCGGCTGCCGCTCGACGTCGTGCTGGTCGCGAGTGCCAACCCGGAGGACTACACCAACCGCGGCCGGATCATCACCCCGCTCAAGGACCGGTTCGGCGCCGAGGTCCGCACCCACTACCCCCTCGAGCTCGCCCCGGAGATCGACCTGATCGAGCAGGAGGCCTCGCTCGCGGCCGAGGTCCCGCGGCACCTGCTGGAGGTCGTCGCCCGGTTCACCCGGCACCTGCGCGAGTCGTCGGCGATCGACCAGAGCTCGGGCGTCTCGGCCCGGTTCTCGGTGGCCGCCGCCGAGACCATCGCCGCCGCGGCCCTGCGCCGGGCCGCACTGGTCGGCGAGGAGCACGCCTACGCCCGCCCGGTCGACCTGGAGTCGGTCCCGGCGGTGCTGCGCGGCAAGCTGGAGTTCGCCTCCGGCGAGGAGGGCCGCGAGGACGAGGTCCTGGAGCACCTGCTGCGCCGGGCCACCGCCGACACCGCGCGGTTCGCGCTGCGCGGCATCGACCTCGACGAGCTGGCCACCGAGGTGTCGACCCGGCCGGTGCGGACCGGCGAGCGGGTCCCGGCCCGGGATGTCGTCGCCGCCCTGCCGCAGGTGGCAGCGCTGACGGCGATCGCCGAGAAGCTGGGCGCGGCCGGCACCGAGGACCCGGGGCCGATGGCGTCGGGCGCCGAGCTGGCGCTGGAGTACCTGTTCCTGACCCGCAAGCTGGCGAAGGACGAGAGCGACGACGGCGACACGGTGTCGTATGGCTGATCCCAGGCGTCGGAAGCGGCGCTGGGCGTACGGGCCCTACACCGGCGGGCCCGATCCGCTCGCGCCGCCGTACGACATCCGGTCGGCGATGGACCAGATCGGCCGCGACGTCATGGAGGGCTCGTCCCCTCGTCAGGCCCTGCAGGAGCTGATGCGGCGCGGTCTCGACGGCAGCCGCGGGCTCGACGACCTGACCCGGCGGGTCTGGGAGCGCCGCCGCGAGCTGCAGCGCGACAACCGGATCGACGGCACGCTGCAGGAGGTCCGCGAGCTCCTGGCGCGTGCCCTCGACGCCGAGCGTTCGGCGCTGGGCAACGAGGACTCCGACGACGCCCGGTTCCGCGAGATGCAGCTCGACGCACTCCCGGCCGACACCGGCGGTGCGGTCCGGGAGCTGGGCGAGTACGACTGGCGCTCCTCCGAGGCCCGCGACGCCTACCAGGAGATCCGCGACCTGCTCGGCCGGGAGCTGCTCGACCAGCGCTTCCAGGGCATGAAGCAGGCGATGGAGAACGCCACGCCGCAGGACGTCGAGCGGATCAACGAGATGCTCGGCGACCTCAACGACCTGCTGGAGCACCACGCCCGCGGCGAGGACACCACCGACCGGTTCGCCGAGTTCATGCGTCGCCACGGCGACCACTTCCCGGAGAACCCGCGCGACACCGAGGAGCTGATCGACGCGCTGGCCGCCCGGTCGGCGGCCGCCCAGCGGATGATGAACTCGATGTCCGCCGAGCAGCAGGCCGAGCTCGCCGAGCTGGCGCAGCAGGCGTTCGGCGACCCGCGGCTCGCGCAGTCCCTGGCGCACCTGGACGCGCAGCTGCAGGGCCTGCGGCCGGGGGAGGACTGGTCCGGGCAGGGCCGGTTCAGCGGGGACAACCCGATGGGGATGGGCGAGGCGGCCCGTGCCCTGGAGGAGCTGGGACAGCTCGACGCGCTGGCCGAGCAGCTCGCGCAGAGCTACCCGGGCGCGCGGATGGAGGACATCGACCTCGACGCGCTCACCGAGGCGCTCGGACCGGAGGCCACCGCCGACGCCCGCACCCTCGCCGAGCTGGAACGCGAGCTGCAGAGCCAGGACCTGTTCCGGCGCGCCCCGGACGGGTCGCTGCTGCTCTCGCCCAAGGCGCTGCGCACGCTCGGCCGGTCCGTGCTGCGCGACGTCGCCGACCGGGTCACCGGGCGCCAGGGGCAGCGCGAGACCCGCCGGGCCGGCGCGGCCGGGGAGGCGACCGGCGCGACCCGCCCGTGGGCGTTCGGGGACACCGAGGCCTGGTCGGTGCCGCGCACGTTGCTCAACTCGCAGCTGCGCCGGGCAGGAGGGGACGACCGGGTACTCGACGTGTCCGACGTCGAGATCGTCGAGACCGAGCAGCGCACCCGGGCCGCGGTGACGCTGCTGGTCGACACGTCCTGGTCGATGGTCGCCGAGGGCCGCTGGGTGCCGATGAAGCGCACCGCGCTGGCCCTGCACCAGCTGATCTCCACCCGGTTCCGCGGCGACGACCTCTCGCTGATCACGTTCGGCCGACACGCGCAGACCGTGGAGCTCGGCGAGCTCGTCGGGCTGGAGGGCGTGTACATGCAGGGCACGAACCTGCACCACGCCCTGCTGCTGGCCCGCGAACGGCTGGCGCGACAGCCGGACGCGACCCCGGTCGTCCTCGTCGTGACCGACGGCGAGCCGACCGCGCACCTGGAACGCGACGGCGAGGCCTTCTTCGACTATCCGCCCAGCCCGCACACGCTGCGCGCGACCGTCGACGGGCTGGACCGGCTGATCGGGATGGATGCGCGGTTCACCTTCTTCGTGCTCGGCGACGACCCGGGGCTGGCAGCGTTCATGGACCGGCTGGCCCGACGGTCCGGGGGACGGGTGGTGAATCCCGACCTCGACGGCCTCGGCGCCGAGGTGGTGTCGGACTACCTGCGCAAACGGGCGCCCTGAACGAGACCGAGGTACGTCGTCACGCCCGCAGGTGCTCGGCGGCCCACGACCGCAGGGTCGTCGGCGTCGTCGTGATCACGGCCCGCGGCTGCTCGGGGACGAAGCCGCCGGTCAGCCCGGCCGCCATCCCGGCGATCGCGTCGATCTCGGCGGGTGTCATCCCGACGCCGCCGAGCATCGCGCGGAACTCGGCGTCGGGCACGTGCACGGCCCGCACCGGGTGCCCGCGCACCCCGGCCAGCACCTCGGCGACGTCGGTGAAGGACAGGTCCGCCGGTCCGTGCACGCCCTGCACCACCCGGCCCGTCCACGCCGGGCCGAGCAGCCGGGCGGCCGCGACGTCACCGATGTCGCGCGGGACCACCCACGGCAGCGGGTGGTCGAGCGGCCACGGCGTCGACAGTGTTCCGGCGGCGATCTCGTCGGCCGACATCAGCAGGTTCGTGGTGAAGTAGCCGCACCGCAGGTGCACCACCGGTGCGCCGGTGGCGTCGAGGGCCTCCTCGGTCGCGCCGAGCCCGTCGATGTCGCCCGCGCCGTGCCGCTTCTCCGCGCCGGCGCTGCTCTGGAACACCACCCCGCCGATCCCGTTCTCCCGCACCGCGTCGGACACCACGCGGGCGCACGCCGCGTGCTGGGCCAGCGGGTCGGAGCCGAACGGCGCAGGCGGGTTCACCCAGTACAGCCGGTCGGCGCCGGCGGTCGCGCGCAGCACCGCGTCGCGGTCGGTCTGGTCGGCCCGCACGGCCTCCACCAGCCCGGACAGCTCCGGCGGCAGCCGCGCGGGGTCCCGCAGCAGGGCCACCGGACGCACCCCGGCCTGCACCAGCAGGCGCAGCACCCGCGAGCCGACGTTGCCGGTCGGTGTCGTCACCACGATTCGCATGCCGGCACCGTGGCACGGACCCCTGACAACGTCGCTCAGCGCCGAGGTTCGTTCCGCAGGTTTCTCTAGCCCAGCCAGGGCCGGGCGAACCGCTCGTTGGGCCCGCCCGGGTTCACGACCGCCCGCACCCCGGGCCGGTTGATCTCGGCGACCGTCCGGAACTGCTCGACGTCCGGGCAGCGCACGATCGGCGTCTTGCCGTCCTGCAGGTACGGGACGGTGAAGGCGGCCCGTTCCGCCCGGTCCGCGGTGATCGACACCCCGCCGACGGCGATGTCGCACTTCCCGGCCACGACGTCGTCGAGCAGGGGCGACCAGGTCGTCTCCACCATCGTCGTCCGGGCGCCGAGCTCGGTGGCCAGGTCACCGGCCATGTCGACGTCGATGCCGGACCACGTGCCGTCCGGTGCGAGGTGGGTGAGGGGCCGGTAGTCGCCGGTGGAGCACACCCGCAGCTCCCCGGTCTCGGCTATCCGCGCCAACGCGGGCGACTCCGTCTGGCCCTGTGTGCTGCACCCGGTCAGCAGGGCCACGGCGAGCAGGACGGAGTAGAGCAGGCCCCGGCGTCGTTGCACGGTCGTGGACCCTACTCATGTGCGCGGTGCCGTGCGGACCTGCTACTCAGGAGCCGTGGGCGGATCAGGGTGCACGCAGTTGACCTTCCTCGTCGAGCGGGAGCTGTTCGTGTGGTGGGGCGGTGCGGACCCGGTGGGCGCGGCCGCCGCGGCCGGGGTGGACGCGGTCGCCGAACCCGTCCGGATCGCGCGGCCGGGGCCGGACGGCTTCGCGACCGGCCCGGTTCCGGCCGCCGTGAGCCCGGCCGGAGCGACCCTGCACGCGCTGGGTGCGATCGAGGCGGCGCACAGCTGGGGACGTTCGGTGCACGCCTGGCGGGAGGTCGCCCGGGCCCGCCCGGCCGAGGCGGAGGGAGCGGTGGCGCTGCCGACCGCCGCCCACGCCGGCGTCGCCGGTGACGGACGCACGATCTGGTCGGCCGAGGTCGCGGTGCGGGCCGCGGTCGCGGCTGTGCACAGCACGGAACCTGCTGACGGGGTGTGGGCGCGCCTGCGCCCCTACCAGCGGGCCGGTGCGCGCTGGCTCGTCGACCGGCTCGACACCGAGGGTGGCGCCCTGCTCGCCGACGAGATGGGTCTCGGTAAGACCGTGCAGGCCATCGCCGTGCTCGCCGGCCGGACCGGCCCGCACCTCGTCGTCTGCCCGGCGTCGGTGGTGGGGACCTGGCGGCGCGAGCTGGCCCGGTTCGCGCCGGAACAGACGGTCGTCGAGCACACCCGCGGCGCACCGCCTCCCGAGGGCGGCGTCGTCGTCGCGACCTACGGCATGCTCGCCCGCGACGACGCGCTCACCGCGGCGGAGTGGGACGTCGTCGTCCTGGACGAGGCGCAGTACGTCCGCAACCCGGCCACCGCCACCGACCGCCGGGCCCGCGGACTGACCGCCCGCGGCCGGATCGCGCTGACCGGCACGCCCGTCGAGAACCGGCTCGACGACCTCTGGTCGCTGCTCGCGTTCAGCACCCCGGACGTACTCGGCCCGCGCGCCCGGTTCCGCCGCCGGTTCGCCACGGCGGGCGACCCGGGCGCGGCCGCGGCCCGGCTGCACGCGCTCGTCGGCCCGCACCTGCTGCGCCGTCGCAAGTCCGAGGTCGCGGCGGAGCTCCCGCCGCGGATCGACGTCCACCACGAGGTGGAGCCGACCGGTGAGCAGCGCCGGGTCTACGCGGCCGCGCTCGACGGTGCCTTCGGCCGGGGGCTCGGCGCCGGGGTCGACCGCCGCGGACGCATCCTCGCTCTGCTCACCCGGCTCAAGCAGCTGTGCGCGCACCCGTCGCTGGCGGGCTCGGAGGAACCCGGTGTGACGGGCCGGTCGGCGAGCTTCGACCGGCTCACCGAACTCGTCGGCGAGATCGTCGACAACGGCGAGGCGGCGCTCGTCTTCACCCAGTACCGGGCAGCGGGGGAGCTGCTCGCGTCGCACCTCGGCGAGACCCTCGGTGTCGCGGTGCCGTTCCTGCACGGCGGTCTGGGCCGTCCCGCGCGCGAACGCATGGTCGCGGAGTTCTCCGATCCGGGCGGGCCACCCGTCCTGCTGCTGAGCCTGCGCGCGGCCGGGACGGGACTGACCCTCACCCGCGCCTCGCACGTCCTGCACCTGGATCGGTGGTGGAATCCGGCGGTGGAGGCGCAGGCGTCGGACCGGGCGCACCGGATCGGGCAGACCCGCACGGTCACCGTGCACACCTTCACCACGCGCGGCACCGTCGAGCAGCTGATCGCCGACCTGCACCGCAGCAAGCGGGACCTGGCGGGCGCCGCGCTCGGTGAGACCGAGGGATCCTCGGTCGGCTCGCTCGCGCGGCTCGGCGACGACGACCTGCGGGCCGTCCTGGAAGGAGCCCGATGAGCGGGTTCGGGACGACCGCGTGGGGCCGGGCCTGGCTGCGGCTCGCCGAACCGGTGCGGATCACCCGGCCGGATCCGCAGCTGCCCCGTGCGTGGTCGCTGGCCCGGGGCGACCGGGTCCGCGACCTCGTGACCACACCCGGCCGGATCACCGCGACCGTCGACGACGGCGGCCACCGCGCCGTGGAGATCGCCTTCCCGGTCTGGACGGCCCCACCCGAGCTCGACGCGCCCGACCTTCCTGACGAGCTCGCCGACCGGCTCGCCGCCGAGGGCACCCCGGTCGCCCCGCACCCCGGCGACCTGCGCGCGGACTGTGCCTGCGGGGGCCGGGGCGGGCGCTGCCGGCACGTGCTGGCGGTCCTGATCGAGACGGCGCGGCGGGCCGACGAGTCGCCGGCGCTCGCCGTCGTCCTGCGGGGTGGACGGGTGCCGCAGCGCGCGGGGGACCGCAGCCGGATACCGATCGCGGACCTGGATCCGGCGGCGTTCTGGGGCTGACAAGGGGTTTGCGCTTATCGATCCTCGATATTATCGTTTGTCGATAAGCGGACTCGAGGGGGCGTCATGACCGACCGGATGTCGCGTGCGGAGCGCTGGTTGCTGGGGGCCGTCCGGGTGCTGGTCTCGCTGTCGTTCGCGGTACTGGTGCTCACCGCTCCGGTCGTGCTGGGAGTGACGGTGTACGCCTCGGCCACCGGATACGCAGGGGCAGCGCTGACCGGGCTCTCGGTGCCGGTCGGCGTCGACGTGGAGCTGCCTGCCGGTGTGGGGACGGACGGGCTCGCCCGGGTGACGGACTCGGTGCCCGTCGGGTCGCTGCCGGTGCCGTACGCGGTGGCCGGGGCGGTGCTGTACGCCGTGCCGATCGTCCTGGTGCTCCTGGGCCTGAACCGGCTGTTGCGCCTCAGCCGGGTCCTCACCGGGCCGGGCCGGTTCGGGCGGGACATCCCCCGCGATGTCCGGACGCTCGCCGGCTGGGTGCTGGGCGCCGGAGCCTCCTTCACGGTGCTCGGGACCGTGGGATCGTTCGTCGCGACCGGATTCCTCGCCGACCCGCGGGTGCATCCGCACCTGGACAGCGGCCCGCTGCTGCTCGGAGCAGCTCTGGCCGGCCTGCTGGTCGTGGTCACCGCGGTGCTCCGCTCGGGCGTCGAACTGCAGACCGACCACGACCTCACGGTCTGAGGAGGAGCGCGGGTGCCGGTCGTCGTGAGGCTCGACAAGGTGCTGGCCGACCGCGGGATGACGCTCACCGAGCTCGCGTCCCGGGTCGGGCTCACCCTGGCCAACCTGTCCGTGCTCAAGAACGGGCGTGCCCGCGCGGTCCGGTTCAGCACCCTGGAGGCGTTGTGCCGCGAGCTCGACTGCACCCCGGGGGATCTGCTGACCTACGAGCCGGGTTGACGTTCGGCGGTCCGGTACGCCGGCATCGCACTGTGTGATGAAGGTCAGCGTGGTCAACAGGGTCCGGACGGCCACCGGTGACGGACATTGGAACCGTGGGTGTGCGTCTTGACCCGTTCCTGATCCTGCTGCTGCTCACCGTCGGCGTCGCGGCGCTGGTACCGGCGCGGGGGTGCGGCGAGCGAGGTCGTCGACGTCGCGGTGACGGCGGCGATCGCGCTGCTCTTCTTCCTCTATGGTGCCCGGCTGGCGACCGCCGAGGCGCTGTCCGGGCTGCGGAACTGGCGGCTGCAGGGCACGGTGCTCGGCGCGACGTTCGTCCTGTTCCCGCTGATCGGCCTCTCGGCGTTGCTGCTGCCGGAGTGGCTGCTGCCCGCGCCGTTGGCGGCCGGTGTGGTGTTCCTCTGCTGCCTGCCCTCGACGGTGCAGTCCTCGATCGCCTTCACCGGGATCGCGCGCGGGAACGTGCCCGCGGCAATCGTCGCGGCGTCGGTGTCCAACGTGCTCGGCGTCGTCCTGACCCCGGTGCTCGCCGGCGCTGCTGCTGGCCACCAGCGGCGGGTTCACCCCGTCGGCGTTCGGTGACATCGCGCTGCGGCTACTCGTGCCGCTCCTCGCGGGGCAGGCCGCGCGGCCGATGATCGGGCGTGCTCACCCCGGTCTCGCTGGGCGTGCTGCTCGGGGCCTGCCTGCTGCTCCTGGCCATCGTGCTGGCGGTGACGGCGCTCGGGTCGAGGGCGCTCGGGTTCAGCGACGCCGATCGGATCGCGATCGTGTTCTGCGGGTCCAAGAAGTCCCTGGCCAGCGGGCTGCCGATCGCGGGTGTGCTGTTCGGGGGCCGGCTGCGGCGCTGGTGGTGCTGCCGCTCATGCTGTTCCACCAGATCCAGCTCATCGCGTGCGCGGCGATCGCGAACCGGCTCGGCCGGCGACATGAGTACCTCGACGCGGACGCCGGGGTCGGGGCACCATCGCAGGCGTGACCGCGCCGGTGCGCATCTGTCGGCTCTGCGGGACGGCGCGACCGGAGAGTCCTGGCGCGGCGGGCATCGCGGGCTGGGTATCCGATCGGGACGAGTGTGGTCGCGACGGGTGGCTGTGCCCGGCCTGTGCCCGCCGGCACGTGCGCGACATCGAGTCCAAGCTCGACGTCGAGTGGTGGTGAGTCACTCCGCTCAGCTGCTCAGCTGCTCGACTGCCTCGTTCGCCGAGGAAGAACTCGGCATCGATCTGTCGAAAGTTGTGCAGTCCCGACCTGCCGAGCGAGCTGCCGGTGCAGGTTCGGAGGGGCTCGGTTCGGTCGTGGACCTGTCATGTCTCAGGACATAGGTGACGATTTTGTGTCAGGACATCGGTGACCCTGTGGGCGTTCTTGGTGGTGACACTTCCATCGTGAGGCTGCCGTGGTGGCTGCCCGTGAACCCATCGCTCCCCGTGTCCGCCTTGCGATCTCGCAGTGGCCTGACGACGCGCCGCGGGGGGCGGTCTCGACGTTCTGTATCGAGCACGATATCTCGCGTAAGTCGTTCTACGAGCTGCGCAAGCGCGCTCGCGTTGACGGGCCTGCGGCGGTGCTCGAGCCCAGGTCCAGACGGCCGAGGTCGAGCCCGTCGAGGCTGACCGAGCAGGTCAAGGCCCAGGCCGTCCAGGTGCGTAGACGAACCGCCGCCACGCCGAGCGGGGCTTCTTGCGCGGCTCCAGCCGGGCGACACCGGCCTCACGGAAGATCCGCGCCAGCGACGCCGTCGAGGGCACCGAGGCCAGCCCCATCGCACGCATCTTCTCGTGCACGCTGATCGGGCCGTGGTCCAGCCCGGACGCCTCGAGCGCGGCTCGCCCGGCGCCCAACGCGTGCTGGCAACTCGATGCCACCGAGTACGTGCTGACCGGCGGACGCAAGTGCGTGATCTTCCAGCTCATCGATGACCACTCCCGCTACGCGGTCGCTTCCCACGCCGCGGCCGGTGAGACCGCCCGGGACGCGATCGCGATCTTCGACAAGGCCGTGGCCGCTCACGGTGTGCCGCAACGGCTGCTGTCGGACAACGGGCTCGCGCTCAACCCGTCGCGTCGCGGCCTGGTCGGCCAGCTCGTCGCACATGTCGCCGCGCTGGGTGTCGAGGCGATCACCGGCAAGCCGCACAAGCCGACCACCCAAGGCAAGAACGAACGCTTCCACCAGACCCCTGTTCCGCTACCTCGACAAGCAACCGCTCGCCGCCACACTCGCGCAGCTCCAGGCCCAGATCGACGCCTTCGACCACGTCTACAACACCGAGCGCCCTCACCAAGGGCTGCCCGGGCGAATCACCGCCGCAGGCCGCGTGGGAGGCGACGGCCAAGGCCGATCCACCCCGCCCGAAACCGGACCGGCCGGTCTACCGGCCGCCGGCCCCCGCCATGCGGCCCCGACCGAAGCCACCGGAAGGCCTACCCGCCGGCACACGCCTGAGAACGGCGAGCTCCGCCGGAGTCGTCCACGTCGACAAGGTGCTCTACAAGATCGGCGTCGCCCACGCGTTCGAACATGTCCTCGTCGTCAGCGACGGCGACCAGCCCGGCGACACGATCACCGTCACCGACCTCGAAGGCGAGATCCTCGCCGAACGCACCAGACCCACTCCCGGCACCAACTACGTCGGCAACGGTCGACCCCGCGGAAGACAGCCGAAGAACCCGGGAGCGTCACCGAAGTCCTGACACATCAACCGTCACCGATGTCCTGAGGCAGAACTGTCACCGATGTCTTGAGACATCACAGTTCGGTCGTGGACCGAAACTGTCGGGGGTCGACGGTATGTTCGATTCATGGTGGTCGGGCAGGTGATTCCAGAAGGGCTGGCGGCGCTGTCGCCCGGCCCCGAGCTGGCCACCACACTCGCCGGCCTCGACCTTGACCGGGTCCCCAATGACGACATCGGTGACGTCCTGGTCGCCCAGTCCCGCCAGCTCGCCCACGAGCAGGCCCGGATGTTCGCCACGATGGCCGAGGTCGTGTGCCGGCGCCCGTTCGCCGGGCCCCTGGAGGTCCGCCGCGCCGACACCCCCGAGCTCTACGGCGCCGACGAGGTCCGCGCCGCCCTGGCCTGGACCCGACGCGCCGCAGAGTCGGAGACCGATTTAGCGTTCGTGCTGGTGCACGCGTTGCCGCAGGTGCAGGCGGCGTTGTCGCAGGGCCACATCGACCGCGGCAAGGCCCGGGTCTTCGCCCAGCACCTGGGCGACCTACCCGCCGACCAGATCGCCGCAGTGTGTGCGGCGGTCCTGCCGCATGCGCCCCGGCTGACCACCGGGCAGATCGCGGAGCGGATCAAGCGTCTGGTTCTGGAGCTGGATCCGGCCTACTACGAGCGCCGCTACCGCAAGGCGATCCGGGACCGTCAGGTGGTGGCCTACCTGTGCGCCGACGGCACCGCAGTGCTGTCGGCGAGCGGGCTACCGGCCGACGAGGCCGCCGCAGCCTGGGAACGCCTGGATGCCCTGGCCCGGGCTGCCCGCCACGACGGTCACCCCGGCACCTTGGACCAGGTCCGAGCCGACCTCGTACTGGGCCTGCTCGACGGATCACTGCACGGGCTGAACCGCGCCGAGATCCTGCAGGCGCTACTGGAACGCTTCGCCGGCCACGCCGATCCCGGCACGACCGTGAGCGACACCGAGTCCGGTGAGACCGGCGCCGGCACTCCCGGGTCCGGCACCCCCGGGTCTGGTGATGCCGGGTCTGGTGATGGTGGGTCCGGTCAAGCGGGTGCTGTCTCCGACCGGCCCGCTACCGGCCCGCCCAGTCCCGGCCCCGACTCCGGCAGCCCCGAGCCCGGGGAGCCAGAGCCAGGCGAGCCCGGGTCCGGGGAGCCCAGCTCCGAGGAATCCGAGGCCGGCGCGGCCGGGCCCGGCGCGGCCATGGTGGGCACCTTCGGCGCCGCCGCACCCAGTGACCCCGCATCTGATGACCCCGCAGCCGGTGGCCCCGCGTCCAGTGAGGCCGAGTCGAGCGAACCCACGTCCGGTGAAGCCCGGTCCGACGAACCCGGGTCCGACGAGCCTGGCTCCGGCGAGCCCGAGGTGGGGGAGCCTGGGTCCGGCGGGTCCGGGCCGGATGATTCCGGGCCCGAGGAACCCGCCCCCGGCCCCGGCTCCGGCTCCGGCTCTGACCCCGGTCCCAGTGGCCCCGAGCCCGATGGACCGGACACGAGTGGTTCGCCGACCGGGGGCCGCGATCGCGAGACCCGACCGGCCGGCAGCGCCACGACGGCGAGCCCGCGCAGCAGCCTCGGTGTCGAGGTCCGGGTCCCACTCAGCACCCTACTCGGCCTCGACGACCGCGCCGCCGAACTACCCGGCTGGGGCCCGATCCCCGCCCACACTGCCCGCCGCATCGTCGCCCGCCAACGCCGCGCCCAATGGCGCTGGGTCATCGTCGACGACCACGGACACCTCCTGGCCGAAGGCCTCACCCGCCACCGACCCACACCCCGCGACCCCACCGGACCGCCCGGCGGGATCGTCGAACTCCATATCCCCGAAACCCAGCTCGCCACCCTGACCGCCACCGCGGCACAGCACGGCCGCTGGACCGGGGTGATCACCGACATCGCCACCCGCTACCAGCTCCACCGTCAACGAGACGAGCTCTGGGCCGAACTCGATGCCGACCCCACCGCCCGGTTCCCGTCCGCGCCGCTGCGCCGCCACACCGAGGTCCGCGATCGGACCTGCGTGCATCCCGGGTGCCGTACCTCGGCCCGACGCTGCGACCAGGACCACACGATCAACCACGGTCGCGGGGGCACCACCACCCACGACGACCTGGCACCACTGTGTCGCCATCACCACATGCTCAAGTCCAAGGGCGGATGGCGCCTCGAGCAGCCCGAACCCGGCCACTTCATCTGGACCAGCCCACTCGGGCGGCACTACCCCGTCGAGCCCGAACCGATCCTGCCGCCCCCGACCCGGCCGGTCCACCGCGACCCCGAACCCTGGTTCGACCATCCGGCCTACGACATCGACCACGAACAGCCCGACCTGCGCCGACGCGACCGCGCCCCACCGGGCAAGGACCACGCACCACCCGGCATCGCCACACCCAACGGGGCCACACCCAACGGCGCCGCACCCGACGACACTGAGCCCACTGACGCTGCGCCCGATGACACCGTGCCGCATGGCGCCGAACCTGGGGAGGACGTGCCTCCGCCGTTCTGAACCTGTGTGGGTGCCCGGCGCCGGGTCGGGCCCGACCCTGCGGCGATCAGCGCACCACGGTGCCGGCGCGCAGAACCGTCTCGATCCGCAGGGCGTCGTCGAGCAGCACCACATCGGCGCGGGCGCCGGGCCGCAGGTGCCCGACGTCGTCGAGCCCCAGCAGACCGGCCGGCGTCGTCGACGTCCAGGCCACGGCCCGCGCGAGTGCCTCCTCCCGAGGACCGGGGTCCGCGGCGACGAGGTTGCGGAACAGCGCGTCGGCGGTCGCGGTCGACCCGGCGATGGTCCCTCCGTCGAGGCGGGCGACACCGCCCGTCACCCGCACGGCCAGATCGCCGAGCCGGAAGTCCCCGTCCGGCATCCCGGCCGCGGCCATCGCGTCGGTCACCGCCGCGACGCGCCCCGGCGCCGTCCGGCCGACGATCTCCCAGAGAGCCGGGTGCACGTGCACCCCGTCGGTGATCAGTTCGACGACGGCACGCGGGTCGCCCAGCAGCGCGGCGACCGGCCCCGGGTCGCGGTGGTGCAGCGAGCCCATCGCGTTGAACAGGTGCGTACCGGCCCGGGCGCCGGCGTCGAGCGCGCGGCGCGTGAGGTCGTAACCGGCGGCGGTGTGCCCGACGGCGGCGACCGCACCCGCCGCGGCGACCCGGGCGATCGCGTCGAGGCCGCCCGCCAGCTCTGGGGCGAGGGTCACCATGGCGACCGTCCCGGTGTCGAGCAGCGGACCCAGCTCACCCGGGTCGGGGTCGCGGAGCAGGGCGGGATCGTGTGCCCCGCACCGGGACGCGGCCAGCCACGGCCCCTCCAGATGGACCCCGGCCAGCACGCCGTCGTCCACGAGCGGCGCCAGCCCGCGCACCGCTTCGAGCAGGTCGGGAGGGGACAGGGTGACCAGGGAGGCGAGCACCGTCGTGGTGCCGTGCGCGGCGTGGAACGCGGCCGCCCGGGCCGAGGAGTCGGCGTCGGCCCCGAAGGACGCGCCGCCCCCGCCGTGACAGTGCACGTCCACGAACCCGGGTACGACGACGGCGCCCCGCCGGTCCGGCGGACGCGGCGGGATCCCGGTACCGGCCCCGGTGACCCGGCCACCGGCCAGCTCGACCCAGCCCGGTCCGGCCGGCGAACCGTCCCCGGTCACCAGGGCATCCGCGGCGATCAGCTCGTTCACAGCGTCTCCGTCACCTTGTGCAGTCCGCGCGGGGTGTCCGGGTCCCCGCCCCGCGCCACGGCGACGCGGTGGGCCAGCAGCTGCAGCGGAAGGATCTCCAGCAGCGAGGCGAGCTCCTCGGCGGGCGCCTGCGGCAGCGCGATGCCGGGGCCGGGACCCGGGCTGCCGTGGCCGCCGATCCGCAGGACGTCGGCGTGGCGCGCGGCGAGCGACTCCAGCACCGGCGCCATCGCCGCGCCTCCCGCGCCGGGGGAGACGACCGCCAGCACCGGGACCAGCGGGTCGACCAGGGCGAGCGGTCCGTGCAGCAGGTCCGCCCCGGAGAACGCCTGCGCCGAGACGTAGGCGGTCTCCATCAGCTTGAGCGCAGCCTCGCGGGCCGTCGGGTAGGAGTAGCCGCGCCCCGTGGTGACCAGCCGCTGGGCGAACCGGTAGCCGCTCGCGGCCGCCGCGACGGCGTCCATACAGCCGTCCAGGACCTGGTCCCCGAGGTCGGGCAGCGCAGCCGCGCGGGCGTCGTCCTCGCCCCGGACGGCCGAGACCAGCAGGTACAGGGCCAGGAGCTGGGCGGTGTAGGTCTTCGTCGCGGCCACCGAGCGCTCGGGCCCGGCGAGCACGTCGACCTGCGCGTCCGCCGCGTCCGCCAGCGCCGAGCCCGGGTTGTTGGTCACCGCGAGGGTCAGCGCGCCCCGGTCGCGGGCCACCTCGACGCAGCGCAGCAGATCCGGCGAGCCGCCGGACTGGCTGACGGCCACCAGCAGCACGTCGCGCAGGTCCGGCTGCGCGGCGTAGGCGGTGAGCGTCGAGGGCGACACCATCCCGGCGGGCAGGCCGAGCCGGATCTCGGTCAGGTACTTGGCGTACAGCGCGGCGTGGTCGCTGGTGCCGCGGGCGGCGAACAGCACGAAGCGCGGCGCGCGGGCCCGGACCAGCGCCGCCGCCCGGTCCACACCGGACTCTCCGGCCGGGCCGGCGGCGGCGAGCAGCCGGCGCCAGACGGCGGGCTGCTCGGCGATCTCGGCCGCCATCAGGGTGCCGGGGGTATCGGGCACGGGGCTCCTCGTCGGGTCGCCGGACCGGTCGTGTGCCGCCGGGTCTTGCGCTTCGGCGGACAAAACTGTACCACTGGTCCATCTTTTGAGGAGGCCCGATGAAGTACCGCCGTCTGCACGACGAGCTGCGCGAGCGGGTGGACGCGATGGCGGCGGGCGAGCCCCTCCCGCCCGAGCGCGAGCTGGCCCGCGAGGTCGGCGTCTCCCGGACAACGCTGCGCCGGGCCGTCGACGAGCTGGTCGCGGCAGGCCGGCTGCGCCGCAGGCAGGGCGCCGGGGTGTTCGCCGTCGGGCCACGGATCGCGCACGCGCTCACCGCGACGTCGTTCTCCGCCGACATGCGGGCCCGCGGCCTGGTCCCAGCCACCCGGATCGTCGAGTTCGAGACCGGCCCGGCCGGTCCACGGCTGGGCCGCCGCCTGGAGGTCTCACCGGAGGCCGTCGTCGTCCGGGCACTGCGGCTGCGCCTGGCCGACGACGAGCCGATGGCCCTGGAGACCCTGCACGTCCCGGCCGATCTCGTACCCGGCCTGGACGAGCAGACCCTCGCGGCGTCGTCGTACTACGAGCTGCTCGCCCGGCACGGTCACGCGGTGGCCGGCGGCCGGCAGTCGATCGAGCCCACGGTCACCGACGGGCCCGAGTCCACGCTGCTCGGCGTCCCGGTGCACAGCCCCGCGCTGCTGTTCGAGCGCACCACCCGCGACGACGCCGGGCGGGTGCTCGAGTTCGTCCGCGCGGTCTACCGGGGCGACCGGTACCGGATCGAGACGGAGATCGCGCCGGTCGCGGTCCCGACGGTGGCGCGATGACCAGCGACGGTGGCGCGATGACCAGGCTGTTCGCGCTCGACGTCGGCAAGACCGGCTGTCGCGCGGTGCTCGTGGAGGGCGGCGCACGGGTGGCGACCGGGCGGTGGGCCGGCGCGGGCGGCATCGCCGATCGCGACGGCGTCGTCCGCGCGCTCGCCGCGATCGCGGGTGCCACCGACGGCTGGCCCACGCCGGACGCCGTCGGCGCCGGTCTGGCCGGGCTGGCGTCGGCCCCGCAGCGCGCGACCGACCTCGCGGACGGACTGCGAGCCCGGTTCGGTCCGGCCCTGCGCGTGCTGCTGACCAGCGACATGACGACCTGGCACGCCGGTGCGCTGGGCGGCGGGCCCGGTGTCGTACTGGCCGTGGGCACCGGCTCGGTCGCCCTGGGGGTCGACGGCGACGGCAGCCACGCCCGCGTCGACGGCTGGGGTCATCTGCTCGGTGACGACGGCAGTGGCCACGCGATCGGGCGGGCCGGCCTGGCGGCCGCGCTGCGCGCCCACGACGGCCGGCCCGGCGGGTCGCCCGCGCTGCTCACCCTGCTGCGCGCCCGGTTCGGCGACCCGGACGGACTGCCCGCCCGGGTGCACGGCTCGGACAACCCGGCGCGGGAGATCGCCGCGTTCGCCCGGGACGTCCTCGGCGCCGCATCCGGCGGGAACCCGGTCGCCGGCACGATCGTCGCCCGGGCCGCCACCGCACTCGCCGACACCGCGGCCGCCGCCCGGGACCGGCTCCCCGGCGCGGATCCGGCCGGCGGTACCCGGGTCGCCTGCGGCGGCGGCCTCCTCGACGCCGGCGCCGTGCTGACCGGACCGCTCGACACCGCGCTGGCCGCGCGCGGCCTGACCCGTACCCGCCCGCTCGGCGACGCCCTCGACGGCGCCCGCCTGCTCCTGGAGGACCCGACCGTGCCGCACCACGCCCTGCTCGTCCCGGTCGCCGGGAGCCTCCGGTGACCGGCGACCTCGGCGCGCTCGCCACCGAACGGTCCCGGGCCGACCTCGCGGATCTGGACCAGTGGTCCACCCGGGCGCTGGTCGACCTGATCACCGGCGAGGACGCCTCGGTCGTCGCGGCGGTGCGGGCCGAGGCCGGCCGGATCGCCGCTCTCGCCGACACCGCCGTCACCCGGCTGGAACGCGGCGGCCGGATGATCTACGGCGGGGCCGGGACCGCGGGCAGGCTCGCCGTCCTCGACGCGACCGAGCTCGCACCCACCTACGGCGTCGGCGCCGACCGCGTCGTCGCGCTGCTCGCGGGCGGGCCCGCGGCGATGACGGCGGCCGTCGAGGGCGCGGAGGACGACACCGCCGCCGCTCGCGCCGATCTCGCCGCACTCGGTCCGGGACCGGACGACGTGGTGATCGCGATCAGCGCGTCGGGCCGCACGCCGTACGCCTGCGCGCTGCTCGAGGCGGCCCGGGAGGCCGGGGCCGCCACCGCGTCGGTCGCGAACAACCCGGACAGCCCGCTCTCCCGGCTCGCCGACATCGCGATCACCCTGGACACCGGGCCGGAGATCGTCGCCGGCTCGACCCGGATGAAGGCGGGGACCAGCCAGAAGATGCTGCTCACCGCGTTCTCGACGGCGGTGATGGTGCGGCTGGGCAAGGTGCACCGCAACCTGATGGTCGACGTCGCCGCCACCAACCTGAAGCTGCGGGTGCGCGCGGAGCGGATCGTCGGTGAGGCCACCGGGGCCGCCCCCGTAGCGGTCCGGGCCGCGCTCGACGACGCGGGCGGGCACGCCAAGACCGCGATCGTCGCGCTGCTGACCGGCGTGGGTGCCCGGGCGGCGGAAGAGCTGCTCGCCACGGCCGGAGGACGGGTGTCCGCGGCGGTCCGCGCCGGCGTGGCAGGGGCCGGGGCATGATCGTCGTCGGACTGTCCTCGGGTACCTCGGTCGACGGCATCGACGTCGCCGCGGCCGACCTGGAGATCGACGGTGACACCGTCGCCCTCACCCCGCTCGGCCACCTCGAGGTGCCGTTCGCACCGGAGCTGCGCGCCACCGTGCTGGATGCCCTGCCGCCCGCGGCGACCACGCTGGACGCCGTCGCGCGGATCGACACCGACCTCGGACACGCGTTCGCGGCGGCCGCGCGGCGCGGGATCGACGAGCTCGCCGGCGGGGCGGCCGAGCTCATCGCCAGCCACGGCCAGACGCTCTACCACTGGGTGGAGGACGGACACGTCCGCGGCACCCTGCAGCTCGGCCAGCCCGCCTGGATCGCCGAGGCCACCGGACTGCCGGTGGTGTCGGACCTGCGGGCCCGCGACGTCGCCGCCGGTGGGCACGGCGCCCCGCTCGCATCGGTCCTCGATGTCCTGCTGCTCGGCGAGCGCGCCGCACACGCGGGCGGACCGGTGGCCGCGCTGAACCTGGGCGGGATCGCGAACGTGACGGTCGTCGGGCCGACGGGGGATACCGCAGCCTTCGACACCGGCCCGGCGAACGCGCTGCTCGATGCCGCCGTGCGCGCCGCGACCGGCGAGCACCGCGACACCGACGGTGCCCGCGCCGCCCGCGGCACCGTCGACGAGCACGCACTGGCCCTGCTGCGGGCCGACCCGTTCTACGCGCTGCGGCCGCCGAAGAGCACCGGCAAGGAGCTGTTCGACCCCGGCTACGTCGACCGGGTCCTGGGGGAGCACGACGTGACCGACCGGCTGGACGACCTGCTCGCCACCCTCGTCGAGCTGACCGCGACCACGGTCGCCGACGCGCTGCGCCCCTACGGGGTGCGCGAGGTGCTGGTCTCCGGCGGCGGCGCGCACAACCCGGCCGTCGTCGCGGCCCTGCGCCACCATCTCGCCCCGGCCCGGCTCGCCCCGATCGACGACGCGGGCCTGCCCGGGGACGGCAAGGAGGCGCTGCTGTTCGCCCTGCTCGGGTTCCTGACCTGGCACGGCGTCGCCTCGACCGTGCCGTCCTGCACCGGTGCCCGCGCCCCGACGATCGCCGGCCGGATCAGCCCCGGCGCGCAGCCGCTGCGGCTGCCCGAACCGGCCCCACCGCCGTCCCGCCTGCGGGTCACCACCACCGGAACCGTCTGACGCCCACACCACGGGCCCGGCAGCGCTGCCGGGCCCCGACCCCAGGGAGCCGCGATGCGCACCCTCGACCTGATCGTCCTCGTCGCCTACCTCGTGCTCTCGCTGGGCATCGGGCTCTGGATGTCCGGGCGGCAGCGGTCCAACGACGACTACTTCCTCGGCGGCCGGGACCTGCCCTGGTGGGCGATCTCGCTGTCCGTCGTGGCCACCGAGACCTCCGCGCTCACGGTGATCAGCGTCCCGACGGTGGCCTACCTCGGATCGCTGACCTACCTGCAGCTCGCGCTGGGCTATCTCGTCGGGCGGATCGTCGTCGCGTTCGTGCTGCTGCCGCGCTACGCCGCCGGGAAGCTCACCACCGCCTACGGCTACCTCGGGCAGCGGTTCGGCCGCGGCATGCAGGGCACCGCGTCGGTGGCGTTCCTGCTGACCCGCCTGCTCGCCGACGGCGTCCGGATGTTCGCCGCGGCGATCCCGGTCAAGGTCATCCTGTCCGGGATGGGCATCGAGGTGTCGTTCTTCTGGATCATCGTGGTGCTGTCGCTGGTGACTGTCGCCTACACCTACGTCGGCGGGATCAAGGCGGTCGTCTGGACCGACGTCATGCAGATGGTCCTCTACGTCGCCGGTGGCGTCGTCGCGCTGGCCGTGATCGGGCCGCAGCTGCCCGCCGGATTCTTCGACGACGCCGTCGCCGCGGGCAAGACCCAGCTGCTCGACTTCGCGTCCAACCCGGTCTCCGCGCCCTACGCGTTCGTCACCGCGGTGCTCGGCGGCGCGCTGCTGTCGATGGCCAGCCACGGCGTCGACCAGATCATCGTGCAGCGGCTGCTGTCGTGCCGCAGCGTCCGGGACGGGCAGAAGGCGCTGATCTTCTCCGCGGTGATCGTCGGTGTGCAGTTCGCGCTGTTCCTGGTCGTCGGCCTGTTCCTGTGGGGGTACTACCGCGGAGCGAGCCCGGCGCAGCTCGGCCTGGCGACCGGCGACGAGCTCTTCCCGAAGTTCATCGTCGAGGGCCTGCCGGTCGGCGTCTCCGGGCTGCTGCTCGCCGGGATCCTCGCCGCGGCCATGTCGACGCTGAGCTCGTCGCTGTCGGCGCTGTCTTCGTCCACGGTGATCGACCTGGTGCAGATGCTCTCGCGCCGCGAGCTCACCGCCGCCCAGGGCATCCGGCTCTCCCGGGCGACGACGCTCGGCTGGGGCCTGGTCTTCATCGTGTTCGCGAACCTGTTCACCTCGACCGAGGACCCGGTCGTCGAGCTGGGCCTGTCGGTGGCCGGCATCACCTACGGCGGCCTGCTCGGCGCGTTCGCACTGGGCATGTTCGTCCCGCGGGCCCGCCAGCTCGACGCGATCATCGGCTTCGCCGTCGCGGTCGTCGTGATGGCGTCGTTGTTCCTGTTCGCGCCGGACGCGGTCGGCTTCACCTGGTACACCGCGATCGGCCTGGTCATCACCATGGTCCTGGGTCTGCTGCTGTCGCTGCGGCACCCGGCGCCGGTGCGGCGGGAATCCGCCGGTGACGCTGCGCGTTCGGGTGCGTGAGCGCACCCGACACATAGGTAGGTTTGACCGCATGGACACCTGGGCCCGGACCGACGTCCCCGCACTGGAGGGCAGCGGCCCGCCGCTGCGGCTGCACGACACCGCCACCGGCCGGGTGCGCCCGACCGCGCCGGGACCGGTCGCGACGATGTACGTCTGCGGGATCACCCCCTACGACGCGACGCACCTGGGCCACGCGGCCACCTACCTGGCGTTCGACCTGGTGAACCGGCTGTGGCGCGATCTCGGGCACGACGTGCACTACGTCCAGAACGTCACCGACATCGACGAGCCGCTGCTCGAGCGGGCCGAGCGCGACCAGGACGACTGGGTCGTGCTCGGGCTGCGCGAGACCGCCCTGTTCCGGGAGGACATGGAGGCGCTGCGGGTGCTGCCGCCGCGCCAGTTCGTCGGTGCGGTGGAGGCGATCCCGGAGATCGCCGAGCTGGTCGAGAAGCTCGTGGCCTCCGGTGCGGCGTACGGGCTCGACGACCCGGAGTACCCGGACGTCTACCACGACATCTCGGCCACCGGCCGGTTCGGCTACGAGTCGAACTACGACCTCGACACCATGCTGCGGTTCTCCCGCGAGCGCGGCGGGGACCCGGACCGGCCCGGCAAGCGCAACGCGCTCGACCCGCTGCTGTGGCGGATGGCGCGCCCCGGCGAGCCGTCCTGGGACTCCGGCCTCGGCCGCGGGCGCCCGGGCTGGCACGTCGAGTGTGCCGCGATCGGGCTCAACCGGCTCGGCCCGCGGATCGACCTCAACGGCGGCGGCTCCGACCTGATCTTCCCGCACCACGAGTGCGGGGCGCTGCACGCCGAGTCGCTGACCGGTGAGCACCCGTTCGCCCGGCACTACACGCACACCGGGATGATCGGGCTGGACGGCGAGAAGATGTCCAAGTCCAAGGGCAACCTGGTCTTCGTCTCCAAGATGCGCAACGACGGGGTGGACCCGAACGTCATCCGGGTCGCGCTGCTGGGCGGGCACTACCGCGCCGACCGCTCCTGGACCGACGAGGTGCACGCGCTGGGGGAGAAGCGCGTCGCCCGCTGGCGGGAGGCGGTGGACCTGGACGCCGGGCCGGACGCCACCGAGCTGGTCGCGAAGCTGCGCACGCACCTGGCCGACGACCTCGACACCGCAGGCGCCCTCGCCGCGGTCGACGCCTGGGCCGACGAGGCGCTGACCCGCCGGGGTACCGACACGGCCGCCCCGCAGCTGGCCCGCACCGCCCTGGACGCCCTGCTCGGCGTGCGTCTCTGACCAGCGCACCGGCGAGGGGTACTCCAGAGCCGTTCGATCATCGTTCGGAACCTCTGGTGTGCCCCTCGTGACTACGGCTCGGCCCGGCGTCTGCGGTCGACGGCCAGGACCGCGGGCACGCCGGCGACGAGCAGACCGGCGGGCACGAGGAACCCGGCCAGCGGATCGGCGTGGTAGACGGGGGTGAGGCCGGCCGGTGCCGCCGCGGTCCCGGCGAACCGGACGGCCTGCACCACCGAGATGGCGCCGCCGCTGTTCGGTCCGCCGGACCCCAGGACCAGCGTGTTCACCCCGACCAGGATCAGCTGGCTGCACACCCCGCCGAGCGCCCAGAAGGCGACGACGAGCCCCAGCACGGGCACGAGACCGATCAGCGCCACCAGGATCCCGCCACCGATCGCGCCGGCGAGCACGCACCGGCGGGCCCCGAGCCGGTCGACCGCGCCACCGATCAGGCGGGCGGTGAGGATCCCGGCGAGGCCGAGCGCGGTCAGCACCAGTCCGCGTTCGCCGGCGCCGAGCCCGAAGACCGTCTCCAGGCGCAGCGCGAGCAGGAAGTTCAGGCCGGCCAGGGCACCCCAGCCCAGCCCGGCGACGACGCCGAGCCGTAGCACCGGGCCGGTCCAGGCCGCGCGCAGCCGTGGCCGTCGGTCACCGCGCGCCGGCGCGGCGCCGCCCGGGATCCCGACCACGGCGAGCAGCAGTGCCACCAGCGCCGCCCCGCCGAACGACAGCCGCCAGTCGACCTCGGCGGCCAGCCCGCCGAACAGCGGAGCCGAGGTCTGCCCGGCCGCCTGCAGGGAGCCGAACCACCCCAGCGCCCGCCCGATCCGGTCGGACTCGACCGAGGCGGCCAGCGCGGCGAGCAGCAGGGGAGTGGTGAACGCGTTCGCGACGCCCTGCAGCGCGCGCCCGAGCAGGAACACCGCCCAGGACGCGGCCAGCACGCACGCCAGCGACGCCACGACGTAGAGGGCGTATCCGGCGACGACCGTGCGCGCCCGGCCCCACCGCTCGCCGAGCGTGCCGGACACGAGCATCACGGCGGCGAAGGGCAGCAGGTACGCGGTGATCGAGACCGACGCCGACGCCGTGGGCACACCGAAGTCGGTACCCAGCTCGGGCAGCATCGCCGCGGTCAGCCCGCCGCCGAACGGTCCGAGGAAGGCACCCGCGAACAGCGCGCCCCGCCGCAGGGCCGCACCCATCGGTGCGCCTCAGGCGTTCGGGCCGCGGCGGCGCAGGTAGCGTTCGAAGTCGGCCGCGATGGAGTCCCCGGAGGTCTCCCGCAGCTCGGTCCCCTTGCCCTTGCCCTCGGCCTCGGACTCCGACGCCTGCTCCTCGAGCTGGCGGACGTACTCGCGCACCTCGTCGTCGGCGTCGGCCATCTCGGAGACGGTCTGCTCCCACTCCTCGGCCTTCTCCGGGAGCGCCCCGAGCGGCACCTCGACGTCGAGCGCCTCCTCGATGCGGTGCAGCAGCGCCACGGCCGCCTTGGGGACCTGCGCCTGCGAGACGTAGTGCGGGACCTCGGCCCAGTACGAGACGGCGGGGATCCCGGCCTGCACGCAGGCCTGCTGGAAGACGGCGACGATGCCCGTCGGGCCCTCGTAGCTCGACGGCTCGGTGCCCATCTCCTCGAGTGACTCGAGATCCCACGCGGTGCCGTTCACCGGGGTCGGCCGGGTGTGCGGAACCTCGGTGAGAAGGGCTCCCAATGTGATGACCTTGGTCACCCCCAGCCGCTCGGCGTGACCGACGATCTCCGCGCAGAACGTGCGCCAGCGCAGGTTCGGCTCGATGCCGTTGACCAGCACGACGTGCCTCCCGGTACCGGGCAGCGCCGCCCACGACAGCCGGGTGGTCTGCCACTCGATCCGACGGGTCACCCCGTCGGCGAGTTTCACGTGCGGGCGCGTGACCTGGAAATCGTAGTACTCCTCGGGATCGATCGAGGTCAGCGGCTCGGCGTCCCAGCTGAGCTCCAGGTGCTCCAACGCGGTGCTCGCGGCCTCGCCCGCGTCGTTCCAGCCCTCGAACGCGGCGATGAGGACCGGCTCGACCAGGTCGGGCACGGAGTCGCCGCCCGTGGTGCTCGGCTCTCGGTCGGTCATCGCTCCAGCCTACGGTGCCCCACGTCGCAGAACCCGGCTCACACCCCGGGGGGAGGTAACCTGGCTGATCGTGTCATCTACGACGGGAGCGGATCACTCTGTGAGCACCTCTTCGGACGGCGGCATCCAGACCCACCATGTGGACCCAGAAAGGGTCCGGAGCGCGGAGCGCAGAACCCAGCAGCTGAAGGACCTCCTCGGGACCCGGATCGGTGTCATCGACGGCGCCTGGGGGACGGTCATCCAAGGTCTCGGTCTGTCCGCCGGCGACTATCAAGCGGACTGGCTGGAGGGACACCCGAAGGATACGAACGGGGACCCCGACCTTCTCAACCTCACTCGTCCGGACCTGATCCTGCAGGCCCACCGCGACTACTTCGACGCGGGCGCGGATCTGACGACGACGAACACCTTCACCGCCACCACGATCGGCCAGGCCGACTACGGCCTCGAGTCGAAGGCGGCCGCGATGAACGTCGCCGCCGCGAAGCTGGCCCGCGAGGCGGCCGACGAGGCCGAGCGGACCACCGGTGAGCCGAAATGGGTGGCCGGCTCGATCGGCCCGCTGAACGTGACGCTGTCGCTGTCGCCGAAGGTCGAGGACCCGGCGTACCGCGCAGTGACCTACCAGCAGGTCTACGAGTCCTACGCCGAGCAGATCGCGGCGCTCGACGAGGGCGGTGTCGATGTCCTGCTGATCGAGACGATCTTCGACACGCTGAACTCGAAGGCCGCGCTGCACGCCGCGCACGACGTCGCGCCGCACCTGCCGGTGTGGATCTCGGTGACGATCGTCGACCGCTCGGGCCGGACCCTGTCCGGGCAGACCGTGGACGCGTTCTGGACCTCGATCCGGCACGCGAACCCGCTGGTCGTCGGCCTGAACTGCGCGCTGGGAGCGGACGAGATGCGCCCGCACGCGGTCGCGCTCTCGGAGATCAGCGACACCTTCGTCGCGACCTATCCGAACGCCGGCCTGCCGAACGCGTTCGGCGGCTACGACGAGACGCCCGAGCGGACCGCGGAGTACCTGCGCGAGTTCGCCGAGGCCGGGCTCGTGAACCTGGTCGGTGGCTGTTGCGGAACCGGCCCGGAGCACATCCGGCGCATCGCGGAGCAGGTCAAGGGCATGCCCCCGCGCAACCCGGCCGCGAAGTCCGGCCGGACTCGCTTCTCCGGCCTGGAGCGCTTCGACATCACGCCGGACACCGGCTTCGTCATGATCGGTGAGCGGACCAACGTCACCGGGTCGAAGCGGTTCCGCAGGCTCATCGAGTCCAAGAACTACACCAAGGCCCTCGACGTCGCCCTGGACATGGTCCGCGGCGGCGCGAACATGCTCGACGTCAACATGGACGCCGACCTCCTCGAGTCCCACGAGGAGATGACGACGTTCCTGAACCTGCTGGCCACCGAGCCGGAGGTCGCCCGGCTGCCGATCATGATCGACAGCTCGCGGTGGCGGGTGATCGAGGCCGGTCTGCGCTGCGTGCAGGGCAAGGGGATCGTCAACTCCATCAGCCTCAAGGAGGGCGAGGAGCAGTTCCTCGAGCAGGCGCGGACGGTCCGGTCCTACGGTGCGGGCGTCGTCGTGATGGCGTTCGACGAGACCGGGCAGGCCGACACCGCCGACCGCAAGGTCGAGATCTGTGGGCGCGCCTACGACCTGCTGGTCGAGAAGGCGGACTTCCCGCCCGAGGACATCATCTTCGACCCGAACGTCCTCGCGATCGGGACCGGCATCGAGGAGCACAACGAGTACGCCAAGAACTTCATCGAGGCGGCTCCCCGGATCAAGGAACGCTGCCCCGGCGTGCACCTGTCCGGTGGCATCTCGAACCTGTCGTTCTCGTTCCGCGGCAACGACGTCGTCCGTGAGGCGATGGACTCGGCGTTCCTGTTCCACGCCATCAAGGCCGGCCTCGACATGGGCATCGTCAACGCCGGCCAGCTCGCGGTCTACCAGGACATCGAGCCCGAGCTGCTCGAGATGGTCGAGGACGTCCTGTTCAACCGGCGGGAGGACGCCACCGACCGCCTGGTCGAGAACGCGGACCGGTTCAAGGGTGAGGGCACCCAGCGCAAGCTGGACCTGTCCTGGCGGGAGAACGAGGTCAAGGAGCGCATCTCGCACGCCCTGGTGCACGGGGTCGTCGACTACATCGAGGACGACACCGAGGAGGCCCGCGCGCAGGCCACCCGTGCCCTCGACGTGATCGAGGGTCCGCTGATGGACGGCATGAAGATCGTCGGCGACCTGTTCGGCGACGGGAAGATGTTCCTGCCGCAGGTCGTGAAGTCCGCCCGCGTGATGAAGCGGGCGGTCGCCTACCTCGAGCCCTTCATGGAGAAGGAGAAGGAGGAGGCGAAGGCCCGCGGCGAGATCCAGTCCGAGCGGGGCAACGGCAAGGTCGTCATGGCCACGGTCAAGGGCGACGTGCACGACATCGGCAAGAACATCGTCGGCGTCGTGCTCGGCTGCAACAGCTACGAGGTCATCGACCTGGGCGTGATGGTGCAGGCCCAGACGATCCTGGACACCGCCGTCGCCGAGAACGCCGACGTCGTCGGTCTGTCCGGGCTGATCACCCCGTCGCTGGACGAGATGGTCTCCGTCGCCGCCGAGATGGAGCGGCGCGGGCTGAAGCTGCCGTTGATGATCGGCGGCGCGACGACCTCCCGCCAGCACACCGCGGTCAAGGTCGCGCCGTCCTACGACGGCAACGTGCTGCACGTCCTCGACGCCTCACGGGTCGTCGGCGTGGTCGCGGACCTGCTCGACGACGACCGCGCGGCGGCACTGCGCAAGCGCAACGACGAGGACCAGGAGCGGCTGCGCGAACAGCACGCCGCCCGGGAGTCCAAGCCGCTGCTGCCGATCGAGGAGGCCCGGGCGAACTTCGAGCGGGTCGGGTTCGACGACCTGCCGGCACCGGAGTTCACCGGGGTCCGGCAGTGCACGCCGACGATGGCCGAGCTGCGCGATCTGATCGACTGGCAGTTCCTGTTCCTGGCCTGGGAGTTGAAGGGCAAGTTCCCGCAGATCCTCAACTCGCCCGTCGCCAAGGAGCTCTACGACGACGCCAACGCGATGCTCGACGAGATCATCGAGAACGACCGGTTCACGGCGAAGGGCGTGTACGGGTTCTGGCCGGCGCACGCCGACGGCGAGGACATCATCGTGAAGGCGGGCGGGGACGACGCTGCCGGGGACGTCCGGCTGCCGATGCTGCGCCAGCAGACGAAGAAGCCCGAGGGGCGGGCCAACCGCAGCTTGGTGGACTACGTCGCGCCCGCAGGCGACCACCTGGGTGCGTTCGCGGTGTCCATCCACGGCGCCGAGGAGATGGCCAAGGAGTACGAGGACCAGCTCGACGACTACCGGGCGATCATGGTCAAGGCGCTCGCGGACCGGTTCGCCGAGGCGTTCGCCGAGTACGCGCACGGCAAGGCCCGCCGGGAGTGGTTCGAGCCCGACGCCGACCAGCCGCTCGAGGAGCTGCTCGCCGAGAAGTTCCGCGGCATCCGGCCCGCGTTCGGCTACCCGGCTTGCCCGGACCACACCCTCAAGCGCCCGCTGTTCGATCTGCTGGGCGCCGAGGAGCTGGGGGTGCGGCTGACCGAGTCCTTCGCGATGACGCCCGCGGCGGCGGTGAGCGGCATGATGTTCGCCAACCGCGACTCGCGGTACTTCACCGTGGGGCGGATCGGGAAGGACCAGGTCACCGACTACGCGCAGCGGCTCGGCATCGAGATCACCGAGGTGGAGCGGTGGCTGCGACCCAACCTCGGCTACACACCCGATGCCTGAGGTACGGGGCGTGCTGCTCGACATGGACGGCACGCTCATCGACTCGGAAAAGGTGTGGGAGGTCGCGCTCGACGACCTCATGAAGCACCTGGGCGCGGACGCGCTGTCCACCCAGGCCCGCCGCGAGACGGTCGGCGGCTCGCTCGACTCCTCGCTGCGGATCTGCTTCCGGGAGGCCGGGCGGGACCCGCACGCCGTCCCCGCGGACGAGTACCGCGAGGCCGGGGAGTGGTTCTACGGCCGGGCCGGTGAGCTGTTCGGGCACGGCGTGCCGTGGCGGCCCGGTGCCCGGGAGCTGCTCGGTGCGCTGCGGGACGAGGGTGTCCCGGCCGCGCTGGTCACCAACACCATCCGGGTGCTGGTGGATCCCGCGCTGGAGATGCTCGGCCGGGAACACTTCGCCGCCGTCGTCCCGGGCGACGAGGTGGCGGAGCCCAAGCCGGCGCCGGACCCCTACCGGCGCGGGGCCGAGCTGCTCGGGGCGGACCCGGCGGACTGCGTCGCGATCGAGGACTCGCCGACCGGGGCGCTGTCCGCGGAGCGGGCCGGTTGCGCGGTGCTGGTGGTGCCCTGCGAGCTGGAGGTGCCACCGGGGGATCGCCGCGTACTGCGGGAGACCCTCACCGGGATGACGCCGTCAGGGCTGGCCGAGGTGCTGGCCACGGTGCGGTCCCGGAGCTGAGTCCGGTGCACGCAGGGACCCGTCGCGGGAGCAGCTCCCGCGACGGGTCCCTTCGTGGTTACATGCCCTGTGGTCGCATGCCCTATGGCCGCAGGCCCGGCCCGGCGTGTGCGAGCGGTCCGCCGACCGCGACGAGCGGCCACCCGGGTTCCGGGCGGTCACACCGGGTGAACCATCCGGCGCGGTTCGTGGCCCGCACGGCTCCGTACCCCCGGGTACCCGCTGGTGCGGCCCCGGCCACCGTTCACACTGGTGGCGAAAGGGGTCGATGCACGTGAAGACATTCGACGGGTTGTTCGCCGAGCTGCAGGTCAAGGCCACGGAGCGGCCGGCGGGCTCGGGAACCGTCGCCGCGCTGGACGCCGGGGTGCACGCCCAGGGCAAGAAGGTGCTGGAGGAGGCGGGCGAGGTGTGGCTCGCCGCCGAGTACCAGGGCGACGGTGAGCTGGCTGAGGAGATCTCACAGTTGCTGTACCGGCTCCAAGTGATCATGATCCAACGCGGGCTCACCCTCGAGGACGTGTACAAGCACCTGTAGGCCGATCCGCCAGGACCGACCGGACACCGCAGCCGAGACAGATTTCAGGAGAGCGTCAATGCTCCGCGTGGCACTGCCGAACAAGGGCACCCTGGCCGAGCCCGCCGCCACGATGATGCGGGAGGCCGGGTACCGCCAGCGGACCGACTCGCGCGACCTCAGCGTGGTCGACGAGGAGAACGAGATCGAGTTCTTCTACCTGCGGCCCAAGGACATCGCGACCTACGTCGGCAAGGGTGATCTGCACCTCGGCGTCACCGGCTTCGACCTCATGGAGGAGTCCGGCAGCCAGACCCAGCAGCTCCTGCCCCTGGGCTTCGGCCGGTCCCGCTTCCATTTCGCCGCGCCCACCGACGAGGACTGGAAGCTGGAGGACCTCGACGGTCGCAAGATCGCCACGTCGTACCCGCGGCTGGTCCGGTCCTACCTGTCCGGCAAGCGGATCGGCGCCGAGATCGTGAAGCTGGACGGCGCCGTCGAGATCTCCATCCAGCTCGGCCTGGCCGATGCCATCGCCGACGTCGTCTCCTCCGGCCGCACGCTGCGCCAGCACGGGCTGCAGACCATCGGCGAGGCGATCGCGACCTCGCAGGCGACGCTGATCGAGCGCGAGAAGCGCCCGGACCGGGTGGAACAGGGCGAGATCACCACGGTCAAGAAGGTGTTCGCCGACCGGGTCCAGGGCGTCGTGCTCGCCCGCGAGTACCTGATGATGGACTTCGACTGTCCCGAGTCGCTGCTGCCCGACGTGGAGAAGGTCGCACCCGGGCTGCAGGCGCCGACGGTGTCTCCACTGCGCAAGGCCGGCTGGGTCGCGGTCCGCACGATGGTGCCGGCCAAGGAGACCAACAAGGTGATGGACCGGCTCGCCAAGATCGGTGCCACCGCGATCCTGACCTCGGAGATCCGGTCCTGCCGCGCGATGACGGTGAACGGCCACAACGAGGCCTGAGACGTCCGTTCCCCACGGACGGCGGCCCGCCACGGACTCGCTCCGTGGCGGGCCGCCGTCGTCGTCGATGGGGACTTCACACCCCTTCGCGGCACTGCACACCTGTTGCAGCGGGTGTGTGGCGCGGCGAAGGGGTGTGAGGCCGGCCTAGCGGGCGCGGACCGTCAGCGCCTGGGCGATCCGGCCGGTGTGCCCGGTCGTGTCGAACAGCGTCGCGGAGCAGGTACCCAGGCCCTCCGGGCCGACCACGGTGGCCCCGTCGACACCGAACCACTCACCCGCGGGCTCGCGGTGCAGATGCACCGACAGCTCGGTGTTGACGAACAGCCAGTCCCGCACGTCCAGCGGCGCGGCGACGCCGTTCGCGCAGTCCGCGGCGACCATCAGCCGCTGCAGCGGGGTCGGGTCCTCGCCGTCGACCAGCGGGACCCGCATCCGGATCCAGGCGCGCGCGGGCCCCGGCTCGTCCAGCGCGGCCTTGTCCAGCCAGCACCACTCGACGGCGTCGAGGAAACCGGGGAGCCAGCCGTCGGGCAGAGCGGTCCGGGGCGTGCCCTCCTCCGGGCCGGGGAGCGGCGCGACCGTCTCCCGGGCGGCGGCCGCGGTGTCCCCGGCGGCGAGCCGCCAGGCCCGGGCACGCAGGACGTCGCGTCCACCGGCCCGCATCGTCGCCGAGAGCAGCTCGATGGTCCGCCCGGGCCGTTCGACCTGCGCCGTCACCGTCACCGGGCCGGCAGGCACCATCCCGAGCACCTCGACGGTGACCCGCGCGACCCGCATCGGTGCCCCGTCCGGGCGGGACGCGGGCAGCCGCTCGAGCGCCCGGGCGAGCAGCGCGGACGGCGGTCCCATGTGCTGGGCGTCGGCGTACCAGGGCCCGGTGGTCGACGGCGTCGCCTCGAACTCGCCGACGCTCTCGCCGCCGGGATCGGTGTGCTCGCCGTGGGGCAGGTAGAAGGGGCCGGGAGGGATCACGGGTGTCACGCCCGCGATCATGCCGGGTCGTTGCCGGCCCGGCCGTCCCCGGGCCAGCCGGGGTAGGGCGGCGGCGTCCCGTCCCAGGCCGGGCACCGCGCCCGGTGGTCGCACGTACGGCACGCCGAGCCCTTGTTGGGCCGGAAGTCCCCGGTCGGCGCGGCCCGGCGGATCGCGGTCCACACGGCGTCGAGCAGCCGGGCGAAGCGCCACAGCTCGGCCTCGTCGGGCCGGTAGGTGAGCGCGGTGGCGTCGGCGAGGTAGAGCAGCCGCAGCTCGTCCGGGACGCGGCCGCGGGCCAGCAGCACGGCCAGGGCGTAGAACTTGAGCTGGAACAGCGCCGAGCCCTCGAAGCCCTCGCCGGGCGTCGCACCGGTCTTGTAGTCGATCACCCGCAGCGTGCCGTCCGGGCCCTCGTCGAGCCGGTCCAGGATGCCGCGCAGCGGGACCGGATCCCCGCCCGTGACCAGCCCCCCGCCCATGACCAGCTCCGTCTCGATCCGGGCCTCCACCGCCGTCGACCGCACCGCGGCCGGGTCCTCCAGCGTGAAGTAGGTGTCCAGCAGCGCGGACGCCGAGTCCAGCCAGACCGCCAGCGCCGGGTCCGCCGGGCCCTCGAACAGCGCCGCGACCTCCGGCCGGGTGTCGGCGAGCTCGTCCCAGCACGGGCCGAGCAGCTCCCGTGCCGCCTCCGGTGTCCGCCCGGCCGGCTCGTGGGCGAACAGCCGCTCCAGCACGGTGTGCACGAGCGTGCCGCGGATCTGTGCCGTCGACGGCGGCTCCGGGAGCCGGTCCACGGCCCGGAACCGGTAGAGCAGCGGGCAGCGCCGGAAGTCCGCCGCCCGCGACGGCGAGAGCGCGGGCGGCCGGGGGAGCTCCCCGGCGGTGGCGGGCGCGGCGTCCGGTGCGGTCACATCGGCAGGCTAGGCGAGAGGACCGACGGTTCCCGGCGGGCGGCCGGGCGCCCCGCGTGCGGCGGGTGTCGCGGGCGTCGTTAGCGTCGTCGACCGTGCACGACCTGCCCGGCCACGCCGCTCCCGACGCCCCACCCGCCGACGAACCCACCGCGGAGTGGGTACCGCCGCGCCGTGGCGGGCCGTTCCGGGCGGGGGACCGGGTCCAGCTGACCGACCCGAAGGGCAGGCACTACACGATCGTCCTCGACAAGGGTGGTGCCTACCACACCCATCGCGGCCAGATCGAGCACGACGACATCATCGGCGCCCCCGAGGGCAGCCTCGTCCACTCCGCGGCCAACACCGGATACCTGGCGCTGCGTCCGCGGCTGGCCGACTACGTGCTCTCCATGCCGCGTGGCGCGCAGGTGATCTACCCGAAGGACGCCGCGCAGATCCTGATGTGGGGCGACGTGTTCCCCGGCGCCCGGGTGCTGGAGGCCGGTGCCGGGTCCGGTGCGCTGACCTGCTCGCTGCTGCAGGCCGTCGGGCCGACCGGCCGGGTGATCTCCTACGAGGTCCGCGACGACCACGCCCCGCACGCGGTGAGCAACGTCGAGAAGTTCTTCGGCGAGCGCCCGCCGCACTGGGACCTGACCGTCGGCGACATCCGCGAGCACCACGGCGAGGTCGACCGCGTCGTGCTCGACATGCTCTCGCCGTGGGAGGTGCTCGACACGGTGCGGGAGAGCCTCGTGCCCGGCGGGATCCTGGTCGGGTACGTCGCCACCACGACGCAGCTGTCGGTGCTCACCGAGAAGCTGCGCGAGATGCAGTGCTGGACCGAGCCGGAGGCCTGGGAGGCGATGGTCCGCCCCTGGCACGTGGTGGGCCTGGCCGTCCGCCCGGAGCACCGGATGATCGCGCACACGGCGTTCCTGGTGACGAGTCGCCGGCTGGCCGACGGGGTCAGCCCGCCCCGCCCGCAACGCCGCCCGACCAGCCGCTGAATGCCACGTTCCGGCCGCGACGCGCCCGGGTGCGAACAAGAACTTCACACGATCCTCCCCATGCGAACGTGGCGGTTACGGCCGAGAAGCCGCAGAGTGGCCACACGGTGCCGACCGGTTGAGGCCCGGATCACCGGTTCGACGCACCGCCGCGGTTCCCCCGCCCGGGGTACCGTGGTGAGACGGAACACGGAGGGAGGCTGCCGTGAATCCCTACGACGATGGTCCCGGCAGGCGGGATTTCGAGTCTGGTCGCGACCTCAGCCCAGCTGAGGCCGCCGAGCACATCCGTCACCTCGAGAACGAGATCGCGACGCTGCGTCAGCGGCTGACCGAGACACCCCGGCATGCCCGGGTGCTGGAGCAGCGTCTGGCCGAGACCACGAGCCGGCTCTCCGCCCTCAACGCCCGCAACGAGAAGCTCACCGAGACCCTCAAGGAGGCACGGGGGCAACTGGTCGCGCTCCGCGAGGAGGTCGACCGGCTGGCCCAGCCGCCGTCGGGGTACGGCGTCTTCCTGGGCCGCTACGACGACGAGACGGTGGACGTGTTCACCTCGGGTCGCCGGATGCGTGTCCCGGTGTCGCCCGCGGTGGACGGCACCGAGCTGCGCAGCGGACAGTCCGTCCGGTTGAACGAGGCGCTGACCGTGGTCGAGGCCATGGGCTTCGAGCAGGTCGGCGACCTGTACTCGCTCCGGGAGATCGTCTCCCGGCCCAGCGAGGACGGTGCGGCAGGCCGTGGCCTCGTGATCGGCCACTCCGACGAGGAGCGGGTCGTCTGGCTTGCCGCACCGCTGTTCGACCTCGGCCAGGAGGAGGGCGTCAGCGCGCTCAAGGCCGGTGACTCCCTCATGGTCGACTCGCGGGCGGGCTACGCCTACGAGCGGGTCGCCAAGGCCGAGGTCGAGGACCTCGTCCTGGAGGAGGTGCCGGACATCTCCTACTCCGACATCGGTGGCCTGTCCCGGCAGATCGAGCAGATCCAGGACGCGGTGGAGCTGCCGTTCCTGCACACCGAGCTGTTCACCCAGTACGAGCTGCGCCCGCCGAAGGGCGTCCTGCTGTACGGGCCGCCCGGTTGCGGCAAGACGCTCATCGCGAAGGCCGTCGCGAACTCGCTGGCGAAGAAGATCGCCGGCCAGCGGGGCGACGACCCGGACGAGGGGCGCGCGTTCTTCCTCAACATCAAGGGCCCGGAGCTGCTCAACAAGTTCGTCGGCGAGACCGAGCGGCACATCCGGCTGATCTTCCAGCGGGCCAGGGAGAAGGCCTCGGCCGGAACCCCCGTGATCGTGTTCTTCGACGAGATGGACTCGATCTTCCGGACCCGTGGTTCCGGTGTCTCCTCCGACGTCGAGACGACGATCGTGCCCCAGCTCCTCGCCGAGATCGACGGCGTCGAGGGACTGGAGAACGTCATCGTCATCGGCGCCTCGAACCGTGAGGACATGATCGACCCGGCGATCCTGCGGCCCGGCAGGCTCGACGTGAAGATCAAGATCGAGCGTCCGGACGCCGAGGGCGCGATGGACATCTTCTCCAAGTACATCACCGAGACGCTGCCCATCCACGCCGACGACGTCGCCGAGTTCGGCGGCAGCCGCAAGGCCTGCGTGGACGGGATGATCCAGCGGATCACCGAGCGGATGTACGACGAGTCGGAGGAGAACCGGTTCCTGGAGGTCACCTACGCCAACGGTGACAAGGAGACCCTCTACTTCAAGGACTTCAACTCCGGCGCGATGATCCAGAACATCGTGGACCGGGCGAAGAAGTCCGCGATCAAGTCGGTGCTCGAGTCCGGCCAGCCGGGCCTGCGGGTCCAGCACCTGCTGGACGCGATCGTCGACGAGTTCGCCGAGAACGAGGACCTGCCCAACACCACCAACCCGGACGACTGGGCCCGGATCTCGGGCAAGAAGGGCGAGCGGATCGTCTACATCCGCACGCTGGTCACCGGGAAGAACGAGGCCACCGGCCGCGCGATCGACACCGCGTCGAACACCGGCCAGTACCTGTAGACACCGCACGGCCCGACACCGGCCCCGCCGCGACCACCGCGGCGGGGCCGGTCTCATTCGCCCGTCCGGCCGCCGCTCACGGCGTGCGGGAGCTGACCACGTCGAGATTGCGGAACGCCGGCTCGCCCGTCGCCATCTCCCGCATCCGCTTGGCGATCCGCGCGGTCGCGGGGTGCTCCGAGTTGCGCATGGCCTCCTCGTGGCTCGGGAAGCCGACGACCTCGACGTAGACGCCCGGGCGTTCCCGATCCGCGGCCAGCACGTACCACTGCGCGGTCCGGTCGGTACCGATCTCACGCATCCAGGTCCCGACCACGTCGTCGAACTCCTCGATCCGGTCCGTGCCGAACTCGATGAGCTGCAGGAACGATCCCTCGCCCGCCTCGAGCGGCGCATCCCGCAGGCTCGCGCGGACCGCGTCGCGCAGCTCGGGACCGTCGGTGTGGCCGTGGGTGGCGACGGCGTGCATACAGGCGGCCGTCACCACCTCGGCCTCGTCACCGGTGAGGGTCAGCGTGCAGCCGACCTCGCTCGGTACGTCGCGGCAGTCGACGATCTTCCTGGACATGACGGCCTCCGATGCGGCACGCGGGTGTACTCCGGCGATGCTCCGGCAGGCGCCGCCCCGAGAGGCGCGCATCGGTGTGAACGCCATCGCGGCGCGGCGTATCGGTCGAAGAGCGACCCACGGTAGCGGCGCGGGCCGGTCGGCACCTCGTCACGATGAGGGATCGCGCCCGTGCCTCGCCATCGGCCGCGCCATCGCTCAGAACTGCAGGCCGAGCGCCCAGCCCCCGAGCAACCAGGCGAACAACGTGATCAGCACGACGCCGACGACGTTGAGCACCAGCCCGCCGCGGGCCATCTGGCCGATCGTCACCACCCCGGAGCCGAACACGATGGCGTTCGGCGGGGTGCCGACGGGCAGCATGAACGCGCAGGTCGCGGCCAGCGCGGCCGGGATGAGCAGGGTCGTCGCGTCGGCGCCGATGCCCAGCGCGACACCGCCCAGCACCGGGATGAACGTCGCCGCGGTGGCGGTGTTGCTGGTCAGCTCGGTCAGGAGCAGCACGATCGTGACCACGGCCGCGACCAGCAGCAGGATCGGCAGCACGCCGAGGCCGGCGACGCTCGCCCCGATGAACTCGTCCAGGCCGCTGGCCGACACGGCGCCCGCCAGGGCCAGGCCGCCCCCGAACAGCAGCAGTACGCCCCAGGGCAGGCCCTTCTGGGCGTCGTCCCAGACCAGGAGCATCCGGTAGGTCCGTGATCCGCCGGACTCGTCCGACGTCGGCTCGTCGGGTGGCGTGGTGGCCGCCGGGAGCAGGAACAGCACGAGCCCGGCAGCGATCGCGATCGCGGTGTCGTCGAGGTCGCCGATCCACGGCAGGACGGCCTCGACGGCGCCGAACTCGGACAGGATGCCGGGCACGATCCAGAGGAAAGCGGCCCCGGCGAACACCGCGAGCACGCGCTTCTCGGCGGGGCTGGTCGGCCCCATCTCGTGCAGCTGCTGCTGGATCATCTCCCGGCCGCCGGGGATCTCGGTCAGGCCGCTGCGGAACAGCACCCGGGTGATGAGCAACCAGGCCAGCCCGATGAACACCACGACGATCGGGACGCCGAGCTGCATCCAGCCCAGGAAGCTGATCTCGCGGTTCAGCTCGCCGGAGATGTAGGCGGCGACGATGGCGTTCGGCGGGCTGCCGAGCAGGGTGCCGAGCCCGCCGATCGACGCCGACCAGGCCACCGACAGCACCAGCCCGACCCCGAACGTCCGCACCGCCGGGTCGCGCAGCGTCTCGGTGAGCGGGGCGCCGCGCCGGACCTCGTCGCCCGCGCTGCCGGCCCGCTCGGCCACCAGCGCCAGCACCGACAGCGCGATCGGCAGCATCATCAGCGTCGTCGCGGTGTTCGACACCCACATCGACAGGAACGACGTCGCGATCATCATCCCGAGCACGATCCGGGTCGGTGACGTGCCGACCGCCCGCAACGTGAGCAGCGCGATCCGCCGGTGCAGGTTCCACTTCTGCATCGCGATCGCGATGAGGAACCCGCCCAGGAACAGGAAGACGATGTCGTCGCCGTAGGCCGCGGTGGCCTCGGCGACGGGCAGGACGCCGAACGCCGGGAACGCGATGATCGGGATCAGCGCCGTCGCCGACAGCGGGATCGCCTCGGTGACCCACCACGTCGCCATGAGCACGCCGACGGCGGCGACCGTGCGGGCGTCCGGCTCGAGCGTCTCGGCGGCTCCGAGCAGCAACCAGGTCAGCCCGCCGAGCAGGAGTCCGAGGCCCCGCAGCGCCCAGGTCCGCCCGGGTGGACGGCCGTCCGCGGCCGTCGCCCCACCGGTGCCGACCGGGGGATCGCCGCTCGACTCCCGTTCGTCCTCGGTCCGATCCCGCTGGGACCCGGTCGTCGACATACGCGGACCTCCTCGTCCGTTCGCGTGCGCCGGGGACGCTAACCGACCGGGTGGGACCGCGCCGGGTATGGGCGGTTGCCCCGGTCGTCGTCCTGGTCGGGGAGCGCGCCCGGCCGGAAGTCGAGGGCGGCGTCGACCGTCGGGAGGGATCCTTGACGGGTCGGCGGTACCGGCGCACGGGGCTGGAGGTGCACATGGTCGAGGAGGACCGCGCCGGCGAGCCGGATGTGCGTGACCGGGCTCGTGGCGCGTACCGGCGGGGGGCGTGGGCGGAGGCCTACGAGGTCTTCACCGCGGCGGACCGGTCGTCTCCGTTGGAGCCGGCGGACCTCGAACCGCTCGCGACGGCGGCGTATCTGATCGGTAGGGATGAGGCCGGCGCGGAACTGCTGACCCGGGCGCACCACGAGTGGGTGCGGCGGGACGACCCGGTTCGGGCGGCGCGGTGTGCGTTCTGGTTGGCCTTCCACCTGGTGAACTCCGGTGAGCCGGCCCGCGGCGGTGGCTGGGTGGCTCGGGGCCGCCGGCTGCTCGACGACGGCCGGCACGACTGCGTGGAGCGGGGGTACCTGCTGTACCCGCCGGCACTGCGCGCCACTTTCGAGGGCGAATACCCGACCGCCTGTGCGGCGTTCGGCCGGGCGGCCGACATCGGCGAGCGCTTCGGCGAGGCGGATCTGGTGACGATGGCCCGGGTGGGCCAGGGCCGGGCGCTGATCCGGCTGGGAGAGCCCGTGGAGGGTGTGGCGTTGCTGGACGAGGCCATGGTCGCGGTGACAGCCGGCGAGGTGTCCGCGATCGTGGCCGGGGACACGTACTGCACCGTGATCGAGGGGTGCCAGGAGGTCTTCGACCTGCGCCGGGCGCAGGAGTGGACCGCGGCGCTGGCGCGCTGGTGTGCGTCCCGGCCGGATCTGGACCGCTTTCGCGGTCAGTGTCTGGTGCACAGGGCCGAGCTCATGGCGTTGCACGGGGCCTGGTCGGACGCGACGGACGAGGCCCGGCGGGCCTGTGATCGTTTCCTCCGCGGGCCGGGGCATCCGGCGGTGGGCGCGGCGTTCTACCAACTGGCCGAGCTGTACCGGTTGCGCGGCGAGAACGCAGCGGCCGAACGCCTCTACCGCGAGGCCAACCGGGTGGGTCGGGAGCCGCAGCCCGGACTGGCGTTGCTGCGGCTGGCCCAGGGCGACGTCGGTGCCGCTCGGGCCGCGATCCGCCGGGTCGTGGACGAAGCCCGCGACCGGGCCGGCCGGGCCACCCTCCTTCCCGCGTATGTCGAGATCATGCTGGTCGCCGGGGACCTCGCAGCGGCTCGGCTCGGCGCCGACCAGCTGTCGCGGATCGCCGCCGACCTCGACGCACCGATGCTGCGCGCGGCGGCCGCGCACGCGGTCGGCGCGGTCCTGCTCGACGAGGGCGACGGGCGAGCTGCCCTGCAGGCTCTGCGCCGGGGGTGGACGACCTGGCACGGGCTCGACGCGCCGTACGAGGCCGCACGCGTCAGGGTGCTGCTGGGACTGGCCTGCCGCAAGCTCGGCGACCAGGACGGCGCAGCCATGGAACTGGACGCGGCGCGGGCGATGTTCCAGCGGCTCGGAGCGGTGCCCGATGTGGTGCGGGTGGAGACACTGGCGCGCAACCCGGCCACCCGGACGGCGGGCACGCTCACCGGACGGGAGCTGCAGGTGCTCCGGCTGGTGGCGACGGGTATGGCCAACCGGGGGATAGCCGCGGAGCTGTTCCTCAGCGAGAAGACGGTGGCCCGGCACCTGAGCAACATCTTCACCAAGCTGGACGTCTCGTCCCGGTCAGCGGCCACCGCGTACGCCTACGAGCACGGGCTGGTCTAGACCGTGGCGGGATGGCTGCGCAGAATCACCCACGTCCCGGGATGGGTGTTTCGCCCGACGCGGCACGACGGTGGGGCTCCCTAGCGTCGCGTCCGGACCGATCCACGGCGACCGGGAGGCGACGATGAGCAACACGCAGGGTGCCGGAGAACGCGCACGAGAGTCGGTGTCGGACGCGTCGGATGCAGCGCCCGGCACCCCGGTCGGCGTGGTGGCACCGTCATGACCGGCCGGCTCGAGACATCGCAGCCCGAGCACGCGGACCACGCGCCGGTGGAGGCCTGGGACGCGATCGCTGCCGCCTACGCCGACTTCGTCGCGCCCGGCGAACAAGAGCTCTCGGCGGAGGCGCTGCGCCGGGTCGGGCTGACCCCCGGTGAGACCTTCCTCGACGTTGCCGCAGGTCCCGGCGGTCTGGGACTGGCAGCCGCACGGTCGGGTGCCACGGTGCTGGCGACCGACTGGGCACCGCAGATGGTGGCCCGGTTCGAGGCGCGAATCCGGACCGAGGGCCTCTCCGACGCCACGGCGCGGGTGATGGACGCCCACACCCTCGTGCTCGACGACGATCAGTACGACGTGACCGGGTCCCAGTTCGGCGTGATGCTCGTACCGGACCAGGCCCTGGCCCTGCGCGAGATGGTGCGCGTCACCCGGCCGGGCGGTCGCGTCCTGATCGTGGCGTACGGCGCCCCGGAAGGGTTCGAGGCGCTGGGCTTCTTCATCGCGGCCCTGCAGTCCGTCGTACCCGAGTTCGAGGGGTTGCCGGACCCTCCTCCGCTGGAGTTCCAGGTCTCCGACCCCGGCGTGCTGCGCGAACGGCTCGAGGCCGCCGGGTTGCTGGACGTCGTGGTCGACACCAGCCAGCAGGAGAGGGTCGAGTTCGCCTCCGGACAGGACGCCTGGGACTGGATGCGCGGCAGCAACCCGATCGTCGACATGATCCTCGGGGACGTCGCCGAGGGGGATCAGGTGCAGGTGCTCACGGCGCTCGACGACCTGATCCGCGAGCGTGCCGGCGACGACGATCTCGCCTTGCTCACGGCGCCGGTCAACATCGGGTGGGGCCGGAAGGACGGCGGCAGGTGATCTCGACCTGGGAGATGTCCGGTCCGTTCACGACCGGCGGCACCGCGCGGCCCTAACCTGCCGTCATGAGTGAGGAATCGATCGGTGCCGAGCCGGACATGATCGGCATCATGGTGACGGACATGGCCCGGGCGGTGGCCTTCTACCGGCTGCTGGGCCTGAGCTTCGGGGAGGACGCGGAGAGCTCTCCGCACGTCGAGACGACCCTGCGCGGCGGGCTGCGGCTGGCGCTGGACCTGCAGTCGATGGTGGAGGGCTTCCTCCCGGACGCGGCGCCGACCGGGGAGGGGCGGATGACGCTGGCGTTCCGGCTGCCGTCCGAGGCCGCCGTCGACGACGCCTGGAAGCGGATCACCGAGGCCGGGCACGGGTCGGTGCTGGAGCCGTTCGACGCGCCGTGGGGCCAGCGCTACGCGACCGTCCGCGACCCCGACGGCACGCCCCTGGACCTGTTCGCCTGGACCTGAGCACTCGGACCTGACCGCTCGAACCTGATCACCACGACCTCGCGGCGCACCCTGCGAGGTCGCAGGCCTCACCCAGGCTGCGCGGTCGACGAGCGGTCTGCGAGGTCGTGGCCGGCCGTCAGCGCGGTGGGGGACACACCTGCGAGGGCCCGGATCTCGCGGGACAGGTGCGGCTGGTCGGCGTACCCGGTGCGGGCGGCGACCTGCGCGGGCGGGACACCGTCGAACAGCAGCGCGCTCGCCCGGCGGAAGCGCAGCACGCGGCGGGCGAGGGCCGGGCCGTAGCCCAGCGTGGACACGCAGCGCCGGTGCACCGTGCGGGACGTCACGCCGAGGCGGTCGGCGAGCTCCCCGGCCGCCATCCCGCGCGCCAGCGCCCGCAGCGCCGCCGGCGGGAGCGGCGCCGGCAACGGACGCCCGGTGCCCTCGTCGGCACCCGCCCGCAGCGCGGCCGCCACCTCCAGCAGGACGGCGAGCGCCGGGTCGCGGGGCGCGAGGGGTACAGCAGCGTCGTCCAGGGGGCTGCGAGGAGCTCCTATGTGCCCCTCATCCGACCCGCCGGCCCCGCTCGACCCGCCGGCCCCGCCCGGCCCGGAGAGCGAGCGCGCCGTGGTGAGCGCCCGAACCGTCCGGGCGACGGCGCCGGTGAGGACGGCGTCCAGGTCGGTCCGGGTGTCCCGCAGCTCCTCGGCGGGCACCCCCAGCAGGGCGGGGAGCGCCCCGGGCCGGAAGCGCAGCCCGGTCGTCACCGCGCCGGCGGCGTCGGACGACAGGTGCGCCGCCGTGTCCGGGCCCGCGACGACCAACCGGGTACCCGGAGCATCGGCACCCAGCACCAGCAGGTCCATGCAGCCGTCGGGCAGCACCCGCTGCACGTGCGGAGCGTCGGTGCGGGACTGCCAGGCGCACTCCAGCAGGTCCGCGACCGGCCTGGCCGGCGCGATCTCCCGATAACCCACCACGGTCGTCGAGCCTAGGCCGTGTTCGAGAACCCCCGGAACACGACGGAACCCCGGACCGCGGGTGCGGGCCGGGGTTTCCGGTCGTGAGAGGGGACGATCAGGCGGTGCGCAGCACGGCCTGGATCTCCAGCTCGATGCCCACCTTCTCGCCGACGACGACGCCGCCGCTCTCCATCGGCGTGGCGATGTCGACGCCGAACTCGGAGCGCTTGATCGTGGTGGTGGCGCTGAAGCCGGCGCGGGTGCCGCCGTAGGCGTCCGGGCCGATGCCGTTGACCTCGAGGTCGAACTCGACCGGCTTGGTGACACCCTTGATGGTGAGGTCGCCGGCCAGCACGTGGTCGTCGCCCTTGGCCAGGACACCGGTGGAGGTGAAGCTCCACTCCGGGAACTTCTCGGTCTCGAAGAAGTCGGCCGAGCGGATGTGGTCGTCACGCTGCTCGTTGCCGGTGCTGATCGTGGTCACGTCGATCGTGGCGTTCACGGTCGAGTTCTCGATCGAGTCACCGGTGACGATCTCGCCGGAGACCTTCTCGAAGCGGCCGCGGACCTTGCTGACCATCATGTGACGGACGACGAACGACACGTCGCTGTGGACCGAGTCGATGTCCCAGGTTCCGGCGGCGAAGTTCGGGATGCTGGTCATGGAGTGCCTCCGTGGTCGGTAAGTAGTTGAACTCTCAGCGGCTGAGAGCGATACTAGGAAGAACAAGATGAGCGCTCAACCATTCCGGAGGGTGTCGTGGATCACACGCGCTGGCTCGACGACGACGAGCAGCGGACCTGGCGGGCCTACCTGGTGGCCCAGCGGCTGGTGGCGGAGAAGGTGGAGCGCCGGCTGCAGGCCGGGGCGGGGATGCCGCAGGCGTACTACGAGATCCTCGTGCGGCTCTCCGAGGCGCCGGGGCGCACGCTGCGGATGAACGTGCTCGCCGACTCCGCCCAGTCCTCGCGCAGCAGGCTGTCGCACGCGGTGGCCCGGATGGAGGAGGCCGGCTGGATCGTGCGGCGTTCCTGCCCCACCGACCGTCGCGGCCAGCTGGCCGAGCTGACCGAGCAGGGCATGCAGGTGCTCGAGGCCGCCGCGCCGGACCACGTCGAGAGCGTGCGGGAAGCGGTGTTCGACGGCATCACCCGCGAACAGCAGGCGGCACTGCGCGACGCGCTGGAGGCGATCGTGGCGCACCTGTCGGACACGCCGGGATGGCCGGTGACCGGAGACTCGGGCCCGGACGGGCCGGATGCGGCGCGCGCATCTTAGGCTGAGCGCATGCCTCATTTCGACGTCGTCGTGCTCGGTGCCGGACCCGGTGGATACGTGGCGGCCATTCGCGCCGCCCAGCTCGGCCGCAGTGTGGCGGTGATCGAGGAGAAGTACTGGGGCGGTGTCTGCCTCAACGTGGGCTGCATCCCCTCGAAGGCGCTGCTGCGCAACGCGGAGATCGCGCACATCGTCACCAAGGAGCAGAAGACCTTCGGTCTCTCCGGTGAGGTGTCGCTCGACTTCGGTGTCGCGTTCGACCGCAGCCGCACGGTCGCGGACGGCCGGGTCAAGGGCGTCCACTTCCTCATGAAGAAGAACAAGATCACCGAGCTCGACGGGTTCGGCCGGTTCACCAAGCCGGGCGAGATCGAGGTCGAGCTGTCGAAGGGCGGCTCGGAGACCGTCACCTACGACGACGTGATCATCGCGTCCGGCTCCACGGTCAAGCTGCTGCCGGGCACCGAGCTCTCCGAGCGCGTGGTGACCTACGAGGAGCAGATCCTCACCCGCGAGCTGCCGCAGAGCGTCGTCATCGCCGGCGCCGGCGCGATCGGTGTCGAGTTCGCCTACGTGCTGGCCAACTACGGCGTCGACGTCACGATCGTCGAGTTCCTGGACCGCCTGCTGCCGCTCGAGGACACCGACGTGTCCAAGGAGCTGCTCAAGCGCTACAAGAAGCTCGGCATCACCGTGCGGACCTCGACCAAGGTCGAGTCGATCACCGATGACGGCAAGGGCGTCACCGTGACCGTGTCCTCGGGCAAGGGCTCCGAGGAGCTGCGCGCCGACAAGGTCATCCAGGCGATCGGCTTCGCCCCGCGGGTCGACGGCCTCGGCCTGGACAAGCTGGGCGTCGAGCTGACCGAGCGGGGCGCCATCGCGATCGACGACCGCATGCGCACCAACGTCGACCACGTCTACGCGATCGGTGACGTCACCGCGAAGCTGATGCTCGCCCACGTGGCCGAGGCGCAGGGCGTCGTCGCCGCCGAGACCCTCGCCGACGCCGAGACCCAGGAGCTCGACTACAAGATGATGCCGCGGGCGACGTTCTGCGTGCCGCAGGTCGCGTCGTTCGGCTACACCCAGGCCGAGGCCGAGCAGCTCGCCGACGAGAAGGGCTGGAAGATCAAGGTCTCCCAGTTCCCGTACACGGCGAACGGCAAGGCGCAGGGCATGGCCGAGCCGAACGGCTTCGTCAAGCTGATCTCCGACGACACCCACGGCGAGCTGCTGGGCGGGCACATCATCGGCGCGGAGGCCACCGAGCTGCTGCCGGAGCTGACCCTGGCCCAGAAGTGGGACCTGACCGTCCACGAGATGGCCCGCAACGTGCACGCCCACCCGACCCTGTCGGAGGGCCTGCAGGAGGCGATCCACGGCCTGGCCGGCCACATGATCAACCTCTGAGGGCGCCTGCTGCCGCCGCCCCGGGGAGCTTCGGCCCGAAGCTCCCCGAGGGGCGCGGATGCTGCGGGCGAGGTACCTGGCGCCGGCGTCAGGCCGAGCGCGAGTCCGGCTCGCGGCGGGCGGTGTGCTCACGCCGGCCGGTCGGGCGGTCGGCGTCACGCTTCTCGTGCCGCTCCGCCGCGAGGGCGGCCTCCACCGCGGCCTGGACGGCGGCGGTGTTGACCTCCGGATCGATCAGCCGGGCGGCGGCGAGGGAACGGGCCGAGACCGAGATGCTGACCATGATGAGCTCCTGAGACGTATCGCGTGGTGGTGTCGTACGCGGGCAGGCCCCACGCTGGGCCCTTCCCGTGGTGTCGTCGCGCGACCCGCCGGTGGTCGACCGGCCGGGACCGATGTGGGTGACATGGGTTACCCACTGGTAGTGCGCCGGCCGCGGAACCCTATCTCACGGCACCGGCGGGCCGGCAGCCGGTTTCGCCTGCGGTACCGCCGCGCGGCGGGGGTGCGGTGGTGGTGGCTGCGGTTAGGCTCGGTGAATGCAGTCTCGCGCAGGGGGCCTGACATGACGGCCCACCGGATCATGGGCACCGAGGTGGAGTACGGCATCGCGGTCCCCGGGGACCCGACCGCGAACCCGGTCGTCACCTCGACGCAGGTGGTGCTCGCCTACGCCGCCGCCGCGGACGTCCCGCGCAACCGCCGTGCCCGCTGGGACTACGAGGTCGAGTCGCCGCTGCGCGACGCCCGCGGGTTCGACCTGTCGGCGCCGTCGCTGGCCCCGCAGCTCGACACCGACCTCGACGATCTCGGTGCGGCCAACGTCATCCTCACCAACGGTGCCCGGTTCTACGTCGACCACGCCCACCCCGAGTACGCCACGCCGGAGGTGCTGACGCCGCGCGACGTCGTGGTCTGGGACAAGGCCGGCGAGCGGATCATGCTCGAGGCCGCGAACCGGGCGGCCACGGTGCCGGGCGCGCCGCGGATGCAGCTCTACAAGAACAACGTCGACGGCAAGGGCGCGAGCTACGGCTCGCACGAGAACTACCTGATGGCCCGGACGACGACGTTCCCGTCGATCGTGGGCGGGTTGATCCCGTTCTTCGTGTCGCGGCAGGTGGTCTGCGGTTCCGGGCGGGTCGGGCTGGGGCAGCAGGGCGACGAGCCCGGCTACCAGATCGCCCAGCGCTCGGACTACATCGAGGTCGAGGTCGGCCTGGAGACCACGCTCAAGCGCGGCATCATCAACACCCGCGACGAGCCGCACGCCGACGCCGACAAGTACCGGCGGCTGCACGTCATCATCGGTGACGCGAACCTGTCGGAGGTCGCGACGCTGCTCAAGGTCGGCACCACCGCGCTGGTCCTGGACATGATCGAGCACGGCCGCTCGTTCGAGGACCTGCGCCTGGCCGAGCCGGTGAAGTCGGTGGCGCGGATCAGCCACGACCCCACCCTGACCCAGACGGTCCCGCTGGCCGACGGCCGCCATCTCACCGCGCTGAACCTGCAGCAGGAGTACCTGACGCGCGCCGTCGCCCACCTCGAGCAGACCATGGGCAACCAGCGTGCGGACTGGGACCCCGACACCCGCGAGGTCGTCGAGGAGTGGGAGTCGGTGCTCACCGACCTCGAGCGCGACCCGATGCTCACCGCGGACCGGCTGGACTGGACGGCCAAGCTCAAGCTGCTGGAGGCCTACCGCGAGCGGGACAACCTGAGCTGGGCGTCCGGGCGGCTCGGGATGGTCGATCTGCAGTACTCCGACGTGCGCCTGGCCAAGGGGCTCTACAACCGGCTCGTCACGCGCGGCTCGATGCGCAGGCTGGTCACCGAGGAGGAGGTCATGGCGGCGATGACCACGCCGCCCGAGGACACCCGCGCGTACTTCCGGGGCACCTGCATGAGCCGCTACCCGGCCGACGTGGCGGCCGCGTCCTGGGACTCGGTGATCTTCGACCTGGGCCGGGAGTCGCTGGTCCGGATCCCGACGCTGGAACCGCTGCGCGGGACCCGCAAGCACGTCGGGGAGCTGTTCGACGCCGTGTCCAGCGCCGAGGAGCTCGTCGACAAGCTCACGGCGAACTGAGCGTCCCCGGCGACCCGCCGTCGCCGGACCGGCGATTTTGTCGGTGCTGATCGGTAGGGTGAAACACGTACCGGATCCGGCCCGGTGCACGGAGACAACGTGCGGGCCGGGGCGGGCGGGTCATGTGACCGACGAGGAGGAGACGTCATGTCGCAGGAGCAGACGAAGCGCCAGGGCGGTGGCGACGGCGACGACGAGTCCGGTGAGAACGAGTCCGGATCCGGCCAGGAGCGCCGCGAGAAGCTCGGTGAGGACGTCGACACCATCCTCGACGAGATCGACGACGTGCTCGAGGAGAACGCGGAGGACTTCGTCCGGTCCTACGTCCAGAAGGGCGGCGAGTGACCGCCTAGCGGGCACCACCGCGTCCACAGCAGTACCGTCCGGCCGGGTCCGCACCAGCGGGCCCGGCCGTGCCGGAACGGCCGCCGCAGCAGAGAGCAGCTCGGTGGCGGCACCGCCGGCGCACGCAGTCGAACGAGAGGCACGTCGAAGAAGATGGAGTTCCGGCCGTCGGTCACCCCCGGGCTGGTGCCCGGGCACCACACAGGTCAGCTCGGCACGTTTCTCACCGGATCCGGATCGTTCTCAGATTTCGTGGGGGCCACCGCACCGCACCTGATGCCCGGCGCGGGGGTCGTGGCGGGGGGCGCCGGCCAGGCCCACCCCGCCAATGCCGCCGAGTCGCTCGGGGTGCCGCACGGCACCACGATCGTCGCGCTGACCTTCTCCGGTGGTGTCGTCATCGCCGGTGACCGCCGGGCGACGTCGGGGAACGTGATCGCCCAGCGCGACATCGAGAAGGTCTTCGTGACCGACACCCACTCGGCGGTCGGCATCGCGGGTTCGGCCGGGATCGCGCTGGAGATGGTCCGGCTGTTCAGCGTGGACCTGGAGAACTACGAGAAGCTCGAGGGCGTCCAGCTCTCACTGGACGGCAAGGCGAACCGGCTGGCCGGGATGGTCCGGCAGAACCTGGGCGCGGCGATGCAGGGATTCGTCGTCGTGCCGCTGTTCGCCGGCTTCGACACGGCCGTCGCCGACCCCGCGCAGGCCGGTCGCATCGTCACCTACGACCCCACCGGGGGGCGTTACGACGAGCGGCTCGGGTTCCACGCCGTCGGCTCCGGCTCGATCTTCGCGAAGTCGTCGCTGAAGAAGCTGTACGACCCGGCCGTGGACCTCGACGGGGCCGTGCGGACCGCGCTCGAGGCGCTCTACGACGCCGCGGACGACGACACCGCCACCGGCGGCCCGGACACCGTGCGCCGGATCTATCCGGTGGTCGTCGGGATCACCGCGGACGGTGCCGTCCGCCGGGGCGACGACGAGATCGCCGCTGTCGTCGAGCAGGTCGTCGCCGGGCGCACCGAGCGCCCCGGCGGCCCCCGCTAGGCACTGGTACCGCGATCCGTCCCCCCGCACGAGCACGAGCCTGGAGCGTCTCCCCATGACGATGCCGTTCTACTCCTCCGTCGACCAGCTGCTGCGCGACCGATCGGAGCTCGCCCGCAAGGGCATCGCCCGCGGCCGCAGCGTGGTCGTCCTGACCTACGCCGGCGGCGTCCTGTTCGTCGCCGAGAACCGGTCGACCGCGCTGCACAAGGTCTCCGAGATCTACGACAAGATCGGTTTCGCCGCGGTCGGCCGGTACAACGAGTTCGAGAACCTGCGCACCGGCGGCATCCGGATGGCGGACTTCCGCGGCTTCACCTACGACCGGCGCGACGTCACCGGCCGGATGCTGGCCAACGCCTACGCCCAGGCGCTGGGTACCGCGTTCGTCGAGCAGCAGAAGCCGTTCGAGGTGGAGCTGTGCGTGGGCGAGGTCGGGGCCGAGCCGGGTGGTGACCAGCTCTACCGGATCACCTACGACGGCTCGATCACCGATGAGCCGCGGTTCGTCGTCATGGGCGGTCAGACCGAGCCGATCTCGACCAAGCTGGGCGAGACCTACGAACGCGGCCTGGAGCTCGGTGCGGCGATCGAGGTCGCGCTGGGCGGGTTGCAGGTTCCCGGCGCGGATCCGGCGACGCCCGGCAACGGGGCCAATGCGGCACCGAGGGTCCTCAGCGCCGAGGCGCTCGAGGTCGCGGTGCTCGACCGCACCCGCACGCGCCGCACGTTCCGCCGGATCGAGGGCGCCGCGCTGACCGAGCTGCTGCCGGCGCAGAACCGTGGCACCGAGCCCGAGCCCGGCGTGGCCGGCGGCGACGACACCCCGGCGGCCGGTGGTGCGCTCGGCGAGGGCGGCGCGTCCTGACCCACTTCCGCGCCACCACCGAGTCCGCAGCGGTCATCATCGCCGATCGGGCGGACGTCTGGCGGGTGCTCACCGATCCGGTGCTGCTGCCGCGGCTGACGCCGTTGCTGAACCGGATCGACGCGTCCACCGAGGGCGGTGACACGTTCTGGCGCTGGCACCTGGTGCAGCTCGCCGTCCTCGGGATCGGGATCAAGCCGGTGTTCACCGAGCGGATGACCTTCACCGAGGGCAAGCGGATCGATTTCACGCACACGCCGCCCGCCGGTGCCGCCGAGTGGACGGGTGCCGAGGGCTGTTATCTGCTCAGCGACGCCGAGCCGGAGGACGACGGCACCCCGGCCACGCAGCTGGAGATCTCGCTCACCGTGGACGTCGACCTGCCGCTGTCGCGCCTGGCGTCCCCGGTGGTCACCCGGACCATGCGCACGACGCTGGACCGGACCGGCGACCGGTTCGCCGCGAACCTGCTGCGCCACCTGCGCACCCGGCAGCGTTGAACCGGCAACCCTGACAGCAGGGGTCAGCGTTCCGCGGCCGGCCGCGAGCCCGGGTCGACGAGGAACTGGATCCGCTCCATGACCGGGCTGCGCCGGGTGTTGTGGAACGACGCGATCCGCCACGCTGCGCCGTCCCGGACGACGGTGTAGGTCTGCACCTTGTCCGGGAGCGCCGGCGGGGTGTCCTCGTAGGTGTCGCCGCGGGTGCTGACGACGGCGACGTCCGGGTGCACGAACCGCACCGACAGGAAACGGTCGGTCAGCCGGGTGCCGGCGAGCACGCCGTCGAACAGCGCCCGGTGCCCCTCGACGATGTCCTCCCGGCCGGTGTAGTGGGTGCCGACCCAGCTGGTGTAGGTCGCGTCCGGGGTGAACCCCGCCCCGTAGGCGTCGGCGTCGCCGGCGTTCCAGGCGCTGGTCAACGAGCCGATCGTGGCGCACACGGCACGGTGCTCGGCGCCGCCCGGGGCGACCGGCCCGGTCACCGGTGCCGCGTGGCAGTCCACCTGCCCGGTCACGTGCGGGGTGGAGGTCAGCGACAGCCAGGCGTATCCACCGGCGCCGAGCACGCCGAGTACGGCCGCCGTGGCGAGTGCGGCTCGAAGCAGGATTCGTCGCCGCGGTGGGGCGGGGTGCGCGGGTCGGGTTGCTGTCGTGCTCATGGTCGACCTCCCGAGATGCTTGTGTGTATGCAATAATTGTGTACCAGGAGCAGTTGCATGCACGCAAATGAATCGAGGTCACACGATGTCCGACGAGCGGCCCGCGGCCGACCTGTACCGCAGATATCTGGCCGCGGTGGTGCGTTTCCATCTGCGCGCGGCGGAGCGTTCCGGGCTCGGTCCGACCGACTACCAGGCCGCGAGCCTGCTGGAACTGGACGGTTCGACGACCAGTGGCGCCCTCGGCGACCGTCTCGGACTGACCGCCGGCTCGGCGACCCGGGTGGTGGACCGGTTGGTGGCGGCCGGGCTCGCCCGGCGGGTGGCCGACCCGGCCGACCGCCGTCGCGTCCTCGTCGAACACACCGGTGCGCTGCCCGACGGTCTGGCGTCGTACCTGAACCGGGTACGGATTCCGCTGGGCGAGATCCTGGGTCGGCTGTCCGAGGTCGAGCGCGCCGGGCTCGAGCGGTACCTCGAAGGGGCCGAGCGGGCGTACCGGGAGGCGCTCGACAACGACTGAGAACCGCCCTGCCCGGGCTCCTGGCATGATGGTTGAAGGGTCAACCAATGAGGAGGTCGTATGAGTGACACCGTGTTCGGGATGGACACCTTCGGCGATGTGCCGACCGACGACGAGGGTGTGCTGCTGTCCCACCCGCAGGCCCTGCGCCAGGTCGTCGACGAGGTGGTGCTGGCGGACGGGGCCGGCGTCGACGTCGTCGCGCTGGGGGAGCACCACCGGCCCGAGTACGCGATCTCGACGCCGGAGACGGTGCTCGCCGGGATCGCGACCCGGACCGCGCGGATCCGGCTCTCCTCCGGCGTCACCGTGCTGAGCTCCGACGACCCGGTGCGGGTCTACCAGCGCTTCGCCACCCTGGACGCGCTGTCCGAGGGGCGTGCCGAGGTGATCGTCGGCCGGGGCTCGTTCACCGAGTCGTTCCCGTTGTTCGGCTACTCCATGAATGACTACGAGGTGCTGTTCGAGGAGAAGCTCGACCTGTTCGTCCGGCTGCTCGACGAGAAGCCGGTGACCTGGCAGGGCAGCACCCGGGCCGCGCTCGATGCCGTCGAGGTCCACCCGCGGACCGGGCACCGGATCCCGGTCTGGGTCGGCGTCGGCGGTTCGCCCGAGTCGGTGGTCCGCACCGCCCGGCACGACCTGGGCCTGATGCTGGCGGTCATCGGCGGTGCGCCGGGACGTTTCGCGCCCTACGTCGATCTCTACCACCGTGCCGTCGCGCAGTTCGGGCACACCGCGAAGCCCGTGGGCATGCATGCGCCCGGCTTCGTCGCCGACACCGACGAGGAGGCGAAGGAGATCTTCTTCGGCCCCTACAAGGCGCAGATGGACCGGATCGGGGCCCAGCGCGGCTGGCCGCCGATGTCGCGGGCCCGCTTCGAGGCCGACGTCGAGGGCGGGGCACTGCACGTCGGGGCCCCGGAGACGGTCGCGCGCAGGATCGCGGACTCGATCCGCGCCGTCGGTGCGCAGCGGTTCGACCTGATCTACACCGTCGGGCCGCAGCCGGTCTCGGCGCGACTGAAGGCCGTCGAGCTCTACGGCACGAAGGTGATCCCGATGGTGCGCGAGCTGCTGGCCTGAGGTGGGGCCCGCCCGCACCGGGTGGCGCGCTCAGACGTCCGGGTCGGGGGCGGCGTCGAGCACCCGGCCCGCCGCGGTGCGCAGTGTCGCGGCCAGGGCCTGCAGGGCGGGCAGCTCGGCGTCGGAGGCTCGGCTCGCGAGCACCAGCGACCGTCCGAGGGCGGGCCGGCAGCGCAGGAACCGCACCCCGTCGGCCGGCCCCACCACCGCCATCCCGGGCACCAGCGCGATCGCCAGGCCGGCGCGGACCATCGCGAGCTGGGTGGCGAAGTCGCCGAACAGGTAGCGCGCGTCGGGCTCGGTCCCGCCGGCACGTAGCAGCTGCTGCAGCGCCTCGTACGGCTCCGTCCCGACCGGGCTCGACGCCCACACCTCGTCGCCGAGCCCGCGCAGCACGACCGGGTCGTGCGCGCCCGCCGGGTGTCCGTCGGGGACGGCGAGCAGCACCGGCTCGGTGACCAGGGTGGTCACCCGCAGGCCGGCCGGGAGCCGCGCAGGCCGCTGCGTCCAGCTCTCCAGCAGGACCGCGTCGAGGTCGCGCGAGCGCAGCGCGGGGAGCAGGTCGACGACCTCCCCGTCGGTGACGGTCGGGACGAGCCGCGGGTGTTCGGCGATGAGCTCGCGCAGCGCGCCGGGGAGCAGCGCCCGCAGGGCACTGGCGACCGAGCCGATCCGCAGCGGGCCGGCGGCGTCGTCGTGCAGCGTCGCCAGATCGCGCTCGGCCTCGGAGACCGCGACGGTGGCGGCCCTCGCGTGCCCGGCCAGGATGTGCCCGGCGGCGGTGAGCCGGATCCCGCGCCCGTCCGGCTCGACCAGCCGGGTGCCGGTCTCCCGCTCCAGCTTGCGCAGCTGCTGGGTGACGGCCGGGCCGGTGATGTGCAGCACCGCGGCGGCCGCGCCGACCGAACCGTGCTCGGCGACGGCGCTGAAGACCCGCAACCTCTCCCAGGTAATCACATAGCTCAGCTTAGCGGTACAGCGCAGAAACATTCATTGGATCTTCTCGGTCGCGACGGGGAGCGTGGTCGTTGTGAACGCACGCGCCACCACCGACCCGAACTCCGCCGGGCTCCTGCTCGCCGGGGCCGCCGTCCTGGCCTGGACCGGCATCCTCGTCGCCCTCGCCGGGACCGACCCGGCGACGGCGTCGTTCTGGCGGTGCGTGCTCGCCCTGCTGGTCCTCGGCCCGTGGGCGCTGGCCGAGCACCGGCGGCTCGGCGGGGTGTCGCTGCCGGTGGCCGGGTGGGCGCTGCTGTCCGGGGTGTTCCTCGGCGCGGACTTCCTGCTCTGGACCCAGGCGGTGCTCGACGCCGGCGCCGGGGTCGCGAACGTGGTGCTCAACGTGCAGGTCCTCGCGCTCCCGCTGATCGCCTGGGCGGTCGTGGGGGAGCGGATGCCGCGCAGGCTGGTGCTCGCCGCGCCGGTGCTGCTCGGCGGGATCGCGCTGGCCGGCGGTGCCCTCGGCGCCGGCGCGGGCGGGCCGGAACCGGTGCGCGGCGCCGTGCTCGGGACGCTGGCCGGTATCGCCTACGCCGGTTTCCTGCACCTCAACCGGTCGTCGTCGCGGCGGCACCCGCGCCACCTGGTCACCCCGGTCACGCTGGCGACCGTCGGGGCCGGGATCACGACCGGCGCCTTCGGGCTGCTCGGCAGCGGGATCGAGGTGGCACTGCCCGCGCAGACCTGGGCGTGGCTGATCGTGCTGGCGCTAGCAGGGCAGGTCGTGTCCTGGGTGTTGATCGGTCGCGGGGCGGCCGGGCTCTCCGCGGGGACCGCGGGAGCGCTGTTGCTGATCCACCCGGTGCTGTCGGTCCTGCTCGGCATGCTGGTGCTCGGTGAGACGCTGACCGCGTGGCAGGCCGCCGGCTGCCTGCTCGTCGTCGCGACCGTCGGGTGGATCACCCGCCCGTCGGGCCGGGGTGCCGGCCGGTGGGGGGCGGCTCCTGCACCGCCACCGCCCGGCCGTGGCCGGTTACAGCTCGATGCGTTCCTGACCGGTGTAGACGTTGCCCGTCGCCCCGCGCAGGAACCCGACGAGCGTCATCCCGGACTCCTCGGCCAGCTCCACCGCCAGCGACGACGGCGCCGACACCGCCGCCAGCATCGGCACCCCCGCCATCACGGCCTTCTGCACGAGCTCGAACGACGCCCGCCCGGACACCATCAGCACCGTGCCGGCAGCGGGGATCCGGCCGTCCATCAGCATCCGGCCCAGCACCTTGTCGACGGCGTTGTGCCGGCCGACGTCCTCCCGTGCGACCAGCAGTTCCCCGTCGTCGTCGAACAGGGCGGCCGCGTGCAGGCCGCCGGTGGAGCCGAACACCTTCTGGCGCTCGCGCAGCCGGTCGGGCAGATCGAGCAGCAGTTCCCGGCGGATGCGGAGCGGGTCGGTGGCCGGGGGGTGCCGGGTCTTGAGCCGGACGGCGTCGAGCGAGGCCTTCCCGCACACCCCGCACGACGATGTCGTGTAGAAGTTCCGCTGGACCGAGACGTCCGGCGGGGCGACGCCGGGCGCCAGGTCGACGTCGAGGACGTTGTAGGTGTTGCGGCCGTCGTCGTCGACCGAGTCGCAGTAGCGGGCCGAGGCGATGTCGTCGCGGGACCCGATGACACCCTCGGTGAGCAGGAACCCGTGCGCGAGCTCGACGTCGTGCCCCGGCGTGCGCATCGTGACCGTCAGCGGCGAACCCGAGACCCGGGTCTCCAGCGGCTCCTCGGCGACGAGCGTGTCCGGACGCGACCGCGTGCTGCCGTCGGAGTTCAACCGCAGCACCGGTCGGCGGACCGTCAGGCGTCCCATGACGTCCCCTCCCTCCGGACCGCGACAGGTGGACCTGCGGCCGGACCACCAGGGTAGGCCCGCCGGGCCGGGCGCCTACGATCACCGCCGTGCGTGGGTACGGGGGGCGCCGCCCCGGCGCCGGGATCGTCCTGGCCGGCGGCCGGTCGTCGCGGATGGGGGCGCCCAAGGCCGATCTCGGCTGGCACGGCGCGCCGCTGCTGACCCGCGCCGTCGCCGTCCTGGGACGGGCGGTGGACGGGCCGGTCGTCGTCGTGCGCGCCCACGGGCAGGCGCTGCCGGCGCTGCCGCCCGGCACCGAGGTGTCCGACGACCCGGTCCCGGGTCTCGGGCCGCTGCCGGCGATCGGGGTCGGGCTGGGCGCCGTCGCGGACCGGGCGGAGGCCGCCGTCGTCGTCTCGACCGACCTGCCGCTGCTGCATCCGGCCTTCGCCGCCCGCGTGCTGGATCTGCTGCGCGGCCACGACGTCGCGCTCCCGGTCGCGCACGGCCACCACCAGCCGCTCGCCGCCGCCTACCGCACCGGGCTGTCCGGCACGATCGCCGAACTGACCGCGGCCGGGCAGGGCAGGCCGCCGTCGCTGTTCGCCCGCGTCGATGTGCACCGGATCCCGGAGGAGTCGCTGCGCTCGGACCCGGTACTGGCCCGGCTCGACCCGCGGCTGGACTCGCTGACCAACGTCAACACCCCCGACGAGTACGCCGCCGCGCTGGCCCGTCCGCTGCCCGCGGTGAGGCTGTACGACGGCGACCGAGCCCGCACCGTGTGGGCGGCGACAGCCGGGCAGCTGGACGTGCCGGTGACGGCGTGCGGGGAGACCGTCGCCCCGCACGGGATCCTCCCGGCCTGGTTCCCGCTCGTCGCCGGGGACGAGGTGGCGGCCGAGCGCTGAGATCATGTGACTCGGGTCTCCGGCTTGCTACGGTGGCGTCGTCGCCAGGATTCACCACCCGGAGGTCGACGATGACCCGCACCACCCGCTCCCGCCGTGGGCTCCGCGCCCGCCACGTCCGGCTCACCGAGCCGCTGGTCCGGGAGAACGGAGTACTGCGTCCCGCCTCGTGGGAGGAGGCCCTGGACCGCGCTGCGGCCGGCTTCCGGGATGTGCCCGGCGAGCGGTTCGGACTGTTCAGCTGCTCCAAGGCCACCAACGAAATGAACTACACCGCGCAGAAGTTCGCTCGGGCGGTGATGGGCAGCAACAACGTCGACAGCTGTAACCGTACTTGACACGCTCCCAGTGTCGTCGGTCTGACGGCTGTGTTCGGTGCCGGCGGCGGCACCTCCGCTTATGTCGAGGCGGAAAACGCCGACCTTCTGATCTTGTGGGGTAGTAATGCCCGCGAGACGCACCCGATCTTCTTCCACCACGTGCTCCAGGGGCTGCGTAAGGGTGCCCGGATGTACTCGGTGGACCCGCGCCACACCTCGACCGCCCATTGGGCGGATGCCTGGCTGGGCCTGGATGTGGGTACCGACATCGCCCTGGCCAATGCGGTGGGGCGGGAGATCATTCATGCCGGTCTGGTGAACCGGTCGTTCGTGGAGCGTTCCACCAGCGGGTTCTCCGACTACGCGGCGTCGGTCGAGCCCTACACCCTGGAACGCGCCGAAGAGATCACCGGTGTCCCGGCCGCCACGATCCGCGAGCTCGCGCACGCCTACGCCCGCGCCGACCGGGCCCAGATCTGCTGGACGCTGGGAATCACCGAGCACCACAACGCGGCGGACTACGTCTTCGCGTTGATCAACCTGGCGTTGCTGACCGGCCACGTCGGCCGCTACGGCTCCGGGCTGGTGCCGCTGCGTGGACAGAACAATGTTCAGGGCGGCGGCGACATGGGGTCGATCCCGTCGAAGCTGCCCGGCGGCTACGACCTGGCCGACGATGTGGCGCGGGCCCGGTTCCAGGCCGTCTACGGCGGTAAGCCGATCCCGCCGGAGAAGGGCATGCACCTGTCGGAGATGTTCGAGGCGATGGAGCGCGGCGACCTGTCGGCGTTGTACTGCATCGGGGAGAACCCGGCGGAGTCGGAGGCCAACGCCGTGCACGCCCGGCACCTGCTGGAGGGGCTGGACTGCCTGGTCGTCCAGGACATCTTCCGGACCGCGACCGCCGAGCTGGCCGACGTCGTGCTGCCCGCGGCGGCGGACTGGTGTGAGTACGAGGGCACCGTCACCAACTCCGAACGACGGGTGCAGCGGGTCCGCAAGGCACTCGACCCACCCGGCGTGGCCCGTCCGGATACGCACATCATCTGCGCGATCGCAGACCGGCTCGGGCACGCGTGGGGTGAGCCGACCGCCGAGCAGGTGTGGGACGAACTGCGATCGGTATCGCTGAACTGGCACCACGGCATGAGCTACGCCCGCCTCGACGCGCTCGGCGGCATCCAGTGGCCGTGCCCGGCCGAGGACCACCCCGGCACCCCGCTGATGCACGCCCGGCTCTGGGCCGACGACCCGGTGGAACGCGGCGATCCCGCCCCGTTCACCCCGGTCGAGCACGTCGCGCCGGTGGACGAGCTGACGGACGAGTTCCCGATCCGGCTCACCACCGTGCGGCTGCTCGACGCCTACAACTCCGGTGTCCAGACCGGCGGCTACGCCTCACCGATGCGCCGCCGCGAGTCGCTGCGGATGGACGCTGCCGACGCCGCCCACATGGGCATCGCCGACGGCGAACGGGTGCGGGTCAGCTCCCGGCGCGGCTCGGTGGAGGCGCCGGTCGCGCTCGACCCGTCGTTGCGGCCGGGTCTGGCGTCGTTCACGCCGCACTTCTCCGAGGAGGTCGACGTGAACGCGCTGACCAACGACGCCTGGGACCCCAAGTCCGGGACCTCGGAGTTCAAGGCGACGGCGGTACGCATCGAGAAGGTCGCCGGGCTACCGGTGGCGGGGGAGTAGCGAATGGATCTGCATCTGTCGACGGCGGAGCCGAGCACAGCCGAGCGCGACGCCGTCGACGCGACCTTCGCGCTGCTCGCACCAGCGGCCGCCGTGCCGGCGGTGGCCGACCGGCCGAACCGGGCGGTACACGCCGGACACGCCGCCCGATCCCACCGCCATCTGCTGCTACCGCTGCTGCACGCCGTGCACGACGCCGAGGGCTGGCTGTCCGAGGGGGCGCTCAACCACGTCGCACGGACGCTGCAGGTCCCGCCGGCGGAAATCTACGGCGTCGCCACCTTCTACGCGATGTTCTCCGTCGAGCCACGGGCGCCGCGGGTGGTGCACGTGTGCGACGACGTCGTGTGCGGGCCCAACGGGGGTGAGGAGATCATCACCGAGCTCACGGCGGCGCTCGGTCCCGAAGGCGGCGCCCGCGACACGAGTGCCGCTCCGGCGTCCCCGTCCGGCACCACGGACGCCCCGCCCGGCGGGGACGGGCCGGTCGGCGCCGACGCCTGCTGGGTGCGCAGCCCCTGTCTGGGCCTGTGCGAGCGGGCCCCGGCCGTGCTGCACCAGCGCGCCGGGGAACCCGACCTCTCGCAGGCCCCGGCGACACCGTCCGCGGTGCTCGACACGGCACGCACGCGCGCCGACACCACCGGCGACCAGGCCGCCGAGGCCGACCGGGCCTTCGCCGACACCACCGTGAGCGCGCCGCAGACCCGGACCGGCGAGCGCCTGCGGCTGCTGCGCCGGGTCGGTGTCGTCGACCCGTCCTCGCTGGACGACTACCGGTTCCGAGGCGGCTATGCGGCTTTGCGGCGGGCGGTGGATCTCGGTCCGTCGCGGGTGATCGCGGAGTTGAAGGATTCGTCGTTGACCGGGCGGGGTGGTGCGGCGTTCCCGACCGGGGTGAAGTGGGAGGGCGTCGCGCAGTCCCCCGAGCGCCCGCACTACCTGGTGTGCAATGCCGACGAGTCCGAACCCGGCACGTTCAAGGACCGGGTGTTGATGGAGGGCGACCCGTTCGGGCTGATCGAGGCGATGACGGTCGCCGGGTTCGTCACCGGCGCCACCGTGGGCTATCTCTACATCCGCGGTGAGTATCCGTTGGCGACCCGCCGGCTGCAGGACGCGATCTCCGCTGCTCGGGCCCGGGGTTATCTGGGCGGCGATGTGATGGGTGAGGGTTTCGCGTTCGACATCGAGCTGCGCCGCGGTGCGGGTGCCTACATTTGTGGTGAGGAGACGGCGCTGCTGGAGTCCCTCGAGGGCTTCCGGGGGGAGCCGCGGAACAAGCCGCCGTTCCCGGCGCAGAAGGGCCTGTTCGGGAAGCCGACGGCGATCAACAACGTGGAGACCCTCTACAACGTCCTGGAGATCCTCGACATCGGTGGCCGGGCGTTCGGTTCCGTCGGCGCAGGCCGCTCGACCGGGTCGAAGTTGTTCTGTGTCTCCGGTGCCGTGGCGACGCCCGGGGTGTACGAGGTGGACTTCGGGACGACGCTGCGCGAGCTGCTGGACCTGGCGGGCGGGGTGCGGGGGACGCTGCGCACCGCCCTGCTCGGTGGGGCGGCCGGCGGGTTCGTGATGCCCGGTGATCTCGATGTCCCGCTCACTCTGGAGGGCGCCCGCGACATCGGCGCGACCCTCGGATCCGGTGTGGTGCTGGTGTTCGACGACCGCGCCGACCTGACCGGGACGTTGCGGCGGATCGCGGCGTTCTTCCGGGACGAGTCCTGCGGGCAGTGTGTGCCGTGCCGGGTCGGCACCGTGCGTCAGGAGGAAGCGCTGGCCCGGCTGGAGCGCAACGCCCCCATCGGGTCCCGGGAGACCGAGATCGCGCTCCTCGACGACCTCGCCCGGGTCATGCGGGACGCGTCGATCTGCGGGCTGGGCCAGACGGCGCCGTCCGCGGTGATGTCGGCGATCGACCTGGGACTGATCGCGTCGCCGAACGGACACCCGTCCACGAACGGCCACGGGGGCGACCGGTGACCCGGCGCCCGCGACCGGCGACGACCGATGCACGACGGAGGGGGCAGCGATGACGACGACCAGCGGCAAGGGCCCGGCGGGTCCGGGCGGCGGTTCGCAGGCCCCCGCCGCCGGTGACGTCGACGGGGCAGCGGAAGCCGATGCCGTCGTGAACGGCGCCGCCGCACCCGGCTCCGAGACGCCGGGCCCCGGCCCCGCGGCCGGGGAGGGCGTCACCGCCCTGCACCCGGCGAACGGAGCCGGCGCGGTCGGTGTGACCGTCGCCGACCCCGCCGGATCGGCACCCGGACCGGCCGAACGCCTCGCCGGGGGGCCGGTGATGCTCGGGCAGATCCGGCGCACCATCTCGGTCACGCTCGACGGCACCGAGGCCCGGGTCCTCGAAGGGTCCACGATCCTCGAGGCGCTGCACCGCGAAGGCACCCCGCAGCAGGCCGACACCCCGACCTTGTGTTGGGCGCCGAACATGGACCCGATCAACGCCTGCCGGGTGTGTGTGGTCGAGGTCGAGGGTGCCCGGACCCTGGCCCCGTCGTGTGCGCGCACCTGCGAGGACGGCATGCAAGTGCGGACCGACACCGACAAGGTCCGCCACAGCCGCCGGATGGTGCTGGAGCTGCTGGCCTCCTCGGCGGACATGAGCGAGGCCAGTGGTGATGTGCAGCGCTGGATGGGCGAGTACGGCGTCGACCCCGAGCGCTACGGCCCACCCGCACCGCCCACCGTGGACGGGGAGCGGGAACGGCGTCACGCCGGGCACCATTCTGCGCCGGATGGTCGGACGCGGGCGACCGTGGAACAGCCCGTCAAGGTCGACAACGACCTGTACGTGCGGGACTACTCGCGGTGCATCATGTGCTACAAGTGCGTCAACGCCTGCGGCACCGACGCCCAGTTCACCTTCGCGATCGCCGCGGCCGGGCGCGGGTTCGACGCCCGCATCGCGACCGAGTACGACGTGGAACTGCCCGACTCGGCCTGTGTGTACTGCGGCAACTGCATCGGGGTCTGCCCGACCGGGGCACTCAAGTCGGTGTCCGAGTACGACAAGCGCGAGGCCGGGAACTGGCGTCCCGAGGAGGAGACCGTCACCACCACGGTCTGCTCGTTCTGCGGGGTCGGCTGCAACCTGGAACTGCACGTGCAGCAGGGCGAGATCGTGAACGTGACCAGCCCGTCGGACCACTCGGTCACCCACGGGCACCTGTGCATCAAGGGCCGGTTCGGCTTCCAGCACGTCCAGAACCTGCCGCAGGGCTGAGCACCGTACCCACGAAGCGGGTCAGCTCCCGCTCGACGTGTGCGGTCACCGGCTCGGCCGGGTCGAAGCTCCACCACAGCAGGATGCCCTGCCAGTAGGTGGCCACGACCTCGCCGAGGCCGGGCCGCCGCGCGTCCAGGCAGGCGTCGAGGACGTCGACCAGCGAGCCGCGCCACGCCGTGCCCCGCCGGCGCACCTCGGGATCGAGGAGGTCCTCGCGCAGCACCAGCAGCGCGTCGGCGTAGCTGTCGATGCCGCCGCCGTACTGCGCGGAGAGCCCGACCAGGAACGCGACCGCGCCGGCGGGGGTGCGCTCCACCCCGGCGCCGAGCTCGGCGGTGCGTCGCTCCAGCCGGTCCCACGCGTGCAGCAGCACCCGGTGCAGCAGGCCGGCCTTGCTTCCGAACCGCTGCACCAGCGTCGCCGGGGCCAGCGAGCTGGCCTCGGCCAGTGCCGCGAACGTGCACGCCTGCGGGCCGCGGGCGTGCAGCACATCGAGGGCGACGTCCAGAACGTCCGTGTCGGAAACCTGCTTGCGGCGAGGCACCCACCCATCGTATATAAACGAATAGACGTTCATAAACGAGGAGGGGTCATGACACTGTCGGATCGGGTCGCACTGGTCGCCGGGGCCACGCGCGGTGCCGGACGGGGCATCGCCGTCGAGCTGGGCGCCGCGGGCGCCGTCGTCTACTGCACCGGCCGCACGACCCGCGCCCAGCGCTCCGAGTACGACCGCGCCGAGACGATCGAGGACACCGCCGACCTGGTCACCGCCGCCGGCGGAACCGGGATCGCGGTCCCCACCGACCATCTCGACCCCGGCGCGGTGGCCACCCTGGTCGACCGCATCGAGGGCGAACACGGCCGGCTCGACGTCCTGGTGAACGACATCTGGGGCGGCGAGCTGATGGTCGAGTGGGAGACCCCCGTCTGGGAGCACGACCTGGCCAACGGACTGCGGACGCTGCGCCTGGCGATCGACACCCACCTGGTCACCGCCCACCACGCGCTGCGGCTGCTCTCCCGCACCCCGGGCGGGCTGGTCGTCGAGGTCACCGACGGCACCGCCGAGTACAACGCGGAGAACTACCGGCTCAACGTGTACTACGACCTCGCCAAGATCGCGCCGATCCGGCTCGCCCGGTCCTGGGCGCACGAGCTGCGTGCGCACGGCGGCACCGCTGTCGCCGTCACCCCGGGCTGGCTACGCTCGGAGATGATGTTGGAGCACTTCGGCGTCACCGAGGACACCTGGCGCGACGCCTGCGAACGCGTACCGCACTTCGCGATCTCCGAGACGCCCCGGTTCGTGGGCCGCGGGATCGCGGCGCTGGCCGCCGACCCGGACCGGCACCGCTGGAACGGCCGGTCCACCTCGTCGGGCGAGCTGGGCCGGGTCTACGCGCTGGACGACCTGGACGGATCCCGCCCGGACGCCTGGCGCTACGTCGTCGAGGTGCAGGACGCGGGCAGACCGGCGGACGTCACCGGGTACCGGTGACCGTGCCGGATCCGGCGGTCCTGCTCGGGGCGACGGCGGCGGTCGCGGCGGGCACCGCGGTGCAGGTCCTGCTCGGGTTCGGCGTGAACCTGCTGCTGGTTCCGGTGGCGCTGCTGCTGTGGCCGGGGCTGGTGCCGGTCCCCGCCATGGTGGTGAACCTGCTGCTCTCCGCGGGGGTGGCGATGCGCTGGCGGGGGTACACCGATCCGGTCGTGACGCGGTGGGCACTGGCCGGATCGGTGCCCGGGCTGGCCGCCGGTGCCTGGCTGCTGGCCGTGCTGGATCCGGCCGCGCTCGGTGTGCTCGGCGCCGCGGCGATCCTCGGCGCGGTGCTGATGACGGCGCGTGGCCCGACGACGGTGCGGGCCGGGCCCGCGGCCTGCGCGGTCGCCGGTGCCGGATCGGCGGTACTGGGGACGACGGCGGCGGTGACCGGCCCGCCGATCGCACTGCTCGTCGCCGGGTCCGACCCCCGCCGGGCCCGCGCCACGGTCGCGGTGACCGGCACGGTCACCGCCCTCGTCGCGCTGGTCGTGCTGCTCGCAGGGCCGCTGCGGTCCTCGGCCACCGACGCGTTCGTCGGCGTGCTGTGGCTGCTGCCCGGGATCGTGATCGGCTGGCTCGGCGGGCACGCGCTCACGCATCGGGTGAGCACGCCGCTGCTCCGGCGGGCCGTGCTGGTGGTGTCCGCGGCCTCGGCGGTGGCGGTACTGGTCCGGGCGGTGACGTGACGCCGGGAGCGGGAAGGGTCGGCGGCGGGAGAGTGCCTCACCTCGCGGCGTCGGCAGTAGGCGCCCCGGAGCCGGCCGCATGCGGATCACCGGTGTGTCCCGGGCCCGGTACGAACCAGGCCGCGATCACGGCGGCGACCGCGAGCCCGGCACAGGTCCCGATGGCGGCGGCGAATCCGGTGGTGAAGGTGGTGGAGGAGGCGTAGCTGCCGACGGCGGTGAAGGCGGCGACGAGGATCGCGACTCCGAACGCACCGCCGAGTTCCTGGGTCGTGTTGTTCACCCCGGAGGCCTTCCCGAGCGCGTCGGGTGCGACGCCGCCCAGGACGGTGTTCTGGACGACCGGGATGGCCATCGACGCGCCGACTCCGCCGACGATCAGCGGCACGACCAGTGTCGCGTAACCCAGATCGGGCGAGGCGATGAGCCCGAGCCAGGCCAGGCCGGCGGCCTGCAGGGCGAGCCCGACCGTCAGCACGAGCCTGTCCCCGAGCCGGTCGGCCAGCATCCCCGCCAGCGGTGCGATCACCAGCAGGGTCGCGGTCCACGGGATCAGCCGGACCCCGGCCTCGAGTGGTGTGTAGCCGAGCCCGATCTGCATGAACTGGGCCAGGAAGAACACCGAGCCGTAGAGCGCGGCGAAGCCCAGGAAGCCGGCGGCGGTACCGGCCGAGAACGCCCGGGACCGGAACAGGCCCAGGGGAAGCATCGGGTGACGGTGGTGACGCTCCCAGCAGATGAAGGCCACGGCCAGCGCGGTTCCGATCACGAGGGCGGCCAGCACACCCGGGCTGGTCCAGCCGGCCTCGTTGCCACGTACCAGCGCCCACACCAGTCCGAACCCTGCGCCGGTGATCAGCAGCAGGCCGCGGGTGTCGATGGCGGTGTCGGGGCCGTGGCTTTCCGGGATCCGCCGGCGCACCAGCGGGATCATCACCGCGGCGATCGGCACGTTGATCCAGAAGATCCACTCCCAGCCCACCGTGTGGGCGAGGATCCCGCCGACCGGAGGTCCGGCGATGGTGGCCAAGCCGGTGACGCCCTCGAAGACCCCGAGGGCCCGCCCACGCCGTTCGGGTGGCACCGCGGTGACCAGCAGCGACACCGCCAGCGGCAGCACCAGCGCGGCCCCGGCGCCCTGCACGGCCCGGGCCGCGATCAGCCAGCCGATGCCGGGTGCCAGGGCGCAGGCCGCCGAGGCGACCGCGAACAGCGCCAACCCGCAGGTGAACATCCGGCGACGGCCGAATCGGTCGCCCAGGGCTGCGCCGGTCATCAGCAGGCAGGCGAAGGCGAGGCCGTAGGCGGTGACCGTCCACTGCAACAGCTCGACCGAGGTGTCCAGGTCGCGGCGGATGGTGCTCAGCGCGGTGGAGACCACCAGCAGATCCAGCGCCACCATCATCGATGCGACCGACGTCAGTGCCACCACCCAGATGGTCGACATCGGCGACGTGGTGTTCATGTGCCCCTCCTTCGGGAATGTTCGCGTGCACCGCTCACCACTCCGTGCAGTCGCGGCAGCTGCAGGCCTCGCGGCGCGGAAGGATGTCGCGGAGACCGGTGAGTTCCAGGGCTCGTTCCAGCGGCGCCGGGATGTGCCGGATCAGTAGCGGCCGGCCGCATCGCCTCGCGATCAGGTGCAGCCGCAGCACGGCAACTGGGCCGGCAGGTCGAACCGAGGAAACAGCGAGGGGTCGACGAAGGAGGTCACTGCCGTGATCTGCTCACCATCCAGGGTGAGTACGTCGATGACCTGGGCGACGTAGGACCCGCCGGCCTCGTCCCACGTGTAGCAGGCGACCGCCGGTTGCCCGTTGGCCCAGGTGGGCAGGTGGCGCCAACGAGCGGTGAACGGTCCCGCGTCGAGAAACCGGCTGATCGCGTCGTGTCCCCGGTACCAGGCGGGCAGGGGTGGCATGGACCAGGTGGCGTCCTCGGCCAGCATCGACACGACCGCGGCGACGTCGGCAGCTTCCAGGGCGCGAACGTATCGCTGCACGATCCGTCGGGTCCCGGCGTCGCCCAGCCTGCGAAGGGTCGTCTGCTGGCTGCGCTCCGGTATCCGTGCCTTGACGGTCGTGCGGGCGTGTTGCAGCGCGCTGTTGACGGCCGTGGTCGTGGTGTCCAGCGCGTCGGCCGCGTCCTGGGCGGAGAAGCCCAGCACGTCGCGCAGGATCAACGCGGCGCGCTGGTTCGGGGGCACGTACTGCAGCGCCGCCACGAACGCCAGCTCCAGGCTCTCCCGCAGCTCGTACCGGCCCGCCGGGCTGGACTGCTCGGCCCCCGGCGCCGCCGAAGGACCGGGACAGGGGCCGATCCAGAACGCTTCTCCGGGCACCTGGTCGACCGCGGGACCCAGATCGACCGGAAGGAAGCGTCGCGAACGGCTCTCGATCAGGTTGAGACACGAGTTCGTCGCGATCCGATACAACCACGTACGCAGCGAGCTGCGACCCTGGAAGCCCGGGAACGCCTGCCAGGCCCGCAGGAGCGCCTCCTGCATCACGTCCTCGGCATCGTGGACCGACGCCAGCATCCGATAGCAATGTGCCTGCAACTCGGATCGATACGGATCGACCAGTGACGCGAACGCCACCTCGTCACCGCTCTGCGCCGCCGCCAGGCTCTCCGGCCGCCGTACGACCCCGACTGTTCGCTCTGCCATGCCCATACAGACAGATGCCGGCGCCGGAAATCATCATCGCTGCCGGATTCGGTCGAGTTTCGTCGCGGGCCCGCCCGTTCAACGCCGGGCACCCGCAGCGAACCGCGTCACCGGATGGGCGGAGCACCGGTGACAGCCGGGCCGCGCACCCGGGTCGCGTACATCCGCTCCTCCTCCTGCCAGCTCTCCCCGCCGTCGGTGGACAGGGAGCCGATCCAGGTGAAGAAATCGGCGGTGATCTCGGAGAAGGTCCAGCGCAGCTGCGGGTCGTCCTCGTCACTGAGCAACTCGATGCCCCAGCCGGTCGGCCGGCCCACGAACCGGCGGACCCGGCCGTTGACCGGTTCGACCCAGGTCGAGCGCCAGGCGCCCAGCACGGGGTCGGGGAACCGGATCGTGGTGCCGTGGAAGGCCAATGGGGCGACGCCGTGCCCGGGCTCGCCGGGTCCGGGGACGATCCAGGTGTCCTGCACGGCGCGCCCACCGAGTACCCAGCCGACGTGCAGCTCGCCGACCGCCTGCCGGTCGGAGCCGTGCCAGTCCAGCCGCCAGGATCCGACGAACCGTCCGAACAGGGCGAGCTCACCGGCCAGGTCGGGGTGCGGCCCGTCGGTGTGCAGTGCCGGAGCGAGGGGATCGGCGGACCGCTGCTGCGCCATGGGTGTGGAGGTTACTGATCCGCGGCGCACGGCGGGGCGGTCGCAGCCTCAGCTTGATCTTTAACCTTGGCTGGTTCGGCTCGTCGCGGCAGTAGCCGCGCGTTTTCCAACGTCTGGACCGTCCTCGCTTTGGTTGACACCGACGTAGGCTGCCGCCGACCGCAGCGGGAGAGGGAGCACCATGCGCGCCCGCCCGCGTGTAGAAGTGCCGACGCTGGTCGGGCTCAGTACGGCGGCCGCGCGCGACGCGGCCCTCGACGCCGGGCTGCTCGCGGTGCTCCAGCATTGCGCCCCTGCCGATCCGAGTGCGGTCGCGGTCACTGCCCAGCACCCGCCAACCCGGACGTCGGCTCCGCCGCGGCGCCCACATCCGGATCTGGGCCGTGCCGACCGGGAAACGGCGGCCACCCCGAAGACCCCGCCGAGACCAAATTCGACCGAATTCTTCCGGACGGTACCGACAACGCCGGAGCGGGCACGCCCGCAGGCCCGGCAGCGGTACTTCTCATGAGGACATGTCGAGGATGGAGCAGGCCGGACCGTCCGCGCCGGGCTGCAGGAACGGCAGGCACGATTCTTGCGCCGCGCCCGCGACGGCCGGCCTGGGAACGCGTCGATGATCGTGTCGACGAGGACCGGGTGGTGGTCGGTGACGGCGTCGGCCGCGCTGGTCGTCGCCGCGGTCGTGCTGACGGGCCCCGACCGCCGCCGGAATCGGCCGTGCCGGGTGGACCCGTTGAGTTGGTGGCGGCCCGCACGGTGACGGTCACGTCGGTAACCGACGACGACACCTTCGACACCTCCGATGGGCAGACCGCGCGGAGGCTCGGGATCGACGCGTGTGAGAGCTCGACGCCGCGGAGCCCTAGCGGGCTTGCCCCGCCGTCGTTTGAAACCGCCGACGAGGTGCAGCCGCAGGCCACCGCCGAGGCACGCCGGTTGTTGGCCGCCCAGGTGGTGACCTGGTCGCCGAGCCGGGGGTGGATACCGACCGGTTCGGCCGGCAGCTGCGGTATGTGCAGTTGCCGACCGGCGCCGACTACGGGCTCACCGGCCTACCTCAAGCGGTTACGCGCGGCCGATGATGGCCGCATCTGCGGCTGACCCCGCGCGTCCGGCTGCGCCAGCGGTGTCTAGCGCTCCATAAGGGCGCATCGGGTGAGGCCTTGAGCTTCGACCGCGGCGAAGCCTGGTCGCCGGAAGCGCTATCTACCAGGCGACGATGCCGGCGGCGTCGACGAACTGTCCGGAGGGTGCACCGGCCGGCAGCGTCGCGGCGGAAATGATTGGCGCAACAGCCTGCTCTGCGGTTAGAGGTGCCTGCTCTCTGCTGATCGGCGTGAGGTTGGTTTGGACAAAGCCGGGACACACTGACGTCACCTTGATGTTGCTCGCAGCCAGTGCCTTGGACAAGGTGATCGTCACGGCGTTGAGCGCGGCCTTCGAGCTCTGGTACGCGGGCACGACCATCTGGAAGTAGGGCGAGTCCGGATTTGTCTGATCGTGCAGGGAGCCCATGGTCGATGAAATGTTGACGATTCGTCCGGCCCTCGACCGGTGGAGCAGCGGAAGAAACTGCTCCGTCACTGCGACCGCCCCGAAGACATTGGTTTGAAATGTACGCTCGAACATCGTCACGCTTGCGAATTCGTGCGGTTGGTTGTCAGTCCATTCCGGGAGCACGCCCGCGTTGTTGACCAGCACGTCGACATGGTCGGTCCACCGAGCGACTTGCGCCGCTGCAGACTTGACGCTTGTCTCCGAGGTGACGTCGAGCTGAACGAACTGAGCCCTCCCGCCTCCGGCACGGAGCTTCTCCGCCGCGTCTTGCGCTGCCCCCTCGTCACGACCACTGACGACGACCAAGTGACCGAGGTGGGCGAGCGCCTGGGCCGTTGCGAAGCCGAGACCGCGGGTCGCGCCCGTGACGATACTGACTGAAGACACTGTGATCGATTCTTTCGTTCGATGGCTCTTTTGACATCGAGTACGCTGTCAGATCTGTGGGCGGGCTTCTGGCGGGAACCGGACGTGGAGTTCTACCTTGGGCATGACTTGGGCATGACAAGGCGTGGGATGGTCGTTCGAGGCTGATAAGCAGCTTCCTGCTCCCAGCTTGATCTTTAACCTCGAGGCGCTGCCGTCGCCGAGTTGATGCAGGTAGTGCGGCGTGTCGGCCGGACATGGGTGCGGCCACCGCTCGATCCTCTTCGGGTACCTCTCACAGAACGCGAAGACGATTACGGTGGCCGCGATGCCCAGTGTGACCATGTCGGTGGCGATGCGTGCCCGGACACCCTGACCGGGTCGGGTGAGCTGAGCCGGTTCCGACGTTGCGGTCGTTGGAGACGAGCTGCTCGGCCAGGATCTCCTCGTCGACGGCCAGGTCCGGGACCACCGGTTTCCGACGAGAACGGATTCTGGGCTTTCACGGGGAGGCTGAACGGCACACCACCGTCCGGGAGCGTCACCGCCGAGAGCCAGTCCAATAGAGCACCAACGTGCGGCGAGGTAAAGCGAGCTGCGTCGACGAGTGCTTCGAGGGCGTGCTGCGCACCTTGGGGCTGACCCCGTCGCGGGTTTCGCCACCTGCGCGTGAACACCAGCCGCCCGGCCAGGGCACCGAAATCTAGCCGGGCCGGGCCCGGGTCCCGCAACCGACGCCGCGCTACCCGCCACGACGTTGGGAAACGCGCGGCTAATGCCGCGACGAGCCGAACCAGCCAAGGCTAAAGATCAAGCTCAGGGCCTGCGCCGCAGCACGTGCAGGTCCACGCCGTGCGGCAGCGGCCGGGTGCGGACCGTCCAGGTGTCCCGGTTGGCCTCGAGCCACCGCGGCGTCTCCGGGCGCCCGGGGTCGGCCAGCCACACCGCGGCCCGGCGGCTGGTCACCCGGGGCAGCAGCACGCTCAGGGCGTCGGCGGCGGCCGCGCCGTAGAGGACGTCGGAGGCCAGCACCAGATCCCAGCGCTGCGCGTCGAGCAGGGGATCGCGCCCGTCGAACGACGCCACCGCGGCGTCGACCTGCAGACCGGACCGCCGGGCGTTCGCGGCGACCCAGGCCACCGCGGCCGGGGACCGGTCGGTCGCGAGCACCGGTACCGCACCGGCCCGTGCGGCGACCAGCGACGGCAACCCGAGCCCGCAGCCGAGCTCCAGCACCCGGCGCCCGGCCAGCCGCCGCGGCCCGGCCTGCTCCAGCGCCGCCGCCAGGGCCCGCGCCGACGGCCACAGTCGCGCCCAGTGCGGTGGGTGCAGCTCCTCCGCCCCCTCGACGCCGGTGACCGGGTCGAACTCCACCGCGTCCGGGTCGGCCGGGCGCAGGATCGTCAGCGGCCCGTGCGGTAGCGCGACCTCCTCGAGCACCGCGGGCCCGGTCGGTCCGGTCGGTCCGGCCGGGCCCGGCCGCCCCGCGGGCCGGCCGGACCGGGCACCGCCGCCGCCGCCGTCATCGCCGCCGCCGTCATCGCCGCCGTCGTCATCGGCGCCGTCGGAGGACGGAACAGCGTCAGACTCCGGCACGGTGCGTCCACCGGCCGCCGACGAGCGTCCCGGCGACCGGCATCTCCCGCAGCGTGACCGGATCGCAGGACGTCGGGTCGGCGTCGGTCAGCACCAGGTCCGCCCGGACACCCTCGGCGACCGCGGCGACCGACCCGGGCACCACCCCGAACGACGCGCCCAGCGCCACGGCCCGGTCGATCTCCTGCTCGGGGTGCCAGCGGTCCCGCCCGTCGGCGGTCCGGTGCACCGCCGCGGCCAGCGCGATCCACGGATCCAGCGGGGCGACCGGGGCGTCCGAGCCCAGCGCGAGCCGGGCGCCCGCGGCGTGCAGCGAGCCGTAGGCGAACGCGCGCTCCGTGCGGCCCGCCCACAGCCGGTCGGCGACGTCGCGGTCGTCCAGGGCGTGCTCGGGCTGCACCGACGCGATCAGGCCGAGCGAGGCGAACCGGGGTACGTCCGCGCCGGTCAGCAGCTGGGCGTGCTCGATCCGCCCGCGCGCCCCGGAGCTCGCGAAGGCGTCCAGCACCAGGGTGTTGGCGTGGTCGCCGATGGCGTGCAGCGCGGCCTCGAGCCCGGCGTCGCGGGCCCGGGCCAGCAGTGGCCGCAGCTCGTCCGGCGGGACCAGCAGCAGCCCGCACGGGTGGTCGATCACCGCGCCGGGCGGGCGGGGGTACGGGTCGTAGCAGTAGGCCGTGCGGGTGTTGAGCGACCCGTCGGTGATCACCTTCAGCGGGCCCGCGGAGAGCAGGCCCCCGGTCGCCTCGACGACGTCGCCGGAGCGCAGCCCGGTCGCGATCATCGCCTCCAGCCGGTCCGGCCACACCGACGCCTCGACCCGGACCCCGGTCGTGCCGGCCTCGATCCGGCGCCGCCAGTCCGGCAGCGACCACGGCGCCTCGAAGTCGACGATCCCGACCACCCCGCGCGCCGACGCGGCCGCCACGGCGTCGGCCACGCAGCCGTCCAGCACGTCGTCGGGCACGTCCTGCAGCGCGACGGTGACCGCGAAGAACTCCGACTCCCGGATCCGGCCGGTCGGGTGCCCACGGTGCCCGAACCGCTCGCAGGCGGCGCTGTTGAGCCAGCCCTGGTGCAGGTCACCGGACACCAGCACGACCGGGACGCCCGCGGACACGTCGTCGAGCAGCGTGCGGTGTGCCTCGTCGGGCCACAGCGCGTCCCGGAACCCGAACCCGACCAGCACCTCGCCCGGCGCGGGCGGGTCGATCGCCAGCCGGTCGGCGACCAGTGCCGCGCAGGCGGCGGCCGAGCGGGCCCCGGACAGGTCGAGGCGGCGGCGGGCCAGCGACCACTGCGCCATGTGCACGTGGTGGTCCCACAGGCCGGGCAGCAGCGCCCGGCCGTCGCACTCGACGATCTCGGCGCCACCGGCGTCGAGACCGGTGCCGATCGCGGCGACCCGGTGCCCGGACAGCAGCACGTCCACCGGCTCGCCGAGGCCGGTGCGGTCCGCAAGGAGGGGACGTACCGAACGCAGCAGCACGGTACCGATGCCGCCTCCGCGGGAGGGAGTACGTCGGCGGGTGCTCATCCCTGGAACGGGCGGTCGCGGCCGGTCCAGCGCTCCTCGTCGCGCCGGTACACCGGGATCGGCCGCTCGGCGACCCGGAAGGTGTAGCGGCCGGCCTCCTCGACCACCTCGCCGTCGGTGGCCAGCATGCTCGGCTCCAGCAGCTCGACGTCGAGGCGCGGCACCTCGCGCTGGTGGTAGACCCGGCTGTGCCCGAGCGCGGACAGGATCAGCGCGAGCACCACCCGCAGCCGGGAGAACCGGACGTCGGCACGGAGCCAGCGGACGTCGAGCAGCCCGGAGTCGAGCGTCGGCCGCCACGCCGGCACGGCGCCGCGCGGGTGGTAGGGGCCGTTCCCGACGAACAGGAACCACACCTTGTACCAGCGGTCCTCGATCCGCACGCTGATCTTCTCCGACCGCTGCAGGACGGTGATCAGCGCGGCCGCGAACGCCGGCCACTTGCCGTAGCGGGGCTGCCACTGCTCGCGCAGCCGCACCAGCTCCGGGTAGGAGCCGATCGAGGCGGTGTTGAGGAAGTACCGGGTCCGGGTGACCGAGACGTCCTCCGGGTCGTCCAGGCGGCCGGGATGCGCCTCGACCAGCGCCAGGTCGACGGCGACGGCCTCACCGGCCTGGGTGGCGTCGACGGCCTCCTGGACGTCGTAGACGCCGACGTCGCGGGCGAAGTGGTTCAGCGTCCCACCCGGGACGACGACCAGCGGCAGCCCGTACCGGTCCGCGACCGCGGCGGCGGTGCCCACCGTCCCGTCCCCGCCCGCGACGCCGACCGCACGCACCCACCGCCCGCGCTGCGCGATCGCGTCCTCCAGCATGTCCTCCACCTTGACCCCGTCCCCGACGACGAGGTGGTGCGCGGCCGGGAGCCGCTCGCGCACCTCGTCGGACACGTCGTGGTCCGGCGGGCCGGAGAACGGGTTCGACACGATCACCAGGCCGTCGCCCTGCGGGAGCGCGTGCACGGTGTCGATCGGGCGGGCCCGGGCCTCGTCGCTGGGCCGCACCGGCCACCAGCGGCGGGTGAGCCGCGCGACGGACGTGCCGACCACCGCACCGGCCAGCACGTCGGAGGTCCAGTGCACACCGACGTGCACCCGCGACCACCCGACGAGCGCGGCCAGCGGCACGACCACCGGGGCGACCTGCCGGTTCTCCATCAGCACGGCGGTCGCGAACGCGGCGGCCGAGGCGGCGTGCCCGGACGGGAACGACGAGGACGACGGCGGGCAGGCCACCGTCCGGTACGCCGGCAGCTCCGCCGCGGCCGGGCGGCGGCGCGGCAGCAGCGGCTTCAGCACCGCGTTGGCGGTGAAGCTGGTCAGCGCGATCGAGGCGACCCCGCGCATCGCCGCGTGCCGCCCCGTACCCCGCCGGACGGCGAGGATCGCCGCGACCGCGAACCAGAGCACGCTGTGATCGGCCGTGTGGGTGAGCCGGCGCAGTGTCGTGTCCACCCGGCTGGGCGGGCGGCCCGCGATGAAGTCGGTGATCGCCTGGTCCACCTGGGAAACGGTGGTGATTCCCCCGTTCACCCGTCGGGACCGTCGTGCGACGCGCTCGAACCATCCGCTCACAGCACTGACAGTAGAGGGGGTCGGGCGCATACCCTGAACGGCATGCAGCGTCGGATCTTCGGGGTCGAGACGGAGTTCGGTGTCACGTGCACCTTCCACGGACAGCGCCGACTGTCCCCGGACGAGGTGGCGCGCTACCTCTTCCGCCGGGTGGTGTCGTGGGGCCGGTCCTCCAACGTCTTCCTCCGCAACGGTGCCCGTCTCTACCTCGACGTCGGTTCCCATCCCGAGTACGCCACCGCCGAGTGCGACTCGCTGACCCAGCTCGTCGCCCACGACAAGGCGGGCGAGCGGATCCTCGAGGACCTGCTCGTCGACGCCGAGCGCCGGCTGGTCGACGAGGGCATCGGCGGTGACATCTACCTGTTCAAGAACAACACCGACTCCGCGGGCAACTCCTACGGCTGCCACGAGAACTACCTGGTCGCCCGGCAGGGCGAGTTCTCCAGGATCGCAGACGTGCTGCTCCCGTTCCTGGTCACCCGCCAGCTGATCTGCGGTGCGGGCAAGGTGCTGCAGACCCCGCGCGGGGCGGTGTACTGCCTGTCCCAGCGGGCCGAGCACATCTGGGAGGGCGTCTCCTCGGCGACCACCCGGTCCCGCCCGATCATCAACACCCGCGACGAGCCGCACGCCGATGCCGAGCGCTACCGGCGGCTGCACGTCATCGTCGGCGACTCGAACATGTCCGAGGTGACGACCCTGCTCAAGGTGGGGTCGGCCCACCTCGTGCTGGAGATGATCGAGGCAGGCGTCCAGTTCCGGGACTTCACCCTGGACAACCCGATCCGCGCGATCCGGGAGATCAGCCACGACCTCACGGGGCGCCGCCCGGTCCGGATGGCCGGTGGCCGGGAGGCCAGCGCGCTCGACATCCAGCGCGAGTACTACGCCCGTGCCGTGGAGTTCATGCAGTCGCGCGGGCACGAGGACAAGGTGATGGAGCGGGTCGTCGAGCTCTGGGGCCGCACCCTGGACGCCGTCGAGCAGCAGGACCTGTCGCTGATCGACCGGGAGATCGACTGGGCGATCAAGCACCGGCTCGTCGAGCGGTACCAGGCCAAGCACGGCCTGGAGCTGTCCAGCGCCCGGATCGCCCAGCTCGACCTCACCTACCACGACGTGCGGCGCGGGCGCGGCCTGTTCGACATGCTCCAGCGCAAGGACCTCGTCGACCGGGTCACCGACGACGGCGACATCGAGGCGGCCAAGGACACCCCGCCGCAGTCCACCCGGGCGAAGCTGCGGGGCGACTTCATCGCCGCCGCGCAGGCCGCCGGGCGCGACTTCACCGTCGACTGGGTGCACCTGAAGCTGAACGACCAGGCGCAGCGGACCGTGCTGTGCAAGGACCCGTTCCGCGCGGTGGACGAGCGGGTGGACCGGCTGATCGCCTCGCTCTGACCGGGCTCCGGCTCAGCCGTGGCTCACCTGCGGCTGGGCCACCCGGCCGAACCGGGACTCGCTCGGGTCGGCGAACATGTGCAGCCCGAAGCGGGCCGACAGCTCCCGGCAGACCGCGACCCCGCGGACCGAGTTGCCGTGCCGGTCCAGGCCGGGGGAGTAGACGCCGAGCCCGAAGTAGCTCGGCAGCACGCCCATGATCCCGCCGGAGACCCCGCTCTTGGCGGGGATGCCGACGTCGTGCGCCCACTCGCCGGCCGCGTCGTACATGCCGCACATGCTCATCACGCTGATCACGGTGCGCAGGTGCTCGCGGTCGAGGGCCCGGACACCCGTCAACGGGTTCACCCCGCCGTTGGCGAGCGTGGCGGCCATCGCCGACAGCTCCGGGGTGGTGACGGTGATCGAGCAGGCGGCGAGGTAGACGTAGAGGTTGTCGTCGATGTCGCCGTGCAGCATGCCCAGGCTGCGCATCAGGTAGCTCAGGCCCAGGTTGCGGTCGTTGGAGACCAGCTGCTGCTCCAGCACCTGCTCGTCGACGACGAGGTCCGGGTTCCCGGTGTAGGCCCGGTTGCGTTCCAGCAGGCGCTCGACCCGTTCCTCCTTGGTGGCGCCCTTGACCAGGTTGGCCGCGACCAGCGCCCCGGCGTTGATCATCGGGTTGAACGGCCGGTGGTGCACGTCGTCGAAGGTGATCGAGTTGAACGGGTCACCGGACGGCTCGACCCCCACCCGGCGCAGGGTCTCGTCGAGCCCGTTGTCCTCCAGCGCGAGCCCGTAGGTGAACACCTTGGAGATCGAGTGCAGCGGGATCCGGACGTCGCAGTCCCCGACCTGCCACCGGGTGCCGTCGACGTTCGTGCCGGCCAGCCCGAACTCGTCGGCGCGCCGCTGCATCTCGGGCGGGTAGTAGCTGACGACCTCCTCGCCCGGCAGCAGCAGCCCGCCGCCCGCCGAGCACGTGCTGCGCAGATCCTCCAGCTGCTCCTGGACCAGTTCCCGCTCGGCCTCGGCGACCATCGCTGTCCTCTCGTCGGTGACGTCGGGGGGAGATCGGTGACGCCGGAGGAGATCTTGGCCCTACAACCCCTCGGGGAGCCAGCCGTCACCCGACGGGTACATCTCGGTGGCGTTCTCGCGCCGGCCCGGCCGCACGATCCGGCCCAGCCGCGACTCGGAGGGATCGGCGAACACGTGCAGCCCGAACCGGTCCGACAACGCCCGGCAGACCGCGACGCCGCGCACGGAGTTCCCGTTGCGGTCCAGCCCGGGGGAGTAGACGCCCACGCCGATCGCGTCCGGGATGGCGGCCAGGATCGCGCCGGAGACGCTGGACTTGGCGGGGATGCCGACGTCGTAGGCCCACTGGCCGGCGGCGTCGTACATGCCGCACATGCTCATCACCGACAGCACGTCGCGGGTGTAGGTCCGGGGCAGCGCGGGGACGCCGGTGAACGGGTTCGCCCCGCCCCGGGACAGCGTCGCGGCCATCGTGGACAGCTCCAGCGCGGTGACGGTCACCGAGCAGGCGGCCAGGTAGACGTACAGGTTGTCCTCGATGTTGCCGTGCAACATGCCGAGGCTGCGCATCAGGTAGGACAGCGAGACGTTGCGGTCGTTGGAGACCAGCTGCTCGGCCAGGATCTCCTCGTCGACGGCCAGGTCCGGGTTGCCGGAGTAGATCCGCAGCCGGGTCAGCAGCCGCTCGACCTTCTCCTCCTTGCTGGACCCGTGCACCAGGTTGGCCGCCACCAGCGCCCCGGAGTTGATCATCGGGTTGAACGGCCGGTGGTTGACCTCGTCGAAGCTGATCGAGTTGAACGGGTCGCCGGAGGGCTCCACCCCCACCCGGAGCAGGACGTCCTCGCGGCCGTTGTCCTCCAGCGCCAGGCCGTAGGTGAACACCTTGGAGATCGAGTGCAGCGGGAACCGGACGTCCGCGTCGCCGACCTGCCACTCGGTGCCGTCGATGTCGGTGGCGGCCAGGCCGAACAGGTGCGCCTCGCCCGCCATCGACGGCGGGTAGTAGGCGACGACCCGGCCGTCCGGGATGCCGCCGGGGCGGCCGAGGGTCCGGTGCAGCTCCTCGAGCTGCTGCTGCACGATCTCCCGCTCGGTCTGCTGCTCCACGTCCCCGCCCTCCGCCGTGTCCGCGCGGGGCTGCTGGACCGCCGCTACCGGTTGCGGAGCGGAACCTAGATCACCGGCCCCGGCTCACTCGATCCCGGGCATGATCCGGCGCCGGATCTCGGCGAGCTCGTCCTGGACCTCCGGGTCGGCGGGGCCCGCCTTCTCCGGGGCCGGCTCGATGCCCATGGACCGCAACAGCCCGGTGGCCGCCGCGGCGGGATCACCGGTCTCGCCCAGCACCGGGTGCAGGCCCTGCTCGGCGAGATGGTGGAACACCAGGTTCACCACGGTCCACGGGTTGAACGTCTCCTGCTCCGCGGTCATCACGCCACCTCCACGTACGTACCCCGCGCGGCCGCGTCGCCGCGCTGAAGCCAGAGCCTTTCCGCGGCGGGGGCGGCCGTCAACCGGGCTGTCGCAGGATGAGACACCCCGTCACCGGACCGGGCACCGCCCGCGGTCGCCGGTGCCGGACCGCGCGGGGCGCCCGGTCCGCCGCCGCACGCGCCGATACGATCCCCGGCGTGTCGTCTTCCCGCGCCGAGCGACTGGTGAACCTGGTGCTCTGCCTGATGTCGACGCGGCAGTACCTGTCCGCGGAGCGGATCCGGGCCACCGTGCCGGGATACGCCGAGGCGCCCAACGGCGAGGCCTTCTTCCGCATGTTCGAGCGGGACAAGTCCGAGCTGCGCGAGCTGGGCGTGCCCCTGGAGACCGGGCACACGTCGATGTTCGACACCGTCGAGGGCTACCGGATCGCGCGGGCCGACTACGAGCTCGGCGAGATCGAGCTGGCGCCCGACGAGGCCACCGTCGTCGCGCTGGCCGGGAACCTGTGGGACACCCCGGACCTCGCCGGTGCCGCGCACGGGGCACTGGTGAAGCTGCGCGCGGCCGGCGTGGAGGTCGCCGAGGCCCCGGCCGCGACGGTGCGGCCCGGGCCGCACGCGGGCGAGCCGGCGCTCGCGCCGCTGCTGGCCGCCACCCGGTCCGGGCGCGTGGTGACCTTCGACCACCGCCGCGGGGGCCCGGCCGACCCGCCGGCCCACCGCACGGTCGAGCCGTGGGGCGTCGTGTCCTACCGCGGGCGCTGGTACCTCGTCGGGCACGACCGCGACCGCGCGGACATCCGCTGCTTCCGCCTGTCCCGCATCACCGGTGCGGTCCGCGCGACCGGCCCGGCCGGTGCGGTCACCGTGCCCGACGGCGTCGACCTGCGCGGCATCGTGCGGGTCTCGGCGGGGCCGCGGCCGGTGTCCGGGACGGCCCGGGTGTGGGTCGCCGAGGACCGGGCGGCCGGACTGCGCCGGCTCGGCCGCGAGCTCGGCCCGCAGGAGCACACCGGGCGTGCCGGGGTCGTCATCGAGCTGGACGTCCGGGACCGGGGCACGGTCGCCCGGTGGCTGGCCGGGCACGGGCCGGACATCGCCGTCCTGGACCCGCCGGAACTGGTCGCCGCCGTCCGGGAGCTGTGGGCGGGCGCGGCACGGCTCGCGGCGCTGGAGAGCCCGCGGTGAGCCGCCAGGGGGTCGCGCAGCGCCTGCCCCGGCTGCTGTCGCTGGTGCCCTACCTGCGGGCGCACCCCGGGGTGCCACTGGCGGAGGCGGCCGCGGACTTCGGGGTCGACGAGAAACAGCTCCGCAAGGACCTGGAGCTGCTCTGGATGTGCGGGCTGCCCGGCTACGGCCCGGGCGACCTGGTCGACCTGTCCTTCGCCGGGGACACCGTCGACGTCGTGTTCGACGCCGGGCTGACCCGTCCGCTGCGGCTGACCACCAGCGAGGCGACGGCCCTGTTGGTCGCGCTGCGGATGCTGCACCAGACCCCGGGGGTGGTCGACTCCGACGCGGTCGCCCGCGCGATCGGCAAGATCGAGGCGGCGGTCGGGGACGCCGCGGGCCCCGGCGGGCTGGTGACCGTCGAGTCCGGGACCGGTGAGCGGGAGACGACGGCGGTCGTGCGCCGGGCCCTGGACCACGGCCGGGCGCTGCGGATCGTGTACTTCACCGCGAGCCGGGACGCCGTGTCGCGCCGCGACGTCGACCCGATGCGGCTGGTCGTCGCCGAGGGGCGCGGCTACCTGGAGGCCTGGTGCCGGCGCGCCGAGGGTGTGCGGATGTTCCGGCTGGACCGCGTCGAGCAGGCCGAGGAGCTCGACGAACCCGCACACCCGCATCCGGACGCCGAGCCGACCGACGTCTCGCACGGCCTGTTCGGCCCCCGGGCCGGGCACCGGCACGCCGTGCTCGAGCTCGGCCCCGGCGCGCACTGGGTGGCCGAGTACTACCCGGTCGACGACGTGCGGACGGCGGGCGGCGGTGCGGTCGAGGGCGATCCGCCGCCGGGAGCCCCCGGCGCGGCCCGGGACGCCGGGCCGCGCGGCGACGGCCCCGTCCCCGGTGCGGACGGCCTGCTGCGCGTCCTGATCCGGTTCGCCGACCCGGACTGGCTGGTCCGGCTGGTCCTCGGGCTCGGCGGGGCGGCCCGGATCGTGGAGCCGGTCGAGCTGTCCGGCGTGGTGCGCGAGCGCGCCCGGGAGGCCCTGTCACGGTCGGACGGAACGTGACGGTACGGTCACCCCGAGTGGCGGCGTGGCCACCCGGTGAACAGCCGGTGATCACCCGCCCCGCTCGCCCCGGGCGCGCGGGAGCGCACCACGACGGTGCGTAGACTCAGCCGTGACCCGGTGAAGACCGACGGAGGTTGACCATGCCCGGTGGCTACGAGTGGCTGATCATCATCGCCGTACTGCTGCTGCTGTTCGGCGCGAAGAAGCTGCCCGAGATGGCGCGTTCGGTCGGTCAGTCGGCCCGCGTGTTCAAGGGTGAGATGAAGGGCCTCAAGGACGACGAGGCCAAGTCGACGACCACGCAGGAGTCGCGGACCACCCCGCAGGAACTGCCGTCGGTCACCCCGGCGCCGCAGACCGAGGGCGACCCGGTCCCGCAGGCGCAGGACCGGCAGCCGCAGGACCGCGGTACCGCGAACCCGAGCTGAGGTAACCGGCGCCGTGAAGTCCCCGTTCCGTCGGACGCGCAGTCTCAATCCCGACGGGACCATGACCCTGGTCGAGCACCTCTACGAGCTGCGCAACCGGCTCGGCATCTCGCTCGCCGCGATCGCGGTGACGACGGTGTTCGGTTACATCTGGTTCGAGGTCTCGTTCTTCGGTCTCCCCAGCCTGGGGGACCTGCTCAAGGAGCCGTACTGCTCGCTGCCGGACTCGTCACGGGCGGTGCTCACCGCCGACGGAAGCTGCCGGCTGCTCGGCACCACACCGTTCGACCAGTTCATGCTGCGGTTGAAGGTCGGCGCGACGGCCGGGGTGATCCTGGCCTGCCCGATCTGGCTCTACCAGTTCTGGGGTTTCATCACGCCGGGCCTGATGCGCAAGGAGCGCCGCTACGCGCTGAGCTTCGTCTCGGTCGCCGCGGTGCTGTTCGTTGCCGGCGCCGTCCTCGCGTACCTGATCATCCCCCAGGCGCTCGGCTTCCTGCTGACGATCGGTAGCGAGATCCAGACGACCGCGCTGACCGGCACGTCGTACTTCTCGCTGGTCGTCAACCTGATCGTCATCTTCGGGGTCAGCTTCCTGATCCCGCTGCTCGTGGTGGCGCTCAACGGGGCCGGGGTCGTCTCCTACGAGGCACTGCGCAAGTCGCGTCGCGGGCTGTTCTTCGGCCTGTTCGTCTTCGCCGCGATCGCCACCCCCGGCCAGGACCCGATCTCCATGCTGGCGCTGGCGTTCGCGCTCGCCCTGCTGTTCGAGGGCGCGATCCAGATCTGCCGGCTGAACGACCGGCGCCGCACCCGCAAGCGCGCGGCCGAGGGCTGGGACGATCCGGACAGCCCGTCGGAGATCGACACGACACCGTCGAGGATCGACGGGCCCTCCGACCTGGACGACCCGTCGGAGATCGGCGAGCGGGCCCCGGCCGCGGCGACCGCCGGTGGCGCCGGGTCCGGGCCCGCCGCGGCCGGCCCGCCGGCGGCGCCGGTGCAGACCGATCCGCAGCCGGGCGCCGCCCCCCGGTACGACGACATCACCTGACCGTCCCCGGCGCGGGCACCCGCGCCGAGGGGCGGCCCGGAGGTGTCCGTACGCTCTGCCCGGACCGAACGGCGGCAGCACAGGGCGAGGAGCGGGTCGGACGCGCATGAAGTACAAGCGGGTGGTCATCAAGCTCAGCGGGCAGGCGATGGCCGGTGACGACGGCTTCGGGTTCTCCGCCAAGGCGCTGGCCCACCTGGCCGAGCAGATCAGGCAGGTCCGTGAGCTGGGCGTACAGGTCGCCATCGTCGTCGGCGGCGGGAACGTGTTCCGCGGCAACCGCTCCGACACCTGGGGGATCGACCGGGTCGAGGCGGACAACATCGGCATGCTCGGCACCGTCATCAACAGCCTGCTGCTGCGCGGCAAGCTCTCGGCGGGCGGCGAGGCCAACGTCCGGGTGATGACCGCGATCCCGATCAACACGGTCGCCGAGCCCTTCCTGCGCCTGCGCGCGAAGCGGCACCTGGACAAGGACGCCATCCTGATCTTCTCCGGTGGCAACGGCCAGCCGTTCATCACCACCGACTACCCGAGCGTCCAGCGGGCCCTGGAGATCGGTGCCGACTCGCTGCTCGTCGCCAAGCACGGGGTCGACGGCGTCTACGACACCGACCCCCGCACGAACGCCGACGCGCGCCGCTACGAGCGGCTGCCCTACGACGAGGTGCTGTCGCGGCGGCTGGCCGTGATGGACCAGACGGCGTTCATCCTCGCCCGCGACCACGGCCTGCCGCTGCACGTGTTCGACATCGAGCAGGACGGCCTGATGGCCGCGATCTGCCGCGGCGAGCACCACGGCACGGAGATCAACTCCGACATCGTCGAGGCCGAGTACGCACAGCCCTGATCGGTGTGACGTGCACGTCACGGCGGGCCGTCCGACAGGGCGGGCCGTCGGGGGTGTGTGACAGCCTGTGGGCGTGAGTACCCGATCCGGCGTGAGCGATCCGGCGGCCGCCTACGCGGCGGCGAAGGCCCGCGCCGCACATCCGCGGCTCGCCGAGTTCGCCGGGCTGCTGCCGTTCGACCTGGACGGCTTCCAGCGCGACGCGTGCGAGGCACTGGAGGACGGGCACGGTGTCCTGCTGTGCGCGCCCACCGGTGCCGGTAAGACGGTCGCCGGCGAGTTCGCGGTGCACCTGGCCCTGTCCGAGGGGCGCAAGTGCTTCTACACCACGCCGATCAAGGCGCTGTCCAACCAGAAGTACGCGGACCTGGTCGCCCGCTACGGGGCGGACGCGGTCGGCCTGCTCACCGGGGACACCGCCGTGAACGGGGACGCCCAGGTGGTCGTGATGACCACCGAGGTGCTCCGGAACATGATCTACTCCGACGGCGCCGCCTCCGGGACCGGCGGCCGGGCGAACGGGCGGCTCGACCATCTCGGCTACGTCGTGATGGACGAGGTGCACTATCTCGCCGACCGGTTCCGCGGCGCGGTGTGGGAGGAGGTCATCCTCCAGCTCCCCGAGCACGTCGCGATGGTCGGGTTGTCGGCCACGGTCAGCAACGCCGAGGAGTTCGGTGACTGGCTGATCGAGGTCCGCGGGGACACCACGGTCGTCGTGGACGAGCACCGGCCGGTGCCGCTGTGGCAGCACATGATGGTCGGCAACCGGCTGTTCGACCTGTTCGGCGAGAAGCGGACGACCGACCGGGGCGGGCACGACCGCCCGGGCGACGGCGCGGCCGAGCTGGTCGTGGACCCGGACCTGGTCCGCTACACCCGGGAGATGCAGCGGCGGGACTTCACCGGTTCCCGGTCACCGGACCGGTCCGGTGACCGCGGCCCGCGGGGCCGGGGCGGCCCGCGCGGGCGGGGACGCAACGGTGGCAAACCCGACCCCACCGCCGTCGTCGGCCGGGGGCCGCGGCCGGGCGGGCCGTCGCGCGGCGGGTTCCGGCCGCCGTCGCGGGTGCAGGTGATCGACCGGTTGAACCGCGAGGGACTGCTGCCCGCGATCACCTTCGTCTTCTCCCGTGCCGGGTGCGACGCCGCCGTCGGGCAGTGCGTGCGCGCCGGGGTCCGGCTCACCGAGCCCGACGAGGTCGAGGAGATCCGCCGGATCGTCGAGAAGCACACCGGCGGTCTCCCGCAGGACGATCTCGGGGTGCTCGGCTACTGGGAGTGGCGCGAGGCCCTGGAGCGCGGTGTCGCGGCGCACCACGCGGGCATGCTGCCCGCGTTCAAGGAGACCGTCGAGGAGCTGTTCGTCAGCGGGCTCGTGCGCTGCGTGTTCGCGACCGAGACCCTCGCGCTGGGCATCAACATGCCGGCCCGCACCGTCGTCCTGGAACGGCTCGTCAAGTTCAACGGCGAGGCGCACGTCGACCTGACGCCGGGGGAGTACACCCAGCTCACCGGGCGGGCCGGGCGGCGCGGCATCGACGTCGAGGGGCACGCCGTCGTGCTGTGGGCCCCGGGCATGGACCCCGAGCAGGTCGCCGGCCTGGCCTCGACCCGCACCTATCCGCTGCGCAGCTCGTTCCGGCCGGTCTACAACATGTCGGTCAACCTGGTCGGCCGGCTCGGCACCGACGCCGCCCGCGAGCTGCTCGAGCGTTCCTTCGGCCAGTTCCAGGCCGACCGGTCGGTGGTCGGGCTGGCCCGGCGGATCGACCGCAACGCCGAGGCCCTGGAGGGCTACCGGGAGTCGATGACCTGCCACCTCGGCGACTTCACCGAGTACGCCGACCTGCGCCGGCGGCTCTCCGAGCGGGAGAAGGCGCTGCGCAGGCAGAACACCGCGGAGTCGCGCGACGAGACCGCCGAGTCGTTGCGCGAGCTGCGCCCCGGTGACGTGATCGCGATCCCCGCCGGGAAGCGGGCCGGTATCGCGGTCGTGCTCGACCCGGGCATCGGCGCGTTCTCGGCGAACGGCCGCGACGCCGAGCCGCGCCCGCTGGTCTGCACCGAGGACCGCTGGGCCGGGCGGCTGTCCGCCGCGGACTTCCCGGCGCCGGTCGAGGTGCTGGGCCGGATCAAGCTGCCGAAGCGGGTCGAGCACCGGTCACCGCAGGTGCGCCGGGACCTGGCGTCGTCGCTGCGCAGCTCGCGCATCGTCGCGCCGCACACCGACGGGCGCCGCAAACGCCACGGCGTGCAGGACGACCCGGAGCTGGTCACCCTGCGCCGGGCCCTGCGGGCGCACGCCTGCCACGGCTGCGACGACCGGGAGGTGCACGCCCGCTGGGCCGAACGCCACGTCCGCCTCGAGCGGGAGACCGAGTCGTTGCGCCAGAAGGTCCGCTCCACCACGCACTCGCTGGCCAGGGCGTTCGACCGGATCCGGGCGCTGCTCACCGAGCGCGGCTACCTGATGCCCGCCGAGCAGGTCGCCGCCGGTGAGGGCGAGGTCACCGAGCACGGCCGGGTGCTGGCCCGGCTGTGGGGCGAGTCCGACCTGCTCGCCGCCGAGTGCCTGCGCCACGACGCCTGGGAGGGGCTGGCCCCCGACGAGCTCGCCGCCGTGGTGTCCGCGCTGGTGTACGAGTCCCGCCGCGACGACAGCCCGCCGCCGCGGCTGCCCTCCGGTCCGGTGGCCGACGCCCTGGAGCGCACCGTGGGGCTCTGGGAGGAGCTCGACGCCGACCAGCGGCGGCACAAGGCCGAACGGACCCGGGCCCCCGACCTGGCCTTCGCCTGGCCGATGCACCGCTGGGCGCGCGGGGAGTCCCTCGCACAGGTTCTGGAGGCCGCCGAGCGCAACGGGCACGAACTGTCCGCGGGCGACTTCGTACGCTGGGCCCGGCAGGTGCTCGACCTGCTCGACCAGATCGCCGGTGTCGCCGGCCGGTCGAGCGGCGTCGGGAAGGCCGCACACCGGGCGTCCGGTGCGGTCCGCCGCGGCGTCGTCGCGGCCGGTATCGAATGACGCGCGAGACGAGCAGCAGGACGGCGAGAGGTCGGCGATGAGCAACCCGCAGGGACCGGATCGGCATCCGGAGGATGCCACCGAGCGGACGGGGGAACTGCCCGCGTGGGGCACACCACCGCCGGGCGGGTGGGGCGCCGATCCCGCGACGACCGGTGCCTGGTCCCCGGAGCGGGACCCGCGGGAAGGCTGGGCCGGGCAGGGTGCGGCGGACGCGGGCTGGGACCCGGGGACCGCGCAGCAGAGCGCGGGTCGCGACGCCGGGGCGACCGGCGCGTGGGCGCCCCAGGACACCGGCGGCTGGGACGCGTCGGAGCAGGCCACGCGGTCCGCACCGGTGTGGGGCGACGAGGCCGCATCGGACCAGGGCGACAGCTGGGCCGTCCCGACCGGGCCGCGGCGTCGCCGCCGGGCCGGGGAACCGGCCGATGCGGTGCCGACCGACGCCGTTCCGGCCGCGTCCCCGGCGTCGGCGTGGGCCGATGACCAGGCGACGACCGCGCAGCCCGCCGACGGTGCCCGGGGATCGGGCGCCTGGCCGGCGAGCCGGGACGGGGAGGAGCCGTGGGCGCCGCCCGAGGCCGTGCGCAGCGGGCTCGACGCGAAGAAGTGGGGCCTGATCGGCGGCGGCGTGCTGCTGGTCGCGATCCTGCTGGTCACCGCGCTCGTGTGGCCCGCCTGGGCGCTCCCGCAGCACCTGGACCAGACCGCCCTGCAGACCGGGGTCAACCAGGTACTCACCGAGGACTACGGGCTCACCGTCGGCGCCGTGCAGTGCCCGGACGACGTCACGGTCTCGGCCGGGACCACGTTCAGCTGCCAGGCCGTGGTCGACGGCGAGCAGGTCGAGGTGCCCGGTGTGGTGACCTCCGACGAGGGCGACTACCAGGTCAACCGGGTCTGAACCGGAAAGCGGTGGCGAGCTGCGGCCCGGACCGGAAGGCTGACCGGACGTGAGCACAGTGCACGACGTCCGCACCCTGACCGACCCGGCCGACCGGCGCGCCGCCTCCGACGTGTTCCACGGGACGCTGCACCGCGGCCCGGTGAGCGACGAGGTGTGGGAGGCGCACGGCCAGGCCGCCGACGAGCACTGGCTGGGCGTGTACACCGCGGACGGCGAGATCGTCGGCAGCGCCAACTCGTTCCCGACCCGGTTGACCGTGCCCGGCGGCGCCGGGGTGGCCGCGGCGGCGGTCAGCGGCGTCGGTGTCCGCGCCGACTCCACCCGTGCCGGCCGGCTGACCGCGCTGATGCGGGCGCAGCTGAGCGCGGTGCGCGACCGCGGCGACACCGCCGCGGTGCTGCGGGCCAGCGAGGCGGCGATCTACGGCCGGTACGGCTACGGCGTCGCCTCGCGCGGCGACCACGTCACCGTCACCGCACGCCCGGGATGGCGGCCGGACGCCCCGGCCGCGGGCACGGTCCGGATGCTCGACCGCGCCGAGGCGGCCAAGGTGCTCCCGGACCTGCAGGACCGGCTGGCGGCCGGGCGCCCGGGCGGGATGACCCGCACCGCCCGCTGGTGGCGCCGCGCGATCGACCCGGCGGGCCCCGCCGCCGGCGAGTACAAGGCGATCGCCGTGCACACCGGCCCGGACGGCGACGACGGTTTCGCGGTGTGGGGTGTGACCGAGGGGGACCTGCCCGGCGGCCGGGACGAGATCCGGATCCAGCAGCTGTGGGCGGGCTCCCCGGCCGCGACGGCCGGGTTGTGGCGGTTCCTCACCGGGATCGACCTCGCCGCCGCGGTGTCGGCCTGGAGCCGCCCGCTCGACGAGGACCTCGACCTGATGCTCACCGACCTGCGCGCACACCGCGTCACCGGCCGGTCCGACGACCTGTGGCTGCGGATCGTGGACGTCGCCGGCGCGCTCGGGGCCCGCGCGTGGGGTGCGGGCGACCCGGTGGTGCTGCGCCTGCACGACCCGCTGTTCGACGACGCCGGCACCTGGCGGATCGGCCCGGACGGCGTCGCCCCGGCCGGGGACACGCTGCCGGACCTGGAGTGCGGCCTGGAGTCCCTCGGACCGGCCTTCCTGGGCGACCGCACACCCTCGGCGCTGGCCCGGGGCGGGCGGTGGACCGAACACACGCTCGGCGCCGCCGCCCGGGCGGACGCGGTGTTCGCGGTGCCCGGGCCGGCGCCGTGGTGCGGCACGTTCTTCTAACCGGCTTTCCGGATGGCGCGGGCTTCCGGGCCCCGCGGGGTCAGCGCCCGGGGCGGGCGTACCGGCTGTAGAGGGCCACGGCCTCCAGCTGGGAGTTGACCCCCATCTTGGTGAGCACGGCCCGGATCTGGGTGCGCACGGTCGCCACGGAGACGACGTAGTGCGCGGCGATCGTCCGGGCGCGCTGGCCCGCGGCCAGCAGTTCGAGGACCTCGCGTTCCCGGGCGGTGAGGGCGGCCAGCGCGTCGTGCAGGTGGTGGTGGGCGCGTTGATGGCGCTCGTGCTGTTCGATCAGGTGCCGGCGCTGCGCCGGGGAGTTGACCGGACGACCGGTGAGGGCGCCGTGCACGGCGGTCAGCAGGGTGGCGAACGGGGCGTTCTTGGGTATGGCGCCGGCGGCTCCGGCGGACAGGGCGGCGCCGATCTCCTCCGGCGCGGTGTTGTCGGTCAGCGCCAGCACGTGCCGGCCCGCCGCCCGTAGCGGGCCGACCAGTGCGACACCGTCGATCCGGTGACCGGCGCCGTCGCGGCCGAGCTCGAGGTCGAGCAGCACCAGCCCGGCCCCGGAACGCATGGTGGCGGCGAGGATGTCGGGGGCCGAGCGGATCGGGTGGCACAGTGCGCGGTACCCGGCGGCGCGCAGGCTGCCGGCCAGTGAGGACGCCACCAGCTGGTGGTCGTCGACGATCCAGATCGTCGCGGTCGGCGACGGGTCGAGAACGGTGCCGGGGACAGCAGCGGACGGCGGGGGAGCTGACGGTGGCGGCGGAGCCGGCACCGTTGCCGGAGTACGGGACACGAACGGCCCCTTCCCACCGGGACCGATCGGCCGGCCCCGGCGCATCGAGGTGACAGGAGTCGATGCCCGCCGGGGTCTGGAGCGGTCCCTCTAGTAGGTACACAGCCGGATGCGGAGCCGTCGACCGCCGTTCGGTCCTAATCGGGGGTCGAGGTCGCCACAGGGGCGATCGCGGTGCCCCTGGGTGTTGCCGAGCACCTGGCCGGCGGTCCGCGCCTGCCCGAGCCACCGTCGCGGCGGTGTCGTGACCGGCGGCTACCCGCGCCGCCGCGCCGTGACGACCGTGTCGTACACGGTCACCTCGTGACCGTCCGGGTGGGTCGCCGGGTGCGGGCGGGCCTGCGCCACCACGACCTCCCAGTCCCGCTCGTCGAACGCGGCGGCCAGCTCCTGCTCGTCGGCGAACAGGTCGGGATCCTGCGGGCGCGGCATCGGCCCGTCGAGGTCACGTGGGTGGTGCCCGACCAGCAGCACCGTGCCGCCGGGGGCGACGGCGGCGGCCAGCCGGGCGTAGGCGGGTCGCCGGATCGCCGACGGCAGGTGCAGGTACTGCGCGCTGACCAGGTCGTAGGCCTGCTCGGCGGGGATGTCGTCGCGCAGGTCGCCGACCGCGAAGGTGATCCGGTCCGCCACCCCGGCCTGCTCGGCCGCGGCCCGGGCGCGCTCCACCGCGACCTGCGAGACGTCGGTCCCGTTGACCTGCCAGCCGCGCTCGGCCAACCAGATCGCGTCCGCGCCCTCGCCGCAGCCGGCGTCCAGCGCACGCCCGGGCGTGAGGTCGGCCGCCACGGTGACCAGCCATCGGTTCGGGCGGCCGCTCCACAGCCGGGTCTTCGTGGCGTAGTGGGTGTCCCAGAACCCGGCCGAGAACTGGTCGGCGGCCGGATCGGGCTGCGAGTGGTGGTGAGTGTGCTGGTGGTCGGTGCTCACGGGGTCCTCCTGAAGGTTCGAAGTCACGGAACGAGACCGTGGACGCGCTCGTCGGCGACCCGGTCGGCGCAGTCGCGCTCGGCGGCGGCGGAGAACGGTGTCGCGCGGTCCCGCACGGCCTGCTCGACGTCGGTGAACAGCAGGTCCCGGGTGATCGCCGCGGCGGCCGTCGCGCCGGCCGCGACGGCGGCCGGAACGGTCGCCATCGGGTCGGTGACGTTCCCGGCCGCGTACACCCCGGGCACCCCGGTCGCGCCCGCGGGATCGGCGGGCAGGTGATCGCCCAGCCCGGAGGCGTGCTCGACGGCCGCGAGCCCGAGGCCGTCGAGGAACCCGGCGCGCGCCCGGGCCCGCGGTGAGATCGCCAGCGCGTCGACCGGCACCACGGTCCCGGAGGCCAGCCGCATCCCGGTGAGCCGGTCGCCGCTGCCCTGCACCCCGAGCACCTCGCCGTCGACGACGGCGATCCCGCGGGCCGCGAACCCGGCCCACTGCTCGTCGTCGGGGTCCGGGCCGGTGTGCAGGAACAGCGTCACCTCGTCGCTCCAGCGGGTCGCGATGTGCGCCTTGACCAGGTCGTGCGGCCCGGTGGCGAGCACCCCGATCCGGGTGTCGCGGTGCTCCCAGGCGTGGCAGAACGGGCAGCCGAACACCGCACCGCCCCAGTACGCCTCCAGGCCGTCGACCGGCGGGAGCTCGTCGGTCAGGCCGGTGGTGACCAGCAGCCGGCGGCCGGTGACCCGGTCGCCGTCCCCGGTCGTCACCGCGAACCCGCCGCCGGGCAACGCGCGGGCGGCGACGGCGCGTACGTCGCGCACGGTGCCGCCGTAGCCGGTCACCTCGGCGCGCCCGATCCGGCCGATCTCGGCGGGCGGCAGGCCGTCGCGGGTGAGCCAGTTGTGCACGCCGGCGGCGGGGGCGTTGCGCGGGGTGCCGTCGTCGAGGACGAGGACCCGCCAGCGGGCCCGGGAGAGGTTCAGGGCGGCGGACAGTCCGGCGGCGCCGCCACCGATCACGATCACGTCGTAGGAAGTCATGACACGAGAATGAACGCTCATCACGAAGAATGGCAAACTCTGTTGCTGTAATGGCAAACTGGTCGGCATGGACGAGGAGATCGCGGACACCCTGGCCGGCGTCGGCCCCCGGCTGGCCGGGCTGCGCACCGCACGCGGCATGACCCTGGCCGACCTGTCCGAGGCGACCGGCATCTCGGTCAGCACGCTGTCCCGGCTGGAGTCCGGCGGCCGCAAACCCACCCTGGAGCTGCTGCTGCCGCTCGCCACCGCGCACCAGGTTCCCCTCGACGAGCTGGTCGCCGCACCACCGGTCGGGGACCCGCGGGTGCGGCTGCGACCGCGCCACACCCACGGCATGACGGTCGTGCCGCTGACCGAACGGCCCGGGGGGCTGCAGGCGTTCAAGATGCTGATCCCGTGGCGCGGCGACGATCCCGACCCGCGGGTGCACGAGGGCTACGAGTGGCTCTACGTCCTCGACGGGCGGCTGCGCCTCGTGCTGGGCGGGCACGACGTCGTGCTGGGCGCGGGGGAGGCCGCGGAGTTCGACACCCACGTCCCGCACTGGTTCGGCGGCGCCGACCGCGGGCGGTCGGTGGAGGTGCTGAGCCTGTTCGGGCCGCAGGGCGAGAAGATCCACACCCGGGCGGCGCCGCGCGACCGTGGGTGAGCGCCGGTGGGCTGCCGGCCTCAGGTCGTGGTGGACGCCAATGCCTTGCGCAGCCGGGCCACCGAGGACTCGAGGCCCCAGCGCTGCGCCAGCTCGTCGAGCCGCGCCGGGTCCGCCGGCGCGCCGGGCAGCGCCGTGTCGGGCAGGCTCAGCTCGACCGGCGCACCGGTCACCACCCGCACCACCGGCTCGACGACGTCGAGGTAGTCCTTCGCCGCCGCCAGCTTCGCCCGCACCCCGGCCACCAGCCGCGTGTCCCCCGTCGCGTCGACCGCGCCCAGCAGCTCGGCCCAGGAGCCGAACCGGCCGACCAGCGTCGCCGCCGTCTTCGCGCCCACGCCGGGGACGCCCGGCAGCCCGTCCGAGGGGTCGCCGCGCAGCATCGCCATCTCCGCGTACGCCGCCCCGGCCCGGTCGCGCGGCACCCCGTACTTCGCCGCGACCTCGTCCGGGCCGAGGAACTCGGCCCTGTTCAGCCCACGTCCGATGTAGAGCAGGCGGACCGGCGGGCCCGGCTCGTCGCGCACGATCTGCATCAGGTCCCGGTCCCCGGAGACGGCCAGCACCGGGTCGGTGCCCTCCTGGGCGGCCAGCGTGCCGATGACGTCGTCGGCCTCGTGGCCGTGGGCGCCGCCGGTGCAGATCCCGGCCGCGGCGAGGACCTCCATGATCACCGGGACCTGGGGTGCCAGGGTGTCGGGGACCTCCTCCGGGACACCGGCCGGAACCTCGTCGGCCGCCTGCCCGGCCACCACCCGGTGCGCCTTGTACGACGGCAGCGCCGCCACCCGGAACGCCGGCCGCCAGTCCAGGTCCAGGCACGCCACCAGCCGCGCCGGGCGGTGCTCGGTCACCAGCCGGGAGATCATGTCGGTGAAGCCGCGGACCGCGTTCACCGGTGTGCCGTCGGGTGCGGTGATGCTCTCCGGGACCCCGAAGTAGGCGCGGAAGTACATGCTCGCGGAGTCGAGCAGCATCAGCGGGCGGTCGCTCATGGTCGCAGAGTCTGGCATCCGCGGCGGCGGCGGCGAGCCGCACCGGCGCCCGGGTGTGCATCATGAGCCGGTGGAGCACAGTGGGACGGCCCGGCCCGGTCGTGGCGAGCAGGCGTGGGCCGAGGAGCGCGCGCGGTTCGTCCGGGCCGGGGACGGTCCGGGGTACGCCGAGGGCGGCCTGGGCGACGCCGGGCCGCTCGCCCGCGAGTTCGCGGAGCTGACCACCGCGCTGCTGGCCTCCGGCTCCGTCGCCGACATCCTCGCGCGGGTCGCCGCCGCGGCGCGCCGGGTCGTCCCGGCCGCGGACCTCGTGAGCGTCACCCTGCGCGACGTCGACGGCCGCTTCCACACGCCGATCGAGACCGGCCCGGCCGCGTCCGACATCGACGAGGCCCAGTACCGCAGTGGCCGCGGGCCGTGCGTCGAGTCCGCCCGCGCCGACGGACCGGCCCTCGCCGTCGCCGACGACCTGCGCAGCGACGGGCGCTGGCCGGAGTTCGCCGAGGCCGCCACCCGGTTCGGGTACCGCTCCGTGCTGGCCACCGCACTGCTCCCGGACGCGCAGCCGCCCCGGCTGTCCGGCGCGCTCAACGTCTACGCCCGTCCCGCGACCGCGTTCGTCCCCGCCGACCGGGACCGGATGCTGCTGCTCGCCACCCATGCGTCCCTGGCCCTGGCGGTCTGCGGCGCGGTGTCGATGGCCGGGCTCCAGGAGACGCAGCTGCGGCAGGCGATCGCCTCCCGGGACGTGATCGGGCAGGCCAAGGGGATCCTGATGACCCGCCGCGGCCTGACCGCCGACCAGGCGTTCGAGGTGCTGCGCCGCACCTCCCAGGACCTCAACGTCAAGGTCGTCGACCTCGCGGGCACCGTCACCGCCGACCCCACCACGCTCGACACGCCGTGACGTGCGCCCGGCCGACCGGCCGCCGACGCCGTGGCGCGGGCCGCGCCGGGTCGCGGGCGCACACCCCCTGTGCCCGCCTACGCTGCGGACCATGACCGACGCCGTCCCCACCGAGCTGCTCGCCGACCGGCTGCGCCGGGCAGGTGAGCACGCCGCCGAGCAGGGCACCGACGTGCTCTTCCTGACCCCGGGCACCGACCTGCGCTACCTGACCGGTTTCGACGGGTCCTCCCACGAGCGGCTGACCTGCCTGATCGTCCCGGCGGCCGGGCACCGCGCCCCGCCCGCGCTGGTCGTCCCGTCGCTGGAGGCACCCGGCTTCGCGAACGTCCCGCTGGAGGCCCTCGGCATCGACCTCGTCACCTGGACCGACGGCGAGGACCCGTACCTGCTGGTCAGCGACCTGGCCGGCGGCCCGACCCGGATGTCGGTGGACGACGACATGGCGGCCCGCCACGTGCTCGGCCTGCGCGCCGCATTCCCGGAGGTCCCGCAGGCACTGGCCGGTTCCGTGCTGCGCGAGCTGCGGATGCGCAAGGACGCCGGCGAGATCGCCGCACTCCGCGCCGCCGGCGCGGCCATCGACCGGGTGCACGCCCGGATGGGCGAGTGGCTGCAGCCGGGCCGTACCGAGGCCGAGGTCGCCGCCGACGTCACCGCCGCGATCCTCGCCGAGGGCCACACCGAGGCCGCGTTCGTCATCGTCGGCTCGGGCCCGAACGGCGCCAGCCCACACCACGACGTGTCGGACCGGGTGATCGAGGCCGGCGACGTGGTCGTCATCGACATCGGCGGCCCGCTGCCGGGCGGCTACAACTCCGACTGCACCCGCACCTACGCGGTCGGCGGCGAGCCTGACCCGCAGGTGAAGGCGACCTACGCGGTGCTGCAGGAGGCCCAGGAGCGTGCGGTGGGCGCGGTGAAGCCGGGCGTGACCGCGTCCGAGATCGACCGCGCCGCCCGCGAGCACATCGCCGCCGCCGGGCACGGCGAGCACTTCATCCACCGGACCGGGCACGGCATCGGGCTCGACGTGCACGAGGAGCCCTACATCGTCGGCGGGAACGAGCTCGTGCTGGAGGAGGGCATGGCGTTCTCCATCGAACCCGGCATCTACCAGTCGGGGAAGTGGGGGGCGCGGATCGAGGACATCGTCGTCGTCACCGCGGGCGGCGTGGAGCGGCTCAACACCAACCCGCGTGAGCTGACCGTGCTGTGAGGGCAAACCCGGAGGCGGTTCCGGGGTGTTCCCCGAGCGGAACCGCCTCCGCTCCTGCCAGGCTGTGAGGTGTACGTACCGAACGTCCGAAGGAGCCACGGTGAACATGCCGCAGTCCCGCAGTCTCGTCCGCCCGCGCAACGGGAAGGTGATCGCGGGGGTGTGCGCCGGCCTCGCCGACCGGTTCGGGCTGGGACGCAACACGGTCCGCCTGCTGTTCGTGCTGTCCTGCCTGCTCCCCGGCCCGCAGTTCGTGATCTACATCGTGCTGTGGATCATCATGCCCAAGACGGACTACTGATTCGTGTGGCCGTTGTCGCAGGGGCCCGGCGTGGCCCCGCGACGGCGGCCCTGCCATGATGTGCCGCGTGATCGCCCCGACGACCGCCGCCGCGCGCGCCGAGCTGCGCGCCGCCGCGTGTTGCTGTCGTCCGGGTCCGTACCCGCGCGGCTGACGCTCTCCGCTTCCGCGTCCCGGGTACCGACCCGTCTCCGGTCCCCGTCGAACCGGCCCCCGCTGGCCCCGCACGCGAAGCGATCACCCAGGTGCACAATTCCGATCTGCACAATTCCGATCTGCCAGGCTCCGATCTGTCCGGCGAGACCGTGCTCGCCCTGCACGCCCACCCCGACGACGAGTCGATCTTCACCGGCCTGACCCTGCGCCGCCTGGCCGACGCCGGCGCCCGCGTCGTACTGGTCATGGCCACCGGCGGCGACCTCGGCGGCTCCCGGGTACCGCTGGCACCGGGGGAGGACATCACCGACCGGCGCCGCCGCGAGCTCGAGGACGCCGCCGCGCTGCTCGGCGTCTCCCGCCTCGTGCTGCTCGGTCATCGCGACTCCGGCCTGCCCGGTGGCCCCGGCACCCGGCACCCGCGGGCGCTGGCCGGGGCCGATCCCGTCCTGCTCGGGCGCCGGATCGCCGAGCTGGTCGACGCCGAGGGTGCGGGCACCGTCATCCACGACGACGACGCCGGCATCTACGGCCATCCCGACCACCGCGCCGCGCACGCCGCCGGCGCCGTGGCCGTCGCCCTCACCGGTGCCGACGGCTACCGGATGACCGTCGACCGCGAGCACCTCGCGCTCTCGGCCCGCGACGGGCACCTCGTGCACGGCGCCGCCCGCGCCGCCGGCGTCGGGTTCGGCCGGGTCACCGTGGAGATCGCCGTCGCCGTGCGCGGGACCGACGCGGACCTGAGCACCAAGCGGGAGGCGATGCTCGCGCACAGCAGCCAGATCGACCCGGCCACGGTGCCCGCCGAGACGTTCGCCGCGGCCTACGGCTACGAGTGGTTCCTGCGCGGCGGCGTCGCGCAGCCCCCCGGCGTCCTCGACGCCCTCGGCAACGCCCACCTCCTCGCCGGCGCCCGCTGACCGCGGCTGCGAGGCGATCACCGGGGGCTCACGGTGCCCGTCGTAGGCTCGCGGGCGTGGCCTCCTCGCTCGTTCCCCCGGCCGGCGCAGCGGTGACCGGTGACGGTGCGCCGAGCCGGTCGCGGCGGTGGCTCGACTCCGGCGTCGCGGCGGGTGTGGCCCTGCTCGGCGGGGTCCTGCTCTACCTGTCGTTCCCGCCCCGCGACGGCCTGTGGTGGCTGGTCCTGCCGGCGTTCGCCCTGCTCGGGCTGGTGCTGCGCGACGCCCGCCCGGGCCGCGGGTTCCTCGCCGGGTTCGCGTTCGGGCTCGGGTTCCTGCTGCCGCTGCTGGTGTGGGTCGGTTCGCTGGTGCAGACGCTGCCCTGGGTGGCGCTGTCGGTGTTCGAGTCGCTGTTCTTCGGCCTGACCGGTGCGCTGATCGCGCTGGTGTCGCGGGTACCCGGTCGGCTCGGAGCGCTCTGGCCGGTGTGGGCGGCGGCGCTGTGGATCGGTGGGGAGCTGCTGCGTGGCAGCGTCCCGTTCGGCGGGTTCCCGTGGGGCCGGGTCGGGTTCGGCCAGCCCGAGTCGCCGCTGCTGCCGGTCGCCGCGATCGGCGGGGTGCCGCTGCTGGGCTTCGTCACCGTCCTGGCGGGCCTCGCGGTCGCCGAGCTCCTGCGCCGTCTGGTGCGCCGCGGGACCGCTGCGCGGGCCGCCCCCGGCGAGCCGGACACCGCACCGGGATGGGCGCGTGCTGTCGCGGTCCCGCTCGTGCTGCTGGTACTCGTCGCCGTGGCCGGGCCGCTGGCGTCGCTGGTCCCGCCCACCCCCGGCGAGCAGGCCCGCACCGTCACCGTGGCCGCGATCCAGGGCAACGTCCCCCGGCTCGGCCTCGACTTCAACTCCCAGCGCCGCGCCGTGCTCGACAACCACGCCCGCGAGACCGAGAACCTCGCCGCCGAGGTCGCGGCCGGCAACAGACCACAGCCCGATCTCGTGATCTGGCCGGAGAACTCCTCGGACATCGACCCGCTGCGCAACCCCGACGCCGCCGCCCGGATCGACGCCGCGGCCCGCGCGATCCGCGCCCCGATCATGGTCGGTGCGGTGCTGGTCAACCCGGACCGGACCACCAGCAACGCCGCGCTGGTCTGGGAGGCCGGCACCGGCGTCGTCGACCGGCAGGACAAGCGCCGCATCCAGCCGTTCGGCGAGTACATGCCGTGGCGGTCGTTCTTCCGGCTCTTCTCCGAGTATGTCGATCGCGCCGGGTTCTTCGTCCCCGGTGGCGGGGACGGCCTGGTCGATCTCGCCGGGGTGCCGACCGCGGTCGCGATCTGCTGGGAGATCGCCTTCGACGACGCCTTCGGTGACGCCGTCGCGGCGGGTGCCCAGCTGCTCGCCGTCCCGAGCAACAACGCCACGTTCGGCCTCACCGAGATGACCTACCAGCAGATGGCGATGTCCCGGGTCCGCGCGGTGGAGTTCGACCGCCCGGTCGTCGTCGTGACCACCAGCGGGGTGTCCGGGATGATCACCCCCGACGGCACCGTCACCGACCGGACCGGTCAGTTCGTCCCCGGCGTCCTGGTCGATCGCGTCGACCTCCGCACGACGACTACGCTGTCCGCACGCCTGCGCTCCGGGCCGGAGTGGACCCTGACGATCGTCGGTCTGCTCGCAGCCGGACTCGCCTTCGCGGCGGCGCGTCGGGAGCGTGGTGAGGCAGGGTCGCCGCGGCGGCGTGTACGGGCGGGGAAGGACGAGAATGGCTGAACCACCGGGCCCGGTGCTGGTCGTCGTGCCGACCTACGAGGAGCGGGAGAACCTCGGCCCCGCGGTGGCGCGGCTGCACGCCTCGGTCCCGGACGCGGACGTCCTCGTCGTCGACGACGCGAGCCCGGACGGCACCGGTGAGCTGGCCGACGAGCTGGCCGCCGCCGACGACCGGGTGCGGGTGCTGCACCGGGTGGGCAAGGCCGGTCTCGGTGCTGCCTACCTCGACGGCTTCCGGCACGCGCTGACCGGTGAGCACCAGGTCGTGGTCGAGATGGACGCCGACGGCTCGCACGCCCCCGAGGACCTCCCGGCCCTGCTGACCGCGCTGGAGGACGCCGACGTCGTCCTCGGCTCCCGTTACGTGCCCGGCGGCCGGGTCGTGGACTGGCCGTGGCACCGCGAGATGCTCTCCCGCGGCGGGAACCTGTACTCCCGCCTCGCCCTCGGCGTCCCGATCCGCGACATCACCGGCGGGTACCGGGTGTACCGCCGCGCCGTGCTCGAGCAGCTGAAGCTCGACAACGTCGCCTCGCAGGGCTACTGCTTCCAGGTCGACATGGCCTGGCGCGCCGTGCAGGCGGGCTTCCGGGTGCACGAGGTGCCGATCACCTTCACCGAGCGGGAGCGCGGCGCCTCGAAGATGAACGGCGCGATCGTCGCCGAGGCCCTGTGGCGGGTGACCTGCTGGGGCGTGTCGCACCGCTTCGGCCGCGACATCCCCCAGCACCCGACCGGCCCGGTCACCGAGGACGCCCACCCCTGATCACCTCAGGTGCCGGGCGAAGAACCGGTTCCCGGCGTCCCCCTCGAACTGCGGGACGCCGGTGTGGCCGCCCATGTTGGCGTGCAGCGTCTTCTCCCTGCTGCCGAAGGCGTCGAACAGGTCCAGGGCCATCTGCCGGTCGTTTCCCTCGTCGTCCCACTGCAGCAGGACCTGCAACGGAACGGTGACCTGCCGCGCCTCCTCGAACAGGGTGCGCGGCACGAAGCTCCCGGCGAACAGGAGGGCGGCCGCGATGCGCGGCTCGACCACCGCCAGCCGGATGCCGATGCCGATCACTCCTCCGGCGTACCCGACGGGGCCGCCGATCCCGGGCAGTGCGAGGAGGGCGTCCAGGGTGGCCCGCCATTCCGGGACCGCTCGGTCGACCAGCGGGAGCACGAGCCGGTCGATGATCTCGTCGTCGACCGGCTCGCCGGCCTCCAGCGCCCGGCGCAGATCGGCGCGGGCCTGCTCGGCGGCGGCGGAACGGGGCCGATCACCGCTCCAAGGCAGCTCGATGGTGGCTGCGGCGAAGCCCTCCGCCGCGCAGGAGCGGGCCCTGGCGACCAGGCGGGGGTACATCGCGGGCAGCCCGCCGGGATGGCCGAGCAGGATCAGCGGGGCCGGTGCGGAGGCGGATCCGGGCGTCCACAGGATTCCGGGGATCTCGCCGAGGGTGAACGCGCGTTCTCCGACGCCGTCGTCGATGCGCCGTTCCGACGTGAATCGCATGGTCGTGCCTGTGCCACCTCCTCGATCTCACGCACGGCTGCCGGAAAGGTAGCCGCGGTCGACCTGGTCCGCCCACGGGTTTTCGCGCAGCGTACGCAGGCGTACGCTAGATTTGGGCAATCGCCCAGGGCGAGTGACCGAGGGGTTCGCGGATGACGTCTGCGCAGCGAGGACACGAGGTACGGCAGCGTCTTCTCGACGCCGCCGCGGAGCTGATCGCCGAGCGGGGATGGGCGGCGGTGAGCACCCGCGCCGTCGCGGAACGGGCCGGGGTGGCGCCCGGGCTGGTGCACTACCACTTCACGTCCGTGCAGGAACTGCTGTCCCGGGCCGCGATCGCGGTGATGCACCGGGTGACCGTCGAGACGGGCCCGCTGCTGGCCGGGGCCGGTGATCCGGGCGAGCTCGCGGAGGCGCTGGTCGCCTCGCTCGGCGCCTACTCCGGGACCGACCCGGTGTCGGTGCTGTTCGTCGAGACGTATCTCGCGGCGACCCGCGACCCCGAGCTGCGCGCCGGTGTCGCGGAGGTGATCGCGCAGTTCCGCAGCGGCCTGGCCATCAGGCTCGCCGAGCTCGGGCTCGCGGATCCCGAGAGCACGGCGGCCGTGCTGTGCGCGGCGATCGACGGCCTGGTGCTCCAGCAGGCGCTCGATCCGACGCTCTCGGCGGCCGCGGTACGCCCGGTCATCCGCCGGACGCTGGTGACGACCGAACGACAGGAGGACGGACCATGAGGGCAGTGATCTGCGGAGCCGGCATCGCCGGGCTGGCGCTGGCGAACCGGCTGTGCACGGCGGGGTGGGACGTCGTGGTGCTGGAACGCTCGCCGGGACCGCGCACCCAAGGATACATGATCGACTTCTTCGGCACCGGGTACGACGCGGCGGAGGCGATGGGGATCGCGCCGCGGCTGCACGAGCTCGGCTACCACGTGCACGAAGCGGCGTTCGTCGGCGCGGACGGCCGTCCCCGGGGCCGGCTGGGCTACGACCGGTTCGCCGACGTCGTCGGCGGCAGGCTGCTCAGCATCATGCGTCCCGACCTCGAGCTGGCCCTGCGCGAGAGCCTGCCGGCGGAGGTCCGCATCCGGTACGGGACCGGCCCGGTACGGATCGACGACACCGGCACCGACGGCGTCCGGGTGACGCTGCGCGACGGCGAGACCCTGACCGCGGACCTGCTGGTCGGGGCGGACGGCATCCACTCCGCGGTGCGGGCGATGGTCTTCGGCCCGGAACGGGACTACCTGCGCCACCTGGGCTTCCACACCGCGGCGTTCAGCTTCACCGATCCCGCGCTGCACGCTCGCGTGCGGGACCGGTTCCACCTCACGGACACGATCGACCGACAGCTGGGCCTCTACGGGTTGCGCGACGACCGGGTCGCGGTGTTCGCCGTCCACCGCACCGACGACCCCGCCCTGCCGCAGGACCCGGTGGCGGCGTTGCGAGCTGAGTACGGCTCGTTGGGCTGGGTCGTGCCCGACGCGCTGGCGCAGTGCCCGCCCGCGGAGCAGTTGTACTACGACCAGGTCGCGCAGGTCGTGATGCCGTCCTGGCACCGCGGACGGGTGGTCCTGGTCGGTGACGCCTGCTACGCGGTGTCGCTGCTCGCCGGGCAGGGCGCGTCGCTCGGCGTCGCGGGCGCGTTCGTGCTCGCCGACCAGCTGCACCGTGCACCGACCGTCGCCTCCGCACTGGCCGGGTACGAGCGCCTGTGGCGCCCCGTGGCCGAGGAGAAGCAGCAGGTGGCCCGCCGCGCCGTGCGCTGGTTCCTGCCGCGCGGGCCGGTCGACCTGTGGGTCCGGCGAGGAATGCTCGGCTTGTCCCGCGTGCCCGGCCTGAACCGGGTGATCGGCGGCGCGCTGGCCGGGAAGACCTCGACGGTCGTCACCGAACTGCGCCGCCAGCAGAACAGTCCCACCGGCACGGCCGCCCGGCGTGGGTAGTCCTTCCGCTGGATCGGGCCATAATCCTGGGATGAAGTACGTGCTGCTGATCTGCGACGACGAGCGGGTCTCGTCGACGACCGAGGAGCTCGCTGCGGACCCGGCGTATCAGGCGTACGAGGCGGGCCTGGAGCGGCGTGGTGGCGTCGTTCTCGGCGGGGCGCGGCTGCGTCCCGTGGCGGATGCGACGACGGTCCGGGTCCGCGACGGCGAGACGCTGGTCTCCGATGGCCCGTTCGCGGAGACGAAGGATTTCGTCGGCGGTATCGACATCATCGAGTGCGCCGATCTGGACGAGGCGATCGCGATCGCGGCGGGCCATCCCTACGCGGGCTGGGGGTGCGTCGAGGTTCGGCCGGTGTGGGAATGACCGCGCCGGACGCGGTGCGTGCCGCAGTCGATGCGGCGTATCGCGACGAGTGGGGTCAGGTGGTCGCGACCCTGATCGGGCTGACCGGGGACTGGGATCTGGCGGAGGACTGTGCACAGGACGCGTTCGCCGCGGCGCTGGTGACGTGGGTGCGTGACGGCGTGCCGCCTCGTCCAGGAGCATGGCTCACGACGACGGCACGCCATCGCGCGACCGACCGCCTGCGTCGTGACACGGCAGGGGCGGCGAAGTTGCGGCAGCTCGCCGTGCTGGCTCGGGACCCGGTGGAGTCGACGGTCGAGGCGATTCCCGACGAGCGGTTGCGGCTGATCTTCACGTGCTGTCATCCCGCGCTGCCCTTTCCCGCCCGGGTCGCCCTCACGTTGCGCACGCTGACGGGGCTGAGCACCGCCGAGATCGCCAAGGCGTTCCTGACGGCCGAATCGACGATGGCGCAGCGCCTGGTGCGCGCCAAGCGCAAGATCGTCGAGGCCGGTATCCCGTACCGGGTCCCACCTGCGGAGCTGCTGCCGCAACGGCTGCCCGCGGTCCTCGGGGTGCTCTACCTGATCTTCAATGAGGGCTACGACGAGCAGGACGGCCGCCGGGCCCTGACGGCCGAGGGCATCCACCTCGCCCGGGTGCTGGTCCGGCTGATGCCCGCCGAGCCCGAGGCGCGCGGCCTGTTGTCGTTGATGCTGTTGCTCGAGGCCCGCCGTGCGAGACGCACCGACGGCCGCGTGCTGGTCACGCTGGAGAAACAGGACCGCTCCCGGTGGAACCATGCGCTGATCGCCGAAGGTGTCGAGACGCTGGACCAGGCGTTGGCCGTGCGGCGCGCCGGGCCGTACCAGGTGCAGGCGGCGATCGCCGCCTGCCACGCCACCGCCCCCGACGCAGCCGGCACCGACTGGGCGCAGATCGCGATCCTCTACGGCGAGCTGGCGCGGTTGGCGCCATCGCCGGTGGTGGACCTCAACCGCGCCGTGGCGGTGGCGATGGCCGACGGCATCCCCGCAGGACTCGCCCTGGTCGAGGAGCTCGCCGAATCGGGCGCGCTCGAGGGGTACTACCTACTGCCCGCGACCCGGGCCGATCTGCTGCGCCGGGCCTGCCGTCTCCCCGAAGCCGCCGCGGCGTACGACGAGGCGCTGCGGCTGGCCCCGACCGACGCCGAACGTCGCTACCTGACCGGTCGCCTGCGCGAACTCTGACCACACGGCACGGTGCCGTCGTCGAGGCGACCGTGAAGAAGTTCCCGGGTCGATGTCGATTCCGAACGGCCTCCTTCGTAGGTGGGGTGAGTTCCCACGAGTGAAGGAGACGAGAACGATGTCGCACACCGACCACCTGACCGCCACGATGTCGGTCGACCGGACGCCGGACGAGGTCTTCGCAGCCATCACCGACGTGCGCGGATGGTGGAGCCAGAACATCATCGGCGACACCGCCGCCCTGCACGACGAGTTCGTCTTCACCGACGACAGCAGCTTCCCGGGAGAGACGGCCCGGGCGAAGACCGGCATCCGCTACGCCCGGTTCCGGCTCACCGAGGTCGTGCCCGGCGCGCGGATGGTCTGGCACGTCGTGGACGCCGATCTCACCTTCGTCGACGACCGCAACGAGTGGACCGACACCACCGTCGTCTTCGACATCACACCGACCACGGACGGCACCACCCTGCGCTTCGTGCACGAGGGCCTGAGCGCGGCGGGATCCGAGTGCTTCGAGGCCTGCTCGGCCGGCTGGACCTTCTACATCACCACCAGCCTGCCGCAGCTGATCATCAGCGGCACCGGCCGGCCCATCCCGGAATACAGCGCCTGACCCGCTCCGGCTCCGAAGGGAGGCGACCATGTCCACCGCCCTGGACACCCGCGACACCGAGGACGGCCCCGCCGCGCCGGGCCCCCGCACCGGCCTCGTGCTGACCCTGTTGTTCCTCGCGACGTTCACGCTCGTCACCCTCGTGGTGTTCCTCGTGGCGACCCTGCTCCCACTCCTGATCGAGAACCTTGTGCTGTTCTTCCTCACCCGCGCGATCGCCGGCGCCGCAGGGGGACTGTTCATCGCCGCCGCCCTGATCACGGCGACCGCGATCGTCCCCGCCGACCGCACCGGGCGGGCGCTGTCCGCGGTCATCTCCGGCTTCATGGTGGCCACCGGGCTCGGGGTCCCGCTCGGGACCCTCGTCGGACAGGCCCTCGGCTGGCGCGGCGCGTTCGCCGCCGTGCTCGTGCTCGCACTGCCCCTCACGGCTGCCATCGCCGTCGCGGTCCCGGCCGTGCCCGGAACCGGTGGGGCCGTCGCCGGTCAGGCCCGGTACGCCTTCGCCCCCCGGGTGCTCGCGATGCTCGGTCTGATGATCCTCGTGTTCACCGCGATCAGTTCCGCGTTCACCTACATCGTGCCGTTCCTCCGCGACGTCACCGGCGTGTCCGGTCCGGCGGTCAGCGTGTTCCTGCTGGCCTATGGCGCCGCGACCGCGGTCGGATCGTCGGCCGGCGGACGGTTCGCCGACCGCGCCGCCGCCCGCACCGTCACCAGCGCCACGATCGGACTGGCCGCGGGCCTGGTCGCCCTGTATCTGGTCGGCGCGAGCGCACCGCTGGTGGCGGTGGCCCTGCTGATCTGGGGCGCGTTCGCGTTCGGCATGGTCCCCGCCCTGCAGTACCGGATCGTCGAGCTCGCCGGCCCCGGCGGCGACCTCGCCGCTTCCCTGCCCGCCTCCGCCGCCAACGCCGGCATCGCGCTCGGAGCGGTCGCCGGCGGAGCGGTCCTCGGCGCGTTCGGCACCCCCGCCGCGGTACTCACCGCGGTGACGATCGCCGTCCTCGCCATCCCGGCCGCCCTGGCGACCAGCCGGCTGCGACCACCGGACCCACCGTCTACCGCCACCTCGGCGGGACGCGCCTCCACGAAGCCCTGACGATCAGTGCCGCGTCGTGGCCACAGCGGCGGCGGCCCGGTCGAAGGCCCGGATCGTGGCGGTCTCGGCAGCGGACAGCCAGTGGAAGCGCCGTCGGTAGAGCGGGGCGTCGTGAATGGGCACGTAGGCGACGTCGGGGCGGACGTAGTAGCTCGTGAACTGGGTGGACACCGGATAGGTGCCCAGGCCGGCGCCGACGAGGGCGAGCATCTCCTGGGTGGTGTCGAAGGAGCGCCCTCGTTCGACGGGCCGGCCGTCGGGGGTGTGCGAGGGGAGGAGCGCTCGGTCCCAGTGGTCGGCGATCGCCGGTGGTGTGCGGAGGACAGTGGTGCGGGCGAGGTCGGCGAACGCCACCGACGGTCGACCGGCGAACGGGTGCCGGGCCGAGACGGCCAGCAGCTGGTTCTCCTGGTCCAGCACGCTTCCGGAGGTGAGGTCCGCCTGACGGGCGACGTGGTCGGGCACGGTGGCGAGCACCATGTCGATCTCGCCGCCGCGGAGCGGAGTGAATCCGTTGCCGAACTGGATCTCGTAGGACCGGAGCTCGCAGTCGGGGCGCTCGGTGCGGAAGGTCTCTGCCACCTCGAGGACGAACTGGCCGGAGGCGGCACCGATGAACCCGACCCGCAGTGACTCGCGGATGCCGCGGGCAGCGGCCCTCGCCCGGTCGATGGCGTCGTAGATCTGCTGGTAGGCGGGTCGCAGCTCGTCGTCGAGGCGGCGACCGATCGGGGTGGGCTCCACGCGGCGGCTGGTGCGCTCGAACAGGGGCGCGCCGATCCGCCGCTCCAGTTTCTTGATCGTCTGACTGACGCGGGCCGTGGACACGTGCAGCCGCTCGGCGGCCCGGCCGAAGTGCAGTTCGTCGGCGAGGGTCAGGAAGATCTCGATGTCGCGCTGCTCCATCGTCGCTCCACCGCCCACCCGGGCTGTTCGTGAACCTGGTGGTTAACGATGGTTGCGCACTCCGGCGTTGTTCACCAGCCCGGTCGCGCCGATCCTAGGCAGGGCCAGCAGAGGAGCCCGGCACGTCGAGGACCGCCATGACCGAGATCGCCGTGTTCGAGATCGCCGTGTTCGAGACCGCACGGCACCGACCGACACTCGTCCCGGGCAGGACCGGCAGGACCGGCAGGACCGGCAGGACCGGCAGGACCGGCGTCCGGATCCTGGTCCAGCCCGGCCCCGGTAGCCCGCGATGAGCCGGCGATCCTGGCAGGCCGCGACCCTGCTGGCTGCGATCGTCACGATGGGACTCACGGCGGGCTTCTTCTTCGCCTGGGATGTCTCGGTGATGCCAGGTCTGACCCGCCTCGATGACCGCGCGTTCGTCGGCGCGTTCCAGGTCCTCGACCGGGCGATCATGACCAGCCCACTGTTCATGCTCGCCTTCGTCGGTGCGTTGGCGGTCACCGGCGTCGCCGCGGTCCTCTACCTGCGTGCCGACGACCGCGCGCCGCTGCCCTGGGTCGTGCTGGCGTTCGGCCTCTACCTGGCGACCGTCGCCATCACGATGGCGGTCCACGAGCCGCTCAACCAGGTGCTCCGGACCGCGGGCGACCCCGACCACATCGCCGACCTGGCCGCCGTGCGCGAGACCTTCCAGGAGACCCGCTGGAGCAGCTGGAACATCGTCCGCACCGTCGCCACCACCGCCGCCTTCGGCTGCCTGGCCCGTGCCCTCGTCCTGCACGGACGGGTCACCGGCGACCCGGCCGGCCGGAGAAGCCGTTCGACTTCAGCAGTTCCCCGCCCACCGTCAGGAGCGACTCCATGACCGAGGACACGCACTCCGCAGGCCGACGCCTGGCCGAGGCCGCTGCGACGACAGTGACCGCGTTCGGTCGCCGCGGGCAGCCGGGCTCAGGTGGCGTCATCGGCAGGCTCAGGAGAACACGGCGATGCCGTAGGCGGCGAAGACCACGAGATGGGCTGCGCCGTGGATGGCAGTCACCCGCTGGGCCGCGAACGTCGCCACCGACAGCAGCAACGTGACGCCCAGGAGCAGCAGGTTGGCCGGGGACTCGCCGAGCACGACGGTCTGTCCTGTGAGCAGGCCGATGATGAGCACGGCGGGGATGGTCAGGCCGACCGTGGAGACCAGAGCGCCGTGACAGAGGTTGCTGACGCGTTGGATCTCGCCCTGCAGCGCGGCGCGCACCGAGGTGATCGACTCGGGCAGGAAGACGATCATGGCGATCAGGATGCCGGCGAGTGCGACCGGTGCCCCGAGGCGCCCGAGCCCGTCGTCGAGCAGCGTGGCCATGTCATGGGAGGGCAGCACGATGGGCAGGACCGTCGCTACCAGCAAGGCGACCCGCAACGACACCTCGGTGCGGTGCTCGGCGATGATCTGGCGAACGTTCGGGCCTGTCGTCGCGGACTCGGTGTTGCCGTGGGAGGCCTCGCCGGGGGTCACGCGGGGGTCGATCTCCCGGAAGTCCTCGGCCTGTGTGCCCATCTGCCGGAAGAGGAAGAAGGCGTACAGGGCGAGCGTCAGTACGACGATGGGGATCTCCTGCGCCGGGGTGTAGGCGCCGTCGCGACCGATCAGGCCGGGCAGGGCGAAGGCGAGCGAGGAGAGCACGACGAGCAGGGCGAAGTAGGCGGACACCCCGGTGCGGTTGTGGGCGAGGTCGCCGTGCTTGATCCCTCCGACGAGGAGCGCGAGGCCGATCACCGCGTTGAGGATGATCATCGATACGGCCATGACCGAGTCGCGGGCGATGGTGGCGTGCTCGCCGGGGCCCAGCATGACGGCGGAAATGAGGATCACCTCGATCAGCACGATCGAGAGTGTCAGGACCAGCGAGCCGTAGGGGTCTCCGAGTCGCTGCGCCAGGTGTTCGGCCTCATGGACCACCCCGAACGCGAGGATCAGGATGACGCCGATCATGAGCGCCAGGGCGACGATGAGCAGCAGTGCCGGGACCGGCGGTTCCAGCAGGGGCCCGGCAGCCATCACCGCGACGAAAGCGCCCCAGCCCAGGACGAGGCGCCCGATGGCCACGGGCGTGAGGATCGATCGCGAGATGGCGGACATTGCGGGCAATTGTCACTCACGTGGCGCGAGGTACCCGCAGGAGAACACGGTCGCGACTGCGGCAGCCGGGCTGCGTACCCGGCCCATGAGCCGGAGCCGGATGGGGTGGATGCCGCCGTCAACCGGTCAGCTGAGGCCCGTCGGGTGATCACCCGTTCAGTGCGGATCGGTGCCAGGGTTGGCACCGATCCGCACCGAACGGATGATCCCCCTCTCGTCAGCGGCTCACGTTCCGCTCCCGGACGCCGGGGCCCGGCAGCTCGGCCAGCTCCGGGACCAGGTCGTCGAGACCGAGCGTCCCCTGGGCGAGCGCGGCGGCGTGCCAGGCGGCCAGGTCGAAGGTCTCCCCGCGGGCCCGGTGCGCGTCGCGGGCCCGCTCCCGGCCGGTGAGCCACGCCCGCTCGCCCAGCTTGTAACCGATCGCCTGCCCCGGCCCGCCGAGGTAGCGCAGCAGCTCCGAGTCGGCCAGGGCGTCGCCCCCGCCGACGTGCATCCCGAAGAACTCCCGGCCCAGCTCCGGGGTCCACACCTGCCCGGCTCCGACGGGTGAGTCGTCCGGGACCGGCAGCGACAGGTGCATGCCCAGGTCGATCACCACCCGGACCGCGCGCAGCATCTGCCCGTTGAGGTACCCGAGCCGCGAACCGGGGTCGGTGTGGTGACCGAGCTCGTCCATCAACAGCTCGGCGTAGAGCGCCCAGCCCTCGACGTCCGCGCTCACCGCCCCCACCAGCGACGTCTGGAACGTCGAGAGCTCCCGCGACCGCAGCGCCCACGAGGCCAGCTGCAGGTGATGCCCCGGGACGCCCTCGTGGTACCAGGTGCTGATCAGGTCCCACATCGGGTAGCGGTCGTCCGGGGTGGCGGGCAGCCAGGTGCGCCCGGGACGGGAGAAGTCCAACGTCGGCGGGGTGTAGTAGGGCGCGGCGGCACTCCCGGCGGGCGCGAGCCGGGACTCGACCTCGCGGATCCGCCCGGACAGGTCGAAGTGCGTGCCGTGCAGCTCCGCGATCGTGTCGTCCATGATCTTCTGCAGGTGCTCGCGGGCCGCCTCGCCGCCCACCACGACGCCGGTCGTCCCGCCGTCGGTGTCCAGGAACGTCATGGCCTCGCGGACCGTCGCGCCGGGAACGATGCGGCCCGCCTCGACGGCCATCTCGTCGCGCAGCCGCCGGAACTCCGACCAGCCCCACGCGTAGACCTCGCCGGGATCGATGTCGGCGCCGTTCCAGTACCGGGAGGCGATCCGGTAGCGGTCGGCCCCGACCCCGTCCGGGGTGCCCTCGGCCGCCGGCAGGTAGTCCGCGCGCAACCAGGCGCCGAGCTCGGCGAGTGCCCCGGCCGCAGCGGACGCGCCCCGGTCGAGGTCGGCCCGGACCGGAGCCCCGACCTCGGCGGGCGCGGCGAAGGCGGCGAACCAGCCGCGGCCACCGGCGTCGCCGAGCCACGAGTCGATCTGCTCGGCCACCCGGACGACCTGGCGCGGCGCGGCCAGCAGGCCCTGCCGGCGACCCTCGGTCAGCGACGCCCGGTACTGCTCGAGCGCCTGCGGCACCCGCGCCATCCGCGCGGCGACGGTCGCCCAGCCTGCTTCGTCCTCGACCGGCATGAGGGTGAACGCGGTGCGGATCGTGGCGAGCGGGCCGAACAGTTCCTGCACCGTCCGCAGCGGCTCACCCGCCTCCACATGATCGATCTGGGCGCCGAGCCGCTCGGTGAGCAGCCGCGCGCAGCGCCGCTCGTCGGGGTGGCCGGGCTCGGGCAGGGCGGCGAGGCGCCCCAGGGTGTCCCGGGCGACCGCGACGACGGCGGCGGTCCCGTCGGGGGAGAGGTCGGGCAGCTCGTCCTGCCGCTCGGTGAACCCGAGGTCACCGGCGACGATCGGGTCGAGCTCGGCGAGCCGGCGGACGTGGTCGTCGGCGAGGTCGCGCACGGAACGGTCGGGATCGGGGCGGGTCTGGTCGTCGTCGCTCATCGCGCGCCATCATGCCCCTCGCCACGACACGCCCCTCGCCAACGACATGCCTGTCGACGCGACATGCCTGTCGACGCGAAGAAGCCCGGACCCCTCGAAAGGGACCCGGGCTCCGTCGTGTTCCGAGCTCAGGCGAACTCAGGCGATCTCGGCACGCCGCTCACGCAGCATCTCGAGCCGCTCGTTGAGCAGCTCCTCGAGCTCGGCGATCGAACGCCGCTCGAGCAGCATGTCCCAGTGCGTGCGCGGAGGCTTCTGCTTCTTCTGCTCCGGCGCGGCCCCGTCGACCCGTCGGCCGACACCACCCTGCGGCGACTCCCAGGTCGCCGGGGCTTCTGCGTCATTCGCGAACGGCACCTCGAACTCGTAGCCGGACTCGGACACATAACGGACCATCTGCCGCGGCGCCAGGTCGTGATTGCGGTCGGTCTCGTAGCTGACAGCTCCGAGCCGGCTTCCACGCAGAACGCGGTCGGCCATGCGTCGTCACCCTCCTTGCTCCTCTGTCGAGGCGGCGACACCTCGACGGTTACGTCGCCGCCACCGGGTGTAACGTTCGTGGCGCTACGATATTCCGGTGGCGGGGCAGGGAGTTCCCTGGTTCTTACCCAGGAGTAACCCGCTCTGCGCCCGATGCGCCAGTGTTCCCTATTGCGGCCCGTTACACACGCTGATGTGACGTGTCAGCCATGTGTGACCCTACTCACCGTCAAGTTGCCGGGAGTTCACCCCGGCGACTGCGGCCGGGCACGTTCCGGGCCCCGGACCGGGAGCAGGGCCAGCAGCCCGGCGAGCAGCACCACCACGATGCCGACCGTCCCTGCACGGTCCGAGCCGAACAGATAGGTGAACAGCCCGATCAGCGTCGGGGCCAGGAACGACACCGCGCGCCCGGTGGTGGCGTAGAGCCCGAAGAGCTGGCCCTCGTGCCCGACGGGGCACAGCCGCAGCAGGTAGGACCGCGAGGACGCCTGCGCCGGCCCGACGAACAGGCCCAGGATCAACCCGAAGATCCAGAACATCGTCGGGCCCGACACCAGCAGCAGCACCACCCCGACGACGGTCAGCCCGGCCAGCGACCACACGACGACGACCTTGGGCCCGACCCGGTCGTCGAGCCGGCCCCCGGCCAGCGCCCCCAGCGCGGCGACCACGTTGATCGCGGCACCGAAGATCAGCACCTGGCCGGGTTCGAGCCCGTAGACGGTCACCGCCAGCACACCGCCGAAGGCGAAGATCGCGTTCAGCCCGTCCCGGTAGAGCGCGCTGGCCCCCAGGAACCAGACGGTGTGCGGGCTCGCCCGGTACAGCGCCACCAGATCCGCCACGAGCTTGCGGTACGCCCCGGCGACACCGAGCCGCGGCGCACCGGGCGCGACCGGCCGCGTCTCCGGGAGCACGAGGAACATCGGGACGGCGAAGACCGCGAACCAGATCGCGGCCACCAGCACCGAGATCCGCACGTCGAAGCCACCGTCGGTGGACACGCCGAACAGGCCGCCCCCACCGGACAGGAACCCGGCGTAGACGCCGAGAAGCAGCACGATCCCGCCGATGTAGCCCAGCGCCCAGCCGAACCCGGACACCCGCCCGACCGTCGCCGGCGTCGACACCTGGGCCAGCAACGCGTAGTAGGAGACGGCCGCCAGCTCGATGAAGATCGACGCGAACCCGAGCAGCAGCAGGCCGGCCCACAGGTAGGTCCAGTCGTCGCGGACCCAGAACATGCCGATCATGCAGAGCACGACCAGCGCCGTCCAGACGCCGGTGGCACGCAGCCGCCGCCCCGAACGGTCCGCGCTCTGCCCGATCACCGGGGCCATCAGCGCGACCAGCAGCCCGGCCGCTGCCGTCGACCAGGCCAGCCAGCTGTTCGCCGAGACGTCACCGGGCAGGTGCGCCCCGACGGCGTCGGTCAGGTACACCGAGAACACGAAGGTCAGGGCGATGTGCTGGAAACCCGCCGAGCCCCAGTCCCACAGGCCCCAGGCCCACACGCGGGATCGGCGGGGCCCGGCCTCGGGGAGGAGCGCTGCGGTCACCGGGCGAGCGTATCGGCGCGCACCGACGGCGCCCTCGGTGTGATCACGCAGAGCCGGCGCGCTCGCCGAGCACCTGCAGCAACAGGTCCGGACGGTCCGAGAGCAGCCCGTCGACGCCGAGGTCGAGCATCCGGTGCATCCGGGCCGGCTCGTCGACGGTCCAGACGTGCACCTCCCGGCCGGACGCGTGTGCGGCGTCGACGAACCGCCGGTCGGAGGCGACCGGTATCCGCCCGAAGGCGGGCGGGACCTGGGCGAAGTCGCCGGTCAACCGGGGCAGGAACCGCTGCGGCGCGCCCCAGGCACGGGCCCTCAGCACGGCGACCGCGTTCTGCCCCATCGAGGTGCACAGCTTCGCGCCGGCGGCCAGCCGGGCGGCGATGAGGCGCCGGTCGTGGAACGAGCCCAGGCACACCCGGTCCCAGGCGCCGGCCTCGTCGAGCACGGCGAGGGTGGGGGCGACGACGGCGTCGGACTTCAGCTCGATCGTGATCCGCACACCGGGCAGCGCGGCGAGCACGTCGGCCAGGCGCGGCAGCGGCTCCCGATCCCGCACCCGTACGGAGTCCAGCTCCGCGGCGCGCAGCCCGTCGATGGGGCCGGTCCGGTCGGTCGTGCGGTCCAGGACCGGGTCGTGGTGCACGAACGGGACGCCGTCGGCGCTCGCGTGCACGTCCATCTCGACATAGCGCAGGCCGTGGTCGGCGGCGGCGACGAACGCGGCGATCGTGTTCTCACATCCGCTCAGCTCGCCGAGGTGCCAGCCGCGGTGGGCGTAGGCGCGCGGGTAGGGGCCGTCGAGGTAGGGGTGCGGCACACCGGTCAGCCTGGCACCTCGAAGATCGCGCCACCACGCGGCAGCCGGAAACCCTCGGTGTCGAGCAGGGGTCGCATCAGGTCGCCGTGACGCTCCAGCCGGGCGGGCAGATCCTCGTGGGTGAACACGAGGTCCTCGGCCTCCCGGCAGGCCGCCACCTCGTCCCAGGTCACCGGGGTCGCGACGGTCGGGCGTTCCCGGCCGCGCAACGAGTACGACGCGATCGTCGTCTTCGCGGTGTTGTTCTGGCTCCAGTCGACGAACACCTTCCCGCGCCGGCGGGCCCGGGTCATCACCGCGATCGTCTCGCGCGGGTGCTCCGCGGCGAGCCGCTCGGCGACCTCGCGGGCGAACTCCGAGGTGCGCTCCAGTTCGGTGACCCGCACCGGCAGGTAGAGCTGCATGCCCTTGCCGCCGGAGGTCGACGGGTACACCGCCAGCCCGTGCTCCTCGAGCAGCGCGCGCAGCCGCAGCGCCACGCGGCAGCAGTCGACGATCGTCGCCCCCTCGCCCGGGTCCAGGTCGAACACCACCCGGTCCGGCGGATGGCGGCCGTCGCGCGGACCCAGGCGCCACTGTGGAACGTGCAGCTCCAAGGCCGCCAGGTTCGCCGCCCACGCCAGTCCCTCGGCATCGCCGATCACCGCGAAGTCGGCGGACTCCGAGCGGCCACCGGGCGTCCCGACCCGGGCGGTGCGCAACCAGGCCGGCGCGTGCCGGGAGACGTTCTTCTCGAAGAACGACGACGACTCCACCCCGTCCGGCCAGCGCTTCAGCGTGGCCGGACGGCCCTCGATGTGCGGCAGCATCGCCTCGGCGACGGCCAGGTAGTGGCCGAGGACGTCGGCCTTCGTCGTCCCGGTCGCCGGGTAGAGCACCTTGTCCGGGTTCGACAGCGACGCCCGGCCGTGACCTGTGCGCGGCGCCGCAGGCCGGGTTGATCCCTGTCCTGCTCTGCTCACCCGTACCTCCCGCCAGTCGTCCGACGGGCTACCCGGTTGCGGGTACGCCGACCCCTCCCGGACGGCGACGACTCCCGGCAGCCCCTGCGCACGGACGGCGGCTAGCAGCTGTTCGCCCGCGTTCGGGTAGAGCGGGACGACGCGGCGCTGCGGTCCGTCGATCCGGAGGTCCTCGAGCAGCGCGCGGCGCTCGTCGAGGGGGAGTGGCCGGGCGTCGCGGCCTGCGGTGTGCAGGACGTCGGCGATCCAGAGCTCGCCGCCGCCGGTCAGCTCGGCGTCGAGCAGGTGCCCGCCGGCGCCGAGCGCGGGACCGAGCTCCCGCAGCGGGCCGGGGGTCGGGATCGGCTCACCGGGGACGCCGTCGTCGCCGGCCGGACAGAGCGTGAGCCGCCCGCCGTCGCTGCGCACGAGCACCCGCCGCCCGCCGAACACCGGACGGACCCGCCAATCGTCGCCGGACGGCAGCCGCTTCGCCGGGGTGGCGACGGCCAGCGCGGCGTCGCGGGGGAGCGGCGCCCCGGACGGTGCCGAGGTGGCGGGCTGTTCGCGGGTGCGGCGCAGCAGCCAGCGGTCCTGACGCTCACCCGGGCGGTGCAGGAGCACGAACCGTCCCCGCGCCCGCTCGCCGTGCAGCACGAACGCGACCTCGCGGTCGTTCCACTTCTCGGTGTCGTAGCGCCCCGAGTCCCACACGGACATGCGCCCGCCGCCGTACTCGCCGCGCGGGATCTCGCCGTGGAAGTCCAGGTACTCGAGGGGATGGTCCTCGGTGCGCACGGCCATCCGGACCGTCTCGGAGTCCTCGGGAAGCCCCTTCGGAACCGCCCAGGAGGCCAGCACACCGTCACGTTCCAGGCGCAGGTCCCAGTGCAGTGCCGTCGCGTGGTGTTCCTGGACGACGAACCGGTCGTTGCCGCCGGAGGTCGGCTCGCTCTCGGGTACGGGCTCCGGGGTGCGCCGCCGGTCGCGCTTGCGGCGGTACTCCTCCAAGGGCACGGGACGAGCCTAGCCATCAAGGTCTTGTGGGGCAGGGGAGCGGATGTCAGGATAGGGTTGCCTATCAACAAGCAAGGGGGAGCTGTGTTCGCGTGCATCTGTGCAGCTGTCACTGAGACCGAAGTGCGTGCCTGCGTCAGCGACGGCGCCCGTTGCGTGGACTCGATCGGTGACGCCTGCGGCGCCGGCACCGGATGCGGGAGCTGCCACGGGCGGCTCGAGACGCTCCTGACCGCTGCTTTCGCCGGCGAGCAGATCAGCCGGCTGCCCACCTCCGCCTGATCCGAGGCTCGCCCAACTCAGGTGAGCCTGTACGACCGTGAGTCGGTCCTGGCGCCTGCCTCCGATGTGGTCTGGCCTACATTCGGTGCCCGACAGCACCGGACGACCGATCGGATCAGTCATGCGCGGCGACGACGAGATCATCAGGCTGCTGAACGAGCAGCTGACCAGCGAGCTCACGGCGATCAACCAGTACTTCCTGCACGCCAAGATGCAGCAGAACTGGGGCCTGACCAAGCTCGCGGCCTACACCCGTAGCGAGTCCATCGACGAGATGCGGCACGCCGAGGAGCTCACCGACCGGATCCTGTTCCTGGACGGTCTGCCGAACTACCAGCGCCTGTTCACGCTGAACGTGGGCCAGACCGTCCGCGAGCAGCTGCAGGCCGACCTGGAGATCGAGGTGGCCGTGGTGGAGCGCCTGCGTCCGGGCGTCGCGATGTGCCGCGACAAGGGCGACATCACGACGGCGACCCTGCTCGAGAAGATCCTCGCCGACGAGGAGCACCACATCGACTACATCGAGACCAACCTCGAGCTGATGGACCGGCTCGGCGAGCAGCTGTACCTGGCGCAGCTCGTCGACCAGCCGCCGACGTCGGGCTGACCGGCCGGACGCCCCCGGCGCCGGAAATTATGACAGTTTCCGCGTGCCGGGGGCGGCGGTAGGTAGCCTCGGCGGCATGGTCAACATCAACTTCAGCTCTCGCGTCGGTGTCTGGTGGAGCAGCGACCTGTGGTCCATCACCGACGCGATCGACCGCGCCCGCGAGATCGAGCAGCTCGGCTACGGCTCGCTGTTCTACGGCGAGGCCGGCGGCAAGGAGGCCTTCACCCAGGCCGCCGCGCTGCTGGGCGGCACCGAGCGGCTGGTCGTCGGCACCGGCATCGCCAACATCCACGCTCGTAGCGCCCCGGCCAGCGAGTCCGGCGCCCGCACGCTCGGGGCGTTGCACCCGGGCCGGTTCGTGCTCGGGCTCGGCGTGAGCCACGCCCCGCTGGTCGAGCGCAGCTACGCCGGCTCCTACTCGAAACCGCTGAGCACCATGCGGGAGTACCTGCAGACCATGGATGCGGCCCCGGATCGAATCGAATCGGCCGGGCAGCGTCCGGCCCGGCTACTGGCCGCGCTGGGCCCCAAGATGATCGACCTGTCCGGCAGCGCCGCCGACGGGGCACACCCGTACCTGGTGACGCCCGAGCACACCGCGTACACCCGCGAGCGGCTCGGCCCCGACAAGTGGGTGGTCAGCGAGCAGGCCGTCGCACTCACCACCGACCGGGAGACCGGTCTCCGGCGCGCGCACCAGAACCTGCACACGTACTCGCAGCTGGCGAACTACCGGAAGTCGTGGCTGCGGCAGGGATTCGACGAGTCGGACCTGGTCGCCGGCGGCTCGGACAGACTGGCCGAGGGCATGGTGGCGATGGGCGACGCCGAGACTGCCGCCGCGCACGTGAAGCGGCACCTGGACGCCGGCGCCGACCACGTGGTGGTCCAGGTCCTCGGTGACGACCGCTCCGCCGACCCGCTGCCCGCACTGCGCGAACTCGCCCCGGCCCTCGGCCTGAGCTGAACGCGCCCACCTTGTCGACCATGGCGTAACGGTGGCGGCGTGACCGCCGACTCACCCCGGACGCGGTCCACGTGCCCGGACGCCCCGCAACCCGGTTCGCGTCGTCGACCATCTGCTGCACGGCGCGAAGGGGAGACCGGCGTGACGACACAGACGGCGAACACGACGGACGAGGTGCTGGTCGTCGGAGCCGGGCCGGTGGGCCTCACGGCCGCCTGCCAGCTGGCGCGGCACAGCGTGCCCGTCCGGGTAGTCGAGGCCCTCGAGCAACCGACCACCGAGTCACGCGCGGTGGGCGTGCACGCCCGCACCATGGAGATGCTCGCCGCGCTGGGGGTCCTGGACCCGCTGGAGGCCCGCGGCCGCCGTATCGACGCCCTCGCCATGGTCGACGGCCGCACCGGCGTCACCCGGGCCCGGCTGGCCGTGACCGACGCTCCCAGCCGCCATCCCTACGTCCTCGACGTCCCCCAGCCGGACACCGAAGCGGTCCTGGCCGACCGGGCCGCCGAACTCGGGATCGTCGTCGAACGCGGCGTCACGCTCACCGGGCTCACCCAGGACGCCGACGGCGTCGACGTCACCCTGCGCTCCGCCCAGGGGGAGGAGCCGGCGCGCGTCGGGTGGGTCATCGGTGCCGACGGCGGGCACAGCGCCACCCGCGCACTCGCGGGCACAAGACTGGAAGGCGGGTTCCACGGCCAGCACTTCGCCATGGCCGACGTCGACGTCGACACCACGTGGTCGCCGGACACCATACGCATGTTCCTGCACCCCGACGGCATGGGCATCCTCTTCCCACTCGCCGGCGACCGCGCACGGATCATGTTCTTCGTCGGCGACCCCGGTGCCGGAGCTCCCGACCCCACCCTCGAGCAGATCCAAGCCCTCGCCGACACGCGGATGGGTGGCGCCGTGACGGTGCGCAACCCGCGTTGGCTGACCTACTTCGAGGTCCACCACGCCCAGGTTCCGCAGTACCGCATCGGGCGCGTGCTGCTCGCCGGCGACGCGGCCCACATCCACAGTCCCGCCGGAGCACAGGGCATGAACACCGGCATCCAGGACGCCACCGACCTCGCCTGGAAGCTCGCCCTCGTCGCCCGCCGCCGAGCGGACCCCGAGCTGCTCGACACCTACCACGACGAGCGCCATCCCGTCGGGGCCATGGTCGTCCGGACGACCACGACGCTGACGAACGTCGGCACCGCATCGGGCCCCGAGGCGGCGATCCGCGACGTCGCACTGTTCCTGGTCGGCCACCTTCCGAAGCTTGCGGCGACGGGTGCCGCGACGCTGGCCGAGACGACGATCGCCTACCGGGACAGCGCCCTCTCGGTACACCACGGCGCCCACCGCCGCCGCGCCGCGCGGGCGGGGGAGCACGCCCCGGACCCCGACGGCCTGCTGCGGCCCGACGGCACACCGGTATCGGTCGAGGAGCTCCTGACCCGGTCCGGCTTGGTCCTGCTGGTCCGCAGCGAGGGCCCCGCCGAGGTCGACGACCTGCGCGCCACCCTCGGAGACCTCGGCTCGGTGGTCCGAATCGTTCCCGACGTCACCGGAGCGGGGGAGGACTGCGTGGTCGACCCACACGACGCCATCGGCCGTCATTACGGCCTGGGCTCCGAGGGACTCGCCGTGATCCGGCCCGACGGCTACCTCGGCCTCGTCGCCGACTCCGCCGACGCCGATGTTCTGCGCGACTACCTCGCCCACGCGCTGCGCATCACCTCACCGCGGAGCACACAGCCGTCGCCGGACCGCCCAGCTCACGCGGGTCGGCCGGATACGACGCTGGTCCCGTAGGCGAGCCTCCGCCTGTCCGGGCACCCACGTGGCCCGGCTCGGCCGTAGGGGTGTGCGTCGCGGTAGTGAGTGACCGCCCCCGGCCGGGAACGGGTACGCCGTGACGGATCGCGTGGCCTGCGTTGATGCCCCACGCGATGTCTCGCCCGGTCGTGATCAGCCTGCGCAGTACGTCTCGCATCTCCGGTCTCCTACACTGGTCTGTGAACCTGGTGTACTCGAAGATAGGTACACAGATCTGTGAAGTCAAGGGGAGATGATGAGCGGAGACACCGACGTCGGTGCGGACCCGAAGTTGACGCCGGGGGCCCGGCGGATCCTCGAGGTCGCGTCCGAGCTGTTCTACTGGCGCGGCATCCACGCCGTCGGCGTGGACACCATCGCCGCCGAGTCCGGGGTCACCAAGCGGACTCTCTATGACCGCTTCGGATCCAAGGACGCACTGGTCGCGGCCTATCTGGCGGCCCGCGACCGGCGATGGCGCGAGCTGGTGCTCGCCCGCCTCGACGCCGTGGGTTCCGATCCGCAGGCCCGGGTGCTGGCGCCGTTCGACGTGTTGCCGGAGTGGCTGGTGCCCAGCAGCCGGGGCTGCAGCTTCGTCAACGCCTTCGCCGAGCTTCCCGACGAGGACCATCCCGGCCGCCGGCTCGTGGTCGCCGAGAAGACCTGGCTACGCGACCTGTTCCGCGACCTGCTCGCCGAGGCCGGCGTCGACGACCCGGATACCCTGGCCGCCCAGCTGCTGAGCTTGCACGAAGGCGCCATCGTCAGCCACTCCATCGTCGGCCAGCCCGACGCCGCGACCACCGCCCGGGCAGCGGCCGAGACCCTGGTCCGGGTCGCGATGTAGCCGGCAGGACGGCAATTGGTTCCCGGCGTCGGTCGACGCTCGGTACGCTTGATTCATGCCGGAACCTGACCTTGAGGCTCGCTTGGCTACGCTCGAAGCCCGTGTCAGCGAGCTGGCGGAGCAGGTTCAGCAGGCGCAGGTCGCGCGCGAGGACGCGGCCGCCGCGCGGCACCTGGCGGCTGCCAACGACCGGGACGTCTCTGAAATCCGCACCGAGCTACGCGACTTCCGACAAGCCACGACCAGCAGCTTCAACGACATGCGCGAGGACCTCGCCGATCTGCGCAGCGAAACTCATACCGGCTTCACCGAGATGCGCGGAAAGTTCGACCAGACCGCCGCCGGGCAAGCGCAGATCGTGGAGCTGCTCGACGCGCTCATTCGCCAACAAGACCAGGGCGAGCAGTAGCTCGTACTGTCATCGACTGAGCCGATAATGCACGTTATGACAGTATGAGCGTCAGAGAGCCCCTCACCCGGGTCCGTCCGGATCGGACCTAGCGAAGGTTCTCGTTCGCCGACGGCACCGGACGGGACTCGATCCGTGCCTCCGGGCCCGGGCAGACCAGCGACTCGTGCCCGTCGTCCATCCAGCGCACCCGGTACGGCGGCGACCCGTCGTCGTGCGCCACCTCGACGACCTCACCCTGCCGTCGCGGCTGGTCCAGGAAGTGTCCCTCGATCACCAGCCAGTCGCCGACCCGTGCTCGCATGGCGCGCTCCTTCCCGACATGTGTCCGTCCGATCGTCCAGGATGCCGCTGTGACCGGCCACACGGAAGCCGTCCCGGCCGCCGAGGCACGTCGACCGGGCTGTCGGCAACCGGTGTGACAGACGTCGCGACGGTGCCGACCGGTTCGCGCCCGCCCTGTCCCGAGCCGGGTAGCAGGCCTAGGTTGGTCGGCGTGAAGGTCCTGTTGCTCGAAAACATCCACCCCGGCGCAGCCGCGGCGTTCGAACGCGCGGGCTTCGAGGTCGACGCCCGGCCCGGCTCGCTCAGCGGCGACGAACTGCTCGACGCGGTGTCCGGCGTGCAGCTGCTCGGCATCCGCTCCAACACCTCCGTCACGGCGGACGTCCTGGACGCTGCGAAGGACCTGCAGGCCGTCGGCTGCTTCTGTATCGGCACCAACCAGGTCGATCTGGCCCCGGCCGCCGAGCGTGGCATCGCGGTGTTCAACGCGCCCTACTCCAACACCCGCAGCGTCGTCGAGCTGGTGCTGGGCGAGATCGTCGTCCTGGCCCGCCGGCTGACCGAGAAGACCCAGCGCATGCACGAAGGCGTCTGGGACAAGTCGGCGCGCGGCAGCCACGAGTTCCGGGGCCGCACGCTGGGCATCGTCGGATACGGCAACATCGGCACCCAGCTGTCGAACATGGCGGAGGCCGTCGGCCTGCGGGTGATCTTCTACGACACCGCGGACCGGCTCGCGCACGGCAACGCCCGCCGCGTCCCGACCGTGGACGCGCTGCTGGAGGAAGCCGACATCGTCTCGATCCACGTCGACGGGCGCCCGGGCAACGCCGGCCTGTTCGGTGCCGAGCAGTTCGCGAAGATGAAGCCGCGCTCGATGTTCATCAACGCCTCGCGAGGGATGGTGATCGACGAGCTGGCGTTGCGCGAGAACATCCTCTCCGGGCACATCGCCGGTGCCGCCGTCGACGTCTTCCCGATCGAGCCCAAGGCCCAGGGCGACGTCTTCGACTCGCCGTTGCGCGGGCTGGACAACGTCATCCTGACCCCGCACATCGGCGGCTCGACACAGGAGGCCCAGGAGGGGATCGGCCACTTCGTCTCCACGAAGATGCTCGACTTCGTCACCGGGGGCGCCACTCCCCTGTCGGTCAACCTGCCGAACGTGTCGGCGCCCCGGCCGCCGGGCGTCTTCCGGACCGGCTACCTGCACCGGAGCGCGCCGGGGGTCCTGGCGGACACCAACCGGCTGCTCGCCGACGCCGGGGTGAACGTGACCGGTCAGGCGCTGTCCACCAGCGGTGAGCTCGGCTACGTCCTCACCGACACGGATCGGGCGCTCCCGGACGACGTGCTGTCCACCCTCCGCACGGGCCCGCAGACGGTCTGGCTGCGCTCCTACGAGCTCTGAGGCTCAGGCACAGGCCCCGTACGCCTCGACGTCCGAGGGGTGCATCGGGCCGTGCTCGCAGTGGTGCACGACGAAGTCCACACTGGACGGGCGGCGGAACGGTCCGCCGCCCGTCCGCCTGCGGTAGACCAGAGGCGCGCACCGGTAACCGAACAGCGCCCGCGCCCAGCCCTCCGCCTCGCCCCTCGGCAAGGGGCCGCCGTCCGGCGTCGCGATGGTCAGCTCCCAGATCCCCACGCCGACGGCCGGTGCGGCGCCGTCCGGTGCGGTGGAGGCGACCAGCGCCAGCCGGACATCGCTGCCCACCGCGGCGGTCGCGACCTCCCTGCGGTGCCACTCCGGGACAGGACGCGGGTAAGGATAGTCGAGCAGGCCCCGCCGCAGCGCGGTCACGTCGTCGCCGTGCCGCACCTGGATCAGCTGGGCCAGATCCACCGCTCGCTTGCGGCGCAGGTCGGCATTGACCAGACCGGACTCGACCGTCATCACCGTGGCCCCCGTTCCCCGTCTGTGGGAAGGCGTCGAGCGATCTGGCGTCGGCGCCGTGTTCTACGACACGTAGAGCATTCTAGATCACACTCCGCGCACGGGCGAGAGTGGGATCACATGATCGTCCGGTCACAGGTCGAGGCACATGTGGGCGCTGTTCGGATCGTCCGGATGGTCCGCGAACGGCGGGCAGCGCACGAACCCGTGCCGCGCGTACAGCCGCCGGGCCGGGGCGAAGAACGCCGTCGATCGCTATACGCATCGCGGTATCCTGGCGCAGGCCCGTGAATTGCCCGATTCACAGCGACGGATTTCACAATCCGCACGCGGCTGATCCCTCCCGGTTTCGCGCAGCCGTCGGGTGGTCGCCCCGGTTCTGTGCCCGCCCATTCCGGTGAGCCGCGCGTGTGGTGGGCCCACGATTCCGCGGGTGCGGGCCCGGACCGCCGGAACCTCGCGCGCGGGTGGCGTCAGCAGCGCATTCGCCGTTTCCCCGGCCCGGCCGGGTGCGTGGCGAGCAGTGCGACGCCGGTTCCCGGCCGACAGGAACGGGGGTGCGCCGGCTGCTCGCCCCCGTCGATATGCTCGTGCCGACGCCGGACGGGCTTCCGGAGGGGCGACGCGAGAGGAACTGCAGTGGCGAAGGTCGAAACGACCCGGCTCGTCGATGACATCACCGGTGGCGAGGCCGACGAGACCGTCGATTTCGGCCTGGACGGGCGCCTTTTCGAGATCGACCTCACTTCCGCCCACGCCCGGCGGCTGAGGGACGGGCTCGCGCCGTTCGTGTCCGCGGCCCGGCTCGCGGACACCTCCGGTGCCCGGCGGGCCCGGGCGCGCGCCTCGGCGGCACCCGCGTCGTCCGGGCCGGCCGCACCCTCGGCCACCGGGTCGGATGCCGCGACCCGTGAGCACAACCGTGCCGTGCGGGTGTGGGCCCGGGACAACGGCTTCACCGTGTCCGAGCGCGGCCGCATCCCGTCGGAGGTCGTCGAGGCCTACCGTCGGGGCACGCCCGCCACGGCCGCGGTTGCCGCGCCGGCGCCGTCCGCCCCGTCCGTGCCTGCCGCACCGGAACAGCCGGAACAGCCGGAGCAGTCGGAGCAGGACCCCGCGCCCGCCACGGACCGTCCGCAGGCCCCGTCGGTGCAGTTCAGCGGCTGAGCGGCCGGTGCCGCACAGTCAGGGCGAGCACGCCACCGCCCGGACCCGGGACGGCCGGCTGCTGTACCTGCAACACACGCCCGGGCCGGCCGGGGTACCGACCGTGGTGCTCGAGGCCGGCATGGGAACCACCCGCTCGTCCTGGGCCGCGGTGCAGCGCGCGATCGCGGGGGCGGCGCCCGTCGTGGTCTACGACCGCTCCGGGCTGGGGCGCAGCGCACCGGACCCCGGGCCGCCCACCCTGGACCGGCTCGCGGCCGACCTGAACGACCTGCTCGATCACGTCGGCGCCGAGGACTACGTGCTCGCCGGGCACAGCTGGGGCGGACCGATCGTGCGGGTGGCGGCCGCGCAGCGCCCGGAACGGATCCGTGGGCTCGTCCTGGTCGACCCGACGGATGAGGGCTGCGAGCTGTACTTCTCCCCTGCGTTCGCCGCCCGCGAACGCGCGTCGGCCGCGGTGCTCCCGCTGCTCGCCCGGCTCGGGCTGACCCGCCTCGCCGCCGGCCCCGTCGCCCGCCGCCTTCCCGCCGACGCGGCCGCCGACCTGCGCGCCGAGTGGCTCACCCCGGCCGGGATCGACGCCCACCTCGCCGAGTCGGCGTCGCTGCCCGACGACCTGTGCCGGCTGCGGGCCGAGCCCCCGCCCGGTGGGACCGCACCGGTCACGGTGATCTCCGGGACGGCGACCGCCGGGATCGGCCGCCGGAGCCGCGCGGCGCTCAACACCGCACACGCCGCCCGCGCGGGAGCCGGGCCCGAACGGCGCCACGTGCTCGCCCTGCGCTCGGGGCACCTCGTCCCGCTCACCGAGCCCGAGCTCGTGGCCGGGGAGATCCTCCGCCTGACCCGGGACCGACGCCCCTGACCCACGCGCCCCGGGCGTGCTGGGCTGTACCTCGACGAAGGGAACGACGATGGCTGTGGTCGCGGCTGCGACATGGGTCTGGCTGGGCATGGTGCTGGCGATCTCGTTCCTCGAGGCGCCACTGAAGTTCCGCGCCCCGGGGATCACCACGGTGCTGGGCCTCGGCATCGGCCGGCTGGTCTTCCGCGCCCTGAACATCGCCGAACTCGTCCTGCTCGCGATCGTCGGGATCGGGCTGCTCGTCGCGCCCGGGGGCGCGGGTGCGGTCTGGCTCGCGGCCGGCGCCGCGGGCGTCCTGGCGGTGCAGCTGCTCGCCGTCCGGCCGGCCCTGAGCCGTCGCACCGCCGCCGTGCTGCGCGGTGAGGACGCCCCGGGCTCACGCACCCACCTGGTCTACGTGGCCCTCGAGCTGCTCAAGGTCGGCCTTCTCGTGGCTCTCGGCGTCATCGCCCTGTCCTGAGGCGACACCGGCGTCGCCCCCGGGCTCAGCGGCTCGGGGACGGGATGCCGGGGGGCGGATCCGGGAGCGGGCCCGGGCTGTACAGGCCGGAGCGCAGCACGTCCGTGTGTTCCAGCGTCGGCTCCACCGCGTTCGGCCGGTACGGCTGGATCGCCTGCACCTTCCCCCAGTCCCGCGCGGGGTCACCCTCGAGGTAGGTCGGCAGCTCGGTCTGCTTACCGATCACGGTGATCCAGCCCAGCGGACCGCCGGCCTGCGGAGACGACCAGCCCTCGCCGTCGGCCCGCATCCGGCTGCCGTCGGCCTGCAGCCGGTACGCCGGGATCTCCGCGATGCCCCCCGAGGTCGCGAACGGCCGCAGGCAGGGGCTCGCCAGCGACACCGGGTACTCCAGGAACATCGCCTGGTCACCGACGACCGTGGACAGCGGCGCGAGCTGGGGCGCCCGCATCGGCGCGACGGCCAGCCAGCCGTCCGCACCCAGCGAGTTGTCCTGGGCCACCATCCGCACCTCGGTCGCCGCACGTGCCGGCTCCGGCAGCTCGAACCGCAGCTCCCGCCACGGCATCTCCTCGCCGCGGCCGTCGTCCAGAACGGTCTGCTCCACCACGCGCATCCGGCCGTCGGACAGTCTTGTCGCGTACTGCACGGTCAGCTTGTTCCCGCCGCCGAGCCGCCCCGCGGCCGTCACCACCAGCGGCGTCGTGCCGGCCCGCTGCTCGTCGGTCAGCTTCGCCCACGGGGTACGCAGGGTGCCGGTGTTCTCCCCGGACGGGTCGAAGCTGCCGAACGCCGGGGCGGCGTCGGTGCCCAGGCCGCCGGACAGGACGTACTCGAACCCGGACACCCCGGTGCCACCACCGGTGGGCGGGACGCCGTCGCGCCAGAACCCGGTTCCGCCGCTGACCGGATCGCGCAGCTCGGCCTCCGGGCTGGTCGCGGGGACGACCCCGGGCGGCAGCGGCGCGGGCGTCGACGTGGCCTCCCCGGGCGGGGGCGGCGTGGCGACCTTCGGCAGCAGGTCGGGATCGGCCGGCGGTGCCATACCGGTCGGCTCCGGCGTCGCCGCCAGCACGCCGTCCACCGGACGCCGCTCGGCATAGACCTGGCTGGCCAGGCCGCACGAGCCGCCGAACGGGTGGGACAACGCGTCGGCGCCCATCGACCAGGAGTCGGCCTGGTTCTGCATCGCCGCCGTCACCGACCAGAGGTTGAACGTCACCAGCAGCCCGCACAACACGGCCAGCGGCGCCGAGGTGAGCCGCAGCCGCCGCGTCGCCGACAGCGCCGCGGAGGCGTCACGGCGCCAGTCGCGCGCCCGCCACCAGCGCCCGACGACCGGGAGCCTGCCGACCGCCCGCTCGACACCGGCGAGCTGGTCGGGATGGCGCTCCTCGCGGATCCCGCGCAGGTGTTCGACCCCGGCACCGGCCGCGAGCAGCAGCGCGAGGACCAGCAGCAGCGTGGACGCCTCGAAACCGCCGACGGTCACCTGCTCACCGGCCCACGGCACACCCCAGTTGTTGGTGTACCACCACATGTTCGTCCCGGCGGCCGACAGCGCAGCCACCAGGAACGCCGCGGCCAGGAACGCCAGCCGGTTGCGCAGCGACCGCAGCGCGTCCGATCCGGTGGCGATCGCGGCCAGCGCGACGATGCCCGAGCCCAGCCCGACCAGGTCGCCGAAGTGATGGGTCCACTTCGTCGGCGTCATCGCCAGGATCAGCAACGCGATGACCGTGCTACCGATCAGCCGCTGAGCGGGCCCGAGCGCGGCACCCGGGATCCGGGACCGGCGGATCAGCACGACCACGCAGGCGAGGATGCAGAGGATGACCAGCAGGACCGGGAAACGGCGGGCGATCGAGCCGTCCGCACCCTCGCCGAACAGCGGTGCGTACCGCTGCGCGATCTCGGTGTACCACTCCCAGTCCGGCCCGATGTCCGAGCGCAGGCGGGTGGACTCGACGACGGCCGCCCAGCTCTGGTCCGCCCAGGCGATCGTCAGGATCATGGTGCCCGCGCCCAGCAGCGGCGCCAGCACCGGGATCGCCCCGAACGTGCGGACCCGGGTGGCGATCAGGTGCCACAGCGGCCGGATCCCGGCCAGGAAGGGCGCGACCGCGAGCAGCCCGGCCGGGTTCGCACCGACCGCCATCGAGGCGGCGAACAGCCCGAGGGCCACCGGCAGGACCCGCTGGAGCGCGATCGCGCGCTCGACGCAGACCAGGGCCAGCAACGAGCAGACGACCACGACCGGTTCCGGTCGCAGCCCCGAGTTGTAGGCCATCCAGAACGCCAGGAACACCGAGGCCGCGGCCCAGGTGGCGGCGCGCGAGCGGCGGGCCTGGCGGCCCAGGCGTGGCAGCAGGCCACGGGAGACCAGCCACCACGCCGTGATCCCCATCAGTACCGACGGCAGTCGCAGCCACAGCAGCGAGTCCGAGACCTGCACCCACAGCGCGTAGAGGTCGTAGAACCAGCCGAACGGCGCCTCGGCGGCGTTGTACCAGCGGTAGTAGTTCCCGACGTAGCCCGAGCTGGCGACGTCACGGGCGATACCGAGGGTGAACCCGTCGTCGGTGGTCTGGGTACCGATCGCGGACCACAGGCCCAGTACCGCGGTGACGGTGAGATCGACCGGCCGCGGCCGGGCCCGCGTCCACCAGCGGCGCAGCCGTGGCGGCCAGCGCTCGGCGAGCCCGCCCGCCTCCCGTCCGGCGCGGTGCGGCCGGCGGCCGAGGTGCCGGTCCACCCCGGCCAGTGCCAGCAGCGACCCGATCACGGCGACGGCGGCGACGACGGTGGCGAGGGTCTTCCAGACCGACGGGCTGGTGTTGAAGCGGGTGTCCGGGCTGACCCGGACCGACGTCCCGCCGAGCGGGTCGAGCTCGGCATCCAGGTCGGAGTAGATTCCGACCGACTGCGGCCGCAGGTCCCCCTCGAAGGTCTGTGCCCCCGAGCCGAGGTCGACGGTGGTCGAGGCGGCGTCCGAGGTGATCAGCACCTCGAAGGGGCCCTCGCGCAGGGGGGCCGCGGAGAGCTGCTGACCGCGGTTGACCAGCAGGAGCTGGCCGTCGGCGACCGACAGCACCATCCCGGACCGGGCGCCCTCCGGGGACTCCGACGGCACGGTGGAGAGCACGCTCGCCGGGGCCGGGCTGCGGGCGTCGAGGCTGCGGATCGCGTCCGCCGGGACGGTCAGCGACATCGACTGGGGCCGCAGGGCGACCAGCGGGGCGTTGACCTCCTGGGTGCCGGTCGTCGGCGACGGCCAGACGATCGTGTTCTCGTGCTGCACCACCGGAAGGAACGGCACGGCGACGGCCAGTACGAACGCGAGCAGGCCGAGCCGGCCCGCCCAGCGCAGCCGGCGCCGGTCGCGTGAGGTGTCCACGGGCTCCCGTCCCGTGACCATCGGTTTCTCGGTGAGCACCGAACGACGGTAGCGACCCCGTCCCGGGTGACACCGGGGGCCCCATCGACCCTCGCCCTGCGTGCTGCCCCGGCGCACCGTTCTGATCAGACCTTCCGTGGGACGGCCGCGGGCCGGGCGGCACCGTACGGTGGACGTGTGCCTGGCGGCGTGGGGGTCTCGGTGCTCGACACGTCCCCGGTGGTGGAGGGATCGACGGCCGCGGAGGCGCTGCGGAACACCGTCGACCTCGCCGTACTCGCCGACCGGCTCGGCTACCGGCGGTACTGGGCCGCGGAGAACCACGGCATGCGTGGGGTGGCGTCGTGCGCACCGGCCGTCCTGACCGCTGAGCTCGCCGGCCGGACCCGGCGGATCCGGGTCGGCGCCGGCGGAGTCCTGCTCCCGCACCATGCACCGCTGGTCGTCGCCGAACAGTTCGGGACGCTGGAGGCACTACATCCGCAGCGGATCGACCTGGGCCTCGGCCGCGCGACGGGCGCCCCGCGGCGGATCGCCCCGCACCTGCGCACCGAGCACGACCGGCCGTTCGACGAGCAGCTCACCGCGCTGCTCCGCTGGTTCGACGAGGACTCCGCAGCGATGCCGGCGGCCGGGAACCGCCCGGAGCTCTGGGTGCTGGGCTCGTCCGTGGCGACAGCGGGTACGGCCGCCCGGCTGGGGCTGCCCTACGCCACGCGCGCCGAGGCAGACCCTGACACGGCCGTGACCGTGCTGGCTGCCGCCGACGGCGTACCGACGATGCTCGAGACCCCGGTGATCGCCGCACCCACCGACGCCGAGGCGGAGCGGGTGGCGGCCTCCGTCCGGGCGCGGCTGGCATGGCGGTCCCGGCACGGCCGCCGGGTACGACTGCCCGATGTGGCGACCGCTGTGACGGCGCTGGCAGACCCGGACGACCGGGCCGAAGGTCACCGGCTGACCCGCCATCACGTCGTCGGTGGGCCGGACACCGTGCGGGAACGCCTGCAGGAACTGCTCGATCGCACCGGGGCGGACGAGCTCATGGTCAGCGGGTACGTCGCCGACCACGACGACCGGTGCCGCTCGTACGAGATCATCGCCGACGTGGCCCGCGGCCTGCGGGCTCGGGTGCTCAGCGCCCCGTCGCGCGGATGAGCCGTTCCTCGGCGTCCACCCCGTGCCCGACCTCCGGGAACCGGGTCAGGAAGTACAGACCGGCCAGCCACCAGCCTCCGATGATGATCCATTCCGGGAGGCCGAGTGCGGCCGGCATCCCGGGCAGGTACAGCGTGAACAGCACCAGGCCGGCGACGGCCGCCAGCGTCCCGACGACAGGACCGGCGCTGACCCGGAACGGACGGACCAGGCCCGGCTCGCGACGGCGCAGCACCAGGAACGTGATCGCGACCAGGGCGTAGCCCATGGTGATGGTGAGCCCGCCCGCGTTCACCAGCCAGGTCAGCATGTTGTCGCCGAACAGCGGCGCCAGCACCGACAGCCCGCCGATGAACAGGACCGCGTGCGACGGCGTCCGGTACCGCGGGTGCACCACGGCGAACCAGCGCGGCAGCATCCCGGACACGGCCATCGCGTACACCAACCGGCTTGCGCCGATCATGAACGCGTTCCAGCTGGTCAGGATCCCGGCGATGCCACCGAGAACGAGCAGCGTGCCGAACGCCGGGTGCCCCCACAGCGCCGCCATGCCGTCGGCGGCGGCGAGCTGGGAGCTCGCCAACGCATCGTCCTCGAGGGCGAACCCGGTCCCGAGCACGATCACCACGTAGAACGCGGTCGCCATCAGGACCGACACGACCAGCAGCCGCCCGATGTGGCGTTGCGGCAGGTTGATCTCCTCGGCGGACTGCGGGATCACGTCGAACCCGACGAACAGGAACGGCACCGCGACGAGCACACCGAGGATGCCGGCGAACCCGCCGGTGAACCACGGCTCGGCGGTGGCTGCGCTGCCACCGGCGACCGTCCCGGTGAGCATCACGAAGGCGACGGCGACCAGGAACGCCACCGCGATCGTCTGGGCGACGGCCGCCGGTCGGATCCCGATGTAGTTCAGCCCGGTGACCACGACGGCGCCGACGATCCCGACCAGCGCCCAGGTGGCGTACACGTCGTACCCGGCGATCGTCCACAGCAGACCCGCCTGCATGTCCGGGAACAGGTAGAGCGCGGTCTCGGGCAGCGCGACGGCCTCGAACGCGACGACCGACAGGTAGCCGAGCACCATCGCCCAGGAGACGACGAACGCGCACCGCGAACCCAGCGCCCGCAGCACGTAGTGATGCTCGCCGCCGGCCTTCGGCATGGCCGAGACCAGCTCGGCGTAGGTGAGCCCGATGACGGCCATCAACGCGCCGCCGATGACGAACGCGAGTGCCGCGCCCGCGGTGCCGGCTCCGGCCACCCACTCCCCGGTGAGCACCACCCAGCCGAAGCCGATCATCGCGCCGAAGCCGACGGCGAGCACGTCCGTCCGGCCGAGCACCTTCACGAACGCCTGGTCGTCCTGTCGCGTCACACGCCCTCCCCCACGCCGGGTGTCCACGGCATTCCACTCGACAACAGGGCAGTTCGTCGAGGGGTTCGGGTCCTTTCCTTCCGTTGCGGTTCGGCTTCCGCTTCGCTTTCTCGGCGTTTTTGGTTGTCGTTGTTTGGTTGACGTTTTGTTGACGTCAATGAAACATTGACATCTGAGGGAGAGGTGTAGGCCGCGGTCGATGCCCACGACATGACGGCCAGGCCTCCGTGACGGCGTCGGCACACGGTGGCGCAGCCGGGATGCCGTGGGAAAGCGCGGCCGGCGGTGGCCCGCCCCTGGCATGATCACCCGTCGTGGAGTGTGGCGTACGCGACACGAACGCCACACTCCACAGACGACGATCATGCGGGCCGGACGGCCGTGGACGCGGCTGCTCCGCGCAGAAGCGCAGGCGTCGCGGACCGCGCCGAAGACAGTCTTGGCGCGCAGCTCCCGGTGTCCATGGCGACACCCCGCCCGGCGTCGAGCGGCTCTGCGGCCGGTTGGCCGCTGCTTCTGCCCGCCCGACAGCTGCCGATACCGGCCGGCCCGCGCCGCGACACCTGGAACTGATCGACTACGGGTCGCGGCGACACCAGCACTGCCCACATACAGCCCGAATCGGCTTCCACAGGGTCCTCGCGAACGCCGCGACGCGGCGCGACGGTACGAGCGGGGCGGATGCGACGTCCGCGGAGGCCGGGGCCCTGGCATGTCCCCGGAGGCCGTCGCCCCGCTCGTGGCTTCGACGAACCGCGCTGCGCCGGAGCGGGTTCCTGATCTCCGGGTTCCTCACCGGCAGCGCCGGGCGGGAACCAGGGTCGTCGCTGCACCACCCGGTCGCCGCGGTCCGGCTACGGCGGTCCCAGTGGCGGCGGCGCGCCCCGAGCCCGTGCGCCGGGCGGCGTAGCTCCACGCAGCGCGGGCGAGACCGGGTCCGGTCCCGCGGCGGCCCACTCGGTGCCGCTCCCCTGTCCTCGGCGTGGCGGCTCGGCTGTCGTGACGTCGTTCGTTTGTCGGCGTTTCGTTGACATTTCGCTTGCGTCAATGAATCATTGACCTATGAACTTCCAGGAGGCCCAGCGCTGGCTGGAGCGGGCCGATCCGGCGGTGGCCAAGAAGCGGACGTCGATCCCCGAGCAGCTCGCCGAGATGAAGCAACGTTCCGAGGACGGCGTGCTCACCCACGACGGGGCCGCCGCCTGGTACGCCCTCGTCCAGGAGATGCGCCGGCTCGCCGACTCCTACGAGCGTGATCTCATCCGCACCCTGCGGGCGAGCGGCCTGACCTGGCAGCAGGTCGCCGACGCGGTGCAGGCGCAGATGTCGAGCAGGCAGGCCGCCCAGGGCAAGTGGAAACGCCTCATCGACCCCACACGCCGCACCACGAACGGCAACATGCGCCGAGGCGGCCGCCCCCGCCAGGACCCACCCGCCTGACCCGGCCGGGCGATCTTGGGCCGCAACCTCCGGGCGTCGCTCTCGTTGTACCGATCGGTAACGGGGCGGCGAGGAGGCACGCGAGCGATGAACCAGCGGCACTGGGGCGCGATCGCGTCGATCGGGATGGCGATCGTGGTGGTCGGCATGGCGCTGGTCGCGCCGGCCCACGCAGCCCCTGCCGCGACGGCGGCATCCGAGCCCGCCGGTGCCGCGGCGCCTGCCGTGCCCGGGCAGGACCTGCTCGACCCGCCGCCGCCCGGCGCCAACGACTGGGACTGCCTGCCGACGGCCGAGCACCCGAACCCGGTCGTCCTCGTGCACGGACTGTCGGCGAACCAGGCGAACAACTGGGGGTACGTGTCCCCGCAGCTCGCCGAGCGCGGGTACTGCGTGTTCTCGCTGACCTACGGGCGCAACCCGCTTGCGCCGCCGCCCCTCACCCAGGTCGGCGGGCTCGCGCCGATGGAGGCGAGCGCGCAGGAGCTGTCGGACTTCGTCGACCGGGTCCTCGACGCGACCGGCGCGGCCCAGGTCGACATCGTCGGCCACTCCGAGGGCTCGCTGATGCCGAACTACTGGGTGAAGTACCTCGACGGCGCCGAGCAGGTCGACCGCTACGTCGGCCTGACCCCGCTGTGGGACGGCACCCGTACCAGTGGCCTCGCGTTCCTCAACCGCACCGGCGAACAGCTCGGCCTCGGCCCCGCGATCGGTACCGTCCTCGATCCGCTGTGCGCGTCGTGCCGGCAGTTCCTCGCCGGGTCGGACTTCATCGAGGAGATGAACGCCGACGGCGGGCCACGGGTCGACGGCGTCACCTACACCATGATCCTCACCCGGTACGACGAGCTGGTCGTGCCCTACACCTCCGGACTGATGGACGGTGCCACCAACATCGTGCTGCAGGACGGCTGCCCGACCGACCTGGCCGAGCACGTCGCCGTCGCGTTCGACCCGGTGACGCTGCAGCACATCACCAACGCCCTCGACCCGGACGACGCCCGGCCGGTCCGTTGCCTGCCGGTCGGGCCGGAGGCGCCGCCCGCGGCCTGACGCCGGGCTGTCGGTGGCGCGTGCAAGGGTGCCGCGGTGACCGCCGACGTGACCACACCCGAGGAACTGATCGCCGCCGTCCGGGCCGGCGAGCCGGTGCGGGATCCGCTGCTCGACGAGTGCGACCTGCGCGACACCGATCTCGCCGGTCTGGACCTGCGTGGCGGTTCGCTGGCGGGGGCGGACCTGCGGGGAACCCGGCTGGATCGGGCCAGGATCTCGGGGACCACGCTGGCCGGGGCGGACCTGCGGGAGGCGGACCTGACCGACGCCGTCCTGACCGGGGCCGACCTGTCCGGTGCCCGGTTCGCCGGCGCGATCCTCGGCGACACCCGGTTCGACGGCTGCCGGATGATCGGTACGTCACTGCGCGGGATGCGCGGGTTGGCCGCCTCGTTCGTGCTGAACGACTGCAACCTGCAGATCGCCGATCTCGGGAATCTCGGCCTGCGCGGTCTGCGCATCGCGGGATGTGATCTCACCGAGGCCGACCTGTCCGGGGCCGATCTGCGGGCCGTCGGGTTCGAGCGGTGCCGGCTGCGGGGCACGGTACTGCGGGCCGCCCGGCTGGAGCAGGCCGACCTGCGGTCCTGCGATCTCGGCGAGATCACCCCGGACACCCCGCACGCCCTTCGTGGCGCGGTCGTCTCCCCCTCCCAGGCCGGAGCGATCTGCGAGGCGCTCGGGCTGACCGTGCTGGAGTAGCAGACGCTCAGCGCTCCTGTGCGGCCTCCATCTGGTCGGCCACCCACGGGTCCGTCTCGCACTGCGGATCGTCCGGGCCCGCGACGGCCAGCGGCCCGAGCCGGAGCAGGTCCGTCGACGTGCACGTCTCCCCCGGGTCGGTGACCGGGTCCTCGTCCGCGGGGACGACCGGGCGGGACGACGCCGCCGCATGCTCCTGCCGCTGCGCCTCCTCCCGGAGGTAGGCGGCGAGCTCGGCGTCCCCGTCGGCGCGTGCCTGCTCGGCCCGCTCGGCGGCCTGGTCACGGAGTTCCCCGGCGACCGTGCTGACCCGCTCGGCGGCGCGGGCGTCGACGCGCTGGCGCGCCTGTACGGCGTCCTGGGCGCCGGCGACGACGTCGATGACAGCCTCACCGTGCCCGGGCACCGAGTCGTCCCAGGCGGTGCCGGGCCCCGGCGCGGTGGGTGGAGTCGGTTCTGTGGACGCCACGGCCACCGGTGCGGCGGGCTCGGGAGCCGCCCCGCCCAGCACGCCCGTGAGGACCCCGGCCGCGCCGACCACCGGGACCGTCCCCAGCAGGGCACGCCGGGCGGGGGTGGTGACTGCGCGTCGGTGCCGTCCGCTCATCATGATCGCCTCCTGTCCCCTCCTCCGTATCCGGAAGGGGGCGGGCCGAAACACCGCCTGGTCTCATCCGCCCTGGGCGGCGAGCAGCTGGCCGTCGATCCACGGGTTCCGGGACCGCTCGCGGCCCTGCTCGTCGACGTAGCCACAGTCCCGGTTGGTGATCACGTTCGGCCGCTCGGGGTCGTCGAACCGGGGCGGACCGTCCAGGTCACAGACCCCCGGGGACACCGACTGCGCCGACCGGGCCCGATCCGCCAGCTCGCCTGCCGCTCGGGCGGCGTCAGCGGCGGCCGACGGGGCGGCGTCCGGGGCCGGGAGCCGGAGCAGCGGTGCCGTACGAGCCGCGGGCGCGGCGAGGGCCGTCGCATCCGCGGCCGGTGCACCGGCCGGCAACGGGGCCGGGGCCCCGGCCGTCAGCAGGCCGCTGCCGACCACGACAGCGACGACGGTGAGTACGGCGGCGACCGCGACGACCGCCGGGAGCGCAGCGATGACGGTGTGGCGCAGCGGTGTGCGGCGCACCCGGGGCGCGCGATGACGTCCGCTCATCAGCACCCCCGTAGGACCGAACGGCGTAGTCGCCGATCCCCGATGATGGCCTGCGCCGGGCTCTACCGCGACCGCCCGGACGAGTGGTCACCCGACGGGGTGGCGGTGGCCGGACGCGTCGGCGACCGGGAACGCTGCGATCGCGGGTCACCGATCATCGGTGCCGGACACCGGTGCCGGTGGCCGGTTGTCGAGCTCGGCAGGGCGGCGGCGCGTCCGGCGGCCACCTCGTCCGGCCGGCTCAGGTGCCGCTGCAGCCGAGCACGGCGAGCGCCACGACCCGGCACGCGACACCGTCGTCGGTGGCCGGCGACGGCGTGGTGCGCGGCGATACCGGTGTCGTCGGCGATGCCGGTGTCGTCGAGGGCGTCGGTGTCGTCGGTGATGTCGAGGGCGTCGGTGTCGTCGAGGTCATCGGTGTCGTCGGTGATGTCGGGGGCGTCGGTGTCGTCGAACTCGTGGAGCCGCGGGCGTCGGGGTCCTCGCCGGTCGTGGTGGGTGCGGGCGAGGAGGTCGGCTCCGGCGTACCGGACGGTGCCGCCGTCGTGCTCCGCCGGGCGAGCTCGTCGGCCCGGTCCCGGGCCCGCTGCTGGGCGCGCTGCTCGTCCGCGCGCTGCTGCTCGGCCCGCTCCTCCGCGCGCTGCTGCTCGGCCCGCTCCTCCGCGCGCCGCTGCTCGGCCCGCTCCTCCGCGCGCCGCTGCTCCACGCGTTGGTGCTCCACCCGCCGCTCCTCGGCCCGTTGCAGCTCAGCCCGGCGCGCCTCGGCCGTCGCGCGGTCGTCGGCCGCCCGGACCGCCGCGGCGAACGCGGCGTCGCCGGCGGCGTCCGCGGCAGCCTCCTCCCGTGGCGGGGGCTCGACCGGGGCCGGGCCGTACACCCGGGTCGACCCGGCGGCGTCGGACAGGTCGTCGTCGGGATCCGCAGGCGGTGGATCGGCGAACGTCGGGATCGGCACCGACCTCCCGGCCCGCTGCTCGGCCGGCGCGACACCGCCCAGCGCTCCCGTACCAATCAGGACGGCCACGGTCACCGACATCACGAGCAGCACCGGCACGGTCCCGGCCAGAGCCGTGCGCAGACGAGTGTGCAGGCGGGTGCGCGCCCCCGGGACCGGCCGGACCGGCGGCTCCGGCATCCGATGACGCCCCATCATCAGCCCCGCTCCGTTGGGCCGTTCGGCGTAGTCATGCTCATGATCGTGACCCGCCGCCGCGCCGATCGGGAGGGGCCGAACGGGTGGGCGGGCAGCCAGGAGCGCCCTCACCGGGTGACGTCGGTGAGCGGGCTGGACAGCCGGCGCGACACGGCATCCGGCGAGCACAGCGCGGCTGACACCGCGTGATCACCGGCTGTGGAGTGCGACGTACGCTCAGCGTTCGCAACACTCCACAACGGGCGATCACCAGGAGCGTTCCCCCACCGGGCTGGATGCCGACGTCGGCCGGGACCGCGAACCCGACCGGGAGTCACCCGCGAAGTCGGGGGCGTCGCACCGGGGCGGGCGGGGGCGGGCCGGGCGGTCGACTGTTGACCGGCCCCCGGGTAAGACCGCCCGGCCTCGGGCCGGTGGCGCCCCAGCAGCGCGCTGTCCACCGCGACGCGATTGGGGGCGGGGACGCGCAATCATTCACCGAGCAGCGACAGGGCCGGCCCGGGGATGCGGACGTCGACGTCCTGGGACTCCAGCACCGTGAGCCGCAGCCGCAGCCGCAGGAGTGCGTCGTCGGATGCGGAATCCCCGTCACGAACCTCCTCCCGGACCACCTCGCGGACCTCGTCGCGGGTGTTGCGCCCGGGCCGGTCCGGGCGCTCGACCGGGGACGACGGTTCCGCACCGCCCTGCTCGAAGGGCGGAGTGGCAGGACGGGTCCACGGGGCGGACGGTGCCGAACGCTGCCGCGGGACCGCGGGCTCGGACCGGGTCCGCGGTGCGGACCACTGTTGCGAGTGCGGTTCGGTGTCACCCGGTCTGTCGGCCGATCCGGAACCGGTCGGGCCGCTCGAGCTGCGAGGCCCCGTCCCGGCCGATCCGGGCGCGGCGGAACCGGAGGAGGCCGACCAGGTCCCCGAGGGTCCCTCATCGGAGCCCGAGGGCCTGGGAGTATCCGCCCCGGGAGTGTCAGCACACGGCGCATCGCCCCACGGAGAGCCGGCCCACAGAGAGCCGGCCCACGGCGAGCCCGAACGCGCGGCCGCACCGGCCACCGCGGCCGCCGCAACCGCATCACCGGCAGCCCGGGCCGGCCCACCAGCGGCGGGAGCGGTCAGGACCAGACCCGGAGCGGCAGGAACGGCCCGCGACGACGGCCCGGTCGACCCTGGTAGCTGCCCGGGCGACGACCCCGGCGGCTGCCCGAGCGACCCCGGCAGCTGCCCGGGCGGCCCCGGCGGCTGCCCGGACGGGCCCGGCGAACGCGGGGACCCGGCCGGGCCCGGGCCGCCCGGGTTCGGACCGACCGGCGTGACGGGCGTCCGGTCGGTACCGAGCCCACTGCCGACGACGACCGCGGCGGCCACGGCGACCACCCCGACCGACGGCACGGTGACGGCCAGGACCTTCCTGATGAGCCCCGCCCGGGCCGTCCTCCGGTGCCTGCCGCTCATAGCCGGAACCGCCTCCCGTGCCGCGACGTCCGTGCTCGAGCGCCGAGTGTGGACCAGATGGTCGTGTTCGGCTACCCCGGACGGACGGGGCCGGGGCTCAGTCCGACAGCGCGGCGTACAGGCGTGCGATCCGGTCCTTGCGCTCGGCCCGGAGCTGCAACGCCGTCTCCAGGTCCACCTCCACGAACCGGGTCCTCGTCCGCGGCGCCGACTGGGCGACGACGTCGAGGTCGCCGGAGATCACGGTCGCGACCATCATGTAGCCACCACCGGACACCGCGTCGCGGTGCAGCACGATCGGTTCGACGCCGCCCGGCACCTGGATGGAGCCGATCGGGTACGGCGAGTCGACGATGTTCGACGGATCCTGCCCGGCCCCGAACGGCGGCTCCCGGTCGACGGTCTCGAGCTGCCCGCCGGAGTAACGGAAGCCCATCCGGTCGGCGACCGGCGTCAGCGTCCACGTCGTGTCCAGGAACGTGGCGCGGCCGCGGTCGGTGAGCCGGTGGTCGTAGAGCCCCATCACGACCCGCACCTCGACGTCGCGCGACATCGCCGGGCGCAGGTCCGACGGCACGACGAGCCCGGACCGTCCCGTGGCCCCGGAGCCGACCGGCAGCACATCGCCCTCAGCGATCGGCCGACCGTCCACCCCACCGAGCGAGCCGATCACATAGGTCGACCGGCTGCCCAGGTCGACCCGGGTGTCGAAGCCGCCGGACACGGCCAGATAGGCCCGCGACCCGGCCTTGAGGTAGTCGAAGTCGAGCACGTCACCCTCGGCGACGTCGAACGACTCCCACTGCGGCCGGGCCTCCCCGTTCACCCGCGGCGCGATCTCCGCACCGGTCACGGCGACCACGGCCGGGCCGGTGAACCGCAGCTCCGGACCCATGTAGACAATCTCGAGAACCGCGTCGTCAGCCCCGTTGCCGACGAGCGCGTTCGCCGCGGCCAGCGAGTACTGGTCCAATGCCCCCGACGGCGGGATGCCCAGGTGGTAGTAGCCGGAGCGCCCGCCGTCCTGGATCGTCGTCGACAGGCCCGGCTTGCGGACCTCGAGGGTTGTCGAAGATGCCGTCATGCCAACTCCCCCAGCAGGCGCTTGTTGTAGCCGTCCGGATCGTCCAGGAACGGCTGCAGGTCGAACGAGACGTCCCGGGCGGTGATCCGGTACTCGCCCGCCTCGGCCTTCGCCTGCGACTCGTCGTACTCGTCGCGGTCGATCGGCCGGAACTTGACCATGTCGCCGGGCCGCATGAACACCTTGTGCTCGGTGAAGTCCGGTTTGGTCTGGCGCGGATCGTAGATCGGGGCCGGGGTGATGCCGAACATCTGGTAGCCACCCGCCCCGCGCACCGAGTAGATGCAGGAGAAGCAGCCGCCGTAGCCGACGGTCTGCTTCGGGGTGTCGGTACGCGGCCGCAGGTACTTCGGGACGACGATCTGCCGGTCCCGGGGCACCATCTGGTACTTGAACGGCAACCCGGCGACGAACCCGACCATCGAGGTGAACCACGGCGAACCGGAGTGCGCGGCGATGAACTCCTCGACCGAGGAGTAGCCGTTGATCCGGGCCGCGTACTCGATGTCGGTGGCCTCGGGATCCTGGTGACGGTCGCGGAACCGCATCAGGGTCTCGGTGGTCCACGGGTCCTGGTAGAGCACCGGGATCTCGACGACCCGGCAGGCCAGCGTGACCCCCAGTGCGTCGCCGACCCGGGCCTCGAGCGACTTGAGATGCTCGAGGAAGGCGTGCGGCTCCAGCACGTCCGGGTCGTAGCGCACCTGGTACGACGCGTTGGCCGAGCAGATCTCGAGGATCCCGTCCGGACGTTCGTCGCGGAGCAGGTTGGTGATGGCGACGGCCTTGAAGTTGGCCTGCAGGCTCATCTCCTCGGCCAGCTCGACGAACACGAACTCGTCGCCGCCCCAGCTGTAGCGGGCGCTCATGAGGTCTCCTTCCGGGAGGTGAGCCACTGTTCCAACGTGGACGTGTGGAAGTCCGCCGTGGCGACCCACTCCTCGTCCACAAGAGACCGCAGCAGGCCGGCGGTGGTCGGGATGCCGGACACCGAGAACTCGTCCAGCGCGCGGCGGGACCGGGCGAGTGCCTCGTCCCGGTCGGCGCCCCACACGACCACCTTGGCCAGCAGCGAGTCGTAGTACGGCGGGACCGTCCCGTCCGGCTCCAGCCAGGTGTCGCAGCGGACCCACGGCCCGGACGGCAGCGTGATCCGTCCGACGGAGCCCGGCTGCGGCATGAAGTCCTTCTCCGGGTCCTCGGCACAGACCCGGTACTCGATGGCGTGCCCGCGGCGCTCGATCCGGTCCTGGGTGAACCGCAGCCGTGAACCCGCCGCGATCCGCAGCTGCTCGGCGACCAGGTCGATGCCGGTGACCAGCTCGGTGGTCGGGTGCTCGACCTGGATACGGGTGTTCATCTCGATGAAGAAGAACGAACCCGAGTCCCCCCCGGCTGCATCGGCGTCGACGAGGAACTCGACGGTGCCGGCCGAGGCGTAGCCGACCTCGCGGCACAGCTGCAGCGCGGCCGTCGTCATCGCCTCGCGGACCTGCGGCGAGATCCCCGGCGACACGGCCTCCTCGACGACCTTCTGCCGGCGCCGCTGCAGCGAGCACTCCCGCTCGAACAGGTGCACGGCGTCGGTACCGTCGCCGAGGACCTGCACCTCCACGTGCCGGGCACGTTCGACGAAGCGCTCCAGGTACATCGTCCCGTCGCCGAACGCCTTCTGCGCCTCGGTGGACGCCTGACCGAAGGCCGCCCGCAGGCCGTCCTCGTCGTGCACCACGCGGATGCCCCGCCCACCGCCGCCGGCCGCGGCCTTGAGCATCACCGGGTAGCCGACATCGCGGGCCGCCGAGACTGCCTCGTCCACACCGGACACACCACCGGGAGTGCCGGGCACCGTCGGTACCCCGGCCGCCCGGGCGACCTCGCGGGCGGCGACCTTGTCCCCCATCCGCTCGATCACCGATCCGGCCGGCCCGACGAAGGTCAGCCCGGCGTCGGCGACGGCCGTCGCGAACGACGCCCGCTCCGACAGGAACCCGTAACCGGGATGGACGGCGTCGGCGCCGCTGTCCTTCGCCGCGGCGAGGATCGCGTCGGCCACCAGGTAGGACTTCGACGCCGGCGAGGGCCCGATCTCGACGGACGAGTCCGCGAGCCGGGTGTGCAGAGCGCCGGCGTCGGCCTTCGAGTGCACCGCGACCGTCGAGATCCCCAGATCACGGGCTGCCCGGATGATCCGGACGGCGATCTCGCCGCGGTTGGCGACGAGCAGTCGTCTCACGAGGTCTCCACCACCGCCACCGGCTGGCCGGCGTCCACCTCGTCCTCGTCGCCGACGAGGAACTCCACGAGCGTCCCGGCCGCACCGGCCGGGATCTGGTGGAAGGACTTCATGACCTCGACCAGCCCCACCGCCTGGTCGTCGGTGACGGACCCGCCGTCCTCGGCGAACGGCGGGCTGTCCGGGTCGGGTCGCCGGTAGAACACACCGGGGATCGGGGAGATGACCTCGTGTCGGGGCACCTGGAGCTCCTTCGTGCTATGGCTTCGTGTCGAGGTGGGGCGTGAGCGCTTCGTTGACCGCGCGGGCCAGCTCCACCGCGTTCGGGGTGTCGGAGTGCACGCAGACCGAGTCGGCGCGCACCGGAATCTCCTTGCCGTTCTCCGAGGTCGCCTTACCCTCGGTCACCGCGCGCACCGCCCGCTGAGCCGAGCGCACGGGGTCGAACGCCTGGTGCTCGCGGGTGATGATCAGCGAGCCGTCGTCGCGGTAGTCGAGGTCGGCGTAGTACTCGGCGATGAAGCCGGCACCGCGATCCCCCCACACCTGCTCGTGCACGGTGCCGACCATGCCCATCAGCGGGGCGCCGAAGACGTCGGCGGCGTCCGCGATCGCCTCGGCGACCTCCGGGTCACGCGAGGCCATCCCGTACAGCGAGCCGTGCACCTTGACGTGGTTCAGCTCCATGCCCTCACCGCGCAGGAACCCGGACAACGCCCCGATCTGGTACACGACGGCCGCGGTCAGCTCCTCGCGGTCCAGCTTCATCTCGCGCCGCCCGAAGCCCTCCCGGTCCGGCAGCGACGGGTGCGCGCCGACCTTCACCCCGTGCTGCTTCGCGAGCCGCACGGTCCGGGTCATCACCCGCGGGTCGGACGCGTGGAAGCCGCACGCCACGTTGGCGACGGTCACGAACGGCATCAGCCCCTCGTCGTCGCCGCAGTGGTAGATCGAGAACGACTCACCCATGTCGCAGTTGATGGCCACCATCGCGCTGCCTCCTCTCCCCCGGTCGTCAGGAATTCTGCTCCGCCGAGGCGCGGTTGTCTCCCCGCCTTGCCTCGGCAATGGCCCGCCACACCGCCTGCGGCGTCGCCGGCATGTCCACGTGGGTCACGCCGAGGTGCGCCACGGCGTCGATCACCGCGTTCACCACCGCCGGGGACGAGCCGATCGAGCCGGACTCACCGATCCCCTTCACCCCGAGCGGGTTGGTCGGCGACGGCGTCACCATCTGGTCCAGCTCGAAGTTCGGCAGGTCGGTCGCCGACGGCACGGTGTAGGAGGCGAGGTTGCCGGCGGTCGGGTTGCCGTCGGCGTCGAACGTGGCGTGCTCGTAGAGAGCCTGGCCGATGCCCTGGGCGATACCGCCGTGCAGCTGGCCCTCGACGATCGTCGGGTTCACGACGACCCCGCAGTCGTCGACGGCGACGTAGCGGCGGATCCGGGTGAAACCGGTCTCGGTGTCGACCTCGGTCACGCAGACGTGGGTGCCGAACGGCCAGGTGAAGTTCGGCGGGTCGAACGCCGAGTCGGCGGTCAGGTTGGGCTCCATGCCCTCGGGCAGGTCCGCCGCCAGCGCTGCCGCCCCGGCAACCTGCTGGATGGTGACCGACGGCCCGGACGTGCCCGCGACGCGGAACGTGCCGGCGTCGAACTCCAGATCCTTCTCGTCGGCCTCGAGCAGGTGCGCGGCGATCAGCATCGCCTTGTCCAGCACCTTGCCCGCCGCCAGGTGCACGGCCGAGCCACCGACGGACAGGCTGCGCGAACCGTAGGTGTCCCGGCCGAACGGGGCGATCAGGGTGTCGCTGTGCAGCACCTCGATGTCGTCGGGGTGCACGCCGAGCTTGTCCGCGACGATCTGCGACCAGGCCGTCTCGTGGCCCTGCCCGTGCGGGGAGGTGCCGGTGACGACCTCGACCTTGCCCGAGGTCGTCATCCGGACGGTCGCCTGCTCCCAGCCGCCGGACTGCAGCCGCACCCCGGCCGCGACCTTCGACGGGGACAGACCGCCGGACTCGGTGAAGTTGCCGAACCCGATGCCGAGCTGGACCGGGCCGCCCTCGGCGCGGCGGCGCTTCTGCTCGGCCCGCAACGCGTCGTAGTCGGCCAGCTCCATCGCCCGGCGCATGCAGGTCTCGTAGTCGCCGGAGTCGTACTGGACGCCGGAGGGCACCGTGCGCGGCTCGTCGAACTTCGGGTGCAGGTTGCGCAGCCGCACCTCGGCCGGGTCCATGCCCAGCTCGCGAGCCAGGTCGTCCATGATCCGCTCGTGGCCGTAGGCGGCCTCGGAGCGTCCGGCGCCGCGGTAGGCGTCGGTCGGGGTGAGGTTGGTGAACACGCCGCGGCAGGTGAACGAGTAGCTGCCGAAGTCGTAGAGCCCGCAGAAGGTGAAGGCGCCGAACACCGCGATGCCCGGGGTGAGCAGCTGCAGGTAGGCGCCCATGTCGGCGAGCAGCTCGATCTTCATCCCGAGGATCCGGCCGTCCCTGGTGGCCCCGATCGAGATGTTCTGGATCTGGCCGCGGCCGTGCGTGGTGGCCTGGTGGTGCTCCGAACGCGTCTCGGTCCACTTGACCGGCGCGTTGAGCTTGCGGGCCAGGACGAGGGCCAGGAACTCCTCGGCGTAGACGTTGAGCTTGGCACCGAAGCCGCCGCCGACGTCCGGGGCGATGACCCGGATCTTGGTGTCGGCCACGCCGGTGACCGCCGCCAGCAGGTCCCGGACGAAGTGCGGGACCTGGGTCGCGGTGTAGACGGTGAAGCCGCCGCCGACCGGGTCCGGCACGCAGACCACGGCGCGCGGCTCCATCGGCGAGGGGATGACCCGCTGCTGCAGGTACCGCCCGGACACCACGACGTCGGCCTCGGCGAACGCGGCGTCGATGTCACCGGTGGCCAGCGGCCAGGTGTAGCAGTGGTTGGACCCGAGCTCCTCGTGGACCAGCGGCGCGTCGTCGGCGAGCGCGTCGGCCATGTCGACGACGGCCGGCAGCTCCTCGTACTCCACGTCGACCAGGTCGGCCGCGTCCCGCGCGGCCGCCGCGCTGGTGGCCAGCACGACCGCGACACCGTCGCCGACGTGGTTGACCTCGCCGCGGGCCAGCGGCCGGTGGTCCGGGATCCTGATGTCCTCGGTCACCGGCCAGCCGCACGGGATCCCGGCGAGGAACTCGTGGTCGACGTCCTCGGCGGTGTAGACCGCGCGGACGCCCGGGTGGGCCTTCGCCTCGCCGGTGTCGATGCTCGTGATGCGCGCGTGCGGGAGCGGGCTCCGGACGAACGCCATGTGCAGGGTCCCGGACGGGGCGATGTCGTCGGTCCAGGTGGCCCGGCCGGTCAGCAACGCCGGGTCCTCCTTGCGAAGCAGGCTCGTCCCGATGTAACGCGGCGCGGTGGTGGTCACGCTCGAACTTCCCTTCGACGATGCCGGATCCGTGCCGGACAGCGTGATCGACGACACCCGGCCGCGGTAGTGTCCGGATCGTCGAGTTCGATGTTGGCGACACTCCGATCTGTCAGGGGGCTCCGTGCCGTTCACGCTGCGCGATCTGTGCAGGACCCGCAACCTCGGGTTGCGTGCGGCGTGTCCCTCCGCGGATCTGGATCGACGTATCTCCTGGGTGCATTCCAGCGAGCTCCCCGACCCCACCCCCTATCTGGACGGCGGCGAACTGCTCCTGACCACCGGGCTCGGTCCCTCCGCCGACCCGGACCGCTACGTCGCCCGGCTCGCCCGGCACGGCCTGGCCGGCCTCGGCTTCGGCACCGGCCTCGGTCACGACGAGTGCCTGCCCGCCGTCACCGCCACCTGCGCCCGGGAGGGGCTGCCGCTGATCGAGGTACCGGAACGGACACCCTTCCTGGCGCTGGCCCGGGCGGTCGCCGAGGCACGGGCCGCGGAACGCTTCGCCGAGGTCGTGCGCACCGACGAGGCGCAGCGGGCGCTGACCGCGGCCGCGCTCGGGCAGGACCGGGACGCCGGTACCGGGCGCGTCCTCGACCGGCTCGCCGAGCGGCTCGACGCGTGGGTCCTGATCTCCGACGCCGACGACCGGGTCCGGCACGCCGCACCACGCCAGGCCTCCGGCCGTGCCGCGGCGCTGGCCGCGGAGATCGCCCGGGTCCGCGAGCACCCCGGTCCCTCCAGCGTCACCGTCGCCACCGGCGGAGGCCAGGTCGTCCTGCAGCCCGTGCGGCTGGTGGGGCCTGCCGTCCTCGCCGTCGGCCGGGACCGGCAGTTCACCCCGGTCGACCGGCAGGTGATCGGGTCGGCGGTGTCGGTCCTGACCCTCGCCCACGCCCGCAGCGCCGCCGCGGGCCGCGCCGAGCAGCGGTTGCGGACCGCCGTCCTGCGGGCGCTGGCCACACTGCCCGGTTGCGGGGCCGAGCAGGTCCTCACCGACACCTGGGGGCCGCTGCCGGACGGCGACCTGGTGGTCGTCGCACTGGGCGGGCGATCGGCCGGGCGCCAGGACGTGCTGCTGGACGCCCTGGAGCGCGCCTCGGTCGGCTTCCACGCCGAGCTGGACGGGCAGGTGGCGGCGATCGTGGGCGCCGAGGCGGTGCAGCCGGTGCTCGCGCTCGCCGGGCGGGTCCGCGACATCCGTGCGGGCATCTCCGACCCCGCGCCGGTCGCCGGTCTCGGCCGGGCACTGCGCGAGGCAGGCCGGGCGCTCGACGCCGCCGAGCGGCGTGACCGGGCGGTGCTCCGGTTCGCCGACCTCGCGGGCAGCGGACTGTCCGCGCTGGTGGTCCCGGAGGACGCCGCCGCGTTCGCCGAGTCCGTGCTCGCTCCCCTGGTCCGGCACGACACCGAGCGCCGCGGCGATCTGGTCGGCTCGCTGCGCGAGTGGCTCGCCCACCACGGTCAGTGGGACCCCGCCGCGACCCGGCTCGGGGTGCACCGGCACACGCTGCGCGCGCGGATCGAGAAGGTCGGGGGGCTGCTGGCGCGGGACCTGGACTCACCGGGCGTCCGGGCCGAGCTCTGGTTCGCACTGCACTCGCGCGACCGGGGGCCGGGCTTGCCCTTGACCTGAAGCCAGCTCCAGCTCCTAGCGTCCCGGTGGAGCGGGCGGAGAGGCCGCCCGCCGGCACGAAGGAGCACGACGGTGAGCACCTCCACCAGCACCATCAGGACCGCGGACCCGGACGACGGCCGCGCCGGCCCGATCCGGACCGCTGTGATCATCGGCAGCGTCCGCACCGGCCGGTTCGGGCCGACCGTCGCCCGCTGGTTCGCCGAGGAGCTCCACGGGCGCGACGACGTCGTCGTCGACCTCGTGGACCTGGCCGAGGCGGACCTGTCCCCCGGCCTCGACCGCACCGACGAGAACCTGCGCCGGCGCCTCGGCGCGGCCGACGCGTTCGTCGTCGTCACGCCGGAGTACAACCACTCCTACCCCGCCGGGCTGAAGTCCGCGATCGACGCGTTCCACACCGAGTGGGCCGCCAAGCCGGTCGGGTTCGTCAGCTACGGCGGTCTCTCCGGCGGCATCCGCGCCGTCGAGCACCTGCGGACGGTCTTCGTCGAGCTGCATGCCGTGCCGGTCCGCGACGGCGTGAGCCTGCACGAGTTCTGGGCGCTGTTCGACGCGGACGGCAACCTCGCCGACGACGGCGCCGCCGCGACCGCGGCGCACGTGCTCACCGACCAGCTCGTCTGGTGGGGCCACACGCTGCGCGCCGCCCGGGCGGCGCGTGAGATGTCGTCGTTTGGTTGACCATGAGCTGGCGTCAATGAACCATTGACATCGAGGGCGACGGGCAGTGACCAGCGCGTCGTGGCGGTTCGGTGCCGTCCGTGGCACCGGACCGCCACGACTCCGTGCTCATGCGCGCGGCTCGTCCGGGCGGTCCCGATCACGCGTACGGCTCGTCCGGGCGCTCTCGATCACGCGCGCGGCTCGTCCGGGCGGCCCCGATCACACGTGCGGCTCGTCCGGGCGCCCTCGCAGGGCCTCGCGGCGGGCTGCGATCTCGCGGGCAACGTCCGAGCGCAGGAACCGGCCGGGAGCCTCCCCCGGCGGCCGCGTGGTCGTGGACTCCACCGGGCCCGGCCCACGGGGTGTGGGGAGCCGGAGACGGTCGCTCCCGCCGGCCGGAGCGGGCAGTCCGGACATCGCGGGACCGGCCGCCGCCGGACGAAGGACCTCCAGCACCGCGACCGGGCGTCCTCCCTCGTGGACCACCCGCACCACGATCCCCTGCCCCGGATCGACCAGCAGCCGCAGCTCCGCCCCCTCCACGCGCCGGACCACCCCGAGCAGGGCGCGGGTCGCCGCGGCCACGACCTCCCACTCGGGGTCGGCCCGACCGTGCGTCCGCCACTGCTCGCGCAGCCGGTCGACCGCGTCGTCGATCTCCTGCAGCCGGGCGAGCTCCGCCCGCGCCACCGCACCGAGCAGCTCCAGATCGACGGCGACCGGGCCGTCGGAGAACCCGTCGATCAGCATCCCGCTCGACGGATCGACCAGCGCCCCGGCCCGCAGCCCGATCGGCCGCTGCCACCACCGCGGGGCGAGCAGCGACCGCACCAGGCGCGCCGCCGACACCCCGGACGTTCCTCGGCCCGTCCCGGCCGGTCGTGCTTGCATCCCGTGCCTCCAGACCCGGTTCACGCCCGGCGGATCAGTGCCGGCCGGCGGGCTCCCGGCCGGGCACGCCGGTGACGGGAGTGGGATCGGGTGCACCGACGTAGAACCGGTCGACGATCGTCCGCAGGTCACGACGGGCCATCGCCAGGTTCGCCTGCGCCCGGTTGAGCGCCACGTAGAAGAACAGCTGCTCCTCCCCGCGCAACGAGATCGGCCGGATCACGTGGTACTGGGTGTCCAAGGTGATCAGGATGTCCTCGACCGAGTCCCGGATCCCCAGCTTCGCCATCACGTCGAGGGTTCGACGAGACGGAGCCGAGCGGCACACAGGGCCCGTTACGGGCCGGCGTCGTGACCGGGACTCCAGCGTCGATAGTGCATCCCAAACCGTTCGGCGCACAGGCCCGAACGGCCCAATTCGGATCATGCTCACCGGATCCGGTCGATCACCGAGAGTATCGACCGTCGGGTTCGGACGGTCCTGTTCGGACTCCCTTCCTGACCTTCCGAGTTGTGGCGAGCCCTCCGCGCAGTCCGCACGACACCGGGCCGAGACCGGGTAGGGTCCTCGCATCTGTTTCGACCCGCCGTTCCCTCGCCGCGCCCGGTGACCGCGACCGAGCTGGCGCTGCTGTTCGTGGCCGGGGTCGGGGCCGGGCTGATCGGGGCGGTCGCGGGCCTGGCGTCGCTGTTCTCCTATCCCGCGCTGCTGGCCGTCGGGCTACCGGCGACGACCGCGAACGTCACCAACACGGTCTGCATGCTGTTCCTGGGGGCCGGCGCGGTCTCCGGGTCCCGCCCCGAGCTCCGCGGCGCCGGGCCCCAGGTACGACGCTGGGTGGTCCCCGCGCTGCTCGGTGGCGCCACCGGCGCCGGTCTCCTCCTGGTGACGCCCGAGGGTGGCTTCGAGCGCATCGTGCCGTTCCTCGTGGCCGCCGCCGCGGTACTGCTGCTCGTCCCGCCGCGCCCGGCCGCGACCCGGCGCCCCGGCCCGGCGGTCGCCCTCGGCGTGTTCGGGATCGCGATCTACGGCGGGTACTTCGGGGCCGCCGCCGGAGTGCTGATGCTGGCACTGCTCGCCTCGCTCCCGGGGGCGACGCTGCTGCGGGCCAATGCCCTGAAGAACGTCCTGACCCTGGCCGCCAACACGGTCGCCGCCGTCGGGTTCGCACTCCTCGGTCAGGTCGCCTGGGCGGCCGTCCCGGCACTCGCGCTGGGCCTGCTCATCGGTGGCAGGCTCGGCCCGGTCGTCGCCCGGCGGCTCCCGACCCGGGCACTGCGCACCGGCATCGCCGTCGCCGGGCTCGCCCTGGCCGGGTACCTGTTCGTCGACGCCTGGTTCTGAGCCGCCGTATCACCGCCGGTCGCACGCCGCGCTATCACCGCCGGTCGAACGCCGCAGCGTCACTGCCGGTCGAAACCCGCAGCGTCATTGCCGGTCGCACGCCGCGGCGTCACTGCCGATCGAACATCGCCGTGACCGGACCGTCGGCGCGGTAGCCGTGCCGCTGCAGCCAGCCGTCCAGCTTGTTCTGCACGGCGCGCAGGTCCGGGCGCCGCTGCGGCTCGGTCCGCAGCGCCTGCTTCAGCAGCGACAGGTGCGCGGTCCGGTGGGGCAGGTGGGTCAGCTTCGCCCCGGCGGCGGCCGCGCGGAGCCCGGCGACCGCGTCGCTCGACTCCCCGCGCGGTGGGTGCCCGCTCAGCGCGAACGACACCGCGGCGGCGAGCTGCCACCCGTCCGACGCCGGTGACGCCGGCTTGCCCGCCGCCGACTCGGGGGCGAGGTAGTCCGGGGTGCCGAGCACGTACCCGGTCTGGGTCAGCGTCGAGTCGCCCTGCTTGCGGGCGATCCCGAAGTCGATCAGGTGCGGGTGTCCCTGCGGGTCGACGACGATGTTGCCCGGCTTGATGTCGCGGTGCAGCACCCCGCCCCGGTGCGCGGTGTCCAGCGCGCCGGCGATCCCGGTCCAGATCCGGGCCGCGGAGATGTCGTCCACCGGGCCGCGCTCGCCGACGAGCTCGCCCAGTGACATGCCGTCGACGTACTGCATGACGATGACCAGACCGTCCATGCCCTGCAGGCCCGGGTCGGCCGAGGCGTGTATCAGGTCGTAGATCTCCACGCAGCACGGGTGGCGCATCGACCCGAGCGCGGCGGCCTCGCGGCGGATCCGCTCCTCGGTCTCCGCATCGGCGGCGTGCGCGGACTTGACGGCGACGGTGTGGCCGAGCTTGGCGTCGTGCGCCAGCCAGACACCGCCGAAGCCACCGGCCCCGAGCCGCTTCAGCAACCGGAACCGCGGCGCGCGCGGTGGGCCACCGGGGACCGGCGCGACGAGCGTCGGTCTGCGCGGGGGCGGTCCCGGAGGCGGGAACGGCCCACCGGACGGCGGCCCGTGCGGGCGCAGCGGCCCGGCCGCCGGGTGTGCGGCGGGACCGGTCGGTGGCCTGCCCTGGCCCCCGGGCGGGATCGCGCCGGGTGGCGGGCCGCCCTGGTAGGCCGACGGCGGCCGTCCGCCCGGCCCGGGCGGCGCGTGGAACCCGGCGTACGGGGCGGCCTGCGCCACCGGTGCGGCACCGGCGCCCGGCGCCGCGCCGGGGCCGTGACCGGCGCTCTGCCCCCGGCCCGCGCCGGTACCGGTCCGCCCGGAGAGCTCGACCGGCCGTTCCGGCTCGCGCCGGGAGAACCGCTCGGCGAGGCGTTCCGCGACGCTCGGGGTGGCGCCGGCGGCGCTCTGCGGGGCTGCCCCGGTGCCGGCCGCGCGCCCGGCCCGCGACGAGCCCGTGGCGGCACGCGGCGCGGCGGGCAGTGCCCGGGAGGCGCGCGGCGCGTCCCGTCCGGACCGGATCCGCTCGATCCGGTCCCGCGACGGCGGGGGCACCATCGGGACGATCAGGACGCCGACCAGGCTGCCGCCGAGGATCCCCACCCAGAGGTGCTCGGCGGTACCGGCGGGCACCGCCGCGGTGAGGACGATCAGGGAGAACAGCGACAGCCAGAAGAACTTGGCAGGCCAGCGCGGCCCGCGGCGCAGCGCGGTGCGGGCCTGGACGGCGACCAGCATGACGGCGAGCAGCGGCACGATCCCGAGCAGGGCGACCGCGGTCACCGACGTGACGATGTCGCCCCCGCCGATCGAACCGGCGACGCTGCCCCGGCCCAGGTAGCTGCTCTGGGTGCCGACGATGTCGCAGGTCGTCACCCGGATCGAGTCGGTGGCCGAGGCGCTCAGCCCGGGAACGGCCGGTGCACCCTGGGTGGCCAGCGCGAACGTCTCACCGGCGCCGACGAACACCGCGAGCGGCAGCAGGCCCGCCGCGAGCAGACCGATACCGCCGAGCAGCACGGACTCGGCGGCGTTGTAGCCGGACGACGAACCCGAGCCGATCCGGCGGCGCACCAGCGCGACGAGCACGGCACCGGCGGTCGGCAGCAGGCCGACGAGCACCCCCAGGGCGGTGACCGACCATGCCCAGCCGCCGGGGCAGGCGTCCGGGATCCCGAGACCCCGGATGCCGTTCAGTGCCCCGGCGACGAGTGCCACCAGCGCGTCCACGCCCGCACCGACCCCCTGTCACCGGTTCGCGTCCCCGGGCGCGTCACGTCACCCGGGCCCCCCACTATGGCATCACCCGGTGGGCGGACCGTGGCGCGCACCGTGCGCGACCGGCGGGCCGGACGCGGCGTTCAGCGCAGGTACTGGTCCAGGTCGGTGGTGAACCGCTCGAGCAGACCGGCGAGGGACTCCCGGTCCGCGTCCGGCCAGTGCGCGATGACGTCACGCAGCGGGGCCAGCCGGGCGGCGCGGACCTGCTCGCGGGCGGCCAGACCGGCCGGGGTGAGCGCGACGCTGACCGAGCGCGGATCGCGCTCGTGCGGCGAGACGTCGACCAGCCCGGCCCGGGAGAGCCGGGACACCTGGCGGCTGGCGGTGGGCTTGCTGACCCCGAGCTTGCCGGTCAGCGCGGTGAGGGAGAGCGCGCCCTCGTCGTCCAGCAGCATCAGGACGGGGTAGGTGTAGCGGTCGACGGCGTCGTCGGAGCCGTAGCCGTGGGCCCACACAGACTCCATCGTGCGCCGCACGAGCAGGGTGATCTGCTTCTCCAGCGAGTACAGCGACTCCTCGGCATCCGAGCGCCGGATGCCGGTCGGGGCGCCCCGTTCGGCCGTGGCGACACCACCACCGATCGGGTCGTCGTCAATCGGGCCAATCGGACGTTCCGTCATGTTTCGCATGCTACACACGTTGCGGACCGCAACATTGGGGATCGCAATCACCCGTAAGCGGATCGGAAGGTTCGACGGGCACACGGCCGCGCGACTGGGCCGATCGGGCGTGGCAGCTGACCTCCGATTGCGATGCCCAGGCCCAGCGGGCACGGACCCGAGGACGCGAAGGGCGGTGATCGTGTCGTCCATGGTCCGCTCCGGCCCGGGACGCATCATCACCGCCACGGTCACCGTCACGACCGCGAGCTGGTCGGGATGGCGCTCCTGGCCCCCGCCCGATCCGGGTGATCACCGGTTGTGGAGCGCGACGTCCGCTCAGCGTTCGCAACACTCCACAACGGGCGATCACCAGGAGCGCTCACCCCGCCATGCACAGGTCACGGCCGCCGTCGCCCATCTCGACGAGCGACCGCCGCGGACCGAACGGCAGTCCACGCACCTCGCTCGCAACCGAGGCGCGGACCTCGCAAGGGTTACAGCGGGTGCGAGGTGCGCACGGGATGTGCGACGTCACGGCTACCTCCCTGGTGGCACCCATCGGACCCGAGCCGGGCGGGGTCGGCCACACTCGGACCCGTCGGTCGCGTGACACGGGACCGGCGGACCACGAATGTGGAACCGGGTGGGCACGAGGGCCGGGTGAGACCGGCGGGCCGGTGAGACGAGAGAGAGGGACACTGGTGGGGCTGACGCGAACGGACGGGCCGCTGTCGTCGTATGCGCCGTCGACGGTCAACTACTCGATCGACGGGCCGCCGCACAAGCTTCTGATGCACCCGTTCCCGCGCCGCGTGCGAGCCGAGTTCGCCGGGCGGACCGTGCTCGACACCCGGCGCGGGTTCCTGGTGCACGAGTCGAACCTGCTCCCGGTGCTGTACGTGCCGGAGGAGGACATCGACGCGAGCATCCTGATGCCCACCGACCACACCACCCACTGCCCGTTCAAGGGTGACGCCACCTACCGCTCACTGCGGGTCGGGGACCGCAGCGCCGAGAACGCCGTCTGGACCTACCCCGAGCCGATCGCGGCCGCCGGCTGGCTGCACGGTCTCGTGGCGCTCTACTGGGACGCCGCGGACGCCTGGTACGACGAGGAGGAGCGGGTCTTCGCCCACCTCACCGACCCGTACACCCGGGTCGACATCCGGCCGACCCGGCGCCACGTCGTCGTCACCCACACCGCGGCCGACGGCCGGAACACGGTGCTCGCCGAGTCCCGCGCACCCGTCGTGCTGTCCGAGACGGGCCTGCGGAACCGCTGGTACCTGCGGCCGGAGGACGTCACGGTCCCGCTCTCCCCCGCCGAGACCCGCACCCGCTGCCCGTACAAGGGCGAGGCCGCCTACGAGCACGCCGAGCTCCCGGGCGGCACGAGGATCGCCGACGCCTTCTGGCACTACCCCGAGCCGCTGCCGGAGTCGTCGCGGATCGCCGGGCTGCGCAGCGTGACCGACGGTCCCCGCGACGACGGCTCGCAGATCACCGTGACCGTGGACGGCGAACCGGCCTGATCCCGTCCCGCTCAGGGACTGCTGTGGGCGACCTCGGCACGCAGCCGCCCGGCCGCGCCGGGCTCCGCCGTGACCGCGCGGACGTGCAGCACCGCGTCGAACGCGGCGGGGTCGGTGGGCACGGTCAGGTGCTGGAACGCCTTGGTCTCGACGCCGTCGGTCGTGCCGGGTGGTAACCGGCGCAGGTCGGTGAGGTGCAGCGGGCCGAAACCGTCCATGAGATCGTCCAGAGAACCGGCGGCGGCCCGCGGGGCGGGCACGACCACCGCGTCGCCCGGGACGAGTTCCTCGTCCGGGTCGGCGCGCAGCTCGATCACCTCGCCGCCGGCGAAGGTCGAACCGACAACGACGAGGTCGTCGCCGAGCCGGGGTGCCAGCAGCGTCCCGAGCGAGGGTGCGCCGAACACCGGTAGCCGCCCGACGTGCCCGTCGTGCGCGGCCACGACGACGCGGGCGTCCGGCCCCAGCTCGTCGAGCAGTCCGAGCACGGTGTCGGCCATCAGCTCGTCGCGCGGGTTCGAGCCCGGCCCGATCACCGGCCCGTCGGTGAGCCAGTCTGCGACCAGGGCCGCACCGCGGGCGCAGCGCAGCGCGACCGCGTCCCCGCCGGCCCGCCCGGGCAGCGCGCGCAGCGCGGCGACCAGCCGGTCGCGGTCGGCCGGCTCGAGCGCGCGGAACCGGCGCAGCGCCCGGGACCGCGCGGCCGTGGGTTCCCGGTCGCCGAGCGCGGACAGCGCCCGCAACGTGTCGTAGCCGGAGCGCGGCGGCACCCGGTCCAGACACTCGCGGACCGCCGGTCCCGGGTCGGTGCCCGAGCCCGGCAGGTCCATGCCGGCGACCCGCACGCCGGGGTGCGCGCGCAGCCAGCTGAGCTGCGCCCGGGTGGCGTCGTTGTCGCCGAGGCCGTGGCCGACGGCGTGCACCGACAGCTCGCCGAGATCACCGGGGCCGCCGGCGACCCACCGGTCGAGCGCGAGGCCCTCGGCGTAGCCGGACTCGAGGACCACGGCGGTGAAGCCGAGGCGCTCCACCAGGAACCGGGTCAGCCGGTCGCGGGCGAGCAGGAACTCGTGCGCCAGGTGCGCGCCCTCGCCCAGGCACACGACCCGCGCGTCACCGACGATCCGGGCCAGCGGCTCGAGATCGGAGCGGTCCGGGTCACGGGGGTCCAGGGTGCGCAGCGCGGCGACGGCCCCGGCCGGCATGTGTCAGTCCTCGTCCGGGACGATCAGGGCCTCCAGCGCGGGCAACGCCGCCTCCAGGGCCGCCCGCTGCTCCGCGTCGAGCCGGTCGAGCCGCCGCGAGATCAGCGCGGTGCGCTGGTTGCGGACCTCGCGCAGCTTGGCCCGGCCGTCCTCGGAGACGGAGACCAGGACACCGCGGGCGTCGCCCGGGTCGGGGGCACGCCGCACCATCCCCTGCTCGTCGAGGGTCGACAGCACCCGCGACATCGTCGGCGCGGTGACGCCCTCGCGGCGGGCGAGCTCGGAGAGCCGCAGCGGGCCGAGCTGCTCGACGGTGACCAGGGTGGAGAGCTGCAACGGGGGCAGTGACTCGCTGCCGTCGATCCGGATCCGCCGGTTGAGCCGGCCGACCGCGAGCCGCAGCCGGGCGGCGACCTCGTCGTCGGGCGTCTCGAACCGGCTGGTCACCGCCGTGGTCGCAGCGTCGGCACGGCCGGAATTCGGACCCATCGGGACATCGTGCCAAACATCGGCGTGCGCGACGGCATCGGCCCCGTCGCGTGTCACGATCGTTGTACCCACGCAAAGGAGGACCTCCGTGCACGATCCCGTCGACCTCGCCGGCCGCCTCGTCGCCCTGGACACCCGCGGTGGCGGCGAGCGGGCCGCCGCCGACCTGCTCGCCGATCTGCTCGACGACGGCGGTTTCGACGTGCACGTCCGGGAGGAGGAGCCCGGACGGGCCAACCTCGTCGCGCGCCGTGGCGCAGCGGCGCCCCCGACCACGCTGACCGGGCACCTCGACACCGTCCCGGCCGACCCGGCCGGCTGGTCGTTCGACCCGCACGCCGGCGACGTCGTCGACGGGCGGCTGCGCGGGCGGGGTACCACCGACATGAAGGCCGGCGTCGCCGCGATCACCGTCGCGGCGCTGCGCAGCGACCCCGGCACGCCGCTGCAGCTGGTGTTCACCTTCGGCGAGGAGACCGGCTGCGACGGCGCCCGGACCCTGACCGGCCTGGAGCCCTCGCCGTTGCTGCTGGTCACCGAGCCGACCTCGAACCGGGTCCTGCACGGTCACAAGGGCGTGCTGTGGCTGCGGCTGGTGCAGGAGGGGATCAGCGCGCACGGCTCACGACCCGACCTCGGCGAGAACGCCCTCGTCGCGCTCGGCCGGGTCGCGGCGGCGCTGCACGACCACAGCTGGCCCACCGGCACCACGCAAGGCGACGTCACCTGCAACCCCGGGGTGTTCCGGGCCGGGACCCAGCCGAACCTGGTGCCCGACCACGCCGAGCTGGAGCTGGACCTGCGGCTGGTCCCCGGCGTCGACGCGGTGGCCGCCCGCGAACGCGTCGCCGAGATCGCCCGCACCGCGGCGCCCGGCCGGACACCGCGGATCGAGACCCTGATCGACCTGCCGTCGGTCGCCACCGACCCGGCCGACCCGCGGGCGTCGTCGGTCGCGCGGGTGCTGGGCCACGACGGCCCGCCCGCGTTCGCCTCCTACTTCACCGACGCGTCGGTGCTCACCGGGCTGCTCGGCGATCCGGCCGTGCTGGTGTACGGCCCGGGCGACCCGGAGCTCGCGCACGTCACCGACGAGACCTGCTCGGCCGCGAACATCGTGGCCTGCACCGACGGTTTGGTAGAGGGGCTGCGCTGAGGTTCGTTCCGCAAGCTCCTCTCACCGCTGAGGTTCGTTCCGCAAGCTCCTCTCACCGCTGAGGTTCGTTCCGCAAGCTCCTCTTACAGCTTCCGCAGCCGCACCCGCGTGACGTCGTGGTCCGCTCCCTTGGTCAGCACCAGGCTGGCCCGGGAGCGGGTCGGCAGGATGTTCTGCTCCAGGTTCGGCGCGTTGATCGAGGACCAGATCGTCTCGGCGCGGCTGACGGCGGCGTCGTGGTCGAGCTCGGCGTAGCGCCGGAAGTAGGACTGCGGGTCGCGGAACGCGGTCTCGCGCAAGCGCAGGAACCGTTCCACGTACCAGCGCCGCACGTCCGCGGTGGCGGCGTCGACGTAGACCGAGAAGTCGATGAAGTCCGACACGGTGAGCGCGCCGGCCACCGCGGGCTGCAGCACGTTGAGCCCCTCGATGATCAGGATGTCCGGACGGCGCACGACCAGCCGCTCGTCCGGGATGATGTCGTAGACCAGGTGCGAGTACACCGGCGCCGTTACCTCGGGCCGGCCGCCCTTGATCTCGGAGACGAACCGGAGCAGCTTGCGGCGGTCGTAGGCCTCGGGGAAGCCCTTGCGCTCCATCAGCCCGCGCCGTTCCAGCTCGGCGTTGGGGTACAGGAACCCGTCGGTCGTGACGAGCTGGACGTTGGGGTGCTCCGGCGAGCGCGCGAGCAGCAGCCGCAGCAGCCGGGCCGTCGTCGACTTGCCGACCGACACCGACCCGGCGATGCCGATCACGAACGGCGTCCGGGCGCTGGCCGCGCCGAGGAACCGGCGGTAGGCACGGTAGAGCCGCCCGCCCTCCTCGACGTGCAGGTTCAGCAGCCGCGACAGCGGCAGGTACACCTCGCGGACCTCGTCGAGGTCGACGAAGTCGCCGAAGCTGCGCAGCTGGTCGAGCTCCTCCGCCGAGAGCGGCACCCGGGTCGAGGACGCCAGCTGCGCCCACGATCTCCGGTCGAAGTCGACGAACGGCGACGCGCTGCCCTTCGCCAGCCCCGACGGCTTGCGCCCGCCGTAGGGCGGGATGGACGCGGCCGCGGTCACCGGGCCACCGAGCTCAGCGCGTGCTCGGCGACCCGAACGGGGCCGGCCAGGGGCGCTCGGGTGGAGGGCGTCGTCGCCGTGGTCATGGCAGACCAACCTAGACCCCGGACGGCGGGTACGGACGGTGACATCACTCGCAGATCCGACGCGCGCAGGCCGTTGACCGTGCGTATCGTCGGGCCCCGATGCGACCCGTTCCCCACCGATCCCGGGGTGGTCCTCGGTGACCGTCCTGGTCGCGTTGCTCGGCCTGCTCGCGGTGCTGGCCCTCACTCTCGGCACGGCGGTCTCGGTGGCGTCGGAGTTCTCCCTGACGGCGCTGGAACGCAGCCGGATCGACTCCGCGCTGGCCCGCAGCGACGACCGGCGCACCCGCGCGGTCCACCGCGCCCACACCACGCTGTCGTTCCAGCTCTCCGGCTGCCAGCTGGGCATCACCGTCACCACGCTCGCGACCGGCTACATCGCCGAACCGGCCGTCGCCGGGCTCATCCGCCCGGTGCTGGAGACGGTCGGGCTGCCCGGGGGCTGGGCGTCGGGCACCGCGACCGTGTTGTCGCTGGTCCTCGCGACCACGCTGTCGATGGTGTTCGGCGAGCTGGTGCCGAAGAACCTGGCCATCGCGCACCCGCTCGGGGTGGCCCGGGCGGTGGTCTGGCTGCAGGCGGGCTTCGCGGCGACGTTCCGCCCGCTGATCACCGGGCTGAACGGTGCGGCGAACGCGATCGTGCGGCGGCTCGGCATCGAACCGGCGGAGGAGCTGCGGTCGGCCCGCTCCCCCGGCGAGCTGAGCTCGCTGGTCCGGGCCAGTGCCGCCAGCGGCAGCCTCGACGCCGGGACCGCGACGTTGCTGGAGCGGTCGCTGCGGTTCACCGACCGCGTCGCCGCGGACCTGATGACCCCGCGGGTGCGGGTGGAGACGATCGACGCCGCCGGGACCGTGGCCGACCTGGTCGCGCTGGCCCGGCGGTCCGGGTTCTCCCGCTTCCCGGTGATCGACGGCGACCCGGACACGCCGCTCGGCCTGGTGCACGTCAAGCAGGCGTTCGCGGTACCGGCCGGCCGGCGGTCCACGACACCGGTGCGGGAGCTCGCCCGGCCGCTGGAGACCGTCCCGTCGTCGCTGGACGGGGACGAGCTCATGACCCGGCTCCGGTCGGCCGGGCTGCAGACCGCCGTCGTCGTCGACGAGTACGGCGGCACCGCGGGCCTGGTCACGATGGAGGACCTGGTCGAGGAGATCGTCGGCGACGTCCGCGACGAGCACGACCGGCCCGAGCAGAGCCCGGCCCGCCCGATCGGCGACGAGGGCTGGGTCCTGTCCGGGCTGATGCGCACCGACGAGGTCGAGGAGGCCACCGGCTTCCGGGTACCGCGCGGCGGGTACGAGACCCTGGCCGGCCTGGTGAACGCCGGGCTGGGACGGATCCCGGACGTCGGCGACCAGCTGGTGGTGGGCGACCGGTTGCTGACCGTGCTGCGGCGCGACCGCAACCGGGTGGCGGAGATCCGGCTCGGCCGTGCCACGGACCGGGAGGTGCGCGCGTGAGCATCTCGGACGTGTGGGCCCTGGTCGCAGCGGTCGCGCTGCTCGGCGCGAACGCGTTCTTCGTCGGTGCCGAGTTCGCGCTGATCTCGGCGCGCAAGGACCGGCTCGAGGCGATGGCCGAGGCCGGGTCCACCGGGGCGCAGCGGGTGCTCGGCGCCGCGCACGACCTCTCCCGGATGCTGGCCGCCTCCCAGCTGGGCATCACGATCGCCTCGCTGCTGCTCGGCAGGCTCGGCGAGCCCGCCGTGGCCCACCTCATCGACGGCCCCCTGGACGCCCTCGGCGTCCCGGCCGCGGCGGCGTACCCGATCGCGTTCGGGGTCTCGCTGCTGATCGTGGTGATCGCCCACATGCTGCTCGGCGAGATGGTGCCGAAGAACATCTCGATCACCGGCCCCGAGCGGGCCGCGATCCTGCTGGTCCCGCCGTTCCTGGTGTGGACGGCGATGGCCAAGCCGTTCATCGACCTGTTCAACCACCTGGCCAACGGCACCCTGCGACTGCTGGGGGTCACGCCGAAGGACGAGCTGGAGACGGCGTTCACCTCCGGCGAGCTCTCCGAGATGATCGACGACTCACGGCGCGAGGGGCTGCTCGACGACGAGGAGTCCACCCGGATCGCGCGCACCCTGACCTCGGCGGAGTCGACGGTGGCCGACGTCGTCGTGGCGTCGGCCGACCTGGTCTGCCTACCTGCGGGCCCCACCGTCGCGGACCTCACCGACGCCGTCGAGCGCACCGGGTACTCCCGGTTCCCGATCCGCGGCGCGCAGGGCAGGCTCACCGGGTACGTGCACGTCAAGGACGCGCTGGACCTCGCGGGCGCCGGCTCGGCCCCGATCCCGCCGCAGCGGGTCCGTAGCCTGCCCTCGGTGCCGGTCACCGCCCGCCTGGACGAGGCGCTCGCGACCATGCGTGATGCGCGGGCGCACCTGGCCCGGGCCGTCGACGGCCGCGGCGACACCGTCGGGGTGGTGACGATGGAGGACGTGACCGAGGCGTTCGTCGGGACCGTCCGGGACGCCACGCACGCCCCCGGCACGCCGAGCTGACCCACGCCGAGCTGACCGGGACCGCGCCCTGACCGGCACGGCGTCCCTCGACCGGCACCGCGGGAACCGGGCCGTGCCCCACGGATCCCCGCCGAGATGCAGCCCACGGCTGTCCGGTGATCGACAATTCGCCATGAGGCGCACCTCGGCGGGAGGATGGGCACGCCCGGTCGGGCCCGGATCGACGCGGTGCGGTTCGACGCGGCGCGGTTCGACGCGGCGCGGTTCGGCGCAGCGCACGGCCCGCCGCCAGGCGGGGCCTCCCGCCCGGGGCAGGGCCGGCGGACCGGTGGGACGTACCGTCGGCCCGTGACCACGGACGCCCGGACCGACCCCGGCCCCGCGCCGACCGGCGGGAGCACCGTGCTCGACTCCGCGGCGTGGCGTGCGCGGGCGACCGCCCACCGGCAACGGGTCTCCGCCTGGACCGGCCCGCACCGTGAGCGGCGCCGGCGCGGCGAGGCGCACCCGGTGTGGGACTTCCTGTTCACCTACTACTCGCATCGGCCCGCGCTGCTGGAGCGGTGGGACGCCGGGCCCGGGACGGTGCTCACCGGCGCGGGAGCCGAGGCGTTCCTGGACCGTCCCGGCTACCGCCGCACCGGCGGGGACGGTGTCGTGTTCGACCCGGCCGCGGCACCGGACCGGCTGCGGACCACCGCCGCGTTCGTGCACCGGCTGCTCACCGCGACCCGGTCCCGGGCCCCGCAGCTGGGCTGCTTCGGGCTGCACGAGTGGGCGATGGTCTACCGCGCCGAGCAGCCGCGCCACGGTGCCACGACCGGGCTGCGGCTGGGGTCGCGCGGGACCGACGAGGTCGTCGAGTCGATGCGGATCAGCTGCTCGCACTTCGACGCCTACCGGTTCTTCACCGACGCCGCCGCGCCCCGCAACGCGCTGACCCCGACCCGGGAGTCCCAGGTCGAGCTCGAGCAGCCGGGCTGCCTGCACGCGACGATGGATCTCTACAAATGGGCCTACAAGCTGGCGCCCGCCGTGCCGTCGGAGCTGGTGGCGGACTGTTTCGCACTCGCCGCGGACGTCCGCGAGGTGGACATGCGGGCGAGCCCGTACGACCTGACCGGCCACGGGTTCACCCCGATTCCGATCGAGACCCCGCAGGGGCGGGCCGAGTACGTCCGGGCCCAGACGGGCTTCACCGCCCGCGCCGAGCCCCTGCGTGAGCGGCTGATCGGGATCGCCGCGACCCTGGCCCCCGGTGTGTAACGACGGTCGAGAGACAGGGGCCGTCGGCGTCCGCAGTGACATGAGCGACGGTTCGGCTACCGACCGCGGTGGGTCGCGTCTCATCGCCCGGGGAGACACGCACGCCGGGTCCGTGCCTCTCCCTGCGACGTCGTCAGGCCGTCAGGGGGTTGCGGCGCGGTCTCCGCCGGCGACCGGGGGCTCCCAGAGAAAGCCGTCCGGGTCGGCACAGGACCCGCTGCCACTGCGGATGACGATGCGGTGCGAGCCGCTGCCCTCGGCAGGGACCCCGGCGTTCTTGGCCGCTGCCCGTCGGCTGTGGAGGGCGAGCTTGACAGGCGAGCCGCCGGTGTCGAACTCGACGTACTTGGAGCCGAAGCTCCTGGCCACGGTCAAGCCCTGGTCGAGGTAGAACTGCTTGGTGGCCTTGACGTCGGCCACGCCGAGCAGCAGCACGAAGTCGTCGATCTGGCGGGTCGCGGGCCCGGAGTTCTTCTTCTGTGACGAGGCCAGCGTCCAGATCGCCCCGTCGGGGGCCTGGATCACCCCGCCGTAGCCCCAGAAGCTCTTGGTGGCCGGTTTGAGCGTGGTGGCCCCGCCTCGGGTGGCGCCGTCGATGAGGGTGTCGACGATGTTGGGCCGGGCGACGACCAGCGAGAGCGTGAAGCCGCGGAAGCCGCTGGTCGGGCTGTCGCCGGCGCGGACGCGCAACCGGTCGCCGAGTCCGAATGCCGCGGAGTAGAAGTCCTCGGCGGCCGCCGGGTCGCGAGCTTCCAGGATGACCGACTCGATCCGGGTCATGACGGGTCCTCTCTGTGTAGCGGGACGGAGTCGCCGTGCGACGGCATCCGTCAAATCGAGAGTGCCACCCTCGATTTGAGAGTGTTACTATCACGAGCGTGGTTGACGATGTCAAGGGCGGTCACGCCACCGCTGCACCGCAGGCGCGGACCCGGCGCACCCGGGCGGCAGTGGTGGCGGCGGCGCGGCAGCTGTTCCTCGAGCGCGGGTACGCCGCGACCACGATCGAGGCGATCAGCGAGGCCTCCGACACGCCCCAGCCCACGGTGTACCGGCTGTTCTCCTCCAAGCTGGGGATCCTCCGAGCCGTGCTCGAGGTCTCGATCGCCGGCGACGACCGGGCCGTGGCGATGCTCGACCGCCCCCAGGTACGCGCCCTGGTCGACGACCCCGACCCGCGCGACACCCTGAACGGATTCGCCGCGCTGGTCGCCGGGCTGATGGCCCGCACCGCGTCTGTGCACCGCGTGCTGGAAGAAGCGGCCCGCTCCGACCGCGGCGCCGCCGCGGCGCTTGCCGAGATCGCCGAGCAGCGCCACGACGGCCAGCAGCGCATCACCGGTGCTCTCGCCCGGACGGGCGCGCTGCGGGACGGGCTGAGCGAGGCCGACGCCGGCGACATCGTGCATGCGCTGGCCTCACCCGAGGTGTATCGCCTGCTCGTGACCGACCGGGCCTGGAGCGGCGAACGCTACGAACGTTGGTTGTCCTCGATCCTGATCGAGCAGCTCCTCCCCGCAACGGACGACGGATGAGCACGTTCCGGTCACCTGCAGCGACCCGACGACAGCAGCGCCTCGGGGCCGACGATCGAGCTCAGGCGTCGTGGAGCTGGTCCAGGACGCCGTTGCGGGCGGACGCGACCAGGTCGGCGAGCTGGTCGGTGCTCATCTGGACCTGCTGCCCGAAGTCGTCGGTGAGCACGATGCGCTTGTCCGGCGCGGCCGTGTCGTCGACGTAGAGCTCGGGGCAGCCGCAGTTGCAGCTGCCGCAGAAGGTGGCGATGTGACGCACGCGGGCGCTCCCCTCGTCGGTCCGCGGCACGAGCGGACGCCCGCACCACGGGTGAGGGGTCGGCGGGCCGGGTGTGCTGGTTCCTGAGGCCGCCCGATGGGGTGATGATCCGGGTCAGCGCTCGCCGTCGGCCCGGTGGCCGGTCACCCGGGCGGGCCGCAGGCGGTTGAGCGCCGCGGCGATCTCGTGCCGCCGGGGCACGGCGAAGTCGGCGAGCGATCCGTGCGCGAGCGCGGCCGCTCCCCCGTGCCCGACGTCGGCGTCGAGCCGGTCGAGGGCCTCCGCGAGCGTGCCGCCGTCCAGGTCGAGATGGGCGAGCGCGAGCCCGACGCCGGTTGTCTGCGACGGGTCGGCCAGCTGGGACACCGCCGACAGGTCGATGTCCTCGCCGCCGAACGTGAGCCGCCCGCGACCGCGTGCGGTGACCTTGCGCCGTCCGCGCACCTGCGGGTCGACGCTCGCCGGGTCGAACACGCGACGGCCGAAGTCCGGAAACGGGGTGTCGGCGCTCTCGGGAGCGGTGCCGGCGATCTCGCGGGCGCGCCCGGTGATGTCGGAGATCCGGTAGTCCTGCAGCAGGATCACCGTGTCGGCGCGGTCGAGGTAGTCACCGGACCCGCCCATCACCAGCACCGTCGACACGCCCCGGCCGCGGTGCAGCGGCCGGACCCGGTCGACGAACGGCACCAGCGGCTCGGACTCGATCAGCTCGCGCATCCGGGCGTCGCGGATCATCACGTTCGTCGCCGAGGTGTCCTCGTCGATGAGCAGCACGTCCGCGCCGGACTCGAGCGCCTCGATCGTCGACGCCGCCTGCGAGGTCGACCCGGACGCCGACTCGGTCGAGAAGTCCCCGGTCGGCTTCCCCGACGGCAGATCGGACACGAACGCGCGCACGTCCACCCGCTGCACCGAGCGCTCGTCCTCGGCCCGGACCGAGACCGCGTCCGGGCGGGCCACGACGAGCTCGCGGCCGTCACCGGGGACGTGGTCGTACACCCCGGTCTCCAGCGCGCGCAGCAGCGTGGACTTGCCGTGGTAGCCGCCGCCGACGATCAGCGTGACGCCCTCCGGGACCCCCATCCCGGTCACCTCGCCGCGGTGCGGCACCGGCAGCGTCACCCGCAGCGACTCCGGCGACGCGAACGGCACCCCGTCACGCAGCCGTCGGTCGTCCACACCGGACGCCCGAGGGAGCACGGCGCCGTCCGCCACGAACGCGACGAGCCCGTTGTCGCGCAGCGCGTCCCGCAACGCGCCGGCGTCCTCCACAGTGTCCACGAACTCGTTCGCGGCGTCCTGGTCGGCGCGTTCCCAGGTCAGGGCCGCGTGCACGGCGGAGGGCAGGTCGTCGGTGAGGGTGCGGGCCGCAGCGTGCCCGGCGATCCGGCGCCCGTGCCCGGGGAACGGGGCGCCGAGCTCGACGATCACCGTGCCGGGCTCCTCGCCGTCGCCCCCGATCCGGATCGCGCTGCGGTCGAGAACCTCCTGGCCGCCCGCGTCGACGGTCACCGGGGTGCCGCGCAGCGCGGTCCGCAACGCGCGCAGCAGGAACCCGCCGAGCGCGCGGGCGCGGACCCGGGTCCGGTGGAGCTCGGCGGGTAGTGCGGCGGTGGCCGCGGGGACCGTCACCCGCAGCCGCGACGGCGGCGCGAACGGGTCGGCCTGGACCTTGCGGACCTCCAGCTCGAAGCCGTCCATCTGCCAGCGCCCGGCGAGCCCCTTGTAGGCGCCGTAGCTCGCGCCGTCGAGGCCGTGCAGCCGGGAGCCGAGCTCGTCGCCGTCACCCCGGATCCCGGACGGCGGCGGCGCGTCGGACCGGCGCGGTCCACCCCGACGGGGCGGGCCGCCCGAGCCGGCGCCGGGACGGGAGCGGTGCGGTCGGGTCATGCGATCCTCTCGACGGGTGCGGACCGTTCCACGGTAGGTACCCGCACCGGAACCCCGCACGGCGCGCCCGCGGACACGCGCCGCGGTCAGTGCTCGGAGGCCACGGCAGCCCGGACGAGGCGCGCCGCCAGCTCGGCGAGCCGTTCCCGCAGCTCGGGCGGCCGCTCCACCACGAAACCGCGGTCGAGCGCGATCAGGACCCCGGGGACCCAGTCGAGGCGTTCCGCGTGCAAGGTCACCCGCGACTCCCGTCCCAGCCGCTCGACCACGGCCAGACCCGCGGGCAGCCGGGCCCGGACCTCCTCCGCGACCCCGCGTACCCGCACCACCACCTCGTGCCCCCGCGGCGCGGCGGCGATGCCGTCCAGGACCCGCGTCGCCGCGTCGACCCGATCCTCCGGTGGTGCGAACGCACCCTCCACCGCTCGGACGTCGCTCATCCGGTCGAGGCGGAAGGTGCGGTCCTCGGCGATGGTGGGATCGAGGGCGGTGACATACCACCGGCCGGAATGCGCGACGAGGCCGTGCGGGTGCACCCTCCGAGCGCTGCGTTCCCCGGTGGCGTTCGTGTAGCCGAACGCGAGCGGCCGTCGATGCTGCACCGAGTCGGCCACGGCCAGGAGCACGTCCGGCCCGGGAGCCGGGCGGCGCACCGGATCACCGGTGAACGACACCGTGCCGAGCAGGGCGTCCAGCCGGGCCCCCGAGGCCGTGGGCAGCACCCGCCGGATCTTGGCTCGCGCGGTCTCTCCCGCGGCGGCCGCGGCCGTCGTCAGTCCGGTACGCGACCCGGCGATCAGTCCGAGGCAGACGGCCACCGCCTCCTCGTCGGTGAACATCAGCGGGGGCAGCCGGTACCCGCGGCCCAACCGGTAGCCGCCGTACCGCCCCCGGACCGACACGACCGGGATCTCCAGGTCGATCAGGTGCCCGACGTAGCGCCGCACGGTGCGCTCGTCGACGCCGAGCCGTTCGGCGAGCTCGGCACGGGTGCGGGTACCGCCGGTCTGCAGCAGCTCCAGCACGGTGAGCACGCGGGAGGTCGGACGGCTCATCTCCCCACGATACTGGACCGTTCCTGCCCACTATCGCCGCTAGCGTGCCGATCATGAACCTCGTGTCGATCCGTATCATCACTGCTGACCTCCCCCGTCTCGTCGCCTTCTACGAGGAGGTCACGGGCCTGCAGGCCGACTGGGCCACTCCTCGGTTCGCAGAACTGCGCTCACCCGCGGGCACCCTGGCCCTCGCCGACGTCGCCACCGTTCCGCTGTTCGGTCCCGGCTCGGCCGTACCCGCGGCGAACCGCAGCGCGATCGTCGAGTTCGTGGTGGACGACGTCGACACGACCCATGCCCGGCTCGTCGACCGGCTCGACGACGTCGTCACGCCTCCCACCACGATGCCGTGGGGGAACCGGGCCCTGCTGTTCCGTGATCCGGACGGCAACCTGGTCAACCTGTTCACCCCGGTCACCGAGGCGGCACGGGCCCGGCAGCGGGCTCAGCTCGCCGGGTGAGCGCCGACGTCGCGGTGCACCGCCGCCATCCCGACCGACGTGGCGGCCAGGGCGGCTCCCGGGTCGAACGCGTCGTCGGTGGCGGGGCCGCGACCGACGACGCGGACGCGTTCGGTGACGCTCACGCAGGTCCCGCCACATGCTTGGCCCGCAGATACTCCCCGACCGACTTGCCGATCTGGTCGACACGCAGGTTCGCCGAGCCGCCCGAGCCCAGCAGCCCGACGAGCACCAGGTGCACCGCACGCAGGTGCGGGAACTCGTGCCGCACGATCGCGCCCTGCGCCTCGGGCAGCAGCTCCTTCGCCCGCGCGGTGGACAGCGTGGCACGCAACCAGTCCCAGTGCGCGGGGTCCGGTGCCCAGACGCCGACGTTGGCGTTGCCGCCCTTGTCCCCGGCCCGGGCGAAGGTCAGCGCGCCGAGCTCGACCGGCTCACCGTCCGGGACCGGGAGGCCCGGTTCCGGGTGCACCGGCTGGGCCAGCTCGTCGGGTGTCGCGGTACGGGCCGAGCGGGGCGCCTCGACCCGGGTGCCGTCGTCGAGGACGGCGTGGTGATCGAGCAGTGCCGAGTCCAGCAGCGCCGGCCAGTACTCGATCCGCGGCCACGGCTCGGCGGCCCGCGGAGCGTGCCCGTCGTGGTGGAAGCCGGGGAAACCCTGCAGGTAGAGCGACCCGACGGCGGGGGCGAACCGGCGCAGTGGTTCCGCCTCGCGGGCGGTGGCGATCACCCGGATCGGCACGGTGGCCGCCCACTGGGTCGCCGGGTTCTCCGCGGCGACGCCGAGCGGGGTGACGTCGAGCTGGTCGACGTGGCCCTCCAGCTGGGCGCGGAGCTGGTTGCGCAGCAGCTCCACCTTGCCCGCGACGTCCGGGGCGGTGCAGAACAGCATCGTGGAGATCTCGTAGCCGATCGGCGCGAACACCGCGACCTTCGCCGTCGGCGGCGGCGGGGATCCGGTGACGGGGCCGATCGCGACGCGGTCCGGGCCCTGCCGGGACAGCTGCACCGTGTCCAGGTGCACGGTCGCGTCCGGGTTGAGGTAGCGCGGGCCCTGGATCTCGTAGAGCAGCTGCGCGGTGACGGTGTCGACGGTGACCGCGCCGCCGTCCGCGGCGTGCTTGGTGATCACCGAGGAGCCGTCGGCGGCGATCTCGGCGATCGGGAAGCCGGGGCGCAGCATGCCCGGCACGTCCCGGAACCCGGAGAAGTTCCCGCCGGTGGCGTGCGCGCCGCACTCGACCACGTGCCCGGCGGTGACGGCACCGGCCAGCGCGTCGTGGTCGTCCGGGCTCCAGCCGTGCCACCAGGCGGCCGGGCCCGCGGTGAGCGAGGCGTCGGTGACCCGTCCGGTCACCACGATGTCCGCGCCGGCCGCCAGCGCCGCGGCGATCCCGAACCCGCCGAGGTAGGCGTTGGCCGCGATCGGCTCGACGCCCCAGTCCTTGAGCGGGGCACCGGTGTCGAGGTGCTCCATCCCGTGGCCGCCGGCGTGGAAGTCGGCGAGCCGCTCGAACACCCCGTCCCCGGCGACGTGGGCGACGCGCAGGTCCGCCCCGGCGTCGGCGATCCGGCGGCGGAGCTCGTCGGCCATCCCTGCCGGGTCGAACCCGCCGGCGTTGGTGACGACCCGGATCCCGCGCCGCGCGATCTCCGCCAGGTGCGGGGTGAGCTGGTCGATGGCGTAGGCGACGTAGCCCGGCTTCCCGCGCCGCGCGGAGGCGGCGAGCGCGGCGAGGGTGATCTCGGCGAGGTAGTCGCCCATGAGGACGTCGACCGGGTCACCGTCCATCGCCTCGTCGACGGCGGAGTAGCGGTCGCCGAGGTAGCCGGAGATGTTGCCGATCCGCAGTGATCGATTCGCCATGCCCCGCACGCTAGAACCGGGTGCGGCGCCGCGGCCAGGGACCGCGGCGCCGTACCTCGTCCGGGATCCTCAGACGCCGGCGCCGGCGCCGGCGCCGACCCGGCTCGGCCGGTCCTGCAGCGTCTCGATGTCCTGCAGGCTCAGGTGCGCGGTCTCCCGGGCGCTGTACGCCGAAGCAGCCGCGACCAGGCAGATCACCGCACCGAACACGGCGACCGAGATCCAGCCGGCGGCGCTGCCTCCGGCCAGCGCGGCCGCGATCGTCGGGGAGAACCCGCCGAGCGCGAACCCGATCTGGGTGCCCACGGCGGTGCCGGTGAGCCGGACCTTCGCCGGGAACATCTCGCCGTAGAACGCCGGCCAGACCCCGTTCGCGGCGCTGTAGACCACCCCGGAGAGCAGGATGCCGGTGACGAAGACGAGCACCAGGTTCCCCGTCGAGATCGCCCAGAGGTAGGCGGCGAGCAGCACGGCGCTGCCCAGCGCGCCCCCGATGAACACGGGGCGGCGCCCGATCCGGTCGGCCAGCGTCGCGAACAGCGGGATCGCGGCCAGCGCGACGACGTTGGCGGCGACGACGACCCACAGCATCGTCGAACGCTCCAGTCCGACGGTGTTCACGGCGAACGACAGTGCGAAGACCGTCATCAGGGTGCTGACCGACGCCACGGTCGCGGCCAGCGACACCCGCAGCAGGTTGGGCCAGTGCCCGCGCAGCAGGGCGGCGATCGGCAGCTGGTCCTTCGTCGCCGGCGTCGGCGCGCCGTCGGGGGTGGTGCCGGCGATCTCGCGCTCGAACACCGGGGTCTCGTGCAGCGTGCGCCGGATCAGGACGCCCGCGACCAGCACCAGCACGCTCGCCCAGAACGGCACCCGCCAGCCCCAGCTCAGCAGCGCCTCCTCGGGCAGCAGCGCGACCGGCAGGAACACTGCGGTCGCGAGGATCTGGCCGCCCTGGGTGCCGGAGAGAGTGAAGCTGGTGAAGAACGACCGCCGGTCCTGCGGCGAGTGCTCCAGCGTCATCGAGTTCGCGCCGGCCTGCTCGCCGCCCGCGGACAGGCCCTGCAGCAGCCGGCAGACGACCAGCAGGGCCGGGGCGAGCGCACCGATCTGGTCGTACGACGGCAGGAAGCCGATCGCCAGGGTGGCGACCCCCATCATGAGCAGGGTCGCGACCAGCACCTTCTTGCGCCCGAGCCGGTCGCCGATGTGGCCGAACAGCACCGCGCCGAGCGGCCGGGCGATGTAGGCGACGCCGAAGGTGGCCAGCGAGAGCAGGGTGCCGGCGACCGGGCTCGTCTCCGGGAAGAAGACCTTGTTGAACACCAGCGCCGCGGCGGTGCCGTAGATGAAGAAGTCGTAGTACTCCAGAGCGCTACCGACCCACGCGGCCAGGGCCGCCCGCCTGGGCTGGGCGGTCGAGGGCAGGCCGCCGGCCGGGGCGGCCGGTGACGGGCTGGGACTCACGGGTCCTCCAGGCAGATGCGTCGTTGCAGAGGCACGGCGGCGATTGCCGCGCTAATGTACCGTCCAGTTACGTACCGAATGGTGAGTTGAGCATCCGGCGCTGTCAACCCGGAGACGTTCGGTACCGGTTCAGGACCGTCCGACGTGCGCCGTCAGGTACTCCACGACCAGGTCCCCGACCATCCGGCGGTAGTGCTCGCGACGGCCGGGGTCGAGCAGGTCCCGCTCGAAGAGAGCGGCGAAGGTGTGCCGGTTGGACAGCCGGAACACGCAGAACGCGCTGATCAGCATGTGCACGTCGAGCGCGTCGACGTCGGCCCGGAACAGGCCCGCGTCCCGGCCGCGCCGCAGGATCCCGTCGAGGACGTCGACGGCCGTCCCGGAGAGCCCGGACAGCTCCGGCGAGCTGCGCAGGTGCTCGGCGTGGTGGATGTTCTCGATGGCCACCAGCCGGATGAACTCCGGATGCGTCTCGTGGTGGTCGAAGGTCAGCTCGGCCACCGCCCGCACGGCTCTCGCGGGGTTGAGCTCGGCGACCTCGAGGTTCTGCTCCAGCGCCCGGATCCCGATGTAGGCCCGCTCCAGGACGGCCAGGTAGAGACCCTGTTTCGACCCGAAGTAGTAGTAGAGCATCCGCTTGGTGGTGCGGGTACGGGCGGCGATCTCGTCGACCCGGGCGCCGGCGAACCCGCGCTCGGCGAACTCGGCGGTCGCCTCGTCCAGGATGTCGGCCCTGGTCCGCTCCGGATCCCGCTGCCGCCCGGTCCCCTGCGGGGCTGCCGACACGTCCGACCTCCTCGTTGTGCGCCGGGGCCGGACGCTACCGCCGCACGGCGACCGGGGCTGGTGCGACTCGTCCGCCGTCCGGTACAACTAACCAGACGGTACATAAAATGGGAGGGCACGTGCAGAGCACCACGACCGCCACCGCGACGACCGGGACCGTACGGACCGGGCTGATCGGCGCCGGGATCGGACCGTCGCTGTCCCCGGCCCTGCACGAGCGGGAGGCGTCCGCGCTCCGGCTGCCGCTGCGCTACGAACGCTGGGACCTGGACGCGCTCGGTGCAGCGCCGGCCGACGTCGGTGACCTGCTCGCGCGGGCCTGCACCGAGGGCTACCGGGGGCTCAACATCACCCATCCCTGCAAGCAGCTCGTCATCCCGCATCTCGACACGCTGTCCCCCGACGCCGCCGCGGTCGGCGCCGTCAACACCGTCGTGATCGGCGCGGACGGTTCGCTGGCCGGCCACAACACGGACTGGTCCGGCTTCCGGGACGGTCTGCGCGAGGGCCTTCCCGGCGCGTCGCCGGACCGGGTGGTGCTGCTCGGCGCGGGCGGCGCCGGGGCGGCCGCCGGCGTCGCGCTGGCCCGCGAGGGTGTGTGCGCGCTGCACGTCGTGGACGTCGACGGCGAGCGCGCCGCCGGGCTCGCCGCCACGCTCACCCCGCTGCTGGCCGCGGGTGCCACCGTCACCGCCCACCCGCGCGACGAGCTGGCCGAGCTGCTGACCGGCGCCACCGGCGTCGTGCACGCCACCCCGGTCGGCATGGCCGACCATCCCGGTCTGCCCTTCGACGCGGACCTGCTCGCCGGGCGCCCGTGGGTCGCCGAGATCGTCTACCGGCCGCTGGACACGGCGCTGCTGCGCGCCGCCCGGGCCGCGGGCTGCCGCACCGTCGACGGCGGGCGGATGGCCGTGCACCAGGCCGCCGAGGCGTTCCGGCTGTTCACCGGCCGTACCCCGGACCCGGCCCGGATGCTCGCCCACCTCGCCGAGCTGGTCGACGCCGAGCAGGCCGGGCACGGGACAGTGCACGACACGGCGCAGGAGGCCGGTCGTGTCGCGTGAGACCCCGCGCCTGTCGCTGGCCACGGTCTGCCTGTCCGGCACGCTGGAGGACAAGCTCGACGCCGCCGCCGTCGCCGGGTTCGACGGCGTCGAGATCTTCGCGCCGGACCTGGTCGCCGATCCGCTCCCACCGGCCGGCATCGGCGCCCGCTGCCGCGACCTCGGCCTGTCGATCGACCTCTACCAGCCGCTGCGTGACATCGACTCCACCGACCCGGACCGGTTCGCCGCCAACCTGCGCCGGGCCGAGGCCACGTTCGACGTCATGGCGGGCCTCGGCGCCGACACCGTCCTGGTCTGCTCGTCGGTCGCCCCGGACGCGGTCGCCGACCCCGACCGGCTCGCCGGGCAGCTGCACACCCTCGCCGGCCGCGCACACGAGCGGGGCATCCGCATCGCCTACGAGGCACTGGCCTGGGGCCGGCACGTGAACACCTGGGACGCGTCCTGGCGGGCGGTGCAGGCCGGCGACCACCCGGCGCTCGGGCTGTGCCTCGACTCGTTCCACGTGCTGGCCCGCGGCTCCGACCCGGCGCCGATCGCCGGCGTCGAGCGCGACAAGCTGTTCTTCCTGCAGCTCGCCGACGCCCGCGAGCTGTCCATGGACGTGCTGTCCTGGAGCCGCCACCACCGCCTGTTCCCCGGCCAGGGCGGCTTCGACCTGCCCAGGTTCCTCGCCCCCGTGCTGCGGGCCGGCTACACCGGGCCGCTGTCGCTGGAGGTGTTCAACGACGTCTTCCGCCAGGCCGACCCGGTCCGCACCGCCGTGGACGCGCGCCGGTCGCTGCTCGCGCTGGCCGAGGCGACGGCGCACCGCGGCGTCGGCACCGATCCGGTCGGCACCGGACCGCCGGCACTCACCGGGCCCGCGTTCGTCGAGCTGGCCGCCGGCCCGGAGCTCGGCCGGGCGCTGCGCGCGCTCGGGTTCAGCCGCACCGGCGTGCACCGCACCAAGCAGGTCGAGCGCTACGAGCAGGGCGACGCCCGGCTGCTGGTGAACGCCGGCGCCGACACAGGCGGCAGCGGCAGCGGTACCGGCAGTGCGATCGTGGCGCTCGGCCTCGAGTCGGCGGACCCGGCGGCGTCCGCCCGCCGCGCCGCCCGGCTCTGCGCACCGCTGCTCCCCCGCAGCACCGGGCCCGACGAGGCGGACCTGGCCGAGGTCTCCGCCCCGGACGGCACCTCACTGTTCTTCTGCCGCACCGCCCCGGACGGCCCCGGCCCGGTCTGGTCGCACGACTTCGTGGCCGTCGACGAACCGCCCGTCCCCGGTACCGGCATCACCGGGATCGACCACGTCGGCCTCACCCAGCCCTACGACGCGTTCGACGAGGCCGTGCTGTTCCACCGGTCCGTGCTCGGCCTGGACACCGTCGCCGACGGCGAGTTCGCCGCACCCTTCGGCCTGATCCGCAGCCGCGCGCTGGCCGATCCCGCCCGCCGTATCCGGATCGCGCTCACCGTGTCGCTGCTGCGGCGCGGCGGGTGGAGCCCCGCCGTGGCGGACCCGCAGTACGTCGCGCTGGCCTGCGACGACGTCGTCGCCACCGCCACCGCCGCCCGGGACGCGGGCGCCCCGCTGCTGGCCGTGCCGGCGAACTACCACGACGACCTGGCCGCCCGCCTGGAGCTCCCGGACGCGACGATGGCCGCGTACCGGGAGCTGGGGGTGTTCCACGAGCGCGACGGCGGTGGCGACCTCATCGGGGTCTGCACCGAGCTGCTCGGCGGGCGACTGTTCCTGATCCTGGTGCAGCGCACCGGGACCCACGACGGTCACGGCTGGGCCGACGCGCCGGTCCGGATGGCCGCGCACCGCCGCTCCCGCCTGCCCCGGGCCTGACCCTCGGGAACCCGCTCATCCGGTGAGCGGGTTCCCGCGGAGCCCCCGGCCGATCAGGCGAAGGCCTCCGGCGGCGGGCAGGAGCAGACCAGGTTGCGGTCGCCGTGCGCCCCGTCGATCCGGCGCACCGGCGGCCAGACCTTGCGGTCGTGCACCCCCGGCGTCCCACCGGCCGGGTAGGCGGCGAGCTCGCGCGGGTACGGGTGGTCCCACTTGTCGTCGGAGAGGCAGGCCGCGGTGTGCGGGGCGTTGCGCAGCGGGTTGTCGTCGGCAGGCCACTCCCCGGCCGCGACCCGGGCGATCTCCCCGCGGATCGCGATCATGGACTGCACGAAGCGCTCGATCTCGGGCAGGTCCTCGGACTCGGTCGGCTCGACCATCAGCGTCCCGGCGACCGGGAACGACATGGTCGGGGCGTGGATACCGTGGTCGATGAGCCGCTTGGCGACGTCGTCCACCGTCACGCCGGTGTCCTTGGTGATCTGGCGCAGGTCGAGGATGCACTCGTGGGCGACGGAGCCGTCGACGCCCGAGTACAGCACCGGGTAGTGCTCGGCCAGCCGCTTCGCGACGTAGTTCGCCGCCGCGACCGCGGTCAGGGTGGCCCGGCGCAGCCCGTCGAGACCCATCATCCGCAGGTACGCCCACGAGATCGGCAGCACGCCCGGGCTCCCGTACGGGGCCGCGGACACCGGGCCGACCCCGCCGTCCTCCCGCGACGTGCGGCCGGGCAGGAACGGCACCAGGTGCTCGGCCACCGCGACCGGACCGACCCCCGGGCCGCCGCCGCCGTGCGGGATGCAGAACGTCTTGTGCAGGTTCAGGTGGCTGACGTCGCCGCCGAACGCACCGGGGCGGGCGACGCCGACCAGCGCGTTGAGGTTGGCACCGTCGACGTAGACCTGGCCACCGGCCTCGTGCACGGCACCGCAGACGTCGCGGACCTGCGCCTCGTACACGCCGTGCGTCGAGGGGTAGGTGATCATCAGCGCGGCGAGCCGGTCGCCGTGCTCGGCGATCTTCGCCCGCAGGTCGTCGAGGTCGACGTCGCCGTGGCCGTCGGTGCCGACGACCACGACCCGCATCCCGGCCATGATCGCCGAGGCGGCGTTGGTGCCGTGCGCGGACGCCGGGATCAGGCAGACGTCGCGCTCGTCCTCGCCGCGCGAGCGGTGGTAGGCGGCGATCGCCAGCAGCCCGGCGAACTCGCCCTGGCTACCCGCGTTCGGCTGCAGCGACACGGCCGCGTACCCGGTGAGATCGGCCAGCCAGGTCTCCAGCTGGGTGATCATCTCCCGGGAGCCCGCGGTGTCGGCCTCCGGCGCGAACGGGTGCAGGTCGCTGAACTGCGGCCAGGTGACCGGCTCCATCTCCGCGGAGGCGTTGAGCTTCATCGTGCACGAGCCCAGCGGGATCATCGTGCGGTCCAGCGCCAGGTCGGCGTCGGCGAGCCGGCGCAGCCAGCGCATCAGCGCGGTCTCCGACCGGTAATCGTGGAACGTGGGGTGCGTCAGGTACCCGCTGGTCCGCCCGAGCTCCGCGGGCAGTGCGTCGGTGGTGGCCGCGTCGAGAGCATCCACATCGGACACTTCGACGCCGAACGCCGACCAGACCGAGCGCAGGTGCGCGACGGTGGTGATCTCCGAGGTGGAGATGCCCACCGCGTCGCCGGACACGGTCCGCAGGGCGATCCCGGCCTCGTGGGCCGCGTCGACCACGGCGCCCGCCCGGCCGGGCACCCGGGCCAGGACGGTGTCGAAGAACGCGTCGTGGACGATCTCGACGCCACCGGTACGCAGGCCGGCGGCCAGTACGGCGGCCATGCGGTGGGTGCGCCGGGCGATCGTCGCCAGTCCCTCCGGGCCGTGGTGCACGCCGTAACAGGCGGCCATCACGGCCAGGAGCACCTGCGCCGTGCAGATGTTGGAGGTCGCCTTCTCCCGACGGATGTGCTGCTCGCGGGTCTGCAGCGCCAGGCGCAGCGCGTAGTTGCCGTCGGCGTCACGGGAGACGCCCACGAGACGGCCGGGCAGCTGGCGGGCGTGCTTGTCGCCCACCGACATGTACGCGGCGTGCGGGCCGCCGAACCCGAGCGGCACGCCGAAGCGCTGGGTGGAGCCGACGGCGACGTCCGCGCCGAGCTCGCCGGGCGGGGTCAGCAGGGTCAGCGCCAGCAGGTCCGACGCGACGGCCACGAGCGCACCCCGCTCGTGCGCCTGCGCGATCAGTGCGGCCGGGTCCGCGACCCTGCCCGACGCGCCGGGGTAGGACAGCAGGACGCCGAAGAACTCGCCGCCGGGAAGGGTGCCCCCGGACAGGTCGGCCACCTCGAGCTCGATGCCCAGCGGCTCGGCCCGGGTGCGGAGCACGTCCAGGGTCTGCGGCAGGGTGTCGGCGTCGACGACGAACCGGGGGCTCTTCGAGCGACCGGCCCGGCGCAGCAGCGTCATCGCCTCGGCCGCCGCGGTGGCCTCGTCCAGCAGCGACGCGCCGGCGACCGGTAGTCCCGTCAGGTCCGAGACCATCGTCTGGAACGCCAGCAGCGCCTCCAGCCGGCCCTGGCTGATCTCCGGCTGGTACGGCGTGTAGGCGGTGTACCAGGCCGGGTTCTCCAGCACGTTGCGCCGGATCACCGACGGCGTACGGGTCCCGTGGTAGCCGAGCCCGATCATCGGCACGGTCACGGTGTTGCGGTCGGCCAGGCCGCGCAGCTCGGCGAGCATCTCGGCCTCCCCTGCGGGTGCGGGGAGCGAGGACCCGACGGGCTCGGGATCCCGGATCGTGCCCGGCAGGGCACGGTCGGCCAGCGCGTCGAGCGAGTCGACGCCGAGCTCGTCGAGCATCCGGGCCAGCTCACCGGGGCGGGGCCCGATGTGCCGGTCGGCGAACGGCAGTCCGCGCTCGAGCTCGGCGAGCGTGCGGTGGTCCTGCTGCGGGTTGGGGCTCACGGCGCCTCCGGAAGGCAGGTCGGGGCAGGGCGGTCGGCCCCTCCCCCTCTGTCCGTGCCCGCTGCGGGGCGCCTGAGAGATTCACCGGAGGCTTCCGGCTTTCCCCGTCGGCGGACCGGCTCCCCGTGGTGCCGATCGCTTTCCAGAGGTGTCTCGGCCGCACGGTCCTGGTGCCTGAGAGATTCCGGGAAGGGATTTGCTCCTTCGGCGCCCGGTCTCCTGCACCGGGGCTCTCCCGCGCGGCGTCAACGACTACCCCTCGAGGATACCGGTCTGCTGCGTACTTTCACGGCGTCGTCCGTGAGCGGGTCGGATCACACTTGCGCCATGACCAACTCCGGCACCCCGAGCCCCACGCCCGCCACGACCGCCGCGTTCCACATGCAGGCGGTCCTGTCCTTCGGCGTCTCGCTGGCCGCCGTCGTGATCGGGACCGTCTACCTGCCGGTCGACGGCTGGGTGAAGGCCTTCCTCGCGATCGCCGTGCTGTACGCCGTCACCTCGGCGTTCACTCTGGCGAAGTGCGTGCGCGACAAGCAGGACAGCCTGACCGTCGTCAACCGGGTCGACCAGGCGCGGATGGAGAAGCTGCTCGCCGAGCACGACCCGTACCGCATGGCCGCGTGAGCGGCAGGCAAGCTCAGGAGATGGCCCGCCGGGCCCGCCGGCGGGCCAGCTCGTCCTCCGGGGCCTCGTCGACTGTGCCGCCGTCGGCGCGCTCCGCCGGGAAGTCCTTGATCACGCCGCTGATCTCGCGCATCGCGCCCGCGACCGCGATGCCGAACACGCCCTGACCGCCCTGCAGCAGATCCACGACCTCCTCCGGGGAGGTGCACTCGTAGACCGTGGTGCCGTCGGAGAACAACGTGATGCCGGCCAGGTCCCGTATCCCGCGCCTGCGCAGGTGCTCGACGGCGATCCGGATGTTCTGCAACGAGACGCCCGCGTCCAGCAGCCGCTTCACGATCTTCAGGACGAGGACGTCCTTGAACGAGTACAGCCGCTGGCTGCCCGATCCCGCCGCGCCGCGGATGGACGGTACGACCAACCCGGTCCGGGCCCAGTAGTCGAGCTGCCGGTAGGTGATCCCCACGACCTGGCACGCGGTCGGGCCGCGGAAGCCGACGAGGCGATCGGACACCCCGTCCAGCCCCTCACCGACGAGCGGGTCCGGGAAGAGCTCTCCCTGGCCCGGCCCCTCGGGTGGTGGCGTATGCACCGCGTGCTCTCCCTCGATCGGCCGCACCGTGGCTCTGCATCGTCACCATCATCACGCTGAGTGACGATGAGTTCCACGGATGTCATCAGTGCTGATGACGGTATGCCCGGTGGACGGGGTGGTCAACGCGGCTCGCCGACGTACGCGTACCGGACACCGCCTACCGCCGCAGCGGGCCGTCGGGCGGTCACGCCCAACGGTCGATCATGGCGCCGAGCGGCGATTTCCGTCAGCCGGGCTGGGCGCCGCGGAAGTCCTCGGGAGAGACGGAGTCGAGGAACTCGCGGAACTTCTCGACCTCGTCCTCCTGCTCGTCGGGGATGACGAGCCCGGCCTCGGCCAGCACGCTCTCGTCGGCGTGGACGGGCACCCCGGTCCGCAGCGCCAGCGCGATCGAGTCGCTCGGCCGCGCGGACACGGTCACCCCGCCGTCGAAGATCAGCTCGGCGTAGAAGGTGCCTTCCTGGAGGTCGGTCACCCGCACCTGCTCGAGGCGCCTGCCGAGCGCCCCGATGACGTCCTTGAGGAGGTCGTGGGTCAGCGGGCGGGCCGGCTTCACCCCCTGCTGCTCCAGGGCGATGGCCGTCGCCTCCACGGACCCTATCCAGATCGGCAGGTAGCGGTCCCCGTTGGTCTCCCGCAGCAACAGGATCGGCTGGTTCGCCGGGAGTTCGACCCGGACACCCACGACGCGCATCTCGCTCATCAGCCCGCCTCCCCGGCCCTTGCGGGCCTGTCGGCCGGCCCGGGTGAACCCGCCACCCCGACCGCCCGGATCACCTTGCTCGCCTGGTCCGTGTCATGCGGGCCGAGGTCGCTCCTGCTCCCGACACCGACACGTTCCGACGCTACACGGGCCGAGCCCCCGATGCGCGCCTCCGGACGGGGAGTGCAGGGGTACTTCGATCATCGTCACACGCTCGTTCCGCACGGCGTGTCGGCTCGACGCCCCGCATTCACGTCCGTGCCCGGATCAGTCCCGGCCGGGCTCACGGGGGCCGGTCAGGAAGACCAGCCGGAACTTGCCGATCTGGACCTCGTCGCCGTTCGCGAGGACGGCGGTGTCCACCGGCTCACGGTTGACGTAGGTGCCGTTCAGGCTGCCCACGTCGACGACGACGAACTCGCCCGCGTCACGGCGGAACTCCGCGTGCCGGCGGGAGACGGTCACGTCGTCCAGGAAGATGTCACTGTCCGGATGCCGGCCCGCACTGGTGGTCGGCACGTCGAGCAGGAAACGCGAGCCGGCGTTCGGACCGCGCCGGACGACCAGCAACGCCGACCCGGCGGGCAGCCCGTCGACACCGGAGACGGCCGGCTCCTCGGTCGGCTGCTCGACGTCGGCGAGGAAGTCCGCCCGGAAGACCGACGTGGTCTCCGGTGCGCGCTCCGGTGGCACGTCGCGCGGGTCGTTCGTGGTCACCTCGGGGTCTCCTCCTGTAGGGAACGGGTCCCGGACGCGGTCCGGGTGGCGATCAGCGGCGCCGGTCGCGCGGAGGCGGCGGTGCCGGTGACGGTGCTGACGGTGCCAGAGGGGCTGAACCTACCGGTACGACCCCGGCGACGATACGGAGAACGCCGCCCGGCCCGGCCGGTGCGTCGGGCGGTCCCGCCGCTTCCCTCAGGTGCCGTCGGCGAACTGCCGGTAGGCCTCGGCGTCGAGCATGCCCGCCGTCGACACGCCCTCGGCCGTCTTGATCTCGACGATCCAGCCGTCGCCGTACGGGGCCGAGTTGACCAGCTCCGGGCTGGCGTCGAGCGCCTCGTTGACGGCCACGACCTCGCCGCCCAGCGGGGCGTAGATGTCCGAGACCGACTTGGTCGACTCGACCTCGCCCATCGCGTCCCCGGCCGTCAGGGTGTCACCGACCGTGGGCAGCTGAACGAACACCACGTCACCCAGTTGGGACTGGGCATGGTCGGTGATACCGATCCGAACCACCCCGCCCTCGGTCTCGCGAACCCACTCGTGGGCTTCGGTGTAGATCAGGTCCGACGGAATCTCCGAGCTCACGCGGCGAGCCTAGCCCCCCGTGCCACCGTGATCGAACCGGGTGGGACCGGGCGGCGGCAGGGCCCGTCCGGGCAGCGGCCGGCGCAGCGCCAGGACGAACTGGGCCAGGTAGAGCACCCCGGACCAGAGGTAGAGCACGACCCCCCAGACCGCGAACGCGTGCGCGATCACCCGCACCACCGCCTCGGCGGTCGACGGCCCGTCCCCGAGCAGCAGCAGCGGGAAGGTGTAGAGCAGGACGAAGGTCGCGGCCTTGCCGACGTACACGACCTCGAACGGGCCGTAGCCGCGCCACCGCAGCACGAGCACGCACCCGGCCAGGACCGCGTCCCGGGCGACCAGCACCAGCACCGCCCACCACGGGACGATGTCGCGCACGGCCAGCCCGACCAGCGCGGCCAGGATGTAGAGGCGGTCCACGGCCGGGTCGAGCATCGCCCCGAGCCGGCTGTACTGGTCGAGGACCCGGGCGAGCTTGCCGTCGAGCCAGTCGGTGAAGCCACCGATCGCCAGCACCGCGACGGCCCAGCCGTCGGCCTCGGGGCCGAGCATCAGCCAGAGGAACAGCGGGACGCCGAGCAGCCGCACCACGCTCAGCGCGTTCGGGACGGTCCACAGCCGGTCCGCACCGGTGGGCGGACCGGCGACGTCGTGCACCGAGTCCCGGACGGTGTCGCGCACCGTGGCCCGGGCCTCGCGCACCGTCTCGCGGGCGTTGCGGCGCACGGCGGCCGTCCGACCCGTATCCGCCTCCCCGCCCACACGGCCAGCCTAGACGGGCCTCCGGGCTGTGTGCGTCGCGCCCGTGGGTGAGGATGGAGGGCGTGACGGACACCGACACCACAGCACTGAAGAACCTCCAGGCCCCGCTCAAGCAGCAGTACCGGGACGACCCGAACTCCGCGGTCGTCACCCTGTCCGCGGACGGCGAGCTGGGCAGCGGCGTCGCCTGCAAGGTGAGCACCGGCCAGGCGCTCGCCGAGGCCGGCCTGCACCCGGCGACCGGGGGCGACGGCACCCAGCTCTGCTCCGGCGACATGCTGCTGGAGGCGCTGGTGGCGTGCGCGGGCGTGACCCTGCGGGCGGTCGCGACCGCCCTCGAGCTCGACGTGACCGGCAACCTGCGGGCCGAGGGCGACCTCGACTTCCGCGGCACGCTCGGCGTCGCGAAGGACGCGCCGGTCGGGTTCCGCGACATCCGGCTGACCTTCGACATCGACACGAACGGTGCCGACGAGGAGAAGGTCGCCACGCTGATCAAGCTGACCGAGCGCTACTGCGTCGTCCTGCAGACGATCAAGGGCAGCGCCACCACCTCGGTCGAGGTCGAGACCCGGTCCTGACCGGGCGGCCGGGCCCGGGCGGCCTGCCGCCACTGGCCCGGCCGGACCCCCTCGTCGTGCGCCGAACGGCGACACCCCCTTTCCTCCGTACGCGCGTGCACGCCAGTGGCGGGCCGCTCGTCGCGTGTCACCGTCTGTTCGGCGCCCGGCACGCTCCGAGGTCTCCGGTGCACTGTTCGGACGTCCGTACGGTGAATCCGTCCTGGAAGGCGTCACAGGGCGTACCCGTGCTGTCCGGGTGCGCCACGGCAGGTGATTCGTGATCAAGCTCGCGGGCGATGTCTCGTCCGGCGATCACGTCTGCGCGATCCCGGACAGCGCCGAGCACCTCGGCGAGCTCGCGGCCGAGTTCGTGGCGCACGGACTGGGCCGCGGCGAGAAGATCCTCTACTTCGACGACGACGGCGCGGCGGACGCGCTGCTGCGCAGGCTCACCGAGGACGGCGTCGAGATCGACGAGCCGCTGCGCCGCGGCCAGCTCGAGATCCAGCCCGAGGAGGCCACCCGGGCGACCTTCCGCACCCGGCTGCCCGACATCCACGCCGGCATGACCGCCGAGATCGCCCGCTACCGCGACGAGGGCTGGGCGGGCACCCGGCTGACCGGTCAGATGCACGCCACGCTCGCCCCCGGGGCCTCGGGCACGCTGCCCGAGTTCGACGGCCTGCTGGCCCGGCTGATCCGGGAGAACCGGGAGTCGCTCTCGGCGCTGTGCACCTACGACCACGAGCACTTCCCGGACCACCAGATCGACATCATGCGGGCCCTGCACCGGGACCACATGGCCGTGACCGGGGCCTACGACGACGGGCTGCTGCGGATCGTGCGGGTCGGGGCCGGGCACGCGCGACTCGCCGGCGAGATCGACCACAGCAACCGCCCCAAGATCACCACGCTGCTCCACCAGCAGCTGGACGCCGTGCTGCGCTCCGCCGACGCACCGGCCGACATCGGCCTGGACATGGCCTCGGTCCGGTTCGTCGACGTCGCCTCGGCCGTCGCGTTCGTGCACGCCGCGGAGAGCTTCCCCGCGTCGCACCGGCTGGTCCTGCACCGGGTCCGGCCGCGGGTGGCGCGGATCCTCGACCGGTGCGGGGCGGCGTTCTCCGCGCAGCTCGTGTTCGACGACGACCCCCCGCAGCTCGACCCTCCCCCGCCCGCCCGCTGACCGGAGCGCTGCGATGCAGATCAACGCCGTCCCACGCCCGCCGGGCTTCGTGCACGCACTGGTGCACGCCGACGACCCGGGCGAGATCGTGTCGCGGGTCGTCCCGGCGGCCACCGCCGCCGTGCGGGACACCGGCGCGCAGCTCGCGCTGGCGGTCACCGAGCCGGTGGAGCAGGCACTGCGCGACGAGCTCGCGGACAGCGGGGCACGCGTCGGGAAACTGACCACGCTGACCCGCTCGGCCCGGGAGTCCGGCCAGACGGTCGCCGCGTGGCGGTCCCGGGAGCTGCGGGCGCTGTCCTCGTCGGGACGGCCGGTGCTCGTGATCGCCCAGCACGACCCGGAGCTCGACGGCGTCGACGGCGGCTTCTGGATCGAGCTGGAGGCGGCGCTCAACATCTCGCTCGACGGCCTGCCGGTCACCCAGCTCTGCGTCTACCCGCGGCTGCCGCTGCACGGCACCGTCGGCGACGCCGCCCTGGCCAACCATCCGCTGCGGCTGGGCGCCGGTGAGCTGCTGCCCAACCCCGCGCACCGCTCCCCCGCCGAGGTACTCGCCACCTGGGCGTTCGCACCGCCGCACCTGCTCGGGCCACCGGACCTGCGCCTGCAGTACAACACCTTCGAGCTCTCCCGGGTGCGCGAGGCCGTCGCCGGGGCCGCCCGGACCTGCGCCTTCGACACGGTCCGTGGGCAGGACATGGTGCAGGCCGTCAACGAGGTCGCCACGAACGCCGTCGAGCACGGCTCACCGGAGGCGGGGCTGTCGGTGTGGGCCCGACCGGGCGAGCTGGTGTGCGAGGTGCACGACCGCGGTTCGGTCGCGCTGCCGCTGATCGGCCTGGCTCCGCCGCACCCGTCGCACGCACGCGGGCGCGGGACCTGGATCGCCCGCCAGCTGTGCGACAGCCTGCACGTGTGGCACGAGCGCGACGGCACCCACGTCCGGCTCCTGAGCAGGTCCTGAGCCCGCCCGGTCGGCACCACGAATCGGTACCACGTGTGGGGAAACCCTCGCCCGGCTCTCACATCGTGGACCAGGCTCGGCTATCCTGACCCGGCGAGCACACCGCACGGAGACGCCGCCCGCCGTCCGTGCTGGTGCGGTTTCGTCGTGTCCTCTCCGCGCCCCGCGGTCTCCCGCCCGGGCGGCGCGCCTCGGCTCGGCGCAGCACCACCTGCGGGCCGCATGCCACGATCGATCCGGGGAAACCGCCATGTCCGACGATCACTGTCGATCCAGTGAGTCCATGCCGAGCGGCGACACCGACGGTTCCGTACCGCACGTACGCGTGCTGGGCGCCTTCGGCCTGCGGGCCGGGGGCCAGGCCGTCCCGCTGCCGGTGGACTCCCGCCGGCTGGTCGCCTACCTGGCCGTGCACGCCCGCCCGCAGCCGACGGCCGCGCTGGCCGCGGACCTGTGGCCCGGGATCGGCCCGGCCCCGGCGGCCCGGCTGCTCGACGAGGCCGTCACCGGCGTCGACGTCCCGGGGCTGCTGACCGCCGACGACCGGGGCCGGCGGCACCTCGACGAGAACGTCGTCGTCGACCTCACCGAGGCGATGTTGCTGGTCCGCGGGCTGTCGGCACCGAGCACGGTGCGCACGGTGCGGGAGATCGGCTGCCCGGGCACGGCGCTGCTGGAGGCGGACATCCTGCCGTCCTGGACGGCCCCGTGGCTCGCGGTCGAGCGGGAGCGCTTCCGCCAGCTGCGGCTCTTCGCGCTCGAGGGGCTGTCCGGCACGCTGACCGACGTGGGCCGGCACGACGACGCCGTCGCCGTCGCCCGGCGTGCCGTGCAGAGCGCCCCCAGCCGCGAGCGGTCCCGCCGCGCGCTGGTCGAGGCGCTGCTGGCCGGCGGGCAGGTCGCCGAGGCGCTTGCCGAGTACGACCGGTTCCAGCAGCTGCTGCGCAACAGCGTCGGCGCCACCGCGGACTCCGAGCTCGACCGGCTCCTCGCGCCGCTCGACTCCGGCTGGCCGCTCGGCCCGGGCCTGCACCGCCCGGTGCAGCGCTGGGGCGTCGGGATGCCCGGCGCGGCCCGCCCGGACCGCCGCGGGCGCCGGCTGGCCGCCGGCAGCCCGGCCAGCGGCCGGTAGCCACTCCTGCCACAGGACGGCCCGGCCACGTGATCGTGGCCGGGCCGCCCGTCGTTCGTGGTCAGTGGAACTGCGGGCGCCGCTTCTCGGCGAACGCCGTCAGACCCTCGGTGCCCTCCGGACCGCCGGCGCAGGTGGCGATCGAGTCGGCCTCCGCCTCCAGCTGCTCGTCCAGGGTCGACTCCCAGGTCCGGCCGAGCAACCCGCGGATCCGGCCGAGCGCCGCCGTCGGCCCCTGGGCCAGCCGGTGCGCGAGCGCGGCGGCCTCGTCGTCGACGCCGTCGTCGTCGACCAGCGAGGCGAGCAGGCCGAGCCCGCTCAGCGCCTCGGCGTCGAGCACCTCGTCGGTGAGCAGGATCCGCCGCGCCCGAGCCGCACCGACGAGGCGGGGCAGGGTCCAGGACATGCCGCCGTCCGGCGAGAACCCGATCCCGGGGTAGGCGGGGCGCATCCGGGTGGAGCTCCCGCCCACGGCGAGGTCGCAGGCCAGCGCCACGCTCATGCCGGCGCCTGCGGCCCAGCCGCGCACGGCGGCGACGGTCGGGACCGGGCTGTTCACCAGCGGGCGCTGCATCGCGTGGAAGATGTCGGCGACCTCGTGGACGTAGGCGTAGCGGTCCTGCGCCCCGGCGAAGTCGCGGACGTTGCCGCCGGTGCAGAAGTTCTCGCCGTCCCCGTGCACGAGCACGGCGCCGACGCCGTCGGGACCTGCCGGGTCCTGGTCGGCGAGCTTCGTCAGCGCCTCGGTGATCTCCTGCATGGCCGGCCCGTCGAGGGCGCCGTGGCGGCCGGTGGAGATCCGGCAGCGCAGCACGCGCCCGTCCTGGACGACAGCGCTCATCGCCGTCACCCCAGCTTCCGCAGCTTCGGCAGCACGTCCTCGGTGAACTGGGTGAGGAAGCGCTTCTGGTCGCCGCCCGGCCCGTGGACGACGAGGTGGTTCAGCCCGGCGTCGAGGTAGGGCCGGATCTGCTCGACGGCCTGGTCCGGGTCCGAGGCGACGATCCACCGCTTCGTGACCTGCTCGATCGGCAGCTCGTCGGCCAGGCGCTCCATCTCCTGCGAGGAGCCGACCGAGTGCTTCTGTTCCGGGGTGAGCGAGAGCGGCGCCCAGAACCGGCAGTTCTCCTTCGCCGCCTCCGGGTCGCGGTCGTAGCTGATCTTGATCTCGATCATCCGGTCGATCGCCCCGGCGTCGCGGCCCTCCTTCTCCGCACCCTCGGCCACGCCCGGCAGCAGCTTGTCGGTGTAAAGCTCCATGCCCTTGCCGGAGGTGCAGATGAAGCCGTCGCCCTGGCGCCCGGCGTAGCGGGCGACCATCGGGCCGCCGGCCGCGATGTACACCGGCACCGGCTGCTCGGGCCGGTCGTAGATCGTGGCGTCGACCAGCGTGTAGTAGTCGCCCTCGAAGTTCACCACGTCCTGGGTCCACAGTGCCCGCATCGCGCGGACGGCCTCGCGCAGCCGGGCGAAGCGCTCCTTGAACTCGGGCCACTCCATCCCGGAGACGGCGATCTCGTTCAGCGCCTCACCGGTGCCGACGCCCAGCGTGGTCCGGCCCCCGGTCAGCATCGACATCGTCGCGAACGTCTGGGCCAGCACCGCCGGGTTGTAGCGGAACGTCGGCGTCAGCACCGAGGTGCCGATCTGCACCCGCTCGGTCCGTTCCCCGACCGCCGCCATCCAGGGCAGCGCCGCCGGTGCGTGCCCGCCGGTGTGCCGCCAGGGCAGGAAGTGGTCCGAGGCCCAGACGCTGTCGAGCCCCAGCTGCTCGGCGAGCACCGCGTACTCCACGAGGTCGCGTGGGCCGAACTGCTCGGCCGACGCCTTGTATCCGATCTTCAGATCCACGGATCAGTCCTTACCGCGTGCCGGGCGCGCGCGCCGGTCGACGCGCCGTGTCCTCGCAGACGTTGCTACACGTCGGCCGCCCCCGGCGCACGTCCCGGTCCGCGGGACCCGGGCACGTACCTCGATCGGCGTGTCGGCCGTCACCCCGCCGGACCGTCTCGTACCGTGCGATCCACTGCCGTCTCACCCGATCGAGGTACATCGATGCTCGATGCGCGACAGCGGGTGATCCTCTCTCAACTACTCCGGCCGCCCTACCTGCAGCGCTGGGTGGTCCTGCTCGTCGTCGTCGCCGGGATCCTCGTGCTCACCGGTACCGGGCTCGCCCGGGTCGCCGGCGGACCGGCCCCGGACGCCGTCGAGCAGGGTGCGCTGCAGGCCGCTCCGGCACCGGTGGGTCCGGCGGTGCGGACGGCGACGGCCGCCGGTGGCCGCACGGTCGCCCTGACCTTCGACGACGGCCCGGACCCGGTGATCACCCCGCAGGTGCTCGACCTGCTCGCGCAGTACGACGCGCCCGCCACGTTCTGCACCGTCACCCAGCGCGCGATGGAGCACTGGCGGCTGGTCCGGCGGATCGTCGCGCAGGGCCACCGGCTCTGCGACCACACCTCGGACCACGACCCGGCCCTGGCGAGCGCGCCCCCGGCGGACATCGCGCGGGCGATGGGGATCTCCCGGGCCGAGCTGATCACCGCGGCGGGCGGCCCCGGTGTGCCCGTGTCCCTGTTCCGCGCCCCGCAGGGCGCCTGGTCACCGGCTCTGGCCGAGGCGGCCGCGACGAGCGGGATGACTCCCCTGGGCTGGTCGGTCGACACCCGCGACTGGACCGGCGTGCCGGCCGCGACGATCGTCGCGACCGTGCAGCGGGACCTGCACGACGGCGGTGTGATCCTGCTGCACGACGGCGGCGGGCCCCGCGCGGAGACCGTCGGGGCGCTGCGCGAGCTCCTGCCGTGGCTGCGCGACCAGGGGTACCGCATCGTCCTGCCGGACGACCCTGCGGCGCCTGCCGCGCCGGACGGTGCCGGATCCGCGGAGCCGGACGAGGCCCGCTGACCACGGCTCGTACGATCGGACCCGTGGTCGACGCCCCGGACGAGATCCCGCTCCCGCCCGAGCCCGATGACGACCACGGCTGGGAGCCGCCCCCCGAGGAGCACCCGGTCGGGGATCTCGCGCCGGCGCCGGCCGCGGTGGCCTCGTCGGACCCGCACGAGGTGCTGCGCCGGGTCTTCGGCTACGACGCCTTCCGGGGCGACCAGCAGGCGATCGTCGAGCACGTCACCGGCGGGGGCGACGCGCTGGTCCTGATGCCCACCGGCGGCGGCAAGTCGCTGTGCTACCAGGTTCCCGCACTCGCCCGTTCCGGCACCGGCGTCGTGATCTCGCCGCTGATCGCGCTGATGCAGGACCAGGTGGACGCCCTGCGAGCGCTCGGCGTGCGGGCCGGCTTCCTCAACTCGACCCAGGACGCCGACGAGCGCCGGCTCACCGAGCAGGAGTTCCTGGCCGGCGAGCTCGACCTGCTCTACCTGGCCCCGGAACGGCTGCGGGTCGAGTCGTGTGTCCGGTTGCTGGAGCGGGGCCGGGTCGCGTTGTTCGCGATCGACGAGGCGCACTGCGTCGCCCAGTGGGGGCACGACTTCCGCCCGGACTACCTGTTGCTCTCCGAGCTGCCCAAGCGCTGGCCGGACGTGCCGCGGGTCGCGCTCACCGCGACCGCCACCGACGCCACGCGCACCGAGATCGCCCAGCGCCTCGAGCTGACCGGGGCCCGGCACTTCGTCGCGAGCTTCGACCGGCCGAACATCCAGTACCGGATCGTGCCCAAGGGCGAGGAGCGCAAGCGGCTGCTGGAGTTCCTGCGCACCGAGCACCCCGGCGACGCGGGCATCGTCTACTGCCTGTCCCGCAAGTCCGTCGAGCAGACCGCGGAGTTCCTGTCCGCCCAGGGGGTCCGCGCGCTGCCCTACCACGCGCGGCTCGACGCCGCGGTCCGCCGCGAGAACCAGGCCCGGTTCCTGCGCGAGGACGGCCTGGTGATGGTCGCGACGATTGCGTTCGGGATGGGCATCGACAAGCCGGACGTCCGGTTCGTCGCACACCTGGACCTGCCGAAGTCGATCGAGGGCTACTACCAGGAGACCGGCCGCGCGGGCCGGGACGGTGAGCCGTCGACGGCGTGGCTGGCCTACGGGCTGCCCGACGTCGTCCAGCAGCGGAAGATGATCGACGACTCCGAGGGCGACGCCGCGCACAAGCGCAGGCTGGCGGCGCACCTGGACGCGATGCTGGCCCTGTGCGAGACGACCGAGTGCCGCCGGGCGCAGCTGCTGCGCTACTTCGGGCAGGATCTCGGCACCGAGCGGTGCGGGAACTGTGACACCTGCCTGACGCCGGCGTCGTCGTGGGACGGGACGGTCGCCGCCCAGAAGGTGCTGTCCGCGGTGTGGCGGCTGAAGAACGAGCGCCGGCAGAGCTTCGGCGCCGTGCACCTGATCGACATCCTGCTCGGGAAGCGGACGCCGAAGGTCGAGCAGTTCTCGCACGACGAGCTGTCCGTCTTCGGGATCGGCTCGGACCTGTCGGAACCGCAGTGGCGCGGCGTGATCCGTCAGCTGGTGGCACGCAGGCTGCTGGCGGTCAGCGGGGCGTACTCGTCGCTGGAGTTCACCGACGCCTCCCCGGCGGTCATGCGTGGCGAGCAACCGCTGACCTTGCGGACCGAGCCGGAACGCACGGCGCGTGCGGCCCGGAGCCGGTCCAGGGGCGGGTCGGGCGCCAAGACGGCGGTGGAGCTGTCGGCGGCGGCCGCGCCGGTGTTCGAGCGGTTGCGTGCGTGGCGCGCCACGGCGGCGAAGGAGCAGGGCGTACCCGCCTACGTGATCTTCCACGACGCGACGCTGCGGGAGATCGCGTCGCGCTCCCCCGCCGACCGGGCCGCCCTCGGGACGATCTCCGGGATCGGTGAGGGCAAGCTGACCCGCTACGGGGACCAGGTACTCGAGGTCGTGCACGGAGGAGACACGTGAGACCGCTGATCGGGATCAGCAGCTACGCCGAGTCGGCCAGCTACTGGATCATGGAGGACGAGGACGTCGTCCTGCTGCCGCGCAACTACGTCGACTGGGTCGTCGCCGCCGGGGGCGTTCCGGTGCTGCTCCCGCCGGTCGAGGGCTCCGCGGACGCGGTGGACTCGCTCGACGGGCTGATCGTCGCGGGTGGCCCGGACATCGGCCCGTCGAACTACGGCGCCGCCCCCGGGCCGCACACCGACCCGCCGCGGGTCGAGCGCGACGCCTCCGACCTGGCCGTGCTGCGCCGGGCCCTCGACCGCGAGGTGCCGGTGCTCGGGATCTGCCGCGGGCACCAGCTGCTGAACGTCGCGGCGGGCGGGACGGTGTACCAGCACCTGCCCGACGATCTGGGCGCCGAGGTCGCCGCGGTGCACGCGGCCGGGCCCGCGGACTTCCTGCCGGTCGACGTCGAACCGGAGCCGGGGTCACAGATCGAGGCCGCGCTCGGGACCGGCCCGGTGCGGGTCCGCTGCCACCACCACCAGGCCGTCGCCCGGCTCGGGTCCGGGCTGCGCGTCGCCGCGCGGTGCGGGGACATGATCGAGGCCGTCGAGACCGAGGGCCCCGGCTGGGCCGTGGGCGTGCAGTGGCACCCCGAGCGGGTGGCGAGCGATCTGCGGCTCGCCCGGGCGCTGGTCGACGCGGCCGCCGGTCGCGCCGGTGGGCAGGTGCGGCGCGCCGGCTGAGCTCACCCTCGCCGGAGTGGTTGCGGACCGTCGTCGTCCGGGTCGGGTCCTACCGTGGCGCCCATGACGACCCCTGCCACGCACATCGACTGGAACGCGGCGTTGCGCGAGCAGCTCACGTTCCACTGGGAGACCGCCCTGCGACCGCGGTTCGCCGGCCTCACCGATGACGAGTACCTCTGGGAACCGGCCGGCGGGGCGTGGAGCGTGCGCCGCCGCGGCGCGTCCGCCACCCCGCCCGGCGCGGGCTCCGGGGAGTGGGTGTGCGACTTCGCCTTCCCCCAGCCGGACCCGCCCCCGGTCACGACGATCGCCTGGCGGCTGGCGCACGTGATCGTCGGCGTGTTCGGGATGCGGGTGCACAGCCACTTCGGCGGGCCGGCGATCGACTTCACCTCGCACGCCTACGCCGGCACCGCGGACGAGGCCCTGGCCCAGCTCGACGACGGGTACCGCCGCTGGGTGGCCGGCGTCGCCGCGCTCGGCACGGACGGGCTCGCCCGCCCCTGCGGGCCGGCCGAGGGCCCGTACGCCGACGAGCCGCTCTCGACGCTCGTGCTGCACATCCACCGCGAGGTGCTCCACCACGGCGCCGAGATCGCGCTGCTGCGCGACCTGTACCGGGCACGTGGGGGCACTCCCGTCACGCGGTGAGCGCGCTACTGCTCGCGCGGGATCCGCTTGAGCACCGGTGGCAGCTCCCCGGAGTGCAGCACGCCGAGGCGCCGGGTGGCGCGAGTGATCGCCACGTAGAGGTCGTTGTACCCCCGGGGCGACTCGTCGAGGATCTCCTGCGGCTCGACGACCAGCACGGCGTCGAACTCCAGCCCCTTCGCCCCGGCCACCGGCAGCACCACCACCGCGGTGTCCAGGTCCTCCGGGTCGGAGCCGGCCGCGATCACCCCGGCCGTGACCAGCGCGTCCCGCACGGCGCCCACCCGTGCCGTCGGCACCAGCACGACCGTGCGGCCGTCCCCGACGGCGTCGCGCTCGGCGGCGACCCGCCCGGCGAGCATCCGGTCCCGCTCGCCCGGGTCCTCGGGCAGCGCCGCCGCCCACGGCGGCACCCCGGTCGAGCGCACCGACGACGGCGGCTCCAGCGAGGCGTCGATCTCGGCCAGCACGTCGTCGGCGACGTCGGCGATCTCCGAGGGCGTGCGGTAGTTCACCGTCAGCTGCTCGAGGCGCCAGCGCCGCTTCACGAACGGCGACAGCACCTCGTCCCACGATCCCGCGCCGCCCCGGTCACCGGTCTGCGCGATGTCCCCGACCAGCGTCATCGACCGGGCGGGCGCGCGGCGCATCACCATGCGCCAGGCCATCGCGGACAGCTCCTGCGCCTCGTCGATGATCACGTGCCCGTAGGTCCACTCGCGGTCCGCGGCGGCCCGCTCGGCGGTGGAGTCGTAGCGCGACACCTGCATGCGCTCGGCGAGCCGGTCGGCGTCGATGATGTCGGTGGCGCGCAGCAGCTCCGGGTCGAGGTCCTCCTCCAGGTCCAGCACGTCCAGCACGCCCTGGGCGTACTCGACCTCCTCGCGCAGCGCCGCCGCCTCGGCCGCGGCCTGCGCCGAACCGTCGTCGCCGAGGAGCTCGGCGGCCTCGTCGAGCAGCGCGACGTCGGCGGTCGACCAGCGCTGGTCGTACGGCACGTCGTCGCCGGGAGTCTCCCGCTCCAGCAGCACCCGCTCCGGCGCCGGGATCCGCCGGGCCACCGAGTTCAGCCGCTTGCGGTCCGCGAACAGGTCGCTGAGCAGCTGCTCCGGGGACAGCACGGGCCACAGCAGGTCCAGCTCGCGCCGGATGTCCGGCGACTCGGCCAGCTCGTCGCGGATGTCCTCGACGTCGCGGCGGTCCAGCAGATCGGCGCCGACGCTGCGGGCGACCTGCTGGGCCAGCAGCCGGAGCAGCTCCTTGCGGAAGATCCGCCTGCCCTCGTTGTGCGGCTTGCGGGAGCGTCGCGCCCGGGTACGGGCCTGGGCGACCGTGTCGCGGTCGAGCACCACCCGTTGCTGCTCGACGACGAGCTCGACCGGCGTGCGCGGCACCTGCTGGCGGTCCCGCACGGCGGCGGCGATCACCGGGGCCATATCCGCCCGGCCCTTCAGCTCCGCCGTGGCCGGGTCCTCGTCGCGGCGCGCGTCCAGGCCCGGATAGAGCTGGGCGACCGTGCCGAGCACCACCGAGGTCTCCCCCAGCGACGGCAGCACCTGCCCGATGTAGCGCAGGAACGTCGGGTTCGGCCCGACGACGAGCACGCCGCGCCGGGCGAGGCGGTCACGGTGGGTGTAGAGCAGGTAGGCGGCCCGGTGCAGCGCGACGGCCGTCTTGCCGGTACCGGGCCCGCCCTGCACGACCAGCACCCCGGACGGCTTGGACCGGATGATGCGGTCCTGCTCGCCCTGGATGGTGGCGACGATGTCGCCCATCCGCCCGGTCCGGGCCTCGGACACCGCGGCCAGCAGTGCGGCCTCGCTGGTCAGGCCGGAACCGGCGCGGGCCTTCTCGTCCTCGTCCATCTCGGCGAGGTTGAGCGGCTCGTCGTCGATCGCGACGACCTCGCGCAGCCGGGTCCGCAGGTGCCTGCGGCGGCGCATGCCCTCCGGGTTCGCCGCCGTCGCCGTGTAGAACGGCCGCGCCGCGGGCGCGCGCCAGTCCATCAGCAGCGGCTCGTACTCGTTCTGCTCGTCGAGCAGCCCGATCCGGCCGACGTAGCGGGTCTCCCCGGAGTCGGTGTCGAGGCGGCCGAACGCGAGGCCGTGCTCGGCGGCCCGCAACGCGGCCAGCTTGTCCGCCAGCAGCGCCGCCGCGGCGTCGCGCTGGGTCAGCGCCTGCGGGGTGCCGACGGTCTCCTCGCGGAGCGTGTCGGTGAGGCGCCGCACGGTGTCGCGGCGGCGGTCCTCGAGCTGCACGTACAGCATGGCCACATAGGACTGTTCGTGGACGAGCTCAGGATCCACCGGGTCCTCGGAGTCAGGAATGGGTTCGGGCACGGCGCGGGCTTCCTCCACCGAGGAGACGAACACGATCGCATCCGCCCGGCGGCACCTCGTGCTGTCTGGCTGCTGTCGAGATGCTGTCGAGCGGCGCGACCTACCAAAGTACCAGCGGTCCGCGAGCCGCCGCCGGACACCGGCCGGGCACCCACCCGGCCGGCGTGCGCGGTGTCCGGCTCACCGGCGGGGTCAGGCCCGCCGGCGCGGGGGTCAGGCCCGCTGGCGCGGGGTCCGGCCGTAGGGCTGCTCCACCGGCTCCACCCAGACCGAGGGCGGCGTCGGCGCGGTCACCGGTGCCTCCACGTCCAGGGCGATGGGCTCGTCGTGGTGACGCAGCCGCATCGGGGCACCGTCGAGCAGGTGGTACTCGACCTCGTCCGGCGTCATCGACACGCGGAGCCGCCGCCCCTGCCACTTCAGCCCGAACGAGATCCGCGACAGCGACGGCGGGAGCACCGGCGCGAACGAGAGCCCGTCGGCCTCGCACCGCATCCCGCCGAAGCCCAGCACGACCGCGGTCCAGGTGCCGGCCATCGAGGCGATGTGCATGCCGTGGTCTGTGTTGCCCGCCAGGTCGTGCAGATCCACCAGTGCGGCCTCGGCGAGGTACTGGTGGGCGAGCTCCAGGTGCCCGGTGCGGGCGGCCATCACCGACTGGGTGCACGCCGACAGCGACGAGTCCCGCACGGTGATCGCCTCGTAGTAGGCGAAGTTGCGGCGCTTCTGCTCGTCGGTGAACTCGTCCGGGAAGATCTGCATCGCCAGGACGAGGTCGGCCTGCTTGATGACCTGCTTGCGGTACAGGTCGAAGTAGGGGTAGTTGAGCAGCAGCGGGTAGCGCTCGGCGGGGGTGTCCTCGAAGTTCCACAGCTGGTGGTCGGTGAACCCCTCGGACTGCGGGTGCACGCGCAGCCGCTCGTCGAACGGGATCAGCATGGCCGTGGCCGCGTCGCGCCAGGAGGCGATCTCCTCCGAGTCGACGCCGAGGCGGGACGCCGCGCGCGGGTGCTTCGCCGCGACCTCGGCCGCATAGCGCAGGTTCTGACGCGCCATCAGGTTGGTGTAGACGTTGTTGTCCGCGATCGCGGAGTACTCGTCCGGGCCGGTCACGCCGTCGATCCGGAAGTTGCCCGCCGAGTCGTGATGGCCCAGCGACCGCCACAGCCGCGCGGTGGAGACCAGCAGCTCCAGGCCGACCTCGAGCTCGAAGGTGGTGTCCCCGGTGGCGGCGACGTGCCGGCGCACCGCGTCGGCGATGTCGGCGTTGATGTGGAACGCCGCGGTCCCGGCCGGCCAGTAGCCCGAGCACTCGTGGCCGCGGATCGTCCGCCACGGGAACGCCGCGCCCTTCAGCCCGAGCGTCTCGGCCCGCTCGAACGCCTGGGGCAGGATCGAGCGCCGCCAGCGCAACGCGTCCGCGGCCGCGTCCGGGGCCACGAACGAGAGCACCTGCAGGCAGAACGTCTCGGTGTCCCAGAAGGTGTGGCCGTCGTACCCGTCGCCGGTCAGCCCCTTGGCCGGGATGCAGCGGCGCTCGGCGCGCGCACCGGCCTGCAGGATGTGGAAGGTCGCCAGCCGGATCGCCTGCTGCAGCTCGGCGTCGCCGTCGATCTCGACGTCGGCGGTGGCCCAGAAGTCGTCGAGGTACTCGCGCTGCTCGGCGACCAGGCCGTCCCAGCCGGTGTAGCGGGCGGCGGCGATGGCGGCGCGGACCTGGTCGTAGACCGCGGGCAGGCTGCGCCGCGACGACCAGCCGTAGGACAGGTACTTGACCACCCGCAGCGTCTCACCGGGCCGGACCCGGGCGATGATCGTGGTGCGAGCCAGGTCCTCGTTGGCGTCGGTCGAGATCTGGATCCCTTCCGGCCCGCTGACCTCGTGTTCCATCGCCGCGCCGCAGCGCAGCTGGGACCCGCGGGTGCGGTGCACGAGGGTGGCCCCGGCGTCGCCGGCGCGGGACTGCTCGGGCTCGAGCACGTTGTCCAGCGCGGCCTCCAGGCGCGGGTCGTCGGCACCGCGGCCCGGGAGCTGCTCGTTGGCGACCAGCTCGGACTGCAGGACCAGCAGGGCGTCCTCGCTCTTGCCGGCGCTGTCGTCGCCCTCGCCGGTCTCCATGACCTCGACCTCGTAGCAGATGGCCGCGATCGCCCGCTGGGTCAGCGACACGAGCCGGGTCGAGCGGACCTTCACCCCCCGGCCGGCCGGGGACTCCCACTCGACATCACGGGACAGGGTGCCCGCCTGCATGTCCAGCACCCGCTCGTGGCGGCGCAGCGTGCCGTAGCGCAGGTCGAACGGCTCGTCGTCGACCAGCAGCCGGATCAGCTTGCCGTTGGTGACGTTCACGACCGTCTGCCCGGACTCCGGGTAGCCGTAGCCGGCCTCGGCATAGGGCAGCGGGCGCACCTCGTAGAACGAGTTCAGGTAGGTGCCGGGCAGGACGTGCGGCTCCCCCTCGTCGAGGTTCCCGCGCAGGCCGATGTGCCCGTTGGACAGGGCGAACACCGACTCGCTCTGTCCCATCGCGTCCATGTCCAGGCGCGGCTCGCGGACCACCCACGGCTCGACGGTGAAGGTGGGCAGGTGGTCGGGCTTCACGAACGCTCCAGCAGGTCGGCGAGATCGGTGACGACGACATCCGCGCCGTGCTCACGCAGCGCGGCGGCCTGGTCGAGGCGGTCGACGCCGATCACGGCGCCGAAGCCTCCGGCGCGGCCGGCCTGCACACCGGCCAGCGCATCCTCGAACACCACGGCGGAGGTCCGCTCGACCTCCAGGTCGGCCGCGGCGGCGAGGAACGTATCGGGTGCGGGCTTGCCGGGCAATCCGCGCTCGCGGGCGGTGACCCCGTCCACCCGGTGGTCGATGAACCGCTCGATCCCGGTGACGCGCAGGATCTGCTCGGCGTTCGCCGACGACGACACGACGGCGGTGCGCAGCCCGGCGGCCGTCACGGCCTCGAGGTAGCGCAGTGACCCCGGGTAGACGTCCACGCCCTCGGTGATCTTGACCTGTACCAGGTCGTTCTTGCGGGTCGACAGGCCCCACAGGGTCTCGGTGTCCGGGGAGTCCTGCGGGGTGCCCTCGGGCAGCTCGATCCCGCGGGACGCCAGGAAGCTGCGGGTGCCCTCCAGCCGCGGCTTGCCGTCGACGTAGGGCCCGTAGTCCGCTCCGGCGTCGAACGGGGTAAAACCCTTGCCGTCACGGTCGTCGCGCGAGCGCAGGTACTCGTCGAACATCTGTTTCCACGCCGCGGCGTGCACGCTCGCGGTGTCGGTGAGTACACCGTCCAGGTCGAACAGGCACGCGCGTGTGCCGTCGGGCAGCCCCAGCATGGCGGGCACGGTATCCGGATCGATGAAGGTCCGCCCTCCCGGGGAGCGTCCCGCCGGCCGGGCGTCGGGGCCGTCACCCGCCCGGCACGTCCAGCGGCAGACTGAGCAGGACGAGCGGGGCGCCGGCGGCAGCGGCGGGATCGCCGCCCGGCTGCACGGGCCGGACCTCGACCCGGCAGGTCGCAGCGGTCAGCCGCACGTGCAGCGCACCGCCGCCGGCGGCCGGCTCGATCTGCTCCTGCACCCCGCGCCGGACGGCGGCCAGCACCGCCAGCGGCGGGACGGCCGCGGCCGGGTCGGCACCGGCCGTGCCCGGGTCGTCGACCTCGGCGTGCAGCCGGGCCCCGAACCGGGTCCACTCGATCTGCAGGTACGCCCGGACGGCAGCGAGCTCCTCGTCGAGCCGGATCGCGGGCTCCTCGGCGCGGTCGGCGGCCCGGGAGAGATCGGCGAAGCCGAGCAGCAGCTCCCGGGCGCGCGGCGGGTCGGTCCGGACCAGCGCGGCGATCGTGTTGAGGGTGTTGTAGACGAAATGCTGCTCGAGGCGCCGCGACAGCGGGCCGTGCCACGGGCCGGGCTGCTCCACCGGCGACTGCTCCGGCGCCGAGGCCGAGGCCGTGGTCGCGCTCGGGGCCGTGGCCGTGGTCGCGCTCGGGCCCGCCGCCGGGCGGTCGGCGCCGGGTCCGCCGGTGCCCGGGGCACCACGCCGTCCGGTGGGGCGCCGGGGCGGGCGGCTCGCGGTCGCCTCGGCGAGCAGGTCCTCGTCCTGCTCCCCGGCAGGCACGAGCCCCCGCCAGGACGGCAGTGCGAGCCGGCCCGCGGCCGTCCGCCCGCGGTGCTCGACGGCCGCGACCAGGCCGGGCGCCAGCCACCGGGCGTTCTCCGCGATCCCGTCCGGTACGTCGAGCGGTGGCTCGCCCGAGGCCGGGGCGCGCAGGACGGTGCGGGTGTCGGCGTCCGCGGCGCCGACACCGACGCGGCCGACGTAGTGCGGGCCGTCCGGACCGGGCAGCGCCAGCAGTACCGCGGCGATCCGCTCGCGCCGCTGCGGGCCGGGCTCGGCGGCTGCCCCGGCCCCGGCTCCGGCCGGCACCCAGCCGGCGACCAGCACCTGGCGGCGGCGGCGCAGCGGGACCCGCAGCCAGTGCCGGGAGCGCCGCCCCGGCTGGTACGGCACGTCGAGGCGCTTGAGGTGCAGCCCGTCCAGGCCGTAGCGCTCCGCGGTGCGGGCGACCAGCTCGGCCTCGTCCAGCCCGAACGACGGCGGCACCAGGATCTTGGGTCCGGCCAGGTCGAGCTCCTCCAGCGCGGCACGGCGACGCCGGTAGGGCAGTTCCAGGATCCGCCGCCCGTCACACCAGAGCAGGTCGGTGACCACGTAGCCGACCGGGACCTCGGTGCGCAGCGCGTCGTCCGGGGCGAGGGTCGCGGTGCGCCGCAGCAGCGGGCCGCGGGACGGGCGGCCCGCCTCGTCCAGCGCGACGACGGTGCCGTCCAGCACCATCCCGCCCGCCGGGGACCGGTCGGCCAGCACCGCCAGCTCGGGGAACGATCCGGTCACGCTGCGTGCGGTCGACGACAGCAGCCGGACCCGCCCGGGACGGACGTAGGCCACGCAGCGATGGCCCTCCCAGCCGAACTCGACGGCCCAGCGGCCCGGGTCGGTCGCGTCGGACAGCTCACCGGTCGCGGGCAGCATCGGCGGCACGAGATCGGGCAGCGTGGCGCCCGCCCCGCCGGACACCGCACCCCTCACCACGGGTGACACCGTAGCCGTGCGTGAGAGAGGGGATCCCGGCCCTGCTCCGCGCGCGGGGACCGCCAGGCACAATCTGCGGCATCATGACGCTCACCGACCGGCTCCCCCGCACCGCGCCCGACGAGACCGATCCCGCCGAGTTGGTGGACACCTTCGCCGACTGGGCGTTCGAGGAGCGCGGGCTGTCGCTGTACCCGGCGCAGGAGGAGGCGGTGCTGGAGCTGGTGACCGGCGCCAACGTCATCCTGTCGACGCCGACCGGCTCCGGGAAGTCCCTGGTCGCGATCGGCGCGCACGCCGCGGCCCTGGCCCGCGGCGAGCGCACCTTCTACACGGCGCCGATCAAGGCGCTGGTCAGCGAGAAGTTCTTCGCCCTGTGCGAGGTCTTCGGTGCGGACAAGGTCGGCATGCTCACCGGCGACGCCGCGGTGAACGAGCACGCGCCGATCATCTGCTGCACCGCGGAGATCCTCGCCAACCTGGCCCTGCGCACCGGTTCCGGCGCCGACGTCGGCTCCGTGGTCATGGACGAGTTCCACTTCTACGCCGACCCGTCCCGGGGCGGGGCCTGGCAGGTGCCGCTGATCGAGCTGCCGCAGGCCCAGTACCTGCTGATGAGCGCCACCCTGGGCGACACGTCGTTCTTCGCCGAGGACCTCACCCGGCGCACCGGCCGGGAGACCGCCGAGATCACGTCCGTGGAGCGGCCGGTCCCGCTGCACTTCCGCTACGTCGTCGAGCCGCTGCACGAGACGATCACCGAGCTGCTGGCGACGAGGGAGGCGCCGGTCTACGTCGTCCACTTCACGCAGCAGGCCGCCGTCGAACGGGCACAGGCGCTGATGAGCGTCAACGTCACCTCGAAACAGGACAAGGCGGCCATCGCCGAGACCATCGGCGCGTTCCGCTTCAGCTCCGGGTTCGGCCGGACCCTGTCCCGGCTGGTCCGCCACGGCATCGGCGTGCACCACGCCGGGATGCTCCCGCGGTACCGGCGCCTGGTGGAGACGCTCGCCCAGGCCGGGCTGCTCAAGGTCATCTGCGGGACGGACACCCTCGGCGTCGGGATCAACGTGCCGATCCGCACGGTACTGTTCACCGCCCTGTCCAAGTACGACGGCCGTCGCGTGCGCCCGCTCAAGGCCCGCGAGTTCCACCAGATCGCCGGGCGCGCCGGCCGCGCGGGGTACGACACCGTCGGCACCGTCGTCGCGCAGGCGCCCGAGCACGACATCGAGAACGCGAAGGCACTCGCGAAGGCCGGCGACGACCCCAAGAAGCGGCGCAAGGTGCAGCGCAAGCAGGCTCCCGAGGGCTTCGTCGGCTGGTCCGAGACCTCCTTCGAGAAGCTGCAGCAGGCCCGGCCCGAGCCGCTGACCAGCCACCTCGAGGTCACCCACGCGATGCTGCTGAACGTGATCGGCCGTGGCGGGGACACCTACGCCGCGATGCGCCACCTGCTCACCGACAACCACGAGCCCCGCAAGCGGCAGGTCAAGCACATCCTGCGGGCGATCGCGATCTACCGGGCACTGCGCACGGCCGGGATCGTCGAGGAGTACCCGGTCGAGGGCGCCGAGCGGCCGCGGGTGCGGATCGTGGACGAGCTGCAGCTGGACTTCGCGCTGAACCAGCCGCTGTCGCCGTTCGCGCTCGCGACCTTCGAGCTGCTCGACAAGGAGTCACCGGACTACGCCCTCGACATGCTCTCGGTGGTCGAGTCGACCCTGGACGACCCGCGCCAGGTGCTGGCCGCCCAGCAGAACAAGGCCCGCGGCGAGGCCGTCGCCGCCATGAAGGCCGACGGCATCGAGTACGAGGAGCGGATGGCCCGGCTCGATGAGGTGACGTACCCGAAGCCCCTCGACGAGATGCTGCACGCCGCCCTGGAGACCTACCGCCGGGGCGCGCCGTGGGTCGCCGACGCGGTGCTCTCCCCCAAGTCGGTGGTGCGGGACATGAGCGAGCGGGCGATGACGTTCACCGAGTACGTCTCGCACTACCAGCTGGCCCGCTCCGAGGGCCTGGTCCTGCGCTACCTGGCCGACGCCTACCGGGCGCTGCGCCAGACCGTCCCCGAGCACGCCCGCACCGAGGAGCTGACCGACCTCATCGAGTGGCTCGGCGAGCTGGTCCGCCAGACCGACTCGTCGCTGCTGGACGAGTGGGAGAAGCTCGCCGCCGGGGCCGACGAGTCCGGTGAGGTGACCCCGCCCGGCGCCGTCGTCGCGGTCGCGGCCACCGGCGTCACCGGCAACGCCCGCGCGTTCCGGGTGCTGGTCCGCAACGCGCTGTTCCGCCGGGTCGAGCTGGCCGCGCTGGGCCGCTTCGCGGAGCTGGGCGAGCTCGACGCCGACGCCGGCTGGACGGCCCAGCGCTGGCGCGACGCGCTGGAGCCGTACTACGAGATCCACGACCGGATCGGCTTCGGCCCGGACGCCCGCGGTCCCGAGCTGTTCGACCTCACCGAGGAGGCGGACCGCTGGCTGGTGCGCCAGGTGCTCGACGACCCGGCCGGTGACCGGGACTGGGCGATCACCGCCGAGGTCGACCTGAGTGCCTCGGACGAGGCCGGTGAGGCAGTCGTGTGGGTGACCGCGGTGACCGACGGGTCCTGACGCGGCGGGTCCGGATCCGGATGTCACCCGGATGTGTCCCGGATGCGGCCCGGTCGGCCCCATCGCCGGTGCCGGATCGGTTACGGTGTCTCCCGATCACGAGGGGACTCCCCTCCACCGGGACGAACGGGAGCGGTGGATGCAGCAGGCCGATGTCGCCGCTGCACATGCAGGACACGGCCGGGCCCTCCGCCCCGGCGGGGTCCCCGCCGCCACCGTGCTCGCCGAGTCCTGGTCCGCGGCCCTGACCCCGCACTGCGGGGGGTCGGCGGCCGAGCTGCGCCGGTCACTGGAGCGCCCGGCCGCCCGGCTGCGGGAGGCCGCGCTCGCCGAGCCCTTCGACCCGGCCGTCCCCGCCGGCGCGGGCCGGGAGCTGCTGCTCGACGCCCGGGCCACCGACCCGGTGTGCCTGGAGGTCGGCGTGACGCTGCTCGGCGCGTACCTGGAGCCGGCCGTGGACACCGCGCCCCGGGTGCACCGGCTCGCCGCGATCCAGGGGGCGTTCGCCCGCGGGTACCTCGAGGCGTCCCGGCGCAACGCCCTCGTCGAGCACGAGCAGATCGCCCGCGCGGCGCTCGAGGCCCGGGGCAGCGCCGAGCGCGCCCGGTGGGCCTCCGAGGCGCGGTTCGCCGCGATGTTCGACTCGGCCGCGGTCGGGATCATCATCTTCGACCCGGACGTGCCGTCGATCGAGGCCAACGACGCCGCCGCCGCGATGCTCGGCTACACCCGCTCGCAGCTCGCGGCGATGAACATCGTCGACTTCGTCTCCGTCGAGGAGGCGCCCGAGGTCTGGGCGGAGCGGACCCGGTTGCTGAACGGCTCGCTGGACCGGCTCCGGCTCGTCCGGTCGGTGCGCCGCGCCGACGACACCGAGATCTGGATCGACGCCGTGCTGACCCCGCTGCGCGAGGCGGACGGGACCGCGCACCGGCTGGTCGGGGTCGTCTCCGACGTGACCGAGCAGCTCGAGCTGCAGCAGCAGCTGGAGCACCAGGCGACGCACGACCCGCTCACCGGGCTGCCGAACCGGTCGGTGTTCTTCGGGCGGCTCAACGCCGCGATCGCCGAGGACGGGGCGGACGGCACCCGCCCGGGCATCTGCTACCTCGATCTCGACGGTTTCAAGGTCGTGAACGACACTCTCGGCCACCAGGCGGGCGACCGCCTGCTGCAGGCGCTCGCCGACCGCCTTCAGTCCACATTGGAGCCGGGCGGGCACCTGGTCGCGCGCACGGGTGGCGACGAGTTCGTGGTCCTGGTGCCGCGCTGCCGGGACCGCGCGAGCCTGGAGGAGGTCGCCGGTCGCGCGCTGGACACCGTGCGCCGCCCGGTCCGGATCGACGGGCGTGACATCGTGATCTCGGCGAGCGTGGGCGTCGTGCGCCACGACGGCGAGCTCGGCCCGGACGAGCTCATGCAGGCCGCCGACACGACGCTGTACTCGGCCAAGCACTCCGGGCGCGGCCGGTACGTGGTCTACGACCGCGAGCGGCACCGCTCCGACGTACGCCGGTTCGAGCTGTCCTCACAGATGCCGGAGGCGTTGCGCCGCAACGACTTCGTGGTCGTCTACCAGCCGCTGGTCCGGCTCGCCGACGAGCGCACGATCGGGGTCGAGGCGCTGGTGCGCTGGCAGCGGCCCGACGGCGAGCTGCTCGGCCCGGACCGGTTCATCCCGCTCGCCGAGGAGACCGGCCTGGTCGTCCCGCTCGGGCGCCGGGTGCTCGACGAGGCGTGCCGCCGGGGACGGCTCTGGGCCGACGCCGACCCGGACCGGCCGCTGCTGGTCAGCGTGAACGTCGCCGCCCGCCAGATCGCCGAGTCCGACCTGGTCGCGGACGTCGCCGCGACCCTGGAACGGCACGACTGGCCCGCCGAGCGGCTGCAGATCGAGCTGACCGAGTCCGACCTGATGGGGGCGCCGGGACGGCCGCTGGCCACGCTGCGCGAGCTCGACCGGATGGGCGTGCGGATCGCGATCGACGACTTCGGCACCGGCTACTCGAACCTGGCCTATCTGCGGCACCTGCCGGTGCACGTGCTGAAGCTGGCCGGCCACTTCGTCGCCGGCTCGGCCGAACGCGACGACGTCATCCTGCGCACCCTGATCTCGCTGGCCTCCGCGCTCGACCTGGAGGTCACCGCGGAGGCCGTCGAGACCCGCGAACAGGCGACCCGGCTGCGCGAGTACGGCTGCGCGAACGCCCAGGGCTGGTACTACGCGCCGGCCGTCGTCCCGGAACGGGTCCCGGACCTCGTGCGGGACCCGTTCCTGCGGGCGGACTGACCGTCGCGGGAGCCGGTCAGCCGTTGCGCTCGTCGCGCCAGGCGATCCACTCCTTGAGCAGGCCCAGGTCGTAGCCGTCCTGCCCGTCCTGGCCGACGGTGAACAGCCGGACGCCCGCGTCGTACAGGCCGGGCCCGATCTCGTCCGGGGTGCCCTCGACGGCGACCGAGCGCTCGATCTCCGCCGGGTCGCGGCCGATGTCGCGGCAGTGCCCGTCGAGCACGGAGCACTTGTGCGTCACGGTCTCCACGTCACCGAACCCGTGCCAGATCGTGGCGTGCTCGGCGGTGTAGCGCAGGGTCTTGCGCTCGCCACCGCCGCCGACCAGCAGCGGGATGTCGCGGGTCGGGGCGGGGTTGAGCTTCGCCCAGCGGTTCCGGATCCGGGGCAGGGCCCCGGCGAGGTCGCGCAGCCGGTCGCCCTTGGTGCCGAACTCGTAGCCGTACTCGTCGTAGTCGCGTTCGAACCAGCCCGCCCCGATCCCGAGGATCAGCCGCCCGCCCGAGATGTGGTCGACGGTGCGCGCCATGTCGGCGAGCAGATCGGGGTTGCGGTAGCTGTTGCAGGTCACCAGGGCGCCGATCTGTACCCGCGACGTGGCCTCGGCCCAGGCGCCGAGCATGGTCCAGCACTCGAAGTGCCTGCCGTCGGGTTCGCCGTAGAGCGGGAAGAAGTGGTCCCAGTTGAACACCACGTCGGCGCCGGCCTCCTCGGCCGCGGCGACGGTGTTGCGGATGTCGGAGTAGTCGGCGTGCTGCGGCTGCAGCTGCAGTCCGATGCGGACGGGACGCGGGTCGGTCATGGCCCCCATCCTCACCCCGCCCTACAGTCTTCGCAGCCCGGACAGCACCCGCTCCAGCAACGCCGGGCCGGGCCCGTCCTCGGCGGATGAGACGCCGTGCACGGCCACCCTGCCCTCGGTCGCCAGGTCGTCGATCAGCACCCGGGCGACACCGAGCGGCACCCCGACGAGCGCGGCCACCTCCGACACCGACCGGGGCCGGGAACAGATGCCCAGCACTGCCGCCTTCTCCGCGGTGTCGACCGGCGCGGCACCGCGCACCGGCCTCGCCGACACCAGGGTCTCCAGGCGCAGCTCCGTCCGGACCCGGGTCCGGCCGCCGGTCAGGACGTACGGGCGGACCGGGGTGGACGCGGCCAGGCCGGGGGCGGGGTCGTCGACGATCGCGGGGAGCGGGGCGGTCGCTCGGGTCGCGTCCCAGGTGTCGGGGTCTGTGTCCCGGGCGGCGGGCTCGGCGGCACGTTCCCGGCGGGACCTGCGCGTGCGTTTCGCGGAGTGGCCGCCGAACCGGGCCCCGGTGACGCCGACGAGGTCCTCCCCGGCGGGTGGCTCGCCGGCGAGTGGCTGGTCGGTGGGTCGCTGGTCGGCGGGTCGCTCGTCGGCGGCCCTGCCGGGTCCGGGCGCCGCGTCGTCCGGTGGACCGTGCGGGTGCTCCGGATCGGGTGCGTGCCGGGGCGTCGGCTCCCCGAACCGGGCACCCGTCCGCCCGATCTCCGACCGCGCCATCCGCCCTCGCTCCCCGCGGCCCGCGGCCGTCCGGTCCGTGACCCGGGGCGGTTCACGGTGCGCCACCGAGCAGACACACAGCGTGGACCCGGCGCGCTACCGGACGATGCCGGGCGTGTCACATCCGTGTGACGCGGACTCCGGGGCACCTCTGCAGCGGTTCAGCTCAGCTCTGCAGGCTCACCTCTGCAGCGGTCGGCTCAGCTCTGCAGCAGTTCGGTGAACCGCGCCAGCGCCTCACCAGTCACCCGCTCGGCGGCAGGCACGGTTCCGAGGAACGCGGCGAAACCGTGCACCAGACCGGGTCCCTCCACGGTGGACACCTGGACCCCGGCGCCGGCGAGCGCCGCCGCCCAGTCCCGGCCCTCGTCGCGCAGCGGGTCGAACTCCGCGGTCGCGATGACCGCCGGGGCCACTCCGGACGGATCGGCCGGCGTCGCACCGAGCGGCGCGATCTCCGGTCCGGCCGGCTCGGGACCGGACAGGTACTGCGCCCAGTACCAGCGCATGTCGGACGCGGTGAGGAAGTAGCCGTCCGCGTTCTCCTCGAACGACGGGGTCGCCGGGTCCGGGTCGAGCGCGGGATAGAACAGGAGCTGCCCGGCGAGCGCGGGCCCGCCGCGGTCCCGGGCCCGCAGCGCCAGCCCGGCCGCCAGGTTCGCACCGGCGCTGTCGCCCGCCACGCCCAGCGGGCGGTCCGGGTAGCGGCCCGCGACCGCGAGCAGGGCCGCCCACGCGTCGTCCAGTGGGGCGGGATGCGGGTGCTCGGGCGCGAGCCGGTAGTCCACCGCGACGACGACGGCGCCGGTCGCGTTCGCCACCCGCCGGCAGACGGGGTCGTGGGTCTCCAGGTCGCCGCACACCCAGCCGCCGCCGTGCAGGTAGAGCAGCACCGCGCCGCGGTCGGCCGCAGGAGTGTAGGTCCGCACCGGCACCGCGCCGCCGGGCCCGTCGACCACGTCGTCGGCGACCGCCGCGACCTCCTCCGGGACGTAGTCCGGCCCCCGCCGGGCGGTGGCGAGACGCCGGTAGTGCTCGCGGGTGGCGACCGCGTCGCCGTCGCGGGTCAGGGGCAGCGCGTCGGCGGCGGCGAGGGTGTCGAGCACGGTACGGAACGCGGGGTCCAGCGGCATGCCCCGCACGCTATCCGTTCCGCGGCGCACCTTCGAGATCGACGATCACGCTCAGCCCAGCGGGCTGCGTGGCAGCAACCGGTCGGCGATGATCTTCTTTTGGATCTCGCTGGTGCCCTCGAAGATCGTGGTCAACCGGGCGTCGCGCCAGTGCCGCTCCACCTGGTGCTCGGTGGTGTAGCCGTTGCCGCCGTGCAGCTGGATGCCGTCCGCGGTGACCTCCGCTGCCATCTCGGTCGCCACCAGCTTCGCCATCGCCGCCTCCCGCGCACAGGGTTCTCCCTGGTCGATCCGGTGCGCGACGTGCTGGTAGAACGATCGCGCCTGCTCCACCCGGGCCGCCATCGTCGCGAGGGTGAACCGCACGGCCTGGAAGTCGCCGATCGGGTGCGAGAACTGGCGCCGCTGCTGCAGGTACACGATGCAGTCCTCGACGGCGGCCCTGGCCAGGCCGACCGCCCGGGCCGCGGTGTGCACGCGGGCGATGTTCAGCCAGGCCTGGGCGTCGGCGAACCCCTCGCCGCCGGCACCGAGCTGGTTGGCGACCGGGACGCGCAGACCGTCGAACTCCAGGTCCCAGGTGACGAACCCGTGGTAGCCGATCTTGTCGATCGGGGTGCCGGTGAGGCCGGCGGGGAAGGTGCCGCGCTCCTTCTCGACGACGACGCTCGCCAGCCCCGCCGAGCGCTTCTCCCCCGGCTCGGGGTCGTCGGTCCGGACCAGCACCTGGATGAAGTCCGCGGCCTTCGCGTTGCCGGTCCAGCGCTTGTGCCCGGTCAGCACGAACTCGTCGCCGTCGCGCACCGCGCGCGTCTCGACCGCGGCGAGATCGGACCCGGCATCGGGCTCGGACAGTGCGATCGCGCCGATCCTCTCGCCGCGTGCGCTGCGCCGCAGCAGCTCGGCGCGGCGGCCGGCGTCGGCGACGTTCGTACCGGCGCCCTGGGCGCGGGCGATGATCGACCCGACGCTCATCCAGGACCGGGCCAGCTCCTCGGCGACCATGCAGTACTCGAACGCGCCCAGTCCGAGGCCGCCGTACTCGGTGCCCACCGTGATGCCGAAGTACCCGAGCTCGCCCATCTCGTCGAGCAGCGAGCGCGGGATCTCGCCCTTGCGCGGGTCGAGCTCGTCGGCCACCGGCCGGACCCGGGTCGTCGCGAACTCGCGGGTGCGCTCCTGCAGCGCCGCACGCTCCGGGGTGTGGTGCGGAGCGGTCAGCACCGGGACCGGCGGGGCGATGAGGTCGTCGTCGGGCATCCGCGCAGTATCGCCCGCCGCCGCGACCACCGCCCGTCGTCGCGCCGGGCACACCGGGCGCCGGTGTCTCCGGAGCATCCGGTGCCGCAGGGGCATCCGGTGTCACCGGGGCATCCAGTGTCTCCAAGGCATTCGCGGCCGTCCGACCCTCCACGGCCGATCGGCCCATGGCGCGAGCGGTGCCGGCGTGGCAACGTCGGCTCCGGCGACGTGGCCGGCACACGGGGGCGAGGCCCGGACGCGCCGCCACGCGCCCCCGGGCCCCGGGTGGCGCCTGCGGCATCGAGGGGAGCCAGGCACATGCCCGACAACCGCGTGGTCGTCTACAAGGGACCGGGACAGGTCGCCGTCGAGTCGATCGACTACCCGAAACTGGAACTGCCGACCGAGGTCGTCGAGGGCCTCAAGATCAAGAAGAAGGCCCCGCACGCGGCCATCCTCAAGGTCGTCACGACCAACATCTGCGGCTCCGACCAGCACATGGTTCGCGGTCGCACCACCGCACCGGTCGGGCAGTCACTCGGCCACGAGATCACCGGGGAGGTCGTCGAGGTCGGCGACGACGTGCTGTTCGTCGAGCCCGGGGACATCTGCTCGGTGCCGTTCAACATCGCCTGCGGGCGCTGCCGGATGTGTCACGAGGGCAAGACCGGTGTCTGCCTGCACGTCAACCCGGCCCGCCCCGGCGCCGCCTACGGCTACGTCGACATGGGCGGCTGGGTCGGCGGCCAGGCCGAGTACGTGATGGTGCCGTTCGCCGACTTCAACCTGCTGCGGTTCCCGGACCGGGACCAGGCCATGGAGAAGATCCTCGACCTGACGATGCTGTCCGACATCTTCCCGACCGGGTACCACGGCGCCCTCACCGCGGGCGTCACCACGGGCTCCACCGTGTACGTCGCCGGGGCCGGGCCGGTCGGACTGGCGGCCGCACACGCGGCGCAGCTGCTCGGCGCGGCCACCGTCGTCGTCGGGGACATGATCGCCGAGCGGCTGGAGCAGGCCCGCAGCTTCGGCTGCGAGACGATCGACCTGTCCGCCGACGGGACGCTGCCCGAACAGCTCGAGCAGCTGCTCGGTGAGCCGGAGGTCGACGCGGCCGTCGACGCCGTCGGGTTCGAGGCCCGCGGGCACGGGAAGGACGCCGGTGAGGCACCGGCGACCGTGCTGAACTCCGTCATGGAGGTCACCCGGGTCGGCGGTGCGCTGGGCATCCCCGGGCTCTACGTGACCGGGGACCCCGGTGCGGTCGACGAGGGCGCCAAGCAGGGCACGCTCGGCGTCCGGATCGGGCTCGGCTGGGCCAAGTCGCACAGCCTCACCACCGGCCAGTGCCCGGTGAAGAAGTACAACCGGCAGCTGATGAACGCGATCCTGAGCGGCCGGGCGCAGATCGCGAAGGCGGTCAACGCGACGACGATCTCCCTGGACGACGCGCCGCGCGGCTACCAGGAGTTCGACGGCGGGGTGGCCCGCAAGTTCGTGCTCGACCCGCACGGGTCGGTCGCGGCGTGAGCTGACGCCGCGAGCCCGCTCGCGGCGCCGACGTCACCGGGGCCGGTCCCGAGCACCCGGGCGTCGAACGGGCTGCCCTCGAGCAGCCCGGCGACGGCGTCGGCGCCCGGGCCGGCCAGCCACAGCACGGTCGTCCCGCGCTCCCAGGCGGGCGGGCCGTGCAGCACGGCGTCGCAGACGGTGGCCCGCCCGGCCAGCGCGGACGCGATCTCCCGCACGGCGTCCGGGGTGATCGTGTTCGCTTCCACGTAGAGCGGCGGGTCGGACCTGTTCGCGAGGCCCGCGACCACCTCCCGGGCGACCTCGAAGGCGGCGTCCGGCGGGCAGACCGAGACGATGACGTCGGAGCGTGCGGCGAGGTCACCGACGTCCGGCACGGCGATGAGGTCGGCGAGCTCGGCGCGCTTCGCGGTGGTGTGCGTGCGCCCGGCGTCCGCCCAGATCACCGCACCGGCCCGGGCCTTGAGCGCCGAGCCGAGCGCGGCCCCCATCACGCCGGGGTGCAGGATCCCGACCACCGGGCGCGACGGTAGCGACGACATGGCGCCGATGATGCCGCACTGGCGTGTCGCGCCCGCGCCGGGCACGGTCGGCCCATGAGCGATGTGCGTACCCCGGACCCGATGTTCACCGGCGGCGCCGTCGGCGGCTGGCTGCAGCTACCGTCGTCCGCCGTCGCCGAGGTGGTCGGCTCGGCCGGCTTCGACCTGGTCTGCGTGGACACCCAGCACGGGCTGATCGGCGACGACACCGTGCTCGGCATGCTGCAGGCACTCACCGCCTCCGGCACGCGCTCGCTGGTCCGGGTGCCCGGGCACGGTCCGGAGGCGATCGGGCGGGCCCTGGACCGGGGCGCGGACGGGGTGCTCGTCCCGCTGGTGGACACCGCCGGGCAGGCCGCGGCCGCCGTCGCCGCGTGCCGGTACCCGCCGGCGGGCATCCGCAGCTTCGGGCCGGTGCGGCCGTCCTGGCTGGGCCGTGACCCGCTGTCGTCCGGCCGGTGCGTGGTGATGGTGGAGACGGTCGCGGCGGTGGCGAACCTGGAGGAGATCCTCGCCGTCGAGGGTGTCGACGCGGTGTTCGTCGGCCCGTCGGACCTGGCGCTGGCCCACGGGTTCGGGCTGCGCGCGCAGGACCCGGGCGGCCCCCGCTCCGGCGAGTACGGCGAGCTCGTCGGCGGGATCCTCGCCCGGTGCGCGGCCGCGGGCGTACCGGCGGGGGTCTACTCCGACTCCCCCGCGCACGCCCGCCGGTTCCGGGAGCTGGGCGCCACGTTCACGATGCTCGCCGCCGAGCACGCGATCCTGCGGGCGGCGCTCACCGAGCAGCTCGCGGCGGCCCGTGCCGGGTGAGCCGGCGGGCACGGTGTGATCAGCGGGTCGTGCAGGATCGGTGCCATATCCGGCACGTATCCTGCACGACTCCCCGATCATGGCCGGGCATCGAGCTGCTCCTGCACCCGCGCCCGCTCGTCGACCATGATCAGCCCGGTGATCCGCCCGGCCAGGCCGGTGTGCCCGGTGGTGCGGAACAGGCCCACGAGGCTCGCCACACCCCACACCAGCCCGAGCAGGCCGAGCGCGCCGCTCGGGCCGGACAGCAGGAGCAGCCCGCCGGTGCCGAGCAGAACGCGCAGCAGCCGCCGCCCGCGCGAGGGCACACCGCCGTCCGGCCGGGCGGGGCGCAGCCGCACGGCCCGCTGGCCGATCGTCCCACCGGCCCCGGCGAGCGGGATGGCCAGGAACAGGACCAGCGGTACCCAGTACCCGACGAGCTCCCGCGCGCCCTCGTACCAGTCGGGCAACGGCCCCAGGAGCCCGCCGAGGGTGAACGAGGTCCCGGCCACCAGGACCGCCCCGAGGAGCGCACCCGAGGCCCACACCGCGACCACGTCGCACACCGCACCCAGCATCCGCCGTCCCACGGTCACCGGAGTCGGCCGTCCGGGATCGCCTGCCGCGGCCGACCGCCGGGACCACAGCAGCGTCGCGGCCAGCGCGCCGAGCAGGGCACCCGCCGTGTTCGCGATCAGGTCGTCGACGTCGGCGACCCGGTAGGCGCACGGGAACAGGAACCAGTTGCCGGTGTACTGGGTGATCTCGACCAGCAACGACACCCCGAACCCGGCCACGACGGTCACCGGCAGGGAGCGGTGGAACGGGCCGCGCAGCAGCCATCCGAGCGGTGCGAACAGCACCACGCTGAGCACGACCTGCTGCACCGCGCCGTTGGCGATCCAGGCCCGCATCCCGCCCGCATCCTGCCGGGACGCGATCCGCGCGATGTCGGCGACGAACTGGAACGGGCGGGTCTGCAACACGTCCGCGGCGGAGCGCCCGGCACAGAACGCCGCATCCACCTGCGGCAACGGGAGCAGCGTGTAGGTCAGGATCGCCAGCCCGTAGACCGGGACGGTGCCCACCATGAGCAGCTCGCGCGGGCCGAACCGGCCCCGCCGCCGGTACGACAGCGCGACGACGGGCACGAGCACCGCGAGCATCAGTGCCGCCCCGAAGGCGATGGCGAGGACGGCAGGGACGATCCGGTCGTTCACGACAACCGAACCTAGCCACCGACCGGCCCCACCCGCGGCGCTCACCGGCGCGCGTCCGGGTGGACCGCTGCCTCACACCCGTTCGCTGCGCCGCACACCCGCTGCAGCAGGTGTGAGGTGGTGGGAAGGGGTGTGAGGCTAGCGCAGGACGTCGAGGATGGACTGTGCGGCGAGGGTCGGGGTGAGGGCGCCGGTGCGGACATCGGTGGTGAGCTCGGGGAGCTTCTGCTTCAGGTCCGGGTCGTGGCGCACCCGGTCCATCAGGCGGTCGCGCACCATCTGCCACATCCAGTCGACCTGCTGGTCGGCCCGCCGGGTCGCGAGCTCGCCCGCCTTGTCCAGGGCCGCGCGGTGCTCGCACACCGAGTCCCAGACCTTGTCCAGGCCCATCCCGGTCTGCGCCGAGCAGGACATCACCGGGGTGCGCCAGTGCTGCGACGTCGGGGTCATCATGTGCAGCGCCCCGGCGAGCTCGCGGGCCGCGGCCCGAGCCTCGCGCTCGTAGGGACCGTCGGCCTTGTTCACCGCGACGACGTCGGCCAGCTCGAGGATGCCCTTCTTGATCCCCTGCAGCGAGTCGCCGGTGCGGGCGATGGTCAGGAACAGGAAGGTGTCGACCATCCCGGCGACGGTCGTCTCGGACTGGCCGACACCGACTGTCTCGACCAGCACGACGTCGTGGCCCGCGGCCTCCATGACGACCATCGTCTCCCGGGTGCGGCGGGCGACCCCGCCGAGCGTCCCCGCGGACGGCGACGGCCGGACGAACGCGTCCGGGTCGGTGGCGAGGCGCGGCATCCGGGTCTTGTCACCCAGGATCGAGCCACGGGTCCGGGTCGACGACGGGTCGACCGCCAGCACCGCGACCCGGTGCCCGCGGCGGGTGAGCCGGGTGCCGAGCGACTCGATGAACGTGGACTTCCCCACGCCGGGCACGCCGGAGATGCCGACCCGCACCGCGGCGCCCGCCTTCGGCGTGAGCTCCAGCAGCAGCTCCTGGGCGGCCTGCTGGTGGTCGGGCCGGCTCGACTCGACGAGCGTGATCGCCCGGGCGAGCAGGGTGCGGTCTCCGGCCAGGACACCACGGGCGAGTTCGGCGGGATCAGGTATCCGGGGAGCCATCAGTCGGCGAACACGCTCCCGGCCCCGGTCTGTGTCCCGGGCTCGCCGTGACCCAGCTCCGCCGACAGCTTCCCGAGCAGGTCCACCGCCGCCTCGGCGATGACCGTGCCGGGCGGGAACACCGAGGCCGCGCCCATCTCGAGCAGCTCGGGCACGTCGGCCGGCGGGATGACCCCGCCGACGACGACCATGATGTCCTCGCGCCCCAGCGCGGCGAGCTCGCTGCGCAGCTCCGGGACCAGCGTGAGGTGACCCGCGGCCAGCGAGCTGGCGCCGATCACGTGCACGTCGGACTCGGCGGCCTGCTTCGCGACCTCGGCCGGGGTCTGGAACAGCGGGCCGACGTCGACGTCGAAGCCGATGTCGGCGAACGCCGTCGAGATCACCTTCTGGCCGCGGTCGTGGCCGTCCTGACCCATCTTCGCCACCAGGATGCGCGGCTGGCGGCCCTCGTGCTCGGCGAACTCGGACACGAGCTCGCGGGCGCGGTCGATCGCCGGGTTCTGCCCGGCCTCGGCGGAGTACACACCGGAGATGATGCGGATCTGACCGGCGTGGCGCCCGAACACCTTCTCCAGCGCGTCGGAGATCTCACCGACGGTGGCCTTGTTGCGGGCCGCGTCGACGGCCAGCCCGAGCAGGTTGTCCTCGAAGCTGCGGGGGCCGCCCTCGGCGATCTTCTCGGCGACACCGGTCAGCCTGCGCAGCGACTCGTCGAGCGCGCGGTCGTCGCGCTCGGCCCGCAGCTTCTGCAGCTTCTCCAGCTGTTCGCGGCGCACGTTGGCGTTGTCGACCTTGAGCACGTCGATCTGCTCGTCGGTCCCCACGACGTACTTGTTGACCCCGATCACCGGCTGGCGGCCGGAGTCGATCCGGGCCTGGGTACGGGCCGCGGCCTCCTCGACGCGCATCTTCGGGATGCCGGCGTCGATGGCCTGGGCCATGCCGCCTGCCTTCTCCACCTCGTCGATGTGGGCCCACGCGCGCTTCGCGATGTCGTAGGTGAGCTTCTCGACGTAGTAGGAGCCACCCCACGGGTCGACGACGTTCGTCGTGCCCGACTCCTGCTGCAGCAGCAGCTGGGTGTTGCGGGCGATCCGTGCCGAGAAGTCGGTGGGCAGCGCGAGCGCCTCGTCGAGGGCGTTGGTGTGCAGCGACTGGGTGTGCCCCTGGGTCGCGGCCATCGCCTCGACGCAGGTGCGCACGACGTTGTTGTAGACGTCCTGCGCGGTCAGCGACCAGCCGGAGGTCTGCGAGTGCGTCCGCAGCGACAGCGACTTCGCGTTGGCCGGATCGAACCGGTGCACGAGCTTGGACCAGAGCAGGCGCGCGGCCCGCATCTTGGCGACCTCCATGAAGAAGTTCATGCCGGTCGCCCAGAAGAAGCTCAGCCGCGGCGCGAACTTGTCGATGCCCAGCCCGGCGTCGACACCGGCCCGCAGGTACTCCACGCCGTCGGCCAGGGTGTAGGCGAGCTCCAGGTCGTTGGTCGCCCCCGCCTCCTGGATGTGGTAACCGGAGATCGAGATCGAGTTGAACTTCGGCATCTTCGCGCTGGTGTAGCCGAAGATGTCGGAGATGATCTGCATCGACGGCTGCGGCGGGTAGATGTAGGTGTTGCGGACCATGAACTCCTTCAGAATGTCGTTCTGAATGGTTCCGGTCAGCTTCTCGGGGCTCACGCCCTGTTCCTCGGCCGCGACGATGTAGAGGGCGAGCACCGGGAGCACGGCGCCGTTCATCGTCATCGACACCGACATCCTGTCCAGCGGGATGCCGTCGAACAGCTGGCGCATGTCGAGGATCGAGTCGATCGCGACGCCCGCCATGCCGACGTCGCCGGCGACCCGCGGGTGGTCGGAGTCGTAGCCGCGGTGGGTGGCCAGGTCGAAGGCGATCGACAGGCCCTTCTGCCCGGCGGCCAGGTTGCGCCGGTAGAACGCGTTCGACTCGGCCGCGGTGGAGAACCCGGCGTACTGCCGGACCGTCCACGGCTGGTTGGTGTACATCGTCGGGTACGGCCCGCGCAGGTACGGCGTGATCCCCGGGTAGGTCCGCAGGAAGTCCACGTCGGCGAGGTCGGCCGCGGTGTAGAGCGGCTTGATGCCGATGCCCTCCGGGGCTTCCCAGGTCGGCGCGGAGCCGGACCACGCCGGGGTGGCGACCGTGTCCCCGAAGGCCAGCGGCACCGAGGTGAAGTCGGGGATGGAAGTCACTTCGACCCCTCCAGGGCGGTGTAGACGTCGTCGATGACGGCGAGTGCGTCGCAGCCAGCGAACAGGTACCCGTCCACGCCAGGTACCTGTTCCTTCGGCTTACCCGCCAGCAGGACCCGGGACGCCCCCGCCTCGCGCAGCGCGGCGGCGGTCTCCGTGGCCCGCTCGTCGTAGAGCGCGTCCGACGAGCACAGCACGACGACGTTCGCCGGTGCACCGCCGAACGCGTCCACCACGTCCTGCGCGGACTCGGTCGGGCCGGCCTCGACGGCGTCGATCCCGCCTGCGGCCAGCAGGTTGCGGGTGAAACCGGCCCGCGCGGTGTAGGCGGCCAGCGGCCCGAGCGTCGCCAGGAAGACCGTGGGGCGCGCCCCGTCCGCGGCCAGGACGGCGTCGGAGCGGTCGCGGTGGTGCTCGTACGCCTCGGCCGGCCGGTACAGCGGCAGCCCGCCGCGTTCGACCGGCTCCGGCAGCGGCTCGCGCTCGACCGGCTTCTCCTCCAGGTTCGGGAACTCGGAGACGCCGGTCAGCGGGGTCTTCCGGCGGGCCACGTCGGACTCGCGCTTCGCGCGGACCTCGGCGACCTTCCCGGCGACCAGGCCGGAATCGAGGGCGGCGACGGCGCCGCCCGCGGCCTCGATCTCCTGGAAGAACGCCCACGCGACCTGCGCGAGGTCGTCGGTGAGGTGCTCGACGTACCAGGAGCCGCCGCCCGGGTCGATGACCCGCGCCAGGTGCGACTCCTCGATCAGCAGGGTCTGGGTGTTGCGCGCGATCCGCCGGGAGAACGGCTCGGAGGCGCCCAGCGCGGCGTCGAACGGCGGCACTGTGACCGCGTCCGCGCCGCCGACGCCCGCGGCGAACCCGGCGACGGTGCCGCGCAGCATGTTCACCCACGGGTCGCGCTGGGAGAACAGCGCCTCGGACACGACGGCGTGCTGGCGCTGCGGCACCTCGGTGGTGCCGCTGGCCTCCAGCACCCGCGCCCACAGCCGGCGCGCCGCGCGCAGCTTCGCGATCGTCGGGAACTGCTCGGGGGTGGCGGCGTAGCGGAACTCGAGCAGCCGCGCGGCGGCGGCGACGTCCAGCCCGGCGCCGGTCAGCTCGCGCAGGTAGGCGACGCCCGCGGCCAGCGACCAGCCGAGCTCCTGGGCGTCGGAGCCACCCGCCTCGCGGATCACGGTTGCGTCGACGGTGAGCGCGGTGACCTTCGGGAAGGTCGAGGCGACCCGCCGGGCGACGTCGACGACGTCGGTGACGGTGACGCCCGCGACGTCCGGGCCGGCACCGGCGCGGGCGCGCAGCCCGATCGGGTCGACGCCGAGCGAGCCGAGGAACTCCGCGTCCTCGATGCCGTTGCGTGCGGCCAGGTCCAGGTAGGCGTTCGCGGCCTCGAGGGCGTCGGCGCCGGCGTCCAGGACCACCCCGGCCAGGTCCAGGTGGACCCGGTCCAGGGCGTCGGCGAGGCCGTCGATCGGGACGCCGCCCTCGCCGATCCGCAGCCAGATCGAGTTGACGCCGCACTCCAGGTCGGCCAGCACCGCCTCGTGGACCGCCGCTGCGTCGGTGCCGGCGTGGCGCTGGCGGATGTCCCAGCCCTCGGGCACGGGCCCGTCGGTGCGCGCGCCGCGGGTGAACGGCCACGCCCCCGGGACGCCGGTGTCCGGCAGCCCCTCGACGTCCTCGGCGGCGTAGAGCGGGGCGACCCGGATGCCGTCCGCGGACGTGCGGGTCAGCGTCTCGACGCCGGCGCCGAGCTCGGCGTCCTCGGCGATCCGGCCGGACCGGCGCACCACGGCGTCCGCGGCCGCCAGCCACTGTTCGCGGGTCACCGGGTCGAACCCGCCTGCGAGAACCAGCTCCTCGGGCTCCACCGGGCGGTTCGCGTCACCTGGGTCGACCGCGCCGCGGTCGCTGTCGGTCATGCGCTCTGTTCTCCTCACCGGCCCGCGGGGCGGCCTCGTTGCCCGCCGGGCGCCGCCGCGGTGGCGTCGCCGAAGTGCAGCGGAGTCTAGTGAGCACGGCCCGCCGGATGCAGGACGTGTGGCGAGGCGCGCACACCGTGTGACGCACTCGACGGACGTGGATGCCGATAGTCATGGCCGGGATCACACTTGTCGTGGCCGGGATCAGACCGTTCCCACCCGCGCCGCGCGGGGCGCGCGGCCGGACATCGCCGGTGATCGCCACCCGGGACTTCCGCCCCCTGTGCTGCAGCCGCTCCCGCTGACACCGTGGGCAGCACACACCAGGCCGGTCAACGCTCGGGGCGTTGCCGACCGACGCTCGACGGGGAGGAGCGGCCGAACATGACCATGGCCGAGGGGGAGGTGCCGGCGGTCGTCGCCGGCGTGGACGGTTCGGAGTCGGCGCTGGCCGCCGTGCGCTGGGCCGCCGCCGAGGCGCGGCGCCGGAGCGCACCGTTGCGCCTGGTCGGCGTGGTCGAGTGGGCGGGCTACCGGCCGATGGCGGCGGTGGGCGAGCTGGATCCGCGGGAACAGGACAGGCTGCTGGCACACATCCGCACAGAACTCACCGGCGCCGCGGCGCAGGCCCACGTCCTGGCCCCGGAGCTGATCGTTTCCCACGTCGTCCTCGTCGGCTCGCCGAAACGCGCGCTGCTCACCGAAGCGCAGACCGCACAGCTGCTGGTCGTGGGCAGCCGCGGCCGCGGCGGGTTCACCGGGATGCTCGCCGGGTCGGTGTCGATGGCGCTCTCGGCGACCTCCCCGTGCCCGGTGGTCGTCGTCCGCGGGCCGGGTGCCGAAGACGGACCGGTGGTGGTCGGGGTGGACGGCTCCGACCCGGGCGCGCAGGCCCTGCGCCACGCCGTCGACGCCGCCGGCGCGCTCGGGACCTCGGTGCTCGCCGTCCGGGCCTGGAGCCACGACCGGATCGACCCCTTCGTGCTGGAGCTGCTCGAAAAACGGGGCGCCGTCGAGGACGCCGAGCACGGCCAGCTGGACAAGTCCGTGCAGCCGGCCCGGACCGCACGCCCGGACGTGCCGATCGAGACCGAGCTGGTGCGGGGCCACCCCACCGAGGCCCTGCTGCGGGCCGCCGAGCGGGCGCAGCTGCTCGTCGTCGGCTCCCGCGGCAACGGCGCCCTGGCAGGACTCCTGCTCGGCTCGGTCAGCCGCACCGTCCTGCACCACGCGCACTGCCCGGTCGTCGTCCTCACCGCGACCGGGCCGTTGGACCATTCCGAGATACAGCCGTGAGCCCGTCGGCCGGCGCGGTGGCCCACGAGACGCACATCGGCGTCGTGCTGCTGCTCGGCGACCGCGCCTACAAGCTCAAGAAGCCGGTCCGGACCGCGTTCTGCGACTTCAGCCGCATCGAGCTGCGGCGTGCGGCACTGGAGCGGGAGCTGGAGCTCAACCGACGCCTGGCCCCGGACTGCTACCTCGGCGTCGGCGCGTTCACCGGACCGGAGGGCGATGCACCGGAGCCGGTCCTGGTGATGCGCCGGATGCCGGCCGACCGGCGGCTGTCCACCCTGGCCCGCGACGGGCACGACGTCACCGACGAGGTGCGCGCGGTCGGCCGGCTGGTCGCCCGCTTCCACGCCGACGCCCCGCGCACCGCTCAGGCCGCCGCGGCGGGTGAGCGGGACGCGGTGGCCGCGCGGTGGGAGGCCAACCTCGCCGAGCTCGCGCCGTTCGCCGGGCGGCCGCTGGACCCGGACCTGCTCGACGAGGCCGCGGCGCTGGTGCACGACTACCTAACCGGCCGGGAACCTCTTTTCGCCGAGCGGGTACGGGCCGGTCGGGTCGTCGACGGGCACGGCGACCTGCTCGCCGATGACATCTTCTGCCTCGACGACGGCCCCCGGCTGCTGGACTGCCTCGACTTCGACGACCGCCTGCGCTATGTGGACGGCATCGACGACGTCGCGTTCCTGGCGATGGACCTGGAACGACTCGGCTCACCCAACGCCGCGGAGAGGTTGTTGGAGGCCTATCGGGAGTTCGCCGGGGACACCGCTGCGGCGTCGCTGGCCGACCACTACATCGCCTACCGGGCGTTGGTCCGCTGCAAGGTCGCCTGCCTGCGCCACGACCAGGGCGACGACCCGGCCGCGGACCTGGCGCGCACCCATCTGGACCTCGCCGTCCGCCGACTGCGGGCAGCGGCGGTGCGCCTCGCGGTCGTCGGTGGACTGCCCGGGGTCGGCAAGTCCACCGTGGCCGCCGGGCTGGCCACGCGCACCGGTGCGGTCGTGCTGTCCAGCGACCGGTTGCGCAAGGAGCTCGCCGGGCTCGACCCGGCCGACTCCGCCGCGGCCGGCTACGGGGAGGGGATCTACTCCCCCACCCACACCGACGCCACCTACTCCGAGCTGCTCCGCCGGGCCGGGCTGCTGCTGGCCCGCGGCGAGTCCGTCGTCCTGGACGCATCCTGGACCGATCGGCGGTGGCGCGATACCGCCGCCGACCTCGCCCGCCAGGCCCGGGCCGCGTTCCTGCCCCTGCAGTGCCGCACCGATCCCGCCACCGCCGAGGACCGGATCCGCACGCGCGCCCCGAACCCGTCGGACGCCTCCCCGGACATCGCCCGCGAGATGGCCGACCGCACCGGGCCCTGGCCGGACGCGGTCACCGTATGGACCACCGGCCCGGCACGGGAGTCGGTCGACGCGGCCGTGCGGGCCTGGGAGGACACCACCACCGCGTGCCGCGCCGACGCAACGACCACGGGCTGAACCGCCCTGCGCCGGTCGAACCTCCGGGGGCGCACACTGCGCACGGCCTCATTCTGCGCACGGCTTCGCCGTCACGGTGGTCGGGCGCTCGGGCGCCCTGCGGAGCCGGAATGGGCGGAGCGCTCCCGGTCATGTCGCGAGACGCTGGGCGTCGTCCGGGCCCGCCAACCGGGCTCGCACGTCGACGGCGATGACGGCCCCGTCCGTTCCCACGACCAGTGGATTGATCTCGGCCTCCACAGGCCCGCAACCGTGGTCGCCAGCCAACCCCAGCGCGTCACCACGTCCTGCACCTCAGCGAATGCCGCCCGAGCACCGCGGCACCGAGGCCTGCCTGTTCCAGCGCGCCCCCCGCCTCCGACGCGCCCGCAGGCACCAGCAGGTGTCGGCGGCCGTCGCCGAGCAGATCGGTTGCAGTACCGCCCCGGCCGAGGGTCAGCATCGGGCCGACGACCTCGTCGAGGGTCATCCCGACCAGCACCTCGACCCCGGGCGGCGCCGTCGGCTGGACCAGGACACCGTCGAGTCGGGACCCGAACCGCCGCGCGAGGTGCTCGACGCCGTCGCGCACCTCGGCCTCGGAGTCCAGATCCAGCACCCCCACCCTCCCGGCTCTTGTGCAGCAGGCCGGCCGCGTCGGCCTTCAACGCCACCGGCCGGCCCAGCGACCGCCGGCGGGCGACAGCATCGTCGCCACCGTGCACCCGGTAGACCGGGGCGTACCGGATTCCCCGACTGGGCGAATCTGCGCAGCCTGATCCGGCACGTCACGTTCGTGGCCGGGCACCAGAACCGAATCCGGCGGGTCGCGCTCGCCGTGGTCGGGTTCCTCGGCACCCACGGCCCGCAGCCGGCAAACCTGGCCCTGCACCCCGAGGTGCGCCACTTCGCACACGACCGGGCGGCGGCCGCGATCGAGTGGGCGGCGGCGAGCCGTGTACCGGCATGACCCGGGGCGGATCATGTTGGCCCGGTAGGGCTGCGGCTGGGACCCTGCGGCGCGTGTGCCACTACTGCGGTTGTCGTGAGATCCCGCTGATCCGGGACTACATCGCCGAGCACGAACGCGCGACCACGCTGGGGGGCGGGGCACTGCGGGCACTCGAACACGGTGATCGGCACACCGCGGACCGGCTGGTGGTCGAGATGGCCGGGGAGCTGCGCAGCCACTGGCGGGGAGAGGAGAACGGCGTGTTCGTCGTGATGGCCGAGGCCGACGATCTCTACGTCGACTACGTCGGGACGCTGGCTGCCGAGCACCGGGCCCTCGAGGCGTTTCTGGAGCGGATCGATCTGGGCGACCCCGCGGACGTGCAGCGGCTGCGCCGGGAGATGGCCGACCTGCGCGACCACATCGCGCGTGAGGAGGATGGGCTGTTCCCTGCGACTCTGGTGACGCTGGACGGCCCGGGCTGGAACAGGGCGATGGCGGCGTGGGCCGAGGCACACCCGGATCACCGTCCGGCCATCGGGTGATTCTCTCGCGTGACGGAGGTCAGACCCGTTCCCAGCCGCGCCGGTCGGGCCGGGCCGCCGGACCGCCGTCGCGGCTGCGGTAGACGATGTAGGGCCGGAACAGGTACTGCAGCGGCGCGGTGAAGGCGTGCACGAGCCGGGTGAACGGCCAGATGACGAACAGCGCCATCCCGATCAGCGTGTGCAGGTGGAACCCGGTGGACGCCGCCGCCATCGACGCGACGTCGGGCTGCAGCACGAACAGCGAGCGGAACCACGGCGAGACCGACTCGCGGTAGTTGTGCTCCTCGCCGCCGGCCGCGCCCAGCAGCGTCGTCGCCAGCCCGGCCACGATCGCGGCGACCAGCACCACGTACATGAGCTTGTCGTTGCGGGTGGTCGCCGAGAACACCGGGCCGGTGGTGCGCCGCCGGTAGATCAGGATCGCGATCCCGGCCAGCGTGCTGATCCCGGCGATCGCGCCCAGCACCAGCGCCTGCACGTGGTAGGCCTCCTGGGTGATGCCGATCGCGGCGGTCCACGATGCCGGGATGACCAGCCCGATGACGTGGCCGACGATCACGACCAGCAGCCCGAAGTGGAACATCGGGCTGCCGATCCGCAGCAGGCGTGACTCGTGCAGCTCCGAGGACCGGGTGGTCCAGCCGAACCGGTCGTAGCGGTAGCGCCAGATCGTGCCGCCGACGAGCACGACCACCATCACGTAGGGCAGCACTGCCCAGAGCAGGACGTCGAGCCAGGTCGTGGTCATGACGCTCCTCCGGCGGGGGTGAACGGGGCGAGCTCCAGCCCGACCTGCTCGCGCGGCGGGCCGGAGCGGGCCAGCGCCTTGGCCGCGGCGACGTCGCGCGGTGAGGCGCCGGGCAGCAGTGCGCACAGCGCCTCCACCGGCGCCGCGTACGGGGTCTCGGCGTCCAGCAGCGCCAGGCGCAGCAGCTCCAGGCCGGGCCGGTGCTCCTGCAGCAGCGCCAGCCCGTCGGCGAGGTCGGCGGTGGCCGCGTACTCGCAGACCACCGGCAGGTAGTCGGGCAGCTCGCCGCCGGTCAGCTCGTACCCGGCCACGTGGAAGCGCGCCTTGACCGCGGCCAGCGACGCGCCGCGGCGGCGGGTCTCGCCGTCGGACCACCAGGTCAGGTACGGACAGCACCGGCGGCGGGTGTCGAACACCGACACGTGGTGGGCCGCGGCCCGGATCGGCGGCGTGGCGTCGGCGACGTCGAGGAAGTGGGCCAGCCGTTCGGCCGAGCGACAGTCCGGCAGCTCGGCGACGGCCGCGCGCACGAGCGGGAACAGAGCCAGCACCCGCGCATCCGGGTGCTGCAGGCACACCGAGACCGCCTGCAGCACGACCGTCTGGTCCCGGGCGCTCAGCTCGGCCCTCACTGCGCACCGCCCGCCGGTCCGGCCCCGTCCCGCCCGGTGTCCCCGGCGTGCTCGGCCGCGGCGGCACCGTCACGGGCCCGCTCGGCCGCCGTCCGGCGGGGCGGGAACAGGCCGTCGGGCCGGCCCCGGCCGTCCCAGTTGAGCAGGTTCACCCGCCCGCGGCGGCTCTCCGTGTCGCCGAAACCGTCGGCGGTCTGCCGGTCGGCGAGCGCGTGGAAGGTCTCCACCGACACCGGGACCGGCCGTCCGGAGGCCTCGCCGAACGGTGCCCCGCCGTCCGGTCCCTCGCCGCCCATCCCGGGCCCGCCCTCGAAGTCCAGCGAGCAGGCCAGCTCCTCGAGCCGGTGCGCGTCGCCCTGGTGCGCGGTCGGGATGACGTAGCGCTCCTCGTACTTGGCGATCGCCAGCAGCCGGTACATCTCCATGATCTGGGCACCGTCCATCCCGACGGCGGCCGGGATCGACTCGTCGATCTCGCGGCCGAGCGTCACGTCGCGCATGAACGCGCGCATCGCGGCGAGGGTGTTGAGCACGTCGCGCACCGGTTCCGGGTCGCCCGCGGTGAACAGCTCCGCCAGGTAGTCGATCGGGATCCGGAGCGCGTCGACGGCGCCGAACAGGTTGGCGGCGGACTCGCCGTCGTGGCCGGTCTCGGTGAGCCGGTCGACCACCGGCGACAGCGGCGGGATGTACCAGACCATCGGCATCGTGCGGAACTCCGGATGCAGCGGCAGCGCCACCCGGTACTCCTTGGCGAGCTTGTACACCGGCGAGCGCTGGGCGGCGACGATCCAGTCCTCGGCGATGCCGTCGCGGCGCGCCGCCGCGACCACCTCGGGGTCGTTCGGGTCCAGCAGGATGTCGAGCTGGGCCTCGTAGAGGTCCTGCTCGTTCTCGACCGCGGCGGCCTCGCCGACCCGGTCGACGTCGTAGAGCACCAGACCGATGTAGCGCAGCCGCCCGACGCAGGTCTCCGAGCAGATCGTCGGCAGCCCGACCTCGACCCGCGGGTAGCAGAACGTGCACTTCTCGGCCTTGCCGGTGCGGTGGTTGAAGTAGACCTTCTTGTACGGGCACCCGGTCACGCACATCCGCCAGCCCCGGCACTGGTCCTGGTCGACGAGCACGATGCCGTCCTCGGCGCGCTTGTACATCGCCCCGGACGGGCAGGACGCCACGCACGACGGGTTCAGGCAGTGCTCACAGATCCGCGGCAGGAAGAACATGAACGCGCGCTCGTAGTCGAGCTTGACCGCGTCCTCGGACTCGCGGCGCAGCTTCTCCACCACCGGGTCCTGCGACGCCAGTTCGGGGCCGCCGCCCAGGTCGTCGTCCCAGTTGGCGCTCCACTCGACCTGCATCGGCTCGCCGGTCAGCAGCGAGCGCGGCTGCGCGACCGGGAAGTCGTCACCGAGCGGCGCCTCGGTGAGCGTCTCGTAGTCGTAGGTCCAGGGCTCGTAGTAGTCCCGGATGTTCGGCAGCACCGGGTTCGCGAAGATCGTCGCGAGCTTGCGCCACCGGCCGCCGGCCTTGAGCTGCAGGCGCCCGCGCCGGTTGCGGACCCAGCCGCCCTGCCAGCGTTCCTGGTCGGCGTAGCGACGCGGGTAGCCCTGCCCGGGGCGGGTCTCGACGTTGTTGAACCAGACGTACTCGACACCGCCGCGGTTCGTCCACGCCTGTTTGCAGGTGACCGAGCACGTGTGGCACCCGATGCACTTGTCGAGGTTCATGACCATGCCCATCTGGGCCATCACGCGCATCAGTACCGCACCTCCTGGGAGCGACGGCGGATCACCGTGACCTCGTCGCGCTGGTTTCCGGTCGGGCCGAGGTAGTTGAAGGCGAACGACAGCTGGGCGTAGCCACCGATGAGGTGCGTCGGTTTGACCAGGATCCGGGTCAGCGAATTGTGGATCCCGCCGCGCTTCCCGGTGGTCTCGGTGAGCGGGACGTTCACCACCCGCTCCTGGGCGTGGTAGACGAACGCGGTGCCCGCCGGCATCCGGTGGCTGACGGTCGCCCGCAACGCCATCACCCCGTTGCGGTTCACCGCCTCCACCCAGTCGTTGTCCCGCACGCCGATCGCGGCGGCGTCCTCGACCGACATCCAGACCACCGGGCCGCCGCGGGACAGCGAGAGCATGAACAGGTTGTCCTGGTACTCGGAGTGGATCGACCACTTCGAGTGCGGGGTCAGGTAGCGGACGACGACCGAGCGGCCGTCGGTGTCGCCGATCGCGCCCTCGCCGAACAGCGCCCGCATGTTCAGCGGTACCCGGTAGATCGGCAGCATCTCGCCGAACTCGCGGATCCACTCGTGGTCGAGCAGGAAGTGCATCCGCCCGGTGAGGGTGTGCCAGGGTTTGCGCCGCTCGACATTGACGGTGAACGGGGCGTAGCGGCGCCCGCCGGTCTCGCTGCCCGACCACTCCGGGCTGGTGATCACCGGGACCGGCCGGGCCTGGGTGTCGGCGAAGTGGATGCGCCGTTCCTCGCTGCCCTCGGCGAGGTCCGCGAGCGGGGTCCCGGTGCGCCGCTCCAGGGTCCGGAAGCCCTGCGTGGCCAGCCGGCCGTTGGTGGTGCCCGAGAGCGCGAGGATCGCCTCGGCCATCCTCGCCGAGGTGTCCAGCGCGGGGCGCCCGGCACCGGCCCCGGACGACATGACCCCGTTGGCCGCCGCGAGCTCGGCGACCTCCTCGTCGGGGTGGTAGGTGATCCCCTTGGTGACCAGGCCGAGCTGCTCGGTGAGCGGGCCGAGCGTGGCCATCTTGTCGGCGACGGCCGGGTAGTCGCGCTCGACGACGACGAAGTTCGGCATGGTCTTCCCCGGGACCGGTTCGCACTCGCCGCGGCTCCAGTCCCGCACCACGCCGCCGGGCTGCGCGGTCTCCCCGGGGGTGTCGTGCTGCAGCGGCACCGCGACCACGTCGCGGCGCACACCGAGGTGGGTGCGCGCCAGCTCGGAGAAGCGGCGGCCGATCGCGGTGAACGCGTCGAAGTCGGTGCGCGACTCGAACGGCGGGTCGATCGCCGGGTTGAACGCGTGCACGAACGGGTGCATGTCGGTGGTGTTGAGGTCGTGCTTCTCGTACCAGGTCGCGGCCGGGAGCACGACGTCGGACAGCAACGTCGAGCTGGTCATCCGGAAGTCCAGCGACACCAGCAGGTCGAGCTTGCCGCGCGGCGGCTCGCCCTCGCGCCAGGTCACGTCGCGGGGCCGCAGGTGTTCGGGCGTCTGCTCGGCGCGGACGCTGTCGTGGGTGCCGAGCAGGTGGCGCAGGAAGTACTCGTCGCCCTTGGCCGAGGAGCCGAGCAGGTTCGCCCGCCACAGGGTGAGCACGCGCGGCCAGTTCTGCTCCGCGTCCGGGTCCTCGATCGCGAACCGCAGCCGGCCCGCCGCCAGTTCGCCGGCGACGTGCGTGGCGGCGTCGGCGCCGTCCGGGATCTCGTCGGCGACGTCGAGGGGGTTGCGGTCGAACTGCGGATACGACGGCATCCACCCGAGCCGCGCCGAGCGGGCGATCGTGTCGATGGTGTGCATCCCGGACAGCGCGCCGTCGGCCAGCGGGGAGGTCAGCGCGTCGGCCCGGTAGCCGTCGTAGCGCCACTGGTCGGTGTGCGTGTACCAGTACGCGGTCCCGATCATCTGGCGTGGCGGGCGCTGCCAGTCGGTGGCCGAGGCCATGGTCGCCCAGCCGGTCACCGGGCGGCACTTCTCCTGGCCCACGTAGTGCGCCCAGCCGCCACCGTTGCGGCCCATCGAGCCGGTGAGCAGCAGCAGCGCGAGGATCGCCCGGTAGGTCGTGTCGCCGTGGAACCACTGGCAGATCCCGGCCCCCATGATGATCATCGTCCGGCCGCCGGACTCCTCGGCGTTCTCCGCCATCTCCCGGGCGATCCGGGTCGCCAGCTCGGCCGGGACCGAGGTGATCGGCTCCTGCCAGGCCGGCGTGTAGGGCTCGCTCGCGTCGTCGTAGCCGGACGGCCAGGTTCCGGGCAGGCCGTCGCGGGCGACGCCGTACTGGGCCAGCATCAGGTCGAACACGGTGGTGACGGTGCGGCCGCCGACCCGGGTGACCGGCACCCCGCGGCGCAGCACGCCCGCGGTCCCGTCCGCGGCATCGAACCGAGGAAAGAGCACCTCGGCGGTCCCGTCGCCACTCCCGTACAGGGTCAGGCGCGGCTCGACACCGTCGAGGTCCAGGTTCCAGCGGCCCTCGCCCGACTCGGTGTGGCGGAACCCGAGCGAGCCGTTCGGCACCACCGGCTCGCCGGTGCGGTCGTCGAGCAGCACGGTCTTCCAGTCGGCGCCCTCGCTCTGCTCACCCAGGTCGGCGGCGGTGAGGAACCGGCCGGGCACATAGGCGCCGTCGCGGACGTCGAGGCTGACCAGGAACGGCAGGTCGGTGTGCCGGCCGACGTAGTCGGTGAAGAACGGCACCTGGCGGCGGACGAAGAACTCGGTCAGCATCACGTGGCCCATGGCCATGGCCAGCGCGCCGTCGGTGCCGGGCTGGGCGGGCAGCCAGGTGTCGGCGAACTTGGTGTTGTCGGCGTAGTCGGGCGAGACCACGACGACCTTCTGGCCGCGGTAGCGCGCCTCGGCCATCCAGTGCGCGTCCGGGGTGCGGGTGACGGGCACGTTGGAGCCCCACATCAGCAGGTAGGTGGCGTTCCACCAGTCCCCCGACTCGGGCACGTCGGTCTGGTCGCCGAACACCTGCGGGGAGGCCACCGGCAGGTCGGCGTACCAGTCGTAGAACGACGTCATCGCCCCGCCGACGAGCTCGACGAACCGGGACCCGGCCGCGTGGCTGACCATCGACATGGCCGGGATCGGGGAGAAGCCGGCGATCCGGTCCGGGCCGTGGGTGCGGATCGTGTGCACGTGCGCGGCGGCGATGATCTCGACGGCCTCGTCCCAGGAGACCCGCACGTGCCCGCCCTTGCCCCGGGCCGACTGGTAGCGGCGCCGGCGCTCGGGGTCGCCGGTGATCTCGGCCCAGGCGGCGACCGGGTCCCGCAGTCGGGCGCGGGCCTCGCGGTACATCTCGACCAGCACGCCGCGCGCGTACGGGTAGCGGACCCGGGTCGGCGAGTAGGTGTACCAGGAGAACGCGGCCCCGCGCGGGCAGCCGCGGGGCTCGTACTCCGGTGAGTCCGGCCCCACCGACGGGTAGTCGGTCTCCTGGGTCTCCCAGGTGATGATCCCGTCCTTGACGTAGACCTTCCACGAGCAGGATCCGGTGCAGTTCACGCCGTGCGTGGACCGGACGACCTTGTCGTGGCTCCACCGGTCCCGGTAGAAGACGTCGCCCTCGCGGCCGCCTCGGCGGAACTCGGCGCGCAGGTCGCCGGTCACCGGCCGCCGGTGCAGGAACCGCCCGGCACGCAGCAGTGCGTCGGCCGCGGGCCCGTCGGTGACGCCCGCCGCTGCGGCGTCCCCGGGTGTCGCCCGGCCACCGGTCATGGATCCCATGTGGACTCTTTCCTGCCCGCGCACGGGCCGATCGTGGTGGGAGTTGCATCACGGATCGGTTCGGAGACAACTCATCCTGGACCCTCGCCGGTCTCCGCGCGAGAGGTAAGTGGTAGTTGATCACTAAGTCGATCGCCCCAGGTCGGACGGGACGTCCGGCCCCTTGCGGCCCGGAACGGGAGGCACCACGGTGGACGCCCCCCGTGGCGGCGTGCCGAACGGTGAGCGCCGCGGACCGGATCGAGGAGGACGCCATGTCCGCACCGTCGGAGCGGGAGCGCGCGGGGCGGGACCGCGCGGGGACGTCGCCGGCCGGCGGTACGGGCGGGAGCCCGGCGCTGATGCTGGCGCTGTCCACCGTCGGCTTCGTGCTGACGTTCTGGGCCTGGGCGCTGCTCTCCCCGCTCGGGGCGTCGCTGCGCGAGGAGCTGGGGCTCAGCTCGTTCCAGCAGTCGCTGGTGGTGGCGGTCCCGGTCCTGGTCGGCTCGCTGGGCCGGATACCGGTCGGGGCGCTGACCGACCGGCTCGGTGCCCGCCGGATGTTCCCGGCGCTGGCGCTGCTCACCGTGCTACCGGTGCTCTACCTCGGGCACCTGGCCGATTCGTTCGCCGCCTACCTGGTCGGCGGCTTCTTCCTCGGCCTCGGCGGCACCACGTTCGCGATCGGGGTGCCGTTCGTGAACTCGTGGTACCCGCCGGAGCGGCGCGGCCTGGCCCTCGGGGTGTTCGGGGCCGGGATGGGCGGGACGGCGATCTCCTCGTTCACCACCGTGCAGCTGGCGGGCGCGGTCGGACGCACGTTCCCGTTCGACCTGGTCGCGGTCCTGCTGGTGCTCTACGCGGTCGCCGCGTACCTGCTGCTGCGCGACCGGCCGGACCGGCCGGTGCCGCAGGGCAGCATGCTCGGCCGCCTCGCGGTCGCGCTGCGGATGCCGGCCACCTGGCAGCTGTCCTACCTCTACGCGATCGCGTTCGGCGGCTTCGTCGCCTTCAGCGTCTACCTGCCGACCGAGCTGATCAACGACTACGGGCTGGAGCGGGGTGACGCGGCCGTGCGCACCGCGGGGTTCGTGGTGCTGGCGGTACTCATGCGCCCGGTGGGTGGGTGGCTGGCCGACCGGCTGCCCCCGGTGCGGGTGCTCGTCGCCGTCTTCGTCGTCGCCGCCCTGCTCGCGTTGCTGGCGGCACTCAAGCTCGAGCTGCTGCCGGCGGGCACGGTGGCGTTCCTGCTGCTGGCCGCGGTGCTGGGGATCGGGACGGGCGCGGTGTTCGCGATGGTCGCGCGCACGGTCCCGGCCGAGCGGGTCGGCACGGTGACCGGGGTGGTCGGGGCCGCCGGCGGCCTCGGCGGGTTCTTCCCACCACTGATCATGGGCGCGGTCTACACCCTGACCGGCACCTACACGCTCGGGTTCGTGCTGATGGCCCTCGCAGCCCTGCTGGCCGCCGTCCTCAGCGCCACTACTGTCCGCCGCCTGGCCGCCGGCTGACACACGCCTGCTGCTTGCTGGCACGACTGTCGAACGAGGTGGTCGGGAAACGGCTGACCGCGGACAGGCCACCAATGCCATGCCGACAATGCACCCGCCGGGCCTGCGGCTCGATGCCGTGGACGGAGAGCGCGACGCAGGCCGTCACCACAACTTGTCGGGGTGCCCTTGAGGGGCGTCGTGTGCGGTGTCACCCTGGGCGTGGCGGCGAGTCCGCCGGGAGGGGTGGCTGTGCAGAAGCTTTCCTTGGATGCGCTCGCTCGGGAGCAGCTCGAGGCGGCTCGGCAGTCGACGGCGGGGCGGGCTGCGCGCACCGTTGTCGGCGGGCACGAGCGCGTGATGCGCCAGACGGTGGTCGCGCTGGTGAGCGGGCGCTCGCTGGCCGAGCACGACAACCCGGGCGAGGCCACGGTGCACGTGCTGCGCGGGCGGGTCCGGCTTGTCGCCGACGAGGATGCGTGGGACGGCAGGCAGGGTGATCTCGTCGTGGTCCCCCCGCGGTCGCACCGGCTCGATGCGATCGAGGACGCCGTCGTGCTGCTCACGGTCGCCAAGGTCGGCATGCGGGCGGCCGCCCCAGTTGATCGCTCCGCTCAGCACGGTGAATGAGCAGGGGCCTACCGCACCCGCCAGGATGATCGACTGCCGCAGTGGCAGAGTAGGTCGCTGGACCGCTCCGCGGCGTCGTCGGTGCCGACCGAACCGCAGGACGGTGTGATCACTGTGCGGCCGATCTCGACGCGGCGATGGGTGCTGCACTCGACCGTGGTCCTCAAGGCGGCGATGGCGGTCACGGGGCTGATCATGGTGCTGTACCTGGTAGTGCACATGTACGGCAACCTCAAGGTGTTCTCCGGGCAGGCCGCGTTCGACGGCTATGCGCGTCACCTGCGCACGATGGGCACACCGTTGCTGCCACATGCCGGTGCGCTCTGGATCATTCGGGTGGTGCTGCTGGCGAGCGTGCTGATCCACATCGGAGCGGCGGGCGTGCTGTGGGCCCGAGCGCGCCGGGCCACTGGCGGACGTGGGAGCCGACGGTATGCCAGCCGCCGGGCGCCGCGTGGTGTACAGCGAACCTACGCCTCGTTCACCATGCGATGGGGCGGTGTGGTCGTGGCCTTGTTCGTGGTCTACCACCTGCTCCACCTGACCTGGAACACAATCCATCCCGGCGGCCCGTCCGAAAGCCCGTACGAGCGCATGGTCAATGGTTTCGGGGTGTGGTGGGTGACCGTGAGCTATGCGGTCGCGTTGCTGGCGGTGGGGTTGCACCTGCGGCACGGGTTCTGGAGCGCGTTCGCGACGCTGGGAGCGAACACCAGCGTGCACCGGCGTCGCACCCTCGACGGCGCTGCCGTGTCGGTCGCGGTGGTGATCACCGCCGGGTTCCTCCTCCCCCCGATCGCGATCCTGTCCGGATGGGTGGGCTGATGGCCACCACTGCCTGCGTCGAGATGAAGCAACGGAGCGACCCGTGAAGATCACACTGCGCGTGTGGCGACAGAACGGTCCCGCCGAGCGTGGCCGGCTCGTCGCCTATGAGGTGGACGGCGTCACGCCGGACATGTCATTCCTGGAAGTGCTCGACGTGCTCAACGAACGTCTCGCGCTGACCGACGGTGAGCCGATCGCGTTCGACCACGACTGCCGCGAAGGCATCTGCGGCACGTGCGGCGTGGTGATCGACGGCATCGCACACGGCCCGGAAAGCGCGGTCACCACCTGCCAGCTGTACATGCGCAGCTTCGCCGACGGTGCCGTGATCGACGTGGAGCCGTGGCGTGCGGCGCCGTTTCCCGTCATCAAGGATCTCGTCGTCGACCGGAGTGCGTTCGACCGCATCATCGCGGCGGGCGGCTACGTCAGCGCACCGGCCGGGGCGGCCCCGGATGCCCACGCTGTGGCGGTGCCCAGGACCGACGCCGACCGTGCCTTCGAAGCCGCGACCTGCATCGGCTGCGGTGCCTGTGTCGCGGCCTGCCCCAACGGGTCGGCGATGCTGTTCGCCGGCGCGAAGGTCAGCCACCTCGGCCGGCTTCCGCAAGGGCAACCGGAGCGTGCGTCACGGGCGTTGACGATGATCACGCAGCACGACGACGAGGGCTTCGGGGCATGTACCCAGATCGGCGAGTGCACGGCTGTCTGCCCCAAGGAGATCCCGCTCGATGTGATCTCGAGGTTCGATCGGGACATCCTCAGTGCACTCACGCAAGGTGATCGATGAACCGGTCGGCGTCCCCGCGGCGGCCGGTCGGGACGTCTACGAGGAAGGTTCTGCAATGGCACCGCACGACCGCCCAGCGGCGGCACGACCCGAACACGCAGGCACCGGTGGCGACGCCGGCACGCCTGCTGCAGAGGAAGAATCGACAGAGGCCGAGGCGACCGAGCAGGATGTGAGCGGCCACGACTCGTTCCCGGCCAGCGACCCGCCCAGTAGCTGGTGGGGAGGGGTGGGCGACCCTCCACGACGCACACGATGAGAGATCGTCGCCGCGTTCTCATGTCACCCGGATGATGGTGCGCCACAGGTGCACGCTCATGGCGGCGAAGACCAGGGCCCAGGCGCCGAAAGCAAGCCACAGCTCGACCGCGCCGATGATGCCCACGAGTGGTAGCGCGACGGCCTCACCGAGATCGAGACTCGCGACGGCGTACATACCCAGTGGGAACACGACGCTCCACAGCGTGGCCTGGTAAGTCAGGGGCACTCGGTGCACACGGTGGCGCCACCACCCGGCCGCGATCAGCACCGGGATCAGCCAGGTGGCGAATGACCAGAACGCGACCGACATGCCGGCAACGAGACCGCGGGTGGCCACCACCATGGGTGCGACGTCCATCTCGGCGATCCGTGCCCCGGCCAGGGCGGTGATCGCGGCCGCGCCCATGGCCACCCAGTAGGGCGGGGTCAGGTCCACCGGGCGCAGCTCGTAGAGCATCATCCGGGCCGCCACGAACACGGCGGCCGAGGCGTACAGGAAGACCCCCACCGACCAGGAGAACACCGCTACCACTGCCAGCACACCCCGGAGCCCGTCGAATGCCGACAGCGGTTCCAGGGTGGCCGCGGAGACCGCGACCGACTGGCTGGCGACCACCCAGATGAACCAGGTCCCGTTGGCGGTCGCGACGACCGGGCGCTGCGTCCGACTCAGCACCGCCGTCCACGGGATCACGTAGCCCAGCACCAGCCAGGTCACACCAGAGACGATCAGCAAGGTCGCGGTCGTGGTGTGGTAACCGCCGATGGAGAGCCGCACGCCGAGGACGTTGGTGCCTGCGATGAAGGTGAAGAAGCCGAACGCGCGGCCTGGGTCGATGAAGTCGTCGACGACAGCGTCGCGGAAGCTGACCAGGCGCCATCCGGTGAGCACGACCAGAACGGCGAACGTGGCGGCGCAGACGACAAACAGCAACTCCGAGAGCGCGACAACGCCGACCCGGTGCATGCCGATCGACAGGATCCCGGTGGCCATCACCAGTGCGAAGTACCCCGGGGTCAATGCCCGGACCGCCTGCCGGACACGTCCGGTCAGGGGCATCGTCACGGCCGCGAGTGTAGGCAGCGGTCCACGCACCGCGGCGCTCGCCGTGTTCGGCGCGGGAATGGGCGGGACGGCGATCTCCTCGTTCACCACCGTGCAACTCGTCGACGCGTTCGGACCCACGTTCCCGTTCGAGCTGGTCGCGGTGCTGCTGCTCGTGGTCTACGCCGTGGTCACCTACCTGCTGCTGCGCGACCGGGGCGCCGCAGGGCACGATGCTCGGCCGCCTGGGCACGGCCCTGCGGATGCCGGCCACCTGGCAGCTGTCCTACCTCTACGCGATCGCGTTCGGCGGCTTCGTCAGCGGCCGCCGTACTTAGCGTCACCACCGTCCGGCGCCTCGCCGCCAGCTGACAGAGACTGATTGCTTCAAGGTCTGCTCGCCGGCGTTGGTCGGCTGACGCGGGTGTTTCGGGAGCGGCCGCGCCCGCCACGAACCGGGACTTGGTCACCCAATCCCGCTCAGGACGACGCGTCGATACACCCGCTCATCGCGGGCTCGCCCGTACCTGACCCGCCCCGTCCGCGTCCCGCGGCCGGACCGACCCGAGCCGTTCGACCCTGTCCACTTCGGCCACGTCGGGCACACTTCCCGGAAACCGCACGATGAGGGGAGCACACGGATGAGCGACGGTGACGAGACGGCCGGAGCCGGGGCGGGCCACATCCTGGTCGGGATCGACGGTTCGGAGGGATCCCGGGCCGCGTGTGAGTTCGCGCTGGACGAGGCCGTCCTACGTGGCCTGACAGCCCGCGTTGTGCTCGTCTATGACGTCCCCGCATCCTGGGTGCTGAGCCTCGGCGCGACGGTGGACATGGCCGGGCTCCGCGAGTCCGCGCGAGAGAAGGCAGCGGAGCAGATCAAGGCGGTGACCGAGGCGCGCACGGCACGAGGCACAGCGAACCCCCCACTCGAGGTCGAGGTGCACCGCGGCCCCCCGGGTGCGGTACTGGAACGGCTGTCCCGCGGAGCGGAGATACTCGTCGTGGGACACCGCGGCCGAGGCGAGACCGCCAGCCTGATGATCGGCTCAGTCGGGCTCAACAGCGTCATCCACGCGCACTGCACGGTGGTCGTGGTCCGGGCCTGACCCGCAGACCGGCGACGACCACGCCCGCGACTGCGCAGGGCCCACTCTCGCCCTGACGTACTCGATGCGCAACCGGTTCAGGTAGGAGGGGCGGTCCCTAGGTGGATTCGCCGGGCGGCCAGGTCGCTGGCCGCCCGGGACCATCGACGGCCTCGCCGCGGTGCCTGCTCACCGTCGATGTGGGCAGGTCGGCGGCGGGAGCGCCGCGGTCATCCGGCGTCGTGCCTGCCGCCCGGCGCCCGGACCACGGCTACCGGGCAGTGCGCGTGCCGCATCACCGCCTGCCCGGTCGAGCCCAGGAGCAGGCCGGTGACCGATCCCCGCCCCCGAGAGCCCACGACCACCAACTGCGCCCCGGTGGACTCCCCGACCAGTGCGCCGGACGGGCTGTCCAGCACGATGCGCTCCCGGGCAGCGAGCCCGGGGTATTTCGTCTGCCACGGCTCCAGAATCGCGCGGGTCCGCTCGGCCACCGCGGTCAGCGCCCGCTCCTGCCGCCCGGCTTGGGCGAGCAGCGCCTCGGTGTAGGGGTCCATCGTCTCGTCGAACCATGCGCGCACCGCGACCAGCGGCACCCCGCGTCCCATCGCCTGCTCGACGGCGAACTCGAGCGCGGGGTCGCTCTCGCGTCCCACGCCGACGACGACCGGTCCACCCGGGGCCGGTGCCCGGCGGCACACCACCACCGGGCATTGCGCCGTCGACGCCGCGGTGACCGCGACCGAGCCGGCGAGCAGGCCGGCGAAACCGCCCCGGCCGCGGCTACCCACTACCAGCAGTCGGGCGCCGGCGGAGGCGTCGTGGAGGACCTCGGCCGCTGAGCCGCCCCGCACCTCGTGGGTGATCCGGGAGGGTGGCAACGCGTCCTGGGCGATCGTGGCGGCACGGGCGAGGCGCTCCCGGGCGGCGCGGACCGCGATGTCGCGGTCGTACTCCTGCCCCAGCCAGGGCAGGCCGATCGCCCGGAACGAGGTCCAGGGCACGGCCTCCATCAGCAGCAGCGGTGCTTCGCGCCGACGGGCCTCCTCCGCCGCCCACCCGACCGCGACGAGTGACTCGTCGGATCCGTCGATTCCGGTCAGGACCGGTGATTCGTCCTGCATCGAGTCCTCCTTCCCTCCTGCCCCACGGTCGTCTGATGCGGTGGCCCCACTGCGGTCCGGTGGCCCCGGTCCCGGTGGGACCAAGGCCCCGACCGAGGCCGGGAACCCCACCCCTCCGGACCAGGCGCCCGCAGCGGTCCCGGTCACCGCGTCCGCAGCACACCGGGTCCGGCGTCAGCTGTGGTCAGGCGGCGGACGCGGTGCCAGACCGACCCGCGCGGGCCCGGTTCGGGGTCCGCGGCCACCACGTGCGCGGGTCCGACCGAACGTGCGTCGTGCGGCACGACGACCACCGACGCCGTACGTTCCTCGTCGGCAACGACGTCGGCCCAGCACCCGACCCGAACCTCCGCCTCGACATCGACGGCACCCGACCGGCTCGCGACGTCGTCGGCGATGTGATCGAGGTCGGAACGGACGAGCACGCGGGCCACCGAGGCGACCCGCTCCGGCTCGCCGGCAGGTGGCTCGAGTGAGAGGACGACTACCAGGCGAAGGTCCCGACCGGTCCGGCGAGCCAGCCCCGCCGCCCAGCCCGCCACGTGATTGGTCAGTTCGCCGTCACCGACCACGACGACCGGCCCGCTCATCACCGGCCACCCGCCTGGATCAGCCGTGCACCGACGGCGACCGCGCCGAGCTCGGCGAACGCGAACGCGAACGCCGACCCGATCACCAGAGCGAGCAGCTGCACCAGCAGGAACCACTTCACCGGCCAAAGGCCACGGTACTGCTGCGCGTGTAGGTCGGCCTGCACGCGCACCGGCGAGCCGAGGCCGGTCACGGGATCGCCCATCGTAGAAATCATGGCGGCGAGCGTCCGCTCCGGCCCGCGGTCCGGACAGGGCCGGCGGCCCCGATACCGGGGATCTCCCGCCTGGCCCGGGCCGGTCCGTCCGGCCCCGGAGGTCCACTCGGTGGGAGGGACTCCCGTCGCTCCGGTCGGGGCGCCGACCCTGCCGGTGCCCAACGCGTCCGAGCCGGCGGTGCTCGGCACGGCGAGCTGCACACTCACCGAACCAGCTGGAGGTCGGCTCGTTCTACGCCGCCGTCCACGATCGGGCGCTGAACGGGACGCTGCCCCCTCAGACTCAGGGTCGTGCTGCGGGCAGGGTGGCCCACCGACCGTCGACACCCACTACCGGGGAGCCCGCGACGGTCGCAGGCCGACGCCTGGTCGACGGGCTCGACATCGGACCGCCGGTATCTGCCCGGCCGGCTCGCCCGCAGTTGCCGTCACCGCTCCGCCGCGGGGTCGGTGGCGGCGAGCAACGCCGTCGCCCCCGGTCCTCTCACGGGGCGCTCCCACCATCGAGCAAGACCGCCAGCAGGTCGCGGATCGAGAGCATGCCGACCGGGCGCCCGTCGCGTAGCACCGGAATGTGCCGCACGCCGGCCTCGAGCATCACCTCGGCGGCGGTGCACACCGTGTCGTCGACCGTCACGGTGACCGTGTCCACCGTCATGAGGTCACGGACCTGCACCTCGTCGAGATCGGCGCCGGCGGCCACCGGACCCTGGATCATCATGATCTCCTCGTCGAACGCCGCTACCTGCAGTCCACGGTCGCTGATCCCACGGGGAGTGAACAGGGCCCGGGGGCCACACGGATTCGGGACCTCCGGCCCGCCGCGGCCGCACCCGTCACCCAGCTCCGGCCGCTCGATCACCTGACGGCCACGCGGTGACCCGGTCACCGGCGAGAGAGACCGGACGTCGCCCCGCGCACGGACGTCGCGCAGCGCGGTCGGGACGAGGCCTCCCGCAGGAAAGGCGACGACCTGCGCCGAAGCACCGAAGCCTCAGGACAGGGCCCGGCCCGTCCAGGCCGGTTCGACATCCGACCAGTCCTGCGCCCAGGCCCGCGCGTAGCGGGCAGCCGTCCACCGGAACAGCAGCCTCCCGATCGCGAAGACCACCCCGGCACCGATGGCCGCCGCCATGACCCAGGCCACGACCGCCGCCACCCCGGCCTGCAGATCGGTCAGCGGCGGGGGCACCGGACGCTCGTCCGCGGTCGTCCAGATCTCAATGGGGTCACCGGCCCGGCCGGGCGCCCCCACGGGGGTGTGCCCGGTGCGCGGCCGGCCGTCGCGGCCGATCCACTCGACACGAGCCGGGTGGAGCACCGCCGGCTCCGTGCCCGCGGCGCCGACGTCGGCGACCAGCCGCGCGGTCGTCGGGTGTCGCTCGGTGCTCTCCGCCCGGATCCGCTCCTGCGCGCCGCCGTACGTGCCGGCCGCTACGGCGGTGGCGATCAGGCCGGCACCGAGCAGCAGCACCGCGAGCAGAACGCTGACAAGATCTTCGATCCTGCGGGTCCGACGGTGGAGCCGGCTGGGAGCCGAGGGCGTGGGCGACGACGCTGCGCTGGACATGACGATCCTCCGTTCATGAGCGACCTCCTGCCCGTTGCTGTAGACGGCGGTCGCCGGCGTCGCGATGGCGGCGGGGACGGGCGACGAGCCGTCAACAGTGCGGCACGGCCGTCGGTGGCGTCGTCACGGCTCGACGAGATGGTCGCCGCTGGCTCGTACGACCGCTACCGGGCATGCCGCGTGGTGCAGCAGCGACTGGCTCACCGAACCCAGCACGAGCCCCGCCAGGCCACCCCGACCGCGGGAGCCGACAACCATCAGGCGGGCCCGCGGGGTCTTCTCGATGAGCGCAGCCGCGGGCGAGCCGTGCGCCACGACGCCGCGCACCTCGACATCGGGGAACTTCGCGAGCCACCCGGTGAGAGCCTGCGCGAGCAGCTCGCGTTGCTCGCGCTCGATCAACGCCCGGTCGATCACCACGGCCACGGCCGGATCCACCACCGGGTCGGCCCCGGCCAGGACAGCGGTCAGCGGTGCACCCCACCGCGCGGCGGTCTCGAAGGCGAACCCGAGCGCGGCGTCGGAGTCCGGCGAACCATCCACCCCCACCACGACCGGGCCGTCCGGTGCGGGCCGGCCACGGACGACCACGAGCGGGCAGCGGACCGCTGCCGCCAGCGCGACGCCGGTGGAGCCGAGCAGTAGACCGCGGAACCCGCCACGGCCCCGGTTGCCCACGACCAGCATCGACGCCCGGATCGACTCGTCGTGCAGCACTTCGGCCGGCGTGCCGTTACGGATCTCGGTACGGATCCGTTCCACCGCCACGACCTGCGCAGCGGCGCCGGCCGCGGCCTGTATCTGCTGCTCGGCCGCGCGCAGCGCCGCCTCCCGGTAGTTCTCCCGGACGAGCGCTTCCGGCCCGAGCGTCTGGTATGGCGCCGGCCCGACGGCGGTGATCAGCCGCACCGGTCTGTCCTGCTCGGCCGCCCACGCCGCTGCCCACCGCACGGCGTCCATCCCGGACGCTGACCCGTCGACGCCTACGACGATCGGCCACCCCTGCGATGCGCTCATCGCTGACTCCTCTCATCGGGTTGCCGGTCAGGCTGCCGCCGACGCGGAAGCAGCACCGCGGCCGCGTGGCCCGGCCGTGGCGGGTCGTCCGGCCCGCCACGACCGGGCCGTTGTTCTCCGGTGGATCCCCGCTCGCCGGTGGGCCCGGCAGGTCTGGCCACCTGTTGTGATCGAGGTCGGTGGGCACGCCGGGCGTGGGCCCCGTGAAGTGGATCGGTGGGCGCCGTCGTCCCGGCGGGCGCCCGCAGATGCCACCGGATCCGGACGGCATCGTCATCGGCCCGGCCGCGCCGGGCCCCGCGACCCGGTGGCGTCGAGCACCTGCAGGCGACGCCGGAACTCCTCGTCGTCGATCTCGCCGCGGGCATAGCGCTCGGCGAGCAGATCCGCCGCGCACGGGCGCAGCTCCGCCGAGCCGTGAGCCGCGCCACCCGGCCGCGCGAACCTGCCTACGAGCAGCACGACGCCCACGACCAGCAGTCCCACGACGAGCAGCCACCCGAGGACCATCGGCGCGATGCCCCAGCTGTCCATGTGACCGTTCCACCAGAACATCGCCATCACCTCACGCGGTCGTCGTCATCACCCAGCATCGACGCGCTCTCGCCGCCCCGGAAGGGAAGCCCGGCCCGGCCACCGACGGGTACTGCGCCCCGGCCGGCGGGGACGGTCGGCCCTGCTCCACGGCTCGCCCGCGGCGCAGGGTGGGCAGGACACTGCTGAGGAGGACGCCATGGCTGACCGGATGCCGCAGAGTGGGGCCGTGCTCGTCGCCCTCACCTCGACCGATCGCACGCTGCGGGTGGCCGGGGAGGTCGGGCAGGGCCTGTCCGCCGGCCGCGGCCTCGGTTCGAGCGACGGCCAGGTCTCGGTGACTATCCCCGCAGCCACGACAGTCCGATGACCAGTCCGATGAGTACGAACCCGGGCAGGGCGCTGCCGCGCCCGGAGACGGTCCACAGCGCCGTCGGGGCCGCACTGCGCGCGCCGTCGGTGCACAACGTCCAGCCCTGGCGGTGGCGGATCAGCGCGGACCGGATCGAGCTGTACGCCGACCCGGAGCGCCGCCTGCCGTTCACCGACCCGAACCGCCGCGATCACCTGATCAGCTGCGGGGCGGCGCTGCTGCACCTGCACGTCGCGCTCGCCGCCGCGGGGGCCGGTCACAAGATTGTGCGCTTCCCGGACGGGGATCGTGACCACCTCGCGACCGTCCGGTTCACCGGGTCGCCTCCGGACCAGCAGAGTCGTGCCGAGGCTCCCCTGGCCCGCGCGATCGCGCACCGGCACACCGACCGGCGCCCGTTCACCGCCGGACTGGTCGCCCGGCACACGCGCGCGGCGCTCGGGTTTCACGCCGCCCGGTACGGCGTCACCATGCACACGGTGTCCGGCGACCTCGCGCGCGGCCACCTCGCGCGCGGCCACCTCGCCGACCTCGAGCTGGAGGCGGCCCGGGAGATGCGCACGCGTCCGGGGCAAGCCGCGGAGCTGCTGGTGTGGACGCACCGCTATGCCGGCTCCGGCGATGGCGTGCATGCCGAGTCGGTACCGGTCTCCGCGCGCCGGCCCTGCGAGCCGGACCTGGGCGTCCGCTTCCCGCCCGGTTCACTGCCGGTACCCCGAACGGGTCAGGACCGGGCCACGATCGTCGTGCTCACCACCCCGGCCGACGACGACCCGGCGCGGCTCGCGGCTGGTGAAGCGGCCGGTGCGGTGCTCCTCGCCGCGACCCGGTCGGGCTTCGCGACCTGTCCGCTGTCCCGTTTGCTGGAGGCCACGCAGACGCGCTCGGACGTGGCTCGCCAGGTGCTGCGCACGCCCGACCGCCCGCAGTTGCTGATCCGCATCGGACGTGCCCCCGACGATCGCGAGCTGCCGACCACTCCACGCCGCAGGCTCTCCGACGTCCTCGTCCACGGCACCTGACCCGTCCGCCGGGTGACGGCACGGACCTTCGTCCCCGGTGGCGGGCCGTTCGGGCGCTGCCGGGGCGAGGGCTGGGGCACTAACCTCGGATCGGACGGACCAGACGCGGAGGCGATCGTGACGATCTCGGTGTTCCTGCTCGACGACCACGAGATCGTGCGCCGGGGGCTGGCCCAGCTGCTCGAGCTGGAGGACGACATCGAGGTGGTCGGCGAGGCCGCCACGGCCGCGCAGGCGGCGGTCCGGCTGCCCGCGCTGCGCCCGGACGTCGCGATTCTCGACGTCCGGCTGCCCGACGGCGACGGTGTCACCGTCTGCCGGGACGTGCGCTCCACGCTCGACCCGCCGCCCGCCTGCCTGATGCTGACCTCCTACGCCGACGACGAGGCGCTGTTCGGCGCGATCATGGCCGGGGCGTCCGGTTACCTGCTCAAACAGGTCGCCGGAGTGGACCTGGTGGGCGCCGTCCGCACGGTCGCGGCGGGCGGGTCACTGCTCGACCCGAAGGCGACGGCCGCGGTGCTGGAGCGGCTGCGCAACGGCGAGAGCGCCGGTGCGGAGTCCGACCCCCGCTACGACGCGCTGAGCCCGCAGGAGCAGCGGATCCTGGAGCTGGTCGCGGACGGACTGACCAACCGGCAGATCGGCGGCGAGCTGCACCTGGCCGAGAAGACCGTCAAGAACTACGTGTCGTCCGTGCTGCACAAACTCGGGTACGCACGCCGCACCGAAGCCGCGGTCTACGCCGCCGAGCGGCGCCACAGGCACTGACCGGCCCCTCTCCTACGGCAGGGGCACCGCCCACACCAGCCGCGGACCGCCGGTCTCCGGTGTCCACGACGACAGTCGCGGACACCGCCTCACCCTCCCCACGTGACGAACCGGCTACATATCAGGTCCGTCCGTCCGGACCACGGCCAGGGGGCACCGCAGCTCGTAGAGCAAGGCCTGGCTGGTCGAGCCGTGCAGCAGCGGCAAGGATCCGCAGCTGCATCCGCTCGTTCTCCTCGCGCTCGAACCCGCCCGTCCGATCGTCGACCTCCTCACCTGCGGTGTCCGCCCACGCGTGCACGGCGACCAGACCGGTGACCGTGCGGGTCTCGACCTCCAGTTCCCACGCGTACCGGCGTACCCGTTCCTCGGCGTCGCGCACTGCCGCGACCGTGCGTCGCTCGAATCGGTGCGCTCATCTGCTTCCTCCCGATCGAGTGGGAAGCGGCCTCCGCGCACGGACCTCGGCGGAGGTGAGCTCACCGCGCGCCACCACCCGCAGCACGTCGCGGCGGGTGACGACACCGACGACGACGCCGTCGTCGACGATCGGCACAGATCGGATCGGAGCATCGAGCATCAGCGTGACGACGTCAGCGAGATCGTCTTCCGGACGCATCGCCAGCGGAGCCCGGGTCATCACCTCACCGACCGTGCCGGGCAGCCCCGCCCCCTGTTCCGGCCACCCCTCGGGCCGGATCCGGTTTCGCGCCAGGTCCGCCTCGGTCACGATCCCGATCAGATGCCCCTCACCGTCGAGCACCGGAGCGGCGGTGAACCCGTGCGAGGCGAGCAGCGCCGCAGCCGTGGGAACCGGTGTCGCCGCAGGGACCGTGACGGCCGGCGCCGTCATCACATCGGCGGCCCTCATCGTCGTCCTCCGCGCGTCGCGTCCGCGCACATCCGCCGCGAGCCCGGACGGTCGTCGGCACGCGGGCCGACCGACGCCCGCGACCGGATGGACAACGCGTGCCGGAGCCCGCCGGACAAAGCACTTCTGTCGGACATGGTCACCTCCTGTTGATCGATCGCCGTCGCCCCGCCGGGGTACGCCGCCCGGCCTGGCCGGGTGTCAGGGACAGCTCGAAGATCCGTATCCCCTCGCCGGTGTACGGGGCTGGTGTCCCTGTCCGGACACACCCTCCAGCGCCCGGACCGCCACCATCGCTCTACCCGTCTCCCGGGCGAACCAGGTCCTCGCCAGCGTCGGTCGGCGGCGGCCTGCGCGGTCGGGCCGAATGGCCCGCAACGCGAAGGCCGAAGGGCCAGCCAACAGCCGTGCCGCGGCGCGCCCGTGTCCCGGCTCGCCGGCCCCGGGGCGCTGAGCCCGGCGCCCGGCCGTCACGGTGCACCATCCCCCGGTGCACCGTGACGGTCTCGCCGTGCGTTCACGGTCGCGCGATGCAGGTAGCTGGGCAGGCTCGCCGGAACGGATCACGGGTGATCGCTTCTGCAGCCGCCCTCCCCGACACCGCCCGACATTCGGGCCGGACCACCCAGCTACCAACCTCCTCGGCCGGCCAGGACCAGATTGTCCAGGCCAGCGGCATGAGCGCCGCACAGGTCGGGGGTCGCGTCGGCGACGCTCCGACCCGGTTCTGCACCCACGCCTGGACCGCCGACCGCTTCCTTGGCCGAGACGCCACCGACGACGTGGCCGGGGCCCACCGCCTGCGGTGCACTCCCGAACCGGCCCATGGGTGAGGGCCGGCCCCGCCCCGCCGGCGGCGGCGGATGTTGCGCCGCGGGGGCGGTCGCCACGCCGGGCTCGACGAAAGTGATCTGAGGCACCCAATCTGGACGGCGTCACTCCAGACCTCGGTGACCCTGCGGTTCCGTTGGCGGGCACGCGAAAGGACCGGGCGGCATGGAGTATCAGTCCACGGAGGACACCGGACCGGTGGGCCGGGCACGACACCACCGTCCCCCCGTCACCGACGCCCGCGCTGCCCCCGGCAGCCGGATCGCGCTGAGGACGGAGGGGCGTGGCCACCGGATCGAGGCGGCGTTGGCAGCTGGCGCGCTCGGGTGGGTGCCCAAGACGGCCCCGCTCCACACGCTGCTCACCACCACCCGCGCCGCGATCGCCAGGCACTCGATCACCGCGCCGGCCCACCGCGCACGACTGATCGAACTGCACCATCTCCACACACACGTACAGCAGCGAGTCGCCGCCGCGCTGGCCACCCTGACAGTGCGCGAACGCGAGGTTCTGACTTCCTGTCGGCCGGCCAGCGGGCCTCGACGATCGCCTGCAAAGCCGCGGTGTCGCCGGCCACCGTGCGGACCCAGATGTGCAATGTGCTCACCAAGCTCGAGGTGAGCTCCCAGCTCGAAGCGGTCGCCCTCGACCAGCGCGCCACCGTACCGATGGTCGCTGAGGAAACCATGGTGACGGGCCGAAGCGCCGTGGCCGAGCCGGCCGTCGCGTTCCGGCCCCGTCGGGGTTCACGATCCGCCGTGACCACCGATCACCGCGCGGTTCTCGTCTGCGGCGCCGCCTGCGGGCGGTGGTGTCGGCTGTCCGGACAACAGCACGGGTATCGGGGAGCGCCGGGTCAGGGAGCGGGCGACGCTGCCGAGCAGCACGTGGGACAGGCCCCGGCCGCGGCGGCCGATGACGAGGACGTCGGCCTGCTCGTTCGCCGCGGCTTCCAGCAGTACCAGGTCGGGTTGCCCGTACAGAACCTCGAGCACCGGCGCGGGGCCGTTGGCAGGCAGCCAGCTCGCCCGGGTGGCCAGCAGCTCGTGCCGCTCCTGCCGGCGGGCCGCGTCGCCGAACTCGGCGATGTCCGGGTCGGCGACGGCGACCAGCACGACGCGGGCGTGTGCAGGGCCGAACAGTCGGACCGTGTCCCGCACGGCCTGGTCGGACTCGACGGACCCGTCGATCCCCACGAGCACGGTCATCTGTCCGGCGTTTCGAGGACCGTCGGGCGGGGCGGAGCGCTCATGCACTCGGTTGACCCGTCGGCCGCGTTCCACCGCGATGGGCACGAACAACGGCCCCAGCACCGCTCCGAGCAGATACCAGCTCGCGCTGCGGTATCCGCGTCGGCCCAGGAACAACAGCACCGAGCCGAGCCCGAGCAGCAGCCACAGCAACACGACGAGGATCACGTACGAGGATGTCGACATCAGCGCGCCCTTCACAACGGTGCAATCTGGACAAACTGACCCTCCCGCGCCGGCTGCGCGTGGTCCAGGGGCAACGGTCTCCGTGGGAAGGGACGTTCGACCGGCGTGCACAGGCGGTATGTCGCGCGATCGCTCGGCGACCGGCTCCTCCGGCCCCGGCGCGGTGGGGGGTGGGGGGATCGGTCGTGAGGGCGACTCGATGGGTGATCGTCTGCTCCAGGACGAGCCGGGCTCCTCGCCAGGCCGCCTGCTCGGTCTCGGCGGCCGCGAGGCGGGGAGCGTGGAACGCGGCGTCGTGACGCTGCCACGCGCCCCGACCGGGCAGATCGAGTTGCCGGGCACACGCAGACCCTGGCAACACTTGTCGCCGATCGCGAACGCGCACCGAGGACGTCAGGAGGGCATGATCATGGCTTCCAGCCGCCGCCGTGGGGTCTCCGGCAACTCACGGTCATCAGGTGGGTAACCGAGTCGAATGATCATCTGTGGATAGTCGGCCACGTGTAACGCGGTGCGCGCCAGCCGGGACCGAGTTTCGGGCAGCTCGAGCCCCTGGCTCAGTGGGACGGTTGCCAGACCTGCGCGCACCGCGGCCAGCAACACCGCGCTGGTCGCCTCGCCTGCTCGCAGCTGGCTCTGCGGGTCGTCACCCTCCGTGCAGAGCACGACGAGAACGCTCCCGTCGGGTCCGGTCTCGGCCGGGCCGACCAGCCGGCCTGGCGGAAAGACGCGGACCGGGCCGGCGGGAACGCTGGTCAACCGTTTCGGGCGAGCAGTGGTCGGTACTCCGTCGTGTGCCCCCGCGTATCGATGCGTCCACGTCATCAGTTCCGCCACGTAACCAGGCCGGCGACGCTGCGCGTCGGCGGCGGTACCGAGCACGTCGGCGACTTCGGCGATCTGGTCCGCGCGCAACACCGGAACAAGGTTGACCCCATGCCGTCGGGCTCGGCTCCCCAACTCCTCGAGGATGGTGGGCTCCACTCGGTGCGGGCCGTACCGGCGGCGATCGGAACGGCGCCGAAGCAACGCGGGCTGCAAGCCGGCCTCGACCTGGTCCGGTGCCCCCGCCACCAGCCGGATCCTCGCGACGAGATCGCGGTCGTCGACGTCGGGGAACCTCTCGGTCGTCACGGCCTGGCCGCACCCCGCGAGCGCCACGTGCAGATGGTGCAGGGCGGTGCCGCAGCTGATCAGCAGGTCACGACGATCGGGGTCGGTCGCGGCGAGGCGCCGGTCACGGTCGGCGTAGAGCCAGGCCTCGTGCGCCCAGATCCGCCATCGCCAGGGCTGGGTGTTGTGCAGTGACGGGGCCCGCACCGCCAGCTCCACCGCTTCCCGCATGCACCCCTCGCCCGCGGGCTCACGCGGATCCGCCCGGGGGGCCATCGCCTCGGGACTCATCCGGCCTTCAGCGTCCATGCATCCCACACTCACACGTCCCGCCCGAACCCCCCAGGGGCGGAGGTCACCCACGGCAGAACGCTTCCGCACGCCCGCGTCCGCGGCAGGGAACTCAGCATCCCACGGTCCCAGCAGCCGATGGGGTGTACGACACGACCGCCGCCCTCCGGGAGGATTCGGCCAGAGATCGAGCCGGTGGGGCGGGGCCGAAGTCCCTGCCGGACCCGCGTATCGGCAGTCACCCTGCGAAGATGAGTGCCGATCCGCAAGTCACGCCCACGGCCCCGACCGTCCGCCCCGCGCCCGACGGGCCGCTACTGCGACTCGACCCGCCGGAACCGGACACGCGGCAGGGACCGGATGCCGAGGCCGCTCAGGACGGACCGGTGACCTGCCGTGTCGGCCCGGCAAGCGGTGCCGCGCTCGCGTTCGCAGCCGTGGAAGCGCGCCGAGCTGTGCCTCTCGCCCTTGCTTCTCCTTCCGGGGAGTCCGGCCGCGCCGGCTACCGGCGGGCCGAATTCGTGGGGGGCGCCCGGTGGCGAGGATCCCGTCGCCGGCGCGCACCACGGGCCCCGTTGTCCTCGCGCTCGTGCCGTGGACCTCACCGATCGCGGTCTCCACTGCGGTGGCCACAGCGCTACACCGCGAGACCGCGCTGACCATCTCGTGCGGACCTGGGCCGGACCGGCACCGGGCCTGGGCCGGATTTCTCCGACCGCGCTCGACGAGTGGGACGTGGTGGTGGCACGGCTGCACCGGGAGATCGAGCACACGCTGGCGCCCTACCGACGCCGGTGGCCGAGGTTGCGGATGCACGCCCTGGTCGTGCGCGACGTGCTCACGAGCTTCCTGGCTGATCTGTCCAGCGGTGCTCAGCTGCTCGTAACGGGCTGCTCCTACGGGCCGACAGCCGCGCCCGATACCCCGTCCCGTGCTCTGCAGATCCTGGCCGCGGGAGTCCGGTGGCCATCGCCAGGCCGCCGACTGTATCGGTCTCGCCCTCCGGATCGATCAGGCGTTGGCGGGCAAGGCGTTCGAGCAGCTCCGGCAACGCAGCGGCGGGACGCTGTCGAGATCGTCCCGGGCCCCTGCCACGACAGCGGCGACCCGGGCGACAGACACCTGCCCGGCGAACTCAGCACCCAGACGAACGGTGGTGTCCCGTAGTGTGTAGTCGCCCGCTGCGGAGGTGGGGGCGGGCGGCTCCTGGCTCATCATCGGTCCGGTCTCCTTGCCGGCCCCGGTGTCAACGGCGGGTTAGAAGTGACCCCCTGGCGACGGTTTGGGATTGACCCCTGTGTGCCCGGTTCGTGCTAGTTGTCGCGGTCTTTGGCGAGGAGTTCGCGGCGGGCGCGTGTGCGGTAGGAGTCGCCGGAGAGGGTGAGGACCTCGGCGTGGTGGACGAGGCGGTCGATCATCGCGGCGGCGACGATCTCGTCGCCGAAGACCTCGCCCCAGCGTCCGAAGGGCAGGTTGCTGGTGACCATGACCGAGCCCTGTTCGTAGCGAGAGGCGATGAGCTGGAAGAACAGGTTCGCCGCGTCGTGGTCGAAGGGGATGTAGCCGACCTCGTCGATGATGATCAGCTTGTAGCGGCGGATCTTGCGTAGCTCGGCCTCCAGCTGCCCGGCCTGGTGCGCGGCAGCGAGGCGGGTGATCCAGTTGCCGGCGGTGTTGAAGAGCACCGAGTGCCCGGACTGGGTGGCTTTGACCCCGATCCCGATCGCGAGGTGGGTCTTCCCGATCCCGGGCGGTCCGAGCAGGATCACGTTCTCGGCCTTGGCCACGAACGTGCCGGTCGCCAGATGGGCGAGCAGGTCTCGGCGCAGAGAGGGCAGATGGTCGAGGTTGAACTCCTCCAGCGTTTTCACGGCCGGGAAGTGGGCGGTGCGGATGCGCATGGTGGTGCCGGCGGACTCACGGTCGGCGACCTGGCGCTCCAGGACCGCGGTCAGGTACTCCTCGTGCGACCAGTTCAGGTCGCGGGCCTGGGCGGCGAGGTCGTCCCAGACGCGGGCGATCGTGGGCGTCTTCAACACGCGAGTCAGGTAGGCCAGCTTCGAGCCGAGCTCGGTGCTCACGCCACCGGTCTTCGTGGCTTCCGTGGCTGCTGTCGTGCTGGTCGTCGCGGTCGTCTTCGGGGTGGTCATCTACTGCCCTTCAGCGGTGGCGGTCGGGTCGGGTGCGGGGTCGAAGTTCACGCCGTAGAGCGCGTCGTAATCCGGCAGCGCGCGCAGGGCCACGACGTGCCCATCGGTGTGGGAGCGCGTGTCATGGCGGGCGCGGTCACGGGCGGCGGTGAACGCAGTGCGCAGGGCGCGGGCGGTGGCCCGGTGCTCGGGATCGGTCACCGTGGCGCCGCTGGCCCAGACCCGCTCGTGGGTGGCCGCGATCTGCCCGGCGCAGGTGACCGCGACCAGGGCGGGAGTGGCGATCCAGTCGACGAACCGGCCGATCGCGGCCGGGTTGACCGAGTAGTCGTTGCCGTCGACGCGCACGTAGTAGTCACGCGCCAGCCGAACCCGCCCGGTCAGCCCGACCTGCGGCGCCACCGGCGGCAGGGCGACCATCGCGGCCCGGTCGATCGGCCACCGCGTGGCGGGGGTGGTCCCAATCGAGCGCAGGTGCCGGGCGCCCGCCACCTCGGTCAACCAAGTCTCGATCTGGGCGTTGAAGTCGAACGGCGAGACGAAGCTGCGTCCGGGCAGAAAGGAGGTCTCGAAGTAGCCGTTGCGCCGCTCCACCAGTCCCTTCGACTCCGGGTCCCGTGCCGGGGTGAGCTTGATCCGCACCCCGAGCGTCCCGGCGAACGCAGCTGCCTCGACGCCGGGTCGCCCGGTGCCGCCGATCGCGGCCTCGCGGTCCCAGACCAGCGTGCGGGGACAGCGGCCCCACCCTGCGATGATCTCCCACATCCCGGCCAGGATGTCGCCGGCCTTGCGGGACGGGATCATCACAGCGTCCGTCACCCGGGAGAAGCCGCAGGTCATCGCCAACACCGGCAGGACCCGCGCCCCGCTGGCACCGACCGGGATCGGGACCGGCGGGAACCACAGGTCGCACTGCGCGAGCTCACCGGGGGCGTACTCGATCCGGTCCGCCGGGTCGGGAGGGGCGAACAACGGCCGCAGCTCACGCACCCGGTCCTTGAGGATGGTCAACGAGTGTGTCCAGCCGATCCGCTCGGCGATCACCGTCGCCGGCATCCTCGGATACTCGGCCAGCAGGGCCCGGACCTGCGGCTCCACCTTGTCCACCAACGACCCGCGCGGTCCACGCTCCCGCGAGGGCGGCGCGTCGGCCCGCAACGCCGCCCGCACCGTATTTCGCGCCAGTCCCAGCCGGCGGACGATCTCCTTGATCGGCACGCCCTCGGCGCGGTGCAGACGACGGACCTCAGCCCACTCTTCCAACGTGATCACCCCTCCAGCCTCGATGGAGGGGTCAGTCCCAACCCGTCGCTAGAGGGTCAGTCTCAGCGCGTCGTCGACACCCGGTGCGACGTCTTCGACGGTCGGGCAGGGTGCCGGTCGGTGGTGGTGTCTGTGTGTGGGGTCCCCGGGGTCGTGGGCGCCCTGGCCCACCGGGCGGCGGTTGTCCCCTCATCGCAGTGGCGCATGCGCCCATTGCACCTGGTCGGCGGGCCGCCAGGGTCAGCGCGGCACGCACCGCGGCGAGATCAGGTGAACTCATCGTCATCGCCTCTGCTGCTCGGTGGCTACACGGTCCCCGTCCTGCCGACCGCCGAGCCAGGGCCACGGGGCCCCGCCGTTCGGGCCAGTGGTCCCACCGTGCGGACCGAGTCACGCGATGGCGCGCCATGCACAGGGATCGGGCAGGGGTCGAGGCGGAGCGAGCACGTTCCTGACACCGGACGACGTCCCCCACACCGCCACTCGCTCCGGGTAGACCCCCCGCCAGCCGAAGGTCGACGCAGCGAGGCCGTGTGTGCGACACCTGCGCCCGCATACGGCGGGTCCGCCACGGGAATCGTCCGGAGCCGCCGCGACCGGCCAGGGATTCTGGATCGGGCGGGAACCAAACGACCTCGAGAATGGGTGCCGTCCGGCCCCGGCGCGGACGCCTGCGCCACCCGATCCGAGCCGGGTCCGCGTCGCCCGTGCCCACAGGAGATCTCATGAACAGCGGCCGCACCGTGCTCGACTTCGCCGGAATCCGGGTCGGTTACGTCACCGGTGCCGGACGGTCGTCCGGCCCGACGGAGGCACCCCTCGCCGCCGCCGACACCCGCTGATCCGCAGCCGTGGCGGCTGGGGCATGTCACCTGCATCGTGAATGCGCTCAGCCGCGAACCTGCCCGGCATAGCCAGGGCCGTCACTGTTCTGGCGACACCACAAGCACGGGGCACTGCGCATGGTGCAGCAGCGCGTGGCTGACCGAGCCGAGTAGGAGTCCGGCCACCCCGCCCCGTCCGCGCGTGCCGACGACCACGAGCTGCGCGCTCTCGGAGGCGGTGATCAGGGCGCGGGCGGGTCGGTCCTCGACGACCGTCCGGCGCAGCTCCACGTCGGGGAAGTCCTGTTCCCAGCCGGCGAGCCGCTCGGCCAGTACGCTCTGCTCCTCGGCCTGCACGGCGTCTCGGTTGAGCATCGTCCCAGCCGGCTGGAGGACGACGTCGAGCCAGCTGTGCACAGCGACCAACGGCGCTGAACGCAGCGTTGCTTCCTCGAACGCCGCCGCGACGGCCTTCTCACTGGTCGGTGAGCCGTCGATGCCGACCACCACGGGTCGGTCCCCACCCGCCCACTCACTGTGGTCCCCGCGGACCACCACCACGGGAGACTGACCGCGGGCCGCGAGCGCGACCGCAACCGATCCGATGAGCAGGCCGCTGAACCCGCCCAGACCACGGCTGCCCACGACCGTGAGTGCCGCGTGAGCCGACTCCTCGACCAGTACGGGTGCCGGGTAGCCGGTCACGACCTCGGCCTCGGTCACGACCTCGGGAGCGGTGTGGCCCGCCAACTCCACGGCCGTGTCGAGTGTCTCGGCGGTCGTGGCTCTGACCTGTTGATCGTAGGCCGCGCTCAGCCCCATATCGTGCAGATGACGCGCCGGCAGCGGGGTGAACACCGATACCAGCCGCAGTCCGGTGCCACGGGCCGCGGCCTCGGTCGCTGCCCAGCGCACCGCATCGGCGGCGGACTCGGACCCGTCCACACCGACGAGCACCGGGCCCCGACCGTGCAGCTGATTACTCATCGCCTCGAACTCCCTCGAAAGGTTCCGGTCGATCAGGAACGGGGTGAGCGCACCGAGCCCTCCGGGATGAGCGTGGCTCCTGCGCGCCGGACATCGACCGCGGAGTCAGTGATCGCGCGCGTCGCGGGGTATGGGCTCTTTCGTAGTCGTTCATGCTGAGCGTTCCGATAGTGGAATCCCCCGGACCGGATTGCGGCGGCAGCGCATCCACTCGAAGATCGCCCCGGCAAGCTGGGTCACGGCAGCGCCGCTGTCCGCGGTGTCCGCGGCGGTGAGCTCCGGGCCGGCCTCCACCGTCACGGTCAGCGTGCTCGCCCCGGCGTGCCGGACGGTGTTGGTCGCCGCCTCCCGGACCACCGCGAGCAGGTGGGTCGCCACGGCCGCCGGGACGAGCGTGTCCACCGGCCCACCGGTGGTCACCGAGGTCACGAGCGTGGACTCGGCGGTGACGTCGGCGACGATGTCGAGCAGCCGGCGACGCAGCCCACCCACCCCCTGGTCGGCGGTGTGCAGATCGAAGATCGTCGTGCGGATCTCGCGGACCGTGTGGTCCAGCTCGTCGACGGCCAGCTGCACCCGGTCCCGCACGTCGGCGTCGGCGGTGCGGCGCAGCATGCCCTGCAGCTTCAACCCGACCGCGAACAGCCGCTGGATGACATGGTCGTGCAGGTCGCGGGCGATCCGGTCGCGGTCGGCGAGCACCGCCAACTGCTGCTGCGCGCGGTTCTTCTCCCCCAGCTCCAGGGCGAGCGCGGCCTGGTCGGCGAACGAGACCAGCAGCGGCACCTCCGCCGGCCGGAACGGCAGATCACCCGGCTCGCGCTGCGCGATCAACACGCCGATCACCCGCTCGACCGCCCGCATCGGGACCGCGACGGTCGGGCCGCCCGCCAGGTCGGCAGGGGTGTCGACGACGGCGCGCGAGCTGTCCGCGAGCACCGGCTGCAGGCCCTCGACCACGTCGCGCAGCAACGTCCCGCCCAGACCGCTCCGAGGCCACGCCCGGCCCGCGGTGGCGCCCTCGTGGAACTCACCGTCGCCGTCCGGACCCAGCGCGATCAGCGTCCCGCTGGCCCGGCACAACTCCAGGCACCGGCGCGCGACGAGCGCGAGCGTGTCCGGCCCGTCGGTGCCGGCCAGCACCTCGCCGCGGATCTCCGCGGCCGCCTCCAGCCACTGCTGGCGCTGCAGACCCTGCTCGAACAGGGCGGCGTTCTGCACGGCGATCCCGGCCGCGGCGGCCAGGGCACGCAGGATCAGCTCGTCGTCGGCGGTGAACTCGGCGGCCCCGATCTTCTCGGTCAGGTAGATGTTGCCGTAGACGGCGTCGCGCACCCGGATCGGGACGCCGAGGAAACTGCGCATCGGCGGGTGGTTCGGCGGGAAACCGACCGACGCCGGATGGGTCGAGAGATCCGCCAGGCGCAGCGGTCGCGGGTCCACGATGAGCTGCCCGAGCAGCCCCTTGCCCTCGGGCGGGCGGCCGAGCGCCGCCCGGGTGTCCTCGTCGAGACCGACGTCGACGAACCGCGAGATCGAGCCGTCCGGCGCCAGCACCCCGAGCGCGCCGTAGCGGGACTCGACCAGGTCCACCGCCGACCGGACGATCCGCTCCAGCGTGGCGTCGAGCTCGAGGCCCGCCCCGATACCGAGGACCGCGTCGAGCAGCTTCTGCATCCGCCGCCGGGTCGTCGCGATCTCGCCCAGCCGCTCCTGCACCTCGCCGATCAGCTGGTCGAGCCGCAGCCCCGACAGCAGGCGCGCGAGCTCTCCCGGTTCGCCCTGGTCCAGGGGCTCTGTCATCGCACACCACCCTCCTGGTCCCGAACCTGACACCGACTCACGTACTCGCACGACCGCTCCCTCGGGTTACAGCGCGCCGGGAGGCGTGGCCCGGGCACCACGACGGGCACCCACCCTGATCGACGGGCGCCGCGCGGGCCCGATATCAGACCGGATTGCCGCCGGACAGCAGCGAGGCGGGTCGGAACGTCGCGCGGTCGGGTCCCGTGGCGGTCGGGCCGCCATGGCGGCCTGTTGCACAGAGACGGTGCCGTGCGACACCGGATCCGCCGGTCGCCGTACCGAGCCGACGGCCCGCTCCGGCGAAGTACCGGCCGTCGACCGGCGGCGTTCAGCCGCGGGCTACCAGGACCGGGCAGCGTGCGTGGTGCAGCAGGGCCCGGCTCACCGAGCCGAGCAGCAGCCCGGTCAGCCCGCCACGTCCCCGTGAGCCGACCACCACCAGCGCCGCTCCCGCGGAAGCGGCGACCAGCGCAGCGACCGGACGCTCGTGGACCAGTTCCCGGCGGACCGGCACGTCCGGGAACTTCTCGATCCACGCGGCGAGCGCCCCGTCCAGCAGACGTTGCTCCTCGCGCCGATGCTCCTCCTGGTAGGACAGCAGTCGGACGTAGGGGTCGACGACGTCGTCGGCCCAGGCGTGCAGGGCGACCAGCGGCGCCCCGCGCAGCTCGGCCTCGGCGAACGCGGCGCCGAGCGCGGCCTCGGAACGCTCCGACCCGTCGACGCCGACGACGACCGGCCCGCCCGCAGTCTGCTCCCCGCGCAGGACCACGACCGGGCAACGGGCCGTCGCCGAGACGGTCACCGCGACCGACCCGGCCAGCAGCTCGGCGAACCCGCCGCGCCCCCGGTGGCCGACGGCCAGCAGCTGCGCGTTCCCGGACGCGTCCCGGAGCGCCTGCACCGGGGTCGCGTCGGCCACCGTCGCGTCGATCCGGCCTGCCACCAGCACCTCCCGCGCCTCGATGGTGGCCGTTTCCAGGGCCGCGGCAGCGGCGGCCCTGGCCCGGCGGACGTGCCCCTCGTTACCCAGTGGAGGAAGTCCCATGGCGTCTGCTTCGGGCAGCCCGGTCGCGGCCACCAGCCGTAACGTGACGTCCAGGTCGCGGGCACGCTGCGCCGCCCACCGTGCCGCGACCAGCGATCGCTCGGAACCGTCCACCCCGGCCGCCACCGGGCGGGTCGTCATCGGGTCCATGCGGGCCCCCTTCTCGTCGGTGGCCCCGACGATCCGCGCCGGCGCGGCATGGCGCCGCGGCCGCCGGTCCCCGACGGGCGGGACGAAGGGCCCGCCGCGGCATGGACATTCGGCGGCTCGACGCGCACTACCCGCGGATTCCGCCGGGCCGCTGCGGGTGACCGAGGGGCAACGGACGGTGCCGCCCACGGTCGCTCCCCGATCGGCAACGGACCACCGGAGGGGGCCTTCCGTGTGCTGCGCTGGGGGTGGCGGGTCGCGTACCACGGCTACGCCGCGAACGGCACCGACCGCTACCCGCCGTTCACCCTCGCCGATCGCCCCGACTTCCCGGCTCGTCTCGAGGTCGATCCGCCCGAGCGGCTCTCCCGCGGGCTCGTGCTCGTCAAGTGGTGGTTGCCGGCGTTGCCGCACTATCTCGTGCTGCTCGTCCTGATCGGGGCCGGCGGCCCGGTCGTGGGGTGGAGCGACACCATCGGCCCGATCGCGTTTGCCGGCGGCCTGGTGAGCGTGCTGGTGCTGATCGCCGCCGTGGCACTGCTGTTCACCGGGCGCTATCCACGCGGCCTGTTCGACACCGTCGTCGGCTGCGACCGGTGGGTGCTGCGCGTCGTGGCCTACGCCGCGCTGATGACCGACGCCTACCCACCGTTTCGGCTCGACCAGGGCGGCGACGAACCGACCGCGCCGCGCCCGACGTCCGCAGGGGCCGATGACCTCTCACCTGAGCCGCCCACGCGACGTCATCGGTGGCACCGGTGCCGCCACCCTCGGGCCGATCAGTAGTGCTCGTCGTGGGCGCGGTCATCACCGCGATCGCGACCGGCCTGCTCGTCGCGGGGGCCACGGCACTGGCCACCGACCGGCTCGGCCGCGACGCGGCCGGATTCGTCACCTCCGGCATCGGCACTGTCTCGACCAACGGTGCCGCGCTGCGCAGCGATCCGGTGCTGATCCACTCCGACCCGGACGCGGTCACGCGTGTGGTCGGCGAGGTCGCCCTGCAGGCCACCGCACACCGCGGTGAGGAGGTGTTCGTCGCGATCGGCCCGACCGCGCACGTGGCCCGCTACCTCGACGGCGTCGCCCACGGAGTCTGGCGGGGCGAGGCGACCAGCACCGGTCCGACGAGCGGGAGTCGGGTCGACGAGCTGGCCGGCACCTCATCTGCGACCCGGCCGGGGACCCAGACGTTCTGGGTGGCGTCGGCCTCCGGCCCGGCCACCCAGACCGCCCGTTGGACCCCGGAGCCGGGCAACTGGACCGCGGTGGTGATGGACAGTGACGGCAGCGGCCCTGTGACCGCCGACGTCCAGGTCGCCGCCCAGGTGCCGGGGCTCGGCGCGACCTCCGCAGCGGCCGTCTGGACCGGTGTCGGCCTGCTGGACGCAGGCATCGCCGTGATCGTCGTCGGTGCACGGTCACGCCGGGAACGCGAGGAAGCACCACGGTGAGGGACCGCGGGCCACACCGGGAGCCTCGTGAGCAGCCCGGCGAGCCGCAGGCGCAGGTCGCGGGCAACAGCCAGCACGCCGACCACGAGCTCGTACCCGATCCCGATCACCGCCATCCACACCGTCGGGTGGTCGCCGAAGGTCGCAGCCCACAGCCGGCCGAGGACCTGCGGCCCGCCGAACCATTCACCGGGTATGCGGTACAGCTCCGGACGAGTAGCGAGCAAGACCGTGTTCAAGGCTGCACCGACGATCATCAGGACGCCGAACGCTCGACTCAAGACCGGCGTCCGATGGATCCGGCCGCGAGCGGACCGTCCTGTGGGTCGGGTCGCGAACACCTCTGCTCCTGATCGACGAGAGGCAGAGCGGGGCGCAGATCAGCGCCCCTCAGGACGTCGGTTCCGCCGGCCGGCACGGACAAGAGCAGGCGCGAGCAGCGTCGCGATCGGCACCAGAATCCAGAGGCGCCCCTGGACGAGGTCATAGTCTGCGAGCAGCGCCGCCCACGCGGTCCCGAACACGTAGTGACCGACACCGAACTCGAAGGCCAGGGTCAGCGCGGTCCAGGCCATCCCCACCGCGAGCGCCGCCCTGGTGTCAGGCAGCGGACAACGTCGGTGCAGCACCACCGTGTAGACGCCGATCATGATGATCAGGAGGTTGGTGGCGATCTGGCGAGCCGCGGTCTCCCCGACGAGGTCCTGGTAGACGACGACCCGCACGGTCCCGTTGACGAAGGCCAGCACGGCCAGCCCGACCCAGCCGGCGAGCCAGAACCACCAGGTCCGCAACCGGGTCAGTTCACGGACCTGACGGCGTGGGAGCAGGGGCTTCACAACGACCTCCTTCGCCACAGCCAGACTGCCCGCCCTGCTTCCCGGAGGCTCAGAGCCGTGAGTCCTGCACCAGCCAGGTCGTCCGGCCCGGAAGATGCTGGTCGCCCGCCCTCACGTCGATCCGCCCCACTGCCCCGCGTCCCGGGGCGTCTCCCGCCGGATCCATGCGAGGCCTTCTCCCGGTCGGCGCCCCGCGACGGGCGGGACCAAGGACCCGCCGGGCACGGACGTTCGGCGTCGAGCGCCCGGTCCTGTGCCCGGTCCGCCGTACACCCACACCGACGACGCTCGGGCACGAGCGAGCCCGGGCCCCGGGGCCGACCGCAGAGGGATCGAGGACGTCATGAGACACGACCGGCCAGCCCGTCCCGCCGCCCCGCCCGAAACCCTCGACTCCCCACGCGACCCGCTCCTACGGGAGATCATGTCGCCCCGGCTGGTGGCGGTCACCCCGCAGACCCCGGTACGGGTCGCGCTGGATCTGATGGTGGCCCAGGGCGTGCACCACCTCCCGGTGTTCCGGGCGAACCGGTGTGTCGGGCTCCTGACCGAGCCGGACCTGCTGCGCGGGATCGCCGCGCAACGCAGCCCGCTCGGCGCGATCGAACTGCCGGTCGCCGAGGTCCACGGCGACGCGGTGGTGTTACCGGGCACGATCCCACTCGCCGAGGCCGCGGCCGTGATGACCGCCCGCGCCCGGGACGCGGTGCTCGTCACGGAGGCCGGGCGGGTCCGCGGGATCGTGACGGCGATGGACATCGTCAGGAATCACGCATGCGCACTGCGCCGCGACAGCGCCCGACAGTAGCGCCACGAGCGAGTCCCGAAGAGCCGGCCCGGCGTTGACCGTGCGGCCATGTCGTCCTGCGCACAGCCTCCCAGCATGGGACCGGCACCACGTCCGCGCCTGCCCACCGCCTTCTCAGGCCCGACCGGGACCCTCGCCCAGGGGTCGCGGGACGTTCGAACCTACCCTGACCACCGCAGCCGGCCCCATCATCGACATCGAGACGAAACGCCGGACATCGCGGTGCAGAAGAGGGGGCGGCATGGACACGACCTACGGACTCGGAGCGATCACCGGCACACTCGGTCTCGACGCCGATGCGACGAGGGCAGTACTCGCACTCGCCGTGCGCGCACCGTCATTGCACAACAGTCAGCCATGGCGCTTCCGGCTGTGGCCGGACCGGATCGAGCTGCGCGCCGACACCGACCGGCGTGTACCGGTTGCCGACCCGACCGACCGCGAGCTACGGATCGGGTGCGGTGCCGCGCTGTTCACACTGCGGCTGGCCCTGACCGGGATCGGGATCCGGCCGATGGTCACCCGCCTCCCCGACCGGCATGATCCGGAACTGCTCGCCGTCGTCCGGCACGGCGGTACGGTCCGTGCGACCGAGGAGCAACGCCGACTGTTGGACACAGTGCCGCGCCGGCGCACCAACCGCCGCCCGTTCCGAGACGGGGCGGTCTCAGGATCCGCTCGGTCCGCCCTGCGACGCGCCGCCCTCGAGGAGGGTGCCTGGCTCCAGCTGGTCACCGAGCGCTCCGAGCTGGACGCGTTGGGCGAACTCGCCCGTCAGGCGCATGCTCAGCAGACACGCGACGACGCCTTCGTCGAGGAGATGTCGACATGGACCGGGCATCGTCCAGGCAGGGCCGACGGCGTCCCGGCCTCGGCCGGCGGGCCCTGCCCCCCGCCGAACCAACCATGGGTGGTCCGCGACTTCGGCGGTACCGCCTATCCGCGGCCCGCGCCGGCGGCGTTCGAGTCCGATCCACTGATCGCCGTGCTCAGTGTGCACACCGAAGGCTCGCGAGAAGATCTGCGCGCCGGGGAGGCACTGCAACGAGTGCTGCTGACGGCGACCTCGGAAGGTCTGTCCGCCTCGTTCCTGTCCCAACTGGTCGAAGTAGCCGAAGTGCGCGAGCGGGTCCGACGGCTGCTCAGCGGGAGCCGCCCACCGCAGGTGGTGCTCCGGCTCGGCCAAGGGGTGCCGGTGCCGGCGACTCCTCGCCGTCCGCCGGAAAGTGTCGTCGAGGCAGTCTAGTGTCCGACCGGCCAGCACCGACGACAGAGCGGGGCGATGTCACGCCCGCCGAGACCTCGTTCGCCTCCCGCGGCACCCGCTGCGCCGCCTGGCACCTCACCGCGACGTCGGACGCGCTCGCCGGATCCCGCGGGCGGCCGTGCGTGGTGCTGGGGCACGGCCTGGGCGCGACCCGCGACTGCGGGCTGCTGCCGTTCGCGCAGCGCTTCGCGGCCGCCGGGTGCGACGTGCTCGTCTTCGACTACCGGGGCTTCGGCACCAGCGGTGGCACCGCCGACCCCGCGCTGGCCCAGGACGTCCACCACCTGCGGCACCGGGCCGACTACCACGCCGCGATCGCGCACGCCCGCGCGCTGCCGGGCGTCGACCGGGAGCGGATCGTTCTCTGGGGCAGCTCGTACTCCGGCGGCCACGTCGTCCCGGTCGCCGCACGGGACGGTCAGGTCGCCGCCGTGATCGCGCAGGGCGCGGCGATGGACGGGCGCGCCGCGCTGCGCGAGATCCTCCGCCACGCCGGCCCCGGGCAGCCGGCGAGGCTCATCGGGCACGGCCTGCTCGATGTCGCCGGTTCCCTGTTGGGCCGCCCGCCGCATCGCATCGGCGTGTTCGGCCCACCCGGTGCGACCGCGGCCGTCACCGCGCCGGACGCCGAGGCCGGCTACTCCGCGATCACCGGGCCGTCGTTCCGCAACACCATGCGGGCCCGGGGCGTGCTGCGGATCCCGTTCAACCGGCCGGTGACCGCGGCCCGGCGGCTGCGCGCCCCGCTGCTGCTCGTGGTCGCCATCAGGGACTCGATCGCACCGCCGGCCGCCGCCCGGGCGGTCGCGGCGCGGGCGGGGGCCGGCGCCGAGGTCCTCGAGCTCGGCTGCGGGCACTTCGACGTCTACTGCGGCGCGATGTTCGAACGTTCCGTGACCGCACAGGTGGGATTCCTCACCCGGACCCTCGCGCTCGGCCCAGCGGCCGGTTGACCGCCCGGCACTCCCCCGTACGGAGCAGCGCAGTCCCCCACTGGACGCGTCGACGCCCCTCCTCTCGCACGCAACGTCACATCGACGCCTCCGTTCCGGTCACGCCGACGTAACGCCGACGGGTGGTGGAACGGAGACTCGGGGTGCACCAACAACGGCGTCCCGGCCGGAGCGGCTCCCTGACCTCCCCGTCTCCCCTGGCCCGGCCGGCCGCCGTCGTCCGAGGAGAGTGACAGCACGTGACGATGTCCCCGACCCGCGCGGCCGACCCGGTGACCCCGGTCCCGGCCGGGCCGCCGGTCCGGTTCCCGGACCGGCTGCACCGCTTCTTCGAGGCCACCGTGGCCCGGACACCGGACGCGGTCGCGCTTCAGGACGGCGCGCTGGAGCTGACCTACGCCGAGCTGGACGCGCGGGCCGCACAGCTGGCCCGGTACCTGCAGGCCCACGGCGCGGCGCCCGGGCGGCGGATCGGCATCCTGCTGCACCGCACCTGGCGGACCTACGCGGTACTGCTGGCCGTGCTCAAGACCGGCGCCGCGTTCGTCCCGATCGACCCGGCGGCCCCACCGGACCGGGTGGGCTACATCCGTGACGACGCCGGCCTGAACCTGCTGGTCACCACGTCGGACCTGGCGGCCGAGCTCCCCCGCGACGGGGTCATCGCGCTGGACCTCTGCACCGACGAGGTCGCGCGGCTGCCCCGCCACCCCGTCGAGCCGGTCCCGCCGGGATCGGACCCGCTGGCCTACATCATCTACACCTCGGGATCGAGCGGCCGGCCCAAGGGCGTCGCCGTCGCGCACCCGAGCATCTGCAACTTCGTGCACGTCATCACCGGTGTGTACGACGTCCGGCCGCACGACCGCGTCTACCAGGGCATGACGATCTCGTTCGACTTCTCGATCGAGGAGATCTGGCCGACCTTCGCCGCCGGCGCCACCCTCGTCGTCGGGCCGACCGACTCCCGGCGGATCGGCGCCGAGCTGGGCGACTTCCTGGCCGAGACCGGCGTCACCGTGCTGTGCTGCGTGCCGACGTTGCTGGCGACCATCCCGCGCGAGCTGCCCGCACTGCGCACCCTGCTGGTCGGCGGCGAGGCCTGCCCGGCCGGGCTGGTCGAGCGCTGGGCGCGGCCGGGGCGCCGGATGCTCAACACCTACGGCCCCACCGAGACCACCGTGACCTGCACCTGGGGTGAGCTGCACCCCGGCAAGCCGGTCACGATCGGCCGCCCCGTGCCCACCTACTCGGCGGTGATCCTCGACGATCAGCTGCGCGAGGTCCGCCACGGCGAGGTCGGCGAGCTCTGCATCGGCGGCCCCGGCGTCGCCGTCGGCTACGTCAACCTCCCGGAGAAGACCGCGGACCGCTTCGTCCGCCACCCCGCGGCGCCGCGCAACGGCGACGGCAGGCTCTACCGCACCGGCGACCTCGCCCGGTTCGACGAGCACGGCGAGATCGTCTACCTGGGCCGGGCCGACGACGAGGTCAAGATCCGCGGGCACCGCGTCGACCTGGGCGAGATCGAGAGCGTCGCGCTGGAGCACGCCGACGTCGAGAGCGCGGTCGCCGCGCTGTCGAAGCCCGAGGACGGCACCGGTGAGGAACTCACCGTCTACGTCGTGGCCGCCCGACCCGAGGTGGACCGGGCCGGGCTGCACGAGCTGCTGCGCACCCGGCTGCCCGAGTACATGGTCCCCGGCTACGTCGAGGTCCTGGACCGGCTGCCGATGATGGCCAGCGGCAAGGTCGACCGGCCGAAGCTGCCCGCGCCGTCCGGACCGCGGATCGTCTCCTCCGCCGGGCCGCTGGTGGAGCCCGCGACCGAGCTCGAGACCGCGGTCCGCGACGTGCTCGCCGAGGCGCTCGCGCTGGACCCCGGCCAGGTCTCGGTCGAGGCCGACTTCTTCACCGAGCTGGGCGGGCACTCGCTGCTCGCCGCCAGGGTCGTGACGCTGCTGCGCGAGCGCGGTATCGGCCGCACCCCCGCGGTGCGGGACCTCTACGAGCACCCGACGGTCCGCGGCCTGGCCGGTGCGCTCGACCCGGAGTCGGCCGCGGAGCAGGGCGCCGGCTCGGTGCCGCCGCCCCCGCGCCCGGAGCCGCTGCGGCACTCGCGGCGCCGCTACACCGCCGCCGGGACGGCGCAGGCCGCGGCGCTGTTCGTCCTGATGCTCACGATGACCCTGCCCGCAGCCGGGGTGTACGCCTGGCACGACGGGCAGGTCGCGCCGGCCGTGCTGGCCCAGCTGGCGCTCGGCTCGACCGCGATCTTCCTGCTGCAGCGCTGGCTGCTCGCCCCGCTCGCGGTGCGCGCGCTGACCGCGCGCCTGCGGCCCGGGTCCCATCCGTTGTGGGGCCGGGTGCACCTGCGGTTGTGGGCGGCGGACATGCTGCTGGCGATGTCCCCGCTGCCGGTGCTGTCCGGCGGCCCGCTGGCCCCGGGCTACCTGCGGCTGCTCGGCGCCCGGATCGGCCGGGACGTCCATGTCGGCACGTCGGTGCTCTCGCTGCCCTCGATGCTGCAGGTCGGCGACGGCGCCACGGTCGGCTACGGCGCGGCGCTACGGCCCTGGACGGTGGCCGACGGTCGGGTCACCGTCGCGCCGATCGCGGTCGGTGAGGGCGCGCACGTCGGTGCCGGCTCGGTCGTCGAACCGGGCGCGGTGATCGGCGCCGACGCCGTGGTCGGCGAGCAGTCCGCGGTCGCCGCGGACCAGCTGATCCCGCGCGCCGAGCACTGGGCGGGGTCGCCCTGCGTCCCGGACGCGGCCGACGCCGCGGTCGCCGAGCTGACCGAGCGCGGTCCGGCACCGTCCTGGACGCGGCGCCACCTGGCCGCCGCGGTCGGTGGCGTCGCCGCCCTGGAGCTGGTCGCGCTGGCGTCCCTGGTGCCCGCGGTGCTGCTGGTGTGGACGTCGCTGCTGCTGTTCGGCGCCGGTCCGGCGCTGGCCGTCGCGTTCCTCGTCGGCCCGGTCTTCGTGGTCACCGTCTGCGTGCTGGTCGCCGCCGGCCGGTGGATCGTGTCGCCGCGTACCGGCCCCGGCGTGTTCCCGGCCCGCTCGGCGCTCGGCCTGCGCAAGTGGTTCGGCGACAAGCTGCTCGAGATGAGCCTGGCCTTCACCAACTCGCTGTACGCGACCCTCTACACCTCGCTCTGGCTGCGGCTGCTCGGCGCCCGGGTCGGGCGCGGGGCGGAGGTCTCGACCGCCTCGCACATCGACCCCGAGATGCTGACGATCTCGGCGGGCAGCTTCGTCGCCGACATGGCGAGCGTCGGCAGCGCGACCTTCCACAACGGCTGGATGGTGCGGCGCCCGACGCTGGTCGGGCGCCGCGCGTTCGTCGGGAACGCCGCCATCGTTCCCGCCGGGACGACCCTGGGCGACGAGTCGCTGATCGGCGTCGCGACCGTGCCGCCGCCGTCGGGAGTGCCGAGGGAGACCACCTGGCTCGGTTCCCCGGCGATGAACCTGCCGGTCCGCCAGGACTCCGGCGAGCAGCCGGAAAGCCTGACGTTCCGGCCGTCGCGCGCCCGGGTCGCCGAGCGGCTGGGCATCGAGTTCCTGCGGGCGACCCTGCCCGCCTCGGTGATCGCGGTGTCGATCCACCTGTTCCTGCAGGCGCTCTCCGACGTCGCCCGGACCTCCTCGGCGTGGACCGTGGTGCTCGCCGCGCCTGCGCTGGCCCTGGGCACGGCGCTGCTGCTGGTGCTGCTGGTCGCCGCGGTGAAGTGGCTGGTGGTCGGCACCTACCGGGCACGCACCGAGCCGCTCTGGAGCCGTTTCGTCCGGCGCTCGGAGTTCGTCACCGGGCTGTACGAGGCCGCCGCGGTACCGGCGCTGCTGGGCATGCTGGCCGGGACGCCGATGCTGCCGCCCCTGCTGCGCCTGATGGGTGCCCGGATCGGGCGGCGGACGTGCGTGTCCACCACCTACCTCACCGAGTTCGACCTGGTCGACATCGGCGACGACGCCGTCGTCGGCCGCGACGTGTCGCTGCAGACCCACCTGTTCGAGGACCGGGTCATGAAGATGGCCGGGATCCGGGTGGCCGACGGAGCGTCGGTCGGCGACCGGGCGATCGTGCTCTACGACTCCGTCGTCGGCGCCGGGGTACGGCTCGAGCCGCTGTCGCTGGTGATGAAGGGCGAGCACCTGCCCGCGGGCAGCCGGTGGCGGGGCATCACCGCCCAGCCGGTCGTCGACACGCCGGCGGGGACAGCTGCGGCGGGCGCCCCGATCGCCTCGGCCGCCACCGTCGCCCCGGCCGCACCGGTCGAGGAGACCGACCGGCTGAGGGCGGTCGACCCCGAGCGGACGACGGTGCTCACCCGGGTCGGGCCGGTCGTCGACACGGGCCGCACCCTGCGGATGCGCTCGGTGCAGGCCGGGCGCACGACCCCGAAGCTCGTCGCGTCCTCGGCCGTGGGCCGGCACCGGGTCGCCGGCCCGCGGTCCGGCCGGGCCGGCGCCGGTGACGCCGTGTCGCTGTGCGGCGGCCGGTCGCGGCACCGAGTGGACGAGCGGTGAGGCTGCGCGGTCTGCTCGACCGGTTCCGGTCCGCCCCGGTGCGCACCGACGGTCCGCTCGCGCTGGTCTACCGGGGACCGGCGACCGTGCCGGGCTGCCCGGAGTCGGTCGCGGCGCTGCTGGCCTCGTCGCGGCACGGGTTCGACGTCCGGTTCGTCGGCCCGCGCGAGGAGCTGAAGCTGAGCCCGGCCGTCCTGGCCGGCGCCACGCTGTACGCCCAGCCGGGCGGCGGCACCCTCGAGGACGCCTGGCCCGTGGTGCGCCGGGCCCGCGGCCCGCTGCGGGACCTCGTCGCGGGCGGGGGCCGCTACCTGGGCTTCTGCCTGGGCGGCTACCTCGCGGGCGCCACCCCCGGGTTCGGGCTGCTGCCCGGCGACACCGACCGGTGGATCGACACCCGCGGCGCCACCGTCACCCACGACGGCGACGCCCTGGTCCGGCTCGACTGGTGCGGCCGCGACCGGACCCTCTACTTCCAGGACGGGCCGCACTTCCTGCTCGACGCGGGCACGGGCGGCACCGTCCTGGCCCGCTACCCGAACGACGAGGTCGCCGCGGCCGTGACGCCCTTCGGCGCCGGCCGGGTCGGCGTGGTCGGCCCGCATCCCGAGGCCGGTCCCGACTGGTTCGACGACGCCGGACTGCCCCGCGCCGACGCCCGCGACCTCGGCCTCCAGCTGATCGACGAGGTGATGGCGTGAACCGACCGACTCCCCCGCCCGGCCCGGGCACCGTGCCCTCGATCCCGGCCCAGCGCCCGGCCACGGAGAACGCCACGACGACGTTCGCGCCGGTCGACGGCCCGACCGTTCCCCTCGTCCCGGCCACCGGCCCACCACCCCCGGCACCGGCTCCGCGCACCGCGCCGCCGCAGGAACGCACCGGCCGGCTGCTCGGCGTCGACGCCGCCCGCGGCCTCGCGCTGTTCGGGATCATCGCCGTGCACGCACTGCTCGAGGCGGGCGACGACGGCGCCCCCACCACCAGCTACCTGATCTTCGGCGGCCGATCGGCAGCGCTGTTCGCGGTGCTCGCCGGGGTGTCGCTGGCGTTCGTGACCGGGCGCGCGCAGGTGCGGGCCGGACCGGACCTGCGGGCCGCCGCGGCGACGCTGGCCACCCGGGCCGGGATCCTGCTGCTGCTGGCGTTCGCGCTGAGCTGGACCGACCCGTCGATCGCCACGCTGATCCTGCCCTACTACGCCGTCGCGTTCGTGCTGGCGATCCCGCTGGTCGCGCTGCCCACCCGGGTCCTCGCACCGCTCGCGGTGCTGTTCTGCCTCGGGATCCCCGTGCTGTCGCAGCTGGTGCGCCCGCTGCTGCCGCGGACCGACCCCGGCCATCCGTCGCCGGTGGACCTGGTCGCCGACCCGCTCGGACTGCTGTCCGGGCTGACGGTGACCGGCGCCTACCCGGCGGTGATCTGGCTGGCGTACATGGCCGTCGGGCTCGTCGTCGGGCGGCTGCGGCTGTCCTCGGTGCGGACCGCGGTGAGCCTGCTCGCCGGCGGTACCGCGGCCGCGCTCGCCGCGACCGGCATCTCGATGTGGCTGCTCGGGCCCGGTGGCGGCTACGCCGCGATCGTGGCGGCGAGCCCACCGGCACTGCTCGAGTCCGCGCCGACGGTCGCCGCCGCCGTCACCGGCACGCCGGACGGCGTCACCCCGACCACCACCTGGTGGTGGCTCGCGACGGCTGCGCCGCACTCGGGCACCCCGCTCGACGTCGTCGCGACCACCGGGGCCGCACTGGCCGCGCTCGGTGCCACCCTGCTACTCGCCGGGATCACCAGGCCCGGCGTCTCGAGGGTGCTCGGGCACGTGCTGCGCCCGGTCGCGGCCGCCGGGGCGATGACCCTGACGTTCTACGTGGCCTCGGTCCTGTTCATGAACTCCCCGCTCGACACGTTCGATCCGGTCGAGGGCTACCTCTGGCAGATCGCGGTCGCCGCGGCGATCGGTCTCGCCTGGCGGCGGGGAGTCGGCCGGGGCCCGCTGGAGGCCCTGGTCTCCGCTCCGGCGCACGCACTGCGGGACCGGGCCCGGGCCCGGGCCCGCGCCGCCGGACGCGATCGGGTGAGCCCGGCGCACGAGGCGGCGCCGCCGGTCGCTGTGGGTGGCCGCCGCACCTAACGTCACCGCAATGATCGTTCTGACCCGGCGGCACCGGGCGCTCGCCGCGGTCGCGGTCGTCCTGGCGGTGCTCGGTGGCTGCGCCGCGGGCGTCGGGCCCGAGCGGGCCGCGCCGTCGGACGACCGCCCGGTCGTCGACGCCACCCTGGACATGGCGCCGGACCTGTCGTCGGCGACCGGTACGCAGACCGTCCGGTTCACCCCGGACGCCCGGGTCTGCGAGCTGGTGTTCCGGCTCTGGGCCAACCGCCCGACCACGGTCGCGGACGGGACGTCGGCGCGGATCACGCGCGCCGCGGTGGACGGGGCCCCGGCCACTCCGCGGTCCGAGCCCGCCGGTGCCCCCGCAGGCGCCCCGGGCACCCTGGTGGAGCTGCCGCTGCCCGCCTGCGTCGAGGCAGGCACCACAGTGACCGCCGAGCTCGGCTTCACACTCACCCTCGGCGCCGACTCCGCCGAGCGGATCGGGCACTCCCCCTCGGCCGGGACCGCGTGGCTGGGCACCCCGTTGCCGGTCCTGGCCTGGGTGCGCGACCGCGGCTGGGTACGGACCCCGGCCGTCGACATGTCCGGCGAGACGGTCGTCGCCGAGGACGCCCGGCTGGCCTCCCTCGCGGTCACCGCCGACGACGACCAGCAGGTCGCCGGGGTGGGTACCCCGACCGGCACGGTCGCCGCAGGCCCCGGGCGCACCACGCACACCTTCACCGCCGAGGCGGTACGCGACGTCGCGCTCGCCGTCGGGAACTACCGCATCACCGCAACGACGGTCGGGGCGACCCGGGTGCACGTCGCGGTCCCGGTCGCCGGACGCGCCGGTGCCGGGGACGGCGGCGCGCTGCGCGGCTCGGCGCAGGACTGGGCCGACGCCGTCGCCGAGTACCTGCCGAAGCTCGAGCGGCTGCTCGGGCCGTACCCGTACCCGGACCTGTGGCTGACGATCGTGCCCACCCAGAGCGACGGCGTCGAGTTCCCGACCCACCTGCAGTTCGGTGACGTGTCCGACGGCACCCGGCCGGCGCTGGTCGCGCACGAGCTCGCCCACATGTGGTTCTACTCCCTGGTCGGCAACGACCAGGGCCGCGACCCCTGGCTGGACGAGGCGTTCGCCACCTGGGCCCAGGCCGTCGTCGCCGAGCAGTTCGACGACTACCGGATCACCGCGTTCTCCCGCGCCGAGGACGGCCCGATCGGCGCGCCGATGGCGTTCTGGGACCGCCGCGGGGGCAGCTTCACGGCCTACGTCTCCGGCGTCTACGACCAGGGCGCCGCCGCCCTGCTGGAGGGCCGCCGCCGGGTCGGCGAGGACCGGTTCGACGCCGCGACGCGCGCCTACGTGGCCGTCAACGCGCACCGGGTCGCGGCACCGGGCGACGTCGAACGCGCCTTCGCCGAGCTGCCCGAGGTCCTCGACGTGCTGCGCGCGCACGGGGCGTTCGCGCGGGACTGAGCGAGCTTGCGGAGCGAACATCGAAACTGAGCGAGTAGCGACACGCGTGGCCGTTCCCACGCCGCCCCGTCACCCTTCGATCTTCTACGTACGGTAGAACTACTACTGGACGTAGAACTTCGCGGAGGGCGGGGCCGGTATGGACGCGTTGGACCTGGCACGCTGGCAGTTCGGGATCACGACGATCTACCACTTCCTGTTCGTGCCGCTGACGATCGGCCTCTCGGTGATCGTCGCCGCGCTGCAGACCGCGTGGTACCGCACCGGCCGCACCGAGTACCTGCGGGCGACCAAGTTCTTCGGCAAGCTCTTCCTGATCAACTTCGCGATGGGTGTCGTCACCGGCATCGTCCAGGAGTTCCAGTTCGGGATGAACTGGAGCACCTACTCGACCTTCGTCGGCGACGTCTTCGGGGCGCCGCTGGCGATGGAGGCGCTCATCGCGTTCTTCCTCGAGTCGACCTTCATCGGTCTGTGGATCTTCGGCTGGGACCGGCTGCGCCGCGGCGTCCACCTGGCCTGCATCTGGGCCGCCGCGATCGGGTCGAACCTGTCGGCGTTCTTCATCCTCGCCGCGAACGCCTGGATGCGGAACCCGGTCGGCTACGAGGTCGACCAGGCCACCGGCCGCGCCCGCCTCACCGACATCGGCGCCGTGCTGGGCAACCCGCAGGCCTGGTCGACCTACCTGCACGTGGTGGCGGCGGCGTTCGTCATCGCGGGCCTGTTCGTCGCCGCGGTCAGCGCCTGGAAGCTGATGCGCGAACGCAGGCCCCGCGACGGGGACGTCACACCCCACGCGTCCGAGCGCGAGCTGTTCCGCACGAGCATGCGCGCCGGGTTCCTGGTCACCGCGATCGCCGGAGCGCTCGTCGCCGTCTCCGGCGACCACCAGGCCAAGCTGGCCACCCAGCACGAGCCGATGAAGATCGCCGCCGCCGAGGCGCTCTGGCAGACCGAGGAGTCCGCCGGGTTCTCGCTGTTCGCGGTCGGTGACATCCACGGCAGCCGCAACCACATCAACGTCCAGATCCCGGGCGTGCTCAGCTTCCTCGCCACCGGTGACCCGTGGGGCACCGTGCAGGGCATCGAGAACGTCCAGGCCCAGTACGAGGCGTTCTACGGTCCCGGCGACTACCGGCCGAACATCGCCGTCCTGTACTGGTCGTTCCGGCTGATGATGGGCCTCGGCCTGTCCGGTGTCGCCGTCGCCGTCGCCGGGTTGTGGCTGACGCGCCGCGGCCGGCTGCCGGGCAACACCTGGATGTACAAGGTCGTCGTCGCGGCACTGCCCGCGGCGCTGGCCGGCAACATCTTCGGCTGGGTGCTCACCGAGATGGGCCGCCAGCCGTGGACCGTGCACGGCGAGCTGCTGACCGCGGCCAGCGTCTCCCCCGGTGTGAGCCTCGGCCAGGTCGCGTTCTCGCTCGCTGCGTTCACGCTGCTCTACGGCGTGCTGGCGGTCGTGGAGGTCGGACTGCTGTTCCGCTACGTGAAGGCGGGCCCCGGCGCGGTGATGCCCTACGCCGACGACCCGCCACCCGAGCCGACCGAGCGCCGCGACCCGGCGTTCAGCTACTAGAGGGGTCGTCATGGACCTGCCCACGATCTGGTTCCTGGCCGTCGCCGTGCTCTGGACCGGCTACCTCGTCCTGGAGGGCTTCGACTTCGGTGTCGGGATGCTGCTGCGCGTCCTCGGCCGCTCCGAGGAGGATCGCGAGGTCACGCTCGGCGCGATCGGCCCGGTGTGGGACGGAAACGAGGTCTGGCTGATCGCGGCGGTCGGGGCGATGTTCGCCGCGTTCCCCGCCTGGTACGCGGCCACCTTCTCCGGCTTCTACCTGCCGGTGCTGCTCGTGCTGCTGGCGCTGATCGTGCGCGGGGTCGGCCTGGAGTACCGGCCCAAGCGCGACGACGCCGCGTGGCGGCTGCGGTGGGACGTCTGCATCGGCGTCGGGTCGCTGGTCCCGGCCTTCGTGTGGGGCATGGTGCTGGCCAACCTCGTCCGCGGCCTGCCCACGATCCGCACCGCACCCGGCAACGGCGCGAACACCGTCGTCACCGCGTCGCTCGGCGATCTCGCGAACGGCTACGCCCTGCTCGGCGGCGCGGTCACCACAGCACTGTTCCTGCTGCACGGCGCGGTGTTCCTGGCGCTGAAGACCGACGGCCCGGTGCGCCGCCGGGCGCGGCGCTTCGCCGTACGCGCGGTGCTGCCGGTCCTGCTGCTGACGGTGGCGTTCCTGACCGCCACGCTGGCCCTGCGCGACCCGGCGTGGACCACCCCGGTGGCCTGGGCGTCCGGGCTGGCGCTGGCGCTGGCCGGGATCGCGGTGCTCCTCGGCCGCGAGGGCTGGGCGTTCACCGCCACCGCGCTCGCCGTCGGCGGGCTGTCGGTCGTGCTGTTCGGCCAGCTGCACCCGGAGCTGCTGGTCTCGACGACCGACCCGGCGCACACCCTGACCGTCGCGAACGCGGCGTCGGCCCCGTACACGCTGACCGTGATGAGCTGGGTGGCCGTGGTGTTCCTGCCGCTGGTGCTGCTCTACCAGAGCTGGAGCTACTGGGTCTTCCGCAAGCGCCTCGGCGGCGAGCGCGTCGAACCGCAGGTACCGGCGCCACGATGAGCACCACGACAAGCACCCCGACTCGAGCCGGCGGCCCGCCGGTGGACCCCAGACTGCTACGGACGGCGAGCGCGGTCCGTGTGCACCTGCTCGTCGCCGCCGCATGTGGTGTCGCCGCGACCGGACTCATCCTGGCCCAGGCCTGGCTGGTGTCGCAGGTGATCGCCGGCGCCACCCCGTCCTGGGGCACCGACGGGGCGCTCCAGGGCGCCGGCGCCGGCCTCGACGCCCTCGCCGGGCTGGTCGCGGCGGTGGCCGTGGTGGCCCTGGCGCGCGCGCTGCTGTCCTACGGCGCCGAGTCCGCCGCGCTGCGCAGCGCGGCCCGCGCCAAGTCGCAGCTGCGGATGCGCCTGGTCCGCCGGCTCGCCGCCGCACCGCCCGACCCGTCGCGCTCGACCGGCGAGATCGTCACCCTGGCCACCCGCGGGCTCGACGCGCTCGACGACTACTTCGCCCGCTACCTGCCCCAGCTCGTGCTCGCGGTGCTGGTCCCGGTCGCGGTGCTGGTCGTCGTCGCCGACGCCGACTGGATCTCGGCGATCGTCATCGGGGTCACGCTGCCGCTGATCCCGGTCTTCATGGTGCTGGTCGGGATGCACACCCGGGCCCGCACCGAGCGGCAGTGGCACCTGCTGTCCCGGCTCGGCGGGCACTTCCTCGACGTCGTGCAGGGCTTGCCGACGCTCGCGCTGTTCCGGCGGGCCGGCGTCGTCGCCGAGAAGGTCCGCGACACCACCGACGAGCACCGCCACGCCACGATGGGGACGCTGCGGGTGGCGTTCCTGTCCGCGTTCGTGCTCGAGGTGCTCGCCACCCTGGCGGTGGCGCTGGTCGCCGTCGAGGTCGGGCTACGGCTGCTCTACGGCGACCTCGACTACGCGACCGCGCTGTTCGTGCTGATCCTCGCCCCGGAGGCCTACCTGCCGCTGCGCGAGGTGGGCGCCCGCTTCCACGCCAGCATGGAGGGCGTCGCCGCCGCCCAGCAGGTGTTCGCCGAGCTGGACCGCCCGGCCGGGGGTGCGGCGGGCGGGACCACACCGCCGCCCGTCCCCGATCCGGCGGGCCGCGGACTGGTGGTCGACGACCTGCGCGTCCGCTACCCCGGCGCATCCACCGACGCCCTCGCGGGACTGTCGCTGCGCGTGCGTCCCGGCGAGTCCGTGCTGCTGCGCGGCCCGTCCGGCTCCGGCAAGTCGACGCTGCTGGGCGTGCTGCTGGGGTTCGTCGCACCCACCGGCGGGACGGTCCGGATCCCGGGCCGCGATACCGCCACGCAGGCCGCCGACCTCGCCGAGCTCGACCTCGAGGCGTGGCGGCACGGCATCGCCTGGGTCCCGCAGCAGCCGCACCTGTTCGCCGGGTCGGTCGCGGACAATGTCCGGCTCGGCGACCCGGACGCCTCCGACGCGGCCGTGCACGCGGCCGCCCGCCGCTCCGGGCTCGACGCGGTCGTCGCGCGGCTGCCGCGCGGCTGGGACACCCCCCTCGGGGAGGGCGGGTCCCGGCTGTCGTCGGGCGAACGGCAGCGGGTGGCGCTGGCCAGGGCGTTCCTGCGCGATGCCCCGCTGGTGCTGCTGGACGAGCCCACCGCACACCTCGACCCGGACTCCGCGGCCGCCGTGCGCGCCGCGGCCACGGAGCTGCTGCGTGGGCGGACCGCGCTCGTCGTGGCCCACGACGCCGGCTGGGCCGAGCACACCGACCGCACCGTCGGTATCGAACACGGCAGCGCCACCCAGCACAGCGGTGCCGTCGAGCACGGTGACGCCGTGGCGGCCCGGCGATGAGCGCCCCCGGCACCACCCCGACCGGCACCGCCGCCCTGGCCCGCTCGGTGTTGCGCCCGCAGGCCCGCGGGGTCCTCGGCGGCGCGCTGCTCGGCGCGCTGGCCACCGCCTGCGGTGCCGGGCTGCTGTCATTGGCCGCCTGGCTGATCGCCACCGCGGCCCAGCACCCGTCGGTGACGGCGCTGTCGGTCGCCGTCGTCCTCACCCGGGCGCTGGGCGTCGGCCGCGGGGTCGCCCGCTACGCCGAGCGCCTCGTCGGCCACGATGCCGCGCTGCGCGCGCTGGCCGACCTGCGCAACCGGGTCTACGCCCGGCTCGCGGCCACCGAGCCGATCCACCGGTTCCGCTCGGGTGACCTGGTGTCGCGGCTGGTCAGCGACACCGACTCGGTGCAGGACCTGGTCGTGCGCAGCGTCCTTCCCCTGGGCGCCGCCACCCTGGTCGGCTCCGGTGCGGTGCTGCTGGCGACCGCGCTGCTCGTGCCCGGCGGCGTGCTGCTCGCCGCGGGGCTGCTGCTGGCCGGTGTCGCCGTCCCCGCGGTCGCCGCGGCGCTGTCGCGCGGTCCGGCCGCGCGCGCCACGCGGGCGCGGGCCCGGCTCTCGACCGGCCTGGTGGACCTGCTCGACGGCGCGCCCGATCTCATCGCCCACGGCGCCACCGACCGGGCCGTGCGCGCGGTCGAGGCGGCCGACGCCGAGCTCACCCGCACCGCGCGCCGTGACGCCGCGCTGCTCGGGCTGGGCGCCGGGGCAGGCGCGCTGGTCGCCGGGCTGACCCTGGCCGCGACGCTGCTGCTCGGTGTCGCCGCCGTCGACGCCGGCACGCTCGGCGCCGTCCCGATGGCCGTGCTGGTGCTCACGGCGCTGGCCGCCTTCGAGATCGTCGCCCCGCTCCCGGCCGCCGCCGCGAAGCTCGCCACGGTGCGCGCGGGGCTCGCCCGGCTGGTGCCGGTGCTGGCCGCCGAACCGTCGGTAGCGCGCCGCGAGCCCGGACCCGCACCGCTGCCCGCCCGGGGGGCGCTGCGGATCCGCGGGCTGAGGGTGGCCCACCCGGAGCCGGACGGGACGCCCGGGCCCGCCGTGCTCGACGACCTCGCCCTCGACGTCGCCGAGGGCGAGCACGTCGCGCTGGTCGGGGCGAGCGGCTCGGGCAAGTCGACCCTGGCCGCGGTGCTGTTCCGGTTCCTCGACCCGCTCACCGGGTCGGTCACCCTGGGCGGCCACGAGCTGACCACCCGCCCGCCGGACGAGGTGCGCCGGGTCGTCTCCGGCGTCCCGGCCGATCCGCACGTGTTCGACTCGACCGTGCGAGAGAACCTGCGCCTCGCCGCGTCCGGGGCGACCGACGCCGAGCTGAGCGGCGTGCTGCACCGGGTGGGGCTGGCCGGCCTCGACCTCGATCACGAGGTCGGCGCGCACGGCGCCCGGCTCTCCGGCGGGATGCGCCGCCGGCTCGCGCTGGCCCGCGCGCTGCTCGTCGACCCGGCCGTACTCGTCCTCGACGAGCCCACCGCGCACCTCGACCCGGACACCCGTGACGCCGTCCTGGACGACCTGCTGGCCGCCGCGGCGGGCCGCTCGGTCGTGCTGATCACCCACGACCCGGCCGTCCTCGACCGGGTCGACGCGGTGTACACGCTGCGGGACAAGCGCCTGCGCCGCCGTCGCGGACCTGATGGGCAGGACCGTGAACCGCGCCCCTACCCTGCTCCGAACGCCTGAACGCGGGCTGCGACCGACCGGCTGCAACCCGCTCTCAGGTGGATCACAGCGGCCCGCTGCCAGTCTGGGCACCGGCCACCCGACGACACGGTCTCGTCGGAGCGGCCACGGAACGTGTCAGCGACCGTGTCAGAACGTGAGGTCCCAACCCGTGCGAGCGTCCCGCCGTCCCTCCCCGACGAGGCCACCGCGACGGCTGCTGCCGTCCCCGGCGACCGGCTCGGCCTCGCGCCGGGTGTCCGCCCTGGCCGTACTCCTGGTCGGAGTGCTCGCCCTGGCCTCCTGCACCTCGGGCGGCCCGGAGACCGGCGGCCCACCGCCGACCGCGCTGGAGGCCTCCGCCCGCGCCCTCGACCTGAACGAGGGCTGGACCTGGGAGAAGCAGCCCGGCCCGATGGAGCTCGGTGTCACCCACACCCAGAACAGCCTGGACGACACCGAGCCGGCCGCCGCCCGGCAGCGCGGCGCCGACATCCTGTCCAGCCTGGGCCCCGAGTACCAGAACCACCACCTCATGGGCTTCGGGACGCTGAACCCCGAGCCGGCGCCGGGCCAGTTCGAGTGGGGTTCGCTGGATCGCCGGATGGAGCTGACCCAGGAGACCGGCGGCAAGGCGATGCTGACGCTGTGCTGCGGCCCGGACTGGATGAAGGGCGGCCCGCCCGGCGTCACCGCGTGGGACAAGCTCGAGCGCCAGGTCCTGCCCGAGCACTTCGACGACTACGCGAACCTGGCCAAGGAGGCCGTGGCGCGCTACCCGCAGGTCGACCGCGTCCTGGTGTGGAACGAGCTCAAGGGCTTCTACCACGAGGAGCAGAACCGCTGGGACTACGAGGGCTACACCGAGCTCTACAACAAGGTCTACGAAGCGGTGAAGTCCGTCCGGCCGGACGTCCAGGTCGGCGGCCCGTACGTCGTCATGAGCAGCGTCCCGCCGGACTCCCCCGACGCCTCGCCCATCCGCGGCCCGTGGGGCGCGCTGGACCAGCGTCCGCTCGACGTCATCGAGTACTGGCTGGCCAACAACGTCGGCGCGGACTTCATCGTCGTCGACGGGGCGACCACCAACCGCGGCCAGCAGGACGCGATCTCCCCGGTCGACGTCGGGGCCGACAAGTTCGCGGTGATCGACCGGTGGATCCAGGAGCGGACCCAGCTGCCGATCTGGTGGGGCGAGTTCTACGCGAACGTCCCGGCCGACGCCCAGGCCGGCTACGGCACCCCGGCCAGCGCCGTGTCGACGCTCGCCGTCCTGCAGGCGATGGCCCGCTCCGGCACCCAGGGTGCGCTGCTGTGGGGCCCGGAGGGCAGTGACGACCTGGAGTACTCGTCGCTGTGGAGCCCGGCCACCGAGGAGGACGGCGGGCAGCCGACCCCGCTGACCGACGCCTGGCGCTGGCTGGTCCCCAAGCTGCGCGAGGGTGATGTCGAGCTGGGCCGCGCCCAGGGCTCCACGCTCGGCGCGTTCCGGGCCGCCGACGGTGCGGTGCTGCTGATGAACTTCAGTGCCGACCCGGTGCCGGTCCCCGGCCAGGAGGCCATCCCCGGCTGGGCGATCGTCCCGATGGAGAGCAACGCCTGACCCGGCACCACTGATCCGGTGCCGTACGACGACGGGACCGGCCCACGGTAGGTGGGCCGGTCCCGTTCGTATGTCGGCCGGTGCTCAGGCCTTCGGGCCACCCGCCACGTAGATGACCTGGCCGCTCACGAACGACGACCGCTCGTCGACGAAGAACGACACGGTCTGGGCGATGTCCTCCGGGGTGCCCGGACGCTGCACCGGGATCTCGGTGGCCCGCGACGCCTTGAACTGCTCCCAGTCCACGCCGAGGCGCTCCGCGGTCGCCTTGGTCATCTCCGAGGCGATGAAGCCCGGGGCGATGCAGTTCGCCGTGACGCCGAACTTGCCCAGCTCGATCGCCAGGGTCTTGGTGAAGCCCTGCAGGCCCGCCTTGGCCGTCGAGTAGTTCGCCTGGCCACGGTTGCCCAGCGCCGAGGTCGACGACAGGTTGACCACCCGGCCCCACTTCGCCTCGACCATGTGCTTCTGCACGGCGCGGGCCATCAGGAACGAGCCGCGCAGGTGCACGCCCATGACCGCGTCCCAGTCGTCCTCGGACATCTTGAACAGCAGGTTGTCCTTGGTGATCCCGGCGTTGTTGATCAGGATCGTCGGCGGGCCGAGCTTCTCGGCCACCGCGCCGACGGCCGCCTCGACGGCCGCGGTGTCGGCCACGTTCGCGCCGAACGCCGCCGCGGTGCCGCCGGCACCCTCGATGGTCTCGACGGTCGCCTTGGCGGCCGACTCCTCCAGGTCCAGCACGGCCACCTTGTGCCCGTCGGCCGCCAGCCGGATCGCGGTCGCCGCGCCGATCCCGCGGGCACCCCCGGTGACGATGGCGGTCCTCTGCTGCTGGGTCATGTCTCTCCTCGCGTCCTCGGTCATCGCCGGTGAAACCGGTGCGGCGCACCGCCGGTGCCCGAGTCGTCGGGTGTCCGGCCGCGCCGCCGGGGTCGATCGTGTCACCCACCACCCGCCGTTGGGCAGGCAACTGTGCGCGATTGCTCACCCGGCCAGGGGCATCCCGTCGACTACCGTCGGGGGTGTCCCGTCCCCGACCACGAGGTGCTTCTATGGCCGTAGAGCGTTCCGAACCGTCCTTCCGGCTCGCACTGCCGGAAACCACCCAGTCCCACGAGCAGGACACGGAGTACTGCGTCGTCGACACCGGCACCGGGTGGACGGAGTACCGGTTCCACGACTACGACGAGCTCTACAAGGTCCCCGGCCTGTACGAGAAGCTGTTCTACGAGGTCCTGCAGTGCCAGTCACCGCCGGTGGTCTGCGACCTGCTCGCCGGGCAGCTCACCGCGGACCGCGTCGACCCGGGCGGCCTGCGGGTGCTCGACGTCGGCGCGGGCAACGGCATCGTCGCCGAGGAGCTCCGGTCCCGCGGGATCGGCAAGGTCGTCGGCGTCGACATCATCCCGGAGGCCAGGGAGGCCGCCGAGCGCGACCGTCCCGACGCCTACGACGACTACCACGTGATCGACCTCACCGCACTGGAGCCGGACCGGGCATCGGCGATCGCCTCCGGCGGCTTCGACGCGATGACCTGCGTGGCGGCACTCGGCTTCGGTGACATCCCGCCGGAGGCGTTCAGGGCCGCGTTCGACATGGTCGCGGTGGACGGCTTCGTCGCCATCACGCTGCGCGACGACTTCCTGTCCGACGGCGACACCACCGGGTTCGCCGGGCTGATCAACTCCATGCTGGAGTCCGGGGAGCTCGAGCAGCTGGACTCCAGCGTCTACGAGCACCGGCTCGCGACGAGCCGGGACCCGCTGCTCTACCGGGCCGTCGTGGCCCGCAAGCGCCGTCCGCGCTAGTCACGGTGCGTCCGCGTCGGCCGCAACGCCGCGACCGACGCGGGCGCGAGTACCCCGCCCAGGCAAGGCTCGGCTAATGTCCGCGCCGTGCTGACAAAGCTCCTCCCCCTGGTGGCCCTGCTGGCCCTGCTCACCGCCTGTTCGTCCGCCGCCCCGGGCGACGGCGCCGATGCACCGGAGGGAGCGGCGGGAGGCCCCTTCCCGGTCCAGGTGGAGCACACCTTCGGGACCACCGAGATCCCGGAACGACCTCAGCGGGTCGTCGCCCTGGGCGTCACCGACGCGGACCCGGTGCTGGCGCTCGGCGTCACCCCGGTGGCCACCGCGTCGTACACCTTCTACGAGCAGACCGGCGGGCTCGGACCGTGGGCCCGCGGGCTCGTGCAGGGTGAGCCGCCGGTGGTCCTGACCGGGGAGCCGAACCTGGAGCAGATCGCGGCACTCGCCCCGGACGTCATCCTCGCCGTCAGCTCGGGCATCGAGCAGCCGATGTACGAGCAGCTCTCCGCCATCGCCCCGGTCGTCGCCCGCCCGGCCGGGACGATTCCGTTCGGTGTCACGCGCGACGACCAGATGCGCACCGTCGCCACCGCGCTCGGGGAGCCCGAGCGGGGCGAGGAGCTGATCCGGCAGGCCGACGCCGCGTTCACCGACGCGGTCGAGGCGCACCCGCAGTTCCGCGGGAAGGTCGGGGCGACCGTGCTGCCGTTCGACGGGAAGTACGGCGCCTTCACCGCCGCCGACGCCCGCGGCCGGTTCATGTCCGGTCTGGGCTTCGTCCAGCCGCCGCGGATCGCCGAGCTCGACGACGGCGAGAGCTTCTTCGTCGAGATCTCCGCGGAGCAGACCGGTCTGCTCGACGGCGACACGCTGGTGATGCTGGCCGACGAGGGCTCGGCGAAGGCCCAGGTCGACGGCGACGCGGTGCTGGCACAGGTCCCCGTGGTCGCGCAGGGCCGGATGGTCGTCCCGGACGCCGACACCCGCGGCGCGATGACCTACAACAGCGTCCTCTCGGCCCCCTACGCGCTGGAGCGCCTGGTCCCGCAGCTCGACGCGGCGCTGAGCCGCGCCGGGTCCTGAGCCGGTCCGGGTTAGGGTCGCGCCCGTGAGCGTGATGGAGCGATTCCGACTGGACGGCAAGGTCGCCGTGGTCACCGGTGCCTCGGCCGGGCTGGGCGTGGCCTTCGCCAAGGGCCTCGCCGAGGCGGGCGCGGACCTGGTGCTCGGTGCCCGGCGCACCGACAAGCTGGCCGACACCGTGAAGCTGGTCGAGGCCGCGGGGCGCCGCGCCGTCGCCGTCGCCACCGACGTGGCGGACCCGGCGGACTGCACGGCGCTCGCACAGCGGGCGATCGACGAGTTCGGCCGGCTCGACGTGCTGGTCAACAACGCCGGGATCGGCACCGCTGTCCCCGCGTTGAAGGAGACCCCGGAGCAGTTCACGCAGGTCATCGACGTGAACCTCAACGGCAGCTACTGGATGGCGCAGGCCTGCGCGGCCCGGATGGAGCCGGGGTCGAGCATCGTCAACATCTCCAGCATCCTCGGGCTGACCACCGCCGCGCTGCCGCAGGCCGCGTACTCGGCGTCCAAGGCGGCGGTCATCGGGCTGACCCGGGACCTGGCCCAGCAGTGGGCCGAGCGCAAGGGCATCCGGGTCAACGCGATCGCGCCCGGGTTCTTCGCCTCGGAGATGACCGACCAGTACAAGCCGGGCTACCTGGAGCAGATGTCCGCGCGGATCCCGATGGGCCGCACGGGCGACCCGGAGGAGCTCGCCGCGGCCGTGGTGTTCCTGGCCTCGGACGCCGGCGGGTACCTGACCGGGCAGACCATCCCGGTCGACGGCGGGATCACCATCACCTGAGCGGCACCGGGAGGGTTGGTCGGTGACACATCAGCCGCTAGCGTGATCACCGACACAACTCCCCCGCCCCACGCGTCGTCGTCGCCGCGTGAGAGGAGCCGCCACGATGTCGATCACCACTCAGGGCTCGTACCTCGGTAACCGGGTACTGCGCACCGAGGACCGCGAGCTGATCACCGGAGCCGGTGACTACACGGCGGACCTGCCGCACCCGGGGGCCTACCACGCGGTGTTCATCCGGTCCCCGATCGCGCACGGCACGCTCGGCGCGATCGACGTCGACGAGGCCCGGGCCCTGCCGGGTGTCGAGGCGGTCCACACCTTCGACACGCTCGGGCTGCCGCCGCGGGCCGGGCTGCCCGGGGTCGTCCCCGACACGATGTCCCGGCCGCACCTCGCCCACGGCAAGGTCCGGTTCGTCGGTGACATCGTCGCCGTCATCATCGCCCGGACCGCCGCCCAGGCCCAGGACGCGGCCGAGGCCGTCGTCCCCGACATCGAGCCGCTCCCGGCGGTGACCGGCTACGAGGCGCCCCTCGCCGACGGCGCGGGCCTGCTGTTCGACGACGCCGGGACCAACGTGGCCGCCGCGGGCGGCACCGGTGAGATCGAGGGCCTGTTCGACGGCGCCGACCACGTCGTGCGCGCCACCTTCGTCAACCAGCGCATCGCCGGCGTCCCGATGGAGCCGAACGGGTGCGTCGCGGTCCCGGGCGAGCCCGGCGGCGGCGTCACGATGTGGCTGCCCACCCAGACCCCGCACGGGGCGCAGGCCGCGCTCGCCGGGGACCTCGGCCTGGAACCGGATCTGGTCCGGGTGATCGCACCGCGGGTCGGCGGCGGGTTCGGGCCGAAGGCCTTCGAGTACATCGAGTGGTCGATCGTCGCCCGCGCGGCCCTGCTGCTCGGGCATCCGGTGCGGTGGACCGAGACCCGCTCGGAGAACATGCTCGCGATGGTCCACGGCCGCGCCCAGCGCCAGGACGTCGAGCTCGGCCTGACCCGCGAGGGCCGGATCGTCGGGCTGCGGGCCGGGGTCGTCGGCGACGTCGGGGCCTACCCGATGATCGGCACCATCCTGCCCACCCTCACCCACCTCATGTCCCAGGGCGTCTACGACATCCCGAAGATCGAGTTCTCCTGGCGCTCGGTGGCCACCAACACCACCCCGGTCGGCGCCTACCGGGGCGCCGGGCGCCCCGAGGCGACCCAGATGCTCGAGCGGGTCCTCGACATCGCCGCCGACGAGCTCGACCTCGATCCCACCGAGCTGCGCCGGCTGAACTTCATCCCGCCGGAGTCGTTCCCGATGACCACGGTGACCGGCGCCCCCTACGACAACGGCGAGTACGCCCGGACCCTGGACGCGGCGATCGAGGCGGCCGGCTACCGCGAGCTGTGCGAGCAGCAGCGGGCCCGGCGCGCGGCGGGCGACCGGTCGCTGCTGGGCATCGGCGTCGGCTGCTACGTCGAGGTCACCGCCCCGCTCGGGCTCGACGGCGAGTGGGGCTCGGCCCAGGCGCACCCGGACGGCGGCTTCACCGTCTCGGCGGGCACCAGCGCGCACGGCCAGGGTCACGAGACCGCGTTCGCCCAGGTCGCGTCGGCAGTGCTGAAGGTCCCGATGGAGAAGATCCGTCTCGTCCAGTCGGACACCGCACAGGTGCCGCGCGGCGCCGGCACGCTCGGGTCGCGCTCGCTGCAGACCGGCGGCAGCGCGATCCACTCCGCCTCCGGCGAGCTGGTGAACCGGGCCAGGGAGATCGCCGCGCACCTGCTGGAGGCCTCGGTCGACGACATCGAGCTCACCGAGCAGGGCCTCGGCGTGCGCGGGGTCGCCGACCGGGTGGTGACCTGGGCGCAGGCCGCGGCCGCGGCGGAGGACGGCAGCGGCCGGGCCGACGGCGCCGCCGCGGCCCTGCGCGAGGAGCTCGACTTCACGCAGGGCCAGTCCAGCTTCCCGTTCGGCACGCACATCGCCGTCGTCGAGGTCGACGCCGACACCGGCCGGGTCTCGCTGCTGCGCCACGTCGCCGTCGACGACTGCGGGAAGATCCTCAACCCGATGCTGGTCGAGGGCCAGCAGCACGGCGGGATCGCGCAGGGGATCTCCCAGGCGTTGTTCGAGAACGTCGGCTACGACGACGACGGCAACCCCACCTCCGGCAACCTGGCCTCGTACACGATCCCGTCCGCCGCCGACCTGTGCGGGTTCGAGGCGTCCACCACCGAGACGCCGACACACCTGAACCCGCTGGGGGCCAAGGGGATCGGCGAGTCCGGGACGATCGGGTCGACGCCTGCGGTGCACAACGCCGTCGTCGACGCGCTGTCGCACCTCGGCGTCCGGCACGTGGACATGCCGCTGACCCCGCAGAACGTGTGGCGGGCGCTGTCGACCACCACGACGGCCTGACCCCCGCCGTCCGCCCGGTACGGTCTTCGCCGTGCCGGGCGGGCGGCGCGGACCTACGCTGCGGATCGTGCCCGACATCACGACGCTGATCCTCGACGACCACGCCTGGTTCCGGAGACAGTTCGCGGACCTGGACGAGCTCCAGGCCCGCGCGGGGACCGATCCGCGCGAGCTGTCCCGGCTGTGGGAGCCACTCGCCGCCCGGCTCGACGTGCACGCCATCGCCGAGGAGAAGATCTTCTACCCGCAGTTGCTGGCGCACGGCGAGGACCCCGAGGAGGAGACCCTCGACGCGATCGGGGACCACAACGAGATCCGGGACGGGGTCGCGCGGGCCGAGCGCAACCCGGTCGGTTCCCAGGAATGGTGGGCCGGTGTCTGGGACGCCCGCCGCGCCAACGACGAGCACATGGCCGAGGAGGAGAACGAGGGCCTGGCCAACTTCCGCCAGAGCGCCACCTCCGGGCTGCGCGACTCGCTCGGGCAGCAGTTCGCGGAGTTCCTCGAGGCCCACCCCACCACCGCGGGCCTCGACAACACCGACCAGGACCCCGAGGCCTACGTCGAGCGGGTCGAGGAACGCCTCGATCCCTCCACCGCGACGACCGCCGGCCTCGGCATCGGCAGTCTGAAGGGACAGAACCAGTGACCGTGCAGGACCATCTCCTCCGCGACAAGGCGCCGATCCCGGTCACGGCCTGGAAAGCGATCGACGACGAGGCCCGGGAGCGGCTCACCCCGCTGCTGGCCGGACGCCGGCTCGCCGACTGGGGCGGGGCCGCCGGCTGGGAGACCTCCTCGGTCTCGCTCGGCCGCTCGACCCGGCTCGGCGGCCCGCCGCCCGGGGTGGCGGCCGGGCGTGCCACCGCCCGGCTGCGCCGGGTCCAGCCGCTCGCCGAGTTCCGGGTGCCGTTCACGGTGTCGCGCGACGAGATCGACGACCTCGAGCGCGGCGCCCAGGACCCGGAGTTCGACGACCTCGCCCGGGCCGCCCGGGAGGCCGCGGAGATCGAGAACCGGGCGATGTTCCACGGCTGGCCGGACGCGCTGATCGAGGGCGTCGTCGAGTCCTCGCCCCACCCCGCGCTACCGCTCGGTGAGCAGGCCGACCACTACCCCGGCATCGTCGCACGGGCAGTGGACCGGTTGCGCTGCAGCGGGATCGAAGGCCCGTTCGCGCTCGCGATCGGCCCGCAGGGCTTCACCCGGATCGCCGAGACCGCCGAGCACGGCGGTTATCCGCTGTTCGACCACCTCACCCGGATCCTCGGCGGGCAGATCCTGCGCGCACCGGGGCTGGACGGGGCGCTGGTCGTCTCTCAGCGGGGCGGCGACTTCGTGCTCGACGTCGGCCAGGACATCGCGATCGGCTACTCCGACCACGACGCCGGCGAGGTGCACCTCTACCTGGAGGAGTCCTTCACCTTCCGGGTCACCGAGCCCGACGCGGCGGTGGTGCTGCGCTGACTCCTCCGCTCCTGCTGCGAGCGGCCCGTAACCCGGGAGAGATCGGCGGCGAGTAGCCCGGCACGCCTCCGCCGTCCCGGCGAGGCGATCGAGCCGATCGAGCAGGGAGGACGCGATGCCCAAGTACGTGTTGTTCTTCTCCTACACCGCCGAGGCGTGGAGCAGGATGATCCAGAACCCGGGCGACCGGACAGCCGCGGCACGCGCGGTGGCCGAGGGGGCCGGGGGCAGTCTGGAGTCGATCTACCTCATGTTCGGCGGCCACGACGGAATGGCGATCTGTGACCTGCCCGACGCCGAAGCGGCCGCCGCGGCGTCGATCGCGGTGAACAGCTCGGGTGCGTTCCGCAGCGTGGAGACCCGGGAGCTGATCGATCCGGGACGGCTGGTCGCGGTGCTGGGCAAGGCCGGTGAGGCGGCCGGGGTCTACCGGGCCCCCGGCACCTGATCCGGACGCGGCGGTCGTGCCGAGCTGCTCGCCTGTGGGAGCCGGTCAGCGGTGTCCCGGCTCCGCGGCCGGGACACCGTTCACCAGGTCCGCGTCGTAGGTCAGCAGGTCGCCGGACCGGGTTCCGCGCTCGGCGTGATCACCCGATGAGTGCCGATCCGTGCCATCCGTGGCACCGATCGGCACTGAAATGACGATCACTCGGGCGCTGCCGGACGCCAGGCCGTCGGGCGTCTGCCGCGCTCGGTCAGTCGAGCAGCACCGTCCGCAGGTCCAGCCGGCGCAGCACCCGGTCGGCGGCGTGCGGGTCCACCCCGGGCTCCCGGCGGGCGGAGAGCACCTCGGCCCGGGCCGCGGCCAGTGCCGAGGCCTCCGCCTCGGCCAGCTGCCCGCGTACCGCCTGGATCGCGGCGAGCCGCTGCCGGTCCTCCTCGGTCGCCGTCTCACCGGACAGCACGCCACCCAGGCGTTCCATCCGCTCGCGCAGCCGGGTACCGACGTCGTCGGGCAGGTGCCGGATCCCCCGTTCGAACTCGACGGTCGCCATCGCGGCACGGCGGGCCCGGAGCACGATCTCCCGCTCGGCGCGCCGCTCGGCCTCGGCCTCGTCGTCCACGCCGAGCGCCCGCACCAGCGCGGGCAGGGTGAACGCGGGCAGCAGCAGCGTCACCACGAGCACCGAGATCGCGATGAGCACCAGCTCGGACCGGAACGGGAACGGCGCGCCGGACGCGAGCGTCACCGGCAGGGACAGCGCCAGCGCCAGGGTCGCCAGCCCGCGCATGCCGCACCAGGCCAGCAGCACCGCCTCGCGTCCGGTACGGGGCACCGAGGTCGCGTCGTCACCGCGGCGCACCACCCGCCAGGCCACGAACATCCACAGTGTCCGGACGGCGACCACCACGACGCAGACGACCGCGGCGTGCCCGAGCATCCGGGGCAGTTCGTCCCCGGCTCCGGTCACCACCTGCCGCAGGTCCAGCCCGATCAGTCCGAAGGCGACACCGGTGGCCAGCAGCTCCACCACGTCCCACAGCGACGTCTGGGTGATCCGCTCCGCGGCCTCGTCGGCGCCCGCCCGGGCCCGCAGCTGCAGCGCCAGCACGACGACCGCGACCACCCCGGACGCGTGGACCTCCTCGGCGGCCAGGTAGGTCGCGAACGGCAGCACCAGGGTCAGCGCGCTGCGACCGGTGGTGTCGGTGAGCCTGCCGAGCACGGTGCGGGCCAGCCAGGCGACCGCGAGACCGAGGACCACGGCGCCGGCCGCACCGGCGACGAACCGCCACCCCAGGCCGAGCGGGCTGAGCTCGTCGCCGGAGACGGTCGCGAGCACCGCCGTCTGGAACACGACCAGCGCGATGGCGTCGTTGAACAGGCCCTCGCTCTGCAGCACCGCGATCAGCCGCCGCGGGATCGCCACCTGCCCGGCGACGGCCTCGACCGCGACCGGGTCCGGCGGCGCGACCATGGCCCCGAGGGCCACCGCCGCGGTGAGCGCGATCCCGGGGACCAGCGCCCATGCCGTCGCGCTGACCGCCGTGACGGTGACCAGTACCAGCGCGACGGCCAGCAGCGCGATCGTCCGCCAGCGGGCCCGGAACAGTGCCCACGACGTGCGCTGCGCGGTCGCGAACAGCAGTGGCGGCAGGAACAGCGGCAGGATGAGGTCCGGGTCGACGGCGAACCCGTCGGGCAGGCCGGGGACCAGCGCCGCGACCGCGCCGAGCACGACCATCAGCGCCGGCCACGGCAGCCGCAGCCGCTCCCCCACCCCGACCAGCACGACCGCGGCCAGCATCAGGCCGACGACGAGCAGCAGCATCTCCACACGTGCCAGCCTGCACACTCGCCTGCCGGACGGAACTCGGCGCGCCGTGCCAGGATCGTGCGGACACCCGCATCCGATTCGAGGAGGTCGTCCACAGTGCCCCGCAACCCCTACGACGAGCTGCCCCCGGTCCCGTCGTTCACCGTGACCAGCGATGACGTCGCCGAGGGCTCCGCGCTCGCCACACCCCAGCTCTCCGGCATCTTCGGCGCCGGCGGCGAGGACGTCTCCCCGCAGCTGTCCTGGACCGGTGCCCCCGAGGGAACCCAGTCCTATGTGGTCACCTGTTACGACCCGGACGCCCCCACCCTGTCCGGGTTCTGGCACTGGGCGGTGCTGAACATCCCGGCGTCGGTGACCTCGCTGCCCGCGGGCGCCGGTGACGAGGCCGGTTCCGGGCTGCCCGAGGGCGCCGTGCAGCTGCCGAACGACGCCGGCCTGGCGCGGTACCTCGGTGCCGCCCCGCCCCCCGGGCACGGTCCGCACCGCTACTTCTTCGCCGTGCACGCGGTCGACGTGCCGTCGCTGGACATCCCCGCCACCGCGACGCCCGCGTTCCTGGCGTTCAACCTGTTCGGCCACACCCTCGGCCGGGCGGTGCTGGTCGGGACGCACGCGAACCTGAGCTGACCGCTGTCGTGGACGCCGACGCCGTCGCCGAGCAGCTCTACCGGGTGCCGCCCGGGGAGTTCGTCGCCGCGCGGGACGACGCCGTCACCCACGCCCGCGATGCCGGGGACAAGGCCGCCGCCCGGGCGATCGCCGCACTCCGGCGTCCCACCCGGGCGGCCTGGCTGACCAACCTGCTCGTCGATGCGGCTCCCGACGAGGTCGAAGGTTTGCTGGCGTTGGCCGGCCCCCTGGCCGACGCGCAGCGCTCGCTGGACGGCTCGGCGTTGCGTCAGGTCTCCGCCCAGCGCAACAAGCTGGTCGGGGCGCTGGCCCGGCGCGCGGCACGGCTCGGCCGGGAGGCCGGGCAGCAGGTCGACTCCGGCCTCGAGCGCGAGGTGCGCGGCGTGCTGGAGTCGGCACTGGCCGACGACGACCTGGCCGCACAGGTGCGTTCCGGGCGGCTGGTGCGTTTCGAGCGGCACAGCGGCTTCGGGACCTTCGGTGCCGACGACGGTGACGGGCGTCGGTCCGGGCCGTCACAGGCTCGGAAGATGGCCCGGCCGAAGAAGGACCCGGGAACGGACTCGGACTCAGAGGACGAGCGCCCGGCCACCGGCACAGGCGCAGGTTCGGGGGCGGCCGCGGACGGCGGCCCGGGCTCCGGCGCAGACACGGACACAGACGCGGACACGGGCTCGGACTCGGACACCGGCACCGGCACCGGCACCGGCGAGCTCGACCGGAAGCGCCGCGAGGTGGACCGGCGCACCCGGGAACAGCGCCGGGCCGAGCGGGAGGAGCGGGAACGCGAGGCAGCCGAACGCCGCGACCGCGAACGCCGGGAGCAGGCGCTCGCCGACGCGCAGGACCGGCTCGAACAGGCCCGGCTCGCCGCGAACGACGCGACCCGGGAACGCGACGACGCCCGGGAACGCGCGGACGACGCCGCCGAGCACCGCGACGACGCCCATCGGCGCGTCGACGACCTGCGTGCGGAGCTGGACCGGGCCCGTGCCGAGGCGACCGAGGCCGACCGCGCGCTCAAGTCGGTCGAGCGGGAGGCGGGCGACGCCGCCCGGCGCGCCCGGCGGGCCGATGCCGAGGTCACCCGCGCCGAGCAGGAGCTCGACGCCGCCCGGGACACCTGAGCACGTCGGTCTCGCACGGGATCTCCTGACCGCCTGCTGCAGGACCGTCCGCATGTCGGCCTGACCCGGGTTGCACACGTACCCGGCCGCGGACCGCCGTCGCCACCGCGGTGTCGGCGCCACCCGTCGCGGAAATCTCCTCGACGCCGGCCCCGCGCGGTGGCACTCTGGGACTCCGTACGCCGTACTGAGCAGGGGAGCCCGCCCGTGATCGACGACCCACGCAGCCTCATCCGCGCCCCGCGCGGACTCAAGGAGATGAACGACGAGTTCCTCGGCCGGCGGGAGCGCGGCGAGCTGCCGTTCGAGCTGCCGGTCCTCACCGTCCCGGGCCGCCGCAGCGGCGCGCCCCGCTCCACCCCGCTGACGGTCCACGAGTCCGGTGGCACCCGGTTCGTCGTCGGCGGGTTCCCGGCCGCCGACTGGATCAAGAACGTCCGCGCCGCGGACGGGCGGGCGACGCTGAGCAGCGCACCCACCGCCGAGCCCGAGCCGGTCGTCCTCACCGAGCTCCCGGCCGACGCCGCCCGGCCGGTCCTGCGGGCCTGGCCGGAGGTGACGCCCGACGGCGTGGAGCTCATGGTCGAGAACGGCGTCGCGGCCGAGCCGACCCCCGAGGCGCTCGGGGAGCTGGCCGGGATCTGCCCCGTGTTCCGCGTCGACCCGGTCTGACCAGGCCCGCACCTCAGCCCGGGAAGGCGTCGCGCAGCTCCCGCTTGCGGATCTTCCCGGTCGCCGTCCTCGGCAGTGGTTCGCCGGTCCAGGCCACGTGGGCCGGCACCGCGAACGTCCCCACCCGGTCCGCGACGGCGGCGCGTACGGCGTCGTCGTCGCGGTCCGCGCCGGGTGCCCCGCGCACCAACGCCGCCACCTCCTCGCCGAGCCGCGGATGCGGGACGCCGTACACCGCCACCTCGACCACACCCGGCACCGCGTGGATCGCGGCCTCGACCTGCGCGGAGTACACGTTCTCCCCGCCGCGCAGCACCACGTCCTTGAGCCGGTCGACGACGTACACCCAGCCGTCGGTGACGTGCCCCAGGTCCCCGCTGCGGAACCAGCCGTCGACGAACGCCGCGGCGTCGGCATCGGGGTCGTTCCAGTACCCGCGCACGATGTTCGGCCCGCGGAACCACAGCTCGCCGATCTCGCCGTCCGGCAGCGGTTCCCCGGACGGCCCGGCGATCCGCAGCTCGGCACCCGGCGCGGGCCGGCCGACGCTGTCCGGCCGGGCCGCGTAGTCCGATCCGGTGTTCGCGCAGATCGCCGACGTCGTCTCGGTCAGGCCGTAGCCGTTGGCCACACCGGCGCCGAGCTCCCGCCCGATCCGGGTCACCAGCTCCGGCGGCACCGGCGCCCCGCCCATGCCGAACGTCCGCAACGACGCCAGGTCCTGCGGGTCGGCACCGTCGAGCAACTCCGCCGTCGTCGACGGGACCCCGTTGGAGCGGGTCAGGCGCTCGGACCGGACGACGGCGCGGGCCTGCTCCGGGTCCCAGCGGTGCAGCGTCGCCAGCTTCGAGCCGGCCAGCACCGCGCCGACCAGGCCGTTGATCCCGGCGATGTGGAACATCGGGTACATCAGCAGCGTGCCCTGCTGCCCCGCGGGCGGTTCGGCGCCGCTGAGCGAGCTTGCGGAGCGAACATCTGCACTTTGCAGTGCCGTGGCGCGGGCCTGCAGCGCGACGTTGTGCAGGTTCGTCACGTGGTTGCGGTGCGTGCCGACCGCGCCCTTGGGACGACCGGTGGTCCCGGAGGTGTAGAGGATCGTCGCGACGTCGTCGGGGCCGGGAGCCGGCAGGTCGTCGACCGAGCCGGGACCGTCGGTACGCAGGCCGAGCGAGGCCCACTCGACGACGCCGGGCGGTGCCTGCGGCCCGGTACCACGCACCCGCACCACCGGAACCGCTCCGGCCGGATCGGCGCCCCACGTCGCGGTCAGCGCCTCCGTCCGCTCCGGATCCGCGACGACCACCCGGGCCCCCGAGTCCGCCACCGCCCAGGCCAGCTCCGCGGCACTCCACCACGCGTTGAGCGGCACGACCACCAGGCCGGCGACCTGCGCGGCGAAGAACGCCACCGGCCACTCCGGGACGTTGCGCATCGCGATCGCGACCCGGTCACCCCGGCGGAGCCCGAACGGGTCGAGCAGCCGGCCCGCCAGGTCCGCGACCAGCGACCGGTGCTCGCCGTAGGTCAGCCGCTCGCCGTAGTAGACGGTGAACGTCCGCTCCGGCCACGCCGCCGTCGTCTCCCACAGCTCGCGCAGCGTGTGCGGGGCGCGGCGGTAGACCCGCATCGGCATCCCGCCGACCTCAACGGTCTCCAGCGCGAACTCCCCGCCCGGCGCGGTCAGACCCGCGATCACCGGCCCGAGCCCGACCTCGTCGGCGTGCTCCGCCATCGGCGCACCTCCTCACCGCCCGTCCTACCCGGTCACGCGCCCGACCGGAAGTAGTTGCGACGGATCAACGACCGTGTGAGGTTTCACCGGGACACCGTCGACCCACCGACCTACCCTCGCAGGCGTGATCCCACGGTGACGGCGTCCGGGCGCCTCCGGAGCATCTGCTGGTGGCGGTGGCTGCTGCTCGCCGTGCTCACCGTCGCCGGCACCGCCGCCCTGAGCGCGCTGGCCGTCCCCTCCCCCGCGTTGTTCGCCGGACTGTTCGTGGCGGCCGCCCTCGCGCTGACCGGCCTCGGCCCCGCCCGGGTCGCGCGGTCGATCACGTCCGGTGGCCAGGCCGTGATCGGGATCGTCATCGGGCTGCTGGCCCGCCCCGACACGCTCGCGGCCGTGGCGGCGCAGTGGCTCCCGGTGCTGCTGATCAGCCTCGGGACGTTGCTGGCCAGCATGGCGGCCGGGCTGTTGATGGGCCTGCAGCGCGGGGTCACCCCGCTCACCGGGATGCTCGCGCAGACCGCGGGCGGTGCCTCCGGGCTGGTCGCGATCAGCCGCGAGCTCGGTGGCGACGAACGCGTCGTCGCGGTGATCCAGTATCTGCGGGTGGGGCTGGTGACGGCGACGATGCCGGTCGTCGCCACCCTCGTCTACGGCGCCCGGCCCGGCTCACCCGGCGACGGCGGCAGCCCCCCGGTCACCGACGCGCCGTGGTGGGTCGGGCTCGTCGTCACCGCGGTCTGCGTGGCCGTCGGGGTACCGCTGGGGCGGCTGGCCCGGGTCCCCGCCGGTTCCCTGCTCGGCCCGATGGTGGTCGCGCTGGCGATCAGCCTGTCCGGGCTGTCGTTCGACGCCTCGGTACCGATGCTGCTGGTCGGCGTGGCCTATGCGGTGATCGGCTGGCAGGCCGGGCTCCGGTTCACCCGCCACGCGCTGAGCACCGTCGCCCGGGTGCTGCCCCTGGCGACGGCGCTGATCCTGGCCGTGGTCGTGGTGTCCGCGGGGCTGGGGCTGCTGCTGTCGCACTTCACCGGGATGACGCTGCTGGAGGGCTACCTCGCGACCACCCCGGGCGGGGTGTACGCGGTGCTGGCGACCGCGATCTCCTCCGGGGTGGACGTCACGTCGGTGCTCGCCGTCCAGGTGCTGCGGGTGATCCTGATGCTGCTGGTCGCGCCGTGGCTCGCCCGGTTCGTGGGACGACGCCTCGGCACCGGCGTCCAGGGCTGAGCGCCGGTCACACCTGCTGTCCGGCCCGGGTTGCCGGGCGCGGCCTGCGCCGGAGGATCGTCCGCACGCCGGCCAGGCCCAGTGCGACCGCGACGACGCACCACAACCCGACGGTGACCGGACCGGACACGAGGATCGACGGGTCCCCCTCGGACAGGGTCAGGGCGCGACGCAGCTGCTGTTCGGCCAGCGGGCCCAGGATCAGCCCCACGACGGCCGGCGCCACCGGCACACCGGCCTCGCGCATCACCAGTCCGAGCAGCCCGATCGCGCACAGGACCAGCAGGTCGGCCGTCGTTCCCCCGGCGGCGAAGGCACCGAGGGCGGCGAACACCACCACACCGGCATAGATCCCGTACGCCGGGATCGTGAGCACCCGAGCCCACAGCCGGACCAGCGGCAGGTTCAGCACCAGCAGCATGACGTTGCCGAGGTAGAGACTGGCGATCAGTGTCCACACCAGCGGCCCCGACTCGGAGAACAGCTGCGGACCGGGCTGCAGGCCGTAGGACTGGAAAGCGGTGAGGATCACCGCCGCGGTCGCCGAGGTCGGCAACCCGATCGTCAGCAATGGCACCAGCACTCCGGCCGCGGCCGCGTTGTTCGCCGCCTCCGGCCCCGCGACACCCTCGATCGCGCCCTTCCCGAACTCCTCGGGATGCCGGGTCAGCCGCTTCTCGAGGTTGTAGCTGAGGAACGTCGGGATCTCGGCCCCACCGGCCGGAAGGCTGCCGATCGGGAAGCCGAGCGCGGTGCCGCGCAACCATGCCGGCCACGACCGGCGCAGGTCGGCGCCCGACAGCACGGCCCGCTCCCGCAGCGGCTCCACCGTCGAGTGCCCGGTGCCCGTGAGCAGGTGGCTGAAGGTCTCCCCCAGCGCGAACAGCGCCACGACCACGATCACGACGTCGATGCCGTCGAGCAGCGAGTCGATGCCGAAGACCAGCCGTGGCTGTCCGCTCTGCGAGTCGAGCCCGACCAGTCCGACGGTGATGCCGATCAGCAGGCTCGCCGCCCCCTTGAGCAGGCTGGCGCCGAGCAACGCGCTGACCGTCACGAACGCGACCGCCATCAACGCGACGTACTCCGGCGGCCCGAACGAGGTGGCGAGGTCCGACACGACCGGTGCGAGGAACGTCAGTGCGATCGTGCCGACGGTGCCCGCGACGAAGCTGCCCAGCGCGGCGGTGGCGAGCGCCGCGGCGGCGCGTCCGGAGCGGGCCATCTTGTTGCCCTCCAGCGCAGAGATCACCGAAGCGCTCTCGCCGGGGGTGTTGAGCAGGATCGAGGTCGTCGAGCCGCCGTACATCCCGCCGTAGTAGATGCCGGCGAACAGGATGAGCGCACTGGTCGGCTCGAGCCGGAAGGTGACCGGCAGCAGCAGCGCCACCGTCAGGGCGGGGCCGATGCCGGGCAGCACGCCGACGGCCGTCCCGATCGTGACGCCGAGAAGTGCCCACAACAGGTTGGCCGGTGTGAGTGCGGCGGCGAACCCGTCGAGCAGGAGTCCGAGCTGGTCCATCTGGCTAGAACCCCCAGGGTCCGGCCGGGAGCGTGAGCCCGATCAGCCGGTCGAAGACGAGGAAGACGATCGCGGCGAGACCCCAGCCGTAGGCGATCGCACGTCCCACGGACGGCGCGCCCAGCAGCAGCGCGGTGATCGCGAACAACGCCGCGGACGACAGCACGAAGCCCAGCACCGGCAGCAGCACGGCGAACACGACCAGCACGAGCACCATCACGCCAACCCGCACGGCGCCGCCCGCCGGGCGTAGGGCGCCCTGCGGGGCACCGGCCAGGCGCAGGCCGGTCCGGATCGCGAGCACCGCCCCGACGACGCCGAGCAGTGCTCCCACCAGGATCGGTACCGCCGCCGGACCGAGGGCGTCGGAGGTGGTGGGCAGCCGGGCCGCGTCCACCAGGATCAGCACCGCCGCGACGACCATCACACCACCCAGTGCGGCCGACGCGATCAGCTCGCGGCGGTCCTCGAGACCCGCCGGGCCCCCGTCGGCGGCTGCTGTCCCGGTCCGGTCGTCCGCCTCGGTCCGGTCGTCGCTCACGACCCCACCCCCAGCTCGGTCAGTACCTGGGAGACCCGCGCCTGCTCGCTCTGCACGAACTCCTCGAACTCCGGGCCGGCGAGCAGGGCGTCGCCCCATCCGCGCCGAGCCAGGGCGTCCTGCCAGGCCGGGGTGCGGGCCATGGCGACCACGACGTCCTCCAGCGCGCGTTCCTCCTCGTCGGAGATCGCCGCGGGCGCGACGACACCGCGCCAGTTCTCCAGCTCGACGTCGACGCCTCCCTCGCCCAGCGTCGGAACGTCCGGCACCGCGGGCAGCCGCTGCGCGCTCGACACCGCCAGTGCGCGCACCGTGCCCGCCTCGATCTGCGGTTCGATCTCCGACAGCCCGGAGATCCCGATCGTCGCGCGACCGGACAGCAGGGTGGTCAGTGCCTCTCCCCCGCCGGAGTGCGCGACGTAGCTGACCTGTGCGGGGTCCTGGCCGACGGCCTCGGCCATCAGCCCGGCCAGGATCTGCTCGACGCCACCTGCCGAGCCACCCGCCATCGACACCGCGGACAGGTCGGCGCGCATCGCCGCGACCAGGTCGGCGGTCGAGCGCAGCGGGGACTCGGCCGGAACGACCACGGCCTGGTAGTCGGTCGTCAGCCGGGCCAGCGGGGTCGTGTCGTCGAGCGAGTGCTCGGAGCCGTTCGCCTCGACCGCTCCCAGCATGATCAGTCCCGTGGTCATGAGCTGGGTCGGGTCGTCGCCGAACCGGACGAACTGGCTCAGCCCGATGGTTCCGCCTGCGCCCGCGACGTTGTAGACCTCGGTCCGCCCGGTCAGGTCCCGCAGCGCCGCCTGCATCTCGCGCGAGGTCTGGTCCCATCCACCGCCGGGCGCGGCCGGAGCCATCAGCCGCATCTGGCCACCGGCGAGCACGTCGTGCGTGGCCGATCCGGTCCGCTCGGACGGCGCGGTCGACACCACCAGGAGAGTGGCCAGCACGGCCACCGTCCAGGGGACCCAGCTCCCCGGCGCAGGCCGCCGTTGTCGGGTTCTCGACGAGCCTCGTCGCTCCATCACGCCTCCAGCCGGTTCCGGTGACGGCCTTCACCGCCGCCCCGATGGATACAACGGTATACACTCGTATCCACTCGGTACAAGGGAGGCATCGATGGACGAACGATTCGACGTCGTGGTGGTCGGCGGAGGCAACGCGGGGTTCAGCGCGGCACATGCCGCCGCCGAGCGGGGGCGCCGGGTGCTGCTGCTGGAGAAGGGAGACCGCGGTCAGGACGGCGGCAACAGCTACTACACCGCCGGGGCGGTCCGGATCGCGCACGACGGCCTCGACTCGATCGCCGATCTGCTCGACCCGGACGACCGGCACCCGATCAGCGATCTACCGCCCTACCCCGAGGAGGCCTTCCACGCCGACATGGCGAAGGTGACCTCCGGGCGCAACGATCCGGAGCTGACCGAGGTCCTGGTGGCGCAGAGCCAGGGCGCCATCCGGTGGCTGCACGGCAAGGGCCTGCGTTACCGGCTGATGTACGAGCGCCAGGCCTATCCCGACGCCGAGGGCAGGCAGGTGTTCTGGGGCGGGCTCGCCGTCGGCAACACCGGCGGCGGGAAGGGCCTGATCACCGACCACGCCTCGGCAGCCGAGCGGGCCGGGATCACCGTCCGCCACGGCGTCCGTGCCCGGGACCTGGTTCGCGACGGCGACCGGGTGACCGGTGTGACCTGGACCGGCACCGACGGCGGTTCGGGCACCGTCACCGCGGAGTCGGTGGTGCTGGCCGCAGGCGGTTTCGAGGCGGACGCCGACATGCGCCGCGAGCACCTGGGCCCGGGCTGGGAGCAGGCGAAGGTGCGCGGTACCCCGCTGAACACCGGGGACATGCTCACGGCCGCGATCGCCGCGGGCGCCGACGTCCACGGCGACTGGGGCACGTGCCACAGCGTCGCCTGGGACGCGTGGTTCGCGGACAACGAGAGCAACCGCGAGCTCACCAACCAGCTCACCCGCGGCGGCTACCCGCTCGGGATCATCGTCAACGCCCACGGCCGGCGGTTCGTCGACGAGGGCGCCGACTTCCGCAACTACACCTACGCCCGGTACGGCGCCTCGATCCTCGCCCAGCCGGGCGGCGTCGCGTTCCAGATCTTCGACGCCCGCACCCGATCCAGCCTGCGCGCCGAGGAGTACGACATGGCGGGCGTCTCGGTCGTCTCCGCCGGATCGCTCGAGGAGCTGGCCGCCGGCATCGGGGTGGATCCGGAGGCGCTGGCCGGCACCGTGAAGGAGTTCAACGCCGCGATCGACGAGTCCGTCCCGCTGGACATCGCGGTGAAGGACGGCCGCGCGGCGCGGGTCGAGCCGCCGAAGTCGAACTGGGCGATCCCGCTGGAGCAGCCGCCGTACTACGCCTTCCCGGTCACCTGCGGGATCACCTTCACCTTCGGTGGGCTCCGTGCCGACACCCACGGCCGGGTACTCGGTACGGACGGCGCGCCGATCGACGGGCTGTTCGTCTGCGGGGAGATGCTCGGGGGGCTGTTCAGCGGGAACTACCCCGGCGGGACCGGACTGACCTCGGGGGCGGTGTTCGGGCGGCGGGCTGGGACACTGGCCTGAGTACCGACGGGCGCCACGATGGGAGCTGGGCAGCGATGACCGCGAACGGGGCGCGGCCCGACGGCACCACGGTGTACTCGGGCCTGCGGGCGGACATCGTCGCCGGCGAGCTCCCCCCTGGTACCCCGCTGCGCGAGACCGCTCTGGCCGAGCGGTTCGGCGTCTCCCGCACTCCGGTGCGGGAGGCGTTGCGGCGCCTGGAGCAGGACCGGTTGCTGGTCCCCGGGGTGCGCGGACTGGAGGTCCGGCGGGTCGACCCGGAGGAGGTCGTGCAGATCTACGACATGCGGATCATGCTCGAGGCCGAAGCCGCCCGCCAGGCCGCGGCCGGGCACCGCACCTCCGACCTGCTGCGCCTGGAAGGTCTGCTGGCCCGCGACCGGGAGCTCGTGGAGCCCGACGACGCGGCCCGGATCCGGACCAATCTGGAGTTCCACGCGATGCTGTGGCAGGCCACGCACAACCCCGTGCTGATCGACCTGCTCGAGCGACTCAGCGTGCACCTGGTGCACGCGCCGCGCTCGACGCTCTCGGTGGGCGGGCGCTGGAACGAGGCCCTCGGCGAGCACGCCGATCTGTTGCGGGCGGTGCGGGACCGGGATGCCGACCGGGCCGCCGGGATCGCTGCGGCGCACATGAACACCGCCCGGTCTCTCCGGTTGAACCTGCTGCGTGAGGCAGCCGGCCGCGCCTGATCCGCACGGTCGGCGCAGCCGCTCCGGTGGCGATCGGGCCGGGTCTGATGGTCGGGCCGGCCGGGCCGGGCCGGGCCGGATGATCGGACTGCGGTCGGGGGAGGTCCTGGCGCGGCGGCGTCGGGTGCCGGCGGACGCGGTCGCTGCCGGGTGGACGCCGATCGGCGCTCGATCTCGCCGACCAGGCGTCGTGCCGCTCGCCGTCGCCGGCGCGTGGGCCTGCGGACCTGCGGGCACCGTCCATCTACTGGAGCGTTCCTGAGGCTGCCGGCGCGCCGCGCCGTCGAGGACGGGGAAGACGTCGCTCTGACGCCATCCGCGTTGTTGACGGATCGCTTCGTCGCACACCCCGAAGCTCGGGCGCGCGCGACGACGCACGTGTGAGTGACCGCAGCAGCAGCCGGCGACCCGTTCCACACGCCGAAAGACCCCCTCGTCCGGTTCGCCGCCGAGCGATGGACCGAAACTGTCGGGGGTCGACGGTATGTTCGATTCATGGTGGTCGGGCAGGTGATTCCAGAAGGGCTGGCGGCGCTGTCGCCCGGCCCCGAGCTGGCCACCACACTCGCCGGCCTCGACCTTGACCGGGTGCCCAACGACGACATCGGTGACGTCCTGGTCGCCCAGTCCCGCCAGCTCGCCCACGAGCAGGCCCGGATGTTCGCCACGATGGCCGAGGTCGTGTGCCGGCGCCCGTTCGCCGGGCCCCTGGAGGTCCGCCGCGCCGACACCCCCGAGCTCTACGGCGCCGACGAGGTCCGCGCCGCCCTGGCCTGGACCCGACGCGCCGCAGAGTCGGAGACCGATTTAGCGTTCGTGCTGGTGCACGCGTTGCCGCAGGTGCAGGCGGCGTTGTCGCAGGGCCACATCGACCGCGGCAAGGCCCGGGTCTTCGCCCAGCACCTGGGCGACCTACCCGCCGACCAGATCGCCGCAGTCTGCGCTGCGGTCCTGCCCCACGCACCCCGGCTGACCACCGGCCAGATCGCCGAGCGGATCAAGCGCCTGGTCCTGGAGCTGGACCCGGCCTACTACGAACGCCGCTACCGCAAGGCGATCCGGGACCGCCAGGTGGTGGCCTACCTGTGCGCCGACGGCACCGCGGTGCTCTCGGCGAGCGGTCTCCCGGCCGACGAGGCCGCCGCCGCCTGGGAACGCCTCGACGCCCTGGCCCGCGCCGCCCGCCACGACGGGCACCCCGGCACCCTGGACCAGGTCCGGGCCGACCTCGTACTGGGCCTGCTCGACGGATCACTGCACGGGCTGAACCGCGCCGAGATCCTGCAGGCGCTACTGGAGCGCTTCGCCGGCCACGCCGATCCCGGCACGACCGTGAGCGACACCGAGTCCGGTGAAGCCGGCGCCGGAACTCCCGGGTCCGGCACCCCCGGGTCCGGTACTCCTGACTCCGGTACCCCCGGGTCCGGTGATGCCGGGTCCGGTGATGCCGGGTCCGGTCGAGCGGGTGCTGCGTCCGACCGGCCCGCTACCGGCCCGCCCAGTTCCGGTCCCGACTCCGGCAGGCTCGAGCCCGGGAAGCCCGAGCCCGAGGCAGGATCCGAGGCCGGGTCCGGGTCCGGGTCCGGGTCCGGGTCCGGGTCCGGGTCCGAGGCCGAGGCCGAGTTCAGCGCGACCACGGTGAGTGCCTCCGGCGCCGCCGCATCCGGCGACCCCGCGTCCAACGAGGCCGAGCCGAGCGAACCCACGTCCGGCGCGTCCGGGTCCGACGAGCCAGAACCCGAGGAGCCTGAGTCCGACGAGTCCGACGAGTCCGACGAGTCCGGCTCCGGCGAGCCCGAGGAACCTGGGTCCGGCGGGCCCGGACCGGATGACTCCGGGCCCGATGAACCCGGCCCCGGCCCCGGCTCTGCCCCCGGCCCGGGCGACCCCGAGCCCGATGGACCGGACACGGGTGGTTCGCCGGCAGGTGGCCGCGAACTCGATACCCGCGCTACCTGCGAGGACACCCGCGGCGGTAATGCGGATAGCGGCGCCGCCGTGACGGGTGCACCCGCCCGAGCCGAGCAGGACACGTCGAAGCGACCCACTCCGGAACAGGACGAACAGCGTGACCACCGCCCGGCACCCAGCACGGCGACAACGAGCCCGAGCAGCAGCCTCGGCGTGGAGGTCCGGGTCCCGCTCAGCACCCTACTCGGCCTCGACGACCGCGCCGCCGAACTACCCGGCTGGGGCCCGATCCCCGCCCACACTGCCCGCCGCATCGTCGCCCGCCAACGCCGCGCCCAATGGCGCTGGGTCATCGTCGACGACCACGGACACCTCCTGGCCGAAGGCCTCACCCGCCACCGACCCACACCCCGCGACCCCACCGGACCGCCCGGCGGGATCGTCGAACTCCATATCCCCGAAACCCAGCTCGCCACCCTGACCGCTACCGCGGCACAGCACGGCCGCTGGACCGGGGTGATCACCGACATCGCCGCCCGCTACGAACAACACCGCCAACAGACCGAACCCTGGACCGAACTCGACGCCGACCCCACCGCCCGATTCCCGTCCGCGCCGCTACGCCGCCACACCGAGGTCCGCGACCGCACCTGCGTCCACCCCGGATGCCGCACCTCGGCCCGACGCTGCGACCAGGACCACACACTCGATCACAGTCACGGCGGCACCACCACCCACGACGACCTGGCACCACTGTGTCGCCACCACCACATGCTCAAAACCAAGGGCGGATGGCGCCTCGAACAGCCCGAACCCGGCCACTTCATCTGGACCAGCCCACTCGGGCGGCACTACCCCGTCGAGCCCGAACCGATCCTGCCGCCCCCGACCCGGCCGGTCCACCGCGACCCCGAACCCTGGTTCGACCACCCCGCCTACGACATCGACCACGAACAACCCGACCTGCGCCGACACGACCGCGCCCCACCAGGCGAGGACCACGCACCCGACGCCCCCGCGCCCGGCGACACCACGCCCCGCGGCGGCGAAGCACGGGACGAGCCACCGCCGTTCTGATCTCCGGCCGGACGCCACTGGTCCATCCATGACCAAGACCGACCGCGGTAGGCCGGCGGAGTTACTGGGCCGGCGGAGTTACTGGGCCGGCGGAGTTGCTGGGCCGGCGGAGTGCGGTGCTACACCGTCACGCCCTCCCGGCCCCGGGTGAAGGCGGCCGGAGACCCCGGGGAGCAACGCACTGGTCGCCCCGGCCTGTCCGACCGCATACCGCTGTCCGAGGAGTCACCGTGCCCCACGCCGATCCACGCGCACCGCCCAGCCGGGAAATCGACGACACATCACCCTGGCGCCACGCCGCCCCTTCATCCCCACGACGAGCTCGATCGCGCTCCGTGATGGTGGTAACCCTCAACGCCCCGACCTGCCCTGATCCACCACGCGGTATGCGTGGCCGCTGGCCGGGGCTACCCGAGCCGGCACCACGCCTCCCGGCCCCGGGTGAAGGAGGCCGGAGACCGCGACGGGCTATCCGACGCGCGCGATCCGTCCCGCCGGCGGCTCCGGCACCGTGCCCGGGTGCAACGCCGACGCGATCGCCTCGACACCGTCGACCAGCCGCGGACCGGCACGCACCACGAAGGAGGCCGAGTCGATCGCGTGCACCGGAACTCCCGCCGGCAGCCGGTCGAGTACGGCGCGGGCCTGCGTCACCGCGTCGTCCAGGCCGAACCCGCAGGGCGCGACCAGGACGGCGTCACATTCGGGAAGTGTGTCCCAGTCCGCGGTGACGCTCCGCCCACCCGGCGTCGCGGCGACCGCGGTTCCGCCGGCGGCGGTGACGAGATCGGGCACCCAGTGCCCGGGCAGGAACGGCGGGTCGGTCCACTCCAGGACCAGCACCCGCGGCCGCCGGTACCCGCGGACGGCCGCGGCGACGGCGTCCAACCGATCGGAGAGACCCGCCACCAGCTCGGCCGCCGCGCCCGGAACACCGGCCGCCGCACCGACATCGGTGATCATCTGCAGGACGTCCGGGAGCCGGTGCGGGTTCAGCGACAGCACCTCGGCGCGGGTGCCGATCGTCTCCTGCGCCTCGGCGATCGTCGCCCCGGGCAGGGCGCAGACCGCACACAGATCCTGGGTGAGGATGAGATCGGGATCGGCGCCCGCGAGCGTCGCCCGGTCGACCTCGTACATCGCCAGCCCGGCCGCGGCCCGTTCGCGGACGATCGCATCAATCTCGGCCGGGGTCGCACCGGCCGCCAGAGCGGTGTCCACCACCACCGGCACCCGGTCCCGGATACCGGGCGGGTCGTCACACTCGAAGGTCACCCCGACCAACCGGTCGGCGAGGCCGAGCCGTCCGGCGATCTCGGTCCCGGCGGGCAGCAACGATGCGATGCGCACAACCGTAGAGCGTAGGTGCTGCGACCACGCCCACCGATGCGGCAGGCTGGGCGCCGATCGATCCGCCACGGAAGGAACCCTGCATGTCCGTGCACGAGCGCGCCGGGACCCCGGCCCGCCCCGAGGACCTCGTCGACGTGCCCGCGCTGCTCGCGGCCTACTCCGACGTCCACCCCGACCCGAAGGTCGACGTCCAGCGGGTCGCGTTCGGCACCTCCGGTCACCGCGGTTCGGCGCTGCTCGCCACGTTCAACGACGACCACATCGCCGCCACCAGCCAGGCGATCGTCGAGTACCGGGCCGCGCAGGGCACCGACGGCCCGCTGTTCCTCGGCCGGGACTCGCACGCGCTCTCCGAGCCGGCCTGGCGCACCGCGGCCGAGGTGTTCGCCGCCAACGGCGTCGAGCTCGTCATCGACTCGCGGGACGGTCTGACCCCGACCCCGGCGATCTCGCACGCCATCCTGGTCACCAACGCCGGCCGCACCGGGCACCTGGCCGACGGCGTCGTCGTCACCCCCTCGCACAACCCCCCGGCCGACGGCGGCTTCAAGTACAACCCGCCGGACGGCGGCCCGGCCGGCACCGGGTCCACGTCGTGGATCGCGAACCGGGCCAACGAGCTGCTGGAGGCCGGGCTGTCCGGGGTCCGGCGAACGGCATCGTTCGAGGCAGGTCGCTACGACTACCTCGGCGAGTACGTCGCACAGCTCGGCCAGGTCCTCGACATGGACGCGATCCGCGACGCCGGGGTCACCATCGGCGCGGACCCGCTCGGCGGGGCGTCGGTCGACTACTGGGGTGTGATCGCCGAGCGCTACGGCCTCGACCTGACCGTCGTGAACCCGGCCGTGGACCCGGCGTTCGGGTTCATGACGCTCGACTGGGACGGCAAGATCCGGATGGACTGCTCCTCCCCGCACGCGATGGCATCGCTGCGTGAACGGATGAGCGCCGTGCCGGCGCCCTTCGTCATCGCGACCGGCAACGACGCCGACGCCGACCGGCACGGCATCGTCACCGCCGACGGCGGGCTGATGAACCCGAACCACTACCTCGCCGTCGCCATCGGCTACCTCTACGCCCACCGCCCCGGCTGGTCACCGACCGCGGGGATCGGCAAGACCGCCGTCAGCTCGTCGATGATCGACCGGGTGGCCGCCGACCTCGGTCGGACGCTGGTCGAGGTGCCCGTCGGATTCAAGTGGTTCGTGCCCGGCCTGCGGTCCGGTGACATCGCGTTCGGCGGCGAGGAGAGCGCCGGGGCGTCGTTCCTGCGCCGCGACGGCACGCCGTGGACCACCGACAAGGACGGTCTGCTGCTCGCGCTGCTGGCCTCGGAGATCACCGCCGTCACCGGCAGGACACCCACCGAGCACTACGCCGACCTCACGGCCCGGTTCGGCACACCGGCCTACGCCCGTACCGACGTCGCCTGCTCGCGCGAGGACAAGGCGGCGCTGTCCGGGCTCGACGCCGGCTCGGTCACCGCCACCGAGCTGGCGGGCGACCCGATCACCGCGCGGCTGACCCGGGCGCCCGGCAACGACGCCGCCATCGGCGGGTTGAAGGTCGTCACCGAGGCCGGATGGTTCGCCGCGCGGCCCTCGGGCACCGAGGACGTCTACAAGGTCTACGCGGAGAGCTTCCGCGGTGCCGAGCACCTCGCGCTGCTCCAGTCGGAGGCACGCGACGTGGTCGCCGCCGCACTCGGTTCCTGACAGGATCGATCCCGTGAAGCACGAACGCGGTTTCGGCATCGACATCGGCGGGTCCGGGATCAAGGGGGCACCGGTCGACCTGACGACGGGCACGCTGGCCGCGGAACGGGTCCGGATCCCGACCCCGCAGCCGTCGACACCCGAGGCGGTCGCGGAGACCGTCGGGCAGATCCTCGACACGTTCGGCTGGAAGAGCTCCTTCGGCTGCACCTTCCCGGCCGTCGTCCAGCACGGGGTGACCCGCACCGCGGCGAACGTCGACCCCGCCTGGGTCGACTGCGACGCCGCCACCGTGCTGCGCAAGGTCACCGGGCGGGACGGGCTGCTGGTCAACGACGCGGACGCCGCCGGGGTCGCCGAGGTCGCGTTCGGCGCGGCCGGGTCGCGGGCCGGGGTCGTGCTGCTCGCGACGCTGGGCACCGGGATCGGGAGCGCGCTGATCGTCGACGGGCACCTGGTACCGAACACCGAGTTCGGTCACCTCGAGATCGACGGCCACGACGCCGAGACCCGAGCCGCGGACTCCGCCCGCGACCGCGACGACCTCGACTGGGAACAGTGGGGCGAGCGGCTGACCCGCTACTTCACCCATGTCGAGAACCTGCTGTGGCCGGATCTGATCGTCGTCGGCGGCGGGGTCAGCAAGAAGTTCGACAAGTGGTCCCCGTACGTGCGGACCCGGACGCCGATGGTCCCGGCGAAGCTGCTCAACGAGGCGGGGATCATCGGCGCCGCGCTGCTCGCGCACGGCTGACGTGACCGTCGCGGTGACCGGCATCCGGCTGCTGCCGCTCTGGATGCTGGTCGCCTTCCTGGTCACCTTCGTCGCGACCCGGTTGATCACCCGGGCGATCCGGCTGGGTCGCGGGCCGTTCCGCGACACCAGCATCGGCGGGGTGCACGTCCACCACCAGGTGTACGGGATCTTCCTGCTGCTCGTCGCCGGGGCGGCCGAGTTCACCTGGCGGCCGGGCCCGCCGGTCGACGCCGTGCTCGCCGTCCTGTTCGGCATCGGCGCGGCGCTGACCCTCGACGAGTTCGCGCTGTGGCTGCGCCTCGACGACGTCTACTGGACCGCCGAGGGACGGCGGTCGGTCGACGCCGTGCTGGTCGCCGCCGTGCTCGGGGTGGCGCTGGCGCTCGGGGCCGACCCGATCGGTGACGACCCGGGCTCCCCGTCCTGGGTGGTCGCCGGCACGGTCGGCTCCGGACTGGCCGTCGCCGTGGTGGCGATCCTCAAGGGACGGACGGCGCTCGGGCTGATCGGGGTGCTGCTACCGGTGATCGCGCTGGTCGGGGCACTGCGCCTGGCCCGGCCGGACTCGTTCTGGGCCCGCCGGTTCTACCCTGCCGGCTCGCGGCGGGCACGCCGGTCGCAGCGCCGGTTCCCGCCCGGCCACCGGACCTGCTGGGACCGGCTGGTCGACCTGATCGCGGTCGTCCCGGCGCCCTCGGCGACGAACGAGGGCACCGGCGGCGACCGCACGGTCCCGCCTGCGGACCCCGGGCGGTCAGCCGGTCAGGACACCGCCGGCCCGTAGGTCATCCGGACGACACCGTTCTCGTACGCCTCGGTCCCGACCAGGCGCAGCGGGATCCGCTGCCCGTCGGTGAACAGCTTCAGGCCCGCACCCAGCGCGATCGGGTAGACGAACAGGTTGAGCGTGTCGACCAGGCCGTCGGCCAGCAGCGCACGTACCAGCGTCACGCTCCCGCTGACGTAGATGCCGCCGTCGACCGAGTCCTTGAGGTCCTGGATCCGCTTCGGGTCGTACGGCCCGAGGACGGTCGAGTTCTCCCACTCCAGCGGGTCGTCCAGAGTGGACGTCACGACGTGCTTGGGCGCGCCGTTGAAGAACGCGCCGCCGGACTCGACGTCGTGCCCGCGCGCCGACCACGCCGGGTAGAACCCCTCGTAGGTGGTGCGGCCCAGCAGGATCGCCTGGTCGCAGAGCGCGCCGATGGCCGCGCCCATCGCGTCGGTGAAGCCGTACTCGGCGGTCCACGAGGGCTCCTCGACCACTCCGTCGAGGCTGATGAACTCGTGCACGTCGATCGTTCCCACGCCTGGCTCCTCTGATCGGGATACGCAATCTACGACAGGAACGACCGGCGGCGGCCGCGGAAGTCATCGATCCGGGCGTCGGCGTCCGGTCGGGGTCGGTCGCCCGACCGATTCCGCGGCACCCGGTGACCGGCCGATACTTCCCGCATCCGACCGCCGGACCTGCGAGGAGTCGACGATGACCGACGAGATCACCTGGCGTTCCGCCACCGACCTGGCCCGTGCGGTACGGGCCGGCGAGCTCTCCCCCGACGAGGTCGCCACGGCCGCCGTGGACCGGGTCGAGCAGGTCAACCCCGGGCTGAACGCGATCGTCGCGTTCGACCGGGAACAGGTCCTGCGCGACGCCCGCGAGCTGACCGCCGCCGTGTCCCGCGGTGACGAGCTCGGCCCGCTGCACGGGGTGCCGTTCACGATCAAGGACCTGACCGCGGTCGCCGGACTGCCCACGACGTTCGGGATGGTCCCGCTCAAGGACAACATCGCCGACACCGACGCCGTGGTCGTGCGCAGGCTCCGCGAGGCGGGCGGGCTGTTCCTGGGCAAGACCAACACCCCGGAGAGCGGGTACTACGGCGGCACGGACAACCACCTGTTCGGCCCCACCCACAACCCGTGGAAGCGCGGCCACACCGCGGGCGGCTCCAGCGGTGGCGCCGCCGCGGCCGTCGCCGCCGGGCTCGGTCCGCTGGCCGAGGGCAGTGACGGCGCCGGTTCGGTCCGCATCCCGGCCGCGCTGTGCGGCGTGGTCGGGCTGAAGCCGACCACCGGCGTGATCCCCCAGACGATCCTCGCCGGCCGGTACTACACCTGGGCCTACCACGGCCCGATCACCCGCACCGTCGCCGACAACGCGCTCATGCTCGACGTGCTCGCGGGCCCGGACACGGCCGACCCGCTGACGATCGAGCGCCCGGAACGCTCCTACACCGAGGCCGTCCGGGGCGACATCCGCGGGCTGCGGGTCGCGTTCTCCCCCGACCTCGGTCTCGGCTGTCACGTCGACCCGGAGGTTCTCGCGGTCTGCCGCGAGGTCCTGCCCGTGCTGGAGCACCTCGGCGCCACCGTCACCGAGGCCACCCCGGGCTGGGGCGCCGTCTCCGAGGCGATGTGGCACGGCATCTGGGTGCCCGGGTTCGCCTCCGAGCACGACCTGCTCGACTGGGAGTCGCTGCACGGGGAGGTCGACGAGAACCTGATCGAGCTGATGCGCGAGGGCGAGCGACTGACCGGGGTGGACGTGGGCCGCGCCGAGGTCACCCGGGGCGCGATGTGGGACACCTGGACCCGCTTCATGGACGACTACGACGTCCTCGTCTCCCCGACCCTGTGCAGCGCATCGTTCGAGCTGGAGCGCTTCGCCCCCGAGTGGCTCGACGGGACCTCGCTGCGCGAGCAGCTGCTCGACTGGCTGCTCACCTACCCCTACAACATGCTGAACAACCCGGCCGTCACGCTGCCTGCGGGCTTCACCGCGGACGGTCGCCCGGTCGGTCTGCAGGTCGCGGCCCGGCACCGGCAGGACGCGCTGGTGCTGCGGGTGGCCGGCTGTGTGGAGCAGGCCCGGCCGTGGGCCGACCGGCGACCCTCCCTCTGAACACCTCTGCCGTGGTGCAATGCCGGGGAGCGATCCCCGGCGACGCAGGCGGTGGGTGTGGTGGACGACGGACCGGCGGTGATTCCGGGCGACGTGCCGGAGACGCTCGCGCACGGCATCCTCGCGATGCTCCGCGCGGCGGTGCCGTGCACCGCGGCGGCGATCACCGTCCGGACCGGGCGCCCGGACACCCACCGGCTGCTGGCCAACGGCGGCTACGCCCCCGAGACGGCCGGCTACCTGAGCGTCGACTTCGTCCGCGAGGACCCGCACTACGCGATGGTGCGGGATCTGCGCGACGTCACCCTGTTCTGGGCGGACATCCCCCGCTTCGACCGATCGGTGCTGGCCCGTGAGGTGCTGCGCCCGGTCGGCTACCAGGAGGGGACGTCGGTCGCCGTCGGGCCCGACAACGCGCGCGGGGCGGCGGTGCTGCACGTCAGCTTCGACCGGCCCGACCTCGATCCGCGGATCGCGCCGGTCGTCGCGGCGTACGCCCGCCGGTGCAGCGAGATCGTCGCCGACGCGCTGATGCTGGAGCAGTGGCGGCTGACCCCGCGCGAGCTGGAGGTCCTGCGGCTGGTGGCCCGGGGCCTGCCCAACGGCGAGATCGCCGACCGGCTCTACGTCACCCGGCGGACCGTGGCCACCCACGTCGAGCACATCCTGGAGAAGTCCGGGGCCTCGACGCGGGCGGCGGTGGCGGCCCGGGCCGCCCAGCTGGGCCTGGTCCGGGTCTGAGCCGCCGCACCGTCAGGCGAGGTCGGCGACCGTCGCGGCGGCACCCCGGGAGTGCAGCGACTCCAGCGCGCGACGGAACGCGCCGGCGAACCGCTCGTCGTCGGCCAGGTCGGCGAAGACGGGCCGGTACCGCAGGAACGCCAGCGGCTCGGTCCGCTCCCGGCGCGCCAGCGCGGTCATCTCCTCGGCGAGCCGGTCCTGCTGCTCGATCGGTTGCCCCTGCTCGTCGGTGCCCTCGGCGTAGCGGCACCAGCCCGCCACGACGGCGGCGGCCCGGTCCACCGGCCCGCCCGCGGCCAGCTGCTCCCGCACCACCGGCAGCAGGAAGATCGAGATCCGGTCGGAGCTGCCGAAATTGATCCGCGTCAGGGTGTCGGCGACGCCCGGGTTGGCGAACCGTGCCAGCAGCGTGTCCTTGTACTCGTCGAGGCCGATGCCGGGCACCGGGCGCAGCGTCGGGGTGGCCTCGTCGTCCATGTAGCCGCGCAGGAACGACGCGAACGCCGGGTCCTGGGCGACCTCGTGCACGTAGCGGTGACCGGCGAGGTAGCCGAGGTAGCCGAGCGCCTGGTGGGTGGCGTTGAGCAGGCGCAGCTTCATGAACTCGTACGGCACGACGTCGTCGACGAGCTGGACCCCGACCCGCTCGAACTCCGGGCGCCCGGCGGCGAAGTCGTCCTCGAGGACCCACTGGGTGAAGGGCTCGCAGACCACCGGCCAGCCGTCACGCAGGCCGAAGCGCTCGGCGAGCGCGTCGCGGTCGGAGTCGGCGGTCGCCGGGGTGATCCGGTCGACCATGGAGTTCGGGAAGGTGATGTTCGCGGCGACCCACGCGCCGAGCTCGCCGTCGCGCAGCTGGGCGACGCCGGTGAACACCCGGCGGGCGACGTCGCCGTTGCCCTGCATGTTGTCGCAGCTCATGATCGTGACTGGCCCGGTGCCGCGGTCCTTGCGCCGCGCCAGGCCCTCGACCACCAGCCCGAACGCGCCGGTCGGGACCCGGGCGGCGAGGTCCTCCCGGACGCCGGCGAACTCCGGGTCGAACTCGCCGCTGGTCTGGTCGATCGCGTAGCCGCCCTCGGTGATCGTCAGAGAGACGATCTTCGTGTCCGGGTGCGCGATCCGCTCGATCACGCTCTCCGGGTCGTCCGGCGCGTAGAGGTAGTCAACAAGGGACCCCACCACGCGAGGCGCGAGCGAGCCGTCCGGTTCCTTGCGGACCAGCGTGTACAGCCCGTTCTGGGCGCGCAGCACGGCGTTCATACGGTCGTCGGACGGCAGCACCCCGACCCCGCAGATCCCCCAGTCCCGCGCCTCCCCCGCCGTCAGCAGCGCGTCGACGTACATCGCCAGGTGCGCGCGGTGGAAGCCACCGACTCCGATATGGACGATGCCCGGTCGCACCCCGTCCCGGTCGTAGCCGGGGACGTCCACCCCCTCGACACCCTCGCTCCAGATGTCGGTCTCCTCCAGCGAGCGCATGGCCGCACCCTACCGCCGGTCGGCGGCCTTGCGGCGCGAGCTGATCGGCGATCCGACCAGTCATCGCAAACAGCTGCTGCGCTGCTTTTCCATGGTGCCCTGTTTGCGGATATCGCAAGTCGACCACTACGGTCCTCGCCATGACCGCGACCAGCCCCGCCACTCCGGCAGGCGACGCCGTCGCCTCCCGCGTGCGCGAGCTGCTGGAACGCGACGGGTGGACCCAGCGCCGGTTCGCGGCGGCCATCGGGCTCGACGAGACCAAGCTGTCGAAGTCGCTGGCCGGGCGTCGCCGGTTCGCCGCCGACGAGCTGGTCGCGATCGCCGACGTCACCGGCGAGACGGTGAACCGGCTGCTGCACGGCCGCGACGACGCCCGCATCCACACCGCCGTCCCGGGCGGGGCGGCCGCGCACCGCGACGCTCCCGCCGCGCCGCGCGGTGCCCGGGAGACCCGGCGCCGCATCCTGGACGCCGCCTGGTGCCTCATCACCGACCACGGCTACCACCGGGTCCGGACGGCCGACGTCGCGCGGGCCTGCGGGACCAGCCCGGCCACGATCCACTACCACTTCCCCACCCGTTCCGAGCTGCTGGACGAGGCGTTGCGGCACAACGTGAAACTCGCCTTCGACCGGCAGGTCGCCGCGCTCGGGGAGGTCCCCGACCCGCACGCCCGGCTGCTGCGGCTGATCGACCTGCAGCTGCCCTCGAGCGAGCTGCTGCGCCGCGAGTGGTCGATCTGGATCCAGGTGTGGGCCGAGTCGGCGATCGACCCGGCCCGCCGCGAGCTGTACTGGGACTCCTACGACCGCTGGTACCGCAGCGTGCTCATGACCCTGCAGGACGGCGCGGACACCGGCGTGTTCGTCGCCGGCCGCACCGAGCCGCTCGCCCGCCAGCTCACCGCCATGATCGACGGCCTCGGCATCCAGGTCATGGCGCGTACCCCCGGTGCGGCCCGCGACCAGATGCGCGCGGTGCTGCACGACTTCATCGACCGGGCTGTGCTCGCAGACCCGGGGAACACCCACCGGACGGAGACCGAATGAACCGTGACGTCATCATCACCTGCGCCGTGACCGGATCCGGGGACACCGTGGGCCGCAGCCCGCACGTCCCCGTGACCCCGGCCGCGATCGCCGCCGACGCGATCGCCGCGGCCCGGGCCGGCGCCGCCATCGTGCACGTCCACGTGCGCGACCCCGAGACCGGCGACCCGTCGCGGGCCGTCGAGCTCTACCGCGACACCGTGACCCGGATCCGCGACTCCGGCGTCGACGTCGTGCTGAACCTGACCGCGGGCATGGGCGGCGACCTCGTGATCGACCCCGAGGACCCGCTGAAGCCGGTCGACGGGACCGACCTGGTCAACGCCCTCGAGCGGCTCCCGCACGTCGAGGACCTGCTGCCCGACATCTGCACCCTCGACTGCGGCTCGCTGAACTTCGGCGAGGGCAACACGCTCTACGTGTCCACACCGGACATGCTGCGGACCGGCGCGAAGCGGGTCCAGGAGCTCGGTGTGAAGCCCGAGCTCGAGATCTTCGACACCGGCCAGCTGTGGTTCGCCTCCACCATGGTCGCCGAGGGCCTGATCGACGCACCGCCGCTGTTCCAGCTGTGCATGGGCATCCCCTACGGCGCCCCGGCCGACCCCGGCGTGCTGGCGGCGATGGTGAACCTGCTGCCCGAGGGGGCGAACTTCGCCTCGTTCGCGATCGGCCGCGAGCAGCTGCCGTGGACGGCGCAGTCGATGCTGCAGGGCGGGCACGTCCGCGTCGGGCTGGAGGACAACCTCTACCTCTCCCGCGGGGTGAAGGCGACCAACGAGCAGCTCGCCGAGCGGGCGGTGCAGATCGTGCAGGACCTGGGCGCCTCCGTGGCGACCCCGGACCGGGCACGGGAGATCCTCGGCCTCACGGAGCGTTCCGGTGGCTGAGCGGCAGGCGAGCGAGATCCGGACCGTCGCCTGCATCGGCGCCGGCGTGATCGGGGCCGGGTGGGCCGCGTACTTCCTGTCCCGCGGGCTGCGGGTGCGGGCCTGGGACCCGGCGCCGGACGCCGAGCAGAAGCTGCGCCGCGTGGTGGACGCGGCCTGGCCCGCGCTGACCGAGCTGGGCCTGGCCGAGGGCGCCGACCCGGCGGCGATCACCCTGCACCCGACCGTCGCCGAGGCCGTCGCCGGTGCGGACTTCGTGCAGGAGAGCGCGCCGGAGGACCTCGGGCTCAAGCGGTCCCTGCTGGCCGAGCTGGCCGCCGCGACCGGGCCGGACGTCGTCGTCGCGTCGTCGACGTCGGGGTTCCCGATGAGCGACATGGCGACCGAGGCGACCGACCCCGCACGCCTGGTCGTCGGGCACCCGTTCAACCCGCCGTACCTGATCCCGCTGGTCGAGGTGGTCGGCGGTACCGCCACCGCGCCGTGGGCGGTGTCGCGGGCGGCCGAGTTCTACCGGCACATCGGCAAGTCGGTGATCGAGATGGACCAAGAGCTGCCCGGCTTCATCGCGAACCGGCTGCAGGAGGCGATCTGGCGCGAGGCGCTGCACATGGTCGCCGCCGGCGAGGCCACCCCGGAGGAGATCGACCGCTCGATCACCGACGGGCCCGGCCTGCGCTGGCCGGTGCACGGCCCCTGCCTGACCTTCCACCTGGCGGGCGGCGAGGGCGGGATGGCGCACATGCTCGACCACTTCGGGCCGTCGCTGAAGGCGCCCTGGACCCGGCTCGACGCCCCCGAGCTGACCTCCGAGCTGCGTGACGACATGGTCGCCGGGGCCGAGGTCAGCGCCGGCGGACGGCCGATGGCCGAGCTGGTCGCAGAGCGTGACCGTGCGGTCATCGCGATACGCCGGGCGGTCCAGACGGCACGCGCGGCCGGTCGATCGTGACCGCATTGGTGCACACCGACCGTGTTCGTCCGGAGTGGATCGACTACAACGGTCATCTGTCCGAGCCGTACTACGTGCTGGTGTTCGGGGACGCGACGACGGCGCTGATGGACCGCGCCGGGCTGGACGCGCCCTACCGCGCGGAGACCGGCTGCTCGCTCTACACCGTGGAGGCGCACGTGCGGTACCTGCGGGAGGTCGGGCCCGATGCCGACCTCGAGGTCCGCACCCGGGTGCTCGGACATGACGCCAAGCGCCTGCGGATCTGGCACGAGCTGCACGTCGAGGGCCGGCTCGCGGCCACCGAGGAGCTGATGTGCCTGCACGTCGGCCCGGACGGCACACAGCCGTTCCCGGCCGGGGTCGCGGCGGCCCTCGACGACCTCGCCGATGACCTGGACGTCCCCGAACCCGAGCACGCCGGACGGTCGATCGCCACCGTCGGGGAGGTGAGGCGTCGGCCCCCGATGTGAGCCCCGACCGCGGCCCGACACCCGGGCCCTTCCCGAGGAGACACCTTCATGATCAGCCCGACAGCGGCGCCGTTCAACCGGCGCCGCCTGCTCGGCGGAGCTGCCGGCCTGGCTGCGGCGGCGTTCCTCGCCGGCTGCGGCGGGCCCGCAGCGGCCCGGGACGCCGGTCCGCCCCGCCAGGGCGGCGTGCTGCGGGTCGGGGTGACCGGAGGCGGCGCCTCCGACACCCTGGACCCGCACATCCCGGCGACCAACCCCGACATCGCCCGCACGATCAGCCTGTACGAACCGCTGGTGCACTGGGACGACGCCTACACCGTGCAGCCCGCCGTCGCCGAGGCCGTCCGCCCCGAGCCCGGGGCCCGCGCCTGGACCGCGACGATCCGCAACGGGATCACCTTCCACGACGGCCGCCCGGTCACCCCGGACGACATCGTCGCCACCTTCGCCCGGATCACCGACCCCGACGACCCGAAGGTCGGGGCCTCGCAGCTCTCGGTCCTCGACCGGGTCGTGGTGGTCGGCGACCGGCAGGTGCGCTTCGAGCTGAGCGAGCCCTCGCCGGTGTTCGACCAGTACCTGGCCGAGTACTCGTGCGGGATCGTCCCCGCCGACTTCGACGTGACGCGCCCGGTCGGCACCGGGCCGTTCCGGTTCGAGGGTTTCACCGCGGGTCAGCAGAGCACCTTCGTCCGCCACGAGGGGTACTGGCGCCCCGAGGAGCCCTACCTCGACCGGCTCGAGCTCATCAACTTCGCCGAGGACGACGCGCGGATCAACGCGCTGCTCTCCGGCCAGGTCGACGCGATCGACCAGGTCCCGCTGTCGCTGACCGAGGTCGTCGGCTCCTACGAGTCGATCCGGCTGCTCACCTCCGAGACCGGGGCGTGGCTGCCGTTCACGATGCGGGTGGACGTCGCGCCGTTCGACGACGTCCGCGTCCGGCAGGCCCTGCGGCTGATCGCCGGCCGCGACGAGATGGTGAACCAGGTGCTGTCCGGCCTGGGCAACCGCGCGGCCGACCTCTACTCCCCGTTCGACCCGAACTACCTGAGCGTGACGCGCGAGCAGGACCTCGGGCGGGCCCGCGAGCTGCTCTCGGCGGCCGGGAAGCCGAACCTGTCACTGGAGCTGGTCACCTCCCCGATCCAGGCCGGATCCGTCGAGGCGGCGCAGGTGCTCGCCACCCAGGCCCGCGGCGCGGGCGTCGAGATCGGGCTGCGGCGGGTGGACACCTCCACCTTCTTCTCCGACCAGTACCTGCAGTGGGAGTTCGCGCAGAGCTTCTGGAACACGCGCAACTACATCCCGCAGGCGTCGCAGTCGTCGATGCCGGAGGCACCGTTCAACGAGACCCACTGGGACGACGCCGAGTACCAGGGGATCATCCGCCGGGCCCGGTCCGAGGTGGACCCGAACCTGCGGGCGCAGCTGGTGCGCCGGGCGCAGGAGATCGAGTTCGAGCGCGGGGGCTACCTGATCTGGGGGTTCCCGGACCGGGTCGACGCCCACCAGGCCTATGTCGGCGGGCTCGTCCCGAACCGCACCGGGATGTCGCTGTCCGGCTATGAGTTCCGGAAGGCGTGGGTGAACGCATGAGCCTCCTGACCCGCATGATCCTCAAGCGGCTGCTGGTGTCCGTGCTCGTGCTGCTCGTCGTCTCGTTGCTGATCTTCGGTGCGACGCTGCTGCTCCCGGGCGACCCCGCCCGGGCGATCCTCGGTCAGCAGGCCACCCCGGACCGCGTGGCGGCGCTGACCGAGCAGCTCGGTCTCGACCGTCCAGCCTGGGAGCGCTACCTGTCCTGGCTCGGTGGGGTCCTCACCGGCGACTTCGGCTTCTCCGCCGCCACCCAGGGCCCGGTGTCCGAGCTGCTCGGCGGCCGGATCGCCGCGTCCGCGCTGCTGCTCGTGCTCACCGCGCTGATCTCCACGCCGATCGCGCTCGCGCTCGGCGCGTGGGCGGCCGTGCGCCGCAACACCCGGACCGACTCCGCGCTCTCCGGGTCCAGCCTGGTGCTGGCCGCCCTGCCGGAGTTCGTCATCGGTGTGCTGCTGGTGGTGCTGTTCGCGACGTCGGTGCTGCCGATCCTGCCCTCGGTGACCATCGCCCGGCCCGGCGAGCCGGTCTGGGCGCGGCCCGAGCAGCTGGTGCTGCCCGTGCTGACCCTCGCGCTGGTCGTGGTCCCCTACGTGATCCGGATGACCCGGGCGACGCTGTCGGAGTCCCTCGACGCCGGCTACGTCGAGATGGCCCGGCTCAAGGGGCTGCCCGAGCGCACCGTCCTGATGCGCCACGCCGTGCCGCACACGATCGGGCCGGTCGCGCAGGTGATCGCGATGCAGCTGGCCTGGCTGGCCGGTGGCGTCGTCGTCGTGGAGTTCCTGTTCCGCTATCCCGGGATCGGGCAGGCGTTGATCGACGCCGTGGCCAACCGGGACGTGCAGGTGGTGCAGGCGATCACACTGATCATCGCGGTGTTCTACGTGCTGGTGAACCTGGCCGCCGACGTGGCCGGGATCCTCGCCGATCCCCGGATCCGGCATACCGAAGGAGGTGCCGCATGAGCGCCCCCACCGTTCCCGCAGGGCTGCTGCGGCGCACGTTCCGCCGCCGCCAGGCCCGGATCGGGGCCGTGCTGACCCTGGTCGTCGTCGCGGTGGCGGTGCTCGGCCCGCTGCTCGCGCCATTGCTCACCGGCTACACCATCGAGGACTTCGCCGGTCGCCCGTTCCGGGCCGACGGCATCGCGGGCACCGACGACCTCGGTCGCGACGTGTTCACCCGCTTCCTCTCCGGCGGCGGCCCGGTGCTGCTCTACGCACTGGCCGCGACGGCGATCGGCATCATCGGCGGCGCGGTCGCCGGGATGCTCGCCGGGTACTCCGGCGGCCGGCTCGACGCGCTGATCATGCGCGGCGGCGACGTGCTGCTCTCGTTCCCGCAGCTGGTGCTGGCGCTGCTCGCGGTGGCCGTGCTCGGCTCGTCGGGCTGGCTGCTCGTGCTGGTCATCGGCATCACCCACATCCCGCGGGTGGCCCGGGTCGCCCGCCAGGCGACGCTGTCGGTCGCGGGCCAGGACTACGTGCAGGCCGCGCGGATGTACGGCGTGCCACGGCGGCGGATCCTCACCACCGAGGTGCTGCCGAACATCACCGGCCCGCTGATGGTGGAGCTCGGTCTGCGGCTGACCTACTCGATCGGCTACATCGCCTCGCTGTCGTTCCTCGGGCTCGGCGTGCAACCGCCTGCCGCGGACTGGGGCCTGCAGATCAACGAGAACCGGATCGCGCTGAGCGTCACCCCGTGGGGCGTGCTGCTCCCGGTGCTGGCGATCGCGGTGCTGACCGTCGGCACGAACATGATCACCGACGCGCTGGCGAAGGAGTCCGCGGACACGACAGGGGAGGCGGCGTCATGAGCAGTGTTGACACGAGTACCGCCGACACGGGTTTCACGATCGAGTGCACCGGCCTGCGGGTGGCGACCACCGGCGGGCGCGAGGTGCTGCACGGCGTGGACTACGCCGTCGCGCCGGGCGAGATCCTCGCGCTGGTCGGCGAGTCCGGCTCCGGGAAGACGACGGCCGCGCTGGCCGCGCTCGGACACTTCCGGACGGGTCTGGGGTACACCGGCGGGACGATCGCCTTCCACGGGCACACCGAGTCGCACACCGACCTGCTGGCGCTGCCCGCGGCGACGCTGCGCGGGGTGCGTGGGCGGCTGGTCTCCTACGTGCCGCAGGACCCGGCGCTGTCGCTGAACCCGCTGCTGCGCATCGGCACCCAGGTCCGGGAGGTGCTCGAGGCGCACGGCTACGAGGGCGACCCGGCGGAACGGGTCCGGGAGGTGCTCGGCGACGTCGGGCTCCCGACCGACGAGGCCTACCTGCACCGCTACCCCCACCAGCTCTCCGGTGGGCAGCAGCAGCGGGTCGGGATCGCGGCGGCGTTCGCGAACCGGCCGGACGTCGTCGTCCTCGACGAGCCGACCACCGGGCTGGACGTCACCACCCAGGACCTGGTGCTCGACACCGTCCGGGACCTGGTGACCCGCTCGCGGACCGCCGCGCTCTACATCACCCACGACCTCGCCGTCGTGGCCGGGCTGGCCGATCGCGTCGCGGTCATGCAGGCCGGTGAGGTGGTGGAGACCGGGTCGGTACGGCAGGTGCTCACCGCGCCCGAGCATCCGTACACCCGCGGTCTGATCGCCGCCGTACCGGACCTGGACCGGGTCGTGGAGCGGGAGCCGTCACCGACCGGCGAGGGTGACCCGCTGCTGCGGGTGACCGGGGCCGGCAAGCGCTACGGGCCGAAGACGGTGCTCGACGGCGTCGACATGGAGCTATGGCCCGGCGAGTGCCTGATGCTGCTCGGCGAGTCCGGCTCCGGCAAGACCACCCTGGCCCGCGGGCTGTCCGGGCTGCTCGACCTGGACTCGGGCACCCTGTCGCTCAAGGGCGACCAGCTCAGTACGCCGCGCAGCTATGCCCAGCTGCGCAGCGTGCAGTACGTGTTCCAGAGCCCGTTCGCCTCGCTCAACCCGCGGCGGACGATCGCGAGCTCGCTGGACGTGCCGCTGCGCCACCTGACGAACCTCGACGCCGACGCCCGGCGCGCCCGGGTGCTCGACATGCTCGACCAGGTCCAGCTCGACGGGTCGTTCGCGGGCCGCTACCCGGGTGCGCTCTCGGGCGGTGAACGCCAGCGCGCGGCGATCGCACGGGCCCTGGTCACCGCGCCCGACGTGCTGGTCTGCGACGAGGTGACCTCGGCGCTGGACGTCTCGGTGCAGGCGTCGATCCTGGACCTGCTCGCACTGGTCCGCAGCGAGCTGGGGACCGCGATGCTGTTCGTGACCCACAACATCGCGCTGGCCCGCGGGGTCGCGGACCGGATCGCGGTGCTGCAGGGCGGGCAGATCGTCGAACAGGGCACCGTGGAGGAGGTACTCACGAACCCGCAGCACGACTACACCCGTGAGCTCCTGGAGCACACGCCCTCGATGGCCGCGGTGCGCTGAGCCCCTGTGCTCGATCCGTCCGTGCCCGGACCACCCGCACCGAGATGCAGCTCAGCGGGAGATGTCGATCTCCACCGCCCCGTGGGCCGCATCTCGGCGGGTGGGCACGATGCTCAGGCGAAGCTCAGGACGTCCTCGGCGGCGAGGCGCGGCAGGCGGGGGTGCCAGGCGTCGTCGGCCGGGTGGCCCAGGTTCACCACGAGCAGCGCACGGTGCCGTCCGCCGGGGAAGAACTCGGCGGTGACGGCGTCGGCGTCGAACCCGGCCATCGGGCCGGCGGCCAGGCCGTGCGCGCGGGCGGCGAGCAGGAAGTAGCCCACCTGCAGGCTCGCGTTGAACCGGGCCATGGGCTCGCGGCCCCCACGGCCCTGCTCCTCGAGGCTCTCCCGGAAGTCGGGCTTGACCGGAAAGGTCACCGGCGCGTGCTCGTGGAAGTCCAGGTCGGCGGCCAGCAGTGCGACGACGGGGGCGGCCTCGGACTTGGCCCGGTTGCCCTCGGCGAGCAGCGGGATCAGCCGCTCCCGGCCCGCACCGGTGCGCACGAAGGTGACGCGCAGCGGCTGCGTGTTGGCCGCGGTCGGCGGCCACTGCGCGAGCTCCCAGATGGCGCGCAGCGTCTCGTCGGAGACCGGCTCACCGGTGAAGGTGTTCGCGGTGCGGGCATCGGTGAACAGTGCGGCGCGCCCGGCTTCGTCGAGGCGGGGCAGGCGTACGGAGGTCGGTGCGGTCACGGTTGGTGAAGCGCTCAACCATCGACCGAGGATTCCCTCGCGGAACCGTGAAGTGGATCACTCAGTCGGTCGCGCAGACTCCCCAGCGCAGGACGTGGACCTCCCCCGGCACGAGCTCCATCAGCCCGGTGCCGCTGTTCAGGGCGTCGGGCGGGCAGGTCATCGGCTCGACGGCGACCGCCCGGGAGGCCACGACGGCGCCGTCCGGGACCTGGCGGGGGAAGTCCGGCGGGGTGAACACCTGCACCCAGCCGAACGCCGGGTCGGCCCACAGCTCGGTCCCGCCGTCGTCCGGGGCGGCGACCCGGTGCCGGACGAACTCGTCGCCGTCACCGGGGCGGCACCCGCCGAACGTGTCGTCCAGGTCCAGCCCGGCCAGCGGGGTGGAGGAGAACGAGCGTTCCAGGGCGACCGCCGGGCCGGCGGGCAGCCCGTCGTGCAACGGCAGCGACGTCCGCGCGGCCAGGGTCAGGTCCAGCTCGTCGGTGGGCACGTCGCCGACCCGCAGGTAGGGGTGGAAGCCGAGCCCGAACGGCACCGGGGCGGACCCGAGGTTCTCCACCGTGGTCTCGACGGTGAGCCCGCCCGCGCCGACGGTGTAGGTGACCCGCACCCGCACCGGCTGCGGCCAGCCCGGCTGGGCGGGCGCGACGGCGGAGAGCGACACGTGGTCGCCGCCGCGGCCGGTGAGCGTCCACGGCACGTGCCGGAGCAGGCCGTGGATGGCGTTGCCGGCGTCGGGCTCGGTCAGCGCGAGCCGGTACCCGGTGCCGCGGTGGCTCCAGCGGCCGTCGCGGACCCGGTTCGGCCACGGCGCCAGCACCGCCCCGGAACCCTTCGGGGGCCGGGCGGTCGGCGGGTGCGGCTCCACCCGTACCCGTCCACCCTGGACGAACCCGGCGAGCCCGCCACCGATCTCATCGACCTCGGCCCTGGCGTCCCCGCTGACGATCACGAACCGCTCACCGCACGCGTCCATGACGGCAGTCTGCGGGCCGGGCCGGATCAGCCCGCGAGCGGGGTCGCCCGGGCCGCCTCGGCGTCCAGCACGACGTCGACCGGGGCCGGCGGGCCCAGCTCGGCGACGGTGAAGTCGACGCCGGTGTCGCGGGCGAGCCCGACCAGGTGCTCGTGGTGGGTGAACAGCAGGACCTGCTGCGACCCGGCCAGCTCGGCGAGCACCCGGATCGCGGCCGGGGCGCGCTCGTCGTCGAAGGTCATCAGGATGTCGTCGAGGACCACCGGCACCGGGGGCAGGCCGGTCGCGGCCCGGTCGGCCTGCAGCTGCTCGATGCCGGCCAGCCGCAACGCCAGGTGCACCTGGTCGGCGGTGCCCTCCGACAGCTTCTCCGGCGCCAGCTCCTCGCCGTCGGAGCGGACCGCGACCAGGGTGCGGGTCCCCGAGCCCGGCTCGGACGGCGGGCGCAGCGCGACGAACCGGCCGCCGGTCAGCTGCTCCAGCAGCGTCCCCGCCCGGACCAGCAGCGGGGAGGCGTGGCTGCGCTCGTAGGCGTCCAGCTCCCGGCGCAGGATCTCCCGCTGCAGGTGCAGCACGAGGTAGCGCTCCGCGGCGTCGGCGACGCCGGCCAGCTCCTCCTGGGCGCGGGCGTGCAGCTCGGCGGCGCCCTCGGCCTCCTCCAGCTCGCGGCGCCGCGCGCGCAGTCCGCCGAGCTGCTCGCGGATCTCGTCCTGTTCGGCGCCGAGCTCGCTCTCGTGCGCCTCGGCACGGTCGAGCGCCTCGGCCAGCGCACCCGGTTCGGTCTCCGGGGCGGACGCGACGAGCTCGTCCGGGTCGAGGTCGGGCGCGGCGGCGGCGAGCAGCCGTGCCTGCTCGGCGATCCGGTCGTCGAGGTCGGCGACCGTCGCGCCGCGCTCGGCCGCGGCCTCCAGCCCGCCCGGCTCCATCGCCTCGGTCAGCGCCAGCTCGACGGCGAGCCGGTCGAGCACCGCGCCGGCGGCGGCGGCGTCGCGGGCGGCCCGGGCGGCGGCGTCCTCGGCGGCGACGATGCCGTCGTCGAGGTGCCCGGCCGACACCGCGGCCTTGGTGACCTCGCGGACCCGGTCGGCCAGCTCACCGAGCCGGTCGGCGGACGCGGTCCCGGTCGGGGCCCGGTCCAGGTGCCGCTCGACGAGCGCGGTGACGGCCCGGCAGTGCGTGCTGACGGCCCGTTCGAGCCGCTTGGCCTCGGCGTCGTCCTGGCGGGCGGTCGCGCCGGCCTGCTGGGCGTCGGCGACGGTGTCGCGGCGGGTGTCCCACCCGGACGGCCCGAGATCGGTGGGCAGCCCGGCGCTGCGCAGGGCGAAGCGCCAGCGCGACCGCGCCAGCTCGCACTCGTGCCGGGCGGCGTCGGCGGCGCCCCCGGCGCGCTCGGACTCGCTGCGCAGCCGGTGCAGCAGCACCCGGCGGTCGCGGGCGTGCTCGGCCTCGGTCGCGAGGTCGCCCGCGGCGACGAGCAGGACGTCCAGCGGTGCCCCGTCGCGCGGACGACCGGCGGCGGCCAGCGCCGCGGCGAGGGCCCGTTCCTGCTCGTCGGCCTGGTCGCGCAGCCGGGCGAGGCGCTCGTCGGCGCGGCCCACCTCGCCCTGCGCGCGGACCGCGTCGGTGAGCGCGGTGACCACGCCGTCGGCGTCGTCCGGGTCCGGGACGGCGACACCGTGCGAGCGCCACAGCGTCGCCCAGGCGGTCCGGGCGTTCTCGGCGCGGGCGCGGGCGTCGTCGACGTCGGCGGCCGCGTCGGCGGCCTCGGCGCACGCCGCGTCCAGCTCGGCCTCGCGGTGCGCGAGCTCGGCGACCCGGTCCGCGGACTCGATCATGTCGTCGGCGACCCGGTCCGCCGCGGCGACGGCGGCCGCGACCCGCGCCGCGGGTACCGCGGACCGGGCGGACAGCAGCTCCTGCACGGCGGCGTCCCGTTCGGCGCGGGCGGCGGCCAGTGCGTCGGGCCCCACCGGACGGCCGCGGGCGACGACCCCGTCGCGGGCCGAGCGGGCACGGTGCTCGCGCTCGGCGGCGTCGGCGGCGGCCCGCTCGGCGGAGCGCTGGTCCTGCTCGGCGGAGCGCAGCGCGGTCCGCAGCGTGCGTACCTCGCGCACCGGCGGCGCCAGCACGGTCGCGGTGTCCGGGCCGCGGTGACCCGCCACCTGCAGGGCCTCGGCCCGGCGGGCCAGCGCCGCGTCCCGCTCGACCACCGCGGCCCGGCACAGCGCGGCCGCCGATCCCTCGGCCTCGATCGCGCGGCGGACCTCGGCGACCCGGCCGACCTGGTCGGGGTCCAGCCCGCCGGGCACCTCGGCGACCTCCCGCACCTCGGCGAGGGCCTCGGCGTGCAGCCGCTCGGCCCGCTCGGCCTCGACGACGGCGTCGTGCAGCCGCCGGGCGATCGCGTCGAGGTCGCGGGCCCGGTCGGCGGGCAGGTGCACGGCGGCGAGCCGCTCGTCGGCGCTGCGCCCGTCCTCGGCGACCAGGCCGGCCAGCGCGGTCTCGGCGCGGCGGTGCAGCTCGGCGGCGTCGGCGCGCAATCCGGCCGCCCGCTCGGCGTCGGCCCGGCGGGCCTGTGCGGCGGACTCGAGCTCCCGGATCCGGGTGGCGTCGGCGAGCAGGTCCTCGTCGAGATCGAGCTCGGCGCGGTCGGAGCGCAGCTCTTCGGCCCGCTCGCGGTGCTCGTCGCGGCGGCGCTCGGCGGTCTCCCGGTCGGCCGTCGCGCGGGTGTACTCGGCCAGCGACCCCACGTCGAGCGCGGCACCGGTGGCGCACAGGGCGTCGCGTTCGGCGTGCAGCTCGGCCAGCTCGCGGGCCGGTTCGCGGCCCCGGACGGCCTGGCGGGCCCGGTCGGCGTCGTCGGCGGCGGTGCGGCGGGTGCGGGCGAGCTCGGTGGCCCGGCGTTCCAGGCGGGCGATCTCGTCGGCGAGCGCGGTGACCTCACCGGCCCGCGAGGTCCGGTCCGCGGCGGCCTTCTCGGCATCGGTGAAGCGGGCGAACGCGGCCCGCACCTGCACCGACCTGCTGCCGCGGTGCTCCTTGTAGAGCGCGTCGGCCTCGGCGTCGAGCGCGGCGACCAGGGTCCGGGCGTCGCGGCCGCTGCGCGCGGTGAACACGAGCTCGGCGAGGTCGCCGCCGCCGGCGCAGAGCTTGCGCCCGCCGTCGCGGAGCTGCTCGTGGCCCAGGCCGAAGCCCTCCCGCCAGCGCTTGCGGGCCTCCGCGCCGCCGGCGCCCCAGGGGGCGTCGACGGCGGTGCCCTCGTCGTCGTGCAGGCCGCGGGTGGTCCGGCGCAGGACCCGCTCGCCGTCGCCGTGGGTGACCCGGGCGGCGACGGCGAGCCGGGCCGGACTGACGGCGTAGGCGTGCTTCGCCGGGCGGGGCATCCCCCACAGCAGGTCGGACAGCGCATCGAGCAGGGTGGTCTTGCCCGCCTCGTTCGGGCCGGACACGATCGTCAGCCCGGTGCCCAGGGTCAGCGACCGGTCCTCGTAGGCGCCGTAGCGTTCCAGGACCAGCGCGCGCAGCGCCGCGCTCACGAGCCCTCCCCCGCCATCCGGGCCAGCAGCTGCTGCTCGGCCTGGCGGGCCAGCGCGGCGAGCCGCTCGTCGTCGCGCAGGTCCAGCAGGCCCGCCTCGCGCAGCCGCCGCCCGACCTCGCGTTCCAGCGGCGCGGCCAGCTCCCGGACCCGGTCCGGGTCCGCGGCGAGCCCGGCGGCCGTCGCGGACACCGCGGCGGTCAGCTCGGGGTCGACGGCGAGGGCGTCGGCCGGGGGCCGGGTCCGGTTGCGGATCTTCTCCAGGACCGCGCCGGCGTTCTCCGCGGCGAGCTCCAGCTCGGTGCGGACCCGCTCGGTCGCGGTCAGCTCCGCCGCGGCCGGGCCGGCGCCGTACAGCGTCACCTGCGCGACGACCGCGCGCGGCGCGGCCCGGACACACCGCTCCCGCACGGCCGCGGCGACGGCGTCGAACACCTCGTCGGCACCGGCCAGTCCGGTGATGTCGACCTCCACCAGCTCCCAGCGGGCGACGTCGAGCTCCAGCGGCTCGAGCTGCGCGGCCCGCCCGGGTTCCACGTCGACGAGCAGCGCGCCCTTGGCTCCCCGCTCCTGGGGGTGGCGGCCCTGCAGGTTCCCGGAGAACGCGGCCGTGTGCAGGCCGTCGCAGACGACCCGCTGCTCGTGCACGTGCCCGAGCGCGAAGTACTCGTACCCGCAGCCGGACAGGTCGTCGGGCCGGCAGGGGGCGTAGGTGTCGTGCCGGTCGTCGCCCTGCACCGAGGTGTGCAGCATGCCGGCGTTCACCAGGCCGGGGATCCGGTCGGGATAGGCGGGCACCAGGTTCTCCACGACGGCCCGGCGGGCGAAGCCCTGCCCGTGCACGGCCAGCCCGAGGTCGTCGAGGACGACCGTCTCCGGGGCGTCGGTCGCGAGCCGGTGCGTGTTCGGGGGCAGCCGCAGCGAGCGGGTGATCTCGGACTCGGCGTCGTGGTTGCCGTTGATCAGGAAGACCGGGATGCCCTCGTCGTGCAGCCGGGACAGCTGGCGGACGAAGAAGGCACCGGTGGCGTAGTCCTTCCAGTCCCCGTCGTAGACGTCACCGGCCAGCAGCAGCGCGTCCGCCCGGTGGTCGACGACGGCGTCCACCAGGTTCTCGCAGGCCCGCCGGGTGGCCGAGCGCAGCGTCGCGGCGAGGTCGGAGTCGCCGAGCCGGGACAGCCCGCGCAGGGGGCTGTCCAGGTGCAGGTCGGCGGCGTGGACCAGGCGCACGGGGCGGCTCCGTACCTCGGGGGCGACGTTCGGGGGCTGCGGCGGACCGGGCGAGTCTAGGAGAGGGGGGCGACAGCACCGCCGAGGCGGCCCGGCGCGTCGGGCACCCACAGCGACGTCGCCACTCCTGCGGGTTCAGCAGGTGGGGCAGGACACAGCGGTGCCGGTCACGTTCCGGTGTCCGCCCCCGGGCGCGCGGGTACAGCATTGACGCCCGATCCCGATACCTCCGAGGCACGCTCACGATGACTCTGCTCTGCGAACGGTGCTACGGCCCGGTCGACCCCACGACCGACCGCTACTACCGGCTGGCCCACATCGACCACTCCGACGCCGCCGGGAACGTCGCCTGGCGCCACGCGGTCGTGCACGTCGACGCCTGCCCCGCCGCCGGGAGCGTCACCCCGGCCGAGCAGCGGGGGCGAGCGGCATGATCCGGGACCTGCTCTGCGAGGTCTGCCTGAACCCGATCGACCGCACCCGCGAGCCGTTCCGGGCCCAGGACGTGGTCGGCCCCGACGGGGCCGCGGTGCGCAGCCACGTGCACGCGCTGCCCTGCGAGCTGCCCGACACCGGCGAGTGGGACGGCGCCCGCCGCGGCCTGTCCCCCGCCGCGATCCAGCACGCCGCCGCGCAGGCCGACCACCGCTGACGGTCTCCTGGCAGTGACCTACCGGCGGTAAACCGTCGAAAGTGGGGATGGACCGGGCCGCCGGGGTGCGGTCTGGTCATCGGATGAACACGACCGCGGACGGCGCCCGGTGAACGGCCCGTCCGCCCGGCTCGCCGCCGCCACCGGTCTGCTGTTCGCCGCCCTGTTCGTCGCGGCGCTGGTGCTGCTGCACCGCGCCCCCGGCCTCGCCGACCCGGACACCCGCTACGCCGCCTTCCAGGCAGGCGGCGGGGACGGGCTGCTGGTCGCGGTCGGGCTCTACCTCGTCCCGCTCGCGGGCATCGCGTTCCTCTGGCACATGACGGCGATGCGTGCCCTGCTCGACACCCTGACCCCGACGCCGGCGGCGATGGCGCACGGGCTCAACCTGCTCTCCGGCGTGCTGTTCGTCGCCATGCTGTTCGCGGCCACGGCCGCCGTCGCGGCACCGGCACTGGCGTCGTCGCTGGGGAACGCACCGCCGGTCGAGCCGCAGGTGGCACGGGCACTGACCGCCGTCGGGTACGCACTGTTCTTCGTGTTCGCGGTCCGCGGCGCCGGGATGTTCGCGATCACCACGACGACCCTGCTGCGTGCCGGCGGGGTGCTGCCCGGCCCGGTCGCGGTGCTCGGGTACCTGCTCGCCGCGTTCCTGCTGCTCACCGCGAGCACCGACCCCGCCGCCGCGCTCGTCCTGCCGGCCTGGGTGGTGCTGGTCGCCGCGAGCCTGCTCGTGCACGCCCGCCGCGCCCCGGCCGCCGTGGCGGCCGAACCCGCACCGTCCTGACCCCAGCCGTCCCCCGGACCGAGGAGCCGTCATGGCCGCACCCGCACGTCGCCCGGCGACCGATGCCGTCCCGGGGCCGCGGCCGCTGCCGCTGATCGGCAACGCCCTCGACGTCCCGGCCGGCCGGACCATCCAGGCGCTGATGGAGCTCACCCGCCGCTACGGACCGATCATGCGGCTGCGCACCCCGGAGGGGGACCGCTACGTCGTGTCCGGCCTGGACATGGTGAACGACCTCTGCGACGACGCGCGGTTCACCAAGCTCGTCGGCGGTGGTCAGCGGATCCTGCGCAGCCGGTTCACCAGCGCCGGGCTGTTCACCGCGGACACCGACGACCCGCTGTGGCGCAGTGCCCACGACATCCTGCTGCCCTCGTTCAGCACCCGCGCGATGCGCGGCTACCTCCCCCAGATGATCGACATCGCGCAGCAGCTGATGCTCAAGTGGGAGCGCACGAACCCGGGCGAGCCGGTCGACGTCACCGCCGACACCACCCGCCTGACGCTCGACACCATCGCCCTGTGCGGGTTCGGCTACCGCTTCAACTCGTTCTACCGGGAGACCAACCACCCGTTCGTCGACGCGATGCTCGGCGTGCTCGCCGAGAGCCAGGCCCGGACCCGGATGCCCCCGGCACTGGTCCGGGCCCGCCGCGGCGCCGAACACCGGTTCGCCCGCGACCTGGCGCTGCTGACCGGCACCGTCGGCACGATCCTCGACGACCGCAGGCGCAGCGCCGACCCGGGCGACGACCTGCTCGCCCACATGCTCACCGGTACCGACAAGCAGGGCCGTCAGCTGCCCGACCACAACATCGTCTCGCAGTGCATCACGTTCCTGGTCGCCGGGCACGAGACGACCAGCGGGCTGCTGTCGTTCGCCATCGCCTACCTGATCAAGCACCCGGACGTGGTGGCCCGCGCCCAGCAGGAGGTCGACCGGGTGCTCGGCACCGACCCGGGGGTGGAGCCGAGCGCGGAGATGCTCGGCAGGCTCACCTACGTCCGGCAGATCCTGGACGAGACGCTGCGGCTCTGGCCGACCGCGCCCGCGTTCACCCGCAGGCCCTACGCCGACGACACGGTCGGCGGCCACCCGATGGCCCGGGGCACCGCGATCATCGCGCTCACCCCGATGCTGCACCGGCTGCCCGAGGTGTGGGGCCCGGACGCCGAGCGGTTCGATCCGGACCACTTCGCGCCCGATCGGCGCGACGCCATCCCGCCGAACGCGTTCAAGCCGTTCGGCTCCGGGCAGCGTGCCTGCATCGGGCGGCAGTTCGCGATGCAGGAGGCCGTGCTGGTGCTCGGCATGCTGCTGCAGCGCTTCGAGCTCGTCGACCACACCGGCTACCGGCTGAAGATCAAGGAGGCACTCACCCTCAAGCCGGAGGGGCTGACGGTCACGCTGCGCCCGCGGTCCGGCCGGACCTCCGGCGCCGGCCCCGCGGCGGTGCTCGCCACGCCTGCGGCCGCGCCCGCCGCCGCACCGGCCACCGGCGACCGGCACGGCACGCCGCTGCTGGTGCTGTTCGGCTCCAACCTGGGCACCGCGGAGGACGTGGCCGGGCGGATCGCCCGGGACGCGATCGACCGCGGCTACAGCGCGCGCACCGCGCCGCTCGACTCCGCCACCCGTGACCTGCCCACCGCCGGCGCCGTGGTGATCGTGTCGGCGTCCTACAACGGCACCCCGCCGGACAACGCGGCCGGGTTCTGCACCTGGCTGCGCGAGACCGCGACCCCGGCCGGCGCCGCCGCGGGTGTGCGCTACACCGTGTTCGGCTGCGGGAACCGGGACTGGGCCTCGACCTACCAGGCCGTCCCCACGCTGATCGACGACCGGCTCGCGGCACTCGGCGGCACCCGGGTGCACCCGCGCGGCGAGGGCGACGCGCGCGGCGACTTCGACGGCCAGTACGCGGCCTGGTACGGCGACCTGTGGGACGACCTCGGGACCGCGCTCGGTCTCGGCGGGCGGGACGCCGCGGCCCCGGCGGCGGGGCCCCGGTTGCGGCTGGAGTACGAGAACCGCCGCGCGTCGGCGCCGGTCGTGCGCTCCTACCGCAGCGTGCCCGCGCTCGTGCGGGCCAACCGGGAGCTGACCTCGGGCGCCGGGGACCGCTCGGTGCGGCACCTGGAGATCGAGCTCCCGGCCGGGACGACCTACGCCACCGGCGACCACCTGGGTGTCCTGCCGCGCAACGACACCGCGCTGGTCCGCCGCGTGCTCACCCGGTTCGGCCTGGACCCGGGGACCTACGTGACGGTCGCCGCCACCGGCGCGGCCCCGACCCACCTGCCGACGGGCGAGCCGTATCCGCTGCTGGCCGTGCTCGCCGGGTGCGTGGAGCTGCAGGACCCGGCGGGCCGGGCCGGGATCGCGGCACTCGCGGCGCACCTGCCGCCCGGCCCGGAGCGGACCGGCCTCGACGGGCTCGTCGGGACCGACGAGGCGTCCCGGGCGCGCTACCGCGAGCAGGTGGCACTCCCCCGGCGTTCGCTGCTCGACCTGCTGGAGTTCCATCCGTCGAGCACGCTGCCGTTCGACGCGTTCCTCGACGCGCTCCCGCCGCTGCGGCCGCGCTACTACTCGATCTCCTCGGCGCCGGAGACGGAACCGCACCCGTCGGTCACGGTCGGGGTGCTGGAGGGGCCCGCCCGCTCCGGTGACGGGGTGCACCGCGGGGTCTGCTCCACGCACCTGCGCGACACCGCGCCGGGCGGCACGGTGTTCGTGCTGGTCCGGGAGCCCTCGATCGCGTTCCGGCCGCCGGAGAACCCGCACCGGCCGATGATCATGGTCGGGGCGGGGACCGGGATGGCCCCGTTCCGGGGGTTCTGCCAGGAACGGACGTCGTTGCAGGAGCGCGGCGTGCCGGTCGCGGAGTCGCTGCTGGTGCTGGGCTGCCGGGACCCGCACGACGACCTGCTCTATGCCGACGAGCTGCGGGTCTTCGCCGACGCCGGGGTGGCGCGGCTGCTGCCCGCGTGTTCGCGGGTACCCGGCCACCCGCACCGCTACGTCCAGCACGTGCTGGTCGCGCAGGCGCAGCAGGTGTGGGAGTTCCTGGAGCGCGACGCCGTGGTCTACGTGTGCGGGAACGCCGCCACGATGGCCCCCGCCGTGCGGGCCGCGCTGGTGGAGGTCTTCCGGGACCGGACCGGGGCGGGTGCGCCGCAGGGCGAGGCGTGGCTGGCCGGTCTGCGGGCGAGCGGGCGCTACCTGGAGGACATCTGGGGTGAGTCGGCGGTGCTCGGCTGAGCGCGCGGCGGGCCGGGGTCAGCCGTCCTCGCGCCGGTCCCGCTCCGCCTCGTCGGCCTCGTAGACGTCCGGGACGCCGTCGTGGTCCTCGTCGCGGGTCTCGATCTCCGCGATCCGCCGGTAGTGCCGGTTGCGGATCCGCAGCAGCACCGTCGCCAGCAGCGCGGCCGTCAGCGAGCCGACGAGCACGCCGATCTTCACATGATCGTCGTGGTCGCTGCCGGTACCGAAGGCCAGCTCACCGACCAGCAGCGACACCGTGAACCCGATACCGGCGAGCTGGGAGACCCCGAGCAGGTCCCACCAGCTCAGCTCGTCCGACAACCGGGCGCGGGTGAACCGCTGCACCAGCCAGGTCGAGCCGAGCACGCCGATCGTCTTGCCCACCACGAGGCCGGCGATGATGCCGAGCGTCACCGGGTCGGCGAGGGCGGCACCGATCCCGCCGCTGTCGACCACCGAGACCCCGGCGGCGAAGAACGCGAACACCGGCACGGCGAACCCGGCCGAGATCGGCCGCCAGGTGTGCTCGAACCGTTCGGACATCGAGTGGTGGTGCGGATCGGGCGGGGTGCCCCGCTTCTGCAGCACCGGCACCGCGAAGCCGAGCAGCACGCCGGCGACCGTCGCGTGCACCCCGGACTCGTGGACCAGCACCCAGGCGACGGCGGCGAGCGGCAGCAGCAGCCACCACGCGCGGATGCCGCGCTGCACGGCCAGCGTGAACAGCCCGAGCGGGACGAGCGCCAGCAGCAGTGGCCCGAACGAGAGCTCGTCGGTGTAGAACATCGCGATGATCGTGATCGCCAGCAGGTCGTCGACGACGGCCAGCGTCAGCAGGAACATCCGCAGTGCCGAGGGCAGGCTGGTACCGATCACGGCCAGCACGGCGACCGCGAACGCGATGTCGGTGGCGGTGGGGATCGCCCAGCCCACGAGCGTGTCCGGGCTCGACGCGTTGATCGCCAGGTAGATCAGCGCGGGGGCGATCATCCCGCCGACCGCGGCGGCGACCGGGAGCAACGCCTTGCTCGGATCCCGCAGGTCACCGGCCAGGAACTCGCGCTTGAGCTCCAGCCCGACGACGAAGAAGAAGATCGCGAGCAGGCCGTCGGCGGCCCAGGTGGCCAGCGACAGGTCCAGGTGCAGTGCGGCCGGGCCGACCGTGGTCCCGGCGAGGTCGAAGTACGCCTGCCGCCACGGTGAGTTCGCGAAGATCAGGGCCAGTACCGCGGCGCCCACGAGCAGGGCACCACCCACGGTCTCGGCGCGCAGGACCTCGGCGATCCGTTTGGCCTCCGGCCAGGAGCCACGGGCCAGTAGACGGCGGGGCTGGTTGTTCGACGCGTTCACGGCACTCCGGGGGGTTCGGCGGACAAGGGGCATCGCTCGCCGACCAGACTTCCCGGCACACCGCGCGGAACCCTACCGCAGGGCTGCGGCCGCGGCGGCCAGCTCCCTGATCCGGTCGAACTCCCCGGCCGCCACCAGGCCGGCCGGGGTGAGCCAGGTGCCGCCGACGCAGGACACGTTCGGCAGCGCCAGGTAGCCCGGCGCCGAGTCGGCGGTGATCCCGCCGGTCGGGCAGAACCGCAGCTCCGGCAGCGGGCCGGCGACCGCGGAGAGGAACGGGCGCCCGCCGGAGGCCTCGGCCGGGAAGAACTTCATCGCGGTGTGGCCGCGCTCGGCGACGGCCAGCATCTCCGAGAGCGACGACGTCCCGGGCAGGAGGTCGAGGCCGGAGTCCTCCATGGCGTCCAACAGCCGCGGGGTGACGCCCGGGCTGACCAGGAAGCGCGCACCGGCGTCGACGGAGGCCCGCACGTCGTCCGGGGTGCGCACGGTGCCGGTCCCGACGACGGCACCGGGCACCTCCGCGGCGATCCGGCGGACGGCCTCGGTGGCGGCCGGGGTCCGCAGGGTGACCTCGATGACGGGCAGGCCGCCGTCGACCAGGGCGCGGGCCAGCGGGACGGCCGTCGCGGCGTCGTGCAGCACGACGACCGGGACGACAGGGGCGAGCTCGAGCAGCTTCTCGCTCATCGTTGCCTTCCTCGGGGGGTTACAGGGTGACCGACGCGCCCCGGTCGGCCGGACCGACGGCGGCGCGGAACGCGGCGAACAGCTCGCGGCCGGTGCCGAAGGTCGGCCCGGACGGCCCTGCGGGTAGCGCCGGTTCGCGGGCGTCGAACTCGTCGGCGTCGACCAGCAGCGACAGTGTGCCGTTCAGGGTGTCGAGCCGGATCGGGTCCCCGTCGCGCACCTTCTGCAGCGGGCCGCCGCGGGCGGCCTCGGGCGTCACGTGCAGGGCGGCCGGGACCTTCCCGGAGGCGCCGGACATCCGGCCGTCGGTGACCAGCGCGACCCGCTGCCCGCGGTCCTGCAACACACCGAGCGCGGGGGTCAGCTTGTGCAGCTCGGGCATCCCGTTGGCGCGCGGGCCCTGGTGCCGGACGACGGCGACGAGGTCCCGGCCGTCGAGCTCGCCCGCCTCGAAGGCGGCGAGCAGGTCGGCCTGGTCGTCGAAGACGGCGGCGGGGGCCTCGACGAGCCGGTGGTCCGGCTCGACGGCCGAGGTCTTCACCACCGAGACGCCGAGGTTGCCGTGCAGCACCCGCAGGCCGCCGTCCGGGGCGAACGGGTCGGCGACCCCGCGCAGCACCGACTTGTCGAGGCTCTCGGCCGGGCCCTCGTGCCAGACGAGCGAGTCACCGTCCAGGAACGGTTCGCGGGTGTACCGCGCCAGCCCCGGCCCGTCGACGGTCCGCACGTCGTCGTGCAGCAGGCCGGCGGTGTGCAGCTCGCGGATCAGTACCTGCAGGCCCCCGGCGGCGCGGAAGTGGTTCACGTCCGCGGAGCCGTTCGGGTAGATCCGGGCGAGCAGCGGCACGACCGCGGACAGGTCGGCGAAGTCGTCCCAGGTGAGCGCGACGCCCGCGGCGGCGGCCATCGCGACCAGGTGCATCGTGTGGTTGGTGGAACCGCCGGTGGCGAGCAGCGCCACCACGCCGTTGAGCACGGCCTTCTCGTCGACGATCTCGCCCATCGCCCGCGACGGGTCACCGGCGGCGGCGAGCGCCCGGCGGGTGGTCTCGGCGGTCAGCGCGTCGCGCAGCGCGGTGCCGGGGTTGACGAAGGACGAGCCGGGCAGGTGCAGGCCCATGACCTCCATCAGCAGCTGGTTGGAGTTCGCGGTGCCGAAGAAGGTGCAGGTCCCCGGGCCGTGGTAGCTCCTCGACTCGGCGTCCAGGAGCTCGTCGCGCCCGGCCTCACCGGCGGCGAACGCCTGCCGGACGCGGGCCTTCTCCTTGTTCGGCAGCCCGGAGGTCATCGGGCCGGCCGGGGCGAGCAGTACCGGCAGGTGCCCGAAGGACAGCGCACCGATGACCAGGCCGGGGACGATCTTGTCGCAGACGCCGAGCAGGACGGCGGCGTCGAACATGTCGTGCGAGAGCGCGACGGCGGTCGACATCGCGATGACGTCGCGGGAGAACAGCGACAGCTCCATGCCGGCGCGGCCCTGGGTGATGCCGTCGCACATGGCGGGCACGCCGCCCGCGACCTGGGCGACCCCGCCCGCGTCCCGCGCGGCCCGCTTGATCAGGGCGGGGAACGTCTCGAACGGCTGGTGCGCCGACAGCATGTCGTTGTAGGCGGTGACGATCGCCAGGTTGCGGGCCGGCGACGCGGTCAGCGTGAGCTTGTCCGGCCCACAGGCCGCGGTGCCGTGGGCGAGGTTGGCGCAACCCAGGTCCGCGCGGCCGGGTCCGGCCGGGCGCTGCGCGGCGGCGGAGCGGATGCGCTCGAGGTAGGCGGAGCGGGTGGTGGCCGACCGGGCGACGACCCGCTCGGTGACCTCGGCGAGGACGGGATGGAGTTCCGGGGTGGCTGTTGCGGGAGCAGCGGTCACGGTGCGTCGATCTCCAGAGGGGTGGGCGGTCTCGGACCGTGCGGCGCAGGCTCTGCGCGATCCGCACGCTATCGAACTACTTCCGCATTCTCAAGACATTAGTGTGATGGGATCAGCGTTTTGCCAGTTCAAAGCCCTGTGGTTCACTGGTCGAATGCGTGGACGCACCCCGACCAGCGCGCCCGCCACCGCGGGCGAGATCTTCCGGCTGGTCCGGGACGGCGCGGCCGGAACCCGGACCGAGATCGGCCGGGCCACCGGCCTGTCCCGGACCGCCGTCGCCGCGCGCGTCGCCCGGCTGCTCGCCGACGGTCTGGTCACCGAGGTCGTCGGCGCGGCCGCCACCGGTGGGCGCCCCGCCGCGCGCCTGGAGTTCAACGCCGCCGGCGGGACCGTGCTCGCGGTGTCGGTCGGCGTCAGCCGGTCCAAGGCCGCGGTCTGCGACCTCACCGGCGCGGTGCTGGCCGAGGCCGTGATCGACCTGCCGGCGTCGGTCGGCCCGCACCGGCTGCTCGGCGACGCCGTGCCGACGCTGGAGAAGCTGCTGCTCGACGCGGGCGTCGGCGAGGCGGGCATCCGCGGCATCGGCCTGTCGATCCCGGGCACCGTGGACGGCGCGAACGGCTGGTCGGTCGGGGTGCCGTCGCTGCCGGGCTGGGAGCGCATCCCGCTGCCACCGATGCTGACCGAGCGCTTCCCGGCGCCGGTGCGGGTGGACAACGACGTGAACGTGATGGCGCTGGCCGAGCAGGCCGTGCACCCCGACGTCGACGACCTGTTGATGGTCAAGATCGGTTCCGGGGTCGGCGCCGGGCTGGTGGCCGGCGGCCACCTGCAGCGCGGCGCCTGGGGTGCGGCCGGGGAGATCGGGCACATCCCGGTGCACGACGGGCCGGGCATCGGCTGCGGGTGCGGCAACGTCGACTGTCTCGAGGTGCTCGCCTCCGGCCGGGCGCTGGTGCGCGACCTCGCCGCCGGACGCCCGGACGGGGCGGTCTCGACGATCGCGGACGTCGTCGCGCTGGTGAAACAGGGTGACCCGGACGCCGTGCGGCTCGTCCGGATCGCCGGGCGCCGGCTCGGCGAGGTCCTCGCCGCGGCGGTGAACCTGGTCAACCCCGCGCTGGTCGCGATCGGTGGCGACCTGGTGGGCGCGTTCGACCCGCTCGTCGCGGGGGTGCGCGAGGCGATCTACCGGCGGTCGATGGCGACCGCGACGCAGAGCCTGCGGATCGAGCCGGGCCTGCTGGCGGGCCGCAGCGGCGTGATGGGCTGCGCGATCCTCGTCCTGGACGACGTCCTGTCCCCGGCCACCGTCGACGCCACGCTGACCGCGTCCCCGCCGGATGTCACGTGAGTGCCGCGGCCCCCGCATCCACGTGACGCTCGGCAGGGGTGCGCAGCAGGTCGAAGCGCATGCTCGTCGACACCGTGAAGCCCATCGCCCGGTAGAGGCGGATCGCGTCCTCGTTGTCCGCCGAGGCGTGCAGCACGGGGCGCTCGGCGCGGGCGGTGATCCCGGCGGCGACCGCGTTCACCAGGCGGCGGGCCAGGCCCCTGCCGCGGAACTCCGGGTCGGTGCACACGGCGCTGATCTCCGTGGCCCCCGGTACCCGCAGCCGCTCGCCGGCCATCGCGACCAGCCGGCCGTCGTGCCGGATGCCGAGGTAGCGCCCCAGCTCGGCGGTACGCGGCAGCCACGGCCCGGGGCGGGTGCGCTCGGTCAGCTCCGCCATCGCGGCGCGGTCGTCGAGCCCGAGCTCGACGGCGTCGTCGTCCGGTTCGCCGGGGACCGCGGCGCCGTCCATCTGGACGCCCGCGAACCGTCGTTCCAGTACCCAGCCCTGCGGCGGCGCGGGCGGACCGTCGCCCGCCCGGACCACCGCGACCTCCCGGCCCGGCCCGCACAGCGCGGCGAGATCGGCCCAGTCACCGGGGGCGGGGTCGAGGGGCAGGCCGGCGAACGGCGAGACGTCCGGGTCGAAGCGGGCGGCGCCGCCGCGCACCGTGCCGAAGGCGCGCAGGCGGCCGTCCAGCGCAGCCGGAACCGGGTTGAGCAGCGCGAGGTCGAGGGCTTGCACACCGTCGATCGTGCCCCGGCCGGCCTCGGCGACGGCGCCCGGGTTCAGTACGGGTTCAGTACCTACCGCGACCAGGAGCACCACCCGACCAGGAGTACGCATGACCGTCGTCACCGATGCCTTCACCGCCCGTCACGGCCGCGCCCCGGCCGGGGTCTGGTCCGCCCCGGGGCGGGTCAACCTGATCGGCGAGCACACCGACTACAACGACGGCTTCGTGCTGCCGTTCGCGCTGCCGCACCGCGCGGTCGTCGCCGCGGCCCCCGCGGACGGTCCGGTGAGCCGGGTGCGGTCGGTGCAGGAACCCTCGGGCGCGGTCGAGTTCAGTGCGGCCTCGGTCGTCCCCGGTGACGTCGACGGGTGGGCGGCCTACGTGGCCGGGACCTGCTGGGCGTTCCGCGAGGCCGGTCACCCGGTCGGCGAGGTCGAGCTGGAGCTGGACTCCGACGTCCCGGTGGGGGCCGGGTTGTCGTCGTCGGCGGCGGTGGAGTGCGCGGTCGGCGTGGCGCTGGCCGGGCTCGCCGGCGTCGAGATCGGCGCGACCGAGCTGGCCCGGATCGCGCGGCGTGCGGAGAACGAGTTCGTCGGCGCACCCACCGGCGGGATGGACCAGATGGCGTCGGTGCACGGCCGCGCCGGGCGGCTGGTCTTCCTCGACACCCGCGACGACACGGTCGAGCTGGTGCCGTTCGACCTGGCCGCACACGGCCTGGAACTGCTGGTGATCGACACCCGGGCGCCGCACGCGCACGCCGGTGGCGAGTACGGCGCGCGCCGCGCGGACTGCGAACGGGCCGCGGCCGCACTCGGGGTGCCCGCCCTGCGCGACGCGGTGCTCGCCGACGTCGAGCGGCTGCCCGACGACCGGATCCGCCGCCGGGCCCGGCACGTCGTCACCGAGAACGAGCGCGTGCTCGAGGTGGTGCGGCTGCTCGCCGCCGACGCGGACCCGCGCGAGATCGGGCCGCTGCTCGACGCCTCGCACACCTCGATGCGCGACGACTTCGAGATCACCGTCCCGCACGTGGACGTCGCGGTCGAGGCGGCCCGCGACGGCGGCGCGGTCGGCGCGCGGATGACCGGCGGCGGGTTCGGCGGGTGCGTGATCGCGCTGGTCCCCGCGGGCGCGGTCACCGCGGTGACGACCACGGTGCAGCAGGCCTACGCCGAGCGCGGCTGGACCGCGCCGCTGGTGTTCCCCGGGACGCCGAGCGACGGTGCCGGCCGGGTCGGCTGACCCCAGCGCTCACGAGCGCTCCGCCACCGCCGACAACGCCGCCATCGACCGGGTGAGCACGGCGCGCAGCGGCTCCGTGCGGTGGGCCTCCACCTCCGGTAGCTCCACCCGCACCTCGATCGCGGTCCCGGGGCCGTCCGGGACCAGCCGCCAGGCGATGTCGATGTCGGAGACCTGGCAGGAGACGGTGACCCGCCCGGTCGTGCGGTCGGTCCGCACGAGCTGCGGCATCGGGAAGTCCGGGTAGCCGGTGGGCCACTGGGTGTAGGCCCCGGGCCCGTCGGTGCGGACGGTCTCGACGCCCTCCCACCACTCCGGGAACCGGCTCGGGTCGAACAGCAGCTTCCACACCTGTTCGACCGCGGCCGCGCTGCGACCGTTCACGATGAATCCGGGCATCGTCGCTCCTCCTCGTCCGGGTCGGCACCGGCCGCCCGCAGCTCCGCGACCAGCCGGGCGATCTCGCGTTCCGGCTCGACCAGCCCGGCGACCGGTGGGCGGCCGAGGTCCACGAAGTTCGTCATGTACTCGGTGCCCGGGTCCGGCGGCCGCTGGCGCCGCCATCCGGCGAGGGCCTCGCGCAGCCGCCGCACCGCGAGGTCGCGGTCACCACGGGCGGCCGCGACGAGGCCCTGCACCCGCGCCATCCGCCCGACCAGCGCCCACGGCCGGTCCTCGGGGCGGACCGGTTCCCCGGTCGCCCGGCGGATCTCCGCCTCCGCCTCGTCGGCACGCCCGCCCGCGACCAGCGCCTCGGCCCGGGCGAGGCGCGCGGCGGGCCGGCTGACCCGCTGCGCCCGCAGGTCCGCCCCGGTGCCCGCCGGGTCGTCGAGTGCCGCGGCGAGCAGCCGGGCGGCGTCGGTGTTCCGGCCGGCTGCCAGCGCGACCAGGCCGGCGTCGTGCCGGGACGCCATGACGTGGTCGGGGGTGTCCATCCGCTCGGCCATCGCCAGCTGCTCCGCGGCGACGCGGGCCGCCTCGTCGTGCCGGCCGCAGCGGCCCAGCAGCAGCGCCAGCGCCGCCAGGCAGGGCTGCTCCAGTACCGCGACCCCGCGGGTCTCGGCCACCGCCGCCGCGCTCTGGGCCAGCGCGCCCGGGTCGTCGCCTGCCGCGCTCAGCGCACACGCCGCGTTGCCCCGGATCGGGTAGGCGAGGTCCGGGCGGCGGGCCCGTCCGGCCGCCGCGCCGCCCCGGTCGGCGGCCGCGGCGACGTCACCGAAGCGGCCGAGCCGGATCACCGTCATCACCCGCACGCTCTCGATCGCCGCGACTGTGCTGTCGTCGGGCTCGACCACGAGCCGCGCGACGTCGGCCAGCAGTGCCTCGGCCCGCTGCGGGTCGGCCACCGTCGACTCGGCCCAGGCCAGCCCGAGCAGTACCTCCCGGCGCAGCTCACCCGCGGTGTCCGGGCCGAGCAGCCCGAACGCCCGGCGGTAGGCCTCCAGCGACGCGGCAGGCCGGCAGACCACGGTGCGCAGCACCGTCCCGCGCCGGCACCACGCCGCGGCCAGCTCGGCCGGCGTGAGCAGCTCCATCGCCGTCCACCACTCCCGCTCGAACTCCGCCGAGCGGCCCGACCAGCCGTGCACCTCGGCGAGCTCCAGGCGCAGCCGGCCGAGCCGCGGCCGGGCCCGCACCGCCTGCTCCCAGAACGAGGTGGCCTCGGGCAGCGCGCCGACGGTGCGGGCGGCGCGGGCCGCCCGTTCCCAGCGCGGGCCGGCGAGGTCGTCGCGTCCCGCCGCCCGCAGGTGGGTGGCGACCTCCGCGGCAACGGCATCCGGGTCGGTCGCGGCCCGCTCGACGGCGACGGCGAGCCGGCGGTGGCCGCCGCCCGGATCGTCCAGCTCGGCACGGGCGGCCTCGGCCAGCAGCGCGTGCCGGTAGCGCAGCCCGGACGACGCCCGCACGACCAGCCCGGTGTCCAGCGCCCGGTGCTCGGTCCGCGTCGCCCCGGGCAGCTCGAGCGCAGCGACCTCCGGCGGGGCGAGCGACCGCCCGGCCACGGCGAGGATCTCCAGCAGGTCCCGCACCGGGTCGTCGACGGCCCGCAGGGTGGTCCGGACACCGGCCCGCAGGGTCGCCGACGCGAGCCCGGTGCCGAGCCCGGACGCCAGCGCGCGGGCGCTCTCCACCGCCAGCAGCGGGTTGCCCTCGGCGGCGCGGACGGCGCGGGCGACACCGTCGTCGTCGAGGACCGCCGCGGTGCGGGCGACCTCGGCGAGCGCGGTGTCCGCGAGCGGGCCGACGGTCAGCTCCTCGACCGGGACCCCACGCCCGGCCAGGTCCGCGACGAGCGCGTCCGGCTCGGGCCGGGCCGGGCGGTCGCGGCGGGTGAGCACGAACAGCACCGGCAGCTCCGCCAGCCGCCGCCCGATGTGGGTGCTCAACGCCAGGCTCGCCCGGTCGGCCCGGTGCACGTCCTCGGCGACCAGCAGCACCGGGCGTCCGGAGGCGGCCCACTCCACCAGCCGCAGCACCGCGTCCCAGACCCGCAGGCGTTCCAGCTCCGGGGCGGCGACCGCGGCCGGCACGTCGTGGCGGCCGAGCGACCGGGCCAGGTCGGGGGCGAGCCGGCCGAGCTCGGCGGGCCAGTGCGCGTGCGACGGCGGTGCGGGCACCGTACGGACCAGCTCGCGGGCCAGCTCGTGCCACACCGCCAGCGGCGTCTCGCCGCCGACGTCGACACCGGCGCCGACCGCCGTCCGGCCGCCGCTGTCATCCGCACGCGCGGCCAGCTCGGTGACCAGCCGGGTCTTCCCGATACCGGCCTCGCCGGTGAGCACCACGACCCGGCCGCGCCCGGCCCGGGTCGCCGTCCACGCGTCGGTGAGCGCCCGCAGCTCCGGGGCCCGGCCGAACAGCGCACCCCGCCCGGCGCCCGCGACCGGCGACGCCGCGGCGGACCCGCGCAGGGCCGCGAGCACGGCCCGGGTGGCCGCGTCCGGGGCGACGCCGAGCTCGTCGCGCAGCCGGCCGGCGAGCTCCCGCCCGGCGACGACGGCGCCCGCCCGGTCTCCGGCCGCGACGAGGCGGCGGACCAGCTCGCGGTGGGCGGGTTCGTCGAGCGGGGCGAGCGCACACCGCCTGCGCGACCAGCGCACCGCGTCCGGGGCGTCGCCGTCGCGTTCGGCGGCGGCCGACGCGGCGTCGAGCAGCCCGATCAGGTTCGTCCGGTGCTCGGCCCGGGCCGGCTCCACCCACTCCTGGGTCCAGCCCTCGAGCAGCCGCGCGCCACCGCAGGCGGCCGCGGCGGCCCGCGGGTCCCCGCCTGCGGCGAGCCCGCGGATCCGGGCGAGATCGGTGTCCACCCGCTCGGGGCGCAGGCCGACGGCGGTGCGGGTGGTGACGACGACGTCGTCGCCGACCGCCCGGCGCAACGCCCACAGGGTGGTCCGCAGGTTGGCCCGGGCGACATGCTCCGGGGCGTCCGGCCAGAACCGGGCGGCGAGCCGGTCGCGCTCCAGCGGGCCGGGTTCCAGGGCCAGTGCGACGAGCAGGCGTCGCTGCGGGAGCGGGAGCGTCAGCGGTGTCCCGTCCCGTTCGACGGCGGGCTCGCCCAGCAGCTGCACGCGCAGCACGCCGGGACGGTAGGCCGGTTCCGGTGCCCGTCGCCATCGTCAGTCCTGTGGAGGTGGTGTTGACGCGGCGTTGACGGGCCGGTCGACGGTGCCCGGCCACGGTCCGTGGCGGACGGCGCCCGCCCGGGCGCCACCGGCCCCGGGGAGACCACGGTGACGACCCAGACCACTCCGACCACCCAGACCACCACACCCACCGACACACCGGTGATCGACGACGCGCGGCTCGACGCCCTGCTCGGCCGGTTCGTCGGCGACCTGGGCGCCACCGTCGGCGCCGCGGGGATCGTCATCGGGCACCGGCTCGGGCTGTTCCGGGCGCTCGCGCAGGGCCCGGCCACCCCCGAGGAGCTCGCGGAGCGGACCGGCACCGAGCCGCGGCCGGTCACCGAGTGGCTGCGCTCGCAGGCCGCGGGCGGCTACGTCACGCACGAGGCCGGCCGGTTCTCCCTGGACGCCGAGCAGACGCTCGCGCTGGCCGAACCGGACGGGCCGCTGTACCTGCCCGGCGCGTTCGTGCTGGCCCTGGGCTCGATGCGGGCCGAGCCGCGGATCACCGAGTCGTTCCGGTCCGGCTCCGGGATGGGCTGGCACGAGCACCACGACGACGTGTTCGCCGGTTGCGAGAGCTTCTTCCGGCCCGGTTACGTGGCCAACCTGACCTCGTCGTGGCTGCCCGCGCTGGACGGCGTGGTGGAGCGGCTGACCGCGGGGGCGAGCGTGGCCGACGTCGGCTGCGGGCACGGATCGTCGTCGGTGCTGCTGGCCCGGGAGTTCCCGCGCAGCGTGGTGCACGGGTCGGACTACCACGCCGGATCGGTCGACGTGGCACGGCGCCGGGCCGCCGACGCCGGCGTCGCCGACAACACCCGCTTCGAGGTGGCGGGGGCCGACTCGTTCTCCGGCACCGGCTACGACCTGGTGACGTTCTTCGACTGCCTGCACGACATGGGCGACCCGGCGGCCGCGGCCCGGCACGTGCGGTCGGCGCTGAAGCCCGACGGCACCTGGATGATCGTGGAGCCGCTGGCCGCGGACGACCCGGCGGACAACCTCAACCCGGTCGGCCGGATCTACTACTAGACCGTCGCATCTAATTGTTGGGGTAGAGGTGGCGGAGCTTGATGCGGGCGTCGGTGGTGGTGAATTGCCAGTTGACCTGACGGTGGTCGGTGTTGGTGGCGTCTTGCCAGGCGGCGAGTTCGGTGTTGAGGGTGTCGATGTCGGTGATGCGCCGGTCGAGGCACTGGCGGGTGAGAGCTGAAAGTTCGATCTCGGCGATGTTGAGCCAGGAGCCGTGGCGGGGCGTGTGGTGGATCTCCAGTCGTTGTGCCAAGGCAAAGGCCGTGGAGGGTTCGAACGCTTCGTAGAGAGAGCCGACTCCGTGGGTGTTGAGGTTGTCCATGACCAGCACGACGGTGTCGGCGTCGGGGTAGTCGTGGGTGAGCAGGTGCTGCACCTGACGGGCCCAGTCGATCTTGGTTCGGCGTGGTTGAGCGTCGACGCGGCGCCAGCCGCGTAGGGGTTCGGCCCAGACGAAGATCGAGCAGGTGCCGTTGCGGACGTACTCGCTGTCCTCTTTGCGGTCGTGACCGGGCTCGGCGGGGATCGGCTCGCGGACCTGCCCTAGCAGCTGGTAGGGCTTCTCGTCCATGCACACCACCGGTCGGCGGGGGTCATAGGGGCGGGCGTAGACAGCCAGGACGTCTTCCATCCGAGCGGCGAACTCGGCGCTGGCGTGCGGTGGGATCGTCCAGCACTTCTTCAGATGAGGACGCAGTTTCGTTTTTTTAACACTCGGCCGATGGTGGAGTGATCCAGATCGGGCAGGTCGGCGACCAGGGCGACCTGACGCTCGAGCAAGCGCAGCGACCAGCGTGTATAGCCCTGCGGTGGGCTCGAGCAGGCCAGTGCGATCAACCGGGCCTCGACCTCGCCGGTCACGATCGGCGCTACCGGCGGTGTCTCACGCGGCTTGCGGCCGATCGTGGCCAGCACGTCGCCGTCGGTCTCGTCGAACCGTTTCGCGATCGACCGGACCGTGTTTTGGGAGACCCCGACCCGATCCGCGACCATCGACCGAGCGTCCACCGGGCCGACGTTCTCGTCCAGCTCCAGCAGTACCCGAGCACGGATGATCATCCGCGCCGGATGCGTGCCGGTCACGGTCAGCTTGGACAGGAACTCGCGATCAGCAGCCGACAGGCCGATCGTGAACACCTTCGGACGAGCCATCGTCTGGGCATCCTCTCAACACGAGCAACATGATGAGAGGCTCATACACCAGATAGCGATAGTTTTAGCGGCGACACGCTACTACGGCTTCTCGACCCTGCTCTGCGTACCGAACGCGACGACCCAGCCGGGCGGGTACGCGCTCGGCGCCCAGGCCGGCGAGGCGGCGATCCGCGACGTCACCGTCGAGGCCGGGTTCACCCGGTTCCGGCGGGCCGCCGAGACGCCGTTCAACGCGGTCTACGAGGTCCGGCCCTGAGGGGTGCTCACGACCGGCAGCGGTCGTTCGAGTACAGGTGCGAGTCCGGGAAGTGCCGGGCCGCGAGCGCGTCCCCGACGATGATCACGGCGGTGCGCTCGATCCCGGCCTCCCGGACGGCCTCGGGCATGCCGTCCAGGGTGCCGCGCAGCACGATCTCGTGCTCCCGCGAGGCGTGCGCGACGACGGCGGCCGGGCAGTCGCCGCCGTATGCCGGGGCGAGGGCCTCGACGACCTCGCCGATCCGGTGCACGGCCAGGTGCAGCACCACGGTCCCGCCCGCCCGGCCCAGGTCGGCCAGGTTCTCCTCCGGCGGCATCGGGGTGGCGCGCGCGGCGATGCGGGTGAGGGTGACGGTCTGCGCGACGGTCGGGACGGTCAGCTCGCGGCCCAGCGCGGCGGCCGCGGCGGCGTAGGCGGGGACGCCGGGGCACACGTCGTAGGGCACGCCCTCGGCCTCGAGGCGGCGCATCTGCTCGGCCATCGCGGAGAACACCGACGGGTCCCCCGACGCGAGCCGGGCGACGTCGAGGCCGTGCCGGTGCGCGCGGAGCATCTCGTCGAGGATCTCGTCGAGGGTCATGAGCGCGGTGTCGATCGTCCGCGCGCCGGGCGGACAGATCTCGATCATCTCCGGCGGCACGAGGCTGCCGGCGTAGAGGCAGACCGGCGAGGCGGCGATGAGATCGCGGGCCCGCAGGGTCAGCAGGTCCACCGCACCCGGCCCGGCCCCGATGAAGTGCACGGTCACTGCTGCAGTCCCTTCTCGTGCGTCCAGATCGTCACCGGCATCGCCGCGCGCCAGCCGTGGAACCCGCCGACCGGTTCGGCCCGGGCCACCTGCACCCGGACCAGCTCTCCCCCGTGCTCCGCGTGGGCGGCGGCGAGCAACGCCTCGGACTGCACGGTGACGGCGTTCGCGACCAGCCGGCCGCCGGACTTCAGGGCGGCCAGGCAGCCGTCGAGCACGCCGTCGCGGGTCAGTCCGCCACCCACGAAGATCACGTCCGGTTCCGGCAGCCCGGCGAGCGATCCAGGAGCCCGTCCTATGACGACGCGCAGCCCCGGCACCCCGAGCGCGGCCGCGTTGGCGGTGATCCGCTCGGCGCGCTCGGGCCGGGACTCGACGGCGATCGCGGTGCAGCCGCGGTGGGCCCGCATCCACTCGATGCCGATCGAGCCGGAGCCCGCACCGACGTCCCACAGCAGCTCCCCCGGCCGCGGGGCGAGGTGGGCCAGGGTGACGGCCCGGACCTCACGTTTGGTGAGCTGGCCGTCGTGGTCGTAGGCGGTGTCCGGCAGGCCGGGGGTCTCGCCGAGCGGGCGGGTCCCGGGATCGGGCCGGCACTCGACCGCGACGACGTTGAGCGGGTCCGACCCGCCGCGCCACTCGGCGGCGGTCCCGGAGACGACCCGCTCGTCGGGGGCCCCGAGCCGTTCCAGGACGGTCATCGGCGACCCGCCCCAGCCGGCACCGGTGAGCAGCTCCGCGATCCCGGCAGGCGACCCGGCACCGGCCGACAGCACGACGATCCGGGCGCCCGGGGACAGGGCGCGGCGCAGCGTGTCGAGCGGGCGCCCGACGACCGAGAGCACCTGCACGTGCTCGGATCCCCAGCCCAGCCGGGCGCAGGCGAGCGCCACCGACGACGGGTGCGGCAGCACCCGCAGCCGGTCCGGGCCGGCGACCCGGGCCAGGGTCGCGCCGATCCCGAAGAACATCGGGTCGCCGGAGGCGAGCACCGCGACCCGGCGGCCGGAAAGCTCGTCGAGGATCCCGGGCAGGGCCGGGACCAGCGGCGACGGCCATTCCCGCCGCTCCCCGGGCACGGCGTCACCGGGCAGCAGGTCGAGCTGGCGCGGCCCGCCGAGCAGGACCTCGGCGTCGCGCAGTGCGGCGCGGGCGGGTTCGGCGAGCCCGGCCCAGCCGTCCGCCCCGATCCCTACAACTGTGACAACAGCCCCACCCCGGCTCCGCCCAGCTGAGACAGCGGCCCCGCCCCGGCCCTGCCCACCCGTATACCGCTCATCCATCGGTCTTGTCCGTCACCCCGGCGCTGTCGAACGTCGCGACGTCGGCCATCGCCCGGGCAGCACCCTGCAGCACCGGCAGCGCCAGCAGTGCGCCGGTGCCCTCACCGAGCCGCATGTCCAGCTCCAGCAACGGCGCGCACCCGAGGTGCTCGAGCACGATGTGCCCGCCGGGTTCGGCGGAGCGGTGCCCGGCCAGGCAGTAGCCGGTCACGTCCGGGGCGAGCGCGGCGGCGACGAGCGCGGCGGACCCGGCGATCACGCCGTCGAGCAGCACGGGGGTACGCAGCGCAGCGGCGCCGAGCACGAACCCGACCAGCCCGGCGTGCTCCAGCCCGCCCACCGCGGCGAGGACGCCCACCGGGTCGGCCGGGTCCGGCCGGTGCAGGTCGAGGGCGCGGCGCACGACCTCGGTCTTGCGGGCCAGGGTCTCGTCGTCGATGCCGGTGCCGCGGCCGGTCGCCGTGGCCGGGTCGGTGCCGGTGAACGCGCAGATCAGGGCGGCCGCGGCGGTGGTGTTGGCGATGCCCATGTCGCCGGTGAGCAGGCAGCGGTTCCCGGCGGCGACCAGGTCGCGGGCCACCTCGATCCCGTGCTCGATCCCCCGGCGGGCCTGCTCCCGGGTCATCGCCGGGCCGGCGGTCATGTCGGCGGTGCCGTGCGCGACCTTGCGCGGCAGCAGCCCCGGTACCGGCTCGAGGTCCGCGGCGACACCGACGTCGACGACCTGTACCTCGGCGCCGATCTGGCGGGCGAACGCGTTCACCACGGCGCCGCCGCCGAGGAAGTTGGCCACCATCTGCGCGGTGACCTCCTGCGGCCACGGCGTGACCCCCTGGGCGTGCACGCCGTGGTCGGCGGCGAACACCGCGACGGCCGCGGGCGCCGGCACCGGCGGCACCTCGGCCCCGGCGATGCCGGCGAGGGTGACCGCGACGTCCTCCACCCGGCCCAGCGCGCCGCGTGGCTTGGTCATCCGGTCCAGCCGGTCGCGGGCGGCGGCCCGGGCGCGGGCGTCCACCGGGCCGATCGCGTCCACCGTGGACTCCAGCAGGGCGGTGGGTTCCGCGCCGGGCAGCCCGCGGGCACCCCAGGTCTCCTGGTGCACCGCCCAGTCCAGCGGTCGGCGCCGCGCCCAGCCGTGCGCCTCCAGCTCGGGACGGTCCGGGAAGGCGTCGACGTGCCCGACGCACAGGTAGGCCACGACCTCCAGGTGCGCGGGCAGGCCGAGCAGCTCGTGCAGCGCGGCGAGGCCGTCGTCGCCGAAGAAGCTCACCCAGCCGACGCCGAGGTCCTCGGCCCGGGCGGCCAGCCACAGGTTCTGCACCGCCAGGGCCGCCGAGTACGGCCCCATCTCCGGGCGGTCGTGCCGGCCCAGGGTGTGCCGGCCGCCGCGGGTCGGGTCCGCGGTGACGACGACGTTCAGCGGGGTCTCGCGGATCGCCTCGATCCGGATGGAGCGCAGCGCGTCGGCCCGGGCCGCGGGCAGCGACGCGGCGTAGCGGGTGCGGTGCTCCTCGACCAGGGCGTGCACCCGCTGCCGGGTCGCCGGGTCGCGGACGAGCACGAAGTCCCACGGCTGGGAGAACCCCACGCTCGGCGCGGCGTGCGCGGCCGCCAGCACCCGGGTGAGCACGTCGTCGTCGATCGGGTCGGGCCGGAAACCGATCCGGACGTCGCGGCGGGAGTGCAGTACGTCGTAGAACCCCTGCACTCTGGCCTCCTGATGATCACGTCGTGGCAGCGAACGAGACGACCACACGGTTGTGCGGGTGGTCAACCGACGTGCCGGGCCCGGTCGGGCACCTCACATACTGGTGCGCATGAACTGTCCCTGCGGCACCGACCGACCCGAGGACGCCTGCTGCGGACCGGTGCTGGCCGGGCGCCCGGCCCCGACCGCGGAGGCGCTGATGCGCAGCCGCTACACCGCGTTCGTCCGGGGCGACACCGCGCACCTGCTGGCGTCCTGGCACCCGTCAACCCGGCCGCGCCGGCTGCGGCTGGAGCCGGGTTCGGTGTGGGCCGGTCTGGAGATCCTCGACCGCTCCGGCGGGACGATGTTCGAGACCGACGGCGTCGTCGAGTTCCGCGCGCACCGGATCGACGGGGTGCTGCACGAGCGCAGCCGCTTCGTCCGGGAGGACGGCCGCTGGTTCTACGTGGACGGGGTGCTCGACCCCGACTAGGTAACACCCTGTCTCCTGATCACGACCTCTCCCTGGGTTCCATGATCAGGGGGCAGGTATGGGCAAGCCGGATCAACCACGTGACAAAGACGGCAAGTGGAGGCGCCGGGGTGGGATCGGACTCGGCGGCGCGGCCATCGCCATCGCCATCGCGGCCCTCGGTGGTGGGCTCGGCGGCGCTGGTGCGGTCGGTGGTGCGGCCGGGGGCAGCGCGGCCGGCGGCGGGGCGTCCGTCTCGTCGGGCACCGGCAGCTCCGGGTCGTCGGCCTCCCGGCCCGGCCGGGGCTCCTCGGACACGCGCGCGGTCCGCGCCCGCGACCGGCCCCAGGAGGCTCTGGCCCGCCGGCTCCGTCGCGAAGGGCGGGACGTGGAGCGACTCGACGGCGACGTGGCCACCGACTGCGCCACGGTCTCCTACGGGCAGGTGCGCGCGTTCTTCACCGCGACGCCGTGCGACGCCGTCGGTCGCGCGTTGTTCGAGGTACGGGAGGGCGGAGCCCGGGTCGTCGTCGCCGTCGCCGTGGTCGACATGCCCACGGTGGACGGCGCCGTCACCATGAAGCGCCTGGTCGACTCCCCTGGCACCGGCAACGTCCGCGAGCTGCGATCACCTCGCGGGGTGCGCTGGAGCGGGCAGCACTACCACTCGGCCCGGGACGAAGCGACGGTCGTCAACGCCCAGGCCGAGCCGGTCGGTGCCGGCGCGGCGGCCGCCCGGCTCGCGGGCCGCGTCAGCCGGGAGGCCGCCGCCGGTTGAGCCTTCCGACGTCGATCCGCCGCAGGGTGATCAGCGGTTCGTAGCGGATCGGTGCCAGATCTGGCACCGATCCGCTACGACTCCGCGATCACCCCTCGTTCACCGAGGTCCCGGGGCTGCCCCGGGGCCGGCTGGGCGAGCGGCCCGGCCGGATCCGGCAGGAGGCTGCCGTAGAGCCGCCAGCCGCTCGCGGTCGGCTCCCAGTGCAGTTCCTCCCACGGGTCCGGGTCGATCCGCTCGAGCCGGGCCCAGAGCTCCTCCTGGGCGCGGCCGGCGTCGCGCAGTGCACGGCCGAGCCGGACGAGGACCTGGACGATGCTGTTCTCGCTGCTCATACCCCGATCCTGGTCGAGGCACGAGTCGATCGGAATCGGCAGAAGTGACACGGCCCGGCGAGATCCTGCCATGACTATGGGTACGGCTAACGTGCCGGAACGTGGACCACTCACCCCTCGGCGACGCGCCCACCGGAGGACCGCTCGACGGCGTGCTCGTCGCCGACTTCTCCCGGGTCCTGGCCGGCCCCTACGCGACCATGATGCTGGCCGACCTCGGCGCGACCGTGATCAAGGTGGAGGGCCCGGACGGCGACGACACCCGCACCTGGAAGCCCCCGGTGCTCACCGATCCGGAACACGGCGACATCGCGACCTACTACCTGTCGATCAACCGGAACAAGCGGTCGGTCGTGCTGGACCTCAAGAACCCGGACGATCTCGAGGTCGCACGCCTGCTGGCCCAGCGCGCGGACGTGCTGGTGGAGAACATGCGACCGGGCGGCATGGCGCGCTTCGGGCTCGACCACGAGTCGGTGGCACGGGAGAACCCGTCGGTCGTCTACTGCTCGGTCTCCGGGTTCGGCAGCCGCGGCGGCGCGCACCTGGCCGGCTACGACCTGCTCGTCCAGGCCGTCTCCGGGCTGATGAGCCTGACCGGCGAGGCCGACGGGCCGCCGTACCGGGCGGGCGTGGCAGTGTTCGACGTGCTCACCGGGCTGCACGCGGCGCTGGCGATCTCCGCGGCACTGCGCCACCGCGAGCAGACCGGCCGGGGCCAGCTGCTGGAGACCAACCTGCTGTCGGTCGCGATGTCCACGCTGGTCAACCAGACCGAGGCCTACGTCGCCGCGGGCGCGGTACCGCACCGGATGGGCAACGAGCACCCGAGCGTCTTCCCCTACCAGCCGATGCCGACCAAGGACGGCGAGCTGATCGTCATCGCCGCCAACGACTCCCAGTTCCGCCGGCTCGCGACCGTGCTCGGCGACCCGGCGATGGCCGAGGACCCGCGTTTCGCCACCATGTCCGACCGGATCGGGCACCGCGCGGAGATCGAGCAGCGGCTGCGGGCGCGGCTGGCGACCCGCACCGCGCAGGAGTGGTACACCGCGATCACCGAGGTCGGCGTGCCGTGCGGGCCGATCAACTCGGTCGCCGGCGGCGTCGCGCTCGCCGAGGAGCTGGGCCTGGAGCCGGTGGTCCGGGCTCCGGACGCGGCCGCCGTCCCGACGGTCCGTAACCCCGTCGCGTACTCGGCGACGCCGCCGTCCTACCGCCGCTCGCCCCCTGCGGTCGGCGCGGACTCCGACGAGGTCCGCACCTGGCTCAACGGATAGCGCGACTCCCCGTTTTCGGATAGTCTGAGTATCCGCTCAACGGGAAGGACGCGCGATGGCCCGGTACACCCGCACGACGAACGAGCCCACCGACGACGAGATCGTCGTCTTCCTGATCGGCATGCGGTTCAACCGGCCGTGGCGGGTCGACGCCTGGCTGCCGGCGTTCGTCGCGATGCCGCGGATGCTCGGCGAGCTCTCGAAGGACCCGGACTCCGGCCTGCTCGGATACCGCCTGACGTTCGGCGGCGACGGCCCGGTGGTGATCCAGTACTGGCGCGACCGCGCGTCGCTCTACGCCTACGCGGCCGACACCGGCCGGCTGCACCGCCCGGCCTGGGCCGCGTTCAACCGGCGGGCCCGGCGGGTGCCGGGTGCGGTCGGGATCTGGCACGAGACCTTCGTCGTGGCCGAGTTCGAGAGCATCTACGGCGACATGCCGCCCGCCGGCCTCGCGACGGCCCTGGGCGCGCGCCCGATCGACGCGGCCACCGAGGGCGGGCGGCGACGGCTCGCCGCCCGGTGAGCGCCGGCGACCCACCCCGGGAACCCCTCGATCCCGGGACGGGCCGCCGCGACCGGCTCACACCACCCGGCGCACCACGGCGATCCGGCGCACCGACCAGGCGGCGGCCCAGCAGAGCGGGGCCGCGAGCGCGAACAGCACCAGTGCCTTCGCCGCGGCCGGTGCGGCGAACCCGGCCAGCGCGACACCGAGCCACGCGACGATCGGCGGGTGCAGCACGAACACCGCGAAGGCGTTCGTCGACAGGAACCGCGCGACCGGTCCGGACCGGTCCAGCCACCGCCGTGCGGCCACCAGCACCGCCACGATCACGAACACGGTGAACAGACCGTTGAGGACCGCCGCCACGGCCGACACCGCGGTCCCGCCACCCGCCGCGGCGCCACCACCGAGGACAGCGACCGTCAGCCAGGCGAGACCGGTCACCACGGCGAGCGCGGCGCAGGCCCACCCGGTGCGCGGCCGCAGCCGCTCGAACCAGCCCCGGCGCCCGCCGACGATCCCGATGACGAAGCACAGTGCGTACTGCGGCAGGTACCCCGCCGACGGCAGGACCGCCCAGAACGTCCCGTTCGGGACGACGATCCACCACGCCCAGGTCGCCGCGCCGAGCGCGAGCCCGGCCCCGGCCACCGCGAGCACCCCGGGCACCGGCCCGGTCCCGACCGGCCGCGCCTCGCGCACACCGCGCACCAGCGCATACACCAGCGAGAACACCAGCAGCAGGAGCACGAACCACAGTGGACCGGGATCGGGAGCCAGGAAGGCCTGCAGCCACGCGCCGTCCTGACCGGCGAACAGCGGCAGGTAGAACACCGGCTTGAGCACCAGCAGGAACGCCAGGAACGGGAGGCCGAGCCTCAGCAGCCGCCCGCGGACGAAGCCCGCCACCCCGTGCCGGTCCACCGACCCCGGAACGAACCAGCCGGAGATCAGGAAGAACGCACCCATGAACCAGGCCTGGTTCGTCGCGACGAACGCGTCGAGCAGCGTGGCGGTGCCGTCCGTCGGCGGCTCGTAGTACGTCCACGCCGGGATGTGCGAGTACGTGATCGCGCAGTGGTGGGCGATCACCAGCGCCGTCAGTCCCACCCGTACCGCGTCCGGCCAGGCCGTGCGGCCCGGCGCCGCCCCCTCGGCCCCGGCCGGTCCGGCCCGCTCCCCGATCGTCGTCATGACCCCTCCCCCTCAGGTCGCCGGATCGCCGCGACCAGCAGGTCGGCGAGCTGCTCGGCGTAGGCGAGCAGGTCGGTTGCCGGGTGGGCGATCCAGTACGCGAACATCGCGTCCACTGCGGACTGCGCAGTCACCGCCATCACACGGTGGTCGAAGCGGCGGACCTCGCCGGCCTCGGCGGCCGCGGAGTACATCCACTCCAGGCCGCGGTACAGCTCCTCGTTGTCGGCCTGGCCGTAGCGCAGCCGGCCGTCCTTGCGCCGCAGGTGCGTGACGATCTCCCCCACCGCGATCAGCTCGTCGCGGTGCGCCAGCCCGTCGCGGGCGACGGCGAGCACGTGCGCGCGCACCGTCTCCAACGGGTCCAGGCCCCCGAGCTGCGGCACCACGCGCTCGGCGATGCCGGTGTAGATCGCGGTCACGCACTCCTCCATCAGCTCCTCCTTGCCGGAGAAGTGATAGGAGATGACCCCCTTCGAGATCCCCGCGGTGCGTGCGATCGCCGCCAGGGACGCGTTGCCGAAACCCTCCACCGCCAGGGTCGCGACGGCGGCCTCGATGATCTGCCGCCGTCGCGCCTGTTCGATGAAGGACTTCTGACCGCTCGCCCCGGAATCTGACCGCACGGCCAGAATCTTAGCCACACAGGCAGAACCGCCGCAATCTCGATCGCCCGCACGCGGCCCCTGGTGGAGCAGCCGGGCCGTGCCCTGGGCCGGCCCTCACGTTCGAGGGGCACGTGCGGGTAGTTCGATCTCGCGGCGAGCGCGCTGGCGTGCCCCTGGTGAGCAGCCGGCCGTGCCCGGGGCCGGCCCTCACGCTCGAGGGGCACGTGCGGGTAGTTCGATCTCGCGGCGAGCGCGCTCCTGTACCCCTGGTGAGCAGCCGGCCGTGCCCGAGGCCGCACCTCACGTCCGAGGGGCACATGCGGGCAGTTCGATCTCGCGGCGAGCGCGCTGGCGTGCCCCTGGTGAGCAGCCGGCCGTGCCCGGGGCCGGCCCTCACGCTCGAGGGGCACGTGCGGGTAGTTCGATCTCGCGGCGAGCGCGCTCCTGTACCCCTGGTGAGCAGCCGGCCGTGCCCGAGGCCGCACCTCACGTCCGAGGGGCACATGCGGGCAGTTCGATCTCGCGGCGAGCGCGCTGGCGTGCCCCTGGTGAGCAGCCGGCCGTGCCCGGGGCCGGCCCTCACGCTCGAGGGGCACGTGCGAGTAGTTCGATCTCGCGGCGAGCGCGCTCCTGTACCCCTGGCGGTGCCGCGGTCGCGGCGGGACCGGTCGCCCGAATGATTCCGCTCGAAAACCATTCGTCGACGGACTCCTGGCCGAACTCCTCAAGGCCCGCGCCCGACATCGATGCACCGAGCCCTACTGCGACGCACCCGCCCGACACCTCGACCACATCGACCGCGCAACCGACCACGGACCCACCGAACTCGACAACGGCCGCGCCACCTGCGAGTTCCACAACCACGTCCGCGAACAACCCGGATGGGTCGTGGAACGCACGGCCGATGGCGTGCGCACCACGACACCGACCGGCCACTCCTACCTCGCGCCTGATGGCTCGGCGTCAGGGGAGCAGACGCCCGCAGACCGCCACGACAGCCGACGGGAGTGATCACCTGACATGCATGGCATCGACCCATCTGAGGCCGGGGCCCACCGCGACGTCGTCGCCCGGGCCGGCGCCGGCGTCGGCGCGCGGTCAGCTCGTCGGGGGCGCGGTGTGCGCGGTGACCTCGGGCGGCTCGTGCGGGAACGGGGAGACGGCGACGGCGCACAGCTGGCCCGTGCAGCCCTGCGCCAGCGACGAGGACCCGCGGTCACGGGTGACGGCGTTCGGGTTGCCGTGCACGCAGAGCGCGTCGTCGCCGAGCTCGGGGCGCTCGGGGTCGGGGCGCGGGTCCCACCACGCCCCGGTGGGCAGCTGCACGACGCCGGGCCGGATGTCCTCGCTCAGCCGGGCGGCGGCCAGGCAGGCGCCCCGATCGTTGTGGATCCGGACGACGTCGCCGTCGTCGATCCCGAGCCCGGCGGCATCGGCCGGGTGGATCCGCACGACCTCGCGCCCGGACCGCTTCGACCCGGCCGAGTGCGCGCCGAAGTCCAGCTGCGAGTGTAGCCGGGTGGCCGGCTGGTTGGACACCAGCCAGAACGGGTGCCGCTCGTCGGGGGCCTCGGCCGGCTCCAGCCAGGCCGGGTGGCCGGGATGGTCGGCGAGACCGTGCCCGGCGATCGCGGCCGAGGCGACCTGCACCTTCCCGGACGGGGTCGGCAGCGGGTGCGCCTGCGGGTCGGCGCGGAACCGGGCGAGGACGCCGCCGTCGTCCGGGCGCTGCGGGAGCTCCAGCTCCCCGCGCTCCCAGAACTCCTCGAAGTCCGGCGCGTCCAGGCCGCGGTCGGCGAGCGCCTTGCGGGTGCGGTCGTACATGTGCACCAGCCACTCGCGCGCGGTGCGGCCCTCGCCGAACTCCGCGCCGTGGCCCAGGCGGTGCGCCAGGTCGGACAGCACGTCGTAGTCGTTGCGCGCCTCGCCGTAGGGCGGTACGAGCTGCTTCATCGCGACGAGCAGCGGATCGGAGTTCGTGGCACCGATGTCGTCGCGTTCGAGGGTCGTCGTGGAGGGCAGCACGACGTCGGCGTGCCGCGCGGTGGCCGTCCACACCGGATCGTGGACGACGAAGGTGTCGAGCTCGGCGACCGCCCGCCGCAGCCGCCGCAGGTCCTGGTGGTGGTGGAACGGGTTGCCACCGGCCCACCAGGCGAGCCGGACGTGCGGGTAGGTGTGCTCGGCGCCGTCGTAGACGTAGGGCTTCCCCGGGTGCAGCAGCATGTCCGCGACCCGGGCCACCGGGATGAACGAGTTCACCGGGTTCGCCACCCGGGAGAACGCGGGGGCCGGCACCGCGTTGCGGGCCCGGCCGTAGTGTCCGAGCGAGCCGAGGCCGTAGTTGAAGCCCGCTCCGGGCAGCCCGATCTGGCCGAGGACGGCGGCGAGCGCGGCCCCGCCCCACACCGGTTGCTCGCCGTGCTCGGCGCGCTGCAGCGACTGCGCGACGGTGACCAGGGTGCGGCCGTAGGCGATCCGCCAGGCCAGCTCCCGGATCGCCGGCGCCTCGATCCCGGTGATCTCGGCCGCCCAGCCCGCGTCCTTGACCGGGGCGGCGAACAGGTACTCGCGCAGCTGGTCCCAGCCGTCGCAGTGCGACGCGAGGAAGTCGGTGTCGTGGCGGCCCTCGGCGACGACGGTGTGCATCAGCGCGAGCATCAGCGCGACGTCGGTCCCGGGGCGGATCGGCAGCCAGGTGGCGTCGACGTCCTCCGGCAGGTCCGGACGCAGCGGGCTCACCAGCACGAACACCGCGCCGCGGTCGCGGGCGGCGCGCATGGCGCCGCGCTCGAGGTGCCGGCTGACCCCGCCCGCGGCGATCGCGGAGTTCTTCAGCGCCATCCCGCCGAAGGCCAGCACGGTGTCGGTGTGCGCGGCCACCTGGTCCCAGCTGACGGCGTAGCGGGTGACGGCGTCGAACCCGCCGAGGATCTGCGGCAGGAGCACCTCGGCCGCGCCGCCGGAGTAGCTGTTGACCGAGCGCGTGTAGCCGCCGGTGACGGCAAGGAACCGGTGCAGCTGCCCTTGGGCGTGGTGGAACCGGCCGGCCGAGGCCCAGCCGTAGGAGCCGCCGTAGACGGCCTGGTCGCCGTAGGTCGAGCGCACCCGCCGGGTCTCCTCGGCGAGCCGGTCCAGCACCGCGTCCCAGGAGACGGTCAGGTAGCCGTCGCGACCGCGCTCGGGGTCGCGGCCGGGCCCGCGCTCCCACCAGCCGCGGCGCACCGCGGGCGCGGCGACCCGCGCCGGGTGCGCGACGGCGGCCGGCACGTTGTCCAGCACCGGCGACGGATCGGGATCGCCCGGGTGCGGGCGGACCCGAAGCCGCGTCCCGTCGTACCGGGCACGGAACACACCCCAGTGCGCGCTGTGTGTCTTCTCGATCTCGGTCACCGATGTCCACGGTAGCCGCATACGGAAGGGGTCGTGCGGGAAACTGCGGGGCATGACGACCTCGGCAGAACTGCTCACCGACCACTTCGGGCGCGTCGACGAGCTGGTGCACGACGTGCTCGACGGCCTCGGCACGGCCGATCTCGCGCGCCGCCCGGACGGCTCCGCCAACCCCATCGGCTGGCTGGTCTGGCACCTGCTGCGGGTGCAGGACGACCACGTCGCCGAGGCGTTCGGCACCGGCCAGGTCTGGACCGACGACGGCTGGTGCGAGCGCTTCGGGCTGAACCTCGACCCGTCCGACACCGGCTTCGGCCACTCCACCGCGCAGGTCGCCGTGGTCCGCACGACGCCGGAGCTGCTCGTCGGGTACGGCGAGGCCGTACACGCCCGCACCGTCGGCCACCTGCGCGAGCTGCGCGACGAGGACCTGTCCCGGATCCTCCCGCCGACCCACGGCGAGGGTGTCAGCCTCGGCGAGCGACTGGTCAGCGTGCTCGGCGACGACCTGCAGCACGCCGGGCAGGCCGCCTACCTGCGGGGACTGTTCGGGGTGTGATCCAAGAGGCAGGGCCCCGGAGGGCCGCGGCGTGGCGCATAGGCTGGCGCGGATGCCTCCGCCACCCGCACGTGTCCCCGACCTGACCGCGTTGTCCCTGCTCGTCGCGATCGCGCGCACCGGCAACGTCGGCACGGCCGCGCACGAGGTCGGCCTGTCGGTGCAGGCCGCGACCGCCCGGCTCCGGACGGTCGAGCAGCAGGTCGGCGCCCCCGTCGTGGAACGCGAGCGGCGCGGCAGGCGGGCCGGGCGGCTCACCTCCCGCGGGGTGCTGCTGGTCGAGTGGGCCGGCCCGGTGCTCGACGCCGCCGCCGATCTGGACGCCGTGGTCGCGGCGCTGCGCCCGGCCCGCCCCGGCGAACAGCCGATCGTCCTGGCAGCCGGGCCGACGGCCGCCGAGGGGCTGCTGCCGGCCTGGCTGGTGGAGCTGCGCGACGGCCCCGGCGGGCAGATCGTGCTGCTCGACACCGACGACCCGGCCGCCGCGGTCCGGGCGGGCGACGCCACGCTCGGCATCGTCGAGACCGTGGAGCCCCTGGAGGGGCTGCACGCGACGACGGTCGACACCGACACCCTCGTCCTGGTCGTCGCGCCGGATCACCCGTGGGCCGGCGGCTCCGGGGTGGACGCCGCCGAGCTCGTCGCCACCCCGCTGGTGACCCGCCGTCCCGGTGCCGGCACCCGGGCCTCGGTGGAGGCGGCGCTCACGGCGGCGGCGCCCGACGTGCGCGCCCCGGCACCGCTGCGTGAGGTCGCCGCCGACACCGCGGTCCGCGCCGCCGTCCGCGCCGGCGAGGGCCCCGCCGTCCTCCCGCGCCGCGCGGTCACCGGTGATCTCGCGGCCGGCAACCTCGCCGAGGTCCCGGTGCACGGCGCCGATCTCGGCCGGGAGTTCCGCGCCGTCTGGAAGGAGGGCAGCTCACCGCAGGGGACGGCTCGGGACCTGCTGCGCATCGCCACCGGCGGCCGCATCCGCTGACGGCCCGCGGCGAGCGGCGACCCGGCCGATCGCCGCCGCGACCAGGCAGGCCGCCGCACCCATCGCGAGACCGCCGCGGCCGCCGTAGTGCTCGCTCACCCAGCCCGCGATCGGGCCGCCGATCGGGGTCGAGCCGAGGAACGCGACCGACCACAGCGCCATCACCCGCCCCCGCATGTGCGGGGCGGCGGCGAGCTGCAGGGTGCTGTTCCCGCCTGCCATGAACGCCACGCTCGCCATGCCGACCAGCGCCATGGCGACCAGCGCGATCCCCAGCGTCGGTGCGATCGCCGCCAGCCCCAGTACCAGGCCGAACAGCAGCGCCGTCCGTACCAGCGAGGGCAGCCCGGTCCGCCCCCGCCCGGCGACCACCAGCCCGCCGACGACCGCGCCCGCCCCCATCGCACCGGTGAGGTAGCCGTAGGTGGCCGCGTCCCCGCCGAAGGTCTCCGACGCCACGACCGGCAGCACCACGGGGAACTCGTAGGCCAGGCAGCCGATCAGCGCCATCATCACCAGCGGGACGAGCAGCTCGGGGTTGCCCCGCACGTAGGCCAGGCCCTCCCGCAGCTGCCCGGGGCCGCGTGGCGCGGGCGCGGTCGGGGTGAGCGCGGAGACGTCCAGTCGCAGCAGCGAGATCACGACGGCGACGAAGCTCGCCGCGTTGACCGCGAAGCACACGCCCGTCCCGCCGGCCACGATCACCAGCCCGGCGATCGCGGGGCCGACCGCGCGGGCCGCGTTGACCAGCACCGAGTTGAGGCTCACGGCGTTGCGCAGGTCGTCGCGCCCGACCAGGTCCTGCACGAACGTCTGCCGGGCCGGGTTCTCGAAGGCCTTGTTCAGCCCGAGGACGGCCGCGAGTGCGTAGACGTGCCACAGCGCGACCGTGCCGGTCAGCGTCAGGACGGCGAGCGCGAGCGCCTGCAACCCCATCAGGACCTGCAGACCGATCATCAGTCGTCGCCGGTCGAGGCGGTCGACCCACACGCCGGCGTACGGGCCGAGCAGCAGGGTGGGCAGCGTCTGGATCGCGACGACCGTGCCGAGCACCGCCGCGGACCCGGTCAGCTCGTAGACCAGCCAGGACTGGGCGATCGACTGCATCCAGGTGCCGATCAGCGAGATCGACTGCCCGCCGAACCACAGCCGGTAGTTCCGCCCGGACAGGGCGGCGAAGGTGCGCTCGGAGAACGATCGGAGGGCGGCCCGGGCGTTCACCGGACGTCCCGCAGCGACGCCGCGAGCGTCTCCAGCGCGGGCAGCGCGCCGCGCAGCCCGTCGACCTCGGCCTCGGCCAGCCCGTCGACGTGCTCGGCGAGCAATCGGGCCCGCTCCTCGCGCTGGCGCCGGTGCTCGGCCGCGCCCGCCTCGGTGGCCGCGACCCGCACGGCGCGCCCGTCGGCCGGGTCCGCGTCGCGCACGAGCAGTCCGGTGACCTCGAGCTTCCCGGCGAGCCGGGACAGCATCGTGGGGTTCAGCCCCTCGATCGTCGCGAGCTCCCCCATCCCGATCGGCCCGCGCACCACCACGGTGCCGAGCACCGAGACCTGGGTGCGGGTGAGGTCGGATCCGCGGGAGTACCGGTCGAGCCCGCGCGTGATCCGGGCCAGGACCACGCGCAGCCGGGCGAGCTCGTCCGGGTCGAGGCCGCTCATCGCGCTCCTTATGTTGCCTATCGGCAAGCATATACCTGCGCGCGGCCGGGCGCCCGGCCGGAGGTGCGGAGCTGCGGGGGCTACCGGCCGCGTCAGCCGGCCGAAGCGCCCGGGTGGTCGCGCAGCCGCGACGCGAGCCGCTGCAGGTCGTCGCGCAGCCGGAAGAGGTCCGCGACCTCCATCCCGGTCGCCCGGATGACCTCGTCCTGGGCGACGGCAGCCCGTTCCCGCAGCGCCGTGCCCTCCTCGGTCAGCGACACCTGGACCGTGCGCTCGTCGTCCGGGCGGCGGGCCCGGGTGATCAGGCCCCGCTTCTCCAGCCGGGTCAGCAACGGCGAGAGCGTCCCGCTGTCGAGGAACATCCGCTCACCGAGCTCCCGCTGCGGCACCGAATCCTCCGCCCACAGCACCAGCAGCACCGCGTACTGGCTGTAGGTGAGCCCGATCGCGTCGAGCACGGGGCGGTAGCACCCGGTCATCGCCCGGGAGGCCGAGTGCAGCGCGAAACAGAGCTGCTCGTCGAGCGCCAGCGGCGCAACGGATGCCGGACGGTCCATCCGGACAGGGTAGGCCGTCGGCGGCCACCGCACAGGGCACGGGCCGCCGCTGCGGATCACTCCGGCGACCCTCCGTCGCCGGTGCCTCGTCCGGGAACGTCGGTGCGGGAAGCGGCGGATCCAGGTGATTGCGGGGCAGAACACCTAGGATCGGACGGGTCGGAAGGGGACGGCGATGGACGAGCGCGACCGGGCGCACCTCGAGCGCTGCGTCGAGCTGGCCGAACAGGCGCTCGAGGCCGGTGACGAACCGTTCGGGTCGGTCCTGGTGGACGCCTCCGGCACGGTGCGCGCCGAGGACCGCAACCGGGTCGCCGGCGGGGACCCGACCCGGCACCCGGAGTTCGAGCTGGCCCGGCTCTCGACCGACCTGCTGACCCCCGCCGAGCGGGCCGGGGCGACCGTGTACACCTCCGGCGAGCACTGCCCGATGTGCGCCGCCGCGCACGCGTGGGTGGGTCTGGGACGGATCGTCTACGCCTGCTCGACCGCGCAGCTCAGCACCTGGCGGCAGGAGATGGGGATGGCGCCGGGACCGGTGCGGCCGCTGCCGGTGTCGGATGTCGCGCCCGGCGTGCGGGTCGAGGGCCCCGACCCGGATCTCGCCCCGCGGGTGCGCGCGCTGCACGAGCGGTACCACCGAGAGCGCTGACGACGAGAGCGCTGACGGAGGCCCGGGGCGCGGCCGCCCCCGTCGCGGTCGCGCCCCGGACCGGTGGCCGACGGACCGGAAGGCTCCCCAGCACCCGGCCCGTACTGTGGTCGGTGACGTCGACGGAGTGCCCGTTCGCCGGTCGCCGCAACCCGACACGCCCACGATTCACCCGACCCGCGCAGTGCGGTCGCCGCGGGTGGTCCGGCCGGCCGCCGGGCGCCACCGGCTCGTCGGAACCGGAGGAGACCCGCCCGATGTCCTGGCTCCGTACCGTCGCCCGCCTGCTGCTCGGCGCCTTCCTGGTGGTGGCCGGCATCGCTCATCTGGTCGTGCCGTCCGAGTTCCTGGCCCAGGTCCCGCCCGTCCTGCCGGCGCGGGAGGCGATCGTGCTGGTGTCCGGGCTGGTGGAGATCGCACTCGGCGGCGCGCTCCTGTTCGCGCCGGCCCGGCACCGGGCGAGGGTCGGCATCGTGGTCGCGGCCCTGTTCGTCGTGGTCTTCCCGGGGAACGTGTCGCAGTACCTGACCGGGACCGACGCCTTCGGCCTGGACTCCGACGGTGCGCGAGCGACCCGGCTGCTGTTCCAGCCGGTGCTGGTCCTGTGGGCGCTGTGGGCGTGCGCGTCCCGGCCGGCGCTGCGCCGGGGCGCTGTGGTCACGTCGCCGGGCCGACCGGGAAGCGCAGGACCGCCCCGACACCGTCGGTGAGCGTGACGTCGTCGCCCGGCTCGGTGAGCACGACGGCACCGTCGGACGCGGCGACCGCGCGGATCAGCGCGTCCGGCGCCGGTGCGGCGGTGGTCGGCCCACCGGCGACCAGGTCATCGGCCTTCTCGGCGACCGCGGTCGGGTCCGCCCCCACCACCAGCTCGGTGCCCGGCACGGCGGCCGGGTCGATCAGCAGCGTCTCGACGGCGTGCGCGCGGGCCGCGGCGGCGACGTCCGGCACCCCGGTGACCGCGAGCCCGTCCGACCGGCCGGATGCGGTCGCGAAGCTGGTGACGGCCGTGCTCCGCCGCTGCTCGCGCACCTCGTCGGCGGCGGCGCGGACGGTGTCGTCGACCTGCTCGGGCACGGTCCCGCCGGTGTTCTCGATCTCCGCCATGATCTCGGCGGCCGCCGGCGTGAGCTCGTCGCGCAGCCGCGCCCGGGCCGGGGCGTCGCCGGCCACCACGAGCAGGGCGGCGTTCCCGCCGCGCACCAGCTTGTCCACCCGCTCGGCGACGGCCTGGGCGTTGCGCTTCCAGGTCTCCTCGACCCGCGCGTCGGCGCCGCCCTCACCGGGCCCGGCCGTGGCGGCCTTGTGCACGGGACCGGACGAGTCCGAGTCGACCGTCTCGAGGGCGCCGTCGACCCCGCGGACCCGGCCACCGGCGTTGTCGATCGCGACGACGACGGTCGGTACCTGTTCGCCGGCCGCGCGCAGGATCGGCAGCAGGTCCGGTACGCCGCCCCAGCTCGCGGTGCCCCGCTCGGGCGGGACCTCGGTGTGCCGGTCGACCAGCACGCGTTCGGCGTTCGCGACGAGCACCCGGCCCGCGGTGCCGTCCGGCACGGTCGCACCGGTGACGGCGTCGTCGAGCACGCCGAGGGTCGCGTCGTCGGCACCGGCGTCGGCGAGCCGCTCGCGCAGGTCGCGCCACCGGAGCCGGTACTGCTCGGTCGCGTCCGCGGTGTCGTGGGTGGCGTCCATGACGACGGTCGCGAACGGCCCGTCGCTCTCGGCCAGGGATCGGATCCAGTCGGTACGCATCACCACGGAACTTCCCGCCACGCCGACGGGCAAACCCGTCCGCGCGGCGTGCATCCCCGCAGCCGCGGGTACCCGGTTGCCATGGGTGACTACGAGGACCGGGTACTGCTCACCATCGGCCCCGACGCGGCGTTCACACACCTGTCGGACGTGCAGAACCTTCCGGAGCACTTCGCGGCGCTGCGCGACGCCCGCCTGGTCGCCGCCGACCGGGTCGAGGTCAGCGCGGACGTCGGCGGCGGAACCGTGCACGGCGAGGCCTGGCTGCACGTCGACAGCGACAACCGGCGGATGACCTGGGGCGCTCCCGGCCCGCACGACTACCGCGGCGAGCTGTCGGTCCGCGAGGCCGGGCCGGGTTCGGAGGTCGTCGTGCGGCTGCACACCGAGCAGGCCGAGGGCGTCGACGTGCAGCAGGGGCTGCGGGACTCGCTGCAGCTGATCGGGGACCAGCTGGGGACGCCCTGAACCCGCTCGCCCGTCCGGTTCGTGCGGTTGCACCCGTTCTCGGGCAGACTCGGTGATCACCTGCCCGCCCTGCCCCGGGAGCACCATGTCCGCACCGAACCGGCACGTCGCCGCCCCGACCTCGACGTCCACCGTGCCCGTGCTGGCGCTGCGCTCGCTGGCGGTCGCCACGGTCGTCGTGCTCGGGTGGCAGTTCGTCACCGCCGCGGGGCTGTTCACCGGGGGCGATGTCGGGCCACACGGCACCGGGGCGATCGTGCTGCACGTCGTGACCGGCCTGACGGCGCTGGCGGCCGGCTGGCTGGGTGGTGTCCGCGGCGGCCCGTGGTGGCCGACGGTCGTCGCCGGCGCCGTGTTCGCGTTCACCTTCGTGCAGGCCTCGTTCGGTGACATCGCCGGGCTGGTGGTGCACGTGCCCGGCGCGATGGCGCTCACCGTGGGGTCGGTCTGGGTGGCCGCGTGGTCCTTCCTCCACGCTCGATGAGGGCCTGCCCGATCTCTTGACCGGCGGCGACCGGCGGCCCAGGGTCGGAGGATGGCCACTCCCACCGTCCGCAGCGCCGCGCCCGGGGACCCGACGGGTTCCGTCGAGATGGGTTCCTTCGAGCCCACCCAGGAGGGCCTCGCGCTGCCGCAGCCGCCGACGTTCGCCACCAGCGCCGAGGAACGCCTGCACCGCAAGCAGCAGCTCGCGGGCGCCTTCCGGATCTTCGGCCGGTTCGGGTTCGGCGAGGGCGTCGCCGGGCACATCACGGTCCGCGACCCCGAGGACCCCGACATGTTCTGGGTGAACCCGTTCGGCATGTCGTTCCGGCACATCCGGGTCTCCGACCTGATCCTGGTCGACCACACCGGCGTCGTCCGGCACGGGGACAAGCCGGTCAACCGGGCCGGGTTCGTGATCCACTCGGCGGTGCACGAGGCCCGCCCGGACGTCGTCGCCGCCTGCCACGCGCACTCCGTGTACGGCAAGGCCTGGTCGGCGCTGGGCCGCCCGCTCGACCCGATCACCCAGGACGCCTGCGCGCTCTACGGCAACCACACCGTGGTCACCGACGGCGCCGGGGCGGTCGTCGTCGACGCCGAGGCCGGGCGGGCGCTCGCCGCCGGGCTCGGCGGGCACAGCATGTGCTTCCACCGCAACCACGGGATCTTCACCGTCGGCCGCACCGTCGCCGAGGCCGCGTGGTGGTTCGTGACGACCGAGCGGAACTGCCAGGCCGCGCTGCTCGCGGAGGCGGCCGGGACACCGACCCAGATCGACCACGAGAACGCCGTGTTCACCCGGGAGCAGACCGGGTCGCCGTACGCGGGCTGGTTCTCCTTCCAGCCGTTGTGGGACGAGATCGTGCGGACCGACCCGGACCTGTTCGACTGAGCTCGAGGCCGGCGCCGGTCCCCCGGCGGGTGCACGAGCGTGACGGATGTCCGATTCGGCGGGCGGGAACCCGCGACCGCCCATAGTCTCGGCCGGACCGGCGCGCAGCCGGCCGTCACGTCGATGCCGGCCGCCCGGGTCCGGACGATGTCCCGTCGTCCGGAGTGTCCGACAGGGCCCGCCCGGGCCCCCGGTTCCGGTGGGAGGCGGCGAGATGTTCGTCGAGACGGGTCAGGCCGAGCAGCGCGAGCGCGGTCGCTCCGATCCGGCACCACCGGCCCGCAGCTGGGCCGACGACGTCCGCCACCGGGTCCGCGCGCAGGTCGAGGAGACCGTGCGCCTGCGCTGCGCCGAGCACGTGCACTCGATGCACGGGTCGGGCTTCGTGTCCGGTGTGCTCACCGACTTCGTCGCCCGCGGCAAGTACCTGCGGTCGATGTTCGGCTACCTGGGCTGGCGCTCGGCCGCCCCGGACTCCCCCGCCGCGCTGAACGCCGTCGCCGGGCTGGAGCTGCTGCACGCCTTCGCCCTGCTGCAGGACGACGTCATGGACGGCTCGCTGCTGCGCCGCGGCCGCCCGACGGTGCACGTCCAGCTCGCGCAGTGGCACCGCGGGCAGCGCCTGTCCGGCTGCCCGGACCGGTTCGGCGAGTCCGGCGCGGTGCTGCTCGGTGACCTCTGCCTGGTCTGGGCCGAGCAGGCCATGCGGGAGAGCGGCCTGGGGCGCACGGTGCTCGAGCGCGGCTGGCCGCGCTACGACGCGATGCGCTCCGAGCTGGCGGTCGGGCAGTTCGCCGACCTGCTCAACGACGCGCGTCGGGTGCCCCCGCTCGACGAGGTGATGGACGTGCTGCGCCGCAAGTCCGGCAACTACACCGTGCGCCGGCCGCTGGAGCTGGGCGCCGCGATGGCCGGTGCCGACGACGATCTTCTGGACCTGCTCGGCGACTACGGCACGATGGTCGGCGAGGCGTTCCAGATGCGCGACGACGTCCTCGGTGTCTTCGGGACCGACGCCACCGGCAAGCCCACCGGCGACGACCTGGCCGAACGCAAGGCGACCAGCCTGGTCGTGCTCGCCAGGGAGCTCGCAGGCCCCGCGACGCGGCGCGAGCTCGACGCGCTGCTGTACGGCTCCGACGCCGTCGACGGTCCGGTCGACGTCCCCGCCGCACGGGCGCTGATCGACTTCACCGGCGCCCGCCGCCGGCTCGACGAGCTGATCACCACCCGGGTGCACGGTGCGCTGCGGCTGGTCGACGGCGCGGTCGCCGACGGCCGGCTCGCCGACGACGTGGCGGGCGTGCTGCGGGCGATGGCCGTCCGGTGCGCGGACCGGATCACGTGAGACACACCGCGCCCGGCCGGGCCCCCCGCACGGTGTCCGGACCGTCCGGTTCTACGCTCCGGATCATGGTCGACAGCTCCGCGTCCCGCGCCCCACGAACCGGAACCGTCGGCCGCGCCGGCCTGCCCCGCGACGAGGTCCCCACCCACTTCGACGACGGCGCGCGCGACTACGACCGCCTGGTCGGGATGAACCCCGGCTACCACGACCACCTGCGCGCCTCGGCCGCCCGGATGCGGCTGCCCCGCGACGGCGCGGGCCTGCGCCTGCTCGACGCCGGCTGCGGCACCGGGGCCTCGACCGCCGCGCTGCTCGGCGTCGCGCCGCGGGCCGAGATCGTCGCGATCGACGCCTCGGCCGGGATGCTGGAGCGGGCCCGGACCAAGCCGTGGCCGGGCTCGGTGCGGTTCGTGCACACCACGGCGGAGTCGATGGCCGAGGCCGGCGTCGAGGGCCCGTTCGACGGGATCCTCGCCGCCTACCTGCTGCGCAACCTCGACGACCCGGACGCCCAGCTGCGCCGCTTCCACGAGCTGCTGCGCCCCGGCGGGACCCTCGCGCTGCACGAGTACTCGGTCGCCGACTCGCCGCGGGCCCGCGCTGTGTGGCACGCGGTGTGCTGGGGCGTGATCGTCCCGCTGGGCCGGGCCACCACCGGGGAGACCGCGCTCTACCGGCACCTGTGGCGCAGCGTCAACACCTTCGACGGCATCAGCCGGCTGCGCGGGCGGCTGCGTGCCGCCGGTTTCGACGCCGTCCAGTCCGAGACGATGACCGGCTGGCAGAACGGCGTCGTGCACACCGTGCTGGGGTCGCGGCCGTGAGTGCGCACCCGGTCGACCCGCGGCGGGTGCACCACCCGCCCGCAGGCGGTCTCGGCGACGCGGGCCTGCTCGGGCGGCGGCCGCGGGCGGTCGTGGTCGGCGGCGGGATCGCCGGGTTGGCCGCGGCGACCGGGCTGGCCGAGCGCGGCGTCGTCGTCGAGGTGCTGGAGCGCGAGCCCCACCTCGGCGGCCGGGTCGGTGGCTGGTCGGAGCAGCTGCCCGACGGCACCCCGGTGTCGATGAGCCGCGGCTTCCACGCGTTCTTCCGGCAGTACTACAACCTGCGCAACCTGCTCCGGCGCGGCGACCCGGGACTCGACCGTCTCGTGCCCCTGGAGGACTACCCGCTCCTCGACGCCGAGGGCCGGCTCGACAGCTTCCGCGGGCTCCCCCGCACCCCGCCGTGGAACGCCGTGCTGTTCGCGCTGCGCAGCCCCACCTTCCGGCCGGCGGACCTGATCCGGCTCGACCCGCGGGCGGCCGCACCGCTGGCGAACGTGTCGGTGCCCGGGATCTACGAGGCGCTCGACCATGTCGACGCCGCGAGCTTCGTCGAGTCGATCAACTTCCCGCCCGCGGCGCGGCACCTCGCGTTCGAGGTGTTCTCCCGCAGCTTCTTCGCCCCGCCGTCGACGATGTCGGCCGCCGAGCTGGCGACGATGTTCCACATCTACTTCCTCGGCTCCGCCGAGGGACTGATGTTCGACGTCCCGGACGACGGGTTCGACATCGCGCTGTGGGAACCGTTGCGGCACTACCTGACCACCCGCGGCGTCACGTTCCGGACCGGCGTCGCGGCGTCGTCGGTCACGAAAGACCACAGTGGAGTGTTCCACGTGGATCATTCGGCCGGCGGTTCCACTGCGGAGGCCGTGGTGCTCGCCCCGGACGTCCGGGGACTGCGGGAGATCGTCGCCGCCTCACCCGAGCTGGGTACGGCCGACTCCGCCGTCGCCGGGCCGGACGCGCTGGGCCGCTGGCGCGACGACGTCGCCGCACTCCGCAGCGCACCCCCGTTCCTGGTCCAGCGGCTCTGGCTGGACCGCCCGGTGCGCGAGGACCGGCCGCCGTTCCTCGGCACCGGTGGTCTCTACCCGCTGGACAACATCTCCGTGCTGGACCGCTACGAGCACGACGCGGCCGGGTGGGCCGCCCGGCACGGCGGGTCGGTGGTGGAGCTGCACGCCTACTCCGCGGCGGTGCCGCCCGACGCCGACGAGGACGCCTGGACCGCCGAGCTGCGCACCCGCTGCCTGGCCCGGCTGCACGAGGTCTACCCGGAGACCGCCGGGGCGCGGATCGTCGGCGAGCTCGTCCAGTGGCGCGCCGACTGCCCGATGTTCGGCGTCGGCGGCTTCGCCCGCCGCCCGACGGTCGCCACCCCGGTGGACGGCCTGGTGCTGGCCGGCGACGGCATCCGGATCGACCTGCCCGTAGCGCTGATGGAACGCGCGGCGAGTACCGGCTGGCAGGCCGCGAACCGGTTGCTGGCCGGGTGGGGGCTCGCCGGGCACCCGCTCGAAACCGTCCCCACCGGTGGCCGGCTCGGCCCGCTGACGCGAGCCGCCGGGTACGCGATGCGACCGCGTTGAGGAGTACCCCGACATGACCCTGTTGCCCCGCCTCACCGGTCGGTGGCCGGCGACCTGGCCGCTGCAGCCGCTGCCCGCCTCCGACTGGGCCCGCCAGCAACCCACCTACGCCGCCGCCGACCCGAAGCTGATCTCCGCGGCGCTGGAACGGGCCCAGGCGCGGCCGTCGGGGAACTGGTTCGTGCTCGCGTCGAGCAGGCAGGTCCGGGCGGACCGGCCGTTCGGCACCCGGGTCGGCGGGATCGAGCTCGTCGCCTGGCGGGACGCCTCGGGCCGGGTGCGGGTCGGGCCGGGTGCCTGCCCGCACCTCGGGGCGCCGATGGCGCTCGCCGCCGTCGACCGCGGTGAGCTGGTGTGCCGCTGGCACGGCCTGCGCCTGGGCAGCACGTCCGGGCCCGGCTGGGCGCTACACCCCGCGTACGACGACGGCGTGCTGGTCTGGGCCCGGCTCGACGACGTCGGCGGCGAGGAGCCCGCCGAGGAGCCCGTCGTACCGGCCCGGCCGGGCGGGCCGACCCTGGACGCGGTCACCACGCTCACCGGCGTCTGCGAACCCGAGGACATCGTCGCGAACCGGCTCGACCCGTGGCACGGCGCGTGGTTCCACCCGTACTCGTTCCAGCGGCTCGACGTCGAGTCGGCGCCGGCCGTCACCGACGTCACCGAGGCCGGGGACCGGTTCCTGGTCACGGTCACGTTCAAGGTCGGCCCGCGGATCGGTGTCCCGGTGCGGGCCGAGTTCGTGTGCCCGGAGCCGCGCACGGTCGTGATGCGGATCGTGGAGGGCGAGGGCGTCGGCAGCGTCGTCGAGACGCACGCGACCCCGCGCGGCCCCGGGCGCGACGGACGGCCACGGACCTCGGTGATCGAGGCCGTCGTCGCCGGGTCGGAGCGGCCCGGGTTCGCCGTCGCCTCCCGCCTGGCCCCCGCGATCCGCCCGGCGATGGCGATGGCCGCGACGAAGCTCTGGCGCGACGACATGGACTACGCACAACGCCGCTACGAGATGCGTACGCGGGCGCTTTGAGCGGCTTCACACCCTTTCGCTGCACCGCACACCGGTTGCAGCGGGTGTGCGGAGCAGCGAACAGGTGTGAAGCAGGCCCTGTCAGCCGGTCACCGTGGCCGGTGTTGCGGTTACGGGGTCGGTGGTCGCGTCTTCGGGGGGACGGCGCGGGATGAACGCGGTGATCACCATCGCCACCAGGGCGGCGGCCGCGCCGAGGATCATCACGACCACGAACGCGGCCTCCGAGGGCATCTCCGTGCCGGCGACGGTGGTCGTGAGCTGCGCCAGGAGCACGCCGGCCACGGCGCTGGCGGCACTCGTCCCGACCGCACGCATGAGGTTGTTGAGGCCGTTGGCCGCGGCCGTCTGCGACCGCGGGACCGCTGCCATCACCAGCGACGGCATCGCACCGTAGGCGAGCCCGATCCCGGAGCTGATCACCACCGAGGACAGCACCAGGTGCCAGATCTCGCTGTGGAACACCGCCCCGAGGACGTACCCGGCCGCGACGACCACGGCACCCACCATCAGCGTCGTACGCGGACCGGACGCGGCGCTGATCCGCGCCGACACGGGCGACATCGCCATCATGCACAGCCCGGCCGGGGTCAGCACCAGGCCGGCGACCAGGATCGACCGGCCGAGACCGTAACCGCTCTCGACCGGCAGCTGCAGCAGCTGCGGGAAAACCAGCGACATCGCGAACATCGAGAAGCCGAAGACGGCCGATGCGGCGTTGGTCAGCGCGACCTGCCGCCGACGGCTGACCCGCAGGTCGACCAGCGGCTCGCGGGTCCGCAGCTCCCACCACGTCCATCCGGCGAGAGCGACGGCGGTCGTACCGAACAGGCCCAGCACCGTCGGCGACGACCAGCCCCACGCCCCGCCCTTGGAGATCGCCAGGAACAGGCAGACGAGCACGATCGAGAGGGCGACGGCACCGACGAGGTCGAAACGTCCGCCGGTGCGGTGCGGCGACTCCGGCACCACGGTCACGACGAGCACCACCGTGAGCGCCCCGAGCGCGCCCGCCCCCCAGAAGAGCATGTGCCAGTCCCAGGCCTGCGCGACGAACGCCGCGATCGGGAGGCCGAGCGCGCCGCCGACGCCGAGCGAGGCGCTCATCAGCGCGGTGGCCGAACCCAGCCGCTCGGCGGGCAGGAGATCCCGCATCAGGCTGATCCCCAGCGGGACGACACCTGCGGCCAGGCCCTGCAGGGCACGCCCGACCACCAGGGGGACCAGCGACTGGCTCAACGCCCCGATGACCGAGCCGGTGACCAGCACGACCAGGCACAGCAGCAGCATGCGGCGCTTGCCGACCATGTCGGCGAGCCGCCCCACGACCGGCGTCGCGACGGCGCCGGCCAGCAGCGTCGCCGTCACGATCCAGGCGGCGTCGGCCTGCGTCGCCCCGATGAGCCGGGGGAACTGGGGAAGCAGCGGGATGACGATCGTCTGCTGGAGCGACACGACGATCCCGGCCAGCGCCAGGACCGCGACGGTCGTCGACGGGGACGGCGGGTGGGCGGGAGTGGGTCCGGAGCGGGTCACGTCTCGATACCTTAAATCACTCGCTTGATTTGAAATCAAGTGGCGTGCTGAAATGGTCCGGTCGATGTCCGCTCCGCGAGGCGCCCGGCACCAGGGAGAGACCATGTCCGCACACACCCGGACCGACCGCAACGCCAGGACCCGCGAGCGCATCCTGGACGCCGCCGAGCGCCTCTTCGCCGAGCACGGCGTGCACGCGGTCTCCAACAGGGCGATCGCGGACGCGGCCGATCAGGGGAACACGGCCGCGGTGGGCTACCACTTCGGCTCGAAGATGGACCTGGTCCGGACGCTCGTCCGGCGGCGGGCGGTCGAGGTCGACCGGCGACGGGCCGAGATGACCGCCCGGCTGGACGGCGGGGCCGGACTGCGCGACTGGGTCGCGTGCCTCGTCCGGCCGCTGGTCGACCACATGGTGGAGCTCGGCGGAGCGACCTGGTACTCGCGGTTCGGCGCGCAGGTGATGACCGATCCCGTGCTGCGCGAGGTGATGGTCGCCGAGTCGCTGCACTCCCGGGCGCTGACCACCGCCCTCGACGGGCTCAACGCCTGCCTGCCCGCGCTGCCGCCCGACGTGCGCGCCCGGCGCAACGAGATCTGCCGGGTACTCATCGTGCACTTCCTCGCCGAGTGCGAGACCACCCTGCCCACGACGAGCGCGACCGCGTCGCGCCGGCACTGGAACGAGGCGGCCGACGCGCTGATCGACGCCCTCGTCGGCATCGCCACCTCGCCGGTCACCCGCGGCACGGTCGCGGCATCGAGCGGCCGCGGCGCGTGATCACCCGTTGAGGAGCGCGACGTCCGGCTGCCGCACGCCGCACTCCTCAACGGGTGATCACCGGCCGCGCGCGCCGGCCGTGCGCAGCGCGCGCGGCGGGACCCCGAACCAGCGCCGCACGGCCCGGGTCAGTGCGGACTGCTCGGCGAGCCCCACCATCGCCGCGACCTGGCTGAACGGCAGGTCGGTCCGGGTGATGAGGCGCTCGGCGACGTCGCGGCGGGCGTCGTCGACCACCCGCTCGAACGTCGTGTCCTCGGCCGCGAGGTAGCGCTGCAGGGTGCGCGGGTGCACCCGCAGCAGCCGGGCCACCGAGCCGACCCGCACCGGGCCGGTGCCCAGCGAGCGGTCCACGGCCGTGCGGACCCGGTCGGTTACCCGGCGGCCGGGCCGGTCGAAGTGGGTCTCCAGGTACTCGATCGCAATCGCCCGCACGGTCAGGTCGCCCCCCAGCGGACGGCGCAGCAGATCGGCAGGCACCCGCAGCAGCGCGGCGGGCCGGTCGAAGCGCACCTCGGCGCCGAAGAAGTCCCGGTAGCGCTGCTCGGGCGCCAGCGCCGGGTGCGGCAGGTGCACCGACCGCAGCCCGTACGGGCCGCCCGCGAGCAGTCCGACGATCCGGTGCAGCACCCCGGTCCCGAGGTCCGCGACGTGCGGCGGCAGCGGCTCGGTGCTGCCGTACTCCACGCCCGTGACACCGGGGACACCCTCGGGATCGGCCACCGCCGCCACCGTCAGGGCCGGGCTGTGCACGTAGAGGTATCGCGACGCGCAGTCCAGCGCGTCGCTCAGGGTCGCCGAGTTCTGCACCGCGACGGCGAGCGGTCCCAGGACCTCCGGGCCCTGCCGCTCGGCGAGCCGCAGCCCGAGATCGGCGCAGCCCAGCTCGGCGGCCGCGGTCTCCAGCACCCGGGCCACCGAGCGGGTCGGCACCAGCGCGTCCGGATCCGCACCGTCCACGGCGGAGGCCGAGATGTGGAAGCGGGCGAGCATCGCCGCGCCGTCTCCTCCGAGCTCACCGACCAGCCCGGGCAGTCCCCGCAGCGCCCTCGCCCGGGTGAGCGAATCCGTCCCCATGTCGTGTGAGGTTAAGTAGTTGTCGCGTCAGGTCAAGTTACTCCCGGTAGGTTTCAGGCACACTGGCCCCAGCCAGCAAGTCAGAGCAGACGACGGCAGAGCAGGAGGCGCTCCATGACGCAGCCCACCCCGGAACCCGTCCCCGAACACCGGGACGTGATCATCGTCGGCGCCGGGCTGTCCGGCATCGGCGCCGCGTGCCGGCTCCGCCAGGAGCTGCCCGGCAAGGACTACGCGATCCTCGAGGGCCGCGAGAACATCGGCGGCACCTGGGACCTGTTCCGCTACCCGGGCATCCGCTCGGACTCGGACATGTTCACCCTCGCCTATCCGTTCAAGCCGTGGCGGGACCCCAAGTCGATCGCCGACGGCGACAGCATCCGTGACTACATCGCCGAGGCCGCCCGCGAGTACGGCGTCACCGACCACATCCGGTTCGGCACCCGTGTCGCCGGCGCCTCCTGGGACTCGGCGACCGCCCGCTGGACGGTCGAGGCGACCACCGCGGCGGGCACCCGCCACTACACCTGCGACTTCCTGTTCATGTGCTCGGGCTACTACGACTACGACCGGGGCCACCAGCCCGACTTCCCGGGCCGCGAGGACTTCGCAGGCACCTGGGTGCACCCGCAGTTCTGGCCCGAGGACCTCGACCACGAGGGCAAGCGGATCGTCGTCATCGGGTCGGGCGCGACCGCGGTCACCCTGATCCCGTCGCTCGCCGAGTCCGCCGAGCACGTCACGATGCTGCAGCGCTCGCCGTCGTACCTGACGGCGCTGCCGAGCCGCGACCCGGTGGCCGACCGGCTGCGCAAGATCCTGCCGGCGAAGCTCGCCCACAGCATCCTGCGACTGCAGTACGTCACCCTGACCCAGGCCTTCTACCAGCTCGCGCGCCGCAGGCCCGAGCGCGTCAAGAAGGTCCTGCGCGGGATCGCGCTGCGGTTCCTGAAGGACGAGTCCTACGTGGACGAGCACTTCACGCCGTCCTACGAGCCCTGGGACCAGCGCCTGTGCGTGGTCCCGGAGGGCGACTTCTTCAAGACCATCGCCCGGGGCACCGCGTCGGTCGTCACCGACCACATCGACCGGATCACCGAGAAGGGCATCCGGCTGCGCTCGGGCGAGAAGCTCGAGGCCGACGTCATCGTCTCGGCGACCGGGCTGTCGCTCACCCCGCTGGGCGGCATCACGATCCACATCGACGGCGAGCAGGTCGACATCGGCAAGACCGTCACCTACCGCGGGCTGATGCTCTCCGGCGTCCCGAACCTGGCGTTCTGCATCGGCTACGTCAACGCGTCCTGGACGCTGCGCGCCGACCTGGTCGCCCGCTACGTGCCGCGGCTGCTGGGGCTCATGGACCGCGAGCGGATCGCCGTCGCCACACCGGCACCGACGGTGTCCCCGGACCGGCCGCTGCTGGACCTGGAGTCCGGCTACGTCAAGCGGTCCGAGCACCTGTTCCCGCGCCAGGGCCGCCGGGACCCGTGGCGGTTGCACCAGAACTTCTTCCTCGACGCCGTCGGCCTCGGCCGGGCCGACCTGCGCAAGGACATGCTGATGACCCCCGCGTCCGCCGTGGGCGCGCGGTCGGCCGCCGTCACCAGGCCGTCGGTGGCGGGCATCGCGGCCGACGCAGCCGCCGCCGGCACCGGATCCCGCACCGAGCAGGAGGTCGCCTCGTGAGCCGCACACCGTTCCGATTCGCCGAGGGCACCGCCGTGGTCACCGGTGCGGCCGGGGGCATGGGCGAGCACGTCGCCCGGCTGCTCGCCGGGCGCGGCAGCGATCTCGTGCTCGTCGACCGCGACGGCGACCGGCTCGACACCCTCGCCGCGCAGATCCGGGCCGCGCACCCGGGCCTGTCGGTGACCGCCGAGACCGTGGACCTCGCCGAGCGCGACGCCGTCGACGCCCTCGCCTCCCGCATCCTCGCCGGGCACCCGGAGATCCGGCTGCTGGTCAACAACGCCGGCGTCGCGCTGGGCGGTGACTTCGCGCGGCTGACCCTCGACGAGTTCGACTGGGTCATGGACGTCAACTTCCACGCCCCGGTGCGGCTGACCCACGCGCTGCTCCCCGCGCTGACCGCACGGCCCGGCGCACACGTGGTGAACGTGTCCAGCCTGTTCGGCCTCATCGCGCCGCCCGGCCAGTCGGCGTACTGCTCATCGAAGTTCGCGCTGCGCGGCTTCTCCGAGGCGTTGCGGGCCGAGCTCGCCCAGGTCGGCGCCACCGTGACGACCGTGCACCCGGGCGGGATCAGGACGGGCATCGCGACGTCCGCGCGGGTCGGGGTGAACATCCCCGCCGAGGAGGCCGAGCAGGGCAAGCGGGACTTCGAGAAGCTGCTGACCTTCCCCGCGGACCGAGCGGCGGGCCTGATCGTCGAGGCGATCGAGAAGCGCAGGCCACGGCTGCTCATCGGCGCCAGCGCGAAGATCCCGGACGCACTCGCCCGGCTCGCCCCGGCGAACAGCCTCAAGCTCTTCGCGAAGCTGGTCGGCGCGTCCGGGCGGCGGACGACGGCGGGCGCCCGGTGACCGCAGGCCCGAGCTTCGCCGGCCCCCGCTTCGTCGATGTGCACGGCACCCGCATCCGGGTCCGCGAGTCCGGCGACCCGGCGGGCGAGCCCGTCCTGCTGCTGCACGGCATCGGCCGGAGCCTGGAGGACTGGGACGCCCAGCACGAGCTCCTCACCCGCTACCGGGTGATCGCCGCCGATCTCGCCGGGTTCGGCTACTCCGACCGCGTACCCGGGCCGGCCACCCTGGAGAAGCTCGCCGACACCGCCGTCGCGACCCTGGACGTGCTCGGCGCGACCGGGCCCGCGCACGTCATGGGCAACTCGCTCGGTGGCGCGGTGGCCCTGCTGATGTCGGTGCGCCATCCGGAGCGGGTCGCGTCGCTGGTGCTGGCGGACCCGGCGGGCTTCGGCACCGAGGTGGCACCGGCGCTGCGGATCCTCGGCGTCCCGCTGCTGGGCAGGCTGCTCATGGGCCGGTTCGACATCCGCGCCGCCCGGCAGACCGAACGGTCGCTGTTCGTGGACCACTCGCTGGTCACCGAGGAAAGGGTGCGGCGCGGCCTCGACATCGGGCGGCGCCCGGAGTTCGCGCAGACGTTCCTGGAGATCGCCACCGAGCTGGGCACCGTGCGCGGGATCCGGCCGGGCTGGCGCCGGGCGCTGCTCGGCGCCGCCGCGCGGGCACCGAAGCCGACCCTGGTCGTCTGGGGCGAGCGCGACGTGATCCTGCCGGTCGCGCAGCTGCGGGCGGCGGCGCGGGAACTGCCGCACGTGGCGACCCACGTGTTCGGCCGGGTCGGGCACATGCCGCAGATCGAGGTGCCGGAGCGGTTCGCGCAACTCGCGCTCGACCACATCGGCGCGGCCGGGCTCACCGCTTGTCGGGAACGCCCTGATAGGTCGTCCACGACGGTGCCACCAGCCACCCCGCATCGACCGGGAGGTTGACCCCGGTGATCGCCGAGGCCGCGTCGGAGGCCAGGAAGCACACCGCGTCCGCGACCTCGTGGGTCCGCACCATGCGTCCCAGCGCGGACGCCTCGGTCAGGTTGGCCGGGTTCCGCAGGCCCCGGTCGATCTGGTCCTGCAGGAGCGGGGTCAGGACGTAGCCCGGCGACACCGAGTTCACCCGGACACCGGAGCGGCCCCACTCGGTCGCCAGGTCCGCGGTCATCGCGATCACCGCGGCCTTCGCCGGCGTGTAGGAGTGCAGCGGCATCGACCGCATGCCGGCGATCGACGCGATCGTGACGATGCTCCCGCTCCCCCGCGTCGCCATCCGGCGCCCGACCGCGACGGCGCACAGCCAGGTGCCCCGCAGGTCGACGTCGAGGACCTTGTCCCAGGTCGACTGGTCCAGCTCCTCCGGCGGGTGCGGCGGCTGCGTGATCCCGGCCGAGGTCACCAGCACGTCGATCGGACCGACGCTCTCCTCGGCCGTCGTGACCGCGGCGGTCACCGACTCCTGCGAGGTCACGTCCATCACGACGACATGGCCGCCGACCTCGCCCGCGATCTCACGGGCCCGTGCCTCGTCGACGTCGGCGACGACGACGGTGGCCCCCGCGGCGGCCGCCCGGCGGCCGACCTCCGCCCCGATGCCGCTCGCGCCACCGGTGATGAGGACGACGCGTCCGGCGAGTGAGGACGTCATGAGCGGCTCCCTGGTCGTGTACCGGCTACGACGGTCGTTCCTTTTTCTGTAGAACGACCGATCCAGTAAACGACCGTAGGGGCCGGTCCGGCGCCGGACAAGCGTGCTGCAGAGCCGTTCGGGTGATCAGGTGCGGCCGGCCGCCTGCCTGCCGAGCGTGCGGGCGATGACGTTGCGCTGCACCTCGTTGGTGCCCTCGCCGATCTCGAGGATCTTCGCGTCGGCGTAGAACCGGGAGATCTCCGACTCGCGGATGTAGCCGTAGCCGCCGTGGATCTGGACGGCGTCGCGGGCACACCGGTTGGCGGCCTCCGAGGCGTAGAGCTTGGCCATGGCGGCGGCCTGGGCGTAGGGGCGACCGCTGTCGGCCAGCCACGCGGCCCGGTAGACCAGGGCGCGGGCCGCCTCCACCTCGGTGGCCATGTCGGCGAGCTTGTGCCCGACGGCCTGGAAGTCACCGACCTTGCGCCCGAACTGCTCGCGCTCCCCCGCGTGCCGCACGGCCATCTCCAGCGCCGCCGACGCCAGCGACAGGGCGAGTGCGGCGACGCTGATCCGGCCCGGGTCCAGGACCTGCATGAACTGCTTGAGCCCGTTGCCGTCGTCGCCGATGAGGTGGTCGTCGGGGACCCAGCAGTCGGTGAAGACGAGCTCCCGGGTGTCGCAGGCGTGCCAGCCGAGCTTGCGCAGCCGCCGGCCCTTCTCGTAGCCGGCGGTGGCGTCGGGCACGAAGAACGTGCCGAACCGCTTGCCGTCCGCACCGTCGCCGGTGACGGCGAGCAGCGTGACCCCGAGGCTCATGTCGGTACCGGCGTTGGTGATGAACATCTTGGTGCCGTTGATCAGCCAGCCGCCGTCGGCACGGGTCGCCCTGGTACGGATGCCGCGGGCGTCGGATCCCGCGGTCGGTTCGGTCAACCCGAAGGCGCCCAGGTGGGTTCCGGACGCCAGCGGCGCGAGCCAGCGCCGCTTCTGCTCCTCGGTGCCGAAGGTCGCCAGCGGCAGCGACGCGATCGTCGAGTGGGCGTTCCAGCCCGACGCGAGTGACTGGTCGCCGCGCCCGATCTCCTCCATCGCCGCCACGTAGGTCACGAAGCCGGCGTCGCTGCCGCCGTAGCGCTCCGCGACGAGCATGCCCATCAAGCCGAGCTCGCCCATCTTGCGGTAGGTGCCCGTCGGGACGTGCTCGGTCTCCGACCACTGCGCCGCGTACGGCCGGATCTCGCGTTCGGTGAAGTCCCGGCACATCTGCTGCAGGGCCCGGGCCTCCTCGGGAAGGTCGAAGTCCATCTCGGTTGCCCTTCGGGTCTGCGTGCGGGTCGGGGAGGCGGTCTGCGCGGCGGGCGCCCGGGGCCTTGTGGACCCTCCCGGCCGGGGCCTACGCTCGGCGCAGTTTCATAGACCGATTGGTACACGAAACCCGGGACGGCCACAAGGAACCGCGAGTGGCCCCGGTCGCCGTGACAACCGCACAGGGAGGTGCGATGGGCACACCGGTTCTCAACCTCGCTCGGGTGCTGGACCACAACACGGCCCGCCGCCCCGGCCAGGTCGTGCTCACCCACGGCGAGCGCCGGGTGACCAACGAGGAGCTGAACGAGCGGGTCCACGCCCTCGCGGCCGGACTCGGTGACCTCGGGATCGGCCGCGGTGACGTGGTCGCGGTGCTGCTCTACAACCACGTCGAGTTCCTCGAGACGGTGCTCGCCCTCAGCCGGATCGGCGCAGTGCTGCTGCCGCTGAACTACCGGCTCGCGGCGCAGGAGTGGGCCTACATCCTGGAGAACTCCGACGCGGTGTGCCTGCTGAGCGAGCCCGAGTTCGTCGCCGCGCTGGAGCCGGTGCTCGGCGGGCTCCCCGCACTCCGTGCGCGGCTGCTGCTCGACGGACACCACGACGGATGGCGCGGCTACGACGACCTCGTCGCCGCCCACCGCGGGCAGCGGGTGCCGGTGGCCGAGACCCGCGCCGACGACCTGCAGCGCCTCATGTACACCTCCGGCACGACCTCGCGCCCCAAGGGCGTGCAGATCACCCACGGGAACGTGGCCTGGAAGGACTTCGCCCACATCGTCGAGTTCGGACTGTCCCGTGCGGATCGGACGCTGATCTGCGGGCCGCTCTACCACGTCGGGGGCCTCGACCTCCCCGGGACGGGCACCTGGCACGCGGGCGGCGAGATCACCCTGGTCCGGCGTTTCGACGCCGCCGAGGTCGTCGCGGCGATCGAGCGCGAACACCCGACCGTCATCTGGCTCGCACCCGCGATGATGATCGCCCTGCTGCAGCTCCCCGACGTCGGTTCGCGGGACCTCGGCTCGGTGCGGCTGATCATCGGCGGCGGGGAGAAGATGCCGGAGCCGCTGGTTCGCCGGGTCCTCGACACCTTCCCCGGCGTGTGGTTCGCCGACGCCTACGGGCTGACCGAGACCGCCTCCGGCGACACCGTCAACGACGCCGAGCACATGCTCAGCAAGGTCGGCTCGGTCGGGCGCCCGGTGCCGCACCTGGAGGTCCGCATCATCGCCGAGGACGGCACCCAGGCCGCCGCCGGCGAGGTCGGGGAGGTGGCGCTGCGCGGCCCGAAGGTCACCGCGGGCTACTGGCGCGACGAGGAGGCCACCGCCCGTTCCTGGCGGGACGGCTGGTTCCACACCGGCGACGTCGGACGGCTCGACGACGAGGGCTTCCTGTTCATCGAGGACCGGAAGAAGGACATGATCGTCTCCGGGGGCGAGAACATCGCCACGCCCGAGATCGAGCGGGTGCTCTTCGAGCATCCCGACGTGGTCGAGGCCGCGGTCGTCGGCATGGGGCACCCGCGCTGGGGCGAGGTCCCGCGGGCCTTCGTCGTGCTGCGCCCCGGTGCCGGCCCGGATCCGGACGGGCTCGGTGCGTTCTGCCGCGAACGGCTGGCCCGCTTCAAGGTGCCCGCCGAGTTCGTCTTCCTGCCCGAGCTGCCCCGGACACCGTCCGGAAAGGTCCTCAAGCGGGACCTGCGAGAGGTGCCGGTGGCGCCGTGACCACCGTCCCGTCCTTCGACCTGACAGGCCGGACCGTGTGGGTGACCGGCGCGGGCAAGGGGCTCGGCCGGGCCGTCGCGGTCGCCGCGGCACACGCCGGCGCACGGGTCGCCGCGACCGCGCGGACCGCCGGTGATCTCGAGAAGCTCGCCGCCGAGCTCGCCGGGGTCGCCGTCGTCGACGTCGTCCCGGCCGCGGTGGACGACCCCGACGCGGTCGATGCTGCGGCGGCCACGATCCTGCACCGGACCGGGCGGATCGACGGCGTGGTCAACGCCGCGGGCATCAGCCCGGTGTTCGTGCGCAGCGAGCGGCTCTCCGACGCCGACTGGCAGCGGGTGCTGCGGGTCAACCTCGACGGGACCTTCCACGTCTGCCGTGCGGCCGGACGCGCCATGCTCGAGCAGGGTTCCGGCTCGATCGTCAACGTCACCTCGGTGCACGCCGAGGTGGGGGCCGAGCGGATCGCGGCGTACGCCGCCAGCAAGGGCGCGATCACCGCGCTCAGCCGGACCCTCGCCGTCGAGTGGGCCGACCGCGGCGTGCGGGTCAACTGCCTGGCGCCGGGATACGTGCCGACCGAGCTCAGCAACGGCCTGCTCGACTCCCCGCGCGGCGAGGCCGTGCGGGCCCGCATCCCGATGGGCCGCACGGGCCACCCGCACGAGGTCGCCGGGGCCGCGGTGTTCCTGCTCGGCGACGCCGCCGCGTACACGACCGGCTCCACGATCACCACCGACGGCGGGTGGACGGCCTGGTGACACCGCACGTGACACACCCGGCACCGCACCCGGCGATCCAGGAAGGACGGACGTGACAGCAGCAGAGGCACCGGCCCGCGCCGGCACCGCCGTGAGCGTGGACGACCTGTCCGAGATGTACCGGCGGATGCGCCGCATCCGCCGGTTCGAGCAGCACGCGTCGGATCTGTACAAGAAGACCGAGATCCCCGGCTTCCTGCACCTGTCCATCGGGCAGGAGGCCACCGCCGTCGGGGCCTGCTGGCATCTCGACGAGCGCGACGGCATCACCTCGACCCACCGCGGGCACGGTCACTGCCTCGCCAAGGGCCTCGACACGGCGTCGATGTTCGCCGAGCTCATGGGCAAGGAGACGGGCACCTGCCGGGGCCGCGGCGGCTCGATGCACATCGCCGACCCGTCACTGGGCATCTACGGCGCCAACGGCATCGTCGGCGCCGGCCTGCCGATCGCGGTCGGCGCCGCCACCGCGGCCCAGCTGCGCGAGACCGGCGGTGTCGTCGTCGCCTTCTTCGGCGACGGCGCCGTCGCCCAGGGGATGTTCCACGAGGCCGTGAACCTCGCGGCGGTGTGGGACCTGCCCGTCGTGTTCTTCTGCGAGAACAACCACTACGCGGAGTTCTCCCCCGCCGCCGCCCAGCACCGCGCGCCGCTGTCCGCGCGCGCCGCGGGCTACGGGATCGGCTACGAGCACGTCGACGGCAACGACGTCGTGGCCGTCGCGGACCTGATGGCCGGGGTGATCGCCGGCCGGCGCACCGGCGGTGGCCCGGTCCTCGTCGAGGCGGAGACCTACCGGTGGCACGGCCACTACGAGGGGGACCCGGAGCGCTACCGCACCGCGGACGAGGTGACCGGCGCGAAGGAGCGCGACCCGCTGCTCGTCGCCCGCACGGCGCTGGCCGCGGCGGGCGTGCCGGGCTCCGGGCCGGACGCGCTCGGCGCGCCCGACGCGATCGACGCCATCGACGCCATCGACGCCGAGATCGAGACCGAGATCGCGGACGCCATTGCTTCGGCCCGCGCGGCGTCCGAGCCCGCGCCGCAGACGTTGACGGACTACGTCACCGCGCCCCGCGCGGACGTCCCGGAGCCCGCCGAGGCGAGCGGCGAGGTGTTCCGCACGATGGACGCGGTGCGGACCGCGCTCGACCACGAGCTCGCCACCGACCCGGACGTGTTCGTCGCCGGCATCGACGTCGCGGCCGGCGGCGGGGTGTTCGCGCTGACCCGCGGCCTCGCCGACGCCTACCCCGGGCGGGTGCGCGACACCCCGATCTCGGAGACGGCGATCGTCGGCACCGCGGTCGGCTCGGCCATGGCCGGCATGCGCCCGGTCGTCGAGCTCATGTACTTCGACTTCATCGGCGTCTGCCTGGACCAGCTGCTCAACCAGGCGGCCAAGCTCGGGTTCATGACCGGCGGGGCCGCGCGGATGCCGCTGGTCCTGCGCACCCAGTTCGGGGCCGGGAAGTCCTCGGGCAGCCAGCACTCGCAGAGCCTGGAGGCGCTGCTGGCCCACATCCCCGGGCTCACCGTCGTGATGCCGTCCACCCCGGCCGACACCTACGGGCTGCTCCGCGCCGCGATCCGCGACCCCAATCCCGTCGTCTTCGTCGAGAACCGGCTCACCTACGGCAGGAAGGGCCCTCGCCCGCCCGAGGACCATCTGGTCCCGCTGGGGAAGGCGAAGATCGTCCGGCCGGGCTCCGACGTCACGATCGTCTCCTACTCCCGGATGCTGACCGAGTGCCTGGCCGCCGCCGAGGCCCTGGCCGCCGACGGTGTCGACGCCGAGGTCATCGACCTGCGCACCGTGGTGCCGTGGGACCGGGAGACCGTGCTCGCGTCGCTGGCCAGGACGCACCGCCTGGTGGTCGCCCACGAGGGGGTCCAGGACTTCGGGGTCGGCGCGGAGATCGCGGCGACGGCCGCCGGCGAGGGCTTCTGGCACCTCGACGCCCCCGTCGTGCGCGTCGCGCCACCGGCGATGCCCGCGCCCTACGCGCCCTCGCTGGAACGGGAGTGGCTGCCCGACCGGGAGACCGTCGCGGCCGCCGTCCGCCGGGTGTGCGCCGGATGAGGGCCCCGTCGGCACCCGACAGCGCTCGACAGCCCGCCCCGGTTCCCACCGGGCGCCGTGCCGACGGCCGTCCCTGGGCGACCCCGCTCGCCCGGGCGCTGGCCCGTACCCGGCAGCTGGACCTGCGCGACATCGCACCCGGACGCGACGGCGCCGTCCGCGCCGCGCAGGTGAACGACCTGCGCGCAGCACCGGAGCGACACCCGGCGACCGGGCCGTTCCACGTGCTCGTCGCCGACGTCGACGTGACGGGGCCGGAGCGGGCCCTGGGCACCGCTGCCGCGGACCTCGCCACCCGCGAGGGCGCGCGGCCGACCGTGTTCACCCTGGTCGTGGCCGCGCTCGTCCGGAGCCTGGGCCGCTGCCCGGGGGTGCACGCCGACGACGTCTCGGCACCGGTCCACCTGTCCGTGCTCGGGTCGGGGGACGAGGGATGGAGCGAGGTCCCCGATGCCGGTTCGCTCGGCCTCGGCGGCCTCGTCCGGGCCCTGCACACCCCGGCACTGCACACCCCGGCACAGCACACCTCTGCTCTGCACACCTCTGCTCTGCACACCGCGACGCACCGGGCGGCCGTCCGGGGCGTCGCGGTCGTCGACTCGGGCTCGGAGGACATCGACCTGGAGCTGGCGCCGCCACCGGCCGGGGCGCGGGCGGCGCTGACCGTCGGCCGGGTCCACCGGGCCGTCGCCGTGGTGACGACCGACGGCGCCGAGAGCATCGCCGTCCGGTCGATGATCCGGCTCGCACTCGCCGTCGACACCGGGACCGTGGGTCGCAGCGAGTCGGCGGCGCTGCTGCGCGATCTGCGGACGCGGCTGGCCGCCGGTGTCACCGCCGCCGAGCTCACCCGCTGACAGCCGCGGCCGGCCCTCTCCCGGTGCGGGGAGCTCCGACCACGACGTTCCGCCATCGGCCGGACGTAACGACCGCGGCGGCGCGGGCGAGGCCACGGGGACCGAGGCGCTCGGGAGCCGGCTGGAGGGGACGCCGGTACCGGTGTTCCTCCCCGATGTCTCCTCGGCCGCACAGCGCAGGGTGAGGCGCACCTCCGGAGAGTGGAGCGGACATGACCGGCGGCTCGGCGACGGCATCGCCGTCACGCGGCGCGGGCCGTCTGGGCCGGGTCCTGGACGGCCCGCTCGCCGGCATCTCCCCGTGGATCGTGCTGGGCGTCTTCGAGGGGCCGGGCCGGATGGGCTGGGCGGCGGGGGCCGCCCTCGCACTGTCGGTGGTGTTCCTGGTCTCCGACCGAATCCGCGGGCGTTCGCTGAAGCTGCTCGCGGTGGTCGACGTCGTCTTCTTCGCCGCGCTGCTCGTCCTCGTGCTGCTGATCAGCCCCGCATGGACCCAGTGGCTGGAGACCTGGATCGGGGAGATCAGCAACATCGCGCTGGTGCTCGTCGCGGTCGGATCCATGCTCGTGCGGATGCCGTTCACCCTGCAGTACGCCCGCGAGCAGATCGACCCGCAGTACTGGCACCTGCCTGCCTTCCTCCGTGTCAACTACGTGATCACCGGAGCCTGGGCCGCCGCGTTCCTGGTCTCGGCCGTCGCAGGCTTCTACGGCGATGCCGTCCTGCAGGACAGCAACAACATCTGGACGGGCTGGGTCATCCAGGTCGGCGCGATGCTCGTCGCGCTGCAGTTCTCCAGCTGGTACCCCGACATCGCACGGGCGCGGGTCGCGCGGGAACAGGGCGCCGCGCCCGGGCCCGTGCCGTCGGTCGCCGCGCTGATCGCTCCCCTGGCCTGGTGGCTGGTCCCGATCGGCATCCTCAGCCTCACCCTCGACGGAGGCCCCGCCTGGGTGGGGATCACCTTCGTCGTCGCGGGCATCGCGATCGGGATGCTCCTGCGTCCCACAGCACGTCCGAGCACGGCCGGTACCGGCTGACCGGCGCCGTCGTCGTCCCACCAGTACCCGTCCGTGGTGGTCGGGCGGAGTACCCTCTGCCACAGGTGAGCCGGGAAGACTGGTCGGCGTGTCGGTTCGTCCTGCGACCAGGGAGTCTCGCCGTGTCCGGCCAGCATCGCACCGTGTCTGCCGCCGTCCGCGCCGTCGGGCTCTCCAAACGCTTCGGGGCCGTGGTCGCGCTGGAGCCGCTCGACCTGACCGTCGCCGTCGGGCAGGTGTTCGGCTTCCTCGGTCCGAACGGGGCGGGTAAGTCCACCACCATCCGGCTGCTGCTCGGCCTGGCCCGCCCCAGCGCGGGCCGGGCGGAGATCTTCGACGTGCCGTGTACCGATGTGGTGCGTGCGCACGCGATGCTCGCGTACGTGCCCGCCGATGTGGCGCTGTGGCCGCAGCTCACGGGGGCGGAGACCCTCGAACTGCTGGCGCGGGTCGGGCCCGGTGTGGACCGTGCCTACCGTGCGGAGCTCGTCGAGCGCTTCGCGCTGGACACCGGCAGGGCGGCGCGCACCTACTCGACGGGCAACCGGCAGAAGGTCGCCCTGGTCGCGGCGTTCGCCACCCGCGCCCCGCTGCTGGTGCTGGACGAACCGACCAGCGGGCTGGACCCGCTGATGGAGCAGGAGTTCCGGGCCGCGGTGCGGGAGGCCCGTGACCGCGGCCAGACCGTCTTCCTCAGCTCGCACCAGCTGGCCGAGGTCGATGCGGTCTGCGATCGGGTGGCCATCCTGCGGGCCGGGCGGCTGGTCGACGTCGCCGACGTGACCGCGTTGCGTGCGCTGCACCGCACGGAGGTCGAGGCGGGCTTCGTCGGGCCCGCGCCACAGCTGGACGGCGTGGCGGGCGTGGCCGATGTGGAGGTGTTGGGCCGGGACCGGATCCGGTTCACCCTCGCCGGGCCACCCGCGGCGGCACTGCACGCGCTGGCCGGCTCCGACGTCCGCAGCCTGCAGGTGCGCGAGCCGAGCCTGGAGGAGATCTTCCTCGGCTACTACGGGGACCCGGTCCGATGACCGGCGCCGGCCCGGCCCGTCCCCAGGGGGACCGCCGCGGCTCGCTCAGCACCGTCCGGCCGGGCGCACCGGCGGACGGGACCGAACCCACCGGCGGACGCGCCCCGGCGGCCGCAGGAGCACCGGCCCCACGCCCGACCGCTGCCGTCGCCCGCCTCACGACCAGGTGGGTCCGCCGCAGTGCCGCGGTGGTGGCCCTGGTGGCCGCCGGGATGTCGGCGATCGTCGTGGCGAGCTATGACAGCGTGGTGGCCCAGGCCCCCGGCGGTGCGGCCGCGCTGCAGGTGCTGGCCACCAACCCGGCGATCCGCACGCTGTTCGGCGAGCCGGTCGCCCTGGACGACTCCGGCGGGTTCACCGTGTGGCGCACCGGCACCGCGCTCGGCGTGCTGCTCGGGGTATGGGCACTGCTGACCGCTACGCGGCTGCTGCGCGGCGAGGAGGACGCCGGCCGGTGGACGCTGCTGCTCGCCGGTCGGCTGCGCCACGGGCCCGCGGTGGCCACTGCACTGGCCGTGCTCACCGCCGCACTGCTGACGGCCGGTGGCGCGGTCGCCGTCGCGATGATCCTGGCCGGTGCCAACGCCGGACCGGCCCTCCTCCATGCCGCGGGCCTCGCCTTGACCGGGGCGTTCTTCGCCGGGGTCGGCGCGGTCGCGGCACAGGTGGCCGGCTCCCGTGGCGCGGCTTCCGGCGCGGGGACCGGTGTGCTGCTGGGCATGCTGTTGCTGCGGATGATCGGCGACGGGGTGGATGCGCTGGGGTGGCTGCGCTGGTTCTCGCCGTTCGGGCTGACCGCGCTGGCCGCCCCGTTCCACACCGACCGGGTCGCACCCGTGCTGGTGCTGGCCGCTGCGGCCGTCGGGGCGCTGGTGGCGGCCCCACTACTGGCCGCGCGCCGCGACGTCGGCGACGGGCTGGTGCCCCGCGCCGGGACCCGTCGCGCCCGGCTCGCGCTGCTCGGCTCGCCGCACGGGTTCGCGCTGCGCCGCACGCTGCGGCCGCTGACCGGGTGGGCGATCGGGGTGGGTGCCTTCTACCTGCTGCTCGGCCTGCTCGCCGTCTCACTGACCGACTTCCTGCAACGCAACCCGCTGTTCGCCGGGCTGGCCACCCGGGCCGGGTTCGGCGACCTCGCTACCCCGCCGGGCTTCGCCGGCACGCTGTTCGCGCTGCTCCCGGTCCCGGTCGGGGCGTTCGCCGCGGTGCGGATCGCCGCGCTCGCGCACGACGAGACCACCCGGCGGTTGGGGCTGCTGCTCGCCGCGCCGCTGTCCCGGGTCCGGCTGCTGACCGGGACCGCCGCGGTCACCGCCGGCGCCGCCGTCGCGCTCACCCTGGTCGCCGCAGTGGCGATGTGGGCCGGGGCCGCCGCGACCGGCGCCGACCTCGGACTCGGCGACGCCGTCGCGGGCGCGGCGAACACGCTGCCGATCTCACTGCTCGGGCTGGGTTTCGCGGTCCTCGGGCTCGGCCTGTCCCCGCGCGCGGTGATCGCGCTCGGCATCCTGCCCGGCGCCGGCGGGTTCCTGCTCAACGTGCTGGCCGACAGCATCGACGCCCCACGGTGGGTCGCACAGGTCTCGCCGTTCGCGCACCTGGAGCCGGTGCCGGCCACCGCGCCCACCCCGGCGGCGTCGGCCGTCATGCTCGCGGTCGCACTGCTCGCCGCCGCCGGCGGCGTCCTGGCCTACCGCCGACGCGACCTACGCTCCGACTGACCCCCCACTGATCTACGACTGTTCACCCTCTTCGCGGCTACACCTCGGAGCCCGAAAACACCCGTAATGCCAGAATCGGCGGCGTGGACGTCGCGCTGAACCTGGCCCTGGTGCTGCTGTTCGTGCTCTTCGGGGGCTTCTTCGCCGCCGCCGAGATCGCGCTGGTCACCCTGCGGGCCGGGCAGGTGTCGGCGATGGCCGAACGCAGCCGGCGCGGGGCACGGGTGGCGCGGCTGCGCAGCGACTCCAACCGGTTCCTGTCCGCGGTCCAGATCGGGGTCACCTTCGCCGGGTTCTTCGCCTCCAGCTACGGCGGCGCCACCATCGCCGTGCGCCTCGAGCCGGTCCTGGCCGGCTGGGGGCTGCCCCTGGCGATCGCCTCGACCGCCGCGCTGGTCCTGGTCACCGCGCTGGTGTCCTACCTGTCGCTGGTCGTCGGCGAGCTCGTGCCCAAACGCCTGGCCCTGCAGCGACCCGAGGCCGTGGCCCAGGCCACCGCCGGGCCCCTCGACCGGCTCGCCACCGTGGCCCGGCCGCTGATCTGGCTGCTGTCCCGTTCGACCAACGCGGTGGTCCGGCTGCTGGGTATCGACCCGCGCACCCCCGACGACCAGGTCAGCGAGGACGAGCTGCGCGACATGGTCCGGACCGCCAACACCCTGACCCCCGACGAGCGCAGGCTGCTCTCCGACGCCTTCACCGCCACCGACCGCGTGCTGAGCGAGGTCATGGTGCCCCGCACCGAAGCCGACTTCCTCCGCGCCGACGCCACCCTGGACCAGGCCATCACCCAGGTCCTCGACCGGCCCCACTCCCGCTATCCGGTCATCGGCGAGACCCTCGACGACGTCGTCGGTGTGGTGCACGTGCGCGACCTGCTCACCGCCCACCACGGCGGCCGACCGGCCGACCGGCGCCGTTCCGGCAGCTCTGACGGCGAGTGGACCGTGGGTGAGCTGGCCCGGCCGATCACCGCGTTGCCGGGCAGCAAGGCCGTCCTCGCCACGCTCGGCGAGATGCGCCGCGGCGGCGGTCACCTCGCCGTGGTCGTCGACGAGTACGGCGGCACCGACGGCATCGTCACCGTCGAGGACCTCGTCGAGGAGATCGTCGGCGAGATCCGCGACGAGTACGACCCCAGCGCCACCCCCGCCCGGCGGACCGCCGACGGCGGGTTCGACGCCGACGGCCTGCTCCACCACGACGATGTCGAGGAACAGACCGGGATCGCGCTCCCCGACGGCCCCTACGACACCCTGGGCGGGTACGTGATGCACCAGCTGGGCCGCGTCCCCACCGACGGCGACACCCTCGACGCCCTCGACCACCGCTTCACCGTCGCGGCCACCGACGGCCACCGCATCGCCCGTGTCCACATCACCCCGGCCCGGTCCGGCGACGCCGCTCCGCCGGACCGGCCCACCGATCGGGCCGACGAACCACCGCCCACCGGGGACGCCGATTCCGGCCGGTCCTGAGCAACGGCCGCCATCACCGTTCTACGTGGCCGTGTGTCCGGCGAGATCGGGGTCCGGCGCGGTCCAGTTGACCGCTCCCCGCCACAGCATCCCCGCAATGGTTGTCGCTGCACAGAACGCCACCACGGCTGTGGTCAGGGTGAAAGCGCCTTCATTGCTGACCTCGATGTCCACATAATGCGAGAAGAGGAAGAGCTGCATGACCACCTGGAATGCCAGGTGGAATCCGATGGACGCCCAGACCGAGCCTGATATGAGGCGAACGCAACCGGCGACGACGGCCATGCCGAAGAACAGGGTCGAGCGCTCCACGAATACTCCCCAGCCATTGCTGATGACCCACAATGTGGTGCCGAAGGTCGAGAAGAGCAGTGCCTGGACCACGACGGCGATCCACGGAGCGGTGACCGTGGTGAGGTTCCGGTAGACGTAGCCACGGAAGATGAGCTCTTCGGGGAACGCCTCGTAGGTGAACACGAGCAGGACGAGTAGGAGGACGGCGCCGACGAGTTCAGCGACCGAGGACTCGAGCCGGATCTCCAGCCATCCGAACGAAAGCCCCACGGCTAATCCGATAGCGGCCGGAACCAGCCAGGTCAGGGCGCCGTAAAGAACGTCTCGCCATGCCCGCCTCCCACCGTGGAGCCCTAGAGAGGATACCGGGCGGCGGTCCACGTACCGGCACAGTACGAGGACCAGCGGCACCGCAAGAGCGACAGTGCCGACGGCGTTGGTGATGTGCTTCTGCAGCGACATCTCGGCGCCCCACAGCGCGGTGCTCAGCTGGGTCACACCGAGCCAGACGACCAGCGTTCCTGCGGTGCTGACCGCGAGTCGCAGCGCCAGCGGCGCACGAGCGACTGATTCGCGCTGGGGAGTGGAACGTGCCATGAGATTCAGACTAGGGAAATGGATCGGCCGAAGGACCTGCCAGAAGTCATTGCGGATAACCGGCCCACCGTCACGGAGCCGCGTATCCGCCGTCCACCACCATCGCCGAGCCGGTGGTCCACCGGGAGTCCGCGCCGGCCAGGTAGGCGAACGCGCCGACGACGTCCTCGGGTGCACCGAGCCCGAGCGGGTGCCGCGCGGTGAGCCCCGGCAGGGCCTCGTCGGGGATGTCGGCCGTCATGGCGGACTCGAAGGTGCCGGGGCAGACGCAGTTGACGCGGATCCGTTCCTTCGCGTACTCGACCGCCGCCACCTTGGTCAGCTGGATGACGGCGGCCTTCGCCGCGCCGTACGGAGCCGTGTACGGCCAGGCCGTCAGGCCGGCGACGGACGCGGTGTTGATGATCGAACCGCCGTCCTCCTGGGTACGCATGACCCGCACCGCGGCCGTCGTCCCGTGCACGGCACCCAGGAAGGTGATCCGGAACTGGCGGTCCCACTCCTGCGCGGTCTGGTTGTGGATCCGGCCGTTGGTGGCGATCACACCGGCGTTGTTGATCATGACGTCGAGCCGGCCGAACCGCTCGACCGCGGCCGCCACCGCCGCGTCGACGGCCGCCGCGTCGGAGACGTCGACGACCCGGGTGAGCACCCGGGTACCCGGTCCCTCCAGAGTGGACGCGACCGGCTCGAGCCGCTCGCCGGACAGGTCGCACAGGACCAGATCGGCCGGCCCCTCGCTCGCCAGCCGCCGGGCCACCGCCGCCCCGAGCGCACCGGCCGCCCCGGTGATCAGTACGACGCGGGAAGGTCCGCTCTCCATGGGTCCACCGCTTCTCCCGGCGGGATCGGGCCCGGTCGCGGGCACCCGCCGACGTTTCCTGTACCGAATGTTCTGTAAAACGTTAGACGGCGGGACAGGCACCGTCGAGACCGGACGGCGATCGGGTTCCCGGATGTCGTGGCAGGACGGCTCGACGCAGGCCTACGGCGACGCGGTGGCGCCGGAGAGCTCCGGGCGCAGGTCCACCTCGGGATGCTCGCTGCGGAACCGTTCGGTCGCGGCCTCGACCGTCGCCGGGTCGAAGTCCGCGGCGGCGAACCCGCGGAACAGGGTGCTGCAGTACTCGGTCGCGAGCTCGGACACCGGCCACCGGCCGTCCGGACGGACCCACTGGTAGGTGTGGTTGTGCAGGTTGAGGAACTGCAGCATCCCCAGCCGCAGGTCGATCGACCGGAACTGGCCTGCCTCGACGGCCGCGGCGAGGAGCTCGACCACGATGCCCTCGAACTCGCGGCGCTGCGCGATGACGGCCTCGCGGTTCTGCGGCGACAGCTGCCGGTAGTCGTGCTCGTAGACCCAGATGTGGTCCAGCCGCGCCACGATGATCTCCAGCAGGACCTCGGACAGCAGGCGCAGCCGCACCGCCGGGCACGCGGGCGCACCGACGATCCGGCGGGCGACCGCCAGCAGCGGGCCGAGCACGGCCTCCTGGATCTCGACGAGGAGCTTCTCCTTGGAACCGATGTAGTAGTACAGCGCGCCGCGGGCCAGACCCACCGCGTCGCAGAGCTCGGTGATGCTGGTGGCGGCGTATCCGCGCTGCGCGAACAGGGAGGCCGCGATGCCGATGATCTCCTGACGGCGCGGTTCGAACCCACTGCCGTGCCCGGGTGGCCGGGGCATCGCTTCCTCCCGGCTCGTCGATGTCGATGTCGCGGTCGCGGTCGATGTCGGTCCTGCTGCGCCGGATCCTAGTGCCGTCGCCGACCCGGCGAGCCGAGCGCCGTGCCCGCGCGTCGCCGGCGCGCGGTGCGACCGGCCCGCCCGTAATGTCCGTCCCATGCGGATCGCCCCGTACCGTCGCACCGGGCACGCCGGGCCGCCCGGCCGCCCTCCGGCCGCTCCGTCGCGGGTACGGCGCCGGGCCCGCCCGGTGCTCGCCGCGCTCGCCTGCCTGCCGCTGGTGGCGGCGTGCGGGCTGGGGCCCAACCCGGTGACGAACGTGGTGTCCGGGAACGAGGCCCCGGTCGCAGCCGCGGCGGCCGATCTGGCACCGGCCCCCGTGGCGGTCCCGCCGGGCCTCGACGCCGCGCCGTTCGACCAGCCGCGGGAGGCTCTGGTGCCGGCGGGATGGACCCTGTCTGTGTTCGCCCGCGTCCCCGGCGCCCGGCTGGCCGCGTGGACGCCGGACGGGAACCTGCTCGTCTCCGTCCCGGACGACGGGCGGGTCGTGATCCTGTCCCCCACCGGCGAGCAGCGGCCGCTGCTCGAGGGACTCACCCGGCCGCACGGCCTGGCGTTCTCCCCGGACGGCGGCACCCTCTACGTCGCCGAGTCGAACCGGGTCACGAGCCACCGCTACGCGAACGGTGCCGCCACCGGCGCCCGGGTCGTCGCGGACGGCCTGCCGGACGCCGACAGCCCCGACCTGCGCGGCGCCTACGGCCACCAGCTCAAGTCGGTCGCCGCCGGGCCGGACGGCGCCGTCTACGTCTCGATCGGGTCCACCGGCAACATCTCGGTCGAGGACCTATCCGCGACGCCGCCGCGGGCGTCGATCCTGCGGGTGCCGCCGGGCGGCGGGCCCGCCGAGCCCTTCGCGGTCGGGGTGCGGAACGGGACCGGGCTCGCCGTCGCACCGGACGGCGCCGTCTGGTCCGCGGTGAACGGCCGGGACAACGTGCCCTACCCCTACGACCGGCCGTACGGGGACGCACCGGACTCGTCGTTCGGCGAGGTGATCAACCAGTACGTCACCGCGCACCCGGCCGAACCGCTCGCGAAGCTGACGCCCGGGCGCAACCTGGGCTGGCCCTACTGCAACCCGGACGCGGACACCGAGCCCGGCGTGCCGGGCAGCCTGCAGGACCTCACGGACGTTCCGCTGGTCGCCGACGCCGAACTGAACCCGGGCGGCCGGGAACTCGACTGCACGACACTGGCACCGATGGAGCAGACCTTCCCGGCGCACTCCGCGCCGCTCGGCCTCTCGTTCACCTCCGGCACGCTGCCCGCGCCGTATGCGACCGGTGCGCTCGCCGGGGTGCACGGGTCGTGGAACGCGGACCCGCCGGTGGCCCCCGAGGTGGCGTTCTTCCCCTACACCGACGGGACGCTGGGGCCGCAGCAGACCCTGGTCGGCGGGTTCCAGGACCCGTCGGGGGCCCGCTGGGGGCGCCCGGTCACCGCGGTCACCGGGTCCGACGGCGCCGTCTACATCACCGACGACGACGCCGGCGCGGTCTACCGGCTGGCACCGCCCAGCTGACCACGCCCCGGGTACCGTCGCCCGGGCGCCGGTGCGACGACCCCGGCCGGGAGGGTGACCGATGCGGATCGTGGACTGGGCCGACGAGTCCGACGGCGGGCCCGCCGTCGTCCTGATCGACCAGCGGGCGCTGCCGCACCGCACCGTCCACCTGCACCTGCGCACGGTCGACGACCTGATCGACGCCGTCCGGTCGCTCGCCGTGCGGGGCGCGCCGAGCCTGGGCATCACCGGCGCCTACGGTGTCGCCCTCGCCGCGCACCGGCACGGCACGACCTCCCCGGACGCGGTCGACGCGGTCCGGGCCGACGCCGAGCGGATCGCCACCGCGCGACCCACCGCGGTCCCGCTGTCGCTCGGTGTCCGGCGGGCACTGACCGCGCTGGACGGGGGCCCCGCGGCCGTGCTCGCCGAGGCCCGCGCGGTCGCCGCCGAGGCCGCCGCGGTGCACGCGGCCGCGACCGACCGGGCCGCGGACGAGATCCTCCGGCTCTGCCCGGGGCGGCCGCTGCGTGCCCTGACCGTCTGCAACACCGGCCCGCTCGCCACCGGCGCCGTCGGCACCGCGCTCGGCGCGATCGTCGGGTTGCACGAGCGCGGGGCGCTCGCGGAGGTCCTCGCCTGCGAGACCCGGCCGCTGCTGCAGGGTGCCCGGCTGACCGTGTGGGAGCTCGCCCGCGCCGGGGTGCCGCACCGGTTGTGCGTGGACTCCGCCGGCCCGGCCGCGATCGCGAACGGCCTCGTCGACGTCGTGCTCGCGGGCGCCGACCGGATCGCCGCGAACGGCGACGTCGCCAACAAGATCGGCACCTACATGCTGGCCTGTGCCGCGGCCCGCTCCGGGATCCCGTTCGTGATCGTCGCGCCCGAGGAGACGATCGACCCGCGGACACCGACCGGGGCGGACATCGTCGTCGAGGAGCGCGGCGCCGACGAGGTGCGCGAGCACGCCGGCACGCTGATGACCGTGCCCGGGACGCCGGTCTACAACCCGGCCTTCGACGTCACCCCGGCCGACCTGGTGACCGCGATCGTCACCGAGTCCCGGGCCTGGGCGCCGTCGCCCGCACCTTCTGCTTCTGTGCCGCGAACCGCGCCAGCGCCTCGCTGATCTGCTCCGGCGACAGCAGTCGTGGCTCGCCGACCGCACGGGCGCGCAGCCAGACATCGCACAGCCACTCGAGCTGCCGCGCACCGTCGTAGGCCGCGCCGAGCTGCTCGCCGAGCACGAGGGTGCCGTGGTTGCCCATGACGACCGCGGTCCCGTCCCCCAGCGCCGCCATCGCGTTGGCGACGAGCTCGTCGCTGCCGAACGGCGCGTAGCCGGCCACGCGCACCGAACCGCCGAACATCGCGATCTGGTAGTGCACCGGCGGGACGTCGTCGCGCAGCAGCGACATCGCCACCGCCGCAGGTGAGTGCGTGTGGACGACGGCGGCCGTGCCCGGGCGGGCGTGCGCGGCCAGGTGCAGGGCGAGCTCGCTGGTCGGCGCCCGTGACCCGTCGACCACCGACCCGGCACCGTCGACCAGCACGACGTCGCCGGGGGCCATCGTCTCGTAGTCCACTCCGGACGGGGTGACGGCGATCATGTCGCCGGTGCGGACCGAGAGATTGCCGGACGTCCCGACCACCAGGCCGTCGCGCACCATCCGGCGGGACCAGGTGCACAGCGACTCGCGGGCGGCGTCGTGATCAGGATGCGTGGACACCGGTCCATCATGGCCCGCGAGTGGATCCCGGCCGCGACAACCACGCACGCCTGACCTTCCGCGACAGCGAAGCGCGCGGGCTCGGTCAATGGGTGCAGCCGAGTATGCACCTCGATGCGCAGCGTCTTGCGTACGCCCGTATCATCAGGACATGTCAGAGCGCCTGAGCGTCTCGTTCGACGAACGCACCGCAGCCAGGGTCCGAGCGTGCGCAGCGACGAACCGAGGGGGCGCGTCGGGCTACCTGGCGCGCCTGGTCCGGGAGGACGAGCTGCGCCAGGCCGGCGACCAGCTCGCCGCCTTCTACACCGCCCACCCGTCCTTCATCGACGACGCCGAAGCCGAGCGCATCGCTGCTGCTGGTGAGTGACATCCGCCAGCCTCCCCCATCGTCCTCGGGCTGCATGTGGTCGACCAGGATCCTGGCGCTCTGCTCGCGGTGAAGACCGGAGCTCATGGGTGGGCGTTGATCCCGAGCATCGAAGGTGTGCACAAGCGCCGGCTGGGCGACGTCGTCGGGCACATCGGCATCGAGGAGCAGGAGGCCGTGGGCCGCGCGCTCAGAGCTGTGCTGGACCTGGACTGACTCCTGCTCACTAGGCTTGCCCACATGGACGCCGATGCCGTCGTGGTCGGGGCCGGGCTCGCCGGCCTGGTCGCCGCCGCCGAGATCGCCGACGCCGGACGCTCGGTGATCGTGTTGGACCAGGAACCCGGGCAGAACCTGGGCGGCCAGGCGTTCTGGTCGCTGGGCGGACTGTTCCTCGTGGACACCCCGGAGCAGCGGCGGACCGGGATCCGGGACTCGGCCGACCTGGCGCTGTCGGACTGGCTCGGGTCGGCGGCGTTCGACCGGGGGGTCGACGATCCGGCCGGTGCGGACTTCTGGGCCCGCCAGTGGGCCACCGCGTACGTGCACTTCGCGGCCGGTGAGAAGCGCGCATGGCTGCACGAGCAGGGCGTCCGGTGGCTGCCGGTCGTCGGCTGGGCCGAGCGCGGCGGGCACCTCGCCGACGGCCACGGCAACTCGGTCCCCCGTTTCCACCTCACCTGGGGCACCGGGCCCGGGATCCTCGAGCCGTTCGTCCGCCGGGTCCGCGCGCACGCCGAGGCCGGGCGGATCACGCTGCGCTTCCGGCACCGGGTGGACGCGCTCACCGTCACCGACGGGGTGGTCGACGGGGTGTACGGCGCGGTCCTCGCCCCGGACCACGCCGAGCGGGGCGCCGCGACCAACCGCGACGTGACCGGCGAGTTCACCGTGCGGGCGGGCGCGGTGCTGGTGACCTCGGGCGGGATCGGCGGCGACCAGGACCTCGTGCGCGAGCAGTGGCCGCAGCGGTTGGGGACACCGCCGTCGTACATGGTCTCCGGGGTCCCCGCCCACGTCGACGGCCGCATGCTCGCCATCACCGGGGCCGCCGGCGGCCGGATCGTCAACTCCGATCGCATGTGGCATTACACCGAGGGCGTGCAGAACCACTCCCCGGTCTGGGAGAACCACGGCATCCGGATCATCCCGGGGCCGTCCTCGCTGTGGCTGGACGCGACCGGGCGGCGGCTTCCCGCCCCGAACTTCCCCGGCTTCGACACCCTCGGCACGCTCGCCGCGTTGCGGGCCGGCGGCCACGAACACTCCTGGTTCGTGCTCACCCAGAAGATCATCGAGAAGGAGTTCGCGCTGTCGGGGTCCGAGCAGAACCCGGACGTCACCGGCAAGAACGTGCGGGCCACGCTCGGCCGGGTCCGGCCCGGCGCGGCCGCGCCGGTGGAGGCGTTCCTGCAGCGCGGTGCCGACTTCGTCGTCGCCGACACCCTCGACGAGCTCGTCGTGGGGATGAACCGGCTGACCGGCGGGGCTCCCGAGCTGGACTCCGAGGTGATCCGCCGCCAGGTCGTCGCCCGCGACCGGCAGCTGGACAACGCCTTCGTCAAGGACCTGCAGGTCATGGCGATCCACAACGCCCGCCGCACGCTCGGCGAGAAGCTCGCGCGCACCGCGCCGCCGCACCGGCTGCTCGATCCCGCGGCCGGGCCGCTGATCGCCGTACGGCTGCACGTGCTGACCCGCAAGACGCTCGGCGGGCTGCAGACCGACCTCGCCGGACGGGTGCTGGGCGCCGGCGGCGCCCCCGTGCCGGGCCTGTGGGCGGCGGGCGAGGTCGCCGGGTTCGGCGGCGGCGGGGTGCACGGGTACCGGGCGCTGGAGGGCACGTTCCTCGGCGGCTGCCTGTTCTCCGGCCGGCAGGCGGGCCGGTCGGTCGCGCTGGGCGGCTGAGCACACCCGCCCGAACAGGTGTCACGCGGACGGGTCGATCCTCGCGCGGCCGCCCGTGCGAGCGCGCAGGATCACCGTCACCGCGGGTGGTGCGCCCCCGCGGACGCCGGGGAGCAGCGGGCTCCTCGCGATGCGGGACCGTTCGCCCACCGCGCCGGACCGGCGCAGGAAGCAGGAGCATCGTGAACAACCTCGTGCGCACCGTCGTCGCCGGCGCGGTCACGGTCGTGATCGGGTTCGCCGCGGCCGGTGCCGCCTCGGCCCAGCCCGCCCCGCCCGAACCGCCGTTGAGCCCCGCCGACCAGGCCGCGCAGTACGCCTGCCTGCAGAAGAACCTGGACTTCGCCGCGCTGCCGCAGGACGCACTGGCGGACCCGGTCGCCTTCTCCGCGCTGGTCGCCCAGGCCGCGCAGGAGTGCGACGCCGTCCGGGCACCAGCTGCTCCAGCGGTACCCGCTGCTCCAGCAGCACCGGCGGTACCCGCCGGCTGACAGGAGGCACGGATCAGAACAGGTCGCTGCGGCTGATCACGCCGACCAGCACACCGTCGTCGTCGACCACCGGGACCACCCGGAACCCGCGCTGGGACAGCAGCTGGTCGGCGTCGGCGAGCGGGTCGTCGGGATGTACCACCTCGACGTCGTGGGTCATCACCCCGGACACCGTGCGGGCCCGCATCCGGCGCCCGCCCGCCACCGACCCGTGCATCAGGTCGGCCTCGGACACGATGCCGAGCAGCCGGTCGTCGTCGTCCACCACCGGGACGGCGGTGAACCGGTAGGACAGCAGCACCTCGGCGGCCTCCTCGAGCGCGAGGGCCGGGGGGATCGCGACCAGACCGCCGTCGGTCATCGCGTCGGCCACCCGCAGCGAGGAGATCGGGCGGCGACCGACCCGGCCCGCACCGCGCGGCGTCATCGCCTCGGGCAGCGGCGCGGCCAGCACGCTGCCGCCGAGCCGCCGCGCCGCGCGCCGGACGATCCCGCCGGCGTGCCGGTGCCGGAGCAGGTCGCTGCGCGTGATCACCCCGACCAGCACGCCCTTGTCGACCACCGGGACCAGTCGGAGCTCGCCGTAGACCCGCATCCGGTGCGCGATGATCGACACGTTGGTAGCGGGCAGCACCGAGAGGACCTGCTCGGTCATCGCGTCCCCGACCGTCGCGTGTGGAGCGTCGCGGTGCCGCAGCAGGTCGACCAGGCTGATGATCCCGACCAGCGAGAAGCGGCGGTCCACCACGGGGAGGGCGGAGAACCGGGACTCGGACATCCGTTCCTGCGCCCGGCTCAGTGGTGCGTCCGCCCAGACCGTGACGACACGTTCGGTCATGACATCGCGCGCTCGCAGCACCATGTCCCGACCGTATCGGCGCCGCCGCCACGGCGTCGGTACCCGACCATGATCACCGTCTCGGGAGTGTGGGGTGCGTACCCCGAACGCTGTACTCCCAGAACGCGGATCTTGGACGACCTGGACCCGCGGCGGCCGCAGCGGGATCATCGACGACGACAGCACGAACGGCCTCGGGGGAAGGACCAGCGTGAGCAGCCCACCGCCGTACCCGGGGCAGCCGGGTGACCAGCAGGACCCGAACCAGCCCGGGCATCCGAACCAGCAGGGATACCCGGACCAGCAGGGCTACCCCGGGCAGCAGGCGTACCCGGAGCAGAGCACCCGACAGTTCGGGCAGCAGCCCTACGGCGGGCAGCAGGGCCACGAGCAGCCCTGGTACGAGCAGCACGGCCGCGCGTACGGCGGCTACCCCGACCGGCCGCCGGCGTACGGCCCGGGCGGCTACCCGGACCGACCCGCGTACGACCCGCGCGGCTACCCCGCCTACGGCACCGGCGGACCGCCACCCCGCCCACCGCGCAACGGCGTCGGGATCACCGCACTGGTCCTCGGCATCATCGCCATCCTCACCTTCTGGCTGCTGATCGGCGGGCTCCTCGGCGTCCTCGCGGTCGCCCTCGGCATCATCGGCGTGGTCCGCGCCGCGAAGGGCGTCGCGACCAACCGGGGCGTCGCGATCGGCGGTCTGGTGCTCGGCGTGCTGAGCGTGCTCGGCACGATCGCGGTGGTCCTCATCGCCTGGAGCTTCTTCTCCGCCGTCGGCGGACCCGAGTTCTACGACTGCCTGCAGCGGTCCGTGGGCGACCAGAGCGCGATGGAGCAGTGCCAGTCCGAGTTCGAGGACCGGTTGCAGCAGGAGAGCGACCGGCTCGGCGGCGGCTGAGCGACCGGCTCCCGCAACGGACGGGCCGGCCTCCCCGGATGGGGTCGCGCCGCCGGGTGCAGCGATCATGAGCGGGTGACCGACGAGGAGCGCACCGCGAGCGACGACCGCAGCCACGCCCGGATCGAGCGGGCCCTGGTGATCGCGGCCCATCCCGACGACATCGACTTCTCCTGCAGCGGCACGGTCGCCGTCTGGGCCGACGCCGGCGTCGCCGTCACCTACTGCCTGGTGACCGACGGCGATGCCGGCGGGTTCGACCCGGCGGTCCCGCGCTCGGAGATCGCCGGGATCCGGCAGACCGAGCAGCGCCGGGCCGCGGCCGAGGTCGGTGTCGAGGACCTCGTGTTCCTCGGGTACCCGGACGGGCGCCTGATGGTCACCCTGGAGCTGCGCCGTGACCTGGCCCGGGTGATCCGGCAGGTGCGCCCGGACCGTGTCCTCGTGCACCAGCCGGTCCGCGACCTCGCCAGCATGTACGGCAGCCATCCCGACCACATCGCCGCCGGTGAGGCCGCGCTGTGCGCGGTCTACCCCGACGCCCGCAACCCGTACGCGTTCCCGGAGCTGGTCGAGGAGGGTTTCGAGGCGCACACCGCGGGCGAGGTCTGGGTGATCGGTGCCGCCACCGAGCACGACCCCACCTCGGCACGCCACGTCGACATCACCGGCACGTTCGACCGCAAGATCGCGGCGCTGCGGGCACACGAGAGCCAGACCGCCCACATGACCGATCTCGAGGACATGATCGGGCGCTGGGCCGGATCACAGGCGAGGCAGGCGGGGTTCCCGTCCGGCACGCTGGTCGAGTCCTTCCGGGCGCTCGACACCCGCTGAGTGCGAAGCACGAGGACCCGCTTCTCCACAGGCGCGACGAGGAGTAGAGTTAGCCGTACCGAACTCGGGTGTTCGGGAGATGTACGGCAGATGTCGTCCCTGAGGTGGTCACCATGTTCCGCGCCGCCCCGCCGCAGCGTCCGGTCTCCGCTCGCACGGTCGCGTTGACCGGCCTGCTGATGGTGCTGCTCGCCGCCGCCACGATCGTCTCGGTGGCCACCGCTCCGGCCGGCGTCACCCTGCTGCTCGCCGCCGCCGCCTTCTCGGTCCGCCCGCTGGTCGTGCTGCACCACCGCCGGGCCGTCGCCGGCCGCGTCGCCGTCACCCCCCGCTGAGCCGCACCGCGAGCTCCGCCCGGGACCGGACGCCGACCTTGGTGTAGATCCGGGTCAGGTGGTACTGGATCGTCTTGATCGACACCTGTAGCTCCGCCGCGGTCTCCCGGTTGGTCCGGCCCTGCGTCACCAGGTCGGCGACCGCGCGTTCCTGCGGGGTCAGCTCGGTCGCCGTCCGGTCCCCGCGGGCTCCCGCGTGCACCCCGCCCGCCTTGAGCTCCCGGTCGCAGCGGCGGACGTAGACGGTCGCGCCGAGCCCCGCGAACATCTCCCGGGCCGCGGAGAGCACCGCGTCGGCGTCGCGCCGTTTCCCGGCCCGGCGCAGGGTCTGGCCGAACGCGAACCGCACCCGGGCCCGGTCGTAGCGGTGCGGGAGCCGGTCGGCCACCCGCAGCGCCTGCTCGAACGCCGACCGGGCGGCCTCGTGGTCGCCGCGGGCGCCGAGCAGCCTGCCGCGGGCGTACCCGAGCCGGGCGATCGAGGACCGGTGCCCGCGCCGGGCCGCCAGCCGCTCGTGCGGGTCGAGGAACTCCTCGGCGGCATCGAGCTCGCCGGTCATCACGAGCGCATTGGCGTACACGTCGGTCCACGGCCACCAGCCCGGCTCGGCGGTGCTCCCGCCGGCCGTCCGCAGCGGCTCGAGGGCCCGCAGCGCCGCCGGGTAGTCGGCCCGGGCCTCGGCCACGTGCGCGCGGGCCAGCAGCGCCGGGACCCGTGCGACCTCGTACTCCGACCCACCCGCCTCCGCGGCGAGCGCCGCGCGCTCGGCGAGCTCCGGCTCGTCCCGCAGCGCGTGCACCTGTGCGGCGGTCCACTCCAGCAGTGGCGCCACCAGTGCCATCCCGCTGCGCGCGGCCAGCGAGCGGCCCTGCTCGGCGGCGCGCAGCGCGCCGTCCCAGTCACCGGCGAGGAACCGGGTGCGTGTCAGCCACGCCAGTGCCCACAGCGAGATCCGCGCGGAGCCGCCGAGCACCGTGGTCGGGACGGCGCTCTCCAGGTCGGTCCGGGCCCGGTCGAGATCGTCCTGCAGCAGGTGCAGCCAGCCGCGGCCCATCGTGACCCGCTGGACCTGGGCCCCGCGCCGGACCTGCTCGGACACCGCCACGTACGCGGCCCTGGCCTGCTCCGGATGGCCGGCCGCGGACAGCCCGAGACCCCGGATCGCCGCGGCCTCGACCCCGGGCGGGGTGTCCGCACCGGCCAGCGCGATCGTGCGGTCCGCCCAGGTCACGAGCTCGTCGCCGCGCCCACGGGCCAGGGCGTGCAGCACGTAGCGCTGCGCGACCAGCGCCGCCGATGCCCGGTCGGTCTCGCCCGCCCCGGCCTGTTCCCACGCGCTGCCCAGCCGGGCCGCCGCCTCGCCCGCCTGGCCGAGCAGCACGGCGAGATACCCGAGCACGGCGCCGCGCAGCGGTGTCTCCCGGGTGGCCTCGACGACCGGGACGAGGGCCTCGGCCGACCGGCACTCCCCCGCCCCGACGAGCGCGTCCACCGCCCGGACCAGTCGTTCCTCGCGCAGCCGCCGGTCGCTGGTGAGCCGGGACGCCTCGGTCAGCAGCGTGGCGACCGTGCTCCACGCACCACCGGCGGCCTCCTCGGCGGCCCGGTTGTCGATCTCGGCCGCGAGCGCGTCGTCCCGGCCGGCCACGGCGCCGGCCAGCAGCGTCAGCCGCCGCGTGGGGTCGTCGACGACCTCGCCGGCGCGGCGGCGCAGCACGGCGACGACGTCCGGGCCGAGCTCGTCGAGCACGGCCGCACGCACCATCGGGTCGGCCGGGACGGCGGCGGGGCCCCAGCGGCTGCCGGCCCGCGCGACGAGCCCGGACCGCGCGGCCTCGGCCAGCGCCGCGAGCACTCGATCCGGTTCCCCGGTCACCGCTCCGATCTCGTCCGCCTCACCGGGCCGGTCCAGGACCGCGACCACGTCGAGCAGCGCCCGGGCCGGGCCGGACAGCGCGGCCCGCCGGTGCACGACCGACGCGGCGACCTCGGGCGGCGCCGGCAGCCGGGCGTGCGGATCCGCCCACACCTCGCCGGGCAGCTCGTCGAGCAGGGCCAGGACATGACGCGGGCTGCCCGCCGTGTGCCGGGCGAGGCGTTCCGCGGCCGCTGCGCCGAGCGTGATGCCGCGGGCGGCGGCGACGGCCGCGACGGCGCGGGAGTCGAGCGGGCGCAGCGCGATCGTGGTCGCGACGACCCCGCGGAGCAGGTCCGCGACGCCGGGGGCACCGTCGGCGGGGCGGGCGGTCAGCACGACCGTCAGCGCGAGCGCCGGGTGGTGGTGGACGAGTGTGGAGAGCACCTGCAACGACCACGGGTCGGCGTCGTGGGCGTCGTCGACGAGCAGCAGCGTCCGCGCGCCGGGGGCGCAGGCGGCCGCGACTGCGCCGGCCGCGGCGAACGCGTCGTCCTGCGGGATCGCGACCCCCGGGACGAGCTGGGCCAGCACCCCGCCCGCCCGGTCCGCCTCCCAGGACGCCCCGCGGGCCCGGTGCACCGGTCCGTCGTACCCGGCGGCGACGGCGTCGACGAGCGCGGACACCCCGATCCCCGGCGGTCCGGTGACCAGCCCCGAACGCGGGCCGGTGCCGCTCAGCAGGGCGCGCAGCCGCACCACCTCGTCCGCCCGCCCGGCGAGCCCGGCGGCCCGCACGTCGGCGGGGTCGTCACCCACACCCGGCACCGTACCCGGCGCCGTGCCACCCCGGCGGGAGCCGCGTCCCTGCCCGACAGGGCGACCGAGCCGACAGAGGAGCACCCCCGGGGCATCGTGTGCCCCGGGGGTGCCTCTCGTTCCGGACCTCGGCCGGGTCAGCCTTGGTCGCCGCCGGCGACCGGGAGGACGGTGCCGGTGATGTAGGAGGCCTCCGGTGAGGCCAGGAACGTGATCGCCGCGGCCTGCTCGTCGAGCGTCCCGTACCGCTTGAGCAGCGAGGACTCGGTCGTCTGCTCGACGACCGTGGCGTACCAGTCCTGCTCCTGCGCCGAGTCCGGTGCCGGCCCGCGGGCGATCCGCCGTGGCGGTGCCTCGGTGCCACCGGGTGCGGTGGCCAGTACCCGGACCCCGTCCGGGGCGAGCTCCATCGCCAGCGCCGAGGTGATCGCGTTGACGCCGCCCTTGGCCGCCGCGTACGGGACCCGGTTGAGCCCGCGGGTGGCGACCGAGGAGACGTTGAGGATCGTCCCCGACCCCCGTTCGACCATGTGCGGCGCGACGGCGCGGCAGCACCACAGCGTCGGCATGAGCGACCGGTCGATCTCGGCACGGATCTGTTCGGGCGGGTAGTGCGCGAAGGGCTTCGCCCAGATCGTGCCGCCGACGGTGTGGATCGCGACGTCGATCCGGCCGTAGCGCTCCAGTGCCGCGGCGACGACCGACTCGGCGCCGTCCCAGTGCTCCAGGTCGGCGGTCACGGCCTCGGCCGCCAGGTCGTCGGCGACCCCCTTGACCTGGTCGGACCGGTCGGCGAGCAGTAGCCTGCCGCCCTCGGCCCCGATCCGGCGGGCGACCGCCTCACCGATCCCCTGGGCCGCCCCGGTGACCAGCACGACCAGGCCGTCGAACCGGCCGGGGGTGACGAACCGGGGCCGCCGCGTCCGGACCGCGTCGTTCATGGCCCGGCGCATGGTGGCCTTGGCGTTCTCCGCGTGCGAGCTGATCAGCTCCCGGGCCCGCCCGCGGTCACCCGCCTCGATCGCGTCGACGATGTCGAGGTGGTCCTGCGCGCAGTCCGGGTGACACCAGACCGCCGTGCGCAGCGTCTCCTCCATCGCCCCCTTGACCCCGAGCGCCTGGTAGGCGCGCAGCAGGTGGGCGTTGCCGGTACGGGTGAACAGGTAGTCGTGGAACGCGGCGTTGGTCTCGGTGTAGGCCTCCGCGTCGGTGAACCGCTGGGCCTCGCGGTCCACGTAGGGCACGGTCGCCTCGGCGAGCAGCCGGTAGCCCGCGATGTCCCGCGACGACAGCTTGCCGAGCACCAGCTCCAGCGCACCGAGCTCCAGCGCGTGCCGGGCGTCGAAGATCGCGTCCGAGGAGTGGATGTCCGGGTGCTCCTCGCCGATCTCGTAGCCGTCGTCGGACACCGTGGCGGCCGGCGGAGCGATCAGCGGGTCGATGTCCGAGTGCGGCAGGACCGGCATGGACTGGACCGCGCGGGCGCCCTCGGGCGCGACGAGCAGGTCGTCGGACTCGTCCAGGTCCGACACCGGGGCGTCGCTGAACGGCTCCCACACCCGCCGGCCGAGGATCCCGCGCTCCGGATCGCTCCCGCCGACCGACGACGGGTCGCCGGCGGCGTGCAGCGGTTCCGGGTCGCCGAACCGGGTCAGCGGCTGCCCGAGGACCGCGCGGCCCTCACGACCGCCCAGGGTGAGCAGGTCGTCCGCGTCCGGCACGTCCGCGACACGGGCGGCGGCAGGCTGCGGGACCTGTGGTGCCTGCGGCGCCTCGGTCTGCTCGTCGACGGACTCCGAGGAGATCTGCGGGGTCACGGCGCCCGGCTCGGGCTCCGCCCCCTCCCCCGGGTCGCCGGCGCCCGCACCGGTGTCCGGCACCGCGGCGAGGGCGAACTTCTCGTAGTAGAAGCCGCTCGGGTCGAGCTCGCGCCGGCGCAGGTCACCGCGCACGGCCTCGACCATCGCCGGCGGCCCGCACAGGTACACCGCGCCCGTGCCGTCGTGCAGGTGCTCCGCCCCGAACAGCGACGTCACGTAGCCCTGGTTCGGTGCCGACGTCGCGGGATCGGCGACACAGTAGTCCCAGCTCAGGCCGATCTCGCCGGCCAGCTCGCGCACGGTCTCCAGCTCGACGACGTCGTCGTCGGTGCTCGCGCCGTACACCAGGTGTGCCGGGCGCCCGCTGCCCTGGGCACGCAGCGTCCGCATGATCGACAGGATCGGTGCGAGCCCGGTCCCGCCGGCCAGCAGCAGCAGCGGGTTGTCCGACTCGCGCAGGAAGAAGCTGCCGTGCGGGCCGGTGAACGTCACCTCGTCGCCGACCCCGGCCCGGCCGTCCAGCCACTCGGACATGGCCCCGCCCGGGGTGAGTTTGATCAGGAAACTCAGCTCGTCGTCGTCCGGGGCGGAGGAGAACGAGTACGACCGGGTGAGGTCCGTCCCCGGGACGGCGATGTTGACGTACTGCCCGGGCAGGAACGCCAGCTTGTCGCGCTCGTCGATCTCCACGGCGAGGCGCACCGTCGTCGGCGAGAGCCGGTCGAGCCCGGTGACCCGGCCGCGGTGGGTGGCGGCGGCGGTCTTCGCGACCGCCGAGGTCGTCGGGATCTGCACGACCATGTCCGATCGCGGCTTCGCCTGGCAGGCGAGCAGGTACCCCTCCGCCGCCTCGTCGTCGGACAGGGCGTCCTCGATGTAGGAACCGCCCTCGTAGTCGCCGGACTCGCAGAACGCCTTGCAGGTACCGCAGGCGCCGTCCGAGCAGTCGACGGGGATGTTGATCCGGGACCGGTAGGACGCGTCGGCGACCGACTGGTCCTCCCGGCAGTTGACGAAGCGGGTGACGCCGTCCTCGAAGGCCAGCGCCACCTTGTGCGTGGCCGTCGACGCAGCCACCGTGTGCGTGGCGGTCGATGCAGCCACCGTGTGTGCGGCAGGCGACGCTGCCATGGCCGGCCTCCTCAGAAGTGGTAGATGTCGACCACGTGATGGATGTAGTCGTTCTTGAGCACGACGATCTTGCGCCGGATCAGCGGCGACTCGCCGGAGAAGTCGATCGTGTAGAACGACGTGCCGTAGTACGGGTCGATCGTCTTGTACCGGAAGTACATGGTGTGCCAGTTGAACCGGACGTCGACCAGGTCGCCGCGGCGCTCGATGACCTCGACGTTGGAGATGTTGTGACTGGTCCGCGGCTCGGGCAGCGACGTCGCGGACGACCGCTCGGTGCGGATCCGGAACACCCGGTCCTGTAGCCCGCCCTTGTTGCCGTAGTAGATCAGCGAGATCTCGCGCTGCGGGTCCTCGGTGAGCCGGTCGGTGTCGTCCCACGCCGGCATCCAGTAGACGACGTCGTCGGCGTAGCACTCGAGCCACTTCTCGAACTCGCGGTCGTCGAGATAGCGGGCCTCGCGGTAGAGGAACTGCTCGATCAGGTTCTGGGTGATCAGCGTGGACGAACGCTGCTCGGTGCTGGTCACGCGCCTGCCTCCTCCTTCTCGATGGCGGCCCGCATCACGTCGCGCCAGTAGCCGTGCTGGACCGGGTAGAGGCCCTCGTCCTCGTTCTTGAGGCCTGCGGAGATGACGTCGTCCATGTCGAGGGCCTTCGCGACCTCGTCGGGACCGGTCAGCCAGTGCTTCGCGCCGCGGGACATGTCGTTCCACGGGGCGGCGGTGGCCTCGAAGGTGAGCTGGCAGGCCCGGAACTCCTCGAGGTCGTCCGGGGTGGCCATGCCCGAGGCGTTGAAGAAGTCCTCGTACTGGCGGATCCGGTGCGCCCGGGCGGCGTCGCTCTCCCCCTTGGGCGCGATGCAGTGGATCGTCACCTCGGTCTTGTTCGGCGCGATCGGCCGGAAGTGCCGGATCTGGGTGGAGAACTGGTCCATCAGGTAGACGTTCGGGTAGAGGCACAGGTTCCGCGAGCCCTTGACCATGAACTCGCCCTTGGCCTCGCCGAACTGCTCCTTGAGCGAGTCCAGCTCGCTCCAGAGCGGGCGGTCCTGCGGGTTCGCCGCCCAGGTCCACAGGCAGAGGTGGCCGTTGGGGTAGGACCAGTAGCCGCCACCGCTCTTGCCCCAGCCGCCCGCGTCGAGCGCCTTCGTGTCGTTCTTCGACTCGCCGGAGCCGCGCCGCGACGTCGTCGCCGCGTAGTTCCAGTGCAGCGAGGAGACGTGGTAGCCGTCGGCGCCGTTCTCGGCCTGCACCTTCCAGTTGCCGTCGTAGGTGTAGGTCGAGGAGCCGCGCAGCACCTCCAGGCCCTCCGGCGACTGGTCGACGAGCATGTCGATGACCTTGGTCGTGTCACCGAGGTGCTCGGACAGGCTCAGCACGTCCGGGTTGAGCGATCCGAACAGGAAGCCGCGGTACTCGTCGAACCGGGCGACCTTCGTCAGGTCGTGCGAGCCGTCCTTGGCGAAGTTGTCCGGGTAGCCGGCGCCGTCCGGGTCCTTCACCTTCAGCAGCGTCCCGTCGTTGCGGAACGTCCAGCCGTGGAACGGGCAGGTGAGGGTCATCCGGTTGTCGGTCTTGCGGCGGCACAGCATCGACCCGCGGTGCGCACACGCGTTGATCATGCAGTGCAGCTCGCCCTGCTTGTCACGGGTGATCATCACCGGCTGCCGGCCGATGTAGGTGGTGATGTAGTCGCCGGGGTTCGGGAGCTGGCTGGTGTGGGCCAGGTAGACCCAGTTGCCCTCGAAGATGTGCTTCATCTCGAGCTCGAAGAGCTCCTCGTCGGTGAAGATCCGGCGGTTGGCGCGGTAGACGCCCGCCTCCGGGTCATCCACGACGGCGGCGTCCAGCACGCGGCGAACATGCGCGGAGTGTGCGACGGCGGTCATCGACGTCCTCCTGATAGGGGTCCGGGAATGTGCTCCACGCTGCACCTCCCGGGGTGCCGGGCGCCCCGGGCAGGTACCCAGTCCTGACCCAGGGTGGTTCCAGATGCCGAACGTCTTGATTCGGCTGTACTCGGTCTTTGTGCCTCTGAGCCGCCCGGGATTACGATTCATCTCATCTCGCCGGACGGTCACGAGGAGGTGTCACGAATGGATCTACGCCAGTTGCGCTACTTCGTCGCCGTGGCCGAGACCCGGCACTTCGGGCGCGCCGCCGAACGGCTGCACATGGCCCAGTCCCCGCTGTCCCAGGCCATCCGCCAGCTGGAGAACCAGGTCGGTGCGACGCTGTTCGAGCGCACCACCCGCCGGGTCGACCTGAGCCCCGCCGGCGCGTCGCTGCTCGAGGACGCCTACCGGATCCTCGCCTCGATCGACGACGCCCGCCGGCGGGTCGAGCGGGTCGCGGCCGGCGCCGACGGCGTCGTCACCGTGGGGGCCACCGACCTGGCCGCCTACCAGCTGCTCCCCCGGCTCGCCCGGGTGGTCGCCCGCCGGATGCCGGCACTGACCCTGCGGTTCCGGGCCGGCCTGCTCACCGCGGCCCAGGAGGACGCGCTCGACAAGCGCCGGATCGACCTCGCCGTGCTCCGGCCACCGGTGGTGCGCCCCGACGTGTCCACCCGCACGGTCGTGCGGGAACGCCTGGTCGCGGCGCTGCCCGCCGGGCACCGGCTGGCCGCGCGGGACACGGTGTCGCTCACCGAGCTGCGTGGCGACGACTTCGTCGCCTACGGCGCCGACGGGTCGGTCGTCGACTCGGTCGCCACCCAGGGCTGCCTGGGCGCCGGCTTCCTGCCGCGCCGCCGCGCCGAGGCGCACGCCACCCCGATCCTGCTCACCCACGTCGCCGCCGGTGAGGGTGTCGCGCTGCTGCCCGAGTCGGTGCGCGCGCTCGGCACCGAGGGCGTCGTCTACACCGAGCTGGAGGAGGAGCTGCGGGTCGACCTCGCCCTGGCATGGCGCACCGACGACCGCTCACCCGCACTCGTCCGGCTGCTCGACACCCTCGCCGACCACGCCCGCGAGCTCGACACCTCGCGCGGCACCCGCGGAGCGAGCACCGACACCGCCCCGGCCACCGTCTCCGCAACCCCTGGAGGACCGCAGTGAAGATCGTCGCGATCGAGGCGATCCCGTTCGCCGTCCCGTACCGCAAGCCGATGCGCTTCGCCAGCGGCGAGGTGCACACCGCCGACCACGTGCTGGTCCGCGTGCACGCCGAGGACGGCGTCGTCGGCATCGCGGAGGCCCCGCCCCGCCCCTACACCTACGGCGAGACGCAGGCCTCGATCCGCGCGGTGATCGACACCGTGTTCGCCCCGGAGCTCATCGGGCTGTCCGTGTTCGACCGGGAGAAGATCCACGCGGTGCTGGACCGCACGATCGCCAACCCGGCCGCGAAGGCCGCGCTCGACATGGCCGTCTGGGACGTGGTCGGGCGCAGGCTCGGCGTGCCGGTCACCGAGCTGCTCGGCGGCTGGACCGACCGGATGCGGGTGGCCCACATGGTCGGCTTCGCGCCGGACGACGTGATGGTCGCCGAGGCGCAGCGGATGCGCGACGAGCACGGCGTCACCACCTTCAAGGTGAAGGTGGGCCGGCACCCCGTCTCACTGGACACCCGGGCCTGCCGGGCGCTGCGCGAGGCGCTCGGCCCGGACGTCGAGCTCTACGTGGACGGCAACCGCGGCTGGAACACGGCCGAGGCCGCGCGGGCGCTCGACGAGATGGCCGACCTCGGGCTCACCATGTCCGAGGAGCTCATCCCCGCCGACCAGGTGCTCGGGCGGCGCTGGCTGACCGGCCGCACCTCGATCCCGACGGTCGCCGACGAGTCGGCCACCCGGCCCGGCGAGGTGACCCGGGAGCTGCTCGACGGCGCCGCGACGATGGTCAGCATCAAGACCGCCCGCACCGGGTTCACCAGCTCGCAGCGGGTGCTGCACCTCTGCGAGGGCCTCGGTGCCGAGGTCGTGATGGGCAACCAGATCGACGGCCAGCTCGGCACCGCCTGCAGCGTCGCCTTCGGCGCCGCCCACCGGCATACCAGCACCCGCGCCGGGGAACTCTCGAACTTCCTGGACATGGCCGACGACCTGCTCGCCGAGCCGCTCCAGATCACCGGCGGGGAGCTGCGCGTACCCGCCGGGCCCGGGATCGGTGTCGCCATCGACCCCGACAAGCTCGCGCACTACCGCACCGACGGCTGACGCAGGACACACCACCGGAGAGAAGGACCATGACCAGCGAGACCGCCACCGCAGCCGGCTCCGGCCGGAACGCCACCGAGACCTTCCAGAAGAAGGCACGCGACGCCGCAGGCACGGTCGACACCGCGCGCGTCGACGCCGTCGCCCGCGACGCCCTGTCCGCCCTGCACGACGTCATCCGCCGCCACCGGCTCACCTACGCCGAGTACGACGCGCTCAAGGCGTGGCTGATCCGCGTGGGTCAGGACGGCGAGTGGCCGCTGTTCCTGGACGTGTTCATCGAGCACGTCGTCGAGGACGTGGCCAACGCCGACCGCAAGGGCGCCGTGGGCAGCATCGAGGGCCCCTACTACGTGTCGGGCGGCCCGGAGTTCACCGGCGAGGGCACCCTGCCGATGCGCGACGACGAGGCCGGCACCCCGTTCCTGTTCCAGGGCACCGTGACCGACCTCGACGGCACGCCGATCGACGGGGCCGTGGTCGACTTCTGGCAGGCCGACGACGCCGGCTACTACTCCCAGTTCGCCCCGGGCATCCCGGAGTGGAACCTGCGCGGGGTCTGCCGGACCGCCGCGGACGGCACCTTCAAGATCCACACGATCAAGCCGGCGCCGTACATGATCCCGCACGACGGCGCCACCGGCGCCCTGATCGAGGCGGCCGGCTGGCACCCGTGGCGGCCCGCGCACCTGCACCTGAAGGTCTCCGCGCCGGGCAAGCAGCTGATCACCAGCCAGCTCTACTTCGAGGGTGGCGAGTACGTCGGCGACGACGTCGCCCAGGCGGTCAAGCCGGACCTGGTCCTGCACCCGGTCCCGGCCGAGTCCGGCACGGGCGAGCAGGTCACCTACGACTTCGCGCTGGACCCGGCCTGATGACGGAGCGTTTCGCCGTCCGGATGGTGGTCGACCTGCCGGCGGACATGGACTCCGACGTCAAGGCCGACCTGCTCGCCCGGGAGAAGGCGTTCTCCCAGGAGTGGCAGCGCTCCGGGGAGTGGGTGAGCATCTGGCGCTGCGTGGGCGAGTACGCCAACCTGTCGATCTTCGAGGTGCGGGACAACGCGCAGCTGCACGAGATCCTCTCGGGCCTGCCGCTGTTCCCGTACATGAGCATGCAGGTCACGCCGCTCACGACGCACCCGTCGGACATCAAGGCCTGATCCGCGACATCTCCCGGCCGGGCCGTTCCGCGACCATCGCGGGGCGGCCCGGTCGTCGTCGTCGGGCCGGGTCCCCCGGGGTGTCAGCCGCCGTCCTCACAGACCAGACCGAACAGGATCGCGGCGTCCGAGCCGCCGGCACAGCCGGACGACACCCCGGCCCGCTCCACCCGGGCGGGGGCTCCCCCGGCCGGCGCCGGGGACACCGCCAGCAGCAGTGCGGCGCCGGCGAGCAGGACCGCGACCAGCGCTCCGCCCAGCACGAAGGCTCCCGAGCCCGCGTCGTCGTCCTCACGCATCGGCGTCCCCTTTCCCCGTTGCGGTGACATACTCCCATGGGGAGTACTCCCTTGGGGAGTATGGAAGGGTTCCGATCATGTCCCGAGGGCAGACGCCGACGACGACGTCGTACGCGACGCTGGGCCTGCTGGCGGTCCAGCCGTGGAGCACCTACGAGCTCACGAACCAGATCCGGCGCAGCCTCGCGCGGTTCTGGCCGCGTGCGAGCAGCAAGCTGTACGAGGAGCCGCGCAAGCTCGTCGCGCTCGGCTACGCGAGCGCCGAGACCCACTACCAGGGCCGGCGCCGGCGCACCGTCTACTCGATCACCCCCGAGGGGCGGCACGCGCTCGGCGCGTGGCTGGGCACCACGAGCGCGCCGCCGGCGATGGAGTCCGAGCAGCTGCTGCGGGTCTTCCTCGCCGACCAGGGCACCCGCGACGACCTGCTGGCGACCATCGCGGCGACCAGGGCGTGGGCCCGCGAGCAGGCGGTCCTCGACGCCGCGATCGCCCGCGAGCACCTGGCCGGGGGGCCGTTCCCGGAGCGCCTGGCCGTCAACACCCTGGTCGGCCGCTACCTGTCGGAGGTCTCGGAGGCCACCGAGCGGTGGGCCGACTGGGCCAGCGAGGTCGTCGGAGCCTGGCCCGAGGAGATGACCGAGCTGCCCGTCGACGCCGACGCGCTGCAGCTGATCGCCGACCGCGATCCCGGCGGCCGCGGCTGAGCACGGTCGCTTCCGCCGTGCGGGACCGCCGTTGAGTTACGCCGTGCGGCTGCCTAACGTCACCGCCGACCCCACGCGAGGAGGCGTTCTGCGGATGGCGACGATCGGCGAGGTCGGCTGGCAGGTACTGCGCGCGCACGGGATCGACACCGTGTTCGGCAACCCGGGATCGAACGAGCTGCCGTTCCTGGCCACCATGCCCGAGGGGACCCGGTACGTCCTGGGCCTGCACGAGGGCGCGGTGGTGGGCATGGCCGACGGCTACGCCCAGGCCACCGGCGGGCCCGCGCTGGTCAACCTGCACGCGGCGTCCGGTTCGGGCAACGCGATGGGTGCGCTGACCAACGCCGTCTACTCGCACTCCCCGCTGGTCCTGACCGCGGGCCAGCAGGTCCGGGCGACGGTCGGCCAGGAGGTCATGCTGACCAACGTCGACGCCGCCGCGCTGCCCCGCCCGCTGGTGAAGTGGTCCGCCGAGCCCGCCGACCCGCAGGACGTCCCGCGGTCGCTGTCCCAGGCGGTGCACACGGCGCTGCTCGAGCCGCGCGGCCCGGTCTACCTCTCGGTCCCCTACGACGACTGGGCGCTCCCGGCCGGCCCGCACACCGCGCACCTGCCGGGGCGGCGGACGGTGTCCGCGGCCGGGCTGGACCCGGCGCAGCTCTCCGGGATCGCGGACCTGCTGGCGGCGGCGGAGAACCCGGTGCTCGTGCTCGGCCCGCAGGTGGACGCCGACCGCGCGAACGCCGACGCGGTCGCGCTCGCCGAGAAGCTGGCCTGCCCGGTGTGGGTCGCGCCGTCGGCGTCGCGGTGCCCGTTCCCGACCCGGCACCCGTCGTTCCGCGGGGTGCTGCCGGCCTCGGTCCGGGACGTGACACAGCGCCTCGCCGGGCACGACGTCGTGCTCGTCGCGGGGGCGCCGGTCTTCCGCTACCACCAGTACCTGCCCGACGACCTGCTCCCCGCCGGGACGCGGCTGCTGCACCTCACCGCGGACCCGGCCGAGGCCGCCCGGGCCCCGATGGGCGACGCCTGGGTCGCCCCGGTCGGCCCGGCGCTGGCCGCGCTCGCCGAGCGGGTGCCGGCGTCCGGGCGCCCGCCGCAGCCACCGCGCGCCCCGTTCGCCGAGCCCGCGACCGCGACCGGCCACGTCCCGCCGGAGCAGCTGTTCGCCCTGGTCCGCGACGCCGCCCCGGCCGGCGCGGTGCACGTCGTCGAGTCGACCTCGACCGCCGACGCGTACTGGGCCCAGGCCGACCTGTCCGATCCGGGCAGCCACCTGTTCCCCGCATCAGGCGGCCTCGGGTTCGGCCTGCCGGCCGCGGTCGGCGCGCAGCTCGCGCACGGCGACCGGCGCCGTGTCGTCGCACTCGTCGGGGACGGGTCGGCGAACTACGGGATCACCGCGCTGTGGACGGCCGCGCAGTACCGGGTCCCGGTGGTGTTCGTGATCCTGAAGAACGGCACCTACGGCGCGCTGCGCGGGTTCGCCGACCTGCTCGGCACCGGCGAGACGCCCGGGCTGGACGTGCCGGGCCTGGACTTCGTGAAGATCGCCGAGGGCTACGGGGTCCCGGCCGTCTCCGCCCGGGACGCGGACTCGGTCGCGGCCGCGCTGAAGGAGGCGTTCGACGCCGACGGGCCCCGGCTGGTCGAGGTGGTCACCGCGCCATGATCCGCGTCCTGGGCGTTCCGGTGCGTTCGGGTCACTCCTGAGCTCCCAGGACGCGGATCTTGCCTCGTCACCCCAGCAGGCCCGGCAGGTCCGCCACCCCGCCGACGACGTCGGTCGGGCCCGCGGCGGACAGCTCGTCGCGGGTCTGGGCGCCGGTCAGCACGCCCACGACCCGGCCGGCCCGGGCGTTGCGACCGGCCTCGACGTCGAGCACGGTGTCGCCCGCGGTCAGCACCCGGGCCGGATCGTCGACGCCGGTCAGCGCCATCGCCCGGTGGATCATCGCCGGGTCCGGGCGGCCGATCCCGACGTCCGCGGCGCACACCACACCGTCGAGCTCGGCTCGGAACTCCGGCGGCAGCGCGGCCAGCAGCGGGTCGGTGACCTGCCGGTCGAACCCGGTGGTGAGCACGACCGGGATCCCGGCGGTGCGCAGTGCGGCGAGCGCCGCGGGCACGCCCGGCAGCGGCCGCGGTGGGGTGGCGGCGTAGGCCTGCGCGAGCCGGGCGACGAACGCGTCGTGCAGGTCCTCCACCTCGGCGCGCCTGGTGAGCGCGGCCAGTGCCTCGCGCTTGTCGGCGCCCATCCAGCGGCGCAGCTCGGCGTCCGGCGGCGGGTGCCCGGCGTCGGTGACCACCTCGGCGAGCACCCGGTAGACGGCACCGCCCTCGTCCACGGTGGTCCCGGCGATGTCGAGAACGGCAAGAGACACGATCATGCTTCACTCCCCAGACGGCGGCGGACCAGCGCGGACAGCTGGTCGACGGCGACGATCAGCACCAGTACGACGAGGACGTGGGTCAGCATCTCGTCGAACCGGAACAGCTGGATCGACTGGTTGATCAGGAACCCGATGCCGCCGGCGCCGACCAGGCCGAGCACCAGCGACGAGCGGACGTTGACGTCGAACCGGTAGAGCAGCAGCCCCACCATCTGTGGGGTCACCGAGGGCAGCAGCGCGTGTGCCGCGACCTGCAGCCGTCCGGCACCGGCCGAGCGCAGCGCCGTCGCCGGGCCGGGATCGGCGTCCTCGATGGTCTCGGCCCACAGCTTGCCCATGACGCCGACGTTGTGGAACACCAGCGCCAGCACGCCCGGGAACGGGCCGAGCCCGACGGCCGTCACGAAGATCAGCGCGAAGACCACGTCGGGCACGGCCCGCAGGAACGACAGCAGCCCGCGGGCGGCCTGGTAGGCCGTCGGTCCGGGCGCGGTACCGCGTGCCGCGGCCAGGGCGAGCAGCAGCGCGAACGGGATCGACAGCGTGGTGCCGAGCAGGCCGACCCAGAGCGTCTCGAGAGCGCCCGTCAGGCTCGGGCCGAGCACCTCCCAGGACACGTCCGGCGGGATCGCCTCGGACAGGAACTGCCACATGCCGTCGGCGCCGTCGACCAGCGAGGCGAACGACATCTCGGTGCTCCGCCAGGCGATCACGTGCACCACGAGCAGTGCCGCGACGATCACCGTGGCCAGGGTGCGGGTGCGCGGCGGGCGCCGGCGCGGCGGGACAGGGACGCGGCGGACGCCGGTCTCGGTGACGGTCACGATGCGGTCTCCAGCTCGCGGGCGTCCGGGTAGAGGGCGCCGACGTCGGTGTGCGCCGGGCCTTCGATGGCGACGTGCCCGTCGCGCAGGCCGACGATCCGGTCGGCGTGCCGGGCGGCGAGCGCCGGCTGGTGCAGGACGGCGAGCACGGCCAGCCCGCCGGTGTGGGCGAGCTCGGTGAGCAGGCCGAGGACCTGCTCGGCGGCGGCCGGGTCCAGCGCGGACACCGGCTCGTCGGCGAGCAGCACCGGGGCCCGCTGGCACAGCGCGCGGGCGACGGCGACCCGCTGCTGCTGGCCGCCGGACAGCGATCCGGCCCGGTCGTGCGCCCGGTCGGCGAGCCCGACCCGGTCCAGGCAGCCCATCGCCTCCTCCCGCACCGCACGCGGGAACAGGGCCGGGACCAGTGAGCACCGCAGCGGCAGCCGGCCCAGCGCTCCGGCGCAGACGTTGTCGAGCACGCTGCGCCGCGCGACGAGATGGATGTGCTGGAACACGAGCGCGACGTCGCGCGGGCCGCGCGGGCGGCCGTCGACGAGCACCTCGCCGTCGGCGGGGGTCAATCCGGCGGCGGCGCGGAGCAGGGTGGACTTGCCGGAGCCGTTGGCGCCGAGCACGGCAAGCAGCTCCCCCGCGGTGACGTCGACGTCGACGCCGTGCAGCACCTCGCGGTCGCCGTAGCGCACCCGCGCGTCACGGACCGTGAGCATCGGGTCGGGCATCATTCCACGTCCTCTTCGGTCAGTCCGAGCTTCGCGGCGAGCTCGACGAGCGGGGCGTAGGTGTCGTGGGTGACGGGCACGAGCCGGCCGGGCGGAGTGACGTCGAGCAGCGCACCGACCTCGCCGACGGCCTGGGCGTCGAGGTTCAGCAGCGCGTCCGTGACGGCGGCCTTGAACTCGGGCTCCAGGTTGCCGCGCAGCGCGATCGGGTCGGTGGGGATCGGCGCGGACGTCCAGACCTGCCGGAACTTCGCCGGGTCGAAGGTCCCCGACTCCGTCGCGGACGCCAGCTGCTGGCTGTTGATCTGGGCCGCGTCGACGTGGCCGTTGGTCAGGGCGAGCAGTGCCTCGGGGTGGCCGCCCGCGTAGTCGACCCGAACGTCACCCTCGGCCAGACCGGCGTCGAGCAAGGCCTGGCGGGGCAGCGCGTCACCGGAGGTGGAGCCGACCGCGCCGAGGGCCAGGTCGCGGCCGCGCAGCTGCGTGACGTCGGTGATGTCGGAGTCGCGTGGTACCCAGATCCCGGCCGTGTAGGAGGCGAGCTCACCGTCGGCGGTGCCGAACGAGGCGACGGCCTCGGCGTCGGCGCGCTGCTCGGCGAACACGTAGCCGAGCGGGCCGAAGATGCCGAGCTCCAGCTGGTCGTTGCGCATGGCGAGGACCTCGGAGGAGTAGTCCTCGGTGATCTGGACGTCGACCGGGCAGTTCAGCCGGCGTTCCAGGGCGTCGCCGAGCACCTCGGCGGCCGGGATGAGCTTGGCGGGGTCCTCGAAGGGTGAGACGCCCATCCGGATCTTCCCGTCGGGACAGGTGACTGACCCGGCGGCGGCCGGTTCGGACGGTCCGCCGCAGGCGGTGAGGGTGAGCGTCGTGGCCAGCACGAGGCCGGCGAGCAGGCGTGGGCGCATCAGGGCTCCTGGGAGGCGATCAGGTCGAGGACGGCCGGGGCGAGGCCGAAGGCGGTGGTCATGCCGATGCCGGAGGTGACGGACACGGCCGTCGTCGCCGGGGCGGTGGGGTGGACGAGGAACTCGCCGGGTGCGTCGGCGTAGACGCCCTGCCAGCGGCTCACGACCCGCAGGTCGGTCCCGAGCAGGGCCCGGGTCTCGGCGAGCAGCAGGTCGTCGAGGGCCTCGTCGGTGAAGGGATCGGGGGTGCGGTCGTAGGTGTGGGTGTCGCCGACTACGAGGTCGCCGCCGGGCAGCTGGGTGAGCATGTGGTTGACCCCGGCGTCGAGCAGCTCGGGGCGTTCGGTGCGCCAGCGCTCGCGCAGGGCGCGGGCTCCCTCGGTGCCGGCGAGGGCGGGGTAGCGCAACATCGAGCTGCCGGTGAGCACCGCGGGCTCGACCGTGACCGGTGCCGTCGGGCGGAGCTGGAGTATCTGCAGGACGCAGCGGCGCAGGCCCGCCGCGTCGGCCGGCGCGGGGAACAGCCGGTCCAGGTCGTGGCCGACGCAGACGAGGACCTGCCGGGCCCGAACCTCTCCGCGGCCGGTGCGGACGACGACCGGGCCGTCGGCCGCGGTGCCGGTGAACCCGGACCCGCCGGACGCCGCGCCGGTGAAGGCGGACCTGTCGGAGGCCGCGCCGGTGGCCCCGGCTCGGCCGGCCGGGAGGTCGGTGCCGTCGATCCCGAGCACCGGGGTGCCGAAGCGGACCTCGGCTCCGGGCTGGGTGTTCAGCCAGGCGGCGATCGCGGCGACCGCCCGGCGTTGCTCGACCCGCAGGTCCCGCGGCAGGAACGCGCCCCCGTGCAGGCCCCCGGCGGCCACCGGGACCCGGCCGGTGACCTGCGCCGGATCGAGGAGCTCGACGTCGTCACCGCGCCCGGCGGCGAGCTCCTCCAGTGCGGCACGCTCCTCGGCACTGCGGGCGACGACGACGGTGCCGCACTCGGCGACCCCGAATCCCGCCCGTCTCCCGAGCCGCAGCCAGGTGTCCCGGCCCCGCAGCGCGTAGGTCAGCGCGTCGCCGGTCTGCGCGGTCAGGCAGCCGTGGCCGAAGTTGCGCACCGAGGCGCCGACGGCACGCTCGTCGCGGTCCAGCACGGTCACGGTCAGGCCGCGCGTCACCGCCTCCACCGCGTGGGCGAGGCCGACGACACCGGCCCCGACGATCACGAGATCACTCATCCGGGTCACGGTTCCGACCGTGGCAGCAGATTCCACAGCGGGCAACGACTTGTAGATACAAGCCAGTGGGTGTTCACCTGGCGTCTTCTTCAACGCCGTGCGCAGGGCCGCATCACTTGTACAGTCAGCTCCGTGGGCACTCCCTTACACCGGACGCTGGCCGACGAGCTGCGCGCCCGGATCCGCAGCGGCGCCATCGGGATCGGCGAGCTGCTGCCGTCCGAGGCGGAGCTGTGCCGGGAGTTCGCGACCTCGCGCGGACCCGTGCGCCAGGCGATGGCCGCGCTGCGCGACGAGGGTCTCGTCGGCGGCGGGCAGGGCCGGCGCCCGGTGGTGCTCGACGCCGTGCCGGCGCAGCCGTTCGAGTCGTTCCTGTCCTTCACCCGGCGCGCGGAGCTCACCGGGCACGTCCCGGGCCAGCGGCTGCAGGAGATCGCACTACGGCATCCCGACGCCACGGTGGCTGCGGCACTGCACCTGGAGCCGGGCGACTTCGCCGTCCAGCTGGTCCGGCTGCGCCTGCTCGACGACCGCCCGGCCATGCTCGAACGGATGACCTACATCGAGAAGGTCGGGCGCCCGCTGCTCGACGCCGACCTCGACGCCGGCTCGATCTACGCACTGCTCACCGAGCACGGGGTCGACCTGCACGCCGCCCGGCACACCTTCGACGCGGTGGCCGCCGACCAGCTCGACGCCGAACTGCTGGGCGTCGACGTCGGGCACCCGCTGCTGCGGGAACGGCGCCTGACCTGGAACACCGCAGGCGAGGTCCTCGAATGGTCGGAGGACCGCTACCGCCCGGACGTCGCCACGGTGACGATCACCAACACCCGCGGCGGCCGGGGCGCCGTCACCCGGGAGTGACAGCACGACACCGTCGCGCCGGGTAACTCGGCCCGCTCTCGGGTGCGACCGACCCGCACCCCCCCCCCGATGGCCCGAGATGCACGGTGTCGCCCCGAACAGGGCGAAAAGGTCCGCCTCGACCGTGCGCCGGCAACTGAGACGCACGTTCCCGCCCTGATCGGGGCGGAAGCGTGCGGCTCGATCGCGTAGCGCCAGCTCACCGGGAGCCGGGGCGCATCGGGCACCGGGCACCGGGCGCTCGGGACGTACCTGCCCCTCCGTCCCTCGTCAGGACACCCGAGCACACCCCGCGGATCCGAGACGCACGGTGCCGCCCTGCTCAGGGCGGAAAGGTGCGCCCCGATCGTGCGCCGACAGCTGAGCCGCACGTTTCCGCCCTGAGCAGGGCGGAAGCGTGCGGCTCGATCAGGAAGCGCCAGCGCCCGGGCACCGGAGGCCGGGGCGCTCAGGGGCGCACGGCTTGGCGGGGTGCGGCGCCCGGCGCGCCGGCGGCGGCGAAGGCGGCGTCGAGGTCCTCGAGCGGCCAGGGCCCGCCGACGAGCTCGGCGAACGGGAACCGGGCGTGCTCGGTGGCGAGGAACTCCACGGCCGCGGCGAGGTGGCGGGGCGCATAGTTGTGCACCCCGACGATCGTGTGCAGGCCGCGGACCGTCCGTTCCGGGTCGAGCGCCACTGCGGGGCCGGGTGACACCGAGCCGGCGAGCACCGCGGTCCCGCCGACGTCGAGGCTGTCGAGACAGGTTCGCACCGCCGGCGCCGCCCCGGACAGCTCCAGGGCCACGTCGAACGCGCCCGCGTCCGGGACCTCCACGGCGGCCGTCGCACCGAAGCGCAGCGCGCGCTCGCGCCGGTCGGCGTGCGGGTCGGCGGCGACCACCTCGGCACCCATCCGGGCCGCCATGGCGACCGCGGTCACCCCGAGCATCCCGGCCCCGGTGACCAGGACCCGGTCCCCCGGCCCGAGCCGCCCGGCCGCGTCGAGAACGGCCGCGTCGAGGACGGCCGCGACCGTGGCGGTGGCGCACGAGGCGGGTGCGGCGACGAGGTCGGGCACCGCGTCCGGGACGACGACGGTCGCCGTCCCGGGCGCGAGCACGCAGTGGGTGGCGAAGCCGCCGGTCAGCGGATGCGCCTCGTCGAGCGGTTCGTGACCGTATTTCAGCAGGTCGGTGCACTTCTGCGGGAGCCCGCGGCGGCAGCGACGGCAGTGCCCGCAGGAGGCGGCGACCGACCAGACGATCCGGTCCCCCACGAGCACCGGGGCTCCGTCGATGTGCCGCGGGCCCGGACCGCCGGGCGCGGCCCCAGCAGCCGTGGCCCCGACAGCCGTGTTCCCGACAGGGGTGCCTCCGACAGGGGTGCTTCCGACAGCTACCACCCGCCCGACCTGCTCGTGTCCGAGCACCCCCGGCACGGGCGAGGAACGGTGTCCCCGCGTCGTGTGCAGGTCCGAGCCGCACACCGTCGCCAGGTCGACCCGCACCAGCACCTCACCCGGCGCAGGCCGGGCCGGTAGCGCGGTGTCGACGAGCCGGAACGGCTCCCCCGTTCCGTCCCAGCGGGCGTAGCGGGCGGTCGCCACGGTCGTCGTCATGCGGTCACGGTCGCACCGGAGCGGCCCGCCGTCCACCAACTTGTATTGACAAGTCGGTGAACGGCGCGTCGGCCGTCAGGTCACGATGTGCTCCGGCCGGATCGGCACGCGCCGCAGCGCCTTCCCGGTGGCCGCCCGGATCGCCGCGGCCACCGCGGGCCCGCTGGAGATGGTCGGCGGCTCGCCGACCCCTCGCACGCCGTACGGAGCGTGCGGGTCCGGGTTCTCCAGCACCTCGATCCGCATCGGCGGGGTGTCGAGCACGGTCGGGATGAGGTAGTCGGTGAACGACGGGTTGCGCACCTGCCCGTCGGTCACCAGCACCTCCTCCATCAGCGCCAGGCCCATTCCCTGCACCGACCCGCCCTGGATCTGGCCGAGCACGGCGTCCGGGTTGATCGCCTTCCCGACGTCCTGTGCGGTGTCCAGGGCGATCATCTTGACCAGGCCCAGCTCGACGTCGACGTCGACCACCGCGCGGTGCGCGGAGAACGCGTACTGCACGTGCGCGTCGCCCTGCCCGGTCTCCGGGTCCGGCTCGGCGGTCGGCCGGTGCCGCCACTCGGTGGTCTCCTCGACCGCGCTGTCGCCCAGCACGTCGGCCAGCCCGGCGAGGACCTCGCCACCGGCGGCGACGACCTTGTCCCCCTCGAGGCGCAGCGACCCCACCGGTACCCCGAGCGTGCCGGCGGCCCGCTGGAGCACCCGGGCCCGGACCAGTTCGCACGCCGCGCGCACGGCGCCGCCGGTGACGTAGGTCTGGCGCGACGCCGACGTCGATCCCGCGGACCCGATCGTGGTGTCGGCCGGCTCGACGACGACCCGGCTCACCCCGAGCTCGGTGCGGGCGATCTGGGCCTGCACCGAGACCAGTCCCTGGCCGACCTCGGCGGCCGCGGTGTGCACCGAGGCCACCGGCTCGCCACCGGCCACCGAGAGCCGGACCCGGGCGGTGGAGTAGTCGTCGAAGCCCTCGGAGAAGCCGATGTTCTTGTAGGTGACCGAGTAGCCGATCCCGCGCCGGACGCCCTCGCCGTGCGTGGTGTTCCCGACGCCGCCGGGCAGCTCGAGCAGGTCGTCGCCGCGATCGCCGGGCAGCGGCATGTCCCGGACCCGGCGGATCAGCTCGGCCACCGGCGCCGCGGAGTCGATCGTCTGCCCGGTGATGTTCGGGTCGCCCTCGCGCATCCCGTTGCGGGCACGCAGCTCGACCGGGTCGGCACCGACCCGCTCGGCGAGGGCGTCCATCAGGTACTCGTGCGCGAACGCGGCCTGCACGCAGCCGAAACCGCGCATCGCCCCGCACGGCGGGTTGTTCGTGTACACGCCGCGGGCGACGACGTCGACCACCGGGAACCGGTACGGGCCCAGCCCGAGCGTCCCGCCGTTGCCGACGACGGCGCCGGTCGAGGACGCGTAGGCGCCGCCGTCGAACAGGATCTCGGCCTTCCCGTAGCGCAGGGTGCCGTCGTCGTCGGCGCCGAACTCGTAGCGCAACCAGGCCGGGTGCCGGTGCACGTGCCCGAAGAAGGACTCCTCGCGCGAGTAGCTCATCTTCACCGGCTTGCCGGTGCGCAGTGCCAGCAGGCAGGCGTGCACGTGCATCGACAGGTCCTCACGACCGCCGAACGCGCCGCCGACGCCGGCCAGGTGCAGCCGGGCCGCGTCCGGGCCGATGCCCAGCACCCGTTGCACCTGCTGCTGGTCGGTGTGCAGCCACTGGGTGGCCACGTAGAGGTCGAGACCACCCTCGCCGTCCGGCACGGCGAGCCCGGACTCCGGACCGAGGAACGCCTGGTCCTGCATGCCGACCTCGAACTCGCAGGCCACCACGACCGGTGCGTCGGGGATCGGGCCGCCGCGCCGGACAGGTAGCTCGCGGACCACGTTGCCGGTGGGGTGCGAGGGATGCAGCAACGGGGTGTCCGGGTCCAGCGCGCGGCGCGGGTCGGTGAGTGCGGGCAGCACCTCGTACTCGACGGCGATCACCGCGGCGGCCCGCCGCGCGGTCTCCGGATGGTCGGCGGCGACCAGCGCCACCGGCTCCCCCTGGTACCGCACGACGTCCTCGGCCAGCGCCGGCTGATCCTGGTGCTCCAGGCCGGTCCGGTTCACCCCCGGTACGTCGTCGGCGGTCAGCACCGCGTCCACGCCGGGCATCCGCAGCGCGGCGGTGGTGTCGATCGAGACGATCCGGGCGTGCGGGTGCGGGCTGCGCAGGGTCACGCCCCAGCACATGTCCTCGTGCCAGAGGTCCGAGGAGTAGGCGAACTCGCCGGTGACCTTGAGCGTGCCGTCCGGGCGCAGCGGGCTGTCGCCGATCCGGCCGGTGGTGGCCGAGGTGCGGTCGCCGGCCACGGTGGTCGACGGTGGCGCGGTGCGCGATGTCGTGGTGGTGGTCATGTTGCCTTCTCCAGCAGGTCGCGGTGGACCGCCGCGCACGCGGCGGCGACGGCCTCGGTGTCCACGGTCAGCACCTCGTCGTGCTCGACGACCGGGCGGCCGCCGACCAGCAGCAGCTCCAGCGGCGGCGGCGAGCCGAGCACCAGCGCCGCCACCGGGTCGGCGACGTCGGCGTGGGCGAGCCCGTCGAGCCGCCAGAGCGCGAGATCGGCGAGCTTGCCGGGTTCGATCGAGCCGATCTCGTCGTCGCGCCCGAGCACCCGGGCCCCGCCGAGGGTGCCCATCTCCAGTGCCTCGCGAACGCCGAGCGCGGTGGGCCCGCCCACGGCCCTGGCGAACAGCAGGGAGTGGCGCACCTCGTCGAGCATCAGGGAGGACTCGTTGGACGCGGCCCCGTCCACCCCGAGCCCGACGACCGCTCCGGCGTCGCGCAGGTCCCGGATCCGGGCGATACCGGCGCCGAGGCGTCCGTTCGAGGTGGGGCAGTGCGCGACGCCGGTGCCGGTCGACCCGATCGCGCGCACCGCGTCGTCGTCGAGGTGCACGGCGTGCGCGAACCACACGTCCGGGCCGGTCCAGCCCAGATCCGCGACATACTCGGTCGGCGTGCAGCCGAACCGTTCCCGGCAGAAGTCCACCTCGTCGCGCGTCTCGGCCAGGTGGGTGTGCAGCCGCACGCCCAGCTCCCGGCCCAGCTCGGCCGAGGCCCGCATCAGCTCGCCGGTCACCGAGAACGGCGAGCAGGGCGCGAGCGCGACCCGCACCATCGCCCCCGGCGCCGGGTCGTGCCAGCGCTTGACGGCCTCGGCCGACGCGGTCAGCACCGCGTCGAGGTCCTCGACGACGTGATCCGGCGGCAGCCCACCCGCGCTGCGCCCGAGGTCCATCGACCCGCGGGTCGGGTGGAACCGCAGGCCGACCTCGCCTGCTGCCGTGACCAGCGCGCCGAGCAGGTCACCGCCCTCGCGCGGGAAGACGTAGTGGTGGTCGGTGGAGGTGGTGGTGCCGGAGCGGGCGAGGTGGGCCAGCGCGCCGGTCGCCCCGGTGCGCACCGCGTGCTCGTCGATCCCGGCCCAGACCGGATAGAGCGTGCGCAGCCACTCGAACAGCGTCGCGTCCACGGCCAGACCACGGGTGACCCACTGGTAGAGGTGGTGGTGGGTGTTGACCAGGCCCGGGGTGAGCAGGCAGCCGCGGCCGTCGACGACCCGGTGCTCGCCGTCCGGGCGCGGCGCCGGGCCCGGCCCGACGGCGGCGATCCGGTCCCCGTCGATGACGACGTGGCCGTCCGGGTACTCCCGCCCGGAGACGGTGACGACGTGCGCGCCCTCGATGACGATCACCGCGAACCCCCGGTGGCATCGGCGGCGCTGCGCACGGCATCGAGGATCTTCTCGTAGCCGGTGCACCGGCAGAGGTTCCCGGCCAGGGCCTCCCGGATCTCCGGGTCCGACGGCTGTGGGTTCCGCTCGAGCAGGTCGTGCGTACTCACGATCAGGCCCGGGGTGCAGAAGCCGCACTGCACGGCGCCGTTCTCGACGAAGGCCCGCTGCACCGGGTCCAGCTCGCGCTCGTCGCCGGAGCCCTCCGCGAGTCCCTCCACGGTGGTGACCTCCCGCCCGGCGGCCTGCCCGGCCGCGACCAGGCAGGCACACACGGTCGTCCCGTCCAGGTAGACGGTGCAGGAGCCGCACTCGCCCTGCTCGCAGGCGTTCTTCGAGCCGGGCAGCCCGAGCCGCTCGCGCAGCAGGTACAGCAGGCTCTCCCCGGGCCAGACGTCGTCGGCGTCGCGGCCGGCGCCGTTCACGGTCAGCTCGATGCGCATCAGGCGGCCCTCTTCTCGGTGCTGCGGTAGGTGTTCCAGGCCCAGGTCAGGGTGCGGCGGGCGAGTACGGCCAGCACATGCCGGCGGTAGTCGGCGCTGCCACGGACGTCGTCGATCGGCGAGGCCGCGGCCCGGACCCGGTTGCCGAACTCGGTGACCAGCGACTCGGGCAGCGGGCCGCGGGACTCCCACAGCCCGGCGGCACCCAGCTCGCCGGCCAGGAACTCCTCGGCGTCGGTTGCCCGGCGCGGGGTCGGTGCCGCGGAGCCGATCCCGGTCCCGACCCGGTTCTGCTCGGGGTGCAGGGCCAGCGCGAACGCGGTCACCGCGATCACCATGGCGTTGCGCGGACCGATCTTGGCGAACTGCTGGGGCCCGGTCGCCGGGGCGATGTGCACGGCGGCGATCAGCTCGTCCGGTTCCAGGACCGAGCGCTTGGGCCCGGTGAAGAACTCCGCCACCGGCACCCGGCGCACCCCGCGGACCGACGCGATCTCGACCTCGGCGCCGGAGGCGAGCAGCGGCGGGTGGCAGTCCCCGGCCGGGGACGCCGAGCCCAGGTTGCCGCCCGCGGTGCCCCGGTTGCGGATCTGCGGGGACCCGACGGTGCGCGCCGCCATCGCCAGGCCCGGCAGCTCCGTACCCAGCTCGGTGATCATCCGGGCGTACGGGACGCCGGCGCCGAGCCGGATCCGCCCGTCCACCCGGTCGACGGCGGCGAGCTCGGGCACCCGGGTCAGGTCCAGCAGGGCGGGCGGGCGACGCCGGTCGAAGTTCATCTCGACCATCAGGTCGGTGCCCCCGGCGACCGGGACCGCGTCCGGGTGCGCGGCCTTCACCGCCAGGGCCTGCTCCCAGGTCGTCGGTGCGTGGAAATCCATGGACACGATGCAACCGCGTCCCGGTCACCGCCAGAAGTCCCCGCGCGGACGAATCGTGTCCCAGCTCACGTCCCCCCGTTGTAGGTTCCTCCAATGCTGCTCTCCGAGCTGGTGGCCCGGCGCGAGCTCGGCCTGCGTGTCCTGCACGGTCGCGCGGCCGATCTGGACCGTTCGGTGCGCTGGGTCTACACCACCGACCTGCCCGATCCGTCGCGTTACCTGGGCGGCGGCGAGCTGGTGGTCTCCGGGCTGGTGTGGCGCCGCAGCGCCGCCGACAGCGAGCAGTTCGTCGCCGCGGTCGCCGCGGCCGGCGCGGCCGCGCTGGCCGCGGGCGAGGCGGTGTTCGGGGAGGTGCCCGCCGACGTCGTCGACGCCTGCCGGCGGCACGACCTCGTGCTGGTCGCCGTCCCGGAGCACGTGTCGTTCGGGGCGGTGACCGAGACCGTCGTCGGAGCGCTGTCCGCGGCCCGCGGCGACCGGCTCGCGCACACCCTGGGCCGGCACCGGCGGCTGCTCGCGGCGTTCGCCGGGGGCGCCGAGCTGGCCGACCTCGCGGGGACGGTGTCGGCCGCGACCGGGCTGACCTGCCGGGTGCTGACGGCCGGGGGCGGCCTGCTGGCCGGGCCGCCGCTGCCCGACGAGCAGCGCGATGCCGTCGTCGCCGCGTTCCTGACCGCCGAGCGGCTGCCGGTGCGGGCGGGGCGGCACCTGCTCGTCCCGGCCGCCCCCGGGACGGCCCGGTCGACGAGCTGGCTGGTCGCGGCCGAGTCCCCGCCGGGCTCCGGGCCCGGCACCGGAACCGATACCGGGCGCGGGACCGGGGGCGGGAGCGGGAGCGGGAGCGGCAGCGGCAGCGGCAGCGGCAGCGGCAGCGGCAGCGGCAGCGGCAGCGGCAGCGGCAGCGTGGTCGGCAGCGAGCCCGGCGCCGAGGCGACCGACGCCGTCGGTGAGCTCGCCGCCATCGCCGCGCTCGACCGGTCCCGCCGCCGCGAGGGCGCCGCGGTGGCCCGGACCATCACCGACGACGCGCTCGCCCGGATCGCCCGCGGGGAGGGCGACCGGCCCGAGACGCGGGTCCGGCTGCGGCAGGCCGGCGTGGAGCCGGACGGCACGCTCGTCGTGCTGGTACTGCGCGCCGACGACGCCCCGGATCCGGCCGGGGCCGCCTACACGTTGCTGGTGGACGCCCTGGTCGGGGCCGGTCCGGCGGCGGTCGGGGTGCACGACGGGATCGCCGTCGCCGTGCTGGCCGTTCCCGGGGACCAGGAGGGCGCCGACCCCGTCGCGGCCGTGCTCGCGGCGCTGCGCCGGCTCGGGCCGGGTCTGGCGGGCCGGCGGCTGCACGCGGGCGTCTCCCGGCCGTCGGCGGCGGACGCGCTCTCCGGTGCGCTCGGCGAGGCCGGGCACGCCGCCGGGCTGGCCGCGACCCGGCCCGGCCCGGTCACCTCCGCCCGGGCCGGGGAGATCACCTCGCACGTGGTGCTGCTGGCCGGCGTGCCCGACGACGTCCGCCGCGGGTTCGCCGCGCAGGTGCTCGGTCCGGTCCTGGACCACGACGCGCGCTCCGGGACCGGGCTCGCCGAGACCTTGGCGACGTTCCTCGACGAGTCCGGATCCTGGAGCCGCACCGCGGCCCGCCTGCACCTGCACGTCAACACGGTGCGGTACCGGATCGGGCGGGTCGCGGAGCTCACCGGGCGCGACCTCAGCTCGTTCGCCGACCGCGTCGACCTCTACCTGGCGCTGCGGTCCCGCTGATACCTGGCGCTGCGGTCCCGCTGACCGCGATGAACGGACATCCCCGCTCTGCTCACTGCACGAGGTCGTCGAAGCGGTGCCCGGCCACCTTGGCGATCTCGACGAGCGCAGCGGCGTGCTCCTGCGCGGCCGGGTGAACGAGCCGGCGCCGGGCGGTCGCCAGGAGCGCGGCCCGGTCGCCGGCATCGCGCAGGCAGACGATCAGCGGGAAGCCGAACCGGTCCCGGTACGCCGAGGCCAGCCGGGTCAGCTCGGCCCGGTCGTCGCCGTCGAGCAGCGCGAGCCCTGCCCGGTCCCGGACCACGACCCGGGCGCCCCTCGCCTCCCGGTCCCCCGGCACGGCCGGCGTCTGCGACCGGGTCCCGGGTCCCGCAGCGCTGTGGCCGCTCGCCACGAGTCCGCCCAGGTCCGGGTAGTGCGCCATCAGCTCCCGCTGCTCCCCCGCCGGCGCGGCGAACAGTTCCTCCTGGATCGCCGCCCGCAGGGTCGCCGCGTCGTCGAACGGGCCACGGGCGTGCGTGCGGGCGGGCAGCTGCGTCGGTCCCTCGAAGAGCCGCCCGACCAGGTCGTCGAACTCCGCCCGGCTCAGCGCCGTGACCTGCTCCGCGGGGACCGTGCCGGTGGGCTCGGCGGCGGGCCTGCGCCGTCCGGTGTGGAAGAACAGCAGGTTCAGCCCGATCGCCACCACGCTGCCCGCGGTGATCCCCGAGCCCAGAATGATCTGCGCCCACCCGGGCAGCGCCTGCGCGACGTCGGGCTGCACGGTCACGAACAACGCCACGCCGATCCCGGAGCCGACGACCACGACGTTGCGGTGGTCGGTGAAGTCGACCTTGGACAGCGTCTGGATGCCGACGACGGCGACCGTCGCGAACATCGCCAGTGCCGCCCCGCCGAGCACCGGGTGCGGCACCGCGGCGACCAGTGCCCCCGCCTTCGGCACCAGCCCGATCAGGATCATGAACGCGCCCGCGGCCGCGACCACCCAGCGGCTCGACACCCGGGTCAGCCGGACCAGGCCGACGTTCTCGGCGAAGCAGGTGTAGGGGAACGAGTTCAGGACCCCGCCCAGCGTGGTGGCCGCGCCGTCGGCACGCAGGGCGCGGGCGACGTCGTCGGGTCCGACCCGCTTCCCGACGATCTCGCCGGTGGCGATCACGTCGCCGGTCGTCTCGACCGCGGTGATCATCATGACGACGATCATCGAGAGGATCGCGGCCAGCGAGAACTGCGGCCAGCCGAAGTGGAACGGCGTCGTGACGCCCACCCAGTCCGACTCCCCCACCGCGGACAGCTCGACCAGCCCGAACGGCACCGCGGCGAGCGTCCCGAGCACCAGCCCGGCGAGCACCGCGACGGTCGCCATGAACCCGCGGAAGATCCGCTGGATCAGGACGATCACGGCGAGCGTCCCGAGCGCGAGTGCCAGGTACAGCGGGTTGCCGGGGTCGGGCGCGTTCGCCCCGCCGACGGCGTCGGTCGCCGCGACCGGCAGCAGCGCCAGGCCGATCACTGTGATCACCGTGCCCGTGACGACCGGCGGGAAGAACCGCAGCAGCCGCGCGAAGTAGGGCGCCGCGAAGAAGGTGACCAGCCCGGCGACGATGACGGCGCCGTAGATCGTCGTCAGGCCCTCGGTCCCGCCGCCGGCGGCCAGCCCGATCGCGATCATCGGGGAGACCGCGGTGAACGTGACGCCCTGCAGCAGCGGCAGCCGTACACCGATCCGTCTGCCCATCCCGACCGACTGGATGATCGAGGCGATGCCGCAGGTGAACAGGTCGGCGTTGATCAGGTGGATGAGCTGGCGCTCGTCCAGCCCGATCGCGTTGGCCAGCAGGATCGGCACGACGACGGCGCCGGCGTAGAACGCGAGCACGTGCTGCAGGCCGTAGGCGGCGAGCCGGCCCGGTGGTGGGACGGCGTCGACCGGATGGACGGCTTCGGTGGACGGGCGACGGCGCGGACGCGGCAGCGGACTCATCGGGACCCTCGTTCTGGACGGACGCCCGGCGGGCTCGGCCGGGGCGGCGCGGCGGTCGTGCGGACGACCGGGCGGGGCGCGCAGCGGTGACTGCGCCCCGCGTCCGGCATTGGCCGATGTGCGACCTGCATCACCATGCGCCCACCGCCGCCGCGCCCGGCACGGGCGGCGACGACGAACACGACGGGATCGGGGCCGACGGATTCGTGCGATCCCACAGTCGACCCGCTGTGACCGTGCCGAAAAGGGAGAACGACGCCGAAGAGGGGCACCCCCGAGGCTGCCTGCGCCTCGGGGGTGCCCCTCTTCCAACGGTCGGGCCAGGAGCCCAGGAGCGCGGTCAGCGCTCCGACGTGCCCCGCTCCGCCGTCACGGCCTGCTCGTCACCGCCTTCGGCGTCCTGTGCCGGGTCGAGCGCGCCCGCCGGCTCCGGCTGGTCGTGGGTGGACCCGGCCAGCGCCGGGTTCCTCCGCACCGCGACGAGGCTGGCCACCGTCGTCACGATCAGGACACCGACGATCACGCTCAGCGACAGTGCGATGCCGATCTCCGGTACCGGCACCGGCTGCCCGCCGTTGAGGAACGGCAGCTCGTTCTCGTGCAGCGCGTGCAGCACCAGCTTGACCCCGATGAAGGCCAGGATCACGGCGAGGCCGTAGGACAGGAACACCAGCTTGCTCAGCAACCCGCCGATGAGGAAGTAGAGCTGGCGCAGGCCCATCAGCGCGAACGCGTTGGCGGTGAAGACCAGGTAGGCCTCCTGGGTCAACCCGAAGATCGCCGGGATCGAGTCCAGTGCGAACAGCAGGTCGGTCAGGCCGATCGCCAGCATCACGATCAGCATCGGCGTCACCCACCGCTTGCCGTCGACCCGGACGCTGAGCCGGGCCCCGTGGTACTCGCGGGTGACCGGCAGGACCCGGCGGACCAGGCTGACGACCTTCGGCTCGGTCCACTCCTCCTCGTCGCCCCCGATGCCCTGGCGGAGCATGCTGAACGCCGTCCAGATCAGGAAGGCGGCGAAGATGAAGAAGACCCAGCTGAAGGCGTTGATCGCCGCCGCGCCGACGGCGATGAACCCACCGCGCATCACCAGCGCGATCAAGATGCCGACGAGCAACACCTTGTGCTGGTGCTCGGCGGGCACGGCGAACCCGGTCATGATCAGGACGAAGACGAACAGGTTGTCGACCGACAGCGAGTACTCGGTGATGTAGCCGGCGAAGAACTCCCCGGCGTAGGTGCCGCCCGCGAACGCCCACACGCCGAGCCCGAAGAGCACGGCGAGGCCGACGTAGAACAGGACCCATCGGGTCGCTTCGCGGATCGAGATGACATGCGGTTTGCGCCCGACGACCAGCAGGTCGATCAGGATGATGCCGAGCAGCCCGCCGATGGTGGCGAGCCAGACCCAGGTGGGGACGTGCACAGAGACCTCCGGGTGGTACGGAACCAGGTACGACCCCAGGTCTCCCCCGCCGACCGTGGCCGGCCCATGACACCGGGTCCGGCCGGCTGATGAGCCGGCCGGACCGTGCTGACGATGTCATCGCGAACGGGGTACTCCCCTGTGGACACTGCACCGGTGCGGTGCACCGGATCATGCCGGGTGCCGGGTCAGCCTCCCTTCCCGGCCCGGGAACCGGCGCCGGCGCGGGTGCGGGTACGGGTGCTCCGGCGCTGCTGCTTGACCTCCTGCATCTTCTCGGCCTCGTGGGCGTAGGCGTGGAACAGCTGGTACGCGATCGGGTTGTGATCCTTGGTCCGCAGCAGCCAGCGTGGCGCGAGCCGCTCGTTGAGCCAGACGAACCCGACCGCGAACCCGAGGCTCACCAGGCCCTGGTAGGCGAGGAAACCCCACAGGTCCTCCGGCGGGGTCAGCGACCCACCGAGCAGGGCCGGGGTCACCGTCTCGTGCAGGAGACGGGCGAGCGGGAACCCGACCAGCCAGTAGACGGCCGCCGGCGTGAACACCCCGAGCCGTACCCGGGCCGTCGCGATCAGGAGCCCGTAGCCGAAGCCGAGCACCGCCATCGGCAGCCCCAGGGTCAGGGCGGACATGGCCGCCCACCCGAGGGGCTGGCCGACCAGCGCCGCCAGTACACCGACGACGAGCCCTGCCGCCACTCCGCTGGCCAGGCCGGGTACGGCGACCTCGGCCTGCATCCGGATACGCGAGGACACCATCAGCTCACCACCACCCCGAACCTGATCAGGCTGTAGAACAGCATGCCCAGGTAGAACACGGCACCGAAGCCGATGACCACGTTGCTCCACAGCTTCGGCCGGATCGGCTTGGGCAGCATCCGGTTGTTCACCAGCAGCAGGACCACGCAGTAGGCACCCATCGCGAACGTGGACAGGAACGCCAACGTGTCCAGGATGCCGGCGGGGCCGTCGGCCGGGCCGAACAGCAGGATGATGATGCCGAACAGGATCACGCCCCAGAGGAAGAACGCGTACAGGTGCGAGATCTTGAAGCGCTTCGCCCCGGGGATGAAGTAGTAGGCCATGTCGGCCTGTCCACGGGAGAACGAGTCGAACAGGCCGAGCGTCGCGTTGAGCCCGATCAGCGCGATGAACCCGAGGAACACGCCGCCCAGGGCCGGCGAACCGGCCGCGGAGAACGAGTCGGACATCGCGTTCAGGGCCGCTTCCCGCTCGCCGTCCCGGAGCAGGTTCACCACGTCCGGGCTGGTCCGCGCGGCGGCCTGGGCCAGGATGGTGAACGAGATCGTCACCAGCATGGTGATGCCCCAGAAGAGCAGGATGGCGTCGAAGGTGATCCAGCGCCGCCAGCCCTTCCACTTCTTCATCTCCTCCGGGTCGTCGGTGTCGAACATGAACCCGCGCGAGGGCATCGCCTCTTCCTCGCCCGCGTGCCGCAGCCCGCGGATCTTCGGAATGTGCGCGCCCATGCCGGCACCCTTGTCACGCAGCTGCAGGGTGTTCCACATCTGCTGCATGCCGGACGGGCCGGCGAAGGCGATCGAGCCGACGATCACCGGGAACCAGGCCGGCGACAGTGCCTCGGCGGGCAGGTACCCGAAGGCGAACATGCCGGACACGGTGGTGGACAGGTCCGCCCAGGTGCCCACCAGCGAGGCGATCACCGACGTGCCCACGACGAGGACACCGATCAGGAGGCCCAGCAGGGCCTCCAGTAACGGATAGATGACTTTGGCGAGGCTGAATACCAGCCCCACCAGCAACATCCCTGCCACACCGGTGATCTGCCACGGGACACCGGTGAGACTTTCGAACGCGAGTGCGCCCGCCGAGAGGTGGCCGGGCCAGATATAGATCAGGATCGCGGCGACGAAGAAGAACCACATCAAGGGTTTGAACACCCGGGCGGCACCCATGAAGATGCTCTCCCCGGTCGCCATGGCGTAGCGCGACATCTCCAGCAGGACGATCGCCTGCAGGGTCACGCCGATCAGGAACAGCCAGCGGATCTCCGGCCCGAAGAGCAGGACCAGCCGCGGCCACATGTAGGCCTCGCCCATGCCCACACCGAGCGCGACGAGGAATACCGTCGGGCCCAGGATGTGCACCGAGGGCGGGGCTTGCGGGAGCTTGCGAATCGGCATCGGCTCCAGGCCACCCGCGTGCCACACCCGTGTGTCGGTGTCGGGCACGGCCTGCGCGGCGTTATCCGGGAACTCGGCCTCGGGGTCTTTGGAAGTCGTCATTGACTCTCCTGGATGGGGCATCGGTCGACGTGCGGCCTTCCGGTCGTCGCTCCTCTCTTCATGCCGTGCGTCCCGCGAGCGGTGGGCGGGGGTCCCGCCCACCGCTCACGGGCGCGGAGGTGGTGGGACGGTCAGACCAGGCCCGCAGCGCGGGCCCAGCGGTACTTGGCCCCGAGTACGGCGACCGGCTTCTCGGTCGTGTACGGGTAGGCGACGATCCCGTGCTGGTAGAGGTGGTCGCTGGCCTCCTCCACCTCGACGTCGCCGGCGAGCGAGGCCACCACGGGCTTGTCGATGCCCTTGGCGCGGGCCTCGGCCACGACCCGTGCGGTCAGCTCCGCGAACACCATCGGCGGGGTGACGATGGTGTGCCAGTAGCCCAGGATCAGGGCGTGGATCCGGGGATCCTCCAGTCCGAGCCGGATCGTCGCCTCGTAGGTGCTCGGCGGCTCACCACCGGTGATGTCGATCGGGTTCCCGGCCGCGCCGAAGGGCGGGATGAACGCCCGGAACGACTCGTCGAGGTCGGGCGGGATCTCCATCAGGCTCAGGCCGTTGTCCACGCACGCGTCGGAGAGCAGCACCCCGGACCCGCCGGCCCCGGTGATGATCACGACGTTCTCGCCCTTCGGGGTGGGCAGCACCGGCAGGCCACGAGAGTACTCGAGCATCTCGTTCAGCCCGGGCGCCCGGACGACACCCGCCTGGCGCAGGATGTCGTCGTAGACCTTGTCGTCGCCGGCCAGCGCGCCGGTGTGCGAGCCGGCGGCCTTGGCACCCTGCTCGGTGCGCCCGGCCTTGAGGACCACCACCGGCTTCGTCGCGGTCACCCGGCGGGCGGTCTCCACGAAGGCCCGCCCGTCCTTGAGGTCCTCGAGGTGCATCGCGATGCAGGTGGTGTTGTCGTCCTTCTCGAAGTAGGTGAGCAGGTCGTCCTCGTCGATGTCGGACTTGTTGCCCAGCCCCACGATCGCCGACACACCCATCTTCGACGTCCGTGCGAAGCCCAGGATGGCCATCCCGATGCCCCCGCTCTGCGAGGTCAGCGCGACACCACCCTTGACGTCGTAGGGGGTGCAGAAGGTGGCGCAGAGATCGTGGTGCGTGGAGTAGTAGCCGTAGATGTTGGGCCCGAGCAGCCGCACCCCGTGTGCGCGGGCGGTGTCGACGAGCTCCTGTTGCAGATCGACGTTGCCGGTCTCGGCGAAGCCCGACGGGATGAGCACCGCGGCCGGGATGCCCTTGTCGCCCACCTCGGCCACGGCCCCGATGACGAACTTGGCCGGGACCGCGAAGACCGCGACGTCGACCTCGCCGGGGATCTCGGAGACGCTGGAGTAGGCCTTCCGGCCGAGGATCTCGTCGGCCTTGGGATTGATCGGGTAGATGTCGCCGGCGAAGCCCCCGTTGACCAGGTTCTTCATCACCGAGTTGCCGATCTTGCCCTCCTCGGCGGACGCCCCGATGACCGCGACCGAGCGCGGCTGCATCATCCGGGTCATCGTCGCGAGGATCTCCTCGTCGGTGTAGCGCACCGGCTCGGGGACCGTCTCGGTCTCCAGCAGGATCCGCACGTCCGCGGCCGAGGCGCCGTCGGGACGGGCGAAGACCGGGTTGAGGTCCAGCTCCCGGATCTCGGGGAAGTCGGTGATCAGGTCGGAGACCCGGCGCAGCATACCGGCCAGTGCGCTCGCGTCCACCGGTTCGGCACCACGGGCTCCGCGCAGGACCTCGGCCGCCGCGATGTCGTTGAGCATCGTGCCCGCCGTCGCGTCGTCGATCGGCGCGAGCCGGAACGTCACGTCCTTGAGCACCTCGACGAGCACCCCGCCGAGACCGAAGACGACGACCTTGCCGAACGTCGGGTCGGTGGTCGCGCCGATGATCACTTCGTGGCCGCCGGAGAGCATTTCCTGGACCTGCACGCCGTCGATCACGGCGTCCGCGGAGTAGGCACGGGCGTTGTCGACGATCTCGGTGTAGGCGCGGCGCACCGCGTCGTCACCGCGCACGTCGACGAGGACCCCGCCGGCCTCGGTCTTGTGCAGGATGTCCGGGGAGACGATCTTCATAACCACCGCCCCGCCGATCTCCGCGGCCAGCCGGACCGCCTCGTCCGCGGAACCGGCGAGACCCTCCCCCGGCGTGGTGATGCCGTAGGCCTGACACACGATCTTGCCCTCGGGCGCGGTCAGTGAGTCGCGGTCCTCCGCGCGGACCTTGTCGAGGACCTCGCGAACGGTCTGGATGTCATAGCTCATGCTCAGATCACTCCGTTCGACTTGAGCTGGGCGTACTCGTCGGCCTCGACACCCAGTTCACGCAGGTAGACGTCCTCGTTGTGCTCACCGAGCAGCGGCGAGGTCTCGACCTTCACCGGGGACTCGGAGAGCTTGATCGGGCATCCGACGGTCTGGAACGAGCCGCGCTGCGGATGGTCCACCGTCACGATCATGTTGTTGTCCGCCAGCGAGGCGTCCTCGATGATCTCCTTGGTCGAGAGGATCGGGCCGCACGGGACGTTGTGGCTGTTCAGCTCGGCCAGCACCTCCCACTTGTCGTGCTGGCTCGTCCACTCCTCGATCATCTGGAACATCTTGTCCAGCTTGGACAGACGCGCCTTCGGGGTGGACCATTCCGGGTCGTCGGCCAGCTCCGGGCGGCCGATCAGCTTGCTGATCGGCTCCCAGCCGGTGGGCTGGACGATCACGTAGACCCAGTCGTTGGGACCGCCCGGCTTGCACCGGACCGCCCAGCCCGGCTGCCCGCCGCCCGAGGCGTTGCCCGAGCGGGGCACCTCGTCGCCGAACTCGTCGTTCGGGTACTCGGCCAGCGGGCCGTGGGCCAGGCGCTGCTGGTCGCGCAGCTTGACCCGGCACAGGTTGAGCACCGCGTGCTGCATCGCGACCGTCACCCGCTGGCCGCGCCCGGTGCTGTTGCGCTGCACCAGGGCGGCCAGGATGCCGGCCACGGCGTGGATACCCGTGCCGGAGTCACCGATCTGGGCGCCGGTGGCCATCGGGGGCCCGTCGGCGAACCCGGTGGTGCTCATCGATCCGCCCATCGCCTGGGCGACCACCTCGTAGGCCTTGAAGTGGGTGTAGGGGCCCTCACCGAACCCCTTGATCGAGGCGTAGATCAGCCGCGGGTTGAGCTCCTGCAGCCGGTCCCAGGTGAACCCCATCCGGTCCACCGCGCCGGGGCCGAAGTTCTCCACCATCACGTCGGAGGACTTCACGAGCTCGGTGAAGATCTCCTTGCCGCGCTCGCTCTTCATGTTCAGGGTGACGCTGCGCTTGTTGCAGTTCAGCATCGTGAAGTAGAGGCTGTCCGCGTCCGGCAGGTCGCGCAGCTGGGTGCGTGTGATGTCCCCGGTGGGGGCCTCGACCTTGACCACGTCCGCGCCGAGCCAGGCGAGCACCTGGGTCGCCGACGGTCCGGACTGGACGTGGGTCATGTCGAGGACCCGGATACCTTCCAGTGCGTTACTCATCCCCTGGCCTCCTTGCCACTGGCGATCACCGGGCCGCCGGCGATCACGTGTCCGCGGGCGGTCACTTGTACATCGTCTGGTTCATGGTTCCGGGGGCGTAGACGTCCGGATCGACCCAGACATTGATCAACGAGGGCTTGCCGGACTCCCGGGCGCGCTGCAGCGCCGGCGCGATGTCGGCGGGGTCGCGGACCTCCTCGCCGTGGCCGCCGAGCATCCGGGCGAACTGGTCGTAGGGCACGTCGCCGAGGGTGTTGCCGACCCGGGCGCGGTCCTCGCCGTACTTCTGGGCCTGCCCGTAGCGGATCTGGTTCATCGAGGAGTTGTTCCCGACGATCCCGACGAACGGCAGGTTGTAGCGCACCAGCGTCTCGAAGTCCCAGCCGGTGAGGCTGAAGGCGCCGTCACCGAACAGAGCGACGACCTCCTTGTCCGGGCGGGCGTGCTTGGCCGCGAGGACGAACGGGACGCCGACGCCGAGCGTGCCCAGCGGGCCCGGGTCCATCCAGTGCCCGGGCGACTTGGGCTGGACCACCTGCCCGGAGAACGTGACGATGTCGCCGCCGTCCCCGATGTAGATCGAGTCCTCGGTGAGGAACTCGTTGATCTCGTGCACCAGCCGGTACGGGTCGATCGGGGAGCTCGCGGAGTGCTGGCGGGGCAGCCGCTTCTGGTAGGCCGTGTCCTCGACGGCACGCAGTTCCTGGATCCAGGAGCGCCGGTCGCGGCGGATCGAGCCCGCGCTCGCCGCGGTGACCGCGGACAGCACGGTGCCCGCATCGCCGACGATGCCGAGGTCGATGTCGCGGTTCTTGCCGACGGTGCGGTAGTCCAGGTCGATCTGGACGACCTTCGCGGTCGGGGACAGCCGCTTGCCGTAGCCCATCCGGAAGTCGAACGGCGTGCCGACGACGATGATGAGGTCGGCCTCGGTGAACGCGTGCCGGCGGGCGAGCTGGAAGTGCATCGGGTCGTTCGGGGGCAGTGTGCCGCGGCCCGCGCCGTTCATGAACGCGGGCACGCCGAGCTCGCGGACGAACTCGATCGCGGCGTCGGTGGCCCGGCACGTCCACACCTGGCTGCCCAGCAGCACGCACGGCTTCTCGGCGCGTGAGACGAGCTCGGCGAGCTTCTCGATCGCCGCCGGGTCGCCGAGCGCGCTGCGCGAGGCGCGGTAGTGGCCCGCCTCCGGCAGCCGGGCCTGCTCGAGCGGGACGCTGGCGTCGAGCACGTCGCGCGGGATCTCCAGGAACGACGGCCCCGGGGCGCCCGCGTAGCACTCCCGGAACGCCATCGACACCAGGTCGGCGGCGCGCGCGGTGCTCGGCACGGTGGCCGAGAACTTCGTGATCGGCGCCATCATGTCGACGTGCGGGAGGTCCTGCAGCGACCCCATCTTGTGCTGGGACAGGGCCCCCTGCCCGCCGATCAGCAGCATCGGGCTCTCGGCGCGCAGCGCGTTCGCCACGCCGGTCACCGCGTCGCTGGTACCGGGCCCCGCGGTCACCACGGCGCACCCGGGGGTGCCGGTGATCCGGGCGTATCCGTCCGCTGCGTGGGCGGCCACCTGCTCATGGCGTACGTCGATGACCGAGATGCCCTCGTCCACGCAACCGTCGTAGATGTCGATGATGTGGCCGCCGCACAGGGTGAAGATCGTGTCGACCCCCTCTGCCCGTAGCGCCTTGGCCACCAGGTGGCCGCCGGAGATGGTCGGCCGGTCGACCACCGAGCCGGTGGCGTCCTGCTGGACGGCATTGCCCCGGACTGTCTGGGTCATGGGAGGTCATCTCCTCGTCGTCGATTGCGCAGATACCCGATATGCCGGGAAAACCGGGGCGAGTTGCCCGCCGAACCCATACTGCATACCGTATGGGCTCACTTCTTACTACGCGGACGATTGCTTGTCCAGACTGCCGTCCCGGTGCCGTATACAGTATGGGAGGATCATCATGAGAGAGCAACGATCCGAGGAGATCCGGGAGGTCCGGGACTGGCGGGGGCGCCGGTACCGGGTGGGGGAAGACGCCCGGGCGCTGCTGACCGGCTGGCCGCGGGCGTCGATCCTGTGGCAGGCGGGCCTCGCGATGGCCGCCATCGGCGTGCTGCAGTACGGGTACGGGGCCGCGGTGCCCGCCCTGATGGCGCGCAACGACTGGACCCTGGCCGAGGCCTTCCTGCCGCTCGCCGTGTGGACGGTGTTCCAGGCCGGCGTCGGGTTCCCGATCGCCTACCTGCGCCAGCATGGCTGGGTGGGGCCCAAGATGCTGATGCTGGCGGGGGCGGTCCTCTGCGAGGCCGGCCTGCTGACCCTCGCGTACGTGCCGAGCACCCTCGGCGTGCTGGTCGGCTACTCGGTCGTCGGCGGGATCGGCGCCGGCCTGGTGTACGCGGTGTGCACCTCGACCGTGGCCAAGTGGTACCCGGAGCGCAGCGCCTCCGCGGTCGGCATCGTGACCGGCGCGTTCGCCTACGGGTCGGTGCCGGTCGTGGTGGCCTCGGTCGTCGCGCTCGACGCGTCCTCACTGCAGCCGGTGCTGACCATCGCCGCGGTCGTGGGCTTCCTGCTGATCGCGATCGGGGGGCTGCTGTTCGTCGACCCCCCGCAGCGGTGGTGGCCCGAAGCGGTCGACCCCCGGCACTGGTCGCTCGGGTCCGAGTCGAACCGCAGCCGTCGCCACAACCCGCCCGCGGTCCGCGAGTTCTCCCCCGAGCAGGCACTGCACACCCGGGCGCTGCCGACGATGGCGCTGGTCCTGCTCGGCGCGGGGGCGGTGTCGCTGTTCGACGCCGCGTTCCTGGTCGTGCTGGCCGCAGGCCTGGGTGCGGGGTCGGCACTGGTCGCGCTCGCGGCCGGCCTGCTGGTCGGGATGAACGGTGCCAGCCGGGCGATGGCCGTCGGCGCCTCGGAACGGATCGGGCGCTCCCAGGCACTGGGCCTGGTCCTCGGCGTCCTGGCGGCCGGACAGCTGCTGCTCGCCGTGGCCGTGGGCACCGGCTCGACCGGCATCCTGGCCGCGGCCTGCGTGGTCGCCGGTCTGGGAGGCGGCGGGTTCTACCCGCTGCTCGCCGGCCTGGCGCGGGAGTACTTCGGGGAGGACAGCGCCGTGGAGGTGCACGGGCTGGTCTACAGCGCGAAGGCCGGAAGTGGGGTGGTGGGCGTCGGGCTCGGCGCGCTCACGGTGGCGACCTGGGGAGCGCCGGCCGCGTTCGTGCTGGCCGGCCTCCTCGCCCTGGGGGCGGCGTGGGGCGCGACGACGCTGCGCCGGCCCGGCCTGCCCCGAACACTGCCCTCGGTCGTGCAGGCCGGCCCGACCTTCTGATCACCCACCAGGGATGCCCCGGCGGGCCGGGATCACCCGGCCCGCTGGGCACCTTCTGCGGTGGCCTCCGCGGCATCATCGGCCGTGGAGTGCTCGAGGTAGGTCATCCGGGTGAGCTCGGTGTGGCGGCGCATGACCTCGGCCGCACGGTCACCGTCGCCCGAGGCGATCGCCTCGATCAGCTCGGCATGCTCCTGCCAGGACTGTGCACCGCGGTCGCGGGCCACCGGCCGGAAGTACCAGCGCACCCGGCGGTCGACCTGCGAGACGAGATCACACAGCACGGTGTTGCCGGAGAACCGGGCGACCGCCGCGTGCAACCCGGCGTTCGCGGCGACCAGGGACGCGACGTCGTCGGCCTCCAGCGCCTCGGTGCCCTGGCGACACCAGTCGCGCAGCTCCTCGATGCCGTCCGCCGGCACGTGCGCGGCGGCGAGACGGGCCGACTCGGTCTCCAGCAGCCCACGCACGGCCAGCAGCTGGTCGGCCTCGGCCGGTGTGGGCGCGTGGACGTAGGCCCCGTGCGCTGGTCGTAGATCGACCCAGCCGTCGGAGTTCAGCCACTGGAGCGCCTCGCGGACCGGCTGGCGGGACACGCCCAGCCGGCTCGCGAGTTCGGCCTCCACGAGATGCTGTCCCGCCTTCAAATCACCCTCGACGATCATCTCGAGGATGGCGTTGTGCACGCTCTCGCGCAGCGGGACCGGCCGGGACACACGCCGATCGTCGGTCGGCAACTTGGGCATGAGCACTCCACAGGAAAGTCGGACCGCCACCGCGCGGTCTCTGCCTACAGCATACAAAGTACTCGCAGACGGTGGGTCGGGCTCACCCATGTGGCCCGATCCACTCCCCCGTCGGTGATCACACCCGGAGCTCGGAACCTATCGGGCGGCGCGGTCCGCGTCGGCGACGTCCGCGCGCCCGGCGCGGCTCACGTCGCGACGGTCGCCCGGCTCCCGGTCCACGGACACACGGTCGAGGGGCTCGGCGCCGCGTGCCCGCTGGGCGTCGAGGGCCGCGGAGAGCCCGAGGCCGAGCTGGCGGCCGTCGGCCGAGAAGCCGCGCGGGATACGACGGAGGCCGAGCAGAACACGATCGATGACGGACATGGCGATGCTTCCTTCGTTTGATGACGGACTGGAGATTCCCGCTCGGCGCTGGGCGGAAACGAGCCACGGGACGCTACAGTGGGTCCTCGCGGTCGACTGTCTGCAGTATATGACGGTCCAGTCCGGCATGCCCGGTGAGTCCGCTCACGTGACGGCGCTCACCTGCCGATATCAGCTCGCTGACCACCCGATCCCTCGCCAGGGGCCGCCACGGGCGCCCCGCCCCGGCGTCACGCCGGGGACGCGGCGTTGCGAGCCATGCCGTCGAGCAGTGCCCGTGCCGCGGAGCGCAACCGGGGGACGGCGGCCGCGACGAGATCGTCGGTCATCCGCGTGCTCGGGCCCGACACCGAGACGGCGACGAGCACCGGCGCGTCCAGCGCCACGGCCACGCAGCGCACGCCCAGCTCCTGCTCGCCGTCGTCGAGCGCGTACCCGCATCGGCGGATCCGCTCCAGCTCCGCGGCGAACGCGGCCGGATCGATGATCGTGCTCTCGGTCTGCGCGGTCATCTCGGTGTGCCGCAGCAGTTCCTGGACCTGCTCGGCGGGCATGAGCGCCAGCAGTGCCTTGCCGACCGCGGTGCAGTGCGGGGGCACCCGGCGCCCGACCTCGGTGAACATGCGCATGGCGTGCCGGCCGGGTTCCTGCGCGATGTAGACGACCTGGGTGCCGTCCAGCACCGCGAGGTTCGCGCTCTCGCCGAGCGCGTCGACCAGCTCCACCAGCCGGGGCCGCGCCCACATCCCGACCAGGCGCCCGGCACTGTCCCCGAGCCGGACCAGCCGGGGGCCGAGCGAGTACTCGCGGCCGGGCCCCTGACGGACGTAGCCACACCCGACCAGGGTCCGCATCAGCCGGTGGATCGTCGGCATCGGCAGACCGGAGCGCAGCGCGAGGCTCGAGAGCGTGGCCTGTCCCCCGGCGTCGGCCATCGCCTCCAGCAGCGCCACGGTCCGCTCCACGGCCTGCACGGTCGTGGATCCGCCGGCCGGCGCGACGGTCGTCGTACCCACCACCCGGCCGGAGGCGTCCTCGATGTCCGGCGTATCGGCAGCCGCGGGAGACGTCTGCATCAGCAGGACCCTTCACGATGCGTGGGTGGCATACTGTATGCCAACACCAGGCCGAGCAGCGCGTCAAGGCACACCCGGCGCCCCGGCGACTCGCTTGACTTTCCGGAACGACCTGTGCTGCTCTTCACACTCCTCAGTTCGCGAAATGCCTTTTCCGCATCGTGAAATTTCGGAGGCTCGTGTGCCTTACCCCTCGTCACGGTCCTGGACCGTGAACTGCTCCATCCTGTTCACCGACCTGCCGCTCCATGAGCGCCCACAGGCCGCCCGCGACGCCGGCTTCGACGCCGTCGAGTTCTGGTGGCCGTTCGCCGAAGCCGTCCCCGCGAACCGCGAGGTGGATGCCTTCGTCCGCGCCGTGGACGACGCCGGCGTCCGGCTGACCGGTCTGAACTTCCCGGCCGGGGACATGCCGGCCGGGGACCGCGGACTGCTGTCCGACCCGTCGCGCTCCCACGAGTTCCGCGACGCCATCGCCATCGCCACCGGCATCGGCGCACGACTCGGCACGACCGGGTTCAACGCGCTGTACGGCAACCGCATCGACGGCGTCGCACCTGCCGAGCAGGACACACTGGCCGCGGAGAACCTGGCCGTGGCCGGTCTGGCCGCCGCCGCGATCGGCGCGGTCGTACTGGTCGAACCCGTCAGCGGGGTGGACGCCTACCCGCTCAAGACCGCCGCGGACGCCGTCGCCGTGCTGGACCGGGTCGGTTCGGACCACGTGGCGCTGCTGCTGGACGTCTACCACCTGGCCGTGAACGGCGACGACGTCGAGGCCGCGATCGACCGGTACGCCGGGCGGATCGGGCACGTGCAGATCGCCGACGCGCCCGGCCGCGGCGAGCCGGGCACCGGCGACCTGCCGCTGTCCGCCTGGCTCGAGCGGCTCACCGCCGCGGGCTACGACGGCTGGATCGGATGCGAGTACAAGCCCACCGGATCCGACCCGTTCGCCTGGCTGCCCGCCGGTGCGCGGGCCGGCTCGACCACCCGCGCGTAGCTCGCGCAGCGAGCGCCGGCACAGAGAGGACCACCATGACCACCATCGCGTTCATCGGGCTCGGCATCATGGGCAGCCCGATGGCCCAGCACCTGGCCCGCGCCGGACACGACGTCGTCGGCTTCGACGCCACGCCGGAGAAGGCGAAGCCGCTCATCGACGCCGGCGGGCGGGCCGCCGACTCCGGGCCGGACGCCGTGCGCGGCGCCGAGGTCGTCGCCCTGATGCTGCCCGACTCCCCCGACGTCACCGACGTCCTGACCGGGGAGGACGGTGTGCTCGCGCATGCGGCACCCGGCACGCTGGTGATCGACTTCTCGACGATCCGACCGGACGTGGCAGCCGGTCTGGCCGCCGAGGCCGCGGCCGCCGGGCTCCGGATGATCGACGCGCCGGTCTCCGGCGGCCAGGCCGGGGCGGAGAACGCCGCATTGTCGATCATGGTCGGCGGCGTGGACGCCGACGTGGCCGCGGCCCGCCCGCTGCTCGAGGTCGTCGGCAAGACCGTCGTGCACGTCGGCCCGAGCGGCGCCGGGCAGACGGTGAAGGCCGCCAACCAGCTGATCGTCGCCGGCAACATCGCCCTGCTCTCCGAGGCGCTCGTGTTCCTCGAGGCGCACGGCGCCGACCTGCCTGCCGCGGTCGAGGTGCTCGGCGGCGGCCTGGCCGGCTCCGCCGTGCTGAACCAGAAGGCGTCGAAGATCCTCGGGGACGACTTCGCCCCGGGCTTCCGGATCGACCTGCACCACAAGGACATGGGCATCGTCACCTCGGCCGCGCGGGAGGCAGGCGTCGCCACCCCGGTGGGCTCGCTGGTGGCCCAGCTGGTGGCCGCCACCCGAGCCGCCGGCGACGGCGGGCTCGACCACTCCGCCCTGTACCGCACCATCGCGCGGCTCTCCGGCCGCGGATCGGACACCCAGACCCACGGGAGGCCCTGATGCCCCGGATGCGTGCCGTCGACGCGGCGGTGAAGATCCTCGAGCTGGAGGGCGCGACCCAGACCTTCGGCGTCCCCGGTGCCGCGATCAACCCGTTCTACTCCGCGATGCGCGCGCACGGCGGGATCGCCCACGTGCTCGCCCGGCACGTCGAGGGCGCCGCGCACATGGCCGAGGGCTACACCCGCACCCACGCCGGGAACATCGGCGTCTGCGTCGGGACCTCCGGCCCGGCCGGAACCGACATGATCACCGGGCTGTACTCGGCGCAGGCGGACTCGATCCCGATCCTGGCCGTCACCGGGCAGGCCCCGGTCGCCCGGCTGCACAAGGAGGACTTCCAGGCCGTCGACATCACGTCGATCGCCAAGCCGGTCACGAAGATGGCCATGACGGTCCTCGAGGCGGCGCAGGTGCCGTGGGCGTTCGCCCAGGCGTTCCACCTCATGCGCTCCGGACGCCCGGGCCCGGTGCTGATCGACCTGCCGGTCGACGTCCAGGTCACCGAGATCGACTTCGACCCGGACACCTACACCTCGCTGCCGGTGCACCGGCCCGCCGCGACCCGTGAGCAGGCCGCGAAGGCACTCGACCTGCTCTGCGCCGGGGAACGACCGCTGATCGTCGCGGGCGGCGGGGTGATCAACGCCGACGCGTCCGACCGCCTCGTCGAGCTCGCCGAGGTGCTCGACGTGCCGGTGGTGCCGACGCTGATGGGCTGGGGCGCGATCCCGGACGACCACCGGCTCGCCGCGGGCATGGCCGGGCTGCAGACCGCGCACCGCTACGGCAACGCCACCTTCCTCGAGTCCGACGCCGTGCTCGGCATCGGGAACCGGTGGGCGAACCGGCACACCGGCGGACTCGACACCTACCGGCGCGGGCGCACGTTCGTGCACATCGACATCGAGCCGACCCAGATCGGACGGGTGTTCGCGCCGGACTACGGCATCGTGTCCGACGCCGGCGCGGCGCTCGACGAGCTCGTCGCCGAGGCCCGGCGCCGGCGGGACGCGGGCACGCTGCCGGATCGCACGGAGTGGGTCGCCGGCTGCGCGGAGCGCAAGGCCACGCTGCAGCGGCGCACGCACTTCACCGAGACCCCGATCAAACCGCAGCGGGTCTACCAGGAGATGAACGAGGTCTTCGGCCCGGACACCCGCTACGTCACCACGATCGGGCTCTCCCAGATCGCCGCGGCCCAGTTCCTGCACGTCTACCGGCCACGGCACTGGATCAACGCCGGGCAGGCCGGCCCGCTGGGCTGGACGATCCCGGCCGCGCTCGGCGCCGTCGTCGCCGATCCGTCGACGCCCGTGGTGGCGCTGTCGGGCGACTACGACTTCCAGTTCATGCTCGAGGAGCTGGCCGTCGGTGCGCAGTTCCAGCTGCCCTACGTGCACATCGTGGTCAACAACTCCTACCTGGGGCTGATCCGGCAGGCACAGCGGGCGTTCGACATGGACTTCTGCGTGCAGCTGGGCTTCGACAACATCCACACGACGGACGCGGTGGACGGTGACCGCGAGCCCGCACCCAAGGGGTACGGCGTCGACCACGTCGTCGTGGCCGAGGGGCTGGGCTGTGTCGGCCTGCGGGTCACCGACCCGGAGGAGATCGCGCCGACCCTGCGCCGGGCGTGGACCCTGGCCCGCGAGCACAAGGTGCCGGTCGTCGTCGAGGTCGTGCTGGAGCGGGTCACGAACGTCTCCATGGGCGCTGCCGAGATCGACGCGGTGACCGAATTCGAGGAGCTCGCGAGCGTGCGGGAACACGCCCCGACCGCTGTCAGCCCACTTCCGCCCCGCTGACACCGGGCCTCGAGGTGTCCGCACTCGCGCGGACACCTCGAGGGATACGGCATACAGTATGGGCGTGTTAGCATGATCACGCCAACGAGTTCGTAGCAGGAGGTCGACGATGCCCCGAGGTCGCAACCGTGTCCGCCACGTCCGGCTCACCGAGCCGCTGGTCCGGGAGGACGGTGTACTGCGTCCCGCCTCGTGGGAGGAGGCCCTGGACCGTGCTGCGGCGGGCTTCCGGGATGTGCCCGGCGAGCGGTTCGGGATGTTCAGCTGCTCCAAGGCCACCAACGAAATGAACTACACCGCGCAGAAGTTCGCTCGGGCGGTGATGGGCAGCAACAACGTCGACAGCTGTAACCGTACTTGACACGCTCCCAGTGTCGTCGGTCTGACGGCTGTGTTCGGTGCCGGCGGCGGCACCTCCGCTTATGTCGAGGCGGAAAACGCCGACCTTCTGATCTTGTGGGGTAGCAATGCCCGCGAGACGCACCCGATCTTCTTCCACCACGTGCTGCAAGGGCTGCGTAAGGGTGCCCGGATGTACTCGGTGGACCCGCGCCACACCTCGACCGCCCACTGGGCGGACGCCTGGCTCGGCCTGGACGTGGGCACCGACATCGCCCTGGCCAATGCGGTGGGGCGGGAGATCATTCATGCCGGTCTGGTGAACCGGTCGTTCGTCGAGCGTTCCACCAGCGGGTTCTCCGACTACGCGGCCTCGGTCGAGCCCTACACCCTGGAGCGGGCCGAGGAGATCACCGGTGTCCCGGCGGCCACGATCCGGGAGCTCGCGCACGCCTACGCCCGGGCTGATCGGGCGCAGATCTGCTGGACTCTGGGGATCACCGAGCATCACAACGCCGCGGACTACGTGTTCGCGTTGATCAATCTGGCGTTGTTGACCGGGCATGTGGGTCGGTACGGGTCGGGGTTGGTGCCGTTGCGTGGGCAGAACAACGTGCAGGGCGGCGGCGACATGGGGTCGATCCCGTCGAAGCTGCCCGGTGGCTACGACCTGGCCGACGATGTGGCACGGGCCCGGTTCCAGGCCGTGTACGGCGGTAAGCCGATCCCGCCGCAGAAGGGTATGCACCTGTCGGAGATGTTCGAGGCGATGGAGCGCGGCGACCTCTCGGCGCTGTACTGCATCGGGGAGAACCCGGCGGAGTCCGAGGCCAACGCCGTGCACGCCCGGGCCATGCTCGGGTCGTTGGATCATCTGGTGGTTCAGGACATCTTCCGGACCGCGACCGCGGAGCTGGCCGATGTGGTGCTGCCGGCGGCCGCGGACTGGTGTGAGTACGAGGGCACCGTCACCAACTCCGAACGGCGGGTGCAGCGGGTCCGCAAGGCGCTCGACCCACCCGGCGTGGCCCGTCCGGATACGCACATCATCTGTGCGATCGCCGACCGGCTCGGGCACGCGTGGGGTGAACCCACCGCCGAGCAGGTGTGGGACGAACTGCGGTCGGTGTCGTTGAACTGGCACCACGGGATGAGCTATGCCCGCCTGGACGCGCTCGGTGGGATCCAGTGGCCGTGCCCGGCCGAGGAGCATCCGGGCACCCCACTGCTCCACGCCCGGTTGTGGGCCGACGATCCGGTCGAGCGTGGTGCGGCGGCGCCGTTCACCCCGGTCGAGCACGTCGCCCCGGTGGACACGCTCAACGAACAGTTCCCGATCCGGTTGACGACGGTGCGGTTGCTGGACGCCTACAACTCCGGTGTCCAGACCGGCGGCTACGCCTCGCCGCTGCGGCGACGGGAGTCGCTGCGGATGGACGCGTCCGATGCCGCACGCATGGGCATCGCCGACGGTGAACGCGTGCGGGTGAGCAGCCGGCGCGGGTCGGTGGAGGCGCCGGTGGCCCTGGATCCGTCGTTGCGGCCGGGTCTGGCGTCGTTCACGCCGCACTTCTCCGAGGAGGTCGACGTGAACGCGCTGACCAACGACGCCTGGGACCCCAAGTCGGGGACCTCGGAGTTCAAGGCCACCGCAGTGCGGATCGAGAAGCTCGGCGCCGACGTCAGGTCGACGCTCCCGGTGGCAGGAGGTAACTGATGGACCTGCATCTGTCGTCCGCCGAGGCCACGGGGGTCGAACGCGACGCGATCGACGCCGCGTTCGGCCGGCTGGCCCCGGCTCGGGACAACGGCGACCGCCCGACCCGCTCGGTGCACGGCGGGCACGCCGCCCGCTCGCAGCGGAACCTGCTGCTACCGGTGCTGCACGCCGTGCACGACGCCGTCGGCTGGGTCTCCGAGGGCGCGCTCAACCACATCGCCCGGACCCTGTCCGTGCCTCCTGCCGAGATCTACGGCGTCGCGACGTTCTATGCGATGTTCTCGGTCGAGGCGCGGGCGCCGCGGGTGGTGCACGTGTGCGACGACGTCGTGTGCGGGCCCAACGGGGGTGAGGAGATCATCACCGAGCTCACGGCGGCGCTCGGCCCCGAAGGCGGCGCCCGCGACACCACAGCCGCACCGGCGGCCCCGCCCGGCACCACGGACGCCCCGCCCGGCGGGGACGGGCCGGCCGGCGCCGACGCCTGCTGGGTCCGCAGCCCGTGCCTGGGCCTGTGCGAACGCGCCCCGGCCGTACTGCACCAGCGCGCGGGCGAGCCGGACCTGTCCCAGGCACCGGCCACCCCGTCCGGCACCGTCGAGGCCGCGGCCGCCCCGTTCGACACCGGCGGCGACCAGGCCACCGAGGCCGATCAGGCGTTCGCCGACACGTCGGTGAGCGCGCCGCAGACCCGTGGCGCCGCCGCCGACCGACCCCAGCGCCTGCGGCTGCTGCGCCGGGTCGGGGTGGTCGACCCGTCGTCGTTGGACGACTACCGCTTCCGTGGCGGGTACGCGGCGCTGCGCCGGGCCGTCGACCTCGGCCCGTCCCGGGTGATCGCGGAGCTGAAGGACTCGTCGTTGACCGGGCGAGGCGGCGCGGCGTTCCCCACCGGCGTGAAGTGGGACGGCGTCGCGCAGTCCCCCGAGCGCCCGCACTACCTGGTGTGCAACGCCGACGAGTCCGAACCCGGCACGTTCAAGGACCGGGTACTGATGGAGGGCGACCCGTTCGGGCTGATCGAGGCCATGACGGTCGCCGGGTACGTCACCGGCGCCACCGTCGGCTATCTCTACATCCGCGGCGAGTATCCGCTGGCGACCCGCCGGCTGCAGGACGCGATCTCCGCCGCCCGCGCCCGCGGCTATCTGGGCGAGGACGTGATGGGCGAGGGTTTCGCCTTCGACATCGAGCTACGCCGCGGCGCCGGTGCCTACATCTGCGGTGAGGAGACCGCGCTGCTGGAGTCCCTCGAAGGCTTCCGCGGTGAGCCGCGGAACAAGCCGCCGTTCCCGGCGCAGAAGGGCCTGTTCGGGAAGCCGACGGCGATCAACAACGTGGAGACCCTCTACAACGTCCTGGAGATCCTCGACATCGGCGGGCAGACCTTCGCCTCCGTCGGTGGGGACCGCTCGACCGGGTCGAAGCTGTTCTGCCTCGCCGGCGCGGTCGCCACACCCGGGGTCTACGAGGTGGACTTCGGGACGACACTGCGCGAGCTGCTCGAGCTCGCCGGCGGGGTGCGCGGGGAACTGCGCACCATCCTGCTCGGCGGGGCGGCCGGCGGGTTCGTGATGCCCGACGACCTCGACGTCCCGCTCACCCTGGAGGGCACCCGCGACATCGGCGCCACCCTCGGCTCGGGAGTGGTGCTGGTCTTCGACACCGCCGCCGATATCACCGGGACCTTGCGGCGGATCGCGGCGTTCTTCCGCGACGAGTCGTGCGGGCAGTGCGTGCCCTGCCGGGTCGGCACCGTCCGTCAGGAGGAGGCCCTGGCCCGCCTGGAACGTGGGGCGCCGATCGGCTCCCGCGAGACCGAGCTGGCCCTGCTGGACGACCTCGCGCGGGTCATGCGCGACGCCTCGATCTGCGGGCTGGGGCAGACGGCGCCGTCCGCGGTGATGTCGGCGATCGAACTGGAACTGATCGCGGCACCGGCGTCGCGCGGGCTGCCGTCCACGAACGGCCACGGGGGCACCCGGTGACCCGGCCACAGCGGCCGGACCCGACACGGAGAGGACGGCGATGACGACGACCAGCGGCAAGGGTCCCGCCGGACCCGGGGCGGGATCCCACGCCCCCCGGGCTGCGGGACAGATCGACGGCGCCCCGGAAGCGGACGCCGGATCCGGGGTTCCCGGCACCGAGACCCCGGGCCCCGGCCCCGCGGCCGGGGAGGGCGTCACCGCCCTGCACCCGGCGAACGGAGCCGGCGCGGTCGGTGTGACCGTCGCCGACCCCGCCGGATCGGCACCCGGACCGGCCGAACGCCTCGCCGGGGGGCCGGTGATGCTCGGGCAGATCCGGCGCACCATCTCGGTCACGCTCGACGGCACCGAGGCCCGGGTCCTCGAAGGGTCCACGATCCTCGAGGCACTGCACCGCGAAGGCACCCCGCAGCAGGCCGACACCCCGACCTTGTGTTGGGCGCCGAACATGGACCCGATCAACGCCTGCCGGGTGTGTGTGGTCGAGGTCGAGGGTGCCCGGACCCTGGCCCCGTCGTGTGCGCGCACCTGCGAGGACGGCATGCAAGTGCGGACCGACACCGACAAGGTCCGCCACAGCCGCCGGATGGTGCTGGAGCTGCTGGCCTCCTCGGCGGACATGAGCGAGGCCAGTGGTGATGTGCAGCGCTGGATGGGCGAGTACGGCGTCGACCCCGAGCGCTACGGCCCACCCGCACCGCCCACCGTGGACGGGGAGCGGGAACGGCGTCACGCCGGGCACCATTCTGCGCCGGATGGTCGGACGCGGGCGACCGTGGAACAGCCCGTCAAGGTCGACAACGACCTGTACGTGCGGGACTACTCGCGGTGCATCATGTGCTACAAGTGCGTCAACGCCTGCGGCACCGACGCCCAGTTCACCTTCGCGATCGCCGCGGCCGGGCGCGGGTTCGACGCCCGCATCGCGACCGAGTACGACGTGGAACTGCCCGACTCGGCCTGTGTGTACTGCGGCAACTGCATCGGGGTCTGCCCGACCGGGGCACTCAAGTCGGTGTCCGAGTACGACAAGCGCGAGGCCGGGAACTGGCACCCCGAGCAGGAGACCGTCACCACCACGGTCTGCTCGTTCTGCGGGGTCGGCTGCAACCTGGAACTGCACGTGCAGCAGGGCGAGATCGTGAACGTGACCAGCCCGTCGGACCACTCGGTCACCCACGGGCACCTGTGCATCAAGGGCCGGTTCGGCTTCCAGCACGTCCAGAACCTGCCGCAGGGCTGAGCCCGTAAGAACGAGCCCGTAAGAACGAGAACACAGCCGCGCCCCGGACCGAGCTCCGGGGCGCGGCGACGTCGTTCTCGACATTCCTCGACGATCCGCAGCCATGGGTGCGCCTCGGTCGAGGCGTGTGGTGGTGGCTCGGACGCTGTCACGGGCCGCGGAAGATCACCGCCGCGCCGAGCGCCGAGGCTGCCGGCACGACGACGCCCCCGGCCCGGAAGGTCCGCAGCGGCACGCCGGCCGAGTGGAGGTGGCGCCGGGTGGCCTCCAGGTTGCGCACCTCGACGGCGTAGGCGACGAAAGCCGGTAGGGCCTGCGGCTGCTCACCCGGGAGGAGCTGTCCGAGCCCCGACCGGGGGACGATCGTCAGCCACTGGTCGCCGAGGTCGAACGTGCGGGCCGGACCGTCGTCGCGGGCGCCCCCGTTCAGATACCGCTGGTAGCGCGACTCGTGGTCCGCGAGCTCGTCGTCGGCGACGCACAGGATCGTCCCGGCGAGGCGGAACGCGCCGTTGGGGTGCTCCGTCCGGTCCTGGGGTAGTGGCTCGGAGACCGCGAGCCGGCCCTCCGGGGAGAGCCCGGAGGAGTCGTCGATCTCCAGGTAGCCGATCGGCACCTCCGTGCAACCGGTCGTGGACGGTCGCCGTGCCCGCTTCACCCCGGAATGTGTGACGCCGTCCGCGTGCAGCCGCGCGGCTGTGGCGTCGGCGTCGGCGGCGCCGAAGCACAGGACGTGGAGGCCTTCGAACCGGGCGAGTGCCGCTGTCAGCCGTGCGGCGGTCGAGGCGATGGCCTGCTCGAGATCCGGGAGCGCGGCAGCGGGCACCGTGAGCGGTGCCGGGACGACCTCGTCGTCCGGGTACGGACCGTCGTCGACCACGGCGATCAGCTCGACGAAGTCGTGCGCGAACCCGATGTGCGAGTTGGCCACGCCGACGGCGCGGGAGGGACCTTCCGGGTGGTCCGGGAGTACGGGGCGCTGCAGCGGGGGGACGTGGAAGCCCATGCGTCGGTAGTGGGCGAGCGCGTAGCCGACGTCGGCGATCACGTGGCCGACGTGGTGCAAGGAGTCGGGTCCCTGCTCGTCCTCGACGACCACCTGTCGCTGGCCACCGCCGTCCTGCGGGGCTTCGAGGAACAGCCACCCGAGGTCGGGGCCGCGGAGGCGCTGCGGGTCGCGATCCGGGCGGCCCGGGACGGCCTGCCGGGCGACGACCGGGCGGCCCGCCGGGAGCGGGACGTCCTGCTGGTGAGCGTCCCGGAGCTGTGGTCGGCCAACACCGCCCTGATCCGCCGGGCGATCGACCTGCTGGGATCCGCGACCGCGCGCCGGTCGGAGCGGGATCCGGCCGATCCGGAGGTACGGGCGTTCACCGGCGCGGTACTCGGGATCGCCGTTCAGGCGTTCCTCGACGCCTCGCCGGGTCACGACCCCGACCAGGCGCTGGACGACGGACTCCGGCAGCTGGAACGGGGCCTCGAGCTCCGGCCCCACGGCCGAACCGGCGGCCGTGGGGTCCAGATCTAGATCTAGAGCGCCTTCAGTCCCTCCGTCACCCCGGCGACCGACTTCTTCGCATCGCCGAAGAGCATCGAGGTGTTCTGGCCGTAGAACAGCGGGTTGTCGATGCCGGCGAACCCGGAGCCCATCGAGCGCTTCAGCACGATGACGTTCCGGCTCTCGTCCACGTTGAGGATCGGCATCCCGTAGATCGCCGAGCTGGGATCGTTGCGGGCCGCGGGGTTGGTGACGTCGTTCGCCCCGATCACCAGCGTCACATCGGTGCGGGAGAACTCACCGTTGATGTCGTCCATCTCCTTGAGCGCGTCATAGGGGACGTCGGCCTCGGCGAGCAGGACGTTCATGTGACCCGGCATCCGGCCGGCGACCGGATGGATCGCGTACTTGACCTCGACACCCTTGCTCTCCAACAGCTTGGCCATGTCCTTGACCGCATGCTGGGCCTGGGCCACCGCCATCCCGTAACCGGGAACGACGATCACCTGCGAGGCATAGGCCATCTGGATCGCGGCATCCGACTCGCTGGTCGACCGCACGGTGCGCTCCACCCCGTCATCCGCTCCGGGCAACGACGCGGTGCCGCCGAAGCCGCCGGCGACGATGGCCGGGATGGTCCGGTTCATCGCCACGGCCATCTGGTTGGTCAGGATCGAACCCGACGCACCCACGATCATCCCCGCGACGATCATCGCCGTGTTGTCCAGCGCCAGACCCGCCGCCGCCGCCGACAGCCCGGTCATCGCGTTGAGCAACGAGATGACCACCGGCATGTCCGCACCACCGATCGGCAGCACCACCAGCACGCCGACCACCGCGGCGAGCACCAGCACCGCGATGACCCAGATCTCGCCCGCCCCGCCGAGCCCGGCGACCACCGCCGCGACCACGGCCAGCGCCAGCAGCCCCATGTTGATCGGCTGCTGCGCCCGGCCCAGGCCGATCGGGCGGCCGGGAAGCATCTCCTGCAGCTTCCCGAACGCGATCAACGACCCCCAGAACGAGATCGACCCGACGATCGCGGCGAACATCGACGCGATCACCACATACAACGCCGTGTCGACGAACCCGTCGGTCGCCCGGAACTCCGCCCACGCGATCAACGCGACCGCGCCACCACCCACACCGTTGAACAACGCCACCATCTGCGGCATCTGCGTCATCTTCACGTTGCGCGCCGCCGGCACACCCAGCACCGTGCCGACCACCAGCCCGACGATGATCAGGATCCAGTTCGTCTGCACCAGCAACAACGTCGCGACGACCGCGAGCCCCATCCCGACCGCAGCGATCAGGTTGCCCCGCACCGCCGTACGCGGACCGGTCAGACCCGACAAGCCGTAGATGAACAACCCGAACGCGATGATGTAGAGGATCGGCACGATCACGGCCATCGGGCCGGTCGCCATGGTCTCCGTGGCAGCCAGGTTCACGAGCCGCTCCCGTCCTTCTCCGCAGCGGCCCGACCGGGCGCCTTGCCCTTGAACATGCCCAGCATCCGGTCGGTGACCAGGAACCCACCGACCACGTTGATCACACCGAACACGATCGCGACCACCAGGATGATCGCGTCCACGACGCCGACCTCCTCCCGGCCCAGCACGATGATCGCGCCGAGCAGCACGATCCCGTGGATCGCGTTGGTCCCCGACATCAACGGCGTGTGCAGCGTGTTCGGCACCTTCGAGATCACCGCGAAGCCCACGAACCCGGCCAGCACCAGAATCGCGATGTTCGCCAGCAGTCCGGAATCCATCAGGCCTCCGCCCGGGTGACACACGACGCGGCGAGGACCTCGTCGGAGAAGTCCGGCGCGAGCGTGCCGTGCTCATCGACCATCAGTTCCAGCAACGCCGACACGTTGCGCGCGTACAGCTCGGACGCGTGCTCCGGCATCGTGGCCGGCAGGTTCAACGGCGACACGATCGTCACGTCGTGCCGGACGACGGTCCGACCCGCCTCCGACGCCGCGCAGTTGCCACCGCTCTCCCCCGCCATGTCCACCACCACGCTCCCCGGGCGCATGCCCTCCACCGCCGCCGCGGTGACCAGCGTCGGCGCGGTCCGGCCCGGCACGTTCGCCGTCGTCACGACGACGTCGAACCCCGTGATCGCCTCCTCCAGCCGCTGCTGCTGCATCGCCCGTTCCTCATCGGTGAGCTCGCGGGCGTAACCGCCCTCACCGACCGCCTCGATCCCGAGGTCCAGCCACTGCGCCCCGAGCGAGCGCACCTGATCGGCCACCTCGGGACGGACGTCGTAGCCGGTCGTGCGGGCACCGAGCCGCTTCGCCGTCGCCAGCGCCTGCAACCCGGCCACGCCGACGCCGAGCACCAGCGCCGTCGCCGGCTTCACCGTGCCGGCCGCCGTCGTCAGCATCGGGAAGAACCGGGTCGAGTGCTCGGCCGCAGCCAGCACCGCCTTATAGCCCGCCACGTTCGCCTGCGACGACAACGCGTCCATCGCCTGCGCCCGGGAGATCCGCGGGATCGACTCCATCGCGAAGGCCTGCACCCCCGCCTCACGCAGCGCCGTCATCGTCTCCGGCGACGTCGCCGGACCCAGGAAACCGATCAGTGTCGCGCCGCGGGACAGCTTCCCGATCTCGGGAGGACCCGGCGGGCCCACGGTCACCACCACGTCACACACCCACGGGTCCCCGAGCCGGGCACCCGCCGCCGTGTAGGCCTCGTCCGGGATCAGGGCGCCGGTCCCGGCACCCGGTTCGAGGACCACCTCCACCCCGCGCGACCGGAGCTTCTCGACGGCCTTGGGCACCAGCGCGACCCGCCGTTCGCCCTCGGCGTTCTCCCGGGGCACCCCCACCGTGGTCGACGGCAATACCGCGACACCGTTGCGCTCCGTTCCGGCCGTCATGCGACACCTCCGGCCGGTGCGCCGCTAGGCGACGGCATCGGTCCGGTCGGCCAGGATCCGGCGCAGCAGGTCGGCGGTCTCGGACGGCGTCTTGCCGACCTTCACACCCGCGGCCTCGAGGGCCTCCTTCTTCGCCTGCGCGGTACCGGCCGAGCCGGACACGATCGCACCGGCGTGGCCCATCGTCTTGCCCTCCGGCGCGGTGAACCCGGCAACGTAACCGACCACCGGCTTGGTCACGTTGGCCTTGATGAAGTCCGCGGCACGCTCCTCGGCATCCCCACCGATCTCACCGATCATCACGATCGCCTCGGTCTCCGGATCCGCCTCGAACGCCTCCAGCGCATCGATGTGCGTGGTCCCGATGACCGGGTCACCACCGATACCGATCGCGGTCGAGAACCCGAACTCACGCAGCTCGAACATCATCTGGTAGGTCAGCGTGCCCGACTTCGACACCAGACCGATCCGGCCCGGCCCGGCGATGTCCGCCGGGATGATGCCCGCGTTCGACCTGCCGGGCGAGATGATCCCGGGGCAGTTCGGCCCGATGATCCGCGTCTTGTTTCCGGTGGCGACCGCGTGCGCCCAGAAGTAGGCCGAGTCGTGCACCGGGACGCCCTCGGTGATCACCACGGCCAGGCCGATCTCGGCGTCGATCGCCTCGATCACGGCATCCTTGACGAAGCGTGGCGGCACGAACAGCACCGACACATCGGCGCCGGTCTCCTTCATCGCCTCTTCCACCGTGCCGAACACCGGCACGTCCTTGCCCCCGACCGTGTGCGTCGTACCGGCCTTGCGGGCGTTGACGCCGCCCACGATGTCGGTGCCCGCGGCAATCATCTTGGCGGCGTGCTTGGTCCCCTCACCGCCGGTGATGCCCTGGACGATGACCTTGCTGTTCTCGTTGAGGAAGATCGACATTTTTCTCAGGCTCCCGCGGCGGTTGTGTTGTGGCTCCCGGCGCCGGCCGAGGCGAGCTCAGCGGCCTTGGCGGCCGCGTCGTCCATCGTGCCCACCACCGTGACCAGCGGGTGGTTCGCCTCCTCGAGGATGCGGCGCCCCTCCTCGACGTTGTTGCCGTCCAGGCGCACGACCAGCTGCTTGGTCGCGTCGTCACCCAGGATCTTCAGCGCCTCGACGATCCCGTTCGCGACCGCGTCACACGCGGTGATCCCACCGAAGACGTTCACGAACACACTCTTGACCTCGTCATCACCCAGGATGACGTCCAGACCGTCGGCCATGATCTGCGCCGACGCGCCACCACCGATGTCGAGGAAGTTCGCCGGCTTCACCCCACCGTGCGCCTCACCGGCATACGCGACCACGTCCAGGGTCGACATGACCAGACCCGCACCGTTACCGATGATCCCGACCTGACCACCGTCGAGCTTGACGTAGTTCAGCCCCTTGGCCTTCGCCTTGGCCTCGAGCGGATTCTCCGTGCGCTCGTCGACCAGCTCGGCGTGCGCCGGATGCCGGAAGTCCGCGTTCGTGTCCAGGGTGACCTTCCCGTCCAGGGCGATCACCTTGTCCTGCGGATCCCGCACCAACGGGTTGACCTCGACCAGCGTGGCGTCCTCGGAGACGAAGGTCTCCCACAGCTTCACGATGACGTGCGCGGCCTCCTCGGCCACCGCCGCCGGGATCCGGCCCGCCGCCACGATCTCGTCGGCCTTGGCCTTGTCCACACCGGCGATCGGGTCGATCGCGATCCGCGCCAGCGCATCCGGACGCTCCACGGCCAGCTGCTCGATCTCCATGCCACCCTCGGAGGAGCACATGGCCAAGAAGGTGCGGTTCGAGCGGTCCAGCAGGAACGAGAAGTAGTACTCCTCGGAGATGTCACTGGCCTCGGTCACCAGCACCTGGTGGACGATGTGGCCCTTGATGTCGAGCCCGAGGATCGCCTCGGCCTTCTCCTTGGCCTCGTCAGCGCTCTTGGCCAGCTTCACCCCGCCGGCCTTACCCCGCCCACCGGTCTTGACCTGGGCCTTGACCACGACGGCAGTGCCCAGCTCGGACGCCACGGCAGCCGCGTCGCCGGCGTTGTCCACGGTCTTCCCCGCCAGCACCGAAACTCCGTGCGCAGCGAAGATATCCCGTGCCTGGTATTCGAACAGGTCCACAGAGACTCCTTCCCATACAGTATGCAGTCTGTATCCGCGAATGACCGCCGGAACCGGCGGCCCCCTGCTACCTGCCCGACACCTGCCGGTCGAGCAGGTCCGCCAGGGCGGCGACGGTACGCAGTGTCGGCACCTCGGCCCCCGTGATGTCGGCGATCTCGATGACGGCCGAGAGCAACACGTCGAGCTCCATCGCACGGCCGCGCTCGAGATCCTGCAGGGTGGACGTCTTGTGCTCACCGGTCCGCTCGGCGCCCGCGATGCGGCGATCGATGGAGATCTCGGGATGAGACCCCACCCGACCGGCCACCTCGAGCGTCTCCTCCATCATGGACTCGACGAGTGAGCGGGTGCCGGCATGGCGACAGATCCCGGACATGGTCGCCCGGGTCAACGCGCTGAGCGGGTTGAACGCGATGTTCCCCATCAGCTTGATCCAGATGTCGTCGCGCAGCGCGGGCTCGACCGGGCACTTGAGCCCGCCGGCGACCATCGCGTCGGCGAACCCGGTACAGCGCTCCGACACCGTGCCGTCCGGCTCGCCGATCGAGAACCGGGTGCCCTCCAGGTGCCGAACGACCCCCGGCGACTGGATCTCGGTCGCGGCATAGACCACGCAGCCGATCGCCCGCTCGACCGGTAGCACCTTGCTCACCGCCCCGTCCGGATCGACGCTCTCGAGACGCCTGCCCTCGTACGGTCCGGCCAGTCCGTGGAAGTACCACCACGGAATGCCGTTCTGGGCGGCGATGATGGTGGTGTCGGTACCCAGGAGCGGTTCGATGAGCGGACCGGCCGACGCGTAGGCGTTGGCCTTGAACCCCAGGACGACATGGTCGACGGGCCCGATCGCGGCCGGGTCGTCGGTGGCGTGCGGATGGGCGACGAAATCGCCGCGTGGACTGATGACCTGCACGCCCTTCTCACGGAGCGCGGCGAGATGTGGGCCGCGCGCGACGAGGTGGACCTCGACGTCGGCGCGACACAGCGCGGCTCCCACGTAAGCGCCGATGGCGCCTGCACCGAGCACAGCAACCTTCACATGAACCTCCCGAGAAGCTCTCGACCCGTCGACTGTATACGGTATGGAGAGGGTTCCTGACAAGGTTCCGCCGTGTCACCCCGCCACTGCGGGCCGCCCGCACCCGCCGTCGACGCCCTCCCGGCGCGCGCGGTGCCGTGCCCGCCGGTTCAGCCGGTCGGGTCGGCGCTCGCGGACGGCTCCCGCTCGACGACCGCTTCCAGACCGAGCCGCTCGACGTCGAGCAGGTGGTCCATCATCGCCTCGTAGGCCCCCGCCCCGTCGCGGGCCAGCAGCGCGGTCGCGATGCGCCGGTGCCCGTCGAAGGACTGCCGGACGCCGTCGACGGTCTGCAGGGACTGCTCGCGGCTCCCGCGCAGCAGCTCGTGAATGCCCTCGATCATCTTCACCAGCAACGGATTGCCGGTGGCGTGCGCGATCGCCAGGTGGAACGAGCTGTCCGCATCGAGGAACGGGCGGCGCTCCCGGATGCACATCTCCTGCTGCGCGAGCGACTCCCGGATGCGCTCCAGATCGGACTCCGCTGCGCGGGTCGCGGCGCATCGGGCGACCTCCGGCTCGACGAGCCGCCGCACCTCCATCTGGTTCCCGAGCGTGCCCTGCACCAGCCGCAGTGCCTCGACCAGCCGGCTGACGCCGACGCTCGCGGCGTCGAACCGGGCGAACGTCCCCTTCCCGACCAGGCTCTCCACCAGCCCGGCGCTCTGCAGCGCCGAGAGCGCCTGCCGCACGGTCGCCCGGCTCACCCCGAACTGCACCGCGAGCTCCCGCTCCGGCGGCAGCCGGTCCCCCGGACCGAGCACGCCCCGTTCCATGAGATCGCGCAGCTGGCGCGCCACGTGGTCGTGGGCCCGGACCGGGGCCGCGCGCCGGCCACTCAGCTCGAACGCGTCCGGCCCGATCTGCTGCGTCATGGACGAAGCCTAGCGAGTACGGGGCGATCTGTTGCCGCGGTCACACTCGCACTGGTACACAGTATGCACTATTGGCTAGTCCGGTCTGACCAATTGGAGTCGATGATGACTCGTACGACCCGTCCCCTCGCGATGGCCTGCAACGGCATGGTGAGCTCACCGCACTACCTGGCCTCCACCGCGGGGCTGCAGGTACTCCAGGAAGGCGGGTCCGCGGTCGATGCCGCGGTCGCCGTGAACGCCACCCTCGGGGTGGTCTACCCGCACATGACGGGGCCGGGCGGGGACGCCTTCTGGCTGATCCACGACGCGGAGTCCGGGCAGGTGCACGGGCTGAACGGCAGCGGCCGCGCGATCGCCGCCGCCACCCGCGAGCACTACCGCTCCCTCGGCCACCACCAGGAGATCCCGTCACGCGGACCGCTCGCGGTCGTCACCGTGCCGGGCGCCGTCGACAGCTGGTGTACCGCGCACGAGCAGTACGGCAGGCTGCCGTTCGAGCGGCTGCTGCAGCCGGCGATCAACTACGCGACGAGCGGGTTCGCGGTGTGCGACGGCCACGCGTCCTGCACCCGCGACGTGGCCGACGTGCTGCGGGCCCACTCCACCACGAGCAGCAGCATGCTGCCCGGTGGCCGCGCCCCGCTCGCCGGCGACCTGCTCGCGCTACCCCATCTCGCCGAGACGCTGCGGACCGTCGCGGAGAAGGGCCGGGCCGGCTTCTACGAGGGACCGGTCGCGGCAGAGATCGCCGCCGCCGTGCAGCGGGCCGGCGGGCTGGTGACGGCCGAGGACCTCGCCGGACATCGTTCCGACTGGACCGAACCGATCAGCACGACCTACCGCGGTTACACGTGCTACCAGCACCCGCCGAACTCGCAGGGGTTCGCCCACCTGATGATCCTCAACATCCTGGAGAACTTCGACGTCGCGGGCATGGATCACCTCGGTCCGGAGTACATCCACCTGCTGGTCGAAGCCACGAAACTGGCCTTCGCCGACCGCGACCGGTACCTGACCGACCCGGAGTTCGGTGACATCCCGCTGGAGCAGCTGCTGTCGAAGGACTACGCGGCGGAGCTGAGCACGCGGGTGGGATCGACCGCGGACCTCCCGCTCGCCGCTGCGCCGCGGCTCGGTGGCGACACCACGTGCAGCGTGGTCGTCGACTCGGACGGGAACGCGGCCTCGGTCATCCAGAGCCTCTACCACGAGTTCGGGTCGGGGTTCGTCGGCGGCGAGACCGGGGTGCTGCTGCAGAACCGCGGCTCGTTCTTCTCCCTCGACGACGAGCACCCCAACCGGCTCGAACCCGGCAAGCGCACCTTCCACACCCTCATGCCGGGAATGCTCCTGCGCGACGGGAAACCGGATCTCGTCTACGGCACGATGGGCGGTGAGGGGCAACCGCAGACATCGACCGCCCTGGTCACCCGCATCGTCGATGCCGGGTGCGATGTGCAGACCGCGATCGATTCCCCACGCTGGCTCTACGGGCGCACCTGGGGGGACTCGCGGCAGGACCTGCGGGTGGAGAGCCGGTTCCCGGCGACGACCGAAGACGGTCTGGTCGACCGCGGGCACCCGGTGCGGGTCGTCGAACCGTTCGACGACGCGATGGGGCACGCACAGGCGATCCGCATCGGCGAGCAGGTACTGGCGGGAGGAGCCGACCCCCGGGGCGAGGGGCTGGCGCTGGGTTGGTGACCGCACGGCCCGACGCACGACGAGGAGGACCGAGGACCACTGCGAGAGGTGCCCGCGCATGACACTCGAACCGAACATCTGGCTCTGGCTGATCTCCTTCGCCCCGCTGGTGCTGCTGCTGCACCTCATGGTGCTCCGCCGATGGGGCGCGGCCGAGGCCGGCGTCCTGGGCTGGCTCGTGACCGCGGTGCTCGCGCTGACCGTGTTCCGGCTGCCGCTGGACGCGGTCGGGCTCGCCAGCGTCAAGGGCGCCTTCGAGTCGATCACCATCATCTACATCGTCCTGTCGGCCATCCTCATCTACGAGGTGGCCAACGCCGCCGACGCGTTCGCGCCGTTCCATGACGGGATGCGGCGCATGTTCGGCCACCCGTTGCTGCAGATCATGGCGGTCGGTTGGGTCTTCGCCGGATTCCTGCAGGGTGTGACCGGTTTCGGGGTACCGGTGGCGGTGTGCGCGCCGCTGCTCATCGGCATCGGGGTCCGGCCGTTGTACGCCGTGGTGATCGCGCTGATCGGGCAGGCCTGGAACAACACCTTCGGCACCCTGGGCGCTGCCTGGGTCGGGCTGCAGCAGGTCACCACGCTCACGCCGGCCGAGAGCGCCACCACGGCCTGGCAGACCGCCGTGCTGATCGCGGTCGTCGTCGTGGCCGGCGGGTTGATGATCTGCTGGCTCTACGGCGGGTTCCGCGGCATCCGGGAAGGGCTGGTCGCCGTCGGGGTGATCTCGCTCGCGCAGGGTGGCGTGACCGTCGCCCTCGCGACGTGGGACGCCACGTTCAGTGGCTTCGCCGCGGGCCTGGTCGCGCTCGTCGCGGTCGCCGGGCTGGCGCGGCTGCCGATGTACCGGCGCCCCTCGCGGGTCGAGAACAGCCGCCTGCTGGTGCCGGAGCGGGGCCCGGACACCGGCGGCGCCACGACGGCACCGGTGACACAGCCGGGATCCGGGGACGGTGCGGCCGGGACGCGACACGTCCGGTCGACCACAGCCGCCCCGGCGACCGCCGACGCCGGCCCCACCGGCAGCAGCACCTCGATGTCGTTCAACACCGCCTTCGTCCCCTACTACACGCTGCTCGTCGTCACGTGTCTGGTGATGCTCGTGCCGCCGCTCAACGACCTGCTCTCACGACCGTCGGTCGGACTCGGTTTCCCCTCGGTGGAGACCGGACTCGGGTTCGTGACCGGGTCGAGCACGTGGACGTTCGAGTACGTGACCCATGCCGGGACGTTGCTGCTCGTCACGGCGATCGCCAGCTACGTGTTCTACCGGCGGCGGGGACATCTGACGGGCGGCGCCTGGCGGGGCATCCTGAGCAACACCGTGGAGAAGTCCGTCGCACCGACGATCGCGGTCATCACGCTGGTCGGAATGGCCACGGTGATGCAGGCGTCCGGCCAGGCCACCGTGCTGGCCACCATGGTCGCCGCCTGGACCGGGGGCGTCTACCTGCTGCTCGCGCCGATCGTCGGCATGTTCGGCACGTTCATCACCGGGTCCAACATGTCCAGCAACCTGCTGTTCGGGAACTTCCAGCAGGCCACCGCGCAGGCCGGCGGGCTGAGCACCTCGGCCGTGCTGAGCGCCCAGACCGGCGGCGGTGCCGTCGGCAGTGCCATCGCGCCCAGCAAGATCCTTCTCGGGACGACGACCGCGGGGATCACCGGGGAGGAGGGCAGGGTCGTCCGGATCCTGCTCCCGTTCGCGATCGGCGTGACCCTGCTCCTCGGCGCGATCACCGCAACCCTGTCCTGAGCCCTCCGGACGACGGGAGCCCATCATGAACATCAAGGCCCGGATCCAAGCGTGGTCGACCCTCGTCGTGGCGTTGAGCCTGCCGCTGCTCTACCTCGGCGGCGTCCACCACTCGCCGTCGATGTCGCTCATCGGCGTCATCGTCTTCGCCGCCGGGCTGCTGACCTGCCCGGCACTTCGCTTCATCCGGTTGCGCGAACAGCCGCCGCCGGCGGTCGACGCGACCGGGGACACGAAGCCCGTGCCCTGAGCGGCGGGGGCGGGCGGCAGCAGAACCGTTCGCCGGAGTGACCCTTGACACGTCCTTGTCGCGAACGAAGACTGGCACCCAGTTGCGGAATAGCAATTCCGCACTACGAAAATCTCGTACAGAAGCTGGGGCCATGCCGGACGTTGTTCTCACCCTCGACCGACTCAACACCGCTGCGCCGGACGAGCTCGCCGCCGTCCTGCGCGCCTGCAACACCTCCGCCGCGTGGGCCGCCCGGCTGCTCGCCGGGCGGCCCTACGCCGGCACCGACGACGCCGTCGCCGCGGCGGAGAAGGCCGTCCTCGACCTCTCCCCCGACGAGATCGACGCCGCGCTCGCCGGGCACCCCCGGATCGGGGAACGGCCGGGCGGCGCACACGCCGACGGCGCCGGCTTCTCCCGCACCGAGCAGTCCGGTGTGGACGCGGGGACCGACACCGCGACCGCGCTCACGACGGGCAACGCCGCGTACGAGCAACGGTTCGGGCACGTGTTCCTGATCCGCGCCGCAGGCCGTGGCGCCGCCGAGATCCTCGCCGAGCTCGAACGGCGCCTCGGTAACGACGCCGCGACCGAGCGGGCCGAGGCGGCCGCGCAGCTCGCCGAGATCACCGCCCTGCGACTGCGGCAGGTGCTGGCCGGATGAGCAGCTTCTCCACCCACGTCCTCGACACCACGCTCGGGAAGCCCGCCGCCGGGGTGCCGGTGGCGCTGACCCGGGGTGACGCCGTCCTCGCCTCCGGCACGACCGACGACGACGGCCGCTGGCGCGCCCCGGACTCGGCCGCCCTCACCGCGGGCGTCGTCCATCGCGTCACCTTCGAGACCCGCAGCGACTTCTTCCCGGAGGTCTCGATCGCCTTCCGGCCGGAGACGACCGACCGGCACCACCACGTCCCGCTGCTGCTGTCGCCGTACTCCTACTCCACCTATCTCGGGAGCTGATCCGACATGCCCGTCCTCGGCCACACCCAGTACGGCAAGGCGGAGGTCCGCGTGGTGCGGGTCTACCGCGATCGCGAGCCGCACGAGATCGCCGACCACAACGTGTCCGTCGCCCTGTCCGGGGACTTCACCGACACCCACCTGACCGGTGACAACACCCGTGTCCTCACCACCGACGCCGTCAAGAACACGGTCAACGCCTTCGCCAAGGAGGCCGGTGACGCCGCCCGGACCCCGGAGGTCTTCGGGCTGGAGCTGGCCCGGCACTTCACCGGGGTGCCGCAGGTGTCGCGGGTCCGGGTCGGCATCGAGACCTACCCGTGGCGGCGGCTCGAGCACGCCGGCACCCCGCACCCGCACGCGTTCGCCCGGGACGGCGGGCACGTGCGCACCACCACGGTCACCCGCACCACCGGCGGGGACGAGTGGGTGACCTCCGGGGTGACGGGCCTGGTCGTGCTCAAGACGACCGACTCGGAGTTCCACTCCTTCTACACCGACCGCTACACCACCCTCGCCGAGACGACCGACCGCGTGATGGCGACCGAGGTGACCGCCCAGTGGTGGCACGCGGAGCCTCCGGGCGACTGGAACGCCTCCTACCCGCAGGTGATCGACACCATGACCTCGGCATTCGCCGGGCACCACAGCCTCGCGCTGCAGCAGACGCTCTACGAGATGGGCACCCAGGTCCTCACCGCGGAGCCGGGGATCGGCGAGATCCGGTTCTCGTTGCCGAACAAGCACCACTTCCTGCTCGACCTGTCCCCGTTCGGGCTGAAGAACCCGGGCGAGGTGTTCCACGCCGACGACCGGCCCTACGGCCTGATCGAGGGCACCGTCCGCCGCGACGACACCACCGACCCCGGCCCCGCCTTCGACCCCGGCCAGGGCTGGTGAGCCAGAACCCGGGCATGATCAGCGAGTCGTGCGGGATCGGTGCCATATCCGGCACGCATCTTGCACGACTCCCCGATCATCGTCGGGTGGCCGCCCGGATTGCGGCCACTGTTCGCTCCGGGTGCTCGTGGACGTCGGACCAGGTGAACCGCAGGACGGTCCATCCGGCGCCGACCAGCGCGTTCTGCTTGGCCCGGTCGGCACGGAACCGATCCCGGTCGACATGCCACGCCCAGCCGTCGACCTCCACGGCGAGCCGGACGTCCGGGAACGCGATATCGACGTGCCACGCCCGGAAGGGCAGCCCCCGGACGACGCCGGTGACGCCCGCAGCACGCAACAGCCATAGCAGTCGCCGCTCGAGAGCCGAGTCGGCCCGGTCCATCGCCGCGACCAGCAGGCGACCGGCCCGCTCCATCCCGTAGCCGCCGAGGCCGCGGGCGTAGGCCGCCTGCAGATCCTTCGGGCGCAGGTACCGCTGCAACGCACGGTCGAGAAAGGCCGGTCCATCGTCGAGCGCGGCGGCCGTCTCCAGCACGGTCAGTCCCCGTGCGGTGACCTCGATCCCGCGGAGCGTGAGCCGGTCGGCTGCGGCGAGATCCTTGTGGCGGATCCGGACCTCCGCCCGTCGGGCCCGGCGCACGCCCCGCGGGACGGTGACCGGCACCGGCGACGGGGCGGCGTCGAGCATCCCGTGCCAGAACGCGGCCGCGGGCCCGTGCACCGTCGCCCGCGTCCCCGCCCACAGCCACGCGGCACGGACCCACATCTCGTGCGAGCGCCGATGACCGGCGACCAGGTACACCCCCGGCAGCAGCTCGATCCATGCGCCGCACGCCCGGCGACGGGCGATCGTCCGCGCGGACATGCCGCAGGCCAGCGCCTGGGCCCGGGTCACGACACCCGCCTGCCGGACAAGAAGCTCGCTCAGATCCATGGCGCGGAGCGTCCGCCGACCGCCACCCGGCCACTGGGCTTCCGCGAGGACCGTTCGCACCCGCACACACGGAGGCCGACGACGCGCCCGTCGCCGGCAGCGAAGTCACTTGATCGGCGAGTCGTGCAGGATCGGTGCCGGATATGGCATCGATCCTGCACGACTCGCCGATCATGCACTCGGCGCCGAGCTGGTCAGGCGGTGGCGGCGTCCTGCCGGGCGAGGGCGTCGACCAGGGCGTCGGCGGCGGCGTGCAGCTTCGGGACGGCGGAGTCCAGGAGGCTCTCGGTCATCCTGGTCGTCGGGCCGGAGATGGAGACGGCGGCGGGCAACGGGCCGTCGAGCGCGACGGCGACGCAGCGCACCCCGAGCTCCTGCTCCCCCTCGTCGAGGGCGTACCCGGCGGCGCGGACCTTCTCCAGCTCGGCGTCGAAGGCCTCGAGCGAGGTGATGGTGTTGTCGGTGTGGGCGACGAAGTCGGTGTGGCGCAGGATCTCCCGCGCCTTGTCGACGGGCATGCGGGCGAGCAGGGCCTTGCCGACGGCGGTGCAGTGCGGTGAGACCCGGCGCCCGACCTCGGTGAACATCCGCATCGAGTGCCTGCCCGGTTCCTGGGCGACGTAGACGACCTGGTTGCCCTCCAGCAGCGCCAGGTTCGCGCTCTCCCCCAGGTCGTCGACGAGCGAGGCGAGCCGTGGCCGCGCCCAGACCCCGACCAGGCGCCCGGCGGTGTCGCCGAGGCGGACCAGGCGGGGGCCGAGGGCGTACTCCCGGGAGGACTGCTGCCGCACGTAGCCGCGCCCGGCCAGGGTCCGGACGAGCCGGTGGATCGTCGGCAGCGGCAGCCCCGACGTCGCGGCGAGGTGTGACAGGCTCACGGTGCCGCCGGCGTCGGCCATCGCCTCGAGCAGGTCGACGGCCCGCTCGACGGCCTGGACGGTGCCGGAGCGGGCGGGTGCCGCACCGGCCAGCTCGGCGTCGGACTCGTTATTCCGCATGACGGAAGTCTAGCCCTGTTCCGGCTCGGTGGCGGAGACCTCGCCACCGCCGGGTGCGTCCCCGGCCCCGGTCACCCGCTCCACCGAGCCGCGGCGCAGCAGCCTGCCCCGCGGCGTCGCGCCGGTGGACACGTCGACGTCGTGCCCGCCCAGGACCGTCCGGCGGACCACGCCCGAGAGGGAGCGGCCGGCGTACGCGCTGACCTTGTTCTTGTGGTGCAGCCGGTCCGGGTCGACGACGAACGCGGCGTCGGGCGCGAAGACGACCAGGTCGGCGTCGTACCCCAGCGCGACCCGGCCCTTGGTGGTGAGCCCGACCAGCTCGGCGGGCTTGGCCGCCATCCACCGCACGACCTGCTCCAGCCCGATCCCGCGCCGGCGGGCCTCGCTCCACACCAGCGACAGCCCCAGCTGCAGTGACGACACCCCGCCCCAGGCCAGCCCGAAGTCCCCGGAGTCGAGCAGCTTGAGCTCCGCGGTGGACGGCGAGTGGTCGGACACGATGCAGTCGATCGTCCCGTCCAGCAGGCCCTCCCAGAGCAGCTCCCGGTTCGACGCCTCCCGGATCGGCGGGCAGCACTTGTGCGTGGTCGCGCCGTCGGCGATCTCCTCGGCGAACAGGGTCAGGTAGTGCGGGCAGGTCTCCGCGGTGATCCGGACGCCGTCGCGGCGCGCGGTGGCGAGCATCGGCAGCGCGTCCGACGACGACACGTGCAGCACGTGCGCCCGCGCCCCGGTCCAGCGGGCCCGCTCGATCACCTCGGCGATCGCCAGGTTCTCCGCGCCGCGCGGGCGGGACGCCAGGAACGAGGAGTACCGGGCCCCGTGCGGCGTCGGCGCCTTCTCGATCGCCCGCGCGTCCTCCGCGTGGACGATCATGACGGCGTCGAACGTGGCCAGCTCGGCCATATCGCGTTCCATCTCGTCGGCGTCGAGCGGCGGGAACTCGTCCACCCCCGAGTGCAGCAGGAAGCACTTGAACCCGAAGACACCCTCGTCGTGCAGGCCGCGCAGGTCACCGAAGTTGCCCGGCACCGCACCGCCCCAGAACCCGACGTCGACGAACGCCTGGTCGGCCGCGACCTTGCGCTTCACCTCCAGTGCCCCGACGTCGACGGTCGGCGGGATCGAGTTCAGCGGCATGTCGACGATCGTGGTGACCCCGCCCGACGCGGCCGCCCGGGTGGCCGAGGCGAAGCCCTCCCACTCGGTGCGGCCCGGCTCGTTGACGTGCACGTGGGTGTCGACCAGGCCGGGCAGCAGCACCTCGTCGTCGGCCAGCTCGATCACCCGGTCGCCGTCGAGGGCGTTGCCCAGCGGCTCGATCGCGACGATCCGCCCGCCGCTCACACCGATCTCGCGGGGCTGCTCGCCGGCCGTCGTCATGATCCGCTTCCCGCGGACCACCAGGTCGTAGCTCACTTCTCCTCCAACGGGAAGCCGTGGATCTGCTTGCGGCGCGGCGCGGCGTAGGTCCGCACCTTCGACGTGGTCAGGCCCAGCCGCACCAGCGACTCGGCGACCGTGACGGCGGCCTGCACCCCGTCCACCACCGGGACGCCGGTCTCGGCGCGCACCTTCTCGTCCAGGCCCGCCATGCCACCGCAGCCCAGGCAGATCACCTCGGCATGATCCTCCTCGACCGCCTTGCGGGCCTGCGACACGATCGCGGTGACCGCCCGGTCCGGGTCCCGCTCCAGCTCCAGCACCGCCAGCCCGGACGCCCGCACCGACGCGCACCTCCGGTCCAGCCCGGCCAGCAGGAGCCGGTCGGAGATCAGCGGCACCGTCCGGTCCAGGGTGGTCACCACCGAGTACCGGTGCCCGAGGTACATCGCGGTGGTCGCGGCCGCCTCGGTGATGTCGACGACCGGGACGTCGAGCATCTCCTGCAGACCCTCGCGGCCGTGCTCGCCGTAGCCGGCCTGGATGACGGCGTCGAACGGCTGGTCGTAGCGCGCCACGGCGTCCGCGACACCGACGGCGGCCAGGTAGCTCTCCAGGTTGCCCTCCACCGACTCGGCGCCGAACCGGGGCGTGAGCCCGACGATCTCGGTGCCGGGAGCCGCCACGGCGCGGGCCGACGCGGCGATCGCCTCGGTGACCGAGACGGTGGTGTTGACGTTGACGACGAGGATCCGCATCGCGACCCGACCTCTCAGTGCTCGGCGGACGGAACCGCGATGTGCTCGCCGGAGACCGCGCGGTAGTCGCCACCACGGGGCGCGACGAGCACGGTGAGCACCGCGGCGATCGTGGCGCCGAGGAACCAGGAGAACGGTGCGATCGGCTCCATCGCGGGGACGAAACCGGCCGCGACGGCGATCGCGGCGGACGGCACGAACACCGCGACCGCACGGACGTTGACCCCGCTCCCGTAGTGGTAGGCGCCTTGCGGGTCCTCGGTGTAGAGCGCCGGGACGTCGATCCGGCCGCGGCGCACCAGCCAGTAGTCGGCCATCACGATGCCGAACAACGGCCCCAGCAGCGCACCGAGCACGCCGAGGAAGTAGACGATCACCACCGGGTTGTCGTAGAGGTTCCACGGCAGGATCACCAGGCCGATCACCGCGCTGACGATCCCGGCCCGGCGGAAGTCCAGGTGTCTGGGCAGCAGGTTGGACAGCGCGTAGCAGGGGGCCACGAAGTTGGCCATCAGGTTGACCGCGACCGTCAGGATCAGCAGTGCCGCCGACGCGAGCAGGAGCAGCGCGGTGTTCGGGATGGTGTTGACGACGTCGCTCGGGCTGGAGATCACCTGCCCGTCGATCCGGAGCTGCCCGCCTGCCAGGACGACCACGACGACGCCGAAGAACAGCGTGTTCGGCAGGATCCCCCAGAAGCTCCCCCGGCGGACCGCGGTGGTGCTCACCGAGCCCCGGGTGAAGTCGCAGAAGTTCAGGACGAAGGTGCCGTAGATCGCGGTCCAGAGCGACGCACCGGCCAGGATTTGCACCCACATCGCGCCGCCGGTGAGCGGCTCGGGCACCGACAGGGCGATGTCGCCGCCGGTCTGCCACAGCATCCAGCCGGCGAGCGCGGCCAGCGTGACCAGCACGATCGGCCCGGCGAACGCCTCGTAGCGGCGGATGCCGTTCATGCCGTAGAGCAGGATGCCGACCTGGATCACCCACAGCACGACGAAACAGATCCAGCCCAGCGCGGACAGCCCGAGGAACGACACCTGCTCCAGCGCCAGGGCACCGGGCGCCACGGCGAGGACCATGACGGTGAGGACCTGGGTGGCCAGGTAGGTCTGGATGCCGAACCAGGCGATGGCGACCACGCCCCGGACCATCGCCGGGAGCTGCGCGCCGCGGACGCCGAAGGCGATCCGGCTCATCACCGGGAACGGCAGGCCGGTCCGGTAGCCCATGTACCCGGCGACCGTCAGGAGCACGAACAGCAGCAGCGCCCCGATGCCCAGCGACACCAGGATCTGCCAGCCGCCGAGACCGAGGGCGAACAGGCCGAGCGCGAAGCCGTAGTTGCCCAGGCTGTGCACGTCGACCGCCCACAGCGTGAAGATGTTGTAGGCCTTCCACGTCCGGCCCTCGGCGCAGGTCGGGGCGAGGTCGCGGTTGTACAGCTGTGGGCTGAGGCCGGCGGCGTTCTCGCCGGTGCCGTGCAGCTCGTCGGTGCGGGTCGTCTCGGGGCGCGCCATCGGGCCACCTTCCGCCAGTTCCGCGATACGGAACTGTTGTGTTGACTGGTGGAATTACGCTATGGCGGCGGTCACAGGCCCGTCAAGGGGTCGCTACGGTGCATCGATGCTTGACAGCCTCGGGTGACCGTGTTGCGATCTCATCACAAAACGGAACTTGTTTTCCGTATCGCGAAACCTTGGGGGATCCGGTGACCGCTCTCTTCTGCTCCGGCGACGCGATGCGCGGCGGCCGGCTGCACCACAACGTCTCGGCCCATCCGTTCCTCGGGGAGGTGCGCACGGCGCCGCACTACCGGATGTACTCCGTGCGCGACCAGTTCCCGGCCCTGGTCGAGGACCCGACCGGCGGCATCGCGCTGGCCGGGGAGATCTACGACGTCGCACTGTCGGCGATCCGCACCGACTTCCTGCCGGACGAGCCGCCGGAGCTGGAGCTCACCGTGATCGAGCTCGACGACGGCCGCGACGTGCTCGCCGTCGGGCTGCGGCCCGGCGTCCTGGAGCGCCAGGCCGGCGAGCTCACCGACATCACCGCACACGGCGGCTGGCGGGCCTACCGCGGCCTGCCGTCCCCGTCCTGAATCTCCCGCCCGGCCTGATCCCTGCCCCTGACGAGGAGGCCGCAGTGCCGATCACCCTTCCACTCCCACCGACCGTCAACTGCTCGATCGTGCTCGGCGACCTGCCGCTGCTCGAGCGGCCCGCCGCGGCGGCGGCCGCCGGGTTCGACGCCGTCGAGTTCTGGTGGCCGTTCGACCGCCCCGTCCCGTCCGACCGCGATGTCGAGACGTTCGTGACCGCGGTGTCCGACGCCGGCGTCGTGCTGTCCGGGCTGAACTTCGACGCCGGGGACATGCCGTCCGGCGAGCGCGGCATCCTCTCCGACCCGGCGCGGGCCACCGCCTTCGCCGACAACGTGGACGTCGCCGTCGGGATCGGCGAGCGGCTCGGCACCACCGGGTTCAACGCGCTGTACGGCAACCGGATCGACGGCGTCGCACCGCAGGCCCAGGACGAGCTGGCCGCGCAGAACCTGGCGCTGGCCGGGCGCGCGGCGGCCCGGATCGGCGCGGTCGCGCTGCTGGAGCCGGTCAGCGGCGTGGCGGCCTACCCGCTCCGGACCGCCGCCGACGCCGTCGCGGTGCTGGACCGGGTCGGCTCGGACGACGTGCGGCTGCTGCTCGACGTGTTCCACCTGGCCGTGAACGGCGACGACCCGGCCGGCGCGATCGCGACGTACGCCGACCGGATCGGGCACGTGCAGATCGCCGACGCCCCCGGCCGCGGCGAACCCGGCACCGGGGACCTGCCGATCGGCGCCCTGGTCGAGCAGGTGCACGCGGCCGGCTACCGCGGCCGCATCTCGCTGGAGTACAAGCCGGTCACCGACGATCCGTTCGGCTGGCTCGCGCGCACCGTCACGACCTCGGGAGGCACCCCGTGAGCACCATCGGTTTCATCGGACTCGGCATCATGGGCGGCCCGATGGCCCGCCACCTCGCCGCGGCCGGGCACGACGTCGTCGGCTTCAACCGCAGCCCGGAGAAGACCCGGGCCCTGGTCAACGCGGGCGGTCGCGCCGCCGGGTCGGTGGCCGAGGCCGTCGCGGGGGCGGACGTCGTCGCGCTGATGCTGCCCGACTCCCCCGACGTGGAGTCCGTGCTGACCGACGGCGTCCTCGGTACCGCGGAGCCCGGCACGCTGGTGATCGACTTCTCCACCATCCGCCCGGACGTGGCCCGCGATCTCGCCGGGCAGGCCGCCGAGCACGGACTGCGGATGCTCGACGCACCGGTCTCCGGCGGCCAGGGCGGCGCCGAGAACGCCACCCTGTCGATCATGGTCGGCGGCGCGGATGCCGACGTGGACGCCGCGCGCCCGCTGCTGGAGGTCGTCGGGAAGACCGTCGTCCACGTCGGGCCGGCCGGCGCCGGGCAGACCGTGAAGGCGGCGAACCAGCTGATCGTCGCCGGCAACATCGCGCTGGTCGCCGAGGCGCTGACATTCCTGCAGGCACACGGTGCGGACCTGCCCGCTGCCGTCGAGGTGCTCGGCGGTGGACTCGCCGGGTCCGCGGTGCTGGACCAGAAGGCGCAGAAGATGCTCGACGGCGACTTCGCGCCGGGGTTCCGGGTCGACCTGCACCACAAGGACATGCAGATCGTGACCTCGGCGGCGGCGCAGGCCGGTGTGGTGACCCCGCTGGGGGCACTGGTGGCGCAGCTGGTCGCGGCGACGCGCTCGGCGGGCGACGGCGGGCTGGACCACTCGGCGCTCTTCCGCACCATCGCACGCCTGAACGGTGACCTGTCATGACCGCCCGCACCCCACCCGCGTCCGCCACCCGGTAAGGAGATCCCGTGCCCGATCCCGCCCTCGTCGACCTCGCCTCCCGCGTCCTCGGCGGCTCCGTCATGGCTGCCAACGACGAGTTCTTCGCCCAGCGCGAGAACCTCATCACCGCGGCGCCGCCGCGGTTCGACCCGGACGAGTTCGGGCTCAAGGGCAAGGTGTACGACGGCTGGGAGACCCGCCGGCGTCGCGAGCCGGGGCACGACTGGGCGCTCGTCCGGCTCGGGGCCGCCGGGGTGATCGACCACGTCGTCGTCGACACCGCGTGGTTCAGGGGCAACTACCCGCCCGAGATCGCGGTCGAGGCGGCGGCGGTGGACGGCCATCCGTCACCGGACGAGCTGGCGACGGCGCGCTGGCACGAGATCGTCCCCCGCGCGGCGTGCGCCGGGGACACGGCCAACGTCTACCCGGTGGCCGACCCGCGGCGGTTCACCCACGTCCGGCTGATCATGCATCCGGACGGCGGTGTCGCCCGCTTCCGGGTGCACGGCCGGGTCATGGCGGACCCGCAGTTCCTGGAGGGCACCGTCGACCTGCTCGCCGCCGAGAACGGCGGATACGTCACCGGCTGCTCGGACGAGTTCTACTCCTCACCGGGCAACCTGCTCCTGCCCAGCAAGGCCCGGCACATGGGTGAGGGCTGGGAGAACGCGCGACGCCGCGACGGCGGCAACGACTGGGTGGAGTTCGCGCTCGCCGCGGGCGGTGTCCCGCGCTACGCCGAGGTCGACACCACCTGGTTCGTCGGGAACGCCCCCGGCCGGATCTCGGTGCGCACCCGCGACGAGCGCGCCGGCGGCGACTGGCAGGTCCTGCTCGAACACCTACCGGTGCAGCCGGACACCCGGCACCGGTTCCCGCTGCCGGATGCGCCGGCCGCGACCCACCTGCGCCTGGACGTCTTCCCCGACGGCGGGCTGTCCCGGCTGCGGCTGCCCGGCGAGCTGGACGCCGACGGGGCGGCCGCCGTGCGTGACGCCTTCACCGGCGCGCGCCCCGACTGATCGGGCCCTGCCCGACCGGGGCCCGGCCTGACCGGGGCCCCCTGACCGGCGCGCCCGGCCTGACCGGGGTCCCGGGTCGCTTCGCGCACCGGTGCGGGGCCGGCACGTGACATCCGGCAAGGACGTGATATACATCACTCATCACGTTATGGACATCCCGTCCGGGACCGGCGCGCGGGGACCTTCGCCCCTGCCCGATCCGGTGACGGCGCGACACACTCCGGCCACCACTGTCGCACGAGACCCACCACCCGTCGCTGGGGAGCGGGCGGGTGGTCGCCAGTGGTCGGAGCCGGCGCGTTCGGGGACCGCCGGCTCCGGCCACCGCGGCGGTCAGCCGCGCCGACCGGCCCGGCGTACGAGGACCGGACGGCCGCGCGGGGCGGTGGCCCGCCTCGGGGTGGCGACCGGTCGCGGAACGGTGGCCCGCTCCGCGGGGTGCACCCGGTCGGGCCGCGCCGCGGGCGGCGGCGGAGCCGCCCGCAACCGGCCGCGGGCGGCCGACAGGACCTCCACGACGGCCTCCACCGAGGGATAGCGACCGTCGGGCAGCGGGAGCAGCTGGTTCCGGATCACCGCACTCACCCCCCATGCCTCGGCCTCGGTGAGGACCTGCCAGCGGAACGCGGGCCAGCACAGATCGGCCAGCACCCGTGCGAGGTTGTCCTGGAGCCGCTCACGCTCCGCCGACGGCGGGGCGGGCTGTGCGGTCGCCGGCACGGCGACGAGCCCGGGCCGGGGCGGCGGGGGTGGGGTCGGGGGCGGCGGCGGTCGCCCCGGTACGGGGGCGCTCACGCCGCCCACCCCTGTTCGGCCTCGGGTTGCTGCGCGCCGGTGCAGGCCGGATCGCCGTCGAGATGCCGGTAACTGAACACGGGGGTCTCGGTCGGGACTCCCGGATCGGTGTGCCGGAAGATCCGGCACACCGACCCTTCTGCCACCGATGTCCAGCATCGTTCACAGATTCGGAGTCGAGGAGTGTTCTGCTGCACGGGTTCCCACCACCAGAAGGGTTCTCTGCGTTCCCCACTGCCTGCCGTCTCGGGCGACCTCTGCAGGTCAGCGCGTCACGTCAGGACGATTGTGAGCGACGACATACCGGCGCGCCACTTCTGAGGCGGATTCGTGATCCCCATCGGCCCGACGATCTCGGACCGTCCGGACGGCGTGTTTTGCCGCCCATCCGACCGGGTATTTTCAGGACCCTTCGTCGTTCCGATAGGCGTCTTCCAGTTCCCGGATCTCCCCGATCCCCGCGAACTCGGCGAACGCGTCGAGCCCGCCGAGGCGGTCCAGCATCGCCGCGGGGGTGCCGTCGGCGCGCAGGCGTTCGAGGAGCTCGGTCATCCCGGCGGTCGCCGCGAGCAGCGTGCCGACCGGGAACAGCACCAGCGCGAAGCCCAGCTCCGCGAGCCGGTCCCGGGACAGCGCCGGGGTGCGGCCGCCCTCGGCCCAGTTGAACACCAGCCGGTGCCCGCTCAGCTCCTGCGCGACCCGCTCGATGTCGGCCTCCGAGGTCGGGGCCTCGACGAACAGCAGGTCGGCACCGGCGTCGGCGAACCGGCGGGCGCGGTCGATCGCCGCGTCCAGCCCGTCGACGGCGGCGGCGTCGGTCCGGGCGATGATCAGCAGGTCCGGGTCGGTCCGGGCGTCGACGGCGGCCCGGATCTTCGCGGTCATGTCGCCGACGGGGACGACCTGCTTGCCCGCCAGGTGGCCGCAGCGCTTCGGCATCACCTGGTCCTCCAGGTGCAGCGCGGCGACCCCGGCCCGCTCGTAGTCACGGACCGTGCGGATCACGTTGATCGGGTTGCCGTAGCCGGTGTCGGCGTCGGCGATCAGCGGGAGGTCGACCGCGTCGGCGAGCCGGCCGGCGTTCGCGGCCATCTCGGTGCCGCTGAGCAGGCCGACGTCCGGCCGTCCGAGCAGGCCGGCGGTCGTCCCGAAACCGGTCATGTAGACCGCGTCGAAACCGGCGCGTTCGACGAGCCGGGCGGACAGCGCGTCGTACGCGCCGGGGGCGAGCACGGGCTCTCCGGCGTCGAGCAGGGCACGCAACCGGGCGCGCCGGTTGCCGGGGCGGCTGAGCAGGTCTGCCACGGATTTCCCTCCAGAGTTGTGTACAACCAGGACTACAGGGTGCCTGGGTAACGCTCTCGTGAACAGCCCCGAAGGGCTTGTGCGTGGATCGGCTCACTTCTAGGTTGCATACATCTACCCAGCAGCAGGAGGTGAGCACGTGGTCGCGACCGCACCCCGCAGGGCGTCGGAGCGGGCCCAGGTCGCGCTCCGGGAGGAGATCCTCTCCGGTGCGCTCCCCGGCGGGGAGCACCTGGGCGAGGTCGAGCTCGCGGACCGGCTGGGCCTGTCCCGCACGCCGGTCCGCGAAGCCCTGTCCCGGCTCGCGGCCGAAGGCCTGGTCGAGCTGCACCCGCACCGGGGCGCCCGGGTCACCCGGTTCACCGAGGCCGACCTGGACGACGCCTTCGACGTGCGGCGGGCCCTCGAACCCCGCGCCACCGAACGGGCCGCGGCCCGCGCGAGCGCCGCGGACCTCGACGAGCTCGACGACCTGGCCCGCACGATGCTGGCGACCGGGGCGCCGGGGCCCGGCCAGGATCTCGACGCCCTGGTGGAGCTCAACCGCCGCTCCCACGCCCGCCTGCTCGAGATCGCCGACACCCCGGCGCTCACCTCGGCCCTGGCCGGGGTGGTGCACGCGCCGGTCGTCCTGCGCACCTTCCACAGCTACGACCCGGACTCGCTCGCCCGCAGCCTGGCCCACCACGCCGAGATCGTCGCTGCACTGCGCGTCGGGGACGGCGCCTGGGCGGCGGCGGTGATGGTCAGCCACATCGCGAACGCCCGGGCCGTCATGACCGGGGACCGCCGGTGAGCCGGCCGAACCCGCACGGGGCACCGTTCGCCGGCCGCGTCGGCTGGGGCGCCGCGCCGGCCGTCGTCGTCGTGGACCTGGTGCGCGCCTACACCGACCCGCAGGGCCCGTTCTTCCTCGGCGACCCGGCCACGGCCGAGCGGGTGGTCACCGGCTGCCGCGAGGTGGTCGCGGCGGCGCGCGCCGGCGGCCGTCCGGTGTTCTGGACGGTGGTCCGCTACGCCCCCGACATGGCCGACGCGGGCTGGTTCGCCGCGAAGGTCCCGTCGCTGGCGTGCTTCGCCGAGGGAGCCCCCGGCGGGTGGGGCGAACTCTCGCTCGCGCCCGGGCCGGGTGAACCCGTCGTCGCCAAGCAGCACGCGTCGGCGTTCACCGGCACCTCGCTCGCCGCGACCCTGCGCGCCCACGGCGTCGACACCGTCGTCGTGACCGGGGTGTCGACGTCGGGGTGCGTCCGGGCGACGGCGACCGACGCGCTCGCCGCCGGGTTCCGCCCGATCGTCGTCGCCGAGGCCTGCGGCGACCGTGCCCCGGGAGTCCACGACCAGAACCTCGCCGACCTCGACGCCAAGTACGCCGACGTCGTCGACCTTGCCCACGCAGTCCCCGAGCTGTCTCCCTAGGAGGTCCCCCGTGCAGTACGGCGTCTTCATCCCCAACGCCACCAACGGCTACATCCTGTCCACCGGCAGCCCGCAGTACCGGCCGAGCTTCGAGCACAACGTCGCGATCACCCAGGAGGCCGAGAAGCAGGGCCTCGACTTCGTGCTCTCGATGATGAAGCACCGCGGCAGCGGCGGCCCGAGCGACTTCTGGGGCGCGTGCCTGGAGTCGTTCACCCTGTTCGGCGGGCTCGCCGCGGTGACCGAGCGGATCGGGCTCTTCCCGTCGGTGACCACCCTGGCCACGCACCCGATCATGGCCGCGCGGATGGTCGCGACCCTCGACGAGATCTCCGGCGGCCGCTGTGGCCTCAACATCGTGACCGGCTGGAGCAAGCCCGAGTACACCCAGATGGGGCTGTGGCCGGGCGACGAGTACTTCGCCAAGCGCTACGAGTACGCCGCGGAGTACGTGCAGGCGCTGCGGGCGCTCTGGGCCGAGGGCCCGACGACCTTCGAGGGCGAGTTCTTCACCTTCACCGAGGCAGACATGCGGCCCAAGCCGCTGCACACGCCGACGGTCGTGTGCGCGGGCCAGTCCCCCGCCGGGCAGGAGTTCACCGCCACTCACGGCGACCGGAACTTCATCATGGCCGAGCGCTCCAAGGTCGGCGAGATCGCGTCGGGGGTCAAGCGTTTCGGCGCCGAGAAGGGCCGGGACGTGGGGACCTACGCGCTCTACTGCATCATCGCCGAGGAGACCGACGAGGAGGCCGACAAGCTGTGCCGGCACATCGTCGAGAACGCCGACCTCGAGGCGATCAGCTACATGACGACCGGGGCGTCGCTGGACACGAACCCGGACGGGACCTCGGCGCAGCTGCTCACCTCGCTGGAGCGGCCGGCCGAGGAGGGCAACATGGCCTTCCTGTCGCTGCCGGTGGTCAAGGGCTCCTACGAGCGGGTCGCCGCCCAGCTGGACGAGATCGCGGTGACCACCGGGATCGACGGCGCCCTGCTCACCTGGCCGGACTTCGTCGACGGTGTCACCAAGTTCGGTGAGCGCGTGAAGCCCCTGCTGCGGGAGGCCGCGCAGGAGTGAGCACGTCACACCCCTCCGCTGCGCCGCACACCTGTTGCAACGGGTGTGCGGCGCGGCGGACGGGTGTGACGCGGTGCGGGCAGAGCAGGGGGGTTGTCCCCACTGCCGGGGGTGGCGCAAGCCGGAACGATCGGGCACCGTGACCGATACCCGGCCCGCGGCTCCTCGTGATCTCTCCGATCGGCTCCGCCACCCCGTCCCGCACCTGTTCGTGTACGCGTTCGCGATCGTCCCGGCGCTGGCGCTCGTCGCCGCCGTACCGCTCGCCTGGGGCTGGGGACTGACCTGGCTGGACGCCGGCCTCGCGCTCGGCATGTACGTGGTGTCCATGCTCGGGGTGACCGTCGGGTTCCACCGCTACTTCACGCACGGCTCGTTCAAGGCGAACCGCCCGCTGCGGATCGCGCTGGCCGTGGCCGGCAGCCTCGCCGTGCAGGGCCCGGTCCGGCACTGGGTGGCCGACCACCGCCGCCACCACGCCTACGCCGACGCCGAGGGCGACCCGCACTCGCCGTGGCGCTACGGCACCTCCCCCGCCGCGCTGGTGCGCGGGTTCTGGCACGCCCACATGGGATGGATCTTCGACCGCTCGCTCACCGACCAGCGCCGGTTCACCCCGGACCTGCTCGCCGATCCCGACGTCGACCGGGTGCACCGCGCCTTCTCCCTGCTCACCATTCTGTCGATCTTCGGGCCCAGCGTGGTCGGCGGGCTGGTCACCTGGTCCTGGTGGGGGGCGTTCACCGCCTTCTTCTGGGCCGGCCTGGTGCGGGTCGCGGTCTCGCACCACGTGGCGTGGTCGACGAACTCGATCTGCCACCTGGTCGGCGAGCGGCCGTGGCGGGCCCGGGACCGGTCCACCAACGTCTGGCTGCTGGCGATCCCGAGCATGGGCGAGTCGTGGCACAACCTGCACCACGCCGACCCGACCTCGGCGCGGCACGGCGTCGGCCGCGGCGAGATCGACATCTCGGCGGCGGTGATCCGGCTGTTCGAGCGGGTGGGCTGGGCCCACGACGCCCGGTGGCCGAGCGAGAAGCGGCTGACGAAGCTCGCCGTGCGCCCGGAGCCCGCGGCCGCGGACTGACCGGTCACGCGTCAGGGACGACGTGCACCGGCCCCTCGATGCGCACGCAGCACCGGTCTCCCGGCCGCCAGTGCTCCCCCGGCGCGGCGCGGACCCGGACCGTGGGGCCACCGTCGGGCCGGGCGCCGACCAGCAACGCCTCACCGAGGAACTCGACGTGGACCACCTCGCCCGGGGCACCGCCCGCCCCGGGGCCGGTGAGGCGCAGCTGCTCGGGCCGCAGCACCACGAGCACGGCGTCCCCGGGGCCCGGCGCCGGCGCCCGCATCGGGGCCCGGCCCACGACGGTCTCGACGTGCGCACCACACACGGTCCCGGGCAGCAGCGCCGTGTCCCCCACGAAGCGGGCGACCCGGGCCGTCGCCGGGGCGGCGTAGAGCTCCCGGGGGGTGGCGGTCTGCTCGACGCGGCCCCCGTGCAGGACGGCGATCCGGTCGCTCACCGACAGCGCCTCCCGCCGGTCGTGGGTGATGAGCACCGCGGTGCTCCCCGCGGCGCGCAGCGCGGTGACGACCTCGCCGCGCACCTGCTCGCGCAACCCGGCGTCGAGCGCGGAGAACGGCTCGTCGAGCAGCACCACCCGCGGGCGCGGGGCGAGCGCCCTGGCCAGCGCGACCCGGCGCCGTTCCCCGCCGGAGAGCTGGTGCGGCATCCGGCCGGCCTTGTCGGCGAGCCCGACCAGCTCCAGCAGCTCGCCGACCCGCTCGCGCGCGGCCGCCGCGGCGGCGGACCGGCCGAGCGGGGCGCGGCGGCCGGGCGTGAGCCCGAAGCCGATGTTGCGGGCCACCGACAGGTGGGCGAACAGGGCCCCCTCCTGCGGCACCAGCCCCACCCGGCGGCGCTCGGGTGCCACGGCCGTGACGTCGTCGTCGCCGAAGCGCACGGTGCCGCCGTCCGGCCGGTGCAGCCCGGCGACCACCCGCAGCAGCGTGGTCTTCCCGCTGCCGGAGGCGCCCAGCACGGACACGAGCTCGGCCGGGCCGGCGTCCAGGTCGACACCGTGCAGCACCGGGCCGCGGCCGTAGCCCGCGACGATCCCGCGAACCGTGAGCGTCATCGGTTCCCTCCCGGGGTGGCGCCGGCCCGCACCAGCAACGCGGCCGGCACGCACGCCAGCAGCAGGAGTGCGAGGGCAGGCGGCGCGGCGGCGCCGTGGGCACCGAGCGAGGTCTGGGCCCACAGCTGGGTGGCCAGGGTGTCGGTGCCGGTCGGGCGGAGCATCAGCGTCGCCGGGAGCTCCTTCATCGCCGTCACCATCACCAGCAACCCGCCGGCCGCGACACCCGGCCAGGCCTGCGCCGCGGTGACCGTCCACCAGGTCGCGGTCGCCGAGCGACCGAGCGTGCGGGAGACCTCCTCGGACTCGACCGGCACCCGCTCGACCGCGGAGCGGGTGGCTCCGAGCGCCTTGGGCAGGAACAGCACCACGTAGGCCAGCACCAGCACCGGGGCCGTCTGGTAGAGCCCGGGCAGCACCGCGAGCGAGAAGAACACCAGCGACAGCCCGACCACGACGCCGGGCAATCCCTGCCCCAGGTACGCCGTGGCCTCGACGGCGGCGACGGCCCGCCCCCGGTACCGGGCGGCGAGCACCCCGACCGGCAGTGCGAGGAGCACCGCGAGCAGGGCGGCCGCGCCCGCGAGCAGCAACGTCGACCGGGCCGCCGCCGCGAGCCGGACCCAGTCGACGTCGATCCCGCCGGCCGCGACGATCCGCCCCACGAGCACCGCGGGCGGGCCGGCCAGGGTCAGCGCGGCGACGGCGCCGAGCCCGCAGACGGCCGAGGCGGTCCCCGCCCGCCCGAGCCGGACGGGCGGGATGCGGTGCACGGCCGTCGTCGCGGGGGCCCGGGTGAACCGGCGCCGGGCCGCCCGCTCGGCGATCACCAGGAACAGGGTCAGGACGGTGAGGACCAGTGCGGTCACCGCGGCCCCGGTGCGGTCGACGGTGCCCTCGTAGGCGGCCTGCACCGCCCAGGTGAAGGACTCGTAGCGCAGCAGCGCCGGGGCGCCGAAGTCCGAGAGCGTGTACAGGGCGGCGAGCAGCGTGCCCGCCAGCGCCGCCGGCAGCACCTGCGGGAGCGTGACCCGGCAGTACGCGGCGACCGGGCCGCGCCCGAGGGTCCGGGCGGCGTCCTCCGGGCCGGTGTCGGCGATGCGCAGTGCGGCCGCGGCGGGGAGCGTGACGTACGGCGTGCACGCCAGCACGAGGACGACGACCAGCGGTCCGAGGCCGCGCGCCTCCGGCCGCACCGCGAGCACGGAGAACGCCAGCAGGTACGACGGCACGGCCAGCGGCAGCGCCGCCAGCACCCACCACAGCCCCGGCCGGGGCAGCCGGATCCGGACCAGCAGCGTCGCGGTGAGCACGCCGAGCACCAGACATCCCACGGACACGCACGCCACGAGCACGGCGGAGTTCACGACGAGGGTGACCGTGCGCTCGCGCGCCAGGAGCAGCAGCACCCGTTGCGGGTCGGCGTCCGCGACCCGCACGAACAGCCACACCAGGGGCAGCGCGGCCACCGCGGCGGCCGCCGTGGCGGCGAGCAGCAGCAGCCGGGGAACGCGACGACGCGCGGCCGGTCCCGCCGGGAGACGTCCTCCCGGCGGGACCGGCCGCGTGACCGCCACGGGGGCGGGATCCGTGCGGCGCAGCACCGTCAGAGCAGCCCGACCTGCGTCATCAGCTGCGTGGTCTCGTCGAGGCTGCGCAGGTCGGCCAGGTCGATGGCCGGCGCGCCGAGGTCGGCGAGCGCGGGCACGCCCTCCGGCGACGGGACCCCGGGGATCAGCGGGTACTCGCCGGTCTCGGTGGCGAAGTACCGCTGGGCCTGGTCCGAGACGAGGAACCGCACCAGCTCCTGGGCCTCGGCGGACTCCGCGGCCCCGGCGAGGATCCCGGCCCCCGTGACGTTGACCAGTGCGCTCGCGGTGCCCGGCGCACCGAACTTCAGCCTGGTGTTCGCCGGCGGGGTCTCCGCGGCGACGTAGTAGTAGTGGTTGATCAGGCCGACGTCGACGGCCCCGTTGTTCACGGCCTCCAGGATCGCGCTGTTGCGCGGGAAGATCTGCGCCTCGTTGGCACGCAGGCCCTCCAGGAACTCGCGGGCCGCGTCCTCGCCCTCCTGCACCCGCAGTGCCGTGACGAACGCCTGGAAGGACGCGTTGGTCGGGGCGATCCCGACCCGCCCCTTCCACTTCGGGTCGGTCAGGTCGGTGACGTCCGCGGGCACCTCGGCCTCGGGCACGCGGACGTTGTACGCGGCGACCCTGGCCCGGCCGGTCAGGCCGACCCAGCTCCCGTCGGTCGAGGTGTAGGGCGCCTCGACCGCGCCCCGCACGTCGTCGGGCAGCGGGGCGAACGAGCCCTCCAGGGCACCCAGCGCGCCGGCGTCCTGGGAGAGGAAGACCTGGGCCGGGGTGGCCTCGCCCTCCTCGGCGAGCTGCGCGGCGAGCTCGGTCGTCGAGCCGTAGCGGGTCTCGACGGTGATCCCGGACTGCTGCTGGAACTGCGCGATGAGCGGGCCGACCAGCTCCTCGTCGCGTCCCGAGTACAAGGTCAGCGTCCGCGGGCCGTCCGCGGCCGCGATGGGGGCCGCGTCGGCGGGGGCCGGGCCGCCACCGGCACATCCGGCGGCGAGCAGGGTCGCGGCGAGGAACACGCCGGCGAGCACGCCCTGCCTGGTCGATCGGGTCACGTGAGGTCCTTCCGAGTTCCGGTGAGCGTGTCCGGAACGCGAGTGCCGTCCGGTTGCTCCCCTTATGAGCCAGGGAAGGCTAACCTCGGTTGCTACTCGGGCGGTCTCCCGAGAATTGAGGGGGTACGGCGTCGTGGTGCGGCTGCTGCTGGTGGACGACCATCGCTCGTTCACCGACGTCCTCGGGCTCGCGCTGGGCGTCGAACCGGACCTCGAGGTCGTCGCCGTCGCGCACACCACCGACGACGCCCGCGCGGTACTCGCGGCTGCGGAGCTCCGGTGCGACGTGGTCGTCCTCGACGTCCGGCTGCCCGGCGGCGGGCTGTCTCTGCTCCCCGCGGTGCACGACGCCCGCGCCCGCGCCCTCGTCCTCACCGCGCACCCGCGCCCCGGACCGGCCCGGCTCGCCCGGGAGGCCGGTGCGGCAGGCTTCCTGGGAAAGGCGGACCCGCTGCGCGACATCGTCTCCGCCGTCCGGACCGTCGCGGCGGGTGGCACCGTCTTCACCGATGCCACCGGCACCGCGCCGCACCTGACCCCGCGCGAGCTCGAGGTGCTCACCGGGCTCGCCGGCGGTCGGGACGTCACCCGCATCGCCTCCGGTCTGGGCCTGTCCCCGCACACCGTGCGCGACCACGTCCGTGCCGTGCTGGCCAAGCTCGACGCCCGCTCCCAGCTCGAGGCGGTCGTCGTGGCGGAGCGGCTGGGCCTGGTGGCGTTCGACCCGGAGGGCGAGCCGGAGAGCGAGCCGCTCGCGGACCTGCGATGGCGGTGAACCCGGTCCGCCGCGCGCTGCTCCGGCACGGGCTCGTCACCCTCGCAGCGGTACTGCTGGTCTGCGGGCTGGTCTCCGGCGGGGTCTGGTGGCTGGCCCACGCCGAGGCCGAACGTCGCGCAGAGGAGGTCTCCCGACGGGTGGCGAGCGCGGTGGTCGTGCCGCTGACCGAGCGCGACCTGCTCGCCGCCACGCCCCGGGACCGGGAACGGCTGCTGGACGACCTGGAGCCGTTCCGCACGGTCGGCATGGTGTCCCGGGTCAAGGTCTGGCTGGTCGAGGACACCTCGGCGCGGGTGGTGTTCTCCGACGAGCCGCGGATCGAGGGCGTCACCCGCCGCTTCGACCCGGTGCTCGGCGCCCGGCTCGACGCCGGCGAGGCGGTGGTGCTGACCGTGCCCGACGACCCCGAGCACCGCTACGAGCGCGACGGCAACCTGCGTGAGGTCTTCCTCGGGTTCCGCGACGCGATCGGTCGCCCGGCCCGGCTCGAGGTCTACGTCCCGGTCGACGTCGACGGGGCCACCGCGCGGGCGGTCGGCCTGCTGCTGCCACCCGCGATCGCCGGGATGGTCGCGGTCGCCGCGGCCGTGCTGCCGCTGTCGGTCACGCTGGCCCGCCGTCGCGGCCGTGAGCTGGCCGAGCGCCGCGACGCCGCGCTGTACGGCCTGGCCGCGGGCGAGCTCGCCCGCCGTGACCTGGCGCGCCGGCTGCACGACGACGTCCTGCCCGGGCTGGCGTCCGCGGGGCTGATGCTCGACCTCGCCGCGGCCCGGCCCGAACTGGTGTACCGGGCCCGGGAGACCGTCGGTGACGGGGTGACCCGGATCCGGTCCGTGCTCGACGACCTGCTGCCCGACGACGTCGATGCCGCCGGCCTGCCCACCGCGCTGCGCGCCCAGGCCGAGGAGGCGACCCCACGGACGGAGACGGAGATCGGCGCGACGAGCGGGCTGAGCGACCGGAACGCCGCCCTGCTGCACCGGATCGCCGGGGAGCTGCTGCGCAACGCACGGGCCCACGCCGCGGCGAACCGGATCACGGTCACCCTGGTCGTCGCCGGTGGGTCGGCCCGGCTCGTCGTCGCGGACGACGGCACCGGCTTCGACCCCGGTGCCGGACCGGAGCCCGGGCACATCGGCCTGCTGCTCGTGCGCCGCGCCGCCGCGGACGCCGGTGGCCGGATCGGTATCCGCAGCGGAGCACGGGCGGGGACCGAGGTGACGGTGGACCTGCCGGCGACCTGAGGGCCGCGGCGGGTTGCCGTCCGATGGCCCGGGTCACTGTGCGGAGGCGCACTCTCGGCAAACTTGCACACTACGCACCTTTGGCGGCATTATCGTTGCGTGACGTCAACTACCCGCTCTCCCGAGGAGGCCGCCGCCCACCGGCGCGACGTGCTGCTCCCGCTGACCGGCCTGCTCATGGCCCTGTTCGTCGGCGTGCTGTCCAGCACGATCGTGTCCAACGCGCTGCCCCGCATCCTCGGGGATCTCGGCGGCACCCAGGCCGAGTACACCTGGGTGGTCTCGGCCTCGCTGCTGGCGATGACGGCGTCCACCCCGATCTGGGGCAAGTTCGCCGACCTCTACTCCAAGAAGCTGCTGGTGCAGATCGCGATCGGGATCTTCCTGGTCGGGTCGCTGCTGTGCGGGCTCGCGGTGTCGACGTCACAGCTGATCGGCTTCCGGGTGCTGCAGGGCCTGGGCATGGGCGGCTTGCAGGCGCTCACCCAGGTGGTGATCGCCGCGATCATCACCCCGCGCGAGCGCGGCCGGTACATGGGCTACCTGAGCGCGATCATGTCGGTGGCCGTCGTCGGCGGCCCGCTGCTCGGCGGGGTCATCGTCGACTCGCCGCTCGGCTGGCGCTGGTGCTTCTTCGCCGGCGTCCCGCTCGCGGCGCTCTCGCTGGTCGTGCTGCAGAAGACACTGAACGTCCCCACCGCGCGGCGTGACGACGTCTCGATCGACTACCTGGGTGCGCTGCTCATCGCGGCAGGCATCTCGGCGCTGCTGCTGTGGACCTCGCTCGCCGGCAAGCAGTTCGCCTGGGGCTCCCCGACCTCGGTCGGGCTGGTCGTCGGCGGTCTCGCGCTGCTGGCCCTGGCCGTGTTCGTCGAACGGCGGGCGAAGGACCCGGTCGTCCCGCCGTTCCTCTTCCGGGACCGCACGTTCGTGCTCGCCAGCGTGGCCAGCATGTTCGTCGGGGTCGCGATGTTCGGCTCGACGATCTTCCTGTCCCAGTACTTCCAGCTCGCCAGGGGTGCCTCGGCCACCGAGGCCGGCGCGCTGACCCTGCCGATGATCGTCGGCATGTTCGTGGCGTCGAACGTCGCGGGGCAGCTGATCTCCCGCTACGGGCGCTGGAAGCGCTACCTGGTGCTGGGCGGCTCGCTGCTCACCGCCGGTCTGACGCTCGGTGCCGCGGTCATCTCCTCGACGGTGCCGTACTGGCCGGTGGCGATCGCGATGCTGTTCGTCGGCATGGGCGTCGGCATGACCCAGCAGAACCTGGTCCTCGCGGTGCAGAACACCGTGGCGATGCGGAACATGGGCTCCGCGAGCTCGACCGTGACCTTCTTCCGGTCGGTGGGCGGGTCGGCCGGTGTCGCCGGCCTCGGCGCGCTGCTGGCCTCGGTGGTCGCGTCGCGGACGGCGTCCGGGCTCTCCGCGGCCGGGATCGAGGGCGGCAACGCGACGGCGGGCGGGCAGGTGCCGAACCTGGACGAGCTGCCCGGGCCGGTGCGCACGATCGTCATGGACTCCTACGGTCACGCGATCGCCGACATCTTCCTGGTCGCGGCCCCGCTCGCGCTGCTGGCACTGATCGCGATCCTGTTCCTGCGCGAGAAGCCGCTGCGCGAGACCCTCGACATCGAGGACACCCCGGTCGACGACCCGGCCCCGGGCACCGGCGCATCCGGCCCGTTCCTGCACGGTGTCGTGCGGGCCGACGGCATGCCGGCAGCCGGAGCCGTGCTCACCGTGCTCGGCCGCGACGGGACCGAGCTCGGCCGCACCCGGGCCGACGACGAAGGGCACTACCGGATCTGCGTCGCGACCGGCACCGTGTCCACCGTGTACCGCTGGGAGGGCAGGCCCGCCGCGCACCGGGTGACGGTGCCGCATGAGGGCATGCGCCTCGACGTCGACCTGGAGCCGCTGCCCGGCGCCGACCGGCCGGAGATCGTGTCGGTCGAGCCACCGGTCCGCGCCAACGCGGGAGCCGACCGTGGCTGACCAGGCGCACCCACCGGGGCGGCGGGAACGCAAGAAGGCCGCGACGCGGGCGGCCCTGGCGGCGGCGGCGCTGCAGCTGTGCAGCGAGCACGGCGTCGACCAGGTGACCATCGAGCAGATCGCCGACGCCGCCGACGTCGCGCCGCGGACGTTCTTCAACTACTTCACGTCCAAGGAGGAGGCCGTCGTCGCGGCGAACGCGGTGACCGCCGAGATCCTGGTCGGAGCGTTCACCGAACGCCCCGCCGACGAGCCGGTGACCGAGTCGCTGCGCCTGGCCCTGCACGCCGTCGTCACCGACCCCGGCTACCTGGACCGCTTCATGCGCCTGCGCGCGCTGCGCACGCACCCGGCCGTCGTCGCCCATCACATGGCCGCGTTCGCGGCCCAGGAGCGGGAGCTGGCGGCGGCCGTCGTCGCGCGGACCGGGACCGACCCGGCGAGCGACCTGTTCCCGACCCTGGCCGCAGCGGCCGCCGTCACCGGGCTGCGGGTGGCGGTGCAGCACTGGCTCGGCGACCACGGCACCGACCCGCGCGGGCGTGAGCTCACCGACCTGGTCGACGAGGCCATGTCCGTGTTCGACGCCGGTCTGCGGGCCGGCACCGGGGTCCCGGCCTAAGCCTCGATCCGCAGATGAACCGCGTCGGGGAGCGGCGTGGGAATGAGGAAAGTGCCTCCTGAGCTGGGAGAATGGGTGTTGCGACGCACCAACCAACCCAGCTGCAGAGAGGCACTTTCAGTGCGAGTCTCCCACAGGTTCACCGCCGGCTCTGCGCGGTTCGATGAGGACAATCTCGTGTCGCACGCAGGCCTGGTGCCGCTGCTCGAGCTTGCCGAGCAGACCCGGCTGAGCGAGATCATCACCGGGAAGGTGTCGATCATGACCCCGCGGATCAAGTCGGGCTCGGCCAACCCGGCACCGAAGTTGCTCGGGGTGATCGCCGGGATGTGCGCCGGCGCGGACAGCATCGACGATCTGGACCTGCTGCGTGCGGGTGGGACACCGATCCTGTTCGACGACGTGTACGCCCCCTCGACCCTCGGGACGCTGTTGCGGGAGTTCACCTTCGGCCACGCCCGCCAGCTGGAGTCGGTGCTGCGCGCACACCTGATCGCCCTGGCCGGCCGCACCGAGGTGCTGGCCGGGATCGACGAGCAGGCGTTCATCGACATCGACTCGTTGCTGCGCCCGGTCTACGGGCACGCCAAGCAGGGCGCCTCCTACGGACACACCAAGATCGCCGGCAAGCAGGTACTGCGCAAAGGTCTCTCGCCACTGGCCACCACCATCAGCACCGAGGCGGCCGCGCCGGTGATCGCCGGGATGCGGCTACGCGCGGGCAAGACCGGCTCGGGCAAGGGTGCCGGGCGGATGGTCGCCCAGGCGATCGCCACCGCCCGCGCCGCCGGCGCATCGGGGAAGATCCTGGTGCGCGGCGACTCCGCCTACGGCACCCGCGCCGTGGTCCGAGCCTGCCGACGCGGCCAGGTCGAGTTCTCCCTGGTCATGACCAAGAACCCGGCCATCCAACGCGCCATCGCTTCCATCCCCGACACCGCGTGGACCCCGGTGCGCTACCCCGGCGCGGTCCGCGATCCCGACACCGGAGCGTGGATCTCCGACGCCGAGGTCGCCGAAGTGCCCTACACCGCCTTCACCGCCACCACAGATCGGATCACCGCTCGACTGGTCGTGCGTCGGGTCATCGACGCCCGCTACCCCGACGCACTGTTCCCGGTCTGGCGCCATCACCCCTTCTTCACCAACTCCACCCGGCCCACGGCCACCGCCGATATCGTCCACCGCCGCCACGCGATCATCGAAACCGTGTTCGCCGACCTGATCGACGGACCGCTGGCGCACCTGCCCTCGGGGCACTTCGGCGCCAACTCCGCCTGGGCCCTGTGCGCCGCGATCGCGCACAACCTGCTCCACGCGACCGGCACCCTCGCCGGCCGATCCCAGACCCGCGCCCGCGGCGCGACGCTGCGCCGACAGCTGATCGCCGTGCCCGCCCGCCTGGCCCGACCCGCCCGCACACCCATGCTGCACCTCCCCAGCCGCTGGCCCTGGGCGCCCGCATGGCAGCAGCTGTGGGACCACACCATCGGCTCCATCACTGGGCACAGCCCGCCGGCCGCGGCCTGACCCACCCACCCCCGCACCCCGGGCCCGAGCGCGCGCCACGTGGAAGAGCTGGACAGACCAGCGACCCCCGCACGCCCAGCACCGCACGACCATGATCATTCGAGAAGCAAGATCACTACCCCAGCAGCTCTGCGGATCGAGGCTAAGACTCAGGCGGGCCGGCGCCCCGACCAGCGCGGCTCGACGGTCGCCCAGTCCAGCTCCCAGGCACGCGCGAACCGGGCCGCCGTCGCGCGGAAGCCGGCGTAGCCGGCGCCCAGCAGCAGCACCCCCCAGCCCACGACGGTCATGAGCCCGGCGGCGATGCCCACGGTGAGCGCGTCCGCGGGGGTCGACGGCTGGGTGGTCAGGTCGCCGGCCGGGCCGGTCCACACGGTGATCGGGTCGCCGACGTCGTAGAGGCCGGGCAGCGAGGTGCCCGCGGTGCGGGCGGAACCGTCGGGGGCGGTCCAGGCGACGGTGAGCGCCTGCTGCCCGGTGTGCAGGTCCCCCATCGTCGCCGCGCGCTCGGTGACGACGGCCGGTACCGGCGTCCGCTCGGCCGCCTCGCCGGCGCCGCGCTCCAGCACGGCGCCGTGTGCCGCCGAGCCGGCCAGCCAGGCGACGAGCAGCCCGATCGCGGCCAGCAGCCCGAGCCCGACCGCCAGGACGTCCTCCCATCTGGCTGCCGTGCGGCGGAGCCGGTCCGCCACCCCCGGCGACGGGCGCGGGCCCGTACGTCCGGGGCCATCGGCAGTGCGCATCGTTCCTCCTCGTGGGATCCGGTCCACGGGCCCCACGACCGAGAGTGCGGGCCCGACTACCGACCATTACCCCCGTTATCGGTTCGATACATCGGGTCGGGACGAGGATCACCCGGTGAAACGGTGCATGTCGCCCCTTCGTACCTGCCCGAGCGGCCGGGATCAGCCCGGCGGGGTGAACCGGCCGTCGACGGCCGTCCAGCCGCCGTCCACGGCCAGCGTCGACCCGGTGACGAACGACGACGCGTCCGAGCACAGGTAGACCACCGCACCGGCCAGCTCGTCCGGGCGTGACCAGCGGCCGAGCGCACCCTTCTCGGCATAGGCCCGGTACCACGCCGGGTCGGCCTTGATCTGCTCGGTCAGCGGGGTCTCGACGATGCCCGGTGCGATCGCGTTGACCCGTACCCCGTGCGGGCCGAACTCGGCGGCCGCGGTCCGGACCAGCATCTCGGCTCCGGCCTTGGTGGCCGCGTAGACCGACTGCCCGGGCTCGACGGTGCGCCCGCGGATCGAGGAGAACACCACGATCGAGCCGCTCCCGCGGGCCGTCATCCGGGCGCCGAACTCCCGCAGGACCGCGAACGTCCCGCCGAGGTTGAGGCCGACGACCGTGTCGAACTCGTCCGGTGAGTAGTCCAGGATCCGCTTGCGGACGTTCACCGCGGCGGTGAGCACGACGGCGTCGACGTCGCCGGGGACCGCCTCGCGCAGCGACGCCGGGTCGGTCACGTCGACGGTCGCGGCCGTCCCGCCGCTCGCCGCCGCGGCGGCCGCGGCGACCTGCGGGTCGCGGTCGGCGCACACCACCGACGCCCCGTGCGCGGCCAGCGCGCTCGCGGCCGCCGCACCGATGCCGCCGGCGCCGAGCACGACCGCGCGCCTGCCGTCGAGCCGGAAGAGCTCGCTCATCGGGTCCCCCTTGTCAGGACGGCCGGACCACGGCCATCCGGGTCACGGTCAGTTCCTCGATCGCGAAGCGCGGCCCCTCGCGGCCGACCCCGGAGTCCTTCACCCCGCCGTAGGGCATGACGTCGGACCGGAACCCGGGCACCTCGTTGACGACCACGCCCCCGACCTCCAGCTCCTCGATCGCCGCGAACGCCGACGCCAGCGACCGGGTGAAGACGGCGGCGTGCAACCCGTAGCGGGACCGGTTCACCGCCGCCAGCCCGGCCGCGAGATCCGGCACCACCCGCAGTGCGACGACCGGGTCGAAGATCTCCTCGCACCAGGCCGGCTGCTCCTCGGGCACCTCGCACAGCACGGTCGGCTCGATCGCGCGGCCACGGGCCCGGCCGCCGTGCAGCACCCGTGCCCCGGCGGCGCGGGCGGCGTCGATGCGGTCGAGCACCCGTTGCGTGGCGGCCTCGTCGATCAGCGGCGCGATCCGGGTGCCCGCCTCGCGCGGGTCGCCGACGGTCAGCTCGTCCATCCGCGCGAGCAGCTTGCCGGTGAACTCCTCGGACACCGGCGCGCAGAGGAGCACGACGGCGACGGGGCAGGCCGGCATGACCAGTCCTCGGCGAGGCCGCCGGTGATCACGACACGGCCGGGCTGGGATCGACGGCGTCGCACAGAACGACGACGTGGGGGTGATCTGCTTCCGCGGTTCGCTTGATCGTCTGAAGTCGGCACAACGAGGTGGGTCACGCGATGGCCGCCCTGCGTCCGGGACTGCCACGCCGAGACGATCACGATTTACAGCTGGAGCGCCGATCCCAGATCCCCGGAACCGGTGATATCTGCGAGACCCGCGCGCGGTCGACCGAGCGCGCCCACTCATTCGTGGGCTGGACTCTATGAAGTTACGCTGGTGGGAATCGTCAAATTTGGTGAAAGCCAATCCGAGCACGACTAGTCTAGTGGCTATCGCAGTGTCGGCGTCGCGACCTCACACGGCGAGGCAGGAACCCTGACCGGGCCGCTCAGTACTGCCGCGAGATACCCCCCGGATCTGCGCAGGTGAACGGCTGACTACCCGACGCGACAATTCTACTTCGTTAACCCTCCTCTTGCCTTGTCCCGCGATCATTTTGCCGTCCTCTTACTTAAAAGTGTCTAGCATATGGTGATCTGCGCAACAGGACTCGGCGCGACCTTCGCAAATCTGGACAAAGCACCGTGGGGAGTTTCGCCGTGGAATTCAGCAAACGGGGCGCCGATTGGCGGCCTGAACGTTACATCGTTTGCCGGGACTGGGGCGGCGGAATGGGCTAATGACAGTCGTTCGCACACCAGAGCGGATTCAGTTCGGCTGATCCGTAACAGGGCGTGCGTCGCGACCAGCCCGCCGGGTGGTCAGTCGGTCGACCGTCGAGGTGACGGGAACCAGCGCAGGGAGCAGAGCGATGATCAGTTGGGGACAACTCGTCCAGACGCCCGACAGCGACGTTCGGACGGGCGAACGAGGCGGCTTCGGCTCTACGGGAACCATCGCTGTGGACACGGACATCCGCGGGCTCGAACGGATACGGGTCGACCATGACGAGCCGCAGGGCGGGCGCGTACGGCCGACCGAACGACTCGAGACCCTGTTCGAGGCCCAGTGTGAGTGGCTGGTCCGCCTCGGTTGCGCCGATCGTTCGGCTGTGGATGCCTCCGATGGGGTCCTTTCATATCTAGAGCTGGACGACGAGGCGAACCGTCTCGCCCGCTACCTGCGGCTACATCACATCGGCCGGGGGGACAGAGTCGCATTGCTTCTGGATGGATCGGCTGACCTGTGCGTGGCGATACTCGCGGTGGCCAAGGTCGGTGCCGCCTATGTTCCGCTGGACGTGCGCCTCGTCGCCGACCAGGTGGTGGCCATCGTCTGCGACGCGAGCGTGTGCCTGGTGCTCACGACCTCGACGGTCGCAGTCCGATTCCCCGGACTCGGGGCCCGGACCGCGACGACCGTGGTCCCGCTCGACCTCGCCGAGCACTTCATAGCCGAACAGAGTCCGCAGCGCTTGCTGAACGTCGAGCGTGGCGCGCCGGGCGGGCCGGTCGCCTACATCGTCTACAGCCTCGACGCCGACGGACGTCCGCACGGTGTCGCGGTCGACCACCGAAGCGTCTGCAACTTCGTCCGTGTGGCAGCCGAGGTGTACGGCGTCGGACCCGGTGACCGGGTGTTCCAGGGGCAGTCACCGGGGTCGGACCGGATGGTGGAGGAGACCTGGCTGCCCTGGGTCGCCGGGGCTACGGTGGTCGTCCCGCCGGCCGGGACGACCCTGCAGGGCGAGGCATTGTGGCGCTTCCTCGGTGAGCGATGTGTGACCGTGCTGCGCAGCGATGCCGCGACGCTGGCCGCACTCGACGAGCGTCTCCTCGCCCTGCGGCTGGTGCTCTCAAGTGCCTCGTGTCCACCGGAGGTGATCAGGCGGTGGCAGCGTCCCGGGCGGCGACTGATCGGTACCTACGGTCCACCCGAAGCGACCGTGACCACCACCTGGACCGAGCTGGAGCCGGGCCGGGCGCCGACGCTCGGCGTCCCGTTACCGACCTACAGCATCATCGTGCTGGACGTCGAGGATCCGCAACGCGCACTGGCGCCCGGTGAGATCGGTGAGATCGGGATCGCCGGGGTCGGACTGGCCCGCGGCTACGTCAACCGTGACGACTTGGCACGAGAGGCGTTCGTTCCCGACAGGCTGGACGTGCCGGATAACCCATCGAAGCGGATCTTCCGCACCGGCGACCTGGGCCGCGTCACCCCCGACGGACGCATCGAGCACCGAGGCCGGCTCGTGGACGAGACGACGACCGCGCGCGGTCGTCGTCTCGGGATGTCTCCGACGCTGAAAACCGTCGCCCAGGCGGCCTCTACGACGCTGGTGGCGGCGGATTACGCCACGCAGGTGCCCGTCGCCCCGGCACCGGCTTCCGGTACCGCCCTCACCGGTGCCGGGGCGCTGCTGGGCGAGGTGCTCGCCAGGGTGCTGGGCTGCGAAGCGGTTCTCGTCGACGCGGACTTCTTCGACGACCTGGGCGCCGACTCGTTGCTCATGGCGAAGTTCTGCGCCCAGGTACGCAAGCACCCCGACCTACCGTCGGTGTCGATCCAGTACGTTTACGAGCACCCGACGCTGCGACGCCTCGCCACCGCTCTCGCACTGCCGATCGAGGCACCGACGCCGTCGTCGGTGGTCGTGGTGGCACGGTTGGCCGAGATCCTCGCGGAGGTGCTCGACCGTGCGGAGGTTCCTCCACAGACGAGCTTCTTCGAGCTCGGCGCGGATTCGCTGACCATGGCGAAGTTCTGCGCCCGAGTTCGCAAGGACCCCGAGTTGCCGACCCTGTCGATACAGGAGGTCTACAGCCACCCGACCCTGACGAGCCTGGCGGCGGCCGTGGCCCCCGCTCCGGAGGGGACTGCACCAGCGGCACAGGAATTGGCGGCGCAGCTGGGCGAGATCCTCGCCGCGGTGGTGGAGCGGGAGGTGCCGGGCCAGGCGCACTTCTTCGATGATGTCGGCGCCGACTCGTTGATGATGGCGAAGTTCTGTGCGCGCGTGCGCAAGGACCCACGGTTGCCGACGGTGTCGATAGAGAACGTCTACGCCACTCCGACGCTCGTCGGCCTGGCCGCCTCCCTCGCTCCGGTCGAACCAGGAGAACTCGCGCCCTCGACTTCGCCGGAGGAGCCCGCCGTCGTTCTCGACCGGTGGGAATCGGTCCGCCGAGTCGGCACCGCGGGGTACGTCCTGTGCGGGGTTTTCCAAGTCGCTTTCGGGCTGGGTTGGTCCTACCTCATGGCGGTGGTGGCGTTCTGGGGGTACGAGTGGTTCGTCGCGTCGCCGACCCTGCTCGCTCTCTACGAGCGGGCGGTCCTCGGCGGCAGCGCCAGTTTCCTGTTCTTGTGCCTGTTCCCGATCGTGGTCAAGTGGGTGCTGATCGGTCGGTGGACGCCCCGCTCGATCCGGGTATGGAGCCTGGGCTATGTCCGGTTCTGGATCGTCACGACGGTCGTGCGCATGAACCCGCTGGTCCTGTTCCGCGGCTCGCCGCTGTACGTGCTCTACCTGCGCTCGCTCGGCGCCCGGATCGGCCGCGACGTGGCGATGTTCGCCCAGATGCCGGTGTGCACCGACCTGCTCTCGATCGGTGACCGTTCGGTGATCCGCAAGGACGCGAGCGTCCCGTGCTACCGGGCCCGCGACGGCCTCATCGAGACCGGACCGGTCACCCTCGGCAACGATGTGTTCGTCGGAGAAGCCACGGCGCTCGATCTCGGCACGCGGGTCGGCGACGGTGGTCAGCTCGGACACACCTCCGCGCTGCTGAGCGGGCAGGTGGTTCCCGCCGGCGAGCGCTGGCACGGATCACCGGCCCGCCCGGCCGGCGTGGACTACTGCACCGTTCCGCCCGCCCGGTGCGGATGGACCCGCAAGATCCTCTACTCGGCGCTGCAGCTGGCCATCGTCCTGATCCTCGTCCTCCCGGTTTCGCTCGGCGGGCTCGCGCTGCTGCTGCGGGAGATTCCGCAGCTGAGGGCCCTGCTGTTCCCCGGACCGCAGGCCTTCGTGCATTGGTACTTCTACGCCGAGATCTTCGGTACGACGTTCGTGCTGATGTTCGTCGGCCTGATCGTGGCATTCCTCCTGATCAGCACGGTCCCCCGGTTGCTCGCGCTCGCTGTGCGACCGGACCGTGTCTACCCGCTCTACGGCGTGCATTATCTCCTGCACGGGACCATCGCGGCGCTGACCAACAACGCGGTGTTCATCCGACTGTTCGGGGACAGCTCCGCGATTCCGCACTACCTACGGGCCGTGGGCTATGACCTGCTGCCGCTCGTACAGACCGGCAACAACTTCGGGCTGGGCGTCAAGCACGATTCCCCGTTCCTGGTAACAGTCGGCCCGGGCACCGTCGTCGCCGACGAGCTCTCGATCATCAACGCGGACTTCTCGAACACCTCGTTCCGCGTGTCACGGGCCCGAATCGGGGCACGTAACTTCCTCGGGAACCGGGTCACCTACCCCTCGCAGGGCAGAACCGGGAACAACTGCCTACTCGGCACCAAAGTCATGATCCCCATCGACGGACCGATCCGCGAAGATGTCGGCCTGCTCGGCTCGCCGAGCTTCGAGATCCCCCGCGCCGTCGCCCGCGACATCCGGCTGGGGCCCAGCGACGACGAACTGCGGCGGGCCCTGCGCGGCAAGAACCGGCACAACGTCGTCACCATGCTCCTGCACCTGGGGGTTCGCTGGCTCTACCTGACCGGGACCCTGATGCTGATCCCCGCTGTGGCGGTGTTCGAGGTGACGCTGGGGGCCCTGGAGATCGTCGTCGCGGGGGTCTTGATGATGCTGTTCACGGTCGTGTGGTTCGCACTGGTGGACATGACCATGCGGCGGCTGCAGCTATGGGTCCCGAACGGGTGCTCGATCTACGAACCGAAGTTCTGGGGCCACGAGCGGTACTGGAAGGTATCTGCACCGGCTCACATGATGCTGTTCAACGGTACCCCGTTGAAGGGGCTCGTCTACCGGCTCAACGGCGTCCGCGTCGGGGCCCGGCTGTTCGACGACGGCGCCGTGCTCGTCGAGCGGTCGTTCGTGTTCATCGGCGACGACTGCATGTTCAACCGGGGCAGCATCATCCAGAACCACTCCCAGGAAGACAGCGTGTTCAAGTCCGACCACACCGTGCTCGGGTCCCGCGTCACCCTCGGGGCCGGGGTCTTCGTGTTCTACGGGATCGCGATCGGCGACGACACCGTGATCGAAGCCGACTCGTTCCTCATGAAGGGCGAGGAGATCCCCGCGGGCGAAACCTGGGGTGGCAACCCGGCCCGGGAGCTACCCACCAGATCCATCCCGGTGTCGGCATGAGCGCCGGCCGCGCAGCGTGGGGAGCCGACATGTCCGTCTCAGCCCAGCCTACCCGGATCCAGCTGGAGCCGCTCCAGGTCGAACACCGCCCCGGCACACCGGCCCTCCTGCATGTCGACCCGGACGACCCGTTGCGGTGGGCATTCGAGGCGCGGCAAGCGCTACGCGCCGCTGTGGTCGACCACGGCGCAGTGCTGGTCCGCGGGCTCGGCCTGTACGACTCGATCCTGGCCGGCGACGTGGTGCGCATGCTCGCCGACGACCTGATGACTGAGCGCGAGGCGTTCGCACCGCGGGTGCCCTACACCGATGGGGTGTACTCGGCGACGCGGTGGCCAACCAGGATCCCGATGTGCCCGCACCACGAGCTGTCCTACTGCGACTGGTTCCCCGCCCTGATGATGTTCGTCTGCCTGACTCCACCCGTGCTCGGCGGGGCCACCGTGCTCGTCGACTCCCCCACCGTGCTTGCAGCCTTGCCCGCCAGCCTGGTGAAGCGCTGTGAACGTGACGGGTGGCTGCTGGTGCGCACCTACAACGGCGACGTCGGTCCGTCCTGGTCGGATGCCTTCGGCATCGGTGACCGAAGCGGCGTCGAGGACTACTGCCGAGCACACTCCATCGACGTCGAGTGGCGCCGTGGGGGGCAGCTCCGGACCCGGCAACGCAGGCCGGCCGTCGTCCGCCACCCGAACACCGGAGTGCGCTGCTGGTTCAACGAGATCGCGTTCTACAGCGAGTGGGTCTTCGGCCCTGACGCGGGCGACGAGTTGCGCGACATGCTGGGGCCCGACGGGTTGCCCGTCACCACCTGCTTCGGGGACGGCACCCCCATCGGCTGGGACCTCATATCCCGGATCAAGCAGGCATACACCGTCAACGCCGTCCGCGAGCCCTGGCAGAGCGGTGATCTCCTGGTCGTCGACAACATCCGTACAGCTCACGGCCGCGACCCCTACCAGGGGCCGCGCGAAGTACTCGCTGCGATGGCTGACCAGTGCACAGTCGCCGAGTAGTTTCGATCAGGCGTTACACCGATAGTTGTGGCGCCACGCATCCGCGATCGGACGAAGAACGTCGCTCGACCGTCGGTCAAGGTGCGACGTGATCAGAAGCAGCGACGTTACCGGGCGTCTCACCGGCTCCGACGGTTTCGAACGAGTACCCACCACGGGGGTGAGTTCCGCGGATCGGACGCTGGTCCGGAACCGCCATCAGCCGCGACCCGCAGGCGCCGAGATGCGCGGAATGAGCACTGGTTCGGCGCGACCACCAGCTCAACGTGCACGTCGGAATCCCGCACAGGATTCCCGCCCGCTGTCCGCGGTATCAGGTTCCGCCGTCACGAGACCGCACGGGCACGGCTATCGCCGGGCGATGCGGTTGCGCGATGGCGGAGGGTCCGATCGATGAGGTCGCGGATCGTGGCACTCGTGGTAGCCGCTGCGGCGTTCGCGGTGGCACTGTTCGGGATACCGCTGGTCATCGGCCTGGCAGGGTTCGCAGTGGCGCAGGAGCGCTCCTCACTGCAACGTCTCGCCGGGTTCGCCGCCCGCACGGTACAGGAGGACATGACCGACGATCGCGTGCCGAGGCGTCTGCCGGACGGACCCGGCGATGCCGCGATCGCCCTCTACGACGACGAGGGGACACTGCTGCTCGGAGCCGGCCCCGCGCACGGCGATGCGCCGGTCGAGTACGTCCTCGGCAGCCGCACCGGCCCACCTCCTGTGGATGCACTGACCGTCGCGGTCCCGGTCAGCGACACCGACGACATCATCGGTGCCGTTCGTACGTCGGCACCGTCGTCTCAGGTCTACGACGCCCTGATCCCCATCTGGCTGGGGATCGCGGGCCTCGCCGCAGTCGTGCTGGTGTCGGTCTGGCTTCTTGCACGACGACTGGCGATACGTCTGTCCCGTCCGCTTGACCGCCTGGTCGACGATGCGGACCGGCTGGGAGACGGGGATTTCGGTATCGCCCCGGATCCGACCGGTATCGCGGAGACCGACCGGGCCAGCGCTGCTCTGAGCCGAACCGCGCGTCGGCTCGACGACCTGGTCGCGCGCGAAAGAGCGTTCTCGGCGGTAGCCTCTCATCAACTGCGCACGCCCCTTGCGGACATGCGGCTCCGGTTGGAGTCCGCACTCGACCGGCCCGAGCGCATGACGAAGGCAGAGATCGCGGACGGTCTGGGCTCGATCGACCGGCTCGAGCGCACGATCGACGAGCTTCTCGCGCTAGCACGCGAACGTCAGACGACCTCAGCACCGGCCAATCTCGCTGCACTGCTGGCCGAGTTCGACGACGAGTGGGGTTCACGCCTCGCCCGGGAGAACCGCAGATTCTCGATCCGGCTGCCGGCTTCTCTTCCCCGGCCGGACGCGTCGTCGGCCGCCGTCCGCCAGATCATCGGCGTCCTCCTCGACAACGCCCTCTTCCACGGCGCAGGGGCAGTATCGATCTCCGCTCACGAGCTGGGAGAGGACGCGATCGCGGTCGAGATCAGCGACGAAGGTGCCGGTGTCCCCACGTCTGCCCTCACGGACGGACATATCGGGAACGGTATGGGCTTGCCGCTGGCCCGCCGCCTCGCCGAAAGCGAAGGCGGACGGCTCATCGTCGGCACCGTCCCCTCGACGATGACGCTGCTGCTCCCGGTCGCGAGCGCGCCCGAGACCAGTTCTCCCGGCACAACGAGAGCATCAGCCAAGTGACACGCGCGCCAGGGCGCCTGATGCGGCGCCCTGCGACCGATCGAGGGGTCGTGATGGCCGTATCAGGTTGTTCTGGCGCTCGTTAAGCCCGGCGGCGCCAAGGTCGCCACGCCCGGACTATCCGCTACCCGCCGCTGCGCCCAGGACCACACTGAGCAGCGTGGAGGCCGCGGACCGGACCGAGGCACCCCCAGCGCTGACCTTGCGGGGCAGCCCAACCGCCGCGAGCGAGTCGGGCCTCGCGCCCCGTGGTCAGCTGCAGCTCCGCGACCCGGCAGGTGTCCACAGGATTGCGGAGTTTCGGGGCCTCCCCGCCGTGGCGCTCGGCGTGCTGGTCCCAGACCACCTCCCGCGCCCGCGCTCGAGCCGCCGCTACCGCGGCCAGGTGCCGCCCGTCGAGCCGACCCAGCAGCCGCCAGACCGTCGAGTCCGAGGCCACCGCCCCGAACACCGCTTCCTGATCGGCAAGGACGGCGATCTCGCAGATCGTGGTGGCGCCGTCAGCGAGCGCCGACGCCACATCGACCGGGATCCGGCCCGGATCGGCCAGCAGCCGTGACCCGACGTGCGACACCACCCCGTCCCCGTCGGCGGACACAATGATCTTCGGACGCGTGGATGTAGCCTGCACCTGGATAGTGCCTCGCTGACGACGCCGTCGCCGCCGGAGACGGGCCGCGGGCGGCCCGTCTCGTGCAGGAGGGCATCCACGCGTTCTACGCCGACGACCTCACCGGCGAGGAGGCGGCGGAGCTGCGGGCCGTGCTCGACGACCCGCGCTGACCCCGGTCCGCCTCGCGCTCACCCGGTGCTGGCGGCGCGCCGCGGCAGCACCCAGTGCGGCCGCGGGAAGTGGCAGTTGTAGCCGTAGGGGTACTTCTGCAGGTAGTCCTGGTGCTCGGGCTCGGCCTCCCAGAAGTCACCGGCCGGTTCGACGTCGGTGGACGCCCGGCCCGGCCAGAGCCCGGAGGCGTCGACGTCGGCGATGGTGTCCAGGGCGACCTGTCGCTGCTCGTCGCTCGTGTGGAAGATCGCCGAGCGGTAGCCGCGGCCGATGTCGTTGCCCTGGCGGTCCTTCGTCGTCGGGTCGTGGATCTGGAAGAAGAACTCCAGGATCTCCCGGTAGGAGATCTGCTGCGGGTCGAACACGATCTCGACGGCCTCGGCGTGGTCGCCGTGGGCGCGGTACGTCGCGTTCGGCGTGCGCGGGTCACCGGAGTAGCCGGCCCGGGTGCTGACGACGCCCGGACGCTTGCGCAGCAGTTCCTGCACACCCCAGAAGCAGCCGCCGGCCAGAATGGCGGTCTCGGTCATCGGAGAACCTCCCTGAGTCGAGTTCGGTGGGTACAACGGTGGTCGCCGCCCTGTTGTTCCGTCGTGCGCAACCGGATGCGCGTGCGGGACCTTCGCCCCTGGAGCATCCCGGTGCCGCCGACGGAGCATGACGCCGGCGGTCAGTTCTGTGAAGGAGCGGGCCGCCCGGACCGGCCCGTCCTCGCCTGGCCACCGCCCCCGACCCGGCGCCGGGGCGGGCCGGTCCACCGGCACCGGACGCCGGCCGGCCTCGGTCAGCCGCCCGCCGGCCGCTCCGGATCGGGCGCGGGATCGGCATGTACCGGCGCCGGGTCGCCGTCGGTCGCACCGGCCTCCAGGTGCGCGGGCTCCGCCGCCCCGACCGCCTGCCGCCCATCGTCGGGGTCGGGGCCGGGGCCGGGGTCGGCCGCGGGCGCACCGCCGTCCTCCCCGCTCTGCCCGGTCTGCTCGCTCTGTCCGGTCTGCTCCGCGAAGCGCTGGTCCCGCTTGTCGATCTGCTCGCCGAGGTAGCGCAGCATCACCGCGAGGACGGCGGCGACCGGCACGGCCAGGAACGCACCCGCGATGCCGGCGAGCGACCCGCCCGCGGTGACGGCGAGCAGCACGACGGCCGCGTGCAGCTTCAGGCTGTGGCCCTGCAGGAAGGGCTGCAGCACGTTGCCCTCGACCTGCTGTACCGCCACGACCAGGATCGCGACCGCCACCGCGGTACCGAACCCCTGGGTGACCAGGGCGATCAGCACCGCCAGGACCCCGGCGATGAAGGCGCCGACGATCGGGATGAACCCGCCGACGAACGTCAGGATCGCCAGCGGCAGGGCCAGCGGGACGCTCAGCAGCACCAGCCCGATCCCGATGAACACCGCGTCGATCAGGCTGACCAGCGCCTGCACCCGGATGAACCCGCCGAGTGCCGCCCACATCCGGGACAGCACCTCGGCCAGGTGCCCGCCCGCGGTGCGGCCGGTCATCGAGGTGAGCCACGGCAGGAACCGCGGACCGTCCTTGACGAAGAAGAACGTCAGGACCAGCGCGAGGACGACCGCGATCAGGCCGGACGCGAGCGTCGAGACACCCGTCAGCACCCCGGTCGCGATCGACGCCGCCTGCTGCTGCAGCTGGCGGGTCACCTGGTCGATGATGGTGCCGATCTGCCCCTCACCGAGGTTCAGCGGCGGCCCGAACGCCCACTGCTGGATCTGGGCGAGCCCGGCCACGACGCCGGACGAGATTTGCTGGACCTGCCCGCTGACCGACGGCGCGATCGACACGAACAGCCCGGTGACCGCGCCGAGGCCGACCAGCAGCACGACGACCGCGGCGAGTGCCGGCGGGAACCGGCGCCGGATCAGCCACGCGGCGGGCGGGCGCAGCACCGTGGTGAGCAGGATGGCGAGCACCACCGGCCACAGCACCACCCAGAACGTCCCGATGACGTAACCGATGATCACCAGGCCGACGGCGATGAGCGCGATCCGCAGGCTCCACGCGGCCACCCAGGTCAGCCCGTTGCCGATCACCGTGCCCCGGCTGGCGACCGAGGGCGCGGGCGCCGGACTCAGCATCGACCCACCGGCCGGATCCCGGCGGGGCGCGACCTCCTCGCTCCCCCGGACCGCCGGCTGCGACCGCGACTCCATGCTCCACCTCTCGTCGGGATCCGTTCTGCGGCGGAACACTATCGGCGCCCGGGCCTGCCTGCCGGGAGACGCCGCCTGCGCGGGCCGCTGCCCTCCGACCGGGTGTTTCCCGGGCGGTCGCACGACCGTCGGGCCGTTGGCAGTAATTCGACGTCCACTGTCCTTCCTGCCCCTGTCCGCGGCACCGTCCCCGGCGGATCCTCGATAGGGCACCAGGTGGTCGCGCCCACGCACCACCCGTCACACGTCCTGGAGGTACCGCCATGTGGGGTCAGATCCTGCTCGCCGCCACCGTCGTCGTCGGCTCCACCGCGACGCTGCGCGAGGTGCTGCGCGGCCGGCCGCGACGGGTACGGACGCGGCGGGTGTACGACACGAGGTCGCCGTCGCTGCAGTGATCGCTGCTGCAGTGATCGCCACGGCGGTGATCGCTCAGCCGCCGGGGACGACCAGCACCGGGCACGGGGCGAACGCGACCAGCGACCTGCTCGTCGACCCCAGCTGCATCCCGACCGGCTGGCGTGCCCCGTACGGACCGACGACGACGGCGCGGGCGGCCGCGGCGGCGTCGAGCAGGGCGCGCAGCGCGGTGCCCTCCACGACCCGGGTGTGCACGTCCGGCACGAAGTCACGGGCGGTCGCGGCCGCCGACTCCAGCGCGGCGTGCGCCTGCCCGGCGAGGGCCGACCGGTCGTCGTCGACCCGGTGCAGCCGGGTGCCCGGCCTGGCGACGACGTCGGACCACGCGTGCACGAGGGTCAGCGGCGCCGCCCATGCGGCCGCCAGCGCGGCCGCCTCGGCGACGATCGCGGCGTCCCGGTCGCCCGGGCCGCCACCGACCCCGGCCACCACGCCCTCGGCGCCCGGCCCGGCGTCACGGACGATCGCGACCGGGGCCCGGGCGTGGCAGGCCACCCGGTCGGCGAACCGGCCGGCGAGCATCGCGCCGGTGGCACCGGCGCCGTGGCTGCCGGCCACGAGCATCCGGACGGACCCGGTGGCCGCGAGCACGGCGTCGGCGATCACGTCGGTGCCCGCACCCGGCGGAGCGGGGAGCAGCTGCAACCCGGCACCGGTGCGCCCCGCCAGCTCCTCCAGCTCACCCGGCGCCGTCGTGGCCGCGGTGACGTGCAGCAGGCGGACCCGCCCACACCACACCTCGGCGAGACCGGTGGCCCATTCGGCGGCCTGCGCCGCTCCCGGCGAGCCGTCCACCGCCACCGCGATCTCGGCCCCGCCGCTCCCGCTCGTCCCGGCGCCGTCGCTCATGCAGCCTCCTCGGTCGTTCCCGGCACCGACCCTGGCACACCGGGCGCGCTGTGGCCGGGTCCGAGGTTCGGGTGACCGGCCCAGCGGGTCACCCGATACGGTCACGCCACCGGCGAACCGCAGGAGGGGCACCCCATGTCCGCGAACGAGCTGTCCGTCCACTGCGGAGACGTGCACACCGTCGAGGACGTGGTCACCGCGCTGAGCGCGATCCGCGACCAGGCCGCCGAGGACATCCGCGCCCCGAAGATCGACGGGATCTCCTGCTTCAGCCGGCTCTACGCGACCATCACCGAGAACGTCCTCGAGACGCTGGACGGCACCCACCCCACCCGGTCGTTCGACGACGAGGCGTTCCTGACCCGGCTCGACATCGAGTTCGCCCGCCGCTACCTGGCCGCGATCGTGGCGTACGAGCGGCGCGACGGCACGGTCCCCGCGTGCTGGAAGGTGCTGTTCGACCACCGGCGTGACCAGTCCGTCGGGCACGTCAACTTCGCGGCGTGCGGTGTCAACGCGCACGTCAATCTCGATCTGGCACTGGCCCTGCTGGCGACCTGGGAGGACTTCCCGCCCACCCCCGCCCGGCGCGCCGACTACGACCGGGTCAACGACATCTTCGGCGAGGAGATGGACGACCTGCGCGAGGACTTCGACGCGTTCCTCGCCGGGACCCGGGAGAACGGGTTGCTCGACCGGCTCGGCAACTCGCTGTCCGATCTCCTGGTGCGCACGACCCGCGGGCTGGCGTGGGAGGCCGCCGAACGGGTGTGGGCGCACCGCGACGAGCCCGCCGCGTACCAGCGGGCACTCGCCGCGGAGACCGCGCGGCTGGACAACGCCGCCCAGGCGCTGGGCTGGATGATCCTCAACGCCCCCGACCTGCCCTGATCACCGCAGCCCGCGGTGCAGGACGTCCAGGGCGGCGTTCTCCATCGAGCCGCCGCCGGCGTGGACGTCCAGCCGGGCGGCGAGCTCGGGGGGCAGGTCCAGGACGAGCCGGACGGACTCCGTGAGCTCCGTGGATTCCGGCTCCGTGGGCTCCGGCGGGGACGGCGGCGGCGACGCCGGGGTGAACTCAGCCGGGCGCAGCACCAGCCCGAGTACCGGCAGCGCGATCGTGCCGAGCGCGTCGACGATCCCGGCGACGCCCAGCCAGCGCCAGTACCAGCCGTCGTCGGAGCCGGGGATCTCGCCGTCGGTCAGCACCGGGAGCGCGAGCATCACCGCGACCACCGCGATGGCGAGCAGGGTGGCGACGAGCCCGACCCGGATGGCCGGGTGCCCCCGGTCGGCGAGCAGCAGGAGCAGGTTCGCGTGGGCGAGGCTGACGGCGGCGACGGTGAGCAGGAGCAGCGCCTTGACCAAGCCCTCCGACGAGGCCTGCGACCAGTCCTGCCAGATCAGCACCAGGGCCGCCAGTGCCGCTCCCCCGCTCGCCACGAGCCCGGCGAAGCCGACCACCCGCACCGTGCGGGTGACGACGGCGAGGTGGCACAGCGCCGTCGTCCCGAACCCGGCGACCACCAGGGTGCTGAGCACGATCCGGACCTGCAGGTCGCCGAACTCGCCGGAGAGCAGCGCGACGATGCCCATCGCCGAGGCCACGACGAGCGAGGCGACCACCGCGACGATCATCGCGCGGCGGGCACCGCGCACCGTGGTGACGCGGCCGTCGCCGGGGCGGGTGCCGGGTGCGGTGTCGTGCGGGTCGGCGGTCATGGCGCGACGCTACGACCCGCGGCGTCCGGTGGGCCTGCGTAGCCCTACGGACGCGTCGGCACCGGCCCGGCGGCCGGGTCCGGGTCCGGGAACATCCGGCTCATGGTCTCGTCGTCGCCCTCGGGGACACGGTCGACGCCGACCATCCTGTCGACGATCATGTTCTGGAACCGGTGCAGCGGCTCCTCGAAACGGAAGCACATCCGGCCACCGCGGTAGGCGGGGTTCTCGATACCGTCCTGGACCCGCTCGACGATCTCGACGTCCTGACGGTTGACGAGATCCCAGAACTTCTCGAGCTGGTCGAGGCCCGCCTCGGCGTCATCCGCGTCGGAGGAGCCGAGGGAGTCGGGATGCGCCAGCAGGACCGCCGTCTCCACCGTGCGGTTCGGTGCGACCGGGCGGTTGAGCAGCACGAAGGCGTGGTTGGGCAGCACGACCACGGCGGTGGTGGGGAACAGCCACACGAACCGTCCGCTGTCGGCGTCCTGGTCACCCAGTGAGCTCAGCGGCGACAGGCCGTCCCAGCCACCGGCCTCGGTGTTGCGCGAGACCGGTGTCGTGCACATGCCCGTGTACATCCCGGGGCCCTGCCAGCGGTAGTGGTCGGAGAACCGGGAGACCCGGTTGAGCTCGGGGTGCACCCAGGGCAGGTGGTAGTACTCCATGAAGTTCTCGCCGATGAGCTTGTAGTTCGCGGCGACGTCGTAGCTGCTCCGGCGCCGGGGGACCCACTGCTCCAGCCGGTAGCCGGCGAACCGGTCGGGCAGGTCGCCGAGCTGTGTGCCCAGCGGAGCGGGATCCGGGTCGAGGTTGACGAACAGCAGGAACCCCCAGGTGTCGACGGCGACGCTCAGCAGGGGGTGGTCGGCCCGGTCGAAGCCGCGGGCGCCCGTGGTGTCGAAGATCGCCTCGTCCCCGGCGGGGACGTCGGAGCCCTCGAACAGCGGCGTACCCAGGCACGCGCCGTCCGTGTCGTAGGTCCAGCTGTGGTACGGGCAGCGGATGCGCCCGTGCCGGCCCACCTCGCGGGCGTCGGCGTCCAGCAGCCGGGTGGCGCGGTGGCGGCAGACGTTGTGGAACGCGCGCAGCTCGCCGTTCCGGTTGCGTGTGACGATGATCGAACGCCCGGCCACGTCCACCACCACGCAGGCGCCCGGACGGTCGACGTCGGCGACGAACCCGACCGCGACCCAGCCCCGGGCGAAGACCTTCTCCCGTTCGAGCGCGAAGAACTCCGGCGAGGTGTAGGCGTCAGGGACCAAGGTGGACGCGAGCTCGACCGGCAGCCGGGTGTGGCGGTAGGTGTGTTCCTCGGTGAACCGCGCCGGGTGCAGCGGCCGCGCAGGCAGCATGCGGTCGGCCGCCGCTCGCCCCTCGTCCGGAACCGGTGCTGTGTCGCTCATCGGCACTCGTCCTCTCGGCCCGATCGACCCACGGCTGGCCAGCAGTGTCAGCTCCATGACCGTCCGCGTCCATCGCAGAGATGAACACGGAATCTTGTACGTTCGTCGGATGATCGATCGGCGACTGCGGGTGCTGCAGGCGATCGCCCGGCACGGAACGGTGACGGCCGCCGCCGAGGTGTGCCGGATGACCCCGTCCGCGGCATCGCACCAGATGCAGGGGCTGGCCCGGGAGCTCGGACTCGTCCTGCTCGAACCCGAGGGGCGCGGGGTCCGGCTCACCGCGGCCGCGCGCACGCTGCTCGTGCACGGCGAGACGCTCAGCGCGCAGTGGGAGCGGGCCCGCGCCGAGCTCGACGCCCACCGCGAGGGCGACGTCGGCGGGACGCTGCACTTCTGCGGGTTCTCCACCGCTGCCGCGGCGGTCGTGCCGCAGGCCATGGAGCAGCTCCGGCGGGACCATCCGGCGCTGCGCCTGTCCCTGCGCGAGACCGAGCCGGCGCGGTCGTTCGACCTGCTCGCCGCCGGTGAGACCGACATCGCGGTGGTCGTCGCGACGGCGAGCATCCCGCCGGTGTCGGATCCGGCCTTCGACCAGCGTGCCCTCTACGACGAGCCGCTGGACCTGCTGGTCGGCCCCCGGCATCCGCTGGTCGGGCGGGACGACGTGGGGTTGAGCGACCTCGCCGGTGACCCGTGGATCTGTGCGGCGCCCGGTCGCGCCTACCACCAGCTCGTGACGCTCGCCTGTTCGAGCGCGGGGTTCGCCCCGGACATCGCCCACTACGCCGACGAGTGGGACACCGGCGCCGCGCTCGTCTCGCGCGGTTTCGGGGTCGTGCTGGTGCCGCGCCTGGTCGACGTCCCCGGCCGGCACGACACGCACCGGCTCCGGATCCGCACACCGCCGGTGCCGATCCGGCGGGTGATCGCCGCGGTCCGGGCGGGTTCGCAGCACCAGCCCTCGATCGCCGCCGGCCTCGACGCGCTGCGGCGTGCCTGCAGCGCCCTGTCGGATCTCCTCGAGTCGCCCTGATCTTCTCGGGTCGCCCTGATCTTCTCGGGTCGCCCTGATCTTCTCGGGTCGCCCTGATCTTCTCGGGTCGCTCCGAGCTTCTCGGGTCGCTCCGAGCACTGTGCAGGATCCGTACACGGTTCCGAGCGAAACTCTTCGATGATCTTTGACGATTTCGCGCGCATCCTGGAGGCGTGCTCGCGACTCCCCGACTCCGATCAGTGCCCTCATCGCTCCCGATCGCCGCGGCGCTGGCCCTGCTGGCGTTCGGCGCCAACATGGCAGGCCCGCTCTACCCCGGCTACCAGGAGCGGCTGGGGTTCGGCGATCTGACGCTGACGCTGGTGTACGCCACGTACGCCGTGGTCAGCGTGCCCGCGCTGCTCGTGCTCGGTCCGCTCGGTGACCGGTGGGGACGCGTCCGGCTGATGCGGATCGGTCTGGTCCTCGCCGCCGCCGGCGCGCTCTGCTTCGCGATCGGTGACCACCCGGGTTGGCTGTTCGCCGGGCGGATCCTGCAGGGCACGGCGCTCGGCGCGGCCACCGGCGCCGGGATGGCGCTGCTCGCCGAGGCGTCCGCGGCGCGGCCCGGGCGCCGGGTCGTGGGAGGTGCGGTGGCCTTCCTCGCCGGGACCGCGGCCGGGCCCGGGCTGACCGGGCTGCTCGCCGATCACCTGCCGGAGCCGCACGCGACCGTGCACCTGCTGTACGTCGCGGCGTTGCTCGTCGTCCGTCGCCGGCTCGCGCAGACGCCCGCCGTGGACCAGGTCGCCGAGGGTCCGCCCGCCGAGCGCCTGGTCACCGAGGGCCTGGTCACCGAGGGCCTGGTCACCGAGGGCCTGGCCGCTGAGGACCAGGGCGCTGAGGATCGGGGCGCCCGCGGTCCGGTCGCCGGTCGCAGGCCCGCGCACCCGCGGGGCCCGCGGTTGCCGGTGCAGGGACGCTCGTCCTTCCTCTCCGCCGCGATGGTCGGGTTCCTCTCCTGGGCCGTGGTGGGGCTGTTCCTCGGGCTCGTCCCCAGCGCCGTCGCCCGTGGGGCCGGCGAGGTGGGTACGACCGCGCTCGGTGCGGTCGCCGCGCTCGTCCTGCTCGCCGCGCTGCCCGCGCAGGCGCTGCTGCCCCGGCTGGGTGCGATGCGCGCCGAGCGGGCGGGCCTGGTCCTGCTCGCCGCCGCGCTCGCCGTCCTGGCCGCGACCGGCGCCGCCGCGCCGCTCCCGGTCGTCCTCGCCACCGCCGTCGTCGCCGGGGTCGGTCACGGTCTCGCGTACGGCGGAGCGCACGCGGTCGTCGAGAGCACCGCGACCGGCGCCGGAGCGGCCGGGACCACGGCCCTGGCCTACGTCGTCTACTACCTCGGCGCCGGGCTGCCGACGGTCGCCGTCGGACTGCTGGCGACCGGGATGCCGCTGCCGACCGCGACCGGCGCCCTGGCCGCGGCACTGCTCGCCGTCACGGTCGTCACCACACTGGTGACCGGGCACGCGCAGGCACGGGCGACGGGCCGGATCCGCCCCGTGGACTGCCCGGCCGTGCACGACACCGCCGCCATGGTGCGGGGCGCGCTGCGCGGGCTGCACGAGGCGAACGGGATCCTGCACGGCGTGCAGACCCGTGTCGCCCGCTGACGGCTCGGCGAGCAGCACGGACTCCGTCCGACCCGCTTCATGCGTCCGGCACATCGACACGGTGCGCGATCGGCATTTCACACATCGAGCTGCGACCGGTCAGACTGCAGGCGTCGACCGACCGCCCCGGCCCGGGGTGTGTCGTATCGCCGGACGGAGGAGTGACGTGCCCGAGACCGCCACCGGAGGCCTGGCCGAGCTGGTGCAGGACTGGGAGCCGCCGACGGTGCGGACGAGCCGCCGGGTGGACTCGTGGCCGGCCGCCGCGTTCGCGGACCTGGTCGACGCCGAGCCTCCCGCGCTCGAGGACGGTGCCCCGCTGCCACCCATGTGGCACTGGTTCCTGCTGCTCCCCCACCCGAGGACCTCCGAGATCGGCGAGGACGGCCACCCGGCCGACGGCCCGTTCCTCCCGCCGATCCCGGGCCGGCGCCGGATGTTCGCCGGGGGGCGGCTGCAGCAGCACGGATCGATCCCGTTCGGCTCCGAGCTGCACAGCGCCTCCGCGGTCACCTCGGTGACCCCGAAGTCCGGCCGGTCCGGCGAGATGCTGTTCGTGACCGTCCGGACCGAGCTGACCGTGGACGGCGGCACGGACGTCGTCGCCGTCGAGGAGCAGGACATCGTCTACCGGTCCGAGCCCGAGGGCGCCGAGCGCCGGGCGGTGGCGCGCCCGGACGCCGGCGAGCCCGACCCCGGCGGCGAGTGGCGGCTGCGGATGCCGACCGACTCGGTCCTGCTGTCGCGGTTCAGCGCGCTGACCTACAACGGCCACCGCATCCACCACGACCACCCCTACACCACCACCGTCGAGGGCTACCCGGACCTGGTGATCCACGGCCCGCTGCTGGCGTTGCTCGCACTGGAGCTGCCCCGCCGCCACGCCCCCCGCGACCGCGTGTCCGGGTTCGAGTACCGGCTGTCGCGGCCCGCGTTCCTGCCCTCGCCGGTCGTCGCGACCGGCGACCGGCAGGGCGACGAGGCCACGATCGCCGTCGCCGCCGAGGGGGTGCGGTCCTCGCTGACCGCCACCGTCCGGTTCGCCTGAGCGTTCCCCACAGCAAGAGGAGAGAGACTTTCATGGGTGTGCTGAGCACCGAGGAGCAGGCCGTCGTCGACACCGTCCGCGACTTCGTGGACCGGGAGGTGAAACCGGCGGTCAACGAGGTCGAGCACTCCGGCGAGTACCCCGAGAAGTGGATCGAGCAGATGAAGGAGCTCGGCATCTACGGGCTCGCGGTCCCCGAGCCGTGGGGCGAGGCCCCGGTGTCGATGCCCTGCTATGCCCTGGTCACCGCCGAGCTCTCCCGGGGCTGGATGAGCCTGGCCGGCGCGATGGGCGGGCACACCGTCGTCGCCAAGCTGCTCGTCGCGTTCGGCACGCGCGAGCAGCAGGACCGCTACCTGCCCCGGATGGCCACCGGCGAGCTGCGCGCGACCATGGCGCTCACCGAGCCCGGCGGCGGCTCGGACCTGCAGGCCATGTCCACGCACGCGTCGTTGCAGGACGATCACTACGTCGTCAACGGGTCGAAGACCTGGATCTCCAACGCGCGGCGCTCGGGCCTGATCGCGCTGCTGTGCAAGACCGACCCGGCCGCCGAGCCCGCGCACCGCGGCATCTCGGTGCTGCTCGTCGAGCACGGCCCCGGCCTCACCGTCTCCAAGGACCTGCCCAAGCTCGGCTACAAGGGCGTCGAGTCCTGCGAGCTGATCTTCGACGACATGCGGGTCCCCACCGACGCCGTCCTCGGCGGTACTCCCGGCAAGGGCTTCGGCCAGATGATGAAGGGCCTCGAGACCGGCCGTATCCAGGTCGCCTCCCGCGCGCTCGGCGTCGCCGACGCCGCACTGGCCGACGCCCTGCGCTACGCCCAGGACCGGGAGAGCTTCGGCAAGCCGATCTGGCAGCACCAGTCGGTCGGCAACTACCTCGCCGACATGGCCACCAAGATCACCGCCGCCCGCCAGCTGATCCTGCACGCCGCCGAGAAGTACGAGACCGGCCAGCGCTGCGACATGGAGGCGGGCATGGCGAAGCTGTTCACCTCCGAGATCGCCATGGAGGTCGCGCTCAACGCCGTCCGCATCCACGGCGGCTACGGCTACTCCACCGAGTTCGACGTCGAGCGCTACTTCCGCGACGCCCCGCTCATGATCGTCGGTGAGGGCACCAACGAGATCCAGCGCAACGTGATCGCCGCCCAGCTGGTCAAGCGCGGCGGATTGGACCGCTCGTGAGCACGGTGCACGCGCTGCGGGGGCCCGCGCTGCTGTTCTGCCCCGGCAACCGTCCCGAACGGTTCGCCAAGGCCGCCGCCGCGGCCGACACTGTCATCCTCGACCTGGAGGACGCCGTCGGCCCGGACGGCAAGGACGCCGCCCGCGACGCCGTCGTCGCCGCGCTGTCCGAACTGGACCCGGCCGCGACCCTGGTGCGGATCAACGCCCCCGGCAGCCGCTGGCACGACGACGACGTGGCCGCGCTGGCCGCGCACCCGGACGTCGCGGTGATGCTGCCGATGGCCACCCGGGCCGGCGACGTCACGGCGCTGGCACCGCGACCGGTGGTGGCGCTCTGCGAGACCGCCCGCGGTGTCCTGGCCGCCCCGGAGATCGCGGACGCGCCGAACTGCACCGGCCTGATGTGGGGCAGCGAGGACCTCGTCGCCGACCTGGGCGGGCGGCCGGGCCGCGCGCCCGGTGGCGGGTACCGGCCGGCCGTCGAACAGGCCCGTACCCGGATCCTCTACGCGGCGCGCGCCGCCGGCATCACGCCGGTCGACACCGTGCTCGTCGCGATCGACGACCTGGACACGCTGCGCCTCGACAGCGCGGCAGCGGTCGCGTCCGGCTACGCGGCGAAGGCCTGCATCCACCCCAAGCAGGTCACGGTCGTGCGCGAGGCGTTCCTGCCCACCGACGACGAGGTCGCCGACGCCCGCGAGGTGCTCGCCGCCGCCGGGGAGCACGCCGGCGGGGTGTTCCGGCTGCACGGGCGCATGATCGACGCACCGGTCCTCGCACACGCCCGTGAGGTGCTGCGCCAGGCCGGAGCCGATGACCCGCACGCATCGGAAGCGGTGACATGATGCGTCGGTGACGACGGTGGACGAGCTCGAGTGGTTCGTCGTGCTCGCCGAGACCGAGCACATGACGCAGGCCGCGGAGCGGCTCTCACTCACCCAGCCGACCCTGTCGCGCGCGCTGGCCCGGCTCGAACGCCGGGTCGGCGCGCCGCTGTTCGACCGGGTCAACCGCCGGCTGCGGCTCAACCCGTTCGGCATGATCATGCTGGAGCACGCGCGGCGCGGCCTGGCCGAGCTCGCCGCCGCCGAGGAGCGGATCGCGACGCTGCGCGACCCGGACCACGGCACGATCCGGCTCGCGTTCCTGCACTCGATCGCCGCCGGCCTGATGCCGGAGATCCTGCGGGTCTACCGGGCCGAGGCGCCCGGGGTCCGCTTCGAGCTCACCCAGGCCGCCGGGCACGAGATCGTCGAGCACCTCCTCGCCGGGCGTGCCGACCTCGGGCTGACCGCGCCGCGGCCGGAGGTCGACGAGCTCGGCTGGACCGGCCTGTACCGCCAGCAGCTGTGCCTGGCCGTGCCGGACGGGCACCCGCTCGCCGGCCGGGAACACGTCGCGCTGGCCGATGCCGGCGACGAACCGTTCGTCACGCTGCAGGCGCCGATCGGGCTGCGGCGCCTCACCGACGAGCTGTGCGCGCGGGCCGGCCTCACGCCGCGGTTCGCGTTCGAGAGCACCGAGATCGGGACCCTGGAGGGCTTCGTCGCCGCCGGGCTCGGTGTGGCGATCGTGCCGCAGCCGCGCCCGCAACGTGCCGAGCCCGGGGTCCGCTACCTGCCGATCACCGACGACTCCGCGCACCGGATGATCGGGCTGTCCCGGCTGCGGGAGCGTCCGCTGCCGCCGGTGGTGGACCGGTTCGCCCGGTTCGTCGCCGCCCGGTTCCGCGACGGCGTCGAGGCCGGTCGGGACCGGGCCCGGGTTTGGTGACCGGCGTTCGCAGGTAAGCACCGTCCATGGTGTCGAAGCTGAAACGCATGGTGGACCGGCTCTTCGGAGGCGGCCCCGCCGAGGACGTCGAACCCGACCCGAACGTCGCCAACTCCCGCCCGACGGGCGAGGGACGCTCGGAGTCCGGCGATGCGCCGTCCACCACCGGTACCGGTGCCACCGGCGGCTACGTCGGGCAGGTCGCCGGCCACGACGAGGGCTTCGCCGGGGAGACCGGCGCCGAGGCCTGCGGGACGCCGGACGGTGACGACCCCGACCGCCCTCGCTGATCGGTCTGTGCGCCGTGCGAGGGTCCCGGCTTGCGGAGGTGATCGCCCGGCCCAGCCCGGCCACCTGTGCTCCATGCCCCGTGCCCGTGCCCGTGCCTCGAGGCTCCGGCGCTAGGGCGGGGGGTCACGGCTCCGACGGCAGGTGCGAGCGGGTGGCCGGGGCGTGGTCGGCGGTCTCCCCCGCCCCGGCGCCGTCGGGATCCTCGGCGGCTCGGCGGCGCAGCCGTTCGCGCTGCGGCACCACGGTGTAGGCCGGGTCCCAGGCGGTGGCCATGCCGGCGTCGAACACGCCCCAGCGGGTGGCGGCCGACCCGGCGTTCAGCAGCAGCCCGGCGGCGGCGTCGAGCCACCGTCTGCGGCGCGGCGACCGGTGGGCGACGAGATCGGCGACCGGGCCGGCCAGCGCCGCGGTCGCCCCGGCGAGGGTCGCGGCCCGGGCGGCGCGCAGCACCCGGCCCGCGCGGCCGGTGCGGTAGGCGTGCGCGCTCATCCCGATGGTCGTTTCCACCCGGTGGGTCGCGGCCAGCTCCAGCGCCGCCCCGGCGACGGCGATCCGGCGGGCCGGGCCGTCGCCGTGCCCGGTCACGAGTGCGGACCCGCCCCCGGCCGCGAGCGCGGACCCGGCGAACACGAACGGCAGCTCCCGGTACGCCTCGTGCCAGCCGGGTACCGCGGTGTCGGCGAGCAGCACCGCGGTGTAGGTGGTCATCGCCGGCCCGAGCACGCCACCGGCGATCCCGGCGGCCCGGCCCACCCCGGGCAGCAGCCCGGTCACCTCGGACGCGGCGGCGATCCCGGTCGCGGTGCCGAACGGGGCGAGGATCCACGACCCGACCGACAGCGGCGAGGTCGGTTTGATCACCCGCATCATGTTGAGGAAGCGTTCCGGACGGCCCAGGTCGTGGATCAGGAACGCCACCGACGCCACCGCACCACCCGCCGAGACGAGCCGGCTGCTGCGGCGCAGCCCCGGGCGTCCGGTCAGATCCCCGAGTGCCGCCACCGACGCCGCCACCCCCGCCGTCCCCCCGAGGTAGAGGTAGGCGGGGACGTCGGGCACCTTCCAGACCGGCGGCTTGATGATCGGGCGGTCGTGGTAGCTGCGGAAGTCGGCGTCGGGCACCATCAGCTGCTCGCCGCGCCCGCCCTTGCGCCGCCGTCGTCGCTCGGTCCGGCCCGGTGTGCCCTCGTGCGCGGGCCCGGTCACCGGCGTGCCCCGATGAACGCGGCGCCGACGGTCGCGGCCACGGTCAGCGCCGCGGCGGCGGCGTGCCGCCACATCGACGGCAGGTCCCGGGTGGTCACCACCGGGTCCGGTGGCAACCCGTAGACCTCCGGTTCGTCGAGCAGCAGGAAGAACGCGCCGTCGCCGCCGACGCCGTCGTCCGGGTCGTGGCCGTAGAGCCGGGCCTCGGTGACCCCCTGGCTCTGCAGCGTCGCCAGGCGTTCGTCGGCGCGGGCCCGCAGCTCGTCGAGCGGACCGAACTGGATGGACTCGGTCGGGCAGGCGGTCGCGCACGCCGGGGCCATGCCCGCGCCGAGGCGGTCCTGGCACATCGTGCACTTGAACGCCCGCCCGTCGCCCTTGCGCTGGTCGATCACGCCGTACGGGCAGGCGGGGATGCAGTAGCCGCAGCCGTTGCAGATGTCCTCCTGCACCAGCACGGTGCCGTGCTCGGTGCGGAACAGCGACCCGGTCGGGCAGACGTCGAGGCAGGCGGCGTGTGTGCAGTGTTTGCAGACGTCGGACGACATGAGCCAGCGGACCTCGGTGGCGTCCGTGCGATCCTCACCGGCCTCCACCGAACCCGGCAGGTCCAGGGCCGGCATCCCCAGGTCGGTCGGCGCCGACCGGGCCGCCGGTACCCGTTGCTCGACGAAGGCCACGTGCCGGTAGGTCGACGCGCCGAGCCCGCCGGTGTTGTCGTAGCCCATCCCGGCCATACCGAGGACGTCACCGCCTGCGCCCTGCTCGGCGACGCCGTCGGCGGGCAGTGCGTTCCACTCCTTGCAGGCCACCTCACACGCCTTGCACCCGATGCAGACCGAGGTGTCGGTGAAGAACCCGACCCGTTCGGGGTGGTCGTCGGGGTAACCGGCGTCGGCGGACGGGTCGGCCAGCGGCCCGTACCAGGACGTCGTCATCTACTCCTCCAGTCCGGCGGCACGCCGGCGATCGGCGAGGAACGCGACCAGGTCGGGCCCGTGCGGACGCCGTCCGGGGCGGATGTCGCAGGTCGCGGCCTTGGTCTCCATGATGTGCACGTTCGGGTCGAGCGCGACCGAGAGCAGCTCGTTGGCCGCGTCGCCCGTGGACAGCCCGTTCGGGCCCCAGTGCCACGGCACCCCGATCTGGTGGATCACGCGGGTGCCGCCGCTGCCGTCGGCCACCCGCAGCGGCTTCGCCCGCTCGGTCACCAGCACCCGGCCCTCGATCGCCGAGCGGGACGTGATCACGTGCGCCCACTCGTTGTCGGTGAGGCCACGCTCGGCGGCGAGCTCGGGTGAGACCTCCAGGAACATCTCCGGGAACAGCTCGTTGAGGTGCGGGGTCCACCGGCTCATCCCGCCGGCGGTGTGGTGCTCGGTGACGCGGAACGTGGTGAACACGTACGGGAAGTGGTCACCGGGCGGGTTGTAGGGGTTCTCCGGGCGGGAGAACAGCTCCCGCGCCGGGTTCGCCCGCTGGTTCGGGTAGAGCGCGTTCGGCACCGGCGACTCCTGCGGTTCGTAGTGCGCGGGCATCGGCCCGTCCAGCAGCCCGGCCGGGGCGTAGAGCCACGCCCGGCCGTCGCCCTGCATGACGAACGGCTCGTCCCCGCCGATCGACTTCTCCCCCGCGTTCAGCTCCTCCGGGCGGTAGTCGGGGGCGGTGTGCACCGGGAAGTCCGGGACGTCCGGCCCGGTCCAGCGCTCGCCGTCCCACCAGATCAGCTTCTTGCGCTCGCTCCACGGCCGCCCCTCGGGATCGGCGGAGGCCCGGTTGTAGAGCACCCGGCGGTTCATCGGCCAGGCCCAGCCCCATTCGAGGGCGAGCAGGTCCTGCTCACCACCGGGCTTGCGCCGGGCCGACTGGTTGACCTCGTCGGTGTAGACGCCGGTGTAGATCCAGCAGCCGCCCGCGGTGGAGCCGTCCGCCTTCATCTGCCGGTACGAGGACAGCGCGTTCCCGTCGGCGTCGACGCCGTTGATCTCGCGCAGCACCGCCTCGGCGCTCGGTTCCGCGATGCCGGTCCGTCCGATCTCGACCGGATAGTCCCAGGTCAGGTCCTGCAACGGCCGGTCGGACGGGTCGGTCGAGTCCGCGACCCTGTCCCTCAGCCGCTTGCCCAGCTCGTAGTAGAACCACAGGTCGCTGCGACAGTCCCCGGGCGGCTCGACGGCCTTGTGGTGCCACTGCAGCAACCGCTGGGTGTTGGTGAACGTCCCGTCCTTCTCGGTGTGGTTGGCCGCGGGCAGGAAGAACACCTCGGTGCCGATGTCGGAGGTGACCATCTCACCCGTCTCGATCTCCGGGCCGTCCTTCCAGAACGTCGCGGTCTCGATCATGTTGAGGTCCCGCACGACGAGCCACTCCAGGTTGGCCAGCCCGAGGCGCTGCTGCTTCGAGTTCGCCGTGCCGACGGCCGGGTTCTCCCCGATCACGAAGTAGCCGGGCGACTCGCCGCGGGCCTGGGCCATCACGGTGGGGAACGACGAGTGGTTCCCGGTCAGCCGCGGCAGGTGGTCGAAGCAGAATTCGTTGTCCGCCGTCGCCGCGTCCCCGAACCAGGCCTTGAGCAGGCTCACCAGGTAGGTGTCCATGTGGCCCCAGTAGCCCCGGTTGCCGGCGTTGTACTCGATGAAGGTCTCGAGGTCCTGGTCCTGGTGCGCGTGCGGCATCGGGATGTAGCCGGGCAACAGGTCGAACAGGGTCGGGATGTCGGTGGAGCCCTGGATGGACGCGTGCCCGCGCAGGGCGAGGATGCCGCCACCGGGCCGGCCGATGTTGCCCAGCAGGCTCTGCAGCACCGACGCCGCCCGGATGTACTGCACGCCGACGGTGTGGTGCGTCCAGCCGACGGCGTAACAGAACGCCGCGGTCCGCTCGCGCCCGGAGTTCGACGTCAGCGCCTCGGCGACCCGGTGGAACGTCTGCGGGTCGATGCCGCAGACCTGCTCCACCATCTCCGGGGTGTAGCGCGCATAGTGCTTGCGCAGCAGCTGGTACACGCAGCGCGGGTGCTGCAACGTGTCGTCGCGGGAGGGGGTGCCGGAGAACGGGGCGCCGCCGGAGCCGGCGATCTCGGTGTGCTCGGCCTCCTGGACCATCGTCCGCTCGTCGCGGAACCCGGCCGACGCCTCGACCTCGGCACCCTCGTACTGCCAGGTGAGGACGTCGTAGGTACCGGTCTCCGGGTCGTAGCCGGAGAACAGGCCGTCGAGATCCTCGGTGTCGCGGAAGTCCTCACCGACGATCATCGGGGCGTTGGTGTAGGCCCGCACGTAGTCCTCGAACCACAGGTCGTTCTCCAGCACGTACCGGATCAGCCCGCCGAGGAACGCGATGTCGGTGCCCGCGCGGATCGGGACGTGCAGATCCGCCACGGCCGAGGTCCGGGTGAACCGCGGATCGACGTGGATCACCGTCGCGCCGCGCCGCTTCGCCTCCATGACCCACTGGAAGCCCACCGGATGGGCCTCGGCCATGTTGGATCCCTGGATGACGATGCAGTCGGAGTTGACGAGATCCTGCTGGTAGTTGGTGGCCCCACCGCGGCCGAACGAGGCTCCCAGACCGGGAACCGTGGATGAGTGTCAAATGCGGGCCTGGTTCTCCACCTGCACCGCGCCCATCGCGGTGTAGAGCTTCTTCATGAGGTAGTTCTCCTCGTTGTCGAGGGTCGCTCCTCCGAGGCTCGCGATGCCGAGGGTGCGGTGCAGGTGCCGGCCCTGGTCGTCGACGTCCTCCCAGGTCCGCCTGCGCGTCTCCAGCACCCGGTCGGTGATCATCTCCATCGCGGTGTCGAGGTCGAGGTCCTCCCACCCGGTGCCGTACGGGCGCCGGTAGCGGACCGTGGTGGGCCGCAGCGGGGAGGTGACCAACGACAGGGTCGACGACCCTTTGGGACAGAGCCGGCCACGGCTGATCGGCGAGTCCGGGTCGCCCTCGACGTGGGTGACCCGGCCGTTCTCGGTGTAGATGTTCTGGCCGCAGCCGACCGCGCAGAACGGGCAGACCGACTTCGTGACGCCGTCGGCGGTCTCGGTGCGGGCGACCTTCCGGTCGGTACCCGCCGACCGGGCCGCAGTGCCCCGCCCGAGCGGGTCGGCCCCGCTCAGCTGGCGGATGACGGGCCATGCCTGCAACCACTCACGCGTCCCCACGACGCGGGCGTTCCCCGCACATCGCTGTCCAAACTCGATTCGCGCTTCCGGCTCCCGCGGCGTTTGCCCGGCCCGGGTCCGAGGTAGCCGAGCGGGCGCAGGGCCGAGGGGAAGGAGCGGCACGATGACCGACGCCCGCGAGGAGCTCGTCGCCCGGCTGCGGAGCCAGGGCATCACCGACGAACGGGTGCTGTCCGCCGTCGCCCGGGTTCCGCGGGAACGTTTCGTGGACCCCGACCACGAGGCACGCGCCTACGACGACACCGCCCTGGCCATCGGCCGGGGACAGACGATCTCCTCGCCGTGGATCGTGGCGGCCAGCATCACCGCGCTCGGCCAGGGCCGGGACGCACGCGTCCTCGAGATCGGCACCGGCTCCGGGTACGCGGCCGCGGTGCTCGCCGAGTGCGTCGGCGAGGTGGTGACCGTGGAGCGCGACGCGGTCCTGGCCGACGACGCCCGTGCGCTGCTGCGCGACCTCTCCCCCGACGTCCGGGTGCTCACCGGCGACGGGGTGACGGCCGCCGCCGGGTTCGCGCCGTTCGACGGGATCGTCGTGACGGCGATGGCCTACCGGCAGATCCCGCCCGAGCTCATCGAGCAGCTGACGCCGGGCGGGACGCTGGTCTGCCCGGTCGGCGACGACCGCCAGGGCACCCTGATCCGCTACCGCGACGGCGAGACGACCGACCTCGCCCCGGTCTCGTTCGTCCCGCTGGTGCGGGGCACCGAAGGCTGAGGGACGCCGTCGCGCTCGTGGTGCACGGCGACCGCGCCCATCGGCGGCCCGGGGCGCGAAGCGGTCGAGGTCGCCCTCGTCGTCCACCGCGTGCCGGAGGACCGGAACCCGGCCCGGCGCGCCACCCCGAGGTACGGGCCGGCGCGTTCGGATCCGGCCGCACCGGCGCCGGACCACCCCCGCTGACAGCCCGGGGCACCAGCGGTTGCGGCGCACGGGACCCGTTCCTACCGTGGTCCTCACCGGACACCGCGGTCTCGATCGCGTCCGGCCCGTTCAACGACGCAGCGGACTCGGTGACCACACGACCCGGGGAGATCTCCGTGCGCACACAGACCCGAATGCCCGCCCAGCGGACCCAGCCCACACGCCGCGACGGGCCCCACGGCTACGACGACCTCGAACCCGACCTGCGCCGGCTCGCCGCGATGCAACCCCACGACCCGGGCCGCGGGCCGTTGCGCGACCGGTTGATCTGCGAGTTCCTGCCCCTGGTCCGCAACCTCAGCCGCCGCTACCTCACCGCCACCCACTCCGCCGAGGACATCCAACAAGCCGCCACCCTCGGCCTGATCAAAGCCCTCGACCGCTACAACCCCGACGCCGCCACCGGCGGGCCGCTCGGCTACCTCATCCCCAGCGTCCGCGGCGAAATCCTGCGCTACCTCCGCGACCACAGCTGGGCCCTGCGGGTCCCGCGCGACCTCAAAGAACTCGGCGTCGGCATCAACCGCGCCACCATCACACTCACCCAACGCCTCGGACGCGCACCCCGACCCAGCGAGCTCGCCGAGGAACTCGACACCACCACCGCCGACGTCGTCGAAGCACTCGGCGCACTCGAGTCCTACCGCGCAGCCTCCCTCGACATCCCCGGCCCCGACGGCGAACTCACCCTCGGCGAACGACTCGGCGCCGACGATCCCGACCTCGAGGCCGCGACGATGCGCGACGAACTACGGGAGCGGATCGACGCCCTACCCCCACGCGAACGACGCATCCTGCTGCTGCGCTTCTTCGGCGACCGCACCCAATCCGAGATCGCCGCCGAGATCGGCGTCTCCCAGATGCACGTCTCCCGACTACTCAGCCGCGTCGTCACCCGGCTACGGGAAGAACTCGGCGGCTGAACCCACCGGCTGCGGCGGCCCGGGCCGGACCCGCCGGCCGCGCCGGGCCCATCAACCCGCAGCGTCCCATCAGCCCGCCGAGCCCCATCAGTCCGCTGACCTGCGTGGGTGATCGTCCGTTCAGTGCCGATCGGTGCCACGGATGGCACCGATCGGCACTGAACGGACGATCACCGCTGGTGGCGGGCCGTCTGCTGGCGGCGGGCAGTCAACTCGCGGCGGGCCGTCAGTTCGCGGCGGGCAGTCGACTCGCGGCGGGCAGTCGACTCGCGGCGCGCAGTCAGCTCGCGGCGGGCCTTCAGCTCGCGGCGGCGGACTCCCCGGACCGCATGCCTGCGGCGACCCGGTGTGCGGCGAGCAGCGCACCGCCCGCCGCGGAGCGGTCGTACATCGCCACCGCCCGGTTGCGCCCGGCGATGCCGAAGGCCTCGCGGCGGCACCGGTGCTCGAGGGTCTCGCGCACCGCACGCAGCAGCGCCCGGTCGTCGCGTGGTGCGACGACGAGCCCGCTGACCTGGTCGACCACGACGTCGGCCTGCGGACCGGCCGACGACGCGACGACCGCGCGGCCGCAGGCCATCGCCTCCAGCGCCGCCGTGCCGGCCGACCACTTCGGCGCCGCGCACACGACCACGTCGGCCGAGCGCAGCAGGCGGGGTACGTCGGCGCGGGCGACGGGGCCGACGAAGCGGACCCGCCCCGCGACACCGTGCCGCGTGGCCAGGGCGAAGAGCCGGTCGCGGTCGGGATCCGGCTCACCGGCCGGGCGACCGCCCGCGACCAGCAGCTCCGCACCGGGCACCCCGGACAGGGCGGTGATCGCGTGCCCGGCACCGCTGCCGGGATCCAGACCGTCGATCGTCACCAGCCGGGGGTGGTCGACGGGCCGCAGCGCCGGTCCGTCGGGCCGGAAGACGTCGACGTCGACGGCGATCGGCCGGATGTCCAGCCGCTCCGGGACGACGCCGTCGCCCAGCAGGGCACGGTGGTCCGCACTACCGGTGACCAGGACGCGGTCGGCGTCGCGCTTCATCGCCCGCTGCATCGCCGCGCGGTCCCCTGCGGACTCACGCTCGCTCGCGAACACGGTCAGCAGCAACGGCAGCCGGGCGGACCCGGCCGCCTGCCGCGCGGCGAGTGCCGCCGTCCAGTGGTGGGCGTGCACGACGTCGGGCAGGCCGTCCCGCCACAGGGCACGCAGCCGCCGGGTCAGCATCTCGACGGTGGCGCCGGGGTCGCCGGCCGGGTCGACCCGGACCCGGTGCGCCGGCACCCCCGACTCGACCGAGTCCGCCCCACCCGGCACCACGGCCTCGGAGCGGATCCCGGCCTCGTCCAGCATCATCACCGCCTGCCGGAGGTGGCCGGCCCGGCCACACCAGTCGGAACGCCCGGGAACGGTCCACGGGTCGAGGGACGACGAGACGACGGTGACGTGCACACAGGCCTCCGGGTACGCGAGACGACAACGGACCCGCGCAGGTGGCTCTACGCGTTGTGCCGCCGGACTACCCGGGTTCGTGCTCGGTCACACACCGGCGGCCGGCTGCGGGGTGAAGAGCACCTTCACCGCGTCGTCGCGCTTCTCCTGGAACATCTTGTAGGCCTCCGGCGCCTGCTCCAGCGGAACCCGGTGGGTGGCGAAACCCTCGACGCCGAGCGGGTCGTCGTCGTCGAGCAGCGGCAGCACCTCCGGGACCCAGCGCCACACGTTCGCCTGTCCCATCCGTAGCTGGATCTGCTTGTCGAACAGGGTGAGCAGCGGCATCGGGGTGGCCGCACCCCCGTACACGCCGGACAGCGAGATCGTGCCGCCCCGGCGCACCAGCCCGATCGCCAGCTCCAGGGCGGCGGTGCGGTCGGAGCCGGCGGTCTGCATCATCTTCTGCCCGAGCGCGTCGGGCAGCACCGACGCGAGCCGCTGGCCGGCCGCCGCCAGCGGCGATCCGTGGGCCTCCATCCCGACGGCGTCGATCACGGCGTCGGCGCCGCGGCCGTGGGTCAGCGCCTTCACCGCGCCGGTGGTCTCGCTGTCGCCGTGGCGCAGGTCGAGGGCGGTGGTGCCACGGGCCTCGGCCCGCCGCAGGCGTTCGGGGACGCGGTCGACACCGATCACCTGGCGCACGCCCAGGTGCCGGGCGAGCCGGGTGCACATGTCACCGATCGGCCCGAGCCCGAGGACGACGAGCGTCCCGTCCTTCGGGGTGTCGGCGTACTGCACGGCCTGGTAGGCGGTGGGCAGCACGTCGGACAGGTACAGGAACCGGTCGTCCGGCGGCCCGCTCGGAACCTTGATCGGCAACGAGTTCCCGAACGGCACGCGCAGGTACTCGGCCTGCCCGCCGGGCACCTGGCCGTAGAGCTTCGTGTAGCCGAACAGCGAGGCGCCGGTGCCCATCTCGGTGTTCTGGGTGGTCTCGCACTGCGACTGCAGGCCCTGGTTGCAGGTCCAGCAGTTCCCACAGTTGATGTTGAACGGGATCACCACGCGGTCGCCCACCGACAGCTCGGTGACCCCCGGCCCGGTCTCGGCGACGATGCCCATCGGCTCGTGGCCGAGGATGTCGCCCTCGTCCAGGAACGGGGTGAGGATCTCGTAGAGGTGCAGATCCGACCCGCAGAGACCGGAGCTTGTGACCTGGACGATCACGTCGTCCGGCTTCTCGATCACCGGGTCGGGCACGGTGTCCACCCGCACGTCGCGGCGGCCGTGGAAGGTCAGGGCACGCATCAGGCGTCCTCCTCGGAGGCGTCGGGGCCGGGGTAGGGATCCCGGGCGAGCAGGCGCACGAGGTGCGCGGCGTTGGCGGCGGCCATCCGCTGCGTGGACCGCACCGGGTCCGGGACGGCCTCGAGGTCGCGGTAGTCCGACCCCTGCATCGCCTCGCCGTTCCAGTAGACCGAGCCCTGCGCCGGCAGCGTGTAGCCGATGTCGGCCAGCGCCTGCGACAGGTCAGCGATGATCTTGTGGGCGCCGTCCTCGTTGCCGACCGAGGCGATGACGGCGACCTTGCCGAAGGTGGGCGCGCGGCCGCGGTCGTCGGTGTTCGACAACTCCGCGTCGAGCCGCTCCAGCACGCGCTGGCACACGCTGCTCGGGTGGCCCAGCCAGGTCGGCGTGGCCAGGACGAGGACGTCGGCGGCCAGGATCCGCCTGCGGATCTCGGGCCACGCGTCGCCGTCGCCCGCGTCGGCCGAGACGCCGGGGGCCACGGCATGGTCCACGACCCGGATCGAGTCGCCGCCGCCGATCCCCTCCTCCTTCAACGCGGCGAGCACCTCGTCGATCATGCGCTGGGTGCTCGAGTCGTGCGGCGAGGCCTCCAGGGTGCAGTTCAACGCGATCGCCGTGGGCGCCGGCCGCGATTCCGATGTGACCGTCATGCCCGGCGGCTACCCGGGCGGCCGGGCCGGAAACCGGCGGGTGCGCCGGGTCAGCCGATGTAACGACGGGCCGTCGAGCGACGCTGCGGTTCCTCCAGCAACCGCAGCCCGTGCTCGACGGCGGGCGGCACGACCCGGCGCTCGCGCAGCACCCATCCCGACCCGGCGAGTGCGGCGAGCACGGCGGAGACGGTCGCGCGGTCGGCGGGGGCGCTGCGCAGCACCGTCGCGCTGCGGCGCAGGGCGCTGCGTACCGGGCGGCGCAGCCACAGTGTCCACAGTGTATTGCGGATGCCCAGGCGGCGGCGGGCGCGCGGATCGCGCAGCGTCGACGGGGCGTGGTGGACGACGACGTCCTCGCACCAGCACATCCACCAGCCGGCGGCCGCCAGGTCGAGAGCGAGCAGCTCCTCCTCCCCGCCGAGCCACAGTCGCGGGTGGAAGCCGCCCGCGGCACGGAACGCGGCCGGCCGGATGGTGGTCAGGCCGGCCATGATGCCGAGCAGCGCCGGGCCCGGCAGCCCGTCCGGCGCGGGCACCGGCGAGTGCCGCATCTCCGGGGTGATCGGGTCCTCCTCCAGGCCGGGTTCGACCAGGCAGCGCCCGGTCACCGTCGCGACCGTGGGATGGGCGTCGAGCACGTCGGCCGCCCGGGTCAGTGCACCGGGCCGCGGGCGGGTGTCGTCGTCGCAGAAGGTGACGTACGGGGTGCTCGCGCGGGCGACGGCGACGTTGCGCCCGACCGCACCGAGGTTCTCCGGGCCCGCGACGAGCTCGACGCCGGGATGCCGGTCGCGGACCGCGGCGGCGGTCCCGTCGGTGGACCCGTTGTCGACCACGATCACGGGCGCCGGATCGGGCAGTGCCGCCAGGTGGTCCAGGGTGCGCAGCAGCTCGGCGCGGCGGTCCCGGGTGATCACGACGACGGTCGTGCGCGGCGAGGTCATCACTGCTCCAGCAGGTCGAAGCGGTGCTCGACGGTGGCCGGCAGCACCGCGCGCCGGGCCAGGGCGCGTGGAGCGGCGAGCACGGCGGCACCGAGCGCCCGGCGGGACGGGCCGTGGGTCACCGCCCGCCCGGCCAGCGCGCCGAACTCGGCCCGTACCCGCGGCCAGCGCCGGCGCATCAGCGCGATGAGCATCCGATTGCGGGCCTCCAGCGCCACCCGGCGCTCGTGCGGCATCCGGTGCGGTGACGGGTGGTGGTGGGCGACGACCTCGGGGTGGTGACAGAGCCGCCAGCCACGGGCGGCCAGGTCGGCGGCGAGCAGGGTCTCCTCGGCACCGAAGCCCAGCAGCGTGCTGAAGCCGCCGGCGTGGTGGAAGGCCCGGACCCGCAGCACGGCCGCGCAGCCGAGGAAGCCCAGCACGTCCGGGCCCGGATCGCTGCCACCGAGCGGGCTGTGCGCCAGCTCGTCGTTCACCGGGTCGGGGCGGTTCTGCGGTCCGACGAGCACGGCGCCGGCGAGCAGGCCGACGTCCGGATGGGCGTCCAGGATCTCCTCGGCGCGGCACAGCGCCTGCGGGGCCCACCACGAGTCGTCGTCGCTGAAGGCGACGTAGGGGGTGTGGACCCGGTCCACCCCCGCGTTGCGGGCCGCCGCACCCCGCCGGACCGGCAGCCGCACCAGTTCGGTCCCGGACCGGGCGGTGACGGTCGCCGCGGTGTCGTCGGTCGAGGCGTCGTCGACGACGACGATCGGCGGCCGCGGGCGCAACGCGCTCAGCTCGTCGAGAGTGCGGGCCAGCTCGCCCGCCCGGTTGCGGGTCGTGATGACCACTGTGGTGCGTGCCTGGTCCACGCGGTCCGGCTACCCCGGACCGGCCCGATCATGCCCCGCCGTTTCACTGCACAGTGGCGAGGTAGTTCCCCGGGCATGACCCCTGTTGAACCCTTCGACCGCGCGGTCGTCACCGGCGGTGCCGGATTCGTCGGCTCGCACCTGTGCGAGGCGCTGCTCGCCGCCGGCACCCGGGTGACCTGTCTCGACGACCTGTCCAGCGGCCGCCGGCACCACGTCGAACACCTGCTCGGCGCACCCGGCTTCACCTTCGTCCGGCACGACGTCACCACGCCGTGGCCGCAGCCGTGGCCGGACGCCGCGCGTCCGGGACGGGTGCTGGTGGCGCACCTGGCATCGGCGGCGTCCCCCGTGGACTACCACCGCCGTCCACTGGAGACACTGCGTGCCGGGGCGGCCGGCACCGAGCACGCGCTCGCCGCCGCGCACCGGTTCGGTGGCCGCTTCCTGCTCGCCTCCACCAGCGAGGTGTACGGCGACCCGCAGGTGCACCCGCAGCGCGAGGACTACCACGGCGACGTCGACCCCGTCGGTCCGCGCAGCTGCTACGACGAGGCCAAGCGCTACGCCGAGGCGCTGACCACCGCGCACCGCCGGGTGCACGGCACCGACACCGCGATCGCCCGGCTGTTCAACACCTACGGCCCACGGATGCGTCCCGGCGACGGCCGGATGGTGCCCGCCTTCGCGAGCCAGGCGCTGCACGGCGAGCCGATCACCGTCAGCGGCACCGGCACGCAGACCCGCTCGTTGTGTCACGTCGACGACACCGTCCGCGGCCTGCTCGCGCTCGCCACGTCGGACCACCCGGGTCCGATGAACATCGGCAACCCGGTCGAGCGGACGGTGCGCGAGGTCGCCGAGCTGGTTCGCGACCTGGCCTGCTCCACATCGGAGATCGTGCCCGTCCCGGCGCCCGCGGACGACCCACGGCGCCGCCGCCCGGACATCGAGCTGGCCCGCGGCGAGCTGGGCTGGGAGCCGGGGATCGGCCTGGAGGACGGGTTGCGCCGCACGCTGGACTGGTTCGTCGCGCAGGAGGCGCCGGTCGACTCCGCTGTGTAGCGACGCCCTGGGACGACGTTTGTGGCCGGTCGCGGAGGGTAGGAGACCGGCCGCCGGTGATCCGGTACTCAGGCGATCAGGAGGTGTGATGCGTGTCCTCGGAGTCAACGCCGTGTTCCACGACCCGGCCGCCGCGCTCGTCGTGGACGGGCATGTCGTGGCCGCGGCCGAGGAGGAACGGTTCACCCGGCGTAAGCACGGCAAGGAACCGGTGCCCTTCTCCGCCTGGGAACAGCCCGCCGCGGCAGCGGCCTGGTGCCTGGAACAGGCCGGGCTGACCCCCGCCGATCTGGACGCGGTCGGCTGGTCCTACGACCCGGATCTCGTCGAACACGGCCAGGCCGGCACCGATCCGGGCTGGGAACGGCTGCGCACCGACTTCGCCCGCCGCGCGCCCTGGTTCCTGCAGACGGTGCTGCCCGGGCTGGACCCGGACAAGGTCGAGTTCGTCCAGCACCACCTGGCGCACGCCGCCTCTGCCGCCCTCGCGGCCCCGTGGCAGGGAGGTGCTGTGCTGGTCGCCGACGGCCGCGGGGAGTCGACGTCGTACCTGGCCGGCCGGTACCGCGACGGCACGCTGCAGCGGATGGCCACCCAGCGGCTGCCGGACTCGCTCGGCCTGCGCTACGAGGACCTCACCGCCCACCTGGGCTTCCGGCGCTCGTCCGACGAGTACAAGGTGATGGCGCTGGCCTCCTACGGCACACCGCGCTTCGCCGACGAGCTCGCCGCCGACATGCACGCCACCGGCGACGGCGGTTTCCGCGCCGCACCGGTGGACCTGTCCCGGTTCGCCCCGGCGCGCGGACCGGCCGACCCGATGCTGCCCGAGCACGCCGACCTGGCCGCCAGCCTGCAGCTGCGGCTCGAGGAGACGCTGCTGGACCTGGCCCGGTGGCTGCACGAGCACACCGGGGAGAGCCGGCTCGCGCTGGCCGGCGGGATCGCGCTGAACTGCGTCGCGAACACCCGGATCGCCGACGAGGGGCCGTTCGACGAGGTGTGGGTCCAGCCCGCCGCCGGTGACGCCGGTACCGCGCTGGGCGCGGCGCTGCACCTGGCGGCCCGGGCCGGCGACCGGGTCGCCCCGATGCCCGGCGCCGACCTCGGCCGCGGCTGGGACGACGACGAGCTCGAGCAGGTGCTGCGCGCCGCCCGGGTCCCCTACGAGCGCCCCGACGACCTGGCCGCCACCGTCGCGAAGACGATCGCCGACGACGGGGTCGTCGCCTGGTTCCAGGGCCGCTCCGAGTTCGGCCCGCGCGCCCTGGGCCACCGGTCGCTGCTCGCCCATCCCGGTCGCAAGGAGAACCTCGACCGGCTCAACGCGGTGAAAGGCCGCGAGTCGTTCCGCCCGGTCGCACCGATGGTGCGGGCCGAGCGGGCGGACGAGCTGTTCTCCCGTGGGCCGGCCGAGAGCCCCTACATGCTGTTCGTCCACGACGTCGCGCCCGAGTGGCAGGAGCGCATCCCGGCGGTCACCCACGTCGACGGCACCGCCCGGATCCAGACCGTCGAGCGCAGCACGAACTCGCTGCTGGCCGACGTGCTGGCCGCCGTCGAGGACGCCACCGACCAGCCCTGCGTGATCAACACCAGCCTGAACACCGCGGGCCGCCCGATGGTCGACACGCCGATGCACGCGCTGGAGACGTTCGGGTCGGCACCGGTGGACCTGCTGGCCCTCGGCCCGTTCGTGGTGCGCCGGTGAGCAGCGGCCCCCGGCGCCGCGACCGGGTCCTGGTGGTGCGCCAGGACGCGGCCGGCGACATGCTGCTCGCCGGGCCGTGCGTGCGCGCGGTGGCGGCCGGTGCCGGGTCGGTGACGGTGCTGGCCGGGCCCCGCGGACGGTCCGCGGCCGCCCTGCTGCCCGGGGTGGACGCGATCCTGGAGCAGGCCGCCCCGTGGATCGAGCCCGATCCCGCCCCGGTCGAGCCGCGCGAGCTCGAGGAGTCCGTCGCCGAGCTGGCCGCGGGCCGGTTCGACGCCGCGCTGGTGCTGACCTCGTTCCACCAGAGCCCGCTGCCGGCGGCGCTGCTGCTGCGCGCGGCCGGGGTGCCCTGGGTGGGCGCCGCGAGCGAGGACTACCCGGGGTCGCTGCTGGACCTGCGCCACCCGCCCCAGCACCATCTGCCCGAACCGGAACGGATGTCGTCGCTCGCCGACGCGGCCGGGTTCCCCAGCCCGGCCGGTGACGACGGCAGGCTCACGATCCGCCGCCCGCTGCCCGACACCGGCGCGCTCACCGGCCCGCCCGGCTACGTCGTCGTGCACCCGGGGGCCTCGGTCCCGGCCCGGCGCCCCTCGGCCGAGCGCAGCGCCGCGCACGTGCGCACGCTCGCCGACGCCGGGTACCGCGTCGTGGTCACCGGCGGGCCGGACGAGCGCGAGCTGACCGCCCGGGTCGCCGGGGAGCACGCGCTCGACCTGGCCGGCGCCGTGGACCTGCCCGGGCTGGCCGCGGTGCTGGACGGCGCCCGGGTCGTCGTCGCCCCGAACACCGGCCCGGCGCACCTGGCGGCCGCGGTCGGCACGCCCGTGGTGTCGCTGTTCGCGCCGGTCGTGCCGGCACGGCGGTGGCAGCCCTACGGCGTGCCGTCGGTGCTGCTCGGCGACCAGCACGCCGCCTGCCGGGACAGCAGGGCCCGGCTCTGCCCGGTGCCCGGGCACCCGTGCCTGAACGACATCACCGGCACCGACGTCGTGGCCGCGGTGTCCCGGCTGGCCACCGACGACGCCCCGGCCGCGATCCCGGTGACAGCGCACCGGCCGGCACGGGGCCCGCTCGACCACGACCCGTTCGCCCGGGCCACACCCGGGCACGAGGTCCTCGGAGACGATCCGTTCCGCGGCTCGCACACCCGCTCGAGTACCGGAGGTTCCTGGTGAGCGAGTACCAGCTCGACGAGCTCAGCCGCGCCCTGAGCGGCGTCCGGGCCCACCTGCCGACCCTGAACGACTGGGGAGCACGGCTGGCCGACGTACTCGGCGGCGGCGGCCGCATGCTCGCCTGCGGCAACGGCGGCAGCGCCGCCGAGGCCCAGCACCTCACCGGCGAGCTCGTCGGCCGGTACGTGCACGACCGGCGGCCTCTCTCGGCGATCGCCCTGCATGCCGACACGTCGTCGGTGACCGCGATCGGCAACGACTACGGCGCCGACGAGGTCTTCGCCCGCCAGGTGCACGCCCACGGCCGTGCCGGGGACGTGCTGATCGTGCTGTCCACCAGCGGATCCAGCTCGAACGTCGTCGCCGCCGCCAAGGCCGCCCACGAGCTCGGCGTCACCTCCTGGGCGCTCACCGGGCCCGCACCCAACCCCCTCGCGGCGCTCTGCGACGACGCCGTGACCGTCGAGTCGGAGCTGACCAGCACGGTGCAGGAGCTGCACCTGGTCCTGATCCACCTGCTCTGCGCCGCCGTCGACGACGCGCTCGGGATCGGGGTGGCGCGGTGACCGCGCCCCTGGTCGTCGTCGGCGACGCCCTGCTCGACATCGATCTCGACGGCACCTCGACCCGCGACTGCCCGGACGCACCCGGCGCTCCGGTGGTCGACCTCGCCACCGAACGGGCCCGCCCCGGTGGCGCAGCACTGGCCGCGCTGCTGGCCGCCGGCCACGGGCATCGACCGGTCGTCCTTCTCACCGCGCTCGGCGACGACCCCGCCGCCCACCGCCTCGCCGACCTGCTGCGGGATCGGGTGACCCTGCACCCGCTGCCGCTGCGCGGCGGGACGCCGGTCAAGACCCGGGTGCTCGACCGCGGCCGTCCGGTCGCCCGCGTCGACACCGGCGACGGCCGCGCCGCCCCGCTCCCCCTCGACGCCGCCATCGCGGACCTGCTCGGGAGCGCCCACGCGATCCTGGTCGCCGACTACGGGCGCGGCGTCGCCGCGCACCCCGGCATCCGTCACCTGCTCACCGCCCGCCCGTACGACACGCTGCTGGTCTGGGACCCGCACCCGCGCGGCCCGGCCCCCGTCCCGGGCGCCGACCTCGTCACGCCGAACACCGCCGAGGCGCACGCCGTCACCGGCCACGACGACCCCGACCGGGCCGCACGCGCACTCCGGACCTGGTGGAGCGCCCACGCCGTCGCCGTCACCCGCGGGCCCCGCGGAGCGCTGCTGCACACCGGGCGGGCCACCACCCACCACGCTCCGCCGAGCGCGCCGGTGTCCGGGCGGCCCGACACGTGCGGCGCCGGCGACATGTTCGCCGCGGCCGCCACCACCGCACTCGCCGACGGCCGCGACCTGCCCGACGCGATCACCCATGCGGTGGCGACGGCGAGCCGGTACATCGGCACCGCCGTCGCCGACCGCCCCGCCGCCGGCACCACCACGAAGGCCGCTCCCTCCGTACCGCCGCCGGCCGCACCCACCACGACCACGACCGACGGCTACGCACTGGCCGACCGGGTCCGCCGCGACGGTGGCCGCATCGTCGCCACCGGCGGCTGCTTCGATCTGCTGCACCCCGGCCACCTCGCGCTGCTGCACGCCGCCCGCGCCCGCGGCGACGTCCTGGTCGTCTGTCTCAACAGCGACCGCTCGGTGACCCGGCTCAAGGGGCCCACCCGCCCGCTGACCGGCGCCACCGACCGCGCTGCTCTGCTCACCGCCCTGAGCTGCGTCGACGCCGTCATCGAGTTCGACGAGCCCGACCCGTGCGCCGTCCTCGACCGGCTCCGCCCGCACGTCTGGGTCAAGGGCGGCGACCACGACCCCGACCACATGCCCGAGACCCCGATCGTGCGCGCGTACGGCGGCACCGTCGAGACCGTGCCGCGCATCCCGGGGCACTCGACCAGCCGGCTCGCGGAACTGAGCGCGGCGCACTGAGCCGTGGCGCTCCCCCGCACCCGACGACCCGCAGGAGGTAGTTCATGACCGACCGCCCCGACATCGGCACCGTTCTGATCAGCGGCGGCGCCTCCGGCCTCGGCGCCGCCGTGGTCGACGCCGTCGCCGCGGCCGGCGGACGCCCGCAGGTCCTCGACCTGAACCCGCCCACGCGCGACGTCCCGCACGTCATCGTGGACCTCGCCGACACCCGGGCCACCGAGGCCGCGGTGGAACAGCTCGCCCGCACCGACGGTCCCCCGGACGCGGTGGTCACCGCGGCCGGCATCGACCATCCGGCGCCCTTCGACGCGCTGCCCGCCACCGAGTGGGAGCGCGTCGTGCAGGTCAACCTGTTCGGCACCGTCGCCGTCGTGCGGGCCGCGCTGCCGCACCTGCAGCGGTCCGGCGGGCGCGTGGTGACGGTGTCGTCCACGCTCGGCATCAAGGCGGTGCCCGACGCCACCGCCTACTGCGCCTCGAAGTTCGGGGTGCTGGGCTTCAGCCGGGCGCTGGCTGCCGAGACCTCCGGCCGCGTCGCCGTCACCACCCTGGTCCCCGGCGGGATGCACACCGCCTTCTTCGACGACCGCGACGAGCAGTACCGGCCGCCCGAGGACGCCAAGCTCAACCGTCCCGAGGACACCGCGGCCGCCGTCCTGCACGCGTTGCGCCAGCCGCCGGGCTGCGAGGTCCGGGAGATGGTGGTCTGCCACTCCGAGGAAGGCTCGTGGCCGTGAGCGCACCGCCCCAGGTGCTGGCCTTGCGGGCGCCGGGCATCGGCGACCTGCTGACCGCGGTGCCCGCGCTGCGGGCACTGCGCCGCGGCTTCCCTGCCGCCCGGCTGGTGCTGGCCGCGCCTCCCGGACTCACCGGGCTGGTCGAGCTGATCGGCGGGATCGACGCGACGACGCCGGCGGAGGGGCCCGACGGGCTGCACTGGGCAGGCCCGCCGCCCCGGCTCGCGGTGAACCTGCACGGCAGCGGCCCCCAGAGCATCGACGCGCTGCGGGCCACCCGGCCCGACGAGCTCCTCACCCACGGCCACCCCGACCGTCCCGGCGTGACCGGTCCGCCGTGGCAGTCCGAGGTGCACGAGGTCCGGCGCTGGTGCGACCTCGTCGACGGCTACGGCCTGCCGGCCGACACCACCGACCTCACCCTCGCCCGCCCGGACCTGCCGGCACCCGTACCGGACGCCGTGGTGATCCATCCCGGAGCGGCGCACATGTCCCGCCGCTGGCCTCCCGAGCGGTTCGCCCAGGTCGCCCGCGCACTGCACGCCGACGGCCATCACGTGGTCGTCACCGGCAGCCCGGCCGAAGGCGACCTGACCGCCGAGGTGACCGCCCGCGCCGGGCTGCCGGCCGCGGCCGATCTCGCGCCGCGATGCACCCCGGAGCTGCTCGCCGCACTCGTCGCGGCGGCCCGGCTCGTCGTGTGCGGCGACACCGGCACCGCGCATCTGGCCACCGCCTACCGGACGCCGTCGGTGCTGCTCTTCGGCCCGACGACGCCGGAGCGGTGGGGCCCGGAACGGGACGGGCCGCACACGGTGCTGTGGGACGGCACCACCGGCGACCCGCACGGCGACCGTCCCGACCCGGGCCTGCTGCGGATCGGTGCCACGGAGGTCCTGCACGCCGCGCGGGCCCGGCTCGGCAGCTGATCCGTCGAAGGCGGGGCAGGGCCGGCTCCGGTCGAGCAGTGACCCGGGCCTACTCCATCGTCGAGGAACTCCGCTCCCGGCAGCCACCGCAGCGACGCGGCCCTCGGCCTCGGGCCCAGCCGGTTCACCGCAGCTCCCCCAGTGATCACCGATCCGGATGCAGGCCGGCCATCCGTGGCCGAATCCGTTCCGAATCGGTGATCACCTACCAACGCCGGCCCGAGGTCGCCCGGCACCGGCGGATCCGGGTCCGCGCCGGTATCGCCTCCGGCAGGCCGGGTACGCGAGCACTCGTCGCCCGTAACGACCACGACGCGAGGGGAGCACCGGATGGCCATCGACGTACCGGCTACCGACCGACCCGACTTCGGCGAGGGGAGCCTGTACTTCGTCGGGAACGCCACGACCGTGATCCGCTACGGCGGGTTCTCGATCCTCACCGACCCGGCCTTCCTCCACGCCGGCGAGCACGTGCACCTGGGCCACGGTGCCTACGCGCGCCGCGAGGTCGAGCCCGCATGTCAGATCTCCGAGCTGCCGCCGCTCGACCTGGTCGTGCTCTCGCACCATCACGGCGACCACTTCGACGACGTCGCGGCGCGCGAACTCGACAAGACCCTGCCCATCGTCACCAACGACCACGCGGTCGGGCTGCTGCACGACCAGGGCTTCACCCGCGGCTACGCCCTCGACACGTGGGAGTCCCAGGAGGTGACCAAGGGCGACGCCCGGCTCGTGGTGACCTCGATGCCCGGCAAGCACGCCCCCGACCACGTCGCCGAACTGCTCCCGCCGGTGATGGGCAGCATGCTCGACTTCTACGACGGCGACGACCACCGTTTCCGCCTCTACATCAGCGGCGACACACTGCTGCACGAGCGGCTCCACGACATCCCCCGCTGGTATCCCGACATCGATCTCGCGCTGATCCACGCAGGAGGGACCACACTTCTCGGTACGGTCGTGACCATGACCGGGGAGCAGGCCGTGCGGTGCGTGGAGATCATCGGACCGCGCACGGCCGTCCCGATCCACTACAACGACTTCTCGGTGTTCCGGTCAGGTCTCGACGACATCAAGCAGGCGGCCGAAGCGGCCTCGGTGGACACCGAGTTCCACTACGTCGCCCACGGCGACGACTACCGGTTCCGCTCGAGGCGGTGAACAGGAGGCGGTGACATGATCGCGTTGCAGCTGCGCGGAATGGGTTGGGACGTCGGCAAGGGCCAACCGTTGGTCCTGCTCGAAGAACACGACCCGCCGGGGCGGGTGTTGCCGATCTGGATCGCCGAGGCGGATGCCGCCGCGCTGGAGCTGGCCCACCAGGGCGTGTCCGCGCCACGGCCGGGAACTCATGAGCTGATCGCGTCGGTGCTCACCGCCTCCGGGCGTCACCTGACCCGGGTGGTCATCACGGCCCTGCAGGCACACATCTACTACGCCGAGCTGGTGCTCGACGACGACACCCGCGTGTCCGCGCGCCCCAGCGATGCACTGACCCTCGCGCTGCGCGCCGGTGCCGAGATCGCCGCGAGCGAATCGGTTCTCGACCTCGCCGCCGTTCCCTCCACAGCTGTCCTCGAAGCCACCACCGCCGAATCCCTGACCGATCCGGTGCCGGAACTCGAGCCCGAGCAGCAGGTCGATCTCGACCGGTTCCGCGAGCTCCTCAGCTCGGCCACCCCGGACGACTTCGACCTCGGCCCCGACGAGCCGTCCCAGTAGTGGTGAAGGCCGTGCACCACCCGCACACGGTCGGACGCGCACGCGACGAGGGCGGGGACGGATGACCGAGCAGGTCGACGCCGTGGTGGTCGGGGCCGGGCACAACGGTCTCGTCGCCGCGAACCTGCTGGCCGACGCCGGGTGGGACGTCCTGGTCTGCGAGGCGGCCGACGCCCCCGGTGGCGCGGTCCGCTCGGCGGAGATCACCGCTCCGGGTTTCGTGAGCGACCTGGCCAGCGCCTTCCATCCGCTCGGCGCGGCGTCGCCGGTGCTGCGAGAGCTGGACCTGCCGGCTCACGGGTTGCGGTGGCGGCACGCGCCGGCGGTCGTCGCGCACCCGACCCTCGACGGCCGGTGCGCAGTGCTGCACCGGTCGGTCGACGACACCGCCGCCGGCCTGGACCTCGACCACCCCGGCGACGGCGACGCCTGGCGGGCGCTGGTCGCGGACTGGGACCGCATCGGGGCCGACGTGCTCGAGGCGGCGCTGCGCCCGTTCCCGCCGGTCCGCCCGGCGGCCCGGTTGTGGCGGCGGCTCGGCACCGGGGACACGCTGCGGCTGGCCCGGATGCTGGTGCAGCCGGTCGCGCGGATGGCCCAGGAGCGATTCGGCGGTTCCGCGGCGGCGTTGCTGCTGGCGGGCAACGCCGCGCACACCGACCTCGGCCCGGATGCGGCCGCGAGCACCGCCTACGGCTGGCTGCTGGCGATGCTCGGTCAGCAGGTCGGGTTCCCGGTCCCGGCCGGGGGTGCGGGCGCGCTCACCGACGCCCTGGTCGCGCGGCTCGCGACCCGCGGCGGCCGGGTCGACTGTCACCGCCCGATCCGTTCGGTGACGATCGAGCGGGGACGCGCGACCGGGGTCCTCGACGCCGAGGGCGGGCGGGTGCGGGCCCGCCGGGCCGTGCTCGCCGACGTCGACGCGCCCCGGCTGTACCGGGAGCTCGTCGGCGAGCAGCACCTGCCGGCGAAGTTCGTCACCGATCTCGACCGGTTCGACTGGGACTTCTCCACCGTGAAGCTGGACTGGGCGCTCGACGGTCCGGTTCCGTGGGCCGCCGAGGGCGCACGTGCGGCCGGGACCGTGCACCTCGGTGCGGACGTCGAGGGCCTGCGCCGCTACACCGCCGATCTCGCGTCCGGGCGGCTGCCCGACGAGCCGTTCCTGCTGTTCGGCCAGATGACCACCGCGGACCCGGACCGGTCGCCACCGGGCACCGAGTCGGCGTGGGCCTACAGCCACGTGCCCCGCGGGCTCGGCTGGGGCCGCGACGACGCCGTGCGGTGGGCCGACCGCATGCAGCAGGTGGTGGAGGCCCACGCGCCCGGCTTCGGTTCGCTGATCCGGGCCCGTGCCGTCTCCGGGCCCGCCGACCTGCAGGCCCGCGACGGCAACCTCGTCGACGGCGCCATCACCGGCGGCACCAGCGCACCGCACCAGCAGCTGGTGTTCCGGCCCGTCCCGGGGCTGGGCCGGGCGGACACGCCGGTGCCACGGCTGTTCCTGTCCGGCGCGTCGGCCCATCCGGGCGGTGCGGTGCACGGCGGCGCGGGCGCCAACGCGGCCCGGGCCGCGCTCGCCGCGACCGGGCGCGCCGGGCCCCTCTACCGGGGAGCGATGCGGTTCGCGCACCGCAGGCTCTACGGCTGAGCCGCCCGGGCCTCAGACGGCGTCCTCCCGCATTCCGGCGCCCGGGTTTGCCGCGGCGATCACCGGCGATGCGGTGGGCGTGACGTTCGGAGGTGTGATGCGAGCCCGGCCCTGCACCGACGTCTGGGAGGACGCCGCCGACGCGCTCGCCGTCCGCGAGCTCGACCCGACCACGTTCCGGCGGCTGGTCGTCGTCGCGGCCCACCCCGGCGACGGGGTGCTCGGCGCCGCCGGTCTGCTCCGCGCGGTGGCCGCCGCCGGCGGCACGGTCGAGCTGGTGCTGACCGGCGACGGCGAGGCCGCGCTGCCGGAGGTCCGCGCCCTCGACGCGCTCGGGGTGACCGCGGCCGTGCACCGGCTCGGTCTGCCTGGGCCCGCACTCGACGAGGACGCACTCACCGCGGCACTGGCCCCGCTGCTGGAGCACGCGGACGCCTGGGCCTGCCCGTGGCGCGACGACCCGCACCCGGACCACGCCGCCGTCGGGCGCGCGTGCCGGACGGCGGCCCCGGTCACCACCCACGGGTTCGACTTCCCGCTCCGGGCCCGCGCCCGCCTCGACCCGACCGACCCGTCGGTGCCCTGGGACCGCGGGTACCGGCTGCTGCTCTCCGGGGCCGACCACACCGCCCGGGACCGGGCCGTCGGGCACGCGCACTGCGCCACGACGCCCGACCACCTCCACGGCTCACGAGAGATCTACTTCCGGGATCCGCCCGCGCACAGCACACCGGCGGGGGTGTTCGCCGCGCGCTACCGCGGCGGTGCGGACCCCTGGCAGGTCCGGACCTCCTGGTACGAGCGCCGCAAGCGGGATGTCGTCCTCGCCGCGCTGCCGCGCGAGCACTACCGGCTCGTCGCCGAGCCGGGGTGCGGCCCGGGCGAGCTGACCCGGGCACTGGCCGGGCGGTGCCGCAGGCTGGTGGCGAGCGACGTGGTGGACGAGGCGGTGGCCGCGACCGCCGCGGCGACCGCCACCACTCCGTGGGTCGAGGTCCATCGGTCCGATGTGGACTCAGCAGCGGCGTTCCCCGACGGCGCCGATCTCGTCGTGCTGTCCGAGGTGCTGTGCTACCTCACGCCGGCGCGGATCGATGCGGTGCTCGACCGGGTGGCCGCCGCCGTACGGCCCGGCGGGGACGTGGTGCTCGTGCACGGGCGGCAGTGGCCGGCCGAGGCACCCGCCGACGCCCGCGCCGTGCACCGGCGGGCGTGCGACGGCGACCGGTTCACCACGCTGGTGGAACACCTCGACGACGAGTTCCTGCTGCACGTGGTGCGCCGGCGATGAGGCTGTGCGGGGTCACTCGGTGACGAACCCCGGGATCAGCCCGACAGGGCGGCTGCCGGCCCCGGCCCGTCCACATGGGCGTCGACGGCCCGGCGTGGCTGCGGGACCGGCGTCGCGATGCGGTAGGCGGCCGGGTCGGGAGCCGGTGGGCGATGCGGCCGGTCGGCAGCGACCGCTCCGGCGAGCGCGTCGAGGGCCAGCTCGGCGGTCGGGAACGTACGGAACAGGCCCAGTGCCTGACGTGACCGCAGCGGCAACAGGTGCACGCGGCCACCACATCCGCTGACCCACAGCGTGACCCCGTGCCGATCCGCGTGTGGCACCGCGTCCCGCAGCACCTCGAGGCCGCCGGGCTCGAAACAGGACACCGCTTCGACGTCGATCACCAGATGGGCCACGGCGCGGTGCCCCCCGGCGGCGACCGCCAGCTGCGCGTCGACCAGACGCAGCACACACCGTGCCGCCGACCGGTCCAGCCGCCCCGCCACCCTGATCAACCGCGCCACCGGGATCGGTACCTCGATCGTGACCTGCAGCGCACCGCTTCCGTGCATGTTCCTCATCTGCTCATTCGGCGGAGCCGGTTCGAGAACCGGACCGCTCCGTCAGGGCTTCGGCCACCGTCGCGAACACCGGGCCTGCGTCGAGGACCCAGCGCATCACCCGGGCGACCGGGGCGGACTCACCGAGCACGACCCGGAGCACACCGCCGCCGCGTACTGCTCGTTCCCCGGCGGCCACGAGGGTGGCCGTCCCCCGGGCGCTGAGGAAGCCCACCCCATTGAGATCGATGACGACCACGCGCCCTGCGGAGGCGGCGACGGCGTCGAGCACCGTCCGCTCCACCGTCTCGACGGAGCACAGGTCGATCTCGCCGGCCAGCGCGACGATCGTGACGCCCGAGCGCAGCCGGCTGATCGACAGCTGAGCGCAGGACACGGTCTCGTGCGTCGTATCGACGTCGTCGACACGCGGGCGGGAGTGTACCGGTGAGTCGGAGAGGGCGACGTCCTCGAAAGGAGAACCCGGCCCGGCAACAGTGGTCACAGAGGCCGCCTCAGCAGAGGTGCACAACAATCATGACGAGGGCGTCGTGGTTGAACCCCGTGCGCGGAAGGCGTACACCAGCATCACGCTGTGAGACCGCGCCGCGACCGACAGTACGCAGTCGGCGACAGCGCTGTCCATCCCCCGGCCCCGCGACATCCGGCGGCGTCTGCCGAGGCTAGACCGCGGCGCCGTTGTCCGGGCCCAGGCGTCGGCCGTCGGTCGTCAGCATCGTCGCGATGTCGAAGAGCTTGATGTTGGTCTCCTGGGAGCTGTGTACGAGCAGGTCGAAGGCCTGGTCGGCGGCGATGTCGAAACGCTCCATCAGGACACCCTTGGCCTGTCCGATGACATCGCGGGTGTCGATCGCGCGGCGCAGGCTCGCCACCGCGCGCGCCCCGAAGACGGCCACCCCGACCTGGGTCGCGAAGGCTTCGCCGAGGGCACGGTCGATCGTCCCGAACGCGGCTCGCCGGGTCGAGTAGAGGTTGACCGCGCCCTGGACCGCATCGCGCGGGGACATGGCCAGCGACAACAGACTGGTCATACCGGCCTCGACCGCGGCCGGGGCGAACCGGGGCCAGCGTCCGGCCTCCCCCGCGAAGTCGTCGACCTGCACCACCGCGCTGCTGTTGGCGTGCAGCGCCGTCACACACGGGCCCTCACCGAGTTCGGCCTGCAGGGCATCGATATCGATGATCCGCGGGTCGCTCGGCGCCCGGGTGGTCAGCGCACCGTCCTCGATCATCGTCACGCCGCCGTACTCCGCGCCCGGGATCTGGGCCACCGCCACCTCGATCAGCCGCTGCAGCACCGTGTCGATGTCGTCCAGCGTCGCCCGCGTAGCGATCCGGCGCGCGCTCTCGGTGAGCATCTCCTGCAACATCGCCACTTCTCTGGAACTCACCACGGTGTCTTCCTACGGTGCTCAGACAGCGAGCGCACGGCGCGACCGCGAGTCACTGTCATTCGGCCATGGCTTCGGCGAGGACCTGGGTGGCGACCTCACGCAACTTGGTGTTGGTGTGTTGCGACCGTGTCCGCAGCACCGCGAACGCGGTGTCCACCGACACCCCGCTCCGGCCCACGACCACGCCGATCGCCTGGTCGACGAGGCTGCGCGACACCAGGGCCGCGTACAGGTGCCGGCGGTACTCCTCGCCGGCGGCCAGGTGCACCGCCAGGCCGACCGCCCCGGCGACATGACCGGCGTAGGCGATACCGCGGGCCCGGTCGGCGTCGTCGAGACCGCCGACGGCGCGGGTGTAGAGGTTCAGCGCCCCCAGCGCGCCCCGGCCCTCACCCGCGTCGTCGTGGTCGACGTGGTCAATGTGCGGGAATCGCAGAGGGATCGACAGCGAGGCGCCGGCACGCTCCTGGCGGCCGCGGCGCCGGAACGCAGGCCACCGCCGGTCCGCGGCGATGTCGGGGACCTCGATGATGTCGCCCTCGCGCAGGCAGGTGAGGCACGGGCCGTCGTCGACGTCGTACTGGATGGTCTCCATCCGTGCCGCGAACTCGTCACTGGTCGCCGCCAGCGGGCGCGTCCACGCCGGCGCCTGCACGGTGATGCCGCACGAGACGGCACCCTCGACCACGCCGGCCGCCTCCCGGGCGGCCCGGGTCAGGAACTCGTCGATCCGGTCCGCGCCCCACAGCTGCGACACCAGTTCGGAAGCGACGGCGCGGGGATCACGGGTTCCGTTCCCGCCACCATCCATCGCGCGCCCCCCGAACGTCGAAGCAGCCTGCAGAGGGTCTGCAGGCTGAACGCCACTCGGTCGGACGCAGTCACAGGCCCCAGACCGCACGAACCGCAGGTCCGCCCGGCGAAGGTCACCGTGACCCTGACACCATAGCCGCCACTGCGGCACCGCCGTCCGGCGACCGGCGTGTGTCCGAAGAGCGGGCCCGCTCCGTGTCCCGGGCACGGCGTGGGCCAAGGCCGCAGCGGTTGGTCAGTCAGCCGCTGCGGCCGCCCACCCGGCGAGGCGCACGGGGCCGATCTCAGGCCTCGACCGCGCGCCCGGCGGGCGCGAGCATCGCGACAGCCGTGTCGACGTCCGGGAACATGCGCACCGCGTTCAGGCGCCGTCGCACCCCGACCGGCGCGAGCAACAGCGCGTGGCAGTGGCCGGCGAGCACGAACTCGATGCCCTGGCGCGCGCAGGCATAGTGCGCGTGGGCCAGTGCCTGCGGCCCGCCCCGCATCACCGCCTGCACGTCGGCCACATCAGCGACGATGGCGTCGAACCCGCGGTGTCCGGCTCGTGTCATGTGCAGCTGCGCGTCCAGCAGTCGCAGCAGCCGCGCTCCGCTCGCAGAGCCCAGCTCACCGGACAGACGGATCACCCGAACTCCCGGAACCGGGGTGTCGATCGCGAGTCGCCCGGTCGAGCCGGGGGACGTGGGGCCGGCGCCGAGCGCCGTGAAGCCTGAGAACATCATCTCTACTCCTGGGTCGAACACGGCGCACTGCGCCTCGAACCGAAGACCCGAGCTGTTGTTCAACCCGCCGGTCGAGATCTACCCGCCCGAGCGGTGACTCAATCCGAGGGCGGTCCGTACCCGCCCTGTGCCGGGGCTCGCCGGTCCACTGTAGACCCTTACGTCGGCGCCCCGGCGGTGACCGGTGCGGCGGTCGCTCAGCTCGCCCACGTCGCGGTGAGCAGGCCCTGGCGATGACGGCCGGGGCCCAGAGGCGGGGTGAGCCGTCGGTGTCGTCCGGTCGGCCAGGCGGGTGGCGACCGGCGCGGGATGGGCGTTTCCACGATCCGTGGGGCCGGCGCCGGGCGCAGGGACGACCGGGACGTCGCCGCACCGCCCTCGGCCCGGCGACCGCGGTGGGTGACGTACGCGACGGCGCCCAGCGCGGCGGCCACCGGGACGACCAGGAACGGCGCCGGGAGGAAGTACACGACCACGACCAGCGCCAGACCGAGCAGCCCGATCAGACCTCCGACACCGAGCACGGTCAGCGCGAGCCGGCGCCAGCACGCACCCCCCGGAACCGGGACGGGAGCCTCCGGCCTGCGAACGCGTGACATGACGGCCTCCTCGTCGCTCAGCGGTATCGCCCGCAACCAGTCGATACCCCGCCGGACGACGTCGACGCGCCGCAGGTGCGGGAGCCACACGGTCGGGTGAGGGCCGGAGCCGCGTTTCCTCGGCAGGTGGCCGGGAAAGCGCCGACATGACACCACTCCTGCCGCCTCGGTCCTCGTCCCTCTGGCTCGACGACGGCGCCGACACCACCTACCCCTCGCTGGAGCAGGACCACGAGGTCGACGTGGCCGTCGTCGGAGCCGGGATCACCGGACTGTCCGCAGCCGTGATGCTCAAGCGCGCCGGCTGCACGGTCGCCGTGCTGGAGGCCCGCCACATCGCCGCCGCCACTTCGGGCCGCACCACGGCGAAGATCTCCCTGTTGCAGGGCACCCGGGCGTCGGACATCGCGGGCACGGCGGGCGCGATGCCGTGACCGACCACGTCGCCGCCCACCGGGACGGCATGAGCTGGCTGCTCGACCGGGCCGCGGGCGTCGATTGCGACCTGGAGCGCCGGCCGGCGATCACCTACAGCGCCGGGCCGCGGGACGGGTCGGCGGCGCGGACGGTGCGCCGCGAGCGTGCACTGCTCGCCGCGGCGGGGGTGCCGGTGGAGGCGGGCACCGATCTCGGTCTGCCCTTCGAGGTGTCCGAGGCCGTCACGCTGCCCGACCAGGCCCAGTTCGACCCCGTCCCCTACCTGCGCGACCTCGCCGCCGAGGTCGACGGCGACGGCAGCTCGGTGCACGAGAACACGCGGATGCGGTCGGTGTCGTGGCGGGCGCCGCACGAGGTGCTGACTCCGCACGCGCGGGTGCGAGCACGCTGGGTCGTCGTCGCGACCGGGCTACCGGCGCTGGAACGAGGCCTGCACTCGACCCGGATGGAGCCGTCGCGGTCCTACTCCCTCGCCGTGCGGTGCGGTTCCGGCATCCCGGCGGGCATGTACCTCGGAGCCGACTCCCCGACCCGCTCGTTCCGCGACGCGGTCCACGGCGACGAACGCCTGCTCCTGGTGGGCGGCAATGGGCACCGCGTGGGGACGTCCGCTCCGATGATCGAACACGAGCGTGAGCTGGCCGGGTGGGTGGCGCGGTACTGGCCGGTCGAGACGATCACCCACCGGTGGTCGGCACAGGACTACCGGACCGAGGACGGGCTGCCGTTCCTGGGGCCGATCGGTCCGCTCTCGCCGCAGGTCCTCGTCGGGTTCGGTTTCGCCAAGTGGGGCATGACCGGTGGCACCGCCGCCGCGATCGCCCTGTGCGACCACGTGCTGGGCCGGTCGACACCGTGGGCGTCGCGGATGCGCGCCGACCGGTTCCCCCGGCCGCGGGCGCTTCCGACGCTGGCCATGGCGAACGGCCAGGTCGCCCGCCACCTGGCGACCGGCTGGGCGCGCCCCGACCTGCCCCGCGACGAGCTCGGCGAGGGCCAGGGCCGGGTGGAGACCGGCCGGCGCGGCAAGACCGCGCGCTGCCGGGTCGGCGGCATGCTGTACGAGCGCAGCGCGGTGTGCCCGCACCTGGGCGGGATCGTGCGGTGGAACGACGCCGAGCTCAGCTGGGACTGCCCCCTGCACGCCTCCCGGTTCGCGCCCGACGGCACCGTGCTGGAGGGCCCCTCCACCGAGCCGCTGAACGACCCTCCCGGTCTCGCCGCCGTCGTGCGTCCGCGACGGTGACGACGTCCTCTACGCGGGCAGGTCGGACAGCCTCTCGTGCAGCTCGACGACCTCCCCGACGTCACGGTGCCCGGACAGGGCCTCGTCGAGCTCGACCGCACGCCAGGCGTTCGAGGGCACGAGCCGGTCCGAGTCGACCGCGAGGATCCCGAGCTCGGCGGCCTCGTCGGGGCGCCGCTCACGGGCCAGGATCAGACCCAGGTCGAGCCGCGCGGTGGCGAGCCGCCGGGGCGCCCCGGTCGGCGGATACTGCTCGACGATCTCGCGGGCGTGCCGCTCTCCGGCCGGATCCCCGAGCCACGCCAGCGCCGTCGCGACGTAGTGGTCGAGCTTCCGCGCGTCGAACGCGAAGTGGTGGTCGGACGGCCGATCCGACGGTTGGGTCGCGATCCGGTGAGCGGCACGGTCCAGCGCGGCCCGCACCGCCGGGCCGTCCCCGAGCCGGGCCGCCGCACGGGCGGACTGTGCGGCCAGCTGCACCGCGGCGCCCGTGTTCTCCGGTGCGACGTTCTCACCGAGCGCCGCAAGCCCGGCGGCACGCTGCCAGTCCTGGTCGACCAGCGCCGCCCAGGTGTCGATCTCGACCGCCCACGCGCCGAGCTCACCGTGCCCGGTCTCCCGCTCCAGCGACGCCGCCACCGTCCGCGCGACGGCCGCGTTCCGGCGCACGCCGAGATCCACGTAGATCGTCGCGGCCAGCAGGGCGAGCCATCCCCCGGCGACGAGCAGCCGGCGCCGCTGCGCGAGCGTCGCGCGGCCCGCGAGAAGCCCCCCGATCTGCCGGGCGTGCGTCTGCACCTCGTCGAGGAGGGACTGTGCCGGCGTGGTCGCATAAGCACGGGCGAGCTCGTCCGTCACCACGTCCAGGGTGTCGAGCACGCTCGGCGTGACGTCGGACGCCTCGGCACGCGCGATGAGGTCGAGTAGCGCGTCCCCGTCGGCACGACCTGCCGGTGGGGCGAGTCCGAGCGTGTCGTCGGTCGGTGCGTCGAGCACGTGACGCAGCGCCTTCACTTCGGGCTGCTCGTTCGCCTGCACCACGTGGCCGCCCTTCCCGATCGAAAGCTACGGCCGGCCACGACGGGGTCAGTCGTCCTTGACCGCGTCCTTGAGCTTCTCACCCGCCTGTTTGACGTCGCCCTTGGTCTGGTCGCCCTTACCCTGCGCCTCGAGCTCTTCGTCCCCGGTGACTTCGCCCACCGTCTCCTTGACCTTGCCCTTGACCTCGTCGGTCTTGCCGTCCGGCTTCTTCTCGTTGGTCATGTTCACCGCCTTCCCGCAGGCCCCGCGGACAAACTTCGCCCGAGCCGGGGCATGATCTCGGTCATCGTCCGGGTAGACGCCACTGCACGGTGGGGAGCAGGGCGCTGCGGTCGACCCGGCCGGAGTGCCGTTCGACCAGGCCGAACAGCGAGGTGATCAGGGTGTCGGCGAGCCGGTGCGGCTGCAGACCGAGCGCCGGCAGCCCGGTGGAGACGACGTTGTAGTGGTGCTGGTCGGCTTCCACCCGCGGGTTGTCCAGGTACGCGATCTCGATGGTGCCCGGGTAGGTGTCGACGACGAGCTCGGCCAGCTCGCCGACCGAGAACGACTCGGTCAGCTGGTTGAAGACCCGGAACTCGCCGCGCGCCGCGGGGTTCTCGACGGCGAGCCGGACGCACTCGACGGTGTCCCGGATGTCGATCACGCCGCGGGTCTGGCCGCCGGAGCCGTAGACGGTCAGCGGTTCGCCGAGCACGGCCTGGACGACGAACCGGTTGAGCACGGTGCCGAACACGGCGTCGTAGTCGAAGCGGGTGGCCAGGCACTCGTCACAGCCGGTCTGCGCGGTGTGGTGGCCGTAGACCACGCCCTGGTTGAGGTCGGTGGCCCGCAGGTCCCAGGCGCGGCAGGCGAACTCGATGTTGTGGCTGTCGTGGACCTTGGACAGGTGGTAGAAGCTGCCCGGCCGCTTCGGGAACAGCACCCGGTCGCTGCGCCCGTTGTGCTCGACGGTCAGCCATCCCTCCTCGATGTCGATGTTCGGGGTGCCGTACTCGCCGAGCGTCCCGAGCTTGACCAGGTGGATGTCCGGGTCGGTCTCGGCGATCCCGTAGAGCAGGTTCAGGGTGCCGACGACGTTGTTGTGCTGGGTGTAGGTCGCGTGGTCCCGGTCCAGCATCGAGTACGGCGCGGAGCGTTGCTCGGCGAAGTGCACGACCGCGTCGGGGCCGAACTCGGCGAGGGTGGCACGCACGTACTCCGCGTCGAGCAGGTCACCGTGGTAGACGCCCAGCCGGGTGCCGGACACCTCCTCCCAGGCCGTGACGCGCTCGTCCAACCTACGGATCGGGACCAGGCTCGTGACGCCGAGCTCGTCGTCGTAGCCGCGGCGGGCGCCGTTGTCGAGGACCGCCACCTCGTGGCCGCGGTCGGACAGGTGCAGCGCCGTCGGCCATCCCAGATAGCCGTCACCGCCGAGGACCAAAACCTTCATCGACACCCCTCGCGTCGTCACGTTGTCCGCCTTGTCGGAATTTCTACCGGTCTCCGGGCGGTCCGAGCCCGCCACCGTCACCCGGACGAGTCCCGCGGCTGCCCGTCGGCCGCCTACCGCGGTGCGCGACGATCACGCCTGTGCGGCGTGCTTGTGGACATCTCCTCCTGGTCGCGGGGTCGCTGGTGACGGCGTGGCGCGGCGCCCGCACGGTCGAACGGCTGCGTCGGATCACACCCCTCGCCGAGGCGGCGGGCGATGCGGAGGGCTCGGTGACGATCGTCGTCCCGGCCCGGGACGAGGCGCCACGGATCAGTGCCTGCGTCGACGCGCTGCGCGCGCAGACCGGGCCGGACGTGCGGATCGTGGTGGTCGACGACGCCTCGTCGGACGGCACCGGCGAGATCGTGGCGCGCCACGCGGACGACGACCCACGGGTGATGGTCGTGCGCGGCGGGGGCCCGCCGCCCGGCTGGTCCGGGAAGGTCGCGGCGATGCAGACCGGGCTGGATGCCGACCGCGACGCGCGGGGCCGCTGCGGGATCGCGCCGCCGGAGTGGCTGTTGTTCGTCGACGCCGACACGCTGCTCGCCCCCGACCTGCTGGGACGCCTGCGGGCCACAGCCGTGCAGCACGGCGCGGACCTGGTCTCCGCCGCCGGCACTTCACCGGCCGACGGCTCGGCGCCGGCGTGGTCGCTGCTGATGCCGACCGGGATCGTCTTCATCGGTGAGCACGCCGATCCGCAGGGCAGGGCTCGGCGGGCGTTCGCGATCGGGCAGTGCCTGCTGGTACGCCGCGAGCGGTTCGCAGCGGTCGGCGGCTGGGTGGCGCTGCGGGACCGCCGCACCGAGGACGTGCTGCTGGCCACCCGAGTGCGCGACGCCGGCGGCCGCACCAGGCTGGTCGACGCACACGGCCTGGTCACGACCAGCGGGCTGGACCCGTTCGGTGCCGGCTGGGCCTCGTTCCGCAAGACGCTGGTGGCCGCGACCGAACGGTCGGTGCCCGTGCTGATCGGCGGCGGGCTGACGCACACGGCGATGTCGCTGGCGGGGCCGGTGGGCGTGGTGTGCGGGCTGCGGTACCGGCGGTCCACGCCGGCACCGGGCCGATCCGGACGCGGCCGGGCGACCGCGCTGGTCGCAGCCGGGTTGCTCGGCTGGGGTGGGGCGGCGGCGGCGCACCACCGCGCCGCCCGGCTGATGCGCACCCGGACCGCGCTCGCACCGCTCGCCCCGATGATCTGGGCGCTGTTCGGCGCGGTCCTGCTCGACGGCGCGCGAGTGGTGCTGCGCGGCACGGCGGGATGGAAGGGCCGCGACCAGTGACCTGGCCTGTCACGGGTCGACGGCGCATCGGGCAGCCGATCTCTACGGGTGTTTGAACCATGCTTCTCAGGGGAGTCGGCCGGACCGGTATGGCTGTTTTGCCCCGATAGGGATGGCCGGGTCGTGTGCGGGGCTGTGCGGTGGTCACCGGCCGGAGGTGAGGCGAGATGGCGGAGTCGTCGTATCGACATGACGGGGCGTCGGAGGGCGGCCAGGACCCGGTGGATCCGGATCGCGAGGATCCGGGTCGTATCGAGCAGGACGCGTCGGCCGGGACCGTCGAGGACCAGCTGCGCCGTCACGGCATGCGGATCGGCCGGGGCGGGCTCGCGCCGGCGGTGTTCTGGCCCGCGCTCACCGTCGTGGCCGGTGTCTCGATCATCGCGATCGTCTTTCCGGCCGGCGCCGGCGAGGTGCTCAACTCGGTCCAGAGCGGGGTCGTCCGAGGTGCGGCGTGGTTCTACACCCTCGCGATCGCCGGCTTCATCGTGTTCGCGATCTGGATGGGCGTGAGCCGGTTCGGCAACATCACGCTCGGACACGAGGACGAGCCGCCCGAGTTCGGCCTCCTGTCGTGGTTCTCGATGCTGTTCGCCGCCGGAATGGGCATCGGGCTGGTCTTCTACGGCGTGGCCGAGCCACTGACGTTCGCCACCTCTGACCCCAAACCCGGTACCGATGCCTCGGGGGCCGAGTTGGCCCAGCTGGGCATGGCCCAGACGTTCATGCACTGGGGCCTGCACGCCTGGGCGGTGTACGCGGTGATCGGGCTGGCCGTGGCGTATGCGATCCACCGGCGGGGCCGGCCGGTGTCCATCCGGTGGGCGCTCGAGCCGCTGCTGGGAGACAAGGTCAAGGGCTGGGCCGGGGACCTGATCGACGTGCTGGCGATCATCGGCACCGTGTTCGGTTTGGCCACCTCGCTGGGTCTGGGCGTCCAGCAGATCGCCACCGGCCTGGCCGCCATGGGAGTGCTGACTGAGCCCGGCGACCTGGTCCTGGTGGTGCTCATCGTGATCATCGCCCTGCTGGCCGTCGTCTCCGTGGTCACCGGGGTCGCGCGGGGCATCCGGTGGCTGTCGAACATCAACCTGTCGCTGGCCGGGGTGCTGCTGATCGCCGTGTTGGTGCTCGGACCGACGTTGTTCCTGATCCGCGACTTCGTCCAGTCGCTGGGTGTCTATCTGAGCAACGTGCTCGACATGACCTTCGATGCGGCCGCCTACACCGGTGAAGCGGGCCAGGTCTGGCAAGGCACGTGGACGATCTTCTACTGGGGCTGGTGGATCTCCTGGGCGCCGTTCGTCGGGGTGTTCATCGCCCGCATCTCCCGCGGCCGCACCATTCGCGAGTTCATCGCCGGAGTGCTGCTGGTGCCCACCGTCGTCGGGTTCCTCTGGTTCGCGGTCATGGGTGGCGCCGCGATCCACCGGCAGCTCCTCGGCGCCGGGGATCTGTGGTCCGAAGGTCAGGACGTGGTCGCCGAGGAAGCCTTGTTCGACGTCCTGGCCGGGCTCCCACTCGGCAGCATCCTGTCCGTGCTCGCCATCGTGATCGTGGCCATCTTCTTCGTCACCTCCGCCGACTCCGGTGCGCTGGTGATCGACATGCTCGCCTCCGGTGGGCATCCGGACCCGCCCATCTGGAGCCGGGTGCTCTGGGTCGCGTTGCTCGGGCTCGTCGCGATCGGACTGCTGCTCGCCGGCGGGCTGGAAGCCCTGCAGGCCGGGGCGATCACCACGGCGCTGCCGTTCAGCGTCGTGCTCATCCTGATGTGTATCGCCACGTACCGGGCCCTGCACCAGGAGCACCGGCAGCTATTGGCAACCGAGCAACGGGTCCGCCGGCGCGAACTGGCCGGCGAATTGGAGGCCGACTTCGACGAGCACTTCGGCGAGCAGGTCGACGACCGGATCGACTACGCCCTAACGCGCACGACCGGCATCTGGAACCGCGGGGCCACGCGTTCTCCGGTCAGCACCCTGTCCCGCGTCCGCCGCCGCAGAACCCGCTCCGGAGAAGACTGAATTCCTGGCGTGAAGCCTCGACCATGCCCGGGCGAAATCGGGTACAGCTGCGAACACGATGTGTAGTCAATTTTGCGTATTCGAATGAGTCCGACCTGCGCAAACCCGAAGAACCAGGCAACCGAGGACACCTCAGGACGTCGAGAGCTACGGAAAGCACACCCACCCCCCGAACGGAGTGCACCTCTCGTGTCCAGCAAGGCAAAGAAGATCGTCGGCGGAGTTGTCGGCTTCCTGCTCACCTTCGGAGCCGGAGTCGCGCTCGCCGCGTTCCTGCTCCAGACCAGCATCACCGGTCAGGCGTCGGTCGAGCAGGGCGGGCCCGGGTCGGGCACCTCCAACGAGGTCCAGGTCGCGGTCACTTCGACCAACGGATCGCAGCTGAACTGCGACGACATCGGGATCAGCGACGACTTCGCGACGCTGACGTTCAACCCGAAGCTCACCATCCCCGAGAACGGCGAGAACGCCAGCGGCCAGCCGATCCCCGGCGGGGACTGCACGGTGAAGGTCACGGTGAAGAACACCGGCTCCAGCGCGATCAAGGTGTCCCCGCAGTCCGGGATCACCGCGTTCCCGCAGGGCTGGTCCGCCGGCCAGTTCCAGGGCGTGTCGACCGCGCCGATCGCGCCGGGTGCGCAGCAGGTGATCTCGGTGAAGATCACCGCCACCGACGCCGCCCAGCCGGGTCCGATCTCCGGGAAGCTGGTCTACACCGACGCCGCCTGACCCCACACAGTCGGTGCGGACAGGAGCGCCCGACCCCACGACCGGGTCGGGCGCTCGCGCGTGCCTACGCGAATGGCTCCGGGCAGCGTCGCAAAAGCGGGAGCGACCGCGGCAGAACGACATCCCCGCCCGGTGTGAGCCCTCTCCGGCCGGGTACGCACACTGCGTCGGCTCCAGCCTCGGTTTCGACCTGACAGCCACCACTGTTCACCATGCCGCGACTCGAGGCCGACGACGCGAATCCGTGCGAGTCGAGAAGGCCGGTGGAGCCAGTGGACACATTCAGATACCTGTCGACCGTTCGCGCACGCGGGGATGTCATCAACCACGCGGAAGCCGAGGTTGCTGTGGTCGTCGTGTTGCAGGCCGCCTACCGGCGAGCGTCGGACGGCCTGAAGGAGAGTCTGCGATGCCGGGTTCCCGCACCACTCGGCGCGACGATACGGACGAGTTCGGTCGCGCGGCGACGTGGAGCGGTTCCTGCCGACGACGATTTTCTCCAGCACGTCGCCGATGCACTGTCGGTCTCGCGGATGAGAGCTCGCGATCTGGCAGTGGCGGTTCTCGAGATCACCGCAGAACTTCTTCCTGACGGCCACGGCGCGGAACTGTGGAACTGTCTGGCGTGGGAACGGTCGACCGAGTCACCGCCGGTCTCGACGGCCGGCGGCTGACGAGATCGAGGCCACGTATGCGCCGGCGCACTGCGGGTAGCTGCTGGACATGACAGAGATCGCCGAGCCCACCGAGCTCGAGCCCGGGTCCCAGAGCCGCGAGGTCGTGGTCGGTGTGCTGGCCGATCCCGACCTCCCGACCGCGGTCGCCGACCGGTTGGAGGGCAGCTTGGGAGCCAAGCTGCCCGAACAGCTGGCGCATGTGCCGGTGCGGTGGCGGATCGAGGTCGCCCGCGACGCGTTCGAGATGCATTCCGGTTACGAACGGCTGCTCGACCGGGCCCGCGAACGGGTCCATACCAGCGACTGGAATCTGGCTGTCTGCCTGACCGATGCGCCGCTGCGCGATGCCCACGGCGTGGTGCTGGCCGAGATCGGGGGCGACGACAGCACCGCGGTGGTCTCGCTGCCTGCCATCGGCGGCGTCGACGTGGTGCGCCGCACGCGCCGGCTCGTCGCGATCCTGGTCGAACACCTGGCCGCCGGCGTCCTGGCGGTGGACGGCACGCGCTCGGAGTTGCGTGGCGACCGGCGCCTGCGCCGGGCCCGCGCCCTGCACGTGGTCAACCCGAGCGAGACCGACATCGGGAGCAAGATCGTCCTCGGCTACCGGCTCGGATTGGCACGGTTGCTGCTCGGCATGACCCGCGCCAACCGGCCCTGGCGACTCGCATGGGGCCTCTCGGCCGCGCTGGGAGGCTCCCTGGCCGGCTCCGCGTTCGGGGTGCTCTACTCCAGCATCTGGATGCTCGCCGACTCCCTGTCCGAATGGCGGATCGTCCTCGTGTGCGTCGGCGCGATCGCCATCTACGTCCTGTGGCTCATCACCAGCCACGGCCTGTGGCAGACACCGATCACGTCGACCCGCCGCGACGACGTGCCCACCATCCTGCGCAACCTCAGCACACTGCTCACCGTCACACTCGGCGCCCTGGTGTTCTTCACCGTCCTGTTCGCCGGCGTCCTGGTGGCGTGCCTGCTGGTCATCACCCCGGACTACCTCGCCACGAACCTGGGACATCCGAGCGGGTTCGGCGACTACCTCGACACCGCCCTGATGGCGACCGTGATGGGGATGGTCGCCGGGGCGGTCGGGTCCGGCCTCGAGGACGACACCACCATCCGTCAGGCCACCTACGGCTACCGGGAGCGGCAACGCGTGGAGACCGAGACCTCATGACCCGGACGCGAGAAGGCGCGGGAGCTGCCGGTGGTCGGTGACGACGTGATCGGGGGTGCAGGAACACGCGCACCCGGCGGCGTCGGGCCGGCCGTCAGCGGCGTACAGCACGGTGTGCAACCCGGCCTGCCGAGCGCCGTGGACATCGCGGAAGGCGTCGTTGCCGACGTAGACGGCCTGCTCGGGGGCGATCTCCAGGGTGCGCAGTGCGATGTCGAACATGCGGCTGTCCGGTTTGCGGAAGCCGAGCTCACCGGAGACGACGATCGGGTCGAAATGGCCGAGCAACCCGAGCTCGTCGAGCTCGGGGCGGGCGTAGGCGCTCTGGCCGTCGGTGACCACACCGAGCCGGTAGTGGTTGCGGAGCTCGTCGAGGACCTGTCGCACGTGCGGGTACCGGTGCAGCCGACGGCGGGACAGGCCGCGGTGCAGCTCGGTGAGGAACCGCGGCAGCTGCTCGATCCGGTCGGCAGGGAGCGAGCGGGTGTACGCGGTGGCGTGTCGTTCGACGATCGTGCGCCAGAGGGCGACGGCGTCGAACTCCGGGTGCTCCTCCGGGTTCTGGTCGCGCTGCCGGTGCAGGGTCGCGAAGTAGATGTCGCGCAGCTGCCCGCAGCGCAGGTGGATACCGGAGTAGGCCAGGACATGGCCGATGACCCGGTAGACCCGGTCCCGGTGCTCGTCGGTGTGGATGTCCACCAGGGTGTGGTTGACGTCGAACAGCACGGCCTGAACGCGCAACCGCTCCTCCCTCCCGGTCACGGCGTGCGCAGCTGCCGCTTGGCGTGTTCGATCAACGTGCCTGCGTGGTCGGCGTCGATGTAGGTGTTGCGGGCGACCCGCAGCAGGGTGCACGCCCTGTAGTAGGGCGAGCGCGCGGTGAGCGCCGCGAACATCGCCTCGGGTTCCGGGAAGTGACCGCAGTACGCCCGCAGGAAGTACCCGATGAAGGGCTCAGCCCGGTCGGGATCGTGGGTGGCCTGCAGAAAGGAATGCTGCAGCTCGCCTGCGATCCGCCCGACGTCGAAGAGCCGGTCACCGCGCCGGCATCGTTCGAGGTCGATGGCCGCGACGTCGAGGTGGTCGCCGAACAGGAAGTTCGCCGGTGTCGCGTCGCCGTGCAGCCAGACCTGCCGGTCCTGCCACATCCGCGGCCGCGCCCGCCAGAGCTCGCGTAGCCAGCACAGCTCGTCGATGTCCCACTGGCCCACCCGGCCGGCACCGCGCAACATCTCCAGCAGCACGTCCAGGTAGGCACAGTCGACGTCGAACTCCACCGGCAGCTCGGTCGTCGTCCGGTGGTGCTGGGTGGCCAGGAAGTAGGCCAGCGCCTCCAACCGCCGGAACAGCAGCGGCTCGTCGCCGTGCCAGAGGGCCCGGTCGATGGCCTCGCTCAGCCGCTCGCCCTCGTAGTACTCCAGGGCCAGCACGCAGTTGATGTCCGGGGCGAACCCGTACGGGCGGACGACGTGGTGCGGCGAGCCGCGCAACCCGACCTCGCGCAGGGCTCGCAGCGCTTCCTGCTCCCGGCAGGCGGCCCGGGCAGCGGTCGTGACATCGCCGCCGAAGCGCGTACCGAAGAACTTGCACACGATCCGGGTGGCCGACTCGAGACCCTCGTAGGCGTAGATCTCATTGGTCCCCGCCAGCCGGAACACCGAGAAGCCGGCCCGCTCACGCGCCTCCAGGCGCCCGGCCGCGATCCCGCACAGCATCTCCTGCAAGGGGTCCCACTGCTGCAGCTCCCCCACATACCGGCCGATGGTCATCGGAGCGCGACCGCGGCGTCCCGGGCGCCGTTGCGAATCAGCTGCCGAGGCGGCCGGAGAGCCGGTCGCGCATCCGGTCGATCATGCCCACCCCGGGGCCTGCCAGCTTGTGGAACACCTCCGAGTTCGGCGCATCCGGGTGCGGGCGGGTCGGCGCGATCTGCTTGGCCCGGTCCACCTGTTCCCGCATCTTCTGCAGCGTGTCGGGATCGACGTGCGCGCGCAGCCGGGGGAACTGTTCGTTCTCCTCATCCTCGGCGTGATGGCGCAGTGCCTCGGTCATCTCCCCGACGAGCTCGTCGAACCGGCCCTCACCGGGATCGGTCTTCTCGAGCTCCAGCATCACCCGCTCGAGCTGCGCGTGCTCGTCGGCATCGTGGTCGACCATCTCGGCGCCGTCGTCGAACCGGTCGCGCATGACCGGGTAGACGTACATCTCCTCGGCCACCGAGTGCCGCACCACCTCCCCGATCACCGTGTCGATCAACGTGCGGCGTTCCAGCAGGGTCGTGCTCTTGCGGGAGACCTGGGCCAGGGTCTCCAGCGCCTCCTTGTGGTCTCGGGTCAGCTCGTCGACCACGTCGCCCGCGGTTCCGGTCGGTGCCTGTGCCACGGTTCCACTCCTTCACGATCAGTTCGGGTCCGTCGGCCTACCCGGCCCGGACGGGCACAAACGGCAGTACCTCGGCGAGGGCTCGTCGTCCCTGCCTACCCGGCGCGGTTCGCGGGGTCGTTCGGCGGTTCGGCGCGCTCCGCATCGGCGTTCCAGCTCCGGGCGAGTGCCCCGATCTTCTCGGTGAAGTCCTGCGCGGCCACCGGTGGTTCCTGCGCCCGCCCGGCCGCGGCACCGATCAGGAACGCCGTACGACCGGCCATCTCGTGGCCGACCCGGTCGGCCACGAGATCGGTGAGCTGTGCGACGGCGTCGAGCCCCTGGTTGCTCTCGACCGTCCCGTGCAGGCCCAGCTCGCGCTCGACGGCGCTCAACCAGACCTCGATCTGCTCGTGGGTAGCCATACCCCACGCGTTCCCGCGACGCGGTGTCCTACCCCTGTCGATCGGCACGGTTTCACGACCGCGCGCACCGGGCCGGACCCTCCGTCGCCCAGGTCGACACCCGGCACGGCGCTCGTTAGCGTCAGTCCGATGTCGGTACCCGATGCGGAAAAGCTCGCGGACCTCTTCGCCACCGTGGCCCGCGAGCTGGAGGCCGCCCGTGCCCCCGAGGAGACCCGTCGGATGATCACCCGGCGCGCGGTCGAGCTGGTGCCGGGCTGTGGCTACGCCGGCATCTCGCTCGCCCACCGCAACGGTTCGATCTCCACGGTCGGGTCCACCGACGAGATCACCGAGCGGATCCACGCGATCCAGAACGAGCTCGGCGAGGGCCCCTGCCTCAGCGCGATCACCGACCATGCCGTGTACCAGGTCGACGATCTCGCCCACGACGACCGCTGGCCCCGGTTCGCCCGCCGGGTCGCCGCCGAGTCCCCGATCGTCGGCATGCTCGCATTCCGGTTGTTCACCTCCGAGCACACCACCGGGGCGCTGAACCTCTACACCGACCGGCCGCACGGGTTCGACGCGCACTCCCGTGCCGTCGGCACGATCGTGGCCGCCCACGGCGCGATCGCCATGGCGTCCGCCCGCGAACGCGAGCACGGCGAGAACCTGGAGATCGCGCTGCAGAACAGCCGCCGGATCGGGATCGCGGTCGGCATCGTGATGCGCGACGAGCACCTCACCGAGGACCGGGCGTTCGCCTACCTGGTCGACATCTCCCAGCGGCTCAACCGCAAGCTCCGCGACGTCGCCGAGGTCGTCGTCGAGTCCAGTGGGGTTCCTGCGGAGTCACCCGGCGCGTCCTCGCACGGCCCGCAGGCATGACCGCGGTCCGGGCTCCTCAGCCCTGCCGGCCTCTTCAGCCCTGCCCGCCCCCTCAGCCCTGACCACTCAGCACCGGGCCCGGGCCGACCGGTGCCACACCGGATCCGCCGCCGCCCCCGGAGTCCGGCGGCGGGGGCGCGGCCCACACCGTCACGGTGCTCCCGTAGCGGGCCACGATGCCGCTCGCGGGGTCCTGCCGGACCACCCGGCGCTGCGGCGCGTCGTCGGACGTCTCGTGCTCCACCGCGAGGAGGCCGCCGTCCAGCGCCGTGTCGTGGGCCCGCGGGAGGTCGAGCCCGGCGAGGTCCGGGACGGTGACGACCGCTTCCCTGCGGTTCTGCTCTGTCGTCGTCATGGTCGGGGGGTCACCGTCACGGAGGGAGCCGAAACCCGGCGACGTCGCCGACGTGGTTCTCGTTGCCGGGCCCCGGCAACGTGGCGGCGCGTCCGGTGGACGGCGGCAGCGCGAGCGTCTCCCCCCGCTGCACCACCCGGACCCGGTCACCGTCGCCACGGGCGCGCATCTCGTCGAGGAAGTGGGTCAGCGGCGAGCGGAACACGTCGTAGTCGTCGTAGTGCACCGGGACCACCCGGCCCGGCCGGACCAGCCCGACCAGGTCGGCCCCCTGCCGGGCATCCAGGGTCAGCAGCACACCACCGATCCGGGTGCCGCCGAGATGGGCGACCATCACGTCGATGCCGTCGACCCGGTCGCGGATCTCGGTCAGCTCCGGCGCCGTCACCGTGTCGCCGGTGATGTAGAGGCGCAGTACCCGCCGCCCGTCCCGCTGCAGGTCCACGATGCTGCCCTGCACGGTGGGCAGCATCCGGTGCAGCAGCCGCGGCCCGTGCCGGGCAGGCACCGCGGTGACCCGGATCCGCTCGGCACCATCCCCCATCTCCCAGCTCTGCCACGTATCGAGCCCGGTCGCGGCCTCGAAGCCCCAGCGACGCAGCCGGTCCCGGGCGTGCGGGGTCGTGACCACCGGCAACCCGTGGTCGAGACCGGCCCGGGCGACGCGGTCGAAGTGGCCGCCGTGCAGGTGCGACAGCAGGATCGCGTCGAGGGCGGGCAGCTCGCCGATGCTCAGGGCCGGGTCGGTCCGCCGGCGCGACGACAGGCCCCATCCGAGTGCGGCCCGCCGGCCGCGGTGCAGGAAGTTCGGGTCGGTGAGCAGCCGGAACCGGCCGAGCCGCAGCAGCGTGGTGGCGGTCCCGATGAAGGTCAGCGACGTCTCGGACGGGCGGGGTGTGGTCACGGCGGGTCCTCTCCGAAGTCGTCCGGTACGGCGTCGTCCAGGAAGCGCCGGAACTCCTCCACCTCGGGCGGTCCGGGCCCGGGCCCGGCCTGGTCCATGGTGATCGTGCGGGGGGCGACGCCCGCACGGTCGATGACGGTGTCGGCGACGTCGATGCGGACGTCCGCCTGCAGGGCGAGCACGACGGCGTCGCTGGTGCGCGCGTCGACGACGGTCCCGTCGTCCAGCTGCAGCTCCGCGAGGAAGATCTGCTCGCTCAGTCCGCGCACCCGCACGCTGCGCAGCTGCCTGCCGAAGGCGGCGAGGATGTCGCCGATCAGCTGGTGCGTGCCCGGGCGCCCGCGGGGCCGGGTGCCCTCGAGCACCGAGGCCAGCGCGACCGCCTCCGGCTCCCCGATCGCGACCACGAGCATCCGTTCGCGTTCCTCGGTCTCCTGCAGCAGGACCACAGGCCGGTCGGTCTCAGAATCGATTCCGACCGCCCGTACCCGTACCTCGACCATGACCGCACTCCCCGTCATCGGCGTCGGGGCCCCCGGCTACCCGGCCGGCTCCCGCCCACACACGCATACCGCGCCCGTTCGCGGGCGTTCGTGTCGTCGCCGGCCGGGCCGGGCGGGCCCGGCGGAGCTGGAAGGAGCAGCCATGCCGACCCCGTTGAGCACTGCGCCCACCCCGGAAGAGCTCGTCACGGGCAGCGACGTCTGGAACGAGCGGCACCGGGCCGAGTCACCGCTGTGCCGGGCCGACCGCAACTTCGTGGAGCTGCTCCAGGAGCTGCGGGTGACGCTGACCGGAGTGCAGATCCTGCTCGGGTTCCTGCTGACCGCGTCCTTCACCGAGCGGTTCGCCCGGCTCGACCCGGTGCAGCTCGCGATGTTCGTGACGACCCTGATCGCCGCGGCCGTCAGCTCCGCGCTGCTCGTCGCCCCGGTCGCCGCGCACCGGGTCGTCTTCCGCCGCGGGTGCAAACCCGAGCTGGTCCGGTGGGCGCACCGGCTCACCCAGCTCGGGCTGGGCGCACTCGCCGTCACCCTGGTGGCGGGGCTGGCGTTGGTCCTCGATCTCGCGGTCGGACGGGTCGGCGCGCTGGCCGGCGGAGCCGGGTTCGTCACGATGCTGGTCCTGTTGTGGCTGGTCGGGCCGGTCGTCGTCAGAGCAACGAGTCGAGGGTGACCGGCAGGTCGCGCACCCGCGTCCCGGTGGCGTGCCAGGCCGCGTTCGCCACCGCCGCGGCCGTACCGACGATGCCGATCTCGCCGATCCCCTTGGTGCCCATCGGGTTGACGTGGGGATCGTGCTCGTCGATCCAGTCCGCCCGCAGATCGGCCACGTCCGCCTGGCACGGCACGTGGTACTCGGCCAGGTCGTGGTTGACGACGTGCCCGGTGCGCGGGTCGAACAGGCTGTGCTCGTACAGGGCCATGCCGAGCCCCATGGTCATGCCACCGACCAGCTGCGAGCGCGCCATCCGCGGGTTGACCACCCGCCCGACCGCGAAGGTGCCGTAGAGCCGGGGCACCCGGATCTCACCGGTGTCGGCGTGCACCGCGACCTCGGCGAACTGTGCGCCGTACGCCGACATCGCATATCGCTCGGCAGCATCGTTCTGCGGTACCTCGCCCCGGGCGGAGTCACCGTCGGCGGGCTCGTCGCCGAAACGCTTGCGGAACTCCTGCGCGGTCGCCACGAGCGTCGAACCCCAGGTGTTGATCCCCGACGAGCCGCCGGCCACCGAGGCCATCGGGTACTCGGTGTCGCCGATCTGCACGTCGACCTCGTCCACCGCGACGTCGAGCGCGTCCGCGACGATCTGCACCAGTGCCGTCCAGGTGCCGGTGCCCAGGTCGGCGGCGCCGATCCGGGCCACGTAGCGCCCGTCCACCCGGGCGATCTCGGCCTCGGATACGGGCATCCGCATCGTCGGGTAGACCGAGGCGGCCACCCCGGTCCCCCACCGCCAGCCACCGTGCGAGCGCACGCCGGGCCGCGGGTCGCGAGTGGACCACCCGAATTCCTCGGCGCCGCGGCGCAGGCAGGCGAGCAGGTCCCGGGACGAGAACGGGAGACCGGAGTCGGGATCGGTGTCCGGCTCGTTGCGCACCCGCAGCTCGATCGGGTCGATGCCGAGCTCGTGGGCGAGCTCGTCCATCGCGACCTCGGGCCCGAACATGCCCGGGCACTCGCCCGGCGCTCGCATCCAGGACGGGATCGGCACGTCGAGCGCGGCGAGGCGGGTGGTGGTCCGCCGGTTTGGCGCGGCGTACATGGTGCGGGCCGGCAGCACGGTCTGCTCAGCGAACTCCTTGATCCGCGAGGTCTGCTCGACGACGTCGTTCGCGATCGCGGTGAGCCGGCCGTCGGCACCGGCGGCCAACGCCACCTGCTGGATCGTCGGGGGGCGGTAGCCGGCGAGGGAGAACGTCTGCTGCCGGGTCAGCGGGAGGCGCACCGGGCGGCCCGGCACGGCACGGGCCGCCATCGCCGCGGTCACCACGTTCTGGTGCGGGATGCCCTTGGAACCGAACCCGCCGCCGACGTAGGGGCACACGACCCGGACCTGCTCGGGATCCAGGCCGAGCACGGTGCGCACCGTGTCGCGGACGGTGTGCACGCCCTGGGTGGAGTCCCACAGCGTCAGCGATCCGGCGCCGCCGTGGCCGTCCGGGTCCCACAGCGCCGTCGTCGCGTGCGGCTCCATCGGGTTGTTGTGCAGCATCGGTGTCGTGTAGACGCGCTCGAGGCGTACCGGTCCCGCGGTGATCGCGGCGTCCACGTCGCCCTCGTGGGAGTCCGGCGGGTCGCCGGTCTCGACCTGCTCGGGGCGGTAGAGATCGGAGCGGTCCGCCGAGAGGTGCACGTCGCCCGGCTGCTCGTCGTAGCCGACGTCGACGAGGTCGGCGGCGTAGCGCGCCTGCTCGAAGGTCTCGGCGATCACGGCGGCGACGATCTGGCCGCGGAAGTGCACCTCGTCGTCCTGCAGGATCGCGTACTCGGCGTCGCTGGTGTCGGCCAGGCGTTCGGCGGTGGCCGGGGTCAGCACCGCCAGCACGCCGTCCTGGGTCTCCGCGAGGGCGGGGTCGACGCCGGTGACCCGCCCGCGCGCGAGGGGCGCCTGGACGAGCCGGCAGTACACCGGGTTCCGCGCCGGTGACTCGTCGGCGTACAGCGCGGTGCCGCGCACCTTCTCCGGCCCGTCGCGGCGGGGCAGGTCGGCGCCGATGGCGCGTGGTTCGAGCGTCCCGGTCATGCTCATGCCTCCTGTCGCGCGAGATCGCGCAGCGTGCCGGTCAACGTCCGGGTCAGCAGCGGGATCTTGAACGCGTTCCCGCCGTCGAACCCGTCCTGCGGGTGGGCGTCGGCGAGCTCCGCATCCGCTGCTGCCCGGAACGTGTCGTCGGACGGGGTCGCGCCGCGCAGCACCTGCTCGGCGCGGTGCGCCCGCCAGGGCCGGTGCGCCACACCGCCGAACGCGATGCGGGCGTCGGTGATCGTGCTGTCGGTGACCTGGAGCGCGGCCGCGACGGAGACCAGCGCGAACGCGTACGACGCGCGGTCGCGGACCTTGCGGTAGTCCGACCGGGCGGCGATCGGGAGCTCTGGCAGCACGATCGCGGTGATCAGCTCACCGTGCTCGAGCACGGTGTCGCGTTCGGGCGTGTCCCCCGGCAACCGGTGCAGCTCGCCGAACGGAACGGTGCGTTCGCCCTGCGGGCCGAGGACCTCGACCTGGGCGTCCAGCGCGGTCAGCGCGACCGCCATGTCCGACGGGTGGGTGGCGATGCAGTGCTCGGACGCGCCGAGGATCGCGTGCTGGCGGGTGGCGCCGCCGATCGCGGAGCATCCGGAGCCGGGGCTGCGCTTGTTGCAGGGGGTGGTGACGTCCTGGAAGTACAGGCACCGGGTGCGCTGCAGCGGGTTGCCGCCGGTGGTCGCCATGTTGCGCAGCTGACCCGACGCCCCGGACAGCAGCGCCCTGGCCAGCATCGGGTAGCGCCGGCGGACCCGGTCGTCGGCGGCCAGGTCGGCGTTCGCGACGCCCGCACCGATCCGCAGCCCGCCGCCGTCGTCGTCGATCCCGGCAGGCAGGAGACCGGTGACGTCGACGAGCAGCCCCGGTTCCGCGACGCCGAGGCGCAGGTGGTCGACGAGGTTGGTGCCGCCACCGAGGAAGCGCGCGTCCGGCCGGGCGGCGACGGCGGCCACGGCCGACCCGGCGTCCTGCGGGGCCCGGTAGTCGAACGGCCTCACCGTGATCCCTCCCGCTCGCGCGCGACGCGGGCCACCGCCGCGCGGATCCCGAGGTAGGCACCGCAGCGGCAGAGGTTGCCGCTCATCCGCTCCGCGATCTCGGCGTCGTCCAGTTCGGGAGCGGTGGCGAGATCGCCGGTGACGACGCTCGGGCGGCCGCGGTCGAACTCGTCGAGCATGCCGACCGTCGAGCACACCTGCCCGGGCGTGCAGTAGCCGCACTGGAAGGCGTCCTCGTCGACGAAGGCCCGGTGCACGGGATGGTCACCGTCGGCCCCGGACAGGCCGTCGGCGGTGACGACGTCGGCGCCGTCGCGGGTCACGGCGAGGGTCAGGCACGACAGCACCCGCACGCCGTCGACCAGGACGGTGCACGAACCGCACTGGCCGTGGTCGCACCCCTTCTTCGGGCTGGTGTTGCCGAGACGCTGACGGAGGGCGTCGAGCAGTGAGGTGCGGGTGTCGACCGTCAGGCGGTGGTCGGTCCCGTCGACCCGTAGCGACAGTTCGTGGTCCATGGGGTGCAGCGTTCCCGCGCGGTCCGGGTTCAATCGCCGCGTCCGCCACCCGGGGTTCACGGCATTCGGGGCGTCGGTGGTGTAGACCGGTGCTCGCCGGGAACCCCGACCGCATGCGGGAGCGGAGCGGTGACCGGCCGGAGGACCGACACGTGCCGGGTATCGGCGGGCCCGGGTCGACCGACACCGGCGCCGAGGGGCAGGCGGCGCTGCGGCTGCACGCGAAGATCTGCCTGGTCGCCGGGATCCTGTCCGCCTTCGTCACGGTGCTGTTCGCGGTCGTGCTCGGCTCGCTCGTCGGGACCGTCGTCCTCGGTGCGGTCACCCTGGGCTGTGTCGCCTGGGGGATCCGGACGCGGCAGCGACTGCGCCGGGGCCGGGCCGCGGGGCGGTCCTGACCGGCGAGGAACCCCGATGACATCGATCGGACAGGCGGTCCGCGGCTTCCGCGGGACCCCGGACGTGGCCGGACGTTCCGAGCGCACCCGGGAGGAGCTGCAGGCGGCACTGCGCAAGGTCGACCTGCTCGACGACCCGAACAGCTGGCAGGTGCTGGAGGGCACCGACGGCGATGCGCAGCTGGTGGGGCCGGACGGCCACGAGGTGGGCACCTGGCGTGAGGAGCACCCCTACCCGGAGCTGATGGCCCGCCCCGAGTATGAGGACGCCAAGCGCGCCCTGCAGATCGAGCTGCTGAAACTGCAGTCCTGGGTGAAGGACACCGGCCGGCGGATCGTGATCCTGTTCGAGGGACGCGACGCCGCCGGGAAGGGCGGCACGATCCAGCGGTTCACCGAGCACCTCAACCCGCGCGGCGCCCGGGTGGTGGCGCTGGACAAGCCGACCGGGGCGGAGCAGGGGCAGTGGTACTTCCAGCGCTACCTCCAGCAGCTGCCGACGGCCGGGGAGATCGTGCTGTTCGACCGCTCCTGGTACAGCCGCGCCGTCGTCGAGCAGGTCATGGGGTTCTGCACCGACGACGAGTACGAGCGGTTCATGCGCGAGGTGCCGGGACTGGAGCGTTCGCTGGTGGACGACGGCATCCACCTGGTCAAGCTGTGGTTCTCGGTGTCCCGGCTCGAGCAGCGGACCCGGTTCATGATCCGGGTGCTCGATCCGCTGCGCCAGTGGAAGCTCAGCCCGGTCGACCTGGCGAGCCTGGAGCGGTGGGACGACTACACCGCGGCCAAGGAGGCGATGTTCGCCGGTACCGACACCGGGCACGCGCCGTGGACGGTCGTCGACTCCAACGACAAGCGGCGCGGCCGGATCGAGGCGATGCGCCTGGTGCTGTCCGGACTGGACTACACCGCCAAGGACGCCGACGCCGTCGGCACCCCCGATCCGCTCGTCGTCGGCCGCCCGCAGGTCGCCGGCTCCGGGCACGGGGTGGCCGACGCCGGATAGCGCGGGTCCGCGCCGCCTCCCCAGCCCCCGGCGCCTCCTCAGCCTCAGCCCGCGGCGGCGCAGGCGCGGGCCGCCTCGACGAAGTGCCCGACGGCGGGCGAGCGGTCCCGGCGCCGCCACGCGACCTGCAGCGCCACCGTCGGCACGTCGCCGGACAACGGCCGGAACTCCACTCCCGGCGGGCGCAGGTTGGCGTAGTACGACGGCTGCAGCGACACCCCGATCCCGGCGGCGACCAGGCTGAGCTGGGTCTCGATGTCGGGGCCCTCGGCGACGATCCGGGGGCTGAACCCGTGGTCGCGGCAGTAGCCGGTGATGATGTCGAAGAACTCCGGTCCGAGCGGGCGCGGCCACAACACGAACGGCTCCCCCGCGAGGTCGGCGGCGTCGACGGTGTCCCGGCGGGCCAGCGGGTGGTCGTCGGGCAGCACGACCAGCAGGGGCTCGGCGACCAGTTCCTCGACGGTGACCGCGGTCGTCGGGGCCGCCGCGCGGACCAGCCCGACGTCGAGACGCTCGTCGGTCAGCGCCACGATCTGCGCGGACGTGTCGTGCTGGGACACCTCCATCTGCAGCTCCGGGAAGCGCGCCCGCACCGTGCGCAGGATCCGCGGCGCGATCGAGGCCAGTGCCGTCCCGACCGAGCCGACGACGAGCAGCCCGTCCGCGCCCTCCGCCGCCTGGCCGACCCGGGCCATGGCCCGCTCGGCCTCGAACAGCACCCGGGGCGCGGCGTCGAGCAGCACCCGTCCGGCCGGGGTCAGCACCGTGGATCGGCTGGTGCGGTCGAACAACGGCGTGCCGAGTGCCTTCTCCAGCGTGCGGATCTGCTGGCTCAGAGCCGGCTGGCTGACGTGCAGCCGGACCGCGGCGCGGCTGAAGTGCAGCTCCGAGGCGACGGTGAGGAACACCCGCAACTGGCGCAGCTCGATGTCCACATCGTCCACCATAAGGTTCGGCCTATCGCAACATCGTGACCGACGATCACGGAACGGCACCACGACGGCGCCGGGCCGGTCAGGGTGGACGGCGTCTCCGCCGCCCACCCGAGCCTCCCGAGGTCCTCCATGGCTGACGCCGCCGTCCTGTCACGCCTGCCCGGCCGGTCGCTGCCGCAGGCCGCGTACACCGACCCGGCCGTGTTCGCCGCCGACCTGGAGCACGTGTGGGCCGCGGGCTGGCTGTTCGCAGGCCACACGTGCGAGCTGACCCGTCCCGGGGACTACCTGGCACGCGAGGTCGGCCGGGACCGGGTGCTGGTGGTCCGCGGCGAGGACGGCGCCCTGCACGCCCACCACGACGTGTGCGCGCACCGCGGTTCCCGGCTGACCAGCGCCGACCGCGGCAACGTCCGCGCCTTCGTCTGCCCCTACCACCAGTGGGTCTACGGAACCGACGGTGCTCTGCGCTCGGCCCGGCTGATGGGGACGGACTTCCCGGTCGGCGCGTACCGGCTGGCACCGGTCGCCGTCCGGGAGATCGAGGGCCTGGTGTTCGTCTGCCTGGCCCACGAGCCGCCGGACATCGACGGGTTCGCCGCGGCACTGGCGCCGCAGCTCGCCCCGCACCACCTCGCCGACACCCGGGTGGCCTCCCGCCTGCACTACCGGGTCGCGGCCAACTGGAAGACGCTCGTGGAGAACAACCGCGAGTGCTACCACTGCCGGGGCAGCCACCCCGAGTTCACGCTGTCGAACTTCGATCTCGGCGTGCACGGCGACGTACGGACCGACCCCCGCTACGCCGCCGCGGTGGCCGAGGCCCGGTCGCGCTGGGCGCGGCGCGGGCTGCCCGGCGACGAGGTCAGCTTCCCCGGCGGCGCCTGGTACCGGATCGCCCGGCTCCCGCTGCGCGACGGCTTCGTCACCGAGTCCCTGGACGGACGCCCGGTGGCCCCGTTCCTGGGCGAGCTCACCGAGGCCGACGCCGGGAGCCTGCGCGTGGTCTGCCTGCCCGACATGTGGGCGCACGCCAACTGCGACTACGCCGTGACGACCCGGCTCTCCCCGGTCGACGCGGGGACCACCGACGTCGAGGTCTGTTTCCTGGTCCGTGCCGACGCCGGTGAGATCGACGAGGACGCGCTCACCGCGGTCTGGCGGGCGACCTCGGAGCAGGACTGGGCGCTGTGCGAGAACAACTACGCCGGGATCGCCTCGCGCGGATACCGGCCCGGGCCGCTCTCGCCCGTCGTCGAGGCGTCGGTGGACGGGTTCCTGTCCTGGTACGAGACCGCCCTGGAGCGGGGCCGCACGTCAGCCTGACGTTCTGGTGCGGACTCGCCCCCGCCGGTCTATCAGGCGACACCGGCCGGCGGACACGCCACGCCGGCCGGTGTCCGATCGAGCCCGCGTTCGGCATCGACCTTGCGCGGGCGTCCCCGCGGTCGCTTGCGGCTCACGACCGAGCCGCGGTCGAAGATCTCGCCTCCCCACACGCCCCACGGTTCGCCGCGACGCAACGCCGTCGCGAGGCACGCGCCGCGGACCGGACACGTCCGGCACAGGGCCTTGGCACGTTCGGCGTCGTCCGGTGACTCGGCGAACCACAGATCGTCGTCGGTCGATCGGCACGGCAGCACCCTGTCGTCGTGCGGGGTTCTCGCAGTCCGGATCGGTTCGGCCCACAGGCTCATCGTCGGCTCCCCCCCCGGGGCCTTGGATTCTCGTACCGCACACGTTCCCGCCACCGGCTATCGACCGGCTACGGGACGGCTATGTCCGCGCTCCGTGGCAACCGCTATCGATCCAGCAGGGCGCGCAGCTCCGCGGCGTCCCGCGCACCGATGTCGTGGAACAGCTGCCACGCCGCCCGCCACTGGGCGCGGGCGCCGTGGTCGTCACCGGCCGCCGCGTGCACGTCGCCGAGCCGGCGCCGGGTCCGGGCGCGCCACCAGGGCAGGCGCAGCTCGCTCCACAACCGCAGGGCCTGGTGCTGGCACTGGGCCGCCGCGTCCAGCCTGCCCTCGACGCGGTGCAACTCCCCGAGGCTGCCCAGGGCACGAGCCTCGCCGTAGTGGTACCGGTGGCGGCGGAACAGCTCCAGCGCCGCCTCCAGCTCCGCCCGGGCCGGCTCGCCGAGGCCGACCCGGGTGTAGCCGACGCCGAGGCCTTCCCGGACGGCGGCCTCGGCGAGCGGGTCCCCGAGCTCACCGGCCGCGACCAGGGCATCCCGCAGGCACCGCCGCGCCGCGTCGAACCGTCCGTGCAGCCGGTACACCCCGGCCAGCCGGCGCAACGTCCACACCTCGCTCCGGCGGTCACCGACCGCGCGCAGCACGAGCAGTGCCTCCTCCAGCAGGGCCGCGGCCTCGTCGAGGCGGCCGGTGTCGCGGTACACGGCCGCGATCCCGGACGTGGCGAGCGCCCGGCCGTGCCGGTCACCGGCGGCATCGAACGTGTTCCGGGCCTGCTCGAGGACGGCCAGCGCCTCCGATCCCCGGTCCTGGATCCGGGCCAGCTCGCCGAGCCCGCGCAGGGCGTGCGCCTCCGCCCACCGGTCACCGGCCCGGCGTGCCGCGGAGACGGCGAACCCGGAGACCCGGCGCCAGTCGTCGTAGTAGGCGCGCAGCACGCTGATCGGGGCCAGCGCGGTGTCGAAGCGACAGCCGAGTGCGGCCGGGCCGGAGGTGCAGGCCTGCTCCGCGACCGCGATCAGCGTCTCGATCTCGGCCTCGAACCACGCCTGCGGGTCGTCGAGCGCCGCCTGCAGCGTGCCGGGGTCCGGTTGCCAGGCCGGTGTCTCCACGACGCCTGCCCCGAGCTCGGGTGACGGCAGGCGGCGGCCGGCCTGCTCGGCCAGGGTGAGCCACCCCCCGACGGCCCTCGTCACCGCGTCGGTGCGGTCGTGCTCCGGTTCCTCGGCGGCGGCCAGCTCCCCGGCGTAGACGCGGACCAGGTCGTGGAAGCGGTACCGCGCCGGCTCCCCGCCCGGTCCGGCGAGCTCGAGCAGCTGCGCGTCGAACAGCTTCTCGACCAGGTCCTCCGCCCGCTGCCGCGAGACGTCCAGCAGGGCGGCGACCACCCACGCCGCGAAGTCCGGCACGGCCAGCAGGCCCAGCCTGCGGAACGCGCGCCGCGCGTCCGGGTCCAGCCCGGCACAGCTCAGCGCGAGGCCGGCCCGCACCTCCAGGTCGCCCACCGCCAGCTCGTCGAGCCGGCGGCGCTCGTCGGAGAGCAGCTCGGCCATCCGGGACAGCGTCCAGTGCGGCCGTGCCGCCAGGCGGGCCCCGGCCACCCGGATCGCCAGCGGAAGGTGGCCGCACCAGCGCACGATCTGTTCGGCCGCCTCCGGCTCGCCGGCGACGCGTTCCGGGGTGACGAGCCGGGACAGCAGCTGCAGCGACTGGTCGGGCTCGAGCACGTCGAGGTCGACGCGGACCGCGCCGGCCAGCCCGCTGAGCGGCGTACGGCTGGTCACCAGCACGGCGCTGCCGGCGTCGCCGGGGAGCAGCGGACGGACCTGGGACTCGGCGGCGGCGTTGTCCAGCACCACCAGCAATCGCCGCCCGGCCAGCAGGCTGCGGTAGAGCGCGGCCCGCTCGTCGAGCCGGTCCGGGACGGTCGCCCCCTCGGCGCTCAACGCGCGGACGAACTGGGCGAGCACGTCCGCGGGGTCGCGTGGGTCGGCCTCGGCGCCACGCAGGTCGACATAGAGCTGCCCGTCCGGGAACCGGCTCCGGAGCTGGTGGGCCACGTGCACGGCCAGGGTCGTCTTGCCCACCCCCGCCTTGCCGGCGATCGCCGAGACCACGACCGCGGGTGAGCCGTCCAGCCGGTCGACGATCAGGTCGCGGATCCGGTCCACCTGCTTGGCCCGGCCGGTGAAGTCGGCGATGTCCGCGGGCAGCTGCGCGGGGACGGCCGGGAGCCGCGCCGGGACGACGGCGGGTGCAGGCGGGGCCGCCAGGTCGGGGTCGTCGGTGAGCATCGCCCGGTGCAGCTCCTGCAGCGCCGGGCCGGGATCCAGGCCCAGCTCGTCGGCCAGTACCCGGCGTCCGCTCTGGTAGAGGGCCAGCGCGTCGGCCCGCCTGCCGGACCGGTGCAGCGCGAGCATCAGCTGGCCGCGCAGCCGCTCCCGGTGTGGGTGCGCGGCCACCTCGGCGTCGAGCTCGGCGACGAGGCCGCCGTGCCGGCCCGACGAGAGATCGGCGTCGACCCGGTCCTCCAGTACGGCCAGTCGCGCCTCCTCCCAGCCCGGCACGACCGTCCGGACCAGCTCGGCGGCGCCGATGCCGACCAGTGGCTCCCCGCGCCACAGGGCCAGGGCCGCCCGCAGCGTGTCGGCGGCCGCGGCGGACGCCCCCGCGGCGAGCTGCGCCCGCCCCTCCCGGGACAGCCGGGTGAAGACCTCGACGTCGATGTCCGCCGGGTCGACGTCGAGCAGGTACCCGGACGGCCGGGTGACCAGCACCGGCGCACCGGTGTCGAGCGCGCGGCGCAGCTGGGAGACCAGGCTGTGCAACTGGGCCCCGGCGGTCCTCGGCGGGTTCTCGTCCCACAGCAGGTCGACCAGCCGGTCCCGCGGGACGACCTGACCGGCACGCACCAGCAGCACCGCCAGCAGGTCCGCGACCTTTCCCGAGGGCACGGCCAGCCGCCGCTCGCCCTCCCGGACCTCGAGCGGGCCGAGCAGCAGGTAGCGCATACCGGTTCACTCCTCACGACCCGTCCGACGCCGAGGTGCCCGGCACCGTAAGCCCCGTGCCCGACATCGTGCCCGGCACGAGACCTACAGGGCCACCGCCCGGTGATCGCGAATCGGGAGCCAGGACGGCCACGGACGGCAGGATCGCTTCCGGATCTGTGATCAGCCCACCCGAAGCAGGGCGTGCCGGACCTGCGCGACGACGCGGGCCGGTGCGGTGTCCAGCTCGTGCCAGGTCACGCGCAGCAGCGTCCATCCCGCGGTCACGAGATCGTTGCCCTTGCGACGGTCCCGGCGGAAGCGCTCGGCGTCGCTGTGCCACGCCCAGCCGTCGAACTCGATGGCGACCCGCTGCTCGGGGAACGCGATGTCGAGCTCGTACGGGCCGAGCTCGTAGCCACGCACCCAGCCGGTGATGCCGGCGTCGCGCAGCAGCCGGCAGAGTCGCCGTTCGGCCTGCGACGCCGCCCGGTCCCCGGCCGCGACGAGCAGGGTCCGAGCGGCGGTGGCTCCGGTCGCACCGCTCATCCGGCACCAGGCGGCGTGCAGCTCCTCGAACGTGATCCACCGCTGCAGGGCACGGTCGAGGAACGCCGACCCGTCCTCGATCGCGATCGCCGTCTCCAGCGCGGTCAGCGGCCGCGCGGTGAGCGCGATCCCGCGCGCCGCCGAGCGATCGACGAGCGCGACGTCGCGGCGCCGCACCCGGACACCCGGCCGCGGGCGTCGCACCACCGCCCGCGGGACCGTGATCCCGACCGCCGACGGCGGGGTGTCGAGCATCCGGTGCCACCACGCCGCCGCGGGACCGGACACCAGCGACGACGGCCCCGCCCACAACCAGCTCGCGCGGCACCTCGCGGCGAACCCGTACCGGTGCCCGCCGGCCAGGAGCACCCCGGGGAACGGCGCCGACCACCGACCTGCCGCGACCCACCGGCGCACCGTCCGGGCCGAGACTCCGCAGGCCACCGCCTGCGCGACGGTCACGACCCCGTCCTGTTCCCGCAGCACCCGGTCCAGTTCCATCCCCGGCCCCTGCGCGGGAGCGCCCCGGTCGAGTTCCATCCCCGGACCCTGCACGGGCGCCTCCCGCCCCACGCCCGAACCGGCACGGCCGTACGCACCCGCGAACGGTGATCACGGATCGGGAAGCGGTCCGGCCATCCGTGGCCGTTCTGGTTCCCGATCCGTGATCACCGTGGGCGCGGTCGTGCGCCGCCGGGGCGGTCGGCCGCCTTCGTCACGCTTCGCGTCCCCTCCTCGGCCGGACCAGCCGGACCAGCCGGACGGCCGCGGGTGATCACCGATTCGGAACGGATCCGGCCACGGATGGCCGGGTCGCTTCCGGATCCGTGATCAGCCCACCCGATCACTGTGCTCGGAGCGGAGTTCCCGGGCCGGGAGGTCTCACCGGTCTCGCTGGGCGAACACCCGGACCAGGACGTCGCGGGTGTCGGCGGGGTCGATCACGTCGTCGATCTCGAACACGGTCGCGACGTGCAGGGCCTTCCCGCGCTCGTAGTAGTCGGCGAGCAGCTCGTCGAAGCGGGCGCGGCGGGCGTCCGGGTCCTCGATGGCCTCGAGCTCGGCCCGGTAGCCCAGCCGCACGGCGCCCTCGAGCCCCATCCCACCGAACTCCGCCGTCGGCCAGCCGACGGTGATCGCGGGCGCGTGCAGGTCGCCCCCGGCCATCGCCATCGCCCCGAGGCCGTAGGCCTTGCGCAGCACCACCGTGCACAGCGGCACGGTGAGCCGGGCACCGGCCACGAACATCGCGCCGAACCGGCGGACGGTGGCGGTGCGCTCGGCGTCCGGGCCGACCATGAAACCGGGGGTGTCGCACAGCGACACGACCGGGAGCCGGTGCGCCTCGCACAGCTCGAGGAACGCCGCGGCCTTGTCCGAGGCGTCGGCGTCGATCGCTCCGCCGAGGTGCTCGGGGTTGTTGGCCAGCACCCCGACCGCGCGCCCGTCGAGCCGGGCGAGCGCGGTCAGCACCCCGGTCCCGAAGCCGCCGCGCAGCTCCAGCACGGAGCCGGTGTCGAACAGCGTGTCGAGCACCGGCCGCAGCCGGTAGGCGCGCACCCGGTTCTCCGGCACCAGGTGCCGCAGCGTCCGCTGGTCGGCAGCGTCTCCCCCGGCCGGGGCGGCGCCGAAGTAGGACAGCCAGCGGCGGGCGTCGGCGACGGCGGCGGCGTCGTCGGGCACCAGCCGGTCGACGACGCCGTTGGCCCACTGCACGTCCATCGGCCCGACGTCGGCGGCGGCGACCCGGCCCAGCCCGCCGCCCTCGATCATGGCCGGTCCGCCCATGCCGAGGCTGCTGCCCTCGGTGGCGATGATCGTGTCGCAGGCGCCGGCGAGTGCGGCGTTGCCCGCGAAGCAGTACCCGGCGACGACGGCGAGGGTCGGGACCTGCCCGCGCAGCTCGGCGAGCAGCCGGAAGGTGGGCACGTCGAGCTGGGCGACCGCGGAGGTGTCGGTGTCGCCCGGGCGCCCGCCCCCGCCCTCCGCGAAGATCACGACCGGGAGCCGGTCGCGGGCGGCGAGACGCAGCAGCCGGTCGGTCTTGCGGTGATTGTGCAGCCCCTGGGTCCCGGCCAGCACGGTGTAGTCGTAGGCCAGCAGCGCCACCGCGACGCCGTCGACGGTGCCGGTGCCGGTGAGCAGGCCGTCGGCCGGGGTGCGGGCGACGAGATCGTCGAAGCCGCGCCGGGCGCGCTGGGCGGCGATCGTCAGCGCGCCGTACTCCACGAAGCTTCCGGGATCGAGCAGGTCGTCGAGGTTCTCCCGGACGCTGCGCCGGCCCGTGGCGTGCCGGCGGGCGATCGCCTCGGGACGGCCGGCGTCGAGCACCCCGGCGCGCCGGTCGAGCAGCTCGGCGAGGTCGGGCCGGATGTGGTCGGGGTCCGTGTTCGCCTGTGTCTGCGCGGCGGTGTCGTCGTCGCCGGTGGCGGCGAGGAACACGACCGGCATCCCGGCCGTGACGGTGTCGCCGACCTTCACCGTGAGGGTGTCGACGACGCCGGCCCGTTCGGCGCGCACGGCGTGCTGCATCTTCATCGCCTCGACGACGACGAGCTCCGCGCCCGCGGCGACGGTGTCGCCCTCGGTGACCTCGATGGCCACCACGACACCCTGTTGCGGACTCGGCACCGGCTCGGTTCCCTCGGGCGCACTCAGAACCGCGGCTCCGGCGGGGCCCGCGGTCTCCGTTGGGCCAATGGTGTCCGTGGGGCCGGTGGTCTCTGTGGGGCCAGTGGTGTCGGTGGTACTGGCGGGGCTCGCGGTGCCGGTCGTGCCGGTGGTGCTGCAGGCGGGTGCCGTGGTGCCGGCGGTGTCCGTGGCGTCCGCGGTCTCATGCGTGCCGGCGGCGGAGCCGGCCGCGCCCGTGGCGGAGCCGGCGGCGTCGGGCAGCGTGACGGCCCGCGGCCGATCGGCCAGCTCGCCGAGGTGGGCGTCCACGAAGCCGGTGTGCAGAGTGCCGTTGGTGAACTCGGGCCGCTCCAGCAGTGCCTGCAGCAGCGCGAGGTTGGTCGGGACACCGGCGACGTCGAACCCGGCGAGCGCGCGACCGGCCCGCGCCGTGGCGGCCGGGGTGTCGGGCCCGGTCGCGATCACCTTCGCCAGCAGCGCGTCGTAGCGCGGGCCGACCGGGTAGCCGGCGTAGCCGTGGGTGTCGACGCGCAGCCCGCGCCCGGTCGGCGGCTGGAACCGGGTCAGCGTCCCGGATCCGGGGAGCACCGTGCCGTCGGCCGTCACCGACTCGGTGTTGACCCGGGCCTGCACCGCCGCGCCCCGCGCCTCGGGAGTCCCGGTGAGCCCGAGATCCGCGAGCCGGGCCCCGCCGGCGACCCGCAGCCCCAGCTCGACCAGGTCGAGGCCGGTGACCTCCTCGGTCACCGTGTGCTCGACCTGGATGCGCGGGTTGACCTCGAGGAAGACGAACTCGGTGCCGGACACCAGGAACTCGACGGTCGCGAGCCCGGAGCAGCCGGTCGTGATCCGGCGGGCCGCGTCGTGCAGGCCGGCCCGGACGTCGTCCGGCAGTGCGGGGGCGGGCGCGATCTCGACGAGCTTCTGCCGGCGGCGCTGCGCCGAGCAGTCCCGGTCGCCGAGCACGCAGGTGTCCTCGCCGTCGCCCAGGATCTGCACCTCGACGTGCCGGGCGCGCGGCAGCAGGCGCTCGACGTACACCCCGGAGTCGCCGAAGGCGGCCTGCGCCTCGGCCGAGCACCGGCGCATCGCCTCGGCGAGGTCGTCGGCCCGGGTGACCGGGCGCATGCCGCGACCGCCGCCGCCGGCCAGCGCCTTGACCATCACCGCGCCGTCCGGCCCGGGACCGTCGAGGAACGCGCGCGCCGCCGCGAGATCGGTGGGCCCCGCGGTGCCGGTGAGCACCGGCACCGCGGCCTGCTCCGCGTGTGCCCTGGCCCGGGTCTTGTCGCCGTAGAGCTCCAGCGACCCGGGGCCGGGCCCGACGAAGGTGATGCCGCGCTCCGCGCAGGCGCGGGCCAGTGCGGGGTTCTCGGCGAGGAACCCGTAGCCGGGGTGCAGTGTGTCGCAGCCGGTGCGCAGAGCGGCCGCGACGATCTCCTCGACGTCGAGGTAGGCGGCAGCCCCGGTGCCGGGCAGCCGGACGGCCTCGTCGGCGTGCGTGACGTGCGCGCAGGCGGCGTCGTCGTCGGGGTGGACGGCGACGGTGCCGATCCCCAGGGCCGCCGCCGTGTCCATGATCCGGACCGCGATCTCGGCGCGGTTGGCCACCAGGATCCTCATCGGCTGCTCCGGCGCAGCACGATCCCGGCCGCCTCCCGGTCCCACACACCCGAGTCCACACCGGACTGTCGCAGCACGTGCTTGTGGATCTTCTGGGTGGGTGTCTTCGGGAGCTCGGTGGCGAACTCGACGTAGCGGGGCACCATGAAGTACGGCAGCCGGTCGACGAGGAAGCGGGTCAGTTCCTCCGGGTCGACGTCGCGTCCGTCGCGGGGCACGACGACCGCCTTGATCTCGTCCTCGGTGAGCTCGGACGGCACCGCGACCACGGCGCTCTCGTAGACGTCGGGGTGTTCGTTGACCACGCGCTCGACCTCGAAGCTGGAGACGTTCTCGCCGCGCCGACGCAGCGCGTCCTTCATCCGGTCGGAGAAGAAGTAGCGCCCCTGCGCGTCGGTACGGAACGCGTCGCCGGTGCGCACCCAGCCGTCGACGAGCGTCTCGGCGGTCTTCTCCGGCAGGTTGTGGTAGCCGCCCATCACGAGGCGCGGATCCTCCGGCCGTACCCACAGCTCGCCGACCTGTCCCGGCTCGACATCGCGTCCGCCGTCGTCGACCAGGCGCAGCTCGAACCCGTCGCGGGCGAAACCGCACTCGCCACCGACCACGGTCTCCGGGGGCCCGTTGAGGACGGCGCCGATCTCGCTCATCCCGTAGACGGCCGCGAGGTCGACGCCGAAGCGGGCGCGGAAGCCGTCGACGTCGCTGGCGAGCGGGGCCATCACGGCCAGCTCCAGGGAGTTGTCGGCGTCGTCGGGCCGGGGTTCGGCCTGCTGGAGCAGCTCGGCCATCGCGCCGAGCATCACGGTGACGGTGATGCCGTGCTCGCGCACCGTCGGCCAGAACCGGCTCACCGAGAACCCGGGTTCCAGCACGCACACCGCACGGTGGATCAGGGACTGGTAGACGCCGTACCACTGGCCCGCGAGGTGGAACAGCGGCAGCGTGACCAGGATCCGGTCGCCCGCGACGGGGCGCGCCTGGTCCTCCCGGGAGGCGTAGGTGTAGGCGTGCGCGTGCGGGATCAGCACGCCCTTCGACAGCCCCGTCGTGCCGGAGGTGTACATGTACGCCATCAGGTCCGCGGCGTCGATCGCCTGCGGCGCAGCGGGTTCCGCGGTGGTGACCTCGTCCAGCCCGACCACCCGGAACCGGTCGCGCAGATTGTCGGCGGCCGCGGTGTCGCCGCGCACGACGAGGGTGCGCAGTGCGGTCAGATCGCCGGCGACCTGCGCGATCCGCTCCGCGTAGGTGTCGTCGCAGACGAGCACTGCGGCCCCGGAGTCGTTGAGCACGTGGGTGAGGAAGCTGCCCTTGTACGCAGAGTTGACCGGCACCTCGACCATCCCGCCGAGGCTCGTGCCGGTCCAGGCGTGCACGGCGTCGAGCGAGTTGTCCATCAGCAGCGCGACCGGGTCCTGCCGGGCGACGCCGAGCGCGGTGAGCCCGCCGGCGACGCGCAGCGAACGCTCGTGGCTCTCGGCGAACGTGTACCGCCCGCCGGGTCCGATCTGGGCCGTCGCGTCCGGCATCTCGGCAAGCGCGCGGTCGTAGGCACCGCGCAACGTCCGGTCCCCGACCGGTGGCAGACCTGTCATCGAATCCTCCTCGTCACCCCTGACGACCTGCGCTACTTTACATAGATGTCAAGCATCGGGTCGCGTTCGGTCGGGGCGGAGGAGAAGCGGGAACGGCTGCTCGACGTCGCGGAGGCGGTGTTCTGCCGGCTCGGGCACTCCCGGACGACGATCGCCGAGCTCGCCGCCGCGGCGGGGGTGTCACGCCCGACCGTCTACGCCTACTTCCCGTCCAAGGAGGACGTGTTCCGGGCACTCGCCGACCGGGTGCGCGACGAGTTCCTGCGGTTGCAGGAGCGTGTGGACACCTCGTCACCGGCGCGGACCGCGGACGAGGCGGTGCGCGCCTTCTTCGCCGCCTACACCCGCCACCACGGCATGCTCGTGGTGATCGCGCACCAGGCACTGGTCGACCCGGCGATGCGCGAGCTGCGCGACGAGATCGTCGCCCGGCCCGAGCGGCGCAACGCCCGTTTCCTGGAACGCCTGGTCGCCGACGGCCGCGCCGCTCCCGCCGTGCCGCCGGCGGACGTCTCCCGCGCGGTCACCGGCATGGTCGCCCGCGCCGCCGAGCTCGCCGTCGACCACCCGGAGCAGGCCGACCGGCTGGGCGGGGAGCTGGTCGCGTTGTACCTGCGGATGGCGGGCATCGACGACGACCGGGGGTGACGCGGCGCCTGCCGGATGCGGGCCCGCTGCACCGCCGGCGGAGCCGGGTCTACGGTCTCCGCATGTCGACGCGGAAGCGCACGCCCCGGCACCCGGACTCCCCTGCCCGCACGACCCGGGATGCACAGCCGCCTCCCGAGACCGACCTCCTCGACCGGATCGCCGGCGCGCTCGAGGACGACGATCCGCTGTCGCTCCTCGCGACGGCGAGCACTCTGCTCGCCATCACGGATCCGCGGGACCACGAGCAGTTCGCCGACGCCGCGCCCGGCCCCGACCGCGACGAGCTCGTCGAGTCCTTCCTGGCCGCCCCGCTGCCGGAGATCTCGGCGGTGCTGGCCGCGCTCGCCTGCCTGTCCGGGGACGACGTGCTGCGCCGTCGCGTGCACCGGGAGATCGCGCGGCGCGGGCACCCGCTGCCGGACTGGCTGAGCGGGCTCGCGCGTGCAACAGCCGAACCGCGGGCGTTCGAGGTGACGCACACGCTGCGCGACGGCGACAACGTCCTCATCTCGGTCACCCTGCCGGGCGGGCACCAGCTCACCGCGGTCGTCTACATCGACCACAACATGGGGACCATGGTCAAGGACGCCTTCGCGCTGTCCGGGTCCCTCGAGGACGTCGTCGGGCAGCTCGAGGCCGCTGCCGTTGCCGATCCCGACATGACGGCCCGGCCGCTCGACCCGGCCGACGCCCGCGCCCGGATCGGCGAGGCCGCCGAGCTGACAGCGATGACCTACCCGCCGATCGAGACCGACACCTGGCCGTCCTCCCGGGCGTTGGTGGAGTGGATGACCGGGCTGCTGCCGCCCGGCGGCACCGGCTACGAGGTTCCGGAGTGGAGCGACGAGGACCTCGACGACCTGACCGAGCGGTTCCGGGCCTCGCGGTTCGCCGAGGGCACCGACGGGACCGGCGGCCTCCTCGCGCTGCTGATGTCGTTCGGTACCGAACAGAGCCTGGGTGACCCGATGCGCTGGAGCCCGGTGGCCGTGGAGATCCTGCTGGCCGACTGGGTACCGCGCACGGTCGTCGCCGACGTCGTTTTCCTGGCTCAGTTGCCGGATCTGCTGCGCGCGTTCATCCGCTTCTGCCACCACGAGCGGGGAGTCCGGGCGGGCCTGACCGAGGAGACGCTCGCCGCGGTCGACGAGTACGAGGCCGCATACCAGCAGCTCATCCGGTCGGACCGGGCCCAGGACCCGGCCGGGATCCTCGAAGCGATGGGGGTGATCAGCGACGTCGATCTCGCCGAGATCATGCTCGAGGACCTGGCCCACGCGGTCGGCGGCGAGGCCGCGCTGAACGAGCTCGACGCCGATCCCCTGCCCGACGAACCGTTCGCGTGGGAGACGGTGCCGGCCGACGTGCACGGCCGGGTCGGCGAGGTCCTGGAGCTGGTCGACCGCTGCTGCGCCGAGCTCCTCGACACCGAGTACCGGACCGCGTGCCGCCGGTTGCTGTGCGACATCGCCACCGGCGATCCCGCCGTCTTCCGGCGCCGGGGCAAGGCGACCACCGCCGCGGCCGCGCTCTGCTGGCTCGTCGGCAAGGCCAACCCGCTGTTCGACCGGGAGGCCGGCACCGGGCCACACCTCGCGGTCAAGCACCTGACCGCGCACTTCGGGGTGAGCACCGGCAGCGTGTCCCAACGCAGCGAGGCACTGCTGCGGGCCGTCGGGGCCGACCCGCACGACGTGGGCGGCAAGGATCTCGGTTCCGCCCGCTACCTGACCGGTCCGCAACGGGCGCGCATCCTCACCGCTCGGGACCGCTTGCGCGAGAGGGCCGGCACCCCGGACTGACCCGGCCCGGTCCCTCGCTACCGCCCGGGTGCCGGGCCGTCGAGCAACGACCCGACCTGTTCGACGAGCAGGGGCGTCTCGGCGTCGGCGTCGAAGCCGCCACCGGCCACCCGGGAGGCGAAGCCGTCGATCAGCAGCATGATCCAGACGGCGAGCCGGTCGGCCTGGATCCCGGCCCGTGCCCGCCCGCCCCGCTGGGCCGCCGCCGCGAGCTCCCGCAACGCGGTACGGGTGGTGTCCTCCTCGGCCTGCAGCGCGGCCGCGATCTCCGGGCGCGCGCCGAAGGTGCCGACGACCGTGATGAACCCGGCCGCGCGCGGATCGGCCAGGTCGGCGACGGCGTGGCGGACGTACTCGAGAAGCACCTGCCGGGGCGTCGCGTCCGGGTCCCGCGAGGCGAAGAACTCGCGGGTCTCCTCGGTGCCCAGCTCCAGGATGGCGACCAGGAGCGCGTCCTTCGTCGGGAAGTGATGGAAGAACGTGCCCGAGCCGATCCCGGCGATCCGGCAGATCTGCGCGGTGGTGGCTCCGGCGCCGTGCCGGGCGAACGCGGTGAGCCCGGCATCGATGAGCTGCAGGCGGCGGGCGCGCCGGAGCGCGGGATCGACGGGTCGTGGCATGGCCGCCATCCTAGTTAATGGAGTGAGCACTCTGCTAACTTGGTGTCCATGCCACCGCACCGCACCCTGCGCATCTCCCGGACACTGCTCGGTCTGATCGTGCTGGTCGGGCCGGTGCTCGGCGCCGGTGCGGGACACCTGGTCGGGCCCCTCACCCGCTGGTCGATCGACGTGCTCGGTGGCGCACCCGGACCGCTGCGGTTGCTGGAACTGGCGCCCGTGCCGTGGCTGGTCGGCGGCGGCGCCGTGGTCGGCCTCGTCGCCGCGGCCCTGCTCGTCGCGAAGATCAGCGAGGAGACGACCGTGGTGCGGATCGCCGCGGACGGCGTGACGGTCGAGCGCGGCGACTCCCGATGCTTCGTCGGGCGGGAACGGATCGCCGCCGTGTTCACCGACCCGGACGATCTCGTGCTCCGCGACGCCGACGGCCGGGAGCTGCTGCGGCGGGAGTGCGAGATCGGCGCGCGGCGGCTCGCCGAGGCGTTCCGCGCCGACGGCTACCCCTGGACGGGGCACAGCGACCCGGCCGAGGACCGTTTCCACCCCTGGGTGGACGGCGCCCCGGAGCTGCCCGGCGAGGTGCACGAGCTGCTGCGCCGGCGCGGTCGCGCCCTCCGTGCCACCGACCCCGACACCGCATCCGACCTGCGGGAGCGGCTCCAGGACCGGGGCGTCGTCGTCCGGGACCGGGGCGCGCGGCACGGGCAGCAGTGGCGCCCGCTCGCCGAGCAGACGCAGGACGCGCCGGCGCACTGAGCACGGCGGAGACGCGAGCGGGCGGCGTCGAGCGCGCCCTGGGCTCGGTGGACCTGCAACGCACTCCGGGCGAGGTCGGCGCCGGCGAGCTGGGCACGGCCGGCGGTGAGGACGACGTCGCCCAGTAGCGCGAGGTTGCCCGTCCACGTCAGAGAGTGTGACTATCTGACAGATAAGGATGGATCTTCGTAGTATGCTGCCGACCGTGTCGGATCGTGTGGAGAGTGGCGGATCATCCGAGGTGGTCGTCAATCGGGACGGTCGGATCCTGATCCCGGCGCAGGTGCGTCGTGATCTGGGACTGCACGCCGGGTCGACGCTGTTGTTGTCGGTGGAGGACGGGCGTGTGGTGATGGAGTCCCGCGAACAGCTCGTTGCGCGGATGCGGCGGGAGATCGCCGAGTCCTGGCAGGGCGACCCGCAGACCTCCGTCGTCGAGGAGCTGCTCGCCGACCGCCGTGCCGAAGCGGCCGCGGAGGACCCGGACTCGTGACCGCACTCGACGCCGGCTCACCCGCGCCGTCCCGTTCGGCCGGCGCGGCGGAAGCCACCGCGACCCCACCCACTCCCAGCCCAGCGGTACTCGACGCCTCCGCCGTACTCGCCTGGCTGCGCGACGAACCCGGCGGCGACGTCGTCGACCGCTACCTCGACACCGCGGTGCTCTCCGCGGTGAACCTCGCCGAGGTCCACCAGAAGCTCGCCCAGCACGGCGTCGACGCCGACCGCGCCACCCGCCAGCTCCGCACCCTCGGGGTCCGGATCGCGCCTCTCGACACCCCCGATGCGATCACCGCGGCGAAGCTGTGGCCGGCCACCCGCGCCGCCGGACTGTCACTGGGCGACCGGTGCTGCCTGGCCCTGGCCGCCCGCCTGGGCGGGCCGGCGGTCACCGCCGACACCGCCTGGACCACGCTGGAGATCGGGGTGGGTGTCGTACTCATCCGGGGCAGTCCGCCCGGCACCGACCGCACCGATCGGAGAGGCCCGGCATGACCGATTCGACACCGCTCCCCGACCGCGTCGCTCCGCCGATCCCGGGGGTGCGAGCCACCGCCCCGCCGCCTCGTCGAGCTCGGTGGAGGCGATCGCCAGGGGCACGGAGGGAGCGCGGCACGCCGGAGTCCGGGTCGACTGGTTCCCGCATCCGGGCCGGTGACTGGCAGGGTGGTCGGTCCATACCGGCGGCCCCTCGTTCAGCTGTGCCGACGCACGGCCGACCGGGCTCGCGGACCGGAGGAAAGGTTTTCGATGTCGCAGCCGTACCCCAGCCATTCTGCGTCCAGGCCACCCGAGAGCAGCCGGATCGCAGCCATCCTCGCCCACCTTTCGGCGCCGATCGCCGCGGTGCTGAGTGCCGGACTGCTGAGCCTGCTCGGCCCGCTGCTCGTCTGGCTGGTCAAGAAGGACGACCCGTTCGCGCGCAGGGCCGCCGCCGGGGCGTTCAACTTCAACCTGTTGTTCTGGGCGCTCTTCCTGCTCAGCTGGTTGCTGATCATCACCGTGGTCGGGATCATCGTCGCGGTTCCGCTCATGCTCGTCCTGTTCGTGGTCTCCGCGTGGTGCCACATCAAGGGAGCGGTACGGGCGTCGAACAACCAGACCTACGACTACCCCTTCCAGCTCCGGGTGCTGTCCTGAACCAGGAGCGGGATGGTTCATGACGGCTCCTCCGCTACCGGTCATCGCGACCGTAGAGCCGTATCCAGGGCTTTCATCAGCACTGCGACACGGTTCCTGCCGGTCGCGACGGGCGGATACCGCCGCACGATGTCGATGATCGCCGGTGAGGCGCGTCGTCGCGTCCGTTCGATGTGCAGCTCGCCCACGCCGGGGTCGTCACCGGCTCGCAGCTCCGCCACCCGGGCCGCGTGCGCGGCGGCTCGGAGAATGTGCCCGACCTGTGTGGACCTGGCGAGCTCCGAGGTCCAGCTCCGCACCTGACCCGGCGGGTGCAGGTATGCGGCCGACGCTGCGTCACCGGCGGCGTGCGCCGCGTGCTGCGCGAGACCATCGGCGGCGTCCTTGGCCGCTCGGTGCGCGTCCAGCGATGCGGTCCGCTGCAGCTTCGACCGATCGGCACCGTCGATGAACGTCCACGCCGCCCCGATCGCGACGCGCGGCCGCCGATCGTCCGGGCGGACCTCCTCGAAGACCGGGAGGACCTCGTCAGCGCTCTCCACCGCGAAGCGCGCCACCGTCCGCAGCTCGGTCATGGTCAGATCCGGATCACCCGGCTCGGTGCGCGCCACGATCCGTGGATAGGGCAGCGTCTCGCCCCAGCCGGGCGGCGAACCGCTCGCCGATCAGGCGGTGGGTCGCGGTGTCCGGGTGCAGGCGGTCCGGGAGCGGGTGCGTCTGCTCGTCGGCCGGGCCGTAGAGATCGAGGCCGTCGACGTGGTGCAGGTTCGGGTCGGTCGCGCTGCGTTCCCGCACGATCCGGGCGAGGTGTTCCCGCACGACGGTCAGCGTGAGCTTCCCCGCGGCCACCTCCGCCGGGTCCCCGGAGGCGGTGAAGCGCATCTCGCCCGCGGCGAGTGCGGCGTGGTCGAAGTCCGCGGGGCCGGGGGTGTGCTCGTGGATCGGGCAGTACACGGGCGAGATCACGAACAGCGGTGTGTCCGGGTGGCCGTCCCGGATGGTGTCGAGGAAGCCGTGCACCGCAGGCCCGAACGCGCGCAGCCGCATCACATCGGCGTTCACCAGGTTGATCCCGAGCTTGCAACTGATCAGGTCGGCCGGGGTGTCCCGGATGACGCGCGCGGTGAACGGGTCGAGCATGGCACTGCCGCCGAGGCCGAGGTTGGTCAGCTCGAGGCCCGCGAGGGCGGCCGCCACGGCGGGCCAGGTCCCGGTCGGACGGTCCGCGTTCGAGCCGTGGCTGATCGAGCTGCCGTGGTGCAGCCAGGTCGGGCGTCGCTCGACCGACGGGCGCAGGGGCTCGTCGCTGCGCAGCTCGACGATCTCGACGGACTCGGTGTGCGGCAGCCAGATCTCCACGCGCTTGCCGCCGGCGGGCAGCCGGTCGAAGGTGACGGGGCCCGGTACCCCGTCCGCGCGGTCAGCCACCCCGGTCGCGGGATCGAGGGTCACCACGGTGGCGGTGTCGAGGCTCGCCCGGCCGTGGAGCCGGCCGTCGACCACGAGATCGAAGACGCCGGGCGCCCGCGCCGGAACACCGCGGTAGCCGTACCGCGTCGCGAGCGCGGTCACCTCGATGCTCGTCGCGGCGGTGTCGACACTGATCCGGACGCCCGACGGCTGCGCCTGCGCCATCGCGAGCTGCGCGTCCCGGGCCTGGTCGAGTGCCCATGCCGGCAATCGGTGCGGACGCACGCCGATCGGCGTGTGCTCGAACTCGAGCGCCCCGCGGAACAGTTCCGGGGTGGCCGGGGTGGTGATCGGTCGCGATGCGGCGGTCACTCGTGATCCTCCATCGGTGCGGTGGTCTCGTGGTTGCCGACCGACTCCGTCAGGCGCGGGCGGGCGCCGGCTCGATCAGCCGCTTGCTGGTCCGGCGGAACGCCCACACCACGACCAGTGCGCCCAGCACCGTCAACGGCGTCCCCATCGCGATCTTCGCAAACGCCAGCGCGCCGGTGGCATCGGTCAGGTACAGCCACTCCTTGACCACGAACCGCGCCCCGAACACCGCCGCGGCCACCAGCGTCGCCACGTCGTGCGCCCGCATCGACGGGCGGTCGTCGCGCCAGGCGTGCGCACCGCCGTGCACCGCGTTCCAGATCACCCCGGTCAGCGGCCGCCGGAGCAGCACCGACCCGAACGTGACCACGAATCCCGCGAGCGCCGCCCAGATCCCGATCACGAAGAAGTCCTTCGCGGACCCGGTCCAGGCCACGAGACCGACCGCGGCACCGACCGCGAGCAGACCGCCGATCGCCGAGGTGAACGCCTCGCCGCGCAGCAGCCGGAACCCGGTGAGCGCCAGCCCGACCGCGACCGAGACGCCGATCGTCATCGTCAGCGACAGGAACGCGTTGGCCGCGACGAACACCACGACCGGCAGGGTCGAGTACACGAACCCCATCGGCCCGCCGACCTGGTCGAGCAACGTCGGCTTCGCCCCGGTGGCCGGTGCATCGGCAGTCGGTGCGTCGGCGGTCGGCGCTCCAGCGGCCGGTGCTCCGGTGGACCGCGGTCCGGTGGCCCGCGCTCCGGCGATCGGTGCTCCGGTGACAGGCACCGGCGCGGTCGGGGTCTCGTCGGCCCGGTGGGCCCGGCTGTGGTGCGGCTCCGTCATGGTCATTTCCGTCCTCCCGGGTCGTGTTCTGGTGTGATCCCAGGAGAAGCCGTGCCGCCACGGCACACTCAACCCGGTTGTGACCCAGGCCACTGATCGTGGTCGTCGACGAGGATCCCGCGCTCGGTCAGCTGGTCGGCCAGCAGCTCCCCCACGCCCCGGATGTGCGCGGTCATGGCGTCCCGGGCGATGCGCGGGTTGCGCCGGCTCAGCCCACGCAGCAACGGCAGGTGGTCCTCGGGGGCGGCGGAGGACCAACCCTGGACCGTCGACCAGGCGCGGAACGGCGCATGGCGGACGGTGAGCCGCAGCAGCCAGCTCAGCCGGTCGGCGCGCGCGATCCGGTTGATCAGCGCGTGCAGCTCCCACTCGATCCGCTCCGAGGCGGCATCGCCCTGCGCGCAGGCCGCGACGAGCTGGTCCTGCAACGCGTACAGCCTGGCCAGCTCCGCGTCCGTGAGGTGCGTGGCGGCGCGGGCCGCGAGCTCCCCGGCGAAGTAGGCCTGCGCGTCATAGATGTCGACGAAGTCCTGGCGGCTCATCTGCACGACCCGGAACCCGCGCCCCGGCCGCAGCTCGGCCAGGCCCTCGCCGGACAGCGACATCAGGGCCTCACGGACCGGGGTCGCGCTGACCCCGAACTGCGCCGCGAGATGCTCGGTCCGCAACGCGTCGCCACCCCGCACCTCGCCGCTGACGATCATCTCGCGGACCCGGCGGGCGACCTGCGGGCTGAGCCGCTGCGTGGGGTCGATGGGCGCGCCCTCGTCGCCCCCGGTGTCGTCCACGGAGTCACCGCCGGAGTCGTCCACGCGCTCGCTCACCATCGCTCCACCCGCTCGACCTTCCGCCTCACCCGCCGCACCATGAAACCCGGTGTCCCACGAAACACCATCACGCCGTCCGCGCGTTCACCGCTTGCCCCTCCTCCAGAACTCTATAGAATCAACGCGACAGATGAGCGAGCAAACTGACGAAGGAGTCGGCTGTGCCGGTCTACGACTACGCGTGCTCGTGCGGGGTGCGCTTCGAAACGATGGTCCGGTCCTGGAGCTCGCCCGCTCCGGGCTGCCCCTCCTGCGGTGAGATCACGAGTCGCCGCCCACCCGCACCGGCGATGCACGGCCGCGCGGCCCCTCCCCCGGCTATGTCCACGGCGCCGCGGTCGTGGGAGGGGCTGCACAACGGCGACCGCGATGCCATCACCGGATGGCGGCGCCGGATGGACGCCCGCCAGGAGTTCGAGGCCCGTCACCCGGAGCACCGCGAGCACCGCGACGCGATCGCCGCCCACGAGGGCAGCTTCGAACGCCGCCCGCTCACCTACAAGGAGCTCGCCACCCGCGCCTCGACGTCGAAGGACGCCGCGACCGCGGCGGCGGAGGCGAGCCGGGACCGGCGGACCCCGAACACGGCCACCGCCGACGCCGGCGACTGAACGGTCACCGGCACCGACCGAACCTCTCGCGCCCCGGCGGGGCGACGAGCGAAACGAGGAACATGAAGACCACCGCGGCTGTGATCCACGAGGCCGGAAAGCCCCTCGAGCTGGTCGAGCTCGACGTCGCCGCGCCCGGCGAGGGCGAGGTCCTGGTCCGCTACACCCACGCCGGGCTCTGCCACTCGGACCTGCACGTCATGCAGGGCGACATGAAGGGCTGGCTGCCGCTCGTGCTCGGGCACGAGGGCTCCGGCGTCGTCGAGGACGTCGGCCCGGGCGTCACCCGGGTCGCGCCGGGCGACCACATCGTGTGCTCCTTCATCCCGAGCTGCGGGCACTGCCACTGGTGCTCGACCGGCCAGCAGGCGATCTGCGACATGGGCGCGAACATCATGCGCGGCTTCCTGCCCGGCGAGAGCTGGCCGCTGTCCGGGCCGGCCGGGCGCTACGGCGCGATGTGCATGCTCGGCACGTTCAGCCAGTACGGCGTCATCCACCAGACCTCCGCGGTCAAGATCGACGACGACCTCCCGCTGGACAAGGCCGCACTCGTCGGCTGCGGGGTGCCGACCGGGTGGGGCGCGGCCACCAAGGCCGCGGACGTCCGCCCGGGCGAGACCGTGCTCGTCTACGGCACCGGCGGGATCGGCATCAACGCGGTGCAGGGCGCGCGGCACGCGGGCGCGCAGTACGTGATCGCGGTGGACCCGGTCGCGGGCAAGCGGGAGGCCGCCCTGCAGTTCGGCGCCACCCACGCGGTCGGCACCGCGGACGAGGCACGCGAGCTGTCGTTCTCGCTGACCCACGGGGTCGGGGCGGCCAAGGCGATCATCACGGTCGGGATCATGACCTCGCAGGTGGTCTCGGACGCGTTCGACGCGATCGGCAAGGCCGGGGTCGTCGTCCTCGTGGCGCTCGGCGACTTCGACACGCGCACGATCGAGGTCTCCGGGACCATCGCGACGCTGTGGAAGAAGACGATCCGCGGCAGCCTGTTCGGTGACTGCAACCCCACGACCGACATCCCGCGGCTCCTCGGGCTCTACCGCACCGGGGATCTGCAGCTGGACGGGCTCGTGAGCCGGACCTACTCCCTGGAGCAGGTCAACGAGGGCTACGACGACATGATCGCCGGTCGCAACCTGCGCGGGCTCATCGTGCACGAGCACTGACGCTCACCCCGGCACGACGACGGCGCCCGGACCCATCGTGGGTCCGGGCGCCATCTGTCCGTGCGGTCAGAGCTGGATCGACTTGATCTCCTGGTACTCCTCCAGGCCCGGACGGCCCATCTCCCGGCCGACCCCGGAGCGCTTGTAGCCGCCGAACGGCGCGTACGGGTTGTAGGCGCCGCCGTTGACGTCGATCTGGCCGGTGCGGACCCTGCGCGCGAACGCCAGCGCCCGGTCCTGGTCGGCCGACCAGACCGCGCCGTGCAGCCCGTACTCGGAGTTGTTGGCGATGGCCAGCGCCTCGTCCTCGTCCCGGTAGGGGATGACGGACAGGACCGGCCCGAAGATCTCCTCCTGGGCGATCGTCGAGTCCGGGTCGACGTCACCGAAGACCGTCGGGGCGACGTAGAAGCCCTTCTCCCGTCCCGCGGGGGCCTCGGCCCCGCCGGCGACCAGGCGAGCACCCTCCTCGACGCCGCGGGTGATGTAGCCGCGGACCCGGTCGCGCTGCGCCTCGGACACCATGGGGCCGAGCTTGGTCTTCGGGTCCATGGGGTCGCCGGGGGCGAATCCCTCGGCGGCAGCCCTGGCGAGCTCGAGCACCTCCTCCTGGCGGTCGGCCGGGACGACGAGCCGGGTCCACGCGGTGCAGGTCTGGCCGCCGTTGAGGAACGCGTTCGCGACGCCCACCTTCACCGCGGCGGTGAGGTCGGCGTCGTCGAGCAGCACGTTCGCGGACTTGCCGCCGAGCTCCAGGGTCACCTTCTTCACGGTGCGGGCGGCGAGCTCGGCCACCCGGGAACCGGCCCGGACCGAGCCGGTGAACGAGACCATGTCGACGTCCTCGTGGGTGGCCAGCGCCTCCCCGATCGTCGGGCCGAGGCCGTGCACCAGGTTGATCACACCGGGCGGGATGCCCGCCTCGTCGATCGCCTCGAACAGCTGCCGCACGACCAGCGGCGCGACCTCGCTGGGCTTGACCACGACCGTGCAGCCCGCCGCGAGCGCGGGCGCGATCTTCGCGGTGATCTGGTGCAGCGGGTAGTTCCACGGCGTGATCGCGGCGACCACACCCACCGGCTCCCGGACGACCAGCGAGTTGCCGACCTTCTCCTCCGGCTCCTCGTTCTTCAGGATCTCGACGTAGGTCGACACGTCGGTCTGCGGCAGCGCGGCCTGGATCCGGCTCGCGATCCGCATCGGCGTCCCGACGTCACGCGCGATCGTCTCGGCGATCTGGTCGGCGCGGGCGGCGAGGCCGTCGTGCAGGCGCTGCAGGCAGTCGGCCCGCTCGGAGCGCGGCGTGGCGGCCCAGCCGGGGAACGCGTCACGCGCGGCCCGCACGGCCCGCGCCACGTCCTCCACGGTGCCCTCCGGCACTGCCCCGATGACGTCCTCGGTGGCCGGGTCGATCACCGCGACGGTGCCGCTGCCGGTGCTGTCCACCCACTTCCCGTCGAGGTACAGCTGCTCGGTCGGCGTGCTCATCGATCACTCCTTCGGCCGCGTGGCGGCAACGGGGGGCGACCCGGGAGGCACTCGGGCCGCACGAACACTGCGACCAGGATTCTATAGAGATTGCAGTGGAGGGACAAACACGCGTCCGGGCCGGCGGGTCTCCGCCGGCCCGGACGCGGCGGATCAGGTGTAGCTGTTGCCCGGACCGAGCTTGAGCTCGGTGAACTGCACCGGGTCGTGACCGAACACGATGGTGGCGTCGGCCTTCTGCTGGATCGAGCGGATCTTCTCCACCGACTCGAACCACGCCACGGTGTCGTAGACGATGCCGGCCGCGATCGCCGGCGGCCCGTAGCTCTCGCTGCGGTACAACGAGTCCGACGCGAAGATCATCGTGCCGGAGTCGGCCAGGTCCACCTGCAGCGACAGGGTTCCCCAGGTGTGGCCCGGGGTGCGCAGCAGCGTGATGCCGGGCAGGAGCTCGGTGTCCTCGCTGATCGTGCTGAGCTCCAGCCCGTCGTAGTCGGACTTGATGTGGGCGCCCTTGTTGTAGCCGTCGAAGCTGAACGCCCCGTCCTTCTCGGCCTCGTCCACCAGGATCGTGGTGTCGGTGCCGTTCCAGAACTGGGCGTTCGCGGCATGGTCGAGGTGCAGGTGCGACAGCAGCAGGTAGTCGATCTCACCGGCCTCGACGCCGAGCTGCTTGAGCCGCGAGTCGAGCCACATGTCCTCGGTCGTGGCGTCGACCGGGAAGAACTGGTCGAGACCGGTCGGGCCCCAGCGCTCCACCCAGTTCCGCGGCACACCCGTGTCCCACAGCAGCTTCTTGCCGTCCGGGTGTTCGATGTAGACGGCGTGCGTCGGAACCTCGACCCAGTCACGCTGCTTGTCCGGGTTCGAGGCGGACGCCATCCGCGACGGGTCGATCAGCAGCCACGTCAGGTCGGCGTGCATCGTGCCGGTCGGCAGGATCGTCACCTTGATCTTGTCGTCTGCCACTGGCAGAACCTCCTCCTCGTTGCGGTAGGTACTGCGGCCCGTCGCACTCCGGTGTGCGGCCCGCCGGCCGGCGCGCGGGCGCGCCCGACCCGGCAGTGACCTGGGCCATAGAAGCAGAATGTTCCATATTCCATAGAATCATGTCAACACGACGATCGGTTTCCTCGCGCGTCCGCATGAGCAGGCCCGCCGGATCCGCGGCGATCGTCCACGTTCTGCCCGGTATGTCCTGGAGGTTTGCCCCGGTCGGGCGACACCGGCGGGCAGACCCGAGCACAGTGGGTGCGCACCACCGTATCGCGACATGCCGATGTCTTGACAACACACGATTCTATAGAGATAGTCCCACGCGGTCTAGGTCACACCTCAGGAGGGTTGCTCGATGGAGAGCTTGATGATGGACCGCCAGCTGCTGCTCAGCTCCCTGTTGTGGCGCACCGAGCGGCTCTTCCACGACAAGAAGATCATCACCAGGATCGGCGACGGGCAGTACCACGAGTACACCTACCGCGAGTACGGCCGGCGGGTCCGCAAGCTGGCCAACGCGCTGGGCCGGCTGGGCGTCGAGCACGGCGACCGGGTCGGCACGCTCGGCTGGAACCACTACCGCCACCTGGAGACCTACTTCGGCGTCCCCGGGTTCGGGGCGGTCCTGCACACGGTGAACCTGCGGCTGTTCCCGGACCAGCAGCGCTTCACGATCAACAAGGTCGCCGACGAGGTCCTGTTCTTCGACCCGGACCAGCTCGCACTGGTCGAGGAGCTCGTCGACCTGGGGATCCCGACGGTCAAGGCGTTCGTGGTCTTCGGCGACACGGTGCCCGAGACGCGTCTGCAGAACGTCCACGCCTACGAGGACCTCCTCGCCGCGGAGACCGACGAGTTCGAGTTCCCCGAGTTCGACGAGCGCGACGCCGCCGCCATCTGCTTCACCTCGGCCACCACCGGCGACCCGAAGGGCGTCGTCTACAGCCACCGCGGGATGGTCCTGCAGGCGATGTGCCTGGCGATGCACGACAAGCTCGGCATGAGCGAGGACCAGGTCTGGCTCGAGGTCGCCCCGATGTTCCACTGCAACGGCTGGAACATCCCGCACACCGCGCTGCTGCAGGGCAGCACCCTGGTGCTGCCGGGCGTGCACCCGCAGCCGATCGACTACGTCCGGATGGTGTCGGACCTGAAGGTGACCGGGATGAACGCCGCGGTCACGATCGGGACCCTGATGCGCGACGCGGTGCACTCCTCCGGCAGGGACTGGGACCTCGGCAGCCTGCAGACGATGTGGCTCGGTGGCCAGGCGCCGTCGAAGGCGATCATGAACTGGTGGGCCGAGCAGTACGGCACCTACGTCACCCAGGGCTGGGGGATGACGGAGAACACCCCGCAGATCTGCTTCTCCGCGATCAAGAGCACGCTGCGCGAGAACGCCGGGGACGACGAGCTGCTGGCGCTGCGGCAGAAGCAGGGCCAGCCGATCCCGCTGGTCCAGATCAAGATCCTCGGGGCGGAGGGCGAGGAGCTGCCCTGGGACGGGGAGAGCGTCGGCGACTTCTGGGTCCGCTCGCCGTTCACCGCGAGCGCGTACTACGACGACGAGCGCACCGCGGAGAACATGGTCGACGGCTGGTTCCGCACCGGCGACGTCGGCGCCATCGACCCGGACGGCTACGTGATCCTCAAGGACCGCTCCAAGGACCTCATCAAGTCCGGCGGCGAGTGGATCTCCTCCATCGACCTGGAGAACGCGCTCATGGCGCACCCCAAGGTCCGCGAGGCGACCGTGGTCAACATCCCGGACGAGAAGTGGCTCGAGCGGCCGCTGGCCTGCGTCGTCCCGACCGACGACTCGCTCACCGAGGACGATCTGCGCACCCACCTGGCGGTGGACTTCGCGAAGTGGTCGATCCCGGACCGGTTCCTGTTCGTGAAAGAGGTCCCGAAGACCGGCGTCGGCAAGTACGACAAGAAGGTCGTGCGCTCCCTCTACACCGACGGCGGGTTCGACGCCGTCGAGGCGAAGCTCGGCTGAACCGGGCCGCTCACCAGGGACGGAGGATCCCGGGGTGGTCGCACGGATAGAGTGTCGACCATGCAGGACGGCGTCGTCCAGGTGAGGCTCATCGGTTCCCTCGCGGTGACCGGTGACCTCGCCTCCCCGGTGCCGAGCGGCCGCGCGAGCCGGCTGCTCGCGATACTCGCCGACCGTCAGGGCGAGTTCGTCCAGACCACCACGCTCGCCGACCACCTCTGGCCGCACCAGACGCCGAGCGACCCGCTGCGCAACGTCGCGTCCCTGGTGAGCCGGCTGCGCAGATCGCTGGGCCGGGAGCGCATCGACGGCGGTCCCCGTGCCTACCGGCTCGTCCAGGACCGGCGGACGACGGTCGACCTGGTGGAGGCCGCGAACCTCACGACGCTGGCCGAGCGGGAGCTCGCGCACGGGCACTCCGGCCCCGCGCTGCGCAACACCGGCCACGCCGTCCGGCTGCTCGACGGCGGACCGGCGCTGGCCGACGAACCGGACAGCGACTGGAGCGACGGGGTCCGGGACGCCGCCGAGGCCCTGCTCGACCGAGCGCGGCGTTGCCGCTGGGCTGCCGCGCTGCAGGCCGGTGATCTCGAGATCGCGCTGGAGGAGACGGGGCGGACGCTCGCGGCGAACCCGCTCGACGAGGAGGCGGCGCGTGCGGCGATGCGGGCCCACGTCTCCCGCGGGTCTCCGGCCGATGCGATCGCCGTCTACGAACGCCTGCGCGCGGCGCTGGCGACCCAGCTCGGACTCGACCCGTCGGCGTCGTCGCACCAGGTGCACCTGGAGATCCTGCGGGGAACGCCGGCTCCGGAGCACGACGCCGGTACGCACCGGAACATCCCGGGGACCGCCGGTCCCGTGGGGCGCGACCACGAGATCGCGACCCTGGCCCGGCTGTGGGACGACGCGGTCCGCGGTCACGGCCGGATCGCGCTGTTGCGCGGCGAGCGGGGAATCGGGAAGTCCACCCTCTGTGCGGCAGCCGCACGGCGCGCCGAGCAGGCAGGCGGCGTGGCGGTCGTGGTGCGCTGTGCCGAGGCGGAACGATCGCTCTACCTGCAGCCGCTCGCCGACATCGTGCGTGGGCTGCTCGCACACCACCTGCCGGGTGCGGCGGATCTTCTGGGCGATGCGGACCGCCGGGCGCTGACGGTGCTCGTCCCGGAGCTCGACGAGTGGGCGTCCGCGCCCGACATCTCCGAGATGCAGCACCGGCGCACCGTCGACGCCCTCGCCCACTTCCTGGGCCGGGTCGCCGAACAGCAGCCGCTGCTGGTGGGGATCGAGGACATCGAGAACGCCGGGCAGTCGAGCATCGACGCGCTCCACTACCTGACCGACCGGCTCGCCGAGAACGCCGTGCTGACCGTCGCGACCGAGAACGCCGGCGAGTACCCGCACCAGACGGTGGGTCTGGAGGACGTGGCCGTCGTCCTCGACGTCGGCCCGCTGGACCGCGCTGCCGTCGGAACGCTGCTCGACGACGCCGGGTCCCGGCACGACCTCGACCGGTTCTTCGCCTGGACCGGAGGATCGCCGTTGCTCGTCAGCGAGCTGCTGCGCCATCCGGCGCCGGAACACCCCGAGCGGGACGGCCCGGACATCCCGGCGACCCTGCACGACGCCCTGATCCGGCGCCTGGCCGCCACCACCGACGACGTCCGCGACGTGCTCGCCCAGGCATCGGTCCTCGGCCGCTCGTTCGGTCTCGACGATCTCGCCGCGCTCACCGCGCAACCGGTCGAGGTCTGCGCGCAGCGCTGCGAACGCGCTCAGCGGTCGGGACTGGTCGGCGCCCACGGGGACGAGTTCCGCTTCGCCAGCGAGATCCTCCGGCGGATCGTGTACGACGAGTCCCCGCGACCGGTCCGGATCAGTCGCCACCGCCGGGCCGCAGCGCTGCTCGCCGACCGTCCCGAGGCCGCGGCCGGCCATCTCGCCGCTGCCGGGGACCATCGGGAGTCGGCCCGGGCCTGGTTGCAGGCCGCGGACGCCGCCCATCTCGTGTTCGCCCACGCCGAGAGCGAGCGGATGCTCACCCGCGCGGTCGAGCAGGCCGGACCGGCAGGCGACCCGATCCTCGCGGCGCAGGCCATGCTCCGGCGCGGTTCCGTCCGCTGCGATCTCGCCCGCTACGACGACGCCCGCGACGACCACGAGCGCGCACTCGGAACCGCCCGCGACCACGGCGACGAGGAGCTCGAGACGGCTGCCCTCGAGGCGCTCGGCTGGACCGCCCTGCACGCCCGCGACGCGTTGGCCACCGTGGACCTCGCCGAGCAGGCCGGCTACCTCGCCGAGTCGGCGGCCGCCGCTCCCGGTGCCCGGCGCAGCTCGGTGCTGCTGCTCGGCCGGGTGCGGCACTGGGACGGTGACTACTCCGGTGCCGCGGCCGCCTACGACGAGGTGCTCGCCTCCGACGCCGACGACGTACTGGCCGCCACGGCGACGGCCTACCGGGGTGCGTTGCTGCAGCACACCGACCGGTTCGACGAGGCGAGGGTCGCGCTGCTGCGGGCGGTCCGGCTCTGCACCCGGACCGGCGAGTTCCGGACGCTGCTGCAGAGCCTGTTCTTCTGCGCGCTGGCCCGCGGTGACAGCGGAGACTTCGCGGGTGCGCTGCGTTCGCTGGACCGGGCCCGCCGGCTGATCGACGAGGCCGGCGTGAACTACTACCGGGCCGGGATCGAGACGACGACGTCATGGCTGTGGCAGGAGCTGGGCAGGGTCGACCTGGCCCGCGAGCACGCCGAGCTCGCGGTCGATCTCGCCCGCCGTGGCGGGGGCGCGCTCGAGCTCGAGCAGGCGCTGCACGCGCTGCTCGCCCTGGCCGACTGCGAGCTGCTCGAGGGCCGCGACGACGACGCAGGCAGCAGGGTCGAGGAGGCCGCGACCCTGCTCGAGCTGTCCCTGCCGTTCCGCCAGCGGGCAGAGATGCGGTTGCTCGAGATGCAGGCGCGGTGGCGGCCGGAGCTCTCCGAGCAGCTCCTCGAGCACGCGCGCCGGTTCCGGTCGGCCAAGTACGAGGCGCTCGCGCTCGCCCATCTCGGCCGCGCGGCCGAGGCCTCCGCCGCGGCGCGGCGCACGTCCTCCGCCCTGGTCATCGCGTCCGTGTGCCCGGGTCCGGAGCGCGACTCCGCTCTGGAGCGGATCCGGGCCGGGCTGCCACCCGAGCTGCGCGACGACTTCACCCGGCGGGGCCGGCTCCTCCTGCCCCGCCCGGTGCTCCACTGATCACTCCCGGTCCGGCCGGCTCCCACCGCTCAGCGGGATCGTCATCGCGACGTGGGGGAAGCCCGCGTAGGTCTCGACAGCACCCGCCGTCCATCCCAGATGCTCGAAGAAGCGGCGGTTCGGTGGCTGGACGTGTGCCACCATCCGCACTCCACCGCGGGACGCGGCGGTCGCCACCGCCAGTCGCACCAATGGCGCCCCCGCTCCGGCCGTCCGGTAATCGGGCAGGACCGCGAGACGGTCGCCGCGCCACAGGCCCGCGGCGTCGACGGGATACAGACGCACCGTCCCGACCGCGTGCTCGCCGATCGTCGCGAGCACGTGCACCACGTCCTCGCGGGCGTCGTGCGCGTCGACGTCGCTCTCGGCGAACACGCCCTGTTCGATGACGAAGACGGCGTGCCGGACCCGGTGGTGCTCGACGACGTCGGCACCGGTGACGATCCTGCAGTCGACGCCGGTCGCCGTGCCGGCCCTCGAGGGCTCCGCGCGGGTCACGACAGGCTCGCCGGTCGAGGGCCGATCTGCAGCATCGGCGGCTGACGCTGCACCGCGTCGATCGCCGAGCAGGCCTGGCAGCGGGCGCATCCGGCGACGGCGTCGTCGGCGCTCATCCCCCGCTCGGTCATGTGGTCGGCCACCTGCCGGTAGACCTCGGAGCTGTAGGCACTCGACGGAGGCCGGGCGTCCTGCATCAGGCTCCCCGCGACCGGCCTCAGCGGCACCACGAACGGATAGACCCCGAGATCGACGGCCCGCCGGCAGCCCTCGACGATCAGCTCCGGGTCCTCCCCCATCCCCAGGATGACGTAGGTCGAGACCCGGCCCCGGCCCCAGAGCTCGACCGCCCGCTCCCAGGTCTCGAAGTAGGTCTCGATCCCGGTCCGGAACTTGCCCGGCGCGACCCGTGCCAGCACGTCCGGGTCGAAGGTCTCGATGTGGATGCCGACGGCGTCGGCGCCGCCCATCGCGTACACCTCGTCGAGGATCGCCAGGTCGCGCGGCGGCTCGAACTGGATCTCCACCGGCAGCCCGCTGGCCTCCTTCACCGCACGGCCGCACCGGGCGACGTAGCGCGCGCCGCGATCGGGTGCGTTCGAGCTGCCGGTGGTCAGGGTGACGTCGACGACGCCGTCGAGATCGCGGGCGGCGACCGCCACCTCGGCGAGCTGCTCGGGCGTCTTGCGGGCGATGGTCGCACCGGAGTCGAGCGAGACCCCGATCCCGCAGAATCCGCACTGATCGGACGTGTTCCAGTAGTTGCACGCCTGGACGACCGTGCTGGCCAGCGAGTCCAGGTGCAGCAACGCGATCTTCTCGTACGGCACACCGTCGGCGGTGGTGAGATCGTAGAACCGCGGCCGGAGCGACCGCGACACGCCGGCGAGCCGACGGCCGTCCCGGTAGATCCCGTTGCCGCCGCCGTCCTCGGGACGCAGCACGTACGGGGTGGACGCGTCCGGGGCGGCCACGATCGGGACGGTGACCGGCCTGCCCTCGAGCCAGATCATCCCGGAGTCGGTGGGCCCGGCGCCCCCGGTCCGCGACTCGACCGTGGTCTCCACCCGCACGCCGTGGCTCTGCAACGCCGCGATCAGCTCACCGAGATCGCCGGTCCCGCCGGCGGGTTCGCGCGCGGTGTCGTGCTCGTCGCGGGTCCCGGGTGCTGCCGTCATGAGCCCTCCTTCTGGTCGTGTCCTGCCACCGCGGCCTCGGCGTCGATCTCGTCGGCCCGCAGCGCGCAGGCCGCGGCGAGCACGTCGGGTCCGGACACCGCAGGGTGCGCGACATCTGTCATCCGGTTGCCCGGCTCGCGCTCGAGGAGCACCAGCTCCTCGAGCGAGTGGATCTCCTCCCGCAGCCGTTCCAGCAGCCGTCCGACCGCGGCGGCGGCCTGCTGGTAGGCCTCGCCGTCGGCCAGCACGATCGGCCAGAGCCGGTCACCGGCCGCACGCCAGCGACGGCGGGCGGCGGCGAGCCCGGGATCGCCGATCGGCTGGACCGGCGAGGCCGGTGGGAACGTCGTCGTGTCCTCCATGAACGCCTTCCGATCACGTCGCGGATGTCCGCATACCCGACTCGTACACTATAGTAGACACCGTGGCGGATCGTAGACGTCAATCGATCGGGCCGGCGGGAAGGTGGGGTGGGCACTGATGCCCAAGACTGCAGTCGTGGCACTCGGCGGGAACGCCATCACACGGAGCGGGGAGTCGGGCACACACGCCGAGCAGGCGGCGAACGCGCAGCGGATGGCCCGTGCGGTCTGCGCGCTCCGCGACGCCGGATGGAACGTCGTACTGGTACACGGGAACGGGCCGCAGGTGGGGAACCTCGCGATCCAGCAGGAGGAGGCCGCGGGCATCGTCCCGGCCCAGCCGTTGTACTCCACGAGCGCCATGTCCCAGGGCCAGCTCGGGAGCCTGCTCACCCTCGCGCTGCTGACCGAGGGGCGGGGCCGGCTGGCCGGCGTGGTCTCCGTCGTGACCCACGTGCTCGTCGATCCGGACGACCCGGCGTTCGGCACGCCCACCAAGCCGGTCGGGCCGTTCTTCACCGAGGCACAGGCCCAGGAGCTCGCCGGCAGGCGCGGCTGGGTGGTCGCCCGTGACGGCGACCGCGGCCACCGCCGGGTCGTACCGTCGCCGCGACCGGTCGGCATCGTCGAGATCGACGCGATCCGCGCCCTGATCGACCAGCACATGATCGTGGTCGCCGGGGGTGGCGGCGGTATCCCGGTGATCGCCGGCGACCCGGGCCTGGAGGGGATCGACGCCGTCATCGACAAGGACCTCACCGCGCAGCGGGTCGCCAGCTCGGTCAACGCCGAGGCGCTGGTCCTGGTCACCGACACCGAGAAGGTGCACCTGGACTTCGGCAGGCCGGAGCAGCGACCGGTCACCGAGATGACCGTCGACGAGGCGGTCAAGCATCTCGAGGACGGCCAGTTCCCCGAGGGCTCGATGGGGCCGAAGGTGCGCGCCGCGGTCCGGTTCCTGCGCGAGGGCGGGACCACCGCGGTGATCACCACCGCGGAACGTGCCGGGCCGTCGCTGGACAGCGGTGAGGACCGTGCCGACGACACCGTCGGCACCCGGATCGTGGGGGCCCGAGGATGACCACCGTCGTGACGGTGCTGCGCGACACCTACCTGGACTCGGTCGTCCAGCTCTCCGGGACCCGTGCCATGCGCGCGGTCGAGGGCGTCGAGTGGGCGACCGCCGCGATGGCCACCGAGGCCAATCTCGCCACCCTCACCGAGAACGGGTTCGATCCGGCGGGCTGGGACGGCGCCGGGGCCGGCGACCTCGTCCTGGCCGTGCGGGCCGACGACGAGCAGGTCGCGGCCGCCGCCGAGGACGCCGGGCGTGCGGCGATGTTCTCCGCCCGGGGCGACGGCCCCGGCACGCGCGAGGAGAGCGATCCGCGCACGCTCGCCGAAGCCCTCGACCGGCAGCCCGGGAGCACGGTCGCCGTGATCTCGGTGCCGGGCGACTACGCCCCGCTGGAGACGACCAAGGCACTCGCCGGCGGGTTGCACGTCCTGCTGTTCAGCGACAACGTCTCCGTCGAGGACGAGGTCGCGCTCAAGCAGCGGGCCGTCGAGCAGGGCCTGCTCGTGATGGGGCCCGGCGCCGGGACCGCGATGCTGGACCGGACCTGCCTCGGCTTCGCCAACGTGGTCGGTGATCCCGCCACCCGCACCGGCTCGGTCGCCGTGGTCGCGGCGGCGGGGACCGGCGCGCAGGAGGCCGCGAGTCTGCTGGACCGGGCCGGGGTCGGGGTGCGGCACGTCATCGGGCTCGGCGGGCGGGACCTCACCGCGGCCGTCGGCGGGCCGATGGGCCGGCTCGCCGTCCGATCGCTGGCCGCCGATCCGGAGACCGACGCGATCCTCCTGGTGTCGAAGCCACCGGACCCCGAGGTCGCCCGCGGTGTGCTGGCCGAAGCAGGTGACACCCCGCTGGTCGCGGCACTGATCGGGCTCGACGGATCCGACGACGACGATCCCCCCACGGTGACCCGGTCCTCCACCCTCGAGGGCGGCGTGCTGGCCATGCTGCGCCGGATGGGCCACCCCGCGCCGAACACCACGGCCGGCCTGCGCGACCAGGTCACGGCAGCCGTGCGCGACCTGCCCGAGCAGCGGCGGCTGGTCCGCGGCCTGTTCTCCGGCGGGACCCTCTGCTACGAGGCGCTCGTGCTGCTCGAGCGGGAGCTGGGACCGGTTCACTCCAACACGCCGCTGGACGAGCGCTACGGCCTTCCCGCCCCGGCCGGGGCCCACGTCTGCCTCGACCTGGGCGAGGAGGAGTTCACGAAGGGCCGGCCGCACCCGATGATCGATCCGGAGGCCCGGATCGAGCACCTGCGGGCGACCGGCGAGGACCGCGACGTGGGTGTCGTCCTGCTCGATGTCGTGCTCGGGCACGGCTCGCACCCCAATCCCGCCTCCGAGCTCGCCCCGCTCTGCGCGGAGATCATCGGCCGGGGCGGTCCGCGGATCGTGGTCTACGTCCTCGGTACCGACCAGGACCCGCAGGGGTTCGAGCGCCAGCGTGCGGCGTTCGCCGAGGCGGGCTGCATCGTCACGTGGACGGCGGCGCGCGCCGCGCTCGCCGCCGCGGCGATCGCCGTCCGTGACCCGAAGATCGTGGAGCGTCCGCTGTGACCGGGCTGGCGCTGGTCACCCACTCCACGTCGCCGCGCGGAGGCATGGTGCACACGCTCCAGCTCGCCGAGGCGCTGCACGCCGCCGGGCACCGGGTACACCTGGTCACCCAGGGCGACCCGGCGGCCGGCCTGTTCCGCCCGACGACCGTGCCGTACACGGTCCTGCCGGCACCGGAGCGCTCCGGCACGCTCACCGACCGCGTGCACGCCTCCATCGACGCGTTGAGCGTGGCGCTCGGTGACCTGGCCGGTCGTTTCGACATCCTGCACGCCCAGGACTGCATCGCCGCCCGCGCGGCGGCCCGGGTCCGCGACGCCGGGGCGCCGGTGTCGGTCGTGCGGACCGTGCACCACGTCGACGACTTCACCACCCCGGCGCTGATCGAGTGCCAGAAGGCCGCGATCACCGAACCGGACCGGGTACTCGTGGTGAGCCGGCAGTGGGAACGGATCCTGCGCGACGACTACGGCGTCACCGCGACCGTCGTGCCCAACGGTGTCGACCCGGCGCGGTTCCCGCCGGTCGAGCCGGACCGGCGGGCCCGCCTCCGGCGCTCGCTCGGGGCCGGGGCCGACCGGTTCGTGTTCCTCGGGGTCGGCGGGGTCGAGCCGCGCAAGGGCACCCGCTACTCGTTCGAGGCCCTCGCCCGGCTGCACCGGTCCGGTTCCCCCACTCCTCCCCCGGTCCTGGCGATCGTGGGTGGCCACTCCTTCCAGGACTACGCCGCCTACCGCGAGGAGGCGCTGGCGGCCCTGCCCGGGATGGGCCTGGAGCTCGGACGGGACGTCGTGCTGCTCGGCACGCTCGACGACCGCACGCTCGCCGAGTGGTACCGCAGCGCGGACGCACTGCTGTTCCCCTCGGTCAAGGAGGGCTGGGGGCTGGCGGTCCTGGAGGCGATGGCGGCGGACCTGCCGGTCGTCGCGTCCGACCTCCCGGTGTTCCACGAGTACCTGCAGGACGGGCGGAACGCCCTGATGCCCGCGGTCGGGGACCCGGTCGCCATCGCCGGCGCCATGCACGACCTGGCGACGGACCACGCCCTGCGGGACCGGCTCCGGGCCGGCGGCCGGGAGGTGCTCCCGGCGTTCACCTGGCCCCGCAGCGCGGCGGCGCACACGGCGGTCTACGAGGAGGTGCGGTCGGTGCCTGCGGGGCGCTGACCCCGGCCCGGACAGACGACGGCGGGCTCCCCGGATCCGGTTCCGGGGAGCCCGCCGTCGTCTCGCGGTCGGTCCGCTGCTCAGTGCCCGTGGCCGTGGCCGTGCTCACCGTCGTCGTGGTCGTGTCCGGGCGGCCGGGCGGCGAGGGCCGCCGAGTGGGCGACGACGTCGTCCGTCGCGATCAGGCCCGACCCGACCAGCACGTCCTCCAGCGCGGCGAGCCAGCAGGTGTAGTAGTGGAAGTCCGGCGCATCCGGTCCCGCTCCGGCCTCCCGGTCCGCGATCCGCGCCACCAGCCGGTCCCGGAACGTGTCCCAGGCGAACACGCCCTGCTCCGAGAGCGAGACCGCCATGCCGAAGGCCCGGCTCTCCCAGGGCGCGGCGAAGACCAGCTCACCGTTGTCCCGGGGCGGGGCCGCGGCCCCCTCGACGTCGAGCACCGGCGTCGGCGTCCCGCACGTGCCGGTCACGGGCCGCTCACCTCGGCGACCCCGACCATCGCGTCCCGGGTGACCAGGCCCGTCAGCTGCTCGGCATCCCAGTCCTCGGTGCCGGCCGGGCGGCGGGGCAGGATCAGGTACCGCACCTCCGCGCTCGAGTCCCAGACCTCGATCCGGCGGTCGGAAGGCACGTCCAGGCCCATCTCCGACAGCACCGCACGTGGCTCCCGCACCACCCGCGAGCGGTACGCCGGATCCTTGTACCAGCTGGGCGGCAGCCCGAGCACCGGCCACGGGTAGCAGGAGCACAGGGTGCACACCACCACGTGGTGGACGTCCGCGGCCTGCTCCAGGACCACGATGTGCTCGCCCTGGGGCCCGCCGAAGCCCATCTCCTTGATCGCCGCCGTACCGTCCGCGAGCAGCCGCTCGCGGTACCCGGGATCGGTCCACGCCCGCGCGACGACCTTCGCACCGTTCAGCGGGCCGACGTCGCGCTCGTAGGTGGCGATGAACTTGTCCATCACCGCCGGGTCGACGAGCTCGCGTTCGACGAGCAGCTGCTCCAGCGCCTCGGTGCGCAGTGCCGGCGGGATCCGGTCTGTCGGACCGCTCATGAGTCGGGCTCCAGGTAGCTCTCGAAGAGTTCGGCGTGCAGGGTGAAGTCCTCGGCGTCCGGGCCCCACAGATCCCGGGAACGGAAACTCACGGTGTAGACGTGCTGGGCGTTCTCCCCCTCGAACACCGCATGGGTGTCGGGAAGGACGTGCGCGGGCCGGATCGCGGTGACGGTCCCGGTCCGGCGCCGCAGGTACCGGGGAAGCTTCGTCGGGCCCGTCGGATGCATGTCCCGCGTGCCCACGGTGTCGCCGACGGCGAACCGCGGCGGGTCGTCCACCTCACGCAACGAGCCGGCCGCCGTCGGGGCGTAGTCCGGGCGCCGGGGTTCGGGGAGAGCCGGTTCGGTCACGTCCTCCCCCAGATTGCGCCGCACTCGGGCGTCGACCGCACCGGGAGCGAGGATCCGGCTGTCGGTGAGCATCAGCTCGGCGGCGTTGAGCCAACGGCCGTAGTAGCCGTCGCTCAGGTAGTCCAGGGGATGCTGGCGACCCAGCGCGTGGCGGAACGCGTCCAGGTTCTGCCCCGAGATCCGGCCCATCGTCAGCACGGTCAGGGCGAAGGCGCGCCCCTCCCACGTCTCGGCGAAGGGTGGCTCGTCGGCCACCGGGACCGGAACCGGCCCGAAACCCTGCATACCGCCCATGTCGGCGATCGAGTCCACCGCAGTTCGCTCCTCTCCTGGCTGCGGCGCCACGACCAGCAGCCGGGCGGGCGCCGGATGCGCCCGCCCGGCTCCGGATCGGGCCGGTCAGACCGTCCAGGTCTGCATGACCAGCGCGCCCTCGCGCCGGGCGGTGAGCTGGGCGTCGAGAACGTCCAGCGGGTTGATCGGCTTGACGCCCTCCATCATGTCCACCTCGCGCATGCCGTACAGCGCCGCGGCGGAGAACCGGCAGGCGTAGATCTTGCCGCCCTCGTCCATGAAGGTCTGCAGCTGCTTGTTGTAGCCGAGCGCGCCCGGGAACGCCTCGTCGCCGACCTTCGGATATCCGCGGGACGCGGAGACCATCAGCGACGCCGGGCCGAACATGACGATGCTCGCGTCGAAACCCTTCCGGCGGATCCGGGTCGCGGTGAGCATGTTGACCAGTCCCACCGATCCCTCGAACGGGACGGTGTGCATGAAGATGTAGGCCTTCTCGCCGGGTTCGGCCTGGATGTCCTCGAAGACCTTGTCCTCGTAGTCGACGATCGCGTCGCCCTTCTGGACCCGCTCACCAACGATCTGAGCCACGGGGCTACTCCTTTGCGTCGTGTTACGCGGTGGGCGGACGCCCACCGTTGTCGTCAGACCGCCGGACCTGACGGTCGTGGCGGTTCCGTCCAGCTGCGCCGGTGGCTGCCCGGCATCGCCCGCAGGATGCGGTGGCGCAGCGGCCACGGGAGCGTCCGGTAGACCGGTGCGAACACCCGCAGCCAGAGCAGCTCGACCGGTCCGTGCGGGGGTCGCGGTCGCCGGGTCCCGGGGTAGCGGCGGGCGAGCTGCTCGTGCGCGCCCACCATCAGGTAGTGCTCGGAGTTCTCCCGGAGCCACCTGGTGAATCCCATGGCTACGACCTCCCGGCCTTGCGCAGCTCGTCCAGACCGTTGTTGGCGGCCATCACGATCGGTTCGTTGAGCGCGCCGATCGCCGGGGAGTAGACGTTCTCCATCGTCGCGAGATCGTGCAGGGTGAGTCCGAAGCGGACCGCGGTCGCGAGGAAGTCGGCACGTTCCTTGATCCCCTCCTGCCCGACCATCTGGGCGCCGATGAGCCGCAGCGAGCCGGGCTCGGCCAGCAGCTTCACCTTCACCGGCTTGACCCCCGGGTAGTAGCGGGCCCGGGAGATGCCCTGGGCCTGCCCGAGCACGTACGGGATCCCGAGCGCGGTGGCCGTGGTCTCGCCGAACGACGCGCCCCCGATCACCCACTTGCCCGCAGGCGTTCCCCAGGGGACGTACACGGCCCGGTAGTTCCTCGATCCGCCGCCGGCGTTGGTCCCGCCCGTCTTGCCCTGGGCGTAGGCGTGGCTGCCGGTCAGACCCTGCAGCGGCACCCCGGTCAGCCCGTGCGGGATCTCGGTGCAGTCGCCGACCGCGTACACCCCCGGCGCGGACGTCGCCATCCGCTCGTCGACGACGATGCCGCCGGTCGTACCGATCGTGATGCCCGCCGCCGCGGCGAGCCGGGCGTTGGGCTGCTTGTGGGTCGCGACCACCACCAGGTCGCAGGGGATCTCGCCGTCGGAGGTGTCCACAGCGGACACCGAGCCCTGGCCGATGAACCCCTTGAGGGTGGTGTTGAAGTGCGTGTGCACCCCGAGCTCGCGCCAGGACTCCTCGACCGGCGCCATGATGTCGGGGTCGGCCATCTCCGCCAGCGGCCAGGGGTGGGGGTCCACGAGGTGTGTCTCGATACCGCGATGGGCCAGCGAGGTCGTCATCTCGACGCCCAGCGGGCTCGCCTCGATCACCACCGCCCGCTTCACCGTGTCGAGGAACTTGTCCCACTCCATCGCGGCGCGGATGTTCTTGACGTAGTAGAGGCCCTCCAGGTCACCCCCGGGGACACCCGGATCGGCGTAGTCGAAACCGGTCGCGAGCACGAGCGTGTCGTAGCCGACCGGCTCCGCGCCGTCGACGGTCACGGTCTTGGCCCGGGTGTCGATCGCACTGACCCGTGTCTCGTAGTGGACGTCGATCCCCGCCTCGACGTAGGCGTCCTTGGTGGCCAGGAACAATCGCTCGAAGTCCGGGATCTCCCCGCCGTGGACGTAGGGGATCCCGCACGGGCTGTAGGCGACGTCCTCGTACTCGGTGTAGACGACCACCTCGGCGTCGGGCCGAGCCGCCTTCACCCCACCGGCGGCACCCAGGCCACCGGCACCGCCTCCCACGATCACGGTCTTGTGCGGCACGAGGCCCCCTTCGTCGCTGACTACGATGGACCGGTCGTGAACGCCGGATCCGCTCGCCCGTCGGCGAGCTGTTCACCATGGTTGATGTTCGTTTACGATACTAATCGATACTGCCCTGTCAAGGAGACTCGATGAGCGGATCCGCAACCGATGCCGACGACCACCCGGCCACGGCGAACGATCCCGGCACCGGCGAGGCCGACCGCGAGGCGATCGTGCGCTCGATCGGCCCGAAGCTCTATCGGCTCCGCCAGCAGGGCGGCCTGTCCCTGCAGCAGCTGGCGCGCCGCGCCGACGTGTCGTCCGCCGCGATCCACAAGCTGGAGAAGGGCGACATGATCCCGACGGTCACGACGCTGCTGAAGCTGGCCGCGGCGCTCGACCGCCCGATCGGGTACTTCGTCGACGGCGACGGCGATCCGGTACCCGTGGCCCACCTGGTACGTGGTGCGGACCGGCCGCCCCTGCCGTCGCTACCCGGGACGACGCGGGCCGGGCTCACCGGTCCACCCGACCGGTTCGCGCTGCAGGGAGCGGTCGTCGAGATCGCACCGGGCGCGGCGCTCGAGGTACGCGCCCGGCTCGCCGAGGACCTGCTCCTGGTGCTGGCCGGGACCGTCGAGGTGACGATCGCCGGCGAGTGGTACGCACTCGACCACGACGACTCACTGCACGTCCCGGGCGGTCACCGGGTCCACTGTCACAATCCCGGCCCGGCGGTCGCGGTGCTGACCTGGGTCTCCACCGGCGACTCCGGCAGCTGACCGAGCCCGAGCCGCAGGCCGGCGACCATGCTCCGGCCCGAGCTGGCCCCGATCCGGGCGATGCGGCGCTCCAGCCGATGCCGGTCGTCGCGGGAGCCGGAGACCACGGCGGCGAGCCAGTCGTGGACGGGTGCGAGCCCCTGGCCGCGGGCGGCCCAGTACAGGAACGCCCGTGCGTGCTCGGTGGTGCGCACCCGGTCCACCGTGCCGGCCAGCCACGGCTCGGCCGCCGGGCCCCACATCGCCCGGGCGACCAGCAGCAGGCCCGCGAGCACGTCGTCGCCGGCCGGGGTCAGACCCGGCCCGCGTCCCCCCAGCAGCGCCGCCGCACCGGGGACGTCCCCGTTCCGGACCGCCGCCACCACCGCGTCGACAGCGACATCGGGCTCGTCCGGAAACCGGAGTCCGGCCGCCGGGTCGGCCCGGCGGGCACGAGCCAGCTCCGCCGGGCCGGGCAGGGCTCCGATCCGCTCGGGGACGTCGCAGCGCACCGCCCAGCGCCGGGCCGCGACCCGGGAGCCGTCGAAGCGGACCGCCTCACCGGTACCGGCGGGCGGGAGCGCCGGGCCACGCAGGTGCAGCGGGCCGGCCTCGACCCCGGGCCCTGCCAGCGCGACCAGCACGTCGTCGAACCGCAGGTAGACCGCCCGGCGATGGACCGACACGACCCGCCCCCGCAGCGCGCCGGTCCGCCGGGCGGCCCCGGTCAGCTCGGCGAATGCCGCCCCGCGGTCGCAGTCCGTGCTCACCGCCTCCCGGAACGGCCGGCTGCGACGGCGCGCAGCGCCTCGGTGAAGCAGGCCTGCGGTGCCGTCGCCACCCCCGCACCGACCTGGCCCTCCCCCGAGTGGGCGTGCAGGATCCCGGTCGTCACCTTCGGGGTGATGCCGGTCTCCACCACCAACCGCAGGTCCACCCCGATCGGTGAGCCCGAGAATCCCATCGCGGGCAGCGTGAATCGGCTGCTGGTGCCGGCGCAGATCCGGCGGAACCCCTCGGTGGCCGCGGCCGCGTCGGCCATCGACCCACCCAGGAACGCCGCCACCGACGGCGAGTTGCCGGCCGCCGGGCCGCCCAGCCCGACCAGCTCCAGCACGGCACTGTCACCGATGTCGGGCGCGGCGTCGTCGGGCCCGTAGCCCGCGTAGTACAGCGCGTCCCCGACCGGCGGAGCGTCGGTGACGTACCAGGTCTCCGAGCCGGAGGTCCGGATCCCGAAGGTGGTCCCGTTGCGGGCCATCGACGTCACGATCGTCGAGCCGGGGACCTGGGCGGCCCACAGGGTGAGGGCCTTGGCGGCCGCCATCGCGAGCGTCAGGTAGAAGAGGTGGTTGCCGCCCAGGTAGCGGGCGAACGGCTCGCGCCGGCCGTCCGGCAGGCCTGCGATGTGCGGCAGCCAGGTGCGGGTCAGCAGGTTGGTCGCGGCCTGGGTGCGCATGTGCAGGTCGTCGCCCATCGCGACGCCCTGGGCGGCGAGCGCGAGCACGTCCAGCGGGCCGGCCTCCTCGAGGATCGACGCCACGGCAGGGCCGCAGGTGTCACGCAGCAGCCGGAGCCGCTCGACGGCCGCGTCGGTGTCCCGGCCGAACCACGCCGTCTCCCCCGGCCCCTGGTTCAGCGGTGCGAACGCGCGGTGCGGCGTCCCGTCGCCGTCACCGGGGTTGTCCACCACCAGCATCGGTGTCGAGGGACCGATCGCGGTGGCCATCGGCACCACGCTGTCGTACTCGTTGGCGGGCTGTAGTGCGACGTCGCCGCGGGCGAGCAGCCGGTCGGCCCCGGCGACGTCGGTCGCCCAGCCCTCGGCGACGGTCGCGGCCCGCATCGACCTGCGCAGCGGGTCGCACACCCGGTCCCAGCCGATGGCCGGCCCGCAGTGCAGCAGCGTCCGGTCCGGCAGCCCGGGCACCACCTCGGCCGCCGGTGCGACGGTCACCAGCGACGGGACGCCGACGTCGAGCCGGCGGACCACCTCGGCGTTGGCGCGGTCGACCGCCGGGTCGGCGTAGAGCGCCTCCAGCGCGCGGACCAGGTCCCGGTCGCCGTCGGCCGGTGGGCGCCAGTCGATGTGGAGCGCCTGTCCGTCCTGCGCACGCACGGCGTCGGCGAACATCGGCAGGCCGATGTTGAGCACCTCGATCCGCTCGGGGAGGCGGACGACGTTCGAGTTCGTGCCGGTCATGAGGGCTCCTTCCGGAGGGCGGGGGCGTCATCGCCCGCCGCCTCGTCGACGACGGCCCGGGCGGTCGCCAGCAGGGTCCGTTCGCTGCGGGCGAAGTCGTCGAGCCGGCGATCGGCGATCGCGCCCGACTCGGCCGCCCGCTCCCGCACATCGGTGGCCATCCGGCTCACCTCGTCCGGGGCGGCCCCGCCCACGGACGAGCGGGACAGCACGATCCGCCACGGATCGAGGACGTCGGACAGGTCGGTCCCGGTGAGCCCGAGCGAGCGTCCCAGGTGCTCACGGGCCGCCTCGTCGACACGCTCACCGGTGATCGCGACCCCGGGGACGCCGTCGCGGGCGGCGGCGCGCACCGCCCGCCCGACGACGAGGTAGGCGGAGCGGTAGTCGATGTCGCAGGTCTGCACGAGGTGCTCCGCCAGGTCGGTCGCCTGGCTGTACCCCCGGTGGACCTCCTGCGCCATCCGGTCCGCGTTCACCCGCAGGGTGCTGACGACGCCGGTGGCCAGCCGGGTGATCCGCAACGCGAGGTCGAGCGCCCGCGGCACCTCGCCGTAGGCGTAGATCAGGTTGTCACTGCGCGCGGACGGGCTCTTGGCCACCGCGAGGAACCCGCTGATCCGTCCGATCAGGACCCCGCAGGCCCCGCGGATGATGGCCAGCGAGTAGGGGTTGCGCTTCTGCGGCATGAGCACGCTCGCCCGGGTGAAACCGTCGGCCAGATCGACGAAGTCGAACTCGGCCGACGCCCAGATCTCGAGATCCTCGGCGAGCTTGCTCAGCGTCGACACCAGGCTCGCCGCCGTCGCCAGGACGTGCACGAACCCGTCGACCTGCCACATCGCGTCCCGGGTGTGCTCGATGACCCCGGAGAAGCCCAGCAGGTCGGCGACCACGGCACGGTCGTCGAGCAGCCGGGTGCCGTTGACGCAGCCGGCACCACCCGGGCTGCAGTCGACCTCGTCGAGCTCGACGAGCAGCCGCCGGGCGTCGCGCAGTGCCGGGTAGGCGAACGAGAGCAGGTAGTGCCCGAACGTCGAGGGCTGGGCCTGCTGGAGGTAGGTCTGGTCGGGCATCACGGTCCGCAGGTGTTCGGTCGACCGTGCGGCCGTCACGGTGGTGAACCGCGTCGCCTCGGCGGCCAGTTCGGCGATCTGGCGCCGGACATGGATCCGCAACGCGATCCGGACCGCCTCCCGCCGGGGCCGGCCGGCGTGCAACCAGCCGGCGACGTCACCGACCCGGGCGACGAAGTAGGCCTCCCGCGAGTTGTACGGCTCGCCGTACGCGGGGTCGTAGGGGAACTCCTCGGCGGGTACGGACACGGTGTCCAGGAGCAGGTCGAGCAACGTCCGGTCCATCCCGGCCGGGACCAGGCCCCGGCGGCGCAGGTCGAGCACGTGCGCGATGTCGGCCAGGTTGAGGCCGTGGTGCAGGAACGGGGCGTCCGCGTTCTCCAGGTGGAACCCGGACTCGACGAGTTCGGGGGCGGCGCCACCACGCGGGGCGGGTCCTCCGCCGGGGAGCAGTTCGGTCACGGCAGGTCTCCTCCGAGATCTGGCGGATCGGCCGCGTCCGCGGTGTCACCGAGGTGAGCGACCGCGGACGGGAGCCCGCCGGTGTGCCAGTACAGGACGGGACCGGTACCGCCGGTCCGTGCTCGGCGCACGGTCCCGGCGAACGCCTTCGCGCCGTAGGTGTCGTCGAGCAGCAGGCCTTCGGTGCGCAGGGCCAGGACCGCGGCGGCCCGGTCGGTGGGACCGGCGACGCCGAACCCGGGCCCGCGGGCGTCGCGGATCTCCCACCGGTCCGGGTCGGGCGCAGGCGCCCCGAGCACGGCGGCACATCCCGTGGCGAGCCGCCGGACGACCGCGTCCGCCTCCGCGGGCGGCCGGCTGACCGAGAGTCCGAGCAGCCTGCTGCGCAACCCGGTGGCGGCCAGCCCGGCCAGCAGCCCCGCCGCGCTCCCACCCGACCCGACGGCGATCGCGATCACGGCGGGCTCCGGGAGCAGACCGCCCGCGACCTGGTCGGCGAGCTCGTGCGCCGCCCGGGCGAACCCGACCGCACCGATCGGGGTGGACCCGCCACGGGGGACGGCCACCGGTCGGTATCCCTGCGCGGTCCGGTCCGCGGCCAGCTCCGCCACCACGCTGTCGATCTGCTCGCGGCGCTCGGCCACCCGGTGCAGCCGTGCCCCCGCGGCCCGTGCGAGCTGCAGGTTCGCGCCGTCCGGGGTGCCGTCGGCGACGGTCGTCACCACGTCGCAGCCGAGCCCGGTGACCCGGGCGGCCAGCGCCGCGGCCGCCACGAAGTTCGAGTCCGGCCCACCTCCGGTGACGAGCAGGTCCCGGGAACGCCGCACCGCGTCGCCGAGCAGGAACTCGAGTGGCCGGGCCTTGTTGCCCGCCACACCGAATCCGGTCAGGTCGTCCCGTTTGACCCAGATCGGGTCACCGCCCAGCACGGCGTGCAGCCGCTCGGCGGACAGCACCGGCGTCGGCAGCACCGCGAGCCGGACGCGGTCGCTCACGGCGCCGCCTCCTCGGCCGCGCGGGCGGACGCCGCGCGATCCAGGACCTCGTCGACCATGGCGGTCGCCGACCGCACCGGCGATCGGGCGGCCCACTCGCGCACCTCGGCGGCCGTGGCGATCCCGCGTTCCTCCAGCCGCTGCGCCAGGTCACCGGTGGCACCGGCCGCCGACGAGGTGGGTGCGAGCAGCTCGTGCAACAGCTCCTGGGCCGCGTGCTTGCCGATCCGGACGCTCAGCGCGCCCAGTACGCGCTCGGAAGCGAGCCGGTCACCGAAGCGGTCCAGGTTGGCGCGCATCGCCTCCGGATGCACCTCCAGGCCCGCCACCAGCTCGCCGGCGAGCTGCAGCGACGTTCCGGTGAGCAGGCAGACCTCGGGCAGGGCGACCCACTCGGCCTTCCAGCCGCGCCCGTCCCGCTCGTGCAGGGCGACCATCCCCTCGAGCAGGACCCCCGCCGAGGACCGGCCGAGCCGGGCGAGCGTGTCCAGATGCTCGCCGACCTCGGGGTTGCGCTTGTGCGGCATGGTGATGCTGCCGACGGCCTCCGGCCGGGCCGGCTCGGTGAGCTCGCCGATCTCCGGTCGCTGCAGTTCCACGACCTCACCACCGATCCGGGCGAGGGTTCCGCACACGGCCGCCAGCACCCAGCCGAACTCGGCGATCCGGTCCCGGCTGGTCAGCCAGGAGATGCCGGGATCGGCCAGCCCCAGCTCGGCGCAGAAGTCGCGGCGCAGCGCGACCGGGTCCACCCCGGACGCATCGTGGAAGGCCAGCGCTCCGACGGCGCCGCCGAGCTGGCCGACCGCCCAGCGGGACCGACCCTCCCGTACCCGGTCGAGGTGCCGTCGCAGCTCGTCGGCCCATGATGCCGCCTTGAGCCCGAAGGTGACCGGCGCCCCGGGCTGGCCGTGGGTGCGCCCGGCCATCGGGGTGTCACGGTGGGTCCGGGCCAGCCGGAGCACGGCGGCCTCGACGGCCCGCAGGTCGCGCCGGACCAGGTCGCCGACGTCGCGCATCAGCAGCCCGAACCAGGTGTCGGTGAGGTCCTGCACGGTGGCGCCGACGTAGACGTGCTCGCGGACCTCGGCCGGCAGCACGGCGCGCAGACCACGGATGAGCCCGAGCGTGGAATGCGAGGTCCGGCGGGTCTGCTCGGCGACGAGCTCCCAGTCGATGCGCTCCACCCGCGCCGCCTCGGCGATCACCCGGGCGGACGCCTCCGGGACCACACCGGCGCGGGCCTGGACCCGGGCCAGCACCACGAGGACGTCGAGCCAGCGCTGCCAGCGGGCCTGCTCACCGAGCAGCTCCTCCAGCTCCGGGGTCGCCCAGAGGTGGGCGTAGACCGGCGAGTCGGTCAGGCGGGTGACCACGGTTGCTCCCCTGCGGCGTTGAACGACTCGAGCGCTTCCCGGACGGCGTCCAGGGAGGCTCCCCACGGCACGGACACCCACGGATGCCCGTCGACGGTGCCGCTGCGGATCTCCTCCTGCTGCAGGCAGCACTTCGTGAGCAACGGCCCGGTCGGTGGTTCGGCGAGCGGGCAGATGTCGACGGTGGGGGCGTCGTCGCCGTAGAACCAGTGGTGGATCTGCCGGGAGCGCGCACAACCGACCAGCGTCCAGTCGGCGCGCGGCGGACGTTCATCCAGGTAGGAGAGCTGCGCGCCCGGGATCTCGGCGCCGCCGCCGCGGCAGGGCAGCAGGTAGTGCTCGGCCGGGCGGGACACGGCCAGCTCCCGGAGCTCGACGACCTCCGGGCACAGTCGCAACGGACGGACCGTCTCCGTGACCGCCAGTACGCGGGCCGCCTGGTCGAGCAGCTTCGCCGGATGCGGAGGCACGACCTCGCGCACGGTGACCGGCAGCGGCTGCGGGTCGAGCACGAAGTTGACATGGCCGTACCGGCCGAGCACGACGACGGCGCGGCAGCCGGGGGCTCCCTCGACCGCGGCGGCGGCGAGTGCGGACGGGATCGCGGTGTCACAGTCGGGCCGTTCCAGCAGAACGCACTCGTCCGGGCCCGCCAGCCCGCGCACCCCGGTGATCGGGGCGAACAGTGCGTCCGGGTCGTCACGGGTCACCGCGACGATCGCGACCGGCCCCGGCCCGAGGCCCGTCGGGCCCCGGTGCGCCACGACGAACCGCGTCTTCCAGTAGGCCTCCCGGCCGAGCAGGTGCGACCGCAGGGAGTCGAGGTCCAGCGCCACCTCCACGCTCGCGACGGCGACACCGCGGTACCGGCCGGGGACTGTGTTGGTGCCGCCGGTGTGCGCCCGGCCCGTGCTCACGTAACCGGCCCGACGACCGTGTGGAGGTCGGCGGTGTCGGCCCGGAGGCCGAGTCGCAGCGTCTCCACCGAGAGCACCTCGCCCAGCCCGACGTTGCCGAGGTTCACGTGCGGTCCGAAACGCCGGATGAACCAGGCCTGCTGAGCTGCCCGCGGTGCCTCGAAGACGATGCGGTCGGTCCCCACGGCGTCGACGAGCTCCTCGACGACGCCCGCGCGGGGGGATCCGGCGTCGTCGTAGATGCCCACCGTCCCGCTCTGCCTGCCCTCCGCGACGACGAGTGCCGCCCCCGCGCCGAGGTCGCCGAGCGCTTCCGCACGCCACGCCGCGGGCACCGGGGTGTCGGCCGGGTCCTTGGTGCCGACCTCCGCGAGCACGACGAACCGGCCGGCCGCCCGGCGGATCAGCGCCCGCTTGTCGTCCTGGCTCATGGGCACCGTGCCCCGGGAGACCTCGACGTGGGTGAACCCGACCGCCGCGGCCCAGTCCAGACAGGCTTCCGCGACACCCTGGCACCACGCGATCTCGAGCATCGTCCCGCCGAGGCAGCTCGCGACACCGGCGTCGCGCAGGAGGGCGAGCTTCTGCTCCAGCCCGCGGTCGATGTAGGCCGTCCCCCACCCGGTCTTCCAGATGTCGACCGAGTCGCCCGCCGCCTGCAGCACGTCGCCGGCCCCGGCCGGAGTGACACCGGTGTCGATCACGTGCGTGATCCCGTACTGCCGCGGCCTCGCCGGACGCTCGGGGACGGAGAGGAAATCGGGAACGATCACAGATCCCATCCTAGTTCATATACTGGACACTCATCTACTATGGTGCACATGCCGAGTACCACACCGCCCCCCACAACGACCGGATCCGATGTCGCCGCGCTCGCGCACGCCGTGCGTTCGCACCCGGGATGGACGGCGAAGTCGGCGATCGGACTGGTGTCCGAGGTCCTCGGCCCGAGCGACTGGGAGCTGGGGCCCGGCGACGACGGCGCGGTGGTGCCCACCTCACACGGCCGGGTCGTGGCGTGCGGCGAGGCGATGTGGCCGCCGTTCGTGGAACGGGACCCGCGGGCGGCGGGCTTCGCAGCCGTCCTGACCAACGTCAACGACGTCGCGGCGATGGGCGGCAGGCCGCTGGGGCTCGTCGACACGGTGGTCGCCGGGGAACAGGCCGCGCGGGCGATCCTCGAGGGTCTGCGCCAGGGCTGCGAGCTGTTCGGGATCCCGTTGCTGGGCGGGCACCTGACCCCGCACGACGGGCCGCCGTCGGTGTCCGCGTTCGCGATCGGGGACCTCGGCGGGCATCCACTGTCCGTGACGCGCTGCGCACCGGGCCAGGACCTGGTCGTGGCCGCCGCGGTGGACGGCCGCATGCGCCCCGACTTCCCGTTCTTCCCCGCCTTCGAGCAACGGGGCGATCGCTGCGCCGGCGACATCGCCGTGCTGGCGACGCTCGCCGAGTCGGGGGCCGCGGTCGCGGCGAAGGACATCAGCATGGCCGGCCTGGCCGGGTCGCTCGCCATGATGCTGGAGTGGGGGCCGTTCGGGGTCGAGGTCGACCTGGACGCCGTGCCCCGCCCGGCGGGCGTGGACCTCACGGCGTGGCTGACGTGCTTCCCCAGCTTCGGCTTCCTGCTCGCCGCGGCACCGGGACGGACGGCGGAGGTGCTGGCGGCCTTCCACGAGCGCGGACTGGCCGCGGCGGTCGTCGGGGCACTGGACGACTCGGGGGTTCTCGCGTTCCGCCGTGACGGTGACCGCGCGCAGGTCGTGGACCTGCGCGCCGAGCCCGTGACCCGCCTGTCGCGTGCCTGACCCCGGCGTTCCCGGTACTCCGGGCGCGTCGTCACACCCCGATGGCGTCGACGCCGCGCCCGGTGCCGGCTGCCGAGCGGGCGGCGACGTCGGTCGCCAGGGAGAAGATCCGCTCCATCGTGGCGGGGTCCTTCCAGGAGTGACACAACGCGAAGTCGACCCACCGGTGTGGAGGAACGACCTCGGAGCGGGACCAGTCGAGCTCGCCCCAGGTGACGGCCATCTCCAGCAGCTCGACCAGCTCGCCGATGTCCGACTCGACACGGAGCAACCGGTCGTGATGGTCCGGCCGGCCGTTGTCGTCGCAGCCACACGACGTGCTCCGCTCCGCAGCCCGCACGGGCCGCACCGGCTCGGAGAGCAGGGACTCCATCCAGACCTGCTGCAGCGTCATGACGGCACCTCCACGAACACTCGACGACGTGACGAAGCCCACCATGGCCGACGATGTTGCACCGCTGTTGCGCGTGCGGAGAAGGAGACGCCGGATGGAACGAGTAGTGGTGGCGGCCAGGGAGGACGGCCTGCGGTGCCGCGTGCGCGCCGGAGACCACGAGTTCGTCGTGGACGAACCCGCATCGGTCGGGGGGACCGACCAGGGGCCGCAGCCCACCGACCTCCTGCTCGGCGCGATCGCGTCCTGCTTCACGATCGCGATCTCCTACTGCGCCGCGAAACGCGGGCTCACCCCGGAGCCGGTGCGGGTGGAGGTCGCCGGCACCTACGACGGCCCGAAGTTCAGCTCCATCACGATCTCGGCCTCCGTCGGGGGGCTGACACCGGAGGAGCTCGCCACGGTGAGCGCCGCGGCCGAACGGGTCTGCTACGTCACCAACACCCTGCGGGGCTCACCGACCGTCGTGGTCCGTTCGACACCGGCCGACGACTCGACCCCGGCCGGGGGCGAGGACCGGAGTCACGACGACGCTGCGGGGCGCGGCGGGGAGAGCGACACGAACGCACGCCCGGGCGCGTAGGGCTCGTCGTCGAGCTCGGCGGGCTCCAGCTCGGCCGCGACCGCCTGCATCGCCCGGGTGACCGCGCCGAGGACCGCATCGCTCACGCGGTAGCGCTCGTCGGCACCGACCTCGACCCGCACCGCGCGGCCGCGGACCCGGCACCGCACGACCCGCGCGCCGGAGACCTCCCGCAGCACCTGCTCACCGCGCTCGACGGCCAGCAGCACGTCCGGCGAGACCGGGGTCCCACTGTAGAGCCGGCTGGCCAGACACGGCGCGGCGGGCAGGTCGTGCCAGGCGCGGCCACGGGCGGCGGCGAGCAGCCGGATCTCCCGCTTGCCCACCCCCGCCTCGACGAACGGATGCCGCACACTCCGCTCGGCGGCCGCACGCAGCCCCGGCCGGTACTCCCCCAGGTCGTCGGTGTTGGCACCACTGAGGATCGTCGCGTCCGGCAGGTCGGAGACCGCGGACACCCGCTCGAGCTCGTCGTAGAGGTGGGTCTTGCAGTGGTAGCAGCGATCCGTCGGGTTGCGCAGGTAGCGCTCGTCGCCGAACTCGCCGGAACGGACGAGCCGCAGCCGCCAACCGAGCAGGTGGGCGGTCGTCACGACACGCACGGTGGCCGCTTCCGGTACCGCCGGGGTCACGGAGTGGACGACGAGCGTGCCCGCGCGCGAGTCGGCACAGGCGAGATCGGCCAGGAGCAGGCTGTCCACGCCGCCGCTGCAGGCGACGACCCGGTGCCGCATGGTGGCGAGCCTCTCCTGCACCGCGAGCGCGGTCGCATTCTCCGGCATGCACGCCTCCCCTGCGTCGGGACAGGACACGGATCGTCCACGATAGCGGGCGGGGACAGCGGCGATCATCCTGCGACCCCTGTCGTGACGACTCGTCGCCCCGCCCGCTCGCCCTGTGGAGGGAGGCCCTGATGGAGCCCGAGCCCTACGCGCATCTCGACCACGACCGCCTCCGGCGGACCGGGGACCCGGAGGTGGTGTTCGGCCTCGGCAAGACGCCCGGACAGGTGGCGGACCTGCTGGGCCGGCTGCACGCCGCACATCCGGAACGCGCCGTGCTCGCCACCCGGCTCGACGACGCGGCGCTGGCTGCGGTCGCGAGGGCACATCCCGCGGCGGACCTCCACCACACGGCCCGGGCCGCCACACTCGGCCCGCTCCCGCCACCGCGGGGATCGGTGCTCGTCGTGACCGGTGGCACCGCGGACGGTCCGGTCGCCGGGGAGGCCGCACTGACCGTCGGGGTCCACGGCGCACACGCCCGTGTGATCGCGGACATGGGCGTGGCCGGCATCCATCGCGTGCTCGGGATCCGCGACGAGCTCGCCGCGGCCGACTGCGTCATCGTGGTGGCCGGGATGGAGGGCGCGCTGGCGAGCGTCGTCGGCGGGCTGACCGGCGTACCGACGGTCGCGGTGCCCACCTCGATCGGATACGGCGCGGCCTTCGAAGGGCTGGCCGCACTGCTCGGCATGCTCACGTCGTGTGCCCCCGGCACGGTCGTCGTCAACATCGACAACGGGTACGGCGCAGGAGTGCACGCCGCCCGCATCGCCCGTCGTACCGGGCGGGCCGACGCATCCGCCGACCCGGACCTCTGAACGGTCTCGCCCAGGTTGGCATTTACTATAAGACACGTGCTCTACTATCCGACATGACACCTCTGGCCGTCCACGATGCACACCGCCATCTCGGCGTCCTGCCGGCCTACCCCTTCTACGGGGGCCCGCCGGTCAACCCGGACATCTCCGCGCGCGAGACGATCGCGCAGCTGCAGGCCGATCTCGACGCCGAGGGCACCGAACTCGCCGTCGTGATCCCGAACTACGGGGTACCGGACGCGTCGGCCTCGTTCGCCCTGAACGAGCTGTGCCTCGAAGCCGCCGCCACCGACGCGCGGATCCGCACGGGCATCTGGGCGTCACCCCGCCCCCAGGACGCCGAGATGACGGCGAAGGCGCTGAAGTTCGCCGGTGAGTCCGGCGTCAAGGTCATCAAGATCAGCTTCCTGCTCGGGGGCCGCGCGTCCGACCCGGAGTGCCGCCCGGCCCTCGACGACATCTTCCGCACCGCCCGCGAGCACGACCTGACGGTGCACGTCCACACGTCCCCGGGCGGGGCGTCGGACGTCGACGAGATCGGCAACCTGGTCGACTGGTACGCCGACGACGTCCGGCTGCACCTGGTGCACATGGGCGGCGGGATGAGCGGGCACATCAAGCTCGTCGGCAGCCGGTTCTTCGACTGGATCGAGGCGGGCAAGAAGGTCTACACCGACACGAGCTGGGCGATCGGCTTCGCCCCGCGCTGGATGGCGGCGGAGATCGAGCGACGCGGGATCGGTGCGGACCGGGTGCTCTTCGCCAGCGACGAGCCGTGGGGCGACCGGGCCGGGGAGCTGGCCAGGATGACCGCCGCCGCCGGGGACGGGGAGCTGGGCCGCGCCGTCCTGCACGGCAACGCGGAGGCCCTCTACGGCTGATCCCCGGGGCCCGGTCCCGCGCCCGGTCCGGGTTCGCCCGGCGGTCGCGGGCCGGTCCCCTCCGCCCGTGCCGTCGTCCTCGCCAGGTCGAGCAGTTCGTCCACCGGCAGTCCCGTGCGCTCGGCGAGCTCCCGGATCTCCCGGTACTCCGGCTGCACCGTGACGACCCGGCCGGCGAGCAGCCCCCGCTTCACCGCGACCGCGCCGCTCCCGAGGTCCACGCGGATCTCGTCCCGGTGCAGCGACCGTCGCTCGACCCCCCGCACCCGGACGCCGAGCGTCGACGTGACCTCGAAGATCCGCACCACGACCGCGTCGAGTACGGCGGGGGCGACGAGAACGGTGAGCACGTGACCGGGCCGCCCCTTCCGCATGAGGACCGGGGTCAGCCAGGCATCGAGGGCTCCGGTGTCGTGCAGCGACTCCAGGACGTCGGGCCACCGTCGAGGATCCAGATCGTCGACCGTCGTCTCGACTGTGAGCAGCTCTTCCCGTCGCCACGGGGCCGGGTCGCCGGTCGTCGCCTCGCGCCGGTCCCCGAGCACGAGTCGCAGTGTGTTCGGGTGCTCGGCCGGGTCCGCGGTCCCGGCACCGACGCCGACGGCCGAGACCGTCGACGCGGGGAGCGGGCCCCACTCGTCGGCGATCTCCGCGATCAGTGCGGCGCCGGTGGGGGTGCAGAGCTCGAACCGGGCGGGGTGCGAGGCGATCGGGATTCCCGCCTCGGCCACGATCCGCAGCACCGCGGGTGCCGGCACCGGGAGCCTGCCGTGGGCCGCACGGACCGAGCCCGAGCCGAGAGCGACCGGCGACGCCACCACCCTCGCCCGGGCGTCGAGGAGCCCGAGCTCACCGAATGCCACCGCGACACCGAGCACGTCGGCGATGGAGTCCAGTGCGCCGACCTCGTGGAAGTGGACCTGCTCGACGTCGACCCCGTGCACGGCGGCCTCGGCGCGGGCCAGGCGGTCGAACACCGACGTCGCGAAGCGAACCGCGTCGGACGGCGCCGCCGAACCGGCGAGCAGGGACCGGACGTCGCCCGGCGTGCGGTGCACCGTCGACGGGGTCGCCCGCACCTCCGCGTAGCCGGCGCGCAGCCCGTGCCGGCGCACCTCCCGGATCCGTAGGTCGATCCGGTCGCCGCCGGTCAGGGGGAGCGAGGCGAGCGCAGCGCGGACGGCCTCGAGCGACGCCCCCGCGTCCACCGACGCCGCGAGAAGCATGTCGCCGGCGGCGCCGTTCCCCGCGTCGATCCATGCGGTCCTGGTCATCGGGGTTCGCCGTACCCGGCGGGGCGAGGACGATTGACCGGCGGCACGCAGCTCACTCCCTACCGGGTCGGACACCGGGACTGGGGCACCGTACTCACCCGATCCCGCCGATGCTCATGGCGACCAGGGACACCGACCCGACCAGCAGCGTCGAGAGCGCACCGAGGACGAGCCCCCGCTTACCCGTCTGCAGGAGTTTCCCGAGCCGGACCTCGCTGCCGAGCCCGAACAGGGCCGCGGCGAACAGCAGCGTGGTGAGCGTTCCGGTGAACGACAGCACCGCCCCCGGGACGAGGCCGGTGCTGCGCGCCGCGATCATGGCGAGGAAGCCCACGACGAACAGGGGGACGACGGGGGGTCGTTTCCCGCCGGCGCCGGTGCCGCGCCGCCGGTGCATGAGGCCGACGCCGGCGACCATCGGGGCCAGCAGGATCACTCGCGTCAGCTTCACCACGACCGCGACGGCCACGGCGGCCGCGCCCGCCGGGGAGGCCGCGGCGACGACCTGGGCCACCTCGTGGACGCTGAGCCCCGCCCACGCGCCCAGCCGGTGCTCGCTCATCCCCAGCTCCGACCCGATCAGCGGCACGAGCGCGATGGCGAGGCTGCCGTACAGCGTCACGAGGGTCACGGCCGTGGCGACGTCCTCCTTGTCGGACTCGGTCACGCTGTCCATCGCGGCGATCGCCGAGGCGCCACAGATCGAGAACCCGGTGGCCACCAGGAGGCCGAGGCCGCGGGACACCCCGAGGAGCCGCCCCAGCAGTAGCGTCCCCGCGAACCCCACCAGCACGACCACCACCACGACCAGCACGGTGACCGGACCGAGGCCGAGCACCTCACCGAGCCCGAGCTGCAGACCCAGCAGGACCACACCGAGGCGCAGGAAGGCCCGCGTCCCCCAGCGCAGTCCTTCGCGCGCCCGCTCCGGGATCAGCGGCGCGGCGAGCACACCGAGCACGACCGCGACGGTGAGCGCGCTGACCGGCGGTAGGGCAGCGTTGACGCCGAGCGCCACCGCGGTCGCGAGTGCCGCGACCACCAGGCCCGGTGCGACCCTACGGATCCGGACGGCGACACCGTCGCGTTCCGTGGGAGGTGTGTCGGAGGTGGTCATGACCGAACTGTGGCAATCAGGAACGAGGGGAGGTAGCCCGTCTTGGAACCCACGTCATCACCCACGGGAATGACCCGGCTGCCCGACATCGCCTCGTTGCAGCTGCTCGTGCTGGTCGGTGAGCAGGGAAGCCTGACAGCCGCCGCAGCCGGCGTCGGGATGACGCAGCCCGCGGCGAGCAAGCGGATCAACGCCCTCGAACGCCGTTTCGGCTTCCGGCTGCTCGACCGCTCCCGGCGCGGCTCGGTGCTGACCGCCGAGGGGACCCTCGTCTGCGGCTGGGCGGGCCGGGTACTCGACGAGCTCGCCGTCCTCACCGACGGGGTCCAGGCCCTGCAACGCCAGCGGACCGCCCAGCTCACCGTCGCCGCGAGCCTGACGGTCGCCGAGCACCTGCTCCCGGCCTGGCTCGGCGAGTTCCGGCGCACGTCGCCGGAACTGCACATCGGTCTGGACGTGATGAACTCGCGCCGGGTGTGCGAGGTCGTCCGCCGGGGAACCGCCGATCTCGGGTTCATCGAGTCGCCGGGCGAGCTCGACGGGCTGCACTCGCGCACGGTCGCGCACGACCGTCTGGTCCTGGTGGTCGCACCGGGGCATCGGTTCGCCCGGCGGCGGCACCGACCGGTCGGACCGCAGGAGCTGGCCGGGACCCGGCTGGTCCACCGCGAACCGGGATCGGGAACCCGCGACACCGCCGAGCTCGCCGCGGCGCATCACGGTGTCGAGCTCGTCGCGCCCCTGCTCGAACTCGGGTCGAGCAGCGCGGTCCGCAGCGCCGTGCTGGCCGGCGCCGGCCCCGCGCTGGTGAGCGAGCTCGTCGTCGGCGCAGATCTCCTGTCCGGCGACCTGATCGAGATCCGCACCGAGGATCTCGAGCTCCGCCGGGAGCTGCGGGCGGTCTGGCGGCAGGCCGCGCACCCGACAGGTCCGGCCGCCGACCTGCTGGCGCATGCCCTGCGCCACAGCGGGCGACGCAGGGAGCTGCGGGCCGAGGCACCGCCCGAATCCGTGCCGTGACCAGGTCCCGCGGCCGTCACCGGCCTCAGAGGGCGAGTGCCGCGTCGGCTCCCGCGTTGATGGCACGCACGAAGTCGGCGGGCGAGTCCGCGTCACCCAGCACCCGCACCTCGATGTCGCCCGGTTCCAGGTCCTCGAGGACGGACGACCCGGTCGGCCGCCAGCCGATGGCCAGCGCGACCAGGTCCGCGGGGAGCTCGTGGACGGCTCCGTCGGTCGCCCTCCAGCGGACCAGGCCCGGCTCGATGTCGACGACCGTGGCGTTCACCAGGAGCTCCACCCCGTCGTGGCGCAGCTGGCGCACCATCTGACGACGGGTGATCGCCTCGATCCCCCGGCCGACGCCGCGTCGCATCTCGACGACGGTCACCTCGGCCCCGCCGGCCCGCATCAGCTCCGCCGTCTCGCAGCCGGTGGCGCTACCCCCGACGACGACGAGCCGGGTCCCGGGCGGCACCTCGACCTCGCCGCGCAGGAAACGCTGGGCATCGTGGACGGTCGGGCCGTCGATGCCCGGGATGGGCGGCACGAGCGGATCGGCGCCGGTCGCGACGATCAGGACGTCCGGTCCCTGCTCCTTCACGATCCTCGCCGTGACCGGGGCCGACGTGTGCAGCTCGACGCCGAGCGCCGCCAGCCGGGCGATCTGGTGATCGCGGAACCGCAGCACCTCGTGCTTGCTCGGCGCCAGTCCCGCGACCGTCAGCTTCCCGCCGAGCTCCGGGTCGCGTTCCCAGACCGACACCTCGTGCCCGCGCAGCCGGGCCAGTCGCGCCGCCTCCAGACCCGCGGGTCCGGAGCCGACGACCATCACCCGCCGCAGCCGTGCCGCCGGCTCGACGGCCCACGTGAGCTCCCGGCCGACCTCGGGATTCACCGCGCAACGCGCCCGTTCCCCGCGCCCGACCAGGTCGACGCAGGCGTTGCAGGCGATGCACGGGCGCAGCTCGTCGCGCCGGGCGTCGCGGACCAGCAGCGGCCAGTCGGGCTCGGCGATCAGGCCCCGGCCGAGCAGCACCATGTCCGCGTCACCCTGCTCCACCACGGCCTCGGCCAGGTCGGGGTCGTCGAGCCGGCCGACCGCCATCACCGGGACGGAGACCTCCTTCTTCACCGCCCGCACCAGGTCCAGCATGTGCCCGCGCGGGACCGACATCGGCGCGAGCGTCTGCTGCAGGGTCAGCCAGGTGCCCGAGGACACCGAGATCGAGGCGGCACCCGCCCGCTCGATCATCCCGGCGACGGCGACCGCGGACTCCGGGTCGAACCCGCCCGGCTCCGCGTCGGTCCCGTTCAGCCGCCAGACCAGCGGCAGATCGCACGCCGCGCCGATCGCGCGCGCGATCTCCACCGAGAACCGCGCCCGGTTCTCCAGCGTGCCGCCGTAGGCGTCGGTGCGGTGGTTGTGCTGCGGCGACAGGAAGTTCGACGGCAGGTAGCCGTGCGCCCCGTGCACCTCGAGGTAGGTGAACCCGGCCTCGCGGGCGAACCGGGCCGCCCGCGCGTAGTCCTCGACGATCCGCTCGATCTCACCGACCGTCAGCTCGTGCGGCACCGGAGCGGCCGAGTTCAGCGGCACCGGGGACGGCGCGACGGACGGCCCCTCGACGACCTGCCGGCCGGGGTGCATGAGCTGCACGCCGACCGCCACGTCGAAGGGCTCCAGCTCCTCGACGATCCGGCGCAGGCCCGGGACGAACTCCGGCCCGCTGATCCGCGGCTCCGGCCCGACGGTGTCGCCGGAGACCAGGCAGCCCTCCACCGTGATCGCCCCGACGCCGCCCTCGGCGCGCCGGCGGTAGTAGGCCACGGTGTCCTCGGTGACGTAACCGCCGTTGTCCAGGCAGGTGCCCATCGGCGCCATGACCAGCCGGTTCTTCAGGGTGAGCGGGCCCAGCCGGACCGGGGTGAACAGCACGTTCACGGCAGCACCCGCAGCGCGCGTACCGGGCACGCGGCGACGCCGAGCTCGGCCTCCTGCTCCTCCCCCGGCGGCACCTCACGGTCCTCCTCGAGCGCGGAGAAGCCGTCGTCGTCGAGCGGGAACAGGTCGGCGTCGACCACGTAGCACTGGGCGTGGCCCTCGCACACCCCGGGCACCAGCCCCACCCTCATGAGCGCCCTCCACCGTGTGTGACCGGCAGCGCCTCCAGCGATCGCGAGGCCAGTACCGACTTCCACTCCGGGTCACCGGCGAGTGCCAGCCCCGGCATCCGCTCGACGATGCGGGCGACCGCGATCCGGGTCTCGGTCCGGGCGAGCTGCGCGCCGATGCAGGCGTGGATCCCCTTGCCGAACGCGATGTGCGGGTTCGGGCTGCGCCCGATGTCGAGCACGTCCGGGTCGGTGAACTTCTCCGGGTCGCGGTTGGCCGAGGCCAGGATCAGGTGCACCCGCTCGCCGGGCCGGATGACGGTGCCACGCACCTCGGTCTCGGCGACCACCCAGCGGTTGAGGACCTTGATCGGACCGTCGAAGCGCAGCAGCTCCTCGACCGCGGTGCCGATCAGCTCGGGCTCGGCCCGGAGCCGCTCCAGCTGCTCGGGATGGCGCAGCAGGGCGAGGATCGAGTTCGCGATCGAGTTGGTGGTGGTCTCGTGCCCGGCGAACAGCAGCAGTGCGCACATCGCGACGAGCTCGTCGTCGGACAGCCGGTCGTCGCCCTCCTTGGCCATCAGCGCGGACAGCATGTCCTCGCCGGGCTCGCGCCGCCGGTACTCCACCAGCGACCGGAAGTAGGCGGCCATCTCCTGCAGGCCACGCAGCGCCCGCTCGTGCCGGTCCGCCCGGGCAGCGCCGCCGGTGCCGAACGCGACGAGCGCGAGCTCGTCGGACCACTCGCGGAACCGGTCGCGGTCCTCGGGGGGCGCCCCGAGCATCGTCGCGATCACGGTCGCCGGGAGCGGGTAGGCGATCCCGGCGATCAGGTCGGCGGGGCCGGACTCCTGCAGGAAGCCGTCGATGTGGGTGTCGACGATCGCGGTGATCTGCTCGGTCATCGCGGCGATCCGCTGGCCCTTGAAGGCGCCGGCGGCCAGCTTGCGCAGCCGGGTGTGTGCCGGCGGGTCGGACACGACCATCCAGTCCGCGATCAGGCCGAGCACGGTGTCGCTGGCGGACGGCTCGCGGGCCCGCTCCGGCCGGTCCGCCCGGGCCGCCAGCAGCGGCCGGACCCGGTCGCTGGAGAACGCCTTGTTCTGGAACGAGGCGGAGTTGTCGTCGTAGCGGGTGATCAGCCAGGCCCGGTGCGCGGCGCTCCAGTGCACCGGGTCGGTCTCGCGCAGGGCGTGCAGCAGCGGGTACGGATCGCCGCTCGCCGCCGGGGTCAGCAGGTCGTCGGTGAAGGCGGTGCCTCCGGTTCCGGTCATCGTCAGCTCCTCAGGCACTCGCGACCCAGGGGCGGGTCAGGCTCCGGGCCAGGCCGAGCCGGTCCCGGATGATCCGGCCACCGGTCACCCGGCCGCCGGTCACCGTGACGAGACCGACCAGGTGCAGGCTGCCGGTCGTCCCGGCCAGCGCGGCGTCGTCGATCCCGGCGTCGGGCCCGAGCCCGCCGGTGTAGGTGCCGGTGCGGGTGACCCGGAAGGCCACCCTCGTCCCGGCCGAGAACAGGTCGTCCACCTCGGTCGACGCGTCGACCAGCAGCGGTTCCGGCGCCCCGTCGTCCATCACCACCGGGCCGGCGGCGTCCGCGGCGTCGAGCCACGTCCGCACCACGGACTCGGCGGCCCGGTCCGGGGGCTCGGCCACCACGTCCCACGGCGCGACGGCCGGCGGTTCGACCGCGGCCGGTATCCCGGAGGCGAGCTGCCGGCGCCGGGCCAGGTAGTCCTGCTCGACGGAGTTGTCCAGCAACCGGCGCCCGTTCCACCGGTAGAGACCGAGGCCGCCCCACGCCGCGGCGCGGCCGTCGTGGCGCATCGAGCGGCCGTGCTCGGAGAACCGCATCACGAGGCGGTCACCGTTGGTCACGATCTCGTGCACCGTCAGGCACAGCCCCGGGAACTGCGCGAACTGCTTCTGCGACGCCGGGATGTAGAGGTCGTCGCGGCCGGCCACCTCGTGCGGCCCCATCCGCAGCGTGTAGTCCGGCTCCATGATCTCGGCACAGACCGAGACGTCCTGGCGGTTCGTGTAGTCGTTGACGTAGCGGCGCATCAGCGCGACGAACGGATCCATCTATCGCCCCTCGAACCTCGGTGCGCGCTTCCCGACGAACGCCGCGATGCCCTCGGCCGCGTCGGCCGTGCCGTGCAGGGTCGTCAGCGCGGCCGTGGAGTGGTCCCACTCGCCGCGGTCCACACCCCGGTTGACCAGGTTCTTACCCGTGGCCAGCGCGAGCGGTGCCATCCCGGCGATGCGGCCCGCCATCCGGTGCGCGGTGTCCATCAGCTCGGCGGCGGGCACCACCTTCTGCACCAGGCCGATCTGCATCGCGGTCGCGGCGTCGACCCGCTCGCCGGAGAACATGAGCAGCTTGGTCCAGTGCCGGCCGATCACCGAGGGGGCGCGCAGCACCCCGAAGCCGGGGACCAGCCCGACCGCGCTCTCCGGCATGCCGAACACCGCGGTGTCCGACGCGACCACGACGTCGCAGGCCAGTGCCAGCTCGCAGCCGCCCCCCATCGCGTAGCCGTTCACCGCGGCGATCACCGGCAGCGGGGACTCCTCGACCGCGGCGAAGCTGCGCATGCAGTCCTGCTGGAACGCGCGCTTGGCGGTGACGTCGGTCAGCTCGGCGAAGCTCGCGATGTCCCCACCGGCCGAGAACGCCTTCGTCCCCGCCCCGGTGATGATCACGGCCCGGGTGCGGCCGTCGGTCTCCAGCGCGGTCAGCGCCGCCCGCAGCTCGGGCCAGAAGGCGCGGCCCATCGCGTTCAGCCGCGCCGGGTCGTCGATGGTCAGGACGGCGACGGTCAGCCGGCCGTCGTCCACCTCGTGCTTCTCGACCCTCAGGTTGCTCGCCGAGCTCCCACGGTCGCTGCTGCTCACAACGCACCTCCCGACGCGATGTCGATGCTCGCCGCCACGACGTCCCGGGTCCGCCCGGGTTCGATGATGTCGTCGAGCGACAGGTTCGCGGCGGCCTCCCACGGCTCCGCCTCGCTGATCCACTCGGCCGTGAGCTCGGCGACGAGCTCGGCGTGGGCCTCGGGCCCCTGCTCGGCCAGCACCCGCTCCAGCCGGCGGCGGTGGATCGTGCGGATCCCGGTCTCCGGGGCCATGAACCCCAGTTCGGCCGAGGGCCAGGCGTAGAGGAAGTCCGGCTTGGTCGGCCGCCCGCCCATCGCGAAGTGCCCACCGCCGTAGGCCTTGCGCAGCACCACGCCCACCTTCGGCACGGTCGCCTCGGTGATCGCCGAGACCAGCGCCTCGTAGCCGTGCAGGATCCCGCCCCGCTCTGCCTGGGTACCGATCATCAGGCCGGGCACGTCGTGCAGGAACACCAGCGGCAGCCCGAAGGTGTCGCACAGCTGCACGAACACCTTCTCCTTCTCCAGCGCCGCCGGGTCCAGCGCACCGGCCCGGACGATCGGCTGGTTCCCGACGAGCCCGACCGGGCGCCCGTCGATCCGGGCCAGCGCGCACAGCAGGCTCGCCCCCCAGCCGTCGGCCCACGGCAGGATGCTGGCGGCGTCGGCCAGGCAGGCGAACACGTCGCGCATGTCGTAGCCGGAGCGCGCGCCGAGCGGGACGATCGACTCGAGGTCGGCCGGGTCCCGGGCGGGCGGCAGCGGCGGCGCGACCGGCGGGCGCTGCGCGGAGTTCTGCGGGAGGTAGGACAGGAAGGCCGCGATCGCGTCCATCGCGTCCGCCTCGGTGTCGACGACGAGGTGCGCGTTGCCCGCCTCGGTCGCGGCCGCGGGGCCGCCCAGCTCCTCGTCGCTGACCTTCTCCCCGATCGCCGGCTCCACGACCGACGGGCCGGACAGGGCGATCGAGCCGCTGCGCACCATCACCACGTAGTGGGCGGTGGAGGCGTGCAGCGCGGAGTCGCCGTAGCTCGGGCCGAGCACCGCCGCGGCGCGCGGCACCACGGGCTTGCCGGGCGGCGGCTTGAGAAAGGTGGTGAAGTCCAGGGGGAGCCCGGAGAAGCGCCAGCCGGAGACGTCGGGCATCCGGCCGCCGTCGGCGTCGCAGAGCAGGACGAGAGGGAAGCCGTGCCGTTGCGCGTGCTCGATCAGCCGCCCCTGCTTGCGCATGCTGATCGGCGCGGTCGTGCCCGCCACCACGCTGGAGTCGATCCCGATCACGCCGATCCGCCTGCCGTCGAGCAGGCCGAACCCGGTGACGACGGCGTCACCCGGGATGGGCTTGTCACGGCGCAGCTCGGGCAGCGCGAGCGCGCCGATCTCGAACCAGGTCTGCGGGTCGACCAGCATGTCGATCCGCTCGCGGACCGGCAGCCGCCCGGACTCCCGGTGCCGGCGCAGCCCCTCCGGTCCACCGCTGGCGTGCGCCGCGGCCTGTCGTTCCCGCAGCTGCTCCAGCCGACCGGCCATGGTGCCGGCGCCGGCGGAGGAGTCCCCGCCACCGCTGCCGTCACCCGGCTCGTCCGCCGCCGTGGGCATGTCTGTCGCCCTCACGGAACCTCCGCTGTTCGTCGTGCCATCGGGGCCGCCCGCGCCCCGGTGTCGTGGTGCGGCAACGTCCTCGCGTAACGCTGACGCTAGACTATCAGACGGTCGGTTGGTAGACAGGTCCGGCCGACGTGCACCACCGAGCAGAGCGGAGCCGACAGTGTCGACGTCCTCACCGATGCGCACCGTCCTCGTGGCGAACCGCGGCGAGATCGCCGTACGTATCATCCGGTCCTGCCGCGAGCTCGGCCTGCGCACGGTCGCCGTGTACAGCGATGCGGACGCCGGGGCGCCGCACGTGCGGATGGCCGACGAGGCCGTCCGGATCGGGCCGGCGCCCGCCCGGTCGTCCTATCTCGACGTCGACGCGCTGCTCGGCGCCGCCAAGGCCTCGGGGGCGGACACCGTCCACCCCGGGTACGGGCTGCTCAGCGAGGACGCCGGGTTCGCCGAGGCGGTCGGGGCGGCCGGACTCACGTTCGTCGGCCCGTCCCCCGAGGTGATCGCCCGGATGGGCGACAAGGTCGCGGCCCGGGCGGTCGCCGACGGGTGCGGGGTACCGCTGCCGCCGGGCACCGGCACCCTGACCGCCGGGCAGGCCGCCGAGGCGGCGGCAGGCATCGGGTTCCCGCTGGTGGTCAAGGCGTCCTTCGGGGGCGGCGGGCGCGGGATGCGGGTGGTCGGCTCCCCCGCCGAGCTGGACGAGGCGATGGCCGCGGCGGGCCGGGAGGCCGGCGCCGCGTTCGGCCGCTCCGAGGTGCACCTGGAGCGCTACCTGCAGCGCCCGCGGCACGTGGAGGTACAGGTGCTCGGCGACGGGCACGGCACCGTCGTGCACCTCGGCGACCGGGACTGCTCGGTCCAGCGCCGGCACCAGAAGCTGATCGAGGAGGCCCCGGCACCCGGACTCACCCCCGAGCTGCGCTCGGCCCTGTCCGAGGCGGCCGTCACGCTCGCCCGCACGGTCGGCTACGTCGGCGCGGGCACCGTCGAGTTCCTCGTCCTGCCCGGGACCTCGGAGTTCTTCTTCCTCGAGATGAACACCCGCCTGCAGGTCGAGCACGGGGTCACCGAGCTGGTCACCGGCCTCGACCTGGTCGCCCTGCAGCTGCGCATCGCCGCCGGTGAGCCGCTGCCCTTCACCCAGGACGAGGTCCGGATCAGCGGACACGCCATCCAGGCCCGGATCGCCGCCGAGGACCCCTGGGCGGACTTCCGGCCCGCGCCCGGCACCGTCTCGACACTGGAGCTGCCGCTCGGCCCGGGGATCCGCAACGACTTCGGGCTGGCCGCGGGCGGCGCCGTCGCACCGGAGTACGACTCGATGTTCGGCAAGGTCCTCGCGCACGGCGCCGACCGGGACAGCGCACGCCGCAGGCTGGTCGCCGCCCTGGGTGAGCTGCGGGTCGAGGGCGTCCCGACCACGGCGCCGTACCTGCGCACCGTCCTGAGCTCCGCGTCGTTCACCGAGGCCCGCCACGACACCGGGTCCCTCGAGCGCGACTGGACCCCCGACCCGGCGGACCGGCCGGGCGCACCGTCGGGTACGGCCGAGACGGTGGAAACCCCCACGGTCTCGTCGGGCACGATCCGGCGGGTGCGGATCGCGACCGACCGCGGGCCGGTGGAGGTCGCGGTCCTCGGCCGCGCCCCCCGCTCCGGGGCGAGCGCGTCCCCGTCCCGGCGGCCGGGACGGGAGTCCGCCGCGCCCGGCGCGAGCGGGCCGGGCGGCGCCGGCGCACCACCGATCGCACCGATGGACGCCACCGTGGTGGCGGTCCGGGTCGAGCCGGGTCAGGAGATCGCGGCCGGCGAGGTGGTGGCCGTGCTGGAGGCGATGAAGATGGAGATGGAGATCCGCAGCGAGGTCGCCGGACGGGTGGCCGAGGTGCTCGCGGTGCCCGGCGGGCCGATCGCCGCAGGCAGCCCGCTGATCTCCCTCACCTAGGGAGTGCCCAACCTGAATCGACGTAGCCGCCCCTGGTCGCCGGCGCGTGGGTCAGCCCTTCGTGTCGCGGACGTCCGCTCCCTGCTCGGCGAACGCCTTGAAGTCCTGCATGTGCTGTTGCGACTGCTTGCGGAAGGCACTGCGCATGACGAGCCCCACCAGTCGCATCGGCACGCTGCTGAACCTGAACTCGTTCTCCTGCACCCAGAGCGTCGCCTCCGGACCGGCTTCGGTCACCCGGTCGCGTGCGGCGTTCCACATGCCCTCGGCGACGATCTCGCGGTCGAAGTGAACGACGCTGTCTCGCGGGATCCCGTGCAGGTTCGCCGGTTCCCGGCGCGTGATGGTCTCGGTGCCCTCCATCTTCTGCTGTCCCGTCTGCAACACGACGCGCGACTCGGTACCGACCTGCCCGTGCACCCCGCTCAGCGGCTCGTGCAGCACCAGGCCCCGCAGCCACTTCGGCAGGTGTGCGGAGTCGGCAAGCAGCTGGACCACCCGCTCCCGCGGCAGGGCGATCTCGATCGAGACGGTGTACTTCATGCGGCGTGCTCCTGATTTCCTTGTGGAAGGAGGCACGCTAGCGACCTCGCCGGTATCAGGCGAGTCTTATATCTTGCAGCACGTCGCGTCGTCGCTGCTCGATCAGGACAGGGCGGCGATGCCGGCCCGGCGCGCGGCGAGTGCCGACTCGGTGGCCACGCCGGCCACCGCCATGTCGGCGAGCTGGGCGCCGATCACCTCGGGGGTGAAGGCGCCACCGGGACGGAACCAGCGGTACACCCAGTTCGCCGAGCCCAGGACGCTCAGCGCGGCGAGCCGAGGCTCGACGTCCGGCCGGACCAGGCCCTCCCGCTGAGCCTCCTCGATGAGGTCGCGGAACACCCCCTGGTAGGCGTGCTCGGTGCCGAGCACCTCCTGCCGCCGCTCCGGGGGCAGCGCGGACAGCTCGTGCAGGAACACCGCGACCGCCACCAGGTTCCGGCAGGTGTGCTCCACGTGCCCGGCGACGACCCGCTCCAGGCGCTGGAGCGGGTCGCTCTCGACGGACGCACGGCTCCGGACGACCTCGAGGCCCTCCTTGTGCACCATGCTGATCACGTCGAACAGCAGGTCCTCTTTGGACTGGATGTAGTAGTAGAGGCTGCCCTTGAGCATGCCGAGCCGGTCCGCGATGTCCTGCAGCGAGGCACCGTCGTACCCTTTCTCGTAGAACACCTGGGTCGCGACCTCGATGAGTTCGGCCCATCGCTCCTCGCGGGGCTTGCGCTCCCCGCCGGAGCGTCGCGCGCTCCTGCCTGCCGGCTGACGCACTGGACACACTCCTCGGTCTCGGGATGAAATCCCTAGTCTACCGTTTGGTAGACACGCCCGATCACAGCCGGGTCGCCGCGTCCAGCCGTACGACCTCACCGTTGAGCAGCTCGTTCTCCATGAAGGTGGCCACGAGGTCGGCGAAGTCCGCGGGGCGGCCCAGCCGTTTGGGGAACACGTGCAGGTCCATCAGTGCGGCCCGCCGCTTCTCGTCGGCACCGGCCAGCATCCCGGTGTCCATGATCCCGGGGCAGACCGTCATCACCCGGATCCCCCAGATCGCGAGATCACGGGCCAGCGGCAGGGTCAGCGCGACGATGCCACCCTTCGACGCCGAGTACGCCGCCTGCCCGGCCTGACCCTCGAGCGCGGCGGCCGAGGAGACGTTGACGACCAGGCCGCGCTCCCCGTCGGGCCCCGGCTCGTTGCGCGACATCGCCGCGACCGCGTGCCGGAGGACGTCGAACGTTCCGACCAGGTTGATCTCGACGGTGCGCCGGAAGACGTCCAGCGGGTGCAGGTCGCCCTTGCGGGACAGCACCCGCGCCGCCGGGCTGACGCCCGCCGCGTTGACGCAGACGTCGATCCGGCCGAAGTGGTCGGCGACCCGGGCGACGGCCTTCTCGACCTGCTCCTCGTCCGCCACGTCGGCGGGCACGAACGTCGCCGCGTCGCCGAGCTCGCCCACCAGCGCCTCGCCGTCGCCGGTGGGCAGGTCGAGGATCCCGACCCGCCCACCACCCGCGACCAGCCGCCGCGCGGTCCCGGCCCCGAGCCCGGAGGCGCCCCCGGTGACCAGGCCGACCGATCCGCGAACCCTCACTTGACCGTCGCGCCGGCGTCCACCGGGAGCGCCACCCCGGTGATGTAGCGCGCCTCGTCGCTGGACAGGAACAGCACGGCGTTCGCGATGTCGATCGGGTCGACCCACGGGATCTGCAACGCGTTGAGCGACATGAAGCCGCCCATCGCCTTGTCCTGGGTCGGGTCCGGGTCGCCGGGGGCAAACATCCCGTAGGTACCCGGGTTCTGGATCATGTGGGTGTCCACGTTGGTCGGGTGCACGGTGTTCACCCGGATACGCTGGTCGGCCAGCTCGTTGGCCATGGTCCGCATCAGACCGACGATGCCGTGCTTGGCCGACACGTAGTGCGCGACCTGCATGACACCCTTCAGCCCGCCGATCGAGCTGATGAACGCCATCGACCCGCCACCGCGCCGGACCAGGTGCGGGACCGCGACCTTCGCGGTGTGCCAGACACCGGTCAGGTTGATGTCGATCATGTCCTTCCACTGGTCCTCCGTCAGCTCCCAGGACTGCCCGTAGCTGGCGATCCCGGCGTTCGCCACGACGATGTCCAGCCCGCCGAGCTCCGCGACACCCTCGTCGAGCGCGGCCTGTAGCCCAGTCGTGTCGCGGACATCGGCCTTGCGGGCGACGATCCGCCGGTCGAGCTTCTCGACCGCGGCGACGGTCTCGGCGAGGTCCTCCTCGGTGGCGAGCGGGTACTTGTCCACGCTCGCGATCGGCGCGCAGGCGTCGACCGCGATGATGTCGGCGCCCTCCTGCGCCAGCCGCAACGCGTGCGCCCGGCCCTGGCCGCGCGCGGCGCCCGTGATGAATGCGACCTTTCCGGCTACCCGTCCGGTCATCGGAGCCGTCCTTTCCGGTGGTTCATGAGGTCGGTGCGCGAGCCGCGGTTCCGCGGCTCCCGGTCACACCGAGCGGTCCTGGTCGGACCAGTAGCGATCGCGCAGCGCGCGCTTGAGGATCTTCCCGGTCGGCGCCTTGGGCAGGCTGTCGACGAACTCCACCGAGCGGGGCTTCTGGTAGGACGCGAGGTGGTCGCGCGCGGTGGCGATGATGTCGGCCTCGCTGGCCGCGCTCTCCGGCTTGAGCACCACGAACGCCTTCACGCTCTCGCCCCACTGGTCGTCGGGGACACCGATCACCGCGCACTCGAGGACCGACGGGTGCTGGTTGACCGCCTCCTCGACCTGCACCGAGTAGATGTTCTCCCCGCCGGAGATGATCATGTCCTTGGCCCGGTCCACGATGAACACGTAGGACTCGGCATCCCAGGTGGCGACGTCGCCGGTCCACATCCAGCCGTCCCGCACGGTCTGCGCGGTCAGGTCCGGCCGCCGCCAGTAACCCAGCATGTTCGCCTCGGACCGGACCACGATCTGGCCGGCCGTGCGCCCGTCCTTCGGCACGTCCACCCCGTCCGGGTCGACCACCCGCACCCGGGAGACGAACCCCTCGCGCCCGCAGGACATCAGCCGTTCGGGATGGATCCCGCGCACCGCGTCGGCGTGGTCCTCCTGCGAGAGGAAGCACATCGTGGTGCCCTCGGTCTGCCCGTAGCCCTGGATCAGCGTGCACGGAAAGTGCTCCAGCGCCGCCTTCACCACCGACGACGGCATCGGCCCGCCGCCGTACTGGATGTTGCGCAGCGAGGAGATGTCGAAGCCGGAGAAGCCCGGCACGGCCATCATCCAGTTCAGCATCGTGGTGATGCCCAGGAACGCCGACACCCGCTCGGCCTCGATGAGCTCCAGGGCCGTACGGGCCTCGAAGTTCATCAGCACCACCGGGCACCCGTGCTGCAGGTAGTTCATCGACAGCACGACCGGGATGTGGAACATCTGCCCGGTCAGCATGTAGACGTCGGTGGGCACGATGCGTTCGGCCACGGTCTGGTTGAGCATGCCGAACGCCGCGCTCCGGTGGCTGTGCAGCGCGCCCTTCGACTCGCCGGTGGTGCCGCCGGTGTAGAGGATGAAGAACGGGTCGTCGTCGCCGACCTTCGCCGCCCACTGCGGCTCGTCGTCGCTGCTGCGGGCCAGCAGGTCCTCGTAGCTGCCGTCGCCGCCGTCACCGAACTCCAGCCAGTGCGGCACGTCGACCGCCGCCTGCAGCTCGCGCGTCGTGTCCCGCCACTCGTCGGCGGCCAGGACGGCCCGCGGCTCGCCGTCGGCGATGATGCGGGACAGCTCGGGGACACCGAGTCGCCAGTTCAGCGGCTGGGCGACCAGCCCGGCCCGGCCGGCGGCGAAGTACAGCTCCTGGTACTCGATGCTGTTCTTCGCCAGGATCGCGACCCGGTCGCCGTGGTCGAGCCCCAGGCCGCCGTCGCCGGTCCCGCGCAGCCCGTTGGCCAGCCTGCGGACCCGCTCGTCAAGGGTCCGCCAGGACGTGCGCCGGCCCGCCGGGGCGTCCACCACGGCGTCCCGCTCCGGGGTGAGCGCCGCCCACTTGGCCGGGATCGTGCCGATGTTGACCATGTCGGTGCCTCAGTAGGGCAGGTCGAGGTAGATGTGCCGGGCGCGGATCCGCCAGGTCTCGCCGTCGCGGACCAGCTCGTCGCGGTACCAGCCGCTGGACAGCACCCGGATCGCCCCGTTCTCGATCGAGAGCAGCGTGAGGTTGGAGACGGTGTTCGCCGCGTCGGCGGACTCCTTCTCGATCACCAGGTTGCTGATGTTGTGCCGGCGCTGGTCGGTCTGCCCGGCCAGTGAGTCGGCGTGCAGCTTGCGGATCGCCTCGCGGCCGTCGAACGGTCCGATCGGGTCGCCGTCGCGACCGATCTGCATCGTCATCGTCGCGTTCTCGGTGAACTGGGCGGCGATGAGGTCGACGTCGTCCTCGTCGTAGCCCCACGCGGCTCTGCCCAGCACGTTCTCGATCTCCGGGCGTGCGGTCATCGCGGTCTCCTCGGTTCAGCGGGTGGGAGTGAAGGTGAGACGCAGGGACTGCGGTGCACGGGTGAAGACCCCGTACTCCGGGGGCGGCGCGCCGTCGGCGAACCGGATGTCCCCCATCGCGTCGAGGAGCTGGCCGATGCCGATCTCCAGCTCGGTCTTGGCGAGCATCGCGCCGACGCAGAAGTGCCGGCCCAGGCAGAACGCCGTGTGGTTCGCGCCGGCCGTGTACGCCCGGCCCTGGTCCAGGTCCGGCCGGAAGATGTCGAACCGGTCCGGATCGGCGTACTGGGCGGGATCGCGGTTCGCCGCACCGATCAGGCAGGTCACGGTCCGGCCCGCCTCGACGACCCCGCCGGAGAGCTCGACGTCCTCGGACGGCTGACGCATGATCATGTGCACCGGCGGGGCGAACCGCAGGGTCTCCGCGAACGCCGCCGCGATCAGCGAGTGGTCCGCGCGGACGGCCTCGAGCTGCTCCGGGTTCGCCACCAGGTTGAGCACGACGCTCGCGATCGCCTTGTCGGTGGTCTCCCCGCCCGCGGTGAGCAGCAGGCTGCAGAACGCCTTGATCTCCTCGTCGCTCATCCGGACGCCGTCGATCTCGGCGTTGCACAGGGTGGAGAGCAGGTCGTCGCCCGGGTTCGCCCGGCGGTCCCGGATGATCGGGACCAGGTAGTCCTCGAACTCCGCCTTGGTACGCAGACCTTCGGCGGTGACCTGTTCGTCGCCGGAGAGGTTCGACAGGAACCCCATGATCGAGGTGTACCAGCGGTGGAAGTGGCCGTGGTCCTCCTTCGGCAGACCGAGCATGTCCACGATGACGTTGATCGGGAACCGGGTCGCGTACTGGCCGACCAGGTCGACCTCACCGTCGGTGCGGAAGGCCTCGATCAGCACCCGCGAGTTCTCCTCGATGACCGGCACGAACTTGTTCATGAGGTCGCGGCCGCGGAAGGCCGGGGCGACGAGGTTGCGGTGCGTGGAGTGCTCCCGGCCGTCCATCTGCAGGATCGTCCGCCCGTGCACCGGTTCGAGCTGCCAGTCGTAGTTGCGGCTGGTGAACACCGCTTCCTTGAACGCACGCTCGACGTCGGCATAGCGGCTGATCACGTAGCTCTGGGTGGCCTCGTGCCAGATCAGCGGGTGGTGCTCGCGCATGACCTGGTAGGCGGTGTAGGGGTCCGCGGCGAACTCCGCGGACAGGATGTCCGGGACGGCGGGGACTGTCGAGGTCATTCGGGGTTTACCTCCGGGCGGTGAACACCATTGTCTAACGGCCGTTTGGTAGCACGGAGATTAGCAGCACACCGCGGGGGCAACAAGACCGCGACGGCGGGTACCGCGGGTACCGCTCAGCCGGTGCCGCCGGCGTCCGCGGTGCGGGTGACGGTCTGGAGCGGACCGTCCACGTCGCCGGGCACCGCACCCGGGGTGAGCAGCACCGGGAGCACGATCCCGGCCTCGCGCACGGCCGCGGCCCGGGTCGCGACGTCCACCCCGGTACCGAGCGCGCACAGCCGGTGCACCGCCTCCTCGGGCATCAGCGCGAGGGCACCGCGCCGATCACCGGAGCGCCACAGCTCGGTCGCCCGGTCGAGATCGGGGAACACCGCGCGGAAGGACTCCGCGTGCGTGGGCGCCATCGCGTACTGCAGGCAGAGCCTGCGCAGCCGCTGCATCGCCTCGTCCTGCCGGTCACCGGCGTAGGCCCAGAACGACACCATCGCCCACACGCTGCCGGGCTCCCGGCCCGCCTCCCGCTCGCCCTCGCGGACCAGGGCGAGCTTGGCCGCGATCTCGTCCACCGGCGACCAGGTGAGGAAGACCCCGTCGGCGACCCGGCCGGCCAGGCGCAGCATCTTCGGGTTCATCGCGGCGACGACGACCGGCGGCGGCTCCGGTGGGAGCAACCCCGCCCGGAACCCGTGTGTGCGCGGGTGCTCCACGTGCACCCGCTCCCCCGCCCAGGCCGCGCGCAGCGCGGCGATGTAGCCCTCGATCGTCGCGAGTGGACGCGAGTGCGACCGGCCGTGCCAGTCCTCGGTGATCATCGGGCTGCTCGCGCCCAGCCCGGCCAGGATCCGCCCCGGCGCGGCGGAGGCGAGCGTCGCGAACCCCATCGCCGCCAGTGCCGGCGATCGGGGGTACACCGTGGCGATCCCGGACCCGAGCCGGATCCGGCTGGTGCTCGCCGCGAGCACGCCGAGCATCGAGAACACCTCGGGCCCGGCCACCTCGCCGACCCACGCCGAGTCGTAGCCGGCGTCCTCCGCGGTGCGCACCAGCCGGAGGTAGTCCGGAACGGTCAGCCCGTCGTCGACGGGCAGGGTCACTCCGAGCCTCACGCCAGCACCTGGCGCCGTACGTCGCGGGTGTCGTACCAGGTCGTGACCCGGGTGATCCGGTCGGCACGGAGGTCGAACACGTCCAGCGCGGGGAACACGACCGGGCGGCCGTCGCCGAGCCGCCCGGTGAACTCGATCTCGGTGACGATCGCCTCCGGGGTCTCGATCCAGCGCGTCACCCGGTCGCAGTGCTCGGCGTAGCCCGCCAGGACCCGCGGGAAGTGCGCGAGCACCGCGGCCCGCCCGACGACCGGCTTGGCCCCGACGGTGTGGATCTCGACGTCGTCGGTGAACACCGCGGCCAGATCGTCGTACGCGTCCGCGTTGAGCGCGGCGAAGTACTGCTCGACCGGCGCCCTCACGAGCCCACCAGCTTCTTCAGCTCGGCCATCGCCCCGAACGACCAGCGGGCCAGCGACGGGTCGCCGAACGCGGTGATGTTCCAGAGCACCAGGTGCTCCAGGCCGGCCTCGCGGTAGTCGTGGAGCTCCTCGGCGACCTGCTCGGGCGTGCCGCAGAAGGCGTAGTGCCGCACGACCTCCGGCGGGATCGCGTCGATGATCCGCAGCGACTCCGCCCGCTCGATCGTGGTCGGGATGAAGTCGTGGAACCCCGACCCGTGCGGGCCGCCGTCGAGCGGCGGCTCCACGCCGAGGTCGCGGAACACCTGGGAGGGCAGCAGCACGCACAGCGCCCGCACCAGCGGCGCCTCGGTGAGCCGCCGCACGGTCTCCTCGTCCGGTCCCATCAGGACGTAGCCGAGCATCCCCGGGGTGATCTTGTCCGGGTCCCGGCCCGCACCGTCGGCGGCCTGGCGGATCGTGCCGAGCGACGACGCGTAGTCCGGCGCGGTCATCTTGGTCGGCAGCCAGCCGTCGGCCTTGGTACCGGTGAGCCGCAGCATCCGCGGTCCGTGCGCGGCGGTCCAGATCTCCGGCGGGTCGTCCCCGTAGGGCGCCAATCCCAGGACCGCCCTGTCCAGGGTGTGGAACTTCCCCTGGTAGTCGACGGGCCCGTCGGCCTCCCAGAGCAGCCGCATCACGTCGATGCCCTCGGACAGCTTCGCGACGGGCTTCTCGAAGTCCATCCCGTACGGCGTGACGTTGAGCTTCTCCCCGGACCCCAGGCCGATGATCGCCCGGCCCTTCGTGACGTGGTCGAGGGTCAACGCGGTCGCCGCGGCCATCGCCGGGTTGCGCCGGATCAGGTCGGTCACGACGACCCCGACCTTGATCCGCTCGGTCTGCGCCCCCACGACCCCCATCATGATCATCGGGTCGAAGTAGGTGTGCGGGTTGGGCTGGACCTCGGCGAGCGGGGTCAGGTCCGGCGTCCACATCGTGTCGGCGTGCCAGCCCATGAGGTGATCGGGCCACCAGACGGCGTCGTAGCCCTCGTCCTCGCTGCGGCGGGCGAACTTCACCGCGGTCTCGGCGGGCGGCATGATCTGCCCCGGGACCCCCAGCTGCAACCTGCGCAACTCAGTACCTCCACCCGTCGCCGAAGGTGGGGATCCGGCCACCGAGGTAGTCCTCGACGCAGGTCAGCGCCGCCCGCGCGGCACGGTCGGTGCCGATCCCGCGGCTGCGGAAGGTCTCGCTCGCGAACCACAGGCCCTCGACGTTCGGCGCCCGCCAGTGCGGGCGGTACTTCCCTACCAGCCCGGGCATCTGGATCACCCCGAAGCTCGGCTCGAACACCAGGTGCCGTCGCCGCCAGAGCGGCTTCGCGAAACCCGGCCACATGGTCTCGGCGTCGCGCTCGAACGCCTCCATGGTGGCCCGGCACCACTCCTTGTCCCGGCCCTTGGCGCCCGGGATGATCGCCCCCATCACGTGCAGGTGGGTGCCCTCCGGCGAGCAGCTCGGATCCATCGCGCTCTGGTCGAACATGAAGCCCGAGCAGTCGGTCGACGGCGTCGCGGTCCAGGTGGCGAGCTCGCGCGGGTCGAACTGGGTGACCGGCTCCTCGGTGGCCAGGTAGAGCCCCAGCCAGGCGATCCGGAACTTGTCCTGGGCCAGGAACTCGATCTGCGAGGCGTACCACTCGGGCAGCGCCGACCGCGGCACGACGTTGAGCACGTTCCACACCGGCAGTGTCGAGATCACCGCGTCGGCCTCGAGGATCTCCTCCTCGAAGAACTCGTTGGGCAGCACCTTGGGCTCGCGCCCGACCGCCACGCCCTTCACGGCGCCGTTCTCGATGATCACCCGCTCGACGCTCGTCCCGAGCCGCAGCTCACCGCCGTTCGACGTGATCGCATCGGCCAGGTCCCGCCAGATCCCGTCCCAGCCCTGGCCGGGCCAGCAGGAGTACGCGGCGGTGCCCTTCTCCTCGAAGTGCATCTTGCGCACGTAGAGGTTGTCGCTGGCGGAGTGGTCGTACCAGTTGTCGGTCATGCACTCCAGGACGGAGATGAACTCGAACAGGTCCACCACGCCCTGGTCGTCGGTGTACTGGTGGATCCACTCGCGCAGCGAGCGGTCGTCCCAGGCGTCGAGCTCCTCGTACGGGGTGTTGACCAGTGCCTTGATCACCTTCTTGAGCTCGGTCCGGTCGGTGTACCGGTCCCGGATCGACCCCCAGCCCTTGCCGTTCTCCCAGATCGGCATGTCGTTGCTGACCTCGCCGTGGATCAGCTCCTTGCCGACGTGCTCGAACACCTTGGTGATGCCCGAGCCGCCGTCCTCGATCAGGTGCCCGCCGAGGTTGACGGTGAACCCCTCGTCCGGCACGGCCATCGCGCGCCCGCCCAGGTACGGGCTGCGGTCGAGCACCACGACCCGTTTGCCCTCCTTGGCCAGCAACGCTCCGGCCGACAACCCGGCCGCTCCGGCTCCGATCACCACGACGTCGTAGCTCGGCATGACACCTCTCTCGTCCGAACGATGGTTCAACTCTGGTCGGCCGGGGCCGCCGTGTCGACGGTCCCGCCGCCGACGGCGACGAGCGCGGTCCCGCTCAGCACCCGGACCGGGCCGGGATCACCCGGGCGGAAGGCGTCCAGCCAGACCTCGCACTCCACCGGCTGCTCCCCCGCCGGTCCGGCCGGACCGGGTACGGCCGTCACCCGGCCGCCGGCGACCACCCGGTCACCGGCGAAGACGTTGGCCGCGAAGCGCAGCCGGAGCTCCCGGATCCGGTCCGGGCCCCCGGTGTAGCCGATCAGCATGTTCTGCAGGTAGGCCAGGTTCAGCGGCCCCTGGTTGACGACCCGGTCGCCCATCCCGAGCGCGCGCACCGCCTCGGGGTCCAGGTGGATCGGGTTCGGGTCCGCCAGCAGCACCGCGAACCGCGCCATCGGGCCCGCGCCGACCGACTCGAGGCACCACGGCGGCAGCTCGTCCCCCACCCGCGGGCTCATCGCGGCCGCCGCGGGAAGACGAAGGAGGTGCGGACCCGGGCGTACGGCTCGGGGTCGCCGTCGCCCAGCACGTCGAGGCCCATCGTCACGATGTCGAAGACACCGGCCCGGGCACCGGACTTGCGCACGACGTCGTCGATCCCGCCGCGCACGAGGTACTCCGCACCGATCCGCAGCGGCGCCCGCTGCTCGACCGACCACTCGCCGAGCATGACGCCGTCGGCGGTGCCGGCGTGGCACAGCGCGAACAGGGAGTCCAGGTCGATCCCGATGCCGCCCTGCGCGACCAGGAACACCATCAGCGGGTGCGCGGTGTCGCCCTCCGCCGGGGCGGCGCCGGCGACCTCCCGCAGTTCAAGCTCGGCGGCCGCGTCGATCCGGTAGCGGGCACCGGGGAACCGGTGCCCGACCAGGCTGCGCACCCTGTCCTCCGCGACCACACCCATGTCCCAGCCCCTCTCCACCACACCCGACGCTTGTCCACCGTCGACCGGAAGGGCTAGTTTGTCAAACGATTGGTAGATGAGGAGGTGGCGATGATGCCACTGCCCACCGTCCGCGCCGCGGCCGAACCGTGAGCGAGATCGAGCACCGCACGTTCTGCCGCTTCTGCATCTCGGTGTGCGGGCTACGGGTGCGCACCGACGGGGACCGCGTCGTGTCGGTCGCCGGCGACCGCGACCATCCGGTCACGGCCGGCTACACCTGCCCCAAGGGCCGGTCACTGGCCGAGTTCCACCACCGGCCGGACCGGCTCGACCACCCGATGCTCCGCCGCGACGGCGAGCTGGTCCGGGTGGAATGGCCGGAGCTGCTCGACGATCTCGCCGGCCGGCTGCGCCGGCTGGTCGACGAGTCCGGCCCGGACGCGGTGGGCACCTTCCTGGCCACCGCGGCGTCCTTCGACCCGGCCGGGCGCACCGCCGGGATGCGCCTGCTGCAACGGCTGGGCTCACGCAGCGCCTACTCCTCGGCCACGGTGGACACCCCGGGCAAACCGCTGGTGGCCGAGCTCATGGGCGGCTATCCCGGGCTCATCCCCGCCCTCGACCACGAGGACGCCACGCTCACCCTGCTCGTCGGCACCAACCCGGTGGTCTCGCACGGGCACCTCAACGCGCTGCCGGTCCCGACCGCCGCGCTGCGCCGCCTCGCCGAGCGCGGCGAGGTGTGGGTACTCGACCCGCGGCACACCGAGACCGCGCGGCTCGCCACCCGCCACCTCGCCCCGCGCCCGGGGACCGACCACGCGGTGCTCGCGTTCCTGGTCCGGTCGCTGCTCGCCGAGGGCGCCGACACCGACTTCCTGGACGAGCACACCGAGGGCGCCGACGAGCTCGCCGCGGCCGTCGACCGGTTCGACCGGGAGACCACGGCCGCCTGCACCGGCCTGCCGGGCGCCGATCTCGACGACCTCGTCCGCGCCGTACGCCGGCACGGCCGCCTGGGCGGGCTGACCGGGACCGGGGTGTCGATGTCGGGCACCGCGAACGTCTCGGAATGGCTGCTCTGGGCGTTGCTGCTGGTCACCGGCTCGTTCGACCGGCGGGGCGGGATGTGGTTCCATCCCGGCTTCCTCAGCCAGCTCGACCGGCGCCGGTTGCGCCGCTACGACGGCTCGGCCCAGCCGGGGCCACGCAGCCGCCCGGAGCTGCCCGGCCGCTACGGCGAGCTCCCGGCCGCGGCGCTGGCCGGTGAGATCGAGGCCGGGAACCTGCGTGCGCTGCTGGTCGGCGGCGGCAACCCGGTGCTGGCGCTGCCACAGCCGGCCGCCGTCGCCCGGGCGCTGTCCCGGCTCGACGTGCTCGCGGTGATCGACGTGCTGCCCACCGCCACCACCGCGCTCGCCACCCACGTGCTGCCGGCCGCCGGTCAGCTCGAACGCGCCGACCTGCCGCTGTTCGTCGACCGGTACCTGTCCACGATGGTCACCCAGTACACCGCGGCCGTGGTACCGCCCGCCGCCGAGCGCCGTCCGATGTGGTGGGTGTTCGCGCAGCTCGCCGACCGGCTCGGGATCAGCGTGCTGCCCGACGGGCTCGACCCGGACACCGCCGTCGACGACGACCTGCTGGCCGAGCTGGGCGGGCGCGGGCGCGTCGGGTTCGCCGAGCTGCGCGACGCGGACGGCCCGGTGCTCGGCGAGTCCGCGGTGCACGGCTGGGTGACCGGCAGTCTCCCGGCGGGCCGCTGGCAGCTGGCTCCGGAGCCGCTGGTGCACCAGCTCGCCGCGACGCCGTCGGCCCCGGCGGACCCGGAGTCGCTGACGCTGGTCGCCCGGCGCCAGGTGCGGCACCTGAACTCACAGCTCGCCGACGACAGCGGGCGTACCGGCCGGGAGGCGCCCGCCGCGACCCTGCACCCGTCGGACGCCGCCGCACGGGGGGTCTCCGACGGACAGGCCGTCCGGGTGCGCAGTGCGCACGGAGCGCTGCGCGCCACGGCACAGTGCGACGAGGGTCAGCTGGGGGGCACCGTGTCGGTGCCGCACGGCTGGGCCGATCCGGCCGTCGGGTCGCTCACCTCGGACGCGGCGGACATCGACCCGCTGACCGGGATGGTGCTGCAGACGGCGGTGCCGGTGACCGTGACCCCGGGTCCCTCCGACTGCTCGGGCAGCCCGCCGCACCGTTCGACCAGTTCACCGGGAAACCACCCGAAGAGCCCATGACAATCAAACGGTCGTCTGGCACAACTGGATCACTCCTTCCCCGATGCTGTGACAGGAGAGCTCATGCCGGGCCGAACCGTCCCGACCGTCACCGAACCCGAGGACCCCGCCGTGGGTCCGGGTGCCGACCGTCCCTCGTCCACCCGGTCCCGCCGCCCCGTCGCGGCCACCACCCTGGGGGACCTGCTGCACCGCAGGGCGGCCGAGCACCCGGCGCGCGAGGCGATCGTGTTCCCGGCCGAGCGGGCGAGCTACGGCGAGCTGGCCGACCGGGCGCACGCACTCGGTCGCGGCCTGCTGGCCCTCGGGGTGGCGCCGGGTGACCGCGTGGGGATCCTGCTGCCCGCCTCGGTCGACCTGGTCGCGCTGCTGGTCGCGGTGACCGACGTCGGCGCGATCGCGGTGCCGATCAACGCACGGTTCAAGGCGGTCGAGCTCTCCGGGATCGTCGCGCACTCCGGGATGCGGGTACTGGTGACCGCGCCGCCGCAGCCGGGCGAACCGGACTTCCTCGACCTGCTCGCCGAGACCTTCCCGCACCTGGCCGGGTCCGGTCCCGGGGAGCTCGTCCTGCCCGAGGCGCCCGAGCTGCGCCACGTGGTGCATCTCGGCGGGCCGGGCGGGGCGGGGATCGTCGCGGGTGCCGAGTTCGACGCCCTCGCCGCCGGCACCGACCCGGCCGCGGTCGAACGGGCGGCCCAGGGCGTGCGGGTCCGCGACACCGCGCTGCTGGTCTACACCTCGGGCACCACCGCATCGCCGAAGGGCGCCATGCTCAGCCACGAGGCGGTGACCCGGCTCGCGGACGGCATCGCCCGCGAGCGGATGCCGCTGTCCGGTGCGGACCGGGTGTGGACGGCGATCCCGCTGTTCCACGGCGGGGGGATCACGTTCGCGCTGAGCTGCCTGACCGCGGGGGCCACCTTCGTGCACCCGCGGTTCTTCGACCCGTCCACGACCCTGGACCTGCTGGTCCGCGAACGGGTCACCGTCGCGCTCGCGGCGTTCGAGACGATCTGGATGCCGGTGCTGAACCGGCCGGACTTCGCCGAGCACGACCTGAGCCGCATCCGCGTCGTGATGGCGGTGGGGGTGCCGGAACGGCTGCGCACGATGGCCGCGCGGCTGCCGCACGCGGTGCACGTGTCGTGCGTGGCGATGACCGAGTCCTCGGCGTTCCTCACCCTCAACCGGCTCGACGACCCGCCCGCCGCGCGGGCGGAGACCGGCGGGCACCCGATGCCGGGGATGCAGTGCCGGGTCGTCGACCCGGAGTCCGGTGCCGACCTGCCGCCGGGCACACCGGGCGAGCTGCTGTTCCGCGGCCCGAACGCGTTCGACGGCTACTTCCGCGACCCCGAGCTCACCGCCCAGGTCTTCGACGAGCACGGCTGGTTCCACAGCGGCGACGTGGTCGTCGCCGACGAGGACGGGCGGCTGACCTTCCTGTCCCGGCTCAAGGACATGCTGAAGGTGGGCGGCGAGAACGTCTCCGCGGCCGAGGTCGAAGGCCACCTGCTCGGGCACCCGGCGGTCGGCATCGTGGCCGTGGTCGCGGCGCCGGACGCCCGCTACGTCGAGGTGCCCGCCGCGTTCGTCCAGCTCGCGCCGGGCCAGGAGGCCACGGAGCAGGAGCTCGTCGACTTCTGCGTCGGGCGCATCGCGTCCTACCGGGTACCCCGCTACATCCGGTTCGTCACCGAATGGCCGATGTCCGGCACCAAGATCCGCAAGGTCGAGCTGCGCAGGCGGATCGCCGCCGAGCTCGACGATGCGGGCGTCACCGAGGCGCCGCGGGTCGACGGCCGGCACGGCTGACTCCCCGCCTCCTCCCCCTGTCCCCCGACAAGGAGATCCGCATCATTGGCCGTACCCGTCCGGGCGCCTACTCCACCGGGCCGAACAACTGGGGCCGCCGGGGTGACGACGACGAGCGGTGCACCCACGAGTTCCAGTGGAACGACCAGGCCAGCTGCCTGCCGAGGAGGGACTGACCATGAGCGGTGTCGTGCTCGCACCCGGTGCCCCGCGCACGATCGGTGACTGGATCCGGGACGCCGCGCAGCGCTACGGCGACCGGACCGCGCTGGACGTCGTCGGCCGGGAGAAGACCTACCTCGGTGTCGACCGCGACTCCGACCGGATGGCCGCCGGACTGCACGCGCTCGGCCTGGCCCGCGGCGAGCGGGTCTGCGTGATGATGCGCAACAGCTTGGAGAACATCGACGTCTGGTTCGCCCTGTGCAAGTCGGGGCTGATCGAGGTGCCGGTCAACACCGCGGCCCGCGGCTTCGCCCTGCGCTACCTGCTCGAGCAGTCCCAGGCCTGCGCCGTGGTCTGCGACGCGGAGTTCGCCCAGCGGGTCACCGAGGCCGCCGAGGGGCTCGAGCTGCTGCGCCACATCGTGGTGCACGGCGAACCGGGTGCGGACCCGGGACCGGCACTCGCGGATCTCTACCTCGACGAGGAGCCGCCGCGGCCCACCCTGGACCGGACCGACACCGCGGTGCTGCTCTACACCTCCGGGACCACCGGACCGTCGAAGGGCGTGGTGCTCGGCCACGAGGCGAACCTCAACCTGGCCCGGCACACCGCGCATCTGATGGGCTACACCCCCGAGGACCGGCTCTACACCGCGTTCCCGCTGTTCCACATCAACGCCAAGTACACCAGCGTGATGGCGGCGATGGAGGCCGGCGGGATGCTGGTGATGGACGACCGCTTCTCGGCAGGCCGGTTCTGGGACATCTGCAGGGAGAAGCGGGTCACCGCGTTCAACTACCAGGGCGCGCTGCTGATGATGCTCTACAAGCAGCCCGAGCTTCCCGACGACGCCGACAACCCGGTCCGGGCCGGTTTCGGCGCGCCCTGCCCGGTGGAGATCTGGGAGCCGTTCGAGCGCCGGTTCGGGGTCCGGCTCACCGAGGTCTACGGCATGACCGAGATCGCGATCGCGACCCAGCGACGCCCGGAGGACGACGCCCCGCGCGGCTCCGCGGGCCGGGAGAGCCCGAACTTCACCGTTGCGGTGGTCGATGAGCACGACCGTCCGGTGCCCCCGGGCGAACCGGGCGAGATCGTGGTCCGCCCGAAGAAGCCGGGGATCATGATCGACGAGTACTTCCGGATGCCCGAGGAGACCGTGCGGGCGTTCCGCAACCTGTGGTTCCACACCGGGGACCGCGGCCGGATGGACGCCGACGGTGTCCTGTACTTCATGGACAGGCTCAAGGACTCGATCCGCCGCCGCGGTGAGAACATCTCCTCCTGGGAGGTCGAGCAGGTCGTCTGCGCGCACCCGGACGTCGCCGAGGCCGCCGCGTACGCGGTGCCCTCGGAGCTGGGCGAGGACGAGGTGATGATCGCGGTCGTGGCGCAGCCTGGCGCCGCACCCACCCCGGAGCAGCTGCTGGATCACTGTCAGGAGCAGATGGCCTACTTCGCGGTGCCGCGCTTCGTCCGGTTCCTCGACGAGCTGCCCAAGACCCCCAGCCAGCGGGTGCAGAAGTTCCGGCTACGCGAGGACGGCGTCACGGCCGACAACTGGGACCGCGACGCCGCCGGCTACACCGTGCGCCGCTGAGTGACCGCGCGGATCAGCCGCCGAACAGGTCGCGGGCGACGGCGGCGGCACGATCGGCAGCCCGTCGGTCCAACCGCGGTCGAAGAACAGCTCCTGGACGTCGGCGTCGTCGACCTCGATCAGGTCGGTGTCATCGGCCATGGCGGGCTTCCCTCCGCGCGAGGAACGCCGACACCGCGGCCCGGTGTTCGGCGGTGGTGAACAGCAGTGCGGTCGCCTCGACCGACTCGCGCATCGCCGAGCCGGTGTCGCGGTTGACGAACTGCTTGCCGACCCGCACGGCCAGCCGCGGGTTCGCCGCGATCCGGGCGGCGACCGACGTCGCGGTCGCCAGCAGCTCGGCGTCCGGCACCACGAACTGGACGAGCCCGGCCCGCTCGGCGGTACGGGCGTCGATCGCGTCGCCGGTCAGCGCCAGGTAGCGGGTCCAGCCGCGGCCCATGACGTCCGGCCCGCGGAGCACCCCGAAGCCCGGCGTCAGCCCGACCGTCGGCTCCTTGAACGCGAACGTGGCCGACTCGGCGGCGACCACGACGTCGCAGGTCAGGGTGAGCTCGGTGCCGCCGCCGAAGGCCAGGCCGTTGACCGCGCCGACCACCGGGCTCTGCGCGAGCTCGACGGCGTGGAAGCCGTCGTAGACCAGCCGCAGGTGGGCACGGACGGCGTCGGTGTCACCGTCGAGCGCGGCGAACGAGTCGATGTCGCCGCCTGCCGAGAACGCCCGCCCGGAACCGGTGAGCACGGCGGCGCGCACGTCGTCCCGCTCGTCGAGGTCCCGCATCACCGCGGCCAGGTCCCGGAAGAAGTCCGGGTCCATCGCGTTGAGCCGCTCCGGACGGTCCAGCGTCACGACCACCACGCCGTCGTCCGGTCCGTCGTCGACCCGCAGGGTCCGGTACGTCACCACGACCTCCTCGTCCGTGACGTGTGCCACTCGCCTACCATACGGTCGTTTGATATGAAGGTACAGTGCCGAACCCGATCCGGCCCTTCGACGAGGCGCTGACGCTGGTGCCCGACGGCGCCCGCCTGGGCGTCGGCGGGGTGCTGCTGCGGAGGAAGCCGATCGCCTTCCTCGACGCGCTCGCCACCGCCGGTCGCCGTGACCTGCGGGTGCACTCCTTCCTGGCCTCGCTCGACGCCGAGCTGCTGGCCGTGCGCGGCGCGCTGGCCGAGATGCACAGCGGCTACGTCGGTTTCGAGCAGCTGGGCCGGGCCATCGGGTACGAGGCCGCCGTCCGGGCGGGGCGGCTCACCGCCCACGAGTACAGCGAGCTGCTGTTCGTCACCGGGCTGCGCGCGGCCGGGGCCGGGCTGCCCTTCCTGCCCACCCGCGGCGCGACCGGCAGCGACCTGCTCGCCGAGCTCGGTCTGCGCGGGGTCACCTGCCCCTACACCGGCGAGGAGGTGGTCGCGGTGCCCGCGATGCGCCTGGACGTCGCGGTCGTGCACGCCTCGGCCGCGGGCGCGGACGGCACCGTGCTCGGTCCCGCCGAGGCGGACTTCCTGCACGACGCCGACGCGGTCCTCGCCCGGGCCGCGGACGTGGTGATCGTGACGGTGGAGCGGATCCTCGACGACGAGCGGGCGCACGCGGCGCGGCACCGCGCGCTGCTGTTCGGGCACGAGGTGGACGCGGTCGTCGTCGCCCCGGGCGGGGCGCGGCCGACCGCGCTGCCCGGCGAGTACCCGGCCGACCTCGCCGGGCTCCGCCGGTACCTGGCCGATCCCGGCGGCGGCCTCGACCCGTTGCTCGCGGCGGCATCCGCTGCCGCCGCAGCGGGGACGGGGGCGCGGCGATGAACGCCGACCCACGCGCGGTCGCGAACCGGGTGATCTGGAACCTGGCCCGGCAGTGCAGGCCGGACGACGTGGTGATCGTCGGCGTGGCGACGCCGCTGGCCGCGGCCGCCGTCCTGCTGGCCCGAGAGCTGCTCGTGCCGGACCTGACGGTGCTGCTCGGCACCGCGGTCTCCCCGCGCACGCACGACATCGCCGAGGGACTGGTCGACGCCGCGGCGGCGAGCAGGCACGCGGCCGGGGACTACCGCCAGACCGAGGTGCTCGACGCGCTCGGCCGGGGCCGGGTCACCCTGCAGTTCGTCAGCCCGGCCCAGCTCGACGGCGACGGCGCGATCAACGCCAGCCGCGTCCCGGACCGGGACGGCGGGCTGCAGCGGCTGCCCGGCAGCCTGGCGCTGGCCGACACGGCCGCGCTCGTCGGGCGGCTGGTCGCCTACCGGGCCGCGCACAGCCGGCGGTTCCTGGTCGAGCGGGTCTCGTTCGTCACCGGCGCGGGCCGGCGCACCGGGCGCGGGATCCACGCCGCGGTGACCGACCGCGCCGTCATCGACTTCGCGAGCGGCCCGCCCCGGCTCGCCGCGATCGCGGGCGGCGCCGACCGCGACGACGTGAGGGCCGACTGCGGGTTCGCGCTCGGCACGGCACCGTCGCCCGCCGTGATGGAGGAGCCCCCGGCCGCGGCGGTGGCCCTGCTCGACACCGTGATCGACCCGCAGCTGACCCGCCTGCTGGAGGTGCCCGCTGCCCGCGCCGAGGCGCTGGACCGCTGGGAGCGCCTGGTCGGCGGCTGAGGAGGCGTCTCTACAGGCCGTCGCCCGGTCGCTCAGAGGAGGGCGCCGCCGGAGACCTCGATGCGCTGGGCGGTGACCCAGCGCAGGCCCTCGGAGGCCAGCGTGGCGATGGCGTCGCCGATCTCCTCAGGTTCGCCGACGCGGCCGAGCGCGGTCTGTCCGGCCAGAACCTGGCGCATCTCGGCGTCGTCCCGCATCGCGCCACCGTTGAAATCAGTGGCGGTCGGTCCCGGGGCGATGGAGTTGACCCGGATTCCGCGCGGGCCGAGTTCCGCGGCGAGGGTGCGGCTCAAGGCTTCGACGGCGGCCTTCGAGGCGGAGTAGACCGAGGTGGCGGGGCTGGTGTGGCGGGTCAGTGACGTCGAGACGTTGATGATGCGGCCGCCTCGGGTCAGCAGCGGCACAAGTGACCGGATGAGGAAGAACGTGCCCCGGACGTTGGTGCCCATCACCGTGTCGAAGTCGTCGATCGTGACGTCCTCCAGCGGTCCGAAGATCCCCACTCCCGCGTTGTTGACCACGATGTCGAGCCGCGAAGCACCCCAGCGCTCCAGCTGCTCGCTCAGTTCGGAGGTGAAGGACGCGAAAGAGGAGACGTCGCTGATGTCGAGCCGGAGAACAGCGGCAGTCCCACCCACCGCCTGCACCTGCTCCACCGTCTTCTCAGCCCCGGCCGCATCACCGCGGTGGGTGACCAGGACCCGCACCCCGCGTGCGGCCAGAGCGATGGCCGCGCCGCGTCCGAGCCCGCGATTCGCACCGGTCACCAGAGCGATCTCGTCGATCGTCATGAACTGCTCCTCCACTGCGCGGCTACCGGAACTCACCCGGGCACCCCAGATAGGAGGCGAGTCACTCGACTCGCCTTACTCTCGTACCGTAAGCAGGGCTCTCGAGGCGAGTCAAGTGACTCGCCTCGGGTCTGCGACATACTGCCCGCATGGCAGCAGGACTCTCCGCACACCACCGCAGACTCGCTGAACAGAAACGCGAGGCGATCACCACCGCTGCCACGGAGCTGTTCCTGGATCGTGGCTACGACGGCACCTCACTGGCCCGGATCGCCGACGCGGCCGGGGTCTCGAAGTCCACCCTGTTCAAGCGGTTCCCCACCAAAGCGGCCCTCTTCGAGGCCATCGTCACCGAGTCCTGGCAGCGTGACGCCGGCGACGCTGCCACGCAGCCACAGACCGGAGACCTGCGCTCCGGACTGACAACGGTCGGCCACCGCTATGCCGACCTGATCGGCCGGCCCGGCATGACGGCCCTGTTCCGGATCGTCATCGCCGAACTGCCTCGTTTCCCCGAACTGGGACGGATGCAGTTCGAGCTCGGCAAACTGCCCTACTTCACCTCGGTTCAGCACTACCTGGAATCCGAACACGAGGCGGGCAACGCTGATGTGCCCGACGCCGAGAGCGCCGCGAACCAGTTCCTCGGCATGATCGCCAACTACGTCCTGTGGCCCCGCATGCTGCTGACCGACTGGGACCCCACAGCCTCCGACATCCACGACGCCGTCGAACAGGCTGTCCAGACCATGCTCGCCAGATACACCCCGACCCACCGGCCCGACCCGAAGCCGGAACGCTGACCCCGGCGCGCAATGCTCGTTCCGCCTCGTACGCACCACCAGCTGACGGCCCGCCGCGAGCTGACGGCCCACCACCAGCGGTGATCATCCGTTCAGTGTCGATCGGTGCCATCCGTGGCACCGATCGACACTGATCGGACGATCACCCGCAGGTCGGCGGGCTGACGGGTCCGCTGCGTGCCCACGGGTTCGCCGCAGCCAGTGGGTGCAGCCGCCGAGTTCCTCCCGCAGCCCCGTCGCGAGTACGAGAACCGCGTCAGCACGCTCGCGCCGATCGGATCATGATCGTTCTCAGGGCCGACGGCTGTACCGATGTTCCCGAGGCCGGACACCGCGTGGACCGCGCTCGACATCGGGGGGACTGTCGTTCCCATCCGCTGAGAACACGGCGCGTGTGGCACACCCGCCCCGCTCGCGGGCCCCGACGAGGTCACGGGCGGCGCAGTCCCGTAGCGCACCCCGCGGGCTTCGAGTTGCAGGCCAACAAGGTCCATGACCAGCAGGGGCCAGGGGTGGTGCTTCACCCGGTGCCAGACCCGCTCGGATCAACCCCACCGATCAAACGTCGGTCAGACGTCGGACAGCACGCTCAGTGACACCACGTCGAACACGTCTGGGCCGATTCGGGGCCCCACTCGTCAGTGTGGCCAAGCAACGGATATACCCGTTATAGTCGATACCGCCTCCTGACCGTCCGGGAGGCGTTGCACGGTAACCGGCAGGGCGGCTTTTGGGACCCTGCCATGCTCATGCCGTCGCGCTCGTCATGTATTGCTCTCGGCGCCGTCTTCCTCCTCAACGGGGCCGTGTTGTCCAGCTGGGCACCCCGCATTCCCGCCGTCAAGAACGACCTGGGGTTGAGTGAACCTCAGCTGGGCATCGCACTGTTCGGCATCGCGGCCGGCTCGGTGCCATCGCTGCTACTCACCGGCCGTCTGCTGCGCAACGTGTCGACGAGGTCGGTGTGCCGGACGGCGAGCCTGCTGTTCGCCGGCTCATTGCCATTGGTCGCATTGGCTGATGGCCTGCTCTCGCTGACACTCGTACTGGTCCTGCTCGGCTGCGCGAGCGGCGCCCTGGATGTGGGTATGAATGTCGCGGCGATCGAGATGGAGGCAGAACGCGAGACGGTCCTCATGCCCGGGTTTCACGGCATGTACAGCGCCGGAGTGCTGATCGGGGCGACCACCGGTGGAGTGGCGGCCGTTCTCGCGACACCGGTCGGATGGCACTTCGGCATGGTCGCAGCAGTACTGCTGGCCACACTGCTCGCAGTGTGGTCTGGCCTGATGCCGACCGGGCACCGCCCGATGCCTGCCCCTGGACGGACCACGAGGCCGATGCGCATCGGTGGGCGAATGCTTCTGCTGCTCGCGCCGCTCGGCGTGGCAGCGCTGCTGCTCGAGGGCATGCTGACCGACTGGTCAGCTGTGCTCGCCGCCGGGGAACCGTTCGCCCACAGTGGGATTGCCGCCAGCATCGTCGCGGTCCTGAGCGCCTCGATGATGCTCTCCCGTCTCCTGGCGGCCCCGGTCATCCGGGTGGCCGGGAGCCGCTTGGTCGTGATGGCCTCCGGTCTCGTCCTGTTGACAGCGATCCCGAGTGCGTCATTGCAGTCCAGCCCGGAGCTGCTGCTGGTCGGTGTAGGCGTGGCCGGCTTGGCGCTCGGGCCCTTGTTCCCGATGGTGATGAGCACCGCCGGCGCACGGGATCCGGCAAACGCTGGATCGCTCACAGCTCGGATTACCGCCGTCGGCTACCTGGCCTACCTCGCCGGTCCACCCGGAGTCGGTCTGCTGGCCGGCACCGTCGGCCTGCCGCCGGCCCTCGCAATCGTCGGTTGCACCGCAGCCCTCGTCCTACTCGTACTGGGCGCTGTCGGCCTCGCCACCACGGCGACGGCCGCGCCCCATCAATAACCCGCCGACCGCGTCCGTCGATCGATGTCGTCCGCGATCCCCTCACACGGAAAGGCCGTGTCCATCGATATACGGAATCCACGAGGTCGCCCTCCGCGAAAAGAGTCTCAGTTCCCTGTCCGAAGTCCTACCACGCGCGCGAATAGAGGCGTTCACGACTGGCTGTCACCGCTGGAACCAACGCCGCGCCACGACTATCTGGAATATCAACTCAACCGGGGACGGTGGCGGCGTAGCCGAACTGACCCGAGCATTTGGAAGATTCTTCCTCGCCGCGGGGTCCGGATTGGATGGTTGGCCATTGACGCGTCGAGCGAGTTCTTCACCATCACAAAGCGGATAGAGAACGGTGTGTCCGGTGCCGCAGGAGACTCCGGCCCGCTCGGTCCGAACGAGCAACGCGTGTCTCCGATGCCCGCACCCGAAGCGACCGAGGGCATATGGGCAGCCATGGAGCACCGCTACGAGCAACCTGAAACGGACTTCGTAGCGGACGCCCTCCACGATGACCAAGTTTCGCGGTGACGATGGGCCGCTGCGCCCGTGAGGCGACAGCGTCCGATCGTCGAGGCACGTCACGGTGCCCCGGGGATCCGGCGACACCTCCGGCATGCCGGTCGCGCAGCAGGGACAGCAGCAGCGGGCCGGCACGCACGCGAGCAGGTAACCGATCCACAGCGTCGTAGCGCCGCTGACCCAGCAGGCGCTGCGAAGGGCACCACGACCGGGTTCCACCGCCGGTTTGCCGCGGGCCTCCCAGCCACACCCGCCTCACACCGCGGTGGCCTCGAGGTCCACCGGGAGCTGGATCCCGGTGACGGTGCGCGCGGTGTCCGAGGCCAGCCAGAGGACGGCGTCGGACACGTCGTCCGGGTCGGCGAGCGCGGGGTCGGTCAGCAGCTGCCGGAACGCGGGGGCGAACTCCGGGTGCTCGCGCAGCATCCGCCCGACCGGGCGGTCCTCCCCCATCGGCGTGGCCACGCCCACGGGTGCACCGAGTTCACCCGGATCCGGCGCGGCGCGAGCTCGATGGCCGCCGTCCCGGCCAGGCCGGCCACGGCGTGCTTGGACGCGCTGTAGTGCGTCTGATTTGGCAGCGCACGCAGCCCGTCTCCTGCCCGTCGCCGACCGCCCCGCGCCGGACCTCCGTGCAGCGCACCCCCCGGGGCGAGTCGGGCCGGCAGCAGCAGGGTGAGCGCTTCGGGCGAGAGACCGGTCATCCGATTGCTCCTGGGGCTCGATGATCCGGGACGCCGAGGACGGTACGGACCCGCTCAGGCGCGGGGCCGCTCGTCGACCACGCGGCGGGCCTTGAAGGTCGTCTCGGGGAGGGTCCCCGGCTCCAGCAGCCGGACCGGGACGGTGATGTTCACGGTCCGCTTGAGCGCCGCCTCGGTGCGCCCGGCCACCTCGGCCCGCCGGGCCGCGACGGCGTCGGCGGTGAGTGCGGCCTCCGCGGACACGGCGTCGTGCCCGAGCTCGGCGAGCACCTCGATCTCGTCGAGGGCACGGGTGCGGGTGACCCGGATCTGAAACTCGGGGCCCAGCTCGCCGATCGTGCGCAGCGCCGTCTCGATCGCCGAGGGGAACACGTTCGCCCCGCGGATCACGAGCATGTCGTCGAGCCGGCCGAGGACCCCCTCGGGCAGCCGGGGATAGGTCCGCCCGCACGGGCAGGTCCCGGTGTCGAGGTAGCTCTCGTCGCCCGGCGCGAACCGGATCATGGGCTGCGACTCGCGCCAGAGGTGGGTGTAGACGACCGCGCCACGGGTGCCGACCGGAGTCGGCGCGTTGAGGTCGTCGCCAGCGACGATCTCGGTGTGCACCTCGTCGGAGATCAGATGGGTGCCGGTACCCGCGGTGCAGCCGACGCTGGTCTGGAACGGGTACATCTCGGAGGTGGAGCCGGCGTCCACCACCGTCGCGCCCCAGCCCTCCTCGATGATCCGGCGAGTCCCGGGCAGGGAGCCCCCGGGTTCACCGCCGACCAGCAGCGTCCGCACGGTGCTCGCGGCCAGGTCGATCCCCATCCGCTCGGCCACCGAGAGCAGGTGGATGCAGTACGACGGCGTCGCGGTGAACACCGTCGAACCCAGCCGGGCGATCAGCTCCAGGTGCTTCTCCGAGTCGGTGACCCCGAGCGGGAACACCGTGGCACCGATGCGTTCGAGTCCCTGGAGCACGCCCCAGCCGCCGAAGAACAGACCGAAGGGGAACCCCACCTGGGCGATGTCGTCCGGCCGGATCCCGGCGCACCACTGGGCCATCGCGTGCACGTCGGCGGCGCGTTCCCAGTCCCCCGTCGAGACCGCGTACATCGTCGGTGTCCCGGAGGTGCCCGACGAGCCGTGGATCCGGGCGAGCCCGGTGCCGCCGCCGGGAGCGGTGAAGTCCCGCGTGTAGCTGCCGAACGGCGGGTGCTCGGCCTGGTCGGCGACGAGCATCTTCTTGGTGATGACGGGGACCTTCGTGGTGAAGTCCTCGAGGGTCCGGACGTGCTCGGGACGGAACCCGTGCGCGTCGTAGTGCCGCCGGTAGAACGGCAGCTCCCGGTAGACGTACTCGAGCTGGGCGCGGATCCGCTCCAGCACCAGCTTGTCCCGGACCTCGGGGGGCCGGGTCTCCCGCTCCTCGTCCCAGAAACGGGGGAACCCCCGCGCGTCGGCGTTCATCGCTTCTCCTCGGTTGCGTTCACCGTGCTCGCCGCCCGGCCCGGCGCCCACTCCGGGCGCCCGGGCCGGTCGATCACGCGCGGCCGAGCGCCACGTCCGCGAGCCGGTTGCGGCGGGCGAGGTTCTCCCGCGGCGTGAACGGCGGCGTCACGTAGCGGGCGAACAGCTCGAGCGAGCGGTTCCAGCGGTCGGTGGTCACCCAGTCCCGTGCGTTGATCAGCAGGGTGCCGAACCCGCCGGTCTCCTCCTCGAGCTCGCGGATCTGGGCGATGCAGTCGTCGGGGCTGCCGATGATCCAGGGGATCTCCTCGGCCATCCACTCGAAGGTGAGGTCCGCATCGTCCATGCCCTCGCCCTTCTTCATCAGGGCGCCGAGGCCGAGTCCCAGCAGGTACTCGTAGGACCGCTTGACACCCTCCCGGATCTCGTTCATCGCCTGGTTGCGGTTGTCCGAGACGTAGACCTCACGGCTGATGCGCCAGTTTCGACGGGCGACCGCGGGGTCGAGTCCCGCCTCGGCCGCCGCGGTGACCAGCGCGTTCGCGTGCGCCTTGAGGTCGGGAGCGCCCTCGTAGCCGCGGTTGTCGGTCGGCGCGAAGTAGACCGAGAGCGCCTTCCAGCCCTTCGAGCCGCAGCGGGCGTAGTTGTGGGTCCCGGTCAGCCCGGCGATCGAGAAGGGCGGCACCTCCTGGTACGGCCCGACCTGGATCTGGCGGTTCTCGTACTTCCAGTAGACGCCCTCGTAGGAGACCGGGTCCTCGGAGGTGAGCAGCCGCTCGATGATCTCGAGCGCCTCGTTGGTCCGCGGGGCGGCCTCGGAACGCTCCAGGCCGAACAGGGCCTGGTCGGTGGGCAGGCCCCCGCCGCCGAAGCCGTACTCGAGCCGGCCGTGCGTGAGGTGGTCGAGGAAGGCCAGTCGCTCGGCGACCTGGAACGGGTCCTGGTAGGGCAGGTTCACCACCCCGGTGCCCAGGCGGATCCGGCTGGTCACCGCCGACGCCTTGGCGATCATGTACTCCGGCACCGGGACGTTCTCGAAGCCGCCGGTGTGGTGCTCACCGATCCAGTACTCGGAGAACCCGAGCTTCTCGGCCAGGACGATGTCGTCGATGTCCCGATCGTAGGACAGCGTCCAGTTCTCGATCGGCGGGTGCTCGGGCATGGCGAACAGGCCGAACTGCATAGGTCGGGCCCTCCTGGATCTTGGTGGGAGTGAACCACCCGGCCACCGGACGCGCCTTCGGCCTCGTCCACGTTGACAAACGGCGGGTAGCTATCGGCGGGAGAGATAGTGACCCGCTTCACCTGCAAAGTCAACATGCCCCGCCCGATGTGCGTTCTCCCGTGTTGCTGTCCCTTGCTAAGCAACCCGGGGTTTGTTTATATCTCCGCCGATGAACCCCACAGCCAGTCGCCCGCCGGACGTGAGCGATCTCGATCCCCGGCCCCGGTGGCACGCCGGCCCGGGCTCCGACGAGATCCGCGGCATCCGCTGCCCGGCCTGCGGTCACGTGGCCGCCTACCCGTGGCCGTCGTGCCCCGACTGCGGCGGTCCGGCCGATCCCGCGACCTTCGGGCCGGGCGGTGTGGTCTGGAGCAGCACGGTCGTGCGGATCCCGGTTCCCGGACGCACCCCGCCCTACGGCCTCGCCTACGTCGACCTCGACGACGGCCCGCGGGTGCTCGCCCACGTGGTGGGCACCGCCGACCCGCTGCCGCTCGGCACCCGGGTCCGGTTGCTGGGCCCGTCCGACGCGGGCGACCCGCAGGTCGAGGTGGCGTCGTGAGCGGGCAGGTCGGCGTGCTCGGCGTCGGCACGTCGCACTTCGGCCGCCAGCCCGATCAGGACCTGGTCGCGCTCGCCCACCGGGCGGTGACCGAGGCGCTGGCCGACGCCGGGACCACGCGGGTGGACGCCGTGTGGGTCGGCACCGTGTTCGGGCCCGCGGGGGTCGCCCAGCGGGTACTGCGGGCGCTCGGCATCACCGGCGTCCCGGTGATCACCGTCGAGAACGCGTGCGCCAGCGGCACCACCGCCTTCGTCGAGGCCCACGAGGCCGTGCGGCTCGGCCGGTACCGGAACGTGCTGGCACTGGGGCTGGAGCACATGAGCAGCGCCTTCTCCGGGGCGATCACCCCGGAGCCCACCGATCCCGAGCAACGCGGCGGGCTCGCCCTGCCCGCGCTCTACGCGATGGGCGCCGCGCGCTACCTGCAGCTGGGGCTCGCGACCGAGGAGCAGCTCGCCGCGGTGTCGGTGAAGAACCACGCCCACGCCCTGCACAACCCGCGGGCGCAGTACTCGGGTAGCTACACCGTGGCCGAGGTCCTGGACTCCAGGATGATCTCCGACCCGCTCACCGTGCTGCAGTGCTGCCCGACCTCGGACGGCGCGGCCGCCGCCGTCCTCGGCCCGGCCACCGGTACCGGCACCGACGTCACCGGCACCGCCGTCACCGTCCGTGGGATCGCCCTGCGCAGCGGCGCGCCGTGGGACCACCGGTCCCCGCACGTCTGGGGACACGACATCGTGCGGGACACCGCGGCCGACGCGATCGAGGCGGCCGGGCTGGACTCGGTCGCCGACGTCGACGTCGCCGAGGTGCACGACGCGTTCACCATCGGCGAGGTCGTCACCACCGAGGCGCTCGGGATCGTCGGCCCGGGAGAGGGCGGCCGGGCGGCCGCCGACGGCACCACCGCCCTCGGCGGCTCCCTCCCGGTCAACCCCTCCGGCGGCCTGCTGTCGCGCGGGCATCCGCTGGGGGCCACCGGACTGGCCCAGATCGCCGAGATCGTGTGGCAGCTGCGCGGCCACGCGAACGGGCGCCAGGTCGACGGCGCACGCCTCGGCCTGGTCGAGACCATGGGCGGCGGGGTGTCCGTGCTGGACGGGAACGCCTGCGCCGTCGCCGTGCTGGAGGCACCGTGACCCTGACCGCCACCGACGTCGCACACGCGGACCTGCTGTCCCCGGCCGCCGTCGCCGATCCCTACCCGATGCTCGCCGCGATGCGCGAGCACGATCCCGTGCACTGGAGCGAGCGATTCCGTTCCTGGTTCGTCACCCGGTTCGACGACGTCGACGCGGCGCTGCGCGACGCGCGCTTCTCCTCCGACCGGATCACCCCCTACCGGCAGGCCAAGCTGGAGGGCCCGGACACCGACCCGGGCCTGCGGGCCGCCTTCGGCGTGCTCGAGGAGTGGATGGTCTTCAAGGACCCGCCGGACCACACCCGGTTGCGCCGGCTGCTCAGCCGCAGCTTCACCCCCCGCGCGGTCGGCCGGATCCGGCCCCGGATCGAAGAGCTGGTCGACGAGCTCCTCGACACCGCGCTCGGGCGCGGCGGCGACCGGATCGACGTCATCGGTGAGCTCGCCTATCCCCTGACCGCCTCGGTCATCGCCGAGATGCTCGGCGTGCCGCGCTCCGACCAGCAGCACTTCAAGGAGTGGTCCGACCAGATCACCGGGCTGGTCTTCGGCGGGATGGCCGACTCCGGCCGGCACGACCGCGGCTCCCGCGGGATGGCCGAGCTGACCGGCTACCTGACCGATCTGGTCGCGCAGCGGGGCCGCGAGCCCGCCGACGACCTGCTGTCGGGGCTGATCGCCGCCCGCGACGAGCACGATGCGCTGACCCACGACGAGGTCATCGCCACCGGCGTGCTCCTGCTGTTCGCCGGGCACGAGACGACCACCAACCTGATCGGCTGCGGGGTCCGGGCGATGCTCCGGCACCCGGACCAGGCCGCCCTGTTCGCCGCCGACCCCGACCTCACGGGGAGCGCGGTCGAGGAGATGCTGCGCTTCGACGGCCCGGCCAAGACGGTGGCCCGGGTGATGGCCGAGGACGTCGAGCTGCGCGGGCGCCTGCTGCGCCGGGGGCAGCGGGTGTTCCTCAGCCCCTCGTCGGCGAACCGCGACCCCGAGGTCTTCGCCGATCCCGACCGCTTCGACATCACCCGGCAGCAGGGGCGCCAGCTCGGGTTCGGGATCGGGATGCACTACTGCCTGGGCGCGCCGCTGGCGCGGCTGGAGACCGGGATCGCGGTGCGCCGGATCCTCGAACGGCTTCCCGGCCCGGCTCTGGTCGAGGAACCCAGCTGGGCACCGGTCCTGCTGTCGCGGGGGATGGAGTCGTTCCCGGTGCGGATCGCGGCGTCGTGACCGCGCCACCGGACCCGCTCGCCGCGTTCCGGCTCGACGGCCGCACCGCCGTCGTCACCGGCGCCTCCTCCGGGCTCGGAGCCCGGTTCGCCCTCGTGCTCGCCGCCGCGGGAGCCGACGTCGCCATCGGCGCCCGCCGGACCACCGAGCTGGAGGAGGTCGCCCGCTCGGTACGGGCACTGGGCCGGCGCTGCGTGGCGGTCCGGACCGACGTCGCGCAGGCCGAGGACTGCCGGGCACTCGTCGAGGCCGCCCGCCAGGAGCTGGGCGGCCCCGACATCCTGGTGAACAACGCCGGGACCGGGTACGCGGCCCGCGCCGAGAACGACGACCCGGCACGCGCCGCCGGGCTGCTGCAGACCAACCTCGTCGGCGCCCTGCAGATGTGCCAGGCCGCCGGGCGCGCCATGATCGAGGGCGGACGGGGCGGGGCCGTCGTCAACGTCGCCTCGGCACTGGGCCTGACCGCCGGGACGGTCCCGCAGGCCGCCTACTCCGCGTCGAAGGCGGGACTGCTCGGGCTCACCCGGGACCTGGCCCAGCAGTGGTCGGGCCGGCACGGCATCCGGGTCAACGCGCTCGCGCCCGGCTACGTCGAGACCGAGATGACCGCGCCGCTCGTCGCGAGCGAGAATGCGCTGACCCGCGCGGTCGAGCGGATCCCGATGGGGCGCATCGGCACGGTCGACGAGCTCGCGGGGGCGCTGCTGCTGCTGACGTCGCCCGCCGGTTCCTACATCACGGGCAGCACGCTGTGCGTGGACGGCGGCTGGACCATGCACTGACACCCGACCCGACCCGGCCCCGAGCGAAGGAGAACGATGCCCCGGCCCAGCCGATGGACGGACCTGGTCACCGCAGCCGGTGAGGAGTTCCGCGAGCACGGCTACGACCACGCGACCCTCGAGGGGATCGGCGCCCGCGTCGGCATCCTGAAGGGCAGCGTCTACAACTACGTGGGGAGCAAGGAGGAGCTGCTGCTGGCCGTGGTCGAGGGCCCGGCGCGTGCGCTGCTCAAGGAGCTGGAACGCCTGCGCGAGGACACCGGGAGCAGCGTCGCGGTCCGGCTGCGCGAGCTGATCCGGATCCAGGTCCGGGTGTTCACCGACCACTACCCCGCCGCGTTCGTCTACCTGCAGCACGTCGGCCGGCCCCGCTCCCCCGCCTTCGCGCTGTTCGACGACATGGACCGGCAGTACGTCTCGGCGATCGAGTCGCTGATCGCCGAGGGCGCCCGCAACGGCGAGCTGTCGCTGCCCGGCAGCCCGCGGATCGCGGCGCGCGCGATCGTCGGGATGCTCGACTGGATGCAGCACTGGTTCGTCCCCCGCGGGACCGACGCCGACCAGGCACTGGCCGACGAGATGTTCGCGTTGGTCCTCGGCGGCCTGCTGGCCGGCGGTGGCGTGCACGGTCTGTCCGGGGCACTGGCCGCACCGCCCCGTCCGACGCGCGCGACATCCGGGAAGTCCGTCCGCGGCTGAGCACCGCCCGCGGACGCTGTTCTACCAAACAGTCGTCTGATACGTTCCGGGTGAGTATCCCGGAACGGGGAGGCGCGGTGCGGTTCGGTCTCGTGTGCCCGATCCAGGACGTCGAGAGCCCGCTCGACGTCCTGCTCGACCAGCTCCGGGCCGAGGTACGCGCGGCCGACGAGGCCGGGTTCGACGCGTTCTTCCTCCCGGAGTTCCACCAGACCCGCGGCGGCGGGATCGTGTCGCCGCTGCTGACCGGGGCGGCGCTGGCCGAGGGGACCCGCCGGATCCGCGTCGGGCAGGCCGTCGTGCCCGCCCCGCTCCACCATCCCGTCCGGCTGGCCGAGGACGTCGCGATGACGAGCTGGCTGACCAGGGGCCGTGCCATGCTGGGCGTCGGGGTCGGGCACCTGCCGGCCGACTTCCGGCTCTACGGCGTCGATCGCGACGCCCGGTTCGACCTGCTCCGGGACCTGCTCGACGTCGTGGACGCGGCCTGGAGCGGCGAACCGTTCGACGTCACCGGCCGGACCGGGCGCTGGCAGGGACACGTGACACCCGCGCCCTACGGGGGCCGGCGCCCCGAGGTGATCATGGGATCGCACGGGCCGCGGGGCCTCGCGCTCGCGGCCCGGCGGGCGGACCTGTGGCTCAGCGACCCGCAGCGGCACGTCGACGTCGTCGCGCAGCTGGCCGCGACCGTCCGCGCCGAGGCGGCCCGCGCCGGGCGGGAGGTGGGCATCGGGATGTTCCGCGACGCCTGGATCGGCGAGTCCCGCGCGGCGTGCGAGAAGGTGTGGCTCCCGCACGCGATGGCCGTGCACCGGCTCTACTTCAACGTCGGCGTCTACCTCCCGGAGTTCGAACCGTGGGTCCGCGACGTCGGGTCCCGGGCGGACTTCACCCCGCAGCTCGTCGCGCCCGGACGGTTCCTCTACGGCACCGGCGAGGAGCTGCGCGCCGAGATCACCGACTGGCGGGCGCGGACCGGGGCGGACTACCTCGCCCTGCGGATGCGCCAGCCCGGCGGCCCCGGGCACGAGGCGACCCTCGAGGCGATCGCCCGCTTCGGTGCCGAGGTCATCGGTCCCTTGCAGGACCGGACGGGGAAGGCGACGACATGACGGCCACCTCCGACCCGCCGGTCACCGACCCGGTGCTCGACCTCACCGACGAGCAGCGCGCACTGCGCGACATGGTCCGCGACTTCGTCGAACGCGAGTGCCCGAAGCCGGTCGCCCGCGAGCTCGAGGCGGCCACCGAGTTCCCCGAGGCGCTCGCCGGGCGGATCGCCGCCGCCGGGCTGAACGGGATCGGCATCCCGGTGGAGTACGGCGGGCAGGGCGGCGGGCTGGTCGAGCAGACGATCGTCTGCGAGGAGCTGTCCCGGTCCCTCGCCGGGCTCGCCTGGATGTGGGGGATCACGGTGTGGTCCGGCGCCCGGGCCGTGCTGAACCACGGGAGCGAGGCCCAGCGGCGCCACTACCTGCCGCGGGTCGCCGCGGGTGATCTCCGCTTCGCGTTCGCCATGACCGAGCCCGACGGGGGAACCGACGTACTGCGCGCCATGACGACCCGCGCCCGCCCGGTGGACGGTGGACACGTGTTGCGCGGCACCAAGATCTGGTCGACGACCGCACACGTCGCGGACCGCATCATGGTCGTCGCCCGCACCGGCGAGCACGCGAAACCCTCCCGCGGCCTGTCGGTGTTCCTGGTCGACCGGCGGTCCGAGGGGCTGACCGCGACCCCGATCCCGAAGATCGGGATGCGGTCGCTCGGCTCCTGCGAGGTGCGCTTCGAGGACGTGTTCGTACCCGACGACGACCTGCTGGGCACCCTCGACGAGGGCTGGCGGCAGGTGACGTCCTCGCTCAACGCCGAACGGATCATGGTCGCGGCGATGTGCACCGGGATCCTGCGGGGCGTGCTGGAGGACGCGGTGACCTACGCCGGGCAGCGGGAGGCCTTCGGCAAGCCGATCGGCGGCATGCAGGCGATCCAGCACGGATCGCCGACATCGCCATGAAGCTGGAGGCGGCGCGGCTGCTGACCTATCGGGCCGCCCGGCTCGAACAGGCCGGGCAACCCAGTGGTGTCGCCGCGACCACCGCGAAGTGCCTGACCTCGGAGTGGGCGGTCGAGTCGGCCGACTTCGGCATCCAGGTGCTCGGCGGCTACGGCTACGCCGAGGAGTTCGACATGCAGCGCTACTGGCGCGACGCGCGCCTCTACCGCATCGGCCCGATCAGCAACGAGATGGCCCGCAACTACGTCGGCGAGAGTCTCGGCCTGCCCCGCTCGTTCTGACCCGCTTCCGGGCGGCGTCGCCGTCCGATCCGGACACCCTGACAACGAGGTGAGACCGTGTCGATCCCGTCCCCGACCGCCCCGGCCCCCACGGACCCCGGCCCGGCCTCCGCGACGACGGCCATCCCCACCGTGGCCGGGCTCCTCGACCTGCGCGCCCGCGAGCATCCCGACCGGGCCGCCATCGCCTTCCCCGGCCGCACGCTGTCCTACGGGGACCTCGCCGCGGCGAGCGGCCGGGCAGCCGCCCACCTGCGGACGCTGGGAGTCGGCCGGGGCGACGTCGTCGCCATCCTGTCCGAGGGCGACCCGGAGACGGTCGTGGCGATCCTCGCCGTCGCGCGGCTGGGCGCGGTCTCGCTGCCGGTCAACAACAGGTTCCGGGCCGGCGAGCTGCGCCACGTCCTCGACGACGGTGACGCGCGGGTGCTGCTGGTCACGGCGCGCTTCGCCGACGAGGTCAACGCGGCGCTGCCCTCGCTGGCGGGCGGCAGGCGCCCGGTCCGGCCGGCCGAGGCCCCGGCACTGCGCCACGTCGTCGACCTGGCCCGGCTCGGGTCGGCGGGCGGGGACACCGGCGCTGTCCCGGACGGCCCGGACGGCCCGGGCGGCCCGGACGGCCCCGACCGCGACGACGAGTTCGTCATGATCTACACGTCGGGGACGACCTCGCGGCCACGCGGATGCCTGCACACGCACGCCGGTTACGTCCAGCAGGGCAAGGAGATCGCCCAGGCCCTCCGGCTCACCGGTGCGGACCGGTTCTGGACCCCGCTGCCGTTCTTCCACGTCGGCGGCTACGACGTGCTCCTCGCTTCCCTCTGGGCGGGGTGCACCATGGTCCACACCGGCCCCTACGCACCGGACGTGGCGTTGGCGCAGCTCGGCGAGCTGCGCTGCACGGTCGCCTTCCCCGCCTTCGAGACGATCTGGTTGCCGGTGCTCCGCCACCCGCGCTTCGCCGGGACCGACCTGTCCGCGCTGCGGGTCGTGGTCAACGTGGGACCGCCCGAGCGAATGGAGTCGATGCAGGCCTCGCTCCCGCACGCGGTGCAGGTCTCCTGCACGGGCAGCACCGAGTCGGCCGGCTTCTGCTGCATCGGCTCGCTCGACGATCCCCCCGACGTCCGGGCCCGGACGGCCGGCCGGGTGAACCCCGGCATGGAGGCCCGCATCGTGGACCCCGCGACCGGGGAGCCGGTGCCCGACGGGACGCCCGGCGAGTTCGTCTTCCGGGGCGCGTACCGGTTCGTGCGCTACCACCGGGACCCGGAGCTCACCGCCCGGCGGATCGATCCGGACGGCTGGTACCACAGCGGTGACCTGCTGGTCCGTGACGACGCGGGACGCTTCACGTTCCTCGGCCGGCTCGGCGACATTCTCAAGGTCGGCGGTGAGAACGTCTCGCCGACCGAGGTCGAGGGCCATCTCGGCACCTATCCGGGCGTGCACATGGTGCAGGTCGTCGCGGCCCCCGACGACCGCTACGGGGAGGTTCCCGCGGCCTTCGTGCTGCTCGACGAGGGAGCCTCGGCCACGCCCGAGGAGCTGATCGACTTCTGTCTCGGCGCGATCGCGACGTTCAAGGTGCCCCGCTACGTCTTCTTCGTCCACGAGTGGCCGATGTCCGGCACCAAGATCCAGAAGTTCGTCCTGCGTGAGCGCGCCGCGCAGTTCCTCCGCGAGCAGGGGATCACCGAGGCGCCGCGTCTCACGTCCGGGCGGCGGATCACCGGGTGAGGTGAGCATGGCCGCGGTCTGCGCGGGTACGTACGAGGTATGGCCGATCGACCGCACGGCGTCCCGCCCACCGAGCTCGCCGACGACGAGCTCCGGGGCGAGATGACCCACCTGCACGACACCCGTCACGACACCGTCCTCGGCGGGTCCGAGGACGCGTTGCAGACCCACACCCGGCGGATGCTGGAGCTCGAGGAGGAGTTCCTGCGCCGGTTCCCCGCCGAGGCGGCGCCGGACCGGAGGCGCACGCGGGCCGGCAGCCGCGAGGAGGCCGGTCAGTAGCCGTGTCGCAGTAGCCTGCGTCGCAGTAGCCGCGGTTCAGCCGGAGCCGCCGGTCGCCCCGACCGGCGGCTGCTGCGCGGTCAGCCGGGCCACGAGCACCCGCAGGACCTCCGCCGCGGCCGACCCGCAGATCTCCCCCGGCTCCCCTTCCAGGTCGAGCCGGAACACCTCCTCGCCGCCGGGCTCCCCCGCGGCGGCCAGGTAGACGGTGCCCGGTGGCTTGCCGTCCTGCGGGTCCGGCCCGCCCGAGCCGGTCACGGCGACGGCGAGATCGGCGCCGAGCAGCTCGCGGACCCGCCGTGCCATCGCGGCGGCCGCGGGCCCGCTCACGACCGGGCCGTCGGGTACGTCGAGCAGGTCGTACTTGACCTCGCTGGAGTAGGCGACGACCGAGCCGCGGAACCACTCGGCCGCCCCCTCGGCCCGTGCCAGGGCCGCCGAGGCCATGCCGCCGGTCAGCGACTCGGCGACGGCGACGGTGCGGCCGAGCAGGTGCGCGCGCCGGGCGACGGACTCGGCCAGGTCGTCGAGGGTCTCGTCGTTCATGCTCGGTGGGCCTCACAGCTACGTCGCTACGTCGGGGTGGTCACGGGCCGGTCGGCGCCGGCTCCAGGTGCACCACCTTCACCGTGGTCATCTCGTCGAGCAACTCCGGGCCGAAGCCGAAGCCCTGGCCGCTCGCCCGCCGCGGCTGCGCCGCCCCGCCGGGGGCACCGCCGAACACGGCGTTGATCTTCACCGTCCCGACGGGCAGCGTCCGCCACGCGGTCTGGGCACGGCCCATGTCGGCGGTGAGCACGGTGGCGCCGAGCCCGTAGCGGTCGTCGGCGGCCTCGTGCAGGGCAGTGTCGAGGTCCGGGACCACCCGCACCGGCGCGACCGGGCCGAACGTCTCCTCGGCGAACAGCGCCATGTCGGCGGTGCAGCCGTCCAGCACCGTCGGCGGGTAGAACGCGCCGGGCCCGTCGGGCAGCTCGCCGCCGGTGCGCAGCCGCGCGCCCGCCGCCACCGTCCCGGTGACCTGCCGGTGCACGTCCGCGCGCTGGGCCCGGTCGACCATCGGCCCGATCCGTTCCGCCCAGTCGTGGGCCTGTGCGGTCAGCGCGTCGAGGAAGGGCTCCGCCACGTCGGCGTGGACGTAGATCCGCTCGACGGACACGCAGATCTGGCCCGAGTTGGCGAAGGAACCGAGGGCTGCCTGCTCCGCGGCCCAGACCGGGTCGACGCCGGCGTCGACGACGAGCGGGTCGTTGCCGCCGTTCTCCAGGATCGGGTGGGCGCCGGTGACCGCGCAGGCCCGGCGGATCTGCGACCCGGCGGCCGTGCTGCCGACGTGCGCGACGACGTCCACGTCCGCCGTGGACAGCCGGGCACCGACAGCACCGTCGCCGTCCACGATCCGCAGGACGTCCGGCGGCAGGTGCGCCGCGACCAGTTCCGCGAAACGCCGCCCCGTCGCCGGGCACCGCTCGCTGGGCTTGTGCACCACCGTGTTGCCCGTGGCGAGCGCCGCGCCGATCAGTCCGGCGGCGACCGCGACCGGGTCGTTCCACGGGGTCAGCACGGCCACCACACCGCGGGGCTCGGGGATCATCAGGTCGGTGGCGTCCCAGCCGCCGTGCAGCGTGCGTCCGCGGTGCACCGGCCCGAGCTCGGCGTACTGCACGAGCGTGCCGATGCCGGCGTCGACCCCGCCGCGTGCGTCGGCGTACGGCTTGCCGGTCTCGCGCTCGGTGAGGTCGGCGAGCTCGTCGGCCGCCTCCCGTACGGCGGCGGCCGCGGCGTGCAGGGCGGCGCCCCGCTGCGCGGCGGGCGTGCGGGCCCAGCCGGTGGCCGCCGCCCGGCCGCGGTGACCGCGGCGGCACACTCCTCGGAGGTGGCGGGGGTCAGCCGGCCGACGACCTCGCCGGTGCGGGGATCGAGGATGGTGCGTTCGCCGGCCTGGGTGGTGTCCTGCGGGGTCGGGTCGGTGAGTGTCACGACGCGCCGGGTACCCGGAAACCGGTCGTCCTCACCTCACCGAGCGGCCTCGTAGCGGAGTCGCCCGCCGACCAGCAGCGCCCGCACCCCACCGGCGCCGTCACCGAGGACGAGATCGGCCGGGTGTCCCGCGGCGACCCGTCCGGGCGGCCCGCCCGGACGGTCGAGCGGCCCGTGCTGCGCCGCGCGCGCCCGGGCCGGCGGCAGCCGCTCACCGGGGCCTGCGACCGCACCGCCGGGCACCCGCCGCGTCACCGCCGCGGCCCGGACCACGGCCGGATCGAGCGGGCCGTACGGGGCGTCACTGGACAGGGCGAGCGGGATCCCCGCCGCGGTGAGGCGGGCGCACCGGTACAGGTCGTCCCGGTCCCGGGCGTCGACGTCGTGCAGGTAGTCGTGACCGCGGTCGGTGAGGAAGCCCGGCTGCGTGACGACCGCGACCCCGAGGCGGGCCAGCTCGTCGATCAGCTCGGCGGGCACCAGTGCGGCGTGCTCGATGCGGTCACCCGCCCGGCTGCCCGCCTCGGCCAGCGCCGCGAGGAGCAGCACCAGCGCCTCGCGGGTCACGCAGTGCACGGCCACGGCCCGCCCCGTCCCGTGGACGGCCCGGATCGTCGCGACCAGCTCGTCGAACCCGGGCAGGCCGGAGTCGGCCAGCACGATCTTGTACGGCCCGGTGGTGAGGAGCGGCTCGCGGACGTGCGCGCCGACGGCGACCCCCAGCAGCTGCACGCGCTGGGGCAGCGAGCCCTCCCGCACCGCGGCCCGCACGTGCTCCAGCGCCGCAGGTCCCAGATCCGGCGTCGCGTCGGTCACCGCGGTGATCCCGTGCCGCGCGAGCCGCTGCCCGACCGCGCCCAGGTCCGGCAGGCCGGTCGGCGGGAGCCGGTCACGCAGCCAGGCGTCGGCCCGCCGGACCCGGCCGGTCGGGGCTCCGGAGCCGTCGCGCTCGATCCCGGGATGGTCGGCCCCGGCGAGCCCGAGCAGCCGGACGCCGAGCCGGTTGAACGTCCACTGTGCACCGCTGCGGTGCTGTACCCGTACCGGGCGCCGGTCGTGCAGCCGGTCGAGCGCGGCGGCGTCGAGGTCCCCGGCGACGGTCTCGGCGTAGCCGATGCCCCGGACCCAGCCGTGCGCGTCGCCCGGGGCGGCGTCGAGCGCGGCCGCCAGCGCGGCGGCGTCGAGTACCTCCGGCGGGCCGCACCGGGCCGACGCACCGGCCGCCGCCAGGGCGTGCAGGTGCAGGTGGTGGTCGACCACGCCGGGGCGCAGCGGTGCCCCGCCGCCGTCGAGCGTCTCCTCGCCGGGCCCGGGGGTCAGGTCCGGGCCGAGGGCGGCGATCCGCTCCCCCGCGATGCGTACCCGGGTGATCCGCCCCGCCACCCGGACGCCGGTCAGCAGCACGGCGCCCCGTCGGGCCCCGGTCGGTCGAGCCCCGGTCCGTCGAGTTCCGGTCCGGTGAGTTCCGATCCGGCGGGCCCCGGTCCGGCGAGCCCCGAGCCGGCCGGCCCCGGTCCGGCGAGCCCCGAGCCGGCCGGCCCCGGTCCGGCGAGCACCGCCGCGGTGTCGGCGCCGGCCTCCGGTGCGGTCCCCACCGGTTCGCGCCGGCCGGGTCGCGCCACCGGATGCCCGGCCGGGGTCACCCAGCCGTCACCGGTGCGCCGGCACGCCGGCGAGGGGCCGTCGGCGCCCGCCGTTCCGGCCAGCGTCGCGGCGACCACACCGGCCATCGGGACCTCCCGCACCGTCCCGGGCTCCGCCAGCGCCCACACCGCCGCGGTGAGCCCGCTCAGCGGGTCGGCCAGTGCGTCGCCGCAGAACACGGGCAGCCCGTCGGCGTCGTGCGCGACCAGGCCGGCCCCGGCGGCGACGTCGTCCCCGAACCCGATCCGGTTCGAGTCCCGCCCGGCCGCGGTCACCGACACCCACGCCGCACCACGGGCGGTCTCCGCCGCGGCGTCGACCCCGAAGCCGCGCAACGCCCGCGGCCGGGACGCCTCGATCACGACGTCGGCGGACCGCACGAGCGCGTGCAGCGCCGCCCGGTCCCGCACCGGGTCCAGTACGACGCTGCGCTCGCCGCCGTGCAGCAGCCGGTGGAAGTCCGGCGAGCCGTGGCGGGCGCCGTCCGGACGGCCCGGGGTCTCCACGGTGATCACCTCGGCGCCGCCGGTGCGGAGCAGGTGCGCGCACAGCGGGGCCGCCCACAGCGCACCGAAACTCACCACCCGCAGACCTGCCGCCGCCCGCAGCGCGCCACTCGGGAAGCGCGCCGGTTCCGCGGACGCCACCGGGCCGGCGGCCAGCCCGAGCAGCTCGGCCCGCTCCGCCAGCGCCGCGCCGGAGCGGGCCGCGACCCAGCGGGCGATGCCGGGCCACGGGTCGGCGGGCAGCTCGGCACCGACCAGCGCGCCGTAGAGCAGTGGGTCGTCGGGCCGCGAGCAGCTCAGCGCCGCCCAGCCGTCGGCCGTGGGCAGCAACCGGGTGTGTCCGCCGGGCGAGACCCGCCCGGACCGGCGATGACCGGTGAACGCCGCGCGTTCCCCCAGCAACGCCGCACCGTCGAGATCGATGCGCCCGCCGGTCGCGGCCCGCAGCCGCCCGGCGAGATCGACGGCCAGCGAGGCGCCTCGGCCCGGCGGCACCAGCGGGGGCCCGTCGGGATGGCCGGTCAGCGCGACGACGCCCGACCGGGCCCAGTCCGCCTCCGCACCGTCCGGGTGCCCGGCCCCCGCCACCGTCACACCCGGCAGACTAGTGCGGTGCACTCCACCCCTGTCGCGGGCGCGGTCATGTCGCCGGGCCCCCGAACGGTCCTCGGCGATCCGCTGACGGTGGTCGACCTCGACCGCGACCCGGCGCCCGAACCCGCCACCGGCCGGATCGTCATCGGGTGGAGCTCCGATCCCGCCCGCGTGCCCGACGCGATGCTGGACCGCACCGATCTGACCCTCGTCCCGGCGGGGAGCACGGCGCGCTCGGGCTCGCGGAGCGCGACAGACCCGCGCTGCGTGCCGGTCCCCGACCGCGATGCCGGCACCGCCGAGCTGCGGGCCGCCGTCACCGCGAACCCGCACGCCGCCGTCGTGCTCGCCGGGTTGCTGCGCTGGTCACCCGGCCTGACGGTGCCGGCCGCCCTGGAGGCCGAGTCCCTCGCCTACTCGATGCTGCTCGGCGGTCCGGAGTTCGCCCGCTGGCTGGCCGGCCGGGGAGACCGCCCGCCGCCCCCGGACGTGGACGACCCCGTGCTGCCCGCCCTCGACGGCGACCGGCTGCGGATCACGCTCAACCGTCCCCGCCGCCGCAACGCCTACGGCCGGCAGCTCCGGGACGCCCTGGTCGACGCGCTCGACGTCGCCGAGACGCTCGCCGCCGCCCGCCCCGGCCTCGGCGTCGTGATCGACGGCGCAGGCCCCTGCTTCTGCTCCGGCGGCGACCTGGCCGAGTTCGGCACGACGCCCGATCCGGTCACCGCGCACCTGGTCCGTACCGCGGGCGGCGCCGCGGCCCCGCTGCACCGGCTGGCCGCGCGCACCGAGATCCGGGTGCACGGCCCCTGTGTGGGAGCCGGGGTGGAGCTCGCCGCGTTCGCCGGGCGGGTGGTGGCGCACGAGGACACGACGTTCCGGCTGCCCGAGATCGCGATGGGACTGATCCCCGGTGCGGGCGGGACGGTCGGCGTGCCCCGGCGCATCGGCCGGGCCCGGACCCTGCACCTCGCCCTCACCGGGCGGACGCTCGACACACCCACCGCACTCGCCTGGGGGCTGGTCGACGCCGTCGGTACCCGACCGGAACCACCGTCATCGGCGTAGTGTTGCCGTCATGGGAAAGGGTGTCCCGTCACGGCGCCCGGGCGACCCGCTGGCGTCCGGCCGCATCAACCAGAAACGACGGACTCGGGAAGCGGTCCTCGACGCCGCCCGGACGCTGCTCGACGAGGGCCGGGTCCCCTCGGTCGGCGAGGCGGCGGACGCGGCACTCGTCGGGCGGACGACGGCGTACCGCTACTTCCCCACCCAGGAGAGCCTGATCCTGGAGGCGTCGATGGACAGCGTCGTCGACGCCCTCGACGAGCCCGGCGGCGCCGAGGTCGACGACACCGACGACCCGGCCGAGCGGGTGGACCGGGTGCTCCGGACGATGCACGGCCGGATCGCCGAGCACGAGGCCGCGTTCCGCGCCATCATCCGGCTCTCGCTGGAGAAGCAGGCCCGGCTCGAGCCGGGCCGCCCCGGCGAGGTCCGCCTCCTCGAGGGCCGCCGGCTCACCTGGATGGGCGACGCCGTGGAACCGGCACGCGACCGGCTCGACGAGGACGTCCACGACGATCTCGTCGCCGCGCTCGCCATGCTCGCCGGGACCGAGTCGTTCATCGCGCTCAAGGACGCGTGCCGCGTCGACGACCCGCACGAGCGGAGCAGGATCATCCGCTGGACCGCCCGGATGGTGCTCGCCGGTGTGCTGGCACAGACGGAGCCCGAGCCGGGCTGAGCCTGCGTCAGCCACCCATCGTGCCCGGCAGCCACAGGACCAGGCCGGGGGCGAACGTGAACAGCAGCACGAGCACCAGCATCGCCACGACGAACGGCACGACGCCGCGGAAGACCTCCTCCGACCGCAGCCCGGTCGAGCGCGCCACGATGAACACGTTCAGCCCGAGCGGCGGGGTGACCAGCCCGATCTCGGCCAGCAGCACCACCATCACGCCGAACCACACCGGGTCGTAGCCGAGCTGCTCGACCACCGGCAGCACAACCGGCACCGTGAGCGCCAGGATCGCCATCTGGTCCATGAACGCGCCGAGCACCAGGTACACCAGCGCGATCCCGAGGAAGATCACCGTGGGGGCGGCCGGGATCGCGGCCACCGCGTCGACCACCGTCTCGGTGACCCCGCTGAGCGTGAGCACGTGGCCGAAGACGTGCGCCGAGGCGATGATCAGCAGGATCATCGCGGTGGTGCACAGGGTCTCCAGCAGGGCCGCCCGGATGCGTGCGAGATCCAGCGTGCGCTGCACCAGGCCGATCCCGAGCGCGCCCGCCGCACCCAGCGCCGCGGCCTCGGTCGGCGTCGCCAGCCCGAGGTAGATGGTGACCGTGACCAGCCCGAACAGGAAGATCACGGGACCGATCACGGTCAGCGTCCGGACCTTGGTGGCGAGCGGGTACCGCTCCCCGCGCGGTGCCAGCTCGGGGCGGCGCCGGACCAGCAGCAGCGTCGTCACGATCAGCGCGACGACGACCAACGCGCCCGGGAGGAACCCGGCGATGAGCACTTCGCCCACGCTCTCCTCGGCGAGCACGGCGTAGAAGACCAGGATGATGCTCGGCGGCACCATCGCCGCCAGCGTCCCCACCACCGCGACGAGGCCGGTCGCGAGCCGCGCGTCGTAGCCCCGGCGGGTCATCTCCGGCACCGCCGTCGAGGCGAGCGTGGCGGCGGCCGCCGTGCTGGAACCCGAGATCGCCGCGAACACCGCACCGGACAGCGTCGTCGCCACCCCGAGCCCGGCCGGGGTCCGGCCGACCCAGGTGCGTGCGCTGTCGAACATGCTCCCGGCGACCCCGCTGCGCAGCACGAACTGTGCCATCAGGACGAACAGCGGGATCGGGGTGAGCGAGTACGCGGTCACCGCGGTGTGCGGAGAGACCTCCAGGACCCCGAGCAGCTCCGGCAACCCGCCGTGCAGCAGCAGGCCCAGCGAGCCCGCGATCCCGATCGCGAACCCGACCGGGATCCGGATCAGCAGCAGCACCAGCAGCAGGACGACGACCAGCAGGACCAGCATCAGTGGTCCACCTCCCCGGTCGCCACGGAGTCCGCCGCGGGGTCCGCCGGGAGGTCCTGCTCCGGGACGGCGAGCAGGTACAGCAACCGGAGCAGTGCCACCCCCGTCCCGATCGGGACCATGACCACCGCGGTCCAGACCGGCCAGGACAGCTCCGCCCCACCGGGCGGCGGGATGTCCCCGCCCGCCCAGGCGCCCGCGGCCAGCCGGATCCCGCCCCAGGTCAGGAGCGCGACGAACAGCGCCGACAGCACCCCGCCGACGACGGTGCACCACCACCGCGCCCGCGTCCCGAGCAGCCGGTAGAGCAGGTCGATCCGCACGTGCGCCCCGGCCCGCACGGTGTAGGGCAGGCCGAGGAAGAAGATCGCGGTGAGCAGGTACTCGGTGGTGAACCCGAGCGCCCAGGACAGCGGTTCGGCCACCACGTAGCGCAGCACCACCCCGAGCACCATCAGCGCGGTCAGCACGAGCAGCGCGAGCGCGGCGACCGCGGCCAGTGCGTCCTCGAGCCGGCGCAGGCCGGTCGCGAAGGCGTTCACCGGCCCTGCTCCGCCACGGCGCGCTGGGAGGCCAGCAGGTCGTCGAGCGCCGCCCGGCCGGGCAGCCCCATGCGCTCCATGTCGGCCACCCACTCCTCGCGCACCGGCGCGGCCGCCTCGCGCCACCGGCGTTCCTCGTCCGGGGTGAGCCGGTGGAAGGCCAGGCCGCCGGCCGCCAGCTTCTCCCGGGACTGCGCGTCGTAGTCGGCGACCGCCCGGCACAGGTGCCGGTTCGTGTCCTTCCCGGCCCGGGTCAGCACGTCCTGCAGGTCCGGCGGCAGCCCGTCCCAGGTGTCACGGCCGATCGAGTAGGTGATCGTGAAGCTGCCCAGCTGCGCACCGAGCGTGGAGTGGGTGGCGGCCTCGTCGAGGCGGTAGGGCAGCGCGCTCAGCGGACCGAGCACGGTGCCGTCGACGGTGCCGCGGGAGATCGCCTCGTACATCTCGGTCACCGGCATCGCCACCGGGGCAGCGCCGAGGTGGTTCACCGTCCGGTCGATCGCGCCGCCCGACGAGCGCAGCACCATCCCCGCGACGTCGGACGGATCGGTGACGGCGACACCGCCGCCGGTCATCACCTCGTAGCCGGTGACCACGCCGACCACCAGCGGGTGCAGCCCGTCCGGGGCGAAGTCGGCCTCGTACAGCACCCCGCCCTCGGCCAGCAGCGGTTCCAGCCCGAGCGCGCCCCGGCACGGGTCGGTGGTCATCGCGGGCAGGTCGGCGACCCCGGAGAGCGGCAGCTGCGCCGAGACGTAGCCGGGCGAGACCATCGCGATGTCCACCACCCCGGAGCGGGCCAGGTTCACGAAGTCCTCGGCGGCCCCGAGGCTCTCCGACGGGTGGTAGTCGAACTGCAGCCGGCCACCGGAGAGCTCGGTCGCGCGGTCGACGAAGAACTGCGCCCCGTCCCGGGAGAACGGGTGCGTGGTCGGGAACGAGTCGCCGACGACGAGCGTGAACGTCCCCGGTGGACCCTCCCGATCTCCTGCGCACGCCGTCAGGGTCGTGACCAGCCCGACGGCGCAGGCCAGGGCCAGCAACCGGACCGTGCGAGGGAGCATCGGACCTCCTCAGTACTGGTGTTCGCTCCGCAGGCGTCGCTCAGCAGGCTCAGTACGACTTGGGCAGGCCCAGCACGTTCTGCGCGATGTAGGCGAGTACCAGCTCCTGGCTGACCGGGGCGATCTTCATGAGCCGGGCCTCCCGGAAGTAGCGCGGGATCCCGTACTCCTCCGCGTAGCCCATGCCACCGAAGGTCTGCATCGCGCGGTCCGCGGCGAAGAACCCGGCGTCGGCGGCGAGGTACTTCGCGGTGTTCGCCTCGCGGGCACACGGATGGCCGTTGTCGTAGAGCCAGGCGGCCTTGCGGCAGACCAGCTCGGCCGCGTCGAGCCGGGCCGTCGCCTCGGCCAGCGGGAAGGCGATCCCCTGGTTCTGCCCGATCGGCCGGCCGAAGACCGTCCGCTCGCCCGCGTAGCGCACGGCGGCGTCCACCGAGGCCCGGCCGATGCCCAGTGCCTCGTGCGCGATGAGGATGCGTTCGGGATTGAGCCCGTCGAGCAGTACCCGGAAGCCCTCGTGCTCGGTGCCGACCAGGGCGCTCGCCGGCACCCGGACGTCGTCGAAGCTCACCTCGTTGGACGCGACGGCGTTACGTCCCATCTTCGGGATCGGGCGCACCTCGATCCCGGGGGTGGCCATGTCGACCAGCAGGATCGAGATCCCGTGCATCGGTGCGTCGTCGCGGCGGGGCGCGGTGCGGACGGCGAGCACGATGACCTCGCTCTCCCCCGCCTTCGAGATCCAGACCTTGCGCCCGTTGACGACGTAGCCGTCCCCGTCCCGGTCCGCGCGGGTACTGATCCGGGAGGTGTCGGTACCGGCGTCCGGTTCGGTCACCCCGAAGCAGGCGTGCAGCTCGCCCGTCGCGACGCGGGACAGGGTCTCGCGCCGCATCTGCTCCGACCCGTGCTTGGCGACCACGTTCATCCCGAACATGCCCAGGTGCATCGGGGTGCAGGCGTTCATCGCGCCGCCGGAGGCCGCGAGCGTCTCCAGCATGATCCCGGCGGCGGCGACGCCCAGCCCGCCGCCGCCGTACTCCTCGGAGATCGAGATGCCCAGCCAGCCGGCGTCGGCGAAGGTCTTGTAGAACTCCCAGGGGAACGCGTGCTCACGGTCGTGGCGTTCCCAGTACTCCCCGTCGAACCCGGCGGCCAGCTCGGCGACGGCGCGCCGGACCGTCCGCAGGTCGTCGTCCTCGGTGAAGTCCATCGCCGGTCACTGCTCCTCGGAGTACGCCGCACCCGTCGGGGACGGCGGTGCGGATCGGTCGTCGAGCTCGGCCCGGAGTTCCCGGCCGTGGCTGTCGAGGGCGGGCGCCTGGGCGAACGGGCCGGATCCGCTGCGGGAGAACCGCACCGGCGACCGGGCGTGGCGCACCGTGCCGAGCTGCGGGTGCTCGGTGCTCCGGAAGAAGTCGACGGCGTCGAGGTGCGGGTCGGTGAACAGGTCCGCGATCCCGTTGACCGGCATGATCGGCACCTTCGCCCGGCGGAACAGCTCGACGGTCTCGGCGGTGGTGCGGGTGGCGAGCTCGCCGTCCAGCCACTCGTAGAGCTCGTCGATGTGCCGGCTGCGTGCCCCGATGGTCGCGAACCGGGGGTCGTCGGCACGGTCGCCGGCGTCGAGCACCTCGAACAGGGTGCGCCAGTGCGCGTCGGTGTAGGGCAGCACGCCGACCAGCCCGTCGCGGGTGCGGTACGGGCGGCGGAACGGCGAGTCGGTCCGGGCGTAGCCGGTGTCCCCGCGGGGTGGGTCGAAGACGTAGCCGCCCTGCTGCTCGACCAGCAGGAACTGGGCCATCGTCTCGAACATGGGGACCTCGATCGCCTGGCCACGACCGGATCTCGCGCGCTCCACCAGCGCGGCGCAGATCGCCCCCATCGCCAGCATGCCGGTGACCTTGTCCGAGACGGGGCTGCGGACGAACTGCGGCTCGCCCCGGCCGGTCTGGTTCGCCGCCAGCCCGGACACGGCCTGGATGACGTCGTCGTAGGCGGGTTCGGACCCGTACGGGCCGCCTGCCCCGTAGCCGCGCATGGCGCAGACGATCACCGCGGGGTTGATCGTGCGGAGCGTCTCGTAGTCGATGCCGAGCCGCTCGTCGGAGCCGGCGGGGCGGTTGTGCGCGACGACGTCGGCGTCCTCGATGAGGCGCAGCAGGCGCCGGTGGTCCGCGTCGTCGCGCAGGTCGAGGACGACGCTCTCCTTACCGAGGTTGGCGTTGAGGAAGATCGGGCCGAGCCCGTGCCCCCCGGTGTCGCCGACACCGCGCAGGATGTCGCCGCCCGGCGGCTCGATCTTGATCACCCGGGCGCCGAACTGCGCGAGGATCAGCGTGCAGAACGGGCCCATGAAGGTCGACGTGAGGTCGACGACGGTGATGCCGTCGAGGGGGCCGCCGGGGCCCGGTGTGGCCGGGGCCCCGCCGGAGTCACCGCCGGAGCCACCGCCGACGTGCTCGTGCCGATCCGAAGTCGTCACATTCCGCTCCCCGTACCCGAACGCCGTCGTCCGTCAGATGCGACGAACCTAGCTACGTGGGACGAGAATCTCAACATGGCAGTCGTGTCCCGTATCGAGTTCCGTGTCGGGTTCCGTGTCGGGTTCTGGTGACGTCCGCGACCCACCGCATGACGCCCCGGACGCCGGGTAGCCGGACGACCTCGGCGAAACGGAGGCGACGGTGAACCACCTGGCCCGGCATCTCGGGGACGGCGACCCCGAACGGTGGGACGACGCGGTACGCGGGGCGCTCACGTTCCGCACGTTGTTCAGCCGGGAGATCACGCCGACGCGGGGCCTCACGGCGGGAGTCGCCGAGTTCGCCCCGGGCGAACGCCTGGCGCCGCACTGGCACGTCGCGCCGGAGCTGTACGTGGTGCAGTCCGGTGACGGCGTCGTCGACCTCGGTGATGACGCGCTGCCCGTGCGAACGGGGAGCACGGTGTTCGTGCCGGGCGGTGCGGTCCACGGGATCCGGAACACGACCTCGTCGACGCTCTCGGTGTTCTACGCGCTCGCCGCGGACGGCTTCGCCGACGTCGAATACCACTTCACGGAGGAGTGAACGACTCCGGCGCGCTCACCCCGGGTTCACGTCTCCCACTCCCGGACCGTCGGTCAGCGTGGCCCGATCGGGTGTTTCCGGGCGGCATCCGGAGCATCCGGTGTCCGCCGTCCGGCCGCGGGTATCGCGGTGACGACGGCGAGTGAGAGGGGCGCGACGTGCGGGAGACGTCAGCAGCAAGTTCGGAGAGCGGGCCGGGGCGCGACACGGTCGGGCGCACGGCCGAGACCGCCCGGGCCGAGGGCGAGGAGGTCGGCCGCACCGCCGCGGAGGCAGGGAGCAACGTCGCCGGTACCGCCGCGGACGAGGTCCGCAACGTCGCCGACTCGACCCGGCGGCAGGCGACGGATCTGCTGGGTGAGGCGCGGGACCAGATGCACGAGCAGGCGAGCGCCACCCAGCAGCAGGCTGCGGGCGGCGTGCGCGGCCTGGCCGACGAGCTCCGGGCGCTGAGCGGCAACGGGTCGGACGGTCCCGTGGCCGACCTGGCCCACGACGCCGCGGAGCGGGCCGAGCGGCTCGCGGGCTGGCTCGAGGAACACGAACCGGGAGACCTGGTGGAGCAGGTGCGGACCTTCGCGCGCCGGCGCCCGGGGACGTTCCTGGCCGGGGCCGCGCTGGCCGGGGTACTGGCGGGCAGGCTGACCCGCGGCGTGGTGGAGCACGAGACGGAGCCGGATCGGGCGGCCCCGGAGGACGACCGACCACCGTTCCCCCGGGCAGCACCCGAGCAGTACGCGCACCCGGGGCTCCCGCCCGAGGACGGCGGGGCACGCCGGGCCGCACCGGCCGCGCCGCCTCCGGCTCCGCCGCCACCATCCACGCCGACGCCGACCGAATCCTGGGACGGGGCGGCGCCGCCGGCGCCGGGCACCCCCGGGCAGGGTGAGCCGCGTCCGGGCCCGGGTTACGAGCCACCCGGTGGCCCGATGCCGACCGGCCACGGCTCCGAGGGTGTCCCGCCGCCACCACCGCCACCGCCACCTGCCCCGCCACCACAGGCACCGCCACCGGCGCCGCCACCGCCGCGGACCGGCCCCGCGCACGCGCCCCGGCCGGGCTCGGCGACCGTGGGCGAGTACGTCGACGAGCTCGACCGCCGGGGCGATCCGCGCGTCACCGAGGAGCCGCAGTGAGCGCCCCGGGCGGGTCGCCCGACTCCTTCGGCCCCGTCCCCGACCGTCCACTGCCCGACCCACCACCGGGACCGCCGCCCGACCCGCGACCGGCATCGCCATCGGGACCGCCGCCCGGCCCACCGCTCGGGTCTGCGCCGGATCCCGCGACCGGCCCGCCACCCGGCCCCGCGCCGGATCCCGCGACCGGCCCGCCACCCGGGCCTGCGCCGGACCCCGCGTCCGGCCCGCCACCCGGGCGCGCGCCGGATCCCGCGCCTGCTCCGCCACCCGGGCCTGCGCCGGATCCCGCGACCGGCCCGCCACCCGGCCCCGCGCCCGGCTCCCGGGGTGCGCCCGGCTCCCGGGGTGCGCCCGGCTCCGCGAGTGCCGGAGCACGCCCGGCCGAGCCCGGGCACCGTGCGGGCGACCCGTCGGTCGGCGACCTGATGAACCGCGTCTCGCGCGACCTGTCCAGCCTGATGCGCCAGGAGCTCGCGCTGGCGCAGGCCGAGCTGAAACAGGAGGCCCGCAGGGCCGGCAAGGCCGCAGGCGGCTTCGGCGGCGCCGGATACGCCGCCTCGATGGTGCTGCTGTTCCTCTCGGTGGCGCTCTGGGCGGGATTGACGAATGTGATGGACGGCGGCTGGGCGGGCCTGCTCGTCGCCGCGTTGTGGGCCGTGATCGCCGCGATCGCGTTCACGATCGGGCGCAGCAACCTTCGCCGGACCCACCCGACACCCGAACGGACCGTCGACACGATGAAACAGGTCCCGGACGCCCTCAAGGGCCGGTGAGGAGATCCCGATGACCACTCCGCACAGCACACCTCCGCACGGCACACCCCATCCCGTACCGCACCCGGCGGCGCCCGACGACCCGGAGGCGATCCGCCGGGACATCGCGCGTATCCAGCGGCAGCTCAGCGGCGACGTCGACGCGCTGACCGAGAAGGTGACCCCCGGCCGCATCGTGGAACGGCGGGTCGACCGGGCGCGCGGCCGGCTGGCCGGCTGGCGCGACGCGGTGATGGGCAGCGACACCGCCGACCACGTCCGCCACGCGGGCCGGACCGCGCACTCCCTCGCGGACGAGGGGGCGGACCGGGTCGAGGACGTCGCCGGCACCGTGGCGGACCGGGCCTCGGACGCCGCGTCGACGGTCTCCGGCACCGCACGCGCCGCACCGCGGGCCGCCCGGCGGCAGACCCGGGGCAACCCGCTCGCCGCAGGCCTCATCGCGTTCGGCGCGGGGTGGCTGGCGTCCTCGGTGCTGCCGGCGAGCCGGCGCGAGCAGGAACTGGCCGGGCAGGCCGAGGAGAAGGCCCTCGAGGTGGGACGGCCGTTGGCCCGGCAGGCCGGGGAGAAGGCCGAGGAGCTCGGCGGTGCCCTGCGCAACCCTGCCGAGCAGGCCGCCCGGGCGGTGCAGGAGACCGCGCAGCAGGCGGCCTCGAACGTCCGGGCGGAGGGACACTCGGCCGCTGAGGAGGTCCGGGACCGGGCCGAGGACGCCGGACGGAACGTGCAGGACGAGGCCCGCAACGGCTGAGAACCGCACGGGCGGAGGGCGCTCGTGCGGGCTGCTCGTCCGCAGCCCGGCCCGACGACGCAGCCCGGCCCGACGACGCAACCCGGCTCGACGACGCAACCCGGCTCGACGACAGAGCCCTGCTCTACGACGCAGCCCGGCTCGACGGCGGCGGGCCGCGGCGAAGATCACTCCACGACCTCGGACCCGTCTCCGGGCCGCTCCGGACGCGCTCGACCGAGCCTTCCGCGGAGTGTGGCCGGATTTCCGCCCCTGGGTCCGGCCGGGATTCCGCATTATCGGCGAGGCGTCGCCGATGCCGCGGCAGAACGCGTCGACACTCTCCGGGAACGGGTCGACGCCCTCGGTCACCCGATACGGGGTCGGCCGTGCGAGGTCCGCGCCCGCCTGCCGCGGACGCGGAACACCGGTGGTCGACCGCGACCGTCGTTCGCGCGCAGCCGGTCACGGTGACCGCGGCGGCCGGCGTCGTGACCTGTTCGGACACGAACCCGAGCCGATGCCGGGCCCGGCCCGCGCTGCGCCCGGCACACACAACAGGAACATTTCCGGAAACCGTCGGAGACCACCCCGGAATTGCTCGGGGAGTCTTTCGAAAGGGCCCCACTCGACAATCGTCCCGGTCCGCGTGAGCATTCTCCTACGGCTGCCCGCTCCGGACCGGTGATCGGGCGACGGAGCCATCACTCCGGCAGGTCACGAGGCCCTCAGCGACTGGTCGCCGAGGACTTACCCCAACGAACGGCCTAGTGCAATAGGCCAGATGGACCCGCCTCCCCCCTGTCGACATTCTCCGGCGGCTCTGCTTCCATAGCGCGGGTTCCCCGAGAATGACCGAGCAGATACGCACCGTTACGACCACAAAGGTGGGGCGCATGGCGACGCGCGCACGCGCTCGAGAGCTCTTCGACCGATCACGCGTGTTGCTGGACCGCTCACGCGTGGCCGCGGCACAGATCCTGGACCCGCAACGACCGGCCCTGCGCAGGGCCATCGAGGCCGCCCCGAGCGCACCCGTCGCTCCGAGCGTCCCGATCTCCCCACCGGCCTCCCCGCCGGCGGCCGTACCGGACGAGTCACTGATGGACGTCTGCGCGAGCATCGCGCTGCGTGACCTCAACCTGATCGACACGCTCCTGTCCAACCTCGAGGCGATGGAGCGCGGCGAGGACGACAGCCATCGGCTGGACCAGCTCTACCGGCTGGACCACCTGGCCGCGCGACTGCGGCGCAACGCCGAGAACCTGCGCGTCCTGGTCGATCACGACGCCGACGAGGACGGTGGCGACACCATCTCCGTCCTCGACACCGTGCGTGCCGCGATGTCGTCGATCGACCAGTACGCCAAGGTCAGCATCGGCCGCGTGGCATCGCTGGGCGTCGTCGGGTTCGCCGCGAACGACCTGAGCCGGGTACTCACCGAGCTCCTCGACAACGCCACCCAGCACTCCCCGCCGAACGCGGACGTGCGGGTCAGCGGGCACCTCACCGAGCAGGGCAGGGTCCTGGTCCGGATCGAGGACGACGGGATCGGGCTCCCCGCGGACCGCCTCGCCGAGCTCAACGACCGGCTCTCCCGGTCGCGGCGGCTCGACGACGCCGCGGTGCGGCACATGGGCCTGGCCGTGGTCCGCCGGCTGGCCGAGCGGCACGGGTTGCGGGTCTCGCTCGACCACCGGGTCCCGAACGGCACCACCGCCACCGTGCTCGTCCCGCCGTCGTTGGTGACCGAGCTGCCCGAGGGCAACTGGAGCGGTGAACGGACCGTGCCGGTGAACGGACGGCACCACGTGCGCCAGCCCCAGCACGACAGTCCGGCTTTCGTGCCGGACACCGTGGCCGCGGCCGAACCGCCGGCCATCCCGCCCGCCGGTCTGCCCCGCCGCGACGGCCCCCCGATGCAGCGCCCGGCCGCCGAGTCCTCGGCCCAGCGACCGTCACCGACGCCCCGGCCGCCGAGTCCCGCGGTGAGCGGCACCACATCGAGCGGGCTGCCCCGCCGGGTCTCGCGCAGCATCAAGCCGGGTGCCGCGGGCACCGACGGTCCCTCCACCGCGTTGGGCGCCGGCCCCGAGGACGGTCAGGACCAGTTCCTGGCCGACCTCGACGGCTTCACCGACGGTGAGATGGCAGCGAACGCCCGGGAGACCGGCGCCGAGGACGGGGAGGCGAAGTGATGGCCGACACCACGTCCGCCCCCCAGGAGTTCGGCTGGCTCGTCAACGAGTTCGTCAGCCGCGTGCACGGCGTCACCCACGCCCTGGTCATGTCGTCGGACGGGTTCCCGCTGACCGCGTCGGAGTCCGTCACGACCGACGACGCGGAGCAGCTCGCGGCGATCTCCAGCGGCCTGCTGAGCCTCGCCCACAACAGCGCCGCGCTGTTCGACAAGGGCGGCTGCGAACAGATCATGATCAGGATGACGCGCGGCTACTTCCTGTTCATGGGCATCGGCTCCGGCGCCGGGATCGCGGTGCTGACCGGGCCCGGTTGCGACATGAAGGTCGTGGGGTACGAGATGACCCAGTTCGTACGCAACGCGGGCCACGTCCTGACCCCCGAAGTCCGTGCCGATCTGCGCCGCGTGCTGTCCGCGCGGCGGGCGCAGGCCTGACCGGGAGGTGACCACCATGCCGTCCGACACGTCGCCCGAGGGGCGCGGGAGAACCCGCAGCAGGCGGATCCGGCCCTACACCCTGACCGGGGGCCGGACCCGGGCCCGGCACGAGTTGCTGGTCGAGGCGCTGGTCTCGGTACCGGACTACGACCCGGGCCTGTCCGAGACGTTGATGCCCGAGTCGCGGATGCTCTACGAGCACGCCCGTTCCCGCGCCTCGATCGCCGAGCTGTCGGTGGCCATCGCCGCCCCGCTCGGCGTGGTCCGGGTGTTGATCAGCGACCTGGTGGCCCAGGGCGCCGTCTACGTCCACCCCACCGCGCACACCTACCAGCACGACCGCGAGATGCTCGGAAGGATCCTCGATGGACTCCAACGGCTACCGGTCTGAGCCGCCGGCCGTGACCCCCGCCAGGGAGCCCGACGTCACGGTCTCCGCGAAGATCGTCGTCGCCGGGGGGTTCAGCGTCGGCAAGACGACGTTCGTCGGCTCGGTCTCGGAGGTCCCGCCGCTCAACACCGAGGCGTGGATGACCGAGGCCGGGACCGGAATTGACGAGCCGATCGACGCGGAGAAGACCACCACCACGGTGGCGATGGACTTCGGCCGCATCACGCTGCACCCGGACCTGCTGCTCTACCTGTTCGGCACCCCGGGACAGCCCCGGTTCTGGTTCCTCTGGGACGACCTGACCCGCGGCGCCCTCGGTGCCGTCGTGCTCGTCGACACCCGCAAGCTGGAGCGGTCGTTCGCCGCGATCAACTACTTCGAGAACGACTCGGACCTCCCGTTCGTCGTCGCGGTGAACACGTTCCACGGGGACCTGCACCACGACCTCGACGACGTCCGCGAGGCACTGGCGCTCCCCGACCACGTCCCGTTGATCACCGTCGACGCCCGGGAACCGGCGTCGACGGTCGAAACCCTGCGCCGGCTCGTCGCGTACGTGCTGTCGCTCGGTGAACTCTCACAGCCAGGAAGGGCACAGACACATGCCTAAGGTCCTCATCGTCGGCGCGGGCCAGTCCGGCCTCCAACTTGCGCTGACCCTGCGGGAACACGGCTACGACATCACCCTGATGTCGGCACGCACCCCCGACGAGATCCGCCGCAGCCGGGTGATGTCCACCCAGTGCATGTTCGGGGACGCCCTCGAGATCGAGCGCAAGCACGGGCTGAACCTGTGGGAGGACAAGGCCGTCCGGGTGGAGGGTCTCGGGGTCTCGATCGCCGGGCCCGACTCGTCCCGGGTGCTGGACTGGGTCGGCAAGCTCGACGAGTACGCCCAGTCGGTCGACCAGCGGGTGAAGATGGCCGGCTGGCTGGAGCTGCTGGAGAAGCGCGGCGGCAAGGTCATCACGCACGGCGTCACCACCGCCGACCTGGACCGGTTCACCGCCATGTACGACCTGGTGATCGTCGCGGCAGGCAAGGGCGAGCTGGTCCAGCTCTTCGACCGCAACCCCGACCGCTCCCCGTACACGCGTCCACAGCGGGTCCTCTCGCTGGCCTACGCGCACGGTGCCCCGCCGCGCCCGGAGCACCCCGAGTTCCGCGCGGTCCGGTTCAACGTCATCCCCGAGGTCGGCGAGCTCTTCGTCATCCCCGGCCACACGCTCAGCGGCAACTGCGAGATCTTCTTCTTCGAGGGACTCCCCGGTGGCCCGCTGGACTGCTGGGACGACCGGCCCGGTTCGCAGGAGCAGTTCGACCGGATGCGCGGCCTCATGCAGAAGTACCTGCCGTGGGAGTACGAGCGGGCGCGCGACGCGACGCTCACCGACCCGCTGGCCGCCCTCGCCGGCGGGTACACCCCGACCGTCCGGCACCCGGTGGGCGAGCTGCCCTCCGGCGGCAAGGTGCTCGGCATGGCCGACGTCGTCGTGGCCAACGACCCGATCACCGGCCAGGGCTCGAACAACGCCGCCAAGTGCGCGGAGGTCTACCTGAACTGCATCCTGGAACGGGGTGACCAGCCCTACGACCAGGAGTGGATGAACGCGACGTTCGAGCGGTACTGGGACCACGCCCAGCACGTCACGAACTGGACCAACGCAATGCTGGCGCCGCCGCCGGAGCACATCATGAAGATCCTCGGTACGGCGCAGGAGAACGACACCGTGGCGCGCCGCTTCGCCAACGGCTTCAGCGACCCGTCGGACTTCCAGCACTGGCTGATGGATCCGGCCAAGACCGAGGCGTACCTGGCCGAGGTGTCCTGAGCCCCGACGCCGGTGCCGGGCGTGACCGTGGAGGTCAGCGCCCCGGCACCGGCGTGCGCGGGAGCAGGAAGTCGACCAGGCGGACCACGTAGCTCTCCCCGGCAGGCAGGAGCTTGGCCCGGGCGGCCTCCGGTGTCGCCTGAACGTGGTTCATCACCGCACCGCACAGGGTGTCCAGCAGCAATGTGACCGAGGTGGCATCGGACAGCTCACCCCGGTCGATGGCACGCCGGACGATCGCGCGGGCGGCGAGGACCCGCGACTCGCGGATCGTGGCCCAGTGCTCGGCCACACCGGGGATGTGGTCGGCTTCCACCGAGATCCGCAGCGCGGCCCGGCCCGCCTCGCCGAGGTAGTGCCGCATCAGCTGCATCCCGAGCTGGACCAGCTCGTCGCGCACGTCGCTCGCCTCGACCTCGGCCACGCCCTGTACGTGCCGTCGCAGCGCCTCCAGCAGCAGTGCCTGCTTGGTCGGCCAGCGCAGGTAGATCGACGCCTTGCCCACACCGGCGCGCCTGGCCACCGCCTCGACGCTGAACCCGGCCCACCCCTGCTCTCCGAAGAGCCCGATCGCCGCTTCGGCGATCCGCTGGTCGACCACGGGGTCACGTGGCCGGCCGGCCGGCTGCGTCCCGGTCACCGCGTCCTCCCGGCGTATTGCTGAACGGCTTCCGTCAGCATAGTCTGACCACGACTTACGGACGGAACCCGTTCAGGTATGGGGAGCGCCCATGGCGTCGAACGACGAGGTTGCCGCCTTCGCCGAATCGGTGGCGCGAGTGGTCGGCGACCACTGGGGTGATGCGACCGCGGCCGCCTCCGGCGATCTGGAGAAGCTGTGGCGGACGGCTGCCGCGCAGGGGTGGTTCGGCCTGGGCCGGGCCGGCGCGCTGGATGCCGCACTCGCCGCCGTCCGCCGGCTGGGCCGGGTGGCCTGCCCGCTCCCCGTTCTCGACGGCTTCGTCGCCGGCCGCCTCCTGCCGGATCTGCCGGGTCTCGACTCGGGTGACGTCCGGGTCCTGGTGGCGGTCTCCGGCGTCACCGAGGTGGTGGACCACGCGGAGGCGGCGACCGCCGCCACACACGTGCTGCTCGTACCGGCCGAGGGCGGGACCGCCGTGCTCCGGGAGATCACGGGAACCGAGGCCCGGCCCGGTCTGGCCGTGCCGTCGTGGTCCCGTGTCCGGCTCGGAGCCACGGTGACCACACTGGACATCGACCCCGCCCGCGCGGACGAGATCGTGGTTCTGCTGCGGCTGGGGCTCGCCACCCGCGCGGCCGCAGCGGCGGAGCGGGCGCACGAGATGGCGGTGGAGCACGCCAGGACCCGGCACCAGTTCGGCCGGCCGATCGGCTCGTTCGGTGCGGTCCAGCAGCGCACCGCCTCCTGCCAGATCGACGTCAGCGCGGCGAACCTGCTGCTCGACCAGGCCCAGCGGCAGTGGGCGGCGCGGACCGCGGCGTGGGCGTCCTGGGCGCAGATCGCGGTCGAGCACGTGCGGGCCGCCGGGCCCCGGGTGCAGCTCGGGGCCCAGCACACCCTCGCGGCGGTCGGCTACTTCGAGGAGCACGAGGCACCGTGGCTGTTCCGGCGGGTGCACGCCGACCTCACGCGGTTGCACGAGTACCCCCGCACCGCGGGCGAGATCGCCGACGTCCTGGTCGAGACCGGCGCGTCGCTGCCGCCGTTCGACGCGGGCGAGTCGGGCGAGGCGTTCCGGGCCGAGGTGCGGTCGCTGTTCGCCGGGTACGCCCACACCTTCTCCCCCGGCAGCATCCGGGCCGACCGTGACGTGGTGCGCGCCGTGGCCGACCGCGGCTGGCTGGGGTTCGCCTGGCCGCAGGAGTACGGCGGCCGCAACGCGAGCCTGGCCGAACAGGTCGTGCTCCAGGAGGAGGCCGCCTACTCCGGCGCGCCCGTCACCATGGCACTCGCCTCGGTCATGCTGCTCGGCAACTCGATCCTCCAGCACGGCAGCCCCGAGCAGCGCGACCGCTTCCTGCCGCTCGTGCGCCGCGGCGAGCTCGAGTTCTGCCTCGGCTACAGCGAACCCGAAGCCGGGTCCGACCTGGCGTCGCTACGCACCCGCGCCGTCCGCGACGGCGACCACTGGGTGATCAACGGGCAGAAGCTGTGGACGACCGGGGGCCACACGGCGAACTGGGTGTGGCTCGCGGTCCGGACCGATCCCGACGCTCAGCCACGCCACGCCGGCATCACGGTGTTCCTGGTCCCGATGGACACCCCCGGGATCACCGTCCGGGAGCACCGCGCGCTGTCCGGTGAGATCTCCTGCACCGTGTTCTACGACGACGTCCGGGTGCCCGACTCGGCACGCGTCGGCGAGGTCGGCGGCGGCTGGAAGGTGATCACCGACGCGCTCGCCGGCGAGCGCATCACCATGGGCAACATCGCCGCGACGCTGCACCGCCGGCTCGACGACCTGCTCGCGGTCCTCCGCGCCGACGTCGAGGGCACCGTCGGGCCGCGCGGCTCGGCCCGCCGGGCCCGGCTCGGCCGCGTCGCCGTCGCGATCCAGGCCACCCGCGCACTGGTGTCGGCCGCGATCGACGCGACCGCACAGGGCGGCGGCGGTCGCCTGGAGGCGCCTATGGCCGGCGTGCTCGGCGGCGAGACCGCCGAGGAGTTCGGCGAGGCGGCGCTGGAGATCCTCGGGCCGGCGGCCGCCCTGGACACCGCGCCGTTCGAGTACGCGCTGCGCCTGTCGGTCATGTACGTCGTCGGCGGTGGCACCAACGACGTCCAGCGCGGCCTGATCGCCCGCGGTCTCGGGCTCCCCCGCTGACCCGGTTCGCCCACCATCACCACAAAGGAGTGTGCAGATGGCCGGTCCGATCACCCCGCAGCGGCTCGCGTCGTTGTTCCGTCCCCGCTCGGTCGCCCTCGTCGGCGCCTCGGACAAGTCCAACTTCTCCGCCGTCACCTACCGCAACCTGGTCGAGTTCGGTCACGCCGACCGCACGTACCTGGTCAACCGGCGCGGCGCCGAGACCCACGGCCGGCCGACGGTCACCTCGTGCGCCGCGATCGGTGAGCCGGTCGACGTCGCCTTCATGATGGTCCCCCAGGCGGGCACGCTCGACGCGCTGAGTGATGCGGCCGCGGCCGGCATCCGCAACGCCGTGGTCCTGTCCGCGGGGTACGGGGAGGCGGGCGAGGCGGGCCGGGCCGCCCAGGCCGAGCTCGTGGCGCACGCCGAGTCCCTGGACATGGTGCTGCTCGGACCGAACCAGCTGGGCTTCGCCAACTTCGTCCACCGGACGCCGGTGACCCCGATCCCCGGGCTGCCGCACGAGTCGGGACCGGTGGCACTGCTGTCCCAGAGCGGCGCGAGCTCCTCGGCCATGCTGGACTTCGCCGGCGTCGCCGGGGCGGACCTGTCCTACATGGTCACGCTCGGGAACGAGGCGATGGTCACCGCCGGCCACGTGCTCGACTACCTGGTCGACGACGAGCACACCCGGGCGATCGCGATCTTCCTGGAGACCGTCCGCGATCCCGCTGTCTTCCGCGCGGCGGCCCGGCGCGCGGCCGCCGCGGGGAAGCCGATCGTGGCGCTCAAGGCGGGCAGCAGCGAGCTCGCCGCGCGGACCGCGGCCGCGCACACCGGCGCGCTGGTCGGCGACGACCGGACCGTCGACGCGGTCTTCCGCGACCTCGGCGTCATCCGGGTCGACTCGATCGAGGACATGCTGATCACCGCGGGCACCGCCGCGCGGCTGGGACGCCTGGCGCGGCCCGGGATCGGCGTGGTGTCGATCTCCGGCGGCGCCTGCGACATCCTCGCCGACCGCGCCGACGACCTCGGCGCCGAGCTGCCGGCGTTCGCCCCGGCCACCGTGCAGGCGCTGGACGCGATCATGCCCTCGTACGGCACGGTCCACAATCCACTCGACGTGACCGGTGCGGCGATCATCGACCCGACCCTGTTCACCCGTGCGATCGAGGCCGTCTCGGCCGATCCGGGGGTCGGGGTGGTGGCGGTCGTCAACTCACTGCCGTGGATGTCCGACGGGCGCCCCTACAGCGGCCAGGTGTTCGCCGACGCCATCGGGGACGGGATGCAGAACGCCGCGGGCCCGGTCGTCTACGTCAACCAGGTACTCCAGCCGATCACCGCCTACACCCGGGAGGTCATGGCGCGGGCACGCGTGCCGCACGTGATCCCCGGCCTGCGGCAGGCGGTCGTGGCGTTGCACAACCTCGCATGGTGGTCCGACGCCACCCGTGACGCCGTGTCCGGTACGCCGCAGGCCGCGACACCGCAGGCAGCGACATCACAGCCCGGGACACCGGTCGCGGTGCCCGAGGCATCGGCCCGGCGCGGCGCGTGGTCCGAGACCGCCGCCCGAGCCCTGCTCACCGAGGCCGGGATCCCGGTCGTCCCCGGGGAGGCGGCGACCTCGGCCCGGCAGGCGGCGAAGGCGGCGGCCGGCTTCGGTGGCCCGGTCGCGATGAAGGTCGTCTCCCCCGACGTCCTGCACAAGAGCGACATCGGCGGGGTCCGGCTCGGAGTGACCGGCGACGAAGCCGTCGCCGCGGCGTACGACGAGATCACCACCGCGGCGTCGAACGTCCCCGGAACACGGGTCGAGGGCGTGCTCGTCTCGCCCCTGCGCTCCGGCGGCACCGAGCTGCTCGTCGGCGTGGTCCGCGACCCGGACTGGGGGCCGGTGCTCGCGGTCGCGCTCGGCGGCGTGTTCGTCGAGGTGCTCGGCGACTCGGCCCTGTCCCCGCTGCCGGTCTCCCCGGTCCGTGCCCGCGCGCTGCTCGAGAGCCTGCGCGGTGCGGCGCTGCTGCACGGTGTCCGCGGCACCCCGCCCGCCGATCTCGACGCGCTCGCCGAGGTCGTCGCCCGCGTCGGCGACCTCGCCCTCGCCCTGGGCGACGACCTCGAGTCGCTCGAGATCAACCCGCTGCACGTGTCCGGCAGCACGATCGAAGCCCTCGACGCCGTCATCACCTGGAGAAACGCATGATCCGCACCGCCCTGACCGATCTGCTCGGGGTCGACCACCCCGTCGTCGGGTTCAACCGCTCCCCCGGCGTGGTGGCCGGCGTGACCAACGCCGGCGGGTTCGGCGTGCTGGCCGCCACCGCGTACACGCCCGAGGAGCTCGACGCCCAGCTCACCTGGATCGAGGAGCAGGTCGACGGCAAGCCGTACGGGGTCGACCTGCTGGTGCCGGAGAAGTTCGCCACCGGCGACCCCGACGACCTGGTCGCGAGCCTGCGCGCACAGATCCCCGCCGAGCACATCGAGTTCGTCGAGAAGCTGCTCGCCGAGTACGGGGTTCCGGAGGGCGCGCCCGGCTCCCGGCACAGTGACGAGCTCGCGGTCGCCCTGAACCCCGACGGCGCGGCGGCGCTGCTCGACGTCGCGTTCTCCCACCGCATCTCCCTGGTCGCCAACGCGCTGGGCACCCCGCCCCCGAACCTGGTCGAGCGGGCGCACCGGGCGGGTGTGGTGGTCGGTTCCCTGGTCGGGCAGCAGAAGCACGCCGTCCGCCAGCTCGAGTCCGGTGTGGACCTGTTGGTCGCCCAGGGCACCGAGGCGGGCGGGCACACCGGCACGATCGCCACGATGGTGCTCACCCCGGAGATCGTGGAGCTGGCCGGGGACCGGCCCGTCCTGGCGGCGGGCGGTATCGCCTCGGGCAGGCAGATGGCGGCGGCGCTGGCGCTCGGGGCGGCCGGCGTGTGGTGCGGCTCGCTGTGGCTCTCCAGCCACGAGGACATCACCCCGCTGCCGGTGAAGGAGAAGTTCCTCGCCGCCGCGAGCTCCGACACGCTGCGCTCCCCCACCCGGACCGGGAAGCCGGCCCGCCAGCTGCGCAGCGCCTGGCACGACGCGTGGGAACGGCCGGGCAGCCCGGGCCCGCTGCCGATGCCGTTGCAGCCGATGCTCGTCAGCGAGGCGTGGGAGCGCATCGACGCCGCCGCCGAGAAGGACCACGCGGGCGCCAAGGCGCTCGAGTCGTTCTTCATCGGCCAGGTCGTGGGCTCGTTCACCGGCCTGCGACCGGCCGCGGACATCACCCGCCGGCTGGTCGCGGACTGCGAGAGCCGCCTCGCCCAGCTGAACTCGCTCACCGACTAGAAGGACGGGCATGACCGATCTCCCCGCACTCGATCCCCGCACCCCGGTGCTCGTCGGCGTCGGGCAGGCGTCCGAACGCGTCGACGACCCCGGGTACCGCAGGCTGTCCGCGGTCGACCTCGCCGCCGAGGCCGCTCGTGCCGCGCTGACCGACGCGGCCGCCGACCCGGCGGCACTCGGTGCCGCGATCGACACCGTGGCCGGGGCCCGGCAGTTCGAGATCTCCACCCCGGGCGCGAGCGCCCCGCTGGGCCGGTCCGACAACTACCCGCGTTCGGTCGCCGGGCGGGTCGGAGCGACCCCGGCGCGGGCGATCCTGGAGGTCAGCGGCGGGCAGTCGCCGCAGCACCTGATCACCGAACTGGCCCGGACGATCGCCGAGGGCCGCTCGGAGGTCGCGCTGGTCTTCGGCTCGGAGGCGATCTCCACCACGCGTCACCTGGCCGGGTCCGAGGACCGGCCGGACTTCACCGAGCACGTCGGCGGCGATCTCGAGGACCGCGGCTTCGGGCTGAAGGGCCTGATGTCGCGGCACCTCGCGAGCCACGGCCTCACCGACGCCCCCAGCCAGTACGCCCTGTTCGACAACGCCCGCCGGGCCCGGCTGCGGCAGTCGCGCGAGGAATACGCGCTGGCGATGGGCGAGCTGTTCGCGCCGTTCACCACGGTGGCCGCGCGCAACCCGCACGCCGCCGCACCGGTGGAACGCGATGCCGGCGAGCTCGCCACGCCGACCGAGCGCAACCGGCTGATCGCCGAGCCCTACACCCGGTTCCTGGTCGCTCGCGACCAGGTCAACCAGGGCGCCGCGGTGCTGCTGATGTCGGTGGCCGCCGCCCGCCGCCTCGGGGTCGGCCAGGACCGCTGGGTGTTCCTGCACGGCCACGCCGACCTGCGCGAGCGGGAGCTGATGGACCGCGCGGACCTGTCGGCGGCGCCGGCGTCGGTGCTCGCCGTCCGGCACGCGCTCGAGGTCGCCGGACGCACCCTGGACGAGATCACGACGCTGGACCTCTACAGCTGCTTCCCGGTCGCCGTGTCGGCCGTCTGCGACGGGCTCGGCCTCGCCCCGGACGACCCGCGCGGCCTGACACTGACCGGCGGCCTGCCGTTCTTCGGCGGCGCGGGCAACAACTACTCGATGCACGCCGTCGCCGAGACCGTCACGCGGCTGCGGGCCGAGCCGGGCGCCTTCGGCCTCGTCGGCGCGAACGGCGGGGCGCTGAGCAAGTACTCCGTCGGGATCTACTCGACCACCCCCACCGAGTGGCGCGCCGATCGCAGTGCCGAGCTGCAGGCCCGGATCGACGGCCGCCCCGCTCCCGCGGAAGCCCTGCACGCCGACGGCTGGGCCACCGTCGAGACCTGGACCGTGAAGCACGGCCGGAACGGGGCGCGCACCGGCGTGGTCATCGGGCGGCTCGAGGCCGACGGGCGCCGGTTCATCGCCACCACGCACCGCGACGACGAGGAGATGCTCGAGCGGCTCACCATCGGCGACCCGGTCGGGACCCGCGTCCACGTGCGCTCGTTCGGTTTCGGCAACCGGGTGACCACGACCGGGTCCAGGATGGACGAGCTGTTCCCGGCACGTCCGACGGTGCTGCGTGACGACTACGAGCACGTCCTGGTCCGCCGCGACGGGCACCTGCTCGAGGTGACGATCAACCGGCCGCAGGCGCGCAACAGCCTGCACCCCGCGGCGAACGACGAGCTCGACGAGATCTTCGACGCGTACTTCGCCGATCCGGACCTGTGGGTCGCGATCCTCACCGGAGCCGGTGACAAGGCGTTCTCCGCGGGCAACGACCTGGTCTACTCCGCGAGCGGGAAGCCGATGTGGGTGCCCAAGAACGGGTTCGCCGGGCTGACCGGGCGTCGGGACATGACCAAACCGGTCATCGCGGCCGTGAACGGGTTCGCCATGGGCGGCGGCTGCGAGATCGCGCTGGCCTGCCACCTGGTCGTCGCCGACGACACCGCGACCTTCGCGCTGTCCGAGGTGAAGGTCGGACTGGTGGCCGGCGCGGGCGGCCTCGTACGGCTGCCCCGGACGGTGCCGCCCACAGTCGCCACCGAGATGATCCTGACCGGCCGGCGCATCACCGCCGCCGAGGCCCGCGAGTACGGGCTGGCCAACCGGGTCGTCGCGGCCGGGACCGCGCTGGAGGGCGCACGCGTGCTGGCAGCCGAGATCCTCGACGGGTCGCCGACCTCGGTCCGGGTCTCACTGCAGATCATGAACGAGACCGCGGGCATCGCCGACACCGTCGACGCCGCCACCCACCCGTCGTCCGCACTCGACGACCTGCTCCTCAGCGAGGACAGCGTCGAGGGTGTCACCGCATTCGCCCAGAAGCGCCGTCCGGTGTGGCGCAACCGCTGAGCCGGTCGGGCTTCGCTGGATACCAGCACTCAGGGTCGAACAGCCGAGCGCGTCGGCACGGACGGCGCCCGCCACCGGCTCCGGTGGTGGGCCCACGTCGTCGCGCCGACGAGCACGGCCCAGATCGCACAGTAAGCACCGAACACCGTTCCGCCGGAGCCGGTCAGCACGTCGCGTGCCACCATGCCGACCGCACCGGCCGCCGCCAGCAGGAACAGCGTCGCCATCGGCACGGTCAGCAGCCACCGGTTCCACCCGGCCGGGAACCGGATCGCGAGCAGCAGCATCCCGGCGGCCAGCAGCCCCAGTCCGGCGTTCGCCCACTGTGCCGCAGACACCTCTCCGGGCGCGTACGCCGCGTAGGACGCGAGCGGGACGACGGGGCCGCCGGTCACGCCCAGGGTTCCGGTCACGGCGTGGTGGACCTTGGACACGACGTAGAGCATCGTCCAGGCGGACGCGGCCGGGGCGATGACGGTGATCGGCGGTGCGGGCATGTCACCGATCCTCCCGGCTCCCCGCGAGACCCGGCTCCCTCTCGCGAGGGGGGCGGCTCCCTCTCGCGGACCACGCGCGCCCGTCGTGAGACAGGCCGGCAGGCGTCTGCGGCTGGGCTCCCGGCCGCCCCTAGTGCGGTGGCCACGAACGTTCACCGGGTCCTCGCGCGCCCAGGCGACGCCTCGCCGCGTTGCCGCCCTTGCCCATACGCCCGGTATGGGCTGCGGGCGGCGCCTTGCGAGGCGCCGCCTGGACCCGCGATCACCCCGGCAACGTTCGTGGCCACCGCACTAGACGACGGCGCGGATCGCCTGCTCGAAGCCGACGACGTGGTCGCGGCAGAGGGTCTCGGCAGTCTCCGGGTCGCCGTCGGCGATCGCGGTGAGCAGGCCGGTGTGCTCACCGATGTGCCGGTCGACGTGGGTGAGGCGGTCGAGGAACAGGCAGTGGATGCGGGTGGCCAGGTTGTGGAACCGGACCAGCTCGTCCTCCATGTAGGGGTTGCCCGCAGCGCGGTACATGGTCCGGTGCACGGCGAGGTCCCAGCGCATCAGCTCGGTCCGCGCCATCGCGGCGGTGTCGAGCAGCCGGGTCCGCTCGGCGAGGTCGCCGATCTCCTCGCGCCGCTGCGGTGAGGCCGACTCGGCGGCCCGGCGGGCGGCCAGCGGCTCGAGCAGGATCCGGATCTCCGAGATGTGGCGCAGGTCGGAGATGTCCACGCTGGTCGCGAACGTGCCCCGGCGGGGGTAGGACACGACCAGCCGCTCGGTCTCCAGTCGCTTGAGCGCCTCCCGGACCGGGGTCCGCCCCAGCCCGAGCGACTTCGCGACCCGGTCGTCGTCGATGGGCGCCAGGGGCGGGATGTCGAGCATGATCAGCTGATCGCGGATCGCGAGGTAGGCCCGGTCCGCCAGCGACACCGGTACGTCGAAGTCCCGCGGTGCGGCGAGATCCTGGGGTGCGGCGCTCACCCGGTCATTCTACGACGGCCGGTCACACAGTCGATCGGCGCGCGGGCCGGCAGCGGCATGTCAGACCACCACGGAGTCGCTCTCCCTTTGCAACAGTCTGGTCGAACGTTAATATATCAATCAGCGGGTACTCACACGACACGAGTTCGAAGCCTCGAGGAGGAGTCGTCATGGATACGGCACGACAGCCGGAGCGCCGCTTCCCCCTGGCCGGGAACCTGTATCGGGGCCTGCAGAACGCGCCGGACGTCCCGGCGGACGACGACGGCCCGGCCCGGATCGGCCTGCGCACCGCCGCCGCGCTCGAGTCGGGGACGATCACCCTGCACGACGCCGCGGACCGGCTCGAGAGTGCCGGGCTCGGCATGCGGGGCGACGACGCCGATACCGCTCCCCCGCCGACCCTCGACCAGATCACCGCGGCCCGCCTGGTCCTGGAGCCTGCGGTCGCCGCCGGTGCGGCCCGTGCGGTCACCCCGGACACCCGGGAGCCGCTCCTGCGCCACGCGAGCGTCCTCGGCGCCGTGGCCGGTATCGAACCCGACCCGCGACGGTTGTTCCGGCACGACTGCGAGGGCCACGGCGCGCTCTACCGGGTCGCGTCGGACGCCGCGGCCCCGGCGGCCCTGCCCGGCCTGTGCCGGCTCGCCCACCATGGCTGGGCGAGCCGGGCCGCCGATCCCCACGACCTCCTCCCGGCACTGCGCGCGCACCTCGCCGAGCTCGCCGAGGTCCTGCGGGCAGTGGCGCACGGGCGACCCGAGCGGGCCCGGGAACTGGCGACCGCGCACGTCTGGGGCACCCACCTCATGCTGATGCAGGCGGGCGCCGATCTTCCCCGGTGAGCGGGCGCCGGGGAGCCGCTCAGTCCCGCCGCGTCACCCGGCTCGTGCGACCCAACCGGCGCCGCGCCGTCTCCAGCTCGACAGCGACCACCACGGCCCCGACGCGGGGCGTACCACGTCGCACCGGGCCGAGCGCCGCGAAGATCGTGTCGAGCCGCCGGTACAGGCCCTGGCGCCCCAGATGCAGCGAGGCGGCCGTATCGACCTTGCGTCCCCAGTGGCGGACGAACGTGCTCAGCGTCGCGACCAGCCCGCGATCGTGCCGGTGCTCGTCGGCCAGGTCACCGAGCTGGTCCTCGACGAAGGCGGCGACCGCTGCGTCGTCCAGGCTCAGCAGCAGCGACTCGACGGCGTAGTCCCCGCTGTCGACCACCGGCGGGCCGGAACGGCGACACTCCATGCCCTGCACGGTGACCGCCCCGCGCAGCGAGCGCGGGACGTCGGCGAGGCGCTTCGCGAGCGATCCCACGACGACCTGCGTCGCGTCCGGCAGGGTGGCGCTCTCGAGATCGGCGATCAGCGTGCCGCGCTCGGCCGGGGCGTCCACCGTCACGACACCCAGGAAACGACCCTCCCGCACCTGGGCCACGACCGTCCGGCCTCGCCGGCCGAGCACCGACTCGACGTCGCCCGCGGACGCCGCACGCGCGAGGTCGGCGACGACCGCGACGCAGCGCTGCTGCGGGTCCAGCCCGAGCCGGCTCCCCACCTCGACGAGGCGACCGGCGCCAGCGTCCTCATCCTCCAGGGCGAGACCGATGAAGTCGTGCACCGCGTGATCGCGCGCCGAGGGCGGCCTGCTGCGCAGCAGCGCGATCGCGAGCACCTCGGGGGCCTTCTCCAGCGCCACCACCAGCTCGGTCGTGTCGCCCGACCGGCGCGGGGCGATCGTCACCACCGCCATCGTCAGCCCGGTCACGACCACCGGCGCCGACCATCCCCCGGATCCGGCGCCGGGCCCGTCCCGTTCCGCCGGGGCGGACGCCGACGCGATCGTGTCGCCGTCGAGGCCGCGCAGCTCGACGTCCGAGGCGACCTGATTCGCGAGCACCGCGAGCAGTTCGGGCAGATCTGCCCCACCGGAGAGGGCGTCGACCAGGGCGCGCGAGATCCGGTCCCCGACCTGCAGCCGCCGGACCGACTCGTGTGCGAGCTGGCCGTTGACGCTCTGGCACACCTCGACGAACCGGACGATCCGACGGAGCTCGACGAGCGGCAGCCCGACCTCGTCGGCGATCTCACACATCTCGGGGGGCATCTCCGGGAGCCCGTCGCCGCACTCGACCGCGAGCGCGGTCACCGACCGCTCGGCGAGCTCACGGACGTAGCGGCGCCGGCGTTCGGGATCGACCGCACCGAGCACGACCCCGCCCACGAGCAGGAACTCACCGCCGCGCAGCAGCGCTGCGACGTGCAGGACCTCGCTGGTGTGCACCCAGGTCACGGGGCGGTCCAGGGCTGACGAGCCGGGCCCGGCCCCCGCCACCACACACGGCTCGGCCGCCGCCAGCAACGGTTCGCGCAACACGTCTCGCACGACCATCGGCACAGAACGTCGCCTCCCAGGGTTCGATGGTGGACATTCTGCACCTTCTGGCAGCGCGCTGCGCTCGGTCACGATCTTCGGCGACCGTCGCCACGGCGGCCGCACGAAGGGAGCCCATGAACTCGTCAGCAGGTTCGGCCACCGGCCCGGACTTCGAACAGGCCACCCGGCACGTTCCCGAACACGAGCGGACCTCGGACGTCTCGGCCCAGTTCTGGATCTGGGCCGGCGCGAACATCGCGCCGATCAACTGGGTGCTCGGTGCCCTCGGCATCAAGCTCGGCCTCTCCCTGCAGGACACCCTGATCGTGCTGGTCGCGGGGAACCTGATCGGCATGGCCGGCTTCGGGGTGTTCGTCCTGCTCGGGCAGAAGGCCGGGGTCACCGGCATGGTCCTGTCCCGGGGCCCGTTCGGCCGGCGCGGGGCCTACCTGCCCGCGGCGATCCAGGCCTGCCTGGCCATCGGCTGGTGCGCCGTCAACACCTGGATCGTGCTCGACCTGGTGCTGGCGCTGTTCGGCCGGATCGGCCTGGTCGACCCGCAGGCGTCCAACATCGGCTGGCGGATCGGTGTGGCCGCGGTGATCATGGCGATCCAGGTGGCGATCTCCTGGGCCGGCTACCGCGCGATCGCCGCGTTCGAGCGGTGGACGGTCCCGCCGACCGTGCTCGTGCTGATCGTCATGTCGATCGCCGCCTGGTTCTTCATCGGCGTCGACTGGAGCTACGCCGGTCCGCCCGGCGAGATCCTGACCGGTACCGAGCGGTTCGCGGCGATGTCGGGCGTCATGACCGCGATCGGCATCGGCTGGGGCATCACCTGGTACACCTACGCCGCCGACTACTCGCGCTTCGTGAGCTCCTCGATGCCCCGCAGGCGCCTCTACCTCGCGAGCGTGCTCGGGCAGTTCATCCCGGTCGTCTGGCTCGGTGTGCTCGGCGCGAGCCTGGCCACCCGCAACGGCACGATCGACCCCGGTCAGCTCATCGTCGAGAACTTCGGTGCCCTCGCGATCCCGGTCCTGCTGCTGGTCGTGCACGGCCCGATCGCCACCAACATCCTCAACATCTACACGTTCTCCGTCGCCGTCCAGGCGATGGACGTCAAGATCTCCCGCCGCACGCTGAGCGTCGGGGTCGGAACGGTCGCGATGGCCGCCGTGGTGGTGTTCGTGTTCACCGACGACCTCGCCACCGTGCTGGACACCTGGCTGGTCGGGATCGTCGCCTGGATCGCCTCCTGGGCGGGCATCATGCTCGTCCACTACTTCGTCGTCGAACCCGGCCCGATCGACGCCGACCGGCTCCTCGCCGCGCCCGCCCGGCGGCGGCTCCCCGCGTTCAACGGCCCCGGCCTGGTGGCGTTCGCGCTCGGCGTCCTGGCCACCTGGCTGTTCCTGCACGGCGAGGTCGCAGCGTTGCAGGGGCCCGTCTCCACCGCACTCGGCGGTCTCGACCTGTCCTGGCTGGCCGGCAGCATCACCTCGGCCACCTGCTATTTCGTGCTGACCCGCCGCCGCACGACGGCGCCCCTCCCTGCCCCCGCCGAACGACCCCGCCGCGCGGTCGAGGGCACTCCCGACGAACCAGTGAGTGGATGATGAGCGAGTTCGAGACGACCTGGCCCGACGGCGTGCGCGCCGCGGCGTCCTTCACCTTCGACGTCGACGCCGAGTCCTGCGCGCTGGCCTACGACCCCGCGCTGGCCGGCCGCATGTCGGTGATGTCGCACCAGTCCTACGGTCCGCGGGTCGCCGTCCCGCGGATCCTCGACATCCTCGACGACCACGGCGTGAAGGCGACGTTCTTCGTCCCGGGCTTCACCGCCGAGACCTACCCGGACACCACCCGGGCGATCGCCGAGCGCGGGCACGAGATCGCCCACCACGGGTACCTGCACGAGAACATGCTCGGGATGGGCGAGGCCGACGAGCTCGCCGTGATCGACCGCGGTCTCGCGGTCCTGCGTGACGTCGCCGGCGTCGTTCCCACCGGTTACCGCGCTCCCTGGTGGGAGATGAACTGGCACACGCCGAAGCTGCTCGCCGACCGGGGATTCCGCTACGACTCCAGCCTGCTCGACGGTGACCGCCCCTATCGCTTCGCCACCGGTCCCGGATCGGCCGACCTGGTCGAGATCCCGGTCGACTGGGCGCTCGACGACTGGGAGCAGTACGCGTTCTTCCCGGGCTGGACCGGCAGCGGGGTCATCGAGAGCCCGGCCAAGGCGCTCGAGATGTGGCACCACGAGGCGACCGCGCACCACCGCTGGGGCGGGTGCTTCGTGCTGACCAACCATCCGTTCCTGTCGGGGCGGCCCGGCCGGGCCGCCGCCCTCGACGAGCTCATCGGACGGGTCGCCGCCCTCGACGGCATGTGGGTCACCACCCTCGCCGAGATCGCCGAGCAGGCGTGGTCGACCTGCGCCGCGACGTTCACCCATACCCGCCCGGCCATGCCGACCCCGACCACGGCCCCCGCCGGCACCACCCCACACACCAGCACGATCGGAGAGGACACACCGTGAAGCTCGAGCGGCTCAAGGACATCCACAACGGCGAGAAGGTCACCCCGACCTTCTCCCCCGAGGAGATGGACCGGCGGCTGGGACGGCTGCGCAAGCACATGGCCGACGACGGCGTCGACGCCGTGCTCTTCACCAGCTACCAGAACGTCAACTACTACGGCGACTTCCTCTACACCACGTTCGGCCGCAACTACGGCCTCGTGGTCACCCAGGACTCGCACACCACCATCTCGGCGAACATCGACGCCGGGCAGCCGTGGCGGCGCAGCACCCACGACAACGTCGTCTACACCGACTGGCAGCGGGACAACTACTTCCACGCCGTGCGCACCGTCCTCGCCGACCACCGGGTGACCGGGGGCCGCCTGGGCATCGAGGACGACACCGTCCCCCTTCGCACGCGCCGGCAGCTGGCCGACGCGCTGCCCGGGTTCGAGTTCGTCGACGTCTCGCAGGCCGTCATGCGGCACCGGATGATCAAGTCCGCCGAGGAGATCGCGCTGATCACCCAGGGCGCGCGGATCGCCGACGTCGGCGGGCAGGCCGTGGTGGACGCGGTCGCCGAGGGGGTCGCCGAGTTCGAGGTCGCCCTCGCCGGCACCGAGTCCATGACGCGGGAGATCGCCCGCACCTACCCGCACGCCGAGCTGCGCGACACCTGGGTCTGGTTCCAGTCCGGGATCAACACCGACGGCGCCCACAACTGGGCCACCTCACGGCGCCTGGAGCGCGGCGACATCCTGTCGCTGAACTGCTTCCCGATGATCGCCGGCTACTACACCGCGCTGGAGCGCACGCTGTTCCTCGGCGAGCCGAGCGCCGAGCACCGGCGCCTGTGGGACATCAACGTGCGGGTGCACCGGCGCGGCCTGGAGCTGCTGCGGCCGGGCGCGGTGTGCAAGGACATCGCCGCCGAACTCAACGAGATCTACGACGCCGAGGGGCTGCTCCCGAACCGCACGTTCGGCTACGGCCACTCGTTCGGCGTGCTGGCGCACTACTACGGGCGCGAGGCCGGCCTAGAGCTCCGCGAGGACATCGAGACCGTCCTGGAGCCCGGCATGGTGGTCTCGATGGAGCCGATGATCATGATTCCGGACGGACTGCCCGGCGCGGGCGGCTACCGGGAGCACGACATCCTGGTGATCGAGGAGGACGGGGCCCGCAACATCACCGGCTTCCCGTTCGGCCCCGAGCACAACATCCTCGGCGGCTGAGCCGCCCGGTGCTCGGGCGGTGTGCCGCCCGAGCACCGGAGGACGCTACTTGTCCTTGCGGGTCGGGATGACAGCCGAATCGGGCTGCGCGGCCGCCTTCTTGTCGGCCCGCTTCTGTTTGAGGGTCTTGCCCGACTTCTTACTACTGGACTGGCGCGGTGACTTGTCGGCCATGCTCGATCTCCTCGCTACCCGTGGCAGGGCGCCACGCCCGGTGGCGCGCCGATCGGCGCGAGCCGAGCAGGTCGTGAGACCTCCACCTCACTGTCCCCCAGTCGGGCGGGGTAAGCAATCGACCGGCCGCCCTGGTCGGGACCGTCGCCGTCGCCTCCTACGCGGCCCGCGTGTCCCCCGGTGTAAGGGCCGTCACGAAACCCCACGGGATCCCGAGCGCCGTCTGCGGATCGGCCACGATGCAGTCCTCGGTCCGGTCCCGGATGTGCACCCCCTGGCGGTCGAGGTGCCGCGCGACCAGGTCCAGGTCCCGGACCTGGAACGTGATCGCGTGGTAGGTGTCCCGCGGAGCGCCGGGGGGCCGATCGGCGTACGCCGGGGTCCCCTCGTCCGGCACGCCGAACTCGAAGACTCCGTCGGCCAGCTGGATGTAGACGCTGTCGAGTCCGCGGACGGGGTTCCGCCCCTCATGGATCACGCGGCCGCCGAGCACGTCGGTGAACAGGCGCATCGCCCGTTTCGGCTCCGCGGTGAGCACGGTGTGGTAGGCGCACCGCACCAGACCGAGAGGATCGTCGTCGTCGACCGGGGGGAGCTCCCAGCCCGGCAGCACGCGCGGATCGCAGCGGTAGGGCCGTCGCGGCAGGAACTGGTAGCGCAGCCCGGCGTCCTCGGGATCGAGCAGGAACAGGGGTAGGTCACCGTCATCCAGCACCGGTGGCTGCTCACCCCGCGCGGGAACACCCCGGCAGTCGACGACGTGATAGTCGTGCTCCCGCAGCGTCCGGTACAGCTCGCCGATCCCGTCGACGTACCAGGCGAACCCGTTCAGTCGAGGTCGGTCCGCGATGGGGAACCGTTGCATTCCCTCCTTGATGTAGCACCGCGGATCGAGCGTCTCGAAGTTCAGGTCCCGCAGCATCGTGAACGACGCGTAGTCATTGCGGTCCACGGGATTCTCCGGCAGGTCGAGCACCGTCTCGAGACGCATGCTCGGCCTGCCGAGAACACGAGCGATCCAGCGCTCCGCCTGGCGGAGATCCGGCACGCGATGACTGGTGTGGAACATCATCTCGAGGCGGAAGCCCGGATCACCTCGAAGCTGTCCAGGGTTCGCGCTGTGGACGGCAGTGGACAAGGTGCGAGCTCCCTTCCGACGCCGTACGGATCGGCGTCGAGCAGTTCCGCCGGCACGTTCCGCGCCCGGCCGGCGGTGACGGAGCCCGCTCCGGACCGAGGCCCGCGGCAGCTCTGCCAACCCTGAAGAGGGTAAGGATTTCGGTGCCGATCAGGCAACCGTCGTGGCCCGCGATGATCCGGCCCGCCGACTCGCCCGTCCGTCCTCAGACGGTGCTTCGATGCAGGCTGACCCGGTACGAGTAGTGGTCGGGGAGGAAGCCGCTGGTCGCCACCTCGACCGGCCGCTGGTGGGTGTCGAAGTACACGCGGTCCATCCGCAGGAGCGGGCTCTTCTCCCCGACGCGCAACGCCTCGGCCTGGTCGGCGTCGGCGAACCCGACGGTGATGCTCTGCTCCGCGTCGGCGATGGGATCGGGCAGCCGGGCGTCCAGCAGTCCGAGCACCGTCAGCGTGCTGGGGTCGCCGACCCGGTGGAGCTCCTCCACGTCGTCGAGCAGCTGGGCCACCGACGGCGGGAGCCACACCGTCGTGACGCAGAACGGGACGTCCGCGTGCAGCCGGGCGAAGCTCAGCTCGAAGACGACGTCGCTCTGCAGCCGCAGACGCCCGGCGACCCCCACGTCGATCCGCCGGGACAGCGGGGACAGCACCTGCATGGTGGTGTCCAGCGAGAGCCCGATCAGATCGTCGATGGAGCCGAACTGGCGCAGATAGCGCCCGTCCCGGCTGGCGACGAAGGTACCGCGGCCCGGCACCCGGTAGACCATTCCTTCGGACACCAGGTCGTGGAACGCCCGCCGGATCGTCTGCCGGCTGACCTGGTAGTCCACGGCCAGCTCGGCCTCGGTGGGCAGTTGGGAACCGGCCCGGTAGCGCTGGCGCAGCATCGCCTCACGCAGGTCCCGGGCGACCCGTCCGTAGGCCGCCGACGATGCGCGCGCTCCCGGCACTTCGTCCCCCTCCGACGGTCGTGCGTGCTGCACGGACCATGGCCGTACAGCATTCTCCGACGGGAGTCTAGCTGAGAGTGCCCACCATCCGGGGCTGTCGGCCACCTCGACGTCGTGACGGCCACGGACGGTCCGCGCAATATTGGCCGCACAAGGGTCACGGCCCGATCGCCGGCGTTGTTCAGGCCGGGTGACCGGACATGGCGTAGGTGGGGTGGTCGGTGTAGCCCTCGGTGCCGCCTCCGTAGAAGGTCGCCGGATCCGCGTCCGCGAGGTCCAGGTCGTACCGCAGCCGGGTGACGAGATCCGGGTTGGCGATGAACGGCCGGCCGAACGCCGCGAGATCGACCAGGTCGCGGCGCCGATAGTCGGTGGCGATCTCCTTGGTGAGGCCACCGGCGACCATGAGCGGCCCCCGGAACCCGTCCTTGAACTCGCGCAGGAACTCGTCGGAGAGCATCGGTGCCCCCGCCGAGCGGCCCATCTCGTGCAGGTGCACGTACGCGAGGCCGCGGTCACCGAGTTGCTCGGCGAGGTAGAGGTGGGTCTCGCGGGTCTCCTCGTAGGCCGGGTTGTCGAAGACCTGCGCGTACGGCGACAGGCGCACGCCGCAGCGCCCCGCACCGATCGCGTCGACCACCCGGTCGATGGTCTCGAGCAGCAACCGGCACCGGTTCGGCACCGATCCGCCGTACTTGTCGGTGCGATCGTTGACGTGGGGGTTGAGGAACTGCTCGAACAGGTACCCGTTCGCCCCGTGGATCTCGACCCCGTCGAAGCCGGCCGCCGATGCGTTGCGGGCCGCGGCCTTGAAGTCGTCGACGACCCTGGGCACCTCGTGGGTCGTGAGCGGCCGGGGCGGTGTCGCCTCGACGAATCCCGCCGTCCCGTCGGCGCGCATGGCGAATGCCCGTAGGCCCTCGGCCTCCCGTCCGGAGGAGCTGACGGGGGCCGTCGAGCCCGGCTGCAACGACCGGTGGGACACCCGGCCCACGTGCCACAGCTGGGCGAACAACCGCCCCTGTGCCTCGTGCACCGCGTCGGTCACCCGGCGCCACCCGTCGACGTGCTCGGCCTCCCAGATCCCGGGGACGTGGACGTACCCGAGCGCCTCGGGGGACACGGGCACGCCTTCGGACACCATCAGCCCGGCGTCGGCGCGCTGCACGTAGTACCGGACCGTCTCGTCCGTGATCACCCCCTGCTCGCACCTGGCACGGGTCATCGGGGCCATCACGATGCGGTTCGAGAGAACCATGTCCCCCAGGGGGAACGGCTCGAACAGGTCCGCACCGTCGGGTTGTGCTGTCACGCGACGTCACTCCTCATCCGAGCGCGGACCGCGGCCGCGCGAGTTGCTGGAACCAAGGGCACCTCCACCGAGGACGACTCCGGTGGCCGGTCCGGGGTGAGTGAGCGCCCAAAAAGAGTGGCACGAATATGGTGATAGATCAAGCATTACCCACGGGCGCGGGAGCCTTCAGCGGGTGCTCTTGGCCAGGACGGCGGAGTAGCGGTCGAGGATGCGGAGGGTGTCCTCGCGGGGCACGGCCTGGAGATCGAGCAGGATCTGGTCGACGCCGAGCTCGTGGCACCGCTCGATCCGGCTCCTCAGGTCCTCGTCGTCCCCGCTGTAGTTGATCTTCGGCCAGACGACGGGGCCGGCGTCCGCGCGTCCCGCCCGCTGCCACGCCTCCCGCAGGGCCGGCAGACCGAGCTCGAGCTGGTCGTCGCTGCCCGGCATCCAGCCGTCCGCCCACGCGACGATGTCCGCGACACCCCGCTCGGTCGGCTGCACCCCCAGCAGCACCGGAACCGACCCGTGGACCGGCTTCGGCCACGCCCAGCTCGGTGAGACGCGGGCATGCAGGCCCTGGTACTCCGCGACGTCGTCCCGCCAGAGGGTCCGCATGAGCTCGACGTGCTCGCGGGCGATCGCCCGCCGGTCGCCGAACCGGTGTCCGTGATCGGTCAGCTCGGCACGGTTCCACCCGTAGCCGACCCCCAGCGTGACCCGGCCGCCGGAGAGGAAGTCCAGGGTCGCGACGGCCTTCGCCAGAGCGATCGGGTCGTGCTGGGCGACCAGCGAGACGCAGGTGCCGATCCGCAGCGAGGTCCGCGCGGCCACCGCGGACAGCGCGATGTAGGGATCCAGCACCCGGCGGTAGCGGTCCGGCAGCTCCCCCAGCGGGTACTCGCTGCTCACCGGCATGTGGGTGTGCTGAGGAAGCACGACGGAGTCGAACCCGCGGTCCTCGGCCTCACGGGCGAACTCGAGGAGTGGGAAGGACACATCGGTCCCGAAATGGAGGAGCCCGACGAGCGGGAACGACTCCGGCCTGGTCATGGCGCCAGCTCCTTCGCGCTGCGGTGCACATCTCAATTGTCCGGCCAATATGCATCTCGCCACGATCCACTGTCAACCGAGTCCGACCACCACCCACCTTTGACACCGAGCTTCGTTGCTGGACACACTGCGGAATATATAGCCGTACAAATATGGCGGAGGACGCGATGGCACGGACGCCGCAGGACACCCTGGAGATCCACGAGCTCGTGGTGCGGTACGGATTCGTGGTCGACGACCGCGAGTGGGACGGGTTCGGTGACATCCTGACCGAGGACGCGGTCATCGACCTGCGCGACCACGACGTGGACCCACCGGTCGGGCTCGGGCCCTACACCGGGCTCGACGAGATCACGCACCACTACCGGGACGTGCTGACCCATCCGTCCCAGCACATGCTCGTGAACCACGTCATCGACGACATCTCCGACGACGAGGTCGTGGTGCGGAGCAAGGCCCTGGTTCTGCTGCCCGAGCAGAGGACCGCAGGCCTGGTCTATCGCGACGTGGTCGTCCGGACGCCGAAGGGCTGGCGGATCCGGCAGAAGAACGTGAAGCTCTACCGCTGACCCGTGCCGCGTCAGACGCCCGGCCGGTGATCCGCGATCCACTCGGCGACCTGCCGCACGTACTCCGCGTAGCCGGTGAGCGCCCCGGCCACGACCGCGGCGGCCTCCTCCGGCTCGGTGTCCAGCGAGAGCTGCATCAGGACGTGGTGGGGACCGTCCATCGGCGCGAGATCGGCCGCCAACGACTCCTCGATCATCCCGGCCTTCGCCGCCGCACCGAACGAGGCCTCGCAGGTCCGCGGGGTCACGCCCAGGACGACCTCGGCGGCATGGCGGTTGATCAGGTGGGCCAGGTCGACCAGGAGCGCGAGGATCCGCTCGACGACGAGGCCCGTCGTCGGGTCGTTCTCGAATCGAGCACCGCCGAGCGGTCCGAGCGACTCGAGCTGATCGATTCCCTTCCGGATCGTCATGAGCCGGTGCTCGACCGCCGCACGGTCGATCTCTACGGTTCCCGCCACCGCGGCATGGTCCCACGTCGGCCACCCGCGCCCGGCCGAGCTTTCCGCCTGGTGGCACGCAGGAGATCCACCTGCCGGCCGGGCGGCCCTAGGATGATCGTTCGAGGACGGCGGGTGCCACCGCACCCGCGTACCGAGCCGACCGGAGGAGCCCCATGGCCGAGATCGACACCGGATCCAGCTCGTTCCTGCGTCGCTCCTACGAGCTCACCGGACCCCGGGACGCCGCGAAGCTCTACGACGAGTGGGCCGCGACGTACGACTCCGACATCGTCGAGACCATGGGCTATGTCGGCCCGGCCGTCGTCGCCACCCGCCTCGCCGAACTCGTCCCGGCCGGCGCCACCGTCCTCGACGCCGGCTGCGGGACCGGACTGGTCGGCGCCGAGCTCACCCGCCGAGGCGACTACGTGATCGACGGGGTCGACATGTCCCCCGCCATGCTCGACAAGGCGCGCGACACCGGCGCCTACCGCCGGCTCGACGTCGCCGACCTGACGGCCCGACTCGCCGTCGACGACGACACCTACGACGCCGTGACCTGCGTCGGCACCCTCACCGAAGGCCATGTCGGCCCGGAAGCCCTCGCCGAGCTCGTCCGGGTCACCGTCCCGGGCGGCCTCGTCATCGCCACCATCCTCGACCCGATCTGGGAGCCCAAGGGGTACCACGCCGCCGTCGACGCACTCGCCGCCGCGGGCAAGGCCGAGCTCCGCGAGGCCGAGCAGCGGCCCTATCGCGTCCAGCAGGACGTCGGCTGCCGCCTCGTCGTGATCGCCGCCTGCTGAGACCCGGCCGCTCGATAACCGGGCCTCCGCCGGGAATACCTGAACGCGGCTGCCGGACGAGTCCCCAAAGCAATCAGACGGGACGGATGGTCAGGCGAGTGATCTTGTCGCCCACGAAGGCGAGCGTGAGGACCAGCGTGACCGGGCTGCCGGGGAAGCTCCCGCTGATCTGCGCGGTCGCCCGGTGGCTCGTGCCGGTGTGGTCCACGTCCACGACCCGGTAGGACACCTCCGGCACGGAGCCCCACCAGTCCCGGATCGCGGCGATGCCGTGGTGCGTGCGGCCCTCGTCCTCGACCACCGCGTCGTCGGTGAACTGCGCGAGGTACTCGCCCCGATCCCCCTCGGCGAGCGTGAAGTAGCGGCGGGTCAGGGTGGCGGGGGCGGGCAGCCGAGGAGGAACCATGACCCCGACCCTGGCGTCTCTCCCGGGGGGAGGGTCGATGTCGAGGTGAGCCTCCCCCCGGGAGAGGGTGCATCCTGCACCGGTGACGGCGCTGATGACCATCGGGGACTTCGCCACCGTGACGCACCTGAGCATCAGGACGCTGCGTCGCTACCACGAATCCGGCCTGCTCGAACCCGAGCACGTGGACCCGCACTCCGGGTACCGCTACTACACCGCCGAGCAGATCCCGACCGCCCAGGTGATCCGGCGCTTCCGTGATCTGGACATGCCGGTGCGCGAGATCGCCGACCTGCTCGCGACCGGTGACCCCGAGGTCCGATCGTCGCTGATCACCGACCACCTCGCCCGTCTCGAGGACCGGCTCACGGCGACCGGCCGAGCGGTGACCGCCCTGCGGCGGCTGCTCACCCCCACCCCGGCCCGGCTCGAGGTCGTCCACCGGCGGGAGCCCGCGCGCCGGGTCGTCGGCACCGCGGCGGAGGTCGACCTCGACGGCGTCCTGACCTGGTACTCGGACGCGATGGCCGCCATCGACGCCGCCGTCACGACCGCCGGTGCCATCGTCACCGGTCCGCCCGGCGGCAGGTACGACAACTCCCTGTTCACCCACGGACACGGCCGGGCCACGGTGTTCGTTCCGGCCGACCGGGAGGTGCGGGCCGGGCGGGTCGGCCCGATCACCCTCGCTGCCCGCGAGCTCGCACTCACCGTCCACCACGGCAATCACGACGACATCGACCTGACCTACGGCGCACTCGGCGCCCACCTCGCCGACCACGCCCTCGTCGTCGACGGGCCGGTCCACGAGACCTATCTCGTCGGTCCCCGCGACACCGACGACCAGGCCGCGTGGCGCACCGAGATCGGCTGGCCCGTGTTCACCACCGTCCCGTGAGCGGGCCCCCCGGGACCACCCGACCACGGCGTAGATGCCCACGGCGCCCCGTCAACGACGCCGTCGCGCGTTGAGCCGGGCGGCCTGGCGCGTCAGGTGGTCGCGTTCGGCCAGGTTGGACGCCTTCCGGGCCGCCTCGGCGTAGAGCTGTGCCGCCGTCACCGGATCGCCGTCGCGCTCGTGCAGGTACGCCGCCACCGCGGCATAGCGGGGCAGCGACTCCTCCAGTGCCGCGAGCGCCGCCAGCCCGGCGCGCGGGCCGTCGGCCTCGCCCACGGCCACCGCGCGGTTGAGCCGGACGACCGGGCTGTCGGTCAGGCGCGCGAGCTCGTCGTACCACTCGAGGATCTGCACCCAGTCGGTCTCCGCGGCGGTCGGCGCATCGGCGTGCAGCGCCGCGATGGCGGCCTGGGCCTGGAACTCGCCCAGCCGGTCGCGGGCCAGCGCCGCCTGCAGGATGGCGACACCCTCGGCGATCGCCCCGGTGTCCCACCGGCCGCGGTCCTGCTCGGCGAGCGGCACCAGGCCGCCGTCCGGCCCCGTCCGGGAGGCGCGCCGGGCGTGGTGCAACAGCATGAGTGCGAGCAGTCCCGCCACCTCGGGATGGTCGATCGCGGCCGCGAGCCGGCGGGTGAGCCGGATCGCCTCGGCGGCGAGGTCGACGGCACCCGAGTACCCCTCGTTGAAGACGAGGTAGAGGGTGCGCAGCACGGTGGCGACGTCGCCGGGCCGGTCGAACCGCACGCCCGCGATGGTGCGTTTGGCCCGGCTGATGCGCTGGGCCATGGTCGCCTCGGGCACCAGGTAGGCCTGGGCGATCTGGCGGGTCGTCAGCCCGCCGACGGCGCGCAGGGTGAGCGCGACCGCCGACGACGGAGTGAGCGACGGGTGGGCGCACAGGAAGTAGAGCTGCAGAGTGTCGTCCACCGGGGGCGCGGGCCCAGGGGCCGGCTCGGTGTCGACAACGTCCTCACGCCGGCGGCGGGCGGCGTCCGCCCGGGTCCCGTCGAGGAACCGGCGCCAGGCCACGGTGACCAGCCAGCCCTTCGGGTCCCGCGGCGGGTCGCCCGGCCAGACGCGGACCGCCTCGACCAGCGCGTCCTGCACGGCGTCCTCGGCCGCCGCGAAGTCGGCTCCGCGGCGGACGAGGATCCCGAGCACGGCCGGTGTGAGGTCCCGGAGCAGGACCTCGTCCACCGGGGCACTCACTCCGTGATGGTGGGCGGCGCGGTCAGGAACGGACGCAGCTCGAGCCACTCGTGGATCGGCTTCCCGCCCGCCCCCGGGGCGGCCGACAGCTCCCCCGCCAGCTCGACCGCCCGGTCGTAGCTGTCGACGTCGATCACCATCCAGCCGGCGACGAGGTCCTTGGTCTCGGCGAACGGGCCGTCGGTGACCGGCGGGCGCCCCTCACCGTCGTACCGGACGAACGTCCCTTCCGGGGCGAGCGCCTGACCGTCGACGAACTCGCCGGTCCCCTCGAGCCGGGCCGCGAAGTCGTTCATGTACTGGATGTGGGCCGAGACCTCGTCCGGCGTCCACTGGTCCATCGGCACGTCGTTGACCGCGGCCGGGGCGCCGCGGTAGTGCTTGAGCAGCAGGTACTTGGCCATCGTGGTTCTCCTCGGTACTGGTGCGGCCCGGTGTGGTCGCATGCACCACGGGGACGGAGCCGGTCACCGGTTCTCGACATCGTGGAGCCGAGGGAACCGAAAAATCTAGGAGCCGTTGAGCGAGGGCGCGACCGGTCCGAGCGGCGGAGCCCACTCCCGGATCTCCACGCCCGCGATCACGCCGGCGTCGGTGTAGGGATCGCCGTCCACGATCTTCTGCACCGCGGCCTTGTCGGCGGCCCGGAAGATCAGCAGCCCGCCCGCGGGCTCCCCCGGTGCCCAGGCCCCGGCGACGAGCAGATCGTCGAGGGACGCCAGGTACTCACGGTGGGTGGGCCGTACGGCCTCCCGACGCTCGTGGTCGTCGGTGTAGGAGTAGATCACCGCGAAGGTGGCCACTTGCGCACTTCCCCTCAGAGACTTCGGAATCCGCGTGGCGCGGACGACGCGCCCCAGCCTAGACCCCACCCCGCCGCCTCGACCGTGACGTATAAAGAGGATACTCTGTTCCGGACGACATCCATTTGACGACCGGACGGTGACTCGTGGACTTCGAGCTGAGCGACGAGCAGGCCATGCTGCGCGAGGCGTCGCGGGACATGCTCTCCACCCGGACGCCCCTCGAGCGGGCACGCACGGACCAGAGCGGAGCCGTACTCGATCCGGAGCTGTGGCGGTTGGGCGGCGAGCTCGGCTGGGTCGGGCTGGCGGTTCCCGACGAGCACGGCGGCACCGGGCAGGGCCTGTCCGAGCTGGTACTGGTCGCCGAGGAGCTGGGCCGCGCGGGAGCGCCGGACCCGTTCGTGCCGGCCGCGCTGGTCGCGCTCGCGGTGGCCCGTGACGGTGACCCGGCGTTGCGGGCCGAGGTCCTTCCCGCGCTCGCGGACGGCACGGATTCGGCGACCTGGGCGGTGGCGGAACCGGGCCGGGCCTGGGCTCCGGAGGCGTTGAGCGCGGTCGCCCGGCCGACCGCCGGCGGGTACGTGCTCGACGGTGCGAAGTCCGCGGTGCAGGACGCCGAGCGTGCCCGATGGCTGCTGGTCACGGCGCTGCTCGACGGCGAACCGAGGTCGCTGCTCGTGGACCGGGACTCGCCCGGGGTCTCGATCCGCAAGCAGGAGGCCTTCGACCTGACCCGCACCTTCTACGAGGTACGGCTCGACGACGTGGCGGTGCCCGCGGGGCGGCTGCTGGGCGGCGGCTCCGCGGCCGTGCGGCACCTGCTCGACGACGCGTCCGTGCTCGTGGCGGCGGACGCGCTCGGCGCGATGGAACGCCTGCTCGCCCTGACCGTCGAGCACGTGTCGACACGCGTGCAGTTCGGCAGGCCCATCGGATCGTTCCAGGCCGTCAAGCAGGCATGTGCCTCGATGGCCCTGGACGCCCACGCGACCCGAGCTGCCACGCACTACGCCGCGATGGCCGCGGACGCGGGTGCACCGGACTCCGCGCGCGCCGCCTGCGCCGCCGCGTCCTACGCCGGGGGTGCCGCGCACCGGGTGGCCGGACAGGCGCTGCAGCTGCACGGAGGGATCGGTTTCACCTGGGAGCACGATCTGCATCTGCACCTGCGCAGGGCCACCGTGGATGCCGTGCTCTACGGCGATTCGGCGGTACACGACGACCGGCTCTGCGACCTGCTGCAGGCCGGCTGACCTGCTCGCCTGCCGGGGACAGCGCATCGGAGGATCAGCGCGCCTCGCGGCCGGCGCCGTCAGATGGTCAGTGTCACCAGACGGTCAGTGCCGTCAGATGGTCAGTGCCACCAGGTGGTCAGTGCCTGTAGGTGGCGGCGGACGCGGTGGCGGGCCAGGACGGTGTCGCCGGCGAGTACGGCGTCGAGGATGGCTTGGTGGACGCGGCGTACTTCGTCGCTGGTGCTGGGGTCGGGTGGGCGTTCGGTGCGGCTGTGGCGTGACCAGAGTTCGGTGATGATCCGGAGGAACAGCACCAGGACCGGGTTGCCGGCCAGTTCGGCGAGTTCGGCGTGGAACACGTCGCCGGATTCGCCGTCGAGGCCGGCGCGGCCGATGGAGGCCTGTAGCCGGTCGGCGGCCTGCCCGGCCGGGACTGCTGCGGTGACGGTGGTGACGCAGCCGAGTTCGACGGCTTCGCGGACGACGCGTAGGTCGTGTCCGGACAGGCCGAGGTGGTCGAGGCACAGGGCCATGGTGTGGATGCTCGCGGTCGGGTCCGGGGCGGCGACGACCAGTCCGCCGCCGGGGCCGCGGCGCATCCGGGCGACGCTGTGGTGCTCCAGCAGGCGCACCGCCTCGCGTAGGACGGCCCGGGAGACTCCGTAGCGTTCGAGAAGGTCGCTCTCGGAGCCGAACACCGATCCGATCTGCCAGCCGTCCGCGGCGATGTCGTCGTGCATCCGCTCGGCGACCACCTCGGCCAGCTTCCGGCCCGAACCGTCCTCCAGCGGGCCCGGCGGCGGGCGCCTGATCTCGGCGCGTCGCATCGGCCGGGCCAGCAACCAGTCCCCCACCGAGCCGAGGTGGGTCACCAACCGCGTCTCGGCGGCGGCCGCATCGCCGGCGATCACCGCGTCGACGATGTCGGTGTGCCACCGGTGGGTGTCGGCCGTGGCAGCGCCGACGTCCCCCCGCGACGTACGACGGTAGGTGCGGGCGTAGCGGTAGGTCAGCCGGATCAGGACCTCGGTGAACAGCTGCAGCACCGGATTGCCCGACACCCGCCCGACCAGCGTGTGCACGTGGTCGTCGTTCACCGGACCGGTCCCGCCGAGTCCCGCCCGCTCGGCTCCCAGGACCTCGCGCAGTTCCTCGATGCCCGCCTCGGTCACGGTCTCGGCGGCGAGCCGGGCCGCCAGCGGCTCCAGCAACAACCGCGCCGCCAGCAGGTCCTCCACACTCGTCCCGAGGAACTCCAGATAGATCACCAACGCCCGCGTGGCCGGACCCGCATCCGGAGCCGTCACCACCAGACCACCGTTCGGGCCCCGCCGCATCCGACCGACCTGATGATGCTCGACCAGACGCACCGCCTCCCGGAACACCGCCCGCGACACCCCGAACCGCTCCCGCAGCTCCGTCTCCGAACCCAGCACCTCACCCACCGGCCAACCCCGGTCGATGATCTCGTCCTCCAACGACCGGGCGACCCGCGCCGCCAGCTTGTCGCCGTCGGGAACCGGAACCGGATCGGTGGGCGCCGGGCGCTGCAGTTCGGGAGCTACCGGCAGTTCGGGCGCTACCGGCGTTCCGGCGCCGACGGCGTCGTCCGCGGGCTCGTCACCGAGCACCACGCCGGTGTGCGTCGAGGTCATGGGGGTCCTCCGTCTCTTCCCGGGAACCCCGAGACGTATTGAGTATGCAGTTCTACACGGATAGCCCGTTGTCTACGCCGGTGGTTCGGGGACCGCGTCCACCAGGGCGAGGCTCGCCCGCGCATAGGCCGCCCGCCGTCGTCGCCCGACCAGGAACGAGGGCGGAGCCAGGTAGGCGACGTCCGCCGGGAGTGCCCCGGCCTTCGCGGCCAGCATCTGCCGGGCCTCGGAGGTGTTCCCGCTCACCGCGATCGCGGTGAGCATCTCGTCGGTGACCGCAGCCGCCATCGCGTCGGTGTCCCCCGCCCGGAAGGCCGCCCGCAGGGTCTCCACCGGGCCCTCCCACCCGTGGTGGGCGACATAGGGGTCGTAGGTCCGGACGGTCAGGTAGAAGGCGATCATCCGCCGCGCGTCGGCGATCGCCCGCTCGGGAGCGGCGTCGTCGACCGCGGTGATGACCCAGCCGTGCTCGAGGTGCGGCTCCTCCCGGTCCACCCCGGCGAGTCCCTTGCCCACCGCGGGACGCACCACGTCCTCCCACCAGGGGCGGGTGAACAGGCCGTGCCCGATGATCCCGTCGGCGACCCTGCCCGTGGCCGCGGCCATCCCGGCGTTGAACCCGCCCAGCAGGATGGGGACGTCGACGCGGCCGAGCACGGGGGCCTGCACGTCCGCGTCGATCGAGTAGAACTCCCCCTGGTGGCGCACCCGCTCACCGTTCTCGGCCTGCAGCCAGGCCCGCACGGCACCGATCAGGTCCGCGGTGCGGGCGACCGGGCGGTCGGCGGGGACGCCGAACCAGTCCCGGTTGATCCGGTACGCCCCGGAGCCGAGGCCGAGGAAGACCCGGCCGGGCGCGCGCGCGGCGAGCGTACGGACGGCGGCCGCATGGGCGTACGGCGTGCGGGCGAACGCGTAGGCGATCGCCGTGCCGATCTGTGCGGTCCCGGTCGAGCCGGCCATCTCGGCCAGCCGCGCGTAGGCGTCGTGGTCCACGAACTCCCCGGTGCAGAACGCCCCCACGCCCGCCTGCTCGGCCTCCGCGGCAACCTCGGCACCCGGCCACGGCATTCCGACGACAACGCCCACGGCTCCTCCTCACGTCATCGGGCCGACGAGCGCCGGCCTCAGGTGTTACGGAATATCGGTCTGCGCACGCTCAGCGCGGCGGCATGGCGGGATCGTGCGGCATCCCCAGGACCTGCTCGGCGATGGTGTTGCGCTGGATCTCCGCGGTCCCCGCGCCGATCGTCGAGGCCCGGGTGGACAGGAACCCGCCCAGCCAGCGTCCGCGCTGCACGGCGTGCGGGTCCTCGCGGGTCAGCAGCCCGGCCGCGCCGAGAAGATCCACCGCGAACTCGTGCAGGCTCTGCTCGAAGGTGCTGATGAACAGCCGGGAGGTCGACGACGCGGGCCCCGGCTCCCCGCGCCCCAGAATGTCCGCGATCGTCCGCATACCGGTGTGGCGCATGATCCGCACCTGGCACTCGAACCCGGCCAGCCGGTCCCGCACCAGCGGATCGTCGGCGAGCCCCCGCTCGCGGGCCAGCTCCACCAGATCGTCGAGCACCCGGCGGTAGAGCGCGGCCTGGTTCATCGCACCGGCCGCCCGCTCGTGCCCGAGCGACGTGCGGGTCAGCCGCCAGCCGTCGTTCTCCTCGCCGACGCGATCGGCCACCGAGACCCGGACGTCGGAGAAGAAGATCTCCGAGAAGTGCGTGCCGCCGGTCAGGTCCCGCAGCGGCCGGACGGTGACGCCCGGGGCGCGCGCATCGATGATCAGGTAGCTGATGCCCTTCTGCCGGGACTCCGTCGTACCGGTGCGCACGAGGGTGAACAGGATGTCCGCATGGTCGGCATGGGTGTTCCACACCTTCTGCCCGTTGACGACGTAGTGATCGCCCTCGCGGCGGGCGGTGGTCCGCAGTGCGGGCAGGTCGGATCCCGCCTCGGGCTCGGAGTAGCCCTGCGCCCAGACGGTGTCGCCGCGCAGCATCGGGCGGAGCCAGCGCTGCTTCTGCTCCGCGGAGGCATAGGTGATGATCGTGGGACCGGCGATCCCCAGTCCCGTCCCCTGTGGACCGGGGACCCGGGCCCTGGCGTACTCCTCCTGGTAGATGACCTGGCGTGCGAAGGGCAGATCCATCCCGCCGTACTCGCGCGGCCAGCTCGGCCCGGACAGGCCGGCGTCGAACAGCGTGGCGCGCCACGCCTTCTGCCAGGCCCGCCGCTCCTCGGTGCCGCGCGGGCGGGGCCCGGGACGGTGCTCGGTCAGGAAGGCGCGCAGACGCGCGCGGAACTGTTCGTCGGTCTCGGTGACCGGCTCGGTGTTCCGGTCGGTGGCGAGTGTCATCTGTGCCTCGTCAGGGAACGTTGGTGCGGGAATCGGCGGATCCAGGTGGTCGCCGGCAAGGCGCCGGCCGGGCCCAGTACCGGAGGTACTCGGCTCGGTCGGCAACGCCGCCGGCGGGCGCCTGGGCCGACGAGTTCCGTGCCGAACGTTGCTTGACGGGGCACTACCCTCTTCCTCCGATGCCGGCCAGATCGGCCAGCCGGGCCCGGTGCGCGGCCGGCGAGCCGAACAGCAGCTCGCTCGACTTGGCCCGCTTCAGGTACAGGTGGGCGTCGTGCTCCCAGGTGTAGCCGACGCCGCCGTGGATCTGGATGGTCTCCTTGGCGACGCGGGTGTACGCCTGCCCGCACCAGGCACCGCAGACCGCCGCGGCGACGGCGAGGTCGCCGGGGTCCGTCCCGTCGCGGTCCGCGGCGAGCGCGGCTGCGTGCTGCAGGGCCGAGCGGGCCGCCTCCACCTCCACGAGCAGGTCCGCGCACCTGTGTTTGATCGCCTGGAAGGAACCGATCGGGCGGCCGAACTGGACCCGCACCTTCGCGTGCTCCACCGCCATCTCCAGGCATCGGCGGGCGCCGCCGACCTGCTCCGCGGCGACGGCGATGACGGCCAGGTCGAGCACCTCACGCAGGTGCCCGGCGGGCGCCCGGACCCGGCTCGCCGGCGTTGCGGCGAACTCGATGCGGGCGAGCCTGCGGGTGGGGTCGAGCACCGCAGGCCGGGTCCGGGTGACGGTCTCGTCCGGCTCGACGGCGTACAGCGCGAGCCCGTCCCCGTCGGTGGCGGCGACCAGCAGCAGGTCCGCCCGCTCGCCGCCGATGACGAAGGTCTTGACACCGGTGATCGCGTATCCGTCGGCCGTCGGCTCGGCCCTGGTGTCGATCCCGTCGAGGGTCCAGTCCCGTCCCTGCTCGCTGACGGCGAGCGCGGCGATGAGCGACCCGTCCGCGATGCCGGGCAGCCAGCGCGCCGCGGCGTCGGCGTCCCCGCTGGTCGCCAGCGCGCGCCCGGCCAGCGCGACGGACGACAGGAAGGGCTCGGGGCTGAGCGCCCGGCCCAGCTCCTCGAGCACGATCACCAGCTCACCGGCTCCGTACCCCAGCCCGCCGTACTCCTCCGGCAGCGCGATGGCGGGCAGCCCGAGCTGCCCGGCCATCTGCTCCCACACGGCCGGATCGTGACCGTCCGGGCCGTCCATCACCCGGCGCACGTCCTCGCTGGGCGCCTTGTCGGCGAGGAACCGGCGCACGGAGCGGCGCAGGTCCTCGAGCTCGTCATCGACGTCGAAGGTCACGCCCGTCCTCCCGGAGCCGCACGACACAGAACGAAAAGAGGATACCCCATTACGTAATCGTCGAACCTGTCATCGATCACACAGGCACTCACCTGCACACGCGGGCTTATCCGGGGCACCGGATCCGCCCTGTGGTGTCGGACACGTGACCACTAAAGCGTGTACTGATATACCCTCGAACACCAGTACCGACGACGGGAGGGCCGATGGCGTCCGAACCGCCCCTGGCCGGGGTACGCGTCGTGGAGTTCCTGGGGATCGGCCCGGCACCGTTCGCCTCGATGATGCTGGCCGACCTCGGCGCGGAGGTCCTCGCGGTGGCCCGCCCGGGCACCCCGCGCCCGGCCATGGCGGACAACCGGCCGGTTCTCGAGCTCGACCTCAAGAGCACGGACGGCGCGGCGCTCGCACACCGCCTCGCCGAGGCCGCCGACGTACTCGTCGAGGGCTTCCGGCCGGGTGTGCTCGAGCGCGCCGGCCTCGGGCCCGAGACCCTGCTCGAGCACAACCCGCGCCTGGTCTACGCCCGGATGACCGGCTGGGGACAGCACGGCCCGCTCGCCCCGCGCGCGGGACACGACCTGAACTACATCGCCCTCACCGGGGCCCTGCACCACGCCTCCCGGGACGGCGCGGCGCCGACCCCATCCGCGAACCTGCTGGGCGACTTCGGCGCCGGCGGCATGTACCTGGTCACCTCGGTCCTCGCCGCACTGCTGCGACGGGAGCGGACCGGCCGCGGCGAGACCCTCGACGTCGCGATCGTCGACGGCACGACCTACCTCACCGCGATGCTCCACGAGTACCGCCGCAGAGGGACGTGGTCCGACGTCGCCGGCACCAACCGGCTCGACACCGGCGCCCCCTTCTACGACGTGTACGACTGCGCCGACGGGCGGCACGTCGCGATCGGCGCCCTCGAGCCACAGTTCTTCGCCGAGCTGGTCACCCTGCTCGGACTCGACGCCGGCTGGCCCGCCCGCCGGGACGACCCGCAGACCTGGCCGGAGCTCCGGCGGGAGATCGCCGCCGCCGTCCGCACCCGTACACGCGACGAGTGGGCCGCGGCCGCCACCGGGACGGACGCCTGCCTGTCCCCCGTACTGGACCTGGCCGAGGCCGCCGGACATCCGCACCTGCGGGCCCGCGGGGTGCTGGCCCCGCAGGCAGCGGGCTGGCGGCCGGAGCTGCCGGGTCTCCCCCGGCCGGAGCCCACCGCCCCGGCCGACATCCTGGCCCGGTGGCAGATCGCCGGACCGACCACGACCCGGCCCGGCACGCCCGCGGCCTGACGAGGAGCAGATGGCAGTGGCCCTGACACAGGAGCAGCGCAGGCGCGACCTCGCGCAGCTGCGCACGCGCTGGTACGACGAGGGCCACTACGCCTCGCTCACCCTCGCCGACACACTCGCCCACGCGGCCGAGCGGTTCGCGAACACCCGGTTCGTGTTCGCCTCGGAGACCGACCGCGCGGAGTTCACGCTCGCGGGAATGGTGGAGCGCGGACGACGGGTGGCGGACGGGCTGCGCCGGCTGGGTGTCGGTCCCGGCGACGTCGTCGCGGTGCAGGTACCCAACCGGCCGGAGCTGGTGGCCTCGTACTTCGGTACGTGGCTGGCCGGTGCCGCCCTCGTCCCGATCACCCACATCTACGGGCCCGGCGAGCTCGGCCACATCGTCCGGGACTCGCGCGCGAAGGTGCTGATCGTGCCCGATGCCTGGCGGTCGATCGACTTCGTCGACCGCGTCGGGAACCTCGGCGACACTCCCGACCTCGAGCACCTGGTGGTCATCGGTGAGCGCCGCCCGGCGGGTGCGGTGTCGTGGGACGACCTGGTGGCCGGCGGTCCGCCGCAGGCACGCACCACGAAGGCCGGGGCGGACGACCCCTGCGCGATCATCTACACCTCCGGCACGACGGGCGTCCCGAAGGGCGTGCAGCACACCCACAACACCCTGCTCGTGGAGCTGCGCAAGGGCGACCGGATCAAGGAGGGCGGCAACGACACCCGGCTGATCCCGTGGCCCTCCGGGCACATCGCCGGACTGCTGTCGCTCTGCGCCGGGATCACCGGTGGCACCCACACCGTGATCATGGACCGGTGGCTGCCGGACCTCGCCGTCCGGTTGATCGAGGAGTACCGCTGCAGCGTGACCAGCGGGACCCCGCTGCACGTGGAGGCCGTCCTCGCGGGTGCGGCCGCGGCGGGCGCCGACATCTCCAGCCTGCGCTCGGTCCAGGTCGGTGGGGCGAACGTGCCGCCCTCACTCGTCGAACGGGCGGACGCGGTCGGGATGGTCGTGGCGCGCGCGTACGGCAGCACCGAGCACCCCCGCTGCGCGACCGCGCCGCTGGCGACCCCCGCCGCACGGCGCTCGTCCACGGACGGGCTGGTCCGCTTCGGTGACGAGATCCGGATCGTGGACGAGCGGTTCGCCACCCTGCCGACCGGCGAGGTCGGCGAGATCGTGACCCGCGGGCCCAGCCAGTTCGTCGGCTACCGCGACGCGGCCCACGACATGACGACGTTCCTGCCCGGCGGCTGGTTCCGCACCGGCGACGTGGGCAGGTTCGACGAGCAGGGCTATCTCACCGTCACCGACCGGATCAAGGACCTGATCATCCGCGGCGGCGAGAACATCGCGTCCAAGGAGGTCGAGGACATCATCGCCACCCACCCGCGGGTACGGCACGCCGCCGTGGTCGCGGCCCCGGACCCGAGGTACGGCGAGGCCGTCGCGGCGTTCGTGGTCCTCGACGGCGACGAGCCCCTGGAACTCGACGAGGTGCGGGAGCTGTTCGTGCGCCACGGCGTCGCCCCGCAGAAGGCACCAGAACGGCTCGAGGTCGTTGACGACCTGCCCCGGGCGCCGTCGGGGAAGGTCCGCAAGTTCGAGCTGCGAGACCGTCTCCGGTCGGAGGCGGCCGCCACCACGGCGGGGTGAGACACCGGGGGTGCCCGCTCGGCGGGCACCCCCGGGCCGTCGTCAGGCCGGCGCCTCGCGCCACGGGCCGGCCAGGTGCCCGCCGTCGACCGTGAACTGTGCTCCCGTGCAGTACGCGGACTCGTCCGAGGCGAGGAAGAGCACCATCCGTGCGACCTCGTCCGCGCTGCCCATTCGCGTCAGCGGCTGCCGCGCCACCGTGCGGCCGAGCCGGGCGAGCCGGACCTCGCCGACCGAGTTCACCAGCGGGGTCTCGATCACTCCTGGATGGACCGAGTTCACCCTGATCCCGAGCGGGCCCAGCTCCTGCGCGACCGACTTCGTGAAGCCGGTGACCGCGTGCTTCGACGCGGCGTAGCTCGCCATCCCCGCCACTCCGGCCAGCCCGTCGATGGACGAGATGTTCACGACGGACGCACCGTCGCTCTGTTCCAGGAGCGGGAGCAGGGCGCGCAGACCGTAGTAGGGACCGTGCACGTTGACGTCGAACAGGCGCAGGTGCTCGGCCGGGTCGAGCTCGTCGAACCTGCCCGGCCGCGTCCCGATCCCGGCGTTGTTCACCAGGACGTCGAGGCGCCCGAAGGAGTCCCGCACCGTCTCGGCCGCGCGGGCCCACTGTTCGGGTGAGGTGACGTCGAGATGGAGGTAGTCCCCGCCGATGTCGCGTGCGGTCTGCTTACCGAGGTCGTCGAGGACGTCGGTGACGACGACCCGTGCTCCCTCGTCCGCGAACAGCGCGGCCTCCGCGGCGCCCATCCCCCGGGCCGCTCCGGTGATCAGGGCGATCCGCCCCTGCAGTCGTGCCGACATGTCGTTCCCTTCAGGCCATCGAGGCGCCGCCGTTGACACGGACGACATGTCCGGTCACGAACCGGCTCGCCGCCGACGCCAGGTAGAGGACCGCGAAAGCGGAGTCGAGGGGTTCGGTGACACCCTCCAGCGGGGAGCGTGCGGACATCCGCCCCGCGAGCTCGTCGAACGTGGTGCGGTCGAACGCACCGCGCTCGTCGACGGCCGAGCCCTTGGTCATGCCCGACTCGGTCCACCCGGGGGCGATCCCGTTGACCCGGATACCGAGCGGGCCGAGCTCGACGGCGAAGGTCCGGGTGAGCGCCTCGGCCCCCTTCTTCGTCACGGCGTACGAGCCGGTCCCCGGCGTGCTGAAGTCGATGATCGTCGACAGGGTGTTCACGATCGCGGAGCCCGGCTTCATGACGCGGGCGGCGGCCTGCGTGCCGTGGAGCACGCTCTTCAGGTTCACGGCCAGCATCTGCTCGAACTCCTCGGCGGAGACCTCCAGCAGCGGGCTGCGCAGCATGATGCCCGCGTTGTTGAGCAGTACGTCCAGCCTGCCGCTCTCGGCGAGGGTCGAGGCGACCAGGTCGTCCACGGCCTGCTTGTCGGACACGTCGACCTGCTGGGCGACCGCGTCCCCACCGTCGTTCGTGATCGCCTTCGCGACCCGCTCGGCGTTGTCCCGGTCGAGGTCGGCGACCACCACGCGGGCGCCCGCGCCGGCGAGTACCGCGGCACTCGCCTCGCCGATTCCGCTACCGCCTCCGGTGACGATTGCGACCCGTTCGTCCAGCCGGAATGCCTGGGCGACATCCATGTCCGTCCTCCTCCGCCGCCGCGGCGGCGCGCTGTGTGTGCTGCATTTTCGGTGCGGTTCAGTGGGGTCCGATGCGGTGCGGTCCGGTGCGGTGCAGGTCAGTGCAGGTCAGTGCAGGTCAGTGCAGGTCAGTGCGCTGCCGGGGTGTGCAGCCCGAGGCCGGCGGCGACGTGCGGAGCGACGCCCGCCGCCAGGCCGCGATGGCCCGCGTCGCCGGGGTGCAGACCGTCCGGGAGCTCGTCGGCCGGCACGAGATCCCGGCCCGGGACCAGGGTGATCCCGGTGTCCCCCGTCGCCGTCACGAAGCGGCGCACCGCGTCCTCCAGGGCAGTACGCAGCTCTGCATGCGTCGCCCCGAACCGGTTCGGGGTCTGTTCGGCGTCGGGCCGGACGATCGGGCTGACGACCACGATCGGCGCGGCCGGCAGGCCCTGGCGCAGCGTGGTGAGGAACAGACGCATCGTCTCCGCGATCGTGGGGGCATCGGTCGGCAGCGACGACCAGGCGTTCGTCCCCCAGGCGAGCGTGACGGCGGCGGCCCCCGACCCGGCGACGACGTCCGCGGCGAGCATCTCGCCGCGCGCGGCGCCCGCGAACCCGAGGTTCACCAGGTCCATGCCGAGGGTGTCGGCGACCAGCGACGGCCAGGCCCGCCCGGCCTCGCTCGCCGACCAGCCCTGGGCGATCGAGTCGCCGTAGACCACCCACAGAGGGCCACGCGGCGCCGGTTCGATCACGCCGTCGACCGGCGTGAGGGAGTCGACGCGCACCTCGACCGCCTCCGGGAGGTGGATCCGCACGATCTCGTCGGCAGCGCGCTCGGGCAGCGGAATCCGGACCGACCCGCCGGTCGGGACCGGGATCGCCACGCCCGGAGCCCCCGCCGCGCGCGCCAGAAAGGCCTCCGCGACCGTCGGCGCCGGGACGGTGGTCCGTTCGCCGATCCGCACGGTGAGGTCGACGGCCCGCGCCGTGCCGGTGAGGGCGAGGTGCACCCCGGCCGCGACGCGCGCCGCCCAGCCGGTGTCGGCCGGCAGCTTCCGGGTCGCGGCCGCGGGCAGCCGCGCCCCCTCGGCCCAGGACAGGCCCGGGAGCACCCCCCGGACGAAGGGCTCCGCCGCGTGCCGTCCGGTCGTCGTAGGCTCGTGCTTCTCGACCCGCATGAGGTTAATTTACTACACTCAATTGGAATTCCGGCACGATCGGACCGTCCGAGTCCCGACGGGTTCCCGCGCCGGTACGAGTGGAGGTAGCGACGATGCCCTTGCCCACCGGCAGCACACCCGACTATCCGGGCCTGCTCCGACTGCCCGACCGTCACGTCCTGGTACTCGGTGGCGGCCTGGGCATCGGCCACCAGACCTGTGTCGCCGCGGCGAGTGTCGGCGCGAACGTCACGGTCGTCGACACCGACGCGGAGCGGGCGAAGCGCGTCGCCGACGAGGTGGGCGGGCTGCCCCTGGTCGGCGACGCGACGAACCGCGAGGAGGTCGAGCGGATGGTGGCCGAGGCGGTGGCGCGCTTCGGGCCGCTGCACGGGCTGGCCGACATCATCGGCATCTCGAACCTCGCCACGATCGCCGACTCCGACGACGAGGTCTTCGAGCGCGGCATCGCCCTCAACCTGCGCCATGTCTTCCTGGCGCTGCAGATCGGCGCCCGTGCGATGACCGACGGCGGCTCGATGGCCTTCGTCGGCTCGATCTCCGGGGTCCGCTCCGCCCCGAAGCACGCGGTGTACGGCGCCGCGAAGGCCGGCCTGTCCAACCTCGCCGCGTCTGCCGCGGTCGAGTACGGACCGGCCGGCATCCGGGTGAACGTGGTCGCGCCGGGCCAGACGTACACACCGCGGGTGGCCGAGCGGCACCCGGAGCCCGACTACTACGAGACCGCGGCCCGCCCGGTGCCGCTGGGCCGTGTCGGGGAGCCCTCCGACATCGCGTCGGCCCTGTTGTTCTTCCTGAGCGACCTCTCTCAGTGGGTCACGGGCCAGACGCTGGTCGTCGACGGCGGGACCAGCCGCAACTATCCCTACCCGATGGGCTGAGTTCGAGCCGCCCGCCGAATCTGAGTACTCTCAATTCGGCGGGCGGAGTCACTCACCGGACGGCGACCGGGTGCACCATCCCACCGGTGCTCCGGAGGAAGGGTTCCGGCATCGCGCCGAGATGGAAGGTGTACCGGCGATCCACGGCGCAGGCCGCACCGAGGTCCTCGAGCACGAAGTTCTGCCCCTGCACCATCCCCATCCGCACCAGGCAGAGCACGTGTACCGGGAGCACGACCTCCGGGACGCTCGAGGGCAGGAGCTCGAAGGACATGTTGTCGGTCGCCGTGGCGGCCACCCCACGCTCGTGGAAGTACAGCGGAGCGTCCCAGTCCAGGGCCGGGACCGGCCGGTTCCGATATCCGTTCTTGTCACCCTCGAGGAACCGGCGCGCCTGTCCCGTGCGGATCAGGACGATGTCCCCCTCCTCCACCGGGCTGTCCTGCGCCTGCTCGACGGCCGCGAGCACGTCCCGGGTCACCGGGTACCCCGGGGGCAGCCGGTCGACCCCCTCGTACCGGGCGACGTCGAGCAGCACGCCCCGGGACACGATCGGCCCCGCGGCCTCCATGGCGAGCCGGGTGGCGCCGGACGAGTCGATCGAGTCGGCCGGGATGCCGTTGTACATGAGGCCGCGGTGGCTGACGTGCGAGAGCGCGTCCCAGTGCGTCGCCGCCTGCACGGGGCTGTAGACGACGTCGTCGCTCCAGGCCGCGGCGTGCTCGCCCTCGGCGATCGGCACGTTGATGCCGAGCATCGTACGGACGGGGTTGATCCGCCCCGGAACACCGGCGCCGGTCTGCGGGCCGTCGAGGGACAGACCCATCGCGAGCGGGAACGTCTCTCCGCTCACCACCGATCGCGCGGCCTTGACCACGACCTCCGGCGTGACGAGGTTGAGGGTGCCTCGCTCGTCGTCCGGGCCCCAGCGGCCCCAGTTGTCGATCTTGCTGGCAAGCTCGTCGAACTGATCGACGGTGACCATGTCCTCAACTCCTCGGATGTGGCGGGTCAGGTGCCGCCGGCCACGGACTCCTGCACGGTGATGTCGGTGAGATACAGACCGCGGGCCTGCAGCCCCTCGTCGATGAACGCCTCGAGCGACTCCGCGTCGAGGACGCAGGTCGCACAGGCGTCGTTCGCCCCGCGGGCGTAGTCGACCACCAGCGCCGAGCGCTCGGCCGCGAACTCGGCCATGCGCAGGGATCCGCCGTCGGAAGCGACCATCGGCTCGAGGAGCCCGAGCACCTCGGTGATGACCTCGGTGGGTTGCGTCATGATCGATCTCCGTCCGCGTTCAGCGAGCTGTCGCACATATGTTCCTGTCGACCTAGGCCGGAACGGCACCGCGACGAGCTGGACCCGCCGGGTGCGATCCGCGCCTCCGGGCACCAACCGCTGACGAACACCGGGCCGGCCGCCCCGGGATGACCACTCCCGGTTCGAGGCGGCTGCCGTCGGCCGGGCGGTCAGCGGTGGGCGGCGCCCGCGGAACGCCCCGACCCTCACAGCCGCCGCAGAACCCCTCATGATCGCCGGCCGTGGCGCGTGGCGACCGCCACGCGTACGCCGCACTCCACAACCGGTGATCACCTCACGACGTGCCCTCGATCCGTCGCCGGGAGCAGGGTCTGTGCGGTGGCGGGCGCCCGGACGAACACGGACCGCACCGGCCTCCCGGTACGGCTCGCAGGTTGCCCAGCTCGCGGCGCAGTGCCGCGTCGGCCTCCGCGCCGCTGGTCGGCCGGTCAGGCGATGGCGTTGACCTTCCCGGTGATCGGCGGCGTCATGGTGCCGAACAGGAACTCCTTGGTGGTCCCGTGACCGGCGACGATGATGTTGATCGTCGACGGGTCGAGGAACGCCTGGATCGTCTGGCTGCGCTGCTCCTCCGGGGAGAGCTCGAACATCCACTGCCACTCGGGGCGGACCAGGCCGCGGTCCCGGAAGTCGTGGAACGGCGCGATGACGTCCGAGATCCGCGGGCGGATGTTGTGCAGCAGGTAGCGCTGCACCGAGCGCTTGTCCATCCCCGCGGCGGCGAACCGCTTGGCGGTCTCCGGCGGGAGCAGGTAGAACAGGCCGTCCTCGTTGCCCTCCAGCCCGCCCAGCGTGCTGGTCATGAAGCCGACCTGGGTCGCGGTGGGAGTGCGTGCGGCGATCGAGGCGAGGCGGCGCGGGACCGTGCCGTGGTTGGAACCGAGATCCCACTCACCGACGGTGTGCACCACCGTGACCGTGCTGTCGTCCGGGCGGAAGCCGCGGTTGACCTGGTACGGCTCCCACGGGCTCTCATCGGAGTTCTCACCGATGACCTGGATGTTCTTGCGAACCGTTCCGATGGTGTCCAGATCCATCTTGCCCGGGATCCACTGACCGAGGTTGCGCAGGGCCAGTCCGATCGCGCGGCCGATCCGCTGCCCGACGACGTTGTTCTTCCCCGGCCCCAGCGGGCTACGGCCGTCGTTGATGCCCAGCGCCTTCACGATCGGACCGTTGACCACGACGACCGGTGCGAACGCGCCGGTCGACATGAGCACCGACAGGTTCATCGGGGGTGGGCAGTCGTGGATCGCCTTGAGCGCCGCGATCACGACCGGCAGCTCCCGGGGCTTGACGCCGGCCATGGCCGCGTTGACCGCGATCTTCTCGAGGGTTCCGGGCCCGTGCGCGGGCGGGATCGAGAGGATCACCTCGTCGCGCGGGCGGCCCTGGGCGGCGACGAGTTCCTCGACCCGCTCGCGGGTCGGCGGGATCAGCGGCTGACCGTCGCCGAAGTCCTGCTCGACGAAGAAGTCGTTGAACTGCTCGTAGACCTCGGCGACGCCGGCGCCGCGGAAGGTGTAGGACTCCTGCGCCTCCCGGGCCACCTCGTCCTCGGCGACCTCGAGCACCTCGCCGTCGCCGTCGCCGGCGGCCACACTCGACGGATCGGCCGTGAGCTTCTCGATGATCTCCTCGACCACCGGCAGGACCTGCTCGGTCGCCTGCTCGGCGGTCAGCGCGGTGAACACCCGCGGGACCACGACGTACTGGAGCTCCGGCACGCCGAAGACCTGCGCGCTGGTGCCGGTGTCCCGCTCGAAGCCGCGGGCCACGATGGTGACCTGTGGGACACCACCCTTCTCCGCCTGCGCACCGTCGTGGATCAGCCAGGAGGTGCAGGCCCCGCAGTCCGCCGTGGCGCCGATCAGCGCGTCACACTCGCTGATGGCCTGCTGCAGCAGAGCCGCCTCGAACCGGATCGATCCGGCGTAGTGCCGGATCTCCATCTCCGGGAAGGTCTCCCGGATCTTCTGCGCCGCGGCGTTCAGCGCGACGTCCGCGTTCGGTTTGCTGTTCGAGAGCAGGCCGAGCACCTTGCCGTTCAGCGTGGTGAGCCGGGGGGCGAGGGCCGTGCCGGTCGAGCTGCTCTTGTCGGCGGTCGGATCGACCACCTCGAGGCTTGCCTGGTCCGCGACGACGTCAACCGTCATGGGTTCTCCTCAACGAGCTCGCTGCGCAGGCAGCCGTCCGAATCGAGCGTGCTGATCGTGCCTACCGCTGTGGGACCTCTCAGACGACGTCGTAGTCGTCCGGGTCGAACTTCTCGAGGAACTCGTGCTGCTGTTCCAGCCGCCACGGGATGTTCACCTGCTGGCGGCCGAACTCGTTGACGTAGTAGTTCTTGTCCTTCGAGCCCTCGTCGTACCAGATGAGCGACAACATCGCCTCGTCGAGACGCTTGTTGTAGTCCTCGAAGACATCGCGTCGCACCGAGGCGTACTTGTGGCCGTTCTCGATGAGATGGATCAGGTTCTCGGCGATGTAGCGCGACCAGGTCTCGATCCACACGATCAGCGAGCCGGCCCGGTTCTGCGAGTTCGGGCCGTACATCACGAACAGGTTCGGGAAGTCCGGAACGGTCAGGCTCAGATACGCCCGCGGACCGCCGCCGGCCGGGTCGGCCCACACGTCCTCGAGCGCGACTCCGCCGAGGCCCCGGTACTGGGTCGGCCACATGTACTTCTGCACCGCGAAACCCGTCGCGGTAAAGACCAGGTCGTACTCCCGCTCCACCCCGTCCACCGTGCGGATGCCCGTCGGTGTGAACCGCTCGATCCCCTCGGTGACCAGGTCCACGTGGTCCTCGAGCAACGAGGAGTACCAGTTGTTGTCGACGATCATCCGGCGGGCCAGCGGCGCATGGGCGGGGGTGAGCTTCTCCCAGAGGTCCGGGCGGTCCGGAAGCTTCGACCGGATGTAGGTCTCCAGGCTCTCCCGGTAGGAGTCGTTGGCCGCGTTGACCTTGCCTCCGCTCGCCTTCCACTCCTGGTCCGGCTCCTGCAGGAGCTGGCCGTCCAGCCGGAGGGTGGCGACGGAGTAGCAGTACCAGTTCCAGTAGTACGGCATCGTGTCCAGCAGCCAGCGGGTCTCCGGAGTGATCGGGTCGCCGTACCGGTCCCGCGGGCTGATCCACTGCGGGGTGCGCTGGAAGACGCCGAGTGCCGACGCCCGGCGCTGCACCGACGACATCATCTGCACGCCGGTGGAACCGTTGCCGATGATCGCGACACGCCTGCCGTCGAGGTCCTCCTCGCCGGTGCACTCGGCGGTGTGCACGATCTCGCCCCGGAAGTCCTCGATCCCGGGAACGTCCGGCCGCTTCGGCGTCGCGAAGAGCCCGCTGCCGCTGACCACGGCGTTGGCCGTGATGTGCTGCTTCTCCCCCGCGACGGTGACGTCGACCGCCCAGGTGCCCGACTCCGCGTCGAACGTGGCGGCGGTGACGTCGCTGTCGTAGCGGATGTGCGGTGCGACCCCGTACTTCTCGGCGACGTGTTCGAGGTACCCCCGCACCTCGTCGGCGCGCGCGAAGTACTCGGTCCACGGGTAGTTCTTCTCGAAGAAGAACTGGTACAGGAAGATCGTCGTGTCCACCCGGACATCCGGGTAGGCGTTGATGTTCCAGACCCCGCCGAGCTCCGAGCGTCGTTCGTAGATCGTGTACGGGATGCCGAGCTGCTCGAGTTGCACACCCATCGCGATGCCGTTGAAGCCGGCGCCGACGATCGCCACCTCGAAGCCCTCGGGGATCTGGGGCCTCCCGCCACCGGTCCACTTCGCCAGCCGCGGGTGGTCGTCGAACGCCGCCAGGTCCCGCCGGTACCGCCAGGTCCGCTCGTCGAGGGTCTCCTCCCGGAACGCCTCGTACATCTGCCGCAGCTCGGTGTCGGTCGGTGTCACCTCGGTGAACCCGGCGGGGTCGTGTCCGAGCAGGAACTCCAGCGCCTTCTGCTTGATCGTCTCGACGTCCCGGTCGGCGACGACGGTCTGCTTCAGTGCGCCGCCGTACATGGGCACCGAGTCCAGGTGCATGCCCAGCAGGTCGCGGTCCCCGGTCGCCTGGTACAGCGCCATCCGCAGCGCGTTGAGATCCGCGTCGTCCAGGGCGCGCCGGATGAAGTCCGCATTCACGCGGGGCAGGGGCGCCACCGTGTCCTCCGTGGTCATTCAGCTCCCTTCGGGGAGGCCCTGCTTCCCTGCAGGAACCCGCAATTCAGGATACCATATTCTTCGAATCTGACCAGGGACTCCGGTCCGGCGACAGCCGGCCCGGCCCACTGTCAGGCGGTCGCCGGCTCCGCCAGCCGGGCCCGTACGAGGTCCACCAGATCCACCCGGCTGACCTTGGTCGACGGCGTCCGCGGAAGCTCGTCGACCACGAGGACGTGAGCCGGGACCTCGTAGGGGGCCAGCTCGGCCCGGCAGTGCGCGATCAGCTCGACGACCAGCGCCGCAGCATCGACGTCGGCGCCCGGTTCGAGCTCGACGGCGGCCACCGGAACCGCCCCGAGCCGCTCGTCCGGCAGGCCGGCGACGGCGGCCTCACGAACGGCGGGATGACCTTCGAGGGATGCCACCAGTACCCCGGGGTGGATCTTGAACCCACCGCGCACGATGGCGTCGTCGGCCCGGCCGGTGATCCACAGGAACCCGTCCGGGTCGATCCGGGCGAGGTCGGAGGTGCGGACCCATTCGGCGGCGCCCGCGGCGGACTGCTCGGTCCGGACCTCGAGGTGACCTTCCTCCTCGGCGCCCAGTTCCACGCCGTCCGCGGCCGTGACCCGGAGCGCGGAGTTGCCGAAAGGACGCCCCGCGCTACCGGCCTTGGTCTCCCACCACTCCTGGTGGAGCTGGTAGGTCCACCCCGCGACGGCCCCGGCGAACTCGGTCGCGCCGTAGGTCATCAGCACCCGGATCCCGTAGGTCCGGTAGAAGCGGTCCGCGAGCTCCGGCGGGCACGCGGTGGTGCCCGAGGTGATCACCTTCAGCGACCCGAGCCGCTCGGCCGGGACGCCCGCGTCGAGCACCGACCGGATCGCGGCCGGGACCAGCCCGGCAGCCCGGGGCCGGTGCCGTTCGACCGCGGAGGCCCAGGGTTCGACGGCGAACTTCGGGATCAGCACGATCCGCCGGCCCGCGGAGAGCGCGCCGACGATCCGCCACATCCCGCCGATGTGGACCATCGGAGTGACGGAGATCGTGACCGCCCGGGTCAGCAACCGCTCACCGCGCACCTGACCGCTCGAGGTCAGCGACCCGTCGAGCTGCCGCTCGGAGATGTGGACCCGCTTGGGCGGACCGGTGGTGCCGGAGGTCAGCATCTCGATGGCGGTCCCCGGAACGTGCTCCACGTCGGTGGCCGGGATGCCGGCACGCACGCGCACCGCACCCTGCCGGTCCAGCTCCAGCACGAGACCGCGGTCCGCTGCCGCCGCCGCGACACCGTCCAGCGCCGCCGGGGACCCGACGACCACCGCGGCTCCGGCTCCCTCGATGTCGGAGGCCAGGCGGGCGGGCGGTTGCAGCGGGCTCAGCGTGACGACGACCCGGCCGGTCGCGAGCACCGCCACCAGCGCCGCGATGTGTTCCGGCCGGTTCTCGAGCACCAGCCCGACGCGGGAGGCGGGGCCGATCCCCGCCCTGTCGAGTGCCCGGGAGACCTCTCCCACCACTCGACGCAGCTCACCCCACGTCCACCAGACGAGGTCGAACTCGACGACCTCCGCATCGTCCGGCGCCTCCCGCAGGAGCTCCTGCAGACGCTCACGGATCCCCACGACGGCTCCTCACTCCCCGGCACGAGCCCGCGTGGGCCGCACCCGTCGACACAAGTGGCCGGGGCCGCCCGAGCACGTCCGCCGTGGACGGACACTGCCCGGTGACCGCGGGATCACGGACCCGACCGTCGCTCACGATCATAGCCGACGAACCGCAATTAGGGATACTCTTTGTGGTGCTCGTCCCGGCATCGGGTGCAGGGCCGCACGTTCGCACGCCGTTCTCAGCGCAACGTCCAGTCCGGGCGCGGCATGCTGTTGCGGTCGATCTGCGCCGTGCCGAGGGGGTTGCCGAGCTGGGTGTACGCCAGACCCGTCCGCAACGCCTGGGTGCGGGTCGCGTCGAGCGACTCCCAGATCGCGCGGACCGTGCCCTGCACGGCCGCGGGAGGCTTGGCCGCGATCAGCGCGGCGATCTCGTCCGCCCGTGCCCACAGGTCGGCCCGCGGCAGCACCTCGCTCACCAGGCCGATCTGCAACGCCCGTTCCGGCGAGAGCCGCTCGTCCAGACCCAGCAGGGCGATCCTCAATGCCTCGCCGAGCGGGATCCGGCGCGCGAGGCCGATCGGCTCGAGTGCGGCGGTCATCCCGTAGGTGACGTGCGGATCGAAGAAGGTGGCGTCGTCCGAGCAGAGGACGATGTCCGCCTCGTTGATCCAGTAGAACGCACCGCCCGCCGCCATCCCGTGCACCGCGACGACGAGTGGCTTCCAGACGTGGTTCAGCTTGGGGGACAACTTCTCCCCCGGATCGACCTGGCTCCACACGTTGCTCTCGCGGTGCAGTCGCTCCTTGACGTCGACCCCGGTGCAGAACGCCCGCTCCCCCGCGGCGCGCAGGACGACCACGTGGACGTCGTCGTCCGCCTTGACCTCGGTCCAGATCGCGGTGAACTCGTCGCACATCGTCTGGTTGAAGCTGTTCATCGCCTCGGGCCGGTCGAGCGTCACGGTCGCGACGTGGTCGGCCTTGTCGTAGGTCACCGTGGTCAGCGCACCCGGGGCGAGCCTGTCGGCCATCTCGGTCGGTCTCCGTCCCGCCGCGCCGGGGCGGCCAGAAGTGTGGTCTGCATGAACAGTCGTCACGGGCCGGCCCGGCCGCGCGGGTCCTCGGTGACGGGCCCGCGAGCCGAGGCCGGGATGGGTCAGCCCGACGGGCTCGCCGGCGCGGCCGCGGCGCCCGCGAGATCGGGAGCGCCGGCGAAGCGGGTGATCCGCCGGGCGAACCGCCAGACCCCGTCCTCGTTGCGGACGGTGTCCTCGTAGCGGGCCACGACGGAGACCTGCCAGGCACCCTCGCGCAGCTGGACCAGGGCGACGTCCGCCGTGGCGGTCGCCTCGTGCTCGTCCCAGCCGGTCACCAGCAGGTTCGAGACGACGTGGCGCTGCGGCGTGGTCGACGTCCAGCCCGCGTACGTCCGCCGGATCGTCTCGCGACCTTCGATGACACCGACGCCCTCGATGTCCGCCACACCGTCCTCGGTGAAGATCGCGGCCAGGTCATCGGTCCGGCCGCCGTCGATCGCCTGCGCGTAGGTCGCCTGGGCTCGGCGGATCCCTTCGACGACGTCGACGTAGCTCACCGGGGCACTCATTTGATCGCGATCGGGGTGACGGGCGAGCCGACCGAGTAGCTGATCTTCAGCCCGGTGCCGGTGAACAGGTACTCGTAGACGCCGTCCTGGGCGCAGTCGACGGCGAGGTCCTCGAAGTTGAACATCTCGCCGATGGTCAGCCCGATGTCCCGGATCGCCACCTGATGCACCGGGATGACGGAGCCCTCGACCACGGTGGGGTAGCGCTCGAACGCCCAGTTGTCCATCGCCAGCGCCGCGATGTCCCGGTCCCTGAACCACTCCAGGGCCTCGAGACCCGGGCCGGCCTCGGGGCCGGAGCCGAACTTCGACTTGTCGCCGTCGAGGAAGTACTTGTACCACCCGGTGCGCAGGCAGAGGACGTCGCCGGGCTGCACCGTGACCCCCTGGGCCGCTTCGGCCTCGTTCAGGTCCGCGCTGGTGATCTCGTAGGAGTCCGGCAGCACGTCGACGCCCTTGAGCCGCGGGATGTCGAGCAGGACGCCGCGGGAGATCAGGTGGTCGTTGGCCGTGGCGAAGGAGTTCTTCGTGGCGCCGATCCCGGGGCGGACGGCGGTCGAGGGCACCCCGTTGTAGAAGTAGCCGTCGTAGCCGACGTGGGCCAGGCTGTCCCACTGGGTCGCGCACTGCAGGCCCATGACGATCATGTCGTCCGCCGAGATCATCCCGTCCGGCAGTCCGGCGGTGTCCAGCGGCGTCCAGGTCATGGTGTGCACCGGGTTGATCCGGAAGCCGCCGTCCTGCGGGCCGTTCTTGTCGAACGCCATGCCCAGGTCGATCCGCTTGCCGGTCCTCGCCAGTAAGGCGGCGGCGGCGACCTTCTCCGGGGTGACCAGGTTCAGGGTGCCGATCTCGTCGTCGTCGCCCCAGCGGCCCCAGTTGCTGAGCTTCTTGCCGACCTCGTGGTGGGCCCAGGTCTTCCCGGCTTCGGTCACGCCGTCCTCCGATCGGAACGACCACCTGTGGTGGTCTGCTCGGCACGCCCGCACGGACGGCTCAGCGACCGGCCTCCGTCGGCACGTGGGACACCGGCTACCGGAACATCCACTGCGGACGGTCCGGGCGGACCCGGCTGTCGGGATCCACTCGCACGGCTCCGGGCCAGTAAAGCATACTCATAACCGCACGCAAGGGTTTCCGTTCCGGTCGGCCGAACGTCCGGCCACAGCCGGGAATCAACCGCCCGACCTCGCTCCGGACGCGAGTGACCGGTGAACGGCCGACCGGATCCGGCCACGCCACCCCGGCGAACATGCTCGATCAGAGGCCTCTCTAATGGCGGCACCCTCGGCATCGGGCCCCGACCCGCTGCGCGATGCGGGATGTGTGGAGGAACCGGCCTCGTGTCCGCGCCGGGTCGCACCGAGCCCGGCCCGACCTCGTCGAGTGTCACGTTGTGGTCGTACCGGGCGCCATAACGTGACACTCGACGAGGCACGGGCTCGGGCCCGGCCGCGCTGCGCAATGCGGATGTGTGAAGGAACCGGCCTCGTGTCCACGCCAGGCCCGGCCCCCGCCCCGTCGAGTGTCACGTTGTGGTCCTACCGGCAGCCACAACGTGACACTCGACGAGGCACGAGCGTCGAGTGGCGCGTTTTCGCCCCGGGGAGGGCGGGTTCGTGAGGCTCGATCGCTCCGCGGCCGTCGAGTGGCGCATTTCCGTCCCGGCGCGGGCGGGAACGTGCGCTTCGACGGGGTGCGGGTGGCTTCCGGGACGGGCGGCCGGCGTGAACGGGTCACCAGGCGACGGGCAGCTCGTAGATGCCGTATCCCTGCGAGTCCTCCTTGAACACCAGGTCGGACAGGTCCACGGCCAGCCTCAGCGTCGGGATCCGGCGGACGAGCGTGCTGAACACGGTCTCGAGCTCGATGCGGGCCAGCTGCCTGCCGATGCAGTGGTGCGGCCCCCAGCTGAAGGCGATGTGCTGCGAGGCATCGCGACCGAGATCGAGCTCCGCCGGTTCCGGGAACGCCCTCGGGTCCCAGTTGGCCGCAGGCAGCGACGCGATGATGCCCTCGCCCCTGCGGATCGTGACGCCCTCGATCTCGATGTCCTCGAGGGCCGCACGGCGCGCGAGCAGGTGCGGCATCGTCAGGTACCGCAACAGCTCCTCGACGGCGCCGGACACGAACGTCCGGTCACTCGCGTTGTCCCGCAACCGGGCCAGCTGGTCCGGGTGCCGGAGCAGCAGGGCCGTGCCCAACGTGATCATGTTGGCGCTCGTGTCGTGCCCGGCGACCAGCAGGATGTGCCCGAGCCGCTGGGCCTCGTCGATGGCGATGTCACCCCGGGCGACCTTCGCGCCGAGATCGGAGAGCACGTCCTCCTCCGGAGCGGAGATCTTCGTCCGGATCAGGCCACCGATGTAGTCCAGCAGCGCGCTGTGGGCCCGCGCGCCCTCCTCGGGAGTCTTGTTGACCGCGGTCGTGACACGGGCCTGCTCCTGGAAGAAGGCGTGGTCCTCGTAGGGCACACCGAGCAGGGCACAGATCATCAACGACGGCAGTGGGAGGGACACCGCGGCGTTGAGGTCCGCGGGGTTCGGCCCGGCGAGCATCCGGTCGATCAGGTCGTTCGTGATGTGCTGGACCTCCGGCCGCAGCATCTCCATCCGCCTGGGGGTGAAGGAGTTCGTCAGCATCCGCTGCCACCGGCGGTGCTCGGCGCCGTCGGTGTTGTTGATCGACGGCGCCATCCCGCTCGCGGTGGCCTTCATTGAGGCGGTGGTCTGCGGGTAGCCGGGGGCACCGACGTCAGCGCTCACCCGCGGGTCGCACAGGATCCGCCGCTGGGCGTCGTGGGTCGTGACGACCCACGGGGTGGCCCCGTCCCACGTCCGGACCCGCACCACGGGCCCGCCCGAGTCGCGGAGTGCGAGCAGTCCCGGCGGCGGCGCGAACGGGTCGTCCTTCGACCGGGGCGCCGGGTACCGGGGCAGCTCGTCCGTCCGGCCGGTACCGGTGGCGCTCTCGGTCATACGGGTCTCCAGGATCGATCGGAGGTGGGTCGGTCCTCGCGCTCGCGGACCGAAGCCCGCCGATCCGTGATCACGACCACGTTAGGCCCCGTGGTCGGAGGTGGGCAACGACGCACGGCACCAGGCCGGAGCAGGCTCCGGTGAGCTTGCTGACACGCCGGTCACGTGCAGGTCCTCCCGGTCGGGCCCGGGTTCGCCGCGGCACCGCCGGACGAACCTGTGGCCCTGCCCGCCACGGCCGTCCCGGTGAGCGGAAAACATCCGGGCCCGTACGGCTCCGGACCGGCGATGATCCCGTCGTGACCGAGGACGTGACGACCACGCGGACCGACGCCGTACTGGCTGCTGCCGACCGGCTCGAGCGGGCGAGCGGCTCGCGGGTCGCGTGCGAGCCGGTGGCCGATCTCATCGGTCCCTCCGACATCGCCGCCGCCTACGCCGTGCAGCAGGTCGTGACCGAGCGCAGGCTCGCCGCGGGGGCGCGGCTCGTGGGCCGGAAGATCGGGCTGACCTCCGCCGCGGTCCAGCGCCAGATCGGGGTCGACCGGCCCGACTTCGGGGTCCTGTTCCAGGACATGCACTACGACGACGGCCAGACCATTCCGTTCGACCGGCTGCTGCAGCCCAAGGCCGAGGGCGAGATCGCGTTCCGGCTCGGCCGCGACCTGGACGACCCGGCGCTGGTGAGCGGCCCGGATGCGGTGCGTACCGCGATCGAGGAGACCCTGCCCGCGATCGAGATCGTCGACAGCCGGATCGCCTCGTGGCGGATCGGGATCACCGACACGGTCGCCGACAACGCGTCGTCGGGGGTCTACGTACTGGGCGCGAACCCCACGCCGCCGGCAGGCTTCCGTCCCGTCGACGCCACCATGACGATGCGGCGCAACGGGACTGTGGTCTCCGAGGGGACCGGCCGGGACTGCCTCGGCGACCCGGTCGAGGCGCTGCTCTGGCTGGCCCGGACCGCCCTCGAGATCGGCTCCCCGCTGCGCGCGGGCGACCTCGTGCTCTCCGGGGCGCTCGGGCCGATGGTCGACGTACACCCGGGCGACGTCATCGAGGTCGCGATCGAACCGCTCGGCACACTCACCGCCCGGTTCTCGGCCCCATCGGCCGGGGCGGCGGAGAACCCCACATCGAAGGAGAGCGCCCGATGACCCAGGCCGAGTACGACCCCGGGCCCCGGCTCGCCCATGCGGGCAGCATCCACCTCGGGACCCCCGATCTGGAGAGGTCACTCCGGTTCTACCGCGACCTGCTGGGTATGGAGGTCGTCGAGCAGATCAGCGGAACCGCGTACCTGCGCGGTTACCAGGAGCTCACCCACCACTCGCTGATCCTCACCCAGCAGGCCGAGGCGACGGTCAACGCCTACAGCTTCCGGGTCCAGCGACCCCAGGACGTCGAGCTGTTCGCGAGCCGATTCGAGGAACAGGGCATCACGACCCTGGAGATCCCGAAGGCCCAGGTCGCGGGCCGCGGCGAGGCCGTGCGGTTCCTGGTGCCCGGCAGCGAGCACCCGTTCGAGCTGTACTACGACATCGAGCGGCCCCTCGCGCCGCCGGAGATCAGCTCCAAGCTGCTCAGCAACAGCTCGCGCCGCCGCGGCCTCGGCGTGCGCCGGCTCGACCACATCAACCTGCAGACCAGCCCGACCACGGTCGACGAGGCCGAGGGATGGCTGCGGGAGTCGCTCGGCTTCAAGCGCCGCGAGATCCTCCGGGTGCCCGAGCTCCTCATCGCGTCCTGGCTGTCGGTCACCCCGCAGGTGCACGACGTCGCGATCGGTGTGAGCGCGGACGAGCAGACCGGTCGCTTCCACCACGTGGCCTTCAACATCGAGAACTTCCACGACCTGCTCACCGCCGCGGACCAGATGCGGGATCTCGACATCGAGTGGGGTGCCGGACCGGGCAAACACGGCATCGGTCAGGCCATGTACCTCTACGTGCACGATCCCGGATCGGGACACCGAGTCGAGCTGTACTCCGGTGGTTACCTGATCCTCGACCCCGAGTGGCGGACGCTGGAGTGGACGCCGAACCTGGAGCACGGCGCCACCTGGTACGGCCACTCGCTCGACACCGGACCGGGCGGGTCCTTCCTGTCCACGACCCCGTCCGCCGGGCTCGAGCTCTGAGCCCCACGCTGACGTAACCCCCGGGGGCGGCACGCCGAGTGCACCCGGTGTCCCGGGGCGGCGAGGCGATTACCGTACGCTCAATCCGAACCAGCTACCAGGAGGTTCGGTCTTGAGCGACCTCACCCCCGCCTGCGACGTCGTGGGCATGTCGTGACTTCGGGCCGAGTCACAGCCGCCGGCCGGGATGCCCGGGCCGACGCGGCGCCGATCTCCGGCGACAAGATGGCGGCGCGGGTCGCCCGGTCGTTGGAGGACGAGATCATCGACCGGGGTTGGCCGGTGGGTGAGGTGCTGGGTTCGGAGACGGAGCTGCGGGAGCGGTTCGGGGTCTCGCGGGCGGTGTTCCGGGAGGCGGTGCGCCTGGTCGAGCATCATCAGGTCGGTCGGATGCGGCGGGGCCCGAACGGTGGTCTGGTGGTGACCGCTCCGGATGCGGGTCCGGCCACGCGAGCGCTGGTGATCTACCTGGAGTTCCTCGGGACCAGTGTGGAGGACCTGCTGGCGGCGCGGCTGTTGCTGGAACCGCTGGCCGCCCGGCTCGCCGCCGAGACCGTGACCGAGGACGGCATCACCGCGCTGCGGGAGGTGTTCGACGCCGAGGCCGCCGCCCTGGGTACGGGCCCGGTGAACGACGACCACGTGCACACGCTGCTCGGGCGGCTCTCCGGGAACCCGGTGCTGCAGCTGTTCACCGAGGTCCTGATCAGCCTCACCTACCGCTACGCCCGCACCTCGCGCCGTACCTCCAAGGAAGCGGTGCTGGCCGCCACCACCGACGCGCACCGCTGGCACAGCGAGATCATCGACGCGGTGATCTCCGGGGACGCCGCCGCCGCCGAGACCCATCTGGTCTCGCACCTGCGTGCGGTCGAGGAGTGGCTGCTCGCCCACCGCGTCCGTACCCGGACCGCCCCGCGGCGCCGCCCGCTGGAGGACAAGGGCGGTTCGGGCCGGAAGCTGGCCGAGGTGGTCGCCGAGCGGATGCACGACGACATCGCCGCGGACGGCTGGCAGATCGGATCGGTGTTCGGCTCCGAGACCGACCTGCTCGAACGCTACGGAGTATCCCGCGCGGTCCTACGCGAGGCAGTGCGCCTGCTGGAGCACCACAGCGTGGCCCGGATGCGCCGCGGCCCCGGCGGCGGACTGGTCGTCGCCGCCCCGGACCCGACCGCGAGCATCCACACCATGGCCCTGCGCCTCGACCACCTCGGCCTGTCCGGACACGACCTACGCGTCGTGCGCGAAGCCGTCGAACTCGGCTGCGTCACCACCGTCACCGCAGCAGTCCCGGCCGGGCAGGCCGCAGACCGGCTACAGGCCTCCATCGGACGCGCCGGCCTCGACGGCGAGTCCGGCGACGTGTTCCACGCCGAACTCGCCGAACTGGCCGGCAACCCGGTCCTGGTGCTGTTCCTCCGGATCATCACCGAACTGTGGTCACGCCACAGCCGCACCGAACGCCCACCCGACCCCAGCACCAGCGACGAAGTACGCCGCGTACACCAAGCCATCCTCGACGCCGTACTCGCCGGCGACACCGTCCTGGCCCGCCACCGCGTCCGCCGCCACCTACAGGCACTGACCACCTGGTGGCACTGACCATCTGGTGGCACTGACCACCGTGAAGCCGATTCCGCACACCGGGACTTCCCCTGGAGCTCTCCGCTCGATCGAGCATACGATTCACTGAAGTCACGACCATCGCACGCACATTTCTTTGCGTGGCGATTCGGACTCCTCTCGGATCGTGATGTACGAAGTGGAGAGAGAGATGAAGCTCGGATTCGCCATGCCCCACATGCTGCGACTGAAGGCGACAGGCCGGCCGTGGGAGGCCGCCGTCACGGGAGCGGACCAGACGCGCTTCGCCCAGTGGGCCGACGAGCTGGGCTACAGCATGAGCAGTGTGCCCGAACACCACATCGTCCCCCGGTCCCATGTCGACCTTTCCAGCCGGACTACAACGGCAACCTCACCGATGTGTTCTACGGTTTCGCCACATCGCGCGTCGGGGAGGGCCACGTCGTGCAGGAGGACCCCCGCGCTCGTCCGGGCATGACCAAGCAGGAGATCATCGATCGGCTGGGCTGGTTCGCGGAGCTGGGCGTGACGACGAGTTCGGTCCCGATCCCGGGTCTCGACCACATCGAGGAGTACTTCGACTACACCCAGTGGGTCGCGGAGGAGATCATGCCCGCGGTCGCATAGCGGCACAGTCGTCCGGCCTGACTTCGGTCACCTCCGCCGGATCTCGGGTTGCTCAGCGCGCTGAGCTGGGGTGATGGTGGTTGGTGGAGGCGGGTTGAGGCACTAATCGGTGCCCTACGCTCGGGGTCGTGGCGTGGGTGAGGCGGGTCCGGACGGCCTCGGGTGCCACGGCCGTGCAGATCGCGGAGTCCGTGCAGGGGCGTCGGCGGATCGTGGCGCACATCGGGTCGGCCCACACCGAGGCCGAGCTGGGCCTGCTCGTCGAGCAGGCGCACGGGCTCCTCGACAACGCCGCCCAAGAGGTCCTCGACCTGGGAGTCGAGCCGACACCACGTCAGACCCCGTTGCTCACGCCCACGGCCGAGGTCGGACCGGAGGTGGGGTTGTTCGCTGCATCGGCTCCGACGGGGCGGGCAGGCGAGTCGCCGCGGGCGGGTGCACCGCAGGTGGTCGCGACGGGGTCGAGAGTGCTGTTCGACGTGTTCGCGGGGGTCTTCGACAGCCTCGGGTTCGACGCGGTCGGCGACGACACGTTCCGGGACCTGGTGATCGCCCGAATCGTGGAGCCCACGTCCATTCTGGACACCGGTCGGGTGCTGACCGACCTGGGCGTCGCACCGGCGAGTGAGAAGACGATGCGCCGCACCCTGGTCCGCTGCGCCGGGCGCGGCTATCGCGACACCATCGCCACGGCCTGCTTCGACCACGCGCGCAGCAGCGGGGATGTGTCGTTGTGTCTCTACGACGTCACCACCCTCTACTTCGAGGCGGAGAAGGAGGACGACCTGCGCAAGGTCGGGTTCTCCAAGGAACGCCGGGTCGACCCGCAGATCGTCGTCGGGCTACTCGTCGACCGCCGCGGCTTCCCGCTCGAGATCGGCTGCTTCGAAGGCAACAAGGCCGAGACCGCGACCATCCTGCCGATCATCGAAGCGTTCCAGGCCCGCCACGAACTGCCCGCCGGGCCGGGCAGGATGGTGGTGGTCGCGGACGCCGGGATGCTGTCGGCCGGGAATCTGCGCGAGCTCGACGAGGCCGGGCTGCGGTTCATCGTCGGCTCCAGGGTCACCAAGGCCCCGGTCGATCTGGAGTCGCACTTCCACTGGCACGGTGACGCCTTCGTCGACGGGCAGGTCATCGACACCCTCACCCCACGCGACCGCCGCAACGGGCGCAGCGAGAACAGCTCGAAGGTCAAGGCCGAGCCGGTCTGGGACCCCGAACACCACACCGGGTCGTGGCGGGCGGTCTGGGCCTTCTCGACCAAGCGCGCGGTCCGCGACCGCAAGACGTTGACGCTGCAGGAGAACCGGGCCCGCGAGGTCGTCGCCGGTGAGAAGTCGGCCCGCACGCCGAGGTTCGTCAAGACCACCAACGGCTCCCGCGCCCTGGACGAGGCCTCCTTGGCTCGGGCATACCGGTTGGTCGGGTTGAAGGGCTACGTCACCAACATCCCCGCCGCCACCGCGGGGGCCGGCGAGATTATCGCCGACTACCACGACCTCTGGCAGGTCGAGCAGTCCTTCCGGATGAGCAAGACCGACCTACGCGCCCGCCCGATGTTCCACCACCAACGCGGCTCCATCGAGGCGCACCTGACCATCGTGTTCACAGCCCTCGCCGTCGCCCGCGAGGTCCAGAACCGCACCGGGCTGGCCATCCGCAACGTCGTCCGCCAGTTACGACCGCTGCGCTCGGCCACCATCGCCATCAACGGCGCCCAGCAGACCTTCCCGCCCGCCGTCCCCACCGACAAGCAGGCCGTCCTCGACGCGATCCGCCAGCACGCGGACTGAGGCACTAAGCCTCGATCCGCAGATGAACCGCGTCGGGGAGCGGCGTGGGAATGAGGAAAGTGCCTCCTGAGCTGGGAGAATGGGTGTTGCGACGCACCAACCAACCCAGCTGCAGAGAGGCACTTTCAGTGCGAGTCTCCCACAGGTTCACCGCCGGCTCTGCGCGGTTCGATGAGGACAATCTCGTGTCGCACGCAGGCCTGGTGCCGCTGCTCGAGCTTGCCGAGCAGACCCGGCTGAGCGAGATCATCACCGGGAAGGTGTCGATCATGACCCCGCGGATCAAGTCGGGCTCGGCCAACCCGGCACCGAAGTTGCTCGGGGTGATCGCCGGGATGTGCGCCGGCGCGGACAGCATCGACGATCTGGACCTGCTGCGTGCGGGTGGGACACCGATCCTGTTCGACGACGTGTACGCCCCCTCGACCCTCGGGACGCTGTTGCGGGAGTTCACCTTCGGCCACGCCCGCCAGCTGGAGTCGGTGCTGCGCGCACACCTGATCGCCCTGGCCGGCCGCACCGAGGTGCTGGCCGGGATCGACGAGCAGGCGTTCATCGACATCGACTCGTTGCTGCGCCCGGTCTACGGGCACGCCAAGCAGGGCGCCTCCTACGGACACACCAAGATCGCCGGCAAGCAGGTACTGCGCAAAGGTCTCTCGCCACTGGCCACCACCATCAGCACCGAGGCGGCCGCGCCGGTGATCGCCGGGATGCGGCTACGCGCGGGCAAGACCGGCTCGGGCAAGGGTGCCGGGCGGATGGTCGCCCAGGCGATCGCCACCGCCCGCGCCGCCGGCGCATCGGGGAAGATCCTGGTGCGCGGCGACTCCGCCTACGGCACCCGCGCCGTGGTCCGAGCCTGCCGACGCGGCCAGGTCGAGTTCTCCCTGGTCATGACCAAGAACCCGGCCATCCAACGCGCCATCGCTTCCATCCCCGACACCGCGTGGACCCCGGTGCGCTACCCCGGCGCGGTCCGCGATCCCGACACCGGAGCGTGGATCTCCGACGCCGAGGTCGCCGAAGTGCCCTACACCGCCTTCACCGCCACCACAGATCGGATCACCGCTCGACTGGTCGTGCGTCGGGTCATCGACGCCCGCTACCCCGACGCACTGTTCCCGGTCTGGCGCCATCACCCCTTCTTCACCAACTCCACCCGGCCCACGGCCACCGCCGATATCGTCCACCGCCGCCACGCGATCATCGAAACCGTGTTCGCCGACCTGATCGACGGACCGCTGGCGCACCTGCCCTCGGGGCACTTCGGCGCCAACTCCGCCTGGGCCCTGTGCGCCGCGATCGCGCACAACCTGCTCCACGCGACCGGCACCCTCGCCGGCCGATCCCAGACCCGCGCCCGCGGCGCGACGCTGCGCCGACAGCTGATCGCCGTGCCCGCCCGCCTGGCCCGACCCGCCCGCACACCCATGCTGCACCTCCCCAGCCGCTGGCCCTGGGCGCCCGCATGGCAGCAGCTGTGGGACCACACCATCGGCTCCATCACTGGGCACAGCCCGCCGGCCGCGGCCTGACCCACCCACCCCCGCACCCCGGGCCCGAGCGCGCGCCACGTGGAAGAGCTGGACAGACCAGCGACCCCCGCACGCCCAGCACCGCACGACCATGATCATTCGAGAAGCAAGATCACTACCCCAGCAGCTCTGCGGATCGAGGCTAAGGCAAATGACCGAAGTCAGGTCCGGCCGGGACGACACGTCAGCGCGGCTCACGGGGCAGCCCGAGACCGCGTTCGGCGACCTGGTTGCGCAGCACCTCGTTCGCCCCGCCGGCGATCGTGTAGGCCCGCGAGTACAGGTGCGCGTCCTGCCACCAGCCACCGGCCGGGACGTGCGGATCGGCCTCGGTGAGGATCCCGTCCACGCCCTGCAGCGTCATGCCGTAGTGGGCGAGGTCGTGGTTGACCTCGCTGAAGAAGATCTTGCCGAGCAGGGCGTCCGACGGCTGGTCGGTGCCCGCCGCCATCCGGGACTTCGCCATCGTCACGATCGCGGTATTCACCTGGACCCGGGCCGCGAGCGCGCCGATCGCCTGCCGGGTCGCCGAGTCCGACAGCGCGGGCCGGCCACCGACGGTCCGGCCGCGGGCCAGCTCGACCAGGTCGGTCAGCACGGCAGCCAGCTCCACACCGCGCGCCGCCACCCCCGAGCGCTCGTGCCCGAGGCTGCTCATCCCGACCCGCCAGCCGTCGTCGACCCCGCCCAGGACGTTCGCCGCCGGGATCCGGACGCCGTCGAGGAACACCTCGTTGAAGTCGGTGGTCCCGGTGATCTCCCGCAACGGCCGGACGGTGATCCCCGGCGTGTCCATCGGCACGGCGAAAGCGGTGATCCCCCGGTGCCGCGAGGCGGCAGGATCGGTGCGGGCGAGCAGATATCCCATGTCCGCGTGCTGACCGTTGGTGGTCCACACCTTCTGCCCGTCGACGATCCAGTCGTCCCCGTCGCGACGGGCCCGGGTGCTGAGCGCGGCGAGGTCGCTGCCGGCACCGGGTTCGCTGAACAGCTGGCACCAGATGTGCTCCCCTGCGCGGATACGGGGCAGGAAGCGCGCCCGCTGCTCGTCCGTGCCGAACTCGATGACCGCCGCGGCGGCGAGCGTGGCGGCACCGATCGGCAGCCAGGTACGGGCGCGGGTGATCTCCTCGACGACGATGAACGGCTCGAGCGGGTGGGCGTCCGGCCTGCCACCGTGCTCGGCCGGCCAGTCGATACCGAGGAAGCCGGCCTCGTACAGGGCCGCCGTCCAGGTACGGATGGCGGGCAGCAGCTCGGGTTCCGGAGCCCGGACCCCGGCGCGCGTCTTCGGCCCGGGTGCGTGCTCGTCGACGAATGCGCGCACCTGCTTGCGGAACGCCTCGAGTTCCGCCGGGACATCCAGCCGCATGGCGCTGTGCTCCTGTTCCTCGGCCCCGTGCGGGGCGCCGCGCCCCGGTGGGGAACGGATCGTGCCGTGCCGGCTCAGTCGCCGGCGACGCCGAAACGGTCGAGCTCGTACGCGACCATCCCGGCCAGGTCCGCCGCGGGCGGCTCGGGCAGCTGCACCGGCCGGTCCCGGGTGGGCAGCAGCACCACCGCGGAGCCCGGTGTGCTCACCTCACCCCGCTGGTTCTCGCAGCGCAGCTCGACGTGCACCTCGTGCCGGCCGTCGACCACGGTCTTGTCGACGACCGTCCCCCGCACCCAGCTCGTGTCACCGACGTAGTTGAACTTGCGGTGCTCGCACCGCAGCCGCCACAGCCAGCCGTCATCACCCATCCAGTCGGTGAGCAGGTGGGCCAGCCAGGTCTCGCGCATGCCGCCGTAGTCGTACGAGGTGGGCAGGCCCAGCTCCGCCGCGCGCGCGGGGTCCCAGTGGAGGCGCTGGACGGTGTCGGGCACGTTCAGCGCGTTCGGCGGGAACAGTCCCGGTGCCTTGCGCCGGACGTTCGCCAGGATCTTGAACGCGCCGGGCGGGGTCAGCTGCATGCCCCAGCCGAGGTGCCAGACGACCACGTCGGTGGTGGTCAGCGGGCCCTTCACCTTGGCGGGCAGCTCGTCGCCGATCCGGACGTCCTCGAAGTAGCGCGGTTCGGCGCCGCGCCGGGTCTCGGCCGCATAGGCGGCGTCGATCTCGGCGAGCTGCTCGGGTGTGTAGGGCTCCTGCACGAGCGTCTGGGTACCGCGCTTGCGCGAGGTGTGCCGCTCGGCGTTGATCCAGGTGCCGCGCCGCAGCGCCTGCAGCTCCCCCGCACCGTTGGTGTAGAGGAAGTCGTGCATCACGTGCACCGTGCGCCCGCCGAAGGTCGAGGCCTTGGGCTGCACCCCGACCTGCGTACGGAGCTGGCGGCAGCGGTCACCGACCGACAGCGGGCGCCACCACTCGAACTCCATGACGGCCTGATAGGAACCCAGACCGGCGAACGGGTCGCCCTTGAGCAGCTTCTTCGTCTCGGCGTCCGGCGCCGGGGCCGCGTCCTCCCCCATCGTGTAGAGGAACGTCGGCGGCGCGATGAGCCCGCCCCAGCGGGTCCCGGCCGCGTAGTCCGGGTCGCAGTAGAGCGGGTTGTCGTCGCCGTAGCCGAAGGCGAAGTGCCGGCTGCCGTCCCAGGTGACCTCGTAGTTGTGCGGCGGGTTCGGCAGTCGCTGGGGCACCCCGAGGCGGCGGCGCGAACGCTCGATCGCGGCGTCGGTGAGCACACCGAAGGCCTCGTCCTGCGTGGCGGCCTGCCCTTCCTCGGTACTGGTCACCCACGTCCTCCTCGCTGGTCCGGGACCCGACGGGCAGCACCCTCGGAGTCGTCCTATTGAGTACCATGAATGAGCAAGCCTTGCCAACACGCGAGCATCCGGGCCGATTCACCCCGTCATTCCATCTGCAGCGCTGTCAACTGGCCTTTTCATGCATCCGTGCGGCGTCGAAGCCGACCGGGGACGACGTGCCGTAGAGCACGCCGAACCGGAGAACATTGACCTCTTTGTCAACCACCTGGTTCCATCGGCGACGAGCGCACGTGCCGGCCGCGGGCCGGAGCACGGCGGAGGATCGATGGCGATGGGGGCACGATGAGCGCCGGGAGCGAACCGTGAGCGCGGCGGTGGAGGTGACCTCGCCCGCCGATCTGGTCGGTACCGACTTCGGTCCGCACGACGTGGTCGTCGAGGCCGGGTTGCTGCAGCTGTTCACCAAGGTCGTGGGGCTGTCCGATCCGCTCCACCACGATCCCCGGGCCGCGGCGGCGGCCGGGAACCCCGGCCTGCTGGTGCCGCCGACCTACCTCTTCGGCCTGGAGCGCCGCCATCCCGAGGTCCCCAGGATCATCGGCCGCCTGGGCATCGACATCGGCTCGGTGCTGCACGGTGAGCAGACCTTCCGGTACCACGCCCCGGCCTACTCCGGCGACGTGCTGACCTTCCGCCCCCGGTTCGCCGACTACTACGAGAAGAAGGGCGGCGCGCTGCGCTTCCTGGTCCGGGACACGACCGTGGACCGGGCGGGCGAGCCGGTGGCCGAGCTGCGCAACGTCCTGGTCGTCCGTGCGGCGGGTGGCCCCGCGTGAGCGCCGTCCGGACGCTCGAGGCCGGGACCGAGCTGCCGCCGCTGTCGCTGTCCCCGATCAGCCGCACCACGCTGGCGCTCTACGCCGGCGCGTCCGGCGACCACAACCCGATGCACATCGACATCGACGCCGCCCGCGACGCGGGACACCCGGACGTCTTCGCGCACGGCATGCTGTCGATGGCCTACCTCGGCCGGGCGTTGACCGGCTGGTTCGGCCAGGCCGCGATCCGCCGGTTCGGCGCCCGGTTCGTGTCCGTGACACCGGTGCACGGCACGCCGACCTGCACCGGAACCGTCGCCGACGTCACCGACGGCGTGGCCCGCGTCGAGCTGACCGTGACGCTCGACGACGGCGCCGTGACCCTGCGCGGCAGCGCGCTGGTCTCCCTCGACGCTCTGGAGGAACGGGCATGACCACCGCGTACACGTCGCCCTGGGAGACCGAGGAGCTCACGCTGCTGCGGGACACCGCGACGGAGTTCTTTACCAGGGAGGGCATGCCCCAGCTGGAGCGCTGGGAGCGCCAGCAGCACGTCGACCGGGACTTCTGGCTCCGGGCCGGCGAGCTCGGTCTGCTGTGCCCCATGGTGCCGGAGTCCTACGGCGGCCCCGGCGGCAGCTTCCTGCACCACCTGGCGATCACCGAGGCGCAGGGCTGGACGATCGACAAGGGCTGGGGCAACTCGGTCCACAGCGGGATCGTCGCGGACTACGTCCTCGCCTACGGGTCCGAGGAACAGAAGAAGACCTGGCTGCCGAAGATGGTCACCGGCGAGGTCGTCTCGGCCATCGCCATGTCCGAGCCCTCGGCGGGGTCCGACCTCAAGGCCATCCGGACCAGGGCCGTGCGCGACGGCGACAGCTACGTGCTCGACGGCTCCAAGACCTTCATCACCAACGGCGCCACGGCCGACCTCGTGATCGTCGCCGCGAAGACCGATCCCGCCGCAGGTGCCCGCGGCATCTCGCTGCTGCTGGTCGACGCCACCACACCCGGCTTCCGCCGTGGCCGGACCCTCGACAAGATCGGCCAGCACGCCGCGGACACCGCCGAGCTGTTCTTCGACGGCGTCCGCGTCCCCGCGACGAACCTCCTCGGCGAGGAAGGCTCCGGCTTCCGCATGCTCATGTCGCAGCTGCCCCAGGAGCGGCTGTTCATCGGGCTCACCGGGATCGTCGGCGCCGAGGTCGCCCTGCACCACACGGTGTCCTACACCAAGGAGCGGCACGCCTTCGGGGCCCCGCTGTTCAGCATGCAGAACACCCGGTTCGAGCTCGCCGAGTGCGCGACGCTGACCCGGGTCGGCCGCACCTTCTTCGACGACTGCGTGCTGCGCCACGAGAAGCGCGAGCTCGACGCGCCCACCGCGTCGATGGCCAAGTACTGGCTCACCGACGTGCAGTGCCAGGTGATCGACCGCTGCCTCCAGCTGCACGGCGGGTACGGCTACATGCGCGAGTACCCGATCGCCCGGATGTACGCCGACGCGCGGGCACAGCGGATCTACGGTGGGGCGAACGAGGTCATGAAGGAACTCGTCGCCCGCTCCCTCTAGCGCCCCTCGAGCAGGAGACCACTCATGACCGACCCGAACACCACACTCACCGACCAGGTCGCACTGATCACCGGCGGCGCGGGCGGCCTGGGCAGCGCCGCGGGCAGCTGGCTCGCCGCGGCAGGCGCCACCGTCGTCCTGGCCGACCTGGCCGCGGAGCCCGCCCGGGCCGCCGCCGAGAAGCTGACGGCGCAGGGGTACGCCGCCGAGGGCATCGGGCTCGACGTCACCGACTCCGCCGCCGTCGAGGCCGCGGTCGACGACGTCGTGGCCCGGCACGGCCGCCTCGACGTGCTCCTGACCAGCCACGGCTTCCCGCGCGACGGCCGCCTGCTGGAGATGTCCGACGAGCAGTGGCGCTCGGTGCTCGACGTCTGCCTCTTCGGCACGTTCACCGCCGTGCGCGCCGCGGCCCGCCCGATGGCCGCCGCGGGATACGGCCGGATCATCACGATCGCCTCGCGGGCCTGGCACGGCAATCCCGGGCAGGCCAACTACTCCGCGGCCAAGGCCGGTGTCGTCGGCCTGACCCGCAGCGTGGCGAAGGAGCTGGGGCGCAAGGGCATCACCGCGAACTCGCTCGCGCCCGGCCTGGTCGAGACACCGTCGCTGCGCGACCTGGACACCTTCGACGCGATCCGGGACCGGGCGGTCAAGGACAACAGCATCAAGCGGATCGGCACGCCCGACGACGTCGCCGCCGCGGTCACCTTCCTCGCCTCACCCGCGTCGGGGTTCATCACCGGTGAGGTCGTACACGTCTCGGGGGGACGTTTTGGCTGAGTACTTCGCGATCACCGGCTACGGCGGGTACGTCCCGCGGTACCGGCTGGACCGCGGCGAGGCCGCCGCGGCCACCGGCGACCGGGGGCGCGGGACCCGCGCCGTCGCTGCCTACGACCAGGACTCCGCCGCGCTGGGGGTGGAGGCCGCAGCGCTCGCCCTGGCGGGTGGCGAGGCACCCGGCAGCCTGTGGTTCGCCACCACCGCCCCGGCGTACATGGACAAGACCAACGCCACGGTGCTGCACGCCGCCACCGGACTCGCCGCGGACGTCGGTGCCTTCGACCTCGGCGCCTCCGTGCGTTCCGGCGCGGCAGCACTGCGGGCGGCGTCGCGCGACGGCGGTCTCGCGGTGCTCGCCGACGTCCGGGACGGGCCGGCCGGAAGCACGGACGAGCGCACCGGCGGTGACGGCGCGGCCGCCTTCTCCTTCGCCCCGGGCCGCGCGCTGGCCGAGGTGCTCGGCACGGCCGGGGCGAGCGCGGAGTTCCTCGACCGGTGGCGGCTACCGGGTGAGCAGGGCTCCACCACCTGGGAGGAGCGGTTCGGGCAGGGCGAGTACGAGCGCCTCGCCGCCCAGGCGGTGGACGACGTGCTGAAGGCGACCGGCGTCCCGGCCGCGGACGTCGACGCGGTGGCCGTCGCCGGCCCGAGCGTGCGCGCGGTCAAGGCGGTCACCACCGCGCTGTCGAGGCGGACCGGGGGCCGGGCCGACACGCTCGACCTGCTGGACCTGGTGGGCAACGCGGGCGCGGCGCACCTCGGACTGGCGCTCGCGGACCTGCTGGACCGGGCGGCTCCCGGCGAGATCCTGCTGGTGGTCTCGCTCGCGGACGGTGCCGACGCCTTCCTGCTGCGCGCCGGCGACGCACTGCCCGGCTACCGGGCGGACCGTGCGGCCCTCCGGTCGTCGCTGGCGGACCCGCTGCCGGTCGGCTACCCGACCTACCTGCTCTGGCGCGGCCGTCTGGAGCGCGAGCGGCCGCGCCGGCCGGATCCGGTGCGGCCTTCCGCACCCTTCGCGGCCCGCAACACCGCGTTCAAACACGGGTTCGTCGGCGGTCGCTGCCGCGCCTGCGACACGGTGCAGTTCCCGCTCCCCCGCGTGTGCCTGCGCTGTCGCGCCACGGACGGGTTCGAGGAGGTCTCGGCCGCGGGTGGGCGGGCCACCGTCGTGACGGTCACGGTCGACCGGCTCGCGTTCACCCCGAGCCCGCCGCTGGTGAGCGCGGTCCTCGACCTCGAGGCGGGCGGCCGGGTGCAGTGCGAGCTCACCGACGTCGACCCGGCCGCGGTCGCGGTGGGCGACACCGTGCAACTGACCTTCCGCAGGCTGGTCACCACCGAGGGCATCCACAACTACTTCTGGAAGGCGCGACCGGTCGTCGCGGCCACGGTCTAGGGAGGCGTCATGGCGATCCACTCGCTGCGCGACAAGGTGGCGATCGTCGCCGTGGGCTGCTCCGCCTTCGGCGAGCACTTCGACAGGGGGCTCGACGACCTGATCGTCGACACCGTCTCGGACGCCTGGACGGGCGCCGGGATCACCGCCGACGACGTCGACGCCTACTGGATGGGCACCTACATCTCCGGGATCAGCGGGCTCACCCTGTCCCGTCCGCTGAAGCTGGCAGGCAAGCCGGTCACCCGGGTGGAGAACATGTGCGCCACCGGTTCGGACGCCTTCCGCAACGCCTGCTACGCCGTCGCCAGCGGCGCGGTCGACGTCGCGATGGCGGTGGGCGCGGAGAAGCTCAAGGACAACGGCTACTCCGGCCTGCCCTCCCCCCGCCCACAGGACGACGGCACGCGCATCACCACCTCCGCGCCGGCCAACTTCAGCCTGCTCGGGCCCGCGTACCAAGAACGCTTCGGCGTGTCCCCGGCCGACTTCCGGGCCGCGATGAGCCACGTGGCCTGGAAGAACCACGCGAACGGCGCGCTCAACCCGCGGGCCCAGTACCGCAAGGAGGTCTCGGTCGAGACGATCGAGAAGGCCCCGGTCGTCGCCGGCCAGCTCGGCGTGTTCGACTGCTCCGGCGTGTCCGACGGTGCGGCCGCGGTCGTCCTGGTCCGCGCGGAGGACGCCCACCGCTACACCGACAAGCCGCTGTACGTGAAGGCCCTGTCGCTGACCTCGGGCTACGGCTCGGGTGCCTTCGACACCGGCTACGACTACACGACCTTCCCCGAGGTCGAGCAGTGCGCCAGGGACGCCTACGCCCAGGCCGGGATCACCGACCCGCGCCGCCAGCTGGCCCTGGCCGAGGTGCACGACTGCTTCACCCCGACCGAGATCGTGCTGATGGAGGACCTCGGGTTCAGCGCCCGCGGCGCGGGTTACTCCGACGTGCTGTCCGGGACGTTCGACCGCGACGGGGACCTGCCGGTCAACCCGGACGGCGGGCTGAAGAGCTTCGGCCACCCGATCGGCGCCAGCGGACTGCGGATGCTGTTCGAGTGCTGGACCCAGCTGCGGGGTGAGGCCGGTGACCGCCAGATCGCCACCGCGGACCGGGGCCTGGCGCTGACCCACAACCTGGGCGGGGCGCCCGGGGACTGCGTCTCCTTCGTCTCGGTCGTCGGGACCGAGCTCGACACCTGACCGGACAGTACGGAGTTGTGACGTGGACCTGAACGTGATCATGGCTGACCGGGTGTTCCTGGAAGGGCCGCGCTGGCAGGCGGGCCGGATCTGGGTGAGCGACTTCTTCGCCGGGGAGGTGGTCTCGGCCGCGGAGGACGGCTCGGACGTGCGCACCGAGGCCGAGCTCGACGACTGGCCCTCGGGCACCGGGCTCCTGCCGGACGGGCGGTTGCTCGTGGTGTCGATGCAGCAGCACCGGATCCTGCGCCGCGAGCACGACGGGCGGCTGGTCACCCACGCCGACCTGTCCGGGCTGGCCAGGGGCCCGGTCAACGACATGGCCGTGGACCCGCAGGGGAACGCCTACGTCGGATGCTTCGGCTTCGACCTCCGCGGCGGCGAGGACATCGCGACGGCCCCGCTGATCCGGGTCACCCCGGACGGCCGGGCCGAGATCGCCGCGGACGGGCTGTACTTCCCGAACGGCATCGTGGCCGACGGACAGCGGGTCGTGGTCGGCGAGACCGTGGGCAACCGGCTCTCGGTGTTCGACGTCGCGGCCGACGGCTCGCTGGGCGAGCGGCGCGACTGGGCACGGTTCGGCGAGGTGCCCACCACCGTCGCGTACCGGGAGGCGGTGGCGCAGGCCGCCGTGACCCCCGACGGGATCTCCCAGCCCGACGCCGAGGGCGCCATCTGGGTCGCCGACCCGGAGCACAACCGGGCCATCCGGGTCGCCGACGGCGGCGGCGTCCTGGCGGAGCTGCCCCTCGGCGAGCGTGAGCAGGCCTACGCGGTCGCGCTGGGTGGCGCCGACGGGCGGACGCTGTTCCTCGTCGTGGCCCCGGGCATGGGTGAGTTCGGCCCCGGCGACCGGGCCGCGACCGTGCGCACCGCCCGCGTCGACGTGCCGCTCGGGTAGGACGAACTGCTCGGACAGGGCGTGCCGCTCGGGTGGATCGGGCGCGGGCGAGCTTTTCCGGCCGGCCTTCCCGGTGGCCGGGATGTAGCGCTTCTCCCGGCGGCCGCTGCTGCCAGGGTCTCCAGACATGTCAGAGGACAGTTCGAAGGTGACGGCGGCGATCGTCGGTCCAGGGAACATCGGCACGGACCTGCTGGCCAAGCTCCGGCAGAGCCGGACGATCGAGGTCGCCTACATGGTCGGTGTGGTCGAGTCCGAGGGCCTGGAACGTGCCCGGGCCCAGGGCGTCAGCGCGTCCGCCGAGGGGGTGGACTGGCTGCTGCAACAGGACCCGCTGCCCCAGTTGGTGTTCGAGGCGACGTCGGCCAAGGCGCACATCGCGAACGCGCCGCGCTATGCCGAGGCCGGGATCCAGGCGATCGACCTGACCCCCGCCCATCTGGGTCCGATGGTCTGCCCGCCGGTGAACGGTTCGTCGCATCTGGACGCACCCAACGTCTCCATGATCACTTGTGGCGGTCAGGCGACCATCCCCATGGTCGCCGCGGTCTCCCGGGTCGTCCCGGTGTCGTACGCGGAGATCGTCGCGTCCGTCGCGTCGCGCAGCGCCGGGCCCGGCACGAGGGCCAACATCGACGAGTTCACCCGCACCACGGCGAAGGCCGTGGAGGAGGTCGGCGGGGCACGAAAGGGTAAGGCGGTCATCATTCTCAATCCCGTCGAACCACCGATGATCATGCGGGACACGATCTACTGCGCGATCCCCGCGGACGCCGACCGGACCGCGATCACCGCCTCGATCCAGGACATGGTCACCGCGGTCCAGGAGTACGTCCCGGGTTACACACTGCGGGCCGAACCGCAGTACGACGATCCACGGACCGGCTGGGACGGCAACGCCCGCGTCGCTGTGTTCCTCGAGGTCCGGGGCAACGGCGACTACCTGCCGCCGTACGCCGGGAACCTGGACATCATGACCGCCGCGGCGGCCCGGATCGGCGAGCTCATGGCCGTCGCGAAGGTGGAGGTGCCGGCATGACCGGGCAGGACGCGGGCCGGCCGGCCCTGACGCACGACATCCGCATCACGGACACGACGCTGCGCGACGGAAGCCACGCGATGTCGCACCTGTTCACCGAGACCCAGGTCCGGGACACCGTCCGGGCGCTCGACGGAGCGGGTGTCGAGTGGATCGAGGTCAGCCACGGCGACGGCGTCGGCGGGTCGTCGTTCAACTACGGGTTCTCCGGTACCGACGAGATGCGGCTGATCGCAGCCGCTCGTGAGGAGGCCCGGCAGGCGCGGATCGCGGTGCTGCTCGTGCCGGGGATCGGGACCGTCGACGACGTCAAGGAAGCGCACGCGGCAGGCGCCGAGATGGTCCGGGTCGCCACCCACTGCACCGAGGCCGACGTCTCGCCCCAGCACTTCGGGGCCGCCCGCGAACTGGGCATGGAGACGGTCGGGTTCCTCATGATGGCCCACCGCACCAACCCGGACGACCTGGCGAAGCAGGCCCGGATCATGATCGACGCGGGCTGTCAGACCGTCTACGTCACCGACTCGGCGGGCGCGCTGCTCATGCACGAGGCGACGGCGCGCTTCCAGGCGCTCGTGGCCGAGGCCGGCGAGGACGCCTGGGTCGGTTACCACGGGCACCAGAACCTCTCCCTCGGCGTGGCGAACTCGGTACTCGCCCACGAGGCGGGCGTCCGGTACATCGACGGGTCGTTGTGCGCGCTGGGTGCCGGAGCCGGGAACTCCCCGACCGAGGTGCTGGCCGCGGTGTTCGACCGGCTCGGCGTCGACACCGGTCTGAACCCCGGGGCCCTGCTCGACGCGGCGGAGGAGGTCGTCCGGCCGTATCTGCCGCGGTGGCCGAAGATGAACCGCAACGCGGTCGTGCAGGGTTGGGCCGGGGTGTACTCCAGCTTCCTGCTGCACGCGGAGCGGGCGGGTGAGCGGTACAAGGTGCCCCCGCACGAGATCCTCCGTCGCTGCGGCGAGCTCGGCTACGTCGGCGGCCAGGAGGACATGATCATCGACGTGGCGCTGCAGCTCGCGGCCGAGCGCGACCAGGGGTCCTGACCCGCACGACCCGGTGGCTCCCCACGGGGGCCACCGGGTCGCGGCTCACCACGTCCCGTCCAACGGGATCGATCGCAGACGGATCCGATGAGATTCGCCAGGATCGTGGAGTGCCGATCCACGAATTCAGTCTGGTGAACGACAAGGGTTGGATGCAGATGCCACTCGAGGTGATGCCCACATATCTGTGGGCCGACGGCGGCCGGCTCGCCGACGCACCGGTGGACTTCGCGAAGACCTTCGGTGGCAACATGTGGCTCTCGACGGAGATGGACCCGTCGTTCAACATCAACGGTCTGCGCTGTGCCCCCGGCTTCGCGGTGCCCCGCCACCACCACAACCTGGACGAGCTGATCGTCGTGTTCGCGGGGCAGTTCCACGTCACCTGGGCGACCGAGGACGGCGGGGAGGACAGCCGCACCGTCGGGCCCGGCGAGTTCTGGATCAGCAGTGCCGGTACCCCGTATCTGATGACCGCCGGCCCCGAGGGTGTGAGCTACACCGAGACCTGGCCGGAACCGATGGCGAACCTGCTCACCTGGTGGCACGACGAGGGATGGGTCCGCAGCTGAGGGCCCGACCCTTCGCCCCCGCCACGACCGCAGCCACCCGGCACCTCCGTATCGGAGGGCCGGGGCGACTGCGCCGTATCGGAGAGCCGGGGCGGCCGGGCGACCTGCCGGCCAGATCCCGCCGCTATCGCCCCGGTGCCCCGACGACACTGAAGTTCGCGTTCCAGATCGCGGCGGCCGCACCCCGCACCGCCTCGGTCGCCATCGCCCAGCGCATCCGCCCCGCGGGCCCGGTGACCGACACCGCCCCGATCGCCCGGCCGGCGCTGCGGATCGGCGCGGCGACGCACACCAGGCCCTCGTACGCCTCGCCTCGGTCGAACGCGACGCCGAGGTCGCGGATCCGGGTGAGCTCCGAGCGCAGCGCCTGCGGTTCGGTGATGGTGTTCACCGTCTTGCGCGGCATGCGCGACGAGACCACGGTCCGGGTCACCTCGTCGTCAAACGCCACCATCGCCTTGCCCAGAGCGGTGCAGTAGGCGGGTTTGCGCCCACCACGGCGGGTCGGCAGCCGGACCGAACCCATCTGGATACGTTCGAGATACACGACCTCGGTCGCATTGAGGACACCGAGTTGGGCGGAGAGCCCGGTCCTGGCGGCCAGCGCCTGCAGGTGCGGGAAGGCCGCCTCGTGCAGCCTGTTCCCCTCGAGTGCCAGGCCGCCCAGTTCGAACAACCGGAGTCCGACGCGGTACCCACCCCCGTCCCGCTCGATCCAGCCGACCCCGCACAGCTGTTCCGCGAGCCGGTGCAGGGTCGACTTCGGCAGCCCGGTCCGCTCGCTCAGCTCACCGAGGCTCAGGATCCGCGGCCCGCCGTTGAAGGCCCCCATGATGGTGGCGACCCGGCCCATGACGGTGCGTTCCGGGCCGTTCCCGTCGACCGCGTCCGGGCGGGCTCCCCGCGCGGGTGAGCGCCGGGAGGTCTCGTGGAACAGGTCGTCCGCCATCTCCCCGAACGAGTCCCCGGGTGCGGACACGATCGGGTCCACCGTTGTGATCGGCGTCTTCGTTACCACGTTCGACAACATGAATGCTGTCACCTTCCCGTCTCGGGCCCCGTTGCCCATGCCGGCGGAGGATCCGGCTCGGTTGCGGCGCGCCCGGAACCGCACGCACGGCCACGAAGGCCGCCGTGTGGCGGGTGGTGGGTACAACGCCGGCGGGACCGTGTCCTGCGCGTCAGTCTCGTGCTGGGCGGTTGCTGTGCGGAGCCGGACCGCTCGTCCGTTACCGCTGTCGCCAGGCTCACAGCTGCCGACCAGGCTGTCAAGACCATTGAGGCCACTCTATATCGAGATGGCCCGGGAAACCGCCGTGTCATGGCCGGATCGACTGCAGATCTGCCTGCTCAACTCCCCGCCCACCGGCGGCCGGCCTGCCACCGGCCGGCCCCGCGACCGTGGACACGGAAGGGCCCCGGTGGCTCCGACCCCGTGTGGGGATCGGTGCCACCGGGGCCCGGCCGGTGTGGCGCGACTCAGTCGGTCCAGAGGAACCTGTCGGCGACGCGGTGGTGGTTGTAGATCGTCATCTCCTGGTCCTCGCTCAGCCGGTGCCCGTCGAAGCTGGGCGAGTGCATGCCGACCGTGATCTCCTTGGTGTTCATGAGGTCCTGGGAGAAGACCTCACCCAGGTCGGCGTCCCGGTAGTCCTCGAAGACCTGCGGGTCGTACTCCCGCTTCGTGTCGTACTCGGAGGCGGGGACCTGGTCCAGGCCGAAGATCTCGAACAGGCACTGGTTCGGGTCGTCGCCGTAGGGCCGGGACCGGTACATGAACGACGACCCCTGGTTGGGCAGCAGGATCGAGTTCGGGAAGACGTTCCACGCCGTCCCCGCCTCGGCCCACTGCTCCGGGGAGATGTCGTTCCACTCGTAGCCCTCGGAGACCACGAGGTCGTGGTAGATCTTCATGAAGGCGGCGCCGGGCCCCTGCCCCTCGGGGAGCTCCGCGGTCTTGAGCGCCTCGGCGGCACGCCAGCTCCGCTCGTTCTCCAGGCCACGCATGTCGTCGTAGATGTACTGCACGCTCAGCGCGAACGCCTCGCGCGGATCGACGGTGCCGCTCGTCCCGCGCGCGGTCGGGTCCTTCTTGGCGTTCGACGCGTCGGTCGCGCTCTTCTTCTGACCGACACTCGAGTAGTGGGCGTGCCGCTCGTAGGTCGTCGTCGGCGACCAGGTGCGGTTCTCCAGCTCCTTCATCGAGGCGATGTTCGTGTTCGCCTTGTCGAACCGGTGGAGCTGCGGGTGGGTCCCCGCCACGTGGTAGGCCTCGAGAAAGCCGTCGAGCACGGTCTTCCAGTTGCAGGGCAGGACGACGCCCTTCTGCCACCGGATCCGCATGTTCTCGTAGTGGAACGGCTCGAAGATCCGTGGGATCGGGTCGAGGTAGTCCAGCAGCGGCGCGGCATCCGGGTCCATGTTGATGAACACGAACCCGCCCCAGGTCTCCGTGCGGACCCGGACCAGACCCAGGTGCTCGTCGGATCGCGGAACGAACTCCTCGCGGTCGAGCACCAGCCGGATCGACCCGTCGAGGTTCCACCGCCACCCGTGGAACGGGCAGATGATGGAGCCGACGCGGCCGCGGCCCTTCGCCAGCCGGGTCCCGCGGTGCCGGCAGGCGTTGAAGTAGGCGCTGATGGCGGTGCGGGACTCGCGCACGACGAGGATCGAGTGCTTACCGATCTCGTACTCGACGTAGGACCCGACCCCGGTCAGCTCCTCCTCCCGGCAGGCGATCTGCCAGGTCCTGGTGAACAGCTTGTCGAGCTCGAGCTCCAGGAACTCGGGGTTCAGGTACCGCGTCTTGGGCACGTAGGCCCGCCCGAGCCGGTACTTCTCCGGTACCGACTCGGGCGGGGCGTCCCCGGCGAACCACGGCGTCTTGCCGGTGAGCTTCGGCTCAAGGACCACGGACACGTCAACCACTCCTCGCTGTACGTACGGTGTCTGCAGGTGACGACGGGTCAGTCCGCATCGGGGCCGGCGATCTCGACCCCGTCGGCGCGCCGCACGACATGGATGCAGTTGCCCGGACACCCGTCGGCCGCGTCGATCACGTCGAGGCGCAGCCCGCTCGGGACGTCGGCCTGCGCGCCCTGGGCCGTCAGCAGCTCGCCCTCGGCCTCCTGCTTCACGTAGGAGAGCCCGTCGTCCCCGAACTCGAAGACCTCGGGTGCGTACTGCACGCACAGGCCGTCGCCCGTGCACAGATCCTGGTCGATCCACACCCGTACTTCTTCGCTCATGGGACTCGTTCTCCTTCTCCGCAGAACACCTGGGGCTCGCACGACGTGTCGCGACTCGGGTGGGCCGTCGTCGCACCTCGGCATCCCGGGAGCCGCGCGGTGCGGACGGCGCGGGGTCTTCGGCCCGGTTGCGGTGCGGCGCACGCTGTTCCCAGCCTGCTGTTCGGCACTGACACGACTGTCCCCGCAGGTCCGAGGGGAGTCCACCGGACGTCCCGTTAAACGGGACGAGCTGCGACGGCCCGCCCGCCGGCCGTCCTATGCTCCGCCGCGCGGACCTCGCCCGCCCTCACACACGACACCTCGTTCCCCCAGGAGGCCGGCCCGTGGCCGAGACCGTGACCACCGACATCCTGATCGTGGGCGCCGGCCCGACCGGCCTCTACGGCGCCTACTGCGCGGGCTTCCGCGGGCTCCGGACCGTCCTCGTCGACGCGCTGCCCCAGTGCGGCGGCCAGATCACGGCGCTGTACCCGGAGAAGGAGATCCGCGACATCGCGGCCGTCCCCGGGTCCCGGGGCCGCGAGGTCGTCGACGCCCTCAAGGCGCAGGCCGACGCCTACGACCCGATCTACCTGCTCGGCCGCCAGGCGGTCGGGCTCACCCACAGCGCCGACGGCCGGCCGCAGGTCACCCTGTCCGACGGGACCGTGGTCGACGCGGGCGCGGTCGTGCTGACCGCCGGCATCGGGACCTTCACCCCGCGCGCCCTGCCCGCGGGCGAGGAGTTCCTGGGACGGGGACTGAGCTACTTCGTCCCGGACCCCACCGAGCACGCCGACCGCGACGTCCTGGTGGTCGGGGGTGGCGACAGCGCGGTCGACTGGGCGCTCGCCCTGCACCCGATCGCGCGTTCGGTGACCCTCGTGCACCGCCGCGCCACGTTCCGGGCGCACGCGGCGAGCGTGCGCGAGGTCCACGAGTGCGGCGCCGCGGTCGTGACCGACGCCAGGGTCTCGGCGCTGTTCGGCGACGACCGGCTGCGCGAGGCGCACCTGCGGGTCGACGGCGAGGACGAGGTCCGGGTACTCAAGGTGGACGCGGTGGTGGCCGCGCTCGGTTTCATCAGCAACCTCGGCCCGCTGCTCGACTGGGGGGTCGAGCTGGACCGGCGTGCGATCGTCGTCGACACCCGGATGCGGACCACCGTCGACCGGGTCTACGCCGCCGGGGACGTCACCACCTACCCCGGCAAGGTCCGGTTGATGTCGGTGGGTTTCGGCGAGGTCGCGACCGCGATGAACAACGCCGCGGTCGCCATGGATCCGGAGCTCTCGCTGTTCCCCGGCCACTCGACCGACACCACCTGACATTCCGGGTGCGATACGACGACGCCCTCTCGAGAAGAGTTCCTCGAGAGAGCGTCCGGCGTGCAGGGGCCGCGCTACCGGGACCCGCCCGCGATGTCGAGGGCTGCCAGGTAGGAGAAGGCCATCGAGGATGCCACCGGGCCACCGGCGCCGGGGTAGATCCGGCCGGTCGCCGGGGCCATCGTGTTCCCCGAGGCGTACAGCCCGGTGATCACCGAGCCGTCCGGGCGCAGGACCCGGGCGTGCTCGTCGGTCCGGAGACCGCCCTTGGTCCCCAGGTCGGACAGCACGATCGTCGCCGCGTAGAACGGCGGCTCGCCGATGACCCCGAGGCAGGGGTTGGGACCGTCGGTGTGCGGGCCGGCCTGGTGGACGGTCATGAGGTCCCAGGGTGCCTCGCCGCGGTGGAACTGCTCGTCGGTGCCGGTGCGGGCGTAGCCGTTGAACTGTTCCACCGACTTCCCGAGCGCCCCGGCGGGGACACCGATCTGCTCCGCGAGCTCGTCGAGGGTGTCGGCCCGCTTCAGCACACCGGCCTCGACGAACCCCTCGACGTCGAACCAGCCCGGGACCTGCGGCGCGACGGGCAGCGTGGCGAACGCACGCTCGTTGTCGATCTGGCGCTGATCGAAGATCCAGTAGGTCGGGAGGTGGGACACGTCCGAGGCCCGTTCCGCCCGGAGCATCTCGTGGCCCGCCCGGTCGTAGGGCAGGCGCTCGTTCAGGTAGCGCTGCCCCGCCGCGTTGACCCAGATGCCGCTCCACACCGAGGTGTAGAAGACCGGACGGGTGTCCGGGACGACCAGCCCCGGCGCGAACCACGACTCGTCGAGCAGGTCGGTCGCCGCACCGATCGCCATGCCGGCCAGCAGGGCGTCGCCGGTGTTGCCCTCGCAGCCCTGGGTCCACTCGTCGCCGACCTCGGGCTGGTGGCGCCTGCGGAGCTCGGCGTTGCGTTCGTAACCGCCCGCCGCCAGGATCACGCCCCGGTCGGCCCGCAGCGTGACCCGCTCCCCCTCGCTCACCGCCTCGATCCCGACGACCCGGCCGTCCTCGACGACCAGGCCCTCCAGCGCGGTGTCGACGCGTACCGAGCCGTAGCCGGTCTCCAGGTAGGCGAGCAGCGCGCGCCCGATCAGCGCCTGGCCGCCGACCATGACCGGTTCGAGCGGTGCGCCCCAGCGCTCGGTCCACAGCGGGGGCCGGATCAGGGCCGCGAGGTTCCCGAGCTCGGTTCGCCGCAGCTCCGGCGGGAAGATGGTCCGGCCGGTCGCGGAGCTGCCGGGCCGGCCCTCGAAGTAGTCCGGTACCCCGCGCCACTCGAACCACCGGAACCGGTCGTTGCGCTCCAGCTCGTCGATCATCCGGGGACCGGCCTGCAGGAACGCCTCCCGCAGCGCGGCCGGCGCATCGTCGCCGACGATCGCGTCGAGGTACGGGCGTGCCGCCTCGGGGCTGTCCTCGACACCCGCGCGCTCCTCGGCGGCGTTGCCGGGCAACCAGATCCCGGCACCCGACAACGCGGTCGTCCCGCCGAGGTACCCGGTCTTCTCGACGACCAGCGTGCGGAGCCCGCGCGACGCCGCGGCGTACGCACCGATCAGTCCCGCACCGGAACCGACGACGATGACGTCGTAACGATCGTCGGCCACAGTCTCGCCACTCATGACGGATCCCTCCACGATGTACCGGGCCGGACGGCGGGCCCGGCGTCAGTCACGTGCGGCGTCGGACGCCGCCTCGAGCTGCTCGAAGTTGCGCGCACTGGCCGGGCTCAGCTCCATGACCTCGACGTAGTGCCCGAGCTCGGCCGTCATGTCCAGGTAGCCGAACCGGATCCCGCCGCTGTCGCCGTACTGCGCCCAGCGCTTCCCGCTCGCCCGGACCACGGCGTCGGCCTCGTCGAAGTCCTCGACCCGGAACCCCAGGTGGTGCATCGTCGCGGGCTCACCGGGCCGGACGGCCCCTCGGTACAGGTCCACCGAACCCGACACCGGACGGATGATCTCGATGTTCGTCGGCCCGGCGTTGACCAGGGCGACGTCGATGACCCACTCGTCGGCCGGAACGCCGTCGACGACCACGAACGGGCCGGCGGATGCACCGCCGTCGACCGGCGGGCGGCCCCCGCCCATCGACGACGTGTAGTGCTTCACGCAGGTCACCGTGCCGAGCGTCGACTCCAGGTACGCCGACGCGGCATCGATGTCGTCGGTGACGTAACCGATCTGCATGAAATTGCGGAAGAGGTCGCTCAACGACCGCACAGAGGTCTCCTCGCCGTGTTGTTCCGAGGCGCACGAATCCATTGTTCCGACGGTTCGTCCCAGCGCTCGGAACCGAGGGTTCCAGCGTGATTCTCCGGTCGTCCAGCACCCGTCCCGGCAGGCGGGATCCGGAACCGACCACGGTCGAACCGCCCGTCCCGACCATCGGAACCGGCGCTATGCCGTGGTGGCGCGCTCCACGAGAATTCCGCCATCAACGCTCGACCGTTCGGGAGCACAAGGTGGCGGAAATGGGAAACAACCGCTGGGACGAGGTGTACGACGTCGTCGTCGTCGGGAGCGGCGGTGGTGCCCTGACCGCGGCACTGCTCGCGAGCCACGGCGGCGCGAGCGTGCTCGTCGTCGAGAAGGACACCTACATCGGCGGGACGACCGCGGTGTCCGGCGGTGACATGTGGATCCCCAACAGCCGCCACGTCCGGGACCGGGACTCCCGCGAGGACGCGATCGCCTACGTCCACCGGCTGTCCGACGGCCGCGAGTGCGACCCGTCGCTGGTCGAGGTCTACGTCGACACCGCCCCCGAGGCGCTCGAGTACCTCGAGGAGCACACCGGGCTCGACACCGAGCCGCACATCGGGCTCGACGACTACTACTCGGTCATCGGCGACCGCATCCCCGGTGTCCGGCCGTTCCCCCGGTCCGTCTCGATCAAGCCGTACCCGGCGGGCCCGGAGCTCGGCGAGGAGCTCGCCCGGAAGATCAACAAGGGCCCGTGGGTCCCGCCGGTCGAGGTCAGCTTCCCGGAGTCGAGACGCGGCGGGATCGACGCGGCGGAGCTGGAGAAGCGGGAGAAGGAGGTCTGGCGGGCCAAGGGTGGCGGCCTGATCGCCGCCCTGCTCAAGGGCCTGGTCGACGCCGGTGTCGAGGTCCGCACCGAGACCCCGGCCGTCGGGCTCGTCACCGACGACGACGCGGCGGTCGTCGGCGTGGAGGTCGGCGGCACCGGCGGCGAGCGGCGGATCGGTGCGCGCAAGGGCGTCGTGCTGGCCTGCGGCGGCTTCGAGTGGAACGCCGAGATGGTGCAGACCTTCATCGGCTACGAGGTCAAGCCGATGACCCCGTGGGCCAACACCGGCGACGGCCACCTGATGGCGATGGAGGCCGGGGCCAAGCTCGGCTCGATGACGACCTTCTTCAGCTACGGCGTGGTGTACGAGCCGTGGGAGAAGGGGCGCGACGGCAACCCGTTGCCCCAGATGATCATGGGTCTCGGCCCCGGTTCGATCATCGTGAACCAGCAGGGCAACCGGTTCATGCACGGTGGGTACACCTACAACGACTTCTCGCACCCGTTCAACAGCTTCGACCAGCGCAACCCCGGCTTCACGAACAAGCCCCCGGCGTGGATCGTCTTCGGCTCCCGGCACTTCGAGACCGGGATCATGGGTTCCAAGCCCGGCATCGAGCTCAACCTGACCGGGCCCGATGGCCAGGAGCCACCGGAGTGGCTGGCCGAGGCCGGGTCGGTCGCGGAGCTCGCGGAGAAGATCGGGATCGCCCCGGAGGCGCTCGCAGCGACCGTCGACCGCTACAACACCTACGCCGAGAAGGGCGAGGACCCGGACTGGGCCGACCCGCTGCAGACCCATGTCCTCACCGGCCCCGACTCGGTCACCATCGAACCGGTCCTCGGGCCGCGCTACGGCGCGATCCAGCAGTGGCCCGGCACGATCGGCACCAACGGCGGCCTGCGGATCGACGCCGACGGGCGCGCCCTGGGCAACCGGGTGCCGATCATCGACGGGCTGTACGCGGCGGGCAACACCTCCGCCTCGGTGCTCGGTGCGACCTACCCCGGCGGCGGCGGGTGCATCGGCCCCAGCGTGACCATGGGCTACCGGGCGGGCAGGCACGTCGCCACCCGGCCCTCCCGTCCGATCGACTGACCATTCATTGTCAGGTGCGGGGGCCGGCGTGTGCCGGCCCCCGCACCTGCGAGTGGACTCCCACACCGACCCGCAGGAGGACGCACATGCCCGCAGATCTGAGCAGGATCGCGGTGGAGGCCGCCCGGCTGCAGAACGGGTACGCCCTCGCGGTCGACACCCGGGACTGGGACTACTTCGCGACGTTGTTCACCCCCGACGTCCGTGCGATCTACCCGGGATCGGACTACCGCGGGATGGACGACTGGCTCGCGACCTTCGTACCGTTCCACGACGCGTGCACCTGGACGCTGCACGTGATGACGAACCATGTCGTCGGCGAGGACGAGAACGGGATCTGGGCGGTCTGCTACGGGTGGATCCAGTGGACCCACCAGGACACCCCCGACCAGATCAGCCGGTCCGCGGTCCTCTACCGGGACCGGCTGCGCGACGACGACGGCCGATGGCGCATCGAACGGCGCAGGCTCGACCTGCTCCTGCGTGATCCGGGCCCGATCCCGGTGTCGCTGAGCCTGCCCCACTCCGTACTGGACCTGCGCGACCCGAGCTGAGCCCGCCTGCGCGCTCAGGTGCGCGAGGTACGGCCGACCCACAGGAGCAGCATCGCCACCGCGGTCGAGATCAGCGTGATGACGACGCCGAGGGCCGCGATGGTCGAGAACGTCCCGTTCGCCCACAGGTCGAGCATCACGAAGCCGACGACCGGGGTGTCCGGGCCCGCGAGCAGCGCCGAGCCGGTCACCTCGCTCATGATCAGTACGAACAGGATGATCGCGCCGCCGACGAGCCCGGGGAGCATCAGCGGCAGCGTGATCCGCGTCAGCGTGCGCACCGGTCCCGCGCCGCTGATGAGCGAGGCCTCCTCCAGCTCTCTCGAGAGCTGCGCGTAGGCCGAGCTCGCCGAGACGTAGGCCTGCGGCATGAAGAACACGAGGAACGCCAGGAACAGGATGACCAGGCTGGTGCCGAACCGGAACGGCGGTCCGGTGAAGGCGACCAGGAGCGCGATGGCGAGCACGAGATGCGAGAGGCCGCCGGGCGCCTTCGCCAGGCCGTCGAGCAGCGTGCTGATCCGGCCACGGCGCTGCGCGGTGAAGATCGCGATCAGGGTGGCGGCCAGCAACGTGACCAGTCCGCCCACCACCGCGAGCAGCACGCTGTTGCGCAGAGCGGTGCTGGTCATCGGGTTGTCCGACAGCACCACGACGTAGCTGTCCAGGCTGATCCCGTCGAGCGTCAGGGACGGCTGCCAGCTGCCCAGCAGCGAGATGTAGAACAGGCCGAGCAGCGGCACCACCGAGGACAGCGCCACGAACACGATCATCGCGGCCCGGGCGACCCACTTGCCCGGGCCCAGGTCCACCACGGCCGAGCCGATGCCCTTGCCACCGATCGTCGCGTGGGCGCCGCGCGCCGTCACCCGTCGTTGGAAGGTCGACACGACGAGCACCGTGAACAGCAGGAACGTGCTGAGCGCGACCGCCTCCGCCGTCTGCGGCGGGAAACCCTGGGTGAGCAGGTTGTAGATCCGCACGGCCAGCACGTCGATGCGGGCGGCCGCACCGATGATCACGCCGATCGAGAAGGTCGCGAGGCCCACGGCGATGCCGAGCAGGAGCCCGCCCGCGATCGCCGGCCGGATGGCCGGGATGGTGACCTTGAACAGGGTGCGGGCCGGGCCGACCCCGGCCACCCGTGACGCCTCGTCGAGGGAGGGGTCGAGGCGGGACAGCGCCGCGGACACCGGCAGGTAGATGAACGGGACGATGTTCAGCGTGTAGAGGAACACCATGCCCCCCATGCTGTAGATGTCCAGCGGGCCGGTGTCCGACAGCCCCGCGAACGGAAGCAGGTCCCGCAGCATCACGTTGAGGATCCCGGCGCGGTCCGCGGCGAGGAACACCCACCCGATCGTGCTGGCCAGCGAGGGCACCAACAGCGGGATCAGCGGCAGGAACGCCGCCACGAAACCCAGTCGCGCGTTCGTCCGCTCGTTGAGCCAGGCGAACCCGACCGCGATCACCAGCGCGCACAGCGTGGCGACGGTGACGACGACGATCGTGTCGACGAAGACCTTGGCCGTGCCGGGCAGGGCGAGCGCGTCGGCGTACGGCGCCAGCGGTGAGCCGTCGCCCTCGGCGAGGATCTCGATCACGAGCCCGGCCAGCGCGTACAGCAGGGTCGCCGCGAAGACCGCCCCGACGAGCACGGTGACGATCTCGACGACCGTGAGACGGCGCCCCGACCCGCCCGCCGGAGCCGGCGCCACGGTGGTGGGCGGGGTGTCGAGCCCGACCGTCATGCGCCCGTCTCCTGCGCGAACACCCGCAGGTCACGGGCCGCCACCGCCAACCGCAGGCCGTCGCCGCGCGCGCCCGGGAGCGGGGCGGGAGTCACGACCCGCACCTCGCTGCCGTCCCGCAGGACGGCGATGGTCTCGCTGAACGCGCCCAGGTAGCGGCCGAGGACGCGCTCCGCATCGAGGACGATCCCGGGTTCGGCGGGCCCGTCGGTGGTGACCACCGTGCGCTCCGGGCGCCAGATCAGGTGCACCTGTTCCCCGACCGCGGGCCGGCGCCCGGCCGTGGGGGCGGGTACCCGGGCCCGGTCGAGCACACCGGGCAGCGAGACCGTCAGCGTGTCATCGGCACGCTCCACCACCTGGGCGGTGAGCTCGTTGGCGGTGCCGATGAACGTCGCGACGTAGCGGGAGGACGGCCGGTCGTAGACGGCGTCCGGGGCGGCCAGCTGGGCGACCCGGCCGCTGCGCAGCACGGCGATCCGGTCCGCCAGCTCCATCGCCTCGACCTGGTCGTGGGTCACGTAGACCGCGGTGAACCCGATCCGCCGCTGCATCTCCAGCAGCTGCAGCCGCAGCTCCTCGCGGACCTTGGCATCGACATTGGACAGCGGCTCGTCGAACAGGATCAGGCTCGGCTCGGCGACCAGCGCCCGCGCCAGCGCGACCCGCTGCTGCTGGCCGCCACTGAGCCGTCCCGGCAGCTGTCCGGCGACCTCGGACACGCCCACCAGCTCGAGCACCCGCGCGACGCGTTCGCGCCGCTCGGCCTTGGGAACCTTGGCCGCCTCCAGCGGGTAGGCCACGTTGCGTGCCACCGTGAGATGCGGCCACAGCGCGTACGACTGGAAGATCATCCCGAGCCCCCGGCGCTCCGGCGGCACGACCACCGGCCGCCTGCCGGTCCGGTCGAAGACCTTGCGCCCCAGGAGCTCGATCGATCCGCGGTCGGGCGTCTCGAGCCCGGCGATGCACCGGAGCAGGGTCGTCTTCCCGCACCCGCTCGGCCCGAGGAGGACGAGGAACTCGCCCTTCTCGATGGTGAGGGTGACGTCGTCGATCGGCGTCACGGTGGTGCCGTTCGCCCGGCCGAACGTCTTGACCAGCCCGTCGACCTGCACCGCCGCGGCCTCGCGGACCGGCACGGCCACGCCGTCCCTCTGGTCGATGGTCATGGCTCGTTCCCCTTCTCCGGGTGGTCGGGTCCGCGTGGATCAGCTGAAGCCGAGCGACTGCAGGACCGCCGGGAGGGCCGCCTCCACCTCGGCGGGCGGCGGCGCCTTGACGTAGTCGTCGGGGAGCTGCACCGTCGCGCCCGGGACCGACTCCAGCGGCGAGGCCAGGTAGTCCGGGTTGTTGGCCGCGGCCTGTCCCTCGGGCGTCATCAACCACTGCAGGAAGAGCTTGCCGGCGTTCGGGTGGGCGCTGCCCGAGGTCAGGGCGCAGGGCGTCACCGTGATCGGGGCGGGATCGGTGGGGAACCAGGTGGCGATGTCCTCCCCCGGCCGGGCGAACTGCGCGGGGGTACCGGCGACGAGGACGTCGCCCTGCCCCGCGCCGAGCTGCTCGGCACCGACCAGCGAGCTGGCGACGGGCTGGTAGTCCTGCGCCCGCAGCTTGTGCAGGTAGCTCTCACCGAGCCGCGGGTCCGCGAGGACGGTCGCGAGCAGCTGCGCCCAGGCCCCGGAGTTGCGCGGGTCGTTCACCATGATCCGGCCGGACAGCCGGGGATCCAGCAGGTCGTCCCACGAGTCGACGGTGAGGTCGCCGAGCGCGGCCTTGTTGTACCCGATGACGGGGACCACGACCGAGCAGCCCACCCCGGCGTCGCCCTGCATGAAGTCCGCCGGGAGGTCCGGGAACATCTCGGGCGACAGCGCTGTCGTGTAGTCCTCGGCCCGCAGGCTGTCCACGAGCGCCGCGTCGGCCGTGGTGATCACGTCCGCGCCGATCACGTCCGTGGCCCGCACGTCGGCGTCGATTCGCTGGGCGAGCGCCGCACTCGACAGCCGCTCCGGAACCTGGACCTCGATGCCGTAGGTGGCCTCGAACTCCTTCTGCACGGCATCGATGGAGGGCTGCAGGTTGCCCGTGTACCAGACGACCTGCCCCTCCTGCTGGGCGAGCGCGACGAGCTCGTCCCCCTCGGCGACCGAGGCGGCGGGAGGAGGTTGCCCGCCTCCCGAACACGCCGCGAGTACCGCGACGGCGCAGGTCACCGAGACAAGTGCCAGCCTGCGACGCATGGAACTCCCCTATCAGCGCTGATGTGAGCGACTCTCGCGATGTGCCGGGGGCTCGTCGTGACACACGACCGAACCCGTGGCGATGAGACTAATTCAGTACCCTCTATTTGGTCCATGACGGAAGAGGAGGCTGCAGGCCGTGCCCGTGTCATGCTAATAAGTGACGATGGCGTCAATGTCAGCTATTCGAGGCGCCGCGGCCGGTGGTCAGGCCATGGCGCGAAGCTGTGCGGCGAACCCCTGCAACGCTCCGACGAGCAGGTCCGGACGCTCCAGCGCGGAGAAGTGCCCGCCGGCGGGGAGCTCGGACCAGCGCACGATCCGGTAGCGCTCCTCGGCCCAGCGCCGGATCGGCGGCACGATCTCGGACGGGAACGACGACACCGCGGTCGGCACGTCCACGAACCCGCGCCGGGTCGCGGGACCGGTGCCCGGTGCGCGGTTCGCCGTGTACTCCTCCTGGTAGAAGCGCGCGGACGAGGCGGCCGTCCCGGTGTACCAGAAGATCGAGGTGGTGGTCAGGACGTCGTCGACCGCCACCGGGTGCGCCGGGTCGGCCCAGTCGGAGAACTTCTCGGCGATCCACGCGAGCTGCCCGATCGGCGAGTCCGCGAGTCCGTAGGAGACGGTCTGCGGGCGCGTGGCGTTGAGCAGCGCGTAGGCCGACTTGTCCCGGACGTAGTCGGTGTACAGGGCCAGGGCGCGCGCCTCGGCGTCGTCCGCCGGGGGCTCGTCGCGGTGCAGGCCTGCCAGCCCCACCCCGCCGAGGTTCAGGTGGATCCCGCCGACCTGGTCGCCATCGACCCGGGCCAGCGCGGCCGCGACCTGGTAGCCGGCGTCGCCGCCGTGGGCGAGGTAGCGGCCGTGGCCGAGCCGGCGCATCAGCTGCGCGATGGCGTCCGCCATCCGGTGGGCACCCCATCCCCGCTCACGCAACGGGCCCGAGAACCCGAATCCCGGTAGCGACGGCGCGACGACGTGGAAGGCCGGCGCGGACGGATCGGCGGGCTCGGCGAGCTCGTCGACGATGTGGCGGAACTCCGCCACCGTGCTGGGCCAGCCGTGCAGGAGGACGAGCGGCTCGGCGTCCGGGCGCGGTGAGCGCCGGTGCACCGCGTGCAGGAGCTGGCCGTCGACCTCGGTGGTGACCTGCGGGAAGCGGTTCAGGTCGGCCTCGTGGGCCCGCCAGTCGAAACCGTCGCGCCACCGGTCCACCAGCTCCCGCATCGCCTCGACGGTGATCCCGTCCTCGGGGCGGGTCCGGTCGATCTCCTCGGGCCACCGGGCGGATTCCAGCCTCCGCCGCAGGTCATCCACATCGGACTGGGCCACGGAGATCCGGAACGGGTGCACGGGTGCGGATGTCATGGTGCGCGTCCTCGTCGTCGGGGGAGCTTCACACTAACACTGATGCCAGTGTCAGTTGGCGTCCACGATCGCGCTCCGGTCGCAGTATCCTCCGGCGGTGCCCCTCGAGGATCTGACCGAAGCCGCGGTGCTCGCCGCGGTCGCGGAGTTCGACGCGCACGGCCGCGACCGGTTCCTCGAGCGCTCGGGCTCCGGCCCCGCGAGGAGCTACTTCGTCGAGCTGGACGGCAGGCTGTACGACTCCGGGGCCATCGCTGCCCACGCGCACCGCATCGACCGGACGGGCCCACGGCGCACCGTGGAACCCGAGGCAAGTGAGAAGGCGGTCGCAGAGCGCCTGCGGCGCCTCGGCTTCACCGTCCGGCTCCACCGGAACCCGGCCTGGAGCCGGGACGAGATCGTCCTGGTGTGCGGGCTCGTCGAGGCGAACGGCTGGCGCGCCGTCCCGCAGGAGAGCCCCGAGGTCGTCGAGCTCTCCGCACTGCTCCAGTCGACGGCGATCCACCCCCTGGACGGGCGCGCGGCCGGCTTCCGGAGCCCGGCCGGCGTCGCGGGCCGGACGCGTGACCTGGTCTCGTGCCTTCCGGGCCACCCTCGGAGCGCCGGGAACCGGCTGGACGTCGAGGTCGTCGAGGCGTTCCGGAGCCGCCCCGGACGGATGCGCGAGGAGGTCGCGGCGATCAGGACGGCCCTCCGTGAATGGGGAGACGGTATCCACGCCCTGCGCGACCTCGACATGCTCGAGGGCGGAGCGGGCGTGGGCAGCGCCCTGCTGCGCAGGCACCTGCGGCGTGAGCGCAAGGCGGCCCTGCGCTCACGCAAGATCGCGCAGGCACGGGAGCTGGGTCGTCCGGTCGCGTGCGAGGTGTGCGACGTCGACTTCTCGGTGGTCTACGGCGAGCACGGGACGGGCTACATCGAGTGCCATCACCGACCGTCGCTGCATGGGATCGGACCGACCCAGACCCACATCGACGATCTCGCCCTGATCTGTTCGAACTGCCACCGGATGATCCACCGGACCACGCCGGCGCTCACCGTCGAGGAACTGTCCGCGATCGTTCGTTCCCGTCGCGGCCAGGGCTCTCGGGCGACCGGCAGCTCGTAGGTCCCACGAGTGCTGGCGCACTGCTAGCGTGGGCGAATCAGGATACTGTTCACGTCGATCACCGCTGGTGATCGCCGGACGAGAGGAGCGGACGTGGCCCGACGACCCAGGCGGACCGGCACCGGCGGCGAGGTGGCGAGGCTGCTGCTGCGCGGCGCGCTCGGCACCACCATGATCGCCCACGGCATCAAGCACGCCCGCACCCTCGACGGCACCGCCGGCTGGTTCTCCAGCATCGGCTTCCGCCGCCCGGCTCTGCAGGCCCGCGCCAGCGCCGCCGTCGAGACCACCGCCGGCGCGCTGCTGCTCGCCGGTGCGGCCACCCCGCTCGCCGCCGCCGCCACCGTCGGCACGCTGACCGTCGCCGCCCGCTCCGTCCACGCCCGCAACGGCTTCTTCATCACCGCCGAGGGCTGGGAGTACGTCGCCAACCTCGGCACCGCCGCCGTCGCGCTCGCCGCTCTCGGCCCCGGCAGACTCAGCGTCGACCACCGGCTCGGGCTCCACCGTCACCTCTCCCCCGGCCGGGCCGCCGCCCTCACCACCGTCCTCGGGCTCGCAAGCGGAGCCGGGCAGCTCGCCCTCTACTGGCGCGACCCCGCCACGGCGGCCGATCGCGGGCGGTGAGGGGCCGGGCGGTCACCCGTCCCGCTCGGTCCACTTCACCGGCAGGGCCTCCAGGCCGTAGATCGTCTTGCTCACGGCGAAGGGAACGTCCTCGAACTCGCAGGCAAGGGCGAGATCGGGGAAGCGCCGGAGCACCGCCGGGAAGGCGATGCGCATCTCCATCCGGGCGAGCGGGGCACCGAGGCAGTGGTGCACACCGTGCCCGAAGCCGACGTGCGTGGTGGCCTTGCGGGTCACGTCCAAACGCTCGGCGTCCTCGAGCAGCGCCGGGTCCCGGTTCGCGGTGGGCAGGTTGAAGGCGATCAGCTCCCCGCTCCGGATCAGCTGGCCGGAGATCTCCACGTCCCGGGTCGCCATCCGCGGGCCCCCGCCGTTGACCACGCTCAGCCAGCGCAGCAGCTCCTCCACCGCGTCCGGGGCGGCGTCCGGATCGTCCCGGACGATGGCGAGCTGCTCGGGGTGGCGCAACAGGGCCAGCGTGCCGAGGCCCAGCATGTTCGACGTCGTCTCGTGCCCGGCCAGCAGCAGCAGCCCGGCGATCCCGACCATCTCGTCGCGGGTCACGTCGTCCCCGTGGTCGCGGACCAGCATCCCCAGGATGTCGTCCCCGGGGTCGCGGAGCTTGCGGTCCACGAGGGTGCGCATGTACTCCAGCGACTCCTTGGCGAGGGCGACCTGCTCCGCCTCGGAGATGCCGGCCTCCATCTGCTTGCGGGTGCGCTCCTGGAACCCGCCCTGGTCCTCGAGCGGGACGCCGAGCAGCTCGCAGATCACCAGCGACGGGATCGGCAGCGCGAAGTCGGCGACGAGATCGGCGGGCGGACCCTTCCGCTCCATGGCGTCGAGGTGCTCGTCCACGATCGCGACGATCCGCGGCTCCAGCCTGCGCATCCGGCGCATCGTGAACTCGCCGGTCAGCAGCCGTCGCAGCCGCGTGTGGTCCGGGGGGTCCATGACGAGCAGGTTCCCGGTCCGCTCACCGAGCGCGTTGCGGGGATCGGCACGCGAGTCCTCCAGATCCTCGGGGGACCACCCGCTGATGAACGACTCGGCGTCGCTCAGCACCCGCTTGATGTCCACGTACCGGGTGATCAGCCACGCCTTGGGACCGAACCCCATCTGGATCGGCACGACGCCCACGGTGTTCCGGGCGGCGGTGAGTTGAGTGATCGGATCAAACCCAGAACGCTGCGGTGGCCGCGTCGGGGCGGGGGTGGTACTCGGCTCTGAGGTCACTCTTTCACTGAACCGCGCCGCCGACGGGAGCGTCAAGACGCATCTCGTGCATTTTTGCACGGCGTGCCACGATGGTCCGCGACGCCGCCCGTCGGAAGGCGAGCGGGGACCGGCCCGGAAGTAGCCGGCAGAGGAGGCGGACGACCTGACCACCGACACCACGCTCGGCCGGCGCGAACGGAAGAAGGTCGCCACGCGCGGGGCCATCCAGCGGGCGGCCCTGCTGCTGGCATCGCAGCACGGTGTCGAGAACGTGACCGTCGAGCAGATCGCCACCCGGGCGGACGTGGGCCTGCGGACCTTCTTCAACTACTTCCCCAGCAAGGAGGACGCGATCCTCGCGAGCACCGTGCCGGGACTGGAGACCCTCATCGCCGAGGTCAGCACCCGGCCGGTGGGCGAGCCGGTGCTCGTCGCGCTGCGCGAGGCGGTCATGCGGGTAATGCAGCATCGGGACGCGGCCGGTCGCGACCGACTCCTCGCCCTGCGCGTCGTCCGGGACAGCCCGCTCCTGGCCCCCCGCCAGATGGCGATGCACTCGACCTACGAGAAGGCCCTCGCCGATGCGATCAGCGCCCGGGTGGATCCGGGGGCGCCGCCGATCTACCCCGCGCTGTGCGCCGCCGCCGCACTCGCCGCCCTCCGCGTGGTGCTCCACCGCTGGCTCGACAGCGGCGACGCCCCCTCTCCCGAGCTGCTCCGTCAAGAGGTGACCGACGCCTTCGCCCTCCTGGCCGACGGCCTGGACCGCTAACCCACGCGAGCCGCGTAGATCAGGTTACTCACCTTCGGCTTGCGTCCGAGCTGTCGACCGCTCCCCAGAGAGAAAGGTCCCGGGCGCGTGCTGACGCCGGGTACTCGCCTATCAGAGCCTGAGCTGCTCCGTTCGCGCTCACGTGCGGGCCCACACGGACCACCACCGGCCCCGACCGGACCGGATCGCGCGGCACGACAGACTATCGCCACGCCGCCTGTGGGGTATTAGAGTAACCCCAATCACTCAATTCTGAGACCCAACCCATTTCGCCGGGAGACACTGTGACTGGACGACTGACAGGCAAGGTTGCCTTCGTGACGGGCGCGGCTCGCGGCCAGGGCCGCAGCCATGCGATCCGGCTGGCGGCCGAGGGCGCCGACATCATCGCGGTCGACCTGTGCGAGGACATCCCGAGCAACGAGTACCCGCTGGCCACCGACGCGGACCTCGCCGAGACGGCCAAGCTGGTCGAGTCGTACGACCGCCGGGTGCTCGCGCGCAAGGCGGACGTCCGCGAGCGCACCCAGCTGCGCGAGGCGGTGGACGCCGGGGTGGCCGAGTTCGGGCGGCTGGACGTGGTCGTCGCCAACGCGGGGATCGCACCCTTCGGTAAGGGGACCCCGCTGCAGGCCTACTTCGACACCATGGGAACCAACTACATCGGGGCGCTGAACGCGATCGAGGTCGCGTTGCCGCACATGACGGAGAACGGTGGATCGATCATCTGCACCGGTTCCACCGCCGCCCTGATGACCCACGGAACCAGCAATCCCGCGAACGGTATCGGCGGCGCCGCGTACACGACCTCCAAGCGTCACATCGCCCGGCTGGTGCACGAGCTGGCGGGCCACCTGGCGCCGCGCCGGATCCGGGTGAACGCGGTCCACCCGTACAACGTCGACACCGACATGCTGCACAGCCCGCCCATGTACCGCGTCTTCCGGCCCGATCTGGAGAACCCGACGCGCGAGGACGCCGAGGCGGTGTTCGCCGCCGGCTCGCCGATGGGCATCAAGTGGATGGACGCCTCCGAGGTCAGCGACTCCGTCGCGTTCCTGGCCAGCGACGAGTCGAAGTACATCACCGGCCTGCAGCTCAAGATCGACTCCGGACAGATGCTGCCGATGAGCAGCGCCGGCATCGCCGACTAGGAAGCGGAACCGACAATGACGTCCTCACACGCTCCTCTCGTACCGCCCCTGGTCCGCCCTACCTGGGTGATCATCACCGTTCTGATCGTGGCCGACATCGTCAGCTCGATCGAGTCGGCGATGATGCTGATCGCGCTCCCCCGCCTGATGGAGGTGTTCGACGCGAACGCCGCGGACGTCAGCTGGGTTGTCACCGCGTTCCTGTTGGTGGCCGCCGTCTCCGCCGCGGTCTGCGGGCGCCTCGGTGACATCTACGGCCGGCGCCGGCTACTGATCATCCTGTTGCTCGTCTCCGTCATCGGCTCGATCGTGTCCATCGCGACGGGCACGCTCATCGGAGTCGTGATCGGACGCGCCATCCAGGGCGTCTCCGGCGGTATCCTCCCGCTCTGCTTCGGCCTCGCCCGCGAGCACCTGGCCCCGAAGCGGGTGCCGATGGCCATCGCCCTCATCGCCGCGACCGTGATGCTGGCCGCGGCCCTCGGCGGTCTGATGAGCGGCATCATCATCGACAACCTGGACTGGCACTACCTGTTCGTCGTCGCGGGTGTGATCGCCATCGTCTCCGCCGTCGCCTGTCTCGCGCTGCCCAGGTCGACGGTCGTCGCCCGTGTCGAACGCATCGACTACGGCGGCGCCGTGCTGTTCGCCGCGGCGATCGCGCTGGTCCTGCTCGCCGTAACCAAGTCGGCCACCTGGACCTGGGCGGACGGGCGGACGATCGGCGCTGCCGTGGCCGGCGTGGCGGCGCTGGTCGCGTGGGTCTGGTGGGAGCTGCGCCACGAGAGCCCGCTGATCAACATCAGGATGTTCCGGCAGCGCAAGCTCGCCCTCTCCCTGGCCGCGATGGTCTCGCTCTCCGCCGGTCTCCTCGGCGGGGCGGTCGTCGTCATCCCGCTGGTCTACATCTCGCCGGCCGACGCTCCGGTGGGACTCGGGCTCAGTGCCACCGTCGCGGGCGCCATCGGGGCCGGGAGCACGATCCTCGCCTTCGCCGCGGCGCCGATCAGCGGGCGCATCGCCGCCAAGGCGGGCGCACGCCGCCCGCTGATCATCGGCACGGTCCTCGGCATCGCCTCCGCCATCGCTCTGGCCGCACTGAGCTCGACGGTCGTCGGCTTCGCGTTCGCGGTCGCCATCGGCCTGATGGCCACGTCCTTCGTCACGACCTCGCTGCCCAACCTGATCATCGAGGAGGTCCCCGCCGAGAACACCGGCGAGATGACCGGGATGCTCACCGTGGTCCGCCTCGCGTTCACCGGCGTCGGTACCGCGATCGTCACCCTGCTGCTGAGCCTGTCCGTCGTGCCCGGCACTAACTACGCCACGACCGGGGCGTTCAACTCGGTCTTCGTGTTCATCGGCGCCTGCTGTGTCGCCGGACTCGTGCTGGCCCTGCTCATGCGCCCGAACGCCCGGGCCGCCACCACCCCGGCACCGCCTCTGGCGCCCCGGGTCGGCGCACCGGAAGCCTGACCGGCGGTGATCGACGGCTGGGGAGTGTTGCGTCCGCGTCGCGAGCGCCCCACTCCACAGCCGTCGATCACCCCACGATCAGCGCGGGGCTCGTCCGACCAGCGCGCGCAGGGTCGCCGCGGGAACCGCGACCCCCGGGGTCTCGGCGAACCAGGTGGCTCGGTCCACATCGGACGGCTCAGGCCCACGGTAGGGAGCGCCGAAGGCCGGGGTGCCGGGTTCGATGCACCCGCTCTCGTCCAGCCCGCCGACGACGACGGCGTCGTAGCCGAGCCGATCGTGCAGCCCGACGACGCGGTCGACGGCCGGTGCCCGGTCCCCCGCGACCGGGAGCGCGCTGCGCTGCGGATCACCCGGGGGCCGGGCCAGGCTGCGCAGCCGACGGGAGTCGATCGTGTTGAACGCCTTGACGACCGCGGCTCCCGGGAGACGGCGCTGCACGAGTGTGCTCGAGGTGACCGCGCCGGCGTCGAGCTCGGCGATCGGGCCGTTCCAGCCCGGGTAGTAGTTGGTGGCGTCGACGACGGTCCGCCCGGCGAGCGCGGTCGCGGGCAGCTCGGGGAGCGCGTGCAGCGGCACGGCCACGACGACGATCCCGGCGGTGGCGGCGACCTCGGCCGCCGTCACCGCCCGCGCCGCGGGCCCGAGCTCCGCGACGAGTTCCGCCAGGGTGTGCGGGCCCCGCGAGTTGCCCAGCACGACGTCCAGGCCCGCCGACACGGCGAGCCCGGCGAGCGCTGAGCCCTGCCTGCCGGCCCCGAGGATCCCGAGGGCGGGAGGGGTCACGATGCCCGGAGGTCCTCGAGTCCCTGCTCGAACGTGGCCCGGATGCCCCCGGTGAGCGGCTCCTCGAGCGAGGGGGCGCAGTGGAAGCTCGCGCCCCAGCTCAGGACGGACCCGCCGGTCGCGCCGGGGGTGACCCGGAGCTCGGCCTCGTAGTCCGACATCGGGCTGGTCTCGTCGGTGATCATCCGGTAGCGGACGAACGTCGGCCCGAAGTCGACGAGCTGCTCGGCGACCCGGGCACCGCTCGCCAGTGTGCAGAGCCGGGTGCCCGGCCGGGTCTCGTCCGCCGCGGTGGCGTTCACCCCCGCGGACCAGGTGTGGATCCCGTAGTAGTCCGTCACGATCTTCGCGAGCTCGTCGGGGTCACGGTCGGTCGTGAGCTCGGCGTGTACCTCGGGCATGGTGTCCACCTCGGATGTCGTCGGAGAAGTCGGCGTGCCCCGGGACTCAGCCGGCGGCGCGGTGGGCGAGGAAGCGCCCGGCCCAGGAGTAGAGGTCGGCAGGCACGTGGTACCCGGACTCGTCGTTGATCGCAGCCCAGTTCTCGGCGACGTCCTCGACGGTCAGGTCGGTGATGGACGGGTGCACGTATCCCTCGGTCTCGGCGATGAAGACCCGCGCGCACCGCCCCGCCCCGGCCGCGTAGACCTCGCCCGACACCGGGCAGCTCTCGTGCGCCAGGTAGGCCACCACCGGGGAGACCAGGTCCGGCTCCATGTCGGCGGGCGCGGGCGGCGCCTGCCCGTCCGGGTCCTTGCCCGCCAGCCGCGTCACCGCCGCCGGGGCGATCAGGTTGATCCTGATGTCCTGGTCGCCGGCGTTGACCTTGATCGCCCGGGCCAGCCCGATCGTGCCCGCTTTCGCCATCGCGTAGCTGAGGTTGTCCGGTGCCCCGAAGATCCCGTGCGAGGTCGTCAGCACGATCCGGCCGTAGTTCTGCGCCACCATGTGCGGCCAGGCCGCGTGCACGGTGTTGAAGGAACCCCGGACGTGGACCGCGTAGTGGCTGTCCAGGATGTCGGCGTCCGCGTCCGCGATGCCCGCGAAGTGGACGTTGCCCGCGTTGTTGACCACGATGTCGATCCGGCCGAACCGCTCCACGGCCTGCTCGACGATCGCCCGTCCACCCTCGGGGGTGGAGACGTCGGCGGCGTTCGCGACCGCGGTGCCGCCCGCCTCGGTGATCTCGTCGACGACCGCCTGCGCGGGCCCGTCGTCGTGGCCCTCACCGCGGGTGTTGCCACCGAGGTCGTTGACCACCACGGCGGCACCGCGCGCGGCCAGCAGCCGCGCGTGCGCCCGCCCGAGCCCGCGACCGGCGCCGGTGACCACCGCGACGCGTCCCTCGAAGCCGTACTTTTCCATGTTCCTGCCTCGGATCGGGGGACGCCGTCAGACGCGGTCGTCGCCGGGGAGAACGGCGGTCGTGAAGCCCCACGGGACACCGAGCGCGGTCGCGGGGTCCACGACGATCGTGTCCGCGGAGCGCAGCGCGATCCGGACGCCCTGGGCCTCGAGGTGCCGCTCGACCTTCGCCAGGTCCGCGACCCGGAAGGTGAGTGCGTGGTACGTGTCGTGCGGGGCGCGGGCCGCCCGGTCGGCGTGGGCCGCGGTGCCCTCGTCCGGCACCGCGTACTCGAAGACGGAGTCCGCCAGCCGCACCCAGGTGCAGGTCGTGCCGCGCACCTCGTCCCGTCCCTCGCCGATGACGGTGCCGCCGAGCACGTCGACGGTCAGCTGCATGACGCGCTCGGGCCGGTCGGTGAGGACCGTGTGGTGCGAGCAGCAGACGATGCCGAGCGGGTCGTCCTCGGACACCGGCGGCCGGGTCCAGCCCGGCGTGGTCCGCGGGTCCAGCGGCGAGGGGCCCGGGGGCGGCGGCATGAACTCGTAGCGGATCCCCGCGTCCTCGGGGTAGGTGAAGAACAGCGGCATCGGCGCGCCCGCGGCGTGCGGCGGCTCGTCGCCGTCCGCGAGCTCGTCGAGCTGGCTCATGACCTTGATGCCACGGCGCTTGAGCTCCCCGAAGAGCTCGGTCATCCCCTCGACGTACCAGCCGAGCGCCTTCAGGTGCGGAGTCTCGACCGCCGCGTAGCGCTGCTCGCCGAGGATGACGTACTTCTTCGGGTCGATCGTGTCGAACAGGACGTCGCTGATCGGGGTGAACGTCGAGTAGTCCGGCCCCTTCTTCCCGTCCGTCCGGTTCTTGGACAGGATCGACAGCGGGATGCTGTCCCGTCCGAACACCCGGCGGAACCACTCCTCGGCCTCGTTCAGGTCCGGGACGTGGTGGCTGGGGTGGAACATCATCGTGGCGCGGTACGCCGGGACCACTGCTGCGCTGCTGATCGTGTCCTCCGACATCGGGTCGGTCCTCTCCTTCTCCGCCGGTGGTACCCGGTGCGAACGCGTGGTCATCCGAGGGTGGGGATCTTGAAGTCCATCAGCTTGGCCATGGTGCCGCCGACGATCTGGGCACGCTCCGCCGGATCGACGCCCTGGAAGAGGTGGTCGACCGCCTCGTGGCTGCGTCCGAAGGTGCCCTCCGCGTGCGGGTAGTCCGAGCCCCACACCAGCGTCGGGATCCCGGTGATGTGCCGCGTCGCGACCGCGACCGGGTCGTCCTGGAACGACACGTGGATCTGGCGACGGACGTACTCGCTGGGCCGCAGCGGGTAGGGCCACTTGTCGTTGACCTTGAACAGCCGCGCCATCGCGAACTGCTCACCGGCCGGCAGCGTCTCGTCGTACTTGCCGACCCAGTAGTCCGGGTCCTGCCCGATGCCGACCGTCCACGCCTTGTCCATCGCGCCCATGAGGCCGGCCAGCCAGTTGGCGTTGAACTCCACCAGGGCGAACTGCAGCTGCGGGAAACGCTCGCAGACACCACCGCCGACCAGCGAGATGAGGACCTGGCCCGGGGTCAGGGCGGCGTACATGCCCTGCCCTGTCATCCGGACGACCACGTCCTCCTCGGTGAGGTCCCGGTGTGCCTGGGCCACCGCCATCATCATGCCCTGCATGTTGCGGCTGGCGTCCTGCTCCATCTCGATGCCACCGCTGGCCACGTGGAACATGACGACCAGGCCGTTCGCCTGGGCCGCCGCCCACAGTGGATCGAACTCGCGCGAGTGGTACGGGACGTGCGGGGTCGCGGGCAGCAGGATCGCCTTGATCCCCCGCTTCGCCACCCGCTCGATCTCGGCGACCGCGTCCGGGACATCGGTGATCGGGATGACCGCACTGGGCTTGATGCGATCGGTCTGCTCGGTGAAGTTCTCGATGACGTAGTCGTTGTAGACCTTGGCGTGCGCCAGGGACCACTCGTGGTCGTTCGTGAACACCCACAGCAGGGTCAGGTTGGGGTGCATCACCTGACCCGTGATGCCGTCCAGGTCCATGTCCTCGAGGATCCGGTCCACCTGGCCGGTGTTCGGTGTCCCGTCGAAGTGCAGGAACCGGGAGTAGGTCCACCCGTCCATGCCCGGGGCGTGGGCCCGGCGGAAGAACCGCCTGCCGTCGTCGCCCAGGGGTTCGAACTCGAGGTCCTCCTCCCACACGGCGCGGTCCCGCAGGTTCTTCGGGAGCCTGGTCCTGAACAGGTCCGTCGGCTCCATGACGTGGCCGTCCACCGACACGAGAATCTCGTCGCTCACTTGTCTCTCCCTCGCCCTGCGGCGCCGGACCGATCGCCCTGTCCGTGACTGCCGCGCCGGATACCGGATGAATATGTACGGCCGAAGATGAGATCCGAGTGTCGGTGCGGGATTCGCGGGCTGTCAACGCGCCGGTACCGCCAGGCGGGACGGGAGAATACGAGCCTGCGAGCAGTTCGGCGCGACCTTGACAGCCCAGTTCGGCGGCGGCAACACTGCAGGCCATTTGGTCGTACAAATATGGCCCGCTCGCCATCCTGCGACGGTCGGGGCCTGTCACGACCGAGGGCGACGATCTCCGTGCCCGGCCACCACCGACGGCTGATGGGAAGACGAATGACCGAACTGCGCGACGTCGACTACTTCCGTGACACGGACACCGCTCTGCGGCCGTACCCGTACATCGACGAGCTGGTCCGGGAGAGCACCGTCTGGATCGAGCCGACCTACGGCGTCGCCATGGTGACCGGGTACGACGAGGCCCTGACGGTCATGCGCGACACCGACACCTACTCGGCCGCCCCGATGATCGCCGGCCCGACGCCGGACTACGGCATCGAGTTCACCGGGGACGACATCGACGAGCAGCTCGCCGCGGTGCGCCACCGGCTCCCCTTCAACGACCAGATCGTCACGATGGACCCGCCGCTGCACACCATGCACCGGGCGCTGATCATGGGTCTGATCACGCCGAAGCGCCTCAAGGAGAACGAGGACTTCATCTGGCAGCTCACCGACCGCCAGCTCGACGTGGTCCTTCCCCGCGGCGGGTGCGAGATCGTCGACGACTACGCCCAGCCGTACGCGCTGCTCGTGGTCGCGGACCTGCTCGGGGTCCCCGAGGAGGACCACGCGATGCTGCTGGCGAAGGCCGGCGTGGCAGGACCGGGCTCGCTCGGCGACACCACCGCGCCACCGCCGAAGGAGCACCGCGGGCTGACCCACCTCTACGACTACTTCACCGATCGGATCGCGCAGCGCAGGCGTGAGCCGAAGGACGACGTGCTCACGCGGATGGCGCACGCGACCTTCCCGGACGGCACGCTCCCGGAGCCCCTCGACGGGGCCCGCATCGCGGCGAACCTCTTCGCCGCCGGGCAGGAGACGACGGTGCGCCTGCTGGCCACCGCGATGCAGATCCTCGGCGACGATCTCGAGCTCCAGCAGCGGCTGCGGGCGGATCACAGCCTCGTCCCGAAGTTCATCGAGGAGGTTCTGCGCTCGCAGGGGCCGATCAAGGGCAATATGCGGCTGGCCCGCAGGTCCACCACCCTCGGCGGCGTCGACATCAAGGCCGGCACCCAGGTGTTCGTGATGCACGGCGCCGCCGGACGCGACCCCCGGCAGTTCGAGAACCCCGAGCGGTTCGACGTCGACCGGCCGAACGTGCGGCGCCACGTCGCGTTCGGGCACGGCGTGCACACCTGCCCGGGTGCGCCGCTGGCCCGCTCGGAGGTCCGGGTGACCCTCGAGCGCCTCCTCGACCGCACCTCGGAGATCCGCATCTCCGACGCGCACCACGGCCCCGCGGACGCGAGGCGGTACGACTACATGCCGTCCTACATGTTCCGCGGGCTCACCGAACTCCATCTCGAGTTCGTCACCGAGGGCTGAGGCGTGGCACGCAAGATCGAGATCGACCGGGACCTCTGCATGGGCTCGGGTCAGTGCCTCTTCTACGCCCCGCACACCTTCGACCAGGACGACACCACGATCGCGATCGTCGCGGACGCGGACGGCGACCCGGCGGACGACATCCGCACCGCGGTGAACACCTGTCCCACCCGGGCGCTCTCCTTCGACGAGGACGGCGCATGACGCCGGCGCGGCCCGCAGCGGCGGCGCCTCGACAGCACACGAGGAGTGAGCCGATGAAGGTCGCCATGGTCACCGGCGGAGGGTCCGGCATGGGCCGGTCCGTCTGCCTGCACCTCGCGCAGCGCGGCGACGCCGTCGCGGTCGTGGACCGGGACGCCGACGCCGCCGAGCACGTGGCCGAGGAGATCCGCTCCGCGGGCGGTACCGCCGCTGCCCTCGAGACCGACGTGAGCGACCGGGCCCAGGTGGACGAGACCGTCGCCAAGATCCGGGCCGACCTCGGCCCGATCGGGGTCCTGGTCACCAGCGCCGGGATCAGCGGTTTCACGCCGTTCATGGAGATCACCACCGAGGCGTTCGAGCAGATGCTCGCCGTCAACCTGACCGGCACGTTCCACTGTGTCCAGTCGGCGATCCCGGACATGATCGACTCCGGCTGGGGACGGATCGTCCTGGTCAGCTCGTCGAGCGCCCAGCGCGGCGGGCCCGGGATGGCGCACTACGCGTCGTCGAAGGGCGGTGTGTTCGCCCTGACCAAGTCGCTGGCTCTGGAGTTCGCCCCGCTCGGGATCACCGTGAACAACATCGCGCCGTCGTCCATCGAGACACCCATGCACGCGGGTGCGCGGGCCGCGGGAAAGCTCAGCTCCGTCGAGGAGGCGAGCGCCCGGATGCCGGTGAAGCGGCTGGGCACCGGCGACGACATCGCCGCCGCGGCCCTGTTCCTGGTCTCGGACGAGGCCTCGTACTTCACCGGTCAGACGATGGGCGTGAACGGCGGCTCCTACATCTGAGCCGGCGGCAGCACCCCCACCCCGCACTGGAGCGACGTCCTGCGACCTCGTCCCCGACCGTCTCACCGATGGAGGCCCAGCATGACCGGACGACTGGAGGGCAAGGTCGCCCTCATCACGGGTGCGGCCCGCGGCCAGGGCCGCGCGCACGCGGTGCGCCTGGCCCGGGAGGGCGCCGATGTCGTCGGCGTGGATCTCGCCGGTCCGCTACCGAGCGTGGACTACGACTCCCCCACCCCGGACGACCTCGCCGAGACGGCGAAGCTGGTCGAAGAGCAGGGCCGCCGGATCATCACCGCCCGGGTCGACATCCGGGATCCGGCCGGGCTGCGGGCCGCCGTCGACGAGGCGGCGGCCGAGCTCGGCAGGCTCGACGTCGTCGTGGCCAACGCGGCGATCTGCGTCCCGCGGTCGTGGGACGAGGTCACCCCCACGATCTTCGACGACACGCTCTCGACGAACGTGACCGGAACCTGGAACACCGTCATGGCCGGCGCCCCGCACCTGGTCCGTGCGGGCGGCGGGTCGATCATCCTGGTGAGCTCCGCCGCGGGGATGAAGGTGCAGCCGTTCATGGTGCCCTACACCACCAGCAAGTTCGCGGTCCGCGGGATGGCCAAGGCCTTCGCGGCCGAGCTGGCCAGGCACCACATCCGGGTGAACAGCCTGCACCCCACCGGCGTGCGGACCCCGATGGCGAGCGAGGGCATGTCCGCACAGCTGCACAGGGCGATGGAGCACGACGCACGCCTGGGCCCGATGTTCTCCAACCTGCTACCGGTCGACGTCACCGAGCCCGAGGACGTCGCGGAGGTCGTCGCCTTCCTCGCCTCCGACGAGTCGCGCTACATCACCGCGCACGAGGTGGCGCCCGATGCCGGTGTCACCGAGTTCTGACCGGACCGATGGTGGAGTTCGTCGACGGCGCGCCGGACGATCTGTCCCTGGTGGATGATCCCTACGGGACGCTGCCCTGGTCCGGGCCGGAGGCGGCCGGTGTCGGGCACGCCCTGATCACGATGGTCGAGCCGCACCGCGATCGGCTGCGCGAGTACAACCGGTGGTACGAGGACAACCACTACTTCGACGGCGCCATGCAGCTGCCGTGGATGTTCTCCGGCCGGCGGTTCGTGGCGCCCCTCGATCTTCAGGCACTGCGTTACCCGGCCGGCTCGCCGGTCGCCCGGCCGATCACGGCCGGGAAGTACGTCTCGGTCTACTGGATCACTCCGGGGCGCCGGCACGACCACATGGCCTGGACCTTCGCCACGAACGCGCGGCACCGGGTGACCGGGAACATCAGCCTCGCCCGGGACCACGTGTTCACCTCGTTCCAGGACCACGCCGGATCCGTCTACCGCGACGCCGACGTGCCGGACGTGCGGTGGAGCCTCGTCGACCCGCCCGCCGGTCTCGTCCTCCAGGTCGTCGACGCGGACGTTCCCGAGGACCGCGACGCACTCGAGCGGTGGCTGGTCACGGAGCACCTGGCGCGCCGGCTCGGCCCGGGGTCGCCCGCCACCTGCGTGCTGGTGTTCCGGACCAACCCGCCGGACCCCGGGCACAGCGAGGCCGTGTACCGCTCCCAGCTCGCGGTGACCAACGGCGGGCGGCGGCTGACGGTCCTGTGGATGCTCGACCGGGATCCGCGGGAGGTCTGGGCGGAGCACTTCGTGGATGAGGTGGAGCGTGTCCTCGCCTCCGGCCTCGGCCGCACGGCGCTCGTCGCGCCGTTCCTGCCCTGCCGGATGGGTACGAACGCCTACGAGGACGCGCTGTTCGGCTGACCGGGTCGCGGCCCCGCCTCAGCGCCTGCGCACGCCGTCGAGGAAGAGCCGCACCGCGAAGCGGATGGTCTCGTCGACCTCGTCGGTGACGCCGTCGGCGAGGCCGGACACGATCGCCCGGGACGGCCCGCCCACGGTGAGGCCGAGGAACGCGGTGGCGGCGCGCCGCGGTTGCGCGATGTCGAGCTCCGCGCGGTGCCGCTCGAACAGGTCGACGAGCACCTGCGCCACGGGTCCGACGAAGCGCTCGATCGCCGCCGGGTAGAGGTCCGGGAAGCGGTAGGACTGGGTGATCAGGATCCTCTGTAGCTTGATCGACGACGCGCTGGCGAGGTTCTCCACGCGCAGCCGTGCGATGGCCACCAGGGACTCCCCCAGGTCGTCGGTGACCACCGCCTCGACCACCTCGCGCGAGATGGTGAAACGCTCCACCGCACGCTCCACAGCGGCGATGAACAGGGCGGACTTGTCGGCGTACCGCGCGTAGACGGTGCGCTTCGACATCGCCGTGCGCGAGGCGATCTCCTCGACCGTGGCCTGCTCGAAGCCCTTCTCGAGGAAGACGTCCAGGGCCGTCCCGAGCAGCTCCTCGTGCCGCGCCGCCTGCTGCTCACGTGTGGGACGACCGACCCGCCCGCGCTTTTCGGTATCCTGAATGACTTCCTCCTCCTCGCCGCCCCATGCATAATGGAACGCACCGGTACCATTCTAGGCCCCGGTGACGACGACGTCGGGAGGACAGCCATGGGCGAAGCCGCAGACCGCCTGTTGAAGCTCGCAGAATCGGCAGACCGGTTCGACATCCCGTTCGAGGACCTGCAGCAGCTGCAGGTCGAGGCCGTCGACGAGCGTTTCCAGGAGCGCCGGTCTGCCGTCCGCCTCCTCGAGCGGCGGGCCCAGGAGGCCGGGCTCGACTCCGTCCGCAGCCGTCAGGACATCGTCGGGCTCCTGTTCCCGCACACCGCGTACAAGAGCTACCCGGAGTCGTTCCTGTCCGCGGGCCGGTGGGACCGGCTCAGCCGCTGGCTGGACACGGTCTCCGCGCACCGCGTCCCCGCACTGGACGTGGACTCGGTCTCCGACATCGACGACTGGGTCGAGAAGCTGAAACCGAGCGGCCACTTCGTCTCCTGTTCGAGCGGCACCACGGGCAAATCGGCAATGCTCGTCGCCTCGCAGGCGGATCTGGACTGGATCCGCAAGGACACCCTCGCCGCCTTCACGTGGGGGTCCGGAATCACCCCAGCCCAGGACCGCCGCATGATCAGCGGTGGCGGCGTCACGGCGATGGTCCCCCGCAACATCGCGACCGGCGGTGCATACCGGGACGCACTGCAGGACCCGGCCCACGAGCCGTTCCGCTCGCCGATGCCACCGGTGACCATCGGCGCGCTGACCTCGATGACCGTGCTGCGGCAGGCGGTCGCCGCGGGCACCGCGAAGCCGGAGGACCTGCGCCACTACGAGCAGGTCTCCGCCGAGCGTGAGAAGGCCCTGGCGAACGCCGTGGAGGCCTCCGCCGCGGCCGCGATCGCGGCGCGCACGGACAAGCTGCACGTGTCCGGCATGTGGTCGAGCGCCTACGCGCTGGCGAAAGCCGTGCGGGACAAGGGCTACGGCGGCGCGGACTTCAACCCGGACAACTCGATGTACGTCGGCGGCGGCCTCAAGCTGGCCAAGCTCCCGCCGGACCACCGGGAGTTCGTGTTCGAGACCTTCAACATCGACCCCCGCCGTGGGCTCTACATGAACTACGCCATGCAGGAGCTGCACACGGCGATGCCGCGGTGCCAGAAGGGCGAGCGCTACCACGTGCCGCCGTGGCTGGTCCCGCTGGTGCTCGACGCCGAGGGGGAGAACGTCCTGCCGGCCACCGGTGAGGTCGAGGGCCGCGCCGCGTTCGTCGATCTCTCGATCGACGGCCGATGGGGCGGCGTCATCAGTGGCGACAAGATCACGCTCGACTTCGGGCCGTGCGGCTGCGGTGCGCGCGGACCGTCGGTGCGGGACGACGTGACCCGCTACACCGACATCAAGGGTGACGACAAGATCGGATGCGCCGGCACGGTCGACGCCTACGTACGGGGGATCGTATGACCGCCACCACCGACCGGCAGATCTCCGTCGACGCGCCGTTCTTCCTGCGGGGCGAGGTCGTCGAGGGCACTGAAAGCACTGCGGGCACTGCGGGCACTGCGGGCACCGACAGTGCTGAGGGCTCGGCCGAGACGCACGGCTCCCGGGAGCTGGGCGTGCGGTTCCGCACGCCGCGCCTCGAGCTCGACCGCCTCGTGACGCCGCGGACCGAGGTCCCGCCGCTGCTCGACGTCCCGGTCACCGAGATCATCGACTTCCTCGTCGAGACCGGCCGGAAGATCGCGGACCCGGCCAACACGATCATGCAGGAGTGCATCGAGCGGATGGCTTCGACGCACGTGCTGCCGGCCGAGATGCTGTTCCGCCAGGCCCGCTACGCGGCGGACTACCTGGACCGGAAGCTGCTGACCACACTGGTCGAACGCAACTTCCCCGATCCGCGCGCTCTCGACGAGTGGGTTCCCCAGCGGGACCACACCGGTCGCAAGAGCTTCGTGCGCGCGTTCGGCCCGCGGTTGGTGCACGTGCTGCCGGGCAACTCCCCCGGCGTCGCGGTGAAGTCGATCGCGGAGGGCGCTCTGGTCAAGGCCGTCAACCTGTTCAAGATGCCGTCGAGCGACCCGTTCACCACGGTGGCGATCCTGCGCACGATGGCCGAGATCGACCCGGAGCACCCGATCGTCCGGTCCATGTCGGCGGTCTACTGGCGTGGTGGGGACGCCTCGGTCGAGCAGGCGCTCTACCGGCCGCAGTACTTCGACAAGATCGTCGCCTGGGGTGGCGGGCCCGCCATCGACAACGTGATCAAGTACCTGGGCCCGGGCTTCCAGCTCGTGTCCTTCGACCCCAAGACCTCGATCTCGATGGTGGGCCGGGAGGCATTCGCGTCCCCGGAGACACTGGCGCTGACCGCGGACCGGACGTCCTCGGACGTGATGATGCTCAACCAGGAGGCCTGCGTCTCCAGCCGCTTCATCTACCTCGAAGGCACCCAGGAGGAGGCCGACCGGTTCTCCGCCGCCCTGCACACCCGCATCGTCGAGCGCGCCGCGGACTCGGGCGACCGTCGTCGGCTCGACGCCGACCTGCGCGAACAGATCGACACCCTGTCGATGCTGGAGGACGACTTCCGGGTCTGGGGCCGCACGGACGGCACCGGCGTGGTGATCCGCTCCGACGAACCGGTCGACTTCCACCCGAGCAACAAGACCGCGAACGTGGTGCGGGTCGACTCCCTCGACGACGCGGTGCGCTACGTCAACGTGGCCACCCAGACCGTGGGCTTCTACCCCTTCGACCGGATGGCGGACTACCGCGACCGGCTGGCGAGCGGCGGAGCGCAACGCATCGTCCACCTGGGCGAGGCGGGGCCGAGCACGATCGGCAACCCGCACGACGCGATGTACCCGCTGCACCGCTTCGTGCACTGGATGGCGCACGAGGACGGGGTGGAGTAGCCGCGTCCACGCCGTGCCCGACGGGTGTGGACCGCGGTCCACACCCGTCGGAGCGGGTCGCCGGCCTCAGGCCTGCTCGGGGAAACCCGTCATGCCCTCGTCGAGCTGCAGCCCGAAGGTGTTCATCGCCATGGCGAGCATGTCGTAGGCGCCGACGGTGAAGACCAGGTCCATCAGCTCCTGGCGGCTGAGCTCGACGGCCAGCTCGGCCCACGTCGGGTCGGAGACGTAGCGGTCGTGGCACAGCTCGTCGGTCGCCCGCAGCAGCGCGGCGTCCAGGGGCTTCCAGACGGGCGAGTCCGCACCGACGGAGATCGCCTCGAGCTCCTCGTCCGTCATCCCGGCCGCCCTGGCCATCTTGACGTGCTGGACCCACTCGTACTCGCCCCGGCGCAGCCAGGCGATGCGGACCGTGACGAGCTCGCGTGCGCGGGCGGAGAGCGTGGAGCTGAACAGGTGGCTGTTGAAGCTCATCCAGCCCCGGGCGAGATCCGGGTGCTGGGCGAACGTGTCGATGATCCCCGACGGCGGTCGCGGGGTTCCCGCCGGCCGCTTGCCGGCGGCCCCGGGCGGGCGGAGCACCGACAACGCCTCCTCGACCCGGTCGTCCCAGTCCGCTCGCGGGCGCGGCGGGATCCGGACCGGGTGGGTGTCCCGGGACTTCGTCATCGGCAGACCTCTTCGTCAGGGAGTCGACAGTGCTGTGTGCAGCTATAGAGTAGCTTGATTTGACGCAACAGGCGTCGAGATCTTGGTATATGCCCGAAATTCGATGATTAAGGACTAGGAATTCTCGCACGTGAACGGTTAACTGTCAGTGTGCGCCCCATCGGAGGATGCGTGGTGCGACCACCCCGACGAGCGACGAGGACGACGCGCGTATGCCTCACCAGCAGCGGACCCCGGAGACCGAGTCCTGGCAGCCGGACGACCTGGAGGCGATCCGGGAGAAATACCGGGTCGAACGGGACAAGCGGTTGCGGCCGGACGGTACCGCCCAGTACCTGAAGGCGGCCGGCGATCTCGCCGAGTTCGCCGAGGACCACTGGTCGGACGAGCCCGTGGCACGGGAACCGGTCACCGACGAGGTCGACGTGGTGGTGCTGGGCACCGGGTTCGGCGGTCTCACCTCGGCGGCGCACCTGCGTAAGGCCGGGTTGGAGCGGATCCGGCTCGTCGACACCGCGGGAGGGGTCGGCGGGACCTGGTACTGGAACCGCTACCCCGGCGTCGCCTGCGACATCGAGTCCTACATCTACCTCCCCATGCTCGAGGAGATCGGGGGGGTACCCAGCCGCAAGTACGCCCCCGGCTCCGAGATCCGCCGCCACGCCGAACGCATGGCCGAGCACTTCGACCTGCTGCGCGACGCCCTGCTGCACACCGAGGTCACCTCCCTGCACTGGGACGAGGAGATCTCGCGATGGCGCGTCGGGACCGACCGCGGTGACGCGTTCACCGCCCGCTACGCGGTGATCTCCAGCGGACCGTTCAACAAGCCCAAGCTCCCCGGCATCCCGGGCATCGAGGACTTCGCGGGCCACTCCTTCCACACCAGCCGCTGGGACTACGCCTACACCGGCGGGTCCGAGACGGTCCGCGAGTACCCCGGCCTCGCCGACAAGCGCGTCGCCGTCATCGGCACCGGCGCCACGGGCGTGCAGGTCGTGCCCACCATCGCACCGTCCTGTGGCGAGCTGCTGGTGGTGCAGCGCACCCCGTCCGCGGTGGACCGGCGCGACGACCGCGAGACGGACCCGCAGTGGTGGGCCGAGCTGGAGCCGGGCTGGCAGCGCGAGCGACAGGAGAACTTCCTGGCCGTGGTCAGCGGCGCCCCCGCCGAGGAGGACCTCGTCGGTGACCGGTGGACCGACTCGGCGTCGGCCCGCGGGCGGCTGCGGCTGATGAGCGGCACCGGCGAGGATCCGGCCCTGGCCATGGAGATCGCCGACCACCAGAAGATGGCGGAGCTGCGGACCCGGGTGGCCGAGATCGTCGCGGACCCGGCCACGGCCGCCGCCCTGCAACCGTGGTACCGGCAGATGTGCAAGCGGCCCTGCTTCAGCGACGTCTACCTGCAGGCCTTCAACCGCGACAACGTCCGCCTCGTCGACACCGAGGGCCGCGGCGTCGACCGGATGACCGAGACGGCGCTGGTCGTCGACGACGTCGAGTACCCCGTGGACGTCGTCATCCTCGCCACCGGCTTCGAGGCCGAGGCGGATCCCGTGGTCCGCGCGGGCGCGGACATCCGCGGCCGCGACGGGCTCCCGCTGGCGGAGTACTGGGCGGACGGGCTGCGCACCCTGCACGGCTGGGTCAGCCGCGGGTTCCCCAACCTGTTCCAGCTCGGCAGCACCCAGAACGCGATCTCGTTCAACTTCGCGCACATCCTCGAGGAGCAGTCCGAGAACATGGCCGCGGTCGTCGCGGAGGCCGAGCGGCGCGGCGCGCTGGTCGAGCCCACGGCCGAGGCCGAGAACGGCTGGGTGGACACCGTCCGCGAGCGGGCGATGAACCTGCACGCCTTCCAGTCCGAGTGCACCCCCGGGTACTACAACCTCGAGGGGCAGCCGATGAAGCGGACCGAGCACTTCGGCGGCGGCGCGATGGAGTTCACGCAGCTGGTGCGGTCCTGGCGCGCCGCGGGCGGGATGGACGACGCCCTCTCCGAGCGGCCGGGGCGATGACCGGGGCGGAGCGGCTCGCCGCCGTCGAAGCGATCAAGGTCGTCAAGGCGCGCTACTTCCGCGGCGTCGACACGAACGACGGCGCTCTCGTCCGCTCGGTCCTGCATCCGGACTGCGTGCTCGACTACCGCGGCTGCACCACCGACCCGGCCAGCGGCCGGGACCTGGTGCCGTCGATGAACCGGGTGCTGGAGGGCAGGGAGTCCTGGCCGCTGGAAGGCTCGGCCGGGAGCGGGGTCGTCAGCGTCCACCAGGGGCACCAGGTGGAGGTCACCCTGACCGGCGACACCACCGCCGAGGCGATCTGGTCGATGAGCGACCGCATGTTCATGCCGCCGGGTGCGCCGGTCGCGCAGCTGCTCGGTTACGGCTGGTACCACGAGACGTACGAGCGGGTCGGGGACGAATGGCTGATCAGGACCCTGCGGATCCAGCGGATCCGGGTCGAGGCCGGCTAGAAGTCACCGAGCCGGCCCCGCGGGAGCCGGGCGGTACGCCGGGGTCTGTTTGGCCAGGAAGGCACGCACACCCTCCGCGCACTCCGGTGAGGTGAAGGCGGTCTCGCTCGCGTCGAGCGAGAGGTCGGTCAGCGCGGCCTCGGGCAGGTCGTGCACCCGGTTGAGGACCGACTTGCACAGCCCGAGTGCCCGCGGCGGACGGCGCAGCAGGACCGCCGCGAGCTCGTGGGCGGCCGCCATCGCCCCGCCCCGGGGCGCGACGCGGTTGACCAGGCCCCAGTCCAATGCCGTCGCCGCGGACACCGGCTCGCGGAGCAGCTGCAGCTCCTTCGCCCGTCCCGGTCCGATCCGGCGCGCCACCCGGAACGTCCCGGCGCTGCTGGGGAAGACGCCGAGGGTGATCTCCGGGGAGCCGATCCTGATGTGTTCCTCGGCGACGATCAGGTCGCAGCACACCGCGATCTCGAGGCCGCCGCCCAGGCAGAGGCCGTTCAGGGCGGCGATCGTCGGCGTCCCGGTCTCGGCGAGGTCGGAGAACGCGAGCATCTGCGGTCGCAGCTTCTGCTCGACCGCGACCCCCGGCTCCAGCATGGCCGAGAACTCGGTGATGTCGGAGCCTGCGGAGAACGACCGCTCCCCCGCACCGGTGACGATGATGACGCCGACGTCGGCGCGGGCGTCGAGCTCGGTCGCCCGCCGGCCCAGCTCGCGGGCGATCGACACGGTCATCGCGTTGACCGGTGGGTTGTCGATGGTCAGGATCGCGACGCCGTCGGCATGCACGTCGCAGGTGACTCGCGGGGACGACATGACTGAGCTCCTTCACGAGTGACGGGAGGACATAGCTCGGCAGCCGCTCGGCGCCGGCGGGACCGTCTCGGCGAGGGGGCTTGTGCGAGTACGGCACTCACTTTAGCCTCGTTTTCGGTTTTTGGATACAAGAACCGGAATGGCCGGCCCACCGAGCCGGGAACCCGCCCGAGCTTCGTAGGATGCGGAGGTGCAGTCCTTTGACACCCGGACCCTCGTCGAGCGGATCGCGGACGAGCTGCGTTCCCAGGTCATCGACGGGCGTCTCGAACCGGGGCGCCGGGTTCGGCAGGAGGACATCGCCGGGCGGCTCGGCGTCAGCCGCACCCCGCTGCGGGAGGCCTTCCGTCAGCTGGAGTCCGAGGGGTGGTTCACCAGCCACCCCCGGCAGGGCGTGCTGGTCTCCGCGATGTCCTACGAGGAGGTCTGCGAGATCGCGGCCGCCCGCATGGTGCTGGAGCCCGCGGCCGCGCGGGTCGCCGCCGTCGTCCACGACGACGAGGCGGCCGGGCGCCTGCGCGAGCTGGTGGAGCAGACCTCGGCCACGCCCGAGGTGCACGACTTCGACGGGCTCAACCGGGCCTTCCATCTCGAGGTCTACGGCGCCACCGACCACACGCCGCCGAACGAGCTGAGCCGGACCACCCGGCACTACTGGGAACGGTTCACCCGCTACCGCCGCTACTACTGGCGCGCGGAGGAGCACGTCTCCCTCTCCGCCGAGTACCACGCGCGGATCGCGGATCTGTGGTGCGCCCGGGACGGCGCGGCCACCGAGGCCGAGGTCGCCCGGCACATCATCTCGGCGATCACCGACCAGATCCGGGTCCTGCACCCCGGCAGCACGCCCGACCCGGCCCTCGCCGCGGTCTGCCGGCGCTACGACATCGAACTGCGTCTCTGACCGGGTCGCGGCGCCGTCGGACCTCACCCTCGTCCACCGCGCCCGACCCCATTTGGAGAACGCCCGATGTCCAGCACCGTGCCCGCCGCTGCGCACACCCCCGACCGGCCGAGCAGCGACTCGGTGTTCGACGGCCTGGTCGTGCTCGACGCCGCGACGCTGGTCGCCGGCCCGCTGATCTCCACCTACCTGGCCGAGTTCGGCGCCGACGTCATCAAGATCGAGCAGCCGGTGGGCGGCGACCCGATCCGGGCCTGGGGGTCGATGAAGGGCGACGTCAACCTGATGTGGAAGAGCCTCGGCCGCAACAAGCGGTCGGCCACACTGGACCTGCGCAGCCCCGAGGGCCGGGAGCTCTTCCGCCGCATGGCCCAGAAGGCCGATGTCGTCGTGCTCAACACCCGGCCGTCCACACTGGAGAGGTGGGGCCTGGACCATCCGCGGCTGGCCGCGCTGAACCCGCGGCTGATCGTGGTGCACGTGACCGGGTACGGCGCCGGTGGCCCCTACAGCGACCGCCCCGGCTTCGGCACCATCGGCGAGGCGATGTCCGGTTTCGCGCACGTGACCGGGGAACCGTCGGGCTCCCCCACGCTGCCCGGGATCATGCTCGCCGACTGCGTGGCGGGGGTGAACGGAGCGTTCGCCGTGGCCGCGGCGTTGCTCGCCCGGCACCGGACCGGACGCGGGCAGCTCGTCGACCTGAGCCTCGTCGAACCGCTGGCCCGCTTCGTCGAGCAGGCGACGCTGACCTACGACCAGCTCGGGACGATCCCCGCCCGGGAGGGCAACCGCTGGTCGATCAGCGTGCCCCGCAACACCTACAGGACATCCGACGACCGCTGGATCGCGCTCTCGGGCAGCTCGCCGACCATCGCGCTGCGGGTGTACGACGCGATCGGCCGTCCCGAGCTCAAGGACGATCCGGACTACGCCGACCCGCACCGCCGGATCGTCAACCGCGACGCCGTCGACGGCCTGATCGCCGGCTGGGTCGCCGCCCGGCCGCTGGCGGAGGTTCTGGGCACGTTCGAGGGCGCCGGCGTCGCGGCGGGGCCGGTCTACGACGCCGCCCAGCTGATGGACGACCCTCATCTGCGAGCTCGGGGCACCTTCGTGACCGTCACCGACGACGAGCTCGGGGACGTCCGGGTCCAGGCACCCGTCGCGCGGCTCTCCGACACCCCCGGGACCGTCCGCCACCTGGGTCCGGCGCTCGGCGCCGACAACGAGACGGTCTACCGCGACCTCCTCGGTCTCACCGGGGACGAGCTGGCCGGCCTGCGCCGCAGCGGCGTCGTCTGACGCCGGACGCCCGGACAGCAGGTAACGGGGAGAAACTCGGATGCGCGGGTGACGAGGCCGCTGCCACCGTTCTCCCGTGGAGCCGGGTATCGACCGTTCACCCGCCACGACCTGGCGGGTCGGTCTCGCCGGCGGGCTGCTCATGGCGGTGACGTTCGGGATGGTCCGCTACGTCTACGGCCTCACCCTGCCCGGCATCCGCGCCGAACTCGTGCTCTCCGACCTCGTCCTCGGGCTGATCGCCGGCGGTACGTTCGCCGGTTTCCTGCTCGCGCTGCTGCTGTCCACACGCCTGTCCGCGACGATCGGGCCCCGGGCACCGACGACGCTCGGTGGCCTGTGCGCCACGGTCGGATGCGCCGTTGTCGCGCTCGCTCCGGCCCCGTCGGTACTGGCGACCGGAGCGCTGGTCGCGGGGGGTGCCGCGGGCTGGGTGTGGGCGCCGTACTCCGAGATCGCGACGCGCGTGGTGCCGGAGGCGGACCGCCCGCGCGTGTTGGCCGTGGTCACGACCGGCGCGGCCGTGGGACTGATCGTCGTCGGGCCGCTCGCGCTGGCGGCAGCGACGTGGGCGTCGTGGCGGTGGACGTGGGCCGCCATCACCGTGCCGGCCGCCGCCGCCACCGTGCTGAACATCCGATGGGTACCGAGACTGGCACCGGCGCCGGGCATGCCCGGTCCGCGCGCCGCGCTCGGTCCACGGATGACGGCACCACTCGGATTCGCGGCCGTGCTCTTCGCCGGCGCGACCGCCTACTTCACCTACGCGACCGACAGCGCGGAGCGGGGTGGTCTCGGAGCTGTCGCCGGCCCTGTGGTGTTCGCCCTCGTGGGAACGACGGGCCTGGCAGGCCTCTGGACCGGGACCTTCGTGCGGCGGATCCGACCGGCCCCCGTCGCGGCGGTCTCCCTCCTGGTACTCGGCGCCGCGCTGGCGATGCTGGGCTTCGGATCGCACTCGCTCCCGGTCGTCCTCGCCTCCGCGGTCGCCTTCGGTGCCGCCAACACCATCGGATCCGCGGCGCTCCCGATCTGGACCGCGCAACTCGTACCCGACCGGCCGGCCGGTGCGTTCTCGGCGGCCCTCGTCGTCGGCTCGGTGAGCGCCATCGGCGCCCCGGCCGTGATCGGCGGCCTCGTCGCCCACGTCGGCTTGGCCCTCCCGCTCGTCGCCACGGCGATTCTCTGTGCGACGAGTGCCGTCGTCCTGGCGGCTGTCCGGCGGCTGTGAGAATGCCGGTCGGGTTGTGATGACACACGCAATCCCTCCCCTGCGCCACGGTCGATGCACCGATCGACCACAATCATCGGTGTAGTGCACTCGCGCAGCAGCGAGATGGACCGGAATCGACGAATCACCCCATCGACAGGAGACGACGACATGGCAGACGGTGCGACCGCAGGACCGCCGAAATCGATCCAGGGCGAGCAGCACGAGGAATCAGGTTGGGTCCGGGCCTCCGACGAGGACGTCGACCTCTACGTGGACCGGGTCTCCGACGAGGTCCTGACCTGCCGCGAACGCGGCCGCCACCTGTTCCCCACGATCCGCCAGGCCGGGATCCACTTCACCGGCGTCGACGACGACGGCCTGCTCGTCCGCCGCCTGACCTGCACCTGCTGTGAGCTCGCGGTCAAGGTCGAGAAATGGGAAGGCTTCCGTGGCGCCGGCCGACGCACCCGGTTCCGGCGCGTCGCCTCGAACCTGGAGTACCGCACCGGACCCGACGGTCAGATCTACCTCGCCCCGACCGGGCGCGGACACATGACCCCGCGCCAGATCGGCGACTCGGTCGCCTCCAAGGCCCTCGCCGGCACCACCCTCACCGCCCTGCGCAAGGAAGCCACCCGCGCGGCCAAGGCAGAGGAGAGCTGACCCATGGGAATCCGGCAGATCCGGTACTGCGACATCACCGGCACCGAGGCCGACGTCGAACAACACGAACTCCACATCGACCAGATGCGGATCGAGATCGACCTCGCCAGCGCCGAATACCGGCGCCTGCTCGAGGCACTCCAACCCTTCATCGACGCCGGCCGCGTCGAAGCGTCCGTTCCGGGCACGGCCGCCCTCTCCGACCATCTCGCGCGTCCGCAGGGGAGGCAACGAGGAAACCATGGCCCGACCCGCTCGGGGCTCTCCGCCGACGAACGGGCGCAGCTGCGGCAGTGGGCCGAGGCGAAAGGGATCCCCGTTCCGCCCAACAACCGTTTCAAACAGTCCCTGATCGCGCAGTGGCGCAGCGACACGACGCCGGACGCAGCCACCACCGAGACCGAGAGCTGATCCGGTTCCACCCGTGAACCTCGGAACGGTCGGGTACCCGAGCGCTCTCAGGAGATGATCGGTGTGGCGACATCCCGGAAGGTGTCGATCCGCCGCAGTTTCGGCAGCACCTGCTCGGTGTAGACATCGGCGTTGCGGCGGGCCACCTCCGGCGGCATGCCGCCGAACCCGAAGACGTTGACGACACCGCCGGCGTCCAGGGCGCGCACCCGCTCGACGGTCTCGTCGACCAGGTCCTCGGGTGTACCTCCCATCTGGAGGTCGGCGAGGAACCGGTTGAACGTCGCCAACCCGTGCTTCTCGATGTTGCGGCGCAGCCCGGCGTAGTACTCGTAGCCGTTCACGTGCTCCAGTCGCGGGTTCGTGAACTCGTAGTGGTCGATCGTGGAGCGGGCGTAGGCCATCGCGTACTCGTCGTGCAGTGCCGCCGCACGGCCGGCGTCGGGGTCCACCGTGGTGAAGTTGACCAGTACGGGCTGGGGCGGTTCGTGCCCGTTGATCTCACGGAACAGCTCGCGGTACTCCGCGGTCTCCCGGATCGTGGTCTGCCACGGCTTCTGCGCGATCAGCATGAGGCCGTAGCCGAGCGTCGCCATGATCTTCGCCGACTCCGGGGAGACCGCCGACGCGTAGGTCCGGCCGTTGAAGGTGGTCACCGCGGGCGGGTGCAGCTCCGCCCGCGGCTGGCGGTACAGCTCGCCGTCGTGCTCGATCGCGCCGACGTCCAAGGCCTGCGAGACGGCGGTCGCGTACTCGACGAAACGTTGCCGCGACTCCCCCATCTCGAGCCGGAAGCTGTCGAACTCGATCGAGCCGAGCCCCCGTCCCAGCCCCAGCAGCACCCGCCCACCGGACACGGAGTCCAGCCAGGCGATCTCCTCCGCGACCCGGATCGGCTCGTGCCACGGCAGGACCATCACCATCGTCCCCAGCCGGGCACGGCTCGTACGCCCCGCCATGTAGGTCAGGAACTGCGCCGGGTTGGGCATCATGTGGTAGCGCGTGAAGTGGTGCTCGGCCGTCCAGATCGACTCGAAGCCGCGCTTCTCCGCCTCGTCCGCGAGAGCGAGGTTCTCCCGGACCACGGCGTGATCGTCGCGACCCGGCTCGAGGCCCTGGAAGAAGACACCCATCCCTACGTGCACGGCGACCTCCGTCAGCGACCCGTGAAGGTCGGCTTCCGACGTTCGAGGACGGCGGCCAGTCCCTCGCGGGCGTCGGCCGTCCCGGACAGTTCGGACACCGTGCGGGCCTCCTCCGGAAGCTGTGCCTCGACGCGGTTGCCCAACCCCGACCAGACCAGCCGCTTGATCGCGCCGAGCGCCCGCGGGGGCCCCTCGGCGATCGTCCTGGCCGCGGCCAGCGCCTCGCTCTGCAGGTCGGCGTCGGGAACGACGCGGGTGATCAGCCCGATCTCGGCCGCCTCCGCGGCGGAGAGGGTCGGGTTGAGCAGCAGGATCTCCATGGCCTTGCGCAGGCCCACGAGCTGCGGCAGCGTCGCCGAGGATCCGGCGTCCGGTGCCATGCCCACCCGAGCGGCACCGGACATGAACTTCGCCGACTCGCCGGCGATCACGATGTCGCAGGCGCAGACCAGTCCCAGGCCGCCGCCGCCGGCCGCGAAACCGTGCACGCCGGCCACCACGGGGACCGGCAGGGCGAGCAGCCCCTGGGTGACGTTCTGCAGCCAGGCGGTCGCCTCCCGCAGGTAGTCCGGCAGCTCCTCGCCCTTGCTCGCGAAGGTCTTCACGTCCCCGCCGGCACAGAAGTTCGGCCCCTCGCCGGTGAGCAGCAGCGCGCGCAGCTCCGGCCGTCCGGTGGCGACCATGACGGCGTCGTACAGCTCCCGCAGGAACGGCACGTTCATCCCGTTCGACGCCTCCGGACGGTTCAGCCGCAGGTGCGCCACTCCGTTGTCGTCCAGGTCCAGCAGGACGGTCCCGGTCTCGATCAGCTTCACGAATCTCCCTTCCCGGTGAACCGGCCGATCCCGGCGCCGGCTCGTTCCCCGCCCAGGTGGGCGAGGGTCGACTCGACCTCGCTCGCGAGGCCGTCGGCCAGCGAGCCCCGCAGTCCCGCGCGCACGAGGTGCTTGATCCGGGCGAGCGCGTCGGTGTCCTTGCCCGCCAGGTTGGTGAGCACCTCGGCGACGGTGTCGTCGAACTGCTCCGGCGGCGCGGCCCGGTAGGCCAGACCCCATTCGGCGGCCTGGGCCCCGGTCATCCGGTCCCCCAGCAGGATGTGCCCCATCGCGCGCGGGACCCCGAGGATCCGCGGCAGGCGCTGGGATCCGCCGCCGCCGGGGATCATGCCGAAGTTGGCGTGGTTGTCCGCCAGGACGGCGTCCGTGCGCACGATCGCGATGTCCACCGACTGCAGCAGCTCGAACCCGCCTGCCATCGCGTAGCCCTCCACTGCTGCCACGACGGGGACGGGCAGCTCCGCGATCAGCTCGCAGGCGCCGATGAAGGTCTCGAAGAGCGGGCGCAGTGCCTCGGAGCCCTGCTCACGCAGGCGCGCGACCTCGCCGAAGTCCCCGCCGGTGCTGAAGTTGCCCTCGGCGCCGCGGATCAGGATCACGTCCGCGTTCCCGGCGGCTTCGGCGAGCCCGGACCGCAGGCCCTCGGCGAGCGCGATGGTGATCGCGTTGCGGGCGTGCGGCCGGTTCAGCGTGAGGTGCGCGATGCGGCCGCCGCCCCGGTCCTCGTACGAGAGCAGGACCGGCTCGTCGGTCATACGTCGTCCTCCCGCCAGCGGTCGGCCGACGGATCGAGGAGCTTCGCCAGATGGCCCTCGGGCAGCCAGACCAGCGTCTCCAGCTCCAGGGCGTCGAGGTAGCGCACCCGGCCGGTCTTGTGGTCCTCCAGCCGCAGCCTGCGGCTGTTGGCCTCGTCGTCGATCCGGACCGAGACCTCGGCGAACTCGTTTCCCACGAGGTCGGGGGGGATGTACATCAGCTCTCCGACCCTCAGATCAGGAAGGACATGGTCGCGATCGGGCGCGCGTTGTCCACGAGGGCGACCTTCTTGTACGACAGGGCGAGCTCGCCATCGACCACACGCAGCCGGTAGGTGTAACGCCCGGCCCACACCTCCTTGCGGCGCTCGCGCGACTCGACGAGCACGAAGTTCGCGGCCACCTCGATGTCCCCGTTCCCGACGGTCCCGAGAAGCTCCACGTTGGACACCACCCGGCGCAGCCGCGAGTGCGGAACCTGCGAGTGCCGCCGCCCGGTCTTGAACTGCTTGATCCGGGTGGCGATCCGGTTGCGGTTGTCGTGCACGATCGACATCTGCGTCATCCGGTCCGCGTCGTCGTCGTTCGCCGGGACCCAGTACAGCGCGTCGGGTGTCCAGAGGGACTCCCACTCGTCGTAGCGGTGCTCGTCGGCGAAGCGCGCCTCGCGGTAGAGGAACTGCTCGATCACCCGGATGTCCGGGATGGCCGGAGCGGCGGTGGAGGCGCTCACCGGGACCGTCCTTCCGTCATCAGCTGCTTGTAGTGCTGCCAGAACCCGCGCATGCCGGTCTCGTCCGTGGCCGCCCCGATCGTGAGACCACGCTCGTCGATCTCCTCGCGGTCCACACCGCGCCGCACGTCCAGCCACTCCGGCCGCAGTTCGGCGACGCCGGCCTGGTTGCGCTCGTACATCTCGGTGTCGTCGGCGAGCAGCATTCCGGCCGGTCCGACGGAGCCGATGCACTGCTGCACCATCCGCTTGTTCATCTCCGGCGCACCCTTGAGCTGCACCGCCGTGACGTGCTGCACGGTCAGATCGGCGGCCAGCGGCTGGATGGTGAACATCTGGATCTCCGCGATGAACAGGTTCGGGAAGATCATGACGTGCGGGGCGCCGTCGATGAGGATCTCGTCGGCTTCGCTCCCGTAGCGGGCGCGCATCCTGGCCGCGTAGTCCGGGACCTTCGCCTCGGTGGTGCCGAACCAGCCGAGCGGCTCCCCGATCCTGCGGAACTCCGGACGCAGGTCGTTCTCGCTGTGTCCGTTGCCGAGCGCGCGGGTGACCGCCGTGGACTTCTCGCCGTAGAGGGCTCCGATGCCGCTCTCGGCCACGGAGAAGATCGACGAGTGCACGAACTGGGGGTGGTAGCCGTCCGTCTCGTTCTCGGCGAGCAGTTTCCAGTTCGCCTGCGCCTTGTGCTGCAGGAACCCGGCGGTGATCTCGACCTCGCCCTCGGGCGAGAGCCGCACCAGGCGGTCGAGCTCACCCTTGGCCTCACCGAGGTGCTCCTCCAGCGTCGGCCCCTCCTCGGCGAAGCTGCCGAACACGAAACCCTGGTACACCCCGACGCGCGGCACCCGGCCCAGACTCAGCTCCAGCTTGCCCCGGCCGCCGTAGCCCTGGTGGAACGGGTAACCGAGCAGGTCGCCGGTGTTGCGGTAGGTCCAGCCGTGGTACGGGCAGCGGAACGAGCTGGAGTTGCCCGCCTGTGCCTCGCAGACCAGGTTGCCGCGGTGCGCACAGCGGTTCAGCAGCAGGCGCACCTCGCCGTCGGCGCCACGGGTCATGATGACGTCCTGTGGACCGATGTTCTTGCGCACGTAGTCGTTCGGCTGGGCGATCTCGCTGACGTGGCCCACGTAGACCCACGTCCGGTACCAGATCTGCTCGAGCTCGTCGGCGAAGATCTCCGGCGAGGTGTAGAGCGACCCGTGCACCCGGCGCGGCTGGATCAGCTCCTCGTACGGGGCCGCAGGCCCCCGGTGTCCGGCGCGACCTCCGACGGGAACATCGGTCAGCGTCACGGTCGGCTCCTCTCCTCCGCCCGGTGGCCGCACTGCGGCGACCACCTGCTTAATTCTGATTAAAGATACGCACGCCGGCCCGCCCGGGCAAACGCGGCGACACGCCGGACCGACACTGCGGCACCGGCTCACTCGACCACACGGACCGGCCCACCCGCTCCGCGCGCTCGAGCCCTCCGGCTCAGCCCTCGAGGCGCAACGCCTCGGTGGGACAGCTGCGCACAGCCTCCTGCAGCTCCGCGCGCTCGGCCTCGTTCACCTCGGACCGCAGCAACTCGAGCGATCCGTCGTCCTGCACCTCGAAGAAGTCCGGTGCGAGCGACTCACACAGGCCCAGGCCCGTGCACCTGTCGAAGTCGACCACGACGCGCATGGCTCCCCTCCCTGCCGTTCACGGCGCCCGGAACGCCACGCCATCGAGCGCCACCTCGTACCGGACGAGCTTTTTTAAGCTTAATTAGAGAAAACCACGCCCTGTTCCGACTGTCAAGACGAGTCACCGACGCGGACCCGATGACTTAATCTGCAGTCGAAACCGTAGCGGCACCCCTGCACGAAGGAGCACCATGGACCTGGGACACACCGACACCCGCGTGGTCGTCACCGGAGCGGGAGCCAACATCGGCCGGGGGATCGCCCACGTCTTCGCCCGGGAGGGGGCCCGCGTCCTGGTCGTGGACGTCGACGGCGAGCAGGCCGGACAGGTGGCCGCCGAGGCGTCCGCGCTCGGCGCCGCGGACTCCGCCGCGCTGACGATCGACCTGACCTCGGAGGGGGCCGGCCAGGCCGTCACGGACCGGATCCTGGACCTGTGGGGCGGGATCGACGTCCTGGTCAACAACGCGGGCTGGAGCAAGCCGGGCTGGTTCACCGAGCAGACCGACCGCGCGCTCTGGCACCGGACCGTCGACCTGAACCTGCTGGCCGCCGTCGACTGCACCCAGGCCGCGCTGGGCCCCATGCAGGAGGCCCGCCGGGGCGCCGTCGTGTTCCTGTCCAGCGACGCCGCATTCGGGGCGGTCAGGCAGGGCATCTACGGCAGCACCAAGGCCGCGCTGATCTCGCTGGCCCGGACCGTCGCCCGGGAGAACGGGCGGTACGGGATCCGCTCCAACGTCGTCGCGCCCGGGATCGTGCTCCCGCCCGAGGACGACACGGCCGGCGAGCACAGCGTGTGGGCCGGCGGCCGGGACTCGCTGTTCTCCCCCGAGCAGGTCGACTCGATCGTGCGCACCCAGCCGCTGCGCCGGCTCACCACACCGGAGGACATCGGCAACGCCGTGGCGTGGATCGCCTCCGAGACCGTCGCCCGCCAGGTCACCGGCCAGGTCGTGGCGGTCGGCGGCGGCTCCTCGATGCCCTGACCCCGCCCCGGATTGACACCCTCCGACGCTGGTGTCTACTTTTGATTAGAAAAGAGAGGACGGTGTCGCCGTGGACCCGACCGTGACCACCTCGCCCGCGACCACCCCCGCGACCGGGGCCGAGGTCGTCCGCATGCTGTACGCGGCGCTGGCCGACGGCGACCGCGAGGCGCTCGACGCCGTCGTGGCCCCCGACTTCGTGGGGCACCTGGCCGAGGGCATGCCCTTCGGGGTGGGTGGTGAGCACCGGGGCGCCGAGGACATGCGGCGACACGGGTGGGGCGGGATCGCCCGGCACTTCGCCGCGCGCGCCGTGCCCGAGGAGATCACCGGACTGGCGGACGGGCGCCTGCTCGTCACCGGCCGCTACACCGGCACCGGCCGCCGCGGCGGCGGCCCGGTGGACGCGGCGTTCGCGCACGTGGTGACCGTGTCGGGAGGCCGGGTGACCGCGCTCAGCCAGTACACCGACACGGCGCGCTGGACGGAGGCGGCAGCCCCCTACAGCACCCTGACCGTCGACGTGGCGGACGGGATCGCCACGCTCCGGCTGGACCGGCCGGCGAGGAACAACGCGATCGATGTCGCCATGGCACGCGACCTGGCGCAGGCGGCGACCCGGCTGAGCGAGACCCCGGATCTGCGCGCGATCCTGCTCGGCGGCAACGGCCCCCTGTTCACCGCGGGCGGCGACATCGAGGTGTTCACCGGTGCCCCACCCGCGGAGCTGCCGGACACGCTGCGCGGGATGATCGACGACTTCCATCTCGCCATCGAGCGGCTCACCGCCCTCGACGCGCCGATGGTCGCCGCCGTGCAGGGCGCGGCCGCGGGTGGCGGGCTCGGCCTGATGTGCGCCGCGGACATCGTCGTCGCCGCCGAGGACGCCGTGTTCACCGTGGGCTACGGGGCGATCGGGATGACCGCCGACGGCGGGAACTCGTGGTTCCTCCCCCGGCTGGTGGGGCTGCGCCGCGCCCAGGAGCTGTTCCTCACCAACCGCAGGCTCACCGCGCCGGAGGCGCTGGAGTGGGGCCTGCTCACCTCCGTCGTACCCGCTCAGGAGGTCGACGCGGAGGCCGAGCGGTTCACCCGCACGCTGGCCGCGGGCCCCACCCGGTCCTTCGGCGGGATGCGCAGGCTGCTGCGGCAGAGCTTCGACACCGGCCTGCACGACCAGCTCGCCGCCGAGCAGCGGTCGATCACCGAGGTCGCCCGGACCGCGGACACCCTCGAAGGCGTCAACGCCTTCACCGAACGCCGTCGCCCCCGGTTCACCGGGAACTGACCGAACCGACCGCAGGAGAGCCAGATGACCCCGTCGACCATCGTCGCCGACACCGAGGAGCGCGCCGCACTGCGGCACGCGGTCGCCAAGCTGGTCGGCAAGTACGGCCACGACTACTTCATGCAGAAGGCCCAGGCCCACGAGGAGCCCGCCGAACTCTGGAAGGAGCTCGGCGAGGCGGGCTTCCTCGGCGTGCACCTCTCCGAGGAGTACGGCGGAGGCGGCGGGACCATGTCGGACCTGGCCGTGGTCGTCGAAGAGGCCTCCAGCCAGGGTGTGCCGCTGCTGATGATGGTGATCTCCCCCGCGATCTGCGGCTCCATCATCGACAAGCACGGCAGCCCGGAGCTCAAGCAGCGCTGGCTGCCCGGTATCGCGGACGGCACGCTCAAGATGGCCTTCGCCATCACCGAGCCGGACGCGGGTTCCAACAGCCACGAGATCACGACGACGGCCCACCCCGACGGCGACGGCTGGAGCCTGTCCGGCACGAAGTACTGGACGTCGGGCATCGACGAGGCGGACGCCGTCCTCGTCGTCACGCGCGGCCCGGAGCCGGGCCCGAAGGGCCGCCACCCGCTGTCGCTGTTCGTGGTCCCCACGGACTCCCCCGGCCTGAGCTGGCAGCACATCCCCGCGGCACTGCAGCAGCCCGAGCACCAGTTCACGGTCTTCTTCGACGACGTGCGGGTCGGCCCGGAGGCCCTCGTCGGCGACGAGGGCAGCGGCCTGCGCCACGTCTTCGCCGGCCTCAACCCGGAGCGGATCACCGCGGCCTGCATCAGCAACGGCATCGCCCGCTACGCACTGGAGAAGGCGACGACGTACGCCAGGGACCGCCAGGTCTGGACGGTGCCGATCGGCGCCCACCAGGGCGTGGCGCACCCGCTGGCCGAGGCCTACATCGGGACCCAGCTGTCGCGGCTGATGGCGTTCCGCGCGGCCGAGCTGTTCGACGCGGGCCAGGACGCGGCCGAGGCCTCGAACATCGCCAAGTTCGCCGCGGCCGACTCCTCGCTGCGCACCCTGGACCAGGCGATGCAGACCCACGGCGGCAACGGCATGGCGCTCGAGTACGGCCTCGCCGACCTCTGGTTCGTGGCACGGATGCTCAAGACCGCGCCGGTCAGCCGCGAGATGGTGCTCAACTTCGTGGCCCAGCGCAGCCTCGGGCTGCCCGCCTCCTACTGATCGAGCCCGACCCGCTGGGCCCGGACCGAACCCGGTCCGGGCCCAGCCGGCTCTCCACCGCAGGTCGGCACACGCCACGGAGGCCGGCCCCATGACCGGGACCGGCCTCCGCCGTGGTCGTCGGATCAGCCGAGCATCTCCGCCGCGCGTCGCGCGAGCTTGAACTTCTGCACCTTGCCGGTGGGCGTGGTGGGAAGTTCCTCGGCGGTGGTGACCATGATGTGCTTGGGCACCTTGAACCGCGCCAGCTTCTCCTTGCAGACCGCGAGCAGCTCGTCGGTGTCGATCTGCGCCCCCGGCTCCGGGACGACCCAGGCGCAGCCCGTCTCCCCCCAGCGCTCGTCCGGGACCCCGACGGCGTACGCCTGGCTCACACCCGGGTACTGCGTGAGCAGTTCCTCGACCTCCTTGGGCATCACCAGCTCGCCGCCGCTCTTGTAGAGCTCCTTGCTGCGGCCGGTGATCTGGATGTAGCCGTCCTCGCCGATCCGGCCGAGGTCACCGGAGAAGACCCAGCCGTCCCGCAGGGCGGCCGCCGTCTCGGTGGGCTTGTCCCAGAAACCCAGCATGTGGGTGGGGCCGGTCGAGGTGAGTTCCCCCTCGGCCCCGGCAGGAAGCTCCTCGGCCGTCTCGGGGTCGACGGTCCGGTAGTGGCACACGTCGTCGCCGTACTCGGGCATCCCCGCCACGCCGGCGAGCTTGGCCCGGCCCACGGTGCTCGAGTGCTTCTCCAGCGGGTCCTCGGGAAGCGACATCGTCATCGCTCCGCCGCACTCGGTCATCCCGTAGCCGGTGGTGATCTCGGTGATCCCGAGCTCGGCCTGCACCTTCTCCCACAGCCACACGGGGGCGGGCGCCGCGCCGGACAGGATCGCGAACACCGACGAGAGGTCCCGGGACCCGCGGTCCGGGTGCTCGAGCAGCCCGACGGTCATCGTCGGCACGCAGAGGATCTCGGTCGCCCGGTGGCGCTCGATGCCGGCGAAGTAGTCCGCAGGCGAGAACGCGGTGCGGGGCACGATCGCGCCGCCCACGAACATCGCGGCGAGCAGCCCCTCGACGTAACCGAACATGTGGTAGCAGGGCAGCGAGAACAGGATCCGTCGCCCGTCCTCGAACGCGCGGGTCAACGCCGACGCGTACCCGGTCCGTTGGACGCCGTCGTGGGTGACCATCACGCCCTTCGGCGAGCCGGTGGTGCCGGAGGTGTAGAGGATGTCCCCCAGCCCACCCGGCTCGGCCTGCTGACCCTCCGCGGCGCCGGGGTTCTGGTCCCCCAGCGCGGTCAGGTCCTCGACGGTGCGGACTCCGTCGCGCACGGTGTCGTCCGTGGGCAACTGGACGACGGCTCGCAGGTCGGGCAGCTGCTCGGTGGGGCCCGACTCCCAGCCGGGGCCGATCTCGTCGAGCATCGCGAGGTAGTCCAGGCCCGCGAAGCCGGTCATGGTGATCACGACGTTGCAGCGGGACTGGCGCAGCACGTACGCCAGCTCCTCGGTGCGGTACAGGTAGTTGAACGGGATCGCGACGGCGCCCGCCCGGGCGATCGCGAACTTGAGCGGGGTGAACTCGAGGTAGTTCGCCATCACCAGGCCCACCCGGTCACCGCGACCGACGCCGAGAGCGGCCAGGCCGTCGGCGAGCCGGTGTGACCAGTCCGCGGTCTCCCGGTAGGTCAGCGTCCGGTCGTCGGTGATGACCAGTGGTCGCTCCGGGAACTCTGCGGCGCAGGCGTCCAGCCGCGCGTCCAGGGTCATCGGCTCCCACACGGGGTAGCGGGCCTCGAGCGCAGCACGCCTCCGGTCGATCGGCTCCCTCATCAGCGTCCTCCTCGACGTTACTTAATCATCCATAGATTAGTGACTCAGACAGCACACTTTCAAGGCAAGAGCGCCGCACACGTCACGTGGTCGGAACGCTGCCGACCGTCACCGAGGCGCACCTCCGAGCTCACGCCTGGATCGCCGCACCCGTCGCGACCAGGGCGTCGACGTCGAGGCCGGCGGCCGCCAGAACGTCACCGGTGTCGCACCCCGGCCCGGGCGGAGCTGTGGGCGTCACCATCGGGTGGGCCGAGAAGCGCGGTGCGGGCCCCGGCTGCAGGACACCGTCGACCTCGACGACGCTCCCCCGCGCGGCGACGTGCGGGTGCGCCGCCGCCTCCCGGAGCCCGACGACGGGAGCGACGCAGGCATCCGTGCCCTCGAAGACGGCCGTCCACTCGGCCTGGGTACGAGAGGCGAAGGTGCCGGCGAGGACCGCGCGCAGCTGCGGCCACCCGTCCCGGTCGTTCTGCCGCTCCGGCGCAGCGCGTTCCGGGTCGATCTCCAGGAGCCGGAGCAGTTCGGCGTAGAACTTCGACTCGATGGCGCCCACCGCCATGTACCGGCCGTCGGCGGTCTCGTACACGGCGTAGTAGGGAGCCCCGCCGTCGAGCAGGTTCGCGCCCCGCCGGTCCTCCCAGCGTCCGGACCCGAGCAGCGAGTGGATCACCGCGAGGAGGTGTGCCGCGCCGTCGACGACGGCCGCGTCGACGACCTGCCCGCGACCGGTGCGCTCGGCCTCGAGCAGGGCCGCGAGAATCCCGCTGACCAGGTACATCGAGCCGCCACCGAAGTCGCCGACGAGGTTGAGCGGGATCTGCGGCGGCCCGCCGGCATCACCGATCGCACCGAGTGCGCCGGTCACCGCGATGTAGCCGATGTCGTGTCCCGCGGCCTGCGCGAGGGGGCCGTCCTGTCCCCAGCCGGTCATCCGGCCGTAGACCAGCTTCGGGTTGCGCTCCCACAACGCCTCCGGCCCGAGGCCCAGCCGCTCGGCCACCCCGGGCCGATACCCCTCGACCAGCACGTCGGCCCGCTCGGCGAGGGTGTGCACCGCCTGCACGCCCGCGGGCTGCTTGAGGTCGAGCACGATGGACCGCTTGCCACGGTTGAGGATGTCGGCGCGGCCGGATGCCGGGGCGATGCCCGGACCGGACGGCCGGTCGATCCGGATCACCTCGGCCCCCATGTCCGCCAGCGTCATGCAGGCGAAGGGGCCGGGGCCGATGCCTGCGAGTTCGAGGATCGTGCGCCCGGCGAGGGGACCGCGGGCAGCCTGGTCCGTCATGAGTCACTCCCTTTTTTCTTACAACGATTAAAGACTAGGGTAAGACCATGACGGAGACGCAGCGCTGGGTCCTGGTCGGCGGCGGATCAGGGGGCATCGGTTCCGCGATCGCGCGCACCCTCGGCGAGGAGGGCTGGAACGTGGCCCTCACCTACCGCTCCCGTGCGGATGCGGCGAAGACCGCGGCGGACCAGGTCGTGGCCGCCGGCCGCGACGCCGTGGTCGTCCAGCTCGACCTCGCCGACGCCGAGGCCACCGCCGAGGTCGTCCGCTCGGTGGCACCCGAGCCGCTCGGCGGCGTCGTGTACGCAGCCGGCCCGCACATCCCGATGCGCTACATCTCGGCGATCACGCCGCAGCGCTACCGCGAGCAGATCCTCGGCGACACCCTGCCCGCCTACAACCTGCTGCACGCGGCGATCGAACCGTTGCGCCGCACGGGCGGCAGCATGGTCGCGCTGGTCACCCCCGCCATCGAGCGGTACTCGAAGAAGGACGTGCTGTCCTCGTCACCCAAGGCCGCGGTCGCCGCGCTGGTGCGCGGGATCGCCGCGGAGGAGGGCCGGTACGGGGTGCGGGCCAACTGCGTCGGCGTCGGACTGATCGAGGGCGACGGGATGTGGGGTGAGCTCGTCGCCCGGGGGGACTACACCGACGAACTGCTCACCACCGCCAGGCGCAACCTCGCCCTGCGCCGGTTCGGCGCCGTGCAGGACGTCGCCGAGGCCGTCCGGTTCCTGATGTCGCACCGGGCCGACTGGATCACCGGCCAGACCCTCGACGTGGACGGCGGCTACGCCCTCTGAGCACTCCGGCGGGTTGACGGAGCAGCGACGAAGAATTTACTCTCGATTAAGCAAATCGATCGAAGGAGATGACGTGGCTTCCGTCCAACCCGAGAGCACGTTCGACGCGCTGGTGGTGGGTGCCGGCGCGGGTGGGCTGTTCGCCGCGGCCCGCCTCGCGCACGCCGGCTACCGGACGCTCGTCGTCGAGCGGCTCGACAAGGTCGGCGGCCGCGCGTCGACCACCGACATCGACGGGTTCAAGGTCAACGACGGCGCGATCGTGATCGAGGTCGGGGGGATCACCGAGGAGACCTTCGCCGAGGTCGGCGCCGAGTTCGACGTCCGCACCCCTGAGGTCCCGGTGCTCTACCGCGTCGGCGGCAAGGATCTCGACGTCACCCGTGGCGGCTGGGGCATGCTGCTGTCCACGCTCACCCGACAGGGCGCCAAGCTGGTCAGCGGGATCGGCGCCGCCCGCAAGGACGACGACGCGCTCCCCGGCAGCGAGCTCTCCACCGCGGAGTGGGTCGCCAGGTACTCGAAGAACGACGCAGTGCAGGGCGTGTTCCGGAACATGTGCGCCTCGGTGTTCGCGGTCGGCTCCGAGGAGCTGCCCGCACGGGTCTTCCTCACCTACTTCACACGTAAGTCGGCGTTCAAGCGGTTCGGGTTCTGCCCGGACGGCACGATCGGTCTCTGGCAGTCGCTGGCCGAGACGGTGACGGCACGCGGCGGCGAGGTCTGGCTGTCCTCCGAGGTCGAGAAACTGCACGTCGCCGACGGGCGGGTCACCGGGGCCACGATCCGCCGGGACGGCACCGCGGTCGAGATCGGCTGCCGCGTCGCCGTCAGCAACACCGGGCCGGCGGGCACGGTCGCCCTGGTCGGTGCGGACGCCCTGCCGGCGGACTACCGCGACCAGGTCCGGGCCAAGGACCGCCCCTGCTCGATGCTGGCGGTCAACTTCGCCAGCCGGGAGCGGCTGGTCGACGTACCCGGGATGCTGCTGTTCTCCAAGACCGAGCGGCTCTGCTACGTCGCCAACTTCACCGACACCTGCCCCGAGATGGCACCGCCCGGCTGGAACCTCTACGTCGGGGCGTCCGTGCCGAAGCCGTCCGTGGGCGACTTCGACGAGGAGCGCGAGGTCGCCCTGCTCAAGAAGGACCTCGGCGAGCACGTCCCGGGGTTCGACGCCGCCCGTGTCCTGTCGGTGGCCGTGATGCGGGACGGCTGGCCGCCGCAGCGGGCCGTCGCGGGCTACGACCTGCAGCCGGACACCCCGATCGCCAACCTCTGGAACGTCGGCGACGGCGTCAAGGAGTACGCCAACGGCGGCACCACCGCCTGCGCGGAGACCGCCGCGCTCGTGGTCGACCGGATCAAGGCGGACGTCCCGCTCTCCGCCACGGCCTGATCCCCCGGCCCCACTGCCGTCGCCCGATCGATCGGGCGACGGCAGTGGGGCCGAGGGGCGAATCAGGCGACGGCGTACCTGCGCACTCCGTCGACCTCGGCGCACACCAGCTGCTCGGCTGCCACGAGCACGTCCAGATGCGCCGCGATCTCGAGCACCGCGAGCGCGGCGTGCTCGGTCTCGAGGTCCTCGAGCCGCTTGCGCCGCCGCGTCCACGGCAACCCCGCGGCGACCGCGCAGGCGGTCTCCGCTCCACTGCGGACCTGCGCCAGGGCGGCCGCGAGCCGCTCCTCGTGATGATCGAGGAGCTCGTCGATCCGGGTGTGCACGCTGCGGGTCACCGGCCCGTGCGCGGGCAGCAACAGCGTGTCCGGCAGGTCCCGCACCAACCGCAGCGAGTCCAGGTAGCTCTGCAGCGGCGCGGGCTCCGGCGCCCACTCGTAGCCGATCGAGGGCGTGATGTGCGGCAGGACGTGGTCGCCGGCGAACAGCGCGCCGATCCCACTGTCCCGCAAGACGATGTGCCCCCGGGTGTGCCCCGGTGTCGCGCGCACCTCGAGGGCCCGGCCACCTACCGGGAGCGCCTGCCCGTCGTCGAGCCAGATGTCCGGCTCGCCCCAGGGAGCATCGTCGGCCAGAGCCTCCGCCTTCGACCGGAGTGCCATCTCGGCCGCCAGTTCCGGTGCGCCGGCCCGCACGAGCAGCCCGGCCTGGGCGGCCTCGCTGTCCGGCCGCCGGGCCATCGCCGCCACGGAGTGGCGTTCACCCCGGCCCAGCAGCACCGGCGTCCCGTGCGTCGCGCGGATCGCAAGTGCCTGCGTGTAGTGGTCGTGGTGGGAGTGGGTCACCGCGATCCGGGCCACGTCGGACAGGTCGTGCCCGAGCCGCCGCAGTCCCTCCGTGAGCAGTCCCGCATCGGCGCCCGCCCAGCCGGAGTCGACCAGCGTGGGCCCCTCCGGCCCGTCGACGACGTAGACGTTCACCGCACGCAGGCCGGTCAGCGGCAGTGGCAGCGGCACCCGGTGCACGCCGGCCACCACCGGGTACGCACCGGGCTCCGTCCAGTCCTCGGGCTGCTCAGCGAGCTCCGCCGTCATGCATCCTCCTCGAAGGTTCGATCGCTTCTCGTCCGCACGCGACACGATGCACGCGTCACGCCGGACCACTCTTTTGAATCTCAGTTCGACGCCGTAGCTTCGGGGTATGACCACGACGACCTACGCCGACGTGCGCTACCGGGTCGAGGACGCCGTCGCACATCTCGAGCTGCACCGGCCGGACGCGCTCAACGCCTGGACCCCCGCCATGGGGCGTGAGCTGCTGGATGCGGTCCGGCGCGCCGGCGCCGACGACGAGGTGCGCGCGGTCCTGATCACCGGCGCGGGCCGCGCTTTCTGCGCGGGCGCCGACGTGAAGAACGAGCGTGAGCTCACCCCGGACGGCGACCCCGACCTCAGCTCCCGGCTCCGGGAGATCTACAACCCGATCGTCGCCCAGATCCGGGCCGCGCCGAAGCCGTACGTGGCCGCGGTCCACGGAGCATGTGCGGGCCTGGGCGTCTCCCTCGCGCTGGCCTGCGACCTCGTGCTCGCGGCGGAGGACGCCTACTTCCTGCTGGCGTTCGTCCGGATCGGCGTGATGCCGGACGGGGGCGCCACCGCGTTCCTCGCCGAGCGGGTGGGCCTGGCCCGGGCGGCCGAGCTCTGCATGCTCGGTGAGAAGCTGCCCGCGGCGCGGGCGGAGCAGTGGGGCCTGGTGAACACGGTGCATCCGGTCGACGACCTGCGCGGCGCCGCAGAGGCGCTGGCCGGCCGTCTCGCCCAGGCGCCGACCGTGGCACTCGGGAGCATGAAGACCGCGCTGACCGCCGCCGCGCAGTGCCACCTGGCCGAGCAGCTCGAGCTGGAGGCCGACCTCCAGCAACGGCACGCGAGCACCGCCGACTACCGCGAGGGCCGGCAGGCGTTCATGGAGAAGCGCACCCCGGTCTACCGGGGCCGGTGATCCCGCGGACTGCGGGGCGGGCGACGCGACCGGCCCCGCAGTCGTCGGGCTCAGAGCCGCTCGATGATCGTGGCGTTGGCCATCCCGCCCGCCTCGCACATCGTCTGCAACCCGTAGCGACCGCCGGTCGCCTCCAGGTGGTGCAGAAGAGTGACCAGCAGCCGGGTCCCCGAGGAGCCGAGGGCGTGGCCCAGCGCGATCGCGCCGCCGCGCGGGTTGAGCCGCTCCGGGTCGGCCCCGAACTCCCGGGCCCACGCCAGCGGCACCGGCGCGAACGCCTCGTTCACCTCGTACGCGTCGATCCGGTCGAGGCTCAGCCCGCTGCGCGCGAGGATCTTGTGCGTGGCCGGGATCGGGCCGGTGAGCATGAGCAGCGGGTCGTCGCCGACCACGGAGAAGGAGTGGAAGCGGGCCCGCGGCCGCAGGCCGAGCGCCGTCGCCCGTCGTTCGCTCATGATCAGAACGGCCGACGCGCCGTCCGTCACCGGTGACGAGCTACCCGGCGTGATCTTCCAGTCGATGTCCGGGAACCGGGCGACCATCTCGTCGGTCCCGAAGGACGGGCGAAGCCCCGAGAGCCCCTCGGCGGTGGTGCCTGCCCGCACGGTCTCGTCCATGACGAGGTCCGCGGCCTCCGGTACCCCGACGACCTCGGCGTCGAACCCGCCGTCCGCCCAGGTCCGTGCGGCGCGGCGATGGGACTCCGCCGAGTAGGCGTCGAGCTCGTCGCGCTCGAGCTTCCAGCGCTGGGCCACCAGCTCCGCGGAGACACCCTGGTTGACCAGGCCTGCCGGATAGCGCGCCGCCGCCCGGGCGCCCATGCTGGTGGGGCGGGAGCTGCCGATCGGTACCGCGCTCATCGACTCGACACCCGCCGCGATGACGACGTCGTGCGCTCCGGCGAGGATCGCCTGGGCCGCGAACGAGGCGGCCTGCTGGCTGGAGCCGCACTGGCGGTTCAGCGTGGTCGCGGGGACGGACTCGGGGAACCCGGCGCCGAGCACGGCGTTGCGGCCGATGTTTCCGGACTGCTCCCCCACCTGCTGGGCGCAACCGGTGATGACGTCCTCGACCAGGGCGGGGTCGATGCCGGTCCGCTCGACGAGCGCACTCAGCTGGCCGGCCAGCAGATCGGTCGGGTGGACGGCGGACAGCGCGCCGCCCGGCTTGCCCTTGCCGACCGGGGTCCTCACGGCATCGACGATGACGGCGTTCTCCACAGCGGCTCTCCCACCTCGATCACATTTTCTAACTTCGAGTAGAACACGCCGGGAGGCGGGTGGCAACGCGGTACCGCCGTTCTCGAATATCCTTTCAACGTGCCCCGCAAGCCGACTGCAGCCCCCGCCGAACCCGAGAGTGCCGAATCGAAGTCGGCGCGCACGCGCGCGCGACTGCTCGACGCCACCGCCAAGGTCCTGGCCGACAAGGGCTTCTCCGGGACGAGACTGTCCGACATCGCCGAGGCGGCACACGTCCAGGCACCCGCGATCTACTACTACTACCCGTCGCGGGAAGACCTGATCGAGGCGGTGCTCCACGCCGGTGTGCAGGCGATGCACCAGCACCTCACGGAGACGCTCGCCGCCCTCCCGGAGAAGACGTCACCGTCGGCGCGACTCTCCGCCGCCGTCGAGGCCCACCTCCGGCACGAGCTCGAGATCTCCGACTACACGCGGGCCGTGGTCCGCAACCTGAACCAGGTTCCGGAACCGTTCAACAGGCGAGCACTCAAGACCCTCGGCGAGTACAACGAGATCTGGCGGGACCTGGTGATGGATCTCGCGGACGCCGGCCTGCTGCGTGCGGACGTCGATCCGTCGGTGGGCCGGATGCTCGTCCTGGGGGCGCTGAACTGGTCGGTGGAGTGGTGGGACTCCGACCGCGGTTCCCTCGACGAGCTCATCGCCGTCGCGCAGTCGATGGTGCTGCACGCGCTCCGCCCCTGACCCGGTGGTCGGTGGGCGTGCGGTCAGCTACTCACTGCCGCCGCGGCGTTCCGCTTCTCGGCGAACGCGAGGGCGTCGTCCCAGGTCGTCCGCTTCGCGATCTGGGCCCGGTACTTCATGACGTCGGCCCGCCGGTCCAGCGTCAACGCGCCGGTGAGCCGGTCCCCCGTCCGGTACAGGGCGACGAACTTCTGCTCGTCCACCGAGCCCGACACCACCGTCACCTCGTCCGCAGCCGGGACGCCGACGAACTGGATCCGGCTCGAGTACCAGTCCGACCAGAAGTACGGGACGGTCTGGTAGGGCGCAGCGGCTGCCGGAAGCAGCGCGTTGCGCGCGGCGACCGCGCCCTGCTCGGCTGCGCTGGTCCAGTGCTCGATGCGCATCAGACCGCCGGCCGGCCCGTCGTCGAACAGCGGATTGCGCCAGCGGACGACGTCCCCGGCCGCGTACACCCCCGGCAACGCGGTGGCCAGGGTCTCGTCCGCCACGACTCCGTTGTCCACCTCGACGCCCGAACCCTCGAGCCACCCGGTCGCCGGGTCCGCACCGATCCCGGCCACGACCAGATCGGCGGGCACCGTCGTGCCGTCGGTGAGCCGGACGCCGGTCACCCGGCCGTCCGCACTCTCCACGCCGGCCACACCCACCCCGCACCGCAGGTCGGTCCCGTGCGCCGCGTGCAGCGCCGACAGCGCCGTGCCCATCTCGGAACCGATCGCCCGCACCAGCGGGGTCCCCTGGGCCTCGACGATCGTGACCGGCAGGCCTCGTTTGCGCGCAGCGGAGGCGACCTCGGAGCCGATGAAGCCGGCACCGATCACGACCGTCCGGGCCCCGGCGTCGAGCGCAGCGCGGACGGCGATCGCGTCGTCCAGGGTGCGCAGTGCCTGCACACCCGTCGCGCCCTCGGCTCCCGGAAGCAGGCGGGCCCGGGCACCCGTGGCGATCACGAGCCCGTCGTACGGGATCCGCCGGGCACCGACGAGGACCTCGCGGGTGTCGGGTTCGAGACCTGAGGCGGGCTCGCCCAGCACGAGGTCGATGCCGAGGGCATCGCGCAGATGCCGCTCCTCCCGGAAGTGCACCGCAGGTTCCGCGGCCTCGTCGAGGTAGGCCTTGGACAGCGGTGGCCGGTCGTAGGGCAGGTGCGACTCGGCGCCGACCAGCGTGACCGGGCCCTCGTGCCCGGCATCGCGCGCCGCCTCGGCGGCCCGGAGCCCGGCGAGCGAGGCTCCGACGATCACGAGACGGGGACCCTGCGGCGTCATCAACGGCACCTTCCTACGGCTGCTTTTGAATCTAAACTAAACTCCGTAGCTCTCGCCGTCAACGCGGTCAGCGCCTATGCGACCGAGATCCCACCGTTCACGCTGACGGCCTGCCCGGTGATCCGGCGGGCACCCGGACCGGCCAGGAAGGTGACGAGCTCGGCGACATCGGCCGGCTCGGCCACGCCGAGGTGGGCCTGCTTCTCCGCCGCGGCGAAGAGCCGGGCACTGAACCCGGACGAGGTGAGGCGCTCGGTGGTCGGCGTCCCGCGCACGAGCGACGGCGTCACCGCGTTGACGCGGACACCGTGCCTCTTGGCCTCGAGCGCCACCGTCCGCGCGAACATCACGATCCCGGCCATGGCACCGCCGATGATGCTCTCCCCCGGGGTTGCCACCTTCGCCGCGTCGGACGCGATCAGCACGATCGAACCACTCCCACGCCGGTACATCCCGGGAACGACCAGCCGGGTGGTCACCAGAGGAGGCAGCAGCTGACCGCTGACGACACCGAGGATCTCCTCGGGGGCGATGTCGTGCAGCAGATCGGGCTCGGCGCTGCTCGCCACCGAACAGACCAGCACGTCGATCCCGCGCAGGTGGCTCTCGGCCTCCTCGATCCCGGCAGCGGCCGCCGCGGGGTCGGCGGCGTCGAAGGCAACCCCCACGACGTCGACGTCGCCATGATCGCGAACCGTCGCGGCGGCCGCGTCGAGCCGGCGCCGATCGCGTCCGGCAAGTGCGATCCGCGGCACGCCGGCTGCGGCGAGGTGACACGCGGTCTGCAGGCCGATCCCCGACGATCCGCCGACCACCAGGGCGCCGCTCTCGGTGTACTCCTTGACGACCATCCGAGCACGTCTCCTTCCGGGGTCCTCCGACGACATTTTCTAATATGTCATCGAATCAGATCGGCGGCCGGAAGATGACGAGGGGCAGCTCGTCGGGTGCGCCGCGATCGACTCCGGGAAGGCGCTCCGGGCTGCGAAGCGGCTGATGATCCGCGGGGTCCGGGTCGGGATCGACGATCTCGCCGATCCCGCCGTGGACCTGCGCAAGCTCGGTCGGGGCGACGGCTACGGACCGGGCGTCGCCAGCGATCCGATGTGACGTCGAAGGACCCGGCGCGCCCACTCCGGATCCGCGCCGGCGCCGTCGTAGGTCAGGTGCGCGGCGAGGCCGTCGATCAGGGCGTACAGCCGCAGCGCTTCGAGCTCCCGATCGGCCCCGGCGTCGAGGGCGGCGCCCTCGGCGAGCCGCCTGATCATCCATCGGCAGGCGTCCTGCATCTGGCGGCGGGCCCGGTCGCGGGTGCTGCGCAGGTCGGCGTCGGTGTTGGCCGCGGTGAACAAGGCGAGGTAGACCTCCATCTCGGCACGGCGCTCCCGGTCCAGGGGCAGTAGCTCCGCGGCGACGGCCTCCACCTCCCGCACCGCGTCCGGCTGCGGCGGGCGGGTGGCCACGCGGGCGACGGCGCGGTCGATGACCATCTGCAGCGCGAACGCGAGCAGGTCGGCGTGGGTGCCGAACAGGTGCCGAAGCGACCCCGCGGACACCCCGGCCTCCGCGGCGACGGTACGGACCGAGGCCGCGGCGACCCCGTCCCGGATGATCACCCTCCAGGTCGCCTGGGCCAGCTGTCTCTTGCGTTCGTCGTGGTCGATCAGCTTGGGCACGTCACTCCGCTGCCACGCTGCTCGGCCGAGGCGAGACGAAGTACTCGCGCACCGACCGTGGCCACCACAGCAGGGCGATGATCCCGATGTGGAGCACGTCGCCCGCGATCGCCCACCAGAAGTACTCGGGGCCGTTCGTCATCGAGTCGATGCTGCTGAGGCTCGCCAGAACCAGCGCGACGGTCAGCGCGACGCGGGCCCAGCGACGCCGCCGGAGCGTCCTGAACCCCAGCCACAGCAGGACGGCGCCGTAGAGCAGATGCAGGACCGCCGCGTACGCGATCGCCGCCGACACGCCGAACTCCACGTCGCCGGGGCTCAGCGACGGGTCCTGACGGATCACCGAGGCAGCGGTGGCGGCGGGATCGAGCGCCATCAGTACCGGCAGCGCCGCCAGCACCACCAGCAGCGCGAGAAGACACGCCCCGGCGAGACGCAGCGGTGCGGGAACGGGTACGGGTACGTCGTCGGTACCGGTCATCGCGCGGCCCGACCCGGGGTGTCGTCGAGGGGCCGCCTGCCCCAGGTCGAGATCGTCAGGTAGGAGCTCACGACGAACGCGGGATCGCTCAGCGAGGCGCGCACGCCGTCGAGGTCCCCGGCCGTGACCAGGCCCGTGCCGAGCAGCCGGTCCTCGAGCTGGCGGGAGTTGATCTCCAGCCAGCGTGCTCCGTCGCCGCCCCCGGGCCAGGGCTGCGCACCGGCGTGCGACCCGATCTCGACCAGTCCGAGATCCTGAACCGCCTGGTAGGCGTGCACACCCCATTCGACGTCGGCGCCGGCCTGCTCCAGCACGGCGCACAGGGCGCGGTGGAACCGGGCGAACACCACGCCGGCCGCGGGGTCGGTCGTCGCCAGGACCCGGAGCCAGGTGCAGTCGAACTCACCGAGCAGCAGCCATCCGCCCGGTTTCAGCGCCCGGACCATCCGAGCCAGTGCCCGACGACGCTCGGGCAGGTGCAGCAGCACCAGCCGGGCATGAACCAGGTCGAACTCTCCCTCGGGGAGCTCGTCGGTGACGATGTCGTGCTGCCGTACCTCGACGTTCCCCCGGCTGCGGAGGCCGTCCGGGGCCGTGTCGGTGACCAGCACCGACCCGGTCTCCCCCACCTTTTCGCCGAGCCGGTCCGCCACCGAGCCACCGCCGCCACCCACGTCCAGGCACCGCCAGCCCTGCCCCACGCCGAGGCTCTCCAGCCGCGCGAACGTGATCGGGTCCAGGCACCGTTGCATGGCCTCCCGCTGCTCGTCGACGAGATCGGTCGCGCCGAAGACATAGCCGTTCACCGGCCACCTTCCTCTCAGCTCGGGGCCGCGGCAGGCAGATCACTCCGTGATTTTGCTAGCACGACTGTACTACCAAGAATCGCGTTCGGCTCCCGAATATGCTGCTGCGCGGCTGCGACCGGCCGGCCGAGGAGTTCGCACCGGCCCCGACTGCCTGGTGCACAGCCACACCACCGCCGCGACGAGGGCGACGGCGCCCATGGACGGGAGGACGCCGGCGGCCGTCACAGCGCCCACGGACCGGTTCGCGAGCGACTCGGCGAGGTCGTCGTGCAGGGCGACGGTGAACAGGAAGGAGAGCGTGTTGTTCATGGCGTGCACGACGATCGCGACCTCGATGCCCCCGGTACGCCAGGTGACGATCGCCAGTGCGACGGCGACGACGACGACGTAGCTGAGATTCAGCCACGGGTCGGTCGCCGCGTGGATGATCGTGAAAACGGCACCGGACACCACGACACCGAGGACCAGTCCCGCCCGCGGTCCGCGCGCCCAGCTTCCGGCGACCCGGAAGACGAGACCGCGCAGCCCGTACTCCTCCCCCGCCGACTGCAGGGGCGTCAGGAGCAGGGTGACGGCCAGGAATCCGATCACGGTCGCGAACGACCACTCCGCCGACCGGCCGGGCCCGTTCGCCGCGCTCTGGGCGACCACGACGAGCACCCACAGCGGGCCGACCAGCAACAACGCCCGTCCGAACAGACCGAACCTGACGTGCGAGACCACGGAGTGGAGCGAGGCGCCGCGCACGCCGTAGAGCCACCGCTGGATGAGCATGCTCCACGGGGTGAGCAGGGCGATCGAGGCCAGAGCGGCGCCGTGCTGGAGCGGGGTGTAGCCGGTGTTGCCCCACCGCGCGTCGATCGCCGCGGCGCCCCCGACGAGCAGCGCGGCGAAGACCAGCATCCCTGCGAGCAGGAGCGCGATCGCAATGATGCCGCGTCCGATACGCCGCTTCTCCCCGGCGAGGACCCGGTGGTACTCCACGCCGGCCGGGCCGTCAGTTCCCGCCGGCATCGAGGAACCAGTGGTAGCGCAGCCGCAGTGCGCGTTCGGTGCTCGCCAGCGCGGCACCGAGACCGAGCGTGACGTTGAGCCAGAGCGGCAGGTGGATCGGCGACTCGAACACGCCGAGGTTCTCGGCGATGGGAGGTATCCGGGAGATCGGTTCGATGATCTGCAGGAGGTTGAGACCCACGCCGACCATGAGCATGATCACCGAGACGACGCCGAGCAACCGGCTCACCGACGGGCGGTCGCGCTCGAGGCGGGCGCGGCGCCCCTCGGCCGACTTCGGGTCCGGGACGAGCTGGCGCTCCGTGCCGTCGGCGGCGACGTAGTGACAGCGCCTGACACCGGCGCCGGTCGTCGCCACCTCGATCGCGCCACCCTCGACCGGGAAGACGGCAGGGACCTTGGACACGGCGTGCCGGCGGCCGTCGCGGTAGAGCTGTGCCCGGACCACGCCGTCCTTCCCGTCGCCCTGGTGGCGCACATCGACGCTGTACACGACCCGGCGACCGTCGTCCCCGGTCAGCTGAAGATGCAGCAACGCACGCCCGAGAAACATCTGCCACCAGCGAAAACGCTTCAGCGGGCGCCCGTCACCGGGCTTCACCCGCTGGACGGCCCGACGCCGCCGCCAGTCCTTCAACATGCCTACCCCCGACACTCGAGCGACTCTTCTAACACACTGTGTTAGTCACTGGTCGGGACGCTAACACGGTGTGTTAGTACGATGCGAGAGGAGGTGCACGATGGAGCAGGACAAGGCGAACCTCAGCAGCCGGGACAAGATCCTCCGAGCGGCCATGGAGATGTTCGGCGAGGACCCCGGTGCGAAGCTGTCCGTGCGAGCGGTGGCGGCACGGGCCGGACTGAGCACGGGCTCGCTCCGGTACCACTTCCCGACCCAGCGCGAGCTCCAGGACGAGGTGCTCACCCGCATCTACGACCTCGTCATCTCCGACGACCGGATCCACGACAGCTCGGTGCCCGCCCGGGACCGGCTGGTCGACTGCCTCCGGCAGGTGCTCACCCGCGTCGGGGTGGGGGAACGAGCCCGAGAAGGCATGCGCAAGGTCGTCGACGAGTTCGTCGTTCCCGAGCCGACCGAGGAGATCCACGCGGCATACCTCGCCGTGGAACGAGAGGCACGTCGCCGCGTCGAGTACTGGCTGACTGCCCTCACGAACGACGGCGCCCTTCCCGAGGGCGACAACACCCGGCGGGCGAGATTCCTGATCACCGTCGTGAACGGGCTCGGCCTCGAGAGGGCGTTGCCCGCCGAGGACTCGATCCTGCAGTCCGAGACCGAGACCCTCTACACGGCCGTCGACTGTGTCCTGGGTTCCCGATCCTCATGACCTCGCTCCGCCCCGGGAGGGCCCGGGCATCCTCGCGCGAGTGAGGTCACACCGGGTGGCGGCCACCGCCCGGCCGATGCCGATCGCGCGTCCGGCCCGGGCGCGATAGGATGGATCAGAAGCGTCCGGCAAATCGACCGGACGCGCGGTTATCGGGTTCGGACCGTTCGGTCCCTCGGCAGCAACTCCCTGCAGGCTCGGGTCGCCACTCGGCGCACCCCCTCAGGGTGCCTTCGACGCCCGTCGCCCGACCGCAGCACCGTGCGCGGTGGGGGCAGCCACGGCCGCCCCGCCGTGTATCCAGAAGGAGGAAAGTTCTTGGCTCGACGAGGCAGGCCCCAGACCAGGGCTCGCCGTGACGCACCGAAGGACCGTAGGCGCGGCCGTGACCACGGTGGCGACGTCATGTCGGTCCTGGCGAACTCCGTCCGGGAGGTCCAGACCGCCCTGCGGAACGGCAGGGTGACACCTGCGACGCGCACGAAGTTCCAGGCGGTCACGCTGCTGCTGCGCAACGAGCGGGCCCAGGTTCTCGCGGACGAGAACAGCAGCGAGGCACACCGGGCCGAGCGGCTCAAGCGCCTCGACGGTCTCGCGATGACCCTGGCGTCCACCGCCGTCCGCGATGCGGACCTGCTGGCACTGCTCAGCGAGGACGCCGTCGTCTCCGACGAGGCCCGGTCGCTCACCCGCGACGTGCTCCGCAAGGCGGGTGTCGAGCCGGTCCCCGGGACGGTCGTCGACGACCCGCCTCCCGCGGAGCCCTCCGCGGAGCCCGCCCGGCCCGGGGTGGTGCCGCAGTCGGTCGTCTCGCGGCAGATGGCCAACCCCTTCCTCGCACCCGACTTCTCGGCCGCCACCCGGCCGAACGCGCCCCGGCCCACCCCGCTGACCGGCTGGGAACTGCTCGAGCCGCTGCTCCGGTCGTTCGAGCGCGCCGGTACCGGGGCCTCGGCGTGCATGCCCCTGCCGGAACCGGCCGGCCGGCGCGGACCGCGCGGTGCGGAGCTCATGGCGCACCAGGCCCAGCTGGTCGCCGCGGCCGCGGCCGGGCACCGGACGTTCCTGCTCGCCGACGAGCCGGGCCTCGGCAAGACGGCCCAGGCGCTGCTCGCCGCCGAGGCCGCGGACGCCTACCCGCTGCTCGTCGTCGTGCCCAACGTCGTGAAGACGAACTGGGTGCGTGAGGCCGAGCGGTGGACGCCCCGGCGGCCGGCCACCGTGATCTACGGCGACGGTGACTCCATCGACGGCTTCGCCGACGTCGTCGTCGTCAACTACGACGTGCTGGACCGGCACGTCGGGTGGCTCGGCGACTTCGGCTTCCGCGGGATGGTCATCGACGAGGCGCACTTCATCAAGAACAAGACCTCCCAGCGCTCGCGGCACGTCCTGGAGCTCTCCGAGCGCATCCGGGGCTACACCGCCCGTCCGCTGCTGATGGCCCTCACCGGTACCCCGCTGATCAACGACATCGAGGACTTCCTCGCCATCTGGCAGTTCCTCGGCTGGATCGACGGGAAGAAGCCGCTCCCCGAGCTGATGGACGCCCTGACCTCGACCGGCCTGACACCCGCCGACCCACGCTTCTACGCCGCCGCCCGCCAGTGCGTCGTCGACCACGGCATCGTCCGCCGGCGCAAGGTCGACGTCGCCGCCGACATCCCGGCGCGTCGCATCGCCGACCTCCCCGTCGAGCTGGACGGTCCGACCGGCCGGTCCATCCGAGCGGCCGAGCGCGATCTCGCCCGCCGGATGGTGGAGCGCTACTCCGACGCGCTCGCCAACCGACGGGCCGGCGCCGTCGTCGAGGGCATCGACCACGACCTCGTGCGCCAGGTCGCCAAGTGGGAGCAGAAGGACGCGACGAACTCCCCCGGTGGCGACAACGTGTTCGGCACGATGCGCCGCATCGGCCGGGCGAAGGCCGGCCTCGCCGCCGACTACGCCGCGCAGCTCGCTCGCAGCGCGGGCAAGGTCGTGTTCTTCGCCAAGCACGTCGACGTGATGGACACGGCCGAGGAGACGTTCACGAAGCAGGGCGTCCGGTTCGCCTCGATCCGCGGCGACCAGACTCCGGCCGCGCGCCAACGCAACATCGACGCCTTCGTCGAGGACCCGGACGTCGCCGTCGCGGTCTGCTCGCTCACCGCGGCCGGCGTCGGCATCAACCTGCAGGTCGCGTCGAACATCGTGCTTGCGGAACTGTCCTGGACCGCCGCGGAACAGACCCAGGCCATCGACCGCAGCCACCGCATCGGCCAGACCCAGCCCGTCACCGCGTGGCGCATCATCGCCGCACAGACGATCGACGCCCGGATCGCCGAGCTGATCGACGGCAAGGCCGGCCTCGCCGCCCAGGCCCTCGACGGCGTCGAGGACGAGGGCGGGACGTCGGGCGACGTGCAGCACGAGGCGCTCGTCGCGCTGCTCACCGATGCGTTGTCGGAGGATCCGGCGCACGCGTCCTCAGCCTGAGCTCACCGGAGCAGGCTCTCGACCCGGCCGCGGCGACGATGCGGGCGTTCCGCGGAACGCGATCGCCCGGTCCTCTGACGACGCTGCGCGCGGCGTCGGCGCGCAGCGGCCGGGACTCGGCGGGGTGTACCGCCGAGACGTCGGCCGGTGATGACTGCCCCCACTGTCCGCGGCGCGCTCACCGACCGCGGTTTCGTCGTGCACTACCTGCAGATGCTCGCCGCCATGGGCGTGGGAATGCTCGTGCTCGGGCCGCTGTCGATGTTCGTCGGCGACGTGGGCGTCGAGGCGCACAGCCTGCTGATGGCGACTTGGATGACGGCCGGGATGGCCGCCTGGATGGTGTGGCGGCGGCACTCGTGGCCGGCGATCGCCGAGATGGGATCGGCGATGTACCTGTCGTTCGTGGTGCTGTTCCCCGGGTACTGGCTCGGCGCCCTCTCCGGGCACGACGTCATGGTCGCCGGCCACGTGCTGATGTTGCCCGCCATGGCGCTGGCGATGCTGCACCGCCGCGAGGAGTACCTCCACCGCTGACGCCGGTTACGGCCTTCGGTAGCTCGGTCCGCGGCGCCCTGGACATCTCGCGAGCGGGGCCGGATGTCACACGGGAGCGGCTGCGGGCGAGCCGGGGCCCGAGCACGGACCTACGCGGCGTGGCCCTCGACGGCCGCCGCCAGCGCCTCCGGATCCTGCACGGTGACGGTGACGGCGGGATGGACCAGTACGCCGAGTGGTTCGAGGCCGGGGACCGGCCGGTGGAACCGGATGCAGACCCCGCGCTCGGTGCTGGTGCCGAAGGTGACGCCGCGGTCGGCGAGCGGCAAGCGCGGACCGAGCACCTTCGACGCCCTGTACGGGCCGGTGACCTGCGCGCCCGCCAGGTTCCGGGTCGGGGTCGCGAGCGACCAGTGCCCGAAGCGCACCAATAGCCGGTCCTCGTCCAGCACGACCTCGGCGTCGGCCGGGTCGAGCACGCCGAAAGGCAGGAGCAGTACCCGGTACCGGGGGTCGATCGCGAAGCCGTACCGGGTGGGGCCGGTGGGGTCCGGGCGGGTGTCCGAGGCGTCCACCCCTCGGACCTACCCGCTGATCGGGCGGCCACGCACCGGATAGGCCTGTGCGCGACCCGACGGCGCCCGTTCGGTCCGAGTGGTGTGACCGGCCAGGCGCCGTTCGTACGGACTGGGGCGGTGTAGCCGACGTATCGGCGGGTAGCCGCGGCACCTTCCGGTTGAGCCAGCAGCCCACAACGACATCTATCGGCTGGGGTGACCGATGGCGACCGAACTGATCATCCGCGGCGTCGACCGGATCGCAGGCGCGGTTCTTCCTGTCCTCGACGGCGAGGCGCCGCACGGACCGAGCGACAAGGTTGAGGCCGCGCCGGTCACCGGAAATCCCGTGGTGCTCGTCGGCGGGCTCGCCACCACCGCGCGCGTGCTGACGCCGATGACGCAGTGGCTGACCGGCCTCGGCTACGACGCCACTCCGATGGCGATCGGCGCGGGGCTGGACTGCGCGCAACGCAGCGTCGACGTCCTGACCGACCGGATCCGTGACTGCGCCGAACAGGCCGGGCGACCGGTGCGACTGCTCGGCCACAGCCGCGGCGGGCAGTTCGCCCGTGCAGCCGGCGCGCAGAGCCCCGACCACGTGGCAGGCCTGGTCACCCTCGGGTCGCCGTTCGACCTGTTCAGCCTGGCCCTGCCCACCTTGGCCGTGGCGGCGACCGTCACCGTGGCCGGGACCGTGGGACTGCCCCATATGGCCCGGATGAGCTGCCTGTTCGGCGGCTGCTGCCGTCGCTTCCGGGAACTGTTGCGCGCTCCGTGGCCCGACGGGACGCCGTTCACCAGCATCTACAGCCGATCGGACCGGGTCGTTCCGGTCCGCGCCAGCATCGACGGATCCGCGCACAACGTCGAGGTGACGGGTAGCCACCTGGAGCTGCTCACCGGCCGTAGCGCCCGCCATGCCATCGCCGATGCGCTCGCCCGGTGCGACGGGGACACGAACCCGGCCGCGGCGTGAGCTCGGCTGCAGCTCGGGCCCTTTGCCGGCGCCCGCCGGCCTGCGGGAGTGATCATTTGCCCGGCGCCCGCCGGCCTACACGGGTGATCATCGGATCGGTGCCGATCGGTGCCATCCTCGGCACCGATCGGCACTGATCGAACGATCACCACTGACGAGCCCGGCCCCACCAGCTGACAGGTTCGGCGCCACCATCTGACGGTCCGGACGCCCCGGCCGCTCCCACCGTCGGCCCGGACGTCTACACCGGGCCGGAGCGTTCGGATCCGGCCGCACCGGCGCCGGGCCACCCCCGCTGATGGCCCGGGGCACCAGCGGTTGCGGCGCACGGGACCCGTTCCTACCGTGGTCCTCACCGGACACCGCGGTCTCGATCGCGTCCGGCCCGTTCAACGACGCAGCGGACTCGGTGACCACACGACCCGGGGAGATCTCCGTGCGCACACAGACCCGAATGCCCGCCCAGCGGACCCAGCCCACACGCCGCGACGGGCCCCACGGCTACGACGACCTCGAACCCGACCTGCGCCGGCTCGCCGCGATGCAACCCCACGACCCGGGCCGCGGGCCGTTGCGCGACCGGTTGATCTGCGAGTTCCTGCCCCTGGTCCGCAACCTCAGCCGCCGCTACCTCACCGCCACCCACTCCGCCGAGGACATCCAACAGGCCGCCACCCTCGGCCTGATCAAAGCCCTCGACCGCTACAACCCCGACGCCGCCACCGGCGGGCCGCTCGGCTACCTCATCCCCAGCGTCCGCGGTGAGATCCTGCGCTACCTGCGCGACCACAGCTGGGCCCTGCGGGTCCCGCGCGACCTCAAAGAACTCGGCGTCGGCATCAACCGCGCCACCATCACACTCACCCAACGCCTCGGACGCGCACCCCGACCCAGCGAGCTCGCCGAGGAACTCGACACCACCATCGCCGACGTCGTCGAAGCACTCGGCGCACTCGAGTCCTACCGCGCAGCCTCCCTCGACATCCCCGGCCCCGACGGCGAACTCACCCTCGGCGAGCGGCTGGGCGCCGACGATCCCGACCTCGAGGCCGCGACGATGCGCGACGAGCTGCGGGAGCGGATCGACGCCCTACCCCCACGCGAACGGCGCATCCTGCTGCTGCGCTTCTTCGGCGACCGCACCCAGTCCGAGATCGCCGCCGAGATCGGCGTCTCCCAGATGCACGTCTCCCGCCTGCTCAGCCGCGTCGTCGCCCGACTGCGGGAAGAACTCGGCGGCTGAACCCTCCGGCCCGCAGCGGACCGGTCGACATCGTCATCGCGTGGCCGATGCTGAGGCCAGCAGGTGCGCGGCGCGGGGCGACTCGCGCAGTTCCGCGCCCAGTAGCTCGAGGGCCGACACCAGCACGTGGGCCGGGGCCGAGCGGGCCGCGCGGATCGACGTGCTCCAGTCGAGGAAGTCGGTGAAGACGCCGGCGTCACCGGTGTAGAGCGCGGCGGCGAGGAAGTCGACGGTGTGCCGGACGTCCTCGGTGGTCCGCAGCATCTGCCTGTCGTCGTCCGCCATCTGCGGGTACTGCTCGGTCAGCCGTTCCAGCACCGAGGCGGCGAGTGCCGGCGCGTTCCGGCTGACCAGGCCGAACTCCTGGTCGGACACGGAGGGCAGGTCGGCCGACCGGGCGTGCGGGTGCGCCGGTCTCGGCAGACCGGCCGCGAGGATGTCCGCCGCCGCCCGCGCGTCGGGTGCCCACGCGTCCGCGCCCAGCAGCCGGGCGTACCGGCCGTCCCTACCGAAGGCGGGCCCTCCGACGAGCACCGGGACGCCCGCCGCCCGGCATGCGGAGATGGTGGCGTGCGCGGTGGGCAACCGGGTCGCGAGCGACGACGACAGCGCCACCGCGTCCGGACCGGTGCGGTGCAGGTGGGCGACCAGGTGCTCGGCCGGTACCCGGGCACTCAGGTGGTCGACGTCGAAGCCGCGCAGCCGGAGGACCTCGGTGAGCAGCCGGGCGGGCAGCGCGTGCCACTCACCGTCCACACACGCCACGGTGACCCGGCCGCGACCACCGGTGCCACGCCCGTCGGCCGGCACGACCGAGCTGATGATCCGCTCGTTGATCGCCGTCGCCCCGTGCTCCTGAGCCACGGAGAGCCGGTCCGCGGCCCATTCGACGCCGACCTCGGCCTGCACCGCGCCGATCACGTCGAGCAGCACGGACTCGGCGGCCACGCCGTCACGCAGGGCGTCGGCGACGACGTCGGCCGCCGCGTACTCGTCGGCGCGTGACACCGCGTCCCAGAGCAGCGTGACGTAGTGGTCGGTCCGGGTCACGCGGTGCCCCGGCCCGGGCCGTCGACCGCATCGGGACGGGGTTCGCGGGGTGCGGTGATGGCCAGTACGGCCATGTCGTCGTGGCTGTTGCTGCCGGCCCACTCGGCGGCGACCATCTGCACCCGTTCGACGACGGCCTCGGCCGGCAGCCCGGCACATTCGGCGGCGACACGGTGCAGGCGTTCCTCGCCGAACAGGTCCCGGCCCAGCGCACCGCCGTGGGCCTCGGTGATCCCGTCGGTGTAGAGCAGGCAGGTCTCGCCGGGGGCCAGCACCGTCTCGACGGTGGTGGCCTCGGCCGAGGGAAGCACGCCGACCAGCGTGCCCCGTGTCGCGGCCTCCTCGACCCGGCCGTCGGCCCGGATGAGCAGCGGCGCCGGGTGGCCGGCGCAGGTCAGGCGCAGCGCGACGCGGGGACCCCGGCGTGTCACGGAGGCGAGCACGAGGGTGACGAAGCGGGCGTCGGCGGCGTCGGTCAGCAGGGCGCCGTTGAGCAGTGTCAGCATGCGCTGGTGGTCGCCGGCGAGCGGCAGCAGCACCTGCAGCGCGCTGCGGATCTTGCCGGTGAGTACGGCCGCTTCCAGCCCTTTGCCGCACACGTCGCCGAGGACGGCGAGGATCTCCTCGCCGTCCCCGGCCCCCGGGTGCACATCGTAGAAGTCGCCGCCGACTCGTCCGTGGTCCTGCGCGGGCCGGTATCCGCCGGCGAAGTCGATGCCCGCGACCTGCTGCAACGTCGGCGGGAGCAGGTCGCGCATCAGCGTTTCGGTGATCGAGGCCTGCTGGGCGAACGTCCGGGCCGCGGACATCGCGAACCCGGCCCGGCCGGCGAACTCCCGCAGCGTCACCTCGTCGTCCTCACCGAACGGGCCGGTACCGGCCCGGCGCAGCAGGACCAGAGCCCCGGCCGGGACGCCGTGCCCCGGCAGCGAGGCGACGACGATCGAACCGACCTCGCCGAGACCGGCGGGGACGAGCCAGTCGGGCGCGACCGCGGGGTCGATCCGGCGGGACGGGACCGGCGGGAAGCCCCGCAGTGCCTCCGCCATGCCGGGCACCTGATCGGGATCGACGCGCAGCGACATCCCGCGGGCCGGGCCGCCCGCACGCACCGCCGTCGCGACCCGGAACTGCTCGCGGCCCTCGGATGTGATCACCAGCGCCCGTCGGCCGGCCCGCTCCCGCTCACCGCGAGCTCGGCGATCACCTGGGTGCAGCGCAGCGGGTTCAGCGAGCCCGACAGCGCCGCCGACGCCTCGGACAGGAACGACGTCCGGGTCTGCTCGCGGCGCAGCTGGTCGCGCAGCGAGTCGACGTCGGTGACATCGGTCAGCCACCAGGTGACGGAGCCGTCGTGGTGCCGGACAGGCCGGCCCTGTACGGCACGACCGTCGACGACGTCGGAGACCGGGGCGGACGCGCCGCTGCGCACGTCCACCGATTCGTGCGCGGTCGCCAGCCGCGGTAGCACCTGCGCCAGGGGCTGTCCGGGGCGCAGCTGCGGCAGCTCGCCGTAGGCCGCGTCGTTGGCCTCGAGCACGGTGCCATCGACGCTGACCGTCAGCGCCGCCCAGGGCGCGGCGACCCAGCGTGCGTCGACCGTGGTGTCCGGTTCACCGGTCGGCTGCTGCGTGTCGGTCAAATCGTCGGCTCCTGGCTCTCGGCGTCCGGGAATCCCGGTCGGACATCGATCGGAGAGGAGGGCGTTCACGTTACCGCTTGGTCTCCCGCGATCCGCCCCGTCGCGCCACGGCGATCGCCGACGTCGGCGACCTCGATCGTCATCGGACCGACCCGGCAGGACGGCTTCCGGCCCGGCACAGGGTTCATCCGGCGCGCGCCGTCAGGGCCTCGGTCACGGTCGCGGACACCGGACCGGCGTCGAGGACCCAACGCATCACGTGGGCGGCCGGGGTGGTCGCATCGAGCTCGCGAGGCGGGATTCGCGAGCGGGTACCGGGCGCGCGTACTGGAGCACGTCGGAGGAGGCCGGGTCCTCGGGGGCAGGATTCGGCCTGGCGGCCATGGTCACGTGAGACCACCTCGGCAAGGGATCTTGCACCGTACCGGTGCGCGGAGCTCATCGTTCTGCGCCACACCAGAAAGACGGTGTCGGGCATCCGCTCCACGGCCGACGGTACGCAAATCGCGGACAGCGCTGCCATCCGCCCACGCCCTACGTGGCGCCTCGCAGAACCTCGACATCAAGCTCCACCACATCGCCTCCACCCCTGACCACCGGGCGGATCGACCTGTGAACGGCGTCGTCGGCTCGACGCCGTGAGCCGACCGATGCCGGGCGTCATCGACCCGAGGGTGGGGAGCTCGCCTTGTGGCGGCCCTCGGGGCTGGTCAGCCAGCGGGCGATGACGATGAGTTTGAGGTTGAGGTCCTGCGAGGAGCGCACCAGCATCTGGAAGGCGCGGTCCTCGTCGACGTCGAAGCGTTCCATCAGGATGCCCTTGGCCTGCCCGATCACGTCGCGGGTGTCCAGGGCCTGTTGCATGTGGGCGGCGTGGTCGACGCCGTAGAGCAGCACGGCGGCCTGGACGCCGAACAGTCCGGCGATGGTGCGGGAGGCATCGTCGAAGGCGTCGGGCTCGTGGGAGTAGAGGTTGAGCGCGGCACGGGTACCACCGTTGGTCGAGAGCTGGGTCGACAGGATCGACCGGTAGCCCTGCCCGACCGCCTGCGGGGCGAAGCGCGGCCACCGGTCGGCGTCCGGGCTGCTTGCCAGGTCCCGCGCGTGCACGATCCCGTCGGCCGGCGGCTCCATCGCCGCGGTGATGCAGGGGCCCTCGGTGAGCTCGGCCTGCAGCTCGTCGAGCTTGCGCACGTCCCCGCCGACCGGTGCACGGGAGCCGATGGTGCCGTCCTCGGTCATCGAGATGCCGCCGGCGTCGGCTCCCGGGACGGTGTCCACCGCGGCAGCCACGATCTGCGCGAGAGTCTGTTCGAGATCGCTGATGCTGCGCCGGCCCAGCAGCTCGTGGGCGGCTCTACGGAGCGAGACGACCAGTTGGTCGCTCTGGTCTGGCTGCATGTGCGGGTACCCCTCGCGACGAGTGAGGCACGGGCTGCAGCAGGAAGCCCTGGGCGAGAACGGCAGAGCCGTGGCGGCATACCGGAACGCGCGGCAACGAAGACCTGCGCCCGTCTCGGACTAAGAGCGTCCGGCAAATGAGGTCGCCGCGTGTCGTTGCAGGTAGAGGCACGGACCCAGAAGTGATCATGGGATTGCTGAAGTCCTGTGATCGCCTGGAGGGTCCGTGCCTCTGTTGCCAGCATCCCTGATCGAGCCGCTGTGGGTCGAGTTCGCTGACCTGATCGGGTCCGAACGACGGCCCGAGTTCTCCCCGACCCATCCGTGGGGCTGTCACCGCCGCCGGATCCCGGACCGGGTCGTGTTCGAACACGTGCTCGCCGCGCTGGTGCACGGCAGCGGCTACGAACGCCTCGCCTCACCGGGCTGCTCGGACCGCACCATCCGCCGCCGCCTTGACGACTGGGCCCGGGCCGGCGTCGGTCGAGAAACGCTGCGCCAGGCCCTGGCCGGCTACGACCAGATGATCGGACTCGACCTCGATGACCTGTCCGTGGACGGGTCGATCACCAAGTCCCCGTGCGGCGGTGAGGTATCCGGGCGCAGCCCGGTTGACCGGGGCAAACAGGGCACCAAACGCTCGGTGGCCGGCGACGGGAACGGGATCCCGCTGCACCTGGTCGCCGCCCGCGCCAATGATCACGACTCGCCGTTGCTCGAACCCACCCTGGCCGGGGTTTGCGACATGATCGGTCCGTTGCCCGATCTGCCGGGCATGCATCTGGACCGGGGCTACGACTCGGCCAAGACTCGCGACCTGCTCGAGGTCCTCGGCTATGACGCCCACATCGCGCTCAAGGGCGAACCCGCCCCGATCCAGGCTGGGCGGCGGTGGCCGGTCGAGCGCTTGCACGCGTGGATGAACGGGTTCGGCAAGCTGCGCCGGTTCACCGACAAGCGCCGCGACATCGCCGAGTTCTACCTCAACCTCGCCGCCGCGTTGACCGTGATCCGCCGCCTGATCAACCGCGCACGCGTGCTCTACCGCTGGCCCACCCGGCCGACCACCCGCCGACTCCGCTGAACATCATTTGCCGGACGCTCTAAGCCGTGGTTTCGACCCACCTGCGACGCTACACCCCGTCGGGACCGGGCGACCGTCCGTCGGCGGGAAACGCGCGCACCGTGCGCCCGGCCGCCTCGGTGTCGGAGGTGACCTTCTTGATCACCTCGCCGTCGGCCTCGCCACCGTGGCTGCTCCAGCACACCTTGTCGCCCTTGCGGAACTCGTTGTTGCTCATGCTCTGCTCCTTTCCGAGATGGTGGCGCGGGCCCCGGGGAGCAGGTCCTCGTCCACCACCCGGGTCCGGATCGTCACGCCGCCGCGAGCACGCCCTCCGGCGAGGCGCACCGCGCTCAGGCAGAACCGCACCCACATGTTCAGCTGGATCTCCTTGCCCACCCGCAGCCGGGCGTAGAGCATCTGCACGGTCCGGCTGGCTGGCCGGGCCCACACCTCGATCTCCAACCGCAGAAGCGACCCGTGAGCAACCGTGCGGAACTCGATCTGTCCCGCCTCCATGTGGCCGGAAAGGGTCGCGAGGCGGAACGAGGTACTCGTGGCGTCCACCACGCGCACCGGACCGTCCCACGGCCCCGGCATGTGAACCACGACCTCGTCCCCGAGGGCCAGACCTCTGGCCCCACCGGCGATCCGCTCGACGCCGACGACCTCGGTGGGCACCGCTCGGTTGAGGTCGGCGGCCAGGGTGGCGAGCAGCTCGGACCCGGACAGCCGCGAGCCGTCGATGTCCACAGTGAACAGCCGGTGGAACACCGGACCCACACCGGTCCCCATCGGTTGGCAACGGCTGTCGGTCAGCTCGTCGGGCAGTGGTGGTCCGACATCGGTGAGATCGCCCGCGGCGGTCGTCCGGTGGAGCGGGGTGGTCGACCACATGTATCGCCACGTGATGAGGACGACGCCCAGTGTCCAGCGGGCCAGGGTTGTCGACCGGCGCACTCTGTTCTCCTCTGCGCTCAGAACTCGTGGACCGACGGCTGTTCGTCCTTGAGCGGGTCGTGACCCCAGTTCATCAGCGAGTACCGCCACTTCGAGGTCTCGACGTCCTGCTTGGTCGGCGGCTGTTGCAGGTGCCGGTACACGTACCCGACGACCTTGCGCATCGCGGCCAGGTCGTCGTCGTCCAGGTCCCCGGCCTTGGTCTGCTGCAGCTCCACGATCCGGCGGCCCATCTCGTGTCCGGTCGACTCGCCCTGCCCGCCGGTGTCCCCCACCGACTTCGACTCGTCGGTGTCCAGCCAGCGTTGCAGCTCCGCGCGGGTCATGTTGACCGCGTCGTCGAACTCCTCGCGGGTGCCGCGGTCGTCGCCTGCCACGCAACGCTCGTACCCGGCACGCCCGCCCGGAAACCCGGGCCGTCGTCGACGGACCCGCCGCCGGTGCTCGGACGCCACGGCCGGCCGGGCCCGGACGGCAGCCGCAACCCATCCGGCCGCCGCCCGGGTACGTACGCTGGTGCGCGAGCACGGCGCCGAGGCCCCGGCCCTGCCGGTCGGGTCGCTGCGCTCGGCGGCCGCCCGCACGGTGTTGCAGTTGCTGGGTACCGACCCGGACCTGGCTGCTCAGCACCGACGCGGACAGCACGGTCGCGCCCGGCTGGGTCACCGGGCACCTCGCGCTGGCCGCGGCGGGAGCCGACGCGGTGGCCGGCGGCGTCGTCCTCGACCTGCCCGGCTCGCCCCGCCCGCCCGGTGAGCCACCGGACCCGGAGCACCCCGTCTACGCGGCGAACCTCGGGCTCCGGGCGGACACGTTCGGACACGTCGGCGGGTTCCCGTCGCTGGCCAGCGGCAAGGACCACGGGATGGTTGCCCGGCTGCGGGCGGCCGGATTCCGGGTCGTCCCCGGCGTACCGGGAACCGTCCGCACCAGCCCGCGGCACCGGGGCCGGGCCCGCGGCGGGCTCGCCGACCTGCCGCGCCGGACCGCGGCGACCGGTGTCGACGCGCCCGGCGCGGGTAGGCCCGTGGCAGGAGCGCACCCACGTCAGCGGCCGGTCTCCTGGTCATCGGGGGCGGTCCGGCGGCGCACCACGCGGCCACCGCTTACCGCGACCGGGGCGGGCAGGGACGGGTACTTCTCGTCTCCGACGACGACACCCCGCCGTACTTCCGGCCCCCGCTGTCGAAGGACCTGCTCCGTGGCGGGACGGACGCGCCCGCCGAGACGGATCTGCTGCTGGCCCCGGACGGCGTCGACGAGGTCGAGGTCCGCACCGGGTGCGCCGTGACCACCCTGGACACCGGCGCCCGGCGCGCCCACCTCGACGACGGCACGACGGTCGGCTACGACTGCTGCGTGCTCGCCACCGGCTCCGCGCCCGTCCGGCTGCCGGTACCCGGCGCCGAGGGTGCGCTGTACCTGCGGACCCTGGCCGACGCCCGCGTGCTGTGCGACCGGGTCGGGCAGGCGCGCTCGGTGGTCGTCGTGGGATCCGGGTTCATCGGGTGCGAGGCCGCCGTGTCCATGGCCCTGCGGGGCTGCGACGTGACGGTGTGCAGCAACGACCGGGGACGTCGCCCTGGCCCGCAACGCCGCCGCCGGTCGCCACCTGGCCGTCGAGCACTGGGGTGACGCGGAGACCATGGGGCGCATCGCCGGCACGACGGCGGCGGGCGCCGACACGTACTGGGACTCCCCACCCGGGTTCTGGACGGTGATCGGCGACCGCACCCTCAAGTACGCCGCCTGGGGCGACGGCTTCGACGAGGTGGCCGTCTCCGGACACGGCGGCGGCGGCTTCACCGCCTGGTACCGGCAGGACGGCGTCGTGTGCGGCGTGGCCACCCATGAGGCCGACGACGACTACGAGCGCGGCTCGGAACTCGTCCGCCGCGGTGCCGACCCCCAGGCGATCCACAGTGGCCCGGGCGAGGGCAGCCCCTTCGTCAGCGGGTGACCGGACGCCTGCGGTCGAGCTCCTCGAAGAACTCCGGCAGCATCAGGTAGCTGCCGGCGGTGAAGGCCACGCCGCCGAGCAGGAAGCCGATCTTCACGATGAGCGCTCCGGATTCCTGCTCGGCGGTCGGGAACCCGTCGCCGGTGCCGAACCCGGGTAGCGAACCCACGATGAAGCCGACCGAACCGATCACGAACAGCACCGCGACCCACCACGAGATGTTGCGCGGTTCGGCCCGGAGCCGGCCATGACCCACCTCCGCGATCTGCAGCACCGAGGCGATGAGGAACAGCACCGAACCGACCAGGCACGTGACCCACAGCCCGACCGTCCCCGGGACGAGTCCGAGCGTGGACAGCAGCGCGGCGATCGTCTCGTAGTTGAACACCACGGCACCGACGAGGAAGACGAAGGGCACGAGGAAGCCGAGCCGGGTGGGATCCCAGGCCCACCACCGCCAGTGCTCGGGCGGACGGCTGCCTTCCGCCGTGGTGATCCGGTCGTCGGCGTTGAGGTACTCCAGCAGCTGCCCGTAGACGCTGACGGTGTAGAGGACGGCGCCCAGCGTGTAGCACCCCTCGGCGACCAGTGACATCGCGTGCTCTCCGCCGAACAGGCTCGGCACCAGGGAGGCCGCCGCGCCCAGCACGAACAACAGCGAGCCGGCGACGAAGAGGATCGCGACCCACCAGGCGAGCCGGTCCGGCGCCCAGAACCGCTGCCACGGGCTCCGGTGTGACCGCGTGCCGGCGGGGCCGGACGGGCGGCGAGGCCCGTACCCCTTCCGGCCGAGCCGGGACTCGTAACGGTAGGTGCTCCGGTCCGGGCGCCGGTACTCCACATAGGACGTGAACGGACGTGGTCCGCCCTGGCCGACGAGTTCCCAGCTCTCCGGGACCCGCGGGCCGATCGTGGCTCTCATCGCACTCCTACCGCCGGTTCCGGTGCTGCAGGGCAACGGTCGGCAGACCGACCGAGATCGCGGTTACCCACGTGATCGTCGTTCATTCCCCGGGGTGCGGCGTCGGTCCCCACCCGACGGAATCGACGCTGCCGCTGCCCGAGGCGCGGGGTGAGCGCGTGCTGCAGGTGGATGTCGGTGCGGCGGCGACTCGGCCGTGGTGATGACGACGAACCCGGGATCCTAGAACAGAAGAGGGCGCTCTTCTCGGCCCTGCACCGGTGATCCAGTCGATCAATCCGGCCGGCGGGGCGCTAGCGTGGAGACGGGGATCGCCACCACCGGCCCCCGCCCGTCCCGGTCGGGGCTCGTCGCCACCGGCGACGAGCCGGAGGAGGTTCGATGTCCGGCACGCCGGTCGACATGCCGACGTATCCGAAGGCCCGTGGCCGTTGTCCCTTCCACCCGCCGCAGGAGTACGGGCAGTGGCGGGAGGCGGAGGGGCTGACGAAGGTCCGCCTGTGGGACGGCAGGCAGGCCTGGGTCGCGACCCGCATCGACTACCTGCGCCGGATCCTCGCGGACGACCGCTTCAGCGTGGAGTGGAGCCACCCGGGCATGCCGACGATCTCCGAGGGCACCAGCGCGCCGACGCCGACCCGGACCTCGCTCCTGCGCAAGGACGACCCCGAACACGCCCGGCTGCGCCGGATGATCGCCCGTGACTTCACCGGACGGCGGGTCGCGGCGCTGCGGCCGCGGATCGAGCAGGCCTGCGCCGGCCTGCTCGACGACATGGCCCGCCGGGAACCTCCGGTCGACCTCGTTCCGGCCTACACACATGCGGCCCCCGCGCTGATCGCCTGCGAGATCCTCGGCGTGCCCTTCGACGAGACCGGGTACTTCCGCGACCGGATCTCGACCATGATGACGCCGAACGCCTCCCGCGAACAGACGCTCGCAGCCGGCCGCGACCTGCAGGCCTACCTGGGCGAACTGATGCGGCGCAAGCGCGGGGTACCGGGCGAGGACACCTACTCCCGGCTGGTCAACACCCACCTGGCGAACGGCGACATCACCGAGGACGAGTGCGTCGTCATGGCGATCCTCCTGCTGGTCGCCGGGTACGAGAACACCGCCAGCATGATCGCGATGAGCTTCCTGGTGCTGTCCGAGCACCCGGAGCAGCTCGCCCTGGTGCGCGACACCGACGATCCCGCGGTCGTGGCCACCGCGGTGGAGAACCTGCTGCGCTACATGTCGGTGATCGAGAACAACCTCAACCGCGTCGCGCTGGCCGATGTCGAGATCGACGGCCACCTGATCCGTGCGGGCGAGGGCGTCATCCTCAACGTTCCGGCCGCCAACCGCGATCCGCGTGCCTTCGCCGCGCCGGACGTCCTCGACGTCACCAGCGTGGAGCCGGACCGGCACATCGCGTTCGGCGCAGGCGTACACCAGTGCGTCGGCCAGACCCTGGCCCGGGCGGAGCTGCAGGTCGCGCTGCCGATGCTGCTGCGCCGTTTCCCGGGCATCCGGCCCGCGGTCGCGATCGACGACCTCGCGCTCAAGCAGAACCCGCTCATCGTCGGTGTGGACGCGCTCCCCGTCACGTGGTGAGTACGGCCCGTCAGCGTTCCACCACCGGGAGGACCCTGCCATGAGCGTTCCGCTGCTGTTCAACGCGTTCCTGATGAACACGCCCTCGCACCTCCACCACGGCCAGTGGCGTCATCCGGACGCCCGGCAGGTCGAGTTCGACACCCTCGACCTGTGGGTGGAGGTGGCGAAGCTGCTGGAGGACGCGATGTTCGACGCGCTGTTCTTCGCCGACGTCTCCGGCATCTTCGGCCCGGTCGACGGCCGGTACGCCGACAACGTCCACGAGGCGGTGCAGATCCCCAGCAACGACCCGATCGTCCTGCTCGGTGCGCTGGCCGCGACCACCCGCCGGATCGGTCTGGCATCGACGTCCAGCATCATCCAGAACCCGCCGTTCAACTTCGCCCGGCAGATCTCCACGCTCGATCACCTCAGTCGCGGCCGGATCGCCTGGAACATCGTGACCTCGTCCCAGGAGAACGCGGCGCGCAACTTCGGCATGACGGGGCTGGTCGAGCACGACGAGCGCTACGAGTGGGCCGAGGAGTACGTCAGCGTCGCCTACAAGCTGTGGGAGGGGTCCTGGGACGACGACGCGTTGCTCGTCGACCGGGAGGGCGGCCGCTACGCCGACCCGGCGCGGATCCACAAGATCCGGCACGTGGGTCCCCGGTACCAGGTGGAGGGCCCGCATCTGCCCTCCCCCAGCCCGCAGCGGACGCCGCTGCTGTTCCAGGCCGGTGGGTCGCCGCGCGGGATGGCGTTCGCCGCCCGGCACGCCGAGGCGGTCTTCATCAACACCCCGTCGCCGGAGGTCGCGCGCGACCACATCGCCCGCACCCGCGCGCTCGCCGAGGCGGAGGGCCGCCGCGCCGACGACATCCGCTTCTTCCAGCTGCTCAGCATCGCCGCGGGCCGCACGGCCACCGAGGCCCAGCAGCGGTACGACGAGCTGCGGGCCTGGGCGTCGGTGACCGGGTACCGGACCCACGTCTCCCTCGGCATCCTCCCGGACGGCACCCGGCTGCCCGACGACACGCCGCTGCGCGACATCCCGAACAACGGTGGTCGCGGACACGTCGACTGGTTGCGCGCGGAGAACCCGGAGCGGGAGCCCGTGCTGGCCGATCTCGCCCGGCGGCGGATGGACGGGCAGACGGTCGTCGGGACCCCGGACATGATCGCCGACGAGCTGGAACGCTGGCGTGCGGTAGGTGTGGACGGGATCAACCTGGTCAACCACCGGTTGCCGTCGAGCTACGAGCAGTTCGTCGAGCTCGTGCTGCCGGTGCTGCGCGAGCGTGGGCTGGCCAAGGCGTCCTACGGCGACGCGCGGACCCTGCGGGGCAGGCTCTTCGGGCACGACCGGCTACCCGAGCGTCACCCCGGCGCCCGGTTCCGCGGGGCGTTCCGGGACGGGCCCCGGGACGGCTGACTGATCAGCGGTTCATGATCCGGTTGAGGGCCGGCGCGACGTCGCGATGCGTCGCCACGGGCGTGCAGGTCCCACGCCCCAGGCGAGCGATGTCCCGGCCCAGCGGCAGGTCGTGCTCGCCGTCGGTCTCGAGCAGCACGTGCAGCTCCGGGAAGCGCCGGGCGAGATCCCGCGGGTCCGGGCCGGCGTTGTGGACGGCGTCGGTGAGCAGGATCGCGGTACGGCGCCGGGCCGCGGACCGGGCGAGCTCGGCGCGCGCGACCGACAGCCCGAACCCGACGTTGGTGAGTCCCCGGGCGGGGATCCGGAGCAACGAGTCCAGCAGCGCCGACGGCTCCGCCCGCTCGGTGAGACCCTTGACGACCGCGGCGTCGGACCAGAAGGCGATCAGCGCGAGCTGATCCCCCGATCCGGCCAGGTCCGCGGAGAGGGCCGCGACCGTGGCGGCGGCGATCCGGACCTTCTCACCGCGCATCGACCCGGACACGTCCACGATCAGCACGGCCGCGCGCCGCGAGCTCATCCGTTCGCGGACGATCACGTCGGTGTCATCGGGCACCGGCCGTTCCACGAGCCGCTCGATGGTCGCGTCCAGATCGATCTCGTCGGAGCGGTAGGCGTACGGCATCGAGGCGAGCACGCCGGTGCCGCGTTCGGCGCGGGCGTCGCGAGGACGGCGCCGTACCGACAGCCGGCGGGCGATCGTCTGTGCCATCGACGCCACGGCCGGGTCCGGCGGGGTCTCCTCCAGCAGATCGGCGAGGTCCTTGCGAGCGGCCTGCTGAGCGGTCACCAGGACGCCCTGCCCACCGACGGGCCGGGCGTCGTCCCCGGCGCCGCGCTCGGGATCGAGCTCGGCGACGACCGGGACCCCCGGGCCGTTGCGGAACAGGTCCGGAGCCGCGGAGAGCTTCTTGGGCTTGCGGCGCAGGGGTTGCAGTGTCCGTCGGTCACCGCGCTCAGCGGTGGGCAGCTCGACAGCGTTGGGAACCCTCAGGCTGTGCGGACCCGGCGCTGCCCGCCGGGGACGGAGAAAAAATGGTTCTCCCAGATCTCGGTGATGACCTGCTCCGGGGTGGCGTCCGACGCCTCGTCCACCCCGATCCGCGCCGACAGGGCGAGCAGCGCGGCGTCGAGCATCAGCGGGGGGCGCTCGCCCTCCGGCGAGATCCGTTCCAACTCCATCGCGATCGCGACCAGGTCGATCGCCCCGCGTACGGACGAGCCGCGGCGCAGCTCCGGGTGCGCGCGCGTCGCACGGGTCAGCGCGACGCCGTCGTCGACCAGCCCTCGATCGGTGCAGCCGGTACGGCGCGCGACGATGTCGCTCTCCTCCACATCGGACTGGTAGCCGACGGCCAGCCGGTTCCACCGGTCGTAGACCGAGTCGGAGATCCGGGCGGTACCGACGTTGTCGAACGGGTTCATCGACGCCAGGACCCGGAAGGTCTGCTCGGCGCGCATCGTCCCGACCCGGGGCACCGTCACCGCCCGCTCCGCCATGGCCCCGAGCAGGACGTTGAGCGTGTCCTCCGGCGCGCGGTTCAGCTCCTCGATGTAGAGGAACCCGCCGGTGCGCATCGCCTCGACCAGCGGCCCCGGGACGAAGTTGTCGGGCGAGTAGTCCTCCTGCAGGACCCTGGCCGGATTGTGGTGTCCCACCAGGCGAGCCGGGGTCAGCTCGGCGTTGCCCTCCACGAGCACGAAGGGCACCCCCCAGTGCTCGGTGATCGCCCGGAGCATCGTCGACTTCGACGTGCCGGGCGGCCCCTCGAGCACGACGTCACGACCCGCGGCGACCGCGGCCAGAACCAGTGTCAGCTCGCGTTCCCGGCCGACCACCGAGCGCGCGATCTCGTCCCGCGCGCGGCTCTCGCGTGTCGTCATGCGTGCTTCGCCTCTCCCGTGCGTCCAGCCACCTTTCGACCGACCGGTCGATGAAATCATTGGACCACGGCGGCGGACCCTGTACATCGTCGCTGGACGACGGACTTCGACGTCGGCTACGCGGACGCCGGGTGGTCCGATCCGGCCCGGTTCCGATTACCTCCCGCGCCGTCGTCGAAGCGCCACGGCCCAAGGGGTTACAGCCGCGCGAGTAGCTCGGTGACCAGCTCCGCCCGTTCTGCGAGCGACGAGATGACGATCTGCTCATCGGGAGCGTGTGCGCCCCGACCGACCGGACCGAAGCCGTCGAGGACCGGGACACCGAGCCCGCCGACCAGGTTCGTGTCCGCGCCCCCGCGGGCCGGCCGCCCGGTCACGCTCTGGCCGCATGCCTCGCCCGCCGTCGTGGCGACGGTGAGCAGTTGCGCGGTCATCGGAGTGGCGGCCCACGGCGGACGGGCGCCGAGGATCTCCGTACGTACGACGGCCCCGGGCCGGACGGGTCGCAGTGCCGCAAGCCGGGCCAGTACATCGGCTTCCTGATCGGGAGTCTCGAACCGCAGGCCCAGATCGCACCAGGCGTCACCCGCGACGACATTGGTCCGTCCCCCTCCCCCGACGGTTCCCGCATTGCAGAGGACGCCCTCGCGGTGCTCGGTCGCAGCCCGGACCGCGCCGAGCTGGTCGACGAGCTCATCGACTGCCGAGACCCCGTCGTCCGGCGCGAGGGCCGCATGAGACTCCCGGCCGGTGCAGGTCAGACGGAGCCGGGTGCTACCCCACCGAGCGGTCTTGAGCCCGCCGTCCGGGTGCGGAGGCTCGAACCCCAGGACCGCCGCGCTGCCCGTGGCCCGATCACGCACCAGGTGTCGAGCGGTCGGTGACCCGACTTCCTCATCGGCGACCACCAGCACCCGGATCGGGCGGTGTGCCCGCCCGGAGGCGCGTAGCGCTCGTACGGCGGTCTCGGCGACGACGAGACCGCCCTTCATGTCGTAGACGCCCGGGCCGTACAGGATCCCGTCGGCGGCCCGCAGCGGAAGGGCGCCCACCGGCCAGACGGTGTCGTGGTGGCCGAGCAGGAGCACCGGTAGCTCGGCCTCCCGCCCCGCTGCGCCGTCGATCTCGACGCACAGGTGCGCGCCCTGCGGTGCGGGCTCGGTCCACACCCGTCCCCCGAGCCGTTCCCAGCCGGCGGCGACGACCTCGAGCAGCGCGTCGAGCCTCGGTGCGTCGGCGGACGGTGATTCGAGCCGGACGTAACGCTCCACATCGGCCTGCATTCGAGCCGCGTCCGCGGCGAGCGGGTTCATAGATACGGAACGTATCACTACCGAATTTTTCAAGTAGATCTTGACTACCTGCGTCTACGTCGACAACTGTACGTCCATGCGTTTCACAACCTTGCTCCGCTCGTGATGGTCGAGCAGCTTCGGGGGGCTGCGGTGGTCCGCGATCTCGACGATCCGGACCTTCAGGACCAGGCGGTCGCGCTCTACCGGAGCGTGTTCGGCGGCGCTCCGGAGTCCGGTCTCGAGCTGAACACCCGGTTGCTCAGCGCGGTGCTGCGCAACGGCGGCACCGCACTCGGGATGGTCGAGGACGGCGCGTTGCTGGGGTTCGCCGTCGGCTTCTGCGGTTCCCGAGACGGGAGCGTCTACCACTACTCCCAGACGGCTGCGGTCGCACCGGAGCACCGCGGCCGTGGTCTCGGTCGCACGATCAAACTCGCCCAGGCCGCGTCCGCCCGTGCTGCCGGCGCCACCAGGATGCGCTGGTCGTTCGACCCGGCCGTCGCCCGCAACGGGCACTTCAACCTGGACGTGCTCGGGGCAGCCGGACGCTGGTACGTCGAGGACTTCTACCACCGCCCCGGCACCGACCGCGTCGTCGTCGACTGGGACCTCACCGAATCCGACGTGGCCGAGCCGCCGGTCGCTCCGCCCACGCCCGGGCCGGCCACGGGCGAGATGGGGCACTGGACACTCGACGGGGATGTGGGAAGCCTCGTCGTACCGGCGAACGGGCTCGTACCGGCACCTGTTCGCGACCGGATCCGGGAGGGTTTCCGGGCGCTGCTGGGGCACGGCATGGTCGCCCGGTCGTGCGTGCGAGTCGCACCGGACCGGGCCGTCTATGTCTTCACCGGAGCAACGTCGTGAGCCCCGCACAGCCCGGCGAGCCGGGGGCCGACCGGGATTTGGTCAGCCCGAGCCAGCGGTTCGACGCGCGGATGCAGCGCCGGTCCGGGAGCGTGCTGCGCAGGCGCCTGGTCGAGCAGGAGCTGGCCTCGTTGCAGGCCGTCCTGGAGCGTTTCACCGAGGACGGGAGCATCGAGCGAGCCGCGGCCCACGTCGTCGGAGCCCGCCGCCGGTTCATCCTCGGTACCGGGAAGTCGTTCGCGTTCGCCCGGCTGCTCGCCGGCGACCTGGGGGCGGCGCTGTCCCAGGTGACCCAGATCGATGGAAGCCTCGCTCCGGCGGTCGACGTCCTCACCGAGGTCCGCGACACCGATGTGCTCGTCGCCTACTCGTTCCGCCGCTACCGGAAGGACACCGTCGAGATCAGCCGGGCGTTCGTCCAGGCCGGCGGCTCGCTGGTCCTGATCACCGACTCCGCGGACGGTCCGCTGACCGACGTCGCGGCCGAGGTCGTGGTCGTGCCGACCGAGAGCGCTTCCTGGTCGGACTCGCCGACCGCCGTCGCGTCCGCCACCCACATCCTCTCCGCCCTGACCACGGCCAGCGCGAAGGGAGCCCGGCGCCGGTTGCAGGAGCGCGACCGGGTCTCCGCCGAGCTGGGCCTCCACATCGACCCCGCTGAGGAATCCTGATGAAGATCGTGCAAGGCCGGCTACATCTCGTCCGGCTGCCGCTGGTGCATTCGTTCGAGACGAGCTCGCACCGCAAGGCCCATCTCGACCACATTCTTGTCGAGCTGACCGACGACCGGGGCCGGGTCGGGTGGGGAGAGATCGCCTCACCGAGCGACCCGTACTACGCGGCCGACACCGTCGGCACGAGCTGGCTCATCGCGACCGAGTACCTGTTGCCCGCGGTCGTCGGCGCGGACGTCGAATCGCCGGACCGGGTGCCGGATCTGTTCGGAAAGGTGCGGGGGAACCGCTTCGCCGCTGCCGGGGTGGACGCGGCGGCATGGGCGTTGTGGGCGACCGGCCAGGGCGTGCCGCTCGGCTCGGCGTTGGGCGGCACCCGCGACACGGTCGTCGCGGGCGTCTCGCTCGGCATCGAGCGGACCGTGGACGACCTGCTCGCGCAGGTGGGCCGGCACGTCGACGCCGGCTACGGGCGCGTCAAACTCAAGATTGCCCCGGGCTGGGACACCGAGCCGGTGCGGGCCGTCCGATCCACCTTCCCGGAGCTGATGCTGCAGGTCGACGCGAACGGTGCCTACCGGGACGATCCGGAACACCTCGCCGCGCTGGAGGCGCTCGACGACACGGGCCTGCTCATGATCGAGCAGCCGTTCGCCCCGCGAGACCTTCTTACGTCTGCGGCGCTGCAGGCGCGCCTCACGACGCCCGTCTGCCTCGACGAGTCCGTCGAAACCGTCGACGACCTGCGCGTCGCGGACGCCCTGGGCGCCGGACGTGTACTGAACATCAAGGTGTCACGGATGGGCGGGCTGACCGCAGCCGTCCGCGCGCACGACGCGGCACGCGAACTCGGCTGGCCGGCGTGGTGCGGCGGAATGCACGAGTTCGGAGTGGGCCGCGCGGCGAACGTCGCGCTGTCGAGCCTGCCCGGGTTCACGCTCCCCTCCGACGTCTCGGCATCGGCGAAGTACTACGCCCGTGACGTCACCGAACCGATCACCGCCGAGGGAGGCGTCGTCCGGGTGTCCACGCGGCCCGGGCTGGGTGTGACGGTCGACCACGAGTTCCTCGCGCAGGTCCGGCAGCGGACGTTCGCCCTCGGCGCGGACACCGAGCCGGAGCCGGCCGGCCTGCTCACCAATCTCTCCCACCGATGAAGGAAGACCGATGAGCACATCGAACGATCCGCCGGGTCCCGCCGCGCCGGCACGAGCAGGCACCGCGTCGCCCGACACCTCGCCGCCGGCCGAGACCGGGAAGAGCCCGCGCGGATCAGTCCTACGGGAACGTCTGGTGTCCTGTGCCGCCGTCGCCGGGCTGCTGACGTCGCTGGTCGCAGGCATGGTCACCTCTCCCCCGACGCTGTGGGGACTCCTCCCGATCGTGCTCTACGCGGGCCTGGCGTTGTCGGGCATGAACATCACGGTCGCGACCGCCGTCGCGGTGATCTCCGCGCTGCTGGTGCTGCTGCCGACACCGGTCGCGGCCGCCGAATTGCTCGGGGACTCGCTCGGCGAGATGGTCACGATGATCGGCCTGATCATCATGCTCGGTGCCGGTGTCGGCGAGATCCTGCGGGTGACCGGCGTCGCGGACACGATCGTGCAGTCGGTGCTGCGGGTGGTCGGTCACACCAGCCGGACCCGGACGATCCTCGGAGTGATGCTGGCGTGCCTGGCGCTGGTCGCCGCTCTCGGAACCCTGGCCGGCGCGCTCGCGATCGCCGCCCCGATCCTGCTTCCGGTCGTCGCCCGGCTGGGCTTCACCCGCTCCGCGACCGCCGCGATGATGTTCATCGGTGGCTGCGCCGGTCTGGCGATCGCGCCGTTCGCCGGGTCGAACGTGGCGATCATGTCGGCGGCCGAGGTCGGTTACCTGCCGTACCTGTTGTACGGCGCAGGCCCGCTGGCGTTGCTGTCGATCGTGGCCGGCCTGCTGATCGTGCCGTGGATCCAGCGCCGCACGGAGGGGACGGGTGACGGGTACGACGACGCCGACGTCGCCGCTCCGGAGCCGACCGATGCCTCGTTCCGGCGCGGGCCGGCGACGGTGGCGTTCGTCGCGACGCTGCTCGCATCGATCGTCTACGCCGTCGCGACCGAAGCGGGGACGTCCTTCCCGCTGCTCGCGCTGCCCGTCCTCGCCGTCGTCACCGGCCTGGCCGCCGGTCTGCGGGTGTCCTCCATCGCCCGGCACGTCATCCAGGGGGCCGGCACGCAGGTCACGATGTTCCTGCTGTTCTGGCTGCTGGCCGCCTTCTTCCTGGTCGTCGACGAACTCAAGCCGTTCGACGTCGTCCTGGAGACCTTCTCCGCCGAGTTCGGCGCGATGTCCCCGCTGCTGTTCGTAGCCGTCATCGCGCTGCTCGGGTGGGTCGGCGTGCCCGGCGCGACCGCGGCGCAGGTGGTGCTGCTCGACGAGGTCTTCGGCGGCCTCGCGGCGAGCCTCGGGATCGGGGTGAACGCCTGGGTGATCGTCCTGCTGTTCGCTTCGAAGATCGACACCTACGGGCCGTTCCCCAACGCGAACATGGTAGGCGCGATGGGGCTGGCCCGGTCGTCGAACCTGCGCAGCCTGCTCGTAGCCGGCTGGCTGGTGCTGCTACCGGCGGCCTTGATGTACGCCGTGATCCTCTTCTTCGAGGTCTGAGGAGCCGAGCATGACCGAACACGAGATCGTCGTCCGCGGCGGACAGGTCGTCGACGGGACGGGTGCACCGCGCCGTCGTGCCGACGTCGGGATCAGCGCGGGCCGGATCAGCGGGGTCGGAGTGGGGCTCGAAGGCCAGACCGTCGTCGAGGCCGACGGAGCGGTCGTCGCACCGGGGTTCATCGACCTGCACTCCCACGCGGACTTCACCGTGGAGGGATCTCCGCACGCCACGACACAGCTGCACCAGGGCGTGACGACGCTGCTGACCGGCAACTGCGGATTCTCACCGTTTCCCGTACGGGCGGACGGGGAACGGCACCGCCTGCCATTGGGCGAGGGCACACTGAGCTGGGACTGGGACGACGCGGCCGGCTACCGGCGGGCCGTCGAGCGGGCCCGACCAGCGATCAACATCGGCCTGCAGGTCGGGCACGGCACGATCCGGCACGCGGTGCTCGGCGGAGCCGATCGGCCACCTACGCCCCGCGAGCTCGACCGGATGCGGGCGCTCGTGGCCGACGCGGCCCGTGCCGGTGCGCTCGGACTGTCATCGGGGCTGATCTACGCCCCGGGTGTCTTCGGCACCGCCGAGGAGGTCACGGCGCTGGTCGCGGAGGCGGCCGAGCACGGGATGCTCTACTCCACTCACGTGCGCAACGAGACCGACCGGGTCGTCGACGCCGTCGCCGAGGCGATCGACGCAGCCGAGCGCGGTGGTGCACGCCTGGAGGTCTCGCACCTCAAGTGCATGGGGCGGCCGAACCACGGCTCGGTGCGCCGCGCGCTCGAGCTGATCGACGCCGCTCGCGAGCGTGGTGTCGATGTGGCAGCGGACGTGTACCCGTACACGGCGTCGAGCACCGGCCTGGCGTCGCGGCTTGCCCCATGGGCGGTCGACGGTGGCCCGGACGCCCTGCTGCAGCGGCTGGCCGAACCCGCGACCCGGGCGCGGATCGCCGAAGCGCTGCGCACGCGTTTCACCGAGGACATCGACCCGAGCGGTGTCGTGCTGGCCGAGCTCGGGGAGGGACCGTACACAGGAGACATCGGCCGTTCGCTGACCGATCTGGCGATTCGCGACGGCGTCGATCCGGTCGACGCCGCGCTCGACGTGCTCGAGATGCACCGGGTGCAGGTCAGCATCGTGAACCACGCGATGGCCGAGGACGATGTGGACACCGTGTTGCGGCACCCGATGGTCTCGGTCGCCAGCGACGGTGCCGTGCTGGACGCGACCGGCGACGGCGTACCGCATCCGCGCAGCTTCGGCACGTTCGCAAGGGTCCTGGGCCGGTACGTGCGCGAGCGCGGTGTCCTGACGCTGGAGGACGCGGTGCGCAAGATGACGTCCCTACCTGCGGGCCGGCTGGCTCTCCACGACCGCGGGGTGCTCCGTGCGGGAGCGGTCGCCGACATCGTGGTGTTCGATCCGGACAGCGTGGTCGACCGCTCGACCTACACCGACCCGTGGCAGTTGGCCGAGGGAGTGCACACCGTGTTCGTCAACGGTGTGCAGGCCGTGCGCGACGGGACACCGACCGGGCGGGCGGCCGGCGGTGTCCTGCAGAGCCTCCGGGCGTCGGCCACCGCTTGACGGCCGGCCGTCATCAATTCTGATCAGTGGCGCTAACGGACTAGTAGCGTGTCGCCGCTAAAACTATCGCTATCTGGTGTATGAGCCTCTCATCATGTTGCTCGTGTTGAGAGGATGCCCAGACGATGGCTCGTCCGAAGGTGTTCACGATCGGCCTGTCGGCTGCTGATCGCGAGTTCCTGTCCAAGCTGACCGTGACCGGCACGCATCCGGCGCGGATGATCATCCGTGCTCGGGTACTGCTGGAGCTGGACGAGAACGTCGGCCCGGTGGACGCTCGGTCGATGGTCGCGGATCGGGTCGGGGTCTCCCAAAACACGGTCCGGTCGATCGCGAAACGGTTCGACGAGACCGACGGCGACGTGCTGGCCACGATCGGCCGCAAGCCGCGTGAGACACCGCCGGTAGCGCCGATCGTGACCGGCGAGGTCGAGGCCCGGTTGATCGCACTGGCCTGCTCGAGCCCACCGCAGGGCTATACACGCTGGTCGCTGCGCTTGCTCGAGCGTCAGGTCGCCCTGGTCGCCGACCTGCCCGATCTGGATCACTCCACCATCGGCCGAGTGTTAAAAAAACGAAACTGCGTCCTCATCTGAAGAAGTGCTGGACGATCCCACCGCACGCCAGCGCCGAGTTCGCCGCTCGGATGGAAGACGTCCTGGCTGTCTACGCCCGCCCCTATGACCCCCGCCGACCGGTGGTGTGCATGGACGAGAAGCCCTACCAGCTGCTAGGGCAGGTCCGCGAGCCGATCCCCGCCGAGCCCGGTCACGACCGCAAAGAGGACAGCGAGTACGTCCGCAACGGCACCTGCTCGATCTTCGTCTGGGCCGAACCCCTACGCGGCTGGCGCCGCGTCGACGCTCAACCACGCCGAACCAAGATCGACTGGGCCCGTCAGGTGCAGCACCTGCTCACCCACGACTACCCCGACGCCGACACCGTCGTGCTGGTCATGGACAACCTCAACACCCACGGAGTCGGCTCTCTCTACGAAGCGTTCGAACCCTCCACGGCCTTTGCCTTGGCACAACGACTGGAGATCCACCACACGCCCCGCCACGGCTCCTGGCTCAACATCGCCGAGATCGAACTTTCAGCTCTCACCCGCCAGTGCCTCGACCGGCGCATCACCGACATCGACACCCTCAACACCGAACTCGCCGCCTGGCAAGACGCCACCAACACCGACCACCGTCAGGTCAACTGGCAATTCACCACCACCGACGCCCGCATCAAGCTCCGCCACCTCTACCCCAACAATTAGATGCGACGGTCTACTAGAGCCTCCGGCCGCTGAATGGGTGTCAGCTCCACGCCGACGCCACGGAAGGCTGGACATGGTCGAACGCAACGGACCGGTGAACGTCAACGTCAACGTCAACGTCAACCAGACGAATGCCCAGACCAACGATGCGGCGAGCAACACTGGGTGCCTCGGCTGTCTCGGCGTGATCGGTCTGGTCATGATGGTCGGCTTCATCGGCACGGCATTCGACACCTCACCGGTGCTCGGGAGCCTGCTCGTGGGCGTGATCGCGCTCGCCGTGGTGTTCACAGTGGTCGGGAAGATCAGCGCCGCGCAGGAGGAGAAGCGAGCGGCCGCGGCCGCACGGGCTGCAGAGGCTCGGGCCGCCGAGATCCGCGCGGACATCGAGTCCCGGGCTACGGTCGACGCGATCGGAGGTTGCATGTGGTGCGGCCATCCCGGAGCACACCGCGCCCAGAACGGGCATGCGGTGCACCCGCGCGACTGGCACGCACTCGATGTCGAGGAAGCCATCCACGCCGCCGTCAACGGACCCGCTCAGCCTCCGCCGACGTATACGCCCCGTCACTCCCCGGGGGCCACAAGTGCGATCGATGCGCCGTCATTGCCGCAAGCCGCGTTCGGCAACACCCACCAGGCGCATCCCGGACAGTCCGAACGGGATGCCCGCTTGCTCGACCAACTGAGCTACGCCGAGTCGGGCGAATGTCGGTGGTGCGGTTCCCCTGTTCCTCATCGAAGCGATGCCGGCCGGATCGTCCACCCGGCCCGGTACCACCGGGACGAGTACGAGGCCGAGCGCGACGCAGGGGGTGGGAGGAGCAGATAGCACAGGGTCCGCGCCGCCGAGCTCGACGAGAGCACCCGGCGACGAACAGCCGAGCACCGGGCGCGAGCCCGCAGAGCAGCATCGCCGGCGAGACCACCGTCACGCCGGCGAGCACCAGCCGCCCGCGCCCGTCCAGGTCTGTCAGCAGGCCGACCACGACAGCACCCACGAGCATCCGACCGGGGCGAGGATCCCGTCGGCCCAGCCCGCACCCGGCGCGAACACGGTGGAGGTGTTCGTCCCGACGCGCTGGACATTCACCATTCGTGATGGTTAATCGACCATCAACCGGTGTTTCCGTGGTCGAGCCACCTACGCATACCGTCGGAGGTGTGCGAGGAGGTCGAAGCTGTGCGGCTAGTGGTTCCGGTCGTTAGTTCGTCGGGGGTCTGAGGTCGTGCCAGGCGGTGGGGTCGTTGAGGTAGAGGCCGCAGGCGAGGTCGAGTGCGTCCTGGCAGGTCCCGAACGGGAGCCCGTCGGGGAAAATCGACTCGGCGTAGTCGTCGTGGCTGGCCCGGTAGATCGCGACCTGCCAGTCATGGGCCGATCCGACGTAGCGCAGCCGACACAGCGGCAGGATCTCGGTCTCGGTGCTGGCCCCGATGTAGGTGAACACGCCGTGGTGACGCATGTGCAGTTCGGTGATCTGGGGCCAACGCTCACGGGCCCGAGCGCGTAACCGTTGCCGCACGGAGGTCTTGGTCGACTCGGGGAAACGGGGCGCCACTTGCCCATCGTGACAGCCCTGGTCGGCGTTGCCCGGCCCTCGCGATCGACCGTCGGCCGCTGTTACGGGTGATCACGGCGTGTCGCGGTGGCCGAAATCGTGGTCGGGGTCGACAACCCGGGTGTGCCGGTCACCAGCCCGTTCATCATCGTGCTCACCGCGGCGGAGGAGGCGGTGTTGACCGCGCGGGCGCGCAGCGGGCGCACCGAGCACCGCGACCGGCTGCGGGCCCGGATCGTGCTCGCTGCCGCGGCCGGTGCGACCAACGCCGCGATCGCCGTCGAACTCAGAGTGTGTGTCGACACCGCGCGCAGGTGGCGACGACAGTTCGCCACCGAGCGCCTCGACGGTCTCGCCGATCGGCCCCGCACCGGGCGACCGCGCCGGTTCACCGCCGTGCAGAGCGCGGCGATCACCGCGCTGGCCTGCACCCTGCCCGCGGAGACCGGGATACCGCTCTCGCGCTGGAGCAGCACCGAACTGGCCACCGAAGCGGTCACCCGCGGTATCGCCGAGACGATCTCGGCGTCCACAGTGCGTCGGGCGCTGACCCGTGCGGTGATCAAACCCTGGCAGCACCGCTCCTGGATCTTCCCCCGCGACCCGAACTTCGAGACCAAGGCCGCCCGGGTCCTGGACCTCTACGCCCGCACCTGGAACGGTGCACCGCTGGGCCCGGACGACTACGTGATCAGCGCCGATGAGAAGTCCCAGCTCCAAGCCCTGCGTCGCCGCCACCCCGGCCGGCCCGCCGGGCCGGGCCGGACCCGCCAGGTCGAGTTCGAATACCGCCGCGGCGGGACCCTGGCCTACTTCGCCGCCTACGACATCCACCACGCCCGAGTCATGGGCACCATCGCCCCGAAGACCGGGATCGAACCGTTCACCGACCTGGTCACACACGTCATGAGCTGCGAGCCCTACGCCTCGGCACGGCGGGTGTTCTGGGTCGTGGACAACGGCTCCAGCCACGCCGGACAGGCCTCGATCGACCGCATGAACACAACCTGGCCGAGCGCGACACTGGTCCACCTACCGATCCACGCCTCCTGGCTCAACCAGGTCGAAATCTACTTCTCGATCCTGCAACGCAAAGCTATCAGCCCGGTCGACTTCGCCGACCTCGACGCCCTCGCCGAGCGCATCCTGGCCTTCCAAGACCGCTACAACCGCGCCGCGACACCCTTCGACTGGACCTTCACCCGCCGCGATCTCCGCGCCCTACTCGACCGGATCGGCCCGCCAGAGCAGCCCAGCACCCTCACTACCGCCGCATGACCCCCGACGAACTAACGAACTCGGCCACTAGTGGTTCCGGTCGTTAGTTCGTCGGGGGTCTGAGGTCGTGCCAGGCGGTGGGGTCGTTGAGGTAGAGGCCGCAGGCGAGGTCGAGTGCGTCCTGGCAGGTCCCGAACGGGAGCCCGTCGGGGAAAATCGACTCGGCGTAGTCGTCGTGGCTGGCCCGGTAGATCGCGACCTGCCAGTCATGGGCCGATCCGACGTAGCGCAGCCGACACAGCGGCAGGATCTCGGTCTCGGTGCTGGCCCCGATGTAGGTGAACACGCCGTGGTGACGCATGTGCAGTTCGGTGATCTGGGGCCAACGCTCACGGGCCCGAGCGCGTAACCGTTGCCGCACGGAGGTCTTGGTCGACTCGGGGAAACGGGGCGCCACTTGCCCATCGTGACAGCCCTGGTCGGCGTTGCCCGGCCCTCGCGATCGACCGTCGGCCGCTGTTACGGGTGATCACGGCGTGTCGCGGTGGCCGAAATCGTGGTCGGGGTCGACAACCCGGGTGTGCCGGTCACCAGCCCGTTCATCATCGTGCTCACCGCGGCGGAGGAGGCGGTGTTGACCGCGCGGGCGCGCAGCGGGCGCACCGAGCACCGCGACCGGCTGCGGGCCCGGATCGTGCTCGCTGCCGCGGCCGGTGCGACCAACGCCGCGATCGCCGTCGAACTCAGAGTGTGTGTCGACACCGCGCGCAGGTGGCGACGACAGTTCGCCACCGAGCGCCTCGACGGTCTCGCCGATCGGCCCCGCACCGGGCGACCGCGCCGGTTCACCGCCGTGCAGAGCGCGGCGATCACCGCGCTGGCCTGCACCCTGCCCGCGGAGACCGGGATACCGCTCTCGCGCTGGAGCAGCACCGAACTGGCCACCGAAGCGGTCACCCGCGGTATCGCCGAGACGATCTCGGCGTCCACAGTGCGTCGGGCGCTGACCCGTGCGGTGATCAAACCCTGGCAGCACCGCTCCTGGATCTTCCCCCGCGACCCGAACTTCGAGACCAAGGCCGCCCGGGTCCTGGACCTCTACGCCCGCACCTGGAACGGTGCACCGCTGGGCCCGGACGACTACGTGATCAGCGCCGATGAGAAGTCCCAGCTCCAAGCCCTGCGTCGCCGCCACCCCGGCCGGCCCGCCGGGCCGGGCCGGACCCGCCAGGTCGAGTTCGAATACCGCCGCGGCGGGACCCTGGCCTACTTCGCCGCCTACGACATCCACCACGCCCGAGTCATGGGCACCATCGCCCCGAAGACCGGGATCGAACCGTTCACCGACCTGGTCACACACGTCATGAGCTGCGAGCCCTACGCCTCGGCACGGCGGGTGTTCTGGGTCGTGGACAACGGCTCCAGCCACGCCGGACAGGCCTCGATCGACCGCATGAACACAACCTGGCCGAGCGCGACACTGGTCCACCTACCGATCCACGCCTCCTGGCTCAACCAGGTCGAAATCTACTTCTCGATCCTGCAACGCAAAGCTATCAGCCCGGTCGACTTCGCCGACCTCGACGCCCTCGCCGAGCGCATCCTGGCCTTCCAAGACCGCTACAACCGCGCCGCGACACCCTTCGACTGGACCTTCACCCGCCGCGATCTCCGCGCCCTACTCGACCGGATCGGCCCGCCAGAGCAGCCCAGCACCCTCACTACCGCCGCATGACCCCCGACGAACTAACGAACTCGGCCACTAGTGACCTATGTCAGTGCTGACGAGGGAGTCCCGCGGATCGGCGTGCACCGCGGGGATGACGTGGTCGCGATCCGAGGCCCGGCCACCATGATCGAGTTTCTTCGTCTCGGGGACGAGGGGACTTCGCTCGCCGAGGCGGCAGCACGGAAAGTCGGGCGGAGCGAGCCGGCGGATCGTGTGCGGCTCCGAGCTCCGCTGCCTCGACCCAACTCGATGCGGGATTTCATGCTGGTCGAGGAGCACGTCAAGAACAGCTTCGGCACAGTCCCCTCGGAGTGGTACGACATCCCCGTTCATTGGAAGGGCAACCCCGACACTGTCATCGGGCCCGACGACGAGGTGCCCTGGCCGCACTACACGGACAAGCTGGACTTCGAACTCGAGGTGGCCGCTGTGATCGGCCGACCTGCGTTCCGAGTCGGCCCCGAGGAGGCGCAATCCTGCATCGCAGGCTATACGATCTTCAATGACTGGAGCGCGCGCGACATCCAGTTCCGCGAAATGGCCGTCGGGATCGGTCCCGCGTTCGGCAAGGATTTCGCCACCTCACTCGGCCCGTGCCTGACCACAGCTGAATCGATGGACATCACCACGGCGCGGGTGGCCGCGCGAGTGAACGGCGAGACCTGGTCGCACGGGGATCTGGGGGCGATGAACTTCGGATTTCCCGAGGTGATCTCGCTGCTCTCCGAGGACCAGCCCTTGCACCCGGGCGACGTTCTGGGCGGCGGCACCGTCGGGCGCGGTTGCGGGCTGGAACTCGACCGCTGGATCAAGCCCGGCGACGTCGTCGAGCTGGAGGTCGAGGGCATCGGGGTGCTGCGCAACACCGTCGGCGCGAAGCGCACGGCGAGCCGCAAGGCGATCGATCTGACCGGAGGAGGCAGACGATGACCGAGGTGATTCTGCAGGTCTACCCCGCGCTCGGAGCCGAGGACGAGATGCTCGCTCGGCGCCCAATCGGGAGGGACAGCGGGGCCTACCACCGGATGCTGGCCGGATTGGTCGACCTGTGCCAGGCCGCCGACGATCTGGGGTACTGGGGTATCTGCCACACCGAGCACCACATGCACTCCGAGGGGATGGAGATCTCGCCGGCCCCGCTGTTGCTCAACGTCTACCTCTCCCGCTACACGACCCGGCTCCGGCACGGCCAGCTCGGGCTGGTGCTGCCCGCGCACGACCCGATCCGGCTCGCCGAGGAGATCGCGGTCGCCGACCACATGCTCGACGGACGGCTGTTCGTCGGCATGGCCCGTGGCTACCAGGCTCGCTGGCAGAACATCCTGTGCCAACGCTTCGGAGTGACCTCCACAGCGTCCGACGCGAGCGAGGCGGACACCCGTAACCGATTACTGTTCACCGAGAACTTCGCGATCATGAAGAAGGCCTGGGCGGAGGATCTGCTCACCTACGACGGGCCGACCTATCAGGTGCCGTACCCCCGCGAAGGCATCCCGAACTGGCCCCCGGCCGAGTCGATCACCGGCCGCTACGGCACTCCGGGCGAGGTCGACGAGAACGGCACGATCAAGGGTGTCTCGGTGGTTCCCCGGCCCCACACCACCCCGCACCCGCAGCTGTTCCAGGCCTTCGGTGCCAGCCCCGGCACCCTGCGCTGGTGCGGGGAGGAGGACGTCACCCCGACGATCCTGATGGGCTCGCACGAGATGTTGCGCCAGCTGATGGAGATCTACCAGGAGGGCGCCGCGGCCCGCGGCCGTTCCCCACGCTTCGGCCAGGGCATCGGTGTGTGCCGGACATTCTATGTCTACCCGAACGGCACGCCCGACGATGAGCTTCCCCCGCTTCGCCGGAGTCTTCGAAGACTGGTCCCATCGTGAGGGACTGGGAAGGAAGGCTCTGTTGGCAGCACCGAGGAAGTACCCCGATGAGCTGCGGGAACGGGCGGTCCGGCTGTATCGACAGTCCGAGCCGCGGCCGTCGTTCAAGCGGCTGGCCGAGCAACTCAACGTGCACCCCGAGGCCCTGCGGAACTGGGTCCGCCAGGCCGAGGCCGACGCCGGCGAACGGCATGACCGCCCAAGCACTGACATGGTCGAGGAGAACCGCAGGTTGGCCGCCGAGAACGCCGAGCTGCGGCGGGTCAACGAGGTCCTGCGCGCGGCGAGTGCGTATTTCGCCAGCGAGATCGGCCCGACCCGGAGGTGGTCATGAGCTTCATCGACGCCCATGGCTTCCCGGCCGGTCTCGTACTGCGGGTCCTGGGCATCCCCGCCTCGACCTACTACGACTGGCGGACCCGCCGCGAGTATCCCTCGCGCCGTGAGCTCGACGATGCCGCACTGCTCGAGCAGATCGTCAAAGTGCGCAGCGTGAACGAGTACGCCGCGACCTATGGCTCGCCGCGGGTGTGGCTGGAGCTGCGCCGCCAGGGCGTGCGGGTCGGGCGCAAGCGCATCGAGCGGATCATGCGCGCCCACGGCCTGCAGGGCGCGCATCTGCGTCGGGGTTGGAAGCACGGCTCGACCCGGCAGGATCCGAACCACACCGCCGCCCCGGATCGGGTCGAACGCAACTTCCGGGCCGACGCGCCGAACCGGCTTTGGGTGGCGGATCTGACGCGGCTGGTCACCGGGGAGGGTGTGCTGTGGCTGGCCAGCGTGCGGGATGCGTTCGCCAACCGGGTCGTCGGTTGGGCCACCGGTGAGCGGGCGACCACTGCGTTGGTGCTCACCGCCCTGGATCATGCGCTGCGCTCGCGTCAGGTGCGCTCCGGAGAGTTGATCTTCCACAGCGACAAGGGCGCCCAGTACACGGCGCTGCGATTCACCCAGCGCCTGGTCGACGCGGGTGTCGCGCCCTCGACAGGGTCCACAGGCGACAGTTACGACAACGCTTTGGCTGAGAACCTGTGGTCCACGCTCAAGATCGAGCTCGTGTACTGGCCGGGCACCACCTTCGCCACTCGTGCCGAGGCCGAGCACGCCCTGCTGCGCTACATCGACGGCTGGTACAACCCCCGCCGGATCCAGGCCGGGCTCGGCGGGCTCTCACCCGACGAGTACGAGGACGCCTACCATCGATCCCAGCGCGACGATCACAGATGACCCGGACTCCGGGAAACCGGGGGAACCTCACGATGAAGTACGGGCTCGGATCCGGCGCAGCGTGGAGCTGTACGAGGCGCCGGTGTGGCATGGCTGGTATGAGCAGTTCGGGTTCATGGAGGCGGCCCGCTACGACGGAGAGGAAGGCCCCGTGCCGAAGCCGGGCGAGCACCTGGCTGACCGGCTGATCAACAGTGGGCTTCTGATCGGGGGCACTGTCGACCAGGTCAAGCGCCAGGTGGAGGGCTTCCTGGAGAAGATGCCGATCGACTTCTTCGTGTGGCTCTACCACTGGGGGATGATCCCGCGCGACGAGGCGCTGCCGATGCTCGAGCTGTTCGGTAACGAGATCATGCCGGAGTTCGGGCTCACCGGATCCGAGGCACCGGTGGCGGGCTCGTGAGTGCCACCGTGCCCGAGCCCTTCGTGCACGATCTGGGCCACGGCTTCCACCTCTACGTCCAGCTCGACGGCAGCTGGGGCCTGAACAACGTCGGCATCCACGTCGGGCGCGAGGCTGTCACGTGAGGTTCCCCCGGTTTCGCGGAGTCCGGGTTATCTGTGATCGTCGCGCTGGCCGCGATCGTAGGCGTCCTCGTACTCGTCAGGTGAGAGCCCGCCGAGCCCGGCCTGGATCCGGCGGGGGTTGTACCAGCCGTCTATGTAGCGCAGCAGGGCGTGCTCGGCCTCGGCGCGGGTGGCGAACGTCGTACCCGGCCAGTACACGAGTTCGATCTTGAGCGTGGACCACAGGTTCTCCGCGAGGGCGTTGTCGTAGCTGTCGCCTGTGGACCCGGTCGAGGGTGCGACACCGGAGTCGACCAGGCGCTGGGTGAACCGCAGCGCCGTGTACTGGGCGCCCTTGTCGCTATGGAAGATCAACTCGCCGGAGCGCGCCGATCGGGAGCGCAGCGCATGATCCAGGGCGGTGAGCACCAGCGCGGTGGTCGCCCGCTCACCGGTGGCCCAGCCGACGACCCGGTTGGCGAACGCGTCGCGCACCGAGGCCAGCCACAGCACGCCCTCGCCGGTGACCAGCCGCGTCAGGTCAGCGACCCAGAGCCGGTTCGGCGCGTCGGCCCGGAAGTCGCGCTCGACCCGGTCCGGGGCGGCGGTGTGGTTCGGATCCTGCCGGGTCGAGCCGTGGCGCCAGCCCCGGCGCAGGTGCGCGCCCTGCAACCCGTGCTCACGCATGATCCGCTCGATGCGCTTGCGCCCGACCCGCACGCCCTGGCGACGCAGCTCCAGCCACACCCGCGGCGAGCCGTAGGTGGCGGCGAACTCGCTGACGCTGCGCACCTTGACGATCTGCTCGAGCAGCGCCGCGTCGTCGAGCTCGCGCCGGCTCGGGGCGGCCTGGCGGGCCCGCCAGTCGTAGAAGGTGGACTCCGGGATGCCCAGGACCCGCAGTACGAGACCGGCCGGGAAGCCATGAGTGTCGATGAAGCTCATGACCACCTCCGGGTCGGGCCGATCTCGCTGGCGAAATACGCACTCGCCGCGCGCAGGACCTCGTTGACCCGCCGCAGCTCAGCGTTCTCGGCCGCCAACCTGCGGTTCTCCTCAACCATGTCAGTGCTTGGGCGGTCATGCCGTTCGCCGGCGTCGGCCTCGGCCTGGCGGACCCAGTTCCGCAAGGCCTCGGGGTGCACGTTGAGCTGCTCGGCCAGCCGCTTGAACGACGGCCGCGGCTCGGACTGTCGATACAGCCGAACCGCCCGTTCCCGCAGCTCATCGGGGTACTTCCTCGGTGCTGCCAACAGAGCCTTCCTTCCCAGTCCCTCACGATGGGACCAGTCTTCGAAGACTCCGGCGAAGCGGGGGAAGCTCAACGCTGATCGACACCGTGATGACCGAGCACCGCGCGCGGGCCTTGCGCCGGGCCGTCGCCGAGCTGACCGACAAGCCCATCCGCACTGTCATCAACACCCACCACCATGCGGACCACACCTACGGCAACTTCTTGTTCCCGGAGGCAACCATCATCGGGCATGAGCTGTGCCGCGAGGCCACGATCGCGACCGGGTTCGAGACGAAGAAGTGGTTCCCCGGCGTGGACTGGGGGGAGATCGAGATCCGTCCGCCGGAGGTGACGTTCACCGACGACCTGAAGGTCTGGTTCGACGACATGCCGGGAACACTGCGGTACTGGGGGCCCGCGCACACCACGAACGACGTGACCGTGTGGATCGAGGAGATCGGGCTGCTCTTCGCCGGCGACATGGTCTTCAACGGCGGAACGCCGTTCGTCGTGATGGGTTCTGTCCAAGGCTTGATCGACGCTCTGGGCCGGGTGCAGGAGCTCGGCGCCCGCACCGTCGCGCCAGGGCACGGTGCCGTCACCGGCCCTCGGGCCATCGGGGACCAGTTGACGTACTTGCGATTCCTCCAGGATCGGGCGAAGGCGGGCTTTACCGAGGGAGTCGAGCCGCTGGAGTGCGGGCGCCGGACCGACCTCGGAGAGTTCGCCGGACTGACCGATCCTGAGCGCCTGGTGGGCAACTTGCACAGGGCCTATTCCGAGCTGCGCGGCGAACCTCTGGGATGCACCCTCGACTTCGACGGGGTGGTCGACGACATGGTGGCCTTCAACGGCGGAGAGCCGTTGCACTGCGTGGCTTGAGACCAACAGCGCAGCTCCGGTACATCGAGCCGGGTTTTCGATCAGCGAGGAGCGACCTGGACATGTGCCCCGGCGAGCCAGCCCGCCCGCTGGGCGACCTCCTGTGCCACCGTCAGGAACGCCCGGGTCACAGCGTCGGTCCGGGTGCGCCAGAACAGGTGCACCGGGATCATCGGAGCCGGGTCGACCGGTCTCCACACGAAGCCTTCCGGGACTGGATCGAACTGGGTCGCGAAGGCGACCGAGAACGCTCGCCCCTCGAAAACCTCGGTGCGCGCCGCGGGATCACTGTGGAATACACCTGAGGTGAGATACTCGAACTCCTGGACCGGCCCGGTGAACCCGTGCGCGCGGAAGAAATCCACAGTCAGGTCGTAGAAGCCGGGAGACAAGCTCCGGGGCCAGATGGCCAGCGCGGCATCGGCCAAGTCGGACATTCCGATTTGTCCGAGTGTGGCGAGACGGTGGTGTGCACTGACCACGACACCGAGCGGTTCGTCGCGCAGGCGCAGGTACTCGATGTCGTTCACGACATCCGGGCACCGAGCCATCCCCACCTGGAACCGGCCGGTGCGGACGGCATCGACACTCTCGGCCTGCCACATTTCGCAGAGCTGCAGTGTCATCTCCGGACAGCGCTCGTGCAGCCTTGTGACGAGGCGGGGCAGCGTCTCGGCGGCCAGGGTCGGGGTGTAACAGATCGTCAGTCGACCGGTCTCGCCGACGGCGGAACGGCGGGTCTGCGCGATTGCGGCACCGACCGCCTCGAGGATCGAGCGCGCGTGCGTCAAGAAGACCTCGCCGGCAGTGGTCAGCTCGACCGTCCGCGTGGTCCGGCGAAGCAGCTGCGTCCCGAGTTCATCCTCCAACTGGCGAATCTGGGAGCTCAGAGACTGCTGGACGAGATGGAGCCGCCGCGCAGCCCGCGAAAAACTGAGCTCCTCGGCTACCGCCACGAACGCACGGAGATGGCGCAGCTCAACACGGCCTCGCGGGACCGAATGTTCGCTCGCGCCGTCGCTCACCGGGCCATCCTGACCGGAAGGCTCCGATGTCGCCAGCCCCTCGGGCCTCGGCATCGGTCGACATCGTGCGGACGACGTGTCGTGCTCGCAACAACAGTCGCGACGACGCACCCCGTCCCGCCGACCAGCTGTCAGAGCGGGACCACCAGCCGAGCCTTTCCCTGCTCGGCGGCGTAGTTCAGCGTGTACCAGGTACCGCCCCCGACGGACTCGTCACCACGCGGGAACCCGATCACGAGGCCGGAGTGATCCACCATCCACCGGTTGCGCTCGTGGTAGGCGGCCTTGCCCAGCAGCGTGGCACCCATCTCGACGACGTCAGCCCGGTCCTCGCCACGCAGCCGGTCGATGACCTCGGCGGAACCGGCCGGCTGATCGACGACCCGGCAGGGCACGACAACGGTCAGCGAAGCCTCGGAGTTCTCCGCCAGCCACTGCAGAGCGGCGGTGTCGACGCCGGAGGCTCCACCGACGTAGAACCGGGCCGCCGACTCGGAGAACGGTCTGAGGTACGCCTGGAACAGCTCGGCCAGCTCGCCGCCAGGGGCATCGCTGATGCTGCGGGTACCGGTGATCGCCACACTGCGTTCCACTCGGGCGCGCTCCTTCGGGGGTAGTGCGAGTGCCTTCGGTCCTACCCGCTGAACCTACCGCTCCGAACAGCACCGTCCCCTCGACCGGGCCGCACGCCGTCACGCGGCCGGACGGGCGCGGAAGGTGCGCCGATAGGCCGTCGGGGACGTCCCGAGCTCGGCCTGCAGGTGCAGCCGCATCGAGCCGGCGGTGCCGAACCCGGCGCGCTCCGCGACCTCGTCCACGGGCAGGTCGGTCTCCTCCAGCAGCGTGCAGGCCCGCTCCACGCGCTGCAGCGCCAGCCACCGGCCCGGCGAGGTGCCCATCTCGTCGCGGAAGCGACGGGTGAACGTGCGGGTGCTGACCGACTCGCGCGCCGCCAGGTCCCGCAGCGTGACGGGGCGGTGCAGGCGCTCCAGCGCCCACGCGCGTGCCCGGCCCGTCGACGACACCGCCGGATCGGGGATCGGGCGGCGGACGTACTGGGCCTGGCCACCGTCGCGGTGCGGCGGGACGACGGTGCCGCGCGCGACATCGTTGGCCACCGCGGCGCCGTGGTCGGTGCGGATCATGTGCAGGCACAGGTCGATGCCGGCGGCCTCGCCCGCGGAGGTCAGGATCCGGCCCGCGGCGGTGTAGAGGACGTCGGGATCGAGGTGGACCCGCGGGTGGAGCTCGCCGAACCGGTCGGCCGACTTCCAGTGCGTGGTGGCCGGGAGCCCGTCGAGCAGCCCGGCCGCGGCCAGCACGAACGAGCCGGTGCAGATCGACGCGATCCGCGCGCCCGGACCGATCCGGGCCAGCGCCTCGGCGAGCCCGGCGGGCGGCGGGGAGGGCGCGTAGTCGAGGTCGGACGCCGGGACGATCACGGTGTCCGCGGTGTCGAGCACCTCCGGCCCGAGCTGCACGAGTACCTCGACGTCGGCGTCGGTGCGCACCGGTCCGGGGACGAGCGTGCAGGTCACGACGTCGTAGAGCGCCCGGCCGGTGGCGTCCCTGGCCTGCCCGAACAGCCGGTGGACGATCCCGAGCTCCATCGCCAGCAGCCCGTCGCGGACGAGGACGGCGACGCGGTGGACGGCCGGTCGGCCGACGTGTGAGGCCATGGCCCGATCCTCGCACGACGTGGCCATCGGGCCACTGGTCCGAGCGGTGGGCACGGCCGAGGATCGGTGCCGTGAACGTCTTGTGGGTGGTCGCGCACCCGGAACCCCGCTCGCTGACCGGCGTGCTCGCCGCCGACGGCCGGGCCGCGCTCGAGGAACAGGGGCACGCGGTCCGTGTGTCCGACCTCTACGCGATGGGCTGGAACCCCGTCGTCACCGGCGACGACTACCGCCACCCGCCCGACGAGCGACTGCGCGTCGGCGAGGCGTCGCAACGCGCCTACCGGGCGGGCGAGCTCCCGCACGATGTCGTGGCGGAACAGGAGAAGCTGCGCTGGGCCGACGCCCTGGTGCTGCACTTCCCGCTGTGGTGGTTCGGCGTGCCCGCGATCCTCAAGGGCTGGGTCGACCGCGTCTTCGTCGAGGGCTTCGCCTACGGCGTCCGCGGCGACGACGGCCGCACCCGCCGCTACGGCGACGGCGTGCTCGCCGGCACGCGCGCGCTCGTGGTGACCAGCGCAGGCGGCCCGTCACCGGTGTTCGGGCCCCGCGGGATCAACGGGCACGTCGACGACCTGCTGTTCCCACTGCTGCACGGCACCCTGTTCTACGCCGGGGCGCAGGTGCTGCCTCCGCTGCTCCTCGCCGGCGCCGACCGCTTCACCGACGCGGACGCCGACCGGGCCCGGGCCGAGCTCCGGGAGCGGCTGGCACAGATCGGCACCGCGACCCCGCTCGCGTACCGGCCGCAGCGGGGCGGGGACTACGACGAGCGGCTGGTCCTGCTCCCCCACCTCGCGCCCGGCCGGGTGGGTGTCGGCGTGCACCGCGGCGACGACGTGGGTGCCGCGCGCCACCCATCGCCGTCGGCCGGTTCGTCCTGCCTGCTGCCACCCCGGGCTCCGCTGTCAACGGGATAGCGCTCGGTATTACGAGGTCGCAGCGGTGGCGATGGCGTCCGCCAGCTCGGCCGGCCTGGTGAGCATCGGCCCGTGCCCGGCGTCGATCTCCACGACCGATGTGGTGTGGCCGGCGAACTCGCGCTGCAGCGCCGGTGAGAACGACTTGTCCAGGGTGCAGAGCACGTAGGTGGACGGATGCTGGGTCCAGCCCAGGCCGGTGACGGCTTCCCCGAGCGTCACGAGTGCATGCGAGCCCAGGGCATCGAGGGCAGGAGCGGCCTGCTCGTCGGTGGCATCGTTGAAGACGTAGTCCTTCGCCCCCGCGCGGTCCAGCGTCGCGGTGCCGTCCTCGGCCGGGCGCATGGCCGTGCCCAGCTGGCCGGGATCGGGGTCACGTTCCATGAGCGCGGCGACCGACTCGCCTGCCTGGGGCAGGGCGGCGCACACGTAGACCAGGTGCGCGACGTCGCTGTTGTCCGCGGACGCCTCGGTGATCACGGCGCCCGCGTAGGAGTGGCCGACCAGCACCGCCGGTTGCCCCAGATCCTTGAGCGCGTCCCGGACGGCCTGCGCGTCACCGGCCAGCGTCCCTTCCGGTCCCCGGCTGGGCAGATCGATCGCCGTCGCCGACACCCCGCGCTCGCCCAGCTTCTCGATCACGTCCGTCCAGGCCCAGGCGCCGGTGAAAGCGCCGTGTACAAGGAGAACCGGCTTGCTCATGTGAGTTCCATTCTGACGGGTTCCGTTTGTCTGATCATGATGGCCGTAACGAGGTCCGGGGTCCACGGTCCACCTTTGCCCGGGCATCAGTGCTGTCTGGTGGTCACGGCGTGTCGTCCGCGGACCGGTGGAGGTCGGCGACCACCTCGACCACGGCCTCCGGGGCGGTATGGGCGAGAAGATGACCGGCCCCCGCGACGACCGTCGTTCCGGCGTGCAGCAGGTTCCGTGCCGGCACGGTGAGGCGCTCGGGAGGGAAGAACCGATCGTGCTCGCCGGCCACCACCCGGCACGGCGTGTCCCGCCACCCGGTGAGCACCTGGTTGGGCAGTGGAGAGGGCGCCAGGCTCGAGCGCGCGTGCCGGGGCACCATCGCCATCCACTCCACCAGCCGATCGCGGTCGGCGACACGCGCGCCACCGTCCATCGTCGCCAGCAGATGCTCTGCGCGTGCCGGGGTCGACCGCAGCAGCCACGGCACCGAGGCCGCGAGGATGCCCGCATCCACCCGGGCCGACACCAGACCGGCGGGGACCACCAGCGCGAGCCCGCCGATGCTGGGGCCGGGTTCGGCGCACAGCGCCACCGCCGCCCCGAGCGACTCCCCCACGATCAGTACCGGGGCGTCGCCGATCGCGGCGAGGACCTCGGTGAGCCATCGGCGGTGCCGGCTGACCACGTCGTCGTCGACGCGCGTTCCGGCGCTCAGACCCGGCTGCCCGGGAAGATCGACCGTCGTGACCCGGAACGACGCCGCCAGCATCGAGATCAACGGTAGTGATGTGGCGGCGCCGAAGTTCGTACCCGGGAGCAGCAGAACCTGCGGGCCCGTCCCCACGGTGACCAGGTGGGTCGGGCCGAGTGACGTCGCGGCCACACGCCGGTCCGCCGACGGCAGGGCCCGGTCCAGCTCGGCACGGCACCACTGCTGGAGGATCCGCTGGCCGGGTTCCGAACGGTAGGTGTCCATTGTGGTCCCTTCGACGAACGTGCGCTTCCGCTCGCCGACCAGACTTCCCGGCACACCGCCCACGACAGTAGGCCCGGGCGACGCACGACGGGCGGAGGGCACCGTCAAGATCCCGCAAAGATTGCGCGTCGCAGTGATTCGCCGACACGCGGCGAGGCCGAGCAGGGCCGGTTCCGGCGGAGCCGGCCACGACGCCGCGGAACCGGTCCGCTGACCGACCGTGCGATCAGTGCTCCGGCACCGCCCCCTGTGTGCTCCCGGAGCGGGCAGGCCGTGCGCCGGGGCTCCGATCCTGCTTGCGCGCGTAGGCCCGGGCAGCTCGGACACGGTCGCCGCACCGGGTGCAGCACCAGTGCCGACGGGCGTGGGTGCGGAGCATGAACCGCGAGCACGGCTGCGCTGCGCAGTGCGCGATCAGCCCGGCCGACTCGCCGGTGAGCAGCGTGGCGGCGTCCTCGGCGATCTGGGCCATGGCATGTTCGACGAGTTGCGTCACGGGATGCTCCGGAGCCCGGTGAAGTCCGTGGCGTGGATCGTGCCGTAGCAGCGGCGTGCTGGGCACTGTGGTCAGGGCTCGGTTGACGCCGTCCAGGGCCCGAGGGTCCGGGACGTCGCCTTCCACGTGGGCGGCGAAGACGACCCGCAGGCTCTCCCGTAACCCGGTGAGCTGATTCTGGCAGTGCGCGAGTAGGGCCGTCCGCTCCGGGACGAGACCGTGCCCGAGCAGCCAGTCGGTGGCTTCCTCGGGACTGCCCAGCTCGTCCGCCCGGCGTCCACCGGGGAGGCTCACTGTGCTGTTGACCAGCGCGAGGCTGACGTGGTCGTCAGCTCCTGGCGCGGGCGGAAGAGGGATCGTCGCCACCAGCCTCACGTTATCAGCTGCCAGTTTCCATGACACCCGTGCTAGCGTGGCTGTCACGTTGAACCGTCGATCCATCCGTGAGAATTGAGATCTTGTATGACCCCGGCACAGCCCTCCGGCACCGCCCCGTTCGCGCTTTCCGTGCTCGACAACGCCCACACCGGCGTCGGGCAGACAGCGCAGGAGGCTTTCGCGGAGCTCATCGCGCTGGCTCAGCTGGCCGAGCGGCGTGGCTATCGCCGCTTCTGGATGTCCGAGCACCATGGCATGCCGGGCGCGGCCACCTCGTCGCCGCAGATGATGCTGGCCCGGTTGACCGGTGAGACCGAGCGCATCCGCCTCGGCGCGGGCGGGGTGATGTTGCCCAACCACGTGCCTTTGATGATCGCCGAACAGTTCAGCATGTTGGACACTCTCGCTCCGGGGAGGATCGACCTCGGTCTGGGCCGCGCGCCCGGTACGGATGCCGCGACCGCTGCGGCGCTACGTCGAGGCCGTGACGCGAACGACGAGTTCCCCCAGCAGGTTCTGGAACTTCTCGGGTTCCTGGCGGACGACTTTCCCCAGGGCCACCCCTACACGAACGTTCACGCCGTACCGGGGCCGTGGCAGGCCGGACAGAACCGGGTACCGCTCCCCACCACGAGTCCGGAGACCTGGATCCTGGGGTCTTCGCCGTACTCGGCACAGCTGGCCGGTCGGCTCGGCCGGCCCTATGCCTTCGCGTTGCAGTTCGGCAACGCCGACGTCGCCACCGCCATGCGCCTGTATCGGGAGAGCTTCCGGCCCTCCGAGGTGCTGGACGAGCCCTACAGCCTGCTCAGCGTCGGCGTCGTCGCGCACGACGACCCGGCCGAGGCCAGGCGCCAGGCCAGGACGGCGGCCATGGCGATGCTCAGGATGTTCCAGCGCGACAGCTATCTGGTCCTCCCGCCCGAGGAGGTCGATGTCCACCGCGCCACCGCGCAGGAACAGCAGATCCTCGACGCGTACACGCAGCACTTCCTCAACGGCACCGGCCCCGAGGTCGCCGACGCTCTCGAACGTCTCCATGACCAGGCAGGGGTCGACGAGATGATGCTGGTGGTCATGGGGCATTCACGGCGGACGCAGGCCCGCACGGTGGAACTCATCGCCGACCACTACAGCCTGCCCGAACTCCGAGATTGCTCGCCGCACTCGCCGGAACGAATCGCGTCCTGATCACGACGACGTGGTGAATGTGATCACCGTGCTAGCGTCTGCCGGTGCGGGAGCATCGGGGGAAGCTCCGACGTCGGGGATGGCTGCTCGCGCTCGGACTGCCCGTGGCGCTGGTGCTGAGTTATGTGGTGTGGGCGTATCTGCCGGCGCCCACGCTGCCCCCTGTGGCCGGCCACGGGCCGGTGACCAGCGCGGACGAGCCCTGGGTCGTCGCGATCAACGGTGGCGGTAGCCCACCGCCCGGCGGGCCTCCGGGCAAGACCTGCGTCGGCACGCTCGTGGCGCCGCGGGCCGTCGTCACCGCCGCGCACTGCATCGGCCGTGAGCCGGCCGAGATCTCCGTCGTGGTGGGGCGCACGGATCTTCGCAGCCAGGAGGGCCGCACGGTCGCGGTCGTCGACAAGTGGGTGTCGCCCGGGTGGCCCGGCGACCAGCAGGGCGTCTTCGACGGCCTGTTCGGACCCGTCGACTCCCCGCCCGATATCGGGGTGCTGCTGCTCGCGACCGCCGTGTCCGGGCCGACCCTGCCCATGGCGGACCTCGACCGGGCGTGGCCCGCGGCCGGGACGCAGGAACGGGTGACGGGCTGGCGCGTGTCGCCGCACGACGAGCCCGTGCTGTGGCAGACCCCGACCACCACGCTCGACGACGCACGGTGCAGCGCCGCGGCCGCCGATGCCTTCAGCCGCATACCGCCGGTGGTGTGGCACGGCTACCGCTACGACCCGGCCGCCTACCTGTGCGCAGGCGAAGGACCGAGCGCGTTCGTGTCGCGCCCGACCGACAGCGGTTCGCCGCTGGTCGTCGACGGGCAGCTCGTCGGGGTGTCGAACTGGCGTCCCGGCGCCGATCGGGACGCGCCCCAGTTCTACGGGCGAGTCGGCGTCCACTCCGAGCGCATCACCCGGCTCATCACGTCCGCGGGCGCCGAAGGGACCTTCCCTCGCTGATCAACGACGTGCCGGGTCGACCGGGGTCAGGGCGTGCTCGTGACGAGGTCGGCGTGGTGCGCGGCGGCGACGTCGGGATGTGCGCGGAGACGGGCCTTGAGCAGGTTCTCGCCGAAGGTGCCGGAAATGACGTTGTCGGGGTCCTGGCTGACGCCACGAGCGTGTTCGGCGAGCTCGGCCGGTAGATCGATCCGGGGCACGGTGGAGTCCAGCGCGGGATTGAAGAAGAACGGGATCGACAACCGGGTTTCGCCCATCGGCGGGGAGACCACACGGTGCACGGTCGCCTTGAGGTAGCCGTCGGTGGCGAACTCCATCAGCTCGCCGATGTTGACCACGAACGCGCCGGGCACCGCCGGAGCCTCGAGCCACTCGCCGTCGCGCTCGATCTGGAGACCTCCCTTGCCCCCTTCGAGCATCAGCAGGGTCAGCACACCGGGGTCCTTGTGCGCGCCCACCCCTTGTCCGCGGTCCTCGCGGCCGGGGTAGCGGACGAGTTTGATCAGCGTCGAGGGGCGATCGCCGTAGGTCGCGTCGAAGACGTCGGCGGGGCTCCCGAGCGCCACCGCCCAGGCCCGCATCAGCCGGCGTGCGATCACCGAGCACCGCTGTTCCCAGTCGAGGAACACCGTCCGCAGCTCGGGCTGTGCGCTCGGCCAGAGGTTGGGCCCCTCCAGGCGCATGTAGGCCGGAGCCGCCGGCTCCTTCCAGGGGTCGCGCTCGGCAGCGATGTCGATCTGTTCGCGCCAGTCGACCCGGCCCCGGGTGAGCTCACCACCGGTGCGGTTGTAGCCACGGAAGTGCGGGCTGCGCAGCATCTCGACCTCGAGCTTGTTCTTCTCGGGCAGAGCGAAGAACCGCTCGGCTGCGGCGAACGCCCTGTCGACCACCTCGCCGGGGATTCCATGCCCGGTCAGGTAGAAGAACCCTGTCTCGTGCGTCGTGCGGCGCACGGCGTGCCGGAACGTGGCCGCTGAGGCCTCATCGCCGTCGAGCAGGGACATGTCCAGGACAGGGAGACTCGTCGACACCGGCACGTTCATCACTCGGGTACTCCGCATCGTGGACGGCTTCGGGCGCGACTGCGGACAGTAGCCCGAAACTTTCCGGGACCGACACCGTCGCGTGGATCACGCTGCAGCGCGGCCCGATCCGGTCACCCCTGCCGGGCCTTGTTCCGCGGATTCTTCTTGTTGATCACGTAGACCTTTCCGTGACGACGGATCACCTGTGCTCCCGGCTTGTTCTTCAGGGAACGAAGCGACGTGCGCACCTTCATGTGCATCTCCTCGAGATGGCGGCCACGCCGGAGCGCGACACCGTGTTCTCTCCATCGGTTCCCGGCCCCGAACTCGAGGTCCGGGGCCGGGACCGCTGGACGTCGGCGGGTGAGTCACCAGCTGGACTTGCGCACCCCCGGCAGGGCGCCGTCGTGCGCCAGCTCCCGCAACCGGACCCGGGACACCCCGAACTTGCGCAGGTGCCCGCGCGGGCGCCCGTCGACCGAGTCGCGGTTGCGGACCCGGGTGGGGCTCGCGTCGCGCGGCTGGCGACGCAGCTCTGCCGCCGCGGCGGCCTTCTCCTGCGCGGTGGCCGACGGCCGCGCGAGGACGGCCTTCAGCTCGGCCCGCCGCTCGGCGTACCGAGCCACGATCGCCTTCCGGCGCTCGTTCTTGGCGATCTGTCCCGTGGTGGCCATCAGACACGTACTCCCCTCGTGCGGATCCGCGCGACCGCGGCGGTGACGCCGATCCGGTCCACGGTCTTGATCCCCTTCGCCGAGAGCGTCAGCCGTATCCAGCGGCCCTCCTCGGCGAACCAGTAGCGCTTCGACTGCACGTTCGGATCCCAGCGCCGGCTCGTGCGCCGGTGCGAGTGCGACACCCGGTTCCCGAACGACGGCTCGCGGCCGGTCAGATCGCAACGTCGGGACACCTGCTCACCGCCCCGCGTTCGGGTAGGGAAGCAGGGGGTTCGGCTTGCGGCGGGTGGTGCGCAGCGGCTTGTTCCGGGGCGGCATCAGCGCTCCTCCTTGAACTCGACGTGCCTGCGGATCCGCGCGTCGTACTTGCGCAGCACCAGCCGGTCCGGGTCGTTGCGGCGGTTCTTCCGCGTGACGTAGGTCGTGCCGGTGCCGGCCGTCGACCGCAGCTTCACGATCGGCCGGACGTCGGTCGTCTTGGCCATCCCTCACCCTCCTCAACATGAGAATCATTTTCGTTTAGGCTACACCCGAGGTTGTCCACGTCCACTCCGGGAGGAAGTCATGACCGAACTGGTGGTCCTGTGCGGGACCGTGCCCGACGCGGTGGAACGGACGGTCGCGCGGATGCGGGAGCTCGACCCGGATGTCGTCGTCCTGCACCACGAGCTGCACGACCTGGACCGCGGCCGGGTGCGGCGCCGCTACCGCGATCGCGAACTCGACGAGCGCACCGTGCTGGAGCTCGCGCACGGCTGCGTGACCTGCACGATCCGCGAGGACGTGCTACCGACGCTCGCAGCACTGGCCGGGAAGGTGCGCCGGATCGTGCTGCACCTGGACCCGCGCCTGGAACCGGAACCGGTCTGCTGGACGCTCGGCTCGGTACCGGTCGAGCCGAACGGCACCGCTGCCGACTCGCGCTCGGATCCGCCGGGACAGCCGCGCCCGGTCACCGACCTGGTGGACCTGCGCGGCGTGGTGACCGTGCTCGACCCGGACACCTGGCTCGACGACGCCACCGGCGACGCGACGCTGCCCGAGCGCGGACTGTCCACACTGCCCGAGGACGAGCGCACCGTGGCCCAGCTCGCCGTCGGACAGGTCGAGTTCGCCGACGTGATCGTGACGACCCGATCGACGGGACCGGCCGAGGTCGACCGCACCACCGCCGTCCTGGACCGGCTGGCACCGATGGCACCGCGACAGGTCGCGGAGCGGGGTGACGACCGGCTGTTCTGTGCCGGGCTACCGCAGCAGGCGCGGCGCGGTGTGCCGAGCGACGTGCACGAGTCACTGCTGCGCGGCACCCCACCGCTCGATGCTGTGAACGGCGTGCGGACGCTGCTGTTCTCCGCCCGGCGGCCGTTCCACCCCGACCGGCTGCACGACGCGATCAGCTCCCTGCTCGACGGTGTCGTGCGGGCCCGTGGCCGGTTCTGGCTGGCGACGAGGCCCGAAGCCGTGCTGTGGCTCGAGAGCGCCGGCGGTGGCCTGCAGATCGGGCACGTCGGCGAATGGCTCGACGGCGCCGATGAGCAAGCCTGGGAGCAGGTGAGCGACCAGCGGCGGGCGCTGGCCGCGCTGGGCTGGCACCCACGCTGGGGCGACCGGGCCCAGGACCTGGTCGTGCTCTGTCACGAGGCCGACCCCGACGAGATCGACGCGCGACTGCGCGAGGCGCTGCTGACCGACGCCGAGGTCGCCGCCGGGGAGGACGCCTGGTCCGCCCTGCCCGACCCCTTCGGCTGGGCGCATGACGAGCCGTGCTCGAACCCCGAGCCGGTGGGCGGCGACCTCGCCGCCCGCGACGAACGAGAGGGAGAGAACTGATGGCCGTCCCGAAACGACGCATGTCGCGCGCGAACACCCGGCACCGCCGGTCGAGCTGGAAGGCACAGGCCCCCGACCTCGTGCCGATCACCGTGGAGGGCCGCCGACACCTGGTGCCACGCAACCTCGTCCCGGCCTACCGACGCGGCCTGCTGACCCCGCCCTCCTGAGGGCCGCCTGCGCCTGCCGTCATGACCTGGTGACCGCGGCGCGGGTTCCCGGGATCACACCCGCACCGCGGCCACGGCGTCGATCTCGACCAACGCTCCCTGCGGCAGGACGTGCACGGCCAGCGCGGTCCGGGCGTGCCCGCCCGCGTCGCCCAGCACGTCACGCAGCAGCTGCGACGCCCCGTCGACGACGGTCGGCTGGTCCACGAAGTCCCGGCTGCTCGCCACCCAGGCGTTGAGCTTCACCACGCGGTGCACGTTCGCCAACCCGACGGCCTCGTGCATGCGGGCCAGCAGGTTCAGCGCGCAGACCCGGGCGGCGGCCACTCCGTCGTCGGTCGTCGCGTCCTCGCCGAGGGTGCCGCGGAGGAGCTTCCCCGCCGCGGTGCGGGAGATCTGGCCGGACACGTGCAGCACGTCGCCGCAGAGCACGGCCGGCTCGTAGGCGTAGCGCGGCGGGCCGAGCACCGGGAGCTCGAGGGACCGCTCGGCGAGCCGCTCCCGGATCCGGGCCGGGATCTCCCCGATCACCGCTTGCTCACGATGTAGGTCCGGTCCCGGCCGACGTACCAGAGGTCCTCGGTGCCGATGGCCGCGTCGTCGTACCGCCAGGGAATCTCTGCGGCACCGTAGGAACCGACCTGCAGGACGTGCTTGTAGCCGGGCCGCAGCTCGTTCGCGAACGACTCCTGCTTGCCCATGAGGTGCCCGACGTTGCGCTTGCGGTACTCGGTGTCGAAGTCGACCTCGGTGCCGAGCATCCCGATCTCGCGCATCCGGTCGAGGTGCGGCGCCAGGTAGCGCAGGGTGCCCTCGTGCACGTCCTCGCACACCACCCCGGGCCGCAGCTGCCCGATGATGCCGTCCCGTACGACGTCGAAGAAGAAGCCGTACGCCTGCTTCGCGGCGGCGGTCCGGGGCAGCGACCGTGCCATGTCGGACGTGGCGACGGTGACGCCCTCCACGACGATCCGCACGCCGGCGTCGAGCTGGATGCAGGTCGTCTCCGCGTTGATCGGAAAGTGCACCGGCGGGCCGGGGAAGAGCATCCGGTTCGACGAGTGCAGGTTGGTGAAGTAGGGCTCGATGCCGAACGGGATGTCGTGGGCCGTACGGAACTCGACGATCTTGTCGAGGTAGACGGCGTGGATGTCGAGCTCGGTGAACTCCCGGCCGGCGGCCAGGCCGTCCTCGGCCCAGGCCAGCGCCTCCTCGATGGCGAACACGCTGGCCCGGGCGGCGACGACCTGGAACCCGAGGTCCTCGTGGTCGCGCACGTCGCGCCAGTGGCCGAGGTCGGACGAGACCCCGACCAGCTCGGCGCCCTCGCGCTCCAGCTCCCGGGCCAGGCCGATGCCGATGAACTCCTCCTCGACTCCGGTCCGGGCACCGGGGCTCAGCGCACGCACGGCGGCCCCGGCCGACGGGTACGTCCCGGCCGCCGCACCCGGGATCCCGGGTGTGCCCTGCGGGGCGAGCAGAACCAGCCGCTCCGCCTCGGGGAGCCACATGGCGACGGACCCGGCCGGCTGCGCATGTCCGATCGCCTCGGTGACGTTGGGCGTCGCGGCGAGCAGCACCGCGTCGAGCGCCCGCTCGCGGGCCAGCGCGGTCAGCCCCGCGAACCGGGTGTCCTCGGTGGCCGACAGTTCCGCGGCCAGACCGTCGAGGTGCTCGATCCCCTCGATCAGCCGACGGGCGACGCGCACGCCCTCGGCCCGCCACCCGCCGAACCGGGCCAGTACCGCGTCGGTGTCGATCTCGTGGGCCACGACCGGCGCCGGGGCCCGGTCATCGGCGGTCACCTCGAGCGCTCCGGTTCCGGTGAGGGCGCGGTGGTGGCTCAGGACGACGTCGGCGGCCAGGTGCACCCGGTCGTCGTCGGAGGCCAGCTCGGCCACCAGGCTCGCCAGCGACGCCGCGGCCGGCGTGTCGGCCACCACGCGGGGATCGATCGTGACCCACGGTGCGTAGAACCTGATCCGTTCCTTCGGGACGCCCGCCGAGAGGGCGTTGCCCTGCTCCTGCTGGCGCACGAGCAGGAACCGGTCCTCGCCGCTCTGCGCGATCAGCGGGGCGACCAGGGGGAACGAGTCGAGGCGAATCGCCGAGAACAGCAGGCTCCGGTGGGCGTCGAGCCCGTAGTGCCGTGCGAGCTGTGCGGCGTCCGCGGTGAGGTGCAGCATGGGTGGTCCTCCGGTGTCGGGGCGGTCAGCTGATGCCGGCGGTGACGCCGATGTGCGATTCGATCTCCGTCACGTACTCGGAGAAGCCCGGGGAGAAGCGGTGCTCCTTGCCGCGGGGGCGCGGGAGGTCGATCTCGATGTCGGCGACGATGCGTCCCGGCCGGTCCCCCACGACGACGACCCGGTCGGCCAGCCACACCGCCTCCGGGATGCTGTGCGTGACGAACAGGACGCTGCAGCCGGTCGTGTGCCAGATGCGCTGGATCTCGACGTTCATCGAGTCCCGTGTCATGGCGTCGAGTGCGCCGAACGGCTCGTCCATGAGCAGCAGCTCGGGATGGGAGACGAGCGCGCGGCAGATGGCCACCCGCTGCTGCATCCCTCCGCTGAGCTCGTAGGAGTAGCGCCCTGCGCGATCACCCAGGCCGACCATCTCGAGCAGCTCCCGGGCGAAGCCCTTCGCCTCCTCGGTGCGGGTGCCGCGGAACTCCAGCGGCAGCAGCACGTTGTCGAGGTTGTTCCGCCACGGCAGCAGCACCGGGCTCTGGAACACCATCGCGATGTCCTCGAGCCCCTCCTTGATCGGACGGCCCTTCACCAGGATCTCGCCCTCGGTGGGCTCCTGCAGACCGGAGATCGTCTTGAGCAGCGTCGTCTTGCCGCTGCCGGACTGCCCGACGATCGAGACGAACTGACCGGGCTCGACGTGGAAGTCGAGTCCCTGCAGGACCGTGTTGTCCTGGCCGTCGCGGGACCGGTAGGTCTTGCCGACGTTGTTCACCGAGATGGCGTACTCGTGGTTCATGTCGTGCTCTCCTCCGGCCGTCACGGCGCCTGGATGGCATCGCCGCGGTGCAGCGGCGCGAGGTGGTCGTTGCTGTACACGTCTGCGGGAGCGAGGCGGCTCTCCGGGTCCAGTCCCAGGAACTGGTGCGCGATGTCGATCATTTTCTGGACGTTCGCGTCGTCCATGACGCCGAAGTCGTCCGCCGCCTGCCCGGCCCCCCAGTTCAGGGCGCACTGCTCGTCGATCGCGAGCACGATGGTCCGTTCCTCGAACCCGGCGACCTCGGCCTGGAAGTCCTTCGCAGCGTCCTGCGGGTGCTCGCAGGCCCAGAGGTAGCCCTTCTGCATCGCCCGGTTGAACCGTTCGACCTGGCCGGGGTTCGTCCGCAGCTTCTCGTCGGACATCACGATCCCGTTGCCGTAGAGGTCGATGCCCAGGTCCGACCACTTCAGGACGGTCGCCTCCCGGTCGAGCGCGTCGATCGCGGGCTGGTCGGAGACGTAGAGCGCGAGGTTGGCGTCCCACTGGCCGGCCAGCAGCCCGGGGATCTTCGCCGCGCTGGCGGCGTGCACGACGTTCACGCCGTTCTCGGGGAGCCCCAGCTTGCTCAGCGCGTAGGGCCACATGGCGGTCATCGCGCCGGCGCCCTCGGTCGCGACGGTCTTGCCTGGCAGGTCCTCCCACCCGTCGATGCCCGTGCCGGCCAGCGCGACGACGGCGTAGGCCGAGCGGGCCTGCAGCAGGTTGACCTGCTTGACCTCGGCCCCACGACCCTGGCTGACGACCGTGGCACCGTAGTCGGCCCATCCGGCGTCGACCCGGCCGACGTCCACCGAGGTGACCGTGTTGGTCGAGCCGGAGCCCGGCATGACCGTGAGGTCGATGCCCTCGGCCTCGAAGAAGCCCCGCTCCACCGCCGAGATGAACAGTGCGTGTTTGGGCAGCCAGCCGACGTCGAGCATCAGCGACATCTCCTCCCGGCCGCTCGGGTTCCCGCAGCCCGCGAGGACCAGCAGTGCGAGGGTCCCGAGGGCGGCGACGGCCCGGCGGAACATGGTGCGCCTCCGGCCGGTCACTTCGCGTGCCGCTTCCACGGCACGAGCTTGCGCCCCGCGAGATCCACCACGAAGAACAGGGCCAGCGCGATCGCGGCGAGCACGATGAACGCCGCGAACATCGACGGGAGGTCGACCTGGCTGTTCGCGAGCATGATGACGTACCCGAGGCCCTTGGACCCCGCGATGAACTCACCGACCACCGCGCCTCCGACGGCCAGCGAGATCGAGATCTTGGCACCGGACAGGATCGACGGGACCGCGTAGATGAACTCGATCTTCGTCATCTTCTTCCACTGCGAGGCCTTGTTGATCCGAGCCAGCTCCTGCAGTTCGTGCGGGACCGAGCTCAGCCCGTCGTAGGTGTTGATGACGAGGGGGAAGAACGCGATGGCCATCGCCACGAAGGCCTTGGACTCGAAGCCGAACCCGAACCACACGATGAACAGCGGGGCCAGTGCGACCTTCGGGATCGTGTCGATCGCGATCAAGGCCGGGTAGAGGAAGCTCCGCACGGTCGGTGAGTAGTGCAGAGCGGCGCCGCAGAGCACGCCGAGCGCGGTGCCGAGCGCGAACCCGGCGAGCGCCTCCTGCAGCGTGATGAACGTGTTCTCGGCGAAGTACCCGGGCCGCTCGAGCAACTCCGCGAACGCCGAGATCGGGCCGACCAGCAGGTACTCCGGTGGATCGAGCACGGCGACCACGAGCTCCCACAGGGCGAACAGGCCCAGGATGCCCAGCACGGCCTTGACCCCCGCCACCACCGTGTCCCGGCGGGGGCCCCGTCGGTGGGGCGCCGCAGCAGAACCGGCGGGACCCCGGCGCGCCGGGGACGCCTCGGGTACGTCCGTGGTCCTGACGTCAGGCGTGGCCATGGCGGGCGCTCCCCTGCGGACGGCGGGCGGTGACGGGAACGGGGCCGGTTCCGGCTCGGGCCGGTGGTGACGGGGGCGGTGTCATGAGGTCCTCACAGCGTTGGAAGGTGCGCGGCCGGTGGCCGCCCAGGGGCGGGACGGACGGCCTCAGCCGGCGGGCAGCGGATCCCGGCCGGGCTCGCCGTCGACTCGCCGCAGGAGATTCTGCGGGTTGTCGTCGCGCAGGTCGGCGGGCAGCAGTGCCTGCGGCACGTCCTGGTAGGCGACGGGCCGCAGGAACCGCTCGATCGCGAGGGTCCCGACCGAGGTGCTGCGCGGGTCGGTCGTCGCCGGGAAGGGACCACCGTGGACCATCGCATGGCCCACCTCGACACCGGTGGGCCAGCCGTCGAACAGGATGCGCCCGGCCCGTTCCTCGAGCATCGGCAGGAGCTCCCCGGCGAGGTCGTGGTCGGTCTCGTCGGCATGGACGGTCACGGTGAGCTGTCCTTCCAGCGCGGCCAGGGCCGCGGTCAGCTCGGTGGTGTCGGTGCACCGGACGAGCAGCGACGTCGCGCCGAACACCTCGGCCTGCAGCCACGGGTCGGCGACGAACCGGGTGCCGTCCACGGTCAGCAGCCGGGCACCGCCGCATGCGGCGCCGCCCTCCCGCGTGCCGCGGGCGAGCTCCGTGACCCCGGGCCGGGCCGCCAGCGCGTCACCGGTCCCGGCGTAGTGGTCGGCGATCCCGGTGGTGAGCATGGTCGCCCCGGGATCGGCCGCCACGGCGGTGGCGGCGGCGGAGGTGAACGCGTCGAGCCCAGGACCCTCGATCGCGAGCAGCAGCCCGGGATTGGTGCAGAACTGGCCGGCCCCGAGGGTGAGCGACCCGGCGAAGGCGGCCCCGAGCCCGGCGCCACGGGCGTCGAGCGCCGCGGGCAGCAACAACACCGGGTTGATGCTGCTCATCTCCGCGTACACCGGGATCGGCACCGGGCGGGCCGCGGCGACCGCGGCGATCGCCAGCCCGCCACGGCGCGACCCGGTGAAGGCGACGGCCCGGATCCGCGGGTCGGCGACGAGCCGGGCACCGATCGCGGTCCCGTTGGCGACCAGCTGGGAGAACACGCCCTCCGGCATACCGGTGTCGGCGGCGGCGTCGGCGATCGCCCGCGCCGCGAGCTCCGCGGTTCCCAGGTGCGCCTGGTGCGCCTTGACCACGACCGGGCAGCCCGCCGCGAGAGCGGACGCGGTGTCGCCCCCCGCGGTGGAGAACGCGAGCGGGAAGTTGCTCGCGCCGAAGACCGCGACCGGGCCGAGCGGGATCCGGCGCTGCCGGATGTCGGCCCGCGGGAGCGGGGTGCGTTCCGGACGGGCCGGGTCGATCCGGACGCCCTGCCACACCCCCGCCCGCAGCTCCGCGGCGAACAGCCGCAGCTGGCCGCTGGTGCGGCCGACCTCGCCGGTGAGCCGCGGCCGGGGCAACGCGGTCTCGGCGTGGGCACGTTCGACGAGCGCGTCGCGGCGCTCGTCGAGCAGGTCCGCGATGCGGTCGAGGAACGCGGCACGTCCCTCCGCGGTGGTCGCCCGGAACGCCGGGAACGCCACCGCGGCCAGCGCGCAGGCCCGGTCGACCTCCTCGGCAGACGCCGCCGGGTAGCCGGGCGCGAGCGCCGCGCCCGACCGGGGGTCGGTGGAACGGACCTCGTCGCCGGTTCCGGTGACGGGCTTCGCACCGATGATCATGGACCCGGTCGGGTGATGGGTGGGAGGAGCGGTCACGTTCGTCTCCTTCGGCATCGTCGCTGGGGCCGGCGCTCAGGCTGCGGCCGGACGGGATGCCTCGATCACGTCGGTCAGCAGCGCACGTTCCCGCTCGTCCAGGTCGGTCAGGGGCGGTCGGACCGGCCCGGCCGGGTGGCCCGACAGGTCCATGCCCGCCTTGACGATGCTCACCGCGTAGCCCGGTTTCCGGTCCCGGATCGTGGTGTAGGGCAGCACGACGTCGTCGAGCAGCCGCTGCACGGTCGCGCGGTCCCCCGCCCGGACCGCGCCGTAGAACGTCAGCGCGAACTCCGGCAGGAAGTTGAAAATCGCCGAGCTGTAGGTCGTCACCCCGAGTTCGAGGTAGGGCAGCGCGAACGTCTCCGCGGTCGGCAGGCCGCCGATGTAGACCAGGCGGTCACCGAGCCGCGAGTGGATCCGGGTGATCGCCTCGAGATCGCCGACCCCGTCTTTGAAACCGATCAGGTTGGGACAGGCCTCGGCGAGTGTGACGACGGCGTCCGGCGTGTACACGGCGTTGGCCCTGCTGTACAGCACGACGCCCAGCGAGGTGGCCGCGCAGACCGCACGGACGTGTGCGACCAGGCCGTCGGTCGAGGCCTCGGTCAGGTACGGCGGGAAGAGCAGCAACCCGTCGGCGCCGGCGGCCTCGGCGTCCTGGGCGAACGCCACCGCCTGGGCGGTTCCGTGCCCGGCCGGGGCCAGGATCGGGGTGTCGTCCGGGGCGCTCTGCACCGCGGCGCGGACGACACCGCCGACCTCGTCGGGCGTCAGCGAGAAGAACTCGCCGGTCCCGCCGGCCGCGAACAGACCGGTCACCTCGTACTTGCCGAGTCGGGCGATGTTGTCCCGGTACGCGGTCTCGTCGAACGCGAGGTCACGAGTGAAGTGTGTGACGGGGAAGGACAGCAGCCCCGAGCCGAGATGCTCTGCGAGTTCGGTGGGAGCGATGGCGGGCATCGGCGGGTTCCTCCTGCGGGATGTCGGTCGGCGGTGGCTGCAACCGGGACCGACACTAGAAAGCAGAACGATGCTCGTCCAACACTAGTTTGGCATTGAACGATGCCTAGAATGGATCGGTGTTCACGCTGAGCCAGCTGGAGAGCTTCGTCGCGGTCGCCGAAACCCTCCACTACGGCCGCGCCGCGGAGCGGCTGTCGATGACCCAACCGCCCCTGACCCGGCGGATCCAGCTGCTCGAGCGGGAGCTGGACGTCGAGCTGTTCGACCGAACCGGACGGACCGTGCGGCTCACCGCCGCGGGGCGGGCGTTCCTATCCGACGCCCGCCGCATTCTCGGTCTGTCCACCCAGGCGACTCTCGCGGTGCGGCGGGTGCCCACCGGCGAGGTCGGGACGGTCGCCCTGGGCTTCACCGCCTCCTCCGCGCACTCCGTGCTCGACGCGGTGGTCGGCGCGATCCGATCGCGGCTACCGGGTGTCGATCTGGTGCTGCGCGAGCGGGTGTCGGGCACGCAGCTGGAGGAGCTCCACTCCGGAGAGCTGGACCTGGCCCTGGTCCGGCCCCCCGTGCCGGTCGCCGGCCTGGAGCACCGGCCGCTGCACCGTGAGGCGCTGCTGGTCGCGGTCCCGGCCGACCATCCGCTGGCGGCCCCCGACCGCGCACCGCACCTGCGCGACCTCGACGGAGAGCCGTTCGTCATGTACTCGCCGACCGAGGCGCGCTACTTCCACGAGGTGCTCGTCGGGGTGTTCCGCGGCGCCGGGATCGCCCCCCGCTACGTCCACCACCTCAGCCAGGTGCACACGATCCTGGCCCTCGTCCGCGCCGGACTCGGGCTGGCGCTGGTCCCGCAGGCAGCGACCGCGCTCGGCCTCGACGGCGTCGTGCTGCGACCGGTCGGCGGGATCACCGGGGAGCCCGTGGAGCTGGTCGCCGCCTGGCGCGCGGGCGACGAGAACCCCGCCCTGCACGCGGTCCGTGACATCGTACTGGGGACGGCCGCACCGGACCGCCGTGCGTGACCGCGCCGGCGTCGGCCCGTCCGATCAGCGGCTCGCCAGGCCCTGAGCCGCCGGGAAGCGGCGGTCAGCGCTCCGGCTCGCGCGGCGCCCGAGCGCCCGGAGACGGCTGTCGGACCTCGCCCGGATTGCTGTGGTCGTCCCGGTCGTCCCGGTCGTCCCGGTCGTTCGCGTTCAGCTCGGACTTCAGGATCCGGCTCGACCGGCCGACCGAACGGGCCAGGTCCGGGAGCTTCTTCGCGCCGAACAGCAGCACGAGCACGAGCAGCACGATCAGCAGCTGGGTCGGCCCAGGCGGTGTCATCATCGGTCCTTGTCTGCGGGGTGGATGCTCAACACGTGACGGAGGTAGAGCGATCGGGTCGCGGCCGCGCACAGCAGGAACGGCGCTACGACCGCAGCCAGCAGCAGCCATACCGCGGCGGGCGGCGCCGTCATCCCGAACACGGGAGCGAGCGGGGTGAACGGCAGCGCCAGCCCCGCGGCGACGACCGCGGCCACGGTGAGCACCACGGGCCGAGCGGGGCGACCGGCGTGGGTGCGGAGCAGGAGCAGCACCAGCACCTGGGACAGGACCCCTTCCATGAACCAGACGGTCTGGAAGATCGCCTGCTCGGCCGGGGTGTCCAGGCCGAGATGGCGCCAGACCACCCAGAAGGTGATCAGATCGAAGGCCGAGGACAGTGGCCCGAGGACCACCATGAACCGCAACATCCCGCGGGAGTCCCAGCGCCGCGGCCGGGCGGTCCATCCGGGCTCGACGCGATCGAACGGAAGCGAGAGCGCGGCCACGCCGAACAGTACGCTCTGCAGCAACAGCTGTGTCGGCAGCAACGGCAGGAACGGCAGCACCGCAGAGGCGATCACCACCGAGAGGGCGTTGCCGACATTGAGCGCCGCGGCCACCGTGAGGTAGCGAGTGGCGTTGCCGAGCGTGCGCCGGCCCTCCTCGACGGCGGTCACGACGCCGTCGGGCCCGCGGTCGCCGAGCACGATGTCCGCGGCCGACCGGGCCGCCGGGACGGCGCCGTCGACGCTGATGCCGACGTCGGCCACGCGGAGTGCACCGACGTCGTTGACTCCGTCGCCGAGGAAGCCCACGGTGTGTCCGCGAGCGCGCAGGGCGGTGACCACCCGCTCCTTCTGCACCGGGCCGAGACGGGTGAACAGCGTGGTGCGCTGCACGGCACGGACCAGCGCGGCATCGTCGAGCGCATCCAGGGCCGGCCCGTCGAGCACGCCCTCGACCTCGATGCCCGCCCGGGCGCAGACCTGCTCGGCGACCGTCGTGTCGTCGCCGGTCAGGACCTTCACGGCGATCCCCTGGTCCCGGAACCGCCGGACCGCGGTGGCCGCGGAGTCCCGGACCGGGTCGACCATGCCGACGAAACCGAGCAGGAGCAGGTCGTGTTCGGGGTCGGGGTCGTGGGCCGGGGTGCGCCGGGTCGCGACCGCGACGACCCGCATGCCGCCGGCACGGTGGCGGTCGACCGCATCGGCTGCCGCGGTACGCAGTGCCGTGGTCAGCTCAACGGTCTCGCCACCGCGAACCGCGTGCGTGCAGCGCGGGAGCACGGTGTCCGGGTCCCCGCGGACGATCACCAGCTCCCCGGCCCGGTGACCGTCCCGCAGTACGATGGCAGCGCGCCGCCGGACGTGGTCGAACGGCAGTTCGTCGATCGGGGTCAGCAGTCCCCTGGCGAGCACCGCGGAGCCGTCCCGGCCCGCGTCCGCGAGTGCCTCGTCGATCCCGTCCCGCGGGACCGTCTGGAACCGCACCGCGACCGCAGCGGCCTCGCCCGGCTCGGGACAGGGACGACCGTCGAGATCGGTCGACTGCGTGAACACGACGCGGTCCTCGGTCAGCGTGCCGGTCTTGTCCAGGCAGGCGACGTCGATCGCGCCGAGGTCGTGGATGCCCTCCGGGCGGGTCACCAGCGCGCCGGCCTCGCGCAGCCTGCCCGCCCCACGCAGCAGCGTCGTCCCGACGATCACCGGGAGCAGTTCCGGTGTCAGCCCGACGGTCACCGCGACGGCGAACAGCAGCGCCTGCCGCACGTCTCCGGACACCGTCCCGTTCACGACCAGCACCAGCGGCGCGGCGACGAGCATGCACCGCACCAACGTCCAGCTCACCGACCGCACGCCGCGGTCCACCGCGGATTCTGGGCGAGGGCGGTGCGCCCGGCCGGCGAGCTCCTCGGTGTGCGTCGCCGGACCGGTGGCCAGGACGACGGCGGTGGCCTCGCCACGGGTGACGGTGCTGCCGGCGAACACGAGTGATCCCAGCCCGGTCACCGGGTGCGCGGACTGCGGGCCGTTCGGCGACCGGCACTGCCGGTGACCGGTGCCCGGCGACGCCTTGGGCACCGGGAGGCGCTGCCCGGAGAGCGTCGACTGGTCGACCAGCAGATCGTGTGCGCGCAGCAGCCGGGCGTCGGCGGGGACCGGGTCGCCGGCGTGCAGCAGGACGACATCACCCGGCACCAGGTCCTCGGGCGGCACCTCGTGCTCCTGCGGGGCGGAGCCGGGCGCCGGCCGTCGCCGGACGGTGACGGTGGTGCCCACCCGGGCGCGCAGAACCCGCGCGGCGCGGTCGACGCGGACCACGTGCCACAGCCGCAGCGAGACACCCAGACCGGCGATCACGAGCACGACAGCCGCGCTCGCCGGGGCGTCGGCCACGGCGAGCAGCGCGCCGAGCACCGCCATCAGCCCGGCGAACGGGCTCGCGAGGGCGCCGCGGATCCGGGCGGACACCGTCGGACAGCGCTCGGCGACGGAGGCGTTCTCGCCGTACTCGGCGAGCCGCGCCGCGGCGGCGTCCTCGGTGAGGCCACGCCGGGAGGTCTCCAGGCCCCGCAGCAGCGCGAAGGCGTCCGCGCCGGCCCAGTGTCGCAGGGCCGGCTCGCCGTGTGCGGCAGGCGGGTCGGGGTCCGGGGACGGCGGGTGACCTGCCGCGGCGGTCACCTCGGTCATCCGGTCCATCGCGCTCCTCGGGTCCCGGGCCCCGGGCGGGGACCCGTCCCGTACCGTAACAGTTGCGCGAATGACGCAAGTGTCTTGGAGGTGTAATGCGGGAGCGACCGGAACCGCAGCTGCTCGAGCCCGAACTGCTGGCCGACACCGCTGCGGCGTTCGGGATCCTCAGCGCCACCTCGCGGTTGCAGATCGTCTGGCTGCTCGCCGACGGCCCCTGCGACGTCGGCACGATCGCCACCGCGCTCGACCAACCGGTCGCCGCGGTCAGCCAGCATCTCGCGAAGCTGAAACTCTCGGGGCTCGTCCGGGCACGCCGCGAGGGACGCCGCCAGATCTATGTCATCGACGACCCGGACGTAGTCGAGGTCGTGCGTTCGGTCGTGAGAACACAGCAAGCGCGTCGCCGTCCGGGGACAGGGCCGGCGGCGCGGGGAAGCGCGTGACACCGAGCCGCCGAGCCGCCGGTCACTGGGCTGCCAACGGCGCCGTGGGCGAGCCCGTCGCCACGGCGCGCACGACGCCACTGCACCCGGTCGCGGCGGTACCACCGTGGCCGCACGCCCGGCAACGCGCCGCACGCCGCCGATACCGGGCGCGGCAGTGGGCGGCGGTGTTGTCGGCGGCCGTCTTCCTGGCCACCGGTGCAGCCTGGGCGACACTGGGCAGCGACGGCGGGCTGGTCACCGCCGACGTGACGGGCGATACCGTCGTCGACGGTGCGACCGACATCCTGCTCGTCGGAAGCGACTCCCGGGTCGACGCCCACGGCGACCCACTCCCCCGCGAGATCCTCGACGCACTCGACGCCGGCGACGCCGACGGCCAGGCCAACACCGACACGCTGATGCTGGTCCGGATCCCGGACGACCCGGCGCTCGGCGCCTCCGCCGTGTCCATCCCGCGCGACGCCTGGGTCGAGGTCCCCGAGCTGGGCCGGCACAAGATCAATTCCGCGCTGGCCCGAGGTGCGGCGCTCGCCCGCCCGGCGCTCCGGCGCCAGGGGCTGACCGGACCTGAGCTGGAGCGCGCGGCGAACGAGGCCGGCAGCCGGACACTGGTGCGCACCGTCGAGCGGCTCACCGGTGCCTCGGTCGACCACTACGCCCAGGTCAACCTCGCAGGTTTCGTCGAGGTCACCCGTGCGCTCGGCGGGGTGCCGGTCTGCCTGAAGGCGCCGGTCGCGGACCATTACTCGGGCGCCGACTTCGCCGCCGGCCCGCAGACCGTGCAGGGCGCGCAAGCGCTGTCGTTCGTGCGCCAACGGCACGGCCTCCCCGAGGGCGACCTCGATCGGATGCGCCGTCAGCAGGCGTTCCTCGCCGGGCTGACCCATCGACTGCTGTCGGCCGGGACGACGGCCGATCCGAGCGCCGTCGCGGGCCTGCTGCGCGCAGTCAACGGTGCGGTCGTCCTCGATCAGGGGTGGGACCTCACATCACTGATCGCACACGCCGGCCGGCTGCGCGGCGACCGCGTCGAGTTCCGCACGATCCCGACCGGCCGGCCGGATCTCCGGACCGACGGTGAGGGAATCGCCGTCCAGGTGGACCAGGCAGAGGTGACCGCATTCGTTTCCGGACTCACCATCCCGAACGATCCGCCACCCACCGACGATTCCGGTGCGGATCGAGATGACGACCCCCTTGTCGATGCGGTTCCGGACCCGGCCCCGACATCCCAGATCGTCCCCGCACCCGACCTGACCGCCGATGGAGTGCCGTGTGTGGACTGACCCGGGCTCGGCACGCCCACGAACCGAGGAGTTTCCATTCCCGAGATCATCGAGTTCCTCAGCTCCGTCCCGTTGTGGGTGGTGGTGCTGGTCGCGGGTGTGATCACGCTCGGTGAGAGCACACTCGGGATCGGCCTGGTCCTGCCCGGCGAGACCGTGTTGATCGCGGCCGCGATGGCCGTACCCGATGCGCCGGCAGCGGTGCTGGTCATCGGGGTCGTTGCAGCTGCCGCAGCAGCCGGGGACATGATCGGTTACACGATCGGCCGCAGGCTCGGGTCGCGGATCCGCGACGGCAGGCTGATCAGGAGGATGGGCCAGGACAGGTGGGACGAGGCCGCCCGCACGCTGCGTCGCCATGGCTCGTGGGCGGTGCTGTTCGCCCGCTTCCTGCCGGTGGTGCGGACGATGACACCTGCCGCTGCGGGGGCCTCCGAGCTGCCGCTGCGCCGGTTCCTGCCTGCCGTCGCAGTCGGCGCGACGGCCTGGGCAACGCTGCACGTCACTGCCGGTTACCTGCTGCGCGAGGCAGCCGAGAAGTTCGAGTACGCGTTCGGCATTCTGGGCTGGACGCTGCTCGGGGTCGCGCTCCTGGCCGGGGCAGTGGCGTGGGCGCCCGTCGCGATTCCGGCCCTGTCGCCGCGCATGTCGGGACTCCACCTCGTTCGGGGCGCGGCGATCGGCGTCGTCGAGACCGTCCCGGGGGTCAGTGGCGGGACGATGGCGCTCGTCGTCGGGATCTACGAACGGCTGATCGCCCAGGCCGGGCACCTGGTCGGCGCGGTGCGCGCGCTGCTGCCCGGCGGCGCAGGTCGCGGCGTCCGCCCTCGGGAAGAGCTGCGCCGGCTCGACTGGGGGCTCCTGGTTCCGGTCGCGGCGGGCATGGTGCTGGCGGTCGTGCTGGCCTCGCAGTTCCTCCCCGGCCTCATCGAGGCGCACCCGGTCGGCGCACGGGCGGTGTTCTTCGGGATGGTCACCGCCTCGGTGGCGGTTCCACTGCGCATCACCGGAAGGATCCGCGGGGCGAAGGAGTGGGCGATCGTCGTCGTGGCGTTCGCCGGGACCGTCGTCGTGAGCGGCCTCCCCCCGGCCGCCGGAGAGGGCCGCCCGCCGAACCTGCTGGTCGGCCTCGCGGCCGCGATCGCGGTGTGCGCCCTGGTGCTGCCGGGGTTCTCCGGATCGTTCCTGCTGCTGGTGTTGGGCCTCTACGAGCAGACCCTGCGGGCGGTCCGCGATCTCGACCTCGCCTACCTGGCCGCGTTCGCAGTGGGCGCGGTGCTCGGGCTCGGGACCTTCGTCTCGCTACTCCAGTGGCTGCTCGCTCATCACCGCCGCACCCTGATGGTGGTCATGGTCGGCGTGCTGCCGGGCGCGCTGCGGGCCCTGTGGCCGTGGCAGGACGCCGCTCGCGGCGCCCTCGCCCCCGACCCCGGCTGGTACGCGATGCTGGTCCCGGCACTGCTGGGTGCTGCGCTGGTCGCCGGGATCATGGTGCTGGAACGCCGCCTGGAGCCGAGGACATCGGTGGGCGGTCAGGAGAAGATCTCGTGGACCCCGTCGACCGACTCCGGGCCGTAGGCGACCGCGCCGACCGGGACCCGGTGCCCGATCGCGTCGAGGATCCGGGCGGTCCAGGTGGGCCCGAAGCCGCCGCACAGCTCGATCAGCTGGACGCCGTGTTGCTCGACGAGTTCCCTCGCTGCGTCGACGCCCTGTTCGGGGCGCTCCATTCCGACGAGGACGGTGCGACAGGAGCCGGTGTCCACGACGGTGACATCACGCTCGGGGTCGGCTCCGGATGCCGTGTAGAGGAAGCCCCAGTGAGTGAGTGCCATGTGGTACCTCTCCTTGCTCCTCGTTCTACTATGGTGGAGTGATTCCACCAAAGAGGAGCGCTGATGTCGACCGCTTCTCGAACGGCTTGCCGATCAGCGAGCTGGGCCGTCGCGTCCGGGAGGGGCGGCAGAGGCTCGGTCTGACCCTGCAGGACCTCGCCGACGCCACGCGGGTCAGCCGCAGCATGCTCTCCGAGATCGAACGGGGCGCGAAAGTGCCGACGGTGCTCGTGCTCGACCGCGTCGCCGCAGCACTGCGGTCATCGGTGGCGCAGCTACTCGACGAACACCACAGCGAGCCGGCCGTGGTGATCCGGGCAGGCGAGCAACGGGTGGAGACGGAGAACGAGTGGACGTGGCGCCTGCTGTCTCCGGCACTTCCCGACCGCACCACTCAGTTCATCAGAGCGGTCGCACCGGCGAGCAGCGACGGCCCGGAGTTCCCGGCGCACGCCACGGGATCTCGTGAATGGCTGGCCCTGGAACGCGGTCGGTTGCGTGTCAGGGTCGGCCCCGAAGTGATCGATCTGGACGCCGGTGACTCCGTCAGCTTCGTCGGCGACCTGCCACACCGGATCTCGAACCCCGGTGACAGCCAGGCGCTCTACTTCCTGATCATCGACTACTCCGCGCCATAGGCGGGACCGGCTACTTGCGAACACCCACCGGGCCCCGCAGTCCGCGAGCACATGCTCGATCTGAACCTGCGACGACGTCGGGTAGATCGGCACCACGACCGCTCCGACGGCGAGCGCCGCGAGATCCAGCACGGTGGTCACCGGGAAGAGCGTGGCGAGTCGGTCCAGCACCGCACGCCCGCCGAAGGGCACGTAGAGCGGGACCCGCGGGCCGCCCAGGTCGAGGTGCTGCGCCGCGGACACGGGCAGGACCAGCGCGTCGGGTGGGTGCCTGCACTGACGCGGTCCAGGGCCGTCGACAGCGCCGCGGCGCTGTCCGGGTCAGGGGTCAGGTGGGCGAGCCAGGACTCGGTGCACGGTCGAGGCGGCGACGCCGAGCAGGAACCCGATCCGGTCCGGGCCCCAGCGGCGGGGCACCCGGATCTTGATGATCCGGCGTTCGGTACGGGTTGGTGTACGGGCCGGGCTGTGTCGGGGCCGGCCGGAACGGTCCTCCAGTCCGGCCTCGCCGTCCTCGCGGTAGCGGCCGGCCCAACGGACGGCGGTAGTGACCGCGACCTGGAACAGTTCCGCGGCGCGGCGCAGCGGCCACTCATCGTCGACGACGCAGCGGGCCAGCCGCAGTCGGCCGGTCGGGGTCAGCGGGGGCGTTACCGTGGGACACGAGGACCTCCTGGGAACGGCGTCGATGTCGCAATCCACACCGGACTCGGAGGCCCTCCCCTCACATCAAGATCATCCCAAGGCGTGTCCGCCCGTGGGTCACCGGCCGGTGAACGCGGGGACCAGATGTGGGAGATCGAGCGAGCGCAAGATCCCGGGACGGGCCGCGCAGACGTAGGGCACAGCGTTGACCGCCGGGTGGGCCGTCAGGCCGGGACTGAACGCGGCGTAGTCCTCCTCCGCGACCGGGAAGGTGATCACGGCGTCGATCGGGGTGTCACCGCGCAACGCGATCCGCCAGCCCGAGTAGAGCAGGTCCCAATCCTCCCCCTCCGGCGTCTCGAGATCGCGCGTGCAGTACCAGTTCGCCCGGAACTGCAGGAGTGGCTCGCCGTTGCGGATGCCAGACACGGTCAGCCGGGTACCGCCGACTGTGCCGCCCTCGACGACCCCCGCCGCGATCTCGGTGCGCTCGCGGGTCAACGCGATCTCGGCCTTGGTCTCGACGCTGTCGAGCGGCAGTCCGAACGCGTTCGCGAGCAGATGGAAGGACCGCTCCCGACTGCGCTTGAGATGCGCTGCGAGACCGGCCGAGTCGGCATCCGCTGGCCGGCGCCCGAAGCCCATCGCGGTGAAGACGATGTCCGGGGAGTTCCGGGTCGTGACGTCGGAGTACTCGTCGACGCTCAGCCGGTCGATCCGGCGGGACATCATCGACAACACGATCGGCAGGGCATCGGTTACGAAGCCGGGGCTGCTGCCCGTGGAGAAGATCGAGGAGCCACCGGTGGCACAGGCCTCCTCGATCCGTGCACGGAGGCCGGGCTCGACGAAGTCCGGGTTCTGGAAGTCCCCTAACGTCGTGACGACGTTGGTGCCGGCCTCGAGCAGCGCCACCAGGACGTCCGACTCGGCGCGGAAGGGCATGTAGAGCACGCAATCGGCCTTCAACCCCACGATCTCGGCATGGTCCGCCGTGACCTTCACCCCCGTCGAGGGCAGGTCGCACAGCTCACCCGCGTCCCTGCCGACCTTGGTCGCGGAGTGGGCATAGACGCCGACGAGATCCAGGTCGGGGTGCTCGATGACGGCACGCAGAGACCGGCCGCCGACGTTGCCGGTCGACCACTGGACGATCCGCAGAGGAGTCATACCTTCCAGCGTGACCCAGGACATGACCGCAGCGAATGCAGAGGTTCCGCTGGTCGGAACCTGCGATCGGGTCCTCGGTCCCGGCAGCACGCCGCTGGTGGTTCCTCTGGATCTCCCCGGTCCGCCGGCTCGACGCCCCGGGTGGAGCATCGGTTCCGGCGTGGCACGCGACCGAGGACCCCGGGGGTGGCATCGACGATGTCGATCGAGCCCGCCATCGCGATGCGCAGTACCGCGTTCGACTGGGACTACGAGGTCCAGGTAGCACTGCGGGCGGGCTATGGGAGCAACCCGGAGACGCAGTACCCGGTGCTCTGGTTGACCGACGGGCCCCAGCTGCTCCACTTGGCCGTCGGCCTCATGAGCACGCTGACCATCGGCGGTCTGGCACCTGAGCTGATCATCGTCGGTGTCGGATGCGCAGGCGAAGAGGGCTGGGCCGAAGCGGGGCGCCGCCGGCTGATCGACCTCTGGCCGCCGGGCGAGACGCCGTTCTTCGACGGGCCGGGCGGTGACGTCCTGCGGCAGCTGATGCCGCTGGAGGAGGATGCACCGCGCCAGGCCGACGACCTGTTGGACTTCCTGGTCGATGACGTGCGACCGGCGTTGCAGCGCGACTACCGCATGGAGGACGACCACGGCCTGTTCGGCCACTCGGCAGGCGGCGGGTTCACCAACTACGCCCTCTTCGCCCGACCTGGCGCATTTCGTCGTTACATCATCGGTAGCCCGTCGAGCAACGCCTCGGACCGGGCGGCCTTCCGACTGGAGGCGGACTATGCCGCCGCCAACACGGACATGCAGGCTAACGTCTTCTTCGGGGCCGGCGAGCAGGAGACCGGGCAACCTCACCTGGCCGCCTTCGGGTTGCTCAGCTCGGCCCTCCTGATGGCCGAAACCCTGCTCGTCCGCCAGTACCCGTCCTTGACGGTCGTCACCCGGATCTTCCCGGGCAAGGGCCACCACTCCGTCATGGCCGACATCCTCAGCGAGGGCATTCGTGCCGTGTGGCCGACAAGGCCGAGCCGGCCTACCCCGCCGGCATGTAGCGCTCGAACCAGTCCAGCATCCGGGCCAGGAAGTCGATCTGCGCCCGATAGGCCCGCACCCCGTGGCCCTCCTGCGGGTAGATCACCAGTGTCGAGGGCACGCCGCGTACCCGGAGGGCCTGGTGGAACTCCTGTCCTGCCCGGGTGGTGGGCAGTTGTCCAGCGCTCCGGCGACGTTCAGGCACGGGGTGCGGACCTTGCTGGCGTGCAGGACAGGACTGCGGGTAAGGACGCGGGTGCCGTGCCGCTCCGGATCGCCGTCGAGGAACCGGTTGCCCCAGGCGCCGATATTGCTCGTGAAGCTCTGGCTGTACCAGTCGGTGACCGGGGAGATCGGCACCGAGGCGGCGAACCGCCGGTCCTGGGTCACCAGCCACGGCGACATGAAGCCGCCGTAGCTCCCGCCGATCAGGCCGACCCGGTCGGGGTCGACGACGTCGCGCTCGACGAGCGCATCGATACCGGACAGGTAGTCGTCGGTGTCGGCACCGCCCATGTCCCCCACCACCAGGCTCGCGAAATCTTGGCCGCGTCCGCTGCTTCCGCGAGGGTTGGGGTTGAGCACCGCGTACCCGCGGGAGACGAGCAGGGGAATCCACTGGTGCTTCATCGACCACCGGTCGCGGAACGCCCAGCTCGGGCCTCCGTGGATGTTCACGACCAGCGATGGCCGCGACGTGCTCGGGCCCGCACCAGCCGGCCTCCCAGCAGTTCAGGCCCTCCGGGGAGAGGCGGTCGAGTGCACCGGCCGGGGATCGCTGACGCCGTCGTACGCGCAAGGTCTCGCGGTAGGAGTCTGTGCGACCCCGGCCGTCGGCGGAGCGTACCGCTGGCTCGACGTCATCTACGTCGAGCGCAAGACCCACGCCGGGCATGTCAGCAAGATCGAGAAGCACATCCAGCCGACGATCGGCCCCCTCTGGGGAGCGTCTCCCGACGCGCGTAGCCAGGTGACGATTGCCTCCAGTACGACTCTGCCGCGGAAGGTCAACGCGAACTGTCGCAGCGAGTGGCCAGCCGAACGCCTCCCACGCTGCCTTCGGTATCGAACGGACTCCGATGGCTCCGCCGACGACCGCGCCGCCGATTGGGCCGTAGGTCTGGAGGCTCGTTGAGAGCACCTCGAGCGTCGACGCGGCCGAGAACTCCATGACGCGTGACCCGCGGAGCTGCTCGACCTGGAGATCGTCGAGCAGTTCGTCGTGATCCTCGCGGACTCGTACGGTGATCTCGGCGTCCTGTAGACCCGCTTCGAGTACGACGGGCATCGGATCGCTCATGGGATTGCGCTCCGCTCAGCCGGGCTGGGGTCATTCGCTGCCAGGTGGCCTGGTGATCTGTCCCGATGCGGTCGTCGAGCGGGGCGACGAGGTCAAGACGGCAGTTGTCGTGAACGACATTCGGGCCCCAAGCCCATGCCCGAGGCGAGTCCCACATCATCTGAACCCAGACACGGGGGCCCGGTCGACGGTGCGCTGCCAGCCGGCGCCGGGGCTCCAGGTGTCGACGGTCTAGTCGTCGTGACGACTCGCATGAGGGGGTCCTGGCCGTGGCCGTCAAGATGGTCGCGCTCGGCTTCCCAGCGGTGCAAGCCCCGATGGAGGACGAGCGGCTCATCGTCACGCTGGAGTAGTCATCCAAGCCGGGGGTACGCCGGGGGCCGACCTTGGCGGCGACGACGAACAGCTTCGCGACCTGGGAATACGTGGGCCCCGTGGGAATCGAACCCACAACCCGCGGAGACAAGATCCACTACTTCCGGGAATGCGCGATGTTCGCCGTTACCCCTCGGGCGCTGCACGGACTCGCTGCCGCGTATCCCACGGGCGACGGTCCATCGTCGGCTTCTGGCGTTGATGCCCGGGGGCGAGCCCGACCCTCTGCGTCTTCGAGTGCCATCCCGTCGATCTGTCGCCAGACCGACCGTACGGGCGTCCGTGCGGTACGCCCTCCGGGAGGTCGACGGGATGGCACGGTGCCGCCATCCCGGAGACCTGCCCGCCCGGCGAGGGCATGACCACCTCATCCGAAGGCGGACGAACGCGGTCGGGCCGTGTCATCCTGTTCCGGGTCACACACCACTCCGGTGGGCGCCACTGCATGCGCCGCTCGGCTTCGATGCCGGCGAGGCCCTCCACCGACCTGGCCGTCAGCACCGTGCAGCCCCATCTCGGCCGCAGCCGGGACCGCCTCGGCCTGCGCAACCGGGTGGGGATCCCTGCCTGGGCCTGCAGAACGGGCTGATGCCGACCCGATGACTCGGCCACACCCGTCGCAGATCCGGGCTGGGGAACCCACCAGCGGTCCCCGATGCCACGTACACCGTGCCGTCGCGGGATGGTCAACACAGTGCGGAGGTGGATCACACGATCCGGCTCCATGGCTTGACTCTGCCGCAACGGCACAGCGTCTCCTCAGGACAGCACACATCATTGATCGAGGACGGCGTGACCATGACCGGGCAGCGACTGCGCGAGGAAGCGACACACACCGATGAGGGCGGGCTCCGCACGAGCACGAAGCGGCTGGCCCGATGACCCGCACACCTCTGCGGGCGAGCCCGGTGCTGTGGTTCGTCTCCTACGGGCTGTCCCTGCTCGGCTCCGGGATCGCCGCGGCGGTCCTGCCCTTGCTGGTCCTGGCGCGCACCGGCGACGTGCTGGCCGCCGGGCTGCTCGCCACCGTGAGCGCGGCGGCGTCGGTCGCGACCGGGTTGGTGTCGGGATTGCTGGTCGACCGGGTCGACCGGCGCGCGGTCGCCGCGGTCTGCGGGGTGCTCGGCGCGGCGTCGACGGCGACGCTCCCACTGGTCGACGCCCTGTGGGGCCTGGACATGACGTGGTTCCTGGTCCTGGGCGTGCTCGGCGCGGTCACCCGGCTGCCCGGCATGACCGCGCAGGAGGCCCTGCTGCCGGTCCTGGCCCGGCTCGGCGACCCGCGCCCCGGCCGCCTCGACCGGCTGGTCGCGGCCCGGGAGAACGTCGGCAACGTGCTGGTGCTCGCCGGTCCCGGCGTCGGTGGCCTGCTGGTCGCGCTGCTCGGCCCGGCGTCGTCGGTGCTGTTGGTGACGGCGGCGACGAGCCTGCTCGCCGCGCTCACCACCCTGGCGATCGATCCGCGGGCCGGTGCGATCGAGGTGCGCGGGCCCGGACCGGTTGGGGGAGCGGTCCGCCGTGCCGTCGGCGACCTGGTGGTGTCGTGGTTGTTTCTCGCGCGCTCGCGGCTCGTGCTCGGTGCGACGCTGGTGTCGGCGGTGCTCGTCGCCATCATCGCCGCTGTGCAGACCACCCTGATGCCCGCGTACTTCACCGCCGCCGGGCTGCCCGCGCTGACCGGTCTGACGCTGAGCGCGCTCGCCGCGGGCAGCATCGCCGGATCCGCGCTCTACGCAGCACTGATCAGGCGGGTGTCGCGGCGGACCTGGTTCGTCATCGGCATGGCCGGGTTCGGGGCCGGGTTCGCGCTGCTCGGCAGCCTCGCCGCCCCGTGGGTGGTGCTGGCCGCGGCCGCGCTGGTCGGGCTGACCAACGCGCCGGTGTCCGCCGTCCTTGGCGTGCTGATCATCGAGGTGACGCCGGATGCCATGCGCGGACGGGTGCTCGGCGCGCAGAACACCCTGCTGCTCGCTGCGCCGGCGCTGACCACCGCACCGGTTGCGGCGGTCGCCTCTGCCGCCGGGCTCGGCACCGCGGGCGCACTGCTCGCCGGCGCCGCCGTGCTCACCGCGCTGCTCGCCCTGATCGCCCCAGCGTTCCGCGCCCTCGGAGAGGTGTCTGCCACTGATCGAGACATACCGATCCGCCCTCCGGCGCAAGCGCCATGACCGGGCGCCCACGCTCGCCCGGTTTCACCCTGCCACCGCCTACTCCTACTGAAAAGTAACCCATGAATCACTCGTCTGAGTACGTTCCCCTCACCGACACCGACTACGCCCGTGCCGAGCGGATGCTCGCGCCGTACCGCGATCGGTTGATCCCGACCGCCACGGTGGTACCGCAGTGGTCCGGCGACGGAGCGCGGTTCTGGTACCGGTCCGGAGCTCGCCACATCCTGGTCGAACCGGCATCCGGTCTCCGGCGCGACGCGTTCGACCACGAGCGGCTCGCCGCGGAACTGTCTCAGGCGTCCGGGCGGGCGGTGGAGGCCGACGACCTACCCCCGGGCTCGGTGGACTTCGAGGTTCCCGACCGGAGCCCGGACACGATCCGCTTCTCGGCGTTCGACACACGGTGGGAGTGGTCCGATGAGACCGGGCAGTGCCTCACGGTCGAGGACGGTCCCCCACCGGGCCCCGGGGAGATCGAGTCTCCGGACCGGTCGTGGGTGGCGTTCCGGCGCGACGGCAACGTGTGGGTCCGCAGCCGGGACGGGAAGCAGGAGTACGCGCTCACCGACGACGCCGAGCCCGGCTGGGACTACGGCGGGGTGCTCGAGGCGGCGACCAAGGTGAAGCTGCCCCTGCTGGGAGTCGAGTCGCTGCTCGTGGCGGCGTGGTCGCCGGACTCCACCCGGCTGATCACCCACCGGATCGACCAGCGCGAGCTGCCCGAGCAGGTCCTGGTGGAGGCCGCCCCGAAGGGCGGCGGCCGGCCCGTGGCGCACCACATCCGTTACCCGATGCCCGGTGACGAGACCCAGGCAACGATGACGTGGCACGTTCTCGACGTCCGCACCGGGCAGAACATCACAGTCGCGGGCGGACCAGAGGTGCTGACGGCCCCCTACGCCCTCGACCGGCGGTGGTGGACCGGGGAGAACGGCGAAGCGGTGCACGTCCTGCACCAGTCCCGAGACGGCCGCGCTCTCGAGCTGCGCCGCCTCGACCCCGGCACCGGTGCGATGACGACGCTGATCACCGAGACCGGCCAGACCCGGGTGGATCCCTCGCCGTACCTGCACGTCCCACCACTGATGCGCGTTCTGGACTCGGGCGAGATCCTGTGGTGGTCCCAACGCGACGGCTGGGGCCACCTGTACCTCTACTCGGCCGACGGCGAACAGCTCCGGCAGCTCACCGCGGGGCAGTGGCTGGTCCGCCGAGTCCTGCGGGTCGACGAGCACCGCCGCCAGGTGTGGCTTCTCGCGTGCGGGCTGAACAACGATCCCTATGTCCGCCAGATTTGCCGGGTCGACCTCGACGGCGGTGGCTTCGTGCGGATCACCGACGACGATCTCGACCACGACGCCGTCGCCCCACCTCGAGGTGGCGACTACGTCGTCGACCGCGCATCGACCGTCGCGCTCCCACCCCGCACGCGGATTCTCGGCGACGACGGCCAGGTGCTGGTCGAGCTCGAAGCTCCGGACACGACGGCGCTGGAGGCGGCCGGCTGGAGCTCGCCCGAGCGGTTCCGAACGACCGCCGCCGACGGGCGCACCGCGATTTACGGTCTGTTGTGGCGCCCGCACGGCTTCGACCCGGCCCGGCGCTATCCCGTGGTCGACCACACCTACCCCGGGCCCAACATCCACCGGGCGTCACCGGCGTTCGGGGACCTGTTCACCGGGGAGGCCGAAGCATTGGCCGCGCTCGGCTTCGCGGTCGTCGCCCTCGACGGCCGGGGTACCCCGGTGCGTAGCAAGGCGTTCTTCGATCACTCCTATGGTGATCTGGGGATGTCAGCGGCGCTCGACGACCACGTCGCCGCCATCCGCGAACTCGGCCGACGCCACACCTGGCTCGATACCAACCGGGTCGGCATCACCGGCCACTCCGGCGGCGGGTTCTTCACCGCCCGGGCCCTGCTCACCCACCCGGATTTCTACTCGGTGGGCGTCGCCCAGGCCGGCGCACACGACTTCTCGACCTACCTGCCGTTCTGGGTCGAACAGCACCACGGGCAGATCACCGCAGAGAACCGTGGAGCGTTGATCAACACAGTGCACGCCGGCAACCTGCGCGGCAAGCTCCTGCTCATCGACGGCGAGCTCGACGACAACGTCCTGCCCCACCAGAGCATGCGTCTGGTCGACGCGCTCATCGAGGCCGACGCCGACGTCGACATGCTCGTCATCCCCGGCGTCGAGCACAACTTCCACGGCCGCTTCCACTACGTCACACGGCGCACCTGGGACTACCTCGCTCGTCACCTGCGCGGCACCGAACCTCCGGCCTACCGCCTCGCGCCATTCCCCCCGATGCCCGACTGGGCCGTCCACCCGTCCGGCTGAACCGGCACCAGAGCGACGGCGAGGCCATCGCCGGGGAGCGATGGCTCCCCGCCGCGCGTCGAGAAACGGCACAGCGACCCCACCCGATCCGCACAGCGCTCGACGCACACCCCGACCACGACTCGGCCGGCGACACCGATCAACCGATTCGACTATCCGCAGAATGGCACGAAAGGCCACACATGACGACCGCACGAGAGCTGATCAGCGTCGAGGACTTCTTCGGCCCGCCCGCCCGCATCGACGCCCGCATCTCCCCAGACAGCCTCAAGGTCGCCTACCTCGCCCCATGGCGCAACCGGCTCAACGTGTTCGTCCGCGACCTCGACGGCGACTGGCCGCAGACCGCCGCGGCGGACGACCCGGCCGCCCGGCGGGTCACCTCCGCGGCAAGGCCCACACCCAGGCCGCGATCGGCCAGTTCGCCGGACGCATGCACGACGACGTCATCGACGCCCTGGACTGGGCCATCACCCAGGGCCACACCGACCCGGCCCGGGTCGCGATCTACGGCAGCTCCTACGGTGGCTACGCCGCACTTGTCGGCGCCGCGTTCACCCCGGGCAGGTTCGCCGCAGCGATCAGCTACACCGGCATGTCCGACCTCGTCGATCTCAGTAGACGAGTCGTCCCCTTCGCCCGGCGCTCGCTCGTGAACAACTACGTGCGCTACATGGGCGACCCGGACGACCCGGAGCAGGAAGCCGACATGCGCGCCCGGTCCCCGATCACACGGGTCAACGACATCACCGCCCCGGTACTGCTCGTGCACGGGGCGAACGACCTGCGGGTCCACCGCAGCAACTCCGACCGGGTCGTCGAGGCACTGCGTGCCCGCGGCGCCGAAGTCGAGTACCTGCTCAACGAGCGCGAAGGGCATTGGTTCGTCAACCCCGACAGCAACATCGAGCTCTACCAGACCCTCGTGCGGTTCCTGGCCCGCCATCTCGACGGGCGCATCACCGAGGGGAACTGAGCCATGCCTTACCTGCTCCTAGCCGGCGCGATCGCGCTCGAAGTGCTCGCGACCATCAACCTGCGCCTGTCCGACGGCTTCACCCGGCTCGTCCCGTCCACCCTGGTGGTGATCGGCTACCTGGGGGCGTTCGGCCTGCTCTCGCAGGTACTGAAAGCCGGTGTACCGGTAGGGCTCGCCTACGGGATCTGGGCCGCGGCCGGGGTGGCGCTGGTCGCGATCATCGGCGCAGTGTTCCTCGGCGACACCCTGACCCCGATCCAGTTCGGCGGGATCGCCCTCGTCATCGCCGGAGTCCTCGCCCTGGAACTCGGGGCCGCACACTGAGCCTGGAGGGACTGTCCGATCAACGGCTCTGCCCCACATTCGGTGGTGACGGTGCGTGTCAGTTGCGGTCGACCATGACGAGCCGTGCCAGTGTGAGCCTCGTGCGAGGCTGATCAACTTCTGAAGCTGGTGTTCTCGGGTCTGTCGTCCCTGGTCATCGAGGGTGGGCGTGCTGTGGCTGGCCAGCGTGCGCGACGCGTTCGCCAACCGGGTCGTCGGCTGGGCGAGCTGCGCAACCGTGGCTACGCCACCGGCCACGGCGCAGGCAGGGCCCGCGTCGGCCTCCACTCACGCCACGCACAGCTCGCGGTCAACGCAGCCGTGACCTGGTGTCAGTTGATTCTCAACACCCTCGCCGACACCAACGCACCCTAGCGCTCGCGCACCGCGAACACGGCGTCGTAAGAGAGGCACCTCCCGACGACGAGCAACACTCATCACCGAGCTCCGCGAGTGGCGGCCGGTGACACATTCCTTACCGACACCCCTGGTCGGACGGCTCGTGGATGACCGCGCGGGAGCTCGCTTCCGCCGCAGAGGTCACGACGATGTTGGTTTCGTCGGACAGGTCTCCGAACTCGTCAGTTAGCCCATCGGGACACGTGGAGAGCCCGGTGCGGGAACAACCCGCACGCCGGTTCGGCGGGCGGGGACGGCTCAGGGCAGCAGCGACAGCTGCGATGCGATACGGCCGGCGGCGTGGCGGGTGGCGGCCGCCGCTGTCGCCCGGACCCCTGTGTTGCCTGGGACCATTACCCCGACGACGCCCACATCGACCGGAGAGAGCCGGAGCGGAGCGGCGACGCAGCTGATCCTGGGATCGACGGTCCCGGCCTCGATGACCGGCCGCATGTCCCCGCGGCGCGCCTGTTCATGCGCGCGCAGCGCGGCGGTCTTCGGAGCGAGCGGCGACCCGGCGTCGGGTTCCTTCGCGAGGCGGCGGGTCCCCGGCAGGACCTCGATGACGAGGGCCTGTCCGGCCATCTCCACGCTGAGTGTGACGAGCCCGCCGGTCTCGTTGGCGAGATCCAGGAGCGGGCGACGGGCGACCGACCGTAGCCGTGGCTCAGCGGGCACTCCGGCGCCGAGCTCGACGAGCGTCGGACCGAGGCGCCAGCGTCCCGAAGACCGCTCGACGGCGCCGACCTCCTGGAGCTGGTTGAGCAGTCGATGCACGGTGGTTCGTGGCAGCCCGCTGGCGCGCTCCAGCTCGCTGACCCGGGCGGAGCCCAGCGCCCGCAGCGCCCCCAACAAGCCGAAGGCGCTCCGGACGACTGCACGTGGGCCATCTGCCTCGTAGCGAGGGTCGATCACGGCCATGACAGCAGTGTGCCACCGGGATACGGCCGGATCGGCACCTCCGGAGAGTGCAGATGACCGCTCTGAACGGTGGTTCCCAGCATGATCTGGGCGACGCTGACCGCTCAGCGGTCGGATCCGCACGGTCTCCTCGATTTCGTTCCTACGATGGCAACCGTGAACGATCTTCCACAGCGCGCCGACGTCATTCTCGTCGGCGCCGGCCACAACGCCCTGGTCGCCGCCGCCTACCTGCTCGACGCCGGGCGCAGCGTCGTTCTGCTCGAGCAGATGCCGCAGCCCGGCGGCTGGATGCAGACGGTGGAGCTCGGCATCCCCGGTTTCCACTACGACCGCTATTCCTCGATGCACCCGGCCTTCGTCGGCGGCCCGGCCTGGGCGGAGTTGGGGCCGGACCTGAGCCGCCACGGGCTCGAGTACGTCACCGCCCCACTGGCCACCGGTTCATCGCTGCCCGACGGCCGCTCGGCCATCGCCCCCGTCGATCCGCGGGCGTTCGCAGCCGAGCTCGAGCGGCTTGGCGAGAGCAGCAGGTGGAACCGCCTCTTCGAGAACATCGGCCGGTATCTGCCGACGCTGTTCGAGCTGACCGGCACAGGCCTTGACAGCTTCGAGGCCAGGGCGTCGCTCGCCGGCCTCGTCCAGGGAAGCCGTGACGGCGCGCTGCCGTTCAGCCAGCTGATTGCGGGGAACGCCGCCGATCTCGTTCGCCGGCGATTCGCGACCGAGGAACTGCGATCGCTCGCGGCGCCGTGGCCGATGCATCTAGGCTCCGGGCCCGAGGACCCGGCCAGCGCCATGTGGGTGGTGTTCGCCCTGGCGGCGCTCGGTAATGGCATCCCGGTTCCGGTCGGCGGTAGCGGCCGCCTCGCAGACGCGCTGGTCGGCCTCGTGACCGAACGCGGCGGCGATGTGGTCTGTGGTGTGAGCGTCGATGAGATCGTGGTGCATGACGGAGGCGCCGTCGGTGTGCGCACCACCGACGGCCAGACCGTGGAGGCGGGCGAAGCGGTGATCGTCTCTGCCACTCCGGACCAGCTGTACGGGCGGCTGTTGCGTGAGGTGCCGGGAGTCTCGTCCGGGGTAAGGGAACAGGCGGCCGCCTACCAGTTCAGGCGGGGCTGCTTCCAGATGAACCTCGCGTTGTCGGCGCGGCCGCACTTTCGGGACACCCGTCTCGACGCAGGCGGCGCGATCAACGTGAGCCGTGGCCTGGACGCCCTGGTGACCTCCATACGCCAGGCCGACGACGGCCTGCTGCCGGAGCACCCGTCGATGGCGTGGCACGAACCGACCGCCGTCGACCCGACCCGGGCTCCTGACGGACAGGCCATCCTTCGACTGCAGGTGCTCGACGTCCCACACACCCCCCGCGCAGACGCGGCCGGGACGAGGTACGGCGCCGGCGGATGGGACACCGCGACCACCGAAGCCTTCGCCGACCGCGTGCTCGCCGAAGCCGAGCTGCACGCCCCCGGGCTCACCGGCCTCGTACGGGAACGGCACCTGGTGTCGCCCGCCGACCTGGCCGAGGCCAGCCCGAACGCCGGCCCCGGCGACAGCTGCGCGGGCCACAACTCGCTCGCCCAGACCCTCACCCAGCGTCCGATCCCCGCACACGCAGGCGGCTACCGGACCGCCGTGCCGGGCGTGTGGCTGATCGGCGCCGCAACGTGGCCCGGCCCCGGAATCAACGGAGTATCCGGTCGGGCGGTCGCCAAGGCGCTCATCGACTCCACGTCGCGAGCGGTGGCAGCGCTGCCCGACAGACCAGGGAGGTAGAGCCGCGGTACCAGGGTCGAGCGCGCCGCCAGGCCGCACCGGCCGGTCCGCTGCTCCTCGGCAACGCCCTGACCAGCACATCACTGGGACCTGGCCGGGCGGGAGTTCGGTCTGCGCCCGTCAGCGCCGCTCGGGTTCTAGACCTTGTCGCAACACCCACCTGCAAGATCATCGGGGTATTTGATGGCTCGTCGAGGAACGCAAGCGCCAACTGGACGTCGAAGCTCGCTACTGGGATCTCGTGCTCTCCGGCGTCGGAGTGGTCGAGGCGGCGAGGATGGTCGGGGTCGGCCGTAAGACCGGTTACGGTGGCGCGCCGAGCGCGGCGGGCTGGCGCCGCTGGCGCTGGTCGAGACCGAGCGGGCGAATCGCTACTTGTCGCTGCTCGAGCGCCAGCGGATCGCCACGCTGCGCGAGCAGAACCTCAGCCTCGACGACGCAGGCGATCACGACGACACGGTCACCATCACGACGGGTTCTACCGCGCGTGGCACCGGCTGCCCTGGTGGCAGCGCATCGGGGTCTGAACCGGCCGATGCCCACCCCCACCGGGCGGAGTTGTTGCCGTGGCGGCGCCTGCTCGGCGGTGCACAGTGAGCCGGCTGATCGTCGGCGGCGTCATCCTCGGCGTCCTGGTCGCGCACGCCATGGGACGCCGCGGACGTGCACGCCGAGCTCGTCCCCGCCGAGCCCGCCCCACCGGTCGAGCCTGAGCTCGCCGACCCACCCGCCCCGACCGGTCGGACACGCACCGTGCTCGACGCGTGTCCCGGAGGATGGATGCGCACGGCAAACCCCCGGCGAATGGACCGAGCGCCCACTCGAGGGGCCCTGCAACACCAGTTGTTCTGGGCATGACTGTCCTGCTCCGTTGATCATGAGGCATCGCTATTGCTCTGACCTGCGAGTGCCTCAGTTCGAGTGGCAACGACACCCGCTCGTTGTTGGCCGCTTCTTGCCACTCAAACTGAGGCAAACCCGCAGTCAGACATCCCTCCTCATGCGAGACGTCCAAGCGCGTGACGGGCCGCGACGGCCAGTCGGTGCAGCTCGCTCGGCTCGAGGTGATTGCCGCCCTGCAACCCGCTCCAGCGAATCTCCCCGGCGGCGTGCAGGGGTGGGTGAGCGGCGAGCAGGATCGAGAGCTCGGCGCGGGCCAGTGCGGCGCCGAGGCACTGGTGGACCCCGAAACCGAACCCGAGGTGGCCGCGCGTGGCGCGGTGATATCGAAGCGCTCCGGGTCGGCGAACCGCGCCGGGTCGCGGTTGGCCGCGGCGATCGACAGCAGCACGGCGTCGCCCTCGTCGACCGGCTGCCCCCGCGATCGCGGTCGGGCATGTCGCGCGGCGGGCGAAGTTCTGCGTCGGGCTGCGGTGACGAAGCAGCTCCTCCACATAGCGTGGCGCCAAGCCCGGATTGCGGTCGATCCGATCCTGGCGCTCCGGGTTCTCGAGCAGCAGGTGCACCAGTGTGCTCGCCGAGTTCATGATCGTCTCGTGACCCGCCACCGCGAAGGTGACGAGGATGCTGGTGCGCTCGTCCTGTCGAGTTCGCGGCCGTCGACCTTCGCGCTGAGCAGCGTCGTCACGAAATCGTCGGCGCCGTGCTTGCGGTGCGCGGCGAGCTCGGCTGCCATGAGCTCGGAGAGCTGCCCGAACGTGCCGGCGAAGTCGACGGCTTCACCCTCGGCAGTGAGGCCCGACCACATCTGCTCAGTAACCTCGCGGAACTGCTCCACGATGTGTGGGGAGAACCCGACGAGCTCGGTGAGCACCGCGAGGGGCAGCTGTAGCGCGACGAGCCTGAGAATCCGGTGCGCGTGACTCACCGTCCGAGACATTGCGTCGCTACGTAGGCCTCGTGTCGGCGACAGCCGTCGCATAAACCCTGGGCAGTGGGTCCGCGCGGCGGGCACCACAGCGCGACATCCGCCGGCCTCGTTGCCTGCGCGGCGTCGCGGTCCGGGAAGCGGCGCAGGCTCGGCAGCACACGACATCTGTCGTATCGAACGGTTTCGGTGTTCGGCGTCGGGCGGATGTACGGGCAGGGTGAGCTGGCCAGACTGGGCGCATGAACGTGGATGTCGTCGTCGGAGCCGGTGTGATCGGAGCGTCGATCGCGCTCGAACTCGCGCGTTCGGGCCGAAAGGTGCTCGTCGTCGACAAGGCGGGCGGTGTCGGGCACGGCTCGACGAGCTCGTCGAGTGCGGTGGTGCGGTTCAACTTCTCCACCCGTGCCGGCGTCGCCACGGCGTGGGAGTCACAGCACTGCTGGCAGCACTGGGGCGATCACCTCGGCTGCGATGTCGGCGAGCCGGTCCGGTTCGTGCGTTGCGGGCTCGCGATGCTCGACGTGGAGCTCGCGCCCAGGGCCGGGTACGTGCACCTGTTCGACGACGTCGGCGTGCCCTACGAGGAGTGGGACAGCGACACGCTGCGCCGCCGGATCCCGGGCATCGACGCCGGCCGCTACTGGCCGCCCAAGCGGATCGACGACGAGCGGTTCTGGGACGCGCCGAACGGCGAACTCGGTGCGGTGTACACGCCCGACGCGGGCTACGTCGGCGATCCGCAGCTCGCCGCCCAGAACCTGGCGACGGTAGCGGCTCACCACGGCGCGCAGTTCCGGCTCCGCACCGCCGTGGTCGGGCTCGACACCGAAGGCGGGCGGGTGACCGGAGTCCGGCTCGACGACGGCAGCACCGTCCCGTGCCGCACCGTGGTCAACGCGGCCGGGCCGTGGTCGGGAGCGCTCAACGGGCTCGCCGGTGTCGGGTCGGACTTCACGATCGGCGTGCGCCCGTTGCGGCAGGAGGTTGCGCACGCCACCGCGCCGGCCGGGTTCGCCCCGGCCGGTTCACCCGGCATCAGCGTCGCCGACATGGACCTCGGCACGTACATGCGGGGCGAGGTCGGAGGTAACCTGTTGATCGGGGGCACCGAACCCGAGTGCGACCCCCTGGACTGGCTCGACGATCCCGACGAGGCGCACCCCCGTGCCACGGCGGCGGTGTTCGACGCGCAGGTGACGCGGGCGGCGAGGCGGCTGACCGAGCTGGCCGTCCCGAGCCGACCCCGCGGTGTGGTGGGCGTCTACGACGTCGCCGACGACTGGTCCCCGATCTACGACCGCACCGAGCTGGACGGTTTCTACGTCGCGATCGGCACGAGCGGCAACCAGTTCAAGAACGCGCCGCTGGCCGGCAAGTTCCTGGCCACGATCATCGAGCAGGTCGAGGGTGGACGCGACCACGACGCCGATCCCGTGCAGTTCCTGGGGGAGTACACCGGTCGGACGATCGACCTGGGCGCGTTCTCCCGACGCCGCAAGGTCGGCACCGGGGCGTCCTCCGGAACGGTGATGGGCTAGGGATGACTCCTCATGCGGATAGCCAGGTGACGACCGCTTTGAGGGCGATCCCGCCGCAAGGTCAGGGACGAGTTTCCGATGTTCTTGCTGGTCGCACGGTTCCGGGATGACGGCGACGATGTGGCGGTCACGCAGGTGGGCCCGAATCGCGCGTGCAGAGTCGGCCTTGTCCGCACGACCCGCTCGACGCGCAGATGGCTCATCAGGTGAGAAATATCGGGGCGTCGCCGGCCTGGCCGGGCCCGACCAGCGGGCGCCCGTACCCGTAAACGAGCCATCAGAGCACATACATCGTGTCCCGTTCGATCTCCTGCAATGCCCGGGCCGAAACCGCCACGCATGTCGGTGGTCGACCGGAATCGAAACCACGAAACTGCCACTACCGACATCTCCGGGAAGAAAGGACGAAGCCGGTGTGATCGCAGGCGTCGTACCTGTCGACGGCACGGGGGCCGGATCCGCTGTCCGGTCGCTCGGAACCGGTCAGCAACGGACGCATCCGGGAGATCGACAATGGGCACGACCTCGCCTCGCGCTCCCGGATCGAGGACCCGATACCGCCCCCGTCTCGGCGACCAGTGACAACACCCCGCGTGTGCTCCGCATCGACGACGAGGTCGGCACGGTCGAACCCGGCAAACGTGCACATCAAACCTTCTTCAGGAGGCAATCCGCTCGACGACCCGAGCACCTTCGACCCCGACCGGAGCCCGCTCGGCGTCAGAACGGACGAATCGTCAAGGACGAACGCTGACGTGCGGCCCGCACCGGATCCGCCAACCAGGGAGAAGAGCCCGTGACCATTGAGTACCCCCCGACCCGCAAGGGCGAGGATGTCGACGAGCTCGCCGGCGTCCGTAGCCTCGACCCGTATCGGTGGCTGGAGGACGCCAAGGCTGACGATGTCAGGCAGTGGCAGGGCGAGCAGGCGAAGCTGGCGTCGGAAACGGTCCGGTCGTGGCCGGGCTTCGACGCTCTCCGCGAGCTCGTCGAGGGTCACACGGCCCAGCGCTTCGGATCGGCGCCGACCTTCGCGGGCGGCCGGTGGTTCCGGTCGGTGACGGCCGAGGGAGACCCGCAGGCCGGAGTCGTCGCCGCCGACGAGCCCTACGGCGACGGTGACACGGTGTACTCCCCGGAGCCGGACGGCGAGGGGACGGCACCGTTCCTGTCCTGGTTCGCGCCCTCGCCCGACGGCCGGATCCTCGCGGTGGGACTGTGCGACGACGGCAGCGAGCAGAACGGCATCCACCTGTTCGACCTGCACACCCGGGCGTGGCTCGACAACCCGCCACGCCAACGGCTGATGGACGCCTGGAGCGGCGGTGTGCACTGGCTCCCGGACTCCAGCGGGTTCTTCTTCACCGCACTCCAGGGTGACCCGAACGACGCGTCCTACCAGGTCTGGTTCCATCGGCTGATCGACGCCACGACGACCCGGCAGGAGGTCCCGTGGCTCGCTGCCGCGAGCGAGTACCGGATGGTCCTGCCCGACGCGTCCGGAACCCGGGCCGTGGCGATCGAGCGCCTGCTGACCCCGTGCCCCGTGGCGATCGCGGACCTGGACGCCGCCGGGAACGCGACCTGGCGCCCGTTCGTGGCCGACACGGACGCCACGGTCGCCGGACGACTCGTCGGCGACCGTTTCATCGCCGTCACGGATCTGGATGCCGACCGCGGACGGCTGGTGGCGATCGACGTGGACCGGCCAGATCCGGCCGACTGGGCCACCCTGGTGCCGGAGTCCGAGGCGGTACTCCGCACCCTGACCGTGGTGGGTGAGCTGCTCTACGTCTCCGAGTTCGTCGACACCTACGCGCGGGTCCAGATCTACGACCGGTCCGGGACGCACCTCGGCGAGGTACCGCTGCCCGGCCGCGGCGCGATCGGCGAGCACGGCTACCCGTATCCGAACCTGGTGCCCCGCGGACACCCCGGGGAGTTCTGGTTCCCCTTCTCCACCCTCACGTCGTCGTGGGGCACCTACAGGCACCGGCCCGGTGCGACCGAGGTGGAGGAGCTGCAGGCACCCGCGGTGATCGTGGCCGATGCCGTCGTCGAGGACCACTGGGCGACCAGCAGGGACGGAACCCAAGTCCCCTACCACCTGGTCCGCCGTCGCGACGTCGATCCGACTGCTCCGCAACCCTCGCTGCTCTACGCCTACGGCGGCTACAACGCCCCGTGGGTCCCGCAGTACCCCGGTGGGCAGGCGGCCCTGGTCGCCGCGGGGGGCGTCTTCGTCCACACCCATCTCCGTGGAGGTTCGGAGTTCGGCCACTCGTGGTGGCTGGGCGGCCGGAAGCAGACGAAGCAGAACTGTTACGACGACCTCTACGCGGTCGCCGAGGACCTCCTCGACAAGGGCCGCACGAGTCCCGGGCAACTGGGCGTCACCGGCGGCTCCAACGGAGGTCTGATGGCCGGCGTCGCGATCACCCAACGCCCCGACCTGTGGGCGGCTGTGGTCCCGAGAGCTCCCCTGATCGACCTCGTCGGAGCGTGCCGCGAGCCGTACGGCCGCTACGCCGTGGCCGTCGAACTCGCCGACATCGACGATCCCGCCGACGTGCGGCGGATGCTGACCTTCTCGCCCTACCAGCTGGTCGAGAAGCAGACGTACCCGGCGGTGTACCTCGACGCAGGCGACACCGACCCGCGCTGCTCCCCGTGGCACGCCCGCAAGTTCGCCGCCGCGCTCCAGGACACCCAACAGGGCGAGGCTCCGATCCTGCTCCACGTCTGGGAGAACGTCGGACACGGCTGGGCGACCGCCGCCGACGTCGCCCTGGAGCAGGCGGCCGAGTGGCTCGCCTTCGTATGCCGACAGCTCGGGATCGAACCGCCCCACTGAGAGAGGACTTCACCCATGCCCACTGCTCGCGCCCACAACGGCGATGACATCTACTTCGAGGTACACGGCGAGGGACCCGCCCTCGTCTGTTACGCCGACCCCAACCTCCCCGTGGACGCACCCGCAGCCGACCTGATGCGGCGCCTGTGCACGGGGCTGCGGGAAGGACTGACCGACAGGCACCGGATCGTTCTGCTCTCCTATCCGGGTGCCCACCCGTTCCAGACCATGACACCGGAGAACGTCACCAGCGACCTGCTGGCCGTCGCAGACGCGGCCGGCCTGGACGACTTCACCTGGTGGGGCTACTCCTGGGGTGGAGTGATCGGACTCCAGCTGGCCCTGCGGACCGATCGGCTCACCGGCCTCGCGATGACCGGCTTCCCGCCTCTCGACGGCCCCTACCACGAGATGCTGCAAATCACCCTCGGCAGCGCTCAACCCAGCCATCTCGACGATCTCGGCATCTCCGTCGAGAAGACCACCATGATCGAGAAAATGCGCCAGTCCGCCATCTACTACGAGGCACTGCAGGACTTCGACGACCGGGACGCCAACAAGCAGCTCAAGCTTCCGCGCCTGTGTTTCGCAGGAACCGACGACGTCATCGTCGCCGGGGACGTCGTCGTCCGTATCGGTGGCATCGTCACCGATACCCGTCCCGAGCTCGAGGACCTGGGGTGGGAGGTTCACCTCCTCGACGGGCTGGACCACCTGGGGGGCGTCGAACCCGACGTCGTCGTCCCGCTGCTACGCGACTGGATGGACCGAGCAGTGGTCGGTGAGCGAACGGCGTCTTGACCACCGCCGCTGCGCCACATGACGACCGGGAGGGCACCGCTCGAACCGATGTCGGAGTCAGCCGTGCCGAGCCACACCGAAGGAGAGCCCATGAACGCGGATCTGCGCGACACGCCGGAGTACATCGCTGTCACCGAGTACCTGCGCAAGCTCCACGAGCCTGGCTTCGGCCGCCCGCACGCGCTGAGCGGACCGCACGCGACGAGCGACGGCGCGCGGGTGGTGGTCACCGGCACGGTCCTCGATGCGCTCCAGGGGCTCCCGCGGACGGCGGTGTACACAGCAGTGGACGGCGAGCTGCAACCGGTCTCGTCACTGCCCGGATCGTCGGCGCACGGCGCCCGGTTCTCCCCCGACGGTTCGGTCCTGGCCTTCCTGTCCGACCGGCAGACGAGTGGGGTGTTCCAGCTCTACCTGCTCGAGGAACGGTTCGGTGAGGCCGTCGCCGCCCCCGAAGTACTCGGGACCGTCGAGTACGCGCACTGGTCTCCCGACGGCCGGCGCGTACTTCTCGGTGTCGCCGGCCTCGGCGCCGACCTCGCGGGCGCACAGGGCTCGGGCACGGTCGGGGCGGCGGCGGCGACCGCACCGGAGAGCTGGCAGCCTCTGGTCGAGACCGGCGAGGACGACGACGCGTGGCGCAGCCTGTGGGCGTACACGGTCGGGACCGGCGAGCTGACCCGACTCTCCCCGCAGGGAACGAACTGCTGGGAGGCCGAGTGGTGCGGACCGGACCGGGTGGTGGTCGTCGCCTCCGACGGCCCGAGCGAGGACCTGTGGTACGGCGCCGCCCTGCGGCTCCTGGCCGTGGGCGGCGGCATCGGCGACGAGGGCGATCGTGAGCTCCTGCGCAGCGAGGTCCAGCTCGGCCTGCCCGCCGGGTCGCCGGACGGGAGGTACGTCGCCGTCGTCCAAGCGGTCTGCAGCGACCGCGGGATCGTGGCCGGCGACATCACGCTCATCGACCTCGGCTCCGGTGAACGGACTGCCGTCGAGACCGCCGGCACCGATGTCACCTGCCTGCAGTGGATCGACGAGGGCAGACTCGGCTACGTCGGCCAGCGGCGCCTGAACTCCGTGGCCGGCATCGTCGACGTCGCCACCGGCCGGGTACGGGAGGTCCTCGACTGGACCCACTCCTGCGGCGGGCCGCGATACCCCTACGCGACCTTCACCGCGGACGGGCGCGTCGTGGTGATCGAGGACTCCTACGAGCTGCCGCACCAGGTGGTGCTCACCGCCGGTGAGGAGCATCGGGTGCTGGCCTCGGTCGCCCATCCCGGAACCGACTTCCTGTCCTCCGTGGCCGGCACCGCGCGGTCGGTGACCTGGTCGGCGCCGGACGGACTCGAGATCGACGGCGTGCTGTGCACCCCATCGGGGGACGGATCGTTCCCGCTCGTCGTCAACATCCACGGCGGCCCGGTCTGGGCGTTCCGCAACACCTGGTCGATGGTCCACGCGTGGGTGCCGCTGCTGGTCTCGCGCGGTTACGCGGTGCTCAACCCCAACCCGCGCGGCAGCGGCGGGCGCGGCCAGGAGTTCGCCGGCCGTGTCGTCGGCGACATGGGCGGTGCAGACACCCACGACTACCTCGCCGGGATCGACGCGCTCGTCGCCCAGGGTGTCGTCGACCCCGACCGGGTCGGACTGATCGGCGGCAGCTACGGCGGCTTCATGTCGTCATGGCTGGTCACGCAGGACCGGCGCTTCGCCGCCGCGGTACCGGTCTCGCCGGTCACCGACTGGTACAGCCAGTCCCTGACCAGCAACATCAGTGAGTGGGGACTGTCGTTGCTCGGCGGAGACCTCGTGTCGCCCGGAACCCAGGCGCAGACCCGCAGCCCCGCGCTGCAGGCCGGCAACGTTCGCACCCCATGCCTCAACGTCGCCGGCGCACTGGACCGGTGCACACCCCCGGGACAGGCGCGGGAGTTCCACCACGCCCTTCGCGCCCACGGCGTCGACTCCGCGCTGGTCATCTACCCGGAGGAGGGTCACGGCGTACGCGCCTACCCCGCTCTGATCGACTTCCTCACCCGCACGCTCGACTGGTTCGGGCGGTACATGCCGGCGCGGCGCTCTTGATCGAGTGGATTACCGGCGGCCGGTCACAGCGCGATGACCGGCCCATGGCGTGAACTGCCGGCTCGCCGCGCAGATCCTTGTAGCCTGGATATGCTGGCTGGCGCCGGGCGCTCAGGCCCGGCGCCGGTAGGCCGCAGCGAGTGTGCGCAGCTTGAGTCCGAGGTGGAGCGTCAGCCAGTCGTCTCCGCGGTTCAGCCGGCAGCCGGTGTGGGTCTCGATGCGCTTGAGTCGGTGGTAGAGCGTCGCGCGGTGGACGCACAGTAGATCGGCGGTACTCCGGACGTCGCCCGCGTGGTCGAAGTAGGCCTCGAGCGTGTCGATCAGCACGCCGTGCGGATCGTTCCGTTCCAGTTCCGCTAGGGCGGGGACCTGTGATGCGTGCAGCAGGTCGTCGACCGGGAGCTTGAGCAGTACCTCGTAGGGGCCCAGCTCGCCCCACCGGGCCACGGTGCCGATCGCGGGCACAAGCAGGGCGGCACGGGCAGCCAGGAACGCGTGGCGATGGGAGTCCACTACGGACTCGAGGTCCTCGGCCGTGGAGCCGACTCCGATCACCACCTGTGGCACGTCACCGGCCAGCGACCGGAACCGGGCGAGGATCCGGTTGCTGACGGCGTCGACCGGTACCTCTGCAGGGGGCGCGGCGTAGAGGATCCAGGCCCTCGAACGGTTCGCCACGGTGAGGTGGACGTCGTCGCCGGCGCGTAGCCCCTCCTCGACGGCGGATTCGAGCGCGACGGCCGCCGCGTCGTCGCCGCCGTCGACCTGGGCCCCGACGACGACGAACGACGTGGGCCGTGCGGGGAACAGGTTCTCCGCACGCAGATCCTCGGCGGCCTGGACGCGAGCGGCGTGGTCGGACGAGACCAGCTCGCGCAGGATTGCCTCGTGGCGCGCCTTGGAGCGCTCGTGCAGGATCAGTCGCCGGTAGAGCACGACCCCGGCCCTGGCGGCGGCGGCCTCGGTCAGCGCGATTTTCTCTAGGTCGAGCGTGTCGTCGGTGTCGATCAGCCACAGGTAGCCCAGCAGCAGTCCGCTGCAGCGCACCGGAGCGCACAGCCTGGGCAGCGTGTTCTCGGAGGGCAGGACCACGCTTCCTGGCTGCGTCCATGTCGCGATGCCGTGACCGAGTACCTCCTCGGTGAGGTCGGAGCTCACCGACCGGTTGAGGACCGACGTCACCCGTACCGGGTCCTCGTCCCCGAAATGGCGGCTGGCGGCCAGCAGGCGGATCGCCGGATCGTCGATCGCGACCGATCTCTGCAGCCGCTCGGCCAGCTCGTCGACGATCTCCTGCAGGGCGTCGTCCGCCATTTGCACGATCCTCCATCCACGTCGGCACGATCATCGTGCCAGCTCGCCCGGCGTTCGACAGGTGTCGCACTGACATCGCGCTATCGGTGACATCCGGCTCTCTGCCCACGCCGGCCGGACGGCGATGCTCTGTGCACCGATTGCGCCGTGGCGTGCGAACCGAGGAGGGCCTGCGATGACGGAGACCGTTTCCGAGCACGGTGACGAGGTGCGTGCGAGGCGACGACAGTCGCCGGCACGAATCATGCTGGCCGGGGCGTCGGGGAACTTCGTGGAGTGGTTCGACTTCACGTTGTACGGGTTCTCCGCCGTGGTGATCGCCGCGACGTTCTTCCCCGCCGACAGCGGCTCGTCGGGGCTGCTCGCGACGTTCGCGATCTACGGTGTCGCGTTCGTCGCACGTCCGGCCGGCGCGGTCGTGTTCGGCCGCATCGGTGACCGGATGGGCCGGCGCACCGCGCTGAGTGCGTCGGTGCTGCTGATGGGCGCGGCGACCGCGGCGATCGGGCTGCTGCCCAGCTGGTCGGCCATCGGCATCGCGGCGCCGATCCTGCTCATGGTCTGCAGGCTGGCACAGGGGTTCTCCGCCGGCGGCGAGTACACCGGGGCGCTGACGTTCGGGCTCGAGCACGCCCCGCCCCGGCGCCGCATGCTCTGGATGGCAGTGGTCGGCAGCTCGACGATGCTCGGTGCCGCCGGGGCGACGCTGACCATCGTGGTCTTCCAGACGGTGGCGGGCGACGCCTTCGCCGCCGGCGCGTGGCGCTGGACGTTCGTGTTCGGCGGGTTGCTGTCGCTGGTCGGGCTGCTCCTGCGGCTCGGGGTGGACGAGACCCCGGTGTTCACCGAGCTCAAGGAGGACGGCGGGGCGCGCCGCCCGGGGCTCGGCCGGATGCTGCGCGAGCGCTGGCGGACGATGCTGGTGCTGCTGTGCTTCTTCGGCGTGGTCGGGGTGATCACGCACATGTTCCTGGGCTACATGCCCACCTACCTCGCGCAGGCGGGCGGTATCAGCTCGAGCGCCGCGTTGACGGTCATCACCGGCCTGACGTTGTTCGCGGCGTTCGTGGGGCCGGTGTTCGGGTCGGTGGCTGACCGGGTCGGCCGGCGTCCCCTCGTGCGGGCGGGGGCCGTCGGTGCGGTCGTCGTGCTCGTCCCCGCCTACCTGTTGATCGGGACGAGAAGCATGGTGGCGATCGTGTTCGCGATGCTCGCCCTGCTCATCGTCGTGTCGCTGCTGGGCGCCGGAGGCATGGCCGTGTTGGAGATGCTGCCCGCCGACGTGCGCTACACCGGGATGGCGTTGCCCTACAACGTGGCCTACGCCCTGTTCGCCGGGACCGCGCCGCTGGTGAGCCAGGCGCTCGTCGATGCCAGCGGCAGCCTGCTGGCCCCGGCCTTCTACGCCACGGCACTGGCGCTGATCGCGCTGCCGGTGATCTTCCGGGCCATTCCGGAGACGCGCGGGAGCGACCTGCGCACCGGTGTCGTCACGTCGTAGGGACAGCACGGAGAGGAGGCGCCGACCGAGCCGGTCGGCGCCTCCCCTCAGCTCGAGGCCGGGCACCTTCATGGTGAAGGCCAGCCACTCGGTGTTCTCGATGAGCGCCACGTCCTTGTCGGTGGCCCAGCCGTGGCCGACGTTGCGCCAGATGTGCAGCAGGATCGGCGTGCTGGCCCTGCTCGCGGCCCGCATCCGGGCGGTGAACTTGCGGGCGTGCCACGGCGGGTAGCGCGGATCGGTGTCGCCCGAGTCGAGGTACACGGCAGGGTAGGCGATGTTGTCGGAGACCAGGTGGTACGGGGAGAAGCTCGCCATCCGACGCGCCTCGTCCGGGTCGGCCGGATCGCCGAACTCGGCCTGGACCACCCGCCGCGCCCGTAGCCGTCCCGGCAGGCGCCGACCACGTCGAGCAGCGGGACGCGGGGGATCGCCGCCGCCCACAGGCCGGGGCGCTGGGTCGCGGCCACCTCGGCCATCAGGCCGCCGTTCGAGCCTCCGGTCACGGCGAGCAGCGACGGGTCGGTGACGCCGTCGGAGATCAGTGTCTCGGCGATGGCGTAGAGGTCGGCGTAGCTGTTCTGCTCGTTCCGGAGCCGGCCGCCCTCCCACCAGTCACGGCCGAACTCCGCGCCGCCGCGCAGGTGGCCGTGCACGAACACGCCACCCGCCGCGACGAATGCGGCCATCGGCCCGGGGAACGACGGCACCCAGGGAGCGTTGGAACCGCCGTAGGCGTAGATCATCGCCGGACGCGGTCGGTCCAGCGTGGCCTCGGCCCTGCGCACGGTGTGGAACGGGACCCGGGTGCCGTCCGCCGACGTCGCCCAGTGGTCCTCGACCACGCCGTCCTCGATCGACACGCCAGGTTCGCGGAGGACCTCCAGGCCATCGGCGCCCGGGTGGTGCCGATACGTGCCGGCCGAGGACGCGAGCGTCGAGAACGCGAACGTGTACGCACCGGTCGGGGCCGCGGTCGCCATGTTCATCATCGGGAACGGCAGCTCGACGAGGGCGCCCCGGCCCGGCAACGGCACCTCCCCACACGGTTCCCCGGATCGGTCGACGATCCGGACCCGGGCGTAGGTATCGACGAGCTCGGCGAGGTAGAGCACGTCCCCGACCGGTGTCACCGACCGCAGCAGGGCCTCGGCCTCCGGGACGATCTCCTCCCAGGCCGACGGGTCGTCCGGGTCCGGACTGTCGAGCGGGATCCGCACCACCCGTCCGCGGGGCGCGTCGACGTCGGTGACCGCGATCCACGCGTCGCCGCACAGGTGCCCGGCGACGGTGGCATCGACCCCGGTGACGAACGGGCGCCACTCGAGATCGCCGCCGTCCAGGCGTGCCACGGCCACCGGGACCGGGTTCATGATCCGCTGCACGGCAACCGCGTGCCGACCGTCGCCGGACACGACGACCATGCGGTAGTCGTTGCGTAGTTGAATCGTGCCCTTCTGGCCGAGCGGCCGTCGAGCGACGTTCACTACGGACGAGTTCCGCGGTCGAGCTGCGGATTCCCGCACCAACGTTCCCTGACCGGGGCGCTGGGCTACTGCCCGGTGTTCCCGCCGGGGCCCGCGGCGGGTTTGGTCGTGGTCGGGTCCTCCGGGGTGCACACGGCGCCGTCGGCGGGAAGGTCCCCGTCGATCAGCGTGGCGTCCACGGCCGTGTCGATGCACGCGCCGCTGGTGCGGTAGGAGCCGTGGCCGACGCCCTCACGGGTGAGCAGGACGGCGGACTCCAGGTCGTTCGCCGTGGCCTCGGCCCAATGGTGGGGGGACACAGGGTCCAGGCGTCCACCGACTACCAGGATGGGCGGGGCGCCTGCGCCGGTGAGGGGCCCGGTGACGGGGTCGTCGTTCTGTACCGGCCACGCGGCGCAGTTCAGTGCGCTGTAGGCAGCGCGGTAACCCATCCGCCCGCCGCGTTCGGTGATCTCGGTGGCGGCCGCGGTGTGCGCCGCGATGTCGGTCGGTGCCTGCCAGTCCACGCAGCGCACCGCGTTGTGGGCCTCCTGATAGATGGCGAGTGGAGCGCCGAAAGGCGCGACGGTGACGATCGACATCAAAAAGTGCAGGGCGGTGCCGTCGCCCTGCTGCGCACTCATCAGGCCCGCGGTGAGGATCGGCCAGAAGGACCGCGCGCCGGCACCGGACCGGACGGCCTCGAGCGCCACGGCGCCGTCGAGCGTGCCCCCCGGTGCCAGGCCCTCGACCGGCGCGACCTGGAGCGGATGTGCTTCGAGCTGGGCGATCAGCGCGTCGAAGGCGGCCTCCGGGTTACCGTCGCCGAAGGGGCACACCTGCACCCCCTCGGTGCGGCAGGTGTCGAACCACGCGGCGAGGGTCGTCTCGTTGGCCTGGTCGACGTCGTCGAGCAGGGCGAGCCGGTCGTTGTGCCAGAGCTCGGTGTCGACGGGCGCGTCCAGGACCATCTGCCGGACGCGGTCGGGGAACAGCGTGGCGTACATGGGGCCGGGCACCGTGCCGTACGAGACCCCGTAGTAGGTGATCTTCTCCTCGCCGATCGCGGCACGGACCTGGTCCATGTCGCGGGCAACGTTGTCGGTGGACAAGCTCGCCAGGAACTCGGGACTCTGGTGGGCCAGGCAGCCCTCGGCCAGCTCCGTGGCGTCCGCCTGCAGTTCCGCGAGTGGCTTCCCGCCGGGCACGGTCGGGTCGAGATCGGCACTCGCACGCGCGGCCCGCTGCTCGTCGGTGAGGCACCGGACCTCGCCGGACTCACCGACGCCGCGCGGGTCCATGCCGATGACGTCGAACCGCGCGAGCACGGCCGGTGAGAACATACCAGCGCCCGTGGCGGCGTCGATCGACGTCACCTGCTGGACGGCCGGGACCGCCGGCCCGCCCGGGTTGAAGAACAGGCTCCCGATGCGCTGCGCGGGATCGGTGGCCCGGTGCCGCATCACCGCGATCGGGATCTGCTCTCCCTCCGGCTCGGTGTACTCCAACGGCACCTCGACGGTGGCGCAGTCGCGGTTCGGCCCGCACTCGCTCCAGGCGATCGGGGCGGGAGCCGGTGCAGGCGGACCGGGCTGCGCCGACGCCGTGGGCGCTGCACCCGCGCAACCGGTCAGCGCAATGGCCGATGCGGCGAGAATCGCGATGCCCTTCGATGCGGCTTTCCGCCGGCCACCGCTGGGTGGCCGGCTCCCTCTCGTCGGAACGTCGCCGGCCGACTTCAGGCCTGAAGACACGATCCTGCACCTCCTGCTAGCGGCTGGCGGAACGAGCTCCGCCTAACCGGCTCGAATTGCACCAAGTGCCGTAACGGCATGGTCAAGGATTCGGCCCGGACGGCACCCAATGGTGTTCTGGGGAGCATTCGGACAGCGCACCTGGCCCTGACCAGGCTTGATGTTCGGCCTGGTGGTGTCTATTGCAACCCAGTGCGGGTGTGCGGCGCAGTGGCAAGAGGTCACTCACATGTGTGACGTGGTGTCACTACCCCGGCCGGAGGGCATAGGGAATCGTTCACGCCATGAAGTTCCTGGACGTGGTCCTCAACCTCGTGACGATCCTCGCCGTGGCCGTTGTTCTCGCCTACGTCGGGCTGCACTTCGACACCGGGCTGTTCACCGTCCTGCCCGAGGCGATCACCTCGTTCTTCCTGCAGTATCCGTCGCTGCTGTACGTGGCGTTGGTCGTGCTCGTCGTGGCGCTGGTCGCGAAGGCGCCGGTCGGCAGGGCCATCAAGCGGCAGGGCGGAAGGAGTCGAGTCTGATCGTCGACGACCACGGCCCGGACGGCGCAGCGGAGATCGGGCGCGTACGACGGATCGCGATGATCAGCGCGGTCGCCGCGATCGCTCCACTGTGCATCGTCGGCGTCGCGCTCACGGCGACCTCCTGGTGGGAGGGGCTGATCATCGCGACGGGGTTGCTGCTGGCCCTCGGTGTGCTCAGGGAATGGAATCTGGACGGGTATCCGCGTCGCGCCGTCTTCGCCCTCATGTTCACCGGCGCCAACTGGCTCGTCGGCGCCCTCACCACCAGCAGCCCGATCAACTTCGTGCCGTTCGCTCTGGTGGGAGTGCTCCTACTGGCACGGCTGCCGAACCGCAAGCTGCTCTCCGTCGTCGCCTTCTCGCTGGGTGTCGCTCTGATGGGTGCCACAGCGCTGCTCACCCACCCGCCGGCCTGGTCGCTCGCGAGCGCCTACGTCGTCCTCCCGGCCGTGGGCACGCTGTTCGTCGCCTGCGTCATCATCGCGAGCGAGCAGGCGTGGCTCATCGTGCGACGCCTGAAACGCGCGCAGGGAACGGAAGCGGAGTTGGCCACCGCTCGCGAGCGAGTGCGGTTCGCCGGCGACCTGCACGACATCCAGGGGCATTCCCTGCACGTGATCAAGCTGAAGACCGCCCACGCACAGACCATGGTCCGCACCGATCCCGATCGTGCCGATGCCGAACTCGTCGAGATCCGGCAGCTCGTCGATGACGCCATCGCCAAGACGAGAGAGCTCGCCTACGCGCGCCACGAGCTGAATCTGGCCACCGAACTCGAGAACGCCACACGCATCTGCGAGGCGACGGGGATCGCCGTCGAGGCCCACCACGACCCCGGCAACCGAGCAGTCGCACACCCGCTCCTGGCCCAGGTGCTGCGCGAGGCCACCACGAACCTGCTCCGCCACGCCCGCCCGACGATCGTATCGATCACCACGTCGCCGACCCGGCTGGAGATCGCCAACGACGGAGTGACCGCCGAGCCGGCGGGGGAACCCGACCTGCGCGGGCTCGCCCGCCTGCGCGACCGGGTGGAGACCACCGGAGGCTCCCTGCGGATCACACGAACGCCGGGACACTTCGCGTCGCCGCGGACCTCGCCCCCCGGTGCGCCGCTGACTCATCGCTGTCGCCCGCCGACCACGACGGGGGGCGTGATGACCGGCGATGACCCGATCCGGATCGTCCTCGCCGACGACGAGAACCTCCTGCGCGCCGCACTGGCATCGCTACTTCCTCTCGACGGCACCATCACGGTCGTCGCACAGCCCGAGAACGGTGCCGACGCGGTGGACGTGACCCTGCGGCACCGCCCCGACGTGCTCGTCATCGACCTCGAGATGCCCGGCATGAACGGCCTCGAAGCAGTCACCGCGATCACCGACGAGCGCCCCGGCCAGACCGTCCTCATGCTCACCCGGCACGCCCGGCCAGGTGTCCTGCGGCGGGCGCTGAAGCTCGGTGTGCAGGGGTTCATGAGCAAGAGCGCCGATCCCGAGGAGATCGTCGGGGTCGTCCACGAGCTGCATGCCGGGCGACGCTGGATCGCCTACGAGGTCCTCGAGGCCTCCGTCGTCGACGACTGCCCGCTCACCGACCGCGAGCTCGACACGCTGCTCGAGACCCGCGAGGGCTACTCGGTCAGGCACATCGCACGCAGACTGCACCTCGCCCCCGGCACCGTGCGCAACTACCTCTCCAGCGCGATGCAGAAGACCGGTACCCGGACCCGGCACGACGCCGCCCGACTCGCGCGCGAACGAGGCTGGCTGTGATACCTCGCGCAAGCGCGGCACGTCACCTTTTCGATGTACACACGACCGCGGTCACCCCCGTAGGCGGTCACTACGGGTCGAGTACCGCAACGCGCGGCTCGGGTCTGCAAGAGCGGACCGGAGAGTCAGCTCATGGCCGCGGCCACACCGCTGCCTGCTCGTCGACCCGCGTGACCGCGCTCACGCCGGCCGCAGACGCACCACGAAGAGGCTCGCTTGTCGCACTGATTCTGCAATCAGGACGCCGCGCTCAGCGGATGAGTCGCGGCCGTCGTGTGCGCACCCCGCAACGCTGACGTGATCGCCCTGGCCGGGGATCGGGGGCCCGCGTAATGGGATCGCACCACCCGTCCGCGGGGCGCGTCGACGTCGGTGACCGCGATCCACGCGTCGCCGCACAGGTGCCCGGCGACGGTGGCATCGACCCCGGTGACGAACGGGCGCCACTCGAGATCGCCGCCGTCCAGGCGTGCCACGGCCACCGGGACCGGGTTCATGATCCGCTGCACGGCAACCGCGTGCCGACCGTCGCCGGACACGACGACCATGCGGTAGTCGTTGCCAGGGAGCCAGTCGACTCCGACCTCGGTCGTCGATTCCCCGCGGTGCACCCAGACGCGGTTCGACAGGTCGATCGCGGCACCCTCGATCGCGGCGAAGTAGAAGCCGCTGGAGTCGGGCAGCCAGTGCGCGCCGCCGGTCCAGTTGTCCATCAGCGTCTGTGGCGGCGCACCGGGCAGCACGGCGCCGGTCGGGACGTCGACGAGCCGGATCGTGTTCTGCTCACTGCCGCCGGAGCACACCCCCACCGCGAGGGTCCAGCCGTCCGGTGACGGAGAGATCCAGGACACGAACGGCGGCCGGTCCGGGTCCTCGGTGACCGGGTCGAACAGCACCCGCCCCGGCCCGTACGGCTCGTCGGCCACCACCACCCGGCCTGGGCGGCGCCCTCCGGGGTGTTGGTGCGGAACCAGTGGTCCGCTGCCTCGCGGGGCAGTGGCTCGAAGCGCGCGGTGGAGAACCGCGCCACCGACTCGCGCAGCCGCTCGAAGTGCGGCCAGTCCCGCACGTACACCGCTGCGGCCTCGCCCTGCTCGTCCTGCCAGCGGTCCACCTCGGGCCCGTCACCCTCGAGCCAGCGGTACGGATCGGGGAACTCGACGCCGGCCAGCACGTCGAGGTCGTCGGTGACACGCGCGTCTGCGCCTGCGTGGTCAGCGCTCGTCGCGCACGACGCGCCCGCCCTGCACGACGAGCGCGACGGCGCCCGGGTCCGCGAACACCTTCGGGTCCTCCAGCGGGTTGTCCCGGAAGGCGACCAGGTCGGCGCGCTTGCCGGCCTCGACCGTGCCGACCTCGTCGCCGATGCCGAGGATGTCGGCGTTGACGCTGGTGGCCGAGACCAGTGCTGCCATCGGCGACTCGACCTCGGAGCGCAGCAGCAGCTCCCGGCCGCGGTTGTCCTGACCGGGGCCGATCAGGTCCGAGCCCGAGCCGATGCGCACCCCGGCCCGGCGGGAGGCGTGGATCGCGTCGATCTGGCCCTGCTTCGCGACGCCCACCCGGTCGGCGATTCTCGCCGGCAGGCCGGCATCGGTCGAGTCCTCGAGCAGGGCCTCCACAACGGCGAGCGTCGGCACGTGGGCGACGTCGTGCTCGGCCATCAGAGCGGCGGTCTCGTCGTCGATCTGCGAGCCGTGCTCGACGCAGCGGACGCCGGCGGCGATCGCGTTGCGGATGCCGTCGTTGTTGTGCGCGTGCACGGTCACGTAGGTGCCGCGCGCGCTCGCCTCCGCGACCGCGGCCGCGATCTCGTCGACGCCGAACTGGGTGTCGGTGAGCTTGTCGTGGCGGGAGACCACCCCGCCGGTGACGCAGAGCTTGAGGAAGTCCGCGCCGCGACGGAACGCCTCCCGGGCTCCCTTGCGCATCTCCTCGGGCCCGTCACAGAGCAGCGACAGCGCGCGCAGTCCGGGGATGTCGTGGTCGGACCAGTCGGCGGTGGGCTCCCACTCGGGGGCCATGTGCCCGTGCCCACCGGACTGGCACAGCACCGGGCCGGCACACAAGATCCGCGGCCCGGCGACCTTCCCGGCGGCCACGACCCCCACGAGGCCGGCGTCGATGCCCCCGGTGTCGCGCACCGTCGTGAACCCGGACGCCAGGGTCCGGCGACAGTTCTCGAACATGTCCGCGGCCAGCTCCGCGACCGACACCCCGTGCGTGACGCTGGCATCGATCGGACTGGACAATCCGAAATGGACGTGGGCGTCGATCAGGCCCGGGGTCAGCGTCAACCCGGCACAGTCGACGGCGTCGGCCCCGGAAGGCGGGGCGTCGCCGACGGCCGCGATCCGGCCGTCCTCGACGAGCACGGCCCGGCCGGTCTGCGGGTCACTGCCCGTGCCGTCGACGACGGTGGCACCGATCAACCACATGTGAGCTCTCCTTCTCTCCTCAGAACCCGGCCGCCACGCCCTCGCGGCGCGGTCCGGTACAGCCGTGCAGGACACCGTCGTCGGAGCGCCAGCTCATCTGGTAGGTACCCATGTGATAGTCGTAGGCGGGCAACGGGTTGAGCAGCACGCCCATCCGGGCCAGCCCGTCGGGCACCTCCGGGGACACCCGGCTCTCGATCGAGATCGTGTGGTCGTCGGAGTAGGGCAGGCAGCGCGGCGCGTCATCGGCGTCGTAGGGATCCATCCCGAAGTCCAGGATGTTGGACAGCACCTGGGGGACGGTGCAGTGCACGTTGCCGGGGGACCCGAGCGCAAGCCGCGGGGCGCCGTCGCGCAGCACCATCGTGTTGGACAGAATCGACCGGACACGTCCGCCTCCGACGTGCCAGCCCTCGATCCCCGAGGTGAGGCCGTTCATGGCGTGGCTGCCCACCATCGGGACGCCGCCGACCACCTCGCCCGGGATCCCGCTGCCCTGCAGCGTGTTCATCATCTGCACCCAGTTGCCGTGCTGATCCACGATGGACAGCTCACAGCTGCCGGCGGGCTGCTTGGACGCACCGGAGGCCGCCACGGCAGGGAGCCCGCGGGTGAGCGCGATGTGCTGGGTCAGGTCGGTGTGTGAGCGTGCGTCGCGCAGGATCCGGGCGAAACCGGCGATCATCTCGGGCGTCGTCATGGCGGCGCCGGCGTCGCCGAACACGGTCGGGTCGTTGAGCAGGCCGGTCTCCAGGCCGGCCCGGCGCAGCGCATGGGCCAGGTAGTAGAGCGACTCCGCCGATTCCGACCAGTGTCCGAGCGAGGTGACGTCGAGCTCGGCGAGCATGCCGAGCACGATCTGGCAGAACACGCCCTGACGTTCCGGCGGCGACTGCTGCACGATCGTGTGGCCCTTGTGCGTCCACGTGTAGGGGTCCGACCAGCGCGGCGGGATCTCGCTCATGTGCTCGGGCTTGATCGCCCAGCCGAGCGCGTTGGCCCTGGCGACGAACTGCTCGGCCCACTCACCGGTGATGAAGTGGTCGGGGCCCTCGGCTGCGACCTTGCGCATGGTGGCGGCGAGTTCGGCCGACGCCCAGCGGTCGCCGACCTGGGGCAGGTGCCCGTCGGGGGTGAAGTGGCGGCGTCCGGACTCGGTGTAGAGGAAGAATTCGACCGTCTGGGCCATCACCAGGTGCTCGAACGAAGTCACCTCGTGCCCCTGCTCCGCCCGGTCGACGGCCGACTCGCACAGCTGCGCCCACGGCTTCGTGGCGAACCGCTCGTAGAGCGCCTTGATCCCGGGCATGAATCCCGGGATCACCGCCATCGGCACGCCGGGCGCCGGGGCGTAGAGGCCCTTGCCCATCGGAACCGGCGCGAACCGCGGCAGGCCCGGCACGATCGTTCCACCGCTGTTGAGCTCGAACGTCCGGCCGCTGCCCGCCTCGTGCACCAGCGCGGTGACCGTCCCCGCGTGATTGGTCATGTCCTGCTGGACAACCGCCTGGACCATGCACCCGGCGATCGCGGCGTCGACGGCGTTACCGCCGTCCCGCATGGTGTCCAGCATCGTGTCGGTGACGACGGCATGTTGACTGGACGCGACCGCGTGCGAACCGGTGATCGGAGACTTGGGGCCGACGCGGCCCCGTCCGCTAATGACCATGCGGGTCACGATGCCCGCAGAGATCGGGTCGGGCCAGGGGCAACCGTAGCGCCGACCGTTGCGTTCGTGCGACGTCTGTCGAAGGGGGTAGCTGGCCCCACCCCCGCCCGTTCTCCCTGACGACGCGTGCTGCGGAAGCGCAACTTCAGCTCCTTCTCATGCCCGGGGCGGCCGAAGTCCAGGCCGTGCCGTCGCGGGCGGGTCAAGCCGTCGGGACGTGCGCCACTTAAGACACTGATGGCGAGCGATGTTATGTCAAGCTAGAGTTGACAACGTGAAGCTAGAATTGACAAACGCGGTGGGGCAGCTTCGGGCTCGCACCGACGCCCTGCTCGCAGCTCGCGTCCTGACCGCGGACGGGGACCAGGCGGGTCCTATCGCCCACGCCCTCGACGTCCGGTCCGCCGCCGAGGACGTCGTGCGCGTTGTGGTGCACGAGGCCCGACAGGCGGGCGCGACGTGGCAGAGCATCGGCGACGCGCTCGGCGTGACCCGGCAGGCGGCCTTCCAGCGCTACGGCAAGCCGCTCGACCCCCGAACAGGAGAACCCATGAACACCGTCCCGCTGCCCGACGCCGCCGACCTGGCCGTCGCGACCGTCGAGGACCTGGCTGCCGGGCGCTGGTCGCAGGTCACCGCCCGGTTCGACGCGACGATGCGCGACGGCCTGTCCGAGGACTCGCTCGCCGCCGCGTGGGCTCAGATCGTCGGCCTGTCCGGCGCGTTCGAGGCGCACGGGGTGCCCGAGGTCGCACGCGCCGGGGACGTGACCGTCACCGACACCCGACTCTGTCTGGAGGCGGGTGACTACACGGCCCGAATCAGCTACCGCGACGACCGCAGCATCGCCGGCCTGTTCATTCTCCCGAAGGAGACGTCATGACCTCCACCTCGGGCAGCGGGGCGGGCACGAGCCCGGCCGTCGGCCGCACCGGGCGCATCGATCGCCCCGACCTGCGGTCGATCGCCGCGTTCCTCGTCCTGGCGTTCGGGCTCGCCTGGCTCGTCGCGCTGCCGCTGTGGATCGGCGACGGTCTCGCCGATCCCGCGTTCACCCCGACGGCCATGCTGATGATGACGACCCCGTCGATCGCCGCCGTCCTGGTTGTGTTCTTCGTGGAGCGACCCCTGCACCGGGCGCGGGCACTCGGCCTGTGGCCGCTGCGTCCGCTGGGGAGGCTGTCCGGCTGGGTCGCGGCCGGGATCGCCGTGTCCATGGCGATGGTCCTTCTCGCGCTACCGGTAGGCGCGCTGCTCGGGGTCTATCCGGCCGACTTCACCGGCCTGTCCGGATTCCGCCAGGCGCTACAGGACCAGGTGGGGCCCGGGCAAGTACCCGGGTCGGTCGGGGTGCTCGTCGCCGCGCAGCTCGCGTTGATCCCGGTGGCGGCGTTCGTCGGGGTCCTGCCCGCGCTCGGTGAGGAGATCGGGTGGCGGGGCTGGCTGCTGCCGAAGCTGATGCCGCTCGGCCCGCTGCCGGCGATCCTGGTCTCCGGTGTCGTCTGGGGGACCTGGCACACCCCGGTCCTGCTGCTCGGCTACAACTACCCGCACGCCCCGGGCTGGCTCGCCGTCGCCTCGATGTCGGCGATGTGCATCCTGGTCGGCGCCGTCCTGGGCTGGCTACGGCTGCGGTCCGGGTCTGTGGCCCGCGGCGCTGGGGCACTCGGCGTTCAACGCCACGGCCGGGTCGTACCTGCTTTTCGCCCAGGCCGGCGCGACCGTCGACACCACGCAGGCAACCATCCTCGGCTGGAGCGGCTGGATTCTGCCTCTGGTGCTGGTCGTTGTGCTCGTCGCCACCGGTCGGTTCACCCGGTCGGCCAGCTCCGGTCGGCCGCGGACCTCGTCGGCGAAGACTACGGCGCGGTCGGCCCATGCCAGGCCGTAGTCGACGACGTGGACGTCTTCGGTGGCTCATGTGGGTGCGACCGCTGGGTGCACTGGCACAACCAGCAGCGCCTGCACGGCTACCTCAGGGACCAGCCGCCGGCCGAGTACGAGCAGGCGTTCTACGCTGCCCACCGGGACGAACTACAACCGGTCGGAATCCCATAGCGCGGGGTCTCCATCGGACCCAGAGCGGCTCAGCGCGGCGAGTCGCGCTGGGCCTGGTTCTGGAAGCGCTCAGTGCTGCGCAGCGCGGTATGACACTATCCCTGACCATGGTGATGACCGAGCGCGCCATGCCGCCGCTCCATGCTGACGAGCGCACGACGCTGGCAAGCTGGCTCGAGTTTTTCCGATCCACGCTGGTGATGAAGTGCGACGGACTCACGGACGAACAGCTGCGGACCGCCGCGGTGTCACCGTCCCCACTGACGCTGCTCGGGCTGGTGCAGCACATGGCCGAAGTCGAGCGGAACTGGTTCCGTCGTGTCCTGCTGGGCGAGCCGGCCGCACCCATCTACGACCAAGACGCCGCGACCAACGGTCACGACGGTGGATTCGACCTCGCCAATGACGCCACATTCGACACAGCTCGAGCGACATGGGAAACCGAGGTGGCCCACGCTCGGGACAACTGCACCACCCGCGCCCTCGATGACACCAGTCCCTTCATGGACGGCGATGTCACGCTGCGGTGGATCTACACTCACATGATCGCCGAGTACGCCCGCCACGCCGGGCACGCCGATCTCATCCGCGAGCGCATCGACGGCACGACCGGCGTCTGACCAGACTGCGACGGCGCGCGCCGATCACGTCGCGGTCCACCCCGAGCTCCGGTTCGCTGCGCCAGCTCCGCCTTGCTAGTGGCGACACATCAGTAAGGGCGTCGAGGACTGGGACCGCATAGGCAGGGTCCATCTGCTCGCGCACCTCGTCGGGAGTGAGCCAGGCGACGCGCCCGGGACTCGTCGGTGGTCGTGGACTCGCCACCGGTGGGTCGGTTCGGCCGGAAGGTCGCCCGGACCGGCGCCGCGGGCGTCCTGGAGCAGTTCAGCAATCCTGAAGGTAATCCGGGGGTGGATCTTGGGGGGCGATGCTGACCCGGCCGGTTGGCCTGCAAGGAAGGTGGGCCTCCCGGGGGTCGAACCCGGAACCCGCGGAGACACGATCCACTACTTCCGGCGATGCCCGACGTTCGTCTTTGCCCCTCGTGCGCTGCATAAACTGGCTGCCGCGTCTTCCACGGGCGACGGTCCCTCGTGGGCTCTTTCCGTTGAATTCCGGGGGGAACCCGGGGGCGAGCCCGCTCCCCCACGCCTTCCGAGTGCCATCCCGTCGACAGTGTCGCCAGACCGACCGTGCGGACGCCCGTGAGCGGCCCTCGCCGCAGCCGCACCCGACCATGCCACGCTCCGCTCAGGGGCGTCCGTGCGGTACGCCCTCCGGGAGGTCGACGGGATGGCACGGTGCACCCATCCCGGAGATCTGCCCGCCCGGCGAGGGCATGTAGTTGACCCTTTGCCTGCCAGGCACTGGCATGACGCCGTGACGAGCTGCCAGCCTCCGGTTTCTCCTGGTTAGACGTCCGATGAAGTCCAGGGCCGTCCGGCCAGTGGTCTCGTGGTTGTCACTCAGATAGTCACTCGCGCGCACCGGACATCTCAGAGCTGGGGTAGATCTGCTCGATCCGGTCGCGTTTGGTGTACATGTCCCAGTACTGCTCGGCAAGTTCGTCGGGGTCGACGCTCGGATACGGGGTCGCCCCCGCGTCGGTTCCGAGCCGAGCGAGGAGCGCGCTCAACTCGCTGCGCTCAATTCCCGCCCCCACCGAGAGGGTCCCGGCGTAGATGCCCGCGTCGGCCACCTCGTCGTGGAGCGAAAAGAGGTAGTTGCGCGCGGCGGCCCCCAGGGGAGCCAGGCCGCTGAGCCCGGGTGCGGGGTGGACTGCTGTGACCCCTGAGGTCAGGAGGAATGCACCGTCTCCCCGCTCGGTCCACTCCGGTAGTACGGCGCGGACCACCTCCACCGGCGTCAGCACGAACATCGGCATGCCCTTCTCTAGCACCTCGGCGTCCACCTCGACGGCCGGTAGAAGGTTCTGTTCGGTGCTGAACGGCCCGTACTCGATCACGTCGATGCGACCGAAGCGGTCGCGGATGCTCGCGATGAGCGCCGGCACGTCGGCGGGCCGGGACAGGTCGGCGGTGAAGCCCGCGGCGTCGATGCCGTCCGCCGCCAGCTGCTCGACGAGCGCATCCAGCTGTTGACGGCGACGGGCCACCAGGGCGACGCGGAAGCCTTCGCGACCGAATCGACGGGCCACGGACGTGCCGAGTCCGGTTCCTGCACCGAGTACGGCGATCACCTTGGGCATTCCGGGTACTCCTCACGGTCATCCTGACCTATCGGTCAACTTCAGTCATGACGGTAGCATGCAGGCTGACCGCAGGGTCAAGTTCCGTGCGGGCAGGCGTGACGAGGCCGGACCGGACCACCAGGAGAGGAATGAACAGATGCGAGCGGACGCGCAGCGGAACGCGGAGAAGTTGCGGGCTGCAGCCGCCGAGCTCTTCCGGGAGCGGGGACTGCAGGTACCGCTGAAAGAGATCGCACGGCGGGCAGGGGTGAGCCACGGCACGCTCTACAACCTCTTCGGCACCCGTGAGGCCCTCATCGACGAGGTCGTGACCGACCGGGCGGCGGATATCCTGGGCGAGGTCGCACAGCAGGCCCTCTCCTTCGAGGACGCCTGGGAGGGATTCGCCTACTACGTCGAGACGCTCTGCGAGCTCCAGGCCACCGACCCCGCCGTCGCCGACGTGGTCACTGGTCGCTATCCGGGCGCCGAGCGCCTCATGACCACCTGCGGCCGGACACAGGACGCTGCGCAACGCATCGTCACGCGAGCCCGGGAATCCGGCGCTCTCCGACCCGACTTCACCAACGCGGACCTGGTATTCACCTTCGCCGCGAACGCCCTACTGGCCCGCGCGACCGCCAAGGCCGCTCCCACCGCCTGGCGACGCCAAGCCGCCTTCCTCCTCGACGGTCTGCGCGCAGAGGCCGCCCACCGTCCATTCCCGGCGCACGAGCTGACCCAGCAACACGTCTACGACGCCTTGGAAAGCTTGCGCACCACGACACAGCGAGGCCGGAGCGGTATGGCCGAGTGAGACCGCGCCCACTGCGCCCCAGACGCCCGCCCGCCACGAGACCCGCTCTCCTAACGCGAACCTGACGTCTCACCAGCCTGCGTGTTCACGCTGAGCATCCCGCTGACCAGTCCGTCTACTGCCGCGTCGTGTCGGCGGATGTTGTGCTGTTGTGCGCCGCATGTGCCCCAGATGTGCCCCAAGGGGCACTCCCCCACGCCTGCCAGTGCCATCCCGTCGACAGCTGCTGCAAGCCGACCGCGCGGACGACCGTGGGCGGCCCTCGACGCAACCGCCGGCCGACCTCGCCACGCTCCGCCCACGGTCGTCCGTGTGGCAGCCCGGAGGGAGGTCTCCGGGATGGCTGTCCCCATCCCGGAGACCAGCCCGCCCGGCGAGGGCATGCATTTGATCCGTTGACCGCCAGGCAGTCGCAAGCATCGGGCGACCAACCCTTGCGACCCGAACAACCCTTGCGACCCGAATCTGTGCAGGTAGGCGATGTTGGCCGTTCTCGCGCACGGCGGGCATCCTGTCCCGCCGAACCCCCAAGATCAAGTGCTACGACCGGCTGAGCGCAAGGCCACCACCAGGGGTGAGAGAGGCCCCGAGCAGCGGAACCGCTGCGACGGGGACCTTTCTCCTTGTCCGGGTGCCGCCGGTTGCGGACGACTCGTGACGGGTCAGTGCGCGGCGCCGAGCTCCAGGGTGAGAACGCCGGCGACGACCAGCGCGATGCCGCCGAACTGCACCGGGGTCAGGGTGTCGCCGAGCAGAACCGCGCCGATGATCGCGACGAGCGCGACCCCGGCGGCGGCCCAGATCCCGTAGGCGACCCCGACCGGTACCCCGGCGGCCAGCACCTGCGAGAGCAGGCCGAAAGCGCCGAGATAACCGATCACCACCAGGACGGAGGGGACGAGCCGGGTGAAGCCCTCGGACAGACGCAGGTTGATCGTCGCCATCACCTCGAGGACGATCGCGCCGGCGAGCAGCAGGTAGGCCACGGGTCAGCCCTCTTCCGCGACCCGTCCGCCGATGTGGCGGGCAAGGAACTGTTCGAGGGTGCGGTAGAGCTCGATGTTGCTGGCCGGGTTGACGAACCAGTGGCCCTCGCGCTCGTTGAGCAGGTACTCCACCTCGGCGCCGCGAGCGCGCAGCGCCTCGACGACCCGGTCCGAATGACGCTGGACGACTCGCACGTCCTGGCTGCCGTGGACGAGCAGCATCGGAGCGGTGATGTCGTCGACCCGGCTGATCGGGGAACGGGCGAGCATGTCGGCCTCCTGCGCCGGGTCGTCCGGATCACCCATGTAGCGGCCGTAGCTGTTGACGACCGCGCGCCGCGCGAACGGAACGACCGACCGAGCGAGGTCGGTGAGGTCAGACATTCCGGTATAGCTGATCGCGGCGGCGAACCGGTCGGGCGTGAACGCGGCTCCGACGAGCGCGGCGTAGCCGCCGTAGGAGCTGCCGTAGATTGCGACCCGGCCGCGATCGGTGTAGCCCTGCGCGATCGCCCAGTCCAGGGCGTCGATGACGTCGTCGTGCATGCGGCCGGCGAACTGCCCGATCGCGGCCTGCATGTGCGCCTTGCCGTAGCCGGTGGAGCCGCGGAAGTTGACCTGGAGCACGGCGTAGCCGCGGTTGGCCAGCAGCTGCACCTCCGGGTCGTAGGTCCAGCTGTCGCGGTACCAGGGCCCGCCGTGCAGCAGCACCACGGTCGGCAGGTCCCGGTGCTCGGTCCCGATCGGCAGCGTGAGGTGGCACGGCAGGGCGATGCCGTCGCGGGCGGTGATCGTGACCGGGCTGACCGGGGCGAGCTGCGCCGGGTCCAGGTGCGGGTAGGGCCGGAACAGCCGGCGGGCGGTGCCGGTGGTGTGGTCGTAGAACCAGGTGGCGCGGTGGTCGCGGTCGTGGGTGAAGTCCACGACCCAGCGCTGGGCCGTCGCGTCGGATGACACGTGGGCCAGGTCGCCGTCGGAGAGCTCGGCCAGCCGGGGCAGGACCTCGGCGAAGTGCGGGTCGAGGGCGTGAATCTCCTGGCGGACGCCGAGATAGCGGGCGCCGAGCAGCTCCCCGGTGCCCGGGTGCACGATCAGCGACGACGGGAACCGCTGATCGGCCTCCGGACGGGGAGTGTCCAGATCGAACACCGGGTGGCTGCCCACCCCCACCTGCTCGCCGGTGTCGAGATCGACTCGTACCAGACGGGTGCGGTCCGAGCCGCGCGACGAACCGATCCACAGCCCCGCCCCGTCCGGGGTGGGCACGGACGGTGAGACGCCGTAGACGTGGTCGAGCCCGGAGAACTGGGTGATCAGGCGCGGGTCGCCGTCGTTCCAGTCCGACAGCAGGTGGGTGCCGTCGTCCTGGACGGCGAAGGCCAGGACCCGTCCCTGCGAGGTGCGCAGCCAGCTGATGACGTCGCCGGAGTTCTCGGCGAGCACGCTCAACTCGCCAGTGTCGAGGTCCACCTCGTAAAAATCGATCAACTCGGGGCGGCGCCCGTTGAGCTGCACGAACGCTGACCCGGGCCGATCCGCGCAGAACTGGGTGCCTATCACCCGCGCCCCCGGGATCAGGGTGAGGTCGACCGCCGGCTCGTCGGGACGGGCCAGGTCGACGCGCAGCAGGTGGTGGTCCTCGTCGCCGTCGGTGTCCTGCAGGTAGAGCAGGGATCGAGAGTCGGCGGTCCAGAAGAAGGTGTCGATGCTGCGGTGGTCGTCGGAGGTGATCCGGCGCGCGGCCGGGGAGTCGGTCGCGTCGCTCTCGGGCCAGTCGCCGTCCAGATCGCGGACGAACACGTTGAGCTGGTCCCGCCACGGGGCGAGGTAGCCGACCTTCGTGCCGTCCGGAGAGATCTGGGCACGGCTGCGCGCGGGCGGGCCGAAGAACTCCTCGACGGTGATCAGCGGAGTCGGGTCGGTCACGTAGGCCTCCAGGTGTCGTGTCGTGAACACCTGCGAGTTCAGACCCCGACGTCGCGTCGGACTCAAGCCCGGGCGGTGTGTGTCACGCCATAGGAGTGGAGGAACTGCCAGTCGCGGTCAGCCGCTGTTCGACCCGGCGCAGGACGCGGTGCTGCACCGGCCTGAGGTGCTGCTCGCTCAGCTCGTCCGGCAACGCCGCCGACCGCCGGTCGAGCCGCGACAGGTCGTTCAGCCGCTCGGCCAGCGGCCCCAGGCGCGCCACGAGGTCGTCGACTAGTGGCCGAGTTCGTTAGTTCGTCGGGGGTCATGCGGCGGTAGTGAGGGTGCTGGGCTGCTCTGGCGGGCCGATCCGGTCGAGTAGGGCGCGGAGATCGCGGCGGGTGAAGGTCCAGTCGAAGGGTGTCGCGGCGCGGTTGTAGCGGTCTTGGAAGGCCAGGATGCGCTCGGCGAGGGCGTCGAGGTCGGCGAAGTCGACCGGGCTGATAGCTTTGCGTTGCAGGATCGAGAAGTAGATTTCGACCTGGTTGAGCCAGGAGGCGTGGATCGGTAGGTGGACCAGTGTCGCGCTCGGCCAGGTTGTGTTCATGCGGTCGATCGAGGCCTGTCCGGCGTGGCTGGAGCCGTTGTCCACGACCCAGAACACCCGCCGTGCCGAGGCGTAGGGCTCGCAGCTCATGACGTGTGTGACCAGGTCGGTGAACGGTTCGATCCCGGTCTTCGGGGCGATGGTGCCCATGACTCGGGCGTGGTGGATGTCGTAGGCGGCGAAGTAGGCCAGGGTCCCGCCGCGGCGGTATTCGAACTCGACCTGGCGGGTCCGGCCCGGCCCGGCGGGCCGGCCGGGGTGGCGGCGACGCAGGGCTTGGAGCTGGGACTTCTCATCGGCGCTGATCACGTAGTCGTCCGGGCCCAGCGGTGCACCGTTCCAGGTGCGGGCGTAGAGGTCCAGGACCCGGGCGGCCTTGGTCTCGAAGTTCGGGTCGCGGGGGAAGATCCAGGAGCGGTGCTGCCAGGGTTTGATCACCGCACGGGTCAGCGCCCGACGCACTGTGGACGCCGAGATCGTCTCGGCGATACCGCGGGTGACCGCTTCGGTGGCCAGTTCGGTGCTGCTCCAGCGCGAGAGCGGTATCCCGGTCTCCGCGGGCAGGGTGCAGGCCAGCGCGGTGATCGCCGCGCTCTGCACGGCGGTGAACCGGCGCGGTCGCCCGGTGCGGGGCCGATCGGCGAGACCGTCGAGGCGCTCGGTGGCGAACTGTCGTCGCCACCTGCGCGCGGTGTCGACACACACTCTGAGTTCGACGGCGATCGCGGCGTTGGTCGCACCGGCCGCGGCAGCGAGCACGATCCGGGCCCGCAGCCGGTCGCGGTGCTCGGTGCGCCCGCTGCGCGCCCGCGCGGTCAACACCGCCTCCTCCGCCGCGGTGAGCACGATGATGAACGGGCTGGTGACCGGCACACCCGGGTTGTCGACCCCGACCACGATTTCGGCCACCGCGACACGCCGTGATCACCCGTAACAGCGGCCGACGGTCGATCGCGAGGGCCGGGCAACGCCGACCAGGGCTGTCACGATGGGCAAGTGGCGCCCCGTTTCCCCGAGTCGACCAAGACCTCCGTGCGGCAACGGTTACGCGCTCGGGCCCGTGAGCGTTGGCCCCAGATCACCGAACTGCACATGCGTCACCACGGCGTGTTCACCTACATCGGGGCCAGCACCGAGACCGAGATCCTGCCGCTGTGTCGGCTGCGCTACGTCGGATCGGCCCATGACTGGCAGGTCGCGATCTACCGGGCCAGCCACGACGACTACGCCGAGTCGATTTTCCCCGACGGGCTCCCGTTCGGGACCTGCCAGGACGCACTCGACCTCGCCTGCGGCCTCTACCTCAACGACCCCACCGCCTGGCACGACCTCAGACCCCCGACGAACTAACGACCGGAACCACTAGCGTCGCGACTTCGTCCTCGGAGGTGTCGGTGTCGAGTGCATAGAATCGCGCGACGAGCGGAGCCGCGGCCGACGCGCCGGAGCTGAGCAGGTCGACCAGCTCGGCATGGCCTGCCTCGCCGAGCAGGTGCCCGACCAGCAACAGCTGCTCGTGCTCGTAGCGGGCCACCGAGGCCGGTAGCTCCGGCTCGGGGGCCGACCGGAACGCCGCGAGCTCCGGGGGCAGGTCCGGCGGGGAGCCGGTGCGGCGCAACACGGCGATGCTGTCCCGCCGGGCCGTCAGCCGTTCGATCTCGGCGGTCGCCTCCCGGTCGAGCTCGTCGAGCAGCCGCTCTGCGGCCGCCGGATCGTCCAGCACGGCGGATATCCCGGACAGCGGTACGCCGAGCGCGGTCAGCCGGGTGATCCGCAGGAGCCGCACGAGGTGGCCCACGTCGTAGTGCCGGTAGCCGCCCGCCGAACGCGGCGGCTCGGCCAGCAGCCCGATCTGGTGGTAATGACGCAGTGTGCGGACGGTGACACCGGCGAGGGTGGCGAGTTCACTGCTCAGCAACGGTTCGCTCCTTCGACCCGGTCAGCGTACGCACCGCGCTCCCAACGGCGGATCGTGAGGATTCTTAGCCTCCGACGAATGATGATGTCCGCGTGTCGTTGCAGGTAGAGCACGGACCCGAAAGCGATCATGGAATTACTGAAGTCCTGGTGATCACCTGGAGGGCCCGGATGGGTCGGCCACGGGCGCGGTGCCGGGATTGCTCCCGGTCCGGTTCCCGTGGCCGCCCGCGGCACCCGGCGTGCGTGTCTCCACGCACCGGGCGCTCCACGTACCTCGGTCAGGAGTCTAACTGGCAGCGTGACAGAACGTGGCGCAGCTCATGCAGCGGGCCAACTCCCGCCGCTCGCCGGACGGGGACCGGCCGGAGGCCGCACGCCCCGGCCGGCGAAGCGGCGCGGCGCCGTAGGCGCCACCTTGATAACGGAAGGAAGGTTTAATAACGGAAGGAAGGTTTAGACACGGCGAGCGCCCGGTCAGAGCGCCCGGTCGGCTGTCGTGGTCCGGCTGATGCTTGGTCCCGGCTGGATGAGAAGGCGCAGCCTGATCCTTCGTGTAGCGCCGCAGGTGCAGCGCTGTATGTGTGTTGGCCGCGGTGACCATGTCGCGTGGAGTGCCCTCGTAGACGATGCGGCCTCCGCGCCAGCCGCGGGCCCGGAGCGTGCTGAGCGATCCAGTCGATCAGTTCGGCATTGCCGTCGTCGGGTCGACACCCACCGCGCCAACATGGGCACCGGCCGGTGTCCTCGAGAACCAGAAACTCCCAGGTCACGCAGCCGGTCGTGGGCGCGGGCGGCTGCGGTAGGTCAGGTGGCGCAGGAGTGCCTCGAACGGGCCGCGTCGCCCGGTACGTTCCAGGGCGTAGGCGATGACGACGGTACCCGCCCAGGTGGCGACGGCGACCCCGGCGGCAGTGGCTGCGCCCAGCCGGCCGCCGAGGTCGAGCAGTGACGGTTCGGTGAGGACCAGCCAGACCGGTGACTGAGCGATGTAGAAGGTCATGGAGCGCCGACCGCATGCGACGAGTGCGGTCGTGACCGGTCCTCGCCGGTCACCGAGCCGGTCGGCGACGAGTGCAATCGCGGCCAGGAACGCGAGCCCGCCGACGATCCCGGTGGCCGCGAACACGGCTAGGCCGAGTGCGTCGGCAGCCGGGGAGTCGGGGGTCCACAGGCCCACGGCCTGCAGGGCCACGGGCTGCGCGCCGAGCACTGCAACCGGGAACCCGATCAGGGCGAACCGGCGCAGTAGCGGCCGGTAGCGGTCGGGTTGTTCGAGCAGCCGCATCCGCGCGGCCAGGACTCCGATCAGGACGGACGGTGCCATCGAAACGGCGGCGATCGGCAGCACCGGGAGCGCCGAAGTGCGCAGGATCGCGCTGTCGAGCAGCGTCGGGCCGACGGCCAATGGTGCGTCGGCGGGGGTCACCAGCTGGAGCAGGGAGGCGGCCGCCACCCCGAAGGCGAGGGTGATCGTCATGACCGTCCACAGGCGACGGCTCGACCAGGACACGACCCCGGCGAACATCACGGCGAATGCGCCGTAGGCGCCGATCACATCGCCGCCGTAGAGCAGGACGACGTGGGCGATGCCGAACACGATCAGCCAGGCCCCGCGCCTGCGGATCAGGAGCCGGGCCTGCGCCGGGTCGCCGTTGGGGCCTGAGTAACGCCGGGTCATCTGCACGAGGCCGTAGCCGAACAGGATTCCGAACAGTGGGGCGGCTCGCCCGTCCACGAAGGAGGTCAACAACCACTGGACGGCCACGTCGACGGGGCCGCCACCGGCAGGTGTGGCGTACGAGTTGCCCCCGGCGTGCAGCTGACGGGAGTGGGCCAGCGCGATGAGCAGCAGCATCAGACCTCGCGCGAGGTCCGGTGCCAGCAGACGTTGCGACGGCGGCGTGGGAGAGAGCGGCCCTGCGAGGGGTTGAGGAGAAGCTGACACGACGATCCTTACGTGAGGCGGCGCTGCGGTCAGACGGGCAGGCTCGGCGGGAGCGGGGTGAGGCGGTACGAGGGTGGCTCGGCACCGTGCAGGTGGCGGACGAAGTAGTCCCAGGTGCGGCGCAGGACGTAGTGCTTGCTGCCGCTGAACAGGTGCTCGGCCCCGGGGACGACGAGCATGTCGACGTCCTTGTCGGCCTTCACCAGCGCGTCGACCAGGCGCAGGGTCTGGGCGGGCAGGACGTTGTCGTCGAGCTCGCCGTGGATCAGCAGCAGCCGGCCCTGGAGATTCGCGGCGAGGCGTGCGTTGTCGAGGTCGCGGCGGGCGTCATCGTCGAGGTCGCCGTAGTAGCGCTCACCCCAGTAGGGGTAGTAGCTGCCGATGTCGTTGGGAGTGGCCCGGGCGACGCCGACGCGGAAGAAGTCGGGGTGGGCGAGCAGCGCGCGAGCGGTGGCGTAGCCGCCCCCGGAGCTGCCGGTGATCCCGACCCGGGTGGTGTCCAGCCACGGGTGGCGCTCGCCCATCTGGCGGGTCGCTGCGATGTGGTCGACCAGGAACCCGGCGGCCGAGAAGTTGCGGTAGGAGTGGTCGTGGAAGGCCTTGCTGCGCCCGGCGGTGCCCCGCCCGTCGATGGCGACGACGGCGAACCCCAGCGCGGCCAGCGCTTCGGCCTCCCCGGTGAAGGGAGGGGTGTCGAAGGCGGGGGAGGTGCGGTAGACCATCGGGCCGGGGTAGACGTGGTCGATCACCGGGTAGCGTCGTTCCGGGTCGAACCCGTGCGGGCGCCACAGGAGCCCGTAGATCGGGGTTCGGCCGTCGGCTGCGGTGGCCCGGAACCGCTCCGGCGGTGCCCAGCCGCGAGACGCCAGCGCGGCGGTGTCGGGGGCCTCGAGCTCGACGAGCACCCGGCCGTCTCCGTCGAGCACCGACGATCGCGGAGGCGTCGCGACGGTCGAGGCCCGGTCGACGACGTACCCGCCCTCGGGCGGGCTGATCGCGTCGTGGTCGAGCTCGTCGTCGGTGAGCCGGGTGAGACCCGTCCCGTCCAGGTCGATGCGGCAGATCTGGCGCAGGTAGGGGTCCGCCTCGTCGAGCCCGTTCGCGAGGAACCAGACCCGGCGGGCGTCCTCGTCGACCCACAGCACGCGGCGCACCAGCCACTCGCCCGAGGTGACCTGGACGTGCTTGCCGCCGTCCGGTGAGTAGAGGTACAGGTGTCCCCACCCGTCGCGCTGGGACCACCAGAGGATCTCCCCGGAGTCCAGCACCCGCACCTGCGGCGGCTCGACGGTCGAGGCGCCCGGGTCGACGCAGGTCCGTCCGGTCTCCTGGACGACCAGGGTGCTGGCCCCGGTGGCGGGGTCGAGGCGGTGCATCTCGAGGGTCAGTGCGTCACGGGAGTACCGCAGGAAGTAGACGGAGTCCCCGACCCACCATCGCGACGCCAGGCTGGTGGTGTGCACGATCGGGGTCGGTGGACCCTGCTGGTGCACGACGGTGCGCGCCGCGACATCGAGCACCACCCAGGACATCGTCGCGACCTGCTCGTCGCCCGGCACCGGGTAGCGCAGCCGGTGCTCCACCGGGCGGCCTCCGCCGGCGGGAGCGGACTCCACCAGCACCTGCTCGGGCAGTCCCCGCTGGTCGAGACGGTGGGTGAGTAGCCGGGTGGAATCCGGCGACCACTCGGCGACGAACGGTGGGTCGATGCCCAGCGCCCGCCACTGGAAGACCCCGGCCCAGTCGAGCATCGCCCCGTAGGAGTGGTCGGGCTCGGCGTCCTCGGTGAGTGCGAACTCCTCGCCGTTGCCCCGTGACCGGACCCAGATGTTCCCGTCGCGGGTGAACGCGGCCCATGTCTTGTCCGGAGACACGAGCTCCACCCGGGTGGGCAGGCCGGGGCCCTCGACCCGTTCGCAGGTGCCGTCGTCGCCGGAGAACTCCCAGGTCTCGCCGAAGGCGAGGAAGCGCACCACGTCACCGTTGTGTCCGGGGGGCTCGAACTCGAGCAGCATCACCGGCAGGTCTGCGGCGTCCACCGCGTGCCCGGACGCCAGCGAGAGCGCGGCCGCGAGCCGGGCGTGGTCGAACGCGTCGTGACGCGTACCCGATGCCGGGTCGACCAGGACGTGCCGGCCGCCGACCTCGTAGACGAAGCGTCGGCCGCCGGAGAGCCACTGCGGCAGCACGGACGCGCCGGGCACCGCCTTCTTCCGGTACGGGGCGAGCATCGATTCAGCGCGCGCGTAGTCCTCGGCGCCCAGCGACATCATCCTTGGTTCCCCCTCGAAGTCCTCGACCGTGCGGCGCCAGGTCACACCCGGCCGTTGCGGCACAGTCAAATAGGTGAGATGCAGATCATCCATAAGTGGATGTACTTTGGGTGGTGTCGTTCTCGTCCCGAATGCCGCCGCGGGAGGCGCTGGACTTGCGACGCCGTAACCCGACACCTCCGGCGGCACCGTGTGGTCGAATCGCAGCAGTAGGAACTCCGCCGCCGTGGATCCGGCGGAGGGCGCCTCTCCGCTCGGCCGGCAGCGGTGGGAGCCGCATGACTCCGCACTCGTGGTCGACTCGGTCCGGCTCGACGTCCGCGCGCCGGACGTCAACGCTTTCCGCACGTGGGTCGACCGGGCGCACCGGAGACGAGGGCGAGGCGGTGGGCGCCGCGCCCCGCGACCCGTTCCTGCTCTCCACCGAGCGGTCCGGCGGCTACAGGGAGCAGCGGGCGTCGGCAGGCGGCAGCGTCAGGTCGACCAGGTAGTCGGTCGCGATCTGATCGACGCACGGGCTCTGGCCGAACAGGGCGATCCCGTGCTGAGCCCCGTCCACGGTCAGCAGCGTTCCGCCGAGGGTCCGGGCCAGGTTGATGCCGCCCTGGTGGGGTGTCGTCGGGTCACCGGTGACCGACGTGACCAGGATCGGCGGCACGTCGACGTCGCCGGTGACGAACGGCCCGGTCCGGCTCGGCGGCTCCGGCCAGGCCGCGCACTCGTGGACGCTCTCGGTGATCGGGGTGCCGTCGTCCATGATCGGGGCGGCCTCGCGGACCTCGCGGAGCTGGTCCGCCTGCTCGGCCGGGGTGCGCCGGTCCCAGTCCATGCACCGGATCGAGCGGAACGCCTCGATGAGGCTGCCGTGGCGGCCGTCGGGACCGCGCTGGGCGTACAGGTCGTGCAGCGCCAGCAGGATGTCGCCGCGCCCGTCCGCCACCTCCGACAGTCCCCGCAGGACGATCGGCCACGTGGCCTCGGAGTACAGCCCGGCGAACACACCGGTCGCAGCGCTCTCGTAGCTCAGGCCGCGCCCGTCGGTCGTGGGCAGGGGGTTGTCCTGCAGTGGACGCAGGAGCGCGTGGTAGGCCTCGACCGCCCGGGCCGGGTCGCTGCCCAGCGGGCAATCGGGAGCGCTCGTGCACTGCGCGGCCATCGCGTCGAACGCCCCCTGGCTCCCCGCGGCCTGGGACACCGTGAACTCCGCACCGGAAAGTTCGGGGTCGACGGCGCCGTCGAGCAGCATGGCCCGCAGGTTGTGCGGGAACGTCTCGGCGTAGACGGCGCCGAGCTCGGTGCCGTAGCTGTAGCCGAGGAAGTTGAGCTGCTCGTCGCCCAGTGCCACGCGCAGCACGTCCAGGTCCTGGACGGTGTCGCGGGTGCCGATGTTGACCAGCGCCTGCTCGCCGCCCACGCTGTCGGCGCAGCGCTGCGCGATCGTCCGGGCGGTCTGCTCGTCGACGACGTCCTCGGGGACGAGGGTGCCGTTGAAGCCCTCGCCGCGGTCGTCCTCGGCGTCGGTGAAGCAGTCCACCTGGGGGGTGGTGGCACCCACCCCGCGAGGGTCGAACGAGACGATGTCGAACCGTTCCGCGATCGGCATTTCGTCCCAGCCCGGGCCCGACGTGGCGACCTGGTTCAGCCCCGAACCGCCGGGTCCGCCCGGGTTGGTCACCAGCGAGCCGATCCGCTCGCCCTTGGCCCTCATCCGCATCACCGCGATCTCGGCGCGCGGCCCCTCGGGATCGGCGTAGTCCAGCGGGACCTGGAGCCGGGAGCATTCGAGCCGTTCGTTCGCGAACAGCGCCTCGTCGGCCGCGGTCGTCGCGTACGGGGCGCACGGCTCGAAGGCGAGCTGCTGGTCGTGGAACTGCGTCAGGTCCGGCGCCGGTGGCGCCGACGCCTGGGGTTCCCCGGCCGGGGCCGGCTGGGCGCATGCCGTCGCCAGCAGCAGTGGCAGTCCCACCGCTGCGAGCGTCATCCGGATGCTTCGTCGCTGCACGCTTCCTCTTCCGTTCGGGTCGTGGCCGATCTTGATCACTGATGCAGGAGCCAACAGACAACGTGCCGTCGCGGCACCCTCAACCCCTGATCAGGTGGTGCCAGCTGCGTTCACTCGTCCGGGGAGCCAGGGTTGCTGCGAAGGTAGGACGTCCATCTGGTCCCGCGGATCCGACGACGGGCTCGAACCGTCCGACCAAAGGACGACGCTGCATCGACTCCTGGAGTCGTTACCGGTGCCGCAGTGGCCGTCGGCCAGCTCGTATCCCGGCCGCGTGACGCTGACGAAGTGCGCGTGGCTGAACAGCTCGTCGACAGGTAGGCCGACTCCCCGGCACCACTCAGAGAGCAGTTTGAAACTCGATCTTCAGACTCGAGTTGATCACGTCGGGCCGGATGATCGGCGAGCCTGGTCCAATCATGAGTGAACTCCTGGTAGCCGGACGGTTGTCTACGCCAGCCGGCCACCAGGAGTTCGTGTGTCATCCTCGCCTGTCTGCACGTGTCTGTCATGCCCGGCCCACGATCGGGGCCAGGCCCCACCGTGCCCGGTGTACCCGTCCTCGTCGATCACCGACGCCCAGTGGGCGGTGCTCGAGCCGCTGCTGCCGCCACCGGGCAACACCACGGGCCGGGGCGGGCGCCCGGAGAAACACCCCCGACGACTGGTCCTCGACGGCATCTTCTACCTGGTCCGCGGGGGCATCTCCTGGGCTCAGCTGCCCCACGACTTCCCTCCCTACCAAACCGTCTACGGCATCTTCACCCGCTGGAGCAGCCGCGGCACCTGGCAGCAGATCCACGACGCGCTGCGTGATCTGGTGCGCGTCTACGAAGGGCGCGACCCACTGCCCACCGCAGCGGTCATCGACTCCCAGTCGGTGCGCGGCGCAGACACCGTCCCCGGCAGCACTCGGGGCTACGACGCAGGGAAGAAGGTCAACGGCCGCAAACGCCACATCGCCGTCGACACCGGCGGACTGCTACTCGCGGTCGTGGTCACCATCGCCGGCATCCAGGACCGCGACGCCGCGCACCGGCTGCTGATCGCCCTGACCAGCCGGTTCTCCACCATCAGCATGGTCTGGGCCGATGCCGGCTACGCCGGACGGCTACTCATCTGGGCCCGCAAGGTCATGTCGCTGACCGTCGAGGTGGTCAAACGCACCAACGACGTCAAAGGCTTCAAGGTCCTCCCACGCCGCTGGGTCGTCGAGCGCACCTTCGCCTGGATCAGCAAGTTCCGCCGCTGCGTACGGGACTACGAGACCCTCCCAGCCCACCACGAAGCCATGGTCCACATCACCATGATCATGACCATGTCACGGCGGCTGGCCCGCACCGGAGACTGGTAACGCCAGTTTCAAAATGCTCTCTCAGAGAGAATGGAACTCCACCGGCACGGCCGCGACGCCGCGGGCGTCTCGAACGCCGTCTCGATCTCGGCGAGCACTGCTTCGTCGCCGTCCATCGAGACCCCGGGTCGACCTGCGTGCCGTCCCGGCCGGCGCTCGTTGCCCGGATCATGCGGGCCCAGTCCCCGACGAAGCGCACGTCGGGGGCGGAGGCCTTCTCCAGCGAGAACCGGATCGTGTCGGAGAAGGTCATCGTCCAGTGCACGACCTGGCCGTCGGGGCCATCGGTCAACGCGTAGGACACGACCCGGGGCCGGGGCAGCCGGGCGCACTCCGCGCGGACCGCGGGGGCGTCCTCCAAGAGCGCGTTCATCGCTGCGATGTGTTCGGGCGACATGAATCGCACGGTGCTCACTTCTCCTCCAGGTGGGCGCGGAGGAATCCGGAGACCTTGCGCCAGAGATACGAGTCGTGCACGCTGCCGAATCCGTGGTACTGCTCGGGCATCACCACGAATTCGTGTGGCTTGCCGGCGCGGATGAGTGCCTCACTCATCTTCACGCTGTCGGTCCAGGTCGCATGGTCGGAGGTGCCGCAGGCCAGCAGGAACGCCGATTCCAGCCGGTCGGCGACCCGGTAGGAGTCGGCATTCCGGTAGGCGTCGCGATCGGTCTGGGGGAAACCCAGATAGCATTCGTAGAGCACCGACGAGTACGGGTCGAAACCCGGCGCGGAGGAGACCGCAGCGGCGTAGACGTCGGGCCGTTCGGCGGCGAGGCGGAACGCCGAGTACCCGCCCCAGCTGTGCCCGACCACCCCGACCTTCGCGTCGGACAGGAACGCGTGGCGCCGCTTGAGCTGCTCGACGGCGGCGGCGTGGTCGGGCACGAGACCTGCCGTCCAATCGCGAAGGACCACGTCGTGGAATGCCTTCGACCGCTCCGGCGTGCCGCGCCCGTCGATCACGAACGTGACGTGGCCGAGTTGGGCCAGTGCGTGCGCGACCCTGGAGAAAAGCCCCATGAACGAGTGCGGACCGGCGGCGAGCTGCGGGCCGCCGTAGACGTGTTCGACGAGCGGATACTGCCTGGACTCGTCGAAGTCCGCGGGAAAGAACATCACCCCCCAGAGCTCGGTCTCGCTGTCGGCGGCCGTCACCGTGAACTGCTGTGGCGGGGTCCAGTCCAGCCGTGAGGTGTCGGCGGTGGAGAGCTCGCAGAGCAGCGAGCCATCGGCGCGGCGCAACACGCTGCGCGGTCCTTCCGCGGGGGTCGACCAGGTGTCCACGAGAGCCTCGCCGCTCGGCGCGAACACCACGGAGTGCACACCCGGCTGCTCGGACAGCCGCTGCACCGGGCCGCCGGCCAGCGGCACCCGGGCCAGGTGCACGTCGTAGGGGCGATCCTGGTCCAGGTGCGCGGTGAGATAGGCGTACTCGTCGTCGACGCGGTGCACGTAGTCGACCGGCCACTGGCCGTCGGTCAGCTGCCGGACCAGCCTGCCCTCGAGGTCGTAGAGGTACAGGTGCTTCCAGCCGGAGCGTTCGGACAGGTGTAGCAGCCCGGTGCTGTCCGGGGTCGGGAAGACCCCGAGCTTGCGGCCGAAGTAGACGTCGTGGTGGATCCGGACGAAGCTCTCGCTCTCCTCGCTGAACATCGGCCGGGTCGCGCCGGTCGCGGCGTCGGCGAGCAGGACGTCGAGCCGGCGGCAGTCGCGGCGCAGCACGAACACCACCAGTTGTGAACCGTCGGGCAGCCAGGCGGCATGTACCGGGTAGGTGTCGGTGGTGTCGCCGAGGTCGAGCTCGACCTCGGGCCGCCCGTAGACGTCGAGCACGTGCAGCGTGCAGCGCTCCAGCGGTCCACCGGCCTGGGCGTGGTAACGGTGCACCAGCTCGTCCTCACGCTTGAGGTAGTGCACCTGGGGCGCGGCATGAACGCCGCGGTTGTCGACCCGGTGGACCGCGAGCCGGGCGCCGTCCGGGGACCAGTTGCACACCGGGAACGCCATGCCCATGCTGGCCAGCGCCGGGTCGACGAGGTCGAAGCGGTACTCGTGCTCCGGACAGCCGTCGGTGGTCAGCGGCACCGGTCGGCCGTCGGCGGCCGAGCGCAGCACGATGTTGCCCTCGACCGTGGAGACGAGCAGGTCACCGTCCGGCGAAGCGAGCTCGCGCGTTTTCTGCGGATCGGCCAGCGGCATGGTGCGCAGGAACTCCCGCGGTGCCCGGCGGGCCGACTCCGACAGCCCGAAGGCGGTGTCCATCGGATGCTCGGCGGGCACTGCGGTGACCGCGCCGGTGTCCAGGTGGAGCGTCACCCGGGTCGAGCCGACGGCGGTGGCGAGCAGGCGCGGCGCGACGAACCCGACGTGGTCGAACGGCAGCCCCCGCCCCGCCGGGGTCTGCCCGGTCGCCTCACCGACCCGCTCACGCAGGACCTGCACATCCTCGGTCAACGGTGCCTTGTCGCCGGTGGCGAGGTCGACGACCCAGCCGCTCCGGTCCTCGGCGGGGCCGTCGAGGAAGGCGAGCGACCTTCCGTCCGGGGACCAGGCGGGAACGATGGTGCCGCCGGTGACGAGGTCGTGGAGACCGTCGTAGAACGGTCGAACCCGGAGTGACCGGTGGGCATGGCAGCCTCCTGCTGGTGTGGGCGTACGGGGTGGTCATCGCGACTGCGCCTCGAACTCGGCCACGAGCTCCGGGAACCGCTGGGCGAGGAACCGGTAGAAGTCGCGCATCCGCGTCAGCTCGTCGTGGGTGCGCGAGCCGGCCGGCACGTCCCCGAGTGCCTGGTCCGCGAGCTCGGCGAGCGTGCGGGACGGCCGCGCCGCGGCGTGCATGGCGCGGACGAACGCGTCCGGGGTCAGGCGATAGTGGTGCCGGCGGCTGCCGGCGACACCGTAGCGCTCGATCATGCCCATGGCCTTGAGGACCGTGATCGCGCTGGACAGGTGCCCCTTGCTCGTCCCGAGGCGGTCGCACAGCTGCACGGTGGACAGGAACGGCGGCTCGGCGAGCATCAGCTCCGCCAGGACCCGTCCGACCAGGCGCGGCCATCCGTGGGCCTCGAACAGCTCAGCGATGCTGTCCGGGAAATCCGACGGCAGTGAGGCCCCCGATGCACCGCGAGCGTTCGGCATGGTTCCGAACGATGCCGGAGCACACCAACCACCTCTATGGACGTCTGTCGATGTCCGGTCCCCCGATATTCGACGATCGTCGTCCGGCCCGGCGGCCGGCTCCTCGCCCGCACCTCCAGGTCAGACCCGACGCATAACTGAAGAAGAAGCCACGGGGTGTCGGCCAAGGCGATCGCGGCGACGACGAGCACGGTCTCACCGGGGATGACGGCGCCGAAGCCGATGACCGACTCCGCCGCGGCGGCGGCGCCGTGATCGCTCTGGTGCTCGTCGGCATCGCCGGTGTACAGCCGGTCCTTCTCCCAGGTGGTCAGCTTGTGGTGATCATCGCCTGCCTGCTGACCGGGCCGGTGCTCGTCCGGTGCGGCTGGCGGACGGGCCGGGTCGCGGGCCTGGCGGGGGTCCTGGTCGCGGTGCAGTGGACCGTCGCCGCGGTCATCGGTGCGATCTGGGCGTCGTCGGCGGCGTCGATCGCTGGCACAGCGGTGATGGCGCTGTGCCTGCTCGTTCCGGTGCTCGTCGCAACGACCACCCGCCGGCGCCAGGAGTACACCGACGCCGGCTGGCAGCTCGCGGAGGCGCAGGACCGCCTGCGGGCCGTCGCGGTGCACCGCGCGGTCGTCGAGGAACGGGCGGCGATGGCCGCCGAGATCCACGACGCGCTCGGGCATCGGATCGCCCTGATCGCCGTGCAGGCTGGGCGCCTGTCACTCGATCCCGCCCTGGCCGACGATGTCCGGGACGGACTGCGAGCGATCCGTTCGGCCGCGGCCGACGCGACGGCCGAACCGGGGCAGACGGTGGACCTGCTCGCTTGTCCCGATGGTTCCTCGGCGGCCGGCATCGACGGGGCCACCATCGAGGACCTGCTGGTGGGAGCCCGTTCCGCGGGACTCGCTGTCACCGCCGACATCGACGACGACCTCACGGGCGGGCTCAGTGACGACGCCCGCGCCGCCGCGCTCCGGGTGATCCGGGAGGGCCTGACAAACTCGCTCCGACGCGCCTGCGCGCCGGACGCCCGCGTCACCGCACACCATCAGGACGGCGACGTGATCATCCGGATCGACAACCCCACCGGCACCGGTCCGGGCGCGGATCCGGACGGGAGCGACGTGGCGACACCGCAGGATCGCGGTACCGGTTGAGGATTGGCGGGCCTGCGATACCGGATCGACCTCCTCGGTGGCTGGCTAACCACGTCGGCCCTCGGGGGGACCTTCAGTCTCCAGGTGTGTATACCGGCCGATGCGCGACGGACTGTTCCGAACGGGCTCGTCACTCCCCCGGCCGACGTGGACGAACACCGCCGCGCCGGTGCACGACGGCACAGGCGCGCGCAGCGGGTCGCCCTCTGGGTTCCGGTGGGAGTGTTCGCGGCGACGCTCGCCCTACTTGCGACGGTGTTCGTGGCCATAACCGTCCTGTCCGTGCTCCCGCACGCCGACGTGGATCCGATCCGGGTCGGACAGACCCGGGCAGAGTCCGAACGGGTCCTTCCGCCGGTGGAGATAATGGAGGCCCCGCGACTCGCTGCCCACACCACCGGGTGCTGAGTGTCGACATCACGAGGTGTCGGTCAGCTTCTTCGCCCGCGAGACGTCCACCGCGTCTGCTTCGCCGCCGGCCGGATCGTCGCCGCGGCGATCGGCAGCGGTGCGCTCGGATTCCTGCTGAAATCCGACGACCCACAGCACCTACTCGACCGGACCCGAGCCCTGGCGGCAGGGGGAGCCTGGTTCTCCCCCCACGGTCGGGCGTTGGCTCGCCCGCCGCGAATCCGGAACACGCCTGCGCGACCGCCTGGCGGCGGCCGACGCCATCGCGCCCCTGAGCGACCGGCAGCGCGAGGTCCTCGCAGCGCTCGGACACGGAGCCTCCAACCACGACATCGCCCGACAGCTGCACCTGACAGAGGGCACCGTCAAGCAATACGTCAGCGGCCTGATGCGCGACCTCGGCGTCACCAACCGGGTCCGCGCGGCGCTGCTCGCCTACCAGGCAGGTCTCACCGACATCGCGCACGACAACCGAGACATCTAGCGCACCGGGCAGCGCCGACCACATCGACAGCGCCGCCCGCAGGGCACTGCGTTCGACCGTCGTTTCCACTGAGAGAGCATTTTGAAACTGGCGTTACCAGTCTCCGGTGCGGGCCAGCCGCCGTGACATGGTCATGATCATGGTGATGTGGACCATGGCTTCGTGGTGGGCTGGGAGGGTCTCGTAGTCCCGTACGCAGCGGCGGAACTTGCTGATCCAGGCGAAGGTGCGCTCGACGACCCAGCGGCGTGGGAGGACCTTGAAGCCTTTGACGTCGTTGGTGCGTTTGACCACCTCGACGGTCAGCGACATGACCTTGCGGGCCCAGATGAGTAGCCGTCCGGCGTAGCCGGCATCGGCCCAGACCATGCTGATGGTGGAGAACCGGCTGGTCAGGGCGATCAGCAGCCGGTGCGCGGCGTCGCGGTCCTGGATGCCGGCGATGGTGACCACGACCGCGAGTAGCAGTCCGCCGGTGTCGACGGCGATGTGGCGTTTGCGGCCGTTGACCTTCTTCCCTGCGTCGTAGCCCCGAGTGCTGCCGGGGACGGTGTCTGCGCCGCGCACCGACTGGGAGTCGATGACCGCTGCGGTGGGCAGTGGGTCGCGCCCTTCGTAGACGCGCACCAGATCACGCAGCGCGTCGTGGATCTGCTGCCAGGTGCCGCGGCTGCTCCAGCGGGTGAAGATGCCGTAGACGGTTTGGTAGGGAGGGAAGTCGTGGGGCAGCTGAGCCCAGGAGATGCCCCCGCGGACCAGGTAGAAGATGCCGTCGAGGACCAGTCGTCGGGGGTGTTTCTCCGGGCGCCCGCCCCGGCCCGTGGTGTTGCCCGGTGGCGGCAGCAGCGGCTCGAGCACCGCCCACTGGGCGTCGGTGATCGACGAGGACGGGTACACCGGGCACGGTGGGGCCTGGCCCCGATCGTGGGCCGGGCATGACAGACACGTGCAGACAGGCGAGGATGACACACGAACTCCTGGTGGCCGGCTGGCGTAGACAACCGTCCGGCTACCAGGAGTTCACTCATGATTGGACCAGGCTCGCCGATCATCCGGCCCGACGTGATCAACTCGAGTCTGAAGATCGAGTTTCAAACTGCTCTCTGAGGGACGAAAGGCTGTCGAGGTCAGGACGCTAGGGGCCACGACCGGAGCCGATCGACGGCGCTGTCAGCGTGGTGGCGCGCCACCACTGTCGTTTACCGTCGTTCTACACCCGGGCGGTGTGCACGTACGGCAGAAGTGCTCCTCGACCGGGCCCGTCCGGTCCCACCAGCAGCCAGGTCATCGCCACCTCCGCGCGTGCGATCGGGTTCATTGGTACCTGCCCGCATCCCGAACAACGGATCCGGCGGGCCCGCCGGTGCGTCGTCTTGTTGGCCGACTGGGCGCGCATTACTGCCCCGCGTTCGCCGAGACCGACCCGTCCGGGCCGATCGCTCCAGAGCGGGTCAGAAACGAAACATGTGGAACGACGGGGAACGACAGTCGCTTCAATGGGGGTGGATGCGGTCGCTATGCCACGCGGATCGCAACGCCCAAGACTCTAGGCAACGGATGGCGTGTCCCCGCCCTGGACCTCGCGGCTGTGGGCGAGCAGCCGCTGGCACACCCAGGCCAGCACGGCGAGACCGAGCAACCCGGCTACCAGCACGACCGGTCCACCCACCGCGAAGGCCACGACGCCCCCGGCGATCACACCCGGCCAAGCCAGCGTGCCTAGCCACTTGTCCCGCTCCGACCAGCGCGGGCTGCCCCACAGCATCACCACCCCGGCGACCCAGCCGAGGACCGGGACGACGAACCCGCCCAGCAATAGCAACAGCACGGCGATCACGTCGTTGACCTGGGCCGAACCAGGACTCGGCCGGGCCCGCGCGGCCGGACCGGTCTCCGTCCGGGCCGCGGCCGCGACCAGCTCGGGTGCACCGAGCCCATCCAGCGCGCGGCGCGCGGTCAGCTCGTCGGATCCAGGCGGCACAGCCTCCGCCAGATGCGCGGTGAGGTCGCCGAGTAGCTCGTCGCTCTGGTCAGTGGGCAGATCCGCGGTCGCGGAGCGCAGCCGCAGCAAGTAGCACTCGACCAGCTCGCTGGCCGGGGTCGATTCGCCGCTCATGCGCTCATCACCCACCGCCGGACGGCGGCCAGAAGCTCCGCGCGGGCAGGCTCGGACAGGCCAGCCGCCACATAGCACAGCCGAGTCAGGTGCCGGTCGACGAGGTCGCCGGCAGGGGTCGCAGTGGTCACGGTTCCTCCCGTGGTCGTGGTGTGGGTTGTCATGTCGGTCCCGCCAGCAGCAGGCTGTCCACGGCGTCGCGCAACCGCGACCACTCATCGCGGAACGCAGCCAGCGCGGCGGCCCCGGATTCGGTGAGCCGGTAGTAGCGGCGCGGCGGCCCCGCCGGGGATTCCTGCCAGGTCGTGCTGACCAACCCGTCGGAGCGCAGCCGGGACAGCATCGGGTAGATCGTTCCCTGGCCGGCGGCGAGCGCATCGCTGGCAGCCAGCTCGGAAACCAGCTCGACGGCGTAGCGCTCCCGTACATCCAGCAGCGCCAGCACACAGAAGGCGACGGTGCCGCGGCGCAGCTCGCTCATCGACTTCCGTGCACGACCTGGTTCCATGCATCGCAAGGTACCTGTGACAACATCGCTCCGTCAATCGGAGCAGTAGCACCGCTTACGCGGCGACCAACACCGGCCACATAGATCACTGTCACCGTCGCCGCCAGAACGGGAAAGGCAGCCATGACGGCTCCCGAACCCAGACCGGTGATAGCCAGGTTGATCAGCGCTTGGGCGGGCGAATCGTGGGATCGTTCCTGACCGGCATCGCCGTCGGAGATGCCGAGGGCGAAGACGGCTGTCGCGATGGTGCCGCCGATGGTCGTGCTGTCCGCGACCGGTTCACTGGAAGAGATGACCGAGGGGTACGCCCCCCTCGTCCGGTGAACAGGGCGGCGTTCAACTGGTTCGAGACCACTCAACACGGCATGGCGGCACTCATGGTGCTCGCCTTCTCCCGACTCGGCGACATCCGGGGGCACAAACGGGTGCTGATTTGGACGACGACTCTCACGGCACTGAGGTCCTGGATTCTGGTGTTCGAGCTCGGACCCGGCCGCTAGGAACCCCTCGACATTCCCGCGGGTGTGCAAACCCATCCCGCCCCAGTTACCGGCCGACAGCAGGGGCACCGCTCGGGCTTCAGAAGCAATTTTCGGCACGTTCCTGAAGGACGAGCAGAACGGCTGGCCGGATCGCCCTCCCGTCGAGCTCCTCGTGCGCCGACCGGGAGAGAGATTCGAACCGCGATTCGAGGAGGAGTGGCCGCTCGCGCGGACCGAGTGGACGGAGTTCCGTCTCTGCCCGGACACCATGGACCTGCGGAGCACGCCGAGCGCCCCGGGCACGGTGAGCTACGAGCCGGAGCACGAGGACGTGCGCTTCGCGCTCCCGCCTGCCGATCACGATCGCGAGTTCACCGGTCCGGCCGCCGCGAAGCTGCGGATCTCGTCCGCCACGGCCGACGCCGACCTGTTCCTGAGCCTGAGCCTGAGCCTCTACGACCCGCAGGGTTCCGAGGTCACGTTCATCGGGCCCAACGACCCCAAGGTTCCGATCGCGCTGGGATGCCTCCGCGCCTCCCACCGGCGTCTCGACCCCGACAGGTCCGAGCCCTATCGACCGGTGCACAGCCACGACACCATCGAGCCGCTCGTCCCCGGTCAGCCCGTCGATGTCGACGTCGAGATCTGGCCGACGAGCATCGTGGTCTCGGCCGGCTACGTCCTCGAGCTGGGCATCGGCGGCCGGGACTACCGGAACGAGGGCACGGAGATCGAGAACGCGATGTACCCGACGACGGGCGTCGGCCCGTTCATCCACACCGACCCGGAGGATCGTCCAGCAGAGATCTTCGGCGGCACGGTCACCCTGCACTTCGCTCCCGATGTGAAGTCGTACCCGCTCCTCCCGGCGATCCCGGCTCCGTGAGCAGCCGGCCGGCGGATCTGCTCGCACAGCCAGTGGCGGCTGTAAGGAAGTGACGAGGTAGCCGCTTCCGCTGGCGACACAGATCCGTGGCCCCCTCGTGGGCGGAGCACCGGCCAACGGGTACCTCGGCGACGCCGTCGCGGAGGTACCCGTCATCGGCCTACTTTCCGAAGCAGTTCCCGGCTGAACCGTCCCGGGTTCGGTGCCGCTTCCTTCCTTGTGGAGGATGTGGATCATGTCCAAGCGGTACCCGCCCGAGCAGCGTGCACGGGCCGTGAAGATGGTGCTCGACCACCTCGACGAGTACCGGTCGGTGTACGCGCCGTGCCAAGCGATCGGCCCGAAGGTCGGAGTGGGAGTCGAGTCGCTGCGCCAGTGGACGGTGCAGGCCCGGATCGACGCCCAGCAGTGGCCGACCTCGGCCGAGCGGCAGCGGATCAAGGACCTGGAACGTGAGGTCCGGGATCTGAAAGAGGCCAACGAGATTCTCAAGGCTGCCTCGATTTTCTTCGCGAGGGAACTCGACCCTCGCCACCGCTGATCTGTGAGTTCATCGCCCAGATGCGTGCGTGTCATTACAGGGTCGAGTCGATCTGCCGCATACTCACCGAGCAAGGCGTCCAGGTCGGGGTCGCCGTAGTACTCGCCGAAAATCGGGCGGATACGGCTGAGTAGCCTCCTGAGCTGCGGGGATGGTGGTCGCACGGGGGGGGAGATCGCGGTGGCGACGCAGGTGTTGCCCGCCTCGTCCCCAGGCGAGGAGTCCAGGACTCCCGAAGACCCGGGTGCAAGGTGACGGCCGGGCCGGGTCAGCCCACCTTCGCGCGAGCGCGGGCGAGCGCTCGGTAGACCGTAGAGCGGGTGACGGAGAAGAGCTCCTCGAGCTCGCTGATGGTGTGCTCGCCGGCGGCGTGGAGTGAGACGAGGTGCGCTTCCTGCCGCGGCGAGAGCTTGGGCTGCTCGCCGCGCAGCCGGCCCTTGGCTCTGGCGACCTTCATACCCCTCTCGTGTCCTCATCCTGACGAGGTCGGCCTCGAACTCGGCGATCACGGCGAGTGCGTTGAACAGCAGCCGGCCGATCGGGTCGGTGAGGTCGTGCACCGAGCCGCCGATGCAGAGCTTGATCTCGCCGGCGGTGAGCTCGTCGGCGATCGCACGGGCGTCGGGCACCGAGCGGGCGAGGCGATCAAGCTTCGTGACCACGAGGGTGTCGCCGGGCGCGGCATGGTAGGTGACGGCGTGCGCGACGTCCTCCGCAGCGGCCGTGCGCTTCATCGGCATCCGCGCGGCGACGACTGCCGGGCCGGCGAGGGTGCCCCATCAGGGGGTGTCGACGAAGCCCGGTGGCACGTCGTTGGCGGTGATGCCGGTGCCCGCATACTCGATCGTCAGTGCCTTGGTGAATCCGATCACCCCGCCTTTCGCCGGGCGAGGCTCGGTGAACCGCTCTGGGTCGAGGAGGACGAGATGTTGACGATTCGCCCCGGCCGGCGTCGAGCATGTCGCCGACAATTGCCCTGGTGACCAGGAACGGACCTTCCAGGTCACTCTCGACCGTCTCGTCCCACTTCTGCTCGGCGCGTTCGGTGAAGGGCTCGTACTTCGTGGCCCCGGCGTTGTTCACCGGAACGGTGACCGGCGCGAGTTCGGCGTGAGTGCGGGCCACCGCGAAGACGCCTTCGGCCCGCGCACAGTTCGCCTCGACAGCGATGCCCGTCACGCCGGACTCCCGGAGAGTGGCCAGCGTCTGCTCGCGCCGTCCCCGTCGAGATCTCACACCGCGACGGCCGCGCCGCGGCTCGCCACCAGCACGGTCGCACAGACCCGGCCGATCCCACTGCCGCCGCCGGTGACGACCGCGGTTCTTCCTCCGAGAGACATCGCGTCGTTGCCGAACGACACCGTCTCCGAGGTGAACCGGTCCCCCGTGAGCTGCATGCCGTCACCCGAGTTCCCGAACCGGATGACCACCCGGTCCATGGCGACCGCGATCAGGGGGACGCCCCCTTCCGCCAAGCTGTGGTCTAGCACACATTCACCACCGCACCGGGAGGGCCTCGAGACCGTGGATGTTCTTTGTCACCGCGAACGGGATCTCGTCGAAGTCGCAGGCCAGGGCGAGGTCCGGGAAGCGGCGCAGCAGCGCCGGGAACGCGATCCGCATCTCCAGCCGCGCCAGCGGGGCGCCGAGACAGTGGTGCCCGCCGTGTCCGAAGGCGAGGTGCGTGGTCTGCTTGCGGCGCACGTCCAGCCGGTCGGGTTCCTCGGCGAGGAAGGCGGGGTCCCGGTTCGCGGCGGTCAGGTTGAAGGCGATCAGCTCTCCCTCCTTGATCACCCGCCCGGCGACCTCGACGTCCCGCTTCGCCATCCGCGGGCCGCCGCCGCTGACGATGCTGAGCCAGCGCAGCATCTCCTCGACCGCAGGGGCCACGGCGCTCGGGTCGTCCCGCACGAGTGCGAGCTGTTCCGGGTGCTGCAGCAGGGCCAGCGTCCCCAGTCCCAGCTGGTTCGACGTGGTCTCGTGTCCGGCCAGCAGCAGCAGGCCCGCGATCCCGACCAACTCGTCCCGCGTCACGTCGTCGCTGTGTTTCCGCACCAGCATGCCCAGGATGTCGTCCTGCGGGTCCTTGATCTTGCGGTCGACCAACGTGCGCATGTACTCCAGCGACTCGTCCGCCAGGGCGATGACCTGCTCGGGTGTCAGGCCGATCTCCATCTGCCTACGGGTCCGCGCCTGGAACTCCGGCTGGTCCTCGACCGGCACCCCGAGGAGCTCGCAGATCACCAGCGAGGGGATCGGCAGCGCGAAGTCGGCGACCAGGTCGGCGGGCGGCCCCGTGCGCTCCATCGCATCGAGGTGTTCCTCGACGATCGCCTCGATGCGCGGCTCCAGCCTCTTCATCCGACGAACGGTGAACTCACCGGTGAGCAGTCGGCGCAGCCGCGTGTGGTCCGGGGCGTCCATCACCAGGAGGTTCCCGGCACGCTGTCCCAGGGCGTTGCGCGGGTCGGCCCGGGAGTCCTCCAGGTCGAAACCGACACTGAAGTTCTCACTGTCGCTGAGGACCTTCTTGATGTCCGCGTGGCGGGTGAGGATGTAGGCCCTCCGCCCGAAGGTCGGCATCTCGACGGGCGCGATGCCGATCGAGTCCCGCACGGCGACGAGTTGAGGTACCGGATCAAAGCCCGTCCGCTGCGGACGGGTGGCAGGTGGTGGAGCGGCGCTCGGCTCTGAGGTCACTCTTTTACTGAACCGCGCCGCGGACCGACCCGTCAAGACGCATCTCGCGCAAAATTGCACGACGTGCCACGATCGCCCTGCGACGTGGCAGCTGCCGCGACGGGGAACCGGCGAAGGGGATGGACGACGTGACGAACGACGTCGCGACCGGCAGGCGGGCACGCAAGAAGATGGCGACCCGCAACGCCATCCAGGAGGCGGCCCTGCGACTGTTCGCCCAGCACGGTGTCGAGAACGTGACGGTCGAGGAGATCGCCGCGAGGGCGGACGTCGGCCTGCGGACCTTTTTCAACTACTTCCCCACCAAAGAGGACGCGGTGCTCGCCAGCACCGCACCGGGCATCGACTCCCTGATCGACGAGGTCCGGGCGCGCCCGGCGAACGAACCGGCGATCACCGCCCTGCGTGAGGCGGCCATCTGTGTGATCGAGTCGGAGGTCACGGGCGGCCACGACCACCTCACTGCGATGAGGGTCGTCAGGGACAGCCCGACGCTGGTCTCCCGCCAGATGGCGATGCAGTCGGAGTACGAGGCGACGCTCGCCGAGGTAATCGCCCGGCGCGTACCCCCGGGCGCTCCCGCGATCTACCCGGAGCTCTGTGCCGCCGCCGCGATGGCTGCGCTCCGCCTGTCCCTGCGCCGCTGGCTCGACGCGGGCGAGAATCCCTCCAGCGATCTGCTCCGCCACGAGGTGACGGCGTCGTTCGTGCTGCTCGCCGACGGGCTCGACCGGCAGGCGCAGCACCGGTGACCGTTCTAGTGAGTCGCTGTTGTTCGCGCGCCTGAAGGTTCTCGGACGCGGCACTAGCTGCCCCACCGCCACGGCCGGTGGGCCTCGCCGTCGACCTCCATAGGCGCACAGCGCGGCGGTGTGCACGGCGACCGAGGCGCGCGCAGGGGCGCCGACCGCAGGCCCGAGCAGGGCGAGCAGCACACCGAGCCCCGACCCAACGGCAGCGAGCTGCGCGGCACGGTGGCCGACGTGGCGGGCCGGTTCGATCGCCTCCAGCAGCAGACTGGCCTCGCTCAGGGTGCGGATCAAGGTGTCCGCAGCCCAGGCCGGGGTGCCCCCGGGCGGGACGAGACCGATGCCGAAGTCGGCGGCGCAGGCGTCCTGTCCGGTCCGTGCCGCCTTCGGTAGGCCGGTGGTCAGGCCGCGTTGGCCAGCGGAGGCACCCCCAGCGCGGTGAGGAAAGCTGGTGTCGCTGGTGCTGGTGATCCTGTGGCTCGGCGGGCTGAGGTCGCTGCTGGCGGTGCTCTTGGGCACTCGGCCGGTCGGAGACGCGGCCCGGGTTGAAGCGCGGTGACGGGCTCGCGATCGGTGGACTGGTGTTGGGCTACATCGGGCTGAGCCCGGTGGCGTTCCTCGTGATGGTGATGATTTCGGGGTCGGCGGCCAGCTCGGCCGCGTCCGGTCCGGCGCCGGGGCAGCAGTCGGGTAGTCCCCTCCAGCGCGTGACCTTGTGGCGGCTCGCCGAGGGTGGCGCCGACCCGGTGTATCAGCCGAGGGTCGCGCTGCGGTGGCTGCGCCGGTCCGGGCTCCTCGACGCCGACCACCAGGTGACAGACCAAGGCCGGGCGGAGCTCGCGCGGACCCTCGCGGCCCGGCGGCGCGCGGCCCGGTCCCGGCGGCCGCAGGAGCCGGACCCGACGGGCGGGATGCGGGACGTGATCCGGCGGTGGAGGGCCGGGGACCGGGACTGGTGACGGCCCGGCGTCGGAGCTCCGGTGGCGCCGGTCAGGGGTTCCGTTCGGCGTTGCCCTCGTGGGCGTCGGCGTTTCGCCAGGCCCACACCATTGCGACCGGGACGCCCAGCAGCAGGCCGATCCAGGCAACCACGGCCAGCCACTGCCAGGGCAGCAGGACCAGCAAGATCACGCCGATCGCGACCGCCCGTAGGACCCGGTCGGCCATGCCCCAGGCGGCACCGGGGTGGCCGGTGGTCGCGGCGGTCAGGGCCGACATCTCCGTGTCCAGGTCCGGGGCGGAGCGGCGTAGCTCGTGCTCCAGCTCGGACAGGCTGCGTTCCTCGCAGCGGTTCAGCGGCACGGTATGCGGGCGCGGCTGCGGATCGGGTGCCCCGGGCGGCGGGGGGTGGCGGTGTGACGGGCATGGTTCCCCGCTCACTCAGACGCCCGCTCGGGTGCGCCGGCCGGCGACCAGGCGCCAGATGCCGAGCAGGACCACTGCGCCGACCAGAGCCAGGATCCAGGTGTTCAGGTCGAAGAACATGTCGAGCCCGGAGTTGAAGATCATCCAGCCGATGTAGCCGCCGGCTACGGCGCCGACGATCCCGATCAGGGTCGTGAGGGCAACGTTGAGCAGGGTCCTGCCCGGCATGATCATGCTGGCGCCGTGCCGGCGGCCGCCCCGGCCGGGACGCGGATTCAGGTCGCGGGGCAGTAGTCGCGGCCCACCGGTCAGCCAGCAGGCGCTGCCGGTTCAGCTCCAGGGTGACGCTGCGGGCGTCGATGTGATCGCGCAGCGGCTCCGAGAGGAGAGCTGCGACGGCCAGGATGTCTCGGGCCAGGAGGGCTGCCACGAGGAGCGGTTCGTGGTGGCGGCCCGGTTCCGGAACGTGTGGAGTCGGTCGACGGGGTCGCTGGACGTCTTCGCGGCGGGTGCGGTCGGGGAACGCCATGTGTAGGCGACGCACCCACAGCGTGTAGAGCCGGTGACCGGGAGGTACCGCCAGAAACCCGGGACGTGGCAGCCAGGGTGCGGCGGAGCCATTCGATCTTCCAGTTGGCCTGCGAGGTCGGCAGGGCCGGTCCGCTTCTGAGCGATCCGCGCGGATGTTCGTTTCATCCTGAATGTCTCTTTCAGGGTAGCGTCGCGCCGGCGACTGTCGTGATTCGACCCTGGAGCGATCAATGCCGATCACCGACCAACCGACGTCCCACCACTGGAGACTGCTGGCCACCGGAGCTGTTGTCGCGCTGGCACTGACGGCCTGCGGAGGCGCACCCGCCGACGACGAGGCCGCGACCGCCGGCGGCGCGACTGCCGCGCAGGAGTCGCTCACCGTCTATTCGGGACGCTCCCAGGGTCGGGTTGAGGCGATGCTCCAACAGTTCGAGGCCGAGTCCGGTATCGCGCTCGAGGTCCGCTACGGCGACACTGCCGAGCTCGTCGCCCAGGTCCTCGAGGAGGGCGACGCCAGCCCCGCCGACGTGTTCTTCGCCCAAGACGCCGGGGCGCTCGGGGCGTTGTCGGCGGCCGGCCGGCTCACCCCGCTGCCCGAGGAGGTCTTCGACGGGATCGCCGAGGGCTACGTCGCCCCCGACGAGACCTGGGCCGCGACCTCCGCACGCGCCCGCGTGATCGCCTACGACGCGCAGTCGTTGACCCCCGAGGAGCTGCCGCAGAGCCTCGACGACCTGCTCGACCCGCGCTGGGAAGGTCAAATCGGGTTCCCGCCCGGCAACTCGTCGTGGAACACGTTCGTCACCGCGGTCCGGCTCGAGCGGGGCGACGACGGCGCCCGCGCGTGGCTGGAGGCGTTCAACGCGCAGAACCCGGAACGCTACAGCGACAACCACGGCGTGATCGACGGCATCGAGAACGACCAGATCCAGATCGGGCTGGTCAACCATTACTACATCTACTCGAAGATGGAGGAGCTCGGCGAGGAGAACCTGCGCACCCGCAACCACCACGTCGGCGGGGACCCGCTCGGCCTGGTCAACGTGGCGGGGGCGGGTGTGATGGACACCGCGGCTGACCCCGCCCGGGCCCAGCAGCTGGTCGGCTTCCTCACCTCCGAGGTCGCCCAGCAGTACTTCGCCGACACCTCCGGTGAGTATTCCGTCCGGTCCGGGATCACCTCCACCGTCTACGAGATGCCCGACATCACCGAGCTGGAGCAGCCCGACATCGAGCTGGCCGAGCTGCGGTCGTTGGAACAGACCCTGGAGATGCTGCAAGAGACCGGCATCAGCTGAGTATGCTCCGCACTCCTGCCCGCCGGCGGTCCGGCGGGGCGGCACCGGCGCTGCTGGCCGGTGCCGCACTGGCCGGGCTGCTGGTGCTCACCCCGCTCGCCTATCTCGCGGTCCGTTCCTTCGACCGCGGGCCGAGGTATGTCACCGACGTGCTGACCCGGCCGCGTACCGGGCAGCTATTCGGAAACACCGTCCTGCTGACCGGCGCCGCGACGGCGATCTGCATGGTCGTGGGCACCGTGGCGGCGTGGCTGGTCGTGCGGACCGACCTGCCCGGCCGGCGGGTGTGGGGGGTGTTGTTCGCGCTGCCACTGGCGGTGCCGTCCTATGTCGCCGGCTTCGGCTGGATCTCGGCGTTCCCGGGGTTCGGCGGGTTCAGCGGAACCCTGCTGGTGCTGAGCTCGGTCAGTTTCCCGTACGTATTCCTCGCGGTCTCTGCGACGCTCTCGCGCGGCGACGCGGGTATGGAGGAGGCCGCGCGGTCACTCGGCCGCGGCCCGGTGCAGGTCCTGCTGACGGTCACGCTGCGCCGGGTGTGGCCGGCCGTGCTCGCCGGGGCGCTGCTCGTCGCGCTCTCGGTGATCAGCGACTTCGGAGTGCCGTCGCTGATGCGCTTCGACACCTTCACACTCGGCATCTTCACCCGCTACCGGTCGACGTTCGACCCGACCTCGGCCGCCGTGCTGGGGTCGGCGCTGGTCGCGCTCGCCGCCGTCGTCACCGTCGCGGAGGCGCGGGCCCGTGGCCGGTCGACGGAGCGGGTCGGGCGGGGTGCAGGCCGCCGGGCTGGGCCCACGGCGCTGGGTCGGTGGACACCCGCCGGGCTGCTGTTCGTCGTGTCCGTCATCGGGGTCTCGCTCGCCGTCCCGGCGTACAGCCTGGTGATCTGGACGGTAGCCGGCGCGTCCGCCGGCATCGACTTCGCGCACCTCGCCACTGCCGCCCTGGACAGCTTCGGTGTCGCCGGCCTCGGCGCGCTGCTCACCGTTGCCCTCGCACTGCCGGTCGGGGTGCTCGCCGCCCGCGACCGGGGACGGCTGGTTCGGACCCTGGAGAGCATCACGTACCTCGGCTTCGCCCTGCCGGGGGTCACGGTCGGGCTGGCACTGGTGTACATGGGGATCCGGGTCTTCCCGAACCTCTACCAGCAGCTGCCGATGCTGATCGTCGGCTATGCGGTGCTGTTCCTGCCCCTGGCAGTCGGGATCGTGCGGACCGCGGTCGCCGACGCGCCCGTGCAGCTCGAGGAGGCCTCCCGCTCACTGGGCCGCGGGCGGATGCAGACCCTGGCCAGGGTCACCGTCCCGCTGGCCGCCCCCGGAATCACGGCAGCAGCCTCACTGGTGTTCGTGTCCGTCGCGAGGGAACTACCTGCCACGCTGATGCTCCGCCCGACCGGCACCGAGACACTGGCGATGGCGATCTGGTCCCGCACCGGCGCGAGCCAGTTCGCGGCCGCCGCACCGTACGCGGTCGTGCTCGTCGCGCTGGCCGCGATCCCGACGCTCGTGCTCGACCGGGTACTCCGGCGCAGAGGAGGGGACTGATGGAAGAGCCTGCGTTGGTGCTGCGCGACGTCCACGCCGGACATCCCGGAACCCCGGTTCTGTCCGGTGTGGACCTGAGTGTGCCGGCCGGAACGCTGGCCGCTGTGCTCGGCGGGTCCGGCTGCGGCAAGACCACGCTGCTACGAGCGGTCGCCGGGTTCCATCCCGTCGACCGGGGAACCGTGCACCTGGACGGCCGGCTCGTCGCCGGCGACCGGGTCGCCGTGGCCCCGGAACGACGCCGGGTCGGCCTGGTCTCGCAGGAGGGCGCACTGTTCGGCCACCTCGACGTCGCGGCCAACGTGGGATTCGGGCTCGACCGCCGCGCCCGCCGCGGCGACCGGGTGTCGCAGGCGCTGGACCTGGTCGGGCTCGGCGGCTACGGCGAACGGATGCCCGCGGAGCTGTCCGGCGGCCAGCAGCAACGGGTGGCGCTGGCTCGCGCACTCGCGCCCGCCCCGGCCCTGGTCCTGCTCGACGAACCCTTCGTCGCGTTGGATGCCGGACTTCGCGCCGAGGTCCGCGGGCAGGTACGGGCCGCGCTCACCGCGGCCGGCGCGACGGCGGTGCTGGTCACCCACGACCAGCAGGAAGCGCTCGGCACAGCAGATCTGGTCGCCGTCCTGCGCGGCGGCCGGGTGGTGCAGTGCGCCCCGCCGCGGACCCTCTACCACGCCCCCGCCGACATCGGGGTGGGCACCTTCGTCGGCGACGCCGTGGTACTGGACGCGCACGCGGCGCACGGCACGGCGGGCACCGTCCTCGGCCGGATCCCGGTGCCCGCCGGCCACGGCCCCGGCCGGGTCCTGCTGCGGCCCGAGCAGCTACGGCTACGCACGCCGGACGGCGACCGCGAACCGACGGCGAAGATCATCGATGTCGTCTTCCACGGCCCCGACGCCACCGCCGCCCTCGACCTCGACGGCATCGACCTACTGGCCCGGGTCCCGGGCCCGTCGCCGGTGCGAACCGGCGACCGGGTCGCGGTCGAGGTGGACGGCCATGCCCGATTCTTCCCGGGAGCAGCCACAACCGACCAGTGAGCACCCCGCAAAGCCGTGGTCATGGAAACGAACGAGCACCCGGTGGGTGGTCTGCAATGCCAGGTTGGCCTGGCGCGTCGGACACCGGGCCCCCGTGCTGGGGTGAGCAGCACGATGAGTGAACCGAACGACGTTCCCTCGGCCTCGAGGGCCTGGCTGATCCGGTATGAACCAGCGCACGCCGGCACACCACGCCACCGCACGTGACCCGGGTCGGATCAAATGGGGGTCGGTTCAGTCAGCGGGATCCGCTCGGTGTCGTCCGCGGTGACCGTAGGTGGCTTGGCGGATGGTGGCCGTCTACGAGGCCGGAGCCGACCGCGCCGGCGACCAAGCGATGCCGGGTTCACCCCTGCGACCACCGTCGCGGTCCTCCGCCGACTGGGCGTCACGAACTTCGCGGGAGCACCCACCATGTACCGGGCCATGAGTCGAAGCGGACCGATCGAGGGTGTGGGGCCGCGGCGACGAGCACGATCCGGGCCCGCAGCCGGTCGCGGTGCTCGGTGCGCCCGCTGCGCGCCCGCGCGGTCAAAGGCGGGACCGGCTACTTGCGGCATGTTCGAGGGTGCGGCTGTCAGCGCGCCAGGAGGACGACGATCGCTGCGGTCCCGATGATGACGATCGCGATGCGCAGAACTGCCGGCGACAGTCTGCGACCCACTCGGACTCCGAGGAGTCCACCGGCGACCGACCCGATCGCCAGGAGGCCCACGATCGGCCAGCTGACGGGCGCCACCAAGGCGTAGACGATCCCGGCGACGACGTTCACGACCGCCATGAGGGCATTCTTGAAGGCGTTCAGCCGCCGCAGCGGATCGGACATCACAAGACCCATGGCGCCGACGAACACGATGCCCTGCGAGGCCGTGAAGTAGCCGCCGTACATTCCGATGAGGCCGATCAGCGGGAGGATGACGAACGAGGAACGCTGGTCAGCACCAGGGCGCCTCGCGAGTCGCTTCGCGAGCGCAGGCTGCACGGCAACGAGCACGACAGCCAGTCCGACCAACGCCGGCACGAGGAGCTCGAATGCATCTGCCGGGAGCAGCAGGAGCAACGCAGCGCCGCCGAGAGCTCCCACCGCGGAGACAATCGCGTACTGGATGACCCGGGTTCCCTGTCCTTCCAGGTCGTGGCGGTACCCGATTGCGCCGGTGATCGAGCCCGATATCAGTCCGATCGCGTTCGACGTGGTCGCCGTGACCGGCGGGTAGCCGAGAGCGACAAGGATCGGGAACGTCACGAGGGTCCCGGACCCCACCACGGTATTGATCACGCCGGCCCACACGCCTGCGGCAACGACCACGACCGCTTCCCACGTCTGCATTCGTTCCTCTGTGGCGTCAGCAATCGCACCCTACGGGACCCAGCTTCCTCTGGCTTCGGATGAGCCGAAGCCAAAATCGAGAGAGATACTCAAAGGCGCGACGGTCGAGAGGCGATCAGGCAGCGTCTCGACCCTTGTCTCCATTACTCCAGCGCGGCTCGATCAGCGCCCATTGCCTGTCGATCGAGGATCGGAGGACACGACGAGCCCAGCGACCCGCCAGGATCCGTGCGGCGACGATCACTGCAAGCCCCAGGAGCAGGATGACGGACCCGGTGGTCAGCGCGGCATCCGTGTCGTCGGGAGGCGGAGACGTCGGTCGCCCTTCGCTGTCGACCCAGATCGGGCGGCTGCTGCCGATGGGCATGGGTCGAGAGACGGCGATCGTTCCGAGGTGGGGGCGTCCATCGGCATCTGTCCAGCGGGCCTGTACCGATCCGACGGTCGGGACGAGCGCGTTCTCGTCGGGGTAGGCGTCGGTGTTCTCGCGCACCACTGTGGCGACCGTGCGATGGAGGCCAGGGTTGTCCCGCTGTACGGCTTGAAGTCCCGCGAAGTCACCTACGGTGATCGCTGCGACGACGACGAGCGCCACGAGGCCCGGCGTTGTTCTCCGCAAGGCGTTGACAGGTGACTCTGCGCTCCTCATGGTGGATGATGCTCGCGCAGGCCCGCCGCCGACTGCAGTCGGGATCAGGCAAGCGTGCCTTCGGTGAAGCCGAACGCACTACCGTGTCGTCATGGCCTTCGACGTCCTGGATCTCCGCCTTTTCGTTCTCATCGCGGAACAGGGCAGCATCACTCGTGCCGCCGAGTCGGCTCACCTCTCGACGCCGTCGGCGAGCGGGCGGATCGCGGGAATGGAGCGGGCCCTCGGCGTCACGCTGTTGGACCGCCACCGCCGCGGAGTATCGCCGACCCGGCACGGAGCGCTACTCCTGGAGCACGCCAGGGAAATCGTGGGACGCCACGACCGCATGCGTCTCGAGCTGGCCGACCTGTCAGGATCCGCCGCGCCGGCGATCACCGTTCTCGTCAACACCGCGGCCGCCACGCTCCTCCCGAGCGTGGTGATCGACTTCCTGACCGCCCATCCCGAGGCCGACCTCGACCTCGTCGAGCAACCCAGCCACAGGATCGTCGCAGCCTTGGCCGAGGGCCGTGTGGAACTCGGCGTGCTCTCCGGCGGGGTCGAGCACGGCCGACTGGACGTCGAGTCGTTGGGCCCCGACCCCCTCGCCGTCCTGGTACGCCCCGACCATCCCCTCGCGCGATCCGCGAGCGTGGTGTTCGCCGATGTCGTGGACGAGCCGCTGGTCGGACACGTCCAGGGCAGCCCCCTCGACGAGCTCGTGCACGACCACGCAGCTCCGCTCGGTCGCAGGCCGCGCTATCGAGCGCGGTTCTCCGATGCGCGCTCCGTACGCCGAGCCGTCGCCGCCGGTGTGGGCGTCGCTATCGCACCCGCTCGCCATGACGGAGACGGAGTCGTCGCCATTCCGCTGAGCGACTCGTGGGCGGCGCGTGAGCTCGTGCTGGCGACGCGTCGCTGGTCGGACCTGAGCCGATGGGCGAACGAGTTCGCCGACCAGCTGCTCGACGCCCGCGACCGCTGGAACGGGAGCGCCAGGGACGGTTGAGAAAGCGACGCAGCGTCCACTTGTTGCCCCGGGTGAACATCTCCACAACACCACCGTCGACCTCCTCGACGATCCACAGGTCACAGCTCGGCAGATGCGTCAGGAGACTCACAACCGCGAACTCGGCACCATCGGCCGCTCCCCGCGTCGCCCCGGTCGAAAACCCCGGACCCGAGGTCGCCGACCTGCTGGCGAAGACGATGAGCGACGACGCCGGCGTTCCGCTGTCGATCTTCCAGACGATGGCCCGCCATCCGAAGATGATGAAGCGGTTCAACGTCCTCGGCGGGTTCTTCCTGACCCGCGGCGAGCTGCCCGCCCGTGAACGGGAACTGTGCATCCTGCGCACCGCGTGGCGCACCGGCTCCGACTACGAGTGGGCCCAGCACGTCCTGATCGGCCGCGACGCCGGACTCACCGACACCGGGATCGAACAGGTCGTGCTCGGCGGAGACTGGTCCGAACCGGACACGGCGCTGCTCCGACTCACCGATGAGGTCCTCGACCACACCGACGTCTCGGACGCGACCTGGTCGGAACTGAGCAGCGGGCTCGTGCGCTGCGTGTTCGCGACCGAGACCCTCGCGCTGCGAGCGCTACACCGACGCCCAACTGTGCGAACTGTGCTGCTCGTGGGCTTCTACCGGATGACCGCCGGCTTCCTCAACGCCGCGGGCGTGGTCAAGGAGTACACCCTGCCGAGCTGGCCGAACGGGGCGAACGACGGGGCATGAGGTCGCCGCCGGCGGGATCGGTACGACGACACCGGGTTCGGGACCGGCCGGCCCGTGCAGCCGCTCGCTGGTACGCGACGCGACTACTCACCCGGTGGTCCTGGCCGCCTCGTGCAGGCGGGCCATCCGGGCGGTAGTGGGCCAGCGGACCTCGTGGGCCCAGCCGAGCTTCTCGAACACCCGGATGACCCGGGCCGATGGGTCGAGCTGGCCCGGCTCGGCGCCGTGGCGGGCACAGGTCGGGTCGGCGTGGTGCAGGTTGTGCCAGGACTCGCCCATCGACACCACGGCCAGCGGCCAGAAGTTGGTGGCCTTGCTGCGGGCCTCGAACGGGCGCTCGCCGAGCATGTGGCAGATCGAGTTGATCGACCAGGTGACGTGGTGCAGCACCGCGACCCGCACGAGTCCGGCCCAGAACAGTGCGGTGAGCGCGCCCCACCACGACATCGTGATGAGCCCGCCCAGCAGGGCCGGGGTGAGCAGGCTCGCCACGGTCAGCAGCGGGAACGCCCGGCTGATCCGGGCGAGGTCCCGGTCGGAGAGCAGGTCCGGGGCGAACCGGGCGGCGTTGGTGCGGTCACGGTCGAACAACCAGCCCAGATGCGCGTGGAAGAAGCCCTTCGCGAGCGCGACCGGGCCGGTTCCGTAGAGCCACGGCGAGTGCGGGTCACCCTCCTTGTCGGCGAAGGCGTGGTGGCGGCGGTGGTCGGCCACCCAGGTGATCACGTCACCCTGCAGCGACAGACTGCCGGCGATCGCCAGGGCGTTGCGCAGTCCGCGGTTGGCCTTGAACGCGCGGTGGGTGAAGTAGCGGTGGAAACCGACGGTCACCCCGAGCGCGGAGACCAGGTAGAACCCGGCGGCCAGTCCGACATCGAGCCAGGACAGACCCCATCCCCATGCCCACGGGACTGCCGCCACCAGGGCGAGCATCGGGATGATGGTGAAGGCGTAGACCAGGGCGGCCTCGAACGGCGGGCGGCGCCCGTCGAGCACCGGTTTCGCCCGGCCACGCGACGGGGCCTCGGAGGTGGATGCCCTGTCACGGGCGGGCATGGCTGTAGCGGTCATGAACGAATGGTTCTCCCTCGGATGTCAGAACTGGGCCACAAACCGGGTACCCGCTCACCCGCGACGGATATTCAGTCATCGCGATGTCGCGGCTCACGCCCGGACGTCCGACTCGACGGCGTAGCGATCCGGCAGTGGCGGCGTTCCAGACGCGCGAAGCCCCGCCTCCGGCGAGGAAGCGGGGCTCCGGGTGAAACGGGTGGGATCAGTCAGCGGGTGTGCACGCTGGTGGCGTACAGGCCCTGTGGCTCAGACGACCCGCACCCCAGTGGCCTGCGGGCCCTTCTGGCCCTGGCCGAGATCGAACTCGACGCGCTGGCCCTCATCGAGACTGCGGAACCCGCTCGCGTCGATCCCCGAGTAGTGCACGAACACGTCCGGACCGTCGTCCTGGGCGATGAAGCCGAAGCCCTTCTCGCCGTTGAACCACTTCACAGTTCCCTGTGTCATATTTCTGCTCCTCGCAGGTGGTGGGGCCTGTCCGCTGACTGCGGGGCCCGGCCGACCCAGGCACCCGGGGCGCCCGGCGCCCTGATGACGCGGGGGCCGGCTCGGGTACCGACTTGTTCCTGCGAGCGTGACGAACACGAACACCGAAACCGAACGACCTCGATCTCCTCAACGCCGGGTCGGTGCCATGTGTTCCCGTTACGAGCTACCGCGCCACGAGCAGGCGGTCTGCGCCGGCTAGTTCTCGACGAGGTCGCGCCACCGGGTCCATGTCGGGGCCAGTGCCGAGGTGGCGAGGTGTGCGTGGTCGGCGAGCTCACGTCGCAGTGCCCCCGGGCCACTGAGGCGGGTCTCGCGGGGTTCGAGCGGGTCCTCGGGCGTGACACCGAGCAGCGTGGCGGTCGCGAGGATCCGCGCCGTGCCGAGGACGCCCGGGGACGAGCGCAGTACGGGGTCGGTCAGGTCGAGGTCCTCGACCTGCAGCGGGCGCCCGTCGAGCCCCGCCCGCAGCGTCGACCGCAGGGCTCCGCCGCGCTCGTTGCTGCGCCCCAGGGCGAGCGTCTCGCGCAGGAGCATCGACGCCCCGGTGGCCAGCTCGATGCCGGTGTGCCGGTGGACGTCCGCTCCGTGGGCGACCACGAACGGCGCCGCGTCCCACACCAGGCGCGCGTCCGCGGCGAGCCGGACGGATGCGGTCCAGCACGCCCGGCCGCCACGGGCGTCGTAGGCGACCGTGCCGGAGGGCTCCACCAGCTCGAGGTAGGCGCCCGGGCCGACCTCGACCTCGAGCCGCAGGTCGTCCCCGGCGAGCAGCGAGGCGCAGGCGGCGACCAGCGCGATCCGTGGACGGTCGGCGGAGCCGCCGAGAACCCGTGGCCGCAGGTACCGGCTCGCGTGCAGCCGGCGGACGCGGGTCCGGCCACCGACCCGCTCGACGGTGATCCGTGCGGGATCGAGCCGGTTCACCGGTGGGCGTGCGAGTGCGGTGCCATCGGCCCGGGGTCGTGGGCCACGTGCCGCCCGTCGCGGTAGGCACCGACGACGCCGCGGACCCACTCCCCGAGCCGGGTGACCGCCTCCGCGTCGCGCCGGCTGAGGGCGAGCACCGGCAGCCCGCCACGGACGGCGCTGGCGTCGGCGACCATCTGATCGACATCGACCTCGACGTGCGGGGCGAGGTCGGTCTTGTTGACGATCAGCAGGTCGGCTCGTTCGATACCGGGCCCACCCTTGCGGGCCACGTCACCGCCGCCGGCCACGTCGAGGCAGAAGATCTGGGCGTCGACCAGGGCCGGGCTGAACGTGGCCGTCAGGTTGTCCCCGCCGCTCTCGACGACGATCAGGTCCAGCGGGGCGAACGCGGCCTCCAGGTCCTCGACGGCGAGCAGGTTCGCGGTGACGTCGTCGCGGATCGCGGTGTGCGGGCACGCCCCGGTCTCCACCGCCTTGATCCGCTCCACCGGCAGGACCTCGGCGGCGCGCAGGAGGCGGGCGTCCTCGTCGGTGTAGATGTCGTTGGTGACCACGGCCATCTGCAGCTCGGCGGACAGCGTCCGGCACAGCGTGGCGATCAGGGTGCTCTTGCCGGTGCCGACGGGGCCGGCCACCCCGAGACGGAACGGGCGGGAGGTGCGGTCAGGCAACGAAGATCCTTCTCGAACGGGCGGCGTGGTCGAGCGAGTACTGCTCGACCAGCGGCGCGGTGCGGGCCGGCAGGGATGCCGGATCGGTGGTGGCCACGGCCCGGACGACGGTGGCCTCCACGGTCGGGGCGGCGTGCAGGACCCATCCGGTGGCGTCGGCGGGGTCCACGGGCAGCAGTTTCAGCGCCGCCGCGGTCACGGTCTGGGCGTCGTCGTACAGGCTCGCCCGCGCGACCTGCGCGTCGTCCATGTCGACCGCCGCGGCGACGACTCCCAGCGCGACGGGGCGCAGTGGTGGCGAGTCCAGCGAGCCCGCGGCGACGACCGCCGGGTGGTCCGGCCACAGGTGCCGGGCCAGCCGGAGGAGGCCACGCCCGAGCAGCTCGGAGGCGCTGCGTGCGGGGGCGCTCGGCATCCGCGCCAGCAAGGCGTCCTGTACGTCGCCGAGCCCGGCCGGATCGGTGCGGGCGGCGCGGAGCGCGAGCACGGCGGCGGCCGCCTCGACCAGGCCGACGGTGTGCAGCCTGGCCTCGATGTAGCGCGGTACGTCCTCGTCGCCCATCCCCGCGAGCAGCGCGGGTTCCAGTCCCGCGGAATGGGCGTGGGCACCGGTGGGCAGTCGCGCGTCCGCGAGCAGCAGCGCCCCGATCTCGGCTGACATCCTCGGGCCTAGAACATCGTGTAGCGCTGGGCCAGCGGTACCTCGTCGACGGGATTCGGTCGGACCCCCTCGCCGTCGATCGAGATCGCGAACGTCTCCGGGTCCACCGCCAGCTCCGGCAACGCCGTGTTGTTGGGCATGTCGGCCTTCGTCAGGCCGCGGGTGGACCGGACGGCGGTCAGCCGCCGACGCAGACCCAGCCGCTCGGCGAGCCCGTCCTCGATGGCCATCGGCGACACGAACGTCGTCGCGAGGTGTGCTGCGGAACCGCCGGCGGCCGGCAGCGTCGGCCGGATGAAGACCGGCTGCGGGGTCGGGATCGCCGCGTTCGGGTCACCCAGCGCCGCACTGACGATGGCCCCGCCCTTGATGACCGCGGACGGCCGGATCCCGAAGAACGCCGGATCCCACAGCACCAGGTCGGCCAGCTTGCCCGGCTCGACCGACCCGATCTCGTGGTCGATCCCGTGGGCGACCGCCGGACAGATCGTGTACTTGGCGACGTAGCGGCGGACGCGCTCGTTGTCGGCGGGCAGCGAGTCGCCCAGCGGGCCCCGGTGACGCTTCATGGTGTGCGCGACCTGCCAGGTACGGCAGATCAGCTCGCCGATCCGGCCCATCGCCTGGGCGTCCGACGAGGTGATCGAGATGGCGCCGATGTCCTGCATGATGTCCTCGGCGGCCATCGTGGTGCCCCGGATCCGGGATTCGGCGAACGCCAGATCCTCGGGCACCCGCGGGTTCAGGTGATGGCACACCATGAGCATGTCCAGATGCTCGGCCTCGGTGTTGACGGTGTGCGGCAGCGTCGGGTTGGTGGAGGCGGGCAGCACGTTGGACTCGCCGGCGACCAGGATGATGTCGGGTGCGTGGCCGCCGCCTGCACCCTCGCTGTGGAACACGTGGATGCCGCGCCCGGCGATCGCGTCGATGGTGTGCTGGACGTAGCCGGTCTCGTTGAGACTGTCGGCGTGCAGCGCGACCTGCAGGCCGGTGGAGTCGGCCGCGCGCAGCGCCGCGTCGATCGCGGCCGGTGTGGCACCCCAGTCCTCGTGGACCTTGAACCCGCCGGCGCCGGCGCGCGCGTCCTGCTCCATCGCGTCGACGCTGACCGTGCTGCCCTTGCCGAACAGGATGACGTTGAGCGGGATGTCGTCGAGCGCCCGGTGCATCATCGCCAGCGACCACGCGCCCGGCGTGACCGTGGTGGCCTTGGACCCCTCGGTCGGTCCGGTACCGCCGCCGACCACGGTGGTCGTCCCGGTGGCCAGGGCCTCGTGCATCTCGATCTCGCTGAGGAAGTGCACGTGGGTGTCGACGGCGCCGGCGGTGAGGATCTTCCCCTCGCCCGCGATGACGTCGGTGCCCGGTCCGATGTGGAGGCCGGGATGGACACCGTCCATGACGTCCGGGTTGCCGGCCTTGCCCAGCGCGACGATGCGGCCGTCGCGGACTCCCACGTCCGCCCGGACAATGCCCCAGTGGTCCAGCACGACCACGTTGGTGATCACGAGGTCGAGTGCGCCCTGTTCCCGGGTGGTCAGGCCCTGTCCCATGGACTCGCGGATGGTCTTCCCACCGCCGAACCCGGACTCGTCGCCACCGACGGTGTGGTCCTGCTCCACCTGGATCCACAGGTCGGTGTCGCCGAGGCGGACCTGGTCGCCCACCGACGGCCCGTACATCTGCGCGTACTCGCGCCGGTCGATCCGGCTCACGCCCGGCCTCCCTCCTCGCCCGGCTCGGGCCGGGCCGGCTCGCTGCTGACACGCACGTGGGTCCCGCGGGCCCGCGGCGCCTCCTCCACCGTCGTGCCCGGCGTGCCGAAGGAGACGACACGCTTGGGCTCGTTCTCGTGGGCGTGGGTGGGGAGATCCGTACCGGCGCGCAGCTGGAGCCCGGGCACCTGTCGCAGGCCCCGCAGCTCCACCATGTCGACGGTGCGGCTGACCCCGGGTTCGAACCGGACCGAGGTGCCCGAGGGGATGTCGAGCCGGAAACCCGCGGCACGGTCCCGGTCGAATCTCAGTGCGGGGTTGGCATCGGGCAGATGCAGGTGCGAACCCACCTGGATCGGCCGGTCACCGTCGTTGACCATCACCAGCGAGTCCGAGACCAGGCCGGCGTTCAGCTCGACGGGCTCCTCGGCCACGCGTACCTCGCCGGGGATCACTGGATCGGCTCCGTGATCGTGACGAGCTTGCGCCCGTCCGGGAAGGTGGCCTCCACCTGCACGTCCGGAATCATCTCCGGCACACCCTCCATGACGTCCTCGCGGCTGAGCACGTTCCGGCCGTCGTTCATCAGGTCGGCGACACGCGCACCCTCCCGGGCCCGCTCCAGCGCCCAGCACGACAGCAGTGCCAGTGCCTCGGGATGGTTGAGCCGGACACCTCGGTCCAGCCGGTCACGCGCCACCATCCCGGCCACGCTCAACAGCAGCTTCTCCACATCCGACGGAGTGAGATTCATGTGTGCCAACCCATCAATCGCTCTCCGGCCGGACCGTAGCAGCGACGATCATGCTGCGCTCGGTGAACGCCCGCGAGGCGGCACCCTCGCGAGCGTTCACCGCATCGGAACCTAGAGCGCCGCACCCATCGCACCGGCGAGGCGCAGGTGCGTGCCGGCCTCGTCGTGCCTGCTCCGTCGCTGCAGGGTCCGGCCGAGCAGCAGCCGGGCGTAGGCGTCGACGGGGTTGTCGGCGACGATCGTGCGCAGCTCGCGCTCGGCCCGGGCGAGCTGGGCGGAGTGGTAGTAGGCCCGCGCCAGGAGCATTCGCGCGTCCGTCGACTCCGGGTTGTCGGCGACGATGTCGACGAGCTCCCGAGCGGCCGCGATGTACTCGCCGCCGTCGAAGAAGAACGTCGCCCGGTCGTAACGCGTGTAGCGGGGGTCCATGACTTCCTCCTCTTCAGGTCCCGGTGGAACCGCGAGAGGGGCGACCGCATTCCGCGGGGGTGCGGCAGCGGACCCCCGCCGCGCACGTCGTCGCCCGGCGGCGTCAGCCGGTCGGTTGCAGGCGGAAGGTGAACGTCAGCTGCCGCCACTCGTCGCCGACGTCCGCGCCGTCCGGGGTGGGGCCGGTGCGGGGTTCGAAGTCGACGATCAGGTCCTGCTTGACCCCGAACACGGCGTCCGAGTCCAGGTACTTCCCGCCCTGCACGAACAGCTGGGTGATCAGTTGCCGGTGCCCGGGGGCGTCGATGAGGAAGTGCAGGTGTGGCGCGCGGTAGGGGTGCCGGCCGGTTGCGGTGAGCAGTTCGCCGACCGGACCGTCGGTCGGGATGGGGTACTCCGAGGGCAGGATCGACCGGAACCGCAGCCGGCCCTCGGGATCGGTGCGCAGCCTGCCGCGCAGGACCGGGCCGTCGAGATCAGGCAGCTGGACGTCGTAGTAGCCGTCCTCGTTGGACTGCCAGACATCGACCGCCGCGTCGGCGACCGGGCGTCCGGCGGTGTCGGTCACGGTCACGTCGACGTACAGCGGGGTCCCGGGCAGGCCCGCGGAGATGTCGGTGCCCTGCGGCAGCTCGGGTGGCCCCTCGACGTAGAACGGACCCAGCACCGCGGACGAGGTGGTGTCCGGGGTCCGGGAGTTGGTCAGCACATCGACCACACTGGACAGACCCAGGGTGTCCGAGAGCAGCACGAACTCCTGCCGGGTGTCGGTGGTGATGTGCCCGGCCCTGGTCAGGAAGTCGATCCCGGCCTGCCATTCCTCCTGGGTCATGTCGTTGTCCGCGGCGAAGGCGTGCAGGCGCCGCACCAGGTCCTGCAGCAACCCGGACAGCCGCGGGCCCGCCACCCCGTCGAACGAGCGCACGACCTGTCCGGTCAGCGCCCGTACCGCGCCACCGGGTCCCGGTGCGGTTCCCGGCCGCTCGCCGGTCAGCGCCCGGGCGAGCAGCTCGCGGATGCCGTCGCGGGTCAGCGGCGCGGGGTTCGGGTAGGGCGTGGCGGTGGCCAGCTCGGCGGCGCGCTCGAGGGCATCGGCGGGCATCCCGAGCTCGCGCAGTGACGTCGGCCCTCCGGCCGCGACGATCAGGTCGTACACCGCGCCGGGCGCATCGACGACACCGAGCCGCTGCGCGATCCGGTCCATCGCCCGGGGCGCCGCGGCCGCGTTGTAGGCCATGGCGTGCGGCAGCACGACGGTGTGGGTGGGGGCGTGCGGCAGGTCGAAGCTGCCCCCGAGGGTGTGGCACAGCTTGTGGTGCAGGCCCATGCCGACCGCGCCGAGGCAGGTCCCGGCGAGCCAGGCCCCGCGCAGCAGATCAGCACGCACCTCCAGGTCGTCGACGCCGTCGGCCAGCGCGCGCAGTCCGGTGGCCAGGTGCTCGACCGCGTCGAGGGCCATGCTGTCGACGACCGGGTTGGCCTGCGGTGAGTACAGCGCCTCGACCGCGTGGGCCAGCGCGTTGACCGCGCTGGTGACCGCGAGCGCGCGGGGCAGGGTCGCGGACAGCTCGACGTCGTAGACGACGGTCTCGGGCAGGATCGCCGGGTCGGACCGGGTGGTCTTGATCCCGTTCTCGGTCTCCCCCAGGACCGGGGTGACCTCCGAACCGGCGTAGGTGGTCGGCAGGACGACCTGGTCGACGCCGGTGCGGACGGCCAGTGCCTTGGCCAGCCCGGTCGTCGACCCGCCCCCGACCGCGACCACGCAGTCCGCGCCGCACCGGCGCAGCTCCTCGAGGGCCTGCTCGGTGACCTCGACCGGGGTGTGCATGGCAGCGCCGTCGAAGCGTCCGGCCAACAGGTCGCCGAGTACCTGCGCGACCCGGTCACCGGCCTCGGCCGGCTCCGGGGTCGCGAGCAGCAGGACCCGGGACCGGCCCAGCCGGAGGACCTCGTCGGGCGTCCGGCCGAGCGTGCCCCGGCCGAACACGATCCGGGCCGGCCGGGCCGTGTAGTCGAACTGTTCCACCGTGGTGGCTCCTTCCTGACGGGTGTGTCAGTGGCGGGCGAGGACGGTCGCGAGCGCCGCGGTCAGCTGCGCTGCCGGGTCGGCGGGCAGCTCGTGCAGCCGCCAGGCCACGTGCGTGTCCGGACGGACCAGGACACAACCCGACTCCTCGACCTCGCGCAGCCGAGCCCAGTCGTCGTAGACATCGGTCAGATCCCGGCCGGGGCCGATCACATGCGCATCGATCTCGATGCCGAGTTCGGCCGATGCCGTGGCCGCGGCCTGCACCCAGGCCTCCCCGCAGATGCCGGTCAGGAGGGCGAACCGTCCCTTGCCGGTGACGTCGTGGGTGCTCACGCGGTCCGAGCCCCGGCCGAGCCAGCAGTGCGGCAACCGGGCACCCGGCCAGGTGGTGGCGTGGTAGTGGAGCTCGGGGTCGCGGTCGTAGGCGGGCTCGGCGGTGTCGTCGGGCACGACCGCGCCGGATCGGTAGCGCTGCCCGAGCTCGACACCGTGGGCGTTGAACTCGTACTCCTTGGTCTCGAGGGCCTTGCGCAGGGCGATGCGCTGCTCGGCCGCCTCGAGGGTGTTGTCCGCGCGGGCGCGCATGTTCGCCAGCTGCTGGTCCGGGTCGTCGGTGCCGGTGACGCCGAGCGCGTCGAAGATCGGCCGGGTTTCCTCGATGGACTTGTTGGCCCGCAGCACGATCTGCTCGCCGATCGGCGCCCGCTCGGCGTCGTAGCTGTCCAGCAGCGCCTCACCGGCCTGGCCTCCGAGGACCAGGGCGAGCTTCCACGCCAGGTTGTAGGCGTCCTGGATCGACGTGTTCGATCCCAGACCGTTCGACGGCGGGTGCCGGTGTACGGCGTCCCCGGCACAGAACACCCGGCCGGACCGGTAACGCGTCGCGTACATCTTGTTGTTGCCCCACAGCGACGTCGAACGGATCGTCACCGGGATCGTGTCGTCACCGATGAGGTCGTGCACGATCTTCGTCGCCATCTCGTCGTCGACCTCCGGCGGGGGCCCGTCGATGTCGTAGCCCCACACGATCAGCCATTCGTCCCACGGCCGGACCATCCGGACCAGCCCCATACCGATGCCGCCGATGTCCGACCCCGGCTGGAGCACCCAGTACAGGACGCTGGGACGGTGCTCGACGTAGCGGCTCAGGTCGGCGTGGAACACGATGTTCATCGAGCCCGCGAGGTCCATCTCCCCTTCGAAGGGCAGTCCGATGTCGCGGGCGACGGTGCTCCGGCCACCGTCGGCACCGATGACGTACCTCGCCCGGATCGGGTAGGTGTGTCCCGACAGGCGGTCCCGGACCGTGACGGTGACACCGTCGTCGTCCTGCTCGAGACCGATGTACTCGGTGTCGAACCTGATCCGGCTGCCCCGCTCGGCGGCGTGCCCGACGAGGATCGGCTCGAGAAGGGTCTGCGGAAGGTCGCAGTTCTCGACCGGGCTGGCGAGGGTGTAGTCGGCCCTGCGCGCCGGGTGGGTTCCCCAGGAGCGGACCCGCCCGATCTCGTCGCCGGTCAGGCTCGTGCAGAAGACCGTCTCGCCCATCATGGCCGACGGCACCCCCTGGGACCGGAGATCGTCCTCGAGGCCCATGTCGCGCAGGATCTCCACCGTGCGCTGGTTGGTGATGTGCGCGCGGGGGGTGTTCGCCGTCCACCGGTACTTGGTGACGACGACGTGGTCGATTCCGTAGGTCGCCAGGAACAGGGCGGCCGATGCGCCGGCCGGGCCGCTGCCGATGATCAACACGTCGGTGCTGAGGATGCCGCCGGTGCTCTGTCGGGGATCGGTCACGCCGCCTCGTCTCTGAGATGCGATGTCGTCACCGGCGAGTGTCGAGTGCAGGACCACATTCGTCCAATACTGCTTCTGCGACCCAGATATACGATCAGCGTATGGATCTGCGTGCATTGGAGTGTTTCGTCGCCGTCGCCGACGAGGGTTCGGTGAGCCGGGCCGCCTCCGCGTTGCACATGACCCAGCCGCCGCTGACGGTGCGCCTGCAGAACCTGGAGCGGGACCTCGGCGTCACGTTGCTCGTGCGCCACGGTCGCGGGGTCGAGCTGACCGCGGCCGGTCGGGAACTCGCCGAACGGGCCCGCCGGTTGCTGTCGGACGTCGAGGCAGCCGCCGAGACGGTCCGCACCGTGGGTCTCGGCACCCGGGGCAGCCTGAGCGTGGTCGCGGGCCACAGCACCTCTCCGCGGCTGCTCGCCCGCCTGACCGCCGACGACGTCCTGGGTCCCGACGTCGAGACGACCCTGGAGTCGGCATCGGATCGCGACGTGGTCGAGCGGGTACACCAGGGCACCGCGGACGCCGGGCTACTCCATCTCCCGCCGTCCTCGCCGGGCAGCATCCGGCACCGGCTGATCCGATCCCGTGGCCTGGAGGTCGCAGTCGTCACCCGCGAACCGCTGGTGGCCGTCCTGCCGGCGACCCACCCCGCAACGACGGCGGACCGGGTCAACCTCACCGCGCCGCCGGCCCTGCGGGTCGAGCTCGCCGAACACGTGGGCGAGGCGCTCGCCGAGCACGTCGCCGGGATCAACGGCGCGCCGGCCCAGGTCACCCGGGTCGGCTCCGTCCCACAGGCGCTCGCGACCGTGGAGGCGACCTCCGACGCGCACACCCTGCTGCCCGCACAGCACTCGGCACTGCTCTGGGACGGGCTGGTCGCGCGCCCCCTGCTGCAGCACACCGGCGTGGTGGAGACCGGAGTGTGCTGGCGCCCCGACAACGACGCGCCCGTTCTCGGACGATTCCTGCGCGCAGCCCTGTCGGCGCCCGAACCGAACGTGCTGGGCCGAGCGACAGGGCCGAGCCGATCGGACACCGACGCCCGTCGCTGATTCCCGGCGGCACCCGTCGCCGGCACCCGTCGCGGCACACCGACGCCGAGGTAGTTGACAGTTCAACTAGATCTGTTATGGTTCATGTTGTTGTCACGTCAACAAACAGGAGGACGACATGACCACCTCGATCGACTTCGGCCAGCTCGCCGGCACCTACGAGATCGACCCGGCGCACACCCGGATCGGCTTCGTCGCACGGCACGCGATGGTCACCAAGGTCCGGGGCGCGTTCAACGAGTTCACCGGCAAGGCCCACATCGACGGCGCCGGCCCCACCAACTCGACCGTCGAGCTGGCGATCCAGGCCGCCAGCATCGACACCCGCAACGCCGACCGTGACGGTCACCTGCGCAGCAACGACTTCCTTCAGATGGAGGAGTACCCGCAGATCGTGTTCCGCTCGACCGCGGTGACCTGGACCAGCGACACCGAGTTCGAGGTCACCGGTGACCTGACCATCAAGGACGTCACCCGCCCGGTGACCGTCCCGTTCACGTTCGAGGGCCAGGCCACGGACCCGTTCGGCAACGTCCGCGTGGGATTCGAGGGCTCCACCACGATCAACCGCAAGGACTTCGGCGTCACCTGGAACGCCACGCTCGAGACCGGCGGCGTCCTGGTCAGCGACAAGGTCGTGCTCGAGTTCGAGGTCTCGGCCATCAAGCAGAGCTGACGTCACCCGCCACTCGCTCGTTCGACGTCCCGAGGAGGGAAGATGAACGACATCGCGCCCGCCGGCCTGCACCACGTCACGGCCATCGCCGCGGATCCGCAGGAGAACGTGGACTTCTACACCCGGGTCCTGGGTCTGCGGTTGGTGAAGCAGACCGTCAACTTCGACGACCCCGGCACCTACCACCTCTACTACGGCGACTCCGCGGGTTCGCCCTCCTCGATCCTGACGTTCTTCCCGTGGCGGGGCATCCCGGCCGGCCGCAACGGCACCGGTCTGACCACCGCGACCGCATTCGGCGTCCCGCCGGAGTCGATCGGCTGGTGGCAGACGCGGCTCGGCGCGCTGGGGGTGGACGCCGACGCCCCCGTCGACCGGGACGGCACCGAGGTCCTCACGCTGCGCGACCCACACGGCCTGGTCCTCGACCTGGTCGCCTCCCCCGGTGACCAGCGCTCCGGATGGGACGGCGTCTCCGGGATCCCGGCTGAGCACGCCGTGCGCGGGCTGCACTCGGTGACACTGTCCGAGTCACTCACCGAGCCCACCCAGCGCATGCTGACCGAGCTGCTCGGCATGGCGCTGTCGGGCGAGAGCGGGGACCGGAGCCGCTTCGCGATGGCCGGGGGCGAGGCAGGGGCTCTGGTCGACGTCGCCGGCTCCACTGCCGCCCGCGGCCTGCAGGCCGGCGGCACGGTTCACCACGTCGCGTTCCGCGCACCGGATCGCGCGACCCAGGGGAGCTGGCGGCGCCGGCTCGTCGCGGCCGGTCTCGAGGTCACCGAGATCCTCGACCGCCAGTACTTCACCTCGATCTACTTCCGCGAGCCGGGCGGTGTGCTGTTCGAGATCGCGACCGATGCTCCCGGGTTCACCGTCGACGAGCCGCTGCTCACCCTGGGCAAGGCGCTCAAGCTCCCGCCGTGGCTGGAACCGAGCCGCAGCCAGATCGAGCACGCACTTCCGACGCTGAAGCTGCCCGAGGACAGCGTTCCCGAGGAGAGCGAGACGACGTCGTGAGCACGCCCCTGGAACGCCCGCACGTCTGGCTGCCGGGCTCGCCCGGCCACCCTCCCCTGCTGCTCCTGCACGGCACCGGAGGCGACGAGCACGACCTGCTGCCGCTGCGCGAGCAGCTCGCGCCGCAGGCACCGGTCCTGTCGGTACGGGGGACCGTGCTGGAGAACGGGATGCCGCGGTTCTTCCGTCGGCTGTGCGAAGGCGTCTTCGACGAGGACGACCTGCGTCACCAGGTCGAGGAGCTCGCCACGTTCCTGCGGGCGGCCGAGCAGCACTACGACGTGGCTCCCGGCGCCTGGACCGCCGTCGGCTTCTCCAACGGCGCGAACATCGCCTCGGCGCTGCTCTTCGGTCGCCCGGACAGCCTCGCCGGTGCGATCGTGCTGGCCGCGATGGTCCCCTACCGGGACGGCCCACCGCACGCCGATCTGATCGGGCGCAACGTGCTGATCTCCAACGGCCGTCGGGACCCGATGGCCACCGCCGAGCACACTTCGACCCTCGCCGAGCAGTTCCGCACCGCCGGCGCCGAGGTCACCCTGCTGCCGCACGACGGCGGCCACACCCTCGACCCCCGTCTGCTCCCGCGCATGGCCGACTGGCTGGCGCGGACCCGGCCGTAGCGGGCCGGCTCGTCGAGGAAGGCCATCGACGCCCGGCGCCGGGAGCAGTCGAGCGGGAAATGGTTGCGCGGGCCGCGGACCGGTCGGGTGATCACCGATTCGGAACGGGTCCGGCCACGGATGGCCGACTTCCTTCCGGATCGGTGATCACTGGGGACGCTCTGCCGTCCCTCCGGTCGCACGCGTCGCCTCCAGCGCCCGGGTCAGGGCCCGGGCGTCGTAGGGGCCGATGTGCCGCTGGGTGCCGACGAAGAACGTCGGCGTCCCGCGTGCGCCACTGGCCTCCGCGCCGACGGCGTCCTCGCGGACCCGTCGCGCGAGCTGCTCATCGCCCAGGTCGCGCAGGAACCGCTCCACGTCGAGCCCGAGTGCGGCGGCGTACCCCGCAAGGTCCTCGGTCTCGAGCTGGTCCTGGTGCAGGAACAGCATGTCGTGCATGTCCCAGAACCGTCCCTGCACCGCAGCCGCCTCCACCGCCACGGCCGCCGCCTCGGCGTGCGGATGGACGTCCGGCAGCGGCAGGTGGCGCAGGACATAGCGCAGGTCGTCACCGAAGTGCTCACGCACCTCGCGGGCCATCCCCGTGGCCCGGGCGCAGAACGGGCACTCGAAATCGGCGTACTCCACCAGGGTCAGCGGCGCGTCGACCGGCCCGCGGATGTGGTCGCGTTCCGGGTCGACGGGCCGGTCGAGGACCCGCGGCAGGTCCGCGGTGCGCTCGCCCCGCAGGACGGCCGCGAGCCGGAACGCCAGCCACCCGACCGCGACGGACAGCGGGACGGCCAGCAGTACCCCGACGGTGGCCTCGTCCTGCAGCCCCGGCGTGTCGAATGCCAGACCGACGATGAGCAGTGACACGGTGAAACCGATCCCGGACAGCGCGCCCCCGGCGACCACCTGACCGGGCCCGACCCCCTGCGGCAGGGCCCCCAGCCGTAGGCGTACCGCGCCCAGGGCACCGGCGCCGATACCGGCCATCTTGCCGACCACCAGACCCAGCACCACACCCCAGGTCACCGGCGAGGCGAGGGCCTGCTCCAGTACCCCGCCACGCAGGTCGACCCCGGCGTTGGCCAGTGCGAAGACCGGGACGATGACGAAGCTGGTCCACGGGTGCAGCACCGTCTGCAGGCGTTCGTTCACCGAGACGGCCCGGACCAGTCCCTGCTTCGCCGAGTGACCGACGCTGGGTAACGGGCTCTGCCGGAAGGCGCGGAACAGCGACGCCGCGCCCTCCACGTCGTGGCGTCGCGGGGCGAACGCCGGCACCAGCAGCCCCGACGCCATGCCGGCGATCGACGCGTGCAGGCCCGACTCCACGGTGGCGAACCAGAGCGCGACCAGGAGAAGAATGTACGGCGGGCCGCGCCAGACCCCCGCCCGGCCCAACGCGCCGAGTGCGACCAGCAGACCGAGCGCCGTCAGCAGCCACACGAGGTCGATCTCGTCCGAGTAGACGGCACCGATCACCGTGACGGCGACGATGTCGTCGATCACCGTCAAGGTCAGCAGGAAGACCCGTAGCTGGGTGGACAGCGACGGCCCGACCAGTGCCAGTGCGCCGAGCAGGAACGCGGTATCGGTGCCGATGACCACGCCCCAGCCCGCGGCGGCCTCCCCCGACGGGTTGATCGCCAGGTAGAGCAGCGCCGGGACGGCCATCCCACCGATCCCGGCCACCACCGGTACGACGATCCGACGCCGATCGGTCAGCTCACCGACCGCGAACTCCCGTCGCACCTCCAGACCGATGATGAAGAAGAACAGGACCATCAGCCCGTCGTTCACCCAGTGGCGCAGATCCATCCCGAACCCGGCCCCGCCGACGTCCACCGAGATCGTCGTCGCCCACAGCGACTCGTACACCCCGGACCACGGCGAGTTCGCCCAGAGGAGCGCGGCGAGCGCAAACACCAGCAGCAGCCCCGCACTGCTCGACTCGTTACCGAGGAAGTTCCGCAGCGGCAGGGACAGCTGCCCGCCCGGCACGAACCGCCGCGACCGCGTCTGCCCCGCTCGGGTCCCACCTTCCATCGCCACAGAGCACAGCCTTACGGGTCGCGGCCGCGGACGCGACCTCGTGGGGACATCGTCAGTCGGTCACCGTGCTGGCGGCCCGGTACTCGAGATGGGCGTACTCGGGATGCCGGGTCATCCACCCCGCGATGAACGGGCAGACCGCGAGCACCCGGAGCCCCTCCTCCCCGGCCGAGTCGATGCCTGCGCGGGCCAGCAGGGAGCCGACGCCACGGCCTTCGAAGGCCGGGTCGACCTCGGTGTGCACGAAAGCGACGAGCTCCGCAGTGCGTACGTACGTGGCGAAGCCGGCGAGCGCGTCGCCCTCGTGCGCTTCGACACGACTCGCGGCTCGGTTGTCGGTCACGGTGATCACAGGGAGTTCTCCGGGGTGTCGGTTGTGTCAGGACGAATCAGGTGTTCGGCGAGGTGGCGCTCGACGGCCCGGTAGAAGCGGAGCCGGTTGCTCTCGTTCTCGAAGCCGTGTCCCTCGTCCTCGGCGAGCAGGTACTCCACCGGGATCCCGCGCTCCCGCAACGAGGCCACGATGCGATCCGACTGCGCTTGCGGCACACGGACGTCGTTGGCGCCCTGCGCGACCAGCAACGGCGTCCGGATCCGGTCCACCATGGTGATCGGCGAGCGAGCACGCAGCTCGGCCTCCTGCTCGGGCACCTCCGGGTCGCCGAAGTAGCGGTACCAGCTGTTGGCGTTGTACCGCCGGGTGAACGGTGGCAGGGCTCGCAGCGCCGTGACCAGGTCGGACACGCCCACGTAATCGACCGCGGCGGCGAACAGGTCAGGAGTCGCGGTGATCCCGACCAGCGCGGCGTAGCCGCCGTAGGAGACGCCGAAGACACCGACCCGGTCGGGGTCGGCGTAGCCCTGCGCGACCGCCCAGTCGACGGCGTCGACGAGGTCGTCCTGCATGGCCCGGCCGAACTCGCCGACCGCCGCGGTCAGGTGCCTGCGGCCGTAGCCGAGGGAGCCGCGGAAGTTGACCTGCAGCACCGCGTAACCGCGGTTGGCCAGCAGTTGTACCTCCGGGTTGTATCCCCAGGCGTCCTGGGCCCACGGACCGCCGTGCACCAGCAGCACCATCGGCAGGTCCCGCGGCTCCACACCGAGCGGCAGGGTGAGGTAACCGGGCAGCTCCAGCCCGTCCCGCGCGGGGAAGCGCACCGGTGTCATCGGGGCCAGATCGGCGGGATCCAGATGCGGGAAGGGCTGGAACAGCCGGCGCCGCTCACCGGTGGCGTGGTCGTAGAACCAGCACACGCCCGGCTCGCGGTCGTGGGTGAAGGTGACGATCCACCGTCGACCGGACACATCCGACGACAGCGTGCCCAGTACCCCGTCGGACAGTGTCGCCAACTCGGCGTACACCGGTGCGAACCCGGGATCCAGGACCTCGATATGCGGGCGGTCGTCGACGAAACGGGCGGCGATCGCCTCGCCCGTCCCGCGGTGGGTGTACACCGCCGGCGGCAGCACACCGGCGGCCATGATGCCCATGTTGTCGAGGCTCCGGCCCGCCACGGCGGCGACGACGGTCTCCGCGCCGGTCTCCCGATCGATACGGGCCAGCGCCAGGTCGTCGCCGCCGGAGAACGAGCCGACCAGCAGGCCGTCCCCATCCGGGGTCACGAGCTGCGGCTGCACGCTCAGCGGGTACTCGGGCCCGCCCATGCGACGCAGCGGCCGGGTCGCCCCGGTGGCGCGGTCGACGGCGGAGATGGCGATCGTCCCGTCCTGCTCGGTCACGACCTGGAACGCGGGCCGGCCCCGGCGGTCGAGCAGCGTGGCGGCCAGCGGATCGGTCTCCTCGTGGTGGAGCACGACCTCGCCGGAGGCGACGTCGACGCGGAAGACGTCGATGCTGCCGAGCCGCGGGTTCATCCAGACCAGGACGTTGCCGGGCACCGATGGCAACGACTCGACGGCGAACACCCGCGTCCCCGGCTCCATCGGGGTCAGGTCGACAGCGGCGGCGCCGGGATCGTCGAGGTCGACACGGTAGAGGTGCCAGTCCTCGTTGCCGTCGGTGTCCTGCTGGTAGAGCAGCCAGCGGGGGTCGTCGGTCCAGTGGTAGAGCGTGATCCCGCGGCGGGTGTCGTGGGTGACCGGGACGGCGTCGTCATGGGTCTGGTCGATACCGCGGACCCACACGTTGCGACGTCCGCGGTGTGGTGCGAGATAGGCGATCCGGGTGCCGTCCGGGGAGATCGTGGGAACGATGAATCCGGGGTCGGCGAAGAACTCCTCGACCGGGATCGGTCTCGGCAGCGGGCCCGGTTCGCGGGTGGTCATGTCGTGTCCTCTCGTTGTCTCGGCTCGGGTCCACTCCCGCACGGCGGCAGCACGCGGTCGTTCGACGCGGACCCCTCAGCCGCGTCGGGAGCGCCCGCGGTCGGCCGACCGCTGGTCATGCGGCCGGGTAGCGGGCCGGCGCGGCGGGTTCGCTGTCCTGGTACGGCGAGGCTCCGGTCAGGTTGTCGCCGCGGTTCGCGTTGGGTCGCGGTCGGCGCGGTTCGGCGTCGCCGTACCTGGCCCGGACCAGCGAGGCGTGCGTGGGCGCCTCCGGGGCGCCGGGGGCCGAACGAGCCCGCATCTCGCGGCGCAGCACCGGGACGACCTCGGTGGCGAGCAGCTCGATCTGCTCGAGCACCGACTCGATCGGGACCGCCAGGCTGTCGAGAACCCACAGCTGGCGTTGGTAGTCGCCGAAGCCCTCCTGGAAGGTCAGCGTCTTGTCGATGATCTCCTGCGGGCTGCCGACGCTGAGCGGGGTCCGGTTCGCGTAGTCCTCGAGACGAGTCCCCCGGAACATCGCGTGGTTCTCGAAGTAGGGACGGAACGCGGTGTACGCGTCCTGGGAGCGCCGGGCGATGAACGCGTGTCCCCCGAGCCCCACGATCGCCTGGTCGGCGGTCCCGTGCCCGTGGTGCTCGAAGCGCTTGCGATAGAGATCCACCAGGGGTGTGAAGTGGAAGTTGGGTGCCAGGATGTGGTTGGCGAAGTAGCCGTTGCCGTAGTACGCGGCCTGTTCGGCGATCTCCGGCGTCCGGATGGCACCGTGCCAGACGAACGGCGGCACGTCGTCCAGCGGTCGCGGCGTCGAGGTGAAACCCTGCAACGGCGTGCGGAACCGGCCCTCCCAGTCGACGACGTCCTCCCGCCACAGCCGGTGCAGCAGGTCGTAGTTCTCCAGTGCCAGGGCGACGCCCTCCCGGATGTCCTTGCCGAACCACGGGTAGACCGGCACGGTGTTGCCCCGTCCGAGCATGAGGTCCAACCGGCCGCCGGCGAGGTGCTGGACCATCGCGAAGTCCTCGGCGATCTTGACCGGGTCGTTGGTCGTGATCAGCGTGACCGCGGTGCTCAGGACGATGTCGCGGGTCGCCGCCGCGATGTGCCCCAGCAGCGCCGGCGGTGACGACGGCACGAAGGGCGGGTTGTGGTGCTCGCCCAGCGCGAAGACGTCGAGGCCGAGCTCGTCCGCACGGCGGGCGATGCGGACGAGCTCGCTGATGCGGTCGGCCTCGCTCTGCGTCCGCCCGGTGACCGGGTCGGGGGCGATGTCGCCGATGGTGAAGATGCCGAACTGCACGCGAGGTCCTCTCGGAGGTTCTGGTCGCCGGACCTGGATGGGACCGACGCGGGGCTCAGGTGGCGCGGGCGGCGTCCGGTCCGACGAGCATCACCGGGCAGTCCGAATGCTGGACGAGAGCCAGGCCGGTGGAGCCGAGCAGGAGCCCGGTGAACCCGCTGTCGACCTCGGTCCAGGCGTGCAGGGCGACCAGCCGGTCCCCGTGGAACGAGGCGTCAGCGAATGCGTGGGCCAGTGCGACGTCCGAGAACGGCCCTCCGTCCACGCCGACGAGGACCGGCTTCGACCTCGGCGGCGTCGTCGGCGGCCTGATCGAGGACGGCCGCCGACTCGGCGGCCGTTCTCCGAGCCATCCACACCGACAGCGACTGCTCGCGGGTTCATCTCGTACCCTTCCGTACGGGATACCGATCGCCACCGGTGCGGTGGCCCCGGCGTCGGGGCGACCTCAGACGAGGTCGCGCACGACGGCGAAAGCTGCCGGGGTCACCGGATCCAGCACGTCGTCGACGTCGTGGTGCTTCCGGACCCATCGGGCGACGTACGGGCACACCGGCACGATCCGTCGGCCCCCGGCCCGGGTGTCGGCGAGGGCCCGGGCGATCAGTACGCCGGCGAGGCCACGTCCACCGAACTCGTCGCCGATCTCGGTGTGGAAGAAGATCCGCTGCTCGTCCCGGTCGACATAGGCGGTGAATCCGGCGAGCGCGCCGTCGACACGTATCTCGTAGCGGCTCGACGCGGACGCGTGGGTGACCTCCGGCGATCCCGCTGCATCGTCCATCTCGGAGTTCCGGGACAGGGGCATTCGACTCACGTTGCGATCCTCGGGTTCAGGTGACCACGGGCCGATCACTCATCGTGGTGGCTCACGCCGGAACGACCGGCGTGCCTCACACGCAGTGGAACGCTACGAGGACTCGGGCCGGTGTGAATCGGGCGCGGAATCGGTCACCGGCGGACGGCCGTGCGGCGCGCAGCTCCTGGACGGACGGCCGGCCGCGCCGACGAGCACCGAGCCGCAGTGGCACGTCGACCGGGTCGTACCGGGTGACCACACCCACCGGGCATCCCGTCACGACCGATTCACCGACCGATGCACCTGGGTCCGCGGCGCCCGACACTCGGTGGGTGCGCCACTGCGTACCCACCGACGTGCCCGGGAAGGGAACCCCATGACATCCGTGACGGAGATACCCGACTTCACCGGGCTGCGCGCGATGTACATCAACTGCACCCTCAACCGCTCCCCCGACCGCAGCCACACCCAAGGTGTGATCGACCGCAGCGTGTCGATCATGGAGGCGAACGGGGTCACCGTCGACCAGATCCGCGCCGTCGACCACGACATCGCCACCGGCGTCCGCCCGGACATGACCGAGCACGGGTGGGACACCGACGAATGGCCCGCCCTGCTCACCCGGGTCCTGGCGGCCGACATCCTGGTCATCGGCGGGCCGATCTGGCTGGGTGACAACGGCTCGGTGACCCGCCGGGTGATCGAGCGGCTCTACGGCTACTCCGGGGTGCTCAACTCCCACGGCCAGTACGCCTACTACGGACGCGTCGGTGGCTGCCTGCTCACCGGCAACGAGGACGGCCTCAAGCACTGCGCGATGAGCATCCTGTTCAGCCTGCAGCACATCGGGTTCACCGTCCCACCCCAGGCCGACGCGGGCTGGATCGGCGAGGTCGGCCCCGGACCCTCCTATCTCGACGAGGGCTCCGGCGGCCCGGACAACGACTTCACCAACCGCAACATCACGTTCATGACCTACAACCTGCTCCACACCGCGTCGATGATCCGGAACGCCGGCGGGATCCCGGCCTTCGGCAACCAGCGCACGGCCTGGGACGCCGGTTCCCGCCCCGACCACGCCAACCCGGAGTACCGATGACCCGCCCGTCGACGACGACCTGGCCGAGCCTGCGGGTCTCGGACTGGACCGACACCCGCGACACCCTGCACATGTGGACCCAGATCGTGGGCAAGATCCGCATGGCCCACGCCCCGCTGGTCAACCACTGGTGGCAGGTCACCCTCTACGTCAGCCCCCGCGGGTTGACGACGTCGACCATCCCGCACCGCTCGGGGGCCTTCGAGATCGAGTTCGACTTCGTCGGCCACCAGCTCGAGATCCGCAGCAGCGACGGCGGCACACGCAGCGTCCCACTCCGGCCGATGCCCGTCGCCGAGTTCTACACCCGGGTCCTCGACGCCCTCGACCGGCTCGGCATCGAGGCACCGATCCGGCCACACCCCAACGAGGTCGACCCGGCCATCCCCTTCGCCGAGGACCACACCCACGCCTCCTACGACAGCGAACCGGCCACCCTGTTCTGGCGGCAGCTGCTGCAGGCCGACCGGGTCATCGGCGAGTTCCGGTCACACTTCGTCGGCAAGGTCAGCCCGGTCCACTTCTTCTGGGGCGGTATGGACCTGGCCTGCACCCGGTTCTCCGGACGTCCGGCTCCCCCGCACCCCGGCGGCGCACCCAACTGCGGCGACTGGGTCATGGTCGAGGGCTACTCCCGGGAACTGTCCAGCTGCGGATTCTGGCCCGGCGGCGGCGAGGAAGGCGCCTTCTACTCCTACGCCTACCCCGGACCCGACGGGTTCGCCGACCGACCGGCCGGCCCCGACGGGGCGTTCTTCAGCACCGAGTTCCAGCAGTTCCTGCTCCCCTACGAGGCCGCCCGCACCGCATCCGACCCCGACCGCGTCGTCACCGAGTTCCTGCACGCCACCTACGACGCCGCCGCCGACCTCGGACGCTGGGACCGCGCCGCCCTGGAGGACGACCCGTTCCGCTGGAACACCGACCCCGCGGCCCGCCAGGGGAACGACGCGGGCTGACCGCCACCGGCCGCCCTCACCGGCACCGGCCGCACGACCAGACACGCGCACTTCCCACGAGGAGACCATGAACACCGTCAAGCTCGCGATCGTCTACTACTCGGCAACCGGAACCATCGATGCGATGGCCCGCCGCGCCGCCGTGGCCGGGGAGAAGGCGGGTGCCGATGTCCGCCTGCGCCGGGTCGCCCGCCAGGCCACCACCGGTGGGCGGGAGGCCACCGACGCCCAGGCCGCACACGCCGAGGCCGCCCCGACGACCGCCGATGCCACGGCCGACGACATCGTCTGGGCCGACGCCATCCTCTTCGGCTCCCCCACCCGGTACGGCAACATCGCCGGCCAGCTCAAGACCTTCATCGACTCGCTCGGTCCGCAGTGGGGTCAGGGGCTGCTCGCCGACAAGGTCTACGCAGGCTTCACCTCGAGCCAGACCCTGCACGGTGGCCAGGAGTCGACCCTGCTCGCGCTGTACAACACGATCCACCATTTCGGTGGGATCGTCGTCGCGCCGGGCTACACCGATCCCGCGAAGTTCGTCGACGGGAACCCCTACGGCGCATCGCACGTGACCGGGGCGAACAACGACGCCCCGCTGACCGACGCGGACAACGACGCGCTGGACCATCTCGCCAGCCGCGTCGTGACCGTCGCCGGCCGGCTGTCGAGCTGATCCCGGAGGAGCACCCTTGGACACCGACACGCTGACCACAGAGGACCGCGAGTTCCTCGCCCGCCCACTGCACGGATTCCTGACCGTGGCCGGGTCACCACAGCCCGCGCAGCCCCGGCCGGTCTGGTTCGAAGCCACCGTGGACGGAACCGTCCAGCTGTTCACACCGTCGGGCTCGGTCAAGCTGCGACGGCTACGCCGCGATCCGCGCGCGTCGATCGTCGTCGCGGCCCCGATCGGTGAGCGCGAGCGCTGGGTGGCGGTCACCGGCCGGACCACCGTCGAGGACGACGGCGCGCGGGAGCTCGCCGTGCGGCTCGCCGCCCGGTACTGGGACCTCGACGAGCGGGCGGACGACCTGGCCGCGATGATCGCCGACGAGAACGTCCGTGTCGTCCTGCACCCGGAGCGGGTGCGTCGCTTCGCGTTCTGAGCGCGGACGCCGGCGATCCCGAGTGGTCCACGGGAGGCCGACGCCGGGGTGTCGAGCTTGAGTGTGCCGCAACGGCATGGTGTTGCATCCCTGTCGAAAGCGTCAACACCGGAAGCTTCAGCAGAGTCGAGCGGGGTGCAGCGTGACCACGACCGGACGTCCGGACGACCAGCGACCGGCGCTGATCGATGTCGAGACCTTCTTCGCCGACCCGGAGTTCGCCTCCGCGTCGATCTCCCCGGACGGCACTCGGGTGGCCTACCTGGCTCCGCACCGCGGGCGGCGCAACGTCTGGGTGCGCGGCATCGACCAGGACCACTCCGACGCAGTCCCGGTCACGTCCGACGGCCGGCGCGGGATCACCACCTACTACTGGACCGATGACCCCCGGTTCATGCTCTACCTGCAGGACACCGACGGCAACGAGGACTGGCACCTCTACCGCGTCGACCTCGAGGCGCCGGACTCCCCCGCCGTCGACCTGACGCCGCTGGCCGCCGGATCCCGGGTGTTCGCCGTCGACCCGGAGACCACGGTGCCCGGCACCGTCATCGCCTGGATGAACCCGCGCCCGCTGTTCGTCGACGTGTTCAGGATCGACGTCGCCACCGGCGAGACCACCCCGCTCGTGGAGCGGACCGACCCGGCGGACACCTTCTTCGTCGACCGGACCGGTCGGGCGACCTGGCACATGGCGAAGGACGCCGACGGCACCTACGAGATCTCCGCTGCCGATCCCGACACCGGGGACCTGCGGATCCTGCACCGCGCCGGCGGCCCGGAACACCCGATAGGCCTCTTCCTGGCCCCGCTGCCCGACGGCACCGGCGCGCTGCTCGGCGACTACCTGGACTCCGACGACCTGCGGCTGCTGCGGCTCGACCGCGACACCGGCGCGCTGACCGTGGTCGCCGCCGTGGACGGGCACAGCCTCGACACCCTGAGCGCAGCGTCGGACACCCTGCCGCCGACCGTGTTCGTCAGCCGCCGCACCGGCGAGGTCCTCGCCGCCCGCTTCACCGGCGACCGGCCGCAGATCGTGCCGATCGACCCGCACTTCGCCGAGGTCCAGGCCGCGCTGGAGAAGCTCTCCGACGGCGTCCTGGACACCGTGTCCTCCGACCTGGGCGAGCAGCGCTGGGTCGCCACCTTCATCCACGACCGGGAGCCGGGCACGACCTGGTTCTACGACCACGCCACCGGCGATGCCCGCCTGCTGTTCCGCGATCCGCACCTCGACCCGGCGGATCTCGCACCGATGACCCCGGTCCGGTTCCCGGCCCGCGACGGCCTGCCGCTGCACGGGTTCCTGACCCTGCCCGTCGGTGTCGCGCCGGAGAACCTGCCGATGGTGCTGCTGGTTGCACGGCGGGCCGTGGATGCACGACACCTGGACCTTCAACAAGGCCGTGCAGTTCCTGGCGAACCGCGGCTACGCCGTGCTGCAGGTCAACTTCCGCGGCTCCACCGGCTACGGGCGCCGGCACATCACCGCCGCGATCGGCGAGTTCGCCGGCGCCATGCACGACGACCTGATCGACGCCGTCGACCGGGCCGTCGCGCAGGGCTACGCCGACCCCGACCGCGTCGCCGTCGTCGGCGGCTCCTACGGCGGCTACGCCGCGCTCGTCGGCGTCACGGTCACCCCGGACAGGTTCGCCGCGGCCGTCGACTACGTGGGCATCTCCGACCTGGCCAACTTCCTCGCCACGCTGCCCCTGTTCGTCCGCGCGAACATGACCAACAACTGGATCGCCTACGTCGGCGACCCCGACGACCCCGAGCAGCTCGCCGACATGCGACGCCGCTCCCCCATCACGATGATCGACCGGATCACGACCCCCCTGCTCGTCGCGCAGGGCGCCAACGACGTCCGCGTCGTGCAGGCCGAGTCGGACAACATCGTCGCACCGCTGCGGGACCGCGGGGTGCCGGTGGAGTACCTCGTCGCCGACGACGAGGGCCACGGCTTCGAGAACCCGGAGAACCAGATCCTGCTGTTCCGCGCCATCGAACGCCACCTCGCCGAGCACCTCGGCGCGGCCGCCGCGGTTCCCCGGAGTAGCGCGACATGCCTGCTCAGATCTGGTTCGTGCCGGTCGCGGCGACGTTCTCCTTGACGGCCCGAGCGGTCTCCTCGTCGCCGAAGGCGGCGGTGCCCCCGGGAAGTCTATGCGGCGGTCGGTGACACCCGGTAGAAGTACGGGCCGATGCCGTTCTGCGCGATCCCGATCAGCAGGGGACCGATGTCCTCGATCCTGCGGGCCATCTCCAGCCCGCCGACGTGGATCGGTTCGAACCCGGCGTCCCGGTTCAGCCGGTCGACCAGCTCGCGGATCTCCGGCTCGGCGGCCACGAGGTTTCCCGGAGGTGTCGCCTGCGCCGCCAGCTTCGGGTACTCGGAGGCGAAGTTGGCGCTGAACGACTTCGCCACCGGGCCACCCGTGATGGACCGCACGAGGTGCGCGTTCGACTCGTGGCCGGGACCCCGCACGCCGTAGACGTTGGTGGCGTCGACGGCAGGTGTGCCGGCGATGCCGGTGACCCGGGCGAGGGCGTCGGCGACGCTGTCGCCGGGGACGGCGACCACGAGGACATCGGCGTCGGCACCGTCGCCGCCGTCGCGGCCCAGCGCGGTGACGGTGTGCCCGGCCGCGGTCCACAGCGCGGCGAGGCCGCCTCCGACGCTTCCCCGACCCAGAACGGTGATCTTCACAGACGTTCCCTTCGCACAGCGGCTTCCCGTGTCGTCCGAGCCACGTGCCGGTTTCCGGAGGCTCGCCGGGAACGCTAGGAGAATCCGGGTCCGTCCGGATCGGGTGCGCAATCGGTCATCGGCACCCGGCCGGCTCAGTCACCGGCCGCGCTGAGCCGCAGGCCCCTCGCGAAGTCGATCCGGGCCAGCTCGGCACGGGAGGTGATGCCCAACTTGGGGTAGACGTTGGCCAGGTGGTGGCCGACCGTCCGGGGGCTGATCAACAGCTGGGCCGCGATCTCCCGGTTGGTCAGCCCGTCCGCGGCCAGCCGCGCGACCCGCAGCTCCTGCGCGGTCAGCCCGACCGCCGCGGCCGCAGGATCCGGCACGCGGGCGGCGGCCGGCCGCTCGGTCAGGGCCTGCTCGCGCAACGCCCGCACCCGCAGCGGTTCCGCACCCAGGTGGTCGAATACCTCGGCTGCGGCGGCGAGCTGGATCCGGGCGTCGGCCCGGCGGCGCGCCCGCCGCAGCCACTCCCCGTACAGCAGCCGGGTGCGGGCGTACTCGAACGGATGCCCGCCCTCCCCCGCGACGTCCAGGGCGGCTCGGAACGAGGTCTCGGCCGCCGATCCACTCCGGACGAGGGCCCGGAGACGATGGCCTGCCATTCGTGCCCAGGTCGCTCCGGTGCGCTGCGCCCATTCCTCCAGCAGGACGACCTGGGCCTCGGCGACGTCGGCCTTCCCGACCTGCACCGCCGCCTCGGCGGTGTCCACGGCGGCGAACAGCGCGAAGGTGTGGTGCGCAGCCTCGTCGCCGGGCTCGGTGAGACACAGCAGATCGCCCAGCGCCTCCTGCGGACGACCGTCCAACAGCGCCGCCCGTCCACGGTGCCAGTACGCCGATGCGCTGAGCGCCCGCACCCCGCGCGGGACCGAGACCTGCAGGATGCGGGTGGTGTGCTCGGCGACGGCGCGGCCGTCGCCCCGGGCGGCGGCCAACGCCCCCAGGGACGAGCGGCACTGCGTCGCCACGTGGTCCGCCCCGACCTCCTCGGCCAGCAGCAACCCCTCCGCCGCCGCGGTCTCGGCGGCACCCCACCGGCCCGTGGCGAGGTCGAGGACGGCGGTCTGGGAGAGCGCCGCTGCCAGCGCCGCGAGCTCGTGCCGGCGCCGCAGCTGCGCGGCCTGCACGTGCAGCACGTCGAGCAGCCCACCCTCGATGCCCCAGGCCTGGACCAACGGCACGGGCGGGAGCAGTTCACACGCCGCCGTAGCGAGCCGGCCGACCGTGCCGCCGGCCGGTGCCAGGGAGGACGGGGTGACCTCACCGGTCCGGTCGTAGCAGGACCACCAGTTCCGCAGCACGGGCATCAGCTCCGACAGGTCGGGGTCGCCGCCGGTGTCGACGGCGCGCACCTGCCGCAGCGCCTCCTGCTGGAGGTCCGGCCGACCGGCCGACCACGCGGCACGGACCGCCACCGTGCCCAGTTCCACCGCGCGCCGGGGCTCGGGGACCACGGCCATGTCGCAGACCAGGTAGCGGTGGGCCCGCTCGGGCATGCCGTAGGCGAACTCGAGGATCCCGCGCAACCCGCCGCTCGTCCGCGCGACGGGAACCTCACCGCCCAGGCGCTCGGCGTCCTCGAGCAGCTGCCGTGCTGCCGCGGCGTCACCGGCGGTCCATGCGGCACGGGCGGCAGCGGCCAGCCGGCGCGCAGCCGCGGCCGGCGTCGGCGAGAGCTCCGCCGCCCGGCGCAGCGTGCGCACCGCGATCGGCCCCGCACTGCGTTCCAGGCACTGCTCGGCGGCCTGCTCCAGCAGGGCGGCGACCTCCTCGTCCGGCCCCTCGGCGGCCGCCGCCAGGTGCCAGGCCCGTTCCGCGGTGGCATCCGTCGGCAGGGCGGCGGCCAGCGCCCGGTGCGCGGCCTGCCTCTCCAGGAAGAGGGCGCCGTCGTAGACCGCCGCCCGGATCAGCGGGTGCCGGAACTCCAGCCGGGCCCCCGGGGCGCGGACCAGACCGGAGCGCAGAACCTCATCCCACGCGGACGCGTCCACGCCCCATCCGGACCCGGCACGGTGCACGACGTGCCGGTCGCCCCGGTCCTCGGCGGCGGCCAGCAGCAGCAGCGCCCGGGCCGACGGCTTCAAGCCCTCGACCCGCGCGCAGAACGCCCGCCGCAACCGTGGCCCGACCGGCACCGGTCCTCCGGACGGCAGGAGGGCCGCCTCCCCGTCGGGCTCGCGATCGAGGGTGGGCAGCTCGTGCAGTGCCAACGGGTTACCCCCCGCCGCCCGGACCGTGCGGTCGACCAGCGTCTCGTCGGCGGCCGGCACGACGGCGTCGACCAGCCGGCGTGCGTCGGCGTCGGCCAGGCGCACGACCTCCAGCGCCGGCACTCCCTCCCACGGCCCCGAGGCGGGATCCTCGTGCCCGGTCAACAGCACGACGACCGGGTCCGCCGCCACCCGGCGCGCGACGAAGCCCAGGCAGTGCGCGGTCGCCTCGTCGATCCACTGTGCGTCGTCCACCACGACGAGCACCGGACGCTCACGGGCCAGACCGGAGACCAAGGACAGCACGGCCGCACCGATGAGGAACGGGTTGGTCGTGTCCCGGCTCATCCCCAGCGCACCGCGCAACGCCGCGGCCTGCGGGGCGGGGAGCGTCTCCAGCCGATCCATCACCGGCCACAGCAGCTCGTGCAGCGCCGCGAACGCGAGCCCCGACTCCATCCGGGTGCCCCGGCACCGCAGCACCGTGGCGGCGGGCGCCGCCCCGGCGGCGTACTCGAGCAGGGCGGTCTTGCCGATACCCGGCACGCCCCACAGCACGAGCGCGGAACCCGCGCCGTCCGCCGCCCCGGCCAGCAGCGTGTCGAGGGCTGCCTTCTCGGCGCGCCGCCCGAACAGCTCCATGCCCCACCCCAGAACGTCCCGCCGGGCCGCGGTGGCGCGGCTGCTTCCACCCTATAGCCCGATCTGCCCGTGGCGTGCGACCGATTGCACGACCGATTCCGTGCCGCGACCTCCCCCATAGGTTCGACATTCGGGAGGGCCGTGCGGCGAGGCCACTGCAGTACGACGTGCACGAGGAGTGAGCATCGTCCTGGGCCTGGTCATGTCCGACGACATCCCCGAGGCCTACCTCGGTGATACCGGCATCCTCGCCGCTGCCGACCCGGAGACCCTCGTCCTGGTGGGGTCGACCACGACGCCGCAGATGATCGAGCAGGTGCATGCCGCGGCGCCCGCCGGCGTGCGGGTTCTCGACACCCCGATGATCGGCGGAGTTCGCCCGGCCCGCGAAGCTGCGCTGACCTTCCTCGTCGGCGGCGCTCACGAAGAGGATCGCCGCGTCGAGGACGTCCTCTCCGTACTCGGTAAGGTCCGCTTCGTCGGCGAACGTGGCTCGGGCGTCGCCTACAAGCTCATCACGACCGTAGCGATCATGGCGGCCGAAGCCGGTATCCGGGAAGCGCTGGACCTTGCGGACATTCTCGGCAAGGACTACCGGGTTGCCCTCGACCTGATGACGGCCGGCCCGTTGGCCGCCGTCGTGGCGCGTGCTCTCGACACCACGAACCCCCGCCCCCTGCGGCGCTCGGCAGAGGACGACGACGCCTTGCTGTCAGCAGTTGAATCGCCCCGGACCGACCTGCCGATCTCGGCTGCCGGAGCACAACGACTCTGGGAAGCGGTGACCGGGACGCCCGGATTCGCCCCCGACTTCGTCGACCTCACCCGGAAGACCACCGCCCGCCCCGTGTACCAGCCTGCGGAAGCCACGTCATGACCGTCAGCCCGAAGATCTCGCCCGAGCCGGTTCGCGACCCCGAGAACGACCGTCTGCTGACGCCGGAGAACTGCGCAGTCGTGTTCATCGACTTCCAGGAGGGGCAGTACGCCACCATCGGATCCACCACCCGCGATGAGATCGACCTGGGGGCGATCACGCTTGCCAAGCTGGCGCACTCCTACCGGATTCCGACGGTACTCACGACGGTCGCGGTCGGAATGGGCGTCAATCGCCCGACCGTCCCCGAACTGCAGCGCGAGTTGCCCGGGATCGAGGACATCGACCGGACCGGGGTGAACTCGTGGGAAGACGCCGACTTCCGTGCCGCCATCGAGGCCACCGGTCGTCAGAAGATCGTCATGGCTGGGCTGTGGACCGAAGTCTGCCTCATGTTCCCGACCCTCGACATGCTCGGCGAGGGCTACGAGATCTACCCCGTGATCGACGCCGTCGGCGGCGTCTCGCCGGTCACCCATCAGACCGCTGTCGAACGTATGGTCCAGGCCGGTGCCCAGCCGATCACCTCCATCGCCCTGGGGTGCGAGCTCATGCGCAACTGGGCTCGCGACGACGCGGACCTGTACCGGGCCGTCATCAACGACTACTTCGTCCGCAAGCGGGCCATCGGTACCGTCACCGGCGACCTGTTCAGCTGACCGCACTCCCCCGACGACGTTGCCGGCTCACCGGCCGCGATATCGCCGTTCGACGAGATCGGAAACGGAACGCGCGTGCGAAACCCTGTTCCCGACTACCTGCACGAGATTCTCGACAGCCTGCGCGACGACCGGGCCGGCGCCGTGGCCGACTACATCCCACAGCTCGCCGACGCCGACCCGGACGTTCTGGGCGTCGCGTTGACGATCCCGAACGGGCGGACCTACTCGGTGGGCGACGACCGGGTCGAGTTCTCCATCCAGTCGATCTCGAAACCGTTCGCCTACGCGGCGGCGCTGATCGACCGCGGCGTCGATGCCGTCGATGCGACCGTGGGCGTGGAACCCTCCGGTGAGGCGTTCGACGAACTGTCGTTGGAAGGCGGCACACATCGCCCGAAGAACCCGATGATCAATGCCGGTGCGCTCGCGGTCCACCATCTCCTGGCCGGCGACGACGCGAGGCCCCAGGATCGGGTGACCCGCATCGTCGAGTTCCTCTCCGAGCTCGCCGGCCGCGTCCTGACCGTGGACGAGGAGGTCTACCGCTCCGAGATCGAGACCGCCGACCCTGCGTTCCGCAGCTGATGGTGGATCCTGGGACACGTCTGGGCGGTGTGGGCAGGTCAGCGGCCCGCGCCTAGTGTTCGACCGCGTGAACGCCTAGTACACGAATCGTCCCGTGTAGGTTGATTGACGTGGCTGGATGTCGATAGGCTCTGGGACATGTTCTTGCGGGAGGTGAAGCGGCAGAACCGCAACGGGACCCGGGTGTCCTACCTGCAACTGGTCCACAACGACTGGGACCCCGCCGCCCGCGCCGCTCGCACCAAGATCCTCTACAGCTTCGGGCGGACCGATCAGGTCGACACCGCGGCGATCGAGCGGCTGATCGTGTCGCTGTCACGGCTGCTCGACCCGGCAGCGGCGCTCAAGGCCACCGCCGGTTCGGATCTGAGCTTGCTCGGCTCGCGCCCGCTGGGCGGCACGGATGTCCTCGACGGGCTGTGGCGCCGGCTGGGCATCGACACGGTGCTCAACAGGTTGCTGGCCAAGCGGCGGGGCAGCGCGCCGTTCGAGCGGGTGCTGTTCGGGCTGGTCGCCAATCGGGCCCTGGCGCCGTCGTCGAAGCTGGCCGCCGCGGACTGGATCTCGAACGATGTGCACATCGACGGCCTGCCCGAGACCTCCGACGATGTCTGCTACCGGGCGATGGACTGGCTCCACGACGTGCGCGAACACCTGGAGCGCGAGGTGTTTGCCCAGGTCGCGAACCTGCTCAACCTCGAGGTCGACCTGCTGTTCTTCGATACCACCTCCACCTACTTCGAGCTGGAGGATCCCGACACACCGGTGGACCGCGACGAACACGGGCAGGTCGTGGCCGGCCGGGACGGCAAGGACGGTCAGGACGGTCAGGACGGCACCGACGACGAGCAGAGCGCGGCCGGGTTCCGGACTTACGGCAAGTCGAAGGACTCCCGCGACGACCTGCCCCAGATCGTGATCGGGATGGCGGTGACCCGCGAGGGGATCCCGGTGCGGGTGTGGTGCTGGCCGGGCAACACCGCCGACTCGAAACTGATCCGCCAGGTCCGCGACGACATGCGGGACTGGACCCTGTCCAAGATCGTGTGGGTCGCCGACCGCGGCTTCTCCTCACAAGCCAACCGCCGCTACCTACGTCGCGGCGAGCACACCTACATCATCGGCGAGAAGCTCCGCTCGGACAGCCCGGAGATCAAGACCGCCCTGTCGCGGCAGGGCCGCTACACCACCATCGGCGAGAACATGCGGGTCAAGGAAGTGCAGGTCTCCGACACCGAGCGGTTCGTCATCTGCCACAACCCCGAGGCCGCCGAGCGCGACGCCCACATCCGCGATCAGCTCGTCGCCCAACTCGACGAGCTCATCGCCGGATCCGACAAGCTCCCGACGATGAAACGCGGCGAGCTGCGCGGGAAGATCTCGACCAAGCCCGGCCTGAACCGCTACCTGCGCCTCACCCCCGGCGGGCTGCTGCGCATCGACAAGGCGAAGATCAAGACCGAGGCCAACCTGGACGGCAAGTACCTGCTGCGCTGCTCGGACCCACACCTGAGCGCCACCGATATCGCGCTGGGCTACAAGCAACTCCTCGAAGTCGAACGCGGCTGGCGCGACATGAAACAGATCCTCGACCTGCGCCCGGTCTATCACCGCCTCGAAGAACGCATCCGCGCCCACGTCATGCTCTGCTGGCTCGCGCTACTGCTCATCCGCATCGCCGAGACCACCACCGGCCAGACCTGGCACCACATCCGCCGCGACCTCGACCGACTCCACGCCGTCACCTTCACCGGCCCCACCGGGACATTCCGCCAGCGCACCGACCCCACCAAGCCCCAGACCGACCTCTACGCCCGACTCGACCTCTCCCTCCCCAAGAAGATCATCGAGATCACCCCCGCAGGTCGCTGACCAGGCACAACGCCGCCGCCTAGTAACACACGCGCTGCGCGTCCTCGCTCTCATTTCCGCAGGTCAAGACCGCAATCCGCGTACTAGACGCTCACCTCGGCTGCGGAACGCAGGCCGACCGCAACCTCGCGATCGTGCACATGCTGCGCAACTACGGTGTCATCGCCGACACGGCGCAGTCCGTCGTGGACGGCTACACACGACAGTGCGCGGTGCGGGTCACCGTCCGGGACCTCGCCGTCATGGGCGCGACACTGGCCAACGCCGGCGTCCAGCCCGTCACCGGGAACCGGGTCGTTCCCGCCGCCGTCGCGCGCCGGACGCTGGCGGTGATGGCCGGCTGCGGTATGTACGACGCCGCGGGTGGCTGGCTGGTCCGGGTCGGCATTCCGGCCAAGAGTGGCGTGGCCGGCGGCCTGCTGGGAGCGCTACCGGGCCAGCTCGGCCTGGGCACGGTCTCGCCCCGCCTGGACACGCACGGGAACAGCGTGCGCGGAGTCGCGATCTGCGAACGCCTCTCCCGCGACATGGGGATGCACCTGATGGAGGCCGAACCCCACGGGATCACCGCCGTCCGCGGGGCCACGGTCGAGGGCGGTACCACCGTCTACGAGATTCAGGGAGTCGTCCACTTCCCCGGTGCTGAAGCGATCCTCGATCGGCTGTCCGGCGATGCGATCAGCACCTCCACGGTGATGCTGGACCTCACACGCGTCGACCGGTTCAGCGACGTCGGCCGTCGCATGGTCCTCGAAGCACTGCGCCGCCTGACCCTCGACGGCCACACCACCACACTCGTCGACCCCGACAGCGTCCTTCCCGATCCCGACCTCGGTGACGGCAGACGCCCGGTGGTGCACACCGAACGCTGATCCGACAACCTCCGGCTCCCGGGGAAGCGGGGTCCCGGCTCAGCCCCTCCGCTCGGCGGCGACGAGCTCGCGGGCTCGCGGGGCGACCTCCCGGCCGAACAGCTCGAGCGCGCCCGGCTCGTCGGAGGCGAGGACGAAGCCCGAGGTCCCGTGGGTCAGGGCGATGTCGGCGATCTGCTCGGCCCACTGCTCCGGTGGCCCGTCGAAGAGCCCGTCACCGGTGCCGGCGAACTGCCCGGCGATGTTGAGGTACCGGGTGACCGCGGCCGGGTCGCGGCCCGCGCCGGTGGCGCCCTCGTCGATGTGCGCGTTCATCGCCGCCAGCGACGCCGGCCCGTCCGGCAGGTACATCAGCGACGGCAGCCACCCGTCGGCGAGCCGTCCGGTCAGCCGCAGCATCCGGGGTTTGAGCGCCCCGATCCGGATCGGGATCGGATGCGCCGGGGAGGGGCCGCGCTTCGCGCCGTCGACCCGGTGGAACTCGCCGTCGACGCGCAGCCGGCCGGGCTCGTCGACCGCCCAGATCCCCCGCATGATCGCGATGGCCTCCTCGGTCGCGCGGACGGCCTGGCCGGGTTCGAGCCGGGGTCCGCCCATCGCGGCGACGGCGTCCCAGAACGCGCCGGCGCCGAGCCCCATCTCGAGTCGGCCGTCGCTGAGCAGATCCAGGCTCGCGGCGGCGCGGGCCAGTACCGCGGGCGGGCGCAACGGCAGGTTGAGCACGTTGCCGCAGATCCGGATCCGCTCGGTGCGGGCGGCGACGAACGACATGAGCGTCCAGGTGTCGGTGAACGCCGCCTGGTACGGATGGTCCTGGTAGGTGACGAGGTCCAGCCCGGCGCGTTCGGCGACGAGCGCGAGCTCGACGGGACGCATCGGGGGCTGGGCGACCGGCGTGACGAAGCAGCCGAAGGTCAGCTCGTGGCCGTAGTCGGTCATCGGGGACTCGCTTCCGGGGTGAGGGAGAAGGTGGGTGGGGACAGCGAGAAGTTGTCGTCGAAGACGCCGTCGGGGTCGTAGGTGGCCTTGAGTGCCCGCAGCCGGGCGAGGGTCCGCGGCGGCCAGGCCTGCTCGATCCGCTCGGGCGCCAGGCTCGTCTCGAAGCTGAGGTAGAGCCCGTCGAGGAACGGCGCGAGCAACGCCCACTGCTCGTCGACGGCGTCGGGATCGTTGCCCATGACGACGAGCGAGAAGTTCGGGGCCCGGTGCGGGTAGGCCGTGGCGTCCGGGGCGACGTCGGCGACCGCACCGCCCACCGAGCGCAGCTGGAACCAGTGCACGGCGCCGCTGCGGAGCACCCGGCTCGCGGTCGCCGCGAATTCGGGTGTGAGGTGGTGGACGAGCCCGCTGCGGGAGACCGGCTCGCCGCGCGAGACCGGTGCGTCGTCGCTCGCGTTCGCCATGATGTCGGCGTAGGACGTGATGGCCACCTGCTGCTCGTACATCGGGGCGAGCCCGGCCAGTGGCTGCAGCCTGGCCAGCACGGTGTCCGGGTCCGGTGAGTCGACGACGGTGCGGGTGAGCGCCACCGCCGGCTGCCTGCCGCGCGGCGGCGGCACGATGAGGAAGCTGGTGAGGTCGCGCGGGGACTCCTCGACCACCCGGCCCCACTCGACCAGGTAGTGCGTCGTGTCCCGGACGACCTGGGTGAGCGCGGCCCACGCCACCGGGCCGACCTCGTCGGCGGAGAACTCGAACGCCGTCACGATCCCGAAGTTGGCCCCTGCTCCGCGGACCGCCCAGAACAGGTCCGGGTTCTCCGCGTCGCTCGCCCGCACGACCGAGCCGTCGGCGAGCACCAGCTCCACCGCACGCAGCCGGTCGATCGTCAGCCCGTGCCCGCGGGCCAGGTAGCCGATGCCACCGGCGGTGGCCAGTCCCCCGACGCCGACGCCGCCGTAGTCGCCCGAGCTGATCGCCCAGCCGTACGGGGCCAGAGCGTTCGCGACGTCGGTCCAGCGGGCTCCCGGTCCGATCCGGACCCGGCGGGACGTCTCGTCGAGCACCTCGATGGTGTTCATCGGCGACACGTCGACGACGATGCCGCCGTCGTTGGTGGAGCGCCCGGACAGCCCGTGCCCCGCGCTGCGCCGCGACAGCGGCAGGTCGGGGTGCCGGCGGGCGAACGCCAGTGCGTCCACGACCTGCTCGGCGGTCGCGGCCTGCAGGATGATGCCCGGCGAACCGCCACGCAGGTATCCCCCGCGCAGACGCGCGTAGGCGAGGTCCCCGGGTTCGACGACCTCGGCCAGTCCGGTAGGGACTCCGTCGTAGTCGATGCCGGGTCTGCGCCGGGCGTGCGCCGCCGAGCGGCGCACGCGCACCCCGGCCGCGCCGTGCGGGAGCGCCGCATCGGCACCCGTCCGCACCGCCGGGACGATCTCGCGGGCGAACCGGGTCAGGGTCGCGGGATCGTCGGTGGCGAGATCGAGCACGATCGTCCCCACCCCCTGCTCGACGACGAGCTCCAGCAGCGCGGCCGCCCAGCCGTCACCGCTCGCGGCGGGAACGGTCACCCACCGGCGGATCTCGCGCGGGTCGCGCCCGGCGTCCCGGGCGGCCGCGTCGACGAGGAGCCGGCCCGCGGCGAGGTCGTCGGCGCTGGTCAGGGGCACCGACCAGCCGTCGGCGCGGGTGCCGGCCAGCCGCGCCAGGTCCGGGTTGCGCGGGTCCGGGCCGCTCACCGTGATCGGCACGTCGTGTGCGGGCGCCGCCTTCTGCGCCCCGGCGAGCCGGTGCCGCGGACCGTCGACGCGGGCGAGCCCGCGGTCGAGGACGTTCCACAGCTCGGCGACCACGTCGATCGTCTCGTCGCCGTCGTGCCCGGGCTCCCCCACCGTGATCCCGAGCTCGACCCGGCCGCCGCTGAGGTGGTCGAGTCCGGCGGCCGCCCGGGCGAGCACCGCCGGGTTCCGCGCGGTGCCGTCGTGCCCGTCGGTGCCGAGCCGGACCGTGCCGGTGACGGCGGCGATCCAGGACAGCAGCGTCCACGCCTCCGCGTCGGGGCGGTCCGGCCGGTCGGGTACGACGACGAGGTCGAGCCCCAGCTCGTCGGCCGCCCGGGCGAGTCGGACCGTCGGCGCCGGATCGGGCCCGACGGGCAGCCGGACACCGAACTCCACCGCGTGTCGATGGTCCGGCCGGGGCGGCCGGCCGTGCGGGGCCGTCATCGGCTGCTCGCTCCGCCGGCTCGTCCGCCGGCCGGCGGGTGTAGCCACGGGCACGGCAGGCGGCCGGCCGCGGGCATGACGGGGGTCTGTCACAGCGGCCACACTCTCGTCGTCCGGGCGGGGAGGCACCGCGCGGCGGGTATTGGGTCGCCGGTGACGCTACGGACCCCCCGGCCCGGGCGGATCGGGCATCCGATCGGTCATCGCCCGGGTCACCCACCGACCGTGATCCGGAGGTCGCCCGCGAAGTCGATGCGGGCGAGCTCGGTGCGGGAGGTGATGCCCAGCTTGGGATAGACGTTGCCCAGGTGGTGACCGACCGTGCGAGGGCTGATCAGCAACTGCGCCGCGATCTCCCGGTTGGTGAGCCGGTCCGCGGCCAGCTGCGCGACCCGCAGCTCCTGCGCGGTCAGCCCGGCCGCGTCCGCCGGTCCGGCCGCCCCGCGCACGCGCGGGCCCTCGCTCAGGGCCAGCTCGCGCAGTGCCCGCGCCCGCAGCGGTTCGGCACCGAGACGCTCGAAGGCCTGGGCGGCCCCGGTGAGGTGGCGCCCGGCCTCGGCCCGGCGGCGCGCCCGCCGCAACCACTCCCCGTGGAGCAACCGGGTACGGGCGTACTCGAACGGATCGTCCGGTGCGCCCGGCACCTCGAGGGCAGCCCGGTAGGACTCCTCCGCCTCCGGTCCACTCCGGACGAGCGCGCGGATCCGGTGCGCCGCGGCACGGGCCCAATTCGCGCCGGTCCGCCGGACCCAGCCGTCGATCATCGCGATCTGCGGCTCGACGACGTCGAGCCGGCCGACCTGCACCGCCGCCTCGACGGTGTCCGCGGCGGCGAGGAGCGCGCACGTGTGGTGGGCCGCGTCGTGGCCCGGCTCGGACAGGCGCAGGAGGTGGTCCAGCGCCTCCCGCGGGCGGCCGGCGAACAGCGCCGCCCGGCCCCGCTGCCAGTACGCGTTCGCACTCAGCGCCCGCACTCCGCGCGGGACCGAGGCCGCGAGTACCCGGGTGGTGAGGTCGTCGACGGTGTGCTCGTCGCCGCGGGGGGCGGCCAGGGACGCCAGGATGAGCCGGCACTGGGTGGCCACATTCTCCGTTCCGACCTCCTCGGCAGGCTCCAAGGCCTCGACGGCCGCGTTCCCGGCGGCGTCCCACCTGCCCGCGGTGACGTCGAGGACCGCGGTCTGGACGAGCAACGCCGCCGGCGCGATGACCTCCTGGCGCCGCCGCAGCGCGGCGGTCTGCATGCGCAGCACGTCGTGCAGCGGGCCGTCGACACCCCAGGACTGCAACAGCGAGAGCGGCGGCAGCAGGCCCCACGCCCGCGTCCCCAACCGGTCCGCGAGATCGCCGACCGTCGCCGGGTCGACCGGGGCGGCAGGGCCGGTCGCGTCGTGGCAGGTCCACCAGGAACACAGCAGGGGCACCAGCTCGGACAGGGTGGGATCGCCACGGGTGTCCACGGCCGCCAGCCGCTCCAGCGCCTCCTGCTGGAGGTCGTCCCGCCCGGCCGACCACGCGGAGCGGACCGCCATCGAGCCCATTTCCATGACCCCGTGGAGATCCTCGACGACGGCCATGTCCGAGGTCAGGTAGTGATGGGCACGCTCCGGCACGCCGTAGGCGAACTCGAGGAACCCGCGCAGCCCGCGGCTCAGGCGGGCGACGTGGCGCTCGCCGACCAGCTGCTCGGCGTCGTCGAGCAGCCGCCGGGCCGCCCCGGAGTCCCCCGCGGCCCATGCGGCACGGGCGGCGGCCGCGAGCCGGCGCGCCGCGTCGCCCTCGTCCGGGGACAGCTCGGCGGCCCGCCGCAGCGTGCGGACCGCCGTCGGCCCGGCGCTGCGCCGCAGCGACTGCTCCGCTGCCTGCTCGAGCAGCGCGGCGACGTCCTCGTCGGCCGTATCGGCCGCGGTGGCCAGGTGCCAGGCCCGTTCCGCGGTGGCGTCGCTCGGCAGGGCGGCGGCCAGCGCGCGGTGGGCGGCCTGCCGCTGGGCGAAGGGCGTGCCGTCGTAGACGGCCGCCGGGATCAACGGGTGCCGGAACTCCAGCCGAGGCCCCGGAGCTCGGACCAGACCGGAGCGCAGGAGCTCGTCCCAGGTCGACATGTCCACGCCCCAACCGGCCCCCGCACGGTGCACCACGTGCCGGTCGCCCCGCTCCTCGGCGGCGGCCAGCAGCAGCAGCGCACGGGCCGGGGGCGTCATGGCCGCGGCCCGGGCGACGAACGCCCGCCGCAGCCGCGGCCCGACCGTCATCAGGTCGCCGGGCCGTCCGGGCACCGGGTCGGTGTCGGGTTCGTGGTCGATCGTGGGCAGCTCGTGCAGCGCCAGCGGGTTCCCGCCGGCCGCCCGGACCGTCCGGTCGACCAGGTCCTCGGCCGCTCCGGGCACCGCGGCGGCGACGAGTGTGCGGGCGTCCTCCTCGGCCAGACCGACGACCTCTCGTGCCGGGAGCCCCTCCCACATCCCGGAATGCGGGTCCTCGTGGCCGGTGAGGAGCACCGCGACCGGATCGGCACCGATCCGGCGCGCGAGGAACCCCAGGCAGTGCGCCGTCGCCTCGTCCACCCACTGGGCGTCGTCCACGACGACGAGCACCGGGCGTTCCCGGGCCATGTCGCAGACCAACGACAGCACGGCCGCGCCGACGAGGAACCGGTTGGTCTCGTCACGGCTCAGCCCCAGCGCGCCGCGCAGCGCAGCGGCCTGCGGAGCGGCGAGCGTGGCCAACCGGTCCATCACCGGCCAGAGCAGCTCGTGCAGGGCGGCGAACGCGATCCCCGCCTCCATCCGGGTGCCTCGGCAGCGCAGCACCGTGACGTCGGATGCGGTGTCGACGGCGTACTCGAGCAGAGCCGTCTTGCCGATGCCCGGCTCACCCCACAGCACGAGCCCGGACCCCGCGCCGGCGGCCGCGCGGGCCAGCACCCTGTCGAGCTCCGCGATCTCCACGCCCCGCCCGAACAGCTCCGTGCCCCACCCCTGGGTCTCGCAGCCGGTCCGGGCCGGGAAGCTTGTCGAGGCTGTTGGTCGCCGCCGTTGCAGGCGCCGGGCCGGCAGGAACAGCTGGTCGCCCGGTGCCCCGTTGGTGCGGCGTCGCGGCTCCGCCGGCAGGCCGACGTCGTGATAGTGCCGCACCGCTCGCACGGTGGTGCCGGCGAGATCGGCGACTTCGGGGGCGCTCCAGGCCACAGCTGTTCCTTCCGTGTGTCGGCGCGGGTCAGGGGTGCGCCGGCCGGCGCCGGCGGTCGGCCTCCGACAGCCCCGTGCACAGGGCCTGCCTGCGCCACGACTGCAGGATCTCCGGGGTGATCCGCCGGTCGGCGTACCGCCCGGCCCGGCCGGTACGCACGACGATGTTGACGGGCTCGCTGCTGCTCATGGCGGTCGCTCTCTCTCCGGTCGCTCTGCTGTCGGGTCTCAGACTCCCGAGGACGGCGCCCGGGCCGCGTCGGTGGAAGTCCCTGATCCCGTCACCGAGCACGCAGATCCCGTCACCGAGCGCGGCTCAGGAAGGCCGGCCTCCCGGAGACCCGGTCTCCCCCGCGGGGTTCGCATCGGTGAGAATCACCTAATCGATCTCGTGCCGACGCCCAGGAAGGACCGCCCGATGCTGATGGGCCGGCACGTCGAGCACGAGGTGGTCGAACGCCTGCTCGCCCGGACCCAGGCGGGCGACAGCGGCGTACTGGTGGTGCGCGGTGAGGCCGGCATCGGCAAGACCGCCGTGCTGCAGCACGTCCGGGCGTCGGCCGTGGCGGCCGGGTTCCGGGTCGAGGACGCGGCCGGGGTGGAGGCGGAGGCGGCGTTCGCGTTCGCGGGCCTGCACCAGTTGTGTGCACCGTTGCTGGCGCGGGCGACGGAGCTTCCCGAGCCCCAGCAGGCCGCCCTCGGGGTGGCGTTCGGGATGCGCGAGGGTGCTGCGCCGGACCGGTTCCTGGTCGGGCTGGCCGTGCTGAGCCTGCTGGCCGAGGTGGCCGAGGACGGGCCGTTGCTGTGTGTGGTGGATGATGCGCAGTGGCTAGACCAGGCGTCCGCGCAGGTCCTGGCGTTCGTGGCCCGGCGGGTGGCGGCCGAGCGGGTGGTGATGGTGTTCGCGCTGCGCGACTCCGGTGCGACCGACGTCGAGGCGTTCACCGGATTGCCGGAGCTGCACCTGGAGGGGCTGGCGGAGTCCGACGCCCGGACGTTGCTGGCCACCGCGGTCCGCACGCCGCTGGACGACATGGCGCGCGACCGGATCGTGGCCGAGGCGCGCGGCAACCCGCTGGCGCTGCTGGAGCTACCCCGGGGTGCGCCGACGGTGCGGCCGGCGGGCGGGTTCGAGCTGCCCGAGGTGGTGAGCGTTCCGCGCCGGGTCGAGGACGGTTTCCGTCGCCGCGCGGGCAGCCTGCCGCCCGATACGCAGCTGCTGCTGGTGGTCGCCGCGGCCGAGCCGACCGGCGATGCGGCGCTGCTGTGGCGTGCGGCCGGAGAGCTGGAGATCGCCCGTAAGGCGGCCGCGCCCGCGGAGGCCGCCGGGCTGCTGGAATTCGGCACCCGGGTGCGGTTCCGGCACCCGCTGGTGCGCTCGGCGGTCTATCGGGCGGCCACACCACCCGACCAGCGCCGAGCGCACGGCGCACTGGCCGGTGTCACCGACCCGCAGGTCGACCCCGACCGGCGCGCCTGGCACCGCGCGCAGTCGGTGGTGGGCACCGACGAGGAGGCCGCCGCGGAGCTGGAGCGTTCGGCCGGTCGGGCCCGCGCCCGTGGCGGAGTGGCCGCCGCGGCGGCGTTCCTCCAGCGCGCGGCCGAGCTGACCCCCGAGCCGGCCGTCCGGGCGGGACGGGCCCTGGAGGCTGCGCACGCCAAGCACGGGGCCGGTGCGTCCGAGGCCGCCCTGGAACTGCTGACGGTCGCGGCGACCGGGCCGCTGGACGATCTGCAGCAGGCCCGCCTCGAGCTGCTGGGCGCCCAGATCGCGTTCCACCTGGCGCGAGGCGGTGAGGGACCGCGGATGCTGCTGGACGCCGCCAGGAGCCTCGCCCCGCTGGACCCGGCGCTGTCCCGCGACACCTACCTGGAAGCGCTCGATGCGGCGCTCGTCACCGGCGGCCTCGGCCCCGGCGGCGGCGTGCGAGCGGTGGCCGAAGCCGCCCGGGCCGCACCCGCACCACCGGAGTCACCGAGGCCGGCGGACCTGTTGCTCGACGGGCTGGTCACCACGTTCATGCAGGGCTACGCGGCAGGCGTGCCCGGGCTGCGGCGCGCGTTGGACGCCTTCGCCCGCCACGAGCGAGACGCTCGTGCCGAGAACGACAGCGACGACCGCCGCTGGCTGTGGCTGGCCGGCCGAACCGCGATGGCGGTCTTCGACGACGAGATGGTCCACGCGCTGGCCGCTCGTCACGTCCGGCTGGCCCGTGAGGCCGGCGCGCTGGCCACGCTCCCCGCCGCGCTCCTCGTCCAGTCCGTCATGCTGGTGCTCTCCGGTGAGTTCTCCCGGGCCGCCGAGCAGACCGCGATCGCGGCCGCGACCAGAACGGCGCCCCTGCTCCATGGTCAGCTCATCCTGGCCGCCTGGCGCGGCCGCCCGGAGGAGAGCACAGAGATCCACGCGACCATGGTCCGGGAAGCTGCCGGACGTGGGCGCGGCACCGAGGACTCGTTGGCGCAGTACGCCATGGCGGTGCTGCACAACGGTCTGGGCGACTACCCAGCGGCTCAGGCCGCTGCGACGCGGGCTTTCGAGTCCGCCGAGCTGACCCACAGCAACCTGGCCCACTCCGAACTCATCGAAGCGGCATGCCGTACCGGCCAACCGGAGCGCGCGGCCGATGCGCTGGACCAGCTCTGCTCACGGGCGCTGGCCAGCGGCACCCCGTGGGGGCTCGGGCTGGCCGCGCGCTCACGGGCGTTGGCCAGCACCGGCCCGGCCGCCGAGGAGCATTACCGCGAGGCGATCGAGCGGCTCCGAGAATGCCGGATGGCCACCCAGCTGGCCCGCGCTCATCTCGTCTACGGCGAGTGGCTACGCCGCCAGGGCCGCCGCCAGGCCGCCCGCCAGCAGCTCCGCACCGCCCACCAGCTGCTGTCGGACATGGGCGCGGAAGCGTTCGCCGCGCGCGCCGCCCGCGAGCTACGCGCCACCGGCGAGCGCCCGCGCAGCCGATCCGCCCAGCCCTCGGATGCGCTCACCGCGCAGGAGCTGACGATCGCCCGGCTGGTGGCCACCGGGGCGACCTCCCGCGAGGTCGGCGCCCAGCTGTTCCTCAGTCCGCGCACGATCGAGGCGCACCTGCGCAGCATCTTCCGCAAGCTCGACATCGGCTCCCGCCGGCAGCTGCGGGACCTGCAGCTTCCCTGACAGCTCTGCGGCTTCCCCGACGGCGGGGGGGCTGGTCGTGCGCGGGGGATTCCGCCCGTAGCGGGTCGACCGATCGACCGACCGATCCGGTGAGGCCGGGGCGCGGCAAGACTTCGGTCGGCCGCCCGGACGTCGTCGCGGCCGAGCCCCGATCGTCACCACCCAGGAGTCGCCGTGACCCGTGTGCGCCACCCGGCCCGCGCCGCAGTCCTCGAGGAGAAGGACGGCCCGTTCGTCTGGCAGGACATCGAGATCGACGACCCCCGGCCCGACGAGGTGCTGGTCCGCATGGTCGCGACCGGCATCTGCGCCACCGACGCCCACGTCCGCCGGCAGCAGCTGCCGGTCCCGCTCCCGGTCGTCCTCGGTCACGAGGGCGCCGGCATCGTGGAGCGGGTCGGCTCGGCGGTCGCCGGCCTCGAACCGGGCGACCACGTGGTCCTGAGCTACCACTCCTGCGGCCGGTGCCCGTCGTGCGTCTCCGCCCACCCCGCCTACTGCGACCTGGCCCGGGAGGCGAACTTCGCCGCCGCCCGGCTGGACGGCACCCAGGGGCTGCACCGCACGGGAGCCGAGCTGCACGGCCACTTCTTCGGCCAGTCGTCGTTCGCCACCCACGCACTGACCCACCAGCGGAACACCGTGAAGATCCCGTCGGACATCCCGCTGGAGCTCGCCGCTCCACTCGGGTGCGGGATGCAGACCGGTGCGGGCGGCGTGCTCCAGGCCTTCTCGGCCTCGCCCGGCGTGTCGATCGGTGTCATCGGGGTCGGCGCGGTGGGCCTCGCCGCGGTGATGGCGGGCAACGTGGTCGGAGCCCGCACGGTGGTGGCGGTCGACGTGGACGCGGCCCGGCTCGACCTGGCCCGTGACCTCGGAGCAACGCACGTGATCGACGTCCGGGAGACCGCGGACCTGTCCGGCGCGCTGCGGACGGTCACGTCCCGCGGGCTGGACATCGTGCTGGAGACCAGCGGCCGGGCGGAGAACCTGACCGCGGCCGTCGACTCGCTGGCCCCGCGGGGACGGGTCGGGATCGTGACGTTCGAGCAGGGCGCCGGCGGCGAGGTCACCTCACCGCAGCTCGCGCTCGGGCGATCGGTGCACGGCATCGCCCAGGGCGACGCCGTCTCGCCGCTGTTCCTCACCATGCTGGCCGACCTCTGGCGAGCCGGACGCTTCCCCGTCGACCGGCTCGTCACCTCCTACGACGCCGACGACATCAACCAGGCGTTCGACGACGCCGCAGCCGGACGCGTGGTCAAGGCCGTGCTCCGGTTCCCCCTCTGAACCCCTCGGAAAGGACCTCGCGACCATGTGCGACAAGACCCAACGGCCGATCGTGGCGACCGACGAACCCGGATTCTTCGGGATCGACAACTACGGTTTCCCGGCCAATCTCGACGACCCGCTCGACCCACCGGAGTACTACCCGCCCTACCTCGACACCGAGCACTTCCGGACCTACCGCTACCACGTCGAGGAACTGCGGGACGGCTTCTACTGGGTCACCAGCGCGGGCTACGACGCCGCGTTCGTCGTCACCGCGGAGGGCGTGATCGCGATCGACGCCCCGCCGACGATCGGCGAGAACATGGTCGCGGCGATCGAGAGCGTCACCGACAAGCCGGTGACCCACCTGATCTACAGCCACTGGCACACCGACCACATCGGAGCGACCCCGGTCTACGGGCCGGACGTGGAGATCATCGCGCACGAGATCACCAAGGAGCTCCTCGAACGGTTCCCCGACCCGAACCGCCCGCTGCCCACGGTGACCTTCCGCGACACCTACACGCTCACGGTCGGCGGCGTGACCCTGGAGCTCGCGTACAAGGGCGAGAACCACTGCCCCGGCAACATCTTCATCCACGCCCCCGCTCAGCGGGTGCTCACCGTCATCGACATCGTCAGCCCGGGCAGTGCCACGTTCATGCACTGCGACGCCTCGCAGAACATCTGGGCCTGGTACGAGTCCCACGCCCAGCTCCTCGAGTACGACTTCGACTTCTACGTCGGCGGCCACCACATGCACTACGGCACGTACGAGCAGGTGAAGACCTGTGTCGAGTACTTCGCCGACATCCACGAAGGCGCCATGGCCGCGGTACAGCGGTTCAGCCGCTCGGACCGGCTCGACGAGATCCTGACCGCGACCGGCCCCCACCGGGCCTGGGTGGGCTCCGAGAACGCGATCAACTCGATGGTCAACTACACGGTCAAGCACGTCCTGGAGAAGGAGACGAGCGACGGGCGGCTCTGGTCCGACCGGCTCGCCGGGGTGATCAGCCAGACCAAGTACCACGCGTACACCGTCGTCGAGGCCATCCGCCTGGAGCGGCCGCGACCGCAGGCGGGCTACCGGCTGCGCGGGGAGAACCCGCCGCCGTTCATCGCCTGAGACCGACTCGCACCAGGAGGATCACCGTGCAGGACACCACTGTGCGCTGGGAACTGCCCGAGGCATACGACACCGGTGACGGCGTCGTGCGGTGGGCACGGCTGGGCACGGGCGGGAGCCCGGTCGTCCTGGTCCACGGGACCCCGTACTCGTCCTATCTCTGGCGCGACGTCGCCCCGGCACTCGCCCGGACGCGCACCGTCCACGTGTTCGACCTCCTCGGCTACGGGAAGTCGGACAAGCACGAGGGCCAGGATCTCACGCTCGCGGCGCAGGCCCGCCGGTTCGCCCGGCTCCTCGAGCACTGGGGCCTCGACGAGCCGAGCGTGGTCGCGGGTGACATCGGCGGTGCGGTCGTGCTGCGCGCCCACCTGCTCGAGTCGGCCCGCTACCGGGATCTCACGATCTTCGACGCCGTCAGCGGCGGGAGCTGGGAACGCGGCCTGTTCCAGCTGGTGCGCGAGAACCCCGAGGTCTTCGCCGCGCTGCCCGGCTACGCGCACGAGGCCCTCGTCGCTGCTCATCTGCGGAACGCCGGCCATCGCGGTCTGCGTCCGGACGTCCTCGAGGCCTACCTCGCGCCCTGGCGCGGCGCGGAGGGCCGGCTCACCGCACACCTGCTCGACGAGCTGCCACCGGCCCGCGCGATCTGAACAACCATCCGACCACCAGGAGAACCCACCATGCCCGAGCTCAGCATCGGTACCGAGAACGGCAGCCCCGTAGAGCTGCACTACACCGACCAGGGTGCCGGCGATCCCGTCGTCCTGATCCACGGCTGGCCGCTGTCCGGCCGGTCCTGGGAGAGCCAGGTCCCCGCCCTGGTCGACGCCGGTCACCGCGTCATCACCTACGACCGCCGCGGCTTCGGCCGGTCCTCCCAGCCCTGGGACGGCTACGACTACGACACCTTCGCCGACGACCTGCACGCCCTGCTCGTCCACCTCGACCTGCGCGAGGTCACGCTGGTCGGCTTCTCGATGGGCGGCGGCGAGGTCGTGCGCTACATCGGCAGGCACGGCACCGACCGGATCGCGAAGGCCGTGCTCGCCGCAGCCGTCCCGCCCTACCTCTACAAGTCCGGCGACAACCCCGACGGCGGCCTCGACGGCGGCCTCGACGACGCCACCATCGAACGGTTCCGAGCGGGCGTGACCGGCGATCGGATCGCATTCCTCGACGGGTTCATGACGAACTTCTTCGCCTCCGGCGACCGCACCGACCTGATCAGCGAACCGAACCGCACCTACCACCGCGCGATCGCCGAGTTCGCCTCACCGAAGGGCACCCTGGACTGCATCACCGCGTTCGGGCGCACCGACTTCCGCGACGACGTCCAGAAGGTCTCCGACGCCGGGATCCCCACCCTGGTGATCCACGGCGATGCCGACGCGATCGTACCGTTCGAGGTCTCCGGAAAGCGCGCCCACGAGTCCATCAAGGACTCGCAGCTGGTCCTGATCGAGGGTGGCCCGCACGGCCTCAACGCCACCCACGCCGAGGAGTTCAACCGCGCGCTGATCACGTTCCTCGCGCGCTGAGCCACACCGGCACGGCGTAGTGCGCGAGGGCGCGCCGGATCCGGCTGAGAGTCCACCAGGCGTGCGTCCGCTCGCCGCTCCATCCCACGACTTCGAAGGGTCCACCTACTCATGAACGACCACACCGGCACCGTCCCGCCCGGCGTCGAGTACCACCGGGTACTGGCCGGCGACACCCGCCGCATCGGCCGCGGCCTGCTCGCGATCGCATTGTTGATCGGCGGCCTCACGGTCTTCGCCATCGTCCTCCTCCCGGCCGCAGCCCTGGTGGACGCATCGATCGGCACCGAGGGTCGCGTGGCCTACACGCCGCTGGTCCACGCCGCAGGCATGGTCGCCATCGCGCTGCTCATCCCGTGGAGCATGGCCATCCAGCGGTGGCTCTACGGGGTACCAGGACCGTCGCTCCACTCGGTGGTCTCGAAGTTCCGGTTCGACGTCTTCGGGCGGGCCCTGATGTTCACCGGCCCCGCCTGGGTCATCGTCCTCGTCATCCAGTACTGGAACCCGCTACCACAGTCCGCCTGGGCCTACTCGGACGTGCTCTGGATGCTGGCCGCCACGATCCTGCTCACGCCGCTCCAGGCCGCCGGCGAGGAGTACGGCCTGCGCGGACTCGTCCTGCGCGTCGCGGGAGGCTGGACCCGCGGAGCGCGAGCAGGACTCGCGGTCGGGGTGCTGGTGTCGAGCGGGATCTTCGCCGTGATCCACCTGTCCACCGACCCCTGGCTCAATCTCTCGTATCTGATCTTCGCCGTCGGCACCGCGCTGATCACCTGGCGCACGGGCGGGATCGAGATCGCGATCGTGTTGCACGCGGTGTACAACACGCTCACCTTCATCTTCGACGCCGCCCTCCGCACCGACGTCGCCACCGTCTCGACGGACCGTTCGGCAGGTGTCGGGACGGCCGCCGTGCTCATCCCGAGCGCCGTCGTCGTCGCCACCACGCTGGTCGTGTGGCTCTACACCCGCCGCACCGGACCCGCACGAACACCGGAGCTCGGCCGGCACGTCGCCGGCACGCCGGTCGGCGCGGTCGGCTGATCCGCGACGGCGCCCCGTCGTCGCCGGGAGCAGATCGTTCGGATCGGGTGGATACCGAACCAGCGCAGCACCGGAAGCCGGCCATGTTCGCGGCCGATCCTGCGGTTCAGGTCACGTCCGGCTTGACCATGCCGCAACGGCACACTGTCTGCTGCTCATGTCCTGGAGCAGCCGGACCACATCAAGAAAGAGGAGACCATGTTCGAGCACAAAGTTCTGAAGTTCACCTGGGGCTGGAAGGGGTTCGACTACGCCGCGATCGAGAACGAGCTCAACGACCTCGGCGCCGAAGGCTGGGAGACCGTCGGAACAATCGTGCCCAGCGTGGGAGCAGGGCAGTCGATCGAGATCGGGGTGATCCTCAAGCGGGCGCGGGGGTGACCCGCATCGACCTCGACCGGGCCGCATGACGTCGGCGCCGGCGGTCCATGTGCTGTGGAACCACCTCTCTCGGCACCGGCCACTGCGGTGACCCGGCTGTCTTGGCGATTTCCTGCAACGCCACGTCGGCGGTGGGAAAGGTGCGAAAGTGCTTCAACAACAGACCCCGGGCCCGCAGCGGCAGCTGATGCACTCGGCGACCGCAACCGCTCAAGGACAGGTCGATTCCGTGCCGCCCGGCGCTGTAGGGAGCGTGACACAGCGCTTCCAGCCCGGCGAGTTCGAAGCTGCTCACCGCACCGATGTCGAGCACCAGGTCGGTCACAGCCCGGTGTCGACCGGCGACGAGGTTCAGCTGGGCGCTGACCAGCCGTAACACGCCGGCTGCCACCGCCCGGTCCAGCCGCCCCGCCACGCGGATCAACCGCACCGCCGGACACGGCGCCTCCACGCGTATATCCACATCATTCGCCTCCGAAAGTTCGATGTCGGTGTCAACCTGCTCCGGCGCCATTACCGGAGACCCTGGCGACCAGCACCCCTCAGATTCCCCACCAACAGCTGGCACGTCCGGTCCGAGGTGTATCCATTGCGCCGCCGGCCGTCAGAATCCGGAAATCAGCAGATCGTCGACCTCGTGTCGAATCGCGTTGTGCACACCGAGCACACCTCGGACCCGGCGGACGACGTGATCGACCTGCTCCACCGTGCTGCGCAGATGCAGGAGGCCGTGCAGCCGGACATGGCCGTCGTCTACCGCGACCTCGATCCGGTGGTCCGTCGGGACGGGGTCGAGGGCGTGCTCGATCTCTGCCTGGATGTCGCCGTCGCGACGAAGTAGGAGCAGGCGCAGCACGTCGCGTCGAGTCAGCACACCGGACAGGTGTCCGGAAGAGTTGACCACGAACAGGCGGCCGATGACCGCGCCGGCCAACCACTCGGCCGCAGCGCCGACCGGGTCACTGTCGAGAGCCGTGGGCGCGGGCGCAGTCATCAACTCGGACGCGACCACCGCGTGCGCCTTGCGACGGCGGACTCGCGCCTGGGGACCGGCGAATCGCGCCGAGCCACCGGACGTGGCTCGGTAGGTGGCCATACCCAGTGCGTCGACCTCGCTGACCACGCCGACCAGGCGCCCCACGGGGTCGATCACAGGCAGCGCCTCGAGGTCGTGGGCGGCCAACATGCCCACGACCTCCTTGACGGGGGTGTCGAGCCCCACGCTGATCAGTGCGCGCGTCATCAGCGCCGAGACCGGAGACCTTGGCACGACTCCACCTCCCACGACCCTGGTGCGTCCACGATCACGGAGCACCTCGTTGTCGGTTCACTCCGCTTTCCGCGTTCGCCGGTGTTCGACAGCCGCGTCCTCGGCGGCACCTCCTTCGTGTCGAGGCGGGTACCCGGCCGACGAACACACTCGTACCACAAATTGCGAAGTTGCGAAATTATGCAACTCTACGGTAGCTTCTTTCCGAGAATGCGGTGTCGACCTACCCGACACCAGCACCCGTTCCGTCCGGGCCCAGCGACAGACGGGACCGAGGCCGGCAGACAGACATTCGTCGCTGCCGCCGCAGAAACCCCGAGCCGAAGGACCCCTTTCCATGCCTGCACATGATCACGGCGCCAGCCACCTCGAACATGTCTCCACCCAGATGAGCGCGGTGCTCGACCCGCTCGCCGCGCGCTGCGTCGGCCGGCCGGTCGAGGAGATCCGGCAGCTGATCATGCAAGATTGGCCCCGCCATCTCGGCAGTGAATTCACGACGATGGCGCTGACGGATACCGCACTCGCGCTCCGCGAAGGGCGACCCTGGTGTGCGGCGTTGTGGACCACCGGTCCAGCCCAGCGGACGCCCAGACCACGGAGCGCCTCCGCCACGATGCACGAGAGTGCTCCCGCACTCCACTGAGCCTTTGCCAACCGGACGAACGCGCTGGTCGGAGCGGGTACGGCGTAGCGTAACCACGAATGAATGAAGCCTGGTAGACGGGCGATTGCCTAGATCAACCGGCCACACCAGGAGCTTCACCTGCCGTCCTACCCATCCGGCATGGACCTGTCCAGTCGCACCCTCCCGCACGTCGCCGATCTCTTGCGGGCGCACCGCCGCCGGATCGGGCCACGCTGGCGGATCATGACCGCGGGCCGCCAGGCCAGACCATCGCCGTCGCCGCCCGCACGGCATTCGTCATCCTCGACGGCACCCTGCTGCGCATCGACCAGGTCGGCATGACCGCTGGCCGCGACCGGATCTACTACTCCGGAAAGCACAAGCGCCACGGGGTGAACGTGCAGGTCATCGCCGACCCGGCAGGCCGGCTGATGTGGATCTCACCCACGCTGTCCGAGTCCCGCCATGACATGGGTGCCGCCCGCGAACGACGACAGACTCCCAGCTGAACGTAGCGCCAAGGTGCCAGCCTTGACTTATATAAGCTACGACCGGTAGAATTCGTGCATGTGCACGCGTTCGACGTCCTCGGTGACCCGGTGCGCCGGCGCATTCTGGAGCTGCTCGCCGACGGTGAGCAGACCTCGGGCGCGATCACGGGCGTGATCCGGGCCGAGTTCGGACTCTCCCAGCCAGCTGTCTCACAGCATCTGCGCGTGCTGCGTGACAGCGGGTTCGCGTCGGTGCGGGCCGCGGGCGCTCGCCGGTTCTACGCCGTCGAGTCCGCGCCGCTGAGCGAGGTCGACGCGTGGTTGGACCGGTTTCGCCGATTGTGGGATCAGCGCCTCGACGCTCTGGGAACCGAGCTCGCCCGGGGAAAGCGGGCAGCCCGGAGCCCGACTGGTGAAAAGCTCACCCAACCGGCCGAGTTCAGCACTGATGCAGACAAGACCGATCCATCAGCGAAGGGGATATGACGATGAAGGACGTACTCGACGAACTGGCCGCCGCCCGCCGAAAGATGGGCACGGCGACCCTGCCCGCCGGTGAGGCCTACACCATGGAGCTGAGGCGTCGCTACGACGCGCACCTCGACGACGTGTGGGACGCCATCACCAGCCCCGAACGACTCAGCCGCTGGATGAAGCCGGTCACCGGCGACCTACGCCTCGGCGGGACATTCGAGCTGGATGGCGGCGAGCACGGTGAGATCCTCCGTTGCGAGCCGCCGCGCCTGCTGCGGGTGTCCTGGATGTTCGGGCCCGGGGCCGACGAGTGGCCAGGCACGAGCGAGGTCGAGGTGCGCCTGTCTCCTGGCTCGGCCGGGGACACAGAGTTCGAGCTCATCCACGCCGCGGCCGTCGGAGAGCCCATGTTTCCCATCTACGGCCCCGGTGCCGGCGGCGTCGGCTGGGACCTGCACCTCCTCACCCTCGCCAGGTTCCTGGGCGACGGCGAGGTTCTTGACCACGAGGAGTTCCGGGCATCGCCTGACGGACACGAGTTCAGCCGGCGCAGCGCCGCCGCCTGGGGCGAGGCCCACCTGGCCGGCGGCGGCGAACCCGACCACGTCGCGGCCGCCGTCGAGGCCACTACCGCGTTCTACCTGCCCACCGGTGACGCGTCGGCCGGGCGAGCGGGTCAGCGCTGAGCTGAAGAACCGGCGCTGCCCGGCCCGTTCACACCATCGACATCGGACCCGTGGCCGATCTCGTGCAGGTCGAACGGCACACGGTGATCCCCCTGGGTGCCGCAGCTACCGGGCGCTCCTGGACACGTCCGTCGAGTTCATGTGTACCCCTCACCGGTCGTGCCGGAATCGCAGTCCGGCGTGACCGCGCCGGCCCGGCGGCACGGAGCCGCGGTGCCCGCAGTCAGGAGGTGCGCAGTTCTTCGAGCAGTTGCATCTGGTCCGCCAACACCCCGGTCAAGATCGACCGAGCCACCGCCATCAACTGTGACACCTCCGGACTGGTCAGCGAGTAGTACACCGCGGATCCCTGTTTGCGGGTCCGGACCAAACCGGCACGGCGCAGCACCGCCAGCTGCTGGGACAGGTTCGCCGACTCCACATCGATCTCGCCCAGCAACTCCGACACCAGATGCTCTCTGATGCAGAGCAGTTCCAGAACCCGGACTCGAACCGGGTGGCCGAGGCTCTTGAAGAACTCTGCCTTCGCGAGATAGAGGGGCCGCGCCGTCTCGGGCGATCCTGCTGCCCGGTCCTTCGCCACGACCCTGCGTTCCGCAGCCGAGGTGAGCGTCTAGTACGCGGATTGCGGTCTTGACCTGCGGAAATGAGAGCGAGGACGCGCAGCGCGTGTGTTACTAGGCGGCGGCGTTGTGCCTGGTCAGCGACCTGCGGGGGTGATCTCGATGATCTTCTTGGGGAGGGAGAGGTCGAGTCGGGCGTAGAGGTCGGTCTGGGGCTTGGTGGGGTCGGTGCGCTGGCGGAATGTCCCGGTGGGGCCGGTGAAGGTGACGGCGTGGAGTCGGTCGAGGTCGCGGCGGATGTGGTGCCAGGTCTGGCCGGTGGTGGTCTCGGCGATGCGGATGAGCAGTAGCGCGAGCCAGCAGAGCATGACGTGGGCGCGGATGCGTTCTTCGAGGCGGTGATAGACCGGGCGCAGGTCGAGGATCTGTTTCATGTCGCGCCAGCCGCGTTCGACTTCGAGGAGTTGCTTGTAGCCCAGCGCGATATCGGTGGCGCTCAGGTGTGGGTCCGAGCAGCGCAGCAGGTACTTGCCGTCCAGGTTGGCCTCGGTCTTGATCTTCGCCTTGTCGATGCGCAGCAGCCCGCCGGGGGTGAGGCGCAGGTAGCGGTTCAGGCCGGGCTTGGTCGAGATCTTCCCGCGCAGCTCGCCGCGTTTCATCGTCGGGAGCTTGTCGGATCCGGCGATGAGCTCGTCGAGTTGGGCGACGAGCTGATCCCGGATGTGGGCGTCGCGCTCGGCGGCCTCGGGGTTGTGGCAGATGACGAACCGCTCGCTGTCGGAGACCTGCACTTCCTTGACCCGCATGTTCTCGCCGATGGTGGTGTAGCGGCCCTGCCGCGACAGGGCGGTCTTGATCTCCGGGCTGTCCGAGCGGAGCTTCTCGCCGATGATGTAGGTGTGCTCGCCGCGACGTAGGTAGCGGCGGTTGGCTTGTGAGGAGAAGCCGCGGTCGGCGACCCACACGATCTTGGACAGGGTCCAGTCCCGCATGTCGTCGCGGACCTGGCGGATCAGTTTCGAGTCGGCGGTGTTGCCCGGCCAGCACCACACCCGCACCGGGATCCCCTCGCGGGTCACCGCCATCCCGATCACGATCTGGGGCAGGTCGTCGCGGGAGTCCTTCGACTTGCCGTAAGTCCGGAACCCGGCCGCGCTCTGCTCGTCGTCGGTGCCGTCCTGACCGTCCTGACCGTCCTTGCCGTCCCGGCCGGCCACGACCTGCCCGTGTTCGTCGCGGTCCACCGGGGTGTCGGGATCCTCCAGCTCGAAGTAGGTGGAGGTGGTATCGAAGAACAGCAGGTCGACCTCGAGGTTGAGCAGGTTCGCGACCTGGGCAAACACCTCGCGCTCCAGGTGTTCGCGCACGTCGTGGAGCCAGTCCATCGCCCGGTAGCAGACATCGTCGGAGGTCTCGGGCAGGCCGTCGATGTGCACATCGTTCGAGATCCAGTCCGCGGCGGCCAGCTTCGACGACGGCGCCAGGGCCCGATTGGCGACCAGCCCGAACAGCACCCGCTCGAACGGCGCGCTGCCCCGCCGCTTGGCCAGCAACCTGTTGAGCACCGTGTCGATGCCCAGCCGGCGCCACAGCCCGTCGAGGACATCCGTGCCGCCCAGCGGGCGCGAGCCGAGCAAGCTCAGATCCGAACCGGCGGTGGCCTTGAGCGCCGCTGCCGGGTCGAGCAGCCGTGACAGCGACACGATCAGCCGCTCGATCGCCGCGGTGTCGACCTGATCGGTCCGCCCGAAGCTGTAGAGGATCTTGGTGCGAGCGGCGCGGGCGGCGGGGTCCCAGTCGTTGTGGACCAGTTGCAGGTAGGACACCCGGGTCCCGTTGCGGTTCTGCCGCTTCACCTCCCGCAAGAACATGTCCCAGAGCCTATCGACATCCAGCCACGTCAATCAACCTACACGGGACGATTCGTGTACTAGGCGTTCACGCGGTCGAACACTAGGCGCGGGCCGCTGACCTGCCCACACCGCCCAGACGTGTCCCAGGATCCACCATCAGCTGCGGAACGCAGGACGACGCCTCCCTCGCTCACGGATCCCGTCCATAGGGCGCCCGCTCACTCCTGCGACGCAGCCCCGGACCTGGTTGCCGATTTCAGCAACTATGCAAGTCTAGATGCAGGTGTCCACGAGCGCCGCACAGGATCTACTTGCGCCGCAACCGTCGAGTTCCACTCACACGACGTGACCTGCTGGTTCGTTCGCCGCGGCGGCGAACAACGTCATCCTCACCAACGGTGCCCGGTTCTACGTCGACCACGCCCACCCCGAGTACGCCACGCCGAGGTGCTGACCCCTCCCGAAGTCGTGGTCTGGAGCAAGGGCGGCGAGCGGATCATGCTCGAGGCCGCGGACCGGGCGGCGCCGGTGCCGGGTGCGCCGCGGATGCAGCCCGGACTCTCGACCGAAACCTCGGAGCACCTCCGCACCGCAGCGCTGCGACCAGCACAAGCGGTGGGATCTCTTAGCAGCATCACTGGAAAAGCGCGAGCCTGCCGCGTTCTGGGAAGTACGCAGGTATCGAAAGCGGAGGTAGACGTGCCGAAAAAGACCCACGTATCCCGAAGATCGAAATAATGTTTCGTTACGAAATTGCCGAAAGCCCGCCGACGTTGTAGCCTGTAAGTAAGCAAATAATCACAAGAAATTGCGGCACCCGGCCTGTATCCCGACTGGACGGGTCCGCCGCGAGTGTGCGCCGACGAAAAATGCGGGGCGCGCGTCGCTCACCTCCGGCGCGGAGGGCAGCGAGGTGCAGGAGACCGCGTTCACGGTACTCGAGAACGATCTGGAGGTGGGTGGGGTGGAGGATATGACGACGGTCGTCTTCGTCCTGGTCGCGCTGGCGGTGATTCTCGCGGTCCGGGGCGTGGTGCGTGAGGGTTCCGGCGGATTTCAACGAATCGTCGGGATGGGGCGCCGGTCGGCCCGTGTGGCTCGTGGCCCTGATAGGAGCCCGGAAGCGAAGAGCGCCGGTGACGTCGATGTCGACGAACCGCCCAGGTCGCTGAACCAACGCCGGGCGGTCAGGTGCTCGAACCGGGCCGCGCTACGTTCCCACCGCGGGCGAGCGCAGCCTCGACGACGTCAGCGCGCTACGCGGCGCGCTGAACGGCCGACCCTGGTTGCTCCGCACTCCCCCGCCTGAACGAACATCCGTCAGGAGTCACCACCGGAATCTCATACTCCAACCGGCGACATCGTCATGCCCGGAGTAGGGCGGAATGTTTACCGACGAGCTGCGTGGAGGCTTGTCTTGAAGTGGACCACACGGCGCCACTGAACGAACCGCAAACGTGGGTTCGGCCCGCGCCATTTCGATTCGAGAAGTTCAACAAGTTCAGGAACGATCGATAGGAGTTCGGCAACGGCGCCGGCGGTGCCTGCCGACCTGGCGACGTTCTCCTGGACCGAGATCGTCCGGCACCTGCCGGCCACGGGCCGATCGTCTCCCGGCGATCCGGCCCTGATCGAGTACCGGGCCGCTCGGCGACGCCACCCCGTCCCCTCTGCATGGCGACACGATGCGTCTGCTCAGGGGGCACCGGACGGCGCCGCCGACCGATGGACGACGAGGTCCGGTAGATGACACGCGACCGACGCCCCTCCCGAGGCGGCGACGGTCGGGCGACAGACGAGGAGGTGGGTCGCCATGACGACGATGCAGAACCCAGGCGGGAGCACCCCGCAGGTGGCCGCGCAGACCACTGCCGGGCTTCCCGGAGCCGGGGCGAACCCCGCCGTCGCCCCGGCGGCCCGCCGCACCGAGCCGTACCTGCGCCTGCAGTGGAACGACAGCGTCACCGGCGCCGTCGGCTACCTGGTCGTGCACACCCTGCGGTCCGGTCTGGCCACCGGCGGCACCCGGATGCGTGCCGGGTGCACGCTCAGCGAGGTCGAGGACCTGGCCCGCGGCATGGCGAACAAGACCGCGACCTTCGACCTACCGGTCGGCGGGGCCAAGGGCGGCATCGACTTCGACCCGAAGGACCCGCGCGCCGTCGAGGTGCTGGAACGCTACTTCGAGGCCATGCGCCCGTGGCTCGACGCGCACTGGGTGACCGCCGAGGACCTCGGCGTGCCACAGCACCTGATCGACGAGGTCTTCGCCCGGCTCGGCCTCGACCAGAGCTACCACGCCGCGATCCGGCGGGCCGCCGACCCGGCCGCCACCTGCGAGCGGGTCCGTCGGGGTCTGAACGCCGAGGTCGAGGGCGGGTTCCTGCTCGGTGACGTGATCGGTGGCTACGGTGTCGCCCACTCCTGTCTGGCCGCTGCCGTCGCCTGGGGGCGGCTCCCGGCCGAGACGACCGTCGCGATCCAGGGCATCGGCACGATGGGGGGCTCGGCCGCCTACTACCTGCACGAGGCCGGCATGAAGGTCACCACGGTCGCCGACGCCGCAGGCACTCTGCACGACGCCGCCGGCCTCGACGTACCGGCGCTGCTGGACCTGCGCGACGAACACAACGAGGTCGACCGCTCGCGGCTGCCGGAGAACGTGGAGCAGCTGCCGCGTTCGGCGGTCCTCTCCGCCGATGCCGACATCCTGGTCCCGGCCGCGATCTCCTACGCGATCACCCCGGACAACTCCTACGACGTCCGCGCCCGGGTCGTCGTGGAGGCCGCGAACGCCGCGACCACCCCGGAGGCCGAGGCCATGCTGGCCGCCCGCGGCATCCCGGTGCTGCCGGACTTCGTCGCCAACGCCGGCGCCGTCGCCTGGGCCTGGTGGCTGCTGCTCGGCCAGGTCGACGACGCACCCGACACCTCGTTCGACCGCCTGCGCACCGTGATGCACACCAAGGTCGCCCAGCTCATGGCCGCCTGGACCGAGGACGGCGTCACCCCGCGCGAGACCGGCCACCGCTGGGCCGACGAGCCGGCACCGGTCACCGAGCCGGTCGTCATCCCCTGACACCGGCGCTCCGTCACGACCACCGCGGGCAGCACCCGCATGGGTCCTGTCCTGCGCGCCGGTCCACGGAGTGAGCGATTGCGCAGCAAGTGAGTGCTCGCATCCCGGACCCCCGCCCGGGTAGGAGTCTTCGCGTCCACTCCGACTCCCGGAGATGCTGACAATCGGCTACACCGGCGTGTCGTCCGCACGGCGCCTCCGATCCAGTTCGTAGGCGTACACCTCGAGCGCAGTCCTGGCCCTGACGTAGGCGGTGAGGCGCAACCGGGGCAGGCCCAGGAGGTCGTTCACGGGAACCGGGCTCCCCCGGACGAATCCGGCGCTGCGCATGGTGGCGAACTCGTGCGCTGCAGGTGCTCTCGGTGATCGACCGCGATCGTGCCTCGTGCCTGTAGGCCGGCCGACTCACCGCGGCCGATTCCTGGTCGGCCCGGCCGCTGGTGAACAAGCTGTGCGCGGAGCTGCGGCCGTACGCGCCGACGCTGGTCGGCGCGTTCGACATCCCGGAGAACCGGCTGGCCTGCCCGACGCTCGACGACGAGGCACGGGCCCGGTGACCGAGCGGTCCCCTGCGTCGGTGACCGACCAGATCGAGACCGATTGATCTCGATCTGGACCTGGACACTTAACATCCAGGATAGGTAACGTCCAGGACCATGCGAATGAGCCAGGGCGTCGAGTGGGCGTTGCACTGTTGCCTCAACCTGGCATGGATCGCCGCGCCGGTCCCGGCCTCCCGGCTCGCCGCGCTGTACGACCTGCCGCCCGCCTACCTGAACAAGCAGCTGCAGGCCCTGGTCCGGGCCGGGATCTGCGAGTCCATCCCCGGCCCGCGCGGCGGCTTCCGGCTCGCCGGCACGCTGGACGAGGTGTCGCTGCTCGACGTCGTCGTGGCGCTGGAGGGCCCGGAGGACGCTTTCCGCTGCACGTCGATCCTTGCCGCCGGCCCCGGCGGTGCTCCCGATGCGAACTACCCGGACTCCTGCGCGATCTCGCTGAGTATGCGCCGGGCCGAGCTGGCCTGGCGTCGCGAGCTCGCCGCGCGCTCGCTCGCCGACGTCTCCGACGACGTCCTCCGTCACGCTCCCGACGCGGCCGACCGCGTCCGGGCCGCACTCACCAACTGAGAGGAACTCACCCCGTGGAACCGCGCATGTCCAAGCCGTACTCGCACGTCCCGGAGAGCTACCGCGCACTGTCCGCACTGGAGCGCTCCACCCGCGACGCCGACGTCCTCCCCGTCCCGATCCAGGAGATCGTCCGGCTGCGTGCCAGCCAGATCAACGGTTGCGGGTTCTGCGTGGATATGCACTCGCACGACGCGCTGGAGCACGGCGAGAGCACCGAGCGCCTCATGGCGGTCGCCGCCTGGCGGGAGGCGCCGTGGTTCACCCGCGAGGAGCGGGCCGCGCTCGCACTGACCGAGTCGATGACCCGGCTGGCCGATCGCGCCGACGCGGTGCCCGACGACGTGTGGGACGAGGCCGCCGCCGTGTTCGACGAACGCGCGCTGGCCCTGCTCGTGACCACTGTGGCCACCATCAACGCGTGGAACCGGATCAGCGTCGCCACCCGCCAGATCGCGGGCAGCCACCGCGGCGCCGCCTGAGCACCGCCCCGGTGGTGGCACGCAGTGTGATCCCCGGTACGCGGCCCCTCGTCGATGTAGTGCAGCCGCTCGTCCGGGGTGTCGAACCAGCGCGGGGCATGGGCCACAGTCCGGCGAACGTCCAGTCGCTGCTCATGCGTGGTTCTCCCGGGCCAGCCGGAGTATCTGGTCGACCGACCATTGGTCGTCGACGTGCCGGCCGTAGTGGACGGCGAGGACGCGACCATCCCCGGCGAGCAGGAAGTCGGCCGGCAACCCGAGCGAGCCACCGTCCGGGTTCGTGGGCGGCAACGGTCGCCGATGGCGCACGACCGACCGGAGCGAGTGCAGCACCGCGCGAACGACCGGCAGCCAGGCTCGCGGGTCGAGCAGGGCACGTCTCGACGCCTCGACACCGAACTCGGTGTAGAGCCGCTTCTCCGGGTCGGCGACGACGACCGGCGGCAGGCCGTCGGCGTACCGGCGCAGCTCATCGGCGCTGGAGTGGAACACCACCACCTCGCACACGCCCGCCGCCTCGATCTCGTCCCCGCGACGGATCACCGATCTCAGGTTCAGGTGGCAGACCGGGCAGCCGGCGAATCGCCGGAACTGCAGGTGGGTCAGTCCCCCGGCGGCCGGCACCGTGATCGGGTCGCCGGCCACGGTGGCCACCTCGCGCCGTGTGACGACGGCGCCGACCGGCACCCGCCCGTTCCTCAGCGGCCCCGGCATCAGGGTGCTCCATCCGCTCGGCCGGCCGCGGCGATATCCGCGAACACTGCGATCAGCTCCGGGTCCTCGACCGCCGAGGCCGGCACCACGGTGCTCCGCCGATGTCGCGAGGTGATCGGGAGCCGGTCCGAGCGGGCCTCGATCTCGGCGCTGGTCCCGGCCTCGACCGGTATCGACCCTGCGGCGGAACGCGAACTCTGATTCATGTCGTCGTCACCCGCCGGCCGGCAGGTCGCGTCGCCGTGCGCCGGCCTCACAGGATCGCCCTCTCGCACGCGTGGGCACGACGGAACCGGGCCCTGTGTGGTCGTGCTATTCGTCGAGCGATCCGTCGTGCGTCGATGACGTGTTGCCGGAGATTCCCCTCGATCGCCGGCTGGTAGCCGATGAACCACAGGCCGGGGGTGCCGGACGCCGGATGCCCGGTGGTCGCGAGGGGACGGCCGTTCTCGTCGAGTACGCCCAAGTGGCCCACGAGTGGTTCCAGGCCGGGCCGGAATCCGGTGGCGGTGATGACGATGTCGGGCCGGAGGCAACGCCCGTCACGGAGGACGACGTCGAGGTGGGTGAAGCGGTCGATCTCGGAAACGATCTCCAGCCGACCGGCTTCGAGGTGATGGACGAAGCCGCGGTCGACAGCGGCAGTGACTCCGGTGGTGCGTAGGCGTGAGTAGGGGCCCTGTCGCGGGGTCGGCAGGCCGTGGGCGGCGAGGTCGCCGACGGCGAGGCGGGAGATACGTCGGGCGGCGACGTCGCGCACCCGCTCAGGAAGGGCCCGCAGGGCGACTGCGATCGGGGTCAGCGGGATGCCGGCCACCTCGAGCGGCATGATCGTTGGCGGGGTGCGGACCGACAGCCACAGCTGTGTGACCGGGGCCTCCACGAGATGAGCGGCGAGCTCGACGCCCGAGTTGCCCGCACCGACCAGCAGGACGCGCCTTCGGGCCAATCCTCTGACGGTTCGGAGTGCGGCGGCGTGGAGGACGGAACCGGCGAACGTGTCGTGTCCTGGCCATTGCGGCTGCCGAGGGACCCGATCGAGTCCCGTCGCCACCACGACATGGGCGGCCTCGAGGTCCCCATCGCTGGTGCGGACCCGCCACCGGCCACCGGCACGATCGATGCGCTCGGCGCGCGTACCGGACCGGACGTGCAGGTGGTGTCGTGCGCTGAAATCCTCGAGGTGGGCAACGTAGTCGTCCCGGCTGACCCATCGGCCCGCCGCACGGGGAATGCGCGGGCCGCTGAGGTCGGAGTGTCGGCGGGTCGTGTTCAGGCGCAGTTCCTCGTGGCGCCTCCGCCAGGAGTGCCCGACGTCGTCGCCTTCTTCCAGCACGAGCGTGGGCACGCCGCGGCGCTGCAGGGCTGCGGCCGTCGACAGCCCCGCGGATCCGGACCCGATGACCAACGCGCGCGGAGGATCAGTGCGCATGGGAGTACCCGGTGGCAGTGGCGAGGCCGTGCCGGTGCAACCACGGGGTGAGCGCGTGCAGGTCGGTCACGTGGTGCAGGTCGTGCACTCCGGGACGGAACCTGCGTTCAAGGAGCGCATGCACCGCCCAGGCGGCCACGACCGCGCTGGCGGCGCTCTGTTCACGACCGGTCGCCCACGTCGTCGTGCCGTCCGCGGCCCGGGCCGCCGCGACCCACCGGTCCCGGCGGGTGAGCCGGGCCACGGTCGGCGCCCAGGCCGCCAGCGCTCGCCGCAAACCCGGCACCCGGGCGGCGTGGGCGGTCACGGTGGCGAGCAGGGGCGGGTCGAGGGCGCACCAGGATGTCACCGGGATGCCGAGGTCGCGGGTCAGCGTGTGTTGTTCGGCGAAGTCGACCCACCGCACTGTGTGACGCCCGAAGCCGGCGGGCATCTCCACCCGGCGCGGGGGGTGCTGCGACGAGGTGGCCAGCTGGTCGAGCATCCAGGCGGTGGCGGCCGGTCCGTGTCGTTCCCCGAGTCCGAGCAGCAGGTTCAGCGCGATCCCGGCCGTGTCGGGGACCAGCGCGTGGGTGGCGGTGGCGAGCAGGTTGGTCAGCCCGGGGGCGAGGCCGGCGCCGGCGATGACGGTGATCTGCCCGGCGCGGACCGGGCCGTCGAGCTGGTGCAGCGTGGTCAGGTGCGCGATATCGGCGCTGAGATCCACGAGTTGGGTCCCGGCGGTGACCGCAGCCGATGCCACGGCCCGATCGTCGAGGCCGGTGGCGTCGACGACGACCTGCGCGGCATGAACGTGCTCGCGCAACGCTGCCGGGTCGAGCGCGTCGAGTGGCTGGAAGCGGGCGCCGGTCGGTAGTGCGGCCGGGGCCCGCCGGGCGGCGGCGAGCACGGGCACGCCCTCGCGGGCCAGCAGGCTCGTCACCGCGCGGCCGACCGCGCCGGTCCCGCCGAGCACGAGCACCCCGGTATCGCGGCGCCGGGCGGGCATCAGTGCCCGTGCCCGTGCGCGGCAGCAGCGACGGATTTCCCGGCCGGCACGAGCAGCGCGGCCATCACCGCGGTGACGCCGGCGGCGACGGCGCTGAGCGCGAAGCCGACCACGAAGTCGCCGGGAACGGGCTGGGCGGCCGTGATACCTGCGGCCGCGACGCTGGAGACGGCGGCGACGCCGAGGCTCCCGCCGAACTCGTGGAAGGTGTTGACGATGCCGGAGGTGATCCCGGCGTCGTGCTGATCGACATGCGCGGTGGCGATGGTGAATGCAGTGACGAACGTGGCACCGACACCGAGCGCGGCCACCGCGAGCCCGCCGACGAGCGCGACGGGACCCTGCCACAACACCACGGCGGCGCTGCCCGCCGCGGCGACACCGAGGGCGGGCACGACGACGCGGCGGGGCCCGACGCGCGGCAGGGCGTGACCTGCCACGCCGGAGCCGACGAGCGTGGCCACCGCGATCGGCAGGAACAGCAGGCCGGTGACCAGCGCGTCGTACCCGTACAGGTACTGCAGGGTGAACGAGGCGAGGAAGAATCCGGCGATGAGCACCCCGGTGGCGACGAGGATGAGCAACACTCCGGCCAGTACCGCGCGCCGAGTGAGTATCCGCAGATCCATCAGCGGTGCACGCACCGTGCCCTCGACGACGAGAAACCCGGCGTAGAGCACGGCCGCGGTCACGATCGGACCCCACGTGCCGGGCGCGGACCAACCGGCATCGCCCACGTGGATCAGGCCGTAGATCAGCGCCGCGGTCGCGGCAGTGACCAGCAGCGCGCCGGGGACGTCGAGCCGGGGCCGTCCGTGCGGGCTGCTCCGGTCGACCACCGACGGGAGCGCCGCGAGCAGGGCCAGCCCGACCGGCACGTTGAGATAGAAGGCGGCCTGCCAGCCGGGGCCCGCGGTGAGCGCCCCGCCGAGCAGCACGCCGACCGCAGCACCCGCGCCACCGAGGCTGCTCCACACCGCCAGCGCCCGGCCCCGCTCCGCACCGCGGAACACGGTGGTGACCAGGGAGAGGGCGGCCGGCGAGAGCAGGGCAGCGCCGATGCCCTGCCCGACCCGCCCGGCGATGAGCACCTCCCCGGTGCCGGCCAGCCCCGCGACCGCGGACGCGGCCGTGAACAGCGCCAAGCCGGTCATTGCGACCCGCCGGGCGCCGAACAGGTCGGCGGCGCGGCCACCGACGAGCATCAGGCCGCCGAACAACAGCGTGTAGGCGCTCACGACCCAGGTCAGCGACTCTCTCCCGAGATCGAGGTCGGTGCCGATGTCGGGAAGCGCGACCGCGACCACGGTGACGTCGAGGACGAGCATGAACTGCGCGATGCTCAGGAGCGCCAGCGCGCGCCATCGGCGCTGGTGAGCGGCGGCCTCCTGGATCGCAGGAGTGGGTGCGTGCATCGCGGGCTCCAGACGGTCGGGACTAACCTGAACAGATGTGTTCGAGTTAGTTCCCGAAGCTAACCCGTACAGTGGTGTTCAACAAGTACGGAGAGTGTGATGCACGCAACATCCAGCACAGTCGGCCAGGAACGCCGCGCCGATGCCCGGCGCAACATCACCGCGATCCTCGACGCCGCACAGGCCTGCCTGAGCAGTAATCCGGACGTGAGCATCGGCGAGATCGCCAAGGCGGCCGGTGTCGGCCGTGTCACGCTCTACGGGCACTTCGGGTCCCGCGCCGAGCTCGTCGACGCCACATTCGCCCGCGTGCTCGTCGAGGCCGATCAGACCCTCGACGCCGTCGACCTCGACGGCGATCCGCGCGACGCCCTCGCGCGACTGATCAGCTCCAGCTGGCGGATCGTGAACCGGTTCCGGACCTTGCTCCTCGCCGCGCAACGCGCGCTTCCGGACGAGCGTGTCCGCGAGCTGCACGACGGGCCCATGCGCCGGGTACACGAGCTCCTCGAGCGCGGACGCGCCGAACGGGTGTTCCGCACCGACCTGCCCGACACCTGGATGGTGGCCACCTTCTACAGCATCATGCACGCCGCGGCCGACGAGATCGCCGCAGGCAGGCTCGACGCCCAGGACGCCGGCGACCTGCTGGTCACCACCCTGCTGGCTACGTTTGCGCCGGCCACCGAACACACCGGGCAGAGGGGACTGTAAGAACATCGGCTCTGGCTCAGGTCATCCAATCCTCCACGTCGAGGTCGCCACGACCGGGTCACCGCCACCTCGGGCTCGGCTGCCGGCCGGCGCCGCAGGTCAGGGCGTGGTGGATGGCTCGAAGTCGTAGGTCCGGTCCCCCACCCGGATCAGGTCGACCGCGCCGACCAGGCTCGCGTTGCCGGCGCCCTGGTTGACCCCGGCCGCGTAGACCGAGACGCCCGGGTGAGCGTCCGCGATCTCGTCGAGGGAGCGGCGGGCCCCACCGTCGCGGCACTCGCGGTAGGGGTCCACCCGTCCGATCTGCTGGGTCGTGCACCACCGGGCGGAGCCGAGGTCGTAGCGGGTCCAGACACCGGCCGGCCCCTCCGGCGGGACGAAGGTCAGCAGGTGCAGGTCGCGCGGTTCCAGCTCGCCGCCGTTGGCGTCGATCGCGATCTGGAACGACGGGAACGCGCCCGCCTCGGACGCCGGGTCGCGCAGGGCGTGGTAGCTGCTGTCTCGGAACCGCTCCAGCGAGCCGGCGAGCTCGCCGGTGACGAACTGGACCTTGTCGTCGTCGCCGGGGGTGCGCAGTTCCAAAGCCCCCGTTCCGCCGTCGGCCGGGGCGCCGAGCCGGTCGGTGAACTCCCTGCTGCCGCGGCCGGTGTCGAAGCTCCCGGCGAACTGGTTCATCCGCTCCGGCGTCACGACGGTGGTGCCGGACGGACCGAACAGGTCGCCCGGCGCGGCGATGGCCGGCACCGGGTACAGGACGGTGACGGCGAGAGCCGCCGCGGCCACAGTGAGAACCCGCCTACGACGACTGCGCATCGTGTCTCCCTCCGCCCCGGGCTCCGTCACCGCGGTGACGTGATCAACGAGCCGGGCACGCCGGGGTCACGGCCCTGTTCGCCTATACCGCGTCCGCGGCCACGGCCTCGCCGGCCCCGTCCTATGGACTCGAACATGATCCAGGCAGGAGACGGACCCCGTCAGACGGTCCGTTTCCCGGCAGGGCGGCGCAGGTGTTCGGTGAGTGTGCCCTGCGCGCCGAAGAGAGTTTCCCGCCACCGCTGCTCCAACGCGCGGGTGTCGTGCCGGTCCGGGTGGAAGCGCGGGTGGTTGAACACCGGCATCCGGGCCAGCACGCGTCGCATGAACTGGCCGGGCCCGAACATCAGCCGCCATCCCTCGCGCAGGTCGCGCGGACGACGCCAGACGCCCTGCTGCACGAGCAGGTAGGCCCAGCCGAACACGGCGGCGACGCCGACGGTGCCGAGCACGAGGGGCACCGACCGGTCCCGTTCCTTCTGGTCGGTGCCGATCACCTCGTACACCTCGTAGGTGACCGACTTGTGCTCGAGTTCCTCCAGGGCGTGCCAGAGCCACAGCTCGCAGATGTCGCCGTGCACGCGCTTCTGGAACTCGTCGGTGCTCAGGATGTCCTCTGCCAACACCGCGGTGAAGTGCTCCATCAGCGCAGTGCAGGCCAGCTGCTGGCGCGGCGAGGTGCGCCCCAGGACCTTCAGCGCGGTCGCCACTGCCTTCTCCGGCACGCCGACCGGGAACCCGCGATCACGGAACGCCGCGTTGAGCCGGTCGTGCTCGCGGCTGTGGATCACCTCCTGCGCGGTGAAGCCGGCGACCCGGGCGCGCAGTTCCTCATCGGTGACCCGGTCGCGGAAGGCCACGACCGAGCGCACGAAGAAGTCCTCCCCCGGCGGGAAGATCGCCGAGAGCATGGCCAGGAACAGCGTGGCGGTCGCGTTCTCGGAGTACGCCCACGGCGCGAGCTCGTCAGGCAACCGGAAGTCCAGCTGGCGGGGCGGAATGCCCACGTCGGCGCCCTGCAGGCGGCGGGGGCGGGGTGCGGTGTCGGTCACGGTCGAGTCCTCTCGGTCGTCGTCGACGTGGGATCTGGGCACGCATGCGATACAGGCTGTATCCCATACAGGCTGTATCGCCTAGTTGGTGAGCTTGGGCCGCGGTGGCGCGTGGTGTCAACCCGCCGGGGAGGATGGGGGACGTGAACAGCACCGGACCTGGCGCCGCCGCGACCGACGGGCGCGCGCGGCGCTGGGCCGGGCAGCGGGCCGCACGGCGGGCGGAGGTGGTCGAGGCCGCCATGGGCGCGATCGCCGTGCACGGTCCGGAGGCGAGCACCGAGCAGATCGCCGCCGAGGCCGGCGTACCGCGCCCCGCCCTCTACCGGCACTTCGACGGCATCGACGACTTGCAGAGCGCGATCGTCGAGCGCGCACTGACGAGCTACGTCGCGGCGCTCGCCCCGGTGTGGAACCCGCGCGGCACGCCGCGGGAGATGCTCACCGCCGCCGTGGCCGCGCACGTGCAGTGGCTGGCCGACCACACCGACCTCTACCGCTACATCCTGCGGGCCTCCCGGATGACCACCGCCGTGACCGACGTCCGCCAGACCATCGCCGATCGGATGGTCGGGCTGCTCGGCGAGGACATCCCCGGCGGCGGGTTGCCGGCCGCCGTCGCCGAGCCGCTGGCCGCCGGTGCGGTCGGGCTGGTCGACGCCGCCACCGGCCGCTGGCTGGAGTCGGCCGACCCGCTGCCGCTCGACGAACTCGCAGCAGAACTCGCCCGTTGGGTGTGGGCGATGCTCGACGCGGCCTTCCGGAGCCGCTCGATCGTGATCGACCCCGAAACCCCGCTCGCCGGGCTCTGATCGGCCAGATCGACGACGCCGAGCAACGGTTCGCCGCCGTGCGCGGATCCGAGTCGTGACGGCGGTGGAGCCGGGCCTGATCATGGACTGCCCCGCAGGTAGACAGCAAAAAGGGCGACCCCTCCGTCCTGAGGAACCGCTCTCTTCCGACCTGTCGGGACGACAGGATTTGAACCTGCGACCCCATTAGAGCGTCCGGCAAATGATGTTCAGCGGAGTCGGCGGGTGGTCGGCCGGGTGGGCCAGCGGTAGAGCACGCGTGCGCGGTTGATCAGGCGGCGGATCACGGTCAACGCGGCGGCGAGGTTGAGGTAGAACTCGGCGATGTCGCGGCGCTTGTCGGTGAACCGGCGCAGCTTGCCGAACCCGTTCATCCACGCGTGCAAGCGCTCGACCGGCCACCGCCGCCCAGCCTGGATCGGGGCGGGTTCGCCCTTGAGCGCGATGTGGGCGTCATAGCCGAGGACCTCGAGCAGGTCGCGAGTCTTGGCCGAGTCGTAGCCCCGGTCCAGATGCATGCCCGGCAGATCGGGCAACGGACCGATCATGTCGCAAACCCCGGCCAGGGTGGGTTCGAGCAACGGCGAGTCGTGATCATTGGCGCGGGCGGCGACCAGGTGCAGCGGGATCCCGTTCCCGTCGCCGGCCACCGAGCGTTTGGTGCCCTGTTTGCCCCGGTCAACCGGGCTGCGCCCGGATACCTCACCGCCGCACGGGGACTTGGTGATCGACCCGTCCACGGACAGGTCATCGAGGTCGAGTCCGATCATCTGGTCGTAGCCGGCCAGGGCCTGGCGCAGCGTTTCTCGACCGACGCCGGCCCGGGCCCAGTCGTCAAGGCGGCGGCGGATGGTGCGGTCCGAGCAGCCCGGTGAGGCGAGGCGTTCGTAGCCGCTGCCGTGCACCAGCGCGGCGAGCACGTGTTCGAACACGACCCGGTCCGGGATCCGGCGGCGGTGACAGCCCCACGGATGGGTCGGGGAGAACTCGGGCCGTCGTTCGGACCCGATCAGGTCAGCGAACTCGACCCACAGCGGCTCGATCAGGGATGCTGGCAACAGAGGCACGGACCCTCCAGGCGATCACAGGACTTCAGCAATCCCATGATCACTTCTGGGTCCGTGCCTCTACCTGCAACGACACGCGGCGACCTCATTTGCCGGACGCTCTTAACCCCAGGATCGTTCCGCGCACTGCTTGACCTGGGGAAATGCGTGTCTGCGCAGGTCGGCTGGTGCAGTACGACGCAGTCCAACGCAGCCCGATTCGACCCGTCCTCGCTCGCGCTCCAGGCCTGCTCCAAACGATCAGGCAATGATCTTGAACGCACTTACCGACGTACACCTTCCGCCGGGCGGCATCCGGCCGACCAGCGCAGGCCTTCCGCGCCCCGGACCCGGCCGACCCCGACCGGGCCCCTGACGCTCACCCGGTCCCGCCCGCAGCTGGACCGTCCCTTCACACGGAACCTCATCGTCGACGCGCCACAGCTGCAGGACCATCTCGACCAGGGCGCCGTCGACACCGCAGACGCTCGGCGCGCTAGTCCGCCGGCATGTAGCGCTCGAACCAGTCCAGCATCCGGGCCAGGAAGTCGATCTGCGCCGGGTAGGACCGCACCCCGTGCCCCTCCTGCGGGTAGATCACCAGCGCCGAGGGCACCCCGTGCGCGCGGAGCGCCTGGTGGAACTCCTGCGCCTGCCCCGGCGGTGTGCAGTTGTCGAGTGCACCGGCGACGTTGAGGCACGGTGTACGGGCCTTACTGGCGTGCAGCACCGGGCTGCGGGTGTGCGCCCGGGTCCCATGCTGTTCCGGATCGGCGTCGAGGAACCGGTTGCCCCACGCTGCGATGTTGCTCGTGAAGCCCTGGCTGTACCAGTCGGTCACCGGGGCGATCGGCACAGCGGCCGCGATCCGTCGGTCCTGGGTGACCAGCCAGGACGACATGTAGCCCCCGTAGCTCGCGCCGATCAGACCGACCCGGGCCTCGTCGACGACGCCGCGTTCGACGAGCGCGTCGATCCCGGAGAGGTAGTCGTGGGTGTCCGCTCCGCCCATGTCCCCCACGACCAGGCCCGCGAATCCCTGCCCTCGGCCGCAGCTGCCGCGGGGGTTGGGGTTGAGCACCGCGTACCCGCGGGAGACCAGCAGCGGGACCCACGCGGACCTCATCGACCACGTGTTGCGGAAGGCCCAGATCGGACCGCCGTGGATGTTCACCACCAGCGGGAAGGGCCCCTCACCGTCGGGCGTGCACAGGATGGCTTCGATCTCCGTCCCGTCGGGGGCGTTCCAGGTGATCGCCTCCGCGGTCCCGGCCACCGAGCGCAGGTAGTCGGTGCCGGGATGGGCGATGGAGGCGAGGACCTGGTCGCCGTCGGGGCCGATCAGGACCAGCTGCTGCGGGAGCTCGTAGGACTCCTCGATCGTGCACACGCGACCGTCGGCGGTGAAGGCGCCGTCGGGGTGGAACGTGGCGCCACCGCACGCGTGCGGCATGGAGAGGACCTCGGTCACGCTGCCGTCGCCGACCCGGACGATGCCGGCGACCGAGTCGAGGTGGCGCTGCCCGATGTAGCCGAGCCGGGCGTCGTCGATCCACTCGAGCCGGGTCACGTCGGTTCCGCGGGTGTCGATCCGCCGGACCGCCCCGGACCCGGGGTCGACCAGGAGCAGGTCACCGGCGACCAGCCAGCGGTCGCTGCACACCGCCTCGGCCACCGAGACCCACCGGCCGTCGGGCGAGCCGGTCGGCAGGCCGAGCTGCACCTCGCTGCTGAGCAGCTTCCGTACCGAGCCGTCCGGCTCGATCAGGCTGAGGTCGGCGTTGTACCAGTCATCCTCGGTGGGACCGTCGGAGGTGATGGCCGCAACGCGGTCGGGCCCGCACCATCCCGCTTCCCAACAGTTCAGGCCCTCCGGGGACAGGCGTTCGAGTACCCCGGTCCCGGGAGTGTAGGTCCACAGGCTGCGCCAGGCCTCCTGGACGACCTCACCATCGATGCGGGGGAACCACGACGGAGCATCGTCGACCTTCCTGCGGTTGACCCCCGACCCCTGCCCGCCGGAAAGATCGGCGCCGAGACCGGCGACCCCCAGCAGGATTCTGCTGCCGTCCGGCGACCAGTGCAGGTACTCGACCGTGCCGGGCACCGCGGGCGCCGCCTCCGCCTCGCCCAGCCGGCCGTCCACCTGCAGGTGGAGTTGGAACACGCCCTTCTCGGCGCGGTCGGCCAGGAACGCCAGCGTGTGCCCGTCCGGTGAGAACCGCCCCGACCGGGCCGAACCGCCCAGCGCCGACACCTGCCGGAAACGACCGTCCTGGGCGGTGTAGAGCGCCGTCCGCGGCAGTCCCTCGAGCTCATCCAGGACATCCGCGGTCACCACGGTGCGCAGGCCGTCCCGGGTCACGTGTGCCTCACGCAGGCCCGAGGGCCTGCCGAACGCGGGTTCGTGCAACGCACGCAGGTGCGTCTGCGCCGTCTCGTACTGCTTCTCATACGGTGCGGTTGCGCTCAGCTCGTCTGCCATCGGGTTCCCTTCTCGTGGCGGTGTCCGTGCACCGCCGTCCGTCGCCCTCGCCGAGCCAGAGTGGTCGCACCGATGGAGGACGCTCTACAGCCGGATGTCGCGGGTGCCGCACCATCGGTGTGACACCTGTCGAGCACGATCGGTGTCCGGCCCCGCCCGTTCAGTCGAGGGCCGAGTAGACGGCGTCGAGGACGGCGGTCTGGCGTGGATCGAAATGCGTCGCCCCGTAGCGGGTGGGGAGCCAGCACAGGGCGAAGCCGGCGTCCGGGTCGGCCATCGCCAGAGAGCCGCCTGCTCCGCCGTGCCCGAAGGCACGGGGGCTGCGGGCGAGCGGGTAGGTGCTGCTGGGCTTCTGGAAGGCGAGCGCGAAGGCGGTCTCGGCGAGGATCACCGCATCGACACCGCGCACGACCTCGGTCGTCGCCATCCGGACGACCTCCCGGCTCCAGGGCGTCGAGTCGTCGCCTCGCAGGGCTCCGCTCAACCCGTCGTAGAGGCGCGCGAAGTCCCGGGCACCGGCGAACATGTTCGCGGCAGGCATGAACGCGTCACGGATCGCCTCGCCGTTGACGGCGGGCATCGGGTCCGGCAACGTCTCGGGGATGTTGCGCATGACGCGTGACTGCAGACTGTCCGGGTCGGCGAACGCTGCGACCAGCTCCGGCGGCATGTCCGCTGTCGAGCCACCCGTGGCACCGAGGACACGAGCAGCGCGGTGCCGCTGCCCGGCGGGGAGACCGACGTACATTTCGGTCCCGAGGGCGTCGTTGATCTGGCGCAACAGCTCGGCGAATCCGTGCCCCGAGGCGTGCTCGAACAGGAAGTCGGCATAGTTCCCGACCGTCTGCGGGCTGTAGCCGATCCTGGTCCCCGGTTCCCATGCGGGCGCCTGCGCCACCAGCGCGGTGGCGAGCTTCTCCCGGTCCGTCGTCAGACCCAGCGGCATCGTGTCGTCCAGGTAGATCAGACCTGCCTGGTGCGACAACAGCTGAGCCACGGTGATCTCGCGCTTGTCCGGTGTCCCGAACTCGGGCCAGTACGACGCCACACGAGCGGCCGGGTCGAGCTGACCGCGCTCGACGAGGAGCGCCGCGGCCGCTCCGACGACGCCCTTGCCCATGCTCTGCACGATCTGCAGCGTCCGGGCGGTGTAGGGCGTGCCGGCCTCGGCGTCGGCGACCCCCCAGGTCTCGTCGAGCACCGCGGTGCCGTCGACGTAGACGCACAGGGCGGCCCCGGCCTCCGGGTCGCCGTCGAGCTGCGCCGCAGCGACGTCCCGGACCTTGTCGACATCGAAAGTCATGCGGGCTCCTCCGAAGGTGAGCGTCGAACGGGGGTGTGGAACCTGGGGCCTTGACGCACGGTTCGGGCCACGGCCATGCTCCGTAGATTAACACCGTTAATATGGAAGGCAAGGGCATGAGCTGGACCGACGAAGAACTGCAGGATCTCGTGACGAGGACCGGCCGCCGCATCCCGGTGGAGCTGGTTCGGGTGATGACCGACGGCTGGCGGGTCCCCACCGTCGACATCGAGGAGTGGGCCGGCGCCGCACCGCGCCGACGCCGCAGGGCTGCGGTCACGGCGGACTTCGCCGGCGATCTGCTGGTGGTCCCCAACGGACGTCCTCCCTGGCGCACCAGCGACCTCACCTACCCCTTCCGCCCGGCATCGGACTTCCTGTGGCTGGTCGGAGAGGTCGACCCGGGCTCCGTCCTCGTGATCGGCTCCGACGGGGAGCCGACACTGTTCGTGGACGAGCGTCCGGCGCTCGGTCGTCCACTCGCCTACCTCGACGCCGCGCGGGGAGCCGTCTACGACGGCCGGCCCGAATCCCTCTCGGCGATCCGGACCCGCCTGGGACTCGAGACGCGTCCGATCGAGGACCTGGAGGCCGTCCTGCGGGGTGCAGGCCGGGCTCGAACGGTCCGTGGCCTCGACCCGCTCGTCGACTCCCTCGTCCCCGAGGACGGGCAGGAGCTCGAGAAGCAGCTCGCCCGCCGACGCCTGGTCAAGGACGACTACGAGATCAGCCGGTTGCGCGAGGCGTCGGCCGCGACCGTGGAGGGCTTCCGGGCCGTCGCCCGAGCTCTACCCGACGTCCTCAAGTACGGCGAGCCCCTGGTGGAAGGGCTGTTCACCCAGGCGGCCCGTACCCACGGCCGGGGCGTGGCCTTCACCCCGGTGTGCTGCGGGGGGTCACGCTCGACGATCCTGCACTGGTTCCGCAACGACGGGCAGATCGAGTCCGGGGACATCCTGCTGCTCGACGCCGGCGTCGAGAGCACCGAGTTCTACGGCTCCGACGTCGCCCGGGTGTTCCCCGTCTCCGGGCGCTTCTCCCCCGCGCAGCGCGACGTCCACGACATCATCTCGGCTGCGCACCGGGTCACGCTCGACGCGGTGCGCCCCGGCACGACCTTCGAGGAGCTGGGTGCGGCGGCCGCAGGTGTCCTGGCCGAGGGCCTGACATCGCTCGGGGTACTCCCGAACCGGAACGTCGAGGGCCTCGCCGAGGACGTTCTCGCCCGACGCTGGACTCTGCACGGCATCGGTCACATGCTCGGCATCGACGTGCACGACAGCTTCTCCGTGACGAGCGAGTACATGACACAGCCGCTGGTCGAGGGCCACGTCCTGGCGATCGAGCCGGGGCTCTACTTCTCGCCGTACGACGAGTACGTACCCGCTCCGCTGCGCGGCCTCGGCATGCGGATCGAGGACGACGTCGTCGTCACCTCGAACGGTTGCGAGGTGCTCTCGGCCGGACTCCCGACCTCGACGGCCGGGGTCGAGGACTGGCTACAGACCCTCTCCTGACGTGGGCGGGCCCAGCTCGCGGAGGACAAGGTCGAGCTCCTGCTCGAAGCCCCGATCCCAGTCGGGGCTCGCAGCGCTGCGCAGATAGTTGCCGAGCTCGGTGTAGCGCCCGAGGCTCGCGTGCCGCTCGTATCGCTCGGCGATCGAGGTGGCGCGCGGGCGGTGGTGGTTCGCGTAGGCGATGGCCTCACCGGCACACAGCATCAGGATCGCGCGGTAGAGCACCACGGCCCGCTCAGGCGGCGCGCCCGCCGCCTCCAGATCGGTGAGCATGAGCTGGGTGCAGTCCACCTGCGCCGAGGGTGACTGTTCGGGGAGATAGCCGACGATCGCGGTGAGCAGGCCGGGGTGCTCGATGCCGGCCCGATGGAGCCGGTGCGCGACGAGGCGGACCCGCTCCAGCGGCTCCATCCCACCCGGGAGCTGCGCCAGCACCTCCCGTGCCACGAACGCGTCCGCGACGGCATCGAGCAGGTCGTCCCTGTCCCGGACATGGTTGTAGATCGCAGTGGCACTGACGCCGAGCTCGGTGGCCACGGCGCGCAGTGACAGCTCGGCAAGACCGGAACGTTCGGCCACGGACTCGGCGGCGGCGACGACAGCCGCTCGGGTGAGCCCGACCTGCTCGCCCCTCGAACGGCGTGCCGACGTCTTCACTGTGCTCCTTCGTGGCGTGCGGTGGAGGTCCCGACTGGAGAGCATAGGCGCGTGCGTGACGGGTGGCGCTGTCTCCGGCCGGTCCGGCATCGCGACAACCGCCACGGTGGTCGTGCCGACTAGGACGGAGGATCGTGCGATGCCGGACGACGGCCTGCAGGAGATCGTCGACGATCTCGCCGAACGGCTACAACGATCGGTGGCGATCGACGATCCGGCGATCCGCCTGCTGGCCGCGAGCCGGCACTTCGGGGACGAGGACCCGGTGCGCGTGGCCTCGGTCCTCAACCGCTCGGTGAGCCCCGACCTCACCGAGGACGTGCTCGGTCACGGCATCGCGAGGTGGACACGGCCGGGGAACGTGACCATCCCGTCCGAGAACACGCGCCCGCGGCTGTGCGCTCCGGTGCGCTGCAGCGGACTGCTGCTGGGGTTCCTCTGGTTGATCGACACCGACGGCACCCTCGACCCGGCGGAAACCGCAGCGACCGAAGCTGCCGCCGCCCGGGCCGGAGTGGTGCTCTACCGACGGCTGGTCCTGCACGAGCGCTCCACGGCGCGCCACGAGGCAATCCTGCGTGAGCTCGTCTCGTCCGACCACGCGGCTCGCGTCCAGGCCGCCGAAGATCTGCGTGCGGAGAACCTGTTCCCCGAAGGCCCCACGTCGTTCCTCGTCCTGGGCGCCCGGGTCGACGGCGGCGACGATGCGGCGGCCGTCGCGCTCGAATCCGCCGTCCAGGAGGGCCTGCGCGTCGGCGACGACGTCAGCCTCACCGTGGCGAACCGTTCGAGGGCTTGGATCCTCTACGCCGCACGTCCGGCCGGCGTACCGGTCGATGCGATCAGCAACCGGGTCCTCGCCCGGTTCCGGTCCCTGGCCGGTGAGGGGGCGCGGGTGGTGATCGGCGTCGGCTCCGCGGTCGATGGCCTCGAGTCCGTGGTGGACTCCCACCGCCACGCGTTCCTGGCTGCCCACGCCGCCGTGCTCGTGCCCTCGATCGGGGCCGTGGCCCGGTGGGGCGAGCTGGGCCCCTACGAGGTCCTGCTCAAGCTGCCTGTCGACGACCTCCTGCTCTCATCGCAGGTACCGGCCCTGATCGAACTGGAACGGAACGATCCGCACGGTGTGCTGGTCGAGACACTCGAGGGGTTCCTCGACCACGCGGGCGACGTCCGGAGCACCGCCGAGCTGCTGTGTGTCCACCGCGCGACGCTGTACCACCGCCTCAAGCGCATCGAGACCCACACCGGCTGCAGCCTGAACAGCGGGGACGACCGGCTGACGCTGCACTTGGGGCTCAAGCTGCGCGCTCTCGCTGCGGCGTACCGGCGCCGGGCCTGAGCCCATGCCTATCCCATGACCGTGCCGGAGGTCCCGGTGTTGGCTCTGCGGCGGCGGGAGAACGCGCCGAGGTCGATCGTCTGGCCGGTGTGTGCACCGCGGAACTGCACCGGGTGGGTGTCGTGGTCGTGTCCGCCCTCGACCTGCTCGATGAGCGTGGTCAGGAACTTCCCGGCCAGTGGTGCGTTCTTGAACTGGTTGCCGCTGGTGCCGATCGCGACGTAGAACCCGTCCAGCTCGGTGCGGTCGTAGATCGGGGTCCAGTCGTCGGTGACGTCGTAGACACCCACCACACCGCGGGGACGGCTGGGTACCGTCAGCTCGGTCAGTCGCCTGGCCGCCCGGGTCACCTGCGCCTCGAACACCGCCGCCGTGGGCTGCGGGTGGGCCTGGTCGGGGTCGTCGAGCCAGTGCAGCGGGTCGCAGTCGGGTTCGGTGCCCCCGATCAGCAGGCCGCCGCCCACCTCGCCGCGCATGTAGGTGCCGAGGTCCATGTCGGCGATGGCGACACCGGGCGAACCCGCCCGAGTGTTGTCGGCCGGCGCGGTCGCATGGGCCACCTCCTGGCGCAGCGGACGCAGCCCGATCGTGAAGTCCGAGCCGACACCGGCCAGCGCGTTGAGCCGGGCCGACCACGGCCCGGCGGCATTGGTCACGGTGCGGCACGCGATCGTGCTGCCGTCGTCGAGTCGGACGCCGGTCACTCGCCCGCCGTCGGTGTCGAGCCCGACCACGGTGGTGCGGAGCCGGAACTGCGCCCCGTGGTGGGCCGCGGCCGCGGCCAGGTTCTGGGCGGCGAGCTGTGGGTCGCTGACGTAGCCCGCGTCGGGCGTGTACACCGCACCGAGCTCGCCGGTCGCCTCGTCCCAGAACCGCTCGTCGTCGATGCGCTTGGGCGGCCAGTACCGGCCGCTGTCGATACCCGGGATCCGGCTGCGCAGCGTGGCCCCGTCCCATTCCTCGTAGGGCACGCCGACCTCGTCGAACAGGCTCACGTAACCGGCGCGGGGGGCGAGCTCCACGTCGAGCATCGCGATCCCGCACCGTTCGTAGCGCACCAGCTCGCCGACATCGCATCCGAGGTGCTCGCCCCAGTGCTGCCAGCAGGCCCGCGACTCCCAGGCCGTCGCGACCCCGGCACGGGTGGAGAAGTTGAACCGCACCACCGCACTCGACGAGCTCGTCGAGCCGTGCCCGACTCCACCGGCCTTGTCGATGACGATCACCTTCCGGCCGGCCCGAGCTAGCTCCAGGGCGATCGACGACCCGACCACCCCGGCACCGATGACGACATCCGCATCCATGAGTCCAGTCTGAGCAGCCGATTCCTCCCGAACATCCGTCCGGCGACGAAGGTACGGACCGCTCGGTGCGACAGATGTCGTTTGCCGCCGGCGTCTTCGATGGCGCAACCGTCAGTGCGCCGGGACCGGAGCGCGCTCAGGTGTGTGGTGTCGTGGCCCGGACGCCTGCGAGTACCAGATCGACGATGCGCTCCGCGTCCGCGCGGGTGAACGGGCGCAGGCCGCGGTTCACGATAAGGTGCACCGGACCGGAGATCATCTCGCCGAACAAGGAGTAGTCGACCGGCGGCAGCTCGCCTCGGGCCATCGCCAGCTCGATGCGACGCCGCATGGCGGCGGCGCGCTCTTCGAAGATTCTGGTCGCCGCCCGGCGGACGGCCGGGCTCTCGTGGGTGGCCTGGGTCGCCTGTTCGAGAGCCCGGACCGTGGGCCTGCCCAGGCCCTCGCTGAGGACCATCAGGAAGTCCACGAGGTCCCTGCGGAGATCGCCGGTGTCGGCGACCGACCCGAGGTCGTCGACGTACTGCAGCAGGGCCTCGACCACCAGCTCCTCACGGTCGGCCCAGTTGCGGTAGACGCTGGTCTTGTGCACGCCGGCGAGCTCGGCGACCTCCTCGTAGCGGAAGCCCGCGATCCCGTTCCGCGCGACGAGCTCGACGGTCGCGGCGAGGATCTGCGCTCGCACCCGCGCGGTGCGGCCACCGGGACGACGCGTCGGCAACTGATCCGCGGTGCCGGCCATCAGCGGCTCACCTCCTGCCCTCTGCTCGGGAGTGGATTGTCGTCGACCCCCGCGTTGCACGCACCCACGGCCGGAACGTACCGTCCACTAAAGCAACAGGATAGTCGCTTTAACGGACCGAGGTCGACGAGCGCCTGATCCGCTCGACGCAGCCACCCAGCGAACCCGGAGCACCCACCATGAAGATCCTCGTGTCCGGAGCCGGCATCGCCGGGCTCGCCTGCGCACTCGACCTCGGCACCCGCGGCCACGACGTCACCGTCGTCGAGTACGCCCATCGCCTCCGGCTCACCGGCACACCCATCGACATCCGAGGCGACGCCGTCGAGACCGTGGCCAGGATGGGGCTGCTTGCGAAGATCCGCGAGCAACGGATCCGGATGAGCGAGCTCATGCAGTTCGTCGACAGCGACGGCGAACCGGTGGCCCGGATCCCGATGGCGGAGGTGAGCGACTCCGACGACGACATCGAGATCGTCCGCGCGGACCTGGTGCACATCCTCGCCGACGCCCTCCCGGCCACCGCGACGATCCGCTTCAGCGACTCGATCGACTCCCTGACCGACGACGGCGACGGCGTCGACGTGGAGCTCAGGTCTGGCCACCGCGAACGGTACGACCTCGTGCTCGGTGCCGACGGCCAGCACTCCGCAGTACGCAGGCTGGTGTTCGGCCCCGAGCGGGACTACCTGCGCCACCTCGGTGTCTACATCGCCCTCGCCGCGCTGCCCGACGAGGCATGGCCCGATCGCGTCAGTTCGATGTACAACGTCCCCGCGCGGATGGCGGGCATCGCCCGCTACAAGGACAAGGCGCTGGCGACCTTCACCTTCCGATCGGAACCGCTCGACTACGACCACCACGACCTGGACGCCCAGAAGAAGATCCTCACCGATGCCTTCGCGGGCCACACGACGTGGAAGATCCCCCAGCTGCTCGACGCGGCCCGCACCGACCCCGAGTTCTTCTTCGACTCCGCCAGCCAGATCCACATGCCCTCCTGGCACCGCGGCCGCGTCGCTCTCGTGGGGGACGCCGGGTACTGCGCGGCCTTCCTCTCCGGCCGGGGCACCTCGCTCGCGCTCACCGGAGCCCATCTCCTCGCCGAAGAACTCCAACGGTGCGGAACCGATCACACCGAGGCGTTCCACCGGTACGAGGCCCGGCAGCGTCCCTACGTCACCTTCGCCCAGGAGCGGGTCGGCCAGGGCCGCGACCGCCTGATTCCGCCCACCCAGGAGGCCATCGACGCTCGCAACGAGCGCTTGCGAACGGCGGGCTCCCAGCACGCTGAACCACCCACAGCACGACCGCCGGGACGGGCGTCGCCCGCCGCACGCACTGGGGAGAACTCATCGTGAACGACGCCACCGTCGAGCTCGATCGCATCGTCGAGGAGCGCCGATGGAGTTGGCGGCTCATCGGCTGGGTGGGCGTCCTCGTCCTCGCCAACCGTATGGCCGACACCGTCATCACCACTCCCCAGATGGTCACGACGGAGATGCTCGAGTACTTCGGCACCAACAAGGTCGCCTGGCTGAACTCGAGCGCGATGCTGGCGGGCGCCATCTGTTCACCGTTGCTCGCCAAGAGCGCCGACGTCTTCGGTAGACGCCGAGTACTGCTCATCACGATATTCGTCTCGGGCGCAGGCTCGGTGATCTGCCTCATCGCGCCCAACCTCGCGCTCTTCCTGCTGGGACGGTTCCTCCAGGGCTCCGCCATGGCCGTGGTGTTCCTCACGGTGGCACTCACGCGCCAGCTCTGTCCCCCGCGGGTGGCGATGACCGCGATCGGAATCGTGACCTCCGCCTCCGCGATCGTCGGCATCGTCGAGCCGTTCCTGATGGAGCCGCTCATCGCGCAGTTCGGCTTCCAGAGCGTGTTCGCCGTGTCGGTCGTCCTGGCCGCGGCCGCCGGATTGAGCGTTCGCCTGTTCATCCCGGAGTCGCCGATCCTCGGCAGCGGCAGGATCGACGTGGGCGGGGCACTGCTGCTGGGCGGCGGCCTCGCCGGCGTGCTCGGCTACGCCAGCCTCGGGCAGGACCTCGGGTGGCTGTCCGGAGGAATGATCGCCCTGCTCGCGGCCGGGGGTGCCGCCCTGGTCGGCTGGGCGGTCCTGGCCCTGCGGGTCGACGAGCCCATCGTCGACATCCGAGCGTTGAGCAGGCCACTCCTGCTGACACTGCTGGCCGTGGTGCTGGCCGCGGGATCTTTCCAGAGCACGATCCAGCTGATGAGCCTCATCGCCAAGGTGTCACCGGAACTCGGACTCGGCTACGGGCTGGCCGGCACCGGCCCGAGCGCCCTGCTGTTCGCAGCACCCGCGCCCGGCATCATCCTCGGTGGCATCTTCGCCGGGTGGCTCGCCACACGGATCGGCCCCGCGCGCACACTCCTGGGCGGCATCGTGATCGGGACGGTGGGAACCTTCACGATGCTGGCGGGGGTGTCGTCGTTCCCGCTGATGGTCGCCTCGGTCGGGCTGCTCGGAATGGCCGCAGGAGCGATCAACACCTCCGGGTTCAACCTGGCGACCGGCCAGGCACCACCCGAACGGCACGGCGTGGTCTCCGGTCTGGTGTCGGTGATGCTCGCCGTCGGAGGCGCCGTCGTCAACGTCGCCGGAACAGCGGTGCTCAACGCCACCACCACCGAGGCGGAGGGCGCCCCGCAGAACTCGGCGGCCGGCGTGTACCTCTACATCCTCATGGCCGGGATCCTGTTCGTCACCGCCGTGGTGACCGCGACTGTGCTGACACGCAAGCGGCCCACCCCGCGGCAGACGCTGACGAGTGCCGGGTCGTCGGGGCGGCCGCGGGCGACCCCGGGCCCCGGGGCGACGCAGTCGACCCGTCACCGCGCACCCGGCCCGGCCGTCAGCGTGGCGACGCGCCCCGACGATGCGCTGCGCGACCCGGCCCCGTACTGGTCCGCCTCCGAGGAGGCCCCGACCCAGGTCGTCACCGAGCCCGTCCCGACCGTCGCCGGCAGTGGCGTGAGGAGACTGCCGCAGCGCCTCACAGGTGGGGCCGGTGTGGTGCTGCTCGCCGGAGTGGTGCTGTTCATCGGGACCCAGATCGTCACCGCGGACGACGGCACGGCGCTGCTGGGCAGCCGGCAGGTCACCGTCGGGCCCGCCCAGGAACGGGTGGAGGTGGGTGCGCTCTTCGGCAGCGTCGACGTCGTGGTGCCCGACGGCGTGAGCGCCCGAGTCGTCGGCCGGGTGGTGTTCGGCGGCACCGAGTGCGAGCGGGCCTGCAGCGAGCCGGGGCGCGAGATCGTGGTGGACGCCGTCGGTGCGTTCGGGATGGTCGACGTGATGCGCCCCGGTGAGATCTTGGCCGATGAGCGCGAGGAGGTGCGGGAGAACGCAGAGGATGCCGCGGAGGCCGCTCGGGAACGGGCGCAAGAGGCGCGGGACGACGGCTGAGGGGCACTGCCGACGTCCGATGCGCGCGCGCCTGCGAGTACACGCACTTCCCTGCCGAGCAGGCTGCCCTGAAGGGCCCGAACCAGTTCCGCAGCCTGGGCCCGACCGCGACGGCCGCGCCCGACGGACGATGGACGATGCGGTGGAAGCCCGTGATCGATGACTTCGCCGGGCGCAGTGGGTGATCCAGGGCGGTCGGCCAGTGTCGTGGTCGCCCGCCGAGGGGTGGGGACCCGTCGGTGACCGGACTCGGCGGCGTGTTCGTCCACCGGCGCCTCGACCGGAGCGGCCTCGAGCGCGTCGCCGCGCTGATGGCTACCGGGCGGCTCGCCCCGAACATCACGGCGGGCGGTCAGAAGGTCACGTTCAGGGCAAGCTCGTCCTCACCGGGTGATCTCCCGCTATGCGTCGTCGGTGACGCGTCCGTCGTCCACTGCCGGGGTCGGTCGGTGACGCCAGCTACGTGCTCCGCGGCCGTGGCACCGGCTACTGCTCCCTCTGTGCAGCGGCGAGCACCCGGACTTCCTGCCGTTCACCAACAGGTGGGTCCGCCCGCCTCTCCGGGAGCCGGAGCCCACCGTCGGGCGGGCGGGCTCTCAGCGACCGAGTGGACGGCGCACACGCCAGAACAGGACCACGAGCGCGGCGCTCGCGAGTAGCAGGTGCGCGCCCACCTCCGCCCATGCTGGCGCTCAGCGAAAATGACCAGTTCTGATCGGTGGAAGTGACCACCCTGGCGCGGCCAGAGTAGTGGTCAGGTCGGGGTCATGTGGGTCACCTCCGGGGTGCGGATGTGGGCGGCGCCGGCGGGGACGACGACGGTGATGACGGCCAGCTCGGTGCGGCAGTGCGGGCAGCGTTGGACGCCGTTCGCGGCGGGAACGGCGTGCCCGGGTGGGACGGCGTTCGGGACGGCGTCGGGAACGGCGTGGTCGCCGTTCGGGCTGGTGAGGGCATCGCGCGTGACGGCGTTCGGGGTGTTGAACGAGCCGGGAACGGCGTCCGGGGCGGTGTGCGGGTGGTCGCGGTGATGCGCGGCTCGACAGCGCGAGGAGCAGAACCGGCGGTTGGGGTTGCGTCGGGTCACGGTGACCTGCCGGCCGCAGGCCGGGCAGGGGTGCTCGCCCAGGATGGTCATGATCGGCCCTGCCCGGTCGGGTCGTGCTCGCCGAGCGCCCGCCGGAGTTGGTTACTGCGTTGCTGGTGGGCCCGCATCCGGTAGGAGGGCCCGTCGATGGCGACGACGATGCCCCGGTGCAGCAGCCGGTCGAGCAGCGCGGCGGCCAGCATCGGGTCGGCCAGCCGGTCACCCCAGCTGGCCACTCCGGCGTGGCTGGTCACGATCGTCGACGACTTCAGATAGCGGCGGTTGATCACCTCGAACAGGGCGGCGTTCGCGTCCGGGTCCGGCGCGGTGCGGGAGTAGGCGAACTCGTCGATCACCAGCAGCCGGGGGCCGCAGTAGAACCGCATCGCGGTGGCCCAGCGTCCTTCCAAGGCGGCCTTGCGGCAGCGTTTGGCCAGGTCGGCGGCGGTGGTGAAGTAGACCCGGTGCCCGGCATCGACCGCGGCCCGGGCGAGTGCGACCGCGAGCATCGTCTTGCCGGTGCCGGGTGGACCGACGAACAGGACGTTGCCGGCGTCGTCGAGGAAGCGCAGCGCCGCGAGCTCACGCACGAGTTTCTCGTCGACCCCGGGTTGGGCGGCGAAGTCGAACTCGTCCAGGGTCCAGGAGTGCGGCAGGCAGGCGAACCGCAACCTGCCGGCCAACCGACGGGCCTCGGCGTGGGAGACCTCGAGCCCGAGCAGCCGTTCCATCACCGCGGTGGGCGAGAGCTGCTCGGCGCGGGCGGCGTCGAGCACCCCGGTCAACGCCTCGGCGGCCGTGCCCAGCTTGAGGACCTCCAGGTGAGCGCGCAGCCGCTGATAGGTCGCCGCCTCGCTCGAGCCGTCGGGTTCAGCCTGGTTGACCGCATGGTCGGGCCGGTGGGTGTTCATGAGCTCTCCCGCCCATCCTGTCCGCTGGTCTCGCCGGTGTGGGCGCGTCCGCGCAGCGGGCGGGTGCCGGAGGCGTAGGCGTCGAAGTCGATGACGACCTGCTCGCCGCTGGCCGGGCCGGCCTGGGCGTGGCGGATCCGATCCGCTTCGGCCAGGGCGTCGGCGGTGGGTGGGCGGCGGTGCTTGCGCGGGCAGGGCGCGCGGTCGGTGAACTCGGCGAGCACCACCCGGGTCATGGCGGCGACGTGTTCGTCGAGGCGCACCAGTGCGCCGGCTCCGTCCGGGGACCGCAGGTGATGCGCCAGCGCGACACCGCGTGCGGTGGCGATGTCCAGTGCCGGGGTGCCGAGTTGGTGGCGAACGGTCACGATCTCGCCGGTGTGCCCGGGTGGGATCGAGTAGCGGTTGCCGCGGAACGCGACCAGGGCCTGCTCGGACACGGTGCGCTCGACGCTCAGCACCGCCGGCAGCGGCGCCGGTGCCGCCCGCAACGGCTCGGCCTCGGCCAGCGCGCCCACGGTCGTCTTGCCCCCGTCGGCGTCGGCGCGGCGGCGTCCGTCGAGGCGGGCGCAGATCCGGTCCAGCCCGGCCTGGGCCCCCGCGAGGGTGGTGTCGTCGGCCAGGGTGCGCCACCAGCGTTGGGCGATCACGTGCGCGCTCTTCTCCACCGCGCCCTTGCGCCAGGCGTGCCGCGGCGGGCAGATGTCGATCCCGACCCGGTAGTGCACCGCCACCGGTCCGAAGCTGACCGTGAGCCGGCCCGAGCCGGGATGACACACCGTGGACATCCGGTCGAACCGCCACCGCCGCGTCACCCCGCCGAGACGGCCGACGACCTGGTCGAGGCCTTCGATCAGGTGCGGCTGATCGAGCGACTCGGTGATCCAGCCCCGCCACCGGCTCGAGTGCGCCAGCACCCCGAGCAGCACGAACGCGCTGCCGGCGAACCCCCAGTGCGCGGGCGGGTCGGTCAGCTCCAGGTAGTCCCACTGGGTCTCGGCGCCCGGCGGGTGGGCGATCACCGCCCGCTGGCTGGTCTTGCCCGACCGACACGGCTCGCAGGCCGGGCGCAGCTCCCGGGCGCGCAGCGCGCGCGTGAACGAGGGATACGAGCCCGCATAGCCCAGCGCGGTGACCTCGTCGAACAACGTGGTCGCCCACAGATGCGGGTCCGCACCGAGCCGCAGCCGGCAGTACTCGGCGAACCCCTCGAACGGATCCGGCGCGCTGCGGGCCCGCTGCCCCGGCGTGTGTTCGCCGCTCAGATAGCGGCGCACGGTCACCCGTGTGACGCCCAGATGCCGGGCGATCGCGGAGATCGTCCATCCCTGCGCGCGTAGTGCTTGTGCTTCCACGTACGACTCCCATGCGAGCATCCCGAGTGGGCTCCCTCGACGACTTCCGGCCGGTTCAACCGGAGCGTCGAGGGGGCCCGCCTACTGGTGGTGGATCTCAGTCGGCGGGTCGCAAGGGTGGTCACTTCCACTGATCAGCAGTGGTCACTTTCAGATGAGCGGCGGCACCCAGTGGAGCGGCCATCGGTCGCCGATCGGATGCACGAGCATGAAGCTCCCGTCGACGCCGTGTGCCTGCAGACATTCCACGTCGTCCTGGGTGCAGCCGGTTCCGGTCGAGCCGCTGCGCATCCCGCCGCCGGCGAGGGTGTAGCCCCGGTCGACGACCCACGTGTCCTCGTCGGCGGTCCCGCCGTAGGGCAGCGGGCCGGTACGCAGCTCAGCCGGGACGGCGACGCCCCGCAGGGCCGCCACCGCCACCTCTGTGACGACCACCGCCGCCAGTGTCGACGCGGCTGACGCGAGTACGCGGCGCAGCAGCAGCCCGAGCAGCGCGCCGAGGGCGAACGCGGACAGGGTCCTCGCGAGCGGGATCAGGCCGGTCGCGGCCATGGTGCGGGGGTCGGCCCACGGCTCGGTCGCAGCGAGACCGAGGTACACCGCCGCGACCACACTCACCGCCGCCGCGACAACTGCGCCGCCGACGAGCAGGACCGACGCAGCCCACCGGCGCCGCGACACCGACTGGGTCAGCAGCAGTACGTGCGTCCCACGCTCCAGGTCCCCTGCCAGCAGGGGTGCGCCGACGAACGCACCGGCCAGAGCCGGGGCGGCGAGCATCAGGTAGCCGAAGAAGTCCGCCGCCGGGTTGCCGAGGATGTCGAACGGATCGCGAACCACGGTGTCGACGGTGCCGGTCGCGGCCAGTACCGCGAGCACCAGGCAGTACGTCCCCGCCAAACCCGCGGTGGTGACCAGCGCGGTGCGATGGCGACGCCAGATGACCCAGCTCATCGAGGCCCCTCCCGACGGTCGTCGGTGGTGCGCAGGTAGGTGGTGACCAGCTCGAGCAGGTCCGGTGGGCTCTCCTGCCAGCCCGGCGCCGCGCCGGGCGCCACCCCCCGCACCAGTACGGTCTGGCTACGACCGTGGAGCCGTCGTTCGACGACGACGTCGTGGTCCGCGGACCAGCTGACGGCGCCGGCCGGGCCGAGGAGAACCCGGTGCTCGGTGAGCAGAGCGTCGATGTCGGCGTCGAGCAGGACGTGGCCGCGCTCGAGGAACACCATCCGGTCGCAGGCGTTCTGCAGGTCGTCGATCTCGTGTGAGGCGAGCACCGCGGTCGCACCGGTCTCCGCGACGTGCGCGGTGACCGCGGCCAGTGCCCGGCGCCGGGTGAGCGGGTCGAGTCCGGCCAGTGGCTCGTCGAGCAGCAACAGCTCCGGCCTCGTGCCGAGAACCAGCGCGAGGGCGAGCACGGCCCGCTGCCCGGCCGACAGCTCGGACGCGCGGCGTCTGCGGGGCAGCGGCCCGGTGAGGTCGGCCGCACGGGCGTCGTCCCAGCGTCGCGGGTTCAGCGCCGCGCCGAGGCGCAGGGTCTCGGCGACGGTGAAGTCCCCGATCAGCGGCCTGACCTGGCTGAGATAGCTCACCGCCGGGTGCGGACCACCCGGGCGCACCGGCTCACCGAGCACCTCGGCGCTGCCCTCGGACACGCTCTCGAGTCCGGCCAACAGACCGAGCAGCGTGGACTTCCCGGCGCCGGGCGCGCCGGTCAGCGCGACCACGGATCCGGGCTCGACGACGATCGAACAGTCACGCAGGGCCCACGCCTCGCCGTACCGCTGGCCCAGTCCCCTGGTGCGCAGGACACAGGTTCCGCTGCTGGTCATGGCTCCCCCAGTTCGTAGTGTCGGTCGAGGGCAGCACGGACCAGTGCCTCGGACTCCTCCCGGGACAACCCGTCCGCGACGGCGCGGGCCGCCCAGCCCTCGATCTCGGCCCGCAGCGGCGAGCTCGCCGCGGGGCCTGCGGCGACGGCGTCGGACCGGATGAACGTCCCGACGCCCCGCTTGGCCTCGACCAGCCCGTCGCGCTCCAGCTCCCGGTAGGCCTTGAGCACGGTGTTCGGGTTGATCGCGGTAGCCTCGACGACCTCACGAGCTGCCGGCAGTTGGTCTCCCGCCTGCAGCACACCGAGCAGCAGTGCCTCTTTCGTCTGCCGGACGATCTGCAGGTAGGCAGCCACGCCGGAGCGCCGGTCGATCCGGTATTCGATCACCGCTGTCTCCTCCGGGCGGCCTGCTGCCGCGTCGTGCGGGTCGGCCGACGCTCACCGGAGCCCCCTCCACCCCGAGAACGTCGACCGGGGCTCAGGCGATGATCCCGCAGTTCAGTCGCGGCTCCGGTGAGGCGGGCCCGACGTCGCAGAAGGTACGCAGCCCCGGGTTGTAGAGCGGGTACTCCCCGATGTAGCGGCCACCCTCGGAGATCACCAGCCGCGTGTAACCACCCTCCTCGGTCGGGATGTCGACCCAACCGCCGGCCGGCACCCGGAACGTGGCCCCCTCACCGCGGGCGTTCAACGCGGTCGCCTCGATCGGCCCGGCCTGTGAGGTCACCGTCATCGGCGTCGGGTCGGTGGCTGCCGGTGGATCGGCGAGCGCCGTGCCGGTGATACCGCCGGTCGCGATGGCGATCGCCATCGCGACCGCGCCGACGGCCATGTGTCGTGGACGCATCTTGACTCCCCCATCGAATCGCATCTAACTTTCACTAGTTAACTAGTGAAAGCCTTCAGATGCAACCCCTCCCGTCCGCGACGGCTTGCACGTCCGCCCTGGCCTCAGCTCGAACCGCCAGGAACGGTCGTTGACCAGCCGGGGTAGCCGGTGTGGCCTTCTCGGGCACAGGCGGTCAGGCCATGGTGACCTTCGCCGCGATGGCGCTGGCGGTGCTGCAAGGAATGGCTGGCCGCCGTCGCGCGGGCCGGGGACACGCCGAACGGAAGTTCCGCCGGGCGCCCGTGACCGCCGCGGCTCAGGCAATGGCCGCCGCGCGGCCAGTCCGCAGCTGGCTCACCACAGCCAGCGTCGCCGTCACCGCCAGCACGGCCAGCCGGACGAACAGCGGCGGCAGCGCGTGACCCAGCGGCAGCGCCACCAGCCCGATCACCACCAGCGCCCCGGCCGCGACGTAGCGGTCCCGGGTGACCGTTCCAGTGCGCGAGCGCAGAAACAGGATGTTGCCGACAAGGTCGATCAGGGGGCCGCCGACAGTGGTGAGCACCAGTGCCGGACCGGTCTCGGCGTGGGTGATGCGTAGCTCGATCGACACCGCGGCGACGATCGCCCCGGCCACCCTCAGCGCGTGTGCGTAGGCGAAAGCGAACCGCAGCGCGGCGGTGCTGCCGTCGCCCCGGCCGCTGACCGCGGTGCCGTGGCCGGCCAGGGCGAAGTAGGCCCACCACAGCACGAACAGCCCGACGAAACCGAGCACAGTCGTCAGCAGCGCCGACGCGGTCACCTCCGCCATACGGGCGGGCAGGTTGCTCGAGGGCTTCGACCAGCCGTTGCTGTGGGAGCGCGCCGGCTGAGCACTCGCCGCGAGCGGGCCGGTTGACGAGGAGTTGAAGGCCGTCGACGGGCGGACTCTGGACACGACCATGACGGCGATCAACGAGGGTGGTGAGGTCCTCGGTGTGCTCGTCCAGATCCGGCCGTGCGGTGACCGCCGCCCGCACCACGCGCGGTCAGCGGCCTCGACGGGCGAGCACACCCCAGATCTGATCGGCGCCCCACTCCGCTCGGCGTTCCGCACCGGCCGCGACGCCGCCGAGCACAGCATCGTCCTGATCAGCGGCGAGCAGGGCGTCGGGAAGACGACCCTGGCCCGGTCGATCCATCTGGCGAGCCCGAGGGGGAGCTGCCATCGAGTGACCCCTTTACCGTCGCCCGACGCGCCGTCGACCCCCGCCGGCCCGAGCGCCGAACAACACCCGAAACACGGACCAGACAGCGCCGACCGCATCGAAGCGTGACGTACTGCACTCAAATCCTGGAGCAGAAGCCTGACAACATTTCACCCGCCCGAACCCCGTGCTCCAGATTTGCTCCAGATTGGGACCACAGTGGACTCGAACAAGATCACTTAAGATAATCATTCGACGATCACGAATCGGCGGGTTGCCGCAGGTCAGACATGCAAAAGGCGGTGCCACCGAATGGTGACACCGCCTTGTTCAGACCGTCGGGACGACAGGATTTGAACCTGCGACCCCTTGACCCCCAGTCAAGTGCGCTACCAAGCTGCGCCACGTCCCGGCCACCCCTTGCGGGGCAAGAAGAGACTACCGCACGCCACGCTCCGGGACGCCGGGGGTGCCGTCCACCGAGTCGATGCTTCGCACCATCGCGACGGCCTCCAGCTGCGACCCCACACCGAGCTTCGCGAGGACCGCCCGCACCTGGGTCCGGACGGTCGGCAGGGACACCACGAAGTGGTGCGCGATCGCCTGCACGCGCATCCCGGAGGCGAGCAGGTCGAGCACCTCACGCTCGCGGCGGGTGAGGGTATCGAGCTTGGCCCGGACGGCGCGCTGGCGCCGGTCCCACTCGAGGTATCGGCGGACGAGCTCCTCGCGCCGGTCCGGTGCCAGCAGGGACCGGCCGGCGCGGGCCTCGCGGACGCTCGCGAACAGGGTCGGCATCGACGCCGCCTTGGAGACCCAGGTGAAGCCGCCGTGGTGCAGCGCCGCACCGATCCGCAGCGGGTTCGAGCTGCCCGACAGCACCAGGATCCGCCAGCCGGCCGCACGCAGGCCGGGGATCAGCGGGATCGTGTCGACCCGGCGTCCATGCTGGTCACGACCGAGATCGAGGTCGAGTACCAGCAATCCGGGGGCGACCCCGTCGACGGCTGCGTGCACGTCGTGCTCGGAGTGGACCGGCCGGTAACGCGCCTGGACGCCGTCGCGCTGCAGCGCATTGGCCAGCGAGGTACCGACGAGTTCGTGGTCGTCGAGGATCAGCACGGTCCGGCTCGTGAGCGGCCCCCCGACGTCCGCCGTCCGTGACGACGACACCCGCCCGTCCCCCACACGGGCGGGTGTCATCTCGGGGCTCCCATCGCGAGGAGCCCCCGTCCGATGAGCGCGGTGCGCCGGTCCAGGGCGTCGACCTCGCGCTCGTACTCCGTGGGCCGCGACCGCTGCTCCCACAGCTCGAGGGCCTGCCGCCAGGCGATCTGGCGGGCCAGCACCGCAGGGACGTCGGCGAGCGCGTCGTCCGGCTGCCGGACCCCGCGCTGCTCGATCAGTGTGGTCACGTGCCGCGCGACGACGTCGTTGACGGCCCGGTAGTCGGCTCGCTCCACCGGGCCGGGAGCGCTGCGACCGAGCACCGTGCACGTCCGGACGACCGCGGGGGCGAGGTCGAAGTTCACGTGTGCGTTGACCCCGACGACGGCGTACCGCACCGCGGTGATCCCCTCGTCCGACCGCCGGTCGAGCAGGACCGCCCAGGCACGGGGCACACCGCGACCGGTGCTGTCGGCGAGCAGCGCCCGGAAGTAGCGGCCTGCGAACTCGACGTCGAGGCGGACCAGGAAGTCCTTGTCGGAGACGGCCTCGTCGTCGAGCTGGGCCCGGATGTCGCGGGTGATCCGCAGGTAGAGGCGGTTGAAGCAGGCGATGCCGTCCTGCGGGCCGTACCCCTGCTCCAGGATCTCCTGCAACCGCTCGAGGTGCGAGACCACGCCGTCGACGTCCTCGGGCGCGGCGGCGAGCAGTGTGGCGACCCGGCCCCGGCCCCGGGGTGGACCGGCATCCGGCCCGCCCGGCGGGCGCTCGATCATCGTGGTCACCAGGGCCTCCTGCGCTCTCGGTGCAGGCCTACAGCCTCACCGATCCGAGCGGCCCCGCCATCGGTCGAATGGCCTACGAACGCGCGTTAGGGCGCCCTACTCGGCCCGCTCCGGCTCCGGGACGTGCCGCCGCAGGACGCCGGCGGCCTGGGTCCGGTTGGTCACGCCGAGCTTGGCGAAGATCCGCGCGAGGTGTGCGGCGACCGTCTTCGGGGCGATGAACAGCCGGGCGGCGATCTCCTTGTTCGTCGCGCCTGCGGCCAGCACCTCGAGGACCTCGAGCTCGCGACCGGTGAGCGTGGACAACGGGTCGTCCACCGGCGACGGCGGCGGGGACGATGCCGGTGCCGGCCGGGCGTTCCCGGAGGGCAGGTCGGGCACCACGATCCGGGCCCGGCGGGCCACCGCGGCGATCTCCGCGAGCAGCGGTGCGGCCCGCAGCGCCTGCGCGCCCGCCGCGGCGCGGGCCAGCTCGGCGGCCCCGGTCGCCCGCCGTCCGCCGAGCAGTGCCTCCGCGCTGCGCAACCGGGCGTACGCCGTCGGGTACGGCTGGCCCAGGCGCTCCAGCAGGTCCGCCACGTCGCCCCACGTCTCGGGACCGGCGCCGGCGGTGATCCGGGCGTCCTCGGCGGTGCACATCGCCTCGTAGGTCGCGAGCACGCCGCGCAACGCCGGATCGGAGCGGTCCGCGCGGTCGATCAGCTCGCGACGGTGCCGGCGCAGCCGCCGCAGCCCGCCCGCGTCGGGGGTACGACCCGCGATGACGGCCTCGGCGTACGCCCGGGCGCCGTGCCAGAGCAGCGGGGCGACCGCCCAGACGTCGTCGATCCCGGACTCGACGACGTCGAGGCCCGCCCCGACGTGCGCGAACGCGACCTCCGGACGGCCGCGCCACATCTCCAGGCCGGCCCGCAGGATCAACAGCGGCAGCCGCAGCTTCGGCAGACCCGTCGAACCGGCGACGAGTTCGACCGCCGCCAGGTCCTGCTCGGAACCGTCGAGATCGCCGCGCCCCATCCGCAGCCGTGCCCTCGCCAGCCGCAGCTCGATCATCTCGGCTCCGGCCGGTCCGGCCGCCCACGCCAGCGTCACCTCCTGCTCGCCCTCGTCCCAGGCTCCCTTGCGGAACAGCCCGTTGGCCGCCAGCGCGCGCAGCGACACCGACGCCGTGCGGCCCAGCCCCAGCTCGGCCATCCGCTCGGCGCCGGCCCGGGCCGCGGCCACGCCGTCGTCCAGGGCGTTGAGCGGGCCGGAGAGCAGCTCGGCCCGGCGCAGCAGGCACTCCCCCAGCGTCGCCGGATCGCCGGTCGCCTCGGCGATGGCGACGGCCTCGGACAGCGCCTCGAGCCCGGCCTCGCCGTCGCGGGTGTAGGCCGCGCCGAACCCGAGCACGCCGAGCACCGATGCCAGGACCCGCGGTTCACCGACCCGCCTGGCCGGTTCGAGCGCCTCCTGCGCGACCGTGCGTGCGGCGACGAAGTCGGCCCGCGCGAGCAGCGCCGCCGCGTAGCCGGCGAGCACCTCGGCGCGGGCGGCATCGGCGGGGTCGACCGGCATCACGTCCGCGCGCGGGCCCGGGGTGCCGGAGTCGGACGCCACCGCCGCGGCGACCGGCCCACCCCCCGGGGGCAGGGCGGTCGCCGCGCGCCGGTATGCCTCCTCGGCCTCCCCGGCCTGCCCGGCGGACATCAGATAACGGCCCAGCCGTGCCCGCAGCACCGCCTCCTCCAGCCCGGTCGGGGCGTCCGGGTCGGCCATCCGCTCGGACAGCAGCGCCACCGCCGAGTCGTGGTCGCCGGCGAGTTCCGCGGCCCCGGCCGCCCGCTCCAGGTAGCCGCCGCGGGCGGCCGCCGCACCCGGAACGGGCAACGTCGCGGCCCGCAGCCAGTGCCGGTGCGCCTCGGCGTAGCCGTGCAGGCGCTCGGCCTCCTCCGCCGCCGCGACGGCCGCCGTGAGCGCCTCCGCCGGGTGCCCGGCCTTCTGCCAGTGGTGCGCCAGCCGGGCCGCCGTGCCGGGGACGTCGCACCCGGACAGCGCGCGGGCGTAGCGGCCGTGCAGCTCGATCCGTTCCGCCGGCAGCAGGTCCCCCGCGACGACCTCGCTCATCAGTCCGTGCCGCAGCGCGTAGCTGTCGCCACCGGTGACGACGACGAACCCGGCGTCGACGGCCTCCCGGACCGCCACCGCCAGTTCCGCCCCGGGACGGTCGAGGACGGCGGCGAGCAGCACGTGCTCGACGACGCCGACACCGGCCGCCACGGTGCGCACGACGTCGTGGGCCGCGGGCGACAGTCCCGCCGTGCCGGCACGGACCAGCTCACGCACGGTCTGCGGCACCCCGCGCGGGTCACCGCCGAGCACCGCGCGCACGGTCTCCTCGGCCAGGAACACGTTGCCCGCGGAGTGCCGCCACACCAGCGGCTCGAGATCGGGCCGGTCCGGGACCCAGATCCCGAGCAGCTCGGCGAGCTCTCCCCGGGACAGCGGTTCGACCTGCCGGAACGTGACCGAGCGGTGCCGGCGCAGCTCGGTGGCCAGCGGGAGCAACGCCGCCGGCACACCACCGCCGGGATCGTCGCGGTAGGTACCGACCAGCAGGACCGGCTCGGTCGCGAGGCCGGCCAGCAGGTAGGCGAACAGGTCACGTGTGGAGCGGTCGGACCAGTGCAGGTCGTCGACGACGAGGACCACCGGTGCCGTGTGCGCCGCCCGCCCGACGAGTGCGCCCAGCTCACCGAGCATCCCGACCCGGTCCCCGGCGACGCCGTTGGTCCCGTCGAGCCGGTCGAGGGCCTCGCCGAACACGCGGGCAGCGGGGCCCGACCCGGCCCGGACGTGGTCCCGCAGTGCCGAGACCACCGGCCAGAACGACGGCGCGTCGGCGATGTCCAGCGCCCGCCCGGTCAGGACGGTGGCGCCACCGGTGGCCGCCAGCCGGCCGAACTCGCCGACCAGCCGGGTCTTGCCCACCCCGGCGTCCCCGCCGAGCAGCACCGCGGACGCGCCCTGCTCGGCCGTCCGGCGCAGTGCGGCGCCCAGCAGCTCGAGTTCGGCGGTGCGGCCGTGGAACGCGCGCCGCGCCGGTGTGGTGGTCACCCGGAAGAGGCTAATGACACCGCAATCACCGATCCAGGTACATAGGACCCGTACCGGCGTGCTCGGCCAGTGCCCACCGGGCGACGAGGATGCTCAGCCACGCGTACACCCGGGCGTCGGGCTCACAGCCGCTGCCGTTCCACGGGTGCATCATGTCGGCGTACCAGGACGCCTCGGTGCGCGCGTCGACGACCAGTGCGTCGCCCCCGGCGCGGGCCAGCGCGATCTCGCACGCCGCGCGCACGCGCCAGACCCACCACCGCTCGAGCACCCTCACGTCAGCGCACTCGGTACCGGGGTCCGCACGGTTACACCTGCGCCCCGGCGGTGTCGCAGAGATCGAGAACCACCTTCCCGACGACGCCGCCGGACCGGAGACGGTCAGCAGCGGCGGCGGCATCGGCGAACGGGACGACGCGGTCGACGGTGGCATGGACCCGGCCGTCCGCAAGGAGCTCGAGGGCCGGCATCAACGCCCCGGCGACCGCGGCGCGTTCGTCGGCGGACCGGACGCTGAACGTCGTCCCGATCAACCGGAGCCTGCGGAACGAGAGGGTGTTCAGGTCGAGCAGCGCGGTCCGCCCGGCGAGCCGTCCGATCTGGACGACGGTGCCGCCGATCCGGACGCCGGCCAGCGCCGTGGCGAGGTGGTCACCCCCTACCAGGTCGAGCACGACGTCCACGCCGGAGGCGGAGCGCAGCTCGTCGAGACCGACCAGCGGGGTCGCACCGGCGGCGGCGACCGCATCGCGCTTGGCCTCCGACGTCGTCGTCGCCAGCACCGGGGACGCCCCGAGTGCGGCGGCCAGCCGGATCGCGACCTGCCCGACCCCGGTCGTCCCACCGAGCACCAGCACCGACCCGCCGGTGAACCCGGCCTGGGTGACGAGCGCGTCGTGCACGGTCTCGAGTGCCACCGGCAGAGCCGCGGCGTCGGTCCAGCCGAGCCCGGCCGGGATCGGCAGCGTGCGCCGCGCGTCGACGACGACGTAGTCGGCGAACGCGGCCTGCGCGGTCGCGAAGACCCGGTCACCGAGGCCGCGGCCGGTGGTGTTCACCGTTCCCGGGCCGGCGGCGACCACCTCACCGGCGAGCTCCATGCCCGCGGTGTAGGCACCGTCGGCGTCGGCGTACGGCACCGGGTACCCACCGGAGAGCGCGAGCAGGTCGGCGCGGTTCAGCCCCGCCGCCCGCACCCGGACCAGCAGCTCACCCGGCCCGGGCTCGGGCACCGGCAGCTCGCCGAGCTCCCAGGCACGGGCTCCCGGGCGGCCACGCAGCGCGCGCATCACGACCTGCGCGGGCGCTTCTCGCGCACCCGGACCGACACACGGATCGGGGTGCCGGCGAAATCGAACTCCTCGCGCAGCTTCCGCTCGACGAACCGGCGGTAGCCCGCCTCCAGGAACCCGGAGCTGAACAGCACGAACGTCGGCGGGCGGGTCTGCGCCTGCGTCGCGAACATGATCTTCGGCTGCTTCCCGCCGCGGACCGGCGGCGGAGTGGCCGCGACCAGGTCGCTGAGCCACTGGTTGAGCCGGCCGGTCGGCACGCGGGTGTCCCAGGACTGCAGCGCGCGGCGCAGCGCGGGCGCGACCCGCTGGGTGGACCGTCCGGTCAGCGCGGACAGATTGACCCGCTCCGCCCAGCGGACGCTGATCAGGTCGCGCTCGAGCTCACGGGTGAGCTGGTAGCGGCGCTCCTCGTCGACCAGGTCCCACTTGTTGAACAGGATCACCAGCGCGCGACCGGACTCGGCCACCATCGTCAGGATCCGCTGGTCCTGCTCGGCGATCGGCTCGGAGGCGTCGATCAGCACCAGCGCGACCTCGGCCGCCTCGATCGCCGAACTCGTCCGCAGGGACGCGTAGTACTCCATGCCGGAGGCCATCTTGACCCGCTTGCGCAGGCCCGCGGTGTCGACGAAGCGGAACACCTCGCCGTCCAGGTCGACCAGGGAGTCGACCGGGTCGACCGTGGTGCCGGCGACGTCGTGCACGACCGACCGCACCTCACCGGCGAGCTTGTTGAGCAGGCTGGACTTGCCGACGTTCGGCTTGCCGACCAGGGCGACCCGGCGTGGTCCGCCACCGGAGGCACCGAAGTCCTCCCGCGGGGTCTCGGGCAGCACCTCGAGCACCGCGTCCAGCAGATCGCCGGAGCCGCGGCCGTGCAGACCGGACACCGGGTGCGGCTCCCCCAGCCCGAGCCGCCACAGTTCGGCGGTGTCGGAGGTGAGACGGTCGTCGTCGACCTTGGTGGCGGCCAGCAGGACGGGGATGTCCGCGCGGCGCAGGACCCGGGCGACCGCCTGGTCCGTGGCGGTGGCCCCGACCGAGGCGTCCACCACGAGCAGGACGGCGTCGGCGGTCCGCATCGCGGTCTCGGCCTGCTGGGCGACGACGGCCTGCAGGCCCGCGGCGTCCGGCTCCCAGCCGCCGGTGTCCATCAGCTTGAACCGGCGGCCGTTCCACAGGGCGTCGTAGACGACGCGGTCGCGGGTCACCCCCGGGATGTCCTGCACGACCGCCTCCCGGCGGCCCAGCATCCGGTTGACCAGCGTGGACTTGCCCACGTTGGGGCGTCCGACGACGGCCAGGGTCGGGGTGGCCAGCACCTCGTCCGGGTCGATGCCGGCCGCGACACGCCCCTCGTCGTCGACGGCGACGAACTCGGCGGGGTCCAGCCCCAGCCGATCCATCTCCGCCCGGTCGGCGGCGTCACCGATCTCGATGCCGTGGTTCTCGCTCACTCGTTCACTCACGTCCCGGCCGGTCGCGCCGGCCCATTGTTCTCCAGTTCGCGGACCAGGGTCCGCAGTGCCGCGGCGACGTCCTCGGTCGCTGCGGCCAGTCCGTCCCGCCCGGGGAGCGACGGTGCCGGGAGCGGCTCGCCCACCAGCACGTCCACCCGGGGACGGAACCGGCGCCCCGCCCCGTCCGGGCGACGGGTGCCACGTACCGCCACGGGGAGCACCGGTGCTCCGGCCGAGCGGGCCAGCCAGGCGGCGCCCTGCCGGGCGGCCGCCACGTCGCCGATGCCGCGGGTCCCCTCCGGGAACACCGCCACCATGCCGCCGTCGCGGAGCACGTCCAGTGCCGCCGTCAGCGGCCGCCGATCGATCTCCCCCCGGCGGACCGGGAGCTGTCCCATCGCCGGGAGCAGCACCTTCAGCGGCCCGACGAACATCTCCGCCTTCACCAGGAACACCACCCGGCGGCCGAACATGCCGAACAGCAACGGCCCGTCGACGAGCGCGCTGTGATTCGCGACGAGCACCACCGGGCCGTCCGCCGGGACCCGGTCGAGGTTCAGCGTCCGCACCCGGAAGAACGGGACCCAGAGCCAGGACCCGACCCACCGGGCGAGGTCGTGCATCCACCCGAGGGCTCCCTCCGGCAGCGCACGCGCCCGGCTCACCCGTCCAGCCCCCGCTCCGCGACCAGCGCACACAGCTTGTCCAGTACCGCGTCCGCCGAGAGCCGGTCGGTGTCGAGCACCAGGGCGTCGGCCGCCGCGTAGAGCGGGGAGACCCGCCGCGACGAGTCGAGCCGGTCGCGGCGCTCGACGTCGGCGAGGGTGACGTGCAGGTCGGACTGCCGCCCGGCCTTCGCGTCCTGCCGGCCGCGCCGCGCCGCGCGGACCTCCGGCGACGCCGTCAGGTACACCTTCAGCGGCGCCTCCGGCACCACCACGGTACCGATGTCGCGGCCTTCGACGACGATCCCGCCACCGTCCTCGACCGCGGACCGGATCAGCGCGTGCTGGCGGGCGACCAGCTCGGTGCGGACCTCGGGGACGGCGGAGACCGCGGAGACGAAGCCGGTGACCCCCGGACCGCGGATCTCGGCGGAGATGTCCTCGCCGTCGAGGGTGATCGTCGGTGTGGCGGGGTCGGTACCGGACTCCATCCGCGCGCCCGCCGCGGCCGCCGCGATCTCGGCGGCCGGCGAGTCCTCGGTCAGGCCGGCCCGCAGCGCCGCCAGCGTCGCGGCCCGGTACATCGCGCCGGTGTCGAGGTAGGCCGCCGAGCAGGCCTTCGCCAGCCGCCGCGAGACGGTCGACTTGCCCGTCCCGGACGGACCGTCCATCGCGACGACGCCCCGCAAGGCCACCTGTCCCCCATGTTAAGTCGTGCCGGTCTTCCGATCGGCATTCTCGCCGGTCCCGCGTGGCGCCCCGGGGGCGGGGTGGCTACCGCGGCAGGTCGGTCCGCAGCGCCTGTGCCCCGTGCAGGTAGACGTGCCGCATCTCGGCCCGCGGCTTCGGGGTCTCGACGTGCGCGAGCAGCCGCAGCACCCGCGGCAGCGCGCCCGGCACCGACATCTCGGTGGCGCACATCAGCGGGACGTCGGTGAGCCCGAGCAGTCGGGCCGCGTACGCCGGGAACTCCGCCGTCAGGTCCGGGGTGGCCGTGAACCAGATCGAGATGACGTCGTCGGAGACCAGCTCGTTGCGCTCCAGGACCGCGCTCACCAGCTCGGCCGAGCGGTCCAGGATCTGGGACCGCTCGTCGGCGTCGACCTGGGTCGCGCCGCGCAGCGCTCGAACCGCCACTACAGCCCCACCGCCTTGTACAGCGACCCCACCTCGACCCGGTCCAGCGGGCGGAGCTTGCCGGGCTTCTGGTTGCCGAGCCGGACCTCGCCGACGGCGGTGCGCACCAGCCGCTGCACCGGGTGCCCGACCTCGGACAGCAGGCGCCGGACGATGTGCTTGCGGCCCTCGTGCAGCACCAGCTGGACGGTGGCGCGACCGGGCACCGAGTCGACGAGCTTGAACGAGTCGACCCGGGCGGTCCCGTCGTCGAGCTCGACGCCCTCACGCAGGCGCTTGCCCAGGTCGCGGGCGATCTTCCCCTCGATCTCGGCCAGGTAGGTCTTGGGGACCTCGTACGACGGGTGCATCAGCCGGTGCCCGAGCTCCCCGTCGTTGGTCAGGAGCAGCAGTCCCTCGGTCTCGACATCCAGGCGTCCGACGTGGAACAGCCGCTGCGCGGTGTTCATGATCTCCACGCGGTCCGCGAGCAGGTCGCCGACGCAGGGCCGGCCGAGGTCGTCGGACATCGTCGAGTGCAGGCCGACGGGCTTGTTCAGCGCCAGGTACACCTGGTCGTCGCGCAGCGTGACGCGGGCGCCGTCGACGTGCAGCACGGCGGTGTCCGGGTCGATCCGGCGGCCCATCTCGCGGACGGTCTGGCCGTCGACCTGCACGCGTCCCTGCGCGATCAGCTCCTCCGCGGCGCGCCGGGAGGCGACGCCCGCGCGCGCCAGCACCTTCTGCAGGCGAACTCCGTCGGGGTCGTGTGCGGTAGTCATCTCTGTCCGTCCAGGTCGTCGATCGCGTCGATGTCGGGCAGCAGCGGCGCCAGCGGCGGTAGCTCCTGCACCGAGGAGAGCCCGAGCCGTTCCAGGAACAGCTCGGTGGTCCGGAACAGTGTCCCCCCTGTCTGTTCCTCGGTTCCCGCCTCCTCCACCAGACCCCGGGTGAACAGGGTACGGAGGACTCCGTCGCAGTTCACGCCCCGGACCGCCGACACCCGCGCCCGGGTCACCGGCTGCCGGTACGCGACGACGGCGAGGGTCTCCAGCGCAGCGCGGGTCAGGCGGGCACGCTGACCGTCGAGCAGGAGCTTCTCGACGTAGGGGGCGTACCGGTCACGGGTGTAGAACCGCCATCCCTCCCCCACCCGCCGCAGGTCGATACCCCGGCGGTCGGCGGTGTAGGCCAGCGACATCCGGTTGAGGGTCTGCCGGATCCGGGACGGCGTCTGGTTCAGCGCCCCGGCCAGCGACGGCTCGTCGATCGGCGAGTCGACGACGAGGAGCAGGGCCTCGAGGGCCAGCTCCAGCTCGGCGTCGTCGGCGAGGTCGTCGAGCGGGTCGGTCTGCTCGTCGAGCTCGCCGGCCTCGTCTTCGTCCTCGTCCTCGGCAGGGTCGGCGGCTTCGGCAGGGTCGACGGGGTCGACGGCTTCGGCGGGGTCGACGGGGTCGACGGCTTCGGCGGGGTCGACGGTCTCGGCGGGGTCGGCGGCTTCGGCGGGGTCGGCAGGCGCGGCGGCTTCGGCGTCCTCGGCGGCGGGTTCTCCGGCTCCTGCCGGCACGGTCGCTGCCAGATCGTCGTGCGCTACCGGCTCGGCCGTGCCGGGAACCCTCTCGGCGGCATGCCCGGAGAACACGGCGCGTTCCTCGTCCCGACCCGCTGCCCCGTCGGGCGGCATGGAACCGCCCTCGCCAGGGCCGGAACGTGCGCCTCGGTCCTCGGCAGGTGCGTTCCGGCCGTCGGGCGGCCCGGGATCGCCCTCATCAGGGCCGGAACGTGCGCCTCGGCCCTCGACAGGCTCCTTGTTGCCCTCGATCGGCACGGAATCGCTCTCACCAGGACCGGAACGTGCGCCTCGGCCCTCGGCAGGGGCGTGCTCGCGGTCGAGCGGCACGGAAACGCCCTCACCAGGGCGAAAAGGTGCACCTCGAACCCCGGCACCGCCCTCCGCTGCACCGAGCGGCACGGAATCGTCCTCATCGGGGCGAGAGCGTGCGCCTCGATCCTCGGCGGGTGTGTCCGCACCGTCGGACGGCACCGAACTGGCCGCATCCGGGCCGAGCGGTGTTCCTCGATCGTCAGGGGGCGCGTCCCGGGCCTCGTCGACACCGGGACCCGGGCCCGCGGGCCGCTCCGTGCCGGCGGAGGCGGACGGTGCATCGTTCCCCCCGGCAGCCACGGCGTCATCCCCGGACGCACCATCTGCATCATCACCGGTCGCACGATGGGCGTCGGCGTGCGGGCTGCGCGGCACGGTGCGGCCGATCAGTCGCAACAGCTCGGACGGGTCCTCGGGGTCCTCGGAGCCCGGCCGGTCGTCCGGCTCAGTCAACTGCGGTCCCGGTTCCCTCGTCGATGTCGGTCGGCTCGTCCTGCCCCGGCTCATCGTCCGGATCCGGGTCGCCGTCCGGATCCACGGCGTCGTCCGGATCCGGGTCGTCCTCCGAATCCAGGTCCCCGTCCCCGTCCCCGGCGGAGACCGCTCCGTCGCCGTCGTCCACCCGGTTCTTCTTCCGCCGCCGCGCGTTCCGGGCCCGCACCGCCTCCTCGGCGGCCGCCGCCTCGTCCTCCAGCGCGGCCGCGTAGGCGACGGGGTCGTCGGTGCGGTCGGCAGTCCAGGTGACGGTGAGGTCCCCGAACGGCTCCGGCTGCTCGAGCGCCACGGACCGCTCGCGGTACAGCTCCAGCAACGCCATGAACCGGGCGATGACCTCGATCGTCGCCACGCAGTCCGCGGTCAGATCGGCGAAGCTCGCGACCCGCTCACGCTCCAGGCGCTCCCGGAGGATCTGGGCGTGCTCGGGCACCGACACGTGCACCGCGTGCAGGTGGTCGACCCCGACCTCCTCCGGCGGCCTCGGCCGGAAGACGGCGGCTGCGAGCTCGGCGAACGCGGTCGCGTCCACCCCGAGCAACACCTCGGGCAGCAGCTCTGCGTACCGGTCCTCGAGCGACACCGAGCGCGGGAACCGGCGCATCGCACCGTTCTCCAGCTCGACGAACAGCTGCGCGGCCTCCTTGTACGCCCGGTACTGGAGCAGCCGGGCGAACAGCAGGTCGCGGGCCTCGAGCAGGGCCAGGTCCTCGTCGTCCTCCACCTCGGCCCCCGGCACCAGCCGGGCGGCCTTCAGGTCGAGCAGGGTCGCCGCGACGACGAGGAACTCGGTGGTCTCGTCGAGGTCCGCGTCGTCACCGAGAACGGCCAGGTGCGCGATGAAGTCGTCGGTGACCTTGTGCAGCGCCATCTCGGTGATGTCGAGCTCGTGCTTGCCGATCAGCTGCAGGAGCAGGTCGAACGGGCCCTCGAAGTTCGACAGCCGGACGGTGAACCGCCGGCTCCGCGGGGACGCGACGTCGTGATCGTCGAGGTTCTCCGGGACGCCCGGCCCGGCTGGGTCGCCAGCGAGCAGCGTCACCGGGCGATGACCTCCCGGGCCAGCATCCGGTACGCCTCGGCCGCGTACGACGTCGGCGCCCACGACGTGATCGGCTCACCGGCGACCGTGGTCTCCGGGAACTTGATCGTCCGGTTGATGACGGCGTCGAACACCTTGTCCCCGAACGCCTCCACCACGCGGTCGTGGACCTCCTTGGTGTGCAGCGTCCGGGTGTCGAACATGGTCGCGAGCACGCCGAGCATCCGCAGGTCCGGGTTGAGCCGCTCGGTGACCTTGTCGATCGTGTCCATCAGCAGCGCGACGCCACGCAGCGAGAAGAACTCGCAGGCCAGCGGGATGAGCACCTCGTCGGCGCAGGCCAGCGCGTTGATCGTGAGCAGCCCGAGCGACGGCTGGCAGTCGATGAGCACGACGTCGTAGTCCGGCAGGAACCGCTTCAACGCACGGCCGAGGGCCTGCTCCCGCCCGACCTCGGTGACCAGCTGGACCTCCGCCGCGGACAGGTCGATGTTCGACGGCAGCAGGTCCATGTTCTCGACGCCGGTGTCCTGAAGTACGTCGCCCCCTTCGACGCCGCGCTCCATCAGGAGGTTGTAGATCGTCGACTCGAGCTGGTGCGGCTGCACGCCGAGGCCCACCGACAGCGCACCCTGCGGGTCGAAGTCGACGAGCAGGACCTTGCGGCCGTACTCGGCGAGCGCGGCACCGAGGTTGATCGTGGACGTCGTCTTCCCGACGCCGCCCTTCTGGTTCGCCACGGCGATCACACGTGCCGGGCCGTGCACGGTCAACGGCGCCGGCTCGGGCGCACGCGTGCTGGTACTGGGGGTGCCTCGCCCCTGGTCCGGCGTCGGCTCGTCGGCCGAGGCGTCGAGCCGGCCCTGGGGTTCCGGCCGCGTCGGGTTCATGCGGTCTCCGGTCTCGTCGTGGGGTGCCGTACCGGGTCGCGGATCTCCACTGCACTGATCCCGATCCGCACTGTAGGAATCGGCCCCACGTGCGGCAATGCGCCTCGCCGTGCACGTCGCGGATGGATTTCAGGTCACCTTACCCGTGGGTCGCCGCGACCCTGCGGCGCCCGCCGGGTGCGGCGTGTCGCCACCGCCGCTCGGTGCCGATGCTCGCTACGCAAGCTCCGCTCAGGCCACCGGTGCGACCCGCACCTCGCCCGCCGTGGTCCGGGCGGTGATCCGGTGGTCGGCTCCGGGCTGGTCGGGCACCTCGACGGCCGTGGACCCGGCCGTCGTCTCCGCCGTCACGTGGTAGACGGGCCCGACGGGTACCCGGACGTCCACCGACCCGGCCGACGACTCGGCGTGCACGTCCGGCGCGGCCGCGGCGAACATCAGGTCGATACCGCCCGCGTTCGAGCTCGCCGACACGGTGCCCGGCCCGAGGCCGGCGCCGCGCACGCCACCGGCCGCGGCGCGGACGTCCTGGTCCCCGGTCAGCCCGGAGATCTCGATTCCGCCGGCCGCGACCTCCGCCCGGGACGACGCCTGCGCCGGCACCGTGATCACCAGCCCGGCCTGGCAGCGCTCGCCGCCGTCGTCCGGGCAGTCGACGGTCACCCGCAGGACGTCACCCTCGAGCCGGTGCTCGACCTGCGGTTTCGCGTCCCCGGTCCAGCGCAGGTCCTGTTCCACCGAGGCCTGCTCGCCCGCGACGAGGCGCAGGTCGCCGGCGTCGGAGTCGACCTCGACCCGGGAGACGGCCCCGTCGACCGGCTCGCTCGACGTCTCCCGCTGCTCGGGCCCCGTCCCACCGCACCCGGCCAGCACCAGGCCCGTCACCGCCGTCACCACCCACACTCCGTGTCGCATCACCGCCGAAACCTAGGGGTCGATGATCACCCGTCGGGAACCGGGACCGACGACGAGCGTCGGCGCCGGATATGTGATCAGCCCAGAGCGCGGGGATGGGCGGTGGCGTAGACCTCGCGCAGGGTGTCGACGGTGACGTGGGTGTAGATCTGGGTGGTCGCGACCGAGGCATGCCCGAGGAGCTCCTGGACGACCCGGACGTCGGCGCCCCCGGAGAGCAGGTGTGTCGCGAAGCAGTGCCGCAGGGTGTGCGGGGAGATCGCCGCGACGACGTCCTGCGGGAGTCCGGACGCCTCCGCGGCCGCGCGCAGCACGTGCCACGCGCTCTGCCGTGACATCCGGTTGCCGCGCGCGTTGAGCAGCAGGGCCGGGGTCCCGGTCCCGCGGGCGGCGAGCGTCGGGCGGGCGCGCACCAGGTATCCGTCGACGGCGGCCAGCGCGGGCCGTCCGACCGGCACGATCCGCTGCTTGTTCCCCTTGCCGTGCAGCAGGATCGTCCGTGCACCGTCGTCGAGGTCGTCGAGGTCGGCACCGGCGATCTCGGAGATGCGGGCGCCGGTGGAGTAGAGCAGTTCCAGCAGCGCCCGGTCCCGCAGCCCGGTCGGGGAGTCCGCGACGCAGCCGGCGATCAGCTGGTCGACCTGGTCCACCGACAGTGCCTTCGGCAACCGCGAGGGCAGCGACGGCGGCGCCACCGCCGCGGCGACGTCGGCCGGCACGATCCCGTCCTGCACCGCGAACCGGTGCAGTCCGCGCACCGCGGCCAGTGCCCGCGCGGTCGACGACGCGGCGAGCGGCTGCTCCCCGGTGCGCAGCGCCGTCACGAACCCGCTGACGTCCGCCTCGCGCACCGCGGCCAGGTCCCGGTGGCCGAGCGAGGCGAGATACTCGGTGTACCGGCCCAGGTCGAGGCGGTAGGAGCGCAGCGTGTTCTGCGCCCGCCCGCGTTCGACGGCGAGGTGGCCGAGATAGTCCTCGACGACCCGCTCCGGGGTGGACATCCTCAGCTCCGGAGCGCCGGGACGACCTCGCGCTCGAACAGCTCGATACCCGACCGGTCGTAGGCCGCCTCCGGGAAGTAGAAGATCCCGTAGCTCATGCCCGCGGCCTGGAGAGCGGAGAGCTTCTCGACGATCTGTTCCGGTGTTCCGACGCCGGGCAGTCCCTGGAACGCGGAGAGTGCCTGCTCGGCCTTCTCCGGCCCGACGATCGGCTCGAGCCGGGCGACGAGCTGCCGCAGCCGCTCGGACACCTCGGCCTCGGTGGTGCCGATGGCGACGTTGTAGTTGGCCGAGCGGACGATCGCGTCGAAGTCGGTGCCGACGTCGCGGCAGTGCCCGGCCAGCACCTCGGACTTGTGCCGGAAGCCCTCGAGGGTGCCGTCGAAGTTGGTGTACTGCGCGTACCTGGCGGCGATCTTCAACGTGACCTTCTCGCCGCCACCGGCGATCCAGAGCGGGATGCCGCCCTCCTGCAGGGGCTTCGGGGCGACGATCGCGTCGTCGACCCGGTAGTGCTTCCCGTCGAGGGTCGCCCGGCCCTCCTTCCAGGCCTGGGCGAAGATCTGCACGCCCTCGTCGAGCATCCCGAGCCGCTCACCGGGTCGAGGGAAGCCGTAGCCGTAGGCGCGCCACTCGTGCTCGTACCAGCCGCCGCCGATGCCCATCTCGATCCGGCCCTTGGAGATGACGTCGCAGGTCGCGGCCACCTTCGCCAGGTAGGCGGGGTTGCGGTAGGCCATGCACGTGCACATCTGGCCCAGCCGCACGCGCTCGGTCGTCGCGGCGAACGCGGCCATCAGGCTCCACGCCTCGTGGCAGGCCTCGTCGGTGGGTTCGGGAACGGTGTGGAAGTGGTCGTACACCCACACGGACTCCCAGGCGTCCCCGCGGTCGGCGTGCTCGGCGAGGCCGCGCATGGTGTCCCACTGGGCCGCGGGTTCGATGCCGACGAGGTCGAGGCGCCAGCCCTGGGGAACGAACAGTCCGAAACGCATGGGCCGATCGTAGGACGCCCGGTACCGCCGGACGGTCACGCCACGGGTGCCGATCCGACGGTCGCTGCGAACGAGCCCTCGTGGCGGATACCGTCGTGACCATGAGCGCGGGCGAGGTCGGCTACGCCGAACAGGAGGGCACCGTTCGGGTGCTGTCCGAGCACTACACCGCCGGGAGACTCGACGTCGACGCGTTCGACGACCGCGTCCGGTCGGCCCGGGCGGCGACGACGCGGGCGGAGCTGGTCGCGCTCGTCGCCGACCTTCCCGCGCCGCATCCGCAGGGACCGCAGGGCGGTGATCGAGACGGCGCTGGAGCGGCGTCGGACGCGACCGGATGGACGAACGAGCCCGACGAGCCCGACGCCACTGGGACCGGCAGTACTGGGACCGGCAGCACCGAGGCGATCGGGGTGATGCCCGGCCGGGCCGGGGAGCCCGGCGGGACCACGACGACCGGGCCGCGCAGCGGCAGCACACCGGTCGGTGTGCCCGCCGACGCGCAGGCGACCGCCCACGTGCGGACACCCGGCCCCACGCTCGTCGCCCCGGCGCCGGACCCATCCGGCCACCCGGCCGCGGGCCCGTACCCCGACACCTCGACGACGACCGCGCAGCCGTACTCACCCTCGCCGTGGTCGTCGGCCGGGTACGACCCCGCACAGCACGACCCGCCCGGTCGGGGCTCCGCCGGCGCGTACGGCACATCGGGCTCCGGCGGGTACCCCGGCCCCGGCGGCGCGGGACCCGGGTACGGCACGGGACCCGAACACGGCTCCGGCTCCGGCTCCGGCTCCGGCTCCGGCTCCGGCTACGAGCACGGTTCCGGACCCGGGTACCGCTCGGACCCCGGATACGGCGCGGGCGACCGCGGACACCCCGGGCCCGGCGCGGCGGACTACGGCGCCCCCGGCTACGGCGGCGCGAGCTACGGCACCCCGGGATACGGCGCCGCCGGATACGGCTCCCCCGGGTACGGCGTCCCCGGATACGGCGCAGCGGGCTACGGCACCCCCGGATACGGCATCCTCGGGTACGGCACCGCGGGATACGGCGCGGCAGGACCGGCCTATCCCCCGCACCCCGGCCCACCGGTGTACGGCCCGTACGGCTTCGACGCGTCGGCGCCGTTCGGGCGCGAGCCGTTCTCCGGGATGCCCTTCTCGGACAAGCAGAAGATCGTCGCCGGGTTGCTGCAGGTGTTCCTGCCGTTCGGCATCGGCCGGTTCTACTCCGGCCACACCGCCATGGCGATCGCCCAGCTGCTGGTCACGTTCTTCACGTTCGGACTCGGCGCGATCTGGTCGTTCGTCGACGGGGTCGTCATGCTCGCCGGCCGCCCGACCGACTCCGACGGGCATCCGCTGCGCCCGTGAGGATCAATCGTCGCCGTCGCGGCGGCGGGCGAAGCGTTCCGGCCGGTCCACCCACTCGGTGCCGGTGGGCCGGGGCGCGTACTCGCCCGCCAGCACCGACCGGGCGGCGAGCAGCCCGGCGCAGGACACGGCGTTGACGATCTCGCCCGCGAGAACCATCCCGACGGCGTCGTCGAGCGGGATCCACCGCAGCTCGATGTCGGCCTCTTCGTCGTCGCCCAGCTCCGGGCGCGGCTTCTCGACGAGATCGCGGGCCAGGAAGATCCGCACGGACTCGTCGGAGAACCCCGGGGAGGGGACGACGTCCAGCAGCACCGACCACGCCTGCGCCGACAACCCGGCCTCCTCGGTGAGCTCCCGGTCCGCGGTGACGGCCGGGTCCTCCCCCGCGATGTCGAGCAGTCCGGCGGGCAGCTCCCACAGCCGTCGGCGCACCGCGTGCCGGTACTGGTGCAGCATCCGGACCCGGCGCTGCTCGTCGACGGCGACGACGGCGACCGCGCCCGGATGCTCCAGGATCTCCCGCGTCGCGACCCGGCCACCGGGCATCACGACCCGGTCCGAACGCAGCGCCATGACCCTGCCGGAGTAGATGTCGGTGGCCGAACGGACCGGGAAGTCGTGCTCGCCGGGGCGGATCATCGGGCCGCCGCCGGCGCCACGGGTGCGAGAACGCTGTACGAGACGATCACACTCCGCAGCGTAGTGGCCGCACAGCGTCCATCGCCCCCGCGACGAGCCGGGGCGCCGGTCCCGCCGCCGTACGGCTCCCCGGGAGCGGCGGACGGCGACCGCGGCGACGAGGTGTCCCGCGCGGTCGCCGTCGCGCAGCTCACGGCTTCGTGCTCTCCACCGGGACGGACCCGTTCGGGCTCGACACCTCGCCCTGCTCGGCGACCACGGAGTCGTCGGAGTCGGAGTCGGAGCCGTCGGACCGCCCGGGCAGCTGCACCGGCAGCCGCTCCTCGGCCCGGTAGCGCAGCGCCGACTTCACGAACGCCGCGAACAGCGGGTGCGGCCGGGTGGGGCGGCTCTTGAGCTCCGGGTGCGCCTGGGTCCCGACGAAGAACGGGTGCTGCGAGGCCGGCAGCTCGACGAACTCGACCAGCTTCCCGTCCGGGGAGGTGCCGAAGACCAGCCCGGCGTCGGACAGCTGCTGCCGGTAGGCGTTGTTGACCTCGAAGCGGTGCCGGTGCCGCTCGGAGACCTCCTTGGCCCCGTAGGCCTTGGCCACGATCGAACCGGGCGCCAGCACGGCCGGGTAGGCGCCGAGCCGCATGGTGCCGCCCATGTCGCGCTCGCCGGCGACGACGTCGCGCTGGGTCGCCATCGTCGAGATCACCGGGTGCTCGGTCTCCGGGTCGAACTCCGAGGAGCTCGCCCCCTCCAGGCCCGCGACGGAGCGGGCGGACTCGATCACCATGCACTGCAGGCCCAGGCAGAGTCCCAGGGTCGGGATCTTCCGGGTGCGGGCGTGGGTGATCGCGCCGAGCTTGCCCTCGATGCCCCGGACGCCGAACCCGCCGGGGACGAGGACCCCGTCGACGCCGTCGAGGGCCTCGGCGGCGCCGGTCGCGGTGTCGCAGCTGTCCGAGGGGACCCAGCGGATCGCGACCTTCGCGTGGTGGGCGAACCCACCGGCACGCAGCGCCTCGGTGACCGAGAGGTAGGCGTCGGGCAGGTCGACGTACTTGCCGACGAGCGCGATCGTCGCGGTCTCCTGCGGGTGGTGCACCCGCTCGAGCAGGTCGCCCCAGACCGTCCAGTCGACGTCGCGGAACGGCAGGCCGAGCCGGCGCACGACGTAGGCGTCAAGGCCCTCGCCGTGCAGCACCTTCGGGATGTCGTAGATCGACGGCGCGTCGGCACAGGCCGCGACACCGTCGAGCTCGACGTCGCACATCAGCGAGATCTTGCGCTTCATCGCCGCCGGGATCTCCCGGTCCGCGCGCAGCACCAGCGCGTCGGGCTGGATACCGATGTTGCGCAGCGCGGCGACGGAGTGCTGGGTCGGCTTCGTCTTCAGCTCGCCCGACGGCGCCAGGTAGGGCACCAGGGAGACGTGCAGGAAGAAGCAGTTGTCCCGGCCGACCTCGTGCCGGACCTGGCGGGCGGCCTCGACGAACGGCAGCGACTCGATGTCGCCGATGGTGCCGCCGACCTCGGTGATGACGACGTCCGGCGCGATCCCCTCGGCGTCGGGCTCGGCCATCGCGAGGACGCGGTCCTTGATCTCGTTGGTGATGTGCGGGATGACCTGCACGGTGTCGCCCAGGTACTCGCCGCGACGCTCCTTGGCGATCACCTCGGAGTAGACCTGGCCGGTGGTGACGTTGGCCCGGCCCTGCAGGTCACGGTCCAGGAAACGTTCGTAGTGGCCGATGTCCAGGTCGGTCTCTGCGCCGTCCTCGGTGATGAACACCTCGCCGTGCTGGAACGGGTTCATCGTCCCAGGATCGACGTTGAGGTACGGGTCGAGCTTCTGCATGGTGACGCGGAGCCCGCGTGCGGTGAGTAGCTGACCCAGGCTCGAGGCGGTCAGGCCCTTACCCAGCGAGGACGCGACCCCACCGGTGACGAAAAGATGACGGGTGGCGCGAGTCTGCACGGATTTTCAGCCTACCCACCCTGTCTCAGACCGCCGGCACCGGGCTGCTCGCCCCGGCCCCGGAGCCGTACTGACCTGTTCGTCCGGCGTTGCGCTCGGCGAGCGCGAGGACCGTCGCGACCCGTCCCGCGCCGGTGCCGACACCGTCGACGGTGGACAGTGTTCCCGGGTTCGTGCGGGCGGCGCCGACCGCGGCCTGCGGGGTCGCGTCCCGGCCGGCCAGCACCGCTCCGGCGCCCCGGCGGTCGAGCTCCGCGGCGAGCCCCGCCGCGGTGGCCGCCGAGCCGGCGGCGTCGACACCACCGTAGGAGCCTCCGGTGACCACGACGGCGAGCCGCCCGGCAGCGAGATCCCCGGCAGGCGCCTCGGCGAAGCCCCCACCGGCGAGCCCGGCGACCACCGCAGCGGCCTGCTGCGGATCCGGTGCCGGGCCGTCCGCGGGTGCGAGCAACGCCGCACCGAGCAGCCCCCCGGCGAGGGTCCCGGCATCCGAGGACGCGGGGAGCTGCGCACCGGGCGGCAGCAGCCGCGCGGACAGGTCCTGCAGCTGGTCCGCGCGGGCCGGGTCGGTCACGGCGGGGGTCAGCACGACCTCGGACGCAACGCTCCCCCCGGCCGCGATCACCAGCTCGGCGACGGCGCGGGTGTCGGCCGGGTCGGCGCCGGCCGCGACGACGGTGACCGGCACCCCGTCGAGCGCGTCGCGGACGAGTCCCGGCGCGATCCGGGCGGTGAACTCGTCCGCGGTGCGCTGCTGCGCGGCGAGGGCGTCGCGTTCAGCCCGGAGCTGCTCCACCTCGCTCGTACCCGCGGTGGCCGCGACGCCGCTCGCGATCCGCTGCGGCAGGCCGACGGCCGCGACGACGACCCCGGCCGCCAGGGCCAGCACGAACACCGTGACCAGCGCGATCCGGTGGTAACGCCGCGAGATCACGCCGGCAACCAGGACCGCACGGTCTCGATCAGCCCACGGGCCCAGTCCAGCACCGCCGGACCACCCCCCGACACCAGCACCGCGACGACGACGGCGACGACGGCCGCCGCGATCAGCAGCAGCAGCGGCGCGAACGAGCTCCGGCTGCGGTACATCTGGGCGATCATCGCGCCGTCGACGACCGTCCCCCCGGTCTGCAGCCGGGTCAGGAACGTGGAGGCGTTACCACCGGAGCGACCGCGGTCCAGGAACTCGGCCATCGACGCGGACAGCCCCACGGTGACGATCATGCCCGCCCCGTGGTGGTGCGCCAGCAGCAGCGCCAGATCCTCCGGGTTCGCCATCGACGGGAACGTGACGGCGCTGGCACCGAGGTCCTGCACCCGGTGCAGGCCGGGCGCGTGACCGTCCGGGAAGGCCGGGACGACGACGTCGGCGCCGCTGGTCAGCGCCTGGTTCGACACCTCGGACGGGTCGGCGATGATCAGGTGCGGCCGGTACTTCGCGTTCAGCAACGCATCCGCGCCGGCGCCGACACCGACGAGCACCGGCCGGTACTCCTTGATGTAGGACTTGAGGCGCTTGAGCACGGCGGTGTGCTCGAACCCGGCGGCGACGACCAGCACGGGGCGCCCGTCCAGGGCGACGTCGACGTCGGGGACACCCCGCCCGTCGAGCAGCAGCGACCGCTCCCGGCGCATGAACTCGATCGTGTTGGCGGCGAACGCCTCGAGCTGGTGGGTGAGCCCCTGCTTGGCCTCGTCGAGCGCGTCGGCGACGGTGTCCTCGGTCTGCTCGCGGCCCTCGCCGAGCGGTTGCTCGCCGGAGTACAGGACGCCGTCGTGCAGCCGGACCTTCGCACCGTCCTTGACCGCGCGCAGGAGCTCCGCGCCGCAGTCGTCGATCAGCGGGATCCCGGCCTCGACCAGCACCTGCGGTCCGAGGTTGGGGAACCGGCCGGAGATGGACGGGGCGGCGTTCACGACCGCGGCGACCTGCGCGGTCACGAGTGCGTCGGCGGTGGCCCGGTCGAGATCGACCTGGTCGAGGACGGCGATGTCGCCCGGCCGCAGCCGGCGCAGCAGGGCGTCGGTGCGGCGGTCGGCGCGCGCCGGGCCGGTCAGACCCGGCAGCTCCGGTCGCGATCGGTGCAGCAGGCCGGACAGCTTCATGCAGCGCACTGTGACACCCGGGGCGCCCGACCTGGCGCAGGCACGCCGCACCGTGACCGCAGCGTCACCGGCTCGGGCGGTCCGGCGAGGTCCCACCCGGACGACGAGCCCGGCACGCACGTCGTCAGCCCGCCTTCGCGACCTTCCGGCGCCGCGACGCCTCACCGGTCCGCCCGCCCTCGGCCCGGCGCGAGCGGGCCTGCGCCAGGTCGGCCGGCTCGCTTGCCGCCCGGTCCGCGTCCCGGTGCGCGGTCGCCGCGGCGAGCAGTTCCTCGGCGTGCGCCCGCCCGGTGTCGGTGTCCTCCATCCCGGCGAGCATCCGGGCGAGCTCCAGCGTCCGCTCCCCCTCCGACAGCCGCCGCACGCTCGAGCGGGTGACCCCCGCGCCGGACGCCTTCTGCACCACCAGGTGCCGGTCGGCGTACGCGGCGACCTGCGGCAGGTGCGTCACGACGATCACCTGGTGCCGCTGCGCCAGCAGGGCCAGCCGGCGCCCGATCTCGACCGCGGCCCGGCCGCCGACGCCCGCGTCGACCTCGTCGAACACCATGGTCGGGACGGGGTCGGACCCGGCGAGCGCCACCTCCAGCGCGAGCATCACCCGCGACAGCTCCCCTCCGGAGGCCCCCTTGTGCAGCGGCTGGGCGGTCGCTCCGGCGTGCGGGACCAGCCGGATCTCCACTTCGTCGACCCCACCCGATCCGGCGTGGCACTCCCGGCCGGCGACAAGGAGGACCGGGCCCTCCCCGGCCGGCCGTGGCGCGACGCCGACCTGCAACCGCGCGTCCTTCATGGCCAGGCCGGCGAGCTCCGCGGTGGTGGCCTCGGCGAGCCGCCCGGCCGCCTCGGTGCGTGCCGCGGTGAGCTCCGCGGCGTGTTCGGCCAGCTCGGTGGCGAGCCCGTCGCGGCGGCAGGCCAGCTCGGCCAACGCCTCGTCGGACGTGTCGAGCCCGGCCAGCCGCTCGCGGGCGGACGCCGCCCACTCCAGGACACCGTCGGTGTCGGCGGCGTACTTGCGGGTGAGCGACTTGAGTTCGGCCTGGCGCTCGAGGACCCGGGACAGCTGCTCCGGGTCGGCGTCGAGCCGGTCGAGGTAGCCGGACAGCTCGGCGGTCGCGTCGGCCAGCACGGCGATCGCGTCGGCCAGCCGCGGGCCGAGCTCGGTCAGCGCGGGGTCACCGCTGCCCTCGACGAGCCCCTTCGCCTGCCCGGCGAGCCCGACGGCGCCGGGGACGTCGCCGTCGTCCGAACCGGACAGCGCCGCCCGGGCCGTCTCGGCAGCGTCCCGCAGGTCGTCGGCCTCCGCCATCCGGCGGGCCTGCCCGACGAGCTCCCGGTCCTCCGCCGGCTGCGGGTCGACGGCCTCGATCTCGGCGAGGCCGTGCCGCAGCATGTCCGACTCCTGGGCGAGGCGCCGGGCGTTGTCGCGGCGCTCGGCCAGCTCGGCGACGACCTCCAGCCACTCGCCGCGCACCCCGCGGTACGCGGCGAGCGGTGCCGCAACCGGATCACCGGCGAACCGGTCGAGCAGGGCGCGCTGGTCGGCGGTGCGCAGCAACCGCAGCTGGTCGTTCTGGCCGTGCACGGCCAGCTGGGCCTCGGCGAGCCGCCCGAGCACCCCGTTCGGCACCGAACGACCACCGAGGTACGCCCGGGACCGCCCGTCGGTGGAGACGGTGCGCGCGGCGATGAGCGAGCCGTCGTCGTCGGGCTCCGCGCCGACCTCGTCGGCCAGCTCGAGCGCACCGGGCGACGCCGCGAAGCGCCCCTCGACGACCGCCCGCTTCGCCCCGGCGGACACCCGTGACGACTCGGCCCGACCGCCGCCGAGCAGGTGCAGTCCGGTCACGACCATGGTCTTGCCGGCGCCGGTCTCACCGGTGAGCACGGTCAGACCCGGGTCCAGCTCCAGGGTCGCGTCGTCGATCACGCCGAGTCCCTGGATCCGCATCTCGGCCAACATGCGAGGGACCATACGTTCGAACACCGACAGCCGGAAGCGCTGACACACGCCGAACCCGAACGGATGTTCCCGCGGTCGCTCCCGTGCGGCGAACGGTCGATCAGGCGTTCGAAGAGCGGCCGCGCCACCCGCGCACGGGGAGGTCGAACTTGCGCACGAGCCGGTCGGCGAACGGCTGCGGGGCCAGCCGGACCATCCGCACCGGCTCCTCCGCCCGGCTCAGCTCCACCCGGGCGCCGGGCGGCACGGCCACGGTCCGCCGGCCGTCGCAGTCGAGCACCGCGGACGGCCCGTCGGCGGAGACCTCGATCGCGACGACGCTGTCCGGAGCGATCACCATGGGCCGGGCGAACAGCGCGTGGGCGTTGCTCGGGACCACGAGCAGTGCCTGGACCTGTGGCCAGATCAGCGGCCCGCCGGCGGAGAACGCGTAGGCGGTGGACCCGGTCGGTGTCGAGCACAGCACGCCGTCACAGCCGAACGACGACACCGGCCGGCCGTCCACCTCCAGCACGACCTCGAGGATCCGTCCCCGGGTGGTCTTCTCGACCACCGCCTCGTTCAGCGCCCAGGTCCGGCCGAGGACCCGCCCGTTCGACCGGACGAGCGCCTGCAGGGTGGTGCGCTCCTCCACCTCGTAGGCGCCCGCGGCGAGCTTCTCGAGGGTCTCGCCGAGGGTGTCCTCCTCGGCCTCGGCGAGGAAGCCGATGTGCCCGAGGTTCACCCCGAGCAGCGGCACACCGGCCGGCCGGGCCAGGTCGGCGGCGCGGAGCAGGGTGCCGTCCCCGCCCAGCACCAGCGCAGCCTCCGCACCGCGTGCGCAGTCGGGGCCGCCGGCAACCTGGATGGGCGCAGGTCCGATCGGCAGATCCGGGTCCGCGCCGAGCTCGGCCCACTCGTCGGCGAGCACCCGGGTCCGCAGGCCGAGGCGGCCCAGTTCGTTCATGACGTGCACGGCGGTCTTCCGGTTGGCCGGACGACCTGTGTGCAGCACCAGCAGGATCTCCCTCATGCCGGTCCGTCCGCGACGGCGGCGGTCAGCATCGGGTCCAGGTCGGGGCCCGGGCCGGGATCGTCGCCGGTGGGCCGGCGCAGGTGCAGGAAGTACTCGACGTTGCCGGACGGCCCGGGCAGCGGGCTCGCGGTCGCGCCGAGCACCCGCAGGCCGAGCCCGGCAGCGACGGTCGCGACGTCGCGCAGCGTCTCGGTGCGCAGCTGCGGGCTCCGTACGACACCGCCGGAACCGAGACGGCTGCGCCCGACCTCGAACTGCGGCTTGACCATCGGCAGCAGGTCACCACCGGGCGCGGTGCACGCGGCGAGTGCGGGCAGGACGGTACGCAGCGAGATGAACGACAGGTCGGCGACCGTGAGGTCGACCGGTCCGCCGATCAGGTCGGGCTCGAGCGCCCGGACGTTGGTGCGGTCGTGGACGTGGACACGGTCATCGGACTGCAGACGCCAGATCAGCTGGCCGTAGCCGACGTCGGCGGCGACGACCTCGCGTGCGCCCCGGCTGAGCAGGACGTCGGTGAACCCACCGGTGGACGCGCCCGCGTCCAGGCAGCGCCGGCCGGCCGGGTCGACGCCGGTGAACGTCTCGAGCGCGCCGAGCAGCTTCTTGGCACCGCGGGATGCCCACTCGGGTTCGTCGTCACCGGATTTCACCACGACCGGGGTCTCCCGCTCCACGAACGTCGCCGGTTTCGCGGCGGGCATGCCGTTGACGGTGACCCGGCCGGCGGCGATCAGCTCGGCCGCCTGCCCCCGGGAACGGGCGAGCTTGCGCCGGACGAGTTCGGCGTCCAGCCGCGCACGGGTGGGCGCCACGCTCAGCCCCGCTCCGATCCGCTGGTCAGCGCCCGGCCGAGCGTGGCATGCACCCGTTCGAACGCGGCCGGGTGCTCGGACACCGGGCGCCCGTCGAGATCGTCCAGCCCGGCGACAGCCTCCTCGACGTCGGCGCGCAGCGCGGCGACCGGACGTTGCTCCGCCGGTCGCGGGTCGCCCGGACGCGGGCCGGGGGTGGGGACGCTCATCGATGATCTCCGGGGACGGGGTTCTCGCGGTCCACGTTAGTCGAACCCACCGACGACGAACGGGCGGCGGGCCGTACGGATCTCGCGATCGGGCACGGGCCGTACTCGAGCACCGGCCCACCGGCGTCCTGGTCGCCGCGCCACGGCCCGGTCAGCGGGCCAGACCGAGCTCGACCAGCGCCCTGGCGGCGGCGTCTCCCTCGGCGGTGACCCGGCCGGCGCCGTGCTCCCAGGCGGTGGCGCACAGCGCGCGCAACGCGTCGGTGATGGGTTCGGCGGACGCACCGTCGCCGGAGAGCCGCAGCCCGTCCGGGCCGGCGTCGACCCGCCAGCCCTCACGCGGTCCCGGCACCAGCTCGGCCGGGTGCCGGTTGAGCGCGGCGAGGTCGGCGCCGATGTAGGTCGGACGCAGCTCGGGCCGCGCCACGAGCAGTTCGGCCGCGCCACTCGCTCCGGTGAGCACCATCAGCGACGGCGCACCCACGGCGTGGGCACCCTCGATGTCGGTGTCCAGCCGGTCGCCGACCACCAGGGGCCGGACCGCGTCACCCTGCGCCTCGCGCAGGAGCCGGGCGGCCGGTTTGCCGGCGACCTGGGGCTCGGCCCCGGACGCCGTGCGGACCACCTGCACCATCGAGCCGTTGCCGGGCAGCGGGCCACGCTCGGTCGGCAGGGTGGCGTCGACGTTGGTCGCGATCCACAGGGCCCCGGACCGGATCGCGACGACGGCGTCGGCCAGCCGGCGCCACCCCGTGTCCGGCGAGTGTCCCTGCACGACGGCCACCGCGGTGTCGGCGCTGTCGGCGAGAGTGAGCCCGCGGGTCAGGATCTCGTCGGCGAGTGCATCGGTACCCACCACGAACACCGGCGCCCCGGCCGGCACCTGTTCGGCAAGCATCGCCGACGCGGCCTGCGAACTGGTGCGGACGTCGGCGATGTCGGCCGGGAAACCCAGCTCCGCGAGGTGGGCGGCGACCTCGGACGGACGGCGGGAGGCGTTGTTGGTGACGTAGACGGTCGGCACCCCGCGCTCGGCAGCGCCGCGAACGGCCTCGACGGCACCGGGGATCACGTCAGCCCCCCGGTACAGCGTGCCGTCGAGGTCGGCGAGCAGGACGTCGTGCCGGGACAGCAGGTCGTCGGTCATCCGCGTTCCGTCCCCGAGCCGTCTGCGGCCTCGCCGCTGTTCGACGAAGATTCGGTCGGCGACGGGTCCGGCGACGAGGAGTCGGTCGACGCCGCGGCGGTAGGACCGGCCGGTCCCGGGGTGTCGCTGTCCTCGTCGTGCGGTGTCTCGTCGGTACCGGCCTCGTCGGAAGCGTCCGCGTCGATGCCGGCCTCGTCGGTGCCTACCTCGTCGAAGGCAGTCTGACCCGAAGCAGTCTCCTCGGAGGCGCGCTCCTCGGAGCTGGCCTCGTCCGCTTCGGCAGCAGCGTCGCCGTAACCACCGTCGCCGCCGTCTGCAACGTCGCCGTCCGCAACGTCGTCGGCAGCATCGTCGGTGTCGGCAGCCTGGTACATCTCGTCCGCCGGGACGTCCTCGTAGCCGATGGACATGCCGTCGTCCTCACCGCCGGGCAGCTCGTCACCGGTCAGCTCGGCGATCCGGTCGGCCGCGTCGGTCCGGCCGTCGGAGTCGGCGTCGTGGGCGTGCACGAACCACTGCACGGCCTCCGACTCGCGCCCGGCAGCCAGCAGGTTGTCGGCATAGGCGTAGAAGAGCCTGGCGCTCCAGGGGTCCCTGCGGGCCCCGTCGAGCTCGGGGACCTGCAGTCCGACGACGGCGGCGTCCTGCTCGCCGAGATCGCGCCGGGCGCCGGCCTCGACGATCAGCAGCTCGATCCGCTCCTCGGTGCCGAGGTCCCGGGCCTCCGGGCTGCGGGCGAGATCGAGTGCCCGCTCGGGACGGCCCAGTGCGCGCTCGATGTCGGCCATGACATGCACGTGGCCGGGGCCACCGCCCATCCGCCGGGCGGCGCGGAACTCGCCGAGGGCCTCGTTCCACTCACCCGCGTGGTACGCGACGATGCCGGCCGCCTCGCGGACGACGGCGATCCTCGACGCCCGGCGGCGTGCGTAGCGCACGTGCTCCAGCGCGAGCTCAGGGTTCTCGTCGACGAGGACGCCTGCCGCGACCAGGTGCCGCGCGACCACCTCGGCGGTCTCCTTCTGCAGCCCGCGCAGGTCCCGCCGGACGCTCGCGTCCAGATCCGACGCCGAGATCGAGTCCGGCAGGTCCGGTGCGACCACCATGGTCCGTTCGGCGGCCTCGGGGACCCGCCGCGGACGTCCGCCGCCACGTTCGTCCCGCCGGCCGGGCCGGTCGTCACGTCGGCGGTCCTCGCGCGGGTTCCGGGCGCGCCGGTCGTCCCGGGGATCCGGACGCCTGCGCGGCCGATCGTCGTAGCGCTCGGCCCTGGCCGGTCGGTCGCCGCGCTCCGAGCTCCGAGCTATGTCCCGCTGCTCGCCGGAGTCCTGCTGCGGCGTCTGTGGGCTCACCGACGACGTGTCGTCGGCCGGCCGGGTCGCCTCCTGCAGGCCGTCGCCGGCCCGGTCCGAGGTGGCTCCGGTGCGGTCGTCCGACGGGTGCTCGTCGCGGCGGGGACGCACCGGGCCGACCTGCTCGCTCGACGAGGGGGCGTCGCCGTGGGGATGCGACGGTTCGCCGCCGAGACCGACGGGCCCGGCAGGGCTGCCGACACCGTCCTGGGCCTGCGCATCGCGCTGGCCGGCACCGTCGTGGGGCCGCCGGTCCTGGCCGGACCAGCGGTCGCCGCGGTCGTCCCGCGGCGCGGACCGGTTCCGGTCGCTCCGGTCGTCCCGGCCCTCGTGGGCTCCGCGGTACGGACGGTCGTCCCGGTACGGCCGGCCGGGCCGGTCCTGCCCGGCGCGGTCCTCGCGCGGGCGGTACGGCCGATCCCCACGGTCGTCGTGGCTACGCGCCGGACGGGTATCGCGGTCACGGTCGCGGAAGGAGCGACCGCCGCGATCGTCGTTCCGCGAAGGCCGCGCGCGGTCTGCGGAGGGAGCGTCACGGCGGTCGCCGCGGCGATCCTCGTACCGGTTGTCCCGGCGATCGTCCCGGCGGTCGTCGCGGTCCCGGGCGGGACGCCCACCGCCGTCCCCGCTCCGGGCCGGCCGTCCCTTGTCATCACGGTCGCGGAACGGACGTCCGCCACGGTCGCCACCCTGGAAGGAACTCTTGCGGTCGTCGCCCGAGCCGGCGCCACGTCCTCGGCGGTCGTCGCCTGCACCACGACCGGTCCGATCGTCACGGTCGCGGAAGTTCCGGGCGCCCCGGTCGTCACTGCTCCGTGGCGGACGGCCGTCGCGGTCGTCACGCCCACGGAACGGCCGGTCACCCCGGTCCTCACGCCCCTGAAACGCGCTGCCACCGCGATCGTCGCGTCCGTGGTACGGACGGTCACCGCGGTCTTCGCGGCGCTGGAACGAGCTGCCACCACGGTCGTCACGCCCACGAGAAGTGCGGTCGCCCCGGTCGTCACCGCTACGGAACGACTTCTCGCCCCGGTCTTCGCGCCCACGGAACGGACGGTCGCCACGGTCCTCACGCGCCCGGAACGGACGGTCGCCACGGTCCTCACGACCACGGAACGAGCTGCCACCGCGGTCGTCACGCCCACGAGAGGAGCGGTCGCCCCGGTCGTCACGACCCTGCGAGGGACGGTCGCCCCGGTCGTCACGACCGCGGGAGGTAGTACCCCCCCGATCCTCACGACCACGGGACGAGCTCGAGCCACGGTCATCGCGTCCACGGAACGGACGGTCGCCCGCATTGCCCTGCGGCCGCCGGCCCTCGCGATCTCCGCGTCCCTCGGAGGAACGCCCGTCGCGGTCGTTGTAGGAGCGGCCACCGGCCTGGCCACCGCCGGCGCGCTGGTCCCTGCCTCCGCCGGCGGCATCACGCGTGTCGCGGCCCCGACGGTCGTCGGATCCGCCGCCCCGGCTGTCCCGGTTGCGGTCGTCGCCACGGAAACCGCCGCGCCCGGTGCGGTCGGGGCCTGACTGCCCGCCGTCCCGTCGTTCACCGCCGCGTCCACGGTTGGCGTCGCGGGGCTGCTCACCGCGTCCACGGTCGGTGCGGTCGTCACGTCGCGGGCGGTTGTCGCTGTTCCGCTCGCCCGCACCCCGCCGGTCGTCGGAGCCGCGCGACCAACCTGAGCCGGATGCTGCACCGCGACCACCGGACCGCTCGGGTCGCCGGCGGCCATTGTCTTCCCGGCCGTTGCCGGGACGTTCCCCGTCAGTCACGTGCTCAGGGTACAAACGACACCGTCACTTCCGCGGTCGACGACCGCACCGTGCGGACCGTCCCTGGGTACGACGGGAGCGGCCGCGGACACACGAAAAAAAGGGGAGCCCGCGCGGTGAACAGCACCGTTGCGGACTCCCCTTTCTGAGGTTGAATGTCGGCGGCGACCTACTCTCCCACACCCTGTCGAGTGCAGTACCATCGGCGCAGGAAGGCTTAGCTACCGGGTTCGGAATGGGACCGGGCGTTCCCCTAACGCTATGACCACCGACAACACTATCAACTTATCCCCCACCCACCGACCCAAAACAGTCGACAGAAAGGGGTCCTGAAACACACAACCACACCCCTCCAGCAGAGGGGATGGTTGTGGGCTCAGGGCCACACAGTGGATGCGAACAACTCGTTGTGAGCAAGCCCTCGGCCTATTAGTACCGGTCAACTCCACCCCTCACAAGGCTTCCATCTCCGGCCTATCAACCCAGTCATCTACTGGGAGCCTTACCCACTCAAGGTGGTGGGAGACCTCATCTTGGAACAGGCTTCCCGCTTAGATGCCTTCAGCGGTTATCCCTCCCGAACATAGCCAACCAGCCGTGCCCCTGGCGGGACAACTGGCACACCAGAGGTTCGTCCGTCCCGGTCCTCTCGTACTAGGGACAGCCTTCCTCAAGTCTCCAACGCGCGCGGCGGATAGGGACCGAACTGTCTCACGACGTTCTAAACCCAGCTCGCGTACCGCTTTAATGGGCGAACAGCCCAACCCTTGGGACCTACTCCAGCCCCAGGATGCGACGAGCCGACATCGAGGTGCCAAACCATGCCGTCGATATGGACTCTTGGGCAAGATCAGCCTGTTATCCCCGGGGTACCTTTTATCCGTTGAGCGACACCCCTTCCACAAGGCGGTGCCGGATCACTAGTCCCGACTTTCGTCCCTGCTCGACCTGTCAGTCTCACAGTCAAGCTCCCTTGTGCACTTACACTCAACACCTGATTGCCAACCAGGCTGAGGGAACCTTTGGGCGCCTCCGTTACTCTTTAGGAGGCAACCGCCCCAGTTAAACTACCCACCAGGCACTGTCCCTGAACCAGATCATGGCCCGAGGTTGAGACACCCAATTCGACCAGAGTGGTATTTCAACAACGACTCCACCACCACTAGCGTGGCCGCTTCACAGTCTCCCACCTATCCTACACAAGCCGAACCGAGCACCAATACCAAGCTATAGTAAAGGTCCCGGGGTCTTTCCGTCCTGCCGCGCGTAACGAGCATCTTTACTCGTAGTGCAATTTCGCCGAGTCTGTGGTCGAGACAGCACCCAAGTCGTTACGCCATTCGTGCAGGTCGGAACTTACCCGACAAGGAATTTCGCTACCTTAGGATGGTTATAGTTACCACCGCCGTTTACTGGCGCTTAAATTCTCCGCTTCACCCCGAAGGATTAACGGGTCCTCTTAACGTTCCAGCACCGGGCAGGCGTCAGTCCGTATACATCGTCTTGCGACTTCGCACGGACCTGTGTTTTTAGTAAACAGTCGCTTGGGCCTGGTCTCTGCGACCACCCACCCCTAGCCGGCAAGCGGCTTCAAGGCGAGTGGCCCCCCTTCTCCCGAAGTTACGGGGGCATTTTGCCGAATTCCTTAACCACAGTTCGCTCGATCGCCTCGGTATTCTCTACCTGACCACCTGTGTCGGTTTGGGGTACGGGCCGCAACAGCACTCGCTAGAGGCTTTTCTCGACAGCATGGGATCACTCTCTTCGCCTCAATCGGCTACGCGTCACCTCTCACCCTTCACGACCCCCCGGATTTACCTGGGAAGTCAGGCTACAGGCTTACACCACGACAACCACCGCGTGGCGGAGCTACCCTCCTGCGTCACCCCATCACTTGCCTACTACCGGATCGGATCCCACGCTCCCCCACAAACAAGAGCCCCGAAGGGCTCAGGGTAGGTTCGGATGGTTAGCATCACCGGCCCCAGCATGGACGCACTATCACGAGCACGGGAATATCAACCCGTTGTCCATCGACTACGCCTGACGGCCTCGCCTTAGGTCCCGGCTCACCCTGGGCGGAACAACCTGGCCCAGGAACCCTTGGTCATCCGGCGGCAGAGATTCTCACTCTGCATTCGCTACTCATGCCTGCATTCTCACTCCCACACATTCCACCCGTAAATCACTCCCGGGCTTCACCACATGCAGGACGCTCCCCTACCCAACAAGAACAAAGTTCTCATTGCCACGGCTTCGGCGGTGCGCTTGAGCCCCGCTACATTGTCGGCGCAGGACCACTTGACCAGTGAGCTATTACGCACTCTTTCAAGGGTGGCTGCTTCTAAGCCAACCTCCTGGTTGTCTGGGCGATCCCACATCCTTTCCCACTTAGCGCACGCTTAGGGGCCTTAGCCGGTGATCTGGGCTGTTTCCCTCTCGACCACGAAGCTTATCCCCCGCAGTCTCACTGCCGCGCTCTCACTCACCGGCATTCGGAGTTTGGCTGACTTCGGTAAGCTTGTCGGCCCCCTAGGCCATCCAGTGCTCTACCTCCGGCGAGAAACACACGACGCTGCACCTAAATGCATTTCGGGGAGAACCAGCTATCACGAAGTTTGATTGGCCTTTCACCCCTACCCACAACTCATCCCCCAGGTTTTCAACCCTGGTGGGTTCGGGCCTCCACGACGTCTTACCGACGCTTCACCCTGGCCATGGGTAGATCACTTCGCTTCGGGTCTACACCCCGCGACTATAGGCGCCCTATTCGGACTCGCTTTCGCTACGGCTACCCCACACAGGTTAACCTCGCCACGAAGCATAACTCGCAGGCTCATTCTTCAAAAGGCACGCCATCACCCTACAGACGAATCCGCTTCAGGCTCTGACGGCTTGTAAGCACACGGTTTCAAGTACTATTTCACTCCCCTCCCGGGGTACTTTTCACCTTTCCCTCACGGTACTAGTCCGCTATCGGTCATCAGGTAGTATTTAGGCTTGACGGGTGGTCCCGCCAGATTCACAGCGAATTTCACGGGCTCGCTGCTACTCGGGAACAACATCCACAACACGTGCCATGCTTTCGCGTACGGGGCTATCACCCACTACGGCGACCCTTCCCAGAAGTCTTCCGCTAACACAACACAACGCCGTCCCACCCTCGGCAGAAGGTGAACAATGCATCCCACAACCCCACATCCGCAACACCTGCCGGCTTGACACGGACACGGTTTAGCCTCATCCGCTTTCGCTCGCCACTACTCACGGAATCACTGTTGTTTTCTCTTCCTGTGGGTACTGAGATGTTTCACTTCCCCACGTTCCCTCCACGCACCCTATGAATTCAGGTACGGGTAACGCCCCATGACGGGCGCTGGGTTTCCCCATTCGGACACCCTCGGATCACAGCTCGGTTGACAGCTCCCCGAGGCCTATCGCGGCCTCCCACGTCCTTCATCGGCTCCTGATGCCTAGGTATCCACCATGTGCCCTTAACAACTTGACCACAACAAGATGCTCGCATCCACTATGCAACACTCAACCCACAACCACACCCACCCCCACCACAACCACCACACCCAGCAGGGAGCGTTAGGAAGAGCAGGACCAGAGCGGCCAAAGAAAACCCCCATAAAGGGTGTCTTCTCAGGACCCAACAGTGTGCCGAACCACAGCTTGGCGTTCGTTGTGTTCCACCCAGCCACACCCCAGGACACGAACGGTCCTGTCAGATGCGGTCTCAGATAAGGAACCAACTCATTCAACAAGAACAAAAGCTGGCGCCCCACTACAAGTGGGACTCCTTAGAAAGGAGGTGATCCAGCCGCACCTTCCGGTACGGCTACCTTGTTACGACTTCGTCCCAATCGCCAGTCCCACCTTCGACGACTCCCTCCCCAAAGGGTTGGGCCGCCGGCTTCGGGTGTTACCAACTTTCGTGACGTGACGGGCGGTGTGTACAAGGCCCGGGAACGTATTCACCGCAGCGTTGCTGATCTGCGATTACTAGCGACTCCAACTTCACGGGGTCGAGTTGCAGACCCCGATCCGAACTGAGACTCACTTTAAGGGATTCGCTCCACCTCACGGTCTCGCCGCCCTCTGTATGAGCCATTGTAGCATGTGTGAAGCCCTGGACATAAGGGGCATGATGACTTGACGTCATCCCCACCTTCCTCCGAGTTGACCCCGGCAGTCTCCCATGAGTCCCCACCATTACGTGCTGGCAACATGGAACAAGGGTTGCGCTCGTTGCGGGACTTAACCCAACATCTCACGACACGAGCTGACGACAGCCATGCACCACCTGCACACCAACCACAAGGGAAGCCCTATCTCTAGGGATGTCTGGTGCATGTCAAACCCAGGTAAGGTTCTTCGCGTTGCATCGAATTAATCCACATGCTCCGCCGCTTGTGCGGGCCCCCGTCAATTCCTTTGAGTTTTAGCCTTGCGGCCGTACTCCCCAGGCGGGGCGCTTAATGCGTTAGCTGCGGCACAGAAACCGTGGAATGGTCCCCACACCTAGCGCCCAACGTTTACGGCGTGGACTACCAGGGTATCTAATCCTGTTCGCTCCCCACGCTTTCGCTCCTCAGCGTCAGTATCGGCCCAGAGACCCGCCTTCGCCACCGGTGTTCCTCCTGATATCTGCGCATTTCACCGCTACACCAGGAATTCCAGTCTCCCCTGCCGAACTCAAGTGATGCCCGTATCGACCGCACGCTCAGAGTTAAGCCCCAAGTTTTCACGGCCGACGTGACACACCGCCTACGAGCTCTTTACGCCCAATAATTCCGGACAACGCTCGCACCCTACGTGTTACCGCGGCTGCTGGCACGTAGTTGGCCGGTGCTTCTTATCCAGGTACCGTCACCCGAAAGCTTCGTCCCTGGCGAAAGAGGTTTACAACCCGAAGGCCGTCATCCCCCACGCGGCGTCGCTGCGTCAGGCTTTCGCCCATTGCGCAATATTCCCCACTGCTGCCTCCCGTAGGAGTCTGGGCCGTGTCTCAGTCCCAGTGTGGCCGGTCGCCCTCTCAGGCCGGCTACCCGTCACCGCCTTGGTAGGCCATCACCCCACCAACAAGCTGATAGGCCGCGGGCCCATCCCCAGCCGAAAAAACTTTCCACCACCCAACATGCGTTGAGAGGTCCTATCCGGTATTAGACCCAGTTTCCCGGGCTTATCCCAGAGCTGAGGGCAGGTCACCCACGTGTTACTCACCCGTTCGCCGCTCGTGTACCCCCGAAGGGGCCTTACCGCTCGACTTGCATGTGTTAAGCACGCCGCCAGCGTTCGTCCTGAGCCAGGATCAAACTCTCCAACAAAACCCTGACAAAACAAACGATCCACAGACCCGACGGGGTCAGACCTGCGAACCACAACAATCTGGCACAAAAACGCCAAACCATATAATAGCTCGACACACTGTTGAGTTCTCAAAGGACACCCGCACTCAGGGACCGGGCCTGTCGGCCGTCACCCTGGGGCATCTGAGTTGCTTCTCGGTGGAGGCAACTCTTCTATGCTACTTGCTCCCTAGGCCAGGGTCAACCCTGGCTTTCGGGCGGCCTGATCTTCACCGGAGTGAAGTTCGGGGGCCGTCACCTCCGGGCCGGTTCTGCGTCCCTGGCCTCTCGGCCCGCTTCGCTTGTCCGTCCCGTTCTGGCGACACGGAGAAAGTTACAGGACCGGTCCGAGCCGCTCCACAGGGGGGTACCTCTTCGCTGTTTTCCCAGGTCAGAGGTTCCTGCCTCAGCGGACGAGGCGTACGCCCGCCAGACTGCGCTTCCCGCGCCGCACGACCAGCCACCCGCCGTCGAGGGCGTCGTGGACGCCCGGGGCCCACTCCTCATCGGTCACCTTGACGTTGTTGACGTAGGCGCCGCCCTCCTTCACCGCCCGCCGGGCGGCGCCCTTGCTCTCGGTCAGCCCGGTCGCGACGAGCAGGTCGACGATGGTCTCCCTTCCCCCGCTCTCCGTGGTCGACACCTCGGCCAGTGCGCTCCCGAGGGTCCGGGCGTCGAGATCGGTCAGGTCGGCCCGGCCGAACAGCGCCTGGCTCGCCGTCGTCACCTGCCGGGTCTGCTCCGCACCGTGGACGAGGGTCGTCAGCTCGGCGGCGAGCCGACGCTGCGCGCTGCGCAGGTGCGGCTTCTCGGTGAGCTCGGTCGCGAGGGAGTCGATCTCCTCGCGATCGAGGAACGTGAGCAGCTTGAGGTAACCGATGACGTCGGCGTCGGCGACGTTGACGAAGTACTGGTACCAGCTGTACGGCGACGTCCGCTCCGGGTCGAGCCAGATGTTCCCGCCCCCGGTCGACTTGCCGAACTTGCGGCCGTCGGAGTCGGTGACCAGTGGCAGCGTCATCGCATGCACGTGTGCGCCCTCGATGCGGCGGATCAGGTCCACGCCGCCGACGATGTTGCCCCACTGGTCGGACCCGCCGATCTGCAACCGGCAGCCGAGCTCGCGGTACAGGTGCAGGTAGTCCTGCGACTGCAGCAGCAGGTAGCTGAACTCGGTGTAGGACATGCCCTCCCCGGCGAGGCGGCGCTTCACCGTCTCGCGGGCGAGCATCGTGTTCACCGGGAAGTGCTTGCCGAGGTCCCGCAGGAACTCCAGCACGGTCTGCCCGCCGGTCCATTCCAGGTTGTTGACGGCCAGGGCCCCGGTCGGCGAGTCGTCGAAGGTCACGAACCGCTCGAGCTGGCCGTGGATCAGCCCGGTCCACTCGGCGACGGTCGCCTCGTCGTTGAGCGTCCGCTCCCCGACGTCGCGCGGATCACCGATCATCCCGGTGGCGCCGCCCGCGAGGATGACGGGCCGGTGGCCGGCCTCCTGGAAGCGGCGCAGGGTCAGCATCGGGACCAGATGCCCGGCGTGCAGGCTCGGCGCGGTCGGGTCGAACCCGGCATAGAGCGTCACCGGTTCGCCGCCCGCGAGCTCCTTCGCCAGAGCGTCGCGGTCGGTGGTCTGCGCGATCAGGCCGCGCCACTCCAGCTCGTCCAGGATGTCCGTACGCACGCGCACCATCTTGGTCCGCCCGCCTCGATGCCTGCACCGCGGGTGTCGCCCCCGTCGCGGTAGCCCGGTGCTCAGCGGGCCTGGTCCCTCCGGCGACGGGCGCGCGTCCCGCCGGGCCGGTACTGGCTGACCGCCGGCGACCCGTCCACCCAGTACCGCCAGGGCAGCTCCGCGGCCGCGGCGACGCCCACCCGCGGGCCGGTGCGGATCGCCGACGGGGGCAGTGGCTCGCCGGCGCGTAGCCGTACCCGGGACGACGGGTCGGTGACGTCGAGCCCGTTGTCGTCACGACCGAGCCCCAGCAGCGACGCGAGCCGGGCGGGGCCGCGGGCCAGATCGTCGTCCTTGCGGGCGGTCGGTCGCCGGACGCGGGCGACGCCCGGATCGGTGAGCAGTTCACCGGCCCGCAGCAGGACCGCTCCCGCCTCACCGTCGACCAGGCACGACACGTTCGCGCAGAAATGCATGCCGTACACGAAGTAGACGTACAGGTGCCCGGCCGGTCCGAACATCACCGCATTGCGCGCGGTGCGACCCCGGTAGCAGTGCGAGGCGGGATCGTCCCGCCCGCGATAGGCCTCGACCTCGACCAGGCGCACGGCGACCGTGCCGTCCGGTGTGTCCGACTCCAGGACACAGCCGAGCAGCCGCTCCGCGGAGGGCAGCACGTCGACGGCCAGTTCCGACCTGTCGAGCAACGTGCCGGGGCGGGACCGATCGGACCGGCCGCGCCCCGGCACGGAGAAGTCACTACCCACTCAGCGGCGGGACAGCGCGAGCTGCACGCAGGTGACGACGCCCGCCATCGCCTTCTCGACCTCGTCCTGCGGGGGCAGGGTCGGGGCGAGCCGGATCGTGGCGTCCTGCGGGTCCTTGCCGTGCGGGTGCGTCGCCCCGGCCGGGGTCAACACGATGCCTGCCTCCTTCGCCAGCCGGACCACCTCGGACGCGAGCCCGTCCGGCACCGTGAGGCTGACGAAGTAGCCGCCCTTCGGCGTCGTCCAGGACACACCCTCGACGTCGGCGAACGCCGCGGTGAGCAGCCGCTCGACCGCCGCGAACTTCGGCGCGATCAGCTCCCGGTGCGCGGCCATGTGCGCGCGCAGACCGGCGGCGTCCTTCAGGAACTTGGCGTGCCGCAGGTGGTTGACCTTGTCCGGTCCGATGGTCTTCTTCGATGCCAGCTTCAGCCACCAGTCGACGTTCGACCGGGAAGCACCGAAGAACGCCACACCGGCGCCGGCCAACGTGATCTTCGAGGTCGAGCCGAACACGAACGGACGATCCGGGTTACCGGCCTCGGCGGCCAGGACCAGCACGTCCGCGATCTCGACCTCCTCCTCGGTCAGGTGGTGCACCGCGTACGCGTTGTCCCACATGATCCGGAAGTCCGGAGCGGCGGTCGGCATCGACGCGAGCCGACGGACGGTCTCGTCGGAGTAGACCGCGCCGTCCGGGTTCGAGTACTTCGGCACGCACCAGATGCCCTTGATGGAGGGGTCGTCCGCCACGAGGCGCTCGACCTCGTCCATGTCCGGGCCGTCCGCGGTCATCGGCACGCTGACCAGCTCGATCCCGAGGCGCTCACAGACGCCGTAGTGCCGGTCGTAACCGGGGACCGGGGCGATGAACGCGATCCGCCCGGCGTCGACCCAGCGGGTCGGGGCACCCGGCAGCGGCGTCAGCAACGCGTGCACCAGCGTGTCGTGCATCAGCTCGAGGCTGGAGTTGTTCGCCGCGACCAGCTGGTCGACCGGCACCTGCAGGGACGGCGCGAAGATCTCGCGGAGCTCGGGCAGTCCCTGCCCGCCACCGTAGTTGCGGGTGTCGGTGCCGTCGGCGGCGCGGAACTCGCCCGCCCCGGGCAGCCCGAGCAGCGCGTTCGACAGGTCGAGCTGCTCGGACGACGGCTTGCCCCGCGTCAGGTCCAGCTTCAGGCCGGCGGCCTTCAGGTCCTCGTATGCGGCTGCGGGGTCGGTCATGCGGTTCCTCCGGTGAACTCTCTCGCTGCTGCGACATCGGTACGCAGGTCGGTGAGCTGCTCGGCGACCCGGTCGCCTGCCGTCCCACCCCGCGCGTTACGCGACGCGATGGAGCCTTCCACGCTCAGCACCTCGCGGACACTCGGGTCCAGGGCCGGGTGGACGGCGGCGAGCTCGTCGTCGGTCAGGTCCTCCAGACCCACGACACGGTCCTCCGCCACCCGGACGCAGCCGCCGGCCGCCTCGTGGGCGACCCGGAACGGCACGCCCTGGCGGACGAGCCACTCGGCGACGTCCGTGGCCAGGGTGAAGCCGGCCGGGGCCAGTTCGGCCAGCCGGTCGGTGTGGAAGGTCAGGGTCGCCACCATGCCGGCGACCGCGGGCAGCAGGAGCTCGAGCTGCGTGACCGAGTCGAACAGCGGCTCCTTGTCCTCCTGCAGGTCCCGGTTGTAGGCGAGCGGCAGACCCTTCAGCGTGGCCAGCAGCCCCGTCAGGTTGCCGATCAGACGCCCCGACTTGCCACGTGCCAGCTCCGCGACATCCGGGTTCTTCTTCTGCGGCATGATCGAGCTGCCGGTCGAGTAGGCGTCGTCGAGCGTGACGTAGCCGAACTCCGCCGTGGCCCAGAGGATGACCTCCTCGGCGAGCCGGGAGAGATCGACCCCGACCATGGCCAGCACGAAGGCCGCCTCGGCCGCGAAGTCCCGGGACGACGTCCCGTCGATCGAGTTCGCCGACGACCCCGTGAAGCCCAGCTCGGCGGCGACCGCCTCCGGGTCGAGACCGAGCGACGATCCGGCCAGCGCGCCGGAGCCGTACGGCGAGTACGCGGTGCGCCGGTCCCAGTCGCGCAGCCGGTCGACGTCGCGCACCAGGGCATGTGCGTGCGCGGCCAGCTGATGGCCGAGCAGCACCGGCTGGGCGTGCTGCAGGTGCGTCCGGCCCGGCATCGCCGCACCGGGGTGGGCCTGGGCCTGGCCGATCAGCGAGTCGACGACGTCGAGCACACCGGAGCCGATCCGCCGGGTCGCGTCGCGCAGCCACATGCGGAACTGGGTCGCGACCTGGTCGTTGCGGGACCGGCCGGCGCGCAGCTTCCCACCGAGCTCGGGGCCTGCCCGCTCGATCAGCCCCCGCTCGAGGGCGGTGTGCACGTCCTCGTCGCCCGGCTCGGGACCGAACGCACCGGACCCGACGTCCGCGGCGAGCTCGTCGAGCGCCTTGTGCATGCCGGACAGCCCCTCGTCCGACAGCAGGCCCGCCCGGTGCAGCACCCGCGCGTGCGCCTTCGAACCGCGGATGTCGTACGGGGCGAGCACCCAGTCGAAGTGCGTGGACCTGCTCAACGCGGCGAGTGCGTCGGCGGGGCCCGACGCGAAGCGCCCGCCCCACAGTGCCGCGTTCCCGCTCACGACGTGGCTCCGGCGATATGGGCCGGTCCGACCCGGTCCGCCATGTCAGCTCTCCTTCGTCCCCGCGCTGATCTGCGCGGCGTTCGGCAGTTCCTGCAACCGCCGCGCGAGCTCTGCTCCGGTGCGGGGCTCGCGGGCGACCACGATGATCGTGTCGTCACCGGCGATGGTGCCGACGACGTCGTGCAGCGCGGCGCGGTCCAGCGCGCTCGCCAGGTAGTGCGCGGCCCCCGGCGGGGTCCGCAGGACGGCAAGGTTCCCACTCGCGTCCGCGGACACGAGCAGCTCCCCCAGCAGACGCCCCAGCCGGGTCGTGCCGCCCTCGATCCCGCGCACCGGGCTGCCGTCCTCGGGAATCCGGTACACGGGGGCACCGCCGTCCGGGCCGCGGAGCTTGATCGCACCCAGCTCGTCGAGGTCCCGGGACAGCGTGGCCTGGGTGGTGTCGATGCCGTGCAGCTGGTCCAGCAGGACGAGTAGCTCGGGCTGGCTGCGCACCGGGCGGTTCCACAGCACGTCCATGATCTTCGCCTGCCGGGTGACCCGGCTGGCGTTGCCCTGTCGCCGCTCGCGCTCGCCGTCGGTCATGCCCGCAGTAGCCAGGTGAGCAGTGCCTTCTGGGCGTGCAGCCGGTTCTCCGCCTCGTCCCAGACCGCGCTGGCCGAACCGTCGATCACCTCGTCGGTGATCTCCTCGCCGCGGTGAGCCGGAAGGCAGTGCAGCACGATCGCGCCGGGGGCCGCTCGCTCGAGCAGCTCGACGTTCACCTGGTACGGCCGGAACGGCGCGACCCGGTCCTGTCCGTCGCCCTCCTGCCCCATCGAGGTCCAGGTGTCGGTCACGAGGACGTCCGCCCCCGCGACGGCGACCTGCGGGTCGGCCATCAGGGCCACCGATCCGCCGGTCCGGTCCGCACGCACCTTCGCATCGCGCGCCACCTCCGGGTCCGGGGTGAACCCGGCCGGGGCGGAGACACGCACGTGCATTCCCGCGGTGGCGCCGCCGAGCAACAAGGAGTGTGCGACGTTGTTGGCGCCGTCGCCGAGGTAGGTCAGCGTGACACCGGCGAGCCGGCCCAGACGCTCCCGGATCGTCTGCAGGTCGGCGAGGATCTGGCACGGGTGGAACGCATCGGTCAGCGCGTTGACCACCGGAACGGTCGCCACCGAGGCCATCTCCTCGATCCGCTCCTGACCCGAGGTGCGCCAGACGATCGCGTCGACGTAGCGCGACAGCACCCGGGAGGTGTCGGAGATCGTCTCGCCGCGGCCGAGCTGGCTGGACGTGCCGTCGAGGATGACCGCCGTACCGCCGAGCTGGGTGATCCCGGTCTCGAACGACACCCGGGTGCGGGTCGAGGACTTGTCGAAGACGACGGCGACGGCCTTCGGCCCCGCGAGCGGCCGCTCGGCGAACCGGTCGGCCTTGAGCCTGTCGGCGAGATCGAGAACGTCGGCCTGCTCGGCGGGCGAGAGATCGTCGTCGCGCAGCAGGTGCCGGACCATCAGTTGCCCTGGCCTTCCTGCTCAGCGGCTGCGGCGTCCAGGATCCCGGATGCCGCGGCGAGGAACTCGTCCGCCTCGCCGTCGGTGAACGTGAGCGCCGGCGCGAGCCGCAGCCGCTCCGGGGTCGCGTTGTTGATCAGGAATCCGGCCTCGCGCGCGACCGCCGCGGCCTGCGCAGAGACCGGCGAGGTGAGGCCGACGCCGATGTGCAGCCCGGCACCGGAGACGTCGCCGACCAGCGGGTGGCCGAGCCCCTCGAGCCGGCTGCGGATCTCCTTGCCGAGCCGGTCGACGTGCTCCAGCAGTCCTTCGGTGGCGATCGTGTCCAGCACCGCGAGCGCCGCCGCGCAGGAGATCGGGTTACCGCCGAAGGTCGTGCCGTGCTGACCGGGCTCGAGCAGGGCGGCCGCGTCGCCGATCCCGACGCAGGCACCGATCGGCAACCCGCCGCCCAGCCCCTTGGCGAGGGTCATCACGTCCGGGACGACTCCGTGCGCCTGGTGCGCGAACCAGTACCCGGTCCGGCCGATCCCCGTCTGCACCTCGTCGAGCACGAGCAGCGCCCCGCGCTCCGCCGTGATCCGGCGGGCCTGCGCGAGGTACCCCTCCGGCGGCACGACGACGCCGGCCTCACCGAGGATCGGCTCCAGGAACACCGCGGCGGTGTCCCCGGTGACCGCGGCGTCGAGCGCCGCGAGGTCACCGAACGGGATGTGCGTGACGCCGGACGGCATCGGCTCGAACGGGGCCCGCTTCGCCGGCTGGCCGGTGAGCGCGAGCGCTCCCATCGTGCGGCCGTGGAAGGCCCCCTCGCACGCGACGATCCCCGTGCGGCCGGTCCTGCGCGCGATCTTGAAGGCGGCCTCGTTGGCCTCGGTGCCGGAGTTGCACAGCAGGATCCGGGCGTCGTCGCGGCCCAGCAGGCGCTGCAGCCGCTCGGCGAGCTGCAGCGCCGGGTCGGTGATGAAGAAGTTCGAGGTGTGCCCGAGGGTGCGGACCTGCTCGGACACCGCCTCGACGACGGCCGGGTGTGCATGCCCGAGCGCGTTGACCGCGATACCCGCGTAGAGGTCCAGGTACCGGCGGCCCTCGGCGTCCCACACGTGGGATCCCTCGCCGCGGACCAGGGTCAGCGGCGGGGTGCCGTAGTTGTTCATCAGCGCCGCCTGCCAGCGCTGCGCGTGCGTGCTCATACCTGTGTCACCCCGTCTGCCGGGGCGTCCGGGAGAACCATCGTCCCGACACCCTCGTGCGTGAAGACCTCGAGCAGGACCGAGTGCGGTACCCGCCCGTCGATCACGTGCGCCTGCCCGACGCCCGAGCGCACCGCGCGCAGGCAGGCCTCCATCTTCGGCGCCATCCCGCTCTCCAGGCGGGGCAGCATCGGTTCCAGCTGGTCCGCCGTGAGCGAGGTGATGATCGAGTCCGGGTCGGGGTAGTTGGCGTAGAGCCCCTCGACGTCGGTCAGCACCACGAGCTTCGCGGCGTCCAGCGCACCGGCCAGCGCGGCGGCCGCGCTGTCGGCGTTGATGTTGTGGACCTGGCCGTCGACATCCGGGGCGATACCGGCGACGACCGGGATCCGGCCCGCGGCGATGATGTCCAGCACCGCGTCCGGGTTGACCTTCGTGACGTCGCCGACCAGGCCGATGTCGACCAGCTCGCCGCCGACCAGGGCGGTCCGTTTCTCCGCGGTGAACAGCCCGGCGTCCTCCCCCGACAGCCCGACGGCGAACGGGCCGTGCTGGTTGATCAGACCGACCAGCTCCCGGCCCACCTGCCCGAAGAGCACCATCCGGACGATCTCCATCGTCTCCGGGGTGGTGACCCGCAGCCCGCCGCGGAACTCACCGGGCATGCCGAGGCGGGTGAGCATCGCACTGATCTGCGGGCCGCCGCCGTGCACGACGACCGGGTGGATGCCGGCCAGCCGCAGGAACACCATGTCCCGGGCGAAGGCCTCCTTCAGCTCGTCGTCGATCATCGCGTTGCCGCCGTACTTCACGACGACGATCCGGCCGTGGAAGCGCTGCAACCAGGGCAGGGCCTCGGAGAGGACGGCCGCCTTCTCCCCGGCCCGCTTCAGCCGGGCCGGGACCTCCGGCGAGGGCGCGATCTGCGGCTGCGAGGCACCTTCCGCCGAGTGTTCAGGAGGAGTAGGCACTGTTCTCCTCCACGTAGGCGTGCGACAGGTCGGTGGTCCGGATCTCGGCGGTGTGCCCGTCCGCCCCGCCGGAGAGACCGAGCTCGACCTCGATCATCACGTCCTTCCCGGACAGGTCACACGCCGCCCGGTCCCCGGCGACGACGGCGCCCTTGCACAGCAGCACGCCGTTGATCGTGACGTCGAGCCGCTCGGGGTCGAGGGCGGCGTCGGCGTAGCCGGCCGCGGCGGCGACCCGGCCCCAGTTCGGGTCGGACCCGAACATCGCGGTCTTGACCAGTGCGTCGCGGGCGATCGTGCGGGCGACGGTCACCGCGTCGTCCTCCGAGGCGGCGCCGGTGACCCGGACCGTGATCCGCTTCGTGACGCCCTCGGCGTCGGCCTGCATCTGCTCGGCGAGATCGCGGCAGACCCGGGTGAGCGCGGCGGTGAACACGGCCGGATCCGCCCGGACACCGGAGGCACCCGAGGACAGCACCAGGACCGTGTCGTTGGTGGACATCGATCCGTCGATGTCGAGCCGGTCGAAGCTGTACCGCACGGCCTCCCGCAGCGCGGCGTCGAGCATCGGCTGGTCCACCACTGCGTCCGTGGTGATCACGCCGAGCATCGTCGCCATCGACGGGGAGATCATTCCGGCACCCTTTGCCGTGCCGCCGACGGTCCAGCCGGCCGGGTCGATGACCTGGGCCTGTTTCGGCACCGTGTCGGTGGTCATGATCGCGGCCGCCACGGCGGCACCCGCCTCGGGCGTCGCGGCCAGCCCACCGGCCGCCTTCTCGGCCCCGGAGAGCAGCGTCTCCCGCGGGAGCTGCTCACCGATCAGGCCGGTCGAGCACGCCGCGACCTCGACCGCGCCGCAGCCCAGCACCTCGGCGACCCGCTCCGCCGTGGCATGAGCGGTCTGGAAGCCCTGGGGGCCGGTGCAGGCGTTCGCCCCGCCGGAGTTCAGCACGACCGCGCGCAACGCCCCGGTGGTGAGCACCTGCTGCGACCACAGCACCGGAGCGGCTTTGACCTTGTTACGGGTGAACACGCCCGCGGCCTCGGAACGGGGACCGTCGTTGACGACCAGCGCCAGGTCGGTCCTGCCGGACTTCTTGATCCCGGCCGCGATCCCGGCGGCCCGGAACCCCTGTGCGGCGGTCACGCTCACGGTGCCACTCCCGTCGTCGGCAGCCCGGTGGTCTCGGGCAGCCCGAGCGCGAGGTTCATGCACTGCACCGCGGCACCGGCGGTGCCCTTGGTGAGGTTGTCGATCGCGGAGACCACGACGAGTCGCCCCGCATCGGGATCGACGGTCACCTGCAGGGCGACCAGGTTCGAACCCAGCGTCTGCCCGGTCGTGGGCCACTGCCCTTCCGGCAGCAGCCGGACGAACGGCTCGCCGGCGTAGGTCTTCTCGTAGACCTGCCGGATCGTCGCGGCATCGGTGGCGGCATCGGTCAGCCGCGCGGAGCACGAGGCCAGAATGCCGCGTGGCAGCGGCGCGAGGACGGGTGTGAAGCTCACCGAGACGGGCGAGCCGAGCGCTGCCGTGAGGTTCTGGGCGATCTCCGGGGTGTGCCGGTGCTCGCCGCCGACACCGTACGCCGACAGCGATCCCATGACCTCGGCACCGAGCAGGTGCGGTTTGAGCGATCTCCCCGCTCCCGACGTCCCCGTGACCGCGGTGATCACCACGTCCGGCTCGATCAGGCCGGCGGCCAGTGCCGGGAACAGCGCCAGGCTCGTCCCGGTCGGGTAGCAGCCGGGGACGGCGACCCGGTTCGCGCCGACGAGCCGCTCCCGTGCACCGGGGAGCTCGGGCAGCCCGTAGGGCCAGTGACCGGCGTGCTCACCCCCGTACCAGCGGTCCCAGGCCGCCGGATCGGTCAACCGGTGGTCGGCACCGCAGTCGACCACGAGCGAGTCGCCGAGCTGTGCGGCGAGCTCGGCCGACTTCCCGTGCGGGAGGGCGAGGAACACCGCATCGTGCCCGGCGAGGTTCTCCGCGGTGCTCTCACCCAGCACGCGGTCCGCCAGCGGGGCGAGGTGCGGCTGGTGCTCGCCCAGACGGGTTCCGGCGTTGCCGCCGGCCGTCAGTGCGCCGATCTCCACGTCCGGATGCGCGAGGAGCAGCCGGAGCAGCTCACCCCCGGCGTACCCACTGGCTCCCGCCACTGCGATGCGTACCACGTGCATGATTATGCACGCTCACGGAAACTCATGCAATCCGGTTCGCGATCGTGACCACCCGACCGCGCTCGGCGGTGGTGCGACCCGCCGGACCCTAGCCTCCCGCAGGTGCGGACGGAGCGGACGACCGGGTGGCGCCCGGACGGCGTCGTCGCAGCGGTGCTGACCATCCTGCTCGGCCTGCCGGTCGCGGGCTGTGCGCCGACGGTGGCGGGGACACCGTGGCCGGTCGGGCAGGGACCGGCCAGGCCGGCGGACGCGAGCGCCCCGGCGGCACCGGGCACTCCTCCCTCGTCGTTCACCGTGCCCGGTCCGGCCACCTCCGTCGCGGAACATCCGACGACGACCGTCGCGCCGGGGCCCGCCTCCCCCGAACCGCCGGGACCGCCGGCTCCGCCGACGGCCGGTGGGACGACACGGACGGTTCCACCGGCCCCGGTCGAGGTCCGCGCCGCCCCGGTTCCCGACGGCGGGCACGGAGCGGAACCCGCCCCGCCGGCACCTCCCCCGACCCGGGCTCCGGCGCCGCTGACCGCGGACGTGGTGGCCGACGAGTGCCTGCTGGACGCCGACACACTGGCCGGTCTGCTCGACGCGACCCCCGCGGTGGCTGCGGCGAATGCCGGCACCGAGCGGCCGGACGGGTCGCGAAGCCGGGCCTGCTTCGCCGTGGGCGGGTCGTCGACGGTGTCGGTGAACGTCTACACGACCAACCGGGTCACCCCGGACCGCTACGTGCGCGACGCGGCCGGAGCCCGGGCGGTCACCGGCACCGGCGAGGGCACGACCGCCGCGCTGCTGGACACGGTGGCCGGCCCGACGCTGCAGCTGGGCACCGCGCGCCACCTGGTCACGATCGCCGTGGCCGGCCGCGCCCCGTCGGACGAGCAGTGGCGGACCGCCGCCCGCACGGCCGTCGCCGCGCTGGCGCGCCGCTGAGCGGTCGGCGCAGGAGCGCACCGAAACCGAGCTCAGCGCAGAGGTTCGCTCCGCACGCCCCGCTCAGCGCCGAGGTTCGCTCCGCTCAGCGCCGAGGTTCGCTCCGCTCAGCGCAACGCGGCGCCGTGCCGGGCGGCGGCCTCGGCGACCGCGGCGTCCCGGGCGGTGTTGGCCTCCTCGCTGGTGAGCGTCCGGTCCGGCGCGCGCAGCCGCAGCGAGAACGCCAGCGACCGCTTGCCGTCCCCGACCTGGTCGCCGGTGTAGACGTCGAACAGCCGCACCGACTCCAGCAGCTCGCCGGCACCGTCGGTGAGCGCCTCGGCGAGATCCGCCGAGGGCACCGACTCCTCGGCGACGAGGGCGACGTCCACCGCCACCGGCGGGAACCCCGACACCAGCGGCACCGGCAGGTTCTCGCGCAGCGGGATCGCGTCGAGATCGATCTCGGCGGCCACGGTGCGGGCGGGCAGCCCGAGCGTCTCGACGACCTTCGGGTGCAGCTCACCGGCGTATCCGACGACGGTGTCCGTGCCGGCGACCACGAGCTCCGCGCAGCGGCCCGGGTGCCACGGCGCCCGTTCGGCACGCCGCGGGCGCAGCTCCACGCCGGCCGCCGCGCCGGTCAGCCGGGCGGCCTCGACCGCGTCCTCCCAGGTGGCCGGACGGCCCGTGCCCCACCAGCCGCGCGGCTCGCGGTGCCCACCCAGCACGACGCCGACGTGCACCGGCTGGTCGGGCAGCGCGGCCCGGATCGCGGCGTACTCCTCATCCGTCGGCCGGGCGGTGACAGCCGGGTCCGGCATCGCGGGCGGGTTCTCCTGCGGCTGGACGACCTGGGCGATCGCGTACAGCGCGAGATCCTCCGTACCGCGGGACCGGTTGCGCACCAGCATGTCCAGCAGACCGGGCAGCAACGTGGTGGCCAGCCGGGACCGTTCGGCGTCGAGCGGGTTGGTGACCGCGACGGTGCGGCGGCGCTCGTCGTCGGCGGCCAGCCCGAGGTCGTCCCACACGGTGTCGGAGACGAACGGGAACGGCAGCACCTCGACGTGCCCGGCCTCGGCCAGCGCCCGGGAGACAGCGCGCCGCCGGAGCTGGGCGGCGGACAGGCCGCGCCCGGCCGGGGCCGCCGGCAGCTCGGACGGGATGGTGTCGTATCCCTCCAGCCGCAGCACCTCCTCGACCAGGTCGGCGGCCTGGCGCAGGTCCGGCCGCCAGGTCGGCGGGGTCGCCACGACGACACCCTGACCGTCGGCACCGGTGTCCAGCTCCACCCGGCAGCCGACCTGGGTCAACCGCCGCACGGTGGCACCGCGGGAGTAGGAGACGCCGGCGACCCGGTCGGGCATCGACAGCGGCATCCGCACCTGCGGCACCGCGGGGACCCCGCCCTCGTCGGTGCGGCCGTCGGCGAGCGTGCCACCGCCCAGCTCGACCAGCAGCTGTGCGGCACGCTCCGCGGCGACCGGCGGCAGTGCCGGGTCGACGACCCGCTCGAACCGGCGGGACGCCTCGCTGGGCAGCTTGTGCCGGCGGGCGGCCCGGGCGATCACCGCAGGCGCGAAGTGCGCGGCCTCCAGCAGCACGTCCACCCGCGCACCGGGTGCGAGCGCGGAGAGCTCGGGGATCTCGGTCGACGCGCCACCCATGACGCCGGCCAGGCCGATCGGCCCCGAGTCGTCGGTGATCAGCAGGTCGTCGGGGTCGAGGGCACGGGTCTGGCCGTCGAGGGTCGCCAGCTCCTCCCCCGTCGTCGCCCGGCGGACCTCGATGGTGCCCGATACCCGGGATGCGTCGTAGCCGTGCAGCGGCTGACCGAGGTCGAGCATCACGAAGTTGGTGACGTCGACGATCAACGAGATCGGGCGCATCCCGGCCGAGAGCAGTGCGCGCTGCATCCACCACGGGCTCGGCGCGGCCGGGTCGACACCGTCCACCCGGCGGACGACGAACCGTGCGCACCCGTCGGTGTCGGCGATCCGGACCGGCCAGGCGTCCCCGGAGGTCTCGGGGACCCGGACCCGGGTGACCGGGTCGGTGTAGTCGGCGTCCAGTGCGGTGGCGAGCTCACGGGCCAGGCCGCGGACGGCGAAGCAGTAGCCGCGGTCCGGGGTGACGGCCAGCTCGATCACCGGCTCGGACAGGCCGAGGACCTCGAGCGCGTCGTCGCCGGGCTCGGCGGTGCCCGGGGGCAGCACGAGGATGCCGGAGTGGTCGGCGCCGAGACCGAGCTCCTTCGCCGAGGCGATCATGCCGTCGGACACCCGGCCGTAGGTCTCCCGCTGGGCGATGGCGAAGCCGCCGGGCAGCACGGAACCCGGTTCGGTCACCACGACGAGATCGCCGACGGCGAAGTTGCGGGCACCGCAGACGACGTGCCGGAAGCGGTGGTCGTCGAACTCCACCCGGCAGTACCGGATGGGCTTCTTGAACTCGGTGAGCTCCTCGATCTCCGCGACCCGCGCGACGGTCACCGGGCCGGTGATCTCGGGGGCCGGGTGGATCTCCTCGACCTCCAGCCCGACCCGGACGAACGCCTCGCCGATGTCCTCGGGGCGTGCCGGCAGGGCCGCCGGGTCGATGTGCCGGGCGAGCCAGGAGGCGGACACGCGCACTGCTCGGTACTCCTCAGGTGGTAGCGGTAGTGGCTCAGACGCCGAAGGCGGTGGAGAAGCGGACGTCGCCCTCGACCATGTCGCGCATGTCGGGGATGCCGTTGCGGAACATCAGCGTCCGCTCGATGCCCATGCCGAACGCGAACCCCGAGTACTCGTCGGGATCGACGCCGGTCGCCCGCAGGACGTTCGGGTCGACCATGCCGCAGCCGCCCCACTCGACCCAGCCGGGCCCGCCCTTCTTCTGCGGGAACCACAGGTCCACCTCGGCGGACGGCTCGGTGAACGGGAAGTAGGACGGGCGCATCCGGGTGCCGGCCTCGGGGCCGAACATCGCGCGGGCGAACGCGTCCAGCGTGCCCTTGAGGTGCGCCATGGTGAGGCCCTTGTCGACGGCGAGGCCCTCGACCTGGTGGAACACCGGGGTGTGCGTGGTGTCGAGCTCGTCGGTGCGGAAGGTGCGGCCCGGGCAGGCCACGTACACCGGGAGCTCACGCTCGAGCAGCGAGCGGATCTGCACCGGCGAGGTGTGCGTGCGAAGCACCGTCCCGGAGTCCTGCCCCTGGTCGGCGTCCCCCAGGTAGAAGGTGTCCTGCATGGTGCGCGCCGGGTGGTCCTTGCCGAAGTTGAGCGCGTCGAAGTTCAACCACGACGCCTCGACCTCGGGGCCCTCGGCGACCTCCCAGCCCATCGCGACGAAGATGTCGGCGATCCGCTCGGACAGCTGTGTGATCGGGTGCCGGGCGCCGCGCGGGCGGCGGTCCCAGGGCAGCGTGACGTCGACGGTCTCGTCGCGCAGCACCCGGGCGTCGCGTTCGGCGACCAGGACGGCGCGGCGCTCGTCGAACGCGGCCTGCACCTCCTGGCGGGCTGCGTTGACCCGCTTGCCGGCGTCCGCACGCTCCGGCCCGGGCAGCTGCCCGAGCGAGCGGCGAGCCATCGGGACGGGTGCCTTGTCACCGAGGTGCACCGGCTTGACGGCGGCGAGCGCGTCGAGGTCTGCGGCGTCGTCGAACGCCGAGCGCGCGGTCTCCACCGCGGCCTTCAGCGCGTCCGGGTCCAGCGGGCTGCCCGCGTCGTTCTCACTCATGGTGCCCCGATCGTAGAGGGGCGCCCCGAACCGGTTTCGGAGCAGGTCATCCCCGGCCGGACGACAGCTGCGGGGCCACGCCGGCGCGGGCCCCCACCGTCGCGTACAAGCAGATGGCGGCGGCGGTGGCCAGGTTGAGCGACTCGGCGCGGCCGTGGATCGGGACCCGCACGCGGTGGTCCGCGGCGGCGAACACCTCCGGGCCGGGGCCGTGCGCCTCGCTGCCGAGGATCCAGGCGACCGGTCCGGCGAGGATCGGGGTGGCCGCCGGGTCGTGCAGGTCGAGCTCACCACGACCGTCGGCGACCAGCGTGGTCAGTCCCGCGGACCGGCAGGCCTCGACCACAGCGGGTGCGTCCCGGTCGCGGGCCAGCGGGAGGTGGAAGACGCTGCCCGTGGAGGCGCGCACGGCCTTGCCGTTGTGCGGGTCGACCGTGTCACCGGCGAGCAGGACCGCGCCACAGCCGGCCGCGTCGGCGACCCGGATGACGGTGCCGACGTTGCCGGGGTCGGAGATGCCGGCACAGACGGTGACGAAATCGGCCGTCCGGTCCAGCGCCGTCGTGAGCGGCACGTCCAGCAGGTCGCAGACCGCCACCAGTCCCTGCGGCGTGACCGTCTCGGACAGACCGGCGGCCGCCTTCTCCGTGACGGGGAGGACCCGTGCGCCGTGCTCACGGGCGGCGTCGACGATGTCCGGGTGCCGGGCGGTCGCCGCGTCGGTCACGAACACCTCGTGCACACGGGCGTGGGTCAGTGCCTCGCGGACGGCCTGGGCCCCCTCGACGAGGAAACGCCCGGCCCGATCGCGCCCGGCGCGGCGCAGCAGCTTGCGGGCGGCTGCGACGCGCGGGGTGCGTTCGGTGCCGGGCGTGGAGTTCGCGGAGCGCCCATCGGCGCTGCGCGACCCGATACCGGTCACTTCAGGCCGCGGAGCCCTGCTCGGAACCGGTCGGCAGGTTCTCCTTGGCGACCTTGACCAGCGCGGCGAACGCGGCCGGGTCGCTGACGGCGATCTCGGCCAGGTTCTTGCGGTCGACCTCCACACCGGCGGCCTTCAGGCCCTGGATGAACCGGTTGTAGGTCAGGTCGTTGGCGCGGGCCGCGGCGTTGATCCGGGTGATCCACAGCTGCCGGAAGTCGCCCTTGCGCTGGCGACGGTCCCGGTAGGCGTAGGTCATCGAGTGGAGCATCTGCTCCTTGGCCTTGCGGTACAGGCGGGAACGCTGCCCGCGGTAACCGGCTGCCGACTCGAGCGTGGTACGCCGCTTCTTCTGGGCGTTCACCGCGCGCTTCACGCGTGCCATGGTTCGTCTCCTGAGATGGTTCGGCGCCCCTCGACGGGGGCGGGGGGACGCCGGAAGTTCGTTAGGGGCGGAAGGTCAGCGACCGAGCAGCTTCTTGATGCGCTTGACGTCCGGCTTGGCCACGTCGACCACGCCCGCCAGGTCGCGCTTCTCCTTGCTCGACTTGACCTCCAGCCGGTGCCGCAGGCCTGCCTGCTGACGCATCAGCTTGCCGCTGCCGGTGGTCCGGATCCGCTTCGCGGTCCCCTTGTGCGTCTTGTTCTTCGGCATGACGTATCCGTTCGGTGTCGCCCCCCGGCGGGCCGGGGGTCGTTTTCAGGTACTGCGTCCGCCCCCGCCCACCGGAGCCGGCGGGCGGAGAACGACCGTCACGCCTCGGCGTCGGCCGGGGCGTCGGAGGTGGCGGCGGCCGCGGACTTACGTGGCACCGGCTTCTTGGTCGGTGCCAGGACCATCGTCATGTTGCGGCCGTCCTGCTTGGGGGCGGCCTCGACCACGGCGATGTCCCCGATGTCCTCGGCCAGACGCTGGAGGAGCCGGTAGCCCAGCTCGGGGCGCGACTGCTCGCGACCACGGAACATGATCGTGACCTTGACCTTGTTGCCGCCCTCGAGGAAGCGACGGACGTGGCCGCGCTTCGTCTCGTAGTCGTGCTTGTCGATCTTCGGCCGGAGCTTCTGCTCCTTGATCACCGTGAGCTGCTGGTTGCGCCGGGACTCCCGGGCCTTCTGCGCGCTCTCGTACTTGAACTTGCCGTAGTCCATGAGCTTGCAGACCGGCGGACGAGCCTGACCGGCAACCTCGACCAGGTCGAGGTCGGCGTCCTGCGCCAGCCGGAGGGCGTCCTCGATACGCACGATCCCGACCTGCTCCCCGTTCGGGCCGACGAGGCGGACCTCGGGCACGCGGATGCGGTCGTTGATGCGGGGCTCTGTGCTGATGGGGTCTCCTGAGTGACTCGCTGTGTCGCTAACTACCTGCTGCCGGCGACGACAAGCGAAGACCCGTTGATCGACCGGTGGCGAACGAACGCCACGAGGCCGGACCATGGACCCGGACCGCTACGATCACGGCACGGGTGGGAGCGGGGCTCCACTTGACGCCCGAACACACGTGTCAACGCGAGCCCGGGTGGTCGCATTCCCGAGCATAGCAGCCCGCTCCGGACGTGACCGGGCGGGCCCGGGGGGCGACCGATCGCACCACGGCTACCGCTGGACGTTCCGACCGGCCGGTTGCACGGCGTCATGGTTCCGCGTACGACGTCCGATGAGGAGTATGAGGCCGACAGCCGATTCCGAGAGGACCTCCGCGGTGCCGACCGACCCCAGCAGTCCCGCCGTCTCGGTGTGCGTCCCTGTCTACCAGGGCGCGGCACACCTGGAGTCGACACTGCGCAGCGTGCTCGACCAGGACGCCGATCTCGAGGTCGTGGTCCGGGACAACGGCAGCACCGACGGCTCGTCCGACGTCGTCCGCGCACTCGGCGACCCGCGGATCCGGCTGGTCCGGGTGGAGACGACCGTGCCGATGGCCGAGAACTGGGCCAGGACCGTGGACCTCGCGCGGGCGGATCTGGTGAAGATCGTGTGCGCGGACGACCTCGTCGCGCCCGGCACGCTCGCCCAGCAGGTCGCGACGCTCGTCGCGGACCCGTCGCTGGCGATGGCCGTCGGCCGGACCGACATGATCGACGGTGCGGGGCGCACGCTGTTCGCGAACCGGCACCTGCCCCGGGCCCTGCTCGGCTCGCGCCCGGCCGCGGACGTGCTGCGGGCGGTCGTGCGGCACGGCGGCAACCCGATCGGCCCGTCCGCGGCCGTGACGTTCCGTCGGGCGCAGTACGAGGCGATCGGCGGCGTCGACGGCACCCTGCTGTTCACGATGGACCTGGACCTCTGGGTGCGGCTGCTGCGCCACGGCGGCCTGCACGGTGCGCCCGGCACGGCAGCCTCCTTCCGGGTCCACGCCCGGTCGGCGTCGGCCGCGGCGACCCGGGCGGAGTTCGCCGTCCAGCGGGAGTTCACCCGGCGGCTGGCCCGGGAGGCCGAGCAGGTCATCCGCCGTCGGGACCGCGCGATCGGCGTCGTGGGGAGCTACACCGCCCTGGCCCGGCGCTACGGGCTGTTCGTTCTCGGCGGGCTCCGGAAGCCGGCCACGGCGGGGCGCCGCTGACCGGCCGTCCGATCAGCCTGCGGACGCCGCCTTCGCCCGGCGACGGGTGGTGCCGGTCGCGGCACCGCTGGTCGCCGAACCGTTCTTCGCCGCGGCACCGGACCGCCGGCGCGGGGCCGGCGGCGTCTCGTCCGGGGTCACCAGATCGCGCAGGAAGCGACCGGTGTGGCTCTCCGGGTTCGCGGCGATCTGTTCCGGAGTGCCCTGCGCGACGACGGTGCCGCCACCGCCGCCTCCCTCCGGTCCCATGTCGATCACCCAGTCCGAGGTCTTGATGACGTCGAGGTTGTGCTCGATGACGATCACCGTGTTGCCCTTGTCGACCAGCCCCTGGATCACCGCGAGCAGCTTGCGGATGTCCTCGAAGTGCAGCCCGGTCGTCGGCTCGTCGAGGATGTAGACGGTCCGGCCGTTGCTGCGCTTCTGCAGCTCGGACGCCAGCTTCACCCGCTGCGCCTCACCGCCGGACAGCGTCGGTGCCGGCTGCCCGAGCCGGACGTAGCCGAGCCCGACGTCGACCAGGGTCCTCAGGTAGCGGCTGATCGAGGTGATCGGCTCGAAGAACCCCGCGGCCTCCTCGATCGGCATGTCCAGGACGTCGGAGACCGTCTTGCCCTTGTAGTGGACCTCCAGGGTCTCCCGGTTGTAGCGGGCCCCCTTGCAGACCTCGCAGGGGACGTAGACGTCCGGCAGGAAGTTCATCTCGATCTTGATCGTGCCGTCTCCGGTGCACGCCTCGCAGCGGCCGCCCTTGACGTTGAACGAGAACCGGCCCTCGGCGTAACCGCGGACCTTCGCCTCGGTGGTCGCGGCGAACAGCTTCCGGATCTTGTCCCACACCCCGGTGTAGGTGGCGGGGTTGGAGCGCGGGGTCCGCCCGATCGGCGACTGGTCGACCCGGACGAGCTTGTCGAGCTGCTCCACGCCGTTGATCCGGGTGTGCCGGCCCGGGACCTGGCGGGCGCCGTTGAGCTTGTTCGCCAGCACGGTGGCCAGGATGTCGTTGATCAGCGTGGACTTGCCGGAACCGGACACCCCGGTGACCGACACCAGCCCGCCGAGCGGGACGTCGACGTCGATCCCGCGCAGGTTGTGCTCCCGCGCCCCGACGACGGTCAGCTTCCGTGCCGGGTCGAGCTCGCGGCGCTCCGGCAGCGGGATCGACCTGCGCCCGGACAGGTAGGCGCCGGTCAACGACGTGTCGTGCGACTCCAGACCGGCGACCGTGCCCGAGTGGACGATGTGCCCGCCGTGCTCGCCGGCACCGGGGCCGATGTCGACCGCCCAGTCCGAGGCACGGATGGTGTCCTCGTCGTGCTCCACGACGATGAGCGTGTTCCCGAGCTCCTTGAGCCTGGTCAGGGTGTCGATGAGACGCCGGTTGTCCCGCTGGTGCAGCCCGATCGACGGCTCGTCGAGCACGTACAGGACGCCCACCAGGCCGGACCCGATCTGCGTCGCCAGCCGGATCCGCTGTGCCTCGCCACCGGACAGCGTGCCCGCCGCGCGGTCGAGCGAGAGGTAGTCCAATCCGACGTCGAGCAGGAAGCCGAGCCGGGCCTGGACCTCCTTCAGCACCGCGCCGGCGATCATGGCCTGGCGGTCGTCGAGCACCATGCCGGTGAGGAACTCGGAGCACTCGGCGACCGACATGTTCGAGACCTGGGCGATCGACCGCTGCCCCAGCGTCTCGTGGGGCAGTGTCACCGACAGGACCTCGGGCCGCAGCCGCGCTCCCCCGCAGGCAGGACACGGGATGTCCCGCATGTAGCCCTCGTAGCGCTCGCGCTGCGACTCCGACTCGGTCTGCTCCAGGCGCCGCTCCAGGAACGGCATGACGCCCTCGAAGCTGGCGTAGTACGAGCGCTCCCGGCCGTACCGGTTGCGGTAACGGACGTGCACCTGGTCGTCGCTGCCGTTCAGCACCGCCTTCTGGGCGGCCGCCGGCAGCTTGCGCCACGGGGTGTCCATCCGGAAGCCGACGGCCTGCGACAACCCGGAGAGCAGGCGCCCGAAGTACTCGGCGTTGTGCCCGCTCGACCAGGGCGCGATCGCGCCGTCGGCCAGGGACAGGTCCGGATCGGGGACGACGAGCTCCGGGTCGACCTCCTTCTTGATCCCGAGACCGGTGCAGGCCGGGCAGGCACCGTAGGGCGAGTTGAAGGAGAAGGTGCGCGGTTCGAGGTCGTCGACGGCCAGGGCGTGCCCGTTCGGGCAGGCCATCCTCTCGGAGAACCGGCACTCGCGGCCCGGGTCGTCGTCCGGGAGGTCCACGAAGTCGAGGACGACGAGCCCGTCGGCCAGCCGCAGCGCGGTCTCCACCGAGTCGGTGAGCCGCTGCTTGGCGGTCGCCTTCACCGAGAGCCGGTCGACGACGACGGAGATGTCGTGCTTCTCCTGCTTCTTCAGCTTGGGCGGGTCGCTGAGCTGGTGCACCGTGCCGTCGACCAGGACCCGGGAGTAGCCCTGGGACTGCAGGGTGGAGAACAGGTCGACGAACTCGCCCTTACGGGTCCGCACGACCGGGGCCAGCACCTGGAAGCGGCTGCCCTGCTCCATCCCGAGGACCTGGTCGACGATCTGCTGCGGGGTCTGCTTCTCGATCCGGTGGCCGCACTGCGGGCAGTGCGGGACACCGGCCCTGGCGTAGAGCAGCCGCAGGTAGTCGTGGATCTCGGTGATCGTGCCGACCGTCGAGCGCGGGTTGCGGTTGGTCGACTTCTGGTCGATCGAGACCGCCGGGGACAGGCCCTCGATGAAGTCGACGTCGGGCTTGTCCATCTGGCCGAGGAACTGCCGGGCGTAGGCCGACAGCGACTCGACGTACCGCCGCTGGCCCTCGGCGAAGATCGTGTCGAACGCGAGGCTGGACTTGCCGGAGCCCGAGAGCCCGGTGAACACGATCATGCTGTCGCGGGGCAGGTCGATGTCGACGCCCTGCAGGTTGTGCTCGCGCGCGCCGCGCACGACCAGCTTCGGACCGCTCGGGACGGGCGACACGCCCGGGGACGTGCCGGCGTCACGACGGTCGGTGCTCTGGTCGCTCACGTTCGCGCCTCCTGGAACAGCGGGGTCTCGGGACGGGACCCGGTAATGACGCCCGCGGGGGGTCGGGACATTCCCGCGACCGGGCCGTGGCTTCCGGCCGACGACCGGCAACGGGCCGTCTCCACGTCCGCCACCGATGCTAGGTCGCACCACCGACAAGAACCCGTCGAGCAGGCGTCTTCCCAGGTCCTCCGCGGTGGACGCACCCCGGCACGCGCCGGTCGGTACGCCTCCAGGGTAATCGTACGCATGTTCGATCCGTGAGCGACCCCACCCGTGCGGCCGGTGGATTCCCCCACCGCCGATGTCGTCCCCGGCCGCTACCCTCGCGCCGTGGACGTCCTGGAGAACTACACCGGTCACACCGACCCGGGTGGCGCGGCCATCCGCCGCGACCTCGAGAAGCTGAGCATCAGCAAGGTCTCGGTCGGCGAGATGGACAACAACGCCTACCTGCTCGTGTGCAAGGAGACGAGCGAGGCGCTGCTCATCGACGCGGCCGCCGAGCCCACCCGGATCGCCGACCTCATCGGCGCGACCAACGAGCGCCCGGACCTGCGACACCTGGTCACCACCCACCGCCACCCCGACCACTGGCAGGCGCTGGGTGCGGTCGCCGGCATGTTCGAGCCCCGGCTGATCGCGCACCCGCAGGACGCGCCGGAGCTGCCGGCGCCGATGGACGAGCTCGTCGACGACGGGGACACCATTGTCTTCGGCGGCATCACGCTGGAGGTCATCCACCTGCGCGGGCACACGCCGGGCTCGATCGCGCTGCTCTACCGGGGCGAGGACCGGCCCCACCTGTTCACCGGGGACAGCCTCTTCCCCGGCGGCCCGGGGAAGACCTGGTCGGCGGAGGACAACGCGCAGCTGATCGGCGATCTCGAGGGGCGGGTGTTCGGCACGCTCCCCGACGACACCTGGTTCTACCCGGGCCACGGCGACGACTCGACGCTCGGCAACGAGCGGCCGGGGCTACCGGAGTGGAAGTCGCGCGGCTGGTAGTAGCTGCTGCCCCGGGCACACCGCACCCGCGAGCGGACCTCGCACCGGCTGGACCCGGTACGGGGCCCGGGCGCGGAGTGCGATGCCCGGGCAGAACTGTGTTCCCGGTCCGAGCGGCCGGGTGAGAGCCGGTTCAGCGGGCGAGCCTGCGCGCGTTCCGCCGCACCCGGTCGCGCACCGGGGTCAGTGCCCGCCCGGCGGCGGCCGGCCCGGGCACGGTGGTCGCCGCGACGACCCCGGCCCGGGTGAACGCCTCGATCTTCTCGGTCCACATCCGCGTGTACTCCCGGCGCGCGGCCGCACCGGGCGGTACGCCACCCGACAGCAGGGCGACGGTCCGGTACCCGATCACCCACGGCGCGGTGACCGCGATCTCGGTGAGCTGCAGCCATGGCCGGACCCAGTCGGTCGCGGACGGTGTTCGGGTGCGGGGCGCCATCGTGGCGAGGCTACTGCGACGCCTCGGAACCGTGCAGCCGTGCCCCGGCGGAGCGTGGGGCCGGGAGGTGCCGACGCGCTACGTTCTGCCCGCAGCGGGGGTCGGCACCGAGGGGGATCGCGATGGTGTTCAGGAAGCTCAAGGCCCGGTTCGGCGGTGGCACGACGGTCGACACGGTGGTGCACACCCCGGTCGCGCAGCCGGGCGGGTTCCTCGACGGGGTCGTCGAGGTCGTCGGTGGCGAGTTCGAGCAGCAGATCAACCACCTGACGCTCCGTCTCGAGGTCGAGGTGGAGGTCGAGCGGAACGACAACGAGCACCGCTCGACGATGTCGTTCGCCGAGCAGCGGGTCGCCGACCCGTTCGTCCTGCACCCCGGCGAACGGCACTCGGTCCCGTTCCGGTTCGGGGTGCCGCTGCAGGCGCCGTTCAACGTGGTGCACGGGCATGACCTGCCCGGTGTCCGGATGGGCCTGCGGACCGAGCTGGACATCGCGGGCTCGCTCGACAGGGGCGATCTCGACCCGGTGCGGATCGAGCCGATCCCGGCGCAGCAGCAGCTGCTGGCCGCGTTCGAGCGGGCCGGCTGCCACTTCCGGCGGGCCGACGTCGAGAAGGGCCGGCTGCCGGGGGCACAGCTCGGCTTCTACCAGGAGGTCGAGTTCACCCCGCCGCGCGACGTGGCCCGCGGGTTGAAGGAGGTCGAGGTGACCTTCCTGGCCGGGCCGCACACGATCGACGTCCTGATCGAGGGCGACCGGCGCGGCGGGTTCCTCGACACCGGCGGCGACCGGACCGTCCGGCTGACCGTCGCGTACGACCACCTGGAGCAGCACGACTGGACGTCGGAGGTGCGCCGGCACCTGGAGGAGCTGGCACGGCGACGGGGCCTGTTCGGCTGATCCGCTGCCTCAGCTCCCAATCCGGCCGCCGGTTCAGGTGCGGAGCTCCGTTCGAGGCTCGGCACCGGCGGCGGCGTACAGCTCGCGCCAGCGGACGGCGGACAACCGGTCGAGCGGCCGGTCCGCCAGTTTCCAGGCCGCGGGAACGGCGACGGCCAGCAGCTCCGGCCCGAGGAGACCGGCGTCGTCGAGCTCGGCGAGCAGCAACGGCGCCCGGTTCCCACCGACCCGGGCGACGGCGGCGTCCCACTCCGCCGGGTCGAGCGGGCGGTCCCGGTCGAGCAGCGCGTTCACCGTGATCTCGTAGAGGGCCTGGCTCATCCCGCCGAGGCTGCCAGCCGACCCGGTCGTTCGGCGACCGGCGGAGGATCCGCGCCATGCGGGCGTACTCGGCAGGAACCACCGTCGGCTGGACACGCCGCTCGTCGTCCACCACGGACGGTCACCGTTACGAGGCGACCGGCCGTCGTTACTGCTCCGAACGGCCGCTGTGCCACCCGTGACGCCCACCTAACGTCGCGAACCGATGAGCGCTCCCCACGCTGACGACCATGACACCGCCCACCCCGAGGACCGACGCAACGGGCATCCCTCCGCGACCGTCCTGGACGGGCCGGTGGTGCCGTCCCCCCGCGCGTCGCCCGCCCCGGACGCCGTGCCCGACCCCGCTGAGCCGGACGGAACCCCTCTGCCCGATGACCCGGCCGGGCTCGACGTGCCGGGGCCCGGTGCCGCCGACACCGGAGCGGGCGGTACCGCCGTGCTCGGTGCCGGCGGTGCGGCCGGGACCGGCGGATCCCAGGGCATCCCCGCCCAGCAGAGCCGGCAGGGCACCGTCCCCCCGACCCTCCACCCGGGTCGGCCCGGCTCCGGCGCACCCCTCACCGTTCCCGCCCCTGCGGGACTTCCCGGCGCGATCCCGCCGGCGGGGCCCGGGCCGTGGACCCCGGGCGCGGCCGGGCCGGACGGACGAGCGGCGGGGTTCCCGACCGGGCAGCCCACCCCGCCCATGCCGTGGCCCGCGGTCCGGCCCACCATCGGTGCCCCGGTTCCCACGGTGCAGCCGGACGAACCGCAGGCCGCACCGGCGTGGCGGCGGGCTCTCGACAGCCTCGAACCCGCCCGGCTCTCCGGGCTCTCGGCGTCGCTGCGCGGCACCGTCGGGCACCGGACGGCGGCGGTGACCGTGGGCGCGACACTGGCCCTGGCCGTCGGCGTGCTCGTGGCCGCCTACTCCGGGACCGGGCAGGAGAGCGGCGACCCGCAGTCGGCTCCGGCCCCGGCTCCGGTCGCGGTGCCCCCCGACCTGGTCTCCGGAACGACCGCCGCCGACCCGGCCGCGTTCGGCGTCGCCCCGGCGTTCACCTCCCCGTCCGGCAACATCGCCTGCCGGATCCACGGCGGCGAGGCCCGCTGCGACGTGGAGAACAAGCGGTGGACGCCCACCGGCGCCGAGGACTGCACCGACGCCGGGCTCGTCGTCGGCGGTCCCGCCGGGGCCCGGGCGAGCTGCACGGGCACCCCCGTCGAGGGGGACGCGGCCGAGCTCGACTACCGCACGCACCTGACCCGCGGGGACGTCACCTGCGTCAGCCGGCGCTCCGGCGTCGAGTGCCGGGACGCCCGGAGCGGGCACGGTTTCACGGTGGCCCGGTCGTCGTACCGGCTGTACTAGCCCTCGGCTAGCGTCGCCCACCGTGACGGTGGTCGTGGAGATCTTCACCGACGGCGCGTGCGTCCCGAACCCGGGACCGGGTGGCTGGGGCGCGGTGCTGCGGTACGGCGAGCACGAGCGCGAGCTGCACGGCGGCGAATCGGGGATGACCACGAACAACCGCATGGAGCTCACCGCCCCGATCCGGGCGCTGACGGCACTGACCCGGCCGAGCGTCGTCCACCTGCACACCGACAGCACCTACGTCCGGAACGGGATCACCCAGTGGGTGCCGCGCTGGAAGACGCGTGGCTGGCGGACCGCGGCCGGCGAGCCGGTGAAGAACGACGATCTCTGGCGGGAGCTCGACGAGGCGGTCCGGCGCCACGACGTGTCGTGGTTCTGGGTGCGCGGGCACTCGGGCCATCCGGAGAACGAGCGCGCCGACCGGCTCGCTGCGAAGGGATGCGAGGAGGCCGGCGGCCGGGTGGCCGCGCCACCACGGGCCCGCGGGCGGCGCTCGCAGGCGTGACCCGCGCGGGGCGGGCGTCGTACGGCGGTCCCGGACGCTGTCGGTGGTCTCGGATACCGTCCGGCGCGACCCCGACCCCCGGAGAGACGCACCCGTGACCGACTCGTTCCCCCGCCTGCACGCCCGTACCCGCCGCTTCTCGCTCGGCGTCCCCCGCGGCTTCACCCTCGCCCCGGACGGCTCCCGCGCGGTGTTCCTCCGCAGCCGCTCCGGGACGGACCCGGTGACCTGCCTGTGGTCGGTCGACGCGGCGACCGGTGCGGAACGGCTGCTGGTGGACCCGGCGACGGTCCCCGGGCTGCCCGGCGAGGAGGACCTGCCCGCCGCGGAACGGGCCCGGCGGGAACGGGTGCGGGAACAGGCGGGCGGTGTCGTCGGGTACACGGTGGACACCGCGGTGGAACGGGCGGTGTTCGCGCTGTCCGGGCGGCCGTTCACGGTCGCGCTGACCGGTGAGCCTGCCGTGCGCCCGCTGGACGTCGGCGCGATCGAGGCCGTCGTCGATCCGCGGATCGACCCGTCCGGGGCGCGAGTCGCGTTCGTCGCGGACCGCGCGCTGCACCTGCACGACCTCGCCGCCGGCACCACGGACCGGCTGGCCGGGGACGACGACGCGAACGTGTCCTACGGCCTGGCGGACTTCGCGGCGGCCGAGGAGATGGGCCGGACCCGCGGCTTCTGGTGGTCCCCCGCGGGAGACGCGCTGCTCGTGGCGCGCGTCGACGAGTCCCCGGTCGAGCGCTGGCACATCGCCGACCCGGCGCACCCGGCCCGGGTCCCCACCGAGGTGCGCTACCCGGCCGCGGGCACCGCGAACGCCGTCGTCGGCCTGGAGATCGTCACGCTCGACGGCGACCGCACGCCCGTGGCCTGGGACGGCACCGTCCACGAGTACCTCGCCACGGCCGGATGGGACGCGCACGGCCCGCTGCTGTCCGTGCAGCCGCGCGACCAGCGCGAGGTGCGCACGCTCGCCGTCGATCCCGCGACGGGGGCGACGAGCACCCTGCACTCGCAGACCGACCCGGTGTGGGTGGAGAACGTGCCGGGCGTCCCGGCGCGGACGGCGTCCGGGGTGCTCGTGCGGGTGGAGGACTCCGGCGGCGCGCGGCGGCTGGTCGCCGGGGACGCCGTGCTGACCGGGCCGGACCTGCAGGTGCGCGCGGTCCTCGGGATCGACGGGGAGACGGTGCTGTTCCGCGCCTCGGCCGAGCCGACATCGGTGGCGCTCTACTCGGTCGCCGCCGGTTCGGAACCCGTCCTGCTGTCCGCGGCGGAGGGTCTGCACACGGGAGTCGCGGCGGGCGGCACCCTGGTCCGGATCTCGCAGGATCTCGACACCGCGCCGCACGCCGTGCTGGTCACCGCCGCCGGTGCGACGCACCCGATCGCCGGGTACGCGGTGGAACCCGGCTTCTCCCCCGCTCCCACGCTGCACACCTTCGGCGAGCGGGAGCTGCGGACGGCGCTGTTCCTGCCGGCCGGGCACGTGCCCGGCACGAAGGTTCCGGTGCTCCTGGATCCCTACGGCGGCCCGCACTCGCAACGCGTCGTCCGGTCCCGCAACGCCCACCTGACCAGTCGCTGGTTCGCCGACCAGGGTTTCGCGGTGCTCGTGACCGACGGCCGGGGCTCCCCCGGGCGCGGGCCCGAGTTCGAGCGGGCGATCCACGGCGACCTCGCCGGGCCGGTGCTGGAGGACCAGATCGCGGCGCTGCACGCAGCCGCCGGACAGCACCCCGATCTGGATCTCACCCGGGTCGGCATCCGCGGCTGGTCGTTCGGCGGCTACCTGGCCGCACTCGCGGTGCTGCGTCGCCCGGACGTCTTCCACGCCGCCGTCGCGGGGGCCCCGGTCACCGACTGGTCGCTCTACGACACCCACTACACCGAGCGCTACCTCGGCCTGCCCGGCGGCGCCCCGTACACCCGCTCGTCCATCGTGGACGACGCCGCGACACCGCCGACCGCGGATGCGCCGCACCGGCCGCTGATGATCGTGCACGGCCTGGCCGACGACAACGTCGTCGCCGCGCACACGCTGCGGCTGTCCTCGGCGCTGCTCGCGGCAGGCCGCCCGCACCGGGTGCTGCCGCTGTCCGGGGTCACGCACATGACGCCGCAGGAGGTCGTCGCGGAGAACCTGCTCCTGCTCCAGGTCGGGTTCCTGCGTGATGCCCTCGGTGTCTGAAATCTCCCAAATCTCCCGGTCCGCTGGCTAGGCTCACGTCGTGGCGCAGCCCCCGGAACCACAGCCTGTCGAACCGCAGGACCCGCACACCGTCGGCCGGTACCGGATCACCGGTGTCCTCGGCGCCGGCGGGATGGGGCGGGTGCTGCTGGGTGTCGCTCCGGACGGCCGCCGCGCGGCGATCAAGCTCGTGCATCGCGAGCTCGCCGGAACGGACGGTTTCCGGGCCCGGTTCCGCCGCGAGGTCGCCCTCGCCGCGCAGGCCCCACCGGGCTGGACGGCGGCGTTCCTCGACGCCGACCCGGACGCCGAGCAGCCCTGGCTGGCGACGGCCTACCTGGACGCCCCCACCCTGCACCAGGAGATCGCCGAGAGCGGGACGCTGTCACCCGACCGGGCGGCGGACCTCGGGGTGGGGCTGGCGTCGGCGCTGGCCGCGCTGCACGCGCGGGGGCTGGTGCACCGCGACCTCAAACCGTCGAACGTGCTGCTCACCGGCGGCGGGCCACGTCTGATCGACTTCGGGATCTCGCGGGCTGTCGACGGGACCGCGCTCACCGCGACCGGGCAGGTCATCGGCACGCCCGAGTACCTGTCCCCCGAGCAGATCACCGGGACCCCGCCGACCGGCACGTCCGCGGACCTGTTCGCGCTCGGCTCGCTGCTGACCTTCGTCGTGACCGCGCAGACGCCGTTCGCGGGCGGGACCGCGGCCGCCGTCCTGTCCCGGGTGGTGCATGCGGAGCCGGCGCTCGGGCCGGGACTGGGGCGACTGGAGCCGGTGGTGCGGGCGCTGCTGGACAAGGACCCGGTCCGGCGCCCGGACGCGGAGCGCGCGGCGGAGCTCCTGGCCGGCGGGGCGCACACCGCCGGCGCGGGGGGCACCGAGCCCGCGGGTCCACCGGCGGAGTCACCTCCGGCGGGACACGGGCCGGCGGGGCCCGCTCCGGTCGTCCCGGGCGGGCCGTTCGGGCCCGGCGGGACCCGGCGGTCGACCCGGCCCTGGTGGACCGACGGCACCGCGCCGGGCGACGGCGGCCTCCCCCAGACCCGGCGACCGCCGTCCGGTGCACCGAGCGGCTCGTCGACGAGCTCACCGGATGCCCGCGGCCCGGAACGTTCCGCCGCGGCGACGGCGAGCGGTGGCGCACCCGGCACTCGTGCGGAGACGGTCCCGCCGACGCTGGTGGGCGCACCACCGGGGCCGGGCGAGGCGTGGCGGCGACGTCGATGGCTGCTGGTCGCCGGTGCTGTCGCGGTCGCGCTGGTCGTCGCGCTCGTCGCCGGGATCCTGCTGAGCGGCGGCGGCGATCCCGATGGCGCCGTGGCCGGTCCGGCGGAGACCACGACCGCGCCGCCACCACCGCCGACCCCTCCGACGACCACGACCGCCGCAGCCGACGATCTGCTCGCGGGCGCGACCGTCGTGGACCTCTCCGAGGACGTCCGGTACGGCGACACCGACGGGTCGCTGCGGTTCCGTTCCCCCAGCGGCAACATCGCCTGCGTGCTGGAGGAGTTCGCGGCGCGCTGCGACGTGCTCGAACGGACCTGGGAGGTGCCGCCGGTGCCCGCGTCGTGCCGGCTCGCCCACGGCACCGGCGCCGAGCTGGCCGGGGCCGCACCCGGTGCGCTGACCTGCGTCGGGGACACGGTCGCCGACCCCTCGCTGCCGGTGCTGGAGTTCGACCGGGCACTGCGCAGCCGGGAGGTCACCTGCGTGAGCCGCCGGACCGGAGTGGAGTGTCGCAACACGACGACCGGGCACGGCATCGCGGTGGCACGGGCGTCCTACCGGATCTACTGACCGGGTCAGCGCACGATCCGCAGGGTGCGCCCCGTGGCGACGTAGAGGGCGCGGCCGTCGGGGGCCACGGCGACGTCGGCGGCGAGCCCGTCCCCGGCGATCCGGGCGACCGTGCCCAGGGTGCCCGGGTCGACGACGGTCACCGTGCCGGTGGTCGGGTCCAGCGCGTGGACCAGGCCCGCGGCGGTGCCCAGCCGGACCGCGTCGAGGTCGGGCCGTTCGGCGCGGACCGCACCGTCCGGGCCGATCAGACGGAGTCCCCCGACGCCGTCGACGTTCCCGGCCCGGGCCACCAGCGCGGCCCCGTCCGGTCCGGGAACGAGGTCGAGGACGTCCTCGGGGGCCGGGACACCGGGGCCGATCACCGTCCACGGTGGACCGAGGGTCTCGATGCGGCCACCTCCCGGGGACGCGCCGGCGACGAGCACGCCACTGTCCGCCGCGGCGACCGCGAGCGGCCGGGCGGCCGGGTCCGCGGTGCCGAGCGGCCGCAGGGTCGCCGCATCGAAGGCGACCACCCGGGGTCCGCGCGGGTCACTGACGACGACCGTCCCTCCGGCGACCGCGACGTCCGGGGGCCGCACGATGTCCGCGCCGGCGCTCCCCGCGCCGACGTCGGCGGTACCGGTCACCGCGAGGTTCCGCGTGTCCACCGCGACGACCCGGACCGGGGTGCTGCTCAGCGCCGTGTACAGCCGGGTCCCGTCCGGGGACAGCGCGAGCGCGGCGGGGAACCGGCCCACCTCGACCCGGCCCACCGTGGCGCCTGCGGTGTCGAGCACGGTCACCGTGCCGCCCTCGGGATCGGCCACGTAGACCCGGCCCACCCCGGCGACGACCCGCCCGGCGGTGTGCGGCAGCGCGACGACCGGCCCGGCCACCGACGGCGGCGGGACGGGCGCGGTCGCCGCCGGTCCGTTGCCGGGTGCCGCCGGATCGAGCCCCGGACCGAGCCCCGGATCGAGCCCCGGACCGAGCCCCGGGGCGAGGCCCGGGCCGGGACTGCCGGCCTCCGCCGGCCCCGCCGACCCGGCCGACGTCGCGGTCCCGTCGAGCCCCGGGCCGGGTCCGATGCGCTCGGCGAGCCACGGGCCGAGCAGTACCGCGCCCGTCCCTGCCACCACCGCGACCAGCGCGGCAGCCACCGCCACCCGTGTCCCACCGCGCCGGCGGACCCGCCCGAGCAGCTCCGCGGCGGACGGCCGTGTCCCCGGGGCGCGCCGCAGGCACTCCGCCGCCATCGCGCGCCACGGCTCGGGGGTCGTGCCCAGCTCGGGTGCCTCGTGCAGCAGCCGGTACAGCACGGCGGGAACCGTGTCGCCGGCGTACGGCGGTGCGCCGGTCGCGGCGAGGACCAGCACCGCACCGAACGCGTGGACGTCGGCGGCCGGGCCCGGTTCGGCGCTGCCGTCGGCCTGCTCGGGCGCCATGTAGGCCGGGGTCCCCAGGGTGGCCCCGGTCCGGGTCATCCGGGTGTCCCCGGACGCGTGCGCGATCCCGAAGTCGACGACCATCGGCCCGCGCGGGGTGAGGACGACGTTGGCCGGCTTGAGGTCGCGGTGCGCCAGACCGGCCCGGTGCATCGCGGCCAGCGCGCGCAGCAGGCCCGTCGCCAGCCGGGCGAGCTCCCGCCCGCGCAGCGGCCCGCCGTCGCGCACCCGTCGTTCCAGGGTGGGGCCGGCCAGCAGCGTGGTCGCCACCCACGGCGGATCACCGTCGGGGTCGGCGTCGACGACCTGTGCGGTGTAGCGCGACGGCATGCGGCGCGCGGCCTCCACCTCCCGCCGGAACCGTGCCCGGAAACCCGGGTCGGCCGCGTGCTCGGTACGGACCAGCTTCAGCGCGACCCGGCGGCCGCGGGCGTCGACGGCCTCGTGCACCCGGCCGCCGGCACCCGCCCCCAGCAACCGTCCCACCCGGTAGTCCCCGACGGTGGCGGGCGACGCGGCGTCACTCATGCCGGGAGCCTGGCACGGGCCGGCGCCGGGCCGGATGCGTACCTCCACCGAACCCGCGGGCCGGCGTCCGGGCGCAGCACCGGGTCTTGCGGCCCGGCCGATCGTATGGCTCCCTGGTCAGGAGGACAGCCCTTCCGGACCGTCCTGCGGACGACACCGGTGGCGGCGCGGCGACGGGGCTGTGGGAGGCACATGAGCATGCTCGAGAACGCCACGATCGCACCGGAGGCGAAGAGGTGGCTGTGCGAGCCGTGCGGGTTCATCTACGACCCGGAGGAGGGGGACCCGGACAGCGGCATCCCCCCGGGGACGCCGTTCGAGGACATCCCGGACGACTGGATGTGCCCCATCTGCGGCGCCACCAAAGCAGACTTCCGAGAGCTGGAACCCGACGAGGACTTCCCAGGAATGTGATGACGTGACCATGATCGCCGGATACGCCCATTTCGTGCAGCTCGCCGAGTCGCTGCAGTGGGACGAGACGGACCTCGACCTCACCGCCGACCGCGCGGCCTGGCCAGAGCTGACCGACGACGAGCAGGCCACCGTCCGGGGCCTGATCGCCGGCTTCGTGATCGCCGAGACGTCGGTGGCCGGACAGCTCGGCTCCTACCAGGCGGCCGCGCGGGACGACTCGATGGAGGCGACCTTCCGGGCCCAGGCCCGTGACGAGGCGCGGCACGCCCGCTTCTTCGATCTCGTCGCCGCGGAGGTCCTCGGCGTCCCGGGGGCGAACCCGGCGCAACGACAGGACGTCCTTCGTGGCTACGTCAGTTCCGAGCTCGTCGACCTGTTCGAGCACCGCCTCCCGGCGACCGCGCGGCAGCTCGCCGAGGACCACACGAGCCTGACCGGTGCGGTCGGGCTCTACCACATGGTGATCGAGGGCGTGGTCCTCCTCGCCGGGCAGCAGGCGATGCTGGACACGCTCGGGGGGCTGTCCCGCGAGCTCCCGGGGGTGCGCAAGGGGATGGAGCTGGTCCTGCGCGACGAGCGCTGGCACATCGGGTTCGGCTCGCGCGTGGTCCAGGGCGCCGAGCTCGGTGCGGAGCAGGCGGACGGACTGCTCGAGCAGGGCGAGACCGCTGCGAAGGTGTGGGGGGATCTGATCTCCTCGGACGCGATCGAGAGCGCCGTGCGGCAGCACCGGCGCAGGCTCAAGGCCGCCGGCATCAAGTTCTGGTGAGCCCGGCCGCCCAGCGACCGGATCGGCAGGGCCCGCCCCGGTCGCCGGGCCCTGCCTCCGCGGTGCCCGATGACGCCCGCACCTCTCCGCCCGGGAAACGACTCCGACGAAACACGTGTTTCTCCGACGGGCCCGCGGAAACACCTGTTTCAATCCTCCCGCTCGGCCGGTGACCGGCGAGGAATGCCGCGACGCACCCTCTCCGCCCGTTCCTCGAGCGGCCGCCGGGGCGGTGCCCGCACCGGCCGGACCCGCGCACGGACGATCACCGTCAGCACGAACCCCGCACGTCACGACCGTCGAACGAGGCATGACGCCCTCGTCACCACGACGCCGTGGCGACGAGGGCGAACCGTCTCGTCACAGAAATCCCGACACACGGCCGAGCAGTACCGCCACAATTATAGAAATGCAGTGAATGGGTCCGCCCGGGCGTCACGACCGGTCGCCAGAATTGCGTCGCCGTGATCGTCGGGAATTGTTCCGCGCCCACCGCCGCCGCCGGCTCCGCGACAGGTGCCGGACACTCCGGACAGGCGGGCCACCGCCCCGGCCCGCGGCCCCGGCCTCACCTGCCGACACCGGTCCGGCCACCGCAGCGCCGCTGACCAGCAAGATCACGACACCATCGCCGGCGCACGCGAGCGGACCGGCCGGCGTCCGGCCGAGCGGCGACGGAACCCCGGCCCTCGAGCACCCCGCCCACCACCCGGGTGACCCTTCCGAAGAATCGGCACGAGACCGGACTTGACGTCCCATGAACACGGTGTGAAAGTGATCACGCGTAGCCGGCCGACAATTCGTGCTCGGGAGGATTTGCCAATGACGACGACACAAAGTGAACGTGAGGCGGAGTACGCCGCGGCAGGCCTGGACGGCCAGAACCGGACGGCGCTCGGCCGGTTGCTGGGGACCGGCCGCATCGGATACGTCGAGGAGGACGCCGACGGCACGATGCGCGCCGACATCCGGATCCCCGAGGACTACCTCTGCTACGACCCCGGGATCCTGATCCTCCCGCACGGCGGCAACCTCGTGCTCACCTTCTACAACGACGACAAGAACACCCACTGCGCGGTGCTGCCCAACAACGGCGACCCGAAGTTCATCTGGCTGGTGAACCACGCGAAGGGGACGGCCTCGCTCACCCTGGATGGTCCCGGCACCTACTGGTACGGCTCCGCCAGCGGCAACGACGAGGGCCGCGGCCTGACCGGTGCCATCGTCATCGGCGGAGAAGTGCCGGACTCCGCCAAGCTCGACCGTCCCGCGCAGCCGCGTCCGTAGGAAGGAGCACCAGATGACCGACTACGTCGACGCCGGCGAGGCCATCCCGTTCGCCCAGCTCAGCAACGTCAAGGGAAGCGCCCCGGCCACCACGAACGTGGACTACGAGCGCATCAAGGCCGCGACCTCGGAGCCCGAGAACTGGCTCACCTACTACGGCACCTACGACGGTCAGCGGCACAGCACGCTCGACCAGATCAACAAGGACACCGTCCGGCGCCTGAGCCCGGCGTGGGTGTTCCAGGCCGGCGCCGTCGGCATGCAGTCCGGCGCGTCGACCTACTCCTTCGAGGCCTCGCCGCTCGTCGTCGAGGGCATCATGTACGTCTCCGGCCCGGACGGCCGGGTCTGGGCCATCGACGCGAAGACCGGCGAGGAGCTCTGGCGGTACAAGGCCAACTCCCCGTACGACGTCTCGCTGTGCTGCGGGAACGTGAACCGGGGCGTGGCCGTCGGGCACGGCAAGGTCTACATGTACACGCTCAACGCCCACCTCATCGCGCTCGATGCGACGACCGGCGTGAAGATCTGGGACACCGTCAACGGTGACGTGCGGGCCGGAGAGAGCGGGTCGGCCGCGCCGCTGATCGCCAAGGACATGGTCATCATCGGGAGCGCCGGCGGGGAGTTCGGGGTCCGCGGCCACCTGGACGCGTTCGACGCGGAGACCGGCGAGCGTCGCTGGCGCCGCTACATGGTCCCCAAGCCCGGTGAGCCCGGGTCCGAGACCTGGCCGGACGACGGCGAGGCGTGGCAGCGCGGCGGTGGGAACTGCTGGGTCACCCCCACCTACGACCCGGAGCTGGAGCTCCTGTACCAGGGGACGGGCAACCCGGCGCCGGACTTCGACGGCGCCGTGCGCCCCGGCGACAACCTCTACACCGACAGCACCGTCGCGGTGGACGTGAACACCGGCGAGATCCGCTGGCACTACCAGTTCACCCCGCACGACCTGTGGGACTACGACTCCACGATGGAGAACCTCCTGTTCGACGCCCCAGACGGGCGCAAGCTGCTCGCGCACGCGGACAAGAACGGTTACTTCTTCGTCCTGGACCGGACCAACGGCGAGCTGGTCCGCGTGTTCCCCTTCGTCGACCGGATCACCTGGGGTGAGATCGCCCCGGACGGGACGGTCACGCCCAAGGTCTATCCCGACGAGGAGGGCGTCCCGGTGCACTTCTGGCCGGGGCCGGCCGGGGGCAAGGAATGGACGCACATGTCCTACAACCCCCGGACCGGACTGATCTACATCCCGGTCCAGGAGGTCGGCGCGACCGCCACCCGCCGGCGCCGTGAGTTCAAGGAGAGCATCCCGTACTGGGGTGCGGGCGTCGCCGTGGACATCGAGGACTTCTACGGGTTCGTCAGTGCCGTCGACCCGCTCACCGGCGAGGAGAAGTGGCGCTGGCGCAACGAGTACCCGATGTGCGCCTCGACGCTGACGACGGCGGGCGGGCTGGTGTTCCAGGGCACGCCGACGGGCGAGCTGGTCGCCCTGGACGCCGACACCGGCGAGAAGCTCTGGTCGTTCCAGTGCGGCAGCGGGCATCACTCGAGCCCCAGCACGTTCAGCGTGGACGGTCGCCAGTACATCGCGGTACCGACCGGCTGGGGCGGCTGGATCGAGGGGTTCCTGCCCGGCCTGCTCGGGGCCGCCGCGGGCGACGCGCTGTTCTGCTTCGCCCTGCCGGAGGACTAGACCCCCGTCGTCCACACCACCGCGGACCACCGCAGAAGGGAGGTGAACGCCCGTGGAGTCGACCACCGTGTGGGAGGCACCCGAGTTCGAGGAGATCGGTTGCGCGCCCGAGGTGACCATGTACATCGCCCGCACCGAGGCGTGACCCGCTGACATCCAGGGGCGCCGGACGGCCTGTCCGTCCGGCGCCCCTGCGGTGTCCGGCGACGAAGGAGGAGCATGAGACTGCAGGTACTGGGATCGGCCGCCGGCGGGGGTTTCCCGCAGTGGAACTGCGGCTGTCCGGGCTGCCGGGCGGTACGCGACGGCACCCGGCCCGCGACACCCCGTACCCAGTCGTCGATCGCGATCACCGCCGGGGACGGCTGGTGGCTGGTCAACGCCTCCCCCGACGTACGCACCCAGCTCGCCGCCACGCCCGCCCTGCACCCCACCGGGGACCGCACCACCCCGCTGCGGGGCGTGCTGCTCACCGACGCCGAGATCGACCACTCGCTCGGCCTGGTCCTGCTGCGCGAGGGCGGCGGGGTGCACCTGCACGCCACCGCGGCCACCGAACGGACGCTGCGCACGGGCACCGGACTGCTGCCCACCCTCGAGAAGTTCTGCCCGGTGACCTGGACCCCTGTGGAGACCGGGGTGGAGACCGCGCTGGGGGCCGGACTGACCTACCGGGCTTTCGACGTCCCCACCGGGAAGCACGACCGGTTCGGGACCGAGAGGAGCGCAGGCGGAACGAGCATCGGCACCGGGAGCGCCGGCGGGCGGGTGGTCGGGTACCGGTTCACCGACACGGCCACCGGCCGGGCCGCCGTGTACCTGCCCGGGGTGCAGGAGCTGACCCCCGCGGTGCTCGACGAGATCGGTGGCGCCGAGCTGCTGCTCGTCGACGGCACCACCTGGCACGACGACGAGCTGGTACGCCTCGGGCTCGCGGCGAAGACCGCGCACGAGATGGGACACCTGCACGTCGGCGGGCCGGGTGGCAGTCTGGAGGTGCTCGGTCGGCTGGGCCTGCGCCGGGTCGTGTACCTGCACGTCAACAACACCAACCCGATCCTGCTGGACGACTCCGACGAGCGCGCCGAGGTCGAGAAGGCCGGGTTCGAGGTGGCCACCGACGGCCTGGAGCTGGAGGTCTGACCGTGACCGCACTGACCGATCGTGCCGGGGCACCGGCCGGCGAGCTGGTGGACCGCCTGCGCGCGCACGCCCGGGACTACCACAGCGAGCACCCGTTCCATCTGCGGATGAACGCCGGAACCCTGACCCCCGACCAGATCCGCTCGTGGGTCGCGAACCGGTTCGCCTACCAGGAGGCCATCCCGCTCAAGGACGCCGCGATCCTCTCGAACTGTCCGGAAGTAGAGGTTCGGCGCCGCTGGATCCGGCGGATCACCGACCACGACGGCACGCCCGAGGACGGCGAGCACAGCGGCGGCATCGAGGCGTGGCTGCGGCTCGGGGAGGCGTGCGGGCTCACCCGCGCGGAGATCCTCGATCACCGCCACCTGCAGCCGGGCGTCCGGTTCGCCGTCGACGCCTACGTCACCTTCGCCCGCACGAAACCGTGGGTCGAGGCGGTCGCGTCGTCGCTCACCGAGCTGTTCGCCCCGGGCCTGATGGCCGAGCGGCTCGCGGCGTTCGAGAAGTACTACACCTGGATCGAGCCCGGCGGGCTGCAGTACTTCCGCAACCGGTTGTTCCAGGCCCCGCGGGACTCCGAGCACGCGTTGGAGGTCGTCGTCGAGCACTGCCGGACCGACCGGGAGCAGGACGCCGCGGTGGCGGCGCTGTCCTTCAAGTGCGACGTCCTGTGGGCCATCATGGATGGGATCGACCATGCCCACACGTGACGCCACCGGCGCCGCCGCCGTCCCCGGGCCGCGGCGCGCGACGGGAGGCACCGCGCAACGTGGTACGCCGGGGGGTGTGATGCGCGAGATCCGCGGGGACACCCGCCCCCGGCTGGGACACCACGTCCGGATGCGACCGGACCGGGCGACCGGCGGCCACGTCCTGCTCGGGCCGGAGACCGTCGTCGTGCTCAACCAGACCGGACACGCGGTGCTGCGGCTCTGCGACGGAGAGCGGACCGTCGACCAGATCGTCGCCTCGCTGGTCGACGGGTTCGAGGGCGCCGACGAGCCGACGGTCCGCGAGCAGGTCCACGACTACCTGACCCGGCTCGCGCGACGGAACCTGGTGACCCTGTGACGGGCGCCGGAGCCGTGCCGCCGGCCGTGCCCCGCCCGTTCGGGCTGCTCGCCGAGCTCACCTACCGCTGCCCACTGGCCTGCGCGTACTGCTCCAACCCGATCGAGCTGGACCGGTACGACGACGAGCTCTCCACCGCCGAGTGGCAACGTGTGTTCACCGAGGCCGCCGAGCTCGGCGTGCTGCAGTGCCACCTGTCCGGCGGAGAACCGTTGCTGCGCCGGGACCTGCCCGAGCTGGCCCGGACCGCGAACGAGCTCGGCATGTACACGAACCTGGTCACCAGCGCGATCGGTCTGACCCGGTCCCGGGCCGAACGCCTGCGGGAGGCCGGTCTCGACCACGTGCAGGTCAGCGTGCAGGCCGACGAACCCGCCACCGCGGACCGGATCGCCGGCATCCCGTCGTTCGCCCGCAAGCTCGACGCCTGCCGGCTGGTCCGTGAGCTCGGCTGGCCGCTGACCGTCAACGTGGTGCTGCACCGGCAGAACATCGACCGGGTCTCCGAGATCCTGGACCTGGTCGAGGAGCTGCAGGCCGACCGGGTGGAGCTGGCGAACACCCAGTACTACGGCTGGGCGTGGAAGAACCGGACGGCGCTGCTGCCCTCACGCGAGCAGCTCGACCGGGCCGAGGAGATCGTCACCACGGCCCGGGAGCGGTTGCGTGGCCGGATGGAGGTCGTGCACGTCCTGCCGGACTACTACAGCCGCTACCCGAAACCGTGCATGGGCGGCTGGGCACAACGACAGCTGACCGTCACGCCGGACGGCAGTGCACTCCCCTGCCCCGCGGCGCAGACCCTGCCGCTGCCGCGGGCCTCGGTACGGGAGTCGTCCGTGGCGGACATCTGGACCGGTCATCCGCTGTTCACCGCCTACCGCGGTGACGGGTGGATGCAGGAACCGTGCCGGACCTGCGACCTGCGGGAGACCGACTTCGGCGGGTGCCGCTGCCAGGCGTTCCAGCTGACCGGCGACGCGGCCGCAACCGACCCGGTCTGCCACCTGTCGCCCGACCACCACCTCGTCGAGAACGCGGTGGAGCGGGCGAACCGGCCGGTCCCGGTGGACGTGGAACTCGTGCCGCGGCTGCGCCACCTGTGAGCGGAGAGCAGGGCCGTGGCCCTGCTCCCCGCCCGCGGGCGGGGTAGCCGGTTAGTCGTCGTCGGCGGGGACCACGCCGAACACGACGAAGCTCACGATCCAGTACAGGACGTAGGCGGCCAGCAGGACGATCCCGTGCCACCGCCGCAGCTGCCCGGTCCACAGTGCATAGGTCGAGAACCCGATCAACGCGACGAGGGCGGGCAGATGCCAGACGAAGACGTCCTCGGTCACCTCGATCGAGCCGCCGGCCAGCACGATGATGCCGAGCTTGGCGGTCACCGAGAACACGACCGAGCCGATGACGTTGCCGATGCCGATCAGCGGCGCGCCGCGGCGGGCGGGCTCGACGGTGAGGAAGATGTCCTCGAGCGTCAGCACCAGGGTCGCGATGGTCGCGCCGAACACGGTCCCGACGATCCCGAAGTCCTCCAGGATGCCCTCGGTGCCCTCGGCCATCACCCAGGCACCGATGACCAGGCCGACCAGCGACAGGAACGCGAGCCCGAGCAGCGCCCAGCCGGGCAGGTGCCGCTTGGACGTGATCGGGATGTCGCCGGTGTGGGAGAGGTCGTCGGACTGGGTGCCGGTGCCGCCGCGGGCATTCCCGGCGCCTTCCATCACCTCGGCGTCACGGAACATCGGGGCGGCCCGGGTCCGTTCCCGCACCGCCACATAGGCCACGAACGCGACGAACAGCGCGATCAGCAGGATCGAGAGACCGACGCCGACCTCACCGACGAACGCCAGCCCCACCAGGACGAGCGGGGACAGCGCGAAGATCACCAGGTAGTCGCGGGGGACGTTGATCCGGCACGGCACGATCACCGCGGCCAGCGCCAGCACCACCCCGACCATCGAGATGACGGTTCCGAAGACGACGCCGAGCGCGACGTCCTCCATCCCCTCCAGGTTCAGCGCCACGCCGAAGACGAGGTCGTCGAACTCGATTCCCGTGAAGATCACCGCGAGCAGGAAGACGGATATCGCGAGACCGCGGGCGGCCCCGACCAGATATGTGATGAGCTTTTCCGCGCTGTAGATCAACAGCGCGGCACCAGCGGCAAAAATGAGGATCGACATCATCGTCGGTCGCGGCCTCCTCGTCGCCGGACCGGCCCGGACCAGCGCGAACGCGATCGGCGAAACTCGTTACGTACAGGATGGTGGCGCCACGAATCCGGAGTCGCCCGGCCGGTATCGCAGCGGAGCCATATGCTCCCAAACATGTGTTACGGATGACAGAGTTGATTTTCGGTACACTTCGGAGCACGATGTCCGGTTCGTCGTGATCGGGACCACACAGTCGTCCGTGGACGTCCGATTCGGACACCGGTCCGGGTCAGCGCAGCTGCGGCACGTCCCAGAACGCGTACGCGGACCCGCCGGGACCCGCGGGCACCGGCGGTGCGGACCCCGCCAACCGGTGCAGGTAGTCGATGATCCCGCGTCCGACGCGGCGGCGCTCGTCCTCGTCCGGCCCCGCGACGACGATCTGCCCGGCGTCCCCGCCGGGCTCCGGCACGGTGTCGACCGCCAGGGCGTTCCCGCCGCCGTCGACGGCCAGCGGCCACCAGCCCGGGTCCCAGTACCGGGCGCGCACCGGGTCGCCGTCGCGGACCGTGACGTGGTCGTGCCCGACGGCGTCGATGACGTCCAGCCAGCCGCCGTACTGCACGGCCGCCTCGGCCACCGGCAGCATCCGGTAGGTCGCCGGGAACAGGCTGGTCACCCGTTCCGGTAGGGGGCCGGCCGCCGAGCGGTGGTCGTCCCACTGGCCGTCGCAGACCCGGTAGAGCGCGCGCAGCTCGGGCGGGAACGGCCTGCCGAACGTCGTCTCGGCGGCGGCGACGGCACCCGGATCGGCCGGCGGTCGCGCGTTCGCCGATGCGGGGAACCCGGCGGCGTCGAGAGCGGCCAGCCAGGCGGCCCAGGCTGCGGAGACGGCGGAGTCGGTCACACCACGCAGCCTGGCACGATCCGGACGGCGGGCCGGCCGACCCGGGGACGACCGGCGCGGCCCGATCCGCGAGCGGCCCGTCCCGCACGCGGGGCCAGGGTCCGGCGTGTCCCGGCCGGGCGGCTCTGGCAGGGTCGCGCGGGACAGCCGACCGAGGGTCGGGCATCCCCTCCACTGGGAGCACCATCGTGACCGCACCGCAGAAGCCCGCCGTCGAGATCGTCGACGGCCCGCTGCCGACCGAACTGGTGACCGAGGACCTGTCCGTCGGCGACGGCCAGGAGGCCAAGCCCGGCGACAACGTCGCCGTACACTACGTGGGCGTGTCCCAGTCCACCGGGCGCGAGTTCGACAACTCCTACGACCGCGGCCAGCCGCTGCGCTTCGGCCTGGGTGCCGGCCAGGTCATCTCCGGCTGGGACACCGGCGTCACCGGCATGAAGATCGGCGGCCGCCGGCGGCTGGTCATCCCGCCGCACCTCGGCTACGGCGCCCGCGGCGCGGGCGGCGTCATCGCCCCGAACGAGACGCTGATCTTCGTCGTCGACCTGGTCGGCGTGGGCTGAGCGGAGCCCGCGAGCGGGACCACCGATGCCGAGCTCGCTGCTGCTGATCTCCGACACCCACTTCCCCGCCCGGGGGGCCGCCCACGACGGCGGCCTCCCCGGGCCGGTCTGGGACGCGGTGGACGCCGCCGACGTCGTCGTGCACGCCGGCGACTGGTGTACCGCCGAGCTGCTCGACCGCCTCGAGGCACGGGCGACGCGGCTGGTCGCCTGCTGGGGTAACAACGACGGCGCCGACCTGCGCGCCCGGCTGCCGGAGACCGCCCGGGTGACGATCGACGGCGTCCGGGTCGCCGTCACCCACGAGACCGGCGCCACGCAGGGCCGGGAGCAGCGGGCGCTGCGGGCGCACCCGGACACCGACCTGCTGGTCTTCGGGCACTCGCACATTCCCTGGGACTCCCGGGCCGACGGTCTGCGCCTGCTCAACCCGGGCTCGCCGACCGACCGGCGCCGGATGCCGACCCACACCTGGGTGACGCTCACGCTGGACGACGGCCGGATCGGCGACGTCGTCCTGCACCACCTGGAGCCGGCCGGCAGGGCCTAGTAGACCGTCGCATCTAATTGTTGGGGTAGAGGTGGCGGAGCTTGATGCGGGCGTCGGTGGTGGTGAATTGCCAGTTGACCTGACGGTGGTCGGTGTTGGTGGCGTCTTGCCAGGCGGCGAGTTCGGTGTTGAGGGTGTCGATGTCGGTGATGCGCCGGTCGAGGCACTGGCGGGTGAGAGCTGAAAGTTCGATCTCGGCGATGTTGAGCCAGGAGCCGTGGCGGGGCGTGTGGTGGATCTCCAGTCGTTGTGCCAAGGCAAAGGCCGTGGAGGGTTCGAACGCTTCGTAGAGAGAGCCGACTCCGTGGGTGTTGAGGTTGTCCATGACCAGCACGACGGTGTCGGCGTCGGGGTAGTCGTGGGTGAGCAGGTGCTGCACCTGACGGGCCCAGTCGATCTTGGTTCGGCGTGGTTGAGCGTCGACGCGGCGCCAGCCGCGTAGGGGTTCGGCCCAGACGAAGATCGAGCAGGTGCCGTTGCGGACGTACTCGCTGTCCTCTTTGCGGTCGTGACCGGGCTCGGCGGGGATCGGCTCGCGGACCTGCCCTAGCAGCTGGTAGGGCTTCTCGTCCATGCACACCACCGGTCGGCGGGGGTCATAGGGGCGGGCGTAGACAGCCAGGACGTCTTCCATCCGAGCGGCGAACTCGGCGCTGGCGTGCGGTGGGATCGTCCAGCACTTCTTCAGATGAGGACGCAGTTTCGTTTTTTTAACACTCGGCCGATGGTGGAGTGATCCAGATCGGGCAGGTCGGCGACCAGGGCGACCTGACGCTCGAGCAAGCGCAGCGACCAGCGTGTATAGCCCTGCGGTGGGCTCGAGCAGGCCAGTGCGATCAACCGGGCCTCGACCTCGCCGGTCACGATCGGCGCTACCGGCGGTGTCTCACGCGGCTTGCGGCCGATCGTGGCCAGCACGTCGCCGTCGGTCTCGTCGAACCGTTTCGCGATCGACCGGACCGTGTTTTGGGAGACCCCGACCCGATCCGCGACCATCGACCGAGCGTCCACCGGGCCGACGTTCTCGTCCAGCTCCAGCAGTACCCGAGCACGGATGATCATCCGCGCCGGATGCGTGCCGGTCACGGTCAGCTTGGACAGGAACTCGCGATCAGCAGCCGACAGGCCGATCGTGAACACCTTCGGACGAGCCATCGTCTGGGCATCCTCTCAACACGAGCAACATGATGAGAGGCTCATACACCAGATAGCGATAGTTTTAGCGGCGACACGCTACTAGTCGCGCGGCGGGGACGGCACGTGGTGGTCGCCCTTCTCGTCCTCGGCCGCGAGCCGCGCAGCCTCCTCCTTGCTCCGGGCCAGCGGCGGCGCGGTGATCGCGCTGCCCTGCTCGGCCAGCTCCGGCTTGATCCGGACGGCGACGAGGCTCGTGATCGTGGTGATCGCCAGGACACCGACGATGACGCCCAGCGACAGCCCGATCCCGATGTCCGGCACGGGCAGCGGCTCGCCACCGTTGAGGAACGGCAGGTCGTTCTCGTGCAGGGCGTGCAGGGCGAGCTTGACGCCGATGAACGCCAGCAGGACGGCCAGGCCGTAGGACAGGAAGACCAGCTTGTTGAGCAGGCCGCCGAGCAGGAAGTAGAGCTGGCGCAGCCCCATCAGCGCGAACGCGTTCGCGGTGAAGACCAGGTACGGCTCCTGGGTCAGCCCGAAGATCGCCGGGATCGAGTCCAGCGCGAACATGATGTCGGTGACGCCGATCGCGATCATCACGATCAGCATCGGGGTGAGCCAGCGCTTGCCGTCGATCTTCACGATGGTCTTCGCGCCCTGGTAGTCGTCGGTGACCGGGAAGACCTTGCGCACCCACCGCAGGAGCCGGCCCTCCTCCCACTCCTCGTCCTCGCCGCCCGCGGCCTGCTTGACCAGCGAGATCGCGGTGTAGATCAGGAACGCCGCGAACAGGTAGAAGACCCAGCTGAAGCGCTCGATCACCGCGGCCCCGGCGGCGATGAAGATGCTGCGCATCAGCAGCGCGATCACGATGCCGACGAGCAGGACCCGGTGCTGGTGGATCACCGGCACCTTGAACGCGGACATGATGATCAGGAAGACGAACAGGTTGTCGACCGAGAGCGAGTACTCGGTGAGGTAGCCGGCGAAGAACTCACCGGCGACGGTGCCGCCGGCGACGAACCAGAGGCCGATCCCGAACGCGACCGCGAGACTCACGTAGAAGACGACCCAGCGGGTCACCTCGCCGAGGGTGACGGCGTGCGGCTTGTGGTCGTTCAGCCAGAGGTCCGCGCCGATGACGACGACGAACCCGGCGATCGTGACCAGCCAGACCCACAGGGGTACGTTCACGACACTTCCTCCAGCCCAGGGGAGCATTCATGGCCCGAGGTCTCTCCCGCCACGGCATCCCCGGTGCTCGGACGCCCGGCGTGTGGCCGGTGGTGCCGGGTACGACCGGGAACCACGCTCCCGCCGTGACCGTGCTGACGACACCACCGCGATCGGGATACTCCCCTGCGGTTCGGTTGCATTCTCGCCGTCGCACGGTTGCGTGGCGACAAGGGGTGGCCGACCACACGTCCAGTTACCCGATCGGCGGTACCGATCGTCCGGTTCGTCCCCATTTGGGCGCTCGGGCGGGGCGCGGGCGCAGGCTGCCGCCGACCTGCGTAGTTTCGATCTGGTGCACGTGCGCCCCCGGGCCCGCTGGGTCCCCGCTCCGCTGATCGCGCTGCTGGTCGTCGGCCTGCTGATCCCGTTCGCTCCCGCCGCGGCCGCCGCGACGGGCGAGGACGGCGGGCCCGTCGTCGTCAGCGAGGAGCAGGTCGCGGTCCCGGCCGGTCCCGGTGAGCCGGGGACGATCGGGCTCGACACCTCGCTGTACGTCCCGGCATCCGCGACCGCCGGTGCTCCGGCGCCCGCGGTGCTCGTCGCGCACGGTTTCGGCGGCACCAAGCAGTCCGTGGACCGCGACGCGCGCGAGCTCGCCAATCGGGGTTACGTGGTGCAGACCTGGACGGCCCGCGGGTTCGGCGCCTCCGGTGGCTCCATCGGGCTGAACGACCCGGACCGGGAGGTCGCCGACGCGTCCCGGCTGCTCGACCGGCTCGCCGAGCGTCCCGAGGTGCAGCGCGACGCCGACGGCGATCCGCGGGCCGGCGTGACCGGTGGGTCCTACGGCGGCGGGCTCGCCCTGCTGCTCGCCGGGTACGACACCCGGGTCGACGCGATCGTGCCGACGATCACCTGGAACGACCTCGGACAGGCGCTGTTCCCCAACAACGCGGTTCCGGCCGGGACCGCGTTGCCCGACACCCCCGCCGCGGGTGCGAACGCGCCGGACGGGGTGTTCAAGAGCGGCTGGGCCGGGGTGTTCTTCGGTTCCGGCGGCCGGGTCGCCGGCGGCGGCGCCGGCCCGTCGTCCGAGGGCGACGACGAGTCCGGAGCGGGCGGTTCCGGCGGCGGTCTCGGCGGGTCTGGCAGCGGCGCGGAGGGTGCCGGCTCCGGTGCGAGCGGGGCGGGCGCCGATGCGACCGGGTCCGGTGCGAGCGGGGCGGGCGGTGCGGCCGGGTCCGGCGCCGTCGCGGCCGGGCCGAATACCGGGACAGCCGGGGCCGGGCCGGGTGCCGAGGCCGGGCCGGGTACCGAGGCCGGGCCGGGTACCGGGGCCCCGGCCGCCCTAGCCCCGGGGCGGCAGCTGACCTGCGGCCGGTTCGCGCCCGACATCTGCGCCGCCTACACCGAGGTGGCCCGGACCGGTCGCCTCTCCCCCGCACTGGCCGAGCTGTTGCGCCGGTCCTCCCCCGCGACCGTCACCGAGCGGATCACCGCACCGACCCTGCTGGTCCAGGGCGAGCAGGACACCCTGTTCGGACTCGACCAGGCCGATGCCAACGCCCGCCAGATCGCCGCAGGCAGCACTCCGGTCTCGATGCTCTGGTTCGCCGGCGGGCACGACGGCTCGGGCCCCGACTCCGCGGTCCGGGCCCGGATCGGCGACTGGTTCGACCAGCACCTGCGCGGACTGCCTGCCGCCGACGGCGAGACCGGTTCACTGGCGGCGACCCCGTTCGCCTACCAGGTGCGCAGCAACGTCCGCTCCCGCGGGGACACCCCGACCGGGCGCACCGTGCTCGCCGAGGGCTACCCCGGCCTCACCGCCGCGCCGGTCGCCGCCACCCCCGTGCCGTTGTCCGGCGGGGAGCAGGTCGTCGTGCACCCGCCGGGCGGCAACCCGGCCGCCATCACCTCGCTGCCCGGCCTCGGCTCGGCGCTCGGCTCGCTGGGCTCACTCGGGTCACTGTCCGGGCTCGCCGCGCCGGGCCAGTCGGCACGGTTCGTCTCCGAGCCGGTCGCCGAGGCGATGCAGCCCTCCGGCGCCCCCCAGGTCACGGCCCGGATCTCCCGGGTCCCCGGCCAGCCCGCGCCGGAGACGGCGGTGCTGTTCGCATCGGTCACCGCGCTGTCGCCGGACGGGCGCAGCACGCTGCTCGGCAACGCCGTCGCGCCGCTGCGGGTCACCGTCCCCGCCGACGGCAGCCCGGCCGAGACGACCGTGACCCTGCCCGGCGTCGTCGCCGCGGTGCCCGCGGACAGCCGGCTGCTCGTCCAGCTCTCGACGACCGACCAGGGCTTCGACTCCGGCACGGACCCGGCCGTGTGGCGGATCGGGCTCGCCGAGGACCCGGTGCTGTCGGTCCCCCAGGTCCCGGGTCGCACCGAGTCCGCCGGGACCGTCCCGCTCTGGCCGTTGCTGGGCATCGCAGGCGTGCTCGCCGCCGCGCTGGTGGCCTGGCTGGTGGGCCGGGCGTGGGCGCGCCGGGCCGACCCGGACGACCTGTCCCCCACCGGCGACGCGCTCCCGCTGGAGGTGAGCGCGCTGGCCAAGACCTACCGCAACGGTTTCCGCGCCGTGTCCGACGTGTCCTTCACCGTCCCCCGCGGCGCGGTGCTCGGCCTGCTCGGCCCGAACGGCGCAGGCAAGACCACCGTGCTGCGCATGCTGATGGGGCTGATCTCGCCGACGTCCGGGGAGATGCGGGCCTTCGGCAGGCCGATCAGGCCGGGAACCGCGGTGCTGTCCCGGATCGGCGCGTTCGTCGAAGGTCCCGGGTTCCTGCCGCACCTGTCCGGCGCGGAGAACCTGCGGCTGTACTGGCAGGCGACCGGGCGGCCCGCCAACCAGGCGCGGATGAACGAGACACTGGAGATCGCCGGGCTCGGCGACTCGGTGCACCGCAAGGTCGGGACGTACTCGCAGGGCATGCGGCAGCGGCTGGCGATCGCGCAGGCGATGCTCGGCCTGCCGGAGCTGCTGATCCTCGACGAGCCCACCAACGGGCTCGACCCGCCCCAGATCCACGCGATGCGGGAGCTGCTGCGGCGCTACGCCTCCGCCGGGCGGACCGTGCTGGTGTCGAGCCACCTGCTGTCCGAGGTGGAGCAGACCTGCACCGACGTCGTCGTCATGCACCGGGGGACGGTCGTCGCCGCCGGCACCGTCGCGGAGCTCACCGCGGCCGGCGGCGGCTCGTCGTTCACCGTCGACGCGACCGGCCGCGCGGCCGAGGTGCTGGCCGGGCTCGAGGGTGTGTCCGACGTGATCACCGGCGACGAGCCGGGCGTGGTGCACGCCCACCTCGACGGCACCGACCGGGCCGACGCGGTCGCCGCGCTGGTCGGTGCGGGGATCTCGGTCAGCGCGGCCGGGCCCCGCGGGCGCCTGGAGGACGCGTTCCTGGAACTGGTCGGCCCGGAGGGTCGTGACGTGAGCGGGGGTGGCTCGTGAGTACCGACGACCGTCAGCTGTCGACCCGGCGGGGACACATCGGTGACCTGGTCGCTGGTGAGGGGGCGCCCCTCGCCGTGCCGGGGCGGACCCTGCCGCTGCGCACCGAGCTGGTCCGCCAGCTGATGCGCAGGCGCACCCAGGTGGCGTTCGCGCTGGTCGTCGCCATGCCGATCATCCTGTGGGCGGCGTTCTCGCTCGGCGAGGACGACGGGCCCGCCGCCGGCCCCAGCCTCGTCGACCTCGCGTCCGGAAGCGCCACGAACTTCGCGGTGTTCACGCTGTTCGCCTCGGCGAGCTTCCTGCTCGTGGTGCTGGTGGCGCTGTTCTTCGGGGACACGGTGGCCGCCGAGGCGTCCTGGTCGTCGCTGCGTTACCTGCTGGCGGTACCGGTGCCCCGGGCCCGGCTGCTCCGGCAGAAGGCGATCGTGGCCGGCCTGCTGTCGGTCGCGGCGTTGCTGCTGCTCCCCGTCGCCTCGCTGGTGGTCGGGGCGATCGCCTACGGCACCGGGGACCTGGTGTCACCGATCGGCGAGTCCCTGCCGTTCTGGACGGCGGTGGGCCGGGTGATGCTCGGGGCGCTCTACGTCGTCGTCCAGCTGAGCTGGGTGGCCGGGCTCGCGCTGCTGCTCTCGGTGAGCACCGACGCCCCGCTGGGCGCGGTCGGTGGCGCGGTGATGGCGTCGATCGTCTCGCAGATCATCGACCAGATCGACGACCTCGGCGTGATCCGGGACTTCCTGCCCACTCATCACGGCGACGCCTGGTCCGCCCTGCTGGCCCGGGACGTCGACTGGGCCGAGATGACCTACGGCGCGTTCTCCGCGGTCTGCTACGCGACCCTGTTCATGGGGCTCGCGGCCTGGCGGTTCACCCGCAAGGACATCACCAGCTGATCAGTCCCGGCGCAGGGCGGCCACTCCGGGCGCGGCCGACTCCCGGACGATCCGGCTCTGCTCCAGGCCGGTCAGGTCCAGCTCGACCTCCGGTGCGATCCGGTACGGGCGGGCCTGCAGGATCCCGCCGAGGTTTCGGCGCAGCCGGGACATCTCGGCCCGCACTGTGACCAGGTGCGCCCGGTCGCCGTAGAGACCCTCGGACAGCGCCGCGGCGTCCAGGCCGGACACGCCGGCCCGCGCGAGCAGGACCAGTACCTCGGCATGCCGGGTCGAGAGCGGGTGCACCCAGCGGGAGCTGCCCTCGACGACGGCGTTCGGCGGCCGCCCGGACAGCTCCAGGCGCAGCCGCATCCGCCGGGATCCACCCGCCTGCGCGGGGCGGAGCAGCCAGCCACCCGGAACCGGTTCCGGCAGGCACGGCCCGAGTCCGTGCACCGCGAGCAGGCGGTCGGCCGACGGTGCCGCGACCCGCTCGACGCCGGGGAGCCCGGTCGCTGCGGCGACCCAGCCGTGGTCGTCGACGACCAGTCCCGGCCCGGCCGTCCCGGCGAGCATCGGTGCGCCGATCGTGCGCAGCGCGTCGAGCCGGGCCTCGTGCCGCTGCCACAACCCGGCCTCGGCGAGCCGGACCGCGGTGTCGACCAGGGCGACCGTCGTCGGGTGGATCGTCTCGGCGGGCCCGGAGAGGTCGACGACGCCGAGCAGCTCGCCACTGCGCGGGTCGTGTACCGGGGCCGCGGTGCAGGTCCAGCCGTGGTGACTGCGCACGAAGTGTTCCGCGGAGAAGATCTGCACCGGCCCGCCCTCGGCGAGCGCGGTACCGATCGCGTTCGTACCGACCGAGCGTTCCGACCAGTCGGCGCCCTCGGTGAAGCCCAGCGCGTCGGCCCGGCGCCGGACCGCGGTGGAGCCCTCCCGCCACAGCAGCACACCGTCGGCGTCGGTCACGACCATGACGTGCCGGGCGTCCTCCGCGACCGACGTCAGCGCCGCGCGCAGCGCGGGAAGCACGGGCACGAGCGGGGACGTGGTACGCCGGTGCTCGACCACGCCCGCGTCGAGCGGGCCGGGTGGGTCGCCGGCATCCGGATCCACCCCTTGGGCCCGTACCCGGTCCCAGGACCGGGCCACGAGCCGGCGCGCCCGGTCGGGGGCGGTGTCACCGGAGAGCACCGCGTCGTGCAGCCGCGAGAGCATGCGCGCGTGCCTGCCGAGGTCGGTGCCCGGTCGCACCGCGCAGATCCTCGCCTGATCCCGGATGTCGTCGTCGGCCACCGGCACCTCCAGATCCCCAGCCTAGATGGTACGGAGACCCGGACCAGGGCTCGCCGGATACGGGGCGGGGCCTACCGGGATGCGCTCACCTGCCGGGCGAGTCCCGGCGAGCGGCTGCCCGCGGCCCACCGGGTCGCCCCGGGCCGCGGGTGACGTACCAGCAGCCCAGACCGAGCGCGACCACGGCGGGGATGACGTAGCTCGCGCCGAGGACCTGGTCGGCGAGGTTCCACTTCATCTCGACGCCCCACACGTTCGGCATCCACCGGAACGGCGCGACGAAGAAGATCACCGTGATCACCGTGCCGAGCACCGCCCACCCGGCCGAGCGGTACCGCAGCGCGTGCGCACCGATCCCGATCAGCGCGGGGACGACCCAGACCCAGTGGTGCGACCAGGCCGTCGGGGTGGCCATCAGGACGACGGCGGCGGTCGCCGAGAGCGCTACGACCGGCGCGGCCCGCCGGATCACCGGGAGCGCCAGCACGAGCAGCACGCCGACGATCACCAGCCACAGCACCGTGAACCAGGGTTCGGAGACCTCCTGGCGGGCCAGTACCGCCTGCACGGTCTCGTTGGAGAAGAACGTCGAGCCGCTCACCCCGGCCGCGGGCCCGCCCACGCCGAACCAGTACCGGTACGACGAGTCCGGATCCACGAGGAACCCGACTCCGGTGGCGACGACACCGGTCGCCACGGCGACACCGGCCGCCTTCCAGTCCCGCCGCACCAGGAAGTACAGCACCAGCCCGCCGGGCGTCAGCTTGATCGCAGCGGCGAGGCCGAGCAGCATGCCGCGGGGCCACCAGGTGCGGGGCGCCAGGCAGTCGACCAGCACCAGCGCCATCAGCACCAGGTTGATCTGCCCGAAGGCGAACGTCTGTGCCACCGGCTCCATGAGCAGCGCGGCGGCCAGCACCGGGACGCCGAGTACGGCGGAGGCCCGCCACCCGCCGGCCGGCCACGCGACCCGGATCGCCAGCGCGATGCAGAGCGCCAGCGACAGCACCGAGGCGACGAACTGGGCGGTGAACGCGACCATGTACGGCACCACGGTCAGCGGGACCATCGTGATCGCCGCGAACGGCGGGTAGATGAACGGCAGCACCGGGCCGTTGATCGGGGGCGGCAGCGTGCCGTACATGTCCCCGCCGGCCAGCCACACCTGCACGCCGAGCCGGTAGATGTCCAGGTCGAGTGCGTAGTTTCCGAGCCGGGTCCACGACCAGTACAGCGCCCCGGCGAGCAGGGGCACCGTCAGCCACAGCGTCGCCCACGTCAGGCTCACCGACCGCAGCCGGGACACCGGCCCGGCACCACGGGTGGCGGGCACGTCCGGATCGGGCGTGGTGCTGGTGACGGTCACACGGGCTCCTCCGCCGCGCGCCGGGGCCGGGGCGGGCTGGTCGGGCTGGTCGAGCCGTACGGCCACGAGGGCGCCGGACGGCCGGGACGGGTGGGATCGGAGCAACACGGTAGCGGGAGGCCCCGCGGCACCCCGCGCGGGCTCACTTCACCCCGGCGGCATCCATTCCGCGCAGCTCCTTCTTCAGATCGGCGATCTCGTCACGCAACCGGGCCGCGAGTTCGAACTGCAGGTCCCGGGCCGCGGTGAGCATCTGGTCGTTCAGCTGCTGGATCAGGTCGGCGAGCTCGGCCCGCGGCATCGCCGCCGTGTCCCGGTCGGTCGCGACCCCCGAGCTGCCGCCGGCGGGCGCCCGGCCGGCCTCGCCCGCGGCGCGCTTGCCGCGGGAGGCGTTGCGACCGGAGCCGCCGACCGGCACCGCCTCGGTGTCCTCGGCCTCCCGGTAGACCTGGTCGAGGATGTCGGCGATCCGCTTGCGCAGCGGCTGCGGGTCGATCCCGCGCTCGGTGTTGTAGGCGACCTGCTTGGCCCGGCGCCGGTCGGTCTCGTCGATGGCGTGGCGCATCGAGTCGGTGATCCGGTCGGCGTACATGTGCACCTGCCCGGACACGTTCCGGGCCGCGCGGCCGATCGTCTGGATCAGCGACGTGCCCGAGCGCAGGAAGCCCTCCTTGTCCGCGTCGAGGATCGCGACCAGCGACACCTCGGGCAGGTCGAGACCCTCGCGGAGCAGGTTGATGCCGACCAGGACGTCGTACTCGCCCGACCGCAGCTGGCGCAGCAGCTCCACCCGGCGCAGCGTGTCCACCTCGGAGTGCAGGTAGCGGACCTTGATACCGAGCTCGAGCAGGTAGTCGGTGAGGTCCTCGGCCATCTTCTTGGTCAGCGTGGTGACCAGCACCCGCTCGTCCTTGTCCGTGCGGTCCCGGATCTCGGCCACCAGGTCGTCGATCTGGCCCTTGGTCGGCTTCACGACGACCTCCGGGTCGACGAGCCCGGTCGGCCGGATGACCTGCTCGACGAACTCACCGCCGGCCCGGTTGAGCTCGTACGGGCCCGGGGTCGCCGACAGGTACACCGTCTGCCCGATCCGGTCGGCGAACTCCTCCCAGGTCAGCGGCCGGTTGTCGACCGCCGACGGGAGCCGGAAGCCGTACTCGACGAGGTTGCGCTTGCGGGACATGTCGCCCTCGTACATACCGCCGATCTGCGGGACCGTGACGTGCGACTCGTCGACGACCAGGAGGAAGTCCTCCGGGAAGTAGTCGATCAGCGTCGCCGGGGCGGTGCCCGCGCCGCGGCCGTCGATGTGCCGCGAGTAGTTCTCGATACCCGAGCAGAACCCGACCTGGCGGATCATCTCGAGGTCGTACTGGGTCCGCATCCGCAGCCGCTGTGCCTCCAGCAGCTTGCCCTGGTTCTCCATCTGCTCGAGCCGCTGCTCCAGCTCGGCCTCGATGTCGCGGACGGCCCGCTCCATCCGCTCCGGGCCCGCCACGTAGTGCGTCGCCGGGAAGATCCGGATCTCGTCGACCTGCTCGACCGTGTCCCCGGTGAGCGGGTTGAGGTGGTAGAGCGCCTCGATCTCGTCGCCGAAGAACTCGATCCGCAGCGCCAGCTCCTGGTACGCCGGGATGATCTCCACGGTGTCCCCGCGCACCCGGAACGTGCCGCGGGAGAACGCCACGTCGTTGCGCGTGTACTGGACGTCGACCAGCAGGCGCAGCAGCCGGTCCCGCTCGACCTCCTCGCCGACCGCGAGCGACACCGACCGGTCCAGGTACGACTGCGGCGTACCCAGGCCGTAGATGCACGACACCGAGGCGACCACCACGACGTCGCGCCGGGACAGCAGGTTCATCGTCGCCGAGTGCCGCAGCCGCTCGACGTCGTCGTTGATCGAGCTGTCCTTCTCGATGTAGGTGTCGGTCTGCGCGATGTAGGCCTCGGGCTGGTAGTAGTCGTAGTACGAGACGAAGTACTCGACGGCGTTGTTCGGCAGCATCTCGCGCAGCTCGTTCGCCAGCTGCGCGGCGAGCGTCTTGTTCGGTGCCATCACGAGCGTCGGGCGCTGTTGCTGCTCGATCAGCCACGCCGTGGTCGCGGACTTGCCGGTCCCGGTGGCGCCCAGCAGCACGATGTCCTGCTCGCCGCCGCGCAGCCGTGAGTCGAGCTCGGCGATCGCGGTGGGCTGGTCACCGGCGGGTTTGAGGTCGCTGACGACCTGGAACCGGCCGTCGCTGCGCTCGATCTCGCCGACCGGGCGGTGCTCGGAGTGCGCCAGCGGCGTGCCGGACGGGGTGGTCCCCGCGTCCGGGTGCGCCTCGGGCTGCACGCGGATCTCCACGTTGCCGCGCACGTCGGCGGCGCTGCCCGGAACCTCGGTCGCGAATGCCATGCCCCCAGGGTACGAGCGACCACCGACGGTTTCGCGTTGCACGGGGGCCGGGGCACGGCAGGATGCCCCCGTGCACCCGCCCAAGACGCAGACCTTCGACCTCGACGACCGCGCCCAGTTCGACACCAAGGGCACCCGCCGCGCGATCGAGACGCTCCGCGAACAGGACTGGGGTCTCTACCTGTCCCGCCCGGTGGTCGCCCGGCCGAACGCCTGGTGGATCGAGTCCTGGGTGATCCCGGACCTCGGCGTCTGCCTGTCCGACTGGCGGTGGCGGCCGGGTCACGAACGCGACCAGGACGCCTACATCGACATCGCGTCCTTCACCCGGGACGGCAGGAGGATCCGGATGACCGACCTGTACCTGGACCTGGTGGTGCACCGGGGCCGGGCGACCGACGTGCTCGACACCGACGAGTACGTCGCCGCCGTCGCGCAGGGGCTCCTGGAACCCGGGCTCGCCGAGTACGCCCTGGAACGTTCGCACGCCGTGCTGGACGGGCTGGCCCGGCACGGGCACGACCACGAGGCCTGGCTGGCCTCGCTCGGTATCGAGCTCGGGCCCCGTGCCGACCCCTCCCCGCCCGCCGACCTCGCGGGCTGACCCGGGAGCTCCCCCGGAGCTCGGGAGGGCCGACAGTCGGAAGGGCGGCGCTCAGACCGCCGGGTGCTGGGCCGGGCCGAGCCCGACCGCGCTCGTCGAGGACCCGCCCGTGGAGCTGGTGCTGGTCGGGGTGGAACTCTCCGACGTCGTCGTCGGCGCGGCCGAGGAGCTGGTGGTCGTCGTCGGATCCGGCGAGCCCTCGCCGTTCGACGACGACGGCGGGGTGGTCGGCGGCGTGGTCGGCGTCGGGTCGTCAGTGGTCGGCGGCGGGGTCGTCGGCGGGGTCGTCGGGTCGGGCGAGCCCTCGTCGCCGCCACCGTCGTCGGGCGGGGTCGTCGGCGGCTCGTCCTCGTCCGGCGGCGGGTCCACCGGTCCGGGCCCGGGCTCGGGTGGTGGCGGCGGGGGCGGCGCCCCTCCGTCACCGGGCGGCGGCGCCGGGAGCACCGGTACCGGCGCGTCCGACGCGTCCGGTGTCCACGGTGCGCCCGGGGCGGGGGCGGTGCCGGGTCCCGGGGCCCGCTCCGGCACCCCGGCCTGCCCCGCGGCGGTGCCGGGGTCGAAGGAGGGCGGCAGCGCCGAGCCTGCGGCGGATGTGCTCGGGTCGACCGTCGAGATCCGCTCCGGCGTCGCCGGCGCCGTCTGGGGTGCGGCGATCGCGAACGGCGGCCCGACGAACGCCCCGTCCGGTGCGGCCGCGGTCGCCACCGCGGTGATCCCGCCGAGCGAGCCGACCGTGAGCACCGCGGCGGCCGCCGCGGAGGTCGCACGCCGGGCGCCCGCGGCGCGGCCGATGACCTCGTCGACGGGCGGCAGCGGGACCGCCGCCGCCAGGACGTCGTCGAGCCGGTGGAACTCGCGGTCGATGTCGCCGTAGCCGTTCATGCCCGTCCCCCCTCGACGGCGCGGGTGTACCCGCCGTCCTGTGGCGCACCGGGCGCCCCGACGATCTCCTCCAGCACCTCGGCCATGCCCTCGGTGACGATCTCGCGCCCCCGGGCCAGCCGCCGCCGTACCTCCTGCTCATCGACCTGCTCCAGGTCGGCGACCGCACCGGCGGACAGGCCGGCCATGTGGTGGAGCACGACCGCGCGACGGTCGGCCGGGCCGAGCCGGCCCAGAGCCTCCAGCAGCGCGCCGGTGCGCGGATCGGTCTCCTCCGGGGCCGGGCGACGGCGCCGCCCGAACCGCAGCCACCGGCCGCGCATCGAGGTCCGGATGGCGACCCGCCGGATCCAGCCGACCGCGGAGTCCTCACCGTCCGCCTGGGCGGACGTGCCCTCGCGGTCACACAGCGCACTCCACCGGCGCCATGCCCGCGAGTACGCGTCCTGGACCGCATCGTGCGCGTCCTGCGGGTTCAGCGTGATCGCGTAGAGCTGGGCGACCAGGCGCGGGTAGTGGGTCTCCAGGTGCGCGCCGAAGTCCGCGCGCAGCTCGCCGTGCGGGAGCGTGCGGTGCTGCTGCACCATCGCGCCGCTGATCGGCGGTGACTCCTCCGGCCAGCCGGTCCACGCGCCCTCGGCACTGACGTCGCCCCGGCCGTCGCCCGCGTACGGGTCGAACACGTACTCGTACTCGCCCGAATGGGGGTACCCAGGCACGCGACCGGGTTCGACGTAGCCGCCGTCCGCCCCGTGTCGCTGCGCCATCGTGCTCAACCCCGAATCCCCTCGTCGCCGTACCCGGGCCATCCGATCGACCGGCCGGCAGGCGGCGCGATCGGCGGGAACCCGCCCGTACCTCGGCGGAACGGAAGCGTCGACGCTCTCTCCCCGCCTGATCGGACAACGAGCGGGAACCGTTACAGAAACGGTCGGATCCTCACCCGGGCAGCACGCTCTACGTCACACGGCCGCCGCGGTTCACTCGTTCGGGTCGCCGCGCCACGCCGCCGTGTGCGCGGTGTAGCGGCGGGCGTCCGGGTCGTCGCTGTACAGCGCGGCCGCGGCACGCTTGCGCTCGGCGTAACCGTCCCGGGCACGCTCGTCGGTCCGGAGCCGGTCCCGGATGCCCAGGGCGTGCTCCCATGCCGGCGACCCGTGCACCCGGACGACGACGACCGCGGGTCGTCCCGGGTCGGCGGAACGGTGCACCAGCACGGTCCCGGCCCCGTCCGATTCCGCGTCCGGATCGGGCGGGAACCCCGCGGCGGTGAGCCGGTCGGCCACCGGCTCCGCGTCCGGCCGGGACCCGACCGCCAGCTGCAGGTCCAGGACGTCGCGGGCGGCGAGCCCGGGCACCGCGGTGGCTCCCACGTGCTCGACACCCCGGGCGAGCGAGCCGGCCGCCAGCCCGATCCGGTCCGCGAGCCGGCCTGCCTGTCCGGCCCAGTCCGGGTCGTGCCCGACGAGCCGGGGTGGACCGTCGGCGGCGGGACGGCCGAGGCGCAGGTTCTCCTCGAACGGGACGAGCCGCTCGTCCCACAGCGCGTCGACGCGGAGGCGGGTGGAGTCCTCGTCGCCGGAGTTGTCCAGCCAGACGTCCGCGGCGGCCCGCCGCTGTGCGTCGGTGGCCTGGGCCGCGATACGGGCGCGCGCGTCGTGCTCGGTCATCCCGCGTGCGGACACCAGCCGCCGGATCCGTTCCTCCGCCTCCACCCCCACCACCACGACCAGGGGGAACGCCGCCGCCATCCCGCCCTCGACGAGCAGTGGCACGTCCTGCACGACGAGCGCGTCCCGGTCGGCGCCGGCGAGGAGCTCGTCCGAGCGGACCCGTACCAGCGGATGCACGATGCCGTCGAGCGTCCGCCGGGCGTCCGGGTCGCCGAACACGATCGACGCCAGCGCCGGCCGGTCGAGCTCGCCGTCCGGGCCGAGCACATCCGCACCGAACGCCTCGACCACCGCCGCGAGCCCGTCGGTCCCGGCCGCGAGCACCTCGCGGGCGATCCGGTCGGAGTCGACCAGCACCGCCCCGCGTTCGACGAGACGGCGCGCGACGGTCGACTTGCCCGCCCCGATTCCTCCGGTCAACCCGATTCGCAGCACGCGATCACCGTATCGGCGCCCGATCCGGCCGGCGGACGGGTGTCAGGTGGCCCCCGGCGGAGCCGCGGCGGGTGCCCGGCCGGCCTGCGGAGCCGGTGCTCCACCCGCCGGGGTGCCGGACGGCTCGGCCGGCGCCGCCGACGGACGTGCCGCGGGCGGCTGGGTCGGCGCGAGTGCGGGGAGGATCCGCTGGGCCAGGTCCGGCAGTGTCTCGGCGGCCGGGCGGTTCTGTCCCGGCGCGGAGACCGGCAGGACGAACGTGAGCGTGTCGACGCCGTAGACCATGGCCAGCGTCGTCTCGTCCGGCCGCTCGATCAGCACCCCGGGGACGTTGCCCACGGTGATGTCGCGCGAGCCGATCGCGTTCGACCGCTCGGCGTTGGTGTTGAGCTGCCACTGCCGGGTCGCCGAGGCGGTGTCGCCGTACCGGCCGATGTTGAGCTGGTAGAGCACGGGGCCGCTGTTGCGCGCCGCGCCGAAGGCGTTCGTCTGCCCACCGGCACGGTAGGTGCAGGCGGTCCGCTCGGTCCGGTTCACCGACGGCTCCGCCACCCCGCGCACCGACTGGACCGATACCGATCCGAGGATCTGGCCGAACAACGCGCCGGCCTGCTCCGGATCCATCACCTTCGCGCAGTCGGTCGGCAGGGCGATCGGGATCGGCTCCGCGCCGGAGCCGGCGCTGTCGGACTCACCGGCCGCGAACGTCGGGACGGCGATACCGGCATCGCCCGAGGCGGTGCCACAGCCGGACAGCACGCCGGCGCCGAGGGCGATCCCCGCGAGCAGGGCCGCCTGCCGGCGACGGGCTCGGGGGGTGGGATGCAGGGACGTGCCGGATCGCGTCCGGCGGACGGAGCGGCCGGCCATGCTCACCAATCTAGGCGCCGAGGAAGATCGACTCCGCCGACGCAGCCGGAGTGTTATGGACCGGTGCCGAAACGTGATCTGCTCCCGGCGCGTCCGTCCGACACGCCGTCCGGCGACGACGGACGTCCACCGGCCGTTCATCCCGAGGTGCGGGCTGCCCCGACATACGCCGAGCCCCGGCGACCACAGAGGTCACCGGGGCTCGGTGCGATGCGGCGTCACGTGGGACGCCGGTTCCGGTCCGCGAGGGACCGGAGGGACTGATCAGGCCCCGCCGGAGAGCTTCTCCCGCAGAGCGGCGAGCTGCTCGTCGCTGGCGAGCGAACCGCCCGACTCGGCCTGTCCGCCACCACCACCGCCGCCGCCACCGCCGCTGGTGTGCTCCTCACCGCCACCCGAGGAGTAGTTCGCCGGAGCGACGTCGTCGCCACCCTCCGCCTCGGCCTCGGCGGCCTTGCGGATCTGCGCCATGTGCTGCTCGAAGCGGGCGTGCGCCTCGGCGTACTGCTTCTCCCAGGCGGCGCGGGCCTCGTCGTAGCCTTCCTTCCAGTCCCCGGTGTCGACGTCGAAGCCCTCGGGGTAGATGTAGTTCCCCTGGTCGTCGTACTCGGCGGCCATGCCGTACCGGGTCGGGTCGAACTCGGTCTCGGTCGTCATGCCCTCGTTCGCCTGCTTCAGCGAGAGGGAGATGCGGCGCCGGTCGAGGTCGATGTCGATGACCTTGACCATGGCGTCGTCGCCGACCTGCACGACCTGCTCCGGCACCTCGACGTGGCGCTCGGCCAGCTCGGAGATGTGCACCAGGCCCTCGATGCCCTCCTCGACACGCACGAACGCGCCGAACGGGACGAGCTTGGTGACCTTGCCCGGGACGATCTGGCCGATCGCGTGGGTCCGGGCGTAGAGGCGCCACGGGTCCTCCTGCGTCGCCTTCAGCGACAGGGAGACACGCTCGCGGTCCAGGTCCACGTCGAGCACCTCGACCGTGACCTCCTGGCCGACCTCGACGACCTCGGAGGGGTGGTCGATGTGCTTCCAGGACAGCTCGGAGACGTGCACCAGACCGTCGACACCGCCCAGGTCGACGAACGCACCGAAGTTGACCACCGAGGACACGACGCCCTTGCGGACCTGCCCGCGCTGCAGCTGGTTGAGGAACTCGCTGCGGACCTCGGACTGGGTCTGCTCCAGCCAGGCGCGACGGGACAGGACCACGTTGTTGCGGTTCTTGTCCAGCTCGATGATCTTGGCTTCGATCTTGCGCCCGACGTAGGGCTGCAGGTCGCGCACGCGCCGCATCTCGACCAGCGACGCCGGCAGGAAGCCCCGGAGCCCGATGTCCAGGATGAGGCCGCCCTTGACGACCTCGATGACGGTGCCCTCGACCGGCTCGTCGGCCTCCTTGAGGGCCTCGATCGTGCCCCAGGCGCGCTCGTACTGGGCGCGCTTCTTGGACAGGATCAGGCGGCCTTCCTTGTCCTCCTTCTGGAGAACAAGGGCCTCGACGAACTCGCCGACCTCGACGACCTCTGCGGGGTCGACGTCGTGCTTGATCGACAGCTCCCGCGAGGGGATGACGCCCTCGGTCTTGTAGCCGATGTCGAGCAGGACCTCGTCACGGTCGACCTTGACGATGGTGCCTTCGACGATGTCGCCATCGTTGAAGTACTTGATCGTCAGGTCGATGGCGGCGAGAAAATCCTCCTCCGACCCGATGTCGTTGATAGCGACCTGCGGCGTGGTCGGGGCGGCGGTGGTGTCGGTGGACATGTAGTGGGGTGCTCCGATGGATTTTCTGGCGTGGTCGGTCCGGTGCCCGTTGCTGCAGCAGCGCTCACCGGTTCTGATGCGTGTAGCTGTGACGTTGTAGCAGTCACCCTCTGGCGTCGATTCCCGTGGTCCCCTGCGTCGCAGCGGCGGACGGCCGCGCACGGGCGCAGAGCAGCGCCGGGCAGTCGTCCGACACGTTGACCACGATGCGCGAATCATGCTACGCGGCCCCGAAAGGCCCGGGCAATGCGGGTCCGGTAAACGGGCGAACGGTAGGCACTGCGACGATCGGGTGGTCATGAGCAGCCGCGACGAGTACTTCTCCGCCGAGGCCGCCGTCGGCACCGCCGGCGTCGTGCGGCGCACCGTCGGCAGCGCCGAGTCCGAGGCGGCCGGGCGTCGCTGGTGGGACGCCGACGCCGACGACTACCTGGCCGAGCACGGCGCCGACATCGGCGAAGCGGAGTTCGTCTGGTGCCCGGAGAGCCTGCACGAGGCCGAGGCGGAGCTGCTGGGCCCGCGCGCGTCGCTGGCCGGCAAGCGGGTTCTGGAGGTCGGCGCGGGCTCCGCCCCCTGCAGCCGCTGGCTGGCCCGCCAGGGCGCGCACCCGGTGGCCCTCGACGTCTCCGGCGGGATGCTCCGGCACGCCGCCGCGCTCAACGAACGGACAGGTGTCGCCGTACCGCTCGTGCAGGCCGGCGCCGAGTACCTGCCGTTCGCCGACGCCACATTCGACCTCGCCTGCTCGGCGTTCGGGGCGATCCCCTTCGTGGCCGACCCCGGGCGGGTGATGCGCGAGGTGCACCGGGTGCTGCGCCCCGGGGGCAGGTGGGTGTTCGCGGTGAACCATCCGATGCGCTGGGTCTTCCCGGACGACCCCGGGCCGGCGGGCCTGACGGTCACCCAGTCCTACTTCGACCGCACCCCCTACCTCGAGGTCGACGGCGACGGCCGGGCCACCTACGTCGAGCACCACCGGACGCTCGGCGACCGGGTCCGCGACGTCGTCGCCGCAGGCCTGGTCCTGGAGGATCTCGTCGAGCCGGAGTGGCCCGAGGGCCACGACCGGGTCTGGGGACAGTGGTCGCCGCTGCGCGGTGAGCTCTTCCCCGGCACGGCGATCCTCGTGACCCGCCGGCCGGGACCGGACGGCTACACGGGCACGACGGCGCCGGTCTCCAGCTCGTAGCGCGCCCCGACGATCGTCAGCCGGTCGTTGCACACCGCGCCGGACAGCGACGGGTCCGCCGTCAGCTGGGCCACCACCCGCCGCACGTTGGAGTCGACCGCGGCGGCCACGTCGGCGTCCGCGTCGGTCCCGTTCCCCACGCACACCGGGACGATGTCGTCGACCAGGGCGCCGAGCGTCGCCGGCGCGGGAGCCGGCGCTCCCCCGGCCACCGCCACTGCGGCCTTCACCGCTCCGCACTGCGAGTGACCGAGCACGACCAGCAGCGGGATGTCGAGCGCCCCGGCCCCGAAGGCGAGGGTGCCGCGCACCGCGTCGTCGACGACCTGGCCCGCGGTGCGGACGACGAACAGGTCGCCGAGCCCGAGATCGAACACCAGCTCGGCGGGCACCCGGGAGTCCGAGCAGGACAGGATCATGGCGGCGGGCGTCTGCCCGGCCACCGCTGCCGCCCGCTCCTCCGCGGACCGCCGGGGATCCTGGCGTTCGTCGCGCTGCCAGCGCCGGTTTCCCTCGAGCATCGTCGACCACGCCTCGGCGGCGGTCGGCCTGGTGTCGGCCATCTGTCCTCGTTCCGGTCGGTCCGTCGGTCGATTCAAGATCGCGGAACCGTGCGGTCCCGGCAACCGGAGGCGCCCGTGATGTGTCCGGCGCCGCTCCCACCGTGTGCCGGGAGCGACCGGGGAGAAGCCTAGGATCGTGGTGTGCCGATCGATCCCGCAGCCCTCCCCGAGATGCATCCCGAGCACGCCGCCGAGCAGCTCACGAGCCGGATGGGAATCGAGATCCTGAAGGCGAGCCTCGACGAGGTCGTCGGCCGGATGCCGGTCGAGGGCAACCGCCAGCCCTACGGGCTGCTGCACGGTGGCGCCAACGCCGTGCTCGCCGAGACCGTCGGCTCGACCCTCTCCGCGCTGCACGCGATGCCCGACCGGTTCCCGGTCGGCCTGGAGCTGGCCTGCACCCACCACCGCTCCGCCACCGCCGGGTACGTCACCGGGACGGCACGGCCCATCCACGTCGGACGGTCCACGTCGACCACGGAGATCGTGCTCGTCGACGACGACGGCCGCCGCGTCTGCACCGCGAAGCTGACCTGCCTGCACCGGGACACACGACCGCTCGTGTCCTGACGGTCGCCCCGTGACACCAGCGGGTCACGTCTCGGCCACACCCGAGTCCGAGACGTTCGTACCAGTCCGCTCCTCGGTTACGTTCGCCCCGGTCACCCAACCGGGTGCTCGAACGACGCCCCACGAGGACGGACGACGTTGTCTCCACTCCGCATTCCGCTCCATGGGAGCGCCGATCGCGTCAGGGGCCGTGCGGGGGTTCCGCGGCGCTCCCCTGCCCGGTCCGCGGTCCGTTGGCTGATCGGGCTGGTGATCGCGCTGATCGGCGCGGTCACCCTGTCCGGCACCGCACTCGCGAGCACCACGCCCCTGCCCGTCGCACCGTCCCCGGCGGTCGCCGCCGCGCCCGCGCAGGAGCAGGACGGCATCGACGTCAGCGGCACGCTGCGCAACCAGGCGGGCGACCCCCTGGCCGGCGTGAAGATCGTCGCGGAACGCGACGGAGCCCCGGCCGCCGAGGCGACCTCCGAGGCCAACGGCCGCTGGAAGCTCACCGTCCCCGCGGCCGGCAGCTACACCTTCCGGCTCGACGAGACCACGCTGCCGGCGGGCACCAAGGTGCTGCAGGGCGAGACCACCCGTGAGGTCGCCGACGGCTCGCTGAACACAGTCGTCTTCCGGTTCGGCGAGGAGGCCGAGGGCCTGGGCGCGAGCGGCTTCGCCACCTTCCTGCGGCTGCTGGTCGACGGCATCCGGTTCGGCCTGGTCATCGGCATCTCCGCGGTGGGCCTGTCGCTGATCTTCGGCACCACCGGCCTGACCAACTTCGCGCACGGCGAGATGGTCACCATCGGCGCCGTCGTCGCCTGGTACATCAACGTCGCCGGCGGTGTCCAGCTGATCCCCGCGACGATCATCGCGGTGCTGATCGGCGCCCTGCTCGGCGCGGCGAACGAGCTCGGGATCTGGCGCAGGCTGCGGCACCGCGGGGCCGGGCTGATCGCCCAGCTCGTCGTCTCGATCGGCCTCTCGATCGCGCTCCGCTACCTGGTGCTGATCGTCTTCGGCGGCCGCTCGGAGTCGTTCACCGACTACACCGCGCAGACGGTGCGGAACTACGGCCCGATCGCGCTCACCGACAAGGACCTCTCCGCGATCGGCATCTCGATCGTGGTGCTGGTCGCCGTCGCACTGCTGCTGCAGAAGACGCGCATCGGCAAGGCGATGCGTGCCGTCTCCGACAACCGGGACCTCGCCGCGTCCTCCGGCATCAACGTCGACCGGGTGATCCTGTTCGTCTGGATGCTCGGCGGCGCCCTGGCCACCCTCGGTGGCGTGCTGTTCGCACTGTCCGAACTGTCCAGCACCGTCCAGTACGAGATGGGCTTCCGCCTGCTCCTGCTGATGTTCGCCGGGGTCATCCTCGGCGGCCTGGGCACCGCCTACGGCGCGCTGCTCGGCTGCCTGATCGTCGGTGTCCTCGTCCAGCTCTCCACGCTCGTGCTGCCGCTGGACCTCAAGTATCTGGGTGGTCTGGCGGTGCTGATCGTGATCCTGGTGTTCCGTCCGCAGGGCCTGCTCGGGTCCAAGGCCCGGATCGGCTGAGGGGAACCCCATGATCGACTTCGGACAGCTCCTGACCGTCGGTTTCACGCAGCTGATCGGCCCTTCGGCGATCTTCTTCGCGCTGCTGGCACTCGGCCTGAACATCCACTTCGGCTACACGGGCCTGCTCAACTTCGGCCAGATCGGGTTCGCCCTGGTCGGCGCCTACGGCATGGGCATCTCGGTGGCGAACTACGGCGCCCCGCTCTGGCTCGGCGTCCTGATCGGCATGGCGTGCGGGGTCCTGCTGGCGCTGGTCCTGGGCATCCCGACGCTGCGGCTGCGCGCCGACTACCTCGCGATCGTCACGATCGCGGCGTCGGAGATCCTGCGCCTGATCACCCGGTCGACGTCCCAGACCGAGTTCACCGGTGGCACCCAGGGTCTCACCGGCTTCGGCGACGCCTTCGCGGAGGCCAACCCGTTCACCCAGCCGTCGTACATGATCCTCGGGCTGGAGATCCGCGGACCGGACCTGTGGGCGATCCTCATGGGCTGGACCGTCGTCGGGCTGTGTGTGCTGCTCACCTGGCTGCTCGTGCGCAGCCCGTGGGGCCGGGTGCTCAAGGCGATCCGCGAGGACGAGGACGCCGCCCGTGCGCTGGGCAAGAACGTGTTCGCCTACAAGATGCAGGCGCTCGCGCTCGGCGGCGTGTTCGGCGCCCTCGGCGGCATCGTGTTCGCGCTGGCGACCCAGTCGCTGACGCCGGACTTCTACTCGCCTCCCCAGACGTTCTTCGCCTACGCCGCGCTCATCCTGGGCGGCGCCGGACGCGTCCTCGGCCCGGTGATCGGCGCGATGGCCTTCTGGTTCCTGCTCTCGATCGCCGACGCGTTCCTGCGCCAGGCCACCGCGGGCGACGACCCGCTGCTGCCGTTCGTCGAGTCCCAGGACGTCGGCGCGATCCGCTTCGTGCTCGTCGGCCTGTTCCTGGGCCTCATGATGGTGTTCCGACCACAGGGCATCTTCGGACGCCGGAGGGAGGTGCTCGGCGATGGCCGCTGACCGCAACGGTGCCGACCACAACGGCGCCGACCGCAACGACGACGCCGACCACACCGAGATCACCCGCGACGTCGGTGACACCGGCGGCGCGGACGCCGCCGGCCCCGCACCCGCCCCGGCGGAGCTGCCGGACCCCGGCCACGCACTGGCCGGCGTCGCCCCGGAGCCGGGGGTCGCCAAGCCGGACCCGGTGCTCTCCGTCGACGGGGTCACCCGCGCCTTCGGCGGTCTCACGGCCGTCGACGTGGCGCACCTGGAGTTCCAGCGCGGCGCCATCACCGGCCTGATCGGGCCGAACGGCGCGGGCAAGACCACCCTGTTCAACCTGCTCACCGGGTTCGACCGGGCCGACAGCGGCTCCTGGGTCTACGACGGGGAGCCGTTGCAGTCGCTGCCCCCGCACCGGGTGGCCCGCAAGGGCGTGGTCCGCACCTTCCAGCTCACCAAGGCCCTGGCCGGTATGACGGTCATGGAGAACATGAAGCTGGGCGCCACCGGGCAGCGCGGGGAGAGCTTCCTCGGGGCGCTGTTCACCGCCTGGGGTACCCAGGAGCGCCAGATCACCGAGCGTGCGCGCGAGCTGCTCGCCCGGTTCACCCTGGACGCCAAGTCCGACGACCTCGCCGGCTCGCTGTCCGGCGGGCAGCGCAAGCTGCTCGAGATGGCGCGGGCGCTCATGATGAACCCGAAGGTCGTCATGCTCGACGAGCCGATGGCCGGCGTGAACCCCGCGCTCACCCAGAGCCTGCTGGGCCACGTCAAGTCGCTGCGCGACGAGGGCATGAGCGTGGTGTTCGTCGAGCACGACATGGACGTCATCCGCGACATCAGCGACTGGGTGGTCGTCATGGCACAGGGACAGGTGATCGCCGAGGGGCCGCCGTCGGCGCTCTCGTCGAACCAGGCCGTCGTCGACGCCTACCTGGGTGCGCACCACGACCAGGTCCTCGAGTTCGACGCCGAGGGCAACCCGGTCGGCGAGACCGCGGACCTGGCCGCCGAGATGGAGGCCGTCGAGCAGGGAACGGAGCTGCCGGCCGACGGGAGCGCAGAGGGGAAGCGGACATGACCGAGCAGACCCCGGCGGCCGACCGGGCCATGACGCCCGAGCAGGCGGCCACGGCCGAGGTGCACGACGAGCGGGCAGCGGGTGCGCTGGTGCGCGTCGACTCGCTCGTCGCCGGCTACGTGCCCGGCGTCGACATCCTCAACAGCAGCGACTTCTTCCTGCGCGACGGGGAGATCGTCGGCATCATCGGCCCGAACGGGGCCGGGAAGTCGACGCTGCTCAAGGCCATGTTCGGGCTGATCCCGGTGCGCAGCGGGACGGTCCGGCTGCGCGACGACGACATCACCGGCGCCAAGGCGCACGCCCTGGTCACCAAGGGGCTCGGCTACGTGCCCCAGCGGGACAACGTGTTCCCCTCGCTCTCGATCGAGGAGAACATGGAGATGGGCGTGTTCCTGCGGCCGAAGTCGTTCGCGAAGCGCTTCGAGGAGGTCGCCGACCTGTTCCCGATGCTGGGGCAGCGCCGCAGGACCAAGGCCGGATCGCTGTCCGGCGGCGAGCGGCAGATGGTCGCGATGGGGCGGGCGCTGATGATGGCGCCCTCGGTGCTGCTACTCGACGAGCCCTCGGCGGGGCTGTCGCCGATGCTGCAGGACGAGGTGTTCGTGCGCTGCAAGCGGATCAACGCCGCGGGCGTCTCGGTCATCATGGTCGAGCAGAATGCCCGCCGGTGCCTGCAGATCTGCGACCGTGGCTACGTCCTCGACCAGGGCCGCGCCGCCTACACCGCCGGTGGCCGGGCTCTGCTGACCGACCCGAAGGTCATCGAGCTGTACCTGGGCACCCTGGCCGGGAGCAGCGAGAAGAAGTGAGGCCCCGGCGGCCCCGTCCCGGTGTTGCACCGCCGGGACGGGGCCGCCGTCGTGGCGAGCGTGGCCGGCGTGGCCCGGGGGGCCCGCACGAGGACGGGGCGGGCCGTTGCCGGCCCGCCCCGTCGTCGTCGTGCTCCTGGTCAGCCCTGGGCACCCACGCGGACGTAGGTCACGTCGTCGCTGATGGTGTTCTCCGGGGTGAAGGTCTGCACCCCGTAGGAACCGGAGCCCGGCTCACCGGCGTCGGTGAAGTCGAGCGTGCCGGTGGCGCCGTCGTAGTCGACGTCACCGCCCCGGTCCAGGATCGCCTTGCAGCCGGCGTAGTCGGTGCACTTCTCGCCGTCCTTGGTGATCGCGTTGATCTGGGTCGCGATGTCCGGCCCGTTGGTCGACTTCGCCGCCTCGGCCGCCAGGGCCGAGATGACCACCGCGTCGTAGGACTCCGCGGCGTAGTTGAAGTCGGTCAGCGCCGGGTCCTGCTGCAGGAGCCGGTCCCGGAAGCCGCCGGACAGCTCGGTCAGCGGCAGGGTGCCCTTCATGCCGGCCAGCAGGCCGGGCGGCAGACCCTCGCCGAGTGCGTTGCCCATGTTCCCGTCGGTGCCGTAGACGGCCTTCTGGCCCGGGCCGATCTGGACCTCGCTCATGCGGGTCAGGATCCGCTTCGACTCGTCGAAACCGATGACGGCGATCGAGTCCGGGTTGAACTGCGCGACCTGGTCGATCTCCGGGTTGAACGACGCCGCGTTCGGGTCGTAGATGATCTTCGTGATCTGGTCCTGCGGGATCCCCGCGTTGACCAGGTTCGTCTCGGTGCTGTTCGCCAGGCCGGCACCGTACGGGTCGTTACGGGCCATGATGGCCACCCGCTGGCCGCCGTCCGAGGTGATCAGCTGGGCCAGGGCCTGGCCCTGCAGGACGTCCGGCGGCGCGGTCCGGAAGTACATGCCGCCGTCCTGCCAGCAGGTGAACTCGTCGGACGTGTTCGCCGGCGAGAACTGCACCACGCCGGCCCCGGTCACCTTGTCGATGACCAGCTTCGAGACACCGGACGCCGCCGCGCCGACGATGACCTGCGTGCCGGCCGCCAGCTGCCGGTCGACCGTCTGGTTGGCGACGTCGGTGGTGTCGTCACCGGAGTCACCGCGCAGGTGCTCGATCGGGTTGCCCAGAACGCCGCCCGCACCGTTCACCTCGGTGACCGCCACGTCGACACCCGCGAACTCCGGCGGACCGAGGAACGCCAGGCTGCCCGTCTCCGGGAGCAGGGAGCCGATCTTCAGCGGCGCGGTGCTCGGGCTACCGGTCGCCTGCGCCTGCGGCGGCGTGCACTCCGCACCGGCGGCGGACGGAGCCTCACCGCCACCGGCCTCCTCCCCGCCTGCTCCGGCGTCCCCACCGCCGCCACCGCATCCGGCCAGCACCAGCGACGTCACCCCGGCCAGAGCGGCGATTCGCCACGTTGATCGCGTCATACAAGATCCCCTTCGACCGCCCCCCGCCGTCGAAGTGGCGCGGGAGGATGGGGGAAAATTAGTACGCCCGCACCAGGAAATGGGAGCCGATCACAGCTCGTGACACGAATGTGATGATTCGACCCACACGTGTCATGCTCCGATCTCCAGTGTGTCGATCACGCAACGCGCCGTGACCGTGCCGATTCTTCGGCGAAACGCCGCGGGTGCGAAATCGGATTCGGCTCGAACGGGGCGACCGGTGTCGCCGCCGGATCCGGCCGACGCGGGGCACCCCCGCACACGACAGCGGCCCCGCCGGATCGGCGGGGCCGCGGTGTGCCGGGGAGGGCTGGGGCGGTCAGGACCGGGAGATCAGGAGGACTTCCCGGCGGGCAGGCCGTCGACGACCGCCTCGGCGACCGCTTTCATGGTGGTCCGGCGGTCCATGGCGGTGCGCTGGATCCAGCGGAACGCATCCGGCTCGGACATCTTCTGGTGGGTCATCAGCAGGCCCTTGGCCCGGTCGACGACCTTGCGGGTCTCGAAGCGCTCGTTGAGCGTCGCGACCTCGTCCTCGAGCGCCTTCTTCTCGGCGAACCGGGACACGGCGAGCTCGATGGCCGGGACCAGCTCGTGCCGGGCGAACGGCTTGACCAGGTAGGCCATGGCACCGGCGTCACGGGCGCGCTCGATGAGGTCGCGCTGGCTGAACGCGGTCAGCATGACGACCGGGGCGATCTTCTCCTCGACGATCGTGGACGCCGCCTCGATGCCGTCCTTCTTGGGCATCTTGATGTCCATGATCACCAGGTCCGGCTTCAGCTCGCGGGCCTGCTCGATGGCGGCCTCGCCGTCGCCGGCCTCACCGGCGATCTGGTAGCCCTCGTCGGAGAGCATCTCCGCGAGGTCCATCCGGATCAGGGCCTCGTCCTCGACGACCAGCACCCGCCAGCCGGGCTGCGGGCCGTCCTCGGCCGGCGTCTCTGCGGGAACGTTGTCGGTCACCGGGGATCTCCTTAACGATGTACTGGTACTGCGACCCGAAATCGAGGCTACCGGGGATGACGCCGCACGACCGAGTCACTTCGGCCTTTCGTGTGCGGAAACACGGCTGAGAGGGCGCGCAACCCCTCCGGTCGGAGGGGTTGCGCCGACAGGTGATGCCGTCGGTCACGTCTTCGGCCCGATGGCAGCGACCGCGTCACGGGGGGCGCGGTGTGCGTCGGGCGGGCGCGAGTTGCGTCGGGCGGGCGCGGCACGTGGTGATCGACGGTTGTGGAGCGGAGCTCTCGCTGCGCGGACGCCACACTCCATAACGGTCGATCATGGGCATTCGTCGGGTCGCCGGCAATGCGGGAAAGGAGGGTTTCCCCGGAACGGGGGTCGATGTGGGCGCCGTCGAGGCCCGCTCGGCAACCGGCCCGGGTCGAGCAGGAACGCGCGTCGGCGCCGGGATCCGGGTGGCGGGTACAGCGGCGCTGATGCGACGGCGGAGCACGGCTGCCCCGGAGTGGAACTGATGGCGGGTGGCGCCGGGGCGAGTTCACCCACGTCATCCGCTCAGCGACCAGAACGAGCGAATATCCGACAGGCGAGGAAATGGTTCGGAATCGACATTCCGACGCCATCATATGAATGTATTTTGTGCCCTCGGTGGGATTCGAACCCACACTTTATGGATTTTGAATCCATTGCCTCTGCCGTTGGGCTACGAGGGCCAAGTGCATTCGACTCATTCAGCTTTGGAACCCCTACCCTAGCGGGCCCGCGGAGCCCGGCGGTATCCGGCCCGGCCAGGTCACGAACCGGCTGCGCGGCGGCCCGTCCCCGAGTACGTGCACGACCCCACCCGGCACCGAGCCGGGCAACACGAACTCCTCCCCCGGCTCTTCCGGAAACCGGACACCCGGCGCCACCGAGGGCGCGACGACGAGCGGATGCCCGGCGAAGGTGGTCGCCATCGGTCGGTGCACGTGCCCGCAGACGACGAGCGTCGGATCGGCCCGGGAGGCGAGCAACGCCTCGAACGGTTCCGGGTCGGTGAGCCGGATGCCGTCCATGAACGGGTGACCGACCGGCACCGGGGGATGGTGCAGTGCCACCAGCAGCGGCGCAGGGTCCCGGACCGCGTCGGCGAGCAGGTCCAGCCCGGCGGCCGACAGCGACCCGGACAGCTCACCGTCGACCAGCGAGTCGAGCAGCACGACGGTCGCGCCGCCCGCCCGGTGCACGCGATCGGACACCGGGCCGAACGCGGCGGTCATGGCGTCGCGGTCGTCGTGGTTGCCCGGGACGAGCCACGCGTCCAGGTCCGACAGCAGGTCGGCCGCGAGCGCGTACTCCCCCGCGGTGCCGTGCTCGGCGATGTCCCCGGTGACGAGCACCAGGTCGGCGCCGAGCGACCGGACCCCGGCGAGCGCCCGTTCGGCCCGCTCGGCGTTACCGGCGACGCCGACATGAATGTCGGTGAGCTGCGCGACTGTGAGCATCAGTCCGTCCGCTCCAGCACCGCCACGGCCTCCATGTGGTGGGTCATCGGGAAGGCGTCGAAGGCCCGCAACCCGGCCACCCGGTATCCGGCTCCGGCGAACAGCGCGAGGTCCCGGCCGAGGGCGGCGGGGTCGCAGGCGACGTGCACGATGCGCCGCGGGCCGCGGGCGGCGAGTGCCCGCACCGTGGCCTTGCCGAGTCCGGTCCGCGGCGGGTCGGTGACCACGACGTCCGGGGCGGGCTCGAGCCGGGCGATCTCCCGTTCCGCGCGGCCCTGGACGAACGAGAGCTGCCCGAGGTCGGCGAGCGCGGACGCACCGTCGGCGATCGCGGACGACGACGACTCGACGACCAGCACCGTGCCGTCCGGTCCGACCTGGTCCGCCAGCACCGAGCCGAGCAGGCCCACACCGCCGTAGAGGTCCCAGGCGACGCCGCCGCGTGGGGCGTCCGCCCAGTCCCGGACCACGTCGGCGAGGGTGTCGGCGAGCGCCGGGTGCACCTGCCAGAACGTGCCCGACGACAGTTCCCAGGTCCGGCCCGCGCCGTGCACCGTTCCCCCGGCGCCGACCCGGGCGGCACCGTCGGCGCCGACGGTGACGTCCACCTCGGAGTCCGGGCGGAACCTCTGTTCGAGCACCGGTTCCAGCGCTCCGCCCGGGACCAGGGGGCAGTCGCCGATCTCGCACACGTCGTGGCTGCGGTGCGCGCGCAGGCCGGGGACGCCGGCGTCGTCGACCGCCAGCCGTACCCGGGTCCGCCAGCCGAGCGGGCCGCCCGGCAGCTCCTCGACGACGACGTCGTCGAGGCGCACCGTGGCCAGCTCCGCGGCGGACGCGGCGAGCCGGGTGAGCTGCTCCCGGAGCACCGCCGTCTTGAGCGAACGCTGCGCCGCGGGCGTCACGTGCTGGAAGTCGCAGCCCCCGCACCCGCCGGGGCCCGCCCACGAGCAGGCCGGCTCGACCCGGTCCGGCGAGGCCTCCAGGACGGCGACGGCGTCGGCGCGGCAGAACGCCCCGCCCGGGTCGTCGGTGACGACCGCCCGGACCCGCTCACCGGGGAGCGCGTGCCGGACGAAGACGACCCGGCCGCGGTCGTCGGCCGGCGATGCCTCGTCGGCCACCCGGGCGACGCAGTGCCCGCCGTGCGCGACCGGCCCGACGGTGAACTCCAGCATCCGGTCTGTCCAGTCCGTCGCCGGAGTGGTGCTCACGTGTTCCCCTTCGTACCCCGGGTCGCGCCCGTGGTCGTCGTCCGGTCGCCGTCGTGCTGCTCACCGGATGGTGGTTGTTCCGGCTGCGGGAAGCCGCGCCGGGATGCGCCGGGCGCGGACAGAGGCGACAGCGCCCGTGTCCGCGACGACGACGGCAGCTGCCACGGCACGCTCGTCACCATCACTCCCGGCTGGAACAGCAGCCGCGTCTTGAGCCGCAGCGCGCTCTGATTGTGCAGTACCTGCTCCCACCAGTGCCCGACGACGTACTCCGGGATGTAGACCGTCACGACGTTGCGCGGTGAGTCGGAGCGGATCCGCTTCACGTAGTCCAGCACGGGTCGCGTGATCTCCCGGTACGGGGACTCCACGACCTTGAGCGGGACCGGCACCTTCCGCCGGTGCCACAGGTCGACGAGCTTCTTGGTGTCGGAGTCGTCGACGTTGACCGTGACGGCCTCCAGGATGTCCGGCCGGGTCGCGCGGGCGTAGGCCAGTGCGCGCAGGGTCGGCTTGTGGAGCGTGGAGACCAGCACGACCGCGTGGTTGCGCGAGGGCAGCACGTCGTCGGTCTCGTCGGCGACGAGTGCCGCGGCGACCCGGTCGTAGTGCCGCCGGATGCCCAGCATGAGCAGGAAGAACCCGGCCATCGCGACGATCGCGATCCACGCGCCGAGGGTGAACTTGGTGATCAGCACGGTGATCAGGACCAGCCCGGTCATGCAGGCGCCGAACGCGTTGATCGCCTGCGAGCGGCGGATCCGCCTCCGTTGCGGGAGTTCCGGGCCGAGCTCCAGCTCCCGGTTCCAGTGCCGCACCATGCCCGTCTGGGACAGCGTGAACGACACGAACACGCCGACCGTGTAGAGCGGGATCAGTCGCGTGACCTCGGCCTGGAACCCGACGACCAGCAGGATCGCGACCAGCGCGAGCGCGACGATGCCGTTCGAGAACGCCAGCCGGTCGCCGCGGGTGTGCAGCTGGCGGGGCAGGTAGCGGTCCTGGGACAGGATCGAGCCGAGCACCGGGAACCCGTTGAACGCCGTGTTCGCGGCCAGCACCAGGATCAGTGCCGTCGTCACGATCACGAAGAGGAACCCGGGCCGGAAGTCCACGAACACGGCGTCGGCCAGCTGGGCGATCAGGGTCTGCTGCTGGTACCCGTCCGGAGCGTCCGGGAACTGCCGGGCCGGGTTCTCGGCGATCTGCACGTGGGTCAGCTGGGCCAGCGCGATCAGGCCCATGAACAGCGTCACCGACATCGCGCCGAGCAGCAGCAGCGTGGTCGCCGCGTTCCTGGACTTCGGCTTGCGGAACGCGGGCACCCCGTTGGAGATGGCCTCGACACCGGTCAGCGCGGCCGCGCCCTGGGTGAACGAGCGCAACACCAGCAGGACCAGCGCGAGACCGGTGAACGCGTCCCCCTCGGCGACCAGCTCGAGGTCGGCGCTGGCGGCCCGGATGTCGTCGCCGAGCAGCACGATCCGGGTGAGTCCCCAGATGATCATCGTTCCGACGCCGAGGACGAACGCGTAGACCGGGATCGCGAACGCGGTCCCGGACTCGCGCAGGCCCCGCAGGTTGATCGCGGTGAGCACGACGATCGCCGACACCGCGAACAACACCTTGTGCTCGGCGACGAACGGCACCAGCGCACCGATGTTCGCGGCGGCGGCGGAGATCGAGACGGCGACGGTGAGGGTGTAGTCGACGAGCAGGGCACTCGCGACGGTGAGGCCCGCGTTGCGGCCGAGGTTGACCGTGACGACCTCGTAGTCGCCGCCGCCGGAGGGGTAGGCGTGCACGTTCTGCCGGTAGCTCGCGACGACCGTCAGCAGCACGACGACGACCGCGAGCCCGATCCACGGCGACATCGCGTAGGAGGCGACACCCGCCACCGACAGGGTCAGGAAGATCTCCTCCGGGGCGTAGGCGACCGACGACGTGGCGTCCGAGGCGAACACCGGCAGCGCGATGCGTTTCGGGAGGAGCGTGCTGGTCAGGCGGTCGCTGCGGCGCGGTCGTCCGACCACGAGCCGCTTGAGAGCGACGGCGAGCTTGGACACGTGCGCAGCCTATGCCCCGCCGTTGCAGAGCGACGCGCTAGCGTCGCCTCCGACGACGTCGGGCATCTCGGCACGGCCGACCCCGACCGCCGCACCGCCGGAAGGACTCCGTTTCGTCATGCACGTCGTGATCGTGGGATGTGGCCGGGTCGGCGCGTCCCTGGCCTCGGGTCTGGAGCGGCTCGGTCACGGGGTCGCCGTGATCGACCGCGACCCGCAGGCCTTCCGCCGGCTGGGGCCGGACTTCCGGGGGAAGCAGGTGGTCGGCTTCGGCTTCCATCGCAGCGCCCTCGACGAGGCGGGCCTGGAGGGGGCGGACGCGTTCGCCGCCGTCTCCTCCGGGGACAACTCGAACATCATCGCCGCGCGGGTGGCGCGGGAGAGCTACGGCGTGGAGAAGGTCGTCGCCCGGATCTACGACGCGAAGCGGGCGGCCGTCTACGAGCGGCTCGGCATCCCGACCGTGGCGACGGTTCCGTGGACGACCGACCGGCTGCTGCGGATGCTGCTGCCCGACGGCGTCGCGACGGCCTGGCGGGAGCCCACCGGCACCGTGGCCGTCCTGCCGCTGCCGTTGCACGAGGAGTGGGTGGGCCGCCCGATCCGGGACCTGGAGCGCGCGACGAGCTCGCGTGTCGCGTTCGTCGTCCGGTTCGGGACCGGCGTGCTGCCGACGAAGGACACCACCGTGCAGGCCGAGGACACCGTCTACGTGGCGGCGATCTCGGGGACGGTCGGCGACGTGACGGCGGCCGCGGCGGCGCCGCCCGAGGAGGACTGATGCGGGTCGCGATCGCGGGCGCGGGCGCCGTGGGGCGCTCGATCGCGCTGGAGCTGATCGAGTCCGAGCACCGGGTGATGCTGATCGAGCGGGAGCACGCCCAGATCGACCCGCCCGCCGTCCCGGGCGCCGAGTGGGTGCACGCGGACGCCTGCGAGCTGTCGTCCCTGGAGGACGCCGGCATCGAGGGGTGCGACGTCATGATCGCCGCCAGCGGTGACGACAAGGTCAATCTCGTGGTGTCGCTGCTGGCGAAGACCGAGTTCGGGGTCCGCCGGGTGGTGGCGCGGGTGAACGACCCCCGCAACGAGTGGCTGTTCGGCGAGAACTGGGGTGTCGACGTCGCGGTGTCCACCCCGCGGCTGCTGGCCGCGCTGGTCGAGGAGGCGGTCGCCGTCGGCGATCTGGTGCGGCTGCTGACGCTGCGCCAGGGGCAGGCCAACCTGGTCGAGGTGACGCTGCCCGACGACACCCCGCTCGCGGGGCGGCCGGTGCGCGCGGTGACGCTGCCCCCGGACTCGGCGCTGGTCACGATCCTGCGCGGCGGCCGGGTGATCGTCCCGCAGCCCGACGACGCCCTCGAGCCGGGCGACGAGCTGCTGTTCGTCGCGACGACGGCGGTCGAGCAGGAGATCCGGGAGGCGCTGAAGCGCTCGTGACCGGTGGACGGCGACGACCGCTCAGGGGCGGTAGCCCGCCGCCAGCTCGGTGAACGCGGCCGGATCGACGAGTGAGGTCGTGTCCCCGGGCTCGCGCCCGGCCGTCACGTCGAGCAGCAGCCGTCGCATGATCTTGCCCGAGCGGGTCTTGGGCAGCTCGCCGACGATCACGACCTCGCGCGGCCGCGCCACCGGCCCCATCACCGTCGCGACGTGGCGGCGCAGCTCGTCGGTCAGTCCCTCGTGGGGCCCGTCGGTGACGGTCACGAACGCGACCACCGCCTGCCCGGTCGTCGGGTCCGGTGCGCCGACGACACCTGCCTCGGCCACCCGCGGGTGCGAGACCAGCGCCGACTCCAGCTCGATCGAGCCGAGCCGGTGCCCGGACACGTTCATGACGTCGTCCACCCGGCCCTGGATCGTCACGTAACCCCGTGAGTCGATCACCGCGCCGTCACCGGCCTTGTACCAGCCCTGCTCGGCGAAGTCGGCGAAGTACGACGACCGGAACCGCTCCGGGTCGCCCCACACCGTGCGCGCCATCGACGGCCAGGGCCGGTCGATCACGAGCAGGCCGCCCTCCCCCGTCTCACAGGTCCGGCCGGCGGAGTCGACGACGCGCACCGACAGTCCGGGCAGCGGGAGCGTCGCCGAGCCCGGCTCGAGCTCGGTGACACCGGGCAGCGGCGCGCAGATCGCGGCCCCCGTCTCGGACTGCCACCAGGTGTCGACGATCGGGCACCGGCCGGCCCCGAGCACGCGGTGGAACCAGCGCCAGGCCTCCGGGTTGATCGCCTCGCCGACGGTCCCGAGCAGCCGCAACGACGACAGGTCGTGGCGCGCCGGGACCTCTTCGCCCCACTTCATGTAGGTCCGGACCAGCGTCGGGGCGGTGTAGTAGACGGTGACGCCGTACCGCTCGATGATCTCGAAGTGCCGGCCGGGCTCGGGGGTGTCCGGGGTGCCCTCGTAGATCACCTGGGTGACGCCGTTGGACAGCGGCCCGTAGACCTCGTAGGTGTGCGCGGTGACCCAGGCCAGGTCGGCGGTGCACCAGAAGACGTCGTCGGGCTTGTGGTCGAAGCACGCCCACGAGGTCCACGAGGTCTGCGTCAGGTAGCCGCCCATGGTGTGCAGCAGGCCCTTCGGCTTCCCGGTGGTGCCGGAGGTGTACACCAGCATCAGCGGGCTCTCGGCTTCGAACGCCTCGGCGGTGTGCTCGGCGGGCTGCGGGTCGACGACGTCGTGCCACCAGACGTCGCGGTCCTCGGTCCAGTCGATCTCCGACCCGGTCCGGCGGATGACGAGCACGTGCTCCAGGGGGTCGACACCGGCGGCGGCCTCATCGGCGTTGGCCTTCACCGGGACGGCCTTGCCGCGCCGGTACTGGCCGTCCGTGGTGACCAGCAGCTTCGCTCGGCCGTCGGTGAGACGGAAGCGCAGCGCCGACGCGGAGAACCCGCCGAAGACCAGCGAGTGGATCGCGCCGATCCGGGCGCAGGCCAGCATCACGACGATCGTCTCGACCAGCACCGGCAGGTAGACGACCACCACGTCCCCCCGGCCGACGCCCAGCGCGGTGAGCGCGTGCGCGCAGCGGGCGACCTCGCCCTGCAGGTCGGCGTAGGTGACGGTGCGCCGGTCGCCCGGCTCGCCCTCCCAGTGCAGCGCGACCTTCGCGCCGTCGCCGGCGTCGACGTGCCGGTCGACGCAGTTGCGGGCGACGTTCAGCGTGCCGTCGGCGAACCAGGTGACCTCGGGCCACCGGCTCCCGTCGTAGCCCTGCTCGGGCGCCCGCTCCCACTCGAGGCGACGGGCCTGCGCACACCAGAACGCCTCGGGGTCGGCGGCGGCCTCACCGTAGGCCTGGGCGGAGACGTTCGCGGATGCGGCGAGTTCGGGCGGCGGAGCGAATGACACGCCCTCGATCCTGGCCCGCGGCACCCGGCCCGGTCAGGTGAGTGCTGTGAGCAGCACAGGTGAGTGCCGTCACCGGTGCTCGAACGACGCGTGGTGCTCGGCCAGCACGTCCAGCCCGAAGTCCGACTCCGGGTCCCGCCAGACCGAGTGCGCGTGGTTCACGTCGTCCTGGGTGTTGTCCCACTCGAGCAGCAGTCGCGGGCCCTGCAGCCGGTAGTAGTGCGGCTCGCCCGGTTCGAGCGACCCCGCCCAGGCCAGGTGCACCTCGTCGAGGGCGGCGTCGTCGAAGTAGCGGCCGGCGGGCGACACCCCGGCCGGGACCCGGTCCAGGTAGGCCGACAGCAGCCGTCGCAGCAGCTCGCGCTCCCGGTCCCCGAGCACGCTCGCCGGGACGCCCCGCGGTGCCGCGGTGAGCGCGACCGGATCGGTGCCCTCGACCGGGTCGGCCGGTCCCGGCGGGCTCTCCCGGCGGATCGCGGACGTCGGCAGCGGTCGGTCACCGGGTGCGACGACCGGGCGGTTCGCGGTGACCAGGTCCGGCGGCGCGGTCTCCAGCAGCACCGCCCGGTCGAGCAGCTCCGGCGGGAGCCCGTGGACGATCTCGCGGCCGAGGTCCTCGGTCGGCCCGAGCGGCCGGCCCGCGCCCCCGCCGAGCAGCGGTGTCGCGGCCGGGTTCGCACCGAGGAAGCACGGCGTCGTCGCGACCACCCGCCCGTCGACGACCAGGTTGTTCAGCGAGACGTGGTGCCCGCCGAACCGCCAGCCCCAGGCCCCGCCGGCCGGGTCGCCGAAGACCCGCAGGTAGTACAGCGCCGGGTCGCGGAACCGTTCGCGGTACGGCCGCGACGGCCACCCCTGGGCTCGGTCGAGGACGTTCTCCAGTCCCATCACCGTCGCCACGGTGGCGAAGCCGGCCTCGGAGAGTCCGGAGGCGACCAGCCGCATCGCGCGCTGCTGCTGGATCGGGCGCTGTGCGTGCAGGGTCAGGCCGCCGTGGTCGGTGGGCGTGTAGAACCAGCGGCGGCGCTCGTCGTCGGCGCCGCGCGGCCCCTCCCCGGTCCCGGTGGAGCGCTGATCGCCCTCCAGGGTGTCGAGCCACGCCGTCGCGGCCTCCGCCATCGCCGCCGCCGTCTCCTGCTCCCCCGTCGTCACAGGTGGCGACGCTACTGGCTCGCCGGAGGATCCGGGCGCGACGTTCGCGCGAACGGGGATCGTGCGCGCCGGGTCGTGCGCGGGCACGTCGTCTGCAACCCTTGCCGACGTGCCGCACCCGCCCCCGGCCGACGTCCGGCCGGCCCGCACCGGCCGCGCGGAGTCGCGCCGGCACCGCCGGGCGCGCAGCTACCGCGCTGCGGGGCGGTCGGGCAGGCCCCGCGGGCAGGACTCGGCGTCACGGACGGGCGGACGGGCCGGCCGCATCCGTGGCACCGCGGTCGCACTGCTCGCCGCGCTGACCCTGGCCGCGTGCGCCCCGGCGAGCACTCCGGTTCCCGCCCCCACGCCGGACCCACCCGCGGGCGAGGCCACCGCGGCGCCCGCGCGGCCGGACCCGGCGACCGCACCCGCGGTGTCCGAGGCCGACCGGCGGGCGGGCCTGCGGGGCAAGGACGTCCCGGCGTCGGCGTCCGGCGAACCGGCCGTCGTCCCCGGCAGCAGCGCCGCCCCGGCCGGGCGGGCGCGCACCGTGCCGATGCGCGTCGAGGTCGAACGCGGGGTCGACGTCGACGGTGCGGCGTTCGCCGGCTTCGTCACCGCCGTGCTCAACGACCCGCGGTCCTGGGGTGGCGGCGGCTCGGTCGGTTTCGCCCGCACCGACGGCGCCGCCCCGCTGCGGATCGTGCTCGCCACACCCGCGCTCGCCGACCGGCTCTGCAGCCCGCTGGAGACGGTGGGCAGATTGTCCTGCCGCAACGGCGACCGGGTCGTGCTCAACCTGGGGCGCTGGACGCACGGCACCGCCGAGTACGCCCGCGACCTCACCGCCTACCGTCGCTACCTGGTCAACCACGAGGTCGGGCACTGGCTCGGGCACCACCACGAGACCTGCCCGGGCGCCGGGAAGCCTGCTCCGGTGATGCAGCAGCAGACGCTCGGGCTGAAGGGCTGCGCCCCGAACTCCTGGCCGCGCTGAGACACCGCGCTCACTCCACCTCCACCGCCCCGTACCCGGGCCGCCCGGCGGTGCGGTAGCTCAGGATCGTCACGCCGCTCGGCGTGGTCCGCGACCCGGCGAGCTCCAGCGCGACGTCGGGGCCGTCCGCCGGGAACAGCCGCCGCCCGGCGCCGACGATCACCGGGAAGACCAGCAGGTTCAGCTCGTCGAGCAGGTCGTTCGCCAGGAGCCACCGCACGAGCTCGCCGCTGCCGTGCACCTGCAGCTCCCGGCCCGGCCGTGCCTTGAGCTCCTGCACGGCCGCCGCCACGTCACCGGAGAGCACCGTGGTACCGGACCACGCCGGGTCGGTCAGCGTGGTCGAGGGCACGTACTTCGGCAGGGTGTTGAACCCGACGGCGATCGGGTCGTCACCGGGGTCGGCCATCGTGCCCCAGGACCCGGCGAAGATCTCGTAGGTGTGTCGCCCGATCAGGAAGGCGTCCACCCGGCCGAAGACCTCGTCCATGAACGCGCCGGTCCGCTCGTCGAAGTGCGGTACCAGCCAGCCGCCGCGGGTGAAACCTCCGGAGCGGTCCTCGTCGGGGGCGCCGGGGCCCTGGTAGACACCGTCGGCCGAGGTGAACATCGTTGCTGTGAGCTTCATGCCCACTACGACCACCGGTAGCGGTCGGAACTCATCGGACCTGATCGGAACTAGTCGGATGCGTCGCGGACCAGCAGCGCGATCTGTACCCGGTTGTCCAGTCCCAGCTCGCGCAGCAGCTTGGACACATAGGACTTCACCGTCGCCACCGACATGTGCAGCTCCTCGGCGATGTCGGCGTTGGAGCCGCCGTGGGCGACGGCCTCGGCCACGTCGCGCTCGCGTTCGGCGAGGCGGTCGAGCCGGGATCGGGCGGACCGGCGACGGTCCACCGGCCCGGACCCGCCCTTGACGATCCCGATCAGCCGGCGGGTGATCGCCGGGGACAGCACGGCGTCGCCGTCGGCAGCCGCCCGGACTGCCTCGACGATGCCCTCCGGCGCGGCGTCCTTGAGCAGGAAGCCGCTCGCGCCGGCCTGCAGCGCCCGCACGACGTGCTCGTCGGCGTCGAACGTGGTCAGGACGACGACGGTCGGCGGATCCGGTTCCGCGACCAGCCGCTGGGTCGCGACGACGCCGTTGACCCGCCGCATCCGCAGGTCCATCAGCACGACGTGCGGTTGTGTGGCGCGCACCGCGGCAGGGACCTCGTCGCCGTCGCCGACGTCGCCGACGATCCGGATCCGGCGCTGCGGGGCGGCGTCGGTCGCGTCGATCGTGTGCCCGTCGAGCATCACCTTCAGGCCCGCCCGGACCAGCGGGTCGTCGTCGACCAGCAGCACCCGGATCTCGGTCTCGGCGGAACTCACGCGTCCTTCTCCTTCGTCCATGGCAGTACGGCCCGCAACCGGTACCCGTCGGGCAGCGGGCCGTGTGCGAGCGTCCCGCCGGTCAGCGTCTCCACCCGCTCGCGCAACCCCACCAGGCCGGTACCGGCGCCCTGCGGCGCGGGCCCCTCGCCCGTGCACCCGGAGTGCACGGTGACGGTGAGGTCGCGGCCCGGACGCCCGTCGAGGACGATCTCCACGGCGGCGCCCGGCGAGTGCCGGGCGGCGTTGGTCAGGCCCTCCCGCACGACCCGGTAGGCGACACCGGCGAGCGGCCGGCCGGGCGGCGACACCAGCAGCAACGCCGTCGACCGGAGCGAGACGTCGGCCCCGGCCGCACGGGCCTCGCTCACCAGCTGTTCGACGGCGGTGAGGTCCTCGGTGTCCTCGGGTTCCACCGCGTCCGGGCACGGTGGCTCGTGCAGCACCTGCACGATGGTGCGCAGGTCCTCCATCGCCCGGTGCGTGGTGTCGCGCAGCACCTGCGCGCTCTCCCGGACCGTCTCCGCGGACAGGTCGGTGCGCAGCACGAGGGCACCGGCGTGCACCGACAGCAGCGACAGCCGGTGCCCGAGCCGGTCGTGCATCTCGCCGGCGATCCGGCGCCGCTCGGCGGCCCGGGCCTGCTCGTCGCGCTCGACCTGCTCGGCCTCCGCACGGGCGAGGCGTTCGCGCAGGTCGTCGACCATCGCGCGGCGGTTGCCGGCGAGCAGCCCACCGACCGCCGACGACGTCAGCAGCGCCGCCGCTCCCCCGAGCAGGAGCAGCATCTCCTGCAGGTCCGGGATGCCGCGGTAGATGTTGGCCGCCGCCGCGGCCACGGACAGCACCAGCACGAGGACGGTCTCGGTCGTCCGGCGCCGGGTCGCGATCACGAAGACGCCCACCAACGGCAGGTAGGTTGCGATCAGGGAGACGTTGCCGACGAGGATCGAACCGAGAACGAAGGCCCACGGGTAGCGGTAACGCCACGGGACGCAGCCGATCGCCGCGAGGCCGAGCACCAGCAGGGCGATCCGGCCGGCGTCGGTGACCAGGGCCTCGCCCATGGTCAAACCGGCCGCCGCCACCGCGATCATCACGATCGCGGACCTCACCGCCGGTCGGAGCACCCGTCGACCATATGCGGCCCATCGCCGGTGTCCAGGATGTCCCCGACGGATCGGGCGGGCACGGTGCTCCCCCCGGAGACCGTGCCCGCCCACCCCGCGGGGCGGGGCGCTCAGGATCCCCCCGGTCCCGATGCCCGCGTGCGCTCTCCCCAGGAGCTCACGCGTCCCCTCCCCGGCATGCCCCGCGGGGCGTTCACGAGCCGCTCCCGGCCACTGCTGCCGCCGCGGTGACGGCTGCCGCGGCCGCCTGGACCTCCCGCACGGCGGCCGTGACCGCCGGGCCGGCCCAGTCGCCGTCGGCGACGACGCGGGCGCGGTCGCGCAGTTCTCGGCGGCGTCCCTCGAGCACCCGGTGCTCGGCCCGGACCGCGTGCAGCAGCGAGACCAGGCCCGCGATCCGCGCGTCGGTCGCGACGCCGTCGCGCAGCGCGGCGGCGACACCGGCCAGCAGGATGTCGCGCAACGCCGTGTCCGGCCACCACCGGGCGAACCGCAGGAACCCGCCGGGCTCCCGCTCGACGTGCCCGTCGTGGACGAGCGCGGTGAGCACGGCACCGCGCAGCCCCGGGACCAGCCGGGTCACGCCCCGCTTCGCCCGGAACCAGCCGGTCGGCAGCCCGGTCGCCCGGTCGGCGACGACGTCGGTGCCCGTCCCGGCGACGAGACGCAGTCGGGGCTGCCGGTAGCCGTCGGTCTCGAGCCGGCCGCGGGCGGCGAGATCGAGCAGCACCGCGCCGGCGAGCGCCCGCTCTGTTCGCTGATGGTCGACGACGAACCGGCCGGTGCCGGGGTCGAGCAGCACCAGGGCCAGCATCTCGGGCAACGTGTGCACCGTGGCGTCGTCCATCGGTCTGCTCCTTCCGCTCGCCGCACACCGAGCGTGCCGGTCCGGACGTGACGGCCGCACCCGGCGAAGGTCGGCACCGGTGCGACGGAAGTCGTGATCATCGATCACCCGAATGGGTACGATGTGGACATGCCCGAACCGCAGAGCCACCGCGAGAGCGGCCAGCACGTCATCGAGCACGCCCTCGGACTGCTGGACACCGCCGACCGGGCCAAGAACCACGCGGAGGCGACCGAGGGGCACACCGCCGCGACCGCCTACGCGGTGAGCGCGCTCTACCAGGAGATGCGCCACGGCGACGACCAGGTCGCCGCACTCATCGGGGCGGTGCGCGAGCAGACCGTGGTCCTCGAGGAGATCCGGGACGCGCTGCGGCGCTGATCTGACGGATCGTGGCCCGATCCTTGTGCTTGCAGGCCGTTGAGCCACTGTCCGCGAGCCATCGCTGTGCCGACGCTGGTGACATGTCCGAGAACCGCTACCCCGTAGCCGCCACCGTCGTCGCCGTGACCGCCCTGCTGATCGCGGCGACCCTCCCCTTCACCGTGGCACTCGTGCTGGCCGGGCTCGCCGTCGCCGGGTCCTGGCTCGCCGTCGCGGTCGTACACCCTCTCGACCTGCCACTGAGCCCGGGCACCGCCGCGGTCCGGGCGGCCGCCGTCGTGCTGCTCGTGATCGGCGGCCCGATCGTGGCGGCCGCGGAGCTCGGTCTCCGTGCGGTCCCACTGTTGATGGCGCTCGGGGCGGTCACGATCCTGGCCCTTCCGCTGCTCCCCGGGCTGTGGGGCCGTGACGTCGACCCGGACGGCTGCGGTCAGGATCCGCAGAAAGTCCGCCGGTAGACCCGCGGCGCCACCCCGACCTGGGCGGTGAAGTGCTGGCGCAGCGCGGTCGCGCTGCCGAACCCGCAGCGCCGGGCGATCCCCTCGACCGGCAGCGTCGTGGTCTCCAGGAGCTCGCGGGCCCGTTCCACCCGCTGGCGCAGCAGCCACTCGAGGGGACTCAGCCCGGTCTCGCCGCGGAAGCGGCGGGTCAGCGTGCGGACGCCGACGTGCAGCCGCCCGGCCAGCTCGTCGAGCGAGTGCGCGCGGTCGAGGTGGGCGAGCATCCACTCCCGCAGCGCCGCGGTGCCGGTCCCGGCGCCCTCGGGCGTCACCGGGCGGGCGACGTACTGCGCCTGACCGCCCTCACGGTACGGCGGCACCACGGTCCGCCGGGCGATCTCGTTGGCGACCGCGGCGCCGAAGTCCCGCCGGACCAGGTGCAGGCACAGGTCGATCCCGGACGCCTCCCCCGCCGACGTGAGCACCCGGCCCTCGTCGACGTAGAGCACGTCCGGGTCGAGGTCCACCTGCGGGAAGCGACGGCGGAAGTCGTCCGCGGACAGCCAGTGCGTGGTGGCCCGGAGCCCGTCGAGCAACCCGGCCGCCGCGAGCGGGAACGCCGCCGTGCAGATCGAGGCGATCCGGGTGCCGGGCCCGAGCCCGGCGAGTGCGGCGCCGAGCCCGCCATCGAGCACATGCGGTTCCTGGTGGTCGTCGTTGGTGCCCAGCAGGACCACCGTGTCCGCGGTCGCCAGGATCTCCGGGCCGTGCTCGACGGCGACAGCGAAGTCGGCATCGGTCCGCACAGGCCCGGCCCGCAGCGCGCAGGTGCGGACCCGGTAGAGCGGTGCGCCGCAAGCCGAGCGGGCGCCGCCGAGGATCTGGTGCACCAGGCCGAGCTCCATCGACCGCACTCCCGGCCGGACGATGACGGCGACCTCGTGCTGCCCGCCCGCCCCGGCCCCGAGGTGCGCGAGCGGCTCGGCCGGAGCGCCCTCCAGCAGCCCGTCCAGCGCGACGGCCATCGACGGGCAATCCCGTACCGGGGCCTCCGACGGACAGTCGCGGCCGTGCTCGAGCAGCGCCCGCACCGCGCGGGCCCGCCCGGAGCGCCGGTCGAGCGCACCGATCCGGTCGGTGAGCTCGTCGCACCGGTCCGGCAACGGCCGGGCCAGCAGGCCGGTGACGGTGTCGAGCGGGACGCCGATCTGCTGTGCGGTGCGGGCCAGCGCCAGCGCGCGCAGCTCGGCGCGTCCGTACCAGCGGCGGCCACGAGCCCCCACCGCCGGCCGGACCAGGCCTCGCTCGTCGAAGTAGCGCAAGGCCGACGTCGTGGTCCCGAGCAGCCGGGCCGCCTCGTCGATCGGGACCAGCTCCTCGCTCAAGTCGGCTTGAAGCTGCACGATCCCAGGATGCACACATCCGGTGTCGGACGCACCCGGCTCGACAGCGTGGACCGGGCTTGCGGAACCGGTGGGCCCGTACAGGAGGGACGTCGGTCCTGCAGATCGCGGGCCCTTCGTGCCTGCACCTCGGCGCGACGACCTGCAAGGGTCGAGGTGGCCCGCCCAGCCACCTCGACCCGAGGAGCCACCGTGGACGCCCAGATCGTGCTCATCTCCTGCTCGTCGCGGGTGTCCGGCGACGGCCCGCCGCCGGACGACCGCACCCGCGGCCGGTGCCGGGCACCGGACTTCCGTACGGGCGCCCGTGGTGGTGTGCGGTGAGCCCCCGGCCGGTCACCGTCGGCGTCACCGGCACACCGGGGGCGGCCGCCCTCACCCGGTGGGCCGCCCGCGAGGCACTCGCCCGCGGATGCAGCCTGCGGATCGTGCACGCCGCCACCTACGACAGCGGTGACGTACCCGCCTGGCGCCGCCACGCCCGCGCGGTCCTCGCCCGGGCCGTCGGAGTCGCGCGTTCGGCCGCGCCCGGTGTCGACGTCGAGACCGCACTGGTCCACGAACCTCCGCTGCGGGCGTTGACCACCGCGGCGACCGAGGCCGACCTGCTGGTCCTCGGTGCGTTCGGGCACGGCCGCCCCGGCGACGGGCCCGCGGGCCCGGTGCTCCTCCCGATCCTGCGCGGGGCCGTCACGCCGGTCGCGGCGGTGCACGCCGACACCGCCGACCACACCGGCCCCGTCGTGGTCGGCGTGAAGCACCCGGACCAGGACACCCCGCTGCTGCGCGCCGCCCACGACTTCGCCCGGCGCCGTGACTGGGACCTTCGGATCGTGCACGCCCAGGGGCCCCGCGGGCGGGACGGCAGCGTCGCCGAGCGGATGACCGGGCTCGCCAGGGACTGGAGCACCGACCGGGTCGCCGTACACGCCGACGTGGTCGAGGACCGCGCGCTCCCGGCGCTGTTGCGCGCGGCGCACCACGCCGGGCTGCTCGTCGTCGGGAACCACCGCACCGGCGACCGTCCGCGACTGCGCTCGACCACCTTCGAGACGGTCCGCGCCGCCGGCTGCCCGGTGCTGGTCGTCCCCGTCGAGACACCGGAGGTGACCGCGCGGACACCGGAACCGGCGCCGCCGCGGGAGGCCGCCCGCTGATCGCGACCGGCGTACGGCGTGTGCCGGGCTGGTGATGCTGCCGTTCGCGACCTGCTACGTCGTCGTCCAGGCGGGGTTCGCGGTGTACCTGCTGCTCCGGTCGCGGCGGTCGCGTACCCGCCCGTCGCCCGGTTGAGCGCCCGTCCCGTCGACCGGGTGGCCGATCCGGTCGTGGGCGCGAGAGGATCGCCCGCATGGAGCAGCGGCCGACCGGGTTCGACGACGGCGACGTCCGATCCGCCCTGACCCGCCATCACGGGATCGACGCCCGGGAGCTGCACTACCTCGCGGTCGGCTTCGGTGACTACCACTGGGAGGCGACCGGCGCGGACGGAAGGCGGTGGTTCGTGAAGATCTCCGACCTGACCGACAAGCCGCAGTGCGGCGCCACCGCGGCCGCCGCGCTGGTGGGATACCGGGCGGCGATGCGCACCACGACCGCGCTGCGCGCCGGTGGGCTGCACTTCGTCCTCGCCCCGGAACCCTCGCCGGCCGGGGAGCCGGTGACCGACCTCGACGGCCGGTGGGCGCTGACGCTGTTCGCCCACGTCGAGGTCACGAGCAGCCGGGACTTCTACTCCGAGCTGCCCCCCGCCGACCGCGACCACCTGCTCACCATGCTGGCCGAGCTGCACACGGCACCGGAACCGGACGGCGCCCCGGTGCACACGCCGGACGTCCCGGACCGGGTGGTGATCGAGGAGGCGCTCGCCGGTCAGGACGTCTCCTGGAGCGGTGGCCCGTTCTCGGAGCCGGCCCGCCAGGCCGTCGTCACGCACGCGACGACGATCCGGAACCGGCTCACCGATGCCGACGCGTTGATCCACCAGCTGGGTGCCTCCGGGCGCCCGACCGTCGTCACACACGGGGAACCGCATCCGGGCAACCTGCTCGACGTCGACGGCGGGCAGCTGCTGATCGACTGGGACACGGTCGGGCTGGGCGTGCCGGAACGGGACCTCGCCGTCGTCGGCGGGGACCTGTCGGCGTACACCGACGCGACGGGATACGAGCCGCAACGGCACGCGCTGGAGCTCTACCGGCTGCGCTGGGGACTGGCCGACCTGGGCGAGTTCCTGCGCTGGTTCCGCAACCCGCACGCCGACGACGCCGACAGCCGTACCGCCTGGGAAGGACTGCTGCAGACGCTGACCGACCTGGAGAGCTGAGGTCTCACGCCCCCACGTACTCGGCCAGGTGCTGCCCGGTGAGCGTCGACCGGTCCGCGACGAGCTCGGCCGGCGTCCCCTCGAACACCACCTTCCCGCCGTCGTGCCCGGCGCCCGGACCGAGGTCGATGATCCGGTCCGCGTGCGCCATCACGGCCTGGTGGTGCTCGATGACGATCACCGACTTGCCGGAGTCGACGAGCCGGTCCAGCAGCGCGAGCAGCTGTTCGACGTCGGCGAGGTGCAGGCCGGTGGTCGGCTCGTCGAGGACATAGACGCCACCGGACTCCCCCAGGTGCACCGCCAGCTTCAGCCGCTGCCGCTCGCCACCGGACAGTGTGGTGAGCGGCTGGCCGAGCTTGATGTAGCCGAGGCCGACGTCGGCGAGCCGCTCGAGGATCTTGTGCGCGGACGGCGTGCGTGCCTCGCCGGCGCCGAAGAACTTCTCGGCCTCGGCCACCGACATGGCGAGCACCTCGCTGATGTCCTTGGCGTTCTCACCGCCGCCGAAGGTGTACTCCAGCACCGACGCGTCGAACCGCTTCCCCTCGCACACCTCGCAGGGGGTGGCGACACCGGCCATCATCGCCAGGTCGGTGTAGACGACGCCCGCGCCGTTGCAGTTCGGGCAGGCACCCTCGGAGTTGGCGCTGAACAGCGCGGGCTTCACCCCGTTCGCCTTGGCAAAGGCCTTGCGGATCGGCTCCAGCAGTCCGGTGTAGGTGGCCGGGTTGCTGCGCCGTGATCCCTTGATCGCGCCCTGGTCGATCACGACGATGCCGTCCCGGCCCGCGATCGAGCCGTGGATCAGCGAGCTCTTGCCGGACCCGGCCACGCCGGTGACGACGGTCAGCACGCCGAGCGGGACGTCGACGTCGACGTCGCGCAGGTTGTGGCTGTTCGCCCGGCGGACCTCGAGGTGGCCCTTCGGCTCCCGCAGGGTCTCCTTCAGCGACGCCCGGTCGTCGAGGTGCCTGCCGGTGACCGTGCCGCTGGAGCGCAGCCCGTCGACCGTCCCCTCGTAGACGACCCGGCCGCCGTCGGCACCCGCACCGGGACCGAGGTCGACGACGTGGTCGCCGATCGCGATCGTCTCCGGCTTGTGCTCGACGACGAGCACGGTGTTCCCCTTGTCCCGCAGCCGCAGCAGCAGGTCGTTCATGCGTGCGATGTCGTGCGGGTGCAGCCCGATGGTGGGCTCGTCGAACACGTAGGTGACGTCGGTCAGCGACGACCCGAGGTGCCGGATCATCTTCGTGCGCTGGGCCTCGCCGCCGGAGAGCGAACCGGACGGCCGGTTCAGGCTCAGGTATCCCAGTCCGATCTCGACGAACGAGTCCAGGGTCTCGCGCAGCGAGGTCAGCAACGGAGCGACCGAGGGCTCGTCGAGACCACGCGCCCACTCCGCGAGGTCGCTGATCTGCATCGCGCTGGCGTCGGCGATGTTGATGCCGTTGATCTTCGACGAGCGCGCGAGCTCGGACAGCCGGGTGCCGTCGCAGTCCGGGCAGGTCCGGAAGACGATCGCCCGGTCCACGAACGCGCGGATGTGCGGCTGCATCGCCTCGCGGTCCTTGGACAGGAACGACTTCTCGATCCGCGGGATCAGCCCCTCGAAGGTGACGTTGACGCCGTCGACCTTGATCCGGGTCGGCTCCTTGTAGAGCAGCGCGTCCATCTGCGGCTTCGTGAAGTTCCGGATCGGCTTGTCGCCGGGGAAGAAGCCGGAGCTCGAGAAGATCCGGCCGTACCAGCCGTCGACCGAGTAGTTCGGGATCGTCAGCGCGCCCTCGCTGATCGACTTGCTGTCGTCGAACAACGCGGTCAGGTCGAAGTCGGAGACGTTCCCGCGGCCCTCGCAGCGGGGGCACGCGCCACCGATGATCTCGAAGCTGCGCCGTTCCTTGGTGGAGCGCCCGCCCTTCTCGATGGTCACCGCGCCGGACCCGCTGATCGAGGCGACGTTGAACGAGAACGCCTTCGCCGACCCGACGTGCGGCTGCCCGATGCGGCTGAACAGGATCCGCAGCAGCGCACCGACATCGGTCGCGGTGCCCACCGTGGACCGGACGTCACCGCCCATCCGTTCCTGGTCGACGATGATGGCGGTGGTCAGGCCGTCGAGGACGTCGACGTCGGGCCGGGCCAGGGTCGGCATGAAGCCCTGGACGAAGGTGCTGTATGTCTCGTTGATCATCCGCTGGGACTCGGCGGCGATCGTCGCGAAGACCAGCGAGCTCTTCCCGGAGCCGGAGACCCCGGTGAACACGGTCAGCCGCCGCTTCGGCAGTTCCACGTCGACGTCGCAGAGGTTGTTCTCCCGCGCGCCGTGCACACGGATCAGGTCGTGACTGTCGGCGGCGTGCTGGGCGGCCGTGCTCATCGATGTTTCCCCCGTCGTCGTGCGATGCATCCGGTACTCCGTCGACGCCGGCCACCCTCGCCGTTACGCGGGGCGGCCGGCGGACGTGATCCTCAGGCCCGCTCCTGGATGCGGACCATGTTGCCCGCGGGATCGCGGAAGGCGCAGTCGCGCACGCCGTACGGCTGGTCCATCGGCTCCTGCACGACCTCCGCCCCGCTCGCCTGCACCTTGTCGAACGCGGTGTCGAGATCGGGGCTGGCCAGCAGGATCGCCGAGTGGGTGCCCTTGGCCATCATCTCGGTGACGACGCGGCGTTCCTCGTCGGTGATGCCCGGGTCCGCCGCGGGCGGCGCGAGGACGATCGAGACCGCGGGCTGGCCTGCCGGGCCGACGGTGATCCAGCGCATGTCCTCGTAGCCGACGTCGAGGCGGACCTCGAAGCCGAGCGCGTCGCGGTAGAAGGCCAGCGACGCCTCGGGGTCGGTGTGCGGGAGGAAGCTCGAGTGAATGGTGATGTCCATGGCGTTCACGCTAGGGAGGAGGCCCGTTCCCGGGCTTCTCGATTCCTGACCGGTCTGGTGACCTGTTTCGCGACGCACGCCGGGATGCCTTCCGTCCCCGGCGCTGATGGCTCGCTCGCCTGCTCGCTCGCTGCGGACTTCCGCTTGAACACGCTCGGCGGCATCCCGACGAGCTCGGTGAACCGGGTGCTGAACGTGCCCAGCGACGAGCAGCCGACGGCGAAACACACCTCGGTGACCGACAGGTCGCCGCGGCGCAGCAGCGTCATCGCGCGCTCGACCCGCCGGGTCATGAGATAGCTGTAGGGCGACTCGCCGTAGGCCCGGCGGAACTCGCGCGACAGGTGCCCCGCGGACATGTGCTCGCCGCGGGCGAGCGCCTCGACGTCGAGCGGCCGGGCGTACTCGCGGTCGATCCGGTCGCGGATCCGGCGCAGGCGGGCCAGGTCGCGCAGGCGCTGGTCATCGCGGCTGGTCACGGCACGATCGTGCCACAGCCACCGCGCAAACCCGATGTCGTTCCGCTCCCCGGTTCCGGGACGATCCCGCGATGCCGATCGACGCCGCGCTGGTCCACGCCCTCATCGCCGAGCAGTTCCCGCAGTGGCGCGACCTGCCCGGTCACGCCGGGTCGCCGACCCCCGTCCGGACCAGCTTGACGGGCTGGCGCAGAACCGTCCGCAGCTTGTCCGGAGCGGCCCGGCGCGGGTCGGACAGGTAGATCTCGTGGTGGCGCCCGTTCCACGTCCAGCCGTTGCCGGGCATGTACTCGTCGTGCAGCCGGGCGAGGACGGGGCCCTCGTCGTCGTACGGCCCGACGTGCAGCGTCTGCACGCTCACGCCTTCCCGGTACTCCTCGAACCGGAGGAGATCGACGGCGGGTGCGGCCTTCGCCCGCGCGGCTTCCACGGCGGCATGTGCGATCTCCGCCGAGATCCACTCGGGCTGGGTGATCATCATCGTCCAGTCCCAGCCGGCCTTGTCGCGCGACGCGAAGACCGTCGGGTCGTCGGCACTCCACAGCCCTTCGAGCGGCGCGACCGTGTGCACCCGCCCCAGCTCCGACTTCGCGATCGCACGCGCGGCGTACGAGGCGGTGTACAGCGTCCGCACCGCGTTCGCGTACGACTCGGTCGTGTTGGGGTCGCCGTGCCCGTCGACCTGGAAGTAGGACAACGGCGGCACGTCGACGATCTCGAACTCACCCACCTTCGACGAGTAGAGCCGCGGGAACGCCTTCTTGACGTCGTAGTTCGACATGTCAGTCCTCCTCCGGACTGCCGGGTGCGTCGGCGAGCACCTCTGAGATCCACGAGAGCTCCGCCCCCAGCTCGGCCTCGTGATACGAGAAGATCGCGGCGGCGGACCGGGGCACCGGTTCCTGGCCGGACCTGGTTCGCCGGAGCTCGACGAGCTTGTCGGTGACGACGCGACGGCGCTCCTGCAACGCCGCGACGAACTCGTCGGCAGGGAGCAACGCACTGTTCGCCATCCCGACCAGCACGGGCGCCGGTCGGGGCGGGAGCTGTACGAGCAGGCGGCGGGTGCCCTCGACGCACGCGCTGCGCCCGTCCTCGGTCAGCCGGTAGACGCGCCGCGCCTTCGGACCGCCGGCGGCGCGTTCACTGCGCACCAGGCCGCGTTCCTCGAGGCGGTTCAGCACGAAGTACACCGACGAGAAGGCCAGTGACGTCCACTCACGGATGCCCCGTTCCCTGATCACGACCTCGAGGTCGTAGGCGTGCCTCGGCTCCTCCGCCAGGAGCCCCAGCATCACCAGGTCCGCGTTGGTCAGCCCGTCCGGCACGGCAGTATTCTAGCACTGGAATAAGACGTGCACGCCCTACCTCCGGGTGGGGTTGACCCCACCTCGGTCTAGTACCGGCCCGACCGACACGCCGCGCGGACGCTGCCAGGGTCGACATCGCCGCCTGCGGGCCTGCAGACGGAGGGGATCGGCAACCATCCGGGAGCAGCGCCATGTCAGCGCCCGCACCAGCAGACAGCCCGCCTCCGGCGGGAACCGATGTCACCACCCCACTGCGTCTCCCGACCACCCGGCGGCGGCCGCGCCTGGTCGGGGTGGACGTGGCGCGGGGCCTCGCGGTGATCGGGATGATCGCCACGCACGCGCTGCCGCAGGCGACCGAGAACGGCTCCCCCACCGCCGTGGCGATGCTGGCGGCCGGACGGGCGGCGGCGACGTTCGTGTTCGTCGCCGGCGTGAGCGTCGCGTTCCTCTCCGGCGGACCGGAACGGGCACGGGGACGGTCGCGCGTCGCGGCATCGGCGGGCCTGCTGGTCCGCGCGGTGATCGTCCTCGTGCTGGGGCTCGCGCTCGGGCTCATCGCTCCCCTGAGCGGGATCTGGGGGATCCTGCCCGTCTACGGGCTGCTGTTCGTGCTGGCGCTACCGCTGCTGGGCGCGGGGCCGCTGGTACTCGGCGGGATCACCGCCGCCGTGTTCGCCCTCGGTCCGCTGCTGCTGATGACGACCGCCGGTGCGGACCTGCCGTACGCGGGCGAGGACGACCCGACGTTCAGCACGATCGTCCAGGACCCGCTGGGCGTGCTCGTCCAGCTCCTCCTGTCGGGCGCGTACCCGGTCGTGGTCTACCTCGGCTATCTCACCGCCGGGATGGCGGTCGGCCGGCTGGATCTGTCCTCGCGCCGGGTGGCCCGGTGGTTGCTCGGCGGCGGGCTGGCGTTGGCCGTCGCGTCCCGTGCGGTGTCCTGGTTCCTGCTGTACCCGCTGGGCGGGCTCGCCCGTCTGGGGCAGGAGGGCGACGACTCGACCGGCCCGGCGCAGCTGCTGTGGGAGGAGCACCAGCCGCTGTCGACGTGGTGGCACCTCGCGCTGCCGGCCCCGCACTCGCACACTCCGATCGACCTCCTGCACACCCTCGGCGCAGCGGCGGCGGTGCTCGGTGCCGCGCTGCTACTCACCCGGTCGCCGAGGCTGCGGCGGCTGCTCGCACCGCTGGCGGCGGTCGGCAGCCTCGCGCTGACCCTGTACTGCGCGCACCTCGTGCTGCTCGCCACCGGGGCCCTGGAGGACCGGCCCGCACTGCTGTTCGCGACGATGCTCGTCGGCGCCCTGGCCCTGGCCGTGGCCTGGCGACGATGGATCGGCCAGGGGCCACTGGAGAAGCTCGTCTCCGTGCCGGCCACCGCCGCCCGCAGCGCGGTCGCGGCGCGCCTGCCCCGCACGCCCGCCGCCCATGATCTGTCCGCGAGGTCGCGGGCCGGGATCCGCGCGGCCGCCGGGATCGCCGCCGTCGCGGTGATCGTCGCCGCGCTCGGCCTCGGCGTCTGGACCCGGACCGACACCGCCGGGCCCACGACCGGGACCGGTGCGGCGCCGGTCGAGGGAGACGTCGTCGATGCCCCCAGGAGCCCGGCGCCCGCCGGCCCCGCCCCCGGGGACCCGGTCCGGTACTGCGTGTTGTCCGACCGCTACGACGGCCTGCTGGACACCGAGGACGAGCCGACGCAGGCCGCCCTCGAGCAGGCCGCGGCCACGATGGACGAGATGCGGCGGGTGGCCCCCGCCGAGATCCGGGGCGCGGTGGCCGTACTCGCCGACGACGCGCGGGCGGAGGCGAACGCGACCGGGGGTGTCACCCCGGACGACTCGGCGGTGGAGTCCGCGCAGACGACGGTCGACACCTTCGACGCCGGCCACTGCCCGTAGGAGCCCGGCCGGCGAGCGGTGGTGTCCGTACGGTGGAAGCCGGACGACATCGAGGAGGAAGCGCGTGAGCGACCCACGACCGGCCGACCGTTCTCCGGTGGCCATCTGATGCTGGTCATCTTCGGGCTGTCGCGCAAGGAACGGCCGCTGGGCCTCATCGCGCTCGGCTGCGCCGTCTGCGGTCACCCCGGCCCGCAGTCGCTGGTGCATCGCCGGACCCGGTTCACGCTCTTCTTCGTGCCGGTCCTGCCGCTGCGGAGCCGTCTCGAGACGCGGTGCCCGCAGTGCGGGACGACGCGGACGATCACGCGCACCGAGGCCCGCCGCCTCGGCGCCGACCAGACAGCCTGACCTCGACCACGACCGCTCCCCCGGTCACCGGTCCGGCGGACTCACTCAGTACCGCACCGTGTCCGCGAAGAACGGCAGGCGGTCGCCGAGGACGGCCTCGGCAGCGGTGATGCCCGTCCGGGCCGCCTTGTCGATGCCGATGCCGCGGGAGCGGACGGTGTCCCCGGTGAGGAACAAGCCGTCGATCTCGCGGACACGGGTGTCCGGCCGCACCGCACCGACCAGCCCGGGCTTGTTGATGACGCCGTACGTCGTGACCAGGTGCTTCTTCGTCCACAGTGCACCCTTGGCCTGCGGCATCATGTCCTCGATGTCCAGCCAGAACTCGTGGAACTTGCGGTCCAGCCAGGCCTTGTCCCCGTAGTGCTGCGTCGCGTCGAACGCGGCGCCGACGCAGGTCAGGTACTCGCCCGGCGGGGAGACGTCCGGGTCGTAGCCGGTGAAGTTGAGGGTGAACCCGCCGAGCCCGGTACGCGGGGTGGCCTGGAAGCTCGCCATCTCCCGCTCGGACATCGCGATCACGGGTTCCTTCGCGGCGATCCAGTACCCGATCCAGCAGGCCCGGTTGCGGTTACCGGCCAGCATCCTGATGCGCTGCAGCAGGTTGTGCGGCAGGACGCCGTCCTCGAACAGGTTCGGGACGTTCCACACCGGCGCGTTGACGACCACGGCGTCCGCCTCGAGGACGTCCCCCGGCGCTCCTGCGGCACCGCGCAGCTCGACGCCGGTGACCGCACCGTCGTCCACCAGCACCCGCCGGACCGTGGTGGACAGCAGCAGCTCGCCGCCGCGGGCGGTGAACGCCGCAGCCATCTCCTTCCAGAGCTTCTCCCAGCCACCCATGGGCCAGAACGAGTAGCCCGCGGTGCGCTTGCGCTCGTAGTGCATCTTGCGGACGTAGAGGTTCTCGGAGGCGGAGTGGTCGTACCACTTGTCGGTGATCTGCTCGAGGATCGAGATGGCCTCCCAGACGGTGTACACGCCCTCGTCGGAGGTGTACTGCGCCATCCACTCCCGCAGCGGCAGGTGATCGAGCTTGTCGAGATCGGCGTAGTCGGTCTCGGTCAGCGCCTGGATGCAGCGCTTGAGGCCCTGCTTCGCCGAGCCGGAGTAGAGCTCCTGGATGGGCCGCCAGCGGTCGCGGTCCCAGAAGGGCATCGAGTCGCTGCGGTCGGAGTGCGTCACGGTGATGCCGACCAGCTCGCACACCCGGGTGAGGCTGTCCCCGGGATCCTCGACGAGGTGCGAGCCGAGGCCGATCTGGTGCCCGCGGTACCGGTGCTCCATCGCCCGGCCGCCCAGGTATCCGTGCTTCTCCACCAGTGCGACCCGCTTGCCCTGCTCGACCAGGGTCAGGGCGGTGACCAGGCCCGCAACCCCTGCCCCGACCACCACGACGTCGTAGCGCATCCGCTCTCCACTCGGCCGGCGACACCTCGGTACCACGATGTACAACGGTCGATGTATACCCAGTGTTGTATCTTGGGTCAATGCCACCTCGGATCGACGCGGATGCCCGCCGCCGCGAGATCGCCGGCCTCGCCGCCAGGCTCGTCGCCACCCGGGGGCCCGACATCTCACTCCGTTCGCTGGCGGCGGAGGCGGGAGCGAGCACGACCGTGATCACGCACTTCTTCGCCAGCAAGGCGGAGGTGCTGGAAGCGGCCTACCGGGCATCGGTCGACGAGGCGCGGGGGCGCGTGGAGCAGCTGCCCGGCGACGAGCACCCCCGCCGGATCGAGCTGCTCTGCGAGGCCGTGCTGCCCCTCGACGAGGCACGTCGGCTGAACTGGTTGACCTGGCTGGGCTTCATGGGTGCCGCGATCCACGATCCGCGACTCGCCGCGCTCCAACGCAGCCGGGTGACCGGCCATCGAGCCCTGCTCGAGAAGGCGGTCGCGGCGGCGCGACAGGACGGGCGCGTCCACCCCGACCGACGGCCTGCGGACGAGGCGCGGTCGTTGGTCGCGCTCGTCCACGGGGTCGCGAGCCACGCCGTGTTCCACCCGGACGACTGGCCCGCCGACCGTCAGACGGGCACGGTGCACGCCCTCGTCTCCCAGCTCCGGTACCCGCCCGCGGACAGGTCGCCGCAGCCCGACGAGAGCGGCCGGACGCCGGACCCGGAGCGAGCTGCCGAGCGCTCCGCGGCAGGCGGGACGACGGTGGGCTGAGCGATGTCGCTGCACCACGTCGGCCTGCGGGTCGCCGACCTCGACCGCGCGACCGCGTTCTACTCGGTCCTGGGGGCGACGCCGCTCCGTCTGCCGATCGACCTGGCCGGGAAGGGGGCCGCACTCGCCATGGCGGCCGGCCCCGAGGTCCGTTACCGGATCGGGCTGCTCGGCTTCCCGGACGGCAGCGGTGTCGAGCTGTTCGAGTTCGGGGACGATCCACCGCGCTGGGTCGAGCCCGCGCGTCCCGAGGCACGCCTGCCGCATGTCGGCATCCAGGTCGACGACGTCGACGCCGCTCTCGACCGTGCCGAGGCGGCCGGCGGTTCCCGGCTGTGGCAGCGCCCCGGCCGGTGGGGTGCCGTGCGAGTGATCTACCTCCACGATCCCGACGGCAACGTCGTGGAGCTGCTCGACGGCCCGCTCAACGCGATCGCTGCGGGCTGACCGGGACGCGAGCGTCCGGTGTTCCGGGCTACTCGGCCCCGCCTCGTCCGTCGCCGGCCACCTTGCGCGAGTCGTGCGACTGCGGGTAGGAGACCGCCTGCACCCGGATCAGCACCCGGTTCGGGCTGTCCAGCAACTGCTGCAGAGCCTCGGCGCCTGCCGGGGCGAGCGTCGCAGCCAACCGCGGCAGCACGAGATCCAGCGTCGCCCGGTCCCGATGCAGCGTGGCGCGCCCCTTGATCCGCACCATCCGCCGTCCGGGCAGTCCGGTACCGCGGTTGCTGATCACCATCCCGACCCGGGAGTCGCGCTCGACCGCCCGGGCGTGCTGCCGATCGGTGACCGCCGCCAGCCAGAACACCCCGTCCTCGTGCAGATAGCTCATCGTCACCCCGGCCGGCCAGCCATCGGCGGTGGCGAACACGAACACGCACTCGCCGGCCGCACCGATGAGCTCCTCGATGCCGTCCTGGTCGAGTCGCGCCTGTCGCATGTCCTCGAGGTCGCGCGTACCGACTCGCGCTGCGGACTCGCCGGCTGACATCGGTCTCCTCGCGATCGGTCGACCCTCGTCCGAACCGGGCGGGCCCATAATCCGCGACGCCTACCGGTCGTTTGATAGTGATCCAGACTAGCAAGACGTCCCGAACTCGACAATGCTTGTTCGCCGCCGGAGGACCCTGATAGCTTGCCAAACGATTGGTAGACATAACGGGAGGCCAGCGACGATGCCCGCCACCACCGTCCCGGATCTGCTCGACCGGCGCGCCGATGACGCGTCCGACCAGGAGATCGTCTTTCCCGACGGCCGCCTCACGTACCCCGATCTCGCCGCCGCCACCCGGCGGCTCGTCGGCCCGCTGTGGGCGGCGGGCATCCGGCCGGGCGACCACGTGGGCATGCTCCTGCCCAACCGGATCGACAGCGTCACGACGTGGCTGGCCGTCGCACAGCTCGGCGCGGTCGCCGTCCCGGTGAACCCGCGCCTCAAACCCGGCGAGCTCGCCTACATCATCGAGAACGCCGACATGCGGCTGCTCTTCGCCGCCACCGAGCTCGAGCCGCTGCTCGCCCGGGCACTGCCCGGCCTCGCCGATGCCACCCCCGGCCGGCTGACCCTGCCCGCGGCGCCGATGCTGCGCACGGTCGTCGCGGTCGACCGGGACGAACCGGCGCCGCAGGGCTGGATCTCGCGCACCGGCTTCGAGTCCGCCGCGCACGACCCCGTCGCCGTCGCCGCGGCCCGGGCCGCGGTAGGCGCCGAGGACCCGGCGCTGATCCTCTACACCTCCGGCACGACCTCCCGCCCACGCGGCTGCGTGCTCGACAACGCAGCGCTCGTCGCGGAGGGCGAGGCCGTCGCCGAGCGCCTCGGGCTCGATCCGGCGGACCGGTTCTGGACACCGCTGCCGATGTTCCACTGCGGCGGGTACGACGTCGCCCTCGCGGCGCTCGCGGGCGGGTGCGGCATGGTCCACGTCGGGGAGTTCGATCCGGCCACCGCGCTGCGCCAGCTCGCCGAAGAGCGCTGCACCATCGCCTTCCCCGCCTTCGAGACGATCTGGCTCCCGGTGCTCGACCACCCGGACTTCCCGGCGACCGACCTGTCCGCCCTGCGCATCGTGCTCAACGTCGGCGCACCGGAGCGGCTGCGCTCCATGCAGGACCGGATCGCCCCGGCGGTCCAGATGTCGTCCTACGGCATGACCGAGTCGTGCGGGTTCTGCTGCATCGGCTCCCCCGACGACCCACCGGAAGCCCGCGCGACGACGAGCGGAAAGCCGTTGCGACACATGGAGATCCGAGTCTGCGATCCGGTGACCGGCCGGCCCGCCCCGGCGGGCACCCCGGGTGAGGTGCAGTTCCGCGGCGCCTCCCGGGTGGCGCACTACCATCGCGACCCGGACCTGACCGCCGAGCGGATCGACGACGACGGGTGGTTCACCTCGGGAGACATGGCGGTCGCCGACGACCACGGCCGGATCTCGTTCCTGTCCCGGCTCAAGGACATGCTCAAGGTCGGCGGTGAGAACGTCGCCGCCGCGGAGGTCGAGGGGATCCTCGGCGAGCATCCCGCCTGCGGGGTGGTGCAGGTGGTCGCCGCGCCCGACGCTCGGCTCGGGGAGGTCCCTGCGGCGTTCGTCCAGCTGCGGCCCGGTGCCGACGCCACCGAGCAGGAGCTGATCGACTTCTGCCTGGGCACGATCGCGACGTACAAGGTCCCCCGCTACGTGCGCTTCGTGACGGAGTGGCCGATGTCGGGGACGAAGGTGCAGAAGTTCCGGCTGCGGGAGCGCATCGCCACGGAGCTCACGGACGCCGGGATCACGCAGGCGCCGCGGCTGACGTCGAGGCCCGCGCCGACCGCGGTGCCGTAGCGCTATCGGTCCAGCGTGGCCACCAGCGACCACGCCTGACGGGTTGCGAAGGTCATCCGCCGTGGGGCGTAGGCGTCGCCGAGCCGGTGCACATTCGGGTGGGCGTCCTTGAGCGCGAGGTAGAGGGCGTCGTCGCTGACCGAGCCGCAGGCGAGCACGACCGTGTCGATGCCCTCGAGCATCCACTCCCGGCCGCTGTAGGTGTTGGCCAGGTGCGCGGTCGAGCCCTCGACCCGGGTGAGGCGCGTGGTGGGCACGAGCGTCGCGCCCTCGGTGTCGAGCCGGGCCAGCACGGCGCCGATCGCGTACTTGTGCACCAGCCGGGTCGGCGCGGTCGTCCGGTAGATCATGGTCACCTCGTGGCCTGCGCCGGTGAGATGGTCCGCGATCGCGATCGGTGCCGGCCGGTCGTCCTCGGACACGACCAGGACGCGGCGACCGACGGGAGCCGTCCCGGTGAGCGCGGCCTCGCCGGTCACCACGTGCGGCGCGTCCAGCCCGCCGGCCCGGGGCAGCCGCGGCCTCGCGCCCGTGGCGACCACCACCACGTCCGCACCGGCTGCGACGACGTCCTCGGCCGTCGCGGTCCGGCCGAGGTCCACCTGCACGCCGAGGTCGTCGAGCCGCCGCCGCTGCCAGTCGATCCACTCCGCGTACCGGTGGTTCATCCGGGCCTTCGCGGCGACGGCCAGCTGCCCGCCGAGATGGTCCGCCTGCTCCCACAGCGTCACCTGGTGTCCTCGTTCGGCGGCGAGCGCCGCCGTCTCCGTGCCGCCCGGCCCGCCGCCGATCACCAGCAGTCGCCGCGGTGACCCGGTGACTGGGAAGGCACCCTCGGACTCCCGGCCGACCTGCGGGTTGACGGCGCAGGCGAACGGCAACGACTCGACCACCCGCCGTCCGAGGCAGTCCTGGATGCCGATGCACGGCCGCACGTCCTCGGCCGGCCTGCCGGAGCGGGTGAGCTCGACGAAGTCCGGTTCGGCGATCTGGGCCCGCACCAGGCCCACCAGGTCGGCCTGCCCCGCAGCGAGGATCCGTCGCGCGACGTCGGCGTCGGTGACCCGGCCGACGTACAGGACCGGCAGGTCGGTCGCCTGCCCGACCTCGCCGCACAGCTGCGCCCACGGCGCCTCGCCGTAGACGTCGGGCGGAACGTAGCTGGGCGCGCCCCAGTTGTTCCCCACGTCGAGGCTGAAGTAGTCCACCGTGCCCTCGGCGGTGAACGCCTCGAGCAGCCGCCGGCACTCCTGCGGGCCGTAGCCGCCGTCGATCATCTCGTCGAGGCACAGGCGCAGCCCGACCGTGATCGGGCGCCCCGCGTGTGCGCGGATCGACTCCACGACCTCGCGCAGCAGCCGGCGCCGGTTCTCGAAGCCGCCCCCGTAGGCGTCGGTGCGGTGGTTGGTCAGCGGCGACAGGAACCACTGCAGGACGTCGTCGTGGTTGGCGTGCAACTCGATCACGTCGGCGTCGCCGTCGGCCGCGAGCCGGGCGGACTCGCCGTACTCCCGGACGAGCCAGGCGATCTCGTCGGCGTCGAGCACGTGCGGGACGTCGTGGTCGTGGTACCCGCTGAGCGTCGCCGACGGCGCCAGCGGCGACGCTCCGCCCTGCAGCACCATCTGCACGGTCGAGTAGCCGCCTGCGGCGTGGATGCGCGCGGACAGTTCGGCCAGCCGCTCGACGTAGAGCGGGTGCCGGAACGTGCCCGGACCGCTCGCGCCGACCCCGGTCGGCTCGAAGCCGGGAATGAGCGGGTTGCGGATGAAGTTCGGCGCACCGCCGACCCACTGCACGCCGCCCCGGATCCGCTCGACCCAGTACGCGGCGTACCGCTCGAACTGCTCGGGTGTGCCGGTCAACGATCCGCGACCGCCCGAATGCGGCGGGAAGACGATCCGGTGATCGAGGTGCATCGTGCCCACCGTGATCGGCTCGAAGAGTGTCGGCACGGTCGTCCTCCGCCCTCGATCTATGCCTACCGATCGTTTGGTTGAGGCTAACATCGCGGCGATCGAGGCGGCAAGGACGGCGCTCGGCGCACGCTCCGTGCCGCTACCGGGAGAACAGATTGCCGTTCAGGTAGATGTCCCAGTCCTCTGCGGACAAACCGTGCTCACCGGACCGCAGGTGATAGCTCATCGCCGGACCACGGAAACCCGTGTCGGTGGCCGGTTTCCAGTTCGTCGAGGGCAGTCCGGTATCGCCCAACCCGTACAGTTCGTACACCGGTGCCGCTGCGACGTAGGAGAGGAATTCGCCTTCCGGATCGGCATTCGCGTCGTTCGTGGCACTTCCGACGACGATACGGCGTGGCGCCACCAGCGCGAGCAGTTGGTGCTGGTCGACCGGCAGTGAGTTCTCCCGGCCGTTGTAGGCCTTGTACGTCTGCGGGAACCAGTGCGGGAACGAGTTGTTGACGCGCTCGACGGTTTCCGCACCACCCGCGCCATCGCCACGTCGAGCCGGCTTGGCACCGGTCGATCCCGAGTTGTTGGTGACCGTCGCCGCGAAGCGGGTGTCCTGCGCCCCGGCCCACAGGGACGCCTTGCCGCCCCGTGAATGGCCGATCACCGCCACCTTCGCGGGATCGATGTCGGGATCGGTCTCCAGGTAGTCCATCGCCCGGCTCGCTCCCCACGCCCAGGCGCTGATGGCCCGGCCTGCGTCGTCGGGCAGCTCCTGGCCGGGAGGGTGGAACAGGTCGATCATCTTGCTGCGGTAGCTGTCGCTGTCGTCGGGCGCGATGTCGCCGGCATCGATCTGGGCGAACGCATAGCCGGCCTCGGTCACCTCCGCCACCGGCGCGTAGCCGGAGGACTGGCCGGGATCATCGGACACCGAACCGCGATGGTCGATCATCAGGAACGTCCCGCGCGGCGTCGTGCCGGTATTCGGGACGAAGAGCTTCAGATCGAAGCTCCCGGACCCCTGCGGACCGGTGATGCCGATCGTGACGATCTTGCGTGTGACGTCGCCGGAGTCGGTCGCCGCGACGTCGAAGGTCTGCTCGATCGGGTTCGGCAGGCTCTGGCCGTAGACGTGCTCCCGGAAGTCGGCCAGCAGTTCCGCGCGCCGCTCACCTTCCCAGGACGCCGCACTGTTCACGGTATTGCCATTGTTCGTACGGAGCGGGTTCGGGTATTCGGTACCGTCGATCGTCACCGTCGGATCGGCGGCACCACTCGCCGCCGGTGTGGCGGCCGCTGTGCGAACAACCGCAGTGCTGTTCTGTCCGTACCCGCCGGCGGCAGCGATGACGGCCGAGGCGAGGAGCACTGAGCTCACGGCCTTGGCGACGGCGTGCAGTCGGTCGGAACGGCTGCGCAGGGGAGTCGATGTACGCATTTCGCGTGACGGTACCCAGCGGCGGTCACGCCCTACGCTCGAACCGTTCCAGCACAACCGAACGGATGACACCGTCACCCATCGAACGAATGACGATCGAGTCCTCGGCGCTGCCGGGAGTAATCAGGACACGATCCCCATGGCGACCCCGTGGTGTTCCCGTCATGGACAGTCCGGCAGGTCGACCACGGTCAGCGCGGACTCCAGGCCGTGGAAATCGCTGCCGTTGCGGGTCAGCAGCGCCGGGCCGTGGCGCGCCGCGGTTGCGGCGATCTGCAGATCCATCCGACGCGGCCGTGGATTGCGGCCGTGCCGGCGCGCGAGGGTGGCCAGCGCGCCGTAGAACTCGGCGGTGGCCACATCGAACGGCAGCACCTCGAACCGGCCCAGTGTTGCCTGCACACGCCGACGCCGATACATCTGCGCAAGCGGGTCGGCTGCGGCGGTCACGCCGTACTGCAACTCCGCGATCGTCACCGCCGACACCGCAACCTCGTCAGCAACCTCGGAAACCTGCGCGACCGGAAAGTCGATCACTACCGAAGTGTCCAGCAGGACCCGACGCGGCTCGCCCGTCGTCAACGCCTCTCCCGATCGAACGGGTCGGCGAGGTCGTCCGGACCGAATGCGTCGTCAGCCGCAGCCAGGTCGGCCCGCCACGCCGCCGGATCCGGCACCGGCTCGGCGGCGAACACCTCGGCCAGTTCGGCGACCGGCACGAACCGACGCCTCCCCGTACCCCGCTGGTGCGGCACCACATCAGCTACCGGACGACCGTTGACGGTCACCACGAAGGACTCGCCCTCGGCGACCCGACGCATGATCGCCGCGTTGTCGTTGCACAACTCGGACTGCCGGATCTCCACGCTCAAGTATCGCCGTTCGGTGGCGCCAGAACCGGCTCGCAGCTCCGGACCGCGGCGTGGTGGTGGTCAACGACTGGCAGGCCGTCCGGTGCTCATCAGCCGGAGTCCACCGGCGCTGCGTCGTACTCCTCGTCGCTGACGTGGCGGCCCCACGTGACGGGGCTGCCGGACTCGTCGGCCTGCTGCATCGCGATGTGGACCATGAGCCGGCCCGGGACGGCGCCGTGCCAGTGGTTCTCCTCCGGCTCGAAGAACACCCGGTCGCCGGGGCGGATGACCTCGACCGGGCCGCCCTCGCGCTGGCACAGCCCCACGCCCTCGGTCACGAAGATCGTCTGACCGTGCGGGTGGGTGTGCCAGGCGGTACGCGCACCGGGGGCGAAGTGGACGAGCGCGGCGGCGACCGTCGACGTGCCGGCCGGCGCCGCGACGGGATCGATGTAGACGTCGCCGGTGAACCAGTCGCCGGGGCCCTTCTGGGTGTCGATGCTGCTTCGGGTGATCTGCATCCGGGCTCGCTCTCGGGTCGGGGCCAGGTCAGGCGGTCGCACCGCTGCCGGCGCGGTCCGCGCTCCAGGAGGCGAGGAGCGCGAGCGCGTCGGCGGAGCGACTGCCCGGTTCGGGGCCGTACATGGTGAGGACCAACCCCGGGTCGGCGGGCAACGGCATCGTCTCGTAGCCGACCTCGAGCTCGCCGACCACGGGGTGGTGGAAGCGTTTGGTGCCGGTGTGGTGCAGGCGCACGTTGTGCTCGGCCCAGCGGACCCGGAATTCCTCGCTGCGCACGGACAGCTCACCGACGAGGTCGGTGATACCGCGGTCGTAGGGGTCTCGTCCGGCGTCGGTGCGCAGGAGGTTGACCGCGTTGTCGGCCATCGCGTCCCAGTCGGGATAGAACTCGGGGGCGGCGGGGTCGAGGAAGCAGAACCGCACGAAGTTGACCGGCCGGCTCGTGTCCGGCTGTGCGGGGTCAGGGTAGAGCGGGGCGTAGAAGGCGTAGCCGAGTGCGTTGGCGGCCACGAGGTCCTGGCGGCCGTTGCGCACGAACGCCGGTGCGGTGAAGGCGTCGAGCAGGCGCTGCAGCATCGGCCGGACCGTGGCGGGGCGACGGCGCCGCGGCCGGGCGGGGTTCGTGGCGATCCCGCGGTGCAGGTCCGCCACGTGGCTGCGCTCGGCCTCGTCGAGTCGTAGTACCCGCGCGACGGCGGCCAGGACGGACTCGGAGACGCCGGCGGCCTTGCCACGCTCGAGCTGGGTGTAGTAGTCGACCGAGAGCCCGGCCAGGGTGGCGACCTCCTGGCGCCGCAGACCCGGAACGCGGCGTTTGCCGGCGTCGTAGACCGGCAACCCGACCTGCTCCGGGGTGATCCGGGCACGACGAGTGGTCAGGAACTCACCGAGCTCGGTACGGGCGTCCATGGACTCGACGGTACGACGTGCCGGCCGCGGCCGGGAGGGCCCGCCGAGAGGGGTGCCGCCGGCACCCCTCCCGATGTCGCCTCCCGGTTCGGGCGGTCATGGCGTTGACTCGGAACCCGGACACCCGCCGAACCCGTGAGGAGAGCCCCATGCAGGCGACCACCCCCGTGACCGCCCGATTCAGTGGCAAGGTCGCGTTCGTGACCGGTGCGACCACCGGCATCGGACGTGCCACCGCGCTCGCGTTCGCCCGCGAAGGGGCACACGTCGCGCTGGCCGACATCAACGCCGCCGGGGCGAACGAGACCGTGCGTCTCATCGAACAGAACGGCGGGCAGGCCATCGCCCTGGCCTGCGACGTGTCCCGTGCCGGGGATGTCGACGCCGCGCTCGACGCGGTGATCGCGCAGTTCGGCCGCCTCGACCTCGCGTTCAACAACGCCGGCGTCGAGCAGCCCCGCAAGCCGATCACGCAGGTCACCGACGACGAGTTCGACCGCCTCGTGTCGATCAACCTGCGTGGCGTGTTCCTGACCATGAAGCGCGAGATCGAGCTGATGGCGCGCACGGGTGGAGGCGCGATCGTCAACACCTCTTCCGGCGCCGGGGTGAAGGCCTTCCGCGACCAGGCCGCCTACGCCGCCACCAAGCACGGGGTCATCGGACTGACCACCTCGGCTGCCCTCGAACACGCCGCGGACGGTGTCCGCATCAACGCCATCTGCCCCGGCATCATCGACACCGAGATGATGGGCCGCGTCACCGGCGGCACCGACGAGGGCTACGCCTCGGTGGTCGCCCAGGAGCCCATCGGCCGCATGGGCCGCCCCGAGGAGATCGCCGCGGCCGTGCTGTGGCTGTGCTCCGACGAGGCGGCCTTCACCGTCGGCCACGCCATGGTCGTCGACGGCGGCCAGACCGCCTGACCGCAGCGACCTCGGATCCGGTGCCCGGGTTTCCGGGGTTGCTCTTTCTCCCGCGGACGTCCGATCATGAGTGTCGATCCGCTGCGCTCGCGCGGGTCTCGCTCCCAGCGCGGGGAGGAGGGGCCGTGTTCCGTCGTCTTTGAGTCGTCCCCTTCAGCCGTCCGGTCGGGCGGTATCCCCACGGTCGCGACGGCGTACCTGGATCGAGCTGAGCTCTCCGCTCCGTCGTGACCGCCCCGCGGTCCATCGAGGAGCTGTGCGTTGTCCACTGCTGTCACCACCCCATCACCGTCCACACTGGTCGACGTCGTCGACCGGACGATCGCGCCGTCGGCCGCCGAGGTCGACCGCACCGGCGTGTTCCCCCGCGCCGACATCGAGGCGCTGGCCGGCGCCGGTGTTCTCGGCCTGCTCAGTGCCCCCGAGGTGGGCGGTTCCGGTGGTTCGCTCGCCGATGTCGCCGCGACCGTCGAGCGGATCGCCCGTGCGGACGCCTCGGTCGCCATGGTGGTGCTGATGCACTACGCCGCCGTGTCGGTGATCGAGGCCCACGGTCCGGACGACGTCCGGCGGGCGGTCGCCGCCGGTGAGCATCTGAGCACGCTGGCGTTCTCCGAGCGTGGCTCGCGCAGCCACTTCTGGGCGCCGGTCAGCACCGCGACCGCCGCGGACGACCGGGTGCGCCTGGACGCCGCGAAGAGCTGGGTGACCTCGGCCGGCGAGGCCGACAGCTACGTCTGGTCGAGCCGTCCGGTGACCGCGGACGGCCCGATGACGATGTGGCTGGTGCCTGCGGGCACACCGGGCGTCGAGGTCGCCGGCGAGTTCGACGGGTTCGGACTGCGCGGCAACGCCTCGCGCCCGATGACCGCCACCGGTGCACTCGTCGACCCCTCGGCGCGGCTCGGCGACGACGGCGCCGGGCTCGACATCGCGCTGGGCACCGTGCTGCCGACGTTCCTGGTGGGCAACGCCGCGGTCTCGCTGGGCCTGATGGAGGCGCTCCTCGACGAGGCCGCCACCCACCTGACGAGTGCCCGGCTCGAGCACCTCGGCCAGAGCCTGGCCGAGCAGCCCACCAGCCGTCTCGCGTTCGCGGGCCTGCGCATCCGGGCCGACCTGACCCGCGCGTTCCTGACCGACACGCTCGCCGCGCTGGGCAGCGGCCGCGAGGACGCGACACTGCGGGTACTGCAGGTCAAGGCCGTCGCCGCCGAGGCGGCGGCCGAGGTCGCCGACGGGGTGATGCGGCTCTGCGGCGGTGCCGCGTTCCGCAAGGAGCTCGGCATCGAGCGCCGCTACCGCGACGCACTGGCCGCGCGGGTGATGGCACCGACCACCGAGGCGCTGCACGACTTCGTCGGTCGCGCCACCCTCGGGCTGCCGCTGTTCGGGGGTGCGTGATGACGCTGATCATGGGCGGGGTCGCCTACGACCCCAAGGTCCTCACCATCTGGGACGGGTTCCGGCAGTGGCTGCGCGGGCAGGGCCTGGACTTCGACTACGTGCTGTACTCGCACTACGAACGGCAGGTCGATGACCTCGCCGCAGGCCGCATCCATGCCGCGTGGAACTCGCCGCTGGCGTGGGTGCGTTCCGAGCGCCTCGCCGCCGCGAGGGGGCACACGGTCCGCTCGGCGGTCATGCGCGACACCGACCAGGACCTCACCTCGGTGGTCGTCGTCCGCGCCGACTCCCCCGCCTCCACGGTCGCCGACCTCGCGGGCGGCACCGTCGGTGTGGGGGCGATCGACTCGCCGCAGGCGACGCTGATCCCGCTGTCGTTCCTGCGCCACGCCGGGGCCGACGGCGTGGCGGTGCGCCGGTTCGACGTCGGGGTGGGCCTGCACGGCGACCACATCGGCGGGGAGCGCGACGCCGCCCGGGCGCTGGTCGCGGGTGAGGTCGACGCCGCCTGCATGATCGACGGGAACCATCTGCTGTTCGGTCAGGAGGGCACGCTCCCGGCCGGGTCGACCCGGATCCTCGCCCAGACCGGCGTCTACGACCACTGCACGATGGCCATCGTCGACACCGCGCCTGCCGCCGAGGCCGAGGAGTTCGTGCGCCTGCTGGAGTCGATGTCCTACGCCGACCCGGAGGTCCGGCCGCTGCTCGATCTCGAAGGGCTCAAGCAGTGGGTGCCGGGACGCACGAGCGGCTTCGGCCCGCTCACCCGGGCCGTCGACGAGGCCGGGTTCTACGACGCCGCCGGCACGGTCACCGCCCGGGAGTACGACCCGTGACCCACGGGTCCGGTTCGGGTGCCCCGCTCGACCTCGGGTTCCTGGGGTTCGAGCGGGGCGCCCACCTCCTGGTCCGCCGCGCCCTGAGCGCGGTGGAGGTGGGCGGACGGATCACCGTCACCGGGGGTGATCCGGCCCTCGGCGTGCACCTGCGCGCCTGGGCCCGGCGCCAGGGCCACGGCTTCGCCGCCGTCGGTGAGCGCACCGCCACCTGGGATCTCGTACGGGGCTCCGCCGAGACCGACCGGTGGGCGGGGGCGGAGCGCGCCGGTGGACCACGGGCGAACGGGATCGTCGCCCGCCCACCGGCGCACTGGGGCCTCGCCGCCCGCGGCGCGCTCGTCGAGGCCGGCGGGCCCGACGGGCGGTTCGACCTCGACGACCGCGACGTCGTCTGGGCCGATCTCGCACCCCGGCTCTACGCGCACGCCGCCGCCGCGCAGTGGGACCCGGCCACCGCGGTCGACTGGGACGCGAGTGCCGACGTGCCCGCCGACGTGGAGGCGGCCGTCGTGCAGGTCATGACCTACCTCGTGGAGAACGAGCAGGCCGCGCTCGTCGTACCCGCCGGCCTGCTCGCCCGCGTCCATCCGCACTTCCGCGAGGTCCAGCAACTGCTCGCCGTGCAGGCCGCGGACGAGGCCCGCCACATGGAGGTCTTCACCCGCCGCGCGCTCCTGCACGGCGGGCAGATGGGCACCTCCTCGGCCGGTGGACGCTCGTCGCTGGCCACGTTGCTCGCCGAACCGGACTTCTCGCTGGCGACGTTCCTGCTCTCGGTGCTCGGTGAGGGCAGCTTCCTCGCGTTGCTCGCCTTCCTCGAGCGGCACGCACCCGACCCGGTCACCGCGCGGATCACCCACCTGGCCCGCGTCGACGAGGCGCGCCACGTCGCCTTCGGCGTCGCCCATCTCGAGCACCAGGGCAACATCGACCCGTCGCTGCGCGGCAAGCTGCGCGGCGCGATCGAGCGGCGGCACGACGCGCTGGCCGACACCGCCGGTCTCAACGCCGACGTGTTCGACTCGCTCGTCGTCCTGGCCGCCGGGTCCTGGACACCGGCCGCCATCGCCCGCGGGCACGACGCGGTCCAGGAGCTCCATCACGCCATGGACGACGGCCGCCGACAACGCCTGGCCCGGCTCGGTTTCCCACCCGACGAGGCCGCCGAGCTCTCCGCCCTCCACACCCGCAACTTCATGTGAGCTGTGTCCCGCGCACCGACGTCGCATCCGCATCGGCATCGCGGGAACCGGCACGAGACGGCCCACCTCGGAACACGGTCACGGTCGCGGCGAGGAAGACGAGCTGCAGCACCGTCCGGGGCACGAGCTGGTCGTCCCACGGCAGGTCGGCCCCGGTCAACGCCAGGTGCACGTTGGCCGGGAACATCACGACCAGCAACACGGTCAGCCCGGCCGCCGACCACCGTGCGGTACGCGGATGCAGGAGCGCGAGCGCCCCGACGATCTCCAGTACGCCGGTCGCCGTGACGAGCAGTTCCGGCGCCGGAAGCCACGGCGGCACCATCTCCACCATCGTCTCCCGCATACCGACGAAGTGGGAGACCCCGGTCATCGCGAACATGGCTGCCAGCCCGACCCGTAACGCCTCAGCGGGATGGCGCCATCGGGAACCACGGACGACTCCGACCACCACGGTCACGACGGTCACCAGCACGAGCATCATCAGCGGCATCATTGGATAGTGCTCCTATCTATTCGGTGTGCCGTCATGGTGCATGCGGACCGTCACCGCGTCAAGGCAGATCGGTGATCGTGGTGCGCGTGGATGCGGTGCCGGCGGATCTACTGGTGAGACCGCGGTTCCCGCGTAACACTCCCGACTTCGGAAGCGCTGACATGATCGTGAAATCCTGCCTGGGACTCCTCGCTGCCCTCACGGTCTCGCTGGCGCTGACCAGCTGCAGCACCACGCCGCCACCCACGGCAGAGGCGGTCGTCGCCGACCTATCCAGCGCGGTCCCGTCGATGCGACCCGGTGAACCTGTTACGGCCGAGTCCGATCCGAACCAGCTGCTCGGCCGTCCCGGTGGCTACACCTCGGCGATGCCGTTCACAGACTCCCGGGTGCCGGCCGAGCCGCTGTCGCCGGAGCCGGGCTCCGTCGCGGCAGGCGGCAAGGTCGAGGTCTTCGAGTCCGCCGAGGACGCGCAGCGCCGATTCGAGTACGTGCAGACGGTCACCCGCTCCGCGCCCATCTTCGGCGAGTACACCTATCTCAGCGGTCCGGTCGTGCTGCGGGTGGCACGAGGCCTGACGCCGGACCAGGCATCCGAGTACGAGGCGGCCCTGACCGAGTAGCCTCATGCCGTAGCCGCCGAGTCAGAGTCGGCCCAGTACGTAGAGACTGGTCACCACGTCACTTTCCTCGGTACGGGCGCTCACGGCCACCCGCTCATAGCCCGGGCCTTCGAACTCGTCCAGCCACGACCACTGGTCTCGGAGCTCGGAGAACGGCAGCTTGTAGCCGTAGGCTCGGCCGCTACCCCACCCGAGGCGCTCGCGACCCCGGCCTGCCGGTGACCGCACTGACCATCGCCGTCGTCCTGGCCGCGTTGTTCGTGCTCGGCGCCGCGGCCAACTGGTGGGCACGGCACCCGTCCTCGGTCGTGCTGCGGCATCCCCCGGGGGGGGCTGTCTCTCGACAGCCCAACGCCCGGTTCCCACGTCACATGGCGCCCTCCGTGTGGTGTCCTGAACTGCGAGTGGCTGTAACGAACGCAAAGAGCAAGTCGAGCGACACGCCAGAGAAGTAGCGACCTCGATGATCACGCAGAGGAGATGGCTGCTGCGCTGCAGACCTCGCACGGAGTACTTCGCGCCCCCAAATACACACACACCGAGGTGATCTATGAAGACCCGCGCTGCAGTGCTGGAAAAGGGAAGCAAGGAATTCGAGATCGTCGAACTCGATGTCGACGAACCACGTGTCGGCGAAGTGCATATCAAGTACGTTGCGGCCGGACTGTGCCACTCCGACCTCCACCTGACCGATGGCGTCTACGGTGACTCTGCTCGGCTGCCGATCGTGGCCGGTCACGAGGGCTCCGGTGTCATCGAGTCGATCGGGCCCGGCGTGACGCATGTGGAGCCGGGTGACCACGTGGTATGCAGCTTCATGCCCAGCTGTGGCATCTGCCGATACTGCTCCACGGGCCACGCCAATCTCTGCAATCTGGGAGCCGACGTGCTGAAGGGCAACATGCCCGATGGGACGTTCCGCTTCCACCGAAATGGCCGCGATCTCGGTGGCATGTGCATGCTCGGCACGTTTTCCGAGCGGGCGACCGTTCCGGCCCGGTCCGTGGTGAAGGTCGACCCATGGCTCAACCTGGAGGTGGCAGTACTGGCCGGATGCGGTGTCCCGACCGGCTGGGGCTCGGCCGTGAACGCCGGTGACGTGCGGGTCGGCGACACGACAGTGGTCTTCGGGGCCGGCGGAGTGGGAATCAACGCCGTGCAGGGCGCCGCCTACGCCGGCGCCAAGTACGTGGTGGTCGTGGACCCTGTGCAGTTCAAGCGCGACTTCGCCTTGAAGCTGGGAGCTACCCATGCTTTCGCCGATCCGGAGGAGGCCGCCCGCAAGGTCAAGGAGTTGACCTGGGGTGAGGGCGCGGATCAGGCCATATTGACCGTCGGCGTCATGGATGAACAGGTCGTACGCCAGGGCTTCGACATCGTCGGCAAGGCATCCACCGTTGTGGTAGTCGGTCAAGCCAATCCGGAGAAGCTGACCATTCAGCTCCCGAGCGCATTCTTCACTCGCAACGAAAAAGTCATCAGAGGGGCCCAGCTCGGCTCATGTAACCCGCAGTACGACATCGTGAAATTGTTGCGGTTGTGGAACGCGGGCCGGCTTAAGCTCGACGAGCTCGTCACCAAGACCTACACCCTCGAACAGGTCAACGAGGGCTACCAGGACCTGCGCGACGGGAAAATCATCCGTGGCGTCCTCATCCATCAGTGAGTGTTTCCTGTTCGGTGTGACCGAAAGCTGACTCGCGTTGTGCAGCGGCCTCCAGCAAGGCGCTCCACACCTTCGTCACACCGAGACGGCACTCGCCAGGGGCCGCACATGAAGCTCTGGCGCTCGGTCCGCATCGACGGAGACACCAAGACCACACACCCCGGCCGACCGGACACCCTTCTTGATGAACCCGGTCTCGTCGACCACGAACACCCCCGACGCGTCGTCGCCGAGCTGGTCGAGAACATACTTCCGGCGCCGCACGCCGCGTCGGCCTCCGCGGACATCAACGCCTCGGCGAAGCCCTTGATCATCGACCGGAGCAGGTCCGGACTCGCCTCGGCGAGCCGGTCATCGAGCCAGCCCACCGCATCGTTCACACTGTCTGACGCGGCCATCGCGTCTCCTCCCTCGAGAACCAGAGCACTCGAAGGATCACGCGGTGGCCGTCTCACATCCCGACGCCACGCCGTTGAACAGCAACTACGCCGTACACCACGTCCCTGGACGCAACCCAGACCGACCGAACTGGTCGGGTCGGACAAAACAGGCTTCAGCGGCTTGTCTGGCCGCCCTTCGGCCAGCAGAGTGGGACCGCATGACGGCCACCCAGTCGCACTCCACCACCGCACTCGCCCATCCACTGGAGCCCCTGACCGGCGACGAGATCAGCGCAGCAGCGGCGCTGCTTCGCGACGCCGGCCACATCGGCGGGCGAAGCCGCTTCGTCTCGATCGTGCTTCGGGAACCGCCGAAGGACGCGGTGCTCGGCTTCGAATCCGACGGCGCCCCGGTCGCCCGCGAGGCGGCGGCGGTCGTGCTGGACAAGGCCGACGGCCGCGCGTACGAGGCGGTCGTCTCGTTGACGGACCGCGCGGTGACCCGTTGGGAGCACGTGCCCGGCGTGCAGCCGCAGGTGCTCCTCGAGGAGTTCTTCGAGGTCGAGGACGTCGTGAAGGACGACTCCGCCGTGCAGGAGGCGCTGCGGCTGCGCGGCATCACCGAGTTCGACGGCGTCATGGTCGACCCCTGGTCGGCCGGTCACTACGGCGACGAGGAGCAGGGCAGGCTGCTGCGCGCCCTGGTCTGGATCAAGATCGGCGGCCCGGACGACAACGGCTACGCCCACCCCGTCGAGAACCTCGTGGTCTACGTCGACACCAACGAGAAGAAGGTTGCCCGGATCGAGGACCACGGCGTCGTGCCGATCCCGCAGGAACCCGCCAACTACACGCCGGACGTCGTCGCGCCGCGCACCGACCTCAAGCCGGTGTCGATCACCCAGCCCGAGGGTGCCTCGTTCACCGTCGACGGGCACGAGGTGCGCTGGCAGAAGTGGCGGTTCCGGATCGGCTTCACCCCGCGCGAGGGCGTCGTCCTGCACACCGTCCGCTACACCGACGGCGATCGCGAGCGGTCGGTGCTGTACCGGGCGTCGCTGTCGGAGATGGTGGTGCCCTACGGCGACCCGGCGCCCACGCACCGTCGCAAGAACGCGTTCGACGCGGGCGAGTACAACATCGGCAACCTGGCCAACCCGCTCGAGCTGGGGTGCGACTGCCTCGGCGAGATCTACTACTTCGACGGCGTCCTCGCCGACGGAGACGGCAACCCGACCACGATCCCGAACGCGGTATGCATGCACGAGGAGGACTTCGGGCTGCTGTGGAAGCACACCGACTTCCGCACCGAGAAGACCGAGGTGCGGCGGTCGCGACGGTTGGTCGTCTCGTTCGTGGCCACCGTGGGCAACTACGAGTACGGCTTCTTCTGGTACCTCTACCAGGACGGCAACATCGAGTTCGAGGTCAAGCTGACCGGGATCATGTCGACCGGCGCGGTCCCGCCGGGCACCACACCGACCCACGGCCAGCTGCTCAACGCGGACGGTCTGTACGCCCCGATCCACCAGCACGTGTTCAACATGCGGCTGGACTTCGACGTCGACGGGGTCGCGAACTCCGTCTACGAGATCGACACCGAGACCGACCCGGCCGGCCCGGACAACCCGGTCGGCAACGGCTTCCGCACACGTACGTCATTGCTCGGCACGGAGCTCGCGGCTCAGCGGCGAGTCAGCCTGGACAGCGCCCGCTTCTGGAAGGTCGTGAATCCGAACGCGCGCAACGCGGTCGGCGAGCCGACCGGCTACGTGCTCCAGCCGCAGGGCACGGTGGTGCCGTTCGTGCGGCCGGAGGCGAGCGTGCTGCACCGGGCCGGGTTCATGAAGCACCACCTGTGGGTCACCCCGCACGAGGAGGGGGAGATGCACGCGGCGGGCGACTACCCGAACCAGCACCAGGGCGGCGAGGGGCTTCCGACCTGGACGGCGGCGGACCGGCCGGTCGCCGACACCGACGTCGTCGTCTGGTACACGTTCGGCTCGCACCACGTAGCGCGTCTGGAGGACTGGCCGGTGATGCCCGTGCAGTACGTCGGTTTCTCGCTACAGCCCCACGGCTTCTTCGACCGCAACCCAGCCCTGGACGTGCCCCGCCCGCAGAACGGTCACTGCAGCTGAGGCGCCTCCAAGGGCAGGCTGCCCCCAGCTACACCGCCCTGCTGCGACAGGACAGCGGCGGAGGTCTCTCACCCCCACTCGAACAGCAGCGCCTCATGGCGCACGTGGATCCAGGCTCAGCCGTGGAAGGCCGGCCGGCGCTTGGCGAGACTCTCCGTCTCCGCGGCCAGGTCTTCGCCCACGACCATCCGGCTGATCAGGCCTCCGCGGGTCGCCGTGCAGATCCTGCGGCACACCCGGTTCGCGCTCGATGGAGATCTACACCCTCACCTCGCCAGAGGCCACCAGGGAAGCACTCGAGCGGATGGGCAGCAGCTTCGACGGACCTACGCCCAGCGTCGACGAGCTGTAGCTGTACTTCGGAGCTGTACAACGACGAAACCCCTGGCACAACTCGGGACTCCGAGCTTGTGACCAGGGGTTTTGCTTGTGGGCGATACTGGGATCGAACCAGTGACCTCTTCGGTGTGAATGCGGCCTGGCTTGTGCTCTTGCTACTGGGGCGGGTCGTGCAGCGCGATGACCTGCGCGATGTCTACCGGCTCGGGTCGGCCGGTGGCCGGGGCGCCCAGCAGGGATGTTCCCTGGATGTTCCTCCCGATCACCGGGCCGAACGGCACCGCTGCTCCCCTGCCCACTCCCCTCCCTGCCCCGATACAAGGCCGCACGAGCATGGACCGGGTGGTGTCCAGGGCCGCCGGCAGGCGGTCGCGGAGCGACGGTTCTGTGTGGGGCTAGGGGTCCCCGCGCAGGTTCGCCCTGGACGGCGCCCGGGCCATGTACGACCTTCGGCCGGCTCGGGGCACGGGCGACCAGTGACTTGCTCAGCGCGCTCGATGCCCAGGACGTTTGGGGGCACCGTTCTTGCTGCACAAGACCGAGCAAATACTACTCGTCGTTGGTGCTGCCCTCATTCTCGCTTGAACCGGGTTCCGTCCGAGAGTTGCGGATCGGGGGTGGCGGAGACGATCCGGGCTCCGCGAGAACCGAATCGATGAGCTCTCTAGTGACATCTCGGTGCTCGTCTTCTCTGGCACGCTCGACGGCCGCATGAAGAGACGCCGGGACATCGATATCGTACTTCCTAAGGTAATCAATCACATCAAGGAGGTCCTGCGGGCTATCCAGGGTTTGAGCCTCCCCTAGAGCGAAGTCCGATTCATCGTAGAGACCGCGACGATCGAAGGCAGCAATGAGGGCGGCGATCCAGTGGCCGTCAGTCGAAGGTCGCGGCTCGAGGTCCGACAGCCCACTAATCGTCGCATCCACGACAGGCAGATCAATGAGGTTTAGATAGGCTGCATTCGCCAGCAGGTCGTATCGCTGACGAGTATTCTTGAAAGCCTGCACCAATAGCGCCCCTACGGCGATCGCACCAAGAATTGTGAGCAACCAGCTGAAGCGCACCGAAAGAACGATACTGATCACCACTAACGGCGGAACCACTGCAATTCGCAGTTCTGTCTCACTCTTAAGTCGGTCATGCTCTTGGTACTGCACAGGAGCCGTCTGAGAGAGCTGGATAGCGCCGAATGGAAGCGTCTCTTCCAACGTGCGGACGCGAAAGAACATCAGAGCGATACCACGAACGCCATTCGCTCCTAGACTTCTCTGCATGGCGTCGATCAGGATGCTACGACCTGCGATTGTGAACGGCCAGACGTGCAGCTCACGGGATCGGTGGAGGTTAAATATCCATCGAGGTCTACGATCCTTAGCTCGCTGAAAGCGGCCGGCAGGTGGCATGACGACGTGTCGCTTTGAATCAATGAATCGCGAGAAGTGCAACAACATCGTCCCCACGCCCTCGACTAGTGGCGACACAACAGTCTGCGCGACAAGCCCCAAGAAGTATGAGAGCGCGACGGCTAGCGAGATTACAACAGGGCCTGGCGATCCGACCAACTCTACTACTTCAGGATACTGCTTAAAGCCGTCCACGATGGATCGAACGGTTTCCGGGACTAAGAGAGCATTTTGAAACTGGCGTTACCAGTCTCCGGTGCGGGCCAGCCGCCGTGACATGGTCATGATCATGGTGATGTGGACCATGGCTTCGTGGTGGGCTGGGAGGGTCTCGTAGTCCCGTACGCAGCGGCGGAACTTGCTGATCCAGGCGAAGGTGCGCTCGACGACCCAGCGGCGTGGGAGGACCTTGAAGCCTTTGACGTCGTTGGTGCGTTTGACCACCTCGACGGTCAGCGACATGACCTTGCGGGCCCAGATGAGTAGCCGTCCGGCGTAGCCGGCATCGGCCCAGACCATGCTGATGGTGGAGAACCGGCTGGTCAGGGCGATCAGCAGCCGGTGCGCGGCGTCGCGGTCCTGGATGCCGGCGATGGTGACCACGACCGCGAGTAGCAGTCCGCCGGTGTCGACGGCGATGTGGCGTTTGCGGCCGTTGACCTTCTTCCCTGCGTCGTAGCCCCGAGTGCTGCCGGGGACGGTGTCTGCGCCGCGCACCGACTGGGAGTCGATGACCGCTGCGGTGGGCAGTGGGTCGCGCCCTTCGTAGACGCGCACCAGATCACGCAGCGCGTCGTGGATCTGCTGCCAGGTGCCGCGGCTGCTCCAGCGGGTGAAGATGCCGTAGACGGTTTGGTAGGGAGGGAAGTCGTGGGGCAGCTGAGCCCAGGAGATGCCCCCGCGGACCAGGTAGAAGATGCCGTCGAGGACCAGTCGTCGGGGGTGTTTCTCCGGGCGCCCGCCCCGGCCCGTGGTGTTGCCCGGTGGCGGCAGCAGCGGCTCGAGCACCGCCCACTGGGCGTCGGTGATCGACGAGGACGGGTACACCGGGCACGGTGGGGCCTGGCCCCGATCGTGGGCCGGGCATGACAGACACGTGCAGACAGGCGAGGATGACACACGAACTCCTGGTGGCCGGCTGGCGTAGACAACCGTCCGGCTACCAGGAGTTCACTCATGATTGGACCAGGCTCGCCGATCATCCGGCCCGACGTGATCAACTCGAGTCTGAAGATCGAGTTTCAAACTGCTCTCTAAGAGGATGTACACGGATAACCAAAGCGCGCCTGCGACTAGTGGCGAACGGAGGTCGCGCACGCCTGGGAGTAAGGACGCCAGGAACCCCATACGAAGGCAACTCCAATTCTGAGTGGCGACGGCATCGGTTCATAGACTATCGCGGTACCGAGTGAGGTCGACGTAGTTCGGCCGGTGGCCTTCTCGCGTCTCGATTCGAGCTGGTCCGCGGTGGCGGGCGTGCGCGCGCCGGCCGCCGGGCCGGAGGCAGGAGGCGGACGGCAGCGGCGCCGCCCGTCCGGCCCGTCAGGGCCGGCTTGAAGACGTAAAGAAAGTCCTCACCGACCGAGCGGGTGGATTCCGGTCGGCCACGGCCAATGGTCCGGACAAGCGCCCGGGCAGCCTACTAGTACTGCAACGGCGTTTCGGCGTGTCGTGAGAGGCTGATCCGGGTTCGGCGGTGATGATCGCCGGGTGGCGGATCTTGCTGGGTGGGTGGCGGCGTTGGACCAGGTCATAGCCTCGATCGGGCCGCGGTTCTTCCGTCGCGAGCCTCGCGCGCGGGCCGGGGCGTATGTGCGCGGCCTGCTGGCCGGGTTGGAGCGCAAGAACGGGTGGACCCTGGCCGAGCACGCCGGGGCGGTCTCGCCGGACGGGACGCAGCGGATGCTGCGCACCGCGGACTGGGACGTCGACGGGGTGCGTGACGATGTTCGCGACTACGTCCTCGACGCCCTCGGTGACCCCGTGAGTGGGGTGTTCGTGGTCGACGAGACCGGGTTCATCAAGAAGGGCACCCGCTCGGCGGGGGTGCAGCGTCAGTACACCGGCACCACCGGGAAGATCGACAACTGTCAGCTGGGCGTGTTCCTGACCTACGCCAGCTCGAAGGGCCGCGCGCTGATCGACCGCGAGCTCTACCTGCCGACCTCGTGGACCGAGGACCGGGACCGCTGCGCCAGAGCCGATGTGCCCGATGGGGTCGGGTTCGCCACGAAGCCCCAGCTCGGGCTGGCGATGCTCGCCCGCGCCCATGCCGCCGGGGCCCTCACGCCCCGCTCGTGGGTGACCGCGGACGAGGCCTACGGACAGAACCCGACCTTCCGGACCTGGCTGGCCGAGCGCCAGGTGCCGTTCGTGCTGGCCACCCGCAACGACGACGTCCTGACCAGCCCGGACGGGCACCGCCGCCAGGCCAAGATCCTCGCCACGATTGCCGGCGCCCGCGACCCCGACACCGGCCGCAGCGGGTGGGAACGGCGCCAGATCGGCGCGGGCGCGCACGGAGAGCGGATCTATGACTGGACCACCGTCGCCCTCGACCCGGCCGGCCTGCCCCACGGGTGGGGACACTGGCTGCTCGTGCGCCGCCAGACCGAACCCGGTGAGGGCAAGACCACCCGCGAGCTGGCGTTCTACCGCTGCGCCGCACCCGCGGCCACGCCGCTGCGCGAGCTGGTCCGCGTCGCCGGGGCACGCTGGGCGATCGAGGAATGCTTCCAGACCGCGAAGAACGAAGCCGGCCTCGACCACTACCAAGTCCGCTCCTACCGAGCCTGGTACGCCCACATCACACTGTCCATGCTCGCCGCCGCCTACCTGTCCGTCACCCGCGCCCACGAGGCCGAAAAGGGGGATCTCCAGCCGAGCGAACCGGGCTGATCCCGCTGAGCGGCAACGAGATACGACGCCTGCTCGCCACCCTCATCCTCACCCCAGCCGCCTGCCTGACCAGCACACTCGCCTGGTCCACCTGGCGTCGACGACGCCAGCACCAGGCCCGGACCTGCCACTACCGCCGCCGCGGTCAACGCCCACCACTCTGACGAAACGCCGTTGCAGTACTAGGCTCGGAGATGTGATGGTCCTCGACGCGGCTCGTTCGGTGGCAGAACGCCACCTCGCCGAGGCGTTACCGCGTCGCTGGAACCACGTCCAGGGCGTCGCCACACGCGCTGAGGTCATCGGCCCACATCTTGATGGCGGTCCAGTCCTCGTCGCCGCCTGCTGGCTCCACGACGTTGGCTACGCGCCCGGCCTCGGCACCACACGGTTCCACCCACTCGACGGTGCTCGTGTGTTGCGCGAGTGGGGTGCCGACAACCTCATGTGCGGCTTGGTCGCGTTCCACTCGGCCGCCGCACACGAGGCTGACGTCCTGGGCCTGCTCGACGAGCTGCGTGCCTTCGACGATCCGCAGGGCCTCGTCCGCGATCTGCTCTGGTACCTCGACATGACTACGAGCCCGGACGGCGAGCGCGTCTCGTTCGACGACCGCATGGCTGAGGTGCGGGAGCGCTATCCCGCCGACCACTACGTAAGCCGCGCTCTCGAGGGCAGCATGGCCGACCGCCGTGGTGCTGTGGATCGAGCACGAGCTTGGCTGTCGTCCGTCGGTCTCGGCGGTCAGGTGTAGTACGGGGCCCGTCGGCTGAACCCGTGCTCGATCCGCAGGCGGATCGACGGGTGCACGTCGATGCCGTCCAGCTCGGCCCGCTCGACCCACAGCACTTCCGAAGACTCGTCGCTCGTCCTCGGCTCGCCGCCTACCGGCCGGGCGCGGAAGCAGATGGAGAACTCCTGTCGGACCTCGCCGTCGCTGTAGGCCATGACGTGGTCGGGGTTGCTGTAGATCCCGACCAGGCTGGTCACCTCGATGTGGATGCCGGTCTCTTCGTCCGTCTCACGGACCGCGGTTTCGGTCATGGTCTCGCCGAGCTCGTGGCGGCCGCCGGGGAGCGCGTAGAGGCCGTTGTCGGTGCGGCGGATCATCAGCAGCCGGTCGCGCTCGTCGGTGACGAACGCGCTCACGGCGATGACGATGCTGGTCGCCTTCGGCGCGCCGGGGTCGTGGAAGTGATCGGTCCGGGCCACGCGCCGGTCACCAACGGGCTGGGGTCGAGGTGCTCCACACGTCGACGAAACTACGCGCATAGGTGTCGAACAGGTCCCCGGCGCCGAGCTTGCGCAGGTGCAGTGCGGGGGCGTGGGCGCCGGGCACGCCGTAGACGTGGGTGTTGATGATGGCCTGGTCGTCGAACCGGAAGATCGAGTTGTACAGCGTGGTCGTGTGGAACCGGAACTCGATGCCCGGGGTGTCCAGTAGCGGCCGGTACGCGGCCAGGCCGTAGCGGATCCGCGCGGCGAGCGTCCCGGTCCCGAGACGTTCTTCCTGGCTGCGCAGCTCGACGGCGTCGCTGTCGGGGTCGCCGAAGTTGATCCGCACCGTCACCCCGGCGCCGGCCTTCTCGGCCACGGTGCGAATGAAATCCGGACGCTCGATGAGGAACTGGCCAGCGTGGACCAGGACGTCGATCCGGTCCGTCGCCGAGGCCAGCAGCTCGTCCCACAGCTCGGCCGGGACCGCTCCCCGGTGCGGGTAGGCGGCGACGATCTCCGAGGCCGCGATCTTCGCCTGACGCTCGGGCGGTACCGCTGCGGGCCACAGGTAGGACTCGCTCTGCCCGACCAGCGCGGACAGCGCGGCCCGGTGCCGGGCGTACGGGGTGCGGCCCTGGGTGGCCCACCGCTCGACGGTCTTGGCGTCCACGCCGATCTGCTCGGCCGCCGTCGCGGGCGTGAGGCCGGCGCTCATCAGCGCGTCGCGCAGTCGCTCGTTCGCCATCGCCGCACCTCTCCACGAACACGAGCAGGGACGTCTTGATGCTAGCTGAGACGTCCTGAGATATCCCTCCGTGTGGTCGGGCCGTCCCGGTGATTTCCGGAGTCTTGGACTTGCCCCGCTACGAGGGCCATCCCGATTCAGTCCCTGGAGGACGGTCATGGCAACGATCAAGGTCGACACCACCGGCACCCGCTACACCGTGGGCGCGGCTCCGCGTCCGAAGAACGACATGGACGGCCGTCAGCGCACCGACCGCCAGACCGGGACGCCGCTGTTCACCACACAGCTGGTCAAGCTCGACGCCGAGGGCGCGGAGATCCTGACCATCACGACCCCGGGCGCTCCGCAGGTCGAGCAGGGCGCGGAGGTTCGGCCGGTGGGGCTGATCGCGATCCCGTGGCAGCAGGGCCAGCGGGCCGGTGTGGCGTTCAAGGCCGACCGGATCGAGCCCGCGCACGCGCAGGCGTCCAAGGCGTCCTGACCGCTCGTCTGGTCGGTGGTGCGGGTCGGGGCGCTTCTTCCCCGGAGTCCCGCCCCGCACCCCGGCGCTCCGTCGCTGTTCGCGCTCTCTGCCTCGTCGCTCGCCCCGCGTCTGGAAGGCCCTGTCATGGCTCGCAACGCCGCTCCTGCCCGCACCTTCGGTGCCGGGAAGGCCCGTGTTGACTCCTTCGAGATCATCTCCGCCCCGCCCGCCAACCCCGCCGTCCGCGTCGCCGCCCTGCTGCTGCGACTGCGCGCCGAGCTGCTCGTCCTCGCAGTCGGTGTGTGGGCGTGGGTGGCGCTGGGCCCGGACTACGTCCGCGACGAGGTCGGCCGAATCGTCGCCGTCCCGGGCACCGGCTTCGAGACCAGCACGCGGGTCGCACTGTTCGTCGCGGTCGGGCTGGTGCTGGCGGGACTGCCGTGGACGCGGCGGTTCCTGTTCCACCGCGCCCAGGCTGTGCTCACCCGCCACCGGGTCCGTCAGGTCCTCGTGGAGTGCCGGGTCCTGAACTCCCGCTCGCGGGCGTGCCCGTTGACGGTGTGGGCGCGTCCGACGCGGGTCGGTGAGGTCGTGTGGGTGGTCCTGCGCGCCGGGATCGCCCCGCACGCCGTCGCGGATCAGGCGGAGGAGCTGGCGTCGGCGTGCTTCGCCCGCGAGGCCCGGGTCATCCCGTGGCCGCGGTTCACCAACGTCGTGCGGGTCGAGATCATCCGCCGCGACCCGCTGGCGCCGAACCTGATCCGCTCGGACCTGTTCCGCTACGCCTCCGGCGACATCCACGACCCGGGCTGGCCCACCACCGACGGCCCCGACTCGCCGGTCCCGACCCCGCGCCGGAAGCCGTCCCGCCCGGCGCTGCCCGCGGCCCCTGCGCCGGCGTTCGACGGCCCGTCCGACAACGGGCGTGGTGGGGACTGGTCGGACTATGTCTGAGCACCCGCCCACACAGCCCCTACCGCTGATCACAGCTGACGAGGAGGCGCCGGGTCGGCTGGTGCGTCCGCTGCTGGTCCTGCGCCGGTGGGCCGACGAGTACCGCGCCCACCGCCGCGAGCACCGCTCCGATGACGGTCCGTCGATCTGGGAGCCGATCCACCTGGGCATCGCCGAGGACGGGCGTCCGGTCCGGGTCCCGCTGATCTACCGCAACATGCTGCTCGCCGGGGAGCCCGGCGCGGGCAAGTCGGTGGGGTTGAACAACGTCGTCGCCCACGCCGCGCTCGCGACGGACTGCCGCCTGTGGTTGTTCGACGGCAAGATCGTCGAACTCGGCCTGTGGCGGTCGTGTGCGGACCGGTTCGTCGCCAACAGCCTCGACGACGCCATCGGTGCCCTGTTGGACCTGCAGTCGGAGATGGATCAGCGCTACGCCGTCCTCGACGACGAGCGCCGCCGCAAGATCACCCCCGCCGACGGCGTCCCGCCGATCGTGGTGGTTCTCGACGAGCTGGCGTACTTCTCGGCGACGGTCGGGACCAAGCGTGAGCAGGAAGCGTTCTCGGTGCTCGTGCGGGACCTGGTGGCTCGGGGCCGTGCGGCGGGGATCATCGTCGTCGCGGCGACGCAGCGTCCGTCGTCGGACATCATCCCGACGTCGCTGCGGGATCTGTTCGGGTACCGGTGGGCGTTCCGCTGCACGACCGACGCGTCGTCGGACATCGTGCTCGGGCACGGCTGGGCCGCCCGTGGTCACTCCGCGGCGAGCGTGGCTCCGGAGACCAAGGGCATCGGGTTCCTGCTCGCCGAGGGTGGTGTCCCGCGCCGGATCAAGGCCGCGCACCTGTCCGACGAGCAGGTCTACGCCCTGGCCGACCGTGCCGCCATGCGACGGCTCGCCGCCGGGATCGCCCACGGCCAGGACCTCGACGACACCACCGGTGGTGCCGCATGACCGCCCGCCTGACGACGGCCGAGCTGGTCTACGCCGGGCTGCGTCGGTGCGCGGCTGCTCGCCGTCAGGCCAGCTCCCGCTACGAGCGCGGAGCCGTCACCGCCGCTGAGTGGGCCGACTCCCTCGCCGCGTTGCACGCCCGCGACGCCCGCTGGTGGTCTGTGCTCGCCTGTACCGCCGTCGCCGACCACACGATCCCACTCGTCTACATCGCGGCCGTGTCCGCCGCCGAGGCCGGCGCCCTGCGTGCTGCCGCCGACTGGGCTGATACCGCCCGCGAGTACACCGGCACCGCTGTGGCTCGGGTGGCGTGATGACCACCGGCCACGGCTCCGCGACCGTCGACAGCCTCGCGGTCCGACGGCTGTCCTGTCTGGCCGGAACCACCCCCGCCGCCGACCTCGTCGCCGCCGCTGCGCGCCGGGAGGACTTCGCGGGCTGGCTGCGCCACGTCACCCCCGCCGCCGGATGCGCCCACCCCATCCGACTGTCCGGGACGGTGTTCCGGGTCGAGGAAGCCACCGGCCGGATCACCTCCGAGCGACACACCTCAGAGATGCCCGACGGGCTGATCTACACCGCCTGCGGCAACCGCCGCGCGAGCGTCTGCCCCTCATGCGCCGAGACCTACCGCGCCGACACCTTCCAGCTCGTCACCGCCGGCCTCGTCGGCGGCAAAGGCACCCCCGCGAGCGTGGCCGGGCACCCGTGCGTGTTCCTAACCGTCACCGCCCCGTCGTTCGGCGCGGTCCACGCCCACCGCACCGATCGGAAAGGCCGGCCTCTTCCGTGCCGTCCCCGTCGCGAGGAGACGAGCTGCGAGCACGGGGCCGGGCACGCCTGCTGGGAGCGCCACGCCGAAGACGATCCGCGGGTGGGCCGGCCGCTGTGTCTGGACTGCTACGACCACCCGCACCAGGCGGTCTGGAACCTGCACGTCGGAGAGCTATGGCGCCGCACGATGATCGCCGCCACCCGCAACCTGCGCCAGCTCGAGAAACTCACCGGCCACAAGCTCCGCCTGTCCTACACCAAGGTCGCGGAGTTCCAGGCCCGCGGCGCGGTCCACCTACACGCGTTGGTGCGGCTCGACGGCCGCGATCCCGACCCGGCCCTGTCACACCTGACCCTGCCGCCCCCGCCCGGCGTCTCGGCCGCTCAGGTCGCGCTGCTGCTCCGTGGAGCGGTCACCGAGACCAGCTTCACCACCGCCCCGCACCCCTACCGGCCGCAGGGCTGGCCGATCGCGTGGGGCGAGCAGGTCGACCCCCGCCCGGTCCGGCTCGCCGCCCGCGATCTCGACGACGCTGCGGAGATCACTACGACCGCCGTCGCCGCTTACCTGGCCAAGTACGCGACGAAGGCGACCGAGACCGCCGGGCACCTCTCGACGCGGCTGCGGCCGGACACGGTGCGCTCCTACACCGACCACGCCACCCACACCGGCCGTCAGATCGACGCCTGCTGGCGCCTCGGGCAACGCCCCGGGGGCTGGGACCCCGACGAGTGGTCGACCTCCTGGGGACGGCTGTGGCGATGGGCCCACATGCTCGGCTTCGCCGGCCACTTCTCCACCCGCTCCCGCCGCTACTCCACCACCCTCACCGCGCTGCGGCAGGCACGGCGGGACTGGCAGCGCGACCACGCCAACCCCCGCCCCGCTGCCGACGACGTGGAGCGTCTGGACGACGGGGAGGACACCACCGAGGTCGTCATCTCCGCGCTGCACTTCGCCGGGATCGGCTGGCACAACACCGCCGACGCCCTGCTCGCCAACACCGCGGCCGCCCAGGCCCGGGCCAGGAGGCGTGCAGCCCGCGAGGAACTGACCAGCACGGCCGGATGAGGAAGGAACGGAGATGACAGACAACCACTCGGTCCTGCGGCTACCGGACCGGAGCGATGACGCGGTCTCGCTGCGTGACATCCCGGCGCCGCAGGTCTACACCGTGCGCCAGGTGGCCGGCCTGCTCGGGCTCAACCTGGGCATGACCTACGACCTGATCCGCAAGGGCGAGATCCCGGCCAAGCGGCTCGGCCGACGGTGGCTCGTGCCGCGTGAGTCGTTCCACGCCTGGCTGCTCGACATGGCGTCGGCGTCGTGAGCATCCACGTCACGCCGAACGGGCAGTATCGGGCCAAGTGGCGCGACCCGTCCGGGCGGCAGCGCTCAAAGAACTTCGCGACCAAGCGCGAGGCACGGGACTTTCTCGCGACGGTGCGGACGTCGGCGTCGAACGGCACCTACGTCGACCCGCAGGCCGGCCGTCAGCGCTTCGCCGAGCACGCCGAAGCATGGCTGGCGAGCAGGACCGGGGAGTCCACCACCCGGGCCCGGGACGCCTCTGTCATGCGCACCCACGTCCTCCCGCAGTGGGGCGACTGGCAACTCGGCAAGATCGACCACCTGTCCGTGCAGAGCTGGGTGAGCGAGCTCGGCCGCCGCCGCTCCCCCGCGACGGTTGCCGAGGCGCTGCGGCTGACCTCCGGCGTTCTGCGCTCGGCGGTGCGGAACCGGCTGATCCCGTACAACCCGTGCGAGGACGTGACCCTCCCCCGCCGCCGCAAGCACGACCACGACGACCGGGTGATCACCCGTGACCAGCTCTCGGGCGATCTGCTCCCGGCCGTCCCGGCCCGGTACCGCATGCTGGTCGCCACCACGGCGTGGACGGGGCTGCGCTGGGGCGAGGCCGTCGGGTTGCAGAGCGACGCCCTGGACCTGGCCGGAGGGACGCTGCGGGTCATCCGCACCGTCGTCGAGGTCAGCGGGAACACCCATTACAAGCCGTACCCGAAGACCGGGGCCGGCCGCCGGACGGTGCCGCTCCCCCGCTGGCTCGTGCCGCAGCTGCGTGACCACGTCGCCCGCTACGGGCTCGGCGAGCGGGGCCTGGTGTTCCCCAACGCCGTCGGCAAGCCGCTGCGGCGCACACTGTTCCGCTCGCGGATCTGGCGGCCGTCGCTGGTCCGGGCCGGGCTGCTCGGCTCGGTCGAACACACCGGCTCCCACGAGTTCACCGGCCGGTGGGTCGACGACGAGGGACGCGCGAACACCCTGGTCCGCGAGACCTACGCGGCGGCGGTCAAGGCGGTGGCGAGCGCGGCGGGCACCGGGCTGCGGTTCCACGACCTGCGGCACTCGTACGCGACCTGGCTCGTCGACGACGGCGTGCCGCCGAACATGGTGCAGCGGGTGATGGGCCACGAGAGCGTCACCACGACGCTGCAGCTCTACACGCGGCGGACCGAGAACCACGACCGCATCCTCGACGCCCTGGGCGGCTCGATGCTCGGCGCCGACGGCCCCGACGACGAGGACCCGGACAACGGCCCGGCCGCGGGAATGGCGGTGCTGCGGTGAGGCGGGAATGTGGCTCTTCCCAGATGAGGGTGTAGGTCGGCCGGGCGCGTCGGTCCGCAGATAGACGTCGAGGTCTCCCGACGATGAAGGTTCCTACGCCATCCATCCGAAAGACCTCGACGTGTCCGACGCTACCCCGCCGGCCGGCTTCGGCCGCCCTGACCTGACCGCCTTCGCGGCTCATCCCAATCGACCCTGATCGGGTCTGCTGACCCCCTCGACGAGAACGCAGCGACATCACAGCCACCCAACCCCGACCGTCCGGGAAGCCGGGGCACGTCACATGGCCTGTGCTGCGGGCGTGTCGAGTGGGTCGTCCAGGGGCGACGCAGGAGCGTCGACGCGACGTGCTGAGAGGTGGTTCCAACCTCGCCCAACGTCCGTGGGCAGTACAGCTAGGACACCGGCTACAGGCATGGCGATAGGTCAGGAACGGCGTCGCTCCCTGCGCAGGAGGGAGCGCAGAGTCTCGGCGTTCGCGTAGCCGACCCGTAGCGCGATCTCGGCGGAGGTGAGGTCCGTGGTTGCTGAGAGGTGCCGAGCTCGTTCGATGCGAAGCCGTTGGACGAAGCCGAGCGGAGTGAGGTTGAGCGCCGCACGGACTCGTCGTTCGAGGGTGCGCCGGCTGGTGCCGAGCGACTGCGCGACGAAGGCGACGTTGAACGGTTCGTCCAGGCGGGCGCGCACGAAGCGTTCGAACTCGACGACGATCGGGTCCTCGTGCCGGAGATGTTCGTAGGCGACGAAGGCCGCCTGCGACGGGCGCTCGTCGATGATGAGGAGCTTGGCGACATGTTGGGCCAGGTCGGGGCTGATCGATCGCACGAGTGAGAGCGCGAGGTCGATGTGGGCGAAGGCGGCGCCGGCGGTGACGAGGTTCCCGTCGACCACGACCATGGTGTCGAGATCGAGGGCGACGGTCGGATAGCGCTTCAGGAACTCCGGCCCCAGGAACCAGCTGGTCGTCGCCCGCCGATGATGCATCCGTCCGGTCTCGGCGACGGCGAACACGCCGGTGCACGCCGCGGCGATCCGGGTGGTCGCGTCGTCGAGGCGCCCGAGTAAGGCGATGACCGAACGAGCATCTCGGCTCTGGAGGGCGTCGTGGGTCGCGGAGGCCGTGAGGGTTCCAAGCGCAGGGACGACGACCACGTCGAACTCTCCGGACTCCGACAGCGGGTGGTCCACCGACAGGGTCATCGATGCCGTCGTGGTCACTCGCCGTTTCGGTCCGAGGATGGCGAGTTCGATCGGGTCGATCCGCGGGTCGACATCACCGCGGGCTCCGTCGGCCACCCGCACGATGTCGATGACCGACGCGACCGCCGAACCGAAGCAGCCGTCGATCGCGATCAGTCCGATACGCATGGCGCGAACAATAGCAATACTGTCGTATGCGCCACTCCCCACCGGCCCTCGCTCGTCATACGCTGAACTCGCCCCACGAAGAACCCCGACTTCAAGGAGAACCCCTCATGTCCACACCCGCATCACTTCCGTATGCCTTCGTCGCCAAGATCGTCGCGGCCGATGGACAGCACGACGCGCTCGCCGATCTGCTCGCCGGCGCTGTCGCACTCGCCAACGAAGAAGTAGGAACGATTGTCTGGTTCGCGGCTAGGACCCACGCCGACACCTTCTGGATCTTCGATGCATTCCCCGACGAGGCCGCTCGCGACGCCCACGCCAACGGCGCCATCGTCGCAGCCCTGATGGCCAACCAGCACCTCCTCGGCGCAGCACCCGAGATCCTGGCGGCCGACGTCCTCGCGTCCAAGCTCCCGTAGTCCGCCAACGCACGAGACGATCGCGCCCCGCCGAGCCGTCGGACCCGACCGCCTCGACACCCGCACCACATTGACGATCCCCGACGGGCCGATCACGAGGAGGCCAGGCAACACCAGGCGCAAGCCTGGAGCGGCACTGTTTCACCGGTGGTCATCGAGAGAGCCAGCGCGGTTCCATGGCAGCGCAACTGTGTCAACTTGCCGAACCGCCCCTGCCCTGCGTTTCCGCAGGTCAGGGGCTGTTCGCCGGAGCCGCCTGTCGGAATCGAACCGACGATCTAATCACGTCGGCATTGAGCCTTTGCCAACCTGATCATCCGTTGGCGATCATGAGGGTCTGAACTGCGGCGATGAGCTCGGCGGCCCGGCTCGGGCAGGACCGGATCTTGCGCAGAACCTTCCAGTTCTTCAGCTCGGCGTTGACCCGCTCACCCGGCCCGCGTCGGCGGGCATGTGCCACGTTGACCTCCTTCTGGTTGTGCGACAGGCGTCGGTAGCGGCCGGTGTCGGGGTCGATGCGCCGACGCCGCTGCGGCACGGCCACCATCGGACCGGCGCCTTGGTAGGCGGTGTCGGCGACCGCGGGGATCTCATGCGCGGTCAGCGCCTCGATGATCCCGTGGTCGCGGGCGGCTCCCATGTCGTGCCGAGCGCCAGGCAGCGGCGGGGAGATCCACACCAGCCTGCCGATCGGGTCGGCGATGACCTGCACGTTGAGCCCGTGGGCCTTGTGCTTGCCGCTGTAGTAGGGGCGGCCTCGGCCGGACGCCATGCCGACCCGGTCGATCCGCAGCAGGCTGCCGTCGAGGATCACGAACGCCTTGCGTGAGGCGACCTCGATCGCCTGCTCCAGCGTCGGGGCCATCGCCGCGAGCAGGGCGAGTGCCTCCCGTACGTACCGGCAGACCGTCGACGTGCCGATCTCGAACCCGCAGGCCAGGTCGGCATAGGTCTCGCCCTTGCGCAGGTAGGCCACTACCAGCAGGGCCTGGCGGCCAGCGGAGAGCTTGCGCCAGCGGGTCGCCCGCTGGTTGCGGTGCGCGCGCAGCACGTCGGCAAGCATCCCGAGCGCGCGGCTGGACACGGTCATCCCGGACGGGTAAGACAACACTCTGAAGCTCCTGGTCAGGCGGATTGATCTAGGCAATCGCCCGTCTACCAGGAGCTTCACCCATTCGAGGTCACGCCACGCCGCACGCCAGCTGACCTGCTCGTCCATCAGGTTGGCAAAGGCTCATTGCGTCTATCGCTTGATGCGCCCACTGGGCGAACAAGCCGCTGACCTGCGCAAACGCCGAGCGTGGGGGACGCCGCCATCCGGTGGTGACCGACGACGACCGACCAGTACCGACCGTTTCACCGGAGTTTCACCGGAGCTCGCGGCGGCGTCGAAGCCGAGCAAGCTCCATTCTTTTAGCTCACCGCGCCTTCCTCCTCGCCGGTCCCGTCGTCGTCGAAGACGTTTGAGGGCTCTTCCCAGATGAGGGTGTAGGTCGGCCGGGCGCGTCGGTCCGCAGATAGACGTCGAGGTCTCCCGACGATGGAGGTTCCTACGCCATCCATCCGAAAGACCTCGACGTGTCCGACGCTACCCCGTCGGCCGGCTTCGGCCGCCCTAACCTGACCGCCTTCGCTCGACTCGACGGCCTCGGTCTGAACGTGACCGGGCAACGACTTGAACCGGATCCTGCGGTCCTCGCGTGCCGCGTGGTGGAACCAGATCAGTGGTGCCGACGGTGCGGCAGCGAAGGCGCTGCTCGTGACACCGTGATCCGGCGGTTGGCCCACGAGCCGCTGGGCTGGCGACCGACCGTGCTGGAAGTTGTAGTGCGCCGCTACCGCTGTGCCGACTGCGGACACGTGTGGCGCCAAGACACCAGCGCCGCGGCGGAGCCACGCGCGAAGCTCTCGCGCACCGGGCTGCGGTGGGCGCTGGAAGGGATCGTGGTCGCACACCTCACCGTCGCCCGTGTCGCCGAGGGACTCGGGGTCGCGTGGGACACCGCCAACAACGCGGTCCTGGCCGAAGGCAAGCGGCTGCTGATCAACGACCCCACGCGGTTCGAGGGCGTGAAGGTCATTGGCGCCGATGAGCACGTCTGGCGCCACGCCAGGCGTGGCGACAAGTACGTCACCGTGATCATCGACCTCACCCCGGTCCGCGATGGCGCCGGCCCAGCAAGGCTGCTGGACATGGTCGAGGGCCGGTCGAAGGCGGCGTTCAAGACCTGGCTCGCCGACCGCGACGACGCCTTCCGTGACGCGGTCGAGGTGGTCGCGATGGACGGCTTCACCGGGTTCAAGACCGCCGCTGCGGAGGAGATTCCGGACGCGGTCACGGTGATGGATCCCTTCCACGTCGTGCGCCTGGCCGGTGACGCCCTCGACAGGTGCCGGCGCCGGGTCCAACTCGCGATCCACGGGCACCGTGGGTTCAGGGACGACCCGCTCTACAAGTCGCGGCGCACGCTGCACACCGGCGCGGACCTGCTCACCGACAAGCAGAGCGACAGGCTACGCGCGCTGTTCGTTGATGACGCTCACGTCGAGGTCGAGGCGACCTGGGGTGTCTACCAGCGCATGATCGCCGCCTATCGCCACGAGGACCGGCAACGTGGCCGCGAGCTCATGGAGAAGCTGATCACCGACCTCAGCGCCGGCGTCCCCAAGGTGCTCACCGAGCTCACCACCCTGGGCCGGACCCTGAAGAAGCGAGCCGCCGACGTGCTCGCCTACTTCGAACGACCCGGCACCAGCAACGGGCCGACCGAGGCGCTCAACGGACGGCTCGAACACCTGCGCGGCTCCGCACTCGGGTTCCGCAACCTGACCAACTACATCGCCCGAAGCCTGCTCGAGACCGGCGGCTTCAGACCCCAACTCCTACACCCCCGATTGGGATGAGCCGGGAATGTTCCCTGAATGTTCCCCGGGAACGACTGAGGCCCAACCCGAATTACTCGGATTGGGCCTCTGACCTGCGTGGGCGATACTGGGATCGAACCAGTGACCTCTTCGGTGTGAACGAAGCGCTCTCCCCCTGAGCTAATCGCCCTCAGCGGTGATACTTACTCTACACAGCCCCTCCCCCACCGCTCACGGGGGGTGGCATTCGATCACTGCGGCGGCGTGACCAGGTCCGGCACCGCAGGCACGGGGGGCGCAGGCGGTGGCGGCGGCCCGACGTACTCCTTCAAGGGCGACTCGAGCCACGGCCAGTCGAGTCCGACCCACCCACCGACGGTGTCGAAGATCCCCACACACCAGGCGCAGGCCGTGACGACGCCCAGGATCACCGTCATCACCAGCAGCTGGACCACGCGCGTCTGGCGGCCCATCCAGGCCAGCCAGGCGTCGTATCTGACCCTGACCCAGTGCAGGAGCCGCTTGGCCCAGTGGAACTCGGCGGCGAGCACGCCCAGGCCCAGGAAGATGATCGCCCAGCCGGGGCCGGGCGCGGGCAGCGCGATGAGGCCGAGGATCACGATCGCCCCGCCGAGGACGCCCGCGGTCACGCGGTACGTCGTGTCCAGCACGGGGTTGCGCGCCACCCTGGCCCGGAATGCGCGGTAGCGGACCTTCGTCCGCCGGAACCACTTGCGGAGGCCGGTGTACCGGCGCCGCGGCTTCTGCCCCGCGAGCGCCGGTGCACCGGTGTTGTTCTGCTCCGTCGTACTCAGGTCTCCACCTGCCCAGCCGCGGTCACTGCCGAGGGGGCGGGGGGTGCCTCCCGCCCGCGCTCCAACGAGACTGCGTACGTCTCGTACGTCCCACTACCGGGCGATGCTACTGACAACGGTCCGCTCGCTCCCGAGCGGACGTCGAACGTTCCGACAGCCGTCGGGTCCTCGTCACCGTTGAGCCCCCACAGCACGTAGGTCTGCTCGTCGGCCTGGTTCGGCTCCAGTCCCATCGGGACGATCTCGCGCCGGTCGTCCTGCACGATCACCGCGGCGACCGCCGGCGCACCCGGCTCCGGAGCCAGGAACGCGTGCTCGGTGCCCGGGCGGGCGATCGCAGCGAGGACGCCCTCCATCTGCTGGGCCTGGGCGAGGGTCGCGTCGCGCTCGGCACGCAGGCTCTGGATCTCTCCGACCAGCACCCCGCCCCCGACGAGGACGGCAACTACAGCCGCCGCGGCGACGAGCATCCGGCCCACCCGGCGGCGTCGCCCACGGGGGCGTCCGGGCCCGGCAGGCGGGCGCCCGTCGTCCTCCGTGGGCGACGAGCGAGCCCGGACGGGCGCAGGCTGGGGCCCCGGCACCGACGGGCGCGCGGCGGCCCCCTGCGGCGGCACGGGGCGGCCGTGCCGGCCCGTCGGACGCACCGGCGGGTCCAGCCGGTCCCCCGGCACCGGGCGCTCGTCGGCGTCGCGGTGGACCTGTGGGGTGTGCCGGGCCTGCTCCACGATCGACTCGCGGAGCCTCGGAGACGGATCGTGCTGCGGCAGCGCGGTGGCCAGACCGGTCGTGACGCCCGCGACGTCCGCCGCGGTCCGCCGGCACTCCTCACACCCCGCCAGGTGCTCCACGATGTCGAGCTCCTCGTCGGGTTCGAGAGCGTGCAGCGCCCAGCCGACGGTCTGCTCGCTCATGGGGCAGGGCCGCCCCTCGTTGCCGTTCACGACATCCCCCCGGCCATGCCCCCGCCGGAGTCGCCGACAACCGGCCCCAGCAGGCTGCGGAGCCGGGCTACCCCGGTGAACATCCGCGACTTCACGGTGCCCAGCGGCACCCCGATCATGGCGGCGACCTCACGCTGGGTGTAGCCGCCGTAGTACGCCAGCGCCAGCACCCGGCGCTGTTCGGCCGGTAGTCGGCCCAGGGCGTCCCGCACCTGCCCGGCCACCAGGGCGCCGATGGCACCCTCGTCGGCTCCGGGGCCGGCCGGGGCGTTCCACTCCGTGCCGTCCTCGGCCGCCGGGACGGTCCGCCGCCGGATCACGCTCTCGCGCCGGACGGCGTCGACCGCCTTGTGGTGCACCAGCGTCAGCAGCCACGTCCCGAACTTCCCGCGGTTCGGGTCGAACCGGGACGGGTCCCGCCAGAACGCCAGGAACACCTCCTGGACGACGTCCTCGGCCAGTCCGTCGTCGGCACAGATCCGTCGCGCGAGCGAGTACGCCCGCCGCCCGAACCGGTCGTACAACTCACCCAGTGCGGTGGAGTCGCCGGCGACGATCCGTTGCACGATCCGCGCGTCCTCGGCGTCGTCACGACGGGCGGGTTCGCGGCGCGCGGGACCGTCACCGGGCGGCCCGTACTCCGGATGGTCCGGCGGGTCGGCGATGCCTGCCACCAGCGATGTCCTCACGTTTCGTTCTTCGAGGTCCGCGCCTGAACGGTTCGGACTCCGGCGAGAGTAGTCGGGTCGACGTCGTCCGGCTCACACGCCAGGACGTCGCGGCGCCCGTTCAGCCGCATCACCGCAGCACGGAGTTACAGCCGTGTGACTCGAACGGGCGTCGTCCGGTGGTGATCCATGTTGATGCGCGTCGTACCCGTCACCCCGGGGGCGTCTGGCTCGTTCTCCCGACTGACGCCCCACGCAACGCCCCCAGAAAGAGGATGACCGATGCGCGACGAGTCCAAGACGATCCGGGCGACGGCCATGTTCGAGCTCATCGCTCCGGACGCGCCGGTCGTGCCCGTGAAGGTCGAACTGTCCTACACGAGCCGCGACCCCTACGCCGTCCAGGCCTCGTTCCGGACCGGGCACGACTCCACCGTCGACTGGGTCTTCGCCCGTGACCTGCTCGCCGACGGGCTGATCGACTCCGCCGGCACCGGTGACGTCCGGGTGCAGCCGATGAGCGACGACCCGTCCCGGATCGAGCTCGAGCTGACCTCCCCCTCCGGTCACGCGCTGTTCACCACCTCGGCGCAGACCCTCTCGGAGTTCCTCCAGGCGACCTACGACGCCGTCCCGGCCGCGTCCGAGTACTCGTGGCTCGACTTCGACGCCGCGCTCGCCGACCTGCTCGACACCACCGCCCGGGACTGACCCCACATACCCCACCGCCGGGCGGAGTCGATCTCCGCAGCTGAGAGAACCTCCGGTGGTGGACAGGGGGGCCGCCGTGTCCCCCTCGGGGCGGGTGCTAGGGTTTTCTCATCGCACCGCGGACGAGCGAATGTCCCGAACGCGGTGCTCAGGCGGACGTAGCGCAGCTGGTAGCGCATCACCTTGCCAAGGTGAGGGTCGCGGGTTCGAGTCCCGTCGTCCGCTCGGAGGATCGGCCCTGAGCCGGGACCTTCCAGCAGAGTCCTTCAGGATTCTGGCGGAGTGGCCGAGTGGCTTAGGCAAGGGCCTGCAAAGCCCTGTACGCGGGTTCGATTCCCGCCTCCGCCTCGCGCGATTAGCTCAGCGGGAGAGCACTACCTTGACACGGTAGGGGTCACTGGTTCAATCCCAGTATCGCGCACCACCGGGAATCCCCGGACCGTTCCACGGTCCGGGGTTCTTTTGTCTCCCAGGGCGTTCCCCGCCACTGCCACGCCAGGACGCCGAGCGGGCCGGCCGGGCCGGAGCGAGCAACACAGGGCCCGCAACGCGCGGCCGAGGGCGGCTCCGAGGCACCCGCCCGGCCCGGGATCGGGCCCGTTCAGCACGCCCCAGCACGTCCCGAGCCGAAGATGATCGACACCGACCCCCCTCGACGACGGCCGGGCGTCGTGCGCTAGTGTTCTCCGCACGCACCGGGAACGAGCGGGACGGTTCGGGAACGGTACGGAATGCGGACGTAGCGCAGCTGGTAGCGCATCACCTTGCCAAGGTGAGGGTCGCGGGTTCGAGTCCCGTCGTCCGCTCGGCCGGGTCTCGTTCACGAGCCGGGTATCCGGCGGCGTGGCCGAGTGGCTTAGGCAAGGGCCTGCAAAGCCCTGTACGCGGGTTCGATTCCCGCCGCCGCCTCGCGCGATTAGCTCAGCGGGAGAGCACTACCTTGACACGGTAGGGGTCACTGGTTCAATCCCAGTATCGCGCACCACACCGGGTTCCCCGGGCCGTTCAGCGGCCCGGGGATTTCTGTTTCCCGGGCCCCGTCGCTCGCCGTGAGGCCTTGACACTCCTCCACCCTCCTGGTGACTATGCGCTCAGTAAGCACTGTGATGCACACCACGAGGACGTACACCACGAGGAGGTCCCGATGGAGGTGTCGTGCGCCTTCCCGACGAGCCTGAGCTCGCCGGACGACATCGCGCTCGCCGAGACACTCGGGTACGACCGCGCGTGGGTGTACGACACCCCGCAGCAGAGCCCGGACGTCTGGATGACGCTCGCCCTCGCCGCCGAGCGGACCGACCGGATCGGGCTCGGCCCGGGCGTCCTCGTCCCGAGCCTGCGGCACCCGATGGTCAACGCGGCCGGCACCGCCACCCTCGCCGCGCTCGCCCCCGGCCGGGTGGCGGTGTCGTTCGGCACCGGCTTCACCGGCCGGCGCGCCATGGGCTACCGGGCCATCACCTGGCGGTTCATGGAGGACTACATCCGCGCCTACCGCGGGCTGCTGCGCGGCGAGGTCGTCGAGTGGGAGGGCGCCCGGATGCGGATGCTGCACCCCGACGGCCACTCCCCCGCCCGGCCGGTCGAAGTGCCGGTACTCGTCGGCGCGCTCGGCCCGAAGGGCGACGCGGTGGCCCGCGAGCTCGGCGACGGCCTGTACGCCACCCTGCAGACGCCGGCGTTCATGACCGAGTACTCCTGGGCGGCCTACCTCCTCTGGGGCACCGTCCTCGACGAGGGCGAGGCCGTCGACACCGAGCGGGTCCGGGCCGCCGGCGGCCCCGGCTGGGCGCTGGCCTACCACGGCGGCTACGAGTTCGGCGGGCCCGAGGCCGTCCGGAGCCTGCCCGGCGGGGACGCATGGATGGACGTCGTCGAGCGGGCATCCGACGACGAGCGCCACCTGGCAGTGCACGCCGGGCACTGCGTCGAGCTCAACGACGCCGACCGGGCCGCCTGGGATGCCGGCGGGCACGTCCTGCTCGACGACGCGACGATCAGCGGGACCCGCGACGAGGTGCGCCGCAAGATCGACGACCTGGCCGGGCGCGGGGTGACCGAGATCGTCTACCAGCCGTGCGGGCCGGACACCCGCCGCGAGCTGGAGCGCTTCCTCGATGCGGCCCGCTCCGTCGCCGCCGTCTGATGCTCAGCCTGCGGCCGGGCCGGGCACGCCGGAGACCATGCTCACGGCCAGATCGGCGTAGAACCGGCCGAGCTGCTCGGGCGAGTCCGGCCCGTCGGGCCGGTACCAGCGCACGAGATCGATGCCCAGCGAGAGCACGGCCCGCACCACCCGGCCCACGTCGACCGGGGTGAACACCCCCTGCTCGACGCCGTCGGCGATCACCGCGCGGAACCGCTCCGGGAACTCCCGCCGGATCGCGGCGATCTCGGTGACGTGCTCGGACGTCAGTCCGGCCAGCTCGTACTGGCAGACCCGCGCCGCGACGTGGTGCCGGGCGTGCCAGGCCACGAACCGGGCGACCAGCTCACGCAGGCGCCCGGCCGGGTCGTCCGGATCCGCGCACCCGGGCAGGTCGATCGCGGCCAGCGCGCTCCGGTGCCCGCGTCGCGCGATCTCGAACAGCACCTGCTCCTTGGCCGGGAAGTGCACGTACAGCGCTGCCGGGCTCAGTCCCGCACCGCCGGAGATGTCACGGGTCGTGGTGCCGGTGAACCCGCGGGCCGCGAAGCACCGCACCGCCGAGCTCAGCAGTGCGCGGGCGACGGGCGCCAGATCCTCGCCCCACAGCTCGTCGATCTCGGCTGCCACGTCGCCCTCCCACCGTGTTCCTTGACACCTCTATCAGATCTGGTGACTATGCGCTCAGTCATCTCGACACCGCCGTCGGAGGAACCATGACCCGTGAGCTGACCATCGTCGTGCCGGAGCTGACCTTCGCCGAGAGCCCGCGCTGGCACGAGGGCCGCATCTGGTTCGTGGACTTCTACACCCACCGCGTGTGCTCCGCCCTCGAGGACGGTGGCGACCTGCGGGTGGAGGCCGAGGTGCCGCAGCAGCCGTCCGGGCTGGGCTGGCTGCCCGACGGCAGGCTACTCGTCATCTCCATGCGCGACGCCCGGATACTGCGCCGCGAGGCCGACGGCACGCTCGTCACGCACGCCGACGTGAGCGCGCACGTCGGTGGCCACCTCAACGACATGGTCGTCGACGCCGAGGGCCGCGCCTTCGCGGGCAACTTCGGGTTCGACCTGATGGGCGGGGCACCGCTCGAACCGTCCGCGCTGGTGCGGGTCGACCCGGACGGCACCGCCACCCCGGTCGCCGGCGACATGTGGTTCGCCAACGGCAGCGTCCTCACCGACGACGGTGTGCTGCTGGTCGCCGAGAGCTTCGGCAACCGGATCAGCGCGTTCGACGTCGGCCCCGACGGCTCGCTGTCCGGACGCCGGACCTGGGCGCGGTTCGGGGACCTGCCCACCGACAGGGACCTGCACACCGCGCTCGCCGGCCTGTCCGTGTCCCCGGACGGCTGCTGCCTCGACGCCGAGGGCGCGCTCTGGCTCGCCGACGCTCTCGGCAACCGGCTGCTACGGGTCCGCGAGGGCGGCGAGATCCTCGAGGAGATCGCCGTCGGCACCGGGGTCTTCGCCTGCATGCTCGGCGGCGCCGACGGCCGCACGCTGTTCGCGTGCACCGCCCCCGACTTCGCCGAGGACGCCCGCCGCAACGCCCGCGAGGGCGCGCTGATGTCGGTGCGGGTGGACGTGCCGCACGGCGGGCGGCCCTGACCGGCGGCCCGCCGCACGCGTCAGCCCGCCGCAGGCGTCAGCCCGCGGTCGCGCCGCTCCCCACGGGCGGGGCGGGGAAGCCGCCGACGGCCTGCTCGAAGGTGTGCGCCACGCGCAGGACGGTCGCGTCCTCGAACTGCCTGCCGACGATCATCAGTCCGCTGGGCAGGCCGTCGACGAGCCCGGCGGGCACCGACGCGGCCGGGTGGCCGGTCACGTCGAACGGCGCGCAGTTACCGATCATCGACAGCGCCGTGGACAGGTACGAATCCAGCGGGGCGTCGCGCCCGATGAGCTCCCGCGCGGTGTAGGGCAGGGTCGGCATGACCAGCACGTCGTAGGACGACAGCGCCGCGTCGTAGGCCGCGCGCAGCTCGTAGGCCAGGTTGCGCGCCATCGCGTAGTACTTCCCGCCGCCCAGCTCGAAGGTGTAGCGCCCGGACATCCCGACCAGCTTCACCGTCTTCGACAGCTCCGCACCGCGGGTGATCCGCTGCGCCGCGTAGTGCGCGATCAGCTCCGGGTCGTAGAGACCCTGTGAGTTCATCCCGTAGCCGTTGCCGTCGACCATCTGGAAGGCCGCGCCCTCGGTGGCGATGACGTTCCAGACCGCCATCGCGTCGAGGTGCCACGGGATCGTCACCTCCTCGACCACGAGCCCCTCCCCGCGCAGCGTCTCCACGGCCGCCCGGACCGCCTCGTCGACGCCCGGGTCGCTCTCCGGTCGCCCGAAGCCCTCGGCGACGACGCCGACCCGGAGCCCGGACGCCGGCGCCCGCAGCGCATCCAGGTAGTCGACGGGTTCGACGACGGTGGGCTGGCGCGGGTCGTACCCGTCGACGCCGGCGAGCACCCCGAGCATCAGCGCGGAGTCGGCGACGGTGCGGGTCATCGGGCCGAGGTGGTCGATCGTCTGCTCGATCGGGAACGCGCCGGTGTAGGGCACCAGCCCGTGCGTGGGCTTGTGCCCCACCCCGCCGCAGAACGCGGCGGGCATCCGGACCGAGCCGCCCTGGTCGCCCCCGAGCGCCAGGTCGACGGCACCGCTTACGACGAGGGCCGCGCTGCCGCTGGACGAGCCGCCGGCGTTGCGCGCCGGGTCCCAGGGGTTGCGCACCGGCGCCGGGCGCGAGGTGAAGCTGCCACCGGAGAAGCAGAGGTCCTCGCAGACCGACTTGCCGGCGATCGTCGCCCCGGCGTCGAGCAGCCGGGTGACGACGGTCGCGTCCCTGGTCGGGACGAAGCCCTCCACCGTGGCCGAGCCGTTGGTCATCGGGACCCCGGCGACGCTGACGTTGTCCTTGATCGCCACCGTCCTGCCGGCCAGCGGGCCCTCGGCGGCGCCCGTGATCGACGTCGTGACGTACCAGCCGCCGTGCGGGTCCTCGGCGGGGTCCGGGGTGGCCCAGGTCCGCGCGGGCGCGGTGGGGGCGGATGCGGCGTACAGCTGTGCGACGCGCTCGGAGGCAGCGAGCGTGGCCGCGACCGCTGGGACGTACTCGTCGATCTCGGCGTCCGTGAGGCCGAACCCGAAGTGCTCGTTCAGCGCGGCCAGCCGGGCCGCGTCGGGTGCAGGGATCGTCACCGGTGTGCTCCTCGTCTCACTCGGGGGGTGCGAGAAGCTTCGAGCGCACGAGGGTGGCGTGTAAAGGCCGGAGCGCGATGCACTACGGTTCTCCTCGCACGCCCCGGAGATCTGCAGGGCGACTGCGGACGTAGCGCAGCTGGTAGCGCATCACCTTGCCAAGGTGAGGGTCGCGGGTTCGAGTCCCGTCGTCCGCTCCATCTTTCACGGCCGCCATCCGTTGCGGTGCCGGGCGAACCCGCCCTCGGAGTCGATCACCTGCCCGGTGATCCAGTACGCCTCGTCGGTGCACAGCCAGGCGATCAGCCGGGCCGGGTCGTCGGGCTCGCCGAACCGGCCGAACGGGAACATCTCCGCCATCGCCCGGAACGCCTCGGCGCCCAGGTAGCCGGTGTCGACCGGCCCGGGGTTGACCGTGTTGACCCGGATCCGGCGGTCGGCGAGCTGGTCGGCGAGGGTGAGCGTGATCCCGGCGACGGCGGCCTTGGCGGCCGCGTAGGCGACCTCGCCGGGCATCGGGCCCTGCGCCTGCCCCGAGGTCATCATGACGATCGCGCCGCCGGGCCGGGTGTCGTCGTGGGCGTTCGCGTACGCCTGCGCCAGCAGGATCGACGCCCGGGCGTCGACCGCCCAGTGCCGGTCCAACTCCTCGCCCAGCTCCCCCAGCGGACCGTCCGAGCCGGACAGGGCCTGGTTCGCGACGAGCAGGTCCAGCGGGCCGGCGAGGTCCCGGGCCGCGTCGACGACGCGTTGCGGTTCCGCCGGATCGGCCAGGTCGGCGTGCAGGCCGGCGACCACCGCGTCCTCGGTCGCGAGGTGCCCGCGGACCTCCTCGACGGCGGCGTCGACGTCGTCGGCGCCCCAGGTCTGGGTCGCGTCGTGCGGGGCGAAGTGCGCGACCACGACGCTCGCACCGTACGCGGCGAGCCGGCACGCCGTCGCGTGCCCGATCCCGCCCCGCCGGCCCGCGCCGGTGACGAGCGCGGTGCGGCCGCGCAGGGGCATCGGATCACGCCGGAGGGTGCTCATGATCCGTGCCTATCGAACGCGGCGGACGCGCGCGAGCCGTTTACCCTTCTACCCTCGGGTGGGCTCCCGGGCGATCGCGCAGCGCAGGTGGGCAGGCAACGCCATCGGGTCCGGCGCCGCACCCTGCAGCCACCGGGTGACCGCCCGCACGTCGTCGGTGCTGCGCACCGGGCCGACGCCGATCACCGGCGACACCGGGCGGCGCTCGGTGTCGCAGGTCTGCACCAGGACCATCAGGCCGGGCCGGCGCCGCGCGCAGACGGGCGCCCCGAGCGGGCAACCGGACGTCACCAGCATCCCGTGCCCGCTGTCCCGGACGACCGCCCGCAGGCCCTCGACCAGCACCTCGTCGACGCCGGGCAGCGCGGCGACCGTGCCGCACGCATCCTCGTCGAAGCCGGAGGACATGTGTGCGCAGCTCGCACACCGCACCGCCGTGAACCCGTCCATGTCGCACCTTCCTGCAAACAGGAATCATTGTCGTTAGTTCGGCGACCGTACCAGCCGAAGGCGCGCGAAGGGGTCCGCCGAGAGAGTTCCGGCGTAGCGTCGGTGACATGCGCCGACGCCGCCGCGAGCCGGTGCAGGTCGTCACCGACCTGCGCGAGCCGCTCGCGGTCGAGCACGGCCGCCGGATCCGGATCCGGCTGGTGGCGATGACCGTCTGGATCGCGGGCGCGATCCTCGCCGGGACGCAGTGGCGGGACGGGTGGACGGCGACGACGATCCTGCTGGCCAGTGGCCCCGGGCTCTGGATGGTGTGGTGGCTGCTCGCCACGCCGCGCGATCGAGGATCACGCGAGCCGGTGCACCGGTCCGGCCCCCGGCAGCTCCCGGGGCCGCCGGACGGGTGAGCGGTCCTACCCCGCCGCGGGCAGCACCGTGCGCGGCAGCAGGTCCGGGAAGTGGCCGCCGAACCGTTCGGAGTGCCTGCGCCACTCGCGCGGGTAGCCGAGCGAGACCTCGACGAACGGCACGTCGTCGACCACCACCGTCCGCGGGATGTGCAGGTGGCCGTGCACGACCGCCGCGGCCCGGTAGCGCAGGTGCCAGTCCGCCGTCGCCGTCGTCCCGCACCACAGCGCGAACTCCGGGTACCACAGCACGTCACAGGGCTTGCGGACCAGCGGCCAGTGGTTCACCAGGACGGTCGGGAGGTCCGGGGGCAGCGCGTCGAGACGGGCGGTCGTCGCCGCCACCCGGTCGGCACTCCACGCCTGCCTGGTCGGGTGCGGGTCCGGGTGCATCAGGTGCTCGTCGGTGCACACGACCCCGGCGGCGTAGGCGACCTCGAGTCCTTCCTCCGGCGTGGACGTGCCGGCGGGCAGGAACGAGTAGTCGTAGGGCACGAACAGCGGCGCGACGACGGCCGGTCCGCCCGGGCCGTCCCACACCGGGAAGTCGTCCTCGGGGGTGAGCACGCCGACCTCCCGGCAGCGGCGGACCAGCGCGTCGTAGCGGGCCACCCCGCGCAGGGCCTCCTGGGGGCTGTCCGCGTTCTTCGCCCGGGCCCACAGCTCGTGGTTGCCGGGCGTCCAGAGCACGGTGGCGAACCGCTCCCGCAGCGCCGCGAGGGTGCCGACGACGCTCTCGATCCGCTCGTCGACGTCGCCGGCGACGATCAGCCAGTCGCCGGGGTGACCGGGGACCAGCGCGTCGGCGATCTCCCGGTTCTCCCGGTGCCGCACGTGCAGGTCGCTGACCGCGAGCAGGCGCGGGCCGTCGGGAGCGGACACCTCACCAGTAGTACCGGGCGGCCCGGGACCCGACTCCGACCGGGATGGCCGAAAAAGGGTTACCGGGAGTAGGTTACCGGCGGTAGGTTCGACGGCGAGCTGACGACTCGGGGAGATCGACATGGCGGGATCACGCGGCGCGCGGCGCTGGATCAGGTGGGTGCTGCGGCACGGCGCGGTACGACGGGAGGTGTCCCGGCAGGCGGTCAAGGGCGACCTCGGCGCCAAGATGATCATCGATCCGGACGTCGTGCGGGACCCCTACCCGGCCTACGAGGCGATGCGCGCCCAGGGCCGGATGGTCCGCTCCGCGCTCAGCTGGAGCACCGTGGACCACGAGATCACCACGGCCGTGCTGCGCAGCCCGGACTTCTGCGTCGGCCTGCGGATGCCGGAGAACGGCCCGAGCCTGGTGCGGCTGCTGCTCAGCGCGGGTGGGAGCTGGCCGCTCGGGCCGGTCGAGCCGCCGTCGTTGCTCGCGATCGACCCGCCGGACCACAACCGGATCCGCAAGCTGGTCACCCGGTCGTTCAGCGCCAAGGCGATCGCCCGGCTGCGCGGGCGCACCGAGGAGGTCGCCACCGGGTTGCTCGACGAGATGGAGGCGCGGACCGGCCCGCACCGGCGCGCCGACCTCATGGCCGAGTACGCCTCGCTGCTCCCGGCGACCGTCATCGCCGAGATGCTGGGCGCGCCGGTGTCGATGCGGGAGAAGTTCCTGGAGTGGGGCGAGGGCGGCGCGTACTCGCTCGACATGGGCCTCGGCTACTCGATGTTCCGGAGCTCGGAGAAGGACATCGACGCCCTGTCGGACTGGCTGTCCGGCCACTTCGAACACCTGCGCCGACACCCGAACGACAGCATCCTGTCCTCCCTGGTCCAGGCCTACGACGAGGGCGAGGGCCGGCTCACCTCCGACGAGCTGCTCTCGCTCGCGCTGCTGCTGCTCGCGGCCGGGTTCGAGACGACGGTCAACCTGATCGGCAACGGCACCAAGCTGCTGCTCGCCCACCCCGACCAGCTCGACCGGCTGAAGGCCGATCCGTCGCTGTGGCCGAACGCGGTCGACGAGATCCTCCGCTTCGACTCCCCCGTGCAGCGCACCGGCCGGGTCGCGGCGCGCGACACCGAGGTGTGCGGCTACCCGGTCCGGCGCGGCGCGCTGGTGCTGACCCAGCTCGGCGGCGCGAACCGGGACCCCGCGGTGTTCCCGGACCCGGACCGGTTCGACGTCGGCCGCGACGGTGCCGACAAGCACGTCGCCTTCAGCCAGGGCATCCACTACTGCCTGGGCGCCGCGCTGGCGAAGATGGAGGGTGAGGTCGGGCTGCGTGCGCTCTTCGACCGGTACCCGGACCTGACCGCGGACGGTCCGGCCGAGCTGCGCAGCACCCGGGTGCTGCGCGGCTACCGGAGACTCCCGGTCCGCCTCGGCGACGCCCGCGTCCCGGTCGGGGCCTGAGCCCCGGCCCGGCCCGGGTCAGGCCCGGGTGGAGGCGCTGGTGACGGTCGTCGTCACCAGGCTGATGATCGCCATGCCGATGACCAGGTGGATCACCCCGGTGGCGATCCCGACGGTCAGCGGCTCGGTGGCGAACGCCAGCGGGTAGACGGTCGCGACGGCGGTGAGCAGGCCGGCGATCCAGCCGAAGTAGGCCATCGGGCTCGGCACCGCCATCAGCAGGAGCTGCGCGAGGCCGGTCGCAGCCAGCGCGGCGATCGCGGCGATGATCGCCAGCTGCACCGCGCCGTCCCAGCCGCCGATCGCGTTCGCCTCGATCGGGGCCAGGTACGGGATCTGCAGCAGCACCCGCACGATGAGGAACCCGACGAGCGCGATCAACGCGGCGATGACGGCGGTCGCGACCCCACCGGCCCACAGCCGGCCCGCCTGCACCGCCGGCCGGTGCGGGGCACGGGACCCGCGGCTCATCTCACGGGTCCGGTCGTCGGCCTCGGACATCGTCGTCTCCCCCGGTGTCGTGCAGAAACTGTGCAGGTGGGCGACAGTGTGACGCATCCGGCCGGGCCCCGCCGCCCGGACGATCACCCAGCGTGCCGGGAAGGCTACGCGCCACGGGGGCGACGCGGAACCAGCCGTACCGGATACCGGGTACTCACTCACCGATCGAGTGCCGCGAGCGCCGTCTCGGCGTCCTCGACGACCGCTCGGCGCCTGCGCTCGAGCTCCCCGCCCGCCTCGGCGGCGGCGCCCATGTTGCCCTGGGCGTAGCGGGTCCAGACCCCGGCGCCGATGCACGCGCAGCGCCAGTGCGCGAACGCCACCCAGTACGGCAGCTGCTCCAGCGAGCGCCCGGACCGCTCGGCATACCGGATCGCGACCTGGTCGCGCTCGGGCCAGCCCGCCGCCGCCGTCGGGCCGCTGGTGATGGCCCGGCGCTCGTCACCGGGGCGCTCCCAGGACGCGATCAGCCAGCCCAGGTCGGCCAGCGGTTCACCGAGCGTCGCGAGCTCCCAGTCGAAGATCGCCGCGATCCGGCCACCGCGGAACGACAGGTTGCCGGGCCGGTAGTCCCCGTGCGCGATCCGCACGCCCGTCACGGGTTCCTCCGGCATCCGGGCCAGGAGCTCGCGGTGCGCGGCGTCGATCGCGGCGAGATCGGTGAACGCGCCCGAGTGGGCCTGCTTGTGCCAGCGGCGCAGCTGCCGTTCCAGGTAGCGGCCCGGCCGCAGCAGGTCCCCCAGCCCGACGGCCTCCGGGTCGACGGCGTGCAGCTCGGCGAGGACGTCGGCGGTGTCCAGCCCGCACGCCCGCCGCTCCGGTTCCGGGATCGCCGCGCCGGCGCTGCGGTCACCCGGTACGACGCCGTCGACCCAGCTCATCAGGTAGAAGCCGGCCCCGAGCACGTCCGGGTCCGTGCAGTGGGCGACCGGCTCCGCGACCGGGACCCCGGTGCCGGCGAGGGCGGTGAGGAAACGCCACTCCCGGCTCATGTCGTGCGCGGTGGCGAGCACGCCGCCGGTCGGCGGGCGGCGCAGCGCGAACGACGTGCCCTCGGCGTCGACCACCCGGTAGGTCAGGTTGGAGTGCCCGCCGGAGATCCGTTCCACCGTCACCGCGGCGTCCCCGGTGACGACCTGCGGGGCCTCGGCGGCGAGCCAGCGGGTCAAGGCAACCGGGTCCACTCCATCGTGCGCGTCGGTCATCCCCCGATCCAACATGATCGGTTCGTGGGCGGCCAGGGGTCGCGGCCCGCCGTGCGCGTGGTCAGTCGGGCGGCAGGACGAGGCGGTCCAGCAGCCGGTCGGCCTCGGCATGCGGGTCGGCCGTCAGTCCGGTGTGGACGGGGCCGGGCTGCACGATAGTGCTGCGCGGTGTCGTGAGCCGCCGGAACCGCCTGCCGATGTCCTCCCCCGCTCCCGGGCCGCGGGCCGCCAGCGCTCCGGTGCTGTGCCGGTCCGAGCGCGGCGGCTCCGGCACTGCGGCGACGGCAGCGATCGTCTCCAGGACGTCGGCGACCGCCTCGGCGTCGCAGCCCGGGTCGAGCGCGGCGAGCCGCGCCCGGTCCAGGTGCACCCGGACGGCGAGGACGTCATACCGGCGGCAGTACAGCAGGACCCCGGCGTTGATCGCCTCACCGCGCTCGATCCGCGGAACCACCCGCAGCAGCGCGTACTCGTAGGTGACGCGCCCGGTCACCGCCCGGCACCGCCGATCCGCAGCCACGAGGGGTGCCGGGGCTCCCGGTGGACCGGGCGCGGCCGGCCGGCGACGACGGTCGCGGCGACCCCCGGCAGCCACTGCTCCCGCTGCGCCACGCGCCCGATCAGGGCGGTCAGGTAGGTGTCGCGGACCGCGCCGGGCGAGTCGAAGCCGGGCTCGCCGTCCAGCCACTCGTCGGGGACCAGCGCCAGGACGCCTTCCAGCAGCTCCCGGGTGACCAGCGGGGCCAGGGCCGCGTCGGCCGCGTCGAGATCCGGATGGGCGCCGAGCAGCACGTGGTCACCGGCGTCGAACGGCTTCGCCGGGAAGCGCACCGCGGAGGCCCAGTCGTGCGCGAACGTCAGGGTCGCGCCGTGGTCGATCAGGTACGGGCTGCGGTGCCAGAGCAGCATGTTCGCGTTGCGCCAGGACCGGTCGACGTTGCCGACCAGCGCGTCGAACCACAGCACCCGGCCTGCGCACTCCGGTCCGACGTCGAAGGCGAGCGGATCGAGGTCGAGGGCGCCGGGCAGGAAGTCGATGCCGAGGTTGCGGCCCGCCGAGCCCCGGAGCAGCTCCTGGACCTCCTGGTCGGGCTCGGTACGTCCGAGATCACCGTCGACGTCGACCGTGACGATCTCCGGGACCGGCAGCCCGAGTGCACGCGCCAGCTCACCGGCCACGATCTCGTTGACCAGCACGGAACGGCCCTGACCGGCCGCCACGAACTTGACGGCATACGTCCCGAGATCGTCGGCCTCCATCAGGCCGGGCAGCGACCCGCCCTCCCGCAACGGCGTGACGTAGCGAGTCGCGGTGATGTGGCGCAACACGTCCGGAGGCTATCCGAGGCGGGCACGCGATCGCGATCGAGATGCGAGCGGCCCGTACCCCGTGGCGTCGGGATGCGGGCCGCGGTCGGTCCGCCGGCCCGTCCGGCGTCGGGGTGCACGGACGGGCCGGGGAGTTCACACGGAGACGGTCTGCCGCGGGATCGCCCGGGTCTGCTCCAGCCGGCGCTCGGCCTGCTTGGCGACCACGGTGTCCAGGCTGAACCGGCCCGGCCCGGCGGCCATCAGCGCCAGGGTCGCGCAGATGATCGTGCCGACGAGCGCCCAGCCGTTGTCCGCCATGAACAGGCCGTTCTTGCCGTGGACGAACCAGATCGCGCCGAACATCACGAACGTCATGAGCCCGGCCGGCAGCACCATGCGCAGGCCCAGCGCCACCGACGCCGCGAAGACGAGCTCGACGACGATCGTGAACGACGCCGCGGCGATGGCCAGCGGGATGCCGAACTTGGCGAAGAGGGTCGCGGTGCCGAACAGCCCGGCCGCGATCTTGTTCCAGGCGTGCATGACCATGATGTAGGCGAGCAGCAGGCGGCCCACGAGCAGGACGACGTCCCGCGGGGTTCCGGTCAGGGAGCGGTACACGGTTCCTCCAGTACGAGTGTGATCACGTGGGGTGACCTGATCACCACGGAATGCACAAGACCCTAGGGGCCGAATCACCATGCTCCACCCGGTCCAGCGACACTGCGCGATGAGACGACAGCACCGAGCGACGAACGCCGCCGGTTCACCACTGGTCGCGTGACACCCCGCCGCGACCGGCGGGTCTCCCGGTATGACCGGTCGAGCGGTCGACGGGCTCGCACATCCGCCCAGGTCACGGACACGGAGGGTGGGCACCACGTGGCCGGCACCACCCGGGCGTCGCAGTACCCGCCGGTAACCCGGGAGCGCGTCACGGACGGTTTCGGCTCCTCGGCAGCCCGCCGTTCCGGACGTACCGCTCGTCCCGCACACGGCCGGGTGCGACGGACGGTCCCCCCGAGCGGCCCAACGCCCGTAGGACCGTCCCGTCACTGCGCCCGCATCCGGCGCTGCGGAATGATGGTCACGTGTCCGACACGAGCAACGTCATCGGCAGAGACATCACAGCGACCCCCGAGTGGACCGCGCTGACCGAGCACGCGGCGGAGGTCGAGCCCCGCCACCTGCGGGCGCTGTTCGACGACGACCCCGAGCGGGCGTCGGCCCTGACCGTCGAGGGCGCCGACCTCCTCCTCGACTACTCCAAGCACCGCATCACCCGAGAGACCGTCGGCCACCTCGCCACGCTCGCCCGCGCCGCAGGCCTGCCCGAGCGCACCGAGGCGATGTTCACCGGTGAGCACGTCAACACCTCGGAGGACCGCGCGGTGCTGCACACCGCGCTGCGCCTGCCCCGCGACGCGGAGCTCGTCGTCGACGGTCAGGACGTCGTCGCCGACGTGCACGCCGTCCTCGACCGGATGGGCGCCTTCACCGACTCGGTGCGCTCCGGGGAGTGGACCGGCCACACCGGCGAGCGGATCCGCACCATCGTCAACATCGGGATCGGCGGGTCGGACCTGGGCCCGGTGATGGCCTACGAGGCGTTGCGCGACTACGCCCTGCGCGACCTGCAGTGCCGGTTCGTGTCCAACATCGACCCGACCGACCTGTCCGAGACGGTGGCCGATCTCGACCCGGCGACGACGCTGTTCGTCGTCTCGTCCAAGACGTTCACCACCCAGGAGACGCTCACCAACGCCCGCAACGCGCGGTCGTGGCTGCTCGCCGGGCTGGGGACCGACGACGCGGGGGCGGTGGCGAAACACTTCGTCGCCGTGTCGACCAACGCCGAGAAGGTGTCCGCGTTCGGCATCTCCACCGACAACATGTTCGGATTCTGGGACTGGGTCGGCGGCCGGTACTCGGTCGACTCCGCGATCGGGCTGTCGCTGATGTGCGCGATCGGCCGCGAGCACTTCGGCGAGTTCCTGGCCGGCATGCACGCGATGGACGTCCACTTCCGGTCCACACCGCTGGAGCGGAACCTGCCGGCGATCGCCGGGCTGCTCGGTGTCTGGTACACGAACTTCTTCGGCACCGAGACCCGCGCGGTGCTGCCCTACTCCCAGTACCTGCACCGGCTGCCCGCCTACCTGCAGCAGCTGACGATGGAGTCGAACGGCAAGTCGGTCCGCGGCGACGGCACCCGGGTCTCGACGGTGACCGGTGAGATCTTCTGGGGTGAGCCGGGGACCAACGGCCAGCACGCGTTCTACCAGCTGCTGCACCAGGGCACCCGCCTCGTGCCGGCCGACTTCATCGGGTTCGCCCGGCCGCACCACGACCTGCCCGGCGACGGCGGGGACGACGGCGCCGACATGCACGACCTGTTCATGGCGAACCTGTTCGCGCAGTCGGCCGCGCTGGCGTTCGGCAAGACCGCCGAGCAGATCGCGGCCGAGGGCACGCCGCCCGAGCTGGTGCCGCACAAGGTGATGCCGGGCAACCGGCCGACGTCGACGATCCTGGCCGAGAAGCTGACCCCCTCGATACTGGGGCAGCTGATCGCGTTCTACGAGCACGTCACCTTCGTCGAAGGCGTGATCTGGGGGGTCGACTCCTTCGACCAGTGGGGTGTCGAGCTCGGGAAGGTCATGGCGAAGCAGTTCGGCCCGGCGCTGTACGCGGCCGACCCGCCGCCGGCGCAGGAGGCGGGGCTGGACGCCTCCACCGCCGCGCTGATCGGCCGCTACCGGAGCTGGCGCGGCCGGTGAGCTCCGCCGGCGGCTCGGAGGACCACCGCCGGGCTCCGTGGCGGACCGGTGTCGCGGCCGCCGGGCTGCTGGTGCTGGCCGGGGTGCTGATCGCGATCGCGCACACCGGCGGCTTCCGGGCCGGCGACACCGGGGCGGCGATCGGACTGGCCGCGGACCGTGTTCCGGGCCTGACCACCGCCGCCCTGGTGGTCACCACGATCGGCAACACCGCGGGCAGCGCCGCGGTCGGGCTGCTCGGCGGCGCCGTGCTCGCCCGGCGGGGGCACTGGGCCGAAGGGATATGCCTGGCCGCGGTGCCGCTGGTGGCGAGCGGAGTCTTCACGCTGGTCAAACGGCTGCTGGACCGGGCGCGCCCACCGGCGGACCTGCAGGCGCTGGCGGTGGCGAACGAGTCGTTGCCGTCCGGGCACGCGACGATGGTCGCCGCCGCCTGGACCGCGCTCGTGCTGGTGCTGTGGCCGCACCTCGCGGCCCGCGGCCGGGTGCTGCTGACCGGGTTCGCGGTGCTGTGGGCGGCGACGATCGGGTTCACCCGGGTCTACCTCGGCGTGCACTGGCTGTCGGACGTGCTCGCCGGCTGGGCGCTGGGGGCGGGGCTGGCGGTCGCCGGGGTCACGGTCCTGGCCGTGGTGATGGCGCGGCGCGGCGTCCGGGCTGAATCTCCTCGGGGCCCGGGCTGAGCCGGGTCAGCCGCCGGCCTCGACGTCGGCCCGCACCCGCTCGGCCCGCGTCCCCGCCTCGGCCAGCGTGCGCGCGTGCTCGTGCCAGGCCGCGACGTCACCGCGCAGCCAGGCGGCCCGCAGCTCCTCGGTCGTGCCCGACCAGCGCCGCAGCAGCACGACGCCCTCGGCCGCCACCCGCGAGCGCCGCAACGCCCGCTGCGCCGCGATCCCGCGGCTCATGGCCAGGACCGAGCGCATCGCCGTCGCCACCTTCGAGGTGATCTCGATCGGCACCGGCAGGCCGGCCACGGCGTGCGCGACCCGGGCGGCGCGGGTCAGTGCCACGACCGCGGCAGCGGCGGCGAGCAGCACGGCCGGGGCCCCGATCCAGTAGAGCGGGCCGGAGACGCCCGGCAGCAACATCGCGAGCACGACCAGCAGCAGCACCAGCGGGTACACCCGCCGCACCGAGCGGGCCGTCCACGCCCGGCTGTGCGCGCGGCGCTGGCCCTCCTGGTCGGGCGGGCCCTGATCGGCGCGCACGAGACCGCGGTCGACGTACAACAGGGCGGTGTCCGACTCGTCCGGCACCGGGCGATTGTGCACGATCGCCCGGCGGGTGCCGGGATCAGGCCTGGTCCCGCGGGCACCACCAGGTCGACCGGCCGCCGACGGTGCCGTGCGCCAGCTCGGCGCCGCACCGGGGGCAGTGCCCGCCGGGGCGCCGGTGCTCGATCACCTCCCCGGTGTGCACGCCCCCGTGGGCGATCGCCCGCTCCAGCGCGCGGTCCAGGTTGCGGTGCAGCCGATCGAGGTCGGTGCGGGTCAGGTCCCGTACGCGGCTGCGCGGGTCGATCCGGGCCTGCCAGAGCGTCTCGTCGGCCAGCAGGTTCCCGACGCCGGCGATCACCGACTGGTCGAGCAGCCGCGTCTTGACCGCGGCGCGCCCGCGCAGCAACCGTTCCCGGAACACCGCGGGCGCCAGGCCTTCGGCGTCCGGCCCGAGACCGGACAGGTCCGGGTCGAGCCGGACCCGGCCGAGGCGGCGCTTGTCGACCAGCCGGAGCCGGCCACCGTCGTCGAAGGTGACGGTGAAGCGGTCCCATCCGGCCTCCCGCGTCCCCTGGCGGGGCCGTTGCGCCGCGGAGTCCGTGACGACGATCCGGCCGCCCATCCCGAGGTGCACGCCCAGGGCCGGGCCGGCGTCGCCGTCGGCGGTCGCGGTGTCGCACCACATCGTCTTACCGATGCGATGGGCGCCGGTGAGCCTGCCGCCCTTCAGCGCCGCGGCGATGTCGCCGGGCCGGTGCGGGCGGCAGACCCAATCGTCGCGGTCGTCGACGTCGGTGATCCTCCGGCGCAGGGCGCCCGCCAGGACCGTCCGTGCGGCCTCGACCTCGGGCAGCTCCGGCATGCGCGCCAGTGTGACGCGGTCGCGGAACACCCGCGCGACGACCGGACGTTGATCCGATCATGACGAGCAGCGAGCGGATGAAGGTGCGGGCGCCCGAGCTGCGCGGGCGCCGGTGGCTCAACACCGGGGGCGCCGAGCTCGGCCTGGCCGAGCTGCGCGGGCGGATCGTCGTGCTGGACTTCTGGACCTTCTGCTGCGTCAACTGCCTGCACGCCCTCGACGAGCTGCGGGTGGTCGAGGAAGAGTTCGGCGACGTCCTGACGATCATCGGCGTGCACTCGCCGAAGTTCGTGCACGAGGCCGATCCGGCCGCCGTCGAGGCCGCTGTGGAGCGGTACGGCGTCGAGCACCCGGTGCTCGACGACCCCGAGCTGACCACCTGGGACGCCTACGCCGCCCGCGCCTGGCCGACCCTGGCGGTGATCGACCCGGACGGGTTCGTGGTCGCCCGGATGGCCGGCGAGGGGCACGGGCCCGGCCTCGCCGCCCTGGTCCGCGAGCTGATCGAACAGCACGGCGACCGGCTGCGCCGCGGCGACGGCCCGTACGTCCCGCCGCCCGCCCCGGACACGGCGCTGCGGTTCCCCGGGAAGGTCGTCGCGCTGCCCGGCGGCACCTACCTGGTCTCCGACACCGCCCACCACCAGCTCGTCGAGCTGGCCGCCGACCTGGAGACCGAGCTGCGCCGCGTCGGCGACGGCGACCGCGGGTTCGTCGACGGGCAGGCGACGTCCGCGCGGTTCTCCGAGCCCCAGGGGCTGCTCGTGCTCGACGCCTCCTCGGTGCTGGTCGCGGACACCGTCAACCACGCGATCCGGCGGGTGGACCTCGACGCCGGCACCGTGTCGACCCTCGCCGGCACCGGATCCCAGCTGCGCGAACGGGTCGCGCCCGGCTCGACCGCGACCGAGCTGTCCTCGCCGTGGGACCTCGCGCGGTGGGACGACCGGGTCGTCGTCGCGATGGCCGGCTCGCACCAGCTGTGGACCCTCGACCCGGACACCGGCACCGCGACCGTGCTGGCCGGCACGACCAACGAGGGCCTGCGCGACGGGGCGTTCGACGAGGCGTTCCTCGCGCAGCCGAGCGGGCTCGCGGCGGACGGGCCGGTGCTGTGGGTCGCCGACTCCGAGATCTCCGCGCTACGCCGGGTGGTCACCGATCCGGAGGCCGGGCCGCAGGTGGGCACCGCCGTCGGCCAGGGACTGTTCGACTTCGGGCACCGGGACGGCCCGGCCGCCGCCGCGCTTCTGCAGCACCCGCTGGGCGTGGCCGTGCTGCCCGACTCCTCGGTCGCCGTCGCCGACACCTACAACGGCGCCGTCCGGCGCTTCGACCCGTCCTCGGGCACGGTCTCCACCCTGGCCGAGGGCCTCGCCGAGCCGTCGGACCTGCTGGTGGACGGCGAGACGCTGATCGTCGTCGAGTCCGCGGCACACCGGCTCGTACGGCTGCCGATCCCGGCCGGGTCGCTGCGTGGCTCGCCGGGCGGCGGCTCGGTGGGCGGCGGCACATTGGTCGATGGCACCTCCCACACCGTCCGCCGCACCCCGACCGGGCTCGGCCCGGGCGTCGCGCTGCGGATCGGGTTCGTCCCGCCCGCCGGGCAGCATCTCGACGACCGGTTCGGCGACCCGACCTCGCTGACCGTCGCCGCCGACCCGCCGTCGCTGCTGCGCTCCGGGGCGGGCACCTCCACCGGGCTGACCCGGGAGCTGGAGCTCGACCCCGCCGTCGGGTCCGGCGTGCTGCAGGTGGCCGTGGCCGCGGCCGCCTGCGACTCCGCCGACGGCACGGCCGGCACGTTCGCCGCCTGCCACCGCTACCAGCAGGACTGGGGCATCCCGGTCGTCGTCTCCGGTGACGGTGCGGCCACCCTGGAGCTGGACCTGCGCAGCGTCTGAATCAGCTCAGCTCTCCAGCCAGGCCAGGACCGCCATCACCCGCCGGTGGTCGTCCGACGACGGCGGCAGCCCCAGCTTCGTGAAGATCGACGAGATGTGCTTCTCGACGGCCCCCTGGGTGATCACCATCAGCCGTCCGATGGCGGTGTTCGTGCGGCCCTGCGCCATCAGCTCGAGCACCTCCCGCTCGCGGGGCGAGAGCTCCGCGAGCGGGTCGCGGCGGCGGCGCCGGGTCAGCAGCGCCGACACCACCTCCGGGTCGAGGACGGTGCCGCCCGCGGCGACCCGGCTCAGCGCGTCGGAGAGGTCCGCGAGCTTCGACACCCGGTCCTTGAGCAGGTAGCCGACCCCGCCGCCGGCCTCCAGCAGGTCGGTCGCGTAGGACTCCTCGACGTACTGGGACAGCACCAGGATCCCGACGCCCGGGTGCTGCCTGCGGATCTCCAGCGCGGCCCGCAGCCCCTCGTCGGTGAACGACGGCGGCATCCGCACGTCGACGACCGCGACCTCCGGTCCGTGCTCGGCCACCACCTCGACCAGCGCGGTGCCGTCGCCGACCGCCGCCACCACCGTCGCGCCGGCCTCCTCCAGGAGCCGGACCAGGCCCTCGCGCAGCAGCATCGAGTCCTCGGCGAGCACCACGCGCATCGTCATGCGTTCATCTTCGATCACGACTCACCCAGACCGGCGACCGGGACCTCGGCGGTCAGCACCGTCGGTCCGCCCGGTGGGCTGCGCACGTCCAGCCTGCCCTCCACGATCTCCAGCCGGTCCGCGAGCCCGGCGAGGCCGTGGCCCTTCCCGGTGTGGGCGCCGCCGTGGCCGTCGTCGCGCACGACGATGCGCAGCAGGGTGTCGTCGGTGGTCACGGTGACCGTGGCCGACGACGCCCCGGCGTGCTTGGCCACGTTGGTCAGCGCCTCCGAGACCACGAAGTAGGCCGTGTTCTCCACCAGTGCGGGCAGCCGGGCGCCCGAGGCCAGGCCGACGTCGAGATCGACCGGGACCGGGCAGCGCCCCGCCGTGGCGGCGAGCGCGGGGCCGAGGCCGCGGTCGGCGAGGATCGGCGGGGCGATGCCGCGCGAGAGAGCCCGCAGCTCCGACAACGCCTCCCGGCTCTGGTCGAGTGCCTCGTGCAGCAACGGGCGAACGCGCTCGAGGTCGTCGTCGAGTCGCCGGACCGCCGTCTCCAGGTCCATCCCGAGCCGCACCAGACGTTGCTGCGGACCGTCGTGGATGTCGCGCTCCAGCCGGCGCAGCGTCTGCGCCTCCGCCGCGACCGCGGCCCGGCGGCCCGCGGCGAGCGCCAGTGCCCTGGCCCGCAGCGCGGCGGTCTGGTTGGTGAGCAGCCCACGGGCCAGCAGCGCGCGGACGTCGGTCAGCCAGCGCACCACGGTCGGCAGTGTGACCAGCAACAACACCCCGAGACCGGTGTTCAGCGCGATGTCGCCGACCGTCGAGTGCAGGCCGGTGACCGAGCGGAACAACGTCCACTCGGCGTCCCCGCGCGGCAGTGACCACTGCCAGAACACGTAGAACAACCCGCCGAGGCCGGTCACCGACCACACCAGCGCGACGGCCGCGGTGACGGCCCGCAGCGGGAGCCCGGCGACGGCGTGCGCGACGTCGCGCCAGCTCTGCGGATCGGCCAGGGCGCGGAACAGCCGCCCCATCAGCCGTCGTCCGCGGTTGGGCCGGTAGTGGTGGGGCGGCAGCGGCCTGCCGGTCGCCGCCACGGTCGCGCGACGCTCCAGCTCGGCGAACCCGCGTGCGGCGGCGAGGGTGCCGACGGTGATCGGGAGCCCGATCCAGAGCACGAACGTGCCCGCGCCGAGGACGAGCCCGACCAGCACGACCACGCCGCTGACGATCGCGAGCGGCAGGCCCGTCAGCAGGTACGCCATCTGGGCACCCAGCCGGGTGCGGCCCGGCCAGCCGGACGGCCACTGCACCGACTGCGGCAGCTGCGTCACGCCGTCCCGGAGCACGTACTCGCGCACCGCCCCGTTGCCCCAGCCCTCGAGGGCGTGGACCAGGTGCGGGTCCAGCGGGTTGCCCCCCGGTTCGTCCGGGTGCGGCTCTCCCGCCGGTTCCTCCGCGGCCCGCGCCTGTTCCGGCATCGAGGTCGGTCCTTCCGTTCGCCTCTGCGCTCCGACGAAGGATAGGCGGACCTGGCCGTTGCCGGCCTCAGTGGTGCGCGGCGCCCCGGTGGTACTCGAAGACCAGGCCGCCGACCGCGATCAGGATCAACGTGAACCCGACCAGGATCAGCCAGGCGTACCAGAACGCCAGGCCGATGCCGGTGAGCGCGGCTGCGGCGGCCATGCCCAGCGGCCAGTAGCTGCCCGGCGAGAAGAAGCCGACCTCGCCGGCACCGTCGGAGATCTCGCCCTCCGGGTTGTCCTCGGGGCGCTCCTCCAGCCGCCTCGAGACGAACCGGAAGTACGTGCCGATGATCAGCGACAGACCCGCGGTCAGCCACAGCGCGGTGGTGCCCACGACCTCGCCCGCGAGGAACATGTAGACCAGCGCACAGATGATGAAGAATGCGCTGCAGATCTCGAAGATCCGGGATTCGATCTTCATGGGATCGTCGTCCTCCCTCAGCCCGTGACCTGCGCGGCCAGCTGACCACGCTCGGTCGTGAACGGCTGCGTGCTGATCGCCTCCGGCGCGCACCACTCACCGCAGTTCAGCGCCTGCAGCGCCTCGCCGGTGGTGTACGGCTGCCCGGACTGCGGGTTCGTCTCCTTGCGGAGTTGCATGTAGCGGTCGAAGAGCGCGGGCTCAAGAGCACGGACCTCGAAGTTCATCTGCGAGTGGTAGGTGCCGCAGAGCTCCGCGCAGCGACCGACGAATGCACCCTCGCGGTCGATCCGGTCGATCACGTAGACGTTGTCCTGGTTGTTGCGCTCCGGGTACGGCATGACGTCGCGCTTGAAGAGGAACTCCGGCACGAAGAACGAGTGGACCACGTCGGGCGAGCGCTGCGAGAACTCGATCGAGCGGTCGGTCGGGACCACCATGATCGGGATGACGTCGCTGGTGCCCAGCGTGCTCACCGGGGTGCCGTCCGGGGAGACCTCGTCCGGGTAGGAGAACTCCCAGTTCCACTGGAAACCGACGATGTCGACGCGCAGGTCGGCCGGCCCACCGGCGGTGGCCTCGTCCTTGTCGACGTAGTTCTGCACGTTGACCGTGAAGCCGAACAGCACGGCGACGATCACAGTCGGGATCGCGGTGAAGACGAGCTCGACCGGCAGGTTGTACTGCGTCTGGCGCGGGAGCGAGCCGTCGTCGTCCTTCCGCTTCCGGTGGAAGATCATCGCCCAGAACATCGCGCCCCAGGTGATCACGCCGACGATCAGCGCGGCGATCGCGGACCACGTCCAGAGATTCCGCATGGCCTCGGCCTCGGGAGTGATCCCGACCGGCCATCCGAAGCGGATGATCTCCTCCACCGAGCAGCCGGACAAGACCAGCACGGCTGGTACACCCAGCAGGCCGAGCTTCGCCGCCCGGGCGATCCGGGAGCGGCCTTCCGTTCGGGCCACTGCGCGCCGCCTTCCTGTCGTCTCCTGCGTCAGCCGCACTGCCAGCACGTTCTTTCTTGCTCTGCCATCACCACGGGGGTGGCCGGAGGCGATCTTCCACCACTCGGATGGAGCACCGTCTTCGACCTCGCGTAGAGCGTAGACGAACACCCCTCGGCGCGCGCCCCCCGGGGTTGGGGCACCCCGGCCCGCCCGGCGCCGGAAACAGGGAGCGGCGCAGGAGGAAGGCCGTTCCGCACCGGGGCGCGCGAAACCCGTCCGAATGACTCGTCATACTCATCGGTGTGTGCGGACTGTTGGGACTGCTGACCGCCGGGGCGGACGCCGCGACCCGGCTCGAGCCGATCGCCGACGCGTTGGGCTGTGCGCGGCACCGGGGCCCGGACGAGAGCGCGACGTGGCACGACCACGACCTCGTCCTCGGGTTCAACCGGCTGTCCATCATCGACGTGGACCACTCGCACCAGCCCCTGCACTGGGGGCCGGTGCCCGGTGAGGACACCCGCTACACCATCGTCTTCAACGGCGAGATCTACAACTACCTCGAGCTCCGCCAGGAGCTGATCGAGACCTACGACGCCGCGTTCGCCACCGAGGGCGACGGCGAGGTCATCGTCGCGGCGTTCCACTACTGGGGCCCGGACGCCGTGCCCCGGCTGCGCGGCATGTTCGCCTTCGCGATCTGGGACGCCGTCGAGCGTGAGATGTTCGTCGCCCGCGACCCGTTCGGCATCAAGCCGCTGTTCCTCGCCACCACCGCCGCGGGCACCGCGTTCGCCAGCGAGAAGAAGTCCCTGCTGGCACTGGCCGGCGAGCTGGGCATCGGGCTCGACCTGGAGCCGGCGGCACTGCAGCACTACCTGACGCTGCAGTACGTCCCGGAGCCGATGTCGCTGCACCGCATGATCTCGCGGGTCGAGTCCGGTACGCACGTCACGGTCCGGCCCGGCGAGGAGCCGCTGCACCAGCGCTACTTCGCGCCGAAGTTCATCTCGCTGCCCAGCCACGCCCCGGCCAGTGCCGAGGCCGAGGCGATCGTGCACGGCGAGATCGCCGACGTGCTGCGTGACTCGGTGGCCAAGCACATGCGCGCGGACGTCACCGTCGGCGCGTTCCTCTCCGGCGGCATCGACTCCACCGCGATCGCGGCGCTCGCCAAGGAGCACAACCCGAACCTGATCACGTTCACCACCGGGTTCGAGCGCGAGGGCTACTCCGAGATCGACGTCGCCGCCGAGTCGGCCGCCGCGATCGGCGTCCGGCACGTCGTCCGGACCGTCAAGCCGGACGAGATGATGGAGGCCCTGCCGCTCATCATCTGGTACCTCGACGACCCGGTCGCCGACCCGGCCCTGGTCCCGCTGTGGTTCATCGCCCGCGAGGCCCGCGAGCACGTCAAGGTCGTGTTGTCCGGCGAGGGCGCCGACGAGCTGTTCGGCGGCTACTCGATCTACCGCGAGCCGCTGTCGCTGTCGCCGTTCGAGAAGGTCCCGGGCACGCTGCGGCCGCTGATGCGCCGGGCCTCGCGCAGGATGCCCGAGGGCATGCGGGGCAAGGACCTGCTGCGCCGCGGCTCGCTGTCGCTCGAGCAGCGCTACTACGGCAACGCCCGGATCTTCCGTGACGACCAGCTGCACGAGGTGCTGCGCGGCTACGACCCGCGGGTGTCGCACGTCGACGTCACCGCGCCGCACTACTTCGCCTCGCACGACTGGGACCCGGTCGCCCGGATGCAGCACGTGGACCTGTTCACCTGGCTGCGCGGCGACATCCTGGTCAAGGCCGACAAGATGACGATGGCGCACTCGCTGGAGCTGCGGGTGCCGTTCCTCGACCCCGAGGTCTTCGACGTCGCCTCGTCGCTGCCGCAGGCGCAGAAGATCACCCACGGCGCGAACGGCACGACGAAGTACGCGCTGCGCCGGGCCTGCGAGGGGATCGTCCCGCCGCACGTGCTCAACCGGCCCAAGCTCGGCTTCCCGGTCCCGATCCGGCACTGGCTGCGCGACGAGATGTACGCCTGGGCGCGGGACATCCTGCAGAACTCGGGCGCCGGGCACCTGATCGACCTGCAGGCCGTGCACCGCATGCTGGACGCCCATCGGGAGGGTCCGGTCGATCACTCGCGCCGGATCTGGGCGGTGCTGGTCTTCCTGCTCTGGCACGGGATCTTCGTCGAGCGCCGGATCGTGCCGGACGTCCCGACGCCGAGCTACCCGGTCAAGATCTGAACCTCCCGACACGGCCGAACGGCCGGTACCCGATGTGCTCGGGTACCGGCCGTTCGTCGTCGCGGAGGGCGGATCAGGCGGGCAGGACGCCGCGGATCTCGTCGGCGGCGACGTCACCGAAGGTGCCGCTCAGCCGGGTCAGGGCCGCCTCGCGGTCCCAGGTCCACTCCTGCGGGCCGTCGGACTCCAGCACGTAGGTCGCGATGAGCGCACCGAGCTGGGCCGAACGCTCCAGCGACAGACCACCGGTCAGCCCGGTGAGCAGGCCGGCACGGTAGGCGTCGCCGACCCCGGTCGGGTCGACGGCCTCGGTCGGGGCGACGACGTCCACCCAGGTCTCGGTGCCGTCGGCCTCGACGAGCACCGAGCCCTTCTCGCTGTGGGTGGTGATCCGGGTCCCGACCTTGCCCGCGACGTCGGCGGCGGTCCAGCCGGTCTTCTTCAGCAGCAGCTCGAACTCGTAGTCGTTGCTGATCAGGTAGGTGGCGCCCTCGATCAGGCGCTTCACCTCGTCCCCGTCCATCCGGGCCAGCTGCTGGGAGGGGTCGGCGATGAACCGGTAGCCCTTGGCCCGGCACTCGTCGGTGTGGCGCAGCATCGCCTCGGGGTCGTTGGCGCCGATGTGCACCAGGTCGAACCCGCCGATCCGCTCGGAGAGCGGGGTCAGCTCGATCTCGCGGGCCCTGGCCATCGCGCCGGTGTAGAACGACGCGATCTGGCGCATGTCGTCGTCGGTGGTGCAGGTGAAGCGGGCGGTGTGCACGTCCTCGAACGTCGAGACCCCGGAGGTGTCGACGCCCACGCTCTCGAGCACCCGGCGGTACTCGGCGAAGTCGGGACCCACGGCCCCGACCAGTACGGGCTTCTGGCCGAGCACACCGAGAGCGAAGGAGATGTTCCCGGCGACCCCGCCCCGGCGGACGACCAGCTCGTCGACCAGGAAGCTGACCGAGATGCGGTCCAGCTGCTCGGCGAGGATCTGCTCGGAGAACTTCCCGGGGAAGTGCATCAGGTTGTCGGAAGCGATCGATCCCGTCACGGCAATAGGCACGAAGGGCACCCTACGTCACGCAGAAGGGCCCCGTCATGATCACGCATGATCACGACGGGGCCCTCGGCGAGACCCGTGGGAGGGATCAGCCGAAGCTGTCCCCACACGCGCAGGAGCCGCCCGCGTTCGGGTTGTCGATCGTGAAGCCCTGCTTCTCGATGGTGTCGACGAAGTCGATGCTGGCGCCCTGCAGGTACGGGGCGCTCATCCTGTCCACGCCGACCTTCAGGCCGTGGTACTCGCGGAACAGGTCACCGTCCAGCGAGCGGTCGTCGAAGAACAGCTGGTAGCGCAGGCCTGCGCAGCCACCGGGCTGCACGGCGATGCGAAGGTGCATGTCGTCACGGCCCTCCTGCTCCAGCAGGGTTCGTGCCTTGACGGCCGCGGTCTCGGTGAGTTCCACGCCATGGGTCTCGGTCGTGGTGCCGGTGGCGTTCTCGACGGTCATGACTCTCCCAACAACGTGCGTGGACCGCCTCATTCCCGGCGGCGTCGTACTCCTTGTCCATACTACGACGCCCGTTGCCGCGGCGAGCCCCGGTCGGCGAGCGGAGGCGTGGCTCGTGTCACCGGTCGGCTTCGCCACATGGACCCGCGCGGCTCATCTGCTCCAGCGCGGCGCGACGTGGGCGGCCAGGTCCGCAAGGGTTCCCGCGGGATCGGCCATCGAGGCCTCCAGGCCGAACTCGTCGGCGACACCGTGCGCGGAGTCGACGCCCGCCGCGGCGGCCTCCCGGCGCCCCACGTCGACCTGTCCGGCCAGCACCACGCACGGGATCCCGCGCTCGGCCGCGCCCCGGGCGACCGCCGTGATCAGCTTCCCGCGCAGCGACTGCCAGTCGAAGCTGCCCTCCCCGGTCACCGCGAGGCCGCCGTCCGCGGCCGCGGCGTCCAGCTCGGCATCCAGCCCGACGAGCTCGCGGACCAGCCCGGCGCCGGACTCGACCCGGGCGCCGAGAGCGAGCAGTGCGGCGCCGAGACCACCGGCGGCACCTGCCGCGGCGTCGTCCCGGACGTCCCGGCCGGCGAGCGGCTCCAGCACCCCGGCGAACACGGCCAGCGCGGCGTCCAGCTCGGTCACGGTCGCGTCGTCGGCGCCCTTCTGCGGCCCGAACACCGCCGCGGCCCCGTGCCGGCCGAGCAGCGGGTTGTCGACGTCGGACGCCGCCACGAGCTCGATCCCGGCCAGCGCCGGTGCGCCGTCGAACCGGTCGCAGAGCGCGAGTGCCGCGCCGCCGGGCGGCAGCGGGAGGCCGTCGACGTCGACCGGCGTCGCGCCCAGGGCGGCGAGCATCCCGGCGCCGCCGTCGGTGGTGGCGGAACCGCCGAGCCCGACGACGAGCCGGCGCACCCCGGCGGACCGGGCGTGGGCCATCAGCTCGCCGACGCCGTACGTGGTCGCGGTCCGCGCCACCCCGGGGACCCGGTCCTCCCGCGCCACGTGGTGCAGCCCGCAGGCCGACGCGCACTCCAGGTAACCGGTGTCGCCGACCTGCAGCCACGAGCCGGTCACCGGGTCGCCGAGCGGGCCGGTCACCTCGAGCGTGTGCACCGTCCCGCCGAGCGCGGTGTGCAGGACCTCCGCGAACCCGGTGCCACCGTCGGCGAGCGGCACGATCCGGACGTCGTCGCCGGGTGCGGCGCGCCGCCAGCCCTCGGCGATCGCCGTCGCGGCCTCGCCTGCACTGAGCGTTCCGCCGAAGGAGTCAGGGGCGACCACGATCCGCATGCGGAGCAGGCTAGCCCCGGCCCGTATTGTGAGAGGTGTGAGGTTCCTGCGCCGTTCCGAGAGTCCCGATCAGGCTGGGCAGACAACGGTCGATTCCTCGGCGGCCACGGACGCGACGAGTACGGAGGACGAGGGCACGGACGGTCGTCCGCGCGCCCACACCACCCCCGGCAAGGGCCGGGCGACGCCGAAGCGCCGTGACGCCGAGGGCAAGCGCCGTGGTCCCGCGCCGCCCCCGCCGCGCACCCAGCGCGAGGCATCGAAGCTGGCCAAGGCCAACCGGCCCTCCAAGGAGGATCGCCGGGCGAAGTCGCTCGATCGCCGCCGCCGGATGGACGCCGGCGACGACCGGGTGCTGCTGCCCCGCGACCGCGGCAAGGTGCGCGCCCACGTCCGCGACATCGTCGACTCGCGGCCGCACGTCATCGGGCTGTTCCTGCCGCTGGCCGCGCTGGTGCTGGTCGCGGCGCTGGTCCAGAACCCGATGATCCAGCAGTACGTCACGCTGTTCACGTTCCTCATGCTGGCCGTGATGGTCGTCGAGGGCACGCTGCTCGGCGTCCAGGTGCTGCGCAAGGCCCGCGCCAAGTTCCCGGACGAGCAGATCAAGGGCCTGCCGACGGGCTGGTACGCGTTCTCCCGGGCCACCCAGCCGCGACGGATGCGGGTGCCCAAGCCCCGGGTGAAGCGCGGCGCCACCGTCTGAACCACTCCGCCCGGGTCCGCAGCGGCCCGGGCGGACGTGTGTCCGGACCGGCCCGCCCGCGCCGGGTGCCTCCGGAGCGCCGGAGCGCGTGCGCCACGATGTGCGGCGTGAACGCAACGCTCGTCATCGGTGGCACCCGGTCCGGCAAGTCCCGGTACGCCGAGCGGCTGTTCGGCGAGGCCACGGCGGTCCGCTACCTGGCGACCGCCCGGCGGATCAGCGGTGACACCGAGTGGGACGCCCGGATCGCCGCGCACACCGCCCGGCGCCCGTCGTCGTGGACGACCGAGGAGATCGGCTCCGGCCCGGCCCTGGCCGCGGCGCTCGCGTCCGGTGGCCCGGTGCTGGTCGACGATCTCGCGACCTGGCTGACCGGGGTGCTGGACGACGCCGGCGCGTGGGAGCGGACCGGCGACCTGCCCGAGGTGGACGACGCCGTGGCCGGTCTGGTCGAGGCCGTCGCCGCGGCCCCGGGCCCCGTCGTGCTGGTGTCGGCGGAGACCGGGCTCGGCGTGGTGCCCGAGTCGCGCTCCGGACGGCTGTTCCGCGACCGGCTCGGTGAGCTGAACGCCGCGCTGGCCGCGGTGTGCCCGGAGACCGTGCTTGTCGTGGCGGGCCGGGCGTTGCGGCTGCCGTCCGCGGACCCGGTCGGCGCCACGTCGGCCGCGGGCCTTCCGGTGGCGGGCCTTCCGGCGGCGGACGCAGCGGAGTCGAATGCCGCGAGCTCCGGCGGCGACGTCCACGGCACCCCGGCCGGCGTCCCGGGCGCGGTCTCCCCCACCTCCACCGAGGCGCCCGTCCCCGCCACGGCCACCGGCTCGCACACCGACGACACCGCCGGACCGATCGTCCCGACCGCGGTCGGCCGCCCCGACCTGCGGAGCCGGCGGGAGGCGGTCGCGCTCGTCGACGGGCTCGCGATGCCGACCGGCGGCCTCGGCCGGCTGGGCGAGCTCGGGGTGTGGCTGGCGTCCTGCCAGGCCCAGTGCCCACCACGACCGCCGCTGGACGCCCGCGTGCTGCTCCTCGCCGCCGACCACGGGATCGCCGCGGCAGGCGTCTCCGCCTATCCGCCGGAGATCTCCGCGGTGCGGGCCACCGCCGCCGCTGCCGGACGGCTGCCGGTCACCGTCGCCGCGCGGGCGGCGGGCGCCGCGGTGCGCACCGTCGACGTCGGACTGACCGACGGCGCCGACGGTGTGGAGTCCGGCTACGTCGTGGCCCGCGGGACGGGCCGGATCGACCGCGAGGACGCGCTGACCCCGGAGGGTGCCGAGGCCGCCTGGCGGACCGGGCGCCTGCTGGCCGACGAGGAGATCGCCGCCGGCGCCGACGTGCTGGTCCCGGCGTCTCTCGCGGTCGGTGTGACGACCCCGGCCGCCACCCTGATCGCCGCGCTGACCGGGGCCGAGCCGGTCGCCGTCGTCGGGCGCGCGTCCGGGATCGACGACCGGGCCTGGATGCGCAAGGCGGTCGCGATCCGGGACGCGCTGCGCCGGGCCCGGCCGCACGTGCGCGACCCGCTCGCGCTGCTGCGCACCGTCGGTGGCACCGACCTCGTCGTCCTGGCCGGGTTCCTCGCCCGGGCCGCGGAGCGCAAGGTGCCCGCGGTGCTGGACGGCGTCGCCGTCGGTGCCGCGGCGTTGCTGGCCGAGGAGCTGGCGCCGGGCGCGAAGGAGTGGTGGCTGGCCGCACAGCCGTCCACCGAGCCCGCTGCCGGGCTGGTGCTCGAGCACCTGTCCCTCACCCCGCTGCTGGACCTGGCCGTCCGCACCGAGGACGGCACCGCGGGTGTCTCGGTCCTGCCGCTGCTCGTGTCCGCCGCCCGGCTGCTGGCCGAGACCGGAACCGCGGAGGGCACCGGGGTCGTGCCCGGCGGCGTGACGGCGGCGGCCGGCGCCGGACGGTGACCCGGCCCGGTCCGTTCGCCGGGCTCGCGCTGGCCGCGAGCTGGCTGACCGTGCTGCCGGTCCGCGTCCGCACCCTCCCCGACGGCGGGCTGCCGGACGGCGTGCCGGCCGCGGCGCTGCGGTGGGCACCGCTCGTCGGGCTCGGGCTCGGCGCGGCCGGGGGCGGGCTGCTGCTCGGACTCACCCTGCTCGGGGTGTCCCCGCTGGTCGCGGGGCTGCTCGTGGTGGGCGCCGGTGCGCTCGCGACCCGCGGCATGCACGTCGACGGGCTCGCCGACACCGCCGACGGGCTCGGCAGCTACGGCCCGCCGGAACGCGCCCTGCGGGTCATGGCGGACGGCGGTGCGGGGCCATTCGCCGTCGTCACGCTGCTGGTCGTGCTGGGCGGACGCGCCACGGCGCTGGCCCAGCTCGCCGCCGCTCCCCCGGCCGCGGTGCTCGCGGCGTGCGCGCTCGCCGCGGCGACGGGGCGGGCCGGGTTCTGCTGGGTCGCCCGCCGTGGGACACCCGCGGCACGGCCCGGCGGGCTGGGCGCCACGGTCGCGGGCTCGCAACCGGCCTGGGTGGCGCCGCTGTGGTGGATCGGGCTGGCCGGAGCGGGGGCGACGGCGCTGGTGGCGGCGGTGGGGTCCGTCGCCGGGATGCCCCGCCGCTACGCCGACCACCTGCCCGCATCACCGGGCTTCTCGTTGACGGACCCGCTCGCCGGTGTGGGGCTCGCCCTGGCCGTCGCCGGCGCCGTGCTGCTGGCCGCGCTGCTGGTCGTGGGCGTGGCCCGGCACACCCGGCGCCGGTTCGGCGGGATGAGCGGGGACGTGCTGGGCGCGGCCGCCGAGCTGAGCAGCACCGCGGTCCTCGTCGTCCTGGCCGCCGCCCTCACCGGCTGATCACGCGTTGTGGAGTGCAGCCGACGCGTCGCGTGCGCTGCACTCCCCAACGCGTGATCACTCGCGTTCGCCCGAGCGAACCGGCTGGGCCGACCGGCCTCGGTGGCGGGTCCGGCAGACGACCCTGGCGCGGTGCTGATCCGGAATCTCCTTCGCGCGCAGGACGGTGTCGTCTCCCGGGAGCAGGCGCTGCACAGCGGGCTGTCCCCCTCCATGATCCGGCGCCGCGTCGCCCGCGGTGAGTGGGAGGACGTCCACCCCGGCGTCCTGCACGACACGACGCACGCGCCCGGCGGTGACACCACGATCCGCGCGGCGTGGTTGTGGGTGGGCGAGGACGGGCTGGTCAGCGGGCCCGCTGCCGCGTCCTGGCTGGGAATGCCCGCACCGGTGCCCGACCTCGTCGAGATCACCGTGGCGAACTCGGTCCGGCGCCGCGCACCGTCGGGGATCCGCTTGCGGCGCCGAATGATCCCCGTGGAGGACCGGATGTGGCACCGCGGCGTGCTGGTCACCGCCCACGCGCTGACCGTCCTGGAGACGTGCGCGACGATCCCGGACGGCGCCGCCTTCCTCGATCGCGCCCTGCAGCGCCGGTGGACGACACCACGACGGCTGCACGCCGCCTACTGCCGCAACGCCGGCGCGCACGGGATGGCCGCCGCGCACACGCTGCTGGTCGCCGCCCTGGACCGGGCCGACTCGGCACTGGAGCGGCGGCTGCTCCGGCTGCTGCGTGCGGCGGGCCTGACCGGCTTCGTCCGCGGGCTCCCTCTCGGCGGCGGACGCGAGATCGACATTGCGTTCCCGGCCGAGCGGGTCGCGATCGAGCTCGACGGCTGGGCCTGGCACGTCGACCCGGCCCGCTTCGCCGCCGATCGGACCAAGGGCAACGACCTGGTCGCCGCCGGCTGGACCCTGCTGCGGTTCACCTGGCACGACGTGACCGAGGAACCGGACCTGACCATCGCCCGGATCCTCCGGGCCCTGGGCGAGTGATCACCCGTTGAGGAGTGCAGCGCACGGCACGCGTACGCCACACTCCTCAACGGATGATCACCGCCCCGGCACCTGCCAGACACCCCGCCACCAGCCGAGACGGGCATCGCCGGGCAAAGCCGACGAGCATCCGGCTCCCGGGCAAGCACGCGCACCGCGCGCCGAGCGGGACTGATCACCCGTTGAGGAGTGCAGCGCACGGCACACGTACGCCACACTCCACAACCGGTGATCACCACCCCGCGACGGCCTCGGACACACCTCCGTCGGCGCCCCACACCACCTCAGCCGCGATCCGAGTCGAGCAGCGACCGACCCCGAAGCGGCATCGGCCCGGGCCACCCCGCGCCGGGCGGGGGTGATCACCCGTTGAGGAGTGCAGCGCACGGCACGCGTACGCCACACTCCACAACCGGTGATCACCACCCTGACCGGGCGGTGGCCGGCTCAGACCGCGGCGGGGGCGGGGACGAGGGTGTGCATCCAGCCGTGCGGGTCCGGGGCGGCGCCGCGCTGGATCGCGGTCAGGGCCTCGCGCAGCTGCAGCGTGACCGGGCCCGGCTCCCCGTCGCCGACGGTCACCTCGCCGCCGGTGTGCTTCACGGTCCCGATCGGGGTGATCACCGCGGCGGTGCCGCAGCCGAACACCTCGGTCAGCACGCCGGAGGCGGCGCCGCCGAGCCACTCCTGCCCGGAGATGGGGCGCTCGACGACGTTGATGCCGAGGTCGCGCGCCACCGTGATCAGCGAGTCCCGGGTGATCCCGGCGAGCACCGAGTCCCGCAGCTCCGGGGTCGCGAGCTCCAGGCTGCCGTCGACGCCGCGGAAGACGAAGAACAGGTTGTTCGAGCCCATCTCGTCGATCCAGGTGCGCTCCTCGGCGTCGAGGTAGGCCACCTGGGCACAACCGTGCTGGGCGCCGACGGCCTGCGGCAGCAGCGAGGCGGCGTAGTTGCCGCCGCACTTGGCGGTGCCGGTGCCACCGCGGGCGGCGCGGGTGTACTCGGTCTCCAGCCAGACGTCCATCGGCTTCACCCCGCCCGCGAAGTACGGACCGGCCGGCGAGGCGATCACGGCGTAGACGTACTCCGCCGACGGCCGCACCCCGAGCCCGACCTCCGTCGCGATCATGAACGGGCGCAGGTAGAGCGAGTCCTCGCCACCGGCGGCGGGCACCCACTCCGAGTCCACCGCGAGCAGCGCGGACAGCGACTCGAGGAACAGGTCCTCCGGCAGCTCGGCCATCGCCATCCGGCGGGCGGACCCGGCGAAGCGGGCGGCGTTGGCCCCGGGCCGGAACGACGCGATGGAGCCGTCCGGCTGCCGGTAGGCCTTGAGCCCCTCGAAGATCTCCTGGCCGTAGTGCAGCACCATCGCCGACGGGTCGAGGGTGAACGGCCCGTACGGCACGACCTGCGGGTCGTGCCAGCCGGTGCCCTCGGTGTACCGGATGGTCACCATGTGGTCGGTCATGTGCCGGCCGAAGCCGGGGTCGGCCAGTACTTCGGCGCGCCGCTGCGGGGACGCCGGGGCGGTGTTGGGGGTCACGGTGAACTGCGGCGCGCTCATGGACCAGACGGTAGCTCTGCCGCACCGCACCCACACAGCCGGATTCGCCCTACGGACCCCTCAGCGCACCCGCGACGGCACCATCGGCGGCTTGACCACCTCGACCGGTAGCGCCCGGCCGCGGACGTCGATCACCAGGGTGTCGCCGATCGCGACCTTGGGGTCGGTGTCGATCAGCGCGAGCGCGACGCCGATCTTCAGGGTGGGCGAGAACGTGCCGGAGGTGACGGTCCCGACCGGGTTCCCGCCCTCGCCGTCGAGCACGGTCATGCCGGCCCGCGGTACCCCGCGGCCGGTCGCCTTCAACGCCCGCACCCGTCGTGCCGGTCCGGCCGCGCGCTCGGCGGTCAACGCCTCCCGGCCCCAGAACGCCGGCTTGTCCCAGCCGACCGCGAACGCGCTGTTCGCCTGCACCGGGCTGATCTGCTCGGACAGCTCGTGGCCGTGCAGCGGGTAGCCCATCTCGGTGCGCAGGGTGTCTCGCGCAGCCAGCCCGCAGGGGCCGCCGCCGACGGCGCGGACGGCCTCGAGCAGCGCGTCCCACATGGCGGGGGCGGCCTCGGCGTCGAGCACGACCTCGTAGCCGTGCTCACCGGTGTACCCGGTGCGGCAGACGCGCACGCCGCCGCCCTCGAGGTCGGTGAAGCCCATGTAGTCGAGCTCCGCGACGTGCGCACCGGCCTCCCCCAGCGCGGCGGCCAGTGCCTCGGCCGAGCGCGGCCCCTGCACGGCGAGCACCGCCAGCTCGCGGTTCCGGTCGGTGACGGTGACACCGTCGGGGGCGCCGTCCTGCAGCATCTCGATGATCCGGGTCGAGTTGGCGGCGTTCGGCACGAGCAGCAGGTCGTCGTCCGACACCCGGTAGATGATCATGTCGTCGAGCACGCCGCCGTCCGGGGTGCACGCCATCGTGTACTGCGCCCGCCCCGGGCCGATCCGGTCGAGGTCGTTGGTCAGGCAGGTGTTCACGTGCGCGGCGGCGCCCGGCCCGGTGATCGGGACGGTGCCGAGGTGGCTGACGTCGAACAGTCCGGCCGCCTCGCGCACCGACGTGTGCTCGGCGACGGTGCCTGCCGGGTAGGAGATCGGCATCGACCAGCCGCCGAACTCACCGAGGGTGGCCTCGAGGGCGAGGTGCCGATCGTGCAGCGGGCTGGGCAGAAGATCGTCGGTCACGCCCGCGACCCTACGTCCTCAGGCCGCCCGCTCCTCGGGGTCCGACGGGTCGGCCTCGGCGTCGTCGCCGGTCACCGCCGATCGTGCGTGCACCGTGCAGATCCCCCAGCCCGCGGCCAGGATCGCCACGGTCGCCGCCAGCGGCCACACCGGCAGTGCACCGGCGAGGACCAGGCAACCGGTCCCGCCCGCGCCGGCGACGAACGCGATCGAGGCCGGACGGCCGCGCAGCCGCAGGACGGCCACGTGCAGCAGGAGGTGGTGGACCAGCGCCGCACCGACCGCGACCGCGATCGCGACGACCGGGCCGACCGCCACGGTGACGACGATCGTCAGCCCGCCGAGCACGAGGTCGGCGACCCACGGCGTACCGCGGGCGCCGCCGCGGCCGAGGAACGCGGGCAGCTCGCCTGCGCGGGCCAGCCGGGCCGCTCCGTCGGCGGCCCGGGAGAGCGCACCGAGCAGGGCGGCGGCGGTCGCCGCGGCCGCCGCGATCCGGACGAGCACACCCACGGCGGGACTGCCGCCGGCGTCCATCAACGAGGCCAGCGGTGTCGCCGAGGTCGCCAGCAGTTCGACGCCCAGCCCGTGCAGCAGCGCGCCCGACAGCGCCAGCAGCAGCGCCGTCGTGATCAGGACGGCGATCGCCGGGGCCCGGCGGATCGCGCGCATCGGGTCGCGCAGGCGGCCACCGAACTCCGCGACCCGGGAGAGCCCGGTGAAGACGAAGAACACGAAGGCCGCCGCGGTGAGCACGCCGAGCGGACCGGGCTCGACGGCCGCCTGCAGGGTGCCGGTGACCGGGACGTCGGCCGTCGCGGCCCCGTCGGCGACGGCCGTCGAGGCGGTCGAGGGCATGGCCGTCGACGCCTCGGTTCCGTCCGGCGCGGCGGTCAGCAGCCCGACCCCCGCGACGACCACGAGCACCAGCAGCGTCCCGACGACCAGCCCGGTCGAGGCCCCCGGCGAGACACGGACGCCCGCGGCGTTCACCCCGATCACGGCGAGTACCGCGATCACCGCCACCGGGAGCGGCTGGAAGGGCAGGACGTAGACGCTGAACACGCCGGCCGCCGCGGCGGCCGCAGCCGTGCGCGAGACGAGCCGTGCGAGGGCGGCGAGGCGGAGCGCCGGGGCGGGCAGGTCCCCGTGGACGAGTTCCGGCCCGGCCGGCCGGGCCGTCGCCAGGTGCGCGGTCGAGGCGACCACGGCGAGTGCGAGGAGCCCGGCGAGGACGACACCGAGCGGGAACCACACCCCGGCGGACGCGGCGGCGGGGGCGAGCGCCGCGTACAGACCGGTACCGAACATCGCCGCGAGTGCGACGACGACCGCGGTCGCGGTCCGGATCCGGTGCGGGGGTGCGGGCACCCGGCCACCATCCCATCCGACCCTGTGCCGCGCGGCGCCGCGGGGGTGTCATTAGCATCTCGGTCCGGTCTCACCGGGCCGCTCCCCGCCCGCCCGGGCACACGCGGCACACTCGCTGGTCACCGTACGTACGGGCGCGATCCCGCGAGCCACCCGATCGAGACCGCCCGTGCCCGTCCGGACCCTGAGTCCGATCCGTGACCGAGGAGTTCTCCGTGCCGACCGAACCGACCATCCCGGACACCGCCGCGCTGACCGGCCCGCCCACGACCACCGAGGCCGACGCGCTGGTCGTCGGCCTGCACCCGGCCGAGTCCGAGGGCGGTTCCGCCGCGCCACTGCTCGCGCCCGGCGCCGCGGAGGTCGACGCGGCCTTCGGCGGCGAGCTGGCCGAGCTGCTGCGGGTCGTCGGCGCGACCGGCAAGATCGAGCAGGTCGTGTCGCTCCCGACCCGCGGGGCGCTGGCGGCGCCCCGGCTGGTGGCCGTCGGCCTGGGCAAGGCCACCGACGGCGCGGAGGGCGCCGAGCTGGTCCGGCGGGCCGCGGGTGCCGCGTCCCGCGCGCTGGCCGGGACGTCGTCGGCGATCAGCACGCTGTCTGCGGTCGATCCGGAGGCAGCGGTCCTCGGGGCGCTGCTCGGCGGCTACCGCTTCGACGTGCACCGTTCGAGCTCCGAGGACGCCGCCGCGCCGGTCGCGTCCTGGACGTTCACCGGCACGGACGACGACGGCGTCCGCCGCGCGACGCTGGTCGCCGAGGCCGTGGCGACCGCGCGGAACCTCGTGAACACCGCGCCGAACGTGCTGGTCCCGGAGACGTTCGCGGCCCGGGCCGTGGCGCTCGGCGAGCAGGCCGGACTGGTCACCGAGGTGCTCGACGACGACCGGCTGCGGGAGAACGGCTACGGCGGCATCACCGGCGTCGGCCAGGGGTCGACGAACAAGCCCCGCCTGGTCCGGCTGACCTGGAACGGCGGCACAGCCCCGGCGAAGCGGGTCGCGCTGGTCGGCAAGGGCATCACCTTCGACACCGGCGGCATCTCGCTGAAGCCGAACGCGGGCATGGCCGACATGACCTCGGACATGGGCGGCGCCGCGGCCGTCGTCGCCGCCGTGGTGCTCGCCGCGAAGCTGGAGCTGCCGGTCGCCGTGACCGCGACGGTGCCGATGGCGGAGAACATGCCGTCGTCGACCGCGTACAAGCCCGGCGACGTGCTGACCATGTACGGCGGCCGGACCGTCGAGGTGCTCAACACCGATGCCGAGGGCAGGCTGATCCTGGCCGACGCGATCGTCCGGGCCGGCGAGGACGCCCCCGACTACCTGGTCGAGACCTCCACGCTCACCGGCGCCCAGCAGGTCGCGCTGGGTCTGCGCACCGCCGGGGTGATGGGCTCGGACGAGCTGCGGGACCGGGTGGCCGGCCACGGCGTCGCGACCGGTGAGGACGCCTGGGCGATGCCGCTGCCGGAGTACCTGCGCTCCGACCTGGACTCCCGGGTCGCCGACATCGCGAACGTCAGCGGGCAGCGGTTCGCCGGGATGCTGCTGGCCGGGACGTTCCTGAAGGAGTTCGTACCGGACGGGCTGCCGTGGGCGCACATCGACATCGCCGGGCCCTCCTACAACACCGGCGGGGCCCGCGGCTACACGACCAAGGGCGGCACCGGCACGCCGGTGCGGACGCTGGTCGCGTTCCTGGAGGACGTGGCCGCGAACGGCTGAGCACCGCCCGGGGCTACCGGTCGGTAACCCCGGGCGGCATACTGCCGCCATGATCGGACGACGTCGCCGGGCGGGCCGGCACGAGATCACCGCGCACGCACCCCGCTCCGCCGTGGTCACGGGCGCCGCCCGCGGCATCGGCGAGGCCATCGCCACCGAACTCGTCGGACGCGGCTACCGGGTGCTCGTCACCGATCTCGACGCGGCCGCCGCGCGCGCCACCGCCGACCGGATCGGCGCGGCGGGCGGTCTCGCGTACGACGTCACCGACCCGGCCGCCGCGCAGGAGGTCGTCCGGGAGGCCCGGGCGATCGCCCCGCTCGGTGCCTGGGTGTCCAATGCCGGCGTCGGGTTCGACGGGGCGCTCACCGAGCTGTCCGAGGCGCACGCCCGCGCCCTGGTCGAGGTCAACCTGCTGGGGCCGATGTGGGGGGCGCGGGCCGCGGTCGCCGCATTCCGCGAGCAGGCCGCCACCGGCGTCGCACACGGCGGCGAGATCGGCGTGACGGTGTCGCTCTCGGCGCTCGGCCCGGTGCCCGGGCTGTCGGTGTACGCGGCGTCGAAGGCGGGTGCGCTGTCGCTGGTGTCCGGGCTCGCGTCCGAGGTGCGCAGAGAAGGCATCCGGGTGCACGCGGTCTGCCCGGACGGGGTGAACACCGAGCTGCTGCGCGGGATGAAGCCCGGCGGACAGGGCCAGGCGCTGGTGCGGTCCGGCACCCTGGTCACCACCGAGCAGGTCGCGGCCGGCCTGGTGGAGATGTTCGGCAGGAGCCGCGTCTACCGCACGCTCCCGGCCTGGCGCGGTGCGATGCTGCGGCTCACCGCGCTGCTCCCGGGCCCGATGCTGCGGCTGGAACCGGCGATGCGGGCGGTCGGGGCCCGCAAGGCACGGTCCCTGCGGCGCTGAGGGGCGCTACCGGTCCTTCTCCCGCAGCTGGCGCAGCATCTCCTCCTGCTTCGCCCGCTTGCGCAGCGCGCGGCCGCGGGCGTCGTACTCCCGCATCCGGTTCGGGTATCCCACGAGCTGGACGTCGTAGATCGGGATCCGCAGCGAGCGGGCGAACTTCTTCGCGCGGTTCGGGCTCCCCATCCGCCGCCGCGTCCACTCGCCGTCGTGCGCGACGAACACGACCGTCGTCTCGGTGACCGTCGTCCGCGGCTCGACGAAGGCCTCCACCCCGATCCGCGCCGCCGTCCATTCCCGCAGGTAGGACTCCGCGTCCGGCGCCTTGGCGCCCCCGGAGGCACGGCGGGGACGGAACCTGTCCATCAGGCCCATGCTCGTCATCCTCTCGTCCGCTCGTGCGGTGCCCGTACCGCCACCCGCGGCGAGACGCACACACCTGATCTCCTTCCCCAACGCGCGAGGACCGTGATCTGCTCCCGACACCCGCATGGCGTGCCGGGCGGGTAATGACAAGATGGGGCCGCCGGAGCGCGTTGTCACGCACGGCAGGCGGACGCGCCGGGCGTGACCGGAAGGAGCTGATCGGTGTCCGAAGCGGGCCCACGGGAAGCGGACCCCGCCGACCTGGTGATCCTGGGTGGCGGGTCCGGCGGCTACGCCTGCGCGCTGCGCGCCGCCGAGCTCGGGCTCTCGGTGGTGCTGGTCGAGAAGGACAAGCTCGGCGGGACGTGCCTGCACCGCGGCTGCATCCCGACCAAGGCGCTGCTGCACGCCGCCGAGATCGCCGACCACGCCCGGGACGGCGCGAAGGTCGGTATCCGGTCCACATTCGACGGCGTCGACATGGCCGGCGTGAACACCTACAAGGACGGCGTCGTCGGACGCCTGTACAAGGGGCTGCAGGGCCTGGTCGCCTCCCGCGGGATCACCGTGGTCGAGGGCGCGGGTGTCCTGGAGGGCCCGGGTGTCGTGCGGGTCGGTGACGACCGCTACGCCGGCAGGCACGTCGTCCTGGCCACCGGTTCCTACGCCCGCTCGCTGCCCGGCCTCGATCTCGACGACCGCATCGTCACCTCGGACGCGGCGATCTCGCTCGACGAGGTGCCGAGGCGGGTCGTCGTGCTGGGCGGTGGCGTGATCGGCGTCGAGTTCGCCAGCGTGTGGCGCTCGTTCGGCGCGGAGGTCACCCTCGTCGAGGCGTTGCCCCGGCTGGTCCCGAACGAGGACGAGTTCTGCTCCACCCAGCTCGCCCGCGCCTTCCGCCGCCGCCGGATCACCACCCGGACCGGGGTGCGCTTCGCGAAGGCCACCCGGCACGGTGATGCGGTCACCGTGTCGCTGGAGTCCGGCGAGGAGATCGAGGCGGACCTGCTGCTGGTCGCGGTCGGCCGCGGCCCCAACACCACCGGCCACGGCTTCGCCGAGGCCGGCGTCCCGATGGCCGAGGGATTCGTCACCGTCGACGATCGGCTGCGCACCGGCCTGGACGGCGTGTACGCCGTCGGGGACGTCACCCCCGGCCTGCAGCTGGCGCACCGGGGCTTCGCACACGGGATCTTCGTCGCCGAGGACGTCGCCGGGCTCGACCCGGCGCCGGTCACCGACGACGGCATCCCCCGCGTGACCTACTGCGATCCGGAGATCGCCTCGGTCGGGCTGACCGAGGACGCCGCCCGCGACCGGTACGACGAGGTGCACACGCTCACCTACGACCTGGCCGGCAACGGGAAGTCCCAGATCCTGCAGACCGCGGGTGCGATCAAGCTCGTCCAGGCGGGACCGGCCGGAGGCGACGGCCCCGTGGTGGGCGTGCACATGGTCGGCTCCCGGGTCGGCGAGCTCGTCGGGGAAGCGCAACTGGTCTACAACTGGGAGGCTCTTCCCGCCGACGTCGCCCCACTGATCCACGCCCACCCCACGCAGAGCGAGGCCCTCGGAGAGGCCCACCTCGCCCTGGCCGGGAAACCGCTGCACACCCACGGCTGATCCCGGCCCCACGAACCGAACACCCACGCGGAACAAGAGGAGCTCCACCCGACATGGCCGTCACCGTTGAGATGCCCGCTCTGGGCGAGAGTGTCACCGAGGGCACCGTCACCCGTTGGCTCAAGTCCGAGGGCGACACCGTCGAGGTCGACGAGCCGTTGCTCGAGGTCTCCACCGACAAGGTCGACACCGAGATCCCGTCGCCGGCGGCCGGTGTGCTGAAGCGCATCATCGCGGGCGAGGACGACACCGTCGAGGTCGGCGGCGAGCTCGCCGTGATCGGCGACGCGGACGAGGCCGACTCCTCCGGCGGTGACTCGGGCGGCTCCGAGCAGGCCGCCGAGGAGGCCGAGCCGGAGCCCGAGGCCGAGCCGGAGTCCCAGCCGGAACCCGAGCCCGAGCAGGAGGAGGCCCCGGCGCCGTCGCAGTCCTCGGGCGGCTCCTCCGGTGGCGGTTCCGGGAGCTCGGTGACGATGCCCGAGCTCGGCGAGTCCGTCACCGAGGGCACCGTGACCCGCTGGCTCAAGCAGGTCGGCGACTCGGTCGAGGTCGACGAGCCGCTGCTCGAGGTCTCCACCGACAAGGTCGACACCGAGATCCCGTCGCCGGTCGCGGGCACCGTGCTCGAGCACACCGTCGGTGAGGACGAGACCGTCGAGGTCGGCGCGCAGCTCGCCGTGGTCGGCGACAGCTCCGCCGCGCCGGCGCAGGAGAACCAGCCGGCGCAGGAGGAGAAGCCTGCGCCGAAGGCCGAGCCGAAGCAGGAGGCCCCGAAGCAGGAGGCCCCCGAGCCCGAGGCGCCGAAGTCCGAGGCTCCCAAGTCCGAGCCGAAGCCGGACGCGAAGCCCGAGCACCCGAAGGCGCAGGCGCCGAAGGAGGAGGCGGCCGAGCCCGCCGGCTCCACCGACACCCAGGGCGCCTCCGCCGGTGCCTCGAACGGCTCCGGCGAGAAGCCCTACGTGACCCCGCTGGTCCGCAAGCTGGCCCAGGAGCACGGCGTCGACCTGGGCTCGGTCACCGGTTCCGGGGTCGGCGGCCGGATCCGCAAGCAGGACGTGCTGGCCGCGGCGGAGCAGAAGGCCGCGCCGGCCCCGTCCGCCCCGGCTGCCGAGGCACCGGCCGCGTCCGGTGGCGCGCCGAAGCAGCCGCAGGCCGTCCCGACCCGTGCGGGTGACGCGCCCGAGCCGGGCACGACGGTCAAGCTGCCGCGCCTGCGCCAGGTCATCGCCCAGCGCATGTCCGAGTCGCTGTCGATCTCTGCCCAGCTGACGACGGTCCAGGAGATCGACCTCACCCGCATCGTCAAGCTGCGCAGCCGGGTCAAGGAGGACTTCAAGCGCCGCGAGGGTGCGAACCTCACGTTCCTGGCGTTCATCGTCAAGGCGACCGTCGAGGCGCTCAAGGCGTTCCCGTCGGTCAACGCCTCGATCTCCGCGGACGCCAAGCAGGTCACCTACCACGGTGCCGTGCACATGGGGATCGCCGTCGACACCCCGCGTGGCCTGCTCGTCCCGGTGATCAAGGACGCCGACGACCTGTCGCTGGCCGGGATCGCCAAGAAGATCGCCGACGTCGCGTCGCGCACCCGGGACGCGAAGATCGGCCCGGACGAGCTGTCCGGTGGCACGTTCACGATCACGAACATCGGGTCCGCGGGTGCCCTGTTCGACACGCCGATCCTCAACCAGCCGCAGGTCGGCATCCTGGGCACCGGCGCGATCGTGAAGGAGCCGAAGGTCATCACCGGCCCGGAGGGCGACGACGTCATCGCCGTCCGCTCGGTGTGCTTCCTGCCGCTGACCTACGACCACCGCCTGGTCGACGGTGCGGACGCCGGCCGGTTCCTGTCGGCGATCCGGGCCCGTCTGGAGGAGGGCGCGTTCGAGGCCGAGCTCGGCCTGTAACCCCCTCCCACGCAGCACGGTCGCGGCCCGTCCCGGTACCCACCGGGGCGGGCCGCTCCCCGTCACCCGCCCGGCTGCCACGGTGATCACCGTCGCGGCCGGTCCGGGTCGCGCACCAGCACCGAACCGGGAATGATCGCCGCCGTGCGTGTCGTCGTGGCCGGTTCGTCCGGACTGATCGGAACAGCCCTGGTCGCCCATCTACGGGGCGCGGGGCACGAGGTGCTGCGCCTGGTGCGACGGCCCCCGGCCGCCCCCGACGAACGCGGCTGGGACCCGCCGGCGGGCACGCTGCAGGACGGCACGCTGGACGGCGTCGACGCCGTCGTGAACCTGAACGGGGCCGGCCTCGCCGACCGGCCGTGGAGCGGGGCACGCAAACAGCTGATCCGGGACTCGCGCAACGTCCCGACCGACGTCCTGGCCACCGCCGTGGCGCGGCACAAGGTGCCGGTCCTGGTCAGCGGCTCGGCGGTCGGCTACTACGGCGACACCGACGGCCACGTGACCGACGAGTCGGCGCCGTCGGGCAGCGGGTTCCTCGCCGACGTCTGCCGGGACTGGGAGGCGGCCACCGCGCCCGCCGCCGACGCCGGCGCCCGGGTCGTGCTGGTCCGCACCGGCCTGGTGCTCTCCCCGTCCGGCGGGTTGCTCGCGATGATGCGCCCGCTGTTCAGGAGCTTCCTCGGGGGCCGGATCGGGAAAGGCACCCAGTACCTGGCCTGGGTGTCGCTGGACGACCAGGTGTCCGCGCTGCGGTTCGCCGTCGAGACCGAGGCCCTGTCCGGCCCGGCGAACGTCACCGGGCCGGTGCCGGTCACCAACGCCGAGTTCACCACGGAGCTGGGCAAGGCCGTCGGGCGCCCGACCCCGTTCGTCGTGCCCGGGCCGGTGGTGGCGGGCGTGCTCGGCGATATGGGCCGGGAGACGCTGCTCAGCGGGCAGCGGGCGGTCCCGAAGGCGCTGCTCGACGCCGGGTTCCGGTTCCGCCACCACACGGTCGGCGACGCGCTGTCGGCCGCGGTCGGCACGTGAGCGAGCTCGCGAGCTCACCATCCAGCACAGCAGTACCGCGAACGCGGCCGACGAGCGCCAGCGAGGAGGACTCGTGAGTACCCCGGACGTCCTGGTCGTCGGCGCGGGCCTCGCGGGGCTGCGCGCGGCGACCGTGCTGCACCACCACGGGCTGGCGGTCCGCGTGCTGGAGGCGTCCGACCGGGTCGGCGGCCGGATGGCCACCGACGTGATCGACGGGTTCCGCTGCGACCGGGGCTTCCAGGTCCTCAACTCGTCCTACCCCGCGCTGCGGGCCGCGCTCGCCCCGCACGGGTTCGACTCGCTCGGCGCCCGCGCGTTCGAACCGGGCGCGGCGATCCGGGCGGGCGACGGCGAGCTGCACCGCTTCGTCAACCCGCTGCGCCGGCCCTCCTCGGCCGTCGGGACCGCGACCGACGACCTGTTCGGCCCGATCGACAAGGCCCGGCTCGTGGCCTGGACGGCGGCGGTGCTCGCGTCCCCGCCGGCGCGGACCGCGACCCTGGTCGGCCGCTCCGGTGCCGACGACCTGGACGCGGCAGGCCTGGGTGGCGCGGTCACCGACCGGTTCCTGCGGCCGTTCCTGTCCGGGGTGCTGGGCGAGACGGCCCTCGACACGTCGGCGGCGTTCGTCCGGCTGGTGTGGCGCAGCTTCGCGCTCGGCCGGATCCTGGTCCCGGACGACGGCATGGAGGCCCTCCCCCGCCGGCTGGCCGCGGCGCTCCCGGACGGGACGGTCTCGCTCGGGGTGCGGGTGCACGCCGTGCACGGCGGCCCGGCGCCGTCGGTGGACACCGACGAGGGGGCGCTGTCCGCCCGCGCCGTGCTCGTCGCGGCCGACCCGCGCACCGCCGCGGCCCTGCTGCCCGGCGTGGCCGAGCCCCGGATGAACGCGCTCACGACGTTCTTCCACGTGCCGCCGCTGCCACCCTGCGCGGAACCGCTGCTGCACCTCGACGGCACCGGTGGCCCGGTGGCGAGCACGACGGTCCTGACCGCCGCCGCTCCCGGCTACTCGGCCGACGGGCGCCCGCTGGTCGCCTCCTCGATCGTCGGGACGCCCGCGGGTAGCGGTATCGACGAGCCCGCCGTGCGCCGCGAGCTCGCCCGCATCTGGGGCGTGCCCACCGACGACTGGGCGCACCTGCACACCGCGCAGATCGACGAGGCGCTGCCGCTGCTCGAAGCCGGGCGCCCGGTGCAGCGCGACGTCGAGCTGGGCCGGAACCTGTTCGTCGCGGGCGACCATCGGGACACCCCGTCGACGCAGGGCGCGCTGGTGTCCGGGCGCCGCGCGGCGCAGGCGGTGCTCGCGCGCCTGGGCGTGCGGACCTGACCGGATCCCGGTCCGCGGGGCCGGGAGTAACCTCGGCGCCATGCCCGCCCCGCACCTGAGCTGCCGTGCCGGAACCGACCCCGTCCGCGTGGACCAGCTGGGGCGCGTCGAGTACCTCGCCGCGTGGGACACCCAGCGCGCGCACGCCACGGCCCGCAAGGAGGGCTCCGGACCGGACGTCCTGATGCTGCTGGAGCACCCGCCCGTCTACACCGCGGGCCGGCGCACCCGGCCCGAGGACCGGCCGGTCGACGGCACCCCGGTGATCGACGTCGACCGCGGTGGCCGGATCACCTGGCACGGGCCGGGGCAGCTGGTCGGGTACCCGATCGTGGCACTGGGCGAGCCGATGGACGTCGTCGACTACGTGCGGCGCCTGGAGGAGGCCCTGATCCGGGTCTGTCACGAGCTCGGGCTGGAGAAGGCCGGGCGGATCGAGGGCCGCTCCGGGGTCTGGCTGCCCGCTGAAGGTTTCACCCCCGAGCGCAAGATCGCCGCGATCGGCGTGCGCATCCAGGGCGGGATCACCCAGCACGGCTTCGCGATCAACTGCAACGCCGACATGGGCGACTTCGGCAAGATCGTGCCGTGCGGGATCGCCGACGCCGGTGTCAGCACGCTCACCACCGAGCTCGGCCGCGAGATCACGATCGACGAGATCTCCGATGCCGTCACCGTCGCCGTGCTCGACGCGCTCGACGGGCGGCTGCCGGTCACCGAGCACCGGGTGGCCCGGATGGTCGATCTGATGTCCGGGCTGGGCTGATCGCACGTTCTTCCGTAGTTCCGTAGTATCCTTCCTGTGACCGCTGACGCCGACCGCCGTCTGTCCGACCTGGAGCACCGGGTCGTCGCACTCGAACAGCGGATCGGCGAGCGGGACGTCGGAGGCCGCGGGACGGGGGGTGCCGCGGCCTCCGGGGCCGGGACCGTCCGCTACTCGGGCGAGGTCGCCCTGCACGGCGAGATCGCCTGGACCGTCGAGTACGACGTCGCCGCGACCCTGGCCCTGGACGACGAGCCCCGCACCGCCGTACTCGCCGCGCTCGGCCACCCCGTGCGGGTCCGGATCGTCCGCGGCCTGCTGCACGGCCCGCGCGGCACGGCCGAGCTCACCGAGGTCGCGGAGCTGGCCTCGACCGGGCAGCTCTACCACCACCTCAAGGCACTGACCCACGCCGGACTCGTCGAGCAGGACGGCCGCGGCAGCTACCGGATCGCGCCGCGCGCCGTCGTGCCCGCGCTGGTCCTGCTCACGGCCGCCGCCGACATCGGGGGGCAGCTGGGGACCGGCTGATCAGCTGATCTCGGGCACGACCAGCGAGGCGAAGTCCTCCAGGTGGTCCAGGTCGGACAGGTCGAGGATCTGCAGGTAGACCCGCGTGGTGCCGGTCCGCTCGGCCCAGGTGCCGAGCCGGTCGACGATCTCGCCGGGGGTCCCGGCGAGGCAGTTCTCGCGGACCTCGGCCACGTCGCGGCCCACCGCGTCGGCCCGGCGGGCGACCTCGGCGTCGTCGCGGCCCAGGCAGAGCATCTGGGCCACCGAGTACGTCAGCTCCGCCGGGTCGCGGCCGGCCGCGCGGCAGGCGTCGCGGACCCGGCCGAACTGCTCGGCAGTGGCGTCGGGCGCCTGGAACGGGACGTTGAACTCGGCGGCGAACCGGACCGCCAGCGCGGGCGTCTTCGCCCGTCCCATCCCGCCGACGATCACCGGCGGGGCGTCCTGCACGGGGCGCGGCAGGGCCGGCGAGTCGACGACCGTGTAGTGCTCCCCGCGGTGGGTGAACCGCTCGCCGGGCCGGGTCGCCCACATCCCGGTGAGGATCTCCAGCTGCTCGGTGAGGATCTCGAAACGCTGCCGCAGCGGCGGGAACGGGATGCCGTAGGCGGTGTGCTCGGCCTCGAACCAGCCGGTGCCGAGGCCGAGCTCGACCCGGCCGCCGGACATCTCGTCGGCCTGCGCGACGGCGACGGCGAGCGGTCCGGGCAGCCGGAACGTCGCGCTGGTGACGAGTGTGCCCAGCCGGATCCGCTCGGTCTCGCGGCCCAGCGCGGCCAGCGTCATCCAGGCGTCGGTCGGCCCGGGCAGGCCGTCGCCGTCGCCCATCGCGACCCAGTGGTCGGAGCGGAAGAACGCGTCGTACCCCGCGTCCTGGGTGGTGCGCGCCACCCGCAGGAGATCGGAGTAGGTCGCGCCCTGCTGAGGTTCGGTGAAGATCCGGAAGTCCACGCCGCAGCACGCTAGCGGCCCGCTACCGTCGCGCCGTGCACCCGCTCCCCGATCTCACCGGCCGTACCGTGCTCGTCACCGGGACGACGTCCGGGCTCGGCGCCGCCCTCTCCGCCGCGTTCGCCGGAGCCGGGGCCCGGGTGCTGATGACGGCGCGCGACACCGCCCGCGGGCAGGCCGCCGCGGAACGGGCGGGCGGCGAGCTCGTGCTGCTCGATCTCGCCGACCTGGCGTCGGTGCGGACCGCCGCCGCGGAGGTCCGGGACCGCACCGGCGACCGGCTCGACATCCTGGTCAACAACGCGGGCGTCGCGATGGGGCCGCGGGCCGCGACCGCGGACGGCTTCGAGCTGCAGATCGGGACGAACCACCTCGGTCCGGCGGCCCTGACCTGGCTGGTGATGCCGGCCCTGCGCGCGGCCGGGGACCACGAGCAGCCCTCCCGGGTGGTGACGACCTCCAGCCTGGGCCACGCCATGGGCCGGCTCGACCCCACCGACCTGTACCGGACCCGCCGCCGCTACTCCCCCAACGGTGCGTACGGGGCGTCGAAGCTGGCGAACCTGTTGTTCACCGCCGAGCTCGACCGGCGGCTGCGCCTCGCGGGCGACCCGGTGCTGTCGGTGGCCGCGCACCCGGGGATGACCGAGTCGTCGCTGCTCGCGAACTCGTTCCGGCGCGGCGGCCGCGGCGCGTGGAAGGGCCGGATCTACTCGCTGCCGGACCGGTGGCTCGTCCAGCCCGTCGAGGACGGCACCGCGCCGCAGCTCGCCGCCGCCACCGGGCCGGTGCACGGTGGCGACTACCTGGGCCCCTCCGGGCCCGGTGAGCTGCGCGGACCGGCCGGGCCGGCGCGCCGGTCGGCCGCCGCCCAGGACCCGGTACTCGCCGGACGACTGTGGCGGGCCACCGCTGCGGCGACCGGCGTCACACCGGACCCCGGGCGTAGGGTGAACGCGTGACCGTCGCACCCGAAGGCCGCAAACTGCTCCGTCTCGAGGTCCGTAACAGCGAGACCCCGATCGAGCGCAAGCCGTCCTGGATCCGCACCCGCGCCCGGACCGGCCCGCAGTACACCGAGCTCAAGAGCCTCGTCCGCTCGGGCGGGCTCAACACGGTGTGCGAGGAGGCCGGTTGCCCCAACATCTACGAGTGCTGGGAGGACCGGGAGGCGACGTTCCTGATCGGTGGTGAGCAGTGCACGCGGCGCTGTGACTTCTGCCAGATCGACACCGGCCGTCCCACCGACCTCGACGTCGACGAGCCCCGCCGGGTCGCCGAGTCGGTGCGCCAGATGGGGCTGCGCTACTCCACCGTCACCGGTGTCGCCCGCGACGACCTCGACGACGGCGGCTCCTGGCTCTACGCCGAGACCGTCCGCAAGATCCACGAGATGAACCCGGGCACCGGCGTCGAACTGCTGATCCCGGACTTCAACTCCCGCGACGACCAGCTCGGCCCGGTGTTCGACACCCGGCCCGAGGTGCTCGCGCACAACGTGGAGACCGTCCCCCGGATCTTCAAGCGGATCCGGCCCGCGTTCCGCTACGAGCGCTCGCTCGAGGTCATCACCAAGGCCCGCGCCGACGGCCTGGTGACCAAGTCGAACCTGATCCTGGGCATGGGCGAGACCCCGGACGAGGTCACCGAGGCGCTGCGCGACCTGCACGAGGCCGGCTGCGAGATCATCACGATCACCCAGTACCTGCGCCCGACCAAGCGCCACCACCCCGTCGAGCGGTGGGTGAAGCCCGAGGAGTTCGTCGAGCACTCCAAGGCCGCCGAGGAGATCGGGTTCGCCGGTGTCATGGCCGGCCCGCTGGTGCGTTCGTCGTACCGGGCCGGGCGGCTCTACGCCCAGACCGTCGCGCACCGCGGCCAGGAACTGCACCCCGACCTGGCACACCTGGTCGACTCCGGCCCGGCCACGCAGGAGGCCAGTTCCCTGCTCGCGCGCAGCTGAGACACCTGCTCGCACCATTGATCACCGCCCAGAAGTAGGCTGGACGCATGCCCGGCAAGCCCCGCAAGCCCACGCCCGAAGAGAAGAAGGCGCTCAAGGCCCAGAAGAAGGCCGCGTCGAAGCAGCGTCGCCAGCAGATCTGGCAGGCGTTCCAGATGCAGCGCAAGGAGGACAAGAAACTCCTCCCGATCATGATCGGCGTCTTCGTCGGTTCGATCGCGCTGCTCACCCTCGTCGGCTGGCTGTTCGGGCTCACCTGGTTCTTCGTCCCGTTCGGCGTGGCCATCGGCGGGCTGGCGGCGTTCAGCATCTTCGGCCGCCGGGTGCAGAAGTCGATCTACGTGAAGGCCGAGGGACAGCCGGGCGCCGGAGGCTGGGCGCTGGACAACATGCGCGGGCAGTGGCGGATCACCCAGGGCATCGCGGGTAACACGCACCTCGACGCCGTGCACCGGGTCATCGGGCGGCCCGGGATCATCTTCGTCGCCGAGGGCGCCCCGCACCGGGTGAAGACCCTGCTCGCGCAGGAGAAGAAGCGCACCGCGCGGGTCGCCGGCAACACCCCGATCTACGACGTGGTCGTCGGGAACGAGGAGGGGCAGGTCCCGCTCAGGGGCCTGCAGCGCCACCTGATGAAGCTGCCCCGCAACATCTCCGCCGCGGAGATGGACTCGCTGGAGGGCAAGCTCAACGCGCTGGGCAACCGCACCGCGGCGATGCCGAAGGGCCCCATGCCCCAGGGCGCCAAGATGCGGAGCGTCCAGCGCGCGGTCCGCCGCCGCTGAGCGCTTTCCCGGCTCGGTTCACGAGCTCCAGCCCTGCCGCAGGTCCTCCACGATCCGGGGACGGTCCAGCGTGCTCGGCGGGAGCTCCTGCGGCCGCCGGTCCCGGGGGAAGACCGCGGCGGCGCGCAGCACCGCCTCGTCGAGGTAGCGCATCGCGGGTGCCTGCGCCGAGAGGCCGGGGACCGGGGGCGACGGACCCACCCGGGCGAGTGCGAAACCCCAGTCCCCGAAGCTCGGCACGTGCACGTGGTACGGGGTGACGGCCCACCCGGCCGACCGGATCGTCGAGACCGTGCGCCAGTACGCCGCGGGCGTCGAGTACGGGCTGCCCGCCTGCACCACCACCAGCCCGCCCGGGTTGGTCGCGGCGCGCACCAGGCCGTAGAACTCGGTGGAGTAGAGACGCCCCAGCGCCGGGGTGTCCGGGTCCGGCAGGTCCACGATCACGGCGTCGAAGCCGGCCGGTTCCGGGGCCGCGCCGACCGCCCGCTCCCGGAGCCAGCGGAACGCGTCGTCGACCACGACCTGCATCCGGGGGTCGTTCAGGGCGTCGCCGTTCAGCCCGGCGAGCCGGGTCCGGCCCAGTTCGAGCACCGCCGGGTCCAGCTCCACCTGCACCACCTCGCGCACCGACGGGTGCCGCAGCACCTCGCGCGCGGCCAGCCCGTCCCCGCCACCCACGACGAGAACCCGCCCAGGGTCCTGCGACAGCGCCGGATGGACCAGCGCCTCGTGGTAGCGGTGCTCGTCCTCGCTGGAGAACTGCAGGTCCCCGTCGAGGTACAGGCGCGTGTCCCCGTCGCGTTCGGTGAGCACGACCTCCTGGTAGGCGGTGCGCTCCGCGACGACCACGGGATCGGCGTAGAGCCGCTGCCGCGCGTTCACCTCGACGTCGGCCGCGGTGGCGATCAACCCGCCGAGCAGCGAGGCGGCCACGAGCAGGGCCACGGTCGCCCCCCACCGGGCCCGTCGGCTCATCGCCCGGCGCAGCAGGAACGCGGCGAGCACCGCGGCGGCGACCAGGTTGACCACGCCGATCAGCGCCGCGCCGCGGATCTGGCCGGCCAGCGGCAGCAGCAGGAACGGCCACGCGAGCCCGCCGAGCAACGCCCCCGCGTAGTCCGCGGCGTTCAGGTTGGCCAGCACCCGCCCGGTTCCCGTCGCGTCGGTGCCGGACCGGCCGGACTGCAGCAACGTCATCAGCAGCGGGACCTCGGCGCCGACCAGCGCGCCGAGCACCGCGGTCGCGATGATCAGGACCGCGGTGTCCGTGCCGTAGTAGGAGAACGTCACGTACAGGGCCACCGCGGACAGCCCGCCGAGCAGCCCGAGCAGGATCTCGACCGCCACGAACACCGTGGCCGCGTGCGCCAGCAGCGGCTTGACCAGCAGGGCACCCGCGCCCAGCGCCGCGACGTAGCCCGCGACGATCAGTGACGTCTGGGTGATCCCGCCCCCGGTCAGCCCGGTCGACAGCGTCAGCAGCACCAGTTCGTAGGTCAGCCCGCAGGCGGCGCACGCGGCGACGGCGGCGAGCAGCAGTGCGCGCCCACGGCGGCGGAGCACGGGCGGCACCTGCTGCTCGGTCGGCTCGGCCGTCATGGCGTCAGCCTCCTTCCGGCACGGACCGGCCCACCGGTCCTCAGGACAGGGCGGCCGCGTTCACCGCACCGATCGCCACCAGGCTGGCGCCGACCGCCCACGCCGCGCCGTTCAACCGCGGCTCGTTGACCAGGTTCCGCAGGTGGCCGGGCACGAACACGTCGAGCAGCCGGAGCGCGACGGCCTGGAGCACCACGCCCAGCAGCCCGTACACCGCCGAGTCGACCAGGCCCTGGGCGAGCGAGTCGGCGCTGGTCAGGATCGCCGTGACGACGATGATCGCCAGGGCGAGGTGGTTGGCCCCCAGCAGGACCGCGGCGTTCGGGTTCCGGTCGGTGTAGACCTGGGTCCGCAGATCCCCCGGGGTGATCAGGTCGAGCGCCAGGAAGCCCAGACCGAGCACGGCGAAACCGATCACGAAGTACAGCAGGGTGGCGATCACCCCCTGCCCGAGCAGGTCACCCGAGACCGGTCCGAACTCCACTGCCAGATTCGTCGTGTTCACCAGTCACTCCTGCGGGTCGCCGGTCCGGCGAGATCGGTCATTTGATGCCTCCGGGTCCGCCGCCGAAGCCCCCGGCGGCCGGGGAGCCCGGGCGGAACCCGGGACCGAGGAAGACGAACGCTCCGCCGCGGTAGCGGCCGTCGAGGTCCTCGACCTGGACGGTGCTCCCGGCCGGTGCCGGGCTGACGATCACGATGTCGTCGTCGTAGCGCAGGTACTCGGCACCGCGGTCGGTCGACCGGGCGGCCGGGCGGACGGCACCCGCGATGGCCGCGGCGGTGCTGCTCACCGGCTCGTTCGAGGTGTAGACGGCCGTGTCCCCGGTGCGCTGCTGCAGCGGGTAGCGATCCTCGATCACGTCACGGACGTCGGTGCCGATCCCACAACCGCCGAGCAGCGCGCAGACGAGCAGCACGCACGCGAGCCGTGTCCCGGCCCGGACCCGCCCGCTCATTCAGGCGGTGCCGAGTGGAGTACGACGAGCTCGCCACGGGAGATCGCCCGGCCGGTGGAGATCTCCCAGGACTGGGTCGCCGCCCAGCGCTCGAACGCGAGCAGGCCGGTGCCGTCGGCGGTCGCGTAGTCGGCGTAGTCGACCGACCCCGTCGCGGAGGTTCCGGTGGTGCCCTCGGCGGTGAACGACGCGCGGCCCCGCTCGATCTGGCGGTGCACCCGGTCGTCGAGGACGACGTCACCGTCCGGGACGAGGCCGGCGGCGTCCTCGCGCCTGGTCCAGAGGACCATCTCCAGCTCGCCCTCGTCGTCCTCGACGCTGAGCCAGGGACGGCCGGCCGAGGAGTCGAGCAGGTGCTCGCGCCACTGCACACCGCCCTCCTCCAGCACGATGGTGCCGCGAACGACGTGATCGACCCCGGCGTAGGTGATGACGTCCCCCACCCCGATCCGGTGCGGGTCGTAGAGATCCGGCTCGTTGGCCAGCGGATCGGTGCGCCGGGGCGCGGACGTGCCGGCCGACGACCGTGATCGCAGGATCAGGACGACGACCACGACGACGGCGACGACCGCCAGCACGCCGAGCAGGAACTCGATCACGAATCGACTCCACGGTTCGGTTGATCAGTGCGGCGTGACCCTATCGTCCCGGTGTGTCCGGTCGGCGACGGTACGGCGGAACGTTGCAGGTCTGTGCCGTCCCGGGGGCTGCAGCACGAGTCCGTGCGTGATCACCCGGCGGTGACGGGACGTCAGCGAGGCGGGTCGTCGCCGTGCGGGGCCGGTGGCGAGGGGCGCACGAGAGCGGTTCGATCACGCCCGCGCAGCGCTCACGTACCCCTCACGCGGGGCACACCCCTTCTGCTGGGCCACCACGACCCGGTGATCACCCGTTGAGGAGCGCAGCGTTCGTCTCACGTGCGCTGCACTCCTCAACGGGTGATCACGCGGCGACGACGGGGCGGGGAGTCAGCGGGGCGGGTCGCCGCCGTGCGGGGGCCGGTTCGTCAGCACGCAGTCGGCGCAGATGCTGCCGCCCGGCACCCGGTAGTAGAGGCAGCAGGAACGGCGGCGGAACGTCCACCCCTGGTCCGGCGGCACCGGTGGGCGCTGCTCCCCGGTACCGGCCAGTCGTGGATGCCGCAGGAGGTCGCCTGCGACCATGGCCACCGCGTCCGCGGCGTCCGGGCGTCCGATGTCGAGCACCCGCTTCGCGCCGGCAACCGCGGACGCGACATTGCCCCACAGCACCGTCGCGGACACCCCGAACCGGGTGCCGACGGCGTCGACCAGCGGGTCGAGCAGCCCGTCGACGACCGGATGGAGCAGGCGTGCATCCGGCCGCGGCGCGTGGGTGATCCGCAGCGGATCGAGCGCGACGGCGTCACCGGCCGGGGTCGCCGACCACCACAGGGTCTCCGGGCGGACGTCGAGCACCGCACCCCGCAGCGCGAGCGCGGCCAGCGGCCCGGACACCAGCTTCGCCGCCATCGCCTGTAGCAGGATCGACGCGGCGATCCGGCGGCCCAGCGGCAGCTCGGCACCGAGCGCGGCCCGGGTGTGTTCGACCCGGCCGACCAGTGCCCGCGGGGCCAGCACCGCGGAGAACGGCCGTACCGGGTGCCCCGCCGCCCGTTCCGCGGCCAGGGCGCGCACCTCGAAGAACGGTCCGATCGTGGCGAGCTCGTCGAGCACGGCCGTGGCGGAGGGGATGCGGTGTTCGGTGGTCATCCGATCACGGGTCCCCGGGGCCGGCCGCGCCGAGGGGCAGCGGCAGGCCGGTGACGATCCGGGCCGCCGCGGCCCCGGCCCGCCGACCGGGAGGGACCGGTGACGGGTCGGGCACAGCGGACGGAGCCGGCGGGGGTTCGGTCAATGCCGGCCGGTCCGGCGGGAGCTTCGCGTGGTGCACCGCGACGGCGCCGTGCACGTCGACACCGACGCCGGAGTCGAGCTGGGACCGGCGGGCCGCCCGGTGGGCCAGGGCGACCGCGCAGGCGTCCCCGGGCGGGCCGGTCGTGGCGGTCGGGTCGGGCCACGCGGCGACGGGCACCCCTTCCTCCTCCGCCCCGGCCAGCACCTCCCGCAGGACCGCGGCGGGAGCGTCCGGGTGGTGGCGCACCACGACCGACGGCGGCTCCGGCGCGCTGCCGTCTCGTCCGGCGGGCTCGCCGCGGCGGCTCACGACGCGAGCTCCTCGACCGGCGCGGCCGCGTGCGCGTCGACCAGGCCGGACGCGACGGCGTTGCGCGGGCCCTCGGTGCCGTGCACGTTCCCGGTCCCGCAGACGATCCCGTTCCCGGCGAGCGCGCCGGAGATCATCTCCGGGATCTCGAAGTCCAGCGCCGAGCCGCCCAGCAGCACGACGAAGTCCAGCATCCGCAGCGACCCACCCGGCGCGACCTGGTGCAACGCCCGCTGCGCGTTCACGACGAACACGCGCCGCTTGGCCTCCCGGCGGATCCGCCGGACGTGGTCGATCGAGTGCCGGGTCCGTACCGGGACCGGTCCGTCCGGGGTCATCACCACGACCCGGGCGAACACGTGCGCGGGCAGCGGCTCGGTGAAGAACTGCACCGAGCCGTCCTCGTGCCGGATGTGGAAGAAGCTCTCCACCTTCGCCAGCGGGTACCACTTGATCTGCTCGGCGGTCTCCCGGTCGTCGAGCGCGAGCTCGGAGTCGATCAGCTTGGTGACCAGCTCCCCCGCGCCGGCCACGTGCACGGCGGTGCACACGCCGTCCCGGGTGAGCAGGGCCGCGTCGGTGGAGCCACCGCCCATGTCGAGCACCGCGATCGGCTGGTCGGTGCCCGGGGTGGTCAGCGCGCCGCGCACCGCCATCTGCCCCTCCACCCCGCCGATCCGCGCCGAGCAGCCCAGCACCGCGGCGACCCGGTCGGCGACGACCTGCATCCGGCTGCGGCTGGTGCGCACCATCGCGGCGAGCGCGACGGCGTTCTCCAGCGACACCTCACCGGCCAGCCCACCGCGCACCTCCCGCGGGACGAACGTGTCGATGGCCAGCACGTCCCGGATCCGGATCTCGGCGGCCGGCTGCCCGGTCACGTCGGTCATCGTGTCCCGGACCTGGGCGAGCATGCCGCCGACGTGCGTGCCGGGCTCGCCGGTGGCGTCGTCGAGCGGCTGCACCCGGCCCAGCAGCTCCATGATCGCCTCGGCACCGGCGTCGACGTCGATCCGCAGCGTCTTCCCGGCACCGGTCAGGACCAGCTCCCCCACCGGGACGCGCCGGTCGCGGACGTCCCCGCTCGGGGTCCGGACGACGACCGCCGAGCGGTTCCCGGTCAGCGCCCGGGCCACCGGTGCCACCTGCCGGGTCTGCTCCGGGTCCAGCGCGAACACCGATGCCAGGCCGTAGGAGTCGGACAGCGTCCGGATCGTCCGGCCCGGTGCGGCGACCTCGACCGCGGCCGCCATCCCCAGCGGCACCCGGTCCACCGCACCCACCTCGTCCACGATCGGGACCGCGGCGGTGAGCCGGTTGGCGACCAGCACGGCGTCGTCCTGGGCCAGCACGGCGGCCACGAGCTCCAGCCCGCGCCCGACGGCGCGGTTCAGCACCGCGGCGACCCGGTCGAAGTCCCACCCCCGCGGCACGACGACGATCGCCGGGCCGTCCGGCACCGGACCCGCCGGGTCGGTGAGGTCGTCGATCGGGACCGTCGTGCCGACGCCGGTGCCCTGCCCGCCGGGGGTCGACGGGTTGTGCCCGATCATCGTGGACTCGGTGATGATCGTCTCGGTGATCGTCTCCATGGCGAGGCCGCTGATCACCGGGGTGGCCTCGTTGAGCAGCACCAGGTCGAGGTCGGCCGGGTCGCGCCGGGCCCCCTCCAGCGCCCGGCGGACCGCGGTGACCGCGCCCGCGGTGTTGTCCGGGGTCCCCTTCACCCCCGTCGTGCGGGTGAGCGCGGTCCCCAGGTACTCCACGCCGTCGGCGCCGATCGAGGCGACACACGCCTCGGTCGTCGAGTTCCCGATGTCCACGCCCACGACCAGCCGCGAACCGTCCTCCACGCCGTACCCCTCAGCCCGCGTCGCTGAGCACGGAGTCCAGCACCACCTCGACCGGCTTCTCGCCCGCCCGGATCTGGTCGAACTCCTTCAGGTGCAGCAACGCCGCCTTGGCCTGCCACCGCGGACGGGCCATCTGGTCGTTGCGGGTCGGCACCGGCTGCGGCGACTCCCCCTTGGCGTACTGCGCGGCGTTGGACCCGATCCCGCGGAAGACCTCGGCGTCGAGCAGCGGGGACTGCGGGAACAGCTCCAGGTTCGACAGCCGGGCGAGGTCCTTCTGGTGGATCATCGTGGTGCCGCGCGACAGCAGCCCCACGCAGATCCCCGACCCGGAGAGCTTCGCGCCGGTGTGCGCGATCGCCGCGAGGTCGGCGGTGTCCCGGACCCGGATCAGCCGCGACGTCACGCCCTGCTCCTCGACACCGGCCATCAGCTGGCGCAGCACCTCGGCGTGCGGGACGTCGACGATCGTCTTGGTGAAGAAGCCGGCGAACGCCGGGGACAGGGCGATCACGACCTCGTCGGGCCGGGTGCCGCGCGCGGCCGGACCGACCTCGCGCAGGGACGGGGTGGTGGGCTCGGTCATCGCAGTGCCTCCGAGGTCGAGGGGCCGGGGGTGGTCACGAGATCTCCTCCTCGGGGTTGTCCGCGCTGGTGACGTGCCGCAGCTTCTTGAGCTGCTCCCAGCGCTCACCGGTCAGCCGGTAGCCGGTGCCGGGCCCGGCGTAGTCGTTCGCGTCGTTGATCGCCGCCTGCGGCACGAAGTCGGCGTCGAGGATCGCCGCGGTCTGCAGCAGGTCACCGGCCACTCGCTGGCGCAGCACCTGCAGGTAGTTCTCGGCGATGTCCGGGAAACCGGTCCGCTCGAGGATCCGGACCAGGTCCAGGCCGGTGATGCCGCGGTCCATCACCGACTGGGCACCCTTGAGGTCCTCCAGGACCTCGCGCAGCGGGTAGTCGGCGCTGGAGTTGGCGTAGGTGGCGGCCTCGACCTCCTCGTCGCTGATCCGCGGCAGGTCGAGCTCGGCGAAGACGGCCTGCAGCGCGCGGGCGGCCTTGTCCCGGACGGCGAGGATCTCCTCGGTCCGCACGTGCCGCAGCCCGCCGTCGATCTGCAGGTCGCGCTGGATGGTGTTCCAGTCGTCGTAGTCCTCGACGTCGAGGTTGGACCCGGCGAACATGTTGTCCGAGTTCGGGACGCCGGAGAACCCGGAGCACACCAGGTCCTGCCCGGCCAGCATCTGCGGCATCAACCGGCTGGTGCGGCGCATCGCCGAGTGCGAGAACGACTGGTCGTTCCCGGCCGCGCACTCCAGGTCGAGCATCGAACAGATCAGGTTCTCCGCCGCGACCGCCCGGATACCGCCGGGCACCGCGCCCGGAACCCCGATGCAGCTGATCGAGCCGTTCTGCAATCCCTGCACCCCGGCGCCGCGGGCCATCAGGATGCAGCGGATCTCCAGGTAGAGCATGGAGCGGCCCTCGGCGTTGCCCATCTGCACCTCGGAGCCGGTGCCGGAGGTGAAGCGCATCTTGATCCCGCGCGAGGCGTACGCGCTGGCCAGGAACGACTTCGACCACGGGGTGTCGTCGCCGTCGACGAACACCGACTCGGTGCCGTACACCGAGATCGTCTCGGCGTAGCCGGTGATGCCGCGCATGCCGAGGTCGAGCTCGGTGGCCTCCTCCAGCGCGCACTGGGTGATCACCCCGCCGCGCCCGGCCTGCGCCCCGATCTGCAGGCCGATCGCGACCAGCGGGGCGTAGCGCAGCACGCCGAGGGTGGTCTCCAGCTCCGCGAACCCGCGCAGCGCGGCCTCGGCGGCGTCCGCGGCGACCTGGATCGGGTTGTCCCGGGCGCTGGTGGAGTGCGCCTGGTTGGCGGGCGTGCGGCGCGACCGCATCTTCTGCATCGCCATCATGATCTCGACGACGTTCATCAGCTTGACGACGTCGAGCAGCTTCGCCGGGGTCAGCCCGCGGGTCAGGTCGAGGATCTCGGCCCGGCCGACGGTCGGGTTCACCAGCATCCGGGCGATCTCGTCGGACGGGACGGCGTTGGCCCGCTCGGCCACGTCGACGTCGATCGCGTGGTCGGCGATGAAGGTGTCCATGAAGTCGAACTCGGCGCGGGGGCGCCCGTCGAGCTCGACGATCACCCCGTCGGCCACCCGGACGCTCGGCGCCGGGTCGAAGTCGCTCTCCATCGCGACCAGGCCCTTCTCGGGCCACTCCTCGACGAAGCCGTCCAGGTTGACCGGGCGGGACTCGAGCATCTCGGTGCGCTTGGACGTGCGGGGGCCGGTGGGTTCGGTGGATCCCGGAGACGGGAGCGTGCTGGTCATCGGTCAGTCTCCTTCGCGGGCGAGCAGGTCGCGGGTCTCGTAGACCTGCGCGGCCTCACGGACCAGGGCGGCGCAGATGGGGGCGGTGTAGACGGTCTCCAGCCGGTCGGCGATCTCGGCGAGGCGTTGCCCCGACGACGCCCGCGGGCGCAGCGCGTTGTAGATCTCGAGCACCTCGTCGTCGGGCAGCGCGGTGAGCTCGGCGGCGCGGCGCATGTTCTCGGCGAGCTGGCGACGCCCCACCGAGGCGGAGATCTCGCCCTGCAGCTGCAGCGTCGCCGGGCTGACCCGCAGGTCCTCGTTCGTGATGTCACCGGCGAGGACCGCGGCCATCGTCACCTCGGACAGCGGCTTGCCGGTCGGCGTGCGCAGCAGGTCCGGTCGGTTCACCGACAGCGGGTAGTCGGCCGGGCCGAGCGTGCTGGTCATCGGGTCTCCTCGGGTCGGGTGTGGTGGCGCATCGTCGCCGACCGGCTCAGGCGAGCGCCGCGACGGCGGCCTCGGCGACGGTGACGTCCTGCTCGACCGATCCGGCGCTGACGCCGACCGCGCCGACCATCTCGCCGTCGCGGTGGACCGGGATGCCACCGCCGAAGGTGACGAGCCCGCCGGAGGTGTGCTCGAGCCCGTAGAGCTCGGCGCCGGGCTGGACGAGCGGGCCGAGCGCGGCGGTCGGCAGGTTCATCAGGATCGACGTCCGGGCCTTGCGCTGGGCGATGTCGATGCTCGCCCGGATCGCGCCGTCCTGGCGGGCGAAGGCGAGCAGGTGGCCGCCGTCGTCGACGACGGCGACGTTCATCGGCTGTCCGATCTCGGTGGCTCGGGCGAGTCCGGCGGCGAGCGCCTTCTCCGCGTCCTGCAGGGTCAGACGATGCATCCGGCGTGCTCCTCGTCGAGTCGTGCGGCCCGGGCCCGTCCCGGGAGCGCGCCTCGACGCTATGACCGCGGGCACGTCGCCGACATGAGGGCTGTCCCTACCCCCACACCTTCCGGCCAGGTCGGCCCCGGCCACTCGGTCAGCTGCGTTCGGCGTAGCCGGCCGATCCGAAGCGGGCGAGCATCGTGCGGTTGCGGGCGCCGGTCTTGCGCAGGATCGCGCTGACGTGCTTCTCCACCGTCTTGACCGAGATCCGCAGCAGCCCGGCGATCTGCTTGTCGGCCAGACCCTGCTCGACCAGCTCGCGGACCTCCCGCTCGCGCAGGGTCAGCGCCGCGTTCCGGCGGACGTCCGGGCGCGGTGGCACGGGGGCGGCCGGACGGCCCGGGGCCGGCTCGTCCACGGGCATTCTGCCCGCGGGCGGCTCGGCCGCGGTCAACTCGGCCGCGGCCGACCCGGCTGCGGTCGACCCGGCTGCAGTCGGCCCGGCTGCAGTCGCCTCGCCTGCAGTCGACTCGGCTGCGCTCGGCTCGGCTGCGGTCGACCCGGCTGCGGTCGGCTCGGCTGCGGTCAACCCGGTCAGGGCCGGCGCGATCGGTGGCTCGGGCAGCCGGGTCCGGATCCGGGTCCCCCAGCCCGGGGTGCTGTCGATCTCGAACTCGCCGCCCAGGTGCCGCACACCGTCGGCGGCGCCGGCCAGCCCGGCGTGCACGACGGCGGCCGGGTCGAACCCGCAGCCGTCGTCCTCGACCAGGAGTCGGACCGTCCCGGGATCGAAGACCAGCCCCACCCGCAGGGTCGTGGCGCCGGAGTGCCGCACGATGTTGTCGAGCACCGAGCGGACGACCTCGAGCACCCGGTGCGCGACGGCCGGGTCGAGGACCCGCTCGGTCCCCATCGTGACGACGCCGCCGCGGGCGCCGAGCGTGCGCACGGCCCGGTCGAGCTCGGCCCGGACGGCGGGTACCAGCCGGCGCGCGGGCTGCGGGGCCGGCGCCCCCGGTCCGGCGGCCAGCTCCAGCGCCAGCCGGCGGGCACGCTGCAGCGCCGCGGTGGGCGGGAGCCCGGACTCCACCGCCCGCTCGACGCGGTCGAGCTCATCGAGCAACGCGTACACGTCCGCAGGTGGCACGGCAGGCACCGCCGCATCCCGGTCCCGCGCCGCACCGTGGTCCCGCGCCGCGCCCCGGTCCCGCGCGGCACCGTGGTCCCACGCGGCACCCCGGTCCCGCATCCCACCGCGGTCTCGCGCCGCATCGTGGCCGAGGGTCACCTGGCCTCCTCGGATCCATCATGCATCTATGGCGTGCACGGAACGTAGGCCCGCGGCGGTCGGTGAGGCAAGGCCGCCCCGCCGCGCGCGCCCGTCGGCGATGATGCGGGCGTGAGCGACGACGTGGTGGGGACCGGCACCGCGACCGAGCGGGCGTACCGGTTCGCCAAGGCCGGCATCCTCGACGGCTCGCTGCCGGCCGGCGAGCTGATCAGCGAGGGCCAGGTGGCGAAGCCGCTGCGGTTGAGCCGCACCCCGGTACGCGAGGCGTTCCTGCAGCTGCAGGCCGAGGGCCTGCTCAAACTCTTCCCGAAACGCGGCGCGCTCGTGGTGCCGGTCTCCGCAGGCGAGGTCGACGCCGTGATCGAGGCACGGGACGTCATCGAGTCGCACGCGATCGCCCGGCTCGTCGCGGCCCCGGACGACGTCCTCGACGAGGTGACCGCGGCGATGGGCGCCGCCGTCGACGACCAGGCTGCCGCGGTGGCCGCAAGCGACGAGCTGGCCTTCGTCGAGGCCGACCGGCAGTTCCACACCGTGCTGGTGGCCGCGGGCTGCCGCAGCATCCTGCTCGAGGTCTACGGCACCCTGCGTGACCGCCAGCTGCGGATGAACCTGGGCGCGCTGGGCGGACGGTTCCCGGGCCGCGCCGGCAGGCTGCTCACCGAGCACGGCGCGTTGCTGGAGCGGCTGCGGGCGCGCGACCGGGACGGTGCCGAACGCGCGCTGCGTGGGCACCTGGCCGGGACGCGGGCGTCGGTGCTGGGCGCGCCCGTCGCCGGGTGACCGGTCAGCCGCGCAGGACCCGGACGACAATGGTCGTGCTCGCCCGGTCGTGCCATCCCCGGCCGTCGGGGTCGAGGAAGAACACCGGGAGCACGACGGCGATCATCGCGGTCCGCAGCAGCGCCCGTGGCACGCCGACGTGCTGGGCCATGTCCGTACGCGCCACGCGCATCCCGAGGGCGAGGTGCCCGGGCGTCGACCCGAGGACGGCGACCGTCAGCGCAGTGATCACGTACCAGGTCCCGAGGACCCACCAGCCGAACTCGGGGGTACCGATCGCCTCGACGCCGGCCACGAGCAGCACCAGCAGGTAGGCGAGCAGCCAGTCGAGGCACACACCGCCGATCCGGCGCCCGACCCCCGCCACGGAGAAGTGCCCGGCGGCGGGCAGGCCGAACTGCTTCCCGGGATGCCCGGCGTCACCGTCGGTCCCTGTGGGTGAACCGGGGAGCCAGGACTCGATCCAGCGGGCCATAGCTTCTAGCCTAGGCGCCGCACCGACGCGGCCGCTGCCGACGGGTTCTCCGACATCGAGCCTCACATTGTGACGGCTGTCGCGCTCCGGCCAGTTAACGTCGGTGAAACAGGCGAGTGATGGGTGAGCAACACGGCGCTCCTACCGTCACCCACGATCTCCACCAGCGATTGAAGGAGCCCGAGAGAGTGTTCAGCAACGCCGAAGAGGTACTCAAGTACATCTCGGACGAGAAGGTCGAGTACGTCGACATCAGGTTCTGCGACCTGCCCGGCGTCATGCAGCACCTCACCGTCCCCGCCAAGACGGCCGGCGACCTCCTGGAGAACGGCGCCGCGTTCGACGGCTCCTCCGTTCGCGGGTTCCAGGCGATCAACGAGTCCGACATGGCCCTGTTCCCGGACCCGTCGACGGCCCGGCTGGACCCGTTCCGCAAGCACAAGACGTTGAACGTCAACTTCTTCGTGCACGACCCGGTCACCGGTGAGCCCTACTCCCGCGACCCGCGCAACATCGCGCGCAAGGCCGAGGAGTACCTGCGCGCGTCCGGCATCGCCGACACCGCGTTCATGGCCGCGGAGGCGGAGTTCTACGTCTTCGACTCCATCCGCTTCGGGACCGACCCGCACCAGGCGTACCACCACATCGACTCCGCAGAGGGCTGGTGGAACACCGGCCGCGAGGAGGCCGGCGGGAACCTCGGGTACAAGGTCAACTACAAGGGCGGCTACTTCCCCGTCCCGCCGGTCGACCACTACGCCGACCTGCGTGCCGACATCGTCAGCACCATGCAGGACTCGGGCTTCGACGTGGAGCGCGAGCACCACGAGGTCGGCACCGCGGGGCAGGCCGAGATCAACTACAAGTTCGACACCCTGCTCCACGCCGCCGACGACCTCATGCTCTTCAAGTACCTGGTGAAGAACGTGGCGTGGCAGAACGGCAAGACCGCCACCTTCATGCCGAAGCCGCTGTTCGGCGACAACGGCTCGGGCATGCACGTGCACCAGTCGCTGTGGAAGGACGGGCAGCCGCTGTTCCACGACGAGTCCGGCTACGGCGGGCTCTCCGACATCGCGCGTTACTACATCGGCGGTCTGCTGCACCACGCGCCGTCGCTGCTGGCGTTCACCAACCCGTCGGTGAACTCCTACCACCGCCTGGTCCCGGGCTACGAGGCCCCGGTCAACCTGGTGTACTCGGCCCGCAACCGCTCGGCCTGTATCCGGATCCCGCTCTCCGGCGACAGCCCGAAGGCCAAGCGCATCGAGTTCCGCTGCCCGGACTCGTCCGGCAACCCGTACCTGGCCTTCGCGGCGATGCTGATGGCCGGCCTGGACGGCATCAAGAACAAGATCGAGCCGGCCGCGCCGATCGACAAGGACCTCTACGAGCTCCCGCCCGAGGAGGCCAAGGACATCGCGCAGGTCCCGTCCAGCCTCTCGGCGGTCATCGACCGGCTCGAGGACGACCACGAGTACCTGCTCGAGGGTGGCGTGTTCACCCCGGACCTGATCGAGACCTGGATCCGGTACAAGCGGGAGAACGAGATCGACCCGCTGCGGCTGCGCCCGCACCCCTACGAGTTCGCCCTCTACTACGACGTGTGAGCCGCCGGCCCGCCGGTCGACCTGACCGGCGGTGGGCACCCAGGCCACCGACGAGGACCGCCGACCAGGCGGTCCTCGTCGCGTTTCCGGCAAGGTCATGCGGTCGCGCGTGGAGCTCCGAGCACGCACGGGAGTGACCTCGCGGAGTCGGACGCGCGCGGCGGGCGCCGGATCAGTCCAGCCCCAGCACCGCCTGCAGAGCAGCGTCGACGGCGTGCATCTCGGCGGTGTCCAGGCGACCGGCGAACTCGCCGAGGCGTGTTTCGGGATCGACGACCGTCAGTTGTTCGACGAGCACCCGGGTCGTGGTGCCGTTGATCTCGATCTCGGGGCGGAACGACGCCGCTCGGCGGCCGGTCGAGGTCGGGGCGACGAGCCATGTGGACAGCGGCACATCGTCGGACTGCACGACGACGGCGTAGCGGGCGCCGGCTCGTTCATGGCCGCGAACGTCCTTGGCCGCCTTCAGCGTGTACAGGTCACCTCGCACGGACGGCGTCCATCTCGGCGGCCAGCTCCCGCGAGGCGGCAACGTCGTCGGGGTCGTTACGGAGCTGCTCGGCCTCGGCCCGCAGCCGCGCCCTCCGGTGTGCTCGTTCGGCCTCCAGGATCGCCGCCCGGACAGCCTGTGACCGCGACTGTCCCTCGCGGGTGAGCGCTTCCAGCGCGCGCTCCACCTCCGGATCAGTGCGAATCGTCAGCGTACTCATACACAAACTGTAATACAGTCTGTCTTACGCTGCGAGGAAGGACGGCCCCGGACACACGTCGGCGCCGCCCGGAATTCCGGACGGCGCCGAGTAAGCGGTGTGGCCGTCAGCGACCGACGCGCTTGCGGCCGGTCACCTTGTTGTAGACCACCAGCACGACGATCGCACCGATGATGGAACCGATCCAGCTCGACGGCGAGAAGCTGCTGAAGCCGGTGAAGATGCTGGCCAGCGCGCCGCCGACGAAAGAGCCCACGACGCCCAGGACGATCGTGGCCACGATGCCGATGTCATCCTTGCCCGGGACCAGGGCACGGGCGATGAAGCCCGCGACGAGACCGAGCACGAGCCAACCCAGAATGGTCCACAGCATGGTGTTCCTCCTCTTTTTCTCGGTTCGTCTCCTTGACGGACCGTCGCGACCTGTTTGAACTGATCTCTCTCACCGAGTGACCAGTCGCCCGCCGGTCGAAACGTGCCTGAGCGTAGCCCGATCGGGCCCCAGCGGCACGCAGGAAACCCCTGGCACACCCGATCCGGGGTCCCTGGTTCGAGAACGGGGTCGTCCCCGATGCGCGAATCGCGACCACCGGAATCCGGCATCGGCCGTAACGCCGTCGTCGGGTGCGCCGAGCACAAGCCCGGGGCATCAGGAGACGGGGAGGTCCGTGCAACCGTGTCCGAGCCGGGCGTGCTGAGGTTCCGTGATCTGGGAGCGGTCGCCGTCGTGCAGGACGGCCGGGAGCGCGCGCCGGGCGGAGCGGTGCTGGGCAGGCTGCTGTCGCGCCTGCTCGTCGACGCCGGCCGCCGGGTGGACGTCGGCGCGCTGGTGGACGCGATGTGGGGCGACCGGGCCACGGCGCGCTCGGTGTCGACCCTGGAGTCCCACCTGTACCGGCTGCGCCGCTTCCTGGAACCCGGACGCGGCCGCGGCGAGGCTCCGGTCGCGCTGGTCGCCGAGGCCGGTGGGTACCGCCTGATCGCCGATGGCGACCGGGTCGACTCGGTCCTGTTCACCCGGCTGGCCGAGGAGGCGGCCGATCTGCTCGACCGTGGGGAGCCGGGACGGGTGGTCGCGCTGGCCGAGCAGGCGCGCGGGCTGTGGCGGGACCGCCCGTACGCGCCGTGGAGCGACGAAACCTGGGCCGCGGCGCCCGTCGCGGGGCTGGAGGAACTCGGCCGCCGGCTCACCGAGACCCTCGTCGACGGGCTGCTGGCCGACTCGCGCCCGGACCGGGCGCTGGCCGAGCTGGAGCCGGTGCTGGCCGCGCAGCCGTTGCGCGAGCGGCCGTGGGAGCAGTATCTGCTCGCCGCAGCTCGGGCGGGACGGGTCGGGGACGCGTCGGCCGCCTACCGGCGCATCGACCGGCTGTTGCGCGACGAGCTCGGCGTGCAGCCCGGTACCGAGCTCCGCAGGCTGCACCGGCTCGTTCTCGCCGGCGCAGCGGAGGCCACGCGCAGCGTCGCCCCCGGTCGGGAGCCGGCGCCGGTCGAGCTCACCGAGGTGAAGCTGCCGCGGCGGCGGTCGCGCCTGGTCGGGCGCTCCGCGGAGGTGGCGGACCTGGAGCGCCGCATCGCCTGCGGGACGACCGTGACGCTCGTCGGGGGCGCGGGCTGCGGCAAGACGACCCTGGCCGTCGCCACGGCGGAGCGGGTCGCCCCGGGCTTCCCCGGCGGCGTGTGGTTCGTGGACCTGAGCTCCGCGCCCGGCACCGAGCAGGTCGGCACCGAGCAGGTCGGTGCCGCGGTCGCCTCCGCGCTGGGGCTGGCGGGCGCGGGCGGGACCACGACGGACGCGCTGCGGGACTTCACCCGCCACCGCCGCGCGCTGCTCCTGCTGGACAACTGCGAGCACGTCGTCGACCCGGTCGCCGAGCTGGTCGAGAAGCTGCACGTCCCCGGGGGCGGGCTCGCCGTGCTCGCCACCAGCCGCGAACCGCTGGAGGTCGACGGGGAGCAGCTGGTCGAGCTGGCCCCGTTGCCGGTCGGCGACGGCTCACCGGCGGTGGAGCTGTTCCTCGAGCGGTTCGCCGAGGCCGGGCCGGACCGCCGGCTCGGCTCGGCCGACCTGGCGGTGGCCGCGGCGATCTGCGCCTCGGTGGACGGAGTGCCGCTGGCCATCGAGCTGGCCGCGGCGCGCGGGCGCGCGTTCAGCCTCGTGGAGATCGCCGAGCAGGTCCGCACCGACCCGAGCACGCTGTCGCGGGTCGGCCGGGGCCGGGGTGGCAGGCACACCGTGCGGGGCGCCGTCGAACGCAGCGTGCGCCTGCTGGCCCCGGACGAGCAGCGGCTGCACGCCGCGATGTCGGTGGTCCCCGGTCCGGCGACGGTCGCGCTGGCCGCGACGGTGAGCGGGACACCCCGCGCGCAGATCGACGACGTCGTCGCCGGTCTGGTGCACCGGTCCCTGCTGGTCGTCGAGGGCCCGCTGCGGCCGGGTGGCCCGTCCCGCTTCACCCAGCTGGCCATCGTGCGCGGGCACGGCGCGCACGCCCTGGGCGACGGCGGGTCCGAGCGGGCGGCACAGGAGCGGGACCGGTTCGTCGTCGACGCCGTGGTCGGTCGCCCGCGGATCGGCACGACCGGCGAGGCCGAGCTGCACGACCGCATGGACGACGACCTGGCCGCGCTGCGCGCCACGCTGCACCGGACCCTGGTCGACCGGCCGACGTGGGGCGGCCCGGCCCTCGCAGCGGGCCTGGGCCTGTACTGGTTCTACCGGGGAATGATGCTGGAGGGCAGCCGGTGGATCGCGCTGGGGTTCCGCCACCTCGGCCTGGCCCGCCCGGTCGACGCCGCGATCCTGCACTCCGGCCTCGCCGCCCTGCACATCATGGAGCGCGACCTCCCGGCCGCCCGGCCGCACCTGGCCGCCCTGTTCGAGGCCGCCGACCGCGCCACGGGTGAGGACCTGCTGTTCATCGGCGACGAGTTCGCGGGGCTCATCTCCCCCGCCGTCCCGGTCGGGGACCGGGGCCTGCTCCGGGAGCTGGCGGCGCGCGCCGCCGCGGTCGCGGACCGGACCGGCGACGCGAACAGCGCGCTGCTGGCGCGGGTCGCGGCACTGCGCACGTGGCCCCGCGACGACGCCATGGAGCAGCTCGCCGAGGCCGTCGCGGTGCACGCGGTGGCGGTCGGGACCGGCAACCGGTGGGCCGGGCGGATGTCGGCCGACGACGCGGTGCGGGCCTGCCTGGCGGTCGACGACGTCGATGCCGCGCTCCAGTGGTCCGGGCGCGGGATCGAGGACTACCTGGCTCTGGGGGCGCAGGACAGCCCGCAGTTCATGGAGCTGCACGGCGCGCTGCACGCCCGCCGCGGGGACGACGTGGTCGCGGTCCGGGTGCTGGCCGGTGCGCGGATGCAGAACCGGCGGGCGGCGATGCGCTGGCCGACCCGCTCCGAGACGCCCGCGATCCTCGCCGAGGCGGCCCGCCGCCTGGGCGCCACCGCCTACGAACGGGCGTGGCGCGAGGGCGGCGGACTGCGCCTGGCCGATCTCGCCGGCGCCCCCGGGACCCCGGTCGCGGTGCCGGCACCGCGACCGGACCGGCCCGCCGTCCTGCGGTGACTCACGTGGGCAGCCAGTTGCCGTGCAGCCCGAGCGGGACGCGCACGGGCAGCCGGACGGTGCCGACCGGCCCGGACGCGGGGTCCGCGGCCGGGAGCACGAACAGGTTGCTCGCCCCGGTGTCGAACCGGGTGCCGAGGACGAGCCACCAGCCGGCGTCCGGGGCGTCGGAGCGCGGGTCCGGGGCGAAGACCGGTTCACCGAGCGCGACGCCGGGTGGCGCCCAGCGGGTGACCGTCCCCGCCCGGGTGTCGTACCAGGCCAGCGCGTCCCAGCAGCCCGGGTGCGGGAGCTCGCGGCCGGTACTGGTCACGGAGGCGGACACCGCGTGCGCCGAGCCCAGCAGCCGGTCGTCGATCCGCGGGAACTCGGCCGCGATGTCGGCCAGCGTGCTGCGGTGGACGTGCCCGGTCGCCGGGTCCAGCACGGCCCGGGCGAGTCGCGGCTGCACGGGCGGGCCGGGCGCGAGCTCGGCGGGGCGGGGCCACTCGACGTAGTCCAGCACCACCCGGCCGCCCTCGTCGTGGGCGTTGACGGTGTGCCACAGCCAGAACACCGAGTCCGAGCACCAGCGGACCGGGCCGCCGTCGCGCGGGACCAGGGCGATCCGGGTGCCGTCGTCCGGCTGCCAGGACAGCAGGGACCCGCCGGCCGTCGCGGCCGCGATGTCGAAGTACAGCGGGGCGACGACCAGCACCACGTACCGCGCCGTGATCGCCATGTCGTGGATCATGCTGGGCCGTTCGATCCCCGCCACGGGCACCGGCGCGGTCCCGGTGCCGTCCGGGCGGATCGTCGTCCAGGTCAGGAACGGCGGGCCGAAGGTGTAGGAGAACGCGATCATCTCGCCGGTGCGGGGGTCGAGCTTGGGATGGGCGCAGATCCCGGCCGGGAGCGCGTCGCCGAAGGTCTCCTGGCCGAGCGTCTCCAGCTCCGGGCCCATCCGGTAGGGACGGTCGCACTCGGCCAGGGCCAGCAGCGTCCCGTGGTGACGGATGACGTTGATGTCCGGGAGCTGGCGCCGGGTGCCGGCCAGCTCCGGGCCGACCTCGTCGGCCCCGGGCCGCCCGGCCGAGCCGAAGCCGGGCCAGATCGCGTGCCCGGCCTGCTCCTCGGCGCGGACCATCGGGGTGCGCACGAACCGGTTGTCGTAGCGCGCCCGGCCCTCGGACAGCGTGACACGGTGCAGCATCCCGTCCCCGTCGAGCGGGAAGACGTAGGAGCCGATCGGCGAGAAGCGCGGGTTGGGGCCGTTGCGGACGTAGGACCCGTCGAGGTCGGCGGGCAGCTCGCCGGCGACCTCGAGGTCGGCGACGTCGACCTCGGCGACCACCGGTGCGAACGGGCCGGTCAGGTACGGCCCCGGGACGACCGGGGCGGGGCGGGCGGCGGCGGTCATCGCGCGACCCGCTCCGGGTTCTCGGTGCGGTGCTCCCCGACGACCCGGTTCGTGTAGCGGACGGTCGCGACGATCAGCAGACCCGGCACCAGCCAGTTCAGGATCAGGTCGGCGGGCCGCGAGACGAGGTAGCCGGTGTGCTCGGCGCCGTTCGCGGTGAGCGCGCCGGCGACGAGGTGCCCGACGGCCATGACCGCCACGGTGCCCGCCCATGCGGCACTGACCCGGCGGTTGACCGAGTGGAAGCGCGGGGAGTCCCAGTACTCCCGCGCGACCGTCTCCCGCGCGTACTGCTCGGTGAACGGCCGGATCGCCAGGCTCACCGCGAGGACGACGGCCAGCACCAGCGCAGCGCCCCCTCGACCGTAGAGGGCCAGCACCTCGTCCGAGGCCGGGTCGATCAGTGCCCACGCGCTCATCACCGCGAACGTGGCGACCGCGGTGACCTCCAGCAGCTTCGGGCTCTGCCCCCGTGCGACCGACCGGGCCACGAACACCGCCGCCAGGACCAGGGCCAGCAGCGCGGCCGTCCCGACCGCACCGGGGCCGACCCGGGTCGAGATCGCGCTGAACGCGATCCAGGGCAGGAACCCGAGCAGGATCTGCTTGACCGACATGGCGTGGTCCTCTCCTCCGTGCCCGCCGCCCCCGTCGAGCAGCCGGTGACCACACCGTCGCGGCACTCCCTCCAACTCCCTTCCAACCCCGGGCCGGCCGGTTGGAACGGGGTTGGAGCGGACCGGCCGACAGTGCCGACGGTTCCCATGCACCCGCGCCACGACACCGAAGAGATCGGCAGGTCGCCCATGAGCACCATCGAGAGCCACGTACCCGACCACGTCCGGCAGATCGCCGAGACCGGTGCCGGTCCCGTCGAGTACGCCGTCGTCGGTACCGGGGCCCCGGTCGTCGTCGTGCACGGCAGCCCGGGCGGTATCGACGCGGCGGCCCTGATGGCCGGCTTCCTCCCCCGGGAGGAGATCTCGGCGATCCTGGTGTCCCGGCCCGGCTACCTCGGGACCGAGCTCGGCGACCGCACGACCGTCGACCGGCAGGCGGACCTGCTCGCCGCTCTGCTCGACCATCTCGGGATCGAGCGGGCCGGGGTCCTCTCGTGGTCCGGTGGCGGCCCCGCCGGCTACCGGCTCGCCGTCCGCCACCCCGCCCGGGTCGACGCCCTCGTCGCGTTCGCGGCGGTCAGCCGGGCCTACCACCTGCCGGAGCAGGACCTGGCCGACCGGCTGATGTTCACCACCGGCGCCGGGCGCTGGCTGCTGCGGCTGCTCGCCGCGCACCAGCCCCGGCAGTACGTCGCGGGTGTCCTCTCCGCGGAGGGCGACCTGCCCAAGGAGCAGCTCACCCAGCGGATCGAGGAGGTCTTCGCCGACCCGGTCAAGCGCGACTTCGTCCTGGCCCTCGGCGCGACCGCCACCCAGGACCGCTCCCGGCGCGCCGGCTACGAGAACGACCTGGCGCAGTTCGCCGCGATCACCTCGCTGGAGCTGGAGCGGATCACGGCACCGACCCTGGTCGTGCAGGGCAGCGCCGACGGCGACCTCCCCCCGGCGGACAGCGCCTTCGCCGCCGCGACGATCCCCGGCGCCGAGCTGCTGACCCTGGACACCGGCACGCACCTGGCGCTGTACACACACCCGGATGCCGCCGCGGCCCAGGCCCGCGTCGTCGACGCGCTCCTGCGCCGGTAGCCGCTCAGTCGCCGCGGGTGTCGCGGCGGATCGGGTGCTCCGCCGGGATCTGCACCAGCACGATCCGGGTGCCGTCCGGGTCGGCGATCCACATCTCGTGCAGGCCCCACGGCTCCTGGCGCGGCTCGCGCAACACCGCCACACCGGCACCGGCCAGCTCGGCGTGGGCCGCGGCGAGGTCGCGGACCTGTAGCCACAGCCGCAGCCCGCCGGCGTCCGGGGCGGGCCCGGCCGGGTCCGCCCCCGCCGGGCCGTCCGGTGCGCCGGACGGCGCGGCCGAGACCTCCAGCAACCCGTTGCCGAGGAAGAACACGGTCCCGCCCGGGAACTCGCGGGAGATCGCCAGGCCGAGGACATCGCGGTAGAACGCCAGCGCGGCGTCGGGGTCGGCGGGACGCAGGATGGCGCGACTACTGAGGATCTCCACGGCGCCGCACGCTATCCGGCGGGCCGTCACTCGGTGAGATCGCCGGGCCGACCGACGCATAATCGGTCCAGTTCGGCGATCGTCGACCGCGCCCGCGGAGCCGTTGACAACCCACTGAACGGACTGGTTGACTCGGCTTCACCGTGTTCCGCATCACATCGAGTGAGGGCTGTACCAGTCTGATCACGATCCGTGACGCTCCGCCTGCACACCGTCGCCGTGTCGACCACCACGTGAGACGCTGCACGCGCGACACCGCCGCCTGACCACGAAACGTGCACGACCCTTCCTCGGCGGCAGGGTCGTGTCCCCTCCGCGCCCCCGGGCTGACCTCGTCGCCCGGGGGTGCGGCTCGTGGAGCGGGTGTTACTCCGCTCCGGTGACCGCGACCAGACCGGCGGCCTTGATCCCGGCGACGGCCGCGGCCTCGTCGTTCAGCGACGCGTCACCGGTCACGCCGACCGCGCCGAGCAGGGTGCCGGCGGAGTCCTTCACGAACACCCCGCCGGGCACCGAGAAGATCTTCCCACCGGTCAGGCCCGCGACCGAGGTGAAGAACTCGGGCGAGTCCGCGGCGCGGGCGGCGATGGCCCGGTTCGTCATCCCCAGCGCCAGCACGCCGTTCGCCTTGCCGACGGCCAGGTCCGGGCGCAGGTAGCCGGAGCCGTCCTGGCGGGCCAGCGCGACGATCGCGCCGCCGGGATCGAGCACGGCGACCGTCAGCGCGTTGAACCCCTGCTCGGTGCCGTGCGCCAGCGCCGCGGTGGTGATGGTCTGGGCCTGCTCGAGGGTGATCGTCATGCCTGCGAGCCTGCCATTGCGTGCACCCGCGGGCTCAGCTCGGGGTCAGCGCGACCAGCGGGATGGTGCGGTCGGTGGCGCGCTCGTACTCGGCGAAACCGCCGTTGTTCTCCTTGATCCACGTCCACATCCGGTCCCGCTCGGCGCCGGGCAGCTCGCTCGCGTGCACCCGCCGCGTCTCGACACTCCCCTGCCCGTCGCCGATCTCGACGACGACCTCCGGGTTCGCCTTCAGGTTGTGGTACCAGGCCGGGTTGTCCGGCGCGCCGGCCTTGGAGGCGACGAGCACGTACCGGTCGCCGTCGGCGAACCAGCGCAGCGGGGTGACCCGTTCGGCACCGCTGCGCGCCCCGATGTGGTGGACCAGGACCATCGGCAGGCCGGCGAAGGGCTCGCCGACCCGGCCGTCGTTCTCCCGGAACTCGCGGATGACGCGGCTGTTGAAGTCTTCTGCCATCCACCGATCCTGGCAGCTTCTCCTCAGGCCGGCGCGCCACCCGGAGCGAAGACCACCCAACCGGCGGTGACGGTCGCGGCGGCCGCGGCGACCAGGAAGAACGCCGCCCACACCGCGCCGGACACCCGCGTCAGCTCGGCGAGCCGGTCGGCGTCGGAATGCCGCAGCCCGCCACGGCGCCGTCCCCGCCGCAGCTCCGCGCACGCCTTCACCCCGCCGAACAGTAGGAACCAGGACAGCGCGGCCGCGAAACCGGTCCGCAGGTCCTCCTCGGCGCGCAGCGCGACCAGCACCAGCACCGCGCCGGTGACGACGACCGCGAGGCCCCCGTAGAGGTTGCGGGTCTGCAGCAGGGTCGCGGCGAGCAGCACGACCCCGATCCAGAGCATGGCCTGCGCGGAGTCCGTGGCCACCAGCACGGCGCCGCCGAGCCCGAGCAGCGGCGGGAACACGTAGCCGGCCAGGAACATCACCACCACCCCGGGGCCGCGCCCGGCGCCGGTCGAGTAGGTGACGCCGGAGGAGTCGGCGTGCAACCGGATGCCGGTGAGCCCGCGCCCGACCAGCACCGCGACCAGCGCGTGCCCGCCCTCGTGGGCGATCGTCACCGCGGTACGGGTCAGCCGCCAGGTCGGCTGCCACGCCACCACGACGAGCGCGAGCAGCGCCGCCAGCAGCGAGGCGGGCCGGGCCGCCACCAGTTCGTAGCCACGGGTCAGCAGCTCCAGGGGATCCGACGACACGCCGTCCAGTGAACCAGCGGACCGGGGACGCCCCGCGACCCGGTGCTCAGGCCGCGGCCTCCAGGATCTCCCCGACCCACTCGAGCGCGGTGTCGTGGTCGGCGCTGACGTACATCAGGTCGACGAAGGCGTGCTCGATGTCGGTCGACTCCCGCACCCGGCGCAGCGTCGACACCGCGTCGGCGGCGGTCGACCCCGGCGGCAGGTTGATCCGCAACGCCGCCCCGATCGCGTCCGGGCCCCGTCCGGCGTCCTGTGCCGCCGCGCGCAGCTCGCCCCACGGCACCGAGACGGCCGCGTCCAGGTCCCGCACCGACGGCGTCACCACCGGCAGGAACCCGTCGGCGCGCTCGGCGATCCGCCGCCGCGCCCGCGGTGCGAAGCCGGCCAGGTACACCGGGATCCCGTGCGGCTTCACGTCGACGTGCGCCGGCGCGACGGTCGCGACCTTGCCCCGGTACTCGACGGGAGCGTCGTTCCACCAGGCGTCGAACACGTCGAGGGCCTCGTCGAGCCGCGCACCGCGCTCGGCCATGGGGACGCCGACCGCGTCGTACTCCTCGGGTGACCAGCCGGTGCCCAGACCGAGCAGCAGCCGTCCCCGGGAGACCCGGTCGAGGGTCAGCGCGTGGCGGGCCAGCAGGGCCGACGGGTACCACGGCGCGTTCAGCGTGCTGGTGCCCAGCTGTACCCGCGTGGTCACGGCGGCGGCCGCGGTGAGCAGGCCCAGGGGGTCGTGTGTCGCCCGGAACTGGACCGGGACGGTGTCCCCGCCGCCGTAGCCGACGGCGGGGTCCACGGCCGCCAGCAACCGGTCGGCCGTCCACAGGCTCGCCGCGCCCCGCTCCTCCGCCCCCGCGGCGAACCGCATCGTCTCGTCCACGTGAGCGGCCGCATCGCCGAACTGCGGCACACCGAACCCGATTCGCACTTGACCTCCAGTCGCTGGAACCCGCGACGCTGTCCTCGTGACCGCGTCGACCCACCATGATCACCCCGTCCGTCTCACGATCGGCCTGCTGGCCCGGCGGACCGGGGTTCCGGTGCGCACGATCCGCTTCTGGTCGGACGAGGGGCTCGTTCCCTCGGACCGGAGCAGTTCGGGCCACCGGGTGTACGACGCGGCCGCCGTGGCCCGGCTCGACCTGGTCCGGACCCTGCGCGAGCTGGGACTGGGCCTGGACGACGTGCGCTCCGTGCTGTCCCGGCGACGGGGGGTCGGCGAGATCGCGCAGGCGCACGTACGGGCCCTGGAGAGCCGGATCCGGGAGCTGAAGGCGCAGCGCGCGGTGTGCGTGCTGCTGGCCCGGACCGGGCCCGACGACGAACCCGATGAGAGGAGCGTGACCCTGATGAACGACCTCGCGCGGCTGTCCGCCGCCGAACGTCAGAACCTGATCGACGACTTCGTGGCGGAGACCTTCGCCGGTACCGACCCGCAGGCCCCGGGCGCGGGCATCGCCGAGGGCATGCGGACGCTGCCGTCCGAGCTGCCCGACGACCCGACGCCCGAGCAGGTCGGGGCGTGGGTGGAGCTGGCCGAGCTGGCGCGCGACCCGGACTTCCGGGCCCGGTGCCGGGAGATGGCCGTCGCGGGCAGCACCGCGCCGGTGCACCAGGAGCCGCAGCCCGACCCGGCCGCCGTCGCCGAGCACGCCGGGGCGGCGCTGGCCGCGGGGGTCGATCCGGCGGGTGCCGGGGCGGCCGCGGTGCTGGCCCGGATCCCCGGTGTCACCGAGCTCGACGCCGCGGCCCGGCTCCGGGCCGCGGACACGATCGAGCTGTTCTCCGACCGGCGGGTGGAGCGGTACTGGGCGCTGCTCGCGACGCTGAACGGATGGCCCGCCCGTGAGCCGGCCGTCCCGGCCTTCGAGTGGTTCGCGACGGCCCTACGCGCCAGTGCTCACGATGTGAAGCCGTAGAACACCCGCTCGACGACGTGCCGGGCCCGCCGGGTGATGCGGCGGTAGTCGTCGAGGAACTCGCCCGGGTCCCCGCCCGCCGGGTACCCGAGTGCGGCGGCGACGGCGACCAGCTCCCGCCCCGAGCGCGGGAGCTGGTCGCCGGGCTTGCCCTTCACCAGCATGATCGCGTTCCGGGCGTTGGTCGCGGTGCGCCATCCCTCCTCCAGCTCCCCCGCGTCCTCGCCGGAGATCAGCCCGGCCTCGACGGCCTCCCGCAGGCCGTCGAGCGTCGAGGTGGTGCGCAGCTCGGGGAGGTCACCTGCGTGCTGCAGCTGCAGCAGCTGCACGGTCCACTCGACGTCGGCGAGCCCGCCGTGTCCCAGCTTGGTGTGGGTGGACCGGTCCGCGCCGCGGGGCAGCCGCTCGGCGTCGATCCGCGACTTGATCCGCCGGATCTCCGCCACCGACGACGCGGAGATCCCGTCGGCCGGGTAGCGGAGCGGGTCGATCAGCGCGGTGAACTCCCGGCCCAGCGCCCGGTCGCCGGCGATCGGCCGGGCCCGCAGCAGCGCCTGGGTCTCCCACACCTCGCTCCAGCGGGCGTAGTACTCCCGGTACGACGCCAGCGTCCGCACCATCGGCCCCGACCGGCCCTCCGGGCGCAGGTCGGCGTCCACCGTCAGCGCCGGGTCCGGGCTCGGGGAGTCCAGCAGCCGCCGGACCCGCTCGACCACCCTCGTCGCCCACTTGGCGGCGGTGTGGTCGTCGACGCCCTCGGCGGGGGCGCAGACGTACATGACGTCGGCGTCGCTGCCGTAGCTGGACTCACCTCCCCCGAGCCGGCCCATCCCGATCACCGCGACGGCGGCCTTGCGCTCCGGCTCGCCGCGCAGGACCGCGTCCAGCGTGGCGGACAGGACCGCTTCGTTCACCGAGTTCAGCGCCGCGCAGACCTTGTCGACCTCGAGCACACCGAGCAGGTCCGCGCAGGCGATCCGCAGCATCTCGTGCCGCCGGTACGAGCGCGCCGAGGCGACCGCGGCCTCCGGTGTCGCCTGCCGGGCGACGGTCGTCGACAGCGCCATCGCCACCTCGGCCGGGTCCCGGGTCAGCTCCGGGCTCTGCAGCCCCGACGAGGTCGCCAGCATCCGCAGCACCTCGGGCGCGCGCTGCAGCAGGTCCGGGACCAGCGCGGACGTCCCGAGCAGCGTCATCAGGCGCTGGGCGACCGCGCCCTCGTCACGCAGCAGCCGCAGGTACCACGGCGTCGCGGCCAGCGCCTCGGACACCCGCCGGTAGGCCAGCAGGCCACGGTCCGGATCGGGGCTGTGCGACAGCTCGTCGAGCAGCACCGGCAGCAGCGCGCGCTGGATCGACGCCGCCCGCGACACCCCGCCGGTCAGCGCACGCAGGTGCCCGAGCGCGCCCTCCGGCGACGCCCAGCCGAGCGCCTTGAGCCGGGCCTTCGCCGCGTCCGGGGACAGGACGGCGTCGGCCTCCTCCCCCGCCAGCCGGGACACCGCCGCGAGCAGCGGCCGGTAGAACAGCTTCTCGTGCAGCCGGGTGACCCGGCGGGCGTTGCGCTGCCACTCGGCCATCAGCACCCCGACGACGTCGCGCCGGCCGTCCGGCCGGATCCGCGAGGCACGGGCCAGCCACCGCAGCGCATCGGTGTCGTCGGCGGCCGGGAGCAGGTGGGTACGGCGCAGCTTCTGCAGCTGCAGGCGGTGTTCCAGCAGCCGCAGGAACCGGTAGGACGCGGCGAGGTTGGCGCCGTCGTCGCGGCCCACGTAGCCGCGCCCGCTCAGCGCGGCCAGCGCCGCGAGGGTGTTGCCGGAGTGCAGGGTCTCGTCGGTCCGCCCGTGCACCAGCTGCAGCAGCTGCACCGCGAACTCGACGTCGCGCAGACCGCCACGACCCAGCTTGAGCTCGCGTTCACGCTGGTCGGACGGGATGTTCTCGACCACCCGGGTCCGCATGGCCTGCACCTCGGCGACGAAGTCGTCACGTGCGGAGGCCTGCCAGACCATCGGGGAGAGCGCGTCGACGTAGGCCGTGCCGAGGTCGCGGTCGCCGGCGATCGGCCGGGCCTTCAGCAGCGCCTGGAACTCCCAGGTCTTCGCCCAGCGCCGGTAGTAGGTGACGTGGCCGTCGAGGGTGCGGACGAGCGTGCCGTTGCGGCCCTCGGGCCGCAGGTTGGCGTCGACCTCGAAGCAGGCCTCACCGGCGACCCGCATGACCCGCGCCGCCAGCTTGGCCGCCGCACCGGTCAGCTCCCCGCCGGGTTCGGCGACGAAGACGACGTCGACGTCGGAGACGTAGTTCAGCTCGCGCCCACCGCACTTGCCCATCCCGATGATCGCCAGGCGCAGCTCGTCCGGCGGGTCCTGCTCGGCGGCGGCGACCGCGAGCGACGCCGACAGCGCGGCCTCGGCCAGGTCGGCGAGCTGGGCGGCGACGTCGTCGACCTCCATCACCGGCAGCGCCGGATCCCCGACGGCGGCGAGATCGGCCGAGGCCAGCCCGAGCAGCTCGTCGCGGTAGGCGATGCGCAGCGCGTCGACGGCCTCGGGCCCGGTCAGCGTGGCGCGGGCGCCGCCCGCGGTGCCGGGCGGCGGCGCGTCCGGGTCGGCGCCGACCGCGCGCAGCAGGTTCGCGGTGCGCCGGGCCAGGTCCGGCGGCGGGTCCCGCCGCTCCGGGGTGTCGGCGAGCAGAGACCACCGGTCCGGGTGGGTGACGAGATGGTCCCCGAGCGGGGCCGAGGCGCCGAGGGTGGCGAACAGCCGCCCGCGCAGGCCCCGGTCGGTGCGCAGCGCGCGGTCGACGGCCGCCCACTGCGGGGTCGCGGAGAGCCGCTCGACCGCGCGCAGTGCGAGACCCTGGTCGGGGCTGCGGGCCAGCGCCCACATGATCTCCTCGCAGCCCGGGGCGGGGACGTCGCCGTCCCACCAGCCGAGCTCGCGCAGCATCGCGTGCGCGTCGGGGCCGGTCAGTCCCAGCCGGGCCAACGAGGTCCCCGTACGCCGATCCATCACAACGGCCGATCCTGCCCCATCACGGCCCGGACCCGACGACGTCGTCCGGTTTCGGCACGAACGGCGGGGCCACGGCGAAAGGGGTTGTCGCCCGCCTGCGCCGCGCGGCAGGCTCGGGCGCCGGTAGCGGCAACGGACGAGGGGGGCGGATGGCGGACGTCGCGATCATCGGGGGCGGGATCGGTGGCCTGGTCAGCGCGCTGGCGCTGCACCGGCGCGGGATCGGCGTGACGGTGTACGAGCAGGGGGCGGGCCGCCGTGAGCTCGGCGTCGGGCTGAACGTGCTGCCGCACGCCGGCCGGGTGCTCGCCGAGCTCGACCTGCTCGACCTGCTCGCCGGGATCGGGGTGCGCACGGCGGAGATGACCTACGCGCACCGGCTCGGCATGCCGGTGCTGCGCCGCCCGGTCGGGCTCGACGCCGGTTTCGACCTGCCGCAGGTCGCCTGCCACCGCGGACGGCTGCAGCGGATGCTGCTCGACGCGGTCACCGACCGTCTCGGAGCGGACGCCGTGCGCACCGGGGCCCGGGTCACGGCCGTCGATCCCGAGCGGGCGCGCGCCACCCTCGCCTCCGGCGAGGTCGTCGAGGCGGACGTGCTGGTGGGCGCGGACGGCATCCACTCCGTCGTGCGGGACCGGTTGTTCCCGGGTGAGGGCCCGCCACGCTGGAACGGCGTGGCGATGTGGCGTGGCGCCACCGACTGGCCCGCCTTCCGGGGCGGCCGCTCGATGATCGTCGCGGGCGGCAACGACGCGAAGCTGGTGATCTACCCGATCGGTCCGGGCACCCGGCCGGACACGGTGCTCACCAACTGGGCGGTCTGCATCCGCACCGGCGCCGACGGCGCCCCGCCACCGCAGCGCCAGGACTGGGCCCGCCTCGCCGACCCCGCCGACCCGGCCCGGCACGCGCACCGGTTTCGGCTCACCGAGGTCGACCACCACGCGCTGATCGCCGCGACGGCGGAGTCCTACGAGTTCCCGATGTGTGACCGGGACCCGCTACCGCACTGGACGCGGGGCCGCACCACCCTGCTCGGCGACGCCGCCCATCCGATGTTCCCGATGGGGTCCAACGGCGCCGGGCAGGCGATCCTGGACGCCGACGCGCTGGCCCGCCACCTCGCCGCCGGGCCCACACCGGAGGCCGCACTGACCGCCTACCAGGACGAACGGCTGCCCGTCACCTCCGACGTCGTGCTCCGCAACCGCGTCGGCGGACCCGAGCAGGTGATCGACGAGGTGGAGCGGCGCGCCCCCGGCGGGTTCGACCGGATCGCCGACGTGATCACCGGCGACGAACTGGACGCGATCTTCTCCGGATACCACCGAGCCGCCGGGAACGCCCCGGAGCAGGTCCGCCGCGGCTGAACCCACCCCGGTGCGCGCCACCGAGCGACACACAGGTGCTGCCGCCGCGACACTCACGTGACACTCGGTGCTCGTCGGAGCCCGAGCTAGTGGTTCCGGTCGTTAGTTCGTCGGGGGTCTGAGGTCGTGCCAGGCGGTGGGGTCGTTGAGGTAGAGGCCGCAGGCGAGGTCGAGTGCGTCCTGGCAGGTCCCGAACGGGAGCCCGTCGGGGAAAATCGACTCGGCGTAGTCGTCGTGGCTGGCCCGGTAGATCGCGACCTGCCAGTCATGGGCCGATCCGACGTAGCGCAGCCGACACAGCGGCAGGATCTCGGTCTCGGTGCTGGCCCCGATGTAGGTGAACACGCCGTGGTGACGCATGTGCAGTTCGGTGATCTGGGGCCAACGCTCACGGGCCCGAGCGCGTAACCGTTGCCGCACGGAGGTCTTGGTCGACTCGGGGAAACGGGGCGCCACTTGCCCATCGTGACAGCCCTGGTCGGCGTTGCCCGGCCCTCGCGATCGACCGTCGGCCGCTGTTACGGGTGATCACGGCGTGTCGCGGTGGCCGAAATCGTGGTCGGGGTCGACAACCCGGGTGTGCCGGTCACCAGCCCGTTCATCATCGTGCTCACCGCGGCGGAGGAGGCGGTGTTGACCGCGCGGGCGCGCAGCGGGCGCACCGAGCACCGCGACCGGCTGCGGGCCCGGATCGTGCTCGCTGCCGCGGCCGGTGCGACCAACGCCGCGATCGCCGTCGAACTCAGAGTGTGTGTCGACACCGCGCGCAGGTGGCGACGACAGTTCGCCACCGAGCGCCTCGACGGTCTCGCCGATCGGCCCCGCACCGGGCGACCGCGCCGGTTCACCGCCGTGCAGAGCGCGGCGATCACCGCGCTGGCCTGCACCCTGCCCGCGGAGACCGGGATACCGCTCTCGCGCTGGAGCAGCACCGAACTGGCCACCGAAGCGGTCACCCGCGGTATCGCCGAGACGATCTCGGCGTCCACAGTGCGTCGGGCGCTGACCCGTGCGGTGATCAAACCCTGGCAGCACCGCTCCTGGATCTTCCCCCGCGACCCGAACTTCGAGACCAAGGCCGCCCGGGTCCTGGACCTCTACGCCCGCACCTGGAACGGTGCACCGCTGGGCCCGGACGACTACGTGATCAGCGCCGATGAGAAGTCCCAGCTCCAAGCCCTGCGTCGCCGCCACCCCGGCCGGCCCGCCGGGCCGGGCCGGGCCGGACCCGCCAGGTCGAGTTCGAATACCGCCGCGGCGGGACCCTGGCCTACTTCGCCGCCTACGACATCCACCACGCCCGAGTCATGGGCACCATCGCCCCGAAGACCGGGATCGAACCGTTCACCGACCTGGTCACACACGTCATGAGCTGCGAGCCCTACGCCTCGGCACGGCGGGTGTTCTGGGTCGTGGACAACGGCTCCAGCCACGCCGGACAGGCCTCGATCGACCGCATGAACACAACCTGGCCGAGCGCGACACTGGTCCACCTACCGATCCACGCCTCCTGGCTCAACCAGGTCGAAATCTACTTCTCGATCCTGCAACGCAAAGCTATCAGCCCGGTCGACTTCGCCGACCTCGACGCCCTCGCCGAGCGCATCCTGGCCTTCCAAGACCGCTACAACCGCGCCGCGACACCCTTCGACTGGACCTTCACCCGCCGCGATCTCCGCGCCCTACTCGACCGGATCGGCCCGCCAGAGCAGCCCAGCACCCTCACTACCGCCGCATGACCCCCGACGAACTAACGAACTCGGCCACTAGTCCGCGCCGGGGATCGTTCCGGGTGGGAGGAACTCGACGTCGTGCATCGCCGACACCCGGACGACCTCGTCCGGGTCGGTCAGGTCGTGCAGGTGGTCGAACAGCTGCGGCAGCCGGCCGGAGGGGCTGACCCAGAACAGCGCCCGGGCGTTGCCCTGCTCCTTGTTGTAGTACGCGTGCGGCAGTCCCTTGGGCATGAGCACGGTGTCCCCCGGCCCGGCCTTCTCCCACTGCCCGTCCAGGTAGAGGGTGAAGACGCCGTCGAGGACGTGGATGTGCTCGTCCTGCGTGGGGTGCACGTGCGGGGGCACGCCGGTGCCCGGCGGGTCGAGGGTCTCGAAGGCGAAGCTGGTCTCGCTGATCGCCTTCGCCCAGTAGGTGTGGCCCAGCACGTTCCACGCCCGCTGGTACTGGCCCTCACCTGCCCGGGTGATGCCCTTCGGAAGTGGCCCCAGGATGATCTCGTCGCCGTCGAACACGTCTGTGTTCCTACAGCACCGGCAGGTACGTGGCCAGCTCGTGCGGGGTCACGTTTCGCCGGTAGGCGTCCCACTCGGCACGCTTGTTCCGCAGGAAGAAGTCGAAGACGTGCTCGCCCAGGTACTCGGCGACCAGCTCCGAGCGCTCCATGATGTCGAGCGCCTCGGTCAGGTTCTGCGGCAGCAGCTCGTACCCCAGCGCCTTGCGCTCGGTGTCGGTGAGGGCCCAGACGTCGTCCTCGGTGGCCGGCGGCAGCTCGTAGCCCTTCTTGACGCCGGTCAGCCCGGCGCCGAGGATCACCGCGTACGCCAGGTACGGGTTGCACGCCGAGTCCAGCGTGCGGACCTCGATCCGCCGCGACGACGACTTGCCCGGCGAGTACATCGGCACCCGGACCAGCGCCGAGCGGTTCGCGTGCCCCCAGGACACCGCGGTCGGCGCCTCGCCACCGGTGATCAGCCGCTTGTAGGAGTTGACCCACTGGTTGGTGACGGCGGTGATCTCCCGGGCGTGCCGCAGCACCCCGGCCACGAACGCCTTGCCGGTCTCGGACAGCTCGTACGGGTCGTCCGGGGAGTGGAAGGCGTTGGAGTCGCCCTCGAACAGCGAGAAGTGCGTGTGCATCGCCGAGCCCGGGTGCTCCGAGAACGGCTTGGGCATGAACGACGCCCGCACGCCCTGGGTGAGCGCGACCTCCTTCACGACGTAGCGGAACGTCATCAGGTTGTCGGCCATGGTCAGCGCGTCGGCGTAGCGCAGGTCGATCTCCTGCTGGCCCGGCCCGCCCTCGTGGTGGCTGAACTCGACCGAGATGCCCATCGACTCGAGCGTCTCGATGGTGTTGCGCCGGAAGTGCGGCGCGACGTCGTGACTGGCCTGGTCGAAGTACCCGCCGGAGTCGGCGGGGACCGGGCGTGAACCGTCGTCGGGCAGGTTCTTCAGCAGGTAGAACTCGATCTCCGGGTGCACGTAGCAGGTGAACCCGGCCTCGCCGGCCTTGTTCAGCGCGCGGGTCAGCACGTGCCGCGGGTCGGCCCAGGACGGCGAGCCGTCCGGCATGGCGATGTCGCAGAACATCCGCGCCGAGTAGTGGTCGCCGGACGCGGTCTCCCAGGGCAGCACCTGGAACGTCGACGGGTCCGGCTTGGCCACCATGTCCGACTCGTAGACCCGGGCGAAGCCCTCGATCGCCGAGCCGTCGAACCCGATGCCCTCGGCGAACGCCCCCTCCAGCTCCGCCGGGGCGACCGCCACCGACTTCAGATAGCCGAGCACGTCCGTGAACCACAGACGGACGAAACGGATGTCGCGCTCCTCGAGCGTGCGGAGGACGAACTCCTGCTGGCGGTCCATGCGGCGGAGCCTAGGAAGCCGGTGTTACGGGGATGTATCCGGGGTCAGGCCGGGGCCAGGGTGCACTCGGCGCCCTCCGGCGGCAGCTTCAGGTCGACCAGGTAGTCGACGGCGAGCCGGTCCACGCAGGGGTCGCCCTGCAGGGCCGCGCCGTGCTGCTCGCCGTTGACCGTGATCAGGCTGCCGCCGAGCTGGTCGGCGAGGTCGACCCCGGCCTGGAACGGCGTCGCCGGGTCACCGGTGACCGAGACCACCAGCACCGGCGGGAGGCCCTCCACCTGGGGCGTGTGCGGCTCACTGGTCGGCGGCACCGGCCAGAACGCGCACGCGTCCCTGGCGCCCACCGGGCCCTGGCCGGTCGACCGGAACGGCGCTGCCTCCTCGGCCCGCTGTGCGAGCTCGAGCGCCTCGGCCGGTTCCTTCAGCGGTGGCTGGTTCACGCAGGTGATCGCCTGGAACGCCTGCAGCATGTTCGTGTACCGGCCCTGCGCGTCGCGCTGGTGGTAGAGGTCGGCCAGGGTCATCAGGAAGTCGCCGTTGCCGTTCGCGACCTGCGAGATGCCCTGCTGCAGCGCGGGCCACAGCTGGGAGAGGTAGAGCGCCTGGCTCACACCGGTCTGCGCGTCGTTGAAGCTCAGCACGCGACCGTCGCTGGTCGGGACCGGCTTGTCGATCAGCGGCTGCATGACCGCCTGGAACGCCCGGGTGGCCTGCGCCGGGTCGGTGCCCAACGGGCAGTTCGGCTTGCTGGTGCAGTCCTCGGCGAAGGCGTCGAACGCCTGCTGGAAGCCCGCGTTCTGCTTCACCGTGGAGTCGATGGTGGTCTGGGTCGGGTCGATCGCCCCGTCCAGCAGCAGCGCCCGGACGTTCTGCGGGAACGCCTCGGCGTAGGCGGTGCCCAGCTCGGTGCCGTAGGAGAACCCGGCGTAGGTCATCTTCTCGTCGCCGACGGCCGCCCGCATGATGTCCATGTCCTTGGCGACGTCGCGGGTGCCGACGTTGGCCAGCACGTCCGCCCCGGTGCGCTCGGTGCAGCGGTCGGCGAACTGCTTGTTGTAGGCCTCGGCCGCCGCGACACCCGCCGGGGACGGGTCGGCGAAGACCTTGGTGCGGTCCTCGTCGTTCTCCGCGTCGGTCAGGCACTGGATCTTCGGCTCGCTGGCACCGGTGCCGCGCGGGTCGAAGCCGATCAGGTCGAACCGGTCGCCCAGGCCGTTCGTCGACCAGGTGGCGGCCGTGCTCGCCATGAACGACGTACCGGACGCCCCGGGGCCGCCCGGGTCGGTGAACAGCGAACCGATCTTGTCGCCGGTGGCCTTCTTGCGCAGCAGCGCGATCTGCATGGTCTCGCCCTGCGGCTGGGCGTAGTCCTGCGGGACGGTGACCCGGGTGCAGTCGAACTGCGGCTCGGCGAACGCCTGGCGGTCGTCGTCGGTCTGCGCGTAGTCGGCGCACGGGCCCCAGCTCAGCTGCTGGTCGTAGAACTGCGCGAGCTCCGGCGGGTCCTGCGGCGGGGCGGGCTGCTCACCCGACATGGTCCCGACTCCCGAGCAGGCCGTGACCAGCATCGCCACGACCGCACCGAGCACCACCGCACCGGCCGCCCGCCCGCGCCGTCGCCGCCCCTGCGGGGACGGCGGTGCGGCGTGTCCGTGGCCACGGGGGCGCGGCAGGCGGGGCAGCATGACGGCGAGCATGCCATCGACCCCCGACAGTGACCGGGCGCGGGGCCGGTCGGGAAGCCGGGTGAGCGTCCCCACACCGGAGCCCGCCACGCCGTCCGCGCTGCCACCCTGGCGATCGCCACCGATGACGAACCCGGGGACCCACGATCAGCGCGGGCCTCGAGGCACGGAAGGAGCTCACTGGTGAGCACTAGCACTCCCATGTCCGGGTCCGGCGAGGTCGAGTCCCCCTACCGGGCGGCCGCACCACCCAAGCGCACCCGCATCCACCACCTGCTGCAGTGGAAGCAGGAAGGTCGGCGCTGGCCCATGCTGACCGCCTACGACGTCTACTCCGCCGAGATCTTCGACGACGCGGGCATCCCGGTCCTGCTGGTCGGCGACTCGGCGGGCAACAACGTCTTCGGCCACGCCAACACGATCCCGGTCACGGTCGACGACCTGCTGCCGCTCACCCGCGCCGTGGTCCGCGGCGCACGCAGCGCCCTGGTCGTCGCGGACCTGCCGTTCGGCAGCTACCAGGTCTCCCCCGGCCAGGCCCAGGAGACGGCGTTCCGGTTCATGAAGGAGGCCGGTGCGCACGCGGTGAAGCTGGAGGGCGGCGCCCGGTTCGCGCCGCAGGTCGAGGCGCTCACCGCATCCGGGGTGCCGGTGATGGGCCACCTCGGTTTCACCCCGCAGAGCGAGCACGCGCTCGGTGGGTTCCGCATCCAGGGCCGCGGCGACGCCGCCGAGCGGCTCATCGAGGACGCGCTGGCGCTCCAGGAGGCCGGGGCGTTCTCCGTCGTGCTGGAGATGGTGCCCGCCGACGTGGCGAAGCAGGTCACCGGCGAGCTGCGGATCCCGACCATCGGGATCGGCGCCGGACCGGACTGCGACGCCCAGGTGCTCGTCTGGTCGGACATGGCGGGCATGAACCGCGGGAAGGTGCCGCGCTTCGTGCGCAAGTACGCCGAGGTCGGCGCGGTGCTGCACGACGCGGCCGCCGCGTTCGCCGCCGACGTGCGCGGCGGGGAGTACCCCGCCGAGGAGCACAGCTACCGCTGACCTTCCGGGTCAGAGGGCGGCGTGGTCGCGCCCGGCGGCGACGCCGGGGATCCCGCCGCCCTCGCGGTAGCGGGCGAGCATCCGGTCGGCCGGGGTCTGCCGACGCCGGAGCCGCTCGGACAGCAGCTCCAGCCGCTCCCGGTGGCCGGGCTCGTCCTTCAGCGCCGCCGCCGCGGCACTCAGCGTGGCCAGCGATCCGGCCCGGATCGCCGGGTCGGACCAGCCGTGCAGCGCCGAGGTGCGGTGCAGGGCCGCGTCCGGGGTGCGCCGCCTGCCGGTCAGCGTCGTGTCCCGCAGCACGCCGGTGAGCAGGCTGAGCAACGCGCCGAGCAGACCGGGACCGCCCCCGTCGGCCGGCTCCTCCTCCGGGACCGCCGCGACGGCGTCGAACGCCTTGAACTCGATCCGCCCGATCTCCCCCGGGATGCCGGCGTGCCGGACCAGGCTCGGGTCGGACGGCAGCAGCGCCGCGCCCGGCTCGAGGTAGGCGAGCGCAGCCGGGCGCGCACCCGTCCGGCGGGAGGTCCGGGCGGAGAGCCCGCCCCACGGCCGCCCGTCACGGAACGGGGAGGAGAACGACCAGGGCACCAGGTACGGGCTGTAGTAGGTCAGCTTGGCGGCCGCGTCGGCCAGCACCGCCGGGTCGCTGCCGGCCTCGGGGAACGACAGGTTGAGGTCGGGGCCCCAGGTGACCATGTGCAGGTGCGCGGTGCGTTCCTCCGGCGAGGCCGCCATCAGCGCCCGCTCCCGCGCGTTCGGGGGCGGGTCGAGCCGGTACTCCGAGCGGAACGGGTGGTGTCCGAACGCGACCGGTCGCAGGTCGTACCGGGCGGCGACCTCGGCGAGCAGCCGGGCGTCGGCGGTCAGTGCGGCCTCGGTGTCCGCCACCGAGTCGTGCACGACCGTGCGGACCTCGATCCCCTTCGGCTCGAACGCCACGAGCTCGCCGTCGTCGTCGATCCGTTCGTAGCCCTCGGCGTACCAGCGCTTGCGGCGGATGCCCGCGTCGCCGATCCGCAGGTCCGCCTGGTCACCGGGGAGGTCGGGGAGCTCCCCGACGATCCGGGCGACCTCGGCGTGGGTGAGCGAGGTGAAGTCGGCGAGTGCACCGTCCGGCCGGAGCAGTGCCAGCTCGTGTTCGATCCCGTACCGCGCCGTGCCCCGCATCGATCACTCCCCGTGTCCGTCCGAGCATGGACGGTACCGGCGCCGCGCTCCGGCATCGGTGTGATCTCCGTACCCCGTCCGCCTCACCCGTTCCGCTCTGGACAACATCGCGCGAAACGGTCAGCCTGGTGACGGCGGCCACACGACGGTCCGCCCGGGAACCCGGAGCACGGGAGGCATCATGAGGCTGGGCCGCAAGATCTCCGAGGGATATGCCGTCGACCACGAGGCCGACCGGCTCACCGCCGCGCAGGACCGGCCGGTGCCCACCCCCGAGCCCGAGGTCGTCGACTGGTCGCCGGTCGAGCACGAGGTGCCGGCCCGGTCGGGGTCGCGCGAGGACTGACGTGCCGGGCGGCCTGTTCAGCCGTGCCCCGCAGGAGCGTCCGACCGGCCCGCTGACGGGGCACAAGCTGGCCTTCCCCATGCTGTCCGCGGACGGCACGACGGCCGGCTTCAGCGGGGTCACCCTCGGTCGTGCCCACGTGTACCGCACCGTCGACGACGCGGTCTGCGCGCACGGCTGCCGGCACTCCTGCCCGTCGCGCTGGTGCGACTGCGGCTTCTACTGCTTCCACTCCGACTCCGACGCCCGTGAGCTGGCGTGCGCACCGGAGCACCAGGGTTCGGTGCTGCTCGAGGTCGCCGTGTCCGGGCGGTTCCGGCGCTACGAGCTGGGGTTGCGGTACTCGCGGCAGCGGGTGCGCTCGGTCCGGATGCGGCCGTGCCGGTGCGGGGTGACGGTGTCCGCGCTCGCCGACACCGGATCGGGCCAGCACGGGTGGCGGCGGCTGGAACCCGCCTGTGCGCGCTGTGCGGGGGCACGCCCGGTGCTGTCGCCGGAGCGGTTCGCCCGGCTCGCCGCCGTGACCCTGCTGCCCGACGACGTCCCCGCGGGTCCGCTGGCCCCGGTCGGCTCCGGTGCCGGCGGCGATGCCGGTCGGCTCGGGGACCGCCCGCTCGACGACTCCGGGTTCGGCGGGCCGGAGCCGGCCGAGGGCGACCCGATCGCCACCGCCGGAGCGGTCGCGGTGCTCACCGCGGAGATGGCGCTGCTGCAGGCCCGGCTGGACGAGATGGCCCGCCAGCTCGGGCGGGCCACCGCGCGGCTGGACGAGCTCGAGGGCCGCTGACGCCCGGGTACCGGCCGGTCACAGCCAGACCGGCAGCGGAGGCGGCAGGTTGCCGCCTGCGTCGCGCAGGCCCTTCCCGAACGGGCGGCCGAGCAGCCAGGCGATCAGGTCCGGTGCCTTGCCGCGGACCGTGCCGAGATCGCCCGGCTCCGTGCCGTCGTCCGTCGCCGGGCCCGGTCCGAACTCGCGCACCTGCCCGGTCCTGGCCTCCTCCAGCCGGACGCGCGGACAGCCCGGCCGGGTCTCGAGCGTCGCGACGACGTCGGCGACGAGCACCCTGCGCATCGGGATCGGCAGGTCCTTGAACGACGCCCCGACGTCGAGGTCGACCGCGTGGATCCACACCTCGCGGGCCCGTGCCCACGGCACCGCGGTCGCCGGGATCTCGACGTCCTGGGCGTTGCGCACGTGCGCCGACCACGCGCTCGCGGGGAGCGTGCGGGCGACGTCGGCGAGCCGGTCGGACGACGCGATGACGTCGGCGCGGATCTCGTCGGGGGTGCGGCCTGCCGCGGCGGCGATGCCCGCGTCCCGCGCGGCCCGGTCCGGGTAGGCCGGGGTCGGCTCGCCGGTCCGCGCCCAGGTCAGCAGGTTGACCATCGCGTCGGCGTTGCGGGCCACGTGGGTGAGCACGTGCGCCCTGGTCCAGCCGGCCAGCAGGGACGGAGCGGCGAAGGCGTCGCCACCCATCCGCGTCATGAGGCCGCGCAGGTGGGCCTGCCCGTCCGCCGCCCAGGCCAGTGAGTCGGCCAGGGCCGGCGGTACGGGCACCGGTTCGTCGTCGGTCACTGCAGCGACCGGGCCACGTTGCGGCACTCCCCGATCCCTTCGACCGAGGTGACGATCTCGGCGCCGTCGGTGAGGTAGCGCGGGGGCGTGCGGGCGTCGCCGACCCCGCCCGGGGTGCCGGTGGCGATGACGTCGCCGGGGTTGAGGGTGAGGATCGTCGACAGGTAGACGATCAGGTCGACGACACCGAACACGAGTTGGTCGGTGGTCGAGTCCTGCATGATCTCGCCGGAGAGCTCGGACCGGATGCGCAGCGCGCCGCCGTCGGCCGGATCGGCGGGCAGCTCGTCCGGGGTGACCAGCTCGGGACCGAGCGGGGTGGAGTGCTCCCAGGTCTTGCCCTGCAGGAACTGCTTCGTACGGCGCTGGTAGTCGCGCATGCTCACGTCGTTGAGCACCGTGTAGCCGGCGATCGCGGCCCGCGCCGACTCGGCGTCGGCGTGCCGGACCGACTGCCCGATGACGACGGTCAGCTCGGCCTCGTAGTCGACCCGGTCGGACTGGGACGGGAGCTCGATCTCGTCCCGCGCCCCGATCAGCGCGGGCGCGAACTTGCCGAAGATCGTGGGGTACTCGGGCAGCTCGTTGCCCATCTCCAGCACGTGGTCGCGGTAGTTGAGACCGATGCAGAGGATCTTCTCCGGCGACGGGACCAGCGGCGCGAGATCCAGCGTGGACGCGTCGTGCACCGGACCGCCCGCCGCCGCGGCGTGCTCGGCCCAGTCCGGGCGCTCGAGCAGCGTGCGCACGTCGGTCTCCCCCGTCTCGACGGCGGTGTCGCCGTCGAGACGCACCGCCCGGAGCCCGGTCGCGGTCCGGATCGTCGCGAGCCTCATGGTGCGCGTCGCCTCCCAGCTGTTCGGTGTCGCCTGTTCGGTGTGTCCTGCCTCGGTGTCCGGCGCAGAGTCTGCGACACCGGCCCGACGCGGACGGCCGGGGGGTGGCTCACGAGCTGCGAACCCCGCTCCTCAGATCGCGGCGACGTCGTCGTCGGCCGACGCGCCACCGCGCACGGGCAGGTCGTCGAACACCGCGGGCGGCTCCCGCCAGGCGTCCTCCGGTGCCCCGGCCCTGGCGGCGGTGACCGCCCGCCACACCCGCTCGGGGGTGCACGGCAGGTCGATGTGCCGCACGCCCAGGTCGGCGAGCGCGTCCACCACCGCGTTCTGCACCGCGGGGGTCGAGCCGATCGTTGCGGACTCGCCGATCCCCTTGGCCCCCAGCGAGTTCAGCGGCGTCGGGGTCTCGGTCGTCGCGGCCTCGAGGGCGAACAGATCGGCCGCGGTCGGGATGGTGTAGGCGGCGAGACTGGAGGTGATCGGCTGACCCTCGTCGTCGTAGCGGACCTGCTCGTAGAGCGCCTGCGCGATCCCCTGGGCCATCCCGCCGTGCTGCTGGCCCTCGACGAGCAGCGGGTTGAGAATCCGGCCGCAGTCGTCGACGGCGACGTGGCGGCGCGGGGTGACCCGGCCGGTGTCGGTGTCGACCTCGACGACCGAGACGTGCGCGCCGAACGGGTACGTCGCCCCGGACTGCTGGGAGTCCAGCCCGACGTGCAGCTGCTCCCCCGTCTCCGCTGCCTGGCGGTGCACCTCGGTCCAGGTCACCCGCGGGCCGGCGGGCACGCCCGCGACGCCGAACGTGCCGTCCTCGGTGATCTCGACGTCCTGGGCGGACGCCTCCAGCAGCGTCGCGGCGATCGTGCGGGCCCGTTCGAAGAGCTCGTGCGCGGCCTCGGACACCGCGGTGCCGCCGAGCTGCAGGGAGCGCGACCCGCCGGTGCCTGCGCCCCGCGGCACCCGCGCGGTGTCGGACTGCACGTAGTCGATCCGCTCCAACGGGATGCCGAGCCGGTCGGCGACGAGCATGGAGAACGACGTCGCGTGCCCCTGCCCGTGCGCGGAGGTGCCCGCCGAGACGGTCGCGGAACCGTCGGCGTGCACGGTGACCGAGCCGTACTCGCCGCCCCCGCCGCCCGCGGTGACCTCGACGTACACCGAGATCCCGATGCCGAGCCGGACCGGGTCCCCCGCCTCGCGGCGCCGCGCCTGCTCGGCGCGCAGCTCGTCGAGACCGACGATCCGCAGGGCCTCACGCAGCGGCAGGTCGTAGTCACCGACGTCGTAGACCGCGCCGGTCGGGGTGGTGTGCGGGAACGCCTGCGGGGCGAGGAAGTTGCGCCGCCGCAGCTCGACCGGGTCCATGCCCAGCTCGGTGGCGGCCAGGTCGACCAGCCGTTCCAGGTGCGCGGCGGCCTCGGGCCTGCCGGCACCGCGGAACGCGCCCATCGGCGTGGTGTTGGTCAGGGCGGACGCGGCGTCGTACCGGACCGCCGGGACGTCGTAGACGCCCGATGCCATCAGGTAGGTCATGTGCAGCGGCAGCGCACCGCCGAACCCGGCGTAGGCCCCGGCGTCGCCGATCACCCGGGCCCGCAGGCCGGTCATCCGCCCCTCACGGGTCAGGCCGAGCTCGTAGTAGCCGACCTGGCCGCGGCCGTGCGGCATCGAGAGCAGGTTCTCCGAGCGCGTCTCGACCCATGCGAGCGGACAGCCGAGCGCGCGGGCGGCGCCGACGGTCGCGGTGTGCTCGGCGAGTACGCCCGCCTTCGCGCCGAACCCGCCGCCGACGTGCGGGGCGATCACCCGGACCGTGTCGGGGTCGAGACCGAGGACCCCGCAGAGCTGCTTCTGGAAACCGTGCGGCATCTGGGTGGAGACGTGCACGGTCAGCGCGTAGCCGCCTGCGGCCTCCCCGCCCCGCGGGTCCGCGACGATCGCGTTGCCCTCCAGCGGGACCGCGGCGACCCGCTGGTTCTCCATCCGGGCCCGGACCACGACGTCGGCACCGGCCAGCGGGTCGTCCTCGGGGCCGCGCAGCCCGGCGGCCAGGTTCGACCCGTATCCGGGGAACTGCAGCTCGGCGCCCTCGGCGAGTGCCGCCTCCGGGTCGGTGACGGCGGGCAGCGGCTCGTAGTCGACCTCGACGAGCTCGGTGGCGTCGACGGCCGCGGCCCGGGTCTCGGCGACCACGAGCGCGACCGCCTCGCCGACGAAGCGGACCCGGTCGGTCGCCAGCGGCGGGCGCGGCAGCTCCGGGTTGAGCACGGCGAGGCCGTGGTGGGCGGGCAGGTCCAGGTCGGCGGCGGTGTGGACGGCGAGCACCCCGGGTGCGGCCGCCGCCTCGGTCGTGTCGATGCCGGTGACGAGCGCGTGCGCCAGCGGGGACCGGACGAATGCCACGTGGGCCAGGCCGTCGAGCCGGAGGTTGCCCACATACGTGCTCGCACCGGTGATCAGGTCGGCGTCCTCGACGCGGCGGACGGATGTTCCGAGGATCGAACCAGGCATGTGATCCACGCTACCGCACGAACCGGAGGGTCGTCCGGTTACGCCCCGGCTCCCTGCCGGGGACACCGACGCGGCTCGGTGAGCGGCCGGGGTCACGCGTCGTCTGCGTCTCCACCTGCGGTCACGCACCGACCCCGCCCGGTAGCGTCCCGGCCATGCCCGAGTTCCACCACACCGACGTGCTCCCGCTCGGCCCGGACGACACCGAGTACCGCGAGCTCGACCTGCCCGCGGGCACCGTGACCGAGGCCGCCGGCCGGACCTTCCTCGAGGTCCCCCCGGAGACGATCACCGGCCTGGTCCGCGCCGCCGTGAACGACATCCAGCACCTGCTCCGGCCGTCCCACCTGACCCAGCTGCGCGCGATCATCGACGATCCGGAGGCGTCCGGCAACGACCGGTTCGTCGCCACCGACCTGCTGCGCAACGCCTGCGTCTCGGCAGGCGGCGTGCTGCCGATGTGCCAGGACACCGGCACCGCGATCGTCATCGGCAAGAAGACCGAGACCGTGCTGACCGGTGGCGACGACGAGGCGTCCGTGTCCCGCGGGGTGTTCGAGGCCTACCAGGAGCTGAACCTGCGGTACTCGCAGATGGCGCCGCTGTCGTTCTGGGAGGAGAGCAACACCGGCACCAACCTGCCGGCCCAGGTCGAGCTGTTCGCCAAGCCCGGCCGGGACCCGTACTACGAGTTCCTGGTGATGGCCAAGGGCGGCGGCTCGGCCAACAAGACCTTCCTCTACCAGGAGACGAAGGCGCTGCTGAACCCGAAGCGGCTCGCGGCGTTCCTGGACGAGAAGCTGCGCTCGCTCGGCACCGCGGCCTGCCCCCCGTACCACCTCGCGATCGTCGTCGGCGGCATGTCGGCCGAGTACAACCTCAAGGTCGCCAAGCTCGCCTCCGCGCGCTACCTGGACACCCTGCCGACCGAGGGCTCGCCACTGGGCCACGCGGTCCGCGACACCGATCTCGAGCAGCAGGTGCTGGAGCTGACCCGCAACTTCGGGATCGGCGCCCAGTTCGGCGGCAAGTACTTCTGTCACGACGTCCGCGTGATCCGGCTCCCCCGGCACGGCGCCTCGCTGCCGGTCGGTGTCGCGGTGTCCTGCTCGGCCGACCGCCAGGCCAAGGCCAAGATCACCCCGTCCGGGGTGTACCTGGAGCAGCTGGAGCGCGACCCGGCGAAGTACCTGCCCGACACCGAGTCCGGCGACCTCTCGGACGAGGTCGTGCAGGTCGACCTCAACCGGCCGATGGACGAGATCCGCGCCCAGCTCTCGCAGGTGCCGGTGAAGACCCGGCTGTCGCTGAGCGGGCCGCTCGTCGTCGCCCGCGACATCGCGCACGCGAAGATCGCCGAGCGGCTGGACGCGGGCGAGCCGATGCCGCAGTACCTGCGTGACCACGCCGTCTACTACGCCGGGCCCGCCAAGACGCCGGAGGGCTACGCCTCCGGTTCGTTCGGCCCGACGACGGCCGGCCGGATGGACTCCTACGTCCAGCAGTTCCAGGAGGCCGGCGGCTCGCTGGTGATGCTGGCCAAGGGCAACCGGTCCAAGCAGGTCGTGGACTCGTGCGCCGCGAACGGCGGCTTCTACCTGGGCTCGATCGGCGGCCCGGCCGCACGGCTGGCCCAGGACTGCATCCGCAACGTCGAGGTGCTCGAGTACCCGGAGCTCGGCATGGAGGCGGTCTGGAAGATCGACGTCGAGGACTTCCCCGCGTTCGTCGTGATGGACGACAAGGGCAACGACTTCTTTGCCGACACCTCCGCGCCGACGCTGCAGGTCACCTTCCGTACCTGACACGGCGCCGCACCGTGCCCCGGGTCCCGCCCGGGGCACGGTGTCCCAGCGCGACTCGGCCCGGCAGCTCAGCCCAGCTCAGCCCAGCTCAGCGCAGAGGTTCGTTCCGCAAGCTCCTCTCAGCGCAGCCGGCGCGGTCCCGTGTCGCGCCGGTCGGGCACCGGGCCGACGGTCACCCGCGCGCCGGTGACGAACGCGCCGTCCGGGGAGGCCAGCACCGGGTTCAGGGCCAGTGACCGGATCTGCGGGATGTCCTCGGTGAGCCGCCCGATCCGCAGCACGAGGTCCTCCAGCGCGTCGGTGTCGACCGGCTCCGTGCCCCGGTAGCCGGTGAGCAGCGGCGCCGCCCGGGGCGCCCGGATCAACCGCTTGGCGTCCTCGGTGGAGACCGGCAGCACGCGGTAGGCGCGGTCACCGAGCAGCTCGGTGGCCATGCCGGAGAGCCCGAACGCGATCAGCGAGCCGAACGACGGGTCCTCGACCACCTCGATCTTGCAGGACGAGCCCTTCGGCGCCATCCGCTGCACGTACACCTCGTCGGAGCCGGTCAGCCGGGACAGCTCGGCGTGCGCGCCGCGGACGGCGTCCGGCGACACGAGATCCAGCCGGACGCCGACGAAGTCGCCGCGGTGCCGCCACTGCTCGCCGGTCGTCTTGATCACCACCGGGTACCCGACCTCCTCGGCGGCGACGACCGCGGCGTCGGCCCCGGTGACCTGGCGGAAGGTGACGACGTCCAGGCCGTAACAGGCCAGCAGCTCGACCGCCTCGGGGTCGGTCAGCTCGTGCGCGGCGTCCGGGCCGAACGAGGCGACGAGCCGGCGGGCCCGTTCGGTGTCGATGCCGTCGGGGACGACGAACTCACCGACCGGGGTGTCGCGCCACTCGGCGTAGCGGGTGACCCGGCCCAGCGCGGCCGTCGCCCGCTCCGGGCTCGCGTAGCTGGGCACCGAGCCCCGCCCGGGCGTGCCGTCGGCCTGGCGCACCGACAGCTCGGCCGGGATGCCCTCCGCCGCCAGGAACACCGCGAGCACCGGGATCCCGGCGCCGTCGGCGGCGTCGCGCAGGGCGTTCGCGTGCGCGGTCCCCTCGACGGCCACCGGCGGGACGAACACCGCGATCAGGGCGTCCGGCTGGTCCGCGCCCTCCAGCCGACTGCGGACCGCCTCGGCGAACGCCTCGGGCGGCGCCTGGGTGCCGACGTCCACCGTGTCCCCGGCGAGCTCCAGCCCCTCGTCCAGCAGGCCGTCGGTGACCAGCAGGTTCACCGCCGTCGAGTTCCCGACGACCGCGACCCGCCGCCCGCTGGGCAGCGGCTGGTAGGCCAGCAGCAGCGCGGTGTCGAACAGCTGCGGCAGGGTCTGCACCCGGATGACGCCGGACTGCTCGAACAGCGCCTGGACGCTGGACTCGTCGATCTGCGCGCCGACCGACGCCAGCGACGGCAGCGGCCCGGTGTGGCGCCCGGACTTCACCGCGACGATCGGCTTGGTCCGGGCCAGCCTGCGCGCGACCCGGGCGAACTTGCGCGGGTTGCCGAACGTCTCCAGGTAGAGCAGCACCTGGTCGGTGCCCGGGTCCGTCTGCCAGTACTGCATGAGGTCGTTGCCGGAGACGTCGGCGCGGTTGCCCGCGGAGACGAACGAGGACAGCCCCAGCCCGCGCGAACGCGCGTTGGCCAGGATCGCGGTCCCCAGCGCACCGGACTGGCAGAAGAAGCCGGTGCGGCCGGGCCCGGGCAGCGCCGGGGCCAGGGTGGCGTTGAGCCGGACGGCCGCGGCCGGGTTGGCGACGCCGAGCGCGTTCGGCCCGACCACCCGCATGCCGTGCGCGCGGGCCTCGGCCACCAGCCGGCGCTCGGCCACCTTGCCGCCCCCGCCGGCGTCGGCGAACCCGGAGCTGATCACCACCAGCGCCTTGACGCCCTTGGCCAGGCAGGAGTCCATGACCTCGTCGATGTTCGCGGCCGGGACGGCGACGACGGCGAGGTCCACCTCGTCCGGGATGTCGATCACCGACGGGTACGCCCGCACACCGCGCACCGAGCGGGCGTCCGGGTTCACCGGGTAGACGGGACCGGTGAACCCGGCGAGCAACAGGTTGGTGAGCACGGCGTGGCCGAGCTTGGTCGCGTCCGCGGAGGCGCCGATCACCGCGACCGAGGCCGGGTGCAGCAGGTTCGCGACGCTGCGGGCCTCGGCGGCCTGCTCGCGCGAGTCCCGCACCGCGATCGACTTCTCGGTCGGGTCGACGTCGAACTCCAGGTGCAGCACGCCCTCGGCGAAGGCCCGTTTGACCTGGTAGCCGGCCTCCCGGAACACCCGGACCATGGCGTGGTTCTCGACCAGCACCTCGGCCTCGAAGCGGGAGAGCCCGTTCTCCCGGGCGGCGGCGGCGAGGTGCTCGAGCAGGATGGAGCCCAGCCCGCGCGCCTGGTGGTCGTCGCGCACGACGAACGCGACCTCGGCCGAGGTGACCGGCTTGTCGGTGCCTGCGCCCTCCTGGACCGCCGCACCACCGTCGGGGGTGAGCCCCTCGTAGCGGCCGACCGCGATGATCTCGTCCCCCAGCATGGCCAGGAACGCGACCCGGCTGCGGTGGTCGACGACGGTGAACCGCTCCAGGTCACGCGGCGAGATCCGTGGGTACGGCCCGAAGTAGCGCAGGTAGCGGGTGCGGTCGGAGAGCTTGCCGTGGAAGGCCAGCAGCATGTCGGCGTCGTCGGGGCTGATCGGGCGCAGGTGGACAATCCCGCCGTCGGAGGCGACGACGTCGGCCTCCCAGTGCCGGGGGTACGGATGCGTCCGCTGCTGCGGCTGGTCGTCGGGCATGCTCGTGGCCGTCATGTCTCAGTCCCGCGGGTCGTCGGGCTCGAGTCCGTGCAGCGGGAAGACCGCACGGCGGGTCTCCAGGATGGAGGAGTCCACCCGCTCGCCGAACGCCCCACCCCACTTCTCGAAGGACGGGTCGGCCCCGTCGGACATCGACACCGGCAGCGGAGCCCGGGTGTGGGTCGACGCCCTTGCCATCCAGTCCGCGGGGATCGTCGTGTCCGGGTGGAGGTCCCGGTCGAGCGACACCGCGAGCAGGTGCGTCCACGAGCGGGGCACCACGCGGTAGAGCGAGTACCCGCCACCACCGAGCACCAGCCACTTGCCGCCTGCCGTCGTCTCGGCCAGCTCGCGCAGGGTGCGGTAGATGGCCCGGTGGCCGTCCACCGACAGCTCCAGGTTCGCCAGCGGGTCCTCGGCATGGGTGTCCGCACCGCACTCGGTGACCAGCACCTGCGGGCGGAACGCCTCCAGCAGCGACGGCACGACGCCGTGGAAGGCGCGCAGCCAGCCTGCGTCGCCGGTCCCGGGGGGCAGCGCGACGTTCACCGCGTAGCCCTCGCCGTCCCCGCGGCCGTACTCGCCCGCCCAGCCGGTGCCCGGCCACAGGGTCAGCGGGTGCTGGTGCAACGAGATCGTGAGGACCCGCGGGTCGTCGTAGAAGGAGGCCTGGACGCCGTCGCCGTGGTGGACGTCGACGTCGACGTAGGCGATGCGCTCGTAGCCCTGGTCCAGCAGCCAGGCGATCGCGACCGAGCAGTCGTTGTAGACGCAGAACCCGGCGGCCCGGTCGGGCATGGCGTGGTGCAGGCCGCCCGCCAGGTTCACCGCCCGGTCGGCACGCCCCTCGGCGATCTCGCGGGCCGCCGCCACCGAGCCGCCCGCGATCAGCGACGCCGCCTCGTGCATCCCGAAGAAGATCGGGTTGTCGGCGGTGCCGAGACCGTGCCCCACCCCGAACGGTGCCTCCGGGGCCGACCGCACCGCGGTCTGGTAGCCCGGTGTGTGCACCCGGGTCAGCTCGGCGTCGGTGGCGGCCTGCGGCTCGATCAGGTCGATCCCGTCGAGCACCCCGAGCCCGCGCGACAGCTCCATCATCAGGTCGAGCCGCACCGGGTTCAGCGGATGGTCGTCGGACAGCTGGTAGGTCAGGAACTCCGGTGTCCACACGACCGACGTGCGCGCGCTCATGGCACGGGACCGTATGTCAGGGATGCGGCCACGGTCACGCCGTTCACCGGTCCGCCACCCACGGCCGGTCGCCGGTCGCGGCCGGGCGCCCCGGGTCGGCACTCCATTCCGACCAGGAACCCGGGTAGAGCGCGGCAGGCGCCTGCGGGAGTGTCGTCCCGGACTCCTCCAACGCCAGCACCAGCGCGCAGGCGTTGATGCCCGAGCCGCAGTACGCCCCGGCCGGGACACCCGGCACGGCCCCGGCGGCGCGGAACCGCTCGGCCAGGACCTCGGGGGCGAGCCAGCGGCCGTCCGGGCCGGTGTTGGCCGCGGCGGGAGTGTTGCGCGCGCCGGGGACGTGCCCGGTGCGCGGGTCGACCGGCTCGGTCTCGCCGCGGTACCGCGCGGCCGCACGGGCGTCGAGCAGCACCCCGTCCCGGGCGAGAGCGGCGGCACCGTCGGCGTCGACGACCGGCATCCCGCCGGACCGCACGACGAGGTCCCCGGCCGGCAGCGGCTCCGGCTCGGCCGCGCCGCCGTCGGTACCCGCGACCGGGAGACCGCTCTGCTGCCACGCCGCGAACCCGCCGTCGAGCACCCGCACGCGCGACGGGGCGACCCCGGCCCAGCGCAGCAGCCACCAGGCCCGCGCCGCCACCGAGCCGTCGCGGTCGTCGTAGGCGACGACCAGCTGGTCCGGATCGTCGTCCCGGACACCCGCCGCGCGCAGGACCTCCTGCAGGGCCGCGGGGCCCGGAAGGGGGTGCCGGCCGCCGGGTCCCGGCGACGACGGTCCCGCCGCCAGCTCGGTGTCGAGGTCGACGAACACCGCTCCGGGAATACGGCGGGCCGCGTGGTCGTCACGCATGGATGGCCCGGTAAGTCGCCACCGCACGTCCAGCAGCACCGGACGTGCAGTACCCGGCGGCCTGTCTGCTCCGTCACGACCTGCGGGGGTGAGCAGACCGGCGAGGGCCTCTGGGGAGATCATCGAACCGGACACGCGGCCCATCCTGCCCCGGATGGGTGCGCCGTGCCCGGGGCTCGCCCTGGGTAGACTGGCCATCGAACGAAGGGGCCCCATGTGAACGACCTCATCGACACCACCGAGATGTACCTCCGGACCATCTACGAACTCGAGGAGGAGGGCGTCGTTCCGCTGCGCGCGCGGATCGCCGAACGCCTCGGGCAGAGCGGTCCGACCGTCAGCCAGACCGTCGCCCGGATGGAGCGCGACGGGCTGGTCGTCGTCGCCGGGGACCGCCACCTCGAACTGACCGACGACGGCCGCAGCCGCGCCGTCGCGGTCATGCGCAAGCACCGGCTCGCGGAGCGTCTGCTCATCGACGTCATCGGCCTGGAGTGGGAGCTCGTCCACGCCGAGGCCTGCCGCTGGGAGCACGTGATGAGCGAGGACGTCGAGCGCAAGCTGCTCCGCCTGCTCGACAAGCCGACCGTGTCCCCGTACGGCAACCCGATCCCCGGCCTGGACGACCTGGAGCGCGGTGAGCACGGGCCGTCGGCCTCCTCCTCGGTCCCGCCGTCGCTCGAGGTGGGGCTCCAGCGGCTCGACGAGCTCGCCCGGCGCGGCGGCGGCCGGGTCGAGGTGCGGCGCATCGCCGAGCACGTGCAGAACGACGCGGACCTCATGGGCGAGCTGAAGCTCGCCGGCATCGTGCCGGGTCTCAGCGTGGAGGTCGGTGCGATCCCGCGCTTCGGGGACCCGGTCCCGGTGTCCTCGGCCGAGAGCGAGAAGGCCACCGTCGCCCCGCTGGTCGCACACGCCGTTCTGGTCAAGGCCCAGTAGCGGCTGCCGGGGCCGCCGCGGCGGCCCGGGTGCACGACGGTCGTCGTGCACCCCCGTGAGAGGGTCGGGCCGACGGCTCGGCGCCGCGCAGGTCGGTGCCGTGGGGATCGGCAGGCCAGGAGGCCCGGGGTGAAGCTGCTCGTCACCGGCGGCGCGGGATACGTCGGCAGTGTGTGCGCGGCGCACCTGCTGGAGGCGGGACACGAGGTCGTCGTACTCGACGACCTGTCCACCGGCCACCGGGACGCCGTCCCGTCCGACGCCACGTTCGTCGAGGCGGAGCTGGGCGCGGGAGCCGGCGAGGTTCTCGCCGCGGGCGGCTTCGACGGTGTCCTGCACTTCGCCGCACGCTCGCTGGTCGGCGAGTCCGTGACGGAGCCCGAGAAGTACTGGTCCGGGAACGTCCTCGCCTCGTTCCGGTTGCTGGAGGCGATCCGCGAGCACGCGGTGCCGCGCCTGGTGTTCTCCTCCACCGCCGCCACCTACGGCGAGCCGGACCGGGTGCCGATCCCGGAGTCCGCACCGACCCTCCCGACCAACCCGTACGGGGCGAGCAAGCTCGCGATCGATCACATGATCACCTCGTACGCGACCGCGCACGGTGTGGCCGCGACCAGCCTGCGGTACTTCAACGTGGCGGGCGCCCACGTGGCCGGTGACGTGCACCTCGGCGAGCGGCACGCCGTCGAGACCCACCTGATCCCGCTCGTCCTGCAGGTGGCCGCCGGGACCCGCGAGTCGATCTCGATCTTCGGCGACGACTGGCCGACCCCCGACGGCACCTGCGTGCGCGACTACATCCACGTCGACGACCTGGCCGACGCGCACCTGCTGGCGCTGCAGCACGCCACCGCCGGCCGGCACGACGTCTACAACCTGGGCAGCGGCCACGGCTTCTCGGTGCTGGAGGTCGTCGAAGCCTGCCGCGCGGTGACCGGGCACCCGATCCCGGCCGTGCTGACCCCCCGCCGGGCCGGCGACCCCGCCGTCCTGGTCGCCGCCAGCGATCGGGCCGCGGAGCAGCTGGGCTGGAAGCCCTCGCGCACGGAGCTGCAACGGATCGTCGCCGACGCCTGGGAGTTCGCCCGGGGCCGCTGACCCGCTCACCACTGCTCGCCCGGGTCCGTGGCGTCGATCCCACCGGGGCCGAGCATCGCGGTGAGCAGCCGGCGCAACCCGTCCGGCCCGGCATACGGGCCCGGCGCGACGCCCGGGGTCAGCGCGTCCCGCAGTGCCGTGTCGACCACGGTGGCCAGGATGTGGCCCGGCCGGTCCCCGAGCGCGCGGTCCACGGCGAGGACGGCGAGGGCACCGTCCCCCCGCAGCAGGGCGCAGACGCCGAGCAGCGCCGCCGGATCGGCCCGCTCCGGGACGGGCAGCGCGCGGGTGAGCACCGCCCAGAGCTGCTCGGCGTGCGGGGCACCCGGCCCGAGACAGCGCCGCAGCGCCTCGTCCCGGAACTCCGGGTCGCCGAACGCGGCACGGAAGTCGAGGGCGAGACGGTCGTCGATCACGAGACGGCCCTCGGCCGCCTCGTCGAGGCAACCGTCGAGGAGGCCGGTACCGGCGTACGTGCCCGGGTCTCCGGCCGCCGCCGCCTCCGTGCCCAGCCGCACCCACCGGGCCAGGTCGGCGGCGTCGCCGTCGAGCTGCGCGAGCACGGCGGCCCGGTCCGGCAGCACCGCCCGGCCGCCCTGTACCGCGGCGGCGACCGCGACCGGCGTCGCGCTCGGATCCGGCACCGTCCCGGAGCAGCCGCACTCCTGCCCGACCAGCGGATAGCAGCTCCAGCGGTCGCCGGCCCGGGTACCGGAGGTCCACAGCACCGCCATCGGTTCGATCCCGGCCCGTACCAGTGACCGGCGCGCGGCCTCCGCGACGTCCCGGCGGACCCGGCGCTGCGCCATCGAGCCCGGCCGCCCGCCCCGCACGACGACCGCGACCGCACGCGCCGCACCGCTCCCGGCCAGTACGGACACGCTGTCGTCGCACACCCGGTGGACCGCACGTGCCTGCGGCAGGTCGACCCGCACGGTGAGCCCCACCCGGCCCCGGAGCTCCGGCCCGGCCAGCCCCACCAGGACCAGCGAGTCCTCGGGGTGGAAGCCGATCAGCACCGGGACCGCGGCGATCAGGTCGGCGGGTTCGGTCAGCCGGATCCGGGCCGCGGCGGCGCCGTCGGGGTCCCACGGCCACGGATCGGCCGGGGTGCCGCCCGGTGGCCACGGCGGAACAGCACCGGGCGGCACGGGTGGCGGTGCGGAGCGGGACGGCAGCTCGGGTTCGGGCTGTGGCAGTGCGGTCATGACGACGAGCGTGGCGCAGCCGCACGTCATCGCGCCCGGACCGATTCCCGGGCCTGTGGACGGACGCCTCTCCACCGGGTTTCAGAGAGGGTGTCGTGGACAACTCGGCCGTTCCGGGGGCGCGGAGCCGCCAGGCTGTCGGCCCCCTGTGTTATGCGGCACCGTCACCCGGTAGGAAAGGACCATGCAGGTCTACCTCGGTGTCGACATCGGAACCTCGGGCTCGAAGGGGGTCGTCGTCGATTCCGGTGGGCGGGTGCTCGCCCGCGCCGACCGTGCGCACGAGACCGCGCAACCCCGTCCGGGGTGGGTCGAGCACGACGCGGAGGCGATCTGGTGGGGCGACTTCACCGTGATCGTCCGCGAGCTGCTCGCCGCCGTCCCGGACGCCACACCGGCCGGCCTGGGCGTCTCCGGCATCGGCCCGACCCTGCTCCCCGCGGACGCCGACGGCCGTCCGCTCCGCCCCGCGATCCTCTACGGCGTCGACACCCGGGCCGGTACGGAGATCGACGAGCTGACCGCCGAGCTCGGGGCCGAGCGGATCCTCGCCCGCGCCGGGACGCCGCTGTCCTCGCAGGCGGTGGGACCGAAGTGGCGCTGGCTGGCGCGGCACGAGCCCGAGGTCTACGAGCGGGCCTCGCTGTTCCTGATGTGCTCGTCGTACCTGGTGCACCGGCTCACCGGCGAGTACGTCCTCGACCACCACTCGGCCAGCCAGTGCGACCCGATGTACGACCTCGCGGCAGCGGACTGGGCGAGCGACTGGGCCCGGGTGACAGCGCCGGGGATCGAGCTGCCGCGGCTGCTGTGGCCGACCGAGATCGCCGGGCACGTCACCGCCGAGGCGGCCGCCGGGACCGGGCTCCCGGAGGGCCTGCCCGTCACCGCCGGGACCGTCGACGCCTGGGCCGAGGCGACCAGCGCCGGAGTCACCTCGCCGGGCGAGGTCATGGTCATGTACGGCACCACGATGTTCCTGATCGAGGTGATCGACCGGCCCCGGCCGCACCCGGCGATGTGGACGACGCGAGGTGTCGTCCCCGCCACGTTCACCCTCGCCGCCGGGATGGCGACATCCGGAGCGATCACGAACTGGCTGCGCGACCTCACCGGTGAGGGCTTCGCCGAGCTGGTCGCCGAGGCCGGCGAGGTGCCGCCGGGCAGCGGCGGCCTGCTCCTGCTCCCCTACTTCGCCGGGGAACGCACGCCGCTGTTCGACCCGGACGCCCGCGGGATCCTCGCCGGGCTCACCACGGCGCACTCCCGTGGCGAGGTCTACCGGGCCGCGCTGGAGGGCATCGCGCACGGTGTCCGGCACAACCTCGAGGTCATGCGCGATGCGGGCGGCGAGACCAAGCGCCTGGTCGCCGTGGGTGGTGGCGTCCAGGGCGGGCTGTGGACCCGGATCGTCACCGACGTCACGGGCGTGCCGCAGGACGTCCCGGAGCAGACCGTCGGCGCCGCGCTGGGCGACGCCTGGCTCGCCGCCGTCGCGACCGGGGCGGACCCGGAGCTGCGCCGGTGGAACCCGGTCGCGCGGACCATCGAGCCCGATCCGGTCGCCCGTGAGGTGTACGACCGCTTCCACCCGCACTACCGGTCGCTCTACACGTCGACCCGGGACACCGCGCACTTCCTCGCCGAGGAACGCCGGCGTTCCTACCCGGTCTGAGGCGCGCTCAGGTGTAGCTGAACCCGTTGGCGTCCAGCCACGGCTTCGGGTTGAGCTTCGACCCGCTCGGGTCGATCACCTCGATGTGCAGGTGCGGCCCGGTGGACTGGCCCCGGTTGCCGACCTCGGCGATCTGCTGACCGGCTCCGACCTTCTGCCCGACCTCGACCATCGACCGGTTGATGTGGCCGTAGACGGTGATCGTGCCGTCGTCGTGCTTCACCCGGACCCACATCCCGAAACCGCTGGCCGAACCGGAGCTGATCACGGTGCCGGCGAGCGGCACGTGGATCGGGGTGCCGATCGGGGCCGCGATGTCCAGGCCCCCGTGCTGGGTGCCCCAGCGGGAGCCGAATCCGGAGGTGACCCGGCCGGACACGATCGACACCGCACCGCCCGCGGACGCGGACGCGGACTGCAGCGACCCGGTCGCGCCGGCGGCCCGGGCGGCCTCGGCGGCGCGGGCCCGCTCGGCGGCGGCCTCCTGCACCTTCGTGATCGACGCCGCGGCGCCCTCCACGGCCTCGGCCGCGCCGGTGTGGACACCGCCGCCGGCGGTGACGGTCCGCGCGGCGACCGAGCCGCCGGCGGCGGCCGGGGTGGCCAGCGCGGCGATGGTCGCCGAGTCGGCGATCGGGGCCGACGCCGGCACGGCGTCCACCGGCGCCCGGGGCGCGGGGATCGCGGCCGAGGCGGCGACCGAACCGGTGTCGAACCAGGTCGCGGGGGACGGGATCTCGCCGGAACCGACGGACACGTGCGCGGCGCCGGCGATACCGCCGACGGCGACGACCGCGGCCGCGATCCGGGTGGACGCGGAGATGCGCGAACCCTCGTCGGACGAGCCGGACGAGCCGGAGTACCCGGACGAGCCGGACGGGACCGAGTAACCGGAGGGGACCGAGTACCCGGGGTGCCCGGGTGTGCGGGCGCGCCGGACGTGCGGACCGGTCGGGAACGCGCCGATCAGGCCTCCGACCCCTGCCACCGCGAACTGCGGTGACAGGAGCCCGAGGCTCGCGCTTCGGCCCTGGGGGGAGCGATGCCGTGCCACGATCTTCCTTCCAGATCTCGGAACGGCGGACAACCCGTGGGGAGCGGGCAGCCCGTCGGGGGTCGGGCCGCGTCCGGTTCGTAACCGTTCCGTGATCTGAGAGCCACGCTAACCGGGCACCCGCGGCCGGCAAACACGAATGAGTGATCACGAGACCACCGGGACGTGGCGGGCGGTGAGCGGACGCTCGGTGACGAGCGCGGGCGCAACCTGCCGTTCACCGCAGGGACCACTGGCAGCACTATTCCCGGAGAACGCTCTGACCTGCCATGACGGCTGCGCACGGCGGGTGGGCGAGTGGTTCGGCCGGATGCCGGCATGTGCGCGCGGTCACGCTGGGTGGTCGGAGCCGACGGCGCGAGCCGAGCCGGGCCCGCAGGTCGCGCACCCCTCACCCGGAACCGTGCTTGCCGGGACCACCGCACCCCGGGTTGGCTGAGCCTCGTGCGCCGACTCCTCGTCCCGCTGCTGGCCTGCGCCCTCGTCGTCGTCCTCGCCCCGGCGGCGGTCGCGGCCCCCGCACGCGACCAGGCGGTGACGAGGTACGTCGCACTCGGGGACTCCTATGCCGCCGGCGTCGGCGCCACCCCCGACCCGGCGAGCGGCGCGTGCCGCCGCAGCGACGACTCCTACCCCGCGCTGTGGGCGGCACGGAACGGCCCGGCGTCGTTCACCTCCGTCGCCTGCAGCGGCGCGACCAGCGGTGAGGTCGTCGCGAAGCAGGTCCGCGCGGTCGGGCCCGACACCACGCTCGTCACGATCACCGTGGGCGGGAACGACACCGGGTTCGGCCCGGTGATGGCCACCTGCAGCACCGCCCCCGACGACGAGACCTGCTTCCGCGCCATCCGCGGCGGGGAGCGGGTGGCCCGCCTGTTCGCGCCCGGCGGGCTGATCTCGGTGATCGTCGGTGCCCGGCTGCAGGCACCCGACGCAAAGATCGTCGTGCTCGGCTACCCGCGGCTGTTCGAGCCCGGCGCCTGCGACGTCGCGGGGGTTCCGAACGCCGCTCGTCGTGCGGCGCTCAACCGGGCCGCCGACACGCTCAACACCTCGCTCGCCGACGCCGCACAGCGGTTCCGCGGGCAGTTCGTCGACGTGCGCGACACCTTCGCCGGGCACGGGCTCTGCAGCGCCGATCCCTGGATCAACCCGCCCGCGCAGCCGACGACCCCGGCCGTCTACCACCCGAACGAGCGGGGTTACACCCACGGCTACCTCCCGGCGTTCACCGCCGCGGCCGCGCGGCCCTGAGGAGTGCCGGGTCGGGCACGCGCGCTCCTCGCCGCGAGGCGTTCCGGCCCCCGTCGCCGTGCGGCCACCCGCGCGCCAACCGCCGGTTGCACCGGCCCCGCAGAGTCGGCCACGATCGTGTTCCCCCGTCCGGAGGTACCCCCCGTGCGCCTGACGCGCCGCCTGCTCGGCACGCTGCTCCCCCTGACCCTCGTCCCGGCCGCAGTGGTGGCCCTCTCCCCCGCCGCGCTCGCCGAACCGGCGCAGACCCGCACCGGCACCGAGGTCGTCGCGCACCGCGGCGCCTCCGGTGATGCCCCGGAGAACACCCTCGCGGCCGTCGACGAGGCCGTCGAACAGCAGGCCGACTCGATCGAGATCGACGTCCAGCGCACCGCGGACGGCCATCTCGTCCTGCTGCACGACGCCACCCTCGCCCGCACCACCGACGTCGAGCAGGTCTTCCCGGGCCGTGCTCTCGACCCGGCCGGCAGCTTCACCCTCGCCGAGCTGAAGCAGCTCGACGCCGGGTCCTGGTTCGGCCCCGGGTTCGCCGGCGAGCGCATCCCGACCTTCGCCGAGTTCGTCGAGCACACCGGTGACCGGGCCGGCCTGCTGATCGAGCTGAAGGAGCCCGCGACGTACCCGGGCATCGAGAAGGAGGTCGCCGCCGAGCTCGGCGCGCCGCGACCCGGTGTCGTGGTGCAGTCGTTCGACCACGACGCGATGCGCCGCTTCGCCGAGGCCGCCCCCGACGTGCCCGCCGGATGGCTGTTCGAGACCCGCCCCACCGGCGCCCAGCTCGACGACGCCGTCGCGACCGGTGTCGAGCAGATCAACCCGAGCTTCCGGGTCACCGACGCCGACCTGGTCGACACCGTCCGCGCCCGCGGCATGCAGACCGGCGTCTACACCGTGAACGAGGAGCCGGACATGCGCCGGATGATCGACGCCGGTGTCGACCGGATCATCACCGACCACCCGGGGGTGTTGCGGGACGTGCTCGACGGCTGATCATCGAGTCGCCGTTCCGGGCCCGGTCAGGCCGGGAGCGGCGCTCGGCGGCCCCGGTCCCGGCGGGGTAGCAGCCAGGACCGGCAGAGCAGGACGATCAGCAGGAGTTCCACCGGCGCACCGGCGTAGTACATGAGCTGCGCACCGGCCTGCGCCTGCTCGGGCGGGACACCTGCGGGCGGGTCGGCGTAGAGGCTCTTCGCGAGGACGTTGTGCGCGGCGATCGCCCCGACGAGCGCGGCCGCGCGCCAGTGCGGCGCCGGGCGGTGCGGCGCGGGATCGGGCCTGCCCAGGACCGCGAACGAGAACAGGTACCCCGCGGCGAACACGTGCGCGTGGACCAGCGCGTGCACGGCGGGATCGGTGTGCATCGCCTGGTAGAGACCGGTGCGGTAGAGCACCCAGAGCCCGCCGATGTTCAGCAGGCCGGCGACGACGGGGTTCGTCAGCACGGCCGCCGGGGCGGATCCGAGCACCCGGGAGACCGCACGGGCCGCCCGCACCGGCAACACGCGCAACGCCAGGGCGACCGGCGAGCCCAGCACCATCAGCAGCGGCCCGAGCATGCCGAGCAGCACGTGCACGAGCATGTGGCCGGCGAAGTCGTGGTGCGCGCGCTGGGCGATCGGTCCGGCGAGCGCCACTCCGACCGTGCCGGCACCGAGGATCCACGACACGGCACGCCCCGGTGGCCACGAGATCCCGCGCCGGCGCAGCCGCAGCACCCCGAGCAGGTAGAGACCGCAGACCACGCACACCAGGAGTGCGACCGTGCCCACAGCAGGACCGGGCAGGTGGTGCCCGCCGGCCGTCATCGGGTTCCGGCGCGCGCGTCGCGGCGTGCGGTCACGACCCACAGCACGATCCCGGCCACGAGCAGCGCGGCGGCGATCACGTTCCAGGTGAGGTCGTAGGGAAGCAGGTCGACGTCGTACCGGATCTGGTGCAGGCCCATCAGCTTGTGCTGCACCACGCCGTCGTACAGCTGGAAGAACCCGGCTCCGGTCAGCAGCCCGGCCGTCCAGGTCATGCCCGCGAACAGGTGTTCCCGGCGCAGCGCGGCGACCATCAGGAGTCCGGCGACCGTGGCGAACCAGCTGAACGCGTGGAACAGGCCGTCGGAGACCAGGCCCACCTCGGTGGTCGCGAGATCGTAGAAGTGGTGCCAGTGCAGCAGCTGGTGGAACACGACCTCGTCCACGAAGGCCACCGTGCCCAGCCCGAGCAGGACGCCGGCGATCACGTTCCGCCCGTGCCGCGAACGCAGCCAGGACCGCTGCGGTGCCGGTGTCACCATCGGGTTCCCCGTCCGTGTCGTGGCCGGTACGGGCATCCGCCTACCCGGCACGGCGGGGACGAACCGGCCCACGTCGTGACGGGGGCACTACCGTCGGTCCGGGAACGGAGGCCGCGTCATGACGACGTCGGGGACCGGCTGGCCGGGCGTGCTCGGCTGTGCGCTGCTCGGCCTGCGGCTGGTGTGCGGACGGACCGCCCGGTCGGTCAGCCCTTCACGCAGAGGACCGTCCGGAGCCGGTGCTCGACCCGGACGAGATCGGTCTGCTGGGCCATGACCGTGTCGAGATCCTTGTAGGCGCCGGGGATCTCGTCGATCACACCCGCGTCCTTGCGGCACTCGACGCCCTCGGTCTGCGCCTGCAGGTCGGCCACCGAGAACTGCCGGCGCGCCGCCGCCCGCGACATCCGCCGGCCCGCGCCGTGCGACGCCGAGCTGTAGGCCTGCGGGTTCGCCAGACCCGACACGATGAACGAGCCGGTGCCCATCGACCCCGGGATGATGCCCCTCCGCCCGCCCTCGGTGGAGATCGCGCCCTTGCGGGTCACGATCAGCTCGACGCCGTCGTAGGTCTCCTCAGACACGTAGTTGTGGTGGCAGGACACCTCGGGCTCGAACGCGACGGCGCGGCCCAGGCCACGGGCCAGTGCGGCCTGGAACAGCTCCATCATCACGTACCGGTTGAGCCGTGCGTACTCCTGCGCCCAGTACAGGTCGGCCCGGTAGGCGTCCATCTGCGGCGTCCCGGACAGGAACACCGCGAGGTCACGGTCGGGCAGGTCCTGGTTGTGCGGCAGCTCCTTGGCCCGCTCGATGTGCAGGTTCGCCAGGATGTTGCCGATCCCCCGCGATCCGGAGTGCAGCATCAGCCAGACCCGGTCGTCGCCGTCCAGGCACAGCTCGAGGAAGTGGTTGCCGGATCCGAGCGACCCGAGCTGCCGGTGCGCCTTGGCACGCAGCTTGTCCTCGCCGGCCCAGGACATGTCGCGCAGGTGGTGCAGCCGCTCGAACCCGGCCCAGAAACCCGCCCAGTCGTGACGGCGGTCGATACCGAGTCGCGTCAGATCGGGACCCTCGCGGTGCCCGGCCCGGCCGACCGGGACGTCCCGCTCGACCTGCGCGCGCACCCGGGCCAGCGAGTCCGGCAAGTCTGCCGCGGTGAGGTCGGTGCGGACCGCGGACATCCCGCAACCGATGTCGACGCCGACGGCTCCGGGCGACACGGCGTCGCGCATCGCGACCACCGACCCGACGGTCGCGCCGTAGCCCTGGTGGACGTCCGGCATGACGGCGACACCGTGGGTCCACGGCAGGTTCGCGCAGTTGCGCAGCTGGGTCAGCGCGCCGGGCTCGACGGACTCCGGGTCCGTCCACAGGCGGACCGGCGCCGTGGTGCCGGTGAGGGTGTACATGTCTGTGTCTCCTTCTCGATCTCGACGAGACCGAGGATCGCCGATCGGGAGCCGACCGGCATCCGGATTCATCCGGGGTCTTCCGGCAGGCGGTCGACGAGCACGCGGGTCTGCTCCTGCAGGATCCCGACCGTGCGCGCCACCCAGTCGGCGACGACCGCCTGTTCCCCGGGGGTGTAGCGGGCCGTCATCTCTGACATCGCCGCGCCGAGCCCGGCGAAGAGTTCGCCGTACGCGCCGGGCTCCGCGCTCAGCAGCACGCGGCGGCGGTCGGCCCGGTCGGGAGCGCGCTGGAGCAGCCCCGCCCGCTCCAGCCGGTCGGCCACCCCGGTCACCGCCCCCGGCGTCAGGTTCAGCCGCCGGGCCAGCTCCCCGGCCGGCATCGGCCCGTCCCCCGCGACGATCGCGTACGCCCGCTGGTCCACCGCGGTCACGCCCAGGTGCGCGCCGACGGCCTCGTGGAACGCCGCCACGGCCGTGCTCAGCCGCCGACCTGCATCCGTTGCTTCCACGGAAATCACTTTACCGCACCCGATATTTCACTACTCTGAACGAAATTGCTTCAGCTTGCTGAAAGGATTGCCATGTCGGAGTGGCGACTCGCGTTGTCGGTACCGCGCTGGGCCGCGCGGTTCTTCGTGCGGCACTGGAAGCCCGTGGTCGGGCTGTCCCTGGTGGGGTCGATCCAGCGGTTCGTGGTGGTGAACTGGTCCGGCGAGATTCCGGACGCCGTCGCTTCGGCGTCGGAGGTCGTGGTGGCTCTGGCCCGGATCGCCCTGGTGGTGGTCGTCTGGCGGACGGCGATGCGGGGCGTCCGGCTGCGGTGGTCGACCGCCCGGGGGTTCGTGTCCCGGCACCCGGTCTCGCTGGCGTACCAGGGCCTCCTGCTCTGCGCGGCGTTCCTGCTGTTCGACGTGGCCGTGGAGCGGGGCGGGGCCGCACTGCTGCCACCGGCCTGGGGTCCGACCTACCTGGCCGTGGTGCTGATGGTGAAGAACCCGACGGTCATCGCCTTCACGGTCGTCTGGTGGGTCGGCCTGATCCGGCAGCTCGGCGGTACGGCCAGGCAGCCGGCCGCGCCCACGCGACGGCCGGGCCCGGCATAGCCACGACGGTCAACCGGCCAACCCGCCGTCGACGGCCAGGGTGGTGCGGGTGACGAACGCGCTCTCGTCCGAGGCCAGGTAGACGACGGCGTCGGCGATCTCCCCCGGCCGGGCGTGCCGTCGCAGCGGCAGCAGCTCGTCGAACGCCGCCGCGGCCGCCTCCCGGGACAGACCGGTCGCGGCCATCTCGATCTCGTCCTGGAACGCCGTGGACGTCGGCCCGGGATGCAGCGAGTTGACCCGGATCCGGCGGGGCGCGACCTCGGTGGCGATCGCCCGCATGAGGCCGACCTGGGCGTGCTTGGCCGCGATGTAGCCACACAGCCCGCCGAAGCCGATCAGGCCGACGACGCTGGAGGTGATCACGATGCTGCCGCCGTCGTGCATCCGCGGCAGCCCGTGCTTGATCACGTGGAACGCACCGGTGACGTGCACGGCCAGCGTGCGGGCGAACGTCTCCGACGGGTAGTCCTCGATCCCGGTCACCGCCCCGGAGATGCCCGCGTTGGAGAACAGCACGTCGAGCGTGCCGAACGCGCCGATCGCGGCGTCGGAGGCGGCGATCACCGCATCCTCGTCGGTGACGTCGGCGACCGCGTACCCGGCGGCCGCACCCAGCTCGGAGACCGCCTCCTTCAGCCGTCCCTCGTCCAGACCGACGAGGAAGACACGAGCGCCCTCCTCGACGAACCGGCGGGCGGTGGCCAGCCCGATCCCGCTCTCCCCGCCGGTGATCAGCGCCGTCTTGTCCCGCAGTCGTCCCATGACCGGCCTCCTCGCCACCGGGCCGCCGGCGGCGGCCACTGCCCGGAAGCGTCGCGCCGGTCCGAGGGGCGCCGGTATCCCGGAAAGCATGTAGCCGCCGGTGTCAGCACCGCCCCCGCAGGACGTGCGCGGTCGCCTCGGCGCGGTTACGGGCGCCGAGCTTGACGTAGCCGTTGGCGAGATGGCGCTCGACGGTGTGCACGCTGATCCCGAGCCGTCGCGCGATCTGCTTGTTCGGCGCGCCCGTCGCGACCAGGTCGAGGACCTCCCGCTCCCGGCGGGTCAACCCGGCGGCGGACGCGATCGGGGCCCGGCGGACGAGCAGCGCCGACGCCGACCACTCCCGGTGCGTCCGGGCGCCCGCGGCGAGCAGGTCGTCGGCCTCGCCGGACCGCCCGAGGGTGGCGGCCAGCAGGCCGAGGTGGTGGTCGACGGCACCGAGCCAGGCGACCAGGCCCTGCAGCACGACCTCCCCGCGGTGCGGCTGCAGCACCGCGTACAGGGTCGCCGCCGCGTCCCGGTTCCCCAGCGCGGCGGCCGTCTCCGCCAACTGCACGACGGCCGAGAGCCACAGTGCGTCCCGCGGGAGGGCGGCGCACCCGTCGGCGGTCAACGACTCGAGCGACGCCGTGGCGTCCCGCTCCCGTCCGGTCCCGGCGAGCAGCAGCGTCAGGCCGCACCGCAGCGTCGCCAGCCGGGGGTAGGCCGCGATCATCGCGCGGAGCGCCGGCTCGGTCTCCTCGGCACGGTCGGTGCCACGGAGGACGGCGACCCGCTGGACGGTCGCGTACATCGCCGCCGGCCGGGCCCCGATCCGCTCCCCGAGCCGCTCGGTCGCCGCGATCGCCGCGAGCGCGTCCCCGGCAGGCTCGCGCAGGCAGGCCAGCGCCGTCCGGAACACCATCGCGTACCAGCGGGCGAGCGGGCGCCGGGTCTGCTCGGCCAGTGCTTCGAGGGCACCGAGCTCGGTCTCCACCGCCTCCGGTGACGTACCGAAGGCATCGGCGACGAGAAGCCGGCGCGCCGCCACCTCGGCCGGGACGTCACCGTGCTCGGCCGCGTGCCCGACCAGCTCACGACCGGTGCGGATCCGCTCGGCCCGGTCCCCGGGTCCGCGCAGCACGTACTGCCGCGCGGCCAGCGCGCCGGTGAGCGTGCGGGAGTCACCGAGCCGGCGGGCGGCGGCCACCGCGTCCCGGGCGACGGTGCGGGCCTCCGGCAACCGGGGACCCCAGTAGATCTCCACCGCGAGCCGGGCGAGCAGCGCCACCCGGGTGGCCCGCGCGGAGGGCGGAAGCAGGTCCAGGGCGCGTTCGAGCATCCGGACCAGGCCGGCGTCGACGGCGCCCGCGTTGTCGACGACCTCCCCCAGGCCGAGCGCAACCGTGGCCGGACGCATGCCCGGCCGGTCCCCCGCGAGCCGCCACGCCTGCTCGTGGGCGTCCCGGGCGGCCTGCCCGCGCCCGGCCCGACCGGCCGCCGCGCCTGCGGCGAGAAGCAGCTCGAAGCGGTCCTCGGGGCCGGTGTGCTCCAGCGCCCGCCGCAGCCAGGCGTGCTCCTCCTCGAACGCGAGCCGGGCGGTGGCCTCGGCGGCCGCGGCGACGGCCAGCCGGGCCGCCCGCTCCCGCTCCGCCCCGCTGCGCAGCACCTGCCCGGCGTGCTCGGCCCGTTCGCTCACCTGAAGGCCTGCCAGTCCGGCGGCGCGGTCGTGCAGCGCGGTCCGCCGCGCGGACGGGCAACCCGCGTGCAGCGCGTCCCGGACCAGGACGTGCGCGAACCGGTATCCGCGGCCGGTGCCGGTGAGCAGCCGATCGGCGACGGCGGGGGCGAGCGCGCGCTCGACGTCCGCGTCGGCCGGGCCCGACGCGTCCCCGTGCGCACCGGTCAGGGTCACCTCGTCGACCGCCGGTCGCGCCGGGCCGAGCAGCCGGGCGACCTCTCCCGCGGCGAACTCCCGGCCCAGTACCGCACCGGCGTCGAGCGCGACGCGGGTCTGCGGTGGCAGCCGGTCCACCCGCGCTGCCAGCGCCGCGGCGACCGTCACCGGCAGCTCGCCCGCGCCGACGTCCCGGAGCAGCTCGGTCATGAAGTACGGGTTTCCCGCGCAGCGCGCCCGCAGCCGTTCGGGGTCGGCGGCGCCGGGGGCGAGCTGCTCGACCAGCTCCCCCGCCTCCGCCGTGGACAGGCCCGCCAGGCGGAACACACCGACCGAGCTGCGCCCGGTGACGGTCGTCAACCCCGGCGGCCGGGTGGCGCCCCCGTCCCGGCAGGTCCCGAACAGGACGACCGGGGCGTCGTCGAGGGCAGGCAGCAGGTGGTCGAGCAACAGCAGCGAGGCCTCGTCCGCCCGGTGCAGGTCGTCGAGTACCACGAGCAGCGGTCGGGTGCGGCGGACGAGCAGCTCGGTGACCGCCTCGAACAGCTGGAACCGGTCGACGGCCGACGGGTGCCCGACGAGCAGCGGCGCGAGGTCACCGGCCGGCGCCCCGGCGGCGAGGGCCCGGACCACCTCCGTCCACGGGTGGAAGGCCGGCGCCCCCGGTGTCTCGCGGCACCGCCCGCACACCACCTCGCAGCCGGCCCGGCGGGCGTCGGCGGCAGCCGTCGCCGCGAGCGTGCTCTTGCCGATCCCGGGCTCGCCCGTCGCGAGCAGCAGGGTGCCGCGGCCGTCCCGGGCGGCTCGCAGGACGGCGGCGATCCGGGCCCGCTCGGCGGCCCGCCCGACCATCGGAGGCCGTTCGGTGTCCATCCGCGCTCCGTCCCTCCGGCCCACGGCACAGGATGGGCTCGGCGCGGGAAGCGGCACACCGCCGTTCGGCAGGGTCCGCCGACAGCGGCCTCACATCGCCCGACCTAGAATTCGGGGCGAATCGGAACCCACCTCCGATCGGCGAGTGGAGGCACCCCCCGATGACGACCGTCCGGCGGCACGTGCTGCTTCTCTCGGTAGCGTTGGTGCTGGTCGCGGGCTGTGGCGGCTCGCTGGCCACCCAGCCCGGTTCGTCCCGCCAGGCGACGACCACCCCGGCGCGCGCCAGTAACCCGTTCTGCGAGGCCGTGCAGGCCGGCCGGGACGCCGCGGAACCGGTCAGCGGAATCGGGATCGGCCGTTCGGTCGGCGACGTCGACCAGGTCGCGGCGAACGTCCGGCGGGCCAACCAGCAGGTGACCGCGCTGGCCCCGCAGGAGATCCGGGCGGACTTCGACCGCGTGAACCAGCTCGCCGAGCGTCAGCTGGAACTGCTGGAGGCCAACGGCGGGGACACGATGGCGGTCGCCCGCGACCCGGAGATCGCGCAGGCCCGCAGCGACCCCGCCTACCAGGCGGCGTCGCAACGGATCAACGACTACGTCCGGTCGAACTGCTCGCCCTGACGGGACGGGGCATCGATCGTCACGGGGTTCTGCCTGCGCCAGCCCAGGTAGCGGTCGGCCTCGACCAGCAGCGACCCGCCCAGCCACATCGCGACGACGGCGTCGTCGGTCAGGCCGAGCACGGCCAGGAACATCTCCGGCACGACGTCCACCGGCGACACCAGGTAGGCCAGGGCGAGCAGGAACGTCGCCATCCGGCCCTTGCCCAGGTGCGGGTAGGCGCCGCGCCAGGCGTCCCGGATCATCGACGGCAGCGACCTGACCCGCTCGACGGGTCCGGGCTCACCGGGGCCGCCCCGCCGGGTGAGGGCGCGGAAGAGCGTGGCGAAGGCGGCCGTGCGGCCGACCCGGCGGCCGGCGGACGAGGCGGATGCAGCGCTCATGTCCCCCACAACGCCCGCACTCGCGCTGACGTTCCCGGTGTGACGATCCGAGCAGGCACCCGGAACGGGCGCGGCGTAGCGGCTCAGCGGCTCAACCGGCGCCGTGGATGCTGGGGAACAGGCGCGGATGGCGGTCGGAGGCCCAGTCGAGCATGAGCAGCGTGGCGTCGTCCTGCAGGCGGTCGTTCTGGTGGGCCAGCACGGCGGCGACCAGGCGGCGCAGGGTCTCGGGCGCGGAGAGGTGGTCGAGCTCGGCACGTTCGGCCATGTCGATCAGCCGCTGCTCGCCGAAGAACCGGCCGTTCTCGTCGCGGGCCTCGGTGACCCCGTCGGTGTAGAACAACACCCGGTCGCCGGGTTCGAGCTGTTCGTGACCGACGACGTCCGCGGTGGCGGCCCCCGGCACGGTGACTCCCAGCGGTAGCCGCGGGGGCTGTCCCAGCTCCTTGATCATCTGACCGTCACGCAGCAGGAACGGTGCCGGGTGGCCGGCCAGCAGGTAGGTCAGCTCTCCGGTCGTGACGTCGAGCCGGGCCAGCGCCGCGGTGACGAAACGGCCCGGGCCGTCGTGCTCCTCGAGCACCGCGTCGGCCCGTTCGGCCTGCGCAGCCAGGTCGGTGACGCCCTCACGGCGGGCGTTGCGGACCGCGGTCAGGGCCAGGGCGGTGCTGACCCCGGCCATGATGTCGTGCCCGACCCCGTCGAAGATCGCGAGATCGATGGTGTCGCCCACGGCGTAGTCGTAGGCGTCCCCGGCGACCTCGTCGACCGGCTCGAGCAGTGCGGAGATCACGACCTGCTCGGTCGCCAGGGTGCGCGGGGGGAGCAGCCGCCACAGCAGCTCCGCCTCGGGTGCCAGCCGCGGGGCGCGGAACCGCTGCAGCCAGGTGTTCTGACCGATCTTGGTCATCAGCACGTGACCGACGAGCCCGGCCAGCGCCCACAGCCGCCCGTGCAGGACCGCATCGTCGACGACCCCGGGAGCCAACGCGACACGCAGGACCCCGACCCGTTCGGTCCCGTCCAGCAACGGCAACCACAGGACGCGGTCGCCGGCACCGTCGGAGCCCGCGACGATCTCGGTGAACTGGTACGCCCGGCCTCCCACGGTGCCTTCCACCGGGATCGGTGCGGCGGCGTCGCCCGTCAGCAGGGGCTGGAGGGTCCGCTGGGCCAGATCGACCATCAGTACCTGGACGCCCAGCCCCACCGGCCGGACCGCACGGTCCACCGTCTCGGTGAGACGCTCCGCCGGGATCAGGTGCGAGTCCTCGATCACGGCGGCCAGGATCCGTTCCCACTGTCCACCGGCCGGGTCGTCCACGCCGACGACCGTACTGTGGGTGGGCGCCGCCCCCGTCGCGGGACGGCAGGAACTCAGTGGCTCGCCAGGTAGATGTCGCGCAGGACTCCCGCCTCGGTGCTCATCTCGGCCAGCCGCTGCTTGACGACGTCCCCGATGCTGATCATCCCGCAGAGCCGCCCGTTCTCCACGACCGGAAGGTGGCGGTGCCGCCAGCGGTTCATCAGCGCCATGACCTCGGCGATCGAGTTGTCCGGCGAGCAGGTGATCGCGTGCCGGGTCATGATGTCGGCGACGGTCAGCGTCATGAGGCCCGGCCCGTCGGCGGCGAGACGGCGGACGATGTCCCGCTCGGAGATGATGCCGTCCACGCGCTCGCGAAACCCGTCGTCGGAGACCACCAGGGCACCGATGCCGGGCGGTCCGGCCAGCCGGATGGCGGCCTCGCCCACCGTGTTCCACGAGAGCACCGTGTGCACGGTGCCGCCCTTGGCCCGCAGGATGTCGGACACCTTCATGGGACGCTCCTTCCGGTGGGATCCTTCACCGAGGAGTGTCCGCCCTCACAAAAAGCTCGTGCAAGCGCGAACGGTGTGCCATGAGCAGTTCGGAGGAGCCGGTGCCGGCCGACACGGTGGCGACGGACATCCTCGGCGTACTCCACGACGCGGGTGCGACGACGGTGTTCGGCCTGCCCGGGGTGCACAACCTCGCCTTCTTCGGGGCCGGGAACAGGTCACCGGTGGTGGTCCGGCACGAGCAGACGGCAGGCTTCGCCGCGGACGGCTGGGCGCGCCGGACGGGGCGGCTCGGCGCTGCCGTGGTCACCACCGGCCCGGGTGCGACGAACGCGCTCACCGCGTTCGGCGAGGCGGCCGCGGCGGGCTCGCCGATCGTGCTCGTGGCCTCGGAGATCCCCCAGCGCGTGCGCCGGGACGGCCGCCTGCGCGGGGTGCTGCACGAGTCGCGCGACCAGGCCGCGATCTTCGCGCCGCTGGCGAAGGCGGTGTTCACGCCCCGGACGGCGGCGGATGCGGCCGCGGCGATCCGGCAGGCGGCCGCAGTCGCGCTCGAGGCGCCGCGAGGGCCGGTGTACGTCGACGTCCCCGCCGACGTACTGGGTGAACCCGCCGACGTGCTGGGTGAGCCCGCGGCCACCCGGCCCGGCACCGGCCGGACCGCACTCCCACGCGCGGGGGCCGGGTCCGAAGCCGACTCCGGGGCCGGAACCGTAAGCGGTGAACGCGCCGGGCCGCCGGATGACACGCGCGCCGCGGCTGCGGCCATCGGCGCCGGGCGGGCCGTCGTCTGGGCCGGGCCGGGCTGTCTCGACGCGACCGGTGCCGTCGTCGCGTTGGCCCGGCACCTCGGAGCCCCGCTGGTCACCGCGTTCGGGGCGCGGGGTCTCGAGACCGCGCTCGCCGCTCCCCCGCACGAGCCGGAGATCGCGGAGCTGATCGGGTCCGCGGACGTGCTGCTCGCCGTCGGCGGCGGGCTGGACGGCATGAACACCCGCACCTGGACGATGCCCCGCCCGCCCGCGCTGGTCACCGTGGACCCCGCGGCACCGGCCGACCCCCCGGAATGGACGGCCGGGCACGCCCTGACCGGCGACGTCGCAGCCCTGCTCGACGCGCTGCGCGCCGCGATGCCGGCCCGCCCGCCGTGGTGGGACCCGCGCGTCGCGGACCGGGTGCGGGAGCGGCTGCGCGGCGATCCCGCGACCGCCGAGGCGTTCACGCTGGTCGACGCCGTGGAGTCGGTGACGGCGACCGGCGTCGCGCTGGTCTGCGACATGGCCGTCGCCGGGTACTGGGCCGGCGGCTACGCCCGCCCCGCCGGCCCGCGCGGGCTGGCCTACCCGGTCGGCTGGGGCACGCTCGGGTTCGGCCTGCCGGCAGCCGTCGGGGTCGCCGCGACCGGGACCCCGGCCCTCGCCGTGATCGGCGACGGTGGCCTCGCGATGGCCGTCGGCGAGCTCGCGACGCTGGTCCAGCAGCGACTGCCGGTCACCGTCCTCGTCGTCGACGACGCCGGGTACGGGATGTTGCGCTACGACGCCGAGCGGGGCGCCGGCTCACCGGGCACGGACCGGCTGACGACGCACACCGGCCTCGACCTGCACACCCCGGACCTGGTCGCACTGGCCGGGGCCTACGGGATGGACGCGGTGGACGCGGGCCTCGACGAGCTCGGTCCCGCGCTGTGCGAGGCGGTCGCCGCCCGGCGCCCGTGCCTGGTGCGGGTCGCCGCGCGGCTGCTCCCGCCGCGCACGACGTCCCCGCGGTGGCACGAGGGCTGACGGCCCGCCGGCGTCGGTCATCGGTTATCGGAAGCCGGCGCCGGGCCGGGTCACCTGCGGCCGCCGCGCCCGCTTCACGACCAGCGCCGCACCGAGGCCCGCCACCGCGGCACCACCGGCGAACGGCGCCGCCGCACGCGCGATCTCCCCGGCCCGTCCGACGATCGCGTTCCGGCGCTCCGTGATCGCCGCGCCCAGCCGGTCCAGGCTCTCGCGCAGGTCCACCGCCGCCCGGACCACCCGGTCGTCGCGACCGTCGGAGTGGGCGGACAGCCGGTCCCGCAGGTCGGCGGCCGAGACACCGGTCAGGTCGAGCTCCTCCGCCGAGTCGTCGACCCCCACCGGCGCCACGACATCACCGGTCTTCCTGTCACGACGCCCCACGACGATCTCCCCTCGACCGGTCCGGTGCCACCGGACCTGCACGAACAGTCACCGACCAGTCAACGGCATGTCCGGCGACGCGGCCACCGCTGAAACGGCCGGACCGGTCGTTTCCTCCCCTCTCCGATGTTTCTCGTTGCAGTTGCGACCGTTCCCGATATATCGTGATGGCACACGAGCCGATCGAAGAGGAGGCTCGCGACGAGAGGACACAGGTCATGACCACGCACGAGACGCCCTGGGGCCCGACCTTCGGACGTGGGTTCCGCCGCCCGCGGTTCGCCCGGCCCGGCCCAGCCCGCCCCGACTTCTGCGGCCCCGAGGAGGCAGCCATGCACGACGAGAACGACGAGGAGCACGGCCCACACCGTGGACACCGGCACCACCGGGGGCCGCGCGGTCGCGGCCGTGGGCCGGGTGGCCCGTTCGGTCCCGGCTTCGGGCCCGGCGGCCCCTTCGGTCCGGGCGGCTTCGGCCCGGGCGGCTTCGGGCCGGGCGGCTTCGGGCCGGGAGGTTTCGGGCCCGGCGGGCCGGGGCGCGGGTTCGGCCGCCGCGGTCGGCGCACCGCCCGCGGCGACGTCCGGACGGCGGTGCTCGCCGTCCTCGCCGACGGGCCGCGGCACGGCTACGAGATCATCCAGGAGATCACCGCCCGCTCGGGTGGCCAGTGGAAGCCGAGCCCCGGCTCGGTCTACCCGATGCTGTCCCAGCTGGAGGACGAGCGCCTGGTCCGTTCCGAGCAGACCGACGGCCGTCGCGTCGTCCACCTGACCGAGGAGGGCACCCGGCACGTCGAGGAGCACCGCGCCGCGCTGGACGCGGTCTGGGCGCCGTTCTCCGAAGAGAACGCGACCGGTGACGAACCGGGCGACGGGCTCGGCGAGGAGCTGTCGAAGCTGTTCGCCGCCGCCCAGCAGGTCGCCGCGGCAGGCTCGGCCGAGCAGATCACCTCGGCGACCGAGTCACTGGCCGAGGCCCGCAAGGCGCTCTACCGGCTGCTGGCCGAGTGATCCGGACGCGTACCCGGTGCTCCCGTGCGGGGTACCGGGTACGCGCGAACGGCCCCGGAGGGCTCACGCGCGCCGGCGACGCCGGTTCCGCCGCAGCGCCTCCCGCAGCGGCGGGACCACGGTGCCCTCGGCCGCCATCACCCGCCGCGCCTTGCGCCGCGAGCCGAGCACCCCGAGCGTGGTGATCGCCCAGATCGGGAACTGGACCAGCCAGGCGACCCGGAACGCCTCGGGCGTGTAGCCGCCCGCGATCCCCAGTACCGCACCGACCAGCAAGGTCGTCGTCAGCGACGCGGTGAACCCGCCGACGTTGACGATCCCGACGGCCGTCCCGCGGCGGTGCTCCGGGTTGAACGTGCGGGCGTAGTCGAACCCGACGGCCGAGCTGGGGCCGTTCGCGGCCAGCACCAGCACCAGCAGCACCAGCAGCCACAGCGGCGCGGGCGGCGGCACCAGCAGCACCACGGCCCACACCAGCGCCGTCGCCCCGATCACGGACAGCACGAGCCAGGACCGGCGCAGCGGGTGCCGGGCGGTGAGCTCGCCGAAGACCGGCCCGACGACGGCGCCGCCCAGCACCAGCACCGTCAGCATCACCGAGGCCCCGGTCGTGCTCATGCCCTGCCCGGCGACCAGGTACGGCACCCCCCACAGCAGCGCGAACACCAGGCCGGAGAACTGGGTGCCCGCGTGCGTCCACAGCCCGAGCCGGGTGCCGGGATGGCGCCAGGCCTCCTTCAGGCCGTCGATCACCTCGCGCGGGCTCGCCGCGGGCCCGGGCGCCGGGCTGCCCGGGGGCCGGTCCCGGAACACCGCGAGCACCGCGATAACGGCGACCAGGCCGGCCGCGGCCGCGGCGAGGAACGCCGTCGTCCAGCCGTAGCCGTGCAGCAGGCTGGCCAGCGGGATCGCGGACAGCACCTGGCCGAACTGGCCGAGCAGCGCCGTCAGCTGGGTCATCAGCGGCACCCGGCGGGCCGGGAACCACACCGACACCACCGACAGCACGGAGATGAACGTCAGGGCGTCCCCGACCCCGACCAGCACCCGGGCGGCGATCGCCAGCGGCAGGGCCGTCGCCACCGCGACCAGCACCTGCGCGGCCGTCATCGTCAGGGCACCGGCCAGCACCATCGCCCGCGCGCCGAACCGGTCGAGCAGCAACCCGACCGGCACCTGCAGCGCCGCGTACACCAGCAGCTGCAGGACGAGGAAACCGGCGAGCACCGTCGGCGACGCGTCGAACCGTTCGGCGGCGTCGAGCCCGGCGACGCCGAACGAGCTCCGTTGCAGCACCGCCACCGTGTAGGCGAGGAGACCGGCGGACCAGACCAGGTAAGCGCGCTGTGAGGAGTGCATGACCCTGCACATTGTGGTGCACGCCCACGGCCGTCGGCCCCGGAGGAGGAGACGGCTCACACCACCATCAGCACAACGGTGCCCGGCGGCTCCGGATAGGGTCGGTCGCGCACGCCACGACATGGAGGATGCCGGTGCTCGATCCCGCTCAGCTCTACCAGGTCGATCCGGCCGCTCCGAAGCTCGACGAGCCCGTGCTGATCGTCGTGCTGGACGGGTTCGTGGACGCCGGCAACGCGGCCGCCCTCGCCGTCGGCGCGCTGTCGGACGGGCGCGAGGCCAAGCGGGTCGCCGGCTTCGACGTCGACCAGCTCATCGACTACCGCTCCCGGCGCCCACCACTGCGGTACGAGACCGACCGCTGGAGCGAGTACGACCCGCCCACGCTCGACGTCGTCGCCTTCACCGACACCGGCGAGACCGGGTACCTGCTGCTGTCGGGCCCGGAGCCGGACACCCAGTGGGAACGGTTCGTCGCCGCGGTGGGGCTGCTGGTCGAGCAGCTCGGCGTCCGCCTGGTGATCACCCTGCAGGGCATTCCGATGGCCGTGCCGCACACCCGGCCGATCGGCGTGACCGCGCACGCGACCCGCCCGGAGCTGGTCGAGGGGCACACGCCCTGGTTCGCGACAGCCGACGTCCCGGGCAGCGCGGCCGCCCTGCTGGAGTTCCGGCTCGGCCAGGCCGGGCAGGACGCGATGGGCTTCGCGGTGCACGTCCCGCACTACCTCGCGCGCTCGGCGTACCCGCAGGCCGCGCGGGTACTGCTGGACCATGCCGGCCTCGCGGCGGGGCTGTACCTGCCGACCGAGACGCTGACCCGTGCCGCCGAGCAGGCCGACACCGAGATCGCCGAGCAGATGGCGGACTCGGACGAGGTCGGCCAGGTGGTGAAGGCGCTCGAGGAGCAGTACGACCAGGTGGCCGCCGCCCGCGAGTCCGGCAACCTGACCGACGGTCTGGAGGGCGGTGAGCTCCCCAGCGGTGACGAGCTGGCCGCCGAGTTCGAGCGGTTCCTCGCCCAGAGCGAGAAGCCCGAGGGCGGCAAGTCCGGTCACGACGACGACCCGCCCCGCGAGCCCCCCACGTCCCCGGCCTGACCCGGTCGGAGGCTGCTCGTCCCGAGCAGCCTCCGCCGGGGCGCTACAGCAGGTCCGCCGCCGCGCCGACCACGGCGTCGGCGTCCAGGCCGTGGTGGGCGTACACCGAGGCGAGGTCGCCGGACTGCCCGAACCGCGACACGCCCAGGTGGGTGGCCGGCACCTGGTTGATCCCGGCCAGGAACGCGAGCGTGTGCGGGTGCCCGTCGAGCAGGGTGATCAGCGGTGCCGCCCGCCGGGCCGGGAACGCCGACTCGAGGATCCACGGCTCGGCCTGTGCCCGGGCCGGCCGCCCGGCGCGGGCCTGCACGGCGTCGAACAGCAGCCCGGGGCTGGTCACGCAGACCACGTCCACCGCGTGGCCCTGCTCGGCGAGCCGGTCGGCGGCGGTGAGCGCCTCGGTCAGCAGCGGGCCCATCGCGGCGATCGTCAGGTCCGGGCTCCCGCCCGCCGCCCGGCGCAGCGGGTACGCCCCGGCGACGACCTGGCGGCGGCGCCGCTCACGGGCCGCCGGATCGGCCGGGATCGCGGCCAGGGACTGGTCGACCGGCCGGGTGGACAGCCGCAGGTACGCCGATGTCCCGTCCGGGCGCCCGAGCCGGGCCAGCGACGCCAGCAGCGTCCACTCGACGTCGATCGCGAAGGCGGGCTCGTAGCTCACGCACCCCGGCCGCTCCAGCCCGACCGACGGCGTCGTGACCGACTGGTGGGCCCCGCCCTCGGGCGCCAGCGACACCCCGGACGGCGTCCCGACCAGGATCGACTGGCCGCCGGCGTACATCCCGAACGACCACGGCTCCAGCGCACGCTCGACGAACGGGTCGTAGAGCACCCCGATGGGCAGCACCGGCTCGCCCCACCGCGACCAGGTGGCGCCGAGCTCGCCGAGCGCGCCGACCAGGTTGCCCTCGGCGATGCCGAGCTCCAGGTGCTGGCCGGTGGGCCGCTCGCGCCAGTGCAGGATCGTCTCGGGATCGTCGTCGAACCAGTCCTTGCGCTCGGCCGTCGACCAGACGCCGACCTTGTTCACCCAGCCGCCGAGGTTGGTCGACGACGACACGTCCGGGCAGAGCGTGACCACCCGGGCCGCCGCGTCCGGTGCCTCCCGGGTGAGGTCGAGCAGGGCCCGGCCGAGCGCGGCCTGGGTGGTGGCACGCCCGGACGGGGTCCGGCCGATGTCGGTGGGCAGCGCGGGGACCGGCGTCGGCGCCGGCTCCTCGCGGTGCAGCCGCCGCGCGGTCTCCGCACACAGCCGGCCGGCAGCGGAGTCGGCGGGGAAACGCCGCCACGGGTCGTCGGGGTCCGCGCCGACCGCGTCGGCGAGCGTCGCCATCTGGTCGGCGTTCAGGATCGAGCCGTGGTTCTGCGGGTGCCCCGCGGTGGCCAGGCCGTGGCCCTTGACGGTGTAGGCGAGGATCACGGTCGGCCGGGAGTCGTCGATCTCGTCGAACGCCTCGCGCAGCGCCGTGAGGTCGTGCCCGCCGAGGTTGCGGACGGCGGCGAGCAGCGTCGCGTCGTCCAGTCCCTCGACCAGCTCGGCGAGGCCGGCCCCGCCGGATCCCGGGCCCACGTCCGGGAGCCGGGTGCGGACCTCGGCGGCATCGCAGCGCAGCAGGCGCTGGTACTCCGGGTTCGGCATCCCGTCGATCCGGGCGCGCAGCGCGTCCCCGCCGGGGCGCGCGAACAGCTCCTGCAGCAGCCGGCCGTACTTGACGGTGAGCACCTGCCACCCGGCGGCGCGGAACATGCCCTCGATCCGCGGGGTGCCGATGTTCGGCACGACCCGGTCCAGCGACTGCCGGTTCAGGTCGACGATCCAGACGACCTCGCCGAGCTCGCCGACCATCGGGTCGAGGATCGCCTCCCAGACCGCGCCCTCGTCGAGCTCGGCGTCACCGACCAGGGAGTACTGCCTGCCCGGCCGGCCGGCGTCGCCGGCGGGGTCCTGGTCGAACCGGGCGGAGACGTAGCGCCGGGCGAGCGCGCCCCAGATCGGGGCGGTCGCGCCGATGCCGACCGAGCCGGTCGAGTAGTCGACGGGATCGGGGTCCTTGGTCCGTGAGGGGTAGGACTGCAGCCCGCCGAACGCGCGCAGCGTCGGCAGGTAGGACTCGTCCAGCTCGCCGAGCAGGTAGTTGATCGCGTGCAGCACCGGTGAGGCGTGCGGTTTCACCGAGACCCGGTCCTCGGCCCGCAGGTGCTCGAACCAGAGCGCGGTCATGATCGTCACCATCGACGCCGACGACGCCTGGTGCCCGCCGACCTTGAGGCCGCTGGGGTCACCGCGCCGGTTGGCCGCATCGATGATCGCGGTGGACAGCCACAGCACCCGCTCCCCGATCTCGGTCAGTGGCTCCCCGGCCGGGGACGGCGGGGCGTACGACGGGTCGGCAGCGGTGCTCATCGAGATCTCCAGATTCGTCACTGCTCGCGCAGGTTGCCCACACAGCGCACCACCGGCACGATGATTGCACAACCGGAGCGGTAGAGACCGTGCAGAATGCACGGTCCGGCCCGCCCGAGCGACGTCAGGACGGGCAGAGTGCACACCGACGACCGCACCCACGCCGGCAACCGGCGGGCCGCGCCGCACGCCGCGGCTCCGCACTCCGCGGCCCCGCACGCTGCAGCCCCGCACTCCGCGCCCCCGGACGGCACGGCGTCGCACGATCCGGCGCCACACGATCCGGCCCCGCCCGCCCGGATGGGCCTCGACGGCCACGACGCCCGGCTGCTCCTCGCGCTGGCCGACGACCCACGGGCGACCGTGCTGGCCCTGGCCGAGACGGTCGGTCTCTCCCGCAACACCGTGCAGGCGCGGCTGGCGAAGCTGGACCGGCTCGGCGCGCTGGACACCTTCGAACGCCGCGTCGACCCGGCCGCGCTGGGGTACCCGCTGACCGCGTTCGTCACGGTGCGGGTGGTGCAGCGCGAGCTCGCCGCGGTGGCCGGCGCGCTGGACCGGGTCCCCGAGGTCCTCGAGGTGCACGGCATCTCCGGTGAGGAGGATCTGCTGGTGCACCTGGTCGCCCGCGACGCCGACGACCTCTACCGGATCGCCGGGCACCTGCTCGCCATCGCGGGGGTCGAACGGACGTCGACGTCGCTGGTCATGCGGTCGCTGGTCGGGTTCCGCACCGCTCCCCTGCTGCGCCGTCTCCGGGACCGGTGACACCCCCACCGTGACACCTCCGCCGTGGCGCCCCGCGCGGCACTACGGTCTTCAGGCGTGCCCGAACTCCTCCCCTCGACCCAGCGCACCCTGCTCGCCCGCGTCGCCCGCGCCCAGCGCGACGGCCGCGTCCCCTCGCTCGTCGCCGGCGTCGTCCGCGACGGCGGCCTGGCCTGGCACACCGGGCGGGGCGCGCTGCCCGGGGACGCGGCGCCGGACGACGTCCAGTACCGGATCGGGTCGATCACCAAGACGGTCTGCGCGATCACCGTGCTCCGGCTGCGCGACGAGGGCCGCCTCGATCTCGACGACCGGCTGGACGAGCACCTGCCCGGCACCCCGCTCGGGGACCGGACGCTCGGCCAGCTCCTCGCTCACTTGGCAGGTGCCGGCGCGGAGAGTCCCGGGCTCTGGTGGGAGCGCACGCCGGGCGGGTCCCTGGAGCAGCTCAAGCTCTCCGACGACGACCGGGTGCTGCCGGCCGGCCGGCGGTTCCACTACTCGAACCTCGGTTTCGGCCTGCTCGGCGAGCTCGTCGCCCGGGCGCGGGGCCGGGACTGGACCGAGGTCGCCCGCCGCGAGGTGCTGCTCCCGCTCGGCATGACCCGCACGTCGCCCCGGCCGCAGGCGCCCGCCGCCGAGGGGCACGCCGTGCACCCCTGGGCCGAGCTGACCCTGCCCGAGCCCGAGCACGACGCCGGTGTGATGGCACCGGCCGGCCAGCTCTGGTGCACCGCGCGCGACCTCGCCCGGCTGGGCGCGTTCCTGCTCGGCGACACCGGCGGGGTGCTGTCACCCGCGACCGTCGAGGAGATGACGCTGCCGGCCGGCATCGACTCCACGTCGCCGATCTGGGCCGGTTACGGCCTCGGCGTGCAGGTGCACCGCGTCGACGGCGCAACGCTGGTCGGCCACGGCGGCTCGATGCCCGGCTTCCTGGCCGGGCTCTGGGTGGACCGCGAGGAGGGCACCGGCGCGCTGGCGATGGGCAACACGACGGCCGGGATGGACTCCGGGCTCGGCGCCGGGCTGCTCGCCGACCTCCGTGCGGCGGAGCCGCGGATCGTCGACGCCTGGGCACCGGAGCCGTCACCGGTGGATCCGTCGCTGCTGGGCCCCTGGTTCTGGGGGCCGTCGCCGTACGTCCTGCGCGCGGTCGCGGGCGGGATGCTGCACCTGGGCGGACTGGGACGGCCCGGACGGTCGTCGCGGTTCCGCCCCGGCCCGGACGGGGCCTGGATCGGGCTGGACGGCTACTTCGCCGGGGAGACACTGCGGATCGGCGACGACCATCTGTGGCTGGCCACCTTCGTCCTCACCCGCACCCCCTACGACCCCGCGGCGCCGGTACCCGGCGGGGTGGACGGTGCCGGCTGGCGGCCAGAACTCCGCCCCTCGGGCGCCCCGGAGTCCGATACCGAATCGAGACAGTCGCGCACAACGCACTGACCTGCAATGATGCGTTCCCGCCGCGCGAGGCGGCCACGGCACCGTCAGGGGGTCGCCTACACTCCCTCGACAACACGAAAACTTGTGCTCGTTTCACGTATTCGACCGGGAGGGGGATGCGCCCGCAGGGCGTGACCTGTCATGACACAGGCGGAACCACGCACGGACTCCGGCGCTGCCGGGTCCGGTGAGAGTCGGCCACGTACCGACTGGACGATCTTCGGAGTGGGCGCGGCCATCGCGCTGCTGTTCGTGATCTGGGGCATCGCCGCTCCGGACAGCCTGAGCAGCACCTCCGGAGCCATGCTCGACGTCGTGATGCGCGCCGGTGGCTGGGGGTTCATCCTCGCGGCGACAGGGTTTGTCGTGTTCGCGTTGTTCCTGGCGTTCAGCAAGTTCGGCCGGATCAAGCTCGGCACCGACACCGAGGAGCCGGAGTTCCGGACGGTGTCGTGGATCGCCATGATGTTCTCCGCCGGCATGGGCATCGGCCTGATGTTCTTCGGCGTGAACGAGCCGCTCTCGTTCTTCACCACGTCGGTACCGCCCGGCGCGGCCGAGCCCGGGACGACCGAGGCGATGCAGGTGGCCATGGCCACCTCGCTGTTCCACTGGACCCTGCACCCGTGGTCGATCTACGCCGTGGTCGGCCTGGCCATCGCCTACTCGACCTTCCGCAAGGGCCGCCGCCAGCTCATCAGCCAGGCGTTCATCCCGCTGATCGGCAAGTCGGCGGCCGAGGGGCCGATCGGCAAGGCGATCGACATCCTGGCGATCTTCGCGACCCTGTTCGGGTCCGCGGCGTCGCTGGGGATCGGCGCCTTCCAGATCGGCGGCGGCATGCAGATCGTCGGCTGGACCGACGGGGCGGCGGGCCCCGGCGTCCTCGCCGGCATCATCGTCGTGCTCACCGCGGCGTTCGTCCTGTCCGCGGTCTCCGGCATCGCCCGCGGCATCCAGTGGCTCTCGAACATCAACATGGTGCTGGCAGGCGTGCTGGCGCTGTTCGTGTTCGTCGTCGGGCCGACGGTGATCATCCTCGACCTGATCCCGACCTCCATCGGGGCGTACTTCACCCAGTTCTTCGAGATGGTCGGGCGCACCGAGGCCGTCGGCGGGGAGCCGATGCTGGAGTGGCTGTCCGGCTGGACGGTCTTCTACTGGGCCTGGTGGATCTCCTGGACGCCGTTCGTCGGCATGTTCCTGGCCCGCATCTCGCGGGGACGCACCATCCGGGAGTTCGTCGGCGGCGTCATCCTGGCACCGAGCCTGGTCTCGCTGGTCTGGTTCTGCATCTTCGGCGGCACCGCGATCACCCAGTCCCAGGGCGGCGCCCAGTTCTCCGACGACTCCAACGTCCAGCTGTTCGAGATGCTCGGGGCGTACCCGCTGGCGTCCGTCACCGGCGTCCTGGTGATGATCCTGGTCGGCATCTTCTTCGTCTCCGGTGCCGACGCGGCGTCGATCGTCATGGGCACCCTGTCGCAGCGCGGCACCATCGAGCCGAGCAAGTGGGTCGTCATCTTCTGGGGCGCGGTGATGGGCGCCGTCGCCGTCCTCATGCTGGTCACCGGCGGTGAGGACGCACTGGGCGGCATCCAGAGCCTGACCATCCTGGTCGCCGCACCGTTCGCGGTGATCATGGTCATGCTCTGCTTCGCGCTGTTCAAGGATCTGCGCCGCGACCCGGTGATCCTGCGCGAGCAGAAGGGCGCCGAGGTCATCGAGCAGGCCGTCGACTGGGCCACCGACCGGCACGGCGACGACTTCTACGTCAAGGTCGGCGCGCTCCCGGTGGAGGACGAGGACGGACCTCGCGACGACGGTTTCGCGAACGGGCCCGGTACCGGTCCCGGCTACACGATGACCGAGCCCGGCGAGGGCCCGGTCACGACCACGCCGGACGACACCGGCACCACGGGGCCGGACCGCAAGGACAGTCCGGTCGGCGGCGACTGAACCGGTCGGCGCACCGACCCGGCGGCCGGGCACCCACGGGGTGTCCGGCCGCCGTCGTTCGTGACAGGGTCGCTGTGGGGCAGGTCACGGGTCGGCGCGCCCGGTGAGCGGTCGGAGTGACCCGCCCGCCGCCCACTCGTTGCACCAGTACGACCTCCCGGTGCGCGGGTTCCCGCGCGCACCGGAGATCATCATCGGGCGGGGTGAACCCCCCGGACCCTGTGAGCGAACGGATGGAGGGACCTGACACAGTGGGCCGGATGCGTCTCGTCTTCACCCCCGGAGATGATCAGGGGTATGCCGAGGCCCGGAGCCGGCTCCTGGAGCAGTTCCACGTCTGGGCGCGGCGTCGCCGCGTCGAGGTGGACACTGCGCTCGTCGCCGCCGCCCTCGACTACAAGTACGCGCGCGACCGCCGCCTGGGCCGATGGACCCGCGCCCACATCGCCGACGCGCTCGGAATGTGGTTCCCGCGCAAGGTGACCGTCCTGGAACCGGACGACGTCGCCCCCGCGTTCCACGCACTGATCGAGTTCCTGGACGACCACGACTGGTTCGACCCGCAGTCGTCGTCCGACGACGCGCTGCACCGCCAGGTCGTCGACTCCACCCCCGCCCTGCACGACGGCCTCGCCGACGAGCGGAACTACGACCTCGGCAAGTTCTGGGGCGTCCAGCTGCACCGCAACGGCGTCGACCCGGCCGACCCGGGCGCCGTCCAGCGGTTCCTGGACCGTGCGGGCTCCGGGGAGGCCGATGTCGACCGGGCCGCCCTCGCCGAGATCATGCGGCGCGACGCCCGGCGCTCCGCCCGTGCCGAGTGGAACCCCGAGCTGCCGCCGGTGCCGATGCCCGGCGCGGCCACCCTCGTCGAGGCCGCGGAGCTCTCCGAGGGGCTCGACCTGCTGCGCAGGCTGACCGTGTGGGTGCGGGCCGGGCGACGGCTCACCTCGGACGGCCGGCTGGGCCGGGTCGACGCCCTCGACCTCGCCGCACACCTGCAGCTCGACCACCTCTACCGGGAGACCGCCCGTACCAGCGACGACCTGCCCGAGGTCTCGCTGCTGCTGCGCTGGGCCCGAGCCGCGCGGCTGGTCCGCGTCGTCCGCGGCCGGCTGCTGCCGGTGAAGACCGCGGGTCCCCTGCTGAACCGGCCGATCGAGCTCTGGCGGCGCGTGTTCGAGTCGGTCGGCAGACTCGGCGACAACCTGGGCGGCACCGACGTGTTCGGTGCGCCTTCGCTGTTCGGGATGTCGATGTCCGAGGCCTTCCCGATGCTGTGGGTGGGGCTCTACTGCGCCGGCGGCGGCCCGGTCCCGCTGGAGCACTTCCACCGCCAGGTCCGCGACACCGTCAACGACGAGGCCGGTTGCGTGGTCGACGACCTCGCCGGCGACGTCGAGCAGCGGCTGTGGCGGCGCGACGTCACGGCGTTGCTGGACGCCTGCGAGCTGCTCGGCGCGATCGAGCTGAGCGAGACCCTCGACGCCGACGAGCTCGATGCGCTCTCCCAGGTCGCGCACCGTGACGACCCGGACCCGACCGTCGTCATGCTGACCCCGATGGGCCTGTGGGCGGTGCACGAGTACCTGCTGGAGCAGGGCATGCACGTCCCGTCGCCCGGTGAGCTGGCCGACGAGGACGTCGAGTACCTCTGCGTCCGGATGGACGGGGTCCGCCGGGAGGTCGCCGAGGCCGAGCTGGCCGCCTGGACACGTGCCCGCGAGACCGGGGACGCGGTACGCGAGCTGGACCGGTTCCTGCGCCGCTGCGAGGTGCCCGCGCACCGGTCGCTGGCGCTGCACGCGCTGGGCGAGGCCGGCGCGGCGGGGCGGGCCGTCGCGGCCCGGCACCGGCTGCACGTCGCCGAGCCGGTCGCGGTGGCCCTGGAACCCGGCGCGGCCTGGTCCGGCCCGGCGCCCGCACCGCGCGACCCCACCGTGGCGGCACCCTCGTCGGCCCCGCACCCGCGGACCCCGGCCCGGCACAACCTGGAGCCGGCCGGCTGAGGGTCCGCGGCGCGGACCGGCTCAGACCTCCAGGACGACCTTCCCGGTGACGACGCGGTCGTCGATGCGCGAGAGCGCCTCGCCCGCCTTCTCCAACGGGAAGCGGTCGCTGATCAGCGGATCGAGCGCGCCGGAGCGCAGGTGCGGGAGCAGTGCGTCCCACTCGGCGCGCAGGAAGTCCACGCGGCCGAGCGCGTAGGCGCCCCAGCCGACACCGCGCACGTCGACGTTGTTCAGCAGGAGCCGGTTCACCTTCACCGTCGGGATGTCGCCCGCGGTGAACCCGACGACCATCACCCGGCCCAGCGGGGCCAGGCTGCGCAGCGAGTCGGTGAACCGGTCGCCACCGACCGGGTCGACGACCATGTCGACGCCGGCTCCGTCGGTGATCTCCTTGACCGCGTCCTTGAACCCCTCGACACCCACCGCGTGCGCCGCCCCGGCACGCTTCGCGATCTCGGCCTTGGCCTCGGTGGACGTCACACCGATCACGGTGGCACCGAGCGCGGCGGCGAGCTGGACCACCGCGGTGCCGACGCCACCGGCGGCGCCGTGCACCAGCACGGTCTCCCCCGCCTTCAGCCCGCCCCGGGCCACCAGCGTGAAGTGCGCGGTCAGGTAGTTCATCGGCAGGCAGGCGCCCGCGGCGAAGCCCACCTCGTCGGGCAGCGGGAGCACGGTCTGCTCGGGCACCGAGACGATCTCGCCGAACACCCCGGACATCGTGAACGCGACGACCCGGTCCCCGGGCGCGAACCGGCTGTCCGGCCCGGCCTCGCGCACCGTCCCGGCGCACTCCGAGCCGAGGGTGAACGGCGGATCCGGCTTGTACTGGTACAGGCCCTTGGTGAGCAGCAGGTCCGGAAAGTTCACCCCGGCCGCGGCGACGTCGACCAGTACCTCGCCCTCACCGCGTTCCGGCGGGTCCACCTCGGCGACCCGGACCGACGTGGGCCCTCCCAGCTCGACGACCTGCACTGCGCGCACGTGATCTCCTCGCTCCTACGACGGCGGCGTCGCCGCCATCGAACCACGAGCCCGACGGTGCGCGGGTGATCTACGCCGGCTACGCGTCGCCGTAGCGCGGGGTCCGCGGCTCACTGAGCGACTCGCAGAGCTCGGAGAGCCGCTGGTCGATGCGGTCCTGCACACGCTCCAGCGCGTCCAGCTCCAGCATCAGGTCCAGCGCGTCCCGGCGACCGTCGCTCCCGGACAAGACACGTTCCAGTTCGGTGCGCCGTTCCACGGTGCGCCGGCGGCAGGCGTCGGCGGTGGCCTTGTGCGCAGCGAGGCGGGCGCGGGCGGGCTCGGCGAGGCCGGCGCCACCCGAGACGGTGGCGACTCGTTCCTCGAGCAGGTGCGGGTTCACGACGGATCCCCTCCCGATGTGTCGGCGTGCGGTGGTGGTCCGCGTCGATTCGGCGCGGCGGTGACCGCCGCCACACCCACGCTAGACGATCAGCGTGTGCCACGCATCACACCAACGGCCGATCGGGAGCCGTGGCCGGGGAAACGAGTCAGTCGCCGCGGCGCGGCTGCGGGATCAGCTCGGCCGGAGTCCGGCGACGCTCGGCGACCAGGTCGGTCGTCAGGTGGAAGTGCCCGCGCCTCGAACGCCGGCAGAGGTACGCCCGCTGCGGTCGCCCGCCGAGCGCCTCCAGCTCACGGGCGGCGCACTCGGCGGCGTCCCGGTCCGGGTAGATGACCTTGCCGTCGCTGCCGGCGGCCCCCGCGGAACCGAACCGGCCGCGATCCTCGATCTCCCTGCGTCCGGGACGGCACACCTCGGGACGCCCGGAGCGCATCAGCCGGGCGTAGCGGCCCAGCACGCGTCCCCGCTCGGCGTCGGCGACCCCGCGGCCCGACGGCAGGTCCTCCACCGGGCGTCGCGCCGCCGGGATGAGCCTCGGGTGCACCGCCGGAATCCTGTCGAACTGCCCGTCCATGTCGCCTCCACGTCGCCGTCATCTGTGGATCGCTCACGACATCCTGCCTCGTTACCGAGCCCGATGGGGTAGCACGATCGTGTCACGCATCACCGACCGGCAACCCCGTCCGGCGACGGAGCGTCATACATGCCCGCATCCCGGCGCGGCGGCCGGACCGTTCGACGGTGACGGCCCGGAGGTTGTCACCCCAGTGGGTACGGCCGTCCGCAGCGGGCTGTGCACCCGATCGGTCGCACGTAGTCTGGGTACCCGACCCAGGCGTGAGATGAGTCACCGGGGATCGACCCACGGGGACCCGTGGCCCGGGCCGGACCCGCGAGCGGCCACGGGGGGACGAGGGAAATGGCGATCCAGCCGGAGACGGATATCGGCGACGGCGGCCCGTCGGGCCCGCACTGGGACCAGGTGTTCACGCCGTCCGACCTCGGGTCCGGGGTGTTCGACGTCCGCTGGGACCTGCGGCCCCGGCTGCGCCGCTGGCTCGCCCGGCACGACCTGCCCGCCGCCTCGGGCCGGGAGACGCACCGCCCCTCGATCGACGCGTGGGCCCTGCTGGACGGCGGCGTGATCGCGGTCTCCGCGGTGACCCTACCCGGCGGCCCGCCCGCCGCGCACCCGTCGCCGGGCGGGCCGACGCTGCCGTCTCCCCTGCTCACGCCGGGCATGCGGGTGATCGGCCACCGGGCCCTGCGGCTGCTCATCACGCGGCTGCGGCTGACCGGTCCCGCCCAGGCGCTGCGCGGGGAGCACCTGGACGTCCCCGGCGTCGTCGAGGACCTGTTCGACGCCCGGCAGCTCGACGCCGCGGCCGTCGAGCAGGCCGAGCTGCTCGCCACCTGCACCGATCGCTCCACGCTGCGCTGGGTCGTCACGGCGCTGCGGCCCTGAATCCGGCACTCTCGCTCCGGTGAGCCGCCGGATCCTGCACGCCGACCTCGACCAGTTCCTGGCCGCGGCCGAGCTGCTGCGCCGGCCCGAGCTCGCCGGGCGGCCGATCGTCGTCGGAGGGGACGCCGAGCAGCTCGGCGACCCGCAGGCCCGCACGGTCGTCGCGACGGCGTCCTACGAGGCGCGCGCCCTCGGCGTCCGCTCGGGGATGCCGACGCGGCTGGCGCGCCGCCGGCTGGAGGCCGCGGACGCCGTGTTCCTGCCGTCGGACAAGGAGTACTACGAGCAGGTCTCCGACGAGGTGATGCGCCTGCTGCGCGACCTCGGCGAACCGGTCGAGGTGATCGGGTGGGACGAGGCGTTCGTCCGCACCGACGGCGACCCGTGGGACCTCGCGCACCGGATCCGGGAGACGGTCGCCGCGACCGGTCTGTCGTGCGCGGTGGGGATCGGCGACAACACGCTGCGCGCGAAGACCGCGACCGGCTACGCGAAGCCGGGCGGCATCCACGAGCTGACCGCCGCGAACTGGTTCGCCACCCTCGGCGCCGACCCACCCGAGGCGCTGCCCGGCGTCGGGCGGGCCACCGCGAAGGCGCTCGCCGAGCTGGGGATCACCACGGTCGCCGGGCTCGCCGAGTCGCGCCCCGCTGACGTCGCCGCCCGGCTGGGGCCGAACCGCGGGCCGTACTACGTCTCGCTCGGCCGCGGGATGGGCCGCACCGAGCTGGACACCGGTCCGTGGGTGCCGCGCTCGCGCAGCCGGGAGACGACCTTCCCCACCGATCTCACCGACCGGTCCGCGCTGCACACCGAGCTGCGCACGCTCGCCCGGCGGGTCGCCGCCGACGTCGCGGCCGAGGACCGGGACTGCGTCCGCGTCGGCATCCGGGTCCGGACGCGGTCCTTCCGCACCACCACCCGCAGCCGGGCCCTCGATCCGCCCGGGCGCTCCGCCTGCGCGATCGCCGCCGTCGCCGCGGAGCTGCTCGACGAGCTGGACCCGGACCGCCCGGTGCGGCTGCTCGGGGTGCGGGCGGAGCTGGCCGAGGTGGGAGGCTCTCGGGCATGACGAGCTGGACCGCCGACGACTGCGCCGAGCACTGGGGCGTGCAGGTGGGGACCTGGAACTCCTACGTGAGCCGCGGGCAGGCCCCCGCACCGCTGCCGGCCCCCGGACCGGCCGGGCGGAAGGTGTGGGACGCCGGCGAGGTCCGGTCGTGGGACCGGCCGGGTGCCGGGCGACGGCGCACGTCCGGCGACGCCGAGGAGCTCCTCGACCGGATGCGCGAGGTCGGTGCGGAGCTCGAGGCGCTGCGGGCCCGGCAGAAGGAGCTGCTGCAGGCAGGCCGCGGAGCAGGCTGCGAGATCAGCGCCATGGCGTCGGCCCTGGGTATCTCCCGCCAGACCGCGTACGCCTGGCTGAAGGGCTGACGCCCCCGCACTATCCGATCGTGGTGGGGTAGTCGGCGGCTCCGGCCGCGATCGCCGCGGCGACGACCACCAGGGTCGCGACCGCGAACGGCCAGGAGATCCGGCGCTCGACCACGCGCAGCACCGTCATCGCCAGGCCGGCGATCCCGGCGGCGACCGCGACGACCAGCGAACAGCCCACCGAGACGAAGAGCTGCGACGAGCTACAGGTCCTCGACGGGCAGTGGTCCAGGAACGCCACGAGGAACACGGCGCCGAACACACCCAGTGCGACCAGGATCCCCGCGAGGGCGAGGGCGCTCCCGGAGAGCGCGACGTCCCACCTGATCAACGGCCGCCGGGGCGCGCCGGTGCGCGATGAGCCCGTCGGCGGCATGCACCCAACGGTACCCGTATCGCCCGGAGCGGGACAGATCGGACATCAGCCTTCGAAGGGCCGGTCAGCGGCGGAATACGGCCCCGCGCACCGGCCGATCAGGCGCCGACGGTCGCGCGGGAGCGGGCGTCGCGGCCCGCCAGCAGGTGGTCGACCGAGAAGCGCCCGGGACCCACTGCAGCGAGCGCGAGGGCGCCGGCCGCGATCACCCCGACCAGTTCCCACCCGCCGTCGGAGACGAACACGGCGGAACCGAAGTGCGCGAAGAGGAAGGCCCCTGCCATCGCGACGACCGTCGCCAGCCCGGCCACGGTCGTCGCGGCACCGGCGATCAGCAGGGCGCCGCCGAGGACCTCGACGGTCATGACGAACAGTGTGGACACGGTGGGCAGTGGAACGCCCATGCCGGCGAAGCCCTCGGCGGCGCCACCGACGCCCTTGCCGAGCTTCTGCAACCCGTGGGCGACCAGGACGACCCCGATCAGCAACCGTGTGACCAGCAGCGCGCCGTCGGAGAACGGAGCGGGAAGCGAACGCACTGATACACCTCTCAATGATTGAATGTTCACGCTTTGGCGTGACGAGAGTAGGGCACGGCGCCGTCCGGGCGCTCGGCGGGACCCGCCGTCGGCCGTCGCCGACACCCCGCTCCCCGGGTGACACGTCCCGTGTGCTCGTCGGGCACCCTGTACGCGTGCCACGCCTGCGACCCTCCGCCGAGCCGCCGCCCGCCCCGCTGTCGCGGTACTGGAAGACCTACGTGGCCGACTGCACCGAGCAGGTCCACCGCTTCCACCGGATCACCGAGGTGATCACCGCGGTGCAGATCCGCTCCTGGCTCGCCGAGATCGGCAAGCGGCTCGACACCGAACTGGAGGCCGTGCACCGGCTCGCGGCGGTCGGGGACTCGATCGAGCCGGCCCGCTTCCGGATCACCGAGCCACCGGCGAAGCGGATCGCGAACCGGCTGGACAAGGCGAAGTCGTCGTTGAAGCGCTCGGTGGACCAGGCCGCCGAGATCGCCGAGCAGGCGGTACTCGACCCGACGCACGACGACGTCCGGGTCCACCTCCAGGTGCTCGGTGAGCAGGTCGGCCGGCTGGCGATCGCCGCACCGCTGGAGGAGGACCCGGAGCCGGGGCCCCGACGTCGCCGGTGGCGGCGCAGCGTCTCCTGAGCCCGCTGCCCCGCCTCCGGCGTGTCCGGAATCGTCAGAAGGGCCGGTCCCCCGCGATCGCCACGCGCTCGGCGACCCGGCGGTGCGGGTGGTAGTCGCCGACGGCGTAGTGCTGGGTTGCCCGGTTGTCCCAGAACGCGACCGTGCCCTCGGTCCACCGGTAGCGGACCTGGTACTCCGGCACGTGGGCCTGGGCGAACAGGTGCCGCAACAGCGCGTCGGACTCCTCGCGCGCCATCCCCACGATCTCCGTGGTGAACGACGAGTTCACGAACAGGGTCCGCCGCCCGGTCTCCGGGTGGGTCCGGACGACCGGGTGGGTCACCGGCGGCAACCGGTCCTCGAGCCGGGCCAGCTTCCCCTCGTCGAGGAAGCGGGCGAAACCGGGGACCATGTCGTGGACGGCGACCGCGTCGTCGATCCGGGCCCTGACGTCGTCGGAGAGGTTGTCGTAGGCGACGGCCATGTCCGCCCACATCGTGTCGCCGCCGAACGGTGGCGTCTGCACCATCCGGAGCACGGCGCCCATCGCCGGCTCGGCGCGGAACGTGGTGTCGGCGTGCCAGATGTTCTCGTAGGTCTTCGTGCCCGCCCCGAACCGGACGACGTCGGCGGAGTCGCCCGTGTCCAGCAACGGGTTGGTCTCGAGCCCACCCCAGAGCAGGCCGAACTCGCGCTGCTGCGCACTCGTCATCTGCTGGCCGGGGAAGAACAGCACCTTCCACTCCAGCAGCGCGCGGTGCAGCTCGTCCCGCAGGTCGGCGCCGGGGACGGTGGAGAGGTCGATCCCGGTGATCTCGGCGCCGAGCGTCCGGCCGACCGGGGTGACGGTGACGAGCTCGTACGGTCGGTCCGGCCCGTCGCCGGGCAGGCGGCGCAGCACGCGCTCGCCCTCCAGCAGGTCGACGGCGGGGGTGGACCGGGGCCGGGAGACCGGCGTCTCGAGTTCGATCGTCACCCCACGATCATGCGTCGGACGACCGTGTCCGGACAACCGGGTGGCCCCCGTATCCGGGCCGGGCTCCACCGTGTTCGGTCGAAACTGTCGGTCCCGGCAGGCAGGATGGGCGCCATGACGACCACCGAGCCGAAGCGGTCCGGCCTCGACCTCACCTGGGTCGACCCGGGCGTCCGCCCGCAGGACGATCTGTTCGCCCACGTCAACGGCCGGTGGCTGGCCACCCACGAGATCCCCGAGGACCGCTCGCAGGACGGCGCGTTCCGGGTGCTGCGCGACCGTGCCGAGGAGCAGGTGCACGCGATCGTCACCGAGTGCGCGTCGGGCCCGACCGAGCCCGGCACCGAGGCGCGCAAGATCGGCGACCTCTACTCCTCGTTCATGGACACCGAGCGGGCCGAGCAACTCGGGGTGGCCCCGCTGCGCCCGTTGCTGGACGAGATCTTCGCAGCGCCCGACCGTGCGGCTCTCGCCACCGTGCTCGGCCGGCGTCAGCGCGAGGGCAGGGCGGCCCTGTTCGGCGAGTTCATCGCCACCGACGCCAAGGACTCGTCGCGCTACCTGGTCAACCTGAACCAGGCGGGTCTGGGGCTGCCCGACGAGGCCTACTACCGCGAGGACGACTCCGCGCAGATCCGCGCCGAGTACGTCGAGCACCTGCAGCGTCTCGCCGGGCTCGTCGGCCTGGCCGAGCCGGCCCGCGCCGCCGAGCAGGTCATGGATCTGGAGACGGCGCTGGCCGCCGCGTCCTGGGACCGGGTCACCAACCGCGACGCCGAGAAGACCTACACCCTGATGACCCGCGCGCAGCTGCGCGACGCCGGGCCCGGGTTCGACTGGGCCGAGTGGGAGGCCGCGCTGGGCGTGGCGCCGCACGCCTACGACGAGGTGATCGTCCGGCAGCCGAGCTTCGTCGCCGAGGCCACCGCGCTCTGGGCGGACCGGCCGCTCGAGCAGTGGCAGGCGTGGCTGGCCCTGCACGTGGCGTCGGCCTGCGCCGAGTACCTGTCGTCGGACCTGGTCGAGGAGGACTTCGGCTTCTACGGCCGCACCCTGTCCGGCACCCCGGCACTGCGGGAGCGCTGGAAGCGGGCCGTCTCGCTGGTCGAGGGGTCGATGGGCGAGGCCGTGGCCAAGCTCTACGTGCAGCGGCACTTCCCGCCCCGGGCGAAGGACCGGATGGAGGAGCTGGTCGCCAACCTCGTCGAGGCGTACCGGCAGTCGATCTCCACACTGGACTGGATGAGCCCGGCGACCCGTGAGCGGGCGCTGGAGAAGCTTGGCCGGTTCACGCCGAAGATCGGCTACCCGGAGAGGTGGAAGGACTACTCCGACCTCACGGTCGATCCGGCCGACCTGCTGGGCAACGCCGGCCGCGCGGCCGAGTGGCGGCACGACTTCGAGTACGCCAAGCTCGGCGGCCCGGTCGACCGGCAGGAATGGCTGATGACCCCGCAGACGGTCAACGCCTACTACCACCCCCGGCTGAACGAGATCGTGTTCCCGGCCGCGATCCTGCAGCCGCCGTTCTTCGACGCCGACGCCGACGACGCCGCCAACTACGGCGGGATCGGCGCGGTGATCGGGCACGAGATCGGGCACGGTTTCGACGACCAGGGCTCCCGCTACGACGGCGACGGCAACCTCACCGACTGGTGGGAGGAGGCCGACCGCAAGGAGTTCGACTCCCGCGCGCAGATGCTGATCGACCAGTACGGCGCGCTGTCGCCGATGGGCCTGCCCGACCACAAGGTCAACGGCGCGCTCACCGTCGGCGAGAACATCGGCGACCTCGGCGGGCTGACGATCGCGCTGAAGGCCTACGCGATCGCCAACGGCGACACCGAACCCCCGGTCCTGGACGGGCTGACCGGCGAGCAGCGGGTGCTGTTCGGCTGGGCACAGGTGTGGCGGGCCGCCACCCGCGACGCGGAGGCCATCCGCCGGCTGGCGACCGACCCGCATTCGCCGCCGGACCTGCGCTGCAACGCGGTGGTGACCAACCTCGACACCTTCCACGAGGCCTTCGGGGTCACCGAGGCCGACCAGCTGTTCACCGAGCCGGGTAGCCGCGTCCGGATCTGGTGAGGTCCACCCGCCGGTCCTCGCACACCTCTCGCCGGCCGTAGGCCCTGCGAGGTCGGCGAGAGGTGTGCGAGGTCGGGGCGGGGGTCAGGCTTTCAGGACCGGGACGTCGTACTCGTACAGGCGGGAATCCGCGGTCACCAGGGTCAGGCCCTCGACGCGTGCCTGCGCGACCAGCATCCGGTCGAAGGGGTCGCGATGGTGCGGCGGAAGGTCTCCGACCGCATCGGCGTGCGAGCCGGTGATCGGGAGCTCGGTGAATCCCTCCTCCGTGAGATGGGTGCGCAGGTCCCCGTCGATCTCGAGCGTGCCGATCCCCTGCTTGATCGTGAGCTCCCACAGCGTCGCGACGGAGACGATCGCGTCGTTGCCGCCGTCGGCGATGGCATCGACGGCTACCTGTCCCAGCCGCTCGTCACCGTCGAGCCACCAGAGCAGCACGTGCGAGTCGAGCAGGAGCCTCACCGCCGCGCCCCGCGCCCGTCCGGGAGCAGCGAGCCGCCCTCCATGGGATCGGCGATCTCGTCGTCGCCCTCGTGGATGTCCGGCGTCGTGCGGATCCTCCCCCGCAGGGAACCGGGTACGCGCGTAGCCCGTTTCCGCTGCACCGGGACGAGCTGCGCGACGGGGCGCCCGTTGCGGGCGATGACGATCTCCTCGCCCGACTCGACGCGTTCGATCAATCGCGACAGGTTCGTCTTCGCGTCGTAGATGTTCACCTGGTCCGCCATCTGGCCAGGATAGCGGCCTGACCAGACCTGACCAAGACCCCGGCGAGCCGCCTACGCGCGCTCCACCTGCACCGTCGTGTCGGAGAAGATCGGGGCGTGGCCCAGGTCGGCGAACCCGGTCGGGTTGATCGCATTCACCGTCGACCCGCCCTTGGACTGCGACCGCCAGGCCCCCATCCGCGCCATGACGACACCCCGGGTCACCTCGTCGGTGACGACCGCCTTCACCAGGATCTCGCCGCAGTCGTTGAACACCCGGACCAGGTCGCCGTCGACGATCCGACGGTCGGCCGCGTCGGTCGGGTGCAGCCACCCCGACGGCTCGCCCTGCACGCGCTGCTGGGCGGGCAGGTTCGCGTAGCTGGAGTTGAGGTACGCGTGCGACTTCGGCGAGATCAGCGACAGCGGGTGCGCGCCGCCCGCCCCGGACGGCGGCACGTACCGCGGCAGCGGGTCCACCTCGCCACCGGGCTGGAACTCGTTCGAGCCCTGCCGGAACAGCGGCAGTACGAAGTCCCCGCCGGCCGCGGCGCCGGACCGGAACTCGTGGCGGCCCGACGGTGTCGGGAACCCGCCCTCGGCGTGCGGGGCGTACTCGTCGGGGCCGGGCAGGTTCAGCCGCGCCCACCCGGTCTCGGCGAGCGTCTCGGGGGTGATGCCCTGCAACGCCGGTGCGGACCAGTCGTACGCGGCGGCGATCAGCTCCTCGTCCGACATCAGGAGACGGTCGTCGTCGTAGCCCATCGCGGCGGCGAGGCGCCGGAACAGCTCGGTGTTGCTGACCGCCTCCCCGACCGGCGGGATCGACGGCCGGTTCAGGCCGATGTAGAAGTGCCCCCAGGAGAACATGACGTCGGTCTGCTCGAGCTGGGTCGCCGCGGGCAGCACGATGTCGGCGTACAGCGCGGTGTCGGTGAGGAACTGTTCGGACACGACGGTGAACAGGTCGTCGCGGGCCAGCCCGGCGAGGACCTTCTCCTGGTCCGGGCAGACGACGACCGGGTTCGAGTTGTAGACCATCAGCGCGTGGATCGGCGGGCCCTCGATCTCCCCGGCGAGCGCCGCACCCAGATGGAACTGGTTCACGACCCTGGTCCCCGCGGGCAGCAGATCCGGCCGGGACAGCGCGTCCCAGTCGACCGGGAACGCCCACAGCGGCAGCGCCAGCAGTCCGCCACCGGGCCGGCGCCAGGCCCCGACCAGGCCGGGCAGACAGGAGATCGCGCGCACCGTGGAGCCGCCGCCGGAGTGGCGCTCGATCGCGACGCCGATCCGGATCATCGACGGCTGCCCGGCCGCGTACTCACGGGCCAGGGTGCGGATGTCCTCGGCCGGGATCCCGGTCTCGGCCTCGGCCCACTCCGGGGTGCAGCCGGCGGCCCGTTCGGTGAGCTCGTCGATGCCGAGGGTGTGCTGCTCGACGTAGCCGGGGTCGGTGAGCCCCTCGGTGGTGATGACGTGGATGAGCGCCATGGCCAGCGCGCCGTCGGTGCCGGGGCGGATCGGGATGTGCCAGTCGGCGCGCGCGGCGGTGCGGTGCCTGACCGGGTCGATGACGACGACCTTCGCCCCGCGCCGCTGCGCCTCGGCGACGAACGGCCACAGGTGCAGGTTCGTCGAGATCATGTTGCAGGCCCAGATGACGATGTAGCGCGAGTGCACGAGGCTCTCCGGGTCGACCCCGGCGGTCGGCCCGACGCTCATCACGTACGCCGTCGACGCACCGGAGTCGCAGTAGGTGCGCTCGCTGACCGTGGCGCCCATCCGGTTGAAGAACGGGTCACCGACGTTGAGACCGTTCAGCGTGCCCTGGGTGCCGAGGTAGCTGACCGGCATGACGGCCTCGGCGCCGTGGTCGGCGATCACCCGCCGGAAGTTGTCCGCGACCGTGGCGAGTGCCTCGTCCCAGCTGATCGGTTCGAACCGGCCGGAGCCCTTCGGCCCGGTGCGGCGCAGCGGGGTCGTGACCCGATCCGGGCTGTAGACGCGGTCGACGTAGTTGTTGACCTTGACGCAGAGCCCGCCCCGGGTGAAGGGATGCTCGGCGTCGCCGCGGACCGCGGTCGCGCGGCCGTCCTCGACGGTGACGGTCATCGCGCAGCCGTCCGGGCAGTCGTGCGGGCAGATGGCCCGCCGGGTGCCGGATCCGTGCAGATCGATGATCGGGAGTTCGGGTGTGGTGGTCATGCGCGCCTCCTGGGATCGTGGTCAGCCTCGCGTCGCGAGGGGCGTCGCGGTTTCGCGCAGCGCGCCAGGTCGTTGGCGCCGAGTGCCCGGTTCGGCGTGGTGTGCGGCAGGCCGGGCGCCGGTGGTTGCGCCGGCGAGGTGGTCCCGGCTCGGACCTGTTGTCGGGTTGACCGGGACGCGACCGGGCGGTGGACTCGCAGATGACGCCCTGTTCCCGCCGCTGTGGAGGTACCCGTGGTCCTCACCCCCGGCTCGGAGCCGATCGCGTCGCACACCCGGCGCTGCGACGAGTGGCGGGAGGCGTTGCGCCACGACTTCGTCGCCCTCGACGTCGCACCGGACCGCAGGCGCGGCGGCGTGTTCGCCGGCTCGGTGCACAGCGCGACGCTGGCCCACCTGCAGATCTCGGAGGTGGTCTCGGTCCCGCAGGTCTGTCACCGGACCCCGCAGCTCGCCGCCCGGGACGACCGGGACTTCCTGCAGGTGGGGCTGTTGACCCGCGGAACGGCCGTGCTGGAGCAGGACGGCCGACGTGCCGTCCTGCACCCCGGGCACCTCGCGCTGTACGAGACCGACCGTCCCTTCACCTGGACGCTCACCGCGGACTGGGCGCTGCAGGTGTTCACGTGGCCGCGACAGTCGATCGACCTCGCGCCCGCCGAGTCCGCGGCGGCGACCGCGCACCGGCTCGACTCCCGCTCCGGGCTGGGCCGGATCGTCACCGGTGTGCTGCGGGAGCTGATCGAGGTCCCCACGCTCAGCCCCCTCGGCGCGGCCCGGCTCGCCGACGAGGCGGGCGGGCTGGTCGCGACCCTGGCCGGCGAGTACGCGGCGCAGACCGCCTGCGCCCCGGCAGGCACCGAGCGATCCCGGGCCGACCTGCGGGAACGCGTCGAACGCTACATCGCAGACCACCTCGCCGATCCCGATCTGGGGGCCCGGTCGATCGCCGCCGCGCACTTCGTCTCGGTCCGGCAGCTGCACCGGTTGTTCGCCGGATCCGGCGAGTCGGTGACCCGCCGGATCCGCCGCGAGCGCCTCGAACGGGCCCGCCGCGACCTCGCCGATCCACGGTTCGCGCACGTCCCGGTCGGCCAGATCGCGCGCTGCCACGGCTTCCCCGACGCGGCCGGGTTCAGCCGGGCGTTCCGTGCCGCCTACGGCGTGCCACCCAGCGCGCACCGGCGCGGGTGCTGACGCTCACGGCCGAGGCCGGGTCCGGGCAGCGCCGGCGCGTCGGCGTCAGCCGGCCCGCGACCGTCCCGGGGCCTCGGAGACCGGCGCCGGACGCCGGTCGCGGTAGATCAGCCGCCGGAGCAGGGTCTCCGCCGGTCCGGGCTTCCCGCGACGCTCCAGCCAGACCGCGAACGCCACCGTCACGAGCCACACCCCGATGGCGAACAGGGCCATGGTCGCGCTGTCGAGCTCCGCGCCGAGCCCGAACCCCCAGGCGGCGAGCAGCGGCGCGCACAGCACGGACTGGCCCAGGTAGCTGGTCAGCGACCGCTTCCCGACCGCGGATACCGCGGAGCCGACCGGGCCGAGCGGGCGCCCGGCGAGCCGGTCCCCGATCAGTCCGAACAAGGCGACGTAGCCGATGCCGCAGGCCAGTCCGGTGATCATCTGTGTGGTCGAGAAGACCCACATGACCTGGTCCAGCCCGCCGAGTACCCCGATGTGGGCCAGCGCGTGCGGCAGGCCGCCGGCCCAGCCGATCGCGATCCCGCCGACGGCGGTGACCCACAGCAGCCGCCGGTGGTTCGCGGGCTCCTCGAGGATCCGACGGCGGGCCGCCCAGAACCCGAGCAGGATCGCCACCGGCACGGCCAGCCCGAGCAGGCCCTGGCCGAGCACGAGGAACGGCCACAGCATCATCCGGCCGGCGGCCGCGGCCAGCACGTTGTCGGCGGAGGCGCTGTCCGTCACGAAGTCCGGCATACCGCCGCCGGCCTGCACCGCACCGTCGGAGGCGAGCACCGCCACCGCCCCGAGTACCGACATCGCGGCGAGCAGGAACAGCACCGTGGCCCCGAGGCCGGCCCAGATCAGCAGCGTCCGGTCGGCGCGCCGGACGAACAGCCAGACCAGCACCAGGCCGCACAGACCGTAGGCACCCAGCACGTCGCCGCCCCAGAGCAGCAGGGCGTGGACGAAGCCGAATACGAGCAGCCAGAGGTTGCGTCGCTGCAGCAACCGGAACGCCTCGTGCTCCGGCACCCCGGCCGCGGCCTGCCGCCGGTAGATCACCGCGAGGCCGTATCCGAACAGGAACGCGAACATCGGGTAGACCCGCATGTCCGCCCCGGTGATCAACACCGCCTGGACGATCTTGTCGGCGACCGACCCGTCCACCGGGTGGAAGCCGGCTACGGAGTGTGCGCGCCCGTACAGGTAGAACGGCGTGTTCGCGAGCGCGATGAGCAGCAGCATGAAGCCGCGTGCCAGATCGGGCCCCGGAGCGCGCCCGGTGAGTCCCAGCGGTCCCTGAAACCGTGGGCGCCCTTCGTCGACCATCATATGTCCCCCCTTGGTCGGAAATCCCCACCGCACAGCAGAGCGGGACGAACCGGACACGTCAACCGGCCGAAGGACGGTCGGCGGGGGCCGGAAGTTCATCAGGAGGCGACGACGCTCGCCGCCCGGAACGTCTCCCCTGGCATCGTGCGGCGCAACCGCCAGGTGATCGCGATCGGCTTGCTGCCCAAGTGACTCTCGTAGTCACAGGCACCCAGGCAGAGGAACGGCGCACCCTCGCCGATGTCGTCCCTCGGAGCGTCGCGCACGAACAGGACCACGTGCGACCCCTGCTCGCGATGGTTCAGGTAGCGACGTCCCGTACCGGTCTCCGGCGACGCCGAGTTCTGCGACTCCCAGTGGAAGAGATCCGGTGCCACCGCGAAGTCGCGGTACATCGTCGTCGGTGAGAAGTCCCGTTCGGTCTTGTGCAGGTTGACCAGCAGCGCGTCCACCCCGGTCTCCGGAGCCCAGGCCACACCGCTGGCGTGGCCGTGGGCCTTGCGCTCCAGGGACGCCCAGTCGAGGGCGGCCAGGATCTCCTCGCGCCGGTAGTACGCGTGGCTGCGCAGCGGCAGGTGCTGCAGTCCCTCGCCGAGCGAACGCGGCAGGTGCCGGGACAGGTCTTTCGTGACGCCGGTCAGCTCACGGATCTCCGCGCAGACGCCCGGGTGCTGCCGGAGGTGCTCGAACCCGGCCTGGTAGCTCGAGAAGCCGCCGCGGTCGGGCCAGAACAGGAAGAACAGCATCCGGGCCAGGCGCCGGTCACGGTCGGTCAGCTCGTCGTAGGCGGGACCGGCCGGGTCGGCGACGCGGGCGTAGACCTCGGCACGCTCCGGGTCGTCGACATGGGTCAGCAGCGCGAGCCGGCGCGACAACGCGGTCTCGTCCGGGCCGGGCGGCGGGACCACGATCCCCGCATCGCGGCGCAACGCCGTCCAGGATCCCTTGCTCCGGTAGACGTCGGACAGCTCGCTGCCGGACTCCCGCAGGTAGCGGGCCAGCGAGGCCTCCCCGTACGACCGGACGTCGGCGACGAGGTCCTTGCGGGCGAGCCGCAACCGGCTCCGGACGTTGTCCAGGACGATCGCTCGCGCGACCGGGTCGAGCACCATTGCCGACCCGGACGGCAGGAACGGGAAGTCCTCCTCGATCTGGTGCTCGAGACCCCGGCGGCTGCTGCCGGTCAGCGCCCGGTACCGGAGGTCGAAGCGGAACTCGCGGCGGTGCTGCCCGATGAAGTCGAGGACGGTGAGCACGGCCTTGCCCGGCGCGCGGCGCAGCCCGCGGCCGAGCTGCTGCAGGAACACCGTCGCGCTCTGCGTCGGGCGCAGCAGCAGGACGGTGTCGACCTGCGGCACGTCGAGGCCCTCGTTGAAGACGTCGACGGCGAACAGGCAGTTCACTTCGCGGTCGCGCAGCCGGCGCAGCGCGGCGTCGCGGTCGTCGCGGGCGGTCCGGCCGGTGACCGCCTCGCTGGGGATCCCGGCGGCGGTGAACACCCGCGCCATGTACTCGGCGTGCGCGACGGACACGCAGAATCCGAGCGCCCGCATGGCGGTGACGTCGGTGACCTTGGCCCGGGTCTCGCGGATGACCTTCGCGGCCCGGGCGTCGTTGCCGGTGTAGAGCCCGTCGAGGGTGCCGGCGTCGTAGCTGCCGCGCTTCCACTCCACGCCGCGGAGGTCGACGTCGTCGGCGACGCCGAAGTAGTGGAAGGGGACGAGCAGGTCGGCCGACAGCGCGTCCCACAGGCGTAGTTCGGCGGCACTGCGGCCGTCGAAGAAGCGGTCGCGGACGTCGACACCGTCGGATCGCTCCGGCGTCGCGGTGAGCCCGAGCAGCTCGGCCGGACGCAGGTGGTCGAGCAGCCGGCGGTAGGTGGCGGCCTCGGCGTGATGGAACTCGTCGATGACGACGACGTCGAAGTGCTCCGGCGGGATGTTCTCTACGCCGTAGGCCGCCAGCGACTGCACGGAGGCGAAGACGTGGTTCCAGCGCTGCGGCCGGTCCCCGCCGACGTAGGTCTCGCCGAAGGCACCGTCGGCGAGCACCGCGCGGTAGGTGCGGCGGGACTGGTCGAGGATCTCCTTGCGGTGCGCGACGAACAACAGCTTCGGGTGCCGGTCGCGCAGCCGCTGGTAGTCGAGCGCGGCGACGACGGTCTTGCCGGTCCCGGTCGCGGCGACGACGAGGTTGTGGTGCCGGTCGTGGACCTCCCGTTCGGTCTCGAGTGCCTCCAGGATCTGCTCCTGGTGCGGGTACGGGCGCACTTCCAGCCCGGTGAGCGGTGTGTCGTCGTTGCCCTGGCGCCCGAGGGCCTCGGCGAGCCGCTGCGAGTCGGCGGGGACGGCCGGGTCGTAGGTCACGAAGTCCGGTGCGGCCCAGTAGGAGTCGAACGTGGAGGTGAACTTGCGGATCAGGTCCGGGGTGGCGACCGAGGACAGCCGGACGTTCCACTCCAACCCGTCGACCAGGGCCGAGCGGGAGAGGTTGGAGCTGCCGACGAACGCGGTGTCGAAGCCGGAGTCGCGGCGGAACAGCCAGGCCTTGGCGTGCAGCCGGGTCGTCGCGCTCGCGTAGCTGATCTTCATGTGGGCGCCGTGGCGGCGGACGAGCTCGTCGACCGCGCGCTGCTCGGTCGCGCCCATGTACGTCGTGGTGATCACCCGGAACGGGACCCCGCGCTCGTGCAGGACGTCGAGCTCGCGCTCCAGCAGCCGGATGCCGTGCCAGCGGATGAACGCGCACAGCAGGTCGACGCGGTCGGCACTGGACAGCTCGGACTGCAGTGCGCTGTGCAGCTTCGGTTCACCGGCGGCGTTGGTGAACAGCGCCGCGTCCGACAGCGGGGTGATCGGGTGGCGCACCTCGTGCACACCCGGGGCGATCTCCCGGGTGAGCGCGATGAGCTGCTGCAGCTCGTCGTTCAGGCGCTCGTCCTGCTCGACCAGCCCGAGCAGCCGGTTCACCAGCTCGACCCGGTGCTCGGGTGCCCGTTCGGCGAGTGCCTGCTCGACGACGGCCGCCACGTGCCGGGACAGCACCCGCGGCTGGGTCGCGGCCTCGACGCGGTCCCAGCGCGGTGTCAGCTCGGCGGCCTCCGCCAGGGCGGCCTCGAGGCGGGCGGTGCGCAGGCGTTCGTGCGCACCGGCGTGCAGCGGTTCGGACACGGGTCCCCGTCCGTCGACGTTCGAGATCGGGTGCAGCATGCCGTGGCCGCACGACAGTTCCGGTCATTCGCCGGATCACCGCCGGCGGGCCGGCGTGTCACGGGGTCCGGCAGCCTGCGGTCCGACAGCCGTCGAGGGGTACGTCAGAGCTGCCGGCGCAAGATCGAACAGCTCTCGTGCGCCCCTCACCTGCCTGCTGCGATGAGGTCACGACCCGGTACGCACCACCTCCCTGATCTCCGAGAAGTACCGCGCCCGGAGCGTCGCCGCCCGTTCCGGGCCGCTCAGCCGCGGGTCGGCGCCGGGCCGCTCCTGCGTGGTGACGGCGTCGATGTAGACCCGGAAGCACCCGTGCAGGCCCCGGATCAGGCCCTGTACCAGGCAGCTCCCGGGCTCCGACGGCTCGAGCAGGGTGGCCACGGCGCGGTGCTGGTGTTGCGGTGCACCGTCGGGGCCGGGGCCCGGGTCGAACGGTTCGTGCTTCTCCGGGCAGAGAACGAAGTACCCCCGGTTCGCCAGCACGGCCTCCTGCAGCACGTCACGGACCACCTCGACGTCGGACATACCGTGGGCCGGGTCGAGCACCTGACGGACGATCCGCAGGTCCTCGTGCCCGATCGCCTCGGCGAGCGCGACGACGTCGGCCACCGAGTGCCCCACAACCGTCGCGACGTGTCCTGCCGAGGCCCGTAGCCAGCACAGCGCGGCGACGGCAGCCGAGTGCGGTTCGATCGAGGTCAGCAGCTCCTGCGGTCCGAGTGGGTCGTCGTGCAGGGCGGCGTGCGCGGCGACGAGGTGCGTCTCGTCGGGGTCCGGCCGCACGTGGACGACGGCCTGGCGGGCGCGCCCGGTGAGGTCACCGTCGTCGGCGGCCATGACGGCGTCGAGCTCGGCACGGACCTCGGCGACGATCGCGTCCCGGAACGCCTTCCCCGGAGCCCGGTCGACGATCCTGCCCAGCAGGTGCGCTGTCTCCGCACGGTCGTCCTCCACCATCACGATCAGGTCACCGCAGGGCTGGTTCGGGTAGCGGACGGCTTCGACGAGCCGGAACGGTGCGATCTCGTCGACCTCCTGCTCCGAGTACCCGCGCCAGAGCAGTGTGGACAGTTGGGTGAGCGTCCCGGCGGTGCGCCGGGCGAGCTCGGCGGCAAGGCCCTTCGGGACGCGGGCCACCCTGTGCGCGACCGCGCCGTCCCCGGTCGGCCAAGTCGCGACAATCGTCGAGGCGATCGGGTCGTGGGCGTAGGTCGTCATCGGCTCAGTCCCACCAGAAGTGCCACGAGTCCGCGCCGCGGATCATGCCGGCGTAGCGCCGCAGCGAGTAGAAGTCCCCGTTCTGCGGGTCCTGCTGGTCGGGACAGAACGCGAAGTGCTCGGCGGCGGCCTGCTCGCACTCGGCGTCGTACATCGGCGGGGCCGCGACCGACAGCGTCATCGTCGACCGGGAGAGCGCGACGACCAGCGCACCCCAGCGCACCTCCCAGTACCGCAGCACCGCCGCCACCGACACCAGATCCTGGTGCAGGTAGTTGCAGATCCCGGACCAGCCGAGCACCGCCGGGACGTCGGCGGGACGGAACGCGTCGACCACCGCGAGGCTGCCGCTGTAGCTCTCGGCGAGCCGGACGGCGGACGTGAACGTCATCGAGCGCCGGGACAGGTCGACCGGACGGTGCAACGGCACCCGCGGGATCTCGATCGGCAGCGAGTCACCGCACGGGCAGTCCGAGCCGCACGGGCCGGGCCACCAGCGGTCCAGCAGGTCGTCGACCTCGATCGCGTCGACGGCCTCGGCCAGCTCGAACGGGTCGGTGGGGCGATCGAGCGTGTGGTCGAGCTCGTCGGGGTGGACCCAGACGGGGCAGCGCCCGGTCACGCGGGCGCGGCGGAGCAGGCGTGCGTAGAGGACGTGACCGGGGTCGTCGGGGAAGGTCGGTGCACCGGCGGGGCCGGTGTCGGTGAGGGTCATGCGGCTTGGACGACGCCGGGGCCGCCGCGGTTCCGGCCTCTTCGCACTCGGGCACCGGGAACCGCGGATGTCGGTGAATCGGGCCGGCCGGAGTGGGTGCTGTCCTACGCTCGGACGGTGACGTCGAGCCCCGAGCAGCAGCGGTCGATCGAGGGTCTGGTCGCGCAGGTGAATGTGGACAACGTCCTGCAGGTCGCCGGGCTGCTGCGGAATCAAGCCGATGTCATCGAACGGAATCTCACCGAGCGGTCGTGGCAACTACGTGTCATTCCCTGTGGACTCGATCCGGTGTCGCAAGATGCCAGGGCACTCTTCCAGTCGAAGATCGATCAGGTCCTCGAGGTCCATTGGGCTCACTGTGCGGAGCTTCGGGCCGCCGTCGAGGCACTGCGGCAGAATGCTGTCCGATACGACTTCACCGAGACAGAACTCGCGAGAGCCTTCGGAGAAGGTCCGGCAACGTCGTGAGGAGTCTCGTCCGGGCTGCCCTCGTCGCGACCGGCCTAGCTGTCGTCGTCGCCTGCGGTGCCGGGCCGGCAACCGAGGCCGAACTCTTCCCTGAGCGTCCCTACGTTCTCGACGTCGCACGTGTCGAGCCGTGTGCCGTGCTCACAGAACCACAACGGAGAGAGCTCGGCCTACGCGAAGGATCAAGCGGGACCGCGCAGGGCGGCACTTCGCGCGGATGCGCTTGGCCCGGCCACCATGGACTCGGCTACACCTTCCAGACCTTGGCTGTCGACGCTTCAGCAGCCGTCGGCGCTGAAGCGACGTCGACAATTGTCGACGTCAACGGCTTCGGCGCCGTTCAGAGCGCTCCGCCGGCCGAAGGGACCGGTCTCCCGTTCTGTCAGGTCGTGATCGATGTGACCGACGGGGCATCGCTGCGGGCGCAGCTCCAGGTCACCCCTCTGGCCGCCGACGCCCAGCAGCGAACCGTCGACGGCACCTGCGAGCAGGTACGCGACGTCGCCGCGCTGATGCTCGGAAACCTCCGCACTCAGCAGACACCTTGATCGTGCTGTCCGCGCAGCTCATCCTCAGCCCCGCAGCGCCTGCCTCGTCGTTGCGACGACGTCGCGAACCTCGGCGTCGAATCGCCGGCGGATCTCCTCGGCCCAGTGCGGCCCGGTGAGCCGCGGATCCAGATCCGGCACCTCTGCTTCGGCGGTGTCCTCCAGGTAGACCTCGAAGCACGCCTGGATTCCCGCGGTGATGCCTTCGAGCAGTGCCCGGCCCGGCTCGCCCGGGTCGAGCAGTGTGGTCACGGCCCGGCACTCGTCGACGGGCTCGCCGTCTCCCGGGTCACGCTCGTCGCGTACGGGCACCTCCTCGAACTCGGCCTCGGGTGGCACGAGGAAGCAGCCGGTCGCGGCCAGTATCGCCTCGCGGAGCAGATTGTGAACGAGGGCCGTGGGCTCGGTGGTCGAGTGCTCGAACAGCGTGATCACCACTCGTAGCTCCCTTCCCGTCACGGCCTGGGCCTGCCCCAGCAGGGTTCATCGCCGACTCGTATCCACCCCGGCGAGCTGCGACGACGACCGCGACGCCGAGCCATTCGAGCGCAGCCAGGCAGGCCGGCACCGGCCCGACCTCGGTGAACAGCCGCTCCGAACCCATCGGGATCTCGTGCAGCAATTCCTGAGCGGCGGCGTACTGACCGTCGTCGAAGCCGGGACGGACGCGGGTGACGGCTTGCTGGGCACGTCCGGTCAGGTCGCCGTCGATCGCGGACCGGACGGCCGCGCACTCGGTCTCGATCTCGCGCACGATCGCCTCACGGCAGCCGCGGTCATCGATCTCGGCCAGTAGCCGGCCGACGGCATGCGTGATCTCGTCGAGATCGTCCTCAGCGACGCGGACCAGGCTGCCGATCGGGAGGTGTGGCCGGCGCAGGATGTCGGCGAGTCGCATCGGATCCAGCGCCACCTCGCCGGGAACGCAGTAGGAGAGCCAGATCCGTTCCGACAGTCGATCGAGGGCTTGGGCGAGGTGGCGGGCCAGTGACTCGTCGCAGGAACCGGGGATTCGCGTCACGCGGTCCGCGACGGAGCCGGCACCGGTGGGCCAGGTCGCCACGATCGAGGATGCTGACGGGTGGTGGGCGTAGGTGGTCACGGGAAGAGCGTGGTCGGCGCGTCGGACGCCCGGGGCAGTTCGGCTCCTCGGGCGCGGAAATCGTTCGCGGCTGCGAACGCCCGCGGTTCGCGAGCACGCCGGAGCGTCGAGCAGGCCTCGGTACGGCAGCGACAGACCGGCTCCTCACTCCCGTTGACTCTCGTGTCGGTCTTCGGGTCTCGCTGGTGCCGTTTCCTCGGGTGCGAGGTAGGAGTGGCCGGTGGGCGTCGTGGTGCGCACCCCCTCGGCCGTGCGCTTCACCGACCACCCGGGTTGCTCGCGGACATGGTTGTGGAACTCGCAGGTCGCTCGACCGTTGTCGAGTTCGGTCGGTCCGTCGTCGGTCGCGCGGTCGATGTGGTCGAGGTGCCGGGCCGGTGCGTCGCAGTAGGGCTCGGTGCACCGATGTCGGGCCCGGGCCTTGAGGAGTTCGGCCAGCAGACCGGTGAAGAACCGTTGCCGGGATTCGCCGCCGATCACGATCCCGTTCCGGGTGAACAACCGCCGCAACGCCTTCTGGCCGGTGGCGGTGGTCAGCAGGTCGACCGGGACGGGGCCGTGGCCGGGGATCTCGGCGGGTAGTGGGCTGTCCGGGTCGATCAGGGCCTCGACCGGGACCATGACCTGGACTTCGAGGTCGATGTCGGTGGCGGTGGTCCTCCCGGTGACGCGTTCGACGAGGGTGTCGGCCATGACCTGCCCGCGGGTGCGGGTCAGTGGCGCCGGATCCACCGACACGTCGACGAATGCCTTGCGCAGCGCGGCCAGGCACGCGACGCCTTCCTCGACCGGCAGGTAGGCGGTTAGGTAGGTCATCGCGTCCGGGGCCGGGCGCAGGGTGACCCGCCGCTGGGCGCGGGCGGCGTCGACGCGGGCCGTGAACTTCTGCGGGGCGATCTCGGCGACCAGCCTGCGGGCCAGGTCGCGCAGTCGCCCGGTCCCGAGCCGAGGCAGGTCGTGGGCGGCGAGCCGGGCATCGACCGTGGCCCGCTCGTCGTGGTCGAGGGCCGAGGTCGCGGTGACGATCGCGGAGACCTTGTCCCGGCTCAGCTCACCGGCGACGAACAGGCCCCGGACGTGATCGAGCCCTTCGCGCAGATCACGCGCGACCCGCAGCCGGGAGCGACCTTCGGCCGGTGAAACCCGGCAGGCGAGCCCGATCTGAGCGACCGCGGCCCGTTCGAGTTTCTCGGGTTCGACCACGCCGGCAGAGATCCGCGCACCCACGTGAGCGCGGGCGAATGCGCGGATGCGATTCGCCTGTAATGCGGCGAGGGAGTTCTGCAGGGATTCGATCTGCTGGATCTGGTCGATCAGCTCGGCGTCGGTGCACGCTTCCGCGTCGGCGATGGCCGCCTGCTCGATCACGACCTGCATCAGTGTGAGGTCGACCTGCGGGAACCCGGGCTCTCCGGCACCCGGGAAGGTGTCGGAGATCGGGGGTTCGTGGACTGCGGTCACGTATCTCATTCTAGCCGAACAGGTGTTCGATGTCACCTTTCCGTTTGCAATCGCAAATCCGCGAAGCACGTCGTCGCGACGTGCTGCACGAGTTGCCCCCGGACGCTCTACCTCTCGACCGGGCATTCCGCCGCGAACCGCGGATGGACGGGTTGCGGGACAAGAACCGCGCAGTCGTACAGGACGATTCCTTACACGCCACCGGCGCCGGGTCCGTCCGAGCACCACTAACGCACGGTCATCATGGCGTTGCCGGCACGCGCCATGCCGACCTGCGTCAACGGCGTGGTACCCGCTGCGTCAGCGGATCATCGGATTGTGGGGAGACGCTCCTGCACCGGCGCACGGTGATCTAATCTCGATCCGTGCCGCTGAGCCCGGAGCAGCAACACTCGATCAACGACCTGGTCGCCCAGGTGAACCTCGACAACGTGCTGCAGGTAGCCGCGTTGCTTCGGAGACAGGCCGACGAGCTGGAAGACGTCCTGACCACCGCGAGCCGGGATCTCCAGTTCAATCCGTGTGGCGGCGACCCGGTCTCGGGTGACGCGCAACATCTGTTCCAGGCCAAGATCGACCGCATCGCCTCGGTGCACTGGGCGCACCACGCCGAAGTCCGGGCTGCGGCGGACGCACTGCATTCGGTGGCTCGATCCTACGGGTATACCGACGCCGACCTCGAGAACGCTTTCGTTCGTCTGGCACGGGCATGACTCGCCGAGGCATCCGCCCAGCCGCAGTCGTCCTTGCAATATTTGCTGCCGGGTGCGGGTCGCCGCCGAACTCGGACCCCTTCCCACCCAGGCCCTTCGCGCTCGATGTCGCGCAGGTGGCACCGTGCTCCGCCGTGTCGGCCGGACAGCGAAATGTGCTGGACCTGCGAACAGGTCGGCCGGGAACCTCACACGGCGGAACGTCTCGCGGCTGTACCTGGTCCGGCAACGACGGGCTGGGCTATAACCTGCAGACCTTCGAGCAGCACGCCGCCAGCGCTATTGCCGGCGGGCAGACGTCCGTCATCACGGTCGCCGGGTTCGGCGCCGTCGAGAGCACTCCGCCCGCACCGGGCACCGGCCTACCGTTCTGCCAGGTGGTGCTGGACGTCGCCGACGACGCCTCCCTCCGCGCGCAGCTCCAGGTCAATCCGTCCCGGCCCGATGCCGGCCGGCTCACGACCGAAGACGTCTGCACTCAGCTGCACGACGTCGCGGCGACGATGCTGGCCAACCTCCGTGCCCAGCAGGATCAGTAGTTCCCCACCACCCGCACCGGCGCCACCAGCACCGCAGCCCGCCGCTGCTCGGCCATGACTCGGTCGTAGGCGTCCCAGTCGTCGTGCGTGCCGCCGCAGGCGGCGAAGACGTCCCGCAGCAGCGCACGGACGTCTACGCCGGGGGCCGGATCGTCCGGCCCGATGATCTCCGACGAGCCCTCGACGGCGACCCAGCGCCATCCGGAGCGCCAGTGCAGGGACGTCGCGGGGCGCTCGCGCAATGCCCTCAGTTTCACGGGTCCGTAGGTGACGTAGGCGGCAACGGGCGAGCCGGTCACCGGGTGGTCGAGGACGCCGGCGTTCACCAGCGAGGTGTGCGGCCGTCCGTCGGACCGTACGACGGCGACGGTGCACAGTCCGTTGTCCTCGGCCACGATCCGCCGGACGGCGTCGAGATCAGCGCTCATGGATCGCGAGTCTGCTCCCCCGCACCGCCGAACGCAGCAACGAGTGTCAGTCGAGCATGTCGGCGAACCGGCCGACCGCTTCCGCACCGACGAGCTCACCGGGGAGCAACGGCAGTTCGGTGACGGGGATGCCGGGGAGCTTCCCGGTGAGCATCTCCAGGAACTGGTCCTCGAGTTCGCGGCGCTGCGCCAGGAACTCGCCCGCATCCGACGGGGAACGGCGGTTGACCACCAGCTCCCCGACATGCACACCCGCCGCGCGAAGGTGCTCGTGGAGCTCGAGACTCTCCAGCACCGGCAGGCGTTCGGCCGCCAGCACGATGACGAACGAGGTCAGCTCCCCGTCCCCGAGGGTGTCCCGGAGCCTCTCGAACTTCTCGCGGCGCCCGATCAATGTTCGCCGGATCCGCAGGTCGCGTTCGACCAGCGGGTCGTGCGGGGTGTCGTCGACGAGCCGGCTCCGATTCGTGTCGCGGGTCAGACCACGGACGGCGGCACCGAACTTCTCCGACTTCTGCCGGTTCCGCAGCAGCCCCTCCATCCACGAGGCCATGATCTCCGGTAGGGCCATCAACCGCGACGTGTGACCGGAGGGCGCCGTGTCGAACACGATCAGGTCGTACGTCAGCAGCCCCATCTGCAACACACCGGCGATGCGCTCCAGGGTGGCGGCCTCGTGTGTACCCGGCGACTGCCGGGACAGTTTCAGGTACCGGTCCACCTCTCCTCGCAGGTGTTCCGGCATCACCGAGTACAGGGTCTCCCGCACCGCCGAGAGGTGCTCGTCCGTCGTCGCGTCCGGGTCGATCTCGACGCCGTCGAGGTCGTCGGCCAGCGCGACGACCTCCGGGCCGATGGTCTGCTGCCACAGGTGACCCAGGTTGTGGGCCGGGTCCGTGGAGACGAGGAGGACCTTCCGCCCGGACCGCGCCGCGGCGAGCCCGACGGCGGACGCGACGGACGTCTTCCCCACCCCGCCCTTGCCGCCGAAGAACAGCACGCGGCGGCGACCGGCGAGGTCTAGCAGCATGAGATCTCGTTCAGCGGTGAGCGTTCCATACCCATCCGACGGTGCCATTCGTGGAAGTTCTCGTACACCACGGGAAGCAGTTCCATCGTGTAGTAGCCGGCCGGGTTCGGCAGTCCGAGGGCCTCCGAGAGCACCATCATCATGAACAGGTCGTCCTCGTCGCGTTTGGCCCGGGCGAAGGACCGCCGGTACGGCGCGGCATAGAACTCCTCGAGGCCGCCGGCGACGCGGCGGCAGAACGCCACGAACCGCCTACCGGCCGGACTCATCCCGGGTACCCGCCTCGGCCACCTCGTCCTCGGGCTCCGGCTCCTCCTTGCGAGCACGCCCGATCGCCGTCGCCGACTCGACGACGACCCACACCGCCGCGACGAGGATGACGATGTCCATGCCCAGGAGCAGCCAGTTGCCCTCGTTGTAGAACTCCACGATCTGCACCAGCAGCGCGTAGACCGTCATCACCAGCACGAACAGCAGCGGCAGCAGCACCGGCAGGTACGGACGGCGCTTCCGGACCAGCATCACGGTCATGATCGCCAACGTCAGCGCCGCCAGCAGCTGGTTGGTGGTGCCGAACAGCGGCCAGATCACCATGCCGCCCTCGCCGGAGCCCGTCACGTCCGCGCCGAAGGACAGCCCCAGGCCGAACACGATGACGATGACGGTGGCCACGAAGGTGCTGAACCGCAGCCCCATCAGACCGCCGATCTCCTCGACGATGTAGCGCTGCAACCGCACCCCGGTGTCCATCGTGGTCGCGGCGAACAGCACCGCCATGGTTGCGAGGATGGTGGCGGACAGCGACACCGGGATGCCGAGGCCCTCATTGAGGATCGATCCGCCCGAGGTCACGAACGTGACGACGCCGCCCTCGTTGAAGGCCGAGTAGGTCTCCTCCCAGCTCGCGAGGGTCTCGAAGCCTGCGGTGACGACGATGATCGTGCCCAACGCCAGGAGGCCTTCGCCGACGGCGCCGAAGTACCCGACGAAACGCGCGTCGGTCTCCTTGTCCAGCTGCTTCGAGGACGTGCCGGACGAGACCATGCCGTGGAATCCGGAGATCGCCCCGCAGGCGATGGTGACGAACAGCAGCGGCACGAGGCCGGGGGTGCCCGGAGGCGGGTTCTCGTTCACGGCGGGCGCCACGATCGTCGGCGAGGAGATCAGGATCGCGGCGTACAGGATGCCCAGGCCGATGAACAGCTGGAGCCCGTTGATGTAGTCCCGCGGCTGGAGCAGCATCCAGACCGGCAGGGTCGAGGCGACGCCGGCGTAGAGGAACAGGACGATGATCCAGAACGCACCGGCGGACAGGCCCAGGATGGTGTCCGGCAGCTCGATCGGGAAGCGGTCCCCCACCAGGATCAGCGCGTAGAGCGCGACCACGCCCACGATCGACACCAGCGGCAGGTTCCACTTCAGCCGGTAGATCGCCTGACCGATCAGCACCGCGACCACGATGGCGCCCCAGACCGGGATCACCGCCGTGGGCTGGGCGATCAGCAGCTCGGCGATGACGACGGCGAAGACCGCGTTGACCATCAGCAGCAGAAGGAAGATGACGATGAGGAACAGGTTCCGGCCCCGGCTGCCGATGTAGCGCCCGGACAGCGAGCCGATGGACTGGCCCTTGTTCCGCACGGACGCCCAGAGCGCACCCATGTCGTGCATGCCGGCGAAGAAGACGGTGCCCAGCGTCACCCACAGGAACGCCGGCAGCCAGCCCCAGATCACCGCGACCGCCGGACCGACGATCGGGGCCGCGCCGGCCACCGAGGTGAAGTGGTGTCCCCAGAGGACGAACTTGTTGGTCGGCACGTAGTCGACGCCGTCGTTGAACTCGTGCGACGGCGTCGTGTACGACGGGCTCAGCTTGTAGACCCGGTTCGCCAGGTACTTCGAGTAGATGAGATAGCCGGCGATGATGATCACTATGCCGACCAGCGTCAGGACCACTGAGCTCACGCTTCCGACCTCGCTTCCCTGCGCCGACTCGACCCGTCGCGGGTGAGACTAGTCCGATCGGCATATCAAATCGACCCAACGGCGCGTACCGGACCGCCGTGCCCGAACAGGCGCTTCCGGGCGTCGACGACGGGTGGAGCCGGGCTCCGGTGCCGACGTCGAGTCACAGCCTGGGAATCGGACCCGGGATCCGGTTGGCTGTCGCACATGCAGGTCGCAATCGTCGAGATCAAAGCGCACTGCCCCGAGCCCGGAGCGACGTCCGCCCGGATGCTCGAGCTCGGGGCCACCCACCAGGGTCGCGACCACCAGGTCGACACCTACTTCGCCGTCCCCCACGGCCGCCTGAAGCTCCGGCAGGGCGGCATCGAGACGAACCTGATCCACTACCGTCGCGACGACCACGCCGGCCCCAAGGAGTCACAGGTCCTGCTGCACTCCCCGAGCGACGCACCGTCCCTGCGAGCAGCGCTCTCCGCCGCGCTCGATGTCCGCGTCGTCGTCGACAAGCAGCGCGACATCTTCTGGGCCGGCAACGTCAAGCTGCACCTCGACGACGTCGCCGGTCTCGGGACCTTCGTCGAGATCGAGGCGATCGACCGGGACGGCTCCCACTCCAGGGCCGAGCTCCACGACCGGTGCCGGCAGTGGCTGAACGATCTCGGCATCGAGCCGAGCCTGTTGGTCACGCACTCCTACAGCGACCTGTTGCTCGCCCGGAACGAAATGCGGGCAGGAGATGCCGGCGACCCGTAACGCACGTCGGGCAGACGCCAAACGCCAGACGGCGGACGGCGGACGGCACGGCCGGGTCAGCGGCGAGCAGCCGTCCGAGCGATCACGGGACGCGGCTCGTCGCCGGCACTCGCTCCGGACCCGCCGGCGCCGCCACCCGTCGTCCGAGCACCGTGGCGACGATGCCCACCACGACGATGACACCGCCGTAGACGAGCGCGGTCGGCCGCAGGCCACCGACGGTCGCCGCCACCCCGGCGATCATCGCGGGCACGCTGAACGCCAGGTACGACAGCGTGTAGGTCGCCGCGAACAGCTCGCCGCGCTCGTGCGGCTCAGCCAGCGTCGACAGCGTCCCGAAGGTCGCGAACGCCGCCGCTCCGAAGCCGACACCGGCGACCAAGGTGCCGACCGTCGACACCACGAGCGACCCGCTCAGCACCCCGACGAGGGTGACCAGGGTGCCCAGCGCGAGCACCGCCGCGGACGGGGCGAGCACCCGGACCGGCGGGCGGGCGCGGAGCAGGAACCCCGTCAGTGCCCCGGTCAGGCACAGCGTCGCCACGACGAGGCCGCTGACCAGGTGGTTCCGCACGCCGAACACCTGGGTCACGACCGACGGCCCCAGCGACAGGTACAGCCCGCTCAGCGACCAGCTCGCCACCAGCGTCGGCACGACCCCGGCGAACCCGCTGCGCAGTCGCGACGGCACGCCGACCCGGGGGCGCAGCGACGCCAGCGCGCCCGGCCGACGCTCGATCGTCTCGGGGATCAACGCGACCAGCAGCGCGGCGACCAGCAGGCCGCCGACCAGCAGGACCCAGACCAGCCGGGTCGGTGCGGGCGCGAACTCGACCAGCGCGCCGCAGGCGAGTCCCCCGAGTCCGAGGCCGGTGAGCGGGGCGGTGCCGTTGACGAGTCCGGCGCGTCCCGGCCGCGGAGCGAGATCGACGAGTGTCGCGGGCAGCGTCGCCGTCGCCGCACCCGTCGCGATCCCCTGCACGATCCGGGCGGCGAGCAGCCAGCCGACGCCGTCGGCCACCAGGAACAGCACCACCGACACGATCTCGAGCCCGATGGCACCGAGCAGCACCGGGCGGCGTCCGATGTGGTCGGACAGCGCTCCGATCACGAGCAGCGACGCGATCAGCGCGAGGACGTAGACCGCGAAGACCGTCGTCAGCGTGAAGTCGGTGAACGCGAACCGCTCCTGGTAGACGACGTAGAGCGGCGAGGGTGCCGACGACGCGGCCAGGAACCAGACGAACGTCACCGCGACCACGGTGAAGGCCACCGGCGGGGACAGGCGGAAGCGGGCGAGCACGGCGCTCCTCGGATGGATGAGCTACTGAGCGTTGCCAACAACCACGACACGGCACGGCATTCCGGAGTGGGCCGGGTGCTGGCAGGCTCGGCCCATGCTGCGTGCCACGTCCGCCAGGGCCGGGCTGTTCGCCGTGCGCTACGAGGTGAGCGAGGACGGCCGCCCGGTCACCGGCTGGACCGCGCGGACCTGGCAGCAGCATCGCGACCTGGTGATCGACGGGCACCCGTACGCGCTGCGCTCCGAGGGCATCGCCCGGTTCGCGCTCGAGGGCGAGATCCGGGCGCACATCCTGCGCACCGTGGACCACCCGGACGGCCCGCTGTCGAAACCGCACTGGAACGTGGAGGCCGGCGACCTGACCTACCGGCTCGCCGGCTCCGGCGTCGGGCGCCGGTTCGCACTGCTCACCACCGCGGACGCGGTCAACGAGGCCGGACGGGTGTGGCGGACGGGGTCGCTGCGGCCGTCGTACGCCGCGCAGCTCCCGAACGCCCTGGAGCTGCCGGTCCAGGTGTTCGTCCTGTGGTCGGCGATGGCGATCTGGCGGGCCAGCGTGGCCGCGGCGGCGACGGTCACGCCCACCCGGTGAACGGACGCCCCGGCGAACGACGAAGCCCCGGACACCGTGCGGTGTCCGGGGCTTCTGCGCGGCGGGCGCGGTGGTGGTCACGCCCGCCGGGTGGGCCGGATCAGGACTCGCTGCGGAACCCGGCGGCCTGGGCCTGCCACATCCAGCGGGCCTTCTCCAGCTCGCGGCCCAGCTCGATGAGCAGGTCCTCGGTGAGCGGGTCGGCCTTGCCCACCTGGTCGATCCGCGGGCGGAGCCGCTCGACGGCGGTGTCCACGGTGCGCGACACGGTCAGGACCGTCTCGGCGTCGGACACGTAGCCCTGCGGGTACTCCGGCAGGCCGGTGTCGCGGCCGACGGTCCTGGACCGGCCGTCCGGGGAGACACCGATCGCGGCGGCGCGCTCGGCGGTGTTGTCGGCGTGCTCGCGGGCGAGGTCGACGAGCTCGTCGAGGTGCAGGTGGACGTCACGGAACTGCTTGCCGACCAGGTTCCAGTGCGCCTGCTTGGCGACCAGGGACAGATCCACGAGGTCGACCAGGGTCTCCTGCAGGAGGCGGCCGGTGATCTCGGTGGCGCCGTGGTCGAACGGGCTGGTGATCGGGGTGGCCATGATGTCTCGGCTCCTTCGGTTCGGTCCGGAACTGCGCCGGCGGGGATCACCCGCCTTCACACGGAACAACGCCGGCGTCGAGATCCGTATGCCCGGAACACGCCGGTCCGTGACGCACTCGACATCCGGTAAGGGCCACCTGGCCTGCGGAAATATCGCCGGTCGATCGATCAGCGGCGCCTCAGGCCAGCGCGGCCCGCACCGCGGCGGCGGCCCGGTCCAGGGTCTCCCTGGCCGGGTCGAGCGCTCCGGCCATCTGGAAGAAGCCATGGATCATGCCGTCGCACGGGATGTGCTCGGTCGTGACGCCGGCCTCGGTGAGCCGCCCGGCGTAGGCGGCGCCCTGGTCCCGTAGCGGGTCGAACTCCGCGGTGATCACCATCGCCGGCGGCAGGCCGGAGAGGTCGTCGCTCTGCGCCGGGGACATCCGCGGGTCGAGGCCGTCGTCCGGGTCCGCCTGGTACCAGCCGTAGAACCATTCCATCCAGCCCCTGCTCAGCAGCGGGCCGAGCGCGTTCTCCCGCATCGAGGGGCTGTCGTCGTGCCGGTCGACGGCCGGGTACACCAGCAGCTGGAACCGGATGGCCGGGCCGCCCCGGGTCCGGGCCTGCTGGGCGACGACGGCGGCGAGGTTGCCGCCGGCGCTGTCCCCGCCCACGGCCAGCCGGGTCCCGTCACCACCGAAGTCGGCGATCTTCTCCGCGGCCCAGGCCGCCGCGGCGTAGGCGTCGTCGACCGCGGCCGGGAACCGGTGCTCCGGGGCCAGCCGGTAGCCCACCGACGCCACGATCACCCCGGCCCGGTTGGCCAGCGTCCGGCAGAGGGCGTCGTGGCTGTCGATGTCGCCGATCACCCAGCCGCCGCCGTGGTAGTAGACCAGCACCGGGAGCGGACCCTGGCCCTGCGGCGCGTAGACCCGGATCGGGATGTCGCCGTCCGGTCCGGGGGCGGTGGCGTCGGTGACCCGGTCGACCTGTTCGGGCTCGCCCGCCAGGTCGGCGAGCTCACCGATCAGGGCCCGGTTCTGGGCCACCGTCATGCTCTCCGGGGACGGCATCCCCTGCTCGGCCATCTGGTTCAGCAACGCCTCGACCTGCGGGTGCAGTGGCATCTCAGTTCTCCTTCGCGCTCAGGAACCCGTGCACGGCATCGGTGACGGGGCCGGGGTTCTCCAGATGGGGCAGGTGTCCGGCCGCCGGCACGGTCACCAGCCGGGCGTCACGCAGCCGATCGGCGAACGCCGGACCGTAGGCCGGGTCGACCAGCCGGTCCTGCTCGCCGAAGACCAGCAGGGTCGGTGCGGCGATCCGGTGGATCCGCCGGTCCAGGCCCTTGTCCGGGATCGGCCAGATGAAGTGCAGGATGCTCGCCATCCGCATCGCCGCCTCGAACTGCGCCTGCGGGTCGTCGGCGGGCACCTCCATCGCCCGGGCCAGCGGTCCGGCCGGGTCGGCCAGTACCAGGGCGGGCAGGTCGGCGGGCGACATCCCGGCGATGTCCGGGATCGGGTGCTCGTCGAGCCACAGCCCGATCGGGGCGAGCAGCACCAGCCTGCGCACCCGGCGCGGGGAGTTCGCGGCGAGCTCGGCCGCGACCATCCCGCCGAACGAGTGCCCGACGACCGTGATCCGGTCCAGGCCGAGCGAGTCCAGCAACTCGTCGTAGAACAGCACCAGCTCCCAGATTCCGGGCAGGTGCGACAGGTCGTCGGCCTCCCCCGAACCGGGATGGCGCACCGCGTACACGGTGTGCGAGGCGGCGAGCCCGTCCAGGAACGGGTCCCACATCAGCCCGGCGGCACCGTGCAGGAACAGCAGCGGATCGCCCGACCCGCCGACCAGTACCCGCGCGGTGATCGGGCCGACCCGCACCTCGCGCTCGGTGGCCTGTCCTCCGGTGGGCTGCGTTCCGGTGACCGTCATCGTCGCCCCCTCACGCCTGCACGGCCGGCTCGCCGGCGACGGCGCGGACCGCCGCCCCGGAGGGCCACCAGTCGTGGGTCCAGCCCTCGTCGTCCCAGATGTGGCGGATCCGCGGCATGACCTCCTGGGCGAACAGCGTGATGTTCTTCTTGGTCAGCTCGTGCGGCATCGAGCCGATCTGCAGCAGTGCGTGCAGGTTGCCGACCCGCAGCGTGCGGGCGACCTCGATCAGCCGGTCGGCGACGGTCGCCGGGCTGCCGGCGATGATGAAGCCCTCCTCGACGAGGGTCTTCCAGTTCTTGTCCAGTGCCGCGGCCGCCGCGATCGCGCCGGGCTGGTTCGTCTTGATCGCGAACTCGGTCGACTTGCGGGTCCGGTACCCGGGCGCCTCGAAGAAGTACGGCGGGATGTGCAGGCACTTGTTGAAGAAGTAGGTGACGTGCTCGAGATACTCCTTCTCGGCCCGTTCGTCCGTCTCGGACACGCAGATCTGCTGGGCGAACCCGGCCCGGAACGGGTTCCGGTCGATCCCGAGCTCGTCCATCGTGGACCAGAACCCGTCCATCAGCTTCTTGCCGAACTTCGCGCCGAAGAAGCTCAGGTAGCTGTAGGTGTAGTTCTTCGCCGCGGCCAGCTCCCAGGTCTCCACCGAGCCGCCGCCCGCCAGCCAGACCGGTGGGTGCGGCTTCTGCAGCGGCTGCGGCCACGGGTTCACGTACCGCAGCTGGTTGAACCGGCCGTTGAAGGCGAACGGCCCCGGCTCGGTCCACGCCTTGATGATCAGTTCCTCGGCCTCCCGGAAGCGTGGCCGGGTCTCGGTGGGCGTGACGCCGTAGCAGAAGTTGACGTCCATCGAGGTCCCGACCGGGAACCCGGCGGCGAGCCTGCCCTCGGAGAGCACGTCGAGCATCGCGAACTCCTCGGCCACCCGGGTGGCAGGCGCGTAGAGCGCGAGCGTGTTGCCCAGGACCATGATGGCCGAGTTGTTCGGCGTGCGGCGGGCCAGCGCCGCGGCCATCAGGTTCGGCGAGGCCATGAACCCGTAGCCGTTCTGGTGGTGCTCGTTCACCCCGACGCCGTCGAAGCCGAGCCGGTCGGCCAGCTCCAGCTCGTCGAGGTTCCACTGGTAGTACTGCGCCACCCGGCGCGGGTCGCACAGCTCGGTGTTCGGCGGCGTGACCCAGATCGACTCGTAACGCTGCTCGAAGTCCACCGGGAGGTCGCGGTACGGCATGAGATGGAAGAAGATCGACTTCATTGTCGCTCCTGATCGCGTGACGGCGGTCACACCATCTTCGCCATCCGCGTGCCCCGTTCGGACACCGCCGTTGGACTGATGCTCGTGAGTGGCCATCGCGGATCGGACCGCGATGACCACTCACGACGCTCATGCCAGGTGGTGCCGGTCCTGCAGCGCGTAGACCGGGGTCGCGATGCCCTCCTGGCGGGCCTTGAGCTGCAACGCCAGGTACAGCGAGTAGAACCGGCTCTGGTGCAGGTTGCCGCCGTGGAACCACAGGTTCTGCTGCTGGGTGGGCTTCCACATGTTGCGCTGCTCGCCCTCCCAGGGACCGGGGTCCTTGGTGGTCTCGGAGCCCAGGCCCCACACCTTGCCGACCTTGTCGGCGATCTCCTGGCCGACGATGTCGGCGGCGAGGCCGTTCATCGACCGGTAGCCGGTGGCGAACACGACCAGGTCGGCGCCGAGCTCGGTGCCGTCGGCGAGCCGGACACCCTTCTCGGTGAACTCCTGCACCTGGCCACCGACCAGGTTCACCTTGCCGTCGGCGACGAGCTCGGCGGCGCCGACGTCGATGTAGTAGCCCGAGCCGCGGCGCAGGTACTTCATGAACAGCCCGGAGTCGTCGTCACCGAAGTCCAGCTCGAAGCCGGCCTTCTCGAGCTTGGCGTAGAAGTCGGCGTCCACCTCGCGGACCGTGTCGTAGTTCGGCTTCTCGAACTGGTTCATGATCCGGTACGGCAGCGACGCGAAGATCATGTCCGCGGTCCGGGTGTCGACCCCGCTCGCGACGGCCTCCTCGGAGTAGAGCCCCTTGAGGCAGTACTCCATCAGCGACTCGGACTTGATGATGTGCGTCGAGGAGCGCTGCACCATCGTGACGTCCGCGCCGACCTCCCAGAGCGCGCCGCAGATGTCGAACGCCGAGTTGTTCGACCCGACGACGACGACCTTCTTGCCCCGGTAGGCGTCCGGCCCGGGGTGCTGCGAGGAGTGCTGCACCTCGCCCCGGAACTGCTCGCGGCCGGGGAACTCGGGGATGTTCGGCTTGCCGGAGACGCCCAGCGCCATGACGAGCTGGCGCGGCCGCAGCGTGATCTCCTCCCCCGCCCGGTCGACGACGACGCTCCAGCGGCCCGCGGCCTCGTCGAAGGTCGCCGAGCGGGCCGTCGTGGAGCCCCAGTAGTTCAGCTCCATGATCCGCGTGTAGAACTCCAGCCAGTCGCCGATCTTGTCCTTCGGCGCGAACACCGGCCAGTTGTCCGGGAACTTCAGGTACGGCAGGTGGTCGTACCAGACCGGGTCGTGCAGGGCGAGGCTCTTGTAGCGCTTGCGCCACGAGTCACCGGGCCGCTCGTTGCGCTCGACGATGATCGCCGGGATGCCGAGCTGGCGCAGCCGGGCGCCCAGCGCGATACCGCCCTGCCCGCCACCGATGACCACGACCTCGGGGTCGCGGGTGCGGCCCAGCTCGGCGAGCTCGTCGTCGCGCCGCTCCTTCCACGTCATCCGGTCCGGGTTCGCGCCGTGCTCGGTGCCGAACGGGCGCCGCTCCCGCATCGGCTCCTCGTGGCCCGTGAGCTCGTCGAGGGTGGTGAGCAACGTCCAGGCGCGGCCGTCGACGATCCGGACGTGTCCGGACCCGCGCCCCACGGCCGTCTCGAAGGCGAACCAGGCGTCGGTCACGCCGCCGGCCTCGGCCGGCTCGGCGGTGAGCGTCCAGTTCGACGGGTCGGTGCCCGCCAGGGTCTGCGACAGCAGGTCGCGGACCCCGTCGTGGTGCTCGACCGTCTTCAGGTTCCAGGTGAAGGAGACCAGGTCGCGCCAGTAGCACTCGTCCGCGAACAGGGACACGGCCCGGTCGACGTCACGGGCGGACAGCGCGTCGGCGAAGGCGGTGAGCCAGCCCTCCGCCGTCGTGCGCGCCGCTGACTTCTCCTGCGTGGTGGTCACTGCAGCACCTCCGGCGAGTGGTTCACACGACCGCGGCGGCGCTCGCCGTCCCGCCACGGTCGTCGGGGCAACGAGGAAAGTGAACACCACACTCGTGATCCGCGACACGGGTTGCGGCGAGGTTGCAACGCCGGGGGGCGGGCCCGTCAATGCACCCTGCGGCGCACCGAGTCGGGATCGGGGCGGGTCAGGGCGACCACCCCGGCCAGCGCGACGATCACGCCGAGCAGGGCGACGCCCTCCCACCCCGGCCGGATCCGGTCGCCGAGCAGCGCGATGCCGAGCACCCCGGGCACGACCACCTCGGTCACCGACAGCACCGCCGTCGCCGTCCCGACCGCGCCGCTCTGCAGCGCCTTCGCGAAGGCCAGCACACCCAGCACACCCATCAGCACGATCCCGTACACCAGGGGATCGACCAGCAGGTCGGTCACCGTCTCCCAGCGGAGCGGACCGGGGTGGATGGCCCGCACGGCGAGCGCGGTGCCGCCGAACCCGAGCCCGGCCAGCAGCGCCAGCAGCATCGGCCGCCCCGACCGCCACACGAACGGGGCTGCGACCAGCAGCACCGCGAACGACGCGAGCAGCACCGGCGTCGCCGCGGGCGGCAGCGCGTCCGGGCGCTCCGGCTCCGCGGCGGCCGCGACCAGCACCAGGCCGGCCAGCACCGCGAGGACCGCCCAGCGGTCGCGGCGGATCATGTTCCACGGGTTCCAGTCGTGGTCGGCCAGCGCGGTGAGCGCGATCGCCCCCGCCAGGATGGACTGCACCGCGAACACCGGCAGGTACCGCAGCGCGACCACGGTGAGCACCCAGGCGAGGACGTCGGCGAACAGGCCGGCCAGGAACCACGGCTGCTGCCACACCGGCCGTCCGTACCGGGCCAGCCTGCTGCCCTTGGCCTCCCACAGGGCCGCGATCGTGTTGCCGATCATCGCGGCGACGGCGATCAGCAGGGCGAACAGGGTCGTCATCTCCCGGACCATCCTGCCCGTTCCGGCCCGGCCCGGCTCCGGACACGCCGACCCACGCGGGGCCGGGCCGACGGTGCACACTCGGACCATGCGCATGCAGTTCGGGGTGGACGAGGACGACGCGTTCCACGAGCGCGCGGGGCAGCTGCTCAGCGGCTTCGCCGGCTGGCTCGACGAGAACGAGCTCGTCGCCGAGCCGACGTCGGCCGAGCTCCTGCTGCAGTACAAGTGGCTCGCCGCCGACGGCGATCTCGCCGACTGGCCGCTGGAACAGGTCGAGACCTTCCTCGACGGCTGGTGCCCGCGGGTCATGACCGAGCACCGGCTGCCGCTGCGCCTGGTCCCGCTGACCGTGGCGGTGTTCCTGGAGTACCTCGACGAGTGCGGGCTGCTCACCGCGCAGAGCCCGCGACCCTCGCAGATCCGGCGGCTGTGCACCGCCTACGCCGACGACTACGACGAGCTGGAGTCGGGCCCCGTCCACCCGGTGCTCGCCGAGTTCGACACGCCCCCGGACCCGGTGCGGATCCCCGGGCCCGCACAACGGGCCGAGTCCGCGGCGCAGGCGCCGATCGTGCGCGACGCCCGCGCGCTGGCGCAGTGGTGCGGGGCGAAGGGCCGGCAGCTCACGAAGACCGGCAACCTGCGGCTCGCCGACGCGAAGCACCTGGCCACGGAACTGGACACCGACGACCTCGACGCGCCCCGGTACGCCCGGCTCGGCCGGGCGGACCGGCTGACGAACCTGACCTGGGTCCTGGAGACGGCCGTCGGCGCCGGCGCGGTCCGCCGCGAGGACGGCAGGCTCGTCGCCGACGAGCGGTTCGCCGGGCTCGACGACACCTCCGCGCACGAGGACCTGGTGCTGGCCGCGCGCGACGCCGGGGCGCTGACCGTCTCCCTGCCCGGCCGGCGACGCGCGGACGACGGGTACGACCTCGACGACGGCCTGCTGGAGGGCCTGCTCGACGAGGACACCGACCTCGGCGACATCGACCTCGACGAGACGGCCCTCGACGAGACGGACGACAAGCCGGTCGAGGGCGACGCCGAGCAGCTCGCGATCGAGGTCCTCGCCCGGGAGCTCGCCGCGGCGGGCGACGGAGCGCACCCCTCCGAGATCGTCGAGGACCTGCTCGACGACGACACCGGAGACGACTCCGAGTTCCCCGAGCCGGCCGACGACGCCACGCCCGCGTTCCTGGCCCTGCTCCGCCACCCGGACGACGGTATGGCGTTCGACGACCTCGTCGCGCTGCTCGACCTGGTGCTCGGCTGGAACGCCGAGTTCACCCTCGCCGAGGGCGCGCCGCACTGGGCCCGGCTGCTGACCGCCCGCCTCGAACGGCTGGGCCTCGTCCGCTGGCAGGACACCACGATGGTGCACGACGACCTGCTCCGCCAGGAGCACCGCTCGGGCGGGCGGGTCACGCTCACCCCCGGCGGGGTCGCGTGCGCGCTGCTCGTCCTGACCGCCGAGGGGCTCGGCTACCCCAGCCGGCCCGATCCGGCGGTCGCGCAGGTCACCGAGATCGTCGACCTGGCGGGCGAGGTGCCGCCGGACGAGTGGCGCCGCGACATCGACACCTGGCACGCGGCCCAGCCCGACCCGGACGAGGCCGTCGCCGCGTTCGTCACCCGGGCGCTCGCGCCGGACCAGCCGCTGGTCGTCGTCCTGACCGCGACCAGCGTGGCCGCGGAGCGGTTCGGCGCCGACGTCGTCGACCGCCTGCTCCGCGAGCACCTCGACGGGCCGCACCGGGCGCAGGTCGCCCGGCGGCTGGTGGCACGCGGCCTGCTCGACCCGCTCACGGTCGAGCCGGAGCTGCTGCTGCGCGCCTCGGTCGACGTCCTCGCCGTCACCGTCGACACCATCGGGACCGACGAGTGGCCGACGCTGTTCGCCCGCGAGTTCCCGCCGGAGACGGTGGACGTGTTCGACGCCCTGTGGCGGCTCGACCACCCGCGCCTCGGCGAGGTCCTCGCCGAGATCGGCGGGTTCCACCCCGACAAGCGGGTGGCGAAGGCGGCGCGCAAGGCGCTGGTCCGCTGGCAGAGCCGCACCGGCGGGAGCTGACACGACCTCGACCGCGGGGCCGCCGGATGCGAACATGTGTTCGTGCGCGGCCTGGCCACCATCCTGCATGCCGACCTGGACGCGTTCTACGCGTCGGTCGAGCAGCGCGACGACCCGCGCCTGCGCGACCGGCCGGTGATCGTCGGCGGCGGGGTCGTGCTGGCGGCCAGCTACCAGGCGAAGGCCTACGGGGTGCGGACGGCGATGAACGGCAGGCAAGCCCGCGCGCTGTGCCCGGCCGCGGTCGTCGTGCCGCCGCGGATGGCCGCCTACTCGCAGGCGAGCCGGGCCGTGTTCACGATCTTCCGGGACGTGACGCCCGAGGTGGAGGGCCTCTCGATCGACGAGGCGTTCCTCGAGGTCGGCGGCCTGGCCCGGATCGCCGGAGTCCCGCGGGAGATCGCCGCGCGGCTGCGCGCCCGGGTCGCGGACGAGGCCGGACTGCCGATCACCGTCGGGATCGCGCGGACGAAGTTCCTGGCCAAGGTCGCGAGCGGGGTCGCGAAACCGGACGGGTTGCTGGTCGTCGAACCCGGCCGGGAGCGGGAGTTCCTGCACCCGCTGCCCGTGGAACGGCTGTGGGGCGTCGGCACGGTGACCGCCGACAAGCTGCACGAGCTCGGCGTCAGGACGGTCGCCGACGTCGCCGCGCTCGGCGAGCCCGCACTGGTGTCCCGGCTCGGGCCCGCCGCCGGGCGGCACCTGCACGCGCTGGCGCACCTGCGTGACCCGCGGCCGGTGGACACGCGCCGCACCCGGCGCTCGATCGGCTCGCAGCGGGCGCTCGGCCGCCGCCCGCGCACCGACGAGGAGCTGGACGCCGTCCTCGCCGGGACCGTCGACCGGCTGGCCCGCCGGCTGCGCGCACCGAAGGACGGGGAGCGGGGCCCCACGGGCGGACGGGTCTGCCGGACCGTGGTGCTGCGGCTGCGCTTCGGCGACTACGCCCGGGTGACCCGCTCGCACACGCTGCCGGTCCCGACCGCGCACACCCCGACGATCCTGGCCGCGGCGCGGCGGCTGCTGGTCGCCGCGACACCGGAGATCCGCGACCGCGGGATCACCCTGCTCGGGCTGTCGCTGACCAACCTGGACCGCGACGACGCGCTGCAGCTGGAGCTACCGCTGGACGCCCACGCCGGCCCGGCGCTGGACACCGCGCTGGACGAGGTGCGCCGCCGGTTCGGTGCGGGCTCGGTCGCCCGCGCCACCCAGCTCGGCCGCGACCAGGGGCTCGAGGCGCCCCTGCTGCCGGAACACGAGTGAGCACCGGGCCCGCTCAGCAGGCCGGGTTGCTCCCGAGCTCGCGCGTGGTGCGGATGTAGTAGTTGGTCACCCAGCCCTCCTCGGGGCCGAGGATCCGGTACCAGACGGTGTCGCCGTAGATCGGCTCCCCGCGCTGCCAGCAGCCGATCCGGACCGGGGTGCCCGCCTCCGGGATGGTGCCGACGACCGCGTGCCCGGTCCCCGGACCCGAACGCACCTGCAGACCCTCGATCGTGGTGCGGGTGCACCCGGCGAGCACGAGGACACCGAGCAGGACCGCCGCGGAGCACCGGAGGCGTCGCACACCGTTCACCTCACGCGATCGTGTGACAGCCGTGGGCGCGGAGAGTACCGAGCAGGCGAGCCCGCCGCGCGGCGGCGCACGGTCAACTCATGGTTGACGATCCGCCACCGTCAACCTAGGGTTGACCGCATGACCTCACCTTCTCCCATCACGAACACCGTCCGGCTCGACGACCTCATCGCCGCCATCACCGGCACCCACGAGAACCCGCTCGACCAGCTCTCCGACGCCGTCATCGCCGGCGACCACCTCGGCGAGGTCGCCGACCACCTCATCGGCCACTTCGTCGACCGGGCCCGCCGCTCGGGCGCGTCCTGGACCGAGATCGGCCGCAGCATGGGCGTGTCCAAACAGGCCGCCCAGAAGCGGTTCGTCCCGAAGGCGTCCGAGCCGCTCGACCCGCAGCAGGGCTTCGAGCGCTTCACCCCGCGGGCCCGCAACGTCGTGGTCGCCGCGCAGAACGAGGCCGCGACGGCGGGTAACGCCCTGATCGCCCCGGCACACCTGGTGCTCGGGCTGCTCGCCGATCCGCAGGCACTCGCCGTCGTGCTGCTGTCCCGCCAGGGCATCGCCCCGGACGCGATCCGCGCGGCCGCCACCGCGGTGCTCCCGGGACGGGCCGACGACGTCCCGGACCTCATTCCGTTCGACCCGGCTGCGAAGAAGGCGCTCGAGCTCACCTTCCGCCACGCGCTCCGGCTGGGGCACAACTACATCGGCACCGAGCACATCCTGCTGGCGCTGCTGGAGCAGGAGGACGGCGACGGTGTCCTGTCCGGCCTCGGCGTCGACGCGCAACGCGCCGAGGACGCGGTCGTCAAGGCCGTCTCCGCGGCCCTGGCCCAGCAACAGCAGACCGAGCACGACTGATCCGCTGAAGATCACCGCAGGTGCCTAGGACGTCACCTCGAAGCGGGTGTGCTGCAGGATCGTCCACGCGACCAGCGCCGGGTTGTCGACCATCGGAACGTGCCCGACCCCGGGCAGCACGACCAGGTCGGCACCCGGCACCGCGTCCACCATCGGCTGCCCGTACCGGGCGAAGGGGATCGTCCGGTCCGAGCCGGACCAGGCGATGCGGATCGGGCACGGCAGCTCGTCGAACGGCGCGATCGCGGTCTCGATGCTCGCGGCGGACAGCAACGGCTCCAGCATCGTGCAGCCGGCGAGGTCGTCGAACAGCTCGTCGACCTCCTCGGGGGTGTAGCGGTCGGCACGCTCGGCGACGGTGAGCAGCAGCAGGCGCCGGATCAGCCCGCAGCCGGCGAGCCGGCGCACCGGCCGCCACCCGGCGAGCAGCGCACCCACCCGGAAGGTCGCGAGGAGCCGGTACAGGTCCGACGGCATCCCCCACGCCCCGGCCGGGGACAGCGCGACCACCGAGCGCGCCCGCCCACGCCGGGCCAGCTCCAGCGCAGCCCAGCCGCCGAGCGAGTTCCCGACGACGTGCGGGGCCTCGTCGACCCCCAGCTCGTCCAGCTGTTCGATCAGCGCGTCCACCACGACGTCGATCGAGAAGTCGCCGCCGGGCAGCGGCGGCCCGCCGAGATGGCCCGGCATCGTGACCGCCCAGACGTCGTGGTGTTGTTCGAGCATCGGCAGCACCGGCTTCCACGCCCGCCACGACGACGTGACCCCGTGCAGCAACAGCAGCGGCTCCCCCGAACCGCCGCGCCGGTACGCGGTCACCGCACGACCACCGGTTCCGCCGAACCCGGTACCACGGCGAGGACCTCGGCGAACCCGGCGGCGAGGCACTCGGTGAACAGGTCCCGGTCGGTGATCGCGGCCGCGTCCAGGTTCGCGCCGACGCAGCAGGTGTCGCCGTGGGTGACCACCGAGATCATCGCGGCGCAGCCGGGCAGCGGGGCGAAGGGGTAGACCCGCTCGATCCGGCCCCCGCACAGGTACGCCTCGGAACGCAGTCCCGGAACGTTGGACGCCTGCAGGTCGGTCCCGGCGGTCCCGGCGCCGACGACCAGTGCCGCCGGCACCGGCCCGGGCAGCCGGGCCACCAACGGCGCGACGACGTCCGGGCTCTCCAGGGCCGGCTCGTCGCGCGCCGCGCGCATCCGGGCGCCGACCGTGCGCATCCGTTCCCCCGCGTCGACGATCCCCATCGGGGCGCTGATCCGGGCCGGCGCCCACCGGTTGCCCCCGGCGACGTCGCCTGCCCGCCGCACCGAGACCGGTGTCGACGTGCGCAGGGTCGCGTCAGCGGCGACCGGATGGCCCATCTCCTCGTGGTAGAGCCGGAACCCGCCGAGCAGGGCGGCCAGGTAGGCGTCGTTGAAGGACCCGCCCACCGACCTGCCCGCCGCGCGCAGGTCCGCGAAGGCCACGTCCAGCGCGGCGAACCGCCAGGACAGCCCGCGCGGGCGCAGCAGCTCCGACGCCGCACCGGACGGCGGGGACAGCACCCGGACCGCGGATCCCAGGTAACCGGCGGTGCTGCGGACCGCGGACACCGGGCGGGTGAGCGCGCCGAGCACGTCACGCACGGCCCGGGCCGCACGTGGCACCGTCCCGAGCTCGCGGCGGACCAGCCGGTCGATCTCGGCGACCGGGTCCGGCGCCTCGGTCGCGGGCGCCGGCGGCTGGGGCTTGGCGTCGTCGTGCTCCCGCTTGCGGCTGTGCAGCTGGGACAGCAGCTGGACGGCGCCGATCCCGTCGGTGAGCACGTGGTGCAGCTTGAACAGGAACGCGGACCGCCCGCCGGGCAGTCCCTCGACCAGCATCGCCTCCCACGGCGGCCGGGCCCGGTCGAACGGGGTCATCGAGAACTGCTCGGCGATCGGGCCGAGCCCGCTCCAGACCTCGGTCCCCGCTCCCGGGAGCCGCACGCGCCGCAGGTGGTAGTGCAGGTCGAACTCGACGTCGTGGATCCAGTACGGCGTGCCGAGCCCGCCCAGCGGCTCCCGCACCCGCTCGCGGAACCGCGGGACCATCCGGGTCGCCCAGTCGACGGCGGCGCACAGGCGGTCCCACTCCGGCGTCGCGTCGAGGATCTCCACCGCGAGCACCGGGCAGCGCAGGCGCGGCTCGCCCGCCTCGGCCCGCCACATGATGACCTCGAACGGCGACATCTCGCGGGCACCGCCCCAGGTCCCCGGGGTGTCACTCATCCGGTGTGCCCTCCTCCAGGACCACCCGCCGCTCCGGCCAGCGCGCCAGGGTGTCGAGGAACAGCTCGCGGACCTCCTCGGCGTAGGTGCCCGCGTGTTCGGGCACCCAGTCCGTGGTGTCGATCGGCGGGTGCACGACCACCTGGACGGTGCCGCCGCGCAGTGTCTGCGCACCGCGCCACATGATCTCGCCCGAGTTCCGGATGACGACCGGGACGATCGGCACCCCGGCCTGCATCGCGATGTGGAAGGCGCCCTTCTTGAACCGGCCGAGGCGCGGGGTCGGCGACCGGGTCCCCTCCGGGGCGATGGCCAGCGAGATCCCCTCCTCGCGGAGCTTGTCGACGGCAGGCTGCAGCGCCGCACGCGCCTGGGTGGAGTTCCCCCGGTCGACGAAGGCGACGTCGGCGATCCGGAACAGCTGGCCCCAGACCGGGATCTGCGCCGCCTCCTTCTTCGCCACCCCGGTGAAGTTCTCGCGCAGCAGCTTCATCAGGATCGGCACGTCGAACTTGGACTGGTGGTTGAACACGAACACGCACGGCCGGGCGGCGACGAGGTGCTCGGCGCCGGTGACGTCGACGCCGATCCCGGCGAGTCCGAACGCGACGTCGGCGCCGACCCCGGCGGCCATGTCGACGAACGTGCGGCGCGAGCCGTGCAGCAGGCCCGCCCCCGCCGCCGCGGCCAGCCCACCTGCCATGCCGCCGTAGAAGACGGCGGTGCGGGCCAGGTCGGTGACGTCGGGGAACAGCCCGCCGCGGGGCGCGCAGTCCAGGATCGGCCAGCCCAGCTCGGTCGCCAGCTCGCGCAGCGAGTCGGTCGGCGACACCGCGACCGGGTGCCCGACGGCGGAGAGGAACTCGGCGTCCTCGGTGCCGTTGGCGTAGCCGAAGCAGTCTCCGATGTCGACGCCCTGGTCGTGGGCGTCGGCGAGGACCGCGGCCGCCTTGCCGGCACCCCACAGCGAGATGCCGGAGACCCGGCCGGTGAGCACGCCGTCGGCCACCTCCAGCTCGGTGCACAGCACCCGGTCGGCGCCGAGCTCCTCGGCCATCGGCTGCACCTGGAACCGGGTCGCCGAGGACGCCATCACCACCTGGTGACCCTGCTCGGTGTGCGCGGTGACGAGCTCCCAGATCTCGGGGTGCAGCGCGCCGGCGATCTCGTCGCGGAACAGCGCGCGGCCGAGGGCGTGCAGCTCGTCCTCGGTGCGCCCCTTCCAGGTGGCGAGGGTGATGGAGAGGAACTCCTTGAAGTCCTCGTCGGTGCGGATGCCACGCATCCCGGACCGGAGCGTGCGCACCAGCTCGACCGGGCCGACGTCGAACTCGCGCAGCCGCGTGCGGTAGAACGCGCCTGCCGAGTAGCCGTCGATGACGGTGCCGTCGTAGTCGAAGTACGCGACGGTCCCCGGTCCCGGCGGCGCCTCCCGGATCGCCCGCAGGCGCTGCGCCCGGCCGGATTCAGCTCGCGACACCACGGTCCCCCTCCTCACGTTCCTGGGCTGCCGGCAGGGCCCGCGCCGGCGGTGGCTCGTCGTCGCCCGTCCCCAGGACCACCTCGAGCCGCGCCCGCTGCAGGTCGCCCAGCCTCCCGAGATCATCGATCACCGCGGTCACCTCGGCGAGCCAGAACCCGCGCTTCTCGGTGAGCGGCACACCGTCGCCGTCGGCGACCAGGTCCCGGTTCTCCGCCTGCCGCAACGCGGTGGCGTACAGCTCCCGCGAGACCGAGTCGGGCCGGTCCAGCCGGTGCTGCATCAGCATCTGCCGGCCCACGCCGAGACAGTCGTCGAGGAACTCCTTCTCCTCCGGCAGCGGCCGGTCACCCAGTGCCGCGAGGCGGTCGGCGACGACGAGCTGGGCGTCGAGGAAGGAGCGGAGCACACCGGGGGCGACCAGCAGCGGGGCCTGCCGCAACGACGCGCGGACGTCGGCCGGGCGCGCGTTGCGCTGTCGCCAGTCGGGATCGACGAGGTCGAGCTCGCGCAGGATCTCGCCGCGGAACTCGCGGCGGGTGGAGAAGAAGAACTCGAACTTCAGCAGGTCCCGCAACCGGGAGAGCTCGCGCCACCCGAGGTCGAGCAGGTCCTCGTCGTCGCGCGCGTCGCCGATGCGCAGCAGCGCCACCTCCAGCAGCGCCCGGTTGAGCAGGTGGTGCAGCGTCCCGTTGCGGTAGAAGGCGGCCACGTGGTGGCGGCCGGAACCGATCGTGAAGACCGGCTCGGTCCCGCCCTCGAAGACGGTGACGACGCCGGCGTCGGCGAGGCGGTCCAGCGTCATCCGCAGGCCGTGCCGGGTCCGCAGCTCCGCGATCGGGACGGGGACGTCGCGCGCCTCCAGGTGGTCCGCGAGCGGGGCGACGACCTCACGGACCTGCTGCAGGGTCAGCGCGCGGTCCCGGGCGGACAGCAACGCGAACGTGACCAGCGACGTGGCGGTGGCCGGGGTGACGGCGTTGATCCCCGCGCACACCCGGAACGCCACCTTCTCGAGCTGCGCCGAGCCGTCCCCTGCCTCGGCGAGGGCGTCGCGCAGCGAGACCGGCTCGGCGATCCGGACCTGCGCGGTGCCGATGTGCCTGCTCTGCTCACGGAAGTAGTGGTAGAGCCAGCCGAGGCCCTCGGCCTTCTTCTCGCCGCCCCGCTGCTCGGCGGCCATCGCGCCGACCTCGTGCAGCTGGTCGTAGGCGATCGAGACCGGGACCAGGATCGCGTCCAGCCCGGGCCGGTCCTCCATCGCGGCGACCAGGTAGTGGAGCAGGCCGACCCGGGGGCGGCGGAGCTTGCCGGTCCGGCTGCGACCGCCCTCGATGTACCACTCGAGGTTGAACCGCTTGGCGAGCAGGTGCCCGAGGTACTCCTGGATCGCGGCCTTGTAGACCGCGTCGCCGCCGAAGCTGCGCCGGATGAACACGATCCCGGCCCGGCGGCCGAGCGCGCCCATCGGCCAGAACGACAGGTTGTTCCCGCCGAGCACGTGGTTGCGCGGGAAGTTGCGCTCGTGCAGGACCTCCGCGAGCAGCAGCGGGTCGGCGTAGGACCGGTGGCTGGGCAGGAAGACCAGCGCGTGGTCCCGGTTGAGCTCGCGCAGCCGCTCGAGGCCGGCCTCGTCGACCTGGACGTCCCAGGCCTTGGCGTGCATCGGGCCCATGATCGCCCGGAAGACGTCGATGGCCGGTGGGCTCTGCACCGCGGCCATCTCGTGCAGGCAGTCCTCGAGCTGCTCGGCGACGTCCGGCGCGGGCCGGCCGGTCCGGGTCGCGAGCCGGGCGACCAGCTCGGAGAAGCGGGTGGCGGAGGTGATCTGCTCGACCATCCGGCGCGGAACCTTGTACCGGTCGCCGAGGATGCGGCGCTCGGCACGGTCGCAGGCCAGCACCGCCTGCCGGGCGACGAACCGGGCGAACCCGTCCGAGCCGCGCCGCCCGTTCTCCTGCGCGACGAACCGCGACATCAGGTCGGCGACGGTCGCGGGCTCGCCGACGGCCACCCGGGCGGAGTCCGGGCGGTGCCGGGCCAGCGCCGGATGCAGCGGCGACCAGGCCATCCGCATGACGGCGGTGGTGACCAGCCCGCGCAGCTTGCCGATCGCGCCGGGATCCCCGACCTCCGGGGTCACCCAGGCGACGCGGGCCGGGACGACCACGGTGCCGTCACCGTGCAGGGCCTCACCGAGCGCGGCCGGGGCCTCCGGGCCGTCGCCGATCGGCACCACCGGCGCCCCGGGATGGTGCTCCGCGGCCCAGCGGCGCAGGATCGCCCGCTCGGTGTGCGACCGGGCCTGGAGGACGATCACCTCGGGCGAGCCGGTTCGCGCGTCGGTCGTCATGGAATCCCCCGTCGGCGTGGTCCGGCAGGTTCCCGTCGCCTGCCGGTCTCAACGTAGTTACCGGCGGGTTGGGGAACAACTGACGGGCGTACCACCGGGCGTGGCGGGTATGCCGGGGACCATGCGCCGTTCGCCCACCCGCCGGCCCGGCCCGTCCGTGGTGCGCGTGGTCACCGCACTCGTGGGGGGTCTGCTCCTGCTCGCCGGGGTCGCGCTGCTGGTGCTGCCCGGGCCGGGGATGCTGCTGGTGCTGGCCGGTGTGCTGGTGCTCGCCAAGCAGTTCCCGATCGCCGACCGCTATCTGGGACTGGTCCGCCGGTACGCGGCGGACGCCGCCGAGCAGAGCGTGGCCACCCGGGCGCGGATCATGCTCTCCGTGCTCACCGGCGTGGTGTCGATCGTCGCGGGCATCGTCTGGTGGGTCGTGCCGAGCCTGCCGTTCGGCGGCGCGGCCACGGGAGCGGGACTGATCCTCTCCGGCGTGCTGCTGCTGGTGCTGCTCGCCTACAGCTACCGGCGGCGCGGCCGGCCCCGGCCGTCGCGGGTCCGCTGACCGCGCCGTCCCGCCGGTCAGACCAGCGCCCAGGCCTCGGTGAATGTGTGGCGCAGGATCTGTTCCATCTCGTCGAACTCGGCCTGCCCGGCGATCAGCGGCGGCGCCAGCTGCACGACGACGTCGCCCCGGTCGTCGGGCCGGCAGTAGAGCCCGTTGTCCAGCAGCGCCCGCGGCAGGAAGCCCTTGACCAGCCGCTCCCGCTCCGCCGCGTCGAACGTCTCGCGGGTCGCCTTGTCCTTCACCAGCTCGATCGCCCAGAAGTAGCCGTCGCCGCGGACGTCGCCGACGATCGGCAGGTCCTCGAGCTTGCGCAGGGTCGCCTCGAACGCCGCGGCGTTGCCGAGGACCCGGCCGTAGAGGTCCTCGCGCTCCATCAGGTCGAGGTTCGCCAGCGCGACGGCGGCCGAGACCGGGTGCCCGCCCCAGGTGTAGCCGTGCGGGAACGTGACACCCGGCTCCAGGAACGGCTCGATCACCCGGTCCGAGGTGATCATCGCGCCGAGCGGGCCGTAGCCCGACGTCATGCCCTTGGCGCAGGTGACGATGTCCGGGGTGAAGCCGAACCTGCTGCAGGCGAACGGATGCCCGTGGCGGCCGAACGCGTTGATCACCTCGTCGGAGACCAGCAGCACGTCGTGCCGGTCGCAGATCTCGCGGACCCGGGCGAAGTACGACGGCGGCGCGGTCAGGCAGCCACCCGAGTTCTGCACCGGCTCCAGCACCACGGCGGCGACGGTGTCGGCGCCCTCGAAGCCGATCGCCTCCTCGATCCGGTCGGCGGCCCAGCGGCCGAGCGCCTCGGCGTCGCCGTCGAACTCGGGGTGGCGGTACAGGTTGGTGTTCGGCACCCGGAACCCGCCGGGGGCCAGCGGCTCGAAGTCCTTCTTCATCGCCGGCAGCCCGGTGATCGCCATGGCCCCGTGGGTGGTGCCGTGGTAGGCGGTGGCCCGGCTGATCACCTTGTGCTTGGTGGGCTTGCCGCGCAGCGAGAAGTACTGCTTGGCGACCTTCCACGCGCTCTCGACGGCCTCGCCGCCGCCGGAGGTGAAGAAGACCCGGTTCAGGTCGCCCGGGGCCAGGTGCGCGAGCCGCTCGGCGAGTTCGGCGGCCGGCGGCGTGGTGTAGCCCCAGACCGGGAAGTACGCCAGCTCCGACGCCTGCCGGGCGGCGGCCTCGGCGAGCTCGCGACGGCCGTGCCCGGCCTGCACGACGAACAGCCCGGCCAGCCCGTCGAGGATCCGCCTGCCCCGGTCGTCCCACAGGTGCACGCCCTCGCCCTTGGTGATCACGGGGACCGGGTCGGCGCCGTCGCGGCCGTGCATGCGGGCGAAGTGCATCCAGAGGTGTCTGCCCGCCGACGCGGCCGCCGGGGACATCGCGGGAGCGTCGGGCGTCGCACCGGCCTCGCGGGCGGTGGCGTCGTCGAGTGCGGTCATGGCTGGCTCCTTGTCCGGCGGGCGGCACGCGACTCCTGATCGTCGACGGTCCACGGGGCTCGTGCGGGATACGATCCGTATCGTCCGGGCCGTCACACCGAGCGGAGTGCAACCGGTGTATCCGACGATCGCGGAGGTCTTGGCGCGGCCGGAGGTCCGTTGCGGGGCGCCGGTCGTGCGGGCCGGACGCGACGCGCTCGACGCCGAGGTCCGCTGGGTGCACGTCAGTGAGCTCGCCGATCCGGCCGGGACGCTGCCGGAGGGCGTGCTGGTCCTGTCGGTCGGGCTCCCCGCCGCCGACCCCACCACCGATCCCGCGCGCTACGTCGACGCCGTACGTGCCGCGGGCGCGGTCGGGCTGGTCGTCGAGATCGGCCAGCACCTCACCGCGCTGCCCGGGGCGCTCGTGCAGGCCGCGCGGGCCGCCGGGTTCCCGCTGGTCGAGCTGCGCCGGACGGTGCGCTTCGCCGACATCGTGGCCGGTGTACTGGCCCGGATCCTGACGGCGCGCCACGACCGGGCGGCGTTCGCCGAGCACGCCGGGACAGTGTTCCGGACCCTGACCCTGCACGGGGCGGCGCCGGGCCGGGTCGTCGACGAGGCCGCCGCGCTCCTCGGCGCGCCGGTGGTGGCCGAGGACCTCGCACACCGGGTGCTGCTGAGCGCGGGGGCGCCGGACCTGCGGGACTGGCGGGCACGGTCCCGGCTGGCCGGGCCGGCCGGCCCGGAGGGCTGGGAGGTGGCCCCGCTCGGACGGCCCGGTACCCGGTGGGGGCGGCTGGTCGTGCCGTCGCGGCCCGCGCCGGACACCGCCGACCGGGTCGCCACCGTCCTCGGGCACGCCGCCGACGCGCTGTCGCTGCTCGGGCCGGATCCCGGGGCGCTGCTCCGGGCGGCACACGACCGGCTGGTGGGTGAGCTCGCGGCGGCGACACCGGTGGACGTCGAGGGGCTGGCGGTCCGCGCTCGGGCGTGCGGCGTGCCGGTCACCGGGGAGGTCGAGGTCGTGCTGCTCGCCGGGCCGGCACCGGCGGAGCTGCGGTCGCTCGTCGAGACGACGCTGCCGGACGCGGCGCCCGGCGCGCTGGTCGCGACGCTGCCCGGCTCCGGGGGCGCCGACGACGAGCAGGTGCCCGCGGTCGCCGTCCTCGTCCCGGCGGGTTCACCCGGCGACCGTCTGGCCGCCCGGGTCGCCGCGGCGGGTCCGGTCGTCGCGACCGTCGCCGGGCCCGGCCCGTTCGAGACGCTCCCCGAGCTGCTCCGGGAGGCCCGGCTCGTCGCCGCAGCCCGGCAGCCTGGCCCGCAGGCCCCCGTGCCGCCGGGCGGGCCGCACCGGCGTTCCGGGCTCGGCGTGCGCGGGCTCGCCTGGCAGTTGCGCGACGACCCGCGGCTGCTCGGCTTCGTGGAGGAGACGCTCGGCCCGGTCCTGGCGCTCGACGCCCCGGAACGCGCCCGGGCCCTGCACGGCCTGCACGCGCTCGTCGACGCGGGCGGGGTCGTCGCCGACGTCGCCCGCCGGATCGGGACCGGACGACCCGCCGCGTACGCCCGCATCCGCACGCTGTCCGCGCTGCTCGGCGCCGACCTGGCCGACCCCGAGGTGCGCACCGCGGTGCACCTCGCGTTGCTGGCGTTGCGCTGACGACCCGTAACGCGACGTCGATCGGGTGCGAGCCCGCCGCATGGATCTGCGCCGGGTCTCCGGGTACGTGGCGCTCGGGCTGCTGGCCCTCTACCTGCTGTGGGCGCTGTCGCGGACCGCACCCCAGCTGCGCAAGGGCAACCGGGACCGGCGGGTCCGCACTCAGCTCATGCTGATCAGGGTGGCCGCGGTGGCGCTCGCCGCGCTGTTCGTCGCGACGGTGCACTTCTGGGCCACCGCCTGGTGGCAGGTGGCCCTCGCCGTGCCGGTCGCGCTGGTGGTGGCGATGCTGCTGCGCCGGGCGCACCGGCGGTTGACCGGCCCGCCCCGTCACCGGGCCCCGCTCGCCCAGCGGGTACGGCGGACCGGGCACTTCCAGATCATCCGCGAGGCCGGGGATCCCGCTCCGCACCGGCACGCGGCCGGCGACACCCCGACCGGCACCGTGCCGTTCGTCGTACCCGGCGCGGACACCGCCGCTCCCCCGGCGCCGGCGGATCCCCGCCCGTCCGCCGCTCCCGGCGACGCCACCCCCGGAGGCCCCGACGACCCGGACCTGCCGAGTACCCGGTGACCCCGGCCCCGGCCGCACGCCCTCGATGGCGGTCGGAGGTGTGCGTTTCGGCCACACGGGGTAACCGGTCGTGGTCCGACCACGGTGCCGGCCGTGGGACAGGGAAGGGAGGGCGAGGATGCCCGATCGATCATGGGCGCTGCACCTGCCGGCCCGGCACACGTCGTGCCGGCGCGCCCGGCTCGCGCTGCAACGCTTCCTGACCGCACTGGTGCCGGAGCCGGTGGCCCAGGATGCCCTGCTGGTGCTGCACGAGCTGGTCGCGAACGGCGTGGACCACGCCCGCACGCCGATGCGGCTCACCGCCGACGTGCACGACGGCGCGGTTCGCGTGGCCGTGCGGGACGGGTCGGCGACACCCGGACGCGAGCAACCACTCGACCCCTCGGCGGCCCGGGGCCGCGGCCTGCAGATCGTCTCGGCCGTGTCGCGGCGCTGGGGCGTGCGCCGGCACGCCGCGGGCAAGACGACCTGGGCCGAGATCGGCCCGCCGACGGCCGCGCCCCGGCCGGAGTTCCACCCGGTCGGCGCCGTCTGACAGCCGGAGCCACCCGTGGTGCATACCGGCCGTGGCCGGTGGGTATGCCCGGCCCGGACCCGACGGAAGGACCGATCATGCGCCCCGACAGCCCGGTCTCCGAGACCGACCCGGCCGACGCCCTCGACCAGCTGCGCGACACCGAGACCGAGCCGGCCGACGGTGCCCCGCAGGCGGTCGCGCTGGAGGCGGACCCGGCCGATGTCGCCGACCAGCGTCGCGACGCACCCCAGGACGACGAGGGCTACTGAGCGGCCGGGGCCGACCGGCGCCCCGGCCGGCCCCGGAGCCTCAGATCAGGCTCGACCAGTAGGTCCAGAACCGGTGCAGCGACAGCCCGATGACCACGATGAACCACAGGACCATCGGCACCGCGTGGTACTGCCGCAGCCCGTCGTAGAGTCCGCGGGCCTTTCCGCTGCGGTCCAGCGTCGCCAGCGCGGTGTACCAGAAGATCGGGATCGTCACGGCCCAGACGACCATGCAGTACGGGCACAACGCCCCGATCCGGTACAGGCTCTGGAAGATCAGGTAGTGCACGAACACCACGCCGGCCCCGGCGCCCACGGTCAGCCCGGTCCACCACCACGTCGGGAGGCGGATCCCGCCGAGCAGCGCGACCCCGGTCGTGACGACCACGGCGTACGCGCCGATGCCGAGCAAAGGGTTGGGGAACCCGAAGAACGCGGCCTGCTCGGTCGTCATCACCGACCCGCAGGACAGCACCGGGTTGAGGCTGCACGAGGGCGTGTAGTTCGGGTCCAGCAGCAGGGCGATCCGCTCGACCGTCAGCGTGAACGCGGCCAGCAGGCCGAGCGCTCCACCGAGCATCAGCAGCCACGGCAGGAACCGGGGCAGTGGGCCCGGGACGGTCGCGGGCCCACGGTCGTCGGAGATCCGGTCGAACTCCTCGGTCGCCGCGGCCGCGGTCACTGCCCGACCGCCGCGTCGAGGGCGTCGGTGATGTCCTGCACCGATTCCACCTCCACCTTCTCGCCGTTCACGAAGATCGCCGGGGTGCCCTGGACCCCGGCCTGCTCGCCGGCCGTCCGGTCGGCCAGCACCTTCTCCAGGGTCGCCGGGTCGGCGACGGCCGCGTCATAGGCGGCCATGTCCAGGCCGAGTTCCTCAGCGTAACCGCGGAAGATGCCGGCGGCGTCCGGCTGCTCGGCCCACGTCTGCTGGGTCTGGAAGAGCCGCTCGTACATCGGGACGAACCGGCCCTGCTGGTGCGCCGCCTCGGCCGCGACCGCGGCCGGTTCGGCGTTGCGGTGCGACGGCAGCGGGAAGTCACGGATGACGAACTCCACGCGGTCGCCGTACTGCTGCGCGAGCTGGCTCATGGCCGGCTGCAGCACCGCACAGCCGGGGCACTGGTAGTCGAGGAACTCGACGAGGGTGACCGACGCGTTCGGGGCCTCGTTGAGCCGCGGCGCGTCGGGCGGGGCGAGGGCCCCGGCGGACGCCGTGCCGCCGGCGCCGGTCTGCGGTGCGTCCGGCCGGGTGGCGAACAACAGGCCTGCCACCACCAGCGCGAACGCGCCGACGACGAACAGGGAGATCTTGACGTTACGGGTCATCGGGAGGTTTCCTCCACGCCAGGTCCGGCTCGGTGCCGGAACACGGGTACGGGACGGGGACGTGTCCTCCCGCTCAGTTCCGGTCCACGCAGAGCTGCTCGACCGGCGACGGCGCGAGCAACGTCCGTTCCGGAGGCGGCGAGCGCGGGGTGTCGGCGTGCCCGGCGGGGACGACGGTCACCGGCGTGATCGGCGCGGCGGCCGGGGCCGACGGGCCGTCGTCACTGCGGCGCGGGAGCTGCTCCGAGTCGCCGGAGTGCAACGTGGCCGGAGGCTCGTACGGGCACTCCACCGCGCCGGAGGGCAGCACATGGTGGGCCGGGGCGGCCGCCGCGGGTCCGGCACACACCAGGAGCGCCAGCAGCAGGAGCAGCAGCGAGGAGAGGACGCGCACGGGCCTCACCTCGTTCCTCTCCGGGAGCCGTGACCACTCGCCGGTACCCGGCGGACGCACTCCGACGCCCGTCGACGATACCGACGTCGCCCGGCGGCCCCGCCGCTCCCCCGCCGTCCGGCACCGGCCCCTGCGGGACCGACCGGCCGTCGCGGCGCGACGCCCGGTCACCGGGGCACTACCGTCGGTGGCGTGAGCTTCCCCGAACCGTCCGCCGTGTGGCGCCCGAGCGCCGGCACCGAGCGGGCCGTCACCTCCCCGGCCGGATCGTGGACCCGGTTCGCCGCGCCCGGCGACGCCGTCGGCGGCGGCTTCGGGCTGTTCGAGTCGTGGATCCCGGTCGACTCCCCCGGTGCGCTGCCGCACTACCACTCCGGGTTCACCGAGAGCTTCTACGTGATCGACGGCCTGCTGCGGATCATGACCGGCACACAGTGGACGGAGGCGGGGCCGGGCGACCTCGTGCACGTCCCGCCGCACGGGGTGCACGCCTTCCGCACCGGCCCCGGCTCCGACGCCCGGTTCCTCATCCTGTTCGTGCCCGGCGCCCCGCGCGAGCGCTACTTCCGCGGGCTCGCCGAGTTCGCCGCCCGGACCGCCCCGCCGACGCCGGAGGAGGTCGACGCGTTCGCGCTGACCTGCGACCAGGTCAACCTCCGGGACCACCCCGGCTTCTGAGCGAGCACGACTGTGACCGGGGACACTCGCACCGACCGGTCCCGCGCCGTGAGGAGCCCCTATGGACACCGCCGCCACCCGCCTGATCGGGATGGTCCAGGCCCACTGGATCACCGACGCACTGTGCGCGACCGCCGAGCTGGGCGTCATGGACGTGCTGGCCCGCGGGCCGGCCGGCACCGATGAGCTCGCCGCCGAGACCGGCGCCCATCCGCCGACACTGGACCGGCTGCTGCGCGCCCTGGCCACGCTCGGCCTGTGCACTCACGGGCCCACGGGCTGGGCGAGCACCGAGCTGGGTGCGGCGCTGCGGCGCGACGCTCCCGGCGGGGCACACGCCCGCGCCCTGCTCACCTCCCGGCTGTGGCGACCGCTGTGGGACGACCTGACCGAGTCGGTCCAGACCGGCGAGCAGGCCTGCAGGCGGGTCACCGGGCGCCCGATCTTCGACCATCTCGCCCGGCGCCCGGAGCTGGGTGCGCTCTACGACGTCACCCAGCGTGGACTGGTCGACGAGGCCGGCGCCGCCTTCGTCGCCGCCTACGACGTCCCGGACGGCAGCACGGTCGTCGACGTCGGCGGCGGGACCGGGGCGCTGCTGCGGCACGTGCTCGCCGCCCGGCCCGCCTGCCGGGGGATCCTGCTCGACCTGCCGCACGTCGCGCAGCGGGCGCACGACGAGCTCGTCGCGGCCGGCGTCGGGAACCGGTGCGACGTGATGCTGGGCGACTTCTTCGAGGCCGTGCCCGGTGGCGCGGACGTCTACCTGCTGTCGTTCGTCCTGCACGACTGGACCGACGACGAGTGCCTGGTGCTGCTGGACCGGGTGCGTACCGCGGCCCCGCCGCAGGCCCGGGTACTGGTGCTCGAACAGGTGCTGCCCGACGACACCCCCGGCGAACCCGGCCCGGCGCTCTACGACCTGCACATGCTGGTCGGCACCGGCGGGCGCGAGCGCACCGCCGCCGAGTACACCGGCCTGCTGAACGACACCGGCTTCCGGGTCGAGGCAATCATCCCCACCACAGGCCCCCGCAGCGTCATAGACGCCCGCCCACGCTGATCGGTCCTGTCGCCTCGCCGAATGTCACGCAGATGCTCGCCCCGCCGCACCTGCGTGACATTCGGTGTCGCCGTCGAGGGCGACGAAGTCGACCTTGTCGCGGACGCCGCAGTCGGGGCAGGTCCAGTCGTCGGGGATGTCCGACCAGGCGGTGCCGGCCGGGAAGCCCTCGGCCTCGTTGCCTGCGGCTACCTCGTAGGTGTAGCCGCAGCCGGGGCAGCGGGCGGCAGTGCAGAGGCTCGTTCCGCTGTCGCTGCCCTTGGTGCAGAGGCTCGTTGCGCTGTCGCTGCTCTCGGTGCAGAGGCTCGTTGCGCTGTCGCTGCTCTCGGTGCAGAGGCTCGTTCCGCTGTCGCTGCTCTCGGTGCAGAGGCTCGTTCCGCTGTCGCTGCCCTCGGTGCAGAGGCTCGTTCCGCTGTCGCTGCTCTCGGTCCGGGGCGTGCTCTCCGTGGCGGACCGCTCGTCCGGGTCCACATCGGAGGCGGGCGGCGGGTACGCGGCGAGCAGCTTCTCCCGCGCTGCCGGATGCAGGTTGGCCCGCCGCAGGTCACCGTCGTAGTGCGCGACCACCCGCGGGTCCATCAGCGCCCGGAACACCGGAGGGACCAGCGCTGCCACCATCATCCCGGCGTAGCCGGTGGGCAGCACCGGGGCCTCCGGGAAGTCGCGCAGCGTCTGGAAGCGCCGGGTCGGGTTCGCGTGGTGGTCGCTGTGCCGCTGCAGGTGGTAGAGCAGCACGTTGGTGGCGATGTTGTTGGAGTTCCACGAGTGCGCCGGGGTGACCCGCTCGTAGCGACGGCGGTCCGGCGGCCCGATCTTCTGCCGCAGCATCCCGTAGTGCTCCATGTAGTTCACCAGCTCCAGCAGCGTGGCCCCGACGACGGCCTGGAGCAGCAGGTACGGCAGCACACCCCAGCCGAACGACGCGATCAGCGCACCCCACAGCACCCCCGACATCAGCCAGGCGTTGAGGACGTCGTTGCCGATCCGGTACGGGTGCCGGTCGCGGCGGGCGTAGCGCTTGCGCTCCAGCCGCCACGCGCTCACCAGCGCGCCGAACACGGTGCGCGGCCAGAAGCGGTAGAAGCTCTCGCCCATCCGGGCCGACGCCGGGTCCTCCGGGGTGGAGACACGGACGTGGTGGCCGCGGTTGTGCTCGACGTAGAAGTGGCCGTAGAAGCTCGGTGCCAGCGCGACCTTGGCGGCCCACCGCTCGACGTCCTCGCGCTTGTGGCCGAGCTCGTGCGCGGTGTTGATCGCGATACCGGCGACGGTGCCGAGGGTGACGGCGAGGCCGATGTCGCCGATCAGCGGCGCCCCGGCCAGGGCGATGTAGCCGATACCGGCGAACAGGCCCGCGTACTGCAGCGGGAGGTAGGCGTAGGTGACCCAGCGGTAGTAGCGGTCCTCCTCCAGGGCGTCGGTCACCTCGTCCGGCGGGTTCGTGGAATCGAGGCCGGCGACCAGGTCGATCAACGGAACGATCACGAGGATGACGACCGGGCCGAGCCACAGCACCGCCGACAGGCCGGTGAGCAGGTGCAGCCCGATGGCGAGGAACGGCAGGATCGGGACGACCAGGCCCAGCAGCCAGGCGTAGCGCTTGCCGTCGTGCCAGGTGTCGCTCCCGTCCACCGGTTGTGACAGGGCGTAGGTCTTCACGGCGATCTCCCTCTCGCGTCGGCTCTGACGGAATCCGGTTGCCGACGCTAGGGCGTTCGGAGCAGTGATCCTTCGGTCCCGGGAACGAAGACGCCCGCCCCGTTCGGTCCGGGAGACCAAGACCCGGGCAGTTACTCCCAGCGGAACCAACGCGCCGCCCCGAGCCCGGAGACGACCGCCGTCACCACGAGCCCGAGCACCGGTGCGAGCTCCGGCGGAACCCCGCGCCACGCCGCGCCCAGCACGTGCACGGTGGCCCCGAACGGCAGCACCCGGCCGATCTCGGCGAGCGGGCCGGGCAGCGCGGACACGTCCCCGAACATCCCGCCCACGGCCCCCGTGCCGAGGAACAGCACCAGGCCCGCCGCGACCGCCGAGTTCGTCGTGGGAGCCAGCGCGGCGACCAGTCCGCCGAGCGCGAAGAACGCCACGGTGGCGAGCAGCAGACCACCCAGCGCGGTCCACGGCGACCACGGCAGCCCCGCCCCGAACGCCACCACCGCGACGACCAGGGCCAGCGCCACCCCGGCCACGACCTGCGCGAACCCGACGACCCCCTGGGCGACGAGCACCGGTGCCGGCCCGGCCGGAGTCACCCCGAGCCTGCGCAGCACCCCGGTGCGGCGGTAGTTGGCCAGGAAGCTCGGCACGTTCACCACGCCGACCATGCCCACGATGGTGGCCGCGGCGAGCGGGATGCCGATCGCCTCCAGCGGGGTGCGGCCGCCGAGCGCCTCGGGCCCGACGCCTGCCGTGGTCAACCCGACCATGACCAGGATCAGCAGCGGGAGCCCCAGCGGGACGATCAGCCCGGAGGTGTCGCGGGCGACCATCCGGGCCTCGGCCCCGACCAGCGCCAGCCAGCCGGCGAGCGGCAGCCCGGAGTGTCCGCCGGCGACCGCCACCGGCCGCTCCGTCCCGGCGCTCATGCCGCGACCTGCTCGTCCAGACCGGTGCCGAGCCGGCGGCCGGTCAGCTCCAGGAACGCGTCGTCGAGGGTGGGCCGCTCCTCGCGCAGCCCGGTCGCGACGACCCCCTGGCGCACCAGCTCCGCCCCGACCGCGCCGACCAGGTCCCCCCGTCCCGCGACGACGACCTCCTCCCCCACCCGGGTCACCCCGTCCACACCGGACAGCGCGAGCAACGCCGGCCGGTCGAACCCGCCCGCCGTCCGGAACCGCACCCGCTCGGTGAGCCCGGCGGCGGCGATCAGCCCGGCCGGGCTCGCGTCGGCGACCAGGTGTCCGTCGTCGAGCAGCAGCACCCGGTCGCAGAGCCGTTCGATCTCGTCCATCCGGTGGCTGACCAGCAGCACCGTGACACCGTCGGTGACCAGGTCGCGGACCAGGCCGAGCACGTCCTCGCGCGATCGCGGGTCCAGCCCGGTGGTGAGCTCGTCGAGGATCACCACCCGCGGCGCACCGACCAGGGCGAGCGCCACCGACAGCCGCTGCTGCTGCCCACCGGAGAGCCGGTCGAACCGGGTGCCCGCCTGCCGCTCGAGCCCGACCGCGACGATCAGCCGCTCCGGGTCGGTGCCCTCGCGGTACATCGCCCGGTACAGCCGGACGAGCTCGGCGACGGTGAGCATGTCGTGCAACGCGGCCTCCTGCAGCTGCACACCCAGCACCGCCCGCAGCGCACGGCGGTCGCGGCGCGGGTCCAGCCCGAGCACCCGGACGGTGCCGCGGTCCGGGCGCCGCAGCCCGGCGACGCACTCGACGGTCGTCGTCTTGCCCGCGCCGTTGGGGCCGAGCACGCCGGTCACCGAGCCCTCGGCGGCGGTGAAGCCGACACCGTCCACCGCCACCCGGTCGCCGTAGCGCTTGTGCAGGTCGTGCACCTCGATCGCGTTCATGGTGTCCACGATGCGACCCGGGACGGGCATCCCACGAGTGCCGGAGGTCGTGATCACCGGCCATGACTTCCGGCACTCGGAACCGGCGCCACTGCCCTCTAACCTGTCCGATATGCGCAGGATCGACCCGAACGTCGTCGCCGGGGCGATCATGACCGCGCTCTGCGTGATCCTCGCCGTGCCGGTCGCGCTGGAACACCTCGCCGACGACGGCGCCCGCACCATCGGCCCGCAGTGGCTGTGGTGGGCGGTCTACGGCGTCTTCCTGACCGCGCTGGTCCTCGGGACCTGGTTGGACGAGTGGGTCGGCCCGACCGCGACCCGCCGGCTGCTCGCGACGCTCATCGTCGCGACCGCGACGTTGGTACTTCTGGCCCCGAACTTCGGCTGGCTGCCGATCCTGCTGGTGTTCACGGCCGCGCTGTCGGTCTACCACGTACCGGTCCGGGTGACGGCGGCGATCGTCGTGTTCAACGTGGTCGTCGTCGCGGCGGCGAGCCTGCTCGCCGGCAGTGCGACCCCGAGCGCCCTCACCGCGGGGGCGATCTACCTGCTGCTGCAGAGCGCGTCGGTGCTGATGATCATCGCGCTGCACCGCGAGGAGGCCTCCCGGATACGGCTCGCCGCGGCGCACGCCGAGCTCGCCGCGGCCGGTGCCGTCCTCGCCGAGACCAGCCGTGCACAGGAACGCCTGCGGATCTCCCGCGAGCTGCACGACGTCGTCGGCCACCAGCTCACCGCGCTCGCGCTGGAGCTCGAGATCGCCACGCACCGGACCGACAACGGCGAGCACGTCGAGCGGGCCCGCGGCATCGCCCGCGACCTGCTCGCCGACGTCCGGTCCACCGTCGGCGAGCTGCGCCGGCGCGCCCCGGACCTGGCGACCACGCTGCACCGGATCACCGAGCAGCTGCCGAGCCCGGCCGTGCACGTGCGGGTCGCCGACGGCGTCGCACCGGACGAGGAGCGCACCGTCGCCGTGGTCCGCTGCGTGCAGGAGATCCTCACCAACGCGATCCGGCACGCCGACGCGGAGAACGTCTGGATCGAGATCGGCCCGGGTCCGGACGGGGAGCTGCGGCTGCACGCCCACGACGACGGCCGCGGCGCCGGGCCGGACCTGGTGGCCGGCAACGGCCTGCGTGGCCTCGTCGAGCGCGCCGCGGCGCTCGGCGGGACCGTCGACTTCGGACCGGCCGGACCGCGCGGCTTCGCCGTGACGGCGGTGCTGCCGTGACGCTGCGGGTGTGCCTGGTCGACGACCAGACCCTGGTCCGGCACGGGATCCGCGGGCTGCTCGAGCTGGCGGGCGACGTCGAGGTGGTCGCCGAGGCGAGCGACGGCGCCGAGGCCGTCGACGCCGTCGTGGCGCACCGTCCGGACGTCGTCCTGCTGGACCTGCGCATGCCCCGCCACGACGGCCTGTGGGCACTGGAGGAACTGCGCGCCCGCGGTATCGACGTCCCGGTACTCGTCCTGACCACGTTCGACGACGACGAGCTCGTGCTGCGGGCCCTGCGCGCCGGCGCCCGCGGCTACCTGCTCAAGGACGTCACGCTGGACCAGCTCGTCGGGGCGGTGCGCACGCTCGCCGACGGCGGGACGCTGATCAGCCCGGCGATCACCGATCGGCTGCTGCGCGCGGTGCGCGACGTGCCGGCCCCACCCGGCGACGACGCCCCGGTCCAGGAGCTCTCCGAGCGCGAGCTGGAAGTGCTGCGGCTGCTCGCCGGTGGCTACGCGAACCGGGAGATCGCGCAGGTGCTCTTCCTGGCCGAGGGCACCGTGAAGAACCACGTGTCGAGCGTGCTGGGAAAGCTCGGCACCCGGGACCGGACCCGCGCGGTACTGCGGGCGTTGCACCACGGGCTGCTCGGCCCGCCGCGCCCGGCGACCCCCACACCGGTACGCGATGTTTGGCCGGCGCGGAAACGGGTACCTCCTCCCGGCTGAGCAAGATCACTGGAGGTCGCCATGGAGGAGTCACGGATGCGCCGTCACCGGCCGGAGTCGCCCGTAGTCTGCCGGTACCGGTCCCTCGCACCTGTGGCCCGGCCGGACCGGCCCGGGAGCCGCCGGTGAAGCCCGACCTCGCCCGCACGGGCGACGCGGTCGCCCGGTTGCTCGACGAGCTCGGTCCCGGCGCCTGCCCGGACACCGTGGCCGCCGTCGTCGCGCAGGCCTGCGACGACCTGCGCGGCAGCCCGACCGGGGCTCTTCCCGAGCTGGTCGAGCGGCTCGCCCGGGTCCGGCTGGCGCCACCGATGGCCGACGCGTGACGACGGCCGGGCCGGTGTGCGGTCCCGGCCGGTGGGGTACCCGTTCGATGTGACAGAGCAGGACGGCAGGAACGGACCCGATCCGGGCCAGGACGCACCGCTCGACCCGGAGTCCGCGGTCGACGAGCTCGAGGAGCGCATCGCGGGCCGTCGCACCGGCACGGACGACTCCGCGGACAGTGACGAGGACGACGACGGCACCACCCCGGTCGAGGGCGACTCCGGCACCGGGGTCAACGAGGAGTCCCCCGGCTGAGTCCCACCCGGCACCCGGCCGTCGACCGGGCAGCGCTATTGCAACGGTCGTTGTACCTTTCTAGAGTGCGACATGTGATCGCGGCGCACGTTCCCGGCGACAGCGGACCTCCGCTGATCGGACACACCCTGCGGATCCGCAGGGACCCGGTCGCGTGGGGACTCGACCGGCTCGACCGCCACGGCCCGGTGTCGTGGTCGCGCGCATGGGGCACGACCGTCGTCAACGTCGTGGGCGCCGACGCGATCGGTGAGGTACTGACCGACCGGGACGGCGCATTCGCCAACGGACCCGGCTGGGGACCGTTCCTCGAACCGTTCTTCACCCGAGGGCTCATGCTCCTCGACGGGGACGAGCACCGCCACCACCGCCGGATCATGACCCAGGCCTTCACCCCGGCCTCGATCGCCGACTACCACGGGCACTCCCGCCGGCTGATCGGCTCGGCGGTCGCGGGATGGCCCGCGGGGACGGTCACGCTGCTACCGAAGATCAAACAGCTGACCCTCGACGTCGCCGCCCGCGCGTTCCTCGGGGCTCGCCTCGGACCGGAGACCGACACCGTCCGGACAGCGTTCATCGACACCCTCCGCGGCAGCGGCACGATCCTGCGCGCCCCGATCCCCGGCTCCCGCTATGCCCGCGGGCTGCGCGGACGCGCCCGGCTCGAGTCGTTCCTGTCCGCCCGCCTGCCCGACGCCCGGCGCCTCGACCGGACGGACCTGTTCGCCACGCTGTGCCGGGCCGTCACCGACGACGGCCACCGGTTCTCACCCCGCGACGTCGTCAACCACATGATCTTCCTGCTGATGGCCGCCCACGACACGACCACCGCCGCGACCGTGGCCACCGCCTACCAGCTGGCCCGTCACCCCCACTGGCAGGAGGCCGCCCGCGCCGAGGCGGACGAGCAGGCGGGCTCGGCCGCACCGGTGGACGTCGACCGGCTGCCCGTGCTGGACCGGATCGTGCGGGAGTCGATGCGCCTGCAGGCACCGGTACCCGTGCTGGTGCGTGCCACGACGTCCGACACCGAGCTGCAGGGCCACACCGTCCCGGCCGGGACGATCTGCTCGGTCGGCATTCACGTCACCCACCACCTGCCCGACCTGTGGGAGCAACCCGAGCGATTCGATCCCGACCGCTTCACCCGGCCCTTGCCGCACCCGTACGCCTGGCGCCCGTTCGGCGGCGGCGCCCACACCTGCCTCGGGATGCGGTTCGCGATGCTGGAGACCAAGTCGATCCTGCACGCGATGCTCCGCTCGTGGCAGTGGCGCACGAGGCCCGGCTACCGGCCGCGCATCGACTACACGACCGTCCCGACCCCCCGCGACGGCCTGCCGCTCGAGATCACGGCACGGTGACCACGGCGCCGGGCCGTCCCCTCACAGGGACTCGAGCTCGTCGACGAGGGGACTCCGGTCGATCTCCGCGCGGATGCTCCGGCCGAGCCGCCGGGCGGCTTCGGCGTAGCAGCGGGTGGAGAGGACCGTGGTCACCGCGGTGGCGATCGTCGACGCCGACGCCGTACGCCGCACCACCAGGCCCGCGCCCCGGGCGGACACACGCACGGCGTTGCCGGGCTGATCGCGGCCGTGCGGGAGCACCACCAGCGGACGGCCCGCCACGAGCGCCTTCAGCACGGTGCCGTGCCCACCGTGGGTGATGACGAGATCAGCACGGTCGATCACCTCGCGGTGCGGTGCCGAGCGGACGATCTCGACGCGGTCACCTCCGCGCAGTTCCCGCGGATCGAGGGCCGGGCCGGTGGTGACGAGCCCGCGCACGTCCAGGCGGGCCAGGGCATCGACGACGTTCTGCACGCAGCGCCGCTGCCCCTGGTCGGTCGAGGACAGGGCCACGAGGACCAACGGCCCACGACCGCCCGGCTCCCGCCACTCGTCGGCGCGCGCCCACACCGGGTCGTCGAGCACCGGCCCCGCGTACCGCACGGAGGACGGCAGCTCTCCCGGGAAGTCGAAGCTCCGGCTGGTGAGCAGGAACTGGCGACGGGCCCGATGCACCTGGTCCCAGAGCACACGCAGTGGTGGGGTCCCGAGCTCCGCCCGCACCTCGTTCAGGCGGGGAAGGGCGAACCGGCCGAGCATCGCGGTACTCGCTCTGCCGACCACACGATCCCGTAACCGTCCGAGCCCCGTACGTGCGGGCTTCCACCCCGTGCCCATCGGGGGCAGACCCGCGGCCGGGATCGGGTAGATGTTCGGAATCAGCACGTCGAAGGACAGCTCCGCGGCGTCGGCGGCCGCCATGGCGCCGAAGGCGACGAACGAGGTGACGACGAGATCGGGGCGCTGCACGGCGGCCACGGAACGCAGGCGGCGGGCCTGCCCGAGAGCCGGGCCGGCGATCATGTGGTCGGCCATCCCGCGTGCCAGGGTCCACGGATCACGCGTCTCCCCGTCGCGGTAGGCCGCGGCCCCGGGAGGGGCGCCGTGGGCTGCGGGCCCCGGCTGCCAGGGCACGAACTCGGCCCCGACGGCCCGGACCGACTGCTCCATCGACGTCTCGGCGAGCACGCGGACGCGATGGCCCCGGTCCACGAGCCGCCGGACCACACCGATCTCGGGCGGGACGGTGCCGCCGCCGTCGGTGAGTGCGAACAGGTAGTGCTGCGGGGCGGATGCCGGCATGGGTGCTCTGCTCACCTCGGGTCGGATGCGGGCGGCGGAACCAGGGTCCGGCCGGGACCGAACGTACGCACGCGGACCTGCTTTCCTCGCATCATGTCGCGAACCGCGGGGGACGGTGCCCCGGTGCGGCTGTCGAGGAAAGCGGCGAGTGCGGCCTCGGTGAGCCATTCCGCGTACTGCAGCAGCGTCGAGCCGTCGGTGGCGATGTGGAAGTTCGAGGAGAGCAGCCCGCGTGGTCGCTCGGTCATGATCACCTCGAGCTGGGCGGCGGCGAGCCGGCGGGCCTGCTCGACACCGTCGGTCCGGACGGACTTGGCCAGGACGACGCCGGGCGGGCCGACGGCGTGACCACCGGCATGGCGGCGGTACATGCGGTACGGCAGGTCCGGGTACGCGGGCTCGACGGTGTCGCGACCCCATTGCGCGTAGTGCAACTCGGTCGTGCCGTCGACGCTCGGCAGCACGCTGTGGGCGAGCAGGCCGTCCATGCCGGATGTCGCACTGTCCCGGCCCGCCGGGTGTTCACCGCAGACGATCAGTGCGACACCGGGGAGCGCGAGGTCGGGGGTCGTCGTCATCGGTTCTCCTCGTGGAGTGCGGTGGTCGGGGTCCGGCGTGTGCCTTCGGGACGTCGACGCCCGAGCAGGACACCGACGGTGAGCGCCGCGGCGAGGCAGGCCGCGCCGATCACACCCGACGCGATCTGCCAGGCCTCGGTGTAGTGCGCCGCCTGCAGCGCGCGGTCGGGCCCGGCGAGGTCGCCGGCGGCGATCCGTGCGGCGGACTCCCCGTCCCCCGAGCGGGCCTGCAGCAGACCGATCACGCCCGTGCCGAACACGGCGATGGTCAGGGTGGAGCCGGTGGTGCGGACGGTGTTGAGCACGCCGGCGGCCATCCCGAGCCGGTCGGCGTCGATGTGGTCCATCGCCTGGCCGTCGGTGGTTCCGACGGCCAGGCCCATCCCGACCCCGAGCGTGGCCAGCGGCCCGAGCAGGCCTGCCGCGCCGATGCCGGGATGCAGTGTGGTCAGCCAGACGTTGCCGGCCGCGATCAGCATCAGGCTCAGCACGATCAGCACCCGCGGGGACACGCCCCACCTGTTCAGCAGCCGCTCGCTGAGCTGGGGCGCGATCAGCACCGGCACCGTCTGCATGAGCATGATCAGCCCGACCGTCCGCGGGGCGAGGTCGTTCACGCCCTGCAGGTAGGTCGGCAGGAACACCATCACGCCGGCCGGCCCCGCGGCGACGAACACGCAGGCGAGGCACCAGGCGCTGAACCTGCGGTCGGCGAACAGGGTGAGGTCCAGTACCGGGTCCGTGCGGCGGCGTTCGACCAGGACGAACACGGCGAGCAGGACCGCGCCCGCGACGACCGTGCCCACAACGGGCGCGCTCGACCAGCCGGCCTCGGAGGCCTGGTTGACACCGAACATCACCAGGGTCAGCGCGGCGACCAGGAGGAGCGCCCCCGGCACATCCACCCGCGGGCGATGCTCCGCCCTGGTCTCGACGATCAGGGTGGAGGCGAGCAGGATGAGCGCGCCGACCACGGCGAACACGCCGAACGTGGCGCGCCAGCCCACCGTGTCGACCAGCAGGCCGGACAGGCTCGGGCCGATGCTGATACCGATGCCCGCCGTGCTGCCCATCGCGGCGAAGGCACGGGTACGCGCGGGCCCGGTGAACGTGGCGCCGAGGATCGCCCCGCCGCCGGCCATCACGCCGGCCGCTCCGACACCGGACACCGTGCGTGCCACGTCCAGCAGCAGGATGTCACCGGCGAACGCGCCGGCCAGCACGCCGGCCGTGTACACCCCCGCCCCGGCCGAGAAGATCTTCCTGCGGCCGACGAGGTCCCCGAGCGATCCGGCCACCAGCATCATCGACGCGGCCGCGAGGAAGTAGCCGACGACCACCCACTGCAGCGCCGCGCCGGACGCGTCCAGGTCGGCCGCGATGTGCGGCAGCGCGACGGTGGTGCCCGACATCAGCATCGGCAGGGTGAGGAACCCGAGCAGCACCGCCACCAGCGTCACCGCGGCCCGTGCCCGCTCCGGACCACCCACCGTCGTCCCGGTCGTCATACCCTGAATGTACAACGCTCATGGCAATAGTTACAACGATCGTTGCACCTAGGCGGTCGAGGGTGCGTGTCCGTGCAGGAAGGTGCGCACGCCTGCCGTCACGCTCGCGGCCAGGTCCTCCTCGGAGGGGTGCTCCCACGGCATCGACGGGTTCTGCACGGAGACCAGCAGCATCAGATGCAACGCCGACCGCTCCGGGTCCTCGGTGTGGATCAGGCCGCGGTCGACCCACTGGCGCAACCGGTCCGCGACCGCCTCGCGGACCCGCAACGGCCCGAGTCGCTGCCAGGCCTCGATCGCCTCGGACGGGATGTGCTCGACCTCGGCGTTGATCTGCCGCACCAGCGCGAAGTGGTCGGCGAAGCCGGTCAACGGACGCGAGCGGGCGACACCGAACTCGAACAGGTCGCCGGGCAGGTCGACGATCTTGCCGAGATGCCGGTCGACGAGCGCGATCTCCGCGTCGGCGACGCCGGCCGCACTGTCCTCGATGACCGCGGCGAACAGCTCGGCCTTGCCCCGGAAGTGGTTGTAGATCGTGCGGGTGGACACGCCCGCCTCGGCGGCGATGGCGTCCATACCGGCCCGTACGTAGCCGTCGCGCGCGAACCGCACCAACGCGCCGGCCAGGATCGCCCGGCGCTTGTCCGCCAGCCCGCCACGCGGTCGCTTCACATCGCCCCTGGTCATGGGCGCCTCCAGACCGATATTGCAGGCACCGTTGTACCCATTGCCACGATCGTTGTACCTTGGACAGGACCGAACCCCCCACCCGAGGAGCACGACGACGGTGAAGCTAGCAGTGATCGTGGGTGGCACCCGGGCGGTGCGGCCACGGGCGCCACGACAGATCGTCGCCTGATGGCTCCGCAGTGGCGACGAACGGGCTTCCTCCTCGACGCCCTGTTCAAGGGAGGCGTGGCTCTGGCCTACGCCGGCCTCGCGGTCCCGATCGGTGAGGCACTGGCGGTTCCGGCGGGGGTCGTCCGGGCGACCGCGGTACCGGTACTGCTCAGTGGCGTCGCCGAAGGCGCGTTCGCGATCCGGAGCGCGGCCGCCACCCACACCCGCTACCTCGTCGCCTACGACGGCGGCTGGGTGCTGGTGACCGGACTCTGTGCTGCTCTCCTCGCCGGCGGCGCGACCGGTGCGGGGCCGATCTGGTTCGGCTACCAGGCCATCGCCTCCCTCGCGGTCGCCGTGGCCTTCGCCGCGGGGACACGTGCTCCGGTCCGATCCGGTTGACACCGTGCACGTCCGGGCGCACGTCCGGTGCGCCTCGTATCATCCCGGGCGTGACGACAGTCGCCGATGCGCTAGAGCCGGACGAGGACCGTGCCGGGTCCCTGACCGAGATGCTCACCGTCCCACCGCCGCGCCGGCTCATCGTGTCGGTGTACGGCCTGTACGCCCGCGAGCGCGGTGGCGCGCTGTCGGTGGCGTCGCTGGTGCGCCTGCTCGGTGACCTCGGGGTGGACGGGCAGGCGGTGCGCTCGGCGGTGTCCCGCCTGAAGCGGCGCGGCCTGCTCGAGCCGGAGAAGGTCGGCGGCTCCGCCGGGTACCGGCTGTCCGCGGCGGCGTCCGACGTCCTCGCCGAGGGTGACGAGCGGATCTTCACCCGGCGTCGCGCCGGGGCCGGTGAAGGCTGGCTGCTGGTCGCGTTCTCGGTCCCGGAGAGCGCTCGCGACCAGCGGCACCAGTTGCGGAGCCTGCTGATCCGGCTGGGGCTGGGCACCGTCGCCCCCGGGCTGTGGGTGGCGCCGGCGCACCTGGAGGCGGAGATCTCGCACGCGTTGGAACGGGCGGAGCTGCGCGGGTACACGGAGCTGTTCCGCAGCCGGCACGTCGCCGGGCGGCCGCTGCCGGAGACGGTCGCGTCGTGGTGGGACCTGGACGCGCTGGACGCGCAGTACACGGCGTTCCTGGACCGTCAGGAGCCGGTCCGGCGAGCCTGGCAGGAGACCGACGGGACACCCGCGCTGGCGTTCGCCGACTTCGTGACGCTGGTGACGGTGTGGCGGCGGCTGCCCTACCTCGACCCGGGCCTGCCGCTCGACGCGCTGCCCGAGGACTGGGTCGGGAGCCGCGCCGAGGAGCTGTTCGGGGAACTGCGGGCCCGGCTGGCCGGGCCGGCCCGCGAGCACGTCACCCACGTTCTCGGGGCCTGACCCGCCCCGCTCGTGGGACGCTCAGTCGAAGAACTTGCGCCGCCGGATCTCGGCGCGTCGGTGGCGGAGCCGCCAGCCGTGCCGGGTGCGGACGATCTCGTCGTGGTAGTCCCCGGTGACCGGCGGCCCCTCGTTCGGGAAGCCGATGAACTTGCTGTGCCCGCGCACCGTGTCGGCGTCCACCTCGGTCAGCGTCGTGTTCACCGTCAGGTGCGCGTACATGTTGCGGCCCTTGAAGTTCGCCACGATGTCCTCGATGCCGTGCAGGTCCGGTTGCCCGCTCGCGGAGCGGTCGAACACGAAGCCGGGGGCGAACACGTCGCTCGCCCGGTCCCAGTCGTGGTCGTCGACGACATGGCCGTAGTCGGCCAGCAGCGCGTGGATCTGCATCGAGTCCTCCGGAGTCATGCACCGACCCTGCCACCGGGGACGGCCGGCCCACAGGGGGAAGGAGGCCGGGCGCGGGGCCGAGATCAGGGGGAACCCTGGTGCACCGCCCGCCCCGGCCGAGCACGATCGGTGTCATGACCTCCTCCGAGCACCCGGTGGCCCCGCGGGACCTGCGCGTCTCGCACTCCGAGCGCGAGCACGTCAGCGCCCTGCTCGCGCGACACCACGCCGAGGGCAGGCTGACCGCGTCGGAGTTCTCCGAGCGATCCGTCCACGCTTCCGCGGCGGTGACCCGCGCGGAGCTCAACGCGACGGTGGCCGACCTGCCGGGCGCGCTCGACGTCGTCCCGACGCGGGAGGTGCTGGAGCTGACGAACACCGCGGGTGACCTGCGGCGCGACGGCGAATGGCTGGTCCCGCCGCGGATCGTGGTGCGCTCGTGGTTCGGCAACGCCCGGCTCGACATGCGCACCGCCCGGTTCGTCACCGGCGAGGTCGTGATCGAGTGCGACCTGACGTTCGGCAACCTGGATCTGCGGCTCCCGCCGGGGGCCACGGCCGACGTCGAGGAGACGAGCACGTCGGTCGGTTCGGTGATCGACAAGCGCGGGGCGCGCAGCGAGCGAGGTGTCCCCCACGTGATCGTCCGGGGTGGGACGCTGGTCGGCAACATCCGGATCCGCTGACGGGCGCTGCCGCCCGTCCCGGATCCGGCCGCCGGAGAAGGAGCATCGGGTGGACGATCTCGACAGGTACCTGCCGCCGTACACGGCCGACCTCGCGAGGGCCCGCCGGCAGACCGTCGGCACGCTGCTCTCCCGCACGGCGGCGAAGGTCGAGAGCAGGACAGCCGTCGTGCACCGGGACACCCGGCGCACGTTCGCCGAGCTCGACACCGACGCGAACCGCGTCGCGAACGCGCTGGTCGAGCGTGGTGTCGCGCGGAACGACCGGGTCGCGATCCTGTCCCGCAACTCGTACGCGTTCGTCGTCGCGTACTTCGCGCTGGCGCGGGTCGACGCCATCTCGGTCCCGGTGAACTTCAACTTCACCGCGGGCGAGGTGCGCTACGTGCTCGATGACAGCGCGGCGACGGCGGCCGTCGTCGAGGACGCGCTGACGGACACGTTCGAGGCCGCCGGTGTCGACGTCGGGCTGCGGATCGTGGTCGGCACCCGCAGCGGGTGGACCGGCTTCGACGAGCTGCTCGCCCACGACGACGCCACCGAGCCGGACGTCGAGATCGGCGACGACGACCCCGTGCAGCTGCTCTACACGAGCGGCACCACGTCCGCCCCCAAGGGCGCGATCATGACCAACCGGAACCTGATCGCCCAGTACGTCAGCGACATCGTCGACGGCGAGTACCACCGCGACGACATCGAGCTGCATGCGCTGCCGCTCTACCACTGCGCCGCGCTGCACGACTTCCTCACCCCGGACGTCTACCTGGGCGCGACCAGCGTGATCGTCGACTCGCCGGATCCGGAGACGATCCTGAGCACGGTCGCCGCCGAGGGTGTGAACAAGATGTTCTGCCCGCCGACGGTGTGGATCCGGCTCCTGCGCTCCCCGGCGTTCGACCGCTACGACCTGTCGTCGTTGCGCAAGGGCTACTACGGAGCGGCGATCATGCCGGTCGCCGTGCTGACCGAGCTGGGCGAGCGGCTCCCGGGGATCCGGCTGTTCAACTACTACGGCCAGACCGAGCTCGCGCCGAACGCCACCGTGCTGTTCCCCGAGGAGCAGATCGCCAAGGCGGGCACGGCGGGGCGGGCGAGCCTGAACGTCGAGACCCGGCTGCACGACGAGAACGACCGGCCGGTGCCCGTCGGTGAGGTCGGCGAGATCGTGCACCGCACCCCGCACGCGATGCGCGGCTACTGGGGAAAGCCGGAGGCCACCGCCGAGGTGTTCCGTCACGGCTGGTTCCACAGCGGTGACCTGGGGACGATGGACGCCGACGGCTACCTGACCGTCGTCGACCGCAAGAAGGACCTCATCATCACCGGTGGCGAGAACGTCGCGAGCCGCGAGGTCGAGGACGCGATCTACGAGCACCCCGCCGTGAACGAGGTCGCCGTGTTCGGGGTGGCGCACCCGGAGTGGATCGAGGCGGTCGCCGCCGCGGTGGTGCTGCGCGACGGCGCGGTCGCGGAGCCCGCGGAGATCGTCGCCCACACCCGGGAACGGCTGGCCGGGTTCAAGTCGCCCAAGTACGTGGTCGTGGTCGACGAGCTGCCCAAGAACCCGAGCGGGAAGATCCTCAAGCGCGATCTCCGCGACACCTACGCGGCCCTCGCCGCCAGAACCTCGGACGCCGAGCAGCGGGAGGGATCAGGATCCGCGACCCGATGACCCCAGCCGGTGCAGCCGCAGTGCCAGCTGCACCTCCAGCGAGCGGTCGGGGTGCTGCCAGTCCGGCCCGAGCAGCGTGCCGATCCGCTCGGGGCGCTGCGCGACCGTGTTGACGTGCACGTGCAGCGCCGTCGCCGCCCGGGTCGGGCTCGCCCCGGCGGCGTAGTACGCCTCCAGGGTGCGCATCAGTTCGCTGCCGCGGCGCGCGTCGTGCTCGGCGACCGGGCCGAGGATCCCGGCGACGTACCCCGCGACGTCCGGCCGGTCACCGAGCAGCAGCCCGGCGAACCCCAGGTCGCAGGCGGCCGCCGACTCCCCTGCCCGGTCCAGGGCCAGCAGCGCCTCCACCGAGCGCCGGGCCTCGGCGAGCGCGGCCACCGCGCCGCCGGCCGGGCGGAACGGGCCGGCCGCGCCCACGGTGACGTGGGCATCCGGGTCCTGCTCGCTCGCCGGCCGGGCCAGCCGGGCGCCGGCCGCGGTCGGGTCGTCACCGGGCAGCAGCACGACGACGGCGCCGTCCTGCTCCCCCACCAGCCCGGACCGTCCGCCGAGGGTCGCCGCCTCGCGGGCCAGCGCGCGTCGCCGCGCGGGGTGACAGCGGCAGACCAGCAGGACGTGCGGGCGGCGGGCCGACACGCCCAGCCCGGCCAGGCGGGTGAGCGTCGCCGTGCGCGGCGAGCCGGCGGCGGCCAGCAGCTCGGCGAGGCCGTCGGCACGGTCTCGCCGGTCGGTCTCGTCGGCCCGCTGGGCGAAGAGCAGGACGAGCGCGGCGACCATCGCGGCGCGCTCGACGGTCCGGATCTGGCCCGGCGAGAGCTCCGCCCCTGCTCCGTCCGGCTCGGCACCGATTCCGCCCAGCAGCAGCGTCCCGAGCCGCTGCCCGCCCGCGACCACCGGGGCCACCCACGTCCCGCCCGCGCACGGGACCACGACCGGCCGTCCGGACGGGTCCTCGGCACGGCGCAGGGCCGCGGCGACGTCCAGCCCGGCCGGGACCGGCCCGTACCGCGCGACCGGGGTGCGGTCCAGGTCGAGCACCGCGACCCAGCCGCCGAGCAGCCGCCCCAGCGCCTCGGCGATGTCGCCGACGTCGCCGCCCTCCAGCACGACGCCGGCGAACCGGTCGTGCGCGTCGGCCGCCTCGGCGATCGCGGCGTGCGCGCCCCGCAGCGCCTCCAGGGCGTCTGCGGTGTCGGCGAGGCGGCGGGTCTGCACCAACGAGACGGCGGCCAGCGCGGCGAGCGAACCGAGCAGCGCGGCGTCGTCGGGGGTGAACGGACGGGCCGACCGGTTGGCGGCGAACAGGACGCCGACGAACTCGTCGTCGACCAGCAGCGGGGTGCCGCAGATCGCGACGATCCCCTCCTCACCGACCGCGGTGTCGATCGCCTCGGTGTGCCGGTACCGGGGATCGCCGGCGTAGCGGCCGGTCCAGTGCGGGGTGCGGCTGGCCGCGACGAGGCCACCGAGCCCGGCGCCGAGCGGGAGCCGCAGGGTCTGGAACCTGCGCGACACCGAGCCGGAGGTGACGCGCATGTAGGTGTCGCCCCGGTCGGCGTCGTACAGGGTCAGGTAGACGACGTCGGTGCCGAGCAGCGCCCGGGCCCGGCGGACGATCGCGGTCAGCACCGAACCGGTGTCCGACTCGGACGCCAGGTCGCGGGCGATCTCCACGAGCGCGGTCAGCTCGGACTCGCGGCGGCGCCCGGCATCCATGACCGACCGGATCCGCAGCGCCAGTGCCCCGGCCTCCGGGTCGGACACCGCCAGCCCCGCGGCGACCCGGTCGAGCTCGTCGGAGGCGTCGCCGTCGGCCCGGCCGGCGAGCAGCCGGAGCAGGTCGAGGACGGTGCGCACCCGCGCCATCCTGCCGCGCCCGGCGTCAGTCCGACTTCCAGGCCCCCGGCCTGCCGTAGAGCTCGCGCAGGTCGAGCAGGTGGCTGCGCATCGCCTCCTCGGCCTCGGCCGCCTCACCCCGCGCGATGTGCTCGGTGATCTCGGCGTGGCAGGCGTCGACCGCGGCCCAGCGCTCCGGGGCGACCGCGGCGCGGTTCAGCCGGGTGCGCAGCACGTCGCCGACCGGCTGCCCCATCATCGTGAGCATCAGGTTGCCGGTGGCCATGAGCACCGTGGTGTGGAAGTCCATGTGCTCGACGAACCCGCTGGGGTCGCGGGGGTCCCGCGGCGCCGAGGCGGCCGTGCGCAGTGCCTCGACGGTCTCCGGTGCGGCGCGCTGGGCGGCGAGCCTGGCCGCGGCCGGCTCCAGCAGGAGCCGGGCCTCCAGCAGGTCCGCCATCCCCAGCCGCGGGGTCGCGACGAGCACTCCGAGCGCGCCGCCGACGTCCTCGACCAGGCGGGCCGGGTCCGGGGCGGCCACGAACGACCCGCCCTGCACCCCGCGCCGGGTGTCGATCAGGTGCTGGCTCGCCAGCACCCGCAGCGCCTCCCGCACCGTGGACCGGCTGACCCCGAACATGCCGGTCAGCTCGCTCTCCGCGGGCAGCCGCGCCCCGGCCGCGAGCGCGCCGCGCATGATCTGGGAACGCAGCTCGTCGGCGACCTGGCGGTAGGCCGGGCGGACCCGCTGCACCTGCAGGCGGGCGGTCGGCGCGCCGGCCGCGGGATGTTCCGCACTCGGGCTCATGGTCACGCTCCGCAGATCGCTCGCGCCGGGTCCGACCTGCCGGGGACCGGCGGGCCGCACCGAGCGTACCGACTCGCGACGGCAACGCAGGGCACCGGTCCGTAAAACCTCAGGCATATTCACCGCAACGTGTCGAACGTGCCACTGTTCCAGCGAACCGAGCCCTTGCCCGACAAGTGTCTGATGTTTACGGTCGACGTGGCCCGGGACACCGCGACGGTACGTGGCGGGCCGGCCCGCACAGGTCAGCGACGACCCGTGACCGTCGGCGGTCACGGTGGACGAGGGAGCCGAGCACGTGACGATCAAGCCGGGATGGCAGGGGCGCTTCTTCGAGGACTTCGAGGTGGGCGACGTCTACCAGCACCCCCTCGGGCGGACGATCAGCGAGACCGACAACACCTGGTTCACCCTGCTGACGATGAACACCAACCAGGCGCACTTCAACGCCCAGGTGGGTGCGTCCTCGGAGTTCGGGCGGATGCTCGTCGTCTCCCCGCTGACGATCTCGATCGCAATGGGTCAGTCGGTCGTCGACACCTCGCAGAACGCGTTCGCCAACCTCGGCGTCGACGAGCTGCGGCTGACCGCACCGGTGTTCGTCGGCGACACGATCTGGTCCGAGTCGATCGTGCTGGACAAGCGGGAGTCCGGCTCGCGGCCCACGGCCGGGATCGTCTCGATCCGGACCCGCACCCTGAACCAGGACGCCGTCCAGGTCCTGACCTTCAAGCGCGCCTTCTACGTGCACAAGCGCGAGGCCGACGGGGCCGCGTCGCTGTTCCCGCAGGCCGCGACCCCGCTCACCCTGGACGACGCGTGAGGCGGCCGCTGGAGGACATCCGGATCGTCTCGCTGGAGCAGTACGGCGCCGGCCCGTTCGGGTCGATGCACCTGGCCGAGCTCGGCGCGGAGATCATCAAGATCGAGGACCCCTCGGCGGGCGGCGACGTCGGCCGTTCCATCCCGCCCTACACCGCCGAGGACGACTCGCTGTTCTTCCAGTCGTTCAACCGGGACAAGTCCTCGATCACCCTGGACATCCGCACGCCCGAGGGCCGCGAGGTGTTCCGGGACCTGGTCCGCACCGCCGACGCCGTCTACTCCAACCTGCGCGGCGACGTCCCGGCGAAGCTGGGCATCCGCTACGAGGACCTCAAGGAGGTCAACCCGCGGATCGTCTGCTGCTCGCTGACCGGGTTCGGGATGACCGGGCCGCGTTCGGGCGAGCCGGGTTACGACTACGTGCTCCAGGCTCTCGGCGGGTGGATGTCGCTGACCGGCGAGCCCGGCGGGGCACCGCAGAAGACCGGGCTGTCGCTGGTCGACTACTGCGGCGGCTACGTCGCCGCGATCTCGTTGCTGGGCGCGATCCACGGCGCCCGGCGCGACGGCGTCGGCACCGACTGCGACCTCTCGCTCTACGACACCGCGATCAGCCTGCTCACCTACCCCGGCACCTGGCACATGACCGCCGACTTCGAGCCGGCCCGCACCCGGCACTCGGCGCACCCGTCGCTGGTCCCGTTCCAGGCCTTCGAGGCCGCCGACGGCTGGCTGGTCGTCGGCTGCGCGAAGGAGAAGTTCTGGCAGCGGCTCACCGTCGTGCTCGGCCGCACGGACCTCGCGGACGACCCGCGGTTCGCGACCTTCGCCGACCGTGCCCGGCACCGCGACGAGCTCGTCCCCGAGCTCGAGGCGCTGTTCCGCACCCGCACCGTGGCCGACTGGCTGGCCCCGATGTACGCGGCCTCGATCCCGTGCGCCCCGGTCCGGGACGTGGCCGGCGCGCTGACCGACCCGCACACCCTCGAACGCGACCTCGTGGCCGAGACCGAGCACGAGGCGTTCGGTCAGGTCCGCAGCCTGCGAAGCGCCGTACGGGTGGGGCCGCCGGGCGCCGACCGGGTACCCACCCGGCCGGCACCGGCGATGGGCGCCGACACCGACCGGGTGCTGCGCGAGCTGGGCTACGACGACGCGACGATCACCGCGCTCCGGTCCTCCGGCGCGCTGGGAAAGGGCTGAGATGGACTTCCGGCTGACCGACGAGCAGCGCCTGTTCCGGGACACCCTGCGTTCCTTCGTCGAGAAGGAGATCGTGCCGGTGGCCCGGGAGTGGGAGCAGTCCGGCCGCTACCCCACCGAGATCGTCGAGGGGATGAAGCAGCTCGGCCTGTTCGGCCTGGCCGTCCCCGAGGAGTACGGCGGGCTGGCGGCGGACACGGTGTCGTTCGGCCTCGCGTTCGAGGAGATCGCGCGCGGCTGGATGGGCATCGCCGGGATCCTCGGCAGCCACTCGGTGTCCTGTTTCATGCTGGCCCGGCACGGCACCGAGGAGCAGAAGCAGCGCTACCTGCCCGACCTGGCCACCGGCGCGCGGCGCACCGGGATCGCGCTCACCGAACCCGGCGCGGGCACCGACCTGCAGGGCATTCGCACCACCGCGCGCCGCGACGGTGACGACTACATCGTCAACGGCACCAAGATGTGGATCACCAACGCTCGGCACGCCGATCCGCTTCCGGTGCTGGTCAAGACCGACCCGTCCGCGGAGCCCGCGCACAAGGGCATGAGCATCCTGCTCGTCGAGGCGACCTCCCCCGGCTTCGAGGTCACCGCCGACATCGGCAAGCTCGGTTACAAGGGCACCGAGTCCTGCGAGGTCGTGCTGACCGACGTCCGCGTCCCGGCGTCGCAGCTGCTCGGCGGGATCGAGGGCCGCGGGCTGCAGCAGGCGCTGTCGTCGCTGGAGACCGGCCGGATCAACATCGCCGCGCGCAGCGTGGGGATCGCCCAGCGCGCCTACGACGAGGCGCTCGGCTACGCCCGCCAGCGCACCGCGTTCGGCCGCCCGATCGGCGAGTTCCAGGCCGTCGAGCAGCGCCTCGCCCAGATCGCGGTGCGACTGCAGGCCGCCCGGCTGATGACCTACTGGGCCGCGTCCCGGATGGACGAGGGCGTCCGGATGGACACCGAGTCCGGGATGGCCAAGATCTTCGCCTCGGAGCAGGCGCTGGAGTGCGCGATCGACTCGATGCGCATCCACGGCGGCTACGGCTACTCGACCGAGTTCGAGATCGAGCGGCTCTACCGCGACGCCCCGCTCATGTCGATCGGCGAGGGCACCAACGACGTGCTGCGCGGGGTCGTGGCCAAGGCGCTGCTCTCCGGAAAGGCGACCGTACGGTGACGTCCGCCGACGAGCTCGGCGCGCTCGCCGCGCGGCTGGGCTACGCGCTGGAGCCGGACCAGGTCACCGCGATGCACGAGGCGGTGGCCGGGGCCGAACCGGTCGCCGCGGCACTGCGCGAGATCCCGGTGCACGCGGTGTCGGCGGACCCGGTCGCCGGCGACGCCTGGGTGGTCCCCCCGTCCGGGAGCGCGCCGGGCCGCAGCGGCGCGGGCGGGAACGCGTCCGCCGGGGGCGATCCGCTGGCCGCGGAGCTGCGGGCGGCCTGGTCCGGCCGGGTGCCGGAGTCACTGGACCGCATCGAGCGGCTGCACGCCGAGCTGAACTGCACGATCCGGGTGCTGCGCGAGCGCGCACTCGCCCACTCCGAGCCCCCCGGCGGCCCACGGCTGCTGGAGGGCGTGCCCTTCGCGGTCAAGGACGTCATCGACGTCGCCGGGGTCCCGACGACGGCCGCCTCCCGTACCCGCGCCGACGCGCCGCCGGCGGCGGAGTCCGCGACGGTCGTCGCCCGGCTGGAGGCGGCCGGGGCGGTCCCGGTGTCCAAGGACGCGACCACCGAGTTCGCCGTCGGCGGGCCGCACCCGCCGCTGACCGGCGCCTGCCGCAACCCGTGGGATCCCGAGCGCTGGGCGGGCGGCTCGTCGACCGGCACCGCCGCAGCAGTCGCGGCCGGGGTCGTGCCGTTCGGGCTGGGCACCGACGTCGGCGGCTCGGTCCGGCTGCCCGCCGCCTGGTGCGGGCTGACCGGGCTCAAGCCGACCGCGGGCACGATCCCGCGGACCGGCTCGGTGCCGCTGTCGTGGACCACCGAGACCATCGGCCCGCTGGCCCGCGACGCCCGCACCGTCGGGCTGGTGTTCGGACTACTCCGGGGCCCGGACGGGCGTGACCCCCGGGTCCCGGAGCTCCTGCCACTGCCCCCGACGACGGCACCGGCGGACCTGCGCGGCATGCGGATCGCCCGGCCGGAGGGGTACCTGACCGAGCTCTGCGACGGCGCGGTCCGGTCCGGTGTGGACCATCTGGTCGACGTGCTCGTCGACGCCGGCGCCGAGATCGTGTCCGGCGACATCCCGTCCGCGCACCGGGCGCTGCCGATCGGCTACCAGATCGTGTTCACCGAGGCGGTCTCGGTGCACCGGGCCGACACCGCGCGGTGGGCCGACTACGACCCGGTGACCGTGCGCCGGATCAGCCAGGGCATCACCACCCCGGCCGCGGACTACCTGCGGGCGCTGCAGTTCCGGGCCGAGCTGCAGTCCGAACTGGACGCGGTGTTCGCCGGCGCCGACCTGATCGTCGTCCCGACCACTCCGGCGACCGCACCCCGGCTGCCGGACTGCACGGTCACCGTGGACGGCGAGCGCTACCCGCTCTACGCCGCCCAGTCGCGGGCCACGATGCTCGGCAACCTCACCGGTGCGCCCGGGCTCGCGCTGCCGACCGGGCTCGCCCCGGACGGCTGCCCGGTCTCCGCGCTGCTGATCGCCCGCCCGCACGACGAGATCACCGCGCTGCGGGTCGCGGCCCTGTTCCAGGACCGCACCGCACACCACCGCCGGCGCCCGCCGATCACGGAGCGGATCGGTGGCCCCTTCCCACCCGAATACGTCTGACCTATTCTCGCCACCGACTGGAGGTCACCGATGACCCTGAGCCCGGCCCCGCCGAGCACCACCACCCTGTCCGGCACGGTGGGTGAGTTCGCCGCACGCACCACGCTCGACGACGTCCCCCCGGAGGTGCTGGAGCGGGCGCGGCACCTGGTGCTGGACGCTGTCGGCCTGGCGTTCGCCTCCACCGCGTACCCCTTCCCCGCCGTCGCGCTGCAGGCGCTGTCCGCCTTCGGCGGCGCCGGCGAGCAGCCGGTACTCGGCATGGCGGACCGCCTCCCGGCCCGCGACGCAGCGGTGCTCAACGGCGTGCTGATCCACGGCATGGACTTCGACGACACGCACATCCCGGCGGTCACGCACGTCTCGGCGGCCGCGCTGCCCGCGGCGCTGGCGGCCGCGATCTCGGCCGGCGCGGACACCCGGACGCTGCTGCTGGCCTACGTGCTCGGCGTCGAGGTCTCGGCCCGGGTCGGCATCGGCGGCGCGGGCGGTTTCCACGACGTCGGCTTCCATCCCACCGCGGTGGCCGGGGCGTTCGGGTCCGCGGTCGCGGCCGGCAAGGTCACCGGGCTGGACGCGGCCGGGCTCGCCCGGGCACAGGGCGTCGTCGGGTCGATGAGCGCCGGCCTGCTGGAGTTCCTCGCCGACGGCTCCTGGACCAAGCGTCTGCACCCCGGCTGGGCGGCGATGTCGGGGCTGACCGCCGCCGGGTTCGCGAAGGCAGGCTGGAGCGGTCCGCCGGAGGTCTACGAGGGACGGTTCGGCCTCTACAACACCCACCTGGCCGGGCGGGAGAGCCGGCCCGAGGCGGTCGGCACCGAGCTGGGGCAGACCTGGGAGCTGATGCGGACCGCGGTGAAGCCCTACCCGATCTGCCACTTCATCCACGCCTTCGCCGACGCCGCCCTCACGCTGCGGCCGGAGATCGGCGACACGGCGATCACCGAGATCCGCTGCGCGATCCACCCGGTCCCGGGCAAGGTCGTCTGCGAGCCGCCGGAGGCGAAGTGGGCCCCGCGCGACGAGTACGACGCCAAGTTCAGCCTGCCCTACGTGGTCGCGACGACGCTGACCCGCGGCCGGTTCACCCTCGCCGAGCTGGAGGACGAGGCGCTCGCCGACCGGGCCGTGCTCGACCTGGCCCAGAAGGTGCGGGTCTCCGAGGACGAGGACAGCGCCTTCCCCGCCGCCTACTCCGGAGCCGTCGAGATCGAGCTCGCGGACGGCCGGGTGCTGCGGCACCGCGAGCAGATCAACCGCGGCCACGAGGAGCGCCCGCTCACCAACGACGAGATCGTCGCCAAGTTCCGGGACACGATCGGCCGGGTCGCACCGACCGCCGTCGCCGACCGGGTCCAGGAGGCGGTGCTCGGGCTCGGCGACGACACCCCGGCCGCCGACTTCGCCGAGGCCTGCCGTGGCTGACCGGCCCGTCCAGGTGGGGGTGTTCCTCACCCACCAGCAGCCCGCGGGCCGGGACCCGCTGGTCGCCCTGGACGAGCAGCTGCGGCTGGTACGGGCCGCCCGCGACGGCGGCCTCGACTCGGTGTTCGCCGGGCAGCACCACCTGCCCGACTCGTTCTCCCACATCCAGCCGCTGCCGTGGCTGGCCCGGCTCGCCGCGGACGCGGGCGGGATGCGGATCGGCACCGGCATCCATCTGCTGGCGCTGCACAACCCGGTGGACACCGCGGAGAACTACGCCGGCCTGGACGTCGTGGCGGGCGGCCGGTCGGTGTTCGGCGTCGGACTGGGCTACCGCGAGACCGAGTACGCCGCGTTCGGGATCCCGCCCGGGGAGAAGGTCCGCCGGTTCACCGAGAACCTGCGGATCGTGCGCGAGCTGTGGTCCGGCGAGCCGGTGCACGCCGACCTGCCCTGGTGCCGGCTGGACGGCGTCGCGGCGACGACCCGGCCCGCGTCGTCGCCACCGGTGTGGATGGCCGCCAACTCCGACGCCGCGGTCCGCCGGGCGGCCCGGCTGGCCGACACCTGGATGATAAACCCGCACGCCACCGCCGGCACCGTGCGCCGTCAGCTCGAGCTGTTCCACACCGAGCGGGCCGACGCCGGCCGCGGGCCGCTCGGTGAGCTGCCGCTGATGCGCGAGGTCTACTGCGCCCCCACCCGCGAGCGCGCCGTGGAGCTGGCCCGGCCGCACCTGGCCGCGAAGTACCAGGTCTACGCCGACTGGGGCCAGGATCGTGTCCTGCCCGGAAAGGACTCGTTCCGGGCAGGTTACGACGACCTCGCCCACGACCGGTTCGTGGTGGGCTCACCGGAGGACTGCCTCGCGGCGCTGCTGCCGTGGCGCGACGAGCTCGGCGTCGACCACTTCGTACTCCGCACCGACTGGGCCGGCATGCCGGTCGACGACTCGCTCGCCTCACTGGAGCTGCTCGCCCGCGAGGTGGCTCCCGTACTGCGTTCCGCCCCTGCCGTCCGGCCCGACGCGGCCGGCTGATCCTCGACCGGAAGGACTCCCCCGTGGACTTCGGTGTCTTCATCCCCATCGGCAACAACGGCTGGCTGATCTCGGAGAACAGCCCCCAGTACATGCCGTCGTTCGACCTGAACAAGCGTGTCGTGCAGGAGGCCGAACGGCAGGGCTTCGCGTTCGCCCTGTCGATGATCAAGCTGCGCGGCTTCGGCGGGAAGACCGAGTTCTGGGACCACAACCTGGAGTCGTTCACCCTGATGGCCGGGCTGGCGGCGGTCACCGATCGGATCAAGCTCTATGCCTCCACCGCCGTGCTCACCCTGCCGCCGGCACTGGTCGCCCGGATGGCCACCACGATCGACTCGATCGCACCGGGCCGGTTCGGGATCAACATCGTGTCCGGCTGGGCCAAGGGCGAGTACGACCAGATGGGCCTGTGGCCCGGCGACGACTACTTCAACTACCGCTACGACTACTCCACCGAGTACGTCCGGGTGCTGCGCGACCTGTTCGAGCGGGGTCGCTCCGACCTGCAGGGCGAGTACTTCACGATGAACGACTGCGTGCTCTCGCCCCAGCCGTCGGGCCACGTGGACATCGTCTGCGCCGGCCAGTCCGACCGCGGGATGCGGATGGTCGCCGAGTACGGCGACTACAACTTCGTGCTGCACCCCGGCGTCAACGACCCGGAGGTCTACCGCGAGTCGACCCAGCGCCTGGCCAAGGCCGCCGCGGCGACCGGGCGCGACGTCGGATCGATGCCGCTGTTCATGGCGATCATGGCCGACACCGATGAGGAGGCCCAGGCCAAGTGGGCCTCCTACAACGCCGGTGCCGACGCCGCGGCGCTGGGCTACATGTCCGACGAGGGCGGCCGGGACGCCGGCACGGACGACGGCGGTACCGCGCGGATGATCAACCTCCCGGAGGGGGCGGTCAACTTCAACATGGCGACGCTGGTCGGCAGCCACGAGACGGTCGCGCGGCAGATCGACCAGGTCGCGAAGATGCCGGGGGTGAAGGGAATGATGTTCACCTTCGACGACTTCGAGCAGGGCGTGCACGACTTCGGCACGAAGGTGAAGCCACTGCTGGGCTGACGGCGAGGCCGGGCCCGCCGCCCGGGGACGCTCAGTCGCGCCAGCGGCGTTCGTAGCGTTCCCGGGCCTGGGCCCGGCCGCCCTCGTCGGCCGCGGCGCGCACGGCGGCGGCGTGCCCGACCGGGTAGCCGGCCTTCGCCACCCGGTGCTCGACCGACTCGTACATGTAGGCCGAGCCGTAGAAGTAGCCCAGCAACGCACCGGCGAGCACCGACAGCGCCTTCACGTAGACCGGGCCGGGGATCAGCAGGAACAGCACGACCCCGATCGGTGCCAGCTGCACGGTGACCCGGCCGAGGTGGCGCCACTGCCAGGTCCGGGTCGTCACGTCGTGCAGCACCCAGGTGTGGTGCCGGGCGGGCAGCCCGGCGCCGACGGCGTACAGCAGCCAGCGCAGCGGGTTCGGCCGGATCGGCTGATCCATTGTTGGCCCTCCAATTCTTGGTGCCCCAACAGTGTACGATAAGTATCGTGGACAGCGACACCGAGACCGGGACCGACCTGCTTCGCCTCGACCGCCAGGTCTGCTTCGCGCTGGCCGTCGCCTCGCGGAACGTGATCGCGCTGTACCGGCCGCTGCTCGAGCCGATGGGGCTGACCCATCCCCAGTACCTGGTGCTGCTCGCGCTGTGGGAGCGGTCGCCGCGGTCGGTCGGCGACCTGGCGGGCGAGCTCGCCCTCGACCCGGGAACGCTCTCCCCCCTGCTCAAGCGCCTGGAGTCGGCCGGGCTGGTGGACCGGCGCCGAGTGCCCGGCAACGAGCGGACACTCGCCGTGACCCTGACCGAGGACGGCCGCGCCCTGCGCGCACGCGCCGAGGCGATCCCGCCCGCGATCGTCGAGCGTCTCGGCCTGCCGCTCGCCGAGCTGGAGGAGCTCCGCGAGGTACTGAACCGGGTGATCCGGGCCTCGACGGACTGACCCGTCAGATGTTCGACGACTCCGGGGGCGCCTGCGGTGCCGTGGCGGGCGCTCCGGCGTCGCTCTCCGGCCCCGGCGGGCAGTGCAGCCCCACGGTATAGGCCGTCATCGACAGCGACCCGTAGGCGTAGCCCTCGACCAGCACCTGCGGGCGCTCACCGCGGTCGGCCGAGGCGAGCCCCGCGAGGTACAGGGCCGGGATGAAGTGGTCCTGGGTCGGCACGGCGAGCCGGTAGTCCCCGTGCCGGTCCAGCGTCGCGAACTCCGCCGGACGCTCGGTCATCAGCTCGCGTGCGGCGTCGTCGAACCGCTGTGCCCAGTCGTAGCCGAGATCCGGCCGGCCGAAATCGACCCCGCCCAGGTTGTGCACGACGTTGCCGCTGGCCACGACCAGCACCCCGGTCTCGCGCAGCCGGGCCAGCCGGGCGCCGAGGTCGAGGTGGTAGTCGAGCGGCTTCTCGGCGTTGATCGACAGCTGGACGACCGGGATCGACGCGTCCGGGAAGGCGTGCACCAGCACCGACCAGGTGCCGTGGTCGATGCCCCAGCTGTCGGCGTCGGCACCGACCCAGGTCGGCTTCACGATCTCGGCGACCTCGTCGTAGAGCTCGGGCAGGCCCGGCGCCGGGTACTGGACCTCGAACAACTCCCGTGGGAAGCCGTAGAAGTCGTGGATGGTGCGCGGCCGCGGCATCGCGGTCACCGCGGTGGCGTTGACGTACCAGTGCGCGGAGATCACCAGGATCGCCCGCGGGCGTGGCACCGTCTCGCCGAACCGGCGCCAGGCCTCGGTGTAGCGGTTCGTCTCGATCGCGTTCATCGGGTTGCCGTGCCCGAAGAACGCCGCCGGCATCAGCTGCTGCGCCACGGCGCCGAGGGTAGCGCCCCGAGGAGCCGGGAGCAGTGGTCAGCCGAGGCCGAGCGTCCGGGCCGCCACGCGCAACGGGCGCGTCCGGCCCGCGTTAGCCTCGGCGGCGTGCTGATGACCGCCGCCAACGCCGTACTGCTCCTGGTCGACCTGCAACAACGCCTGATGCCGGCGATCCACGACGGCGACAAGGTGATCGCCCGGGCCGCCCGTCTCGGCGAGGCGGCGACCCTGCTCGGCGTGCCGGTGCTGGCCACCGAGCAGGCCCCGGAGAAGCTCGGGCCGACCGTCGAGCAGCTCGCCGGCTACCCGCACCTGGTCATGCCGAAGACCCGGTTCGGCGCCGACGAGAGCGGCCTCGTCCCGCCCGGTCGCTCGGAGATCGTCATGAGCGGCGCGGAGGCGCACGTGTGCGTGCTGCAGACCGCGCTGCACCTCGCCGGCGACGGCCACCGGGTCCTGATCGTGGCCGACGCCGTCGGGTCCCGCGACCCCGACGACAAGGCCGTCGCGCTGGAGCGCGCCCGCGCGGCCGGCGCCGAGATCGTGACCTCGGAGATGGTGCTGTTCGAATGGCTGGCCGACGCGAGGCACCCGCGGTTCCGCGAGGTGCACAAGCTCCTGAAGTAGCCCCCGGCCCTCCGTGGTCAGGGGGAAGGATCCTCATGATCACCGGTTGTGGAGTGCCGCGAACGCTACGCGTACGGCGCACTCCTCAACCGGTGATCAGCCGGTGTCCGGGCGCGGCCGGCGTAGGCGCCCGGGGCCCCGGCGGGGCGGCCCGGGGGCTTCAGCTCCGCAGGGCTCCCATACGCGTCGCCGCCTCGGCGCGGAACCGTTCGACGCCGGCGAGCTTCACGTCCTCGTAGCCCTTCACCAGCGACGCGGTCTCCGCGACCGCCACCACCTCGTCCGTGGTGCTCGCGTCGAGGGATTCCAGCGCGGTGCGCACCACGGCCTGGTACTCCCCCACCAGCTCCCGCTCGACCCGCCGGACCCCGGCGTAGCCGAACACGTCCAGCGCGGTGCCGCGCAACCGTCGTGCCGCGCGCAGCGCCGTGAACGCCGGTCGCGCCACCCGACCGTCGATCTTGATCTTGCCCATTCCCAGCGCGCGCAGGAACGGCGGGTGCAGCATGACCGAGACCTTCGCGTCGGGCCCGTACTCGGCCTCCCGGCGGGCGACCTCGACCGGGTCGAGGTGCAACCGGGCGACCTCGTACTCGTCCTTGTAGGCCATCAGCGCGTGCAGCCCGCGGGCGTAGGCGGTACCGATCCGCGAGCCGGCCTGCTCGCCGGCGCGGGCGGTGGCGAGCGCCGCGACCCGGCGGACCTCCTCGGCGTAGCGCCGGGCGTACCCGGCGTCCTGGTAGCCGGTCAGGTCGGCGATCCGGACCTCGAGCAGCTGCTCGAGGTCCGGGTCCCCGGCGGCGGTCGACCGGGCGAGCTCCCCAGCCGCCCGGTCGACCGCGACGGTGGCCGGCTGCGGTGTGAGCAGCGCGGCCCGGACCGCGGCGGGGTCGAGTGCGGCGGCGCGGCCCCAGCGGAACGCGGTCAGCGTCCGCTCCACCGCGGCCCCGTTCAGCGCGATCGCCTCCTCGATGGCCTCGACCGACAGCGGCAGCACGCCGTGCTGGTAGGCGGCGCCGAGCAGCAGCATGTTCGTCGGGAGGTGGTCGTCGAACAGCGCCTCGGCGAGCGTCTGTGCGTCGACGGCCAACAGGTCCCGGGTCACGGCACCGATCCGCTCGACGGCGTCCTCGGTGGATCCCGGCAGCACGACGCGGCCGGTGACCATCGCCGCGGTCGGCATCAGCGAGGTGTTGACGACGGCGACGGTGTGCCCGGGGCGGGCGACGGCGAGGTTGGTGTCGGCGGCCGTGCCGACCACGTCCATCCCGATCAGGACGTCGGCGGTGCCCTTCGAGGCACGCAGGATGCCCGCGACGGGCTGCTTGGAGATCCGGACGTCGGAGACGACCGGGCCGCCCTTCTGCGCCAGCCCGACCTGTTCCAGACCGGCGGCGCACAACCCGTCGAGGTGCGCGGCCATCTGCAGGATCGCCGACGCGGTCACGACGCCGGTGCCGCCGATGCCGGGCATCCGGATGAGCGTGGTGTCGCCGTCGACCCGCGGCTGCGGCTCGGTCAGCGCGACCGGCAGCGCGGGAATCTCGCGGCGGGGCCGGGTTCCGGGCTCGACCAGCAGGAACGACGGGCAGTCGCCCTTGAGGCAGGAGAAGTCCGAGTTGCACGACGGCTGGTGGATGCGCGTCTTGCGGCCGAACTCCGTCTCGACCGGCAGCACCGACAGGCAGGTGCTCTTGTCCCCGCAGTCGCCGCAGCCCTCGCAGACCCGTTCGTTGACCACGACCTTCTCGGCGGGGGTGGGAAGCTTCCCGCGCTTGCGCAACCGTCGCTCCTCGGCGGCGCAGCGGTCGTCGTGGATCAGGACGGTCACGCCGTCGACCGCGCCCAGCTCGGACTCGACGTCCGCCAGGTCGTCGCGGTGCCGGACCGACGCGATCGGGTCCAGCGCGATCCCCCGGTACCGTTTCGGCTCGTCGGTGGTGACCACGATCCGCCGCACTCCCTCGACGGCGAGCGAGCGGGTGATCTCGGGGACCGCCATCCGGCCCTCGGCGCGCTGCCCGCCGGTCATGGCGACGGCGTCGTTGTAGAGCAGCTTGTAGGTCATCGTGACGCCGGCGGCGACGGCCGCGCGGATCGCCAGCGAGCCGGAGTGGTGGAACGTGCCGTCGCCCAGGTTCTGGACGAGGGTGCGGTCGTCGGTGAACGGCGCGAGCCCGAACCACTGGGCACCCTCGCCGCCCATCTGGGTCAGCCCGATCTGGCGGCCGCGGTGCCCGCCGTCGAGGGCGATCATCGCGTGGCAGCCGATACCGACCCCGACGAGCGTGTCGTCGCCGGTGCGGGTCGAGGTGTTGTGCGGGCAGCCGGAGCAGAAGTACGGCGTGCGGCTCCCCAGGTCGGCGGCCGTCGTGACACCGAGATCGATCCGGGACCGCTTCGGCGGGGCCAGTGCGTCCAGGTGCTCGTGGGCCCGCGCCGGCAGCTCGGCACCGCCGGCGGTCAGCCGGGCGGCGACGGCGCGGGCGACCTCCTCCGCGGACAGCTGGCCACGAGCGGGCAGCAGGGGGCGCCCGCGGTCGTCGCGCCGCCCGGTGATCAGCGGCTGGTGCGTGCCGCCGTAGAGGGCGTCGCGCAGGTGCCCCTCCAGGAACGGCACCTTGTCCTCGATGACGAGGACCTCGCCGACACCGTCGACGAGCCCGGCGAGCGCGTCGCGGTCGATCGGGAACGGCATCGCGAGCCGGATCAGCCGGATGCCGAGCGCGTCGAGCTCGCCCTCGCCGAGACCGAGGTCGTCAAGCGCGCGGAGCACGGTCGCGTAGCCGGTGCCGGAGGCGAGGATTCCCAGCCGCGGGTGCCGCGAGTCGAAGGTGACCCGGTTGAGCCCCGCCTCGCGGGCGTACTGGCGGGCGAGGTCGAGGCGGCGGGTCAGCTGGTCGTGCTCGGCCTCCACCGCGGCCGGGCCGACCAGCGGACCACTCTGGGCACGGCCGGTGGCGGGCGGGCGCGGGATCCCGAGCAGGTCCGGGTGCAGCGCGCCGAGGTCGATGGTGGACGACGCGTCCGCGACGTCGGCGACGATCTTCAATCCGGTCCAGAGGCCGGTGGCGCGGGACATCGCGACAGCGTGCAGCCCGAGCTCGACGACCTCGGCGACCGAGCCGGGCGCGAGCAGCGGCAGGCCGAGACTCTGCGCCATCGGCTCGCACGAGCTGGGCACCGTGGACGACTTGCAGGACGGGTCGTCGCCGATGATCGCGACGGCACCGCCGAGCCGCGCGGTGCCGGCCAGGTTGCCGTGCCGGATCGCGTCGGCGGCCCGGTCCAGGCCGGGGTTCTTGCCGTACCAGTACCCGACGACGCCGTCGTGCCGCCGCCCCGGGACGGCGTCGAGCATCTGGGTGCCGGCGACGGCGGTCGCGGCCAGCTCCTCGTTCAGCCCGGCCCGGAAGACGATGCCGGCCTCGTCGAGATGGCGACGGGCCCGGCCGAACTCGGCGTCCAGGCCGCCGAGCGGGGAGCCCTGGTACCCGGAGACGAACGACGCGGTGTCCAGCCCGCGCGCCCCGTCGAGACGGGACTGCTCCAGGGTGAGCCGGACGAGGGCCTGCACACCGGTCATCGGGGCTCGGCCGCCGGTCGCTGTGTACTTGTCGTCGAGGGTCACGGACTTGCCGTCGAGGGTCACGGACTTGCCGTCGACGGTCACGGCCTTCTCGTCGACGGTCACGGTCTTGCCGTCACGGGCCACGGACTTGTCGTCCAGGGTCACGGGGGCGTCGGTGGGACCGGTCATCGTCGGCTCCTCGCGGGTCGATGGTGGTGCGCGGGCCCCGATGCCCGGCCCGCAGCCTCCGGCGCGGCACCACCAGGACAGCGTGACCGCGACCACGCCGCAACACAGTCCGCGAAACTCGTCGGCAACACGCAACGGATAGAGTCCAGCCGTCATACGATCGACGATCCGTTGCGCAGGAGGCCCCGTGCCCGACATCGAGGTCGACGACATCGACCACGCTCTGCTGCGCCTGTTGCACGAGGACGGTCGCCGCACCTTCGCCGACATGGCCGGCCGGGTCGGGCTGTCCACGGCCGCGACGAAGCGCCGGATCGACCGGCTGCGCGAGACCGGGGTGATCACCGGCTTCACCGTCCAGGTCGACCACAAGAAGCTCGGCTGGGCGGTCGAGGCGTTCAGCGAGGTCCGCTACGCCGGCACGACCAGCGTCGGAGACATCGTCGAGACGGCGTCGCGCCAGCCCGAGGTGCAGGCCGTCTACACCGTCGCCGGTGACCTGGACGCACTCGTCCAGGTACGGGTGCGCGATCTCGAGCACCTGCAGGAGGTCATCGACCGGTTGCGGCGGACGGGGACGATCACCGGCACCCGCACCCTCATGGTGCTCGGCCGGTGGACCCGGACCTAGTGTCCTGTCGAGGAACGTTCGGCACGGAACTCGCCGGCCCCAGGCGTCCGCTTCCCACACCGACGTTCCTTGACGAGGGCACGAGCCGGCGATCAGGCCGGTGGTGTCTTCCCGGCCCGCGGGTGTGCCGCCACGACGATCCGCGCCCAGGTCGCGAACAGGATGCAGAAGCCCAGCACGGTGATGACCAGACCGGGCCCGATGTCGGCGTCCGCGGCGCTCGTCTGTTGCGACCAGAGCGCCCACAACCCGCTGAGGGCACCGACCGCGCTGATCGTCGCCGCGGCCCAGGCGAGCGGCCAGAACCGGATGAGCAGCGCGAGCACGGAGACGACCAGCCCGGCGACCGCGACCAGGGTGAACAGCCGGGGCAGTGGGCCCATCCCGGCGTGCCCGGCCAGCACCTGCCAGCCGGCGTAGCGATCCGACCAGGGCATCAACAGCGACGCCGTCACCGCGGCGACCGCGGCTCCCGCGACGACGGCGGACGGCCCGGGGTCGATCCAGCGCTCGACGCGCCAGGCGATGCGGGTCAGCTCCTTCTCCAGCTCGGCCGTCGCTTCAGGGCCGGAGGTGCGCCGTTCACTCATCGGGTCGTCCTCATCCTCGCGGGATGACGTGCATCTTGTCACGTGTTCGGCCTGCTGCGCGGCCCGGGCGCGTTCGTCCGGTCAGTGCCGCAGGGTGAGCAGTTGCTCGAAGAACCCGCCGATTCGCCGCTCGCGGTCGACGAGATGGATCTCCAGGATCCAGTGGCAGCGGCGGCCGGACGGGTCGAGCCGACGCATCGGGTGGTCACTGCCGGGGGCGATGTAGCTCTCGATCCGCTCGCCGTCGACGAACTCGTGCGGGAACTCGCCGACCAGGTGCCCGCTGTGCGGCCCGCCGAACGCCCAGCCCGCGGCCTCCGCCAGCCCGACGACGTGCGCGTACAGCTCGGCCCCGCTGATGTCGGGGTTCGCCTCGAAGTGCGCCCACCCGGCCTCCCAGATGCGCGGAAGGTCGTCGCGCAGGCGGAGCTTCACCGGGTCGTCGCCCAGCACGAACGTGCGGCCGACGTCCGCCTCCCACTCGGCGAAGATCGGGCCGAGGTCGACGAACACGATGTCGTCGCGGTCGATCACGCGGTCCGGCGGGTTCTCCCGGTACGGCGCCAGCGTGTTCTCCCCGGCCCGGACGATGCGCTTGTGCCAGTGCCGGTCGGTGCCGAAGAGCTCCGCGCCGAGGTCCCGCACCCGGTCGCTGACGGCACCTTCGGTCGCGCCGGGCGCGATCAGGCCCCGTCGGGTGGCCTCGTCGAACAGGGCGATCGCGTTGCGCTCGGCCTCGACGAGGTGGCGCGCACGTGTGTCCTCGTCGAGCGGGGTGCTCGTCATGGGCCGACCTCCCTCGTGTCCGCAGCCACGGTACGTGTGGAGCCGGCGGCTCGGCAGCATCGGCACGGGGCCGCCGGTGGCGAGGCGGGTCGGTGTCGGGGCCGGGTCGGTGGCTGGTGCCGGTGCCGGGGCCGGGGCCGGGTCGGTGGCCGGTGCCGGTGTCGGGGCCGGGTCGGTGGTCGGTGACGGGGCCGGGTCGGTGACGGTGACGGGGCCGGGTCGGTGGTCGGTGGTCGGTGATCGGTGATCGGTGATCGGTGATCGGTGACGGTGACGGGATCAGAGTCGGGGCCGGGGCCGGGGCCGGGTTCGAGGTCAGAGCCGGGCCGAGGCCGGGGACGGTGCCGGGGTCAGAGCCGGGGCGGGGACGTGGTCAGGCGGCCCTGATCCCGCAGCGGCACGGTGCGCCGTCCTGGCAGCCGCAGCCGCAGGTGGCGAGGCAGCCGCACACCGAGCCGGCCTCCTCCGCATCGGTCGCGGCGCTGTCGCAGCAGCCCCCGGGCAGGCAGCTCAGTTCCGGTGCCGCCGGGACACGCTGGGGTTCCCGTTCCACGATGCCGAGGGACGCCAGCAGTGCTCCCGCGATGTCCGGAACGTGCTCGGCGGGCCGGACCCGGGCGAGCCGGGCGACGGACCCGGCCTCCAGCTCGTAGGCACGGCACGCCGCACACCCGGCGAGGTGCGCATCCGCGGCCGCACGCTCCGCCGCGCCGGCCTCCCCGTCCAGGGACGCGGACACGACCTCGCGGCACTGCTGACAGGTCATACCGTCACTGTCGTACACGAGGTCCGTCCGGTTCCACCCGACCCCCATCCGGACCAACCGCCAACTCCTCTACTTCGCGAAGATCTGCGACTCGTCGGCGAACGCCTTGAACTCGAGGTTGTTGCCGGCGGGGTCGGTCAAGAACATCGTCCACTGCTCCCCCGGCTCGCCCGCGAAGCGTTGGTACGGCTCGATGACGAACGTCGTGCCCGCCGCGCGCAGCCGGTCCGCGAGCTCGTGGAACGCCGGGACGGACAGGACCAGCCCGAAGTGCGGGACCGGGACGTCGTGCCCGTCGACCGGGTTGTGCGCCGGCGCGGCGGACCGCGGCGCGACGTGCGTGACGACCTGGTGACCGTGGAAGTCCCAGTCCACCCAGGCCTCCGACGAGCGACCCTCGGGGAGCCCCAGGACCCCGCCGTAGAAATGCCGTGCGGCCGCCAGATCGTCGACGGGGACGGCGAGGTGGAAGCAGGGACGGGCAGATGCTGCGGTACTCATGGGGACCTCTCACGACGACGACGGCCGAGCCTCCGACCGCGCTCACCACGGTATCCGTACCTGCCAACGCGCGTCCGACGGTCGCTCCGTTCACGGAACACCAGGCGACGAGGGGCACACCGGAGTAGTTCGATCACGCGTGGACGACGCTGAGGTACCCCTCGCAGCCGCCGGGCGCCGGCGCTGCGCCGCTACGCCGCCCCTCACGGGCTCGCGGGGCCGCGAGGGGCACGTCAGCGCACTTCGATCAAGCGGCGCAGGCACTGAGGTGCCCCTCGCCGCACGCCGTAGTCGCTGCGCCGCTCGGCCGCCCACTCCCCGACCGCAGCCCTGGGCCAGGGAAGCCCGCACTCCCGCGCCCCGGACCGCTCGCCCGGCCGAAAGGCACGTCAGAGCAGTTCGATCATGCTGAGGTGCCCCTCGTAGCCACCGCGCGTCGGTCCAGCGCCACCCACGCCAGCTACGCCGCCTCTCACGAGCTTGCGGGGCCGCGAGGGGCACGTGAGAGCACTTGGATCATGCGGACACCGCGCTCAGGTACCCCTCGTAGTTCCTCGGGCCGCTCCGCCGCGCACTCACGAACCCTGGGGTCGGTGGGAGGAACCGTCACGCCGGCGCCCCGGACCGCTCGCCCGGGCGAGGGGCACGTCAGGGCGGTTCGATCATGTGGATGCCGCGCTGAGGTACCCCTCGTGCCGCCCCGCACGGTGTCGCGGAGCCGGCCGGACCGCTCGTGCCGCCCCGCGCCGCGCCGCTCACGGAACCTCGAGTCGGCGAGGAGCCGTCGCCACAGCCGGGCGTTTCTCGGGGCGAGGGGCACGTCAGGGCGGTTCGATCACGCGGCGACGACGCTGAGGTGCCCCTCGCAGCCGAATCCGCACGGGCCGTTGGCCGAGAACGCACCGAAGCCCGGGTCGCGCCGCACCCCGCCGCAACCGCGCCGGGTCTCGCCGCGCCGGGTCGCGCCTGGTCGCGCGGCGCCGTGCCCGGCTCGCGCCACGCCGGCGCACATCCGCTCCGGAGTGTGCCGTGAGCCGGTTTCGGGCGCACAAAAAGGAGCGCCTCCCGAACCCGTAAAGGTTCCGGAGGCGCTCCATCATGCACAGTTAAATGTCGGCGGCGACCTACTCTCCCACACCCTGTCGAGTGCAGTACCATCGGCGCAGGAAGGCTTAGCTACCGGGTTCGGAATGGGACCGGGCGTTCCCCTAACGCTATGACCACCGACAACACTATCAACTTATCCCCCCAACCAACAGGAAACCCCGTTGGTCAAAGGTCCTGACACACACAACCAACCCCGAAGACAGGGATGGTTGTGGGCTCAGGGCCACACAGTGGATGCGAACAACTCGTTGTGAGCAAGCCCTCGGCCTATTAGTACCGGTCAACTCCACCCCTCACAAGGCTTCCATCTCCGGCCTATCAACCCAGTCATCTACTGGGAGCCTTACCCACTCAAGGTGGTGGGAGACCTCATCTTGGAACAGGCTTCCCGCTTAGATGCCTTCAGCGGTTATCCCTCCCGAACATAGCCAACCAGCCGTGCCCCTGGCGGGACAACTGGCACACCAGAGGTTCGTCCGTCCCGGTCCTCTCGTACTAGGGACAGCCTTCCTCAAGTCTCCAACGCGCGCGGCGGATAGGGACCGAACTGTCTCACGACGTTCTAAACCCAGCTCGCGTACCGCTTTAATGGGCGAACAGCCCAACCCTTGGGACCTACTCCAGCCCCAGGATGCGACGAGCCGACATCGAGGTGCCAAACCATGCCGTCGATATGGACTCTTGGGCAAGATCAGCCTGTTATCCCCGGGGTACCTTTTATCCGTTGAGCGACACCCCTTCCACAAGGCGGTGCCGGATCACTAGTCCCGACTTTCGTCCCTGCTCGACCTGTCAGTCTCACAGTCAAGCTCCCTTGTGCACTTACACTCAACACCTGATTGCCAACCAGGCTGAGGGAACCTTTGGGCGCCTCCGTTACTCTTTAGGAGGCAACCGCCCCAGTTAAACTACCCACCAGGCACTGTCCCTGAACCAGATCATGGCCCGAGGTTGAGACACCCAATTCGACCAGAGTGGTATTTCAACAACGACTCCACCACCACTAGCGTGGCCGCTTCACAGTCTCCCACCTATCCTACACAAGCCGAACCGAGCACCAATACCAAGCTATAGTAAAGGTCCCGGGGTCTTTCCGTCCTGCCGCGCGTAACGAGCATCTTTACTCGTAGTGCAATTTCGCCGAGTCTGTGGTCGAGACAGCGCCCAAGTCGTTACGCCATTCGTGCAGGTCGGAACTTACCCGACAAGGAATTTCGCTACCTTAGGATGGTTATAGTTACCACCGCCGTTTACTGGCGCTTAAATTCTCCGCTTCACCCCGAAGGATTAACGGGTCCTCTTAACGTTCCAGCACCGGGCAGGCGTCAGTCCGTATACATCGTCTTGCGACTTCGCACGGACCTGTGTTTTTAGTAAACAGTCGCTTGGGCCTGGTCTCTGCGACCACCCACCCCTAGCCGGCAAGCGGCTTCAAGGCGAGTGGCCCCCCTTCTCCCGAAGTTACGGGGGCATTTTGCCGAATTCCTTAACCACAGTTCGCTCGATCGCCTCGGTATTCTCTACCTGACCACCTGTGTCGGTTTGGGGTACGGGCCGCAACAGCACTCGCTAGAGGCTTTTCTCGACAGCATGGGATCACTCTCTTCGCCTCAATCGGCTACGCGTCACCTCTCACCCTTCACGACCCCCCGGATTTACCTGGGAAGTCAGGCTACAGGCTTACACCACGACAACCACCGCGTGGCGGAGCTACCCTCCTGCGTCACCCCATCACTTGCCTACTACCGGATCGGATCCCACGCTCCCCCACAAACAAGAGCCCCGAAGGGCTCAGGGTAGGTTCGGATGGTTAGCATCACCGGCCCCAGCATGGACGCACTATCACGAGCACGGGAATATCAACCCGTTGTCCATCGACTACGCCTGACGGCCTCGCCTTAGGTCCCGGCTCACCCTGGGCGGAACAACCTGGCCCAGGAACCCTTGGTCATCCGGCGGCAGAGATTCTCACTCTGCATTCGCTACTCATGCCTGCATTCTCACTCCCACACATTCCACCCGTAAATCACTCCCGGGCTTCACCACATGCAGGACGCTCCCCTACCCAACAAGAACCTAGTTCTCATTGCCACGGCTTCGGCGGTGCGCTTGAGCCCCGCTACATTGTCGGCGCAGGACCACTTGACCAGTGAGCTATTACGCACTCTTTCAAGGGTGGCTGCTTCTAAGCCAACCTCCTGGTTGTCTGGGCGATCCCACATCCTTTCCCACTTAGCGCACGCTTAGGGGCCTTAGCCGGTGATCTGGGCTGTTTCCCTCTCGACCACGAAGCTTATCCCCCGCAGTCTCACTGCCGCGCTCTCACTCACCGGCATTCGGAGTTTGGCTGACTTCGGTAAGCTTGTCGGCCCCCTAGGCCATCCAGTGCTCTACCTCCGGCGAGAAACACACGACGCTGCACCTAAATGCATTTCGGGGAGAACCAGCTATCACGAAGTTTGATTGGCCTTTCACCCCTACCCACAACTCATCCCCCAGGTTTTCAACCCTGGTGGGTTCGGGCCTCCACGACGTCTTACCGACGCTTCACCCTGGCCATGGGTAGATCACTTCGCTTCGGGTCTACACCCCGCGACTATAGGCGCCCTATTCGGACTCGCTTTCGCTACGGCTACCCCACACAGGTTAACCTCGCCACGAAGCATAACTCGCAGGCTCATTCTTCAAAAGGCACGCCATCACCCTACAGACGAATCCGCTTCAGGCTCTGACGGCTTGTAAGCACACGGTTTCAAGTACTATTTCACTCCCCTCCCGGGGTACTTTTCACCTTTCCCTCACGGTACTAGTCCGCTATCGGTCATCAGGTAGTATTTAGGCTTGACGGGTGGTCCCGCCAGATTCACAGCGAATTTCACGGGCTCGCTGCTACTCGGGAACAACATCCACAACACGTGCCATGCTTTCGCGTACGGGGCTATCACCCACTACGGCGACCCTTCCCAGAAGTCTTCCGCTAACACAACACAACGCCGTCCCACCCTCGGCAGAAGGTGAACAATGCATCCCACAACCCCACATCCGCAACACCTGCCGGCTTGACACGGACACGGTTTAGCCTCATCCGCTTTCGCTCGCCACTACTCACGGAATCACTGTTGTTTTCTCTTCCTGTGGGTACTGAGATGTTTCACTTCCCCACGTTCCCTCCACGCACCCTATGAATTCAGGTACGGGTAACGCCCCATGACGGGCGCTGGGTTTCCCCATTCGGACACCCTCGGATCACAGCTCGGTTGACAGCTCCCCGAGGCCTATCGCGGCCTCCCACGTCCTTCATCGGCTCCTGATGCCTAGGTATCCACCATGTGCCCTTAACAACTTGACCACAACAAGATGCTCGCATCCACTATGCAACACTCAACCCACAACCACACCCACCCCCACCACAACCACCACACCCACACAACAGGGAGCGTTAGGAAGAGCAGGACCAGAGCGGCCAAAGAAAACCCCACCACCCACCAAACGGGCGCGGTGTCCTCTCAGGACCCAACAGTGTGCCGAACCATGATCTGGCGCTCAATGTGTTCCACCCAGCCACACCCCAGGACACGAACGGCCCTGTCAGATGCGGTCTCAGATAAGGAACCAACTTCAGTCAACGAAGAACAAAAGCTGGCGCCCCACTACACGTGGGACTCCTTAGAAAGGAGGTGATCCAGCCGCACCTTCCGGTACGGCTACCTTGTTACGACTTCGTCCCAATCGCCAGTCCCACCTTCGACGACTCCCTCCCCAAAGGGTTGGGCCGCCGGCTTCGGGTGTTACCAACTTTCGTGACGTGACGGGCGGTGTGTACAAGGCCCGGGAACGTATTCACCGCAGCGTTGCTGATCTGCGATTACTAGCGACTCCAACTTCACGGGGTCGAGTTGCAGACCCCGATCCGAACTGAGACTCACTTTAAGGGATTCGCTCCACCTCACGGTCTCGCAGCCCTCTGTATGAGCCATTGTAGCATGTGTGAAGCCCTGGACATAAGGGGCATGATGACTTGACGTCATCCCCACCTTCCTCCGAGTTGACCCCGGCAGTCTCCCATGAGTCCCCACCATTACGTGCTGGCAACATGGAACAAGGGTTGCGCTCGTTGCGGGACTTAACCCAACATCTCACGACACGAGCTGACGACAGCCATGCACCACCTGCACACCAACCACAAGGGAAGCCCTATCTCTAGGGATGTCTGGTGCATGTCAAACCCAGGTAAGGTTCTTCGCGTTGCATCGAATTAATCCACATGCTCCGCCGCTTGTGCGGGCCCCCGTCAATTCCTTTGAGTTTTAGCCTTGCGGCCGTACTCCCCAGGCGGGGCGCTTAATGCGTTAGCTGCGGCACAGAAACCGTGGAATGGTCCCCACACCTAGCGCCCAACGTTTACGGCGTGGACTACCAGGGTATCTAATCCTGTTCGCTCCCCACGCTTTCGCTCCTCAGCGTCAGTATCGGCCCAGAGACCCGCCTTCGCCACCGGTGTTCCTCCTGATATCTGCGCATTTCACCGCTACACCAGGAATTCCAGTCTCCCCTGCCGAACTCAAGTGATGCCCGTATCGACCGCACGCTCAGAGTTAAGCCCCAAGTTTTCACGGCCGACGTGACACACCGCCTACGAGCTCTTTACGCCCAATAATTCCGGACAACGCTCGCACCCTACGTGTTACCGCGGCTGCTGGCACGTAGTTGGCCGGTGCTTCTTATCCAGGTACCGTCACCCGAAAGCTTCGTCCCTGGCGAAAGAGGTTTACAACCCGAAGGCCGTCATCCCCCACGCGGCGTCGCTGCGTCAGGCTTTCGCCCATTGCGCAATATTCCCCACTGCTGCCTCCCGTAGGAGTCTGGGCCGTGTCTCAGTCCCAGTGTGGCCGGTCGCCCTCTCAGGCCGGCTACCCGTCACCGCCTTGGTAGGCCATCACCCCACCAACAAGCTGATAGGCCGCGGGCCCATCCCCAGCCGAAAAAACTTTCCACCACCCAACATGCGTTGAGAGGTCCTATCCGGTATTAGACCCAGTTTCCCGGGCTTATCCCAGAGCTGAGGGCAGGTCACCCACGTGTTACTCACCCGTTCGCCGCTCGTGTACCCTCGAAGGGGCCTTACCGCTCGACTTGCATGTGTTAAGCACGCCGCCAGCGTTCGTCCTGAGCCAGGATCAAACTCTCCAACAAAACCCTGACAAAACAAACGATCCACAGACCCGACGGGGTCAGACCTGCGAACCACAACAATCTGGCACAAAAACGCCAAACCATATAATAGCTCGACACACTGTTGAGTTCTCAAAAGACACCCGCACCACATCACCGACCGTAAAGCCGGATCCGAAGGCGGATCGCCTTGACCCCACCACCATAACCACACCGGATCTCTCCGATGCGACCGGGGGGTCGTAGTGGCCAGCGGGCCTGTTGACCGGACCTCCAGGGCCCGTTCTGTCCGGCTCACTCGCTGACAAGGAATAAGTTACAGGACGGTGGAAGGCCTGCGAGCAGGGGGGTCGCTTTGCCGTGTTTCCGCAGGTCATGGACGTATCCGGGCGTCCCGAGGCAGCTGGTCGTCCGGCACCCGCGCCGGGCACGGGCCCCGCAGCGCGTCCTCTGCACCGGCTCGCAGCCGGACTTCTCCGTCGGTGGTGCTTCGATCGAGGCCATCCTCGTCGGCGCGGAGTCGCCCGTGCCCGAACCGGCCGACCGGGCCACGTTCCCGTCGGCTCGTCCGTCGGCTCGTCCGTCGGCTCGTCCGTCGGCTCGTCCGTCGGCTCGTCCGTCGGCTCGGCGGCGGCGGCGGTCGGACGCCTCGGGTGCCCCCCGGCCGGGCAGGTCGACCGAACTCGCCTGCGTGATCCGAGCCCATCCTGAAGCGATCGGACGGCCTGTTCGAGCGGAGCTACGAGGCGCTCGGCGACGGCCCGGCCCAGCGCTCCGCGGCGTTCGGCGATCTCGTCGGGGCCCCGGTGAGCGAGACCCACCCCCGTCTCCGGATGGGGTGCCGAGCCCGGATCGCGCGTCACCGTGGGGACGTTCCGGTGCCGTTCGAGTGCGGTCCGGGCGCGAGGGTGCACCGAACCGAACGTTGCTGTCATCGCAGCACGGTGAGTGCACCACTCCGGGCCCCCGTGACTCCGGGTCACGCTGCCGGCCCTGCCGGCGGCGGGCGAGCGCTGGTCACGGCACAGCCGGCGGTGCAACGCCGAGGTCCCCGGCGCCGAACTCCGGGTCCGCTTCCCGCTGCCTGCGGCGGTGCCGCCGCCGACACGCCGGCGCGTGCCGGGAACTGGTTTTGGAGGGGTGTCGCCGGAGATCGGAAGATCAGCGCCGGTGCCGGGCCACGGACGGAGGGCGCCCGGTTCGGCGCGCTCGGCCAGTTCAGCGGACCCGGCCAGTTCAGCGAGCTCGGCCAGTTCAGCGAGCTCGGCCAGTTCAGCGAACTCGGCCGGTACAGCGTGGTCGGCCGGTACAGCGTGCTCGGCCGGTTCGGCGAGCTCGTTCAGCGCGCTCGACGGGTGGGGCGCGCTCGGCCGGTTCATCGAACTCGGCCGGCGGGGCCGGTACCGACCTCGCGACCGGTACTTCGGGACGGTACTTCGGGACCTGTACGTCACTTCGGGACCTGTACGTCGAAGCCCGCCCCAGCAGGTCACCGTGCAGAGCCATGAGAAGGAGTCGCGAGGAGCTGGACCCGGCTCCCACCGCGCTCGGCGCCCGGTGGACTTCGATGCCACCCGGCAAGGCACGTGCGCCGCAAGCTCGTTCAGACCGCCGCGGTGCGCGTTCGTCGTCTCCCGGGCAATGGTGCTCGGCTACCTGCCGGTCGTCACGTCCGAGGCCCCCGAACCGAACCGAGCGACATCGCTTCCCGCGACACGACGCCTGCCGGGAGGCACGTGACAGCAGGCGCCCCAGCGACGGGCACGGCAGGACAGACGACAACGGGCGACCCGGCGACGTGCCGGATCGCCCGCTGCGCGCGCGTGGGACGGGTGACGACCTCAGTGTGGGACGGGTGAGCGCCTCAGCGGCTGCGCACCTCAGTGGCTGGCCTCAGTGGCTGGCCTCAGTGGCTGTGCGCCCGCCGGCCGTCACGCCGGGCTTGGTCGACCGGACCAGCAGCGACAGCAGCAACGCGATGACACCCACCGCACCGGCGACGAGGAAGGCCGCGTGCAGCCCGTCCGCATCCGGAGCCGCGGCCGCACCGGCCGAGGCGAGCGCGGCGACCGTCACGAACAACGCGGTCCCCATCGCACCGGCGACCTGCTGCAGCGTCGAGAGGATCGCGCTGCCGTGCGAGTGGAGGTCCTCGGACAGCGCCCCGAGAGCCTCGGTCATCAGCGGCGTCATCATCAGCGACAGGCCGGCCATGAGGATCAGGTGGAACCCGATCACCACGGCGAGCGGGGTGCCGGGGCCCATCGTGGAGAACAGACCGAGCCCGCCCGCCATCAGCACCGCGCCGGGAATCACCAGCGGGCGCGCGCCGACGCGGTCAAACAGGGCGCCGACCGGGCGGCCGAGCAGACCCATCAGCAACCCGCCGGGCAGCACGGCGAGCCCCGAGACGACGGTGCTGACCCCGAGCACGGTCTGCAGGTACAGCGGCAGCAGCACCGCGGCGACACCGATCAGGGACAGCAGCACCAGCGCCGTCAGCACCAGCGCGACGACGAACGAGCGCTGCTGGAACGGCCGCAGGTCCAGCAGCGGACGGCCCTCCCGCTGCAGCCGGAGCTGCCGCAGGACGAACGCGACGAGCGCCACGGCACCGATCACGGCAGGCACCCACGCCGGCACGCCTCCGCCGGATCCCTTGCCGATCGCGGACAGGCCGTAGACCAGCCCGCCGAAACCGACCGCGGACAGCAGCACCGAGGCGACGTCCAGCGGGACCGGCCGGCCACCGCCCTCCAGGCGGAGCCGGCGGGCGCCGACGGCCAGCGCGATCGCGGCGAGCGGGAGCACCAGCCAGAACATCCAGCGCCAGCTGAGCCCGGAGAGCACGGCGCCGCCGATCGTCGGCCCGACCGCCGGGGCGACGGCGATGACGATCATGATCGTGCCCATCATCGCGCCGCGCCGCTCCGGCGGGATCAGCCGCAGGATCGTCGTCATCAGCAGCGGGAGCATCATCGCCGTCCCGACCGCCTGGACGACCCGCCCCACCAGGAGCACCTCGAATCCGGGGGCGAACCCGCAGATCGCGGTGCCCGCGGTGAACGAGCCGACCGAGGCGATGAAGACGGCGCGGGGGCTGAAGCGGTCCAGCAGGTATCCCGTGGTCGGGATGACGATGGCCATCGTCAGCAGGAAGCCGCTGGTCAGCCACTGCACAGTGGTCGTCGGGACGTCGAGGTCGACGCTCAGGTCACGCAGCGCGACGCTCAGGATCGTCTCGTTGAGGATCATCACGAACGCGGCGCCTACCAGGACCGCGATGAGCGCTCCGGTGCCTCGTGCGGGTACCGGATCGGTACGGGACTGGGTACTCACTCAGGGTCTCCTGCGCGGACGTCGGTGTGGACGGTGGTAACGGCAGCGGCGCCGACGCCGTGCGTCGCGGCTCGCAGTGCGACGCACAGCCGGGCGACCGGATCGGACACGGTCGCGCCCTCGGCGACCTCGGCGGCGAGGTCCTCCCCGCTGATGCGGAGTGCGGCGGCGATCGCGGCGGCGTGCACCCGGACCTCGACGTCGTCGCTCGCCCGGGCGAGCCGTGCGGCGAGGACCTCGGCCAGGACCGGCTCGGCCCGCTCGTGCACGGCCAGCCAGACCGCGCGCAGCCCGGGCTCGGTGCGCGACAGCGCGATCACCGCGAGGACGGCGTCGGCGTCGGCCGCCGCCTCGGGGTCGGCCGGCGGGCGGTACTCGGCGAGCAGGTGCTCGGAGAGCGTCCGCTCCGGCGGCCAGCGTCGCAGCGTCGCGACGACGTGGTCCACGTTGCGGTGGAGGACGGGCTCGACGCAGCTCTCCTTGGTGCGGAAGTAGCGCCACACCGTGCGGGCCGAGAGCCCGACCTCGGCGCCGATCCGTTCACCGCTGGTCGCGGCGACCCCGTGTGCACGGAAGAGCCCGACCGCTGCACGCGAGATCTCGAGCCGCAGCAGGCTGCGCCGCCGGTCGCTCATGGGAGCGCGTCCGCGGCTGAGGGTGTCGACCGCGACCACGTCATCTCCCGCTGTCGTTCAGTGTCTTGTTGTCGTTCACTGACACTAACGTCGACAGCCGGGTGCGCACCACGAGAGCCTCGTCTCACCGCGAGCGGTCAGCGGGGGTGCGCGGTCCGATCCAGGACGCCGTGGCCGGCCGCACGGACCGCCGCCGACAGCCGTTCCACCAGGTCGTCGATCGGAGGCTCCTGCCCGTCCGCGGTCGCGGCGGCGATGTCCTCGGTCGCGATCCGCAACGCCGCGTTGAGCGCCGCGGCCTGCACCCGGATCGCGACGTCGTCGCAGGCCCGGCCGAGCCGCTCGGCCAGGATCCCGGCGAGCACCGGTTCCGCCCGTTCCTGCACCACCAGCCAGATCGCCCGCAGTGCCGGTTCGGCGCGGGACAGCCGGAGCACGGCGAAGACCAGCTCGGCGTCGTCCGGGCCGCTGTCGACCGGGGCGCGGTAGTCGGTGAGCAGGTGCTCGTCGAGCGACCGGCCGTCCGGCCACCGGCCCAGGGAGGCGGTGAACGCGTCGGTGGCCAGGCTCAGCACCGGCTCGACACAGCTCTCCTTGGTGCGGAACCAGCGCCAGAGGGTGCGCGCGGACAGCCCGACCGCGCCCGCGATGTCCTCACCGCTGGTCGCGGCGACCCCGTGCTCGCGGAAGAGCCGGATCGCGGCCCGGGAGATCTCGAGCCGTTGCAGCGCGCGCCGGCGGTCGCTCATCGGCCGCCGGCCGCGCCGGACCGGCGGTGCCGTCTTCCCCACCACTGAATCCTCCCCGATGCCGGGGCGGCCAGCGTAGTCGCCTCAGAACTCCGTGACCCCGGCGTCCGGGGCGATCTCGTGCGCGGTGACGTAGCGGGACTCGTCGGAGGCGAGGAACAGCACCGCGTCCGCGACGTCCTCGGGCCGGGTCACGTCGACCGGGATCAGGTTGGTGAACATCGGTCCGAGCCGCTGGTCGCGCGCCATCGCCGCGCCGATCGAGGCGCCCATGTCCCCGGTGCCCATCGGCGTCGCGACCCCGGTCGGGTGCAGGCTGTTGACCCGCACGTGGTGGCGGCCCAGCTCGACGGCGAAGGCCTTCGCCATCCCGCGCACCGCCCACTTGCTGGTCGTGTACGGGACCATGAACGGCTGGACCTTCATCCCGGCCGCGGAGCTGACCAGCACGACCGACCCACCGCCTGCGGCGACGAGGTGCGGGGCGCCCGCCATGACCGTGTTCCAGACGCCGGTCACGTTGACCGAGAGGGTGTCGGCGAACACCTGCGGATCGACCTCGTCCCACGGGGCGGGCACGCAGATCCCGGCGTTGGCGATCACGACGTCGAGCCGGCCGAGCTCCTGCACCGCGCTGTCCACCGCACCGCGCAACGCCTCGAGATCCGGACGTCGAGCCGGGCCGCGACGACCCGGCGCCCCTCCTTCTCCACCAGCCGTACGGTCTCGTCCAGGTCCTCCGGCGTGGCGTGCTCGTACCGCACGCTCGGCAGCGGACCGGCGACGTCGACGGCGATCACGTCCGCGCCCTCGGCCGCAAGCCGGACGCAGTGCGCCCGCCCCATGCCGCGCGCCGCGCCGGTCACCAGCGCGACCTTCCCTGCCACTCGTCCTCGCGTCACGACGGCAGCGAGTAACCGGAGAACTTCTCGCGCAGTGTCTTCTTGGAGAACTTGCCCACGCTGGTCTTGGGCACCTCCTCGATGAACTCGACCGCCTCGGGTAGCCACCACTTCGCGACCCGGCCGGTCAGGAAGGTGATCAGTTCCTCGGCGGAGAGGGACTCGCCGTCCTTCACGACCACGCAGGCCAGCGGACGTTCGACCCACTTCTCGTGCGCGACGGCGATGACGGCCGCCTCGGCCACCTTCGGGTGGGCCATGATCTCGTTCTCCAGCTCCACCGAGCTGATCCACTCACCGCCGGACTTCACCAGGTCCTTGGTCCGGTCGACCAGCTTGGTGTAACCGTGCCGGTCGACGACGGCGACGTCGCCGGTCCGCAACCAGCCGTCGTCGGTGAACTGCGCGCCGCCGCCCTCACCGCGGTAGTACTCGGCGGCGATCCACGGTCCGGCCGCCTGCACCTCGCCGGTGCTGACGCCGTCCCACGGCTGTTCCTCACCGGTCGTGGGGTCGGCGATCCGCAGCTCCACCAGCGGCACCGGCGGGCCCTGCATCGCGCGGACGTCCGCCTTCTCGTCGTCGGACAGGTCGTCGTGCACGCTGCGCAGCACGCCCAGCGACGCGACCGGCGAGGTCTCGGTCATCCCCCAGCCCTGCAGCAACGGCAGCCCGATGGCGGCCCGGAAACCCTCGGACAGCGACTTCGGCACCGCCGACCCACCACACAGGACCGTGCGCAGCGAGGACAGGTCGTACTCGCCGAGCTTGGGCAGCAGGCCCATCCAGATCGTCGGGACGCCCGCCGCGACCGTCGCCCGGTGGGAGGACATCAGTGTCAGGATCGCGTCGGGGGTCATGTTCGGCCCCGGCAGCACCATCGACGCCCCGGCCAGCAGGCAGCCGTAGGGCAGGCCCCACGCGTTGGCGTGGAACATCGGCACCACCGGCAGGACGATGTCCCGCTCGCACAGCCCGACACCGTCGGCGAACAGCGTTGCCAGCGAGTGCAGCAGCGTGGACCGGTGGCTGTAGACGACGCCCTTCGGGTTGCCCGTGGTCCCGGAGGTGTAGCACATGGCCGCGGCGGTGTTCTCGTCGTCGACGACGAAGCGCCCGGCGCGGGGTTCGGCGGCGGCCAGGAGCTCCTCGTAGTCGGAGATCCGCGGGTCGTCCGGGATCTCGGTCGGCGCGCCGTCGTCGATCACGACGACGTACCGGACCGTCTGCAGCCGGTCGATGTGCGGCCAGAGCAGCCCGAGCAGCGAGCGCTCGACGAAGACCACCTCGTCCGCGGCGTGGTCGGCGACGTACACGAGCTGGTCGGGGAACAGCCGCAGGTTGAGCGTGTGCAGCACCCGGCCGGTGCACGGCACCGCCATGTACAGCTCCAGGTGGCGGGCCGTGTTCCAGCAGAAGGTGCCGACCCGCCCGTCGGCGGAGATCCCGAGGGTGTCGAGCACGGTGGCGAGCCGGCGGACGCGACCGGCCCACTCGGCGATCGTGGTGGTCACGGTGTCCCCGGCCGGGGTGGCGGTGACCAGCTCCTTGTGACCGAAGTACTGCTCCGCGCGGTGGAACACGTGCGGCAGCGTCAGGGGACGGTCCTGCATCAGACCGAGCATCGTTGCTCCTGGATGGTCGTGCGGTGAGGTGGGTCACTGCGCAAACTACCCCGAACCGGGCGTGGAACGGATCATCCGGCCGGCCGGGAGGGCTCAGGGACGGGCGATGAGCACCGGGCTCTGCGCGTGGTGCAGCAGGGCGTGCCCGACCGACCCGAGCAGCAACCCGGTGAGGCCACCGCGCCCCCGGGACCCGACGACGACCAGCCCGGCACGGGCGGACTCCTCGACCAGGGCGTGCGCCGGCCGGTCACGGACGACGATCTGCTCCACCGCGACGTCGGGGTACTTCTCCGACCAGCCGGCGAGCTGCTCGGCGAGCAGCGCGCGCTCCTCGGTCTCCATGGCCTCCCGGTCGATCAGTACCGCGGCGGCCGGGGCGACGTGGACGTCCGACCAGGCGTGCACCGCCCGCAGCGGCACACCGCGGCGCGACGCCGCCTCGAACGCCAGGCCCACCGCGGCCTCCCCGGCAGGCGAGCCGTCGACCCCGAGCACCACCGGACCGCCGGTGTCCGGCGCCCGGTCGCCGCGCACGACCAGCACCGGTGACCCGCCGTGGGCGGCCACCGCGACCGCCACCGATCCGACCAACAGGCCGCTGAACCCGCCGAGCCCCCGGCTGCCGACGACGGTGAGCGCGGCCGTCCAGGACTCCTCGACCAGGACCTGGGCCGGGAACCCGGTCCGCAGCTCCGTCTCGGCCGCCACCCCGGGCGCCGCCGCGGCTGCGACCCGGGCGGCGGACTCGAGCTGCTCGCGGAGGGTGTCGGTCACCTGCTGCCGGTGGACCGGCGCCAGCCCGAGGTCGTGCCGGGTGCCTGCGGGCAACGGGGTGAAGACCGCGACCAGCCGCAGACCGGTACCGCGGGCCGCCGCCTCGGTCGCCGCGGACCGGACCGCGTCCAGTGCGGACTCCGACCCGTCGACGCCGACGACGACCGGACCGTTGCGCTGCTGCGACATCCGTACTCCCCCACCCCCGGCGCACCTCGCCGGCCACCGGGCCATGATGGCGCGCCGCAGGGGCGGACGCACGGGCACTCCGTACCGTGATCGGCGGGACCGACGACCCCGGCGGGCCTGCCGCGGACGGGCCGGTGCGGCACGATGTCGAGGACCGACGTCGATCATCGGAGACGACATGACGGACCCGCGCACGGTCGGCACGGAACGGGCCGGCGGCACCCACACCGGGCGCTACCTGCTGGTGCTGCACGACGAGCTGCTCGGCGACGACGACAGCGCAGCCCGCACCGCGGTCCGGGACCTGACCGGGCTGTCCGAGGTGACCAGCAGCCTGGACCCACCGGCCGGCGCGCACCCGACGCTGCTGTCGCGGCTCGGGGTCGCGGTCGCGGAGCTCGACCCGGACCGGGTGCGTTCGGCACGCGCGGACCGGCGGGTGCTCTCGGTCGAGCCGGAACGCGTGCAGCGGGCCCTCACCGGTCCCGGCCTGTCGGCGGACTACCTGAGGGGCTTCGCGGACGCCGCGACGTTCCTCGCCGGGAAGGCGGCCGCGCCCGCCGGGGCCCCGGCCGCGACCCGGTTCAGCGACACCGACCAGCTGACCTGGGGGCTGGCTGCCACCGGCGTCGACGTCTGCCCGGAGACCGGCGCGGGTGTCACCGTCGCCGTCCTCGACACCGGCCTCGATCTCGGTCACCCGGACTTCGCCGGCCGGCAGGTCGAGTCCCGCTCGTTCGTCGGCGGCGAGCAGGTCCAGGACGTCCAGGGACACGGCACGCACTGCGCCGGCACCGCGTGCGGGCCGGTCGCGCCGGGCTCGGGACGCCGCTACGGCGTCGCCCACGAGGCCGGGATCATGATCGGCAAGGTGCTCGGCGACGACGGCTCGGGCACCGACGCCGGCATCCTCGAGGGCATCGAGTGGGCCATCGCCGGTGGGGCGCAGATCGTGTCGATGTCGCTCGGCGCCGACCTGAACGAGGTCTCCGTCGCCTACGAGAACGCCGGGCGCCGCGCCCTCGACGCCGGCGTGCTGATCATCGCCGCGGCCGGGAACAACGCCGCGCGCTCCACGGGCGACGCCGGGTTCGTCGGCGTCCCGGCGAACAGCCCCTCGATCATGGCGGTGGGCGCCGTGGACGCCGCACTGGCGATCGCCGACTTCTCCGCCGCGAGCTCCGCCGTGGACGGCGGCCAGGTCGACATCGCCGGGCCGGGGGTCGACGTCTACTCGTCCTGGCCGATGCCGCAGCGCACGAACACGATCTCCGGGACGTCGATGGCCACCCCGCACGTCAGCGGGATCGCCGCGCTGTGGTCGCAGCGCAGCGGTGCCCGCGGGCGGGAGCTGTGGACCCGGCTGACCCAGTCCGCGCAGCGGCTCCCGCTGCCCTCGAACGACGTCGGGGCGGGTCTCGTCCGGGCCCCGGGTGCCTGACGTGGCCACGACGCGCCTGCTCGTGTCCATCACGGACGAAGGGGGCATCGACGACGTCGTGACCGCGCTCGAGGCCGCCGGGCTGCAGGTGGAGAAGGTGCTGCGGGGGGTCGGCGTCGTCGTCGGCACCTGCGACGACGAGCGGCGGCCCGCCCTGTCCGGGGTGGCCGGTGTCGCCTCGGTGGAACCGGACCGGGAGATCCGGCTCGCGCCACCCGACTCCGACGTCCAGTGAGGACGGCGGGCCGGTCAGGGCACAGCGGGGAACGCCGGCCGTGCCGCGGCCCGGGCGTCCAGCCGCTCCCGCGCGATCTCGTACGCGACGGTGACCGTGTCGATCCCCCGCGCCGCGGCGGCATCGAGGATCTCCACCGCGGTGGCGCCGATGGTGTCGATCTTCGCGTCGACGCCCTCGTCGCAGCCGTGCACCTCGGCCTCGCAGGCGATGACTCCGCCGGCGTTCGCGACGAAGTCCGGCACGTACGCGACGCCGCGCTCGTGCAGGACCACGGCCTGCCCCGCCGAGACGAGCGGGTTGTTGGCACCCGGCACGAGCGCACGAGCGCGTAGCCCGTCGAGCACGGCGGGGGTCAGGACGCCGCCCGCCGCACACGGGCACAGCACGTCGACGTCCGCGGTGAGGATCTCGTCGACGGCGACCGGGACCGCGTCGGCGACGTCCCGGGCCTCGCGCACCCGGTCCTCGTCCACATCGGCGACGACGACGGTGGCGCCTGCCTCGCGCAGCAGCGTGACCAGCGCGCGCCCGACCTTTCCGAGCCCCTGCACCGCGATCCGGCGGCCCGCCAGGCCGCCGTCCCCGGTCCGGGCCAGCGTGGCACCCACCGCCCGGAAGACCCCGCGGGCGGTGAACGGCGACGGGTCGCGCCTGCTGGACACCGTCGGCACGTGCTTCGCGAGGACCTCCATGTCGGACGCATCGGTACCCATGTCGGCGCCGGGGATGTAGCGACCGCCCAGCGAGGCGATGTGGCGGGCGTGCACCGGCAGGAACCGGGCCTTGTTCGCCCGGGTCGGCTCGGCGTCGATCACGCTCTTCCCGCCGCCGAGATCGAGCCCGGCCAGCACGGACTTGAAGGTCATCGCGCGGGCGAGCGCCAGTGCGTCACGGACCGCGTCGGCATGCGAGGGGTAGCTCCGCATCCGCACGCCGCCGAGCGACGGGCCCATCGTCGTGTCGTGGACGGCGACGGCCGAGCGGATCCCGGAGTCGGGGTCCCGGACGAGGGTCAGCTGTTCGAAGTCATCGGCGTCGAGGGTGTCCAGGATGTTCACGGGGTCTCCACGAATGAGGCGGCGGTAGCCCGCACAGTCCACTGCGCGACCCCTCGCACGGACAAGAGAATTGTCGGATCTGCACTTCGAGGCGCAACGGATGGACGATCTGCCTTCTGACAGCACGTGTTCATTGCGTCGTCACCTGCCGTGGTGGAACCCGTAACGCCGGCCGGGCAACCGGCGAGCCTCCGGTGGACCGCACGAACCCCGCCCTCCATCACAGCCCCCGACGCCGAGGTGTAGAATATGCGTTCGACGTCCTGGCGCCGCCCCGTTACGGTGAGCGTGAACCGCCCGGGCCGTCCCGGCTCCCCCACAGGGGCGGCCGAACCTCTCTCTCCGGGCCCATCCGGCCTTCTGCGTGTGCCGTCGACCGCGACCGCACACCCCCTTCGACGAAACGACGAGACCATCCCGACCGTGTCCGCCCCCGCCCACCCCTCCACCGATCCCAGCGTTCGCGGGGCCGTCGACCGGCTGTCCGCCGAGTTCGCCGGCCGCGCACCGGCCGCCGTCGTCGACCGCATCGTCCGCGCCTCGCGCCAGGACCTCGACACCGTGCCGGTCGCCGCCCTCCCCGAGCTGGTCGAGCGGCTCGCCCGGCAGCGCCTGATCGACACAGCCGCGCCGCGGCACTGATCGACAACGCCGCGCCGCGGCACTGATCGATACCGCCGCGCCGCGGCGCTGATCGCACAGCCGCGCCGCGGCCGATGAGTTGCGCGGCGGGACACGGTCACCACGTCGGGGAACCACACCGACCGTGCGGAGGCACCATGTCCTCGAACACCACGTCCACGTCCACCACCCGCGCCCTGCCACCCGTCGTCGACGGCGAGACCTGGCAGCAGGAACTGGCCGAGCTGCGGGCGAGGGAGAAGGCCGCCACCCGCGAGCTCGACGCCATCGCCGCCCGGCGCCGCCGGCTGCCGATGGTGCAGATGCCCGACTACGTCCTCGAGGGCGAGGACGGGCCCGTGCGGCTCGCCGAGATCTTCGGCGAGCACCCGCAGCTGATCGTCTACAACCACATGTGGCACGACGGCGCGCAGTGGCAGTGCGGCGGCTGCACCGGATTCACCTCGCAGTTCACCCGGCTCGGTGGGCTGGAGAAGTTCGACGCCCGGTTCGTGATCGTCACGCAGGGCCCGATCGACGAGGCACTGGCCTACCGGCGCCGGGTCGGCAACACCATGACCTGGTACTCGACGGCGAACAGCTCGTTCGGCAGCGATGTCGGCGCACCGCCCGGCGGCGGGTTCGCCGTCAACGTGTTCCTGCGCGACGGCGACACCGTGTACCGGACCTGGCACACCGACGGTCGCGGCACCGAGCAGCTGAGCTACCTGTTCGGGCTGGTCGACCTGCTGCCCTACGGCCGGCAGGAGGTGTGGCAGGACTCGCCGCAGGGCTGGCCGCAGGCGCCCACCTACAGCCGGTGGGCGGACTCGGACGAGATCGCGGCCGCCTACGGCGACCCGGGCTGAACGCGCGCCGGCGTCACCCCGTCACCCCGGTCAGCGCCGCGTCGAGGATCTCCAGTGCGCGGGCGATCTCGGCGTCGGTGGTGGTCAGCGGCGGCGCGATCCGGAAGGTGCCGCCCATGCCCGGCAGCTGGACGATGTTCATGTGCAGGCCGAGCTCGGCGCACCGGCGGGTGACGGCGGCACCGAGCGCGTCGGTGTCCGCCGCACCCGAACCGGGGTCCAGCTCCAGCCCGACCAGCAGGCCGCGCCCGCGGACGTCGCCGATCACCGGGTGCCGGGCGGCCAGCTCCCACAACCCGTCCTGCAGGAGCTTGCCCAGGTCGCGGGCGCGCTCGTCGAGGCGCTCGCGGATCAGCACGTCCAGCACGGTGTTGCCGACCGCGGCCGGCAGCGGGTCGTTGACGTGCGTGGTGAAGAACAGGTAGCCACGGTCGTGCGCCTGCTGCTCGATCTGGGCGGTGGTGAGCACGGCGGCCAGCGGCAGCCCGGCGCCGAGCGTCTTGGACAGCGTGAGGATGTCCGGGACGATGCCGTCGCGCTGGTGGGCGTACCAGTCCCCGGTGCGGCACAGCCCGGTCTGTGCCTCGTCGATGATCAGCAGCATGCCGCGCTCGCGGCACTTGTCCCGCAACGCGGTCAGGTAGCCGGGTGGCAGGTCGACGACGCCGCCGGAGCTGAGGATCGGTTCGACGATGCAGGCCGCGAGGCTGCCGACGGACTGCGCGTCGATCAGGTCGAACCCGAGGTCGAGCTGGCGGCGCCAGTCGAGGTTGCCGTCCGGATCGACGATCGCGGGCCGGAACCGGTCCGGCACCGGGAGCGCGAAGTTGCCGGGCGCCGCGGGCCCGTAGCCGGTCCGGCCCGCGACGTAGGTGGCGTTCGCGGCCGCCTGGGTCATCCCGTGCCAGGACCGGGCGAAGGAGACGACCTCGTGCCGGCCGGTGACGAGCCGGGCCATCCGCAGCGCGGCCTCGTTCGACTCGGCGCCGGTGGTCAGCAGCAGGGCCCGGTCCAGCGCCGTCTCCCCCGGCGGCACCGGCACGCTCTCCCCCAGCCGTCGGGCCAGCTCGACGACCGGGCGGGACAGCATCCCGCTGTAGAGGTGGTCGAGCCGGCCGACCTGCTCGCGGACGGTGGCGACGATCTCCGGATGGGAGTGGCCGAGGATCGCGCTCATCTGGCCCGAGGTGAAGTCCAGCAGCTCGCGGCCGTCCTCGGTGAACAGCATCGTTCCGGCGGCGCGCTCGACGAGCCCGGGGCTGAAGGCGCCGCGGCCCGCGTAGCGGATCAGATGGTGGTCGGGGGCGATGTCGTCCGGCATGGGTCGACGCTACGAACCAAGACCGTCCCCGCGCGACGTCCGTCAGGCGGACCCGGGCCCTCGGTGGTCGGGGTCCTCAGTAGTCGTAGGCCCCGCCCTCCGCGCCACGGCCGGGGTGGAAGCGGCGCAGGTGCACGCGCCGGGCGAGCCGGATTCCCGGCCGGATCATCATCTGCACGCTGCCGAGCAGGAACATCCAGGTCCCCCAGAACACCAGGGCCTCGGAGAAGAACAGGCAGCTGCCGACGACGAACCACAGGCCGATCATCAGGTCGTTGACGATGCTGACGACCTCGTAGCGCTGCCGTAGGACCAGCTCGTCGTGCCCGATGTGGAAGACCACCGTGCCGCGGTCGCCAGACCCTGTCGTCACGGGTGTTCGTCCGGCCGCGCGGTGTGGCCGGGACGCCCGCGGGTTCGCCTGCGCTCCTTGACCTCGGCCTCCATCACGTGCCGGCGACCCGCGACCACCTCGCCGCGGACCGCGCGGTCGAGGTCGCGGAAGGTGCGGTAGTAGCCGTCGTCGTACTCCTCGACGACCTGGAACGTCCAGCGTCCGGCCAGGACGTTGAGCCCGATCAGCTCGTCGCTGACGCGCTGCGCGAGGTCGGTGTGCCCGGACCGGGTGAGCCCGTCGACGACGTCGTCGAGCAGCTCGTCGGCGTGGCCGGTCAGCTGGTGGAACGTGTAGAGGTGCCCGCGGGCACGCTCGATCATCTCCACGGCCTCGTTCATCTTCCCGACGGCCGTGACGGCGTCGTCGGAGACACCGGCCGGGCGCAGGTGCAGGGGGTCGGGGGTGTCGGCGTGCTGCTCGTCGGTCACGGCGGTGGACTCCCCCGGATCCACCCGGGACAAACCGGGTACCGCGCTCCCCGCTGAGGTCAGCGCGCTGCCCGGACGGCGTCGCGCGGTGTCCGGATCACCGCCGTCGCGGTCCCGACCACGAGCAGCACCAGCAGTGCGCCGAGCACGATCAGCATCGGGACGTCCCAGCCGCCGGTGTACTCGTACGCCGCGCCCACCACGAACGGCCCGGTCGCCGCGACGAGGTACCCGCCGCCCTGCACCAGCGCCGACATCCGCCGGTTCTCGGCGAGGTCCCGGGCCCGGCGCACCACCAGCGCGAAGATCACCGTGATCCCGCCGCCCTGCGCCGCGCCGCCGAGCACCGACCACACCGGCCAGCTCTGCGGGGCCAGGAGCAGACCCAGCGGGAGCGCCGTCCAGACGACGCCGACCAGCGCGACCGGCATCCACGGTGCCGGGCAGACCCGTAGCAGGACCGGGACGCCGAACGCCCCCGCGATCGCCGAGATCTGGAACAGCGACGCGCTGAACCCGGCGGCCTCGGACGTCATCCCGAGCTCGTCGGTGAGCAGTACCGGCAGCCAGGCCGTGACGCCGTAGTAGGCGAAGGCCTGCCCGGCGAAGGCCACCGTGAGGCCCCAGACCACCGGGCGCCGCCACCAGAGCGGGCCGCTCGCCTCCACGGACGGCCCGGTGTCCGTCGCCGCACTGTCGTCGTCCTCGCACAGGTCGCGGGTCGCGAGCCACCACGCCACCCCCGCGACGAGGACGAGCCCGGCCCACACCGCGAGCGCGAACCGCCAGTCGGTGGCACCCGCGATCGGCGCGGTGAGCGAGAGCGTCGTCATCGATCCGACGTTGAGCGTCGCGGTGTAGAGCCCGAGGACGGGCCCCGCCCGCTGCGGCAGGTCCCGGCCGATGACGACCGGCACCGCGACGTTCCCGACGGTCACCGCGGCGCCGATCAGCAGGGTTCCCGCGATCGCCTCGGGAAAGCCGCCGAGCGAGCGCAGCACGATGCCCGCGGCGAGCACCACGAGCGCGATCAGCACACCCCGGCCCAGCCCGAGCCGGGCCAGCAACAGCGACGCGGCCGGCGTCGCGAGGCCGAAGCAGAGCACGGGCAGGCTGGTCAGCAGGCCCACCGTGGCCGCGTCGACCCCCAGGCCCGCCTGGACCTCGCCGGTCACGGCGGAGACCGCCACGATCGGGCCGCGCAGGTTCAGCGCCAGCAGGACGATCGCGGTGATCAGCAGCGCGGGGGCGACGGCGCTGCGCGTGGAGGTGGGGTGCGTCGTGGACACCGGCTCCATGCTGACGGGCGCCGGCGGCCGGGGCACCCGGTCGTGAGCAACGACAAGTTCCGGTTCCGCCCGCCGGCTCACTCCCGGCTCACTTCCGGCTCACTCCCAGGCGAGCAGCGCGCTCCGCAACAGCGCCGCCAGCTGCTCGCGCTGGTCCGGCGTGAACACCTCCAGCAGCTCCGCGTCGGCGGCCAGCTGGCGCGGCAGCAGGTCGTCGACCAGCCGCTCCCCCGCCGCGGTCAGCGACACCCGCGCGGCACGCGCGTCGTCGGGGTCCGCCCCCCGCCGGACCAGACCGGCCGCACCGAGCTTGTGCAGGCGTTTCGTGGTGGCGGCGGGCGAGCCGACGACCCCGGCGGTGAGGTCGCCGGGCCGCAGCGGGGCGCCGTGGCGGCGCAGCTGGCTCAGCACGTCGAACTCGGCGCGGGTCAGCCCGGCCCCGGCGAGCTGCGCGTCCGCGGCCTCCTGCAGGACGCGGGCCGCGCGCAGGATCCGTCCGACGACGGCGACCGGCGCGGTGTCCAGATCGGGCCGGCGGCGCGCCCAGTCGTCGCGGATCCTATCGACCACATCACGTTCGGCCCCCATCGGACCCCTTTCGTACACAAGTGAACTACTATCGTTCACCAGTGAAAGGAGCCTACCCGGTGACACAGAGCCTGACCCGCGAGCTGACCCGGTTCGCACCGCACGCCGGGGCGCACCGTCCCGCGCTCCGATGCGTGATCTCGGTGGCGGTTCCGATGCTGGTGCTGCTCGCCATCGGGCGGACGGACCTGGTCGGCGCCGCGGCGTTCGGCGCGTTCACCGCGATCTACGGCCGTGACCTCACCGTCCCGGCGCGCACCAAGGTCCAGGCACTCACCGGCGCCGGGCTCGTCGCGAGCGTCGGGATCGGGGTGCTCGCCGCACACCTGCCGGGGGCGCCCTGGCTCGCGCTGGCGGTGGTGGTCGCCGTCGCCGCGGTCGGGTCCCTGGCAGGCGAGATGGTCGGCTGGAAGCCCGGCGGGCCGCTGTTCTTCGTCTTCGCGGCCGGAGCGTTCGCGAGCATCCCGGCCCTGTCGACCGGCGCGGCCCTGCAGGTCGTGGCGACGACGGCCGCCGCGGCGGCGTTCTCGGTGGCCGTCGGCAGCGCCGGTGCGGCACTGCGCACCCACGTGCGGGGTCACCGGCCGCTCGTGTCCACCGGCGCGCGCGAGGCGCTGGCCCGCGGCACCGTCACCGAGGTCGTCGTCGCCTGCCTGCTGACCGCGCCGCTCGCCGTCGTGCTCGGCACCGAGCACCAGTACTGGGCGCTCGTGGCGGCCATCGTCCCGCTGACCGTGTCCGGCACGACCGCCCGGCTCGCCCGCGCCGTGCTGCGGATCGCGGGCACCGTGGCAGGGCTCGGGGTCGCCGCCGTGCTCCTCGGACCGGAGCTGCCGGTCTGGGCGGTGGTGCTGATCGTCATCGTGCTGCAGGCCGGCGCGGAGCTGTTCGTGCTGCGCCACTACGCCGTCGCGCTGCTGTTCATCACGCCGATGCCGTTGCTGGTCAGCCACCTCATGTCCGCCGAGCCCGCGCCGGCGCTGATCGTCGACCGGTTGCTGGCGACGACGATCGGGGTCGCCGTCGCGCTGCTGGTGCTCGCGGTGCGCGGGAACGCGTCCGCGATCGCCGGGTTGCTGCGGCGCCGGCCCGCACCCACACCCACACCCGCACCCGCACCCAGCCGGCCGTCGAGCGGCACCTGAGGGCTGTTCGATCTCGGGGACACAGCCCTGACATGCCGTTGATCATGCAGGAGCGGCCCGCCGGAGTACGGTGCGACGGGTGGACCTGCGACTGGTCGAGTACTTCCTGGCCGTCGTCGACCACGGCGGGACGACCCGGGCGGCGCAGGCGCTCTACATCTCCCAGCCGTCGCTGTCCCAGGCGATTCGCACGCTCGAACGGCAGCTCGGCGTCACCCTGTTCGACCGCTCCCGGCGCCACCTCGTCCTGACCCCCGACGGCGAGGCGTTCACCGGACCGGCCCGGCGCATCCTCGCCGACGCCGAACACGCCCGCAGCCGCGTCCGGTCGGTCCGCGACCTCACCTCCGGACGCCTCCAGATCGCCGCGGTCGCCACCCTGACCGTGGATCCGCTCCCGGACCTGGCCAGCGCGCTGCGGGCGAGTCACCCGGGCATCCGGCTGACCGTGCTCGACCCCGGGAACACCGCCGGGGTGGTCGGCGACGTACGCCGTGGCCGGGCCGAGCTCGGGCTGATCGACCGCCCCGTGCCGGACGGGTCGTTGCCCGTCCGCGAGCTGTGGGACCAGGAGACGGCGCTCGTCCTCCCCCCGGCACTGGCGGCCGAGCTGCCCGATCCGGTCCCGCTGACCGCGCTCGCCGGGATCCCGCTGATCGTCGAGCTCTCCGGCTCCCCCAGCCGCGCGGTGCTCGAGGCCGAGCTCGGGGACCTCGTCGACGTCGGGGTCGAATGCGCCCACCGGCAGGCGATCGGCGAGCTGGTCGTGCACGGCGCCGGGGCGGCGTTCCTGCCCCGGCGGATCGCGGAGGGCGAGCTCCGCGACGTGGTGGTGCGCTCCACGGTCCCGCCGATCCGGCACACCGTCCGCGTCGTCCACCGGCCGGGCCCGCTGTCACCGGCGGCGACGGCGTTCCTGCGTGCCGCCGAGCTCATCCGGGACGGGCCTCCGCCTCCGCCACGCCCACGAACGCCTGCCCCGCCGGGGACAACGCCGCCGGATCGAACACGAGACCGTACGACCGGCTGATCGGCGGGTCGATGTCGCGCACGACGGCCCCGCGCGCGACGGCGTTGTCGGCCAGGGACCGTTCGAGGAACGTGGCGCCCACCCCGGCCAGGACGAACGGCAGGCGCGCCTCCCGGTTCTGCAGCACCGCCGCGGGCCGGATCCCCCGGCCGGCCCGGCGCACCGACCGTTCGATCTCGCCCGCCTGGGAACCGCCTCGCGGCACGATCACCTGCGGCAGGTCGGGCAGCGTGGACAGCGGCATCGGGTCGTCCGGCGGGACCTGCGAGCCGGGCGGGAAGACCAGGCACCACTCCTGCACACCGAGCTCGCGGACCTCGAGATCCGCGCTGTCCAGCGCGGGCAGGTGACAGAACACGATCTCGCAGTGCCCGTCCCGGACCATCGACGCCGCCGACGCCTCGTCCCGCAGGTCGCCGATGCGCACGGCCACCCCGGGATACTCCTGGCGGAAGGCCCCGACCAGGCGGGCCACCGGTTCGGCGGCCAGGCTCGCGAACGTGACGAGGTCCAGCCGCCCGCGGGGCTTCCCCGCCGCGTCCACCACCGCCCCCCGGGCGGACACCACGTTGCGCAGCATCCGGCGCGCCGGGCCCACCAGCGCGTGACCGGCGGAGGTCAGCACCATGCCGCGCCCCACCCGGTGGAACAGCTCGACGTCGAGATCGCGCTCCAGGACGCGGATCGCCTGCGAGACCGTGGGCCGGGCCACGCCGAGCGCGCTCGCCGCGGCGTTGATCCCGTCGTGGTCGACGACCGCGAGGAAGTACCCGACCTGGTTCAGTTCCATCAGCGGCCGACCCTACCGGCCACACGTGCCCCGCGACGCGCCTCTGACCTGGTCACATAGGCAACGCCTCACACCGTGTTCGCGCCCCCGTCTTTGACCGGTGCGACCCACGTCTCCTTCACTGGCCCGGCACACGGACCACTCGACCTCCCTCGCCCGTACCGGCGACCGGCCGACCCGTGGGTCCTCACCGACGAGTACCTCCCGCTCCGAAGGGTCCGATGACATGGCCTCAGCCCCAGCTCGCGCGGTGGCCGGCACCGCGACGACCACCCCGGATCCCGGCACCGGGTCCCGTACGAGGGCATGGGGGCTCACCGGGCTGCTGGTGCTGCTCTACGTGATCAACTGGGCGGACAAGGCCGTCCTCGGGATCGTCGCGCAACCTCTCGCCGACGAGCTGGGCCTGTCCGCGTCCCAGATCGGCCTGGTCGGCAGCGCGTTCTTCGTGACCTTCACGATCGGCGGGTTCTTCGCGGGCCTGCTCGACAAGTGGATGACGCTGAAGTGGTCGCTGGTGCTGCTCGCGCTCGGGTGGGCCGTGGCGATGCTGCCCGCCGTCCTCTCGGCGACGTTCGCGGTGCTGCTCGTGAGCCGGATGGTCCTCGGTTTCGCCGAGGGCCCCTCCGGCGCGATGATCCACACCGGCGTCTACTCCTGGCATCCGCCGGAGAAGCGGGGCGTGCCGTCGGCCTGCATCACCGCAGCCGCCTCCGTCGCGAAGATCGCGATCGCGCCGGTGCTGGCGCTGGTCGTGGCCACGTGGGGCTGGCGGGCAGCGTTCGTGACCCTGGCGGTCGTCGGCGTCACGTGGTGCCTGGTCTGGCTGCCGACATGGCGGGAGGGCCCCTACGGCAAGCGAGCCGCGACGAAGCCGGCCGGCGCCCCGGCGGCGACGAAGGCGATCGGCACCCCGGCCGGGACAAAGGGGGCCGACACCACGGCGGCGCAGCAGGACGCGCGGACCGGTCCGGCCGTGGTGGCCGTGCCGTGGGGCCGGATCCTGCGCACCCCGACCTTCCTCGGCGGTGTCGCGGCGATCCTCCCGATGTACGCGGTGGTGACGGTCGTGCTGACCTGGCTGCCGTCGTACTTCGAGGAGGGACTGGGGTACTCGCGGGTGCAGGCCGGCGTGATGTTCGGCTTCCCCAGCATCGCCAGCCTGCTGATGCTGTTCGTGCTCACCGGGGTCAGCGACCGCCTGATCTCCCGCGGCTCGACGTCGCGGATGCTGCGGGGCGTGCTCCCCGCGACCGGCCTGCTCGCGTGCGGGCTGGCGTTGACGGCGCTGCCCTGGTTCGACGTGCCGTGGATGGCCGTGGTCGTGGTGTCGGTCGGGTACTCGTTCGGCGCGAGCATCTTCCCGCTGCTCAACTCGGCGATCTCCGAGGTGGTCCCGGCGCGGCAGCTCGCCGGCACCCTCGGGGTGTTCCTCGCGTTGATGGCGACCGGCGGGCTCGTCGGCCCGTACCTGACCGGCCTCGTCGTCGACGCCGCGGCCACCCCCGCCGAGGGGTACGCCTCCGCCTTCCAGATCTTCGGTGTGATGGCCGTGGTCGGTGCGGTGATCGCGTTGCTGACGGTGAACCCGGAACGGGACAAGGCCCGCCTGCTGGGCACACCCGCCGCGAGCTGACACGCCGTCGCGCCCTGTGAGCTGAGCCGCCGGACGGTGTAGTGGGCGGCGTCAGCGGGAGTCCGGGCGACCCAGCAGGGCGTCGGAGATGATCCGCATCTGAATCTCCGAGGTCCCCTCGAAGATCTTCGTCAGGCGCGCGTCACGCCAGTACCGCTCGACGGGGAAGTCCGTGGTGTAGCCGGCCCCGCCGTGGATCTGCAGTCCCTCGCTGGTCACGCGTTCGGCCATCTCGGAGGCGACGAGCTTCACCATCGACGCCTGCACCGGGCTCGGCTGCCCGGCGTCCACCGCGGCGCAGACCTGGTACATCAGGGCCCGGGACGCCTCGATCTGCGTGGCCATGTCCGCGATCGTGAACCGGATCGCCTGGTTCTCGCCGATCGGGCGGCCGAACTGCACGCGCTGACCGGCGTAGGTGATCGAGTCCTCCAGCGCGCCCCTGGCGAGCCCGATCGCGCGGGCGGCGGTGTGGATCCGGGCGGTGTCGAGGTCCCCCATGGCGACCCGGAAACCCTTGCCGAGCTCACCGACGACCTCCTCGGCCCAGGCGTCGTCGAAGGCCAGCTCCCAGGTCTTCCAGCCGTGGTAACCGATCTTCCGCACCGGAGTGCCGGTCACCCCGTCGGGCAGCGACCCGCGTTCCTTCGGCATCAGGAAGCAGGTCACGCCGCGCGAGCGGTGGGCGGGATCGACCGGCCCGGTCCGGGCGAAGACCTGCAGGTAGTCGGCGCCGTCGGCGAACGTGCACCACATCTTCTGGCCGGTGATCCGCCAGCCGTCGCCGTCCGGGGTGGCCCGACAGCTCAGGTTCGCCACGTCGGACCCGGCCTCGGCCTCGGAGAGGGCGAAGGCGCTGAGGAACTCACCGCGGGCCATGGCGGGCAGGTAGCGCTCGCGCTGCGCCGCGTCGAACCCGGCGGTGAACTGCTGGCCCCGGGCGATCAGGCTCGCCACGCTCATCCAGGCCCGGGACAGCTCCTCGACGACGACGGCGTACTCGGACAGTCCCAGGCCCAACCCGCCGTGCTCCTCGGGGATGAGGATCCCGAAGAAGCCGAGCTCGGACATCTGCGCGCGCAGATCCATCGGGATCTCGCCCTGCACCGGGTCGAGCTCGTTCGCCCGCGGCAGGACCTCTCTCATCGCGAACTCGCGCGCCATGTCCCGGATGGCGAGGCGGTCCTCGGTGAGGAAGATCCCGGCACTCTGTGCGCTCACGTCGTCGGCTCCTGTTGCAGGTGCACGCCCAGGCCCGCCATGCCGGGGGCGTACCGGTCGTGCAGCACGAGATCGTCGTCGTACTCGCCACCGTTCTGGGTGCGGAAGGCGATCGGTTCCGTGCTCGGGATCGAGAGCACCCGCTCGCGCAGCGCCGCCGCGGTGGCTCGGAACTCCTCGTCGGACACCCGGTTGGCCCCGGGGACGACGACCGGCGGGAGCACCTCCATGCCGACGTAGAACAGGGTTCCGTGCTGGAGGGCGAAGAGCAGTTCGGAGATGTCACCGTTGAGGCCCCGCGGCCCGAGGGCCGGGGCGCGTCCGCCCGCGGTCGTCACGACGAGGGCTCGCTTGCCTGCCAGGTTTCCGTCGCCGTAGCGCAGGGTCCGCCCGGGATTCGACGGGTCCTCGATCCCGTAGGCGAAGTCCTTGAGGAAGACCCGGTCGAACCAGCCCTTGAGGATCGCGGGCAGCGAGTACCACCAGAGCGGGAACTGGACGATCACCGCATCAGCAGACTTGATCTTCATCTGCTCGGCGACCACGTCCTCGCTCAGCGTGCCGTTGCGCAGCGCGGAGGCCGACACCGGTCCGACGCGGAAGCGTTCCTCCGCGTCGTGGCCGTAGTCCGCGGCCGTGACGACCGGGTTCCACCCCATCGCGTACAGGTCGGAGTGCGTGACCTGGTGCCCGGCCCCTTCGAGGGCCGCGACCGCGTCGTCGCGCAGCGCACCTCCGAGCGAGCGTTGTTCGGGGTGGGCGAAGACCCACAGGACGTTCATCCGATCCTCTCCACGATCGTGGCGAGCCCCTGCCCGCCGCCCATGCACATGGTCTCGATCCCGTAGCGGCTGCTGCGGCGGCGCATCTCGTGCGCCAGGGTCGCGAGGATGCGGCCGCCGGTGGCCCCGGCGGGGTGCCCGAGCGAGATGCCCGAGCCGTTCACGTTGAGCCGCTCGTGGTCGGCCGCGGTGAGCTTCCACTCCCGCAGGCAGGCGATGACCTGCGCGGCGAACGCCTCGTTGATCTCGATGAGATCGATGTCGGCGAGGCTCAGCCCGGCCCGGTCGAGTGCCCGGGCCACCGCGGGCACCGGGCCGATGCCCATGGTGCGCGGCGGCACCCCCGCCACCGCGGACGACACGACCCGCAGGTACGGCGTCAGGCCCAGTTCGGCGGCCCGGTCTGCGGTGGTGACGACGCAGACGGCGGCGCCGTCGCTCTGCCCGCAGGCGTTGCCCGCGGTGACGGTCGCGTCCGGGTCGACAGCGCCGCGCACCGGCCGCAGCCGGGTCAGGTCGTCGATCGTGAGACCGGGGCGGGGGTGCTCGTCGACGGTCACCACCGTCTCGGGCGTTCGTCGCGTCCCGGGCACGGTCACCGGCACGATCTCGTCGGCGAACCGGCCCGCCTCGGTGGCGGCGACGGCTTTCTGCTGGGACGCGAGGGCGAACTCGTCCTGCTCCGCGCGGCTGATCCGGTACTCGGCGCGCAGGTTCTCCGCGGTCTCGAGCATGCCGCCCGGTACCGGGAAGTCGGTGCCGCCGGCCGTGGTGCGCCCGCGCGCGATCCGGTTGACCAGGGTCAGCTCGTCGGCGCGGATCCCGTCCTTGAGGCCGAGGGCGTAGTACTCGGCCTGGCTCATGGCCTCCACCCCACCGGCCACGACGACGTCGGCCCAGCCCTGGCCCACGGTCAGCGCCGCCTGCAGCACGGCCTGCAACCCGGAGCCGCACCGCCGGTCGAGCTGCATGCCGCCGACGCCGACGCCGAGCCCGGCGTTCAGTGCCGCGACCCGGCCGATCGCCGGTGCCTCGCTGGTCGGGTAGCAGTAGCCGAGCACGACGTCGTCGACGTCGCCCTCGCCGAGGCCGGTCCGTTCCCGCAGCCCGCGCAGGGCCTGGGTGGCGAGGTCGGCGGCGGTGAGGCCGGCGAACACGCCCCCGTCGGCGCCGACCGGTGTGCGCACCGGGTCGCAGATCACCACATCGGACAGTCCGCTCACGATTCGACCTCGATCATCTGTTCGGCCAGCTCGCGCAGCGCCCCCGCGCGGATCTTCGACCCGTTCGTACCGACGGTGGTCGGCATCTCGTCGATCACGTGCACGGACGCGGGCACCTTGAACCGGGCCAGGGTCGCCGCACACCACTCGCGCAGCTCGGCCGGGTCGGGCTCGGTGCCGGGTGTGGCCTCGACGAACGCGACCGCCCGGGTGTCCCCGTCGACGGTCACGCCGACGACCTTGGTCCGGGCCACCGCGGGGTGCTCGGCCAGCCGTACCTCGATCTCCGCGGGTTCGACGAGGAACCCGCGCAGGCGCAGCGAGTCGCCCATCCGGCACAGGTAGTCGAAGCTGCCGTCGGCACGGACGGTGCCGAGGTCGCCCGACCGGAACCAGCCGTCCGCGGTGAACGACCGCGCCCGGATCGCCCCGTCGTCGTCACCGAGGTAGGCGTCGACCACGTTGTACCCCCGGAACTGCAGCTCCCCGGGCTCGTCGCCGGCCGGGGCCCCGCCGGTGACCGGGTCCACCGCGCGGACCTCGATACCGTCGAACACCGGACGCCCGCCGCCCCGCCTGCGTGCCGGGCTCGGGTCGTCCTCGCGCCAGAACGCGGCGAGGGCGAACGTCTCGCTGGAGCCGTAGATGCCCAGCGTCGGGATGCCCAGCTCGTCGTCGGTCCAGGCTGCGACCTGCATCGAGTTGCCATAGAAGTCGCCGAGGAGCATCCGGCGCCAGGTGCTGAGGTCGGCCGGGTGTTCCCGCCACTGCGCCATCAGCCGTCCGCCGACGTCGTCGGCACTGGCGAGGTGCGTCACCGCGAACTCCGCCATGTGCCCCACGACGACCTCGGTGTCGAAGGTGGACTCCAGCAGTGCCGTGCCGCCCGCCGCGATCGCCGTGAACGCCGGGACGTAGCCGAACACCCCGGACAGCGGGAGGACGACGAGGCTGACCGAGTTCTCGTCCCATCCGCCTGCCACGGCGACGTGGCGGGCGTGCGCCGCGACGGCACTGCCACGGTGGGCGGCGAGCTTCGGCATGCCGGTCGATCCGGACGTCGTGAACGCCACCGCGAGCCCGTCCGGCGTACCGCGCAGCGCATCGAGGTCGAGGTCGCCGGTGGTGCCGGCCGGGGTGAGGATCCAGGCGCCCGCGCCGGCGTCGTAGCCGGCGACCTCGTCCGGTGCGGCGGGGTCCTGCCCCGGCCCGGTGAGCACCGCGACCGACGGCGCGGGGACGCCGGCCGCCGCCACCGCGTCGTGCAACGTCGCGCGCAGGTCGAGGTGGAGGAAGTCGTGGGCGACCAGCACGGCGCCCGGCCGCGCGTGGCCGAGCACGTGGGCCACCTCGGCGACGCCGTAGCGGGTGTTGATGCCGATCACGTGCGCACCGAGCGCGGCGACCGCGAACTGTGCGACGACGGCGTCCGACCAGTTCGGGAGCCACACCCCGACGCAGTCGCCCTCGCCCACCCCGTGCTCGCGCAGGTCGTCGCGGAGCACGACGGTGCGCCGCCACAGCTCGGCACGGGTCACCCGGCGGGGCTGCGTGCCGCCGTCGACGAGTGCCACCGAGTCCGGCGCGGCCGCAACCGTGTCGGTCAGGAGATCGGTCAGCGTCGGCCCGGACGTCACGACGTCACCGCGGATCGGTGCCCGGCCAGCTCCCGCAGCCAGCCGTCGAGGGTCCCGGCGAAGCCGTCGAGCTCCTCCATCGGGTAGTGCCCGATGCCCTCGAGCAGCGTGTAGCGGGCGTCGGGGATGCGATCGGCGGTGCGCCGCACCTCGGCGGGGTCCAGCCAGAGGTCGTCGGCGCCGACGACCAGGTGGGTGGGGCAGGTGACCCCGGGCAGGCCGTCGCGGACGTCGTGGGTCGTCCAGCCGATGAGGTCGCTGCTGGAGACCTCGGGGTCCTCGCGGCGGTGCATGCGGGCGATGAGCTCCGCCCGCGCGGCCGGTACCCGGCTCCCGACCACGGCGAGCGTGCCGAAGTAGGTCCGGTCGGACCGGCTCGGCGCCGACGCGTCGACGAGCTCGCGCTCCAGCCCGCGCACGGTGAGTCCCGGCGAGTCCGTCCCGCCGTGCGCGGCCATCGCGACCGCCCCGACGAGCCGGTCGCCGCAGCGGACGGCGAGTTGCAGGGTGATCGCCCCGCCGATCGAGCAGCCGACGACGAAGGGCCGCTCCAACCCCAGCCGGTCGATCAGTTCCTCGCACCAGGCCGCGTACACGCCGAGGTCGCGGACCGGGCCGCCGGCCGCGGGCTCGGAGCGACCGTGCCCCGGCAGGTCCGGGACCACCACCCGGTAGCCCTGCGCGGCGAGCCCGGACTGCACGTCCCGCCACTGGACGCCGTTCTGGCCCGCGGTGTGCAGGCACAGGACCGGCGGCCCGTCGCCCTCCTCCAGGACGAACGAGCGCGTGCCCCCGACCTCGATGTACTGCGCCCTCATCGGTCGTCGTCCTTCCGTTCGGCACCGGCGAGCGCCCGTGCCTCGTCGACCAGGGCGACGAGGGCGGCGGTCAGCCGGAGGTACTCGTAGGCGTTGCCGTCCGTGTGGAACTCGTCGCGCATGGTCCGGACGGTGAAGTCGTTGACCGGGCCGGTGATCAGCCGGACCCAGGTGAGGTCGGAGGCGCCGACGACGAAGGTCGGCCCGCTCGGCGTGCGCCGCCCGCTCTCCAGCACCCTCCCGCGGTAGATGCGGAACTGCACGACGTCGTCGCCGAACCGCAGCCCGATCGAGCCGTCCCAGGTGCCGGTCGCCCGGGTGAACGCCTCCGAGGACCCGAGACGCTCGGCGAGTGCCCGCGTCCAGGCGGGGGTGGCGAACGCCGACCCGATCCGGCCGGCCGCGTCGTCGACGGCCGAGCGCGCCGTGACGAGCGCGGAGGTGCGACCCTGCTGGACCACGACACCGTCCTGGTTGCGGACGACGACGTGCCGCCCGAGGACACCGTTGCGCAGCGTGGAGGTGCGGCGGGCTCGGACGACGGTCATCTCGTAGGTCACCGAGTCGCCCACGTGGATCGGGGCGAGATAGTCCCAGTGGGTGTCCAGGGCCGCCTCGACGTGAGCGGACAGCCCCAGATCGTGGTGCCAGCCGAAGAAGCCGGCGATGCCGAGCGGCCCGTGTACGAGCGGTCGCCCGTCGGCGGTGTGGCCGTGCTCGGTGTGCAGGGCCGCGCGGTCGCCGCTGAGCTCGGCGAACGCCGCGACGACGGCTGCGGAGAAGGTCCGCGGCGGGCCGGTGAAGACCTGACCCACCTCGAAGTCCTCGAACCAGGGCCCGGCTTCCGGCAGGTCCGCCGCAACCACGGTCGCACCGGCAGCGGTGCTGTTCGTCATGGATCGTCCTCTCCGGCCGGGCGTAACGAACGAACGTTCTTGTGTCGGACGCTACGACCGCAGTCGAAGCGAGTCAAGGACGAACCGACCGCGCCCTGTGGGTGCGTTAGGCTCTCGATATGAACACCCGTTCTTCGGCCCTCGTCGCCGAGACCGGCCGTCGGAACGAGGCGGCGATCCTCAATGCCGCCATCCACGCCTTCGGCACCAAGAGCTTCAACGGCGCGTCCATGCGCGACGTCGCGAAGGGCGCCGGGACCAGCCTCTCGAACCTGTACAACTACTTCCCGTCGAAGTCGAAACTGCTGGCCGCGGCCATGCGGCACGCCAACGACGAGCTGCAGCGACGCGTGCGCACCGCGGTCGATCAGGCCGGCGACGACGCGCCGTCCCGGCTGCGCGAGGCAGTCCGGGCACACGTGGGATTCGTCGTCGACCACCGGGTGGCGATGGTCGTGTCCACCAACGACGTGCGCTTCCTGGACGCCGAGGACCGGGACGCGCTGGTGGTCGACCGGGACGCGACCGAGGCGACCTTCGAGCGGATCATCGCCCAGGGCACGACCGAGGGCAGCTTCCACACCCCGTACGCCGACGACGCGGCCCGCGCGATCCTGGGCGCCGCCGGCGCGATCGCGGGCTGGTACCGCCCGGACGGGCCGCTCAGCCGCGGACAGCTGGCCGAGCAGTACGCGCGGTTCGCACTGGCCCTGGTCGAGGGCCCCCTCCCCCGCTGACGCCCGCGCCGTCGCCCTTGCCACTTTCGGGTCGCATCGGTACGTTGCCAGAACGATCGTTCGTTACTACTACCGAGCGATCTGACCCCGGCACGGCGCGGCCGCATCGCAGCGGCCCGGAGGTGAGACCCGTATGAACCAGCACGTACCGCCCGCGAAGATGGGCAAGCTCGCCACGGCGGCGGTGTTCGCCACCGCGCTCGAGTGGTTCGACTTCCTCGTCTACGCCACCGCGGCCGCTCTGGTGTTCAACGAGCTGTTCTTCCCGTCGGTCAGTCCGGTCGCCGGGACCCTGGCGTCGTTCGCGACGCTCGCGGTCGGTTTCGTGGCCCGCCCGCTCGGCGGCGTGATCGCGGGGCACGTGGGCGACCGGTTCGGACGCAAACCTCCGCTGGTCGCGTCGATGCTGCTCATGGGCGTGTCGACGTTCGCGATCGGCGTGCTCCCCGGGTACGACTCGATCGGCGTCTGGGCACCGGTCCTGCTGGTGGTCGCGCGGCTCGTGCAGGGCCTGGGCGTCGGGGCCCAGTGGGGCGGCGCGGCACTGCTGCTCACCGAGCACGCACCCGTCGAACGGCGCGGCTTCTACGGCAGCCTGGTCCAGACCGGGGCGATCGTCGGCGCGGTGGCCGGCAACCTGTTCTTCCTGATCCTCTCCTCGACGCTCACCGACGAGCAGTTCGGCTCCTGGGGCTGGCGCATCCCGTTCCTGTCGGGGCTGTTCCTCGTGCTGATCGGCGCGTACGTCCAGATGAAGATCGAGGACACTCCGGTCTTCCGGCAGATGCAGCAGGAGTCGGCCGAGTCGAAGCGCGAGGCGGGTCTGCGCAAGGCCCCGCTGGTCGAGGCGGTCCGCCTGCACGGCCGGGAGATCCTCCAGGCGGCCGGGGCGTTCTTCGTCGTCAACGCCACGTTCTACATCCTGATCAGCGGGATCCTGAACTACGCGACGGATACCGTCGGCATGTCCCGCAACGCGATCCTGTGGTGCGTCATGATCGCCGGACTCACCCAGGTCGTCAGCATGCCGTTCTTCGGCGGGCTCACCGACCGGATGGGGTCGCGGAAGAAGCTCTACCTCATCGGCACCGTCCTGATGGGACTGTTCGCCTTCCCGCTGTTCTGGCTGGTCGACACCGGCTCGACCCCGCTGGTCTTCATCGGACTGCTGATCGCCTTCACCATCCACGCCACGATGTACGGTCCGCAGGCCGCGCTCTACGCGGAGATGTTCCCGGCCGACGTCCGCTTCTCCGGCGCGTCGCTCGGCTACCAGTTCGCCTCGGTCTTCGCCGGCGGCCTCGCGCCGTTCATCATGACCGCGCTGCTCGCCGCGACCGGCGGCTCCTGGTCGGTCTCGGCCTACATCCTGGCCTGTGCCGTCGTCACGTTCGTCTCCGTCGTGACGATCCGGGAGCACTTCCGCCGGGACCTCTACGAGACCTCGTCCGCCGCAGCCGAGCGCACCTCGCGGTGAGGCCACCTCACACCGGTTCACTGCTCCGCACACCCGCTGCAACACGTGTGAGGTGGAGCGAACCGGTGTGAGGTCGCCATGCCCGCTCGGCACTCTTGGCTCGCCGCCGTGAACGACCTCCGCGCGCGGCGGCGTTCGTCGTCGGGCACGCCATCACGGGCAACCCGGGAACCCGTCCGGGTAGTGGCGCTCGCCGCCGAGTTCCGCGCTCAGCGCGTATGCGGCGTCAGCCAGTGCTCGGCCCGCCTCGTGCGGCTCGCGGACCGGGAGGGTCCGCGCAGTCCCGATCACGGCGATCGTGGCGCAGATACCCGCCTCGTCGAACACCGGAGCGCCCACCGCGGTGATGTCGGACTCGGCGATGTGGGTCGACGACAGGCCCGTGCGCCGCACCTCCTCGACGCGCTCGGCCAGTCCGGTGTCACCGGCGAGCAGCCGCTCGGCCCGGGACCGGTCGGCCATGAAGGCGAGGAAGACCTGGCTCTGCGCCGTGTCGACAGGTAGCTGGTGTCCCACGCGCACCGACACCACCACCGCGCTCGTGCCGTCCTCCTCGACCCGGGTCACGACCGGGCCGGTCGATCCCCACAGGCTCAGCGCGGACGACAGCCGGGTGGTCCGGGAGAGCTTCGCCAGGTGCGCTGGCGCGAGGTCGACGACGGCGCGCCGGCCCAGTGCGAAGGTGCCGAGCTGGACGAGGAGTCCTCCCGGAACGAACGACACCCCGTCGCGTCCGCGTTCGAGCAGGCCGCTGGACACCAGCGAGGCGAAGTACCGGTGGGTTGTCGTCCGGTTGAGCCCCAGCTCGGTGGCCGCCGCCGCCACGGTCAGCTGCGGCCGGTCGGGCCGGAACAGGGCGAGGATCTGGCTCGCCCGCGTCACCGCCTGGATGTCCGACGATGCCCCCTCGGCCCCGCGCTGCACCGGCTCCTCCATGCGGATTCCTTCACCTCTCACCACGGGATCGGTCGAACGAACCGTAGTCCGTCGGCGAGGAAGGACCCCGTTGACGCCGAGGTCGACCGATGTCACTCTGTTCACATCACGAACTAAAGCTTCACGATGTGAACATCATAGAGGAGCAGGATGTCGTACGGAGCCAACGACCCCCGATCGGCCATCGCGGCCGGCCGGCAGACACCCGATCGACCGAACGTCCCGGCCCGGTTCCTGGACCTCAGCGAGCTGGAGCCGGCCGAGATCACCACCCTCGGGAGCCGCACGTGGTGGGTCCGGGGACAGAACGCCGTCGTCGCGCACACCCAGGCCCGAGCCGGTGAGCGGCTCGCACGTACCGGCCAGCCCGACGAGTACATGGCCCTGTTCCCCGACGCCGGGGCCACCGCCGAGATCGGGGCGGGGACAGAGCGGGCGAAGGTCACCGATCGGTCGGTCGTCGTGGTTCCCGCCGGTGACAGCCACCTCGAGGTGCACTCAGACACGACCGTGATCAGGCTGTTCTCGGCCCGGTCCACTGATCTGCAGGAACTGTGCCGCAACCGGGCCGCATACGCCGATCCCGATCCGAACGTCACGCCGTTCGCCCCGTGGCCGGGCCCGGTCGACGGCCCCCGGATCCGGGTCTACCCGGTCGCCGACCACCCCTACGAACAGGGCCGCTTCGGTCGCCTCTTCCGATGCAGCACGGTCATGGTCAACCTGTTCGACGCGGACTTCGGTCCGCGCGACACCGCGAACCTCTCGCCGCACCACCACGACGACTTCGAGCAGTACTCGCTCACCGTCGCGGGCCGGTGGGTGCACCACATCAGGACGCCGTGGACGAGGAACCTGGCGGACTGGCGGCCGGACGAGCACGTCGAGGTGGCGAGTCCGTCGGTCACCGTGATCCCGCCGCCCGCGGTGCACACCAGCCGCTCGGTCGGTCAGGGCGTCAACCAGCTGATCGACGTCTTCTGCCCGCCACGGCTGGACTTCTCCGAGCGGCCGGGCTGGGTGCTCAACGCGGACGAGTACCCGATGCCGCCCGGGGCCCCGTCGTGACCGTGGCGTTCGGTGAGCTCCTCACCGGTGACGGGACCCGCTACGGGACCTGGATCAAGCTCCCGGTCGCCGACAGCGTGGAGCTGGTGGCCGCGGCCGGCTTCGACTTCGTCGCCCTCGACATGGAGCACGCCCCGCTGGGCGTCGGCACCGTCCACCAGCTGATCGGCGTCGCACGGGGATGTGGGATCCCGGCGCTGGTCCGGGTGCCCGACCGCGGGGCGTCGACGATCGGGCGGGTGCTGGACTCCGGCGCCGCCGGCGTCCTCGTCCCGCACGTCGACGGGGGCACCGACGCGCGGGCCGTGGTCGCGCACGCCCGGTTCCCGCCGCACGGCACCCGGGGTTACGGGCCGACGGTGCGCGCGGGCGGCTGGGGTTCCGATCCGGACGGCTATCTTGCCGGCGGCGAACACGTCGCGGTCGTGCCCCAGCTCGAGAGCCCCGAGGCGGTCGCGGCGGTGGAGGACATCGCACGGGTGCCGGGGCTGGGCGCGCTGTTCGTGGGCCCGGCCGATCTCGCGGTCGCGACCGGTCTCCCCGCGGACTCCGCCGAGTTCGGCGAGCTGCTCGCCCGGGTCGGCAAGGCCGCCGAGGCGCACCGGGTGCCGCTCGGTACCGCCGTCGGTTCCGCCACGGCCGCGCGGGCCCTCCCCCTGAACTACGACTTCGTCCTCGTCGGCAACGACGCCACGATGCTCGGCCGGTCGGCGCACGAGATCGTCCACGACCTCCGGGCGGCCGGCGACCCGTCGCCACCACGCACCGGCCCAGCGAAGGACCAGCCATGACCTCCTCGACGCACGACGACCGGCCCGGCACCGCCCCGGCCGCAGACCGTTCCGCGGAACGCCGCCGCGCGCTCACCGGCGGCGTCACCGGCTACTTCGTCGACCAGTTCGACATCTACGTCCCCGTCATCGCGCTCGCACCGGCGATGGCCTACTTCGTCCCACCGGACCTCGACACGAGCACGCGGACGATCGTCGCCGCCTTCATCTTCACCGCGACCCTGCTGGGACGGCCGATCGGTGCCGTGATCTTCGGGGTGCTCGCCGACCGGACCGGCCGGCGCAAGGCCACGATCATCGCCATCGCCGGTATCGCGGTGACCACGATGATCATCGCGCTGCTGCCGGGCTACTCGAGCGTCGGGCTCTGGGCGGTCGCACTGCTGATCGCGCTGCGGCTGCTCGACGGCGTGTTCCTCGGCGGCGAGTACACCGCGGCGATCCCGCTCGCGATGGAGTGGACGCCGAAGCGTCGCCGCGGCCTCGCCAGCGGATTCATCACCATGACCTCCCCGCTCGCGCTGTGCCTGATCTCGCTGCTCACCCTGGTGTTGCTGCAGATCTTCCCCTCGGGCCCGGCGGACTCGCCGTACGCGACGTGGGGATGGCGCATCCCGTTCGTGATCGGATCGCTGCTCGCGCTCGTGGTGCTCGTCTACTTCGTCAAGTACGTGCCCGAGTCCGAAGAGCACCAGAAACAGGCCCCGCAGGAGCGGGTCTCGCCGTTGCGCGAGCTGTTCCTCGGCGCGCACCGGAGCAGCCTGCTGCAGGTCTTCGTCCTCATGACCGGCATCTGGACCGTCCTGAACGTGACCGTCACGATCCTGCCGGAACTGGCGTCCACGGCAGCCGGGATGACGTCCACCCAGCTCACGATCGCCCTGGTGATCGCGTCGCTGATCAGCGCCGCGACCTACCCACCGGCGGGCCTGCTCAGCCAACGGTTCGGTCGCCGCCCGTTCTACATCGGGACCGGGGTACTCGTCGCCGTGGTCGGCGCCGGGACCCTCGCCGTCCTCGGCACCTCCGCCGGACTCGGGTTCTGGACGTCCACCGGGCTGCTGAGTGTGGCCTTCACCGTCGGGATCCTGGCGTTCGGACCGGTGGCCGCCTACATGACCGAGCGGTTCCCCGCCTCGATGCGGGCGACGGGATACGGCATCGGCTACAGCCTGGCGCTGGTACTGCCGGCCTTCTTCGCCTACTACCTGCTCGGGCTCGAGGCGATCGTCGGTCCGGAGCTCGCCCCCGCCGCTCTGGTCACGATCGGGGGTCTGCTGACCGCCGCCGGCGCCTGGCTGGGGCCGGAGACCCGTGACGTCGACATGCACAGCTGACCCGGCCCGCATCCCTTACATACCTCGAGGAGACACCATGACCACCGATGCCATCGACGCAGTCCTCGACGGTCTCGTCGACATGCACTGCCACTCCGGACCGTCCCCGATGCCCCGGGAGTTCGACCACGCGGGCGGTGCCCGTGACGGCTGGGAGCGCCTGCGCATGCGGGCGATGGTCGCCAAGTGCCACCACCACAACACCCAGATGGATGTGCTCGCCCAACGCCCGCTGCTCGCCGACATCCCGACCGAGGTGATCGGCGCGGTCGCGCTCAACACCACCGTCGGCGGCCTCAACCTCGCCCAGGTGCAGCTCTGCCTCGGGCTCGGCGGGAAGATCGTCTACCTGCCGACCGTGTCGTCGGGCCGGCACATCGACTGCCACGCGGAGAACCTCGGGTTCCCCACCCCGACCGTGAAACTGACCGCGGAGCGGATCGAGGTCGTCCGGGACGGGCAGGTCGTGCCGGAGCTGCTCCCGATCTTCGACCTGATCGCCGAGCACGATGCCGTCCTCAACGGCGGGCACCTGCACCCCGAGGACATCAGCGCGTGCTTTGCCGCCGCCCGGGACCGGGGAGTGCGCAACTTCGTCGTGTCGCATCCGGACTTCGTGATCGGCGCCGACCCGAAGCAGTGCCTGAGCTACATCGAGGGCGGCGCGCTGATCGAGCACGAGCTGCACATGTACGACCCGGGCGCCCGGATGCGCTGGCCGGTCGAGCAGCTCATGGAGTGGATCTCGGCACTCGGGCCGGAGAACACGCTGATCGGGTCCGACCTCGGCCAGGCAGGCTTCCCCCGCCCGGTCGACGCCTTCCGGCGCGTCGCCGAGGCGCTGCTGGACCTCGGGCTGGCGGAGAAGGACCTGCGCCGGATCGTGCACGACAACCCCCGCGAGCTGCTCTCACTCAGCGACTGAGAACCCGTCCCGGACACTCAGGACGCCGGATCCCCGAGCCGCCGCGCCCCCACCGCGCGGCGGCGCATAGCGGATTCGGCGAGCTCGGCGTCGATACCGACATGGACGTGTCCGTCCTCCTCACGCACCGGGAACACGGTGATCGGACGCGTCGCGGGTGGGCACAGCGGCTCGCCGGAGCCGTAGTCGAAGACGCTTCCGTGGCAGGAGCACAACAGCCCCTCGTCGGTGACCTTGCCGCTGGAGAGCAGGCAGTCGAGGTGGCTGCAGTAGTTGGACGTCGCGTGGACCTCGCCGTCGGAGCGCGAGACCGCGATCTCGACCTCACCGGCGAAGAACCTGCGCACGACCCCTTCGGGGATCTGACCGGAACGGGCGATCTTGTGGAACTCCACGGCGTCTCTCCTCAGGCGGTGATGCTGTCGAGTAGGTCGAAGAGGTCCTGGTCGTCGTCGGCCAGGACCTCACGCGGGACCGGCGTCCCGAGCGCGAGGAACTGCCGTGCGGCGGGGACGTCACCACCCCGTTCGACGGCGAAGGCGGCCCGGACGCGCCCGTCGGACAGGTAGAAGGCGGTGAAGTCCCGGTCGGCGACGCTGCCGCGGACCACGATCTCGGCCTCGGGTGGGGCGTGTCCGACGAACTGGAGGTTGAGGTCGTACTGATCGGACCAGAACCACGGCGCCTCGGCGGGCGGGGCCGGCTTGCCGAGCAGCGCCCGGGCCACCGTCCCGCCCTGGGTCGTGGCGTTGTCGACGTGCTCGGTCCGCAGGTACCCGTCCCCCACGGCACGGGTCGCGACGTCCCCGGCGGCGAAGACGCCCGGGGCAGAGGTGCGACAGGAGTTGTCGACGACGATGCCGCCACGAACCGGGTCGGTGGCGACGCCGGCCGCCCGGGCCAGCTCGTCGTTCGGCACCGAACCGACGGCGACGACCACCAGATCCGCCTCCACGCGCCCGGTCGCGGTCCGGATCGCGACTCCGCCCGAGGTCTCCTCGACCGACCCGATCTCCTGTCCGCACCGCAGGTCCACCCCGTGGTCGCGCGCCAGCTCCGCGCAGAACTCGGCCATCCGCGGGCCGAGCTGACCGAGCATCGGCAGCTGCCCTGCCTCCAGCACCGTGACGTCGATTCCCCGGTCACGAGCCGACGACGCCACCTCGGCACCGATCAGTCCGCCACCGACGACGGCGAGTCGCTCGATCGTCGGGAGCGCGTCGCGTAGCCGGACGGCGTCGGCGACCGTGCGGAGGTGGACGACACGCTCGCCGGCCACCCCCGGCAACGTGCGCGCCCGCACCCCGGTGGCCAGCAGGATCGCGTCCGCGTTCACGCGGGAGCCGTCGACGAGTTGCACCTCACCGGGAGCGACGGCCGCGGCCGCACTCCCCTGCCGCAACACGACGTCGTTCGCCGCGGCCCAGGCCTCGTCGAGCAGCACCAGGTCGGCGGACCCGGTCTCGCCGCGCAGGAAGTCCTTCGACAACGGCGGGCGCTGGTAGGGCAGGTGGGGCTCGTCGGACAGCACGGTCACCGATCCGTCGAAGCCGCGGCGGCGCAGCATCCGCACCGCGGCGACGGCAGCCTGGCCGGCACCCACGGTGACCAGGCTGCGGGGCAGGTCGGGCATCAGATCTCCTCCTGGCTGCGGGGGCGGGGGTCGACGAGCACCACGCCGTCGACGACCCGGACGTCGTGGACCGGCTGGCACTCGTCGCGTCCCTCGGCCCGGCCGGTCTCCGGATCGAAGGCCCACTGGTGGGCCGGACACACGACCCGTCCCCGCCAGACGACACCGCGGGACAGCGACCGTCCCTTGTGCACGCAGGTGTCGTCGAAGGCGAACACCCGGTCCCCGACGAGGAACAGGGCCACGGCCCCGTCGCCGATCTCGACGCGGGTCCGGCGCCGGCGCGCGAGGTCGGTGAACGGGACGGTGGCGATCCAATGCGTGGTATCGGTGTCGCTCACGAGCCCTCCTCCCGGGCGTCGGGCCGCGGCGGGTGCGGGTGCACCCGCCGCGGCAGGGCGGTCAGAGGGTGGGCGCGACGTAGGTGTCGTAGAGCGCGCGGGTGTAGGAGAACCGCATCTCGGCGCCCCAGCGCACGAACTGCAGACAGCGCTGCTGCAGTTCCGGGGTGTCGGCGTGGTCCAGCACGATCTGGAAGCCCCGCTCGCCGTGCACCACGTCCGACGTGATGTGCAGATCGAAGAACTCGATCTCGTCCTCGGTGAAGCCGTAGGTCTCCCGCAACGGGACGATCTGCTTGCGGTAGATGCTCGGCACCTGCGACTCCAGCCCGACGACCAGCGCGGCGGTGGCCACCACGAAGTGCTCGCGCATCGCGACGGCGTAGCACCAGGACTGCAGTCCACGGGTGACCGCGTTCATGTTGTCCGGGTTCTCGATCTGCTCCCGGGTGGTCCCGCACGCCTCGCCGAACCGGATGAGGAGGTCGGTGTGCCGGATGTCGGCGAGCTCCTCCTCGTACATGTTCTGGAGGGTGAAGTCCTTGGCGTCGGTGCAGTGGTCGGGGGTGTTGCCGTAGATGTAGCCGAGGTAGTCCGCGAACGGGCCGACGTAGTGGTAGTGGTTCTCCGCCCACCGGCTGAAGTGCTCGCGGGTGAGCGTTCCCTCCGCCCAGGCCTTCGAGAACGAGGCGTTCTTCGCCTCGCGGCCCTTGATGGCGTCCTCCAGGGCGGTTCGGAATTCCTCCCGGGAGAGCAGACCCGGTGCGGGAGCCCCGGTGGTCTCGTCGATGGTCAGGGTCATGGCGAACCCTCCAGATGGAAGCTCGGAGATCGGGTGGACCCGGGCGTGGCCTTCGTGGCGGCCGATCGCTCCGCCACCGTTGCCTCCGACCCGGTGACCTCGACGTTATGTGGCGGGAGGCCCCGGATCGCCGGTCAGTCAGCACAAGGACGGGCGGAATCTTGCAGCACTTCGCACGGTTCCCGACCGAAACGACGACGGCCCCGGATCCGCAGGCAACGCCTGGGGATCCGGGGCCGGAAGATGCCGCCGAGGGGTCAGAAGAACGTCGCGGCCACCAGTGTCGAGACGACCAATCCGGCCATCACCGGCAGGAAGCACCGTCGGGCGAGTTCGATGACCGGTACCCGGGTCACCCCGGCGACGACCAGCAGTGACGACCAGGCCACGAGTACGCCGCCACCCGCCCAGATCGACCCCATTTGCCCGACGGCGGCCAGCGTCGCCGGGTCGATGCCGACGGCCGGCCCCAGCGCACCGGAGAGTGAACCGGTCATCGGCAGCCCGGAGAAGCCGGAGCCGTCGAGCCCGCCGAGCAGCCCGACGATCAGCACTCCGAAACTCACGACGACAGGGTTGCTCGGGATGAGGTGCTGCGCGGACATGACGATGTCGACCAGCAGGGAGGGCGCCTGAGAGTCGTCGGGCAGTCCCAGGATGTCCCCCGCGAAGTCGGAGTTGCCCAGGAAGAAGAACCCGGCGATCGGCAGGACGATGCCCATCGCCCGGAACGCAAATACGAGCCCGTCGGTCACGTGCTCACCGACCGAGGTCAGTGCGGCGCGGGGCCCGTCAAGCGCGACACAGGCCAGCACGGCGAGCACGATTGCGAGCCCTCCGACCAGTGCTGCAGCGGAGCCGCTCTCAACCGGAGGCACCACACCCGCTTCGCCCAGCACCAAGTAGATGATCATCAGTCCGAACGTCACCGGCACTGCGACGGCGAAGAGCCTCGCCAACCGCTCCGTGCGTGGGTCCGGGGGCGGCGTGTTCTTTCCGGTTGGCTTCTCGTCGCGGTCCGGGACGTCTCCGGAGCCGCCCGACGGCGGTGGCGCCGCACCGCTCGCGCCGGTCGGCGACCCACCCACGGCTGCGCCGACCGCCACTCGTTCCTCGGTCTGCTCGGTCACGATGAGCGGTTCGGCCCCGTCGCCGGTCGTCCCGGCGCCGGCGAATCGCCGACGCAACCGCTGGAACAGACCGGCCGAGGGTCGCGGCCCGGTAACCACGCCGGCCTCCCACTCCTCGAGGTACACGTCCGAGGGCGTCCGCATGTGCCGGGCCAGCATCAGCCCCATGATGGCCAGCGCGGTGATCCCGGTGATGATCGCCAGGACGAGTGCGACGTCGGCGACCCGCTCCGGGTCGGCGCCGGCCGCCGTCGCCGAGAGCCCCGGGGCAACCTGCATCACGTAGTCGCTCGACAGCGCCATGCCCTGCCCTGCCACCGCGATCGCCATGGCGGCACCCATCGCGGGAAGCCCCGCCCGGATCGCGGCCGGCACCAGGATCGCCCCGATCAACGGCACCGCCGGCGTCGGCCAGAAAAACAGGCTGACTCCGAACGTGACCACGATCAGCACGGCCCAGGCGGACCACCCGCCGCGCATCACCTTCTGGAACGGGGTGACCATGCGCTGATCCGCGTGCATTGCGCGGAGCGCGCCGAGCAGGGCGGTCACCATCGCGATGATCAGGAAGATGTTGAAGAGCTCCGCAGCCGCTGTGAGTGTGGCGTTGAAGATCGCCTGGACGGCAACGATCGGGTCCCCCGTCATCGCCCAAGCGGTCGCGACCGTCGCCAGCAGTGCGGGGACGAGGACGTTCTTCCGGGCGCTCATCGTGCCGAGGATCAGCAGGATCCCGCCCAGATAGACCCAGTGTGCAGCAGTCAGTGCCACCGCGGCCTCCTTCCCGCCGAGTGACGGCGGTGCTGTGTGGTGGTGTGGCGGAACACACTCACAGGCCGTCGGCCACTCATCCAGGCCAACAGTGCACAGCACGCGGATTTCCGATTGTGCACGTTGTCGTTACGACACAGTGCCCTGGCTGCGGCCCTCTGCCTGTGCAGATTTCACGTAGTCGTCACGAGCGAGCGCGATGGATCGTGCCGTGCATGACCGCCCTCGCGCCCCCGTCCGCGTTCCCCTCGTCCGTCCGTGTACCGGCGCTCGGAGCCGACGGGATGGTGACCTCGAGCCATCCCGCGATCAGCCGGACGGGTGCGGAGGTACTCGCTACAGGGGGCAACGCCGTCGACGCGGCGCTCGCGATGGCCGCCGTCGCCTGGCTCGCGCTGCCCGGGCAGTGCGGTGTCGGAGGGGACATGTTCGCCCTGGTCCACGAGCCGGGCGGGCAGGTAGAGGCGTTCTGCGGTAGTGGTTTCGGCCCGGACGGCGGGACCCCCGACCGTTACGCCGGTGCGGCACTGCTCCCCCGGTACGGGCCGCTGTCGGTCGCCGCACCGGGGGCGGTCGCCGCACTGACCGCGCTGCATGCGGCCGGGGCCACACGCCCGCTGACGGAGCTGTGGGAACCGGCGGTTCGGATGGCCACCGGCGGGCTGCCGTGCACGGCCCGGACCCGTGACGACATCGACCGCCATCGCGAGCGGCTGGCCGCGAACCCGGAGACCGCCGCGGCGTTGCTGCGCGACGGACGCGCCCCGGCCGTCGGAACCCGGCTCGCGCAGCCCGAGCTCGCCCGGTCGATCGCCGCCCTCGCCCGCGATCCCGACGCGCTCTACACGGGAACCCTTGCCGAGCGTGCGGTCGAGGCTCTCGCCGCGGGCGGCGCGCCGTTCTCCGGGGCCGAGTGGGCGGCGAGCGGGCATGTCGTCGGGGAGGCACCGCTCCGGGGCCGGTACGCGGGCAGGAACGTCTACCAGACTCCGCTGCCGACACCCGGCTGGATGGTCGTCGACCAGCTCGCCGTCTGCGACGGTGAGCTACGGGCCGGCGGTACGGCGCCCCTGCCCCTCGGTGCCGAGGCCGTCCACTGGCTCGCCGGTGCGGCCCGCATCGCGTTCGACGACCGCTACGACCGGGCAGGTTCGGACCGGCCCGCTCCGGACCGTGCCGGCAGCCCGGAAGCCCTCGCCGAGGCCCGGGAGCGGATCCGGGCGCGCGACCTGCCGATGCCCGCCGGCGCCCGCCCCGACGGTGACACGACGTCGATGGTGGCTGTCGACGGCGACGGGCGTGCCGTCGGCCTCATCGTGTCGCTGGCGTTCACCTTCGGGTCGGGGACGACCGTGCCGGGCACCGGGATCGTGCTCAACAACCGGCTTGCCCGCGGCGCCTACCTCGTCCCCGGGCACCCGAACGAGGTACGCCCGCGACGGCGCCCGCTGCACACCCTCAACACCTGGCTGGTCACCGACGACGACGGTCGCCTGCTGCACGTGGGCAACACGCCCGGCGGCGACGGCCAGGTGCAGTGGAACGTTCAGTTGATCTCCCATCTGCTCGATCAGGACGCCGATCCGCAGGACGCCGTCGACGCACCCCGGTTCTCGGTCTTCCCGGGCAGTGACGCCGGTGACCTGGGCAGCGCGGCCGAGCTGCGCTGCGAGGACCGCCTCGGGCCGGAGGTGCTCGCCGGACTGGCCGAGCGGGGGCACCACGTCGTCCGGGTCGGCGACGGCGGAGGGGGTGGCAGCGCGCAGATCGTGTCGGTCGATCACCGCACCGGTTGCCTGGCCGGCGGCTCGGACTTCCGCCAGGAAGGGGTGGCGCTCGGTGTCTGAGGTGACCGGGCCGGTGGCCGCGGAGGGACCGCCCGTCCCACAGGGCCGGTATGTGGCGGCCGTCGTCGAGGGCGACCTGGTGCACAGCGCCGGGATGACACCGCGCCGGGCCGGCCGGCTGAGGTTGACCGGCCGGGTCGGAGAATCCGTCGGTGTCCCGGAGGCCGCGGCGGCTGCCAGGCTTGCCGTGGGGAACGCGCTGGCCGCGTGCCGCTCCGCCGCGGACGCGGCCGGGCGGGTCCTCGCCCGGCCCGTCCGGATGACCGTGTGGGTGGCCTGCACAGCCGACTTCGCCGACCAGTCGGCCGTCGCGGACGGCGCATCCGCCGTACTCGCCGACCGGTTCGGCCCGGATCTGTTGCCGGTGCGGGCCGCCGTCGGCGTGCTCGCACTACCCGGCGGGGCCCCGGTGGAGGTCGAGCTCACCGCCGCGCTCACGCCGGTCCGACCCCGGTGACCGGCGCTCTCGACGCACTGCGGGCCCGGAGGACCGGAACAGGGCCCGGGCCGGCCATGGTGTTCCTGGTGATCGGGACGTTCGCGAGCACGATCGCGAACACCCTGGTCACGGTGCCGCTCGCTGCCATCACCGCCGATCTCGGTGCACCGCTGACGGCCGGGACGCTCGTGGTGGTCGCGTTCAACCTGACGTGCGCTGCGATGCTCCCGATCGCCGGGTGGCTCGGTGACCGGATCGGCCGGCGGCGACTCTTCCTGATCTCGATGGTCGGGGTCGCCGTCGGCGCAACGGGTGCGGCGCTCGCCCCGAACCTGCCGACCCTCGTCGGGTTCCGCGCGGTCCAGGGTCTGTCCGGAGCGCTGGTGCTGCCGACGGTGCTCGCACTGCTCACCGCGGCCGCAGCCCCCGAGCACCGTGGGCGCGCCGTGTCGTGGTGGGCGGCGGCCAACGGCGCAGGCCAGGCCGCCGGGCCGACGATCGGTGGGCTGTTGGCCGACACGACCGGCTGGCGGTCGGTCTTCGCGGTGATCGTCCCCTTCGCACTGGTCGCCTTCCTGGGCGCGCTGCGTCTGCTCCCGCACGACGAACCACGGGCGGCCCGGCTGGACATCGGCGGTGCCCTCACCCTCACCCTCGGCACTGTCGGGGTGCTCGTCGGTGCCTCGGCGCTCGGACCCCTCGGCCCGGGCTCGCCTGTGGTGTGGATCGGGTTCGGCGCGGGTTCGCTGGCACTGGGGGCGTTCGTCGTCGTCGAGCGACGGGTCGCCCGGCCGTTCGTCCCGCTCGGCCTGTTCCTCGACGCGCGGTTCGTGCGCTCGTCGGTGGCCGCGCTGGCCCAGATGTTGTGCCTGACCGCGATCCTGCTGGCGGTCCCGCTGTTCCTGCTCGCCGAGTTCGGGCTCCCCGCCCGCGAGGCCGGTCTGCTGGTCGTCGCCGTGCCCGCGGCGATGACGGTGCTCGCCCCGGTCGTCGGGCGGCTGACCGAGGGCTGGAGCCCTCGGTGGGCCCTGCGGTGCGGGCTGCTCGTCCTCGCCACCGCCGCGGGCGCCCTGGCCTGGTTCTTCGCGACGGCTTCCGCCCTGCCCGCTCTGGTCGCGGTCTGTGCTGCCGTCGGCTGCGGCATGGCCCTGACCCAGACCCCGGCTGCCACCGGGGCCGCCCGATCGGCGCAGCTGGCCGGTTCCGGAGCCGGGCTCGGGGTCTTCAACTCGCTGCGCTTCGTCGGTGCCGCACTCGGCGGCGTGGTGGTCGCGCTGGCGGTCGGCGACGCCCCGGCCGATCGGGCGTCGGTCGTGGCCGTCGCCCTCGTGTGTGCCGGGTCCGCGCTCGTCGCTCTCGCCGTCAGCTTCACCGGCCGGGTCCGCGGCTGATCCGCGAACGGAACGACGGACGGGCCCCTCGCCGAGGAGCCCGTCCGTCGTGCAGCACTCAGGCGGGGACCGCGCCCGCGACCAGCTCCTCGAATGCGGCGAGCGCCGCCGCACCGACCGCCTTGTCCTGCTCACCGTTGCCGCCGCTGATACCGACCGCACCGACGACCTGGCCGTCGTACACGAGGGGGAAGCCGCCGACGAACACCGTGAACCGTCCGGTGTGCATGTGCTGGATCCCGAACGCCTCGTTACCCGGCAGGGCCGGCCCGTTCGGGGGTTCGTTGAACAGATGGGTGGCGCGCTGGTGCCCGGCTGCGGTGAAGGCCTTCGCGATGGCGATCTCGACCCCGGTGAGGCGGGCACCGGTCATGCGGTGCAGCGCGATCGGGTGGGCACCGTCGTCGGCGACGCAGATGGTCTGGCGGACGCCGATCCGCTCGGCCTCGGCCTCGGCCGCTCGCAGGACGACGAGGGCGTCGTCGAGGGTGAGTCGGTGGATGGTCTGCACGGGTCTCCTCCGGAGTGGGTGGTCGGTGGGAACGGACGCCGTTCCCGGGTCAGGGGGTGAGGTACACGGTCCTGGTGTCGGTGACGAACTCGAGCGCCTGACGCCCGCCCTCCGGGAAGGCGCCGCCGGACGACGCACGCAGTCCCCCGAACGGCGGGGCGACCCCGTTGCCGGTGGTGGGGGCGTTGACTTTCACGACTCCGCACGGCGCAGCGGCCGCGAACCGGTATGCGGTGGCGAGATCAGTGGTGTGTACGGCTGCTGCGAGGCCGTGCGTGGAGCTGTCGAGGACGGAGAGCGCCTCCTCGAGATCGGCGACCGGCAGGACCGTGCAGAACGGACCGAACACCTCGCCGGTGACCAGCTCGTGGTCGGCAGGGACGTCGGCGAACAACGTCGGGGGAACCCAGTAGCCGTCCGGGTCGCAGCCGGGCACGACCTCGGCGGACGCGACGACCCGGGCACCGGCGGCGACGGCACTCTCGCGTAGCTCGCTCAGCCGCCGGAACTGGCCCACGGTGGCGACCGGGCCCGCGGTCGTCGTCCGGTCGCCACCGGGGCCGACCACGAGAGCGCGCACCCGCTCTGCGAGCAGCGCCGTCAGCTCGGCGGCGACGGGCTCCGCCACCAGGACGCGGTCGGTCGAGGTGCAGGCCTGCCCGGTCAGCCCGAACGCGCCGGTCGCGATGTCGGCGGCGGCCCGCTCCAGGTCGGCGTCGGCGCAGACCACGGCGCAGTTGCGGCCGCCGAGCTCCAGCTGCAACCGGGCCTGGCCGTGCGTCTGTGCCCGGATCAGCGCACCGATCTCGTCCGAGCCGGTGAAGCTGACTCCGCGGACCCGCCGGTCGGCGAGCAGAGCTGTCATCGCGTCGGGGTCGTGGCCGTGGACCACGGGCAGGGCGTCCGCGGGAAGCCCGGCTGCCGTGGCCGCGGAAGCGAGCCGGTCGCCGACGCCCGCGGTCACCGGCGAGGGCTTGAACACCACCGTGTTCCCCGCCGCCAGCGCCGGCGCGATCTTGCGCGCGGCCAGCGACAGCGGGAAATTCCACGGGGTCACGGCCGCGACCACACCGAGCGGACCGCGCAGCGTGTAGGCGAACGTGCCGGGCGTCTCTGGCGGGTAGGTCGTCCCCTCGACCAGGAACGCCAGCTGGGCGGCGAGCCGGAACTGCTCGGCGGCCTTGCCGACCTCGCCGCGAGCGGCACCGAGCGGCTTGCCCTCCTCCCGGGTGATCAGCGCGGCCAAGTCGTCGCGGTCCGCCTCCAAACGGTCGGCGACCCCGCCGAGCACGGCAGCCCGGTGGGCCGGGGTGGTGCCCGGCCATCCGGACGCGGCGGCCCGTCCGATCGCGTCGTGGACGTCGTCGGCGGTGGCGGGGCGGAACCGGCTGACCGAGTGACCGGGGCGGGCCGGATCGGTCGTCCACGACTCGGTGTCCGGGATGTCCGCGACCGGGCGAGTCGGTGCTGGATGCACGAAGAACCTCCGGCGGATTGTGGAATGTGACGGCTACCGGCGATTGTGGAGCGGGGCCAGCATGACCGGCACTGGACGAAGTGCAGCCGCCCACGGATCGGATATAGGCAGATGGCACAGAGCGCTCGACCCGATGCCGACCGACGTGCGCCCACCGCACGGGTCGACCCGTCCGACACCGTCTCCGTCGCCGACCTCCTGACCGAGCCTCTCCTGCGCAACACGCTCGTCGCCGGCCGGGACGGGACCTCGCGCACCGCGCGCTGGTGCATCCCGTTGTCCGAGCTCGACGAGGGTGCCGAACCCGATGGCGACCTCGTCGTGCACGCTCCCGTCGCCCGGTTCCGCGGACCCGGCGGCGCCGCGGTGGTACGCAGCGTCGCCGAGGCCGGGGCGGTCGCACTGCTGGTCCGGCTCGATCCGTCCGACGCGGCGCCGCCCGCCGAGCTTCGGCGCTACCTGCCCGAGGCCCGCGCCGCCGCCGACGAGGTCGGGCTACCCCTAGCGCTGCTGCCGGCGACGGCGGGTTTCCGGGCGGTGAGCCAGCTGGTGGCCACGAAGGTGCTGGCCCAGTCCACACACGTGCTGCAGTACAGCGACCGCGTGCACCGCTCGCTCGGCGAGATCCTGGCCCGGGGCACCGGGATTCCCGCGCTCGCCCACGGCATGTCCCGGATGGCCGGGGCCCCGGTGACGGTCCTCGACCTGGACGGCGCGGTGCTCGCGCACGAGTCGGGGACCGGACGCGCGAAGTCGTTGCCGGACCACGTCGCCGGCCTCATCGGCCGCTACGCGAACACCCTCGGCGGCAGGATCCCCTCCCACGACGCGGTCACCCTCGACGTCGTCGGGGACGGCTCGGACGCGGTGGTTCCGCTGGCCGCACCGGTCACGATCGGCGGCGAGCCCTGCGGGGTGGCCGCGGTGCTGGAACCGGTGGACGGGGACCCGCACGATCGCGCCCAGCGCCGGATCGTGGTGCAGGAGGGCGCCGTGCTGATCGGGGCGGAGATGCTCCGAATGCGTTCGATGACCGAGGCCGAGGAACGCACGCGCGGCGATTTCGTCGTCGACCTGGTCCACGGCCGGTTCGCCGACGGCCAGCAGCTCGTGGCGCGCGCTCGCCACCACGGTTTCCAGCCCGACGGCCGGTACGTGGTGCTGGTCGCCGAGCCCGACCCGCCGGTCTCCGACGACGCCCGCACGGTCCGCCGCTTCCAGGCCGCCGCCCGGGCGGTGGAGCGGATCGACCACGAGGTTCCCGAGCCCGTCCTCGCCACGCAGGTGGGCGGGAACCTCGTCGTGGTCGCGCCGGTCGCCGACCAGCACGGCACCGAGGAGATCCGCTCGTTGGCCGGCGCCGTCTACCGGGCGGTGCAGGAGAGGCTCGCCGGCACGGTCCAGGTCGCGTTCGGCGGCGCTCGGACCGGCGCGGGTGGCGCCGCGATCGGCTACCGGGAGGCGCGTACAGCCCTGTCTCTGGCGCGCCGGGTGGACGCGGCTCCGGTCGTCGGCTACGAGGACCTCCGGATCTTCGTAGCGCTACGCGAGGTCGCCGACTCCGAGAACGGCCGCAGGTTCGCCGAGGAGGTACTCGCACCACTGCGCCGGGCCGACGGGCACAACCGCAGCCTGGAGGGCGTCGTGCTCGCCTACATCGGCGAATCGGGCAACCTCAACGCCGCAGCACGGCGACTGGGCCTGCACCGGAACACGACGCTGTACAAGCTGGACCGGATCTCGCGGGCGATCGGCATGGACATCCGGTCGTCGGACACCCAGTTCATGGTGTGGCTGGCCCACCACGTCGACACCCTGGCGAAGGTGAACGACAACCTGGACGCCGAACTGGCGCCACCTCCCTGACACCGGGCGTCGAACGACATGCCGCACAAAATCGCCGCTGGTTCGGTGTGCATCCTGCTGCTTGGCGACTGCGGGGGACTCGGCGAGAGTGGCGGACGCTGCCGTGATCCACGTCGCTGATTCCCACCACGGATGGTGCCGCCTTGTCAGTAGCACACTGGACTTACCTGCTCGGTCTCGCCGCACTCATCGCGACCGTCGTCGCCCGGAAGAATGTCATCGCGCTCGCTGTCGTCGCCACATTCGTCACCGGGACCGCCTACGGCGGCAGCCTGGTCACCGGGCTGGGAGCCGTCTTCCACGGTGCGATCGTCGCCACCCGCGAGCTGCTGCCGATCTTCATCATCATCGGGCTCGTCACCGCGATGCTCGGCGCCATGCGCAGCGTCGGTGCGGACGCCATGATGATCCGGCCGCTGCGTCATCTGTTTCGGAACGGTCATCTCGCCTACATGGTGCTGGCCGTCGTGACCTACCTGTTGTCGATGTCGTTCTGGCCCACACCGGTGCTTCCGCTGATCGCCGCGATCCTGCTGCCTGCCGCCGTACACGCCGGCCTGGCACCGTTCGGCGCCGCACTCGCCATCGCCATCACGGGGCAGGGCATGGCGCTGAGCGCGGACTACATCATGGGGGTGGCGCCGGGGTTGTCCGCCGAGGGCGCGAACGTCCCGGCCGGCCTCATCGCCGACCGGGCGCTGGTCATCTCGCTGATCGTGGGCGTGGTCGCGCTCGCGATCGTCTATCTGCGTGACGTCCGTACGACGATGCTCGACCCCGAAGCCGCTGCTGCCGTACGCCTTCCGGTGACCGGGACGGGAACCGCGGCCGGGACCGACACCGGCCGTCCGGTGCAGTCCGGGGACGGAGGTGCGTCGGACGGTGCACCTGCGGACGCGACCGCGGGCGGTGGTGGCGGCACCGCCACCCTCACCGAGGGTGGCGACGCCGGCGTCGGCCCGCCCGACACCGGTGCACGACGGCGGACCCGCATCATCGCGATCGCGGTCCCCGCCCTGTTCGTGGTGCTGCTGGCCGTGATGCTGCTGGGCCGGTTCACTTCGCTCATCCCGAACATCGACGACGGAGCAGGCGCCCCGCTCGTCGGCGGCACGGCTGCGCTCGCACTCGTGGTGATCGCCCTGGTGGCGAATCGCGGCGGCTGGCTGGACGACATCGGTACCCACTTCTCCGAGGGCATCGGGTTCGCGTTCCGCACGATGGCGATGGTCATCCCGGTCGCCGGCTTCGTCTACGTCGGTCTGTCCGACTACTCCGGGGAGATCCTCGGCCTCCCCGAGGACGCCACCGGGCCCGGTTTCCTGCTCGACGCGATCGGTCACGTCCAGCCGTACATCCCGCACTCGCCCGTGGCCGTCGCCTTCGCGATGTTGCTCATCGGCATGGTCATCGGTCTCGACGGGAACGGCTGGCCCGGCCTGCCGTTCACCGGATCCCTGGCCGACATGCTCGGTCAGTCCTCCGGTGCCGACGTGGCGACCCTGGCCGCGATCGCACAGAACGGCGCCACCTGGACCGGCGGCGGGACGCTGGTCATCTGGTCGTCGTTGATCGTCGTCGCCGGTATCACCGGTGTCTCGGTCATCGATCTGGCCCGTCGGCTGTTCGTCCCCGTCGTGACCGGTTTGATCGTGGCCACCGGAGTCATGGCGGTCTTCCTGTGACGACCGTGCGGCACTCGTACGTCGAGGAGACGCGGACCGTCGTGGAGACGGCCGACCTGGTCCGGCGCGGGGAGCTGGCTGCCCGGGAGGCCGTCGCCGAGGCACTCGACCGGATAGGACGACTGGACCCGGAGCTCGGCGCGTTCGTCCACGTCGACCCCGACGGCGCGCTGGCCCGGGCGCACGAGATCGACGAGCTCGTCGCGAACGGGGGTGACCCGGGCCCCCTCGCAGGTGTGCCGCTCGGGGTGAAGGAGCTGCACGCCGTCGAGGGGTGGCCGTTCGCCATGGGCAGCGTTCTGCACTCCGGTCGGACCGCGGACCACACCTCCACGCTGGTGGAACGGGCCGTCGCAGCGGGCGGGGTACCGGTCGGCTCGACGGCCTCCCCGGAGTTCGGACGGGCGTCGTTCACCGCCTCGGCGCTGCACGGTGTGACCCGCAACCCGTGGAATCCCGCGCTGACGCCCGGCGGGTCGAGCGGTGGGTCGGCGGCGGCAGTAGCCGCGGGGATGGTGCCCATGGCGACCGGCACCGACGGCGCGGGCTCGCTGCGCATCCCCGCCTCGTACTGCGGGCTGGTCGGCTTCAAGGGGACCTACGGGCGGGTGCCACGCGGCCCGCGCCACTGGGGGACGGCGGAGAACGACCACTACGGGGTGCTCACCCGAACCGTCCGGGACACGGCACGCTTTCTCGACTGTGTGTGCGGTGCCGACGAATACGACCGTTCCTCGCTACCAGCCCCGGGCGAGCCGTTCGAGACGAGGCTGGCCTCGGTCGGGCTGCGGGGCCTGCGGGTGGCGTGGACCCCCGATCTCGGAAACGCCCCCTGCGACCCGGAGGTCGCAGGGGTCGTCGGCGCGGTGGCGACGCGGTTCGTCGCGGCCGTCGGCGCCAGGAGGGTGGAACCGGCGCTGAACATCGAGGATGCAGCCGGCGTCGCGTTCCGGACCCTGTCGGTGCCGGACGTGCACGCCGAGCTGCGCGGTGTTTCCTCAGAACGACTCGACGACGTGCACCCGACCGTTCGCCGGTACGGGGAGGCCGCGAAGGCACTCGGCGCGGGCGCACTCGTGGACGGGCACCGGGCCCGAGCACGGCTCGTCGCGGAGCTGGCGCGGGCATTCGAACGGTTCGACCTGTTGCTGACACCGGCCACACAGGTGCCCGCCTTCCCCGCCGAAGGCCCGATGCCGACCGAGATCGCAGGACAACGGGTCGACCACTGGGGCGCTCTGGCCGTCACGTTCCCCTTCAACCTGTCGGGACATCCGGCGGTGTCCGTACCGGCCGGGACCGCCGGGGGCGCGCCGGTCGGGCTGCAGATCGTCGGCCGGCGGCACGAGGACCTGCTGGTTCTGGCGGCGGCGGCGGTGGAAGCGATGAGCTCGACCTCCGGGTGACCCGCCTGGTCGGCTCAGCGCCCCTGGTCCCCCGCGGTGGCGGCGGGGGTCCGGGACCGTGCCGCCCGGGCCCGCACCGCACGGGTCGCGGCGACGGCGAGCAGCAGCACCGTCACGCCCAGCAGCACCGCGGAGACCGGCCGGGTGACGAAGATGCCGAAGCTGCCGTTGGACAGCAGCAGTGCCTGCCGGAACGAGCTCTCCAGCAGCGAGCCCAGCACGAAGGCCAGCACCAGCGGGCCGGGCTCGAACCCGGCCTGCTTGAGCAGGAAGCCCAGCACCCCGAAGGCCAGGACCGCCCACATGTCGAAGGTGCTGTTGCCGATGCTGTAGACCCCGATCAGGGTCAGCAGCACCGCGACCGAGGACAACACCCCGATCCGGACCCGCAGCAAGCGGATGAACACCCCGACCAGAGGCAGGTTCAGCGCCAGCAGCATCACGTTGCCGATGTACATCGACGCGATGACGCCCCAGAAGATCTCCGGGTTCTCGGTGGCGAGCAGCGGCCCCGGCGTCACGCCCTGCAGGAGCAGCGCCCCGAACAGCAGCGCCAGCACCGAGTTCGAGGGCAGCCCGAGGGTGAGCAGCGGAATGAAGGCCGAGGTCGACGAGGCGTTGTTGGCGGTCTCCGGTCCCGCGACGCCCTCGATCGCGCCCCGGCCGAACCGGTCGGGCTCGCGGGCGACCTTCTTCTCCACCGCGTAGGAGGCCAGCGAGCCCATCAGCCCGCCGCCGCCGGGCAGCGCCCCGACGAAGAAGCCGAGCACGGATCCGCGAGCGATCGGGGCGACCGAGCGGGCCGCGTCGCCCCGATCCGGGAGCAGCCGCCCGACCCGGGCCAGGGGTGCGGCGCCGTGCCGGTTCGCCACGTTGTGCAGGAGCTCGCCGACGCCGAACAGGCCCATCGCGACCGACACCAGGTCGAGGCCACCGAGCAGATCGAGGCTGCCGAAGCTGAAACGGGCCGCCCCGGTGATCGGGTCCTGACCGACGGTCGCGAGCAGCAGCCCGGCGGCCGCCATCACCAGCGCCCGGGTGAACGTGCCGGTCCCGAGGTAGGCGACCAGCAGGATGCCGAGCACGGCGAGCGCGGTGTACTCGGCCGGGCCGAAGCCGACGGCGAACTCGGCGAGCGGCCGGGCGAGCAGCGTGAGCCCGACGAGGGAGACGCTCGCGCCCACGAACGACCCGATCGCGGCGATGCTGAGTGCCGGACCGGCCCGGCCCTGGCGGGCCATCTCGTAGCCGTCGAACGTCGTGACCACCGACGCGGCCTCACCGGGCAGGCGCAGCAGCACCGAGGTGATCGTGCCGCCGTACATCGACCCGTAGTAGATCCCGGCGAGCAGGATGATCGCCGAGGTCGGCTCGACGGTGTACGTCAGCGGCAGCAGTAGCGCGATCGCCGCCGTCGGGCCGAGGCCGGGCAGCACCCCGACGACGGTGCCCAGCAGCACGCCGGCGAACACGTAGAGCAGGTTGGCCGGGGTCACGGCCACCGAGAAGCCGAAGACGATCGACTCGAGCACGCCCATCAGTTCCCCCTGCTCACAGCCCGAACGGCCCGATCGGCAGCGGCACCTGCAGCAGCACCGCGAACACCAGCCAGAACCCCGCCGTGCCGAGCACCGCGGTCGCGATCGCGGGTCGCCACCCGTCGCCGGCGACCACCCGGACCCAGAGCAGCAGGAACAGCGGTGTCGGCAGGAGCAGGCCGTAGGACCGGAACGCGAGGATGTAGACGGCGAGCGCGGCGATGCCGAGCAGTACCCGCAGGCTCATCCCGACGACGGGACCGTCCGCGGATCGGGCGTCGGTCAGCGTGCTCACCGCACCCGAGCCGGCCAGCAGGAGTCCCGCGACGAGCGGCCACAGGCCGGGCCCGGGCTCGGCCGCCGACCCGACGCCCATCCGCAGCGCGTGCACGACCGCCGCCACGCCGACGACGGTCGCGACCGCCGAGGTGAGGTAACGCCCGGGTCCGGACGTCCGCGCGGCCGGTCGAGCATCGCCGGACGCTTCCGGGACGGCCGTCGGCTCAGCCACCGGCGACCACCTCCCGCAGGCGCCGCCCGAACGCGTCCAGCCGGTCGGCCAGGGCGTCCGGGGCCGCGTGCACCGCGTACGGTGCGCCGACGGCATCGCGGTACCTCGGATCCGCGACGCAGCCGGGCAGCTCGGCACGGAGCCGATCGGCGATCCGCGGGTCGAGATCGCGCGGCCCGATCATCGCGTAGAAGGTGGTGGTGTCGATGAGGTCGGTGACCCCGTGCTCGGCGAGCGTCGGCACCTCCGGCAGGTAGGCGAGCCGCTGCTCGGACCCGGTGGCCAGCGGCCGCATCCGGCCGGACTCCAGCAGCGCGAGGGTGTCGCGGCCCGCGGCGTCCCACCGGGCGTCGAGGGTCCCTCCCAGCAGTGCCGCGTTGGCCTCGGACGTACCTTCGAACGGGACGGCGTTGAACACCGTCCCGCGAGCGGCCAGTTCCCGCACCGCCATGGAGAACGACGTCTGCGCTCCGCTGGTGCCGACACTGACCGTCTCCGGTGCCGCCCGGGCCGCCGCGAGGAGATCGTCGACGGTCCGGAACGGCGAGTCCGCGCGGACCAAGATCAGGCTCGGGATCGCCATCGGCTGGCCGAGGTAGGTGAAATCCTCGTGGGTGTAGCCGACCGACTCCTCCAGCGTGGGCGTCGTGACCAGTGTGGACTGGGTGCCGAGGCCGAGCAGGTAGCCGTTCGGGCCGGCGGTGGCGACGTCCACCATGGCCGGGGCACCGGCACCACCTGCCTGGTTCTCGACCACCCAGGACTCGCCGAACCGCTGCTCGAAGCACTCCATCAGCGCCCGTGCGCCCAGATCGGACGGACCGCCTGCCGAGTAGGGCAGCACGAACCGGATCTCGCGCTGCGGGAAGTTCTCGGCCCCGGACGTCGGGGCGGCGGCACATCCGCCGATGAGGACCACGGCCAGCACAGCCGCGACGGCCGACGCCGTGTCCCGGCGACCTCGCCGCCGGTTCGTCCGCGCGGGCATCCATACCCCCGTTTCACCGTGCACCGTTGCACGCGTGACTCAGCGTAAGCACGCACACCGACGATCGGTCAACCGGTCGTTCGATAGAACTTCGATGGTCGACATCCGCGCCGGCGCACCGGTGATCTCGGTCCCACGTGGGCGGTACCCCTCGCCGTGCGCCGGACGTCGTGTACTGTCGAAGGCGGTCACCGTAGTTCTGAGTCTCGTGTGTGACACACGCCTGCAGGATGATGATGCGGGCGGATTCGCTTCCTTTGGTTCAGCCGGAGCTGGCTGCCGTCTGGGTTCTCCACCGTGACCCGGGCCGCCACACGCCGTGGTTCGTCCCGTACCACCGCTCCAGCAGAGGAGACAGCACATGACCAGTGGCACCGTGAAGTGGTTCAACGCCGAAAAGGGCTTCGGCTTCATCGCCCCCGACGAGGGTGGCCCCGACGTGTTCGTCCACTACTCGGCGATCGAGTCGAGCGGCTTCCGCGAGCTGACCGAGAACCAGGCCGTCAGCTACGAGGTCACGCAGGGCCCCAAGGGCCTGCAGGCCTCGAGCGTGCGGGTCTGACCACACGCAACTGATCCACGACGGCTCCCCGGCTCCGGCCGGGGAGCCGTTTGTGCATCTGCCGGTCGGGTGCTCACGCCCCCGGACGCCGGGCGCCGTCCGCCACGATCACGTCGATCCCGGCGGCCTCGAGTGCCTCACGATGTGCGGCCGAGATGCCGTCGTCGGTGATGACGCCGGTCAGCGCGTCGAGGCCACAGACCCGGTAGGGCGCCACACTCTCGATCTTGCTGGAGTCGGCGAGCACGTATGAACGGGAACTGTTCCGCAACGCCACCCGCTTCAGCGGGACCTCGTCCATCTCGAAGTCGGTCAGGCCGCGCTCGACGGAGACCCCGCCGGATCCGAGCAGCGCCAGATCCGGCGAGACGTCCCGCATGAACTCGACGGCGTGACTCCCCGAGATCGCCAGGTCCCCACCGCGCACGACGCCACCCGGGACCACCGCCGTGATCATCGACCGGGCGGTCAGGATCTCGGCCACCCGCATCGACGGCGTCACCACCGTGATCGGCGCGGACGCCGACAGCGCCGCGGCGACCTGCATGGCCGTGGTGCCGATGTCCACGAACAGCGTGCGGACCTGCTCGGCGAGCTCCGCGGCCGCGCGGCCGATGGCCTGCTTCGAGTCGGCGGCCAGCACGCTCCGGGCCTCGAACGGCGGCTCGGCCGCGGGGGCCGCGTCGACCGGGATCGCGCCGCCGTAGACCCGGACCAGCTCACCGGCATGGTCCAGCTGCTCCAGATCCCGGCGGATCGTCTCGACGGAGACTCCCAGCGCCTGCGCCGCATCCTCGCTGCGCACCGTGCGCTCCTGACGCAGCAGCTCCAGGATCCGGGCACGTCGCGCCACCGGTAGCACTCTCGCCTCACCCCTGCCTGCCCGTTTTTGCCTGATGTACCTGCCGGGTGCGCACTCTACACGCCAAGATCGGGCAGCAGCTTGCTAAAATCGGGCATACTCTGCCACTATCGGGCGAATACGGGCATCATCGGGCATCCAACCAGGCGTCGTCGACGATGTTCCCGCGGAGTGCATCGTCATCGGTGACGACTACTACTCGAGAGGCACACATGGCGGAGAAGATCTCGATACTCGTCGCGTTCGCGGTGATCCTCGCCGTGGTTGCCGTCCGGTCGGCCAAACGGTTGAAGGGGTACGACGACTTCAATCTCAACGGCCGGCGAACCGGGCTGCCGACCCTGGTGGCCACGCTCGGGGCGGCGGAGTTCAACACCGCGACGCTGATCGGTGGAGCGTCCGTCGCGTACCTCTACGGGACGGTCGGGCTCTACTACACGTCGTTCATCTTCGTCATCGTGTTCGGCATCTACGCCCTCACGGTCGCGAAGCCGTTCCGTCGCCTCGAGCTCACCACGGTCGCCGAGTTCTTCGAGCGGCGTTTCACCGGCCGGCTCCGCGAGCCGCTCCGGGCCGTCGCGAGCGTGGTGACGCTGACCTTCGCCTGGATCGCGCCGCCGACCTACCTCGCCGGGCTGTCCGTCGTCGTCTCGGTCCTGCTCGGGATCGATCCGTTGCCCACGGTCATCGGGATCACCATCTTCTGCCTGATCCTCGCCCTGGTCGCGGGGTTCGTGACGGCGCTGGCCTTCGACGTCGTCGCCTTCACCATGATCGTGATCTTCATCCCGGCGATCTTCGTGCTCGGATACGTCAACGCCGGCGGCTTCGAGTCGCTGAGCACCGTCTTCGATCCGCGCTACCTCTCCTTCGAGCCGATCTGGGATATCGAGGACTACGGCTTCGCCGCGATCCTGACCTGGTGCTTCCAGAACGTCCTGCTGTTCATGGCGATGCCGTCCTGGGGCCAGCGCGTGTTCTCCGCCCGCAACGAGTCGGTCGCGAAGACCGGGATGCTCATCACCGCCGTCATGATCACCATCCTGTACGGGCTCGCCGCACTGGCCACGATGTTCAGCCGCGTCCTGATGCCCGATCTCGCCTCGCCCGAGGAGGCCCTGCCGCGCCTCATCCTCGACTACGCGCCGCCGCTGATGCAGGGCCTGATGCTCGTCACGCTGCTCCTGGTCGGCGTGAGCACGCTCGTCGCGGTCTGGAACTCGGCCGTCTCGGTCGTGGTCAACGACCTGCTCCGCCGGTACGCGTTCAAGGACCGGGACGGCGGCTTCTACGTGTGGCTGAGCCGCGGCGTCTTCGTCGTGCTGGGCATCTCCACGCTGGCCCTGGCGCTGACGATCGTGGGGAACATCCTGCTGGTGCTCACCTACGTCTCGGTCTTCACCGCGCTGCTCGCCTTCCCGATCCTGGCGGGCCTGTTCTGGCGCCGGTTCACCACCCTCGCAGCGCTGCTCAGCATCGTGTGCGGCGTCCTCTACGTCACGATCGCACTGATCATGGACTTCCCGTACCACCTCATCAGCCCGGTGGGTGTCGCCATCAGCGTCGTCGTCGGTGTGGTGACGACCTACGCGAAGCCCGGGCACGACGACCAGGATGCTGTCGACGCGTTCTACACCCAGGCGCACGGGAAGAAGCACGCACGGGTCCCCGGGCCGGACGACGCGGACGAGCTGCCCGCCGGCAGTCGCTGACACGCCCGGCGACGACGAGCGGAGGCATCGATGGACGAGCAACTGATCATGGCGTTCGACTGCGGTACGACCTCGTTGAAGGTGGTGCTCGCGGACGTCCGGGGCACCGTCCTCGCCGAGGCGGGTGCGGGATACGGGTTGTCGCATGCGGACAACGGCCGGGCCGAGCAGTCACCCGAAGCCATGTGGCAGGCCATCCGGCACGGGGCGCGGGCCGTTCTCGCCACGGGCCGGGCGGATCCGTCGAGCGTCACAGCACTTGTCTTCGCCGCCACGTGGAAGGGCGTCATCCCGCTCGACGAGACCGGCCGGCCCCTCACCGACGCGATGATCTGGATGGACTCACGGGCGACCGAGCAGGCTGCCCGGCTCAACGAGGCCACCGGGATGTTCATCGGGACGGGCCAGGAGTACTGGCCACGACTTCTGTGGTTGAAGGAGGAGCGCCCGGACGTCTGGGCGCGCGCCAAGCACGTCGTGGGGCTGAACACCTGGTTCAAGTGGCGCGCCACCGGTCACCTGGTCACCGACCCGTCGGACGACTTCGTCCGGTCACCGGTCCCGGCGACCGACGCGCACTACGCACGCATCCTCGACGCGGCCGGCCTGACCGGGGACATGGCCAAGTTCGCACCGAGCGAGCCGTCGACGGCTCCGGTCGGGCCCCTGACCCCCGAGGCCGCCGAGCAGCTGGGACTCACGGTGCGCACCCGGGTGTTCAACGGCTTCAGCGATCTTCCCGCGGTCACCGTCGGCTCGGGCAGCGGCGCGGTCGGCGACGTCCACATCTACCTCGGCAGCTCGTCGTGGTTCGCCCGCGTCTCGCGTTCGGACGACCCCACCGACGCGTCGGCGAGCTTCGCCATCGACGCGGACCGGCGGGGTGACGCCTACGGGCTGCAGTCGGCCTGCATCGCCTACGACTGGGCGGTCACCCAGCTCTACTCCGCGGAGAAGCGCGAGTTCGGGAGCGGCGTCAACACCCTGGTGAACGACGAGGTGGCACAGACCGCGCCGGGAGCGGACGGGCTGCTCGCCACGCACTGGCTCACCGGTGAGATCCCCCCGCTGGCCACGAAGAACGCCAAGGGGCTCTTCTTCAACCTGACGCCGCTGCACGACCGCAGGCACATGGTCCGGGCCGTGATGGAGAGCATCGCCTTCTCGCACCGCCTGGGCCTGGAACGTCACCGGGCCGACGGGGTGGGAGACCTCGCCCGGATCCGGCTCGTCGGCGGCGGCGCGACCAGCGACGTGTGGATGCAGATCTTCGCCGACGTCCTGCAGGTCCCGATCGAGGTCCCGCCCGCCCCGACCCTCGCCGGCGCGATGGGGGCCGCCTACAGCGCCGTGGTCGGGCTCGGCGAGATCGACGACTACGCGGCCATCGGCCGGGTCGTGCCGGTCGACCGGCTGTTCGAGCCCCGCCCGGAGTACGCAGCCGTCTACGACCGCCTCTACTCCGTCTACACCAAGCTCCACCCCGCTCTCGGCGACCTGTTCGCCGAACTCAACGGCGAGTACTGACCAGCACCCGGACCAGGATCCACAGAGGAAGAACTGATGCGCGCCCTCGTCACCGAGTTCCGCCAGGAGAGCAACTCCTTCACCCCCGTGACGTCCACGATGGAGTTCTGGATGCAGAACGGCGTGCTGCAGGGGGATGCCGTCCCCGCAGCGCTGCGCGGCAAGCCGTGCGCCGTCGCCGGAATGATCGACGCGCTGGAGGGGTCGCCGCTGCGGCCGGAGATCGTCTACGGCCCCGTGATGTGGTGTGGGAGCGGTGGGCCGGCCGAGCAGGAGGTGCTCGACTCCTATCTGGACGACCTGGAGAAGGAGATCCGGGCGAATCCGCCGGTCGATCTCGTCCTGCTCTCCCTGCACGGCGCTCTGCAGACCACCGAGGTCGACGACGCCGAGGGCCACATCGCCCGGCGCGTGCGGGACCTCGTCGGTGACGGGTGCGTGATCGCCTCCGCGACCGACCTCCACGGCTGGATCACCCGGGACCTGATCGAGACCATCAACATCCTCTGTGGCTACTGGACCTACCCGCACCTGGACTTCTACGAGACCGGCCACCGCGCGACGACCCTCGGCCTCGCGGCGGTGACCGACGACGTCAAACCGGTCATGGCCTGGACGCCGGTGCCGATGGTCGTCTCCGCGTCGGCGTACAACAGCAACGAGGGCGCCTTCCGGGAGCTCATGGAACACGGCGAGGGCCTGGTCGGGAACGGGACGCTGCTCGACTTCTCGATCTACCAGATGCAGCCCTGGCTCGACGTCCCGTCCGGCAACTCCGCCGCGGTCGCCATCGCGACCGACCCCGAGGTCGCACAGGCGCACGCGAAGGACCTCGCCACCCGGCTCTACGCCGCGCGCCACGAGTTCGCGACGGATCTGCACCCGATCGACGAGGTGATCGACAAGGCCGAGGCACCGGGCACCGCGCGCCCGGTGATCCTGGTCGACTCCGCGGACTCGTGCAACGCGGGCGCCCCGGGCGACAGCATGGCCGTCGCGGCCCGGATCCTCGAGCGCGGCAGCACCATCCGCGCCGCCGTCGTCGTGAACGACGCCCCGGCGGCCCGGCGCGCCCACGAGCTCGGCGTGGGCAGCACCGCCCGGTTCCGGATCGGCGGCACCCGCGACCCGCAGGCCGTGGCCGTCGAGGTCGACGCGTACGTCAAGTCCTTGCACGACGGCGTGTTCACCCAGGAAGGACCGGCCGGGCGCGGGCTCGTGAACCGCATCGGCCGGACCGCGGTGCTGTCGGTCGGCGGCCTCGAGATCCTCGTGTGCGAGTGGATGACCGGCAACGGCGACCCGCAGCTCTTCCGCGCCTTCGGCATCGAGCCGACGCTCTTCGATCTCGTCGGGGTCAAGGCGAACACGTCGTTCCGGGCCGGGTACACGGCGTTCGCCGGTGAGATCTGCGAGACCGACACTCCTGGCACGGCTGCCCCGGCGATCGAACGGCTCCCGTTCCGGCGGCTCCCGACGAGCCTCTTCCCCTGGACCGACGCCGACGACATCGACTTCCCCGTGACGTTCGGTCCCTCGGTGGCGAACCGGTGACCGTGTACGACATCACGATCGTCGGCGCCGGCGTGGTCGGTACCGCGATCGCCCGAGCGCTGAGCCGCTACGACCTGTCCGTCGCGCTCGTGGACGGCGCCCGCGACGTCGGCGAGGGCACCAGCAAGGCCAACACCGCGATCCTGCACACCGGGTTCGACGCGAAACCCGGCACCCTGGAGTCGCAGCTCGTCCGCCGCGGCTACGAGCTGCTCGGCGACTACGCCGACCGAACAGGCATTCCGGTCGAGCGGACCGGTGCGGTGCTCGTCGCCTGGACCGAGCAGGAGCTCGCCGACCTGCCCGGACTGCGGAGCAAGGCCGTCGACAACGGCTACGACCGGTGCGAGCTGCTCACCGCCGCGCAGGTGTACGAGATGGTTCCGTCGCTGGGCCCGGGTGCGCTCGGTGGCCTGTCGGTGCCCGACGAGTCGATCATCTGCCCGTGGACGCCGTCGGTGGCCTTCGCGACCGAAGCGGTCGCCAACGGGGTGACGCTGCTGCTCGGGCACGAGGTGACCGGCGTCGGCACCGGGGACGACGGCACGACCCGGCTGCACACCGGCCGCGGCGAGATCACCACCCGCTGGCTGGTCAACGCGGCCGGTCTCGGTGCGGACGTGCTCGATCGCGCTCTGGGGCACGACCGCTTCACCGTCACGCCCCGCAGGGGGCAGCTGCTCGTGTTCGACAAGCTCGCGCGCGGGCTGGTCGACACGATCGTCCTCCCGGTCCCGAGCAAGCTCGGCAAGGGCGTGCTCGTGAGCCCGACGGTCTACGGCAACGTCATGCTCGGACCGACCGCCGAGGACCTCGACGACAAGCGGGCCACCGGCACCACCGGCGACGGTTTCGAGTTCCTCCGCACCAAGGGAGAACGGCTGGTGCCCGCGTTGTTCGAGGAGGAGGTCACCACGGCCTACGCCGGTCTGCGTGCCTCCATCGACCACGGCGACTACCTGATCACCCTGGACCCGGACCGGCGCTACCTGCTGGTGGGCGGCATCCGGTCGACCGGGTTGACCGCATCGATGGGCATCGCCGAGTGGATCGAGGACATGCTGCACGAGTCGTCGGGCATCACCCTGGACAAGAAGGCCGACGTCGCCGCACCGCCCCGGATGCCGATGATCGGTGAGGCACAACCCCGCCCGTACCGGCGGGGCGACCTGATCTCCGCGGACCCCGCCTACGGCGAGATCGTCTGCTTCTGCGAGCGCGTCACGGCCGGGGAGATCCGGGACGCCCTGCACACCCCGGTCCCGGCCACCGACCGGGCGGGCCTGGCGAGGAGGACCCGCGCGACGAACGGGCGATGCCAGGGCTTCTACTGTGGAGCAGAGGTCGACGCCCGCCTCACGCAGAACACCGGGGCGGCATCGTGAGCGCCGGGACCGACGTCGACGTCGCCGTCATCGGGGCAGGCCCGGCCGGTCTGGCCGCGGCCAAAGAGCTGGCATCGCGGACGTCCGCCCGGGTGGCCGTCCTCGAGCGGGAACCGGACGCCGGTGGGATCCCGCGCCACTCCGACCACCTCGGCTACGGATTGCGCGACCGGCGGACGTTCACCAGCGGGCCCCGCTACGCGCGACGTCTCGTCAACGACGCCGTGGCCGCGGGGGCGGAGGTCCTGACCCGGACGATGGTCACGGACTGGGACGACGACGGTGCCGACGGCATCGGCATGAACGTCACCGGTCCCGCGGGCCGTCGTCGCGTGCGGGCACGCGCTGTCATCCTGGCCACGGGTGCGCGGGAGCGGCCGAGGCCGGCCCGGATGATCCCCGGGGACCGGCCGGCGGGCGTGCTCACGACCGGCGAGCTGCAGAACAAGGTCCATCTGCACCATCAGGAGATCGGTACCCGCGCCGTCGTGGTCGGCGCGGAACTCGTGTCCTGGTCGGCGGTGATGACCCTGCGGGAGGCGGGCTGCCGGACCGAGGCGCTGGTGACCCACCATCCGCGCCCGGAGTCGTACGGGATCGTCAACGTCGTCGGCCGGGTCGCGTTCCGCACGCGGGTGGCCGTCGGGAGCCGGGTCACCCGGGTCCTGGGGCGCGGGCGCGTGTCGGGCGTGGAGATCGAGGACCTCGGCACGGGCCGTCGCCGGGTCGTCGCCTGCGACACGGTTGTGTTCACCGGCGACTGGGTTCCCGATCACGAGCTGGCGCGGTCCGCGGGCATCACGCTGGACCGGGGCACGCGCGGCCCGCTCGTCGACGCGGCCGGGCGCACCGACCGGCCCGGCATCTTCGCCGCGGGCAACCTCGTCCACCCGGTGGACACCGCCGACGTCGCCGCACTCGCGGGCGTGCACGTCGCCGGCAGCGTGGCACGGCACCTCGCCGGGTCGCTCGGGCCGGAGGGACCGACGGTGCCCCTGGTCGCCGACGAGCCGATCCGATGGGTCTCCCCCGGTCTCCACCGGCCGGGGCTACCCGCACCGGCTCGGGCACGCATCGAGGCGTGGGTGCACGAGCTCGTCCGTGTTCCGCGGATCACGGTGACGCAGGACGGGCGCGTCCTCACCCGGCGCCGGCTGCCGTGGCCGGCCGCACCGGGACGCGTCTTCCGCATCCCGTGGGACGTGCTGGACGGGGTCGACCCGGCGGCCGGGCCGGTGCACCTGAGCCTGTGACCGGCCGCGGTGCTCACTCGGGCCAGGGCGAGTTGCGGATGACCTCGACGAAGTCGCCGCGCACGAACCCGGGCACGAAGTGCGCCAGCACGTCGGCCTTGACGTTGCCGAACGTCGTGTCCGGGCGATCCTTGATGCCGTGGGTGAAGGCCGCCAGGATCTCCCGCTTGAAGTCCGGGCGGGGGTGCTCGGCGGTCACCGCGGCCCGCTGTTCGTCGGTGATCACGTCGAAGCCCAGACCCAGCACATCGTGCTCCACACCGCGGGTCACCAGCGCGATCTCGGGTGCCATGTGCAGCGGGATCTCCGGTGTGGTGTGCAGCGCGATCCCCGTCCAGGCCAGCGCGGCGGACTCGTCGGCGACACCGTGCGAGACCAGGAACCGGCGGGCCTCGTCCGCACCGTCGATCTCGAAGCGCTGGTCGGTGCGCCGGTAGCGCTCGGTGAGTCCCAGGTCGTGGAACATCGCCCCGACGTAGAGCAGCTCCGGATCCGCGGTGAGCCCCTGCTCGCGCCCGTACAGCGTCCCGAACACGTACACCCGCCGGGAGTGGTGGAACACCACCGGGGTGGCCGCCTCGCGGACCAGCTCGGTCGCCTCACGGGCCAGGGCGCTGTCCGGGATGTCGACTCCCGCGATCTGCTCGGTCATGCCCGGATGGTGGCCCACTCGTGGACCGGCCGCAGTCCGGGATACGGCGGAGCAGCCGACCTGGTCAGATCGTCGGCCCCTGGCCGCCGAGGCGGCCGGCCGCCGGTACCCCGTGCCGCCGGAGTCGCGGCGGGAGGCCGGCAGGGGCGACGTCGGAGAGCGGGGGCACGGGACCCTCCGGCTCGACCGTCAGGTGGGTTCGCGGCGCGGCCCGCCCGGCATCCGGGTCGTCGAGCGAGCGGAACGCCGGTGCGACGAGTGCGGCGAGCGCCGTGACGCCGGCGAGCGCGGCCAGCACGATCCCGGCAGCGGGCAGCCCCGCGGTGGCGGCGACGGCCGCGAGCGGTGCGCTGGTCAGCGCGGGTGCCGCCAGCATGACGGTATTCTGCGCGCCCAGCACCCGCCCGCGCATCCCGTCCGGGGTGGCCTCGACGGTCAGCACCCCGAGCACCGCCGAGGCGGGCGCGTTGGTCAGGCCGACCAGTGCCGCGCCGCCGAGCACCAGCCACGGCGAGGCCAGGCTGCCGACCGCCGCGAACCCGGCGAGGCTCCCGATCATCCCGACGACGAACCAGGTCCGGCGGCGCACCCGTCCGGCGGTGGCGACGTAGAGCGCGGACCCGGCGATGCTGCCGGCGGCGATCGCGCTCAGAGTCAGCCCGGTGAGCCCGGGCAGGTCCTCGGCGGTGAAGTAGGCGGGCATCAGGGTGGTCTGCAGCGAGCTCAGCACGGCCACCAGCACCGCCGAGACCAGCGTGGAACCGAGGACGATCCGGTTGCGGCCGAGGAACCGCCACCCGGCCCACAGGTCCGCGACCGCCCGGTGTACCGCTCCGCCGACCGGCGCCGGATCGGGCACGGCCGGTGGGATCGCACCGGCCCGCGGGTCGAGCACGAGGGTCGCGGCGGCGGCGAGCAGGCTGGTCGCGGCCGTCGCCAGCAGCAGCGCCGGGGACAACCCGAGCAGCCCGACGAGCAGCCCGCCCAGGCCGGGTCCGGCGAGCAGCAGGACGTTGCCGACGGTCTCGCGGGTCGCGATCAGCCGGTCGAGGCGCCCCGGGCCGGTACCGCCGAGCCGGGCGAGCACGGGCAGCAGCGTCTCGTGCGCGGTCATCCCCGGCACCCGGATCACCGCACCGATCACCCCCAGCGCGAGGAACCAGGCCATGTCCAGGCCCCACACCGCGTCCACGACCGGCAGCGCGGTCACCGACACCACGGCGAGCAGGTCGGAGACGACCGACACCGTCCGCCGGTCGATCCGGTCGACCAGCAGCCCGGATACCAGCCCGGTCACGGCCGAGGCCGCCGTCGTCGCCGTCGCGAGCAGCCCGGCGGCGAGCACGTCACCGGTGCGGTCGAGCACCAGCAGCGGCAGCACGACGCTCGCGATGCCCTTGCCCAGCAACGACAGACCGTACGAGGCGAAGTAGACCGAGGCGCTGCGACGCACCCCGGCGCCGGCACGGTCCTGGTCGATCATGAGCATCCGTCCGTCGGCGTACGGTGAACGGATTCCAGGAAAGGCCGTGCCGTTGCGGCACACTCAAGTGCGCAGAACTGTGGTGTGGAGCACACGCGGTCGTCGCAGCGCGGGTCTCCCCCACTCGTGCGCACCGCGGGCTCGTACCGTACGGCAGGTGGGACGGGATCCGGCGCGTGCGCGGCGCACGCTGGTGGGGGACGCGGTGGCCACGCTCAACCCGGGAGCGTTCGCGTTCGTGATGGCCACCGGCATCGTCTCGGTGGCCATGGCGCACAAGCACCTCGACGTCCTGTCGTCGGTGCTGCTGGTGCTGGCGATCACCGGGTACGTCGTGCTCGTCGTGGCCACGCTCCACCGCGCCCTGGCCCACCCCCGGGCGCTGGGCGCCGACCTCACCCACCCGGGCCGGGCCTTCGGCTTCTTCACCTTCGTCGCCGCCACGAACGTGCTCGGCACCCGGCTCGCGCTGGACGGACGGCACCGGATCGCCCTCGGCCTGCTGCTCACCGGCTGGGTGAGCTGGCTGGTGCTGGGCTACCTGGTCCCGGCCGGCGCGCTGCTCCGGCGCACCGAACGCTCGGTGGTCAGCCAGGCGGACGGGAGCTGGTTCGTCTGGGTGGTCGCGACCCAGTCGGTCGCCGTCCTCGCCGCGACGCTGGAGTCGACGACGACCGCCTGGCGGAACGCCTTCGCGTTGCTGGCGGTGTTCTCGTGGGCGCTCGGCGCGTTCCTCTACGCCGCCGCCGGGATCCTGGTGGCGGCCCGGCTGCTGATCTACCGGGTGTCGCCGGCGGAGCTGACGCCGTCGTACTGGGTCGCGATGGGCGCGACCGCGATCAGCACGATGGCCGCCGCCGAGATCATGACGATGGCGGACGCCCCGAGCGCCACCGCGGCACGCGGGCTCGTCGCCGGCACCGCGCTGGCGTTCTGGGCGTTCGGCAGCTGGCTGATCCCGGTGCTCGTCGCGGCCGGCTGGTGGCGGCACGTGCGGCACCGGGTTCCGCTGCGCTATGACGCGACCGTGTGGGTCGTGATCTTTCCGCTCGGTATGTACGGCGTGGCCAGCCACTCCCTCGGCGAGGCGGCGCACCTGCCGATCGTCACCGCGATCGGCGCCGCCGAGGCCTGGGTCGCGCTCCTCGCGTGGGCGATCACGTTCGTCGCCATGCTGGTCTGTCTCGTGCGGGCCCTGCTGCGGGCCCGGAGTCCCGTGGATGACGACGCCCCCGGGACCGGCGAGCCGGACGTGCCCCGAGCGTGAGCCGGCGGTGCGCCGGGCTACGGGCGCAGGACGAGGCGTACGCCGCGGGCGCGGCCGGTCTCCAGCCGCCGGTGCGCGTCGGCGGCCGCCCGGAGCGGTAGCTGCTCGACGGCGCGCGGCCGCAGCGTTCCGCGGCCGAGGAGCTGGTTGATCCGGGCGGCGGCGCCGGCGAGCTCGGTGACGGTCGCGGTGCTGATGGCGAACCCGATCAGGCGTGCCCCGCGGGTGTAGAGCGCTCCGGCGGGCAGCTCCGGTCGCGCGGTGATCCCGGCCATCACCACGATGCGGCCCCGCTCGGCGATGCTGCCGAGTGCGGTGTCGAGGTCGTGGTGGCCGGACGTGTCGAGGTGCACGTCGATCCCGTCCGGCGCGGCCCGGCGCAGCGTTCGTGCGAGGTCCGGGTCGCGGTAGTCGAGCGCGACGTCGGCGCCGAGCGCGCGGCAGTGCTCGAGATCGTCCGCGCCGGCGACGGTGACGATCCGGGCACCGGTGTGACCGGCGAGCACGATCGCGGCGCCACCGACGTGCCCGCCGCCGCCTCCGATGTAGACGGTCTCCCCGGCGCACAGTCCGGCGTGTGTGCTCAGGGCGAGGTGGGCGGTGGCGGCGGGATGGACGACGGCGACGGCGGTGACCGGGTCGACGCCCTCGGGGAGCCGGTAGAGCCGGTCGGCGGGGACGACGGCGTAGCCCGCGGCGGCGCCCTGCCGCCCGTCGTGGCCGAGGCTGTTGCACCACACCGGCTCGCCCGGCGTGAACCCGGATGCTCCGGCGCCGGCCGCGGCGACCGTGCCGACGAGGTCGCGGCCGATGACGAACGGGAACGGCGTCGGAGTCGGGTAGGCGCCCGACCGGACGAACGTGTCGACCGGGTCGACCGCGACCGCCGCCACCCGCACCAGCACGTCGGTGGGGCCGGGCGCCGGGACGGGCAGCTCGCCGACGCGGATGTTCCCGGCCGGGCCGACGGCGTCGATCCAGGCCGCCCGCATCGTCTCGGGCAGGGCCCGTTCGCACGCCACGACCGGCACCCTGCCACGCGATCCGGCACACGACCACGCAGCGGATCCCGGCAGCGGCGGGTCAGGTCCGGGCGCCGAGGTGCCGGGCGAGGAACTGCTCGACCGCGTGGTGGAAGGCGATCTGGTTCTCCGGGTTGACGAAGCCGTGCCCCTCGTCGTCGAAGACCAGGTACTCGACGTCGACACCGCGCTCGCGCAGGTACTCGACGACGTTGTCGGACTCGGCCCGCACGACACGGACGTCGTTGGCGCCCTGGGCGATCATCAGCGGGGCGCGGACGTCGTCGAGCCGGCTGATCGGCGAGCGGGCCAGCATGTCGGCTGCCTGGTCCGGGTCGTCGGGGTCGCCGACGTAGGCGTACCAGTTACTCGCCATGGCCGGGCGGGCGAACGGCGGCAGGGTCCGCATGAAGTTCGCCAGGTCGGAGACGCCGACGAGGTCGACCGCCGCGGCGAACCGGTCCGGGGTGAAGGTGGCACCGACGAGTGCGGCGTAGCCGCCGTAGGAACCGCCCATGATCGCGACCCGGTCCGGGTCGGCGTAGCCGCGGGCGACGGCCCAGTCGACGGCGTCGATCAGGTCGTCGTGCATCGCGCCGGCGAACTCGCCGACCGCGGCCTGCATGTGGGCCTTGCCGTAGCCGACCGAGCCGCGGAAGTTGACCTGCAGCACGGCGTAGCCACGGGCCGCCAGCAGCTGCACGGTCGGCTGGAACCCCCAGGCGTCCCGGTACCACGGTCCACCGTGGACCAGGAGCACCATCGGCAGCCCGGCGGGCTCCACCCCGACCGGCAGCGTCAGGTACGCGGGCAGCGCGAGCCCGTCCCGGGCCGGGATCGTCACCGGCGTCATCGGGGCCGTCGCGGCCGGGTCGAGGTGCGGGTACGGCCGGAACAGCAGCCGGGCGTCGCCGGTCGAGTGGTCGTAGAACCAGGTGGCACCGGGATCACGGTCGTGGGTGAAGCTCACGACCCAGCGCTGCCCGCCCAGGTCGGAGGAGACCGTGGCGAGGTCGCCGTCGGACAGCTTCTCCAGGTTCGCCAGCACGTCGGCGAAGGCCGGGTCGAGCGCGTGGACGACCTGGCGTTCGCCGAGATAGCGGGCGCCGAGCAGCTCCCCGGTCGCCCGGTCGCGGAGGAGTGGCGACGCGGTCTGGGCGACGACGCGACGGGCCGCGTCGAGCTCGAGCGTCGGGTGGGCGTCGACCTCGGTCTCCTCGCCGGTGGCCAGGTCGACCCGGACGAGGCGGGTCAGGTCCCGGCCCCGGTTGGACCCCAGCCACATGCCGGTGCCGTCCGGGGTGAGCTGCATCGGTGAGGTGCCCATCGGATGGTCGGCGCCGTCGAGCACCAGCACCGGCCGCAGCTCGCCCGTCTCCGGGTCCCGGCGGGAGATCTCGATGTCACCGCGGTCGTTCGTCCCATGGGCGAACAGGGCGCCGTCGTGGCCGGCGATCCAGGTCCGCCCCGGCCCGGAGCTCTGCGCCAGCAGTGTGGACTCCCCGGTCGCGATGTCGAGCTCGTACAGGTCGATCTCGGCGGGCGTGCGGGCGTTGTGCAGCACGGTCAGCTTCCCGGGCCGGCCGGGCGCCGGTTCGACGCCCATGACCCGGGTCCCGGGAAAGGGTGTGAGGTCGACGGCCGGGGTGTCCGGGTCGTCGAGGTCGACGCGGAACAGGTGCCAGTTCTCGTCGCCGCCGGTGTCCTGCTCGTAGAGGAGCCAGCGCGGGTCGTCGGCCCAGAACCAGTTCTGGACACTGCGGGTCGCGTCGGCGGTCACGCGGCGCGGCTCGGACCCGGGTTCGAGATCCTCCACCCAGACGTTGAGCCGGTTGCGCCAGGGTGCGAGGAAGGCGATCCGGGTGCCGTCCGGTGAGATCGAGGCGCCGGTGCGGGTCGGCGGTCCGAAGAGGTCCTCGATGGTGATCATGTGATGTCCTCTCGTCGGTGTCTGCACTCGACGAGACGCCGTGCCGTGGCGGCACACTCAAGCGCACCAGAGAGTGATCTGTGTCACGCGAATGACCTGCGCTTGACCATGCCGCTACGGCACGGTTTCCACTGGCGGCAGGTTTCCACCGGTGACAATCGACGAGAGGGGACGGGCGTGGCCTGGAGCACGCGGGAGATCGCCGAGCTGGCCGGCACCAGCCTGCGGGCGGTGCGGCACTACCACGAGGTCGGGCTCCTGCCCGAACCCGAGCGGCGGGCCAACGGCTACAAGCAGTACGGCGTCGCCCATCTCGTCCGGCTGCTGCGCATCAAACGCCTGGTCGACCTCGGGTTCTCGCTGTCCCAGATCGCCGCCATGGGCAAGGAGGACGACCACCCCGAGGCGGCCCTGCGCACCCTCGACGCCGAGCTCGCCGCCACCATCGAACGGCTCCAGCGGGCACGGGTCGAACTGGGCCTGATCCTGCAGCGGTCGGCCCCGACCGACCTGCCCGCGGAGCTGGCCCCCGCCGCGGACGCCGAGATGTCCGACGCCGACCGTTCGCTCGTCGTCGTGATGAGCCGGGTGATCGGACCGGAGCGCATGCAGGCGTACGCGGACATGCTGCAGGACTTCCCGACCGACCCGACGGACCGCGAACTCGACACGCTGCCCGCCGACGCCGACGAGGCCACCCGTCAGGCCCTCGCCGAGCGCATGGCGCCGCACATCCGCACGCTGCTCGAGACGCACCCGGGGCTGGTCGCACCGGACACCGACGCCCCGCGCGGCGAGCGGTTCGCCACGCAGACGGTCAGCGCGGCGATGAAGGAGCTCTACAACCCGGCCCAGCTCGACACCATGCGGCGGGCCCACGAGCTGCTGGCCCGGGAGTCGGACGCCGATCCGGCCTGAGCGAACCGCGGGTCACCGGACCGGCGGCAAGGTGAGGTCGCGCAACGCCGGCCGGATCACCGTCCACGGCGCGGTGCGCCCGTCGAGCATCCAGACCGTGGTCGTCTCGGGCACCAGTCCCCCGTAGGTCCCCAGTGGAGTCTTCGCCTCGACCGTCGTGATCGGACGGACGTCGGTGAACCACGGTCGCAGCCGCTCGGGATCACCGACGAACAGCATCCGGTCCTGGTGCTCCGGGGGTGGCGCGAACCAGCCGTAGGCGCGGTTCGTACCGGTCACCGGCGGCAGCTCCGACTGCGGGTCGGCGGCGTCGAGGTAGGCCGCGTAGACGTACGGGGTGGCCCCGAGCGCGGTCCGGTCCTGCTGCTCGGGCGGCAGGGCCCGGTAGGCGCGGGCGGTCGCGGCCACCATCGGTTCGGCGAAGGCCGTCGAGGCCAGCACGACCGACGACGCGAGACCGACCACCGCCAGTGCCGCGCCGAGCGTGACGACCGGCCACGCGTCCCGCGTCCGTCCCGCCTCCCGGCGGTGCTGCATCGCCACGGCCCCGACCGCGACGAGGACGCCGTAGAGCGGTGTCAGGTAGTAGTGGCGGCCCGCGCTGAACGCGACCACCACGAACATGACCACGTACACCGCCGCGAGGAAGCGGTGGTCGCGCCACCGCGGCTCGCGCGCCATCGCGACCAGCCCGCAGACGGCCAGCCCGAGCGTCAGCGGGCCGGTCACCGCCAGCCCGTGCAGCACGACGACCAGGGGGCTGCCGTAGATCGCCGTGTTCTCGGCCGACACCACCCCCGCCATCGCGAGCTGCGGCCAGCCGTGGCCGGCCTGCCACAGGAGCGTCGGGGCGGTGATCAGCAGCGCGATGAGCGCTCCCGCCCAGAACGCGGGTCTGCGGAGCAGCTCACGCGGGCCCGCCCACGCGACCGCGCCGACCACGACGACCGCCAGCGCCAGTACCGCGAACCTCGTCTGCGCGGTGACACCGACGACCACCCCGAGCACGAGCAGCAGCCGGTCGTCACGGACCCGGATCCAGCGCAGCAGCAGCCAGAAGATCACCGCCCACAACGCGGGTTCGAGGCTGTACGGGGTCAGCCAGTGCCCGAACTGCGCGGCGGCGACGCAGGTCCCCTGCCCGAGTGCGGCCAGCGTCTGGGCCCGGGCGTCCCCACCGAGCTCCCGGGCCATGAGCGCGACCAGCAGCACCGCGGCGGCGGTCGCGACCACTGCGGGCACCGCGAGCACGAACTGCGATCCGGGTGCGACCGTATCGGCAAGGCGGGCCAGCAACGGCGTCAGCGGTGGCTGGTCGACCGAGCCCCAATCCAGGTGGTGCCGGCCGATGGCCAGCATCAGGTCCTCGTCGAACCAGCGGCGGGGTACGGCGGCGAGGACCAGGTGGGCGACGGCGACGGCCCCGGCGACGACCCCGACCGGGACCGCGGCGAACCGGGCCACGGGTTCCGGGTCGCGCTCCCCCGGATCGGCCACCGACCTCGCCGGCCGCCACGGCGACCACCTCCGCGACGAACCCCGGGGCCGGGTTCCGGGTGTGGGTGCCATGCCGGTCCTCTCGTGCTCGGGGCTGCCGGCTCCAGGAGAAGCTGTGCCGTCGCGGCACACTCAAGAGCCCACGGCCATGACCCGCACCACTCGAACGGCCCTTGACCGTGCCGCGACGGCACGGTCTGGACTGGTGGGTGTCATGAATGCGCGAGCAGGGCCCGGCGCCGGTCGGTCGCAGCACATCGGACGAGCTGAGAGGACACACAATGGACGCAGAGGCCGCGGCGGACACGACGGAGCCGGAAGCCCCCGGCTGCCCGGTCACCGAGTTCGGCCAGCTCCGGGAGCACGCTGCCGTGGTGGACGTCCCCGGGCTCGGCTCGGGATCCTCGCTCATGGTCACGCGGCAGGAGGACGTCCGCACGATGCTGACCGACCCGCGGTTCCGGTGCGACCCCGCAACGGTCCCGTCCGCGGTGAACAGCCTGCCGGCCGTGTTCGAGCTGGTCGGGATGCCCGAGGACCTCGCCTACCTCGGTCGCGGCCTGCTCACCCGCGACGGCGCCGACCACAGCAGACTGCGCACGCTCGTGTCGCGTGCCTTCACCGTGCGGCGGGTGAGCGCGCTGCGGCCCCGCGTGGAGGCGCTCACCGACCGGCTGCTCGACGACGTCGCCGCGGCCGGGGCCGGCGGCCGCACCGTCGACCTGGTGAGCGTGTTCGCCTACCCGCTGCCGATCGCCGTGATCTGTGAGCTGGTAGGGGTGCCCGAGGGTCGGCGGGCCCCGTGGCAGGAGCTCGGCCGGCTCTTCATGGCGCATGATCCGGAGCGGATGCCCGAGGTCGCGCGCGAGGTGGTCGCCCAGGTCGCGGAGCTGGTCGAGGCACGCCGCGCCGAACCGGCCGACGACCTCCTCACGGCGCTGGTCGGCGTGCACGAGGACGACGGCGACCGGCTGACCGAGCGCGAGCTGGTCACGATGGTGTTCGACCTGGTCATCGCCGGTTTCGAGACAACCGCGCACCTGCTCTCCAAGGCGACGCTCGCGCTGCTGACCCGGCCGGACCAGCTCGCGGCGCTGCGGGCGGACCCGGGGCTGTGGCCGCGGGCGGTGCACGAGCTGGTGCGCACCTGCGGCCCGGTGCCGACGGGCATACCCCGCTACGCCGCAGCGGACGTGGAGATCGGGGGCGCCACGATCCCGGAGGGTTCCACGGTGCTGGCCGGTCTCCTGCCCGCGAACTTCGACCCGCGGGTCTATGACGGACCCGACGAGCTCGACGTCCGCCGGGACGGTGGTCGCGGGGACGGGCACGTCGGGTTCGGGCAGGGCGCGCACTACTGTCTGGGAGCGGCACTCGCCCGGCAGGAGACCGAGGTCGCGCTGCGGGCACTGGTCGAGAGGTTCGGCGACCTGCGTCTCGCCGAGGAGGCCGCGGAGCCGTCACAGCTCGGGTTCTACCGGCTGGCCGAGCTGCCGGTCCGGGTCTCGTGACGCCGGCGGTGCACACCGTCGTCAGCAGAAATGATGATCTCCCGGCGGTGCGGTCACCCGGTCGCTAACGGGGTCTGCCGGGCACCCGATGCAGGCAGTAGTGGGCCATCGGTAGGCCCGTGGCCTACGGGGGACCGTTCTCGTGATCGGAAAGCTCATCGTCGGTGTCGTCGCGGTCACGAGTGTGGCCGTCGGCGCCGGGGTCGTCGCGACAGCGGCCTCGACCGACGGCGCCGTCGTCACCCACATCGTCGACGGTGACACGTTCGACGCGACCGTCGACGGCCGCTCCACGCGGATCCGGCTGCTCAACATCGACACCCCGGAGACGAAGGACCCGAACGCCGACGTCGAGTGTCTCGGCCCGGAGGCCGCGGCCCGGCTCGCCCAGCTGATCCCGGTCGGCAGCACGGTCTCGCTCAGCTACGACGAGGAGCGGATCGACCCCCACGGCCGCACCCTCGCCGGGGTGTACGACGGTGCAGGAACGCTGGTCAACGCGGAGCTGGCCCGGGAAGGGCTGGGCACCGCGGTGCTGTTCGAACCCAACGACCGGTTCTACGACGACGTCCTCGACGCGCAGGAGGAGGCGCGGACCGGCGCGCGTGGGCTCTACGCCGGCACGGTCGCCTGCACGCTCCCGGCACGAGTCGATGAGGCGACCTCGGCGGTCGCGGACATGCAGCGCGAGGTGCAGTCCCCGCCGTCCGACCCGGCCGGCCTCGACCGCGCCGCACAGCGGGCCCGGGCACTGATCGACGAGATCGGTGCGCTGCGGTCGGCGTTCACCGGCCCCCGCCACGGCGCGGTGTGGGCGGCGCTGTCCCCCGCCGACGACCGCCGGCTCACCGACGCCGTCGTCACCGCGCAGACCGATGCGGACGCACTGCACACCCGCTGGACGGAGCTGGCCGACGGGGCGCGGGAGCGCATCCGCCTGGCCGCGGAGCAGGCCGAACGGGATCGGATCGCCCAGCAGGAGGCGGACCGGGCCGCGCAACAGGCCGCAGCCGAGCAGCAGGCCGCTGACGAGCAGGCGGCCCGTGAGGAGGAGCAGCGCAGGCTCGCGGCGGCGCCGCCCGCGGTGACCGCGCCCGCCGCGGCGGCCTCCTCGCCGGCTGCGAGCAGCGCGGGGAGCGGATGCGACGCCAACTACTCGCCGTGCGTGCCGATCTCGGCGACGGACCTCGACTGCGGCGACCTGTCCGGCGGGCCCTACACCGTGATCGGGTCCGATCCGCACCGGCTGGACAACGACGACCCCGACAACCTCGGCTGCGAGGCCAACTGACGACACGGCCCGCGCGCTGAAGCCACCATCTCGACCGGCAGACCGCGGCGACGGGGGCGACCGGGGCGACGGGGCCACCAGAGAGAGATCATCAGATCGATGCCGATCGGTGCCACGGATGGCACCGATCGGCACTGATCGGACGATCACCGCAGGTCATCGGTGCTCCGGTGGGCCAGGGCGAGCTCATCGAGCGCCGCGGCGACCTGGGCGACCGGCGGGCGTAGCGTGGCGGCGGAGACTGCGGACGATCGAGGACGGGGCATGCGCGGTTACGGGTTCCTCCGGGCGGGCGGCCCGGAGCAGGAGGCCTTCGTCGACGTCCCCGAGCCGGAGCCCGGACCGGGTGAGCTCCTGGTGCGGGTGCGCGCCGCCGGGGTCAACCCGGGCGACTGGAGAGTGCGCAACGGCTCCTACGGCGTCGACGGCCCCGCCGTTCTCGGCCGAGAGGTGGCAGGCACCGTCCTCGCGGTCAGCGACGGTGTCACCGGATTCGCTCCCGGCGACGAGGTGTTCGGCGGCTGCCCCGGCATGCTCGGCGGCTGGGCGCCGAGGGCACTCATCACGGCGTCGTTCGCGGCGCACCGGCCGGACGGGGTCGGCCCGGAACAAGCCGCGGTGCTGCCGGTCGCCGCCGGCACCGCCTACGACACGCTGGAGAACCTGCAGCTCGAGCGCGGCAGCACGCTGCTGGTGAACGGCGCCGGGGGCGGAGTCGGTCTGCCGCTGGTGCAGCTCGCCCGGCTGCGCGGTCTCCACGTCGTCGGTACCGCGAGTCCCGCCAAGCACGAACTCCTCGGCAGGCTCGGCGCGACCCCGGTCGCGTACGGCGACGGCGTGCTCGACCGGATCCGGGCCGCCGCACCCGGCGGGATCGACGGCGCACTCGATCTCGTCGGCGGGGAGGCGCTCCGGGCCGTCGCCGGCCTCGTACCGGCCGGGGCGCTGTACTCGGTCGCCGACAAGACCTTGGTCAAGGAACTCGGCGGGAACGAGGTCACCCGCGACCGGAGCACGGCGGTGCTGGCCGAGCTCGCCCGGTCGATCGCCGACGGCGGCCTCGACCCGATGGTGAGCGAGGTGCGTCCGCTCGAACAGGCCGGGGCGGCGCTGGCCCTGGTCGAGGGCGGGCACGCCACCGGGAAGATCGTGCTCGTTCCGTAACGAGGTCACGGGGAGCGGACACGACCCGCCGACGGAGTCGGGTCGCCACCGTCTGCCTAGGCTCGTTCCATGAACGAGGATGGGCGAGCGACGACCGCCGCACGCGGCCGGCCACGTCGCTCGAATGCCGAGCGTCGCGCGACAACCCGCTCGGCCGTACTCGACGCGACGATCGCCGCCATCGTCCGCCACGGATACCGGGGCGCGACCTCGGAGCGGATCGCCGAGCTGTCGGGCCTGACCCGCGGCGCCCAGAAGCACCACTGGACGAACAAGGCCGAGATGATGGCCGAAGCCCTGCTGCACCTGCACGACAAGCTGATGGCGATCACGGTGGCCGAGCTGGAGCAGGCGTCCGACAACGGCATCCGGGCGACGCTCGAGGCGTTGTGGCGCTCGTTCCAGTCGGACCTGTTCACAGCGGCGACCGAGCTCCACCTCGCCGCCCGCATCGACGAGGAGCTCCGGGACCTGCTCATCGAGACCGAGCGGGAGATCGGGCGCCGGATCCGCAGCATCACCACCACGGCGTTCGACGACGGCACGCGCTCCGCCGAGCGGCTGAACGAGGTCGGTGATCACGTCATCAACGTCATGCGCGGTATGGCGTTCCAGGCCTCGCTGAGCTCCAGCCCCGAGCGGGAGCGCCGCCAGCTGCGGGTCCTCGAGCAGGCGGCGCTCACCATGCTCCGGGACACCGGGGACGCCATCGGACGAACCGGCGGGTGACCACCACATCTCTCCATTGACATCCATTCTGGGATGTTTTTTACTTCTCTCGGCCGGAGCAGGCCGGATGGAGAGGGGTGAGCGGGTGTCGAGCTTCATCGACGAGTCGGGCAGGCAGGCGTTCACCCGGGCGGTCCGCGACTTCGTCGCGCGCGAGTGCGGCACCCGGGAGCAGCGCGACGCACTGACCGACGGGGGCCGCACAGCGCACAACCTCGAGATCAGCCGCAAGCTCGGCGCCGCGGGATGGTGCGGGGTCGCCTTCCCGGAGGAGTACGGCGGTGGCGGCGGCGGGGTCGCCGACGCCTGCGTCCTGCTCGAGGAGCTGGCCTACGGGCAGGTCCCGGTCTTCGGGCTGGGCATCTCGATGATCGTCGGCCGGACCGCCCTGCGCTTCGGCACCGAGCGGCAGCGCCGCGAGATCGTCGGCAGCGTGAGCCGCGGGGAGGTCTCCGCGGTCGCCATGAGCGAGCCGGAGGCCGGGTCCGACGTCGGCTCGCTGCGGTGCGCGGCCCAGCGGACCCCGGACGGTTTCGTCGTCAACGGGCAGAAGACATGGATCTCCTGCGCGCCGTACGCCGAGCGGATCCTGCTCGTCTGCCGCACCGATCCCACTGCCCGCAAGCACGCCGGGATCACCATGTTCGAGGTTCCGCGCGACACCCCGGGAATCGACATTCGCCCGATCGACACCCTCGGCGGACGCGAGGTCAACGACGTCTTCCTCACCGATGTCCGGCTGCCGCACGATTCCGTCGTCGGCGTCGAGAACCAGGGCTGGCAGCAGTTGACGGCCGGTCTGAACTTCGAACGCCTGGTGTGTGCGGCGACATTTCTGGGTAATGCCCGCCGGGCATTCGACGACACCCTCGACTACGTGCGTCACCGGGAGCAGTTCGGTCGCCCGGTCGGCTCGTTCCAGGCGCTCAAGCACCGGCTCGCGGATCTCGCCACCGAGCTGGAGTGCACGTCGCTGCTGGTCCACGACGTAGCCCGGCGGGTCGACGAGGACCCGGACCGGCAGCTCCCCCGGGCTGCGTCCATGACCAAGCTGAAAGCCACCGAGATCGCGAAACAGGCGGCCCTGGAAGGAATGCAGATGATGGGCGCCGCGGGATACACCCTGGCGTACGACATGGAGCGTCACCTGCGCCAGAACGTCGTCGCCACCGTGTTCGCGGGAACGAGCGAGATCCAGCGAGAAATCATCGGCAGCTCCTACGGGCTCTGACGCCGCCGTACCGCTGCCGGCAGTCACATCATTCGACGAGAACAGGAAGGCGTGTCATGACGACGAGGTCGGTCACCCTGCTGGCATCCGGCGGACACTATTTCGAGGCCCCGCGCTGGCACGACGGCCGGTGGTGGGTCTCCGACATCTACGCCGGGAAGGTCTGCAGCTACGACGGTGCCGGTGTGCGGACCGAGGTCATGCACGTCGAGGGCAACCCGTCCGGGCTCGCGTGGCTGCCCGACGGCTCGCTGCTGGTCGTCTCGATGCACGACCGCACGCTGCTGCGCCGCTCCCCCGACGGGCAGGTGACGGTGCACGCCGACCTGTCTGGGGTATGCGAGCACGAGATCAACGACCTGGTGGTGAACGCCGCCGGGCAGGCCTACACCGGCACGATCGGCTTCGCGGTCGCCGCGGGTGACCCCCCGCGGCCCGGTGCGGTCTACCGCGTCGACCCGGACGGCTCGGTGCACGTGGCGGCCGAGGACGTGGTGTGTCCCAACGGGATGGTCATCACCGGCGACGGCCGGACCCTGATCGTCGCGGAGTCGTTCGCCGGCCGGCTGACCGCGTTCACCATCGGCGACGACGGCGGGTTGAGCGACCGACGGCTGTTCGCCCAGCTCGGGGAGCCGCCGGAGCTGGGTCCGTTGCCCGAGGTCATGGCCGCGCTCGCGCTGATCCCGGACGGGTGCGCGATCGACGCCGAGGACGCCCTGTGGGTCGCCGACGCGGGTCACCAACGGGTGGTGCGGATCGACCGGACCGGCGCCGTCACCGAGGAGATCGCCGATCCCGACGGCAACGGGGTGTACGCCTGCGCCCTCGGCGGGGACGACGGACGCACCCTGCTGCTGTGCGCGGTGTCGGACTTCTTCGCCGCGGCGCAGGGCATCGACACCGACAAGGCCACTCTGAAGACCACCCGCGTGGACGTGCCGCACGGCGCGGGCCTGCCGTAGCGGAGCGGTCATGGACCCGGCGAACCTGCTGCGCAAGAGCGCCCGGCTGTACGGGCGCAACACCGCCTACGTCTGCGAGGGCAGGCGGCAGACCTACTCCGAGCTGCTGGACCGGGCGATCCGGCTGGCGAACGCGTTGCGCGCCGCAGGCGTGCGGCCCGGCGACCGGGTGGCGATGCTGGGCGACAACGCGTTCGAGAGCCTGGAGCAGATCGCCGGGCTCGCCGTCGGCGGGTACGTGCGGTGCGCGCTCTACGGGCACGACACCCCCGACCGCCACCGCTACCTGCTCGACCTGGTCGGCGCGCGAGCGTTGATCGTGCAGCAGGAGCACTACCCGGCCGTGCGGGAGATGCTCGCCGCCCTGCCCGGGTTGACCACGGTCCTCGTCACCGGGGACGCTCCCGTCACGGGCGCCACCGGCTACGAGGCCGCCCTCGCCGCCGCGGCGGCCGAGGACCCGCAGCTGCCCGTCGCGGAGGACGACCCGCACATCATCCGCTTCTCCGCGGGCACCACCGGCCGGCCCAAGGGCATCCTGCACACCGTCCGGGGCTGGACGGACATGGGCAACGAGATCGCGCTCATCGTCCCGCGGTTCACCGAGCGCGACCGCTACCTCGCTCCCGCGCCGCTCAGCCACGCCGCCGGGATGTTCATCTGGCCGCTGGTCGCGGCGGGCGCGGCGTCGGTGGTCATGCCGCCCTTCGACACGGCGCGGTACCTGGAGCTGATGGAGACCGAGCGGATCACCGTCGCGATGACGGTGCCGACAATCATGCAGCTGGTCACGCAGCACCCGGACTCCCGGACCCGTGACCTGAGCAGCCTGCGGGCGGTGATCTACGGGACCGCGCCCGCGCCGGCGGCCACGCTCGCCGCGGTGATCGAGGTGTGGGGCAACATCATGTACCAGATCTACGGGCAGAGCGAGGGGCTCCCGTTGAGCGTCCTGACCCCCGAGCACCACGTCGTCGACGGCACCGAGGAACAGCGGCGGTGGCTGCGTTCGGCCGGCCGCCCGAGCCCCAATGCCGACGTCGCGATCCTCGACGACGACGGCAACCGGCTGCCCACCGGTGAGATCGGCGAGATCGCCGGCCGTACCCCGGGGATGATGCGCGAGCTGTGGGGCGCCCCGGAGGCCACCGCCGAGCGGATCACGCCGGACGGCTGGCTGCGCACCCGGGACATGGGCCGGCTGTCCGAAGACGGCTTCCTCTATCTCAGCGACCGCAAGGAGGACATGATCATCTCCGGTGGCTACAACATCTGGCCGACCGAGCTGGAGGACGTGCTCGCCGCGCACCCGGCCGTCTTCGAGGTCGCCGTGGTCGGCGTCGCGGACCCGAAGTGGGGCGAGACCCCGCAGGCCGCGGTCGTGCTGCAGAAGGGCGAGCAGGTGAGCGAGGCCGAGCTCGTCGCCTGGAGCCGGGAGAAGGTCGGGCCGGTCCGGAAGCTGACCGCCGTGCACTTCGTGGCGGAGCTGCCGCGCTCGCCGATCGGCAAGGTGCTGCGGCGCGAGGTGCGCAGCCGCCTTGCCGCGGCGACGGAGCGGCCGGAACAGGTGGAGGCCGGATGAGCCTGCGACTACAGGGCAAGGTCGCGATCGTGACAGGCGCCGCGCACGGCATCGGCGCGGCGGCCGCCCGCCGGTTCCTCGCCGAGGGCGCCCGGGTGGTGCTGGCCGACGTCTCCGAACGCGGGCTGACCACGCTGGCCGGTGAACTCGGCCCGGCCGCCGTCGCCGTCCGCTGCGACGTCGCCGCCGAGGACGATGTCGCCGCGGCGGTGGACCGCGCGGTCGCCGCCTTCGGTGGGCTGGACATCATCTTCAACAATGCCGCGGCCGGTGCCGGCGGCCGGATCCTCGAGATGGACCGGGCCGACTGGGACCGGGTGTTCGCCGTCAACGTGGGGGGCGTGCTCAACGGCATTCGGGCCGCCGTGCCCGCCCTGCGCGAACGGGGCGGCGGCGCGATCCTCAACACCTCGTCGGTCGCCGGCCGCTGCGCCTCGCCGGGGATCTCCGCGTACTCGGCGTCGAAGGCCGCGGTGGAGTCCCTGACCCGGTCCGCGGCATTGGAGCTGCGGGAGGACGGGATCCGGGTCAACGCCATCGTCCCGGGGCTCGTCCGGACCCGGGCCGCCGAGGCGAGTGCCCCGTTCCTGGTCGACGCGCTCGGCACCGACCCGGACGGCTACGTGACCGCCCGGCAGGGGCGGTGGGGCGAGCCCGACGAGATCGCGGCCGTGGCCGCCCACCTGGTCAGCGACGAGGCGTCGCTGACCACCGGGCAGACCTACGTACTCGACAACGGAGCGACGCTGCGCGCATGACGACCGAGACCGTTCGTTACGAACAACCGGAGCCCGCGATCGCCCGGGTGGTCCTGGCCCGCCCGGAGAAGCGCAACGCCCAGGACCGCGACCTCCTGCTCGCCCTCGACGACGCCTACCAGCGGGCGGTGCGCGACGAGGACGTCCGCGTGATCATTCTGGCGGCGGACGGGCCGGACTTCTCCGCCGGTCACGACCTCGACACCGACTGGACGATGGACGACGCCCGGCCGCGGACCCTCACCGGCGGGTTCGACGCCCCCGGCGCGGAGGGCTGGTTCGCCACCGAGGAGGAGCTGTTCACCGGGCTGTGCCTGCGCTGGCGGGACATGCCCCGCCCGACAATCGCCGAGGTCCGCGGCCGGGTGATCGGTGGCGGGTTGATGCTGGTCTGGCCGTGCGACCTCATCGTGGCCGCCGAGAACGCCAGCTTCGTCGATCCCGTCGTCGCGTTCGATATGAACGGCGCGGAGTACTTCACCCACCTCTGGGAGCTGGGTGCGCGCCGCGCCAAGGAGATGCTGTTCACCGGCGAGCCCATCACCGCGCACGAGGCGAGGGACATCGGGATGGTCAACCAGGTCGTACCCGACGACCAGCTCGAAGCCACCACCCTGCGCATCGCCCGCCGCATCGCCGCCCGCCCGCCGTTCGGGGTCCGGCTGGCCAAGCGTGCGGTCAACCACGGCCTCGACCTGCAGGGCCAGCGCGCGGCGGTCGAGGCGGCCTTCGGGCTCCATCAGCTGGCGCACAACCACAACCGGCTGCTGCACGGCGGCATGGTCGACCCCCGGGGCCGCAACGTCATCCGGCAGGAGGCGCGAGGCCCGGCGAAGAGCGACCCGCCGCCTTCGGACCGCCCTGCCCTGAGATCCTCAGAGGTACCCCGCTGACGCGTGGGGTCCACCGGTGAACGACCGCCACCGGTGGACCCGGCACCGTCAGACCCCGACAGCCGCCCCGTAGGTGAGGGGCTCCTGCACCGGCAGCGCCTGGATCACCGGCATGACCTCACGAGCGAAGAGGTCGGTACTCCTGGCCGCGACGTCCCGGGGCATGTCGCCGTAACGCATGACGAGCATGAACTCCTCGGCGCGGAAGGCCTCGGCGATCCGGGTCATCTTCTGCACGCACTGCTCCGGGGTGCCCCAGACGTGGTTGGCGAGATAGGCGTCGCCCATGGCCTTCGCCGCTCCGCCAGCCGCGTCCATCGCCGCCTTGGTCTCGGCGTAGTGCTCGTAGCCCTTGACCTGGGCGAAGTGGTCGCCGTCGAGCTCGTAGTTACGCCGCGCGCTGTCGGCGTACTGGGGAATGTACCGGCGCGCCCCCTCCTCGGCCTCCTGCTCCGTCTCGCCGCAGAACACGTTCATGTGGATCCGCGGACGCGCGGGGGCGAACCCGGCCGCCGCACGCGCCCTGCCGAACTCCTCGAGCTCGGCGTGGTAGTCGTCCCAGGGGCGCTGCGGGATGATCAGCGGCTTGAGGCCGAACTTGGCTCCGATCGGGGCCGACGACGGGCTGCCCCAGGAGAAGTGGAAGTTGTCGATCAACGCCTGGGGGTCGCGCGGACGCGGTCGCATGGTGACGTCGTCGAACCGGTAGTGCTCACCGTGGAAGCTGAACGACTCCTGGGTCAGCGCGAGCTTGATGACCTGGATCGCCTCGTCGAACCGGGCGCGCGACTCCCCCATCTCCAGCCCGAGCTGGCGGAACTCCCGCCGGGCGGCGCCGCGACCGAAGCCGATGTACGGCGTCCGGCCGCGCAGGTGGTACTGCAGGGATGTGATGTCCTCGGCCACCCGCAGCGGGTGGTGCCACGGCAGGACGACGACCATCGTCCCGACGTCGATCCGCGAGGTGGCTCCGGCGACGAACGACAACAGCTGCACGGGGTTGGGGATCATCGTGTACGGGCTGACGTGGTGCTCGACGGTCCACAGCGAGTCCCAGCCCTGGTCCTCGGCGGCCAGGGCGACCTCGAGCTCCTCCTCGTACCGGGTGCTGTCCGACCGGGGGTCGAGCATCTCGTCGGTCTGGCCGCGTTCCCTCGCCTCGTAACGGTCCCAGTCCGCGTAGTTCTGGAAGAACATCGTCATTCCCACTCGCACGGTCGTGCCTCCCTGTAGGGGTTGTTGCCCGGACCACGTCGTCCGGGCGGCGGATCAGGCCAGCGCCCGGCCGAGCGCCGCGATCAGGGCCGCCGTACGGGGTTCACCGACGAGCGAGGCCCCGAGCTGGTTCTGGACGTAGCCGAACCCGACCCGCGAGGTGACGTCGCCGAACCCCAGCGCGCCGCCGGCACCGGCGTGCCCGAAGGAGCCCTCGCCCAGCAGCGGAGCACCGGGCGTGGAGAGCTGGAAGCCGATCCCGAACCGGCTCTCGCCGATGAGCACGTCGTCCGGCCCGCGCACCTGCTCCGTGCGGGCACGCTGTACCGCCTGCTCCGAGAGGATCCGGGTGCCGTCCACCTCGCTCACGCAGGCCGCGTACAGCCGTGCGAGCGAACGGGCGTCGGTGATGCCGTTGGCCGCGGGCTGCTCCATCGCGTAGATGTCGGGGTCGTTCCAGGTCGCGGCATGCGGAGTCGGGAGCACGCCGTTGGTCGACAGCGTCCTGGCGAACAACGACGTCGGGTCCGACATCGCGGCGACGATCCGCAGCACGAGTTCCCTGGCCGCCGGGTCGTCGATCGCGTCCAGAGCAGCCGGATCGGGCACTCCGTCGATCAACGGCGCCACCTCGGACGCCCGGTCGCGCGGGAGTCCGATGTGGAAGTCGAGTCCGAGTGGCCGCGCGATGTCCTCGGCGAACAGCGAGCCCAGCGAACGTCCGGTGACGCGGCGTACCAGCTCTCCGGTCAACCAGCCGAAGGTCAGCGCGTGGTACCCGTGACGCGTCCCCGGCTCCCACAGCGGCTCCTGCGCCGCCAGTGCCGCGACCACGGGCTCGCCGGCGATCAGCTCGGCCCGGCTCAGCGGGACGGCCGGCACCGGGAGGCCCGCCTGGTGGCTCAGCAGCTGCGCGACCGTGATCCGGTCCTTTCCGGCGGCACCGAACTCTGGCCAGTACGCGGCGACGGGACCGTCGAGGTCGAGCAGGCCACGCTCGGCGAGGCGGTTGACCAGGACCGCGGTGGCACCCTTGGTCACCGAGTAGACCAGCCCCGGGGTGTCGGGCTGCCACGGCCGTCCCGTCACCGGATCGGCGACGCCGCCCCACAGGTCGACGACCGGAACTCCGTCGACGTAGACCGCCAGCGCCGCACCAACGTCACCGCGCTCGGTGAAGTTCCGTTCGAACTCGTCCCGTAGTTCCTCGAAGCCGGAGGCCACCGTGCCGTCGAGCCGTAGTGCTTCCGTCATGTCGCTCCTTCGCGCACGGACCGGGGACGATGAACGTTAAGCAGCGGGCGGTCGGGCGAGGCACCCCCGAAAGTGAGCGACCACGCCGTCGTCGGCGCTGCTTACCCCATTCGGCCCCTACACTCGCCGCGTGGACCAGGAGACCGGCTCACGGAAGCCGTCCAAACGGGTCGAGCAGAAGGAACGGACCCGGCGGAACCTCCGTGCCGCGGCGCTGGATCTGTTCGCCGTCAAGGGGTACGGCCCCACGACGGTCGACGACATCACCACGGCGGTCGGCGCGAGCCGGGCCACCTTCTACCTGCACTACGACGGGAAGGCCCGGATCGTCGCCGAGGTCTACGAGGACGTCGTGCTGACCGAGACCTTCGAGTACTACCGGCGTCTCGACGCGCTGTTGGCGCAGGCGAACGGTGATCTCCGCGCCTGGCTCGACGATGCGTTGGGGTTCTTCGAACGCCACCGCGACCTGCTCAAGTTCGCCGACGAGGCCGCTGCGGCGGACTCCGACCACGCCGAGCTGCAGACGGCGCAGGTGCTCGACCGCTGCGCCGCATGCATGCCGACCTACCTGGGGCGCTGGTCCGGCACCGAGCGTGAGCTCGCGCGCCTGCGCCTGGAGCTGCTCATCCTCCAGCTCAGTCACTTCGCACTGCTGTGGGTCGACGGGCACTGGCACGTGAAGCGGGAACTGGCACTCGACGTCCTGCTGGACCTGTGGAGCGGTGCGCTGCGCGCGGGCGCAGGGGGCTCCGCACCGTTCGATTGACACCTGCCTAGCGAGATTCGTACTGTGATCGCGACCACGGTGGGGTGGGGGTTGCGATGACATCTTCGACGCTCGGTCCGCTCCTCGACGGTCGACTCGCCACCCTGCTGTCGGACGTTCGCGTGTTCGCGACGACCGTGCAGGATCCGTGCCTGCGCGCGGAGCTCCTGGCGTGCTGTGACCGGCTCGCCGCGGCGGTACCGGGTCCCGGTTCGAGCACGCTGACCCCGCGCGAGCTCGACGTGCTCGCGCTGGTCGCCGGCGGATGCACCAACGAGGTCGTCGCGAGCCTGCTCGACACGACGCCCGACGCGGTGAAGGCACATCTGCGGAAGGCGATGCAACGACTCGGCGCCCGGAGCCGGCACGCCGCGGTGAGCATCGCCCGGTCCCGCGGGTTGCTGCAGTGACGAACTCCGACGGCGCCGAGCTCACGAGTGCCCGGCACGAGGAACTGCGCCGGCTGTTCGCCCTGCTCCGGAGGGCCGGCGCCCGGCACGCGACGAGCAGGCCCGAACGGCTCGGTCCGCTCGTCTCGAGCGTCCTGGCCCTGGCCTGTGCCCGTACTCCCGAGGCGGGAACAGAGGTCCTCACGGCCCGTGAAGTGGATGTCCTCGCGTTGACGGCGATCGGCGGCCGCAACCGTGACACCGCCGACCACCTCGGGATCTCACCCGAGACCGTCAAGAGCTACCTGCGTTCTGCCATGGCGAAGCTCGACGCCCACACCCGGCATGCCGCAGTGCAGGTGGCCCGGGAGCGCAACGTGATCCCGTGACGAGGTCACCAGGGCTTCACACCCCTTCGCGGCCCCACACACCTGTTGCAGCGGGTGTGCGGCAGGGCGAACGGGTATGAAGCCGGCTGCGAGGGTCAGCAGCCACGGCGGTCAGGCGCGGCCGGCGGCCGCCCGGCTCGTCTCGGCCCCGCCCAGACCCAGCCGGGCGGCGTCCCGGTCCGGCCGGACCGTCACCATCGCGACCAGCCCACCCAGCACCGCGAGCACCCCGGCCAGATCGAAGACGATGCCGAACCCGGTCGCCCGGTCCCCGGCGGCGTCCACGATCGCCCCGCTCAGCACCGGGGCGATGATGCTGGCGATCGACACCACGGCGTACCAGACGCCGAGTGCCGCGCCGCGCTGGCGGGCCGGCACGGTGTCCGCGACGGCCGCCTGGGACAGCGGGGTCTGGGCGTTCCCGATCCCGAATCCCAGCGCGATCAACGGCAGGATCAGCATCGTGGCGCCGCCGTCGACCCGGGTCAGCAGGATCATGCTGAGGCCGGAGACCAGCGCGAACACGCCGCCGAGTACGCCCTGCGCCAGCCGGCGGGACGTCCCCCGTCGCAGCAGGCGCCCGGCCAGCGCGCCGCCGCCCAGCATGAACACGATGCTGACGTAGGCGGGCAGGCTGGCCAGGAAACCGATGCTGCTGCGGCTGTAGCCGGCGACCTCGGTGAGGTAGAGCGGCAGGTAGGAGATGCCGAGCACCAGTCCCCAGTAGACCGCGAAGCCGGAGAACAGGGTGCCCAGCCAGGTGCCCGTCGTGAGCAGCCTGCGGTACGGGATGCGCGGTTCGGCGGCGACCGCGGCGTCCGCTGCCGGCGAGGCGACCGAGTACGGCCCGTCGCCACCGATGAGCAGCCAGGCGACCACCCAGATCAGTCCGGTGACCCCCAGGACGAGGAACGGAGAACGCCATCCCGCGACCTCGATCAGCGCATTCAGCAACGGCGCTCCGACGATCACGCCGAGCCCGGAACCGACGGTCAGCAGGGCCGCGGTGAACGCCCGTTTGTGTTCCGCGACCCAGGTGAAGGCCACGTGCATCCCCAGCGGGACACCGGGCCCCTCGCCGGCGCCGAGCAGGATCCGGGTCGCCAGCAGCACGCCGAAACCGGCCGCCGGGATCGCCACCGGAAGCTGCGCCACCGACCAGACGACGGCAAGGCCGACCAGCAGCCACCGCCCCGGCACCCGGTTGCCGAGGAATCCGAAGACCACCGCGGAGATGCTGAACAGCAGGTAGAAGGCGCTCGAGATCGCGCCGTACTCGGTGACCGTGAGGCCGAGGTCCGCCATCATCGGCGCGGCGACCAGTCCGATGATCGACTTGTCCGCGAAATTGATCGCGGTGAACAGCATCAGTAGGGCGATCACCCAGCGGGTTCTGGCGGAATGGGACAGCGTCACGGGTGCTCCTGAACCGGCGTCGTCGGCAGTGCGGGATACGTGATCATGTCGATGGTGACCCGGAATGCACCGTAATTCGCTCGCATTATTCAGGCAAGCATTCGAATCGACTCTTGCAGCACGTGCTCCGGGTGACGCACGATCATCGCGATCCCGATCGCCGACGGAGGTGTCAGGAGTGCAGCAGTCCAGTGCACTGCCGGTGCGCGGACACGACGAGGTGCGGGCCGAGTTGACCGCGCCCGGTGCTCCCTTCGAGACGATCGACCTCACGGCCACCGGGGTGCGGGCCTGGCGCAACGCCCCGCCCACGCTCCGGGCGATGATCGAGAACGCCAGCCTGTTCGCGGACCGGGACTTCCTCGTCCACGATCCGGAGCTCACCGGGGTCGCGGAGCGCCTGTCCTACCGGGAGGTGTACCGGCGGGTCGCCGGCCTGGCCCGGGAACTGGCCGGCACCTACGGGGTCCGGAAGGGCGACCGGGTCGCGATCGCGATGCGCAACCTGCCGGAGTGGCCGGTCGCGTTCTTCGCCGCCGCCTCGGTCGGCGCCGTCGTCGTCCCGCTGAACGCGTGGTGGGAGGCACCCGAGCTGGAGTTCGGGCTACGCGACTCGGGCGCCCGCGTGCTGATCGTCGACCGGGAGCGGCTGGACCGGCTGCACGACGTGCTGCCCGGGCTCACCGTCGCCACGCTGGTGGCGCGGCCGGACGGTCCGCTGCCCGCGGGAGTGCGCGACCTCGACGAGATCGCGCCGGCCGACGCACTGCCGGAGGCCTCACCGGACCCCGACGATCCCGCGACGATCTTCTACACCTCCGGCACGACCGGCACCCCGAAGGGCGCGTTCGGCACCCACCGCAACATCTGCGGCAACGTCACCAGCCTCACCTACTCGGCCGCCCGGGCACACCTGCGCGGCGGGGGGTCGCTCGCCGACCTGGCCGCGCCGGCACCGCCGGGGGTCGCCCTGGTGACCGTCCCGCTGTTCCACGGGACGGGCTGCCACTCGGTGCTGCTCGGGGCCCTGCACACCGGGGCGACCCTGGTGCTGATGCACAGGTGGGACCCCGGTGCCGCCCTCGAGCTGATCGAGCGCGAGCGGGTCACCACCATGACCGGCGTTCCGGCGATGCTGCAGCAGCTCCTCGCGCACCCGGACTTCGACCGCCGCGACACCTCGAGCCTGACCTCGGTCGGCAGCGGCGGCGCGCCCGCCCCGCCCGCGCTGGTGTCGAGCGTGTCGCGCCGACTGCCCGGCGCGGCACCGGCCAACGGCTACGGGCTCACCGAGACCTCCTCGATGACCACGGCCAACCGCGGGGTCGACTACCTGGAACGGCCGGACAGCGTGGGGCAGGCGGTGGCGATCTGCGACCTGCGGGTGGTCGACCCCTACACCGGCGAGGACCTGCCGGTCGGGCAGGTCGGTGAGCTGTGGATCCGCGGGGCGAACGTCGTCACCGGCTACTGGAACCGCCCGGACGCGACCGCCGAGGCCATCACCGACGGCTGGCTGCACAGCGGTGACCTGGCCCGGATCGACGCCGACGGCTTCGTCTACGTCGTCGACCGGGCGAAGGACATGCTGATCCGGGGCGGCGAGAACGTCTACTGCTCCGAGGTGGAGGCCGCGGTGCACGAGCATCCGGAGGTCGCCGACTGCGCCGTGCTCGGGATCCCGGACGAGATGCTCGGCGAGCAGGTCGGGGTCGTGGTCCAGCTGACGCCGGGCGGGTCGCTGGACGAGGCCGGGCTGCGCGAGTTCCTGACCGGGCGGATCGCCCGGTTCAAGATCCCGGTCCGGCTCTGGGCACGGGAGGAGGAGCTCCCGCGCAACGCCGCCGGAAAGGTCCTCAAACCCCGGCTGCGGGCGGAGTACGTGCAGGCCGGCACCCCGGACGGACCACCGCCGTGACCTCCGGCCGGGTACGGGGCGACGCCGGGCCCCGCACCGACGCCCGGGCCGCCCTGATCGGTGCCGCCGGCCGGCTGTTCGCCGAGCGCGGGGTCGAGGTCGTGTCCCTGCGGGAGATCACCCGCGCTGCCGGCCAGCGCAACACCACCGCGCTGCAGTACCACTTCACCGACCGGGACGGCCTGCTGCGCGAGGTCCTCACCCCGCACCTGCGCGAGATCGGGCAGCGCCGGCACGCGCTGCTCGACCAGTACGAGCTCGCCGGCCGGCCGGACCTGCGGGAGCTGGCCGCCGCCCTGGTCCTGCCGTTGGTCGCGAAGCTGTCCGACCCGGACGGCGGCCGCGCCTACCTGCAGATCGCCGCCGAACTGCTGGGACGGCCCACCCGGGCGCTCACCGACGACTCCCCCTCGACCCTGGTGCTGCGCGACCCCGGTCGCAGCCTGCTCCGCTGGGCCGATCTGGTCGTCCCACTGCTCCCGCCGGAGGCGGTCGGTCCCCCGCTGCACCGGCGGATGGCCGCGATCCGCTTCGCCCACCTGGAACTGAGCCGGCGGGCCCGTGACCCGCGCACCGACCACACCCTGTTCACCCACTACCTGGTCGACCTGCTCACCGCCGTCCTGGATGCGCCGGTCTCCGAGCAGACCAGGCGAGTCCTCCTGGAGCGCGAGCCGTAACAAACGCCCTAGGCGGACGAACGTGACGATCCCGACACCCATCACACCCTTAACTGTGTTTAGGCTACCCAAAGTCCACACGATCGAGTGTGGACGCCGTGCCGCGCCCCGATGCGGCCACGAGGACCTCACCGCAGAAGGGAACGGGTCGGCACATGCTCCCCGCTCACGCCGTCAACGCCGGTCCCGGACGACGCAGACGCCGGATCCTCCGCGTCGCGGCCGCCGGGCTCGTCACGTCGCTCGTCCTCGGTGCGTGCTCCAGCCGCGCCCCGGTCGAGGACCAGGCCGCGACCGGAACACTGGACGAGCCGATCGTCATCACCGACCAGCGCGGCGTGACCCACACGTTCACCGAGCCGATCGACTCCATCGTCACGACGGTGATCCCCGCACCGTCCATGATCACCGCGCTGGACCAGGGCTACGACCGCGTGAAGGGCGTCAACCGGTCCACCGTCGCGCGCGATGAGGGCAGCACCTTCGCCGACATGTTCCCGCAGGCGCTGGAGAACACCGTCGTCTCCGGACCGGACTTCGTCCCGAACGTCGAGACGATCATCGAGCTCGATCCCGACGTCGTCATCCAGTGGGCCGACCAGGGCGACCACGAGACGTTCATCGGCCCGATCGAGGCCGCCGGCTACCCCGTGATCGGATTGCAGTACGGCACCCAGGAGGACCTGGAGACCTGGGTGACGATGTTCTCGACGCTCCTGGGCAAGCCCGAGCGCGGTGAGCAGCTCCTCGGCCGGATGCACGAGACGATCGCCGAGCTGAAGGGCTTCGCCGCCGAGCAGACCACGTCGCCGCGGACGATCTTCCTGCGCACCGCGGGCGACGGCGGCTACAACGCGGGCATGAGCTCGCGCGACGCCTACATGCACAGCTGGATGACGCTGCCGGGCGCCACGAACGTCGCGGCCGACGTCGAGTACTCCACGCAGAGCGCCCTGAACGTCGAGCAGCTCATCGGGTGGAACCCCGAGGTCATCTTCACCTCGTCCATGACGGCGCTGACCCCGGCCGACGTCTACGCCGACCCGGCGCTGGCCGGGCTGGACGCCGTCAAGAACAAGCGCGTCTACGCCGTGCCGTCCGGCGGCTTCTGGTGGGACCCGCCGAGCGCCGAGTCGCACCTGATGATGAAGTGGGCCGCGACGATGCTCCACCCGGAGACGTTCTCGGCCGATCTGCGCACGGAGATCGCGCAGCACTACGAGTTCCTCTACGGCACCACCGTCACCGACGAGCAGATCGACGAGCTGCTGCGCTTCGACGCCAACGCCGACTCGGCCGGCTACGATGTCCTCGCCCGCTGAGACCGCCGCCGTCGAGCGCCCCGACCCGGCCGCCGACGGCACCCGGCGGCGCCTCCCCGGCTGGCTCACGATCCCCGCGCTCGCACTCGTCGTTCTTCTGATCGCGGTGTTCGCACTGGCCACCGGCCGCTACGCCGTCCCGCCGGTCGAGGTCGCGCGGATGCTGATCGGCCAGGTGTTCCCGATCGAGCAGACCTGGTACCCACAGGAGGCGGCGACCGTGCTCGACGTGCGGATGCCGCGCGTCCTGCTCGCGCTGCTGGTCGGCGGTGGCCTCGCACTCGGTGGTGCGGTGCTGCAGGGTGTGTTCCGCAACCCGCTGGTGAGCCCGCAGGTGATCGGTGTCTCGGCCGGTGCGTCGTTCGGCGGCGTGCTCGCACTGGTGCTGGGCCTCGGGAGCGTGGCGCTGGTCGGCGGCGCGTTCCTGGCCGGTCTGCTCGCCCTCGTGATGGTCCTGGCGATCGCGCGCCTCTCCGCGGCGGCGCCGCTGCTCATGGTGGTACTCGGCGGAGTCGTGGTGAGCGCGTTCTTCAGCGCGCTGGTCTCGCTGCTCTCGTTCGTCGCCGACCCGTACTCGACGCTGCCCGCCGTGACGTTCTGGCTGCTCGGGTCACTCGCGACGGCCTCCTACGGCAAGGTGCTCGTCGCCACGGTGCCGATCCTGGCCGGCGTCGCGGTCGCGCTGGCCCTGCGGTGGCGGCTCAACATCCTCTCCCTCGGCGAGGAGGACGCCGCCGCGCTCGGCGTCCCGCCCCGGCTGACCCGCAACGTCCTCATGGTCGCGATCGCGCTGATCACCGCCGGTGCGGTCGCCGTGTCCGGCGTCGTCGGGTGGGTCGGCCTGGTCGTGCCGCACATCTGCCGGCTGATCGTGGGCAGCGACCACCGGGTCCTGCTGCCTGCCTCGCTGCTCGTCGGCGCGGGATACCTGCTGCTCATCGACACGTTGTCCCGCTCGCTCACCTCGAGCGAACTGCCGCTGGGCATCCTCACGGCGATCATCGGAGCGCCGTTCTTCATCGTGCTGCTCACCCGGTTCCGGAAGCAGGTGTGGCTCGGTGATTAGCGCAACCGCGATCTCGCACCGCTACCGCGCCGACCGGTGGATCTTCCGGGAGGTCTCGGTGGACCTGCAGCCGGGCCAGGTGCTCGCCGTCCTCGGGCCGAACGCCCGCGGGAAGACCACCATGATCAAGTGCCTGGCCGGGTTGCTGGCCCCGACCGGCGGCGAGGTGCGGCACACCGGCACCGTCGGCTACGTCCCGCAGAGCCACGCCGCCGCGGTCGGCTACCCGGTGCTGGAGATGGTGCTCATGGGCCGGGCCCGGCACGTCGGCGTGTTCTCGACCCCGTCCCGCACCGACCGCGATCTCGCCGCCGACGCGCTCGCCCGGGTCGGCCTCGACCACCTGGCGCAGCGACCCTTCACCCAGCTCTCCGGCGGCGAACGGCAGATGGTCCTCATCGCCCGGGCGCTCGTCTCCGGCTGCCAGACGCTCGTCCTCGACGAGCCCGCGTCCGCGCTGGACCTGCGCAACCAGGGACGGGTGCTCGCCGTACTCGACTCACTCGCCCGCGAAGGAATGGCCATCGTCATGACCACCCACCACCCCGACCACGCCCTGCGGGTCGCCGGATCGACGATGCTCATCGTCGATCCCGACGACGTCCGCCTCGGCGACACCACCGACCTGCTCACCGGCGAGACGCTGAGCGAGCTGTACGGGCTCCCGATCAGCACGCTCGACGTGACGATCGGCGGCCGCGACGAACGCGTCGTCGTCCCCGACTTCGGCGTCGGCGCCGCGGTGGGTGTCCGATGACCGCGGCCGCTCCCACCCGCACCCGTGCCGTCGGACTCGCGCTCGCCCCGACCGTGGCCGGCGGGATGGGCGTGCAGGTCGCCGTGGACGACCTGGAGCTGTACGACTGCTACGACCTGCCGGAGCTCGACCTCGGCACGGTCGGGGGCATCTCGCTCTCCGCGACCTGCGACCAGCTGTTCCTCGGCAGGCACCGCGCGCTGCTGGAGGAGTTCGTCCGTTCCGGCGGACGGCTGCTCGTCAACGGCCACGTCGTCGAGCCGTTCCTGCCCGGGCTCGCCCGCTGGCGGCGGCTCGTCTACGAGGGACCGCGCGACCTGGTGATCAGCCGGCTGTCCCCGCACCCGATCTGGGACGGTGTCGACCTCGACGACGTGCTGTTCCGCACCGGGGTGCCCGGCGCACACACCTTCGAGGAGCTGCGGGCCATCGGCGTCGCCGGCTTCTACGGCCGCGGCTACCACCTCGATCTCCCCGAGGGCGCCCGTGTCCTCAACGGCATCGGTCCGCTGCAGGCGCCGATCGACTACACGTTCGCGCTCGGTGCGGGCGAGGTCGTCGTCCACGGTGGGCTCGATCTGCTCACCTTCGCGGACCCGACCCGCAGCACCGCACGGTTCGCCACCACCGTCATCGCCTGGCTCAGGAGTGACCGATGAGCGCACCGGAGATCGCGTTCGTGCACGGCGGCTCGTCGTCGCACCTGACGACCCTGCAGGACCCGGCGCTCGCGCCCTACCGGCTCCGCCCGGTCCACCTCTACGACTTCACCCCCGACGACATCGCCGGCGCCGACGCGGTGATCGTCGCCGACCGCGAGCACCCCGCGCTGCTGGGCAAGCACGGGTCATCGCTCTACGAGGTCGCCGAGCGCGGCGGCGTGCTCGTCGTCTTCGGGGAGAACGCCGCGCACGAGTGGCTGCCCGGGGTGTCGTGGGAGCCGCGGCCGACGAATTTCTGGTGGTGGCGCACCGGCGAGGACCACGGGATGCGGCTACAGCGGACCGACGAGCCGATCTGGGACTTCTTCTCCGAGAAGGCGATGATCTGGCACCACCACGGGATCTTCACACCGCCGGAGGGGGCGGTGCCGCTGGTGACCGTCGAGGAGGACGGTGCCACGGCCGGCGCGACGACCTACCACGACACCGTCTCGACCGCCGGTGAGCTGTTCGTGACCACGATGGACCCGTGCTTCCATCACGGCGCCGCCTTCATGCCGGGCGCCACCCAGCTGCTCTACTCGACGGTGCGCTGGGTGGAGCACCGGGCGCGGCGGGCCGGTCGGACCTGAGACCGCCCCGTCACACGAAGTAGCGCAGTGCCACGTAGATCCAGGCCATCACGGTGCTGAACAGCGTGACGACGATGCCGTACTTGGTGAACTGCCAGAACGAGATCCGGTGCCCGGTGCGCGCCGCCATGCCGATCGCCACCACGTTCGCGCTGGCGGCCACCGCGGTGCCGTTCCCGCCGAAGTCGGCGCCCAGCGCGAACGCCCACCAGAGGGCCTGACCGGTCTCCGGGTCCGGGACACCGGCCACCAACTCCTCGACGATCGGGGCCATCGTGGCGGTGTAGGGGATGTTGTCGAAGAACGCGCCCAGCACAGCCGAACCGAAGATCAGCGCGGTGGCCGCGGCGAAGTAGTCGTCGCCGACGACCTCCACCGACCAGGTGCCGATCGCCTCGATGACCCCGGTGTGCCCCAGCCCGGCGACCATCACGAACAGGCCGATGAAGAACACCAGGGTCGGCCACTCGACCTCGGCCAGGACCTCGTGCACGTCGGTGCGGGTGACCAGCAACATCAGCCCGGCCCCGAGCAGGGCGACGATCGAGGGTTCCAGGTGCAGCACGGTGTGCAGTGCGAACCCGGCCACGACCAGGGTCAGCACGCACAGGGAGCGCACCAGCAGACGCGGGTCGGTGATCGCCCGGCGCTCGTTGAGCGTCATCACCTCGGCCACCCGGTTCGGGTGGTACTCGAAGTCCTTGCGGAACAGCACGCGGGTCAGAACCACGAACACCACGAAGACCACCACCACGATCGGCGCCATGTGCACGAGGAAGTCGTTGAACGACAGCCCTGCGCGACTGGCGATGATGATGTTCGGCGGGTCGCCGATCAGGGTCGCCGCACCGCCGATGTTCGAGGCGAGGACCTCGGCGATGATGTAGGGCTGGGCCCGGACACGCAGCCGGTCGCACACCACGACGGTGACCGGGACGATCAGCATGATGATCGTGACGTTGTCCAGGAACGGCGAGGCGACGGCAGTGATGATCATCAGCATGACCATGAGCCGGTAGGGCCGCCCCCGGGACCGCTTCGCGGCCCAGATGGCCAGGAAATCGAACAGCCCGGTCTGCTTGATCACGCCGACGATGACCATCATCCCGAACAGCAGGAAGATGACGTTCCAGTCGACGCCGTTCTGTTCGGAGAAGAACACGGCCGCGCCCGGGGCCAGCCCGAGTGCCGTCATCACCCCGGCCGCGATCAGCACGATCCGGACCTTGTCGGCCTTCTCGGTGGCGATGAAGAAGAACGCGACCGCGAAGATGGCCAGCGCGAGCAGCGCGCTCATGACCGGTGTCCCGACCCTCGCCCGGTGCGGGTCAGCCCTGCGGCGCTGCCCGGTCGAGCGCGGCGAGCAACCGCTCCAGCACGACGCCGCCGACGAGCCGCCCGTCGTCCCCGTCGACCACCGCGAGCAGCGGGCTGCGCACCCGCCCCATCAGTGCCGCCGCCTCCAGCAGGGTCGCGTCCGGGGTGACGACGGCCATCCGGTCCGGCCGCTCCGGCAGGCACTCCCCGACCGTGCGGTCGCCGAGCTCCTGCCAGAACAGGTCCGCGTGGGGCTCGTCGATCGTGCGCGCGAGCGACGGGTGCTCCTGGTGGCTGCGGGGCACCGTCATCCGCAGGACCTGGGTGCCCGGTAGCACCCGTATCGGCACCGACCGCGCATCGACGACGATCAGGCCCGGCAGCCGGGAGCGGGCCATCAGCCGAACGGCTGCGGCGACCGGGTCGTCGGCGGTGACCGTGGGTACGTCGTCGACGATGTCGTGGGCTCTCATGACCGCACTCCCTCGCGCATGCCTCGCCCTTCGCACTCCGGACACGACCGGACGGCGGCGTGCCCGTCGCCGTCGCAAGCTTCCACCCCTGGGTCCCCACGGTCACCCCCGAGGGGCGCAGCGTGTCACGGACCCGGGTGGCCCGCACGCCCGTCTAGCCTGCGGCGCTCACGACCTGTCTCCCTCCCGTGCCCGGTCGACCCCCGTCCATGCCAGCGCGACCGCGCCGTCGAGCAGGGCCCGTTCCGCCTCCGCACCGACGCAGTGCGCGGCGAACTCGCGCTGGTGGTTGGTGGCCGGAAGCGACCCGATCCCGATGTAGGGGTGGATGGCCGGGAGGACCTGCGACACGTTGCCCATGTCGGTGGACGCCCGGTTCATCCGGCTCGCGAGTCCGCCCGGGGCGAACTCGCGCCCGAGTTCCAGGGCGTTGGCCCGGTAGGACTCCAGCGTGCGGGTGTCGGTGCGGAACTCGGCGTAGGGCTTGCTCTCCGCCTCGATCTCCAGAGTGGCGCCGGTGGCCAGCGCACCGGCCTCGAAGCACCGCAGCACCTTCGGCTCGATCTCGGCGAGCTCGGCCAGGCTCTCCGCACGCACGTACCACCGTCCCGACGCGTCCTCGGGGATCGCGTTGGGAGCCGACCCCGCGGAGGTGACGATCCCGTGCACCCGCGAGCTCGACGGGAGTTGCTGGCGCAGCAGGCCGATCGCGACCTGGGCGACGGTGAAGGCGTCCGCCGCGTTCACCCCGTCCTCGGGATACGCCGCCGCGTGCGCGGACCGGCCCCGATACGAGATCCGGGAGTGGCTGACCGCGAACGGCCGGGCCTCGGCGACGTCGACCGGCGCCGGATGGACCATCATCGCGAGATCGACGTCGCGGAACGCACCACGGTCCAGCATCTCGATCTTGCCGCCGCCGCCCTCCTCGGCCGGGGTGCCGTACACCTCGACGGTCAGGCCGAGATCGTCGGCGACCTCGGCCAGGCCGAGCGCGGCACCGACCGACGACGCGGCGATCAGGTTGTGCCCGCAGGCGTGCCCGAGCCCCGGCAGCGCGTCGTACTCGGCGCACAGCGCGATCCGCAGCGGCCCCGAGCCGTACCGGGCGAGGAACGCGGTCTCCAGCCCCAGGTAGGCCGGGGTCACGGTGAACCCGCGACGGTCGAGCAGGTCCGGGACCGTCGCGGCGGCGTGGTGTTCCTCCCAGGCCGTCTCCGGCCGGGTGTGCAGCTCCGTCGACAGCCCGACCAGCTCGCCGGCCGCCCGGTCCACAGCGGACCGGACTGCAACCTTCTCGCGGATCACCGGTCGCCCGGGACGCCGTACGACGGCGCGGTCGCCGGGTTCAGCCCGCGCCGGACGTAGTCGTCGCGCTGCGGCAGCCAGATCTCCACGGCCTCGGCCAGGCGGTCGATCGGGTCGTCCGCCCAGTCGACCCGCAGGTCGGTCACCCGCCACTCGACGTCGGCGACGACGGCCAGCCCGGCCGAGTGCACCGGCCCCTCCTCGCCGCCCGCGTCGAGCCCGGCCCGCAGCGCGGCGAGCAACCGCTCCTCGAGCTCTCCCGTCGCGGACTCGAAGGCATCGATCATGATCGTCGGCAGGTCGGTACTGACGAGCATGTTGCCGGCGGCCACCGCGTGCGGGCCGACGGCGCCGGCGTGGGTACCGAGCGTCTGCTCCCCGCTGAACCAGGCGGCCGGGCCCGCCGGCCCGATCGCCGTCAGCTGCCGGTAGTCCAGATCGGTGGCCCCCTCCCCCACCTCCTTCAGCGCCCGTCCGGAGTCGCCGTGGACGGCCAGCCGGTCCAGGATGCGCCCGCCGAGACGGGGGTCGGTCACGTTCTGCGATCCGGCGGCGCCGACACCGGGCTGCAGATGCAGGCAGCGTGCGGCCACCGCCGGGCTGGAGGAGCTGACGGCCATCCCGAACCGTCCGTCGTGCCGGGCCGCGATGGAGAAGGTCATCGCTCACCCTCCGGGATGACGGCGATGGCGTCGATCTCGCACAGCCACTCCGGGCGCGCCAGCGCGGAGACCACGACCCCGGTGGAGATCGGGTGCACACCCTTGGTCCAGCGCCCGACGCTGCGGTAGACGGTCTCGCGGTAGCGCGGATCGACCAGGTAGATGGTCAGCTTGACCAGGTGTTCCATCCGGCTGCCCGCCTCGCGGAGCAGCATGTCGATGTTCGCCATCGCCTGCTCGGCCTGGGCTTCGACGTCGCCGATCCCGACCGACTCGCTGGTGTCGAGGTCCTGCCCGATCTGGCCCCGGACGTAGACCGTGTCGCCGGCGACGACGGCCTGGCACAGATCGTTGTCGAGGTTCTGCTCGGGATAGGTGTCGCGGGTGTTGAACGGGCGGATGCGGGTGTGGGTCGGCATCAGGCTGCTCCGGTGGTGGTGATGGTGCGCTCGTCGTGGTGGGCGAGGTAGCTGCGCTGGATGGCGATGTGGTCGGCCACGTACGCGGCGTCGTGCCAGACCCCCCAGATGAAGCTCGACCCGCGGCGCGACTGCCAGGGCAGTCCGAGGAAGTAGATCCCGGGCTCGGTGGACACCCCGCGCGCGTGCCGCGGCCTGCCGTCGTCGTCGACGGCGTCGCCCGGCAACCAGCCGTAGTCGGAGGCGAACCCCGTCGCCCAGACGATCGAGGTGACGCCGGCGCCGGCCAGGTCGAGTTCGGACAGCGGGGCGGTCACGCACTCCGGGTCCGCGCCGAACGTGCGGGCCGCCGGCTCCTCGGGCAGGTCGAGCCCGTTGCGCGCGACGTACGCGTCGGCCTCGTCGAGCATCGAGAGGTAGTTGGCATCGCCACCGGCGATGTTGTCGCGCAGGTCCGGTGCGAACCTCATCCGCCCGTCGGCGAACTCCCGGGTCATGCCGACCAGGGTGATGCCCTCGGCCGCGAGGGCCCGGAAGTCGACGGTCCGGCCGCCGTGGGCCCCGCTGACCGCGATCGTGACGTGCTCGGCACCCCGGGGCGGGGCCGCCGCCTCCCACTTGTTGAGCACGCCGAGCCACCAGCAGAAGTCGCGCCCGCGGTACTGGCGCGGGGGCCGGTCGTGCGGGCCGACCGAGAGGTAGACCGTGCGGCCGGAGCGCCGCAGCTCGTCCGCGATCTGGACACCCGACGACCCCGCCCCCACCACCAGAACGGCGCCGGCGGGCAGCTGCGCCGGGTTGCGGTAGGCGCTGGAGTGGAGCTGGACGACGTCGGTGTCCGCGGGCACGACCGGCGGGACGACCGGCCGCTGGAAGGGCCCGGTCGCTGCCACGACGTGACGCGCCTCGACGGTGCCGTCGGAGGTCTCCACCCGGAAGCCGGGGCGTCCGGCGTCCTTCTGCACACTCAGAACGTCCACGCCGGTACGGATCGGAGCGTCGATCTTCTCCGCGTAGGCGGCGAAGTAGTCCGCAACCTGGTCCTTCGACGCGAAACCGTCGGAATCGACGTCGGTGAACTCGAGTCCCGGGAAGCGGTCGTGCCACGCGGGCCCGTTCGCCACGAGCGAGTCCCAGCGCCCGGTGCGCCAGCGCTCGGCGATCCGGTCGCGCTCCAGCACCAGGTGCGCGATCCCGCGTGCACCCAGGTGTTCGCTCATGGCCACACCGGCCTGCCCTGCGCCGACGACGAGAACCTCGGTCTCGTGGTGCGACATGTCAACTCCGTTCCGGGTGGTCACAACGTTCTCGGCTCGAGCCGGGTGGCTCGGCGGCCGGATCAGGAGCGGACTCCGTCGCTCGAGGACGGAACGGGTCGTGCGGACGGCGCCGCCGGGTCCGTACCGAGGTCCTGGGCCTGGAGCAGGCCGCTCCCGGCCGTCTCACGCATGCTCAGGGCGGCCACCAGCCCGATCACCGCGGCGACCATCAGGTACGGACCGGGGACGATGAGGCTGCCGGTGCCGGAGATGAGCAGCGTCATGAAGAAGGGCACCGTGCCGGCGAACAGCGCGGCGGAGACGTTGTAGGCGATCGACAGCCCGCCCTGACGCGTCCGGGTCGGGAAGATCTCGGCGGACCACACGGCGTGGGTGCCGAGGATCGCCGAGAGGATCACCGCCAGCACGAGCACCGCGACGACCGTGCCGATCATCCCCGTCTGCATCAGCAGGTAGGCCGGAGTCGCCACGACCAGCAGCGCGATGGCGGCACCCACCATGACCGGCTTGCGGCCGATGCGGTCGGACAGCCGGCCGAACGCGGGCACCAGGAGCAGGCCGAGCAACGAGGCGAACGTCGAGAGCAGCGCGGCGCTCTCGGCGGAGTGCAGCAGATGGTCGGTCTGGTAGTTCACCATGTAGGTGAGCACCGAGTAGAAGAGCACGTGCATCATCGTCATCAGACCGGCGGCCTGCAGCATCTGCCGCTTGTTGGTGCGGAAGAGGTCGGTGACGGGGCTGCGCGACACCGAGCCGGTCGCCGCCAGCGCCCGGTACTCCGGCGTGTCCTCGATCTTCGTACGGATGATGTAGCCGATCACGCCCATCGGTGCCGCGACCAGGAACGGGATCCGCCAGCCCCACGCGGTGATCTGCTCGGCCGTCAGCGAGACCGAGAGCAGGTAGAAGGCGAACGAGCCGGCGAGGAAGCCGGCCAGTGACCCGACCTCGAGCCAGCTCACGCCGAACCCGCGCCGGGCGCGCGGCGAGTACTCGGCCAGGAAGCTGGCGGCGCTGCCGAACTCCCCGCCGGCAGCGAAGCCCTGCACCAGCCGGAACACGACCAGCAGGATCGGCGCGGCGACCCCGATCGTCGCGTAGCCGGGCAACAGTCCGATCGCGAGTGTCGCGACCGACATCACGATGATGACGATCGACAGCGTGCGTTGCCGGCCGATGCGGTCGCCGAGCGGGCCGAGCACCAGCGCGCCGAGCGGGCGGATGCCGAACGAGACCGCGAAGACGGCGAACACCGACAGCACGCCGGCGACCTCGTTCTCGGACGGGAAGAACACCGTCGCGATCGTGGTGGCGAGGTAGGCGTAGACGGCCCAGTCGAACCAGTGGACGAAGACGCCGATCGCGCCGGCGGCCACGCTCCGGCGCAGCGAGGCGGGGTCGGCCTGGACGGCCGCGTCGAGCACGGCGTCCGGATCGGGACGTGCGGTGGGGTCGGACACGGGACCTCCAGCGGGTCGTCATGAGAAGACGACAGGTCGCGCCCGGCGCCCCTGCCGTGAACAGCGTTCCGGACGTCGGTGGCTGTTCGGGGGCGACGCTAGGCAAGCCTGCCGCTATCGATCAAACAGAGATAATGGGTCCGTTGCATCGGATTCATCGATGCAGGACGGGCTGACGTGCTCGCCGGCGAGGGTTCGGGCGCCGTGGTCGGTGGTGTGGACTGCGCGGCGCCGCTCCGTCGTCGACCCGCTCCGCAAGTCTGCGAATCGGATGCCTGCTGCACAACTGATGCAACCACGAGTTAACAACTGTTGATCAGATGCACTGATGCGGATTCCGAGAATCAGGCCCGCAACGAGTTCCCACCGTCGTCCGGCGCCGGCTCACCGGCTGCCGAGCGGAGCCGCCGGATGACCTCCCGCGCGGTGTCGGTGACGGCCCGGGCGCGCGCGGTGGGCCGGACCGACTCCATCCAGGCCACCACGACCGAGAGCGCGGGTGCGTCGGCGTCGGCGATCGGACGCGCTGCGACGCGTCCGCCGCTGTAGGTCCCGTCCAGCACCGGTTGCTGGTTGAGCAGGGAGAACCCGAGCCCGCGGGCGACCATCCCGCGCACCGCCTCGACGCTGGCCGACCGGTAGGCGATCCGCGGCGGGGCGCCGGCCTTCGCCAGCAGCTCGCTGAAGTACTCACGGCTGTGCGGGAGGTCCAGGAGCACCATCGGCTCGCCGGCGAGGTCGCTCAACCGCACCTGCGGACGCTTCGTGAGCCGGTGCCCGGGCGGCAGGACCACGTACGGCGGAGCCTCGGCGATGACCTCTCGCGCCACCCCGGGCCCGAGGCCGAGATCGTAGGTCACCGCGAGCTCGACCGCGCCGCTGCGCAGCGCGGCGCTGACCGCGGCCGCCTCCAGCTCGAGCACCTCGACCTCGAGCCCGGGGCAGCCGGCGCTCAGCTCGGCGAGCAGATCGGGCAGCACGAACGGGACGAGGGTGACCATGCAGGCGAGCTTGATCCGGCCGCGGACGTCGTCCCCGCGGCCGCGCGCCGCGTCCAGCACCTCGCCGACGTGCGCGAGCAGTCCACGCCCGTCGCGTAGCAGCTCCTCCCCCGCCGCTGTCAGCACGAGCCCGCGGGCGTGCTGCCGGATGAACAGCGGCGTCCCCACCTGACGCTCCAGCTGGGCCACCGCGGCGGACACCGCCGACTGGGCCACCCGCAGCTCCTCGGCCGCCTTGGTCATGCTCAGCAGCGACGCCGCTTCGACGAAGTACCGCATCTGCGTGAGGGTCACGTCCGGCTGCCTGCTCACGGACGTCAGGCCCCCAGCCCGCGATCGCGCAGGTAGTCGATCAGCATCGACTGGGACCGCAGGATGTGGTCGCGCATCGCCGCCCGGGCCTGCGCACCGTGGCCGCTCGCGATCCGGTCCAGGATGACGTCGTGGTCGTCGAGGTAGAGGACCTGCAGCGCGTCCGGGGTCCGGATCGCCAGCCGCACGGTGTCCTTCGGGAAGTAGCGGTGCAGCTCCTGGATCATCTGTCCGAGCCGCCGGTTCCCGCCCGCGTCGTGGACGACGCCGTGGAACGTGTCGTTGAAGTGACGCAGCCGCTCGGCGGCGTCCTCGTCCGCACCGTCCAGTGATGCCACGGCCGCCGGCAGCAGATCGGCCAGCGCCTGCTGCGCCTCCCCCAGCCGCCGGGCGATCGCCGGGTCGTCGGTCTCCGCCGCGAGCTCCGCGGCGAACCCCTCGAGCTCGGCACGGACCCGGTAGACCTCCTCGAGCTCACGCAGGGTCGGCACGCGCACCCGGGCTCCGCGGTTCGGGATGAGCTCGACCAGGTTGAGCGCCTGCAGCTTGCGCAGCGCTTCGCGGGCCGGAGTGCGGCTGACGCCGAACCGGCGGCAGACCTCGTCCTGCTGCAGATGCTCCCCGCGCGCGTACCGGCCGCCCAGGATCTCGCCCTCGAGGATCCGGGCGATCTGGTCCGCGTAGCTGCTCGGGGACTGCAGTCCGGCTCCCGGGTACATCACGCCATCGCTCATCCGACCCTCACATCTCGTCATCCTAGGCAGCCCGCACAGAACGAGAAACTCCTGGTCAGGCGGGCGGGCGGCGCTCGGCGACGGGCGATCCGCCGCGCCCGTCACCGGTCGCGCCGCCGCCCCGCGTCCCGCTCCTTCGTATCAGCCGGGTCTTGACAGCGACTTCGGCAGTGGATTGTATCCATGGATACACGGATCCGGTGACGAGCTGATGGAGGACAACATGGTCGATGTGCGGAACGTGCGGGGCGGCGGCGGCCTGGAGCCGATCCGGGCCGAGATCGACGAGCTGCTGGACTCGGTCGTCGAGTCGACCACGACGGCGACGGAGGCCTTCTTCGCCTCCTACGACGAGGACCCGGACCCCGCGCGGCTCGCCGCGTGGCTCGCCCCCCGGTGCTGGCGGGAGATCGACTACGTCTACCTGCTGAACGAGGAGATCGCCCGGTACGGCATGCAGTTCGAGCGAAAGCACGTCACGCTGCTGGCCAAGCAGTCCTTCCAGGAGGCCGAGCACTACGACATGGTCGGCAAGGCCATCGAGTCCCTCGGCGGCACCGTGCCCACGTCCGTCCCGGCCGAGGCCGAGCCGTGGAGCACGTTCCTCTGGGAGTGCCTGGACCGCCATCCCCTCGCCGCGGTCGCCGCGTGGAACCTGTCCGAGACCTCGGCGTCCGGCAGCTTCGAGCCGACCTTCCGCGGTGCGGAGCGGCACGGCCTCGACGAGGTCACGCGGATCTACAAGCGGATCGAGACCGACGAGAAGTTCCACGTCGGGCTGGGCCTGCAGATGATGTCGACCTACGTGAAGGACGACGACGACCGCGACGAGATCCTGCGTGCGATGCGGGGCATGCGTGACATCGCCTGGAAGACGTTCACCCCCGAGTCCGTCAGCGCCGCGAGCGCATGATCGGGGACTGGACCACTCTCGAGGTCGAGTCGACGGAACACCGCGCCGCGGACGTCGTGGCGATCACGCTCGTCGATCCCGCCGGGGATGCGCTGCCGGAGTGGACCCCCGGAGCGCACATCGACGTCGACCTCGGAGCCGGGTTCGTCCGGCAGTACTCCCTCTGCGGGGACCCGGACGACCTGCGGCGCTGGCGGATCGCGGTCCTGCGCGAGACGGCGGGCCGCGGTGGCTCGCAACGGGTGCACGACCTCGTCCGGGCCGGGGAGAAACTGCCGGTACGCGGCCCGCGCAACCACTTCCCGCTCGTCGACGCCGATCGCTACGTGTTCGTCGCGGGCGGGATCGGGATCACGCCGATCCTGCCGATGGTCCGCCGGGCCGCGGCGCAGGGCCGGCCCTGGACGGCGTTGTACGGCGGCCGGTCACAAGGCTCGATGGCCTTCGTCGACGAGCTCCGCGCCGTGCCCGGTGGCGACCTCGGCGTGGTCCCCCAGGACGAGCTCGGACTGCTCGATCTCCGGGCAGCCCTCGGGACGCCGACCGAGCGCACCGCGATCTACTGCTGCGGCCCCGAGCCGCTGCTCACGGCCGTCGAACGGGAGTGCGCGCACTGGCCACCGGGCACGCTGCACCGCGAACGCTTCACCGCAGCACCCGTCGTCGCCGAGGGTGGTGCGTTCGACGTGGTCCTGCACCGCAGCGGGATGCGCCTGACGGTGCCCGAGTACGAGTCGCTGCTCGACGTCATCGAGAGCGCAGGCGTCGACGTGGAGAACTCCTGCCGGGCCGGTATCTGCGGGACCTGCCTGGTCACGGTGTCATCCGGCGAGCCGGACCACCAGGACGACGTCCTCTCCGACGACGAGCGCGAGCGCGGCGAGGTCATGCTGCCGTGCGTGTCCCGGGCGCGCGACGGTCTCCTCGTGCTCGATCTCTGATCTCGCCTCTGATCTGCGCGGAGCCGCTCTCCCACCCAGCGGAACGCGGCCGGGCCGGGCCCGCACGCGAGGTGGCAGCGTCCCCTCGCGACAGTGTGGCTCAAGGGGGCTCCGTGACGTTCACCGTGCGCTTCGACATGCGCAATCCCGGATTCGCAGGCCGACCGGCCGTCGACCGGTACGCCGCAGCCCTCGAGATGGCCGAGTGGGCGGACCGGGTCGGTGTCGAACGGATCATCCTCTCCGAGCACCACGGCGCCGCGGACGGCTACCTGCCCAGCCCGCTCACGCTGCTCGGCGCGATGGCCGCCCGCACCGAGCGGATCCGGTTGTCCGTCACAGCGCTGATCGCCCCGTTCCACGATCCGCTGCGGCTCGCCGAGGACGTCGTGGTGCTCGACAACATCAGCCGCGGCCGGGTCGAGCTGGTCCTGGCGGCGGGCTACGTGCCCGCGGAGTTCGCGATGTTCGGCGTTCCCATGGGCGAGCGGGTGGCGCGGGTGACCGAGGCGGTCACCACGCTCAAGGCGGCGTTCACCGGCGAGGAGTTCGAGTACCGCGGCCGCCGGGTGCGGGTCACCCCGGCGCCCTGCCTGCCGGGCGGGCCACCGGTCCTGCTCGGCGGCAGCAGTCCCGGGGCGGCCCGCCGGGCAGCGCGCATCGCCGACGGCTTCTCGCCCACCTCCCCGGGGGTGTGGGAGGACTACCGGGCGGAGGTCCTGCGGCTCGGCCGCACCGATCCCGGAGCGCTGCCGACGCCCTCGCGCGGACTCGTCATCCTCGCGGATGACCCGGAGCAGGCATGGCCGGAGCATGCGCCCTACCTGCTCCACGAGATGAACTCCTACGGCGAGTGGATGACCCAGGCCGCCGGGGTGACCTCGCCGTACACCCTGGTCGACGACGTCGCCGCCCTCCGCGCGCAGGGCCGGTACCGGATCCTGACACCCGATCAGCTGGTCGCCGAGATCGAGGCCGCCCCGCAGGTGCCGGTCGCCATGCACCCGCTGTGCGGCGGGACCCCGCCCGAGCTCGGCTGGGCGAGCCTGCGGCTGCTGGAGGAGAAGGTGCTGCCGCGGCTGAGCTGACTCCGGCCGGTCGACTTCGGCGTCGAGGGAGGGCGGATCGGCGCCTCACCGTCCGGCGCCGAGCATGATCCCGAGTATGAGGAGTCCCGTGCACAGGACGAGATGGACGACGCGGTGCTCGGCGAGGATCGCCACGAACTCACGGATGGTGGCGCTGGGCCAGTAGTACCGGGCGGTCCGTGCTCCGACCACATGACCGTTCACCCCCGCTCGACGCGCCATGAGGGCGGCCCGGAAGGCGTGGAAGTCGTTGGTGACCACCGCGCAGCGGTAACCGGGCGTCCGCTCCATGATCGCCCTGCTGTACGTGAGGTTCTCGAGTGTCGTCGTGGAGCGGTCCTCCCGTACGAGCACGCTCTGCGGTACGCCGTGTTCGACCAGGTAGTCCGCCATGGCCTCGGCCTCGGCGACCGGCTCGTCGGCTCCCTGACCGCCGGAGGTGATGACGGTGGGAGCACCCCCGTCGCGGATCTCGGCATCGCGCAGCGCGATCGCCCGGTCGAGGCGCCCGGCGAGCAACGGAGGCACCCGTCCAGCGATCAGGCCGGACCCGAGCACGACGACGAAGTCGATGCCGGGCCGGGGACCGATCCGCGCGTAGAGGAGCGCGTAGAGCAGGAAGCTGCAGAACAGGAACGCCAGGTAGACCGCGACGAGCAGGAGCGCGATCGTGATCGGCCCGGCGATGTGATCGTCGGTCTGGACGACGAACACCGTGAGGCTCATGAGGCCCAGGCAGGCGAGGCCGGCGAGCAGGGACAGCAGGTGGGCGGGCCGCCGCCCCTCCCGCCGGACCATCGTCAGGCCGTTGGCCAGCAGGAAGCCGGTCAGCACGAGCACCGCGAGGAACGTCCCGGCGAAGCACGCGAACAGGACGACATCGATCACGCCGACCTCGAACCGGTCCACCTCGCCGAGCAGTCCGAGACCCAGGCAGACGAGCGACAGCCCGAGGAACACCGCATTGCGGAAGCGCCGGCGCTCGCGGACGACGCCGACCACGAACGCCAGAACGAAGACGCCGGACAGGGCGTAGAAGACCTGCATGCGCTCACCCGGCCCGGACAGCGCCGTCGCGCCGCGTCCGGCGACGGTAGGACCATCCGGCGAGCGCGGCGAAGACGAGGTAGACGGCGACGTAGGCGAGATTCGCGACCGAACCGCCGGTGTCCAGCGGCCCGTCCGGTGTCTCCCCGGCGGAGGCGACGGACGGGATCGCGTTCCAGATCGCGTGGAAGGCGCACGAGGCCCACAGCCCACCACCGGACAGCGCGATGAACGCCAGCAGCAGCCCGAGCGCACCCGTGGCGGCCACGTAGGCGACGGAGGCGTTCGGGTTGAGCGAGTGGAGCAGACCGAAGACGACGGAGCTGAGCAGGACCGCCGCAGCCGTGCCCACGTGCCGACGTGCGGTTCCCAGGAGATAGCCGCGCAGGAACAGTTCCTCGGTGGAGGCCTGGACGGCGATCGTCACCAGCAGCACCAGTGCGACGGTGACGCCGGGCGAGATCGGCCCCGCCGCGTCGCCCGTCCCCGGGTCCACAGGGTCGGACAGCACCACGACGAGCTGGGAGACGACGAAGAGCACGACCGCCGTCCCCGCGCCGGCCAGCACGGCGAGTGCCGGCCGCCGGACCCGGAACCCGAGGTCGGCGACGCTGCGTCCCTCGCGTAGCCACAGCCACACCGCCAGGGCGAGCGCCGGGGGCGCGAAGGCCACGATGTTCGACAAGGCAAGTGCTTGCCAGCCTGATTCCGGCAGGCCGAGGACGGCGTTCACACCGATCCAGAGGAACTGGCCGGCGCCGAGGAGAACGACGACGACCACGATCGCCCCGAGCACCCGCAGCCATCCGCGCACGGGGTGATTCCGCGACCCGGACTCCGACATCCCGCCCCCTGAACGCCTCCTGCGCGCACCGTCCGATCCGGACAGTGGCCGGTCGCCTGGTCGGCACCCACGAAACCACGCCCGGCCCGATCCCGACCCCGACGACACCTGGACGAGGGACCACGTCCGCGTTCGGGTGGATCACGCCCGGCCGGGAGACAAGGCGCCCTGCGCTCCCGCTACCGGGTCGCGGCGCCGATCGCGGCGGTCGGTGACGCACCGCGGGCGCGCGAGCTGATACTGCGTTCCGGTCGTCGGCCGCAGCGAGAGAGCAACGGTGCCCCCAGCCGACCGGCGGACCAGCTTCAGCACGCCGGACGTCGGTGGTCCGAACAACGGGGACGAGCAGGTCGTGAGCAACGCGCGACGGAGACGCCCTCCCTGCTGGTGACGTGACGCTGATAGCCCGGTGCCGTTCGCAGCCTGCGAGGACGAGCATCGCCGATCTCGCCGCGAAACCCCTCTCGTGAGCTACTCGCACCAATTGACGAGCCGGATCAACGGTCCGGACCCGGGCTGGTTCACCGGACCCGCACCGGCACAACGGGTCCGATGCACATCGCCGATTTGCAATTGCAAACATTCGAGAATAGATGACATCGAACACCTGTTCGGCTAGAATGAGATACGTGACCGCAGTCCACGAACCCCCGCTCCCCGACACCTTCCCAGGTGCCGGAGAGCCCGGGTTCCCGCAGGTCGACCTCACCCTGATGCAGCTGGTCATCGAACAGGCCGCCACCGCCGACACGGAAACGTGCACCGAAGCCGAACTGATCGACCAGATCCAGCAGATCGAATCCCTGCAGAACTCCCTCGCCGCATTACAGGCGAACCGCATCCGCGCATTCGCCCGCGCCCACGTGAGCGCACGGATATCCGCCGGTGTCGTCGAACCCGAGAAACTCGAACGGGCAGCAGTCGCCCAGATCGCGCTCGCCTGCCGGGTGTCGCCGACGGAGGGCCGTTCCCGGCTGCGGACCGCGCGTGACCTGCGCGAAGGGCTCGACCACGTCCGGAGCCTGTTCGTCGCCGGCGAGCTGAGCCGGGACAAGGTCTCCGCGATCGTCACCGCGACCACGGACCTCGACCGTGGCGAACGGGCCACCGTCGACGCCCGGCTCGCCGACCACGACCTGCCCCGACTCGGGACCGGGCGACTCCGCGACCTGACCCGCAGGCTGGTCGCCGAGATCGCCCCGGACAAGTTCACGGCACGGGTCGACACTGCCCGTGCGCAGCGGCGGGTCACCCTGCGCCCCGCGCCGGACGCGATGACCTACCTGACCGCGTACCTGCCGGTCGAGCAGGGCGTCGCGTGTCTGGCCGCGCTGCGCAAGGCGTTCGTCGACGTCTCGGTGGATCCGGCGCCGCTGACCCGCAGCCGCGGGCAGGTCATGGCCGACACATTGGTCGAGCGGGTCACGGGCAAGGCCACCGCGACCGACATCGACCTCGAAGTCCAGGTCATGGTGCCGGTCGAGGCCCTCATCGACCCGGACAGCCCACTACCCGCCGAGATCCCCGGCCACGGCCCCGTCCCGGTCGACCTCCTGGCCACCACCACCGGCCAGAAAGCCTTACGGCGGTTGTTCACCCGGAACGGCATCGTGATCGGCGGCGAATCCCGGCAACGATTCTTCACCGGACTCCTGGCCGAACTCCTCAAGGCCCGAGCCCGACATCGATGCACCGAACCCTACTGCGACGCACCCGCCCGACACCTCGACCACATCGACCGCGCAATCGACCACGGACCCACCGAACTCGACAACGGCCGCGCCACCTGCGAGTTCCACAACCACGTCCGCGAGCAACCCGGATGGTCGGTCAAGCGCACGACCGAAGGGGTACGCACCACCACACCCACCGGTCATACCTATCTCGCACCCGAGGACGGTTCGGCGTAGTGCCGGCTCCGTTCCGTGCTCTCGATCTCGCGGTCGGCCCGCGCACCCCCGGCCAGTTCGAGGCGGGTGCCGGTGAACGTGGCCCGCAGGCGCCGGTCGTGCGTGACCACGACGAGCGCGCCCTCGTAGGAGGCCAGAGCCTCCTCCAGCTGCTCGACGAGCATCGGGGACAGGTGGTTCGTCGGTTCGTCGAGCAGCAGCAGGTCTACGGGCTCGCTCACCAGCCGGGCCAGCTCGATCCGTCGCCGCTGCCCGTAGGACAGCTCCCCCAGCCGCAGCCCCAGCTCGGACGACCGGAACAGGCCCAGCGCCAGCAGCGCATCCATGTGCTCGTCCACGCTGCCCGGGCGCCCGTGCGCGTAGGCCTGCAGCACTGTCCGGCCCGTCGCACCGGCCGGGCCGTCCTGCCGGAAGAACCCGACCCGGCCGGCCCGTCGCACCGCGCCCACCTCCGGTCGCAGCTCCCCGGCGAGCAGCCGCATCAGGGTGGTCTTCCCCGCTCCGTTCGGCCCGGTGACGAGCAGCCGCTCTCCGGCGCGGACGGTCAGCGACTCCAGCCGGAGGCGGCCGGGCACGACCACACCGTCGAGCGCGGCGACCTCGTCCCCAGCGGCGGCATCTGCGGTGGCCGGAACTCCCGTGAAGCGCAGCGGCTCGGGCGGCGGCTCCGCCGGGTGATCGGTGAGCCACCGCAGCCGCTGCCGGGACTGCCGGATCCGGCCGGCCGCCCCAAGGGTGCGCGAGCGCGCCCGCCAGGCCCCGGTGCCCATACCCGCCTTGGCCGTCTTGCGCGGGATCACGGCCAGCCGGCCCGCGTTGGTCGTCACCAACGCGGCATGCCGGTCCCGCTCCGCCGTCCACTCCGCGTGCGCCCGGGCCTGTGCCGCGCGTTCGGCGGCCTTGGCGGTGAGGTACCCGGCGTACCCGTCGCCGTAGCGACGCACCTGCCCGCCGGCGACCTCGAGGACGGCGGTGGTCACCCGCTCCAGGAACACCCGGTCGTGCGTGATCGTCACGACCGTGCCCCGGTGGGCGCGCAGGCGCTGCTCGAGCCAGGCCGTCGCCTGGTCGTCCAGGTCGTTGGTCGGTTCGTCGAGCAGCAGCAGCTCGGGATCCGACGCCAGCACGGCGGCCAGGGCGAGCCGGGAGCGTTCACCTCCGGAGAGCGTGCCCAGCGGGCGGCTCCGGTCGAGCCGGGGCAGGCCGAGCCCGTGCAGCGCGACGTCCACCCGGACGTCGGCCTCGTAACGCCCCGCGCCTCGAACTCCGCGACCAGCGCCGCGTACGCGTCCAGGTCCACGCGTTCCGGGACGCCCGCCGCGCCGAGCGCACGTTCGGCCACCCGCATCCGGTCCTCGAGCTCGCGCAGGTCGGCCAGCGCCAGGTCGACGGCGTCGGCGACCGTGGCGTGCGACGGCAGCGCGAGCGACTGCGGCAGGTATCCGACACCGCCGGGCGCGACGACCACGAGCTCGCCGTTGTCCGGATGCTCGACGCCCGCCATGAGCTTCAACAGCGTGGACTTGCCCGAGCCGTTGTCGCCGATCACCCCGATCCGCTCGCCGGGGTGCACGGTGAGCGACACCCGGTCCAGCACCACGCGGGTGCCGTAGCGCTGGGTGACCTGGTCGAGTGTCAGTTGCGCAGGGGTACGCAGAGCGCCCCCACCTCCTCGTGTCGGGGTGGACAGAACTGGACTGCGAAGCCCGGGTCAGCCCGGGGCTTTGCGGCTGAGGTGCTCCCAGGCCCGGTACTCCTCGGTGCGGGCCTGGTCCATCTGCTGGACCATGTCGTAGGAGGCGGCGCCGACGATCAGCCGCAGCGGCGGCTCGGCCAGCCCGGCCAGCTCCGTGACCACCGGGGCCGCGGTGCTCGGGTCGGGGCCGGCGTCGTCGCCCCACATCTCGGCCAGCTGCTCACGCAGTGCCTCGTACTCCGGGCGGGGCCGGGTCGCCGTGGTGCCCCGGGTGAACAGGTCCGTGCCGTACCCGCCGGGCTGCACGATCGTCACCGTGATCCCGAACGGCGCCACCTCCATCGCCAGCGCCTGGCTCAGCGAGTCGAGTGCGCTCTTGCTCGCCGCGTAGAACCCTGCGGACGCGACGCCGCCGCCGGCCCCCATCGACGTGACCTGCAGGATGTGGCCGGATCCCTGCGCACGCAGGTGCGGCACCACGGCCGGCTCGGTCGGAGACGTCCAGCGTCAGCCGCAGGAGGCGGTCCGGGTGGGCGGCGACCAGATCGTCGAGCGGGGCGAGGTCGCGCGCGGCTGCCACGACACGGTCGCCGCCGGCGAGCGCCGCCTCGACGAATGCCCTGCCCAGGCCCCTCGATGCGCCGGTGATGAACCATACGCGGGCAGTCGTCATGCACGCTCCTCCATTTTACTCGAACCGAGACGGTCCGTCTCGCATGAAGAAGAGCATGGAGGAGCGCCGCCTCGAAGTCAAGACGGACCGTCTCGTTTGGTGCTTACTGCTCGAGCAGCAGCGCCCGGAACCAGAGCTCGCTGATCACGGTGGCGCCGTCCCCGTCCGCCGCGCTGGTGCCGCTGTACTCGGCGGTGCGGGTGGTACGCACGCAGAAGGTCTCCAGCATCCCCACCAGCAGGCGGGTGACCAGCGGGATGTCGAACGAGGCGCACTCCCCGGACGCGACGGCGCGGGTGAACTCGACCTCCCACAGGCCGTAGACCGCGGTGCGGGTGGAGTGCACCAGCTCGCGCACCACGGGCTCGGCGTAGGCCAGCTCGAAGGTCATTCGCATGCCTGGCCGGTCGGTGCGGAAGCCGTCGATGTAGGCCTGGATCCCGGCCAGGATGGTCGACCGGAGATCGGGCCCGCGCTCGAAGGACTGCACGGCCTGCACGAAGGCCGTCTGCGAGGTGCGGGCCACCTCCTGGCAGATCGCCTGCTTGTTCTCGAAGTGCATGTAGAAGGCCGCGCGCGACACCCCGGCACCGGTGGCGATGTCGTCCACCGTGAACTCCGGCAGGCTGCGGGAGTCCGCCAGCACGCGCGCCGACTCCAACAGGTTCGACCGGGTGGCCGCGGCATCTCCGCGGCGGCGGGCCGGAGCCCGCCGCCCGGGGCGCGTGGCGACCGTGGGCAGCGCGGAGGAGGAAGCCTGGCCGCGGGCGGTCATCCGGTCACACTACCCGGCCGAGCAGCAGGTCCGCGGAGTCCACGTACCCCTCGGTGACGGCCGGCGGATGGAGCGGGTCGCGCACCGACTCGTCCGGCGTCCGGCCGGAATCGAGCCAGCGGGCGACGACGTCACGCACGGCCGGGGCCTCCAGATACGACGGGTCCATGTACAGCGCCGTGGCGCGCATGGCGACCCGGACCGTGCCCTCGGCGCTCTGCGCGGCGCTCTGCGCACGGCCCCAGGCCTTGTCCCGCGCGGACGGCGGCTCGGTGTTCTCGTACTCGGCCTGCGGGTACACCGAGTCCGAGCCGACCGCGAGGTCCCACGCCACCTGGGCGAGCACACCCAGCTCCGCCTGCACCGCGTCCGCCACGCCGGTGACGGACCCGGCCTTCTCCACGGCGCCCCCCAGCAGGGTCGCGCCGAGCGCGGCCATCGTCATCCCCTGGCCGTAGATCGGGTTGAACGAGGTCACCGCGTCCCCGAGCACGACGAAGCCCTCGGGCCGCCGGTCGAGGTCCTCCCACATCCGGCGCTGGTTGCCCGGCATCCGGTAGGGGACGATCTCGCTGGTCACGGTGGCCTTCTTCATCACCTGGGCGATCAGTGGGCTGCTCAGCCCCTCGAAGAATCCCTCCAGCGAGTCCAGGTCGTCGGGCGGGTAGTTGCCGGCCATGCCGTAGGCGGCCACGTCGTGCAGACCGTTGCCGCAGGGCCGGATGGCGACGCCGAACGGGTCGGCCGGGGTGGCCGAGACCGCGATCCCGGCGAGCCCCTCGGGCAGGGCGCCCTCCGGCAGCCGGACGGTGTAGGTGGAGTAGCCCATGTAGATGCGGACGTGCCGCTCCTGCGGCTTGTCGTAGCCGAGGTCCTCCAGCCAGTGCGGGGACCGCGATCCGCGTCCGGTGGCGTCCACCACCAGCTCACCGAGCAGCTCACCGCCGGGCCCGCCGCGGACCTTCGCCCCGATCACCCGGGAACGGTCATCGGAGCCGATCAGCCCGACCGCCATGCCCTTGACGACCTCGACGTTCGGCAGGGCGAGCACCCGGCGGCGGATCGCCCACTCGAACACCGGCCTGCGGAACATGGTGACGATGAGGTCGCTGCGCACCCGCATCCGCCAGGCGCCGCCGACGAACTGGGAGAAGTCCGCGACGTCGTCGTAGCGCTCGCAGCCCAGTTCGAGCAGCTCCTCGCTGATCCCGGGCAGCAGTTCCTCGATCCGCCGGTGGCCGAGGCTGAGCAGGTGGTGCACCTGGTCGCCGTGGGGCACGCCGCGCCGGGACGTCATCGCCTCCGGGCCGTCGACCGGCAGGACGTCGCGGTCCACCACCGTGACCCGCTCCGCGCTGCGGGCGAGCGCCGCCGCGGAGAGGAGTCCCGCGATGCTGCCGCCGAGGACGATGGCATGGCCGATGGTCGTCATGAGCGTGCCGTGTTCCCTTCGTGGGTGGTACGGGCGAGCAGGGAGATCAGAGGTCCAGCACGAGGCGCGGACCGTGGCAACGGCTCACGCAGACCATGGTGGTGAACCCCTCGGCCTTCTCGTCGTCGGTGAGATAGGTGTCGCGGTGGTCCGGCTCGCCGTCCAGGACGACGGCCTCGCAGGTCCCGCAGTAGCCGTTCTCGCAGGAGAACGGGGCGGTGATGCCGTTCGCGCGCAGCACACCGAGGATGGTCGTGGCGGGCCCGACGGGCAGGGTGCGCCCGGAGCGGGAGAGCTCGACCTCGAAGGGTTCGCCCGCCGTGTCCGCCGCGGCGACCGTGAACCGCTCCAGCCGCAGCCGGTCCGCGGCGCCGGCCTCGGCCGCCACCGCGGTGACCCGGTCCAGCATCGGCGCCGGGCCGCACGCGTAGACCACGTGGTCCGCGGGCAGCTCACCGATCTCGGCGACGAGGTCCGGCCTGCCCGCGGCGTCGTCCGCGGCGACGTGCACCCGGTCCCCGCCGATCCGGACCAGCTCGTCCACGAACGCCATGTGCGAGCGGGTGCGCCCGCCGTAGACCAGCCGCCAGGGCAGACCGGCACGGGTGGCGTGGCCGAGCATCGGCAGCAGCGGCGTGATGCCGATGCCGCCGGCCAGGAACAGGTACCCACCGGCGGGTTCGAGTGCGAAGGCGTTGCGCGGCGGCCGGACCTCCAGCACCGCCCCCGGCTCCGCCATCTCGTGCAGCTCGCGGGAGCCGCCGCGCCCTGCCTCCTCGAGCAGGACCGCGATCCGGTAGGTCTCACGCTCGGCCGGGTCGCCGCAGAGCGAGTAGTGCCGGACCAACCCGGAGGGCAGCACGAGCTCGATGTGGGCGCCGGGCTCCCAGGGAGCCAGCTCCAGCCCGGCCATCGACTCGAAGGTGACGGCGACGACCTGGTCCGCGACCCGCTCGACCGCTCGGACCCGGAGCTTCACGGGATTGCGGGACATCGCTCTAGCCTCCGAGGAGCTCGCGGGCGGAGTCGAGGTGGTGCAGGGCCGCGTAGTCGCCGTTCGGCGGGCGCTGGCCGCGCAGGTCATACATGTTGACCATGAGGCAGGCCATCTTGTAGGCGGCGAACGCCTCGTACCAGTCGATCGCCTCGGCCCGGATCCCGGTGACCTGCTCCCACAGGGCGATGGTGTCCGCCCGGTCCAGCATCCCGGGCAGCAGCCGCCCACCCAGCGGAATGCTCTTCCCCCGCTGGTTGATCAGCCACCAGCCGAGGTCGTGCAGCGCGCCGCCCGCCGAGGGCTGCTCCCAGTCCATCAGGGCGACGACGCCGAACCCGTCGTCCACCAGCATGTTGCCGATCCGCGCGTCCCCCCAGACGATCCCCTCGGGACGGTGCGCGGGAACCGACGCGGCGAGCGCGTCCAGCACCTCCCGGTGCCGGCCCAGCGGCCGGTCCGGACGCTCCAGCTCGTCCAGGAAGCCCGCCCACCGCGTCCACTCGCCGCCGAACCCGTCCCCGTCCGCGGGAACGAGGAAGGGCACCGCGGACAGCGGTACGGACGGCAGCGTGGCCAGTGCGCGCACGCAGTTCTCCCACAGCACGGCCCGCTGGGCCGCGCTCGCCTCGGCGACCCAGCCCTGCTCGAGGTAGGACGGCATGCTCACGGCGACCCGGCCCCGCAGCTTCTCCATCACGAAGAACGGCGACCCCAGGACCGCGGGGCTCTCCTCCAGCCAGCGGACCGGCGCGACCGGCACCGCGCCGTGCTCGCCGAGTGCGCGCATCAGGGCGAACTCCTCGACGAACACGTCGTCCCGGAACAGCCTGAAGTCCGACGGCTTGATCCGGACGACCAGGCCCCGCGTGCGCTCCGACCCGCCCTCGCGCCAGTGCGCGTCGAACAGGATCGTCTCGGCCGACTGCCCCGATCCCCGCGGGTAGGCCAGATCCGACAACCGCACGTCGGTGGCCTGCAGGAGCCGCTGCGCCACCCAGCCGGTCAGCACCTGTGCGAGGTCCTCGAGGTCGCGGACCCCGGGCGCGACGATCGTGCCCCCGGCATCCGACTTCATCCCGGCGCTCATGACCTCGGCCAGGCCCGGTGAGTCCGACCTTCCACTCATCTGCGCCTCCTCGCGCTCCATGACGACTGCTAGCTTAACAGTAACGTCAGCGTCAGTCATCGACGTGATTCGTCAACGTCGCCACGTCTCGAGGTCCGGTGCCATGAGCCTGTCCAGCACGTCCCCCGCCCCCTCCGCGCCGGCGAGACCGGCGCCCCGATCCCTCGACGAGGCACTCTCCCCCGCGTTCCTCTCCGCGGCGCTCGGCGTCCCGGTGCACGGCGTGCACCCCGGGGACGTCATCGGCGGGGTGGCCACCAAGGTCCGGTTCCGGATCGACTCCGAGCCCGGCGTCCACCGGGACTACTGCCTCAAGGGCCTGGTCGGGGACGCACCGCCGGCCCCGGGGCACGTCCGGATCACCCACACCGAGGCGAGCTTCTACCGCGACCTCGCCCCCACGGTGGGGGTCGCCGTGCCGGTGTGCCGCTACAGCGGCATCGACCCCGAGGTGGGCAACGGTCTGATCGTGATGGAGGACGTGGTGGCCGCCGGCGGCCGCTTCCTCACCGCCCTGGAGCCGTACAGCGTGGCCGAGGCACGCGACAGCGTCGCGCAGCTCGCGAAGCTGCACGCGGCGCACTGGGGCAGGGCCGGTTTCGACGATCTGCCCTGGTTGCGCAACCGTCTCGACGACCTCGCCGAGACCCCACTGCGCACGCTCGAGGAGCTGCAGTCGCTGGTGGACGACCCGCGCGGCGAGCCGCTGCCCGGCGAGCTGCGGGACGCGGAGCGCATCACCGCGGCGCTGCGCGCGCTCGCTCTGCGTACCGGGGGCCGGGCCGAGTCGCTGGTCCACGGGGACGCGCACGCGGGCAACATCTACGTGCAGGACGGCGAGACCGCGCTGATCGACTGGCAGATGCTGCAGCGCTCGCACTGGAGCATCGACGTGGCCTACCACGTCAGTGCGGCGCTGTCGGTGGACCAGCGGCGCGCGGCCGAGCGAGAGCTGCTGGGCCACTACCTCGACCGGCTGTCGGCGCTCGGGGTGGATGCGCCGGACGAGGAAGAGGCCTGGACGGACTACCGCGCGGGCGTGGCCTACGGGTACTACCTGTGGTCCTCCACCCGCCAGGTCGCGCCCCCGATCACCCATGAGTTCTGCCTGCGCCTGGGCACCGCCGTCGACGACCTGGAGAGCTTCGCCCTCCTGGACATCTGATCTGGTGACACTGGCGTCAGTATCAGCTACATTCCGTTCGACACCTGTGCGACGAGGGATGGGGAAGGCCAGATGCCACGAGAACGCGCGATCGAGGTCGCGATCATCGGCGGCGGGATCGGCGGGATCGGCGCCGCGGTGCACCTGGTCCGCCGCGGCACCCGCAGCTTCACCGTCTTCGAGAAGTCCGAGGGCCCCGGCGGGACGTGGTGGGACAACCGCTACCCCGGCGCGGAGTGCGACATCCCCTCGGCGCTGTACTCCTACTCGTTCAAGCCGCACGACTGGACGCGCACGCACGCCAGTCAGGCCGAGATCCAGGCGTACATCGAGGAGACGATCGACGAGTACCGGATCCGGGACAACATCCGGCTCGGGGTCGGGGTGAAGTCCGCCGAGTGGTCGGACGACCGCGGCCAGTACCTCGTCACCCTGGAGGACGGCGAGCAGCGCTGGTTCGACGTGGTGGTCAGCGCGGTCGGCATGCTCAACGTCCCGAAGATCCCGGACTGGCCCGGCATCGACTCCTTCGAGGGGCCGCTGTTCCACTCCGCCCGCTGGGATCCCGCGGCGGAGCTGGACGGCAAGCGGGTCGCGGTCGTGGGCGCCGGCGCGTCGTCGGCGCAGGTCGTGCCCGGTCTCCAGCCGCGGGTGGCCGAGCTGCTGTCCTTCCAGCGAGAGCCCAGCTGGGTCATGCCGAAGGGCGACCGGGACCTCACCGAGGCCGAGCGCGCCGAGCGCCGCAAACGGGGCTGGGCCCGTCGCTTCCGCCGCAACCTGCTGAAGACCATGGACAAGGGCAACGGCCGCGGCGCCGCTGATGCCGTCGCCGCACAGCGGGAGCGACTCGAGAAGATCATCGCGACGGCGTTCGACGACCGCCCGGACCTGCGCGAGGCGCTCACCCCGACGTTCCAGCCGCGGTGCAAGCGCAACCTCTTCTCCGACATCTTCTATCCGGCCCTCAAACAGGACAACGTCCGGCTGATCACCCGCTCGGTCGAGCGGGTCACGCCCAAGGGCGTAATCGACGCGACCGGCGAGGAGCACGAGGTGGACGCGGTGGTGCTCACCACCGGGTTCCGGGCCGCGGAGTTCCTCTCCACCCTCAAGGTCACCGGCCGCCGCGGTCGGGACCTGCACACGCAGTGGGGCGACGACCCGCAGGCGTTCCTGGGCATGACCGTGCCGAACTTCCCCAACCTCTACCTGCTCTACGGGCCGAACACGCACGGCACCGTGGTGTCGTTCGTGCTGGAACGTCAGGCCGAGTACATGGCGCGCGACGTGCGCAGGCTGCGCCGGGCCGGCGGCGGGTCGCTCGAGGTCCGCCCGGAGGTGGACGTCTGGTTCCAGCGGGTGCTGCAGGAGGCGATCGAGAAGGTCCAGAGCTGGAAGTCCGGTTGCAACAACTTCTACCTCTCCGCCAGCGGTCGCAACGTGGTCCAGTGGCCGTGGACGCACCGCCGGTACTACCTCTGGGCCCGGTTGATGAGGCCCTTCGTGTCGCTGCACCGGCCGTCGACCCCCGAGACCGAGGCGGCCCGCAGAGGCGTCTCGGCCCTCCCCACTCCGGCACAGGAGATCTCATGAAGCTGCAGGACCGGCGCGCCATCGTCACCGGCGGGGGGCGCGGCATCGGCCGGGCCTACGTGGAACGCTTCCTCGACGAGGGGGCCCAGGTCGCGATCCTCGACCTGGACATCGAGCGGGCCGAGAAGACCGCGGCCGAGCTGGCGGACCGTGGGACCGTCTTCGCGCTGCAGACCGACATCGGTGACGAGGAGTCGGTGGACGCCGGCGTGGCCGCCGTGGCCGAGCGGTTCGGCGGACTCGACATCGTGGTGAACAACGCCGCGATCTTCGGGGACTGGAAACCGCGCGACGACACGTTCGAGTACCTGAAGAAGATCACCGACGTGAACCTGCTGGGGGCCTGGCTGGTCACCCGGGCGGCGGCGCCGCACCTGGTGAAGAGCCCGCACGGGCGGGTGATCAACCAGTCCTCGACGAACGCCTACAGCTACAACTACTCCGGCCCGACGGACGAGTTCCCGGGCTTGCGGTCCTACAGCTACGCCTGGACCAAGTACGGCACGAACGGATTGACCAAGTACACGGCGGCGCAGCTCGGGAACTGGGGCGTCACGGTCAACGCGATCGCCCCGGGCGTCATCTTCACCGAGGCGCTGCTCAACGCGGTCGACGAGGAGCGGGCGAACCAGCTCGTCGCCTCGCAGCCGATCAAGGGCAAGATCCAGGCCTCGGACATCGCCGGGGCGGCGGCGTTCCTCGCCAGTGACGACGCGAAGTTCATCTCCGGCCAGGTCCTGCTCGTCGACGGCGGGCGGTTCATGCCGGGCTGATCCCGCGCGGCCGGTGTCCGGGGCGATCTCGGGCACCGGCCGGGCGTTCAGGACGCGATGTACACCGTGCTGGCCGACGTGCCTCCGGTGAGCGGGTTCGGGAACGACACCGTGTGCGCCGTCGACCGGGCGAAGACGGCCGCCAGCACCTCGCTGAACCCGGCATCGGGTGGACCGTCGGACCACAGTCCGAAGACCCCGCCCGGGCGCAGGTGCCGAACGAGCCCGCGCAGCCCGTCCGGGGTGTAGAACCGCGCGTGGCTCGGATGCAGGACGTGCCGGGGCGTGTGATCGACATCCAGCAGGACGGCGTCGAAATGCCGGCCGGGTGCGCTCGGGACGAAGCCGTCCTCCGAGTCGCACATCGCGAAGAAGTCGCCCCGCTGCAGACTCGTCCGCGGGTCCGACGCCAGACCGACGGTGTCCGGGAACAGATCGCGCTGATGCCAGTCGATGACCGCGTCCAGCGCCTCGACGACCACCAGCGAACGCACCGCCGGATCGGCCAGCACCGCCTGTGCGGTGTACCCCAGCCCCAGGCCGCCCACCAGGACGTCGGCCTCCTCTTTGGAGAGCTCGGCCAGACCCAGATGCGCCAGCTCTCTCTCGGCCACGGTGAACAGGCTCGACATCAGGAACTCGTCGCCGAGCTTCACCTCGAACACGTCGACCCCGGCCGTCGGCTCCCGGCGCCGGCGCAGGCTGATCTCCCCCATCGGGGTGTCGCTCCAGTCGAGCTCCTCGAACCGTGCACTCACAGAACCGATACCTCCGTCGACGAACTGCGCATGAATGTAGGCCCCCGGCCGGATCGGTCTGTGTCAGCCTCCTGCGGACGACGGCGCCCGTCACGTCCCCGCGGCGATCAGCGTGTGTCCGAGGGCGGCGCCGCCGCGCAACCAGAGGCCGCTCCACAGCGGGCCGGCGGCCGCCGTGGTCACGGTGAACCGCAGGTAGGGCACCGCCGCCGCCAGGTCCGGCTCAGCCGGCCGCTGCCAGCAGTGCCCCCGCCGCCCCGCACGCCTCGTCGGTGATCACGTGCTCGTTGCCCGGGTCGATCCGGAGATCGACCGAGGCGCCGGCCCGCTCGAGCAGCTCCGCGGTCTGCTCCACCCGGTACCGCGGCACCCACGGATCGCGGTCGATGCTGCGCACCACCGTGTCGAGCCCGTCCAGGGCCCCCGCGGGCGGAGCGGTGACCGGTTTCGGACCGATGCAGCCACCGGTGAACAGGATCAGGCCCCCGTAGCGCTGCGGGGCGACAGTCAGGACATGGTGGGCCAGCAGGCACGCACCCTGGGAGAACCCCCACAGCACAACACGGTCCCGCGGGAACCCGCGCCCGGCCAGCTCGTCGAGACACCCGGTCACGACCTCCAGGGACCGGTCGAGCGCCGGCCGGTTGCGCTCCAGCGGCGCCAGGAACGGCTCCGGGTACCAGCTGTCCCCGCTCGCATGCGGGGCGTGGAAGCGCACTTGCGCAGCGGCGAACCGGCCGGCCGTCTCCTGCATGAACTGCGGGGTCTGGCCGCGACCGTGCACAGCGAGGACGGCCAGGCTCGCCGTCCCTGCGGTGGCACCCCACTCGTGCATCACGCGGGCGCGTCCTGCAGGTCGAGGAAGGCCCAGTGTGCGTCCGGCGCCAGCCCGGACAGCCACCGCCCGCAGTTCTGCAGGACGACCGGGCCGGACGTGACGTGCTGGGTCCCGGCGTGCAGGTCCCGGAAGAACCGCTGCAACGTGCCGCGCCGCAGCGCCGCCGTGCCGGCCCACCTGTAGACCGACTGTCCCACGGCGTGCACCGACCAGGTGGTGTTGTTCAGCATCAGCCGGGTCAGCGTCTCCTGCTCGGTGCTCAGCATCTCGCCGGCGTCCAGAGTCGCCTCGTTGTCGGCCCACACGTCCGACACCCACGCGCGTGCGGAGCGCAGCTCGGCCTCGGCGCGGGCGTACTCGGCGTGGAACTGCTGGGTGTCGACCGTCGCGCCCGGTGTGCCGGACTTGCGCACCGCCAGCTCTCGCAGCTCGTCGAGCATCCGCCGGCCGACCCCGAGTGCCCAGCCCGTGTGGCAGATGCCGGCCATGTTCGCCAGGCCGATCCGGTAGATCGCCCCGCCGTGGCGGACGTCGGTGGTGGCGATCGGGTACGCGTGGCTGTCCGGGACGAAGACGTCGTCGCACAGGTAGTCGTGGCTGGACGTGGCGCGCAGACCCATCACGTCCCAGTTGTCGACCGGGGTCGTCGACTCCGCGGGCAGGGTCAGCACCAGCGCCTCGCCGGTGTCGGCGCACAGCGCCGCGGTGTGGATGTGGCTGGCCATCGCGCTCCCGGAGGCGAAGTGCCAGTGACCGCTGATCCGGTAGCCGCCGTCGACCCGCACGGCGTCGCCCAGCTTGGTTCCCTGGCCGGCGATCAGGGCGTGGCGTCCGTTCGCCACGTCCGGGAACAGGTCCCGGGCGGCCGCCTCGCCGAGGTAGGCGGCGGTCGTCCCGGTGATCATCTGTACGGCCATGAACGTCCACCCGGCCGAGGCGTCGGCGTAGGTGATCCGCGCGATGGTGTCGATGACCTGCCTGGGTGAGAACTCGTAGCCGCCGAGCTCGCGCGGGATCCCAATCCGGAAGGCGCCGGTGCCGGTCAGGGCATCCGCCGACTCGTCGGTGAGCCTGCCGAGTTCCTCGCCCTTCTCGGCGTTGTCCTGCAGCGTCGCCGAGATCCCGTCGATGCGCTCGGCCAGCGCGTCGAACTCGTCGCTGACGTGGAGCCGTCCCATGACGATCCTCCTTCGGTGGTGGTGCCGACGTCAGATGTCGATCGGCTCGAGCCGGGAGAAGATCTCCTCGCGCCGGTGCTCGAACTGCTCCGGCAGCTGGAACCGGGTGCCCAGCTCCTGGGGCGACTCGTCGCAGTCCCACCCGCCCTCGGCGTGGGTGACCGCCAGCTCGAACAGCGCACCGCCCGGCGTCCGCACGTAGACGCTCTTGAAGTACTTGCGGTCCTTCAGCTCGGAGATGTCGGTGTAGCCGGCGCCCTCGATGCCGAACTTGGCCGCGTCCTGGTTCTCCAGCGTCTCGAGGTTCCAGGCGAAGTGGTGGTGGGTCCCGGCGCCGTAGTGCCAGGTGCCCTGGTCGTCGCGTCGGTTGACGGTGATCTCCACGTGGTTGCCGACCTTCGCCTCGCCCACCTGCAGCGCCACGACGTCACCGTCCTCGACGGGATCGCCCTGGCCGAAGAACGAGCGGTCGGCGAACTCGACCATCCGGTCCGGCGTGTGCGCGTGCACGCCGACCCCGTGCAGCCCGTGGATGGCGTGCTCCTGGGGCACGTCGTAACCGGTGTGTCCGACCCGCTCGTCGCCGTTCCCGCCGACGAACATGTACTCGATGCCCGAGGGGTGCCGGAACGCCAGCCGCCGCTGCCCGAACCGTTCGACGTCGGTGGCCTCGACGTCGTGCCGGGTGAGCCGGTCGTGCCAGTAGTTCATCGACTCGTGCGGGATCGACAGCAGCACTTCGCGCGACTGGTTGGTCCCCGGCGTTCCGACCATGCCGGCCTGGGCCCACGGGAACGTGGTCACCACCGCGGACGGGTCACCGTGCGCATTGGAGTAGTAGAGGTGGTAGATCGGCAGCGAGCCGTCGAACAGGACGGTGCGCTTGATGAACCGCATCCCGAGCACCTTGACGTGGAAGTCGACGTCGTCCTGCGCGTTCCCGACCGACAGTGTCACGTGGTGCGAGCCCTTGATGTAGGCCATGCCAGCCCTCCCCATTGAGTGATCCGACGGTGCCGAGAGTAGGAACCGAACACGGGCAGCGGTATCGCGAGAATGCCCGGTGCTGTCGTCGCGCTGCATCGGCATCCGACGCAGGCGCGGGTATCGTCGCCGGTGGGTTCGGCGGAGGTACCAGGGAGACGACGAACCAGGGAGACGACGATGACGTCAGTGCCCCGGCACCTCAGCGATCCGGCGCTCACCACTGCCGGGCCGCGGATCTCGTTCGGTTCCTGGCGCAGTGCCGTGGCGCGTGACGTGATGCGCTTCGAGTTCGACTGCGACCGCCCCGGGGCGTTCACCGGCGCGATCCGCCAGCGCTCGCTGGCCGGCGTCGACTTCATCGACATGGCCAGTGAGCGCCACGCCGCCTACCGCGACCGCGGCGTGATGTCCGACGCCGACACCGGCTACCTGCTGATGACCCTGCAGCTCTCCGGCAGCATCCGGATCACCCAGGACGATCGCACCGCGGTCCTGTCCCCCGGCACGTTCGCGGTGTACGACTCGTCGCGCCCCGCGGTCCTCGTCGCCGGTGACGACTACCGGTCCACCTGCGTGCGATTCGCGAAGGCCCGGCTGGGCCCGTCCGTGCGGGAACGGATCGGCGAGATCACGGCCACCGCGTTCGACTACGCACCCGGGCTCTCCGCGACCGCATGGGACACGCTGCTCAGCGTGAACCGCAACCTCGATGGGCTCGGTGCGCAGGGCCCGTCCGCGGTCCGGTGCGCGATGGACCTGGTCGGGCTACTGCTGCGGTCCGCGAGCGGTGCGGTCGCCTTCACCCCAGCCGATCCGCTGGAACAGATCCAGGAATTCATCGACCGCCACCTCGGTGACCACGACCTGTCGCCGGCCCGGATCGCCGCGGCCCACCACATCTCCCAGCGCCACCTCTACGGGCTGTTCGACCGGACCGGCACCACGGTGGCCCGCTGGATCCGGACGCGGCGGGTCGAACAGTGCCGCCGCGACCTGGCCGATCCGGCGCTGGCGGACGTCCCGGCCTCCCGGATCGGCGCCCGCTGGGGGTTCGCGAGCCCCGCCCACTTCGGGCACGTCTTCAAGGTGGAGACGGGCCTGACCCCGGCCGGGTTCCGCCGGGAGGCGACGCCGTAACGCCTCCGTGCACGTGCCGATCACCATTGCCGTCGCGTCGTGGGTCAGCCGGTCCCACTACCGTGCCGCGGTGGGTTCCGAGGCTGATACGCACACCGTCCGCCACACTGAATGCGACGCGCTGCACGATCTGACCGCCGTCCTGCAGCTGTGTGCGGCCGGCACGTTTCGGTGCAGCGAGACGACGCGACGTCCCTCGGCCGCGACCGTCCGGGCGGTCACCGAGTCGCTCGTCGGCTCCGACTTCTATCCCGACGAGGTGATCACCGCCTTCGCCTGGCCCCTGCTGGTCCAGGCCGGCGAGCTCCCACGGCTGGAAGGGCCTCGGCTCACGCTGACCCCCAAGGGCCGCAAGGCACTCGACCGACCCCGGCACGACGTGGTCCGGGAGGTCTGGCAGCGATGGCCGCGACACGCCCCGCTCAACGAGCTCAGCCGTGTGGAGCAGATCAAGGGCCAGCGCAGCGCCGCAGCATTGGGCGCGGCCGGACCACGGCGCCAGACCGTCGCCGCCGCACTCGACCCTGTGCCCCCGCGACGGGTGGATCGATGTGGACGGGCTGTTCGCCGCGATGCGTCGCGCCGGCCTGCACCCCACCGTCGCCCCGGTCGGAGCGCGGACTGTGGATGCTCTACCTCCTTGATCCGGAGTACGGCAGCCTCGGCTATGCCGGGTTCCACGACTGGCCCATTCTCGAGGGCGCTAGAACGATTCCCCGGCCCGGTCCCACCTGAACTGCTCCGGTCATCGGCAGCACCACCGCAGCGGCTCTGCCTGCCTGGATCGCGCCGGCTCATCGACCCAACTCGGCGAGCTCCGCATGGCACCACGCTTCCCGTCACCGCTGTCGCGGCAGTGACGGGGCGCCAGCTCACCGGTCAGGTCGGCTGCGCACCTGAGTCTGCAGGAACTCGATGCCCGCGCGGAGGGCCGCGGCACCGTCCGAGGTGGACTCGCCGAGCGCCTGGACGTCCTGGCCGGTGACCGCTGTCATGCTCGCGCGCACATGCTCCCTGATCTCCGCCGCGACCTCGCAGAGCTGGTCCGTCCACCGCTCGGCCTCGGGCAGCGCCGCCGTCACGCGAGCGGTGTCGGGCTCACGCTGCAGGGCGAGCAGGTGACCGTCGAGCGATGTGGCGAGCCTGCCGAGCTCGTGGTGCTGCTCAGCAAGCGTGGCCGACACGAGGCCGTGATCCGTGGCAGCGACCACCCGGTCCGTCTCGGCGACGGCGTCGGAGAGACTGCGGCGTAGCTCGGCGGCACGGCGCGCGGGCCCCTCGGGCAGGGTCCGGGTCTGCAGCTCGCTACGGGCGCGGTTGATCAGATGCTGGTTGTTCCCGGCGACCCGTCGCAGACCGCGCCACAGCCGACGGACCGTGAACGCGACGACTATCGCCAGCACGAGCAACAGCCCGCCCGCGACCGCGAGGAACAGCGGGTCCGTCAGGAGCGACACGAGCAGGTCGACCTGCCCCGGTGACATGGCAGGCACCGAGCTCACAACCAATGCCGACGCAACCACGCCCATCACTCCTCTCCGGTCCGCGCCACGAGCTTACGGACCCGGCAGCGGGCGCGACGGAGCCAGTTCGCTGCCTTGCACCCGGGTCGGCTGGTCGGTGGTGGGCGCGGCCAGTTTGGAACCTACGACCGCTCGGGTGTAATCGCACGGGTCCTCGTGCTCGATCTCTGAGCTGCTCCGAGCCGGACTTTCTCACTCGTCCCGGGGTAGTTCCTAGCCATTGTCAGCGGCGACCGCTGCAGGAGACCGCGGAGTAGTCGCCTTCCGCCGACTGCTCCGACAGGACGGCACCGTCGACGACGATCCGGCAGGAGATCTCGCCGGACCCACCGGCGGCGCTGACCGAGTACTCGGTGGGCTCGACGGCCGCCGGTGAGGTCTGCTGCCAGGGCAGCTCCGCGCCGGAGACCTGGGAAACCGACGTCCCCCGGCCGACGGTGATCGTGCCCGCCGACCCGGACCCGGTCACCTCGTAGGTGACCTGTGCCGCCGCGGGCGGCGCAGCGGCGTCGACGGTCGGGCCCTCGACGGCCGGGGCGGTGCCTGGTTCGCTGCTGCCGGTCGGCGTCCCGAATGCGACCGTGGCTTCGGTCCGCGAGGCCTCGGAATCGTCGTCCGAGCCGTCGAGGACGACGAGTCCGATCGGTACGGCGACGGCGATGGCCGCGGCGGCGCCGAGCACCCACGGCCATCGCCGCCGGCGGGCCGGACGGACGTCGTCCCGCCCGGTCCGGCCGCGCCGGCGTCCGAGTTCACGGGCCGGTCGACCCCCGGCGGGGTCGTCGGGAAGGCCGGGTCCCGGCGCCCGGTCGTGCACCGGCCCACTGCCGTGCACGATCACCTGGGTCGTCTCGTCGTCCGGGCCGTACCCGGAGTCGCCGCTGACGTACCCGAGGTCGTCCGGCCCGGATCCGGTAGACGGGTGTCCGGACCACTCGTGGTCGGGATACCCGCGGTCGCGCCACGGGGCGTCCGGGCGGGGCCGACCGTCCGGCCGGACCAGGGCATCGCGGCGGTCGAGCTCAAGCCCGACGGCCCTGCCACGCCGGGTGGCCGGGCGGTCGCCGCCGTCGAGCGGATACCGGTCGTCGACGCCGTGCCGCCCGCGGGCGTGGCCGTCAGAGGTGAGCCGAGCGAGTTCGTCGCCATCGCCGGCACGACGGCGCCCGCCGTGGCGGGCACGGCCAGTGCGATCGTGGCCGGGCGGGGCGGTGTCGGCTGAGCGCCGGCCCCCTGGGTTCAGGTCGGGCGGGGGCACGTCCGGTTCGGACGTCTCCGGCGCGCGGCGGTGCCCGCGCCGTTGCCCGCGGTCGGTCCGGCCCGCTCCCGACGGGTCGGCACCGTGACGGTCGGTGACCGGGCCGGACGGCGACAGCGCGTCGTCCGCAGGATCCGGTCGACGGTCACGGGCTACGACCGGTCGGGCCGCGTGCTCCCGGTCCGGCGGGAAGAGGATGCCGGCGACGAGGTCCTCGGGCGAGAGATGCCGGGCCGGCGACCCGGTGTCGCCGTCTGTCCGGTCGATGACCTCGGCGGTCCGGCGCCGACCGCGTCGCGGCGCCGGAGACGGTTCGTCACCGAGCACCCAGCGTCCCTCGTCCGGATCCCATCTCGGTCCTGGCACGACGCCCTCCTCGGTTGCCGTGCCGATTCAACGATTCGGCGGCCTGCCGGTTACGGAACGCGTCGGGTGGAGCCGCCCCCGCCCAGCGGCGCAGGGCTGCTCGGCGGACTACGCACCGCGCCCGACGTCGCCGATCGGTTCGCCCTCACGGTGCCGGCTCGGTGTCCTCCGAGCCCGGTCGGCGGAGTCCCGCGATCAGAACCTGGGCCAGCCGGCGGGCGTCGTAGCGGGGGTCGTTGTCGGCGCCGATGCACAGGTTCCCGACGCCGCGCATGACCTGGTAGGCCTCCATATCGGATCGGATCGCGCCGGACGCGGCGGCAGCCTCGAGCAGCTCGGTCGCCACCGGCACGAGCCGGTCGAGAAAGTACGCGTGCAGCGCATCGAAGGAGGCGCTGTCCGAATGCAGCGCCGCGGCCAGCCCGTGCTTGGTCACAAGCAGGTCCACGAAGTGGTCGATCCAGCGGGCCAGGGCGTCGTACGGCGTGGGCGCGTCGGCGAGACATGTCGCGCCGGCGTCCGCGCAGGCCTCGACCTGATGCCGGTAGACGGCGACGACCAGGTCGGCCCGCGTCGGGAAGTGGCGATAGACCGTCCCGACTCCCACGCCGGCCTCCGCCGCGACGTCGCGGACCGGCGCCTCGACTCCCGACCTGACGAACACTGCCGCGGCCGCGTCGAGCAGGGCCCGCTCGTTGCGGCGGGCGTCCGCGCGTCGTCGGGGCGACTGCCGTTTCGTGTCCGTCATGCGATCGCCCTCCTTGTGAACCGGAACAACGTTCCGTATCGTTGCCGGAGCAGTGTTCCGTTTAGTCATCATGGCATGACGGACGAGGCGACGACACCCACCAGAAGATGCCGCCTCGGCGGCCGTGGAGAGGGATGAACGCATGCAGTACCGCACCTTGGGCCGCACCGGCGTGCAGGTCAGCACGCTCGCGCTCGGCACGATGAACTTCGGTGCGCTCGGGCGCACCACCCAGGCGGAGGCGACAGCTCTCGTCGACGCCGCCCTCGAGGCAGGCATCAACACGATCGACGCCGTCGTCACCCCAGGACTGGACCTGGCCCCCGACGAGAAGAACGACACCCCACCCTCCCTGCTCGACGCATCGCTGCGGAGGCGTTGACGATGAGACCCACCAGCTTCGGCATCGCGACCGCACCGATGCAGGTCGGCTACGACGATGTTTTGCGAGTCTGGCGCGAGGCCGACCAGATCCCGGAGATCGAGCACGCGTGGCTCTTCGACCACCTCATGCCCATCGGCGGCGAGCCGGACGGACCGATCTTCGAGGGCTGGACCCTGCTCGCCGCCCTCGCGGCCCAGACCCGGCGGATACGCCTCGGTCTACTCGTGACCAGCAATCGCTTCCGGCCACCCCCGCTGCTGGCCAAGATCGCCACGACCGTCGATGTCGTCTCCGACGGCCGGCTCGACTTCGGTATCGGCGTGGGCTCCCGGCCCAACCACCCGATGGCCCGGCGCGAGTACGCCGCGCACGGCCTGCCCTTCATCGACACCGCCGACGCCGTGGCAAGCCTCGCCGAGGCGTGCACCGTCATCCGTCGCCTGTGGACCGAGACCGAACCGTTCGACGTCGACGGCGCCCATGTTCGGCTCACCGGAGCATTCGGCAACCCCAAGCCGGTTCAGCGCCCCCACCCGCCTGTCGTGATCGGCGGGCGCGCAGCCGCGACACTGCGCGTGGTCGCCGAGCACGCAGACGTGTGGAACATCCCCGGCGGCGACATCGACGACGTGCGGGCCCGCAGTGCGTTGCTGGACCGGTACTGCGCCGAGATCGGTCGCGACCCGGCGTCCATCACGCGCTCGGTGCATCTCCCGGTCTCCTACGACGAGCCGGGCGCGACGCGGCACGCGATCGGCCAGGCGCTCGACGCCGGCTTCACCCACGTCGTCCTCGGTCTGCCGGCGCCATGGCCCCAGGGTGTCGCCCGTTGGGTCGCGGACGAGCTCATCACCGCCACCGCGCACTGACCGGCCGGGGCGAACAGCCGACCTCAGGCACCGAACCTGCGTTCCGCAGCCGAGGTGAGCGTCTAGTACGCGGATTGCGGTCTTGACCTGCGGAAATGAGAGCGAGGACGCGCAGCGCGTGTGTTACTAGGCGGCGGCGTTGTGCCTGGTCAGCGACCTGCGGGGGTGATCTCGATGATCTTCTTGGGGAGGGAGAGGTCGAGTCGGGCGTAGAGGTCGGTCTGGGGCTTGGTGGGGTCGGTGCGCTGGCGGAATGTCCCGGTGGGGCCGGTGAAGGTGACGGCGTGGAGTCGGTCGAGGTCGCGGCGGATGTGGTGCCAGGTCTGGCCGGTGGTGGTCTCGGCGATGCGGATGAGCAGTAGCGCGAGCCAGCAGAGCATGACGTGGGCGCGGATGCGTTCTTCGAGGCGGTGATAGACCGGGCGCAGGTCGAGGATCTGTTTCATGTCGCGCCAGCCGCGTTCGACTTCGAGGAGTTGCTTGTAGCCCAGCGCGATGTCGGTGGCGCTCAGGTGTGGGTCCGAGCAGCGCAGCAGGTACTTGCCGTCCAGGTTGGCCTCGGTCTTGATCTTCGCCTTGTCGATGCGCAGCAGCCCGCCGGGGGTGAGGCGCAGGTAGCGGTTCAGGCCGGGCTTGGTCGAGATCTTCCCGCGCAGCTCGCCGCGTTTCATCGTCGGGAGCTTGTCGGATCCGGCGATGAGCTCGTCGAGTTGGGCGACGAGCTGATCGCGGATGTGGGCGTCGCGCTCGGCGGCCTCGGGGTTGTGGCAGATCACGAACCGCTCGCTGTCGGAGACCTTCACCTCCTTGACCCGCATGTTCTCGCCGATGGTGGTGTAGCGGCCCTGCCGCGACAGGGCGGTCTTGATCTCCGGGCTGTCCGAGCGGAGCTTCTCGCCGATGATGTAGGTGTGCTCGCCGCGACGTAGGTAGCGGCGGTTGGCTTGTGAGGAGAAGCCGCGGTCGGCGACCCACACGATCTTGGACAGGGTCCAGTCCCGCATGTCGTCGCGGACCTGGCGGATCAGTTTCGAGTCGGCGGTGTTGCCCGGCCAGCACCACACCCGCACCGGGATCCCCTCGCGGGTCACCGCCATCCCGATCACGATCTGGGGCAGGTCGTCGCGGGAGTCCTTCGACTTGCCGTAAGTCCGGAACCCGGCCGCGCTCTGCTCGTCGTCGGTGCCGTCCTGACCGTCCTGACCGTCCTTGCCGTCCCGGCCGGCCACGACCTGCCCGTGTTCGTCGCGGTCCACCGGTGTGTCGGGATCCTCCAGCTCGAAGTAGGTGGAGGTGGTATCGAAGAACAGCAGGTCGACCTCGAGGTTGAGCAGGTTCGCGACCTGGGCAAACACCTCGCGCTCCAGGTGTTCGCGCACGTCGTGGAGCCAGTCCATCGCCCGGTAGCAGACATCGTCGGAGGTCTCGGGCAGGCCGTCGATGTGCACATCGTTCGAGATCCAGTCCGCGGCGGCCAGCTTCGACGACGGCGCCAGGGCCCGATTGGCGACCAGCCCGAACAGCACCCGCTCGAACGGCGCGCTGCCCCGCCGCTTGGCCAGCAACCTGTTGAGCACCGTGTCGATGCCCAGCCGGCGCCACAGCCCGTCGAGGACATCCGTGCCGCCCAGCGGGCGCGAGCCGAGCAAGCTCAGATCCGAACCGGCGGTGGCCTTGAGCGCCGCTGCCGGGTCGAGCAGCCGTGACAGCGACACGATCAGCCGCTCGATCGCCGCGGTGTCGACCTGATCGGTCCGCCCGAAGCTGTAGAGGATCTTGGTGCGAGCGGCGCGGGCGGCGGGGTCCCAGTCGTTGTGGACCAGTTGCAGGTAGGACACCCGGGTCCCGTTGCGGTTCTGCCGCTTCACCTCCCGCAAGAACATGTCCCAGAGCCTATCGACATCCAGCCACGTCAATCAACCTACACGGGACGATTCGTGTACTAGGCGTTCACGCGGTCGAACACTAGGCGCGGGCCGCTGACCTGCCCACACCGCCCAGACGTGTCCCAGGATCCACCATCAGCTGCGGAACGCAGGCCGAAGGCCGCGCCCGGAGACCAGTGTGACGCCACTACCACTTCGGTCGGCGCAACAGCCGCGACACGGACCCGTGGCGGTGCGCATCAGCCCGCTGGTCGATGGCCGTCACTGACGCGAGGCCGCGGGCAACAGCGTCCTGCTCGACTCTCGCGATCAAGGACCCACTGTCCTCTACCGGTGGGTCGGCGGGGCCATCGTGTGGAACAAGGTGCTCGCTTGGAACCCGGCCGCGGCGCGGAGCAGGGTCGCCTCAGCGAACGGCTTACCGATGATCTGCATGCCTATTGGCAAGCCGGCATCGTCGAAGCCACACGGGACGCTGATCGCCGGCAGACCGGTCAACGAGGGCAGCCCGGTGAACTGCATGATCACCGAGAGCATGTCCTCCGGCACACCCTCATCGATCTCTACGGTGACCTCACCCAGCGGCGTCGCGGTAAAAGGGAGGGTCGGACATACGAGGACGTCTACCCGCGCCAACGCCGCGAGGGTCTGGTGGCGCAGCAGTGCCCGATACCGCTGGGCCTGCAGATACTGGGTCGCCAGCAGCATCTCCCCTGCCTCGAGCAGGAGGCGCACATCGTCGCCGTAGTCCTGCGGACGCTCACGGAGCCAGCGCTGATGGTAGGTACTCGGCTCGGCGGCTTCCACCGTGAGTTGAGCGGAGATGTTGCCGTCTATGTCGGCGATCGAGACCTCAGTGGTCTGCGCTCCGGCGCCCTCGAGTGTCGCCAGTGCAGTTCGGAGTGCCTTGTCCACCGCAGGCTGCACGTGGTGCAACGAGTAACCCTGGATGAGACCTATCCGCAGCCCGTCCGCACCGAGATCGAGGTCCCGGCCGAAGTCCTCACCGGCCCGGTCCACCGAACCGGGGTCGGCCGGGTCGTACCCGGCGAGCGCGGTCAGCATGGTGGCGCAGTCCGCGGCGGTGCGCGCCATCGGGCCGACCGTGTCCATGCTCCACGCCAATGGGATGACGCCGGCGTTGCTGACCCGTCCGATCGTCGGCCGCAAGCCGGTGATGCCGTTGAGCGCCGACGGCAGCCGGATCGATCCACCGGTGTCGGTGCCCAGCGCACCGAAGCACGCCCGAGCCGCCACGGCCACACCGGATCCGCCGCTGGAGCCGCCGGGCATGCGTGAGGGATCCCATGGGTTGGTGACGAACCCGTAGTGCGGGTTGGCAGACGTGCCGCCCCAGGCGAACTCGTGCATGTTCGTCTTCCCGACGATGATCGCGCCCGCCGACCGCAGGCGACGCGTCACCGTCGCATCCTCGGCTGGGCGGTGAGCGGCCAGGATCGCGCTACCGGCCGTCGTGGGCTTGCCGCGGACACCGATGTTGTCCTTCAACGCCACCGGCACCCCGTGCAGGGGGCCGATGCGGTGCCCGGCGGAAATCATCGCCTCGCTCGCTCGGGCGACCGCGAGCGCGTCCTCCGCATCGACCGAGATGAACGCACGCGTGTCGGAGAGCTGCTCGATGCACCGCAGTGATGCCTCGACCAGCTCCACCGGGGACACCTCGCCCGCAGCAACGCGGTCAGCCGTCTCGGTCAGGCCGGCCTCCAGCACATCACTGCTCACTACGTGTTCTCCTTGCTGTCGATGCCGGTCTGGAGGAACACCACCGATGGCACGAGACCGTCGAGGTCGCCGGCCTGCATCCGCCTGCTCAGCGCGTTGGCGGCCGGAACCCAGGACGAGAGGAGATCCGCCACCGCGGCCACCCGCTCGTCGGGCAGGGTCAGGTCGGCCAGTCGCGCGGCCGCAGCGACGTCGCGTGGCGTCACCGGGTCGTGCGTCATCCCGACGCCCCTGCCACGACGGCGACCGGTTCCCGTACGGCGTGCTGGTGCATGTAGTTGGCGGGCAGGGCGAGGATCTCCTCGGTCTTGCTCTCCAGTTCGGACTTCGACACCCAGCCCTTCTCACGGGCGAGCACCTCGAGCGCGGCCATCCAACGCTCGTAGTAGCTCCAGTGCTCGAGGTCGGTGTGCTCGGCTTCGAACTGACGGATCGCCGCGATGAGCCGTTGCTGGAACTCCGCCCACGGAAAACCCAGCTTCTCGTGCAGGGCGACGGTCATGCTGAAGGCGCGGATCTCCCAGGCATGATCGAACGCAACGTCGCCGGATCGGCGCGGGATCTTCTCGTTGAACGGCAACGCGTCGACCAACGAGTCGACGTGCGGCTTGGTGTCATCACTGGGCTGCTCGTTGAGGCGCTCCATGATCAGGACGCCTGCGGGGTCGCGACATCGGCGACGCCGATCAGCGAGTCGCGAGTGACCAACTCGGCCAGCTGCTCCTCGGACCAGCCGTCGGTACCAGCGGGACGCTGCGGCAGGATCCAGTACCGCAGCTCGGCGCTGGAGTCCCAGATCCGGATCTCGACGTCGTCGGCGAGCTCGAGACCGAACTCCGCCATCACACCGCGCGGGTCCCGAGCAGCCCGAGCGCGGTAGGCCGGATACTTGTACCAGTTCGGCGGTAGGCCGAGCACGGGCCACGGGTAGCACGAGCACAGCGTGCAGACGACCATGTTGTGCACGCTGTCGGTGTTCTCGTGAACGATCATCTCCTCGCCCTGCATGCCGGAGACACCCATCTCCTTGCAGGCCTCGGTCGCGTCTGCCAGCAGCCGCTGCTTGAACTCCTGGTCTACCCACGCCCTAGCAACGATCTTCGCTCCGAGCTGTGGGCCGACCTGGTGCTCATAGACCGACGACATGTAGTCGATCGCGTCCGTTCCGATGATGCCCTTCTCGACGAGGATGGCCTCCATGGCTTTCACACGGGCTGCAGTCCGGTCATCGGCAGTGATGGTCGAGTGGTCGTGGTGCGTAGACATGTCTTCCTTCTCGGAATCGGGTGTGTCGGGCGACGACGTCGTGAACGGCCGCAGTCAGGCCGCTTCGAGGTAGGGCTCCCACAGGTCGATGTTGTTCACGGTGTTCCTCGCGCCGGGCTCGTCGCCCCACAGCTCCCGAGCGGTAAAGCGCACCGTGTAGAGGTGGTGGGGATCTTCTCCCAGTTCGAGCGCATTGCTGTCCGGGTAGACGTAGGCACCGTGGGTCGCGACTATTTCGCCGACTCGGCCACGTACATAACCGGCTCGGCGTGTGTGGGTGGTCGAGGCGTGCGCCAGGACACGCACCTGGTCGCCGACGGCGAACCTGGGCGCCTCGTCGATGTCACGGCGGCAGTCCATCCCGTTCGGGATGAGCTGCTTGAGCAGCTCGGTGAGGTCGGCCTTCGTGGCCTGCGGCACGGCCTCGTTCGGGTGCTCGTAGTAGTGCTGGGTGCGCCGCTCGAGATCCTCCGGGTCGAAAATCCCGGCTTCGGTCCCCCATCGAATGGCCGAGTGCATCCAGTGCTCGTAGTAGGTCGTGGTCAGATAGTCCGCCGGTGGAATCTGCTCCATGCCGAAGCGGAACTTGTCGATGTTGATGACACCCGCAGCTGCCAGCGCGGGGAACATGGTGAGGACGCTGCGTTCCCAGTCCGCGTGGAAGACTGGTTCGTTCTGCTCCGGGTTGATCGGGCCGAAGCCCTGCCGACCACCCAGATCGTGCACACCATCCATGTCACAAGCACCTTCCCTCGTTCACTGTGGTCGCCGGATACCTGTCTGAAGCAGCACCCGATTCGCCCGAGTCGCATCAGGTCGCCGGACGGGCACGGGACTGCGCTCGGGATCAGAGGTCGGGAGTCTGACTCACCCAGTCGGTTGCGGTCTCGTAGGCCTGGCCGAGACGCAGGATCGTCTGCTCCTCGTACGGACGCCCGATGATCTGTAGCCCGACCGGTAGACCGTTCGAGTCGAAGCCGCAGGGCACCGAAAGAGCTGGCAATCCGGTGATGTTGCCCGGAGCGGAGTGCCCGACGTAGGCATCCATGACGGACTTCCGCACTCCGTGCGGGAACTCGAACTCCTGCTGATCGACACGGGCCGCGGTCGCGGGAAGCGTCGGGCAGACAATGGCATCGAGCCCCTCGAAGGCCCGCCGGAAGCCGTCTTTGATAAGGGCACGGACCCGCAGCACCTTGAGGTACTGGCTGGCCAGCATCAGTTCGCCGGCCTCCAGCAGGACACGGACGTCGTCCTGGTAGGCGTCGCCTCGGCTGCGCAGCATCTCCTGGTGGTAGGCGGAGGCTTCCGGCATGATCAGCCCGAACTCGACTGCCATGAGCTGCTGGGAGTAGGGGATCTCGACCGAACGCACGGTGGCACCGTTCCCCTCCAGCACAGAGACGGCCTCACGCACACGCGCCTCCACCTGCGGGTCGATGTCATCGAAGAAGTAGTTGCTCGGCACCCCGACCGTGAGACCGGAGACTCCGGCATCGATGCCCTCGGTGTAGTCCGGGACCGCCACGTCGGCGGTGGCCGGGTCCCGAGGGTCGGAGCCGGCGAGGACACCCAGCACCAACGCTGCGTCACGCACCGTGCGCGTCAGCGGGCCCGCGTGATCCAGCGACCAGCACAGTGACGTCACTCCGTGCCGGGAGACACGGCCATAGGTCGGCTTGAGCCCCACCGTGCCGCAGAGCGCGGCCGGGATGCGGATGGACCCACCCGTGTCGGTCCCCATGCCCATGAGGCACTCACCGGCGGCGACGGCCGCACCCGAGCCTCCACTCGAGCCACCCGGGATGTGCTCGACGTTCCACGGATTGCGGGTCGTGGGCGTGATGATGCCGTAGGCGAACTCATGGGTGTGGGTCTTGCCGACCAGGATCGAACCCGCGTCCCGCAGTCGCTGAACACACGCCGAGTCATCGGTAGCCCTATGGTCCGCACGTACTTGCGAGCTCGCGGTCGTCGGCAACCCGGCCACATCGAAGAGGTCCTTGATACCGACCGGGATGCCGTGCAGGGGCCCGCGGTAGCCGCCGTCGGCAATCTCCTTCTCGGCGATGGCGGCAGCCTCGAGAGCCTGCTCCGCGGTGACGACGACGAAAGCCTTGACCCGGTCCTCAACCTGTTCGATACGGTCGAGTACCGAGCGCGTGAGCTCGACGGGGGAAAGCTCCCGCGAGGCGATGTGTCGCGCGGCTTCGGTGATGCTTAGCTGGTACGGCTTCATCACTCACATCCAGCGGGGGTCGAAGGCAGCGGCAGGCGGGATCTCGCCGACGTCGACGGTGTCCAGGCTGTCCATCAACCCCACGAGGAGATCGAGCGCCGGGCGCATTGCAGCCTTCCGCTCCGGTGTGAGCTCCAGACGGGCGAAGGACAACCCGTGGTCCAGTCCTGCCTCATCGATGTGTGCGCGCTGCATCTGTGTCCTTTCGAAGCTGCGTCTCACCATCGAGACACCACGTGGTCGAGGAACCCGACCGGGACGCGCGGAACCACCACAGCCGTCCGTCGACCGGCATGACCGGCGGCAGACAGAGTGACTGGGCGCACAGTAGCACTGTTCGTCAACAGGTGGACATGTATCGACGGACGTTGATGTGCGTCCCGTACGTGCCGTCGTCCTGGGCCTCTCAGATCGAAGGCAGCACAGGTTGCGGGCGGATTGGACGCACGTCGCCATTCGAGAGAACCGGCCGGCGATCGCCCCGGCTACCGAGCCTCCATCGTGGACGCTGTCAAACGCATGCCGCGCTCGGTGCTACACCTCGCCGCAATGCGGCGGCGGCATCTCCCCCGGGTCCGATCGAGGTCAACTCACGTCTTGCTGGATCTCGCCCGCTACATCCGCCGATTTCGTTGCTTCAACGTCGAAATGGACCCCGCCGCGAAGGATCGTTTGCAGGAAGAGGAAGGCATCGCGCACCGACCCCTCGGTGTCGAGCGAGTAGTAGCGTCGGCGTCCGTCACGGCGCTCGTTGACCACGCCCGACGTGCGGAGAATGCGCAGGTGACTCGACACGGTACTGCGCCCGACCATGTCGACGCTTTCGGCGATCTCGGTGACGGTGAGTTCACCACCCTCTCCGAGGATGGACAAGATCTGCCGCCGCACCCTGTCGGACAGAGCATCGAAGGCGAGATTCTCGTTCACGCTCACAGACACAACCTACCACTCGTCGATAGATGTCGACATAATGTCTGCAACACACGCTCCGGTCGGCTACCGGCACCGCCGGTTCCGGCCGACCTGGCCCGTCAACCCCGAATGCCGCCGCGATCACCGGTCGGACCCCTGCAGGGGTCACCCGGACCTCGCCGTCGACGCTGGACCGGCTAGCCGACCTCGTCGAAGACGACTCGCGCGCCGGCCTCGACCCGAGCGAGCTGAAGACTCGGCCGCAGGAGGTTCCGGGTGCCGATCCCGTCGCCGGCGGCGTCTTCCAGGTGGGCGATGAAATCCCGTACCGGCAACGGCTCTCCGGCCTCGCCGCGGCGTCGCACTGCGTCTGCGTACTGGACGATCGCTTCGTAGACGGTTTCCGACAGCGTCGAGACAGGCGGCGCCCAGGGGCCAAAGCGCTGCCGGTAGCGCGACACGAGACGCTCGTTGCCGTCGGTCGGTGCGGCCTCGTGGTAGCCCAACGCGGTCCAGATCCCTTCTGCGGACTCCGGACCGATGTAGTCGAGAGTAGTCTCCTCCATCGTCAGCGAGAGCGTGCATGTCCTGCTCCGGAGCCCGGCCGCAGCACACTGTCGCTCGAACTCGACTTCGTCGGCGCCGACCAGCGAGGACATCACGACGTCGGCTCCGGAGCGCTCGATCACGTCAATGATCGGAGAGAAGTCCGTCGTGCCCAGCGGGGTGAACGACTCCCCCAGGATGCGGCCATTCGACCTCGGCAGAAGCTGCCGCGCCGCCCGGTGCGCGCCGTAGGACCAGCTGTACTGCTCACCAACCAGAAACCAACCGTGTGCACCCGCCGTCCTCCTGATCCGGTCCGCCATCACCGCGATCTGCACCTCGGGACGCTCACCCACCTGGACGGCCGCGCCCCGACCGTGGTTGCCTCGCTCGTTCATGGAGGCGTGGACAGCCAGGACGTCCCGACTGACGGCCTGGTCGATCGCGGCGAAGCTCGCGCTCGTCCCGCACGCGAAGATTGCGTGGCAGCCGGCACGCTGGAGCCGCCGCGCCTCGGTCGCCGCGATCGAGGGAATCGATTCATCGTCGGCCACCATGAGTTCGACCTGGCGTTCGCGTACGCCGCCGCCGTCGTTGATGTCGTCGACGGCTAGCTGGGCCAGATACTCGGAGGCGATCATGCAGACCGCGAGCGGACCGGATTTGCTGGTCACCAGGCCGATACGCAGAGTATCGGCGTCACCCTCGGAATGAGGCAGCAGGATGCCGTGGTGCCGGACGAGCCACTCGACCGCCGACTCGGATACGTCAGCGCGGACCCGGACGCGCGTCCGGGCAACCCCGTGCGGCTGGAAACTCAGGCGAATCTTTCCCTGCCATGGCTGCACGTGCTCCACGACGATGAGACGGCCCGGACGGACCTCGGACACCCTGCCGAGCAGCTCCACACGATGCCGGTCCGAAGCATCGGCGATCGGGAGGACCATCCGGATGGGGGCGCCTACGGCGACCGAGTCGCACCGAGCGTCGAAGAGCCAGGTACCAGCCTCCGCTCGACCGAAGAGCGCGAAGGCCTCGTGCGGTGCAAGTTCAATGACCGACTCTGCGGTCAGCGAAACGGAACTCACCCGGGCACCTACCATCCAGAACGCGTCTCGCCAACTGCCGAGGTCGTGACGAAGCAAGTGCCGCAGTCTGCGGGCTGCCCGGCAGCTGTGTCCAGCGACGCCGCCCGTCTTCACCGTCGGTCTGCGCCGCTGCTCGCGAGCACGGCGGACCCAGCAGCAGCATTGAGTCGATGTATATCCACATGTTAGCGTCAGCTGTTGTGACGCCTGTGACACCTCTGCTCGACCCCGACACCGTGGCTGCCCTCTCGGGCGACGTCGTGATCCTCGATGCGACGACCCATCTGGCCACTCCGGCCGATGGCATGCCGTACACGGTCCACCCCGACCATGAGGGGTTCCTCGCCGGACATGTCCCCGGGGCCCGGTTCGCCGACCTCGCCTCCGACCTGTCGGACCCAGCGGGCCGCTTTGCATTCACCCTGCCGTCCTCGGAAGCCTTCGCGGCGGCCGCAGGGGCACTCGGGATCGGCGACGGCACGCATGTGGTCGTCTACGACAACGCCGGAATGGTCTGGGCGACTCGGGTCTGGTGGCTCTTGCGCGTCTTCGGCCACGACCGGGTGTCTGTGCTCGACGGCGGTCTGCGGGCCTGGCGCGAGGCCGGTCATCCCATCGAGACCGACGAAGCCGCAGCCCCGCCCGCGACCACCTTCACCGCCCGGTTCCGTCGCGAGCTGGTCGCGGACAAGATCGACGTAGCTGCGCTGTCCTCCTCAGCCGGGACGCTGGTCTGCGCGCTCGACGCCGCGACCTTCCGTGGCGAATCCGAGGTCACGCCCTACTCGCGGCGCGGCCGCATCCCCGGCAGCTCGAATGTGCCCCATTTCCGGCTGATCGACCGGGCGAGCGGAAAGCTGCTGGATCGCGACAGACTCGCGGAGAAGCTTCAAGGTTCCGGGCTACTGGACGCCGATCGGGCCGTCACGTATTGCGGTGGCGGGATCGCGGCGACCCTGCCCGCCTTCGCCGCATACCTCCTGACGGGGGCCGAGGTCGCCGTCTATGACGGTTCCCTCTCCGAGTGGACCGCTGACCCCGAGATGCCGCTCGAGGTGGGCTGACCTGCTGGTCGGATATGCACTCCACACCCTTGGGGCGCTGGGGAACGGCACAGGTTGCCACTGACCGTGGCGACCGCCGAGTCAGGCATCCATCACAACGTCGAGAACCTGGTAACCGGATTGCGCGGTACACGCGTCGTGGAGACCGGGAGCCTGGACGATGGAGTCTGAACCGCGGAGAAATCGGTCCAGGCCACCCACTTTCGGACCGACGCCAAAATGTCCCTACTTGCCACATCGGAGAGGTTAATGACTCCCAGTCAGATCGGTGACATCTCGCACGTCGCGATAACGGTGACGGACATTGACGCGAGTAGAGCCTGGTACACCGAGCTCCTCGGGCGCGATCCCCTCATGGATGAAGACACCGGCCGATTCCAGCACGTCGTCTACCAGCTCGGTGCCACGCTCCTCAGTCTCCACGGGTTTGCCGCGCTGCACTCCGAGGAACCGTTCGACGAGCTACGTCCGGGGCTGGATCACATCGGATTCGGATGCGCGTGTCAACGGCGGGTTAGAAGTGACCCCCTGGCGACGGTTTGGGATTGACCCCTGTGTGCCCGGTTCGTGCTAGTTGTCGCGGTCTTTGGCGAGGAGTTCGCGGCGGGCGCGTGTGCGGTAGGAGTCGCCGGAGAGGGTGAGGACCTCGGCGTGGTGGACGAGGCGGTCGATCATCGCGGCGGCGACGATCTCGTCGCCGAAGACCTCGCCCCAGCGTCCGAAGGGCAGGTTGCTGGTGACCATGACCGAGCCCTGTTCGTAGCGAGAGGCGATGAGCTGGAAGAACAGGTTCGCCGCGTCGTGGTCGAAGGGGATGTAGCCGACCTCGTCGATGATGATCAGCTTGTAGCGGCGGATCTTGCGTAGCTCGGCCTCCAGCTGCCCGGCCTGGTGCGCGGCAGCGAGGCGGGTGATCCAGTTGCCGGCGGTGTTGAAGAGCACCGAGTGCCCGGACTGGGTGGCTTTGACCCCGATCCCGATCGCGAGGTGGGTCTTCCCGATCCCGGGCGGTCCGAGCAGGATCACGTTCTCGGCCTTGGCCACGAACGTGCCGGTCGCCAGATGGGCGAGCAGGTCTCGGCGCAGAGAGGGCAGATGGTCGAGGTTGAACTCCTCCAGCGTTTTCACGGCCGGGAAGTGGGCGGTGCGGATGCGCATGGTGGTGCCGGCGGACTCACGGTCGGCGACCTGGCGCTCCAGGACCGCGGTCAGGTACTCCTCGTGCGACCAGTTCAGGTCGCGGGCCTGGGCGGCGAGGTCGTCCCAGACGCGGGCGATCGTGGGCGTCTTCAACACGCGAGTCAGGTAGGCCAGCTTCGAGCCGAGCTCGGTGCTCACGCCACCGGTCTTCGTGGCTTCCGTGGCTGCTGTCGTGCTGGTCGTCGCGGTCGTCTTCGGGGTGGTCATCTACTGCCCTTCAGCGGTGGCGGTCGGGTCGGGTGCGGGGTCGAAGTTCACGCCGTAGAGCGCGTCGTAATCCGGCAGCGCGCGCAGGGCCACGACGTGCCCATCGGTGTGGGAGCGCGTGTCATGGCGGGCGCGGTCACGGGCGGCGGTGAACGCAGTGCGCAGGGCGCGGGCGGTGGCCCGGTGCTCGGGATCGGTCACCGTGGCGCCGCTGGCCCAGACCCGCTCGTGGGTGGCCGCGATCTGCCCGGCGCAGGTGACCGCGACCAGGGCGGGAGTGGCGATCCAGTCGACGAACCGGCCGATCGCGGCCGGGTTGACCGAGTAGTCGTTGCCGTCGACGCGCACGTAGTAGTCACGCGCCAGCCGAACCCGCCCGGTCAGCCCGACCTGCGGCGCCACCGGCGGCAGGGCGACCATCGCGGCCCGGTCGATCGGCCACCGCGTGGCGGGGGTGGTCCCAATCGAGCGCAGGTGCCGGGCGCCCGCCACCTCGGTCAACCAAGTCTCGATCTGGGCGTTGAAGTCGAACGGCGAGACGAAGCTGCGTCCGGGCAGAAAGGAGGTCTCGAAGTAGCCGTTGCGCCGCTCCACCAGTCCCTTCGACTCCGGGTCCCGTGCCGGGGTGAGCTTGATCCGCACCCCGAGCGTCCCGGCGAACGCAGCTGCCTCGACGCCGGGTCGCCCGGTGCCGCCGATCGCGGCCTCGCGGTCCCAGACCAGCGTGCGGGGACAGCGGCCCCACCCTGCGATGATCTCCCACATCCCGGCCAGGATGTCGCCGGCCTTGCGGGACGGGATCATCACAGCGTCCGTCACCCGGGAGAAGCCGCAGGTCATCGCCAACACCGGCAGGACCCGCGCCCCGCTGGCACCGACCGGGATCGGGACCGGCGGGAACCACAGGTCGCACTGCGCGAGCTCACCGGGGGCGTACTCGATCCGGTCCGCCGGGTCGGGAGGGGCGAACAACGGCCGCAGCTCACGCACCCGGTCCTTGAGGATGGTCAACGAGTGTGTCCAGCCGATCCGCTCGGCGATCACCGTCGCCGGCATCCTCGGATACTCGGCCAGCAGGGCCCGGACCTGCGGCTCCACCTTGTCCACCAACGACCCGCGCGGTCCACGCTCCCGCGAGGGCGGCGCGTCGGCCCGCAACGCCGCCCGCACCGTATTTCGCGCCAGTCCCAGCCGGCGGACGATCTCCTTGATCGGCACGCCCTCGGCGCGGTGCAGACGACGGACCTCAGCCCACTCTTCCAACGTGATCACCCCTCCAGCCTCGATGGAGGGGTCAGTCCCAACCCGTCGCTAGAGGGTCAGTCTCAGCGCGTCGTCGACATGCGCGGACCGAAACGAGCTCGTGCGGTGGATGGAGCGATTGGAAGAGCTCGGGATCACGCATGGAGGGATCGTCGATGCACCAGAGGGCTCGGCGCTGTCGTTTCGAGACCCGGACAATATCGCGCTCGAGCTGTTCGCCTGGCCGGGCTGAAGGGCGACGACGATCCTGCCCGCGCCCACCGGCCGATAGCCCACGCGACCGTTCAAGACCGCGGAGCGCCCGACAGAACAGCACGCCGGAAGCTCCGGCCCCCAGCAGAATGACAACCGGGAGCCGAGTCTCCGTAGAATCGAGGACGCATGAGCGCGACCATGAAGGCCATCAGCCAGGACGAGCGCGGAGGCCCCGAGGTGCTCCGGCTCGTCGAACAGCAGGTACCCGAGCCCGGGCCGGCGGAGGTGCTCGTCCGGGTCCACGCCGCGGGGGTCAATCCCACCGACTGGAAGACCCGGACCCGAGGCTACTTCTACGGTGACGAGAAGCCGCCCTTCACCGTCGGCTTCGACGTCGCCGGCACGGTCGAGGCAACGGGTCCAGGAGTCACGGTGCACTCACCCGGCGACCAGGTCTTCGGGCTCCCGCGTTTCCCGCATCCGGCCGGCGCCTACGCCGAGTACCTCACAGCTCCGGCACGACACCTCGTCCGCGTTCCGCAGGGAATGGACCTCCTCCATGCCGCCGCGCTGCCCCTCTCGGGCCTCACCGCATGGCAGGCGCTCGTCGACACCGCGCAGGTGCGGCCCGGCCAGCGCGTCCTCGTGCACGCCGCGGTCGGTGGCGTCGGGCACCTCGCCGTCCAGATCGCCAAGGCACACGGCGCCGTCGTGGTCGGAACCGCGAGCGCGGGCAAGCACGACTACCTGCGCGAACTCGGGGTCGACGAACCCGTGGACTACACCGCAGGGCCGATCGACGAGCTCGTGACCAACATCGATGTCGTCCTGGACACCCTCGGCGGGGACACCCGTGAACGCTCCCTCGCGTGCCTGCGGCCGGGCGGCATGCTCGTGTCCGTCATCCCGCCGCCCGGCTTCGACTCGACGCTGCTCCCCCGACGCGACGGCGTGCAGGTCACGTGGATGCTCGTCGAGCCGGATCCGGTGGGACTGCGTTCCCTGGTCGAGCTCGTGGAGGCCGGATCCTTGCGCGTACATGTCGATCGCACGTTCCCGCTCAAGGACGCGGCGGACGCGCACCGATACGGAGAGAAGGGCCGCACCGTCGGCAAACTCGTCCTGACCGTCTCCTAGTGCGCTCCTGGTGAGCCAGGCTCGGGTGGGCCGGGCGCCCCAGACCGCGCCGGTCCTCGGCTGCGCAGCCTCATGGCGACCTGCCCCGTCTACCAGGAGCGCCACGCCGGACGACCACCAGTAAAGTTTGATCTTCAACCTGTGCGTTGTCGCCGTGCGGTGATGGTTGCGCTCGCGTTGACGGCCTTGCCGCCGTCGTAGCCGGCCGCGGCGTGTCGGTTGCGGGAGCCGGGTGGGCGTGTCTGCGCGGGCTTCCTGACGCGGCCCGGGCTCCTCCTGACTGCCGTACACGCGGACGCGCAGCGCCCTCGCTGGGTAGCTCGTCGATCGCGCCGTGCTACCTCCGGCGGACGGCCTTCACCCGTGTCATGACGCGGGGATACGACGGGCCCGCGTCACAACTCGTGTCATGCACGACCGCAAACGATCATACGATCACGATCAATGCTGGTCAGACTGGTGGGCGCGGCAGGGTTCGAACCTGCGACCGCTCGGGTGTAAAGCGCGTGGGCGACACCGCACGACGCCTCCACCTGCGACTCTGGTTCTGCCGCTGGCTGACATACCCGCCTCTTGTCACTTGGTTCACCGCCAGTTCGCACCACGAATGACTCCACGGCCGCGCCATCTCGTTCGTCAGCTACGGCCGTCGCCCCGTCGCCGTGACGGAGCGTCATCGTATCGAGGAGTCGCCAGCGGCGTCGATCTCTGGGCTCGGTCATGCGGCCTTGAGCACGCATGATCACCGGCACCGCCGAGGCTGGCGCATCTGTCTATCGACTACTGCAGGGACTCGTACCGCTCGACCGGGACGACATCGTCGAGCCCGGACAGGTCCACACTGCCATCGTCGCGCAAGGCCGGGAACACGACCGCCGGAAGCCCGTCGACCTCGACCCGGAACTCCAGACGCTGCCCCTCCCCCGCGATCAGCAGATGCAACTCGTCCAGCGCGCCCCTTCGTGCGACCGACCAACTAGGCGCGACTCCGCGGCCGGTCCAGTCGACGTTCTCCGCGTCAGGCCGCAGCACCCCGACCCGCCACCCCACCATTCCCATACCGGCCACCATGACCCAGCAGGGCCCGGCCGCGCCAGCGGCCGGACCCCACTCATCCACAGGGCCGGGCGCCCTCAGTCGAGGTCCGAGCCGTCGGTCGCGAGCAGGTTCGCGGCCTGCCGCCACCCGGCGAGCGTGGCGGTGAAGGAGGCGGCATCACACAGGTCGAACGCGACCGGCCCGACGCGGAGCCGCAGCACCCGCGGCACCTCTGATCCTGCCCGCGCCTCGACCAACCCACCCGTCACCCGCGGGGCACCTCCGAGTTGCACCATCGCCGCCACCGTCCACGGGCCCGTCGTCAGCACTCCGGCGCGGCGGCCCACCAACACCCCCGGCAGCGACGCGGCCAGTGGGGTCGCTGCGGCCCAGCCGCGGGCGACCATCTCGGCGGTGTAGTGGCTCCGCAGATAGAACAGCACCGTGCCCAGCGACAACCCGAGCTGACGCTGCTCGGTCCCGGCGAACTGCAGATCCACCCGCGTCGCCACCCGGCCCGCCACCCGTACCGAGAAGCCCGCAACCTGCGCGAACGCTCCCGGACCGTCTCCGGTCCCGTCCTGGCTCGTGGTCGCAGCAGCGGCCGTGCTGGTGGTGTGCTCGCTGGCGTTCATGCTGGCCTCCCGATCGAAGCGGGCCTGACGGCCCGGGCCCCCCTTGGGGTGGCGGGGCGCTGTACCCCGCCGCCGCAAGGCGACCCAGCACGGCCACCGAGGCTCGCCGTCCAGGGCCGGCCGCAGGCCGGTCGCGCAGCGACGCGTAGCGCCAGCGGAGCGCCCTGGACGGCGAGTGTGGCCGTGCTACGCCACCGGGCCGCCAGGCCACGCCTCAGGCGTTCCAACCCGATTCTTGGCCCGAGCGGCCTTGAGCGACCTCGACACCTCAGCTTGCTCTTTAACCTCGGCATACTGCTGTCGTCGAGTTGATGCAGGTCGTACGGCGTGTCGACCGGACATGGGTGCGGCCACCGCTTGATCCTCGGGTTCCTTCCACAGAGCTCGAAGACGAAAGCGATGGCCGCGGTGAACAGTGTGACCGATCGGCCCGACACCGGCGCGGGTGACACCCGGCTCGGCCACGGTGAACTCGGCCGGCTCCGGTGGGAGCTCTACCGAGCGTGCACGGTGCGGGCGGATGCACTGTTCGAGCTCACCGACGCCGTGCTGTGCGCCGACGGCCCGGTCCACTCACTGGTCGAGCTGACCCTGGTCGCCGAGCACCGGCGGGGACACGGCGCGATGTATGACGCACTGGCCTGCGGCGCACTCGAACCGGCGCGGCTGCGCCGGGCACTGACCGCGCTCCCGCTGCCCCGAGCCGCCGACGGGCGGCTCGTGCTGGCCGTGGATGTGTCACCGTGGCTGCGTTCCGACGCCCCGACCAGCGCTGATCGGCTGTTCTGTCACGTCTACGGCCGCGGGAAGGGCAACGCCCAGATGATCCCGGGCTGGCCGTACTCGTTCGCCGCCGCCCTCGAACCGGGCCGCAGCTCCTGGACAGCGCTGTTGGACGTGGTCCGGCTCGGGCCCGACGACGACGCCACCGCGGCCACTGCCGCCCAGCTACGCGCACTCGTCGAACGCCTCACCACCGCCGGGCAGTGGCAGCCCGGGGACCTCCCGATCCTGATCGTCACCGACGCCGGCTACGACATCACCCGCCTCGCTCACGTGCTCGCCGATCTACCGGTCGAGCTACTGGGCCGGATCCGCTCCGATCGAGTCCTGCGCGGGCCGCGCACACTGCGCCCGGTCCGGGTGACCGGGCGCCCGCCGCGACACGGCCCAAACTTCGCCCTGGCCCAGCCCGATACGCGGTGGGCTTGGCCCACACCACCACGACCGACACCCGCCGCTACACCCCGTGCGGTCGCCACCGCCTAGTACTACAGTCACAGTTATGGCGCTTGGGAGCGGGCGTTGTAGTGGCAGCGTCGTGCTCGGGCTTGATGGCGTCGTCGCCATCGTGACCAGCTCAGGACACGGGTCAAGCAGGGTGTGGGGGTCCAGATCAGCCCGGCGAGTAGGCGGCGGATCTCGGGCAGGGTGAGTGGTATCAGCTCTGCGGCCGGTCGTGATCGTTTTTTTGGGCGGCGGCGCGGGTGACGGTGAGGAAGGCGTGGGCGAGCATGGCCAGGGTGATGTGGCGGTACCAGCCGTCGTAGCGGCGGACCTGGTAGTGATCCAGGCCGACCTCGCCTTTGGCGGTCTGGAAGGTTTCCTCGATCGCCCACCGGGTCCCGGCGATACGCGCCAGCTCGCGCAGTGGGGTCCGGGCCGGTGCCGAGCACAGGTAGTAGGCGATGTCGGTGGGGTCGGTCAGGCTCCGCCGGGCGAGTCCCTCTCTGTCAAGCTGATCATGGGCAGATGATCTACTCGAAACTGTTGGTTTGAGGGCGTGTGAAGGAGATCGTGTCCCTCGTGACTGAACGACCTGAGGGAGAGCCGGACCCGGAGGTGCGGGCGTACCGGCCGCCGCAGCGCTATAGCGCGGCGTACAAGCAGCGGGTCTTGGCCGAGTACGAGCAGCTCGACAAGGAGGGCAAGGGTGCTCTGCTGCGCCGGGAGGGTCTGTACACCCAGTTGATCTCGGTGTGGCGCAAGCAGCGTGACACGGGCGCGGCGGAGGCGTTGCAGCGTCCGGTCGGGCGGCCGAAGGCCGACCCGCGCGATCGGGAGCTCGCGCGGCTGCGGGCTGAGAAGGACAAGCTCGAGACGGACCTAGCCACGGCTCGGTCGGTGATCGAGGTGCAGGGAAAGCTCTCCGCGCTGCTGGATCAGCTCGCCACCAGCAGCCCCGAGCGGGACGGCGGCGAGCCGCGGTGACCACCCTTCCCGACGCTGAGCCCTCGACCGACACCGAGCCCGGTGCCACGGGCGAAGACGCCGGTGTGCACGTGTTCGCCCGGGCGCAGCGGGCGGCGTGTGAGCAGCTGAGCGAGCTGATCGGGCGCGCGGGGGCCTGCCGGGCGACGGGGGTGCCGCGGTCGAGCTACTACCACCAGCACCGGATCAGCCCGGCCGGCCCCGCCGCGGCCGGCGCCCAAGCCGCACCGCGAGCGGATTCAGCCGCGGGCGCTCTCGCCGGAGGAACGAGTACGGGTGCGCGAGCTGCTCAACAGCGAGGCCTACGTCGACGAGGCGCCGGCCACGGTGTATGCGAAGCTGCTCGACGACGGCGAGTACTACTGCTCGATCTCGACGATGTATCGCATCCTTCGTGAGCACGGCGAGGTCCGCGAGCGTCGCCGCCAGGCCACCCACCCGCCCCGGGTGAAACCCGAGCTCGTGGCCACCGGCCCGAACCGGGTCTGGACGTGGGACATCACGAAACTGGCTGGTCCGGCCCGGGGTGTCTGGTTCTGCCTGTACGTGCTCATCGACATCTACAGCCGCTACACCCCCGGTTGGATGGTCGCGGCCACCGAGGACGCCGACCTGGCGCACCGGTTCTTGGACGCCACGATCGGTAACCACGACATCGACCCGGACACGTTGACCGTGCACGCCGATCGCGGCGGCCCGATGAAGAGCAAGAGCGTCGCCGAACTGCTGTCGGACCTGCAGGTCAGCCGGTCGCACTCGCGGCCGAAGACCTCCAACGACAACCCCTACAGCGAGTCCCAGTTCAAGACGCTGAAGTACCGGCCGGCCTTCCCCGAGCGGTTCGACTCGATCGAGCACGCGCGCGAATTCTGCGGCGAGTTCTTCACCTGGTACAACCATGATCATCGCCACTCCGGCGTCGGGCTGCACACCCCGGCATCGGTCCACTTCGGAACCGCGCCGCAGATCCGCCGCCACCGCGGCACGGTCCTCGCCGACGCCCACGCCGCGCACCCGGAGCGGTTCGTCCACGGCACCCCGCAGCCCCCGAAGCTGCCCGGCACGGTCTGGATCAACCCACCCACCGAGAAGGAGGCGACGCCCGGCCCGACCAACTAATCCAGCGAAGAACTTGCCCAAACGATCTTGACAGGTATCGTGCCACCTCATCCTCCGAATAGTCGAGATTGCGTAGGATCGCCTCGGCGTCCGCGTCGGCCACCGGCAGGCCCGACCGGATCTGCCCGGTATCTCGGCCCTTCCGGAAATGGAGTGCAGCCGAGGGTGTAACCGGCCCGGCGGCGGCGGTCGTGTCGCTGCGCTGAGCCTGGATCCACCGTCTCCAGGTCTGATGGGCGATAGTCGATCGTGCTGGGCGAGGGGCGAGGGTAGGGCGTGGTTGAGCCGCCGGTCCGTCCGACTCTTCCACTGTGGTCTCCGGTCGGCCCGTGCGGGGCGGTGGTCAGGAAGCTGCGGGTAAGGGGTCGCGCAGGGCGCTGCACCAGCTCCCCGGTCTGGCCGTGCAGCCTGCGTTCCGCAGCCGAGGTGAGCGTCTAGTACGCGGATTGCGGTCTTGACCTGCGGAAATGAGAGCGAGGACGCGCAGCGCGTGTGTTACTAGGCGGCGGCGTTGTGCCTGGTCAGCGACCTGCGGGGGTGATCTCGATGATCTTCTTGGGGAGGGAGAGGTCGAGTCGGGCGTAGAGGTCGGTCTGGGGCTTGGTGGGGTCGGTGCGCTGGCGGAATGTCCCGGTGGGGCCGGTGAAGGTGACGGCGTGGAGTCGGTCGAGGTCGCGGCGGATGTGGTGCCAGGTCTGGCCGGTGGTGGTCTCGGCGATGCGGATGAGCAGTAGCGCGAGCCAGCAGAGCATGACGTGGGCGCGGATGCGTTCTTCGAGGCGGTGATAGACCGGGCGCAGGTCGAGGATCTGTTTCATGTCACGCCAGCCGCGTTCGACTTCGAGGAGTTGCTTGTAGCCCAGCGCGATGTCGGTGGCGCTCAGGTGTGGGTCCGAGCAGCGCAGCAGGTACTTGCCGTCCAGGTTGGCCTCGGTCTTGATCTTCGCCTTGTCGATGCGCAGCAGCCCGCCGGGGGTGAGGCGCAGGTAGCGGTTCAGGCCGGGCTTGGTCGAGATCTTCCCGCGCAGCTCGCCGCGTTTCATCGTCGGGAGCTTGTCGGATCCGGCGATGAGCTCGTCGAGTTGGGCGACGAGCTGATCGCGGATGTGGGCGTCGCGCTCGGCGGCCTCGGGGTTGTGGCAGATCACGAACCGCTCGCTGTCGGAGACCTTCACCTCCTTGACCCGCATGTTCTCGCCGATGGTGGTGTAGCGGCCCTGCCGCGACAGGGCGGTCTTGATCTCCGGGCTGTCCGAGCGGAGCTTCTCGCCGATGATGTAGGTGTGCTCGCCGCGACGTAGGTAGCGGCGGTTGGCTTGTGAGGAGAAGCCGCGGTCGGCGACCCACACGATCTTGGACAGGGTCCAGTCCCGCATGTCGTCGCGGACCTGGCGGATCAGTTTCGAGTCGGCGGTGTTGCCCGGCCAGCACCACACCCGCACCGGGATCCCCTCGCGGGTCACCGCCATCCCGATCACGATCTGGGGCAGGTCGTCGCGGGAGTCCTTCGACTTGCCGTAAGTCCGGAACCCGGCCGCGCTCTGCTCGTCGTCGGTGCCGTCCTGACCGTCCTGACCGTCCTTGCCGTCCCGGCCGGCCACGACCTGCCCGTGTTCGTCGCGGTCCACCGGTGTGTCGGGATCCTCCAGCTCGAAGTAGGTGGAGGTGGTATCGAAGAACAGCAGGTCGACCTCGAGGTTGAGCAGGTTCGCGACCTGGGCAAACACCTCGCGCTCCAGGTGTTCGCGCACGTCGTGGAGCCAGTCCATCGCCCGGTAGCAGACATCGTCGGAGGTCTCGGGCAGGCCGTCGATGTGCACATCGTTCGAGATCCAGTCCGCGGCGGCCAGCTTCGACGACGGCGCCAGGGCCCGATTGGCGACCAGCCCGAACAGCACCCGCTCGAACGGCGCGCTGCCCCGCCGCTTGGCCAGCAACCTGTTGAGCACCGTGTCGATGCCCAGCCGGCGCCACAGCCCGTCGAGGACATCCGTGCCGCCCAGCGGGCGCGAGCCGAGCAAGCTCAGATCCGAACCGGCGGTGGCCTTGAGCGCCGCTGCCGGGTCGAGCAGCCGTGACAGCGACACGATCAGCCGCTCGATCGCCGCGGTGTCGACCTGATCGGTCCGCCCGAAGCTGTAGAGGATCTTGGTGCGAGCGGCGCGGGCGGCGGGGTCCCAGTCGTTGTGGACCAGTTGCAGGTAGGACACCCGGGTCCCGTTGCGGTTCTGCCGCTTCACCTCCCGCAAGAACATGTCCCAGAGCCTATCGACATCCAGCCACGTCAATCAACCTACACGGGACGATTCGTGTACTAGGCGTTCACGCGGTCGAACACTAGGCGCGGGCCGCTGACCTGCCCACACCGCCCAGACGTGTCCCAGGATCCACCATCAGCTGCGGAACGCAGGTGCAGCGGCTGATGGCCGACGGTTACGGCTTCGCGGGCGAGGGCGATTGGAAGACGGCCATGCTGCTGCGCACGCTCAAGGTGGCGTCGCAGGGCCTGTCCGGCGGCACCTCGTTCATGGACGACTACACCTACCACCTCGGCCCCGGCACCCCCCGCGTACTGGGTGCGCACATGCTGGAGATCTGTCCGTCGATCGCTGCCGGAACCCCGAGGATCGAGATCCACCCGCTCGGCATCGGCGGCCGGGAGGACCCCGTCCGCATGGTGTTCGACGCCGCTCCCGGCCCCGGCATCGTCGTCGGGATGTCGGACATGGGCGACCGCTTCCGGCTGGTGCTCAACGAGATCGACGTCGTCGAGGCCGACGAACCACTGCCGAACCTGCCCGTCGCCCGCGCCCTGTGGGAGCCCTGCCCCGACCTCCTTACCTCCTCCGAAGCGTGGATCATGGCCGGCGCTCCGCACCACACCGTGCTGTCCACGGCCCTGAGCACCGAGGAGGTCGCCGACCTGGCCGAGCTCGCGCGCACCGAGCTACTGGTGATCGACGAGGGCACGACGCCGCGCCGGTTCAGGCGCGAGCTGCGCTGGAACCAGGCCTACCACCGGCTGGCCGGGGCGTTGTGAGCATCACCGGCTGCGGGCGCAGTGGCTCTGACCGATGAGCAGCGCACCCGGCTGACCGCGTGATCGAAACGGGCCACCTCGGCCAACACGTCGGCCGTGCGATCGAGGATCGTGCCGGCCGCCGCCGACCGGCACGGCAACAGCGCAGTGGCTCGCAAGCTCGACATCCAGGTCGCGACCGCGCGCCGGTGGCGGGCCCGGTTCCTCGACCAGGACCTGGAAGGCCTGCTCGACGAGCCACGCCCGGCCGCCCGCGGACCGTCGCCGATGGGCAGGTCGAGGCGGTGATCACCCGAACGCTGGAGACCACACCGAAAGACGCCACGCGCTGGTCGACCCGGTCGACGGCCGCCGAGCTGGGCATGTCCCGGACCAGCGGGTCGAGGAGCTGGCGGGCGTTCGGCCTACGACCCCACCGACAGGACTCCTGGACTGTCGTAGAACCCGGAACGGGACACACCCGGAATCCTGCAGGTCACCGCGACGGCGAAGCCGTCAGCGGCCGGTTCACCGACCAGCGGGACGAGCATTGTGGGCGGACGTTCTCCCGCGCGAAGTACGCCGAGGCCGCTCCAGGATCAGCGTCGCAGGCACGACTCGCCGATCCCCGGATCCGTCGCGATCTGGGCGACCGGCTGCTCACGGTACGGGCGAGCCGACTGCGCGGCGGCGGAACTCCGGAGGGCGAGGTGCAGGCTTTCTGAGGAACTCCCTTCTCGGGCGATGATCGCACAGAACGGGTGTCCGAGTAAGCGGGTCAGGCTCCTGCTGGGCATGAAGGAGGGTCGGAGGTTCCACACCTACACCTGACCGGCCTTGCAGCGGTCGGGCACCGCTGACCTCCGGTGTCCGTTCCCTGCGGGCCGTCGTGCCGGAGCCCGCGGCCGAGGGCCGTACCGGGATTCCGTGGCCGTGTAGCAGTCCGGTCAGGTGATCTGCCCGGTGAGGAAGCGTTCCATCAGTTGCCGTGCTTCGAGACCGAAGAGGTTCAGCCGGTGTGTGTGCCGCAGCAGGAGAAGGCCAGAGGCGTGGGCGAACGCCTCTGCGGTGAGCCGATTCGCCTCCTCGGCGCCGACGAGCTCTTCGGCAGCACCGCGGACCGGCTCCAGCGTGGCCAACAAGGCGGCGTTGAGCTCATGGTCGACCTCCTCGTCGCCCAGTCCTCGGGGGGCCATTCCCCCAGCGAACAGGTAGAATCCCATGTCGAGATCACGAGGGTTGGCGTCGTAGAAGTCGAAGAACGCCAAGCCGGCGGCGACGTAGCGCTGAGCCGCCCCGTCGATGCCGGCCGCTGCGGTCTCGGTCTCGGCCCGCAACCGTTGCAGGGACTCGTGCAGAGCTGCGGCGTAGAGGTGTTCCTTGCTCGGGAAGTAGCCGTAGATCGCCCCGGTGGCGTATCCGGCCTCCTTGGCGATCGCCCGGATGCTCGCGTCGCGCAGCCCATCACGGGCGAACACACGTAGCGCGGCCTCAAGGATCAGTGCCCGCTTGGCCTCGGCCACAGCATCGGCGCGTGCTGCGCGTGCGCCCTCCGGCATCCGTTCCGCCTTTCCTGTAGATGGCCGCGACGCTACAGTCCGCACAACGTTCATCCAAACGAACAATGTTCAACCACCGGGGGTGGGTCACTGTGGCCGTCGCAGACATCGCTCCGGGCGAGCGGGTCATCGCCTACACCGAGCGCTTCCGCACGTTCCTCGATACCGACGTCGCCGAGCTGGAGAAGGAGCTGGCCCGGCAGGGCGCCGGCACCGCGAGCGGCCCGAAGTTCGATGATCACCGCCGCATGCATCCGGCGGTGTGGGAGGCGCGCCGCGAGGTCCAGCGGCGCTCGGGCGCCCTGGGGCTCTACGCCCCGCACTCCGGCACCGCGGCCGGGGGCGGCGGGTTCAGCCGGGTCGAGATGCACCACGTCGAGGAGTTCGTCTACCGCCACTCCGGCCTGGGACTGGGTCTTGCGGCACTGGCCTGGACCGAGGGGCCGAACCCCGCGATCGAGCACTGCTCTCCGGCGATGCGCGAGCAGTACCTGGCGCCGCTGATGACCGGGGAGATCACTGCGGCGTTCTGCAACACCGAGCTCGGCGCCGGCTCGGACGTGCTGCGGATGGCCACCCGCGCGAGCCGCGACGGCGCCGACTGGATCATCAACGGGTCGAAGGGCTGGATCACCAACTCGCACTTCGCCGACGTCTTGCAGGTCGTGGCGGTCACCGACCCGGGCGCCGGCACCCGGTCGTTGTCGATGTTCCTGATCGACGCCAACGCGCCCGGGGTGAGTCGCGGGGCCGATCTGCCGACCACGATGGCCGACGGACTGACCGGCACACTGGAGTTCCGTGATGTGCGGGTGCCGGCCGAGAACGTCGTCGGCGAGATCGGCGACGGCTTCGGCCTGGCGATGTCGTGGATCAACTGGCGTCGGCTCTGTCGCGGTGGGATGTGCGCCGGCTGGGGCGCGTGGCTGCTTCAGCGTGCCGTCGACTACGCCCAGCAACGCGAGGTCGGCGGGAAGCCGATCGCCGCCCAGCAGGCCGTGCAGCACATGCTCGCCGACATCGACGCCGACATCTATCAGGCCCGCTCGACCTCGCTGGTCGCCCAGGCCCAGCTCGACGACCTCGACCCGTACGGAATGCCGCTGCACCCCGGGGCTCCCCGGCTGATCAGCCTGGTCAAGGTCATCAACGACGAGGCGTTCTTCCGGGTCGCCGACAACGCCATCCAGGTCCGTGGCGCGGTGGGGCTCGTCCAGGACTCGCCCGAGGAGAAGCTGTTCCGGGTGGCGCGCAACCTGCGGATCCCGGCCGGCACCTCGGAGATCCAGCGCAACGCCATCGCCCGCGGTCTGCTCAAGACCAAGGCGGCGTGATGGCCGTGTCAGTTCCGCTCACGCAGTTCTCGCCGGGTGGTGGCTGCGCGTGCAAGCTGCCCCAGCAACTGCTCGACGACGTACTGGGCTCGCTGCGTACCGGCGCTGCGACCGGCGGGACCGACGCTCGCCTACGGGTCGGTCTCGACCCCGCCGACGACGCCGCGGTCTTCGACCTGCCCGGGTGGCACGGCCGGTCGCTGGTGGTGACCTGCGACTTCCTGACCCCGGTCGTGGACGACCCGTACCAGTGGGGACGGATCGCGGCGACCAACGCCCTGTCCGACGTCTACGCGATGGGTGGGCGCCCGCTGCTGGCGCTGAACCTGCTCGGCTGGCCGTTGGACCTCGACCCCGAGCTGGTCGCCGAGGTCCTCCGTGGCGGCGCAGAAGCGGTCGCCGACGCGGGCGCGCTGCTCGCGGGCGGTCACAGCATCGTCGACCCCGCCCCGAAGTACGGACTCGCCGTCATCGGCGAGGCCGCCCACGACGCCATCCTGCACAAGGGCGGCGGACACCCGGGTGACCGACTGGTGCTGACCAAGCCCCTCGGCGTCGGCGTCATCGGCACCGCCGTCAAGCTGGGACGCGCCGCCGACACCGAGGTGGTGGGCGCAGTCGAGTCGATGACCCGACTCAACGCCGCCGCCTCGCGCGCCGCCGTGGCCTGCGGATTGGCCGGGGGCACCGACATCACCGGGTACGGCCTGATCGGGCACCTGCACGAGATGACATCGGCCGGCCGCCTCGAGGCCAGGATCTGGCCGGGCGAGGTGCCGTTGTTACCCGGTGTCGCCCGGCTCGTCGCGAACGGATGCGCACCGGACGGCAGCCGACGAACCCTGCAGGGTGCCCTCGACGCGGGCTGGTTCGTGCCGGGCGAGGCGGACTCGATCTGCCAGCTGCTGCTCGCCGACGCACAGACCTCCGGTGGGCTGCTGCTCGCCGCCCCGCCGGCCAGGGTGGGCGAGCTGCTGGCGACGCTGCACCGTGGCGGCGACACCGCGGCGACGGTGGTGGGCGAGCTGGTCGAGGGCGCCCCCGGGCGTGTTACTGCCGCGCCGGGCCCGATCGGGAGGAGGCACGAGTGAGACGTCTGGCGTGCGTGACCGGCCGCTTCCAGCCCGTGCACGGACAGCACCTGGAACTGTTCGAACTCGCCTTGCGCGAGGCCGAGCACCTCATCGTCGCGGTCACCAACCCCGACACCAGAGCCCGGCACGAGGAGGCGACCTCCGCGCACCGCCACCTCGCCGAGGCCAACCCGTTCACCTACTTCGAGCGTCTGCGTCTGCTGCAGGCCGCGCTGCAGGAACGAGGCCTGTCCCGCCACGCCTCGATCGTGCCCTTCGACCTGACCCGACCCGAGACCTGGTACGAGTACGTCCCTGGCCGTGCACGACAGCTCGTGCGCGCTTACAGCGCCTGGGAACGGGAGAAGGCGAGCCGGCTCTCCGACGCCGGATACGAGGTGACGGTGCTCGACGGCGACCCGGCCACCCGGCTGTCGGCCTCCGATATCCGCGCGCGCCTCGACGCCGACCAGTCGGTATGGGCAGACCTGGTTCCGCGCGCCGTCGTCCCGGTGCTTGCAGAACTCCTCGCCGGCCGGGACCAGACCGAGACCGAGGAGGCGATATGAAGCCTGCGGGCTACGGCGAGACCCAACCCCGACTCGACGACGACCGGCTACCGATCGTGCTGGTCGTCCTCGACGGCCTGGGCGACCGGCCGATTCCCCAGCTCGACGGCCGCACACCGGCCGAAGCCGCCCACACCCCTCACCTCGACGCCCTGGCCCGTCGCGGCGCGAGCGGCTGGCACCTCCCGTTCGGATGGGGGCGGGCTCCTGCCTCCGAACTCGCCCACTGGGCCATGTTCGGCTACGCCGAGGTGCCCTTCCCCGGCCGCGCCGTCCTCGAAGCCCTCGGCGGCGGCCTCGACGTCGACCCCGACATCGCCGTCACCCACGCCTCCCTACGCACCTCGCGCGTCAACGGGAGCACGCTCCACCTCACCGGCAGGGCCCGGCCGGACGACCTCGACGACATCACCGCCCTGCTCACCGGACTTACCCCGATCCTCGCCGAACACGGCATGACCCTGCAACAGCTCGGAGGCAAGGGCGAAGCCCTGCTGTCCTCCCCCACCCACCACAGCGGCGCCGTCACCGACTCCGACCCGCTGTTCGAGACCTTTCACCCGTGGATGCGCCCGGTCCCGACCGAACCGGACGGTGCGGCGTTCGCCGAGGACCTCACCGCCGCGCTGCTCGATGCGCGGGCTTGGCTGCTCGCCAGTGACATCAACGCGCGCCGCCTGGCCCGCGGCCTGCCCGCGCTCGACGTCCTCACCACCAAGTGGTCCGGCCGGCGAGGAACCATCCCGTCGTTCCTCGACCAGGTCGGTGTCGCCGGTGCCGCGGTCACCAGCACCCGCATCTACAAGGGCATCGTCACCGCGCTGGACATGACCTCGAGCCACCTCTCCCCGGTCGACGACCTCGAGAAGGACATGGCCGGCCGACTGGAAGCGGCGGAGCGGCTCATCGAGGACGGGGCCCGGTTCGTGCACGTCCACACGAAGGCCACCGACGAGGCCGGCCACACCAAGCGACCCTTCGCCAAACGCGACGTCCTGCAGTCCATCGACCGCGGCCTGGCCGGTCTCGGCGAGATCGCCGAGCGCGCCGTGGTCGCGGTGACCGGGGACCACGCGACACCCTCCACCCACGGCGTGATGCACGCCGGAGAACCGAGCCCCCTGCTGGTGGCGGGCCCGACCGTGCGACCCGACGGCGTCACCGAGTGGGGCGAGCTTTCCAGCCAGGTGGGCTGGTGGGGCCAGGTGCGGGCCGCCGAACTGCTGCCGCTGCTGCTCGGACAGGCCAACCGGCCGGTGTTCATGGGCCACCGCATCACCGCCCGGGCGGTGCCCGCGCTCGCCGACACACCCCGGCCGATGCCGCTGCGACAGGCACCGTGAGCGCTCACGACGGCAGCCCGCCGGGCGCGAGCCAGGCCGGGCGGGCCCGTCGCAGCATGCCGCCGGGACGGGGTCGCGGGCGAATCGGCTTCCGGTACCGCAGCAGCAGCCGAACGGCTCGCCGCACAGGGCCACACCGCCTCCCGAACCCGGACCGGGCGGCTGTGCACCCTGCAGAAGCTCTGGTCGGTCCATACCCGCACGCGCGGCCGCACCCGCCGGCCCGGACCACCGGTGCACGACGACCTCGTGCGCCACGGGTTCACCGCCGCCCGGCCCAACCAGCCGTGGCTGACCGACATCACCGAGCACCCCACCGCCGAGGGCGAGCTCTACCCCTGCACCGTGAAAGACGCCTGCTCGAAGCGGATCGTGGGCTACTCCATCGACGCCCGCATGACCTCGCCGCTCGCGGTCAACACGCTGCGCAACACCGTGGTTCAGCGCGGAGCGCCGGCACCGACGGTGGTCTGCTCCGTCCGCGGCAGTCAGGTCGACGCCGTCCGGGCGACGGTCCCGTCCTCCAGTGCGCGGGTCCGGTCGTAGTCCCAGCAGGCCAGGGTGATCGGGATCCGCTCACGTGATGTCCCGGACGATCTGGCGGAACGCCGGGTCCGCGCTCAGCACCGAGCGCATGGCCTCGGTCAGCTCCGCCCCGGGCATGAACTCGATCGGCCGTCGCTGCTCGGTTGAGGCTGCGACCAGGTCCGGGTTGGTCAGGGCGCAGGCGAACGCGTCGCGCAGGAACGCCAGCCGGTCCGGGGCGAGACCGGGCGGGGCGACCATCGTGCGGCTCAGCGAGACGAGATCGAGCAGCGACGTCAACGTCTCCCGCTGCGCCGCGCCGGCAACCGGAAGGTCGCGGGCCCTGGGCACGCCCTCCAGTCCGGGGCTGTCGGCGTCACCGAGTACGAGCACCGGGCGGATCTCCCCCGACCGAATCGCGCTGACAGTGCTGGCTACCGGCAGGACCTGGGCGTCGGCGTCACCGCGCAAGTATGCCGTGCGGGCCTCGCCCGATCCGGCGAAGCCGCTGATCACCTCGACCGGGAAGTCGAAGATCTGCTGGAGCAGCGGCGGGTTGATGTAGTCGTTCGAGCCGGGGCCGGTGGAGACGAACCGCACCGGGTCCGGGGAGCGAAGCATGTCATCGAAGTCGGCAAAGCGGCTGTCCGCGGCGACGACCACGACGTTGGCTTCGGCCGAGACCCTGGCGACCCAGGACAGGGCGGCCAGGTCGAAGTTGATTCCGGCCGCCTGACCGATCTGGGCGCTCACCGCGCCGACCGTGTTGACGATCTGCACCCGGGTTCCGTCCGGCTCCGCGGCCGCGGTGTTCGAGGTCGCGAGCAGCCCGCCGGCGCCGGCCTCGTTGACGACCTTGACGTCACCACCGATGCAGCGGGCGAGGTAGGGCACGACGTCGCGGGCGTACAGGTCGTAGCCGCCGCCGGGCTCGTAAGGCACTACGAGGTCGATCGCGCGGTCTCGGTAGAACTCCGGCGCCGAGAGCGCGCCGGGATCGGCACCGCACCCGGCGAGGACGAGCGCGGCCACTCCCGCGGCGACGGCGGAGAGGTATCTGCGAGGTGTCATCGGAGCATCAGCCCTTCGGGGAGCGCAATCTCGAACAGCACGTCGAACAGCAGCCAGACGACCAGCCCGACGGCGACGCCGTACCCGACGCTTGCCTGCCAGCTCGCCCGCGCCTGGACCCGCAGATACGCGAGGGCGAAGACGGCTCCGGTGACAACGAGCCCGATGACGTAGATGCCGGCGAAGAACCCGACAACCCAGGCCAGCGCCACCGTCCAGGACCGGCGACCGGCCGTGGCGAACACCCTGGTCGCCTCATCGGAGGGCGGTGGTCCTTCCCCGGAGCGCTGGGCGCGGGACCGCCCGGCCCGCCCGGTGAGGCTGCGGACCAGGTGGAGGCCGCTGAGCACGGCGCCCGTGCCCGCCGCCAGCAGCGGGGTGAGCGCGGCCCGGAAACTCCACTGGGCGGCGAGCAGGACGGCGACGGCGAAGACCGCCAGCAGCACAGCCGACATCGCCACCTCCACCGGGTCGAACCGGCGGACGGCCGACGGCGCGGCGGTCGGTGCCACTGCACCCGGTGTGTCCCCGTCGGGGACCTGGTCGGCGGTGCTCATCGGGAGACTCCCTTCGACGCGAGGACGCGAACCGAACGGCGCCGCCGCACGGACTGGATGAGCGTGAGGACGACGATGACCGCGACGACCACGACGACCGGCCGGGTCAGCCACTCGTAGCCGTAGAGCGACACGGACAGGAACAGGTAGCGCTCGGCGATCGAACCGAGCACGACCGCCAGCAGGAAGGGCACCCTGGGCCAGCCCCAGCGAACGCACACCACGCCGAGGCCCGCGGCCGCAAGCATCACCAGGACGTCGGCGAAGTTGTTGCTCGCGGTGTAGGTGCCGACCGTCAGCAGCACGAGCAGGGCCGGGACGATATAGGTGCTCGGCACGTCGGTGAGCTTGACCAGGTGCCGGACCGTGAGTAGCGCGATCGCGACGGCGACGACGTTGGCGAGGATGACGATCCACGCCATGGAGAGCGTCACGTCGAGATCGGTGGTCAGCATCTCCGGGCCCGGGTCGAGGCCGACGACGAGGAACGCGCTGAGCAGAACAGCGGTCGCCGCGCCGCCGGGGATCCCGAAGGCGACGGTCGGTACGAGCGCACCACTGTCCTTGGCGTTGTTGCTCGCGCCGGCCGCGATCACCCCCTCTATCGAGCCGTGGCCGAATTCCTCGGGGCGCCGGGAGGTCTGCTGGGCATGGCCGTACGCGAGGAACTGCGCCACCGAACCACCGACCCCGGGCATCATGCCGATCGCCATGCCGATCGCCCCGGAGCGGACGACCAGCCACCAGTGCGCGAGCGAGTCCCGCACTCCCTGCAGCAGCGCGGACATGCCGCTCGCGCGCACCTCGTCGCCGGCCTTGTCCGCCTCGGTACGCGCGCTTCCGGACCGGTTGATCGAGCCACGGGCCAGCATCAGCTGCAGCAGCTCCGCGCCGCCGAAGAGCCCGACCACCAGCGGGACCAGCGGGATCCCCGCCCAGAGGTAGAGCTCGCCGAAGGCGTACCGCGGCACCCCCTCCTGCGCGTCGATCCCGACCATCGCGACCATCACGCCGAGCAAGGCCATGAGCAGACCCCTGACGACGTGTGCCCCCGAGAGCGCCACCACGAACGTGAGCCCGAGGATGGTGAGTGCGAAGAATTCGGCCGGGCCGAAGGACAGCACGAGCGGCCGCACGATCGGGATCACGGCGACGAGCACGACGGCGCCGAACGCCGCGCCCAGCGCCGATGAGGAGAGCACGGCACCGAGCGCGCGCCCCGCCTCGCCCCGTTTGGTCATCGGGTGGCCGTCGAGAACGGTCGCCGCGGATGTTGCCTCACCCGGGACGCCGAACAGCACCGAGGTGATGTCCCCCGCCGTCGAGGTCACGGCGAGCATGCCGAGCAGGAACGCGAAGGCCTGCACCGGTTCGAGACCGACGCTGAACGGCAGCATCAGCGCCAGGGTCACCGCCCCGCCGAGGCCAGGGAGGATGCCCACCGCGAATCCGACTGCCACGCCGACGAGCATCAGCAGCAGGGTTTGGGGCTGCAGCAGCTGGGCGAGGCTGCTCAAGAGCGCTTCTCCCATGAATCCTCCGTGATCTCGCTGCCGCCCGGGCAGGCCGGACGGGTGATGGGAGCGTTCAGGACTTCGGGGTCCAGCAGTTGCGTCAGGTCGAACGATGACCGGTCTCGTCGCGGCTTCGGCAGCAGTGGCCGGCCACGTGCGACGAGTCGGTGCGGGGGGATTGGAACCCGACCTCTTCGCGTGTCGTCGTGAGCCGCGCCTCGGCTGTCCAGGAGTCGGTTCCGGTGCTCGGACCCGCTGCGACAGGCGAGCTGTCACGTCCGGCGACGGAGATTCGGCCGACGCCGCGGCATGGGCTTCGCCGAGGACGAACTCGACAGCTGCTCACAGCGGCCGGCAGAGCGTGCGCGAGGTCGAGACCGAAACCGTCACGCACGCATCTCCGATCCGTCTGATCAGAGATGGCTGCTCAGGGCGGCCGCATCGGGACACGGGCCCGTTGCCCGGGCAGCACACATCGTGGCGGCGGTACCGGCGTCATCGCCGGCTCTCGCTCCGGAGCCATGCGAAGACAATAGGACTAACAACATACCAATACAAGGTTTCGTGCATCAGTTCCTGCAGCGCCGCCGGAGCGTGGACTCCAGCGCAGCAGTCGCAACCGCCGCCCACGTGCACGGCATGGTCGGAGCCGGGCCGCGGGAACTCTCGCCTGATCCCCTCCCGGGCGACCAGCTCCGGGCGGGCGCACTCCCTGCAGGGCGCCGTAGCGCCGCTCGTCGAGCCGCCAGTCGGTCCGCACCGCAGGTTCTGCCGCCCCGGCGGCGACCAGTCCGCCGGCAACGATCCGAGCCCTCTGCGCGGCCCTGGCCAACACCGACGCGCACACGACGGCCGGGGCGCACCCGTGGGAGACGAGCAGTTCCGCCGCCCGGAGCGCCTCAGTCCGTGCTCTGCCGTGCCGCAGCGGTACGAGCACGGCGGACGGGTCGGATCTGACCGAGGGCAAAGTGGTATGATGTAATACCAATACGGCCGCTTCGCTCGGCCCGTTTCACGCCAGCAGAGCAAGGGAGGCCCACAGGTGCCCAAGGTCGTTTTCGTCCTCCCGGACGGCACCCAGACCGGGGTCGACGCCCGCGACGGCGACTCCGTGATGCTGGCCGCGACCCAGAACGGGGTGCCGGGCATCGTCGCCGAGTGCGGCGGCAACACCAGCTGCGCCACCTGCCACGTCTGGGTCCGCGACGACTTCGCACCCCGTCTCGATCCCCCGGGCGATATGGAGGAGGACCTGCTCGACCTGGCCGTCTCCGAACGGCGGGACGGCAGCCGGCTGTCCTGCCAGGTGCCGGTGACCTCCGAGCTGGACGGCCTGACCGTCGAGATCCCCGCGGTGCAACCGTGACCGGCACCCTGGTCGTCGGGGCCGGCCAGGCCGGCGTGCAACTGGCCGTCTCGCTGCGCGAGTCGGGCGACACGATGCCGATCACGCTGATGGGCGCCGAACCGCAGCTGCCCTACCAGCGACCCCCGCTGTCCAAGGGCTACCTGTCCGGCGACACCGACGCCGATCGGCTCGCCCTGCGCACCGCCGCGTTCTACGCCGACCGCGGTATCGAACTGGTCACCGGCGAGCGGATCACCGCGCTCGACACCGGCCGCGCGGTCACCGACCGCGGCCGGGAGATCGCGTTCGACCGGCTGGGGCTCACCGTCGGCGCCCGGGTACGGCGGCTCCGGGTACCCGGTGCCGCGCTCGACGGCGTGCACCACCTGCGCGACCTCGCCGACGCCGACCGGTTGCGCACCGCGCTGGCCGGGACCCGGCCGGTGGTCGTGGTCGGCGGCGGCTTCATCGGCCTGGAGGCCGCGTCGGTGGCCCGTGCGCACGGACGCCCGGTCACCGTCGTCGAGGCCACCGACCGGCTGCTGGGACGGGCCGTCGCCCCGGTCGTGTCCGCCTTCTACGCCGGCGCGCACGCCCGCCGCGGGGTCCGCGTCCTGCTGGACACCGGCGTGACCGCACTCGACGGCACGGCGGGGCGGGTCCGGTCGGTGCACCTCACCGACGGCGGCGAGCTGCCCGCCGCGCTGGTGCTCGTCGGGATCGGCGTCGAGCCGCGCACCGAGCTGGCCACCGGCCTCGGCCTGGCCTGCCCCGGCGGGATCCCGGTCGACCTCGACGCCCGGACCGCGCTGCCGTCGGTGGTCGCCGCCGGCGACTGCACGCTGCAGCCGCACCCCACCGGCGGCGGGCACGCCCCGGTACGGGTGGAGTCGGTGCAGAACGCGGTGCACCAGGCCACGGTGGCGGCCACGACGCTGGCCGGCGTCGCGCGCCCGACCCCCGAGGTGCCGTGGTTCTGGTCCGACCAGGCCGACCTCAAGCTGCAGATCGCCGGGCTCGCCGCCGGTGCGGACGAGATCGTCGTGCGCGGCGACCCGGCGGCCGAGCGCTTCGCCGCGCTGCACTACCGGGACGGCCGCCTGCAGGCGGTCGACGCGGTCAACTCGCCGGCCGACTTCCTGGTGGTCCGCCGGGCACTGGCCACCGGGACCGAGCTGCCCGCGAGCGCGGCCCGCCGGACCGACCGGCCACTCAAGGAGCTGCTCGTCGCCTGACGACCGGGCTCTTCGTAGGGCTAATGGTAATACTGTTGTTCACTCGACATGGTATGGGAGGCGTGCGGTGCTCAAGACGGAAATCAACGAGCTGCTGACGCAGACCGGGCCCGGCACGCCGATGGGCGAGCTGTTCCGGCAGTACTGGATCCCGGCGCTGCTCGCGGAGGAGCTGCCCGCGAACGACTGCCCCCAGGTCCGGGTCAAGCTCCTGTCCGAGCGGATGATCGCCTTCCGCGACAGCGAGGGCCGCTACGGGCTGATCGACGAGTTCTGCGCGCACCGCGGCGCCTCGCTGTGGTTCGGCCGCAACGAAGAGGGCGGCCTGCGCTGCGCCTACCACGGCTGGAAGTTCGACGTCACCGGCCAGGCGCTCGAGGTGCCCTCCGAGCCGGACAACAGCAACTTCTGCGCCCACGTCAAGCTCCGCTCCTACCCGCTGGTCCGGATCGGTGACGTGCTCTGGACGCACATGGGAGACCCGGCGACCCGGCCGCCACTGCCCGAGTTCGAGTTCACCCAGGTGGCACCGGAGCAGAACTACACCTCGAAGCGCTGGCAGGAGTGCAACTGGCTGCAGGCCTTCGAGGGCGGCATCGACTCCAGCCACGTGTCCTGGCTGCACTCGGGCGGCCTCAAGAACGACCCGTTGTTCAAGGGCGCCAAGGGCAACGAGTACAACATGAACGACCTGCGGCCGTTCTTCGAGGTCGCCGACGCCGAGGGTGGCCTGTTCGTCGGCGCGCGGCGCAACGCCGAGGCCGACTCCTACTACTGGCGGATCACGCCGTGGGTGATGCCCAGCTTCACCCTCGTCCCGCCGCGCGGGGACCACCCGGTGCACGGGCACTGGTGGGTCCCGATCGACGACCACAACTGCTGGGCGTACTCCTTCGACTACCACCCGACCCGGCCGCTGACCGGCGACGAGCTGAGTGCCATGCGCGCCGGGCACGGGGTGCACAGCGAGAACATTCCCGGCACCTACCGCCCGGTGGCGAACCGGGACAACGACTACCTGATGGACCGCGACGCCCAGCGCCGCGGCGAGTACTTCTCCGGGATCAAGGGCATCGCGATCCAGGACTCCTCGCTGCAGGAGAGCATGGGCCCGATCGTCGACCGGTCCAAGGAGCGGCTCGTCTCCGCCGACGCCGGCATCATCAAGGCCCGCCAGAAGCTCCGGCGCGCCGCCGTCGCCCTGCGCGACCAGGGCGCCGTCCCCCCGGGTGTGGATCCGGCGCACCACCACGTGCGCTCGGCGGCGGTCGTGCTGCCCCGGGACTCGGCGTTCATCGACTCCAGCCGGGACGCGCTCACCGCGGAACCGGGCAAGCCGCACGCGTCGGTGTGAGGACGTCGATGGGCACCCGACCGATCCTGCCGAGCAGCTGCGCGCTGGCCACCACCGCCGAGGAGGCGGGCTACCGGATCGACGCCCCCGTCGAGGGCCGGCGGGGTACCCGCGTCGTCGCGCTCGACGACGACGCGGCCACCGCGGTCCGCAGGCTCGCCCGCGAGCGGTGGAACGCGGCGCGGTTTCTGACCCTGCGCACCGGCCCACCCCCGGCGCCCGACGGCACAGACGGCACAGACGGCACAGACGATGCCCTGCCCCTGCACCACACCGGCGGCGCGGCCACCGACCTCGCCGCCGAGCTGGCCGCGGCCGACGCCGTGGTCATGATCGCCTCGGCCCGGGCCGGGGACGCCGCCGCGCTGGCGGCCGGACGGATCGGGCGCGCCTGCGCCGGGCGCGGGGTGATGACCGCGGGGATCGTGCTCGGCGGGGCCGACGCCCGGGCGAGCGTGGCCGCGCTGCGCCCGCACGCCCGTGTCCTGCTGGCCGGCGCCGACGACCGCGACGCCGCCGATCTGCTGACCGCGATCCGTGCCTGAGAGGGGGAACCGATGAGCGAGACCGTGACCGTCCCGGCGCTGCAGGCGATGAAGCGCGACGACCGCAAGATCGTCGGCGTCGTCGCGTGGGACTACCAGATGGCCCGGATCGTCGACCGGGCCGGTGTCGACCTGGTGTCGGTCGGCGACACCGTCGGCATGAACCTGTGGGGCCGGCCGAACCCGCTGGAGATCACCATGGACGAGCTCCTGGTGGTCTGCCGGGCCGTCCGGCGCGGGGTGCGCCGGGCCCTGGTGTCCTGCGACTTCCCGTTCGGGCCGCTGCAGGAAGGCCCCCGCGAAGCGGTCCGCGCCGCGATCCGGCTGGTGAAGGAGGGCGGGGTGGACCTGGTGAAGCTCGACGGCGCCGCCGACCACCTCGACGCCGTGACCGCGGTGCACCGCGCCGGGATCCCGGTGTTCGCCCAGTTCGGGATCACCCCGCAGACCGCGCTGCGGCACGGGATCGCCTACGACACCACGCCCGGGGCGTCCAGCGAGGTGCCCGCGGACATGCGCGAGGAGATGGTCGCCGAGGCCAGGGCGCTGGAGGCGGCCGGGGCGGCGCTGCTCAACTTCACGAACTCGGGCCCGGTCGTCGGGCCGGCCGTGGTGGATGCGGTGTCGATCCCGGTGCTCGGCGGTCACGGCGGCGGGCCGTGGCTGGACGGTCGCGTCCGGATGGTGAACGCGGCCATCGGCTACGCGGAGTCGCAGCTCGACGACCCGCGCGATACCTACGCCGACGTGGCCCGGATCAGCCTCGACGCGATCTCGGCCTACGCCGGCGACGTGCGCGCCGGGCGCCAGATCCGTGGCGGGCGGTGAGGACGTGCCCACCACCACGATCGACGGGCTGCGAACCCGCTACGAGGTCACCGGCGACGGGCCGGCCCTGCTGCTGTTCTCCCCCGGCGGGTTCGACGCGACCCTCGCGAACTGGTCGACGCACGGCGTCTACCGGGCCACCGGGCTCGTCGAGGCGCTGGCCACCCGGTACACGGCCATCGCCTTCGACCGGCGCGAATCCGGGGACTCCGGCGGCCGGGTCGAGCGGGTCACCTGGGCGCACTACGCGGCCCAGGGCGCCGGCCTGCTCGACCACCTCGGCATCGAGCGCGCGTTCGTGCTCGGCGGGTGCGTCGGCGCGTCGGTGGCGGCGACGTTCGGCGTCGCGTACCCGGAACGCACGGCGGGCATGGTCCTGTACTCCCCCGCGGGCGGTGCGCGGTACCGGATGACCCAGCACCGCCGGTTCGCCGAGCACGCCGCGTTCGTCGCGGCGCACGGGCTCGGCGCGGTGGTGGAGCGGGCCCGCGGGTCCGGCGCCGGCTTCGGCACGGATCCGGCCGTGGGCCCGTGGGCGCCGGTCCTGCGCCGCGACCAGGACTTCGCCACCGCCTACGCCGCGGGCGATCCCGGCCGGTACCGCACCGTGCTCGAGGGGATCGTCCGCACGATGTTCGACCGGGACAGCGTCCCCGGCCCGGAGCCGGAGGACCTGCTCACCCTCGACGTCCCGGCACTGGTCGTGCCGGGCCAGGACGCCTCGCACGCCCGCTCCGCCGCCTGGTTCCTGCACGAGTGCCTGCCCGGCTCCCAGCTCTGGGACGTCGGGGTGGCCGAGCAGACGGCGGACACCGCGCCCGCCCGCGTCCTGGACTTCCTGGACTCCCACCGCGCCTGAGCCGCGGGGGCGTCAGTCCCCGAGCAGCGAGCCGCCCCGTTCCAGGACGGCGATCTGGGCCAGGCGCTCGGCGTGCCGGCCGCCGCGGAAACCGGTGTCGAGCCAGACCTCGAGGATCCGCTCCGCGGCGTCCGGCGCGATGACCTTGGCCCCCATCACCAGCACCGTCGCGTCGTTGTTGCCGCGGGCGATCCCGGCCAGGAACGTGTCGTGGCACAGCGCCGCCCGTATCCCGCGGATCTTGTTGCAGGCCATCTGCTCGCCGCTGCCGCTGCCACCGAGCACGACGCCGGTGTCGGCGGCGCCGGACAGCACCCGGCGGCAGAGGTCCTCACACAGCACCGGGTAGTCGACGACCCGCTCGTCGTGCACCCCGCGGTCGTCCACCTCGTGTCCGCGCGCGGCCAGCCAGTCCACCAGCCGGGCCTTCATCGGCACCGCGTTGTGGTCGGCGACGATCGCGATCCGCATCCCGCTCACCCGGCCAGGCCCGCGGTACCGGCGGCGAACAGCCCGTCGACGTCCGGCCGCTCGGCGAGGATGTGCTGGTCACGGGCCAGCTCGGCGAGCCGCTCCAACACGGCCCGGTTGGGCTCGATCCCGTAGGGCAGCGGATCGGCCCCGGTCTCCCGCGCGACGACGGCGTTCAGCCGGTCGGTGGCGTCCGGGTCGGTCACCGCGCCCGCCGCCAGGTCGGCGACGTAGCGCCGCTTGGCCTCGGCGAACGCGGCGAACAGGTCCTCGGCCAGACCGGGGTGGTCGGCCAGCAGCTCGTCCCGCACGACGACGAGGTGGTTGACCGGGTGGAAACCGTCGCGGTGCAGCGCCGCCACCGCGGCGGCCTGCGGATCCGGCACGAGCGGGGCCACGCCGGGCCCGGTGAGCCCGGCACCGATCACCGCGGCCAGCTCGCCAGCCGCGAGCATCGCCCCGAGATCGGCGTCCGCACCCGCGGCGACCACGTTGGACGGTGCGCGGTACCGCTCGACGTGCTCGGCGTCCGAACACACCCAGGTGATCCCGTCGAGGTCGAGCCCGTACTCCCGGTCGAGCACCCCGCGGGCCCAGACGCCGGTGGTCACCGTGTAGCCACGGTTCACCCCGACCCGCCGCCCGGCCAGGTCCTGCGGCCGGATCCCGGACCCGGCGGCGACCTGGATCGCGCCGTGGTGGAAACCGCGGACCAGGAAGACCGGCAGCGCGGTGAACGGGACGCCGTGTGCCCGGGCGACGAGGTAGGTGGTGACCGCCATCTCCGCGACGTCGAACTCCAGGTCGCGGACCATCCGGCGGAACCCCCTGGGCAGCGGCGACACCTCGACGAAGTCGAGGGTCGCGTGGGCCGGCGCGACGCTCCCGTCCTTCAGCGCGGCGTTCGCGCCCTGGCTGCGGGTCAGTGTGGACAGGTGCAGCTCGGTCATCTCGTCCGCCTCTCCGTCGCGGACCGTCCCTGGTCGCCGCGACCGGCGCAGACTAACATTGGTCTAACACCAGACCATAAGACTGGAGGAGCGACATGGTGGACGATGTCCTGGCCGCGGTACGGGTGGCCCCCGGCCGCACGGAGCTGCAGCACTTCGCGCTGCCGCGGGTACCCGCCGACGGGGCGCTGCTGCGGGTGGAGGTCGCCGGAATCTGCGGCACCGACGTCAAGATGTACGCCAACCCGCCGTTCACCGACCCGGTGATCATGGGGCACGAGAACGTCGGCGTGATCGTCGACGCGGGACCCGACTTCGTCCGCCGGCACGGGGTCTGTGACGGTGACCGGGTCTTCGTCGAGCACTACGTGGGCTGCTTCCACTGCGAGTGGTGCCACGCCGGGGAGTACCGGCACTGCGAGAACACCGACTGGCGGACCAATCCCGACGCCCGGCGCTACGGCTACACCTCCGCGGCCAACGAGCACCAGCTGTGGGGCGGCTTCGCGCAGTACATGTTCCTGCCGTGGAACGCGGTGCTGCACCGCATCCCGGACGGCGTCTCTGCCCAGCTCGCCGGCATCGTCACCCCGCTGTCCAACGGCATCGAGTGGGCACTGAACGCCGGGGGCGTCGGCTACGACTCGACGGTGCTGATCCAGGGCCCCGGCCAGCAGGGCCTGTCCCAGGTCGTCGCCTGCGCGCAGGCCGGGGCCTCGACGATCATCGTCACCGGTACCACCCGGGACGCCGCCCGCCTGGAACTGGCCCGTGAGCTCGGCGCCGACCACGTCGTCGACGTCCGGACCGAGGACCCGCTCACCGCGGTGCGCGACCTGACCGGCGGGCGCGGCGTGGACGTCGTCCTGGACTGCACGGCGGGCGCCGGGACCGCACCGGTACTGCTCGGCGTGGACGCGCTCAAGCGGCGTGAGGGTGTCATGGTGGTCCAGGGCGAGGTGGCCGCGTTCCCCGACTTCCCGTTGAAGAAGGTCACCGAGAAGGCGATCACGATCCGCAGCGCCCGCGGCCACGGGTACCGGGCCTGCGAGCTCGCCGTCGCCCAGCTCGCGTCGGGCCGGTTCCCGCTCGAGCGCCTGGCGACCCACAGCTTCGGGCTCGACGAGACCGACCGGGCGATCCGGGCCGTCGGCGGCGAGCTCGACGAGGACGTGGTGCACGTGTCCCTGCTGCCCTGGGCCGGTGTCGCGTGAACGGCCCGGTGGTGGTGCGCAACCCGCCGCGACCCGACCCGGACGCGGTCGCCGCACTCGGCCGGTTCGGCGTGGCGACGGTGCACGAGGCGCAGGCCCGCACCGGCCTGCTCGCACCCCGACTCCGCCCGATCTTCACCGGCGCCCGGATCGCCGGGCCCGCGGTGACCGTCTCCGTCCCGCCGGGGGACAACTGGATGCTGCACGTCGCGATCGAGCAGTGCCGGGCCGGTGACGTGGTGGTCGTCGCCCCGACCACCCGTTCCGACGCCGGCTACTTCGGCGAGCTGCTCGCCACCTCGCTGCTCGCCCGCGGGGTGCGGGGCCTGGTCATCGACGCAGGCTGCCGGGACGTCCGCGAACTCACCGAGCTGGGTTTCCCGGTCTGGTCGCGCGCGGTGTCGGCGTTCGGCACGGTCAAGGAGACGCTCGGCAGCGTGAACGTCACCGTCTCCTGCGCCGAGCAGGTCGTGCACCCCGGTGACGTGATCGTCGCCGACGACGACGGCGTCGTCGTCGTGCCGCGCGCCGACGCGACCGCGGTGGCCACCGCGTCGGCCAACCGCGAGGAGCGGGAGGAAGGCATCCGGGCGCGTTACCGGGCGGGCGAGCTCGGACTCGACCTGTCCGGCATGCGTGAGCGCCTGGCCGCCGCCGGGCTGCGCTACGTCGACCGTCCGGGAGCGGACGCATGATCATCGACTGCCACGGCCACTTCACCATGGCGCCCCGGCCGCACCGGGAGTTCCGCCGGGCCCAGCTCGACCGGCTCGCCGATCCCCAGCTCCCCGAGCCGGGTGCCCCGGCCACGAGCGACGACGAGATCCGCGAGGCCGTCGAGAACAACCAACTCCGGGTGCTGCGCGAGCGCGGCGCCGACCTCATGCTGATCTCGCCGCAGGCCTCCGCGATGGACCACCACCTCCCGGACACCGCGCTGGCCCGCACCTGGGCCGGCGCCTGCAACGACCTCGTGCACCGGGTGAGCACGCTGTACCCGGGACACTTCGGGGCGGTCTGCCAACTCCCGCAGACCCCGGAGGGTCCGCTCGACGCGAGCATCGCCGAGCTGCGCCGCTGCGTCACCGAGCTCGGTTTCGTCGGGGCCAACCTGAACCCGGACCCGTCCGGCGGGGCCTGGACGGCACCGGCCCTGACCGACCCGTACTGGTTCGGGCTCTACGAGGCGTTGGTCGAGCTCGACGTCCCGGCGATGATCCACGTGTCGGGCTCGTGCCTGGCCCCGGTGCACACGCTCGGCGCGCACTACCTGCACGCCGACACCACGGTGTTCATGCAACTGCTGCTCGGTGACCTGTTCGAGCGTTTTCCCGGACTGCGGTTCGTGATCCCGCACGGCGGCGGCGCGGTGCCGTACCACTGGGGCCGGTTCGAGGGGCTGGCCGCCCGCCTGGGCCGGCCGCCGCTGCGCGAGCACCTGATGGACAACGTCTTCTTCGACAGCTGCGTCTACCACGCACGCGGGGTGAAACTGCTGCTCGACGTCGTCGGCCCGGACAACGTGCTGTTCGCCTCTGAGATGCTCGGCGCGGTGCGCGGGGCGGACCCGGAGAGCGGCATCGACTACGACGACACGCTGCAGTACGTCGAGGCCGCCGGCCTGTCCCCCGACGCCCGGCACGCCGTGCTGGAGGGGAACGCGCGCCGCGTCTACCCACGGCTCGCGGCACGGTTCGGCCCGCTGCCCGTCGCCTGATCCGGATGCCCGGGTCGGCCTGCCCGCAGGCCTGCCCGGGCCGCCGAGAACGCAACCAGACCGCCGGTGCCACCCCGCAACGGTCGGCGGTCAGTCCTTGCGCAGCCGCTCCGCGGTCCGGGCCAGGTGTGCTGTCATCACCGCGGTCGCCGCTGCCACGTCGCGCATCCGCACGGCCTCCACGAACTGCCGGTGCTCCGCGGTGCCGCGCACCCCCACCAGCGAGTCCTCCTCCTGCGCCCGCATCAGCGACCGCAGCATCGGCCCGTGGAACGTCCGCGCCAGCAGCTCGATCGCCGGGTTGTGCGTGGCCCGTGCGACCCGCACGTGGAACTCGGCGGACAGCGTCACCGAGTAGCCCTCGCCCGACTCCAGACTCCGCTCCGCCCGCTCACAGATCTCCTCCAGCTCCGCGACGTCGGTCTCGTCGGCCCGCCGGCACACCAGCGAGACGATCGAGATCTCGAACACCTGCCGCGCCTCGGTCACGTCGGACGGTTCCACCACCGAGAACCGCAGCAGGTCCGAGATCCCCTCACCGACCCGCTCGCTGGTCGGCGCGGTCACGAACGCGCCGCCGCGGGCGCCCACCTTGATCGTTACCAGCCCGGTGGCCTCCAGCATCTTCAAGGCCTCGCGCACCGTCACCCGACTCGCGCCGAACCGCTCACCCAGCTCCCGCTCCGATGGCAGCCGGTCCCCCGCCACCAGCTGTCCCTCCGAGATCAGCAGCCGGATCTGTTCGACGATCAGGTTCGACACCCGGCCGGCACGAACCTTGCCGAACATCTCGGACTGCTCCCGGGGCTTGCCGGAGACGGTCGAACCGTCGGACTGTGACGCCATGGACTAATAGTATGTCGGTCGGGCCGACGCCGTGGGAGCGCCGGGGCGTGTTCATCGATGACGAGGTGATCCGGACCTCGAACGACCACTACGCGTGTGACGCGTCGCGGACCCCGGTCCGGTGGGCCGCGGCGGCGGCCCGCAGGCCGTCTGCGCCCCGGCCGGCCTCACAACGTCCGGCCGAGCCGCCCGGCCTCCCGGCGCAGCACCGGGCCGAACTCGCGACGCATCCGCTCCGCGGAGACCCGGGCGCTGGACGCGCTGACGCTCATCGCGGCGACGACCCGGCCGGCCCCGTCGGACACCGGGACCGCGATGGCCCGCATGCCCAGCTCCAACTCCTCGTCGCTGATCGCGAGCCCCTCCTGCCTGGCCTCGCGGACCACCGCGAGCAACGCGCCGGGGTCGGTGAGCGTGTGCGGGGTCCGGCATTCGCGCTCGGCCGCACCGAGCACCTCCAGGACCCGGTCGTCGTCGAGCGCACCGAGCAACACCCGCCCGGTCGCCGAGCAGTGCACCGGGAGACGAGCCCCCACCCGCACCCCGGTCTTGACGATGCGCGACGCCTCGGCCCGGGCCACGAACACCGACCACCCGTCCTCCCACACCGCCAGCGACACCGACTCGCCGAGCTCGTCGCGGGCGTCGGTGAGCCGTTGCTGGGCGAGCCCGGGCAACGTCGACGTGTCGAGATAGGTGCTGCCCAGCCGCAGCATCCGAGGGGTCGGCCGGAAGTACCGGCCGTCGTGCTCCACGTAGCCGAGCTCGACCAGGGTGAGCAGGCACCGGCGCGCGGTCGCCCGGGCGACGCCGATGCCCTCCGCGGCCGAGGCGACCGACAACCGCGAGGACGTGCTGCCGAACAACTCGATGACGGCCAGACCCTTCGCCAGCCCGGCCATCCCCTCCGGGGCACGGGAGCGGCCGGGTACCCCTCCGCCGTCGTCGGTCACGCGGGCTCCACCAGGCCGGAAGAGGACTGCATCTGTTCGTTATACGAACCGAGTTCGTGAACTGTCAAGCCGAGCCCTTGACCAGGCTCCTCGTCGCGGGCTTCCATGCGTTCGTAAGGCGAATTGCTGTTCGTTAATCGAACGGATGGAGAATCATGGACCGACTCGACGGCCCCAGCGCGGAACCGGTGGCGGACCGGATCTGGCCGACGTCGCTCACGCAAGTCCCGTACTGGGCGTTCCAAGACGAGGAGATCCTGCGTGCCGAGCTCGGCCGCCTCTTCCACGGGCCGTACTGGAGCTACCTGTGCCTGGAGGCCGAGCTGGCCGAGCCGGGCGACTTCTGCGCCACCTTCATCGGTGAGCAACCGGTGCTGGTCACCCGGGACACCGACGGGCAGATCTACGCCTTCGAGAACCGGTGCGCCCACCGCGGGGCTTTGATCGCGATGGCCGAGCACGGCAACGCGAAGGACTTCACCTGCGTCTACCACGCCTGGACCTACAACCTGCAGGGCGACCTGACCGCGGTCGCGTTCGAGGACGGGATCGGCGGTGCCGGCGGAATGCCGGCGGGGTTCTGCCGGGAGCGGCACGGGCCGCGCAAGCTGCGCATCGCGGTGCTGAACGGCCTGGTGTTCGGCAGCCTCTCCAACGAGGTACCGCCGCTGGAGGAGTATCTCGGCGAGGAGATCGTGGACCGGATCGACCGCCTGCTCGGCGGGCGCACTCCGGTGGTGCTGGGCCGGTTCACCCAGGAGCTGCCCAACAACTGGAAGCTCTACGTGGAGAACGTCAAGGACTCGTACCACGCCAGCATCCTGCACTTGTTCTTCACCACGTTCGGGATCAACAAGCTCTCCCAGCGCGGCGGCATCATCGTCAGCGAGGACGGCGCGCACCACGTGAGCTACTCGGCGATCGACCGCTCCGCCGCCACCTCCGTCGAGGTCACCGACTCCGACTACCGGGACCAGAACATCCGTTCCGACAGCGAGTACCGGCTGCGCGATCCGAGCATGCTCGACGGGTTCTCCGAGGTCGGCGACGACACCACCCTGCAGATCCTGTCGGTCTTCCCGGGTTTCGTGCTGCAGCAGATCCAGAACTCCGTCGCCGTCCGGCAGATCCTGCCCGTCGGGGTGGACCGGACCCGGCTGAACTGGACCTACCTCGGGTTCACCGACGACACCGAGGAGCAGCGGCTGGTCCGGCTCAAGCAGTCCAATCTGGTCGGTCCGGCCGGTTACGTGTCGATGGAGGACGGCTGCATCGGCGGCTTCGTGCAGCGCGGCATCGCCGGAGCCGGGGACGAGTTCGCGACCCTGCAGATGGGCGGCTCCGAGGCCGTGTCCAGCAGCAGCCGGGTCACCGAGGCGTCGGTGCGCGGCTTCTGGAAGGCCTATCGCACCGGCATGGGATTCACCCTGGAGGACGCATGACAGCGACCGACGCGGACCCGGCACTGATCTCGCGGGTGCACGGGGTCGTGCTCGCCGCGCAGGGGCACTACGTGCGCTGCATCGACGACGACCGGCTCGAGGACTGGCCCGGGTTCTTCACCGAGGACTGCCACTACCGGATCACCACCGCGGACAACCACCGGCGTGGCCTGCCTGCCGGGATCGTGTGGGCCGACACCCGAGGCATGCTCGCCGACCGGGTGTCCGCGCTGCGCGAGGCCAACATCTACGAGCGGCACAGCTACCGGCACCTGCTCGGTGCCCCGGCCGTGCTGTCCGCCGAGCCGGCACGCGACGGCGCGCTGCAGGTGCGCAGCGAGACGTCGTTCCTGGTCGTTCGAATCACCGGGGACGGGCCGACGGACCTGTTCGCCAGCGGCCGCTACCTGGACCTCTACCAGATCCGCGAGGAGCACGCCCTGCTGCGCGAGCGGGTCGTGGTCTGCGACAGCTCACGGATCGACACGCTGCTGGCGGTCCCGCTGTGACCGGCCCCGTGCCCCGCACGCTGCTGTGCACCGGGGACCCGAACGGCATCGGCCCGGAAATCGCGGTCATGGCGGCCCGGCGCACCGGCTGCGCACCGGTCCTGGTCTCCGACCGCGCCGTGGTCGAGTGGGCGGTGCGAGTCACCGGCGGGGCCGAGGTCGTCCGGGACCACCATCCGGAACTCCCGCCCGAGCCCGGCACGCTGGACCTGATCGACGTCGGCGCGCTGCCCGCCGGCGCGCACCGGCCCGGGACGGTGGACGCCGCCGCCGGCCGGGCGACCCTGGCCTACGCCCGGACGGCGATCCGGGCCGCGGCCGCCGGTGCGTACCCCGCCGTGGTCGCGGCCCCGCACTCGGAGACCGCGATCCACGCCGCCGGGGTGTCGTTCACCGGCTACCCGTCGTTGCTCGCAGAAGTCACCGGGAGCCCGGCCGACCGGGTGTTCCTGCTGTTGGTCGGCGGCGGGCTGCGGATCGTACACGCGACGCTGCATCGCCGGCTCGCCGACGCGGTCACCGATCTGGATGCCGACCGGGTCGTCGCGGCCGGCCGCGCCTTGCATCAGGCCCTCGACCGGCTCGGCGTGCCCGGCCGCACGGCGGTGTTCGGGATCAACCCGCACGCCGGCGAGGGCGGGCTGTTCGGCGACGACGACGAGCGGGTCACGGCCCCGGCCGTGGCCCGGCTGCGCGAGGAGGGGCATCCGGTGGACGGACCGACTGGTGCGGACACGCTGCTGGCGGCGAACGAGCACGCGGGCTATGTCGCCGCCTACCACGACCAGGGACACGTCCCGGTCAAGCTGCTCGCCGGGCGAACGTCGGTGGCGCTCTCGATCGGCGCAGGTGTGCCGTTCTGCAGCGTCGGGCACGGCAGCGCGTTCGACCTGGCCGGCAGCGGCCGGGCCGACCCCGAGGCGACGGTCCGCGCGCTGCGCACCCTCGCCGACCGGAAGCAGGTGGCCACCGCATGACCGCCACCCACCCGATCACCGTCACCGGCACCGACATCGGCTTCGACTGCGCCCCCGACCAGACCGTCCTCGATGCCGCCGAGGCCGCGGGCTGGACGATCCCGTACTCCTGCCGGCGCGGGGTCTGCCGCAGCTGCCTCGGCGTCGTCACCGCCGGAACCGTGCGGGACCGGCGCGGCGGACGCCCCGGTCCGGGCGACGACGCCCTGTTCTGCCAGACCGTGCCGGACGGACCGGTCGACATCCGGCCGCACCGGATCACCCGCTCCGGTCCGCCGCGCCGGCGCACGCTGACCGCCCGCGTGTACCGGGTACGGCGGCCCGCGCCGCGCGTGGTCGTCCTGGAGCTGCGCTTCCCGATCGGACGCCGGATCCCGTTCCGACCCGGGCAGCACCTCGAGGTGCGATTGCCCGGAGGGGGCTCGCGGCCGTACTCGATGGCCAACTCCCCCCGGGACAACGACACGGCCGAACTGCACGTACGGATCGAGCCGGGCGGCCTGTTCTCCGACCGGACGGCCCGGCACCTGCGTCCGGGCGACCAGCTCACCGTCGAGTCCCCGTTCGGTGACACGACGGTCGAGCCAGGCGAGGAGCCGCTGGTGCTGCTCGCCACCGGGACCGGGTTCGCCCCGGTCCGCTCGGTGCTGCTCGACCAGGTCGCCCGGAGGGCCGCCCGGCCCACGACCCTGTACTGGGGCGGCCGCGACGAGTCAGACCTCTACCTGCTCGACACCGTGCTGCGCTGGTCCCGGGCGCTGCCCTGGCTGGACGTCCAGCCGGTGCTGACCCGCCCGGGCCGCACCTGGCGCGGCGCGACCGGACACGTCCAGGATGTCGCCGCCGCCCGCCATCCCGACCTGTCCGGGCACACCGTCTACGCCTGTGGCAACCCGGCCATGACTCGGGACGCCCGCGAGGTGCTGACCGGCGCGGCCGGGCTGGCCGGCGAGCGCTTCCTGGCCGACGCCTTCGTCCCGGTGGACGCACCGGTCCTCCCGGCCCCGTCCGGGCCGGTCCCGGCCGGCTGACCGCCCGCCGGGACCACCCCACCACACCTGCAACGCCGTACAGCGAGGTAACGAGCGTGCCCGATCATCCCCGCACCGTCCAACTGCCCGAATTCATCGACGACCGTCCCGTGGGACGGTTGCAGTATGCTGTCCTGGCCCTCTGCGGGCTGGTCATGTTCCTCGACGGGTTCGATACCCAGGCGATCAGCTACATGGCCCCGGCGATCGCCCGCGAGTGGGATCTGCCCGCGTCGGCGATGGGACCGGTCTTCTCCTCGGCGCTGGTCGGTCTGATGATCGGATACCTGGCGGTGTCACCGCTGGCGGACCGGATCGGCCACCGCCGGATGGTCATCGCGGCGACCACGTCGTTCAGCGTACTGACCGTACTGACCACCTTCGCCCCGTCGGTGGAGGTACTGCTGGCGGCGCGGCTGCTCACCGGGGTCGGTCTGGGCGCCGCGGCGCCCAGCGCCATCGCGCTCACCAGCGAGTTCGCCCCGCGCCGCCGGCGGGCCACGTTCGTGCTCGTGATCTACTGCGGGTTCTCGCTCGGCTTCGTCGCGGCCGGTGCGGCCGCGGGGGCGGTGATCCCGCTGCTGGGTTGGCGTCCGATGTTCCTGATCGGCGGGGCCCTCCCGCTGCTGCTGGTACCGCTGCTGTGGCGCCTGCTCCCGGAGTCCCCGGCGTACCTGATGCACCGGGGACACCCGGTCGGCCCGATCCTGCACCGCCTCGACCCGACGCTGCCGGAAAGCACCCTCGCCCGCGGCCCCCGCCAGGACGAAGGCACCACACGGCGGCTCCCGGTGATCCGCCTGTTCGAGCGCCGGTGGCTGGTGGGGACCCTGCTGCTCTGGCTGGTCTTCGCGATCAACCTCGCCGAGTTCTACGCGCTGCAGAGCTGGCTTCCGACCATCCTGGAGGGGCTCGGCCACCCGACGAGCACGGTGGTCACGGCCACCACCCTGACCACCGTCGGCGGAATCGCGGCCGCGCTGATAACCGGCCCGGCGATGGACCGGTTCGGCGCCGGGTACACCCTCGGCGTCCTCTACCTGATCGGGGCCGTGCTCGTCGGAGTGCTCGGCGCCGCCTTCGGCGCGTCGCTCTGGTTACTGCTGTGTGTGACGTTCCTGGTCGGCTGCTGCGTGAGCGGGGGGCAGAAGAGTGTGATCGCTTTCGGGTCGCTGTTCTACCCGCCGGAGATGCGGTCCACGGGCGTCGCCTGGGCGCTGGGGATCGGCCGCATCGGCGGCATCCTCGGCCCCATCCTGGTCGGGCTCGCGGTGGCGGCCGGATGGTCGACGACCGGGCTGTTCGTCGTGATGGCGCTCCCGATGCTGGTGGCCGCGGTGACCGTCCTCGCCCTCGGCAGGCTCCGGTACCGCGACGAGCCGGCCTCGGTCACCGGAGGCCGGGCCGAGACCGCCGTGCGCCGGTCGTGACGAGCCTGTGCCGCGCGGCGCGCGGACCCGGGTGTCACCGGCGCGGTCCTGTGCGCCGACGCCCCGACCAGGGCAGGTCGGCTGTTCCGCGATGTCGATGGCCGCGGTAGGGGCGACGCGCAGATGATCCCGGGCCGGGGTGTACTCGTTCGTCGCCGTCCTGGACCGGGGCGCAGCTCGTGGACGGCGCCGTCGGAGGTGGTCCGGCCCGGGCCCGACGACGCCACCGCGGTCACCGCCGCCCGCGGCGGGGCCCGGACGTCGCCGTCTCCGACTACGCCCGGCCCCACCGTTCGCCGCTGGTCTCCGGCGATGCCGGGGAAAGCCCGCCGAGGTTGTCGATGCGGGATTCCCGGCTGCCCTACTTGAGCATGAAACCCGCGTCCACCGGGACGGTCGTCCCGGTGATCCACTTTCCGGCGTCGGAGCAGAGGAACGCGATCACCTCGGACACGTCGGCCTCGGGCAGGGCATCCACCGGCATTGGGTTGAACCGCATGGCGTTGCCCAGCTCCTCGTGCTCGGTCAGCCACTGCGGGAAGAAGTCGTTGTTCGACATCGGCGACGCGACGCCGGTGGGGTGGATGGTGTTCACCCGGATCGACTCCGGCGCGAGCTCCTTGGCCAGCGTGCGCATCAGTCCGACGATGCCGTGCTTGGCCGCCGTGTAGTGCGTGCAACCGGCTACCCCGCGCAGGCCCGCGATCGACGACGTGATCACGATCGAGCCGCCGTTGCCGCCCGCCCTGATGTGCGGGACCACCGCCCGGCAGGCTTTGAACACGCCGGTCAGGTTGATGTCGATCATGTCGTCCCAGGCCTCGTCGGTGAGCTCCCAGGTGTTCTCCGACAGACTCAGGATCCCGGCGTTGGCCAGCAGGATGTCGATCCGGCCGAACTCGCTCATCGCCGCGTCGGCCAGTCGGGCCATGTCCGCGGTGCGTCGCACGTCGCCCTCGAGCGCGACGCAGCGGCGGCCCAGCTTCTCCACCTGTGCGACGGTCTCGTCCAGGTCGCCGGGACGCCCCGTGTCGAACGGGACCGAGCCCACCTGCTCGGTGATGTCACAGGTCACGATGTCGACGCCCTCACGGGCGAGGCGGAGCGCGTGCGCGCGTCCCTGCCCGCGGCCGCCGCCGGTGATCACCGCGACCTTGCCGTCCAGCTGGCCCATCTCAGTTCTCCTTTCGGTACGCCGCCGCGCGGCGATTGTGTTCGGTGATCGCGTCGGTGAGAGGCCGGTAGGGCTCGTCCCACGGGTCCTTGAGGCCCCAGCCGCGACCGCCGGTGTTCTCCACGTAACCGCACCAGTGCCAGCCGGCGAACCAGGGCTCGTCGAGCAGCGCCTCCATCGCGGCGCCGTAGTCCGCGCCGCGGGCGGCGTGGTCGGGCAGGCCCTCGCGGTGCGGGTTGAACTCGGTCGGGGTCCAGTTCCCGACGTCGGCGACGATCACCGGTTTGTCCCCGCACTGAGCGCGCCAGCGGGCCAGGTCGTCGTGCATCCTGCGACGGGACTCGTCGGTGGGTTCGGTGAAGTACTGCACCGACAGCGTGTCGACGTGCGGGGCCATCGCGCGCAGCACCGGTTCCGGGATCCCCTTGTTGCCGTTGAACCGGTCGCCGAGGATCAGATGGTGCGGGTCGTAGCGACGGATCGCCGTCGCGATCGTCTCGTAGTAGCGGCTGGCGACGTCGTAGAGCTTGCGCTCCCGTGCGGCCGTGTCCAGGCCGACGAGCTCGGCGAAGTCCCGCCCGGACGCGTGCGGCAACCAGGCCGGGATGTCGACCAGGAAGTAACCGAGCAGGTCCGGCGAGTCGGCGTGTTCGGCGGCGATCGCGCGCCCCTGGTGGTCGCACCAGTCGGCGAAGTCGTCGTCGAGCGGGCGGAACGCCGGGTGGCCGTTCCAGTCCTCGATCTCGGCCACCCGCACCTGGGCGACGTAGGGCATCCCGGCGCCGCGCAGCTCCGCGGCCGACCACTGCTCGGAGTGCTTGAGGTCGATCGGGTCGCCGAACCAGTCCAGCGCCTCGCCCCAGCCGCCCGCGACGTACTCGCTCGTCCAACCCAGCGTGTTGAACCCCCACCCGCGCAGGTCCGCGACGACGCCGTCCCGGATCCAGCTCTGCCGCGACCCGTAGCGCTCGCGCCACACGTCGACGTTGCGCGGGAACTTCAGTGCCGTCTCGTCGGTGTGATTGAGGCCCAGGGACAAGAACGGATTCCCGTCCGGATCGACGAGCCGACCGTCGCGGATCGCGTAGGTCACGCCATCTCCCCGGCGAAGAAGCGCAGGTAGTGCCCGGCCAGCTCCTCCGGCGACTCCTCGGCGAGCTGGTGGCCCCACGGCAGGATCACCGCGCGCACGTCGTCGGCGACCTCTCGCATCTGCCGCTCGTTGTCGGCACCGATGAAGTGCTCGCTGCCCACGGCCAGCACCGGCATCGGGAGCCGGGTCTTCGCGGACTCCCTGTTCTGGTCGCCGTCGGTGAGCGTGGCCCGGTAGATCTCGCACATGCACTTGACGCCGCCGGGCGAGGAGTAGCAACGCACGTACTCGTCGAGCGCATCGGGGGTGATCGCCGACGGGTCGTGCGTCTCGTGCTTCATGAAGTAGGAGAAGTACTCCCGCTCGTGACCGTTGATCAGCATCTCGGGGAACTCGGGGACCGAGTAGAAGTTGATGTGCCAGAGCCAGACGTAGCTGCGCACGTTGTCCGGGGTCAGGAACGAGTAGTCCTCCAGCCCGAATCCGGGCAGGATCATCTCCTGGTAGACCAGTTGCTGCACGCGGTCGGGGTGGCGGGCGGCGAGCTGGTAGGCGGCCGCGGCGCCCCAGTCCTCGCCGACCACCCGGAAGCGCTCGTGGCCGAGCTCGGTCATCAGTGCGGCGAAGTCCTCGGCGACGTTCGCCATGTCATAGCCGCCGTCGGCGTGCTCGGAGTCCCCGAGCCCGCGCATGTCCGGCACCACGACCCGGTAGTGCGGGGTGAGCAGCGGGATCACGTGCCGCCAGTGATAGGAGGTCTTGGGCACCCCGTGCAGCAGCAGGACGGGCTCGCCCTCGCCTGCGGCCAGGTAGTGCAACCGGACGCCGTTGACCGTGGCCCGGCCGTGCCGGACCCGGTCACCATGATGGTCGACGATCTGCATGCGGTTCCGCTCCTCACTCACTTGATCATGAATCCGGCGTCGACCCGGTGCTCGACGCCGGTGACGTAGCGGGCGTCGTCGGAGACCAGGAAGGCGACCATTTTCGAGACGTCCTCGGGCTGGACCACCTCGGCGGGCATCCGGTTGCCGCGCATCGGCTCGGCCAGGTCCTCGTGCTCGCCCAGCCAGCGCACGAACCAGTCGTTGTTGCTCATGTCGGTGTTCACCCCGGTCGGGTGCACGACGTTGACCCGGATGTTGTCCGGCGCCAGCTCCCAGGCCAGGGTCTTCATCAGCGCGATGCAGCCGTACTTGGCCGCGTTGTAGTGGGTACACCCGGCCACCGCGCGCAGACCGCCGGTGGAGCCGGTGATCGTGATCGCGCCGCCGTTCCCGGCCGCGATCATGTGCGGCACGACGGCCCGGGTGGTCTTCCAGACCGACGTCAGGTTCACGTCGAGCATGTCGGCCCACTGGTCATCGGTCAGCGACCAGGTGTTCGCCGCGGCACTCATGAACCCGGCGTTGCAGACCAGCGCGTCGATCCGGCCGAACTCGGTCATCGCCTGCTGCGCCATCGCCTCCACGGCGGCGGTGTCACGCAGGTCGGCGCGCACCGCCAACGCCCGCCGGCCGTGGGCCTGCACCAGGCGGACGGTCTCGGCCAGGTCGTCCGCGGAACCCATCGGGTACTGCGCGGTGCCGATCTCGCCGGGCACGTCGACGGCGACGACATCGGCTCCCTCGGCGGCGAGCGTGACCGCGTGCGCGCGGCCCTGCCCACGGGCGGCACCGGTCACCAGGGCGACCTTGCCGGTCATCCGATCCATGGGTTGTCTCTCCTCGATCTCGGTCGTGCACGGATACCTCGGCCGCGCGGCGCTATCCGCACACGCGCCGGAGGCATTCGCGGACGTAGGCGTCGGCGCCGCGCAGTTCGCGGGTGATCCGCTCGAGCGGCCAGCCCGCGGTGCCGTGGCACTTGAGGCTGGCGACGCCGGTGTAGCCGGCCCGTGCCAGCGCGGCGAAGGGCACGGCGTGGTCGAGCACGCCGTCGGGGCGGGGCAGCTGGCGTTCGCCGGGGCCGAAGTTGAGCCCGTCCACCCCGCGCCGGTAGGCGTGGTCGATGTCCCAGACGTAGTAGTAGAAGAGCTTGCCCCGCTCGCCGAGGTAGCCGATCGCCTCGGTGATGGACTCGTTCATCACCCACAGATGCGGCGGAGCCAGGCAGATGCCCAGGTTCGGGTGGTGCAGGTCGGCGAGGAGTCGCTTGATCTGGGCGAGGCTGTCCACTCCCTCGTCCCAGCGCTGGTCCTCGCCCACGCCGGACTCGAAGTCGGCGCTGAAGGGCACGGTGAGGTGGTTCTCCACCGCGATCCGCACCCCGAGCCGCTGGGCCTCGTCGAGCAGCGGCGGCAGGAACTGCGACACGAACACCGGGTAGTGCGCCTCGCAGTCGAACACCACGGTGTCGATCTCCAGGTCGTGCGCCAGCCGTAGCCGGTCGCGGATCTCGTCCTGGTTCTTGCCGTAGCAGGTCAGCCCGCACGCGGTGAGCCCGTGCCGGCGCAGCGCCGCGCTGATCGCGGACAGATCGTCGCCCGGATCGACGTGCGCGGCCAGCGGTGGGGCCGAGGACCACAGGTTGACCTCGCTGAAGCCCAGGCCGGACAGCTCGCCGAGCGCGGTGTCCAACGGGACGTCGTGATAGGGCAGGACTTCGGCGGTGTAGCGGAACACGGGGCCTCCTTCCTCGGTGGGGCCGTCACGGCTGGTCGGCGAAGAACTCGCGGAGTACCCGGGCCAGCTCGGCGGGACGTTCCAAGGCGAGGCTGTGCCCGCACTCGGCGATCTCGACGTAGCGCACGTCGGTGGCCGTGCGCTCCATCTGCCGGCGGGACTCCTCGCCGATGAAGTGGCTGCTGCCGATCGTGAGCACCGGCATCGGCAGCGGTGTGCGGGCCCACCCGGTGTCGAGCTCGATGTTGGTGAACGTCGCGCGGTAGACCTCGAAGATGGCGCGAAGCCCCCCCGGCGCGGCCGAGCAGCGGGCCCACTCACGCACGCAGTCCTCGGTGATCGCGGCCGGGTTGTAGGTCTCGTTCTTCATCCAGGTGGACCAGAACTGCTCCTCCCGTCCGGAGATCAGCATCTCGGGGAAGTCCCGGACGTGGAAGAAGCCGACGTGCCAGAGGAAGTGATCGGAGAACACGTTGTCGGCGGTCAGCGCCGACCAGTCCTCGAGGCCGAACCCGGGCAGAAGCATCTCGGCGAACGAGAGCTTCGTGACCCGCTCCGGGTAGGTGGCGGCCACGGCGTAGGCGAACGCGGCGCCCCAGTCCTCGCCGGCGATCGCGAACCTCTCGTGACCGAGCTCGGTCATCAGCGCGCCGATGTCGCGGGCGATCGTGCCCATGTCGTAGCCGTCCTCGGGGCGGGCGGAGTCGCCGAAACCGCGCACGTCCGGGGCGACGACGGTGAACCGCTCGGACAGCAGCGGGATGACCCGGTGCCAGTAGTACCAGCTCTTCGGGACACCGTGCAGCAGTACCAGCGGTGTGCCCGAGCCTGCCGTGACGTAGTGCAGCCGCACGCCGTTGACGGTCGCGCGGCCGTGGGTGACCGGGTCACCCGCGTGGTCGGTGATGTCGAACATCAGTCGTTCCTTCTCCTCGTCCTGTGTCGCGGCCCGCCGGCGCGCCGCCCGAGCGCGGCGACCACCTCTCGTCGATGTCTTCGGAGCTGATGGCGAACGAGGTGCCCAGCAACTCCGCCCCCGGTGGCAGCCCCGTCACGACCGGGCCGCCGGGTCGAGTGTCGAGTGCAGGAAAGCGATCGCGTCGCGGGCCAGAGCCTGCGGCGAGTCCGCGACCGGGCGCCACAGCGACACCGCGCGGGCGATCTCGGCGACCGTGGGCAGGAACGACTCGACGACGACCTGGCCGCGGTAGCCGATGTCGTCAAGCGCGGTGAAGAACTCCGCCCAAGGCACGTGCCCGCTGCCTGGTGTCCCGCGGTCGTTCTCCGCGACCTGGACGTGGAACACCCGGTCGCCGGCCAGCCGCACGGCGGCACCCAGGTGTTTCTCCTCAATGTTCATGTGGAACGTGTCCAGCAGCAGGCCGACGTTGTCCCGGCCGGTCGCGGCGCACAGTTCCAGTCCTCGCTCGACGGTGTTCACCAGGTCGGTCTCGAACCGGTTCAGGGGCTCGATCGCCAGCGTGACACCGCGCTCGCCGGCATGGTCGGCGGCCTCCCGGATGCTCTCGGCGGCCCACCGGAACTGTTGCGCGCGCTCGTCCGGCGGAAGCATCCGGGCCTTGCCGGTGCTTGCGTACATCGGCCCGGCGACATGCGGCGACCCGACCGCGGCGGCGAGGTCGATGCAGCCGCGCAGGTAGTCCACCCCTTGCCGGCGCTGTCGTGGATCGTCATGCGAGAGGTCGCGTTCGGGGCCGAAGGCGCCGCACACGCCCACGTCCAGACCGGTCGCCCGGGCCGCCTCGGTCAGCGCTGGCGCCGAGAGCCTCCCCGGATCCTCCACACACACCTCGACCACGTCGTAGCCGAGCGCGGCGACCTCCTCGAACGCCAGGCGCGCGTCCTCGTCGGAGAACGGGGAGGCCAGCAGGAACGTGCTCAGACCCAGCGGGCGGCTCACCGGCCCGCCGCCAGGTCGGACACGACATTCTTGGTGTGGGTGATCGCGGCCCCGGTGTAGAGGTCACCGAACTCCGGTGCGCCGGCGCCGGAAAGCACCCCCCACACGTCACCGGCCGCAGGCAGCAGCTCGTAGGAGATCCAGCCGTCGTAACCGACCTCGGTGATCGCGGCGAGGATCGGCCGGAAATCGGTGTGCCCGTACCCGGGCGCGGCGCGGTTGGAGTCGGCCAGGTGCACATGGCTCAGACGCGGTCCGGCATGCCGAATCGCCGCGGCGATGTCGGGCTCCTCGATGGCCATGTGGAACGTGTCGGCCATGACCCCGACGCCCGGGCAGTCCACCTCGTCGACGAACACGACGGCCTGATCCATCCGATTGATCAGGTAGGTCTCGTAGCGGTTCCACGGCTCGACCGCGATCCGTACGCCGCGCTCACCTGCGTAGCCACCGATCTCGCGTGCGGCCTCGACCGCCCACTGCCACTCCCGGGCCCGCTCGGCACCGGGGACGATCTTCATGCAGGCCGTCGGGGTGAACGTGACGACCTCGGCGCCGAGTGCGGCGGCGTGGTCGACGTTGCCGCGCACGTAGTCGACGGCGTGGCGACGCACATCCGGGTCGGTGCTCACGATGTCGCGCTCGGGCGTGAAGATGCTGATGATCGAGGATGCGACGAGGCCGTGCCGGTGCAGCGCGGTCCGGATCTCCCCGACGTCCTGCTCGGCCGGCTCCCCGACGAGCTCGACGCCGTCATAGCCGTACCGGGCCAGCCTCGCGATCCCCTCGGGCAGCGGCTCCCGGCCGTACACCAGGATGTTGTATGTGTAGCGGAACATGTCTCCTCGTTCAGCCGGTGGTCTCGAAGTCGTGCAGGTAGCGATCGACGTTGTCCTTGGTGAACGTGATCGGATGGCCCATCACGATCTCGCCGCCGGGCCCGATGGTCTTGCGCCCGAGACGCCCGGCGGCGAACGTCTCGCCGGCCCGGCCGGTGATCTCCCCCGCGGTGTAGGCGGCGGCCGCGTAGTAGGTCAGGTAGCCCAGGTCGCGGGGGCTCCACAGCACGTAGGCCGGGACCTGGCCGGTCTTGAGCAGCTCGGCGTGGCTGCCCGGATTGCCCAACCCGGTGACCACCACGCGGTCGGCCACCCCCAGGTCGGTGGTGGCCTTGACGCCGGCCTCCATCGCGATCGGGGTCGGCGCCATGATCCCGCGCAGGTTCGGGTAGGCCCGCAGCAGCGCGACGGCGGCGTCGTAGCTCTTCTTCGCGTCGTCGTCCCCGTAGGAGGTCTTGACCAGACGCATCCCGCTGTACTGCGCCTTGCCGAGCTGGGCCTTCATCACGTCGATCCAGCCGTTGGTCACCTCGGCCGTGCTCTGCGAGGACACGATGCCGAACTCGCCGGTGTTGCCCATCGCGCGGGCGAGGATGTCGAACTGCGCGCGGCCCAGCTCGTCGGCCGTGGCCATGTTGACGAACACGCCCCGCGAGCCGTCCGCGACGTCGGCGTCGTAGCTGATGATCCGCGAGCCGTGTGCGCGGGCCGCGTCCAACGCCGGTGCGACCGCCGAGGAGTCCACCGCGGAGATGCCGATCACGCACGAGCCGCGCTGGCGTCCGCTCTGGATGCGCTGGATCTGCCCGGTGACGTCGCCGGCCGCAGGGCCGACGAACGACAGGTCACCGCCGAGCTCGCGCTGGGCGTCGACCATCCCGGTGTGCACCGCGGCGAAATACGGGTTGTCGGTGTTCTTCGGGATCATCGTCAGGTTGCAGTCCCGGACCGGTCGCGGCGGCGGCGGACCGGACGGCTCCGCGGCGGCGCAACCGGTCAGTGCCAGCACCGCGGCCGTCGCGACGGCGACCGCCACTCCCGGGCGCCTCACCGGACGCCCCCGGCCGAGCGGCGGCGTTGCCGCGAGATGTGCAGATGCCGGGCGAGGGCGGGCACGACGACCGCGCCGACCATCAGCAGACCGGTCACCATGTACTGCACCGCGGTCTCGGCGTCGCCGAGAGTCATCCAGCTCGTGAGGATCGTGACCAGCAGCAGGGACAACAGCACCCCGACGAACGACCCCTTGCCGCCGTACATGCTGATCCCTCCGATCAGCACGATGCCCACCACGATCAGCTCCAGCCCGGTGCCGTTGTTGGCCCGGACGGTGCTGATGTATCCGGCGTAGACGATGCCGGCGACCCCGGCCACGACGCCGGAGAACGCGAACAGACCGCGCTTGACAGCGCCCACCCGCAGCCCCGAGAACCGGGCCACCTGCGGGTTGCTGCCGATCGCGAACACCGTCCGGCCCAGCGTGCCGCGGTGCAGCAGCACGGCCGCGACGGCGGCCACCACCACGAAGGCGACGAAGCCGTAGGGCACCAGGGTGCCGGGCAGGTTCTCCTGGGCGAAGGTGGTCAGCCCGGGCGGCAGGTCACTGATCCCCCGGTTCTCCAGGAGCACGTAGGACAGCCCGCGGTAGAGGCCCAGCGTCCCGATCGTGACGATCAGCGACGGCAGCCCGACGTCCACCACCAGCAGTCCGTTGACAAGCCCGGCCACAGCCCCGGTCAGTACGCCCAACCCGATCGCCGGCCAGGTGCCCAGGCCGCCGGATATGGCCAGCCCGAACACCGTCGCGGAGAGCCCGAACGTCGACGCGACCGACAGGTCGATCTCGCCGGCGATCATCAGCCAGGCCATCGGGACGACCATCAGGCCCAGCCCGAGCGCGCCTGTCGCGGAGATGGAGAAGTTCTGTCCGGTCGCGAAGTACGGGCTGGTGACCGAAGCGATCACCAGTGCGACCACCACCAGCGCGGAGAGCGTGATCTCCCAGGTTCCGAACCAGCTCGGGATCCGCCGTCGGGGGGCGGCGGGGACGGCGGGTTGGCGCTCGGTCGTCTGCGCTGTCATGTGGACACTCCTCGGAACTCCATGCGGCGGCGCAGGACCAGGTCCAGGGTGATCGCCAGGATGATCACCAATCCCTGGATGGCCTGCAGCCAGAACGCGGACACGTCGGCGAGCGCCAACCCGGTGCTGATCACGGACAGGATCGCGGCGCCCAACACGACCCCGCCGATGGTGCCGACCCCGCCGGTGATGCTGACCCCGCCGACGACGACCGCGGCCAGCACGACGAGCTCGAAGCCTGTCGCGACCGACGAGTCGACGGTGCCGTAGCGGGCGCCCCAGAGGACCCCGGCCAGCCCGCAGAGCAAACCGGTGACGGTGTAGGCCCCGAAGACCAGCCGCTTCGAGGCGATGCCGGTCCGCTCGGCGGAGGAGGGTGCGCTACCCACCGCGAGCATCGTTCGCCCGGTCAGGGTGTGGCGGACGACTAGGTGGGCCACCGCGGCGACGGCCAGCGCGTAGAGGAACATCAGAGGCACTCCGGCCACGGTCGCCGTGGCGATCCCGGCGTAGGAGTCCGGCAGGCTCTGCGCGGTGATCTGTGAGCTGCCGGCCAGTGCGGAGTCGATGCCACGGAAGATGTAGAGCGTGCCCAACGTGACCATGATCGAGGGCACCCGCAGCGTCGCGACCAGAGCGCCGTTCACAGCGCCGAGGACGGCCCCGACCAGGCAGGAGGCCAGCACCGTCAGCACCAGGGGCAGGCCGGGTACGGCCGCGGTGAGGCTCGCCGCGAGGTAGGCCGTGAGCCCGACCGTCGACCCGACCGACACGTCGATGTTGCGGGTGAACAGTACGAGGGCCTGGCCCACCGCGACGATCAGCACGATCGACATCTCGGTGCCGACCTGGGCGAACGTGTCTCCGGTCGCGAACCGCGGCGTGAGCGTCGCGAACAGCACGACCAGCACGACCAGCACGACGCCGAGACCGGCTTCCCGGTAGGCCCGGCGCGGGCGTGGCTCGGGCGGTACCGCGGGGACGGGCGCGGTACGGACGTTAGACGTGGGCATCGGACACCTGCCCGGTCATCGCAGCCAGCACCCGTTCCGCGTCGAACGGGCGTCGGTCGAACTCGGGCCCCTGCACGCCGCGGTAGAACGTGATCACGCGATCGGACACGGCGAGCAGCTCCTCGAGTTCGTTGCTGATCAGGACGATGGTCAGTCCGCGCTCGGCCATCCCGGAGACGAGCTGGTGCACCTCGGCCTTCGCGCCGACGTCGATGCCCTTGGTCGGGTCGTCCAGGATCAGCACCGACGGGTCGGTGGCCAGCCACTTCGCGAGCACGACCTTCTGCTGGTTGCCCCCGGACAGGGCGCCGAGCAGCTGGTCCGGGCCGCTGGTGCGGATCCGGAGACGGTCGATGAAGTCGCCTGCCAGCGCCCGGTCGGCCTGCGGGGAGAGCAGGCCGAACCGGGGTCGCCGCTCCAGCAGCGCCAGCGGCAGGTTGAAGCCGACCGAGTGGTCGAGGACCACGCCTTCGGTGTGCCGGTCCTCGGGTACGTAGGCGATGCCGTGGCGCATCGCCTGCTGCGGCGAGCGGATGCTCACCGGCGCGCCGTCCAGCAGGATCTCGCCGGTGTCGGCCGGTTCCAGCCCGAACAGCCCGCGGGCGATCTCCGTGCGGCCCGCACCGACCAGGCCGGCCAGGCCGAGGATCTCGCCTCGGCGCACGGCGAACGAGACGTCCGCGTATGCCCGCCGCCGACCCAGGCCGCGTACCTCCAGGCCCACCGGCCCGAGCTCGACGTCGACCTTGGGGAACACGGTCTCCACGGAGCGGCCGACCATGTGCCCGACCGCCGACTCCGGGGTGAACTCCTTCGCCGGTCCGGTGACCACCGTGGACCCGTCCCGGGAGACGGTCACGCGGTCGGCGAGCGCGAACACCTCGTTCAACCGGTGTCCGACGAACAGGATCGCGACGCCGTCGGCCTTGAGCCGGGCGATGATCTTCATCAGCCGCTCCACCTCGCGGGTGGACAGCGCGGCCGTCGGCTCGTCGAGTACGAGCAGCCGGGTGTCCGGGTCGAGCGCCTTGGCGATCTCGAGCAGCTGCTGGTCGGCCGCGGAGAGGTGCTTGACCTCGGTCGAGGTGTCCAGGTCGACGTCCAGGCGGGCGAGCGCCTCGCGGGCGTGCCGGCGGACAGCGGACCAGTCCAGGAACCGGGTGCGCCGCCGCGGCGCGAACCCGGCGAACATGATGTTCTCGGCGACCGACAGGTCGGGGAACGTCACCGGGTGCTGGTGCACCACCGAGATCCCCAGCGCCCGGGAGGCGCGCGGGTCGGGGATCGTCACCTCGACGCCGTCCACGGTGACCGTGCCGGCGTCCGGCCGGTGGGTCCCGGCCAGCACGTTGACCAGCGTGGACTTGCCGGCGCCGTTCTCCCCGAGCAGCGCGTGCACCTCGCCGGGGTACAGGGCCAGGTCGGCATGCCGGACCGCGACCACGCCCCCGAAGCGCTTCGCGACGCCGGTCAGCTCCACGAACGGGGCACTCATGACGCCTCCGGGAATGAGCGGCCCCGGGCCGCGGCGGCCAGCCGCTCGGCGGTCATCACGGTGGGCAGCATCGTGTTGGCCGCCGGTCCCACCGGGATGACCGAGGCGTCTGCGACCCGGAGCCGGGCCAGGCCGTGCACCTGTCCTTCCTGGTCGACCACGCCGCAGCGTTCGGCCGGGGCCATCGCGCAGGTGCCGGTGAAGTGGTATCCCGACGCGGTCATGTTCTCGATCGCGGCGTCCAGGGCCGCGTCGTCGGCGACGGTGGCGGCGTCCAGCCCGATCGGTTCGTGCAGCATTCCGGCCAGCGGTTCGCCGGTGAGGACGGCCCAGCCGAGCCGGACGATCTCGCGGATGGCGTCCCGGTCGACCTGTTCGGTGAGATATCCGGGTATCACCCGGGGAAGTGCCCCGGCATCGGTCGAGGTGATCCGCACGGTGCCGACCGAGCGCGGCTTGTTCAGCACGCAGCCCACGCCGGCCAGGTGGTTCAGTCCCTCCGCGGCAGTTCCGGCCAGGCCGCGCGCGCCGGCCTCGGTGGTGGCCACGTTAAGGTAGGTGAACATCGTGAGCTGCGCGTCCAGGGCGCCCGGCTGGGCCTCGGTGGAGGTGCGGAGGACGGTCTGCAGGCTGAAGTCCTCCGGCGACCACGCATCGTCGCGCGGAGCGGCCAGCAACGGCACCGAGAAGTGGTCGCCCAGGTTCTCCCCAACCGGTAGGTCGGCCAGCACCGGGACGCCCAGTCCGTACAGCAGAGCCGCCGGGCCCACGCCGGAACGCTGCAGCAGGGCCGGGGTCTGGATCGCGCCCGCGGTGAGGATCACCTCGCCTGCGCCGATCATCGTGCCGTCGGTGAGCTCGACGCCGGTCGCGGTGCTGCCGTCGAAGGTGACGCGCCGGACGTGCAGGTCACCGCGCACGGCCAGGTCGGGCCGCCCGCGCGCCGGCGCCAGGTGGGTCGTCGCGGTGGACATCCGGGTGGTGCCGACCCGGTTCATCGGGGCCGGCCCGACGCCCTCGGCGTCAGGGGCGTTGAGGTCCGGCTGGTCTTTGGCTCCCAGCGCCCGGCAGGTCTGCACGAACGCGGCCTGCAGCGGGGCGTACTCGTGTTCGTCGGCGCGTGCGATCGGGAACGCGCCGCCGCGGCCGTGGATGTCCGGGCCGGGTGCGGGATCGTCCTCCAGCGCGCGGTAGGCGGCCAGCACATGGGCCCAGTCCCAGCGTGGGTTGCCCCGCTCGGCCCACTCCCGGAAGTCGGCCGTCGCGCCGCGCAGCGCGATCATGCCGTTGATCGCGGACCCGCCGCCGATCAGCCGGCCCTGCGGCACCGAGATCGATGCGCCGCCGGCCCCCTCGGCGGCCAGCCCCCAGTCGTGGCGGGGGTCGATATCCGCGGCGTGCCCGCGCATCGGCACCACTCGACCCTCGAGTACGGCGGCCGGCACCTCGGTCGGGTAGTCGGGCCCGGCCTCGATCAGCAGCACGCTGCGGCCGGGGTCCTCGCTGAGCCGGGCCGCCACGATGCACCCGGCCGTCCCGCCGCCGACCACGACGACGTCGTAGGTCTCGCTCATCTCAAGCTCCTATGCTTCGGCAGTGCGCGGTGGGATCTGGCCCCGGTAGGCGGCCGGCCGTCGCCCGTTCCTTCGCCGAGGTGCGAAACGGCAGGCTGGAGCCCCGCCGGACACCATGAGGTCTCCGCCGACCCGCTCAGGCCACGATCAGCGGCCGCAGGGTGCGGTGGGCGACCTGCAGGCCGGTGTGGATCCGGTCCTCGGTGCCGCCCCACACCGGGTCCTCGTGCTCGACCGAGAGCACGCCGTCGAACCCGCCCTCGTAAAGCGTGTCGACGACCCGACGCCAGTCCACGTCGCCGAGGCCGGGCACCCGGTAACGCCACCAGCCGACGTCGAACGGGTCCTCCCGCACCACCGCCTTGCCCGGCCAGCCGTAGTGGTGGCGCCGCTGCGGGAAGAGCTGGATGTCCTTGGCCTGCGCGTGCGGGATCCGGTCCACGTAGGGCCGCAACGCCTCGACCGGGTCGATGCCCATCCACAGCAGGTGGCTCGGGTCGTAGTTGAGGTAGAGCCCCAGCGAGAACATCCACTCCCAGAGCTCCGGGGAGTAGGCCAGGTTGCCCGGGTAGCCGTCCGGGTGCCAACCCTCCATCACGCAGTTCTCGACGATCAGCTTGACGCCGTGCTCGCCGGCCCGCTCCACCAGCGGCGGGAAGATCTCCTCGGCGTCACGCAGGTTCTCCGCGACCGTCCGCCCCGGGTGCCGCCCGACGAACGTGCCTACGGTCGGGCAGCCGAGCAGCGCGGCGGCGTCGATGCAGGCGGCGACGTGGTCGTTGACGGCCTTCCGCTCGCCCGGATCGGGGTGCAGATTGTTGTCGTAGAACGCCAGCGAGCTCAGCGTCAGGCCGTGGCGGTCGAACAGCGCACGTGTGCTGTCGGCCTCCCGCTCGCCGAACGAGCTGACATCGAGGTGGCTGGCGGTGAACGGGCGGTCGCCGACGGCCGGCCAGGCCGCCACCTCCAATGCCTCGTAGCCCTGTCCGGCAGCCCAGGCCGCGATCTGCTCCAGCGGCTGGTCGGGAAGGCAGGCAGTGAGCATTCCGAGCTTCACGAGGGCACCTCCACCCAGGTCGAGGACTCCGACGAGCGGATCACCGCGTCGGTCAGTGCCGCGGCGCGCAGGCCATCGGCGAACGTGGGCAACCCGTCCGGTGCGCCGCCGTGGACCGCGGCGTAGGTGTCGGCCACGAACGCGTTGAAGCAGTCCTGGTAGCCCTGCGGGTGCCCGGGCGGGAGCAGCGAGTAACGCGCCGCGGCCTCCGACGACGCCGACGAGCCACGGTGCAGCGTCCGGTCGCCGTCGATGCCACCGATCCGCACCGCCTCCGGGGCCTCCTGGTCGAAGCGGTACGCCGCCCGCTCGCCGTCGAGGGAGATCCGCAGGGCGTTGCGCCGGCCGAGCGCGGTCTGGCTGACCACGACCGAACCGGTGGCACCGGTGTCGGTCTCGAACTGCACGGTGCTGGCGGTACCCCCACCCGCGGTCGCGGCCAGCAGGCGGGTGATCCGGTGCCCGCTGGTGAACTCGACCAGGTCGCACCAGTGCACTCCGACGTCGGCGAACGCACGGTGTGCGCCGCCCTCGGCCGCGTCGCCACGCCAGCCGGCCGGTGCTCCGGCGGCCTGCCAGTCCTGCAGGTAGGCCCCGTGCAACAGGTGCAGCGGCCCGGCCTCGCCTGCGTCGACCCGGGCCCGGATCTCCCGAGCCGCGGGGTAGAAGCGGTAGACGAACGGCACCGTCGCGATCTGCCCGCCGGTCGCGGCGGCCAGCTCCCGCGCGTCGTCCAGCGTCGTCGCCAGCGGCTTCTCGCAGACCACGGGCTTGCCCGCGGCCAGCGCGCGGCGGGCCAGCGCGACGTGTGTCGAGTTCGGGGTGCACACGTGCACCACGTCGACGTCGTCGGCATCGATCAGCGCCTCGCCGCTCGGTGACCCGGCGTGGGCGCCGAGCCGAGCCGCGGCGGCGGCCGAGCGGTCCGGAGTGGACGCGGCGACCCGGGTCACCTCGCCGCCGGCCGCGCGGACGGCGTGCGCGTGCACGCCGCCGATGAATCCGGCGCCGATGATCCCGGCGCGGAGGCTGTCCGCCATCGCTCTCCCCTGTCTCAGCTCGTCGTCACGGTCAGCCCGGCCCGGTCCAGCGCGCCGTCGAGCCAGGCGCGGCTGATCCGGGCGGCCTCGGCCGGGTCGCCGTTGTAGGAATCCAGCTCGACGACCAGCCAGTCGTCGTAGCCGGACTCGGCAACGGCGGCGAGCACGCCGTCCAGGTCGAGCTCGCCGCGGCCCAGCGGCAGGAACGTGGCACCGTCGGCCCCGAGGTCTTTGAGGTGCACGTGCCGGATCCGGTCGCGGTACCGGCGGATCATCGCCGCCGGGTCACCACCGCCGGCGGCCAGGTGCGCGGTGTCCGGGCAGAACCCGATCGAGGATCGGAAGAACACGGCCTCGACCTGCTCCGGGGACTGGCCGATCGTCCCCAGGTGCGGGTGGTAGCAGGCGGACAGGCCGTGCTCGGCCGCGATCCCGGCCACCGTGTCGAGGGCCTGACCGAGCCGGTCGTGGTCGCCCTCGGCGATGCCGTCGGCACGGGGTGCGCCGCCGCCGACCACGAGCTGCCCGGCCCCGAACCGGGCCGCGGCCTCGGCGGCGCGGCGCACCCGGTGCAGTTCGTCGGCCAAGATGTCCGGGTAAACGAAGTTCGCGCCGGTGTAGACGCCGACCAGCGACAGCCCGGTCTCGTCGAGCAGCCGGGGCAGCGAGGCGGGGTCGTCGTCGGCGAACTCGGCGAACTCGCGCACGTTCCCGTCGAACATCTCGACACCCCGGTAGCCGGCGTCGGAGATTTCGCGCAGCGCCCGGTGCATGTCCCCCGGTACCCGGTAGACGAGATCCTTCACGCTGGTCACCCCGCCGGCGGCGCCGGTGACCCCGCCCCAACTGATCGAGTGATAGCCCAGACGCACGACCCACCTCCTCCGGTGCGGCCACAGCGCCGCACTTTCGATCGATACAACGACACTAATGTTTGATCTGCACAGAAGTCAATGGACTAGCCTCCGAAGTCCCGGCCGAAGCGGAACGAGGAGGGCCACCGAGTGGGACTGTCCGTGCAGGGTGTCGCGCCGGACCAACTGGACACGCTGGTCACAGTGCTCGACCTGGTTCGCTCCGGCGGCGCGCGCACGCGTCCGGAGCTGGCCCGCCGCTCCGGGCTCGGGCGCACGGTCGTCTCGCAGCGGCTCGGTCAGCTGGAGGCAGCCGGTCTCGTGACCGAAGGCGATCTCGGCGTGTCGACCGGCGGTCGGGCGCCGCGCGAGCTGCGCTTCCAGGCCGATGCGGGGGTTCTGCTGGTGGCCTCGCTCGGGGCGACCGGGTTCGACGCCGGCGTATCCGACCTGAGCGGGCGCCAGATCGCCCACCGCAGCTGCACCTGGGACATCGCCACCGGACCGGAGGCCAGCCTGAGCCGGGTCGAGGAGTTGTTCGACGAACTGCTCGCCGAGCGGGACGCTCCCGCCGTCTGGGGCGTCGGTCTCGGAGTGCCCGGACCGGTCGAGTTCGCGTCCGGCCGCCCGGTCGCGCCACCGATCATGCCGGGCTGGGACGGCTACCCGGTCCGCGACCGGCTGGCCGCGCGTTACGACGCCCCGACGTTCGTGGACAACGAGGTCAACGTGATGGCGCTGGGCGAGTACCGGGCGGGCCGGGGGGCCGGAGCCCCGGACCTGGTGCTGGTCAAGATCGGCACCGGGATCGGGGCCGGACTGGTCTCCGGCGGACGACTGCACCGCGGCGCGCAGGGCTCGGCGGGCGACATCGGACACATCGGGCTGACCGGATCGGTACCCGGGGCCGAGCAGGTGGTGTGTCGCTGCGGCAACGTCGGCTGCCTGGAGGCACTGGTCGGCGGGGCGGCTCTGGCCCGGGACGCGACGACGGCCGCCCGGGAGGGCCGGGGCGAGCACCTGGTCGCGCGGCTGGCCCACGCCGGCGAGATCGCCCCGGACGACATCGCGCGCGCCGCCGAGCTCGGCGACCCGGTCGCGGTGGAGCTGCTGTCCCGAGCCGGCCGACTGGTCGGCGACACGGTGGCCGCGGTGGTCAACTTCTTCAACCCGTCGATGATCCTGCTCGGCGGGCGGGTCGGGGCATCGGGTGACCTGCTGCTGGCCAGCGTCCGGCAGCAGGTCTACCGGCGGTCGCTGCCGCTGGCCACCCGCGATCTGGAGATCGTGCGGACGTCGCTGGGCGAGCGGTCGGGCCCGACCGGGGCCGGCTTCATGGTCATCGACGAGCTGTTCGGTCGGGACCTTCTGGCCCGGTGGATCCCGCACGGAAGCCCCGCCGGGATGCCGGGGCTCCGCCCGCATGCGGCGGCCGGCGCCTGATCCGACCTGTTACCGGGGCAGGCCGTTCGACAGTGTCGGGGCGCCCATGGTGCGAACGGTCGTGGGAACTGCGGCTAGGGGTCGGCGTGATCTCGCCGATGCCGCATGCGCTCAGCACTGGCGACGAAGTCCGCGACCAGCGGATGCGCGGCCAGCCGCGGCCAGGCCAGCGTGATCGGCACCCGCGGCGAGTCCGCGACGAGCCGGTAGCGGATCTGCGGGTGGGTGTAGAGCCGCCCGGTGGAGGCCGGCGTCAGTCCGACGCCCCTCCCGGCCGCGATCGCCTCCATCCACTCGTCGACGTTGCGGACCCGCACGAAGGTGTCCGGCCGCCGGGTCGGCTCCCACAGCTCGAGCGTGGTCGTGCCCGAGACCACGTTGATCACGATCGTCTCGCTCGCGAGATCGGCCAGTACGACGTCCTCGCCGGATACCAGCCGGTGGTCCACCGGCAGAGCGACGACGCGGGGTTCGTCGGCCAGCACCAGCGTCCCGAACCGGGGATCCCCGGGGTCGCCCGGCAGGAACCCCACGTGGGTGCGGCCGTCGTCGAGCCCGGCCACGGTGTCGTCGTAACGCCGAATCTCCACCGTCACCTGCGGGTGGGACCGTTCGAAGTCCCGCACGATCGGGGCGGTGTACTCGGCCGTGGAGCCCCAGGTGAACCCGACCCGCAGGACGGGTGGTCCACCGGTCGCGACGCCGATCGCCTCGTCGAGCACGGCCAGCGCGCGATGAACGTGCGGCAGAAACCGCTGACCGGCCGCGGTGAGCTGGACCGTGCGGCGGTTTCGTGCGAACAGGGCCGTGCCGACCAGACGCTCCAGCGACGCGACGGTGCGACTCAGGGCGGGCTGGGTGATCTGCAGGTGCCGCGCGGCGCGGGTTAAGTTGCGTTCCCGGGCGACGGCCACGAACGCACGCAGATGCCGCATCTCCACTCCGTGCTCCGCCGGCATCTCACTCATGCCTGGGCAGCATAAGTGCTGCTGGATCGGCATTTCCACCCGCGCTGACCGCGGGCCTAACGTCCTGTCATCGCTGATCCGACGAGGAGAGGCCGAGCTGACAAGAGAGAGGACGGGACCGACGATGGTCTCCTTCCAGGGTGTGATCCCGGCGCATCTGCTCCCGTTCACCGAGGACGGGCAGATCGACGAGCCGAACCTCCGCCGCCACCTGAGTGCCCTGCTCGACGTCGAGGGCGTCGCGGGCATCACGACCAACGCACACGCCTCGGAGGTGGCCACCCTCACCGCGGACGAGCAGCGCCGCCAGCTCGACATCGTCCTCGACGAAGTCGCCGGGCGGGTCCCGGTGATCTCGGGGGTCTACCAGGACGGCTCCGCGAAGGCCGCGCGGATCGCCGCGGACGCCGAGTCGGCGGGCGCCGACGGCCTGCTGGTGTTCCCCACGGTCGTGTTCGACGGCGGCGCGCAGCTGCGTCCGGAGATGGCGGTGGGCCACTACGCCGCGATCGCCGACGCCACCTCCCTGCCGATCATCGCGTTCGTCTATCCGGCGACGTCCGGGCTGCGGCTGGGCACCGACGCCCTGGTCCGGATCTGTTCCGAGATCGACAACGTGGTCGCGATCAAGGAGTGGTCGAACGACATCGTCACCTACGAGCGCAACCTGCGGGCGCTGCGGGCGCTGGACAAGCCGGTCTCGGTGCTGTCCAGCTTCAGTCGCTCGCTGCTCGCCTCGCTCGTGCTGGGCGCGGACGGGATCCTCTCCGGGCACGGCAGCGTCGTCGTGGACCTGCACGTAGAACTGTTCCGCGCCGTGGAGAAACAGGACCTGACCCAGGCGCGCCGGGTCTGGGACCGCATCCAGCCCTTCGCCGAGGCGTGCTACGCCGACCCGTTCCTGGACGGGCACAACCGGATGAAGGTCGCGCTGGCCCAGCTGGGCCGGATCGACGCCGCGCATGTCCGGCCACCGCTGCAACCGGTGCCCGACACCGAGCGGGCGATGCTGCGCGCCGCCATCGAGCGGGCGGAGCTGCCCCGTGGGTGAGAGCTCCGGCCTGTTCGACCCGATCGAGATCGGCGGCGTCCGGCTGCGCAACCGCACCCTGCTGCCCTCGATGACCACCCGCCTCGCCGACGACGCCGGGCACGTCACCGACGCGACGCTCGCCTACTACCGGGCCCGCGCCGAGGGCGGTGTCGGGCTGGTGACCGTCGAGATGGCCTCCCCCGAGATCGCCGGCAAGCACCGATTCCGCGAGCTGGGCATCTACGACGACGTGTTCCTGCCCGGCCTGCGCCGGCTGGTGGACACGCTGCACGAGGCCGGGGCATGCGCGTCGATCCAGCTCGGACACGGCGGCAGTCGGGCCCGGTCCGCAGTCTCCGGCACGACCCCCGTGGCGCCCTCGGCCGTGCCCACCCCGGTCTTCGAGGTGGAGAGCGAGATCGCCGTCCCGGAGGCCATGTCGCCAGCCCGGATCCGCGAGACGGTCGACGCGTACGTGGCCGCGGCGGCCCGTGCGCAGCGGGCCGGGTTCGACATGGTGGAGCTGCACGGCGCGCACGGCTACCTGATCTCGCAGTTCCTGTCCCCGCTGGAGAACACCCGCACCGACTCCTACGGCGGGTCGCTGGAGAACCGGGCCCGGTTCGGCCTGGAGATCCTGCGCCGCATCAAGTCCGAGGTCCCCGGTCTGCCGGTGATCTTCCGGATCGGGGTGGAGGACTTCTTCGCTGGCGGGCTCACCGCCGACGAGGGCATGCAGGTCGGCCGGTGGGCGGAGCAGAGCGGCGCCGACGCGGTCAGCGTGACCGCCGGGCACTACCGCTCCCTGCCGGCCGCGGAGCGGATGATCCCGCCGATGGCGTACCCCGCGGCGACGTTCGTCGAGTACGCGGCACGGATGAAGCAGCTGGTGGACGTCCCGGTGATCGGGGTCGGGCGGCTCGGCGATCCCGATCTCGCCGCCGCTGCCGTGGCCGACGGCAAGCTCGACATCGTGGCCCTCGGCCGACCACTGATCGCCGACCCGCACTGGGTGGCCAAGGCACAGGCCGGAGTTCCCGTCCGGCGATGCCTGGCCTGCAACCACTGCATCACGAACATGCGATCCGGCGCGCAGCTGTCCTGTGTGGTCAACCCGGCGACCGGTCGGGAGGACGCCTACGACGGCACGAGTGCGCCGGGAGGCCGCCGGATCGTGGTGCTCGGCGCCGGACCGGCCGGGCTGACCTACGCCTCGCTGGTCGCCGAGGACAACGACGTCACCGTGATCGACACGGCGGACCGCGCAGGCGGGGCGTTCCGGCTCACCGGCCTCGCCCCGCGGTTCAACGACGTCACCGCGGCCGAACCGACGTTCACCGCCTACGTCGGAGAGCTCGAACGAACCTGCCGGCTGGGCGGCGTCCGGTTCCGCTACGGCTCGAAGGCCACCCGCGACGACCTGCATGGCGCGGATCTGGTCGCGGTGGCCACCGGGGCGGACTACCGGTTCGGGCTCGGCGCACTGGTCCCTCGACTGCTGCGCACCCGCGCCGCCCGCTCCCGGGCCGCCGCCCGTCTGTTCGCCTCCACCCGGGTCCGCGACAGCCTCTACTACCGGCTGCGCATCGGACACGGCGCCACGCTGGCCCGGCGCCTCCCCCTCGACCCGGGCACCGAGGTGCTCGTGCTCGGCGATGCCCGCCGGGCCGGCAAGGCCCGCGAGGCCATCACCAGCGCGTTCGAGGCCGCTCTGGCCCCCAGCACCCGTCCCGCACCCACCCGCTGACACCCGACAAGAGGTCCGAAAGCCATGACAGAGACGTCAGTGAGCGCAGACCACGCGCCGCCGGGCAGCCGGCAGAGCAGCAAGGTCGCCTTCGCCAGCCTGATCGGCACCACCGTCGAGTGGTACGACTTCTACATCTACGGCACCGCCGCGGCGCTGGTGTTCCCGAAGCTGTTCTTCCCCGAGTTCTCCCCGGGAGCGGGCCTGCTCGCGGCGCTGTCCACCTACGCGGTCGGCTTCGCCGCCCGCCCGCTCGGCGGCATCGTGTTCGGTCACTACGGTGACCGGGTCGGGCGCAAGAAGATGCTGGTCATCTCGCTGCTCGCGATGGGCCTCGGAACACTGGCGATGGGGCTCGTCCCGGGCTTCGCCGAGATCGGCATCCTGGCCCCGATCCTGATCGTGGCGCTCCGGTTCGTCCAGGGCGTCGCCGTCGGCGGCGAATGGGGCGGGGCGGTGCTGATGGCCGTCGAGCACGCGCCACCGGGCAAGGCCGGCTGGTACGGATCATGGCCGCAGGTCGGCAGCCCGCTCGGGCTGGTGCTCTCCACCGCGGCGTTCTCCGCGGTGAGCGTGCTGCCCGACGAGGACTTCCTGTCGTGGGGCTGGCGGGTACCGTTCCTGGCCAGCGCGGTGCTGATCATCGTCGGGCTCGTCGTGCGGCTGCGGCTGATGGAGTCCCCGGTGTTCGCGCAGATGCAGTCCGCAGGTGACACCGCCCGGCTGCCCGTGCGCGACGCGCTGGCCAAGCACCCGGGCAGCGTGCTCGGCGCCGCCGGTGCGTTCGTCGTGATCAACACGGTATTCTATCTGGTCACCGTGCTCGGCCTGTCCTGGGCCACCACGCATCTGGGCATCCCGCGCGGCACGTTCCTGGCCGCCGTCCTGGTCGCTGCAGTGATCATGTGCGGCACCGTGCCGCTGTTCGGCGCGCTGTCCGACCGGGTCGGCAGGCGCCCGGTGTTCGCGGCCGGGGCGATCCTGGTGGCGGTGTTCGCGTTCCCGCTGTTCTGGCTGATCGAGACGATGTCGACGCCGCTGCTGTTCCTCGGCGTCATCGTGATCATGGGTATCGGACACCCGCTGATGTACGGGCCGCAGGCGGCGCTGTACTCGGAGATGTTCCCGCCTGCGCTGCGCTACTCGGGCGCCTCACTGGGTTACCAGATCGGCGGCATGCTCGGCGGGCTCGTCCCGCTCGTCGCCAGCGCCCTGCTGATCAGCTACGACAACGCGTCCTGGCCGATGGCCGCGCTGCTCGCCGTGACCGCCGTGATCAGCCTGCTCTCCCTGCTCACGATCCGCGCCCGCTACGCCGACCACACCGGCATCGACCACACCGCCGGGGAGGCCACGCCGTGACCGCACTCGATCTCACCGGCCGCACCGCCGCCGTGACCGGCGCGGCCCGCGGCATCGGCCAGTCCATCGCCACGGCGCTGGCCGAAGCCGGAGCCCGGGTCGCCGTGATCGACAAGGACGCCGACGGCGCGCAGCTGGTCGCTGACAAGGTCGGCGGCGTGCCGGTGTCGGCCGACCTCACCGATGCCGCCGCCGTGGAGCGGGCGTTCACCGAGGTCGTCGAGCAGCTCGGCGCACTCGACGTGTTCGTCAACAACGCCGGCATCCTGCGGGCCGGTGACCTGGTCACCTCCGAGGTCGACGACTGGGACGCCCAGTTCGCCGTCAACACCCGGGCGGCGTACCTGTCCGTGCGGGCCGCCGCGGGACACATGCGGGCCCGCGGCGGGCCGGGCTCCATCGTCGTGGTCACCTCGAACTGCGCCCGCACCCCGCGGATGGACCTGGGCGCCTACTGCGCGTCCAAGGCGGCCACCGACATGATGGCCCGCTGCCTGGCCCTCGAGCTCGCCGACGAGGGCATTCGGGTCAACACCCTGTGCCCGGGCTCCTGCGACACCGAGCTGCAGCGCGAGCAGTGGCGCAGACTCGGCGTCGGCCCGGAGCGACAGATCCACGGGGACCCCGCCAAGTACCGAACCGGTATCCCGATGGGACGCCTCACCACCCCGCAGGACGTCGCCGACCTGGCCCTCGTGCTCGCCTCGGACGCCACCCGGTTCGTCACCGGCCAGTCCTGGCACGTCGACGGAGGACAGACTCTGCCATGAACGACCCCACGACCGACTCCCGCGCGAACGACCTCGCCGGACTGACCGCCGTCATCACCGGCGGGGCCTCCGGGATCGGCGCCGCCACGGCGGCCCTGTTCGCCGCGCGCGGCGCCCGGGTCGCCGTTCTCGACCTCGACCCCGGCGGTGTGCCCGGCCCGATGCTCGGTGTCCGCGCCGACGTCACCGACGATGATTCCGTGACCGCCGCCGTAGACGAGGTCGTGGCGGCATTCGGCGGGGTGGACGTCCTCGTCAACAACGCGGGCATCGGCGCGTCCGGCACGGTGGAGGCCAACGACCTCGACGAGTGGCGGCGGGTACTCGACGTGAACCTGCTCGGCCTGGTGCGCACGACCAGGGCAGCACTTCCGGCGCTGCGCCGCGCGCGCTCGGCGGCGGTGGTGAACGTCTGCTCCATCGTGGCCACTGCCGGCCTGCCCGACCGGGCGCTGTACTCGGCGAGCAAGGGCGCCGTGCTGTCCCTGACGCGGGCCATGGCTGCCGACCACGTCGACGAGGGGATTCGCGTCAATTGCGTGTGCCCCGGCACGGTCGACACCCCGTGGATCAGCCGGTTGCTCGATGCGGCCGACGACCCGGGCAGCGAACTCGAGGCGTTGCGCAGCCGCCAACCGACCGGTGGTCTCGTCGGGATGGACGAGATCGCCCGGTCCATCGTGTACCTCGCCGATCCGCGGATGTGCTCGCTCACCGGCACCGACCTGGCCGTCGACGGTGGGATGTCGGGCCTGCGCGTCCCGCGACGATGAGGGACCGGCGCGGTCCGATCGGCCTCGTCGCCCCTCGCGTCGGATCGACGAACGGCCCGGTGGATCACCGGGGTTCGTTGGCCTCGGTGTCTGCGTCTTTGAGGCGACGACGGCGTTCCTGCTCACGTCTGCTGTAGGACGCCTGGCGTACGGCGTCCTCGCTGGCCAGTCCGGAGCCGAGGGCTCCGGCGATGGTGCCCATCGACACGGAGAGCCAGGCGATGCCCGCGTAGTCGCCGAACCCGGAGGGGTGGACGAGGGTGGAGCCGAGGTAGGCGGGCGGGATGACGACCAGCGCCGAGGCCACGGTGACGACGTAGAGCAACACGTACATGCAGAGCACGCCGATGGAGATGGTCGCTACGGTGGCCGCGTTGTAGAGCACGGCTTGCTCGCGGAGCCGGTCGCCGGTGGGCCTTTCCCACAGGCCGTTGTCGATGATCAACCAGGCGATCATCGCGAGGACGGCGAGGACAGCGACCAGTAGCAGCCGCCAGGTGCTGAACGCGTCGGCGAGCTGCCAGATGTTCGGAGTAGAAGATCCCGAACGCGGCGACGGCGATGCCGGGCGAGAGACTGGGCACCAGCCGCCAGGGCCGGTTGGCGCGGACCATCCCGGAGAGCAAGCGCAGCCGGCCCCGTCGTGCCTCTGAGGGCAAGGTGGGAGTCGACGCCCTCGACGCGGGGAGAGCATTAACCCTGGTGATTCATGACGGCTGACAGTTGATCTCTCGATCATGATCGTTTCGGGTTTTCGGGTGCGTGCGTGCGGGGTCATCCGGCCTGCGGTTCTGCCGGGTGCTCCGTGTTGCTTGTGCCGACGGTGAGACTGGTTCAGCCTGCGGGGACGGGCAGGGCGTGGAGTCGGGCGAACGCGGTAGCGAGGTCTGTGGCCCAGGGCCAGGACTGCTGGATGCGGGCGAAGGTGCGGCGTTGACCTCGGGTGATTCGGGCGGCGACGTGCAGCAGCCGGTAGCGCAGCGTCTTCGGCTCGGCCTTCGCGAGATGGCCGTTGAGGAGCAGGTGCTGGGTCCAGGACAGCAGGTCGACCGCGAGCATCACCACGGTCAGCCAGGCCGAGTTGATTGCGAACGTCCGCGACGGGAAGTGGTTCAGGCCGGTGTCCTTCGCAGTGCGGATCCGGTCCTCGACCCGGGCGTGGGCGCGGTGTCGGGCGTCGAGGAACGCCAACTGCCCGGCCGCGGTGTCGGTGGCGAAGCAGGTGTAGCGCCAGCCGTCGCGGGTCTCCATCAGGTCCAGCTGCGCGCCCGGGTGCGGGCGTTCCCGGCGGACGATCACCCGGGTTCCGGTCGGGTAGCCCTCGAGCGCCGCGGCAGGCAGCAGCCCGGTGAGCTCGGCCAGGCCGGCGCCGTCGCGGTGGCCACCGTCGGCGTCGACGGCATCCGCCCACACCTTGCGCGGGACCGCGGAGATGGCGGCGCGTTCGCGGTCGGTGATGGCCCAGCCGACGGAGAACTCGCAGTTCACCAGCCTGTCGCGCTGGTCGCGGACGTGGGCCAGGAACCCTTTCGTGCAGCCCGCGGTGTCCGCACGGACCAGGATCGGACGGCCGTGGCGGTGCTGGTCCGGGACCTGGGCCAGGGCCTGGTCGAGCACCGCGATGTGGTCCGCGGCGGTGTTCGCGCCCGCGTTGCCGCGACGCAGCACTCCTGACAGGAACTCGGAGGTGTTGTCGCAGAACGCCATCAACGGGTGATAGCCGAAGGTCCGCTTGAACGTCGGCGCAGCCTGCTCCTTCTCGCTGTGGCAGATCACGATCGAGGCGTCCAGATCGAGCACCAGCACGTCGAGGTCCCGGCCGGCCACCCGCGCGGGCGGGAACGCCCGTCCGTGGCGTTCGGCGTGCTGGTCCCAGACCACCTCACGAGCCCTCGCCCGCGCCGCCGCGACCCGGGCGAGTGCGGTGTCGTCGAGGCGGTCGAGCAGCCGCCAGCAGGTCGAGTCCGACGCCACCACCCCGAACAAGTCGGCCTGGTCGCGCAGCACATCGATCTCGGAGATCGTGGTCGCCCCGTCGGCGACCGCGACGGCAAGGTCCACCAGGACCCGGCCCGGGTCATGCCGGGTCCCGGGCCGACACAGCTCGGCCAGGGCATGGGACAGCTCGCCGGTCACAGTCGTGCGGTCGGCGACGTCGGCCAGCAGACGAGACCCGGCGTGTGACACCACCCCGGCCCCGTCGGCGGTCACGATGATCTTCGGACGGGTGGTTGTAGCCTGCACTCGGAAAGTGCCTCCTCGACCCGGCGGACATGGCCCTCAGCAAGCCCTGTCCTACCTGGTCACGAGGCACTTTTTTCTTTCGGGGTCACCTACCGCCCGGCCCTCCATGAAGAGCCCGGGTTAAGAGCGTCCGGCAAATGATGTTCAGCGGAGTCGGCGGGTGGTCGGCCGGGTGGGCCAGCGGTAGAGCACGCGTGCGCGGTTGATCAGGCGGCGGATCACGGTCAACGCGGCGGCGAGGTTGAGGTAGAACTCGGCGATGTCGCGGCGCTTGTCGGTGAACCGGCGCAGCTTGCCGAACCCGTTCATCCACGCGTGCAAGCGCTCGACCGGCCACCGCCGCCCAGCCTGGATCGGGGCGGGTTCGCCCTTGAGCGCGATGTGGGCGTCATAGCCGAGGACCTCGAGCAGGTCGCGAGTCTTGGCCGAGTCGTAGCCCCGGTCCAGATGCATGCCCGGCAGATCGGGCAACGGACCGATCATGTCGCAAACCCCGGCCAGGGTGGGTTCGAGCAACGGCGAGTCGTGATCATTGGCGCGGGCGGCGACCAGGTGCAGCGGGATCCCGTTCCCGTCGCCGGCCACCGAGCGTTTGGTGCCCTGTTTGCCCCGGTCAACCGGGCTGCGCCCGGATACCTCACCGCCGCACGGGGACTTGGTGATCGACCCGTCCACGGACAGGTCATCGAGGTCGAGTCCGATCATCTGGTCGTAGCCGGCCAGGGCCTGGCGCAGCGTTTCTCGACCGACGCCGGCCCGGGCCCAGTCGTCAAGGCGGCGGCGGATGGTGCGGTCCGAGCAGCCCGGTGAGGCGAGGCGTTCGTAGCCGCTGCCGTGCACCAGCGCGGCGAGCACGTGTTCGAACACGACCCGGTCCGGGATCCGGCGACGATGACAGCCCCACGGATGGGTCGGGGAGAACTCGGGCCGTCGTTCGGACCCGATCAGGTCAGCGAACTCGACCCACAGCGGCTCGATCAGGGATGCTGGCAACAGAGGCACGGACCCTCCAGGCGATCACAGGACTTCAGCAATCCCATGATCACTTCTGGGTCCGTGCCTCTACCTGCAACGACACGCGGCGACCTCATTTGCCGGACGCTCTAAGGGGCTCTTCCGGAAATGGAGTGCAGGTGAGGCGTGATCGACCGCGGGAGTGGGGTCGTGTCGCTGCGGTGAGGCGGGCCCCGAGAAGTCGATGATGAAGGTTCCTACGCCGAACACCATCAACAAGCCCGGGGACCCGATGTCGCAGCCTACGTGCCCGCCTGCCCAGATCGTGGCCGACACGATCGTCCGTACCGTCGAGCTCGGCGTGCGGATTGCCGACGCCGCCCTCGACGGCGAGACCACGGTGCTGTGGTGCGACCTGATCACCGACGGACCCGGGCGTGCCCGGGCTGCGGGTTGGCCGGGGTCTATCGCGACAGCGTCGAGCGCCGCGTCTGCGACGTCCCGGTGGTCGGGCATCCGCTGCCACTGCGGGTCCGGGTGCCGCGCTACCGGTGTGTCCATGACGGTTGTGCGTGCGAGATCTTCGCCCACGACAGCAGCCGGTTGGCTCGCCCCGGAGCCTCGACCACCCGGCGCTGCGCGGAGTATGTGTTGCGCCGTTTGGCGATCGACAAGGCCACCGTCGCCGCGGTCGCCCGAGAGCTCGGCCGGAGCTGGGACGCCGTGAACAGCGTCGCGGTCGCCGCGACCGAGCAGCTACTGCTCACCGTCGGCCCCGCCCGGCTCGACGGTGTCCGGGTGATCGGGGTCGACGAGCACAAGTGGGCCCGTGTGTTCGGCGCAGCGGGTGACGGGTTCGTCACCGTGATCACTGATCTGACCGACGTCGTCGCAGGTCGGGGACCCGCACGTCTGCTCGACCTCGTCCCGGGGCGCTCGGCGGCGGCGATGAGGACCTGGCTTGACGCCCGCGACCAGGCCTTCCGAGATGGAGTCCGGGTCGTGGCGATGGATGGGTTCGGCGGCTACAAGAACGCTGCCACCGACGCTGTCCCGGACGCGGTCACGGTGATGGACCCGTTCCACCTCGTCGCGCTGGCCGGGCACAAGCTCGACCTGTGTCGCCAACGCGTCCAGCAGGACACCCTCGGCCACCGCGGCCGCACCGGTGACCCGCTCTACCGGGCACGTCGCATCCTGCGGACCCGCCTCGGGTTGCTCACCGACAAGCAGAGGGCCCGGCTCGAGGCGGTGTTCGCCGCCGATGACCACGTCGCGGTCGAGGTCACGTGGTGGGCGTATCAGCAGATCATCGCCGCCTACGCCGATCAGAACCGTCAACGCGGCAAGACCCTGCTCGCCGCTGTGATCGACCGGTTGCGCGCAGGGCTACCGGCAGGGCTCGACGAGCTCGCCACCCTGGGAAGGACGCTGCACCGGCGACGAGACGACATCCTGGCCTACTTCGACCACCGGCCTCGAACGGCCCGACCGAGGCCATCAACGGCCGCCTCGAAGCGCTGCGGCGCAACGCCCTGGGCTTCCGCAACCTGATCAACTACCGCATCCGATCGCTGCTGCACTGCGGAACCCTCGCACTCTAAAACCGGAAGAGCCCCATTGACGTTGTCGTCGTACAGGGCAATGTTCTGCTCGCGGGTCCGGCGCAGGTAGGCGGTCGGGATCCCGAGCTTGTCGGCGATGCCGTTGTCAGCGGTGCGCGTCGGGACCACCGTCGGGCCCCGCTGGTGACCCACTCCATCGACGGTGCCGATCGTGCTCGGTACCTGCCCGAGCGGTTCCCGTCGCTGCGCGGCCACGACCCGAGCTACGGGGCGGGTTCGATCATCCGCGGCTGCTCGACTCCGAGACGCCGGTGCCGCCGAGCCTGCCGGAGCGCTGGTGGGAGTACTTCTTCGACGCTCGGATGGCCGACATCGGCGAGGACGCAGCCGGCACCTGATTCGGATGGCCGACATCGGCGGGGACGCAGCCGGCACCTGAGGCGCCCGGAGCAGCGAGATCCGCGACGCCCGCTCCCCGGTACGCTGCGCCCGGGTCGTTTCCCGGTGGCGATCCCGGCTTCGTGCGACGCCGAGCGGCGTTGTCGTGCTTGCGAACCGCGAAAGGCGTGCGTCTGAGCTTGGCCCCCTGCGCCGGACACTGACGATGTAGGGTCAGTGATCTTGGTGTAAGAACCTGCATCATCAGCGGCCCGGGCCCGCCTCACCGCAGCGACGCGACCCCGCCTCCGCGAGCTGCCACACCCTCACCTGCACTCCGAATCCGGAACAGCCCGAAATGGTCGTAATTCGTCACGGAATTACAGCATTCTCGCTCTCGTCGAAATGCTTGAGAGCGAATTCGCGGGATGATTCGACATGCTCGGCCATGAGCCGCTCGGCCAGCTCGCTGTCCTGCGCTCGTAAGGCCTCGAGAATATTGCGGTGCTGCTCGATCGCGAGAGCGGCACGTTCGGCCGGGTAGGAATAGCGGGATCGGTAGCTCACGGTGAACGCAAGCACTTGCCCCATGATCGTTCGCAGCAAACTACTTCCAGTCGCGTCGCTGATCAGTCTGTGGAACGCTAGGTCGGCAAGTGCCTGTTCGTGTGCCGTGCCGGATACGCCGACGCGTTCAAGTTTGGCCTGGGCGTCGAGGAGCGCGTCGATGTCCTTCCGAGTGCGTGTGCGAGCGGCCTCCGCGGCCGCGTACGCCTCCAGAACGGCACGCAACGAGTAAATTTGCACGATGTCCTTCGAGGTGATTCTGCGCACTGTTGCGCCTCGATTGGGCGTAAGTTCGACAAGGCCTTCGCTTTGCAGCGTGAACAGCGCCTCGCGAACGGGGGTGCGGCTGACACCGAGGCCCTCGGCAAGCGTCCGCTCCGGCAGCGATTCTCCTGGCTTGAGATTACCGGAGAAGATTTCCTCGCGCAGGACTCGGGCGACGCCCTCGCTTGTGCGTTGCGACAGCGGAACGGTGTTAGGCTCCGAGAGCTGCATGTACCGGTCTCCGTTCTGGGCGGTCCATCGTCCGCCGCTTTGTCTCACGTGCGGACCTTTCCTGATCGATGACGATACGGGCACACGCGTTCGCCGCGGCCATGGAGGACGGTTGCAGGGCTCTGCCCGTTCGTTGCCGGGCGAGGACACCGGCGAACGCGCCGCACGAGACACCGCCGGCCAGCATCGCAACATTCGACGACGTGGCAGAAGGCAGCGTGTGCGGTTCCTGGTCAGCCGGAGCCGGCTTGCTGGTCAAGCCCCTACGGCACACCGCAGCGGTAGACGGTCTCCGCACGGCCGAAGGGCGCTTGCCGTCCTTGGTGCGAGGACGCGGGAGCCACGACCTCAGCGCGGTTGTCCGGCAGCATTCGCCGCCGACGGCCTGCCTTCCTCCCATGTCGCCCGTGGAGCGCACTGCCGGCGATCGACACGGTCGGTGGACGGCAGGTGGTATACACGTATGCCGTCGCCTGCTATACATGCCGCTGACGCCGGATCACGACGCCGTGAGAGGAGTATCGGTGGACGACGAGCCCAACACGGTCGATGTGTACGATCGCGCAGGTTTCGGCCATTCCCTGGCACGGGGGGCCCAGCCCGCGGTGGTGGTGGTCGACTTTAGTTTCGGCTTCACCGACCCCGCCTACCCGACGGGCGCGGACATGACCGGGCCCGTGCTGGCGACGGGGCGCCTGCTCGCCGCTGCGCGGTCCGCGGACGTGCCCGTCGTGTTTACGACCATCGCCTACGACCCGGGGCAGGTCGGCGGACTCACCTGGCTACGCAAGGCCAAGGGTATGGCTGCGCTGACGGCGGGGAGCCGGCTCGTGGAGATCGACGACCGCCTCGGCGGTCGGCCCGACGAGCACATCATCGTCAAGACCGGTGCGTCGGCCTTCTTCGGAACGGGCCTGGCGACGTACCTGGTCTCGAAGGGCGTCGACACGGTCGTCGTTGCCGGTGCCACGACGAGTGGATGCGTCCGCGCGACCGTGGTCGACGCGGTCCAGTACGGCTTCCCGAGCCTGGTCCCGCAGGAGTGCGTCGCCGACCGGGCTCCCGGTCCCCACGCCGCGAGTCTGTTCGACATCGACGAGAAGTACGGCGACGTCGTCGACCTCGAAGAGGTCATCGACTACCTCACCCGACCGGTCGGCGCGGCCGAAACGCTCCTCGGCCCCGAGACCGCACGCCCGCCCGCCACCAAGCCCAAGTCAGAGGTCCCTGCATGACCATCACGAGTCCTGATTCCACACCTGTGCCGGGCGAGCCCGCTCAGGCGGTTCCCGGGAAGCGATTCGCCAGCCCGTTCGCGGTGACGACGCCCCCCGGCGCCGAGGGCTGGGAAAGCATGTACCCGTACTACGCGCTGCTCAGCACGGAGCGCGCGGAGTTCGAGGACGGCAAGTTCTGGTTCTTCGACGGGATGCACAATCCCGAGCCGCTTTACCCGTTCGACACGATCATGACCGAGAACTGGTGGGTCGCGGTCAGCCAGATGTCCACCCGGGTGTGGCCCATCCCGCTGGCCGGCGGGATCGATCAGCGCATCATCAACGGCTACCTCTATATCAGCCCGAACGCTGTGGTCGACGCCGACGAGATCGCCGCTCGGGCGGGGGATTTCGAGGTGCGGGCGGGACACTATTACGAGAACTGGGATGAGATCTACGAGCAGTGGGTGGCCAAGGCGACCGACTGCATCGAACGGTTGAAGCAGATCAGCTTCGCGCCGCTGCCGGGCAAGGAGTCGGAGTCCGCGGTCTTCTCCCATCGCGGGCTGTACTCCACCTACGATCTGCTCACCAGCTACAGCGAGCTCATCCACAACCTATTCGAGATGGGCTCCTACCACTTCGAGATGCTCAATCTCGGCTACGGCGCCTACCTGACGTTCCGCGAGTATTGTCAGGCCGCCTTCCCGGGGATCACTGACCAGACGATAGCGAGCATGGTCTCCGGCATCGACATCATGCTGTTTCGGCCCGACGACGAGATCCGCGCGCTGGCCAGGCTCGCCGTCGACCTCGGGCTGACCGAGCAGCTACTCACCCACGAGGACCCGGATGCCGCCATCGCCGCGGTCGCCGCCCAGCCGGTCGGCGGCCGCTGGATCGAGGCTTTCGAGCAGGCCAAGGACCCGTGGTTCTGGTTCTCCACCGGAGCCGGATACCAGCACAGCGACCGCGCGTGGATCGACGACCTGCGACTGCCGTTCACCGCCCTGCGCGGCTACATCAAGACCCTGCTCGACGGTCACGAGATCGAGCGCCCGCTCGAGGCCATCCTCGCTGAACGGGTCCGGGTCACCGACGAGTACCGCACCTACCTGCCTACCGATGCCGACCGGGAGTCGTTCGACGGGCTCGTCGAACTCGCGCGCAAGGTCTTCCCGTTCGTCGAGAACCACAACTTCTACGTCGAGCACTGGCACCACTCGATATTCTGGTCGAAGGTGCGCGAACTGGGCGACGTGTTCGTCGCGCACGACTTCCTCGACGACCGCGAGGACATCTTCTACCTGCACCGCAACGAGATCTACTCGGCGCTTTACGACCTCAACATCGGGTGGGCGACCGGGACCCAGGCACGGGGCGTCACGTACTGGCGGCCGGAGGTCGAGCGCCGACAGCGCATCCGCGAGGTGCTCAAGGCGAACCCGCCGCAGCCCGCGCTCGGTGTGCCGCCGGAGTACATCACCGAACCCCTGACGGTGATGCTCTGGGGAATCAACCAGGAGTCGGTGCAGGAGTGGCTCGGCTCCGAGGGTCAGGACCCGAACCGGCTCAACGGCGTGGCCGCCTCTGCAGGGAAGGCGACCGGCAAGGCCCGGGTGATCCTCGACCCCGAACAGCTCCACGAGGTCGAGGACGGGGATATCCTCGTCTGCCGCATCACCGCGCCGAGCTGGGCGCCGGTCTTCTCCCGGCTCTCGGCCGCCGTGTCCGACGTCGGCGGCATCATGGCGCACACCGCCATCGTGTGCCGTGAGTACGGCCTCCCGGCCGTCGTCGGCACGGGCTTCGCCACCACCACCATTAGGACCGGACAGCTCATCGAGGTCGACGGCGGCAACGGCGTCGTCCGCGTGCTTGAGGACGTGACCGCATGACCACGACGGAGACCCCCTTCGTTCTCCGGATCGACGACCCCGCGGCCGTCGCCAGCCCGCTGCTCGGCGGGAAGTTCGGCAGCCTCGCCGAGATGACCGCGGCCGGGTTTGCCGTCCCGCCCGGGTTCGGCGTCACCACCTCTGCCTATCGCTACTTCCTCGCCGAGTCCGGGCTGGCAGACGCTGCCCGCACGGTGCGGGCCGAGGCGCGCGATGCCGACCTGGCCCGCGTCCAACAGCTGAGCGCGGAGTTCTCGGCTGAGATCGAGGGCGCGGCCGTGCCGCCGGCCCTCGAGGACGCCATCCGCTCCTCCTACGCCCGACTCGAGCAGGAGACCGGGAGCGCCGACCTGCCGGTCGCCGTCCGGTCGAGCGGGGAGTCCGAGGACCTGGCCGGGGCCAGCTTCGCCGGGCAGTACGACACCTTCCTGTGGATCCGTGGCGTCGACGACGTCCTGACACACGTCCGCCGGTGCTGGGCGGGCATGTTCGGCCCGGCCGTGCTGACCTACAAGCCGGAGGCCACCGCGGACGCGGTGCTCGCCGACCACGGCATTTGCGTCGGCGTGCAGCGGATGGTGGAGGCGCGCTCCGCCGGCGTCATGTTCACCCTGGACCCGGTGACCGGCGACCGCTCGAAAGTCGTCGTCGAGGGGTGCTGGGGCCTGGGCGAGGGGGTGGTCGGCGGCGGCGTCACGCCGAGCCGCTTCGTCGTCGACAAGGTGACCTTCGAGGTCGTCCGACGCGAGCTGACACCGCAGGAGTCCGCGTACGGCGTCGATCCCGCCACGGGCGTGGTCGGTCTCGTCCCCGTGCCCGAGGACCGGCACCAGCGACCCTGCCTGACCGACGAGGAGATCGACGCACTGGCCAAGCTGGCCAAGCGGATCGAGCACCACCGCGGCGCCCCACAGGACATCGAGTGGGCGGTCTCCGAGGCCGGCGAGGTGTTCGTCCTGCAGGTGCGCCCGGAGACGGTCTGGGCGCAGCGCCGGGCCGAGCAACTCGTGGCGGCGCCGAAGTCAGCGGTCGGGCACGTGTTGGCCAGGTTCTCCGGCACGGGTGTCGCCGCGGCGAAGCGTCCGTCGTGAAACCCGCGCGCTTCGCCTACCACCGGCCGAACACCGTCACCGAGGCCGTCACACACCTGCGCGAGCACGCCGGCGGCGCCCGCGTGCTCGCCGGTGGCCAGAGCCTGGTCCCCATGCTCAACATGCGGCTCTGGCGGCCCGACGCGCTCGTCGACATCAACGAGATCGACGAGCTCGACGACCTGCGCGTCCACGGTGAGCGCACCGAGATCGGCGCACTGGTCCGGTACTCGACCCTCGAGCGCTCGCCACTCGTGACCGAGCGGCTGCCGCTGCTCTCGCGGATCGTGACCCACATCGGCGACCGGCAGGTCCGCAACCGGGGCACCATCGGCGGATCCCTTGTGCACGGCGACCCGACCGGCGAGATGCCCCTGGCCTGCCTCGTGCTCGACGCGACCGTCGTCGTGGTCGGGCCGGACGGCGTGCGCCGTATCCCCGTCGCGGAGCTGTACACGGGCTCGTACGCCACAGTGCTCGAACCGGACGAGCTGCTCGTCGCGGTCGACTTCCCGGGGCGCCCGCAGCACGTCGCGTTCCGCCAGTACTGCCGCAAGCACAACGACTTCGCGGTCGTCAGTGTGGTGGTCACGGGCGACCGGGACGCCGACGGCATCTGGCGCCATGTCCGCATCGCCCTCGGCGGCGTGGCGGACAGCCCCGTGCTCGCCACCGCGGCGGCGAACGGACTCGAGGGCTCGCGCCTGACCGACGCCGACCTCGACGCGGCGGCCGCGGCCGCTGCGGAGGTCATCGATCCGCCCTCCGATGTGCGTGCGTCCGCGGCCTACCGGCGCCACCTGCTGCCGGTCCACCTCCGCCGCGCGCTGAACGACCTGCGGGCCCCGCGCCCGTGACCCCGACGTGCCCGCGGCGGCGTCCGCGGGTGGAAGAGAGATCATGCAACTCCGTGAGGAATTCGAGGTCGCGCAGCCGCTGACCTCGGTGTGGGCGTTCTTCGAGCACCCCGAGAAGGTGGCCGGCTGTGTGCCCGGCGTCGAGGACCTGGTGCTGACCGGGCCCGACGACATCGACGTCCGGATCACTCAGAGCGTCGGCCCCATGTCGGCCACCTTCGCAGCGGCGGTGAAGATCGTCGAGCGGGTGCCGGAGAAGCTCATCGCCTTCACCGCGACCGGAAAGTCCGTCCGTGGGGCCATGGGCAACGTCCGAGCCACCGTCACCGTGCAGGTCGAGGCCGCAGGGCCGGACCGGACGACCGTCTCGGTCGACGGCGATGTGGTCCTCGCGGGCGCCTTGGGCAGCGTGGGACAGAAGGTCGTCGCCAAGCAGGTGGGGAAGGTCACCACCACGTTCTCCCGGAACCTCGAGAGCGCTCTCGGCGGCGTCCCGGCGCCGACTTCGCGCCCCTCGATCGGCACAGCGGTCTTCACCGACCGTGCCTCCACCTCGACCGCACCGGCGCTTCCCACTCGCCGCGGGCCCGACCACTGGACGGTCGCTTCCGTGGTGTTGAGTGCCGTATCGGCGGCCCTCGGCGCGGTCGCCGTCTGGCAGAATCGGCGCGCGCGATGAGCACATCGATGCCCTGGACGGCACCGCGCGTGGAGGCACACGGCGAGGTCGAGGCGCTCGCCACCGAGTGGATCGCAGCGTACGACCAGGCCGAGCACCTGGTGCGGGCGCGGGACTGGCTCGTGCACCTCGCGTCCGCGGCGACGGCCGAGATGCGGATCGCGGCGCTGACCCACGACATCGAGCGGATGTTCCCGGGTGGGCCGGTCCTCCGGCACGCCGACGGGCGATGGGACGACCCGGACTACCTCTTCCCGCACATGCTGCGATCGGCCGAGGTCGTCACGGTGTGGCTCGGGAACCTGGGCCCGGTGGCCGCCACCGTCGACCGGGCCGAGATCCGGCGTCTGGTCGGGCTGCACGAGGTCGGCGGCATCGACGGCGCCGACGAGGTCCAGGCGGCGGACTCGTTGTCGTTCCTCGAGACCCTCGCGGGCCTGACGCGCGACTGGGTCCGCTCCGGCGTCTGCTCGCGGTCGCAGGCCGAGCGCAAGCTGCGCTACATGACCGACCGCGTGCGAACCCCCGCTGCCGCCCAGTACGCGGCCCCGCTCCTGGCGTGGGCCCTCGACCAGCTCCCGACGGAGTCGGAGACGGAGGTACCGCAACGATGACCGCATCGGCCGAACTCGCGGGAGCGAGCAGCACGGTGTGGGCGAACGGCCTCCGGCACCGGGTGCTGCGCTACGGGCGGGAAGGCGATCGTCCGCTGCTCCTCCTCCCAGGCATCACGACTCCGGCGGCCTGTGCGGACTTCCTCGCCGTCCGGCTGGCCGAACCGGGTTACCGGGTGACGGTGCCGGACGTGCGAGGACGCGGGGAGAGCGACCGGGCCCCGTCGGGATGTCACCGCCTGGTCGACTACGCCGCCGACGTCGCCGGGCTCGTGGAGGCGCTCGACCTGCATAATCCAGTGATCGTGGGTCACTCGATGGGTGCCCGGATCGCCGCGGCCTACGCGGTCCGCCACGCCCCCGACGACCACGGGCCTCTGGTGCTGGTCGATCCGCCGACCTCCGGACCCGGCCGCCGTCCCTATCCCACGACGCGGCAGGCGTTCCTCGACCAGCTCCGGCAGGCCCAGGCCGGAACCGACGCCGACGGCGTGCGCGCGTTCTACCCGCGATGGCCGCAGCGCGAGCTGGAGCTGCGCGCCCGCTTCCTCGCCACCTGCGACGAGACCGCCGTTGTCGAGACCCACGAAGGCTTCGAGACCGAGGACTTCGTCGACTACTGGACCGCTCTGCGCGGGGAGGTGCTCCTCATGCGCGGGGCCGACAGCCCGGTCGTGCCGGCCGACACGGCCGACGAGCTACACCGGGCCCGCCCGGACATCCCGATGCTGAGCGTCGCCGATACCGGGCACATGGTGCCGTGGGACGACCTGGCCGGCTTCCTCGACGCCCTTCGCCCGCATCTGTTGTCCTACCTCGAACCCAAGGAGTAACCAGCCATGGACCAGAACCTGTTCAACGACATCTGCCTGCAGCAGCTGACGCTGTCCGGGGTGCACGAGGGCGAGACGGTGGTGGTGCTGACCCGGGGTGGGGAGCGCGGCGAGTACGCGGATGCGTTCCTGTGGGCGATCCAGAAGCTGGGCGCGACGGGGTATCACATGCGGTTGCCGTCGCCGGCGAGCGCGGGTGGGGCGTGGGCGGTCGGGGACTCCGGGCTGGGCCGGATCCCCCTCGCGGTGGATGCGCTCAAGGCCGCGGACATGGTGGTGGACTGCACGTTCCTGCTGTTCTCCCCGGAGCAGTTCGCGATCCAGGACGCCGGCACGCGGATCCTGACCGCGGTGGAGCCGCCGGAGCTGCTGGCGCGGTTGATGCCCACGACCGAGCTGCGGGAGCGGGTGGAGACCGGGGCGGAGCTGCTGGCCAAGGCCTCCACGATGCGGATCACCAGCCCGCACGGCACGGATGTGACCTACCAGCTGGGCATGTACCCGACCCTGTCGGAGTACGGCTACACCGACACCCCGGGCCGGTGGGACCACTGGCCGGCGGCGTTCGTGTTCACCGGTGGTTCCGACGACGGCGTCGACGGGAAGATCGTCCTCGCCCCCGGGGACGTCCTGTTGCCGTTCAACACCTATGTGCAGACCCCGGTGGAGATCACCATCGAGGCCGGGTTCATCCGCGACATCCGCGGCGGGAAGGGTTCCTCGGGCCTGGATGCGGATCTGCTCGCCTCCTACATCAAGAGCTTCGACGACCCGCGTGGCTACGGGATGTCGCATGTCGGGTGGGGTCTGGACGAGCGGGCGCACTGGCACGGGCTGACCCAGTTCGGTGGCGGGATGGGTATGGAGCTTCGTTCCTTCTACGGCAACGTGATGTTCTCGATCGGCCCGAACAACGAGCTCGGTGGCCCGAACGACACCGCGTGCCACTTCGACATCCCGATGCGCGGCAACTCGCTGTATCTCGACGACGAGCTGATCGTCGACGCCGGCGAGCTGACCGTGCCCGAGATGCGCCCGGTGAACCGACGGTGAGCGGCCTCGAGGCACCCGAAGAGCTGCTCGTCGAGACGGTTACCACGGTCAACGGACGCGTCGTGCGGGCGAACGTCCCCGCGCGGCTGCACCTCGCTGACTTCCTGCGTCTGCACCTCGGTCTCACCGGGACACACATCGGCTGCGAGCAGGGCGCCTGCGGGATGTGCACCGTGATCGTCGACGGTGAGGCAGTCAAGTCGTGCCTGATGCTGGCGTGCCAGGTCGACGGCCGCGACGTCCGGACCGTCGAATCGCTCGCGGAGGGGGACGAGCTCAACACCCTGCAGCAGGCCTTCAAAGAGGAACACGCTCTGCAGTGCGGCTTCTGCTCCCCGGGCTTCCTGATGACCGCGACCGCGCTCGCACACCAGAGCTGCCGGCCGGGTCCGGACGGGATTCGCGAGGAGATCGCCGGAGTCCTGTGCCGGTGCACCGGCTACGACAACGTCGTGGCTGCCATCGAGCGCTGGTTCATGGAGAACCCGCAGGGCAGCCCGGCGGATCCCCTCCCGGCCGGCCACCGAGACCACTGCGACCCAGGGCTGACATGACCATTCTGGAAGAACCCTCAATCGGCGCCGAGCGTGGCGACACGGGCGGTCGACGCCGAATCATCGGCACCTCGCAGCTCCGCAAGGAGGACGACCGCCTGCTCCGCGGTGACGGCCGCTTCACCGACGACGTCGAGCCGGCACGGGTGCTGTACATGGCCGTGGCCCGCTGCCCCTACCCGCACGCACGGGTCGCGCACGTCGACACGAGCGCCGCGGCGGCGCTCGCCGGCGTCGAGCACGTCCTGACGCCGACGGACGTCCGGCGGTGCACCGAGCCGCTGACCGTCCTCCGCCCGGTACCGGGCGCGCCGAGGTTGCCGTACTACGCGCTCGCCCAGGACGTCGCCACACACGAGGGGCAACCGGTCGTCAGCGTCGTCGCGAACAGCCGGCACGTCGCCGAGGACGCGCTCGAACTCCTCGACATCACCTACGAACCCCTGCCGCACGTCGTGGACGTCCTGGCCGCTCTCGAACCCGACGCGCCGGTGCTGCATCCCTCGGTCCTGGACTCCAATCTCCTGGCCGCCAACTCCGACGGCAGCGGCGACCCGGACTCCCGGTTCGCCCAGGCCGACGTCGTCGTGGAGGGCCGCTTCCGGATCAACCGGGTGACCGCGCTCCCGATGGAGACCCGGGGAGTGGTCGCCGAGTGGCGTCCCGGGGCTCGTGAGCTCACCGTCCACTGCTCGTCGCAGGTCCCCCATCTGATCCGCAAGGAGCTCGCCGAAATCCTCCGGCTCGGCGAGAGCGAGATCCGTGCCGTCGCGTCGGACGTCGGCGGCGGATTCGGGCTGAAGCTGGGCGTCTTCCCAGAGGACGTCCTGGCCTGCCTGCACGCCATCGCACTCCGCCGACCGGTGAAATGGTCCGAGGACCGTGGCGAACACTTCCGCGGGAGCACGCACGCCCGCGAATCCGTGCACGACTACCGCATCGCCGCGGACGCGACCGGCCGCATCCTCGCGATGACGAACGTCTACGCCACCGACATCGGCGGCTGGAACTCACCCTTCGGCTCCGCCCAGCTCTCCAGCGTCGTGTTCAACGGCCCCTACAAGGTCGACGACGGCTACACCGAACGCCGCGTGACGCTGACGAACAAGACGCCAATCGGAGCGTACCGCGGGTACGGCCAGCCAGAGGTGAACTTCGCCTACGAGCGGTTGATGGACCAGCTCGCGCGCCGTCTGAACCTCGATCCGGTCGAGCTTCGGGCCCGTAACATGGTGACCTCGCAGGACATGCCCTGGCGCAATCCGACGGGTGCGGTCTACGACAGCGGCGACTACGAGCGGTGCCTGCGCATGGCGGCAGACGCCGTGGACTGGGCCGGGCACCGCGCTCGCGGCCGGGCACCGCGGGCGGACGGCCGGCTCGTCGGAATCGGGTTCTCGTCGTTCGTGGAGCGCACCGGGTATGCGAGCGCGCGGTTCCTCGCTCGCCGGGGCTCGATGTTCGGCGCCCACGAGAGCGTCACGCTGCGCGCCAACCGGTCCGGTGGGATCGACGTCTACACCGGTGTGTCCACGATGGGGCAGAGCGGCGAGACCGCCTTCGCGCAGGTCGTAGCCGATGTGTTCGGCACCGACTACGACGCGATTCGAGTCCACGCCGGGGACACCGCCACGTCGCCCCTCAACACCGGTGCCTTCGCCTCCCGGACCATGATCGCCGCCTCGGGCGCTTTGCGGGCGGCGGCCGAGCAGCTCGCCGCCAAGACACGACGGATCGCGGCCTGGCGCCTCGACGCGTCGGTCGACGACGTCGAGATCATCGGCTCCGCGGTCCGGGTCCGGACCGACCACTCCCGAGCGGTCCCGCTGGCGACGGTCTACACGACCGCGATCACCGGCCAGGGGATGCCTCCTGAGGAGGAGCCCGGGCTGGAGGCGACCGCGCACTTCGAGCCGTCGGACGCGGCCTACTCGTTCGGTACCGCCGCGGCGCAGGTCGCCGTGGACTCGCAGACCGGCGAGTTCGACATCGAGCGGTTCGTCATGGTCCACGACGGTGGGACGATCGTGAATCCCACGGTCGTCGACGGCCAGGTCCGCGGTGGGCTGGCTCAGGGATTCGGAGCAGCGCTGACCGAGGAGCTGCGCTACGACGCCGACAGCGGTCAGCTCGTCAATGGATCCATGATGGACTACTTCGTCCCGACCGCCGCCGATCTTCCCCGGGTGGAGCTCCGCCACACCACGGTGCCCTCACCGGTCACGCCCTTCGGCGTCCGCGGCGTCGGTGAGGTGGGGACCATCCCACCCGGAGCAGCCGTCGCCAATGCGGTCTGCGATGCCCTCGCCGACTTCGGGGTCGAACTCAGCGCCTTGCCGATCACGCCCGAGGCGGTCTGGAACGCGCTCGCCGGCCAGACGACGTCCCGCGGCACCGAGCTCACACCAACGCCCTCGGGCCTTCCCGACGGAGGAATCGAGTACTGATGACCGACCACCCCACCGGCACGTCGACCGCTCCCGCGGCGCTGTCGCGCATCGGGCTGATCGTGCCCAGCTCCAACACCACGATGGAGACCGAGCTCCCAGAGCTGTTCCGCCGGCAGACCGAGGCCACCGGTCAGCGATACACCTTCCACTCCGGCCGGGCCGCGATGAAGCAGGTCACCCCCGACGAGCTCCAGGCCATGGTGCGCCGCGCCGGCGAGTGCGCTACTGCGGTGTCCGACGCCGCCGTCGACGTGATCGCCTACGCCTGCCTGGTCGCGGTCATGGCGCAAGGCCCCGGCGCCCACAAAGAGTCTGAACAGGTCATCGCCGACGCAGCACGGCAGAACGGCCATCCCGCCGAGGTGGTCAGCAGCGCGGGTGCGCTCGTTCGCACGCTCCGCGCCTTCGGCTGGTCGCGGGTTGCGATCGTCACCCCGTACATGGCGCCATTGACCCGCATGGTGAAGGAGTACATCGAGGGCGAGGGAATCGAGGTCCTCGACGCCGTCGCCCTCGAGGTACCCGACAATCTCGCGGTCGGCCGACTCGATCCCGAGCAGCTGCCCGAGATCGCCCGGGCCCTGCGACAGGACGACGCCGACGCGATCGTCCTGTCCGCCTGCGTCCAGATGCCGTCGTTGCCCGCGGTGCAACGGGTGGAGGACGAACTCGGACTGCCGGTCATCACTGCAGCAACGGCAACGGCCTACGAGGTACTGACCCGCCTCGGTCACACGCCCGCTATCGCGGGAGCCGGGCGACTGCTCGCATCGGGTCCGGCCGCCGGCGCCGGGACGCGGATGCCGTGACTTCGACGACCAGGCGCGGGGGTGCACGGTGAGGGTATTTGGGGATGCTATCGGCCGGACCGTAGCCGGGCCGACAGCACCGCCGGCACCCGCCCGGCCTACTCGACTACGTCGACCCGATTGTGGTCTCCGGGCGACCTCGGATTCTGCAAACCCGCCGCGGCGGTACCCGGATCCTCTACTCGCTCGCCGGTGACGACGTGGCGCGCCTTCTACTTCGCTCAACGCGCGGTTGCCGCCGCGCACGTCGGTGACCTGGAGCCGGCTCGGCGTTCCTTCTTCGGGATCGATCGCGCAGGGCGGACCGGCCCGGACAACACGTTCTCATAGCAAGCACCAAGCACCAAGCACACGACTCAGGCCGGCTCAGACCGTCAGAGGTCGGGCAGAAGCAAGAACACCCGAGAATCGTTGCGACGTAATTCCGCAGGTCAGCAGCACTACCGGACCGATCGGCCGAGGCCGGAGGGTGCGGGGCGGGCGAGTTGGTGTGTAAGCCGGATTCATCGGGACCTGCAGGTCAGGGCGCTGATTCTGCGCCTTGGGCCGCCTCTGGGCCGTCGCGGGCCCTGGTCCGTCTCCTCGCAAAGGTCGATCACGCGTCGGGCGTCGTGTCGTCCAACGTCTCCTCGTCCGTCTCGGCTGCTCGTGAACGGCACAGGGCTTCGCGGCGCTCGCGTTCGCGGTAGCTGTACGTAGCCTCGCGGACCGACTCTTCGCTCTCGAAGCCCGAGCCGATGGCGCCCGCGACGGTTGCGGCGGCGGTCGCCAACAGGACGACGGTGAGGTAGTCCCCGAGTCCGTGCTCAGGTCCGGCGTACTGGCCGAACACTTCGGATGTGAAGATGATGAACGCGGCGATCAGGTTCAGGACGAAGAGCGCTACGTAGCCGCACACCAGCCCGATGGCGAGGGTCAGTACGGTCGAAGCGTTGAACAGGACCGATTGCTCGCGTTCCTGCGGCGGCCGATTCCTTGTCCGTTCCCACAGGTGGTGGTAGACGACGAGCCAGGTGAGCATCACGGTGATCGAGGCAAGCACCGCGGCGACCCGCCGCCACACCGACATGGTAATCGCGAGTTGCCACAGCGTGGTGTTGATCAAATAGAAATGCGCTGAACGCGAACGCGCCGACGAGTCCCCCCGCAGACCCGACACCAGCCGCCACGGCCGGTTGTCCCGGACCATTCCGATCAGCAGTCGCAGGCGGCCCCGCGTCGCGAGGATGCGCGGGTCGGTGCCGTCCTGGTCAGGCCAGGTCCGCCGGAATGCCCTGCCCAGCACGGCCACTCGGCGGCAGCGATGTTGCCCAGTGTCGTCGTCCGGAGTTCTCTCGGCCGGTAGGGGTCAGCGGGGCGTTACGGTGGATCACCAGAGGGCCTCCTCGGGCTTCGGCGTGTTTCGTGGTGATCCACACCGACCTCGGAGGCCCTCGCTCGTCTCAAGATCATCGGACCGGCGTGCCGGACTGTCACCAACGTGCCCGGACAGCACATCTAGTCCCGGAAAGCGGCATCAACCCCATCCCCGCGCCGGAGGCCACGAGGGCCAGAGCCGGCCCTGCTACTGAGGAGGGCTCCAAGACGGGATGGCTTCGTTCATGGGTGTCGACCCGATTCTTGAGGCGACACCGACCGGTCGCAGGGCACGCGACTGACCAACGTGTCGGGCGCCGGCGGCGACATCAGCCTCGAGCAGCCGGCCGTGCTGGCGCCCGAGGCGATCTTCGGCTTCGCCGGCCCACCCCTGAATCTCGCGCTGGACCGCCTCGCGGACCTTCATGCGGTCCACGTACCGGAGGTCGCGGCCCTCTGCCGGCGAGCCACACTGCCAGGCGACGAAGCGATTCAGGTCGGCGAACCGATCGAGGATGTCGGCTGCAGCGACTCGTCGGAGCGACGATCACAGCTCGTCGTACGCTCACCTGACCTCGGCCCGGACCCGAAAGTCGCCCGGTTCGAGGATCGCCGAGATCGCGACACCGGCGACGAGCGCCCAGAACGGGCTGGAGATCCCCAAGGGCGCAACCCCGCTCATCGCCACGACGAGCGCCGTCAGCGCGCCGATCCGGAAGCGACCGTCGCCGAACGCGCCACGGAACGACGAGACCAGCACACCGATCATCGCGAGCCCCGCGACGACCGACACCAGCTCGGTCGGCAGCGCCGTGACCGCGGTGACGGCGAACCCGGCGAGCACACCGAACGCGACGAACAGCATTCCGTTCACGACGCTCGCGGCGTACCGGGCGTCGGGGTCCGGTCCGGCCTGCGGGCCCGAGCAGATCGCCGTCATGGGGCCGGCGACGTTGGCGTTGTGGCCGCCCGTCAACGGAGCCAGCAGCCCGCCGACGCCGCTGGCGATCGTCATCGCGTTGATCGGTGGCCGGTAGCCCTGGCTGAGCAGCACGCCGTAGGCCTGGGCGTTCTCCGCGGCGATCACGAGAACCGCCAGCGGGATCCCGACGGCCAGGATCGCGCCGACGTCGAATGTCGGGGCCACGAGAACCGGCGCCGTCCAGCCGTCCACGGCGGTCGCCTGCGCGGCGAACCCACCCGTCACCGCGGCGGCGACCAACCCTGCCAGCAGTGCGCCCAGCGCTCCGGGCACCGCCGGGACGAACCTCGACAGCAGCAGGAACCCGGCCACCGCGGCCCCGACGATCCACGGCGCGGACTCGGCCGCCGTCACCACTCCGGTACCGAACCGGATCAGTGCCCCGGCGATCATCGCCATCACGATCGGTTGCGGCAGCCACCGGGCCACCGTGCCGATCAGTCCGGACAGCCCGAGCACGAGCACGATGAGTCCCGCGACGAGGAACGCCCCGACGACGGCGGAGAACGGGAACGTCGCCAGCGCCCCGACCACCAGGACCGCACCCGGGATCGAGTACGCGCCGACCACCGGGATCCGGTAGCGCAGCGCGAGGGTCAACGAGATCAAACCCCCGAACACGTAGATCCCGAAGATCCACGACGAGATCACCCCTCCGGCCAGGCCGTTCGCGGCGGCGCCGTCGATCACGATCAGCGCAGGGCCGGTGCAGCCGAACACGGCCGCGACCACCCCGGCGCCGATCGTCGCGGGGTTCAGCCGTCGGGGCAGGTCGCGCAGCCCTGACCGGATCCCGGGGCCCGGCTCGATCCGGCGGGGCGGCCGCGGTTCCGGGCCCGCGATGGGTTCGATGGGGGTGGAGCCCTCTGCGGGCTCCTCGGTGGGTGCGGTCATCGTGTCGCCTCCTCGCGATCACTTACCGGACTGGGGAGCCGGTCGGCTACCGGCGCCACAGGGTGCGGGCGCCGGCGAGACCACGGCGGGTGAGCGCGCGGACGGTGTCCCGGACGGTCCCCAGCACCAGGCGGAGCTGCGCACCCCGGCCGGGTTCGGTGACCGAGCCGGTCTCCGCGGCCTCGTCGAGGCTGGCCGCGAACTGCTCGAACATGCGGCGTGACACGTCCCCGGCCAACGCCCGGCCGAACTGCGCGACCCGGCCGGTGAGATGGACGTCGGCGTGTGCGGTCAGAACCGTGCCGCCGCCCGGCTCGGGCTGGGCACCCAGCACGACGTCGGCCTGGGTGGCGCTGCCGCCGGCGTCGGCGCCCTGGGCGTGGAATCGCAGCCGGTGCTCCCGCGGGTCGCGCTCGACGACCTGCGCGAGGCCGTCGAAGGACAGCTTCACCGGGCCGAGCGCGACGACGGCGCGCCCGCGGTACCGGTCACCGTCGAGCACCTCGGTGAGCCGGGCCCCGGGCAGACAGCGAGCGAGCAGGTCGAAGTCGTCGAGCACCGCCCAGACCCGTTCGACAGGCGAGTGGAGCCGGCTGGTCACGTCGACGACCGCCGACGGCGGCCCGGACGGGAGCCGCACCTCCTGCGGAAGCGCCGCCTCCGGGACGTCCGCCTCGGCCACGGCGGTTCCGGTCCCGCCCGCCGAGGCCCGCCCGACCAGCGTGTGCGCGCCGCACGCCCGTGGCTCGGGGATACCGTCCGGGTAGGTCTGCCGCACGTCGTCGACGGCTGCGAGGATGCCGCGGTAACCGGTGCACCGGCAGAGCACGCCGGACATGTGCTCGGGGAGCTCGTCGCTCACGACGTCCGGGGTGTTCGCGAGCAGGTCGTAGCTGCTCATGAGCATCCCCGGGGTGCAGAATCCGCACTGCAGGCCGTGATGTGCGGAGAACGCCCGCTGCAGCGGGTGCTGGTCGTCGGGCGTGCCCAGGCCCTCGACGGTCACGATCTCCGAGCCCTCGCACTGCACCGCGAACATCAGGCAGGCTCGGGCTGCTTCGCCGTCGACGAGGACGGTGCACATGCCGCAGACGCCGTGCTCGCAGCCGAGGTGGGTGCCGGTGAGACCGAGCTGCTCACGCAGCACGTCACCGAGGTGCGCGCGGGGCGGCACGGTGACCGTGGTCTCGGTGCCGTTCACCGTCATCGTGATCCCGGCGGTTTCGTCGGCGGCCACCCGGGCCCGTGGCTCCGCGGGACCCGTCCGCTTCGGCTCGACTGTGGTCATGAACCCTCTTTCCGGTCTCGGGCGCGGTGCAGCGCGCGGGACAGCTCGCGGGCGGCGAGCACGCCGAACAGCCGGCGTCGATAGCCGGTGGAACCGTGCGTGTCCCCTCCGGTATCGACGACGGCGTCGGCGAGCGCCGCGGTGGCCGGGCGCAGATCGCCCTCGTGCTCGATCAGCAGCGACGTGACATCCCGGGTCACGGCCCGGTCGGAGATCCCGAACCCGGTCAGCCGGGCATCGGTCACTCCGCCGTCGCCGCCGACCCGAACCCGGGTGACGACGCCGGCGAGCGCGAAGTCGCCGTGCCGCCGGGCGAGCTCGGCGAACCCGAACCCCTCGCCGGGACGGGCGAGGGGGAACGTCACCGAGACGACGACGTCCTCCGGGCCGGCCGCGGTGCTCATCGCACCGGTCACGAACTCCTCGGCCGGCATCCTCCGTCGTCCGGCAGGACCGGCCAGCTCGACCGTCGCCTCGAGGCAACACGCGATGGCGGGTAGCTCGGCGGCCGGGTCGGCGTGCGCGAGGCTGCCGCACACCGTGCCGCGGCTACGCAGCTCCCGGTGCCCGACGAACGGCATGGCCATTCCGATCAGCGGGACCGCGCGGGCCGCCCGGTCATGCTCGACCGCGCGCTGCCGCAACGCCGCGCCGACCCGGTAGCCGTCCCTGTCCGATGTGGCCGATGCCAGCTCGGGCACGGCTGTGATGTCGACCAGGGTGCCGGGACGGCCCAGCCGCATCGCAAGGACCGGCACCAGCGACTGACCACCGGCCAGTACTTTGCCGTCCCCGCCGGCCAGCTCGCCGAGCACGTCGTCGAGCCGGCCGGGGCGAACGTAGGCGAACGGTGCGGCCTTCATCAGCGGCCCGTGAAGCTGGGTGCGCGCTTCTCCCCGAACGCCTTGACGCCCTCGGCGAAGTCCTCGGTCGCCCGCAGCATGGAGTACGCCTTCCGCTCCAGCTCGATGCCGGTGTAGAGGGGCCCGTCGACTCCGCGGTCGAGCACCTCCTTGGCCGTGCGCAGCGCGGCCGGGGAGAAGCCGGCCATCTTCTGCGCCAGAGCGTCGACGTTCGCGTACAGCGCGTCGCGGTCGTCGGACAAGCCGGCCAGCAGCCCCCAGTCTAACGCCTGCTCGGCTTTGATCCGCGTCGCGGTCATGATGTGGAACTTCGCCCGGGACAGTCCGATCAGCCGGGCCAGGCGCTGGGTGCCGCCGGAGCCGGGGATCATGCCGAGGTTCATCTCGGGCAGCGCGAGCTGGGTACGCGGGGTGCCGAGGCGGATGTCGCAGGACAGCACCATCTCGAGCCCGACGCCGAAGCAGTAGCCGTCGATCGCGGCGATCACCGGCTTGGCGCTGCGCGCCGGCGCGGTGACGTCGTGTCCGAGGTCGGTGAGATCGATCGGATCGACCTCCATGAACCCGGCGATGTCGCCGCCGGAGGTGAAGTGCTCACCGTCCGAACGGACCACCACGACCCGGATCTGCGGATCCCGGTCGATCTCGGCGAATCGCTCGGCGACCAGCCGGCGCATCTCCATCGTGACGACCGTGTACTTCCCGTGGGACAGGGTCAGGTAGGCGACCCGCCCGTCGTGCTCGCGCTCCAGGACGACGTCGCCGCCGGTGAGTGCCATGTCAGGAGTTCTCCTTCTCGGTGAGCAGTTGGTGGAGTACCTCGCCGTGCAGCGGCAGGCGGGTGATGTCGATCCCGTGGGGCGCCAGCGCGTCGGCGACGGCGTTGGCGTAGGCCACCGGAAAGCTCATGGACGATCCCTCTCCGCAGCCCTTGGCGCCGAGCGGGGTCAGCGGTGACGGGGTCACCACATGGTCGGTACGCAGGTCGAATCCGGCCTCGGCACTGGTCGGGCACAGGTAGTCGAGGAACGTCGCCGCCGTCGGCTGACCGGAGTCGGCGTGCGTGAACTCCTCGTAGGCGGCGCCGCCGAGACCGTGTAGGAGGGCGCCGTACACCTGGCCGTCGAGCAAGGTCTGGTCGAGCACGGTGCCGGCATCGTGCACCGAGGAGACCCGGTCGATGGCGATCTCGAGCGTCTCCGGGTCGACGCGCACAGCGACGATCTCGGCCACGAAGCCGTAGCAGAGCGAGGAGTTGATCCGGTCGTCCGCGGTGGCGGCCCGGGTCTCTCGCGGGGAGAACTCGGCCTCGGCGTAAAGGCGGGCCGGGACGCCGTCGGGCAGCGACGCCGGATCCCAATGGACGACACCCGCCGCGTGCCGGAAGGCGACCGAGCGGCCGTCCGGGTGGACGACCTTCCCCTCGGCGAGGGTGAGCTCGGCGGGGTCGGCCTGTTCCAGCAGGGTCGCCCCGGCCGCCTTCACGGTGGCGGCGATGGTGTCCGCCGCGGCGACGACCGCGCTCGTGACGAGCGGCGCGAAGCGCGAGGAGTACGAACCGGACGTAACCGTCCACGGCGTCGTCGCGGTGTCCATGTCGACGACCGCCCGGACCTGCGCGAGTGGCAGCCCGAGCCGCTGCGCCGCGACCTTCCGCGCCACCGTGGCGTGCCCCTGGCCCTGCGGGACCGACCCCAGGAGCACGGTCACGATTCCCTGCAGGTCCACCGACATCCGGACGTGTTCGGTCGAGCCGGACTTGTCCCGGCCCGGCTTGCGGTCCTCGGCGGGGGTGGCCAGGCCGACGTAGCCGATGTTGGTGCCGGACGGGTCGACGACCAGTGCGGTACCGATGCCGTAGAAGGCGCCCTCGGCCCGGGCGGCCGCGCGCCGGCGCTCCAGCTCGACCAGGTCGGCGTTCTTCACCGCGAGGTCGAGCGCCGCGGCGTAGTCACCGGAGTCGTACACGCCACCGGTCGCCGTCTCGTGCGGGAACGAGGACACCAGGTTCCGTCGACGCACCTCGATGACGTCCAGACCGGTCGCCGAGGCGACCGCGTCCATCAGCCGCTCCAGTCCGAAGTAGAGCTGCTGGCCGCCGAAGCCCCGGTTCAGTCCGGTCGGCATCGTGTTCGTGACCACGGCACGAGCCCGGATCTCGACCGCATCGATGCGGTAGGGCCCGGTGATATTGCCGTAGCAGCGGTAGAGGGTGGAGGGCTCCGGCGGGCGCAGGTAGGCGCCAACGTTGTCGATCAGATCGGTACGCAGGGCCGTCACGGTGCCGTCGGCGTCGACGGCGGCGGAGAAGGTCATCGCCCGGTCCGCGCCGGTGGAACTCGCCATCAGGTGCTCGACGCGGTCCTCGGCCCACCGGACCGGGGTACCGGCGTGCTTCGAGGCGAGCGCCATCAGAACCACATAGGGGTAGATGCCCGCCTTGATCCCGAAACTGCCACCGATGTCGGCAGGTACGTGCAACCGCACCCGCGACGTCGGTACCCCGAGCGCGCCGGCCATGACCGGCACCATCGAGAACGGTCCATGGAAGTTCGCCCAGGACTCGACCGACGGGCCGTCGTTGCCCTCGGTCCAGTGCGCGATGACCGAATAGCACTCCATCGGCACCGACGAGTAGCGCGGGAAGTCGTACCTGCCGGTCACCACGTGCGCGGCATCGCGGAACCGTTCCTCCACCGGGCCGAACGAGAAGGTGCGGTCGGTGGCGACATTGGACCCGGCATCATCGTGCAGCAGCGGTGCGTCCGGCTCCAACGCCGCACGCGCCTCGGTGACTGCGCCGAGCTGGTCGTACTCCACGGCGACCAGCTCGGCGGCGTCCTCGGCGACGTACCGATCCGAGGCCACGACGACGGCGATCGGCTCACCGACGAAGCGCACCTTGTCCACGCCGGTCGGCAGGTACGGCATGACCGCCCCGGTCGACAGCGGGAACGGCCGCAGTGCGGCGCGCACCTCCTCCGGGCCGATCACCGCCGCCACCCCCGGGTGGGCACGGGCCCGGGACAGATCGACCGACCGCAGCCGGGCGTGCGGGCGGGTGGATCGCACGACGGCGGCGACCAGCGTGCCGGGGAGCGGGTCGAGATCGTCGAGGAACGCGCCGCGGCCGGTGACCAGCGCGGCGTCCTCGTCCCTGCTGGGGACCCAGTTCTGGGCATCGTCAGGCACGCGATTCTCCCTTCGGTCTGTACTCGCCGGCCACGAGCGTGCGACGCAGCGTCTTGCCGACCCCGGACCGCGGGACCGAGTCCACGGCGATCACCCGCTTCGGCCGCTTCAGCGAGGGCAGGTGTTGGCGCGCGTAGGCCAGGGCCTGATCGGCCGTGGCCAGCGGGTCGGCGCCGCGGACGGGGACCACGAACGCGGTCACCGCGTGTCCCCAGCGCTCGTCGGGGAGCCCGACCACGCAGACGTCGTCGATCCCGGGGCAGCGGGCCAGGACTGCCTCGACCTCGTCCGGGTAGATGTTCTCGCCACCAGAGTTGATCATGTCATCGGTGCGACCGGAGACCCACAGGTCGCCGTCCTCGTCGGCGATGGCCAGGTCACCGGTGTGATACCAGCCATCCCGGATGGCCTTGGTGTTCGCGTCCGGCCGCTGCCAGTAACCGCCGAACGCCTCGGGCGAAGCCATCGAGACGATCACCTGCCCCTGCGTCCCGCGCGCGACCTCCTCGTCGACCGGGGCGCCGACGTCGGGGGCGATCAGCCGCACCCGGGAGAACAGCCCCGCGCGACCTGCGCAGCCGGGCTTGGCGGCGACGTCGGGCCCGATGGTGAAGGTGTAGATCTCGGTCGAGCCGAAATGGTTGACGAACGAGGCCGGTGCGACCTGCTCGACCAACTTCTCGGCGAGCGACGGGGTCATGGCGGCACCGGCATAGGCCAGGTTGTCGAGCGCCCGGGCCTCGCCGAGCCGGCCGGTGCGCAGCAGCGACCAGTAGATGGTCGGCACCAGGTACAGGGAGCCGATGTTCTCGTCGAGGATTAGCTGCATCGACTCGTCCGAGTCGAACGCGGACTGTCCCACCCATGTGCCGCCGACGACGATGGAGGCGAGCAGGGTGCGCAGGCCCATCGTATGGAACAGCGGCATCACACCGAGGGTCGCGACGCCCTGCCGCTGCCGGGTCTGCATCACGTGCGCCACGGCGGAGTGGTGCTCGGCACAGTGCGTGCGCGGGACGCCCTTCGGCTTACCAGTGGTGCCAGAGGTGTACAGCATGACGCTGAGATCCGCGCCGTCCGGGACCACACAGACCGGGTCGTCCAGACGGGCCGCCAGCTCGTCCACAGCTGCCACGTCGCGCAGCAGCTCGCTCCTGCCGGCAGCAGCGACACGCTCAGCGTGCGCAGGGTCAGCGATCACCAAGCGAACGTCGGCATCACCCAGGCAGTACCCGAGCTCCTCGACCCCGAACCGGGTCGAGAGCGGCACCGAGACCGCACGAAGCTTCTGCACGGCCAGGTGCAGGCTCGCAAGCTGCTCACCCCCGTGCATCACCAGGCCCACGCGATCCCCCGGCGCCACGCCCAAGCTGCGCAGGGCCCCAGCCAGGCGGTCGGTCCGCGCGTCCCACTCCCGGTATGAGAGGCACCTGCCGGTTCCCCTGACCGCAGGCCGGCCGGGGTGGCGCTCGACCGCCCACCGCAGTGTCGTCACCAGGTCCATCGGACCTCCTCGTCATTCGTCTGTTTCAGACCATACGGTTCATACGGTATGGTGAGCAAGTCCGAGATCTCGCCGAACCGACCGCCGACCCGGTGCGCCCCCCGGGAGACGGGTCGCACGGGGGACAACGCCCGCACTGCAATCGAGTCGATATGCGATGCCGTTCTTGTCGACCACCTGGCCCACGCACCTCCGGGCACACCGGGAATGAAATAAGGACATCGGGAAAAAGAGGGTCAAATGTGCTACGCCGCGAGCTACTGACCACCCGCTGCGGGGCGGGCGCACTCCTCAGGCAGGTGCGCCCAGGTGTGCCCGGCCGATGGTCTCCAGCCCGTACACACTGGACGCCGATGGGCGGGTGCGGCCGCCCGCCGGGCCGGGTTCGGCGTGGAAGTCGACTCCGGGGTCCTTGACACACACCGCCGCTCGATGAGCCCTGCTTGGTGCGAGGTGGCCGTACAGCCGCGTTTCCTGCCCAGTGGCGCCCCGGGTTTAGAGTATGCGGAGCACCGACCACCACGGGGGGGGAGAGCAGATGCGACTGTCCACGACGTCGTATCTGGTCATGGGCATGATCGCGTTGCGCGGGCCCTCGACGCCGTACGACCTCAAGCGGGCGGTGAGCCGATCCGTCGGCTACTTCTGGCACTTCCCGCACGCACAGCTGTACTCCGAGCCGGAACGGCTCGCCCAGGCCGGACTGCTCGCCCTGGACACAGAAGATCGCGGAAGGCGACGCAAGACGTACTCCCTTACGAGCGAGGGGCGGTCCGCGCTGCGCGAGTGGCTCGCAGCGCCCACACCCGAGCACTTCGAGATGCGCGACGTCGCCGAGCTGAAACTGTTCTTCAACGAGGCCGGCTCCCCGGACGACGTTGGGAAGCTCGCCCAGGAGCAGATCCGCCAACACGAGGAACGGATCGCCGACTACGAGGACATGGTCGCCCGGCACGGCCGCGAAGAATGGGCCGAGCCGCGCATGATCACTCTCGAGCTGGGCCTGGAGATGGAGCACGCTGCACTGAGGTTCTGGACCGCGCTCGCCGGTGACGACCTCGACCGGCTCCGTCGCGAACGGACCGAACGCGACCCTCGCGGCTGACCCCGGGGCTCCGGCCCGTATGACCGGGAGCACTCGGAGGGCAGCCAGATTCCACCACAGGAGGCCCGACGGTCGCCGTCCCGGCGACCACTCCTCCCCCGGCAGAGGATCGGCGCGGTCAAGCCGCACTGCAACGTCAGTGGCCGGGGCGCTGATCGCCGAGTTGCCCCCTGCCACCCGCGAGGACGGCCCACGCCGGCGCGGCGTCCGCGGGATCGCAGCCGGGACGGGTGTGCGTCTGGTCAAAGCGCGGCCGGCGGCGCGCCTCCGCCGTGGACAGTAGTGAACCGTTTCTGGGTGCGACAGGGCGGACGCGGGAGCCAATCGGGCCCAGCGCAGCGGCTATCTGGCAAGGACGTCAGCGCCGATGCCGGCCACACTCGTGCGCCGAGTGGGTGGTGTGTGTCAGGGTGCAGTGGCTAGGGTTCTGCAGGAACGTCGAGGACCCCTTCTCGGCGACATCTTCATAGCCACGGGAGCTCGCGCGTGAGCGGGCTGAGAGGGCGGCTTTTCTCTCGTGCACCGAGAGATCGGCGCCGCCGACCGCTGAACCTGTCCGGGTAATGCCGGCGTAGGGAGGAACAGCCATGACGGCTCTGCACGATCGTACGGTCGAACCCCAGGTCACGACGGGCCCGATCCGGGGCTCGCGCAAGGTGTACATCGAGGGCCCCGACGACCTGCGGGTACCGGTACGCCGGGTCGAACTCAGCAACGGCGAGCACCACGACGTCTACGACACCTCCGGCCCGTACACCGACGACTCGGCCACGATCGATCTGCGCGCGGGCCTGCCCGCACTGCGGGCGTCGTGGGTCGCCGAGCGCGAGCCGGTGAACGGCGCGGTAACCCAGCTCGCGTACGCCCGGGCCGGCATCGTCACCCGCGAGATGCGCTACATCGCGATCCGCGAGGGCGTCGACGTCGAGCTGGTGCGCTCGGAGGTGGCGCGCGGCCGGGCGGTGATCCCGGCCAACCGCAACCACCCCGAGGCCGAGCCGATGATCATCGGCAAGAAGTTCCTGGTGAAGATCAACGCCAATATCGGAAACTCCGCCGTGAGCTCCTCCATCGAGGAGGAGGTGGACAAGATGGTGTGGGCAACCCGCTGGGGCGCCGACAATGTGATGGACCTCTCCACTGGCCGCGACATTCACAACACGCGTGAGTGGATCGTTCGCAACTCCCCGGTGCCGATCGGGACGGTGCCGATCTACCAGGCGCTGGAGAAGGTCGACGGCGACCCGGCGAAGCTGTCCTGGGAGATCTACCGCGACACCGTGATCGAGCAGTGCGACCAAGGCGTCGACTACATGACCGTCCACGCCGGCGTGCTGCTGCGCTACGTGCCGCTGTCCGCTAAACGGCTGACCGGGATCGTCTCCCGGGGCGGGTCGATCATGGCGGCGTGGTGCCTGGCCAATCACCAGGAGTCGTTCCTCTACACGCACTTCGAGGAGCTGTGCGACATCCTGCGAACCTACGACGTCACGTTCTCCCTCGGTGACGGGCTGCGGCCGGGATCGATCAACGACGCCAACGACGACGCCCAGCTCGCGGAGCTACGGACCCTCGGCGAGCTCACCCAGATCGCCCGCGCCCACGACGTGCAGGTGATGATCGAGGGCCCCGGCCACATCCCGATGCACAAGATCGCCGAGAACGTGCAGCTGGAGGAGCAGTGGTGCGACGAGGCGCCGTTCTACACGCTCGGCCCGCTGGCCACCGACATCGCGCCGGGCTACGACCACATCACCTCCGCGATCGGCGCGGCGACGATCGCCAAGGCCGGCACCGCGATGCTCTGCTACGTCACCCCGAAGGAGCACCTGGGGCTGCCCAACCGAGACGACGTCAAGACCGGCGTCATCACCTACAAGATCGCCGCCCACGCCGCGGACCTGGCCAAGGAGCACCCCCGTGTCCAATCCCGGGACGACGCGCTGAGCCAGGCACGCTTCGAGTTCCGCTGGCTCGACCAGTTCCATCTCTCCCTCGACCCGGACACCGCGCTCGCCTTCCACGACGAGACGCTGCCCGCCGAGCCCGCCAAGACGGCGCACTTCTGCTCCATGTGCGGGCCCAAGTTCTGTTCCATGAAGATCACACAGGACGTCCGGGACTACGCCGAAGCCCACGGCCTGACCAGCGTCGAGGCCATCGAAGCGGGCATGGACGAGAAGTCCACCGAGTTCATCGATCATGGCGGGCGCGTCTACCTCACGATCACCGACCAACACACACCCGGCCACGCACCCCCTGAGTCTGAAGACAGGCCCCATTGACGATCACCGCAGACATACCCGCTGCGACGCTCAGCGTCTCCGCTGCGTCCCCACACGCGGATCGGTATACGGGGCACGGGTTTGAGGTGCCGCTCTCACCACGCCGATGGCCGACCCGCTGTCCCGGGAGGCTGGACGGGCGGCGCCGAGCCAGCGCCGGCCGCGACGACGCTGGCGACGATCGACGTCGGAGAGGGTGGGTCGGGCCTGTACGACTTCACCGACAACCAGTGGTTCAACCCACTGCGCAGCAACCGGATCGTGGTGCGCGGCAGCCAAGGGGAGCTGGTGGACGACCGGGTCGTCCGCCTGGCCGACCCGGTCACCGCGGTCGAGTCGCACCTGGTGCGGCGCCAGACCGGGATCGATCTGAACCTCGAGGGCTTCGACCTGGACCACATCAGCTTCGACGGTCGGATCGTGTACCGGAACCCGTACCAGGGAGCGCGCCTGGCCGAGGACGACGGCTCGGTGGCCACCGCCGTGGAGCGAATGGGCGCCTGGTGCCGCGGCGAAGTCTGGGCAGTCCCAACTGTCGGTCGGCCTGGGTGGACGTGTGCACGCCGGCTGCGCCCAGGAACTCGAGCTCGGCCAGGTTCAGGGCGAGGAAAGTACTCCGGCCGCGCGTAGCTGATCGAGCAGCGTGCGCAGCGCGGGTGCGGTCGCCATGTCGAGGTCACCGCGCAGTCGGACCCGGCAGCGCGGTGAGGCTCGGTATACACGCAGCGACAGCCCCGGCTGCGGTGCTGTCATGGCTCGCCCCTGTCGGTTTCCGGGTCTTCGGACGCGAGGTGGGCGCGTCGTTCTTGTTCGCGTCGGCTGTAGGCGGCTTGGCGGACGGCGTCCTCGCTGGACAGCCCGGAACCGAGGGCGCCGGCGATGGTGCATCGAGGCGGACAGCCAGGTGATGATCGCGTACTCACCGGGACCGGAGGGGTGTCCGAGGGTGGATTCGAGCAAGGTGGGTGGGATGACGACCACGGCCGAGGCGAGGGTGACGGCATAGAGCAGCAGGTACATGTAGGGCACACCGACCGTGATGGTCAGCGCGGTGGCCGCGTTGTAGAGCACCGCTTCTGCGCGCAGCCGGTTGCTGGAGGGTCGTTCCCACAGGCCGTTGTCGATGATCAACCAGGCAATCATCGCCAGGAGCGCGAGGACGTTGACCAGCAGTAGCCGCCCGGTGCTGAACGCGTCGGCGAGCTGTCAGATGTTGGAGTAGAAGACTCCGAACGCGGCGCCCGCGGCCGCGCCGGCGATGGCGAGCGAGAGGTTGGGCACCAGCCGCCACGGCCGGTTGGCTCGGACCATGCCAATGAGCAGACGCAGCCGGCCGTGGGCGCCGTTGAGTGCGAGGTGTATGTCGATGCCCTCGTCGCCGGAGCTGATGTGCTCGACCGGGGCGCCGAGCCCGAGCGGCCGGTGGTCGCGTTGGCCGGCTCGGCCGTGGCCGCCCCCTCGCCGAGGGGCTTGGCGATCAGGTGCTCGGTGAGAAGGTGCATCAGCACCTTGCGGGCCTGGCGGCGCAGCCCCAGGCCACCCAGCGCGGGCAGCGACACCAGCCACCGGTGTCGGCTCCGTAGTCGGAGATGATCGGTTGGGTGCCGGCGCGTCGGGGCAGCTCGGTGATCAGGATGACCAGGTCTCAGCCCTGATCGATCATGGCCCGTTGTCCGATCTGCACCGAGGGCAACGTGCCGTGCTGGTCGAGTACCAGGGCGTGGGTGACGGTGTCGACCTGCCACCGGGCCCGCCCGCCAGTCTCCCGACCGAGCATGTCGGGCAACTCCCGGGCGAGGTCTTCGGAGAACTCGGCGGGCAGATCGGGGTCAGCGAGCAGGCCGACGACCACTGTGGGCGTGGTGGTCTCGCTGACGGTCATGGGTGATCACCTCACTGCGCGGCGTACTGCAGCTAGCGTTCGGTTTCCGCGTCGGCGCCCACGCGGGAGCCGGGAAGCTCCAGGTCGGGGGTGGTGGTGGCGAACAGTCGAGGGTCGCTGCGCGGTGGACCGGGCACACCGTCGACCGGATGGGGCCCGGGCACGGCGCTGAGTTCCCCGGTGCCGTCGGGGCGGCGCCACCGGCCCAGCGGCCTTGGGTGGAGGCTTCCCCGTCGGAGAAGGTGATGAACTGGTAGCCGACCTCAGCGGTCTCACGTTCGAGCGGGAACGCTCCCGGAACGGGTAGGTCCTCGATGCCGTCGGTCTTGAGCTGCTCGATCGCGGCCAGCCACTGGTTCTGGTGCATGTGATCGCGGGCGATCAGGAAGGCGAGCATCTCGCGTACGCCGGGGTCGTCGGTCATGTTGTACAGCCGCGCGGCCTGGAGTCGGCCCTGCATCTCGGCGTTGGCGTTCGAGTGGAAGTCGGCCATCAGGTTGCCGCTGGAGGTGATGAACCCGGAGTTCCACAGGTTGCCGCGGGAATCGACCGCCCGCCCGCCGGCGCCGGCCACGATCGCGGACTGGACGTCCATCCCGCCGATGACCGCGGCCACCGTGGGGTCGGACACCTCGTCGTGGCCGGGACTGTCCAGCGGGGCGCCTTCCATCAGTCTGGCGACCATGGTCGCCAGCATCTCGACGTGGCCGATCTCCTCGGTGCCGATGTCGTGGAGCATGTCCTTGTACTTGCCGGGCAGTCGGCAGTTCCACCCCTGGAACAGGTACTGCATCATCACCGTGATCTCGCCGTACTGACCGCCGATGAGTTCCTGGAGCTTGGCCGCATAGACCGGGTCGGACCGATCGGGGGCGGCCTGGTACTGCAGCCGCTGGGTGTGGGTGTACACGATTCTCCTCGCGCCGATGGAGGGCCCGGCGGCGGACGCCGTCGGGGTCGGGAGGTCTCAGGGTTGGAAGACCGAGCGGCCGCAGCCGTCCTGCTTTCTCTTGAAGATGTCGTAGCCGCGGGGGCCCTCGTCCAACGACATGACGTGGGTGGCGAGGTGGCTGGTGGTGATCTCGCCCCGGGACATGCGGTCGAGCAGCATCGGGAGGTAGCGCTGCCCGTGCTGCTGGGCGCCGCGCAGGGTCAGGCCTTTGTTCATCAGCGCGCCGAGCGGGAACTTGTCGACCAGTCCGGCGAACACCCCGAGGGAGAACACCGATCCGCCCTTGCGGCAGGCCATGATTGCCTCGCGGATCGCGAGGGGGCGGTCGTTCTCCAGGCGTAGCTGTTGTTTGACCTGGTCGTAGAGGTATTCCGGGCCGTGGGTGTGCGCTTCCTGGCCGACGGCCTCGATGCATACGTCGGGTCCGCGGCCGCCGGTGCGCTCGCGTAGTTCGGCGCCGACGTCGGTGCGGCTGTAGTCGAGGGTCTCGGCGCCGATGTGGGTCGCGGTGGGTCGCGGTGGGTCGCGGTCATCGCCAGGCGTTCGGGTAGCTGAACCGTCCTGGGTTCGCGAGAGGCTGAGGTTCAGGCCGCCTCGCCCCGTTGGGCGACCGTGTCAGCATACAACATTTCACGCTCGATAGGCGAATCATAGTCGATGGATGAGTGGATTCGCTCCTGGTTATACCATCGAACCCACTCGGCCGTCTCTCGCTCGAGTTCGCGCAGTCCGTCCCAGTTCCGGTCGACCGCGTACGGTCCGACCAACTCGGTCTTATACAGACCAATCGTCGACTCCATCAACGCGTTGTCGAGCGCATCTCCGACCGTCCCGATCGAGCCTGCGATACCCGCCTCGCGAAGTTCCTCGGTAAACGCCAGGGCAGTATATTGCGATCCCGCATCCGAATGATGAATCAACCCGTCAGCTGTGAAGTTGGCCGACTCGCGACGTCGCGTCGCCAACGCTTGCCCGAGCGCGCCCTGCACCAGTGGCGTCGTCTTCGCAGTCGACACCTTCCACCCGAGAATCCGACGCGAATACACGTCAGTCACGAACGACACATAGCAGAACCCGGCCGCAGTCCACACATATGTGAAATCCGCTACCCAAATCGCATCCGGGCGCGTCGGCGCACTCCAGCCACGGCCGACCAGGTCAGGATGCCGCGGCGCCCGCAGGTCACGAGTCGTGGTCACCACCCGGTGCGACCCGCGCCGCACCCCTTGGATGCCCGCGATCCGCATCAGTCGGCCGACCTGATCCCGCCCCACATCCAAGCCGGCACGACGGGCCGCGCGCCACAACTTCCGCACTCCGTACACCCGCTTGTTCTTCCGGAACAGATCGACAATCGCGTTCACCAAATACGCTTCCTCGAGCTCAGCCGGCCGCACTGGACACACTCGCCACTTGTAGTAGGTACTCGGAGCGATCTGCATCCCGTACTCGCTCAGCAGGGCACAAATCGACTCGACTCCGAAACGGTCACGATGACCGTCAACGTACTCGCAGATCAGCGAAGTTTGCGGTCGAGTTCCGCTTGGGCGAAAAACGCGCTCGCCGTCTTCAGAATCTCGTTCGCCCGCCGCAGCTCTGCATTCTCCTGCCGCAACCGCCGCAGTTCTTCAGGATCGGGATCGGCAACCGTCGGCCCCGCTGTCACCGACGGGTCATACTCTGCCTCGACCCAATTCCGGATCGTCGCCGGGTTGATTCCCAGCAACTCACCTACGTGCCGGCGCGCAGCCAGCTTGGACTCACCGTGATCACGCAGACGGCCCGTGTACAGGCGCACGGCGCGCTCACGCGTCTCCGCATCGAACTTCCGAGGTGCAGGCACTGGTCCAGTCTCCTTGCTAGTACTGCAACGGCAGTTCGTGCTCACGGCGGTCGGTGGCCTCGACGGCGGTAGTGACACTCGCGTGCCTGGTGTTGGCGGCGTCGGCGCCAGTTCGACCAGCTGATCGCGCTGCTCACGCAGACGACGGGGGCGAGGACGAGGTTGGCGAGCAGGCGGCGGATCTCGTTGCTGCTCAACGGGATCAGCCCGTCGTGACCGAGTCCGGGTCCCCCTTTTTGGCCTCCTGGGCGCGGGTGGCGGCGAGGTAGGCGGCGGCGAGCATCGCGAGGGTGACGTGGGCGTACCAGGCCCGGTACCCGCGAACCTGGTAGTGATCGAGCCCGGCCTCGTTCTTCGCGGTCTGGAAGCACTCCTCGATCGCCCACCGGGCCGCGGCGACCCGGATCAGCTCGGGCACCGGCGTCGCCGCGGGGCCAGCGCAGCGGTAGAACGCCAGCTCAGGGTCCTTGCCCGGTTCCGGGTCGATCTGGCGGCGGACCAGCAGCCAGTGGCCCCACCCGGCGGGGAGTCCGTCGGCCTTCGCGGTGACGTGCAGCGCGAGGACGGTCCAGTCGTAGAGCCGTTCGCCGTGCGCACCCGGACCGGCCGAGCGTCGCTCCCACGCCCCGGCACCAGCGAGTGCGGCGAGGTGCTTGGCCTGGTGGCGGCGCCCGTCGGGGCAGGTCAGCTTGTCGTCGCTGCGGGTGGCGAGCACGAACGGCACCGCGCGGGCGGCCAGCCAGGAGCGGAAGGTCCGGTTCTGCCCGAACGCCTCGTCGGCGGTGACCCAGCCGTGAAGGACCCCGGCGTCGTGCGCGCGAGCGAGCATGGCCAGGGCGAGCTGCGGCTTGGTCGCGAACCCCACCTCGGCGGGCACCCCGACCGCCGCGCACCGATCGGCGTCCTCGGTCCACGAGGTCGGTAGGTACAGCTCGCGGTCGACCAGCGCCCGACCCCGCGAGCTGCCGTAGGCGAGGAACACCCCGAGCTGACAGTTGTCGATCTTCCCGCTGGTGCCGGTGTACTGGCGCTGCACCCCGGCCGAGCGCACGCCCTTCTTGATGAACCCGGTGTCGTCGGCGATCCACACCCCGGACGAGTCCCCGAGCTGATCCAGCACGTATCCACGCAGGTCATCACGCACCCCGTCGACATCCCAGTCCGCGGTCCGCAGTAGCCGCTGCATCCCGTCCGGCGACCCCGCGCCGGCGTGCTCGGCCAACGTCCAACCGTTCTTACGCTCCAACCCCGCGAGCAGCCCGCGCAGATACGCCCCGACCCGGCGGCGCGGCTCGACCCGCCGGAACCGTCCGGCGATCAGCTCCACCACCGCATCCAACGACGCGACCCACCCAGCAACATCAACCACGCGGTGATCATCACCGCCGGACAGACATCAGCCTCTCACGACACGCCGGAGTGCCGTTGCAGTACTAGATCAGAGCCTCTCCACCGTCCAGGACGATTCAATCACGCAGACGGCCCGTGTACAGGCGCACGGCGCGCTCACGCGTCTCCGCATCGAACTTCCGAGGTGCAGGCACTGGTCCAGTCTCCTTGCTAGACGGTATGGAGGCCTGGGCTGAGGCCTCCCGCATGTGAACGTGGGTTGCCGACAGGAGTGGGTCCTGGCGGTAGAGCCACAGATGTGGGAGGCCCCAGTGAGTGCGAATCGTACGAGTGTCGGGTTGGACGTGCACGCGCGCTCGGTCGTGGCGTGTGGGCTCGACGGGCGGACCGGGGAGCTGTTCGAGCGTCGGTTGACCCCGGATCACGGTGATGTGGCCGCGTGGGTGCGGTCGCTGCCAGGCCCGGTGGCGGTCACCTACGAGGCCGGGCCGACCGGGTTCGGGCTGGCCCGGTCCCTGGCCGCGGCGGGGATCGAATGCCAGGTCGCGGCGCCGTCGAAGCTGCAACGCCCGTCCGGGGACCGGGTCAAGACCGATCAGCGTGATGCCCGGCATCTGGCCCGGTTGCTGCACCTCGACGAGATCGTCGCGGTCGCCGTGCCGAGCGTGGAACAGGAAGCTGCGCGGGACCTGGTGAGGGCGCGGGAGGACGTGCGCGGGGACCTGATGTCGGCCCGGCACCGACTCTCGAAGTTGTTGCTGCGCCAGGGGATCGTCTACTACGGCGGTAAGCCCTGGACCGGGATCCACGATCAGTGGCTGCGCGAGCGCCGCCGGGATGAGGTGTTCACCGCGCCGGGTCTGGGGCTGGCCTTCGACATCGCCTACGACACCCTGCTGGCCACGCTGACGCGGCGCGAGCGCCTGGACGCCGCGATCACCGAGATGGCCGCGAGTAGCGAGTTCACCCCGGTGGTAACCCGGCTGGGCTGCCTGCGCGGGGTCTCGACGTTGACCGCGTTCGGGCTCGCCGTCGAGATCGGGGACTGGCACCGGCTGACCGGGCGTTCGATCGGCGCCTACCTCGGCCTGGTGCCCACCGAGTCCTCCTCCGGGGCGTCGCGGTCGCAGGGCGCGATCACCAAGACAGGCAACGGACACGCCCGCCGCCTGCTGATCGAGGCCGCCTGGCACCACCGTAAGCCGCTGCGGGCCGGGGTCGGACTGCGTCGCCGTCAGGACCAGGCGAGCCCGGCCGCGCGGGATCGCGCCCAACGGGCGAACCGGCGCCTGCACTCCCGCTGGGCCGGCTTCGACACCCGCCAAAAGCGCGCCGTGGTCGCCAACACCGCGATCGCCCGCGAGCTCGCCGGCTGGTCCTGGTCGCTGGCCGTCCTCGACGAGTAACCACCCCGGCGAGGACCACAGATGTCCGGATGAGCCCACTGGTGGTGACGGCAGCGCCTGCGAGCAGACCCGCGACTGACCTATGAGCAGCCCACTCCCCCAACCCGTCGCCGGGGAGCGGAGGTGGGGCCACGCTCGATCTCTAGACCCGCGGACCGCTCGAGCCGAACAGACCGTCCTGCGGTAACCAACCCGCGCATATCAGACTGACGACGCGTCGACACCGACACGCTCGCCACCACCACACCCGTCCGGCAACCGAGGCGGTGTCCACGACGACGGTCGCGGACACCGCCTCACCCTGCCCACTTGACAAACCGGCCTACATATCAGATCAGAGCCTCTCCACCGTCCAGGACGATTCAGTCCGAGCTGCGAGAGGAATCGACAATGGCCGAGCAACCCAGCGAGCCGCGGCCCTTGGTGGTGGGTGTGATCGCCGACCCGTCGCCGGCCCCGATCGAGGTGGCGTATCAGCTTGCCGAAGACCTGCCGGGTGTGCTGTCCGAACAATTGGTGCCCGACCGTTGGCAGGTTGACGTGCACCGGGATCAGCTGCCTTCCAGCGACAGCCGGCACACCGCGATGATGGATGTCGCTAGCGCGCGTATGCAGGAACACGGCTGGGACGTGGCAGTCTGCCTCACAGACCTGCCGCTTCGGGATGGCAAGCAGCCCATCGTGGCCGATCTGAGTAACAGCCGCCGGGTGGTCGTCCTCTCACTGCCCGCGTTCGGCGCGATGGCGTTGCGACGGCGGGTTCGCGGTGTGGTGGCACAGCTCATCGCCGATCTGCGGGGCCGGGGCGCACCGAGCGATCACTCCGAAGAACATCGCAAGCGTCGGCCAGCGTCCCTAGCTCACCAGTTCCGGCGGATCACCCCAAATCAGGACGGCGTCGACGCGCGGGTGTTGGCCTCGCGGGGCGGCGTCCGGCTGCTCATCGGCATGGTCCGTGACAACCGACCCTGGCGGCTTGTGTACGGGCTGACCGGACCGCTGGTCGGCGCCTTCGCCTTCAGCGCCTTCTACTTGATCAGCACTACCGTGTGGCAGCTCGCTGCCACCATGACCGCCGTGCAGCTCGTGGCTGCCGTGCTCGGCTCGGTAATGATCATGGTCGGCTGGCTGATCGTCTATCATCACCTGTGGGAAGACACCACGGGTCGGCCAGCCCAGGAGCGTGAGCAGGCTCTGCTCTTCAACGCCTCTACGGTGCTGACCCTGGTCATCGGCGTCGGCTGTATGTATGTGGCGCTGTACGCGATCAACCTGCTTGCGGCGGTGGTCGTGCTCACCCCGGAGGTGTTCGGGCAGTACGTCGGGCCGAACCTTGGTGTAGGCGCCTACGCGATTGTCATATTGCTGGTGACGGCAGCGGCCACCGTGGCCGGCGCCGTCGGATCAGGCTTCGAAAGCGAGGACTCGATCCGTGAGGCCGCCTACAGCTACCGTGAGCGCGAGCGACGCCAGGTACTCCGTGACACGCAGCGCGGTCGCGAGGAAGCCGAATCCGGCGGGGACCACCAGAACTGATCGAGCGCGTCATCTTGGGACCGCGGCCGTTGGATCCGCCCTGGAGAGATGGCACACCGTCCAGACGGCTGGGGCCGGGTAGTCGGCACCGGCGGCCGCGACCGGGCCGGAGGTGGTAGGGAGCGAAGCCGGCGTGGCCGGCTCCACGCTACCGGAGGCGGCGCCTTGAGCTCAACGAGTCGGATTCTGATAAAGCTCGAGCTCCGCCACGAGTTCATCGAGGGCTACGACGCCGCGTCCGCCACCGAGGGCGACGGCGAGGTCATCGGTCGCGGCGTTCCACTACTGGGGCGGCCCCGATGCCGTGCAGCGGCTGCGCGGCATGTTCGCCTTCGCGTGGCCGGTCCGACACCCTGTTCTCCGACGACGCCGCCGCGCTGATCCACCAGACCAGCCGCGGTTATCCCCGCGCGGTGAACAACCTCGCGCTCCAGGCCCTCGTCGCCGCGTTCGCCGCGGACAAGGCCATCGTCGACGAGTCCTCCACCCGAGCCGCGGTCGCCGAGGCGGCGCCCTGACGACCACCGCGCCACCTCGACGACCAGGCCCCGTCCGGCACCCCGCCGACGGGGCCTGATCACGTCCCCGACGTCTGCACCCTCAATGACGCCGTCGTCTGCACGCTCAGCGGCGGCCAACACGGTGATCATGCATCCGCCGGGTGAGGAGACCCAGTGGGACTAGGGTCAAGCTCCCTGATCCGCCGGCGTCGTGGAGTCTCGGGGCGCGCGCACCTGCTGGTCGGGTCGCTGGCGCACTCGGGCTGCTGGCGGGCGGTACTGGCCGGAGTCCGAGGACTTCCCGCACCTGGTCGAGGCCCTCGACCGCGTGACCCGCAGGCTCGGCGGGCTGACCCGCGGCTGGGTGGGCTGCCCCGGGGTTCACGGAGTCGAGTGGCGGTCGCCACCAGAGCCTGCCCGCACTGTGGCGAAGCCGTCTCCATCGTCGCGCTGCTGACGACCCCGCAGGCCGCACACAGCGATCACGCAGCCGCAGCAGGAACTCCACGAAATCGAACCCGGCCACCAACGTGTCGGCGCACCCGCCGAACGCCTCGGCAGCTCACCGGTCCGCACCTGCAGCCACCCCGCCTGTGCGTCCATGCGCCCTCCCGTGCTCGGGGGGTTGACGGCCGAGGGACGGCACCCTCACCCGACGCAGACCACGGCCGGGAGCCGTCACCTGAGACGGCCCCCGACCTTGTGGCCGACCGTTGCTCCCCCCGGCGACGGCGGCGTGACCTTCACCGTCCCACGCCGATGGTCCCGGCCACCCCGCAAATCGACAATCCTGTGGAGCCGATGAAGACCCCCCGGAGCAGCAGGTGTGGGGCTCGGGCCGGGGCAGGTCTATGCGGCCGCTACCACGGCACCGGCCAGCTCGGTGAGCCGGCGGTTGTGGTCGCGGGCGTAGTGGCGCAGCAGCCGGAACGCAAGGTCCGGGGCGAGGCCGAACCGTTCGGAGAGCATCCCGTTGGCCTGTTCGATGATCACTCGGCTGCTCACCGCGGTGTGCAACTGATCGATCAGGGTGGCCTGGTCGGACGGGTGGGGGTGGCGCAATACGGAGCCGGTCTGGGGCCGAATGGCGGTCGACGGGCCGCAGCCGGTTGTGTACCTACAAAGGACCGCTCCAGACCCCGGCGGGCATCGACTCCTGTCATCTCGATGCCCCGGGCTCGCTGAGCGGGCGGCCCCGGCGCAGAAGGGGGCCGTCCGTGTCCCGGACCCCGGCAATGACGCCGACACCACCACAAGCATCAACCGTCACCGAGACCACCCGAACCACCGGCGGCGTCACGAACACCGTCGATACCGTGCACGTCATTGTGGAGGCGCCGCACCCGCGGCTGCGGGTTCCGCGTGGCCGGGCGACTCGACCCGACAGCTGCGGCGCGGGTGCTGCGTTTGCTCGATGCCCAGCTCGAGCTGGTCGCCGCCGGCTACGCCGACACCGCCCAGATGGTGATCGACCTTGATGCGGTGACCAGTTTCGAGCGCGGTGGGCTGGCATCGCTGCGCCACGCCCCCTACACCGCGGCTCGGCGCTCGATCACCGTGTCCCTGTCCGGCTACGGTGCCCGCCTGCACCTGCTTCCCCTGCACGCCCGCCAGCTCCTCGCCGAGTTCGACACCTTCCCCACCCTTGAGGCAGCCACCCACGCCCTCATCCCCATCCCCAGCCCTGGCCCCGGAACCGCCCCTGACGACGGCGGCCACCCGGTCACCAACCCCGAACGCCACCCGTGGGCAGCGGGCTCTCAGCGCGCGCCCGGCGACGACGCGTGCGGTGGCACCGGAGAACGGGCGCCGCGCCGCCAGCGTGCCGGCAGCAGCCAAGCCGGCCTCATGACCGCGACCTCGGGCCCCAACCTCCCCGCCATTGCTCCAGCCTCGCCTCCGACCCGACACCCAGGTCCCGCCCACGCCCAGGCAGCCGACCTGAGTCGCGTCGTCGACCACCCGTCGGGGCCCGGCCGAACCGGGACACCCCGCGCCCCAGCACCAGCCGCGACGATCTGGGTCATCGACGACCACCAGCTGGTGGCCTCCTCGCTGGCCGGCAGCCTGCGCGTCGCCGGCCACGACGCGCGCACTCACCCGATCCGCTCGACCAAGGAACTTCTCGCCGCCACCCGACTGATCACAAGCGGCTTGGTGCTGCTCGACCTCGAACTCGGCCGCGACCCCGCCGGCCACCGGATCGACGCAGTCGCGCTGGTGCAGCCGCTGCGGGCATCCGGCTGGCAGGTGCTGGCGCTGGCCGACAACACCCCCACCGAGCGGGTCGGCGCCGCCCTGGCCGCCGGCGCCGCCGGCGCCATCCCCAAGACCGCGCCGCTGACTACCCTGCTGGCTGCTCTCCGCGACGCCCTCACCGGCCGCCCGGTCCACCCCGAGGCCCAGCGCCGCGACCTGATCGACCACCACCACCGCCACCAGCACGAGCACCACCACCTGCACGCCGCTTTTTCCGCCCTCACCGACCGCGAACACGAGATCCTCGACCTACTGGCTGCCGGACGGCGAGCCCAGGCCATCGCCACGCACTACACCGTGTCCGTGGCCACCGTGCGCACCCAGATCCGCGGCGTACTCACCAAACTCGGCGTCCACTCCCAGCTCGAAGCCGTCGCCCTCTACTCCCGACACCACCGCCCCGAACCTGACTACAGCCCCCTCCACACCGGCGGCTCGCCAGCTGAAGCACCGTGACATGTCGTCGACCTCACCGGCCGGCACACTCGTCACGGCCGGGCTGCCAGGCGGCTCGGCCGGGCGCCGGTGACCGGACCGGCGGCGGGGCGCCAGACCAACCACAGCGCCCGTCCGGCGTAGAACGCCGCGGTCCACCCCGCGACCAGTCCGGCCACATACAACACCGGCGAGATCGACGTTGTCGCGGCCTGCACGGCGTCCTTCCCGACCCACAACCCGAACGGTGGTAGCCCGGCCAACGCGGGCGCCCCGACGGTGACCGCGGCGCCGACGACCGGCAGCCGGCACGCGGCGCCCCGCAGACCACCGGTCCCGGCAGAACCGCGGCACTATCGGGCCGCCCCCGGCCCGGGACCAGTGCAGCAACGGTCCGGCACCGGCGCCGACGCTTTGGGCCGGCCGCCGGTGCAGGGTCTCGCACGGGCCTCCGACGGTCAGGTGATCGTGGTGGCGGTGGTGACCGCGATGGCGATGGGGTTCGCCGTGGTCACCACCATCGCATCCCCGCCGGCGCGGCCCGCGCCACCGCCAAGCTGGCCACACTGGTCACCGCGCACGGCGAACGCGGCGGCGCCCGCGCCTTGACTGGGATCGCCGACGGCGCTCGCGCGCTCGGCCGGGTCGCCCGGCACCCGCAGACCGGGCAGCTGCACCAGTACTACGCGCAGGCGTCGGTGGGGTTCTACTTCGCCGGCTACGCCGTCACCAACGTGGCCGCCTTCGCCGTGGTCGCCGCCACCGCCCAGCGCAGCATCGACGGGCACCGCGGACTGGCGCGCCGCGGCCCGTTGCTCGCGATCGCCCTCGTCGTCGCGCTGCTCCGGCTGGTCGGCCCCCCGACCGCGGTGTTGTTCGGCAAGCTCGCCGTGTTCACCGCGGCCGTCGACGGTGGCCTGGCCTGGCTGGTCGCGCTCGCCGTGCTCAACACCGTCGCCTCGCTGTTCTACTACCGGCGCGTCATCGCACCCGCCTTCCCCCCGACGACGACCACGGCACCGCCGGCCCCGTCGGCCACGAGCGATCGGGGACCCGGTCGCGCACCGTGGGCGCGGTGGGCCCCGTCCGGCACCGTTGCGGTGTCGTTGCTGCTCGGCGTGGGTGCAGGTGTGGTCCTGGCCGTGGTCGATACATCGACATGAACGGCGCGCACGGCCTGCACGGGCGGCGCAGCCACGCCGGTATCATGGTCGACATGGGCAACAGGCGACACGGACTGCAGCTGGTGCTGCTGATCGGGTCTGTCCTGTTCGGACTCGTCGGGATGCACGCGCTCGTCGTCCCGGCTACCGCCCCCGCCACGGATACCGGACATCAGGTTGCGATCGCGGCATCCGTGGCCGGACCCACCGACCACCGAGCCGACGCCGCGACCGCGCCATCTGCACCGGTGCCGGCCGCGGCCACCCATCACCCGATGTCGGCCGACCACGGCGAGCACGACACCCACCTGCTGCACCTGTGCCTGGCGGTGCTGGCCGCCGTCGGGCTCGCGCTGGTCGCGGCGTGGCTGCTCCTCGGGCGCCTGATGCTCCCGGTCTCGGTCACCCCGGCCCGGCAGCGGGCCCGCGACATGCCGGCCCAGCGACCACCGCCGGTCCCTCGAAGACTCGCTCAGCTCTGCGTGATGCGGACCTGATCGGCCCCCGGCGCGACAGAGCGTCGGACCCGGCCCGATCACCCGGCCCGATCACCCGTTCCGACACGGAGAGCCAGAACCACACATGAAGATCATCAACGTGGCCGCCGCGGCCACAGCACTGACTGCTGCCCTCGTCCTGACCGCCTGCGGCGGTGGGGAACCTGTCGGCAGCGCCGCGCCCGCAAACCCGGTGCCCGCCCCGACCAGCGCCGCCGCACCCGGCCCGACGATCTCGGCCGAGCACAACCAGGCCGACATCGCCTTCGCCCAGGGCATGATCCCGCACCACCAGCAGGCCGTGGAGATGTCGAAGCCGGCCACCGACCGCGCCGGCAGTGACGACATCCGCCGGCTCGCCACCGAGATCGAGCAGGCCCAAGGCCCCGAGATCGCCAAGATGCAGGCCTTCCTCACCGCCTGGGGCGCACCCGCACCGGGCGCCATGCCCGGGATGGACCACGGGTCGATGCGCGGCATGGACCACGGCGGCATGGCCGGAATGGTGACGCCCGACCAGATGAACCGGATCGAGCAGGCCAACGGCGCCGACTTCGACCGCATGTTCCTCGACATGATGATCGCCCACCACGACGGTGCGGTGCAGATGGCCCAGACCGAACTCGCCAACGGGACCAACCCGGAGGCGAAGGCACTGGCCCGACAGATCGTCGACACCCAGGAAACCGAGATCACCGAGATGCGCGAGCTCCTCGGCTGACAGTCCCCCGGCCGGGGTGAGCCGGCGCCAGCAGGTCGCCCTCACCTCGGGCCGATACGGGCGGGGGGTATATACGGTGTCCAGCATACCCCCCTCCCGTATCGACGAATGAGGCTGTCCGATGGCGAAGAACGCGAGTCGACCTGTGGCCCGAGGTCCGCTGTCCGCCGTGATCGCGGCCGCCACATCCGAGCCCGGCCGGGCGGTTCTGCGCTGCCTGCTCGGATGCGCGATGCGAGCGCTGCCTGCCCGCACACCCCCCTACGACCGCCGACGGCATGTGACGACGGTCGATGACCGCCGAGCCGCCGGACCGGACTCACCAACCACCGCGCAGCCACGACGGTCCCCACATCCTGCTCAAGGCTCGGCCCGCCGAGCTCACCGCGCTGCCGGAGCACGACCCGGCTGAAGAGAAGAGCCACCACTGCTGATGATCGACAGACGTCCCACACGCCGCACGAACCCCCACCGCTGCGGAACTCGATCCCGCCCCGCCTACGCCCTGCTCGCCGCAGGCATCGCCGTACTGCTGGCGGGCTGCGGCGGACCAGCTCAGCCGGCCACTTCCCCCACCGCTGCCGGCCTGTTCGGCCAGGTCGGTCACATCCACGGGGTCGGGGTCGACCCCGCCGACGGCGGCATCGTCATCGCAGGCCACCACGGTCTGTTCGGCCTCACCCCCGAGGGGACACTCGCCCCGCGCCAGGACTCGCCACAGACCGGCGGGCCGGATCTGATGGGCTTCACCGTCGCCGGGCCGGCGGCGTATCTGGCCAGCGGCCACCCCGCCCCCCAGGACACCAGCACGCCGAACCCGCTCGGCCTGGTCCGCAGCACCGACGGCGGTGCGACGTGGAAGCCGGTCAGCCTGCACGGCCAGGTCGACTTCCACGCTCTCGACGTCGACGGCACGAGCGTCGTCGGCCTCGACGCCACCCGCGGACTGCTGATGACCAGCAGCGACAGCGGACGAACCTGGCAGGAACGCGCCCCGCTGGCCGCCCTCGACGTCGCTTTGGCCCCCGGGGACGGCACCCGGCTCCTGGCCACCACCGAGAACGGAGTCATCGCCAGCCGTGACGGTGGTGCCACCTTCACCATCGTCGCCGACAGCCCGCTGCTGACCTACCTGGCATGGGCCGACGACGGCACCCTGTACGGGATCGGACCGGACGGAACTCTGCACGCCAGCACCGACCAGGGCGCAACCTGGCAGCGCCGCGGCGGCACCGAGAGCCCACCGCAAGCGATCACCGCCGAGCCCGGAGGCCGACTGACGATCGTGACCAACGGTGGCGTCGAGCACTCCACCGACGGTGGCGCCACGCTGCAGCGACTCGCCTGAGCGGCGGTCACCGATCGGCGAGACGCCACGGGATGTGGTCGTTTACCGCCTCCTCGGAGGTGGTCACCGTCGCCGGACGGCGGCAGGCAGCTCGGCCCTCGCTCGGATCGCCGGGATTAGACGGACGACCGTGGCGGTGGTGCGACAGCGTCATCTCCCCGAGGCGTTGGCCGGGCCCGGGTTCGCCGTCGTCAGTTGACGGACGCCCGGGCCCGGCGTCGACCGGGAATCAGGGCTGCGGCACGTAGCGCGGGAGCTCGTCGAGGACCTGGTTCGCTGCGATCGGCCCGATCCCGAGATACCACAGGTCATCGCTGACCGGGTGGGCGTCGCCGCGCGAGACCGCACCGAGCCGTTGCCACAACGGGCCGGCGGCCAGCTTCGCCTGCTCATCGAGGCCGTCATTGCCGTAACCGGCGTAGAACAGCAGGTCGCCGTCGGCGGACGAGACCTGCTCCGGTCCGATCTGGACGAACGTCTCGTCGGTGCGCGCGATCGGCGGTCGGGCGAAGCCGACGTCGCTCAGAATCGTCCCGATGAAGGAGCCCTCACCGTAGAGGCGGATGCCGTTCGCCATGAACCGCACCATGCTCACCTCGACCTGCGCCGGGTCGCCGAACGCCGTGCCGACCTGCTTCGCCTTGTTCTCGTAGTCGGCGAGGATGCGCTCGGCCTGGTCCGACCTCCCCAGCGCCGTGCCGGCCAGCCGGAGGTTCTCCTTCCACGACTCGCCGACCGAGCCGGCGAAGACCGTGGGGGCGATCTCGTTCAGCTGCGCGTAGATGTCCTCATGCCGCACGCTGTTGGACAGGATGACGTCGGGTTTCAGCGCGACGATCGCCTCGAGGTTCGGCGACTCGATGGTGCCCACCGGCTCGATCCCCTGAGCCTGCTGCCCGAGATAGGCCTGGGGCCCCGCCACTTCGTCCGCACGCACGGCCCCGACCGGCTTGATCCCCAGTGCGAGGACCGAGTCGAGCTCACCGGTGTCGAGGACGACAACGCGCTCCGGGTTCATCGGAACCTCGGAGACACCCATGGCGTGCTGCACGCTTCGCGTAGGGCCCTCGGCGTCGCCGCCGGCTCCCCCACAGCCCGCAACGAGCAGCCCCACGAGGGCGATGATCGCGGCCAGTTGCCGCCCGGCGTTGGACACTGCTGACTCCTTGACGAGACCCGGATAAGCGAAGGCTAACCAATACAGGACCAAAGAAGGGGCCGCCATACCCGAAAGAACCTTGACAGGACGTTGCGACCCGGAGGGCGCGCATCCATGCCTGCGGAGCAATAGTCAAGACCTGTGGATGAAGATCTTTTAGGCTGCTTCGGGTTGAGGGTGGTCGTTGGGTCGTTCGACGAGTTTGCCGGCCTCGAACGTCGCGCCGGCGCGGACGAGGGCGACCAGGTGTGGGGCGTTCACGGCGCGCCACCGGTGCTGGGCGGCCTCGATGAGCTTGAACGCCATCGCCAGCCCGGCCGCGCGTGAGCCGGGTCCGCGGGTGATCTTGGTCCGGTGTCTGACGGTGGCGAAGGTCGACTCGATCGGGTTGGTCGTGCGCAGGTGAATCCAGTGTTCGGCCGGGTAGTCGTAGAACGCGAGTAGCTCGTCGAGATCGTCGGTGAGCTTCGCGACCGCCTTACCGAACTTCGCACCGTAGGTGGCCTCGAACGCGCGAGCGGCCTCGAGAGCGTGGTGGCGGTCCTCGGCGTTCCAGATCTCGGCCAGGGCCTTCTTGGCCCCGGGATGGGCGGACTTCGGGAGCGCACCGAGGATGTTGGCGATCTTGTGAAACCAGCAGCGCTGCGCTCTGGCCTGCGGAAATACCTCGCGCAGCGCGCCCCAGAACCCGAGCGCGCCGTCGCCAACCGCGAGCACGGGGGCGCGCATGCCGCGTCGGGCGCAGTCGCGCAGCAGGTCCGCCCAAGACTCGGTCGATTCCCGGTAGCCATCGGTAAGGGCGATGAGTTCCTTGCGGCCATCAGCGCGCACGCCGATCATGACCAGCAGGCACAGCTTGTGCTCGGCGAGGCGGATGTTGACGTGGATCCCGTCGGCCCACGGGTAGACGTAGTCCACTCCGGACAGGTCCCGATCGGCGAAGGCCCGTTGCTCGGCCCGCCAGGCCTCGGTGGTCTTGGTGATCACCGACGCGGACAGCCCCGCCCCCGAGCCCAGGAACTGCTCCAGGGCAGGCCCGAAGTCCCCGCTCGAGAGGCCGTGCAGGTACAGCAGCGGCAGCACCTCGTTGATCTTCGGGGTCTTGCGGCACCAGGGCGGCAGGATCGCCGAGGAGAACCGCGCCCGCTCGCCGATGTCGGGGTCGACGCGGCGGTCGTTGACCCGCGGCGCGGTCACCTCGACCGCCCCGGCGCTGGTCAAGACCTCCCGAGGCTGGTGATGGCCGTTGCGCACCACCAGCCGGTGGCCGCGCTCGTCGCGCTCGTCGACGAACTGGGCGCAGTAGGCATCTACCTCGGCCTGCAGGGCCTCGGCCAGCATCCGGCGGGCGCCGTCGCGCACGATCTGGTCGATCACTGACGTCGGCGCCGTCGCGGCGCCGGTGGTGTGGTCATCGCCGTGGTTGGGCTCCTCGGGGACTACGCTGAGCACGGGTCGTACCTTCCCGACCGGCGTTGCCGCGCCGATCTTGCTTGAGGGCTGAGAGATCACCGGGAGGGTACGACCCCTCCACGTGATCCACAGATTTCAAGCATTGCTCTGCCTGCGCTCATCTGTTGCCAGAGCACCTCCTTCGGCCGACCGGGCGGCCGGGGCCTGGTGTTGGCGCGCGGCCGCGACGATGGCCCTCTCGGCTCGGTCGCGGGCTTCGGCACGGCCGGCGAGGGAAGACCTCGGCGCTACGCTGAGTAGCCTGTTGGCCTCGGGGAGGACTCGGCCGACCATGTGATAACCGACCGGCCGGGTGGCCGTTCCCAGCACCTGTCCCGTGGAGCACGGCGGCGGCAGCGACTGGACCTGTCGGGCCGAACAGCGCATCGTGGGTCTGTCGGCGGCAGCTGTCACTCTGTTCATGTGGTGACGGAGGAACAGATCGCCAGGATTCCGGTCGGGAACCTGCGGGTTTCTCACGCGGAGTTCGCGGCGGTCTGGGCGTCCGCCGAACGGCAGAGCAGGAAGCACGCCGAGAAGGACAGCACCGACTGGTATGCCGGTGCCGTCGCGCTGACCTCTCGGTGGCTGGCCGGTGCCGCGTACGTCTCTCCCCGGGGAGTGGCGGAGGCGGCACCCTCACCGATCACGTTGTCGGCTGCGGCGGCCAACGAGGAGCTGATCGAGCGCGAGTTCCAGGCGGCCGAGCTACTCAAGACTCGTGATCCTCGGTTGGCTGCTGATCGGCCAGGGTGGTGCGAGGGTATTCAGGCGACATTGCGATGGGCATGGCGGCGCCAGGGCCCTGCTCCCCTGCATGTCGCTGGCGCCGCTGATGGTCACAGCCGGTCGACCCGCTCGTAGTCGTCGTCCTCGTGGACGTCGCCGGTGGATTGCTCCGCGACGTCGTCGCCGTACCACCTGGCAAGCTCGGCGGCCCGCTCTTCCGCTTCGTGCTGGGCATCACCGGCCTGGCGGTAGTTGATCTCGTCGAGCACTCGGCCCGCATACCGGACGTGGTCGGCGGTGTCCTCGGCGGAGGGCACGGCGACGATGTCCTCTCGAGTCTGACGCGGTTGAGCTTCGGCCTGCTCGCGGATGTCGGCCCACGCCGCGTCCCCGGTGGGGTCGACGGTATCGGTCTCGGCGACATCGTAGTGAATGTCGTCCTCGGTGATCTCGCGGTGCTGGTCGTCGTCGGCGACCGCTTCCTCGTGGGCAGCGCGCCACTCGTCGGCGGTGACCCGGTCATCCGGGTCGTCGTCGGCGTCGCGGGCGCGTAGTTCGGCCTTGGACAGTTCGGCCTGCACGCGGGTGCCGGCCGTGTGGGCGAGCCAGCTCGCTCGGGCGTCATCGACCTCCTGGAGTTGCTCTGCCCGTGTTCGCAAAGGCGGTCGCCAGGTCGTCGAGCTGGTCGGCTTCGGTGGCGAGCTGTGCCTGCCGTCCGGGGTCGGTGGCGGCGTCGGCTTCGGCCCGTCGGAGGACGGCGTCGTGTGTTTGCGCGGCGGCTGCCTGCCGGGTGCCGGCGAGTTCGTTGGCGACGTAGCGGGGTGCTGCGGCGAGTTCGCGGTCGTAGGCACGCACGCGCATCCGGAGCTGGCCGTTAGACAGTTCCAGGTGCTCGCGATCGATGTCGGGGCGCCCCAGTTCTCGCCACGCGGCACGGTAGGCGGCGAAGGCTTCGACCTGACCCGGGCTCGGCGCGGCGCCGAGGGCGTCGTCGGAGGTTTCGTGGCCGGTCAGTTCCCGGACCGCGGCGACTCTGCCGACCTTGAGCGACCACACGGCGCGGTCGACGGCGTCGGCAGGGACGAGGCCGAACGCGTTCGTCGCCCACGTCGCCGGGTCGGCTGCGGCGGCATCGCCGAGTTCCCGGGTGCTCTGTTCGGCGGCGCGGGCGAGGCCTGCCAGGTAGTCGTTCCATTCCGGGTTGTCGGTGCGCGGTGTCCAGTCGGCCCAGGTGTCACCGCCCGGGTCGAACCGGTGCGTGTCGCGGATCCGGGAATAGACGACGTTGCTCAGGTTCCGCGACCCGGTCAGCCGTCCCCGCTCGACGGCGTCAGCGAGAACGCGGTCCGGATCTTGTCCGGCGATCTCGGCGCGGCGCAGGACGCGGGTCAGCGAGCCGGTGCCGTCTTCGGCGGCGATGCGGGCGCGCTGCTGGTCCGTGAGGGCGCCGTCGGCGACGAGGCGGTCGAGGCAGCGGGCGGTGCGTTCGGTGGCGGCGAGCTGGGCGGCGTCGGCGAACAGCTCGGCCGCGGTGCGGGCGCTGCCGGCCTGGTCAGCGGACTCGGTCGCGATCGCCAGCGCGGACTTCGGGGTGGCGTGGTCGTGGGTGTCGAGGATGCCGGCGAGCACGGCGACAGGATCGCGGTGCAGCTCGTGGCGCCGAGTGCTGCCGTCGGCCGGGTCCTCGGGCGCGCTGCGGGTAGCAACGTGGGCGGTGTTCGCGGCGCGACCACGCGACATACCGACATACAGCGCGTTCGGGTTCGTCGTCTGCGTGACCACCGAATGGGTGGTGTCCACGGTCGCGCCCTGCGCAGTGTGGACGGTCCCGGCGTAACCAAGCGCGACATGCTCGGCAACGTAGGACCCGGGCAACACGAACCGCTCCCCCACGCCGGTGTCTCCACCGAGGCCGGTGAGGTCGGTGGTCACCTCGAGCGCGCCGTCGGGGCGTAGCGCGGTGACGCGGAAGTCGTCGCGGTTGCGGACCGCGCGCCGGTTGCCCTCATAACCGTTGAGGTGCCAAGCGTTGTGCCGGGCCTGGACCAGATCCCCGACCCCGGCGTAGGTGCCCTGCAACCCGAGCAGCACGCCGCGCTCCTCGACCCGGCCGAGGCGAACGAGCTCGGTGCGGATCTGCGCGCAAACCTGGGCAGCCTGCTCGTTCGTGTCGACCAACAACAGCGAGCGACAACCGGCGAGGGTGTCGGCGACCCACGCCCGGGCGGCGGAGTCCTGCGCGGTGTCGCGGGTGCCGGCGTCGAGGATCCGGCCCTGCCGGTGGTAGTCGCGCAGCACGGACTCGTCGCCGGCGCGCAGCCGCAGGGAGGCGTCGCGTTCCCAGGGCTGGGTGAAGCGGCGGGCGTCGGTGAGCTCGTAGCTCGACCCTGCCGCGGCGAGCAGTTCCATCCCGCCGCCGGCGCCGACAGCGGCGAGCTGGCGGTGATCGCCCACCAACAGCAGCTTCGCCCCGGCCCGCTCGGCGTGCTGGTGGACCGCCGACAAGGCGGCGGTGTCGGTCATCGCGGACTCATCGACCACGACCAGGTCGCCCTCGCGCAGCCGCCAGGCCTCGTCCTCGGGTCGGCGTGGTTGTTCGGCGGCGGCGGTGTGCAGGCGTTGCTGGGTACCGAGCCAGGCGGCGACATTGCGGGCAGTCAGACCCTCGGCGCTCAGGACGTCGGTGGCGGCCTGACTGGTCGCGAGCCCGAACACCCGACCCGGCCCAGGGTTGTGGCGTAGCGCGGGATCGGTCCAGGCTTGGGCGAGGGTGCCGACGACATAGGACTTACCGGTCCCGGCCGGGCCGACGAGCGTCTCGACCCGGGCACCGGAGGCCAGGATCCCGCGCACGGCGGCGGCCTGGTCCGCCCCCAGCTCGATCCCGCCAGCACGCAGGCGGTCGAGGAACCGGTCGGCAGCTTGAGGGCTCAGCGCGGCGCCGTCGCGGGCGGTGGTGGCGGCGAGCAGGATCCGCTCGGAGCGGACCTGGTCCGGGGTGGAGTAGACCCGGCCGCCCGGGGCGATGTAGGCGGACTCGCCGTTGGCCAGCCGCAGCCCGGCCGGCAGCAGCTCGGTCGCGGGGCGCTCGGACTCGATCGCGACGGCATGCTTCAAGGCCCGGTCGGTGAGCTGATCCAGCAGCTCGGTGATCTGGTCACCGTCCGGGGCGCCGAGGTAGTCCGGCAGCGCGGCGTTGATCGCCCGGGTCAGGTCCGATCGGGTCCAGCCGGACTTGCGGGCTTTCACGTCCTCCAGCGCTATCTCGATCACGACTTGGGGGTTGAACGCCATCGGCTCCACCCCGTCACGGCGGGCGGCCAGCGCGGTGTCGGCGATCTGTCCGAGGCCGCCGGCGATGTCGGCGCGCAACCGGGAGTTGACCCGGTCGAGCATCTGCTCGCGGGTTTCCCCGTCGTGCGACTTCGCCGCCCGGGTGGCGAGGGTGGCCTGCTGGGCGAGCCGGTCGCGCTCGACCCCGTTCGGGGCGCGGCCGTAGCGGGTCTCGAACGCCTCGATCAACTCGGCCTGCTTCGCGGTCACCGCGTGGCGACGGGTGGAAATCAGCGACATCGCCTCGGCCGAGACCCCGACGACCTCGCGCGATTTGCCGTCCGGCCGCGTCGCGACCAGCGTGCCGATCGTGTGTGCGAGCCGCTCCTCGGTGGTGCGCTCGCCGACCGCGCCGGCGCCGGCGCGCCAGCGGTGGATCGCCCGCGAGTCCAGGGTGCGCCAGAGCCCGTCGGGGCCTTGGATCCGGTTGAGGATCGCGTTGTGGATGTGTAGCTGCGGGTCCCGGTCGCGGGAATCGTGCTGGAAGAACGACCCCACCGTGAACGCGTGCGCATCCGCCCACCGTCCGGCGCTACCGCCGTGGTGCCCGACGCGGACGTAGCCAGCCTTGTCCTGCAAGTACGCGAGGGCAGCATTGTTGCCGGCCCAGATCCCTGCGTTCCGCAGCTGATGGTGGATTCTGGGACACGTCTGGGCGGTGTGGGCAGGTCAGCGGTTCGCGCCTAGCGTTCGACCGCGAGAACGCCTAGTACACGAATCGCCCAGTTTAGGTTGATTGACGTGGGTGGATGTCGATAGTGTCTGGGACATGTTCTTGCGGGAGGTGAAGCGGCAGAACCGCAACGGGACCCGGGTGTCCTACCTGCAGCTGGTCCACAACGACTGGGACCCTGCTGCCCGCACCTCTCGCACCAAGATCCTCTACAGCTTCGGGCGGACCGATCAGGTCGACACCGCGGCGATCGAGCGGCTGATCGTGTCGCTGTCACGGCTGCTCGACCCGGCAGCGGCGCTCAAGGCCACCGCCGGCTCAGATCTGAGCTTGCTCGGCTCGCGCCCGCTGGGCGGCACCGATGTCCTCGACGGGCTGTGGCGCCGGCTGGGCATCGACACGGTGCTCAACAGGTTGCTGGCCAAGCGGCGGGGCAGCGCGCCGTTCGAGCGGGTGCTGTTCGGGCTGGTCGCCAATCGGGCCCTGGCGCCGTCGTCGAAGCTGGCCGCCGCGGACTGGATCTCGAACGATGTGCACATCGACGGCCTGCCCGAGACCTCCGACGATGTCTGCTACCGGGCGATGGACTGGCTCCACGACGTGCGCGAACACCTGGAGCGCGAGGTGTTTGCCCAGGTCGCGAACCTGCTCAACCTCGAGGTCGACCTGCTGTTCTTCGATACCACCTCCACCTACTTCGAGCTGGAGGATCCCGACACACCGGTGGACCGCGACGAACACGGGCAGGTCGTGGCCGGCCGGGACGGCAAGGACGGTCAGGACGGTCAGGACGGCACCGACGACGAGCAGAGCGCGGCCGGGTTCCGGACTTACGGCAAGTCGAAGGACTCCCGCGACGACCTGCCCCAGATCGTGATCGGGATGGCGGTGACCCGCGAGGGGATCCCGGTGCGGGTGTGGTGCTGGCCGGGCAACACCGCCGACTCGAAGCTGATCCGCCAGGTCCGCGACGACATGCGGGACTGGACCCTGTCCAAGATCGTGTGGGTCGCCGACCGCGGCTTCTCCTCACAAGCCAACCGCCGCTACCTACGTCGCGGCGAGCACACCTACATCATCGGCGAGAAGCTCCGCTCGGACAGCCCGGAGATCAAGACCGCCCTGTCGCGGCAGGGCCGCTACACCACCATCGGCGAGAACATGCGGGTCAAGGAGGTGAAGGTCTCCGACACCGAGCGGTTCGTGATCTGCCACAACCCCGAGGCCGCCGAGCGCGACGCCCACATCCGCGATCAGCTCGTCGCCCAACTCGACGAGCTCATCGCCGGATCCGACAAGCTCCCGACGATGAAACGCGGCGAGCTGCGCGGGAAGATCTCGACCAAGCCCGGCCTGAACCGCTACCTGCGCCTCACCCCCGGCGGGCTGCTGCGCATCGACAAGGCGAAGATCAAGACCGAGGCCAACCTGGACGGCAAGTACCTGCTGCGCTGCTCGGACCCACACCTGAGCGCCACCGATATCGCGCTGGGCTACAAGCAACTCCTCGAAGTCGAACGCGGCTGGCGTGACATGAAACAGATCCTCGACCTGCGCCCGGTCTATCACCGCCTCGAAGAACGCATCCGCGCCCACGTCATGCTCTGCTGGCTCGCGCTACTGCTCATCCGCATCGCCGAGACCACCACCGGCCAGACCTGGCACCACATCCGCCGCGACCTCGACCGACTCCACGCCGTCACCTTCACCGGCCCCACCGGGACATTCCGCCAGCGCACCGACCCCACCAAGCCCCAGACCGACCTCTACGCCCGACTCGACCTCTCCCTCCCCAAGAAGATCATCGAGATCACCCCCGCAGGTCGCTGACCAGGCACAACGCCGCCGCCTAGTAACACACGCGCTGCGCGTCCTCGCTCTCATTTCCGCAGGTCAAGACCGCAATCCGCGTACTAGACGCTCACCTCGGCTGCGGAACGCAGGGCAAGGTCGCCTCGACCGGCGCCAAAGACGTACTGGAAATCTTCGGAAACACGTCGACCTCCGGAACCCATTAGTGGGGGTTTCCTGGGGGCCGATCTTGGTCGAAGCTACGATCTGAGCCTCTGACCTGGGTGATGTGCTCCTCCGACTGGACTCGAACCAGTAACCGCCCGATTAACAGTCGGGTGCTCTGCCATTGAGCTACGGAGGACCGCTTCTCACCGCCCGAACCGCTCGTCCCGGCGACACGAGAAACTCTACAACACCTCCCACGGCGCCCTCACACCCCCCGTTCGGACGCTGTTCCTGCAGGTCGCACCGCGTGCCGGGTGCCGGAACGACGTCCGGGCCACCCGGGTACGGTCGCAGCAGGAGGTGAGGAAATGGTCAGGTTCCTCGTGGGCGTCGCCGTTGGGTACGTCCTCGGCACCCGGGCCGGGCACGAGCGGTACGAGCAGCTGGTGCGCGCCTACCACCGGACCGCGGACCATCCCGCCGTACAGGGTGCGGCGGGCGTCGCGCAGGCCGGCGTGGAGAACGTCATCGGCAAGGTGCGTGGCGAGCGCGGCAACGGCGCCTGACACCACCTCGCACACGGCTCCGGACCTCGCACACGGTTCCGGCCCGACGGGTGACGTGCGGCTCAGGGTTTCCGGGCCACCGCGAAGACCCGGCGGAACGGGAACCAGGTGCTGCCGTCGGCATTCGGCGGGTAGGCCGCGCGCAGCCGCGGGGCCAGCTCCTCGAGGAAGGCGGCGTAGGCGTCGTCGTCAAGGGCGTCGCGGACCGGGCGCAGGGCGGTACCGGAGATCCAGCGCAGCACCGGGTCGTCGCCGTCGAGCCGCTGCAGGTAGGTCGTCTCCCAGGCCTCCACCTCGGCACCGCCGGTGGCCAGCAGGTCCGCGTAGCCGAGCGGGTCCAGCACGGTCTCCGCACCGCGCAGCAGGATGCGGTCCCGCCACCGCGGCTGCGTGGCCACCTCGCGGGTCAGGACGTGCGAGGGCGCCGCGAAGTTCGCAGGCACCTGCATCGCGAGCCACGCACCGGGAGCGAGCGAGGCCATCCAGCGGCGGAGCACGTCCGGATGCTCGGGCACCCAGTGCAGCACCGCATTCGTGACGATCACGCCGGTGTCGCGCGGCGGCGTCCAGTCCCGGACGTCGATCCGGTCGGCGGGCACCCCCGCATCGCGTGCCGCTCCGACCATCTCCGGTGACGAGTCGAACGCCTCGATCGTCGCCGCCGGCCAGCGCCGCGCCAGCAGGCCGGTGAGGTGGCCCGGGCCGCACCCGGCGTCCACCACGCGTGGCAGCGCGGGATCCGGCGCGCCGATGCGCGCCACCAGGTCGAGGAACGGGCGGGAACGGTGGTCGTCGAACTCCCGGTACAGCTCCGGGTCCCAGCTGGTCACGCTCGCCACGCCCACGCTCCCTCAGTCGGTGCCGCCTCCGGGAAGCCGGTCGGCGATGCCCTCGGCCAGCCGTCGTACGGCGGCCGGGTCGGTGCCGGGATCGGGGCGGACCTGGACGACGAGCCCGTCGCGGCCCGGCACCTTGCGCTGGAGTACCCAGGCTCCTCCCCCGGGAAGCTCGCGCCGGTTCCGCGTCCTGATCGACTGGGTCACCCGGTCCTGCACGGCCTGCGGGAGCGTGCGGGGGTCGGCCGGCCGGAAGCGGTGCGGCCGGACGTCGGTGAGCAGTTCGATACCGGGTGCGATCTGCTCGGCGACCGTGGGTGTGACCGCCAGCGAGGTCCCGTCCCAGGTCGCCTTGCCGATCTCGTGCCAGCCGATCCTTGCTCCCGAGGGCGGCCACACCCCCCACGACGTGACGACCAGCGTCCCGCCGCCGGACACGGTGGCGGTCGCGACGACGGCCTCGGACGGCTCCAGGTTCTCGGCGACGTGGTCGGGCACCGGGTCACGGCCGAACAGCCGCGCCCACAGCCCGGTCACGAGGCGACCCCGGAGGCCTGCTCGCGCAGCTGGATCTTGTACTGCTCCAGCGGGACGAGGACGCCGAAGAGGTCGTTGTACTCCTCGGGGTCGGTGACCATGTTGGTGCGCTGCAGCTGCGACTTGAGATCGGCGATCTCGCGCTCGACCAGGCCGAGCCGCACCCCGGCGAGGACGCCGTTGACGTAGCGCAGCTCGTCGGTGTTCCGCTTCGGGAGCTCCAGTCCCTCCACCGCCAGCTCGCTGACCAGGCGTTTCACGTCGTCGGTCGCCACCTCGGCGACGACGGCGTCGAGCCACTCCGGGCCCTCCAGCCCGCCGCAGACCCCGCCGGCCCCCATGATCGCCCGCTGCACGGCGGCGAACTGCGGGTGTGTGAACCCGGCCTCGGGGAGCTCGTCGAACCCCGGCCCCACGACGCCCGGGATCTGCAGGGCCGCCTTCAGCGCCTCCCGCTGCAGGTGCAGCTGCGTGTCCCCGGGCTTCGGTGCAGGCAGCGCCGCGCGTCGCCGGGACTTGCCCTCGACCGGCCCGCCCGCGGTCTCCCGCACCCGCCGCACGACGACGGCGATGTCGTCCCAGCCGACCCAGCCGGCGAGCCGGCGGGCGTACTCGTCGCGCAGGTCCTCACGCTTGATCCGGGCGACCAGCGGCACCGTCCGCTGCAGCGCGGCGACCCGGCCCTCGGCGGAGGTCAGGTCGTGCTCGCGCAGCTCGGTGCGGATCGCGAACTCGAACAGCGGCTCGCGGCGGGCGACGAGATCCTTCACCGCGGTGTCGCCGTGGGTGTGGCGCAGCTCGCACGGGTCCTGGCCGTCCGGCGCGACGGCGACGAAGGTCTGCGCGGCGAAGCTCTGGTCCCCCTCGAAGGCCTTCATGGCGGCCTTCTGACCGGCCGCGTCGCCGTCGAAGGTGTAGATCACCTCGCCGCGGTCGAACGAGTCGTCACCGATCAGCCGGCGGATCACCGAGATGTGCTCGGAACCGAACGCCGTCCCACAGGACGCGACGGCGGTCGGCACCCCGGCCAGGTGCATCGCCATCACGTCGGTGTACCCCTCGACGACGACGACCTGCCGCGACTTCGCGATCTCCCGCTTGGCCTGGTCGAGGCCGAAGAGCACGTGCGTCTTGCGGTAGACCGGGGTGTCGGAGGTGTTGAGGTACTTGGCCTCGATGCCGTCGTCGTCGAACAGGCGGCGCGCACCGAACCCGACGACGTCGCCGCCCAGGTCGCGGATCGGCCACAGCAACCGGCGGTGGAACCGGTCGATCGCACCCCGCCTGCCCTCCTTCGAGATCCCGGCCTTGATCAGCTCGTCGAGCTGGAAGCCCTGCCCCAGCAGGTGCTTGGTGACGGTCTCCCAGCCGGCCGGCGCGTAGCCGCAGCCGAACTTCTCGGCGGCGGCGGTGTCGAACCCGCGCTCGGCGAGGAACTGGACCGCGGCCCGCCCGGCCGGGGTGCGCAGCTGCTCGGCGTAGAACTCCGCCGCCTTCTTGTTGATCTCCAGGAGCCGGGTGCGGGTGCCGCGGTCGCGCTGTACCGAGGAGCCGCCGCCCTCGTAGGTCAGCCGGACACCACAGCGCTCGGCGAGCCGCTCGACGGCCTCGGGGAAGCCGAGGACGTCCATCTTCATGACGAAGTCGATGACGCTGCCGTGCTCGCCGCAGCCGAAGCAGTGGAAGGTGCCGTGCGAGGGGCGGACGTTGAACGACGGCGTCTTCTCGTCGTGGAACGGGCACAGCCCCTTGAGCGAGCCGGCCCCGGCGCGGCGGAGCGCGACGTACTCCTCGACGATCTCCTCGATCCGCGTGCGGTTGCGGACCTCGGTGATGTCGGTGTCCCGGATCCGTCCTGCCACGCCGCCAGTCTAGGTGCCGGGCCCGACGGTCTGCCCGCAGGTCAGCGGGGCGTGGCCGGTACGCCCGGCGCGTCAGCGGCATCGTCGTCGGGGTCGGCGAGCGGGCGACGGCGGCCGGGCAGCCGGCCGAGCCCGACGAACATGCCGACCAGCGCGATCGCCAGGCCGAGCAGCGCCTGCGGCGTCAGCGGCTCGCCGAGAACCGGGACCGCGCACAGCGCCGTCGTCGCCGGGACCAGGTTGAGCAGCGACGACACGAACACCGTCGAGCGCCACCGCAACAGCAGGAACATCAGCACGAACGCGCCCGCCGAGTTGACGATCCCCAGCCAGCCGACGGCGAGCCAGCCGCCCGTCCCGGACGGCAGCCAGTCCGCCCCGAGGAACGGCCAGGCCACCAGGGTGGCGACCAGCGAGGTGGCCATCTGGACGACCACGCTCGTCACGACGGGCGTGCGGTCGTTGAACCGCTTCTGGTAGAGCGTGCCGGCCGTCAGCGACAACATGCCGAGCACGGGCAGGACGACGGCCCAGCCGAGCCCGCCGCCGAGGTCGCCCGCGCGCACGACGTAGACGCCACCGGCCCCGATCAGCAGGCCGGCGACGGGTGCGATGCCGAGCCGGGTCGCGAGCAGCAACGGTGTGAGCAGCCCGACCAGCAGCGGGGCCATCCCGAGGATCAGGCTCGACAACCCGGCCGGGACACCCGAGGCGAGTCCGGTGTAGACGAAGCTGAACTGCCCGATCTGCAGCAGCAGCGCGGTGACCGCGAGATGCAGCCACGCCCGGCCCTCGGGTCGCGCCGGGCGCAGCACGGCCGCGGCGACCAGCATCACGGCCAGTGCGATCGCGAACCGCCACACCAGCACCGCGGGCACGTCCAGGTAGCCGGTGGCGATCTTGCCTGCGATGAAGCCGGACGCCCACAGCGGGACGAACAGCACGGCCAGTACCGGCACCAGCCAACGCGAGAGGGGCACACCCCACTTCACCCCGCTGCCCGCGGAACCGGCAACCGGACGTGGCCCGTACCTCCTCGTCGAGTCAGCAGCTACCCGCCCGGCCCCGCCTCCCGCGGGATACCTGGTCCCGCAGCGTCATGGCCGCGCCGATCAGCGGCAGCGCGAGCAGCGCGACGACCACCCAGACGACGTCGTGGGTGCGGCCGATCCAGTCGACCAGCAGCGCCGCGCCGAGGACCACACCCAGCGCCGCGGCCCCGGCGATGGCCACGAACGCACCCCGGAACATGACACGCAGAAACTCCATCACCCGTCGGGTGCCCGGATCCCCGCGTCGGCACACCGCCCGGCACCGGGTGATCCACGCGCGGTGCCGGACGTCATGCGGTGCCGGACCACGCGGTGCCGGATCACGCGGTGCCGGACGTCATGCGGTGCCGGATCACGCGGTGCCGGATCACGCGGTGCCGGGCCGGACCGGGGCGCTCCCCTGCGGGATCGCGCAGGCCGCGTCGAACCCCTGGTCGGTGATGCCGAGCGCGTGGTTCGCGCGTGCCCGCATGTTCTCCACCGCGATCATCTGGGTGAGCTCGACCAGGCCGGCCCGGCCGAACTCGCGCTCCAGTTCCGCGACCTGGTCGTCGGTGACGGTCATCGGCTGCGCGGTCATCGCGTCGGCGTAGGCGATCGCGAGCCGCTCGGCCCGGGTGAAGTGCGGGCTGGTGGCGTGGTCGTCGATGTGCGCGAGCCGGTCGACGTCCAGACCGGAGTGCCGCGCCAGCATGGTGCCGAAGTCCACGCACCACGAGCAGCCGACGACGGTCGCGGTGCGGTAGACCGCGATCTCGCGGACGCTCGCCGGGAGCAGCGTCGCGGCGCGCTCCCAGGCCAGCTCGCTCACCGCCGCGGCCCAGAAGACCTTCCGGTGGTGACGGGCCACGGCGAAGGGGTCCGGAACCGAGCCGAACCGGCGACGGGCGATGCGGTAGGCGAGGCGGCCGAGGACGCCGGCGTCGGCGTCGGGGACGGCGGGGATGCGGGGCACGGTGTCCTCCTGATGTCGTGAACGGGTGTCACGGACAAGACAGCTCGGGCGCGCCGTCCGTGACAGCGCACGGCGTGACGTCGGTCACTCTCTCGATGTTCCCGCGCGCGGACCGGTGCGTCGAACCGGTGTGCCGCGCCACCGAGCACCCGGGACCGGGTTCGGCAAGGGCCTTCACCCTGAGTGACGAACACGCGGCGTGTCCGCCGGGGATCGGCGTCCGCGTCCAGGAACATGATCGAGTGCGAGTTCGTCGTGTGAAGGTCGCCGCGGTGCTGGCGGCGGTACTGGTGCTGGCCGGGTGCGGAACCTCGGGGTCGTTGCCGGCCCTGCTGGACTCGGCGATAGACGCCGGGGTGCTGGACGCCGGGGTGGTCGCTCCGGCGTCGACGGGTGCCGCCGGGAGCGCCTCCGCGGCGCTGGCCGGGTTGCAGGTCAAGGGCCGCGCCCCGAAGACCGGCTACGCCCGTGAGGAGTTCGGCCGCCGCTGGGCCGACATCGACCGCGACGGCTGCGACCAGCGCAACCAGGTCCTCGCCCGGGACATGGACCGCGAGACGTTCAAGGCGGGCACGCACGACTGCGTCGTGCTCACCGGGAGCCTGCGCGACACCTACACCGCGACGACGATCTCCTTCACCCGCGGCCGGGGAACCAGCGAGCGGGTGCAGATCGACCACGTCGTCGCACTGTCCGACGCCTGGCAGAAGGGTGCGCAGCAGCTCGATGAGGCGACCCGCGAGAAGATCGGCAACGACCCGCTGAACCTGATCGCCGTCGACGGCCCGACGAACAGCCGCAAGGGCGCAGGCGACGCCGCCACCTGGCTGCCGCCGGACTCCGGATACCGGTGTGCCTACGTGGCCCGCCAGGTCGCGGTGAAGGCCAAGTACCGGCTCTGGGTGACCGGCGCCGAGCGGGACGCGATCGACCGTGTGCTGCGCGGCTGCCCGGACCGGGCGGTCCCGACCGACACCGACGCCGCGAAGCCCGCCATCACCCTGCGTTGACCGGGGTGCTCAGCTCCGGCCGAGCTCCGCGTGCCAGGAGATCGCCTGCTGGTCGGTGAGCAGCGCGACCTGGTCGATCACGACCCGCAGCCGGGCCCGGTCGTCGGGGGCGGCGGTCCAGTCCTCGCCCCGGGACGGGTCGAGCGCGGCCGGACCCCTGTCTGCCAGGGCCGCGACCAGCTCGTGCAGCAGCTCACGCTGGCGGGCCTGCATCGCCAGCCGTTGCGGATCGCTCATCACGTAGCGGGTGGCGAGCGCCTTGAGCAGCACCACCTCGGCCTCAGCGGGGCGCGGCACGACGAGGCCCGCGCGGTGCCGGGCGAGCGGGGCGTCGCCGTAGGTGTCCAGGGTCGCGTCGGTGGCGGCGAGGGCGAACCGGCCGACCAGCTCGGAGGTCATCCGCTTCATCGCGACCAGGTCGTCGCCTGCGGCGGTGCGGACGTCGAACCCCCACAGCGCGCGGACCACCGGCAGCGCGCCGAGCCGGGCCGCGGCCTCGGCGCAGGCCCCGGCATCCGCGCCGAACCGCTGCGCGGCCTCCGTCGCGAGCGCCTCCCGCTCGGTCCGCGACGAGAGCACGGCGAGATCCATCCGGCCGGCCAGCACCGCGTCCTCGACGTCGTGCACCGAGTAGGCGACGTCGTCGGCCCAGTCCATGACCTGCGCCTCCATGCTGCGCAGTCCCGGCCGGGCGCCGAGACGCGCCCACTCGAGGGCGGGGGCGTCGTCGGCGTAGGCGCCGAACTTGCGCTCGGTGCCGCGGCGCTGCCACGGGTACTTGGTGGACGCGTCCAGGGTGGCCCGGGTGAGGTTGAGCCCGCCGGGGGCCCGGCCGTCACCGGAGCGGGACTTCGGTTCGAGCCGGGTCAGGATGCGCAGCGTCTGCGCGTTGCCCTCGAAGCCGCCGCACCCGGCGCCCGCCTCGTCGAGCGCGCGTTCACCGTTGTGCCCGAACGGCGGATGCCCGATGTCGTGGGCGAGCCCGGCCGCGTCGACGACGTCCGGGTCCAGGCCCAGCTCCTCGGCGATCCCACGGCCGATCTGCGCGACCTCCAGCGAGTGGGTGAGCCGGGTCCGCGGGATGCCGGTCACCTCCGCCCCCTCGCCGGGGCCCACGACCTGCGTCTTCCCGGCCAGCCGGCGCAGCGCGGCGGAGTGCAGCACCCGGGCCCGGTCCCGGGAGAACGGGCTGCGTCGCTCGACCCGGCCGCGCTCCCCCAGCCCGGATCCCTTGGGCGGTTCGGGGTACCGGCGCTCGGCGTCGGCAGGGAGGTGGTCGGCGTCGGCGGTTGCCGCGAGGGTGGACACGGTACTCAGCCCTGCCCACTGCTCGCGGTGTCGACCGAGGCGTGGGTCAGCGCGTAGAACAGCAGCGCCCCGGTCTCCCGGTAGATGTAGCGCAGCTGCGTCTCGCGGGTCTGCACGATCGGCCCGCTGCGGGTCGGTGACGTCCACGCCTCCAGTCCCGCGTCGCGCGCCATGGTGCGGGCCCGCAGGCTGTGCCAGGGGTCGGAGACGAGCAGCGCCGACTCCCAGCCCTGTTCCCGCGCGGTCCCGGCGACCGCCTCCAGGCTGCCGAGGGTGTCGACGCCCTCGGGAACCGCCTCGACCGCCGAACTCGGCACACCCTGCTCGACCAGCCAGTCCCGGCTGGCCTCGGCCTCGGTGTAGCGGTCGCCGGTCGCCCCGCCGCCGACCGTGACGATCCGTGGGGCGATGCCGTCGCGCCAGAGCTGCTCGGCGTGCTTGAGCCGGGCCGCCAGTACCGCACTCGGCTCACCGTTGTACTGCGCGGCCCCGAGCACGACGACGGCGTCCACCGGCCGCTGGTCGTCGACCCGGGCGACCTGCCACACCCGGAGCGCGGTCACCCCGACCACGGCGACCAGCATCACCAGGGCGCCGACCAGCAGCCGGGCACCCCAGGTCATGCCGCTGCGGACCGGACCGGGGCGCGATGCCCGGCGCGGCTCGACGGGCGGTCCGGGGCCCCCGAGCCCGCGGCGGGACGAGGGCGCGTTCATCCGCCGATCCGACCGGTGGACCCGGCCAGCGCGGACGCGGCGCGCCCGGCCCGCAGCGCGATCACCTGGGCGACGATCGAGACCGCGGTCTCGGCCGGGGTCCGGGCGCCCAGGTCGAGCCCGACCGGGCCGTGGATCCCGGCCAGCTGCTCCTCGGTCGTGCCGGCCCCGAGCAGCCGCTCCCGGCGCGCGGCCTGGGTACGGCGTGAGCCGAGCGCGCCGAGGAAACCGCGACCGTGCGCGATCCCGTCGAGCAGGAGCGCGTCGAACGCCGGGGCGTGGTCGAGCAGGACCAGCACGTCGGCGTCGGTGAAGTCGGCGACCGCCGCGCGGGCGTCGTCCAGTGTGGTCACGGTGCGTGCGGACCAGCCGAGCAGCCCGGCCTGGGCGTGCAGCGCCGCGCCGAGCGCGCCCTCCCCGACGACGAGCATCGACGGCACCGGCACCCAGACGTCCACCAGCAGGTCGACGCCCTCCGCGGTGACCCGCTCCGTGGTGGTCGATCCGCGGCGGAGGAGGGCCCGTGCCTCGGCGGCGCCGGCCGCGGTGACCGATCCGAGATCACCGTGTTCCTCGGACAGGTCGGGGCCGGTGAGCACCAGCACGGCACCGCCGTCCACGGTCGACAGGAGCGCGGCCGGGCGGGCCGCCTCCAGCGCTGCGCCGAGCGCTGCCGCCGGGCCGGCCGGCAGCGGATGCCCGACCAGCGTCGCCCCGCCCGCGCAGGCCAGTCCCGCCGCCAGCGCGGAGGCCTCCGCGACGTGCGCCTCCCGGACGGTCGCCGCCCCGCCTGCGGCCTCGGCCGCCAGCGGGTGCGCCGAGTCGTCGAGGGCGCCCCGGTAGAGCAGCCCGGACACCTCGCCACCGGGAGTACCGGCGATCAGCTGCCCGGATTCGACGGACCCGAATCCGTGCCGGTCGAGCACCCGGACCACGCCGATCGCCGCGGCGCTCCCGGACGCCCAGCGGCTCAGGGCCGCGCCGAGCTCCCGCCGCGGATCGCGCGGTTGCCCGCTCCGCCCGGTCACCTGCGTCGTGGGTGTGGTCACGAGCCTCAGGGTAGCGACGAGGTCTGACAGGAAACTGAGAGGAGCGTGCGGAACGAAGCTCGGCAGGGAGAGGAGCGGGCGGAACGACCCTCGGCGCGGAGAGGAGCGTGCGGAACGACCCTCGGCGCGGAGAGGAGCGTGCGTGCGGATCGCGACATCACCGTCCGGACACGAGATGGGGTGACGGACGCGACGGACCCGAGCCGGAACCGTACGATCCCGGAACGCGTTGAACGCGTCGAACGTCATCCGATCGCGAGTCAGGAGTCATGGACCCCAGCGACAGTCCCGGCGCCGTCCGGTTCCCCCACCGGCGGCGACCCCGTACCGCCCTCGTTCCAGCCCGCTGCTGCGGGCACGTCGACCGGGCGGTGACGCTCCGGTGATCGGCACGATCCTCGGCATCCTGCTCGGCATCCTGGTGGTCCTCGCGATCACCGCGCTCACCGGCTACTTCGTCGCCCAGGAATTCGGCTACATGGCCGTCGACCGCTCCCGGTTGAAGGTCCGGGCGGCCGCGGGCGACGCCGGTGCCGCCCGCGCCCTCGACATCACCCGGCGCACCTCGTTCATGCTCTCCGGCGCTCAGCTGGGCATCACCGTCACCGGGCTGCTCGTCGGTTACGTCGCCGAGCCGTTGATCGGCAACGGTGTCGGCGAGCTGCTCGGCCTGGTCAACGTGCCGACCGGCGTCGGTGTCGCGATCGGCACCGTGTTCGCGCTGCTGCTCTCCACGGTCGTCCAGATGGTGTTCGGTGAGCTGTTCCCGAAGAACCTGGCGATCGCCCGCCCGGAGCCGGTGGCGCGCTGGCTGGCGCTGTCCACCAAGACCTACCTGGCGGTCTTCGGGTGGCTCATCCGGATCTTCGACGCCGCGTCCAACCTGCTGCTGCGCGCGCTGCGGATCGAGCCGGTGCACGACGTCGAGCACTCCGCGACCCCCCGTGACCTCGAGGCGATCATCGACGACTCGAAGGACTCCGGGGATCTGAACCCCGAGCTCGCGGTGCTGCTCGACCGTGCGGTCGACTTCAGCGACCGCACGGCGCGGGCCGCGATGATCCCGCGGCCCCGGGTCTCCTGGGTCCGCGACGACTCGACGGTGGAGAGCCTGGTCGGTCAGATGGCGGTCCAGCACTCCCGCTACCCGGTGCTCGGGACGCCGCCGGATGCGTCCACTCCGGACAACGCGATGGAGCTGCTCGGTGTCGTCTGTCTCAAGGACGTGCTGGCTCTGCCCGAGCGCACCGACCTCGGCGGCCGGAGCGCGGCCGAGGTGACGGTCGCCGAGCTGATGCGGTCGCCGGTGCTGGTGCCCTCCTCGCTGCCGCTGCCCCAGGTGCTGGCCCAGCTGCGCGCCGACGGTGAGGAGCTGGCGTGCGTGCTCGACGAGTATGGCGGCCTGGCCGGGGTGATCACGGTCGAGGACGTGGCCGAGGAGCTGGTCGGCGAGATCACCGACGAGCACGACCAGGCGGGGACCGACCAGGCCCGCGAGTCCGAGGACGGCTGGGTCGTGCCGGGTGACCGGCATGTCGACGAGGTCGGCCGGTTGATCGACGCCGAGCTGCCCGAGGGTGACTACCAGACCGTCGGCGGCCTGGTGATGGCCGAGCTGCAGCGGCTGCCCGACACCGGCGACGCCGTCGTCGTGACCATCGCGGCGGAGAACCCGGACGACGAGGACCGTGCCGTGCGCCTGACCGTGCAGGAGGTGGACCGGCGGGTGCCCTCTGCGGTGCACATCGTCTGGACCGAGCCCGAACCCGCCGACGTCGAGGACCAGGAGGTGCGGGCATGAGCGCCGTCGAGATCGTCGTGTCCGTCGCGCTCATCGCGTTGAGCGCGTTCTTCGTGGCGGTCGAGTTCGCCCTCGTCGCCGCCCGCAACTACCGGCTGGAGGAGGCCGCGCAGACGTCGGCGTCGGCACGGGCCGCCCTGCGCAGCGCGAAGGACATCTCGCTGCTGTTGGCCGGATCGCAGCTCGGCATCACGCTGTGCGTGCTCGGCCTGGGCGCGGTGACCAAGCCGGCCGTCGACTACGCGTTGCGCCCGGTCCTGGAGGGCTGGGGGCTGCCCGGCGGAGTCGCGGGCGTCCTGTCGTTCGTGATCTCCCTGATCGTGGTGACGTTCCTGCACCTGGTAGTCGGCGAGATGGCCCCCAAGTCCTGGGCGATCTCGCACCCGGAGAAGTCGGCGATCATGCTGGCGATCCCCATGCGGGCGTTCATGGTCGTGGTCCGGCCGCTGCTGCTCCTGCTCAACGGTGCGGCGAACCGCTGTCTGCACGCCGTGGGCGTGGAACCGGTCGACGAGATGGGCTCCGGCCGCAACGCCGACGACCTGCGCGAGCTGGTCGACCACTCGGCGAAGACCGGGGCACTCGACCAGGAGCGGCGCGACCAGCTGGTCACCGCACTCGAGCTGGAGCGCACCTCGGTGCGCGAGCTGGCGCACGAGCCGTCCGGGGTCTCGGCCGACGACGACGTCGCGGCCGTACAGGCGACCGCGCGGCGGACCGGGCACCTGCGGCTGATCGTCCGCGACGGCGACTCGCCGATCGGTTACGTGCACGTCCGGGACACGCTGACCCGTGATCCGGGCACCCGGGCCCGCGAGCTCATGCGCCCGGTGCTCTCGCTCACCGCGGACACGCTCTACCACACCGCGGTGAACACGATGCGGGACGAGCGCGCACACCTGGCCCTGGTGAAGGACGACGGCCGCCTGATCGGCATCGTCACCCTCTCCGATCTCGTGGAGCGACTGCTCCCCGAACCGGTGTGAATTCCCCCGGACCGGGTGCCCCGAGCGGCGCCCGGCCCGGGGCGGCCCTATTCTCGGCGGCCTTCCGAGGAGTCCGCATCGTGGGAGGTCGCACCATGACCGCACCGTCGCTCCGTCCGGCCGAGCTGGACGACACCGCGCTGGCGAAGGTGAAGCAGCTGGAGGACCGGATCGGCAGGCCACTCGTGGCCTACCAGCCGGAGTCGCCGTATGCGGCGCTCACCGAGGAACAGCTCACCGAGCTGCGCCGCGCCGAGACCGATCTCGGCGTCCAGCTACTGGCCTACCGGCCGTGAACGACGACGACCCCCGCCGGCCTCCGGCGGGGGTCGTCGTGCCGATCGTTCTCAGCAGCCGAGCAGGCGGGCGGCCAGGTAGGTCTCGACCTGGTCCAGCGCGATCCGCTCCTGGGCCATGGTGTCCCGCTCGCGGATGGTGACCGCCTGGTCGGTGAGGGTGTCGAAGTCGACCGTGATGCAGAACGGGGTGCCGATCTCGTCCTGCCGCCGGTAGCGACGGCCGATGGCCCCGGCGTCGTCGAAGTCGACGTTCCAGTTCTTCCGCAGCCGGGCGGCCAGGTCCTTCGCCTTCGGTGACAGGTCGGCGTTGCGCGACAGCGGCAGCACCGCGGCCTTCACCGGGGCCAGGCGGCGGTCCAGCTTCAGCACGACGCGCTTGTCGACGCCGCCCTTCGCGTTCGGCGCCTCGTCCTCGGTGTAGGCCTCGATGAGGAAGGCCATCATCGACCGCCCGACACCGGCCGCGGGCTCGATCACGTACGGCTTGTAGCGGGTGTCGCTCGCCTGGTCGTAGAACGACAGGTCCACGCCCGAGTGGTTCGAGTGCGTGGTCAGGTCGAAGTCGGTGCGGTTCGCGATGCCCTCGAGCTCGCCCCACTCCTGCCCGGTGAAGTTGAACCGGTACTCGATGTCGACGGTGCGCTTCGAGTAGTGGGAGAGCTTCTCCTTCGCGTGCTCGTAGTGCCGCAGGTTCTCCGGGTCGATGCCCAGGTCGGTGTACCAGCGGGTGCGCTCGTCGATCCAGTACTGGTGCAGTTCCTCGTCGCTGCCCGGCTCGACGAAGTACTCCATCTCCATCTGCTCGAACTCGCGGGTCCGGAAGATGAAGTTGCCCGGGGTGATCTCGTTGCGGAAGCTCTTGCCGATCTGGCCGATGCCGAACGGCGGCTTCTTGCGCGACGTGGTCTGCACGTTCAGGAAGTTGACGAAGATGCCCTGCGCGGTCTCCGGGCGCAGGTACGCCATGCCCTCCTCGGACTCCACCGGGCCGAGGAAGGTCTTCAGCATCATGTTGAACTCGCGCGGCGCGGTGTACTGGCCGCGGGTGCCGCAGTTCGGGCAGGGCACCTCGGACAGGTCGTTCGGGTCGGCCTGCTCCGGGTCGCGGCCCTTGCGCTCGGCGAACTCCTCCGCCAGCTGGTCGGCGCGGAAGCGCTTGTGGCACGACGTGCACTCGACCAGCGGGTCGGTGAAGGCGTTGACGTGGCCGGACGCGACCCAGGTCTGGCGCGGCAGGATCACCGACGAGTCGAGGCCGACGACGTCGTCGCGGCCGGTGACCATGGTCTTCCACCACTGCCGCTTGATGTTGTCCTTCAGCTCGACGCCGAGGGGACCGTAGTCCCACGCCGACCGGGTACCGCCGTAGATCTCCCCGGAGGCGAAGACGAATCCGCGCCGCTTGGTCAGCGCGACGATGGTCTCGATCTTGGCGGAGGTGGGCTTGCTGGCCACGGCGGTACTCCAGGAACGTGATGCGGACTCTCCCACCGGCGGAGGTGCCCAGGTGGGAAACCCAGGCTACCGACCCCCCGTAACGGCACCACCCCCGCCCGGCCCGCACCCTGTGCGGCTCAGTTGGCCAGGAGGCTGGGGTGGTGTTCCGGGGTGGCGCCCGGGGTTACCGACAGGCGGGTCTCGTGGGTCTGCTCGGTCGTCGTGTCCGCCTCGGCCAGCAACGGGTGGACGTGCTCGCGGACGTCGAACGGGCTCAGGGCGCGGCGGTAGGCGTCGACCGAGTCGAAGCGGAGGACGAGCACCCACTGGTGCCGGTCCTCGATGGCGCGGCCCGCCTCACCGCCCCGGAAGCCCGGCCGGGCGGCGAGGAGCTCGAGGGCCCGGGCCGCGCGGGTGGTGAAGTCCGGCTCGCGGGCGGGCGGCACGGTGAACCGGCAGACCAACAGCACGACACGACGATAACGAACACGCCTACCATGTCGGGAGCGGCCGGCACGGCTCGACGGTGCCGGGGGCGTGGCCGCCGCCCTCGGGGACGAGGACGGACACCACATGTCAGCTGCAGCGGGGACGACCCGGGTCCCCGACGATGCCACCGGGGACCATCCTCCGGCGCCCGCTCCCGGTCCGCTCCGCGCTCCGCGCACGCTGTCCGCGGCGGGCGACCTGCTCCGCGCGCTGGCCGCCCCGGTCCGGATCGCGATCGTCCTGCAGCTCCTGGAGCACTCGCGGTGCGTGCACGACCTGGTCGATGCGCTCGGCGTCGCCCAGCCGCTGATCAGCCAGCACCTGCGGGTGCTGAAGTCGGCCGGGGTGGTCGAGGGCGAGCGCAAGGGTCGCGAGGTGCTGTACTCCCTGGTGGACGACCACCTGGCACACATCGTGGTGGACGCCGTGGCACACGTGGAGGAGGGTTCGTGAGCGAGCTCGTCGAACGGACCACCCGGCCCGTCACCGACCGGTCGACGGCCGGACCGCGCGGCATCCGGGCGACCCGGCAGCGGGCCGCCGTGACCGCGTTGCTCGACCGGATCGAGGACTTCCGTTCCGCCCAGGAGATCCACGAGGAGCTCCGGCGGACCGGCGAGGGCATCGGCCTGACCACGGTCTACCGGACGCTGCAGACCCTCGCCGACGGCGGCGAGGTCGACGTGCTGCGCAGCGCGACGGGTGAGGCCGTCTACCGGCGCTGCGAGACCGAGCACCATCACCATCACCTGGTCTGCCGGCAGTGCGGTGCCGCCGTCGAGATCGAGGGCCCCGCCGTCGAGTCCTGGGCCCAGTCGGTCGCCGAGAAGTACGGCTACACCGATCTGTCGCACACCCTGGAGATCTTCGGGCTGTGCGCACGGTGCACGGCGGCCCGGCAGTCCTGACCTTTCAGCGGTCGCAGCCGGGGAGCCCGGGTGCCTCACCCAGCCCGAACACGTCCGCCGGTCGCGGGTCGGGCGTGGGCGACCAGCGCCCGTCGCGGACCGCGTAGGTCCACCGTGGACCGCGCCGGACGAGCCGCTCCAGCGCCGTGACCAGCCGGTCGACGTCGTCGGTTCCGGTCCGCAGACCGAGACTCGCCCGCACGGCATCCTGCCCGCCGGTGAGCCGGTCCAGCAGCGGGTGCGCGCAGAACCGGCCGTCGCGCACCCCGATGCCGTACTCGGCCGACAGGGCGGCCGCGACGAGCCCGGCCGGCAGGTCGTCGAGGGCGAACGACACCGTCGCCGTGCGGTCGGCAGCGTCGTCGAAGCAGGACAGGACCCGGAGTCCGGGCACGCGCGCGAGACCGTCGTGCAGCCGGGCGGCCAGCGCCCGCTCGTGGGCGGGCACCTCGTCGTCGACGATCGGCTCCAGCGCGCGGCAGGCGGCACCCAGCGCGGCCGCACCGAGCACGTTCGGCGTCCCACCCTCGTGCCGCTGCGGGGCGGGCAGCCAGGCCGTCCCGGTCCGGCCCTCCTCGACGACGACCGAGCGGACGGCGCCCCCACCTGCCAGGTGCGGGGCCGCCGCGTCCAGCCAGTCCCGCCGCCCGGCCAGCACCCCGGCGCCGTAGGGCGCGTAGAGCTTGTGCCCGGACAGCGCCACGTAGTCCGCGCCCCATCCGGCGAGATCGACCCGGCGGTGCGGGGCGAGCTGCGCGGCGTCCACGCAGACCCGGGCACCGGCGGCGTGCGCGATCTCCACGATCCGCGCGACCGGCAGCAACTCTCCGGTCACGTTGGACGCCCCGGTGACGGCGACCAGCGCGGCATCCGGGCGCGCGGCCAGCTCGGCACGCAACGCGTCCAGGGTCGCGGCGATCGTGTCACCGGCGCGGACGACCCGGTGCTCGGTGTGCCGCCAGGCCAGCAGCGTCGCGTGGTGCTCCAGGTCCAGGGTGACGACCGGGCCCGGCACCGCGCGGGCGAGCAGCCCCAGCGCGTCGGTGGTGTTCCGGGTGAACACGACGCAGTCGTCCGCGCGGGCACGGACGAACCGGGCGACGTCGGCGCGGGCGCGCTCCAGCAGCGAGGTGCAGACCCGCGAGGTCCAACCGGCGCCGCGGTGCACGCTGCCGTAGTGCGGCAGCACCTCGGCGACATGCGCGGCGACGGCCTCCAACGGCGGCGTCGACGCCGCGGAGTCCAGGTCGCAGTAGCGGACGCGGGTGCCGTCGACGAGCGGGACGGTCAGCTCGGCTCCGGTCACCCGGGGCAGCGCGGCGACACGGGCGGTGTCGGGCAACAGGGCAGCAGTCATGATCCGGCCTCCGGACCTCGGGGGATCCGGTGACACCGTGACGTCAGGGCCACGTGATGTCAGAGCTCGGATCCGCGCTTGCCGCCGCGGGTCCGCGGCAGCCCGGTCATCACCCGGGGCACCCCACCGCGGAGGAGGGTTGCCGGCCAGCAAGCCGGGGCTTCACGCTGACACTCGTGACCTGTGGCCGTAGACGCTAGCACGGGACCGCGGACCGTCTCATAACGCGACACCGTGGCGGCGGTCACGCGGATAGCGTGATCCACCGGAGGTGAGGTCGACGATGACCGAAACACACGAGGCTCCCGCACCCACGGCGGTGCGGCGGATCGATGTCCCGGAGTCCGGGGAGCTGGCGCAGCTGGCGGGCGTCTTCGACGACCTGCAGTACGTGCTGCGTTGCTGCGAACACCTGGTGACCGCACTCGGCGGGCCGGAGTCCGGCCCGGTCCGGGTGGACGCCGACCCTGCGCTGGTCGAGGCGCTGTGGAGCGGCGCGGTGGTCGGCTACGTCCGCTGCTTCTCCGGCCGGACGAAGACCCTCACCCGTGACGACCTGGAGAAGCTCGAGCTCGACGGCGACGTCACCGACTTCCACGACATGATCACGAAGCTGCGCGACCACTACGCCTCACGGCACGTGAACCCGCGCGAGTCCTACGAGATCGGCGTCGCGCAGTCGAACGAGGGTGCCCCGCGCGGCGTCGCCGTCGTCTCGACCCCGCGGCCGCAGGTGGACGAGACGACCGTCCGGCTGCTGGGCCGGGTCGCGTACAGCCTGTCCGGGCTGGTCGACGCGCGGATGACGAAGGCCCAGAACAACGTCCTCGGCATCGCGCACGACATGACGCCCGCCCAGCTGTCGGCACTCCCGCTCGTGCACCTGGCCGGCGAGGACGCCGAGGAGCCGGGCGCCGGGCAGGCGTGAGCGGTCAGTCCGTTCGGTCGGACGCCTTCTCCTGCTCCTGGGCGTCCGGCCGACCGGTCCGGGCGGCACGGCGGGATGCCGGTCCGCGGACGGCGACGAGCACGAGCCACGCCAGTACGGCGACCACCGCGACCAGCAGGTAGTCGATCAGCGGGATGCGCACGATCTCGGCGAGTCCGGTCAGCGACCGGGTCGAGTACACGGCGACGGCGCTGCCGAGATAGAGCCCGGTCAGCACCCACCGGGTGGTCACCGACAGTCCGAGCCCGTGCATCTGGGTGATCACGAAGACCCCGAGGAAGCCGAACAGGAACATCGGCCACATGCCGTCGGCGCCCGAGTTCATGACGGCGACCAGTGCGCCGTGGACGACGACGAGCAGTTCGAGGGTCAGGGTCCACCAGCGGTTCGTGTGCGCCCGGGTGAAGAACAGGCTGCCCTGCAGGAGGATCATGAACATGTAGAAGAAGCCGATGAGGTGGCCGCTGGTGCTCTCCATGGGGTGGTACCAGAAGGTGTAGATCGCGGCCCAGCTGAACAGGTAGCCGTGGTACTTCCGGAAGAACCGGACGACCTCGGTCGAGATGGGCGCCTGCCGCCCGAAGAACATGCCGCGGCGCCGGTTCTCCATCAGCAGGACGATGACCAGCAGGACCACGACCGACGCCTGCGAGCTGAAGATCGACACATCCTGCGCGAGGCCGTCGTAGAACACCTGGGTCTGGACCTCGTGGAGCCCGATGAAGACCAGGTTCACGGCAAGGGCGACCACGTTGACCGGGTGCAGGCCGTCGGTGTAGCGCCGTACGTTCCGTTGCGCCCAGTAGATCAGGGACCAGATCGCGATCTGGTGGGCGAGGTAGCCCGACCACGCGGTGACCCGGGCCCAGGTGTCCGGCTCGGGCAGCTTCCAGTAGTACCAGGAAGCACCCTGGTCGGGGAGCAGTACGACGTCGTCGAGCCAGCGCCCTCCGACCCAGACGCCGGCCGTGAGCAGGAAGCAGATCGGTACGCCCCACACGAGGGATGCCGGCAGCTTGTTCAGCATGCTGAGCAATATATAGGCGTGCGCCTCCCGCCTCGGCCCGGTGAGATGATGCGGCCATGGCAGCCACGCGCACCGGGCCCGGTGAGGGCCCCGGCCTCGACGACGCCGAGTCGTGGCCGACCGGTCGCCTGCTCTCGACGGCGGCCCGGTTGCTGGAGTCCCGGTTCGACGACGTCCTGGCCGAACACGACCTCACCCACGCCGGCCTGATAGTGCTCCACCACCTCGCGTCCGGCACGCGCACCCAGCGGGAGCTGGCGACGCTGTGCCGGGTCACCGACCAGACGATGAGCCGGACCACCGCTCGGCTCCACCGCATCGGCCTGGTGACCCGCGACACCGATTCGGTCGACCGGCGCCGCTCGATCGCCACGATCACCCCGGAGGGCACCCGCCTGCTGGGGATCGCGCGCCGCGAGGAGCAGGAGTCGACGCTGCTGCTCGGCGTCCTCGACGACCCGGCCTCCTTCCGCGAGCAGCTCCTCAAGATCATCTACAGCGGTGTGTGACGGGTTGCGCACACCTGGATGAACGGTGCCCGCGGTGGCGCGATCAGTCCTCGACCAGCTCGGCACGCATGCTCGACGCCGACGACACCACCAGCATCAGCATCGTCCCCATCGGCTGCTCCGCCAGCCCGACCGCCGGGAACGCGTACCGCAGCGTCACGTCCCAGCCGCGCTCGCCCTGCACCACCCGTGGGGTGCCGAACAGGCCCTCGCCGACACCGAGACCGACCCGGCGGGGCACGTCGTCGTCGGCCAGGTCCCAGGCGACCACGCAGGTGATGTTGAGGACCGGCAGGCCCTCCTCCAGCTCGGTGCCCTGGACGACGCACAGCACGCCGCCGTGGGCGAAGGTGAGCGCGCCGTCGTCGTCGACCTGGACGTCGTGGAAGCGCTCCAGCGCACCGCGCGCGGTGGCGAGCATCCCGGCGATGACGTCGCTGGTCACTGCGCACCCGCCGCATCGATCGCACCGCCGAAACGGCGGTCCCGTCGGGCGTAGATCTCGATCGCCTCCCAGATGTGCCTGCGGTCGAAGTCCGGGAACAGGGTGTCCAGGAAGACCATCTCGGCGTAGGCGCTCTGCCAGAGCAGGAAGTTCGACGTCCGCTGCTCCCCCGACGACCGCACGAACAGGTCGACGTCGGGCATGTCCGGTTCGTCGAGGTGCCGGGCCAGCATCCGCTCGTCGATCTTGTCCGGTTTGATCCGGCCCTCGGCGGCGAGCCGCGCGATCTGCCGGACCGAGTCGACGATCTCGGCACGACCGCCGTAGTTCACGCACATCGTGAGGTTGAGGACGTCGTTGCCCTTCGTCTTCTCCTCGGCGACCTCGAGCTCCTTGATCACCGAGCGCCACAGTTTCGGTCGCCGTCCCGCCCAGCGGACGCGAACACCCATCGCGTGCATCTCGTCGACCCGGCGGCGGATGACGTCGCGGTTGAACCCCATCAGGAACCGGACCTCGTCCGGGCTGCGCCGCCAGTTCTCGGTGGAGAACGCGTACGCCGAGAGCCACTGCACCCCGACGTCGATGCAGCCGCGGGCGACGTCCATCAGGGACGCCTCCCCCCGCTTGTGGCCCTCCGTGCGCGGCAGGCCACGGGCGTTGGCCCAACGGCCGTTGCCGTCCATCACCAGAGCGATGTGGCGCGGCACCAGCTCCGGCGGGATCGCCGGGGGCCGCGCGCCGGACGGGTGCGGCGGAGGGGGCTGGAACGGCACGTTCCTCACCCTACGTCCGCCTTCCGGCCGTGCTTCCCGCGAGGCCCGGTCAGAACCGGAAGTTCTCGTCGGGCTCCTCGCGCTCCGGCCACGCCGGGACGTCCGGATCCTCCAGTCGCTCCAGGGTCTCGCGCAGCTCCCGCACGCCGCGGTGCCCGCGGACGCGGTCGGCCTCGGTCGCCGGGTCGGACTCCTCGGGCCGGATCACCGGGAGCATCGGGATGGCGGGCCAGGAGCCGTCCTCGGCGAGGGCCCGCACCTGCCGCATGGCCCGGGTGGGCCCGTCCTGCGGGGACTCGGGGAGCACCTCGGTCCGCACCGGGATCTGCTGGGTCGGCGCTACCGGGAGCCGCTGCGTGGTGGCGGGGAGCTTGCGGGTGCGCTCGGTCCGGCCGTCACCGTCCCGCGGGGTGTGGGGTCGGGTCACGACTACCTCTCCGTCGACGGGCTCGGGGTCCCTCGATCACGGGACAATAACGAGCCGATGGCAAGGGTTGCTCCCCGAAAGGGGAGTTCACCCTGCGGAGTCGGCAGGTGCGCCGTGCGGCGCGGCCGACGGTAGGTCCACGGCGCCGTCCTGACCCTCGGGACGATCGGGCGGAGCCGGCCGACCGTCCGCCGTTGCCTGTGGCGCAACCGGACCAGCGGGTGTAGACCCGTCCGGCGCAGTCTCCGGCCGGAGCCGGGAACGACGGTCCACGAGGGGCAGCGACCGCAGCTGGCGCTCCAGGTGCCACTGCAGGTGCGCCGCGACCAGTCCGCTGGCCTCCCGGCGGGTCGGTGTACCGGTGGCGTCCGCGGTGTCCCAGTCACCGTGCAGCAGCGCCTCCAGCAGCGCCACCGTCTCCGCCGCCGGGGTGACCGATCCGGGCGGGCGGCAGCGCGGGCACACCATGCCGCCGCCGGCGACGGTGAAGGCCCGGTGCGGGCCCGGGGTGGCGCAGCGCGCGCACTCCGACAACGACGGCGCCCACCCCGCGTGGCTCATCGCCCGCAGCAGGAACGCGTCGAGCACGAGTGCCGGCTCCCGGACGCCGTCGGCCAGCGCCCGGGTCGCCCCCAGCAGCAGCAGGTACACCCGCAGCGCCGGTTCGCCCTCCTCGGACACCAGCCGGTCGGCGGTCTCCAGGATCGCGCAGCCGCACGAGTACGCCGACCAGTCCGCGACGACCGCGGGTGCGAACGCATCGACGGTCTGGGCCTGGGTGACGACGTCGAGGGTGCGGCCGGTGTAGCACTGCACGTCGACGTGGTTGAACGGTTCCAGCCGCGCTCCCCAGCGGGAGCGCGTCCGGCGCACGCCCTTGGCGACGACCCGGATCTTGCCGTGCTGTCTGGTCAGCAGGGTGATGATCCGGTCGGCCTCGCCGAGCTTCTGCACGCGCAACACGATCCCGGTGTCGCGGTAGAGCTGGGCCATCCCCCGAGTCTAGAAGCCAAGCTTGCGCAGCTGCTTGGGGTCGCGCTGCCAGTTCTCCGCGATCTTCACGTGCAGGTCCAGGAACACCTTCGTGCCCAGCAGCTTCTCGATCTGCCGCCGGGCGTCCGACCCGACCTGCTTGAGCCGCGCACCGCCGCGACCGATCACGATCCCCTTCTGCGACGACCGTTCCACCCAGACGATCGCGTGGATCTCGAGGACCCGCTCACCGGGGATCATCTCCTCGATCGTCACCGCGATCGAGTGCGGCAGCTCGTCCCGCACACCCTCCAGCGCCGCCTCCCGCACGAGCTCGGCGACCAGGGTCTCCTCGGGCTCGTCGGTGAGGTCGCCCTCCGGGTAGAGCTGCGGGCCCTCGGGCAGCTGGGCGACCAGCAGGTCCGCCAGCAGCTGCACCTGGTACCCGGACTGCGCCGACGTCGGTACGACCTCGGCGAAGTCCAGCAGCGCGGCGACCTCGGTGAGCCGCTCGGCGACCTGTTCCGGGCGGGCGACGTCGGTCTTGGTGACGACCGCGATCACCGGCGTGTGCGTGGCGATCTTCCGCAGCTCCTCGGCGATGAACCGGTCACCCTTGCCGACCTTCTCGTTCGCCGGGACGCAGAACCCGACGACGTCCACCTCGGCCCAGGTCTCGCGGACCAGGTCGTTGAGCCGCGACCCCAGCAGGGTCCGCGGCCGGTGCAGGCCGGGGGTGTCGACCAGCACGATCTGCGCGTCCTCGCGGTGCACGATGCCGCGGATCGCGTGCCGCGTGGTCTGCGGCCTGCTGGACGTGATCGCGATCTTCTGGCCGACCAGGGCGTTGGTCAGCGTGGACTTGCCGGCGTTGGGCCGCCCGACGAAGCAGGCGAACCCGGACCGGAAGCCCCCTCCCGGGGGCTGCTCGACGGTCACGCGGCGCCCAGCCGGTCCAGGATCTCCCGGCCGATCGGCAGCGCCGCGGTCGCGGCCGGTGACGGCGCGTTGAGCACGTGCAGGATCGAGCCCGCACCTCCGGCGCCGTCCGGGCCCGGCTGGTCGAGGAACAGGAAGTCGTCGACCAGGGTGCCGTCGGCCTTCACCGCCTGGGCACGGACACCGGCGCCGGCCGGGTGCAGGTCCTCGGCCTGCACGCCGGGCAGCAGCCGCTGGATCTGGCGGACCATCGCCTGCTTCGACAGCGAGCGCTGGACCTCGCCGATCCCGTAGCGCCAGTGCTTCTTCGCGATCTTGAGAGTCCCGGGGTACAGCAGCGTGCCGGCGAGCTCGCGAACGTTCACCGAGCTCCAGGAGTAGCCCTCCCGGGCCATCGCGAGGACGGCGTTCGGACCGGCGTGCACGTCGCCGTCGATCCCCCGGGTGGCGTGCACCCCGAGGAACGGGAACGCCGGGTCCGGCACCGGGTAGATCAGGCCGCGGACCAGCGAGGCGGCCCGCTCGGAGAACCCGGAGTACTCGCCGCGGAACGGCACGATCCGCACGCCCGGGTCGGCGCCGGCCAGCCGCGCGAGCTCGTCGCAGCGCAGCCCGCCGCAGACGACCACGCGGGACCCGAGAACGTCGCCGTGATCGGTACGCACCACCACGTCGGACGGCCGCCGCGCGAACCCGGTCACCGCGCGGCCGAGGTGCACCTCGCCGCCGTTCTTCTCGACCAGCTCGCCCAGCTTCCCGGCGATCGCGCGGTAGTCGGTGATGCCGGTGGACGGCACCCACAGCGCGGCCAGGCCACGGACGTCCGGCTCGTACTCGGCGATGCCGTGCTCGTCGAGCCGGTGGTTCTCGACCCCGTTGGCCGCACCGCGGCGGGCCAGCTCGTCGAGCCGGGGCAGCTCCTCGGGCTCGGTCGCCACGACGAGCTTCCCGCACACCTGGTGCGGCAGGTCGTGCTCGCGGCAGAACGCGACGGTCTCCGCACAGCCGGCCACCGCGAGGCGGGCCTTGTAGCCGCCCGGCGCGTAGTACAGGCCGGAGTGGATCACGTTCGAGTTGTTGCCGGTCTGGTGGTCCGCCAGCCGCTGCTCCCGCTCGACGACGGCGACGCTGCGACCGGCCCGCGCCGCGGCGTAGGCGGTGGCCAGGCCGACGATCCCGCCACCGACCACCACCAGGTCGTAGGACGGCGTCGCGGGCAGCCCCCCGGCCGGACGTTCGGTTCCTGCCATCGGTTCCTCCTCCGGCCCCGGGTCGCGGGGCCGTTCTCCAGCTCGTCGTGCTCCCCCGGGGAGCCGTGTCATGCCCGTTCCGCGCGGGTGCCGTCACCGGCGTGCTCGCCCGGGTCGCCGGCGACCGGGTCCGGGACGTCGCCGATCGGGTCGCGCGTCTCGTCGCCGCTGTTGCCCCCGCTGTCGGCATCGGCCGGATCCAGCGGGCTGACCAGCACCGACGTGATCCGGACGCGGCCTCGCGCGTCCTTCCCGCCCTCGCCCTCGAGCCACAGCAGGCCCTCGAGCTCCGCGGTGGCGCCGGGCAGCGGCACCTTCCCGAGCCGCTGTGCCAGCAGGCCGCCGACGGTGTCGACGGCCGCGGACTCCAGTGCCTCGCGCAGTTCGTCCTCCCGCGGTGTGCCGCGGAACCGGCCTGCGAAGAGCTCCCCCAGGTCCTCCACGGGCAGCCGCGCGGCCACCCGGAACGCACCGTCGGAGGCCTCGGCGACCTCCGGGATCTCCTCGGTGTCGTACTCGTCGGTGATCTCGCCGACGATCTCCTCGAGGATGTCCTCGATCGTCACCACACCGGCGGTGCCGCCGTACTCGTCGACGACGACGGCCATGTGGTTGCGGGTGCGCTGCATCTCCCGCATCAGCTCGTCGCTGCGCTTGGAGTCCGGCACGAACGCGGCCGGGCGGATGATCTCCAGCAGCGACTTCTGGGGCGCGCCGCGGAACTGGGCGTCGTCGCGGGCCCGGACCAGGTCCTTGAGGTAGGCGACACCGATGACGTCGTCGATGCTCTCGCCGAGCACCGGAATGCGCGAGTAGCCGCTCTTCAACGCCAGCCGCAGCACCTTGTCGACCGGGGTGTCGCGTTCGGCCCAGATCACGTCCGGCCGCGGCACCATGATCTCCCGGACCGGCGTCTCACCCAGCTCGAACACCGAGTGGATCATCTTGCGCTCGCCCTCGTCGACGACGCCGCGGTTGCTCGCCATGTCGACGAGCTCGCGCAGCTCGACCTCGGTGGAGAACGGGCCCTCCCGGAAGCCGGGGCCCGGGGTGATCGCGTTGCCGAGCAGGATCAGCAGGGAGGCCAGCGGCGACAGGACCGTGCCGAGCGCCCGGATCGGCGCGGCGAGCGCCAGCCCGATCCGGTACGGGTGCTGGCGGCCCAGCGTGCGCGGCCCCACCCCGATCAGCACGTAGCTGGCCAGCACCATGAGCACGCCGGTGAGCGTCAGCCCGATCCAGGGCGCGGAGAACAGCGGCGCGAGTGCGAGCGCGAGCAGGATGACCGCGACGGTCTCGCAGGTCACCCGCAGCAGCATCAGCAGGTTGACGTGCCGGGGCCGGTCCGCGACGACGGCCGCGAGCGCCCGCCCGCCGGCCCGCCCGGCCCGCACGACGGCGTCCACCCGGGCCCGCGAGATCGACATCAGGGCCGAGTCCGCGGCGGCGAACACTCCGGCCAGCAGCACGAGCAGGACCGTGGTGACGATCAGCCAGGGGGTGGTCACTTCTTCTCCGCGCGATGGGGGTGCGGGGTCACCGGCCGGGCTCGTCCTCGAAGCCGGCGGCACCGAGCAGGCGGTCGTCGCTGCGCCGCTGGGCGTCCCGGGCACGCGACTGGGCCCGGTCCTCGCGCCAGCGCACCAGCAGCCGGTTCTGCAGCGCGAACATCTCCCGCTCGTCCTCCGGCTCGAGGTGGTCGTAGCCGAGCAGGTGCAGGATCCCGTGGACGGCGAGCAGATGCAGCTCGTCGGCCAGGGTGTGCCCGGCCTTGCGGGCCTGGTCCCGGGCGAACGCCGGGCAGAGCACGACGTCACCCAGCAGGGCGGGCCCGAGATCCGGGGCGTCCGGACGGCGGCCGTCCTCGGCGAGCGAATCCATCGGGAACGCCATGACGTCGGTGGGGCCGGGCTCGTCCATCCAGCGGACGTGCAACTCCTCCATCGCGTCCAGTCCGATGGCGGTGACGGCCAGCTCCGCAGCCGGGTTCACCTTCATCGCGTCCAGCGCGTACCGGGCCACCGACACGATCTGTGCCTCGTCGATCGTGATCCCGGACTCGTTGACGACCTCGATGCTCACGGGTCCCCACCTGTCTCGTCCGTCTGGTCGACAACCAGCGTAGACGGGGGCACCGACGTCAGCGGCGGCGCCCGGGGTGCCGGGTCTGCGGACCGTTGCGCGGTGCCGGGTTCGCGCCGTTCACCGCGGCCCGGCGGTTGGCGACCGCGTCGAACCGGGCGTAGGCGTCGACGATGTCGGAGACGAGCCGGTGCCGCACGACGTCGGCGCTGTCGAGGTAGGAGAAGTGCACGTCCTCGACGCCGTCCAGGATGTCCTGCACGACGGCGAGCCCCGAGCGGGCGTTGCCGGGCAGGTCGATCTGGGTGACGTCACCGGTCACCACGATCTTCGAGCCGAAGCCGAGCCGGGTGAGGAACATCTTCATCTGCTCGGGCGTGGTGTTCTGCGCCTCGTCGAGGATGATGAACGCGTCGTTCAACGAGCGCCCGCGCATGTACGCCAGCGGCGCGACCTCGATCGTCCCGGCCGCCATCAGCTTCGGGATCGACTCCGGGTCGAGCATGTCGTGCAGCGCGTCGTACAGCGGCCGCAGGTAGGGGTCGATCTTCTCGAACAACGTGCCGGGCAGGTACCCCAGCCGCTCCCCCGCCTCGACGGCCGGGCGGGTCAGGATGATCCGGTTGACCTGCTTGGCCTGCAGCGCCTGCACGGCCTTCGCCATCGCCAGGTACGTCTTGCCGGTACCGGCCGGGCCGATCCCGAAGACGACCGTGTGCGAGTCGATGGCGTCGACGTAGCGCTTCTGGTTGAGCGTCTTGGGCCGGATGGTCTTGCCCCGCCGGGACAGGATGTCCAGGCTCAGCACCTCGGCCGGGGACTCGCCCAGGCGGTCCTCGGTGCCCTCGGAGGCGAGCATCTGGACGGTGCGCCGCACGGCGTCCGCGCCGACCACCTGCCCCCGCTCGGCGAGGGTGATGAGCTCGGTGAAGACGCGCTCGGCGAACGCGACGTCGCCGGGGTCGCCGGACAGGGTCAGCTCGTCGCCCCGGACGTGGACGTCCGCGGTCAGCTCGTCCTCGGCGGCGCGCAGGCTCTCGTCACGGGAGCCGAGGAGCGCGAGCAGGGCGGTGTCCGGCACGGTCATCTTCGACCGGACGGACCCGCCCGATGCCGCGTCGGACCGCAGGTCGGTCCGGGGGGGGGAGCCGGGTTCGGTGCCGGTCAAGACTGTGTTCGCCTGCCTCGTGGTCGGGTTGCTGGGCCGTCGCGATGGTACCCGTGCAACGCCGCTCCACACCCACCCATTTCAACGCGCGGCGTCAACGGTTCCAGCGGCCGGTGCGGACGGCGAGGGCGCCGAGCGCGACGCACGCGGCGGTCGAGGCGCGCAGGACCTCGGGCCCCATCCGGACCGGCACCGCGCCGGCGTCGGCGAGCTGGTCGAGCTCCTGGTCGTCCACACCGCCCTCGGGTCCCACGGCGAGCAGCACCTCACCGCCCGCCGGCAGATCGACGTCGGCGAGGCCCGCCCCGGCGGACTCGTGCAGGACCAGTGCGACGTCGGCGGTGGCGATCCGTTGCGCCAGCTGCCGGGTGGTCACCGGCTCATCGACCGCGGGCTGCCAGGGGCGGCGGGCCTGCTTGGCGGCCTCGCGCACCGTCGACCGCCACCGCTCCAGGGCCTTGGCGCCGCGCGGCCCGTCGTCCCACCGGGTCACGCACCGTGCCGCCTTCCAGGGCAGGAACGCGTCGGCGCCCGCCTCGGTCGCGGTCTCGACGGCCAGCTCGCCACGGTCACCCTTCACCAGCGCCTGCGCGACGACGATCCGCACCGCGGGCGCGGGCACGTGGGACACCGCGGTCAGCCGGACCGACAGCGCATCCTTTCCCGCGACACCGGCCACCTCGCCGTACGCCAGCCCGCCTCGACCGTCGGACAGCACCAGCGGCTCGCCGGGCCGCAGCCGCCGCACGGTCGCGGCATGCCGGCCCTCCGCGCCGTCCAGGAGCGTCTCGGCGCCGGGCGCCGGCAGGGCGGCGACGTCGTCGACCAGGAACAGCGGGGCGGTGGTCACGACAGCGGTGGGAGCCGCCGCAGGATCTCGCGGCGCATCGCGGATCGGGTCACCTCACCGCCCGCCCCACGAGTCGCGCAGCCGCGAGAACAGGCCGTGGCCGTTGCGGCCGCCCCCGACCAGGTCCGGCTGCTCCTCCTCGCGCATCTTGGCGAGCTGGCGCAGCAGGTCGGTCTGCTCCTTGTCGAGCTTCGTCGGCACCGACACCTCGACGTGCACGAGCAGGTCGCCGTACCCGTCGACGCGGCCGGTCGAACGCAGCCGGGGCATGCCCTTGCCGCGCAGCGTGCGGACGGTCCCGTGCTGGGTGCCGGCCTCGATGTGGAGTTCCTGCACGGTGTCGTCGAGCAGGGTCAGCGGCAGCGTGGCGCCGAGCGCGGCCGCCGTCATCGGCAGCGGCAGCGTGCAGTGCAGGTCCGAGCCGTCCCGGGTGAAGATCTCGTGCGGGGCCTCCTCGACCTCGACGTAGAGATCCCCTGCCGGGCCGCCACCGCTCCCGACCTCGCCCTGGCCCGAGAGTCGAACCCGCATGCCCTCGGCGACCCCGGCCGGGATCTTCACCGACACGGTGCGCCGCGACCGGACCCGGCCGTCGCCCGCGCACTGCCGGCAGGGGTCCGGGATGACCTCGCCGAACCCGCGGCAGGTCGGGCACGGGCGCGCCGTGACGACCTGGCCGAGGAACGACCGCTGCACGCTCTGGATCTCGCCGGACCCACCGCAGGTGTCGCAGGCGGTCGGATGGGTGCCCTCGGCACAGCCCGATCCCTGGCACAGGGTGCACAGCACGGCGGTGTCGACGGTGAGGTCCCGCTGCACGCCGGCGGCGCAGTCCTCCAGCGTCAGCTCCATCCGGATCAGCGCGTCCGCGCCGGGCTGCACCCGGCTGCGCGGACCGCGCCCGCGCCCGCCGGCGGCGGTGCCGCCGAAGAACGCGTCCATGATGTCGCTGAAGCCGCCGAATCCGGCGAACGGGTCGCCGCCTCCGGCGCCACCGCCACCACCGCCCCGCGGGTCCATCGGGTCGCCACCGAGGTCGACGATGCGTCGCTTCTCGGGGTCGGTCAGCACCTCGTAGGCGGTGCTCATCTCGCGGAAGCGTTCCTGCGCCTCCGGGTCCGGGTTGACGTCCGGGTGCAGTTCCCGGGCGAGCTTGCGGTATGCCCGCTTGATCTCCGAGGCGTCGGCGCCACGCTCGACGCCCAGGATCCCGTAGTAGTCGCGTGCCACCAGGCTTCTCGTCCTCTAGGTCCTTCGACGACACCACAGCCGTGGTGCCGGATACGTTCAGTGTCGGCGCAGCGGCTTCCTAGCGCCCGGTCAGGATCTCACCCACGTATCGGGCGACCGCATGCACCGCCGAGATCGTGCCCGGATAGTCCATCCGGGTGGGTCCGACGACGCCCATTCCGCCCAGCGGCGTACCCGCCCCGTACCCGACGGTGACGATCGACGCCGTCCGCAGGTCCTCGGCCTCGTTCTCCTCGCCGATCCGCACCGTGACCAGGCCGGAGTCCTGGGATGCGGCGAGCAGCCGCATCACCACGACCTGCTCCTCCAGTGCCTCGAGCACCTGGCGCAGCGAGCCGGGGAAGTCGGCGTGGCTGCGGGTGAGGTTCGCGGTGCCGCCGAGCACCATCCGCTCCTCCGGGTGCTCGACCAGGGTCTCGATCAACACGGTCGCGAGCTGGGTGAGCGGCACGCGCAGGTCGTCCGGACCGGTCTCGGGCAGTTCGGCGACCGCGGCGGAGGCCTCGGCGAGCTTCCGCCCGTTCAGGGCACCGCCCAGGATCTCCCGCAACCGGGCCACGTCGGCCTCGTCGAGCACGTCGCCGAGATCGACCACGCGCTGGTCCACCCGGCCGGTGTCGGTGATCAGCACCAGCATCAACCGAGCCGGGGTCAGCTGTACGACCTCCAGGTGCCGCACGGTCGAGCGGGTCAGCGTCGGATACTGGACGACGGCGACCTGCCGGGTCAGCTGGGCCAGCAGCCGCACGGAACGGCGCAGGACGTCGTCCAGGTCGACGGCGCCCTCCAGGAACGTCTGCACGGCCCGCTTCTCGGCCGCGGACAGCGGCTTGACCTGCGAGATCCGGTCGACGAACTGACGGTAGCCCTTGTCGGTGGGGATCCGGCCCGCGCTGGTGTGCGGCTGGGCGATCAGCCCGTCCTCCTCGAGGACGGTCATGTCGTTGCGCACGGTCGCGCTCGAGACGCCGAGGTTGTGCCGGTCGACGATCGCCCTGGACCCGACGGGCTCCTGGGTGGACACGTAGTCGGCGACGATCGCCCGCAGTACTGCGAAGCGCCGTTCGTCGGCGTTCATCTCCCCGCACCTCCCCCGGCGCATCCGGCACACCTGACGTTCCACGACCAGTCTAGGCGCCGTCACGGGCCGGTGGACGGTTCGCGCTCCGGGGTGGTGGGACGGCTCACGCCCGCGGCGGCACCGGGATCACCGGTGCGCGGCACCGATCGGGCCGCCCTCGGCGACGAGCAGGTCGGTCACGACCCGGTCGGCCAGCAGGCGTCCCCGGTCGGTCAGCACGGCCCGGCCCTGCGCGTGCGCAGCCGTCGCCAGCAGGCCCTCGGTGACCGCCCGGTCCGCGGCGGCGCGACCGCCCTCGTCGAGCAGGTCCAGCGCCATGCCCTCGGCCAGCCGCAGCCGCAGCATGACGCGTTCGGTGTGCTGCTCGTCGGCGGTCAGCTCCTCGCGGCCGGCCTCCGGGAGTGCGCCCTCGGCCAGCAGCCCGGCCCAGCGCGCCGGGTGCTTCACGTTCCACCAGCGTGTCCCGGCCAGGTGCGAGTGCGCGCCCGGCCCGACGCCCCACCAGTCGCCGTCGCGCCAGTAACCGAGGTTGTGCCGGCACTCGGCACCGGGGCGCGACCAGTTGGACACCTCGTACCAGTGCAGGCCGGCGTCGGCCAGGCGGGCGTCGAGCAGCTCGTAGCGGGTGGCGGCGACGTCGTCGTCGGGGGCGGGGAGCTCGCCGCGGCGCACCCGGCGGGCCAGCGCGGTGCCGTCCTCGACGATCAGTGCGTAGGCCGAGACGTGGTCGACCCCCGCCTCCAGCACCGCGTCGGCGGAGCGCCGCAGATCGTCGTCGGTCTCCCCCGGCGTCGCGTAGATCAGGTCCAGGTTGACGTTCCCGAACCCGGCGGAGCGGGCCTCGAGCGCCGCCTCGACGGCGCGGCCGGGGGTGTGCGTGCGGTCGAGGACGGCCAGCACGTGCCGGGCCGCCGACTGCATGCCCAGCGACACCCGCGTGTAGCCGCCGGCGCGGATCCCGGCGAAGAACTCCGGTGAGGTCGACTCCGGGTTGGACTCGGTGGTCACCTCGCAGTCCGCGGCGACGTCGAACTCGGCACGGATCGCCGCCAGCACCGCGGACAGCCGGTCCGCGCCGAGCAACGACGGCGTGCCACCACCGACGAACACCGTGTCCACCGTGCGGTCCCCGACCGTGCGGGCGGCCAGGGCGATCTCGCGGCGGGCGGCCGCCAGCCAGCCGTCCGGCGACGACGCGTCACCGGCCAGCTCGGACGCGGTGTAGGTGTTGAAGTCGCAGTAGCCGCAGCGGGTCGCGCAGAACGGCACGTGGACGTAGATCCCGAACGGGGGTGGCACGGTTCTTCAGTGTGCCAGCCCGCACCGTGGCGCCGGCGAGCCCGCTCTCGCGAAGGTCCGGACCTTCGCGAGCCGCATCCCACGATCCGAACCACCCTCTGGTTCCCGTCCGGACACCGTGAGAGGCTGATCGGCGTGCCCGCGCTCCGACTCCGCCTCGTGGCCCGCCGCCACGTGGATCTGAACCGGACTCGCAGCGCGCTCTGTCGCCGTCACTTCTGACCTGACGGCCTGTTCCTCCTTTCCCGGGCCGCGCTCCGCCCTGTCCGGGGCCGGCGCGTGTCCCGGTCGACCTCTCGGAGCACCCACCACATGGCGCCCTCGACAACCGTCCCCGGCCGTACCCGCGGCCAGGGCCAGTGGAAGCTCGGCCACCGCGAACCGCTGAACCCGAACGAGCGGAACAAGAAGGACGACAACCCGCTCAACGTCCGGTCCCGGATCGAGAACGTGTACGCCCGGGACGGGTTCGACTCGATCGACCCGTCCGACCTGCGTGGACGTTTTCGCTGGTGGGGCCTGTACACGCAGCGCCGACCCGGCATCGACGGCGGACGCACCGCCGCGCTCGATCCCGAGGAGCTCGACGACGAGCACTTCATGATGCGCGTCCGTCTCGACGGTGGCGCCGTCTCCGTCGCCCAGCTCCGCGCACTCGGCGAGGTCTCCCGGACCTACGCCCGCGACACGGCCGACGTCACCGACCGGCAGAACATCCAGTACCACTGGATCCGGGTCGAGGACGTCCCGGCGATCTGGGACAAGCTCGAGGGTCTGGGCATGCAGACCACCGAGGCGTGCGGCGACTGCCCGCGCGTCGTGCTCGGCTCGCCGGTCGCCGGTGTCGCCGCCGCGGAGGTGCTCGACCCGACCCCGGCGATCGACGAGATCGTCCGCCGCTACATCGGCGACACCGAGCTCTCCAACCTCCCCCGCAAGTTCAAGACGGCGATCTCCTGGCAGCAGGACGTCGCACACGAGGTCAACGACGTCGCCTTCGTCGGTGTCGAGCACCCCGAGCACGGTCCCGGCTTCGACCTGTGGGTCGGCGGCGGGCTGTCGACGAACCCGAAGCTCGCGCAGCGGCTCGGGGTCTGGGTGCCGCTCGACGAGGTGCCCGACGTGTGGCACGGCGTCGTCCAGGTCTTCCGGGACTACGGCTACCGACGGCTGCGGCACCGTGCCCGGATCAAGTTCCTGATCGCCGACTGGGGCCCGGAGAAGTTCCGCCAGGTGCTGCAGGACGAGTACCTGGGCCGCGCGCTGGCCGACGGCCCTGCCCCGGAGATCCCGGAGCGCCCGATCGACCACGTCGGGGTGTTCACGCAGAAGGACGGGCGCAACTACGTCGGCGTCGCACCGCCGTCCGGCCGGGTGTCGGGCAGCACGCTGGCCGCCGTCGCGGACGCCGCCGAGCGCGCCGGCTCCGACCGGATCCGGTTCACGCCGTACCAGAAGATCGTCGTGCTGGACGTGGCCGACGACAAGCTCGACGACCTGATCGGTGACCTGAACAAGCTCGGGCTGCCCGCCCGGCCGTCGAGCTGGCGCCGGTCCACGATGGCCTGCACCGGCATCGAGTTCTGCAAGCTCGCGATCGTGGAGACCAAGGAGCGGGCGATCCGGCTGGTCGAGGAGCTGGAGAAGCGGCTCGCCGACGTCGTGCCGGACGTGCCGATCTCGCTGCATCTCAACGGCTGCCCGAACGCGTGCGCCCGGACCCAGGTCGCCGACATCGGCCTCAAGGGCCAGATCGTCACCGACGCGCACGGCAACCAGGTCGAGGGCTTCCAGGTGCACCTGGGCGGCGGACTGGGGCTCGACTCCGGGTTCGGCCGCAAGCTGCGCGGACTCAAGGTCGCCAGCGACGAGCTCGGCGACTACATCGAGCGGATCGTGCGGAACTTCGCCGCGCAGCGCGACGAGGACGAGCGCTTCGCCCAGTGGGTGCTGCGGGCCGACGAGGCGGACCTCACGTGAGCGCCCGCCGACGTACTTCTCCCCGCGGAGGCGGACGTGTCTGAACGCGCCGCACCCTTCTACTGCCCCTACTGCGGCGAGGAGGACCTCCGGCCCGCCGAGCGGTCCGAGTCGGTCCCCCGTGCCGCGTGGTGGTGCGCCGGATGCCTCCGGACGTTCGTCGTGACGTTCGTCGGCATCGGCGTGCCCGAGACCACCGGAGCGAAGTCATGAGTCGCGACGACGCACTCCCCACCGCGGAGGAGCCATGAGTACAGCCCTGGAGAGCGACCTGCGCGCGACCGCCGAGCGTGGCGCCGCCGAGCTGGGCCCGGACGCGACCGCCGGGCAGCTGCTGGCCTGGGCCGCGGCGACGTTCGGCGACCGGCTGATCGTCGCGTCCAACATGCAGGACGCGGTGCTGGTCGACCTGGCCCACCGGGCGAAGCCGGACGTCGACATCCTGTTCCTGGAGACCGGCTACCACTTCGCCGAGACCATCGGCACCCGCGACGCCGTCGACGCCACCTACCCGGAGCTGACGATCGTCAACGCGACCGCCGAACGCAGCGTCGCGGAGCAGGACGCCGAGTACGGCAAGGACCTGTTCGCCCGCGAGCCGGACCGCTGCTGCGCGCTGCGCAAGGTGGCGCCGCTGGAGCGCACGCTCTCCGGGTACGACGCGTGGGTCACCGGCGTGCGGCGGGTCGAGGCCCCCACCCGCGCCGGCACCCCGCTGGTCACCTACGACGACAAGTTCGGCCTGGTCAAGATCAACCCGATCGCGGCCTGGACCGACGACGACATGGACCGCTACATCGCCGACCACCGGATCCTGGTGAACCCGCTGGTCGACGCCGGTTACCCGAGCATCGGCTGCGCCCCCTGCACGGCGAAACCGGAGCCGGGCGAGGACCCGCGCTCGGGCCGCTGGGCCGGGCGGGCCAAGACCGAGTGCGGGCTGCACGCATGACCACACCTACTTCTACGAGGGAGCTGACGTGACCGTCGCTGTCACGGCCCCGAGGCTCGACGCGCTCGACGCGCTGGAATCCGAGGCGATCCACGTCTTCCGTGAGGTCGCCGGCGAGTTCGACCGGCCGGTGATCCTGTTCTCCGGCGGCAAGGACTCGACGCTGCTGGTGCACCTCGCGGTGAAGGCGTTCGCGCCGGCGCCGGTGCCGTTCGGGCTGCTGCACGTCGACACCGGCCACAACTACCCCGAGGTCATCGAGTTCCGGGACCGCGTCGCCGCGTCGCTCGGGCTGCGCCTCGAGGTGGCGAACGTGGAGGACTACCTGGCCGACGGCAGGCTCGTCGAGCGCGCCGACGGCACCCGGAACCCGCTGCAGACCCAGCCGCTGCTCGACGCGATCACCGAGCACCGCTTCGATGCCGTGTTCGGCGGCGGCCGACGGGACGAGGAACGCGCCCGGGCCAAGGAGCGGATCATGTCGCTGCGCGACGCGTTCGGCCGCTGGGACCCGCGCAAGCAGCGCCCGGAGCTGTGGAACCTCTACAACGGACGGCACGCCCCGGGTGAGCACGTCCGTGTCTTCCCGATCTCCAACTGGACCGAGCTCGACGTCTGGCGCTACATCCGGCGCGAGGGCATCGAGCTGCCGTCGCTCTACTACGCGCACGAGCGCCCGGTCTTCGCCCGGGACGGCATGTGGCTGGCCGAGGGACCGTGGGGCGGCCCGCGCGACGGCGAGACCCTCGAGACCCGCACCGTCCGCTACCGCACCGTCGGCGACGGCTCCTGCACCGGCGCCGTCGAGTCCACCGCGGCCACGCTCGACGAGGTGATCGACGAGGTGACCGCGTCCCGGCTCACCGAGCGCGGCGCCACCCGGGCGGACGACCGGCTCTCCGAGGCCGCCATGGAGGACCGCAAGAAGGAGGGCTACTTCTGATGGGCCGCGATCTTCTCCGCTTCGCAACCGCGGGCTCCGTGGACGACGGCAAGTCCACACTGGTCGGGCGGCTGCTCTACGACACCAAGTCGGTGCTCGCCGACCAGATCGAGGCCGTCGAACGCGCCTCGACCGACAAGGGCATGTCCACACCGGACCTGTCGCTGCTGGTCGACGGCCTGCGCGCAGAACGCGAGCAGGGCATCACGATCGACGTCGCGTACCGGTACTTCGGCACCCCGACCCGGGAGTTCGTCCTCGCCGACACCCCGGGCCACGTGCAGTACACCCGCAACACCGTCACCGGTGCCTCCACCGCCGAACTGGCCGTGCTGCTGGTCGACGCCCGCAACGGCGTCGTCGCGCAGACCCGCCGGCACGCCGCGGTGCTGGCGCTGCTGCGGGTGCCGCGGCTCGTGCTGGCGATCAACAAGATCGACCTCATCGAGTACGACGAGGCCAAGATCGCCGAGATCGGCGAGGAGTTCACCGAGCTGACCCGCTCGCTGGGCTTCGCCGAGGAGGCCGCGACGGTCATCCCGGTCTCCGCGCTGGTCGGCGACAACATCGCCTTCCGCAGCGAGCGCACCCCCTGGTACGACGGGCCCACCCTGCTGGAGCACCTGGAGTCGGTCCCCGTCGAGGGGCCCGACGCCGGCGCCCCGTTCCGGCTCCCGGTGCAGTACGTGATCCGCCCCCGCAACGGGGCCCGTGCGCCCGGTCTCGGCGCGGCGCACGGTGCCGACGCACGCTCCGCCGGCGCTACGCGTGGTGCCGGCGCACGCTCCGCCGGCGCGGCGCCGGAGGAGCTGCACGACTACCGGGGCTACGCCGGCCAGGTCGCCTCCGGCACCGTCCGTCCCGGCGACGAGGTCGTCGTCCTCCCGGAGGGGCACCGCACCACGGTCGCCGAGGTCCGTACCGCCGACGGCCCGCTGGACGCCGCCGGCGCCGGGCGCAGCGTGACCGTGCTGCTGGCCGACGACATCGACGCCCCCCGCGGGGCGCTGATCGCCGCCGCGGCCGACCCGCCGGAGGTCACCTCCGAGCTCGACGCGACGCTGTGCTGGCTGCACGAGAAGCCGCTGGTCCCCGGGGCCCGGCTGCTCCTCAAGCACGGCACCCGCACCACCCAGGCGATCGTCGGTGCGCTGACCGCCCGGCTCGACACCGAGACCGTCTCCTACACCGACGCGCCGGACCGGCTCGAGATCAACGACATCGGACGGGTGTCGTTGCGCGTCGCCGACCCGCTCCCGGTCGACCCCTACGCGCACATCCGCACCACCGGCGGCTTCGTGCTCATCGACCCGCCGACCGGGAACACCCTGGCCGCGGGGCTGGTCGGGGACCCGCTGGCCCCGGTGTCCGTGCGGTGATCCCGGCACGATCGACGACTGCGGGCGTGACCTGCTGAGCGCCCGGACCCGAGCGCCCCGGTGACGAGGCCTCGGATCGTGGGCCGAAGGTGATCATCGCTGCGTTCAGTCCCACCAGAAGTGCCACTCGCGGACACCACTGATGCTGCGGGCGTAGGAGTCCAGCGAGTAGACGTAGCCGTCCGCCCGCTGCGGGTCCTGCGCGTCGGGGCAGAAGGCGAAGTGCTCGCCGGCGACCTGCAGGCACTCGTCGTCGTACATCGGGGGCCGGGCGACCGACAGCTCCATCCGCGACCGGGTCATGGCCACGACGAGCGCGCCCCATCGCGACTCCCAGTACCGCAGCACCGCGGCCAGCGACACCAGGTCCTGGTGCGGGTAGTTGCAGATCCCCGCCCAGCCCAGAACGGCGGGAGTGTCGGCGGGCCGGAACGCGTCGACGACCGCCAGGCTCGGCGGCCAGCACTCGACGAGCTCGACCGCGGCGTCGAACGTGCCCGGGCGCCGTGCCAGGTCCGCCGCCGGCTGCGGGTCGGCGGCCTGCGGGATCCCGGCCGGCAGTGGGTCGCCGCACGGGCACTCCGGACGGCACGGACCGGGCCACCAGCGGTGGAGGACCTCCCGGCCGTCGACCGCGTCGATCGCCTCGGAGAGCTCGACCGGGTCGGTGGGGCGCGCCAGGGTGTGTTCGAGATCGTCGGGGTGGATCCAGACGGGGCAGCGGCCCGTGACGTGGGCACGGCGCAGGAGCCGGCCGTAGAGGACGGGATCGGGGTTGGCGGGGAAGTCCGGGGAACCGGAGGACCCGGTGGCGGTGAGAGTCATACGGCTTGGACGACGCCCGGGTCCGCGCGGTTCCACCGGATTCCCGGTCGGGCACCGGGAGCCGCGCCCTCGTCGCTCGCGCTGCTTCGAGGGGCACACCAGAGCTGCCTGTTCGAGATCGAACAGCTCTGGTGTGCCCTCGTGCGGGAGGATCAGCCGACTGAGCTCACCGACTCGATCCCGGCGACCGAGAACACCTGCTCCGCGGACCGCAGGTGGCACCACGAGCTCAGCCAGCGACCGTAGAGCTCGTGCGGCCGGATGTCCCGGACGGTGCGGTTGCCGGCCTCGTTCCGATAGACGATCTGCACGTCCCGCCCGTGCTCGAGCGCGTCGACGAGCAGCGCGACCTCGGCCTGCTCGAGGCGCGGCGCCAGCCCGGAGAGCCGGTCATGCGTCGTGGACACCGGCTGGACCGGCGCGGAGCCCCCGGCCAACAGCCGCGCGGCCAGGTCGGGCGCGGCGACACGCGGGCGAGGCTGTCGGGCGTCGGGGCGGGGAGCGGGTGCCGACGTCCGCTCCGGGACGATCACCACGCCACCCTCGTCCTCGGGCATCGGCGCGAAGCCGGCCGCGCGCAGCCGGGTCAGGAGCTCGTCCGGCTCCGACGGGCTGGCGAGCACGGTCGGAGCGAGCCTGCTCAACTTCAGCGCGGCCAACGAGCGGGAGTGCAGGATCTCGGCGATCTCGGGCTCGGAGCCGGTCACACAGCAGCGTGTCGTCCGGACCCGTACGGCGCCGTGCCGGCGGGCGACATCGGCGATCAGGTAGTCCAGCGGCTGTGGGAGTTCGCGCCCGGAGACCGCGGCCAGCTCGGCCTGCAACTCCTCGGCGGTCCAGCCGGCGTCCATCGCCGCGCGCATGCCGGCCGGTGTGAATCGCCACGTCGCCGCGACGCCCCGGCTCTCGGGCTCGGCCGCGAGGGCGAGCAACCGGGCCGCCGCCGCGTCGGGCTGGCCGGACACGACCGCGGTGAGATCCGACTGCAGCACGAGCATCCCGCGCACCTGGGGAAGCATCTGCGCGACCCGGCGGGCCAGCTCCGGCGCCGGATCGCTACGGGCCGCCACGTCGACGAGGTGTTCGCCCAGACCCGTCAGCCGGTCCCCTGCCACGATCCCGAGCTGCGTCGCCTCACGCAGAGCGGCGTCGACCTTGCGGTCCCGGCGCACGGCGTCGTAGGGGTGGAACGGGCAGAACCAGTCGAGGTGCTCGATCACCGCCCGCAGCGAGCGCCCACCCGCCGCCGCACGCAGCAGCGCGCGACGCAGGATCCCGGCGGCCGACTCCATCGGTAGCGGCGGCGCGAGCTCGCCCTCCACGGTCTCGCGGCTGGTCGGCGCGAGGTCGAGCCCGAACCAGACCAGCGCGATCGTGGCCCACCGGGCCGACGGCTCCTCCTCGCGCCACCCGTCGTAGCCGGCCGCGGCCGGGTATCCGTCCGCCCTCGACGCGAGCAGGCAGGCGGCGTGCGCCACGTCGATCCACAGGGCGGTGTCGGACAGCGAGAGCCGCTTGGCCAGCCGGGCCCGTTCCCGGGATCCGACACCACCCTTCTTCAGCCGCGCGAGCGGATGCCCGCGCGCCTCGTCCAGCAGGGTCGTCAGCGCGAGCAGGGCTCCTTCCGCCTCGGCCCGGCCCTCGTTCGCGGGTTCCGCCGACTCCGGGAGTGCGGGCCGCCCGGTCGGCCCGTCGTCCCCGCGCCGGAGCAGGACGGCGACCTCGCGCGGCAGCTCCGGTTCGCCGTACGGACCGTCCAGCAGCAGCCCGGACCGGACCAGTGCGGCGGTGGCGTCGTCGTCCTGCCGTCGACCGAACCCCTCGAAGTCGTACATCCCTCCGGACCGGATCAGGGCATCCAGGTGACGACGGGCCGGCTCGGACACCGCCCGGACGGCCGCACTCACCGTCCCCGGATCCGTGACCAGTGCGGTGAGCCGCTCGATCAGTTCGGGCTTGCGCAGCCCGGCCGGATCCGCACCGAGGCCGGCGACCGCCGTCCGAAGATCGTCCACCCGGGCCTGACGCGCGATGTGGGCCACCGGCAGGAAGCCGCCGACGACGGCGGCGAAGTGCCCGGCCAGCCGCTCGACCAGGCCGACGCGCTCACCGTCGGTCCAGGCCAGTCCCCGTTCACACAGCTCGTCGACCAGGGCGCGGACGTCTCGCTCCGGCACACGGAGCTGCTCGGCCAGCGAGGAGACCGAGGAGACGCCGTGCAACGCGACGGCTCGGGCGACGGCGGCCTGGTCGTGGTTCATCCTCGGCAGGGCCGCCGCGAGCGAATCGAGTCCGTTGAGCCGTTGCGCCAGCTCGTGAACGTCGCGCGGAGCCGGCTCGACGAGGACATCTGCGCGGTGCTCGAGCAGCGCGGTCAGTCGCTCCGTGTCCAGGCCGGCCAGGTGCTCGGTGAACGACACGGCCAGGATCGCACCACGACCACCGGAGCCGTCCTTCACCAGGGGTACCCGTACAGGTCGGCGTCCGGATCGTCGCGGAAGGTCGGGGAGCCGGCCCGGCCGAAGTAGGTGAGATTCATACGGCTTGGACGACGCCCGGGCCGGAGCGGTTCCGGCTTCTTCGCGATCGGGCACCGGGAACCGCGGATGTTAGCGAATCGGGCTGGTCGAGGCGGATGCTGCCCTACGCTCGGCTGGTGTCGTTGAGCCCGGAGCAGCAGCGGTCCATCGAGGGTCTGGTCGCGCAGGTGAACGTCGACAACGTTCTGGATGTCCCGGCGCTGCTGCGGAGACAGGCGGACAGTATGGAGTTGGCACTCTACGACGCACAGCGATCGCTGCGGCTCGTGCCGCTCGGTCAGGATCCGGTCTCCAGGGACGCAACGTCCCTGTTCCAGACGAAGATCGACCAGATCCTGGCCGTTCACTGGGCTCACCACACGGAACTGTGTACAGCCGTGGATGCGCTTCGGGCCTGCGCGCTCGAGTACGGATTCACCGACCTCGATCTGGAATCCTCGTTCCGCAATCTGGCGTCAGCGTGATGCGGGCGGTTGGTGCCGTGTTCGCCCTGCTCACCGCACTCGGCATTTCCGGTTGTGCTGCCACATTCGAGAGAGCGGGGAGTCCGTTCCCTCCGCGTCCCTATACGCTCGACGTAGCCACCGTTGATCCGTGTGCCGCGCTCACCGACCGGCAGCGGAACGATCTGAATATTCGAGAGAGCCGCGCGGGCACCAGCCATGGTGGAAGTTCCCGTGGCTGCACGTGGCCGAGCGCCGACGGCGTGGGCTACACGATCCAGACTTTCAACGAGCACGCGTCGGTCGCCCTCGGCGCCGAGGAGTCCTCCAGAGTCGTCACGGTCGACGGCTTCGGCGCAGTGCAGAGTTCCCCACCGGCGCAGGGCACGCATTTGCCATTCTGCCAAGTCGTGCTGGACATCGCCGACAACGCTTCGCTCCGTGCCCAACTCCAGGTCAGTCCGCGCGGGACAGAAAACGCTGAGCACACCACGGACAGCACATGTGCCCAGATCCGCGAGGTCGCCTCGGACATGCTCCACAACCTCCGCACCCAGCAACACTAGTTGCTCACACCCCTTCGCTGCTTCGCACATCTGCTGCAACAGGTGTGAAGCGGAGTGAAGGGGTGTGAAGCCGAGCCGTAGCCCTTCCCCACGGCCGTGGCCCCCTCCACCCCTGGTCGTCGGCGCGTCGCCCGGCGCCCACCGATGCCGGCCGCCACAGGGTGCCGTCCCCCCGCGTGCACGATCGGTACGCCGTCGCGCCTCGTCGGCGGTGGCCGCCAGGGGTACACCAGGGCTGCCGGCACGAGACCGAGCAGCTCTCGCGTACCCCTCGGCCAGGACGTCTACGGCGTAGACCATGACTCGCTCGCGGCCGACCCGCGCTGACCGGGGATCATCTGGTCCGGCCGGTCCTCCGGCGCCGGCCGGAACGGGCACCGCGGGCTCAGGTCGGTCCGCCCGAGAACCTTGCGCAACACTTCGCAGTCGCAGTGGAGGCCCGAGCGGCGGTAGTGGTCCGCGAACCGGTCGGAGAGTATGCCGAACCGGTTCGCCCAGGCCCGTGTCCACCGCAAGGTCCCGTCACAGCCCCAGACCCGGGTGCCCTGGTCGAGCACCGTGCCGAAGCTCGCCCGTAGCTGCGTCCCGGTTTCGGCGATCCCCTGCACCGACGGTCGGGCTCCGGGCGGCTCCGCGTCCTCCTCACCGGGCCACCCGCTCCTGGGCAACTCGTCGTCGAGCAGCTCGTCATCGGGTAGCTCGTCGGGTAGCTCGTCGGGTAGCTCGTGGTCGAGCCGGTCGTCATCGGGCCGGTCATCGACCCCGCGCTCCGGCGCGTCGCCGGCTTCCTCCAGGAGCCGGTCGAGCATCTCGTCGATCATGTCGTGCAGTACCCCGCACCAGAGCTCCACGGAGCGGCCGGGCGGGCAGGTGACGTCGTCGATGGTCATGAGCGTCACCATCCCGGGTACCCCCGACAGTTTGCGGGTGTGAACGCCCGGCGGCGGCTCAGAGCCGAGCCGTGTGGACCACCTCGCGCAGCTCGGCGTCGAACCGCTGGCGTACCTCCTCTGCCCAGTGCGGACCGATGAGCCGCGGGTCCGGGCCCGGGCGCTCCCGCGCGGTGATCTCCTCGATGTAGACCTCGAAGCAGCCCTGGATTCCGGCGAGGATTCCTTCGAGCAAGGACCGGCCCGGTTCCCTCGGATCGAGGACGGTCCTCGCGACCCCGTACCCGCCGTCGATCCCTCCGTCGTCGGTGAGGTCGTCGAGGGCCGGCTCCTCGCCGAACACGTGATTCGGATCGACCACGAAGTACCCGGCGGCGGCGAACAGTGCCTCCTGGAGCAGATCGCGGACCACACCTTCGGCGTTCGCCACGGGATGCCGGAGCACGGCCATGGCTGTGCCCAGATCCCGTTCGCTCGCCAGCTGCGCACGCGCCAGTAGACGCAGGGACGACGAGCTCTCGGTCAGGCGCCCGGTGGCGAGAACGGCGGCGCCGAGCCACTCGAGCGCAGCGACGGACGCGGCCACCGGCTCGACGTCGGTGAACAACAGCTCGGTCCCCATCGGCACGGAGTGCAGGAGCGCATGTGCCGACGCGAACTGGTCCGGGTCCACATCGCGACGGATCCGGGTGACCGCCTGTTGCGCGCGTCCCGTCATGTCCCCGGCGATCGCGGACCGGAGTGCGGAGCACTCGGTCTCGATCTCGCGGATCACGGCCTCCCGGCATCCACGGTCGTCGATCTCGGCGAGCAGTCGCCCGACGCCGTGCGCGGCCTCCTCGCCGTTGTTCTCGGCGCTCCGGAGCAGCTCGCCGACCGGCATGTCCGGGCGCCGCAGGAGCGCTGTGAGCCGTGCGGCGTCCGGTTGGTCGGTTTCGGGCGCGGTGTAGGCGGACCAGATCTGCTCGGAGAGCCGATCCAGCGCCTGGACGAGCCGGCGGGCACGGACGTCGTCGCAGGTTCGCGGGACCCGGGCGACGCGATGCGCCAGCGAGCCGGCACCGGTCGGCCAGGTCGCGACGATCGTGGCGGCGGACGGGTGGTGTGCGTAGGTGGTCATGCGCGCGAGCCTGTTCGCCGGGACGTGGTCCGGTGGTGGATCGGAGTCATCCGGCGCTGTAAGGCGTGGATTCTGTTCGCGGCAGTGAATCAGGCGGCTGTGCGTTCCGCGGAACGCACTACGAGCGCATCAGACCCATGCAACGCCCAAGCCGACGTAGGCGTCCACCACCTCGCCGGTCACCGGAATCACCGCAGTGGACTCGATGACCTTCTTGAGCTGCTCTGTGCGCGCCGCTCCCCAGCCACGGAGACGAGGCCACGCCAGCAGCTCGGCACAGGTCTGTGTTGCGATCACCGGCACCTTGCCGACGAGCTGGTCCCTCAGGTCCTGTGCGCCGTTGCGACGGACCAGCACCCGGCTGAACACGTCGGTGTCGATGACGATGAGGGTCGGCGGAACCGATGGGCTCACCGGCCGACCAGCTCCAGGAAGGCCACCACCTCGTCCTCGTCGACACCGTCGACCCCAGAGACGTCGTGCTGTGCCTGCTGGGGACCGCTGAGCTCCGGAGCCTGCGGCGCTTCCGCCTCAGCGGCTGATCCGGCGCAGGGCGACCTCGACGACCTCGGCGTCGTCGTCGAAACCGACCGGACTCCGCAGATCGTTCTCCTCGTCGTCGGTACGCACGAGGTAGGAGACCGCCTGGGTGAGAACGCCCCGCTGTTCGGCGTCGTACTCCGGCCAGCGGTCGAGGGCCTCGCCGAGCCGGGTGTGCAGCTGCTCGGCGAGCGGGAGGTCGACGAACTCGTTCTCCGTCGCGGCGGCGCGGACGACCCGCAGATGCTGGGCGAGTCGTCGAGCGAGCTGTCCCTGTTCCGGATCGGACGACCGGGCAGCCGTCGCCTGTGCACCCGTGCGCGTAGCGGCTGCCGGCGACCGGTTCAGCCGGCTCTGCGCCACGGCCCGCTCCTCCGGACTGAACATCGCCACGAACCGTGGGTCCACGACCAGCGTCTCGATCGCCAGATCGAGACGGCCGGCTTCCCAGAGACGCACGTACCCGTCGCTGACGGTCCGCGAGTTCAGGATCCGTCGGACGGCGTCGGCCGGGCCGTACTGGTAGATCAGCTCACGCATGTTCTGCGCGTTGTAGCCGAGCTGGATCCGGCAGGCCTCGATCAGCCCGTAGAGGGCCTTCTCGAACTCGCCGTCGGCGGGTCGTTCATCGACGAGCGGCTCGGCCGGCTCCGGGAGCCCCTCCGCATCACCGGCCGCCTCCTCCCCCAGCCGCTGCACGTAGCCACGCAACGCGTCGACGGTGGTGAAGACGTCGTAACCCAGCTCGGCCAACCGCGGCAGATCGGCATCCTCGTGATCAAGTTCCAGGAGGACGGGATTGCCCTGTCCCGCCTGCAGCCCGCGCTCCCAGTACAGCTCCGCGACGGCCAGGACCCGGCCGGTGTCGACGTCCGGGATCTCGGCGTCCCGTTCCGGCGTCGCGAAGCCGAGATCGGCGAACTCCTCGACGAGCGACGCGAGCTGCGCGGCACGGGCGTCGGACTCGGTCGCCTCCTCGCGGACGTCGACCGCCTGCAACTCCCGGTTCCACGGCATCCGCCCGGCGAGCAGATCGTCCATCAAACCGGTCGCCGCCTGCGCCAGCAGCTCCCGGCGGGCGTCGAGGAAGTCGCGGTACCGCTCGATCCGCCACAGCGCCGGATCCTCCGGGATCCACTGCGACCGCCGCGCATCCTCGGACAGCTCAGCCAGGTACCGGGCGGGATCGGCACCAGAGAGCTGGACCCCCGACGCCGGCCCGACGAACGAGAAGTTGGCGATCGCGTTGACCTCGGCCCGGCTGTAGCCGGCCTTGACCAGCGCCGCCTTCGGGAAGATCTCGTGCACCTCGATCGCGGAGCTCTCCGAGCCCAGCACGTTGCCGCTCACCAGGTCGAGCCCGTCCCTGACCCGGGTCAGCAGGTACAGCAGGGGGTACGACCGCGCGCCCCGGCCGACGCCCTCGAAGTCCTGGGCATCGATCCGCATGGCGCCCTTGCGGGACCGGCTGAGCGCCGCGATCACGGCGTCGATCCCGCCGGCGTCGACGATCTCCAGGTCCTTGGCCAGCGCCGTCTCCGACGCCCCGGCGAAGCGACCGCGCAGGGCGGCGTGCACGTACCAGTAGAGCGCCTTGTCGGCCTCGGCCCCGTCGGCGAACCGGCCGCCGCGGTTGTGCAGGTGCCGGGTGATCACCGGGACCGCGTACCGGCCGAACAGGACACGGTCGTGATCGACGCCCAGCCGGCTGCCGATCAGGTAGAGCACGTGGTCGACGTGGTGCAGCGTGTGCGTCAGCGCGTCCTGGAACTCGTCCGCCGCCACGTTCTCCAGCGCCGAGAACGGCGCCCGGCCGGTCGCGACCGCGTTGGTGTTGCGTAGCAGCCAGTCGGCGTTGAACCGGAAGCCCTGCTCGGCCCAGCGGTCCAGGTTGCGGCGCATCGTCGGGCGCGCATCCGCCCACTCCGAGCAGATCCGCGCCAGCGCGAGGTCGCCCTTGGAGAGCTTGGTGCCGCCGGAGTTGACCCGGTTGAAGATGTCGACGACGACGTCGACGGTCTTGTCGGCCCCGGTGATCTGCTCGATGTGGAACTCGCGGTCCCGGATGTTGATCAGGTTCTGGATCCGCGGGAGGTATTCGGTGTAGAAGCTCTCGGCGGTCTCGGGGTGTTCGTTGAGCGACCGCGCGACGGCGCTGATGCCGTCCCGGAACAACGCCGTCACGTCGACCCAGCGCGGGTCGTCCTTCATCTTGATCGGCGCGTGGAACTGGAAGGCCTCGGTCTCGACGTTGAACCGCAGCCCGGTGAACGCGGCCGGGTCACCCTCGAAGAATACCGGCGCCGTCCCGCGGACGATTCCGTAGAGCGTGGTCACCCGCTGCTGCCCGTCGAGCAGCATCTGCTTCTGGCCCGCTTCCGCCGGCCCGCCGCCGCGCACCGGCTGGGCCGCACCCTCGGTCTCCCACACCAGCAGCGCCCCGACCGGATAGCCGAGGTACAGCGACCGCATCAGGCCGCGGACCTGGTCCCGGTTCCAGACGTAGCCACGCTGGAACTCCGGCAGGAGCATCGATCCCGCATCGACCTGGTCCAAGATCGTGCTCAACTTCGTCACTACGTGCTCCCCCGGATACTGCGCGTGCCCTTCTGATGATCGTCCGGGAGCGGTCGGGTGTTAGTACTGCAACGGCGTTTCGGCGTGTCGTGAGAGGCTGATCCGGGTTCGGCGGTGATGATCGCCGGGTGGCGGATCTTGCTGGGTGGGTGGCGGCGTTGGACCAGGTCATAGCCTCGATCGGGCCGCGGTTCTTCCGTCGCGAGCCTCGCGCGCGGGCCGGGGCGTATGTGCGCGGCCTGCTGGCCGGGTTGGAGCGCAAGAACGGGTGGACCCTGGCCGAGCACGCCGGGGCGGTCTCGCCGGACGGGACGCAGCGGATGCTGCGCACCGCGGACTGGGACGTCGACGGGGTGCGTGACGATGTTCGCGACTACGTCCTCGACGCCCTCGGTGACCCCGTGAGTGGGGTGTTCGTGGTCGACGAGACCGGGTTCATCAAGAAGGGCACCCGCTCGGCGGGGGTGCAGCGTCAGTACACCGGCACCACCGGGAAGATCGACAACTGTCAGCTGGGCGTGTTCCTGACCTACGCCAGCTCGAAGGGCCGCGCGCTGATCGACCGCGAGCTCTACCTGCCGACCTCGTGGACCGAGGACCGGGACCGCTGCGCCAGAGCCGATGTGCCCGATGGGGTCGGGTTCGCCACGAAGCCCCAGCTCGGGCTGGCGATGCTCGCCCGCGCCCATGCCGCCGGGGCCCTCACGCCCCGCTCGTGGGTGACCGCGGACGAGGCCTACGGACAGAACCCGACCTTCCGGACCTGGCTGGCCGAGCGCCAGGTGCCGTTCGTGCTGGCCACCCGCAACGACGACGTCCTGACCAGCCCGGACGGGCACCGCCGCCAGGCCAAGATCCTCGCCACGATTGCCGGCGCCCGCGACCCCGACACCGGCCGCAGCGGGTGGGAACGGCGCCAGATCGGCGCGGGCGCGCACGGAGAGCGGATCTATGACTGGACCACCGTCGCCCTCGACCCGGCCGGCCTGCCCCACGGGTGGGGACACTGGCTGCTCGTGCGCCGCCAGACCGAACCCGGTGAGGGCAAGACCACCCGCGAGCTGGCGTTCTACCGCTGCGCCGCACCCGCGGCCACGCCGCTGCGCGAGCTGGTCCGCGTCGCCGGGGCACGCTGGGCGATCGAGGAATGCTTCCAGACCGCGAAGAACGAAGCCGGCCTCGACCACTACCAAGTCCGCTCCTACCGAGCCTGGTACGCCCACATCACACTGTCCATGCTCGCCGCCGCCTACCTGTCCGTCACCCGCGCCCACGAGGCCGAAAAGGGGGATCTCCAGCCGAGCGAACCGGGCTGATCCCGCTGAGCGGCAACGAGATACGACGCCTGCTCGCCACCCTCATCCTCACCCCAGCCGCCTGCCTGACCAGCACACTCGCCTGGTCCACCTGGCGTCGACGACGCCAGCACCAGGCCCGGACCTGCCACTACCGCCGCCGCGGTCAACGCCCACCACTCTGACGAAACGCCGTTGCAGTATTAGAGCGGCCGGCAAGTGATCTCCACCGGATGCGACGGGTGCAGCCGAACGTCGCCCGCCGGCGGCGGCCGGCCTGTTCGGTGCCGTACCGGAACGGCGGGACCCGTCGGCGCCGGCGACACGGCGGAGCCATCGGTGGCGACGCTGCGGTCCCCGGCTCCACGCTGGTACGAGCCCTGCGGAGCGACCGCGCGTCCGCAGGCCCGCTTCTGCGGCTCCTCCCCGCCGACGGGAAGCACCCCGGCCGCCGGGCTGGCCGGGGCCGCTCGCCTCGCTGTCCGCACGGTGACCTCGTCACGATCGATGAAAGCGGGCGTGACCCGCTAACAGCGGCGTCGATCGTCCCGAGCCCGGGCGACACGGCCACGAGGCCGTGTACCGCCTGGCGAGGGAGCCGGTCATGGGCGTGGTCACGGGTCGCGGTCGGAGGTCGCGCGGTAGCAGGGTGGGGAGCAGGCGCACCGGATCGCGCCGGACGACCCTGCTCTGCTCCGCGCTGGTGGCTGCCCTCGTGTTGCTGGTGACGCCGGGGACGGTGGGGGCTGCGCAGCCCCCACCACCCCCGGGTGGCGCCGAGCAGCTCAGCGCGCGGATCGAACCGGCGATCGTCCAGCTCGAGATCGTCTGGAGCGGATTCGTCCTGTACCCGACGGTCGACGGCGACGCCCAGTGGTCCGGCAACCTCGAGGTGGTGGGCAGTTGCACGGCGTTCTTCGTCTCGCCCACCGGGCACATGACGACGGCGGGACACTGCGTGGACCCCGCGGTCGGACGCGCCGCACTGATCGAGCGGCTGCTGGACCAGCAGGTCGAGCAGGGCCTGCTGACCCGCACCGAGGCGTCCGGCCTGTCCGCGGATGCCCAGGTCAACTGGACCGTCGAGGGCCAGAACGCCGGATCGCCCATCGTGCGGACCGTGCAGGCGGTGCAGCCCGAATCGGTTCCCGGAGCGACGCTCGCCGATCCGACTCCCGCGCAACTGCTCGAGTTCCAGCCGGCGGAGGACGGCGATCTCGCCCTGCTGAAGGTGGAGGCGGACAACGCCGTGGCGCTGCCGATCGCGAGCGCCGACCCGGCCACCGGCGCGGCTCTGACCGCGATCGGCTTTCCCGCGACAGTCCAGGCCGTCGCCGACATCAACCGGACGCGGGCCAGCTTCATCTCCGGCACGGTGGCCAGCAACCAGGTCAGCCCGGCCGGCGTGGCGATGACCGAGATCAACGCGACGATCAACCCTGGCATGTCCGGCGGGCCGACCGTCGACGGGCTCGGCAATGTCCTCGGGGTCAACTCGTTCTTCGTGCCGGACAGCGGGCAGGCCTCGAACTTCGTCACCGACACCAGCTCGTTGCGGGACTGGCTGGCGGCGCGCGGCATGACCATGCTGCCGCCGAACGCCGCCCCCGCTCCGGCGGCGACCAGCCTGTTCGGTGCCGCTCCGGGGACCCTGATATGGGGTCTGGCGGGCGGCGGGCTCCTCCTCCTGGTCGTCGGCGCGACCGTCGTCGTCCTCGTCCGGCGCCGTCACTCGGCCGGGGACCCCCCACTGTCACCCGGGGTCGTACCGGAGCAACGCGGCCCGGGGGCGACCTGGGCCGCCGCGCCCGCAGCCCGGCCGGAACCATCGCCTGCACCGGAGCCGCAGACCACGCCGGCTCCACGGCCTGCACCGGATCCACCGCTCCCGGCGGAGCCCTGGACCGGGACCGGCCGGCCTGCGCCGGCTCAGGACACCGCGACCGGCCCGGGGCCCGGCGACGCGGCGGAGCCGTCGGTGGCGACGCTGCGGTCCCAGGCTCCACGCTGGTGCGAGTACTGCGGAGCGACCGTGGGCCCGCAGGCCCGCTTCTGCGGCTCCTGCGGAACCGCCGCCCGCTGACCGCCGCCCCCACGGCGAACCCGCAGCGCCCGACACCATCAACGTGTCCGGACACGTTCGGCGACGTCCCGCAGCCCGGACGTCGCCTTGTCCTGTCCGGATTCGCAGCCCACGATGGGGGTGTGATCGCGACCGGGGAGCACGCCGAGCGGGCCCCGGTGTCCGGGCGCTCGGCTGCGGACCCGGCGGTCTCCCGCCACCTCGTCACACAGCTCGAGCGGTTCTGGCCGTCGCGCCGCATGAACGCCTTCGACGAGCTCTGTCGCGGCTGCTGACGCGCCCTCGCTGACGCACGCACCGCACCCCTGATCGCACCCCTCATCCGGGCCACCCCGTCGTGGCCGCCGGGTGGATCCCGCACGTCCCGGCCTGGTCGGCGTGCCGGGCGGGGCCGCGGACGTCGGAGTCGTCACCGTCGCGCTTGCGCCACCGGAGCCCGCGACCCCCCGGGCCACGACACCGGCTCGATCCGGTCGGCCGAGCACGCTCGGCGACCGCCTCACGAGAGAGATCCCCACGTGCGCACACTCATCGTCTTCGCCCTGGTCGGATTCGCCGCCCAGATGGTGGACGGCGCCCTCGGCATGGCCTACGGCGTCACCTCCACCTCCCTGCTCCTGGTGGCCGGCATCAACCCGGCCACCGCCAGCGCCTCGGTGCACCTCGCCGAGGTCGGCACGACGCTCGCCTCCGGTGCCGCCCACTGGCGGTTCGGCAACGTCGATTGGAAGCTGGTGCTCAAGCTGGGCGTGCCCGGCGCGGTCGGGGCGTTCCTGGGCGCGACCGCCCTGTCCGCGCTGTCCACCGACGCCGCCGCCCCGTACATGTCCGGCATCCTGCTCGCGCTGGGCGTCTACATCCTGCTGCGTTTCGCGATCCGGCCGCCGAAGGTCGCCACCGCACGGAAGTCGCCGCACGGGGCACGGTTCCTGTCGCCGCTCGGCCTGGTCGCCGGCTTCGTCGACGCCTCCGGTGGCGGCGGTTGGGGTCCGGTCTCGACCCCGGCGCTGCTGGGCGCGGGCCGGACTGCGCCGCGCACCGTCGTCGGCTCGGTCGACACCTCCGAGTTCCTGGTCGCCGTGGCCGCCAGCCTCGGCTTCCTGATCGGTCTCGGGCACGAGGTGCTCGATCCCTACACCATCGGCGGGCTGCTGATCGGCGGCGTTCTCGCCGCCCCGCTCGCGGCGTGGCTGGTCACGAAGATTCCGGCCCCGGTGCTGGGGACCGCGGTCGGCGGCATCATCGTCCTGACCAACGCCCGGACCATCCTGCGCGCCCTGGAGGCCGGGACGGCGGCGACCGTCGCGACCTACGTCGTGATCGTCGCTGCCTGGGCGGCAGCGATCTCGGTCGCCGTGACCCGGCTGCGCCGCAGTCGCACCGACGGCACCGCGCTGCCCGGCGAGCCGGTCTCCGCGGGCCGCGACTGAGCCCGTCCGTCCCGGGGAGCGCCGGTCCGGCCTTCCCCGGGACAGGTCCTTTCAGGCCGTGGGAATGGCCGCACGGCGAAGCTGACGGCCGTGATCGCCCGTTGTGGAGCCGCGCACGTCGGGCTCCACAACGGGCGATCAGCCGTTCAGGCGGCGGGCGTCGCGCGGGTGGCGGAGTCCGGCAGGGCACGCAGGACGGCGCGGGCGACGGCGTCGTTGTAGCGCAGGCTCTGGGCGTTCATCCCGGGCCGGGTGAAGGCGCCGGCGACCTTGACGGTGGTGTGCGGCCCGACCGCGAACCGTCGCTCGTGCACCCCGCCCCCGGCGGTGCGCAGAGCTCCGTCGGCCGGACGCACGGCCAGCAGGCCGGTGTTGCGCAGGAGCGCGCCGTCGTCGTCGTGCAGGACCTCCTCGACCGCCTCGCCGCGTTCCAGCAGCCCGGCGAGCAGCGGGTCGGCGGTACGCGACACGCTCGGATCGGGCAGCCGGGCGTCGACGAGCGCCCGCGTGGTCACCGGGTCCGCACCGGCCAGCGTCGTGCTGGTCGCGTGGAAGCCCTCCGCATCCAGGGTGACGTCCATGCCCGCGCCGAGGAACTTCAGGTATCCGTCGCGGGACAGCGCGAGCAGCTCGCGCACCCGGAACCCGGGCGGCCCCGAGGCGACCGAGTTGAAGAAGCTCTGCCACCACGGCAGGTCATGGGCCCGGGAGCGGGCCGACAGCACGTCCGCGCCCGCGAGCCGGGTGGTCTCGGTGTAGACCGACAGCATCGCGACGAACGCACCGAGGTGCGGGGTGTGCCGGTCGTCGACGTGCTGGCGCAGGTCCTCGGCGATCCGCTCGCGGACCAGCAGCTGCAGCGTGTCCAGGTCGGGTGCGTGCACGCCGTCCAGCGGCCGGTCGAGCGCGGCGAGATCGAGCCGGTCCAGCGGGTCGGGGACCAGGCAGCCGATCAGCGACGCCTCCTCGGGCGACCCGCTCGGCACGGTCGCGAACCGCGCGGCGAAGTCGTCCCAGTCGGTGCGGACCCGGTCCGGGTGCCCGTGGAACAGCTCGTGGTACCAGCCCCAGGCGATCTCCTTGGCCATCAGCGGCCAGACCTGCTCCCGGAAGTCCACCGGGCCGCCGCCGGCGACCAGCTCGTCGGTGACCTCGGGCGGGAGGAACCGCGGCAGCGGCGGCCGCCCGCCACGCAGCTGGTAGTGCGTCTTCGAGTGGTAGGGCGCGCCGCGCGGGGACCCGGCGATCAGGACGGGTTCCCGGCCGGACGGGACGTAGCGGAGCTGGTCGGGGTCGTCGGTGTCGGGCACGAAGCGGCCACCGCGGCCTTCGAACAGCAGCGCCACGAGATCGACGAACGCCAGCCCCAGCCCGCGCGCCAGCACGGGCTCCCCCGGCTCGATCACCGACAGGTCCGAGTCGGTCGTCTGCTCCGGCGGGAGGTAGCGCAACCCCAGCTCCCGCGCCCGGCCGGCGAGGTCGCGCTCGTCGGGGGTCGGCGAGGCGTCGAGGTGGCCGGAGGCCAGGACGACGGCGTCGGCCCGCAGCGTGCCGCCGCCGGCCAGCGCGACGAGCTGGTCGCCGTCCTTCTCGGACAGTGACTCGGCGGTGGTGCGGTGCAGGTGCACCCGCATCCCGGCGGGCGCCCGGTCGGTCACCTCGCGCAGCACGGCGCCGAGGTACCGGCTCTGCAGCCGACGGCTGGGGAAGGTCGACGCCGTCACCGCCGCGAGCTCGGCGGCCAGGTCGGGACCCAGCTCGGCCTCCGGGTCACCGTTCGCACGCAGGTCCCGGGCCCAGTCCCAGAATGACGGGCCGGGCGCGACCGGTCCCTCGATGATCACCGAGTCGTCGGTCCACATGGTGACGTCGGCGGCCATCGAGTTCATCGCGAGCAGCGCGGACTGGTCGTGCCGCCAGATCCGCCCGGCCCCGCCCGGGAACGGGTCGACGAGGTGGACGTCGAGCCCCGGTCCGGCGAGGACGTCGCCGTAGAGCTCAGGGGCGCCGGCCACCATCCGTTCCAGCAGACCGGCGCCACGGGGGCCGGCCCCGACGATCACGACGGCGGGTGCGCGACGGTCGTTCTTCCTGCGGGACATGGACGCTCCTGGAGTAGACGGTGCGGGCGGAGGGCCGCACCCCGCAGCGCCGACCGCGTGCGGCACAGGTCCACGTGCCTGCGCCTGACCAGCCGGAGGTCCACGGGTTCCACGGTATGTCGCGTTCCCTCCTCCGGCCACCCACCGGTCCCGCACGCCCCGAACGGCGTCTCCGACACCGAACGCGCTCGGACGAGCGCTGATTCCCGGCTCCTCGGCCGCGATGCGGCCACCCGAACGGGTACACCGGAGCATCCCCGTCCGGTCACGTGCTGTTCACCGGAACCGCTCGGGGCCGGCTCCACCGCTCGCCCGTCGACCGCAAGATCACCCAGTGCGACCACGACGATCACGACCGGTCACCGACAAGTCGCGCCCGGTCACCGTGTCCTCCGTCGCACCTGTGTTCTACCGCGCGTAAAACCCGTCGATCGCGGGTACAACGGAAACCGACGAAGCGAAATACCTTCAAGATGCCAGCGCCCTTACCCGACACGTTCAACGGAGAACGTCGCATGACCGCAGAGCTGAGTCTTCCCCTCGACGGCGTATCCGCGGCCGACGGATTTCCCGCCCCCGCCGCGGAGCGCACGGCTGTCGACCGCCTGTTGGACTCCCTCGACGACCTGGTGCGCCGTCATCGAGCGCTCGCCGCGCACGACGGCGAATCCGCCGGGCTGCACGCCGAGCTGATCGCCGCCGAGCTCGACCAGCAGGTCGCCGTCCTGCGCACGCTCCCGCGCCAGCCCCGGAGCTGATCGGGCTCCGCCTAGGCTCCCGGTCGTGGCTGACAACCCTGACCCGCCCGGTACCGAGCTCGTCCATCTCGACGTCGCCGCCGGCGTCGCGACGATCACCCTGGACTCCCCGCGCAACCGCAACGCCCTGTCCGCCCAGCTGCGTCGCGAGCTGATCACGCACTTGGACGCCGCCATCGCCGACGACGCGGTGCGGGCGATCGTGCTGACCCACACCGGCTCCGTGTTCTGTGCCGGGATGGACCTCAAGGAGTCCAAGGGCGCCGACGCGAAGCAGCAGGGCGTCACCGAGGTCCCGCGGATCCTGACCACCCTGTGGGACTCGCCCAAGCCGGTCGTCGCGCGCCTGGCCGGTCCCGCCCGCGCCGGCGGGGTCGGCATCGTCGCCGCCTGCGACATCGCCGTGGCCGCCCACGACGCCACGTTCGCGTTCTCCGAGGTCCGGATCGGGGTGGTCCCCGCGGTGATCTCGGTGACAGTGCTGCCGCGACTGTCCGCCCGGGCCGCGCACGAGCTCTTCCTGACCGGCGAGACCTTCGACGCCCGCCGCGCCGTGGCCATCGGCCTGATCAACAGCGCGGTGCCGGCCGACGACCTGGACGCCGAGGTCGCCCGCTACACCGGGATGCTGCGGCTCGGCGCTCCCGGGGCCCTGGCCGGGGCCAAGGAGATGCTGCGCCGTGAGCGCCCGGCGACGATGGCAGCGGACTTCGCCGCGATGAACGAGCTGTCGGCGTCGTTCTTCGTCGCCGACGAGGGCCAGGAAGGCATCCGGGCGTTCGGGGAGAAGCGCACCCCGCGGTGGGCCACCGACTCGTGAGCCCGGCTCCCGCCCACGGCCACCCGCCTACCCTGAATCCATGACCATCTCCGCGGCCGGCGTCACCACGGACCCGGACGCAGCACTGACGATGCTGTCCGGACGCCGGCTGGTCGTCCTCACCGGGGCGGGCCTGTCCACCGACTCCGGGATCCCCGACTACCGGGGCCCGGGATCGCGCCCGCGCAACCCGATGACCTACTCCGAGTTCGTCTCCGGCGGGCCGGCGCAGCGCCGGTACTGGGCACGCAGCCACGTCGGCTGGGCCCGGATGCGCCGCGCCGCCCCGAACCCGGGGCACCGGTCGCTGGCCGCGCTCGAGGCGGCCGGCGTGGTCGACGGGCTCATCACCCAGAACGTCGACGGGCTGCACGGTGCCGCCGGGCACCGCACGGTGGTCGACCTGCACGGGCGCATCGACGAGGTCGTCTGCCTGGACTGCCGGCGGGTCACCCCGCGCGACGAGCTGCAGGACCGGCTGACGGCGTTGAACCCGGGGTTCACCGAGGCGCACAGCGCCGAGGTCGAGACCGCCCCGGACGGCGACGCCGCCGTCGAGATCACCGACGGGTTCCGGGTCGCACCGTGCGCCGGCTGTGGCGGGGTACTCAAACCGCACGTCGTGTTCTTCGGGGAGAACGTGCCGCGGGACCGGGTGGCGCGCTGCTACGCGATGGTCGGCTCGCTCACCCCGGACGACGACGCCCTGCTGGTCGCCGGATCGTCGCTGAGCGTCATGTCGGGGCTGCGGTTCGTCCGCGCGGCCCGCCGGGACGGGGTGCCGGTGGTGATCGTGAACCGCGGGGTCACCCGGGGCGACGAGCTGGCCGACCTGCGGGTCGACGCCGGCTGCTCGGAGGTCCTGGGCGCGCTGGCCGCCCGGCCCGTCTGAGGCCCGTCAGTCCTCGGGGGCCCGGTCGAAGCGCCGCGTGACCCGGTCGATCCCGATCGCGACGAGCGCGCAGAGCGGCAGCAGCACCACGGTCACGAACGTCACCTGGAACACGAACGGCAGCTGGGTCAGCCACAGCTCGAACGCGTCCCAGGCGTTGATGATCGTGCGCACACTCCACACGGTAGTACGCCCGCCCACACGTTAGGTTCGGGCCCATGTTCGCCGTCTACGCGCACGAGCCCAACGCCGACTCCCCGCTCGACTCCCTGGTCGTGGGTGAGCGGCCCGATCCCGAGGTCCCGGACGGCTGGGTCTCGGTGAACGTCTCCGCCGCCAGCCTCAACATGCACGACCTGTGGACGCTGCGCGGGGTCGGCATCAAGCCCGAGCAGTTCCCGATGATCCTCGGCTGCGACGGCGCCGGCACCCTCGCCGACGGCACCGCGGTCGTCCTCTACCCGATCATCGGCGACCCGGACTGGCGCGGCGACGAGACCCTCGACCCCAAGCGCACGCTGCTCACCGAGAAGCACCAGGGCACCATGGCCGACACGGTCGTCGTCCCGGCCCGCAACGCGATCCCGGCCCCGAAGGGCCTCACCCCCGCGCAGGGTGCGGTGCTCGGCACCGCGTGGCTGACGGCCTACCGGATGCTGTTCACCAAGTCCGGCCTGAAGCCCGGCCAGACCGTGCTCGTCCAGGGCGCCTCCGGCGGCGTCTCGACGGCGCTGATCCAGCTCGGCAAGGCCGCCGGATTTCAGGTGTGGGTCACCGGCCGCGACGAGGAGAAGCGGGCGCTGGCCGAGCGGCTCGGCGCGGACGCGACCTTCGAGTCCGGCGCGAAGCTGCCGGGCAAGGTCGACGCCGTCATGGAGTCGGTCGGCGAGGCCACCTGGAAGCACTCGATGCGGGCACTGCGTCCGGGCGGCCGGATCGTCATCTGCGGCTCGACCTCGGGCCCGAACCCGCCGGCGGACCTGCAGCGGCTGTTCTTCCTCCAGCTCGAGGTGGTCGGGTCGACGATGGGCACCCGCGAGGAGCTCGCGAACCTGATGGAGTTCGTCGCGACGACCGGCATCGCGCCGGAGATCGGGACCGAACTGCCGATGAAGTCCGCATCCGAGGCGTTCGAGGCGATGGCGGCCGGAAAGACGGCCGGAAAGATCGTGCTGACCCGGTGAGGTGTTACGTGATCCGGGTGTGATGCAGTCGTGATGCACCCGGACGGCGGTCGCCGGCATATATCTGCGCTGGTCCGAGCCATGTTCGTCACCGCAGTGTGACGACCGCCCGGCGCTCGTGGCCGGTTTCCCCAGGACAGTGTCGGATTTCGGCCGAATGACAAGTACAGTCCGTCATCGTGACCGAGCCTTTCAGTCGACGGGCGTCGGGTACGGCCACCATGGCCGCCCCGGCGCCTGGAGCCGCGGGTGTCGTCGAGTTCCTGGATCGGGTCGACCACGCCGTGGCCACAGCCCTGTCCACCAACCCGTCCGCGACCGATGTCAGCCGTGACGGCTGGCGGGTCCTGCTGATGCTCGCCCGCGGCACCGGCCGCAGCATGGGTGAGATCGCGGGACACACCTCGCTCCCCGCCCCCACGGCCACCCGGATCGTGGACCGCCTGGTCGAGAAGAAGCTGGCCTACCGGTCGGCCGATCCGCTCGACCGGCGCCGCGTGCTGGTCCATCTGTCGGCGGAGGGACGGACCGTCGTCGAGTCGGTCTGCCAGCGGGTGCAGCGCATCCTGTCCCCCCGCCGCGCTCCCGCCGCCCGCCCCGCCGCGTGCGACAGCTCGATCCCCGGCCCCCGAACAGGCTCCGTCCTGTAGCTCCCGCCCCCCACCTACACGTCGGGCCCGATCCCCTCCCAGGGATCGGGCCCGCTCCATGTCAGGGGTCGCTACTTCTTGGGCTTCTCCGTCGCCTGGCCGCCACCGGTGGACAGTGCGGCGACGAAGGCCTCCTGCGGGACCTCGACGCGACCGATCGTCTTCATCCGCTTCTTGCCCTCCTTCTGCTTCTCCAGCAGCTTGCGCTTACGGCTGATGTCGCCGCCGTAGCACTTGGCGAGGACGTCCTTGCGGATCGCGCGGATGGTCTCGCGGGCGATGATGCGGGCGCCGACGGCGGCCTGGATCGGGACCTCGTACTGCTGGCGCGGGATCAGCTCGCGCAGCTTCGTGGCCATCGACGTGCCGTAGGCGTACGCCGACTCCTTGTGCACGATCGCGGAGAACGCGTCCACCGCCTCGCCCTGCAGCAGGATGTCGACCTTCACCAGGTCGGCGACCTGCTCGCCGGCCTCCTCGTAGTCGAGGCTGGCGTAGCCGCGGGTCCGCGACTTCAGTGCGTCGAAGAAGTCGAAGATGATCTCGCCGAGCGGCATGGTGTAGCGCAGCTCGACCCGGGACTCGGACAGGTAGTCCATCCCGCCGAGCTGACCGCGCCGGCTCTGGCAGAGCTCCATGATCGTGCCGACGAACTCCGACGGCGCCAGGATCGTGATCTTCGTGATCGGCTCGCGGATCTCGGCGATCTTGCCCTCGGGCCAGTCGCTGGGGTTGGTGACCTCGAGCTCGGTGCCGTCGTCGGTGGTGACCTGGTAGACGACGTTCGGGGCGGTCGAGATCAGGTCGAGGTCGTACTCGCGCTCCAGCCGGTCCCGGGTGATCTCCAGGTGCAGCAGGCCCAGGAACCCGCAGCGGAAGCCGAAGCCCAGCGCCGCCGACGTCTCCGGCTCGTAGGTGAGCGCGGCGTCGTTGAGCTGCAGCTTATCCAGCGCCTCGCGCAGGGCCGGGTACTGCGACCCGTCCATCGGGTAGAGCCCGGAGTAGACCATCGGCTGTGGCTCGCGGTACCCGGTCAGCGGATTCTGTGCGCCACCCCGCTTGCTGGTGACGGTGTCGCCGACCTTCGACTGCCGGACGTCCTTCACCCCGGTGATCAGGTAGCCCACCTCGCCGACACCGAGCCCCACACTCGGCTTCGGTTCGGGCGAGACGATGCCGATCTCCAGCAGCTCGTGCTCGGCACCGGTCGACATCATCTTGATCTTCTCGCGCGGTGACAGCTTCCCGTCGACCACGCGGACGTAGGTCACGACGCCGCGGTAGGTGTCGTAGACCGAGTCGAAGATCATCGCTCGGGCGGGACCGTCGGCGTCGCCGACCGGGGCCGGGACCTGGGCGACGACCGCGTCGAGCACCGCCTCGACGCCCTCGCCGGTCTTGGCCGAGCACCGCAGCACGTCCTCCGGCTCGCAGCCGGTGATGTGCGCGATCTCGGCCGCATAGCGATCGGGGTCGGCCGCCGGGAGGTCGATCTTGTTGAGGACCGGGATGATGTGCAGGTCCTTCTCCATGGCCAGGTACAGGTTGGCCAGGGTCTGCGCCTCGATCCCCTGCGCGGCGTCGACGAGCAGGACCGCCCCCTCGCACGCCTCCAGGGCCCGGGACACCTCGTAGGTGAAGTCCACGTGCCCGGGGGTGTCGATCAGGTGCAGGACGTGGTCGGTGGCGACACCGTCGGCGTCCTTCGCGTTCCACGGCAGGCGCACGTTCTGCGCCTTGATCGTGATCCCGCGCTCGCGCTCGATGTCCATCCGGTCCAGGTACTGGGCCCGGTACTCGCGATCCCCGAGCACGCCCGTCATCTGCAGCATGCGGTCGGCCAGGGTCGACTTGCCGTGGTCGATGTGCGCGATGATGCAGAAGTTCCGGATGCGCTCCGGGGGGGTGAACGTGCGGTCGGCGTACGTCGTCACTCGGCTGTACTCGGCTTTCGGTCGCGTCGGGTCCGGGTCCATCGTCCCATGTCGCGGCGGGAGACGGCCGGGCAGTGCGTCGCAGCGATGGGCGCTCCCCGGCCACCGGGCCGCGCGGGGCCCGTGCAACGGCACGCCGGACCCCGCTGGTAACCTCGATCGTCGAGCGCTCGGCGTGTTCGTCCGGAACGGTAGGACCGTTCGGTGCCGCCGGAGCGGACCGGACTCGAGCAGACCAGCCGAACGCAGCAGGCAGGAAGACCAGGGGCAGACGTGGCCAACATCAAGTCGCAGATCAAGCGTGTCAAGACCAACGAGAAGGCTCGGCAGCGCAACAAGTCGGTGAAGTCGTCGGTCAAGACCGCCATCCGCCACTTCCGCGAGGCCGCTGACCAGGGCGCCGACAACACCGCCGAGCTGCAGCGCAAGGCGGCCCGGGCCCTGGACAAGGCAGCCGGCAAGGGCGTCATCCACAAGAACCAGGCCGCGAACCGCAAGTCGGCCATGGCGAAGCGCCCGGTGAAGACCGGCGCCTGAGCCCCACGGTTCACCCGCACGACGGCGTCGCCCCGGGTCGGGGCGGCGCCGTCGTCGTGTCCGGGCCTCCTCCCACGCCCGGCGGCCGCGGCCCGACGAACGCTCGTGGTGTTCGGGCCCGCCTCAGCGGGCGCCGCGAGCGCCGACGACGGCGAGGACGGCGCGCTCCAGGGCGTACCCGGGATCCGCGGCGACGCCCTTGACGTCGGCGTTCACCCGGGCGGTCGCGGCGATCGCGACCGCGAGCTGCTCGGGCCGCCACTGCCGGACCAGTCCCTGCGCCTTGCGGATCTTCCACGGTGGCATGCCGAGCTCGCCCGCCAGCCGGTTCGGGTCACCGCGGCCGGCCGACCCGACCTTCGCGAGGGTGCGGACCGAGTCGGCGAGCGCGTCGGCGATCAGCACGTGCGGGACGCCCAGCACGAGTGCCCAGCGCAACGCCTCCAGTGCACCCCGCCGGTCGCCTGCGACGGCGGCGTCCGCGACCGCGAAGCCGGACGACTCGGCCCGGCCGCGGTGGTAGCGGCGCACCCCAGCCTCGTCGATCTTCCCGCCGGTGTCGGCGACCAGCTGGCCGGCCGCCGCGGCGAGCTCGCGCAGGTCCGATCCCACGGCCTCGACCAGCACGGCGAGTGCGCCCGGCGTGATGCTGCCGCCGTGCCGCCGGACCTCGGCGTGCACGAAGTCGGAGCGCTCGTCGGCCCGTGTGATCCGGGCACAGGTGGTGACGTGCGCGCCGGACTTCCTCATCAGGTCCAGCAGCGCCTTGCCCTTCGCCCCGCCCGCGTGCTGAGCGACCAGCACGATGCTCTCCGCCGGGTCCTTCGCGTACCGGGCGACCGCCGCGACCATGTCCTTGGTCGCATCCTGGGCGTGTGTGAGGACGATCACGCGACCCTCGGCGAACAGCGACGGGCTCAGGTGCCCGGCCAGCTCGTCGGGGATGACCTCGGACGTGCGGAAGCGCCGTAGCTCGACCTCGGAGTCGTGCTCGCGGACCCGTCTGACGAGGTCGGACACCGCGCGCTCTGCCAGGAACTCCTCCTCGCCCACGATCAGCTGCAACGGTGCGGGCGGCGTGCTGTCCCCGGTCCTGCTCACGCCCCCATCGTGGCGCACACCCCCGACAGCCGGTGAGCCGTGTCCCCCTTCGGCACCGTTGCTGGCCAGGCGGACGCCACGTCCCGTAGCGTGCTGCTCGCTCGGCCGATCTCGGCCGGCCACAACCGAATATGGCTCATCCAGAGGGGCAGAGGGAACGGCCCGTTGAAGCCCCGGCAACCGGCGTCGCACGACGATCCGCCCGGCTGCGCACTCTCGCGCGGCAGGACGTCGACGAACACGGTGCCAATTCCGCCCCGCCGCCATCGGCGGGACAGATGAGGAGATCACGTGACTCTCACTGCTGCGCCCGAAACCACCTCCTACGACCTGGGTCCCGCGCGCGCCCTGTCCTGCCGGGAGTGCGGGCACGAGGTCCCGCTCGCGGCCGAGTTCGCCTGTGTGCGGTGTTTCGGCCCGCTCGAGGTGGCCTACGACTTCCCCGCGGTGACCCGGGCCTCGATCGAGGCCGGGCCGAAGTCGATCTGGCGCTACAAGGACCTGCTCCCGGTGCCGTCCACCGTGCACGAGCACCGCAACACCGAGCCCGGCCTGACCCGGCTCATCGAGGCCGACAACCTCGCGAAGGCGCTCGGCGTCCGGAAGCTGTGGGTCAAGGACGACACCGGCAACCCCACCCACTCGTTCAAGGACCGGGTGGTCGCGGTGGCCCTGGCCGCAGCGCGCGAGCTCGGCTTCTCGGTGCTCTGCTGCCCCTCGACCGGCAACCTGGCCAACGCCGTCGGGGCCGCTGCCGCTCGCGCGGGCTGGGACTCGGTCGTGCTGATCCCGTCCTCCCTGGAGCAGCCGAAGATCATCACCACTGCCGTCTACGGCGGCACGCTGCTCGCGGTGGACGGCAACTACGACGACGTGAACCGGCTCGCCACCGAGCTGGCCGCCGAGCACGAGGACTGGGCGTTCGTGAACGTCAACGTCCGCCCGTACTACGCCGAGGGCTCCAAGACCCTCGGCTACGAGGTCGCCGAGCAGCTCGGCTGGCGGCTGCCCCGGCAGGTCGTGGTCCCGGTCGCGTCCGGCTCCCAGCTCACCAAGATCGACAAGGGGTTCACCGAGCTGGCCGCGCTGGGCCTGGTCGAGCCGACGCCGTACACGGTGTTCGGGGCCCAGGCCACCGGCTGCTCGCCGGTCGCGCGGGCCTTCGAGGAGGGGCACGACGTGATCCAGCCCCAGAAGCCGGACACCATCGCGCGCTCGCTGGCGATCGGCAACCCCGCGGACGGCCCGTACGTCCTGGACTCGGTGCGCCGCACGGGCGGCTCGATCGGTCACGTGTCCGACGAGGAGGTCGTCGCGGGGATCCGGCTGCTGGCCGAGACCGAGGGCGTGTTCGCCGAGACCGCGGGCGGTGTCACGGTCGCGACCACGAGGAAGCTGCTCGAGGCCGGGCAGCTCGACCCGGATGCCGAGACCGTCCTGATGATCACCGGTGACGGGCTGAAGACCCTCGACGCCGTCTCCGGCCAGGTCGGCCCGACCGCGACGGTGCCCTCGACCAGCGCCGCCGTGCGCGAGGCGCTGGCACAGCGGGGCTGAGCCGGCCGCGGGGCTGCCGGGCCGCAGGGTGCCGGGCCGCAGGGTGCCGGGTCCGGCACCTCGGGCCCGGCCGCCCGCCGTACGGTGGTCGCGCCCGCCCCGCGTGCGGCGCCCACGCCCGCCCGGCGTGCGGCGCCCACGCCCGCCCGGCGCGGGCCGCGGATCGCCGCGGGCGACCAGGGTCAGTCCGCCCGGGTCGTCCCCGGTGACCGCCACGTCGCCCGCGTGGTCGGTGCGCCCGACGACGACGCCCGAACGCAGCAGCCGGTCCACCAGCTCCGGGTTCGGGTGCCGGTAGGTGTTGCCGTTGCCGACGCTGATCAGCGCGGCCCGCGGCCGGACGACGTCGAGCAGCCGGGGCACCGTCTTGCGCGACCCGTGGTGCGGCATCTTGAGGACGTCGGCGCGCAGATCGGCGCCGGATGCCAGCAGGTCGTCCTGGGCGGCGAGCTCGACGTCGCCGGTGAGCAGCAGCGTCCCCGCCGGGGTGCTCGCCCGGATCACCAGCGAGCCGTCGTTGACCGCGGTGCCGTCCTCGCCGTCCACCGACGACGGTGGGTGTACCGGGCCGAGCACGTCCAGGCGCAGTTCCGGCCAGCCGAGCACGGCGCCGCGCGCGAGCCCGACGACCGGTGCCCCGGCCGCCCCCGCGATCCGGGCGACGTCGCGCAGCGCTGCCGCCGGGTCGCGCACCGGCCCCACGGCGACACCACCGGCCGCCCGGCCACGCAGTGCTCCGGCGAGGCCACCGTCGTGGTCGGCATGGAAGTGCGTGATCACCACGAGTTCCAGCACCCGGACGCCGAGCCGGTCCAGGCAGGCGTCCACCGCGTCGTCGGTGGGCCCGGTGTCGACCAGGACGGCGTGCCCGGGCGCTCCGGTGGCGAGCACGAGCGCGTCACCCTGCCCGACATCGCAGGCGATCACCCGCCAGCCGGTGGGTGGCCAGCCCGGTGGGGCGAACCGGGTGGGGACCAGTACGACCAGCAGGCCGACCAGCAGCGCCACCAGCAGGACCCGCAGCCGTGGTACCCGGCCCATCGCCAGCAGCCCGAGCAGCAGGCCGGTGAGCAGCAGCGCGCCACCGGCCCCGGCCGGCCACGGCACCGTCGCGCCGGGCACCGCGGCGGCCCGGTCGGCGACGAGCACCAGCCAGTGCACGAACGGCCCGGCGAGCCACGCGCACAGCCAGGCCGCCTCCGGGGAGACGGCGGACAGCACGGCGCCGAGCACCCCCAACACCGTCGCCGGTGCGACGGCGGGGGCGGCGAGCAGGTTCGCCACCACCGTGACCAGGCCGATCTGGCCGTTCAGCCCGGCGATCAGCGGTGCGGTCGCCAGCGCCGCCGCCACCGGGACGACGAGTGCCTCGGCCGGTCCGGACGGTACGCCCCGGCGCTTCAGCGCCGCCGTCCAGCCGGGACCGAGCAGGACCAGGGCACCGGTCGCGACCACGGACAGCGCGAACCCGGCGTCCACGGCGAGCGCCGGGTCGTACAGCAGCAGGCCGAGCACGGCGGCCGCGAGCGCGGGCACCGCGGACCGGGCCCGCCCGGCGGCGAACGCGAGCAGCACCACCGAGCCCATCACCGCGGCCCGCAGCACCGACGGCGACGGCCGGGCCAGCACCACGAACCCGATCAGCGCCAGCAGCGCGGCGAGCGCGGCGAGCCGGGGATCGGTACGCAACGCGCGGAGCAGGAGCAGCACGGCCCCGGTCACGATCGCGACGTTGGCTCCGGATACCGCAACCAGGTGAGCGAGACCCGCGGTGCGGAAGTCCTGTTCGGTCTCCGGCAGCTGGGCCCGGGTGTCGCCGATCGCCAGGCCCGGCAGCAGTCCGGCGGGTGCTTCGGCGAGCGCGGAACCCGCCGCGTCGCGCAACCCGTCACGCAGTGTCCCGGCCCCGGTCTGCCACCACGGCGGCGCGGTCACGTCCTGCGGCGGAGTGCGCACCCGCAGCACGGCCACCGTGAGGTCGGGCCGTTGCGCGGGCGCCAGCAGCCCGGCGGCGGACGCCTCCTGGCCGGGGAGCAGACCGGTCCAGGTGTCGGCGGGCGCCAGCAGGAGGATCTTCCCGCCGGTCGCGTACCGGGTGTCGCCCGCGGTCGCGGAGACGAGCTCGGCGGGGACCAGCGCGGTCGCCCGGGCGGCACTCGGCCCGCCGCCGCCTGCGGAGCGGAGCACCCGTGGGTCGTCGGTGAGCACGACCCGCACCTCCGCCGCCGCACCCCGGTCCGCGGGCGCGCGCAGCGGGTGCCCCACGAGCGCGGACGCGTGCGCGGTCACCAGTACGGCGGCGATCACCGCGCAGCCCCCCGCCGCCAGGACCGTCGACGCCGGTGCCGCCGCGCGGGCGCTGATCCGGGCCCGCAGCAACGCGGTCAGCACCCCGGTCGCCGCCACGAGCACGGCCGCGATCCCGCCGGCCGGGCCACCGAGCAGACCGCACAGCACCGCGGCCCAGGTCGCCAGCGCGACCGGGACGAGGCGCAGATCCGGCGGTGCGGGCCGCTCGTCGGCCTCGTCCTCCCGGCGGCTCACACGGTGACCAGAGGCTGTAGCTGCGCGAACCGGCGCTCACCGATGCCGTCGATCTCGCGCAGCTGCTCGACCCGGCTGAACCGGCCGTTCGCCGCACGCCAGTCGATGATCTTCGTGGCGGTGACCGGGCCGACTCCGGGCAGGGTGTCGAGGTCGGCCGCGGTCGCCCGGTTGAGATCGACCTTTCCCCCCGCCGCGGCGCCACCGGTGGCCGACCCACCCGGCGCCGATCCACCCGATGCCGCACCCCCGGTGGCCGACCCGCCGGTGGCCGCCCCGCTGCCGGGCGCGGTGCCCGGTTCGGCACCGGAGGCCGGCTCCCCGCCGGGCGCGGGAGGAGCGGGAGCAGCGTCCGCGGCGGGTGGGACGCCGATCGCGAGCTGCTCACCATCGCCGACCCGGCGGGCCAGGTTGAGCGGGGCGAGGTCGACCCCGGGCAGCGCTCCCCCGGCGGCGTCCACGGCGTCGGCGACCCGCGCGCCGTCCGGGACCCGGACCAGCCCGGGCCGCGCCACCTTCCCGACGACGCTGACCACGAGCGGTCCGGCGGTCACCGGGGCCGCCGCAATCGGATCACCGGGAGCCGCGCCGGCGGCGGCCGGGCCACCCGAGGTGGGAGCACCGGGCGCCGGCCCACCGGGTGCCGCCGGGGCGGGCGTCACGGTGACCGGCGGCAGCCCGCCGACCGGCTGCGCGGTCGGGCGGTTCGACCACACCCCGACGCCGGCCACCACCGCACCGACCAGGACCACCGCGACCAGCGCCAGCGCACCGGGGCGACCGGGGTCCACCCGGGCGCCGGCCAGCGACGGCGGCAGCCACCGCAGCGCGATCCGCCGCGCCCACGAGGGGCGGCCCCCGTGCGGGACGGCGTCGCCGGGTACCGGCTCCCTGCCGGGTACCGGCTCCCAGCGGGGTACCGGCTCCCCGCGGGACACCGGCTCCCCGCGGGGTACCGCGTCGCTGCCCGGCATCGGATGATCGCTCAGCATCGGGTCGCCGCTCGGCATCAGATCACCGGGCCCGCCCGGCTCGACGTGACGCACGTCCCGATCCGCGTAGCGCTCGAGCGGGTGCCGCGGGGCGTCGGACGGTCCGTCCCCGCCGGGCCACGGAGCTTCCGTGCCGGCGCCCCACGGCGCACCGCCGGACCACCTCCCGCCGTCAGGCGGGCCGGCCGGGCCACCGCCATCGGGGCCGCGTCGCCCCGGCGACCGCACGAACGACAGCGGCACCGTCGGCGGGTCGAGCCGCTCCCGCGGCAGGCCGAGCCGTTCCCGCGGCGAGTCGAGCCGCTCCCGCGCCGGATCGAGCCGTTCCCGCGGCAGGCCGAGCCGTTCCCGCGGCGAGCCGAGCCGCTCCCGCGGCGGATCGAGCCCCTCCCGCTGCGGGCGCACCGCACCCCCGCCGCGCGGGCGCCCGTTCAATCCGGCGAGCCGCCGGGCCGCGTCCCGGGTGCCGTCCGTCCTGGTCACGCCCTCGACGCTAGGAGCGGATCGGTCCGCCGCACCGGCGATCCGCGGGCCTGTGGACGGATCCGACGGTTGGGGACGGCCGGGCCCGCAGCGCCGTGCGCGTACGGAGAACCGTCGGTGGGAGGTGCTACGCGCCCGCGGGTACCACCACGACACCGACCAGCCCCGGACCGGCGTGCGCCCCGATCACCGCGCCGACCTCCGACACGTGCAGCTCGACCGCGTCCGGCAGCTGCTCGCGCAGCCGGTCCGCGATGTCCTCGGCCCGTTCCTGGGCGCCCAGGTGGTGCACGGCCAGCCGGGCTCCGGGGCCGCCGGCCTCCGTCACCGCGAGGGTGACCAGCCGGTCGGTGGCCCGCGCCGTCGTCCGGACCTTCTCCAGGGGCGCGATCCGGCCCTGCGACAGGTGCAGCAGCGGTTTGATCGCCAGGGCCCCGCCGAGCAGCGCGGACGCGGCACCGATCCGCCCGCCGCGGCGCAGCCGTTCCAGGTCCTGCACGCCGAACAGCACCCGGCACCGGGCCGCCACCGCCGCCGCGGAGGCCGCCGTCGCCGCACCACCGGAACCGGAGTCGGCGTCGTCGCACGCGGCCAGCACCGCGAACCCGAGCCCCATCGCGATCGATCGCGAGTCGACGACCCGGATCCGGTCCGGGGCGACCTCCTGCGCGGCTGCCCGGGCGGCGTCCCAGGTGCCGGACAGTTCCCGGGACAGGTGCACCGAGACGATCTCCGTCGCGCCGTCGTCGAGGAGATCCCGGTAGAGCGACGCGAACGTCGCCGGGGCCGGCCGGGAGGTCTGCACGAGCAGGTTCCGGTCGGCGAGCGCGGTGATCAGCTCCGCCGGGGTGACGTCCACGCCGTCCTGCCCGGCCCGTTCCCCCAGCCGTACCTCCAGCGGGACGACGTGCACCCCACGCTTCTCCGCCACACCCGCAGGCAGGTAGGAGGTGGAGTCGGTGACCACGGCAACCGGCGAGCTGGGCACGCCGGGACCCTACCGGTGCCGGCCGGCCCGGAAGAGCGGCGCCAGTGCCTGCTGGGCGGCGAGGTAGCGGCCGTGCGCGTCGTCGAGCCGGTCCCGCACGCGCGGGTCCGGGACGAACTCGCGCTCCACCCGCACCATCCGGGCCGCCAGCTCGCCCACCGAGGACCCGGCCCCGACCGCGAGGCCGGCGAGCAGCGCGGCGCCGAGTACGCCGGCGTCGCGCTCGACGGTGCGGCGCAGCGGACGGTCCAGCACGTCGGCCTTCACCTGACACCACAGGTCGCTGTGCGCGCCACCACCGCAGACGGTCAGTGCGGCCGCCGGGCGGCCCGCCGCCGTCTCGAGCGGCCCGAGGACGTGCCGGGCGGCGTGCGCGACGCCCTCCAGCACGGCCCGCGCCAGCTCGGCCCGGCCGGTGCCCAGCGTCGCGCCCAGCCAGTGCCCACGCAGCTCCGGATCCCACAACGGTGCCCGCTCGCCCGCCAGCTGCGGCAGGAACAGCACGTCCCCGCAGCCCGGCGCGGCCGTCGCCGCGAGGTCGAGCAGATCCGGAACGGGGGCGTCGAGCGCGGCGGCGGCCCAGGTCAGCGCGTCGCCACCGGCCTGGGTGGGGCCGGCGTGCACGTGCAGCCCGCGCCAGACCGGGAAGGCGACGACGCCCGGCGCGCCACCGCCGGGTTCGGCGGCCATCGCGAGTACCTCCGACGTCCCGGCGACGTCGATGGCGTCCCCGGGGGCGGTGATCCCGCCGCCGAGCAGCGCCGACCAGGCGTCCATCGTGCCGACCGCGACCGGCACCCCGGCGGGGAGGCCGGCGGCGCCGGTGGTCTCCCCGGCGACCGACGCCGGGTCGGCCAGCGGCGGCAGCAGCCCGGACAGCCCGGGGACGAGCAGGTCCAGCCCGTCCGGGTAGGTGCCGTCCGGTCCGACCAGGCCGACCGACGACAGCGGGTCGGCGACCGCGGTGCCGGTGAGCCGCTGCACCAGCCAGTCCTTCGGCGCGAGCAGCCGCTCGGTGCGGGCCCAGACCTCCGGGCGGTGCGCCGCGAACCAGGCCGCGCGGGCGGCGGGGTTCGAGGCGTCGACGGTGCCCAGCCCGCCCCGTACCCGCGCCCGGTCCTGCGGGGAGAGCCGATCGTTCAGCGTCGCGGCGGCCGCGGCGCACCGGCCGTCCTGCCAGGTGATCGCCGGGTGCAGCGGGGCGCCCGCGGCGTCGGCGACGAGGTGCGTGTTGACCTGCGAGCACAGGCCGACGGCAGCGAGGTCGCGCAGCGCGCCGGTCGCGCCGAGCTCGGCGACCACACCGGTCACCCCGGCCCACCAGTCCGACGGGTGCTGCTCGGCGTGCCCGGGGGCGGGCCGGTGGGTGGTGTGCCGGCGGGTCGCCGCGGCGATCCGGGTGCCGTCCGGGGCGTACACGGCGGCCTTCACCGACGTGGTGCCCAGGTCGATGCCGAGCAGGTTCACGAGCGGACCGGTCGTCGCTGCAGCTGCTCGGCCAGCGCCGCGCCGACGGCCCGGTGCGCGTCCCAGCCCCAGTGCATCCCGTCGGGGTTGCCGTGCCCGCCGAGGACGTGGTCGGCGACGAGCGGGGCGACGTCGAGCACGGAGACCGCCGCGGCGCCGGCCGCCCACGCCCGGATCGCGGCCTCGGCGGCGGCGCGGTGCGGGTGGACGAGGCCGTACTCGGTGGCCCGGTGCACCGACGGCAGCAGGGCCACCACCGGGAGCCCGGGCCGCAGCGCGTGGATCCCGGCCCGGCACTGCTCCAGGTAGGACACGGTGAGCCGGGACGGCAGCGTGGCCGGGCCACCGCCGGGGAGCCGGGCCAGCGAGCGGGACAGCACCGGCTGCGCCCGCCGGTACCCGGCCCGCACCACCCGGCGCAGCGGCGCCGGGCGCAGCGCCGGCATCAGTTCGCGCAGCGCGGTCGGCAGCGGTGAGGGGAGCGAGTCCATCCCGGACACCCCGAGCACGACGGCGTCCACCCGCGGCAGCGCCGCCCACACGCGTGGGTCGCCGGTGATCGCCGCCCAGGCGTGCCGCGCCGTCCAGCCGGCCCGGGCCACCAGCTCGGCGGTCCCGCCGAGCCGGGCGGCGGCGATGTTCGGCCAGAGCCTCGGCTCGTCGGCCGGGTACGGCCGGTCGGGGCCGTGGAAGGCCAGCGAGTCGCCGACGATCAGCAGGTCAGGCACCGATGTTGTAACCCGAGAGCCGCCAGCGCGGGTGGTCGTCGCGGCGGGCGACGACGGCCCACTTCGCGTTGCCCATCCCGCCGATGACCGGCCATGCCGACTCCGGCAGGTCGAGCAGCCCGCACACCATCCCGGCGATCATCCCGCCGTGCGCGACGAGCAGCACCGAGCGTTCCTCGGGGTCGTCGGCGTACGCGGCGTCGAGCTCGGCGACGACCGGCAGCGAGCGGTGGACGACGTCCAGCCTGGACTCGCCACCGGGCGGTGTCCATCGCGGGTCCGAACGCCACTCGGTGATCGCGCCGGGCCGGTCGGCCTCGATCTCGGCGATGGTGCGGCCCTGCCAGTCCCCGAGGTGGGTCTCGCGCAGCCGCTTGTCCACCGACAGCGGCAGCCCGCACGCCTCGGCGACCGCCAGGGCGGTGTCGTACGCGCGGGTCAGGTCCGAGCTGATGATCCGGTCGAACCCGATACCGGCCAGCAGCGGGACGACCGCCGCGGCCTGCGCCCGCCCCTCGGGGGCGAGCTGTGTGTCCAGATGACCCTGCATCCGGCCACCCGCGTTGTACTCGGTCCGGCCGTGCCGGAGCAGCGTGACGGCACGCAGGGTCATTCGTCGTCCGCCGGTGGCTCCGACTGCGGCACCTCGATCGCCGGGCAGTCCTTCCACAGCCGGTCCAGGCCGTAGAACCCGCGCTGTTCGGTGTGCATCACGTGCACGACGATGTCGGTGAAGTCCAGCAGCACCCAGCCGTTGTCCGCGTCGCCCTCGCGCCGGGTCGGCTTGCTGCCGCGCTCGCGCAGCCTCTCCTCGACCGCGTCCACGATCGCCTGGACCTGCCGCTCGTTCTGGGCGGACGCCAGCATGAAGCAGTCGGTGATGACCAGCTGGTCGGACACGTCGAGGGCGACGATGTCGACGGCCTTCTTGTCCGCCGCGGCGGCCGCCGCCACCTTCGTCAGCTCGATCGCCTCCGGTGATGCCGTCACTGCGCCTCACGTCTCCCGGGTGTCAGCTCCGTCCGGACGGAGTTCGTCCGAACGTGACCAGTGTGTCAGCCGTGCCGGCGGGGGTCGGTCGGCGGGCTCCGCACGGGGGTTGGGCGGCGGGCGGCCCCCGGGATAGGTTCACGGCCACCGTGGACCGTCGAAGGAGACGCCATGCCTCTGGCCCCCGATCTCGAGGGCACGCAGTGCGAGCCGGTCCACGTCGCGTGGGCACGGGACGACGTGCTGCTCTACGCGGTCGCCGTCGGAGCCGGTGGCGAGGATCCGACGACCGAGCTGACACTGACCACGGAGAACACCGAGGGCATCCGGACGGCGGTGCTGCCCTCGTTCGCGGAGGTCATCACCCGCAACGCCCGGGTCGAGCTCGGCGACGTCGACCACTCGAGGCTGGTGCACGCCGAGCAGTCGTTCCGGCTGGCCGGCCCGCTGCCGGTGGAGGGCAGGGCCCGGGTGACGGCGACGGTGACCGAGGTGCTCGACAAGGGCTCCGGCGCGCTGATCCGGACCGAGGCCCGGGCGGTCGACGCCGAGACCGGAGCCCCGCTGGCGTCGACGGTGCGGTCGGTGTTCCTCGGGGGCGAGGGCGGGTTCGGCGGTGCCCGCGGCGCGCAGGTGCCGACCCCCGTCCCGGGCCGGGCGCCCGACCACGAGGTGACCTACCGGACCGGGGCGGCCCAGGCGCTGCTCTACCGGCTGACCGGGGACCGCAACCCGCTGCACTCCGATCCCGCGTTCGCGGCACGGGGCGGCTTCGACCGGCCGATCCTGCACGGCATGTGCACCTACGGCTACACGGCCCGGGCGCTGGTCGCGACCGTGTGCGAGGGCGAGCCGGGCAGGCTGACCGCCATGAACGCCCGGTTCACGAGGCCGGTGGTTCCCGGCCGGGCGCTGACGGTCTCGGTCTGGCGCGACGGCGACGTGGTGTTCTTCCGGACCGCGGTGGACGGCGAGGTGGTCCTGGACCGCGGGACGGCCGAGCTGACCGGCTGAGCCCGCAGGGTCAGGACGCCACCGCCGTGATCCGGGACGGCGCCGGGTCACCCGGGTAGTCGTGCCCGCCCCGGTACGCGAGCTCGGCCAGGGCGTCCAGCGCGGCGATCTGCGGGTAGGGGCGGGTGGGATCGTCGCGGTGTGGCCAGCGGTGGTCGAGGTCCCGGAACGCGACGGCCCGGTGCCGGGTCGTCGCGAGGTAGCGCGGGTTGTCGCGGACGAACCGGGCGTAGGCGTGCCGCAGCTCGGGGTGGCGGGGCAGCTCGGTCCGCACGAACCGGTCGACGTCCGCGCCGATCTCATGCACGTACTCGCCGCACAGCTGGACCACGAACGGCGCGACCCACGGTTCGTGCACGCAGAACAGCTCCCGGGCCGCGCGCTGCCGATGCCCGGCGTTCTCGCTGCGCGACAGCCACGCGGCGACGACGGTCTGCCTGCGGGCCGTCAGCCGGGCGACGAAGGCCGGCGCGGGCCAGGGGAACGACACCCGGTACGGGACCTGCACCGGGTCGCCGTCGACGTGCACGTCGTGGTCGGCGACCCCACCGCCAGCGTCCTGCACGAGCTGCGCGGAGACCGCACCCCACGGGGCGAGTGCGTGCATCGCGACGTGCGCGTCCCGGCGGACGTGCTGGGGTACGGCCCGCAACAGCAGTCCGGCGACGGCCGGGGTCGGAACGTCGATCACACCCCCACGTTAACCCGATCGGCCCAGCTCAGAGTGACCGATGGTCAGATATCGCCCTCCGTCATCACCCGTTCGGCGCGGCGTGACCGTCCGGAGACGGAGCGGCACCGCGGGGTCGGCGCGGGCGCAGCACGTAGGCGGTGTAGCCGTACTCGGCGCCGAACTCCTCGCGGACGGCGATCTCCCGGCCGACCTCGTCCAGCGCGGCCGGATCGACGCCGGCGGAGCGCATCATCTCGATCCGGTGCGCCAGCGGCCGGTAGTAGGCGTCCCAGTCCGAGTCGGGCAACAGGTAGACCCCCTGCACCGTGTACCCGGCGCGCTGGGCCGCGGCGACGTTCTCCGCGGTGGTGCGCATCGCCGGGTAGCCGGCGTCCCAGAACGCCCGGGCCCCCGGTGACGGCTCGGACGTCGTCCACTCCGCCTCGGTCAGCACCAGCGCGCCGCCGGGGGCCAGCAGGCGTCGCCAGGACTCCAGCGCCGCGTCGAGACCCATGAGGTACGCGGCGCCCTCGGACCAGACCAGGTCGGCGGAGCCGTCGGGCAGCGGGAGGTCGTCCATCGACGCGACCAGCGGCCGGACCCGCTCCCCGAGCCCGGACGTCGCCGCGCGGGTCTGCAACCGCGCCAGGTAGGGCTCGTAGGTGTCGACGGCGACGACCTCGCCGGCCGTCGCGGCGGCCAGCGGCAGCGTGGCGGGACCGGTGCCGCAGCCGATGTCGACGATCCGAGGGGCGTCCGGGAGCGCACCGACCAGCTGCAGCAGCAGGGCGGTGGTCTCCTCGGAGCCGGGCGCCTCGCGGGGCAGGTCCTCGTGCGCGGCGCGGAACGCCTGCTCCAGCGGTGTGTTCACGTGCGCGGATCTTGCCGGGGCCGGGCCCGGACCGCGACCCGAACCGCCCGGGTTCCTCCACGGTCCCGGCGCGTCGCGCACCGGTGACCGCGCAGGTCCCGCGAATCAGGTCTCGTGCACGGTGATCGCCGCGGCCGGGCAGCCCGCCGCCGCGTGCCGCACCACCTGGTGCTGCGCCGCGGGCGGCTCGGCGTCGAGCAGCTCCACGATCGCGTCCGCGTCGCGCTGGTCGAACACGTCCGGCGCGGTGAGCAGGCACTGCCCCGAACCGACGCACACGTCCTGGTCGACCTCGACCTTCATCGCCGTCACCTCCGGTCTCACCAGGCGGCCGGCAGGCTGCGGACCCCGCCGGTGATGTGGTCGGTGCGCACGTCCAGGTCGTCCAGCCCGACCGCCAGCCGCAGCTGCGGGAGCCGGCGGGCCAGCGTGACGAACACCGCCCGCAGCTCGGTGCGGGCCAGGCTGGCACCGATGCAGAAGTGCGGTCCGTGCCCGAATCCGACGTGGCCGCGCTCGGTGCGGTCCGGGTCGAAGCCCTCGGCGTCGGAGAACACCGTCTCGTCCCGGTTCGCGGCGTTGATGGAGATGATCACGGCGTCGCCGCGGGCGATGGTCACGCCGCCCATCTCCACGTCCTCGTGTGCGTAGCGCAGCAGGCCGAGATCGCCGGGGGCACCGAGGCGCATGATCTCCTCGACGACGGCGTCGATCCGGCCGTCCGGGTCGGCGGCCAGCGCCTCCCACTGCTCGCGGTGGGTCATCAGGAACAGCATGCCCAGCCCGATCCGGTTAACCGTGGTCTCGTGCCCGGCGAACAGCAGGCCGACGCAGAGCCGGACCATCTCCGGGTAGCCGAAGTCCTCGTCCTCCGACTGGGCCCGGACCAGATCGGTGATCACGTCCTCTCCCGGCTCGGCGCGCTTGCCCTCGGCCAGACCGGCCATGTAGCGGCCGAACTCGGCCAGCGCGTCGTGCGCGTCCTGGCCGGAGTAGGTGGCCATCCGGTCGGACAGGTCGCGGAAGTAGTCGCCGTCGGCCTCGGGGACGCCCAGCAGCGTGCAGATCACCGCGACGGGCAGCGGGAACGCGAGGTGGGCGTGCAGGTCCACCGTCCCGCCGCCGGAGGCGTCGTGGTCGGCCAGCATGCGGTCGACGTAGCCGTCGACGAGCTCCTGGACGTGCCCGGACAGCCGGCGCATCCGCTTGGCCGAGAACGCAGGCGTGAGCAGCCGGCGCATCCGGCCGTGCTCGGCCGCCTCGGACTCGTAGTCGCCGCTCGGGCCGTCCTGCACGGCGGCGAAACTGATCTTCGCAGCATTCTCGGGATCCGGGTGCGAGCGACCGAACCGCTTGTCCCCCAGCAGGTCACGGACCTCGGTGAACCGCGTCGCCAGCCAGGCCGGATCACCGGCCGGGGTGGTCACCGGTGCGATCGGCGCCTCACGGCGGAGCACCTCGTAGAACGGGGCGAGCTCCAGCAGGTTCGGTCGCGTGAACGGCAGCTGCGGGCGTTCGGCAGCAAGGGTCATGGAGCATCCTCCTTCGTGGTGGTGACCCGAGCCTAGGTTTTATTGTCAGTAGCTGCCAACAAAGATGACCGATTAGGGTGGCGACGCCGCGAACATCCGGATCCGGGAGGGGGCCGTGGCCGAGCAACCCGAGACCGCCCGCCGGGGACGGCCGCCGACGACCGAACACGACCGGCGGGCACAGCGACTGGCGATCTCCCGGTGCGCCGTGCGGCTGTTCCGCGAGCGCGGCGTCGCCGGCACCTCGGGCGCCGACGTCGCGGCGGCGGCCGGCATCTCCGAACGCACGCTGTGGCGCCTGTTCCGGACCAAGGAGAGCTGCGTCGAGCCGCTGCTGACCGAGTCGCTCGACGGGTTCCGCGAGGTCCTGCGCTCCTGGCCGCAGGACGTCGACCTGACCGAGCACCTGCGTGCCGCGTACACGTTCCTGCCGGAGGAGCTCCGGACGGACACCGAGGCGGTGCTCGCGGTGGTGCGCCTGACCCGCGACACACCCGCCCTGCGGGCCGTCTGGCTGGTACTGCAGGAGCAGGCCGAGCCGACCTTCGCCCGGATGCTCGGCCCCCGGCTCGGCCTGCCCCCGGAGTCGGCCGAGGTCAGGCTGCTGGCCGCCACCGTGAACGCCGCGTTCCGGGTGGTGACCGACGACGTCGCGCTGGCGGCCACGACCGGCGCCACCGCGCAGGTCCTCGACGGGCACCGGGACCGGCTGGCCGAGATCCTGCGCGGGACGGACCGCTTCCGGGCAGCTCGCCCGACCGGCGTCAGCCCGGGGTGATGACGACCTTCAGTGCCTGGTTGGCGGCCGCGTTCTTGAAGACGTCGTAGGCCTCGTCCATCTGGTCGAAGGTGAACGAGTGGGTGCCCATCTTCTCCGCCGGGATCCGGCCGCTCGCCACCATCTTCAGCAGCGTCGGAATCGAGACGGTGTCGACCAGCCCCATCGTGAGCGTCACGTTCGAGATCCACATGTCCTGCATGGGCAGCTCGACCGGGGTGCCGTGGACACCGACGTTCGCGATCGTGCCGCCGGGCCGGACCAGCGACGCCGCGGTGAGCAGGGTCTCCGGGTAGCCGACCGCCTCGATCGCGACGTCGACACCGAGCCCGTCGGTCAGCGCCGTCACGTCGCCGACGGTTCCCGGGCCGACCTCGACGGCGTCGGTCGCCCCGAACTCCAGGGCCTTCTCCAGCCGGAACTTGTTGGAGTCGATCGCGATCACCTTCGACGCGCCCCACAGGCCGGTGGTCAGCACCGCGGACAGCCCGACGGCGCCGGCCCCCACGACGGCCACGGTGTTCCCCGGGCGGACGTTGCCGGCGAGCACGCCGACCTCGTAGCCGGTCGGCAACGCGTCGGCCAGGAAGATCGCCTGCTCGTCGGTGACCCCCTCCGGCACCGCGTAGAGCGAGGTGTCGGCGTACGGCACGCGGACGGACTCGGCCTGGGTGCCGTCGATGAGGTGCCCGAAGATCCAGCCGATCCCGCCGACGGTCTGGCAGTGCGACGGCATGCCGCGCTGGCAGTACTCGCACCGGCCGCACTTGGTGATCGCCGGGACGAGCACCCGGTCGCCGACCGAGAAGCCCCGGACCGCATCACCGACAGCGGTGATCGTGCCGACCGCCTCATGGCCGAGGATGCGGCCGTCGGTGACGGCGGGGACGTCACCCTGCAGGATGTGCAGGTCGGTGCCGCAGATCGTGGTGGTGTCGACCTTGACGACGACGTCGGTCGGGTCCTGGAGCTCGGCGTCCGGGACGTCCTCCCAGGACTTGCTGTCCGGGCCGTGGTAGACGAGAGCCTTCATGTGCTGCCTCCGATGGGGCGCGTGGCGTGGCGACACCGACGGTAGTGACCCGGGACACAGTCGGGTGTCGCGATATGGGACGACCTGACCCGCCGTCACGACGGCCTGCGGCTCCGGTGTCCCGGGAGCGGGACACCTCAGCCGATGTAGCTGATCCCGAACGCGTCGATCTTGCGGTAGAGCGACGACCGGGCGATGCCGAGCATCTCGGCGGCCTTGTACCGGTTGCCGCGCGACTCGTAGAGCGCCTGGATGATCGCGTCGCACTGGGCCGTCTCGAGCATCGACATCCGCGGCGCCCGCGCGGCGAAACAGGACGCGGGCAGGTCCGGGGCCTGGATCACGCCGACCGGTTTGCGGGCGACGACGTAGCGCAGCACGTCGGCGAGCTCGCGGACGTTGCCGGGCCAGGCGTACCCCTCCAGCACCCGCACGACCTGCAACGACAGCCGCAGCGACCGGCCACCGGAGAGCGAGTGCAGGATCGACAACGCGATCTCGCCGAGCTCGTCGGCTCGGTAACGCAGCGCCGGGATGCGGACCGTCTCGTGGAAGTGGCGCAGCAGCAGGCCGTACGGCCGGGTCGCGTCGACCGAGGCCGAGTCGACGCAGCCGGTGACGGTCAGCGCGTCCGGCAGGGCGACCAGGGTGCGCAGCGACTCGTCGAGCCGGCGCGCCGCGACCGGCCCGAGCAGGTTCAGCTGGTGAAGTACCAGCAGATGCGGCCGGTCGGACAGCTCGCGGCGGACCCGGGCGAGCGGGTCGGGGCCGTCGGACCCGATCGCCGAGCAGTCGACGACGCGGGTCCGCCCGTCCGGGTGAGCGCGGCGGAACTGCTCGATCGCCAGCGTCCGCTTCCCGACGCCGGTCTCACCGATCAGCAGCTGGTGCCTGCCGTGCCCGACGGCGGCCGCGACCTCGTGGCGGGCCCGCAGGTAGGGGCTGAGCAGCTCCCGGTTGGCGCGCCTGCGGGCCTCGGCGTGCGTGCGGGGCGCATCGGCGCGCAGGTCGGCGGCATAGTCCCGGCGCGTGGTCGGTGCGACGTGCGAGCCCTGCCTGCGGACCGCGTCGGGCACCGTGGCCGTCCGCGACTCGAGGACCGGTCCCCCGGCGACCACGCACCCGCCACCAGGGACCGGTTCCACCGTCAGCTCCGCACACCGGCCGGACGGCAGGTCGACGTGCCGGCTCGCGTCCTCACCCAGTACCGCTCCGGCGAGGACGAGATCACTCAGGACCCCTTGGTCCTCCGCCGACAGCCGGCGCACCCCGGGTGAGGTCAGCAGGAACGCGCCGTCGGTGGCCAGTACCCAGGTGTGCCCCTCGGCGTCCGCGGCGGCGTACCGCTCGTGGACGGCGCGGGCCCGGCGGTGCCTGCGGTCACCGACGAGCGCGCCGACCTCGGCGGCGAGCCGGCGGGCCAGCGCCAGGCCGAGCTCGCCGGGCGGGTCGCCGACATGCCCGAGGACGACGACGGCGTCCGGCGGTCCGCCGTCGTCCCGCGGCACCACGGCTGCGGCCTCGGCCAGCCAGCCCAGGTCGGGATGCAGGTGCTCCGGCCCGTCGACCCGGGCCGCCCCGCCGAGGTACGGGGCGAGCGCGGCAGCGGTGGTGCCGACGTCCTCCTCGCCGTGCCGGAACCCGGGCGTCAGCCGGACGGCGTCGAGCAGCTCGGCCAAGCCGTCGTCGCCGTCGTACCGGACCCGCACCACACCGTCGGAGCCCACCAGCGCCAGCGCGCACGGCAGGTGCGGGGTGAGCCGGAGGAAACCGCTGAACACCTCGTCGGCCTCGGCGACCGCCGAGCCGGCGGGCTCGTGACCGACGAAGGCCGGCTCCCCGGTGCGCGACCGCTCCCAGGAGGCGAGGACCTCCGGGCGGACCGCGGCCGGTACCGGGTCGAGCCGGCCGTACCGCAGGAACCTGCGGCGGGCCGACTCGACCTGAACCGGATCCATCGCCGGTCAGGCCTCGACGTCGAGCAGTTCCTGCAGGTACTGGTCGACCTGGCCGATGTAGGTCGGGGCGACACCGAACAGCCCGAGGTGGCCGAGCACGTCGTCGATCACCCGGATCGTCGCGTGCGGGGTCAGCTCCAGCTCGTACTCGTGGTCGCGGACCGGGAAGAACATGTCCTCGTTGATCGGGATGATCCGCGCGACGGACTCGTTGCGGCCCAGCGCTTCCGCGAGATCACCGTTCGTGTTCCGGGCGACGTCGCCGTGCTGCCACTTCCACGCCATGCACAGCAGGTCGTTCGGGTCCATCGCGGTGAAGTACGGCTCCAGGAAGCCCTCCATGAAGGCCTCCTTGGAGTCGAAGTCCAGCGCCCGCCAGACCTCCTGCTTCCAGAACTCGGTGGAGAAGCCCATCACCGCCCAGAGGCCGGCGTGCCGCTTGAGCCCGTCGACGACGTCGGCGTTCGAGGAGTACTCGCCGCCCTTGAAGCCCGGGTCGGAGGTGATCGCCTCGATCAGCGCCTTGGTGAAGAGGAAGTCGTGCGGGGTGTTCTGCGCGGTGCCCGCGATCGGCGCGGCCCGCCGGACCTTGCCGGGGAAGCGCACCATCCACTCGTAGGTCTGCTGCGCACCCATCGAGCCGCCGACGACGAGCTGCAGCGACTCGATGCCGAAGTGCTCGCGCAGCAGCTGCTCCTGGGCACGCACGTCGTCACCGATCCGGACGTGCGGGAACTTCGACATCGCGATCCCCGCGTTCGCGCCGGACGCGTTGTGCGGGCTGGTCGAGAGCCCGTTGCCGATCTGGTTGACCACGACGATGAAGTACTTCTCCGGGTTCAGCGCCCGCTCCGGTCCGATGTAGACGTCCCGGAAGATCTGGTGGGTGCCCGAGTACCAGGTCGTCACGAGGATGGCGTTGCTCTTGGCCTCGTCGAGGGTGCCGAACGTGGCGACGGCGAGCTGGAGGTCGGGGATGACCCCGCCCTCCTCCAGCGCGAACTCCCCGAGGCCGAGCAGCTCGTAGTCGCCGTGGAACTCGTGCGTGTAGTAGGGGTTCTCGATCGCCATTGATCCTCTGTTCCTCTTCAGACGCGGGGACTCCACCGCGACTCTCCCCGCTTGTGACGCGGGACACAAGGATCAACGCACGTGCGCGTCGGGGTGCTCCCGATCAGCTCCAGAGCACCACGAGCACGATCATCACCAGCACGATCAGGTTGCCCAGCACGACGAGCGCCAGCCATCCCCCGGACGCCGGGGGCGGCGCCGGCTCGGCGTGGCGGGGAGCGCTCGCCCGGCGAAGCTCGTCGATCGCGGCGCGATCGAGGATCGGAGCGGTGAGGTCGTTCGGGTCGGCGTGCATGCTTGGTACAACGCGTGAGGGTCCCGCAAGCCACCGCGGTCCAGCCACTCGTGTGCCGTCCGCAAGATCGAGGTCGCCGCCCGTGGCCGGCGACAGGGGGCGTCACCCACGGACGCCACGTAACGTGATGAGCCATTACGGACTGTCACGATTCTGGAGACAGGCCCCCTTGAGCCTGGCCCCAGGCCGCCCCAGTCCCCAGGCCGCCCGATCCCCAAGCCGCCCAGTCCGCAAGCCGCCCAGCCCGGGCCGCCCAGCCCCGGGCCACCCAACCCGCAGGCTCCCCGGCCCGCGGCCCCCTCGACGGTCTCGTGGCCCCTGGCTACGTCCGGCCGGGGCGGGTGATCACCCGTTGAGGAGCGGAGCGTGCGTGTGCCGGACGCTCCGCTCCTCAACGGGTGATCACCGACCGGAGCGCTCCGTCAACACGCCTCCGACCGCTGCACGGGCAGCGGCTCGCGCCGAGTGAGCACCAACGGGCCGTCCTCGGTGATGGCGACCGTGTGCTCGGAGTGCGCCGTGCGCGAGCCGTCGGCCGACCGGATGGTCCAGCCGTCGGCGTCGTAGACGATCCGGTCCGTCGTGCGGGCGAACCAGGGCTCGAGCGCGAGGGTCAGTCCCGGCCGGAGCTTCAGGCCGCGACCCGCCCGGCCCTTGTTGGGAACGTGGGGGTCCTCGTGCATGGTGCGGCCGAGGCCGTGACCACCGAACTCGCCGTTGACCGGGTAGCCGTAGGCATGGGCCACTGCTCCGATGGCCGCCGAGATGTCGCCCAGGCGGTTTCCCGGACGCGCCATGTCGATCGCCGCTTCCAGCGCCTCCTCGGTGGCGCGGATGATCCGCAGGTCCTCCTCGGCAGCAGTACCGACGACGACCGTGCGGGCCGAGTCGGCCACCCAGCCGTCGATGCCGACCGCGAGGTCCGCGGTGAGCACGTCGCCGTCGCGCAACGTGTAGTCGTGGGGCAGGCCGTGCAGGACGGCGTCGTTGACCGCCAGGCAGATCACGTTGCGGAACGGGCCGCGCCCGAAGGACGGGGCGTAGTCCCAGTAGCACGACTGCGCCCCACGTCGCTCGATCATGCCGCGCGCGTGGTGTTCCAGGTCCAGGAGATTGACGCCCACGTCGGCGAGCCGGCCGACCTCGGAGAGCACCTCGGCGACGAAGCGCCCGGTCACCTGCATGCGCCGGATCTCCGCAGGCGTCTTCAGTTCGATCACGAGCACCTCGCGTTCAGGGTGGCGGTATAGTTATACCGAAACCTTAGCGCTTGCCGGTACAGTAATACCAACCCTATCCTCGGCGCATGGTCCGCCAACCGCTCACACCCGAGCAGATCGAGGCCGGCAGGCGTCTCGGCGCCCTGCTGCGCCACGCGCGAGCGGGGCGCGACCTGGCGGACGTCGCGCACGCGGCCGGCATCTCGCCGGAGACCCTGCGCAAGATCGAGACCGGCCGGCTGCCCTCTCCCGGCTTCGGGACGATCATCTGCCTCGCCGAGGCGCTCGACCTACCTGTGCAGGAGTTGGCAGCCACCTGGCGCGGCAGTGACCTACCGCTCGAGGCCGCCGGGTAGTACCGCGCCGGCCACCCGATACGCCGCCGGTCTGCTGGCTCGATGGTCGTCGCCGACCTCCGCTGATCGGGCTGGATTTGTCTCCGCGGCTCAGCACGCCGCAGGATCGGCGGCGTGGGCGAGAACAAGGAGCGCATGCTCCGGAACGAGTGGTACCTCGATGAGCCCGACCTGGTCGAAGACCGGCGGCGCTGTTGGCGCCTCCTCGACCACTTCAACGCCACCGGCCCCGATGACGACACCGAGCGCGAGGCCATCCTCGGGAAGCTCGTCGGGCGGCTCGGCGATGACGTCATCGTCATGCCTCGGTTCCAGTGCAGCTACGGAACTCAGAGCACCCTCGGGCACCGCAGCTTCGTCAGCCACGACGCCCTGTTCATGGACGACGCCGCAATCACCATCGGCGACGACGTCCGGATCGGTCCACGCACACAGCTCCTGCCCGCCCAGCACCCCGTTGATGACCATGCACGTCGGCAGGAGGGCTGGGAACGTCCACTTCCGATCAGCATCGGAGACAGCACCTGCCTCGGCGGGGCATAATCGTCTGTCCTGGAATGACGATCGGCGAGGGACGCCGTGATCGGGGCTGGGAGCGTTGTCACTCGCGACATTATTGATCATTCCATCGCCGCAGGCACGCCGACCCGAACCATTTGCGAGATCCGAGAGGTTCGACAAGGTCTTCTGGGAGCCCATTCCGTCGACCTGGTGCAGCCCTACCGTGCGGTCGTTCGTGGGCAGCCCTCGACGAACACCGGCGGCCTACGATGCGGAACTGCCGCCGTCGACGGTGTCGTCTTCGAGCAAGGAAAAATCCCGGTCATGGTCATGATTGTCCCGTACGGGACTGCGCTTTCCGGCTGATGGACACGAGGGGCAGTCAGCGCGAAGATCTCAGCAGGAGATTATCCGATCCGATGAGTCCGGGGGCAGCGTGGAATCGGTGGAACTGATCCTGGCGGCACTGACCGCAGGCGCCGCGGCCGGGTCCACGGAGACCGTGGCTACCGCGATCAAGGACGCTTATGGCGCACTGAAGAACAAGGTGGGCTCCTACTTCACCCCAACGTCTCCGGCTGCGGAGGCGCTCGATCTCCTCGAGAAGGAGCCCGAGCGGGCCGGCGAGATCGTGAGGGGCGCCCTGCTCGGCACCACAGCGGCCTCGGACGGGGAGCTGGTGGCGAGCGCTCGCCGACTCCTGGATCTGACCGAAGGCGAGTCGGTCGTCGGCAAGTATGACGTGCGGATCCGCGGCTCCCAGGGCATCCAGGTGGGCGACCGCAACACCCAGCACAACACCTTCTGAGCTCAGCAGGTTCGGCCTTCCGTTCTCTGGACCAACACGTTCGGTAACGACATGCTGGTCTCCGGCGGGTAGATGTTCGGAGGTCGTGGATTGCGACAGTTGGCCGCACGCGCGCTTCTCGCTGCGCTGATCCTGATCGCCGGGCTCGCAATGGCTAGCTGCGGGCGGGCCTCCCCGCGGTGCGACGCGGCCGCCGCGTCGCTCGACGCCGGCCAGGTCTCCACAGCGGCAGCTGAGTACGCCCGTGCGGCTCGAGACGGCGAGGGCGACTGCTCGGACAGCGGGATCGCGGCGGTGGAGAGCCACTTCAGTGGGGCGTGGCGGGCCGTCGTCGACGCGGACGCCGCGCGCGCGCAGGGCGACGGTGATGCCGCGGCTGCGGCCATGCGCGCGGCCCAAGAGCTCGACCAAGACAACCCGGCGGTCATCCGGTGGTCAGGCCAGGGCGGCGCGATCCCGGTGCTTTCCGTGGAAGCCCCTGACAAGGCCCCCGAGCCGGCGACCGGTGAGGCGCCGGCGTCCGGGCTCATCATCGCGCTGCTGATCACGGTACTGGCAGTACTCGGAGTCATGAGCGCGGTCGTTGCCGGCTTCCTGGTGGTGAACCGGAGGAAGGCGCCGGTTCCTCGGGGTCCTCCCTCAACCCCGCCGGACACTCCGGACGAGGAGCTGGCCGCTCTCCGTCGGTCGCTCGACAGCGCGCTCGAGGAGATCCAAGAATCCGCGAAACGCGCAATCTCCACTGACGGGACGGTCACGTTTCAGCTGACCGAGTTCGAGACTCACCTCGCGAGAGTCGTCGACCATCTCGACAAGCTGCTCGGTGAGGGCACGACGCACGACCGGCTCGTGGTCGATCGGGGCGCGGAATGACCACAGCAGAGATCACGGTCGAGATCCATCTACTGAAGCGCCCCGACGGCGTCGCGACCCTGCTCCGCAGGAATATCGCGATGGTGGACACCGCCGCGGAGGTAGCGGCGGTCGAGGAGCTGTGGACGGTCGTCGACAACCTGGGCACACCGGCCCTGACCGCGTCGACCGAGCGCAGGCTCGCGGAGATCGGGCGCGCGCTGTTGCGTGGCAGGCCGTTGTGTATGGAGCACGGCCTGCGAACGCCCCGTGAGGGGGAGCTCCGGGACATGCGCAGGCTAATCGGTCAGGGCGGACAGCTCAGCTTCGTGCTGGCGGCCGGGGTCACTGTGGACGACTACTTCGGGGAGGCCACCGTCATCGACGCGGACGTCGTCGCCTCCCGGGACATGATCGCCGCGGCGGCGCGTCGCACTCTGCTACAGCAACTCGACGCACTGAAACTTCGCGTTGTGGACGACACGGACGGCGAGTCGCAGGCGGCCGCCAGTCGCCCACCCGGACAAGAGGCGGCCAGGACCACGGTGCTTTCCGACCTCGACGCGGCGCTCGGTCGGATCGAGACAGAGCGCGAGTGGCAGGCCCGGGACGCGGACCGGTTCGTGTTCGGGAAGGCCGACGAGTTCGGCGCATGCTGGTCGTTCGGAGTAAGGAGAACGGAGGACGGCAGGGAGGTCATCGCGGAGCGTCCGGCCGACGAACCGTACGTGATCGCCTTCGTTGCGGTGGAAGCCGGTCAGATCGGCAACGGCAACCTCCGCGTGGTGACCCACAGATATCGGCTGCAGCCGAGTCTCGACCTGGAGGAGTTGCTCGCGCGCCCGAATGTTCGTGCTGCCCTCGAGGCCTGTGCCACAGAACCCGGGGATCGGAGCCTGCGACGGGCCGCAGCTGCGGTCCTGATGACTAGTCCCCACGGCGAAACGGACTACTCCGTGCCGGAGCCGCAAACGGACGCCGAAGAGATCGCGGACGGCGAGATCGAAACCCGGTATGGGCTGGTGCTGCTCCAGGACTGTCGCGGAATTCAGTGAGCTTCCCCCGCTTCGCCGGAGTCTTCGAAGACTGGTCCCATCGTGAGGGACTGGGAAGGAAGGCTCTGTTGGCAGCACCGAGGAAGTACCCCGATGAGCTGCGGGAACGGGCGGTTCGGCTGTATCGACAGTCCGAGCCGCGGCCGTCGTTCAAGCGGCTGGCCGAGCAGCTCAACGTGCACCCCGAGGCCTTGCGGAACTGGGTCCGCCAGGCCGAGGCCGACGCCGGCGAACGGCATGACCGCCCAAGCACTGACATGGTTGAGGAGAACCGCAGGTTGGCGGCCGAGAACGCTGAGCTGCGGCGGGTCAACGAGGTCCTGCGCGCGGCGAGTGCGTATTTCGCCAGCGAGATCGGCCCGACCCGGAGGTGGTCATGAGCTTCATCGACACTCATGGCTTCCCGGCCGGTCTCGTACTGCGGGTCCTGGGCATCCCGGAGTCCACCTTCTACGACTGGCGGGCCCGCCAGGCCGCCCCGAGCCGGCGCGAGCTCGACGACGCGGCGCTGCTCGAGCAGATCGTCAAGGTGCGCAGCGTCAGCGAGTTCGCCGCCACCTACGGCTCGCCGCGGGTGTGGCTGGAGCTGCGTCGCCAGGGCGTGCGGGTCGGGCGCAAGCGCATCGAGCGGATCATGCGTGAGCACGGGTTGCAGGGCGCGCACCTGCGCCGGGGCTGGCGCCACGGCTCGACCCGGCAGGATCCGAACCACACCGCCGCCCCGGACCGGGTCGAGCGCGACTTCCGGGCCGACGCGCCGAACCGGCTCTGGGTCGCTGACCTGACGCGGCTGGTCACCGGCGAGGGCGTGCTGTGGCTGGCCTCGGTGCGCGACGCGTTCGCCAACCGGGTCGTCGGCTGGGCCACCGGTGAGCGGGCGACCACCGCGCTGGTGCTCACCGCCCTGGATCATGCGCTGCGCTCCCGATCGGCGCGCTCCGGCGAGTTGATCTTCCATAGCGACAAGGGCGCCCAGTACACGGCGCTGCGGTTCACCCAGCGCCTGGTCGACTCCGGTGTCGCACCCTCGACCGGGTCCACAGGCGACAGCTACGACAACGCCCTCGCGGAGAACCTGTGGTCCACGCTCAAGATCGAACTCGTGTACTGGCCGGGTACGACGTTCGCCACCCGCGCCGAGGCCGAGCACGCCCTGCTGCGCTACATAGACGGCTGGTACAACCCCCGCCGGATCCAGGCCGGGCTCGGCGGGCTCTCACCTGACGAGTACGAGGACGCCTACGATCGCGGCCAGCGCGACGATCACAGATAACCCGGACTCCGCGAAACCGGGGGAACCTCACAGGTCGGGAACAACAACCGCCAGTACACGACCTTTGCCTACGCGGTCTCGCCAGTGGTCAACGCAGCCGAGCTGCTGCGCGAACACCCGAGACTGGCACAGATGTTCGTCGAGGTCGTGTGCGGCGAGGAGACAGCCGACATGCTGCAGAACCGTCTGGACGCCGCCGTCACCCGAGAGGCAACCGGACAGTTCGAGCAGGAGGTGCGTGGTGCGGAGCGCCCGTGGGGGTCGTGGACGGTCGTCGGCGAGCGGGGCGTGTCTGTCGGGCGGGACAACGAGGAGAGGACTTCGGTGGCGGTCGAGATTGCCGCCGCAGATCCGGTGGCAAGGGCGGTCTCGGAGTTCGCTGAGCTGTCGAGAACGGACAGCTTCGAGGAGGCGGAGACTGAAGTCCCGGCATGGCAGACCGTCGGCCGAGCCGTCGACGACAGGATTTTTCGGGGGCCAGAGGCGGCTCCGCCCGGGCCGGGGCGGTGGCCTCACGGGCCGGAAGAGCCTCACGGCCTCGCCGGGCCGAGCTTCGGAGCCCTTTGAGAGGGGACCGCAATGACGATGCACAGGCCGAAGACGCCGGCTGCAGAGTTGCGGCCGGTGGCGGCACCGTCGCAGAGCGGGCCAGCCACCAGGGCGACTGCAGGCCAGGCCGCTCGGGCCTGGCAGACGGGTAGGCACAGCTCCCACGCGACGGGGAGCCTTTCCCGGACCGAGCTCGCGAGCACCCGGGTAGCCAGGCCGACAGGCACGAGTGAGGTCAGGACAGACATGCAACAGTTTGCCGGGCCGAAATCCGTCTCGAGGCAGACGGCGGCAATGGTCGTCGACACCGCACGGGATGCCGTGAAAGCCGGGGTTCCGCCCGCAAGGTTGACCAAAGCGCTCGGCCTGGGTGGATCCGGTCAATGGAAGGCGTTCCTCCAGAGCCCGGACGCCGCCCGCGACGCGGGCATCGAAGCGGTGTCCTCTGCTCCCGTCCATTCGGAAGTCGAGGTGGCAAGGGCGGCGGATGCACTGCGGCAGGAGCTGACGCCGCTCGGGATCACTTCCGACGCACGCACCGGCGTCGCCACGATCGACTTTCCTGCCGATCCTGCACTTGCCGGTGGGACCGGCACCGAGACCATCCTCGTCGACGTAGTGGGTGGGCAGGTCGGCGACGACACCTGGCAGAACAACCGATTCCGCTTCGAGGCCGAGATGAGCACAAGTGACGTCGATACGTTCCTGGAGCGCGGGGACGTCTCGGAGGCGCCGCCAGCGCTCGCGCAGGACCCCGAGAGCTCAGCGCTGCAAGCCGCGGTGACGGAGGTCCTGCAGACCGCTGCGGCCAATGAACCGGAGCCTGGGCCGTCCACAGACGGGCTGAAGATCGCCCCACAGGTCACCGAGGGAGCCGCAGCCGCCTCCGGGAGCAACAAGGCCGTCACCCTCCAGCGGTGTACGAACGTGCAGGTCGGGAACGGCACCAAACAGCGGAACGTCATGGTGCGGGCCTTCACCGCCGCACGCGGGCTTGCTGTCCTGATCAAGGGAGACCCGCGGATCGCCCACGATCTCACTCGCGCCGCTGCGGACCCGCGCAACCGTGCCGCCCAGCGCCGCCTTGGTGACGCGTTGACTCGCACCGCTGGGCGCGATCTGCACAGCGAGATCGGTACCGCGGTGAAGTCCTCACGGGTCTACGCGCCGCCGCGTGCGGGGCGGTCCCTCACGCTCACCGGTGGTGTGGGAGTGGCGGTGGGCGACCGGGCGGTGCAACGGAACAGCTACCGGCTGAGCATGCGGCAGGACCGAGGGGCGCTACGGGATGTCCGAAGCGCCCTGCGTCGAGTCAACGGAAGCTGAACGCGCCATTGACCTCTTCCCCGAAGCAGCGCCACGGGCAGTCGCTCAGCCTCTCGTCTGAATCTGGGCACTGGCATCAGGCAGCCTCAGCGGGCCGGACGCGACTACACCGCGCTCCCCAGGACATCTCCAACTGAGTGATCCTGCACCGGCCAAGTACCTACGCCAGGGACCCGCAGATCAGCGGCCCGGATCTTGGTAGAGACTGCGCTTGGAGATGTACTGCACCACCCCGTCGGGCACCAGGTACCAGACCGGCCGCCCCGCGGCGACGCGCGTGCGGCACTCGCTCGACGAGATCGCCATCGCGGGCACCTCCACCGTGCTGACGACACCCCCGGGCACGTGCCCGTCGGCCAGGTCGTAGCCCGGGCGGGTCACGCCGACGAAGTGGGCGTAGCGGAACAGCTCGTCGATCTTGCGCCAGGACAGGATCTGCTGGAGGGCGTCGGCACCGGTGATGAAGAACAGCTCGGCGTCCGGCATCGCGGTGTGCAGGTCGGCGAGGGTGTCGGCGGTGTAGGTGGGGCCACCGCGGTCGATGTCGACCCGGCTCACCGAGAAGCGGGGGTTCGACGCCGTCGCGACGACCGTCATGAGGTACCGGTCCTCCGCGGGCGAGACCGCACGTTCCGACTTCTGCCACGGCTCCCCGGTCGGCACGAAGATCACTTCGTCGAGGCTGAAGCGGTCCGCCACCTCGCTCGCGGCGACGAGGTGACCGTGGTGGACGGGATCGAAGGTCCCGCCCATCACGCCGATCTTGCGCTGCATCGCCGCAGACTATGCGGATCATGCGCTCGACGGCACCCCCGGTGCTCCGGGATAGAGATGCCGGAACTGCACGCTGATCCGTGGCCCGGACGCGGCCGTCTTCGGGACGCTGTGCTGCCACGTCCGCTGGCACGTCCCGCCCATCACCAGCAGGGCCCCGGACGCCAGCGGGAACGCCACCGACGCCCCGCCGCCGGTCGGCCGCAGCCGCAGCGGCCGGGTCGCCCCCAGCGAGACCAGCGCGACGACGGCCTCGGGGCGCTCCCGCGCGACCCGGTCACCGTGCCAGGCGACGCCGTCGGCACCGTCGCGGTACAGGTTCGCGCCGATCTGGCTGAACCCGACGCCGTAGTGCTCCCCCAGCTCGGCCGCCATCTCCCGCAGGCGCCGCGGCGCGCTCTCGCCCTCGGCGAGCAGCCAACGGTGGGTCAGCCTCGGCTCGTCGACGATCCGGTCGTACATCCGCCTGCGGTGCCCGCGGAACCTGCGTTCCGCAGCCGAGGTGAGCGTCTAGTACGCGGATTGCGGTCTTGACCTGCGGAAATGAGAGCGAGGACGCGCAGCGCGTGTGTTACTAGGCGGCGGCGTTGTGCCTGGTCAGCGACCTGCGGGGGTGATCTCGATGATCTTCTTGGGGAGGGAGAGGTCGAGTCGGGCGTAGAGGTCGGTCTGGGGCTTGGTGGGGTCGGTGCGCTGGCGGAATGTCCCGGTGGGGCCGGTGAAGGTGACGGCGTGGAGTCGGTCGAGGTCGCGGCGGATGTGGTGCCAGGTCTGGCCGGTGGTGGTCTCGGCGATGCGGATGAGCAGTAGCGCGAGCCAGCAGAGCATGACGTGGGCGCGGATGCGTTCTTCGAGGCGGTGATAGACCGGGCGCAGGTCGAGGATCTGTTTCATGTCACGCCAGCCGCGTTCGACTTCGAGGAGTTGCTTGTAGCCCAGCGCGATATCGGTGGCGCTCAGGTGTGGGTCCGAGCAGCGCAGCAGGTACTTGCCGTCCAGGTTGGCCTCGGTCTTGATCTTCGCCTTGTCGATGCGCAGCAGCCCGCCGGGGGTGAGGCGCAGGTAGCGGTTCAGGCCGGGCTTGGTCGAGATCTTCCCGCGCAGCTCGCCGCGTTTCATCGTCGGGAGCTTGTCGGATCCGGCGATGAGCTCGTCGAGTTGGGCGACGAGCTGATCGCGGATGTGGGCGTCGCGCTCGGCGGCCTCGGGGTTGTGGCAGATCACGAACCGCTCGGTGTCGGAGACCTTCACCTCCTTGACCCGCATGTTCTCGCCGATGGTGGTGTAGCGGCCCTGCCGCGACAGGGCGGTCTTGATCTCCGGGCTGTCCGAGCGGAGCTTCTCGCCGATGATGTAGGTGTGCTCGCCGCGACGTAGGTAGCGGCGGTTGGCTTGTGAGGAGAAGCCGCGGTCGGCGACCCACACGATCTTGGACAGGGTCCAGTCCCGCATGTCGTCGCGGACCTGGCGGATCAGTTTCGAGTCGGCGGTGTTGCCCGGCCAGCACCACACCCGCACCGGGATCCCCTCGCGGGTCACCGCCATCCCGATCACGATCTGGGGCAGGTCGTCGCGGGAGTCCTTCGACTTGCCGTAAGTCCGGAACCCGGCCGCGCTCTGCTCGTCGTCGGTGCCGTCCTGACCGTCCTGACCGTCCTTGCCGTCCCGGCCGGCCACGACCTGCCCGTGTTCGTCGCGGTCCACCGGTGTGTCGGGATCCTCCAGCTCGAAGTAGGTGGAGGTGGTATCGAAGAACAGCAGGTCGACCTCGAGGTTGAGCAGGTTCGCGACCTGGGCAAACACCTCGCGCTCCAGGTGTTCGCGCACGTCGTGGAGCCAGTCCATCGCCCGGTAGCAGACATCGTCGGAGGTCTCGGGCAGGCCGTCGATGTGCACATCGTTCGAGATCCAGTCCGCGGCGGCCAGCTTCGACGACGGCGCCAGGGCCCGATTGGCGACCAGCCCGAACAGCACCCGCTCGAACGGCGCGCTGCCCCGCCGCTTGGCCAGCAACCTGTTGAGCACCGTGTCGATGCCCAGCCGGCGCCACAGCCCGTCGAGGACATCCGTGCCGCCCAGCGGGCGCGAGCCGAGCAAGCTCAGATCCGAACCGGCGGTGGCCTTGAGCGCCGCTGCCGGGTCGAGCAGCCGTGACAGCGACACGATCAGCCGCTCGATCGCCGCGGTGTCGACCTGATCGGTCCGCCCGAAGCTGTAGAGGATCTTGGTGCGAGCGGCGCGGGCGGCGGGGTCCCAGTCGTTGTGGACCAGTTGCAGGTAGGACACCCGGGTCCCGTTGCGGTTCTGCCGCTTCACCTCCCGCAAGAACATGTCCCAGAGCCTATCGACATCCAGCCACGTCAATCAACCTACACGGGACGATTCGTGTACTAGGCGTTCACGCGGTCGAACACTAGGCGCGGGCCGCTGACCTGCCCACACCGCCCAGACGTGTCCCAGGATCCACCATCAGCTGCGGAACGCAGGCGGAACGGGACCGTCGCCCGGAGCCGGTCGAACAGCACGTCCGGGTCCTGGACCCAGCCGGGGACGACGTCGACCCACGCCCCGCCTGCCAGGTCGTGCCGGAACGCGGAGACCAGGCCCCGGTCGCCGGCCTCGACGGTCGCGAACAACGATCCCTGCCAGCAGGCGTCCATCGGCCCGAGCCTACCCGAAATCGAACACAAGTTCGACCACGAGAACTGCCTGCCCCTCCGTGGCCGGTCCCGTCGTGACCCGCGGGTAACCTCGCCGGCATGCGTGCTCCGGACACCGGCGACCGGGCTCCCGACTCCACCGGTCCTCGCTCCCCCGCCGACCCGTCGGGCCTCCCGGCCTACCCGACGAGCGACACAGGCCGGAGCCGCCCACGCGATCCGGCGGGTCCGCCCCTGCCGGGCGCCGCGGTTCCCGGGCCCGCCGGGGACACGGCCGGGCCCGCCGAGGCGGCGACACCCACCCACGTGACTCCGGCCGGGCCGTGGCCTACCGTCCGGCCGCCGTCCACCCGCGCGGTCGTCCTCGGCCGGGTCGCCGCCCTCGTCGGTGTCGCCTGGTACTGCGTGGTCTTCTCGGTCGCCACCGACGTCCTGTCCCGGGCGGAGTACCTGCTGGCGGGAGTCGTCGTCGGCGGGATCCTGAGCCTGCTCGGCGTGCTCCTGCTGTGGCTGTCGGCGTCGCGGACGCCGTCGCCGGTCCAGCCGTCGCGCGGCCCGGAGATGGGTCTGGCACGCGACCGGACCGCCGCCACGAAGGTGCTGCGCTCCGGTGGGACACCGGACGCCGAACAGCGCAGGCTCGTCGCGATCGAGGTCCTGGCCGACGCGAAGCTGCCCCTGGTCACCGGGGCCACGTTCGCCCTCCTCGGGCCGCTGGTCGTCGCCGCCGCGCACGCCGGCAGCACGTTCGGCCCGGTCACCGCCGGACTGATCCTGCTCCTGCTCGCCGGGCTGGGGTCGCGGACCTGGTCGGCCTGGGCGTTGCACCGCGCCGCGGACCGCAGGCACACCGTCCCGCGGTTCGAGGAGACCGGATCACCCTGGCGTCCCTGGTCCTGACCCGGCCGACACCGGGCCGAGGTAGGTGCCGGGGCGGGTGGCGCCGTCCTGCCGCAGGACGGCGGCGCCCGGCCACTCGAGGGTCTTCGGCGTCGTCTCGTCCGGCGGGGTGATCACGATCTGGGTGGGCTTCCAGTCGTCACCGGGCAACCAGGTGATCACCGAGTGCGCGGTGCCACCGGACTCCAGGCGCACCGGCGAGGCCGGTCCGGCCGACCGCGGCAGCGAGTACGACGGGCCGTGCGTCGGATGGTCCGGCCCGCGCAGGTCGACGCCGCCGAAGCCGGTCATCGCGCACGGCGCCGGCGCGGTGTTGGTCCAGACGACGGTCGTGCGCCGCTGCCCGGTGTCACCGGTCGTCCCGCCGAGGGCCGCGTTCAGGTCGCCGTCGGTGCAGCGCTGTGCTGCCGGGGTCCCGTCCGCCGGGCCGGAGCCGTCGCCGGCTCCGGTGGGCTCGGCGGAGGCAGTGGAGTCGCCCGGGGTCTCGCCGCCGGCGCCCTCGGCCGGTGCCGTCGACGTCGCGGGGGCGGGAGCCGCCGGCGTGGGCGTGGCCGGCACGGAACCGGCGGGCCACGGCTCGCCACCGCAGCCGGCCGTCAGCAGTCCCGCAGCGAGCAGGCCGGCCGCGAGCGGGGCGCGCAGGATCCTCATATCCGACACCCTCACCCGTATGGCAGAGCCCGTGCACCCCGTGCGTCCGTGCTTCATCCGTCCGAGTGGGTCACACCGGCAGCAACGCCTCGACGACGTCGGCGAGCTGCGCCGCCGTGCGGCACTCGTGCATCGGCAGCACCTCGCCGTACCTGCGCGCCGCCGAGTCCCCGCTGCCCCACATCCGTTCGGGTTCCGGGTTCAGCCAGTGCGCGTGCCGGGCCCGGTCGCGCATGATCTGCAGGGTCCGCAGGTGGGGGTCCCGGTAGTTGGTGCGGCCGTCGCCGAGTATCAGCAGTGACGTCTTCGGGGTGAGCGCCTCGGCGTACTGCTCGAGGAAGTCGCCGAACGCGCTGCCGTAGTCGGAGTGCCCGTCGAACGCGGTCAGTCTCGCCTCGCGCAGCACGCGCTGCATCACCCCGGACAGCTCCGCGCCCGGCTCGAACAGGTGCGTCACCTCATCGGCGCGCTCCACGAAGGCGAACACCCGGACCTTCGAGAACTGCTCGCGCAGCGCCTGGACCAGCAGCAACGTGAAATGACTGAAGCCGGCGACGGACCCCGAGACGTCGCAGAGGACCACCAGCTCCGGGCGACCCGGCCTGCGGGTGCGGTACGCCGGGTCCATCGGCACCCCGCCGGTGGACATCGACCGGCGCAGCGTCCGCCGCAGGTCCAGCTGCCCGCGGTTCGCCCGTTTGCGGCGCACCGACAACCGTGACGCGAGCCGGCGGGCCAGCGGGTGCACGGTGCGGCGCAGCTCGGCGAGCTGGACGGCGTTCGCGCTCAGGAAGTCGACCCGGTCCGGCTGTTTGGGCGTCGTCGTGCGCGCGACCTGCTCCCGGCCGCGCTGCTCGGCGGTCCGGCGGCGCACCTCGTCCCGGATCATGTCCCGGAACCGGGCGATCCGGTCGCGGATCTCCCGGCGGCGGACCTCGGAGACGAAGTCGGTCTCCCCCTCCTGCCGCAGCCCGTCGAGGATCTGCGCCAGCAGCGTGTCCGGCGAGAGGGCGTTCAGTGCCTGGTAGGCGGACCAGTTGGGCTTCGCGGTCTGCCCCCGGACGCCCTGCCCGGCGGCGCCGGAGTTGCCGATCGCGTCGACGGCGGCGCGGGCCAGCTCCCGCAGGGTCTCCTCGTCGCCGTCGCGCAGCAGGTCGGCGAGGATCTCGCGGAGCGCGTCGACGTCGACCGGGCCCTGTCCGTCGCCGCCCTCGCCGTCGTCGGTCCGCGGGACGTCGACCTCGGAGGCCCCGGCCCCCAGCGCGGGCGGGAACCACAGGTCGAACAGGGCGTCGAAGGTGTCCCGCTGCCCGGACCGGCGCAGCAGCGCCGCGGCCAGCCCCTCCCGCAGCTGCTCACGCTCCAGCAGGTCCAGCACACCGAGCACCCGCGCGGCGTCCACCGTCTCCCCCGGGCCGACGGCGACATGGTGGTCGCGCAGCGCGGAGACGAAGTCGACGAGATGGCCGGGCAGGCCGTGCTCGGCCGCGGTGCTGCCGGGGACGGCGGACGGGGCGCTCACGCCTCCATCATGCGTGACCGGTCCGACATTCTCACCCCGTCAGCCCTGCGGGGTCGACGGGCACGACCTTCGGGTCGAACGGCCGCTCGCCGGGCACCAGCCGCAGCGAGCCGTCGAACCCGCCCGGGCCGTTGGCGTAGTCCAGTGCCGAGCGCAGGTCGGTGACGCCGTTCGTGCCGGCCGCCGGGGCCAGGTTGAGCGTGGACAGCACGCCCAGCGCCGAGCCGTCGCCGGACAGGTAGCCCGACCCGGAGTCGCCCGGGACGCCCGGCGGGACGGTCGTGAGCGTGTGGGTCCAGCCGGCGCCCGAGGTCCCGGCCGAGGTGCCGGTCTTCGGCCGCAGCGCCCCGATCCCCTGCCGCAGTGACGAGTCGCCGTAACCGAAGACGATCTCGCCGGCAGCGGTGCCGTCGGTGTCGACCGCGGTCGGACCGCCGTAGAACGGCATCGTCGGGTTCGTCGCCGCGACGTCGGCCGGGTCGATCCGGACCAGCGCGAAGTCGTTGTACCGGCAGGCGTTCGGGTCGGTCTCACCGCCTTCCTGCATGGCGATCCAGGACGAGTACGCCAGGGTGCCCGGACGGTCCGCGCCCTCGATCTCGACCGGCGTGCCCAGCGGCAACGACGCGGCCCCGCACCCGTCCAGCTCGGTCGGGCCGCCGGTTCCCGCGCAGTGCGCGGCCTGACCGAGGAACACGTCCGCACCGTCGGTGAACACGAAGTTGGCGGTGCACTGAGCCCCCTCGTCGCCGGTGCGGGTCATGACACCCGGGGTGACGGTGGCCTCGTCCGGGGGCGCGAAGCCCGGGCCCTCCTGGGCGGACGCGGTCCCCGCAGCGGCGACGGTCATGGCCAGCGCGGCGGCCGCGGCGAGGGCGGCACGGACGCGACGGCGCCGCGTGACGGTCGGGGCGGGACGGTCGTGGTCCGGGACGGCGGTCATCGGCGTCGGGCCTCCGGGAGTCGCGGGGAAGCGGTTCACCCGGCACAACTCGCGAGGACGCCGCACGGTTACGCCGGGCATCGGTCGGATCCCGACGTTCACTCCATCGAGCAGCGCGCCTGCGACGAACGGCCTACCCGTATCCGGCCGTTCAGTTCAGGCGCAGCTCGGCCGCCGCCTTGTCCGCATCCGAGCGGTGCTTGAGGACGACGCCGAGGGTGGACCGGACGGCATCGTCGTCGAGGGTGTCCAGGCCCAGCGCCAGCAGGGTGCGGCCCCAGTCGATCGTCTCGGCGACGCTCGGGGCCTTGCGCAGCTCCATCGCGCGCAGCACCCGGACCGTCCGGACCAGGGCGTCGGTGAGCTGCTCGGTCAGCTCCGGCACCCGGGTGAGGACGATGCGTCGCTCCAGGTCGGCGTCCGGGAAGTCCAGGTGCAGGAACAGGCAGCGCCGCTTGAGCGCCTCGGACAGCTCGCGGGTGGAGTTCGAGGTGAGCAGCACGAACGGGCGCCGGGCCGCGGCGACGGTGCCGAGCTCGGGGATCGAGACCTGGAAGTCCGAGAGCACCTCCAGCAGCAGTCCCTCCACCTCGACGTCGGCCTTGTCGATCTCGTCGATCAGCAGCACCGTCGGGTCGGTCCGCCGGATCGCGGTGAGCAGCGGGCGCGGGAGCAGGAACTCCTCGGAGAAGACGTCGTCACGGGTCGCGTCCCAGCCCTCCTGCCCCTGCCCGGCGGTGATCCGCAGGAGCTGCTTGGCGTGGTTCCACTCGTAGAGGGCGCGGGCCTCGTCGATGCCCTCGTAGCACTGCAGCCGCACCAGCTCGGAGTCCGTGGCCGCCGCGACCGCCTTCGCCAGCTCGGTCTTGCCGACGCCGGCCGGGCCCTCCACCAGGAGCGGCTTGCCGAGGCGGTCGGCGAGGAACACCGTGGTCGCGACCGCCGTGGACGTCAGGTACCCGGCCGCGCCGAGCCGCTCGGTGACATCGGCGACGGAGCCGAACGCAGGCTGGTGGACTGTGTTCACGGCGGCCATCCTGCCCTGCGAGCGGCCCGGTACGCCGCCCACCCCGGACGCCGGGTGACCCGGATCACCCGGCGCCGGTACTCAGCGACCGCGGCGGGCGAACACCCACGCGGCGGCCACGAGCGACACCACCGCGAGGCTCGCGCACCAGATGAGCGCGACCGCGGCCGTCGGGCCGAGGTCGCCGACCGGGGCGCCGTCCGACCCGAGACCGACCAGCAGGCCCCGGACCGTCTCGATCACCGGTGTCACCGGCTGGTTCTCGGCGACGCCGCGCAGCCAGGCCGGCATCGTCTCCGGCGGGACGAACGCGCTGGAGACGTACGGCAGGAACAGCATGAAGAAGCCCAGTCCCCCGGCCGCAGCGGGTGTGCGGGCCACGACTCCGACGAGGGTCGCCACACAGGTGATGGCTGCGATGTAGGCGGTGACGACACCGACCGCCCCGAGCCAGGCGAGCGGACCCGCGTCCGACCGGAAGCCGATCAACGCCGCCACCGCCAGCACGATCGTCGTCGTCACCAGGTTCTTGAGCACGCTCGCCAGCACGTGCCCGGCGAGCACCGTCGCGCCCGCGACCGGCATCGACCGGAACCGGTCCATGATCCCGAGGGCACTGTCCTGGACCAGCGCGATGGCCGTGTTCGCCGCCCCGTACCCGGCGCACAGCAGGATCACCCCCGGCGTGGCGTAGCTCAGGTAGTCGGTGCCGACCTCGATCGCCCCGCCGAAGACGTAGACGAACAGCAGCATCATCATCGTCGGCAGCAGGAGTCCGACGAGCAGCTCGTCGGGGTCGCGGCGGGCGAGCCGCAGCACCCGGCCGGTCATCGTCATGGTGTCCGGCACGATCCGCAGCCACCGGGCCGGCGCCGATCCGGAAGCGTCCACCATCGTGGTCATGCCGCCACCTCCACGGGCTCGCGGACGTCCGCCGCCCGGGGGGCGTGCCCGGTCAGCGCCAGGAACGCGTCGTCCAGGGTGGGCGCGCGCAGCTGCCAGTGCTCGGGGACGGCACCGGCCGCCTCGACGCCGGCGAGGATGTGCCGTACGTGCCCGACCGAGCCGTCGGTGGGCACCCGCAGCTCCCGTGCGACGGGGGCGGGGACGCCGAGCGCCGACGCCACCCGGGCCGCGTCCGCGGCCACCGCGAAGGTCAGCTCGACGCTCGCGTCGCCCACCTCCCGCTTGAGCTGCGCCGGCGTGCCCTCGGCGACCACCCGGCCGCCGTCGATCATGGCGACGCGGTCGGCGAGCCGGTCCGCCTCCTCCAGGTACTGGGTGGTGAGCAGCAGGCTGGTGCCGTCGGCGACGACGCCGCCGATGACGTCCCACATGCCGTGCCGGCTGCGCGGGTCCAGGCCGGTGGTGGGCTCGTCGAGGAACAGCACCCGCGGGTGCCGGAGCAGCCCGGCGGCGAGGTCGAGCCGGCGGCGCATCCCGCCCGAGTAGGTCCGCAGCTGCCGCCCGGCGGCACCGGTGAGCTCGAAGGCCTCGAGCAGTTCGTCGACCCGGGGCCGGACCGCGCGACGGGGCAGGTGCGCCAGCCGCGCCATCATCGTCAGGTTCTCCCGGCCGGTCAGCTTCTCGTCGACCGCCGCGTACTGCCCGGTGAGGCCGATGACCTCGCGGACCCGGCGGGCGTCGGTGACGACGTCGTGGCCGGCGACGACGGCGCTGCCGCCGTCCGGCCTGGTCAGCGTGCTGAGGATGCGGACGGTGGTGGTCTTCCCCGCCCCGTTCGGCCCGAGCAGCGCCAGCACCTCCCCCTGCCCCAGCCACAGGTCGACGCCGTCCAGCACCCGGACGGTGCCGCCGCCGTAGCTCTTGCGCAGGTCCCGCACCCGCACCACGGGCTCGTCCATCTCGGTCCTCCTCGGATTTACTGCTTACGATACAAACTGTTTATAACATCAACTGCGTACGGTGGACACGGTGGATGTGCGGCGGACCGGCCGGGGGAGGATGGGCGGCATGGGTGAGCAGGAGATCCCGTCGACCCTGCGGCGGCTGTGGGGGCGAACCGAGCGGCCCCGGCGCGGGCCGAAGGCGTCCCTGAGCGTGCAGCGGATCGTGGCGGCGGCCGCGCAGCTCGCCGACGCCGAGGGCCTGGGCGCGGTGTCGATGGCCCGGGTCGCGGAGTCGCTGGGCTTCTCGGCGATGGCGCTCTACCGGCACGTGGCGAGCAAGGACGAGCTTCTGGCCCTGCTGGCCGACCACCTCGCCGCGGAGCTGGCGATGCCCGAGCACGCCGACGACTGGCGGTCCGGGCTGGAGGCGTGGACGCGCGTCCAGATCGTGGCGGCCCTCGCCCGGCCGTGGTTCCTGGACCTCCCGCTGGCGGTCCTGCCACCCGGACCGCATCGGATGCGCTGGATGGAGGCGGCCTTCGCAATGCTGCGCGGGGTCGGCCTGACCGGCGAGGAGAAGCTGGCGATCATCGGGTTGCTCGCCCAGCACGTGCTCGCGGAGGCGCGGGTGCAGTCCGAGGCCGGGCGGGCGGCGGCCGCCGACGTGCGCCGCACCCGGGGGCTGCCGGCCGACACCTCGGAGTCCGAGCTGGACCCGGCTGACCTCGCGGCGGCGAACCCGATGCACGACTTCGAGGCGGTGCTGCGCCATCTGGCAGGCCCCGGGGAGTACCCGGAGATGGCTGCGGCGCTGGCCGAAGCCGGTCCGTTCCCCACCGGCACCCCCGACGTCGACGACGAGATCGACTTCGGGCTCGGGATCGTGCTCGACGGCGTCGAGGCGTACGTGCGCCGGCGCAGCGCCTGAGCGGAGCTTGCGGCAGCGAACCTCGGTGCTGAGCGGAGCTTGCGGCAGCGAACGTCGGTACCGAGCGGGTGGTCGCGAGACTGTCGGGGGTCGGCGCCACCATGGGGGACGTGACCACCGCATCGACAGACCTGCGCGAGCGCGCCGAGACCGTCCTGGAGCAGCTCGCCGGCGAGGGCGCCCGGTTGCGCGAGGACCAGTGGAGGGCGATCGAGGCCCTCGTCGCGCAGCACCGCCGCGCGCTGGTCGTGCAGCGCACCGGCTGGGGCAAGTCCGCCGTCTACTTCGTGGCCACCGCGCTGCTGCGTGAGCAGGGCGCCGGTCCGACAGTGATCGTGTCCCCGCTGCTCGCGCTGATGCGCAACCAGATCGACGCGGCGATCCGGTCCGGGATCGTCGCGGTCACGGTGAACTCGGCGAACGCCGACGAGTGGGACGCGGTCTACGCCGACATCGAGAACGGCGACGTCGACGTGCTGCTGGTCTCCCCCGAGCGGCTCAACAACCCCGACTTCCGGGACCGGGTGCTGCCCAAGCTGGCCGCGACCGCCGGGATGCTGGTGGTCGACGAGGCACACTGCGTGTCCGACTGGGGGCACGACTTCCGGCCGGACTACCGGCGGTTGCGCACGCTGATCGCGGAGCTGCCGCCGGGGATCCCGGTGCTGGCCACCACGGCGACGGCAAACGACCGGGTCGTCACCGACGTCTCCGAGCAGCTCGGCATGGGCCGCGACGATGACGATGCAGGCACGCTCGTGCTGCGCGGATCGCTCGACCGCGAGTCGCTGCGCCTCGCCGTCGTCCAGCTGCCCACCCCGGCCCGGCGGCTGGCCTGGCTCGCGGCGCGGCTCGACGAGCTGCCCGGCGCCGGGATCGTCTACACGCTCACCGTGCAGGCCGCCGACGAGGTCGCCGAGTTCCTGCGCGAGCGCGGCTTCGCGGTGCGCTCCTACTCCGGCAAGACCGATCCGGAACAACGCCTGGCCGCCGAGTCGGACCTGCTGGAGAACCGGGTGAAGGCCCTGGTGGCGACGTCGGCGCTGGGCATGGGCTTCGACAAGCCCGACCTGGGCTTCGTGGTGCACCTCGGCGCCCCCGCCTCGCCGGTGGCCTACTACCAGCAGATCGGCCGCGCCGGGCGTGCCCTCGACCGGGCCGAGGTGATCCTGCTGCCCGGCCGGGAGGACCGCGACATCTGGGCCTACTTCGCCTCGCTGGCCTTCCCACCGGAACCGCTGGTCCGCCAGACCCTCGACGTGCTGTCCGACCACCCGCAGTCGACGGCGTCGATCGAGACCCGGGTGGACCTGTCCCGGACCAGGCTGGAGATGCTGCTCAAGGTGCTCGACGCCGACGGCGCGGCGAAACGGGTGAAGGGCGGCTGGGTCGCCACCGGCCAGGACTGGGTCTACGACACCGAGCGGCACGCCCGCGTGAACGAGGCGCGCCGGGCCGAGCAGCGGGCGATGCTCGACTACCTCGCGACCACCGAGTGCCGGCTGGTGTTCCTGCGCCGCCAGCTCGACGACCCGGACCCGACACCGTGCGGGCGCTGCGACACCTGCACCGGCACCGTCTGGTCCGATGACGTCCCGGCGGACGGCGAGCAGGCGGCGACCGACCGGCTCGCCCGGCCCGGGATCGAGATCGCGCCGCGGAAGATGTGGCCGTCGGGGATGAAGGAGATCGGCGTCCCGCTATCCGGCCGGATCGCACCCGGCGAGCAGGCCGCGCCCGGCCGGGCGATCGGGCGGCTGTCCGACATCGGCTGGGGCACCCGCCTGCGCGAGCTCCTGTCCGGTGGCGACGACCCCGTGCCCGCCGACGTCCTCGACGCGGTGGTCCGGGTACTGGCCGGCTGGGACTGGGAGCAGCGTCCGGCCGGGGTGGTCGGGATCGGCTCCCGGACCCGCCCGCACCAGTTGCAGCACCTGGCCCGGCGGATCGCCGAGATCGGGCGGCTCCCCCTGCTCGGCACCCTCGAGCCGGCCGGCGAGCGACCGGAGGCGAAGGAGAACTCGGCCCAGCGGCTCGCCGCGGTGTGGGAGGGCCTGGACGCCTCCGGGCTCCCCGACCTGTCCGGCGTGGAGGGCCCGATCCTGCTCGTCGACGACGTCGTCGACTCGGGCTGGACGATGACCGTCGCCGCACGCGCGGTGCGGCGCGCCGGGGCGCCGGGGGTGATGCCGCTCACACTCGCGCTCGCGGGGTGATCTATCCCGGCACCCGATCCATGGATTAGGTTTGCCTACCTTGAGTTCGAGGAGGATCCATGGGTGTCGCTCGGGTGTTCCGGTTCCCGGTTCTCGCCACGGTGCTCGCGGCGTCGCTGCTGCTCGCCGGGTGCGGGTCGTCGGCCGCCCCGGAGGATGCGTCGGCGGGCGCAGACGGTGACGGCCGGTTCCCGGTGACGGTCCCGCACGCCTTCGGGGAGACGACGATCCCGGAGAAGCCGCAACGGGTGGTCGCGCTGGGGCCCAACGACCTCGCGGTCGCGCAGGCGGTCGGGGCGCCGATCGTCGGGGCGATGCAGAACGTGACCGCCACCGGCCCGGTCCTGCCCTACCTGGACCCGCTGCCGGCCGACGTGCTGGCGCTCGACCCGAACACCACGCTGTCGCTGGAACAGGTCGCGGCGTTCGAGCCGGATCTCATCCTGGCGGTCTCGGCCTACCAGGTGGTGGACCGCGCGACCTACGACCGGCTCAGCACGATCGCACCGACGGTGGCGTTCGCCGAGTCGCTCTACGGCGCCTCCATGCAGGACGACGCGCGCCAGGTCGGACGCGCGCTCGGCGAGGAGGAGAAGGTCGAGGAGCTGATCGCGGCGGCGGATGCGCGGCTCGCCGGGATCCGCGACGAGCTGCCCGGCCTCGCCGGGAAGACGTACCTGTTCGGGCAGGCGCGCGGCGAGATCCTGCCGATGGTCGTCGGTGAGCAGAACCAGTCGACGGCGTTCATGCGCGCGCTTGGCCTGACCGTACCGGCGTCGTTCGCGAACGCGCCGGCCTCGGACGACCTGGCCCCGGGCACCGTCGGCCTCTCCTACGAGGAGGTGGGCAGGCTCTCCGAGGCCGACCTGCTGATGATGACCTTCGCCGGGGACGGCGACCGCGCAGCCTTCGAGAACAACGAGCTGGTACGGCGGGTGCGGGCGGTGCAGCAGGGCACCTACACCCCGCTGACCCTCGACCAGGCCGTCGCACTCCAGGCGCCGAACGTCGTGGCGACGGGGTGGCTCGTCGACCAGCTGCGGCCGGCGCTGGAGAAGGTCGCCGGCGCCGGCAGCTGAGCGCGGGCCCCGGAGGCTACCGGCCGGTAGGATCGCGAGCCGTGAACCCTCCCGACTTCGCGCTCAAGGCGATGAACGCCGGCCACCGGCTGCTGATCAAGCTCTCCGGCGGAAAGGTCGGCTACTCCGCGATGGGGATGCCGGTGGTCGAGCTGACCACCACGGGCCGCCGCAGCGGTGAGCCGCGGACGGTCCTGCTGACCGCGCCGGTGCACGGCGAGGGCAGCTACGTCGTCGTCGCGTCCCGGGGCGGCGACGACAAGCACCCGGCGTGGTTCCACAACCTGCGGGCGAACCCGGAGGTCGATGTGGCGGTACGGGGCGAGGCACCCCGGCGGATGCGGGCCCGGGTCGCGTCCCCGGACGAACGGGCCCGGCTGTGGCCGCAGATCGCCGGCCGGTACCGCAACTATGCGGGCTACCAGCGCAGCACCGAGCGGGAGATCCCGCTGGTCCACCTCGAACCCGTGTGAGCCTCAGCCGCGCCCGGTGTCCCACGACAGGCGCAGCCGGGTCCCCGCGCTGTCGATGATCTCCCGGTCGGCGTCCGGTCCCGGTCCGGGCGCGACGGCGAGCGCGGGGACGACGGCGTCGATGCGCAGGTCAGCGGCGTGCGGACGGCCGGCGGCGACCCAGTCCTCGATCAGCGCGCCGAGCCGGTCGGCGGCAGCACCGGCGCCGGGCCCGAACGACCGGATCGTGGCCGCGGGCTCGGCGAGCAGCACCGCGCACCCGTCGTGGCCGGTGAGACCGAGCCCGGCCCGCGCCCCGGCCAGCGGGAACAGTGCCGCGGCGAGCCCGGGCCCGGACGGGCCGAACAGTCGGACGACGGCCGGGTCGGCCAGCGCGCACCACAACCCGAGCCCGTCCCAGAGATCCGACACCGAACCGGGTGCCGGGGACGGCCGATCCTCGCCGGGCTCGCGCACCGCCCGTTCCAGTGTCCGCAGGCCGGCGGGCCCGGCCCCCGGACCCGCGGACTGGACCGTCCACCCGCAGCCGGGGAGCACCGCGTCCGCACCGGGATCCGCCCCCGCGCCGCGCAGCCGGACGAACGCGCAGCTGCGCACCGAGGTGGAGCTCAGCCGGCCCGGCCCGGTGAGCGCGAACGCCACCGACAGCTGGCTGCCGCGCACGGTCAGCGGGAGCACCAACCGGCCGCCGGGAACCAGCTGCGCCACCCACTCCGGCCGGACACCGGTCGAGCCGACGGTCAGCTCGATCCGGTCGTAGGGCGCCGATCCCGGGTGACCGCCCGCGCCGTCCGCGATCACGGTCTCGACGCCGTCCACCCCGGCCGCGGCCAGGTTGGCCCGGGCGCCGGCGACCAGGTCGTCGTCGATGTCCACGGTGGTCACCGCGCCGTCCGGCCCGACGACGTGTGCGAGCAGTCCCGCGTTCCACCCGGCCCCGGCGCCGATCTCCAGCACGCGGTGCCCCGGGGCGGCGTCGAGCTGCTCCAGCATGATCGCCACCATCGACGGCTGGGACACCGAGCTGACGGTGACCCCGCCGTCGCTCTTGATCGGGACGGCCTCGTCGGCGTAGGCGGTGGCCGGGTCGTGGCCGGGCAGGAACAGGTGGCGCGGCACCGCCTCCAGCGCGGCTCGGATCCGCGGGCTGTGCACCCGCCCCTCCCGCACCAGGTCGGCGACCAGCTGCGCGCGGGCCTCGGCGGTCGCCCCGTCCTCGGCGCTCTCGGCCGTCGGCATACCGGCCATTGTGGGCCTTCGGGCCCGTGAGTGGGTTACCAGGGCCCGAACCCTGAGGACCACTCAGGAGTCACATCGTGACCAGGTCATCGGCGTGCACGAGCTCGCGGCGCTGTTCGGGCGGCAGTTCCCGGGTCCGCCTGCCGATCATCGAGGGCAGCTCGGTCGCGTCGTAGGACACGACGCCGCGGGCGATCGCCCGGCCGTGCGGGGCGAGCAGCTCGACGACGTCACCGGCGACGAAATCCCCGGAGACCCCGTGCACCCCGGCCGCGAGCAGCGACCGGCGCCGCGTGCGCACGGCCTCGACCGCACCCTCGTCGAGGTCGAGGGCACCGCGGACGTCGGCGGCGTGCCGCAGCCAGAACCGGCGGGCGCTCATCCGCCGCCCGGACGCCCGGAACGCGGTACCGACCTTCGGGCCGTCCGGCCCGGTGTCCACCGCGGCCGCTGTCTCCTCCGCGGTGCTCAGCAGCACCGGGATCCCGGCCGCCGACGCCATCGCCGCGGCGGTGACCTTGGTGGCCATCCCGCCGGTACCCAGCCCCGAGCCGGGCCGGGTGACGCTGACCCCGGCCAGCTCCGACGGGTCGTCCACCTCGCTGATCAGCGACGATCCGGGGTCGAGCGGGTCCCCGTCGTAGAGCCCGTCGACGTCGGAGAGGAGCACCAGGGCGTCCGCGCCGACGATGTGTGCGACGAGCGCGGCGAGCCGGTCGTTGTCGCCGACCCGGATCTCGGCGGTGGCGACGGTGTCGTTCTCGTTCACCACCGGCAGCGACCCGAGCTGCAGCAGCCGTTCCAGGGTGCGCTGGGCGTTGCGGTAGTTGGACCGGCGGATCATGTCGTCCGCGGTCAGCAGCACCTGCCCGATGCCCTGGCCGAACCGGGCGAACGACGCCGAGTAGGCGTGCGCCAGCAGCAGCTGACCGACCGACGCCGCGGCCTGCTGGGTGGCGAGGTCGCGGGGCCGCTTGCGCAGCTGCAGCGGGGCGAGCCCGGCCGCGATCGCACCCGAGGAGACGAGCACGACCTGGCTGCCGGCCTCCCGCCGGGCCATCAGGGCGTCGACGAGCGAGTCGAGCCGGGCCGGGTCCAGCCCACCGGTGAGGCTCGTGAGCGACGAGGAGCCGACCTTGACGACGATCCGCCGGGCGCCACCGATCGCGGATCTGGTGGAGGTCATGCCCCGGTCACTCGTCGAGCTCGCGGTCCGAGGCGTAGTACGCGCCGGCCGCGAGCTCGGCGTCGGACAGGTGCGCGCGGCGCGCGGCCCGGGCACGCTTGCGCTCGTCCGCACCGACCCGCTCGTTGCTCTTCTCCAGCCGGACGTCGGTCCCCCGGCCGGTGAGCAGCGCCGCGATCCCCGCCGGGGTGGACGGCTCCCAGTCGAAGGTGACGCCGCCGATCGTGACCGGGCAGCCGGGCACGGCACCGGCCTTCGCCAGCTTCTCCTCCACCCCGAGCCGGGCGAGCCGGTCGGCCAGGTAGCCGATGGCCTCGTCGTTCTCGAAGTCGGTCTGCCGGATCCAGCGCTCGGGCCGCTCGCCGCGCACGACGAACCCCCCGTCGAGCTCGGTGTCGGGCTCGATCGTGAAGCCGGAGTCGTCGACGGCCCGCGGCCGGATGACGACGCGGGTCGGCTCCGCCTCGGGGTTCGTGGCGCGGCCCGCGGTGACCCGCTCGGACATCGCGAACGTCAGCTCACGCAGCCCGGACCGGGACGCGGTGGAGATCGGGAGGACCGGCCAGCCGAACCGCTCGGTCAGGTCCTCGCGGACCATGTCGACCAGGTCGGCGGCGTCCGGGACGTCGATCTTGTTCAGGGCGATCAGCCGCGGGCGCTGGTCGAGCCGCTCCCCCAGCGCGCTGGTGCCGAGCATGTCGGCGTAGTGGGCGAGCTCGGTCTCCAGCGCCTCGATGTCGGACACCGGGTCGCGCTCGGTCTCGAAGGTCGCGCAGTCGACGACGTGTACCAGCACCGAGCACCGCTCGACGTGCCGGAGGAACTCCAGGCCGAGCCCGCGCCCGCCGGCCGCTCCGGGGATCAGTCCGGGCACGTCGGCCACGGTGAACGTGTCATCGCCCGCGCTGACCACACCGAGCTGCGGGACGAGCGTCGTGAACGGGTAGTCGGCGATCTTCGGCCGGGCCGCGGAGAGCGCCGCGACCAGCGAGGACTTGCCGGCGCTCGGGAATCCGACCAGCCCGACGTCGGCCAGCGACCGCAGCTCGAGGGTGTAGTTGATCTCGTCGCCCGGCTCGCCGAGCAACGCGAACCCGGGTGCCTTGCGCGCGGCCGAGGCCAGCGCCGCGTTGCCGAGCCCGCCCCGGCCACCCTCGGCGGCGACGAACCGGGTGCCCGCGCCGACCAGGTCGGCGACGATCTCGCCGTCGGCGTCGAGGACCACCGTGCCGTCGGGGACGCGCAGCTCCAGGTCGGGCGCGTTCGCCCCGTTCTTGAACGAACCCTGGCCCTGGGTACCGCTCTTCGCGGTGGCGTGCGGGCGGTGGTGGTAGTCGAGCAGCGTGTGCACGCCGGGATCGACGACGAGGACGATCGAGCCGCCCCGGCCGCCGTTGCCCCCGTCGGGGCCGCCGAGCGGCTTGAACTTCTCGCGGTGCACCGAGGCGCAGCCGTTGCCCCCGGCCCCCGCGGTCGCATGCAACACGACGCGGTCGACGAACCGGGACATGACGGTGCTCCTTCGGCTGGAAGTCTTCAGACGACGAACGGCGGGCCCCCCGTTACCGGGGTGACCCGCCGTCGGCGTCGCTGTGCTGGCGGGTCGCTCAGACCTCGACCGGCACGATGTTGACGGTCTTGCGACCGCGCTTGGCACCGAACTGCACGGTGCCGGCGGCGAGGGCGTACAACGTGTCGTCGTTGCCCCGTCCGACGTTGACACCCGGGTGGGTGCTGGTGCCACGCTGGCGGATGAGGATCTCGCCGGCCTTGACCGTCTGGCCGCCGAAGCGCTTCACGCCCAGGTACTGGGCGTTGGAGTCGCGACCGTTGCGGGAGCTGGATGCACCCTTCTTGTGTGCCATGACGCGGCTCCTTACTTGCCGATCGCGGTGACCTGGACCGTCGTCAGCGGCTGGCGGTGGCCCTGACGCTTGTGGTACCCGGTCTTGTTCTTGAACTTGTGGATCCGGATCTTGGGACCCTTGGTGTGCTCGACGACCGTGGCCGTCACCGCGGAGGTGAGGCCGGCGACGTCGGTGGTCACCTGGTCGCCGTCGACGAGCAGCACCGCAGGCAGACTGATCTCGGCGCCGGGCTCACCGTCGATCTTCTCGACGGTGACCTTGTCCTCGACGGCTACCTTGTACTGCTTGCCGCCGGTCTTGACAATCGCGTACATCGCTGACGCACGACTCCTGGAAATCGGGGGCACTCGCTAGAGCGCGCACGGGTCTCTCACAGCTCGCGCCGGTACCCGGCGCGCACGCCACCGCCCCCAGATTTCTGAGTACAGAGGCGTGGCTTCTGTCGGTCAAGGGTACGCGACCCCACTATCGGGGCCGCACTCACCCCCCGTCCTGGGGCGGCCCCGCGGGGCGCGACGCCGACCGGCGCCGGCGGCGGGGCTGGGAGACGACCGCGGCCGGCTCCGGCTGCGCCGGGACGGCCGGGGTGTCCGCGCCCTCCGGTGCCGGGGCCGGGGTGTCCTCGCCCTGGGCGGGGGTGGTGATGACGACCGGCTCGGCGCTCGTGCGCGGTGCACCGGCCGACCGGCTGACCCGGCGCCGGCGCGGCGCCGGGGCCTCGTCCGCCGGAGTGCCCGGCGCGGTCCCGGCCGAGTCCACGGCAGTGGACCCCACGACCGTGGCGTCCCCGGCCACCGGGGCGGCACCGGCCGTGTCGGCCACGGCGGGCTCGAGGCTGCCGGCCGTGGTCGGCTCGGCCGGGGCACGCCCGGTGTGCGGCGCCGCGGTGCCGGTCAGCCTGCCGACCGGCTCGGCGACGGCCGTGCCGTCGTCGGGGTCACGGCTCGGCTCGGGTGCGGGCGCGGCGTCGACGACCGTGCTGTCCGCGGTCGCGGGCACCGTCTCGTCCGTGCGGGCGGGTGAAGCGCCCTCCGTGGCGGCGGGACGCGTGTCCTCCGTGCCGGCGGATGCCGGGCTCTCCGTGGCGGGGCCTCCCGTGGCGGGGACCTCGCTACCGGCGACCGCGCCGTCGTCGCCCTTGACCGCTCGTCCGGCGGCGACAGCGGCGACGCCCGCGGCGGCCGAGGAGGTGTCCACGGCGCGGTCGGCGTGGCCGTTGCGCTCGGATCCGTTGTGCTCCGGGCCGCCGGCGTCCGGGCCGTCGTTCGGCCCGGTGTCGCCGTCACCGTTGCCGCCGCCGCCGCGGCGACGCCGACGACGTCCACCGCCGTCACCAGCGCCGTTGTCGTTCGCGTTGCCGCCGCCGTTCCCCCGGCCACCACCGTGGGAGTGGTCCGCGGCCGTCTCCGTCGAGACGATCACCCCGCGGCCCCTGCAGTGCTCGCAGGGAGTGGAGAAGTGCTCCAGCAACCCGCCGCCGACCCGCTTCCGGGTCATCTGCACCAGGCCCAGCGACGTCACCTCGGCCACCTGGTGGCGGGTGCGGTCGCGGGCCAGGCACTCGGTGAGCCGGCGCAGCACCAGGTCCCGGTTGGCCTCCAGGACCATGTCGATGAAGTCGACGACGATGATCCCGCCGATGTCGCGGAGCCGGAGCTGGCGGACGATCTCCTCCGCCGCCTCCAGGTTGTTCCGCGTGACGGTCTCCTCGAGGTTGCCCCCGGAGCCGGTGAACTTGCCGGTGTTGACGTCGACGACGGTCATCGCCTCGGTCCGGTCGATCACCAGCGTGCCGCCCGACGGCAGCCACACCTTCCGGTCCAGCGCCTTGAGCAACTGCTCGTCGATCCGGTTGTCGGTGAACACGTCGGACGGGCCGGTGTGCCGGTGCATCCGGTCGGCCAGCTCGGGCGCGACGTGCTGCACGTACCCGAAGACGGTGTCCCAGGCGTCGGCGCCGGAGACGGTCAGCTTCGTGAAGTCCTCGTTGAACTGGTCGCGGACGACCTTGACCAGCATGTCCGGCTCCTCGTAGAGGAGCGTCGGGGCCTTCGGCGCGCCGGGACCGGTCTTCTCGGACTTCTCCTTGACCACCGCCCACTGCGCCTGCAGCCGGCGGACGTCACGCTCCAGGGACTCGTGCGAGACGCCCTCGGACGCGGTCCGGATGATCACCCCGGCCTCGGACGGGACGATCTCCTTCAGCATCTCCTTCAACCGCTTGCGCTCGGTGTCGGGCAGCTTGCGGGAGATCCCGGCCGCGCCACCGGCGGGCACGTAGACCAGGAACCGGCCGGCGAGCGAGATCTGCGTGGTCAGCCGGGCGCCCTTGTGCCCGACCGGGTCCTTCGTGACCTGCACCAGCACCTGGTCGCCGGACGACAGCGCCTGCTCGATCTTGCGGGCCTTGCCGTTGAGGCCCGCCGCGTCCCAGTTGACCTCACCGGCGTAGAGCACCGCGTTGCGGCCGCGGCCGATGTCGACGAACGCCGCCTCCATCGAGGGCAGCACGTTCTGCACGCGGCCGAGGTAGATGTTGCCGACCATCGACGACCCGGAGTTGCCGCCGGTGATGAAGTGCTCGACGAGGACGTCGTCCTCCAGCACCCCGATCTCGGTGCGGTCGGCCAGCTGGCGGATCACCATCTGCCGGTCGACGGACTCCCGGCGGGCCAGGAACTCGGACTCGGACAGGATCGGCGGACGCCGGCGACCGGCGTCCCGGCCGTCCCGGCGGCGCTGACGCTTGGCCTCGAGCCGGGTGGACCCGCGGACGCTCTGAACGCCGTCGCCCGCGGACTCGGTGCGGGCCTCGCGGACCTCACGGACCTTCGTGACGGTGTTCGGCGGGTCGTCCTCGGAGCGGTCCTCGACCTCGGTGCCCCCGCGACGACGGCGACGACGGCGCCGGCGGGATCCGCCGGACGACTGCTCGTCACCCCCGCCGTCGGAGTCGCCGTCGGCCTCGTCCTGCGAGGAGTCCCCGTCCGACCGGTCGTCGGAGTCCTCGTCGTCGGAATCCGACTCACTGTCGGAGTCGGAGTCGGTGTCGGAGTCGCCCTGCTCGTCGCCGCCTTTGCCCCGGCCGCGACCGCGACGGCCCCGGCGGCGCCGCCTGCGGTTGCCCTCGTCGTCGTCGGCGTCGTCCTCCGAGTCGGGGGACGACTGCTCGGTGGACGACTGCTCGGTGGACGACCGGTCCGTGAAGGACCGGTCCGTGGACGACTGCTCGGCGGCACGCTGCCCGGTGACGGGCTGATCGGTGGCCGGCCGGTCGGCCGCAGACTGCCCTGCAGCGGACTGCTCGGTGCCGGACTGCCCGGTGCCGGACTGCCCGGTGCCGGACTGCCCGGTGGTGGACTGCCCGGTGGTGGACTGCCCGGTGGTGACCTGATCAGCGGCCGACTGCTCGGTGGCGGGCTTGCGGCGCCGGCTCTTGCGGCCCCTCCGGCCACCACCGCTCTCCGCGGTCTCCTCGCCGTCGCCGTCGCCGTCGCTGTCACCGGGTCCCGTGGCCGGCGCGGCGGGCGTGACCGGGGTGGCCGGCGTCGTCGGGGCCTGGAACATCGGGACGGCGAAGACGGGTGTGAGCCCGGCCGACGGCGTCTCGGCCGGGGCGCCTGCGGCGGCCGGCGCGGTGGTGTTCCCGGCGAACGGGTCGTGCCCCGCGGTGCCCCGGCCGCGCCGGGTCTCCCGGGCCGGAGGCTCCTGAGCCGGAGACTCCTGAGCTGGGGGCTCCTGAGCCGGAGACTCCTGAGCCGGGGGCTCCTGAGCCGGGGTCTCCGGCTCGGGCTCTCCGCTCGGGGCCGCCTGCGAACCCGCCCCGGTGGTCACGGGGGCCAGGGCCGCGACGACCTGCTCGGCCGTCGCACGGGTGATGTTGGACTGGACGCTGCGGACGTCCTGGCCGAGCGTGGCCAGGGCACCGAGGACGTCCCTGCTGGCCCTGCCGAGCAGTTTCGCCAGGGCGTGCACCCGCATCTTCTCCGGGAGGTCGGAGTGGGGGGCGGGCTCACCGGAGAGCCCGCCGGTGTCACCGGCGGGCGCGTCGTTCACGGACATTCAGCTCCTTCGCCCCCGGGCGCCTCAGTGGGAGGCGGCCGCGCAGGGACCTTGCGCGTTATCGTTCCGCAGCTCGCGCGGGTGCGCGGTGCGGCACACCTGGTGTCGCTGCCCCGGGAATCCGGGGATGGTGCCTCGACGGCGTTCCGGCGGCATGTGCGCCGTCCGCGTCAGAATCCGGCCGATCGGTCCCGGGTCACCGGTACCGCACCGAGCGGATCCACCAGAGCGCCCCCGTCGTCGAGCAGCCCCTGCGCCAACCGGGTGGCCGTCACCGGTACCGGCGGCGTCAGGTCTGCGACAACGCTGAGCGCACCCAGCACGTCGTCGGGTCGAACGGTCGGTGTCGTCTGCCGAACAACCGCCGTCAGTATCGCACAGTCGGTAGCCGCTTCCGGCGAACCCGCCGCCGAGGACTCGGCGTCGTCACCCACCTGGGGCTCGATCGACAGCCCCACCAGGGCGGCGCGGACGTCGATCTCCTTGCGCCCCGACGGGGTGACCCTCGTCACGACGACCGAGTCCCGCGCCAGCAGCGCGGCGACGGCCGCCTCGACGGCCGTGTGGGGCAGCCCGCGAACCTCGAGGCGCCACCGGCCGGCGTCGATCCGGTCGGCCAGTGCCGGCGGTGCGGCGACCACCGCCTCCAGCACGTCCAGCCCGTCGGGCAGCGCCCGGTCCATCGCCTCGCACAGCAGCGCGGGGTCGACCTCGCGGGTGAGGCCCATCTCGACGTACTCGGCCTCGCTCGCCGCGCCGGTCGGCGCCGCTCCGACCCAGGACAGCCTCGGGTGCGGGCTGAACCCGTGCGAGTGCGAGACGGGGACACCGGCTCGCCGCACGGCACGTTCGAAGCTGCGGGCGACGTCGCGGTGGGACAGGAAACGCAGGCGGCCGCGCTTGGCGAACCGCAGGCGGACCCGCTGCACCGTCGGAGGTGCCGGGTTCGCCGCCGCTCCCGCCTTCACACGCGCCATGGGCCCGAGTCTAGGAGTGCCCCGCGACGGCGGTGCACACGCTCCGGCACACGTCCCGGGAGGAGCCTCGCGGCACATCACCGGAAACCCGAGGAGGAGCCGGCCATGACCGCCACCACCCCCGACCTGACCGCCATCGGAGCCAAGCACCGCGCGGTCTGGGCCTGCGGCGACTACCCCGCCGTCGCCGCCGACCTCATCCCCGATCTCGGCGCCGTCCTGGTCGGCGCCACCGGTGCCGGCGCGGGCGACCGGGTGCTCGACATCGCCGCGGGCACCGGCAACGCCGCGATCCCGGCCGCACTGGCCGGGGCCGACGTCGTCGCCTCGGACCTCACCCCCGAGCTGCTGAGCGAGGGCGCCCGGATCGCCGGTACCCGCGGCGCCACCCTGGAATGGGTCGAGGCGGACGCGCACGCGCTGCCGTTCGGCTCCGCGTCGTTCGACGTCGTGCTCTCGTGCGTCGGGGTGATGTTCGCCCCGTTCCACGAGCGCGCCGCCGGAGAGCTGCTGCGGGTGTGCCGGCCCGGCGGCCGGATCGGCCTGCTCAGCTGGACGCCGGAGGGGTTCGTCGGCGGGCTGTTCGCGACGCTGCGGCCGTTCGTGCCGGCCCCGCCGCCGGGCGCGACACCGGCACCCCGCTGGGGCGACGAAGCCCACGTCCGCGGGCTGCTGGGCGACGGCGTCCGTGACCTGCGGGCGCAGAAGCAGACGGTCACGTTCGCCGTCGCGGGCTCCCCCGTGGAGTTCCGGGAGTGGTGGAAGCAGAACTACGGCCCGATCGTCACCGCCTACGCCGGGCTCGCCGACGATCCCGGGCGCACCGCCGAGCTGGACGCCGCGTTCACCGAGTATCTGGAGCGGACCCGGACGGGCGACCACTGGGAGGCGGAGTACCTGCTGGTCACGGCCGTGCGGACCTGAGACGGGTGCGCCGAACGGCGGGCATCGGCCGGCCGGGCGCGGTGCCATCCTGGAACCCCTTTCCCGGCATGCCCCAGGAGCACGGCGATGACCGTCGTCCGGCTGCTCGGCCCGCCCCGGACGACCGGTGTCCCGCCCGTCCGGGGCCGCAAGCCGTGGGCGCTGCTGGCCCTGCTGCTGTGTGCGACCGGGCCGGTCCCGCGCTGCCGGGCCGTGGAGCTGCTGTTCCCCGGCAGCGACGACCCGGCAGCCGCCCTGCGCTGGACGCTGAGCCGGGCCCGGCGGGCCACCGGCGGCGCGATCCGGATCACCGGTGACCCGCTGCGGGCCGGGCCCGCCGACGGCGTCACCGTCGACGTGCTCGACGTGCTGGCCGGCCGCCGGCCCGACCGCTGGCCGGTGACCGAGGCGACGCTGCCGCTGCTGGAGGGCTGCGAACCGGACGTGCCGGAGTTCACCGCGTGGCTGCACGGCCGCCGGCTCGACCTCGCCCGGGCCGGTCTGCGGCTGCAGCGGTCCCGCCGGAACGTGGCGTCCTCCCCGGCCGGGCGGACCGCCGTGCGGGAGCTGGTCCGCGTCGGTGAGCACGTGCTGGACGCCGGCGCGGCCCGGGACGGCACAGCGGTGCTGGCGGGTGCGGCGCGCCGGGCCCGTGCGCTGGGCGACGACGGCGTGCTCGCCGAGGCGCTGGCCCACTACGGGCGGGGCATCGTGCACGCCGTGGCGAGCACCGACGCAGGCGCGGTCGCGGCGCTGCGCGAGGCCGACCGGCTCGCGACCCGCGACGGCCTGGCCGGGGTGGCCGCGCTGGCCCGCCGCGAGCTCGGGTTCGTGGCGACCGCGACCGGCGACCAGGCCGGGGCGATGGCCCAGCTCGACCGGGCCGAGGCCGCGGCCACCGGGAACGTCGAGCAGCAGGCCGGCGTCGCCTACGTGCGGGGTTTCGCCCTCGTCGACGGGCCCGGTTCGGCCTCGGCGGTGCCCGAGCTGGGCCGGGCTGTCGCGCTCGCCGAGACCGCGGACCGCCCGCGGGCCGCCGCCGCGGCGCTGGCGATGCGGGCGCGGGCCCGGCTGCAACGCGACGAGGACGAGGCCGCCGAGGCCGATCTCGTGCGGGCCCGGGCGCTGGTCGCCGAGTACGACTGGACCGCGATGCGGCCCTGGGTGGACCAGCTCCACGGCGAGCTGCTGCTGCGCGCCGGCCGCCCGGCCGAGGCGGAACGGGTGCTCACCGACGCGCTCACCCTCGCCGAGGTGCTCGACGACGCCTGCTGGATCGCGCTCACCTCGCGTGGCCTGGCCGCGGCGCGGGCCCGGCTCGGGGACCCGGCAGGCGCCGTGACGGCGCTGCGGTCGTCGTGTGCCGCGCTGGTCGCCGACCCCGACGTGTGCTGCTGGATCGAGCTGCACCTGCGCGACACCCTGTGCGCGGTCAGCGCGGCCTGCGACCCGGCGTCGGTCGCCGCCGAGAGCCGGGTGCTGGCCGCTCGCGCCGCCCGGACCGGGCTGGACGAGTACGTCGTCCGCGCGGCCCGGCACCGGGCCCGTCTCGGTGACGCCGATGCGGCCCGCGAGCAGCGCGACCGGGCCACCCGGCTGGCGAACCCGGCACTGCTGCGGCCGTGACCCGTACCGGCGCCCACCCGCTGCGCGCGCCTACCCGCTACGGCGGCCTACCCCAGCACGAGCAGCGTGTCCCCGGCCGGGTGGAACCCCGCGCGCCGGTAGAAGGCGGCACTGCCCGCCGTCGGCGCCAGCATCAGCCGCCGGTGACCGCGCTCGCGGGCGTGCGTGACGACCGCGGACAGCAGCGCCCGCGGCACCCCCACCTCGCCGAACGCGGCCAGCACGAACGCGTTCCCGACCTGCCCGGTGCGCGCACCGCGCCCTCCGGGGCGGGGCATCTGCACGGTCTCCAGGACGTTGATCGACCCCACCGGGGTCCAGCCGGCCCGGTCGCTGCCCGCCTCGGCGAGCCAGAACGCCCGGCGCGGCTGCTCGACCCGCCACCACGCCGCGAACGACTCCTCGAACGCGGGATCGGGGACCGGGTGCCCGGTGCGCTCCTCGAGCCACTGGCGGCGCAGCCGGGCCAGTGCGGCGACGTCGCGTTCGTCGGCGACCCGCACACGCAACCGGCGGCCGCCGTGCTCCCAGGACGACCCGCCGTCACTGCCGTCGGCGATGTCGGGGATCGAGGACAGCCCGTTCTCAGTCACCCGCGCCCGGTCCCTGCAGCGACCCGGTGGCGGACGCCGTCGGGTTGACCACCGTCAGCGGCAGCAGCGTGCTGCCGCTGGGACCGACCTCGATGTCGGTGCCGGTGGACGGGCACACCCCGCAGTCGAAGCAGGGCGTCCAGCGGCAGTCGTCCTGCTCGCGGCCCTCGAGGGCCTCCTGCCAGTCCTCCCACAGCCAGTCCCGCTCCAGGCCGGAGTCGAGGTGGTCCCAGGGCAGGATCTCCTCGGCGTAGCGCTCGCGGGTGGTGAACCAGGCGAGGTCGACGCCCGTGGGCTCCAGCGCCTCGGCTGCCCGGTCGACCCACCGCTGGTAGGAGAAGTGCTCGGACCAGCCGTCGAACCGGCCGCCGTCGCGCCAGACCTGCTCGATCACGGCGCCGACCCGGCGGTCGCCGCGGGCGAGCAGTCCCTCGATCAGCGAGGGCTCGCCGTCGTGGTAGCGCATGCCGATGTTGCGGCCGATCTTCCGGTTCGAGTTGACGGCCTCGCGCAGCTTGCGCAGCCGCGAGTCGACGACCTCGGGGTGGCACTGCGCCGCCCACTGGAACGGGGTGTGCGGCTTCGGCACGAACCCGCCGATCGAGATGGTGCAGCGGATGTCGTTGCGCCCGGACGCCTTGCGCCCCGCCTCGATCACCCGGTAGGCCATTCCGGCGATCTCCAGCACGTCCTCGTCGGTCTCGGTCGGGAGCCCGCACATGAAGTAGAGCTTCACCTGCCGCCAGCCCTGCGAGAACGCCTCGGCGCAGGTCCGGATGAGGTCGTCCTCGGAGACCATCTTGTTGATCACGCGGCGGATCCGCTCGGAGCCGCCCTCGGGGGCGAAGGTCAGCCCGGAGCGGCGCCCGTTGCGGGAGATCTCGTTGGCCAGGTCGATGTTGAACGCGTCCACCCGGGTCGAGGGCAGCGACAGCGAGGTGTTGGTGCCCTCGTAGCGGTCGGCCAGGCCCTTGGTGATGTCGGCGATCTCGGAGTGGTCGGCCGACGACAGCGACAGCAGACCGACCTCGTCGAACCCGGAGGCGCGCACGGCCGCGTCCACCATCTCGCCGACGCCCTGCAGCGACCGCTCCCGCACCGGGCGGGTGATCATCCCGGCCTGGCAGAACCGGCACCCGCGGGTGCAGCCGCGGAAGATCTCCACCGACGCCCGCTCGTGCACCGTCTCGGCCAGCGGCACGAGCGGCTTCTTCGGGTACGGCCAGTCGTCGAGCTCGACGGTGGTGCGTTTCTGCACGGTCGGGGGGACGCGCGGATCGAGCGGGGTGACGGCCGCGATGGCGCCGTCGTCGCCGTAGCTCACGTCGTAGAGCCCGGGCACGTAGCAGCCGGGGGTGCCGGCGAGCCGCACCAGCAGCTCGTGCCGGCCGCCGGGGCGGCCCTGGGCCTTCCAGTCCCGGATCACGTCGGTGATGTCACCGACGACCTCCTCGCCGTCCCCGAGCGCGGCGACGTCGACGAAGTCGGCGATCGGCTCCGGGTTGAACGCGGCGTGCCCGCCCGCGACGACGACCGGGTGGCTCTCGTCGCGGTCGCGCGCGTGCAGCGGTGTCCCCGCCAGGTCGAGCGTGGTGAGCATGTTCGTGTAGCCGAGCTCGGTGGAGATGGACACGCCGAGCACGTCGAACGCGCCGATCGGGCGGTGCGCGTCGACGGTGAACGCCGGCACACCGGCCTCGCGCATCAGCTGCTCGAGATCGGGCCAGACCGAGTAGCAGCGCTCGGCGAGCGCGTCCTCCCGCTCGTTGAGGACCTCGTAGAGGATCTGGACGCCCTGGTTCGGCAGTCCGACCTCGTAGGCGTCCGGGTAGAGCAGGGCCCACCGGACGGCCGCGGACTCCCACGGTTTGACCTGCGAGTTCCCTTCACCGCCGACGTACTGCACCGGCTTGGAGACGCGGGGCAGGATCGACTCCAGGACAGGGAATACGGAGGTGGGTGCCACGCTGAACCAGGGTAGCCCCGTCCGACGGGACCGACCCGGCGGGTGGTGTGCCGTTGAGGTACGACTCACGGTGTGCCGGCGGCCGTCTCACCTACCCTGCTCACTGTGAGCACCGTGACCGACGCCGAACTGCACGCCCGGTTCCGCCCGCTGTTCGACGAGATCGCCACCGGCGCGGTGGAGCGCGAGCTGGACCGCCGACTCCCGGAGAAGGAGATCGCCGCCCTGCGCGACGCCGGGTTCGGCGCGCTGCGCATCCCGGTCGCCGACGGCGGCTCCGGCGCCTCGGTCCGGCAGCTGTTCTCGCTGCTGGTGGAGCTGGGCGCGGCCGACTCGAACATCCCCCAGGCACTGCGCACGCACTTCGCCTTCACCGAGCTGTGGCTCGCCGCCGACCCCGGCGACACGGTCGCCCGGGCCCGGCTCGCCGAGATCGCCGGCGGCAAGATCATCGGCAACGCGATCACCGAGCGCGGCGGGGTGGCCCGCAACTCCTCGACCACCGTGCTGCGCCGCGACGGCGACCGGCTGCTGCTCGAGGGCGAGAAGTTCTACTGCACCGGCACGCTGTACGCGGACCTGATCGACGTCGTGGCCCTCGACCCGGACGGCAACCGGGTGACGGTGCTGGTCGACGCGGACTCTCCGGGCGTCGAGCGGATCGACGACTGGCGTGGTTTCGGGCAGAAGCTCACCGCCAGCGGCACCACCCGGTTCACCGGCGTCGAGATCGACCCGGACCAGGTGCGCCCGGCGCCGGTCGACGTGCACGTGCCGGTCCGCCAGGCGTTCCTGCAGCTCGTCCAGCTCGCCGCGCTGGCCGGGATCGCGCGCCGCGCCGCCGACGACGCCGCCGCGTACGTCCGTGACCGGAAGCGGAACTGGCCCTACGGCAACGCCGACCTGCCCAAGGACGACCCGCTGGTGCAGCAGGTCGTCGGGAAGGTCGACGCGGCCGCCTTCACCGTCGGCGCCGCCGTGGACGCGGCGGCCGCGTCGCTGGACCGGGCGGTCACCGACCCGGAGCACGCACCGACCGCCGAGCTCGACGTGTACCGGGTCCAGTCGACCATCCCCCAGCTGGTGCTCGACGCGACCTCGGAGCTCTTCGAGGTCGGGGGCGCGTCCACCGTCGAGACCGGCCGGGCGCTGGACCGGCACTGGCGCAACGCCCGCACGCTCTCGGTGCACAACCCGATCATCTACAAGCAGCAGGTGATCGGGAACTACGTGCTGAACGGGGTCACGCCGGTGCTGTCGCTGTCCCCCGGGGTCGCACCCGCCTCGTCCTGAGGCCCCTGATCCTGAGGCTCCTGGTCCTGAGACTCCTGGTCCTGAGACTCCTGGTTCTGAGCGACGGCGATCGCCCGCAGCGCGGCGCGGGTGGCGTCGTCGGCGGGCAGGAACGTCTCCAGGGCCAGCTCGGCGAGGGTGACGTCGTGCGGGGCGCCGAAGGTCGTCATCGTCGAGTGCAGCGCCAGCGGTCCGGCCGGGGTGTCGAGCAGGAGCGGGAGCAACACGTCCCCGCCGGGCAGCGGTAGCGCGGTCTCCTCCGGCGCCGGGTAGGCCCGGCACTCGGCGAGCAGCGCGGTGAGCCGGCGGTCCGCCGTCACCCTGACCTGCCGTTCCAGGCGGTGCAGCAGGTGCTCGCGCCACTGTGCGAGGTTGCGGATCCGCGGCGCGAGGCCGCCGGGGTGCAGGCAGACCCGGTAGACGTTCACCGGTGGGCCGAGCGCCTCCGGGGCCAATCCGTCGAGCAACGGCCCGACGGCCGCTCCGGCCAGCTGCACGTCGCCCCAGCGATCGACGACCAGGGCCGGGTACGGATCGTGCGCGGCGACCAGCTGCTCCAACGCCCCGCGGACCGGGGCGAGATCCGGGTCGTCGAGCGGGCGCTCGGCGTAGGCGGGGGCGTACCCCGCGGCGAGCAGCAGGGCGTTGCGCTCGCGCAGCGGGATCTCCAGCTCCTCGGCCAGCGCCCCGAGCAGCTCGCGGCTGGCGCCGGAGCGCCCGGTCTCGACGAAGCTCAGGTGCCGGGTGGAGACGCCGGCGGCGAGCGCCAGGTCCAGCTGGCTGCGGCGCCGCCGGGCCCGCCAGAACCGGAGCATCTCCCCCGGCCCGGCGTTGCGGGACGGCCGGACGTTCGCGCTGGTCACCCCGGTCACGCTAGCCGGGCGGCGACGGCACGACGACTACCTCGCAGGTAACGGCTACCCATTACCTCACGGGTCATCGCGCCGGAGCTCCGGCCGCACCAGTCTCGGTGACGTCCTACCGCAATCCCGACCAGGAGGTTCACCGATGACCGACTTCGCCGCCCTCGCCGAGCGCTACGTGGCCGCGTTCAACGAGACCGATGCGATCGCCCGCAAGCGGCTGGTCTCCGACCTGTTCACGCCCGGCTGTCGCTACGTCGACCCGCTCGCCGACGTCACCGGCCACGACGGTGTCGACGGCTTCCTGGGTGCCGCCCAGGAGCAGCTGGCGGGGTGTGAGTTCCGGTTGCTCGGCGACGTCGACGCCCACCACGACCGCGCCCGCTTCCGCTGGGCCGCCGCACCCGCGGAGCTCTGGGCGGCCGGCGGTGAGCCGCCGGTCATCGGGTTCGACGTGGTCGTGGTCGACGCCGACGGCCGGATCGACCAGGTGCACGGCTTCCTGGACGTCTTCCCGGGCTGAGCGCGAGGACGTGATCATCTTTTCGGTGCCGATCGGTGCCAGGGTTGGCACCGATCGGCACTCGTCCGACGATCACCCGAGGCGCTCGGGACCGCTCGACGGTCAGCGCTTCCCGTTCGGCAGCGCCAGCCGGTTGATCGTGCCCAGGACCTGCAGGTACTGCTTCCACAACGGGCCGGTCGTGTACTCCAGGCCGTACTCCTCGCACAGCTCCCGCACCTCGGGGGCGATCTCGGCGTAGCGGTTGCTGGGCAGGTCCGGGAACAGGTGGTGCTCGATCTGGAAGCTGAGCTGGCCGGTCATCAGGTGGAAGAACCGGCTGCCGTCGAGGTTCGCCGAGCCGAGGAGCTGGCGCACGTACCACTCGCCGCGGCTCTCGTCGTCGAGCTGCTCCTCCTCGAACTGCACCGCCCCGGTGGGGAAGTGCCCGCAGAAGATCACCGCGTGCGACCAGACGTTGCGCACCAGGTTCGCGGTGACGTTGCCGGCCAGCACCGGCGCCCAGAACGGCCCGGCCAGCGCCGGGAACGCCAGGTAGTCCTTGAACACCTGCCGGCCGGTCTTGCGGCCGATCGACTTGACCTGCTGCCACACCCGCGACAGCGGCTTCTCCCCCGCGACGACCTTCTCGACCTCGAGGTCGTGCAGCGCGACGCCGTACTCGAAGAAGAGCGACAGCAGGAAGTTGTAGAGCGGGTTACCCAGGTAGTACGGGTTCCAGCGCTGCTCCTCGGACAGCCGCAGGATCCCGTAGCCGACGTCGCGGTCCTTGCCGACGACGTTGGTGTAGGTGTGGTGCAGGTAGTTGTGCGAGTGCTTCCACTCGGCCGACGAGGAGACGTTGTCCCACTCCCAGGCCGACGAGTGGATCTTCGGGTCACGCATCCAGTCCCACTGGCCGTGCATCACGTTGTGCCCGATCTCCATGTTCTCCAGGATCTTGGCGATCGAGAGCATGGCGGTGCCTGCGATCCAGGCCGGGGGCAGGACGCCGGCGAACAGCAGCGCGCGGCCGCCGATCTCCAACGCCCGCTGCTTGCGGATGACGTCGCGGATGTAGGCGGCGTCGGACGCACCCCGCTCGGAGAGGATCCGGTCCCGGATCCCGTCGAGCCGGCGGCCGAGCTCCTCGATCTGCTCGGCCGTGAGGTTCGTCGTGGCCACCACGTCCTCGCGGCGGGTGGAGGGGACGAGCTCCAGCGCCGGGCGCTGCGGCTGCTGCACCTGGTTGGTCTCCTCCGGGCCGGGCTCCTGGGTGGCGGTGCCGGGCTCGTGGGTGCCGGTGGCGGGGGTGTCGAGTGTGGCGGTCATGGCGGACCTCCTCGGTTCGCGGGGGGCCGGCTGGACCGGTCCCGGGACGATGACGGTCGGGTCGGACGGGGCCGCGGCCGGACCGGGCGGCCCCGCGGGATCAGGCGGATCGATGCGGGCCGGTCCGCGCGGGATCAGGCCACGTCGATGCGGGCCGGTCCGCAGGCGGAGTTGATGCAGGTCTGCACGAGGTCGCCGGGCTCGCCGTGCGCCTCACCTGTGCGCAGGTCGCGGACCCGGCCCTCGCGCAGCGGCAGCACGCAGCCGAAGCAGATGCCCATCCGGCACCCGCTGGGCAGGACCTTCCCCGCGGCCTCACCGGCCTCGAGCAGGCTCTGACCGGGGTCGACCTCGACCGGGGACCCACCCAGGTCGACGGTGCCGCCGGTGCCCTCGGCGGCTCGGGCCGGCGGGGTGAAGCGCTCGGCGCGGACCCCGTCCCAGGCCTCGTCCAGGGCGTCGAGCAGACCGGCGGGACCGCAGGCGTAGACGGCGCGTCCGGCCCGGTCGGGGACGGCCGCGTCCACGCTCGCCGGGTCGAGCCTGCCGGTGACGGAGCTGTGGCGCTGCACCACGCGCAGCGACGGGTTCCGGGCGGCGAGCGCGGCCAGCTCGGCTCCGAAGACGGTGTCCTCCGGAGTACGCGCGCTGTGGACGAGAACGGTGTCCGGCATCGCGGCGCGCCGGTCGAGGGTGCGGAGCATGCCCATCACCGGCGTGATGCCGCTGCCCGCGGTGACGAACAGCAGCTTCGACGGCAGCGGGTCGGGCAGGGTGAACTCACCCGAGGCCTGCTGCAGCTCGACGATCGTCCCGATCGGCAGGTCACGGACGAGCCTGGTGGAGACCACGCCGCCCGGGACCTCCTGGACCGTGACGGTCAGGTGGTCGGCGTCCTCCGGCGAGGACAGCGAGTAGCTGCGCTGGTGCCGGACACCGTCGACGTCGATCCCGACGCCGACGTACTGCCCGGCGCGGTGCCCGGCCCAGGCGCGTCCGGGCTCGATGGTCACCGAGACGGCCCGGCCGGTCTCCCGGCGGCGGGCGACGACCCGGCCGCGCAGCGAGGTCGTCGACCACAGCGGGTCGATCAGGGTCAGGAAGTCCTCGGGCAGCAGCGGTGTGGTCAGCGCGCTCGCGGCGGCGAGGAGACGTCGGCGCCGGGACGACACCGCAGGAGCGGATCGGAACATGACACCAACTCTGCACAACTTGATGTCACATAGCAAGGAGAGAGCGGCGGTATGACGTGTCACATCAACTGCTGCTACCTTGCATGTCATGTTGGACGCCACCGATCCGGAGGACGGGCAGACGATCGACGAGCTGGCCCGGGCCAGCGGCGTCACCGTGCGCAACATCCGCGCCTACCAGGCCCGCGGACTGCTGCCACCGCCCGAGGTCAGGGCCCGGACCGGGTACTACGGGCGCGGCCACGCCGCCCGCCTCGAGCTGATCAAGGACCTGCAGGACGAGGGCGTCAAGCTCGACACCATCAAGAAGCTGCTCGACACCACCGGCGGATCCACCGAGCAGGTCGTGCAGTTCATCCGGACCGTGCGGGAGCTGTTCGCCCCCGAGGACCGGCAGATGGTCCACCTCGCCGAACTGGCCGAGCGGTACGAGAGCACCGACACGGGCCTCGCGAAGCGCGGCGTGAAGATGGGCCTGCTGCGCGAGGTCGGCGAGGACACCTACGAGGAGATCAGCCCCCGGCTGATGAACGCCGCGGCCGAGCTCACCGGCCTGGGCATCCCGATCGGCCGCTCGCTGGACGTCGTCGAGCAGCTCCGCAAGCACGCCGACGGCGTCGCGAAGCTCTACGTCGACCTGTTCCTCGGCGAGATCTGGCAGCCGTTCGACGACTCCGGCCGCCCGGACGACCAGTGGCCCCGGGTCTACGAGACGATCGAGCGGATGCGCCGGATCTCCGGCGAGGTCATGATCGCGGTGCTGGAGCTGGCCGTCGCCGAGCGGGTCGACGTCACGTTCGGCCGCGACATCGTCCGCAATGTGCGGACCAGCAGTGCGGGGCCGACCGCCGACGCCGCCCCGGAGTCCGCCGCAGAGGGCTGACCCTCTGCGGCTCCCTTCGTTCTCAGCTCATCAGCCCCGCGGCCCGCATCGCGGCCCGGACGTCCTCGTGGTGCCACTCGTCCAGCGGCACCAGCGGCAGCCGGATCCCGCCGGGCATCAGGCCCAGCTCGGCCAGCGCCCACTTGACCGGGATCGGGTTCGGCTCGGAGAACAACGCCGAGTGCAGGCCGGCGAGGTCGGCGTCGAGACCGGCGGCGGTCTCGTCGTCACCGGCGACCGCGGCCTTGCACATCCGGGCCATCGGCTCGGGGGCGACGTTCGCGGTGACCGAGATGTCGCCGTGGAAACCGGCCAGCATGGAGGCGCGGGCGGTGCCGTCGTCGCCGGAGTAGAGCGCGAAGTCGTCCAGTCCGAGTGCGACGAGCTCGCGGACCCGGTCCAGGTCGCCCTTGGCCTCCTTGAGCCCGACGATGTTCGGGATCTCGGCGAGCCGGGCGACGGTGGTCGGCAGCAGGTCGCACGCCGTCCGGCCCGGGACGTTGTAGAGGTACTGCGGGATGGCGACGGTCTCGGCGATCCGCTTGAAGTGCTGGTAGAGGCCCTCCTGCGGAGGTTTGTTGTAGTACGGCGTGACCAGCAGCGCACCGTCCGCACCGGCGGCCCGGGCGGACCGGGTGAGATGGATGGCCTCGGCGGTGGAGTTGGCGCCGGTGCCGGCGATGACGGGGACGCGCCCGTTCGCCACCTCGATGGTGCGGCGCATGACCTCGGTGTGCTCGAGCACCGACAGCGTCGACGACTCACCCGTGGTGCCGACCGAGACGATCCCGGACGTGCCGGCGGCAATCTGGCGCTCGACCAGGTCACCGAGCGCAGAATGGTCGACCTCGCCGTCGTCGTGCATCGGAGTCACGATCGCGACGATGCTTCCGGTGATCATGCCGGCCCTCCCGGGGTACCTCTGATGTTCCGAGGGCGACGGTAGCAAGCGGCTCCGGCACTTCCGCCGGGCAACGGCCCTCAGCCCAGCGCGAGGCGGGCCGGTTGCACCGAACGGCGTATCCGGCGTGCAGTCTGCAGCGCGATGACGACCGCCGCCACCACCGCGACGACGGTGACGGCGATCGGCCGGTCGTTGGCCGCGACGCCGGCGAGCCCCCACACGACCGCGAGCGCGAACCCGGCGAACCCGGCCGTCGAGCCGATCACCGACAGCACGGCGGCGGTGAGCAGCACCAGCAGCAGGATCGCCGCGGTCTGCGCGAGCGCACCGTCACCGGGCAGGCCGACCGCGACCCCGGCCGCCATCAGGCCCAGGACCAGCGCCACCGACGACCAGCCGAGGTAGAGCGCCACCGGCAGCCGGAACGCCAGGCGCTCCACCCGGCCCGATGCGGCCTCGCGGGCGAGCCGCGAGTAGGCCACCGTCAGCACGGCGACCAGCGCGATCAGCACCAGCTCCGCCACGACGACCAGGCGGTTCGAGAACGCCAGGATCCACAGCGGGTTGAGTACGGCCGAGGCCGCCAGCCACCAGCCGACGCGCCGGTGGATCTCCCGGCCGCGTTGGCCGGGCAGCAGTGCGTACCCGGCGTAGACGAGGAAGCCCAGGTAGATCAGGCCCCAGATGGAGAAGGCCCAGCCGGCCGCGAGCAGCGGTGTGTCGTAGGACCGGGCGACCTCCCCGACACCCGAGCCGCCGAGCGCCGAGACCAGGACCTGCACGATCGCCAGGACTGCCACGACTGCGCCGCGAACCAGGTCCGCGGTGGTCGGGCGCGGGGTGAGTACCGTCATCCGCACATGGTGGCGCGCAACGGCCGTCCCTGCCATCCGGCCGACGGGCGAGATGATCCGCCGCCGGCCGGACCGGTCGTCACAGCGACCGGACGAACAGGTGCACGTCGCGGGTGTCCTCCTCGGAGAGCCGGACACCGCCGGGGAGCCGGCCGTACTCGACGAAGCCGCGGGCGGCGTAGAACGCGGGCAGCGGGGTGCCACCGCGCGCGCCGAGCGTGAGCATCTCGACGCCCATCTCCCGGCCCTGCGCGACGGCCGCCTCCAGCAGGACCGTGCCGAGCCCGCGCCCCTGGAGCCCGGGCCGGACCATCAGGCGCGCCACGTCGGCGCGGTGCGCGGCGATCCCGCTCTCGCGGACGAGGAAGACGGTCCCCTCCGGCGCGGTCTCGTCGCCGACGACGAGCATCCGAGCGGCCCCGGAGCGGACGTCGTCGATCATCGCCGCGGCCAGGTCCCGGATCTCGCCGGGATCCCAGCCGGGCACGAAGTCGACGGCGCCGCCCGCCTCGGTCACGGCGACCCAGAGGTCACCGAGCGCGGCGGCGGCGCCGGGATGCGGATCGACGACCCGGCGGGCAGCCGGGGCGCCGGTCGTCACAGGTTCGGGAACCAGAGCTTGATCTCCCGGCCGGCCGACTCCGGGGAGTCCGAGCCGTGCACGAGGTTCGAGCCGGTCTCCAGGGCGAGGTCGCCGCGGATGCTGCCGGGCGTCGCCTTCTCCACCGGGTCGGTGCCGCCGGCCACCTGACGCCAGGCGGCGATGGCGCGCGGGCCCTCGACGACCGCGGCCAGGACCGGGCCGGAGGTGATGAAGGAGATGAGCTCCTCGAAGAAGGGCTTGCCGTCGTGTTCGGCGTAGTGCTGGGTGGCCAGCTCACGGTCGACGGTGCGCAGGTCGAGAGCGACGAGCTCGAGGCCCTTGCGCTCGATCCGCGAGACGATCTCGCCGACGAGCTTGCGCTGGACACCGTCGGGCTTGACCAGGACGAGAGTGCGTTCAGTCACGAGCGCAAGGGTAACGACGGTGCGTGACGGGCTCGGAGGCGGTCGGCATCGAGGTCCGCCGGGAGAGCGTCGCTCACTCCTGCTGTTGCGACGGCAGGGTCCCCGCGGCCATCCGGCGCGCGACCTCGCGCCGCATCCACACCAGCACCACCCAGACGATCACGAACGCGAACGCGACGATCGCCATCGACGGCAGGAACACGAAGGACGCCACCACCAGCAACACCTGCAGCCCGAGCGCGGCCGCGAGGCCCCACGACCGTCGTTGCAGGCCGGAGGCGAGGATCATCGCCACGGCGAGCCCGATGACCACGCCGAACCCCAGGCCGGTGGAGCCGCTGCCGAACCGCGGCAGCACCAGCAGGGCGAGCAGCACGACGATCGCCTCGAGGATCAGCGTGGCCGCGAACACCCCACGGGCGCCCTTCATCGGGTCCGTCGGCGGCGGACGGACCCCCTCGGGCACCCCGTCGATCCCGCCCGCCCCGCTCATTCCGGTTCCTTGCCGAACAGGGACCGGCCGTCGCCCGCCGTCACCACGGACCCGGTGACCACGACTCCGATGCCGGACCCACCGGCCTCCTCGGCGACCTCGGCGCCCTGCTCGACAGCACGGCGCAGGTCCGGTTCCACGCTGACCCGGTCGGATCCGAAGACCTCGGCCGCGAGCGCGCCCAGCTCGTCGGGGTCCATCACCCGGGGCGAGGAGTTGGTGGTCACGACGACCTCGTGCAGCACCGGCTCGAGCCCCTCGAGGATGCCGCGGGCGTCCTTGCCCTGCAGCACGCCGATCACTCCGACGAGCCGGGTGAACCGGAACTCCGAGGTGAGCGCGGTGGCCAGGGCCCGGGCACCGGCCGGGTTGTGCGCGGCGTCGACGAGCACGGTCGGGATGTCCGGCCCGCCCCGCACCGGCTCCAGCCGGCCCGGCGAACGGACCGACGCGAACGCCGCACGCACGGCGTCCGGGTCGAGGGGCTGCGCGGTGCCGGCGCCGATCAGCGCCTCGGCGGCGGCGAGCGCGATCGCCGCGTTCGACGCCTGGTGCTCACCGTGCAGCGGCAGGAAGATCTCGTCGTAGCGGCCGGACAGTCCCTGCAGCTCCAGACGCTGCCCACCGACGGCGATCTCCCGTTCCCGGACACCGAACTCGGCGCCCTCCCGGGCGACCTGCGCGCCGACCTCGGCGCAGCGCTCGATGAGGATCTCGGCGACCTTCTTGTCCTGGGCCGCGAGGACCGCGATCGAGCCCTCCTTGATGATCCCGGCCTTCTCGCGGGCGATGTCGAGGACGTCGCTGCCGAGGTACTCGGCATGGTCGACCCCGATCGGCAGGACCACCGCCACGTGCGCGTCCGCGACGTTGGTGGCGTCCCAGCGGCCGCCGAGACCGACCTCGAGCACCGCCGCCTCGACCGGGGCGTCGGCGAACGTGGCGAACGCCATCGCCGTCAGCACCTCGAACTTGGACAGCGCGGGCTTCTCCCCGCGGCTCGCGTCGACGAGCTCGACCAGCGGCTCCACCTCGCGGTACGCCTCGACGTAGCGCTCCGGGGTGACCGGCCGGTTGTCGAGGTTGATCCGCTCGGTGGCGCGCTGCAGGTGCGGGCTGGTGTAGCGGCCGGTGCGCAGGCCCACCTCGGTGAGCAGCGCGTCGATCATCCGCGACGTCGACGTCTTGCCGTTGGTCCCCGTCAGGTGCACGACCGGGTAGCCGCGCTGCGGCTCGCCGAGCGCGTCGCAGAGCGCCTGCATCCGGTCCAGCGACGGCTCCATGACCGACTCGGGCCAGCGCCGGTCCAGCGCCGCGTCGACGGCGAGGAACTCGGCGTACCCGGTGACGGTGGACTGGGCCGGAACGACGTCCGGGGTGTCGCCACCGCGGATCTCGTCCAGGACCGCCGCGATGACGGCCTCCTGGGCGTCCTTCTCGGGCGCCTCGCCCGCCTCGTCCCGGGCCGCGGAGTCGGCGCGGTCCTCATCGTCGCCGCTCTCCTCGTCACCGTCGTCCTCGGGCGCGGCCGGGGCGGGCGTATCCCCCGGTTCCCCGGCGTCGCCGAAACCGCCCTCGGCCCAGCGGTCCCCGCCGTAGGTCGGCGAGTCCTCCTCGTCGAACTGGTCGTACTCCCTGGACATGCGGTGATCAGGCCTCCGGCAGCGCGGCCAGCCGCGCATCGATCCGCTCGATGTCCGCCAGTGCGGTCGTGTGCCGGGCACGGATGCCGTCGACGACCTCGGCCGGCGCCTTCTCGGTGAACTTCGGATTGTTCAACTTCTTCTCCGCCTGGTCGCGTTCCTTCTCGGCGGTGGCCAGGTCCTTGCCGAGCCGGGCCCGCTCGGCGGCGACGTCGATCGCCCCGGAGGTGTCCAGCTCGACGGTGACCGGCCCGCCCGACGTCGCGACCTCGAAGGTCGCGGTGGCCGAGAAGCCGTCCCCCGCCTCGTCGAGGCGGTTGAGGAACCGGACCGCCCGCTCGTGCGCGGCCAGCCCGGCATCGGACAGCCCGACCAGCCGGGCGGCGACCGACCTGCGGTCGGGCAGGCCCTGCTCGGTGCGGAACCGGCGGACCTCGGTGATCACCTTCTGGGCGTCGGTCACCCGGGCGGACGCGGCCGCGTCGGCCGGGGAGCCGGCGTCCTGCGCGGTCGGCCAGGCAGCCGTCACGACGGTCTCCCGCCCGGTCAGCGCGGTCCACAGCGCCTCGGTGACGAACGGCGCGATCGGGTGCAGCATCCGCAGCAGCGCGTCGAGCACGTGCCCGAGCACGGCCCGGGTGCCGTCGGCGGTGGCCGGGTCGTCGAGCTGGGTCTTGCACAGCTCGACGTACCAGTCGGCCAGCTCGTCCCACGCGAAGTGGTAGAGCCCCTCGGTGGCCTTGGCGAACTGGTAGGTGTCCAGCAGCTCGTCGGTCTGCTCGCGGACCTCGGCGAGCCGGTCCAGGATCCAGCGGTCGGCATCGGTGCGGTCGGCGTCGGCGGGCAGCGGGGCGGCCACGGTGGCGCCCTTCGACAGCGCGAACCGGGTGATGTTCCAGAGCTTCGTGGTGAAGTTCCGGGAGGCGGCGACCCACTCCTCCGACAGCGACATGTCGGTGCCCGGGTTGGAGCCGCGGGCGATGGTGAACCGCAGCGCGTCGGCGCCGTAGGAGTCCATCAGCTCCAGCGGGTCGATGACGTTGCCCTTGGACTTCGACATCTTCTTGCCGTGCTCGTCGCGGACGAGCCCGTGCAGGTAGACGTCGCGGAACGGGGTCTCCCCCATCGCGTAGGTCCCGAACATCATCATCCGGACGACCCAGAAGAACAGGATGTCGTAGCCGGTGACCAGGACCGAGTTCGGATAGTACTTCCGCAGGTCCGGGGTGTCGTCCGGCCAGCCGAGCGTGGAGAACGGCCACAACCCGGAGGAGAACCAGGTGTCCAGGACGTCGGAGTCCTGCCGCCAGCCCTCGCCCGACGGCGGCTCCTCGTCGGGCCCGACGCAGACCACCTCGCCCGCCGGGCCGTACCAGACCGGGATCCGGTGCCCCCACCACAGCTGACGGCTGATCGTCCAGTCGTGCATGTTGTCGACCCAGTCGAAGAAGCGCTTCTCCTGCTCCTTCGGGTGCAGCACGGTCGCGCCGGAGCGGACCGCGTCGCCCGCCGCCTTCGCGAGCGGCTCGACCTTGACGAACCACTGCAGGCTCAGCCGCGGCTCGACCGGGACACCGGTGCGCGAGCAGTGGCCGACCGAGTGCAGGTAGGGCCGCTTTTCGGCGATGATCCGGCCCTGCTCGCGCAGCTCCTCGCGGATCGCGGCGCGCGCCTCGAACCGGTCCATCCCGTCGAACCGGGTGCCGGACCCGGCGATCGTGCCGGTCTCGTCCATGATCGTCGGCATCGGCAGGTCGTGCCTGCGGCCGACCTCGAAGTCGTTCGGGTCGTGCGCCGGGGTGATCTTGACGGCGCCGGAGCCGAACTCCGGGTCGACGTAGTCGTCGGCGATGACCGGGATCTTGCGGCCGGTGATCGGCATCTCGATCTCGGTGCCGATCAGGGCGGCGTACCGCTCGTCGCCGGGGTGCACGGCGACCGCGGTGTCACCCAGCATCGTCTCGACCCGGGTGGTGGCGACGACGACCGAGGCGTCCCCGTCGCCGTAGCGCATGGAGACGAGCTCGCCCTCGACCTCCGCGTGGTCGACCTCGATGTCCGAGATCGCCGAGCGCAGCGCCGGGGACCAGTTGACCAGGCGCTCGGCCCGGTAGATCAGCCCGTCGTCGAACATCCGCTTGAACACGGTGGCCACCGCGCGGGACAGCCCCTCGTCGAGCGTGAAGCGCTCGCGGGACCAGTCGACGCCGTCGCCCAGGCGCTCCATCTGGCCGAGGATCGAGCCGCCGGACTCGGCCTTCCAGGCCCAGACCTTCTCGACGAACGCCTCGCGGCCGATCGCGTGCCGGTCCGGCTCGCCTGCGGCGGCCATCCGGCGCTCGACGACGGACTGGGTCGCGATGCCGGCGTGGTCCATGCCGGGCAGCCACAGCGCGTCGTGGCCCTGCATCCGGCGGCGCCGGGTCAGGACGTCGATCAGCGTGTGGTCCATCGCGTGACCCAGGTGCAGGCTGCCGGTGACGTTCGGCGGCGGGATCACGATCGAGAAGGCCGGTTCGTCGGACGCCGGGTCGGCCTGGAAGTACCCGCGCTCGACCCAGCGGCGGTACATGTCGCCCTCTACCTCGCCAGGGGTCCACTTGGCGGGCAGGTCGGCAGTACGCGCGGACAGGGTCTCGGTCACATGTCAAGTCTACGAGTCGGCGCCGACAGGATTCCGGGCCCCCGGCGGGCTCGGCCCCCGCTCGCCCCACCGGAGCGACCGGCACCACGGTGCCTCCGGAGCCCCGGATCGCCGGCCCCGCACGCAAGCATCCCGACACAGGGTGGACGACTCCACGCCCGCTCGGTCGACCCGGGCGACCGAAACGCACGTTCTCGCCCCGGAAGGGCCGAATCGTGCTGATCAACCGGGCTCGAGCCACCGGGATGCACGATTCCGCCCCCGGAACCGGCCGAAACGTGCTGATCAATCCGGGCCCGGCGGGCGGGGTGCACCTTTTCGGCCGCGGTCGGGCGAGAACGTGCTTGCCGGTGTGGGTGTACAGGTTGGGCTGCGCCTCCGGCCCCGGCGAGGGCGTACGTGCGGGGGCGTTCAGCCGGACGGCAGCAGGACGCACCAGGGCCGGGGCCTGCCGAGCACGGCCGCGGCGGTGCCGTCGTCGAAGGTCCGGGGGTCGAAGGCGCGCACGACCCCGGCGCCCGGCTCGTAGACCTGCCACCGGCCGTCGTCGGCGAGGCCGGTGACCAGCACCCAGTGCCGCGGCAACCACCGCGAACCGATCAGCAGCGGCACCGGGACGGGCGCGGACGGCACGACCGCGAGCACCCCCGCGGTCGCCGGCCGGATCCGGAACCCGCCCGCGGCCGGGGCGTGCCGGTGCAGCCAGGCCCGCATGCCCCACGGTGTGGTGCCGAGCGCCCGCGGCCAGAGCCGGTTGGCCTGCCGGTGCGCGAGGTGCTGGGCCGCGCCGAGACTCGTTCCGCCGGTGCTTCTCGCGGCGCCGGACCGGGCCGTGGCCGGACCCGAGCGTCCCGATCCGGTGAGTGCTGCCGTCACGACCAGGACCGCGGGCCCGCAGGACACCCCGTCGACCTGCCTGCCGAGCTTCTCACCGACCCGCGGTCCACCGTCCACAGCACCGATTCTCGCCGATCCGGCAGCGGCGACGTCGAGCTCCACCCGGCCGCGATCCCGGGCGGCCCGGGCAGCTCGGGCAGCTCGGGCGACCTGGCGACCCGGCGGCTCGGCGGCTCGGGCGGCTCGGCGGCTCGGACGGGGGTGATCATCACCGGCGGCGGGCCGACCACGACGACCGGTGTCGCTCGTACGAGCGCGAGTACGTGAGCGTCCCGACGCACACGGTGCGCCCGGTGCGCCCGGTGCGCCCGGTGCAGCCCCACCACGGGAACAACCGGCACCGGCGATGTCGGGCCCTACGCTCGCGCCATGAGTGCACTCACACCCGAGGTCGTCGAGTTCCTCGCCCACGGCACCCGGACGGGGATGCTCGGCTGGACCGCGAAGGACGGGCGCCCGCTCGTCGCCCCGGTCTGGTTCCTCGTCGAGGACGACACGATCGTCTTCAACACCGGCGCCGGCACCGCGAAGGGCCGGGCCATCGTCCGCGATCCCCGGGTGGTGCTGACCGCGGACCTCGCCGCGCCGCCGTACGCGTTCGTGCAGGTCCAGGGTGTCGCCGAGATCAGCGAGGACCCTGCCGAGCTGCTGCGCATCGCCACCGCTCTCGGCGGGCGGTACATGGGTGCGGACCGGGCCGAGGAGTTCGGGCGGCGCAACGGCGTGCCGGGCGAGCTGGTCGTGCGGATCCGGCCGACCAGGGTCGTCGCCGCCCTCGACATGACCGCCTGACCCTTGACCTGAACCCAGCTTCAGCACCCACCGTCCCCATCGGCCGATGAGTTCCGGTGAACCCACGGGTCTCACTGGCGGAGAGGGACGGGTGAGGACATGAGTACCACGCAGCTGGACCTGCGGCACGGCACGCAGCGCACCTTCGCGCACCTGCTGGCCAGCACGCTGACCGTGTCGGTCGTGAACTTCACGGTGTGGTTCGCCGTGACGTTCTGGGTGTTCGTCGAGACCCGGTCGGTGATGGCGACCGGGCTGATCGCCGGCGTCTTCCTGGCCGCGACCTCGCTCACCGGGATCTGGTTCGGCAGCCTCGTCGACCGGTTCGGCAAGAAGTCGGTGATGCAGGGGTCGGCGGTGGTGTCGCTGACGATCTACACGGTCTGCCTGGCGTTCCACCAGGCGGTGCCGGCCGAGACCTTCCGCGATCCGGCGAGCCCGCTGCTGTGGGGCTTCGTCGTCACGCTCATGCTCGGCGTGATCACCGGCAACCTGCGGACGATCGCCCTGCCGACGCTGGTGACACTGCTGGTCCCGGCCGGTGTGCGGGACCGGGCGAACGGCCTGGTCGGCACCGCGACCGGGGTGTCGTTCCTGGTGACGTCGGTGCTGTCCGGCCTGCTCGTCGCCTTCGACGGCATGCGCTCGGTGCTGCTCCTGGCGATCGTCGCGCTGCTGGCCTCGCTGGTGCACCTGTCGCGGATCACGGTGCCCACCGCGCTACCGGGCGCGACGGACACACCGGACTCCGGCCACGGCGGGATCGACCTGCGCGGGACGCTGCGGGTGATCGGCTCGGTCCCCGGCCTGCCGGCGCTGATCGTGTTCACCTGCCTGAACAACCTGCTCGGCGGCGTGTTCATGGCGCTGATGGACCCCTACGGCTTGTCGATGGTCTCCGTGCAGGCGTGGGGCCTGCTGTGGGGTGCGCTGTCCACCGGCGTGATCGTCGGCGGGCTGCTGGTGGCCCGGACCGGCCTCGGTGCCCGACCGGTGCGGACGTTGCTGCTGGTCAACGCGACCCTGTGGGCGACGACTATCCTGTTCCCGCTGCAGGCCTCCATCGTGTTGCTGACGATCGGTATGGCCGTGTTCATGCTGCTGATGCCGTTCGCCGAGGCCGCCGAGCAGACCGTGCTGCAGCGGGTGGTGCCCTACGAGCGGCAGGGCCGGGTCTTCGGGTTCGCCCAGAGCGTCGAGCAGTCCGCGTCGCCGCTGACCGCGTTCCTGCTCGCCCCGTTCACCGAGCTGGTCGTGGCACCGTTCATGACCGACGGCGGCGCCGGGGCGCGGGCGATCGGCAGCTGGTTCGGCACCGGCATCGACCGGGCGATCGCGCTGGTCTTCGTGGTCACCGGGGCGATCGGGCTGGTGGCGACGCTGGCGGCGCTGGCGTCCCGCCCGTACCGGCGGCTGTCGGCGGCCTACCTGGCGATGCCGGAGCACGACCCCACCCCCACCACAGGGGGCGCCGGGCCCGAGCCGGTGAGGACCGGCGCGACCGGTACCCCGGAGCACGATCCGGTGGACGCGCTGTCGGCCTGCACGATCGACGACCTGCGGCACCGGCCGGTGGACGCGGTTCCGGCCCGAGCGGTGCAGCCGGCCTGCGCCACGGGCTGAGGAGTCCGCACGGCCGGAGCTCCCGGACACCGGCCGGCGTCCCGGTGCCGGTCCCAGGACAGCCCGTCCACCGGACCACTCGTCCGAGTGAAGCCGTGCCCGTGCGTGGCGCGCCGTCCACCCCGGTACGGCCGGCTCCCCCACGGTGCGGGCGTGTCGCGAACCCGCCAGCCGCTACCGGCCGTGCTCGCCACCGTCCTCGCGCTCGGCACCGTCGGGCTCCTGCCCGCGACGGCGAGCGCGGCGCCCGGGGAGGCGCCCACCCGCCCGATCGGTGGCCGGGCGCTCGACGGCCACTACGCCGATCCCTCGATCACCGTGTCGGACGGGACGTACTACCTCTATCCGACGACCGACGGCGAGGGCGCCGCGGACGCGTCGTTCACCGTGTGGTCGTCGACGGACCTGGTGAACTGGCGCCCGCGCGGCGAGGTCCTGGAGCTCGGGCCCGACGTGCAGTGGGCGGACAGCCTGGCGTGGGCGCCGGAGATCGCCGAGAAGGACGGTCGCTGGTACCTGTACTACACCGCGGAGGAGAAGATCGGCGTCGCGGTCGCCGACTCCCCGACCGGCCCGTTCCGCGACATCGGACGGCCGCTGATCACCGAGAACCCGGGCGGGCGCGGCGTGCCGATCGACCCCGCCGTCGTCGCCGGTCCGGACGGCACCCGGTACCTGTACTGGGGAAACGGCCAGGGGCAGATGGTCCCGCTGAACCCGGACATGGTGTCGTTCGACCCCGCGAAGATCCAGGTGCTGTCCGGCCTCGACCAGTTCGGTGAGGGCCTCGACGTCGAGATCCGCGCCGGGACCTGGCACGTCACCTGGTCGATCGGCGACTTCCGGTCCGAGGACTACCGGGTCGGCTACGCGACCGCCCCGGGCCCGGCCGGCCCGTTCACCAACCACGGCGTGATCCTCGAGAAAGACCTCGAGACGGGGGTGCGCGGGCCCGGCCACGGATCGCCGCTGCGGATCCCCGGTACCGACGAGTGGTACTACGCCTACCACCGGTTCGCGATCCCCGACGGCGACGGCACGCACCGCGAGGTGACGCTCGACCGGCTGCCGATCACCCCGGAGGGCCGGTTCGGGCGGATCACCCCGACCCTGGCCGGGCCCGCACCCCGTCCGCTGACCTGACCTGACCCGGCTCAGGCCCGCCGCAGGGTCGTACTCCACAGCGACCTGCCGTCCTGGTCGCGCAGGTGGACGTCCAGCGTCGACCCGTCGGGCGCGACGTCGAGCTCCCCGAAGTGCTGGAACCCCTCCAGCGGTGACGCACCGTCGCGGTCCGGGCCGCGGGCGAACTCCACGCGGGGCCCGAACGTGGGGTCGAGCTCGCTCGGCCCGAACGCGCCGGCGTGCAGCGGACCGGAGACGAACTCCCAGAACGGGTCGAAGTCGTCGAACGCGGCCCGGTCCGGCGAGTAGTGATGGGCGGCGGTGTAGTGCACGTCCGCCGTCACCCAGACGACGTTGCGGACCGCGCGCCGGTGCAGTCCGGCGAGCACCCCGGCGATCTCCGACTCGCGCCCGCGCGGCGGCCCGGGCAGGCCGTTGGCGATCGCCTCCCAGGCCGTGTCGCCGTCCGGGATGAGCACCCCGATCGGCATGTCCGACTGCACGATCTTCCAGGTCGCCCGGGAGGAGGCGAGCGCGTCCACCAGCCAGCGGGCCTGCTGCTCGCCGAGGATCGGCTCGGGCGCGCCGTCGTTCGCGGTGTTGTCGCCCCGGTAGGAGCGCATGTCGAGCACGAACACCTCGACGTGCGGGCCGAACGGCACCTGCCGGTACACCCGCCCGTCGACGGTCGTGCGCGGGTCCACCGGCTGCCACTCGTGGAACGCCCGGAACCCGCGCTCGGCGAGCACGTCCACCCGCTTCTCGGTGTAGGGCTCGCCCGCCTCGCCGGTGAGGATCTCGCCCGGATACCAGTTGTTGGTGACCTCGTGGTCGTCCCACTGCACGATCTGGCCGGTGCACGCCGCGAACCGGCGCAGGTTCTCGTCGCGCAGGTTGTAGGCGAACTGGCCGCGGAACTCGGCGAGGGTCTCGGCGACCTTCGACTTCTCCGGCGTCATCTCGTTGCGCCAGACCCGGCCGTCCGGCAGCGTGACGCTCCCGGTCAGCGGGCCGTCGGCGTAGACCGCGTCCCCGCTGTGCAGGAACAGGTCCGGGTTCCGGTCGGCCATCGCGGAGAAGATCCGCATTCCGCCGTGCGCCGGGTCGATGCCCCAGCCCTGCCCGGCGACGTCGCCGGACCACTGGATCCGCACCGGTTCGCCGGGGCCCGGGATCGCCCGGAAGGAGCCGGTCAGCGCCTCGCCCGCGGCTTCGGTGTCGAGATCCTCCGCGACGACCCGGTAGTGCACCCGGCCGGCGCCGGCCGGGACGCGGAGCCGCCCGGTGAGGTCGGTGTCCGGCGTCAGGACCGGGCCGGCGATGCGGCGGGCTCCCCGGAACTCCGGGTTTCCGGCCACCTCGACGACCATCCGCGACGGCCGGTCGGCACGCGTCCAGACCAGGCCGGACCCGGGCCGGACGTCGCCGGACTGGACACCGTGGGTGAGCGCCGGACGCCCGGAGCGCACCAGCGCCGGCCCGGCGGACGCGGCACCGGGCAGGGCGAGCGCGGCGGCGCCGGCGAGACCGCCGGCGGCCGCGGTGCGGAACAGGGAGCGACGGGAGATGATCACACGATCCGTTGTAGCCCGTCAGGGTGAATGGGCGATGAATCGCCCGTGAGCGGTTGTCGCTTTCCTGCCGCGACGACCGCTCACGGGGCCTCAGCCGAACAGGGCCGGGACCTTCAGCATCAGTTCGTAGAGCCCGTAGCCGAACGGCACGCCGACCCAGACCCAGGCGAGTACGGCGCCCGTCCACTGCAGCGGGCCCCAGCCGGTCGATCCGGTCGGCCCGGTCGCCTCGTGCGTGCTCATGTCTGCTGCCCCTTCACCTCGGCGGTCGGCCGGTCGGCGTCATCCGCGACGTCCACCTCCGGCTCGTGATACTTCGGATTCACCGGCCGGATCAGCTCGTTGCACACGAACCCGATCACCAGCAGCACGACCATGATCGAGAACGCGGTGGTGTAGCGGGCCGGCCCCTCCACCCCGGCCTGGATCCGGGAGTCGGCGATCGCGTTGACGATCAGCGGCCCGAGCACACCCGCGGTCGACCAGGCCGTCAGCAGCCGGCCGTGGATCGCACCGACCTGGTAGGTCCCGAACAGGTCCCGCAGGTAGGCCGGGACGGTGGCGAACCCGGCGCCGTAGAACGAGAGGATCAGGATCGAGGCGACCAGGAACAGCGCCCGGCTCTGGTTCGGGATCAGCGTGATCAGCAGATAGAGCAGCGCGCCGACGCCGAGGTAGATCCGGTACATGTTCTTGCGGCCGAGCACGTCCGACAACGACGACCAGGCGAGCCGGCCCGCCGAGTTGGCCAGCGACAGGATCGACACGAAGCCGACCGCGGTCGCGGCGAGCGTCTCGGCCGGGGTGGAGTCACGGAAGAAGTCCTGGAAGATCGGGTTGGCCCGTTCCAGGATGCCGATACCGGCCGTCACGTTGAAGGTCAGCACCACCCACAACAACCAGAACTGCGGTGTGCGGAGCGCGTTGTTCGCCGACACCTGACCGGTCGTGATCATGGCGGACTTCTTCGCCGAGGACGCGTCCCAGCCCGGAGGCGTCCACCCCTCGGCCGGTACCCGGATCAGCATCCAGCCGACCGACATGAAGACCAGGTAGATCAGGCCCATGACCAGGAACGTGTTGCCGATACCCGTGACGGACGGGTTGTCCCCGGAGGCGCCGAACGCCGAGAGCAGCGACGCCGTCAGCGGCGAGGCGATCAGCGCGCCACCACCGAATCCCATGATCGCCAGGCCGGTGGCCAGGCCGGGCCGGTCCGGGAACCACTTGATCAGCGTCGAGACCGGGGAGATGTAGCCGACGCCCAGCCCGATCCCGCCGACGAACCCGTACCCGAACACGACCAGCCAGTACCAGCCGAGGTAGAGCCCCAGCGCGGAGATCAGGAAGCCGGAGACGAAGCAGGAGGTGGCCACGACCATCGCCCAGCGGGGCCCGTTCGCGTCGACCTTCGTGCCGAACAGCGCCGAGGACAGGCCGAGCATGATGATCGCGAGGGTGAACGGCAGCGCCGTCGCGACTCCGGAGAGGCCGAGACCGTCGGCCAGTGGCGTCTTGAACGCACTCCAGGCGTAGGCCTGGCCGATGGCCAGATGGATCGACAGTGCCGCAGGCGGAACGAGCCAGCGGCTCCATCCGGGCGGCGCGACGATCCGCTCCCTCGTCAGAAAACCCGCCATGGTGGTGCCCCTCCGTCAGCTCGTTAGACGGAGCAACGTTAGGTACCCGGACGGAGCAGCGCAATTTGGGAAAGATCACCCAACGACAACGCCGGCCTCACCTGATGGTGGGCCGGCGTGATCGGGTGGGGTGTGTTCAGGCGGAACGGTCGCGGCGCTCGCGACGCGCGGGCTGGCGCGGCACGATCGTCGGGTTGACGTTCTCCTTCACCGTCTGCGCGGTGACGACGACCTTGGCCACGTCGTCCCGGCTCGGGATGTCGTACATGACCGGGAGGAGCACCTCCTCCATGATCGCCCGCAGGCCACGGGCGCCGGTGCCACGCAGGATCGCCTGGTCGGCGACGGCGTCCAGCGCCTCCTCCGCGAAGTCGAGCTCCACGCCGTCCATCTCGAACAGCTTGCGGTACTGCTTCACCAGGGCGTTGCGCGGCTCGGTGAGGATCTTGACCAGGGCGTCCTTGTCCAGCGAGGTCACCGAGGCGACGATCGGCAGCCGGCCGATGAACTCGGGGATCAGGCCGAACTTGATCAGGTCCTCGGGCAGCGTCTCGGCGAAGCTCTCCGACGCGTCCATGTCCTTCTTGGAGCGGATGTCGGCGCCGAAGCCGATGCCGGACTTGCCGACCCGCTCACCGATGATCCGCTCCAGCCCGGCGAACGCGCCGGCCACGATGAACAGCACGTTCGTCGTGTCGATCTGGATGAACTCCTGGTGCGGGTGCTTACGACCACCCTGCGGCGGGACGCTCGCCGTCGTCCCCTCCAGGATCTTCAGCAGTGCCTGCTGCACACCCTCGCCGGAGACGTCGCGGGTGATCGACGGGTTCTCCGACTTCCGGGCGATCTTGTCGACCTCGTCGATGTAGATGATCCCGGTCTCGGCGCGCTTGACGTCGTAGTCCGCGGCCTGGATCAGCTTCAGCAGGATGTTCTCGACATCCTCACCGACGTAGCCGGCTTCGGTCAGCGCGGTGGCGTCGGCGATCGCGAACGGGACGTTGAGCAGCTTCGCCAGGGTCTGCGCGAGGTAGGTCTTGCCGCACCCGGTGGGGCCGAGCATCAGGATGTTCGACTTGGCGATCTCGATGCCGTCTCCGGCGTCGGCGTCGTTCGCCCGGCTGCGCTCGCCGGCCTGGATGCGCTTGTAGTGGTTGTAGACGGCAACCGACAGGGTGCGCTTCGTGTCGGGCTGCCCGACGACGTACTGGTCGAGGAAGTCGTGGATCTCGGCGGGCTTGGGCAGCTCGTCGAGCTTGACCTCACCGGCCTCGGCCAGCTCCTCCTCGATGATCTCGTTGCAGAGATCGATGCACTCGTCGCAGATGTAGACGCCGGGGCCGGCGATGAGCTTCTTGACCTGCTTCTGGCTCTTTCCGCAGAACGAGCACTTGAGCAGGTCCCCGCCGTCGCCGATGCGTGCCATTGGTGTCGATCCCCAGTCCTGGTCCGGCGTTCTCGCGTCGTGCCCGTCGTTCCCGACCACCACACGGTCTCGGAAGACGACGGTACCTGCCCGGACCCGCCGCCGGGACCGCAAGACGAGTCCGATTCGGCGGCGGGTCGGCGGGCGGTCACCGGCAGCCGTGTCCGGCTCCGGTGCCCCGGGATGTCGTTACCTGCCGCTCGTGGCGGACAGCTTGCGGCTCTGCACGATCTCGTCGACCAGGCCGTACTCCTTGGCCTCCTCGGCCGTGAGGATCTTGTCCCGATCGATGTCCGCGTGCACCTGCTCGGCGGTGCGGTTGCTGTGCCGGGCGAGGACCTCCTCCATCCGCCTGCGGATGCGGGAGATCTCGGTGGCCTGGATCTCCAGGTCCGACGCCTGGCCGTAGACACCCTCGGTGGCCGGCTGGTGGATCAGGATGCGCGCGTTCTCGACCGCCATCCGGCGGCCCGGGCTCCCCGCGGCGAGCAGCACGGCCGCCGCCGACGCCGCCTGCCCGAGGCAGACGGTCTGGATGTCGGGGCGGATGAACTGCATCGTGTCGTAGATCGCCATCAGCGACGTGAACGACCCGCCCGGCGAGTTGATGTAGAGCGAGATCTCCCGGTCCGGGTCCAGCGACTCGAGCACCAGGAGCTGGGCCATCGTGTCGTTGGCCGAGGTGTCGTTGATCTGCTCACCGAGGAAGATGATGCGCTCCTCGAAGAGCTTGTTGTACGGGTTCGACTCCTTGACCCCGTAGCTCGTGCGCTCCACGTAGGACGGCAGCACGTACCGGGACCGGATCGGGTCCGGTGCGTAGCCGCCGGGCCCGCGCAGGTCGGCGACCGACTCGGGGTGGCGCGGATCGAAGGTGCTCATCAGGCGCTCCCGTTCTGCGAGCCGATACCCGTACGGCCGGCGTGCGTCACGACATGGTCGACGAAGCCGTACTCCAGGGCCTCCTGGGCGGAGAACCAGCGGTCCCGGTCGGAGTCCCGCTCGATGGTCTCGACCGACTGCCCGGTGTGCTCGGCGATCAGCGCGGCCATCTCCTGCTTCGTCTTGCGGAGCTGCTCGGCCAGGATCGTGATGTCGGCTTCGGTGCCGCCGATGCCGCCCGACGGCTGGTGCATCATGATCCGCGCGTGCGGCAGCGCCGAACGCTTGCCCGGGGTGCCCGCGGAGAGCAGGAACTGCCCCATCGAGGCGGCGAGCCCCATCGCGGTCGTGGCCACGTCGCACGGGATCAGGTTCATCGTGTCGAACACGGCCATGCCGTCGTTCACCGAGCCACCCGGCGAGTTGATGTAGAGTTCGATGTCCTTCTCGGGGTCCTCGGCCGCGAGCAGCAGCATCTGCGCCGCGATCCGGTTCGAGATCTCCGAGTCCACCTGCTGGCCGAGCACGATGATGCGCTGCTGGAGCAGCCGCTCGTACACCGAGTCGGACAGCGACATGCTGTGGGTCGCGGACCGCATCTGCGGCCCGGCACCGTGGCCCGCGAACGGGCCGGTGTCCTGATGGCTCACTTCACCCTGCTTTCCGAAGTCTCGCCCGCCGGCGCGGGCGCCGGACGGGACGGAGAAAGTCTTCCTCTGGATCGCTCTCGGTTCTCCGGTGTCTCGGGTCTTGCGAACCCGTTCACGGCCCTCGTCGGACCGGTTCGGGGCCGACCCTACGCGGACCGACCGGCCCGCGTAGGGAACGACGCCCGATGTTCGCCCAGAGCGCAGCGCGCACTGCGCCGGGCACGCCGCACCCGGGCGAACAACCAGGTCAGGACTTGACGTCGGCCTTCTCACCGGCGGTGTCCGGCGTGTCGTCGCCTGCCGGCTCCGCACTGTCCTCAACGGACTCGACGGTGCCCTCGACGACCGAGGCGTCCTCGTCCTCGTCGTCGTCCGAGCCCAGGAGGTCGGACAGGTCGACGGGGTCACCGTTCGGGAGGGTGACCGACACGGCACGCACGGCGTCGATCAGCGCCTTGGACCGGCGGACGTCCTGGTAGATCGCCGGGATCTGGCCGGCCTGCTGGATCTGCTGGACGAACTGCTCGGGCGCCATGCCGTACTGCTGGGCCTGGTAGAGGATCCGCTCGGTGAGCTCCTGGTCGTTGACCGAGATCTCCTCACGGTCGGCCAGGGCGTCGAGCACCAGGCGGTACCGGACGGCCGTCTCGGCCTCCTCGCGGGACTCCGCGTCGAACTGCTCACGGGTCTTGTCCTGCGAGGCGAGGAACTCGGCGAAGCGCTCCTCGTCGTGGTCGAAGGCGTGCACCGCGTCGTGCAGCCGGTTGTCGATCTCGCCCTGCACGACGCTCTCCGGCAGCGGGACCTCGGTGCCCTCGACGATCTTGTCGAGCAGCCGGTCGCGGGCCTGCGTGGCCTGCTCCATGCGCTTGGACTGGCCGAGGCGCTCGCGCAGGTTCTCCTGCAGCTCCTCGAGCGTGTCGAACTCCGAGGCCAGCTGGGCGAACTCGTCGTCGGCGTCGGGGAGGTGCCGCTCCTTGACCGCCGTCACCTTGACGGTGATCTCCGCGTCGCGGTCGGCGTACTCGCCGGCCACCAGCTTCGAGGTGAAGGTCTTCTCCTCCTCGGCCGACATGCCCTCGAGGGCCTCGTCGATGCCGTCGATCAGACCGCCCTGGCCGACCTCGTAGGAGAAGCCGGTGGTGGTGGCCTCCTCGATGGTCTTGCCGTCGACCGAGGCTGAGAGGTCGATCTGGACGAAGTCGCCGGTCTGCGCCGGACGCTCGACGCCGGTCAGCGTGCCGAAGCGGGCACGGAGCTGGTCCAGCTGCTCGGTGACCTGCTCCTCGTCCACCTCGGTCTCGTCGACCTCGACGGTCAGCCCCTCGAGCTCCGGCAGCTCGAACTCCGGGCGGATGTCGACCTCGGCGGTGAACGTGATGCGCTCACCGTCGGCGATCTCGGTGACCTCGATGTCCGGGCGGCCGATCGGCTTGACGTCCTCGGACGTCACGATCGCCTCCTGGTACTTGGTCGGGATCGCGTTGTTGACGACCTCGTCGAGAACCGGGGCCCGGCCGATACGGGCCTCGAGAATGCGGGCCGGTGCCTTGCCCGGACGGAAACCGGGGATCCGGACCTGCTGAGCGATCTTCTTGTACGCGCGGTCGAAGTCGGGCTTGAGCTCGTCGAACGGCACCTCGACGTTGATCCGGACGCGCGTCGGGCTGAGGTGCTCGACGGTGCTCTTCACGGTGGAACTCCTTGCCGGTGCGGGCTTGTGTGCAAACGGGCCGCAGCGAGCGGCCCGGGTTGTTCTCCGGCCCCCGGCCGGACGGATCCGGCGGCGACCCCGGAATCGCACCGGGCGTCCCCTTCCGGCCCACGGGCACGCGGACGTGCCGTTGCGACGGCGGGGGCCCGCGCGAGTCTAGGCGAGCCCGCTCACGGCGTGTCGGGCCGGGCGTGCGTCACGGCGCAACGGCCCGGCCGGGCGCGGCGTCGACACCGCCCACGTCGGCCACCGTGACCTCCACGGCGACGGCGTCGTCGGCGAGCACGGCACGGACCCGGGCGGCGATCCCGTCGGCGATCTCGCCGAAGGGCGTGCCCAGCGAGACGACGACGGCGATCTCGACCGGGTCGCCCAGGCGCACCCCCCACACCCGCCGCCCCGGCAGGTAGGAGGCGATGGAGCCGAACGGGCCGCCGTGGAGCCGCAGCACCGCCGGGTGCTCCAGCACGGCCGCCGCCACGTCCTCCGGTCCCGGACCGGTCGCCTCGTTCACGCGGCCACCGTAATGGGTACGACGGGGACTCACCTGCTTCCTCTGCGTGTCCGACAGGCGGCGGCGAGTAGCCGTCACTACCGTCGACGACGACTCCCGGGTACCCCTCCACCGGTTCCCACCGGCGGACCGGTCCTCCGGACACGGAGCCAACAGACCAACGACGGAGACGGACGGACGTGCAGGTCCCCGACCGGACGCCCCAGGGCGGGCCGCACGGTGCGCTTCCCACCGCGGGCGTGGCGCACCCGGCACCGTCGGTGTCCCCTGCCGCGCTGGACGAGGCGACCCTCGTGGCCCGCGCCCAGGACGGCGACGTGCACGCCTTCGAGGAGCTCGCCCGACGGCACCAGAACGCGCTCTACCGGGTCGCCGTCCGGGTGCTCGGCCAGCGTGCGGACGCCGAGGACGCCCTGCAGGAGGCACTGCTCGACGCGTGGCGGAAGATCGGCACGTTCCGCGGCGACGCCGCCTTCTCGACCTGGATGTACCGGATCGTGACCCACCGCTGCACCGCCCTGATGCGGAGGAACCGGCCGACGGTGCCGCTCCCGGACGAGGACGCCCTGGCCACCGACCGCGGGTCCCCGGCACGGGCCGCCGAGGTCGATGCCGAGCTGGCCGCACTCTCCCGGGCGTTGCGCGAGCTGCCGCACGAGCAGCGCACGTGCTGGGTGCTGCGGGAGCTCGAGGGGCTGGGCTACGCCGACATCTCCGAGATCACCGGCGTCGGCGAGACCGCCGTACGCGGGAGGATCCACCGGGCACGGGCGGCACTCGCTGAGAGGATGCGGGCATGGCGGTAGAACGGGTGCGGCCGCTGGCCTGCGGCCGGGACGCTGCCGACGTGTGGGAGCACGCCGAGCTGGGCGCCCTCGACGAACACGAACGGTCCTGCCGGCACTGCGCCGCGGCCCTGGCCGACCGCGACCGGCTCGGCGGGCTGGTCGCCCGGATGGCGGCCGAGCCGCTGCGGCCGCCGCCGTCGGTACTGGAGCAGGTGGTGGGTGCGGTGGTCGCCGACCTGGGACCGCACGAGCTGCTGCGGATCGGGCCCGACGCCTGGCTGGGCCGGCCGGCCGCGGAGGCGGCGCTGCGACACGTCGTCGACTCGATGGGCGGCCTGCGGGCCCGGCGCTGCCGGATCGAGCAGACCGGCGGGCCACCCGGCGATCCCGCCCCGGACGCGGACGTCGAACCGGTCTGGGTCCGGATGACGGTCACCGCCCGGTTCGGCGTCGACCTCGCCTCGGTGACCGCCCGGGTCCGGCAGATGATCATTTCGGCCGGCGAGCGGACGCTCGGAGTGCCGGTCGACGGCGTCGACATCCTGGTGGAGGACGTGTGGGAGGACCCGGTATGACTACCGTCCGCTTCCACGTCTCGGACCTCGCCGTCGCACGGGTGGCCGCGCGCCGGGCCCGCGCGGTGCCGGGCGTCGTCACGCTGCTGGGGGGTCTGCAGCAGACGTTGCTCGGGCTGGCCGGGGAATGGCTGCCCCACGACCCGGTGCCCGACGAGCTGCGCACCCGCGGGGTCGTCGCCGGCGTCCACGGCCGGGAGGCCGACGTCCGGGTGTCCGTCGGGATCCGCCTCGGGACACCGTGCGCGGACCTCGCCGCGCGGGTCCAGCGGGAGGTGGCGGAGGAGATCGCCGCGGTGACCGGCCTGACCGCCCGCGTGCGGGTCACGATCGCCCACATCGACCTCCCCCGCTGACCCGGGCCGGGGGCGGGACGCTCAGGTCAGGACGCAGTCGCCGCAGGTGCCGCCGTCGGGGATCCGCACGTAGAGGCAGCAGCTGCGGCGGCGGAACGACCACTCGGTGTCCGGGTCGGTCTCGTCGAGGCGGAGCAGGTGCCCGGTCGCCCCGTCCGGGAGCGGTCCGCGCAGGGCCGGGTGCCCGATCAGCGCACCGAGCAGGGCGAGGAAGGCAGGCCGGTCGGCCCGCCGCATCGCCTCCATCACCCGGGCCGCGCCCCCGATCGCGGAGACGACGTTGCCCCGCAGCACCCGTTCGGACACCGACACCCGCGCGGCGACGGCGGCGTACAGCGGTTCGAGGTGGGTGGTGGCCAGCTCGCGGGCCAGCAGGTCCGCGGCGCCGTCGGGGTCGGTCAGCGGGTCCGGGGCCCGGACGCCCGCGGGCCCCGCCGGCACCACCGACGCGTGCGGTGCCACCGACGCGTCCGGTGTCACCGCGGTGTCCCGCGTCGTCGGCAGCGCGGGCGCCCAGGGGTCGCCGGCGGACGGGTCGCGGTACAGATCTCCGAGCCGGGGCAGCACGCCGTGCAGCGCCACCGCCGCGAACGGCATCGACACCAGCCGGGCGGCCATCCCCTGGACCGCGATCGACGCCGCCACCCGCCGCCCGGTGCGCAGCGACGCGGCGACCTGGTCGATCCGGGCCGAGAGCGGATCGGTCCCGGTGCCGGGCGGGGCGTACAGCTCGTCCCACCGCCGCCACGGGCCTGCGGGGTCCGGCGGCAGGACACCGACGGCGAACCACGGCCCGATCCGGGCGACGTCGGCGAGCACCGCCGCCACCGCCCCCCGATCGGGTACGGACGGCAGGGCTGGGAACGACTCGGGCAGGTCCATCGGAGGCAGTCTCCCCGGGCCGGCACGGGCGCGTCCCGGCGTCCGCGTAACGAATCGACCACGTGCCGCGACATCGCCAGAAGAGAGGCCTCTCCCGGGTCGCTGATCACGTGTCGCTCACCGTGCGGACACGGGGAGGCAACGTCGTCCTGCTTGGATGGCCAGCGATCCACGTCACGCGATCCGCTCCCGATCATCTGTAGCGCGCGCGGGTTTCGGCGTGCCACTCTGTGCTCTCGCCAGACCGCACTCGCCGGGGTGTGCGGTCGAACCGTGCCGCAGGGCTTGGCCGGGTATCGGATGTCAGCGCCCGGCCGCGAGTCGTGCCCGGAGGAGGTCTCCGACAGCCCCCCACCCCGGCGGCACGGTGCACCTGAACGGCCCTTTCGAACACCCTCGACCCGACGGTCGCTGTACTCTGAGAACCCTTTTCGGACCGCAGCGCGCTGCCGGGTCCCGGGTCGTCCGATACGGGTGGCAGAGGTGCACCGAGACGACAGGAGGAGCAGTTGGCCGCGATCAGTGACCAGACGCGTCGCCCCTCGCCCGGTGGTCTGTACGCCGCCGATCACGAGCACGACGCCTGCGGTGTGGCCATGTTGGCCGACGTCACCGGCAAGCGGGACCACGCCATCGTGCAGAAGGCCATCGAGGCCCTGCTGCGGTTGGAACACCGTGGTGCCCGTGGTGCCGAGCACAACACCGGCGACGGTGCGGGGATCCTGATCCAGGTTCCCGATGACTTCTACCGCGAGGTCACCGACTTCTGGCTGCCTCCGTCAGGTGCCTACGCCACCGGCATCGCGATGCTGCCGCAGGACCCCGAGCAGGTCAGCGAGGCGATCGAGGCGATCGGCCGGCTGGCCGCGGAGGAGAACCTGACGGTCCTGGGCTGGCGCGAGCTCCCGACCGACCCGGACGCCGCCGACCTGGGCCCGACCGCGCTCGCGGTGATGCCCACGTTCCGGCAGCTGTTCGTCGGCGGTGCCGAGCTGACCGGGGAGAGCCCCGACAGCGCTCCCACCGGCGTGGAGCTGGAGCGTCGCGCGTTCTGCCTGCGCAAGCGGGTCGAGCACGCGCACGACGCCTACTTCGCGTCGCTGAGCCCGCGCACCATCATCTACAAGGGCATGCTCGCCGAGCCCCAGGTCGCCGCGTTCTACCCCGACCTGACCGACGAGCGGGTCACCTCGGCGCTGGCGATCGTGCACTCGCGGTTCTCCACGAACACGTTCCCCGCGTGGCCGCTGGCGCACCCGTTCCGCTACGTCGCGCACAACGGTGAGATCAACACCCTGCGCGGCAACCGGAACTGGATGGCCGCCCGTGAGGCGCTGCTGGAGTCGGCGAACCTGCCGGGCGACCTGTCGCGGCTGACCCCGATCGTCACCCCGGACGCGTCGGACTCGGCCACCTTCGACGAGGTCCTCGAGCTGCTGCACCTGAGCGGTCGCAGCCTGCCGCACGCGGTGCTGATGATGATCCCGGAGGCCTGGGAGAACCACGCCGAGATGGACCCCGCCCGGCGGGCGTTCTACGAGTACCACTCCACGCTGATGGAGCCGTGGGACGGACCGGCGCTGGTGGCGTTCACCGACGGCACCCAAATCGGTGCGGTCCTCGACCGCAACGGTCTGCGCCCGGCGCGCTACTGGGTCACCGAGGACGGCCTGGTCGTGCTGGCCTCCGAGGTCGGGGTCCTGGACGTCGAGCCGGACAAGGTGGTCCGCAAGGGCCGCCTCGAGCCGGGCCGCATGTTCCTCATCGACACCGAGCGCGGCAAGATCGTCGACGACGAGGAGATCAAGGGCGAGCTCGCCGCCGAGCGCCCGTACGCCGAGTGGCTGCACGCCGGGCTGATCCGGCTCGACGAGCTGCCCGACCGCAAGCGCGAGGCACCGTCACACGATGCGCTGACCCTGCGTCAGCAGGCCATGGGCTACACGGAGGAGGAGCTCAAACTCCTGCTCCGCCCGATGGCCGTCACCGGTGCCGAGCCGATCGGCTCGATGGGCAACGACGCGCCGCTCGCCGCGATCTCCGAGCGTCCGCGGCAGCTCTACGACTACTTCATCCAGCTGTTCGCGCAGGTCACCAACCCGCCGCTGGACGCGATCCGCGAGGAGCTCGTCACCTCGCTGTTCAGCCAGCTCGGTCCGGAGCAGAACCTGCTCGACGCCACGCCGGCGCACTGCCGGACGATCGTCGTCCCGTTCCCGGTGTTGACCAACGACGACCTCGCCAAGATCGTCCACGTCAACGACGACAACGAGCTCCCGGGCTTCACCTCACACGTCGTGAACGGGACCTTCCTGGCCCGCGACGGCGGCAAGGGCATGCTCTCCCGGCTCGCCGAGATCAGGCAGGAGGTCTCCCGCGCGATCGAGGCCGGCGCCCGGCTGATCGTGCTGTCCCAGCGCGGGGTGGACGCCGGGTCCGCCCCGATCCCGTCCCTGCTGCTGACCGGCGCCGTGCACCACCACCTGGTGCGGGAGCGCTCGCGCACCCGGGTCGGCCTGGTCGTCGAGTCCGCGGACGCCCGCGAGGTCCACCACATCGCGCTGCTGCTGGGCTACGGCGCGTCCGCGGTGAACCCGTTCCTGGCGATGGCGACCGTCGAGGACATCGCCGAGCGCGGCGACGTCCCCGGCGTCGACGGCCGCACCGCGGCGAAGAACCTGGTCAAGGCGCTCGGCAAGGGCGTCCGCAAGACCATGTCGAAGATGGGCGTCTCGACCGTCGCCTCCTACACCGGTGCGCAGATCTTCGAGGCCGTCGGCCTGGGGTCCGACGTCATCGACTCCTGCTTCACCGGCACCACCTCGCGGCTGGGCGGTGTGGGCTTCGACGTCCTCGCCGAGGAGGTCCTCGCCCACCACCGCCGCGCCTTCCCGGCCGACGACGTCCGCGCGTCGCACCGGGCCCTGGCGGTCGGCGGCGAGTACCAGTGGCGCCGCGAGGGCGAGCTGCACCTGTTCAACCCGCAGACCGTCTTCAAGCTGCAGCACTCGACGCGCTCCGGGCGCTACGAGATCTTCAAGGAGTACACGAAGGCGGTCGACGACCAGGCCAGGCGGCTGATGACGCTGCGCGGCCTGTTCACCTTCAAGGAGGGTCTGCGGCCACCGGTCCCGATCGACGAGGTCGAGTCGGTCGAGTCCATCCTGACCCGGTTCGCCACCGGTGCGATCTCCTACGGCTCCATCTCGCAGGAGATGCACGAGACCCTGGCGATCGCGATGAACCGGATCGGCGGGCGGTCGAACACCGGTGAGGGCGGCGAGGACCCGGACCGCTTCACCGTCGACCAGAACGGCGACTCCCGCCGCAGCGCGGTCAAGCAGGCCGCGTCCGGCCGGTTCGGCGTCACGTCCGAGTACCTGGTCAACGCCGACGACATCCAGATCAAGATCGCGCAGGGCGCCAAGCCCGGCGAGGGTGGCCAGCTGCCCGGCAGCAAGGTCTACCCGTGGATCGCGACGACCCGGTACTCGACGGCGGGCGTCGGCCTCATCTCGCCGCCGCCGCACCACGACATCTACTCGATCGAGGACATCAAGCAGCTCATCCACGACCTGAAGAACGCCAACCCGCGGGCCCGCATCCACGTGAAGCTGGTGTCCCAGGTCGGTGTCGGGACCGTGGCGGCAGGCGTGTCCAAGGCGCACTCCGACGTCGTGCTCATCTCCGGCCACGACGGCGGCACCGGCGCCTCGCCGCTGTCCTCGATCAAGCACGCGGGCGGTCCCTGGGAGCTCGGCCTGGCCGAGACCCAGCAGACGCTGATGGCCAACAACCTGCGCGACCGGATCGTCGTGCAGGCCGACGGCCAGCTGAAGACCGGGCGGGACGTCGTCATCGCGGCGCTGCTCGGTGCCGAGGAGTTCGGCTTCGCGACCGCACCGCTGGTGGTCTCCGGCTGCATCATGATGCGGGTCTGCCACCTGGACACCTGCCCGGTCGGTGTCGCGACGCAGAACCCGGTGCTGCGGAAGAAGTTCGACGGCAAGGCCGAGTACGTCGTCAACTTCATGAAGTTCATCGCCGAGGAGGTGCGGGAGTACCTGGCGCAGCTGGGCTTCCGCTCGATCGACGAGGCGATCGGCCGGGCCGACGTGCTCGACGTCGACGCCGCCGCGCAGCACTGGAAGTCGAAGCACCTGGACCTGCGCCCGATCTTCCAGGTGGGCGAGCACGGCGACGCCCCGCGCAAGCGCACCCGGGAGCAGGACCACGGCCTGGACAAGGCGCTGGACAACACCATGATCCAGCTGGCCGAGGGGGCACTGCGGGGCGGCGACCGGGTCACCCTGGACCTGCCGGTGCGCAACGTGAACCGCACCGTGGGCACCATGCTCGGTTCCGAGCTGACGCGCGCGCACGGCGGCAAGGGCCTGCCCGACGACACGATCGACATCACGCTCACCGGCGCGGCCGGCCAGAGCTTCGGTGCCTTCGTGCCCAAGGGCATCACCCTGCGGCTGGTCGGTGACACCAACGACTACTTCGGCAAGGGGCTCTCCGGTGGACGGCTGACCCTGCGGCCGGACCCGTCGGCGCCGTTCGCCGCCGAGGACAACGTCATCGCCGGCAACGTCATCGGCTACGGCGCCACCTCGGGCGAGATGTACATCCGGGGTGTCGTCGGCGAGCGGTTCTGCGTGCGCAACTCGGGCGCGGTGGCCGTCGTCGAGGGTGTGGGCGACCACGGCTGCGAGTACATGACCGGCGGACGGGTCGTCGTGCTCGGCCGGACCGGGCGCAACTTCGCGGCAGGCATGTCCGGTGGCATCGCGTACCTGCTCGACCTGGACCGGAACCGGGTCAACCCCGAGATGGTCGACATCGACCCGCTGGGCGACGAGGACCGGGCCATCGTCCGCGACCACGTCGAGCGCCACCACGCCGAGACCGGCTCCGCGGTGGCACACGCCCTGCTGACCGACTGGGACCGTGCGGTCGAGCGGTTCGGCAAGGTCATGCCCAAGGACTACAAGCGCGTGCTGCTCGCGACGGAGAACGCCGAGCGCGAGGGGCGCGACGTCAACCAGGCGATCATGGAGGCTGCTCATGGGTGACCCCAAGGGCTTCATGACCACTCCCCGGCAGACGCCGACCCGGCGGCCGGTGGACCTGCGGCTGATGGACTGGCGCGAGGTCTACGAGGACTTCCCGCGCCAGCACCTGGAGAAGCAGGCCGGGCGCTGCATGAGCTGCGGCATCCCGTTCTGTCACCAGGGCTGCCCGCTCGGGAACCTCATCCCGGAGTGGAACGACCTCGTCCACCGCAAGGACTGGCGGGAGGCGATCGAGCGGCTGCACGCCACGAACAACTTCCCGGAGTTCACCGGGACGCTGTGCCCGGCCCCCTGCGAGGCCGCGTGCGTGCTGGCCATCAACGACGACGCCGTCACCATCAAGCAGGTCGAGATCGAGATCATCGACCGGGCCTGGGACGAGGGCTGGGTGCCGCCGCAGGTGCCCGAGCAGAAGACCGGCAAGAAGGTCGCCGTCGTCGGCTCCGGGCCGGCCGGGCTCGCCGCCGCCCAGCAGCTGACCCGGGTCGGGCACGACGTCGTCGTGTTCGAACGGGCCGACCGCATCGGCGGGCTGCTGCGCTACGGCATCCCCGAGTTCAAGATGGAGAAGTCGCGCCTCGACCGGCGGCTGGAGCAGATGGTCGCCGAGGGCACGCACTTCCGGGCCTCGGTCGACGTCGGCACCGACCTCACCGTCGAGCAGCTGCGCGCCGACTACGACGCGGTCGTCCTCGCGGGCGGCGCGACGGCGTGGCGGGACATCCCCGCCGCCGGCCGGGACGCCGAGGGCGTCTACCAGGCGATGGAGTTCCTGCCCTGGGCCAACCACGTGCAGCAGGGCGACATCGACGCCCCACCGGTCTCCGCGCAGGGCAAGGACGTCGTGATCATCGGCGGCGGTGACACCGGCGCCGACTGCCTGGGCACCTCGCACCGCCAGGGTGCGCGCTCGGTGACCCAGCTGGAGATCATGCCGACCCCGCCGGAGCACCGCACCGCGAACATGCCCTGGCCGACCTACCCGACGGTCTACCGGGTGTCCTCGGCGCACGAGGAGGGCGGCGAGCGGCTGTTCTCGGTGAACACCACCGAGTTCGTCGCCGACGCCGACGGCAGGCTCGCCGGCATCCGGATCGTCGAGGTCAAGCGCGGTGACAACGGCTTCGAGCCGGTCGAGGGCACCGAGCAGGAGCTCCCGGCGCAGCTGGTGCTGCTCGCGATGGGCTTCGTCGGCCCGGAGAAGGGCAGGCTCCTGAACGACCTGGAGGTCGAGCTCGACGAGCGCGGCAACGTCGCCCGGCGCGACGACTACATGTCCTCGGCCGACGGCGTGTTCGTGGCCGGTGACATGGGCCGCGGCCAGTCGCTGATCGTGTGGGCCATCTCCGAGGGCCGTGCCGCGGCCGCCGGGGTGGACGCCTACCTGACCGGCCGGACCGTGCTCCCCCGGCCGATCGACCCGTCCGACCGGCAGCTCGCCTGAGCTGCGGGGCACCAGGAACACGAGGGCCCCGGCCGTGCCACCGCGCACGGCCGGGGCCCTCGTCATTCCACGCGTTCCAGCTCGTAGGCGTCCTCGCCGATCCAGATCCGCACACCCTCCGCGTCGTCGGTGATGTAGCCGTCCTCCTCCTCGCCGAGCTCACGGATCGCCCCGAGGGCGCGCCGGTCGAACTCGACGACACCACCGCCGGCGTCGACCGGCCGGTACTCCCGGGCGAGGAGTGCGGTGCGGCACTCGGTGGAGAGCCAGGCAGCGTTCTCGGGGCCGACCTCGACCCGCCAGCGTTCTTCGCGCATGACCAGGAGTATGTCCTGGATCACTCCGTCCGTCGTCGCCCGGCTACCGGAGATCGTGACGAATGCTGTCCGCCGGTCCCTTCCTGAACGATTCACCCCGCCCGTCGCGGGCACGGTGCCGCCCGCGGTCGGATCCGGGAAGACCGCCACTCGCACCACAACTGATGGCGCACTCGCGCGTTGAACCGGGCGACCGGCACCTGCAGAACCGGGAGCCCCTGTCGGTGCCGGCACCATCGGGACACCGGGTACCGCGGCCGAGGCCGTGGTCCCGGTGCCCGGCGGGATGATCCTCAGTTCCCCGCGAGCACCGGGACCGGCGTACCGACCCGGGCCGGCCGCCGCCGCACCGCACGGATCCGGCGGACCAGGGCGAAGACCGCCGTCGTCACGACCGCCAGTACCGCCCCCGCCAGCACGCACAACAGCGGGTTGCCACCGGTCATCGGGCCCAGGACGAGCCCGACCACCAGCATGTACACCGCCCACAGCACGGAGCTCACGGCGGAACCGGCCAGGAACGGCCGCAGCCCGAGCCCGAGCCGTCCGGCCGCGGCACAGCTGACCAGGCGCCCGCCGGGCAGGAACCGGGCCGCGGCGAGCGCGGTCACCGGCCTGCGGAACAAGTTCGACCGGACCCACCGCGATACGCCGTGGTCGGCGTAGGCCGAGCGTGGGAGCAGCCGGTTCGAGCCGCGGCCGAGGGCGTGCACGGCCAGATCACCGATCACCGATCCGGCCACCGCGGTGAGGAAGAGCCCCAGCAGCATCGGCACGTCACGCACGACGCTCGCCGACGCCGTCGCCATCATCAGCAGGGTCTCGCTCGGGAGCATCGGGACCGGGCCGTCCACCGCGATCATCAGTACGAGCGCGGGGAGCAGCCACCCGCTGTGCAGGACGGCCGTGACCAGCTCCACGCGCATACCTCCGTCGTCCCGGAACGTCACCTCACCCTCGCAGATCCGTCTCGCTGCGTAACGGGGGTGTCCCCCCGTGACCGGTGCGACCGCCCACAGATGAGTTCCGCCCGCACCACCGGTCGACATGGTGACCGCCGCGGACAGGCCGTGGCGGCCGCTCGCACCGGAGGTTCCGACATGACCGTCCCGTCCGTCTCCCGCCCCTCCGTCTCCCCCGCCGTGCACCGCACGCTGTGGGTGCTGCAGATCCTGCTCGGCCTGTTCTTCGTGCTCGCCTCGGCCGCGCCGAAGTTCTGGGGCGACCCGTTCGCCGTCGCGATCTTCGACGGGATCGGAGTGGGCCAGTGGCTCCGCTACGTCGTCGGCGTGCTCGAACTCGCCGGTGGGATCGGCCTGATGACCAGGCGGTTCTCCGGGCCGGCGGCCGTCGGCCTGGTCCTGTTGATGATCGGGGCCGCACTCACCCAGGCCTTCGTGCTGCACGGCGGTCTGCTCGTGCTGACCCCGATCGTGCTGGGTGTGCTGGCCGCCGTGATCGCCGTCGGGCGCCGGGAGACGCTGACCACCACGCGTTGACCTGCGTTTATACCGGCCACACGACGGGAAGGCCTCGGGTGACGATGGCGCCGGCGACACGGCGCCGCCCCGAACCGCCACAGGAGGCACCGTCATGGCCGACCGCCATGTGAAGCCCGTCGAGGACGGCTGGGCCGTCGAGAAGAAGGACGCCCAGCGCCCGAGCGCCCGCACGACCACCCAGGCCGAGGCGATCACCCGGGCGGTGGAGATCATCGCCAACGGCGGGGGCGGCAACCTCGTGGTGTACGGCACGGACGGTTCGGTGCGCGAGCGCCGGACGGTGGAGGCCAACGCCGACGACACCGGCGGCACCGCGGCGAAGGCCACCGCCTCCGCGACCGGGACGGCCGCGAAGGACACGGCTTCGAAGGCCGCCGACACAGCCGGTTCCGCCGCGCGGGAGGTCGGCTCGGACGCCCGGAGCACCGGGAAGAAGGTGGCCGGCGAGAGCCACAGCGCCGCCTCGGGGGCCGCGCAGACCGCCGGGAAGGGCGCCGACGCGGTCGCGGCCGAGGCCCGCAGGGCCGCCGACGCCGGCAAGGACGCGAAGGAGGCGGGCAAGGCCGCGGCCGGCACGGCGAAGGCCACCGGCGAGCAGCTCGCCGGCAACGCCGCGCGCACCGGCAGGCAGGTCACCGGCGAGGCGGCCGCCTCCGCCGAGCGGTCCGCCGCGACGCTGCAGGCCGTCGCGGACAGCGGAGCGGACTCCGCCGTACACACCGCCGACCGGGCAGGCCGGGTCAGCGGACGCGTCGAGGACGATCTCGACCACACCGGGGTCGCACTCGCCCGCAGGCTCCACGAGGGCGGCGAGCGAGCCGCCATCCAGCTCGACGAGCTCGCCGCCCGCGTCTACCGGCCGCTGAACCCGATCCGGTTCGGCAGCCGCGTCGCCGCCGGCGCGGTCGCGACCGCGTTCGGCGTGACCGGCGCGGTCACCTCCCGTGCCGGGAAGCTGCTCCAGCGCGGGACCCACAAGGCCACCGGGCGCTGACCCCGCCCCCGCCGGCCCCGCCCCGGACATCGACCGGGGCGGGGCCGGATCAGCTCAGGACACCGGGCTCAGCACGTAGTCGCCCGCATCGTCGCGCCACTCCATCCCGATCAGCTCCCGGGCCCGGGCCGCCTTCGCGAACGACAGGAAGCTGCCGTAGCCGTAGCGCTTCTCCGAGAAGCCCGGCACCCGCTTGCGGAGCTGGTCCTTCAAGCCGCTCAGCTGTGGCGGGCCACCGGCCGCGGTCAGCTCCCGCACCACGTCGACCAGCTGCGCGAACGCGTCGTGGTCGGCGGCCGGGTCGTCCCGGATCCCGATCTCCGGGTCCCCCTGCGCCGAACCCCGGGTCAGCGTCACCGCGCCCTGGCCCTCCAGGTGGCGCAGCAGCTCGCCGAACCCGCGGAAACCGTGGTCGCTCTCGTCGAACGTCGGGTCCTTGCGCAGGATCGCCCGCTTGAGCCTCGACGCCACGACCGGGCCGTCCGCCTGGCGGCCCAGCCCGGTCAGCGTGCTGACGACGAGTCCGGCGACGTCGCGTTCCTCGGCGCCGGTCGTCGCCGTGTCGTCCGTCCCGTCCGTCCCGTCCGTCGCGTCCCGGAAGGCGACGCCGAACGGGCCGGGCGCCGCGGCGACCGCCGGCGCGGGCTTCGTGGAGTCGGTGGGCTCCGTGGATCCGGTGGACTCCGTGGACCCGGTGGGCGGCGCGGACCCGGTGGACGGTGTGGGCTGGGTGGGCTCCGCGGCGGCGGGAGGCCGGGCCATGCCCCGGCGCCGTCGCGGGGGCAGCGGCGCCCGGGTCGGTTCGACGCCGGGCAGCCGGTCGTAGAACAGGAACTCGTCGCAGGCCGGCGGCAGCAACGCCGACGTCGACGACTGCACCCCGATCCCGATCACCCGCTTGTCCAGCTCACGCAGCTTGTGCATCAGCGGGGTGAAGTCGGAGTCGCCGGTGGCGATCGCGAACGTCGTGATGAACTCGCGTTCGTAGGCGAGCTCCACCGCGTCCACGGCGAGCTTGATGTCGGCGGCGTTCTTGCGCGATCCACCGATCCGCTGCGGGATCTCGATCAGCTCGACCTGGGCACGCGCCATCATCCGGCGGTCCTCGTCGAACGCCGACCAGTCCGCGTAGGCGCGGCGGACCACCACCCGCCCCCGCTCGGCGAGGGCGTCGGCGACCGGACCGAAGTCGAACGGGACGACACCGAGGCCGTCCCGCGCGCCGATCGCGAGGTTCTCGTAGTCGAGCAACAGGGCGATGCGTTCGTCCTCGTGGGCCACCGCGGAAGACTATGCCCGGTGCACCACACCGGCCCGGCGGGGCGAGAGCGGGCAGTGGTCCCCGGCCTCCGGGACCGTCGGCCCTGCCCGGCGGGCCCGGATCCGCGCACGCTGGTGTCCGACGCCGACGAGGAGAACACCATGGCCGATCGCACGCCGCACGAGGCCACCGGGCTGCCGCAGCCCGGCACCGTCCGCCAGGCCGTCGCGGCCGCGCTGCTCGCGCCGTCGGTGCACAACAGCCAGCCGTGGCGGTGGCGGATCGCCGACGGCCGGGTCGAGCTGCACTCCGATCCGGTGCGGCGGCTGCCGTTCACCGATCCGGACCGGCGCGATCATCTGGTCAGCTGCGGGGCCGCCCTAGCAGGCCTGCACGTCGCGCTGGCCGCGGCGGGGATCGGGCACGACATCACCCGGTTCCCCGGTGCGGACACCGACCACCTCGCGACGGTCGTGTTCACCGGGGGGCCGCTGCGCGGACCCGACCGCGCGGACGCGGTCCTGGCCGGCGCGATGCGGCGCCGGCGTACCGACCGGCGCCCGTTCCCCGACGGCGTGATCGCCCCGCACACCCGGGCCGCGCTCGACGTCCGCGCGGCCCGGTACGGCGTCGGCCTGCACGCCGTCACCGACCCGGCCGCCCGCACCCGGCTCGCCGAGCTGGAGCAGGAGGCCGCCCGTGAGCTGCGGCTGCGCCCCGGGCAGGCCGCCGAACTGCTGGTGTGGACCCGCCGCTACGCCGACTCCCGCGACGGTGTGCGCGCCGAGTCGGTCCCGGCCGGCGCCCGGTGGCCGCGCGAGCCGGAGATCGGCGTCCGGTTCCCCGCCGGGTCGCTCCCGTCGTCGCCGCTCGTGCAGGACCGGGCGACGATCGTCGCGCTCACCACCCCGGCCGACGACGATCCGGCCCGGCTGGCCGCGGGTGAGGCGGCCGGTGTCCTCCTGCTCGCCGCGACCCGGGCCGGGCTCGCGACCTGCCCGCTGTCCCGAATACTGGAGGTACCGGGAACCCGCCGGACGCTGGCCACCCGGGTGCTGCGCACCCTCGACCACCCGCAGCTGCTGATCCGGATCGGGCAGGCCCCGGACGACCGCGAGCTGCCGGCCACCCCGCGCCGCAGGCTCTCCGACGTCCTCGTCCACGGGACCTGACCCGTCCGCCGGTGACGGCCGGCACGGACCTTCGCCCCCGGTGGCGGGCCGTTCGGGCGCTGCCGGGGCGAGCTCCGGGGCACTAACCTCGGACCGGACGGACCAGACGCGGAGGCGATCGTGACGATCTCGGTGTTCCTGCTCGACGACCACGAGATCGTGCGCCGGGGGCTGGCCCAGCTACTGGAGCTGGAGGACGACATCGAGGTGGTCGGCGAGGCCGCCACGGCCGCGCAGGCGGCGGTCCGGCTGCCCGCGCTGCGCCCGGACGTCGCGATTCTCGACGTCCGGCTGCCCGACGGCGACGGTGTCACCGTCTGCCGGGACGTGCGGTCCACGCTCGACCCGCCGCCCGCCTGCCTGATGCTGACCTCCTACGCCGACGACGAGGCGCTGTTCGGCGCGATCATGGCCGGGGCGTCGGGTTACCTGCTCAAACAGGTCGCCGGAGTGGATCTGGTGGGCGCGGTCCGCACGGTCGCGGCGGGCGGGTCGCTGCTCGACCCGAAGGCGACGGCCGCGGTCCTGGAGCGGCTGCGCAACGGCGAGAGCGCCGGTGCGGAGTCCGACCCCCGCTACGACGCGCTGAGCCCGCAGGAGCAGCGGATCCTGGAGCTGGTCGCGGACGGGCTGACCAACCGGCAGATCGGCGGCGAGCTGCACCTGGCCGAGAAGACCGTCAAGAACTACGTGTCGTCCGTGCTGCACAAACTCGGGTACGCACGCCGCACCGAGGCCGCGGTCTACGCCGCCGAGCGGCGCCGCAGGCACTGACCGGCCCTTCTCCTACGGCAGGGGCACCGTCCACACCAGCCGCGTACCGCTGCCCGTCGCCGGTGACCCCGCGGTGAACGTGCCGTCCAGCTCGGCGGCCCGCTCGGCGAGGTTGTGCAGCCCGCTGCGCCGGTCGGTCCCCTCGAGCCCGCAGCCGTCGTCGACGATCTCGGCGGTGAGCTCCGGTCCGGCCTCCACCGTCACGGTCAGCGTGCTCGCCCCGGCGTGCCGGACGGTGTTGGTCGCCGCCTCCCGGACCACCGCGAGCAGGTGGGTCGCCACGGTCGCCGGGACGAGCGTGTCCACCGGCCCACCGGTGGTCACCGAGGTCACGAGCGTGGACTCGGCGGTGACGTCGGCGACGATGTCGAGCAGCCGGCGACGCAGCCCACCCACTCCCTGGTCGGCGGTGTGCAGGTCGAAGATCGTCGTGCGGATCTCGCGGACGGTGTGGTCCAGCTCGTCGACGGCCAGCTGCACCCGGTCCCGCACGTCGGCGTCGGCGGTGCGGCGCAGCATGCCCTGCAGCTTCAACCCGACCGCGAACAGCCGTTGGATGACGTGGTCGTGCAGGTCGCGGGCGATCCGGTCGCGGTCGGCGAGCACCGCCAGCTGCTGCTGCGCGCGGTTCTTCTCCCCCAGCTCCAGGGCGAGCGCGGCCTGGTCGGCGAACGAGACCAGCAGCGGCACCTCCGCCGGCCGGAACGGCAGATCACCCGGCTCGCGCTGCGCGATCAACACGCCGATCACCCGCTCGACCGCCCGCATCGGGACCGCGACGGTCGGGCCGCCCGCCAGGTCGGCAGGGGTGTCGACGACGGCGCGCGAGCTGTCCGCGAGCACCGGCTGCAGGCCCTCGACCACGTCGCGCAGCAACGTCCCGCCCAGACCGCTCCGAGGCCACGACCGGCCCGCGGTGGCGCCCTCGTGGAACTCACCGTCGCCGTCCGGACCCAGCGCGATCAGCGTCCCGCTGGCCCGGCACAGCTCCAGGCACCGGCGCGCGACGAGCGCGAGCGTGTCCGGCCCGTCGGTGCCGGCCAGCACCTCGCCGCGGATCTCCGCGGCCGCCTCCAGCCACTGCTGGCGCTGCAGACCCTGCTCGAAGAGGGCCGCGTTCTGCACGGCGATCCCGGCCGCGGCGGCCAGGGCGCGCAGGATCAGCTCGTCGTCGGCGGTGAACTCGGCGGCCCCGATCTTCTCGGTCAGGTAGATGTTGCCGTAGACGGCGTCGCGCACCCGGATCGGGACGCCGAGGAAGCTGCGCATCGGCGGGTGGTTCGGCGGGAAACCGACCGACGCCGGATGGGACGAGAGATCCGCCAGGCGCAGCGGCCGCGGGTCCACGATGAGCTGCCCGAGCAGGCCCTTGCCCTCGGGCGGGCGGCCGAGCGCCGCCCGGGTGTCCTCGTCGAGGCCGACATCGACGAACCGCGAGATCGAGCCGTCCGGCGCCAACACCCCGACCGCGCCGTAGCGGGACTCGACCAGGTCCACCGCCGACCGGACGATCCGCTCCAGGGTCGCGTCGAGCTCGAGGCCCGCCCCGATACCGAGGACCGCGTCGAGCAGCTTCTGCATCCGACGCCGGGTCGTCGCGATCTCGCCCAGCCGCTCCTGCACCTCGCCGATCAGCTGGTCGAGCCGCAGCCCGGACAGCAGGCTCGCGAGCTCGCCCCGCTCGGGCTCGCCAGGAGTCTCCACCACACACCGCCCTTCCGCTAGCAAACCTGGCACCGCTGCGGGCACTCGCACAACGGTTCCCCACCGGTAACAGCGGGCAGGGCACGCGGCCCGGGAACCGCGGGACCTTCGCACCTGATCGGACGGACGCCGCGCCGTCACCATCGGGACCGGACGAGCGCGCGGGCACCGCCGCCGTGAGGGGGAGGGACCGACATGGACGCGACCTGTGACGAGGGGTGGGTGACCGGAGCCCTCGGCCTCGACGCCGATGCCACCGCCGCGCTGCTCACCCTTGCCACGCGGGCGCCGTCCCTGCACAACAGCCAGCCGTGGCGGTTCCGCCTGCGGCCGGACCGGATCGAGCTGCGGATCGATCCCGACCGGCGGGTGCCGGTCGCCGACCCGTCCGACCGTGAGCTGCGGATCGGCTGCGGCGCCGCGCTGTGCACGCTGCGTCTCGCGCTGGCCGGGGCCGGGATCCGGCCGCTGGTCAGCCGCTTCCCCGATCCGAGCGACCCCGGCCTGGTCGCCGTCGTCCGGCACGGGGGGACGGCCCGGATCACCGCCGAGCAGCGACGGCTGCTGGACGCGGTGTCCCGCCGGCACACCAACCGGCGGCCGTTCCGGGACACCGCGATCACCCGGCCCGCCCGGTTCGCGCTGCGCCGCGCCGCGTTCGACGAGGGCGCCTGGCTGCAACTGGTGACCGACCGCGCCGAGCTGGCGGAGCTCGGCAGGCTGGCGCGCGAGGCGCACGCCCGGCAGACCGGCGATCCCGCGTTCACCGCCGAGATGTCCGCCTGGGCCGGGCACGACGGCGGCCGCGACGACGGTGTCCCCGCCTTCGCGGGCGGTCCCTGCCCGCCGCCGAACCAGGCCTGGGTGATGCGGGACTTCGGCAGTGACGCCCACCCGCGTCCGGCGCCGGCCGCGTTCGAGTCGGATCCGCTGATCGCCGTGCTCAGCGTGCACACCGACGGTCCGCGGGAGGAGATGCGCGCCGGGGAGGCACTGCAGCGGGTACTCCTGACCGCGACGGCCGAGGGCCTGTCCGCGTCCTTCGTGGCCCAGCTGGTCGAGGTCCCCGACGTGCGCGAGCAGGTGCGCCGGCTGCTCGGCGGGACCCACCCGCCGCAGATGGTGCTGCGCCTGGGGCACGGCGTGCCGATCCCGGCGACCCCGCGACGACCCGCGTCGGACGTCGTCGAGTCCGGCTGACCAGCGCCTGGTCAGGGCGCGCCGAACCCGGCCTCCTCCAGCACCCGGCGGCCCTGGTCGCCGGTCACGAAGTCGACCCACGTGCGCGCCAGGTCGGGGTTCCGCTCGTTGCGCAGGACCGTGATCGGGTACTCGTTCACGGCCCCGGAGGCCTGGGGGAAGTCGACGCCGTGGGCCTGCCCGTCCGACGCCGCCACGTCGGTCCGGTAGACCAGGCCGGCGTCGGCGTTGCCGGTGGTGACCTTCTGCAGGACGGCCTTGACGTCCTGCTCCTCGGACACCGGCCGGATGTCGACGCCGGCGGCCCGTTCGACCTTCTCCGTCGCCGAGCCGCAGGGCACCTGCGGCGCGCAGACCACGGTGCGCAGGTCGGGCCGTGTCAGGTCCGCCAGCGCGGCGACGCCCTTCGGGTTCTGCGGGGCGACGGCGATCTGCAGCGTGTTCGTCGCGAAGACCACGGGCTCACCCTGGTGGTTGCCGGCGTCGGTCACCTTGGTCATGTTGGTGCGGTCGGCGGAGGCGAACACGTCGGCCGGGGCGCCCTGGTCGATCTGCTGGGCCAGCGTCGAGGAACCGGAGAAGTTCAGGGTGACGTCGGTGCCCGGGTTCGCCGCCTCGAACTCCCGCTCCAGCTGCTGGAACGTGCTGGTCAGCGATGCGGCGGCGAACACCGTGAGCGTCTGCTCGCCGCTGGCGCCTCCCCCGCCGCAACCGGCCGACACGGCCAGCGCGGTCGTGAGGACGGCGGCGCCGACGGCACGGGGGACGAATCGGGTCTGCACGACAGCACTCCTGGGATCGGGGCAGCTCCGGAACTGCGGGGCGTTCGCGATCATAGATACGCAGAAGCTGCTCTGTCAGCCCGCTACCACCGCAGATCCGAACCACCGCCCGGAAACCCGGTGATCGTCGGCTGAGGAGTGCTGCGCACGCGACGCGTACGTCGCACTCCTCAGCCGGTGATCACCGGGTCCGTCGCGCCCGCGGAGCGGGTCAGTCCCTGGGGGTCGTGGCAGCGACGGGCGCGGGTGCAGCGGGCGCGGGCACAGCGGGCACAGCGGGTGCAGCGGGCGCAGCGGGCGCAGCGGGCGTGGGTGCAGCGGGCGCGGGCGTGCCGGTCCGGTCGGCCCGGGCCGGCGCGAGGGCGCGGCGCGCGGCCGGGATCGCGAGGGTGAGCAGCGCACCCAGCAGGGCCAGCCCGGCGAGCACGTAGAAGATCGAGTCCAGTTCCGCCCCGGAGGCCACGAGAGCCCCGCCGAGCAGCGGCCCGCCGATCCCGCCGAGCCGGCCGAACCCGGCGACCCACGCGACGCCCGCACTGCGCACCCGCGTCGGGTAGTACGTGGAGGCGAACCCGAAGATCAGGATCTGGGTACCGCTGGTGCCGAGCCCGACCACCGCGACGAACGCGAGCAGCAGCCCGATCGGCAGCTCCAGGGTGAGCAGTGCGATCGACAGCGCGCCGAGGGCGAAGCTGACCGCGACGACCCGGCGCGGGCCGAACCGGTCGGAGATCCGGCTGGCGGCCAGCGCGCCGAGCACGGCGCCGCCGTTGAGCACGAGCAGGAAGCTCAGCGAACCGTTCGCGGAGTACCCGGCCCGGCCCATCAGCTCGGGCAGCCAGGTGTTGAGCGCGTAGACCAGCACCAGGCCGGCCGCGCTGACGAAGCCGAACAGCAGCGTCGGGAGCAGGTGCGGGGTGCGGAACAGCCCGGCGAACCCGGCCCGCTCGACGGGGGCGGCGGCGGCCGGGGCGGACCGGTCGATCTCCGGCAGCTCGACACCGGTGCGGTCGGACACCGCTCGGGCCTCGTCGAGCCGGCCGCGCGACGCCAGCCACAGCGGCGACTCCGGCATCTTCGCGATCGCCAGCGGCAGCACGACGAACAGCGGCAGCGCGCCGATCAGGAACATGCCGCGCCAGCCGATCAGCGGCAGCAGCAGGATCGCGAGCAACGCGGCGACGAGGCTGCCGAGCGGCACCCCGCAGTAGGCGATCGCGGTGCACAGGTTCTTGCGGCCCGGCGGGGCGAACTCGGCGACCAGGGCCCCGGTCGTCGCCACCAGCGCACCGACGCCGACCCCGGTCAGGAACCGCAGCAGGCCGAAGGCGCCGGTCGTCGTCGTGAACGCGGTCGCCGCCATGCCGACCGAGAACCAGACGTAGGAGGTCAGCATGACCTTCCGGCGTCCGACGAGATCGGCCACCGACCCGGCGATCAGCGCACCGACCAGGACACCGACCAGTGCGTAGCTGCCGAGCGCGCCCGCCGCGGCCGCGTCGACCGGCCCGATCTGCGACGGGTCGCGCAGGAACAGCGGCACGAGCGTTCCGTAGACGACGAGGTCGTACCCGTCGAAGACCAGCCCGACGGTGGCGATCCCGACGATCCACGCGACCGCGCGGAGTCTGCGTGCGTCCTGGGTACTGCTGTTCGGCGACGTCATCGTCGTCGCCCCCTCTCGGTCGGTGACACGATCCGGTTTAAGTTCTACAGCAGCTTGACGCCACGTCTCTGCTGTGTTGAATCCGAATCGGGACGCATCACGTCCGGGCGTCGTCGGCGCGCGGGGAGCGCCCACCGCTTCTAGCCTCGGGTGGGTGGCCCACCACGATCTCGCCGTCATCGGTACCGGATCCGGCAACACCGTCGTCGACGACCGGTTCGCCGGTCTGGACGTCGTGCACGTCGAGGCCACGCGCTTCGGCGGCACCTGCCTCAACGTCGGCTGCATCCCGACGAAGATGCTCGCCTACACCGCGGAGGTGGCCGAGACGGTGCGCTCGGCGGCCCGCTTCGGCGTCGACGCCCGCATCGAGCGGGTCCGCTGGGCCGACATCCGGGACCGGGTGTTCAGCAGGCTGGAACCGATCGGCGACGACGGCCGCGAGCACCGCCGCGAGCACGGCACCGTCCACGAGGGGTTCGCCCGGTTCACCGGGCCGCGGGCGCTGACCGTGGACCTGCACGACGGCGGGACCGCCGGGTTCACCGCGGACCGGATCGTGCTCGCCGACGGCGGCCGCCCGGTGGTGCCGCCCCCGGTGGCCGACTCCGGCGTCCCGTTCGACACCTCGGACACGATCATGCGGATCGGCGAGCTGCCCCGGCACCTCGCCGTCATCGGCGGCGGCTACATCGCGGCCGAGTTCGCGCACGTCTTCGGCGGGCTGGGGTGCGAGGTCACGATCGTGGAGGCCACCGACACCCTGCTCGGCGGGATGGACGAGACGATCGTCGAACGGTTCACCGCCGCCGCGCACGAACGGTTCACCGTCCACACCGGACGTTCGGTCGACAAGGTCACCGGGGCCGCCGGGGACGTCCGGCTGCACCTCGACGACGGCACCGAGATCCGCGCCGACCGTCTCCTCGTCGCCGCCGGCCGCACCCCCAACAGCGACCGCATGGATCTCGGGCTGGCCGGGATCGAGACCCACGACGACGGCCGGGTGCGGGTCGACGCCCACGGCCGCACCACCGCCGAGGGGGTCTGGGCGCTCGGCGACATCGCCACCGCGCACCCGCTCAAGCACGTCGCCAACCACGAGGCCGACATCGTCCGGCACAACCTGGCACACCCCGGTGACCTGCGCGCCTTCGACCACGACCTGGTCCCCGCCGCCGTCTTCACCGTCCCCCAGATCGGCACCGTCGGCCGCACCGAGCAGCAGTGCCGCGACGAGGCCCTGGAGTACCGGGTGGGCATGCACGACTACGGCGACGTCGCCTACGGCTGGGCGATGGAGGACGAGCGCGGCTTCTGCAAGGTCCTCGCCGCGCCGGACGGGACGCTGCTGGGCGCGCACGTGCTCGGCCCGCAGGCGTCCACCCTGGTCCAGCAGCTCGTGCAGGCCATGGCCCTGGGTGCCACCGCGGAGCGGCTGGCGGACGTGCAGTACTGGATCCACCCGGCACTGCCCGAGGTGATCGAGAACGCGCTGCGGGCACCGGCCACCGAGGAGGGCTGCCCGCCGCGGCTCGGCCCCCGGACCGCCGGGTGAGGGGAACACCGCACCCGGAGAAGTGGTTGGATCAGTCATGTCGGACAACGAGCAGCCGGTGGTCACCCACGAGCCCGCGCAGCATCGCTACGAGATCGCACTGGACGGCACCCGGGTCGGGTCGCTGCTCTACATCGACGACGGCGACCGGCGGATCTTCCACCACACCGAGATCGGTGACGAGTACGGCGGACGGGGCCTGGCGGGCACGCTGGTGCGCTCCGCGCTGACCGCAACCCGCGACGAGGGGAAGCGGATCGTCCCGGTGTGCCCCTACGTGCGCAAGTGGGTCGGGTCGCACGACGACGTCACCGACGCCGTGGACCCGGTGACCCCGGCCGCGATCGCCACCGTGGAGGAGGCGCTGCGGTGAGCACCCGGGTACGGATCGACCGGCAGTCGCCGGAGGTGTACTCCGCGATGACCCGCGTCGTGAAGGTCGTCCGCGAGCAGGCCACCGCGGCCGGTCTGGACCGCGCGCTGCTCGAGCTGGTGAACATGCGGGTCTCGCAGATCAACGGCTGCGAGACCTGCCTGGACACCCACTGGCGGGCGGGCACGGCGGCCGGGGTGACCCCGCAGAAGCTGGCGCTGCTGCCCGCGTGGCGCGACTCCGAGCTGTACGACGACCGCGAGCGCGCCGCGCTGGCGATCGCCGAGACGGTGACGTCGACGGCCGGGCCGCACCTCGACGACGAGCAGTACGCCGCCGTGCGCAAGGACCTGACCGACGACGAGACCTCGATGCTGATCTGGGCCTCGATCACCATCAACAGTTTCAACCGGATCTCGATCCTGTCCCGGCACCCGGTGCCCGTGCGCGACGCCGACGGCCGGGCCGCCCCCGAGGAGCAGTCGTGAGCAACGTCGAGATCGCGCCCGAAGAGGTCGTCTGCGGCGGCGACGCCCCGGCCGTCGAGCTGGTGACACCACGCGACGTCCCGCTCGGCGGGCCGCGGGCGATGACCGTCCGCCGGACCCTCTCGCGGCGGGCCCGGTCCCTGATCGGGGCCTGGTGCTTCGTCGACCACTACGGCCCGGACCCGGTCGCGGGTACCGGCGGCATGTCGGTCCCCGGCCACCCGCACACCGGGCTGCAGACGGTGTCGTGGCTGTTCGCGGGCGAGATCGAGCACCGCGACACGACCGGTGCGCACGCGGTCGTGCGGCCCGGCGAGCTGAACCTGATGACGGCCGGGCGCGGTATCGCGCACTCGGAGCACTCGACGCCGGGCACCGAGGTGCTGCACGGGGCACAGCTGTGGCTGGTCCTGCCGTCGGCGCACCGGCAGGTCGATCCGGCGTTCGAGCACTACGCGCCGCCACGGACCGAGGTCGACGGCTGCGGGCTGCGGGTCTTCCTGGGCTCGCTGGCCGGCGCGACGTCGCCGGTGCCGACCTGGTCACCGCTGCTGGGCGCGGAGATCGTGCTGCCGGCCGCGGCCCGGCTGTCGCTCACCGTTGCCGAGAGCTTCGAGCACGGCGTGCTGGTCGACACCGGATCGGTTCGCGTGCACGGGACGACGGCGGCCTCCGGGGAGCTGCTCTACCTCCCGCCGGGCTCGTCGACACTGGAGCTGCGGGCCGGCGACGACGGTGCCCGCGTGCTGCTGCTCGGTGGGGAGCCGCTGGGCGAGCAGATCGTCATGTGGTGGAACTTCATCGGTTCCTCGCACGACGAGATCGCCGGTTACCGGGAGCAGTGGCAGGCCGAGCGGGCCGCCGGTGGGCCGGGCGGCGGCCGGTTCGGGACGTTCCCGGACGCGTGGGCGTCGACGCTGCCGGCACCGGAGCTACCGAACGCCCGGCTCCGGCCCCGGGAGTAGCCGGAACACCGGTTCGCGGGCTCAGCCGTGCTCGGCCCGGACGACCGCGATCACCCGGCGCAGCTGCTCCAGCAGCAGCTGCGGGTCACGACCGTCCGGCTCGACGCCGACCTCGACCCGGCCGACGTCGCCGGACAGGTCGGCCCGCAGCTCGCACACGGCGTAGCGGCGGGAGCGCAGGGTGGTGAGGACCTTCGTCAGCCCGTCGGTCCCGTCGGTGACGAGCAGGGTGAAGCGGTGCCCGGCGGGTGCGGACTCGGTCGTGGACTCGTTCGTCGACTCGGTGGCGGCGAGCGTGGTCATCGGATCTCCTGGCGATCGCGGACGGCGAGGGATCCGGCCAGGTCCGGTACGGCAGCGCGGATCGCGCGCCGGCGACCTGGGTTCAGCCGGCGCGCCGGATAATGATCAGACCGCGCACGTGGACCAGCGTAACAGGGCTCACCACCCCCGCGGGTGGCCCCGGGCGCGCCGGCGCGGATCATGGGCCGGGTGCGGTACGCGGCGATCGGGGACAGCTTCACCGAGGGTGTCGGCGACGAGGACGCCGACGGCGTGCCCCACGGCTGGGCCGACCGGGTCGCCGCCGGCCTGGCCGGGGCAGCGGGTGAACCGGTCCGCTACGCCAATCTCGCCGTGCGCGGGAAGCTGCTCGCCGACGTCGTCTCCGAGCAGCTCGAGGCCGCACTCGCCCTCGACCCGGCCCCGACGCTGATCACCCTCAACGGTGGCGGGAACGACATGCTGCGCCCGCGCACCGATCTGGCGCGGCTCGGTGAGCTGACCGCACACGCGGTGCGGCGCTGCGCCGAGGCCGGGGTGCGGCTGGTGCTGCTCAGCGGGGCCGATCCCTCGGCGCGGCTACCGCTGGGGCGGATGGTGAACCGGCGCGGTTCGGCGCTGACGGCGATGGCCCGGACCCTCGCCGACGAGCACGGGCTGACGCTGGTGGACGTCTTCGGCGACACCGAGATCCGCCGTCCCGGCTACTGGGCACCGGACCGCCTGCACCTGGCGACGCCCGGGCACGTGCGCGCGGCCGGGCTGGTGCTGGACGCGCTCGGGGCCCGGGGCGCGCTGCCGGCGGCGGGCGCCGCGGGCGACGTCGCGCGCGGGGTGTCGGCGGAGCTGACGTACTACCGCACGCACGTCCTGCCCTGGGTCGGACGACGGCTGCGCGGCCGTTCCTCGGGAGACGGGCGGCCCCCGAAGTACCCGGCCTGGACGACGCTGCCGGCCGACGGCTCAGAGATCGGCGAGCGCCGAGAGCGGTGACTCGACCGCGTCGGCGACGAACCGGAGGAACCCGCCCGCGGTGCCGCCGTCGCACACCCGGTGGTCGAACACCAGCGACAGCTGCGCGATCGACCGCGGCACGACCTCGCCGCCGACCACCCACGGCCGCGGCAGCACCCGGCCGATCCCGAGCATCGCGACCTCGGGGTGGTTGATGATCGCCGCGCTGCCGTCGACCCCGAGCACACCGTAGTTGTTCAGGGTGAACGACCCGCGGGTCAGCTCGGCCGCGGGGACCGACCCGTCCCGGGCCGCCGTCACGAGCCGGCGGATCTCGGTGTCGAGACCGCGCATGCCGAGCCGGTGCGCGCCGGCGACCGACGGAACCACCAGCCCGCGGTCGGTCTGCGCGGCGATGCCCAGGTTGACGCCGTCGAGGTGGACGATCTCGCCGGCACCGGTGTCGACCCGCGCGTTGAGCTCCGGGAACCGGGCCAGGCCCGCGACGACGAACCGGGCCACGATCGCGATCAGCCCGACCGGCCGGCCGTCGGCCCCGGCCAGCTGCGGGCGGAGGGCGAGCAGGTCCGTGGCGTCGACGTCGACCCAGGTGGTGGCCTCGGGGATCTCCTGACGGCTGCGGGTCAGCTTCTCGGTCACCGCACGCCGGACCCCGCGGATCGGCACCGTCTCGCGGATGGCGAGCCCCGTGCGCTGGTCGGAGCCGGGCACGGCTGCCGGGCTACCCGCTCCGCGGGAGGCGGCTCCGGCCCCGGCGGGAGAAGGCTCGACTGCATGGGTGGTCCCGCCCGCACCGGTCGCCGGCTCGGCGCTGCCGGTTGCGGGATCGTCGGCCCGGACCGCTGCCCGCGCGACGTCACGGCGCAGCACCATCCCGCCCGGCCCGGAGCCGATCACCTCGGCCAGGTCGATGCCGTGGTCGCGGGCCAGCCTGCGGACCACGGGGGACTGCGCCGGGACCCGCTCGCCGGGCACCGGCCCGGTCGCGGGCGACGTGACCGGCTCCGCGTCAGCGACTGATCCGGGCACCGCCCCGCTGGCTCCCCGGCGCCGGCGTCGGCGGGACCCACCCGTACCGGCGGTCCCGTACCCGATCAGGACGTTGCCCGACCCGGCCCGATCCTCCTCGCGGTAGGTCTCCCCCGCCGGCTCCGCCCCGGGCTCGCCCACCGTGAGCAGCGGGGCGCCCACCGGCAGGGTCGCCCCCTCCGCCCCGTGCAGCGTCAGCACCGTCCCCGCGAACGGCGAGGGCACCTCCACCATCGCCTTGGCCGTCTCCACCTCGGCGACCGGCTGGTCGATCCCGACGACCTCGCCGACGGCGACCAGCCAGCGCACCAGTTCCGCCTCGGTCAGTCCCTCGCCGAGGTCGGGCAGGTCGAACACCTGTGCAGCGCTCATGCGGCGTACTCCCAGCCCAGCGCGTCGACGGCGTCGAGCACCCGGTCCACGCCGGGCAGGTGGTGGTGCTCCAGCTTCGGCGGCGGGTACGGCACGTCGAACCCGGTCACCCGGCGTACCGGTGCCTCCAGGTGGTGGAAGCAGCGCTCGGAGACCCGGGCGGCGATCTCCGAGGCGACCGAGGCGAACCCGGGCGCCTCGGCGACGACGACCGCCCGCCCGGTCCGGCGGACCTGGGCGCAGACCGTCTCGTCGTCGAACGGGACGATCGAGCGCAGGTCGACGACGCCGAGGTCGACCCCGTCCTGTGCGGCCTCCTCGGCGGCGGCCAGCGCGACCGGCACCGACGGGCCGTAGGCGATCAGCGTCGCGTCCGCACCGGACCGGCGGACGACCGCCCGCCCGATCGGCGGGACCGGGAGGTCGGCGTCGACCTCCTCCTTGGTGAAGTAGTGCCGCTTCGGCTCCAGGAAGACCACCGGGTCCGGGCTCTCGATCGACGCGCGGAGCAGGCCGTAGGCGTCGGCGTTGGTGGCCGGGGTGACGACGGTGAGCCCGGCGGTGTGCGCGTAGTACGCCTCGGAGGAGTCGCAGTGGTGCTCGACGCCGCCGATCCCGCCCGCGTAGGGCACCCGGATCACCATCGGCAGCCGCACCCGGCCCGACGTGCGGTTGCCGAACTTGGCCACGTGCGAGGCGATCTGCTCGAACGCCGGGTAGGCGAACGCGTCGAACTGCATCTCGACGACCGGGCGCAGTCCGTTCATCGCCATCCCGACCGCGGTGCCGACGATGCCGGACTCGGCCAGCGGGGTGTCGAAGCAGCGCTGCGGCCCGAAGTCGGCGGTGAGCCCGTCGGTGACCCGGAAGACGCCGCCGAGCGCGCCGACGTCCTCCCCGAAGACGACGACCGTGGGATCCGCGGTCATCGCGTCCCGCAGCGAGGTGTTGATCGACTCGGCCATCGTGCGCTTCACGGGGTCGCCTCCAGCTCGGTGCGCAGCAGGTCGCGCTGCTCGCGCAGCTGCGGGGTGGGGTCGGCGTAGACGTGCGCGAACAGCTCGTCCGGGTCGACGGGGGTCTCCTCGGCGATCCCGGTGCGCAGCGCCGCGGCCATCCGCTCGGCGTCGTCGGCGAGCTCCCGCTCGGCCGTCGCGTCGAGGTGACCGGCCGCGCACAGCCACGCGTGGACCCGCCGCAGCGGGTCCCGGTCGAGCCAGCCGGCGACCTCGGCCTCGTCGCGGTAGCGACCGGCGTCGTCGGCGTTGGTGTGTGCCTCGATCCGGTAGGTGTCGGCCTCGACCAGGGTCGGCCCGTCGCCCGCACCGGCCCGGTCGACGGCCTCGTCGAGCACGGTGAGCAGCGCGGCGAGGTCGTTGCCGTCCACCCGCACCCCCGGCATGCCGTAGCCGATCGCCTTGTCGGCCAGACTCGCCGCGACGCACTGCTGCGCCAGCGGCACCGAGATCGCGTACTTGTTGTTCTGCACCAGGAACACCACCGGCGCCCGGAACACCGCGGCGAAGTTCAGCGCCTCGTGGAAGTCGCCCTCGCTGGTGGCGCCGTCCCCGCACAGGGCGAGCACGACGCTCGGTTCGTTTTTCAGCCGGGCCGCGTGCGCGACCCCGACGGCGTGCAGCAGCTGGGTCGCGAGTGGGGTGGCCTGCGGGGCGACCCGGTGGGCGGCGACGTCGTAGCCGCAGTGCCGGTCCCCGCGCAGCATGGTGAGGACCTCGACCGGGTCGACGCCGCGGGCGACGATCGCGGCCGTGTCGCGGTAGGTCGGGAACAGCCAGTCGGCGTCCGAGAGCACCATCGCGGCGGCCACCTGGCACGCTTCCTGCCCGCGCGACGACGGGTAGACGGCCAGGCGCCCCTGCCGCACCAGCGCGCCGGCCTGCTCGTTCAGCCGCCGGGCCCGCACCAGCGCGCGGTAGCCCTCGAGGATCCGCTCGGCCGCCGGGAGCTCCACGCCGGCCACGACGGCTCCGTCCGGTTCCAGCAGGCGTACGGTCTCGCGCCGGTCGTCCACCACGACTCCCCTCGTCGGGCCGCCCTCGCCGGGCCACCCTCGTTAGGACACAGTGCAACGAGAATCGCGTATCGGTCGTACGATCGGCCACGGTTACAGCAATGACGAGACGATCGACCCCAGCCGGCCGAAGCCCGTGGACGGGTGGTCCGGGTCACCCCGGCCGGGCCAGGTCCGGCGAGACGAACGGAGCGGCGCGGTGCTCGACGAGATCGACCGGCGGATGGTCGAGGAACTGCAGCGCGACGGGCGACTGTCGGGCCGGGCACTCGCCGAGCGGCTCACGATCTCCCGGGCGAACGCCTACGCCCGGCTGGCCCGGCTGGTCGACGACGGCGTGATCACCGGGTTCACCGCCACCGTCGACCCGGCGAAGGTCGGCCTGCACACCTCGGCCTACGTCACGCTGACCGTGCGGCAGAACAGCTGGCGCGAGCTGCGCGCGCAGCTCCACACGATCCCCGAGGTCCGGCACATCGCGCTGGTCGGCGGGGACTTCGACGTCCTGCTGCTGGTGCGGGCGGTCGACAACGACGCGCTGCGCCACGTCGTGCTGGAGCGGCTGCAGGCACTGCCCGCCGTGGTGGCGAGCCGGACGATCCTGGTGTTCGAGGACGAGACGCGTTAGCGGGCCTCGACGGGTTCACCCGCACGATCCCGGGCGAGGTCGTCGCGCTCCAGCAGCCACGCCGTCGCGACACCGGCGACCAGCCCCCAGAACGGGGCGCCGATGTTGAACGCGGTCACCCCCGACACCGTGACCACGAACGTGACCAGCGCGGCCAGCGTGACGCGGCCACCGAACGCGGCCACGAACGACGACTGCAGCACCTTCAGCATCGCCAGGCCGCCGAGGGTCGCCAGGAACGCAGGCGGCGCGGCCAGCATCAGCCGCACCACCACCGGCGCGAACAGCCCGAACACCATCGCCAGGATCCCGCACGTGATGCCCGCGGTGTACTGGCGCTCCCGGGGTGAGCAGTGCGTTCGTCGGGCCGGTCAGGCAGGTCGACACCGCCCCCACCCCGGCGGCGAGCACCGACCACAGTCCACAGGCGACGGTCACGACGTTCACCGGTGCGCGGTGGCCCGCCGCGCGCAGCACCGCGACGCCCTGGCCGTTCTGCACGACCAGCACGGTGACCGCCAGCGGCACGACGAGCTCCAGCATCGCCTGCCACGACCAGGCCGGGGCGACGAACAGCGGCGCGGCGAGGACACCGGTCAGGTCGCCGCCACCGGAGCCGCGGTGTCCACTGATCAGTACGGCGGCGACGCCGACGAGCAGCGCGCCGAGCACCGGCGGCAGCCGACGTCCGGCCGCGGGCCAGGCGCTGAGCAGCACGAACGCGAGGATCATCGGGACCGCCACGGCGCCGTCGCCGACGACCGAGTCGACCAGCCCGGTACCGAACCCGAGGAAGACCCCGGCCACCATGCCCATCACGATCGGCATCGGGACGGCGGCCATCGCCGTCCGGACCCAGCCGGACAGGCCCAGCACCAGCATCAGCACGCCGGTGGCCAGGTACGCACCGACCACCTCGGCGAAGCTCATGTGCCCGAGCGCCTGCCCCACGAGCACGGTGCCGGGGATCGTCCAGAAGAACGCCAGCGGCTGCCGGTAGAGCCAGCAGGTCAGCACGGTGAGCAGACCGTTGAGGAAGAAGACCCCGAACAACCACGACGCGAGCTCCCGCCCGCCGAGGCCGCCCTGGACCCCGGCGGCGAGGATCACCGCGATCGGGCCGGTCGCCGCGAAGATCAGTCCGATCAGGCCGTTCACCGCGTACTGCGGTCCGAGATCGCGCAGCACCCGCCGGAGCCCGGGCGGGGCTCCCGGCGGGGGCTCGAAACGCGGCTCCGCTGTCAATTGCCCTCCCGTGGGTCGCCGCAGTGCACACGATCACGGCGGCGCGTGCCCCGGGTGAATGCCCAGTCCTGACCCAGGGGGTCAGTGTTGTCGCTTCGACCCTCGACGGGCCTCAGGAGCTCCGGCGGTCCACCAGCCGCTGCAGCTTCCCTACCGACCGCTCCAGGGTGTCCGGATCGACGATCTCACAGGCGACGGTCACGCCGACCGTCTCCTTCACCGCCCGCACCAGCTCGGCCGCGGCGGCCGCACGCCGGTCGGCCGGGGTACCGGGCCGGGCCTCGACCCGCACGGACAGCGCGTCCAGCCGGGCCTCGGTCGACAGCACCAGCTGGAAGTGCGGCGCGCAGCCGGAGGTACGCAGGACGATCTCCTCGATCTGGGTCGGGAACAGGTTCACCCCGCGCAGGATGATCATGTCGTCGGACCGCCCGGTGATCTTGGCCATCCGCCGCATCTGCGGGCGCGCGGTGCCCGGGAGCAGCGTCGTCAGGTCCCGGGTGCGGTAGCGGATGATCGGCAGCCCCTCCTTGGTGAGAGAGGTGAACAGCAACTCGCCCTCCGCACCGTCCGGGAGCGGGGTGCCGTCCAGCGGGTCGACGACCTCGGGCAGGAAGTGGTCCTCCCAGATGTGCAGGCCGTCCTTGGTCTCCACACACTCCTGCGAGACGCCCGGCCCCATCACCTCGGAGAGCCCGTAGATGTCGACGGCGTGGATGCCGGCGCGCTCCTCGATCTCGGCGCGCATCTGCTCCGTCCACGGCTCGGCACCAAAGATCCCGACCTGCAGCGACGAGCTCCGCGGATCGATGCCCTGGCGCTCGAACTCGTCGAGCAGGGTCAGCATGTAGCTCGGCGTCAGCATGATGATCTCGGGCTCGAAGTCGGAGATCAGCTGGACCTGGCGCGGGGTCATGCCGCCGGAGACCGGGATCGCCGTCGCACCGAGCTTCTCCACGCCGTAGTGCGCGCCGAGCCCGCCGGTGAACAGGCCGTACCCGTACGCGACGTGCACCCGGTGCCCCGGGCGTCCGCCCGCCGCGCGGATCGAGCGCGCGACCAGGCTCGCCCAGTTGTCGATGTCACCGGCGGTGTAGCCGACGACGGTGGGCCGCCCGGTCGTCCCGGACGACGCGTGGATCCGCGCGATCCGTTCCCGGGGCACGGCGAACATGCCGAACGGGTATGTCTCACGCAGGTCGGCCTTGGTCGTCGTCGGGAACTTCGCGATGTCGGCGAGCTCGCGGCAGTCGTCGGGATGCACCCCAGCAGCCTCGAACTTCGCCCGGTAGTGCGGCACGTTCTCGTAGGCGTGCCGCAGCGTCCACTGCAGACGCTCCAGCTGCAGGGCCCGCAGCTCGTCGACCGACATCCGTTCGGCCGGGTCCAGCAGCTCGGCCGCGGGCGCGTCACCGGGTCGCCTCGTCGCGATGGTCACTGCTGGGTCTCCTTCCCGGCCGGCTTCTTGGCGACGAGCGTGAGCACGTCGTAGCGGGCGACGGACTCGCCGTCCTGGCGGGTCACGTCGGCGTCCCAGCGGACCTCGCCGTAGTCGGCGGAGTCGCGCGGCGTGAGCTGTTTGCAGGTCAGGGTCACGGTGAGCTCGTCGTCGAACCGGACGGGAGTGAGGAACCGCAGCCCGTCGACGCCGAAGTTGGCCAGCACCGGGCCCGGGTCCGGGTCGACGAACAGGCCCGCGGCCAGCGACACGACGAGGTAGCCGTGCGCGACCCGCTGCCCGAACAGCGGGTTCGCCGCGGCGGCGGCCTCGTCCATGTGCGCGTAGAAGGTGTCGCCGGTGAACTCGGCGAAGTGCTCCACGTCGGCCTGCGTGACCCGGCGCGGCCCCGCGACCAGGCAGTCGCCCGGCCTGAGCTCCTCGAGGTGCTTGCGGAACGGGTGCACATCGGACTCGTGGCGCTGCGCGCCGCTCACCCAGCGGCCGGTGATCGCGACCAGGGAGTCCGGGTCGGCCTGGACCGCGGTGCGCTGCATGTGGTGGAACACGCCGCGGACCCCGCCCATCTCCTCGCCGCCACCGGCCCGGCCGGGACCGCCGTGGACGAGCTGCGGCAACGGGGAGCCGTGCCCCGTGGACTCCTTGCCGTCACGGGCGTTGAGGACGTGCACGCGGCCGTGGAACGGAGCGATGCCGAGCACCGTCTCGCGGACGAACTCCGGGTCCGCGGAGACGACCGACCCGACGAGGCTGCCCTGCCCGCGGGTGGCGTAGCCGATCAGCTGGTCGGTCGTGTCGTAGGGCAGCACGGTCGCGACCGGCCCGAACGCCTCGACCTCGTGCGGCTCGGCCCGTTCCGGGTCCCCGAGCAGCAGCAGCGGCGAGACGAACGCGCCCCGGTCGGTGTCGGCACCGACGACGTCGACCGTCTCCGGGTCGCCGAACACGATCCGGCCGGCGTCGCGCAAGGCCTTCACGCTGCGCCGGACCTCCTCGCGCTGGTCGAGGCTCGCGAGCGCACCCATCCGGACACCCTCGGCATCGGGCGCGCCGACGACGACCTTCGCCAGCCGCGCGCTCGCCGCCTCGAGGACGGCGTCGACGTGCTCGCGGGGCACGAACGCGCGGCGGATCGCGGTGCACTTCTGCCCGGCCTTGACCGTCATCTCGGTGGTCAGGGCCTTCACGAACAGGTCGAACTCCTCGGTCCCGGGCGAGGCGTCCGGGCCGAGGGCGGCCATGTTCAGCGAGTCCGCCTCGGCCGTGAACCGCACCGCGTTGCGCACGAGTGCGGGGTGGCTGCGCAGGGTCTGCGCGGTCGCCGCGGAACCGGTGAAGGACACCAGGTCCTGCCCGGTGAGGTGCTCGAAGCAGTCACCGAGCGAGCCGGCGACGAACTGGACCGAGCCCTCGGGCAGCAGGCCGGAGTCGACGATCAGCTCGACCAGCTTCGCCGTCAGGAACGCCGTCGGGGTCGCCGGCTTGATCAGGGTGGGCACCCCGGCGAGGAACGCGGGCGCGAGCTTCTCCAGCGGGCCCCAGACCGGGAAGTTGAACGCGTTGACCTGCACCGCGACCCCACGCAGGGAGGTGAGGACGTGCTGGCCGAGAAACGTCCCGCCCTTGCCCAGCGGCTCGACCGCGCCCTCGACGTGGACCGTGTCGTTGGGCAGCTCGCGCTTGGCCTTGGACGCGTACGCGAGCAGGACACCGATGCCACCGTCGACGTCGAACTTCGAGTCGCCGAGCGTGGCACCGGTCCGCTTCGAGACGGCGTAGAGCTCCTCGCGGTGCTCACGCAGGTGCCCGCCGAGCGCCTTGAGCAGGGCCGCACGCTGGTGGAAGGTGAGCTCGCGCAGTGCGGGACCACCGGTGCGGCGACCGTGTTCCAGCGCGCCGGCGAGATCGAGACCGTCCGCGCTGACACGGGCGACCTCCTCGCCGGTCACCGCATCGTGCAGCGGACGCCCCTCCCCGGTCCCGGTCTGCCAGGAACCCGAGAGGTGGCTGCGGAGCAGGGTCATCGGCTGCGCCATCGACAAGGCCTCCGTCGTTGCTCATCACTGAACCGACCGTTCGTTCGGCTGAGCACGCTAGCACCCCCGGCCGCCGTTGGGGAGCCCTCCGCACGGACCGGAGACCGATCGTTCGGTCGGCAGCTAGGGTGACCGGATGGCCGACTCCGCCGCTCCCGCCGTCCTGGTCTCGCGCGACGACACCGACCCCTCCGTCGCGGTACTCACGCTGAACCGGCCCGCGAAGTACAACGCGCTCACCGTCGAGCTCAAGGAGGCGCTGCTGCCCGCCGTCGCCGAGGTGGCCGGGGACGACTCCGTGCGCGCCGTCGTGCTGACCGGCTCCGGGCGGGCGTTCTGCGTCGGGCAGGACCTGGGCGAGCACGCGGCCGCGCTCGAACGCGACGCCGCGACCTCCTTCGACACCGTGCGCGACCACTACAACCCGCTCGCGCTGGCCATCACCGGGACGCCGAAGCCGGTGATCGCCGCGATCAACGGGCCCTGCGTCGGTGCCGGGCTCGGCCTCGCACTCGCCGCCGACCTGCGCGTCGCCGCCGAAGGACTGAAGTTCTCGACGGCGTTCACCGCGATCGGGCTGACCGCCGACACCGGCCTGTCGGCGAGCCTGGCGCACGCGGTCGGGGTCGCGCGGGCGACCGAGCTGCTGCTGCTCGGTGAGCAGTTCAGCGCCGAGGACGCGCGCAACTGGGGCCTGGTGCGCGACGTCGTGCCGGCCGACCAGGTGCTCGACGCCGGACTCGCGCTGGCCCGCAGGCTCGCCGCGGGCCCGACCCTGGCCTACGCGGAGGTGAAGAGCGCGATCCGCTTCGGCGCGGTCAACGAGCTGCCGGCCGTCCTCGAGCACGAGGCCGCCGCCCAGGCCCGGCTGGCCACGACGACCGACCACCAGCGGGCCGTCGCGGACTTCCTGGCCAAGAAGACGCCGACCTTCGAAGGACGATGAGCGCGTGAGTCAGGCACCGGTGAAGCGGGCCCGCCGTCCCAGCGGCGGGCGGGACCAGCTGCTCGAGACCGCGGTCGGCGAGTTCATCGCTCGCGGCTACGACGCGACGTCGATGGAGGACCTCTCCCGGGCCGCGGGGATCACGAAGTCGTCGTTCTACCACCACTTCGCCGGCAAGGAGGCCCTGCTGCGGGCCGCACTGGAACGCGCGGTGGACGGCCTGTTCGGGGTGCTGGAACTGCCCACCGCCCGCGACGGCAGCCCCGTACAGCGGTTGCGGGTGATCATCGCCGAGCAGGTGCGGGTGCTCATGACCGAGCTGCCCTACGTGACGCTACTGCTGCGGGTGCGCGGCAACACCGAGACCGAGCGCTGGGCACTGGAACGGCGGCGCGCCTTCGACGCCGCGATCACCCGGCTCGTCCGCGACGCCGTGGACGCCGGCGAGGTCCGCGCCGACGTGGACCCCGCCCTGGCCGCCAAACTGCTCTCCGGCCTGGTCAACTCGATCGTCGAGTGGTACCGCCCCGGCCGCCCCGGAACAGCCACTCTCCCGGAAGACGTAGTCCAAGCAGCCCTCACAGGCATAGTCCCCTCCCCCACCCCCAATCCCTGACCGAGTGTCACGTGAGGGCTGCGACCCGAGCCCTCACGTGACACTCGGCCGATGCCGCCGGAGATCAAGTGGAACCGGCGGGCGGTGGGGATCGTCCAAGGGCGCATGACGATGGGAATGCGACCGTTTCGGGGTTCGGTGGCGATCGCGGCGGGTGCCGTGACCAAAGGGGTTCTGCGGGGCAGCGGGTTTCGCCGGCTTTTCCAGGACGTGTACGTGCACGCCTCGGTCGAGGTCACGTACCTGGTGCTGTGCGAGGCTGCCGCGCTGGCCGTGCACGCGACGAGCGACTCACCCTCCGGCCCGCTCGACATCGGAGCCGGTGCACTGGCCGGCTGGTCGGCGGCGGAGATGCTCGGAGCCGACTGTGCACCCGCCGGCGTTCCGGCCGAGGTACTCATCGCCGTCGGGAACCGGCGTGCCCAACCGGGGCTCCTCGTTCACCGGGCCCGCGCCCTTCCCCACGAGATCCGCAGCGGCGTCCGCATCCCGATCCCCGGACGGCGGCGCCGCTACGTCACCGGCCGGACCGTGCGCACGCTCTCGCCGCTGCGTACCGCGTTCGACCTGGCGATCCGCGAGGACCGTATCGAGGCGATCATCGCGCTGGACGCGCTCGCACGGATCGGCAAGTTCGCTCCGGAGCAAGTCCTCGACCTGCTCCTCGACCATCCCGGCGCCCGCGGCGTCCGTCGACTCCGGGACCTGGTGGCGCTGGCGAACCCGCTCGCCGAGTCGCCGATGGAGACCAGGGTCCGGCTCGCACTGCACGACGGCGGCCTGCCCGAGCCCGTCCTCCAGTTCCCGGTCGGTGAGTACCGGATCGACCTGGCCTACCCCGACGTCCTGCTCGGGATCGAGTACGACGGCGCCCACCACCGCGAGCCGGCACAGGCCCGCGCGGACCTCGCCCGGCAGCAGTTCCTGACCGCCCGGAACTGGCACATCCTCCGCCCGTCCGCCGAGGACACGATCCACCACCCGCCCCGGGTAGCCGGCCACGTCGCGCACGAGCTCGCCCAGCGCCACACCAGTGTCGTCCCACGAACACCGGCGTGACATTCGCCGACTGCGGGATCTACCGAGTGTCACGCAGAGGTCGTGGCTCGAGCACTGGCGTGACATTGGGCGTGGGGTTGCGTGCGTCGCGGCGGTGAGCCACACTCGCTGCCGAACGAACATTCGGTACGACGGAGGTGTCCCGTGACGAGTACCGCGCCGTCGGAGGCGGAACTGCAGGAGCGCTTCTCGGCGACTCTCGCGGCGGATCAGCGGATCGAGCCGCGGGACTGGATGCCCGAGGCGTACCGCAGGACCCTGATCCGCCAGATCGCCCAGCACGCGCACTCGGAGATCATCGGCATGCAGCCGGAGGGCAACTGGCTGTTGCGGGCGCCGTCGCTGCGCCGCAAGGCGATCCTGCTCGCGAAGGTGCAGGACGAGGCCGGCCACGGGATGTACCTGTACGCGGCGGCCGAGACCCTCGGGGTGGACCGCGAGGAGCTCACCGAGAAGCTGATCGACGCGAAGCAGAAGTACTCGTCGATCTTCAACTACCCGACGCTGTCCTGGGCCGACATCGGCGTCATCGGGTGGCTGGTCGACGGTGCGGCGATCGCGAACCAGGTGCCGCTGTGCCGCTGCTCGTACGGCCCGTACGCCCGGGCGATGATCCGGATCTGCAAGGAGGAGTCGTTCCACCAGCGGCAGGGCTACGAGTCGCTGCTCGCGCTGATGAACGGCACCGAGGCCCAGCGGGAGATGGTGCAGGAGTCCACGAACCGGTGGTGGTGGCCGTCGCTGATGATGTTCGGCCCGGCCGACGGCGACTCCCCCAACACCCAGCAGTCGATGGAGTGGGGCATCAAGCGCCACACCAACGACGAGCTGCGGCAGCGGTTCGTGGACATGAGCGTCCCGCAGGCCGAGGCGCTCGGCGTGACGCTGCCGGACCCGGAGCTGCGCTGGAACGACGAGCGGGGCGCGCACGACTTCGGCGAGCCGGACTGGTCGGAGTTCAACGCCGTGATCTCCGGGGCCGGGCCGGCGAACCGGCAGCGGCTCGCGCACCGGCGCCGGGCACACGAGAACGGCGCCTGGGTCCGCGAGGCGGCCGGCGCCTACGCCGACAAGCAGGCGGCGCGGGCCGCGAAGGGAGCGACGGCATGATCCCCGGCGACGAGACCCCGGACGTCACCGCGGAGGGCGGCCACGGCGCCGTCCCCACCACCGGTGTCGAGACCGGCGCGGGTGAGCGGCCGAGCCGCCGCACGTGGCCGCTGTACGAGGTGTTCGTGCGCGGCAAGCGCGGCCTCAACCACGTCCACGTCGGCTCGCTGCACGCCGCCGACGACGAGATGGCCCTGCACAACGCCCGCGACGTCTACACCCGCCGCAACGAGGGCGTCTCGATCTGGGTGGTGCGGGCCGACGCGATCGCGGCGTCGAGCCCGGACGAGAAGGACCCGTTCTTCGCCCCGAGCGCGGACAAGGTCTACCGGCACCCGACCTTCTACGCGATCCCGGAGGAGGTGCCGCACCTGTGAGCGCCGACGAGGACAACGCCTACCAGGCGCTCGCCGGGACGATCGACCAGGACGACCCGCGCTGGGCGTTCGGCTCCGGGTTCGAGGACATGGAGGCCGACCTGACGGCCGCGGTCCCCGACGGCGCCGACCCGGCCGAGCTGGCCGAGTACTGCCTGATGCTCGGCGACGACGCGCTGGTCTACAGCCACCGCCTCACCGAGTGGGTCTCGCACGCGCCCGAGCTGGAGGAGGAGGTCGCACTGGCGAACATCGCCCTCGACCTGCTCGGCCAGGCTCGGGTGCTGCTGGCCCGGGCCGGCCACGTCGAGGGCAAGGACCGGGACGAGGACGACCTCGCCTACTGGCGCGAGGTGCCCGCGTTCCGCAACGTCGCACTCGCCGAACCCTCCGACGACCTCGACTTCGCCCGCGCGATCGCCCGGCTGCTGGTCTTCTCCACCTGGCGGCTCGCGCTGCTGCACCGGCTGCAGGACTCCGCGGACCCGGTGCTCGCCGCGGTCGCCGCCAAGGGCGTCAAGGAGGTGACCTACCACCGCGACCACGCCGCCCGCTGGACCCTGCGCCTCGGCGACGGCACCGCCGAGTCGCACGGGCGGATGCAGGACGCGCTGGAGTGGGTCTGGCCGTTCCTCGGCGAGCTCTTCCGCACCAGCGACCCGGAACGACGCCTGGTCGCGGCCGGTGTCGCCGTCGACCCGGCCGGGCTCCACGACGAGGTCCACGAGGTGATCGGCCAGGTGCTCGCGCGTGCCACGCTGACCCGCCCGGACATTCCCGAGATGGGCACCATCGGCGGGCTCGGCGGTCGCCAGGGTGTGCACACCGAGAAGCTGGAGCACGCACTCGACGCGATGCAGAGTTTGGCCCGCAAGCACCCGGGGGCATCGTGGTGACGCTGAGCCTCGGTGCCCGTGACGCCGTCGCACGGGTCGTCGACCCCGAGATGCCGATGCTGACCCTGGACGATCTCGGCGTGATCCGCTCGGTGTCCGAACAGGACGACGGCGTGACGGTGACGATCACGCCGACGTACTCGGGTTGCCCTGCGATCGAGGAGATGCGCGCCGACATCACCCGCGCCCTCGCCGACGCCGGGTACGGGCCGATCGAGGTCCGGACGGTGTTCTCGCCGGCCTGGAGCACGGACTGGATCAGCGAGTCCGGGCGGCGCAAGCTCGCCGACGCCGGGGTCGCCCCACCCGGCCGGGCCACGCCGCGGGCCGCCGGGCCGATCCCGCTGACCCTCGACCCGCCGGCGACCGTGGTGCGCTGCCCGCAGTGCGGCTCCCCGGCCACCGAGGAGCTCTCCCGCTTCGGCCCGACCGCGTGCACGGCACTGCGCCGGTGCACCGCGTGCCGGGAGCCGTTCGAGCACATGAAGGAGATCTGATGAGCGGACGGAGCCCCGCGACGCTGTTCGTCGACGACGAGCCCGACGCGCTCCCGACCGGCTTCCACCGTCTCGTCGTGTCCGACGTGGACCGGCTGTGCGACGACGCCGTCGCCGTCACCTTCGACGTACCCGGCGACCTGCGTGAGCACTACTCGTTCCGCCCCGGCCAGTACCTGACGCTGCGCAGACGCGGCCCCGGTGGCGAGGAGCGGCGGTCGTACTCGATCTGCTCCCCCGCAGGCCACGCGCCGCGCGTCGGGGTGCGCCGGGTCGACGGCGGACTGTTCTCCGCGTGGCTGGTCGACGAGGTCACCCCCGGCGACGTCGTCGAGGTCGGCCCGCCAGCCGGGAACTTCACCCCGCAGCTGGCGGCCGGCACCCACCACGGGCTGGTCGCGGCGGGCTCGGGCATCACGCCGGTGCTGTCGATCGTGGCGTCGCTGCTGGCCGCGCACGACGACACCCACGTCACCCTGCTCTACGGCAACCGGCGCACCGACACGGTGATGTTCACCGAGGAGATCGCCGATCTCAAGAACGCCTACGGCCCGCGCCTGCACCTGCTGCACGTGCTGTCCCGCGAACCCACCGAGGCGGAGATCGTCAACGGCCGGCTCGACGCCGACCGGCTGCGCACGCTGTTCACCGCCCTCGTGGACGTCGAGGGCGTCGACGAGTGGTGGCTGTGCGGGCCGCTCGGGATGACCGAGGCCGCGGTCGCCGTGCTCGGTGAGCTCGGCGTCGCGCGCAAGCGGGTGCACCGGGAGCTGTTCTACGTCGACGAGCCCCCGCCCGAGGTGCACCGTGCCGAGGACGAGATCGTCACCGACGGGACGGGCAGCGAGATCACGATCGTCCTCAACGGACGGTCGACCACGCTGTCGCTGCCCCGCACCGAGTCCGTGCTCGACGCCGCCCAGGAGGTCCGCGGCGACCTGCCGTTCGCCTGCAAGGGCGGGGTGTGCGGGACGTGCCGGGCGAAGGTCACCGACGGCGAGGTCACGATGCGGCGCAACTTCGCCCTGGAGGACGACGAGGTCGCCGCCGGCTTCGTCCTCACCTGCCAGACCCGGCCGGTGTCGGACCGCGCGACGATCGACTACGACAGCTGACCCGGCTGCAGAAACCGGTGCCGTGGGCGACGCGTCCCGGATCGGGGGATGACCGGGCGGAAGGTCGAATACCGGGCACGGGTTGGACGGCGAGCGTGCGGGTAGGCGCCCGTGGACGGATCGGAGGTCCCCCGACATGTCCACACAGACTCCTCGCGTCGTCGTACTCGGTGGCGGGTTCGCCGGGTTCCACGCCGCGCGCCGGCTCGCCCGCCTGCTGCGCGGCAAGGCGGAGATCGTCCTGGTGAACTCGACCGACTACTTCCTCTACGTACCGCTGCTGCCGCAGGTCGCCTCCGGCGTGCTCGACCCTCGCCGGATCACGGTGCCCCTGGCGTCCTCGCTGCGCGGGGTCACGGTGAAGCTCGGCCAGGTCCGGAAGGTCGGCCTGGAGGACCACACGGTGTGCTACACCGATCCCGAGGGCGGTGAGCACGAGCTCGGTTACGACCGCCTGGTCGTGGCCGTGGGCAGTGTGAACAAGCTGCTGCCGGTGCCGGGCGTCGCCGAGCACGCGCACGGCTTCCGCGGCATGCCCGAGGCGCTGTACCTGCGCGACCACATCCTGGGCCAGCTCGAGATGGCCGGCGACGTCGACGATCCGGTCGAACGAGCCGCACGCTGCACGTTCGTCGTGGTGGGCGCCGGCTACACCGGCACCGAGGTGGCCGCGCAGGGGGCGTTGCTGACCGAGGAGGTCGCCCGCGACCACCCCGAGCTGGAGGGGCAGCCGATCCGCTGGCTGTTGCTCGACGTGCAGTCGCGGGTCCTGCCCGAACTCGACGAGCGGCTGTCGCGGACCGCTGCCAAGGTGCTGCGCCGGCGCGGCGTGGAGATCCGCACCGGCACCTCGGTCGCCGAGGCCACCGCCGACGGGGTGCGGCTGAGCACCGGCGAGTCCCTGCCGACCCGCTCGCTGATCTGGTGCGTCGGCGTGCGGCCCGATCCGCTGGTGACCGATCTCGGGTTGCCCGTCGAACGCGGGCGGATCGTGGTGGACTCCGAGCTGCAGGTCCAGGGCCACGAGGACGTGTTCGCCTGCGGTGACGCCGCCGCGGTGCCCGATCCCGCGAATCCCGGCTCGTCCACGCCGATGACCGCCCAGCACGCCGTGCGGCACGGCAGGACGGTCGCAGGCAACGTCGCCGCCTCGCTCGGACACGGCACGCGGGCGCCGTACCGGCACCGGGACCTGGGGTTCGTGGTGGACCTCGGCGGACGGGACGCCGCCGCCAACCCGCTGCACATCCCGATCGGCGGGCCGCTCGCCCGGGCCGTGACCAGCGGGTACCACCTCATGGCGATGCCGGGCAACCGGATCCGCACCGGCGTCGAGTGGCTGCTCGACCGGGTGCTGCCCCGCCAACGGGTGCACCTCGGGCTGGTCCAGCCCGACGAGGTGCCGCTGGACACCGCCTCGCCCGAACTCGCGGCCGTGCACGAACGCCGCGGGACGTAGGCTCCACTCCGGACTCGACGAGGGAGTGCCCAGCATGCCGATCGCTACCGGACGGGGCGGCCATGTCGCCGTCGTCGCGATCGGCCGCCCGGGGGTACGCACCGTGCTCGGGCCCGGGGGACGGCCGCCCGAACACCGCGGCCGGTGACCCGGCGGGGGCACCCGGCGGGGCCGACCGGGTCCGTCGTCGCACGCGCGCTGAGCATGCTCGACGCCTATCACCCGGAGCGTCCGGCGCTGACGCTGAGCGAGCTGGCCCGGCACGCCGGCGTCCCGCTGTCCACCGCGCACCGACTGGTCGCCGACCTGACCCGCTGGGGCGCACTCGAACGCGAGGACGACACCGGGCGGTACCGGATCGGCCTGCGGATGTGGGAGCTGGGCGCGCTCGCCCCGCGCGGGCAGGCGCTCCGCGAGATCGCGCTGCCGTTCCTGGAGGACCTCTCGCAGGTGACCCGGGAGAACGTGCAGCTCGCCGTCCGCGAGGGTGCCGAGGTCGTGTTCGTCGAACGGCTCGCCGGGTCCCGGGCGGTGCCGGTGCTCACCCGGGTCGGCGGCCGGTTCGCGCTCACCGCGACCGGCGTGGGGCTGGTCCTGCTGGCGCACGCCCCGGCCGAGCTGCAGGAGGACGTGCTCGCCGCGCCGGTCGAGCGGCACACCCCGTTCACCGTCACCGACCCGCAGCGGCTGCGGCGGATGCTCGCCGACGTCCGCCGGCTCGGGTTCGCGGTCAGCGACCGACAGGTCACCGACGACGCGCTGTCCGTCGCCGCGCCGGTGCACGACGTCCGCGGCCGGGTCGTCGCCGCCGTCTCGCTCGTCGTCCGGCACGGCAGGGCAGGCCCGCGGGCACTCGCGCCGCTGGTCCGCACCAGTGCCCGCGGGATCAGCCGGGCACTCGCCGGCTGAGCGCTCCTTCCATTTCCCGGAAGTCCCCTTCGGCAGCGACGGGCCGGGCCGCATGCTCGGGACGTTCCCAGCCGCACCGGACGACGGAGTCCCCCACCATGCGCCACTTCCCGGGAGCGGGATCGTGAGTACCCCGATCCGCCGCCTCCTCGACGACGCCCCGATGTCCCGCTTCCAGTGGAGCGCGGTCACGGTATGCGTCCTGCTGAACGTCCTCGACGGCTTCGACGTGCTGGTCATGGCGTTCACCGGCCGGGCGGTATCCGCCGAGTGGGGCCTGTCCGGCGCCGAGCTCGGCCTGCTCCTCTCGGCCGGACTGATCGGCATGGCCGCCGGCTCGATCTTCATCGGACCCTGGGCCGACCGGATCGGCCGCCGGCCGGTCGTCCTCGGCTGCCTGGCACTGGCCGGCGTCGCGATGGTGCTGTCCGCGGCCAGCCAGTCCGCCGGGCAGCTCGGCGTCCTGCGGGTGATCACCGGGCTGGGCGTGGGCGGCATCCTCGCCACCAGCAACGTCATCGGCGCGGAGTACGCCTCGGCGCGCTGGCGCAGCCTCGCGGTGAGCCTGAACTCGACCGGCTACGCGCTGGGCGCCACCCTCGGCGGGCTGCTCGCCGTGCTGCTGATCGAACAGCTCGGCTGGCGGTCGGTGTTCCTCGTGGGCGGTCTCGCCACGCTGGCCACGGTCCCGCTCGTCTGGTGGCGGCTCCCCGAGTCGATCGACTACCTGCTGGTCCGGCGACCGCCCCGGGCACTCGAGCGGATCAACGCCCTGCTCACGCGGATGCGGCACGACCCGCTCGCCACGCTGCCGCAGGCGTCCGCGACGCCGTCCGGGATCGCCGCCGGCTACCGCGCGCTCCTGCGGCCGGCGCTGCGCCGCACCACGGTCCTGCTCTGGATCACGTTCTTCTGCGTCATGGCCGGCTTCTACTTCGTCACCAGCTGGACGCCGACGCTGCTGGTCGAGGCCGGGCTCTCGCCGGACGCGGGCATCGCGGGCGGCACCCTGCTCAACGTCGGCGGGATGTTCGGAGCGGCCGTGCTCGGCCTGCTCGCCGCCCGGTTCGCGCTCAAGCACGTGCTGGCCGCCTACCTGGTGACGACGGCGGTGCTGCTCGCCGTGTTCATCGCCTCGACCTCCTCGCTCGCCCTCGCGTTCGTCGTCGCGGCGGTCATCGGATTGTTCGTCAACGGCTGCGTGGCCGGGCTCTACGCCCTGACCCCGACGTCGTACGCACCGGAGGTCCGGACCACCGGGGTCGGGACTGCGCTGGCCGTCGGTCGCTCCGGGGCGATCCTCGCCCCCACCCTGGCCGGGGCGCTGCTCGACGGCGGCGCCACCCCGCAGAGCCTCTACCTCGTCTTCGCTGCGGTGTTCGTCGGCGCCGCCGCGCTGGTCCTGATGCTCCGCCCCTCCTCCGTTCCCACCACCACCGACACCCGCGAAGGAGCGTCGTCGTGAGTTCCCTCCCCCGCGACCAGTGGTACGTCGCCGCGTACACCGCCGAGATCGGCCGCGAGCTGTTCTCCCGCACGATCTGCGGTGAACCGATCCTGTTCTGGCGCACCGAGGCCGGCGAGGTCACCGCGCACGCCGACCGCTGCGTGCACCGCCGGTTCCCGCTCTCCCGGGCACCGAGCCGGCTCGTCGGCGACACCGTCGTCTGCGGCTACCACGGCTTCACCTACGGCGCGGACGGCAAGTGCGTCGCCGTCCCCGGACAGGCCCGGGTGCCCCGCACCGCACGGCTCGCGCCGTACCCGGTCGTCGAGCAGGACTCACTGGTCTGGGTGTGGATCGGGGACCCGGCCGGCGCCGACCCGGCCCGCATCCCGCGCGCGTCCTACCTCGACGACCCCGCCTGGACGACGGTGCGCGGCATGGAGCCGCTGGCCGCCCGGTTCTCGCTGCTCGTGGACAACCTGCTCGACCTGTCCCACGAGACCTACCTGCACGGCGGCTACATCGGCACCCCCGAGGTGGCGGACACCCCGATCTCCACCGAGGTCGACGACGACGCCGGCATCGTGTACGTCTCCCGGCACATGGACGACGCCGCGTGCCCGCCGTTCTACCAGCGCTCGACCGGGCTCTCCGGCCGGATCTCCCGGTGGCAGGACATCGAGTACACGCCGCCGTGCCTGTACAAGCTGCACTCCCGGATCGCCCCGGTCGGGTCGGTGCCGAACCCCGACGGCAGCGACCCGGACGCGTTCCACGTCGAGGTCGTCTACGCGATCACCCCGGAGACCGAGCACTCCACGCACGACTTCTGGATGGTCGCCCGTGACTTCGCCCTCGACGACGCGCACGTCTCGGCGTTCCTGGCCGAGCAGAACCGCACCGTCGTACTCCAGGACGTCGAGGCCCTCGACGTCCTGGAGACGGTGATCGCGACCGAGCCGCCCGGCTACCAGGAGCTCTCGGTCAACATCGACACCGGTGGGCTGGCGGCCCGGCGGATGCTGGCCCGGATGGCAACCGAGGCGCCGCACACCGCACCGGCGGCCACCCGGTGACCGGCATCCCGCAGGCCCCGCCGGTGCTGCGCGGCAGGCGGGTGCACCGGATCCACTGGGTGCTGGGCACCGACCTGCTGTGCGCGGTGTGCCACTGCGGCGCCGAGCAGCTCTTCGACGACCCGGTGGTGCTGTGGGAGTGGCTGCTGGGCCACCCCGACGGCCACCACCCGGGCGTCGCTCCCACCCGTCCGGCGCTCGAGCCGGCCGGGGCCCGGTGAAGGAGGACATGCGGTGAGCGAGCCCGCCCTCGACCTCGTGGTCGAGAAGAAGGAGACGATCGCCGACGGCGTCGCCCTGCTGACCCTGCGCCGCACCGACGGTGCCGACCTGCCGGACTGGGAGCCGGGCGCGCACGTCGATCTCGTCCTCACCGGCGACCTGACCCGACAGTACTCGCTGTGCGGCGACCCGGCCGAACGCGCGCTCTGGCGGATCGCGGTGCTCCGCGACCCCGGCGGCCGGGGCGGATCGGCGCACGTGCACGACGTGCTGGCCGAGGGCGACACGCTCGTCGTCCGCGGCCCGCGCAACCACTTCCCGCTGGTGCCGGCGCCGGGCTACGTGTTCGTCGCCGGCGGCATCGGGATCACCCCGCTCCTGCCGATGCTGGCCGCGGCCGACGCGGCGGGCGCGGACTGGCGGCTCGTGTACGGGGGCCGCAGCCGATCGTCGATGGCGTTCGGCGACCTGGCCGAGCACCATCCGGACCGGGCCGAGCTGCGCCCGCAGGACGAGACCGGGCTGCTCGATCTCGCCGGGATCCTCGATGCGGCCGGCGGGCGCGCGGTCTACTGCTGCGGGCCCGAGGCGCTGATCGAGGCCGTCGAGCAGGAGTGCGCGCGCCGGGACCGCACGGTGCACGTCGAGCGGTTCGCCCAGAAGCCGGCCGCGACCGACGGGCCGCAGGACGCCTTCGAGATCGAGCTCGCCGGATCCGGCGCGGTGGTCGCGGTCCCGGCCGGGCGGTCCGTGATCGACGCCCTCGACGACGCCGGGGTGACCGTGCTGTCGTCGTGCCGGGAGGGCACCTGCGGGACCTGCGAGACCGGGGTCCTCGACGGGGTCCCGGACCACCGCGACTCGCTGCTCACCCCGGAGGAGCAGGCGGCGAACGACACGATGATGGTCTGCGTGTCCCGCTCCCGGTCGCCGCGCCTGGTGCTCGACCTCTGAGCCTCCACCGTCCACGTAGGGTCGGCGGCGTGTTCGTGAAGGTGTGCGGCCTCGGGACGGCCGACGACGTCCGGGTGGCGGTCGAGTCCGGTGCCGACGCGGTCGGGTTCGTGATCTACCCGCCCAGCCCCCGCCATCTCGAGCCGGAGGCCGCTCGCGAGCTCGTCGCGCAGGTGCCCCCGTCGGTCCTGTCGGTCGTCGTCGTCGCCGAGCACACCGCGGCGGACGCCGCCCGGATCACCCGGGAGATCGGCGCGGACGTGCTGCAGCTGCACGGCCGCTACACCGCGGACGACTTCGCCGTCGCCGCGCGCGAGCCGATCCGGCTGTGGCGCGCGACGTCGCTCGCGCACGACCCGGACCTGCGGGTCGGGCGCTACGGCGAGGACGTCCTGCTGCTCGACTCGCCCCGGGCCGGATCCGGCGAGACCTGGGACGCCGAGGCACTCGACCACCGCCCGGACGGGAACTGGCTGCTCGCCGGCGGCCTCGACCCGGACAACGTCGGCACCGCGGTCCGCCGGGTGCGGCCGTGGGGCGTCGACGTGTCCAGCGGCGTCGAGTCGGCGCGCGGGGTGAAGGACCACGCCAGGATCGCCGCTTTCGTCGCCGCCGCGCGGTCCCTCCGGTGAGCGGCGGGCTCCCGGGCGTCCACACCCGGCCGGACACCGGGCCCGACGGCGAGTGAGGCCGGGCGGCCCAGCCGCGTTGATCCTTCCGGCCGATCCCGGTCGGGACGCCGCGCCGCTCACAGCGCGACGGCCTCCGGTGACCGCCGGCGGCGGTAGCGGGACTCAACCCGGGGCCCGCCCGCCCGTACCGTCGATCTCGGAACGGTAACGGACCTGATCCCCAGCAGGACCGTGTGCGCCCCGCTCCCCAGCACCCGGGCGCGACCGCTTCCGACGAGGAAGGACACCCTGTGCCGAGGCATACCCCCGGCGGCACGGCACGCGTCCGGCGCTCCCCGAGCCGGCCCCTGCCGTCCCGCACCGTCGTGACCCGTGACGTCCACCCGAGGCCGACCCGGAGCCGGCGTGCCGGTGCCATCGGAGTGCTGAGCTCCGCGCTCGCCGGCGGCGGGCTGGTCGCAGGTCCCGTCGCCGCAGGCGGCGCCGTGCCGGACGTCGACCAGCTCGCGCTGCAGTCGTTCGCGCTGGCCGAGGCCGGCCCGGCCGCGCCGGGCGCCGCACCCGCTCCGTCGGCCGGCGCCGTCCAGGCGCTCGGCGAGCCACCGCCGCCGGTGGACGTCGACGAGATCGTCGGCGCCGCGAACGGCGCGGTCGACGCCGCGGTGACGGCCCGCGAGCAGCAGCGCCGCGCCGCCGAGGCGGCAGCCGCGGCCGCCGCCGCGCAGGCCGCCGAGCCGGACGACGACTCCGATGAGGACGTCGAGGAGCCGGCCGACGGCGGCGGAGGCGACGGTGCCGGTTCCGGTGCCGGGCCGAGCAGCTGCGCGGCGGGCACCGAGGGCATGGAGGGTGTCGCGGCGAACGTCGCCGACGCCGGCGAGACGCTCCGGTGCATGTTCGCCGTGGACAGCGTGCTCGGCATCGGGAGCCGCGGCGGCACGTCCGACCACCCGAGCGGCAAGGCGCTCGACTTCATGGTCGACCCGGCCACCGGCGACGAGCTCGCCGAGTACGCGCTGGCCAACGCCGACGAGCTCGGCATCACCTACGTGATCTGGCAGCAGCGCATCAACACCGGCGACGGCTGGGAGATGCAGGAGGACCGTGGCGGCGCCACCGCCAACCACATGGACCACGTGCACATCTCGTTCAACTGAGGGCGGCCCCGCCGGCTCTGAAGCTGAACCGGCAGGACCTGGAGCGATCGGCGTGCCCGGGCCCGTCGATCGGCCTGGCCCTCCCCTACCCGGCGCGCGCCGGATCACACACGTCGGCGCGCGCCCGTTGTTGATACGTATACCCCCTAGGGGTACTCTCGGTGGTGACCGAGGAGGTGGGCGATGCACGGATACGCCGACAACAAGGACGCGCACGTCAAGCGGATGCGCCGGATCGAGGGCCAGGTCCGCGGGATCAGCAAGATGATCGAGTCGGACAAGTACTGCATCGACATCCTGACCCAGGTATCGGCGGTCAACAAGGCACTCGAGGCCGTCGCGCTCGGTCTGCTCGACGAGCACCTCAAGCACTGCGTCGCCGACGCCGCCGCCGAGGGCGGGGCGGTCGCCGAGGAGAAGATCGAGGAGGCCAGCGCCGCCATCGCGCGCCTGGTCCGGTCCTGACCGTCCCCGCACCGCGGGCGTCACGAGGAGGTATACGCACCCCATGAGCACCGCCACCTACACCGTCACCGGCATGACCTGCGAACACTGCGTCGCCTCGGTCACCGAGGAGGTCGGCGAGATCGCCGGCGTCACCGGTGTCGCCGTGGACCTGCCGACCGGCGCCGTCACCGTCACCAGCGACGGCGACGTCTCGCCCGACGCCGTCCGCGCGGCCGTCTCCGAAGCCGGTTACGAGGTCACTTCCGGGGTCTAGTGCCCCACCCATCCGTTCACCCGGCACAGGTCACGGCGCGCGATCGCCGTCCACCCGTGCCGGGTCCGAGGAGAAGGCCTCCCATCATGAACACAGCCGCACGACTGTCCGCGTACGGCGCGGCGGTCGTCCTGCTCGGGGCCGTCGCGTTCGTCGCCGGCTCCACCCTGGACACACCTGTCGACCACCTGCGCCCGGCGACCGGGCCCCCTGCCCCACCGCCGCCCGCGCCGGCCACGCACGCCGGTCCCGCCGGGCTGGCGAGCACCGAGAACGGGTACACGCTGGTGCCCGCCTCGACGACGCTGCCCGCGGGGACCGCGACCGAGCTCGCATTCCGCGTCACCGGCCCCGACGGTGCCCCCGTCACCGGCTTCGACGTCGCCCACGACAAGCGGATGCACCTGATCCTGGTCCGCCGCGACACCGCGGACTTCCAGCACCTGCACCCGACGATGTCCGGCGACGGGACCTGGCGCACCCCGGTGACGCTCGCCGGGGCGGGTACCTACCGGGCGTTCGCCGACTTCGCCCCCACCGGTGGTGCACCCACCACCCTGGGCGTCGACCTGTCCGTACCGGGGCAGTTCACCCCCGTGGCACCCGCACCGAACCGGACCGCCACTGCGCCGGGCGGCTACGCCGTCACGCTCGAGGGCGACCTCGTCCCGGGGCGCTCGGGAGACGTGACCCTCACCGTCACCCGCGACGGCGCACCCGTCACCGACCTGCAGCCCTACCTCGGCGCCTACGGCCATCTGGTCGCGCTGCGCACCGGGGACCTCGGCTACCTGCACGTCCATCCGGACGGGGCGCCCGGTGACGGGAGCACCACCGCGGGCCCGCGCATCACGTTCCGGACCGAGGTCCCGTCCGCCGGCACCTACCGGCTGTTCCTGGACTTCCGGCACGACGGCGAGGTCCGCACCGTACAGTTCACCGTCCCCACGGGCGGCCCGGCCTCCGCGCCCGCGCCTGCGCCCGCCGGAGCCGGCCACGAGCACGCCGAAGGGGGCCACTGATGGCCACGACGATCCCGCAGCCCGGTAGCGCGGCCGGCACGATCCAGGAGATCGAGCTCGCCGTCGGCGGAATGACGTGCGCCTCCTGTGCGAACCGGGTCGAGCGCAAGCTCAACAAGCTGGACGGCGTCACCGCCACGGTCAACTACGCCACCGAGAAGGCGAAGGTCTCCGCGCCCGACGGGGTCGAGACCGGCACGCTCGTCGCCACCATCGAGGCCGCCGGCTACACCGCGACGCCGCCGGCCTCGCCGGACGCCGCCGAGGACCGGGACGACGACGGTGACGCCGCCGCGCTGCTGCTGCGCGACCGGCTCGTCATCGCCGCCGTCCTGGCGGTGCCGGTGATCGCGTTGTCGATGGTGCCCGCCTGGCAGTTCGTGAACTGGCAGTGGGCGGCGTTCGTGCTGACGGTGCCGATCTGGTCCTGGTCCGGGGCGCCGTTCCACCGGGCGGCCTGGACCAACCTCCGCCACGGCGCCGCCACGATGGACACCCTCGTGTCCCTGGGGACCACGGCCGCGCTGGCCTGGTCGACCTACGCCCTGTTCCTCGGCACCGCCGGCATCCCCGGCATGACCCACCCGTTCGAGCTGTCGGTCTCGCCCAGCGACGGTGCGGGCAACATCTACCTCGAGGTCGTCGCCGGGGTCATCACGTTCGTGCTGGCCGGGCGCTGGTTCGAGCTGCGGTCCAAGCGGCGCGCCGGTGCCGCGCTGCGTGCGCTGCTGGAGATGGGCGCGAAGGACGTCACGGTGCTCGACGCGAGCGGCACCGAGCGCCGGATCCCGGTCCGTGATCTCGCGGTCGGCGACCGCTTCGTGGTCCGGCCCGGGGAGAAGATCGCGACCGACGGCGAGGTGGTCGAGGGACGCTCCGCCGTGGACACCTCGATGCTGACCGGCGAGTCCGTCCCGGTCGAGGTGACCACCGGCGACACCGTCGTCGGCGCGTGCGTCAACGCCGGCGGGCGCCTGGTCGTGCGTGCCACCCGGGTCGGTTCCGACACCCAGCTCGCCCAGATGGCGAAGCTCGTCGAGGACGCCCAGAACGGCAAGGCCGCCGTCCAGCGGCTCGCCGACCGCATCTCCGCGGTGTTCGTGCCGGTGGTCATCACGATCGCCGTCGTGACGCTCGGGTTCTGGCTGGGCGCCGGCGCCGGTGCCACCGCGGCGTTCACCGCCGCCGTCGCCGTCCTGATCATCGCCTGCCCGTGTGCGCTCGGCCTCGCCACACCGACGGCCCTGCTGGTCGGCACCGGGCGCGGCGCGCAGCTGGGCATCCTCATCAAGGGCCCCGAGATCCTCGAGTCGACCCGCACGGTCGACACGGTCGTCCTCGACAAGACGGGCACCGTCACCACCGGCCGGATGGCGCTGCGCGCCGTGCACACCGACGACGGCGTCGACGCCGATGAGGCGCTGCGGCTGGCCGGCGCACTCGAGAAGGCCTCCGAGCACCCCATCGCGACCGCCGTCACGGCCGCGGCCACCGAACGCGTCCCGGACCTGCCCGGGGTCGAGGACTTCGCCAACCACGAGGGTCTCGGCGTCTCCGGCACCGTCGACGGCCACACCGTCCTGGTCGGGCGGCCCCGGCTGCTCGAGCAGTGGTCGGTCCCGCTGACCGGCGAGCTCGCCGACACCGCCGCCCGGGAGGCGGCCCGCGGTGGCACGACCATCGCGGTCGCCTGGGACGGCAGGGCCCGCGCCGTACTCGTCGTCGCCGATACGGTCAAGGACACCTCCGCCGCGGCGGTCGCCGAGTTCCGCCGCCTCGGGCTCACCCCGATCCTGCTCACCGGTGACAACCGCGCCGTGGCCGAGGCGGTCGCCGCCGAGGTCGGCATCGACGTCGGGCCGGAGACGGTCATCGCCGACGTCCTGCCCGCCGACAAGTTCGCCGTGATCGAACGGCTGCAGGGCCACGGCCGAACCGTCGCGATGGTCGGCGACGGCGTCAACGACGCCGCCGCCCTCGCCCGGGCCGACCTCGGCCTGGCCATGGGCACCGGCACCGACGTCGCCATCGAGGCCTCCGACATCACGCTGGTCCGCGGCGACCTCCGCGCCGCCGCCGACGCGGTCCGGCTCTCCCGCCGGACCCTGCGCACGATCAGGACCAACCTGTTCTGGGCCTTCGCCTACAACACCGCCGCCATCCCGCTCGCCGCGCTCGGCCTGCTCAACCCCATGATCGCGGGGGCAGCCATGGCGTTCAGCTCGGTGTGCGTGGTCGCCAACAGCCTGCGGCTGCGCCGGTTCCGGGCACGCGCGGTCTGACCGGCCGACCGCCTCGCGCCATCAGTGGCGCGGGGCGGTCAGGTGGCGCGGGTCAGGTGGCGCGGGTCAGGTGGCGCGCAGCGGCCGGCGTGCCGTCTCGGTCAGCCCGAGGATCGCCGGCAGCGACACGAGTGCGAGCAACATGACGTAGAACGCCCCGACCATCGTGCTGCCGGTGACCTCGCCCAGCCAGGTCAGGATGTAGGGCGCCGACCCGCCGAACAGGGCCACGGACAGGTTGTAGGTGATGCCGTGCCCGCTCACCCGCACCCGGGTCGGGAACATCTCGACCACCGTCGGGTTGATCACCGAGGCGCAGGCGCCCGCCGACGCTCCGAAGATCACCAGGCCGATCACGATCAGGCCGAACGAGCCCGAGGTGATCAGTGCGAAGGCCGGGTAGGACAGCACGAGCAACGCGATGGTGCTGCCCGCGAGGAGCGGCCGGCGACCGAGGCGGTCGGAGGCACGGGCGGCGGCGATCTGCGCCACGACGCACGCGGTCAGCGCGATGACCGACGGCGCGAACGCCTGCCATCCGGTCAGACCGAGGCTCTTGGTGGCGAAGCTCGGCAGGTACCCGACGATCATGTAGAACGACGACGCGTTGACGGCGATGATCAGGAACGCCCGCACGAGCAGCCGGCGCTGCTCGCGACCGCTGAGCACCGCGGCCACCGGGTTCTCCGAGCGTCCCCGCTCGGCGCGCAGGGCCTGGAAGTGCGGGGTCTCGTCGAGCTTGCTCCGCACGTAGAGGCCGATGATCCCCATCGGCAGCGCCAGGAGCAGCGGGATCCGCCATCCCCATGACTGCATCTGCTCCGGGGTCAGGGACAGCAGCAGTGCCGCGGGGAGCACGCTGCCGAGCAGGGTGCCGAACACGGCCCCGACCGGGATCAGGCCGACCAGGAAGCCCCGGCGCTCGTCGGGCGAGTGCTCGGCGACGAACGACACCGCGCCGGAGATCTCACCGCCTGCGGAGAAGCCCTGCAGGAACCGCAACGTGATCAGCAGGATCGGTGCCAGCACGCCGATCGTCGCGTAGCCCGGCAACACGCCCATCAACGCGGTCGCCACCGACATCATCAGGACGGTCAGCGCGAGCGTGCGCTTGCGGCCGATCCGGTCGCCGATCGCACCCCAGACGAAGCCACCCAGCGGCCGGGCGAAGAACGCCACCGCGAAGATCGCGAGCGTGGACAGCAGCGCGGTGGACGGGGCCGCGGTCGGGAAGAACACCACCGCCAGCGTCGTGGCCAGCGCCGCGTACACCGAGAACTCGTAGAACTCGACGAACGAGCCGACGACACCACCGAGAACGGTCCGGCGCACGGCGCGGTCGGTGTCACCCCTGACGGGGCTGTCGACATGGGTCATTGCGCACTCCTGGGTCCGGACGGCGGTGTCGTGACAGGTGCCACGCAAGAGACGTTATAAACATGACTACTAGCAGTCAACCGTCTGGACCGGCTCTCGCCGACGGCAGCGGTCCGGACGCTCGAACAGGAGCTCCGGCCGGCCAGGACGATCGATCCACGACCTCGTTCAGCCGAGGCGATGCCGCCGCTAGGCAGTACACTCCGCGGGTGGCCTTCACCGTCGACGGAACCGCAGCACCGTGACCGCCCGGCACGAGGTCGGCGTCGCGCTCTACACCGGCCAGGGCGGCGACCTGCGCGACGCACCCGCGCTCGCGGCCGCCGCCGAGGAGGCGGGTTTCGACTCCTTCTGGGTCAGCGAGCACCACGGCATCCCCGACGGCTACCTCCCCTCACCACTGGTCCTGCTGGCGGCGCTCGCCGGCGCGACCAGCCGGATCCGGCTGGGCACCGGGCTGCTGATCGCGCCGCTGCACCATCCGCTGCGGATCGCCGAGGACGCGGCCGTCGTCGACCGGCTGAGCGGCGGGCGCCTGATCCTCGGTCTCGGCCTCGGCTACGCCGAGCACGAGTACCGGGCCTTCGGCGTGGACGGTGCCGGCCGCGGGGACCGGCTCGAGGCCCTGGTGCCGATGCTGCGCCGGGCCTGGACGGGCGAGCCGTTCTCGGCACCGGAGCTGGGGCTGCACGACGTGCGGGTCACGCCCCCGCCCGCCGGCCGGATCCCCGTCTGGCTGGGCGGTTACGCGGCGCGCGCCGTGGCCCGGGCGGGCCGGGTCGCGGACGGCCACCTCGTCGGCCGCGGGGAGCCGGGCGTGATCGACGACGCCTCGGCCCACCTCGGGCCGGTGCGCGATCCCGCGGAGCCCGGCTTCGCCCGCGCGGTGATCGTGACGGTCGCGCTCGACGCACCCGGCGGTGGAGCCGAGTCGGCCCGGACGGGGTTCGCCGCACAGCAGCGCATGTACGAGTCCATCCAGACCGGCCGGGAGGTCTACGCCGGACTCACCGGCACCGGCACCGGCACCGGCTCCACCGCCGACGGCGGCCTGCTCCAGGGCTCGATCGACGAGTACTTCCAGGTCAGCGGCTCTGCCGAGCAGGTCGTGCGCGGCATCGACGCGGTGTTCGACCGGCTGTCGGACTGGGCGGAGGTGCACGTGGTCCTGCGCGTGCTGTTCCCCGAGCCGGACCCCGCGGTGCAGCTCGCCCGCATCCGCACGCTCGGCCGCGGCGTCCTCCCGCGGCTCGCGCACCGGACGGCACCCCTCACCCCCCGGTGACCGCACTCAGCCGCCGGTGAGCCCGCTCAGTCTCCGGCGAGCCCGCTCAGTCCCGGTGACCGCGCTCAACCACCGGTGACCAGCGGCGCCACCGCGTCGAGGTCCGCCTCGTAGCAGCTGACGTAGCCGAATCCCCACCGCTCGCGCAGCTCGCACACCCGCTCGCGCAGCGCGGAGCGCGGGCCGATCAGACAGTGCGGCGACGCCAGCAGCTCGGCCGGCTCCAGGTCGAGCCCGGCGGCGGCGATCCGCTTCGCCGCCTCGTCCTCGGGCCGCTCGGTGACCGCCGCCCAGTACAGCATCAGGTGCAGCACCGGCCGCCGGTCACCGGCGGTGCGGCGGACCAGCGCGACCTTCTCGTCGGTCGCCCCGGCCGACGCGGACCGGGTGGCCCGGCCGCCGACGTGCCCCTCCCGGACGTCGAAGTTGATCCCGACGACGTCCGCGGTCGCCGCGGCGAGGCCCAGCACCCGCGGTCCGCCGCCACCGACGAGCAGCGCCGGTGCCCGCGGCACGGCGGGCACGTCCCGGAAGCCCACGACACCGACCGAGGCGTTCTCCAGGTCCACCGGCCCGCCCGCGGAGTCCCGCAACGCCCGCAGCAGCGCGAGCGTGTCGGCGAGCCGGTCGATCCGGCGTCCGGCGGGTTCCCGGACGATGCCGGAGACGGCGTAGTCCTCGGTCATCCACCCGGCACCCAGCCCGAGCTCGAGCCGCCCGCCGCAGAGCACCTGCAGCGACGCGACCTCCTTCGCGAGCACGGCCGGGTGGCGGAAGTCGTTGTTGAGCACCAGCGTGCCGAGCCGGAGCCGGTCGGTGTGCTGGGCAGCGGCGGCCAGCGCGAGCAGCGGGCTGGCCGGTGACCGGTCGAAGTGGTCGGAGACCTGCAGCGTCGTCGCCCCGGCCTCCTCGACCCGGTGTATCCGCTCGCGCCACTGGGCCGCATCGGTGAGCGGCTCCATCATCAGCACGCCGAGATCGAGCCGATCCGCCGTCACAGCAGCGCCTGGTAGGCCCCGCCGTCGACCGGCACGGCCACCCCGGTCACGTAGCCCGCGTGCGCAGAGCAGAGGAACGCGACCAGCGCGCCCAGCTCCTCCGGCACGCCGAGACGCCCGGCCGGGATCGTCGCGAGGGTCTCGGTGAGCAGCTCCCCGTCGCCGTACACCGACTGCACGCGGTCGGTCGCGTGCAGGCCGGGCTGCACCGAGTTGACCGTGATCCCATCGGCGGCGATCTCGCGGGCCAGGGTGCGCAGGAAGCCGGTGGCCCCCGCCCGCGCCGTGTTCGACAGCGCGAGGTTCGGGTAGGGCTGGCGCACCCCGAGCGAGGTGATCGCGACGATCCGCCCCCAGCCACCCGCGCGCATCCGCGGCACCGCGGCCAGGCACATCCGCACCACCGACAGCAGGCTGCGGTCGAGCGCCGCCTGGTAGGCCTCGGCCGGGGTCTCCAGCACCGTGCCCGGTGGTGGGCCGGGCCCGTTGACGAGCAGAATGTCCAGCCCGCCCAGCGCCGCGGCCGCCTCCTCCACGAACCGCCCTGCCGCCTCCGGGTCGGTCAGGTCCGCGACCAGCCAGCGGGCTCCCCCGCCGAGCCGCTCGGCGGCCGCGGCCGCGCGGTCCTCCGACACGTCGCAGATCACCACGGACGCGCCCTCCGCCACGAGTGCCTCCGCGCAGGCATAGCCCAGCCCGCCCCCGGCGGCCGCCACGGCGGCCCGCCTGCCCCGGATCCCCAGGTCCATTCCCCACGTCCTTCCTCGATGCTGTGACGGTCCGGAGCCCTCCGGCACCCGGACCCGACGCTAGCCTTGTGACGACGTTCTGCTCCAGACCGTCGGTGCGCCTGCCGTCCGCGCACCGCCCCCGCACCCGCACCCGCACCCGGAAAGGGTCCTCCGTGAGTCCCGTCCCGTCCCAGCACGACGCCGTCCGGACCGCAGACCGGGCAGTGATCGCCGACCTGTTCGCGGAGTACTGCGAACGCATCGACGAGTACGACATCGACGCCGTCGCCGCCCTGTTCACCGCCGACTGCGTCACCGACTACGGGCCCGGCCGCGGTGGCCGGGTCACCGGCCGCGACGCGGTCCGGGACCGGATCGCGGCCGGACAGGCCGCCTTCCGCCGCACCCATCACCAGCTCGGGCAGAGCCGGATCGCGTTCGACCCGGACGTGGCGGACCGGGCGAGCGCGACCACCTACGTCACGGCCGTGCACGAGGAGTGGGACGGCCGGGTGTGGCGGGCCCACCTGCGCTACCTCGACGTGCTGCACCGTGCCCACGGCCGGTGGGCCCTCGCCGAACGCCGCGTCGAGGCGGCGCTCGTCGAGAACCGGCCGGAGATCGACTGGGTGTGGGTCACCCGCCGCGCTCCCGGCGGGTGAGTCTCACCCGTCGAGCAGCACCGGGTAGGTCCCCCAGTACGGGCGCTGCGTGTTGCGGTCCCGCTCCGGCGGGTTGTCCGGGTCCCGGCGCACACCTGCGGTCAGCACGCTCTGGACCGAGCCGGTGAGCAGGCCGAACAGGTGCCCCGCGGGGTCGGCCCCCTCCCGCGGGATGACGCCCGCGGCGAGGTCCTGCCCGATGCACACGTGGATGCCCGCGCCGAAGCTCAGGCCGAACGGCGCGATCCCGGCGGGCAGCTCGCGCCGCGGGTTGAACTGCGCGGCGTCCGCACCGAACACCTCCGGATCCCGGTTGACCTGCTGCAGGTCCAGCACGACCATCTGACCCTCCGCCACCCGGACACCGGACCGCAGCTCGATCGGGGCGAGCGCGCGCCGGCGACCGGTCGGGCTGGACGGGTTGAGCCGCAGCGTCTCGTGGATGCACCGCTGCACGAACAGCGGGTCCTCGCGCACGGCCGCCGCGTCCTCGGGGTGCTCGGCGAGCCAGCCCAGGATGTGGTCGATCGAGCGGGTGAACGCCGTCGCCGTGGTATGGGCACCGGCCAGCAGGAAGAACGCGATCTCGCGGCGCAGCACCTCGTGGGTGAGGCCGAGCTCGTCCCAGTTCTCCAGCAGCGTGTAGAGGACGTCGCGGGGCGGCTCGATCTCCTCCCCGGCGGCGACGCGGGCGATCAGGTCCTTCCGGCGGGCGATCGAGGGCTGCAGGAACTCGTCGTCCCACTCCTGCAGACCCACCCGGATCCGCGCGCGCAGCTCGTCCTTGTCCCCGGTCGCGTGCGCGAGGGTGGCCCCCTCGATGAACAGCATCGTGTACGCGTAGAGCCGGTGCGTCTCCTCGGCCGTGCCCTGCGGCCGGTCGATCCCCGCGGTCAGCGCCGCCAGGTTGAGCAGCAGCTCGTGACCCAGCTGCACCAGGTCGACCCGGCCCTGCTCCCGGTAGGGCGCGAGGGTGCGGGCGATGACCTCGGGGAAGAGCTCGCGCTCGTACCGCTCGAAGACGTCGCGGCGGAACATCCGGTTCTCCACCCGCCGCCGGGCGCGGTGGTCCTGGCCGTGCAGGTTGACCAGGACGTCGGCCATGACGACCTCGCCCTCGTCGTAGAGGGACTGGCGGAGGTCCTTCTGCCGGTAGACCTCCTTGGCCTCCTCGTAGTGGGTGACGACGACCGGCTCGGTGAGCGGTTCGGTGGTGGTCATACCGGTACCTCCTCGTGGGCGACGCGCGCGGCGGGATCGAAGACGACGGGATAGCGCTCGAAGTTCGGCCGGCTCGACGACCGGTCCTCGGTCGGCGGCTCGTCCGGGTCGGGACGGACGCCGGCCTCCAGCAGGGCGGCCACCATCAGCGTCACGGTGCCGTAGACGTTCTCCTCGCCGTCGGCGGAGGATCCGGCGACCACACCGCCGTCGAGCTCCATCCCGATGCAGGCGTGCATCCCGCCGCCGAACGAGTGCCCCCAGGGCGCCACCCCGTCGGGCAGGACGCGGTCGGGGTCGAACGCCGCGGCGTCCGGCCCGAACACGGCCGGGTCGGTGTTGGCGGCCCGCAGGTCCAGCTCGACCAGCGAACCGGAAGGCAGCGCACGTCCGTTGCGCAACGTCACGTCGGCCATCACGCGGCGCCACGCCACCGGCGACGCCGGGTTCAGGCGCAGCGTCTCCAGCACGCACCGCTGCACGAACCGGCGGTCGGTCAGCCGAGCCGCGAAGGCCGGGTCGGCCCACTCGCTGAAGATCCGGTGCATGGAATGGGTGAACAGGTTGGCGGTGCTGTGCGAGCCCGCCTGCAGGTAGAACGCGACCTCGCGGCGCACCTCGGCATCGGTCATCCCGAGCTCGTCGCGGTTGCGCAGCACCGCGGTCAGCACGTCGCGGGGCAGGTCCTGCTCGTCGACCGTGCCGTCCGCGAGCCCGGCCAGCATGTCCTCCCGGCGCCTGCGTGCCGGGGCCAGGAACTCCTCGTCGAACTCGGCCATCGCCCGCTCCACGTCCCGGCGCAGCTCCTCGGGATCGCGGGTCGAGTGGACCGCCGTGGCGCCGGCGCTGAACACGTGCGCGAGGCGCTCGAGCCGGTCGGCGGCGGCCTCGTCGGCGGGTGGGTCGATCCCGGCGACCAGGGCCGTCAGGTACATGATCGTGCGCCGGCCCAGGTGGACCAGGTCCGTGCGGCCGCGCTCCAGTGCGGCCGCGTAGCTGCTCTCGATGGTGCCGGGCACGAGGTGGAGCTCCCACCACCGGAAGGTGCCGCGGCGGAAGAGCCGGTTCTCCGCACGCCGGCGGCGCTTGTGCTCCTCGCCGTGCAGGGTGATGAGCGAGCCGGCCATCACGTCGCCGCCCGCGTCGTACAGCGCCTGTTTCAGGTCCCGCTGGCGCAGCGCCTCGCGGACGTCGTCGTACCGGTCGAGGACGACCGGCTCGGCGGGTGCCGTCGCACGATCCATGCTCCGCTCCTTTGCGTCAGCCGTAGTGGTAAGAAATATACCGACTACAGGTCGCCAGGTGAAGCCGCAGGCGAGCCGACCCCACCGACGAGAGGTCCGCACCGATGAGCCGTCCCCTCCAGAACGCCTCCGTACTCGTCACCGGCGCCGGGTCCGGGATCGGCGCGGCCGTGGCCCGCCGGCTCGCCGAGCACGGCGCCCTCGTGACCCTCGCCGGCCGGCGCGCCGACCGGGTCACCGCCGTCGCCGAGCAGGCGGGCCCGCTGGCGCACGCGGTACGGGCCGACGTGACCGATGCCGGGGGCCGGGCGGCCATGGTCGAGGCGGCGCTCGCGCACGGCGGCCGGCTCGACGCCGTCGTGCACGCGGCGGGGAACATGTACCGGGGTCAGCTCGAGGAGCTGACCGAGGAGGGCCTGACCGACGTCTTCGCCTCGAACACGATCGGCCCGATGCTGCTCACCGGGCTCGCCCTGCCGCACCTGCGCGCGACCGGCGGCGCCGTCGTGCTCTTCGGGTCGGTCCACACCCAGCGCGCCTTCCCGGGCGCGTCGCCCTACGCGGCGACCAAGGGGGCGCTCGAGACACTCACCGGCGTGCTCGCGGCGGAGCTCGGGCCGCAGGGCGTGCGGGTGAGCTGCATCCGGCCCGGCGGGGTGCTGACCGAGATCAACCAGCGGGCGGGCCTGATGGACGACAGCACGGCCGCCGAGCGCATGGAGGCGCTCGGCCCGGCGCACGCCCTGGGCAGGCCGGGCACGGTCGACGAGGTGGCCGAGGCCGTCGAGTACGTGCTCGGCGCCGAGTGGCACACCGGTGCCGTCCTCACGATCGACGGCGGCCTCGGGCTCGGCGTCACCCAGGCCTGAGCGGCGGCGCGGCCCGCGGATCGCCGGACGGCGTCAGGAGATCCGCGGCTCGCGGCGGCGACGACCGCGCACCGGGCGGGTCTGTTTGCCGCCGACCCCGATCCGCTTGAGCAGCGCCGCCGGGGCGCCGTGGTCGGAGCGGAAGCCGCGCAGCGTGGGGTCGGAGTTCCAGAAGGTGTCGAACTCGTCCGCGGTGGCGAACCGCTCGGCGATGAGGTGCAGCGCGATGTCGTGCCGCACGTACTCCACGGCGACCAGCACGACGGCCGGGTCGTCGGTGTAGGCACCCCAGCCCTCGGCCTCGACCGCGCCGCCGATGACCGCCTGGTCCCGGTCGGCGACGAGCACGAGGAGCCGGCAGCCCAGGTTCTCGAGCACGACCTCCGGTGCGGAGAACCGGTGGGTGAAGGTCCGGCCCACCGGGTCGTCGTCCTCGCCGAACACGACGGCGGTCACGTCGACCCCGGCGTCCTCGGCCTGGCGGATCACCGGCTTGAGGGCCTCGATCTCCTCCGGGAAGCCGGACACGAACAGGTCGGTGCGTGCGGCCGTCACGACGTCCTCGGCCCGGGCCAGCAGTGACGACCGGTCGGGCAGGTCGTGCATCATCCGCACGTGGGTCGGCGCGGCGAGGCGCGGCAGTGCCTCGCGCAGCGTGTCGATCGAGGCGTCGAACTCGCGCCCCAGCCGGTCCAGCAGGGCGGTCGGCGGCAGCGCGATGTAGCTGACGACGTCCTCACCGGTGCGGACCTCGTAGGCCGCCCCGCGGTTGGCCAGCTTGGAGATCGTCTCGTACACGGTGCTGCGGGGGACCCCGGAGCGCTTCGCGACCTCGTAACCGCTCAGCGGGCCGCCCGCGGCGACCAGCGCCGAGTAGGCCTTCGCCTCGTACCCCGTCATACCGAGGCGCTGCAACTCGTCGATGACCGTCTGTTGCGACACCCCGACATGTTCCCACCCGCCGGCGCGCGGCCGCCGGACGGCGCGCGACGGATCAGGAACCGGTTGGGCCATCGGTGCCCACCGAGTCGATCGACGCGGGCCGCGGGAGGTTCGCGAGGGTGGCCTTGGTCAGGCCGCCGTCGACCGTCACGCACTGACCGGTGATGTAGGACGCCTGCTCCGAGGCCAGGAACAGCACGGCCTCGGCGATGTCGTCGGAGGTCCCGAGCCGCTTGAGCGGCACCGCGCCCTCCCGGACCCGGCGGACCTCGGGATCGGCGTAGATGGCGTCGGACATGCCGGCGTCGATCAGACCGGGGGCGACCGTGTTGACCCGGATCCCCAGCGGGGCCCACTCCATCGCCTGCTGCTCGGACAGCCGGATGACACCTGCCTTCGACGCCGTGTAGCTCCCGGCGTGCGGGGCCGCCGCGACACCGTTGATCGAGGCGATGTTCACGACACTGCCCTGCCCGGCCGCCGCCATACGCCGCGCGACGGTGCGCGCGACGAGGAAGGTGCCGGTCAGGTTCACCCGCAGGGCGAGCTCCCAGTCGGCCAGCGACAGGTCCAGCAACGGGCCGAAACGCACCAGGCCCGCGCAGTTGACGAGCACGGCCGGGCTGGTGGGCAGGTCCGCGACGGCGGCCTCGACCGCCGCCTCGTCGGTCACGTCGCACGCCCGGGTCACGCAGCCGTCGCCGATGTCCGCCGCGAGCGCGTCGAGCCCCTCGCGGTTCAGGTCCCAGGCCGCGACCCGGTACCCGCGCTTGACCGCCGCGCCGGCGACCACCGCGCCGATACCGCTCCCCGCGCCCGTCACGACCGCCCACTTCTCGGCCACGAGTGCCTCCTCCACCTTCCGGCAACACGCGGCCGGAGATCGGCGTTCAGTTCCTGACTACGGTACGCCCGCCGTGGGGCATGGTCCATATCCGCGGCCGATACCGACCGTTCGTCGGGCGCCGTGCACCGCACGACGACAGAGCGGCACAGCCACCGGATCGAGTGACCGCCGAGTACGACCTGGAGGTCGCAGCCCCGGATGCCTCGCAGGCCGTGAGCCCGGACACAGCTCGTTCACTCGGTCGAGTGACCGCTGCGGCCGACTCGCGCCTGCCGTGCCACCGATGAGCAACCCTCTCGATGCGTCCGGCGTCGCTAGCTACTTGACGACGGTTCGAGATCACTGCGACTTTCCTCACAACGAGTGACGCCCCCGGACATCGTGGCCCGGCTGCGTTCGTGGTCGCGACGTCGTCACTCGGGCCGCGCCCGCTCCCACCCAGAGGAACAGCGACCAGATGACTCCACACGACCCACCGCCGACCGTCACCGCCGACCGGCCTCGCACGCTCGAGGTGAACATGGGTCGCCGGCGGTTCCTGACCTACCTGCTCGGCGTACCGGCCCTCGCCGTCGCCACCCGGATCACCTACGACTCCCTGGCAGCGGATCCGGCCGCCGCCGCACTCCCCTCCCCGCCCAGCGTCGAGGAGTTCTTCGACATCGGCGAGGCGCTCGTCGTCGCGTCCGCTCCGACGATGCCGCTGGTCACGCTGGAGATCGGCGAGGACGGCGTGGCCCGTCTGGACCTGCCCCGGATCGAGATGGGTCAGGGCATCACCACCTCGGTGGCGATGCTGATCGCCGAGGAGCTCGACGTGGCCCTGGAACGGGTGGTGGTGACCTGCGCCGATGCCCGGCCCGAGCTGCTGCTCAACCAGCTGACCGCCGGCTCCTCCACGCTGCGGGCCTTCTACCACCCGGTGCGGGCGCTGGCCGCGGCCGCGCGGGCGAGGATGCTCGCGGCGGCGGCCACGCAGTGGGGGGTGCCCACCTCCGAGCTCAGCACCTCCGGCGGCGCCGTGAACGCCGAGGACGGCCGGTCGACGGACTTCGGGGCACTGTCGCTCGCGGCCGCCGATCCCGCCCTGGAGGTCGGCGAGGTCCTCCCGAAACCGGTGTCCGACCACGAGATCGTGGGGACGCCCGTCCGCCGCGTCGACGGCTTCGACATCGTGACCGGCCGCAAGAAGTTCACGATGGACCTCGACGTGCCCGGCGCGCTGCCGACGATGGTCCGCCGGGCCCCGACCTGGAACGGCGAGTTCCGCTCGGTGGCGAACCGCGGCGACATCGAGGCGATGCCGGGCGTCGTCGCGGTCACCACGATCTCCAGCGGGGTCGCGGTCGTCGCCGAGACCTTCGAGCAGGCCCGGGCCGCGGTCTGCGCGGTCGACGCGACGTTCACCCCGGGGCCGGTCCCGGACGAGGACGACGAGTCCATCATGGAGAAGCTCCGGGCGACGTCGCTGCCCTTCGCCGCTCCGCCGCTCGGCGCGATCACCGTCGAGTCGACCTACGAGTGGCCGGCCGCGGCGCACGCCTTCCTGGAGACCGAGTGCGCGGTCGCCGACGTCCGGCCGGACGGTGCCGAGATCTGGAGCGGGTTCCAGGCCCCGATCGTCGCCCAGCAGAAGATCGCCGTCGAGCTCGGTCTGCCGCAGGACTCGGTGACGGCACACGTCGTTCCGTGCGGCGGCGCCTTCGGGCGGCGGGTCTTCTTCGACACGGCCATGGAAGCGGCGCTGATCTCGCAGCAGGTCGGGCGTCCGATCAAGCTCATGTGGCACCGCACCGACGACATGCGGCACGGCCGGTGCCGGCCCGCCAACGTCCAGCGGTTCCGGGCCACGATCGTCGCCGGCCAGGTGGCCACCCTGGAACAGCGGGTCACCGGTGTCTCCACCGACTTCCGGCACGGCCTCGGCGAGATCCTCTCCGCCACCGCCACCAGCCTCCCGGAGGGCGCCCACCAGGCCGTCGTCAACGACGCGTTCGGCCAGGCCGTCTTCCTGACGTTCATCTCGTCGCCCTACAACTTCGGTGTCTACGACAAGAAGCTGCTCGAGCTCCCGCTGGGCATCCCGACCAGCAGCTACCGCAGCGTCCCGAACCAGCCCGCGCGCGGCAGCGAGGAGATGTTCGTCGACGAGGTCGCCGAGCGGCTCGGTGTGGACCCGGTGGAGTTCCGCCGGTCCACGCTCAAGTCCGAACGGGCCCGCGCCGTGCTCGACACGGTGGCAGAGGCCGGTGACTGGGGCCGCCGCATGCCGAGCGGGCACGCGCAGGGCATCGGCGTGCACATCGAGAGCCGCGCCTACACCGCGGCGCTGGTCGAGCTCGACTGCCGTGACCCGCGGAACCCGCAGGTCACCAAGGCGGTGATGGCCGTCGACGTCGGCCGGGCGATCAACCCGCTCGGACTGGAGGCGCAGATGCAGGGCGGGCTCGCCGAGGCGATCTCGCTGACGCTGCGGGCCGGGCTGCACGTGGTCGACGGGCTGCCGCTGGAAGGCAGCTACAGCGAGTACCACTTCGCCCGGCAGAAGGACTTCCCGGACGACCTGGAGATCATCATCATGCCGCCGGTCGGCGAGCAGATCGGCGGTGCCGGTGAGGTCGGCATGGCCGCACCGACCGGTGCCATCGCGAACGCCTACGCCCGCGCGACCGGCACCCGGCCGCGCAGCTTCCCCATCAACCACCCGATCGACTTCGAGCCGATCCCGCCCGGCCTGCTCCCGCCGCCGGCCTTCCCCGAGGGATGACCCCATGCCCGTGTACGGATTCACCCTGAACGGCTCCGACGTCACGGTCGACGCACCGGAGGACCTGCCCCTGCTGTGGGCGCTGCGCGACAAGCTCGGCGTCACCGGCCCGAAGTACGGGTGCGGCATCGACGTCTGCAAGGCCTGCACCAGCCTGCTCGACGGCGAGGCCGTCCGCCCCTGCTCGGTGAAGGTGTCCACCGTGGAGGGCCGCGAGGTCACCACCATCGAGGGGCTCGCCGACGGCGACACCCTGCACCCCGTGCAGGAGGCATGGCTGGAGCAGGACGTCGCGCAGTGCGGGTACTGCCAGCCGGGCCAGATCATGGCGGCGGTCGACCTGCTCAAGCGCACCTCGTCACCGACCGACGAGGACATCCGGGCGATCGAGAACGTCTGCCGCTGCGGTACCTACTTCCGCATCCGTCAGGCGATCGAGAGCGCCGCGCAGAAGATGTCCTGAAGCTCGGGGTGGCGCCGTTCCGGCCCGGCGCCACCCCGTACCGGGTCAGGCCGCGGGACCGCACTCCACCGCCGCGGCGACCCGCAGCGCGGCCAGCCCGTCGTCGAACGTCGGGACGCCCGCGGTGTCCCCGCCGGCCAGCGCACGGGCCAGCGCCTCGAAGGCGCTCGCCGGCCCGCCGCTCGCCGGCACCAGCTCCCGCACCCCGTCGTCGCCGGACCGCGCTCCGCACAGCCGCACCGGGAAGTGACCGGTGTGCCCGTCGGCCTCGGCCCTGAGCACTCCCTCGGAGCCGTGCACCACCATCCGGAAACCGGCGCCGAGCGGCGCGACCCAGGAGGTGTGCACCGAGCACACCGCGCCGTCGGCGGTCCGTGCGGTCCAGGCCGCGGAGTCGGCGCTGTCGGCGGCGACCCGGCCGAGCCAGGCGGGCTCACGGGTCGCCGCGCTGCCCCGGACGTCGGTCAGCTCGCCGAACGTCCACCGCAGCAGGTCCGCGGTGTGCAGCCCGTGCACGCGCAGCGAGCTCGCCCCGTGCACCGCCTCGGCGCACCACCCCGACCCGGCGACCGCCGCCTCGGTCGTGAAGGTGGGGTAGAACGCGGTGACCGCCACGTTGTCGACCCGGCCGACGTAGCCGTCGCGCACCCGCCTGCGGAGCTCGGCCAGTCCGGGCTGGAAGCGCGACTGCATGTCGACGAACCCGCGGTCGCGCGCGGCCGTCGCGAGCTCCTCCCCCTCGGCGACCGTCGGGGCGAGCGGGGCCTCGCACAGCACCCGCTTCCCGGCGTCCAGCGCCGCACGGGCCATCTCGAGGTGCAGGCTGGGCCGGGTCACGATGTCGACCAGGTCGACGTCGGGGTCCGCGCAGAGCGCCTGGTAGCCCACATGGGCGCGGGGCACGCCGTGCCGGTCGGCCGCCGCCCGCGCCGTCTCCGGTCGCGCGGTGGCCAGGGCGACCAGCTCCACCAGTCCCTCGGCGGCGAGGGCCCGGTAGGCCGGCAGGTGCGTGACCTGCGCGTAGTTGACGCCGATCAGCCCGATCCGCAGTGCCGTCACGCCGGGACCGCCGGTGCGGCGAGGTGCGGCATGACCTCTCCCGCGAAGAGCTCCATGGCCTCCATGACGGCGGCGTGGTCCGGGCCGGTCGGGTACCGGAAGACCATCAGGAAGTCGTCGACGCCGGCGTCGTCGGAGAACCGGCGGATCGTCTCGACGCACTCGTCGGGGGTGCCGAAGACGAACCGGTCCCGGACGAACTCCTCGAGCGTGATCTCGGCGGACGAACCGACGCCGGGGAGGTCGGTGATCGCCCCGTAGTCGAAGAGCGTGCGCGCCATCGCCAGGGCGGTGTCGCCGAACTTCTCGAGTGCGGCCGCCCGGGAGGTGTAGGGCCAGCAGAAGCGGACCGCGGTGACGTGCGGGGTGCGACCGGCCGCCGTGGCCGCGGCGCGGTACCCGTCGGCCATCGCGGTCATCGTCGGCAACGACATCAGGGCGTTGGTGATCCAGCCGTCGCCCAACCGGCCGGCGCGGCGCAGCCCGCCCGGGGTCCAGGCCGCGAGGTGCAGCGGGATCCCCTCGGCGGCCACCGGTCGCGGGATCACGGCGACGTCGTCGAAGGAGTAGATGCTCCCGTCGAACGAGAAGCGCTCGGCGCCGTGGGCGGCCCGCAGGATCCGGACCGTCTCGTCGAACCGCTGGGCGCGGTCCTCCCAGCTCACCCCGACCGTCGAGTAGTCGACCGGCATGTAGCCCGCACCGAGTCCGAGCCAGGCCCGGCCGCCGGAGAGCTGGTCGAGCATCGCCGCGTCCTGGGCGAGCTCCACCGGGTTGTAGAGCGGTGCGATGGCGATCGCGGTGCCGACCCGCACGCGTTCGGTACGGGCGGCGATCGCGAACGAGAGCGGGATCGGGGAGCCGAAGTACTCGTCGGAGTACTTGTGCTCGGTGGTGAGCGCGGCCGCGAAACCGGACCGGTCCGCGACCTCGGCCTGCTCGAGGATCTCGGCGAGGACGTGGCGGGGCTCGCCGGTGACCAGGCCCTGGGTGAACAGCACTCCGACGGACACGATGTCTCCTCGGGAAGGCGGTGGCGGACGGCCGGGTGGTCGTCGCCGCGGGCGGTCAGCCCGGGGTGGCCGCGTCGAGCCGGCCGTCGAGGTGCACGAGGGCGACGCGGGTGCCGAGCATGGAGGGCATGCCGGCGTGGAGCACCGATCCGTGATCGGCCGCGTCGGTGTCACCGAGGGCGGCGGCCCGACCGGCCAGCCGGCCGAACGTCAGCGCGCCGCAGATGTGGATCCCCCCGAGATCCGAGACCGGGTTGAGGCCGCCGACGCAGTCGCCGACCGCGAACAGCCCCGGCAGGGTCCGCCCGAACACGTCGATCACCCGCTGCTCGGTCGTGGTGCGGAAGCCGCCGCAGCAGAAGTTGATGCCCTCGATCATCGGTACGGCCGTGAACGGGCCGGTCTCGCAGCGGCGGCGGCCCGGGGGCAGCACGACGCGGCCGAAGTCCGGGTCGGTGTCCGCCCCGCCGTCGAGGAAGGCGTTCCAGCGCTGCACCGTGCTCTCCAGCGCGGCCCCGGGGACGCCGATGAGCCCGGCGAGCGCGGCCAGGGTCGGAGCCTGCACCGCAGGCTCGGGCATCTGCCCGATCAGCGCCTCCTTCTCCCCCGCGACCGTGCTGTCGACGACGTACCAGGCCCGGCGCCCGGGTTCGGCACGCAGTCGTTCGACCCGTTCCTCGTACGGTCCGGCCTCGTCGTGGAAGCGCTCCCCCGCCGGGTTGACCGCGATCGCGTCCTCGACCACCGAGGAGGACACGATGACCAGCGGCGGCACCACGGTCATGTTCACGAGGTCACCGCCCACCGCCTGGCCCATCAGGTGGCCGTCGCCGCGGCAGCTGTCGATGCCCAGGTACGGCCCGCGGGCGGCGAAGCCGGGCTGGAACCGGCGCCGCAGATCCGGGTTGGCCTGGTAGCCACCGGTCGCGAGCACGACCGCGCGGCGTGCCTCGACCCGGACCTGCCCGCCGTCGGAGCTGCGGTGGGCGAGCACGCCGGTCACCCGGCCGTCCTCGACGACCAGCCGGTCCGCGACCGTGCCGTACCGGACGGTGACCTCGTCGCGCCGGAAGTCGGCGGTGTACGCACGCCCGAGCATCCAGCTGTCCTCGACCGCCGCCATCCGGTCGACCGAGTGCTGACGCGGTCGCGGGATGAAGCGGGTGAAGCGGACCCCGCGCTCGGTCAGGTCGTCGTAGGTACGGGCGCTCTCCCGGGCGAACAGCCGGACGAGGTCCTCGTCCCACTCGAGGCCGTAGCGGTCCGCCAGGAGCTCGGCCTGGGCACGCGCGTCCGCGACGAACCGCTCCTCGTCGTCGACGATGCCCTGCTCGGCCTGCATCGCGGACCCGACGAAGGCCAGGTACCCGGTGGACCAGACGGCGTTCCCGCCGATGTGTTCCTGCGCCTCGAGCACGACGACGGTCGCGCCGGCGTCCGCCGCGGCGGCGACGGCCGCCATGCCGCCCGGACCGGCGCCGAGAACCACCACGTCAGCCTGGAGCGTCTCCGCCGGTGCGGCCACGTCCCACCTCCTTGTGAGCCCGTGGACAACCTAGAGAGACGACCGGAGCGTGGTCAAGCTTCTCACTACTAACCGGCGCCGCTCGGTACGGCGCCCCGACGTCCCGCAGCCCGGCTGCGCGCCGGACCCGCCCCGCACGGATACCGGATACCCTGTTCAGAGCATCGAACAGCACGGCGCACGCGGCGGGGATCGAGTGCCCTGGCACCGGGTGCGGGTAGTAGCTAGGCTCTCCACTCACAAGCCGACAGGAGGTGTCATGGGCGACAGCATCCTCATCACGGGCGGGACGGTCATCGACGGCACCGGGGCCGCGCCCCGGCCCGACGAGCACGTCCTGCTCCGGGACGGCCGGATCCACTCGACGGGTGCGGCGGCGGTCTCCGAGGCGGCGGCGAACCCGCCGGACGAGCGGATCGACGCGACCGGCCGGACCGTGATGCCCGGCCTGATCGACGCACACACGCACCTCACGTTCGGCGAGCCGACCGGCAACGACGAGCTCTTCCACCACCGCACCGAGGCGTACAGCTCGATGCTGTCCGCCTACAACGCGCGCAAGGTCCTGCGCGCCGGGGTGACCAGCGTCCTCGACGCGGACTGCCTGTGGAACATCGGCGTCGAGCTGCGCGACGCCATCGACACCGGGATCGTGGAGGGCCCGCGCATGCGGGCCGGCGGCCAGGCGCTGATGACCATGCTCGGCGGCACCGCGGGCAGGATGATCGCCGACGAGGGCCGGACCGGCTACGCCACCGTGGTGCACAACCGGGACATGATGGTCAACGAGATCCGCCGCCAGATCAAGTACGGCGTCGACTGGATCAAGATCATGGTCACCGGGCTGATCCCGTCGATGAAGGGCCCCGAGGTCAAGGTCTGGAGCTTCGACGAGCTGCGGACCGTCTGCGACGCCGCGCACGAGCTCAACACGAAGGTCGTCGCGCACTGCCGCAACTCCGAGTCCACCCGCGACGCGGCCCGCGCCGGCGTCGACCTGATCTACCACGCGTCCTACATGGACGACGAGGCGCTGGAGGCGGTGCTCGAGTCGGGCGCGGCCCTGTGCCCCACGTTCACCTTGCTCGGCAACCTGGCCGACTACGGCGCGAAGATCGGTTCGGCGCCGGAGCTGCTCAAGGTGTTCCGCGCCGAGATCGAGGTGACCGCGGCCCAGATGCACAAGGCGCACCAGCAGGGGGTGCCGTTCCTGACCGGGTCGGAGACCGGGTTCGCGGTCACCCCCGTCGGCGAGTGGCACGCCCGTGAGCTGGAGATGTTCGTCGAGTACATGGGCATGAGCCCGATGGACGCGATCGTCGCCGCGACCCGCAACGGCGCGTTCGCCATGCGCATGGAGGGCGAGCTCGGCACGCTCGAGCCCGGCCGGATCGCCGACGTCCTGGTGGTCGACGGCGACCCGCTGGCCGACATCCGGATCCTGCAGGAGCGCGAGCGGATCGCCGAGGTGATCAAGCAGGGCCGCCGGATCGACCTGGTCACGCCGATCCCGGAGCGGACGATGCGCAGCAGCGACCAGGTCCGCATGCTCGCCTCGTGCCCGCTGACCCGGGGCCTCGCCCTCACCGAGGAGGATCTCGAACGGATGTCCCATGTCTGAGCCGCGCCCGCTGCTGGTCGATGTGCACGCGCACGCCGTCCTGGAGGTCACCGAGGGTGCGGCCGGCCCGGCCGGGCCCGAGCTCGGCACCACCGCGGACGGCACGCCGTTCTACCGGGTCGGCGACTACGTGCTGCGTGGCGTCCGGTACCGCGGCAGCCCGTTCATGGACGTCGACCGCCGGATCGCCGCGATGGACGAGACCGGGATCGACGTCCAGCTGCTCTCGCCCAACCCGCTGACCTACTTCGGGGAGCTGCCCGCCGCGGACGCGACCGCGTTCGCCAGGGTGCACAACGACGCGCTGGCCGCCGTGGCCGCGAAGCATCCGGGACGGCTGCTCGCCGCGGCGCAGCTGCCCGTCCAGGACGTGGCCGCCGCGGTGGCCGAGGCCCGGCGTGCCGTGCGCGACCTCGGGATGGTGGCGGTCTACATCGACACCGACCCGGCCGGGCGCACCCTCGACGACCCGGAGCTCGACCCGCTCTACGAGGCACTCGTCGAGCTCGACGTCCCGCTGTTCGTGCACCCGACACCGCTGGGCGCCGACGGTCCGCCGGACGACCCACGGCTCCGCCGGTTCGATCTCGACCTGCTGTTCGGGTTCGCCCGCGACGAGACGCTCGCCGTGGCCGCGCTGGTGTTCGGCGGCGTGCTGGAACGCCACCCGGGCCTCGACGTCTGCATCAGCCACGGCGGCGGGGCGGCGGCCTTCCTCGCCGCGCGGTTCGCCCGCGCCGTCCAGAAGCGCACGTGGGCGAGTCCGGCACTGCGCGAGCACGGCTTCGAGCACTACTACCGGCGGCTCTGGTTCGACACCCACGTGCACGACACGGGCGCGCTCGAGCTGCTCGTCGCGCACGCGGGGGCCGACCGGCTGGTCTTCGGGACCAACTTCGCCGGCTGGGACACCGGGGCGCACGACGTCCCCGAGGGGATCGACCTCGGCGGGAACGCCGCGCGACTGCTCCGGCTCCCGGCCTGAGCGGTCGGGCCTGTCCCAGCGATCGGGGTCAGAGCACGTCGATCTCGGTGTCCCCGTCGAACACCTGGATCGCCCCGGACGGGCAGTTGCGGGCGACCTCGACGAGGCGCCGGTCCGCGAGGTCGGGGGCGCCGGGCACCAGCTCGGCGACCTCGTCGTCGTCGAACCGGAACACCTCGGGCTCGTCGGCCACGCACTTGCCCGAACTGATACAGACGTCGGCGTCGACGGTGACTCGGTACGTCATGGCTCATCTCCCGGTCTTCTCGGACGACGTTAGTAGCTAGGTTAGCAACGCCGTCCGCGGACCGCGATCCGGATCGCCAGGGTCCTCCGGCCCCTTGTGACGAAGATCCGGGCGACGCTAGATTTCTAACCCCGGGTACGGGGTCACGAGGACGAGGAGGTCCGGATGGGGTCGATGATCGGCGCCGCGGTCGTACGCAAGGAGGATCCGGCGCTGCTGACCGGGCGCGGGACCTTCGTGGAGGACATCCGGCTACCGGGTACCGCGTACCTGGCCACCGTGCGGTCCCCCGTCGCGCACGCCCGGATCACCTCGATCGACACGGGTGCGGCGGCCGTCGCACCCGGGGTGCTCGGCGTGTGGACCCACGACGACCTACCGGGGCTCCCGCCGACCCGGTCCGTCCCGGGGATGGAGCGTCCCTGCCTCGCCGACGGCACGGTGCGCTTCGTCGGGGAGGGCGTGGCCGTGGTCGTCGCGACCGACCGCTACCTCGCCGCCGACGCCGCCGAGCTGGTCGAGGTCGAGTACGAGGACCTGCCGGTGCTGGCCTCGGTCGCGGCGGCGACCGCCGCGGACGCGGTGCCGATCCTGCCCGGGCTCGACTCGAACGTCGTGCTCGAGCAGGTGCTGTCGGCGACCGACGCGGAGGAGGAGCTCGCCGCCGCACCGCACCGCCTGGCGATCCGGCTGCGCAACCAGCGGTGCGCCGCCGTGCCGATGGAACCGACCGTGTGCCTGGCCGACTGGCAGCACTCCGGGCTCACCCTGTACGCGACCACGCAGACCCCGCACCACATGCGCAACGAGATCGCGCAGTGGTTCGGGCTCTCCCAGGAGCAGGTCCGGGTGATCGCTCCCGACGTCGGCGGCGGGTTCGGCGCGAAGGCGTCGTGCTACCCGGAGTTCCTGCTGACCGCCGAGCTGTCCCGGCGGCTGCACCGGCCGGTGCGCTTCGTCGAGACGCGCAGCGAGAACATGACCTCGATGGTGCACGGCCGGGCCCAGAGCCACGAGGTCGAGGTCGGCTTCGACGACGACGGCCGGCTGCTCGCACTGCGGGTGCGGATCACCCAGGACTGCGGCGCCTGGCCGGACGCCACCGGGATCGGGCTGCCGACCCTGACGTCCTTCATGTCGGGCGGCTGCTACCGCATCCCGGTCATCGCGGCGAGCTTCCGGTCCGTCGTCACGAACACGACGCCGGTCGGCTCGTACCGCGGGGCCGGGCGCCCCGAGGCATCCTTCATGATCGAGCGGGTGGTCGACCAGATCGCCGCCGAGCTGGGCCGGGACCCGGTCGACGTCCGCCGGGTCAACCTGATCCGGGCCGACGAGATGCCGTATGCGACCCAGTTCGAGGGCATCGTCTACGACGAGGCGAACTACCCGGGCTGCCTGGACCTGCTGCTGAGCCACGTCGACTATCCCGCGCTGCGCACCCGCCAGGCCGAGCGCCGGGCCGATCCCGCGGCGCCGCTGGTCGGCATCGGGTTCTCGACGTTCGTCGAGATGGGCGGCTTCGGGCCGACCCCGCTGTTCGAACAGTTCGGCTACGTCGGCGGGTGGGAGTCGGCGAACGTCCGGCTCACCACCGACGGCTCCGCCGTGATCAAGGTCGGGACCAGCCCGCACGGGCAGGGGCACCAGACCACGTTCGCGCAGATCGTCGCCGACCAGCTCGGCATCGACATCGACCGCATCTCACTGCTGCACGGCGACACCGCCACGGTGCAGGAGGGCATCGGGACGATGGGCAGCCGCGGGGCACCCGTCGGGGGCTCGGCGGTGTTCAAGGCCGCCGGCAAGGTGCGTGCCAAGGCACTGCGGATCGCCGCGCACATGCTGGAGGCCGACGAGTCCGACGTCGAGCTGACCGACGGGGTCTTCCGGGTGGCGGGCACCACCGGCCCCACCGTGACGATCGCCGAGGTCGCACTGCGGTCGCTCAAGCCGCACCTGCTGCCCGACGGCGTCGACCCCGGCCTGGAGGAGACCGCCCACCACGAGCCGTCGAACCTGTCCTACCCCTCCGGTGCGCACTGCTGCGTCGTCGAGATCGACCGGGAGACCGGCCGCGTCGAGATCGCCCGCTACGTCGCCGTCGACGACTGCGGCACGGTGATCAACCCGTTGCTCGCCACCGGGCAGATCCACGGCGGGCTCGCCCAGGGCATCGCCCAGGCCCTCTACGAGGAGGTCTCCTACGACGTGGACGGCCAGCCCCGCACCGGGAACCTGGTCACCTACACGGTGCCTGCCGCCGAGGATCTGCCACCGTACGAGACCCACCACCTCGTCACCCCGACCTCGTTCAACCCGCTGGGGGCCAAGGGACTCGGCGAGTCCGGTGCCACCGCGGCCCCGCAGGCCGTGGTGAACGCCGTCGTCGACGCGCTGTCCCACCTCGGGGTCCGGGACGTGGAGATGCCCTGCACCCCGGCGAAGGTCTGGGCACTGCTGAACACCGCGAACGGGAGCTGACATGTCCCACCACAAGGTCCGGATCAGTGTCAACGGCGTGCCGGGCGAGGACGAGATCGAGGCCCGCCAGCTGCTGGTGCACTACCTCCGCGACACCCGCGGGCTGACCGGCACGCACGTCGGGTGCGACACCTCGAGCTGCGGGGCCTGCACGGTGCTGCTCGACGGGGTGACCGTGAAGTCGTGCACGGTGCTGTCCGTGGCGGCCGACGGGTCGGAGATCCTCACGGTGGAGGGGCTCGCCGACGGCGACGAGATGTCGCCGGTGCAGGAGGGCTTCCGCGCCTGCCACGGGCTGCAGTGCGGGTACTGCACGCCGGGCATGGTGATGGCGGCGACCGGCCTGCTCCTGGAGAACCCCTCCCCCGACGACGCCGAGATCCGCGCCGGGATCGAGGGCAACCTCTGCCGGTGCACCGGGTACCAGATGATCGTGGATTCGGTGCGGTGGGCCGCGGAGCACGGCGGCGCCGGCACGGTGGCGACCGGTCACGCCGAGCAGGCATCCTCGTGAGCCGGGTACCGAGCGGAAGGAGGTGGGTGTGCGCGCGGTCCTGCTCTCCGGGGGCCTGACCCACGACTTCCCCGCGACGACCGGCTGCCTGACCGAGCTGCTGGCCGGCGCCGGGTTCGACGTCGGAGTCCACACCGGAACGTCCGGTGTGGACTCGGCGCTGGAGGACCTGCCGGGCGCGGCGTTGCTGGTGGTCAACGCGTTGCGGTGGACCATGACCTGCGCCGGGACGCCCGAGCGGTACCGGGCGCAGGCCGAGGTGGAGGCCGCCAGCCCGTCGCCGCGGGCCCGCGAGGCGCTCGGCCGCCATCTCGCCGCGGGCGGCGGCGTGCTCGCGATGCACACCGCGACGCTCTGCTTCGACGACTGGCCCGGCTGGGCGGACACGCTCGGCGCCCGGTGGGAGTGGGGACATTCGCACCATCCGCCGCTCGGGCCGCCGATCGACGTCACGGTCGGCGAGGGGCATCCCGTGGTCGACGGCATCGACGACTTCACCATCGTCGACGAGGTCTACTCCGACCTGCGGACCGCACCCGGCCTCACCGCGCTCGCGACCGCCGCGACACCGGCGACCGATGCGGTCCAGCCGATGCTCTGGGCCCGCGAGCACGGCGGTGGCCGGGTCGTCTACGACGCGCTGGGCCACCACCCGCCGTCGTACGCGGTGCCCGAGCACCGGGAGATCGTGCGGCGTGCGATCGGGTGGGTGACGAGCGGATGACGGCGGACGCCCGCGCGGCCGCGGCCCGGTTCCTCGCCGCGGTCGAGGCCCGGGACGCCCGCGCCGCCGGTGCCTGCTTCGCGCCGGACGCGGGGTACGCGAACGTCCCGCACCCGCCCGCGGTCGGCCCGGCCGGGGTCGAGGCGATGCTCGCCCCGATCCTGAACCGCTCCGAGCGGGTCCGGTGGGAGATCGTCACCGCGAGCTACACCGAGCGCAGGGCCTGGCTGGAGCGGGTCGACCGGTTCGTCATCGACGGCCACGAGTACGCGGTGGCGTGCAACGGGGTGCTGGAGACCGAGCCCTCCGGGCTGATCTCGTCGTTCCGCGACTACGTCGACCTGGGCCCGTGGCGGGAGCTCATCGGCCCCGTGCTGCGCAGCGGCTGAGCCGGGTTCAGCCGGCGGCGGCACCGCCGGGCAGCACCCGCACGGCGTCGGAACGGTCCGCCGGGAACGACGGAGCGGTCCGGTGCGCCCCCTGCGCGGCCGCTGCGGCCACTGCGGCGCGGCGGCGGGCGGACCCGGTAGACCGCGGCCGTCCGCTCGGCGATCCGGTCCCAGGCGTACCCCTCCACCACCCGGCGCCGCCCGGCCGCGCCCAGCGACGCGGCCCGCTCGGGGTCACCGGTCAAGGCCCGCAACGCCTCCGCCAGCGCCCCGGGGTCACGCGGCGGCACGTGCAGGCCGGTCCGGCCACACCGGACGGTCTCCTGCAGACCGCCGACCCGGCTGGCCACGACCGGTCGTCCGCAGGCCATCGCCTCCAGCGGGACGATGCCGAACGGCTCGTACCACGGGGCGCAGACGACGACGTCGGCCGAGCGCAGCAGCGCGGGCACCGCGTCCCGGCGGACCGCGCCGATGAACCGCACCCGGTCCCGGACCCCGACCTCGTCGGCGAGCCGGCGCAGCCGCGCCACATCGGGATCGGTATCCGGGTCGGCGCCGCCGCCTGCGATCACCAGCTCGGCACCCGGCACGCCGGCCAGCGCCCGCACCGTCTCGTCGGCGCCCTTGCGGCGGACCAGACGGCCGAGGACCAGCAACCGGGGCGCGTCGCCCCGCGCGGCCACCGGCCCGTCCGGGACGAACATCGTGGTGTCCACCCCGGACGGCACCGTGTCGATCGAGGCGAGCGGCACGCCGAGCTGCAGCAGCTCCGCGGCCTCGTCCGGGCAAGAGGCGATCACCCCGTGTGCGCGGCGGGCGACCGCCGACTCCACCCGGATCCGGCCGTCCGGGCTGGTGTCCTCCGCGCCCTGGTGACGGCGCTTGACGGAGCCGAGCGCGTGGAACGTCTGCACCAGCGGTGTCCCCCGCCGCCGGGCCGGACCTGTCGCGGCCCAGCCGGACATCCAGAAGTGGCAGTGCACCACGTCCGGCCGGTCGGTGCCCCAGGCACGTTCCAGACCCGCCGACAGCTCCGGGATGTGGTCGACCAGCTCGTCCTTCGGCAGTGGCTCCGGCGGCCCGGCCGGTACGTGCCGGACCCGCACCGACGGGGCCAGCTCGACGACCTCGGCCGGCGCCGGGTCGTCCCGCCGCGTGCAGACGGTCACGTCGTGCCCGGCCCGGCCCAGCGCCAGTGCCAGCTCGCGCACGTGCACGTTCTGCCCGCCGGCGTCCGGCCCGCCGGGGTCGACCAGCGGGCTGGCGTGTTCGGAGACCATGGAGATGCGCACGTCGGCGCATCGCCGCTGGGCCGATGTCCAAACCTGCGGCATGAAACGGCCCTACGGCGGGTAGCGACGGGGCATGTCCACTCCCCCGTCCCCCGCCATGCACCCCGAGCCGGCCCGGCCCGCGGCCGGTGGCCCGGGAGCGCTCCCCGCGCTCTCCCCCGCGGACACCGCCCGGCTGGTCGGGGGCGCGCTGGGCCCGATCGGCGCGCAGGGGGTGATCGCCCGCCGTCCGCGGGTGGTCGCGGCGGCCGGGAAGGCCGGCACCGACGACCGCTCGGTCCGGCTGTTGCAGGAGCTGCGCGACCGCTACGGCGACGGCCCGGTCCGGGTGCCGCTGCCCGGGCGGCCCGCCGCGCTGGTGCTCGACGCCGACGGTGTCCGGCGAGTGCTGACCGAGGGTCCGGAACCGTTCGCGCCTGCCTCCTGGGAGAAGCGCGGGGCGCTGCGCCAGTTCCAGCCGCACGGCGTGCTGATCTCGCACGGCGACGCCCGTGCCGAGCGGCGCCGGTTCACCGAGTCCGTGCTGGACACCGGGTCACCGCTGCACGCCGACGCGTCGCACATCGCCGCGGTCGCCCGCGCCGAGACGGCCGCGCTGCGCGACGGCGCCACCCGGACCGGCGCGCTCGGGTGGGACGGGTTCGTCACCACGTGGTGGCGGATCGTGCGCCGCATCGTGCTCGGTGACGGCGCCCGCGACGACCACGACCTGACCGATCTCCTGACCCGGTTGCGCCGGCGCGGGACTGGTCGTTCCTGGCTCCGCGCCGCGACGATCTGCAGCAGCGCTTCGCCGCCGGGGTGCGCCGGCACCTGGACCGGGCCGAGGAGGGCAGCCTCGCCGCGCGGATCGCCCGGACCACGGACCCGGACGGCGCGGTCGCCCCGGAGGACCAGATCGGCCACTGGCTGTTCGCGTGGGATCCGGGCGCGGCGGTGACGCTGCGGGCACTGGCGCTGGTCGCCACCCATCCGGACGTCCGCGGGCGGGCCCGGAGGGAGATGGCGGCCGCGCCGGCCGGCGGCCCGCCCGAGCTGCCGGTGCTGCGCGCGTCCGTACTGGAATCGACGCGGCTGTGGCCGACCACGCCGCTGCTGCTGCGCGAGTCCACAGCGGACACGAGCTGGGTCGGCGGGGAGCTGGCCGCCGGCACCTCGCTGCTGGTGCCGACCTGGTTCCTGCACCGCGACGACCGTCGCCGCGCCGACGCCGACCGGCTCGACGTGGACCAGTGGCTCGACGGGAGCGCGGCCGAGGACTGGATGCTGACCCCGTTCAGCGGTGGGCACGGCGCGTGCCCGGGCCGCGAACTCGTGCTGTTCGTCGCCTCGACGGTGCTCGCCACGCTGCTGGAGGACCACCACGCGGTGCTGCTGCCGCCGGAGTCCTTCGATGCCGAGGCGCAGCTGCCACGGGGGTTGAACCCCTACGCCCTGCGGTTCGGACTGTCGCGGGCCGCGGCATGAGGCCGCTGCGGATCCTGCTGTGGCACGTGCACGGGTCCTGGACCGGCTCGTTCGTGGCCGGCCCGCACCACTACCTGCTGCCGGTACTGCCCGGCGGCGGGCCGTGGGGCCGGGGCCGCTGCGGCCGGGACTGGCCCGCGACGGCTCGTGATGTTCCGGCCGCGGAGCTGGCGGAGACCGACGTCGATCTCGTCGTGCTCCAGCGCCCGGAGGAGGTCGCGCTCGCCGAGGGCTGGCTGGGCCGCCGCCCCGGGGTCGACGTGCCCGCGGTGTACGTCGAGCACAACGCGCCCCCGGAGCACGCAGCCCGGTCCCGGCACCCGATCGCCGACCGGACGGACGTGCCGCTGGTGCACGTCACGCACTTCAACGAGCTGATGTGGGACTCAGGCGAGGCACCGACGACGACGGTGCCGCACGGCATCGCCGATCCCGGCCGGCAGTGGACCGGCGAGCTGCGCCGCGCGGTCGCGCTGATCAACGAACCGGTGCGCCGCGGCCGGGTCACCGGCAGCGACCTGCTCCCCCGGTTCGGTGCGGCGCTGCCGGTGGACCTGTTCGGCATCGGCACCGACGGGGTGGGCGCCGCGGACCTCGGGCCGCCGGCGGGGGCGGACGTGCGCGGTCTCGGCGACGTCGGTCAGGCCGACCTGCACCGCCGGATGACGCAGCGCCGCCTCTACCTGCACACCGCCCGCTGGACGTCGCTCGGCCTGTCGCTGCTGGAGGCGATGGCGCTCGGGATGCCCGTGGTGGTCCCGGCGACGGCCGAGGCCGCGGTCGCGGTGCCGCCCGCGGCCGGGGCGGTCGGCACGTCGGTGGCCGAGCTCGTCGAGGAAGCCCGCCGGCTGGCCGACGACCGGGCCCGGGCGGCGGCCGCCGGTGCGGCGGCGCGGGCGCACGTGCTGGAGCACTTCGGACTGGAGCAGTTCCTGCGGCGCTGGGACGAGGTGCTGGACGGCGTGGTCGCGGGGCGGCACCCGGCCACCTGGACCGACGCACCGCAGGACCACTCCCCGACAGCTCGCCCGGCGTAGCGGGCGGCACTCACACCGCCGCGGCCTCCTCCCGCAGTGCCTCCAGCACGGGATCCGCGCCGGTGCCGTCCGCGAGTGTGCGGGCCCGGCCCGCCGCGCCCGTGCACCAGCGCCAGGCCCGCTCGAGGACGGCGCGGCCCTGCGGCCCCGTCACCTCGTCGGCGTCGAGCACCGGCCAGCCGAGCACGCTGCTCTGTGCGGCGACCTTCGCCCCGCCCGCGACAGGATCGACGGCCAGCACCGGCACCCCGGCGCCCAGCCCGAGCACCAGGCCGTGCAACCGGGTGGTCACGACGACATCGAGCCGGGACAGCACCGCGCGGAACTGGTCGGCGGTGGCGGCGTGGCGCCAGTCGCGCGGGTCGATCCGGGTGTCCAGCGGGAGCCGGGCGGCGTCCAGACCGGTCAGCCAGTCCTCGAGTGCCGCGTGCACGCCGTCGTGCCTGCGCCGCGCGCCGTACTCGGGCTGGCCGGGTGCCAGCACCACGCCCACCACCGGGACCGGCACCGGATCCGGGCAGTGCCGGCACAGGTCGGCGGTGGCCGCTGTTGACCCGCCGGTGTCGCGGGCGAGGATCCGGTGGAACCCGGTGGCGGCCGAGTCGGCAGGGTCCGGGACGGAGACACCCACCGCGATCCGCCGGGCCCCGGCGAAGCGCTCGTGCAGCTCGGCGACCTGGCGCCCGCGGACGGGGCCGCAGGCGAACACCAGGAGCGAGCAGCCCAGCGGGTCCACCGACGTCGCGGACTCCGCCGCCGCGTCCAGCACCGGGCTGAACAGCTGCTCGACCCGGCGCCCCGGCCCGCGCAGCGCCTCGGCGGCCTGTGCCATCGCCAGCACGTCACCCGCCGTCGCCTCGCCGTCGATGAAGCTCGGCCATCCGGCCACCACGATCCGCACGGCCGCCCGGCTACCCCGTCCCGGCCCCGCCATGCCCGACCCCGGCCGGAAACCGCGGACCCCGGCCGACTCCGCTGCGTAGCGACGTCCTGGGCCGGCGTTTGTGCCCGACTGCGGAGGGTAGGAGGACCGCGGCCGGACAAGTCGACGATCAGGAGGTGCGATGCGCGCCCTCGGGGTGAACGCCGCATTCCACGGTCCCGCCGGACGAGCGCTGCTCCGTAACCGGGCCGCGTGCCCGTGCGTGGTGTGCCGGTGCGTGGTGTGCCGGTGCGTGGTGTGCCGGTGCGTGGTGTGCCGGTGCGTGGTGCGCCGGTGACGGCCGCGGAGCCGGTCAGCGTGGTCGTCCCGACCACCGGACGGGCACGGCTCGCACGGGTCCTGGACGACATCTGCGCACCCGGCTGCGCACCCGGCGCCGGCGTCCGCGAGGTGATCGTGGTCGACGACCGCCCGGTCCCGGACACACCGTTGCCGGGGGTGCGGCCGCGGGACCAGGCCCCGCCGGTCCGTGTGCTGCGCACCGGCGGCCGCGGCCCGGCCGCCGCCCGCAACGCCGGATGGCGGGCCGCGGCGCCGGGCTGGGTCGCCTTCGTCGACGACGACGTCGAACCCGGAGCGGGGTGGCCTGCCGCGCTGGCCGCCGACCTCACCCGCGCCACGGAGACGGTCGGCGCCGTGCAGGCCCGTATCGCCGTCCCGCTGCCCACGCACCGGCGTCCGACCGACGCCGAGCGCAACACCGCCGGGCTCGCCACGGCCCGGTGGATCACTGCCGACATGGCCTACCGGACCGCGGCGCTGGCGGCCGTGGGCGGGTTCGACGAGGGCTTCCCCCGCGCCTACCGGGAGGACGCCGACCTGGCGCTGCGGGTGCTCGCCGCCGGGTACCGGATCATCGACGGCGACCGGGTCACCGCCCACCCGGCCCGCTCCGGTGGGCCGCTGGCGAGCGTCCGCGCGCAGGCCGGGAACGCCGACGACGCCCGGATGCGCCGCAAGCACGGTCCGGGCTGGCGCGACGCCACCGGCGCCGGGCGGGGCATGCTCCGCACCCACCTGCTGACCACCGCCGCCGCCGCGCTCGCCGTCGTCGCGGGCGCGGCCGGGTTCCGCCGCACCGCCCGCACCGCCGCCGGGGTCTGGGCGGGATCGACCGCGGCGTTCGCCGTCCGCCGGATCCGGCCCGGACCTCGCACCCCGGCCGAGGTCGCGACGATGCTCCTGACCAGCGTGCTGATCCCGCCCGCCGCCGTCGGGCACCGGATCGCCGGGGAACTGCGTGCCCACCGGCTGCCGGCCGCAATCCTGTTCGACCGCGACGACACGCTCGTCCACGACGTGCCCTACTGCGACGATCCGGACCGGGTCGAGCCGGTCGACGGCGCCACCGCGGCGCTCGACCGGGTCCGTGCCGCCGGCGTCGCGACCGGGGTGGTCACCAACCAGTCCGGTGTGGCCCGGGGACTGATCACTCCGGACGCCCTGATCGCGGTGAACGCCCGGGTCCAGGACCTGCTCGGTCCGTTCGGCACCTGGCAGATCTGCGTCCACGACGAGACCGGCGGCTGCGGCTGCCGCAAACCGGAGCCCGGCATGGTGCAGGCAGCCGCCCGGGCGCTCGGCGTACGGGCCCGGGACTGCGTGCTCATCGGCGACACCGGCGCGGACGTGGACGCGGCCCGGGCCGCCGGGGCCCGCGCGGTACTGGTCCCCACCGCGCGCACCCGACCCGAAGAGGTCCGTAGCGCCCACCGCACGGCCCGGGTCGCGCCCGACCTGGGCGCCGCCGTCGACCTCGCGCTCGGGCTCCGCGGGTGAGCCGCGGGCGGTGGGCCGCGGGCCGCGGGCGGGGTGGGGTGGGCCGCGGGCGGTGGACAGCGGGCCGCGAGCCGTGAGCCGTGAACCGTGAACCGTGAACCGTGAACCGTGAACCGTGAGGAGGCTGCTGCGTACCGCGTGACAGCGCTCTGTGATGGATCTCGGGCAGCGGAGGCCCGGCCCCGGGGGATCCGCGGAACGCGGTGCCGCCAGGCGGAGCGTTCCGCGGAACGCGAGGCAGCCCGTCCCGCGGGTGTTTCGACCGGGTGCCGGTACCTCGCGGTTCAGAATGGTGGCTCGTCGTCGGGCGGGCCGCGGCCGGTCGTCGGAGTGCTCGGGACCGGCACGGTCGCCGCCGCGGGTGCGGTGGGATAGGTGGGAAGGGCGTCGGCTTCGCGTTGGACCCGGCTCGGGGGCGCGGGCGCCGGTTCGGGACCGACGGGCTCGGGTAACGGTTCGGGCACGGGCGGGCATACGGGTTCGCCGCGGGTGCAGTAGATCCGCTTCAGCGGGCTCTGCCATCGAAAGGACCCGGGTGCGGGCTGTTCCAGGCGCCAGCGCCCGGTGGTCTTGATCGCATGGTGCAGGATGCACAACGGGCCCAGATTGTCGGTCACACTCGGGCCGCCGTGCTGATGCTCCTCGGTGTGGTCCTGCTGGGCCTTGTGGGCCGAGCGGCGGCACCCCGGGAACGAGCACGTGCGGTCGCGGATCTCGACGTGGCGGCGCAGCGCCGAGTGCGGCAACCGGTTGTCCGGGTGCTCGTCGAGGTCGGTGTGGAGCTGGTCGCGTTGGGCGTACTGGGTAGTCAGGTCGGCGATCAACGGGGCCCACCCGGCCGGCGGGTGCACGGCGAGTTGTTCGAGGAGGTCGGCGGGGACCTGGAGTTCGACGACGCCACCGTGGGCCTGGCGGATCAGTGGATGCTCGGGCTGCCGGGGTGGGCGCCGGCGGGTGGTGCCGGCCAGGATCAGGTAGCCGTCGGGGTCGGTGATCGCGAAGCGCCATTCGGCGTGGCGTAGGCGGGCCGTCCAGGCGCGGGCGGTGGGGGCGAGGATGGGCCCGAGCCCGGGGATCTCGCCGGGGTGGTCGTCGTGGCCCAGCAGGGTGGACAGCCGTACCCGGACCTCGATGCCGGGCCGGGCCCTTTCCGCGCCACGACCACCGGGGCCAGCGGAACCGGCGGGGCCGTTGTCGGGGTTCTGCGGCCCGTTGTTGTCCGGGCCGTCGGGGCCGCCAGGTCCGTCGGTGTCGCGCCCGTCGCCGCCCGGGTCGTCGGTGCCGGGGTCATCGCCACCCGGGCCATCGGTAGCGGAGTCCGCACCGCCCGGGCCATCGGTGCCGGAGTCCGCACCGCCCGGGTCATCCGTGCCGGAGTCCGCACCGGCCGGGTCGTCGGTACCGGAGCGCTCACCGCACGGGTCATCGCTGCCGAGGTCGCTGCCGTCGTTGTGGAGGTCGTCGGTGCTGAGCCCGCCGGCATCAGCATCACCGTGCGAGCCACCGCCACCGAGCCCACTGTCACCGGCGCCACCGTCACCGGGTGCGCCGTCACCGGTATCACCGTTGCCGGTAGCGCAGTCGCCACGACCATCATCGCTGCCACCGTCGTCGGGGCCTCCGGCCGTGCGGCGAGCGACCTCGATACCAGCACCGTCGCCATTACCGTGACCGGTGTCGTCGCCCTCGCGCTCGCCTTCTGTCTGGTCGTCGGTCGCGGCGGCGGCGGCGCGGGCGAGCATCGTGGCGATGATCTGGTCGTGGCTCAGGGCGTGGACACTGCCGTCGAGCAGGGCGGTGGCCAGATCGGCGCGGATGCGCGGCAGCGGATCCGGATGCCCGGCCGCACGCACGTCGCGGGCCAGGGCGTCGAGGCGTTCGCAGGCAGCCTGCGCGGCACCCGGGTCCAGCCCGATCGCGGAGAGGGTGGCGGTGCCGGTGTCGTCGAGATAGCAGACCACGCGCCGTTCGCTGAGCGCCTTGCGATAGCGGCGCTGGGCGGCGTCCGGGTCGATCGCGATCACCATGCGCTGCATGCGGGCACGGAGCTGACCGGTCGTCAGACCCGAAGCCGTGGGCAACAACGCCGCGCAAACCCGGGCGATCTGCGCGTCGCTGAGCGGCTCGAGCAGATCGGCGAACACCCTGGCCTTCCCGCGGTCGATGTCCCCGCAGGCCAGGGCGGCGTGCACGTCCGGCAGCCGGTGCACCAGCATCTCGGCCAACGCGTGCTCACGCCAGGCGGTCAGCTCGGTCAGGGTGAGCGCGGTGGCGATCTCCCGGCCACACTCCGGATCCGGCTCCACCAGCCGGACCGCCGTACCGGAGGGGGCGTGCGGGTCGCAGCGGCCCACCTCCGCCATCATCGCCAGCTCATGGGCATCGGCATAGGACCGCAGCCGCCGCCAGGCCTGCAGTGCATCGACGACGTCGTCGTTCGGGAGCCGGTCCGGGGTCAGGCCGGCGAGCAACGCGCACAGGGCCGGGCCCGGCGGGGTATCCGCCAGGCCTTCGGGAGTCCCCGTCGCCGACATAAGGCGAACATACATTCGAGGTCCGACAGTTTCGGACCGCTGACGCCGCGGCGCCGCGAACTGCCGCCAACTGTCTCCCTCAGCCACAGCTCCGCAGGTCCGGCTCGGTCGGCCCCGGTCCCGGACCGCGACCGGGGCCGGGCTCCACCCGCCGCGTGTCCGGGCCCTCGCCGGTCATCCGGTCGAACGGGGTGCCCGCGACACGATCACGCACCACCAGTACTGCCCCCGAAAGCGGCGGCCGCGCGGTCGACATACCGGCGCAGCGCGTCCCACTGCGCATCCCATCGCCCGGCGGGATGCGCCCCGCGATCAGCCCCGGCTTTCGCAGGTGATCGTCGCTTCAGTGCCGATCGGTGCCGACGATGGCACGCATCGGCACTGAACGGGTGATCACCACCTGACCGGGCCGGGCCACCACCGGTCGGCGAGTCGACGGTCAGCTGGGCGGAGCGCTCACGCTCCGCGGGTGAGGGCCGCGAGCCGCGTTCCGGCTCCGCGAGTGAGGGCCGCGCTCGGGCTCCGCGGGGGGAGGCCCGCGGGCCCACGACCGGGTTTGATCGCTACGACACCGGTGATACGGCCCTCGTGACACCCGGACACGATGACCTGGTCGACGTCCTCGCGGACGACCATCGCACCCTGCTCGACCTGCTCGACCACGCCGCTGCGGCCGATCACGGTCCACAGCGGTCGGATCTGGCGCTGCGGGCCCTCAACGCCGTCCGCCGGCACTGCGCCGCCGAGGAGCGGCTGCTGCACCCGGTGCTGCGCCGGCACCTGGACGACGGCGACCGGTGCGCGCAGGCCGACACCGAGGAACACGAGCAGCTCGAGCAGCTGGTCGGCGAGTTGATCGACGCCGGACCGGGCTCCCCCGAGGCGGGAGACCTGCTGCGCCGGCTGGCCGCGTCGACCCGCCACCACATCGAGGGCGTCGAGAGCCGGCGGCTGCCGGTGCTGCGCAAGCACCTCACCGTCACCGAGCTGCGTGACCTCGCCGCCGAGGCGCGCGCGGACCTGAGCCCCGGGGACCAGTCCGGCCCGGCCGTGGTCCTCGGATGAAGTGGTGCCCGGATGAACGGGTACTCGGATGAACGCGGCCGAGTGAGGCTGAACGCGGCCGGGTGAACAGCTGACCCGGCTCCGGCGCGCACCGGAGCCGGAGCCCGTGAGCCGGATCAGGTCCCGGGAGCCAGACCAGATGCCCCGGACCAGATGCCGGAGCTCAGACCAGGTCCCGGGGCAGCGACGTCGTCCGGTCCACGGAGGCGATCCGCGTCTCGCCCCGATAGCCGTCGACCGTGGCGTGCAGGTAGAAGTTCTTCGCGTCGGAGGTCTGGACGGTCCGGGTGACCGACCTCGTCTCGTGGTCGCCGCGACGGAACGTCACAGTGGACTCCACTTCACCGCGCACCGAGTCGTGGTCGTCGCCACGAGCGCTGTAGCGCTCCTCGACCCGCTGGTCGACCTCCAGCCCGTCCGGGAAGCGCTTGCGGCCGAGATCCTTGACCACCAGCAGTTCCGAGACGTAGTCGACGAGGTCCCGGCGCACCTCCCAGCGCTGCTCACCGGGACGCACCTGCTCCACCGGCAGCGGGGTGACGCCCTCCGCCGGCTCGAACGCTCCGGCGTCGGGAGCCTCGGGGTCGCGCACCGGCAGCGTCAGTGACGACCGGCCGGTCGTCACGGCCAGCTGGACCGGTTCCGGCGGCGGCCAGGCCAATGGCCAGTACGAGGTGGACAGTGAGATGCGGATCCGGTGCCCCGGCGGGAAGTACTGCGCGACACCGTTCAGCTCGACCCGCACCCGGTAGCGCTTCCCGGGCTCCAGCGGCGCGGGCTCGGCGTGCGAGTCCCGGTGGGTGAGGTTGAGCAGCCCGTAGGTGACCCGGGTCGCGGGTCCGCCCGGCGCCACATCGGACAGCCGGGCGGCCACCATCGCGACCGGGGCGTCGGCCGTGACCTCCAGGTCGAGCACCGGCGCGCCGAGGATCTCCACCGGGGCGCGCAGCTGCTCGGTCTCGAAGACCAGCGAGCCGCCGTCCTCCTCCCGCTGGTCGTAGGGCAGGTCCGGGGGTGCGTTGTACGAGCACCACTTCCCGCCGAACTGGCCGACCGAGAGCGGCGAGCTCACCGTCTGCTCGACCTCCGGGCCGGTGTCACCGGGCTCGCCGATCCGGCCGGGCAGCAGTGGCCGTTCCTCGGGTGTGACGTGCGGCGAGGGCCACGACGGGTCGGCGACCCACCGCCCCGGACGGTCCTCGTAGGCGGTCGACGGCGGCACGGTGTCCTGCATCCAGGTGCACAGCGAGCAGCCCTCGTCGACCCCGTTCTCCTCGTCCGCCAGCCAGCGTCCGAACCACCGCACCAGCTCCTGCAGGAACCCGATCGCGGGCCCGGGCTGGCCCAGGTGCGGGTAGGTGTGCGACCAGGGACCGATCAGGCCCCGGCGTGGCACGTCGAGGTGTTCCAGCAGCCGGAAGACCGCGTTCGAGTAGCCGTCGGCCCATCCGCTGGCGGCCAGTACCGGGATCTGGATCGCGTCGTAGTCCTCGCACACGGACCCGTGCCGCCAGTAGTCGTCACGGCGCTGGTGTCGGAGCCACTTCTCCGCCCAGAGACCGCTGCCCTGCAGCCGCTGCAGCCACATGTCCTCCCACTTGTCGCCGACGCCGTCCGGGTCGGGTGGCAGGGCGTTGTTGGACTGCATCACCGACGCCCAGGACAGGTTGTCCCCGAGCAGGCAGCCGCCCATGTAGTGCACGTCGTCGCTGTAGCGGTCGTCGGTGGAGCAGACCGTGGCGATCGCCCCCAGCGACTCCGGGCGGCGGGCGGCGACCTGCAGTGCGTTGAACCCACCCCAGGAGATGCCCATCATCCCGGTCCGCCCGGAGCACCACGGTTGCTCCGCAAGCCACGCCAGCACCTCCTCGGCGTCGTCGAGCTCCTTCGCCAGGTACTCGTCGGCGAGCACGCCGTCCGAGTCGCCGCTGCCGCGCAGGTCCACCCGCACGCCGGCGATCCCGTGCCCCGCCAGATAGGGGTGGTGCATCGAGTCGCGGACCGCGGTCATGTCCCGCAGCCGGTACGGGATGAACTCGAGCACCGCGGGTACGGCGTCGGCGCTCTCCGGACGCCAGATCCGCGTGGCCAGCGTCGTGCCGTCGGCCAGCGGGATCCGGGTGTCCTCGCACTTCACCGGCAGCGGCAGGTCCTCCGGGTCGATCGTGCGCAACCTCGTCCCCTTACTCGTCGAACTCGAACGGGAGCAGCTCGGTACAGCGCCGGTACCGGTCGGCCAGCTCCTGCGGATCACTCCCGCCGACGTAGATGTTGGCGATCTTGTAGCTGTAGCTGTCCTGGTCGGGGAGCTCGCTGAGCCGGTCCCCCTCGTCGACGATCACGTCGACCGTGACACCCGGCACCGACCGCTCGGCCTCCTCGATCTCCTCCTGTGTCGGTACCCGGCGGGCGACGCCGTCACTCATCCGGCGCAGGAACCACTTCGCCGCGATCGCGTGCTCACCCTCCCGGCGCGGCATCTCCGGGGCCTGACCCGACGCGAGACGCACCATCGCGCGGTGGTTCGGGGCACCGTCGACGTCGGCGAACAGCTCCGCGTGCGACTGCGAGTGCCGCGGGTTCACCTCCAGGACGGTGAGCCGGTCGGTGTCGGAGTTCCAGAAGAACTCGACGTTGACCGTGGTGTGCTTCAGGCCGACCCGGCGCACGATCTTGTCGGTGACCTGCGACATCCGCTCCACCACGGCGTCGGCGACCGAGGACGGGTAGACGAACCGGTCCTGGCTGGGCACGTCGTCGCGGTTCACGGTGTCCACGGCGCCGAGCACGTGCAGCGGGCCGTCCCCGACCCAGCCCTCCAGCGTGATCTGCCGGCCCTCGACGGCCTCCTCGGCCACGCAAACCCGCCCGCCGGCGTCGGCGATCTCGCGCGGCAGGTCGACCTTGGCCAGCAGTTCGGCGAACGGCTCGCCGACCCGGCCGATGTCCTCGGAGATCCGGCTCACCGCGTCGCGGAACCCGTCGGCGTCCTCGACGCGGAACGCCAGAGCGGAGGAGAACGACTTGACCGGCTTGACCCACATCGGGAAGCGCACCCCCTCCGGGGGCCGGTCGTCCACATCCGGGTCCACCAGCGCGAACGCCGGGTACTCGTCGATCACCTCGCGCTGTTCGAGCCGGCTCCAGTACTTGTGCTCGCAGCGCAGCACGGCGTCCAGCGACGGGCCCGGGGTCCCGGCGTGCTCGCACAGCAGCGGCACCATCGTGCTCACCGGGAAGTCCCAGAACCCGATGACGCCGTGCACCGGGCCCACCCGGTCCAGCTCGATCTTCGCCTTCTCCAGCAGGTCCAGCACCGGGATCTCGTCGCCGTACTGCAGTTCCTCGATCGTCAGCACCGGCACGAACCGGTACCGGTCCGCTTCCGGCAGCCGCTCGAGGACCTCACGGTTGTGGTCGTCGAGCCCCGGGACGGCGATGGTCAGCACCTGGTCGTCCATGTCCGTCCCTCTCACAGGTCGTCGCCGAGGTGGCGCAGGTCGTCCGCGCCGGGAAGGGCGCGCCGTGCATCCGTCACCTGGAATCTCATGGTCATCTGTTACCCGGCTGTGGCCGAGTCAATCCCCGGTTCGGTCAGGAGCGCAGGAAGTCGAGCAGATGCTGTCGCGCGGGCCGCGCCTCGGGCACCAGCGGCTGCATGATCCAGTTGTGGAACATGCCCGGGTACTCGTGCAGTTCGATGTCCTGCCCGACCTCCTCGGCATCGAGCTTCAGCCGTCGCGCGTCGGCCAGCAGGAGGTCACGGGTGCCGACGAACGCCGCGATCCGGCCGAGACCGCGCAGGTCGGCGTCGACCGGGCTGATCTCCGGGTCGTCGAGGGCGGTACCCGCCGCGTACCACTGCCCGGCCTGGCGGAGGCCCTCGATCCCGAGCACCGGGTCGTGCGGCGCGATCCGGGCCGACAGCGGGTCGGTCACCCCCAGGTCCAGCCACGGCGAGAAGAGGCCGATCCGCGACGGTACGGGCTCGTCGCGGTCCCGCAGGAGCTGTGCCAGGGCGAGCGCCAGCGCACCGCCGCAGGAGTCGCCGAGCACGATCCGGTCCTCCGGGGGACGGGACGACAGGAACCGCTCGTAGCTGTGCTGGGCGACCGGCCAGATCTCGCGGTGGTCCGCCCCGGGCGCCAGTGGGTACATGGGCAGCGTGACCGTCGCGCCGAGGCGGTGGACCAGCCAGCGGGCCAGACCCCAGTGGTGGTGACCGGGCTGCTCGACGAAGCCGCCGCCGTGCAGGTGGAGCACGTGCACGGGTGACCGCTTCCCGCGCGGCGCGCGCAGGGTCCAGCAGTCGTGACCGTCGACGGTGTCGTGTGCCACGTCGGTCGTGGCGCGTACCCAGCGCGGTGGCCGCGTCAGCGTCGGGTCCTGGTGCGACGCCAGTTGGTCGCGCATGGTCGCGGCGTCGTCGTAGAACGCCGACATCCGCTGCAGCCGCATCCACCCGATGGCGGCGCGCGCCGGCACGCTCACCCGGGCGGGCCGCGGGAGCCCACACTCCTTCTCCACTTCGGTCCCGGTCATGTCACTGCAGTACCCACGGACGCCTCCCGATCCACACACCCGTCCGTCCGCGGTGCATTCTCAGCCGGCCAGTGCCTGCGGGGCGGCCTGTTCCATCCGGGTACGCAAGAACGCGATCTGGTTGCGCACCTGAGGTTGCGCGTGGGCGACGGCGTCGATGGCCTCGCGGTCCCGGGTGGCCTGTGCCGCCTGCCCGACCAGATCCCAGGTGATCGCGACGAAGGACGCGAGCAGGTACAGGTCCTGCAGGTCGCGCAGCAGCCCGACCGGGCCGGAGCGCAGCGCGCCGAGCCCCTGTGCCTCGAGGCGCTCGGGTTCGTCGTCATAGCGCTCGCCGTAGCGCTCGGTCAGCGGTGCGAGCATGTCGACGCGGGCGTCGGCCCGACCACCCAGCTGGTGGCCGAGATGGTGCAGGTCGGCCTCCGCGGCGTGCCCGTCGGCGACCAGCCGCCAGGATTCGGCCAGGGTCTGTTCGGCCGCGTGCAGCATGCCCAGGTAGACGGCCAGTCCCACGGTGCGCTCCCTACCGGTTCTCGGGGTCGATGACGTCGACGCGGGCGCCGGTGAGCTTCAGCTGCGGTTGCTTGGAGACCGGGTCCCACGCGGTGAGGGTGAGCTCGTTGGCCGCCTGGTCGCCGTAGTGGAACGGTACGAAGACGGTGCCGGGCCGCACCTCGGTGATCCGCACCGGCAGGTCGAGGCTCCCGCGGGGGGTGGAGACCCGGACGGTGTCGCCGGCCCGCACACCGAGCTCGTCGGCGTCGGCGGCGGACAGCTCCACCCAGGCGCGCGGCGCGGCGGCCTCGAGCTCGGCGACCCGGCCGGTCTTGGTGCGGGTGTGGAAGTGGTGGACGGTGCGGCCGGTGATCAGCCGGAAGGGGAAGTCGCCGTCCGGGGCCCCCGGCGGGGCGGTGTGCTCGACGGCCTTGAGCACCGCGCGCCCGTCCGCCCGCAGTGCGCGGTGACCCTCGCGGGTGACGGTGGCGCCGGTCAGCAGGTCGTGACCGTAGGTCTCGCAGCGGTCCGTGTAGGTGTTGAACTCACCGCCGGTGTAGAGGCGTGCGGTGCCGTCCGGGGCGTCGGCGGTCACCGGCCACTGGATCCCCGAGCGCTCCCGCAGTCGCTCGTAGCTGAGCGCGCTCTGGTCGCACGGCCGTCCGCGGGTCGCCCGGACCCACTCGTCGAAGGTCTCCTCCGGCGTGCGCCACCACGGCAGCGGCCGCCCGGAGCGCGTGCGGAAGTCCATCCGCCGGGCGTAGTCGAGCCACAGATCGAGGTCGCTGCGTGCCTCGCCCGGCGGGTCGACCGCCTTCTCCGACAGGTGCACGGTGCGGTCGGCGTTGGTGAACGTGCCGGTGCGCTCGCCCCACAGCGCCGCGGGGAACACGACGTCGGCCAGTGCCGTGGTCTCGGTCGGGTAGGCGTCCGAGACGACGACGAAGCAGTCCGGGGAGGACAGGATGTTGCGGATCCGGTCGAGGTCGGGCATCGAGACCGCCGGGTTGGTGCCGGCGATCCAGAGGAACTCGATCGACCCCTGTTCGGCGTAGCGGAACAGCTGCATCGCGTGGGTGGGCGGCGACCAGTGCGGGATGGTGATCGGGTCGACGTCCCACAGCTCGGCCAGCTCCGCGACGTGTTCCTCGTTGTCCCAGTTGCGGAACCCGGGCAGGTCGCCGTCCGCGCCGCACTCCCGGTTGTTCTGCGCGGTCGGCTGGCCGTTCATCTGCAGCACGCCCGCGCCGGGGTGGCCGATCATGCCGCGCAACAGGTGCAGGTTGTTCACCCCGACCGACGCGGCGGTGGCCTGGTGTGACTGGTAGAAGCCCTGCAGAACCGTCGACAGTGGTGCCCGTGCCTGCGCGAAGACGTCCGCGGCCGCTCGGAGGTCGCCCGGGTCGATCCCGCAGATCTCGCCCACCCGTGCGGGATCGTAGGGCTCCACGACCGCGGCCAGGTCGTCGTAGCCGATCGTGTGCACCCGGACCCAGTCGTCGTCGACGGCGCCACGGTGGATCAGTTCCCGGGTGAGCCCGTTGACCAGGGCGACGTTGGTGCCCGGCCGGACCGGGAGGTGCACCGTCGCGCGGCGGGCCACCTCGGTGCGCCGCGGATCGACGCAGACCACGGCGGGTGGGTCGGCACCCTCGATGCGGTCGAGCATCCGTGCCCACAGCACGGTCTGGGTCTCGGCGACGTTGTGTCCGAACAGGAACAGCGCGTCGCAGTGCTCGATGTCGTCGAAACTGGCCGGCTGCCCGTCGGTGCCGAAGCTCTCCTTCATCGACGCGGCCGCGGTCGCCGTGCACAGCCGGGTGTTGCCGTCCATGTGCGGGGTGCCGAGCCCGGCCTTCCCGATCACCGCGAGCGTGTAGTACTCCTCGGCCATCAGCTGACCCGAGGTGTAGAAACCGTGCGAGAGCCCGCCACGGCGCTCCAGCAGCGACCGGGACCGCTCGACCACGGCCCGCATCGCGGTCTCGTGGTCGACCTCGACCAGGTGGCCGTCGTCGTCGCGCATCAGGGGGCGCAGGAGCCGGTCGCGGGTCTGGCCCTTCCAGCCGTAGAGCCCCTTCGGCCCCAACCGGCCGCGGTTGACCCGGTCGTCGGCCCGGCCCCGGACCCCGACGATCTCGTCGTCGATCACTCCGATGTCGAGCCCGCAGCCGTTGCTGCACAGCACGCAGGCCGACCGCACCCAGCGCTGGACGTCCTCGGCGCGCACACCGTCACGCAGGTGCCGGTCCACCCGTTCGGGCCAGGCGGTGCCGGCGGCGTGCGGCGTCCGCGGGCCCCACGGGTCGCGGGTGCGGTCGTCCTCGGTCATCACCGGCTGCTCGGTCATCACCGGCAGGTACCCGCCACGCCGCGGGGTACACCGGGAGATCGTCCCGGGATCAACTCCGCTTCAGTGCGGACTGCAGCTCGTCCTTGTTCATCGACGACCGGCCGGAGATGCCGGCCCGCTGCGCGTCGGCGTAGAGCTGCTCCTTGGTCCGGCCCATGGGCCCTTCACGGCGACCGGACCGCTTACCGCCCCGGTGCTCGGGTGAGACGTCGTCGGTCGAGGTCCGGCTCGCCTCCCGGGACTCGCCCTCCTGCGCACGGTCCTTGTTCACCGTGCGGGCGGCGATCTCCTTGGCCCGCTTCTCGGAGCTGCCGCGTTCCTCGGTCTGCTCCTTGATGTGCTCGTACTGACGTTCCCGCTTGTCGTTCCATGCCTGCGGCACGACGTCACCTCCGGTGTCGGGTTCCTCGTCAACGATGGATACCCGGTCACGGGCCGGCCACACACCGCCCCGGCGACCAGCAGCTCAGGAGGGCGTCGAGTCGCGGCCGAGCACCGTGAACCATCGGCGCCGCTCGAGCAGGGCGTCGATGTCGTCGCTGATGTGCTCCCGGGCGGTGGGCTCCAGGTCGGGCGACCTCAGGTGCTCGCTGAGCCTGGCCAGGACACGGTCGACGTCGTCGAGGGTGGGCACGTGGTGCCCACCGCGGTCCGGGGCGGAGCGGACGGTGTCCGCTTCACGCTGCTGGTCCGTGGTGGAGGAAGTGGTGGAGGACATCGTCGCTCCGGGTCCCTTCTGGAGATCCCGCCCGGCGGTCGCCGCGCGCGTGTCGTCGCGATACCACCCGGACGGGCGACCCAAACGGCGCTCCCGACCGGCCTCGTCCGGCCGGGGCCGCTCCGCGCGTTCCGGCTGCCACGTGGCGGGTAGGCGGATGCCATGGGAGACAATGAGAAGCCACTTGCGCTGGTCACCGGCGCGTCGTCGGGCATCGGGCGGCAACTCGCACTGGACCTCGCCGGCCGCGGATACGACCTGGTGGTGTGTGCGGAGGACGCCGAGCTCGACCCGGCGGTGGACGAGTTCCGCGCGGCAGGGGCCGAGGCGACCCCGGCGCAGGTCGCCCGCCACGGTATCGACGCGATGCTCGCCGGTCGGGAGAAGGTGGTGGCGAGTTCGCCGTCGACCCGGGCCCAGGGCGCGGCGAACTCGGTCCTGCCGGAGTCGGCGAAGGCGGCGATGCACGGCCGGATGGCCGAACCCGGCTCCGCGGAGTGAGAGAAGCTTGCGGAACGAACCTCAGCACCGAGAGACCTCAGCCGCGGCGGTCACTCCAGCGGGGCGAGGCCGACCCGCTCGGCCAGCACCTCCACGGTGTCCGCCCCGCCGGTGCCCAGCCCGTGCCGGACGACGTTGAGCGCTCCGCACGCCGCACCGGTCCGCAGCACGGACTCCCAGTCGTCACCGGCCGCGAGCCCGGCGGTCATCCCCGCGGTCTGTGAGTCGCCGGCTCCCCGGGGCTCGGCGGCCTCGACCGGCGGCGGGGTCACGACGAGTATCCGCTCGCCGTCGTAGGCCAGCGCGGGCTCCCCCGCCCGGCTCACCACCACCCGGCGCGCGCCGTGGGACTGGAGGTCCTTCAGCGCGGTGACCAGGTCGCCGAGCTCGGTCGACGGGGCGTGCCCGTGCTCGACCAGCTCGTCGTCGGACACCTTCAGCAGGTCCACGCCGGCGTCGATGACGGCCTCGAGCCGGTCGCCGGACAGGTCGGCGACCACCCGGACGTCGTTCGCGGTGAGGTCGTGCGCGAGGCGCCGGTAGAGCGATGCGGGGATCACCGAGTCCGCCTGCGGGCCGGAGAGCAGCACCGTCCCGGACTCCAGCCCGGACGCGAGGGTCAGCTCGTAGAGGCCGTCGAGCTCGTGGCGGTCCAGCGGCGCGGCGTCCTCGGTGGCGATCTCGACCCGCTCGGCGCCGGTGCGCCGGTCGTGCACGTAGCCACCGTTGCGGGCGGCGGAGTGCACCGTCCGCAGCTCGACGCCGTCGACCGCGATCAGCTGCTCGAGCAGGCGCCCGGTCTCCCCGCCGAGCGCCGCGCACAGGCACACCGAGGTGCCCAGCGAGCCGAGCATCCGGGCCTGCCACACACCCTGGCCACCCGCGTGCACGTGCAGTTCGGCCGATCCGGCGCGGTCCTCGACGGTCACGGTGAGGATCGGGGACGGCGCGAGCACCGTGACCCGCTGCCCGCCGGTCACCGGGCGGCTCCGGCGCCCGGCAGGACCGGTGGCGCGACCTCGCAGAGGCCGCCGAGCGCGGTCAGCGTGGGGTGGCCCTCGGCGAGCAGCGCCCGGTCGGTGTCCGGCTCGGGTGGCCGGTCGGTCCCGACCTCACGCAACAGCACACCGTCCACCCCGGACTCCTCGACCAGGGTCCGCACCGAGCCCTCCGGGTCGAGCGGGGCGCTGCGCAGCTCGCGGTGTTCCCCGGCGGGCCGGTCCGGCACGTTGAGCGAGAACGTGGACCCGGCCGCGCTGTCACGCAGCAGCGGCAGGAGCTGCTCGACGTGGCCGCGCACCGCGTCCCAGTCCTCGGGTTCGGTCGACCCGAGCGGCACGTCCAACGACACCGCGAGGCCCCGGGCCCCCTGCAGACCGGCGGTCAGCGCCGCCCCGACGGTGCCCGAGTGCAGCACCGCCCGCCCCACGTTCGCACCCCGGTTGATACCGGACAGGACCAGCTCCGGGGGTGGGTCGAGCCAGCCGTGCAGGGCGACGACGACGATGTGCGCCGGCGCCGCGCGCACGGCGTGGGCGGGAGCCTCCGCGAGCGGCGGACGCTCCTCGGTCACCGTGCGTCCCTGTTCCTGGACGGCCGTCACCGAGGCCGAGGCCCCGGAGTACTGCCGATCGGGGGCGGCGACGACGACGTCCAGCCCGGCGCCGGCGGCCACATCGGCCAGCACGGCCAGCCCGGGTGATTCGATGCCGTCGTCATTGGTCACGAGAGCGCGTGGGCCTGAGGTCACGGAATGAAGTACCCGCCACCGCGCGGCGGACACATCGGATCGTGGCGCTCAGGGCGTCGCCGGGGCCGCGGTGGCGACGGCGTCCGGCACACCGGCACCGGCCGGCTCGGCCAGCAGCCGGTCCCGCAGGCGGAACTTCTGGATCTTCGTCGCGGACATCGGCCACTCCGAGACGAAGCGCACGTGGCGCGGCACCTTGTACCGGGCCAGCCCACCCCTGCAGAACTCGAGCACCTCGTCCGCGGTCAGCTCCGCACCGTGCCGGAGCTCGACGAAGGCGGCAGGCACCTCGCCGTAGCGGTCGTCGGGTACACCGACGACACAGGCGAGCGCGATGTCCGGATGGCCGGTGAGGAAGGCCTCGACCTCCAGGCACCCGACGTTCTCGCCGCCCACCTTGAGCATGTCCTTGATCCGGCCCCGGAAGGTCAGGTTCCCGCGGTCGTCGATCGCGGCGAGATCGCCGGTGCAGAACCATCCCTGCGCGTCGATGCTCGCCGCCGTCTTCTCCGGGTCGTTGCGGTAGCCCTGGAAGAGGTTGAACCCGCGGATGTGGAGCAGCCCGGTCTCGCCGGCGGGCCGCACCTCGCCGGTGGCCGGGTCGCGGACCTCTGCCTCCACCCCGCTGAACGGTTTGCCGGAGGTGATCCGTTCCTCCAGCGGGTCGTCCAGCCGCCCCATGATGGCCACGCCACCGGTCTCTGTGGAGCCGTAGCAGCTGACGTGCGCGGTGTGCGGCAGCTGCTCCTGGAAACCGCGCAGCAGGTCGGGCGGGCCGACGGTGAGCATCGCCCGCACGCGGCGGAAGGTATCCGCGCGGTAGCGCGGGTGCCCCAGCAGCGGAGCCGTCAGTGTGGGGTAGGCGGGGTAGAGCAGCGTCGCGCGTTCCCGCTCGATCAGATCCAGCGCGGCGTCCGGCTCGAAGTGGGTCATCGAGATCCAGGCGGCCCCCGCACCGAACACCGCCACCATCGGGGCCTGCGCGCTGACGTGGAACATCGGGAGCGGGTTCCACATCCGGTCGGCCGCCGTGATCCGGAACGCCTCCTCACCGCACGCCCGTCCGAGCCGCACGACGGACTCGTGGGTCAGCGGGCAGCCCTTCGGCTCGGCGGTCGTGCCGGAGGTGTACATCATGATGTACGGAGCAGCCGGTGGGACGGCGAGCGCCGCGGCACGGACGGTGCCGGCGTCGACCGGCGCGCCCCGCTCCAGGAACGCCGTCCCGCCGACGAAACCGGCCGCGGAGCGGGTCCCCATCAGCACCGCGTGGTCGAGGCCGGGTGCGCCCGCCACCGCCGGGGTCTCACCGGCGTCTCCGGTCGCGAGCTCCGGCAACGCCCGGTGCAGCCGGTCGACGTAGTCGACGTGCTCGTCGACCGCGTCCGTCGTGACGAGCACCCGCATCCCGGAGTCGGCCACCACGTGCGCGATCTCGCGGGGTGCGAGCCGCGCGTTGACCGGAACGAACAGCGCCCCGGTCATCGACGTCCCGATCATGACGTGGACGAAGTCGAGGCAGTTGGGCATCAGGGTGCCGACGGCGTCGCCGGGGCCGATCCCGAGCGCGGTCAGGGCACGGGCGACGTCGGTGGCCCGCTCGTGCACCTCGCGGTACGAGCGCCTCACCTCCGGGAAGACGACACAGTCGGCGTCCGGGTGCTCGCGGGTGGCCCGCTCGACGAGTCGCGGCAGGGTCAGGATCGGGTCGGCCATGAGACATCTCCTCGTTGAGCTGCTCGACGGTGGGTGTCAGGTTCGGAGCGCGACCTCGGCGTCGCCCTACGGCACGTTCACGAGAACGACCGGGGCAGGCCGAGCCCCTCGGCGATGCCGTTGCGGGCCATCTCGTTGGTGACCGGGCCGATCCGGAACAGCCGCACGTCCCGCCAGTAGCGCTGCATGTCGGTCTCGGCGGAGTACCCCATGCCGCCGAGGATCTGCAGCCCGAGGTCGGCGGCCTGTCCGCCGAGCTCGGAGGCGACGACCTTGGCCATGTTGGCCTCCTGCCCGCAGGGCCTGCCGAGCGACTGCATCCAGGCGGCCCGGTTGACCATGAGCTCGGCCTGGTCGCGCCACATGGCGATGTTCGCGATGTGGTGCTGCAGCGACTGGAACCGGCCGATCACCCCGCCGAAGGCCTCGCGCTCCATGGCGTAGCGCACGGCGTCCTCCAGGACCCCGTCCATGATCCCGACGCAGAACGACGACAGCATGATCCGTTCGTTGTTGAGCGTCGGCAGCAGCATGCGCCAGGCCCGGTTCTCCTCGCCGAGCAGGTTCTCCTCCGGTACGAACACGTCGTCGAGGTAGACGTCGCAGGAGCCCAGGGACCGCATCCCGACCTTGGGGATCTCCCGGATCGTGACGCCCTCGCTGCGCGCCGGGAGGATGAACAGCGACACGCCCTGGTGTCGCTTGTCCGTGTAGTCGGCGGTGCGGGCCAGCAGCAGGATGTAGTCGGCGACGTGGGCCATCGAGCTCCACGTCTTCTGCCCGTTGACGACCCAGCCGCCGTCGACCTTCTTCGCCCGCGTGCGCAGACCGCCCAGCAGGTCGGTGCCGCCGCCTGGTTCGGTGAAGCCGATCGCCCACTTCTCCCGTCCCTCGGTGATGGCGGTGAGATGGCGGCGCTTCTGCTCCTCGGTGCCGTAGAGGCCGACGGACTTGCCGCCCGCGAACGAGGTGATCCCCCACACCCAGGTCAGCCCGGCCAGCGAGCGGGCCAGGCCGCGGGCCAGGATCATCTGGGTCAGGATGTCGCCGCCCTGGCCCCCGTACTCCTCCGGCAGCCCGATGCCGTGGAAGCCCGCGGTGGTGAACTTGTCCCACAGCGCGTGCGGGAAGTTGTACTCGTCCTTCTCGAGCTCGCGCGCCCACTCCTTCGGTGCCTCCCGGTCCACCCAGTCCCGCACGGTCTTCCGGAAGAGCTGCTGCTGCTCGTTGAGCTCGAAGTCCACTGTCCTGCCTCGCATCCGCCGACACTGCGCTGTGCGACTCCACGATAGCCGCCCAGACAACCGTTTGGTAGGGCTGAGTGCTACGCCACGGCCTCCGGCACGATGACGACCTTGCCGAACGCCTCGCCTGCGGCGAGCTTCGCGAACGCCTCCGGCGCCCGTTCCAGTCCGAACACGGAGTCGACGTGCGGGACGACGCCGCGCGCCTCGCACAGCGCCAGGAGATCGCGCAGCTCCTCGATCCGGCCCATCGCGGATCCGTGCACCGTGATGTGCTGCAGGAACAACCGGAACAGGTCGGTCCGGACCGCAGCACCGGCCGTCGCCCCCGCCACGACCACCGTCCCGCCCGGGCGCACCGAGCGCAGCGAGTGCTCCCAGGTCGGCCCACCGACGGTGTCGATCACCAGATCGACCCGTTCGGGGAGCCGCTCGCCGGAGCCGAAGCACCCGTCGGCACCCAGTGCCCGCGCCTTCTCCAGCTTCTCCGGGGTCCGGCCGGTGACCTGCACCCGCAGCCCGGCCGAGCGCCCCAGCACGATCGCCGCGGTCGCGACGCCCCCGCTGGCCCCCTGCACCAGCACGGTCTGCCCGGGTCGCGCCGCGCCGCGGACGAACAGCATCCGGTAGGCGGTGAGCCACGCGGTCGGCAGGCAGGCGGCCTGCTCGAAGCTCAGTGACGCGGGCTTGTCGACGAGGTTGCGCTCGGGCACGACGACCCGTTCGGCCAGCCCGCCCTGCAGCGCGTCGGCGAGCATCCCCCGCCGGGGATCGAGCAGCTCGTCGCCGTGACCGCGGTCCGGGTCGGCCACCAGTGCGTGCACGACGACCTCGCGCCCGTCTTCGGTGACGCCGGCGACGTCGGACCCGAGCACCATCGGGAGCCTGTCCTCACTCACCCCGACACCCCGCAACGCCCACAGGTCGTGGTGGTTCAGCGAGGCCGCCCGCACGGTGACGAGCACCTGGCCCGGCCCGGGAACGAGATCCGCACGGTCGACGACCTCCACCGCGTCGGCTGGGGCATCTGCAGAGATCTTGCTGGCGACGACGGCACGCACCGGGCGGCCCCTCTCGATCGGGTGACAACTCCCAGCAACCATACGTTGGTTTGGGCAGCCCGTCAGTAGTTCGACCGTGGGTGGCGACCGGACCCGGCGCCGGAGCCTCAGCCGGTGGCGCCGCCCGGCGACGCCCCGGCCCGTTCCGGTGCCGCACCCGCCGATCGACGGTCGGGCAGCAGCATCCCGTCGACCAGCAGGTCCGCGTACTGGTCGGCGATCTCCTCGGGCGAGCGGGCTCCCGGGCGGTACCAGCGGTAGACCCAGTTCGTCGCACCCAGCACCGCCAGCGCCGCGAGCTGGGGATCGACGTCGGGCTTGAGCCGGCCGTCCGCCTTCGCCTCGGCGACGAGGTCCGCGATCAGGGTCTGGTAGTCGCGGATCGGCATCCGGGCCCGCCGTTCGTCGGAGAGCTGGTCGAACTCGTGCAGCAGGACCGTGGTCTCGACGAGGTTGTCGATCAGGTAGACGACGTGCCCGCGGACGACCGCCCGCAGTCGTTCCACGGGGTCGAGATCGGCGCCGGCCACCGCACGCAGGTTGGCGAGGCCCTCCTCGTAGACCGAGTGGACCACCTCGAACAGCAGGTCGTCCTTGCTCCGGATGTAGTGGTAGAGGCTGCCCTTGAGCACGCCGAACTCGTCGGCGATGTCCTGCAGGGTGGTGGACTTGTATCCCTTGCGGGCGAAGATGCGGGCCGCGATGTCCAGCAGTTCCTGCCAGCGTCCGTCGTCCGCCCGGAACGGCGGAGCGGTGTCCGCGCGCGCGGAGCGCCTCCTGTTCACCACCCGCCCAACCTAACAGCAGGTCGGTCCGGCGCCGCTTGACATCCCGACCGTATCCACCTAACGATTGGTTGGGCAACGGCACTCGGGAGGGCACCATGGAGTCGGTCGACGGTCTGCACCCGCTCGCGGCGTTGCTGCGCCGGTACGCGTTCGCATACACCGCGGCGCACGACTTCACGGTGTGCCGCGAGATCATGGTCGACGGCTACGTGCTGCGCATGGGGGACGTCGAGCTCCGCGGCCGCGACGACCAGTACGTGCCAGCCACCGAGAAGCAGTACCGCCAGTTCCCCGGCCTCGGGTTCACCGTGCACGAGCTGGTGCTCGGCGAGGACCGGGCCGCGTTCCACTTCACCGAGCACGGCCGATCGGCGCTGCACGGCGGGTACGCCTCGTGGCAGGGGGTCAGCCTCTACCGCTGGGACGGCGAGCGACTGCTCGAGTGCCGCGTCGAGCAGGACTACCACGCCCGACGCAGCCAGCAGCGACTCGGCACGGCCCACCCCGTCCGTCCGGCGGGCCTCGACCCGTGGACGGCGCCGGCGCGACCGCCCGAGCCCGAGGCCGAGTCCGCCGCCCGTCGCTGGCTGGCTGCGGGCCGGCTGCTGGACGTCCCGATCGGCGACCTCGACGACGAACGCGACGCCCTGCCGCGCCGGATGTTGCTGAGCGCACCGGGGACCGAGGTCCTGGACCTGTTCGCCGCCGGCGACCGGGTCGCCTTCCATGTCGTGACGCGTGGGAGCTACGCGGGCGGGCTCGACGGGCGCGATCACCTCCGGGGGCTCCCGGCGAGCCTGTACGCCTCCGGCCTGCTGACGGTGCGCGACGGCGAGGTGACCGACGTGCACGCCGTCACCGACCGGCTCGCCGCCGAACGGCGCCTGGGCGACCGGTATCCGTGATCCGCCGCGCTCACCCCGGCCCGGCCGCGGTGGGTCCCGGCTCCCGCAGCAGCCGCGGCAGGGTGCCCGCGACGAGCTCCACGTGCCGGTCGACCAGGTCGGCGTCGAGCCCGCCGATGTCGCCGAAGCAGAAGACGTCGGTCGCCGGCAGCCCCGCGGTGCGTTCGCGGACCACTGCCGCGGCCTGCTGCGGTGTCACGACCTGCAGCTTCGGCAGCACCGCCGGCCCGCGCGCGGCCCCGCGGTCGTTCCCGGCGTAGGTGGCGCGGTTGTGCCGGGCGAGCGGCCGGATCCGGGCGAGCGCCGAGTCCGGGTCGTCGGCGAGGAACAGGTTGACCAGCCCGCCGACCCGGGGCAGGCCCGGCCCGGTGAACGCGTCCCGGTAGGTCCGGTACAGCTCGTGATCGAGCCAGAGCAGTCCGGCGCCCGTCCGGCCGGCGATCCGGGCGCCGCGGGGCCCGCGGGCGCCGACCCAGAGCGGCAGCGGGTCCTGGACCGGCGGCGGGGTGGCGGCCCCGGTCGACCACAGATCGGGGCCGGTACGGGCTCCGCCTGCGCTCCGGTCGGTGCCGATGCGGGCTCCGCCTGCGCTACGCCCTCCGAGCTCGGTGACCACCCGCTCGAGGACGGCGTACCGGTCGCCGTGGGCGGCGCCGAACGCGGCGAACTCCGCTTCACGCCACCCCGCGCCCAGCCCCAGTTCGAGGCGCCCGCCGGACAGGATGTCCACGACCGCGGCCTGCTCGGCCAGCGCCTGCACCGGCACGAACGGGGCGACGACGACCGCGGTCCCGATCCGGACCCGGCTCGTGCGCGCCGCGACGGCCGCGGCGAACGTCAACGGGGCGGGCAGGTAGCCGTCGGTGAAGCCGTGGTGCTCGGTGAGCCACACGGCATCGGCGCCCGCGGCCTCGGCGTCGGCGATCCGGCGCAGGGCGTCGGCGTACACCGCGGGCCAGGATCGGGCGCCGCCCGGGTTGCGCAGGTCGTAGTAGAGGCCGACGCGGACCGTCATGTGCCCACGCCGAGGAAGGCACGCTCCAGCCGCGGGTCCCCGGCGAGCTCGGCGGCCCGCCCGGTCAGCACGACCCGCCCCCGGTCCAGCACCGATGCCTCGTCCGCGATCTCCAGGGCGGTCGCGTTCTGCTCCACCATCGCGACGGCGATGCCGCGATCGGCGATCGCGCGCACCGCGGCCATCACGGTGTCGACCATGATCGGGGCGAGCCCCATCGAGGGCTCGTCGAGCAGCACGACGCGCGGGTCGGCCATCAGCGCCCTGCCGAACGCCAGCATCTGCTGCTCGCCGCCGCTGAGCAGGCCACCCGGGGCCGTCCGCCGGGTCGCGAGCACCGGGAACATCTCGTAGACCTCGGCGAGGGTCTGCGACCGGCGCGCGGCCGAGCGGTTCGGATACCCGCCGAGCAGCAGGTTCTCCTCGACCGTCAGCGGCGCGACGATCCGGCGCCCCTCCGGCACCAGCACCATCCCGGCCCGGACGACGCGCCAGGCGGGCCGGCCGGTGATGTCGGCACCGTCGAGCAGCACCCGCCCGCCGGCGGGGCGGACGCCGCCGCAGCTCGCGAGCATCGTCGAGCTCTTCCCGGCACCGTTGGACCCGAGCAGCACGTGCACGTGCCCGGCGCGGGCGACCAGGTCGACGCCGTCAACCGCCCTCACCCGCCCGTAGTGCACCGCCAGGCCCGTGACCTGCAGCAGGGCGCTCTCGTCTGGCTGTGGTGCGGCCAAGGTAGGCCTCCCTCACCCGTTCGTCGAGGACCGCGGTCGCGGGGTCGCCGTCCGCGATGACGCGGCCGAAGTCCACCACCACGAGATGGTCGGTGATCCGGGTGACCAGCTCCAGGTCGTGCTCCACCAGGAGCTGGGTCATCCCGTCGTCGCGCAGGCCGGTCAGCAGCTCACCGATCTCGGCCCGCTCCGCGGGCGACATTCCGGCGACCGGTTCGTCGAGCAGCAGCAGGCGCGGGCGGGCGGCCAGCGCCCGGGCGATCTCCGCACGTCGCTGGTGGCCGTAGGGGAGCTCGTCGGGCCGGAGGTTCTCGACGCCGGCCAGCCCCACCCGGGTGAGCGCCTCGCGGGCCCGCTCGCGGGACTCGCGGTCGGCGCGCGCAGCCCGCCAAGGCCGCAACAGCCCGTCGAGCAGCCGGCTGCCGTCGTCGGCGCCGAGCATCACGTTGTGCAGGACGCTCAGCTCCGGGACCAGCCGGATCGCCTGGAACGTACGGCGGATCCCGGAGCGGGCGATCCACGGTACGCCGCGTCCGGAGACGACCTCGCCGCCGGCGGTGATCCGGCCCCGGGTCGTCGGGGCCAGCCCCGAGACCGCGTTGAGCAGCGTGGTCTTGCCCGAGCCGTTGGGCCCGACGAGGCCGCAGAGGCTGCCCGGCCGGACCGTTAAGGAGACGCCGTCGACAGCTCGCACGCCGCCGAAGTGCACGGCGACGTCGTCGCACTCCAGCGCGTTCACGTCGCCTCCCCCGGTGCCGCGACGGCGCGGCGGCGGATCGCGGGCCACCATCGCCGCGCCGTGCCGACCACCCCGGACGGCGCGAACAGCACCATCACGACGACCAGTGCGCCGTAGACGACGTCGCGCCACTCGTCGACGAACCGCAGCAGCTCCGGCAGTGCCGTGACGACCAGCGCACCCACCAGAGCGCCCACCCAGGAGCCCGAGCCGCCGATGACCACGATCGTCAGCCCGAGCACGACCAGCGGGAACCCGCTCTCCTCGGGGCCGAGCACGCCGAAGATCAGCGGGGTCAGCGCACCCGCGAGGGCACCGAGCAGCGCGCTGAGCACCGACATCGACACCCGCAACCGCCCGGTCTCGACGCCGAGCGAGCGGGCCAGCGGCTCGTCGGTCCGCAGCGCGTCGACGAACCGGCCCCCGGCTCTCGACTGCACCATCGCGACGGCCGCGGTGGCGAGCACGGCGAGCCCGCCGACCGTCCAGACGGTGGCGTCGCGCGGGATGCCGTAGAGGCCGAGCGCGCCGCCGGTGACCGCGTCCCAGCTGAAGGCCAGCGACACGATCAGCAGGTCGAAGGCGATGGTCGCCATGCCCAGGTAGAGCCCGCGCAACCGGCCGAGCACCACGGCCAGGCCGAACGACAGGACACCGGACAGCGCCAGGGCGAGCAGGACGGCGACCGGCCAGCCCACCGCCTCCGCGGTCAGCGCGCAGGTGTAGGCGCCGATCCCCCAGAACCCGGCGGCGGCGAGCGAGAACACCCCGCTGCGGAGCACGACCTGGAACGCCAGGCCGACGATGTAGTAGGCCAGGCCCGTCATGAGCAGTGTCTCGTTCATCAGGCACGCTGCCAGGCGGCACGGGGCACCAGCCCCTGCGGACGCAGGACCAGCACGGCGAGGATGAGCGCGAACGCGATGACGTCGCGGGCCTCACCGGACACGTAGGCCACCGCGAACGTCTCGGCGAAGGCCAGCACGAACGCCCCGACCGCGGCCCCGACGATGCTGCCGACCCCGCCGAGCACGATCACGGCGAAGGCCTTGAGCAGCAACCCGTCACCCATGTGCGGTTCGATCGCATTGGCGTTGGCCGCCAGGAGCAGGCCGCCGCCACCGGCCAGCGCACCACTGATCGCCATGGTGAGCACGGAGAGCCGGGCGACCGGTATCCCCAGCAGGTCGGCGGTCGCCGGGTCCACGGCGATCGTGCGCAGCGCACGACCGGACCGGGTCCGGGCGATCCACCAGGCGAGCACGCCGGCGAGGACCACCGCGAGCACGACGATCGCGATCTGCAGGGTCGAGATCCGGATCGGGCCCCACTGGTGGACCGCCGTGGCGGCGGTGTCCCCCGGCAGGTTGACCACCTCGGCGTCGGCCAGGTTCAGCGCCACCGCGACCGGGAGCAGACCGGCGCCGATGCTCGCGATGAGGACGCCGAGCTCGGCCTGCCCGCGCGAGGCCGCCCGCCGCCGCAGCGGCCCGAAGACCAGCAGCTGCAGCAGCGTGGACAGGACCGCACCCACCGCGGCCGCGAGCACGACGAGCACCGGGAGCCCCAGCGCGGTCCCGCTGTCGCGCAGGAGCAGGTAGACGCTGAACGCCCCGAACATGAAGATCGATCCGTGGGCGAGGTTGAGCACGTCCAGCACGCCCCAGGACAGCGTCAGCCCGGAGGAGAAGAGCAGGTAGATCCCGCCCAGGACGACGGCGTTGACCAGCTGGTCGAGCACGTCACGACCCGGCCGTCGGGCCCGCGAGCTGCTCGCGACCGTCCTGCCAGGTGTTCACCAGGCCGGGGACGCGCGCGTCGCGCCCCTCGAACCGGATGGTCCCGACCGCCCCGTCGATGCCGGCCGCCGCCGCGGTCTCCAGGCCCGCCCGGACGCCGTCGCGGTCGGCCGAGGGAGCCGCCTCGATCCCGGCGGCGACCAGCATCATCGAGTCCCACCCCTGCGCCGCGAAGACGGACGGCTCGGCGCCGTGGATCGAGCGGTAGTACTCGGTGAACGCCACGGTCGAGGGTGCCTGTCCGTCGACGTTGAAGTCGGACGCCCAGATGGCACCCTCGGCGAGCGGGCCGAGGGGTGCGAGGACACCACCGCCGAAGCTCTGCGAGCCGACGACCGTGCCGGTGAAGCCGGCCTGGCGGAGCTGGGTGATCACGGTGACGTTCGGGGTGCCCTGCCCGAGCATGATCACCGCGTCCGGCGCGTGGCCCGCGACCCCGGACGCGAGAGCGGCGAAGTCGAAGCCGGCGCCCTGGAACTTCTCGCTCGCCGGCACTGCGATCCCGGCCTCGGCGAGCAACGGCGGGAAGGTCTGCTCGGCGAGCTCGACGAGCGTGGCGTTGTCGCTCTGGTAGACGATCGCCGCGGTCTTCACCCCCTGTGCGGCCAGCCGGTCCACCACGAGGTTCTGGTAGCTGGTCTGGGGTGCCGTGGAGCGGAAGACGTGGTCCCCGGCGTCGAGCACGCCCGGCACCCCGGACTGCATCGCGACCAGCGGGACGCCCTCCTGCTGGGCCACCGGCGCCACGGCGAGGGCGACCTGGCTGGCGCATCCGAAGGTCGCGGCGACCGCGTCGCCGCCGGCGATCCGGGTCATCACCGCGGCGGCCTCGCGTGGGTTGGTCGCGGTGTCCTCGACCGCGAGCTCGACCGAGGTGTCCGGGCCGGCCAGCCGATCCTCGTTGATCTTCCGGACGGCGGTCTCGGCGCCGGTGCGGGCGGCGTTCCCGCAGAACGACGCCCCGCCGGTGAGGTCGGCGAGCATCGCGACCTCGACGGTGGGCGGCCGGTCACCGGATGCGGTGTCGCTGTCGGTGGAACCCTGGCTGCTGCAGCCCGCCGCGACGAACACGATCACGGCGGCCAGCGCGACTCTGCTGCTGGTCCTGTACACGGATACCCCTCCGAGCAACCAGACGTTGGTTTGGGCGCTGACGCTAGAGCGCGCCTGTTCCCTCGTCAATGCGACGTTCGGCCTACAGGGCCAGCCCGCGAACGGCGGCCGATGACCTCGAGCCGGATCTCGACGTCCTCGCGTTGCAGATTTCCCGCCCAAACTATCGTATGGTTGATAGATGACGGATTCCGAGCGCCCGGGGCGGCTGCACGGTCAGGTAGCGATGATCACCGGTGCCGCCCGTGGCCAGGGCCGGATGCACGCGCTCCGCTTCGCACAGGAGGGCGCCGACCTCGTACTCCTCGATGTCTGCGGACCCGTGGCCGCGCTGGGTTACCCACCCTCGGATCCGGACGACCTCGCCCACACCGTCGCGCTCGCCGAGCAGGCGGGAGCGCGGGTGGTGGCCCACCGCGGTGACGTCCGCAACCTCGACGACGTCGAGGCAGCGGTGGCCGACGGCGTCCGGGCCTTCGGCCGGCTCGACGTCGTGGTCGCCAACGCCGGGATCAGCGACTGGGGCCGGCTGTGGGAGATCACCCCCGAGCAATGGCGGACGGTGCTCGACGTCAACCTCACCGGTGTCTGGCACACGCTCCGGGCAGCCGTGCCGCCCATGATCGAGGCGGGTCGCGGGGGTTCGATCGTGACGATCAGTTCGGTGGCCGGCACGAAACCGCTGCCCGGCCAGGCCCACTACAGCGCCGCCAAGCACGGCGTCGTCGGGTTGACCGGTACCGCGGCGCTGGAGCTCGCGCCGTACGACATCCGCGTCAACTCGGTGCACCCATGGGCGGTCGACACGCCCATGGCGACCGACGAGAAGCTCAAGGAGCTCCTGCGCTCGGAACGCCGGTACCTGGCCTCGTTCGGACAGGTGCTCAGCGAGCCGGCGGCCACACCGCGCGACATCTCCGATGCGGTCCTCTGGCTCGCCTGCGCGGAGTCCCGGACCGTCACCGGCATCGCGCTCCCGGTCGATCTGGGCGCGACCCTGGTGTGACACCGCGCAGCACCTCGGAACCACGGCACACGGTGATCGAAAGAAGCGACCGGTGAGGAGTCCGCCATGGTCATCAGAGTGACGACGCTCGGCGACATCGTCGACGAGCAGGCCGCGCGCTCCGACGCGACCGCGCTCGTCATGCCCGGTATCCGCTTCACCTATCCCGAGCTCGCGGCGCGGATCGACCACGTCGCCGCCTGCCTGCTCGCTCTCGGGGTCAGGCCCCGAGGGACGGTCGGGTTCCTCATGCCGAACACCCCCGATTACGTCCTGGCGTTGCTCGCGACCGCGAAGATCGGCGCGGTCGGCGTGCCGATCAACGGTCGGTTCAAGGCGCACGAGCTGTCCCACGTGATCGACCACGCCGACATCGACGTGCTGCTCGTCGCCGCCGACCCGCACGGCACCGACTACGCCGGCCTGGTCGAGCAGGTGTTCCCCGATCTTGCCGGCGGCGAGCCCGGGCGGCTGCGCCTGGAGGGCGCCCCGCGCCTGCGGGCGGTGGTGAACCTGTCGGGAACGGCGCCGGGCATGCTCGACCGCGCAGCGTTCGACGCGGGCGCCGCGACCGTCGACCCGGATCTGGTCGAGGTCCTGCGACGGCGGGTCCGGGTCCGGGACGTGGCGCTGCTGATCTACACCTCCGGCACCACCGCCCGTCCGAAGGGCTGCCTGCTCACCCACGAGGCCCTGGTCCGGCAGGCCGAGAACGTCGCGCGCACCCGGTTCCTGCTCGGCCCCTCCGACGCCCTGTGGAACCCGCTGCCGCTGTACCACTGCGGGGGCATCGTCCCGATGCTCGGCTGCTTCTCCGCCGGTGCGAAGTACTGCCACGCCGGGCACTTCGAACCAGGGGCCGCACTGCGCACGATCGTCGAGGAACGCTGCACCGTGCTCTACCCGGCGTTCGAGACGATCTGGAGGGCGGTCCTCGACCATCCCGGCTTCCTCTCGGCGGATCTGAGCGCGGTCCGGATCGTCCAGAACATCGCCACCCCCGAGCGGTTGGCCCAGTTCGAGGAGGCGATGCCGCGCGCGGTCCAGGTGTCGTCCTACGGCTCCACCGAGTGCGCGACCAACCTGACCCTGCCGCTGCCCGACGACCCGGCCGACATCCGGATGCGCACCCTCGGCCGGGTGGTCGACGGGATGGAGCTGAAGATCGTCGACCCGGAGACCGGCGACGACCTCGGCGAGGACACGATGGGCGAGCTGTGCTTCCGCGGCTACTCGATGTTCGAGGGCTACTACAAGGACCCGGACCAGACCGCAGCCACGATCGACGGCGACGGGTGGTTCCACAGCGGTGATCGCGCGATGCTCGTCGACGGTGGGAATCTCGTCTACGGCGGCCGGATCAAGGACATGCTGAAGGTGGGCGGCGAGAACGTGGCCGCGATCGAGATCGAGGACTTCCTCGCCCGCCATCCGGCGGTCGCCCTGGTCCAGGTCGTCGCCGCTCCGGACGCCCGCTACCAGGAGATTCCGGCCGCGTACGTCCAGCTCGCTCCGGGCGCCTCGCTGACCCACGACGAGCTCGTCGCGTTCTGCCGCGGGGCGATCGCCTCCTACAAGATCCCGCGCTACCTCCGCCTGGTCACCGAGTGGCCGCTGTCCGGCACGAAGATCAAAAAAGTGGTGCTGCGGGAGTGGATCACCGAGGAGCTCGCGCGGGACGGCGTCATCGAGGCACCCCGGCTCGACGAGCGGGTGGACCGGTGACCTCCGCCGGCCGCGGGTGCATCAGGCACCCGGCACATCGACTCGTCCTGATCAGGCTGCCGGCTTCGCGGTGAGGCGCTGGGCGAGGGTGGCGACGCCCGGTCCGTCCAGGTCGGTGAGCGCGGCCGGGCGACCGGCGATCGCCATCAGCACGGCCTCCCCCGGCCCGGTCACCTCGGGGCCGTCGCCGTGGGTCCAGTCCAGGTCGGTCGCGACCAGGCGGAGCCCGCGGACGTGGTGGCGGCTGGGCAGGGCGAGCGCCTTCAGCGCGAATCCGAGCGCCGGTAGGAGGCGTTCGGCCGGCACCCGGCGGGGAGCGTCGAGTGCGCGGCGGATGTCCTGGTGGTGGACCAGGCCGTCGGTCAGCGCGATGCCCCCGCCGCCCATCGCCGTGAGGCCGCGGGGACGCAGGTGCGTGCGGAGCTCGGTGAGCACCTCGGCCGGCGAGGTGGCATCGTACGCCGCGACGCCGAGGGGGTTCATCCCGTTCACCCGGAACCCGCCCGCCACCATGCGGCGCAGTAGCAGGGGAATCGTCAGGTCGTCGTAGCTGATCATGTGCGCGACCACCTGCCGCACGGTCCACTCCTCGCACAGGGAGCGGGTCTCCCACTGCTCGTCGGTGAGGCCGGCCAGGAAGTCGGCGAGGTCACGCCGTTCGTCGGTGGCCAGCGTCCGCAGATCGGTCCGGCTCATCGCCTACCCCTGCGCGGTGGTGAGGACGCGGAAGTTCTCGAGGAAGGCGGGCCAGCCGCCTGCGAGGCCGGAGCGGTAGTCCCGCCACCCTTCGCCGTGCCGGTCGAGGTGGCGGTGTTCGAGCTCGACCCGGGTCTGCGCATCTCCGATCGGCACGAACCGGACCTCGACCTCGCTGGTCCGGCCGAGGTCGGTCTCGAGCTGCCACTGCGCGGTGATGTCCCAGCTGATCAGGAACCGGTGAGGCGGGTCGAACTCCAGCACCCGCGCCCAGCGGCAGACGCTCCCGTCGATCCCGCGGTCGTAGACGTGCCCGCCGACCCGCGGTTCGAAGACGGTCTCTGCGATGTCGACCGGGAGCAGGTTGTACTCCCGCGGCTTGATCCCGTCGAACCGGTTCGTGAACACCGCGAAGGCGTGGTCCTGGGCCACGTCGACGATGATCTGCTGCCGCACGGTCGTGAGTTCGTCGGTGGTGGTCACGGCTACACCTCAGTGGTTTGTCTCGGCGATCCGTTTGAAGTTCGACAGCGCCTGGCTCCAGAACGTGTCCAGCTCCGCGCGCAGGGCCGCCAGGCCGTCCGGGCGGGCGGCGTAGATCCGCTGCCGTCCCTGCCGGTGTACGTCGACCAGCCGGGCATCCAGCAGCAACTTCAGGTGCTGCGAGACCGCGGGACGACTCATCGGCAGGTCCTCGGCCAGAGCGGTGACCGAGCTCGGCTCCCTGGCCACCCGGGCGAGCAGCCCGCGCCGGGTCTGATCGGCGAGCGCCACCCAGGGATCCACGGTCGGCATATGCGTAAGCTACTCCTTACGCATCAGGCCCGTCAACGGACGCTCCACCGGCGACATCGGCCGCATCACATCTGCTCGCCCGGCAGCTCGGCGGCCTGCTCGACCCAGGACCGGAGCTGTTCCTCGTCCAGCCGGTCGCCTTCGTGGATGTCGAGATAACGCACTTCACGATGTTTCGACGCCTTGGGAGGCACGGGATCGAGCGACGTGCCTCTGAGGAACTGCAGCTGGACGTACTTCGTGAAACAACGGAGCGACAGGAACCAGCCCTCACCTCGGACGCCGTAGAACGGCTGGTTCCATTTCACGGCCTTGTGCACCTGCGGGACCGCATGCACGATCAGATCATCGATGCGTTTCCCGACGTCCCGTTTCCAGCCGGGCATGGCGGCGATGTAGCTCTGCACCGGACCATCCCCCTCACCCTTGGGGATCTGAGGATTGCCGCCCGAGAGCAGCTTCGGTGCCGCGTCGTCCTTGTCGCGATCGGCCATGGTTACCTCCTGAATACGGCTCGTTCCCGCACCCTCCGGGTGTACACGCTCCGGATACAGGTCAGGCGTGCCGGTGGATGGTCAGTTCCCGTAGCGGTCGACCGCCGTCGACGAAGAGTCGAGCATGCGGGGTGGTCGCGGCGGCGATACGCCGCATGGCTGCCTGCGCCGCTTCGGGATGCCGGCCGTCGAGTGCTCCGACCCGGATCGCGAAGACCAGATCGAACGGCTCCTCGTCGTGGGCGAGGGTGAAGTCTTCGATCGCCACGTGCCGGGCGCTCAGACGACCTGAGGTGAGCTGCTCCGCCGAGCAACTCCTCAGCTGCTCGATCGCCCGCGCCGACCGATCGACGGCGAGGACATGACCGGTGGTCAGCCGGTCAGCGACCGCGCGCGCCGCTGCACCGGGCCCGCAGCCGATCTCGAGCACCCGCTGGTCCGGCTCGATCGAGAGCGCCGCCACGATCTGCGCGAGGCGGGGCGAGAGCCGCGTCGTCACTGTTCGACCTCCGGTAGCCGGCCGTGGGTGTACGAGGACCTTGCTCGTCAGTCGGCGTCCCCGATCGGACAGATCGCATCGGCGCCGCTCACTCCGCCATCTTGAGATGGCGATCCAGCTCGTCGGGGGTGAGCGACTGCGGGCGCAGCGGCTCGGAGGCGTCCAGCGCCACTGCGTGGAGTCCACCGAGGAACAGCTCCAGCTGCCGGTCGGTCAGCAGCTCGTTCAGCTCGGCGCCGATGACGGGCAGCGGGCGGGACAGCTTGATGATGCCGGCCAGCAGGTCGATCGGGCCGATACCCCGACGGAGCCGGCCCTCCTGCTGCGCGGCATGGATGAGCTGCTCCATCCGCTCGACGAGCCGGTCACGGCTCGCCTTGAGTTCTCCCTTCTCGCCGCGCAGGTCCTCCTCGAGGGTCGAGGCCAGCATCGGCGTGAAGACGCCGACCCGAAGTTCCACCAGGCGGCGCAGGAGCTGCACCAGCGCACTCCAGGCGTCCGAGTGCTCGGCGGTGGCGCGGTCCATCTCCGCACCGATCAGCGCCATGTTCTCCAGGGCGACCTGCCGGACGAGCGTCTGCCGGTCGGGGAACCGCCGGTAGAGCGTGGCGATGCCGACGCCCGCGCGGCGCGCGATCTCCTCCAGCGACGCGTGCACGCCCTGCTCGAGGAAGACCTCGCGGGCCGCGACGACGATCTGCTCGCGGTTGCGGCGGGCGTCCGCCCGCAGCTGGGTCGTGTTCTCGCTCAACCGATACCCATCCCTTCTCCCTCAAGATGTGGAGGGAAAACCTTCGGTTGTGTTAGCTTACTCGACGACTAACCGGAGGGCTTACCTTCACTTGCATGGGAGCGTGTGATGTCCCGGACCACGACCTCTGACAACCGGAGCTTCCCGCTCCAGCGGCAGTGCCCGTTCGCACCACCACCGGAGTACGACCGGCTGCGCACCGAGGAACCCGTCTCCCAGGTACAGCTACCCACCGGCGGCACCGCCTGGCTGGTGACCCGGTACGAGGACGTCCGGACCGTGCTGAGCAGCCCGGTGTTCAGCGCCGACGGCACCCGCCCCGGCTTCCCCACGCTCCTCCCGGGCCAGGCGCAGGTCCTGGCGCGCCCGCCGTTCATCCGGATGGACCCGCCGCAACACAGCTTCTACCGGCGCATGCTCATCCAGGAGTTCACCGTCAAGCGCATCAAGACGATGCGACCAGGCATCCAGGCCATCGTGGACCGGCTGCTCGACGACCTGCTCACCCGGACCCCGCCGGTGGACCTGGTCGAGGCGTTCGCACTCCCCGTGCCGTCGCTGGTGATCTGCCAGCTGCTCGGCGTGCCCTACGACGACCACGAGTTCTTCCAGAGCAGGAGCAAGATCGCCGTGTCGACGGCGAGCACCGCGGAGCAGTTCGCGACCGTGCTGGGCGACCTACGCGCCTACATGGACGGACTGATCACCCGCAAACAGCAGCACCCCGGCGACGACCTGATGAGCAAGCTGGTCACCGAACAGCTCGAGCCCGCCGGCGAGCTCGGCCGGGAGGAGCTGCTGATGATGTGTCTGATGCTGCTCAACGCGGGGCACGAGACCACCGCGAACATGATCTCGCTCGGCACCATGGCACTGCTGGAACACCCCGCCCAGCTCGCCGCGCTCCGGTCGGACCCCGAGCTGCTCCCCGGCACCGTCGAGGAGCTGCTGCGCTACCTCAGCATCGCCGACGTCGTCACCACCCGGATCGCGGCCGAGGACACCGAGCTCAGCGGCACCCCGATCCGCGCGGGCGAGGGGGTCATCGCCCTGCTGGCCGCGGCCGACTGGGACCCCGCAGTGTTCGCCGAGCCCGAACGGTTCGACGTCCACCGCGGCAACCGGCACCACGTCGGGTTCGGCTATGGCGTGCACCAGTGCCTCGGGCAGAACCTCGCCCGGCTGGAGCTGGAGATCGTGTTCTCCACCCTGTTCGCACGCATCCCCACCCTGCGGGTCGCCGCACCGGCCGACGAGCTGCCCTACAAGCACGGCACCCTCCTGTACGGCCTGCACGAGCTGCCCGTCACCTGGTAGCTGACGCCTGCGGATCCGCGCCGGGACTCGACCTACGGCGACACAATGACTACATTCTATAGACTATGGATGTCGCCGCCGAACAGTCTCTGGTCGTCGATGTCGCGGCAGGAGTGACGACCCTCCGGCTGCACCGGCCACACCGCCGCAACGCCCTCGACCACGCGTTGCTCGAGCAGCTCGCGACCGCTCTGCGCGAGGCCGAACGCCGTGGCCAGGCTGCGGTCGTCCTCACCGGTGGGGATACGTACTTCTCCTCCGGTGGTGACATCGGCTCGATGCCCACGTCGAGCGACGGTCTCTTCGGTCCCGCCTCTCGCCTGGCTTTGGTGCACGAGGTCATCGAGACGGTCACGCGCTCCGATGTCGTCGTCGTCGCTGCGGTCGAGGGGTACGCGGTGGGCGCCGCCTGGGGACTGGTCCTGGCCTGCGACCTGGTCGTGGCCGCCGAGGACGCGTTCTTCGCCGCCCCGTTCGCGGCTCGCGGCCTGACCGCGGACGGCGGCACCGCCTACCACCTCCCCCGCCGGCTCGGACCGCAGCGGGCGGCGAAACACCTGCTGCTGGGCGAGCGGCTCACCGCCGGCGCCGCCGCGGAAGCCGGCCTGGTGAGCGAGGTCGTGGCGCCCGGCGCCGCGACCGGGCAGGCGGTGGCGATCGCGCAACGACTCGCGCTGGGGCCGCGGGAGTCCAACGCCCTGACCAAACGCCTGCAGGCCGCGACCCGGGCCGACCTCGGCGAGTTCCTGGCGACCGAACGCATGGCCGTCTCGCTCGCGGGCCACGGAGGCGACGCCGCCGAGGGGCGCGCGGCCTTCACCGACCGGCGAGAGCCCCGCTTCGGATGACCACTGAGATCCGGACGACCACTGAGATCCGGATGACCATCATGAGGAAGGACCACACATGACCGCATTGCTGGAGGGCCGCACGGCCGTCGTGACCGGCGGCGCGCAGGGCATCGGGCTCGCCATCGCCCGCACCTACGTCGAGCACGGCGCCCGGGTGGTGCTCGGGGATCTCGACGAGGCCGCCGCACAGGCCGCCGCGAAGGAGCTCGGGGGCGACGCCCTCGCCGTGGGTGTGCGCTGTGACGTGGTGTCGGCCGCCGACGTCCAGGCGCTGATCGATACCACCGTGGCCACGTTCGGCTCGCTCGACGTGTTCGTCAACAACGCCGGGATCACCCGCGACGCCACCATGCGCACCATGTCCGAGGACGACTTCGACCTCGTCGTCCAGGTGCACCTCAAGGGAACCTGGAACGGCACCCGCCTCGCCGCCGCCCACATGCGGGCGCAGAAGTCCGGCGCGATCGTGAACATCAGCTCGCTGTCCGGGAAGGTCGGCATGGTGGGGCAGACCAACTACTCGGCCGCCAAGGCAGGGATCGTCGGCCTCACCAAGGCCGCCGCGAAGGAGATGGCCCACCACGGCGTGCGCGTCAACGCCATCCAGCCGGGCCTGATCCGTTCGGCGATGACCGAGGCGATGCCGCAGAAGGCCTGGGACCAGAAGATGTCCGAGATCCCGATGCAGCGCGTCGGGGAGGTCGACGAGGTGGCCGGCGTGGCGCTGTTCTACGCGTCGTCGCTGTCGTCGTACATGACCGGCACGACCGCCGAGGTCACCGGCGGGCGGTTCATGTGAGCGCCGCCCCGGTCCGATCCACTGCCACCGTGCAGGAGTCGGCGTGACCGTGCCGGGCCCGCTCGTGATCACGACCCGGGCCGAGCTCGACGACGCCGTCGGCGCCGCACTCGGCCCGGGGCCCTGGATGGCCGTCGAGCAGGAGCACATCGACGCGTTCGCCGCGGCGACGGGTGACCACCAGTGGATCCACGTCGACCCGGAGCGCGCCGCGACCGGTCCACACGGCCGCACGATCGCGCACGGTCAGCTGACCCTGTCGCTGATCTCGTCGCTGACCGGGGACCTCTACCGGCTCGACGTCGGCTCCGCGCGGCTCAACTACGGGTTCGACCGGGTGCGCTTCCCCGCCCCGGTCCCGGTCGGCTCCCGCATCCGCCTGCGCGCCACCGTCGCGGCGGTCCAGCCCCGAGACGACGCCGCCCTCGTCTCGATCGACTTCACCGTGGAGCTCGAGCACGCCGAACGACCTGCGTGCGTGGCGCGCAAACTGTCGCTGGTGCTGCTCGGGTGATCCTCGGCTGACTACTGTCGAACGGCGAACGCCTCCGGTCTCAGGAGACCGGAGGCGTTCGGTGCCGGTGGGATCAGCCGTTGAACCCGAAGGTCTCGTTCCAGCGGCGGACGACGTCGGCGCCGTGCTGCTCCGCCTCCTCCGGCGTGTACACCACGAAGGTGGCGTCGTCGGCCTTCGGCAGCCGGTACTCACCGGTCGGGACCTGCTCGATGTCGGTACGGGCCCCGATGAAGCCCTGGGCCGCGGCGAACTGCTGGCCGGCCTTCGACCAGGTCCAGTTCATGAACAGCTTCGCCGCCGGGCTCTGCTGGCCGGCGCTGGTGAGGCCCTGCATGTTGAAGGTGCCCGAGACACCCTCCTGCGGGACGACGAGCTTGATCGGCGCCCCGGACTTCTGGGCGCCGTAGGTGCTGTTGAATCCGGCCGTCGCGATCTCGATCTCGCCGCGCGCGAGCGCCTCGAGCTGCACCGAGGTCGTGTCGAAGAAGCGGGGCCCCTGGGCGGCCAGACCGGCCCAGTAGTCGCCGCCCATGACCTGCTCCTGGAAGGCGGCGAGGCCCTGCACGGTGCCACCGGCACCGGCGTTGACCACGCCCATCCGGCCCTTCCACTTCGGGTCGAGCAGGTCGTTCCAGCTCGCCGGGACGTCGGCCTCGGCGACCGCCCGGGAGTTGTAGGCGAAGGCGTAGGCCGAGTAGTACGACGTGTAGAAGGCGCCGTCGGCCCACGTCACGTTCTCCGTGCCGGCGAGCACGTCGTGCGTCGGCATCTCGGTGTACGGCACGTACACGCCCTGCTCGGCGAGACCCTCGGCGAGCAGCGGGTCGGTGATGGTGACGACGCCGGCCGACAGCCGCCCCGCCCCGGCCTCGCTCAGCACCCGCTCGTTCAGCTTCGACGACGGCATCCGGGTCACCTCGACCTCGACACCGGTCTCCTCGGTGAACCGGTCGGCGGTGAGCTCGGCGCTCTCGCTGCCCGAGCCGGTGAACCAGACGAGCTTGTCCCCCCGCGCGGCCTCGAGCAGCTCGGCGTCGGCGACCTGCTCACCGTCGATGACCAGGCCCGCCGTGTCGTCGACCGGTGGCATCGCCAGCATCTGCTCGGTGACGGATCCGGCACCGCCCTCGGCGGCACCGCCGCCGCAACCTGCGAGCAGCAGGCTGCACGCGGCGAGCGCGGCGCCCAGGACGCTCAGGCGTGTCCTCTTCATGGGTCAGCTCCTTTGCTGTGCGTACACCGGTGCCCGGCGTCCGCGAGTGGCTACCGCGCGAGGCGGCGGGGGATGTAGGACAGGACGAACATGAAGGCGGTGTAGATCACGCTCATGGCCGCTGCCTCGCGGAGTGCTCCGCCGTTCTCGAACGCGTCGTAGATGGCGATCGAGAGGATTTCGGTGTCGCTGGTGTAGAGGAACAGCGGCACGGTGAGCTCACGCATGCTGAGCATGAGCAACAACAGGAACGTGGACAGCAGCCCCACCTTCATCAAGGGCACCGTGATGCTCGTGACGGCCCGGGACCGGGAAGCGCCGAGCATCACCGCGGAGTCCTCGAGGTCACGGTCGGTGGCGAGGATCGAGGAGGCCACACCGCGGAAGCCCTGCGGCGACTGCACCGCAAGGAACGCGATCACCAGGACCGCGAGGGTGCCGTAGAGCGGGACCGGCATCACCAGCCAGGTCCACAACAGCCCCATCCCGAGCACGACCGCCGGCAGCGCCAGCGGCACCATCGAGACGCCCTCGACCAGCGACCGGCCGGAGGCCTTGCTGCGGTAGACGAGGTAGCCGCACAGGAAGGCCAGCACCACGCCTGCGCTCGCCGCAAAGAGGCTCACGACCAGGCTGTTCCACCCCGCCTCCAGGAAGGTCGACGAGGTGAGCACGTCGGAGAACGAGCTGAAGTCGAGACCGCCCGGCTCGGTGAGCTGAGCCAGCGAGGTGAGATAGGGCGAGCTCTGGCCCGCGACCACCACGAGAGCGAGCACCGGCAGCACGATGGACAGGAAGAAGAAGCCCAGCACGGCGAGGAACACCGGGATCCGGGCCCGGCCCAGGGTGACCTTCTTCTGGCGGACGCCCTTGCCGGTGACCGTGGTGAACGACCGCTTGGCCAGCATCCGCTGCTGCAGCCAGGTGGCCAGCAGCACGACCCCGACGAGCACGATCGCGATGGCCGCGCTCTCGTTGCCGCGCGACGGGCTGGTGTTGAGCAACCGGAAGATCAGCGTGGGCAGGGTGTCGACGCCGCCGGGGGTCCCCAGCACCTGGGCGACCGGGAAGTTCTCGAAGATCAGGATGAAGCTGAGCATCGCCGAGCCGATCAGTGCCGGCGTGACCAGCGGGAACGAGACCAGGCCCAGCATCCGGCGCGAGCTCGCACCGTGCACCCGTGCGGCTTCCTCCAGGTCCGGGCTCATCAGCGACATCGCCCCGTGCACCATCAGGAAGGTGTACGGCGAGTAGTACATCGCGAAGACGAAGATCATCCCCGGCATCGAGTACATGTCGAGCGGCAGCGACATCCCCAGGTCGCTCTGAGCGATGTTCAGCAGCCCGGCGTTCGGGCCGCCGAGCATCGACCACGCCAGCGCGCCGACGTAGGACGGCAGGAACAGCGGCATCAGCCCGACCAGGTACACGAACGGTGCCAGCGGGATGTCGGTGCGCGCGGCGAGGAACGCCAGCGCCCCACCGATGAAACAGGCCAGCGCCGTCGCCACGACACCGATGACCAGCGAGTTGAGGAACGCCCGCAGGGTCTGGGGATCACCGAAGATCGCGAAGTTGCTCGCGGTCAGCTCCCACGTGATGTTCCCGGGGCGCGGCACGTCCACGCTGAACGCCGCGAGCAGCACCATCGCGGCCGGGATCACGATGAGCACGCCCAGCACGACGAGGAGGAGTCCGGTGGGCAACCAGCGGCGGCGCAGGCCGCGGGCCGTTCGCGCGGGGGCCGGCGCGGGGGCCGGTTCCGGCGCGGCGCGAGGCCGGTCGTCGAGCATCGCCACCCCTCAGCCCTCCCCGGTCACGGTCGCCGCGTGCGCCGCGACCGGCCGCCGGTCGGGGACCTCCGGGCCGTCGCCCGCCCGGGTCCCGCCGGTCCGGCCGGTGCCGGCCGGTTCCCGGCCGCCGTCCACGACGCCGGCCGGGCCGACCTCCTGCGGGAGCACCTGCACGTGCTCGGGGTCGATCTCGACGTGCACGCGGTCGTGCTGGCGCGGTACGAACGTGGCGTCGCGGGTCTGGACCTCCAGCCTCGGTCCGGCGTCGAGGGTGACGGTGCAGCGTGCGTACGAGCCCTGGAAGACGCTGACCTCGACGGTGCCGGGCCAGGAGTTCGGTGCTCCCTCGCTCGGCTGCGTCGCCAGCCGCACGTGCTCCGGACGCACACAGACGCTCAGATCGTCCCCGGCCGGGACGGCGGTCCCGACCGCGACCTCGAGGGCGTGGTCGGCCAGGCCGAGCCGGTGCTCCCCCGCCCGCGGAGCGGAGATGCGCAGGATGTTCGCGACCCCGAGGAACTCGGCGATCGACGCGGAAGCGGGATTGCGGTAGGTCTCGACCGGCGTGGCCAGCTGGGAGATGCGGCCGTGCTGCATGATCGCGATGCGGTCCGCGAGCGCCAGTGCCTCGGACTGGTCGTGGGTCACGTAGATGCTGGTGAGCCCGAGCTCGAGCTGCAGCCGTCGCAGCTCCACGCGCAGGTCGTCGCGCAGCCGGGCGTCGAGGTTCGACAGGGGTTCGTCGAGCAGCATCACGTTGGGTTCCATCGCGAGGCTGCGGGCCAGCGCCACCCGCTGCATCTGACCACCGGAGAGCTTGCTCGCGCCCTTGTCGGCCAGGTGCCCGAGGCCCACGAGCTCCAGGGTCTCCTGCGCCCGGGTGCGGATCTCCTTCTTCGGGCGCCGCTTCATGCGCAGCGGGAAGGAGACGTTCTCCATGACCGTCATGTGCGGCCAGACGGCGTAGGACTGGAACACCAGCCCGACGTTGCGCCGGTTCGGGGCGATGTTGGTCCCGGCGGCGGCGTCGAAGACCGTCGTGCCGCCGATGCTGATCGAGCCCCCGCTGGGGTCCTCCAGCCCGGCGACACACCGCATCGTGCTCGTCTTGCCGCAGCCCGACTGCCCGAGCAGCACCAGGGACTCGCCGTCCTCGATGTGGAGACTCAGGTGCTCGACCGCGGTGAAGTCGCCGTACATCAGCGACAAGTCGGTGATCTTCACGTCCATGGTGCGTCCTCGGATGTATGTCGGTTCATGGTCGGGCGGGCCCGATCAGGCCTCGTGGGCCTGCTGGACCAGTGCGTCGAGCGCGACCGCCCCGCACCCGCGCGGGCGCACCGCGACCGGGTTGATCTCGGCCTCGACCACGTCGGGGCGGGTCACGGCGAGCCGTGAGACGGCGACGACGGTGTCGACGAGCGCGTCGAGGTCCCCGACGGGTCCTCCGCGGAACCCCCGGGCGATCCGCATCGCGGTCACCTCGTCGATCATCTCCCGAGCCACCTCCGGGGTGACCGGTGCCAGCCGGAGCGTGGAGTCGTCGTAGAGCTCGGCGTGGATCCCGCCCGCCGCGAGCACGACGAGCGGCCCCACCGACGGGCTGACCCGGTAACCGACGAGCGCCTCCACGACCGCGTCGTCGACCATCTCCTGCACGAGGAACTGCTCGAGCCGGATCGTGGGGTCGTGCGCGGCGACGTTGGCGGTGATCCTCGCGACGGCGTCGGCGACGCCGCCGGCATCGGCGACGCCGAGCACGACCGCGCCGGCGTCGGACTTGTGGGGCAGCCGGTCCGACAGCGCCTTCACCACGGCGGGGTAGGTCGGCTCCGCCGCCGGGGCCCCGGTGTCGTCGCAGGTCGTCGCGGCGGGGAAGCGCACCCCGAGCTCCGCGAGGACGCGTGCCGACCCGGCCTCGTCGAGCGTGTGGCCCGCCGGTACGGCGGCGCCTGCGATGCGGGTGCCCAGCACCTGCGGGTCGACCGGGCGGCGGGCGAGCGTCGCGGCGACCGCCTCCGCACAGGCCTCCGCGGTGCGGAACGCCGGCACACCGGCATCGTTGAGCATCCGGAGCGACTCGAGCGCGTCCGGGAGTGCCCAGGCCGCGATCGGGACCGGACCGTCGCCCGCGGCCTCGGCGATCGCCCGCACGGCGAGCTCCGGGTTGAGCCGGGCCGACGAGCCGATCACGAAGAGCACCAGGTCGAACTCGCCGCTGGAACGGAGCACGTCGAGGGCGCCGAGGACGAGGTCGTGGCGGGTGCCGGCCAGCGTCAGGTCGACGATGAGGTTCTCGGCGACCTCGAGCCCGAGCCCCCCGAGGCCCTCGAACACCGCCGGGCTCGGCCGGGCCACGGTCACGCCGCGGGTCTCGAGCTGGTCGACGAGGATCGCGGCACCACCCCCGGTGGAGGTGATCACCGCGATCCGGTCGGCCCGGGTGGCGCCGGGGCTGCCGATCCGGCGCTGCAGGGCCTCGGCCTCGATCAACGCCTCGAAGTTGTCGACCCGGGCGAAGCCGCAGGCCCGGAAGAACGCGTCGGCCTCGTCGTCCTCACCGGCGAGCGCACCGGTGTGCGAGACCGACAACGCGGCGGCGGCGTCGCTGCGGCCGAGCTTGTAGACCGTGACCGGCCGGCCGCGCTCCGCGGCGGCCGCCGCGAACCGGGCCAGCGGCCCGGCGTTCTCCATCGACTCCACGAACAGCGTGTACGAGCCGATCTCGGGGTCGTCGAGGGTCGCCTCGCAGATCTCGCCGAGGGTCAGGTCGACCTCGGAGCCGGTGGAGACCAGCCCGGCGAAGCCGAGCCCGCGGGCCTTCGCCCGGGTCATCAGGGCGCCGATGACGCTGCCGGACTGGGAGGCGACGAACGAGGGCCCGACGGGGAGGTCCGTCTCCGCGAAGGCCGCGTTCGCGGTGAGCAGCATGCCGGTGCGCGGGTTGACCACGCCGATGCTGTTCGGCCCGACGACACGCACTCCGTACCGGTGCGAGATCTCGAGCAGCTCGGCCAGCCGCTCCCGGCCCTGCGGACCGCCCTCGCCGAAGCCACCGGACAGGATGGTCACCAGCGGCACACCCGCCTCGCCGCACTCGCGGACCGCATCGACCACCCGGGCGGTGTCGGTCACGACGAAGACGTGGTCGGGCACCTCCGGCAGCGAGGCGATGTCGGGCCAGGCCCGCTCACCGAGCACGGTCTCGCGGCGCGGGTTGATCGGGTACACCCCACCGGTGAACCCGGCCTCGCGCAGGAACCGCAGCGGGCGCGCGGTGGTCTTCCGCGCGTCGTCGGACGCACCGATGATGGCGACGGAGCGCGGCGCGAGGAGCGCTCGGCCCACCTCGGCCCGGGTCGCGCCGGGGGTCCCGGCGGGCCGGTCGGTCAGCTGGGTCATGCCGCACCCCGGCAGTACTCGTCGGTGCGGGCGACGACGTCGAGCGAGGTGAACGCCCAGAGCTGCCCGGCGAGCGCGGTCGCGGCGTCGCGGCCGATCACCGGCGTGGCGAGCCGCACCAGCTTCGCGGTCATCTCCTCGTCGCTCACCGGGTTGCCCGGCTCGCCGTAGGGCAGCGGCACGCGCTCGGTGAGCTCGCGGCCGTCGTGCAGGGCCAGCGTCACCACCGCGGTGCGCAGCACCGGGTAGTCGGCGTCGGCCTGCTCGTCGGCGCGCACGTGCACCCGGCCGACCAGGTCGAGCACACCGGCGTCGCGGCGGGCGTCCGGGCCGAACTCGGTGAGCCCGACCTCGTCGTGCACCAGCGCGGTGGCCACCGCGAACGGGATGCTCATCTGGGCGTCGAGCAGCGCCTCCACGGTCGTACCCGCGTGGTGCGAGGCGACGGTGTAGGTCGCGACGTCGACCCGCGCGACGTCGGCCGCGCCGATCCCGTGCGCGGCGCGCAGCGCGCGCACGGCGTCGATCGGACCGTGCAGGTGCCGGCAGGACGGGTAGGGCTTGACGTAGGAGTCGAGGACGACCCACCGCTCGCCGAGCCCGTCGAGCAGGGTGCCGGCGTCGAAGCCGCCGTCGGCGAACGCCTCGACGTAGCCGTGCGGGGTCTCGAGGATCGGTCGCGGGCCGGTCACGCCGGCCGCGGCGAGCTCGACGCTGACGATCGCGTCGCGCGCCGCCTTGCCCGGGTGCACCCGCTTGACCTCGGCGTCCTTGCCGAGGAACGCGAACAGACCGCCGGCGTGCGACGCGGCGATGCCGAGCGCGTCGTGCAGCCGGTCGGCATCGAGGCCGTGCAGCACCGCGACACCGCAGGCGGCGCCGACGACGCCGGTGAGCGGGGTGTTGTGGAAGTGGTTGCGCCAGGTGGCCGGGTGCCCCGCGGCGGCGAGCCGGGACACGGTCTCGAGGGCGACCGCGAGCGCACGCATCGTGGTGGGGGTGTCGCTGCCGCGGGCCTCGGCCGCCGCGAGCACGGCCGGGAAACACACGCTGCTCGGGTGCACGCTGCCGGGCGTGTAGCCGTCGTCGACCTCGAGGCTGTGCGCGCTGGTGCCGTTGAGGAACGCGGCGCCCGGTGCCGACACCCGGCCCAGGCCGACCGCGGTGGCGGCGCGGTCGGTCACGCCGTAGGTGGCGGCGACGTGAGCGGCGATGGCACGGGCGACGTCGGTGGCCGAGCCGGGGATCACGGCGGCCATGTAGTCGACGAGCAGCCGGCGCACGTGGTGCTCGACCTCGGGCGGCAGCGCGGCCTGCTGCGCGGCGACCACCCAGTCGACGAGGACGTCGGTCGCGCCGTCGAGCCCGCGCGGCGGGGCCGCGCTCTGGGGGGTGCCGGTCTGCGGGGTGTCGGTGACGCTCACGTGGCAGCTCCCGCACGCTGGTCGAAGCGCCGGCCGAAGATCGAGCCGGCGATGGTGTTCTTGAGGATCTCGGCCGAGCCGCCTGCGATCATCCAGCCGCGGGTGCGGCGGACGATGTACTCCAGCGGGTACTCCTGGCTGTAGCCCGACGCACCGAAGATCTGCATCGCCTCGTTGGCGACCGCGAACGCGGTCCGGTTGGCGTGCAGCTTCGCGATCGCGGCCTCGGTGGCGTCCGGGGCTCCGGCGTCGGCGTTCGCGACAGCGCGCAGCAGCAGCATCCGGGCCGCGTCGAGCTCCACCTTCATCTCGGCGAACTTCCACTGCAGGCCCTGGAACTCGCAGAGGTCCTTGCCGAAGGACTTGCGGATCTTCGCGTGCTCGACGGCCCGCTCGTAGGCGGTCTCGGCGAGGGCGAGCGCCCGCGAGGCGTTCCCCATCCGCTCGACGCCGAAGATCGACAGCATCTTGCCCAGTGCGCCGCTGTCGGCGAGCACGTACTCCTTGGGAACCCTGCACTCGTCGAAGAACAGCTGGCAGTGCGACTCGCCGCTCATGTGCAGCTCGCGCTTGCCGCGGGTGAAGCCCGGGGAGTCGAACGGGACGAGCACCGCGCCGATCTCACGCGAGGACGGGCCGAACCGGCACCAGACCACCGAGTGCGTCGCGTCCGGGCCGTGCGAGTTCCAGCACTTCTGGCCGTTGAGCACGACGTGGTCGCCCTCGTAGCGGGCGCTGGTGCGCAGGTCGGTGAGCGCGCTACCGGCGTCGGGCTCGCTCATCCCGGCCGTGACCAGGGCCTCGCCCTTCAGGAACAGCGGGAGCACCTCGTTGCGGACGTGCTCGGAGCCGAACTTCGCGACCTGCCGGATGGCGCCGAAGTTGCTGGCCTGCAACGCGTCGGCGCTGTGCGGGCACACCTTGGTGATCGCCATCATCACGAGCACGGCGTCGAGCAGCGAGGCGCCCTGGCCACCGAGCTCGACGGGGAGGGTGAGGCCGGTGAGGTCGTGCTCGGCGAGCACCTTGAGGGAGTCCCAGGCGAACTCGGTCCGCTGGAAGGCGTGCGGGCCGAACTCCCGCTCGGCGAGCTTGGAGACCGACTCCACGAGCGTGGTCTGCTCGGGGGTGAGGCCGAAGTCCATGGTGATGGTTCCTTCTCGTCGTTCGTCCGTGGTGCGTGAGGGAGGTCGGGCAGCCCCGGTCAGGGGACGGTGGTCCGGTCGCGGAGCGCGTCGTAGGCAGCCGCCGCGTCGAGTCCGGGCAGCTCGGTGGTCAGCTGCCAGAGGCCGTCGGCCGTGCCGCGGGGGTCGGGCAGGCCGGCCGTCTGGAGGCAGCCGACGAGCTTGCGGTCGACGACGTCGCGCCCCGGCCGCGCGTCGCCGGTGCCGGGCATCGGGGCCTCGGCGGTGTCGCGGCGGCCGTCCGGGGTCTCCAGCTCCACCCGGGCACCGGCCATCACGGTGCTCTCGGGGAGGTCCTGGCGGACCTCGATACGGGCGGCGACAGCGGCGATGTCGGCGCGGCCGAGGTCGCCGCGCAGGGTGGTGAGGTCGTAGCGGCCGGTCACCCACAGCGCGGCGAGCTGCCACGGCAGCGAGAACTGGGCGTCGACGAGCGGGGCGCCGCGGTCCTGCCACGGGCGGGCGACCAGTTCGTAGGCGGCGCCCGCGGGCAGGTGCGCGACCATGCGATGCAGCGCGTCGGGGCCGGGGTGCCGGGCGTGCAGCTGCTCGCCTGCGGCCAGCGCGGCGTGCGTGTAGCGACAGGCGGGGTAGGGCTTGAGCGCGACCGCGTCGAGCTCGACCGGCCCGGCGAGCAGGTCGGTGAGCCGCAGGTCGGATCCGGGCAGGACGCCGTACGCGCCGCCGAGCCACCCCGCAGGCCCGACGACGCCGGCGCGGGCCAGCGAGGCGGCCGTCAGTCCGTGGGCGGCGGCGAGCCCGGGCTGGAGCCGCTTGGCGACCGACCCGTCGACCACGGCCTGCCTGCTCGACGGGGCGAGCGCGGCGCCGAGGCAGAGCGCCACCGCGTTCTCGGTACCGGCCTCGTCGAGCCCCCACACGGTCGCCGCCGTGGCGGCGGCGGCGAGCGCACCCAGCCCGGCGGTGCGGATGACACCGTTGCGGGGGCCGACGAGGCGGGCCAGCCGGGAGAAGAGCTGCACCCCGGTGGCCAGGCCGTCGAGGAACCGCTCCCCCGGCGCCGGCGCCGTCGCCAGGGCTGCGAGGGCCGCGGGCACGACGACGGTGGCGGTGTGCACGACGCCCTCGTCGTGGGTGTCGTCGAAGTCCCAGGCGTGGATCAGCGTGGAGAGCGCGGCGGCGGCCTGCGGCGCGGCGAGGCGCAGGCCCGTCCAGGGGACGGCGACCTCCCCGGGCGACACCGCTGCGAGGCCCGCCAGCACCGGCCGCGCGTCGTCGTTCGCGGCGCCGGCCGCGGCGAGGCCGGTGGCGTCGACGAGCAGGTGCACGAGCTGTTCACGGTGCCCCTCATCCAGTCCGGACCATCGGCCGGGCGTGCACGTCGTGTCGGCACGGCTCCTGGTCGCTGCACTCCGGGTCACCGGGTCACCCCCTGCTCTGGTCGGCGATTGCGACGCCTGATCGGTGACTGCTGTCACCCGCTCGGCGGCAACGAGGCAAACACGCCCGGGAGCACAAGGTCAATAGATTCTATCGAATCTACTAAACCGAACATGGAAAGTAGCGCCGTGCTAAGTTCGCACCCGTCCGCACCGTCCACGCGGCCGAACCCGAGCCGGGTGACCGAGAGCAGGAGCGCCGGAGCTGATGAGCGAGATGGACGCGCCACCCAAGAGCAGGACGACCTATGTGCTCGACCGGCTCAAGGCCGACCTCGAGCAGGGCGTCATCAACCCCGGTGACCAGCTACGGCAGACGGCGATCGCCAAGCGGTACGGCGTGAGCCCGACCCCGGTCCGGGAGGCGCTGCGCATCCTGGCCGCCGACGGGACGGTCGAGTACACGAGCCACCGCGGCGCCACCGTCCGCGACGTCACCCCGGAGATGGCTCGCGACCTCTACCGCATGCGGGCCGAGCTCGAGGGGCTCGCGTGCGAGGTGGCGGTCGAACGGATGACCGACGAGGGGTACGAGGCCGTCGTCGCGGCCAACGACCGGCTGGTGGCCGCCACCGCCGACAGTGCCGACCCGGCGACCCTGTCCGTGCTGAACAAGGACCTGCACTTCGCCATCTACGAGAGCACGTCCTCGGTCATGATCGAGGGCATCGCGCTGCTCTGGGCCCGGTTCAAGCCCTCGGTGACGTTGTGGGGGGTCTCCGAGTTCAGCCGGGCCCTCGACCACGACCACGTCGCGATCCTCGAGGCGCTCGCCCGCCGCGACGGCCCGGCGGCCCGGGCCGCCATGCACGACCACATCATGCACGCGTGGGAGCTGCGCCAGACCAGTGCGGAGCTGCGCGCCACGGGCCCGCGGAGCACGGACGTCTCCGGCTCCGAAGCCTCCTGATCACCCGGGTGCTCCGTTCGCGCTTCCGGCCACCCCAGCCGGCGTGGTTCCCCTGCCTCGTCCTCGCCACGCTGCTCTCGCACGCCGTGCTCAGCGGGGTACGCACGCTCGTCTCCTACCGTGCCCTCGCGCTCGGCGGCGACGCCCTCGCCGTCGGCCTCATCACCGCGGCGTTCGCGCTGCTGCCCCTGGTCGTCGCCCTGCAGATCGGGCGCGCGGTCGACCGTGGCCGTGGCGTCCTCGCCCTGCGGCTCGGCCTCGGGCTGACCGTCGTCGCGGTGTTCGTCGCCGCGGTCAGCCCGTCCCTGGCCGTCCTGACCGTCGCCAGCGCCGTCCTCGGCCTGGGCCACATGCTGCACACCGTCGCCTGCCAGAGCCTGATCCCGCTCTGGTCCCCACCGGCCACGGTGGACAACCGGTTCGGCCACCTCACGCTCGGGGTCTCCCTCGGGCAGCTCCTCGGCTTCCCGGTCGCCGGACTGGTGGCCACCCTCACCAACCAGGGCAGCGACGCCGGGCAGATCGCCACCACGCCTGCGCTGCTGGTGATGGGGGCCATGGCCGCGGTTGCGGTGCCACTGGCGTTCGGCTTCGTCCCGGCCAGCCGCGCCCGGGTGAGTCGCGCCGACGCGGCCGGGGCCCAGCAGTCCACTCGTGCGATCCTCGGAACGTGCGGCATGAAGCCCGCCATCTACTCCAGCCTGACCGTCCTCACCGGGATGGACCTGCTGATGGCCTACCTGCCGGTGCTCGGTCAGGAGATGGGTCTCGGCGTCGGGACGGTCACGGCCCTGCTGACGGCGCGGACGGTGACCTCGGTGATCGCCCGCGCCGCGATGCCCGTGCTGGTGCGCGTCGCAGGGCGCCGATGGCTCCTCCTCTCGGCCACGCTCGCCTCCGGCATCCCCATGGCGCTGCTCCCCCTCACCGACGACATCGCGCTGCTGACGGCGGCGATGCTCGTCGTCGGGTTCTTCTGGGGACTCGGGCAGCCGCTCACGATGTCCTGGGTGACGCTGGTCGCCGACCGGCGCAACCGCGCCGCCGCGCTGTCGGTACGACTGGCGGGCAACCGCATCGGGCAGGTCGTCGTCCCGCTCGCCGCGGGGGGCCTCGCCGGACTCACCGGCGGCGTCGGGGCGATCTTCCATGCCAGTGGCCTGCTACTGCTCTCCTCCGCCGCGTGCACCCTGGTGGCGACCCGGAACCTGCCGGATCGGCCCGGTCGTGAGGGCATCGACCCCGTCCCGCCCGGGTAGCCCGAGCCCATGACCGAACACGTCGACGACGCGCTGTGGGACGAGTTCCACCGCGTGGTGAACATGTCCGCCCGCCAGCTGGACGAGTGGCTGGCCACCGATGTCGCGGACGAGCACAGTGAGCCCGACCCGCACCAGCAGGCCGCTCCGGACGGCCGCCGGGTGCTGGGCATCCTGCGCAAGCGCCGGGGTGACCTCACCCGCGACGACGCGGAGACGATGCAGGCCGTGGTCGACCACGTGCACGAGGCCCGGCGCGACGACCTGGAACCGGTGGCCGGGCAGGCGGCGTGGCGTCGCCATCTCATGCGGATCGGGCACGACCCGCTCGAACCGCCCCGGGACCCCCGGACCTGACGTGGCGAACCAGGCCGAGGGAGCGCAGGCGTACCTGCCCGACGGCGGCGGGCTCACGGCGCTGCGGGAGGCGGTCGACGGGTGCCGGGGCTGCGCGCTGTACCGGGACGCGACCCAGGCCGTGTTCGGCGCCGGTCCGGCCGCCGCCCGGCTGCTGCTGGCCGGCGAGCAGCCCGGGGACGTGGAGGACCGGCGCGGCGAGCCCTTCGTCGGTCCGGCCGGCCGGGTGCTCGACGACGCGCTGGAGGCGGCCGGGATCGCCCGCGACGAGGTGTACCTGACGAACGTGGTGAAGCACTTCAAGTTCACCCGCGACGAGCGGGGCACCCGGCGGCTGCACCGCACACCGAACCGCACCGAGGTGGTGGCCTGCCGGCCGTGGCTGGATGCCGAGATCCGGGAGGTCGGGCCGGAGGTCGTGGTGTTCCTCGGCGCGACCGCGGCGAAGGCGGTGCTCGGCTCGCAGTTCCGGGTCACCCGCGAGCGCGGTCGCCTGCTCACGCTGCCCGACGAGCTGGGCGGCGACACCACCCGCTCGGCGTTGGCCACCGTGCACCCGTCGTCGGTGTTGCGCTCCGACCGCGAGCAGCGACGGGCCGCCTTCGACGGCCTCGTCGAGGATCTGCGGGTGATCGCCCGATGAGCGGCCGTCATCCCCGCTTCGGGATGACGCTGATGGCACCGGAGCGCTCCAGGATCGCGTAGTCGATCTCGTCGCCACGCCGTAAACCCTGGTTGGTCCGGGCCTGCTGCAGGATCTCCTCCATGCTGATGTGGTGGCGGCGCAGGGACTCCTCCAGCACGCGCCCCCGCTCGATCAGGACCACCGGGGTGCCGTCGAGGGTCCGGCCGACCCGGGGGAACCGCCAGCCGAGATAGTCGGCGACCCGGTCCAGACCGACCAGGGTGACGATCACGAGGACCGCCATCGTCACCGAGTAGTCCTCTCCGAGCAGTGCCTGCTGGGTGGCCTCGGAGACGATCAGCAACAGGACCAGGTCGAACGTCGTCACCTGCGCCATGGTCCGTCTGCCGATGGCCCGGAAGATGATCAGCAGGGCCACGTACACCAACGCCGCCCGCAGGATCGCGTCCATCTGCACTCCCTCCGTCACGGGTAGACGAGCTGCCAGAACTCGATCGGTTCCCCGCCCGGCGCGCCGACCGCCCCGCTCAGCACACCGACCTGGTCGGGGCGGGTCCGGAGCACGACGGTGATCGGGTCCGGCCCGCGGACCGGGAACGTCAGGAGCACGCGGTCGCCGACGCCGGTCCAGGTGACCGGTTCGGGCCGGACCTGCTGCACCTGCACGAGGGTGAGGTAGTTCGACGAGATCCACACGCTCGCGGTGCCGGGCCGGTGCGGGTCGGGCCGGACCTGCAGCTCCACGCTGGTGTCCCCGTAGTACCGCGCGAACCGCTCGTACTGCAGCTGGATCTGTCCCGAGGGGTCGCTCTGCGTCACCCGGCTCAGCGGGCCGGGACCGAACAGGCCCAGAAGCGCTCCGAGCACGATCAGGGCGAGGACCACCCACGCGACGCGCTGCACGACGACCGCCCGGTGCTGACGGGCGGGGTCCCGAGTGTCCTGCTCGTCGTTCTCGAGTTCCAGCTCCGACCCGCTCACCGCACCAGTCACCTGCCCACGTCCGGCAGCGCACCCGGCGCCGCGCCGCCCGCAGAGCTACCCCTGGTGCCGATCGTGAAACGCGCCCGGCGCCCGGTCGCTCAGACGGTGACCCAGTCCCTCGGTGCTCTACAACATGCCGTTGGCGATCGAGGACCACGTCGGCCTCTCCGCCGCGGCGATCCGGCACCTGCGGGAGAACGGCCGCGCCGTCATCGAGCCGACGCCCGACGCCGAGCGGGAATGGGTCGCCCACACCGACGAGCTCGCCCGGGCGATGCTGCTTCCCGACTCGCCGACATCCTGGTACCTGGGCGACAATGTGCTCGGCAAACCTCGGCGCGTTCTGGTCTACCTGGGAGGCGCACCGACCTACCGCGCCCGGTGCGCGGAGGCCGTCGCAGCCGGCTACGAGGGCTTCGCGATCTCCGACGGCGACCGCGCGCTCGCGCAGGCCTGAGAGGAGACCGCCATGGCACTCGACCCGGACGCCACGGCCCTGCTCGACGGCCTCGCCGCCCAGGGCTTCCGCTCCTTCGAGAAGATCGGCGTCGACGCCACCCGCACCGCCGTCGACTCGCTCACCGGGCTGCAGCGGCCCGCCCGCGACGTCGCCGGCCTGCCGCCGACGCTGGTCGTGACCACCGAGTACGACGCGCTCCGCGACGAGGGCGAGTCCTTCGCCGCGGCGCTGCACCGGGCCGGTACCCCGGTGACGTCCACCCGGGTCGACGGGCTCGTCCACGCTCTCTACTGGGCGTCCGGTGCGGTCGGCCGCAGCAGCGAGATCCACGAGGCCGTGCTGGAGCACCTGCGCACCTCACTCTGAGATCCGAGCTCCGAGCCGGCCGCGAGAACCGCCGCGAGACAGGAGAGATCAATGGCGATCGACCCCCGCGAGCTGCGATGGTGCCTGGGGCACTTCGCCACCGGCGTCACGGTGATCACCTGCCAGGGCGCCGACGGCGAACCGCACGGTGCGACGGTGAACGCCTTCACCGCCGTGTCGCTGGACCCGCCGTTGGTGCTGGTGTCCCTGGACCGCCGCTCGCGGCTGTGCTCGCTGGTCGAGTCCGAGCAGCGCCCGTTCACCGTGAACGTGCTCGAGGCGGGGCAGAAGGACCTGGCGCTGCACTTCGCGGGCCGCCCGGACCAGGAGGTCACCTGGCTGCCCGACAGCGCGTGCGGGGCACCGCGTCTCGACGGGGTGCTCGCACACATCTGCTGTACCCCGTGGCAGGCCTACGACGGCGGCGACCACGTGCTCTACCTCGGTGAGGTCCAGGAGTTCCTGATCCACGAGGGCGCGCCGCTGCTGTTCCACACCGGCAAGTTCCACCACCTCGGCGACGACCACGAACCACTGCTCTGGGACGACTCGGCCGACAGCCCGGACGGCCAGCTGTGGATCTCCCAGGCCGCCGCCGTCCACCGTCCCCGCCCGGCGTGACCCGCACCGATCACAGGAGGAGTCGACGATGGCCCTGCAGCAGGATTCCGTGCCCACCCCCACCGGGAAGGACGGGCACACCACCCGGCCCATGACCGGTGACGAGTACGTCGAGAGCCTGCGCGACGGCCGGGAGGTGTTCCTCTACGGCGAGAAGGTCGACGACGTCACCACCCACCCCGCGTTCCGCAACGCGGTCCGGATGACCGCCCGGCTCTACGACTCCCTGCACGACCCGGACAAGCAGGACACGCTCACGGTTCCCACCGACACCGGGAGTCCGGGGTTCACCCACCCGTTCTTCCGGACCCCGCACACCGTCGAGGACCTGAAGCGCGACCGGGACGCGATCGCCGAATGGGCACGGATGACCTACGGCTTCATGGGTCGCTCCCCCGACTACAAGGCGAGCTTCCTCGGGACCCTGGGCGCGAACTCCGACTTCTACGAGCCGTACGCCGACAACGCGCGCCGCTGGTACGTCGAGTCGCAGGAGAAGGTCCTCTACTGGAATCACGCGATCATCAACCCGCCGGTCGACCGGCACCGCCCGCCGGACGAGGTGTCCGACGTGTTCATGCACGTCGAGGAGGAGAACGACAACGGCGTGGTCGTCTCCGGCGCGAAGGTCGTGGCCACCGGTTCGGCGATCACCCACTTCAACTTCCTGGCCCACTACGGGCTGCCGATCAAGAAGCGGGAGTACTCGCTGGTCTGCACCGTGCCGATGGGCGCGCCCGGGATGAAGCTGATCTGCCGCGCGTCGTACGCCCAGCAGGCCAACGCCATGGGCAGCCCGTTCGACTACCCGCTCTCGTCCCGGATGGACGAGAACGACACGATCTTCGTCCTGGACAAGGTGCTCATTCCCTGGGAGAACGTGTTCATCTACGGGGACCCGGAGAAGGCCTCGACGTTCTTCCCCAGCTCCGGTTTCCTGCACCGCTTCACCTTCCACGGCGTCACCCGCCTCGCGGTCAAGCTCGACTTCATCGCCGGCCTGCTCATGAAGGGCCTGGAGGTCACCGGCACCAAGGACTTCCGCGGCGTGCAGACCCGCGTCGGTGAGGTCATCGCCTGGCGCAACATGTTCTGGGCACTCTCGGACGCGATGTGCGCCAACCCCGACGAGTGGGTCGGCGGCGCGAAGCTGCCCACACTCGACTACGGCCTGGCCTACCGCTGGTTCATGACACTCGGCTACCCACGGGTGCGGGAGATCATCATGCAGGACCTGGGCGCGTCGCTGATCTACCTGCCCTCACATGCCGCGGACTTCCTGTCCCCGGAGGTGCGCCCGTACCTGGACAAGTACGTGCGGGGATCCAACGGCTACGACGCCGTGGACCGGGTCAAGCTGATGAAGCTGATCTGGGACTCGATCGGCTCGGAGTTCGGTGGGCGCCACGAGCTCTACGAGCGCAACTACTCCGGCAACCACGAGGGCGTGCGCGCCGAACTGCTCTTCGCCGCCGAGCAGTCCGGGACCGCCACCGCGATGAAGGGTCTCGCCGAGCAGTGCCTCTCCGAGTACGACCTCAACGGCTGGACGGTTCCGGACCTGTTCGACTCCGTCGATGGGTCGGTCATCCCGCGCCGCTGAGCCCGGCCGGCCCGATGCCTGGTCCCGGCAGGACGGCCGGGTCTCGACGGTTGAAGCGGGGCCCGACCGGGAACCAGGTTGTGGTCCTCACGTCGGCGCCGTGCACGGGCACCTCGCGGCGGAGGACCGGAGATCCCCGGGATCGAGGTAGGTGGACCATGGCAGGGACGCGCACCAACCGTGGACGGAGCAAGGCCTGGCAGGTGCCGGTGCGGGTGGTCACCGGTGCGTTCATCCTCAACTCGGGGATGACCAAGCGCGGTGCCGACAAGGACACCGCCGCTCAGCTGCACGGGTTCGCCGCGGGTACATACCCGCAGGTGAAGGCCATCGGCCCGGAGCGGTTCGTGGCCTCGGTGTCGACCGCGGAGATCGCGTTGGGAGCGGCGCTGCTGGCCATCCCGGTGGTACCCGCAGTGGTCGCCGGCGCCGGGCTGACCGCGTTCTCCGCCGGCCTGCTGGGGCTCTATGCCCGCACCCCCGGCATGCGCCAGGAAGGCAGCATCCGCCCCACCGAGCAAGGCACCGCGGTGGCCAAGGACGTGTGGATGCATCGGCATCGGCGCCGCGTTGCTCGTCGACAGCCTGGTGGACCGCGCCGGCCGGTGAGCGGCTTCCGCTGCCCTGAGCGTCCGATATCGCGACAGTCCGGACGTCGGCTGCCGGGTTAGCGTCAACCGGCGAGCGCGGGCACCGAGGCCTGCGCCGGAGGGAGCCCCACGATGTCCGTGATCGAGCCGGTGACGGCCGGCGACCAGCTCCGCCAAGCGTTCGGCTGCTTCCCGTCGGGTGTGACGGCCGTATGCGCCGAGGTCGACGGCGTCCCCGTCGGTCTGGCCGCGAGCTCGTTCACGTCCGTCTCGATCGATCCGCCGCTGGTGTCGGTGTGCATGCAGCACAGCTCGACGACCTGGCCGACGCTGCGGGAACGGCCCCGGATCGGGCTCAGCGTGCTCGCCGAGGGTCAGGACGACGCCTGCGGTCGGCTCGCGAGCAAGTCCGGCGACCGGTTCGCCGGCACCGCGACGACCGTGGCCGATGACGGTGCCCTGTTCGTCGACGGGGCGACGCTCTGGCTCGACTGCACGATCCACGCCGAGGTCCCCAGCGGTGACCACGACATCGTGCTGCTGAACGTGCACGGGATACGAGCCGACCCGGCCACCCCTCCCCTGGTCTTCCACGGCAGCCGCTTCCGCCGCCTGGCCGCGATCTGACCCGAGCACCGGTTTCTTCCAGGTGGCGGCGAACACCCGAACCGGGATGGTGCCGCTCGAAGTCGCTTGCTCGACCGGCGGACCGTCAGTCGGTGGTGCCGTCCATGACACCGTCGCCGTCGAGATCGGCGCCGCACGCGACGGTGCCGTAGTAGGAGCTGTTCGGGTCGGAGCACTCGCCCTCCAGCCCGTCCCCACTGACCTCGTCGGCCCCGCTGTCGAGCTGCTCGAGGTACTCGCGCTGCGCCCGTTCCTTCGCCGCGTTGATCTCCGGGCAGTCCTTGTTGGTGATGTGGTTCGGGTGCGCCGGATCGTCCAACCTCGCGTCCGCCCACGGCTCGCACGTGTAGACCACGGCACCGACGGAGGAGTCGGGCTCCGGCTCCGGCTCGGGCTCGGGGGTGGGCAGAGGAAACTCGGGGATGACCCGCTCCGGCAGCGGCGGCGCCGGAATCAACTGGGCCGCATCCTGACCACCGACTGCAGCAGGCGCTGTTGCTGCGATCGGGGCGATCGCCGGGTCCGCGAACGACAGGCCCCCGGCCACGCAGAGCGCGACGACCAGCGTCGCCGGGACGACACCGCGCAGGACGGTTCGTTGGAGACGGCGGTGCACAGCCATCGTGCGAACCCCCGACTGACCTCGGGACCGCCCGATGCGACCCGTTCACCAGGGCAATCGGAGCGACCGAGTCACCGTTAATCGTCCGAGCGGCGCTTCATCGAAACAGATGACGAGCGGACCCGGAGGGAACCCCAGAGGGCTGACCCGACGCGATCCCGGGGGTTGAGGCCGCGTCTGCGGGGGACGGCCACCTGTTCCCGCAATGAGTGGCACGCCATTGTTCAGGAGCCGGAAAGAACACATCCGGACCGGCACGTCCTGCACCCTCACATCGGAGAAACCAGTGAAACTCGCGCGCATGGCGACCCGACTCACCGTTGGGTCACTGCTGGCCGGAAGCCTCGCCCTCGCAGGCACCGGCGGAGCCGCATTCGCCGCAACTCCCTCGCAGGAACATTCCGTTCAGATTCTCGCATCGACGCAGGTCGCCGATACGGTCTCGGCGGCAGGATGCGTCAAGAAAGACGGAACGGCCCGGTCCGGCCGGCGGGTGGGAAGCAACCCCGTCCGGTTCGACTATCCCGATGCGCCGTATGTCGGGGCGCGCTACGACAGCTGCCGTGGGGAGATCACCGTCTATTACGGCGGATACACCGGAAACACCCACTACAACGTGATGGTGAACGGCAGGCAGAGCGAGGTCGGGCCGGGAGAGGCGAAGAAGAGGACCATTCCTGTAACCCCCGGCAGCTTCGTATCCGCCCAGGTGCAGTCGTGTGAACGCGGTCGGGTGGTCACCCGCTGGCCGCTCCCGCCCATCCGTGAGCGCTCGACCTGCACCCGGTTCTCGCCGACCGTCACAGTGCAGGCCCGCTGACCAGGAGGTTCGGATCAGGCTGCAGCACGTCCAGCGCCTGCTCGGTGGTGCGCGCGGGAGTGCTGCCGGTGTCGATGTAGCAGGTGATCACCGATTCGGAACGGATCCGGCCACGGATGGCCGGCCTCCATCCGAATCCGTGATCAGCTGCCTACACGCCGTCGACGGCGGTCGTCAGCGCGGCGTCTCCTTGCGGCGCGCGCGGATCACGGCGTCCACTCCGGTGCCGGCCGCCTTCCGCCGGCGTTCCTCGGCCGTGACGAGGTCCCACTCGTCGGAGGCGAGCGCGGCGCGGGCCTGCTCGACGGAGACCTGCACCTGGCCGGCAGCAGCTGTCTCGGCGCCGGTGGCGGGGTCGATCGACCGGTGGCCGACCAGGAACAGGATGCCGCCGGGCGCCACTCCGGAGGCCATGCGCTGCACCATCTCCTCGACCGATCCTGCACAGTGGACGTAGATGCAGGTGACGAGGTCGAAGTGACCCTGCTGCGGTGTCCAGGTGGCCAGATCACCCTCCGCGTAGTCGATGCGTCCGGCTACGTCGGTTCCGGTCGCCTCGGCCGTCGCCCGGACGTGTGCCAGCGCGGTCGGGGAGAAGTCGAGCGCGGTGACCGTCCAGCCGCGCGCGGCGAGCCACAGCGTTTCCGCCCCGTGCCCGCAGCCCGCATCGAGCGCGCGCCCCGCCGGCAGATCGCCCACCTCGGCGATGAGATGGGGGTTCGGTGGCATCCGCGCGACCTTGTCACCGTGTTCGCTCAGGACCCCGGACCAGCGTTCGTCCCAGGACTCTCGATCCATTGTCATGTCCTCGACCACCTCCGCAGACCATTTTGCAGTCATCGCCGACCGGCGACCCGGCCGGTCGCGACACGTGTGGGCGGCGCGTCCTCGCGCGGTGGGTTCAGGTCGGTCGGCCGGTGCGGTCATGCGTCGTCACCTCCGGCGCGGACGGCACGCCGCTCGACGCGCGTGACCGTGCCCTGCCCCCGGCAACACTGTGCTCGGTCAGCGACGCCAGGACGGCGGCGAGGATGAGCAGCGCGCCCACCACGACGGGAACCCGGGCGGCGAACCCGGTCAGCGCGCCGGCCGCGGCGCGAACTCGATGCGTGCGGCCAGCGTGGCGGCGAAGAACGCGGCGTTCAGCGCGCCGCCGATCCCGTAGGCCGCGACCGCGACACCGAACCCCGGGCTGAGCACGACCGCGACCATCCCGAGCACGACGGTGGCGGCGAGGACTCGCGTCAGTCAGAAGCGGCCCGCTGGTTCGAGGAGTTCAGCGTCGTCGATGCTCGATACTGTGTCGCGACCATGCCCGTGTTCCGCCGAGGAGCCGTTCGATGTCCTTCTCCGCTGATGAGATCGCGTATCTGAGCGCGAACGGAATGGGACGGCTCGCGACCGTCGACAGCCACGGCCAGCCTGACGTCGTGCCGGTCGCCGTCGAGTTCGACGGTTCGGCGTTCTGGGTCGGCGGTGGCGCCACCGTCACCGCCACCCGCAAGTTCCGCAACCTCGAAGCGGGCAACGTCAAGGTTGCGCTGGTCATCGACGACATGCCGTCGTTCGAGCCCTTCATCGCACGGGGTATCCGCGTCTACGGCCGCGCCGACGGACCCGTCGACCGTGTTGGCATGGTCGGACCCGGGTCCTACATGCGGATCGTCCCGACCATCTCCTGGAGCTGGAACATGGCCGGACTGCCCATCGGCGAGAACGGATTCGAGCCCACCCGCACGGTGCACGCCTCGTCGGCTTGATCGTCCTCGAACGCGAGTCGACCAAGCACGGACGCTCTACCGCCGGCGCACAAGGCCGACCACCCGTCGACTACCTGAACATTCCTCGGTGGCTCTCAGCCAGGCAGGGCGCCGACAGTAGTGAGGCCCCCGCCTTGACCGGGGTCGTGGCGGGGGCCTCGTTTCGTGCGCCGACTGCGACGTGCGTGACTACCCCGGTTGTCGGCGCACAGACCAGGGGAAAGGGTCAGTTGGTGGCCCCGACCTCTCGGCTGAAGCCTGCGAGGCGGCCCAAGGCATCGGTACCGGCGTCGGTATCGCGCTGATCCTCGGTGTGTGGATCACGGTCGACTTCATCCTCGGGATCACCTATCTGATCTTCCGCAAGAAGTAGCCGCGTACGGCACGCCGCTCGATGCGCGTGCCCGTGCTCTGCTTCCAGCAATACGGTGCTCGGTCAGCGACGCCAGGACAGCGGCGAGGATGAGCAGCGCACCCACCACGACCGGGACCCGGGCGTCGAACCCGGTCAGCGCGCCGGCGAGCGCGGTGCCCGCGGATGCTGACGTGATCTTCAGTGCGGCGACCCAGATGAACACCTGGCCGCGGGCGTGCTGCGGTGCGAACTCGGTTCGCGCGGCCAGCGTGGCGGCGAAGAACGCGGCGTTGAGCGCGCCGGCGATCCCGTAGGCGGCGATCGCGACACCGAACCCCGGGCTGAGGACGACCGCGACCAGCCCGAGCACGACGGTGGCGGCGAGGACCCGCATCAGCCGGTCGGGGTCGCCGCGCAGCGGGCGCACCATCACCACGACCGACCCGGCGAGGTTCCCGGCGCCATAGGTGGCGGTCAGCACGCCGGCCGCGGCGGCACCGACGCCGAACACCGTGGTCAGCTGGACGGCGGTGACCGGTAGCGCGGCCATGCCCAGCGCGACGATCATGGTCAGGTAGCCGGTCCGGCGCAGTCGGCCGTGGCGCGCCATCAACGCCAGCGTCGGCCATGGACGGGGAACGGCGCCGGTGTCTCCTCCGTGGGCGGGCGGACTGAACGGCAGCCGCAGCACACACACCGACGCGACCAGCACCGCCGCCGCGAGCGCCAGCAGCGCGGCGGCCGGGGACAGCCACCCGGACAGTGCCGCGACGACCGACGGGCCGACCGTCCCGCCGATGCCGTAGGTGGCGACGTCCCAGCCCTGCGCCCGGCGCTGGGTGCGCTGATCCGGGCCGACGATGGCCGGCAGCCGGCTGCTGATCCCGCCGGTCAGCAGCGGACCGCAGAGACCGGCCGCGGCGACCAGCACCCCGGTCACCACAGCCGGCACCGTCTGCCAGGTCAGTACGGCCGCGGCGAGAGTCACGGCGTAGAGCACGCACGCGGTGGCGATGACCCGGCGTCCGTCGGCGGCGGTGTCGACGCGGCGGCCCACGAACGGGCCGAGCAGGTGCGGTGCGGTGATGCAGGCGGCGAGCGCGCCGGCCAGCAGGCCGGATCCGCCGTCGGCGGTGACGAGCAGGACGATGCCGACCACCGCGCCCGCGTCACCGCATCGGGCCAGCGCCGCGGCGACGACGTAGCGCGCCAGCCCGCCGGCCGCGGCCTCACTCTCGGCAGTGGACGGTTCGGAGCAGGACACGGCCGGTCAGTGGCGCGCCAGGACCGGCGCGAGCCGCTCCACGACCTGCTCGACGCGACGCCGGGCCCCGTCCGGAAGCCCCTGGAGCGGCTTGGGCAGGTTCGCCGCACCCACGAGACCCATCTGCTCGGCGATCGCCGAGACCACCCGCAGGCTCCCGAACTCGCCGAACAGTTTCCACAGTGGAGCAAGTTCGTCCGAGATGGACGACGCCGTGGCCGGGTCGTCGCGCTGGGCGGCGCGGGTCAGCGCGAGGCACACGTCCGGCCACAGTCCACCCAGGACGCTGTACCAGGCGTCGCAGCCGGCGAGCAGCCCGCCGGCCGCTGCGGGGTCACCGCTGACCCCGATCGTCACGTCGGAGGGGATGTGGGAACGCAGGTGCTCGACACGCTCGCGGGCTCGCTGCGGGTCCGCGGGCGTGGCCGGGATCTTGATCGACGCGACTCGGGGCAGTGCGGCGATGCGGCCGTGCAGCTCGTCGCTGAAGGTGAAGTGCGTGGTGCCCGGGTTGTCGTAGACGACGAGCGGGACCGACAGCGTCGCCGTCACGTCGGCGTAGAGGTCGAAGACCTCCTCGCCGGTCAGCGGCTGGTACGACATCGGTGCCAGGAGCACCGCACTCGCCCCGGCCGCCTGGGCGTCCTCGGCGTGGCGCAGGACGTCCACGGTGCGCAGTGCGCCGATCCCGACCATGACCGGGGTCCGGCCCGCGGCCCGGACCGCCACTTCGGCCACCCGGCGCCGCTGCTCGCGCGTCAGGTAGGCGTAGCTGCCGGTCGATCCCAGCGCCCCGATCGAGTCGACCCCGGCCCGGTCCAACCGCGCCACGATCTCGGAGAACGCCGACTCGTCGACGTCAGTCTCGCTGACCGGGGTCAACGGAAACGCGCTCAACCCTGTGAACACCTCTGCGGGCTCCTTCCTGCACGACGCCGTATGTCACGTGACGTAGACGCTAGGACGTCGACCGGCTTTTGTCACATGACATAAGCTGGGAAGCATGGCCGGAGTGCGTATCAGCGGGGGCACCGCCGCCGAGATCGCGGACAGCATCCGCGACCTCGTCGGTGCGGGTGACCTGCGGCCCGGTGACCCGGTGCCGCCGATCCGGGACCTGGCCCAGCAGCTCGGTGTGCATCGCAACACGGTCGCCATGGCCTACCGCACGCTCGCCGGCGCCGGCCTGGCCGAGACCCGCGGGCGCGGTGGCACCCACATCCGCGTCCTGCCCCGCTTCGACGCGGACCCGTCGCCGCACCAGCCGGCCGACGAGCACTCTCCCGGCCCCGACCTCGTCGACCTGGCCGGCGGGAACCCCGATCCGGCGCTGCTCCCCGACATCGCCGCGGTCGTGGCTCGCCTGGACTACCGCACCGCGCTCTACGGCAGCCCGACCGTGAACCCGCGCCTCGCCGAGTGGGCACTCGACACGATGCCCGCGTTCCCGGACCGGCCGCCGTCGATCTCGGTCACCCACGGCGCCGTCGACGCCGTCGACCGGCTGCTCGGCGCCCACCTCACCCGCGGCGATCTCGTCGCGCTCGAGGACCCGTGCTTCTACGCCAGCGAGGGCACGGTGCGGGTGAACGGGTTCCGTGCCGCCCCGGTCGACCTCGACACCGCCGGAATGCGCACCGACTCCCTGCGCACCGCACTCGACGCCGGTGCCCGCGCCGTCATCGTCACCCCCCGCGCGCACAATCCGACCGGGGTCAGCCTCACCGCCGAACGGGCCGCCGAGCTGCGTGACCTGCTCGCCGGCTATCCGCACGTGCTGGTCATCGAGGACGACCACTTCTCGGCTGTCTCCCGCCGCCCCTTCCACCGCATCACCCCGTCGACGACGCGGCACTGGGCGCTGGTCCGTTCGGTCGCGAAGTTCCTGGGCCCCGACATCCGGGTGGCCGCCGTCGGCTCCGACCCCGTCACCGCCGAGCTGCTCGGAACCCGGCTACGACCCGGCGCGACGTGGGTCAGCCACCTGTTGCAGCAGGTCGCGGCCGAACTGCTGACCGCCCCGGACACACCCGAGCTGCTCCGACGGGCCCGGAACGCCTACTCGGGCCGCACCGACCTGCTGCGCGACGCGCTCGCCGCGGCCGGGATCGACACCCCGTTCCCCACCGACGGACTCAACATGTGGATCCCCGTCCCACGCGACCCGGTACCGGTCGTCGCAGCCCTGCGCGACGCGGGCTGGTCGGTCCGGGACGGCTCGTCGTTCCGCACCCGCACCGACGACGGGCGCCACGGGATCCGCGCGACCACGTCCCGAATCACCCCCCGCGAAGCCGAGGCCTTCGCCGACGCCGTCGCCGACGTCCTGCGCTGACGGTCTCCGGTCCCACTCACCTCGGCCGGCGCTGCACGGACTCGCAGGCACGCCTGGCACAAGCGCCGGTTGGCTGTCGGGGTCTGCCGTTGATCTCCGGGGATGCTGTCACTTCCCTGCGCCTGCCGAGCGCCATCCCGTCGACCCGTCGCCGGACCGACCGTGCGGTATGCCCTCCGGAAGGTCGTCGGGCTCTTGAGCGGATGTCTCCCTCTCGAGCCCGGGCTCATACCGGTCGCGGAACAGTGACGCGGGGGTGTATCCCGCCAGTCCCTTCAGGTCGCGGGCGAGGTGCGACTGATCGGCATACCCGCAGCGCGCCGCGACGTCGGCGACCGCCGTCCCCGCCACGATGGCCTCGATAGCAGGCGTCAGGCGCATGAGCATCGCTGCCCGCTTGGGAGTAACCCCGATCTGGGCGGTGAACCGCGACCACAGGCGCTTGCGGCTCCACCCCGTCTCCGCCGCAAGGTCACCGATCCGGCGATGGCCGGCGTTCGCGACGAGCTCGCGCCAGACGAAGGCCACCTCCGGGTCGACGGAGCGGTTCGTGTGGAGTTTGTCGGCGAGCGTCGCGCGGAGCTCACTGAACCGTTCCTCCCATCGGTCGGTGCCCGCCAATGCTGCACGGATCCGGTGGGCCGTGGCACCCCACAGGTCCTCGATGCTGACGACCGTCCCGGCGAGCTCCGCGACTGCGCCGTCGAGGACGGAGTGCGCCGCGAGTGGTGAGAGGTGGATGTCCACACAGACCAGATCCCGACCGCGTACCGGCACCGAGTTGACTCCCACCCCGCTCGCGATGCCGGCCGCCACCGAGCGTGTCCGGTCGATCCGCAGCTCGCCGTCGATCACCAGCACGATCGTCAGCCCCGGCTCGGGCAGCACCCGCATGTCCAGGCCGTGCCCGGCAAGGTCGCGGTAGCCCACCAGCTCCACGCCCTCGTACTCGGGCCGGTCGGCTGAGCGGAGGACCTGCCAACCGCCGACCTGGTCAGCGCGAAGAACCATGGCAGGGCTCGATGTCGCCGGTGCCGGTCCGGGGTCGGGATCGGCCGGCCGGGCAGAGGTGGATCGGAGTGCCGAAGAGCTCGAAGGGTGATCCTTCAGAGCGTGTTTGAGAAGCGTCGGCGTGTCTGCGGGACGCGAGGGTGGATTGAGTCCACGGTGGATGGGTGGCTCGACGGAGGAAGCGGTATCCCTCGGACACCAGCGATGAGCAGTGGGCGCTGATCGAGACCCTGCTGCCCGCGCCTGGGTCGGGCGGGCGGCCGGAGAAGCACCCGCGCCGGGACGTGGTCGACGCGATCCTCTACGTGGTACGCGCTGGCTGCTCCTGGCGCGCCCTACCAGCTGATTTCCCGCCGTGGCAGACCGTGTACTGGTACTTCAACCGGTGGGAGCAGCAGCGGGTCACCGAGAAGATCCTCCCGATCGTGCGTAGACAGCTCCGAGCAGCCGAGGGGCGTGACCCTGAGCCGAGCGCGGGGATCATCGACTCCCAGAGCGTGCGTGGCGCCGATACCGTCGGCCGCGACTCCCGCGGCTACGACGCCGGGAAGAAGGTCAACGGTCGCAAACGATTCATCGTCACCGACACCCTCGGGCTGCTGCTCACGGTGATGGTCTGCTCTGCCGGGCGTCAGGACCGCGACGGCGCCAAGACCGCCCTGCTCGGCGCCTACTTGGCCACCACGGTGCGATTCGTGTTCGCCGACGCCGGGTTCGCCGGACGCCTGGTCGACTGGGCGCAGACCATCGTGGGCACCACGATCGAGATCGTGCGCAAACCCGCCGGTCAGCGCGGTTTCGTCGTCATCCCACGACGCTGGGCGGTCGAACGCAGCCTGGCCTGGTTGACCGCCCACCGTCGCTTGGCTCGCGACTACGAACGTCACCGGGCGACCTCCGAGGCGATGATCCGTTGGGCCGCGATCAACACCATGACCCGCCGCCTCGCCCGCGGCGGACCTGCCACCCGACAGCAGCGACGCACCTTCACCCAAACAAGTTGATCTTCTCAAACACGCTCTCAGAGCAGGCTTCGTGCATACTCCGAAAGTATCTGAAGACCGCGGACAGGGGGGCGCGCAGATCGGCGTCGCGGAACATTCGTACAAGACCTGCGGGTGTACGACACCTGACCATGGGGCCATGCGAATCCACGACCCCGTCGCCATCGCCAGAGACCTCTCACCATTCGACTTCCAGGAACTCGCCCCGTTCAACGGCGCCGCGTTCTGCATGTACTACGGCGATCAGCTCGACCAGTCCGACTGGGAACTGCACCCCGATACCGACGAGCTACTGATGGTCCTGTCCGGCAGCGTCACCGTTGAGATCCTCACCGGCACCACCGACCGCTATCACTTGCCACTCGCCGCAGGTCAGTTCGCGATCGTGCCCAAGGGCCACTGGCACCGGCACATCGAGGTGGACGACGTCGTAGAGATGTTCTACACGCCGGGCGCCACCATCGACTCCACAGCCGACGACCCTCGCACGGTCCACGTCGCAGCCGACCCGTGAATGTCCGATTCCGGTCAGCAACTCGACCGTCGCGCCCGGAACGCTGCAGTACTCGGCGGCGGATGAGGATCGCCATCTCTGGTCTTCCTCGCCGAAGATCACCAGCAGCGGCTTGCCGAGGGCTGTCAGCCGATCGGGCAGCGCGCGCTGCTGCAGGTACTCGTCTGCTGCCGGATCCGCGCGACCACGTCCCGGATCACCGCCCGCGAGGCCGAGGCGTTCGCCGCCGTCGTCGCCGACGTCCTGAGGTGACGATCTCGGCGTGCGAAAAGGCTGGACCTCGAGTCCGATAGAGCTTCTATGGTTCCGGGATGAGCCACATCGCGACCCCCGGTCCCTCTCACCTCGGCCGGCAGGGGTTCGGCGCGATGAGACTGCGCGAGGACGAGTCCGGAGAACCCGACCGGGACCCGTTGCGCGTGATCGACGCTGCACTCGACGCAAGCGTCTCGATGGTCGACACGGCAGACATGTACGGGAACGAGGAACTCGTCGGCCGCGCGATCGCCCGACGCCGGGACGAGGTGCTACTGGCCGGCAAGTTCGGAGTCGTCTGGGATGACACCCTCCCGGACGGCTACGAGATCCGAGCGGACGCCGCGTACGTCCGCCAGGCCTGCGAAGCCAGCCTCCGTCGACTTCGGACCGACCACATCGACCTGTACTACCTGCACCATCGCAGCGAGACCGTCCCCATCGAGGAGACGGTCGACGCGCTGGCGGAGCTCGTGCAGCACGGCAAGATCGGCGCGATCGGCCTCTCCAACGTCACCGCCGAGGACCTCCGGCGCGCGGCCGCCGTCCATCCGGTGGCCGCCCTCCAGGAGCACTGGTCACTGGCCGAGCGCACCATCGAACGCGACCTCGTACCGGCTGCCGTCGCCCTGGGGATCGCCGTCGTCGCACACTCCCCGACCTCGCACGGCGTACTGCACGCCGCCGCGATCAGCGACGCGCCGTCCGAGGAGAAGCACACTGTCCTGCGGGAGATCGCCACGGCACATGAGGCATCGGTCGGGCAGATCGCGATCGCCTGGGTACACAGCCGCGCATCCGTGCACGGTCTCGACGTGGTGCCGCTGCCCGGGACGACGCGCGCGAGCCACGTCCGTGCGAACGTCGCGGCCGGGAAGATCGGCCTGAGCTCCGCGGAGTTGACGCGCCTGACGGATGCGTGGGCTCCGGATTCCTGACAGGAGGTCCGGAGCCTCGGACGGGAATCGCACCCGTGTCGTTGGTGGCCGAGGCGCTGGGCACCGCCCGCGCCCTCGGCGCCGACGTCGACCGCAGCGCGCGGTTGCCGCTGCGCGGCGACTCGGCGTTCTCCACCGGCACCGTGATCTCCGCGGCCCGCCGCCACGGCACCCGGTTCTCGGTGACCGTGTCGATGAACCCAGCCGGGCTAGCCAGGTTCTGGTGGCGGCCGAGAGTTCGGCGCCCGAGAGCGAGCCCAACTGCTGTCAGCCGCTGGCCTGCTGCGTCGCGGCGGCGGGCGCGGCAAAGAGGAGGAACGCTCGGGCGGCGGGAGAGAGGTCGACGTCGCGGTGAACGACCGAGGCCTCGAGCCGCTCGTCGGTGACGAGGTCGTGGACGACGAGCCCGGCCTCCCGGGCCAGGGCCCGCCACGCCTCTGCCATGATCGCTATCCCGGTGCCGTTGAGCACCATCGGCAAGATCGCCTCCCGGTGCTCGGTCTCGACGACGGCGATCGTCGACCGGTTCGTCGCGACGACCTGGTCCGCTACCCGGCGCATCCCGGTGCCAGGCTGGCCGATGATGAGCCGCTGGCCCTCGAGCTGGTCGTACGTCAGCGGGCCGCGGGCGGGCAGGTTCGCCTCCCGGCAGGAGATGACGATGAAGCCCTGCCGAGTCAGCGGGTGCACGACGAGGTCCTCGGCGTCCGGCGTGGATGTCACGGCCATGATCCCGAGTTCGACGCCGCCGGAACGCACGAGCGCCATCACGATCTGCGGGGTCCCGGCCGCGCGGATCGAGATCTGCACCATCGGGTACCTCCGCACGAACCGGTCGATGACCGACGGCAGCGGGTCGACCGCCTGCGACGGCATCGTCGCGATGACGAGCCGCCCGGTCCGCAGCCCGTTGACCGCCTCGACGTGGGCGCGGGAGAGTTCCATCCAGTGCAGGACCTGGCGGGCCGGGGCGATGAGCGCCTCACCTGCTGCGGTCAGCTGTAGCCGGCGACCGGTCCGGGTGAACAGCTCGGCGCCGAGGTCGCGCTGGAGCGAGTGCAGCGACTGCGAGACCGACGGCTGGGCGACGAAGAGCTTCTCCGCTGCGGCGTGGACACCGCCTTCGTCGACGACGGCGAGGAAGTACTGGAGCTGCCGGAGGTCCACGCCGGCACGCTACCGGTTGATGCGGTGCAACCTATGTGATTCGACGCCGGACCGGGGCTCGTCAGGACGCCGGCCGCCCTGTCGGCACCATCGGATAGTCGCAGCCTATCGATGGTATCGAATGTTGGTCTTGGACACGGCCGCGCCGCACCGCTTCACTCTGTTTCCGGACCGCCCCAGCCGAACCGGAGACACGATGCCCAGCACTGCACACACCTACCGGATCGCGACGATCCCGGGCGACGGCGTCGGGTGCGAGGTCGTCCACGCCGGCTGCGCCGTCCTCGACGCGGCCGCCCGCGTCGTCGGCGAGGACTTCACGTTCGAGTGGACCGAGTTCCCCTGGGGCTCGGACCACTACGGCCGGACCGGCCGGATGATGCCCGATGACGGCCTGGAGACCCTCAAGGACTTCGACGGGATCTACTTCGGCGCCGTCGGCTGGCCCGGGGTGCCCGACCACGTGAGCTTGTGGGGCCTGCGCTTGGCGATCTGCCAGGGCTTCGACCAGTGGGCGAACGTCCGCCCGGTCGTCTTCCACCCCGGTGTGACCTCTCCGATGCGCAAGGCCGACTCGGCCGACCTCGACTGGGTGGTCGTCCGCGAGAACAGCGAGGGCGAGTACGCCGGGCTCGGGGGGCGCAACTTCTCCGCCCGCGAGGGTGGCGAGGTCGCCATCCAGAGCTCGCTGTTCACGGAGACGGGCTGCGAGCGAATCATGCGGTTCTCCTTCGACCTGGCCCGCACCCGCGACCGCAAGAAGGTCGCGAGCGTGACGAAGTCCAACGCCCAGCAGTACGGCATGGTCCTGTGGGACGACGTCTTCCGCCGCGTCGCCGCCGACTACCCGGACGTCGAGACGGAGTCCGTCCTCGTCGACGCGATGGCCGCCCGGTTCGTCCTCAACCCGGAGAGCCTTTCCGTGGTCGTCGCCTCGAACCTCAACGCCGACATCCTCTCCGACCTCGGCAGCGCCCTCGCCGGCAGCCTCGGGATCGCCGCCAGCGCCAATCTCAATCCCGAGCGGCGCTACCCCTCGATGTTCGAGCCCGTCCACGGCTCGGCTCCCGACATCACCGGGCGCGGCGTCGCCAATCCGATCGGTGCTGTCGCCAGCGGCGCGCTCATGCTCGACCACCTCGGCCATCCCGAGGTCGCCGACGCCGTGCGCGCCGCGATCGACGCCACCACCGCCGCGGGCACCTTGACAAAGGACCTCGGCGGGTCGGCCACGACCGACGACGTCACGTCGGCGCTCGTCGCAGCCCTACGCGAGCCCGCCGGCACCAGTCGCTCGGAGGCCGCCGCCGCCCGATAACCCGCCGACAGGGCTGCCGCGCCGGCGAGGTGGTCGATGACGCGATCGACAGCACCGACGAACCGCACCGACGAACCACGCGACGCACGATCCAACGGAGGATCCGATGAAGCGCTTCGCCAAGACCGCCCTACCCGTCCTCCTCGTCAGCGCCATGATCACCGCCTGCGGCGGCATCGGCGGTGGTGACGACCCCGCTGCCTATCCCGAACGTCCGATCGACTACGTCCTCGCCTTCGATGCCGGCGGCGAGTCCGACATCACCGCGCGCCTGCAGCAAGCGCCGCTCCAGGAGGCTCTCGGCACCGAGGTGTCGATCTCCTACCAGCCGGGCGCCGGTGGCGCGCTCGCATGGTCGGAGCTGACCCGCACGGAGCCCGACGGCTACACGATCATGGGCCACAACCTGCCCCACATCATCCTCCAGCCGATGATGCGCGAGGACGCCGGATACGAGACCGAGGAGCTCAAGCAGGTCTACATCTTCCAGTCGACGCCGAACATCCTCGCCGTCCCCGCCGACAGCGAGTACCAGACGCTCGACGACTTCATCGCCGCGGCGAAGGCGAACCCCGGCGCGATCTCGGTCGGCGGCTCCGGCGACTTCAGCGCCAACCACATCGGCACCCTCCTGCTCAACGACGAGGCGGGCATCGAGACGACCTACACGCCGTTCTCCGGGACCGGCGCCGCGGTGCCGGCGTTGCTCGGTGGGCACGTCGACGCGCTCATGACGTACACCCCGATGATCGGTCAGCTCGGTGACCAGATCCGCGTCCTCGGCATCGCCACCGAGGCGCCGATGGAGGGCCTGGAGAACCACCCGACCTTCACCCAGCAGGGCATCGACCTCGTCGAAGGCGCCTACCGCGGCGTCGCCGTCCCGCCGGAGACCCCCGACGCGATCGTCGACAAGCTCGCCGCCACGTTCGCGGAGATCAACAAGGACCCCGAACTCATCGCGCAGTTCAAGGAGCAGCTGTTCGTCCTGGAGAACATGGGACCCGCGGAGGCCACCACGTTCACGCAGGAGCGCAAGGCGGTCTACCAGGGCCTCTTCGAGCGCCTCGGCATGCTCTGACGGTCTCCGGCCGCGCGGAAGGAAGTCCCATGCTCGACCTCCTCGGCAGCGGAGTCCTCGCCAACCTGGCGCCGTCGATGCTGCTGCTCGTTCTCGTCGGCACCGCCGCGGGAATGGCAATCGGCGCCATGCCCGGCCTCAGCGCGACGATGGGCCTGGCGCTGCTCGTCCCGTTCACGTTCGTCATGGAGCCCACCCGGGCCCTCGTACTCCTCGGCGCCTTCTACATGGGCGCCATCTACGGCGGGTCGTTCACCGCCATCCTCGTGAACGCGCCAGGAACACCGTCGTCGGTCGCGACAGCCCTCGAGGGCTACCAGATGACGAAGAAGGGCAAGAGCGAGCTGGCTGTCGTCGGCGCGACGATGGGCTCGCTCGTCGGCGGCCTCATCGGCGTCGTCGCCCTCATCTTCCTCGCGCCGCCGCTCGCCGACTTCTCGCTGCAGTTCGGTCCCCAGGAGTACTTCTGGATCGCGATCTTCGGCCTGACGATCATCATCTCGATGGCCTCCGGCTCGCTCGTCAAGGGCCTCATCGGCGGCGTCTTCGGCCTCCTGCTCGCCACCATCGGCGTCGCCCCGGTCGGCGGCGAGGTCCGGTTCACCTTCGGCGAGCCGATGCTCCAGGGCGGCATCCCGCTCGTACCCGCCATGGTCGGGCTCTTCACGATCCCCGAGGTCATCCGGCTCGTCGCCCGCAAGGGCCGCGAGGCGCAGATGATCGACGAGCGCGAGCACCGCGAGAAGCTCTGGCCGATGATCCGGCGGATCTTCTCCACGCCGTTCAACCTCATCCGCTCGAGCATCATCGGCACGATCACGGGCATCCTGCCCGGCGCAGGCGGCAGCATCGCCAACCTCGTCGCCTACAACGAGGCGAAGCGGTCCTCCAAACACCCCGAGACCTACGGCAAGGGTGAGGTCGACGGCGTCGTCGCCGCCGAGTCCGCGAACAACGCCACGGTCGGTGCCGGGATGATCCCGACCCTGACGCTCGGCGTGCCCGGCACCCCGCCGGACGCCATCATCATCGGTGTCCTGCTCCTGCACGGGCTACGCCCCGGCGCCGAGCTGTTCACCGCCTCCGGCGACCTCGTCTACACCTTCATCATCGCCCTGGCCATCTCCGCGGTCATGATGGTCCCGGTCGGCCTCATCGGCGGGCGCGCCCTCCAGCGCGGCGTCGTCGCGATGCCCGCCCGGTACCTCGCGCCTGGCATCACGGTGCTGACGATCGTCGGCGCGTACGCGGTGCGCACCTCCGTCGTCGACGTCGTCATCATGCTCGTCCTCGGCGTCCTCGCCTACTTCCTGTCTCTTGCGGGCATCAGCGCCGCGCCGATCGTCCTCGGGCTCATCCTCGGCTCGATCGCCGAGACCGGGCTCGTCCAGGGCCTGCTCACCGCGCAGGGCGAGCCGCAGCCGTGGCTGACGTTCTTCAACCGCCCTCTCAGCCTCGCCCTCATCGCCCTCACGGTCGTCTCGCTCGTCTGGCCGCTCGTGCGAGCGCGGCGCCAGCGGCGGTCCCGTCGAGCCGACGAGCCGGCCGACGCGGCCCCCGACGAGACGCTGAGGAAGGACTGACATGGCCAGACCCGCCACGCTCAACGACAAGATCAACATCGCCGTCGCCGTCCTGACCGTCGCCGTCGCCGCCGTCTTCTGGCTCCAGCGCAGCTACACGACCCAGTACGGGGGGACGTTCGCCGACCCGGTCATCATCGCCCTGGGGGTCTTCGGGCTCGTTCTCCTCGTCCTCGGGCTGCTGCGCCGGCCGGTCGGCGGCGACACCGAGCTGGAGGAGCGGCTGCCGGTGCGCGGGCTCGTGCTCGCCGTCGCGCTCCTCACCGCATGGGTCGCGGCCCTGCCGTACCTGGGCTACCTCGTCGGCGGGGTCGTCTTCTTCGTCCTCATGGCGGTGCTCATGCGCACCGAGCGGCCGACCCTGCGCGGCATCCTCCTCGACGTCATCGTCGCGGTCGTCGTCGTCACCACCTTCTACCTGATCTTCACCGAGGTGCTCTACGTCCGCCTCCCCGACCTGGAGTTCTGAGCAGACCGACCCCCTGCGGCACACCACCGACGCGGGGCCGCTCCGGCTGCCCCCGCGCGGCGCCGTCGTCGCGCCCACCGGCCCCCGAGGAGACACACCCATGGACACGAGATACCGGATCGCCACCATCGCCGGCGACGGCATCGGCACCGAGGTCGTACCCGCCGCCCTGGACGTACTCGAGCGCGCCGGGAGCCACTTCGGGATCCGGCTCGAATGGACAGAACTCGAGTGGTCGTGCGAGTACTACGCCCGCACCGGGCGGATGATGCCCGAGGACGGGCTCGACATCCTGCGCGAGCACGACCAGATCTTCCTCGGCGCCGTCGGCTACCCGGGGGTGCCCGACCACGTCTCCCTGTGGGGACTGCTCATCCCGATCCGCCGGGCCTTCCGCCAGTACGTCAACCTCCGGCCCGTCACCCTCCTGCCCGGCATCGACAGCCCGCTGCGGGAGGTCCCCGAGGGCGGCCTCGACTTCGTCGTCGTCCGGGAGAACAACGAGGGCGAGTACTCCGAGGTCGGCGGGCGCCTCTACCGCGGCACCCCGGACGAGGTGGCGATCCAGGAGGCCGTCTTCACCCGCCGCGGCGTCGAACGGGTCATGCGCTACGCGTTCGACCTCGCCCGGAGCCGGAAGGGCCGGCTCGCCTCGGCGACGAAGTCCAACGGGATCATCCACTCGATGCCGTTCTGGGATCAGATCTTCCGCGAGCTCGGCGCCGAGCATCCCGGGGTCGAGACGAGCGAGTACCACATCGACGCCCTCGCGGCCCTGTTCGTGCTCGACCCGACCCGGTTCGACGTCGTCGTCGCCTCGAACCTCTTCGGCGACATCCTCACCGACATCGGGGCGGCGATCATCGGCAGCATCGGCTTCGCGCCGTCGGCCAACCTCAACCCCGAGCGCGAGTTCCCGTCGATGTTCGAGCCCGTCCACGGCTCCGCCCCCGACATCGCCGGCACCGGGCGGGCCAACCCGATCGGTCAGGTCTGGGCCGGGGCGATGATGCTCGAGCACCTCGGCCACGCCGATGCTGCCGCTGCGGTCATGGGCGCGGTCTCCCACGTCCTCGCCGAGACCGGGGTGCGCACCCCCGACCTGGGCGGGACCGCGTCGACGCAGGAGGTCACCGCCGAACTCCTCACGGCACTCGAGCGGGAGGTGGCGGCCCGATGAAGATCGTCGACATCCGCGAGCGGACGTTCCCGATCAGCTCTCCGATTCGCAACGCCTACATCGACTTCAGCCGGATGACGCTCAGCCTCGTCGCCGTGGTCACCGACGTCGTCCGCGACGGCAGGCCGGTCGTCGGGTACGGGTTCAACTCCAACGGCCGCTACGGCCAGGGGTCGATGATGCGCGAGCGCTTCATCCCGCGGGTGCTCGAGACCGACCCGTCGACCTTGCTCGACGGCACCGGGGACAACCTCGACCCCGCCGCCGTGTGGGCGGCGATGATGAGGAACGAGAAGCCCGGCGGGCACGGCGAGCGCTCCGTCGCGATCGGCACGATCGACATGGCGGTCTGGGACGCCGTCGCGAAGATCGAGGGCAAGCCCCTGTTCCAGCTGCTCGCCGAGCGGTACGGGAGCGGAGAGCCCGACCGGCGGATCTTCGTCTACGCGGCCGGCGGGTACTACCACCCTGGCCAGGACCTCGCGGCGCTGCAGGACGAGATGCGCAGCTACACCGACCGCGGGTACACGGTCGTGAAGCAGAAGATCGGTGGCGCCGACCTCGACACCGACCGGCGGCGGATCGAGGCCGTCCTCGACGTCCTCGGGCCCGGTCAACGCCTCGCCGTCGACGCCAACGGCCGGTTCGACCGGGCCACGGCCCTGCGCTACGCCGAGGTGCTCGCCCCGTACGACCTGTTCTGGTACGAGGAGCCGGGCGACCCGCTCGACTTCGCACTCCAGGCCGAGGTCGCGGCCGTCTACGACCCGCCGCTCGCGACGGGAGAGGACCTGTTCTCCATGCAGGACGCCCGCAACCTCATCCGCTACGGCGGGCTGCGCCGGGACAAGGACTGGCTGCAGTTCGACTGCGCGCTGAGCTACGGGCTCGTCGAGTACGTGCGCATCCTCGACATGCTCCGCGAGCACGACTGGTCGCCGACCCGGTGCATCCCACACGGTGGGCACCAGATGTCCCTCAACATCGCCGCAGGCCTCGGCCTGGGCGGCAACGAGTCCTATCCGGACCTCTTCCAGCCCTTCGGCGGGTTCCCCGATGGCGTCGTGGTCGAGGACGGATACATCACGATGCCGGACCTGCCCGGCATCGGGTTCGAAGGTAAGGCTGATCTGTACTCGCTCATGGCCGACCTGGCCGGCTGAGGGGACTGCCCGGCAAGCTCCTGCTCATCGAAGCCGACATCGACATGCTCGTCATTCCCGGCGTCGAGCACAACTTCCACGGCCGCTTCCACTACGTCACACGGCGCACCTGGAACTACCTCGCTCGTCACTTGCGCGGCACCGAACCTCCGGCCTACCGCCTCGCGCCGTTCCCCCCGATGCCCGGCTGGGCGGTCCACCCGTCCGACTGAGCTCGGTCGACGTGAGGGCTGGTCCTGGTCATCGTCGCGGGTTCGAGCGGCGATCATGAGTGCCGTAGCCGCCACAGCTTCATTCTGGGTGGGCAGTGAAAACGGTGGCGACGAGTGCATTCAAGCGCTGGAGCGGTTCGACCTACCGCTTCGATCTGCGCCGGGTGTAGGGCGCCGTGCGTCGGCTCCGCTGTCACTTTCTCACGCGAGCAAGCCGTGTCGCAGCAGTCGCTGGTTGGCCTTGCTTCGTTCCGCGAGGGTCTCCGGTGCGAACGGGTCGTCGCCCAGGACGGTGTGCAGGGCCGGTTCGAGCAGGAGCGGCCCGAGGATCAGGAAGAGTATCTGGTAGGTCGCCCAACTGCGCTCCTGCGGCGGCAACGTACTGGGCTGGGGCAGCAGTCGTTCGACTTCCCGTTCGGCGCCTGCAACAAGGCGGGTCAGCAGCGCGGCGGCGCGATCGTCGCCGTCGATCAGGACTCGTCGTACGTAGCGTCGCCGCTCACGGTCCGCGCCGAACAGGAGTGCTGTCGCGCGGCCGACCTCGGCCAGGGAGCCGTGTTCGATGCCTTCCTCGCGGGCTGACGCCACTGCGTCGGCGAAGGAGCCGAGCACGTCCTCGTCGACCGCGTCGCGTAGGCCGGCCTTGGTGGAGAAGTGGTAGCGGAGCAGTGCATGGGACACCGCTGCCTCGGCGGCGATCTGGCGGGTCGTGGTGGCGTCGTATCCCTGTAGCGCGAAGAGATTGCGTCCTGCGGCGACGAGCGCGGCGCGGGCGTCGCCGCGGTTCGGTCTGGCGGGGGGTGCCACGCTGGGAGCCTAATCATCACAGGATCGCGCGGATCACCGGCGTTCGGCGAAGGACCAGAGCGGCCGCGACGCTGAGCAGGAAACCGAGCCCTGCGACGAGCAGGAAGCGGCCGGTGGCGTCGAGCTCGACGTCGCGCGCCAGGTAGTGAAGACCGACCACGATGGGAAGATGGATCAGGTAGATCGCGAACGTGGCGTTCGCGGCGGCACGCTGCAGTCTGCCGGTACCGCGCACGTGGTCGCGGAAGAACACCAGCATTCCGAGCGCGAATCCCACGCACAGCACGGTCTCGTAGCCGGCCCACGCGAACTGGCCGGTGTTGGCGCCGCTCCAGGCGAAGAATCCGGTCAGTGGCTCACGGAAGATGACGTAGCCGGCGCTCAATGCGGCAGCGGCCGTGAGCCAGGCGTAGGCGACGCGAGGCCGGATCGTCTCCAGCCAGCCCCTGCGGTAGGCCAGGACGCCGACGATCACGAACGGGAGGTGCTGAGCCAGGTCGGCCGGCTCGGTCTGGATGATCTCTGCGACCGGCACCCACTCGTCGACCGGGTACCAGATCCGTAGGGCGGCGGTGCCGACCGCCACGATCACGGCGAAGCCGAGCACCGCGAGCCCGCCGATCCTCTCCGGCGTGCGACGGACGCCTGGCGTAGCGGGTAGGCCGCGACGGATGCGGATCCGGTCGGCTACCGCACGCCACACCAGATAGACCAGCGAGTAGACCAGCAGGTGTTGGATGAACCAGAGATGCCCGAACTGACGATCCGGCCAGATCGGACCGCTCCACTCCTCCGGTTCAGCACCCTCGCCGAGATAGACGGTCCAGTAGTAGTCCCCGAATCCGATCGGTCCGTGCTCTCGGAAGTTCAGATAGTAGGCGTACATCAAGACCGGGATCAGCAGGAAGAATCCGACGAGGATCGGTCCGCCCAGCTTTCTCAACCGCGGTCCGAGATAGGGACGCTCCCTGCGGCGGTCCACGGCGGCCGGCAGAAAGAGCGCCGCGACCAGGAAGAAGAGACTCATCTTGAACGGGGCGTTGAGAACGGCAAAATCCTCGATCCACTGCGCCGTCGGCTGCCCCTCGACGTACCACCAGTCCCGTGGCCCGTACGCCTGTGCGGCGTGGTGAAGGATCACCAGGGCCGACAGGGCGATCCGTATCGAGTCCACATAGTGGAGCCGCGCCGGTCGGACCGTTGCCGCGCCCGTACCGCCCGGCAGGCCGGCTCCCGCCACAGGTCCTGTCCACATGGACAGGAAGCTAGCAAGGACCGACCGACCTGTCCAGTTGGACAGTTTGCAGCCGAGCCATGCTCCCAGGCCCCGAACAGGCCGACCGAGAGCCTCAACCTGAAGAGCACAAACACGAAGCGGAAGCGCGAGGCTTTCGCAACTTCGCGGACTACCGGCCCCGCGCATTGCTCAACCACGGCCGCCTCCGACAAGATCGCTCAACATCACGGATCCGAACCCGCCCGCCGTCCCAGGTTCGTGGCGTAGAACCTGATAATGCGGCGCGAGCGCAGCGCCAAGCACCGCACGGCTGCAGGGCTCGCTGGGGAATGCCCCGCGCCCCACTGCAGGGCCGAAGCGTCGTCCTCAGCCACCCAACACCGCACGGGTGCGCGTCGCCGACCATCTCCGAGACCTGCCCGCCCGGCGAGGACCCACCGTCATGTCGTGACTTCGGCTCAGCCTCGGCTATCGCCTCCCGCCTTCCGAGGCGCCCCCACTACGGCCGTGCGCCGCGCGGACCGGCCGGAGGCCCCACGCGAGCGCTTGCGGCTGCATCGGACACAGCGCCGTCCACGCCTACCGGCGCCTGGCTGAGCACAAGAACGGCGGGATCGAAGCCGGGCCCACCAAGTCGGTCGCCGGAGCCCGTACCGTCGCGCGGCCCGGTGTGCTCGTCAGTAGCTACGCCGGCACAGCGCCGAGTTCGCCGAGGACGGCTCGGAGGGCCTGGTGTTCACCGGCGACCGGGGCGGGCACCATTTCCAACTCCGGCCTGGGCTCCCCGGCCGCCCCGGCGATCTCGGCACGATGAGACCGCGACCCCCGTGAGTCACCGCGGCAACGCGCCCGTTCTGGCACGCCCCCAGTCGGACGAAGTCCGCCGCAGCCTGTCTCGCGACCAACTGAGCCCTCCGACCTACGCGGTCCCGAAACACGGGCACCGGCCGGTTCGCGCACGCTACTGTCGTCGACGTGATCGGGCTCCTCGTTCTTCCCCCGCCGCGCTCCTGACCGGGGCCGGCGCCGCCGACCGCGCGTGAGGCGCGGCCGGCCGATCCGCCATTGCTCCGGTGCGCCCGCCCATCACCTCTTCCGCGCAGGAGCTCCTCGTTGTCCTCGTCGTCCACCCCTGCCCGCTCACGGGCCGCGGTCCTCCAAGTCTGTTCTGCCGGTGTCGTGTGGGGCACTGCACCCGTCGCGTTCGCCGCAGTCGGCGACCTGTCACCGCTCGCCGTCAGCGCATGGCGGCTCACCGTGGCTGCGGCCGTCCTCGGCCTGCTCGCCGTCGCGACCGGCGCCATGGCCGCGGTGCTTGCCGCCGTGCAGACAAGCCCCGTGCCGGTCGTTGTCATCGGGCTCGGGGTCGCGGCCTACCAAGCGCTGTGGTTCGCCTCGATCCCGCTGGTCGGCGCCGCAGTGTCCACCGTCGTCGCGCTCGGTCTCGCGCCGATCGGCGTCACGGCATGGGAGGCGCTGTGCACCCGCCGGACGCCGGCGCCCAGCCGGCTCGGGACGATCGCCGTCGCCGTCACCGGGCTCGTGTTGGTGTCCACCGTCGACGCCGGGACCGGTACGGCGCCGACGGCCGGCGTACTACTCGCCATCGCGTCCGGACTCATCTACGCCGCGGTCACCGTGGTGGGACGGCACGCCGCCCCGCGGATCACACCGATGGTCCTGACCACGATGACGACGACCGTAGGCGCACTCGGTCTGCTGCCACTCGCCATGCTCACCGGACCGGTCGGGACCAGCGCGCCGGCTTCGCTGCGCGCACTCGGCTACCTCGGTGTCGTCACGATGGCCGGCGGCTACCTGTTGCTCTACACCGGGCTGCGCACCGCATCAGCGGGCACCGCCGCCGTCGCAACACTTCTGGAACCGGCGACGGCCGCGGTACTCGCCGTACTACTGCTCGGGGAATCGCTGCCGGCGCACGGCGTCGCCGGGGTCGTACTGATCTTCGGCGCGGTCACCGCGCTGCGGAACCGCTGACGCCGGTACGACCTGACCGACGGAGACCACGGTCAATCACACATCAGCTGCACAAAACAGGAGCGGCGCCCCTCCCAAGAGTGGGCGCGGCTTTCGGGTTGGGCCCGTCCACCGCCGACCGGTCGCGCTCCTCGGTGCGGCCGGTGTGCGCGGTACGAGGTCGAAGGAGCTCGGCGCCCGCTGGGGTGATCGTCTGCGCTCGTAAGCACGATGGAGCAGCAGCGGCTGGTCGAGGACCGGCTCTGGCCCCGCACCTCCCGCCTGTGGGCCCCCGGCCCGACGGACCGCGAGGTCCGTCGGGGAGACTGGGGTCAGTGCCCGCCCTCCCGACCTGGAGCCTTCGATGCCACAGGGAACCGTCCGTTGGTTCGACGCCGAACGAGGTTTCGGCTTCCTCGCGCCCGAGGACGGCTCGCCGGACGTGTTCGTGCACGCTTCCGAGATCGTCGGGGACGGCGGAGCGAAAGTGCTCCGCGAGGGCCAGGCCGTCGTGTTCGAGGTCGGCGAGAACGACCGCGGGCCCCAGGCGCTGCACGTTCGCGTCACCGCCGACGCGGCCACCGGCAGCGCCGTGGGCCTGCTCGGCACCGTCAACTGGTACGAGCCGGGCAAGGGGTACGGCTTCGCGTCGCCGGACGGCGGCGGCGCCGACATCTTCGTGCACAGCTCCGCCATCGTGACCGGCGGCGTGGTCACCGAGGGGCAGCGGGTGGCCTTCCTGGTCGTCGAGGGCGAGCGCGGCCCGCAGGCCGGGCACGTGATCCCGCTGGGAGCGGGGGCCGGCCTACCCGCTGCGGCCGGCACCGCGGACGGCGCGGACGGTGCCGACGGCACGGTGGCCTGGTACGACGAGGACAAGGGCTTCGGCTTCATAAACCCCGACTCCGGCGACGGGGACGTCTTCGTTCACGCCCGGGCCTTGGCCGAGGGGCTGACGTGGCTCACGGAGGGCGACCGCGTCGCCTACGAGGTGGTTAGTGGAGACAAGGGCCCGCAGGCCCGCGACGTGCACCTGGTCCGGGGGGCCGAGCCCCAGACGGCGCCGCAGCGGTCGGCACCTGCCGCGGCCGCAGGGCCGGCGACGCGGGACGTGCCCGCACGAGGCGGCGAGGGCGTCGTCGCGCGCTACGACGGCGACCGCGGCTTCGGGTTCATCACCCCGGACGCAGGCGGCGACGATCTCTTCGCCCACGTGTCCGTGGTCATGGGGTCGGAGCCGCTGCAGAAGGGTGACCGGGTCCGGTACGCGGTGCGTCAGAGCGACCGGGGCCCGCAGGCCGACCGCGTCGAACGCCTCTGAAGAGGCGGCCCACCGCGAGGATCGAGAACCCCAGCTCAGTCGGCTTGCAAGACCCCTGGTCAGAGGGTGGAGCGGGCGACGGGAATCGAACCCGCGTAGCCACTTTGGAAGGCCTCGCAAGACTGGCACTCTGCGACGTTGACCTGCGGGGATAGGGGACGGACAGCCCCGCGACTGACCGTGGTTGACCGCCGGTAGTTGCACGCCAATTGCACGAGCTGAGCTCGGGTCCCGGCAGGTGAAAGGGCTACTCCCGACCTGCTTCAAGTGCGAAGAAGAGGAACCCGGGTGCAGTCGAAAAGTGAGCGAAGGCCCTAGGGTGTAAGTCGCGCGCCTCCGGAATGGGCTGCGGCTCAGTGATGCGCGTTACACGGAATCCAGCGGTCATGAAAGCGTCTAGCATCGACTGCAGTGACTTGCGCCAAAACCGCATGGGTACCCGCTGCCCTCCGAATTCCCACTCGAACTCGTAGCTGGTGTTTTCAAAGTAGTCCGGCCGGGGCTCGTGAATGGTGTACGCAACGATCGGGTGGTCGACGGAGGCGAACAGCCTGCCGCCGGGCTCCAGAACCCGCCGCATCTCGATCAGTACCGGAGCCCAGTCCTCGATGTAATGCAGCACCAGCGAGGCGATCACGTCGTCGAACGCGCCGTCTTCGAACGGTAGAGGGTCGTTGAGGTCGGCCAATCGCAGCTCAGCGTCGTCGCCGAGGCGCTTCTTCGCCAGGTCGAGCATCCCAGCGCTCGCGTCCATGCACGTGACAGCGGCCCCTTGGTCGCGCAGCGCAGCGGACAGCGTTCCCGAGCCGCACCCAGCGTCGAGGACGCGGCGGCCCGCTACGTCTCCAGCCAGCGCCACCATGGCGGGGCGCTCGTAGTACGCGTTGGCGAGGCTGTCGTCATTCTCCGCCGAGTAGGCTGCAGCAAAGGCGTCGTAGTCGTTTACTTGTGGCCGCCCCTGAGCCTCGGCGCCCGCTGGTACATCGGTCATCTGCCTCATCATGCCGAAGACAGTGGCCGTGCCTTAAGCCGGAGCCGGAGAGGCGCGGTGACCACCTCGACGTAAAAGCGGCGACGTGGTGCCGCCCTGTAGTGGCCGGTGCCGTGTCGTACCGACTGAGCTGGGCGTTCGTGCCGGAACGTCGTTCTGTATGCTGGGCGATCGTTGGCAGTCCGCTCCGGGATTGCTCCGGCTGAGTCCGGTCGTCGTGGCGCAGCATCAGAGGCTCCCTGAGGTCACCCGGTCCACTGACTACTCGAAGTAGTCCTCGTCAAGCTTGACGATCGTGTACGTCTGCACTTCCTGTACGCCGACCCCGCGATCGATCATGAGGTTCGCGAACCGTTCCCCATTGATGAGGATCACGCTCGCGTTGACAGAGCGCGCGTATTCCACGGCCTCCCGGGAGAAGGTGCTCGTAGTAATGAAGACACCTTGAGTGGCTTGTTGACCATGAAGGGCGCCGACGAACCCCTGTACCTGCGGTCGACCGACAACCGTGTCCGGTGCGTACCGCTTCGCCTGGACATAGATGCGAGCCAGACCGAGGGGGTCTTGGTCGATGACGCCGTCGACCCCGCCATCCCCGCTACCGCCGATGCGACGGGCGCGCTGCTCGACCCCTCCGTAGCCCATCGCGACCAACACGTCGAGGACCGATTGCTCGAGGAAGTCAGGACTGGCGGAGCGCAACCGTTCGAGCAGCTGCGTGCTGACCTCCGCTCGAAGCCGGGCGGTGCCAGCCTCGATCTGCTCGATCGGATCAAGCTCAGAGTTGTACTGGTTCTCCTGGACCGGTGTTGCGTTGTTCGATGGGACCTGCACACGCCGGGCCGGGACGTGGTCGCGGTACGCCGGAATCTGTCTCAGGTCGACCTCGTCCAGCCGGTGCGGGTGCTCGGCGAGCAGGCGCCGCCCCACATCGGTCACGGTGTACGACCCACGTCGCGGACGGTCGAGCGCTCCGGCTCGGGCCAGCGAGGAGACTGCCCAACCGACGCGGTTCCGGAACCGCTGCTGCCCGGAATCGAGGACCTCGTCTCGTTGGGCATCGGTGAGCTTGACATGGTCAGCGACGCGATCTTGAACCTCGCGAGCCTGGACCGTCTCCCCGTCACTGAGGACCTGAAGGACGGGCAGCAAGAAGCCGTCCCACGTCGGCATCTCGCTGACAGGCTGCAGAGCGTCAACCACGCGCAGCAGGCTATCTGTCCGATCAACCTGACTGCGAGCGAGTGACACACAGGCAGGACGGGCGGCAGGGGACTCATTCGTCCCGAAGCAACAGTGACTCGGGCACGACAGGCGATGATGCCCAGGTGGGCGGCATCGTCGAGTCCGTAGACGTCCGCTGGACGCTTCCTTAGGCAGGGGCCGTTGTCAGGCGGTTGGTCAAGCAGCTCCGCCATCACGTGCACCCTGAATCCGCGGAGACGAGATCCACTACTTTCGGCGGTGCCCGATGTTCGCCGTCATCCCTCGTGCGCTGCACGGACGCGGTGCCCCGTCTTCCCCCGGCAACGGTCCGTCGTCGGCTTCTGCCGTTCAATTCCGGGGGTAACCCGGGGCGAGCCCGCTCCCCCGCGCCTTCTGAGTGCCATCCCGTCGACCTGTCGCCAGACCGACCGTGTGGGCGCCCGTGGGCGGCCCTCGACGCAACCGCACCCGACCATGCCACGCTCCGCCCACGGGTGGCCGTGCGGTACGCCCTCCGGGAGGTCGGCGGGATGGCACGGTGTCACCATCCCGGAGACCTGCCCGCCCGGCGAGGGCGCTCCGTTGACCCCTTCTTGCGACCCGCCGGGCGGACTCCTGTCGACACGCGAGGAGCGGAGCCCAGTTGTCACAAGTGCTGATATGTCCGAGAACTCAAACTGTGTCCCCAAGCGCGACGCGTCAGCTCGGAAGAGCCTTGCCTTCCTCTTCCAGCATTGCGCGCACCAGCATCAGCGAGATGACCTCGTCGATCAACTTTCCCAACTTTCGAACGTTTCCTAGATTTTGTAGTCGCGCTTGCAGCATCGTCTTAATCTTAGGGAGATCCAGCCACTCCTGCTCTACCGCTGTCAACGTAGAGAACCTTCCATCGACGATCCGGTCGATAACTCGCTTCACCCCCTCTGCATCCAGAGAGGCAAATTCCACTAAAGCATCGAATCGAGAATACAGCGCATCCCCAAGAGCGGCACGTATATCATCCTCCGTTCTATAGTTTGATGTGCAGATCACTAAGGATGCGCCGAGCTCTACACGATAGTTCTTGTCTTCAAACACTCCATCGTCGAAGAGCTGATAGAAGGCGCTGTGAAAGATCGGATTCGCCTTGTCGAACTCATCAACCAAGATGACGCCGGACTCACGGTCGAGCAGATCGTGAGCGAAAGAGACTTCGGAGTGGGCCCCCCCGAAGACGTACGATGCAAATTTCTCGCTGTGAAACATTGAGAACTGCTTGCGCAGCAGCGCGCCGCCGAGTAGTCCGTTGATGAAGTGTGCGGTCTCCGTCTTCCCAACACCCGAAGGTCCGTAGAACATCAGAACGACCGGCGTACTTCGGCGTATTGTAGTCAGCGGGTACAACGCAGCTAGAAGCGACTCCCTTACGGCCCCTTGTCCGACCAGGTGATCAGCAAATCCATCACGGAAGGCAACGAGAACGTCCTTGGTTACCACGGGATAAACGAACCGCTGCACCTCGGTTGCGAATACTCTCTCGAGCTGCGAATGAACGCGCGCAGGAGGGTTATGCAAGTACAGGCACTCGGGGCTGATCTTTCGGATGAGGCTTACAAAGTTCGTGATCGCGTGCTCGTTCAATGTAGCGTAATCGCCCGACTCAGCGACCACCAGCTCAGGCTGCGGATCGGACTCGTCAGGCGGCGGCGAGTCCTGACCTTCAACAGCTAATGTATGGCGACGTTTAGCCTCGTCAAGCTCATCGACAAGATCAAGGAGACTCTCCCCCTTATCTTGCCCAAGTTGCTCCTTGAACCACGACGGAGGGCCGTAGAAGATCTTAACCTCGACATCAGCCGACATGCTCGACCCCAGCAAACAACACGTCGTAGACGTTCAAGAGGAGGTCATCCCGAGTGGGCTTCGCATCAACAATGTCGGCCGCGGATGGCAACGTCTCGTCCGCACCAACGGCCATCTCTGCCTTCATGTCGAGCGCTTTGTTTGCAGTTCGCCCAACAAGTACTCCATGAAATGTTAAATTCATCCGACCGAGATCGGCCAATCCGTAATTGTTTCTAAACGCCTTAATATTGAAGCGAAGGACGTGAATCGTCCCGCCCGAATCTTCACCAAGAAGCTCGTAGTAGCCCTTGGCTCCTGCGAGCGTCTCGTCCATTCGAGCTAGATCGATCGGCGCATCTTCCATTCTAAGCATAACCATGTATGGCGTGAACATTTTTGCGAATGCCATAGACCCCTCCGGCGCAGTGACGCGAAGTTTAGTCAACTTCTGAACCCGCTCATCCTTAGCTGCACTACTGAGGTAGTCCGTCAGGATCGTGTTCGACAGTGTCTTACGAAGAAGACTCTGTCCGCTTTGGGCGATTTCCGCACCACCTGCAATTCCCGCTGAGCCACCTAGAAATGGAAGCCAACTGAACTTGGCTGCCACCTCAGCTTGCATTTTGCCGTGCAGCTTGCTGGTGCGATCTCGAACATCCTCGCTCGAAGCGACAGCCTTTCCGCCTGCCGAAATGTCAAGGTAATCAGATGCCGACTCTTCATCAAAGTACACAACTTTGATGATTGACACAGTCGCACTCTTGTTTGCATTAGCCATTGCGCTCCGATCGCAGTCACCGCTCTTCGTTCCATCGCTCGCTCGACTACCAGCGTGACAGCGACTCATCACGATCATCAGTTTTAACGATTTTGTCAGTAGCACGCACGCCGATGGACGATGCACCAGGCTCATCAGGGCCTACGCGTCTCGACTTATGACGGTCACGCCGTCGCACCGATCAGACTGCGCGGAGAGGCTGGGCGGGGACCGGCCGGAGGCCGCACGCCCCGGGCAGCCTCTCCGCGGCGGCGCCGGAGGCGGCGCCTTGATACCGAATGGAAGGTCTAGACACGGCGAGCGCTGACGTCGTTGTCGTGTCCCGGCTGATGCTTGACGTTCCGGTCTCACCTGATGCTTGACGTTCGGGCGCGGATCGAGCAGGTACGGTCAGGGGCATGTGGCTCCCGCTCGCGAAGCGCCCCCGTACCGCCTGAGGCGGTGCACCCCGCCGTCCGACCCTGCTAGGTCCGACGGCCTCTCACCCGTGCCGACATGGGCTTGTCGTGTAGACGTGACACCGCCGCACTCCCGCTTCCGCACCCAGGGACTGCGCGACTGTGGAGACCTCCCCTGCCGTCGGCTGCCACGCTGACGGCTCTTCCCGATACCCGACCTCGCTGGACGCCGTTCTCGAACGGCTCCGGTGCCCGCAATGCCACGCCGCCGTACTGCGCCGAGACGGCAGGACCGTCCACTGCCAGAGAGGCCATTCCTTCGACATCGCCCGCCAGGGCTACCTCACACTGCTGTCCGGCCGACGCCGCCACCGTGGAGACACCGCGGAGATGGTGACGGCCCGCGATGTCAATGGCCAGTTTGTGGTCCCCGCTGGTGGCCGGGTGAAAGTCCCCGGTCCGGGGTTGTTCAGCTGGTGTTGATGGCGGCTCCCTTCTTCGCGTTTCGGGCTTCGCGCATGCGGTAGGAGTCGCCGCTGGTGACGACGACCTGGGCGTGGTGCAGGAGCCGGTCGAGCAGGCTGACCGCGGTGGTGTGTTCGGGCATGAACCGCCCCCATCGGTCGAAGGGCCAGTGGGAGCTGATGGCGAGGCTGCGGCGTTCGTAGGCGGCGGCGACGAGCCGGAACAGCAGTTGGGCGGCGGTGTCGTCGAGTGGGGCGAACCCGATCTCGTCGATGATGATCAGGTCATGGCGCAGTGTGTGGTCGATGAGTCGGCCGACGGAGTTGTCGGCCAGGCCGCGGTAGAGCGCTTCGACCAGGTCGGCGGCGGTGAAGTAGCGGACCCGGTGCCCGGCCTCGACCGCCGCCGTGCCAAGCGCGACGAGCAGATGCGACTTCCCGGTGCCGGCCGGGCCGACCAGGGCGAGGTTCTCCGGGGCGCGGATCCATTCCAGCGAGGCGAGGTAGTCGAACGTGGCCTGGGGGATCGAGGAGGCGGACAGGTCGAACTCGTCGAGGGTCTTGGCGACCGGGAACCCGGCCGCCTTGCGCCGGTTGGCGATGTTGGAGGCGTCCCGGGCGGCGACCTCGGCCTCGACCAGGACCCGCAGCAGCTCCTCAGGACGCCAGCGCTGGGTGCGGGCGGTGAGCAGCAGCTCCGGCGCGAGGCGGCGCATCGCGGCGAGCTTGAGTCGTTTGAGCCCGGCCTCGAGGTCCGCGTCGAGCGCCGGGGGCTTGCTCGCAGTCATGACGCATCACCCTCGACGACACCGCCGGCGGGTGTGGCGGTGTCGGTGAAGACGGCGTAGTCGGTCAGCGAGCGGGTCGGGACCGCGGGCAGCTCGACCACCAACGCCTGCCCGGCCGGTTGGGGTCTCGGTGCGGCAGCGCCGGCGGCGAGGATGGACCGGACGTCCTCGGCCCGCCAACGACGGAACGCCGTCGCTCGGGCCAGCGCGTCGAGCAGAGCCTGTTCGCCGTGAGCCTGGCCGAGTGCGAGGAGCTCGCCGAGCTCGGTGCCCAGGCGGGCCGATCCGGCTGCGACAGCACCGGTCAGGAACGCCTGCGCGGCGGGCCCGAGTGCGCAGAACGTCTTCTCGTCAGCGGTCTTCGGGCGGGCCGCCCGAACCGGAGTCGTGGGGCGCGGCCCGCCGTAGTGGGCGTCGATCACCGACGCCTCGCCCGGCCCGACCAGGCGGTGCTCGGCCAACACCACCCCGGCCCCGGCAACTGCGCCGACCCTGCCGCCGGGTGTGGCGGTGGACAGGATGGTGAGGCGGTCGGCGTGGGTGCGGACCTCGACCCGGGTGCCGATCGCGGTGGTGGGGACCGAGTAGCGGGCCGACCCGAACCTCACGCAGGACAACCGGTCGACTTTGCGGATCACCGCCGGGCCGGTGATCCGAGGGCGCAGCGACGGGAGCCCGCCCAAGACGTCGAGCTCGTGTTCGGCCAGCCGCTCAGCGGGGATCGCCGCGATCTCCGAGTGCGTCACCGCGTTGACCTCCGCGCACCACTGCTGCGCTGCGGCGTTGGCCGCGGCCAGGTCGGGGCGTCCCGGCCCCCCGGTGTCCCCGGTGTCGAGGTCGACCAGGTCGCAGCCGATGATCAGGTCGGCTTTGGCGTAGCCGACGAGGTTCTCCACGATGCCCTTGGACTCCGGATCGTTGCCGTGGCAGAAGTCCGGGCGGAACCGGTAGTGGCTGGCGAAGCGCACGTAGTCCGGTGTCGGGACCACGAGGTCGGCGACCACGGCGGCCTTCAGACACCCCATCCGGTCGGCGAGCACGACCTTCGGGACCCCGCCGATGGTCTCGAAGCACTCGGCCAGCATGTTCAGGGTGGTCTCGGCGCGTTCGTCGACGGCGAAGCGGACGAACCGCACCCTCGACCAGGCCAGCACGGCGCAGAACACGTGCAGCCCGGCGATCACGCCCCAGTCGATGACCAGGTGCTCGCCCGGGGACCACACCGCCGGACGCCGCCCGCGGTGATGATCGCGGCGCCAGTCGGCCTTCGCTTGCGCGACGAGGCGGCGGAAGTTGCGCGCCGAGCCCTCGTAGCCCGCGGCGCGAGCATCGGGCAGCAGCCGCTTCGCCGAGATCCTGCCCTTGGTCTTCTCCACTCGCCCGGCGACCAGCTCGGCGACCGACTCATAGTTCCGGGAGCGTGGTTTGCGTTGCGGGACAACACCCCCCGCGTCATGACGCTCGATGACCCGACGCACGGTCTTCGGTGTCGTGGCGCAGATCGCGGCCGCGCCGCGATAACTGCCGACATCCCGATAGGCCGAAATGATGTCCATCCGTTCCCTCGCAGACTTCAATGGGAGACCCCTGGGTGGTGCGGCGGCTGGCTTCGACAACCACCACCGTCACCGCCCAGGGCCTCAACCCGGCGTACGACACGACGAGGGACCGGGGACTTCTATCTGGCCACCAGCGGGGACCTCACAAGGCCACCCGCGGGGACCTGAACCTGGCCACCAGCGGGGACTTTTTCATGGCCACGGACACGCGACTCGTTCCTGGGCCAGGGCCACTACGACGCCCTGCGCTCGACCATCACAGCGTTCGCCGCCGAGCACGCCCCACAGCAGAGCAGGCTCGTCGCCGACCTCGCCGGAGGCACCGGCTACTACCTCGCCGCCACTCTCGATGCTCTTACGCACGCGTGGGGCGCGACCCTCGACCTGTCGACTGCAGCCCTACGGCGCGCGAGCCGCGCCCATCCGAGGGCCGCCGCCATCGGAGCGGACATGTGGCAACCACTGCCCCTCGCGTCACGGTCAGTCGATATCGTGCTGAACGTCTTCGGCCCACGGACACCCGCCGAGATCAACCGCGTCTTGATCGATGACGGGGTCCTGCTCATGGCCACGGCGGGCACGGAGCATCTGCGTGAGTTGCGCGGCCGCCTCGGAACGATCGGCATCGACTCCCGCAAGGCGGACCGGCTGCAGCACGCCTTTGAGGGCTTCGTCGAGGTCGCTCGACAACCGGTGAGATGGCGGCTCGCCCTAAGCCGCGACCAGGTGCGAGCACTCGTCGACATGGGGCCCAGCGCCCATCACATCGACTCAGACCACCGCGACCGCGTCCTGCAAGAGCTGCCGAACACCCTGGGACTGACCGCTGCTGTGGATGTTGTTGTTCTCCGTCGCGATACGAGCGGCGGTTAGACGGTCGCGGCGTCGGCGACGACGGTCCATCCTGCGGCACGGTCGGGATCGTCCCCGCTGCCCAGGGCGATACTTCGGGCCAGTGCGCGGGCCGTGTCGAGGTCGTCATAGCTCAGCTTGAGTGCAAGCACGGCGATGTCGTACGCGGCTTCACCGTTCATCCCGCGGGGGTCGATGAACCACAATCGTCGGCCCCCGTGCAGGACGTTCGGAGGCGAGAGATCGCCGTGGCAGAGGCCCGGGCGCAGGTCGTCGGCAAGCTGGTCGAGCATGTCGAGTCCGGCGCGACGCTGTTCCTCAGCAGCAGGCCCGCGATGGGGCGGCTGGTCATCGGCCGGCGGTTCGGTGAGGCGAGCGCGCAACCACGGCACGATGCCGGGAGCTGATGCAGGACCGCTCCCGCTACGCAGGACACCCATCATTTCGCTCACCCTCGCAAGCTGGGACGGAGTCGGCTCCTGCTCGGCAAGTGAGGTCCCGGGGCTGATGGCGTCCATCGCGGTCCAGGTGCTGGTGGGAGTGTTGCTGACGAGATGCAGGGCAGGCGCCAAGTCGAGCGCTGCCAATCGCTCCGATACCGCAGCCTGGTGGGCGGCGGCAGGATCCGGACTCGATCGCAGGATCAAACGTGTCCCGGAGCGACTCGTTGCTTCGATGACGTGGGCTGATCGTGCGGAGAACGTTCGGCCGGTAGGTGTCACGGCGAGCGCGGCGCAGACCGCGGCCAGTTCGTTGGAAAGGCTCTCGATCCACACAGGCGCACGGTCAGGCCATCGACAGCGCACAGCGTCGGCAACAGCGGGGCTGAGAGAAGTCACGAGCGGAGTGCCCCAGCGAGGGTGTGCATGTCGTCGACGACGACCAGGGCGTCCGCGTCGGCCAGGCCCTCGGCTCGCTCGGCCTGCTTGGCATAGCCGATGCACGGCACTGCTGCTGCTGCCCCGGCGAGGACGTCGGTGATCGAGTCTCCGACGAACACCGCGTCGCTCGGTGCCGCTCGGGTGATGTCCAGTGCTGCGCGCAGTAGGTGGGGGTCGGGCTTCATCTGCTCGGGGTGCCCGAAAGGCCGGCCGATGATCTGCGCGACGTGCTCGGTGAGGTTGTGGCGGGCCAGGTAGGTGCGGATGGCTCGCTCGGAGTTGTTGCTGACGACCAGGACGGCGTGGCTGGTGGCGACGGCGGTGCGGATGAGCTCGTGGGCACCGGGGGTCGGTTCGGCTACGGTCGCGGCGCGGGTCTCGTGCTCGATGACGTGGGCCTCGACGTCACGACCGGACTCGGGCGAATGCCGGTACGCGGCTCGGAGCAGGACTAGCGGATCGTCGGTGCGAACCCCGCTGAGGTCGATGCCGTGCACGGTGGCGAACTGCCTTAGGGCTGCGGCGACCTCGGGTGCAGGGTGGCCGGCGAACAGATGCGCGACAGGCCCGTCGAAGTCCAGGAGCAGGACCCGGGCGCCGCGGAGCAGGTCGGCGAGCTGGGTGCGGGTGCCGGTCGGGAGGGTCACTGCGGGTACTCCCGGGTGATGGTGGTCCACACGGAGTCGAACCAGGTGCGGGCCTGGGTGACGTACTGGGGGCCGTTGCTGGTGTCGGCGTCGTCGCCGCTGGAGAAGTGGAACAGGGTGGCGTCCTTGCCCATCGGGTCGAAGATCGGCACCGGGGCCTTGTCGATCGTGACGGTGTGTTCCAGGACGGGGTAGAAGCCGAAGAACGCTTCCTCGTCGTTGATCAGGTAGAGCTTGAACAGCGGCGAGGCGCTGTGCGCCCGGACCTCTGCGGTCGCGGTCTTGACCAGCCCCAGGTCGGCAAGCTCCTGGACGCCGTCGGTGATGCTGTCCACCGCGCGGCGGGTGATGCGATCGGCGCGCTTGCGGACGGCGGGGTCGTCGGCGGCGGTGTCGGCTCGGCACGGGAGCGCGAGGGGGACGCCGGGGTCGGACAGCATGATCCGCACGGCGATGGACTCCGGGCTCAGGCGTCCGGCGCGGACCTTGTCCAGGACCTCGGACAGGGTGTTGGCCAGGGTCTCGCCGGAGAACCCGGCGAAGTCGATGCGCACGTGCGGGCGCTCGAACGCGGCTTCGATGTGCGGGCGCAGCCCCACCGGTAGCTCGGTCTGGGCGCGGACGAACACCCCGCTTCCCTGGCGGCTGATGAGCAGTCGCTCGGCGTAGAGGGGGCGTAGCGCGGCCTTGACCGTCTCGCGGGCGACGCCGTAGCGCTCGGCCAGGTCAGGTTGCGATGGCAGCTTCTCCCCCGCCTTGAGCTTGCCGAGCTTGATCGCGGCGCGGATCTGGTTGGAGATCTGCTGCGACGGGGTGCGCGGATCCTCCGGGTCCAGGTGCGCGAGGAACTCAGCTGGCGTGCTCATGACCCCACGGTATCGGTCGGCTGACTAGCCCGGCTAGCCATCTTCCTCGTTCGTGCTTGACATGGCTAGCCAAGCCGGTCATTCTGATATGGCTAGCCAAGCTGGTCAGGTGAACGAAGGAGAGAGCGATGAGGGATCTTCCGGTGGTGCTCGACGGCTTCAAGCTCACGGTGGTGGAGCCGCCCGCGCCCAAGACCCGTCAGGACGCGAATGGTGCGGAGGTGCCGGTGACGGATCGGGATGGGGTGACGCAGTTCGTGGTGTCGCTGTTCGCCAAGCTCCAGGTGCAGGCGGGTCAGCGGGCGCCGAAGGGTGAGGAGATCAAGGTGACCCTGACGACGGATCCGGGTGAGGGGTTCGGGGAGGACGCCCGGGTGCAGTTGATCGATCCGAAGATCAACCCGTACTCGATCGAGTCCGCGGATGGTCGGACGGTGTCGGGGATCGCGTTCAAGGCGATGGGCCTCAAGCACGCCCACCCCGCTCCGGCGCCGATGCGCCGTGGCAAGGACGACGAGAACCACTCCTGACCGACACCATCTGCGTGTCGTTCTGACCGCGGTGATGTGCGGGCCGGCCGCCTGATGTAGCGGCCCATTTGTCGCCGGAATGGTGTTCCGGCAATTCCCAGTAATTCCGAGTCGGGGACACCTGTGTCCTCTGCCAAGGGGTGATCTGCGGTGGTGTGTGGTGAATGCGGCGGTAGCCGGGCGTGCGATGTGTGCGACGGCTACGGCGACTCGACCTGCGGTGTCGAGTGTGGGGCGTGTGGTGGTTCCGGGGTCTGCCCGGGCTGCTTCGGAGACGGCGAGACCAGCAGCCCCACGGCGGCGCTGGCGGAGATGGAGATGACGCGATGAGCAAAACGACAAGCACCCGCCCGCGGGTGACCTCCGGTGTGGGTCGCCTGGTGCGGCGGCTGGAGGTTGAGCGGCGCCGCTGGGCCCGCACTGAGCACCCCGTCGTCGCGACGGAGCAGGCGTGGCGGGCCGGTGTCGCGGAGGGTCTGCGCCTGGCCCAGCTCGCCATCCGCAAGGGGGTCTGAGGCGTGGCGATCAACCTGGGCCCGCGGGATCGGATCAAGACCCTGCCGAAGGTCAACCGGCGGGCGCTGCGCAAGTACGGGGAGTTCTGGCGGGCATTGCAGCTGGTCGGAGACGCCCTCGCCGAGGCCGACAAGGTCGCAGCCAAGGCCACCGACTCCAAGCCCAAGCGCTCCGGAAAGGGCGTCTCGGCCAAGGCCGGCGTCCAGGGGGAGCACTGGTCGACTGCGTCGCCGGAGGAGATCCGGGCCTCGGCGAAGACCGCGCACGCCTCGCTGCGGGTCATGGCGTCGGCGGCGAAGAAGTGGGAGGCCGAGTTGGTCTCCCGCGAATGGAGGAAGTGATGTCGAAGGCTGTCGATCGGACCGTCGAAGAGCTGGATGCCGCGATGCGCGAACTCAAGCGTTCGCTGCATGGGATTCCGTATCGGACCGGTGGGTTCAAGAACACCCACGACAACCTCGCCCGCGACGTCGCCCACCTCACCGTCCACCTGGACTCAGCAAGGGGCGCGCTGCGCGATCAGAAATGACCACCTCGGGTGGTGGGGTCGCCCGCTGCACTGATTCTTGGCGGAAACACACAGCGGGCGCCCCTGCTACCCGACACAAACTCTCGTGAGGACTGGTAGCAGTGAACAAGCGTAGTAGCTCTGCAACACGTATGAACGGCCCGGCGCGCACTCATGTGGGTCGTGCGTCTCGGCCTCCGGGTCGGGAGTTCCAGGCGCTGGCGTGGACCGCGCGGCACCCGGGGTTCGTCGCCGTTCCCCTGGTCGTCCTGGGCCTCGTGCTGATGCTCGGGCCGCTCGTCACCGGGATTGGGCTCGGCGTCCTGGTCGCCTCCGTGGCGGTCTGGGGGCGTTCGCACCCGGCCAGCTTCGACCGGTTCGCTGCCCCCGCTCTGCGGGCCACGTGGCGGCGCTGGACGGTCTACCGCGGCCGTCGCTGGGCGCAGTTGATGTCGGACTGCGGGCTGACGAAGGAGCACCGCCACACCGGCGATCTGCTCGTCCCGCGGGTGCTGCGGGTGCGGTCGTCGTCGGCGTCGATCGACACCGTCTACGTCCGCATGGTCCGCGGCCAGGACGTCGCCTACTGGCAGGAACGCTCCTCCGTGCTCTGGGAAGCCCTGATCGCGCACCGGGTCGCCATCACCCGCCACCGACCAGGCGTCGTCGCAATCGTGATCGAGTGGGAGTTGCCGTTCACCCGCACCATCCCCGCCCCGGACATCCCTGAGACCACCGAGGATGTGGACCTGGGGGCGGTGGAGATCGGGGACAACGAGCGCGGCGAGCCGTTCACCGCACCCGTCATCGGCGGACACCGCCTCGTGGCCGGCGCCTCCGGCTCCGGGAAGGGCTCCGTGCTGTGGTCGACCCTGCGCGGCGTGGGCCCGTGCATCCGCGACGGCATCGTCCGGGTGTGGATGGTGGACCTCAAGGGTGGTGTCGAGACCGAGCAGGGCGCACCGCTGTTCCACCGCTACGCCACCACCATGCCCGCCGCGCTGGAGCTACTGACCGAGTTCCGGGACGCGATGCGGGACCGGCAGGACGACATGCGCGACCAGAACGTGCGCGCCTGCACCCCCAGCCCAGCGACGCCGGTGGAGCTGCTGGTCATCGACGAGATGGCCATGCTCACCGCCTACGGCGACCGCACATCGGTCCGGGATGCGCTGCGGCTGCTGGCGGAGGTCATGACCCAAGGTCGGGCGTCGCTGTTCGCGGTCCACGGTTACCTGCAGGAGCCCTCCAAGGACGTCGTGGACGTGCGGGAGCTGTTCACCCAGCGGATCTGCCTGGGCGTCACCGCGGCCTCCCACGTCGACATGGTCCTCGGCGAAGGGGCTCGGGAGCGGGGTGCTCTCGCTGATGAGATCCCCGGCGACGCCCGCCACGCCGGGATCGGGTTCGTCATCGACAAGGGGTCACGCCTCCCGGTCCGCTTCCGGGCCGCGTTCGTCTCCGACGACGACATCACCGAACTGGTCCAGCGCTGCACGCCCCCGCCGGACGCGGACGTGATCGACCTCGACACCGAGCGGGGGGCCGCCTGATGGGCACCACCACCGCATGGGTGCTCCGCACCTGGGCCAGATTCACCCTGCTCTTCGCACTGATCGTCGGCGGGACCTGGCTCTACCTCGGTACCACCTCGGGTTGGTTCTGGATAGCCACGGGCGGGGCCGTCGTGGCCGAGTGGTACGTGGTCCGCCAGCTCGCCCGTGAGTGGTCGTGGGAAGCTCGCGCGACCTGGTGGTGGTCGGCATGACCGGCACCATCCAGGGCGCACTGTTCGGGGACCCCGTGACCGTCGAGACCACCGACCACGGCCCCGCCGCGACGCAGGACCCGCGCGAAGTCGTCCGCATCGTCGCCCTGGCCCAGGACCCGGGACTGTTCCTCATCGAACGCACCGGCCTGGTCCTGCGCGCCGACCCGGCCCGGCCTGGCTGCGCCGAGCCAGTAGCCCGCCACGACGGGGACACCGTCGCCCAGCTCCTCGACACCGGACACCTCCGGCTCGGCGGCACCCACCACATCCACCACGCGGGTGCTGAGGGCCCGGCCCGGTCGGTGCTCGTGCCCAAGGCGACCCGGGACATGGTGTCCCGCTGGGACCACCTCCGGCCCATCCCGGAACCGGCCCCAGCGCCGGAAACCACGAAGACACCGCAGCGCTCCACCGGGCTGATCGGCGTCGACGTCGTGGAACCGGGCAAGGCCCTGGTCTGCCTCGGCACGACCGGTCAGGGCGGGACCGTGCTGCGCGACGGAGGCCGCTACCGGGTCGAGAACGATCACGGCGCACTCGTCGGCTACGCGTCGAGCTACCGGGCCGCTGCCCGGCTCCTGGCCCGCTACCACGGCTTCACACCGGGGCCGGTCGAGATCGAGCACGAGCACCGCCTCTACCGCCGCTGAGGCGGCCTGGCCCGGCTCCGCCGTTGTGAGTCCAGCTCCCGGCGGGGCCGGAGCCACCCCCACTCACTCACCTCGTCCCTCGGAGGGATGCCGTGATGACGGCTGCCACGACCACACAGCACGACCACGACCTGTCCCACCTGCTGCGCTCCGACGGCTTCCAGACCTGGCGCCGAGAAGTCACCGCCATCGGCGGCTGCGCCGCCCCCATCCACCTCACCGGCTCGTCGCGGATCTACGACCGTGCCACCGGCACCGTCCTCGCTGAGCGGGAAGGCGAGATCCTCGCCCCGTGCGGCAACCGCCGCGCGAGCGTGTGCCCCGCGTGCTCGGACCGCTACGCCTCCGACGCCTACCACCTCCTGCGCTCCGGAATGGCCGGCGGCAAGGGCGTCCCCGACAGCGCCGCCACCCACCCGCGGCGGTTCGTCACGCTCACCGCGCCCTCGTTCGGACCGGTCCACACCCGCCGGGTCACCGCCCGCGGCCTCGTCATCCCCTGCCGCTGCGGCGACAAACACCACCGCGACGACCCCCGCATCGGCTGCGCACTCGATCCTGAGTCGCACGACTACGTCGGCGCGGTGCTCTGGCAGGCCCACTCCGGGGTCCTCTGGAACCGCTTCGCCATCCGCCTCCGACGCCTGCTCGCCCAGTCCCTCGGCGTCCGGGTCCGCGACTTCCGCGACCACGCCCGCCTGTCCTACGCCAAGGTCGCCGAGTACCAGCGCCGCGGACTGGTCCACTTCCACGCCGTCGTCCGCCTCGACGGCCCCGAGGGACCCTGGACCGCCCCACCGCCCGGGATCACCACCGACGCGCTCCACGCCGCGATCCGGGACGCCGCGCACGACGTGTCGCTCACCGTGGACCGGCCGGACGGCTCTCCTCAGGTGCTCGCCTGGGGGACGCAGGTCGACATCCGGCCCATCGCCAGCACGACCGCGGCGGCGCTGGAGAACGACGACGGTGAGATCACGGACTCAGCGCTGGCGGCCTACGTGGCCAAGTACGCCACCAAGGGCACCGGCAAGTCCGAAGCGACCGACCGCCCGATCCGCGACATCGCCCACCTCGACCACCTCGACATCACCCCACACCACCGCAGGCTCATCGAAACCGCATGGGAGCTCGGCGGCCGCGAGGAGTACGACGGGCTGAACCTGCGCCGGTGGGCGCACATGCTCGGATTCCGCGGCCACTTCCTCACCAAGTCCCGCGCCTACTCGACCACCTTCGGTGCGATCCGCGGGGACCGGCGCACCTACCGGCTCGGGGAGACCCTGGCCGCTCTCGACACCCCGGCTGAGCCCGGATCAGTGCTGGTGGTCAACGACTGGGCCGTCGTCCACATCGGCCACCGCAACGACGCCGAACGAGAAATCGCACTCGGCATCGCCGAACGACGACGCGAACAGCGCACCACGCGAGCCCGGAAGGAGACGTCATGACCGCGCACTACCTGACCGTCCCCGAGGCAGCGGCCTACCTGAACACCTCGGTGCGCTTCGTCCGACGGCTGATCGCCGAGCGTCGGATCGCCTTCCACCACATGGGCAGGCACGTCCGGCTCCGCGTGACCGACCTGGAGGCCTTCGTCCAGGCCGGACGGGTCGAGCCGGTGGACGTCTCCGCCGTGCGTCGACAGCTTCGGAAGGTGAGCTGATGGCACGCGGCAACCGCCCCGGGCACCGCCGATTCGGCCTGATCAGGAAGCTGCCGTCCGGGCGCTACCAGGCCTCCTACCTCGGTCCCGATGGTCGACGACGAACCGCACCCGACACGTTCGCCCGCAAGCGCGAGGCCGAGCAGTGGCTCTCAACGGTCGAAACGGAGCTGCTGCGTGACGACTGGACCGACCCGGCTCTGGGCAAGATCCCGTTGCGCGAGTTCGCTGAGCAGTGGATCGCCGAGCACAAGATCAGCCGTAGGACCCGCGAGGAGTACGCGAGTCTCTGGGCGCTGCACCTCGCTCCGTACCTCGGCGACTACCCGCTCGGCCAGATCAGCACCGATCGCGTCCGATCCTGGCGGTCCACTCTCCTGAACAACGGACGTTCGGAGGACCGGACCGCCAAGGCCTACCGGCTCCTGCGCGCCATCCTCAACACCGCCGTCGACGACGGACTGATCAAGCGCAACCCGTGCCGGATCAAGGGCGCGGGCCAGCACCGGACCCCGGAGCGACCGACGGCGACGGTCGCACAGGTCAACCGGCTCGCCGGGCTGGTGCCTCCGCGCTTCCGGGTGCTCGTTCTCGCGGCCGCGTTCACCGGACTGCGCTGGGGTGAGCTGGTGGCCCTGCGGCGCTGCGACATCGATCTCGGCGGCGCAGCGATCCACGTCTACCGGCGCCTGGCCGAGCACAAGAACGGAGAGATCGAAGCGGGGCCCACCAAGTCCGTGGCCGGGGCCCGCACCGTCGCCCTACCCGACGTGCTGGTGACCGAGCTGCGCGAGCACATCGCCGAATACGCTGAGGAAGGCACGGAGGGCCTGGTCTTCACCGGCGACCGCGACGGCCCACTACGCCGAGGCAACTTCCACCGCGCCACCGCCTGGACCCGCACCGTCGTCGCCGCAGGCCTCCCGAGCGGCTTCCACTTCCACGACCTGCGCCACACCGGCAACCACCTCGCCGCCACGGCCGGGGCCAGCACCCGCGAGCTGATGCACCGCATGGGCCACGGCTCGATGCGGGCCGCCCTGATCTACCAGCACGCCACCAGCGAACGGGACCGAGCCATCGCGCGCCGCCTCAACGACCTGGTCCAGCGCGACGAGCACGACGACGGCTAATTGCACGCTAGTTGCACGACAACGAAGACGGCGCCCCTCCCAAGATCGGGAGTGGGCGCCGTTTCCGCTGGTAGAACCACCTGAGCGGGCGACGGGAATCGAACCCGCGTAGCCAGTTTGGAAGACTGGGGCTCTACCATTGAGCTACGCCCGCATGCCCCACCGAAGCCCGGTCGGACTCCCCCAGCGTAGCCGATCCCACAGCGGTGAACACCTGCGCCCCGCCGTACGAACACACCTTCCAGACGAACCGGGAGGTGACGGACACCGATGGCGGTGCGCAGACGAGCCTTGCGTGCGGTGCTTCCCGATGCCGCCGAACCCGGGCTGAACAGTGAGGGCGGCCTGCGGGCGGCCTACGCCGCGCACGGGGCGGAGCTCTACCGCTACGCGCTGCGCCAGCTCGGCGACGACGGCGGGGCCCAAGAGGTGGTGCAGGAGGTCTTCCTGCGGGCGTGGCGCCGCGCCGACGCCTACGACCCGTCGATCGCGAGCCTGCGGGTGTGGCTGTTCGCGATCGCCCGCAACGTCATCGTCGACGAGATCCGCCGGCTGAACGTGCGCCCATGGCGCCGCGAGCTCACCGACGAGCCCGAGTCCGGCCGGGACACCGTCGGCCCGGCCGACGACGCCCTGGTCGACACTTGGCTGGTGGAAGAGGCGCTGAGACGGCTCAGGCCCGAGCACCGGCAGGCGATCGTCGAGGCCTACCTGCGCGGACGTCCGCACGCGGAGATCGCCGCCGAGGCGGGGGTGCCGCTCGGGACGATCCGGAGCCGGGTGTTCTACGGGCTCAAGGCACTGAGACTGGCGATGGACGAGATGGGGGTGGAACCGTGACGCCGGAGGAGCACCGGACCCTGCGTGAGTCGCTCGGCGACCACGCTCTGAGCAGGTTGGGGGCCCACGAGGCGGCCACCCTGCAGGCCCACCTGGACGGCTGCCCGGAGTGCCGGGCCGAGCTCGAGGAGATCTCCTCGGTGCTGCCGGCGCTGCGCCGCGTCGATCCCGACCGGCTCGATCGCACGCCGGTACCACCGCCGGATCTGGGCGACCGGATCGTCGCGGCTGCCCGTGCCGAGGGGCGCGACGCCCCGGCCCGCCGGCGCTCGCGTTGGCTTCCGGTCGCTGCCGCGGCGGCGGTCGCGATCCTGGTCGGCGGGGCTGCCGGGTACCTGGCAGGCGACTACGACGGCATCCCCCGCGAACCCGTCGCGGTGCAGGCGATGGATCCCGCGGTGCAGGCCAGTGCCGAGGCGATCCCGCACACCTGGGGCGTCGAGATCGTGCTGGCCGCAGACGGCTTCGTCGACGGTTCCACCTACCGCGTCGTCGTCGAGTCCGACGACGGGCGAGCGGTCAACGCGGGCGAGTTCATCGGCACCGGGGCGAACCCGATGACCTGCAACCTGAACTCGTCGGTGTTGCGGGCCGAAGCAGCCGGATTCCAGGTGCTCGACGACCGCGGTTCCGTGGTGCTGCGCGGCGAACTCTGACCCAGGGCAACCTGGTCGTTCACGCCGCGCGGGCGTGCACGACCAGGTTGTCGTGGTAGCTGCGCTCGCCGCGGTCGAACTCCCCCGCGCAGGTGACCAGCCGGAGCACGTCGCCCGATGCCGCGCCGAACACCTCGAAGGTCGGGAACTCGTCCTTCGCGACCTGCTGCGTGCGTTCCACCGTGTAGCGGCCGACGGTCCCGTCGGCGCGTCCGACCTCGATCACGTCCCCGGGCACCAGGTCCCGCAGCCGGTAGAACACCGCCGGGCCGGAACGGGAGTCGACGTGCCCGAGCAGCACGGTCGGGCCGGGACCGTCGTGGTCGAACCAGCCGACGCGGTCGTAGTCCTGCGGGACCTCCGCGGCACCGTCGTCGGCGATGCCCAGACGCAGCAGCTCGGGCTCGTCGACGTCGATGGCGGGGATCCGCACCGACGTCGGCCCGATCTCGTCCGGGGCTGCCACGACCGGTGCCTGGGTGAGCGGGCCCGCGGGCCGTTCCGGCGCATCCGCGGGCCCGGTACCGCACGCGGTGACCAACAGGAGCAGCAACGCGACGACGCCCGGGAGCATCAGGGCTCCCGGGCGCCGGTCACGCGCGCGCTCAGCTCTGGGCACGGCCCCGTCGGAACATGACCACGCCTGCTCCGGCCACGCCCGCCAGCCCGGCGGCACCGATCGCGTAGGCCGCGGCGTCGTTCGACGAGCCGCCGGCGCCGGTCTCGACGCCACCCATCGGAACCTCCATCAGCTGGCCACGGACGGCACCGGCGCTGAAGTCGGCGGTGTGGGTGTCACCGAAGAACGCCGACGGGTTGGCCTCGATCTGCTTGAGCGAGAAGCCGGTCGCGGTGTCCTGACCGTTGTCGCCCTCGAGCCCGGTGGTGAACGGGCCCTGGATGCAGCCGGACGAGGTGCGGACGTCGCCGTCACCCTGGGGGTCCGGGAACGCCAGGCGCGGCGGCCCGGCCTGGCCCGCGGCGGCCTCGTGGATGTGCGTCGCGGTCTTCGCCGGGCTCTTGTACTCGCCGGTGACCCCGCGCAGCGTGAGGTCGTAGCAGACGATCTCCTCGTCGCTGTTGAGCCGGTAGTTGAACTCGCCGGTCGCGCCGTCCTGGCCGGGAACCGACTGACCGTCGTTGTTGATGATCATGTCGGGTGTCGCCGACACGGTGTACATGCTGGTGAACGAGTCCGGCTCAGAAACCGAACCGTCCTGGGCGAACGCCGTACCGGCGGTGGCAGCGAACGCGAGGGCACCTGCCGCGGTGACGGCGGCGAGGCGAGGCAGGGAACGGCGCATCGCGGAGTCCTTTCGGGGATTCTTGTCCTTGATGCCCTTCTCTACGACGGCTGCGGTGACCGCGTTCACCGGTTCACCCGATCCGTCGCCCCGACGCTCAGGTCGATCCCCGACAGGGTGGGGCAGGACACGTCGGGGGACGGGAACGGAACTCGAGATCGAAGCGATGCAATAGGTGAAGGCAACAATCCAGACACGATTGAAGAGAAGGAAGCGATGACTGCCCTGTCGCCCACGTCCGCCCCGGCCTCGACCCCGCGCATCCGCCTGAGCGGTCTCGCGGCCCTCGCCATCGGATCGCTGGCGAGCCTCAGCGGCGCCATCCCGATGGCGTTCCTCCTGCTGACGTCCTGATCACGCGACGGACGGCTGGGTCCGTTCGTCCTACACACCGCGGTTGTCGTCACACCGCAGCGTCCACGTGCTGCCCGAGCACCGAGGCCGGGCAGCACCGGACACCGCGGGGCAGGTCCTCGTCCGACGAGAGCGGGTCGGGGCTAGACTCCGTCCGACGGGGTGTGGCGCAGCTTGGTAGCGCACTCGCTTTGGGAGCGAGGGGCCGTGGGTTCAAATCCCGCCACCCCGACCAGCGGAAACGTCGCCGTGAGCGGCGTGCCGGACGCGGTTGACAGCGGTATCTGACAGCAACCTCAGTGCTCGTTGCTGTTCTCGGCGGCACTACCGAGCTGAGTGTTCGGCAGGTCGAGGGCGTCGCGCTGGCTGTCGAGCGTGACGTGACCCTAGACGTACATCGTCATCTCGATCGCGCTGTGTCCGACGATCTCCATCACGATCCGCGGGTGCACGCCGAGCGAGAGCAGCAGGCTCACGCAGGTGTGCCGGAGGTCGTGCAGCCGGACCTTGCGGAACCCGTGCCGTTCGAGCAGAGCGTGGAACGTGCGGGTCAGTATCCGCGGTTCCAGTGGCGTCCCGACCGACGAGGTGAACACGTACGGGGTGTCCGTCCAGGTCTCGCGCGCAGCAGCGGTCCGTTCGGCACGCTGACGCTTCTCGTGCTCGCGCAGGGCGTCGACGACCATCTCGGGAAGCAAGACCGTCCGGCGGGACCAGCGGGTCCTGGTGGGCAGTTCCTGCAGCCGCCCCCGGGGCGCTGCAGTCCACGTTGGATCTCGATGGTGCCGCGGTCGAGGTCCACGTCGTCCCAGTGCAGGCCGCACATCTCCGATCGCCGGAGGCCGAGCACCAGGACACTCACCCAGAGCTCGTGCAGCCGGTGGGTCTTGGCCGCGCGCAGGAACGCCGTCGCCTCCTCCGCTGTCAGGGGCTCACTCAGGGTGTCCCGTGACGGCTGGGCGGCCTGGACGCTGCGGACGACGTTGCAAGTCACCAGCTCCTCGGCCACGGCGTGTTGCAACGCGTCCCGGAGCGTGGAGCGGATCCACTGGACTATGGGCGCGCTGGTCCCGCCGGCCTTCAGGTCGTCGACCATGCGCCGGACGTCTCGCACCGAGGGCGCGGTGACCTTCTTCCTCCCGAGCCTCGGCACGAGGCGGACGGTGCTCTCGTAGCCCGCCCGCCCAGGTCTGCGGCCGTACGTGGAGCTTGATGTGGTCCAGCCACTCGGTCAGGAATTGCTCCGCGGTGAGATTGGTCGGCCCGGCCGGGATGCCCTTGTCGTGGCGCAACCGGGGCAAGCCGACATAGCGCAGGTCGGCACGCTGTGTAGGCATCGCCAGCAGCAGGAACGCAAGCCAGGCCGCATTAACACCGAAGCAATCACCGCGCAGCCTAGTTCACGGCGCTTGTCCACGACGCCTTCGTCCCGCCGAACGGCGAGTACAGAACCCGGTACTCCCCTGCAGTTGCCTTCGTGGCGAAGCAGACATCACCAGAGGTGGTGCCGCCCGCGACAAGGCTCCCCGAGTTCAGGGCGTTGTCCCACGCGATGTTCGGGGCGGTCGTGGCGCCGTTCGGGTCGAGCAGCTGCCAATCGTAGGAGTTGTAGCTCTCCGAGCCGGCCCCGGTGTTGTTGTAGGAGACCGTCGTGCACAGCGACGGGTTCCCGTACTGCGTCTTGTCCGTCAGCTGACCGGCGATCAGCTGCAGTCCGCCGACGTCGATCATCGTCCCTGCCGGCGCGATCGCGTCACCGGATGCCGCGGGCTGCGACGAACCGGACACAGACCCGGTGGCGGCGACGTCGCTGGCAGCACTCGCGAACGCCGACGCGTAGACGACGCAGAAGACCAGGGCGATGACCGACAGGACGAGCCCGGCGATCGACAACCCCTTGTTGTTCGCCCGCCCCTTGATCGCTCTGTATAGCCCGAGCACGGAGAAGATCACGCCGAGGATGGCCAGCGGCCACGCGATCACCCCGATGAACGGGATCCACGCGAAGAGCGCAGCAAGCAGTCCGAGGACGAAACCCGTGGTGCCGAGCCCGTTCCGGTACTGCGGCTGCTGCGGTCCCGGCCCCCACTGCGGCTGGGAGTGGGGCGGGTAGGGGCCTGCTGGTGTGGTCATCGCGGCTCGGGTCCTTTGTCCTGGTAGGAGGGTGCTCACGAGTTGTGTCGGCTCCGCACCGGTGTTGTTAACGACGGCCGTTCGGGCTCAACAGAATTGGGGACGGGTATCCCTGACCAGCGACACCGTCGTGCTCGGAGGGCTGCGCCGCGGGCTGTGGAGGGAGCAGCCCAGGGGCGTGGCGACCCGACCACGCTTGACCCACGGAGCAGCTCCGCGATACCTGGCGAAGATCAATATGTAGCCAGCCGTTGACGCCGGTCCGGGATCGAGCTATTCGCTACGGGATCGCACGACTACCTCTTCCGCGACGGCAAGCCGCAGCGACGCCACCCCCGATGACGGCGCGCCAGGCGATCCAGGAGCTTCGCGCGGAGGCTCCGGCGAAGTGTTGGGCGCCTCGCGTATCACGAAGATGGCGGTGACAGTCCTGCCTGTCGGTAGGCACGATCTCGTTCACGCTCGGTGAGCGGCCGCCCCTGATAGAGGTCGGCGAGCCGTCGACGCCACCACGGACAAGCAGGATCGTCGAGACCCTGTCGGGGTTGTCCCGATAGCGCCCCTGCTCACCCCGCCACGGCGTCGGCGGCGGCCGCCAGCGCCGCGACCCGGGCGGTGCGCCCACCCCGCCGCCAGCACAGTGCCCAGCGCACCGGGGGCGAGCCCGCCGCGAACGACACCATCGCCAGCGTGGGCCGCGCGAAGTAGTCGGCGGCATGCGCGGCAAGCGGACACACGCCCTCCCCCGCGGCGATCCGCGCCAGCAGGTCCAGCAGCGTCGCGGCGGTGCGGTCGGGCGTGCGGCGGTACGGCGCGGCGCGGCGTCCGGCGCGGAACACCGTCTCGCCGTCCAGGTCGTCGAGCGTGACCTCGGCTCGGCCGGCCAGCCGGTGCCCGCGCGACACCGCGAGCACGACCGGCTCCGTGTAGACCCCGGGCCCCTCCTCGATCCCGTCCTCGTCGACGGGCGCGTTGGTGACCGCGACGTCGACCTCGCCGGCCCGGAGCAGGTCGAGCGGGTCGGCGAATCCGGTCTCGCGGAAGACGATCTCGATTCCGGGGTTGCGCGCGCGGAACCGCGCGAACACCGGCGCCGCGAGTTCCGCGACGGCGGGCGCCTCCAGCCCCACGCCGAGCGTTCCCACGATCCCGCGCCCGGCGGCGACCGCGGCGGCCACTCCGCGCTCGATCCGGTCGTGGCCCGCGCGGACGTCGGCGTAGAGCGCGGCGCCGACGGGGGTCAGGCCGACCCGGCGGCTGGTGCGGTCGAACAGCGCCACGCCGAACCGGCGTTCCAGCGTCTTGATCGTCTGGCTGACCCTGGCCTGGGAGACGAGCAGCCGCTCGGCGGTGCGTCCGAAGTGGAGCTCCTCGGCGAGCGTCAGGAAGATCTCGATCTCGCGCCTTTCCATAACATACAGGTTATCGGACGTGCCGAGAGTCGTCGTTGTTCCGCCTGCGCAACGGGCTCATTCTCGATGCATGACGGATTACCTCACCGCCACCGATCCCGGCTACGACACCGAGCGGACCGGCTACAACCTCTCGGTCGAGCACAAGCCGGCCGTCGTCGTTCCGGCAGCGACCACCGACGACGTGATCGCCGCGGTCAGGTACGCCGCCACGCACGGTCTCGGCGTGGCGGTCCAGGCCACCGGGCACGGACCGTCCCGGCCCGCCGACGGCCAGGTACTGATCACCACCTCACGGATGGACGGCATCACCGTCGACCCGGTGGCCCGCACCGCGCGGTTCGAGGCGGGCGTGCGCAGCGGCGCGCTGGTGGCGGCCGCGGCCGAACACGCTCTCGCACCGGCGAACGGCTCGTCGCCCGAGGTCGGAGCCGTGTCCTACCACCTCGGCGGTGGACTCGGGATACTCGGGCGCAGCCTCGGCTGGGCCGTCGACCACGTCCGCGCCATCGAGATCGTCACTGCGGACGGCACGCTGCGCCGGGCCACCGCAACCCACGAGCCCGACCTGTTCTGGGCGTTGCGCGGGGGCGGCAAGGGCACGCTCGGCGTCGTCGTCGCGCTCGAGATCGACCTGCACCCGATCGCCCGGCTCTACGGCGGCGGCATGCACTTCGCCGCCGACACGGCCGAGCGCACCGTCGCGACCTGGGCCCGGTGGACACGCACCGTGCCGGAGTCGATGAGCTCGTCGGTACTGCTGATCAGAATGCCGGACCTCCCGGTGCTGCCCGACGCGCTGCGTGGCCGCTACGTCGCGCACGTCCGGTTCGCCTTCACCGGCCCGGCCACCGACGGGGAACGGCTGGTCCGCCCGTTCCGGGACCTGGGGCCGGTGACCGACACCGTCACCGAGATGCCGTACGTCGCCGTCGGCACGATCCACGCCGAGCCCACCGCCCCGGTGCCGTTCCACGCCCGCAACCTCGTGCTCGATTCGCTGGACGCCGGGGCCGTGACGGAGCTTCTGCGGCACGCCGGCCCCACCGCCGACGCGCCGTACCTGGTGGAACTGCGCCACACCGGAGGAGCGCTGGCCCGGCCGGGAGCCCTGCCGAGCGCACTCGCCCGCCGGGACGGCGAGTTCGTGCTCTACGCCGGCGGCGTCGCCGAGGGCGAGCGTGTACCGCGGCTGCGGTCGGCGCTCGAACGGCTCGTCACCGCGATGGAACCCTGGGGCACCTGCGGGGTGTGCGTGAACTTCCTGTCCGGCCCTGACGTGACCGCCGCAGCGCTCGCGAACGGCTACCGGCCCGGCGACGTCGAGCGGCTGGCCGCGATCAAGCGCGCAGTCGACCCGGGCGACGTGTTCCGGACCCACCACGGCCGGCCCTGACCCAGCGCGCGAATCGATCACCCCGACGGTGTTCCCGGTTCGTCGGCGTGCGAGACCACGACGTAGACTCCCGAGCACGGCGGACCACGACCACGGCGAGCAGAACCGCCGGCAGGAGCAGGACGACGTTCTGCCCGAGCTTGGCCGCGACCGCCACACCGTCCGGCACCGGACTCGCGAAGCCGATCAGCACTCCACCGAGGATGACGGCGACTCCGACAAGCCCGATCTCGCGCGAGGCCCACTGCCGCCGCGTGGCGAGCCGGCGGAGCGCAGTCGCGACGAGGAGCAGGAGACCCATGCCGAACGCAAACCCCGTCCAGGTCGGTGGGAGGAGATCGAAGGCCACCTTGGCCGCGATGCCACCGGCGAGGATCGCGGCGGCCGGGACCGGGCGACCGTCCGGGCGCTCCCGGACGGGCACACCTGCGCGGGACATCGCGACGACCACCAGGACCGCCACCGTCAGCAGCACACCGCCCACCTGCCCGGCGGACGGGACATAGCCGTAGACCTGACGACCGTCACCGTGGACGAGTGCCGCGGCGAGCGCCCACAGCAGGAGCACCGCGGCGATCCCCCACCGGCCGAGCAGCGGCCGGCCCCGCGCGGACGACGCCAGCACCTGCTGCACCGCGAGCGGCGCACCGATGCTCATCACGACGTGGCCGACCACCCAGCCCAGCGTCGCGAACGCGCTGAGCCCCAGCGGCGCGATCAGGGTGGGTTCCCGCAGTTCCGCCCAGTACGCGATGTCCGGGCGCTCGGCGCCGAACATCGCCAGGTCGATCACCCCGGGCATCGCCACACCGAACGCCGCGCCCAGCAGCAGGATCCCGGTCCAGCCGCGGCCGGTGCGGACCGCGATCTCCCGGATCAGCAGGGCGGCCCCACCGTAGAGCGGCGCGAACACCAGGATCCCGGCCAGCATCGCGGGCAGGTCCCCGGTCGACGACAGGTAGGCCTGCAGGTACTCCGCGGTCAGCGGCGCACCGAGCGCGATGCCGAGCAGCGAGGCGAGACGGACCCGGGAGGACGGCACCCGGCAACATTAGCAGAGCAGCCACTCTATTAACTCGGGACGGAGACCCGGTGATCACCGGCTGTGGAGCGCTGCGTACGCGAAACGGACGTCACACTCCACATCCGGTGATCATGAGGGGCACCGCCCCTCCCGGGAGATGGAAGACTCGCTCGGATGTCCGACTTCGCGACCCCGGAAGACCTCGTCCGCCGTACCCGTGCCGCGGTCGACGCGGCGGCCGGTGCGGGGCGCGATCTCGGGCTCACTGTGTCGGACGCGCGGGTGCTGTACGACCTGTTCTCGGTCGTCGTCCACCTCGCACCCGCGCCGGTGGTCGCCCGCATCCCCACCGTCCTGCCGCACTACGCGAGCCTCGAGCACCTGGCGCACCGCCAGCGGGCGGAGCTGGACGTGGCCCGGTGGCTCACCGAGCGGGGCACACCCGTCATCCCGCCCAGCCCGCTCGTGCCCGCGGAGCCCGTGCAGCGCGGCGGGTTCTCGATGACGTTCTGGCAGTTCGTCGACCAGGACCACGACCGGGAGCCCGACTACGTCGCGAACGCCGAGTCCGTCGCCGAACTGCACGTCGCGATGCGCGACTACCCCGGCCGGCTGTCATTCCTGTCCGCGGCCGAACCGCAGTTCGTCACGCAGAGCCTCGCGCTGCTCGAAAGGCGGCCCGATCTCCTCGACCCGGCGGACCTGGACCGCGCCCGTCGCGAGTGGCAGGTCCTGGAGCCCCTCGTGTCCTCCCGCGCGGTCTTCGAGAAGACGTTCCCGGGGATCGAGCTCCGGCCGATCCACGGCGACTGCCCGCCCGCCAACGTCTTCTACGGGACGGACGGGGACCTGTTCTCCGACTTCGAGCTGGTCACGTCGGGACCCGTCGAATGGGACCTGGCCGGACTCGGGCCCGATCTCGAGGCCGCCTACGACCGCGGCGCCCGGCGCGTCGGGGCGCGATCGTTGGACCGGGACGTCCTGGGGTTCGTGAACGCCGTGGGCATGCTGCGGGTCATCGCCACCCTCGCACTCGCACCGCAGCTGCCCGCGCTTCTCGGATACCTGACACCGTCGATCGAGCAGTGGCGGACGATGCCGTTCGCCGGCGGCGTGGCCGGCTGACCGGAGGCGACCTCACAGCCGCCTCCGGTCGTCCGGCCCCGGCACCGTGCTCCGGAACCCTGAGCTCAGCGCTCGTAGGTGGCGGTGATCGTGGCCCTGGCCAGGGTGTGGGAGAACAGGTTGAACCCGAGGAAGGCGGGCGAGGCCCCCTTGGGCACGCCCAGCGTCGCCACGTCCACGGCGTGCACCACGAAGAAGTAGCGGTGGACGCCGTGCCCCTCCGGTGGCGCCGCGCCGAGGAACTGGTGGATGCCCGCGTCGTTGGGCAGCGCGAGTGCGCCTTCGGGCAGCGCGGTCGCCCCCGGGTCACCGGCCCCGGTGGGCAGCTCGGTCACGGTCGCCGGGATGTCGGCGACGGCCCAGTGCCAGAACCCGCTGCCGGTGGGGGCGTCGGGGTCGTAGCAGGTGACGGCGAAGCTGCGGGTCGCGGACGGGAAGTCGCGCCAGCTCAGCTGCGGTGACCGGTCCTGGCCTCCGGCACCCATGATCCCGCTGACCTGCGGGGTGGGCAGCGGGACGCCGTCGGCGATGTCGGTGCTGGTCAGGGTGAAGGTCGCCACCTCGGGCAGGAAGAGGTACGGGTCGGGTGGCGCGGTGCTGGTGACCATGTGTGCTCCAGGGATCGTCGGGTGGGGGCTCAGCTCTGGGCCGCGCGGAACTCGCTCGCGATGTGGTCCGCCTGCCGGATCGCGAGGGCCACGATCGTCAGGGTCGGGTTGGCGGCGGCGCCGGTGGTGAACACGCTGCCGTCGGAGATGAACAGGTTCGGGACGTCGTGCGCACGACCGAACCGGTCGACGACGCCGTCACCCGGACGCTGGCTCATCCGGCAGGTACCCAGGTTGTGCGTCGAGGGGTACGGCGGCGTCTCGATGGTGTTGGTGGCCCCGACCGCGTTGTAGACGGCCGCGCCCTGCTGGTGCCCGTGCCGGCGCATCGCCACGTCGTTGGGGTGGTCGTCGAAGTGGACGTTGGCGACCGGGAGCCCGTGGGCGTCGGTCTCGCCGGACAGGGTGACCCGGTTGGACTCCTGCGGCATGTCCTCGCCGACGATCCACATGCCGGCGGTGTTGAGATACCTGTCGACGACGTCGGTCAGCGCAGACCCCCAGCCCCCCGGGGCCACGAACTTGGCGAAGAACGCCGGGCCGAGCGCGATCGTCTGCATGTAGTAGCCACCGGCGAAGCCCCGGTCGGTGTCGAGGCGGGACTCGTCGCCGATCACCCCGGCCATCGTCTCGCCGCGGTACATCCGCACCGGCTTGTCGAACTGGCCCCACACGGTGCCGGTGGTGTGGCGCATGTAGTTGCGCCCGACCTGGCCGGACGAGTTGGCCAGCCCGTCGGGGAACTGGGTGGACGCCGAGAGCAGCAGCAGGCGCGCGGTCTCGATCGAGTTGCCCGCCACGCAGACGACCGCGGCGCGCTGGCGGCGCAGGGTGCCGTTGCGGTCGGTGTAGAGCACGCCGGTGGCCCGGCCGGTGGTGTCGTGCAGGATCTGCGCGACGTGGCTGTCCGCGCGCAGGTCCAGGTTGCCGGTGGCCTCGGCCTTGGGCAGCTCGGCGACCAGCGTGGACCACTTCGAGCCGTGCTTGTCGCCCTGGAAGTTGAAGCCGTCCTGGATGCTGGCGGGACGGCCGTCGTAGGGCTCGGCGTTGGTCGCGTACGGGCCGGTGGCGTAGTCGCGGTAGCCCAGCTTCTCCGCACCGTTCGCGAAGACCTTGTAGTTGTTGTTCGCCGGCAGCGGCGGGCGGCCGTGCCGGTGCGTGACGCCCATCTTGATCTCGGCCTGGTCGTAGTACGGCTCGAGCTCGGACAGGGTGATCGGCCAGTCGAGCAGGCTCGCGCCGTCGATGTCGCCGTAGGCGGTGCGCGCGGCGAGCTCGTGCGGCTTGAAGCGCGGGCAGGCCCCGGCCCAGTGGGTCGTGGTGCCGCCGACGGCCTTGACGATCCAGGTCGGCAGGTTCGGGAAGTCGCGGGCGATGGCCCAGCTGCCCGACGTCGTCCGGGGGTCGGTCCAGGCCATCTGGCCGAAGGCCTTCCACTCGTCGTTGTGGTAGTCCTCCCCGGTCAGGTGCGGGCCGGCTTCGAGCACCACGGTCTTGAAACCGCGCTTGCACAGCTCGTGGGCCAGGGTTCCGCCGCCGGCGCCGGAGCCGACGACGACCACCACGTCGGAGTCGTCGTAGTCGAAGCGGGTCATGCCGATGCCTCCTCGTAGCGCTCGATGCGCGGGTCGGGCAGCCAGTCCAGGTCGTTGAAGCCGCGGTTGACGTAGCCACCCTGGTCGTAGGAGGCGCCCTCGTAGCCGAGGACCTCCCAGATCTCGTGGTCGTCGTAGAGCGCGACGACGGCGACGTCGAGGATCCCGGCGAAGAACGGGGTGTCGGCGATTCCGCGCAGCACGACCGCCGCCGTCTCGCCGTCCAGCTTCGAGAACGGGACCTCACGCTGCTGGTCGAGATCGCTCAACCCCTGCACCAGCAGTGCCTGCAACCGCGGCTGGGTGGCGGCCGCATCGATCACGGCCTGCGCGGTCCGCTCGTACGGACCGGCCGGGAACGTGCTGTGCGGGAACGCCGCGCGCAGCAGGTCGACCAGCGTTCTGCGCTGGGTGTCGGACAGAAGAGTACTCACCGATGAATTCCTCTCTCGATTGTTTCCGGGCAGCACTCACCGCGGAACGAACTGACGAAATGCGAATCGGGGCGGCGGGTCAGATCATGGAACGGGATCCTCGTTCTGGTCGCGGATCCCGTACACCTCGATGCGTCGGTACAGGGTCGCCCGGCTGATCCCGAGCCGGGCCGCGGCCTGGCCCATCGTCGTCCCCGGTTCGGCGAGACAGCGGATGATCTCGTCGCGCTCGACCATCTCGATGCGCGACAGGATCCGGCGCGGTGTCCCGCACGAGAGCTCGGCCGGGAGATGCCGGACGTCGATCACGTCGCTGCGGGCCGCGGCGGACTCCACGACCGTCCGCAGCTGCTCGACGTTGCCGGGCCAGTGGTACGCCGACAGGCTGCGCCCCGCCGCGGCGGTGAACCGGACCTCGCGGTGCCGTCGCCGCGCGGCGAACGCCCTGGCCAGGGGCATGATGTCCGCGCTGCGGTGCCGCAGCGGCGGCAGCTCGACGTAGGCGTCGACCAGGGATCGCAGCGGGGCGGGTACCTCTCCCGCGCTCCGGGCCGTCAACGCGAACCCCGCCTGCTCGGGTACCGGCGCCGACGCCGCCTGCTCGAGGACACCGCCCAGCTCGGTCGCGACCCACGAGGCGAGCTCGTCGACCCGGCTGACGACGATGCTGGTGGCGTCCTTACCCAGCTCCGGCGTCCAGAGATCCAGCCACACGGGCGTGTCCTGGACGGCGGGCGGTCGTGCCACCAGAACCCGGTGGCGCGGGTGGGTCCGGGACAGGGCGTCGGTCAGCAGTGCCGTGCGGCCCACCCCGTCCTCGCCGACGATTGCGACCACCTTGCCCGCGCTCAGCGCCGCCTCGACCTCGGCCGACGCCGTGCGCCACTGCGGCGACGGCGGGCTCACCGCCGTACCCGGCGGGCGGAGGTGGACCCGGAAGACCTGCCCGTGCGCGGCCGGGCGCGGGGATCGCCCGCGATGCCGCGCCAGCATCAGTGCCGCCGTGCTACCGGCGGCGCTCTGCGCGAGCGCCAGGAGCAGCTTGTCCGACTGCTGCGACCAGGTGGTGAGGTTGACGGTGCCGGCCAGCTCCCCGGTCACCGGATCCAGGACGGGCGCGGCGGCACACGTGTAGCCCCACAGCTCGGTGCAGAAGTGCTGGTCGGCACGGACCAGCGACGGAGCCCGGTCGGCCAGCGCGAGCCCCAGCCCGGTCGTGCCCGTCTCCTGCTCCCCGTAGTCGAAGCCGGGTGCGAGGTAGACGGCGTCGAGCGCCGAGAGCAACGACCGCTCGTGGCAGAGCCGGTTGAGCACCACGCCGTCGGGATCGGTGAGCATCAGGCTGATCGGCTCGTTCGCCAGCGTCTCCTGCAGCCCGCCGAGGACCTCGACCCCGCACCGGTAGAACAGCGACTCGTCGTCCACCCCACCGCAGAACGACGGCGCGACCTCGTCCAGCGACGCACCGAACGCGGCGCTGCGCTGCCACGACGCGGCGATCCGGTCCGGCACCGCGATACCGGAGCCCACACCCGTCGTCCGTGCGATCTGCTCCCGTTCCGAGAGCCCGACCGAGCTGTTCATACCCTCGAACCTCCGAGGCCTCGTTGCGCTCAAAGCTCCGTGGACTGTGTCACATACGACCTCAGCTGGGCAGCAATCGCCGTCTCAGCCTGAGACAAGATCTACTCGGGCCACCGGGGGGCCTATCGGGCGTCCTGCTTCAGCGCGGTGTCCACGGTGAGTGCCGAGGCCACGATCATGCTCGCCAGCGGATCGGCCTGCGGGCGGTGGATCCGCACCACGTAGCTGTCGGCCGTGCTGAACACCGCCTTCGTGAGGCCCTCCCAGGTCTGGACGATCCGGGCGATCTCGGCGCCGTCGTGATCGGTGATCGTGAAGTCGCGCGCCCACCAGTCCTTCGCCGTGAGGACACCGATCCGCTGCCCTCCGACCAGGAGCGAGAAGCGGGCCCGGCCGAAGGTGCTGTCCTGGCGGATCTCGCCGACGTCGGTGCCGTCGGACCGCCGGACGAGGACGCGCGACCGGACGATCTTGGCCGGCCGGGTCAGCCGCAGGACGGGCGTCCCGGCCGCGTCCCGCACCTCGAGCTCGACGGCCTTGAAGTGGTCGGCCTTGCCCAGCACCCGCACCGCTCGGGCGAACCTGCTCTGCCCGACCTGGACGGCGGTGCCGAGCAGGGTGCCGTCCCGGTCGTGCACGTCGTACTCGTTCACCACCTCGACGAGCTTGTCCCGCTGCCCGACCACCAGCTCGGACTCGGTGAACAGCGGGATCGCTCCGGGCGCGCTCATCCGACGGTCAGCGATCGCAGCTCGGGCCAGGCCTGTGACCAGGGGCGATCGAGCCCCTCGCCGAGCCAGATCGGGGCGTCGTCGGTCCCGCCGACCCGGCGCAGACCGGTCATCACCGGGGCGAGCTTGCCGGGCTCGGCACCGACGTAGATCACCACGTCATGGTCGTCGGGCGGCGGATCGAAATAGCCGTAGGCACGGTTACCGCTGTGCGCCTCGGGAAGACCCAGCGCGGGATCGGCGGTGTCGACGAAAGCGGCCCAGATGTAGGACGCGCCGTAGACCACCGTGCGGTCCCGCTGCTGCGGCGACAGACCCGCATAAACCTGCTGGACCTGACCCGTCACCCGATCCGGGGTCTCCGGGCGGCTCAGGGACTGCGACACCGACAGGGTCACCAGCGCCACCACCACCGCCAGCACCGCACCCGGCCACGCCACCCACGACAAGCGCCGGTGCCCCGCCTCGCGTCGATGCTGCAACGCCACCGCCCCCACCGCAGCCAACGCCCCGTACAAACCGTCCAGATAGTAGGGCCGCCCGGCCGTCGCCACGAAGAAGCCGAACAGCACCAGGAACGTCAGACCCAGGAAGCGATAGACCCGCAACCGCGGATCCGTCCAGACCACGACCAGACCGACGAACACCAGGACCGTGCCGAGGACCCCCGCCATGATCACCAGCGCGCCCGCGATCCCCGGCCGGCCCCCGTAGAGCGCCTGCGCCTCCGCACTGAGCACCGACGCCATCCGCAGCTGCGGCCAACCGTGCACCGCCTGCCAGACCAGCGTCGGCGCGGCGATCAACGCCCCGATCAACGCCGCACCCCACAACGCCGGCCTGCGCAGCAACTCCCGCGGCCCGGCAACCAGCACCATCAACACCAGCACCACACCGAACAAGATCACCTGGAACTTCGTCAGCGCCGCGACCCCCAGCACCGGCCCCAGCGCCAGCAACCACCGATCCTCACGAACCCGAATCCAGCGCACCAACAGCCACACCAGCACCAGCCACTGCACCGGCTCCAGGGTGTACGGGGTCAGCCAGTGCCCGGCCAACGTCGTGAACACCGCCGTGGCCTGAGCGAGCGCCGTCAACGTCTGCGCCCGCCGATCCCCACCCAGCTCACGAGCGATCAACGCCGCGACCAGCACCGCCAACCCCGTCGCCACCGACGGCACCAACCGCAACACCGGCATCGAACCGGGCGCGACCAGATCGGCCAGCCCCGCGATCACCGGCGCCAACGGCGGCTGATCCGCCGAACCCCAGTCCAGATGATGACGCCCGATCGCCAGCATCAACGCCTCGTCGAACCAGTAGCCACGCCCCAGCGACCCCGCCACCAGATGCACCACGGTGACCGCGGCCGCGGTCAGACCGACCGGCCACCTCGCCAGGCGCGGCACCGTTCGCTCCCGCGTATCGGCCGGCTGCAGCACCGACGCCATCGTCATCCCCCCTCGGCGCGCACTCCCGGCCCGCCCCGTCGCGTCGTCGTCGATCCCACCGCACCGCAGGCCCACCGCGCTACACACGTGCGGTGCCACCGTGCCCACCGATCGTCGCGGGCGTATCGACTTCGGTTCGGACGGTCACGGGGCGGATCGGGGATCCCCGGCGGCGGTCACCGGGCGTCGCGGCCCCGGTCTCCGCCCGATCCGGGCAACAGGCCGCTCTCCATCGCGACGACGACCGCGCTGGTCCGGTCGCCGACCCCGAGTTTCGCGAACGTCCGGAGCAGATGGGTCTTCACCGTTGCCTCCCCGATCCCGAGCCGACGCCCGATCGCGGCGTTCACCAGGCCTTCTGCGGCGGCGGCGAGCACCTCGACCTCGCGCGGGGTGAGGACCGGGTCGGGCTCGGGGTTGCGGGCCCGGGCCAGCAACCGGGCCGCCACCCGAGGGGCGAGGACCGTCTCCCCGCGGCTCGCCGCCCGGATCCCGTCGACGAGCTGCGCCCGGTGGGTGTCCTTGAGCAGGTAGCCGACCGCACCGGACTCGACCGCCCGCTCGATGTCGTCGTCACCGTCGTAGGTGGTGAGCACGAGTACCCGCGTCGGGGTCGCACCGGCGGTCACCCGCGCGGTGAGCTCGACGCCGTCGAGTCCGGGCATGCGCAGGTCCACCAGCGCGACGTCGGGCCGCAGCGAGTCGATCAGGGCGAGGGCCTCGTGACCGTCCGCCGCCTCGCCGACGATCCGGACCGACGGCTCGCCGTCGAGCAGCGCCGCCACACCGGCTCGCATCACGGCGTGGTCGTCGACCACGAGCACCCGTACCGCCGCGTCGTCCCCGGTCACGGCTCACCCTCCCGTACCCGCGGCAGCGACGCCAGGATTCGCGTTCCGGTCCCGGGTGCGCTGGTGACCGTGAGCCGCCCACCCAGCTCGGTCATCCGCCGGGCCATCCCGGCGAGCCCGAACCCCTCGGCCTCGGTGGTCACGAAGCCCCGGCCGTCGTCGACGATCTCGAGCTCGGCCCGGTCGCCGACGGCGGTGAGCGTGATCGAGACGCTGCTCGCCCCGGCGTGCCTGCGGACGTTCGCCAGCGACTCCTGGGTGCACCGCAGCAGCGCGAGCCGCTCCGCCCGGCCGAGCGGGATCTCGGCCAGCTCGCCAGAGACCGCGATGCCGGTGTCCTCGGCCAGCCGCTCCGCCGTCCGGTGCAGGGCCGGGGCGACGGATGCGGGCCCGTGCGCGTCCCCGGAGGGCCCGCCGACCAGTGCCCGTGCCTCGGCCAGGTTCTCCCGCGCGGTGGACTCGATCGACTCCAGCCGGCGGACGGCCGTCGCGGCGTCGGCGGTGACCGCGGCCCGGGCCGCCGCGGCGAGCGCGACGATCGAGGCGAGGCCCTGGGCGAGCGTGTCGTGGATCTCCCGGGCGAGCCGCTCCCGCTCCTCGGCCGCGCCTTGGCGCTGGTGCACCTCGGCCAGTTCGCGCCGGGTCCGCGTCAGCTCCTGGCCCAGCCGGTCGGCCCGCTCCCCCGCCTGGGCCGCGACGCGGTGCCCCCACAGGCCCAGCCCGGCGCCCGCCAGGAACCCCGCGGCCACGACCGGGAGTCCGAGGGACGTGCTCCCGCCCTCCCACCACGACCCGAGCCCGGGCGCGACCGCCAGCACGGCAGCAACCGCACTCCACACCAGCGGAACGCGCGGGTGGGCGGCCGACGACCAGTACAGCGGCAGCGAGACGACGAACAACGCCTCGGCCCCGGCCGAGAACACCGCGAGGGTTCCGATCGCGGCGGTGAGCACCGCCGGGAACAGCCACGCCGGCGCGCTCGCCGTCCGGGCCGTGCCGTGGGTGCCGGCGTACACCAGCCCGAGCACGGTCACCGCCGACCAGACGACGGCCCGGACACCGGGTGCCTCGTCCACCGCCCCGATCACCGGCGGGGCGAGCCCGAACAGCACCCACACGACCGGGTACCACCGGCCGATCCCGGCTCCGAACAGGTTCACCGACGTGCCACCTCGATCCGTCCCGGCGGCCCGGCGGACGTCTGCGGGGCGGGGGAACCGGGCCACCATGCCTTGTCCCCCAGCAGCAGCAACACCGAGGGAAGCACCAGCAGCCGGACGACGAACGCGTCCAGCAGGACCGCGACCGCCAGCCCGAGGCCGATCTGCTTCATCTCGATCAGGTGCAGGAACGCGAACGCCCCGAACACCGTCACCATGACGACCGACGCGCTCGTCACCACCCGCCCGGACAGGCTCATGCCGGCCAGCACCGCCTCGCGGGCACCGAGCCCGCTGCGGACCGCCTCCCGGATCCGGCTGAGCACGAAGAACTGGTAGTCCATCGACAGTCCGAACAGGATCACCAGCAGGAACAGCGGCACCCGGGACCCGATGGAGCCGGTCGAGGTGAAGTCGAGCAGCCCCTCGGCCCACGTCGGCTGGAACACCGCGACCACCACGCCCATCGCGGCGGCCGCGGACAGCAGGTTCAGCACGACCCCCAGCGCGCCGAGCACGATCGACCGGAACGCCCATGCCGTCATGGTGAACGTGACCAGCAACAGCGCGGCGATGATCAGCGGGAGCCGCTCGGCCTGGTGCTGCGGGTAGTCCGCGTACCGGGCGACGTCGCCGGTCACCGCGACGTCCGCGCCGGGCAGCGCCGCTGCCAGTCGTGGGACCGCCTGCTCCCGCAGGTCGGCCAGGGCGGCCCGGGCCGGCTCCGAGCCCACGTGATGGGGAACCGGGAGATCGAGAACGGTAACGCCGCCGTCGTCGGAGATCCGGATCCGGTCCCCCGCCGCGGCACCGGTCACCGCGTGGGCCAGGCGGTCCAGCTCGGCGGCCACCGCGCCGGAGCGCTCCGGCCGGTCCGCGACGACGATCCGGTTCGTGGCGATCAGGTCGGGGAACGCGCCGTTCAGCCGGTCGTAGCCGACCATCTCCGGGATCTCGCGGGAGTGCGTCTCCCGGCCCATGTCGGTGATGCTCAGCCCGATCATCGGCACGGCGAGGACGAGCAGTGCCACCACCGAGCCCACCAGTGTGGACACCGGGCGCCGCCCGGCCCGGCGCAGTGCCCGCCCGGTCAGCCGGCCGGGACCGGAGGTCCGGCGCCGGAGGCTGCGCCCCCACCGGCGTCCGGTCCCTCGTCGTTCCGCACGCCGGCCGAGGAGCGTGACCACCGCGGGCAGGACGGTGAGCGCGCTGAGTACCGCGACCGCGGTCACCGTGATCGCCCCGGTGGCCACCGACGAGAAGATGACGTCGTCGGCGAGGTAGAGCGTCGCCGACGACACGATCACCGCGAGACCCGACAGCACGACGGTCCGCCCGGCGGTCGCCGTGGCCAGCCGGACGATCGCCTCGCCGCTCAGCGTCCCACCCGAACGTTCCCGCTCCTCGCGTTCACGCTTCAGGTAGAACAGCGTGTAGTCCACCCCGACGGCCAGCCCGATCAGCAGGATGATGTTGGTGCCCACCCCGGCGTCCGGGAACACGTGCGAGGCCGGCATCGACAAGCCGATCGCCGCGGCGATCGCGGTGGCCGCCAGCAGCAACGGGATCATCGCCAGCAGCAGCGAGCCGAACACCACGAACAGCACCAGCACCGTCACCGGGACCGCCACGATCTCGGTGCGGAGCAGGTCGGCGGACCGCTGACGGTCCACGCCCTTGCCGATCGACGCCGGGCCGACCTGCGCGACCCGGAGCTCGGGAGTGGTTCCCGCGACCGCGGCGGTCTGCGCGAGCAACGGATCGACCCGCCCCTTGGCCTCCAGCTCCGGGCCCGCCATCGTCACCGCGACGACCATCGCGCTGCCGTCCGCGGACCATCGAGGCGCCTCGACCGACCGCACCTGCGGCAACACCCGCATCCGGTCCGCGACGTCGTCCGCCGCGGCACCGGCCGCGCCAGGATCGAGCGGGCCCCCGTCCGGCCGCGTGATCAGGACGTTCTCCACGGCATGCGGCTGCAGGCCCCCGGCCGCCGCCATGGCCTCCGCGCGTCCCGCCTCCCCGATCCGGTAGTCCTCCGTGGTCGCCCGGACCGTCCCGGCCGACGTGCCCACGGCGACACACAGCACCACGAAACACAGCCAGCCGGCCACCGCCCGCCACGGATGAGCAGCGCTCCATCCCGAACAACGCATCAGCACATCGGTCACCGTCGAACCCTCGCCCGGCGCCCCCGGTCCGCGGGACGACCGGAGCACGGACGGTGCGTCCACCGTTCGGTGGACCGGCCTCACATCACGAACCGCGCAGGTTCCCGGTCGCGGCGAACCGCTCCACCAGCTCGACGACCGCGCCCGCGCCGTCGTCACCCGTCACCGCCCGCGACATCCGCTGCGCGGCCGCCCGGTACCGCGGTTCCCGCACGGCCGCGCGGACCGCACCGGCCAGCCGGGACACCTCCAGCCCGCGGAACGGGATCACCTCCGGGGCGCAGCCCAGCTCGACCAGCCGCCGTGACCACAGTGGCTGGTCGGCGAAGACCGGCACCGGGACCGAGGGCACGCCGCCGCGCAGGGTCGCTCCGGTCGTGCCCGCGCCGCCGTGGTGCACGACCGCGGCCGTGCGCGGGAACAGCCACTCGTGCGGGACGGCGCCGACCGCAAGCATGTCCGGACCGAGGCCGTCCGGCGCGTCGACACCCAGCTCCGCCCGACCGGCCTGCAGGACACCACGGACCCCCGCGTACCGCAGCGCCGCGACGACGAGCGGCGCGAGACGTCGCCCGTGACCGCCCGCCATGCTGCCGAACCCGACGAACACCGGCGGCGGGCCGTCGGCGAGGAAGGCGGCGAGCCCGGCCGGCGGCTCCCAGGGCGTCTCGGGAGGCCACCAGTACCCGACGACGTCGAGCCCGGGCCGCCAGTCGGCCGGGCGGGGCAGCACGGCGGGACTGTGCCCGTGCAGGATCGGCCACCGCTCGGACGCCTGGCGCGCGAGGGTGTCCCGCACGGGGCGCCGGGGCAGCCCGAGCTCGCGGCGCAGCTCGGCGGTCGCCCGGTGGAACGGGATCATGGCGCGGACACCCAGCGAGCCGAGCAGCCGGTTGCCGCGCCGTCCCCAGGACCGCGCCGAGTGCAGCACGATCGGCGGGAACGCGGCCGTCGGCGTCATCGGCTGGCAGTACAGCCCGGCGCTGGGCAGTCCACGGGCTTCGGCCACGTCGTAGCCGAACGGGGCGGAACCGTTGACGAGCACCAGGTCCGCGTGCTCCGCGGCGTCGTACGTCGCGTGCCCGGCCCGGTGCAGCAACGTCGTCAGCCGCGGGATCCGGCCCGCCTGGTAGGCGGGCGTCGAGCGCTGCGGCAGGTCGAGAAGCACGCCGAGGTCACCCGGCATCGGGTGGATCTCCAGCCCCGCCGCCCGCACCATCGGTTCGTAGGAGGGGTGCGCGGCGATCGTGACGTGGTGGCCCGCTGCCTGCAGCCGGAGACCGACACCGGTGTAGGGCGCCACGTCGCCCCGGGAGCCGACGGCGGAGATGAGGACTCGCAACGACACTCCGTCGGCTCGGCAGGCAGGACGGGGTGATGTCACCAACGACCCGACATCGGGCGCAACCCGATTCCGCTGGGCTCCAGCGGTGTGGGCCGCGCCCGTCCGCTCAGCCGGGGCCCTGCTCGGCGAGCTGCGGGATGCGCCCGCCGGCGAGGACGGCGTCGACCTGACCCGGCGACAGGCTGTGCCGCAGCCGGAACTCGGCGCCGTCGTCGTCGGTCGCCGTGATCTCCTCGGTGCCGGCCAGCTCGCGCAGTCCCCGGAAGTGCAGGACGGTCCCGCCGGAGATCCGCTCCAGGTCCTGCGGTTCGGTGAACTCGAGGGCGAGGATCCCGAAGTTGGCCAGGTTCTGCCAGTGGATGCGCGCGTAGGACCGGGCGATCACGACGGCGAGGCCGAGGTGGCGGGGCGTGATCGCGGCGTGCTCGCGCGACGAGCCCTGCCCGTAGTTGGCCCCGGCCACGACCGCGTGCGCGCCGGTCTCCCGGGCCCGCGCGGGGTAGTCGGCGTCGATCCGGGTGAACGTGAACTCCGCGAGCTCGGGGATGTTGGAGCGGTACGGCAGCGCCTTCGCCCCGGCCGGGGAGATCTCGTCGGTCGAGACGTTGTCCCCCATCCTCAGCAGCACCGGCAGATCCAGCGAGTCGGGCAGCGGCGGGAAGTCGGGCAGCCCGGAGATGTTGGGACCGCGCACGAGTTCCTGCTGCTGCGCCTCCTCGACGGGGGGCGGCGCCACGAGCATGTCGGTGTTGATCGACGCCTCGGCGGGCAGCTCCGGCACCGGGTCGTCCAGGCCGAGCTTCTCGGCGAGCTCCCGCGGATCGGTGATGACCCCGGTGAGGGCGGCCGCCGCGGCGGTCTCCGGCGAGCACAGCCACACCGCGTCCTCCGGGGTGCCGGAGCGGCCCTTGAAGTTGCGCGGGAAGGTCCGCAGCGAGTTGTGCCCGGTGGCCGGGGCCTGCCCCATCCCGATGCAGCCCATGCAGCCGGCCTGGTGGATCCGGGCGCCCGCGGCGATCAGGTCGAACGTGGCGCCCATCTTCGTCAGGTCGGAGAAGATCTCCCGCGACGACGGGTTGACGTCGAAGCTCACGGCATCGTTCGTCTGCCGGCCGCGCACCATCAGCGCGGCCACGGCGAAGTCGCGCAGTCCCGGGTTGGCCGACGAGCCGATGACGACCTGCCCGACCGGTTCGCCGGCGACCTCCCGGACCGGCACCACGTTGTCCGGCGCCGACGGCTTCGCGATCAGCGGCTCCAATGTGGACAGGTCGATCTCGTCGGTGACGTCGTACTCGGCGCCGTCCTCCGCGCTCAGCGGGCGATGATCCTCGGCCCGGCCCTCCGCGCGCAGGAACTCCTCGACCCGCTCGTCGGCGGGGAACACGCTGGTGGTGGCCCCCAGCTCGGCGCCCATGTTGGCGATCACGTGCCGGTCCATCGCGCTCAGCCCCGCCAGCCCGGGACCGTGGTACTCGATCACCCGGTTGACCCCGCCGCTGACACCGTGCCGGCGCAGCATCTCCAGGATCACGTCCTTCGCCGACACCCACGGCGGCAGCTCACCGGTCAGGCGCACGCCCCAGACCTGCGGCATCCGGATCCGCAGCGGCTCGCCGGCGATCGCGAACGCGACCTCCAGGCCGCCGACACCGATCGCCAGCATGCCGAGCGACCCGGCCGCGCAGGTGTGCGAGTCCGAGCCGACCATGGTGGCGCCCGGCTTCCCGAACCGCTGCATGTGCGTGGGGTGCGAGACCCCGTTGCCCGGCTTGGAGAACCACAACCCGAACCGCCGCGCCGCCGTCCGGAGGAACTCGTGGTCCTCGGCGTTGCGCTCGTCGGCCTGGAGCAGGTTGTGGTCGACGTACTGGACGCTGACCTCGGTGCGGGCCCGTTCCAGCCCGATGGCCTCCAGCTCCTGCATCACCAGCGTGCCGGTCGCGTCCTGGGTCAGGGTCTGGTCGATCCGCAGCGCGATCTCCTGCCCCGCGACCGGGTCCCCGGAGACGAGGTGCTCGTCGATGAGTTGGCGGGTCAGCGTGCGGGGCATCGGACCTCCCTGGTGCGGCGTGCTCTACCGGACCGGGTTCCCGTTCTCGCCGATCCCACGCACCGCGGCCCGCACCAGCACGACCACGGCCGTCAGCACCAGTATCCCGACCAGCGGCAGACCGAACAGGACCGCGATCCCGCCGCCGATGTTCGCGCCGATCGTCGCCGCGGACACGACCCGGCCGATGGCACCGAGCAGCACCCCTGCGACGACGAGCAGCACCGTCGCCGACGTCCCGGCCACCGGGCGCCGCCGCCGGATCGCCAGGACCAGGAACGCGACGAGCAGCAGCACGGCCGCGATCCCGGCGACGTGCTCCACCGCGGGCGGGACCGGTGGCGGAACCAGGATCCGCCCGTCGGACGGGTCCGCTCCCGGGCTGCTCCGATCACCGATCAGGTACCAGGTCCCGGCCGCCGCGGCGATCCCCGCCGCGAACGCCGTCGCCGTCCGCTGCACCATCCGTCCTCCCATGTCGATCATCGTCCACCGTGGACGGCAGGGCACGGTCGCGCCTCCGTGGTTCCACGCAGACCGGCGCCTTCAGCCCGGTCCCGGTGGCGGCAGGCCGGCCGTCGCCTCCCGCAGTGCGGACAGCACGGCGCTCACAGCGGGATGACCGGAACTCCCCCGCCGCGTACAGGTGACGAACCGGCGGGAGAGCACAGGTGCGCCATGGAGCGGGAGGCGTGTGACGGCGTGCTCGGACGGGGTGGGCACGAGTCTCGGGAGCAGGCAGACGCCGAGCCCCCGTGCCACGAACGCCGAGACCGCGTACCACTCCTTCACCTCGTGTGTGACGCGCGGAGTGAACCCGGCCGCTGCGCAGGCCGCGGTCAGCAGCGGGTAGGTGTCGTTGTGGTGTGACTTCACGATCCAGTCCTCCGCTGCGGCGTCGGACAGGTCCACGGCGTCGCGCAGCGCCAGCGGATGCGATCGGGCCACGAGCAGGTCCTGCGGGTCGTCGAAGAGGGGCTGTTGGTCGAAGCGCGGATCGGTCACGGGGGGCGCGTCGGGCGTGGGCAGCACGACGGCGACGTCGGCCCCCTGGGTCGTGAGCAGCTGGTAGCAGTCCACGCTCTCCTCCTCGACGACCCGCACGTCGAGCCGTGGACACGCGTCGGCCAGCCGGGGTAGCGCCGGGGCGACGAACGCGGCGAGCGCGGACGACACGCCGCAGATCGTCACCGTCCCGGCCACCTGGTGTGCATGGCCGGCGAGGTCGGCCTTCGCGTGTTCCCACTGCGCGTTCAGTACGTCGGCGTGTTCGAGCAACCGGCGGGCAGCGGGCGTCAGCCGCACGTTCCTGCCTTCATGGCTGAGCAGGTCGACGCTCAGGTCGCGGCCGAGCTGCCGCAGCTGGTGCGACACGGCCGAGGGCGTGAGGTGCAGGGCGGCCGCGGTGGCGGTGACCGTCCCGTGCTCGGCGAGGACACGCAGCCGACGCAGGTCGATCATTGAGCTCAGCCTAAACGGTTTCGAGAGAAACTGTGAGATGGACGTCCAGCACGACACGGCCGACCCTCGAGTCATGGGTGAACGTGGGGCGCCTCTTCTGGTCCTCGGCAGTGTCGTGAGCATCCAGTTCGGCCAGGCGTTCGGGAAGCAGCTCTTCGGTGAGGTCGGGCCGGCAGGCGTCGTAGCACTACGGCTGGGCATCGCGGCAGCGGTGATGCTGCTCCTGTACCGCCCGGCCCTGCCCCGGCGCCGGACGGAGTGGGTACTGATCGTCGGTCTCGGGACCGCCATCGCGGCGATGAACCTCATCTACCTCGCCCTGGAGCATCTTTCGCTGGGCCTGGCCACCGCGCTGCAGCTGCTCGGCCCGATCACGCTCGCGGCGCTCACCTCCCGGCGCCCGTTCGATCTGGCACTCGCCCTGCTGGCCGGGTTCGGCGTGTGGCTGTTCCACGCGCCGGGCGACTCGCCGACCTCGGTCGTCGGTGTGGTGCTCGCACTCGCGTCCGGTGTGGCCATGGCGGCGTACCTGCTGCTCAGCAAGAGGGCGGGCGCACGCATGAGCGGCGGCTCCCCGCTGGCGCTCGCGCTGGGCTGGGCGGCCCTGCTGACCGTGCCGTGGGGGATCGCCGAGGGTGGGGTCGCCCTGCTCGACCCCGCGATCCTCGGGCAGGGTGCGCTCGTCGCCCTGCTCTCGGCCGTACTTCCGTACTCGTTGGAGCTCGTCGCCCTGCGTCAGCTACCGCCGCGCACGGTGGGGGTGCTGCAGAGCCTCGAACCGGCGACAGCCGGACTGGCCGGCGCCCTGGTCCTGCACGAGGTGCTCGATGCGTGGCAGTGGGTCGCCCTGCTGTGTGTCGGTGTGGCCGGGGCCGGCACGGTCACCGGCTCTCGACGGGCACCGCGCCACAGCCCTGCCGACCCCGTTACTCGGGGATGAGGTCGTACTCGTACGCGACGATCGCCGCCTGCACCCGGTTGCGGACGCCGAGCCGGTCCAGCACCGCGCTGACGTGCGCCTTCACCGTGCCCTCGACCACGTGCAGCGCGCGGCCGATCTCGGCGTTGGACAGGCCCGCGCCGAGCAGCCCGAGCACCGTGCGCTCGCGTTCGGACAGCGCGGCGACCGCCGCATGATCGGCCCTCCGGCGCCGGTGCCGGTGGGCGTAGAGGTCGAGCACCCGCCGCGCCATCCGTGGCGACAGGTACGCCCCGCCCGCGGCGACGGCGCGCACCCCGTCGACGATCTCGCGCGGGTCACCGGTCTTCAGCACGAACCCGCCCGCGCCCTCGGCGAGCGCCCGGACCAGGTAGTCGTCGTCGGCGAACGTGGTCAGCACCAGGATCGCGGCGCCGAGCCCGCGGCGGGTGATCTCCGCGGCGGCCGCGAGACCGTCGGTGCCGGGCATCCGCACGTCGAGGACGGCGACGTCCGGCCGGTGCGCGGTGGCCAGCTCGATCGCCTCCCGGCCGTCGGCGGCCTCGGCGACGATCTCGATGCCGGGGTCGCTGGCGAGCACCGTCCGCACCCCGAGCCGGACGACGGCCTCGTCGTCGGCGAGCAGCACGCGCGTCATGTGCCGATCGTCCCGGGATCGGTCGCGGAGCGGACGATCAGGTCCTTGCCGACCAGGACGCCATCGGCCCAGCAGAGCCGGTGCAGGTCGGGCGAGAGCGGGTCGGCCGAGGCCGAGTAGTGCTCGCACCAGGTTCCCGGCGGCCGCGGGATGCCCGTGCCGTCGGTGCGGGTCCGCAGCGGCAGCGCGGCCTCGACGACCGAACGCGCGGTCCCGCTGGTGAGGGCGTCGAAGGTCGCGACGGGCAGCACGGACGTGGCGGCATCGGCCACCCGGTAGCCCGCGACGAGCAGCACCGACACAGCGAACGCTGCGGCGATCCCCCGCACGGCGGTGCTGCGCGACCGCCGCACCGCACCCATCGCGGTGCGGCGGGCGGCCTCGACGGTGGGTGGGCCGGCGTCGCCGTCCACCGGTCGCACGGGCAGCCGCACGGCGAGCAGGTGATCTTCGGCCGAGCGTCCGTGCTCCAGCGTCCCGCCGAGCGCGCCGACGTCGGCGGCGAGTGCCGGCAGGCCGTGCCCGGCCCCCGGGGCGGTGGGCCGGCCGGTCACCCCACGGGTCCGCAGGACGACGTCGAGCGCGTCCGCGCGCCGCGCGATCGACACCTCGACCGGCGCCCCGCCGGCGTGCTTGACGGCGTTCGTCAGTCCCTCCCGGACCACCCGCACGACGAGCGCGGGCACGGCCGGGGCGGCACCGTCGAGCACCGGCGCCGGGTCTGCCGGAACCAGCTCGACCTCGGCGCCCGCGGCCCGCACGCCCTCGACGATCGCCTCGACCTCACCCCCACCGGACGCGGGCGCCCGGTCGGCGGCCAGCGCCGACACCGCCTGTGCGAGGTGCTCGGCCGCTGCGCTGACCTGTGCACGGGCCTCGCCGACGGCGTCGCGCGCCGTATCCGGAAGGGTGCGGTCGAGCTCCAGCCCACCGAGCCGCAGCGCCGCCCGGGCCAGGTCGTGGCCCACGACGTCGTGCATGTCCGCGGCCAGCCGGGCCCGCTCGCGCATCCGCGCGTCGTGCTCGGCGATCCGCGCCTGCTCCTCCCACCGGGCGGCGAAGCTCCAGCCCGCCCGGCCGAGTGCGGCCCGCGCCCGCAGCCAGCGGCCCAGCAGCCACGGGCACCACAGCAGCACCCCCAGCCCGACGGCCGCGGCCAGCGCGGTGTCGGCGCCACCGGTCGCCGCGTACGCCACGACGGCCGCCATCGGCGGGACGGCGACCGGCAGCCACGCGGTGCGGCGGTGCCCCCATCGGCCGGCGACCCCGCCCGCGACCAGGACCGCGGGGGCGACGAGCCCGCCCGCGACCAGGTTGGTGGCGACGAAGCCCGGCCGCGGGCACGCTGCCCTCCCCGGCCGGGGAGACGAGCATCGTCCGGTCGCCGGCGAGGAGCCACACCAGCAGCCACAGCGCGGACGCGGCCAGCACACCGGTGCCGACCACGACGTCGGAGCGGTCGGTCACCTGTCGTGCCCCCGCACCGGCCGGCCGGCCCCCGTCCCGCGGGCGGGAACGCGGTCGGCGGGACGGTCTCCGACGAGTGCCGGGACACGCCCGTCCGTCCGCAGCCGGGCGACCAGCGGAGTTGCCCGGCTGCCGAGCAGGCTGACGGTCACGAGCGCCACCATGCCACCGAGCGCCGAGCCGGCGACGACGTCGTGCGGGAAGTGCGCTCCGGTGAGCACCCGTGCCACGGCCGCCGCGAGGCCGGTGAGCAGAGCGAACAGTGCGACGACCGGGGAGCGCAGCCGCAGCGCGAGCAGCAGCACCCCGACCACCAGCGCCCCGGCGAGTGCCGCGTGGTTGCTGGGGAACGACCAGTCCCCCGGCGCCGGGCAGTCCGCCCACGACGGGAACGGCTCCAGCAGCCGGCACGGCCGGTCCACCTGCTTGATCTGCTTCGCGAGCTCGCTCACCGGCCAGGTGAGCGCGACCGCGACCGGCGCGGCGAGCGCCGTCGCGACCGTGCGAGGTCCCGCGGTGCGGCTGCGCAGCCACGCCCGGAACCACACGGCGAGTCCGAGCAGCAGCGCCAGCTCACCGGCGAGCTCGACCGCGGCACCGGTCCACGGCGGGGCGCCCTCGAACAGCTGCAGGATCCGGGTGAGCCAGGCCGCGCTGCCGTCGGGGACGTCAGGGATCGAGATCATGCCCCGACCCTCGCGATCCGTGGCCCGGGCCGGATCCGACGATCGGCAGGAACCGACCCCGACGATCGGCAACTCCGTTGCCCCGTGCCGTCCGGACCTGCTCTGCTCACCGGTATGCCCCGTGTCCTGACCCTGCCCGTCGACGGCCCCGTGATCGCCCGGGAGGCCGACGCGATCGACGTACTCGGCGACGCGTTCTCCCAGGAGGCCGAGCTCGTGGCGATCCCGGTGGAGCGGCTGGACCCGGAGTTCTTCCGGCTCCGCAGCGGACTGGCCGACGCCGTGACCCAGAAGTTCGCGCAGTACGGCGTCCGGCTCGCCGTCGTCGGGGACGTGTCCCGCTGGACCGCCGAGCCCGGCCCGGTCGCCGACTGGGTACGCGAGTCCAACCAGGGACGCGGACTGCGGTTCGTCGCCGACGTGGCCGAGCTCGACGCGTGACCGTCCTGGACCGGCGCGCCCTGAACCGCGCGACGCTCGCCCGCCAGCACCTGCTCGAGCGGTGCCCGGCCGGCACCGACGCCGTCGACCTCGTGGGACACCTCGGCGGGTTGCAGGCCCAGGAACCCCGCGAGCCGTACACCGGCCTGTGGTCGCGCATCGCCGAGTTCGACCCGCGCCCGGCCTCGGCGGCGCTCACCGGCCGGACGCTGGTGCGCACCCTGCTGATGCGCCGGACCGTGCACCTGGTCACCGCAGACGACTGCCTGGCCCACCGGGCGCTGCACCAGCCGATGATCACCCAGCGGACTTGGGGTGCCCGGCGGGCCGAGCTGGACGGGGTGGCCCCGGATGCGCTCGCCGAGGCGGTGCGGCCGTGTTTCGCCGAGACCCCGCGCACCGGTGGGGAGGCCGCCCGGCTGGTCGCGGACCGGTTCCCCGAGGCGGGCCACGCGGCACTCGCCGATGCGGCCGTCTCGGTGCTCCCCCTGGTCCAGGTTCCGCCGCGCGGCACCTGGGACGGGACCGGGCCGGCCAGGCTGACCACCGTGGAGGCCTGGCTGGGCCGCGAACCCGAGCCGGACCCCACCGCCGCGGACGACCTGGTGCTCCGCTACCTGGCCGCGTTCGGCCCGGCGGCGAGCGCCGACCTGCGCGCCTGGTGCGGCCTGACCGGGCTACCCGCCGTCATCACCCGGTTGAGGCCGCGGCTGCGGACGTTCCGCGACGAGCGCGGCCGCGAGCTGCTCGACCTGCCGGACGCCCCGCTTCCCGACCCGGACACGCCGGCGCCGCCGCGCTTCCTGCCCGCGTTCGACAACGTCGTCCTCGGGTTCGACGACCGCAGCCGGATCGTCGACGACGCCCACCGCGGGCTCAGCGTCACCGGTGCCCGGTTCGTGCTGGTCGACGGCCGGGTCGCCGCGACGTGGACCGCGTCCGCCGATGGTCTGACCGTGCATCCGTTGCGCGCGTTGACCACCGCCGAGACCGAGGACGTCGTCGCCGAGGCCGAGCGGCTGCGCACCTTCCTCGCCGGCGGGGCGCCGGGCACCGTCGACGTACACCGGCCGTGACCTCCCGGTCGGCCGCATCACGGCGTCCGCCCGGAATAGTGCGGTAGCTCTGAGTGGTTACCACTGGTGACCGATATGTGGAGCTGTTCGCACGCGTGGAGCAGCGCCGTAGTGAAAGGCGTACCGATGCAGTTGCCTCTGTCCATCCTTGATCTCGCGACGGTGGGCAAGGGCGAGACCGTGGCCGAGAGCCTCCAGAACAGCGTCGCGCTCGCCCGCCGCGCCGAGGAGCTGGGGTACCGCCGGGTCTGGTACGCCGAGCACCACAACATGTCCGCCATCGCCTCGTCGGCGACCAGCGTGCTGATCGCGCACGTCGCCGCACACACCTCCACGATCCGGCTGGGCTCGGGCGGGGTGATGCTGCCCAACCACGCGCCGCTGACCATCGCCGAGCAGTTCGGCACCCTGGCGGAGCTGCACCCGGGGCGCATCGACCTCGGGCTCGGCCGGGCGCCGGGCACCGACCAGAACACGTTCCGCGCACTGCGGCGCGACCCGCGCAGCTCCGACTCCTTCCCGCAGGACGTGCAGGAGCTGCAGGGGTACCTGAGCGACCAGAGTCTGATCGACGGCGTCGACGCCATCCCCGGCAAGGGCACCGGCGTGCCGCTCTACATCCTCGGGTCCTCGTTGTTCGGCGCGAAGCTCGCCGCGGTTCTCGGGCTGCCGTACTCGTTCGCCTCGCACTTCGCCCCGGACGCGCTCGAGGAGGCCGTCGCCCTCTACCGGCGTGAGTTCCGGCCGTCCGAGCAGCTGGCGCAGCCCCATGTCATCGCGGGTCTCAACGTGATCGCGGCCGACCGGACCGAGCAGGCCCAGGAGGACTTCCAGATCGTCAAGCGAGCCCGGCTGCGGTTGTTCGCGAAGGGCCGCAGCTTCACCGACGCGGAGGCCGACATGATCCTCGACTCCCCGCAGGGCGCCCAGATCAGCCAGATGGTCAAGTACTCCGCGGTCGGGACCGCCGCCGAGGCGCAGGAGTACCTGGAACGGTTCGCCAAGCAGTCCGACGCCGACGAGCTGATCGTCGCCCACCAGTCCCCGACGCTCGAGGGGCGGCTGCGTTCGGCCGAGCTGCTCGTGGGGTGAGCCGCCGGGGCGGTCCCGGTGTAACACCTGCTCACCGGTGTGACGAGGTCGGGGTGTGCCGCCAGGCGACCCGCCGGCTCGCCGTCCCGCGATGGGGAAGGAACCACCCGTGCCACTCACGATCAACGATCTGGCCCCCGACTTCCAGGCAGACACGACAGAGGGGCCGCTCGGCTTCCACGACTGGATGGGCGGCTCGTGGGCCGTGCTGTTCTCGCACCCGAAGGACTTCACCCCGGTGTGCACCACGGAGCTCGGATACATGGCCAAGATCAAGCCCGAGTTCGACCGGCGCGACGTGAAGATCATCGGCTTGTCGGTCGACCCGGCCGACCGGCACGCCAAGTGGGCCTCCGACATCGCCGAGACACAGGGCTACGCGCCGAACTACCCGGTGATCGCCGACTCCGACTTCGCGGTGTCGAAGCTGTACGGGATGCTGCCGGCCGACACCGGCGGTGACCCGCTCTCGCGCACGCCCGCCGACAACCAGACCGTGCGCAACGTCTTCGTCATCGGTCCGGACAAGAAGATCAAGCTGGTGCTCGTCTACCCGATGACGACCGGGCGCAACTTCGACGAGGTCCTGCGCGTGATCGACTCGTTGCAGCTGACCGCACGGCACAAGGTCGCCACGCCGGTCAACTGGCAGCAGGGCGAGGACGTGATCATCGCGGGCTCGGTCTCCGACGAGCAGGCCCGCGAGATCTACCCGGACGGCTGGGAGGCCCCGCGCCCCTACATCCGGATCGTGCCGGCGCCGCGCTGAACCTCGGCCCTCGGGCGGATCAGGGTGCAGTGTGCGCCCGAGGGCCGACCAGCATCACCGGGCAGCCGGCGCGCTGGATCAGCGACAGGCCCGTCGAGCCGAGCAGCAGCCCGGTGAACCCGCCCCGGCCCCGAGTTGCGACGACGACCAGCCGCGACCGTTCGCTGTGCTCGACCAGTGCACGTCCCGGCTCGGACCGTTCGATGACCCGCTCGACGGCGACGTCGGGGTAGCGGCCGGACCAGCCGGCCAGCCGCTCGGCCAGCGCCCGCTCCTCGGCGTCGCGCAGTCGGTCGAACGCCCCGGCCGCCCGCAGCGCCGGGGATCTCCCGTCGTGCCATGCGTAGAAGGCGGTGAGCCCCGCCCCGTGCGCGGAGGCGACGGCGAACGCGTGCGCCAGCGCACCGTCGGACAGCGGCCCACCGTCCACACCGACCAGTACCGGTCCGTCGTGGACGGTCCCGCGGACCACGACGACCGGGCTCTCGGCGTGGGCGGCGACGGCGAGCGTCACCGATCCGAGCGCGGTGCCGAGCGCGCCGCGGCCCGCCGAGCCCAGCACCAGCAACGACGCCTTCCGCGACTCCTCGATCAGCACCATCGACGGCGCGCCCCGGTCGGTCCGTACCTGCGACGCGACGCCCGGTGCGGCCTCCGCCGCGGCGGCCCGGGCCGCGACCAGGACCTCGTCGCCCTCGACCCGCAGCTGCTCCTCGACGTCGTCGAGCAGCGGCGCGACGGCTCCGTCCGCGTACAGCCCGGCGACGTCGAACGCGTACACCAGCGTCAGCTCGGCGTGCCGGTCGGCGGCCTCCCGCGCGGCCCAGCGAACCGCGTCGAGAGCCACATCCGATCCGTCCACCCCGACGACGACCGCACCCATCGTTGCCCTCCGTTCCCGCGGCCGGCCCGACGTCGCCGGCCCCTCATCTCCCACCCTGCTCCAGAACCGGCGTCCGCGCAGCTCTCCCCGCGCCCGGCCGGGCCCGCCCGGGCCGGACGCGGCACCCACGGCCCCGACGATGATCGCTACGGTGACCCCTGCCACGGGTGACAGGGAGGTCCCATGCACGCACCGAGCGTTCTCGTCGTCGGTGCCGGGTTCGGCGGTATCGCCGCCGCGATCGAGTTCCGCGCGCACGGCATCCGCGACGTGACGATCGTGGACGCGGGCCCGGACATCGGCGGCACCTGGCTGAACAACACCTACCCGGGTGCCGCCTGCGACGTGCCGAGCCACCTGTACTCGTACTCGTTCGCCCAGCGCACGGACTGGACCCGGCTGTGCTCCCCGCAGCCGGAGATCCTCTCCTACCTGCACGACGTGGCGAAGGAGTTCGGCGTCGCCGACCTGGTGGAGACCGACGCCCGGATCGTCTCCGCCGACCGTCCACGGGCGGACGGCCCGTGGACGGTCACCGCCGAGGACGGGCGGACCTGGACCGCCGACGTCCTGGTCGTCGCCACCGGGCAGCTCAACCGGCCCGTCGTCCCCGACATCCCCGGCACGGACACCTTCGCCGGACACAGCTTCCACTCGGCCCGCTGGGATCACGAGCACGACCTGCGGGGCCGCCGGGTCGCCGTCGTCGGGACCGGTGCGAGCGCCGTGCAGTTCGTGCCCGCGATCGCGCCCGAGGTCGGGCACATGACCGTGTTCCAGCGCTCCGGGAACTGGTTTCTCCCCCGCCGCAACCGCACGTTCCCGCGCTGGTGGCGGGCGGCGATCGCGCACGTCCCCGGCCTGCAGCGGGGGCGGCGGCGGTTCATCACCGAGTACTGCGAGTCGCTGACGCTGATGATCCGCCACCCCTCCACCTGGGGCCGGATCGGACGGCTGTACTCGACGCTGTTCATGCGCATGCAGCTGCGCGACCCGGAGCTGCGGCGCGCGGTGTGGCCGGACTACACGTTCGGCTGCAAGCGGATCCTGTTCAGCTCACACTGGCTGCCCGCGCTGCGACGCGACAACGTCTCGGTCGAGACCGAACGGGTCACCGAGATCGTCCCGGACGGTCTCCGCACCGCCGACGGACGGACCCACGAGGTCGACACGATCATCTGGGGCACCGGGTTCGCGGCCACCGACTTCATGTTCCCGATGGAGATCACCGGCCCGGGTGGACTGTCCATGCAGGACGCCTGGGCGGACGGCGCGCACGCCTACCTGGGGATGACCGTGCCCGGCTTCCCGTCGATGTTCGTCCTCTACGGACCGAACACCAACACCTCCGGGGGCTCGATCATCCGCTACCTGGAGCACCAGGTCCGCTACGTCCGGCAGGCGCTGCAGGAGGCACAGCGCCGCGGGGCGTGCGGGGTCGAGGTGCGCGAGGACGTCGAGCAGGCCTACGACGCGGACCTGCAGTCCCGGTTCCCCGGCACCGCCTGGACCCGCTGCGACTCCTGGTACCGCGACTCCACGGGCCGGATCGTCACCAACTGGCCGGGCTACATGCGCGACTACGAGGAACGGACCCACCGGATCGAGCCGTCGGAGTACGTCTTCCACTAGGCCGGGTCCGCCCCGCACCCCGTGGCGGCGGGATGCGGGGCGGCGGCCCGGGGGTCACTCGCAGCTGGTCGGGTTGCCCTTGTTCTGGGCGGCACCCTGACCGAGGATCCCCAGCACGTTGCCCAGCGCCGCATTGACGCCCGGGCAGACGTTGGCATTGTTGAGGACGTTGACGTCGTCCAGGTTGACCAGGCCGAACTGGTCGCCCCGGGTGTTGCCGACATCCTGGATGAACTCGTCGCCGTCGCCGTCGTCGTCCTGCACCGGCGCAGCCGACGCCAGCGGGCTGAACGCGACGAGTGTCGCGACGACGGCGGCGGCGGTGACCGCGAGTTTCCTGCGCATGTCTTCTCCCCGATCGTGTCCGGTGGGACGGACGTGCGGCACGGGATCCGTGCCCACTGCTGCGACGCCTGTGCATCGCCGCAAGCGGACGGTAGGCAGGCGCTCACGGGCGGGGATACGGCTCCGCCCCGGACGGGTGACATGCTCACCCCGAGCCCCGGACAGGGGGTGTGAACCCCGTGCGGGCGTGTTTCCCAGGACACCTGACACGGTGCGTCCCCATCCGCCCCCGCAGGAGAGACCCTCGGTGACGGTCACCTCGTGCTCGACGCAGCGACACGCCACCCGGTGGGGTGGTTCCGGGACCGGCGTGTTGCCACGCTCGGCGTGTCGCGGCAGAACGGGGCTTGCTCCTCACGCGACGTGAGGCGGCACCGTCCATCATGTCGTCGCGACGCGGCGGCCCGACACAAGGGGGACGGGTGAAGGTCGGCGAGCTGGCCCGGGCGACCGGGCTGACGGTGCGCACGCTGCACCACTGGGAGGAGCGGGGGCTGGTCGTGCCGTCGGCACGGACGGCCGCCGACCACCGGGTCTACGACGACGGCGACGTCCGCCGCGTCTACCAGGTGGTGGCCCTGCGGGAGCTGGGGCTCCCGTTGGACGCGATCGGGGACCTGCTCACGAACGGGTCCTTCGACGTCGTGCTCGCCGCGCACCTGGAGCAGGTGGACGCCCGGCTGACCGCGCTGCGCTCGCTGCGCGGCACGCTCGCCGGCGTCGTCGACCGGCTGCGAGCCGCACCGGCCCCGGACCCGTCGGACGTGTTACGGATGATCGACGAGGTGAGCAGGGTGAACGACACCTTCGCGCAGTACTTCACGCCGGAGCAGGTGGCCGAGCTGCAGGCGCGGCGCACCGAGGGCGAGGCCACGGCGGCCGCGTGGCCGGAGCTGATCGCGGCCGTGCGGGCCGAGATGGACGCCGGCACCGACCCGGCCGACCCGCGGGTGCGGGCGTTGGCCACGCGGTGGGCGGAGCTGCTGGAGAGCTTCCACCGCGGGGACCCGGAGCTGCGTGAGCAGCTGTACCGGATGCGCGCGGACAACACCGCCGAGGTCGCGGCGGCGGGCGGCCCGGATCAGGCGATGATCGACTACATCGGTGGGGGCCGGCCGGCTCGACCGTGATCCGGGCCGTCGGGCAGGTGACGAACGGGTCGTGCGCCCGTTACCATCGGTGATCGACTTGTCAGTGCCGATCGGTGCCGTCCGTGGCATCGATCGGCACTCGAAAGATGATCAGTGACCGGTCGGACGCCACCACCCCCGGTCGGGAGGACCTCGTGACCGTCCGCTTCCCGGAGCCGGCCGTCGCCGCCGGCTCGACCCCGCTGCCCGTCCGGCTGCGCGAGCTGGTCGCCGCGGCCCCGGACCGGCCGATCGCCTCCGACGGCGACACCGTGCTGACCCGGGCCGAGTTCGACGCCCGCACCAACCGGCTGGCCCGGTACCTCGCCGCCCGCGGGGTCGTCCGGGGCGACCTGGTGTCGATCGCGCTGCCGAACACCGTCACGCACCTGGAGTGCTCGGTCGCCGCGTGGAAGCTCGGCGCGGTCCCGCAACCGTTGTCGGCGAAGCTGCCACCCGCCGAGCGCGACGCGGTGCTGTCGGTCGCCGCGCCCGCGCTCGTGATCACCGAGACGCCGGACGCCTCCGGGTACGACGACGACCCGCTGCCGGACGTGGTCGGACCGTCCTGGAAGGCGCCCACCTCGGGCGGCAGCACCGGGCGGCCCAAGGTGATCGTCGCCGGTCAGGCCGCGTGCGTGGAGCAGGCGCTGGGCCGGGTGGACGGCCTGCGGATCGAGCGCGACGGCGTCATGCTCTGCACCGCGCCGCTGCACCACAACGCGCCGTACATGTTCTCGCTCATGGCGTTGCTGCAGGGGCACCACGTGGTGCTCATGCAGCGCTTCGACGCCGCCCGCACCCTGGAGCTCGTCGGCGAGCACGGCGTGAGCTGGCTCTACGTCGTCCCGACGATGATGGGCCGGATGCTGCGGCTCCCGCCCGAGCACTGGTCCTCCGCCACGCTGGGGAGCCTGCGCACGGTGCTGCACGTCGGTGCTCCCTGCCCACCGGACGTCAAGCGCGGCTGGCTGGAACGCGTCGGGCCGGGCACCGTGCTCGAGCTGTACTCCGGCACCGAGTCACAGGCCGGCACCGCGATCGACGGCCGCGACTGGCTGGCGCACCCGGGCTCGGTCGGACGGGTCGTCCGCGGCGAGATCAAGATCTGCGACGACGACGGCCGCGAGCTCGGCCCCGGCGAGACCGGTGAGATCTGGATGCGCTCCGGCGGGGCGCCCGCGTACCACTACCTGGGCGCCGTCCCGAAGGAACAGGACGGCTGGGAGTCGCTCGGCGACATGGGGCACTTCGACGCCGACGGCTGGCTCCACCTCGCCGACCGGCGCTCCGACATGATCCTCGTCGGTGGCGCCAACGTGTACCCGGCCGAGGTCGAGGCCGCGCTGACCGCGCACCCGCAGGTGCGCGACGCCGTCGTCGTCGGGCTGCCGGACGACGACTACGGCCGGATCGTGCACGCGATCGTCCAGCCGGTGCAGGGACCCGGTTCGGGACTGGCCGACGAGCTGCGTGAGCACTGCGCGCGCCTGCTCAGCCCGTACAAGAACCCCCGCAGCTACGAGCTGGTGGACCACCCGCTGCGCGACGACGCCGGGAAGGTACGCCGCTCGGAGCTCGCCGCCGCCCGCAGCGGCGTGAGTGCGCGAGCATCGCGATCATGACCGCCGCCGAGGGCATCGAGCGCGCGCTGGTCCGGGGCTGAGACCGGTCAGGCCGCGACCTCCCAGGTCCACTCCTGCGCCATCGAGCCCGCGCAGTCCGGGCACGGGACCGCGACTCCGTCGGTCTCCCGCGCCGGCAGCTCCGCCTCGACGCCGCAACCGGTGCACCGGCACCATGCCACCTCGGTTCCGTACATGCGTTCGAGGGTGAACCACAACTGTGTGATTCGCAACCGGTGAGTCCTGGCTGCTATGGCTCGCCGTGCCGTTCGCGATCGTGGCCGTGCTGCTGTTCACCGTCCCCGACGTCGACGACACCACGATGGTGATCTACTCGACGTCGCCATTCCCACCGACCACGAGTCGATGAACGTCGTGGTGCCGTGGAGCCGCCGGCGCTACCAGTACACCCGCAAGCACAACTGCCTGCGTGCCTCCGGCACCGTGCGGATGCGGGACCGCACCTACGGGTTCGACGAGACCAGCGCGTACGCCACCCTGGACCACGGCCGGGGCCGCTGGCCCTACTCGACGCTCTGGAACTGGGCGTCGGGCAGCGGGCACACCGACGGCCACGAGATCGGTCTCCAGTTCGGTGCCAAGTGGACCGACGGAACCCCGCCGACGGAGAACGCGATCCGGATCGACGGCCGGATCGAGAAGATCTCCGAGGAACTGACCTGGCGGTACGACCCGCAGGACTGGCTGGCGCCCTGGCACATCAGCGGGCGATGCGTCGATCTGACCTTCCGGCCGGAGTACAACCGCAACTCGTGCCACGACCGGATCGTGGTCCGCAGCCGCGAGGACCAGGCGTTCGGCGTGTTCAGCGGCACGGTCACCGCCCAGGACGGGACCGTGTACCAGGTCCGCGACGTCTACGGCTGGGCCGAGGAGGTCCACCGCCGCTGGTGACGCGACACCTCCCTGCGCACCGCGTCGCTGTTCGGGGCATGCCCCACCCGTTCGGGTGGTCAGCGCGCCCCGGCGAGCTGGCACTGTGGTAGCGGTCACAGCGCAACGGAGGAGTCGATGACGACCAGACCGGTCGCGCCCTCGCCGGCGCCGGTGCGGCTGCCTCACAGCGCATCGGCCCGGTTCCGGGCCCCGGCCCACGTCCACAACGTCATCGAACGCCGGCGGCTCCTCGACGATCTGCGCGCCCAGGATCCCGGCCGGCTCATGGTCGTCCACGCACCGGCGGGCTACGGGAAGACCACGCTCGCCGTCCAGTGGCTGTCGGAGCTGCAGGCCCGCGGCACCACCGTCGCGTGGCTCGGTCTGCACCGCGACGACAACGATCCGCACTGGTTCCTGACCCACCTGGTGGATGCCGTGCGGCAGGTACTTCCCGCGGCCACCGAATCGATCGACGATCTGGTCGATCTGCTCGAACAGAACGCCGAGGACACCCGGAGCTACACGCTGTCGGCGCTGCTGGATCTGATCGCCGAGCACGACGACGGGTTCGTCCTGGCCTTCGACGACTGGCATCTCGTCGACGACGACACGGTGCACCGCGCGCTGCTGCACCTGCTCGACTTCGCGCCGCCGAACCTGTCGATCGTGCTGACCAGCCGCCGCCGCCCCCGTCTGCCGCTGAGCCGGCTGCGCGTGCGCAGGCAGCTGACGGAGATCGACGCCGACGCACTGCGTTTCGATCTCGACGAGGCCCGTGAGTTCCTCGTCGAGCTGAACGGGCTGAGCCTCGGCAACGACGACGTCGCCCGGCTCTCGAGCGGTACCGACGGGTGGGTGGCCGCCCTGCAGCTGGTGTCGCTGTCCTTGCGCGACAGCGCCGACCCGGACGAGCTGATCAAGGGCTTCTCCGGCAGGCACCACTCGATCGGCGAGTACCTCGCCGAGAACGTGCTGGACTCCCTCCCCGCCTGGATCCTGGACTTCCTGCTCGCCACGTCGGTGTGCGACCGCCTGTGCGGGGGGCTCGCCGGCGTCCTCGCCGGGCGCACCGACGGTCAGGCCGTGCTGGAGGAGCTCGAGAGCAGGAACCTGTTCCTGCGCCCGCTCGACAACGAGCGGGAGTGGTTCCGCTACCACCATCTGTTCGTCGACCACCTGCGCCGGCGTCTGGACCGTGACCACCCCGGCCGCGCGGAGACACTGCACGACCGGGCGTCGCGGTGGTTCGCCGACCACGACCTCGTCCCCGCGGCGGTGACCCACGCGCTGGCGGGCGGTGACGTCCGCCGGGCCACGGACCTCGTCGAGGCGAACGCCATGGCGATGGTGGAGCACAGCCGCATGACCAGCCTGCTCGGTCTGCTCGGCCGGCTGCCCGCCACCGCGGCCGACGACCGGCCCGGGTTGCTGATGGCCGTCGCGTGGGCGAACTGCCTGCTGCAACGGAGCGAGGCCGCCCAGTCGTCGCTCGACCGGCTCCGGCCCGCCCTGCGGCGCGACGAGTCGTACGAGGAGATGTGCAGCGAGGCCGACGTCGCACAGGCCTGTATCGACATCTACGGCGACCGCACCGACCGCGCGGAGGAGCTGGTCCGGCGCAGCCTGGACCGTTCCGGGAGCTACCGCCCCTGGGTGGTGGGGGTCGCCGCGAACATCCAGAGCTTCTGTGACATCCACGCGATGCGCTTCGTGCGCGCCCGGGAGTGCCAGCGCTGGGCGCAGCCGATCCACGCCCGCACGACCGGGCCGTTCGCCGCCGTCTACGGCCGCTGCTTCGCCGGCATCGCCGCGCTGTCCCAGCTGGACACGGTCGGGGCGGAGGAGCATCTGCGGGGCGCGGTACTGCTGGCCCGGGAGTCGGCCGGCCGCCGTTCGCACGCCGCCCAGCTGGCCGGAGCGCTCCTGGGCGAGCTGCACCACCTGCGGGGCCAGCTGGACGAGGCGGAACGCCTCCTGGAGGCGTGCAGCGAGCTGGGGGCCGAGAGCGGCGTCGTCGACTTCATGATCGCCGGCTACGCCCTCCTCGCCCGGATCAAGGCCGGGCGCGGTGCCGCCGAGGACGCGGCGACGCTGCTCACCGAGGGGAGCCGGGTGGCCGATCGGCTCGGTCTGCCGCGGCTGCACAGCGCGCTCGGCGCGGAGCGGATCTCCCAGCTTCTCGCACGTGGCAGGGTTCGCGAGGCCCGGCGTGTGGCCCAGGACCTACCGGACGGGTCATCGGCACCCGGCGGCATCGGCACCCGGATCGATCAGCTCCGGAGTGCCTCGCTGGCGGCGGTCTACTCGGCCGAACAGGACCACGACCGGGCGGTGGTCCTGCTGGAGGACCTCATCCGTGAGACCCGGGGGCACGGGCAGGCGCGGACGACCCTGGAGCTCTCGGTGCAGCTGGCCGGTGCGCAGGAGCGCGCGGCGCGCTCCATGGCGGCCGAGCGCACCCTGTCCGCGGTGCTGAGCCGAGCCCTGCGGGCGGGGGTGCCCCAGGTCGTCCGGGACGGTGGGCCACAGGTCCGGGCCGTGCTCGACCGGCTCGTCACGCGCGCACGCGCGGGCACCGCACCCGAGTCGCTCCCGTCGGCCGACGAGCTCGCCGGCGTGTTCTCCGCCGGCTCCCCCGGCGCGGGGCGGCCCGTCGTCGCACTGACCGGACGCGAGGCCGAGATCCTGCAGATGCTCGACGTCGGGCACAGCAACCAACAGCTCGCCTCGGCGCTCGGCGTCACGGTGAACACCGTCAAGTGGTACCTGAAGAGCATCTACGGCAAGCTCGGCGCCGGGAACCGCACCCAGGCGGTGTCGGTCGCCCGGCGCACCGGCCTGCTGGGGTGACCCGGGGCCGGCCGATGGCACCGGCCCCGGGTCCGCACCTCAGATCGAGGCGTAGAGAGCCTGCTCGAACTCGCCGTAGACCGCGAAGGTCTCGGGAAGGACGAACGGCAGCGAGTTGGTGTAGACGGACGCGCAGACCCCCGTCGTCCGGTCGATCCAGAAGTGCGAGTTGAACAGGCCCGCCCAGGCACCGCTCCCGGCCCGGCGCCCGCCCGGCACGTCGGCGGTGTTGAGCAGCAGGCCGTAGCCCCACTTCCAGCCCGGCCCGGCGTTGAACTCGGCGGTGATCGGCGGATCCGTGGTCGGGATCTCGGCCGGGAAGTCCAGCGCACCGATCTGGTTGCTGAACGCCTCCTCGACCGTCTCCGGGCGGAGGATCCGCTCGCCGTCGAGCTCCCCGTCGCGCAGCAGCGCCCGCTGGAACCGCAGGTAGTCGCGCGGGGTCGAGTACAGCCCGTGCCCGCCGGCCCACCAGTCGGGCTGCTGCGGCAGGAGCTCGCCGGCCGAGGACCAGCCACCGGTCTCCCCGGGGACGTGGACCGTGACCGCGTTCGCGGTGCGCCGGCCGTCCAGCAGGAACATGGTGTCGTCCATGCCGAGCGGGCCGGTGATGTTCTCCTTGATCACCACGTCCAGGCCGGCCCCGGCGACGGCCTCGACCACCTTGCCGAGCCAGTCCGTGTTGATGCCGTAGGTGAACCGTTCGCCCGGGTCGTGCACCATCGGGGCCGCGAACGCTCCGGCACCACCGAGGACGTTCGGAATGCCGGTGACCTTCTCGTAGCGGGCGATGTCCGCCTCAAAGAACCAGTAGCCCAGGCCCGAGGTGTGCGTGACGAGGTTCCGCACCGTGGCCGGCGTCTTCGGGGCCCGCAACCGCGGGGTGTCGCCGTCGAACCCGTCGAGCACCTGCACGTCGGCGAACTCCGGGAGGATGTCCGCGACCGGGGTGTCGAAGTCGAGCTTGCCCGCCTCACGGAGCTGCAGCGCCGCGGTCGTCGCGACCATCTTCGTCATCGACATGATCCGGAACTGGGTTCCGCCGTCGACCGTGCCGCTCTCGCCGACGGTCCGCGGGCCGGCACCGCCCTCGTAGATGACGCCGTCGCGGTCGGCCGCGACCGCCGCGATGTGCGGTACCGCTCCGCGCTCGACGGCCGCGGTCAGGACCCTGTCGAGGGCACCGGTGTCCATGCTTCTACCCATGTTCGACCTCCGTGTGGGACGGGATGGGGACGCCGGCAGTCTCGACCGTCGGCGTCGGAACGGGAAGGGGGACGATCAGGTCCGGGCGAAGGAGGGGTACCCGTCGGCCGCCTCGTCGGTGCACTTCTGCCGGTACATGCCGACGCCACCGATGTAGGACAGGACCCGGCGCGGTTTGCCCGGCACGTTCGAGCCGAGGTACCAGGACGTCGTGTTGTGGACCAGCGTCGCCGACGCGACCTCCTCGTGGTGATCGACCCAGGCGTCCTCGCCCCGGGCGGTGGGCTCGATCGTCGTCTTGCCCTCGCTGCGCAGGTCCCGGATCGCCGACGTGATCCACTCCGTCTGCTGCTGCAGGCAGGTGGTCATGTTGCACAGGGCCGCCGACGGTGCCAGCGGCACGGCCGTGGTGAGCAGGTTCGGGTAGCCGTGCTTGGCCAGTCCCATCGTCGTGCGGATGTCGCGGCCCCAGTCGTCGGCGAGCGAGCGGCCGTCGCGGCCACGGACGTCGATCCGGGTGAGCGAGCCGGTTCCGGCATCGAACCCGGTGGCCAGGATGATCACGTCCAGTTCGTGGAGGGTGCCGTCGGAGAGTTCGATCCCCTCGGCACGGATCTGGGCGATCGGGTTGTTGCGCACGTTCACCAGATCGACGTTGTCCCGGTGGTAGGTCTCCAGGTACCCGTTCTCCAACGGGACCCGGTGCGTGCCGAACCCGTAGTCGGCCGGCACCAGTGTGTCGATCAGGTGCTGGTCCCCCCGGAGACGCTCGCGCATCTTGTTCCGGACGAACTCCGAGATGGTGTCGTTGACGCCCTGGTCGAAGAACATCTCGCCGAAGGACGCCAGCCACAGCTTCAGCGAGCCGTCCTGATAGGTCTCCTCGAGAATCGTCTCCCGCTGCTGCGGGCTGCAGTCGGCCCAGGCGTGCTCGAAGTCGTACTCGAACCCGGTGAAGGTGTGCGGCAGGGTCGCCCGCAGTTCCCCGAAGCGTTCCTTGTACCGCTGCTGGTCCGCCTCGGTGTACGCCGGGTTCTTCATCGGCAGCACGTACTGCGGGGTCCGGGCGAACACGGTCAGGTGCCCGGCCTCGGCGGCGATCGTCTGGATGACCTGGATGCCCGTCGCCCCGACCCCGACGACACCGACCCGTCTGCCCGCCAGATCGAGCCCGTGCGCCGGGTAGGAGGACGTGAAGACGAGTTCTCCGCGGAACGACTCCGTGCCCTCGATGTTCTTCAGCGGCGCGGAGAGCATTCCCGCACAGGAGACGAAGAACTGGGTGTCCACGACATCGCCCTGATCGGTGTGGACCAGCCAGCGACCGCGGTCCTCGTCGTAGTGGGCGGCGGTGACGCGGGTACCGAACCGGATGTCCTTGCGCAGGTCCAGCCGATCGGTCACGTAGTGCAGCCACTGCTCGATCTCCGGCTGTCCGGGGAACTTCTGGCTCCACGCCCAGTCCTTGTACAGCGACTCGTCGAAGAGGTACTGGTAGATATAGCCTTCCGAGTCGAATCGAGCGCCCGGGTAGCGGTTCCACCACCAGGTGCCACCCACATCACCCGCCGCGTCGAACGAGCGCACTCGCAGGCCCTGTTCGCGCAGTTGATGCAGCTGGTAGAGCCCGGCCACCCCGGCGCCGAGCACTACTGCGTCGACCTCTTCGGTCACGTTGCCGGCCTGGGCTGCCGGACCGGTCGCAGACGCCATCGTCCTCACCGTTCCTCGTTCGGGAATGTGACGGACCCCACGCTCGCAGGGGACCCGGCCGGGCGGCCCCCTCTTCCGGGTGGCGACGTGAACGCGCCCGGGTGGCGCCTACACCTCGTCGATGAGGTCGGCCACCGACGACACCACCCGGGACGGGCGGAACGGGAACCGGTCGATCTCGGACTCGCGGGTGATCCCGGTCAGCACCAGCACGGTGCGCATCCCGGCCTCCAGCCCGGCGAGGATGTCGGTGTCCATCCGGTCCCCGATCATCACGGTGGACTCCGAGTGCGACCCCAGCCGCTTCAGCGCGGCACGCATCATCAGCGGGTTCGGCTTCCCGACGAAGTACGGGTCCACCCCGGTCGCCTTGGAGATCATCGCCGCGACCGATCCGGTGGCCGGCAGGATGCCTTCCGGGGACGGGCCGGTGGTGTCCGGGTTGGTGGCGACGAAGCGCGAGCCGCGCTCGACCAGCCGCATGGCGGTGGCGATCGAGGAGAAGCTGTAGGTGCGGGTCTCGCCGAGCACCACGTAGTCGGGGTTCCGGTCGGTGATCACATAACCGATGTCGTGCAGCGCGGTGGTGAGCCCGGCCTCGCCGATCACGTAGGCGCTGCCCTGCGGGCGCTGTTCGTCGAGGAACGCCGCGGTCGCCAGCGCGGAGGTCCAGATCGACTCCTCGGGAACGTCGAGGCCACTGGCCTGCAACCGGTACCGCAGGTCGCGCGGGGTGTGGATGCTGTTGTTGGTCAGGACGAGGAACGGCACGTTCTTCTCGCGCAGCCGCGACAGCAGCGTGTCCGCCCCCGGGATGACGCTGCCCTCGCGGACGAGGACACCGTCCATGTCGGTCATCCAGCACTCGATCGGCTTGTGTTCCACCACGCCACGGACCCTAACGGTCGGGCTGGCAGGTCGGGCACCAGAACAGGTTCCGCGCGGCGTGCGCGGCGGTGCGGACCTCGCTGCCGCAGACCAGGCACGGCAGGCCCGCGCGGCGGTAGACGTACACCTCGCCGCCGTGCCGGTCCTTGCGGCCCGGTTCGCCCCGCCGCCGAGGGTCGTGCTCGGGTGCGACGGTGTCGATCCGGCCCACCCGCACGCCGTCGCGCATGAGGGCGACCAGATCGGGCCACATCTCGTCCCACGTCGCCCGGTCGAGCGCGCGGCCCGGCAGCTGCGGATCGAGCCCGTGCCGGAACAGCAGCTCGGCCCGGTAGACGTTCCCGACACCGGAGACGACGGTCTGGTCCATCAGCAGCGTCGCGAGCGGGCTGCGTGATCGGGAGATCCGCTCCCAGACCCGGTCCGGGTCGGCGTCGCGGCGCAGCGGATCGGGGCCGAGGCGTGCCCGCAGCGCCCGTGCCTCGGCCGAGGTGATCAGTTCGCAGGCCGTCGGGCCGCGCAGGTCGGCGAAGTGGGTCTCCCCGACCAGCCGCATACGCAGCTGGCCGACCGGCTCGGGCGCGGGGAGCGCGTTATCGGCGAACGTGCCGTACAGACCGAGGTGCACGTGCACCACGCGGTCGCGGCCGTAGCGGTGGAACAGGTGCTTGCCGTGCGCCTCGGCGCCGGTCAGCACCTGGCCGTCGAGCAGCGCCGCGGACCCGGCGAACCGGCCCTGCGGGCTGGACACCGACACCGGCCGGCGGGCGAACAACCTGCGGTGCAACCGCGCCAGCCGGTGCAGCGTGTGACCCTCGGGCACGCTACTTCGGCAGCTCGATCTCGCCGGTCCGCTCGTAGTCGAGCATCTGGTCGATCCGGCGCTGGTGGCGCTCGTCGCCGGAGAACGGGGTCGCGAGGAACGCGTCGACGATCGCCGTGACCTCGTCGAACGGGTGCTGACGGGCACCGACGCCGATCACCTGGGCGTCGTTGTGCTCGCGGGCCAGCTTCGCGGTGGCCTCGTTCCACGCCAGCGCGGCGCGGATGCCCGCCACCTTGTTCGCGGCGATCTGCTCGCCGTTGCCGGAGCCGCCGAGCACGATGCCGAGGCTGCCCGGGTCACCGACGACCCGCCGGGCCGTCTCGATGCACCAGGCGGGGTAGTCGTCGAGGGCGTCGAAGGTCGGAGCCCCGACGTCGACCGCTTCGACACCCTTCCCGGTCAGGTACTCGACGAGCTTGTTCTTGACCTCGAAACCGGCGTGGTCACTGCCCAGGTAGACGCGCACGGGGCACGATCCTCCCCCATGCGGATCAGCGGGGTGGACGGGGTCCCGACGGGGTGGGTGGTGTGCGTGCTCTCCGGGACCGGACGGGCACGTGACGTGAGGTGGTCGGTGGTGCCGTCGGCGTCCGACGTACTGGAGGTGACGGCGGGGTGCGACGCCGTCGGGATCGACATCCCGCTCGCGCTGCCGTCCGGCGCGACCCGGCGGGACGCCGAGGTCCTGGCCGCCGCCCGGCTGGGGAAGGCGCGGTCGTCGCTGTTCCCGACGCCTCCGGCGCCCGTGCTCGACGCGACGTCCTACGTGGAGGCGTGCGCGGTCGCGCAGCAGCTGACCGGCCGGAAGATCAGCCTGCAGGCGTGGAACATCGTGCCGAAGATCCGCGAGTTCCAGCAGGTCACGCTGCCCTGTACAGCGGTGGAGGCCCATCCGGAGCTCTCGTTCCGGACGCTCGCCCCCGGCGTGGACCTCGCGTCGAAGAAGACGGCACGCGGGGCGGGGCAGCGGATCGCGGCGCTCTCGGGGTGGGTCGACCCCGCGCAGCTGTTCGGCGACCTCCCGGCCGCGGCGCGGCTCGACGACGCCCTCGACGCGCTGGCGGCGGCCTGGACCGCGGAGCGCGTCGCCCGGGGCACCGCGGAGTTCCTCGGCCCGGGGACCGACGACCGCGGACGGTCCGTCGCGATCGCCGTCTGAGCGTTCGAACCTCCACTCGCCCACCCGGTGCGCGAGTCCGGCGGGCAGGATCACCGGCATGGACGGACGCTGGGTCGAGCTCGCGGACGGGGTGCTGGCGCGGCGGCACACCGAGCTGGACCTCACCACCGGGCTCGTCCTCGGGCGGGACCGGGCGCTGGTGATCGACACCCGCGGCGACGACGCCCAGGGCGCCGAGCTCGCCGCGGCGGTCCGGTCGGTGACGGCGCTGCCGGTCGTCGTCGTGATCACGCATGCGCACTTCGACCACTGCTTCGGGACGTCGGCGTTCCCCGGCTCACCGGTGTACGCCCAGGCCGGGTGCGCGGCTGCGATCGACGTCACCGCGCCGGCCCAGCGGGCACAGTGGAGCCGGCACTACCGCGACCACGACGACGCGGCCACCGCCGACGCGCTCGCCGCCACCGTGCCGGTGCTCCCCGGGATGCCGGTCTGCCCGCACCCCGGCTCGTCGTACCCGCTGGACCTGGGCGGGCGGACGGTCCGGTTCCTGCATCCCGGGCCGGCGCACACCGGGCACGACCTGGCCGTGCACGTCCCGGACGCGGGCGTGTCGTTCGCCGGGGACCTGCTGGAGAACGGGGCGCCGCCGTCGTTCGGGCCGGACGCCCACCCCCGGCACTGGGCGGACGCCGTCGCTCGGCTGCTCGCCTGCGATGCGGCGATCTATGTTCCCGGGCACGGGGACCCGATGACGCCGGATGAGGCCACCGCCCAGCAGGCGGACCTGGCAGAGGTCGCCCGCGCGGCCCGGTGAGAGCCGATGTCATCGCCCGGTCGCCGGTCCCGGACACCGTGATCGACCGCCACAGGGGGTACTTTCCGGTTCCGGCGATCCGGCACCTGTCCGGCCGATACCGGAGATGTGGCTGCAGGAACGGGGGTGTGATCGGTGGAGACCGTGCGCGCAGATGCGGCGACGCACCCGTCGCCCGGCACCGACGGCCCCGGACGCCCGGGAGCCGCCGTCGGTCACCACTCCCCCGTGGTCTCGCCGGACGGCACCCGGCTGGCCTGGATCTCCGACCTCACCGGACGGCCGCGGGTGCACGTCGCGCCGATGCCCGCCGACGGCCCGGTGGACCTCGACGCGGCCACGGTGCTGGGCGCGGGTGACACGGCAGGCCCGCAGCCGGACGTCACGGCGCTCTCCTGGTCACCGGACGGCAGCCGGATCGCCGTCCAGATCGCGCCGAGCGGCGGTGACCGCACCCGGGTCGCGCTACTCGACCCGGACGGCGGGCCGGCGAAGGAGATCGCCCCGACCGCCACCGCGGTGGCCTTGGGCGCATGGGCACCCACCGGCGCCCGCCTCGGCGTCACGATCTTCACCGACGCCGGCGACCCCGGTTCCGACGCCTACGGAGCCGGCACCGCCTGCCTGGTCGACGTCCGGGAGGGCTCGTCGGTGGTGCTCGGGACCGGGCAGGCCCCCGTCGTCCAGGCGATCTCCGGGGACGGCCACCGGGTCGTGCTGCGCACCGGGCGGCGCGGCGAGCGAGCGCTGGAGCTGCTGGACCTCCGCACCGGCGACCGGGACCGGCTCATCGGCGGCCCGGGTGGCGCGCTGACCGCCGCGGCCCGGTTCGGCACCACCCCCGGCACGCTGTGGGTGCACACCGACGCCGACCGGGAGCATCCGGCGCTGCTCGCCGTCACGCTCGGCCCGGTCGCCGACCACCGGATCACGCCGGCCCGGCCGGTCGCCGTCCGACCCGGTGCCGACCTGGACGTCGTGGCCCTCGACCCGGCCGGGCCGCGGGCCGCGCTGGTGTGGAACGCCGGCGGGCGCAGCGAGCTGGAGGTCGCCGACCTGCGCGGCGGCCGCCCGCAGCGGCTGCCCGTCCCGTGCGACGTCATCCGGGACGTGTCGTTCGCCCGCGACGGCGAGACGCTGCTGGTGGCGGGGCACGCGCCGGACACCCCGCCGCACGTCGTCCGGGTCCCGCTCGGTGGGGGTCCCGCCATGGAGCTGCTCGGCGGGACACCGGTGCAGCCGGTGCCGCCGCGGCCGGAACGGGTCACCTTCCCGGCCGAGGACGGGTTGCGCATCGGCGGCTGGCTGCACCGGCCGCGGTCGCCGAACGGGACCGGGTTCCTCTGGCTGCACGGCGGCCCGGAGGCCGAGGAACGCCCCGGCTGGGCGCCGCTGCTGCACGAGCTCGTCGCGGCGGGCGTCACCGTCCTGACCCCGAACGTCCGTGGCTCGTCCGGCCGGGGGCAGGCGTTCGCCCGGCTCGACGACGTCGACCGGCGCCCGTCCTCGATCACCGACGTGCGGGCGGCGACACGGCTGCTCGCCGGTGTTCCGGACGTCGACCGGCGCCGGATCGTCGTCGGCGGGCGGTCCTACGGCGGGTTCCTGACCCTCGCCGCGCTCACCCGCTTCCCCGAGCTGTACGCCGGTGGCGTGGACGTGTGCGGGATGGCGGACCTGGCGACGTTCTACGCCGACACCGAACCGTGGATCGCCGGCGCGGCGCTGACCGAGTACGGCGACCCCCGCACCGACGCCGCGCTGCTCGAGGAGCTGTCCCCGCTGCACGCGGCCGAGCGGATCAGCGCACCGCTGCTCGTGGTGCACGGCGAGCGCGACACCAACGTCCCGCTCTCCCAGGCGCTCGCGATCCACTCCGCGCTCACCGGCCGGGGAGCGCCCGTGGAGCTGCTGCGCCTGCCCGAGGAGGGCCACGAGGTGCACGACCGGCACACCCGCGCCCGCGCGAACGGCCGGATCGTCGAGTGGGTGGCCGAGGTGACCGCCCCGGACCGGCGATGAGGGGCCGGACCGCGACCGTAGCGCGAGCGGCGGTGGGGGCGGCCGCGGTCCTCGCCGCGGCGGCGGTCGCACTCACCGCCGGGTCGGTGCTGGTGGCCGGGCACCCCGCCTACCCGGTGCTGCTGCTGGTGACCGCGCTGTGCGGGGCCGCGTTGCTGTGGCGGTGCGGCCGGACGCCGCGACCCGGACGGCTGCGGGCAGCGGGCCGGATCGGCGGGGCCGTCCTGCTCGCACTGCTGGTCCCGGTCGTGCTGTGGCTGCGGCCGTACGGAGCCGATGACGCGGCGGTCGCCGCGGCGCGCCCGTCGGCCACCGTGGACGTGGTGCACACCCCGACGACCTGGGAGCTGCGGCCACGCGACCCGACGGCACCGGCCGACCGGACCGGCCTGGTCTTCCAGCCCGGTGCGCGGGTCGACCCGCGTGCCTACCTGCCGTTGCTGCGCCCGCTGGCCGAGCGGGGCGTGCCCGTCGTGGTGGTGGCCCCGGCGTTCGGCCTCGCCCTCGCCGACCCGGGCAGCACCGCCCGGGTGATCGACGACCGGCCCGGGATCACGACCTGGGTGGTCGGCGGGCACTCGATGGGCGGGGTGGCCGCCGCACTCGCCCTCGACACACCGGACGTGCGGGGTCTGGTTCTGTGGGCGTCCTACCCGGCCGGGGACGTCTCGGATGCACCCGTCGCGGCGCTGTCCGTGTCCGGCTCGCACGACGCGCTCGTCTCCCCTGCCGACATCACGGCGTCCCGGCCGCTGCTGCCGCCCGGGACCCGCTTCGTCGAGATCCCCGGCGGCGTGCACGCGTTCTTCGGGGACTACGGCGAGCAGACCGGCGACGGGGTGCCCGGCATCGACCGGGACACCGCGCAGCAGCAGATCGTGAACTCGACGAGCGCGTTCGTGCGAGCGGTCAGGCCTGGCTGAACGACTGCAGGATCTCCTGCCCCGCCTCGTTCGTGCCGACGACGAACCGGTAGTTCTCCCGGGACTCGTTGCCGTCGTTGCCCACGAACACCACGGTCGCGGTGACCGTGTTCGGTCCGGCGTTGCGCAGGTTCTCGGCGTAGACGGTGCGCATCCCGCTGTAGAACTGCCGGAAGCTGTCGATCCCCTGCGAGGCGGCCTGCGCCTGCGGGCTGAGCTTCGCGAACGCGCCGTCGATGTCGCCGGGCAACATCCGGTAGTAGTTCTGCACGAACGACACCGGGTCCTGCACCTCGCCGGTGCCGGGGGGCGGCGTCGGGGGCTGCGTCGTCGGGGGCGGTGTCGTGGTCGGCGGAGCAGTCGTCGCCGGGGCCTGGGTGGTCGGCGGGGCGGCGACGGGCGGCGCCTCCTGGTTGCTGAGCAGCCCGTAGGCGACCCCGCCGCCGGCGACGAGCAGTGCGGCCATCACGGCCAGGACGACCGGCAGGCGCTTGCGCACGCCGGTCTCACCGCCGGCCGCGGCAGCACGCTTGCGCCCGCCGTCCCCGCCGCCCGGGATGACCTGCGGGGCCGGGACGGCCGGCGCGTCGACGACCGTGCCGCCGCTCTGCGCCTCGGCCGGCCCGCTGCTGTCGGAGGTGTCCATCACCGCGGTCGCCGACGACGGCGTCGCCAGACCGGCGACCGACTGACCGGCCGCGATCCGGGCCAGCGCGTCCCGGGCCTGCGCGGCGCTGGGGCGGTCCTCCGGCAGGTTGGAGAGCAGCCGCATCAGCAGCGCGGTCAGCGGACCGGCCTGCCCCGGCGGGGTGATCGCGCCGGTCGCGACCTTGTGCAGGAGCGCGTAGGCGTTGTCGTCCAGACCGAACGGCGGCTCGCCCTCGACCGAGGCGTACATCGTGGCGCCGAGCGCGAAGACGTCCGACGCGGCGGTCGGCTCCTGACCCCGGGCGACCTCGGGCGCCAGAAAGGCAGGTGTCCCCGCGATGACGCCCGTGCGGGTGAGCTGGACGTCGTCCACGGCCCGGGACACGCCGAAGTCGGTGATCTTGGAGCGGCCGTCCTCGGCGAGCAGCACGTTGCCCGGCTTGATGTCACGGTGCACGACACCGGCGGTGTGCGCGGCGGCCAGCCCGTCGGCGATCTGGCGGCCGATCGCCGCGGCCTCGCGCGGGCTCATCGCCCCCTTCTCGGCCAGCACCGCGGCCAGCGACCGGGACGGCAGATACTCCATGACCAGCCACGGACGCTCGTCGTGCACGACGACGTCGAACATGCTGATCACGTGCGCGTGCTGCAGCCGGGCACCGATCCGGCCCTCGCGCAGGATCCGCTGACGCGACTCCTCGAGCTGGTCGGCCGACGGCAGTGCCGCCGCGAGCAGCTCCTTCACCGCCACCGTGCGGTTGAGCAGCTCGTCCGTACCACGCCAGACGGCACCCATCGCACCGGCACCGATTCGCTCGTCGAGTCGGTAACGGTTCCCGATCCGGTGGGTCTCGGGGGTGGGCGAGCTCATGAGGTCCAAGGGTAGGGAATCGGGCCCGGTCGGCTGTCGGCAGGGCACCGGCCTCGGGGCGGCCGGGGGGGTGTGCCGACCTTACGCGTCACCCGGACGGGCTTCCACCGTCCGGGGGGTTCGCGCGGCCGGGGACCCGGCTCGTCACCGGGGGCGAGGGTGCCGGGTGCGCGGGGGCGGGGTGCCGGGTGCCCGGGGCTGGGGTGCCCGGGCCGGGGTGCCCGGGGCTGAGCGGCCGGGAGCTGCGTGGCCGGGTGCCCGGGGTGGCCCGGGGCTGGGCGGTCGAGGGCTGCGTGGCCGGGTGCCCGGGGCCCTGGGTGGCCGGGGGCCAGGGGCTCGGTGGCCAGGGGCTCGGTGGCCGGGTGCCCGGGGCCCTGGGTGGCCCAAGACTGGGCGGCCGAGGACTGCGTGGCCGGCTGCCCGGGGCCGGGTGCCCGGGACCCTGGGGGCCGGGGGCCAGGGGCTCGGCGGCCAGGAGGCACGGTGGCCGAGGCACGGTGGCCGGGGCACGGTGGCCGAGGCACGGCGGCCGGGCACGGCGGCCGGGCACGGTGGCCGAGGCACGGTGGCCGAGGCACGGCGGCCGGGCACGGTGGCCGGGGCGGGGGCCCGGCTGGGTGTCCGGCTGGGTGTCCGGGGGCCGGGGGTCGCGATAGCCGAGAGGTCGGAGAGTGAATGCACTCATGATCGCCGGTTATGGAGTGCTGCGACCGCCACGCGTACGCCGCACTCCTCAACCGGTGATCTTCCTACGGCGCGGCATCAGGCGGCCGGGGAACCTCGCGGTGCGACGTCACCGTGGGAGCCCGAGCTTGCGTGCACACGCCGGCCACGAGCCGTATCCACCGCGGGAGTCCCGGACCGTCGTCGCGATCTCGATCTGCTGCTCCCGGCTCGCACCGTCAGCGGTCGGGGCGTACCGGGTGCCACCGAACTCGCGCCACGTGGGCTCGTCGAACTGCAGGCCGCCGTAGTAGCCGTTGCCGGTCGAGATCGCCCAGTCCCCCGTGGACTCGCACTGCGCGAGCCGGTCCCACGCCGGGTCGGCGGCCGGCTGCGCGTTCTCCGCCGGTTCACCGGGCGCCGGGCCGGTCGCGGGCTGTGCCGTGTCGCCCTTGTCGTCCGTCGCCGGTCCCGACGCCGGGGAAGCCGTGTCGCGCTCGTCGCCCTTCGCCGGTTCCGACGCCGGGGCGGAGCGTTCCGTGTCCTTCTTCGCCGGGTCCGACGCCGGAGCGGAGCGTTCCACGTCCTCCTTCGCCGAATCCGCCGACGGAGCGGAGCGTTCCGTGTCGTCCTTCGCCGCGCCCGCCGCCGGAGCGGGCCGGTCGTCCTCGTCGCCCGACGTCTCGGCCGGGAGCGACGCGCCGGATTCGCCGGGTGTCCGTGCATCATCCGCCGGGCTGCCGGGGAACTCTCGATGCTCCGGGTCGGCGCCCGAGGCCGGGGCATCGCCCGCGGATGCGTCCCCGTCATTCCGGCCGGGAGCGTCATCGCGGGCGGAGGCGGCGCCGGAGCTGCCGTCATCGCGATCGTGGTCGGCGCCGGGCGAGCCACTGCCACCGTCACCACCGTCGCTGTCACCGCCGTCGTCGTCGCGGTCCGTGTCGGAGCCGCTGTCCCGGTCGCTGCGGCCCGCGTCGGAGGCGCCGTCGGGGCCTGCATCGGAGCCGCCGGAGTCCGGGGCCCCGTGCCCGCCAGGGCTACCGGAGCCGCCGGTGTCCCGGGTCTCGTCCTCGCCGCGCCGCTCGCCGGAGGCGCCGGGCCGGTCCTTCGCATCGGGATCGGTTTTCCCGTCGCGGCCGGAAGTCCCGTCCGCACGGGCCGGGCCGGGACCGCTGCCCGGACCGGGCTCGGATTCCTTCCCCGACCCAGCGTCCGAGCCGGAACCGCCTTCGTGCTCGGGTTCGGAGGTGGTAGCGGGGAGGTTCTCCGAATCCGATCCGCTGCCCGGCTCGGGTCCGGAGCCCGTCACCGACCTGTCGCCCGGACCAGGATCACCGCCCGGGTCGGACCCGGGGCCCGTCGCCGACCCGTCGCCCGAGTTGGAACCGCTGCCCGGAGCAGGTCCGGAGTCCGAGGCAAGCAACTCATCCGAACCGGAGTCGTCCCCCGAGCCGGACCCCGGCCCCGCGCCCGTCCGACCGTCCGCGCCGGATGCGGCATCCGAGCGACCCTGCTCGCCCCCGTCGCCGGAGCCGCCGACTGCCGAGCCCACCGCATCGGCGATCGCTCCGGCGTCGGGCGCGCCGTACCCGGCGGCGACGTCGTCGAGGACCAGCACCCACACCGACCCGTCGCCGTCGGGCACGGGGAACCGGGCGACGCCCTCGCTGACCAGGTCCTCGAGCTGCAGCGTCCGCCCGCTCGCCGGCTCCACCCACCACGGCCGCGCGGTGTCGCCGGCCAGCAGACCGAGGTCCAGGACGACATCGCCGCCGGCCGGAGTGTGCCCGAGCACGTGCGACCCGTCCTCGGCGCTCGCGATGTCGACCCGCGCGTCGACGGCCGCGGCCCGCACGGTGAACGCCCCGTCCCGGTACGGACTCAGCGCGGTCCGGGACGGCGCGCCACCGGAAGAGGTGCCGAGCGCCGCACCGACGGCCAGCTGCACGCCCGCGACCGCGCCGACGACGAGCAGCGCGGCTCCGACCATCGACGCCCACCGGCGTCGTTCCCACCAGGTGTCCACGGCCGGGCACTGTGGCGGGCGGCGGATCCCGCCACGGCCCGAACGCCCGGATGGTTCGCGATCGCGAGCGTCCTCTTGCCTACCGGACGAGCGAGACGTCCCACCCCGCACCCGAGGTCGCACCGTCCGCCCGAGATGTCGCGCCCGGCGCCCGTGGCTTCGCACTGTCCGCCCGAGGTCGCACCCTGGGCCTAATGCCTCGTACCCCGCCGGGGCCGCACACTGGGTGCAGCCGCTACGGGGTCGTCCGACGGGGTGCGAGGCGCCGGGGATACAGCAGCAGGGAGCCGCGGGGGCAACCGCCACGGGTGATCGCACCCGTCCCGCGGCCGACGTCGAGGGTCCGCCGGTCAGAGGTACCCCGCCCGCCCGGAGCGACCGGCTTACCTCGAGTGATCAACGGATCAGTGCCGATCGGTGCCACCGATGGCACCAATCGGCACTGACACGATGATCACCGCTCGGGCCGAGGCACCGACCGAAGCACCGGGCGGGGCGGGGCGGGGCGGGGCGCCGAGACCAGGCCTCGGGTGAGGCGCCTTTCGAAGCCTCAGGTGGGGCGCCGGTCCAGGCATCGGGTGGACCGTCGACCCAGGCTCCGAATGAGGCACCGACCCAGGTCTCAGGCCGAAGGGCCGAGGGGCCGACCCAGGCATCGCACCCCGCGGGGCCGCGCACCAGGTGAAGCGCTGCGAGGTCGTCCGATGGGGTGCGACGCAGCGGGTCTACAGCACCAGGACGCCGGCCGGATCCGCCCGCGCGGGCGTGATCGGCGAGTCGTGCAGGATCGGTGTCAGATCTGGCACCGATCACACACGACTCGCTGATCACCGACCGCGCGCGCCCCACGAACCCGAGCTGCTCCCCATACCGACGTACACACGTAGCCGAGCCGGTAGCCCGACCACGCGCAGCCGGCAGCCGGTGGCCCTGGGATCAGTAGTCGAAGGACGGGTCCTCGGTCCGGGTCCGCTTCAGCTCGAAGAAGTGCGGGTTCTCGGCCATCAGCCGGGCGCCGTCGAACAGCCGGCCTGCCTCCTCGCCCTTCGGGACCCGGGAGATGACCGGGCCGAAGAAGGCGACGCCGTCGACGTGGACGGTCGGGGTCCCGACGTCGAGCCCGACCGGGTCCATGCCCTGGTGGTGGCTGGCCCGCAGCTTCTCGTCCCACTCGGTCGAGTGCGCGGCGCCGGCCAGCGACTCGGGGAGGTCGAGCTCCTTGAGCGCCCCCGCGACGACGTCGTCGAAGTCCTTGTTGGCCTGGTTGTGGATCCGCTCCCCGAGCGCGGTGTACAGCGGGCCGAGCACCTGCTCGCCGTGCTGCTCGGCCGCGGCGATGCACACCCGCACCGGGCCCCAGGCCTTGGTCATCATCTCGGCGTACTGCTCGGGCAGGTCCCGGCCCTCGTTCAGCACCGACAGGCTCATCACGTGCCAGGAGACGTCGACGTCGCGCACCTTCTCGACCTCCAGCACCCAGCGAGAGGTCAGCCAGGCCCACGGACACAGCGGGTCGAACCACACGTCGATGCGGGCACGGCCGTTACCAGCAGCAGTCGTCATGCCCGGCGCAACGACGGGTGACCGCCGGAGATTCCGCGGGCCCCGCCACGATGCACGTGATTGGATGCCGACGACCCCACCCTCGGAGAGGACAAGACCACCTCCATGACCCCGCCCAACCTGACCCGTGTCCAGGCCGAGGAGCGCGCGGCGCTGCTCGCCGTCTCGACCTACGACGTCACGATCGACCTGACCGACGGCGCCGGTGCTCCGTCCGAGCGGACCTTCGCCGTCACCACGACCGTGCGCTTCTCCGCGGCGGAGCCGGGCGGCAGCACCTGGATCGAGTGGGTCGGTGCGGGCATCACCTCGGCGACGCTCAACGGCACCGCACTCGATGCCGGCAGCTGGACCGAGGAGGACGGGCTGGCCCTGCCGGACCTCGCCGCCGACAACGAGCTGACGATCGTCGCGACCGGCCTCTACACCAACACCGGTGAAGGCCTGCACCGCTTCGTCGATCCCGTCGACGACGCCGTCTACCTCTACTCCCAGTTCGAGACGGCCGACTGCAAGCGGCTGTTCCCGTGCTTCGACCAGCCCGACCTCAAGGCCCGGTACACGATCACCGTGACCGCGCCGGAGGACTGGAAGGTCATCTCCAACGCCCCGGCCACCGTCGACAAGGGCGTGCACCGGTTCGAGCGGACCGAGATCCTCTCGACCTACCTGGTCGCGCTGATCGCCGGGCCGTACGCGAGCTGGCACGACACCTACCGCGACGAGCACGCCGAGATCCCGCTGGGCATCTACTGCCGCTCCTCGCTGGCCCCGCACATGGACCACGAGCGGATCTTCACCGAGACCCGGCAGGGCTTCGACTTCTACCACCGCAACTTCGGGGTCACCTACCCGTTCGGCAAGTACGACCAGCTGTTCGTCCCGGAGTTCAACGCGGGCGCGATGGAGAACGCCGGCGCGATCACGTTCCTGGAGGACTACGTCTTCCGGTCCCGGGTCACCCGCACGTCCTACGAGCGGCGCGCCGAGACGATCCTGCACGAGATGGCGCACATGTGGTTCGGCGATCTCGTGACCATGCGCTGGTGGGACGACCTGTGGCTCAACGAGTCGTTCGCGACCTGGGCCAGCGTGCTCTGCCAGGCCGAGGCCACCGAGTACACGAACGCCTGGACGACCTTCGCGAACCTGGAGAAGTCCTGGGCGTACCGGCAGGACCAGCTGCCCTCGACGCACCCGATCGCCGCGGACATCCCGGACCTGCAGGCCGTCGAGGTCAACTTCGACGGCATCACCTACGCCAAGGGCGCGTCGGTGCTCAAGCAGCTGGTCGCCTACGTCGGGCTGGAGCCGTTCCTGGCCGGGCTGCGCGACTACTTCGCGTCCCACGCCTGGGGCAACGCCACCTTCGACGACCTGCTGGGCGCGCTGGAGAAGGCATCCGGCCGGGACCTGTCCGACTGGGGCGCGCAGTGGCTGCGCACCACCGGCCTGAACCTGCTGCGTCCGTCGTTCCAGGTCGACGAGGCGGGCAAGTTCGTGTCGTTCGACGTCGTGCAGGGCGGTGCCCACCCGGGCGCCGGTGAGCTGCGCACGCACCGGATCGCCGTCGGCGTGTACGACGACGACCCGGCCTCGGGCCAACTCGTCCGGACCCACCGGGTGGAGCTGGACGTCTCCGGCGAGCGGACCCCGGTCCCGGAGCTGGTCGGGCTGCCCCGCGGCAAGCTGGTGCTGGTCAACGACGACGACCTCACCTACTGCGCGCTGCGTCTCGACCCGGGCTCGCTGGCCACCTTGGTGGACCGGATCGGCGACATCGCCGAGCCGCTGCCGCGGACGCTGTGCTGGTCGTCGGCGTGGGAGATGACCCGTGAGGCCGAGCTGAAGGCCCGCGACTTCGTCACGCTGGTCGCCGGCGGGTTCGACACCGAGTCCGAGATCGGGGTCGCGGCGCGGCTGCTGCTGCAGGCCCAGACGGCGACGGCGTCGTACTGCACCCCGGAGTGGGCCGCCGAGCGCGGCTGGCCGCTGCTGACCGACGCGATGCGGTTCCGGCTGGACACCGCACCCGCCGGGTCGGACGTGCAGCTGGCCGTGGTCAACGCGCTGGCCGCGTCGGTGCTGCCGGACGTCACCCTCGAGGCGTTCAAGGGCTGGTTGCTCGACGTCACGGTCCCGGACGGGCTGACCGTCGACACCGACCTGCGCTGGCGACTGCTGCACGCGCTGGTCGCGCACGGCGCAGCGGGCGAGACCGAGATCATCGAGGAGGAGCAGCGCGACCCGACCTCGACCGGCGCCCGGCAGGCCGAGCGGGCCCGCGCGCTGATCCCGGCCGCCGAGGCCAAGGAGCGGGCCTGGCAGCGTGCCGTGCACGACGACAGCCTGCCGAACGCGATCAACGAGGCCGCCATCGCCGGGTTCTCGCACCCCGCGCAGCGCCACCTGCTCGACGGCTACGTCGAGCGGTACTTCGCCGAGATCGACGGCGTGTGGGCGCGGCGGACCTCGGAGCTGGCGCAGAACGTCGTGGTCGGGCTGTTCCCGTCCTGGGCGGTGCGCCGGGAGACCGTCGACGCCGCCGACGCCTGGCTGGCCGGGGACTCCAAGCCGGCCGCGCTGCGCCGGCTGGTCTCGGAGGGCCGGGCCGGCATCGTCCGGGCGCTGGCCGCCCGGGAGTTCGACGGCCTGCCGACACCGAGCACGCCGGGCGAGGCGACCGCCGTCGAGCAGCCGTAGCGCCCCGAGCACGGCCGAGGGCCCCGGGAACGAACTCCCGGGGCCCTCGGCGTAGGTGTTGTCGTCAGCTCAGATGTTCGCTCCGCAAGCTCCGCTCAGCGGCGGCGGAACAGCCTGGCCAGCGGGTTGCGGGAGCGCTCGGCGTCGGCCGGCCGGAACGAGCCGCACGCGCGCGAGCCGCACGAACCGCAGTCGCTACCGGGCCGGTAGTGCTCGTGCACGTCCTCCTCGTGCCCGCAGGCACAGAGCCGCAGCGCCGGGTCCGCCGCCGGCGGCGGGGCGACCGGCTCGGCCGGGGTCCGCTGCTGCGGGATCTGCGGGGTGGCCGTGGGTTCGACGGCGGGCAGTCCGGTCGGCGGTGTGAGCACCGCGGCAGAGGGGGTCGAGGGGTACGACGCAGTCCGGCGTCCGTGCGGACCCGGACCGGCTGCACCGTTGTGCGGATGCGCCATGGTGACCTCCTTCGTACGGACGGCGGCCCGACGTCGTCGGCGCGGACCATGCCGTCGCGGCACCCAGTATGCGAGCGTCGCGGGCTCCGCGGAAGTCACAGCGTGCGAACGACGTCGCCCTCGGTACCGAAGCCGCTGGTCACAGCGGATCGCCACACCCGATCAGGTGACAGCCGGAAGCGTGAGCACGGCCACACATCCTCGCGGATCGTGCGCCGTCCGGAGGACGAGCTCGCCACCGTGCTCCTGGACCAGCTGCGCACTGATGTGCAGGCCGAGCCCGGAGCCTCCGGCGGCCTCGTCGTGCACGCCGCGGGTGATGGCCAGCGTCTCTTGGCCGCCGGGCAGGCCGGGCCCGGAGTCGCGGATCTCGACGACGACGTACCCCGGGGCGTCCGCGGTGCGCCCCCGGACCTCCACCGGTGCGCCGGGCGCGTGCCGCTCACAGTTGGCGAGCAGGTTGGTGACGACCTGGCGGGTCACCGTCTCCGGGGCCGCCACGACCGGGAGACCGTCCTCGACGTCGAGGGTGATCGGCTGCCCGTCGCGGAGGCTGACCAGCTGGCGCAGCACGGCCTCGACCCGGTGCGCGTGGCCGTTCCCGGCCCGCGGGACCGGCCCGGACGGCGCGAACTCCGGCCCCAGATCGAGCAGCTCGGCGTCCCGTTCGTCGACCAACGGGTCGGGGGTGTCGTCGGCGGCGGAGTCGGGACACGGGGCCAGGACCGGGTTCTCGAGCATCTCGCGCAGCCGGCCGAGCTCGGTCAGCACGGAGTCGCGCAGCTGGCCGGTCCGCTCGTCACCGCTGTCGTGCGAGAGCAGGTAGGCCGCGCCGGCGAGACCGGCGAGGCCGTTGCGCAGCTCGTGGTCGCGCTCCGCGGCCTGACCCGCGGCCCGTTCCAGCAGCCGGGTCGCGTCGCCGACGGTCTCCATCAGCCGGTCGTAGTCGTCCTGCAGGTCGCTCACCGCACGCAGCGCGATCGTCAGCAGGGCGGAGAGCACCACCGCCATCCCGAGGATCCGCAGCGACGGGTACACCAGCCCGGCCACCGGCTCGCCCGGGACGACGGCGCGGTACAGCTGGGACACCGCGATCGTCAGCAGGCCGAGGCCGACCCGGGACCGCACCCGGCTCTGCCTGCGGTACCCGTCGAGCAGGAACAGCAACGCGACGATCGCCCAGCCCGCCTGGACGAGGACCGACGACAGCGGGCTCTGCGCCAGCACGACGGTGACGGCGTTCTCCCCCTGGCTCGCCACCGCAGCCCCGACCGCGAGCGCGACCGCGAACAGCGCCCAGCCGCCCCAGGCGCCCAGCCGGGGCGGCGGGCGCAGCGCGGCGATCAGGATGCACATCCCGACCGCGAGCATCGCCAGCACCGCCAGCCGCGCCACTCCGCCGGGCCGGGCCTGGATCACCAGTGCCGACAGGGGGAGCACGATCACGCCGTAGAGCAGCAGTGCCGCCCCGAACCAGGACGGCCGCGGGTCCCCGGTGAGCCGGCCGGTGACCAGGGCGACGATCGCGGCGGCGGAGCCCACCGCGGCCGCGACCAGGGTCAGGATCGAGGTCGCGGCGGTGACGTCGATCCGGCCGGCGACGACGGCGGGCCGGGTGACCGCGACGACGAGCACACACAGGGTGACGACCACCAGGACGTCCGCCAGGTGCCCGGCGACGAACCGCGCACGGCGGTGCCGGCCGAGGACACCACTGAAACTACCGGCGGCCACGCTGATCCTCCGAATCCCTCACGGTGACGAACACCGCATCATAGGTCGAAGGAAACACCTGTTGGGAGAGGGCGGGAGTCAGCGGTTCCGCAGGTCAGATACCGGCAGCCTTCCGGTAGAGCGCTACCGCTTCGAGCTGGGAGCCGACCTCGAGCTTGGTCAGGACCGCCCGGATCTGTGTCCGGACCGTCGCGAGCGACACGACGAAGTGATCGGCGACGGCATGGGCACGCTTTCCCCCGGCCAGCAGCGCGAGCACCTCACGCTCGCGCTGGGTGAGCTTGCCGATCCTGGCGTGCAGGTCACGGCGCTCGCGGTCGCGGTCGAGGTACAGCTTGATGAACTGCTCACGGCGGCCCGGAGGCATCACCGAGCGTCCGGCCCTGGCCTCGCGGATCGCGTTGAGCAGGGCGGGGAACGGGGCGTGCTTGGGGACGAACACGAACCCGCCCGCCTCCAGCGCGGCGCCGACCCGGCCGGCGTCGGAACTCCCGGAGAGGATCACGACCCGCCAGCCGAGCTCGACCAGCGGGGCGACGAGCCGGGCACCGTCGATCCGGTTGCCGTCCGGGTCCCGGCCGAGATCCAGGTCCAGGACGATCAGGCCGGGGACGCCCCGGCGGGCGTGCTCGAGCACACCCGCCGCGGAACGGACCGGCGCGAAGGTCGCGTCCTCACCCTCGGCGCGCAGGTTGAGCGCGAGCGCGGAACCGACCAGCTCGTGGTCGTCGACGATCAGGATCGGGCTGGCGGCGCCCATCAGGGAACCGCCCTCGCGGAACGCGACATGGGCACACCTTAGAGGCGTACGCCCGTTCGCGGCGCACCTCGCTCAGGAACGGCTGCCCGCCTGGTCTGCCAGCATCCGCAGACCTGAGAGGAGCCCGGCGAACAGGTCCCCCTCCTTGAACGACGCGACCATGCTCATCAGCGCGAGCTTCGCGCCCCGGTCCGGGAGGCGGACCTTCGCCTCGGACCCGGTCACGATCTCCAGCAGCCGCTGCTCGGGGCTGACGGCGACGAGGACGGCCTCGTCGTAGCCCTCGATCCGGCTGTGCAGGTCGACGGCCGTCTTCCGGGCGTCGGCACCCAGGTCGCCCAGGTACAGGGCGAACCGCAGGCCGGTCTCGCGGCTGGTGAGGGTCAGCGCGTCGTCCAGCCGGGTGAGCTGCACCGGGGTGAACGGCTGGTCGGAGGCCTTGGGCTCCTGGAACTCCTCGGCCACCGACAGGCGGCCGGAGCTCGTTACGACCGAGCCCTCGGGCAGCTCGTCCTCGTTGCCCTGGAAAACGGCGACACCGCTACCACTTGCCACCGGTACCTCCTCGTGCGTCACTGCCGTCGGCCGACGCGTGCGCTGCGGGGTGCGCGGCGCCGGCCGGGTTGGCGATCCAGAACAGGGGCTCGTACGGCCACGGGTCACCCGCGTTGTAGCGGGGGCGGCCGCTCCGGTTGCGCATCGCGATCACGATCCAGATCGCGAAGTACAGAACCACCGGCGCGACCACGAAGACCAACAGGGTTTCGACGACGGTCACGGGCCCAGAACCTAGCCGATGGCTCCGCCGGGCACCTGCTCAGGTGTCCGATCCGACAGCCGCCCGGACCGGATCGCCCGCAGCAGGGCGTCGTGATCGGCTTCGGTCTGGTCGGCGTAGGCGCGGGCGAAGGTGCACAGGGCGTCGGACACCTTGCCGCCCTTGCCCAGGTAACCGGCGATCATGGAGGCGCCGGAGGTGCGGGCGTGGCCCTTGGCGAGCAGCTTGCCGCAGATGTCGGCGTAGTCGGCCAGGGCGGGGGCGTCCAGCTTGTCGGGCACGATCGCGCCCTTCATGTCGCGGAACTGACGTACGTAGAACTGTTGGGCACCGCACTGGCGTCCACTGATCGTCGTCCAGCCGAGCAGCGGGTCGGAGACGGTCTGCAGCGCCTGCTGGTACTCGACGACGCGCTGTCCCTGGTGGGCGTGCCAGGCCTCGTCACCGTGCACGTACGGCGCGACGACGGACCGGCGTGCCTGCTTGAGCTGCAGGAACAGCACGTCGTCCGGGCTGGATCCCTCGCACAGCACGAGGTAGGCGCGCAGCCCGACCGAGCCGACGCCGACGACCTTGTGGGCCACATCGGTGGCGTGGTAGCCGCCGAGGATCCGCGCCCAGTGCGTCGGCAGCGTGGCGAGGTAGTCGTCGAGCGCGGCGACGATGCGCTCGGTGCGCTCGTCGTCGGGGTGGGTGATCAGCGGCGGCTCGGTGACGATCCGGCGCTCGCCACCCTCGTCGGTGACGAACCGCGGCAGCGCCCGGTCCGAGGTGCGCCTGCGGGCCCGCTCGGCGGCCTTGTCGATGGCCCGGCGAGCGGTCTTGTGGTCGGCGTCCCCGCGCAGCGACTCGACGTCCATGACGTCGAACGAGCGGGCGAGCAGCGGCTGCTCGGCCAGCGTGCGCAGGTGCTCGGCGTAGGCGTGCACGCAGCGGGCGACGGCCTCCTCGCACCGCCGCTCGGACGCACCGGAGTCCCGGCCGGCGACCCAGGTGGAGGCGACGAGCCGGCGCAGGTCCCACTCCCAGGCGCCGGGGTGGGCTTCGTCGAAGTCGTTGAGGTCGAAGACGAGCTCGCGCTCGGGCGATGCGTAGAAGCCGAAGTTGCCGAGGTGTGCGTCGCCGCAGATCACCGGGCGGATCCCGCTCGCGGGCAGCACGGCGAAGTCGGCGGCGTGCAGGGCCGCGGCCCCGCGCAGGAACGCGTGCGGTGAGGTGCTCATCCGCTGGATCCGCAGCGGAACGAGCTCGCTCACCCGCCCGGCGTTGGTCTCCTCGACCAGCCCGACCGGGTCGACCCGGCGCAGCGCCGACGACCACGACGCGAGCGTCGACCGGGGCGCGGTGCTCCGCAGGGCCTTGCCGATCCGGTAGCGCTCCTCGCGCGGGGTGGAGCGCCGGTGCATCGAACCGAAGGATTCCCGGTCCGAACCGGAGAGCACGGGATGAGAGGTCACCTGCAAGTGATACCGCCGCGTACCGCCGCCCGCGACTCGCGGCCCCGGCTCCCGCGAGGGGCACCTGAGCGCTGTCCGATCATGAGAGGACAGCGCTGCCGTACCCCTGGTGGGACGCGTCGCCGTGGCGAGCAGCGGAACGGCTCAGACGTTCCGGCGCCCCAGCGCGCGGTAGGTCCACCCGGCGGCCTCCCAGGTCTCCCGGTCGAGGGCGTTGCGCCCGTCGAGCACCCGCCGGGTCCGCACGAGCGCCCCGAACGTCGCCGGGTCGAGCTCCTTGTACTGCTTCCACTCGGTCAGCAGCAGCACGGCGTCGGCGTTCTCGGCGGCCTCCTCGGGCGTCCCGACGAAGTCGAGCTGGGGCCAGTGCCTGCGCACGTTCGCCCCGGCCTCCGGGTCGGTCACCCGCACGTTCGCCCCCTGCAGCTGCAGCTGCGCGGCCACGTTGAGGGCCGGGGAGTCCCGGATGTCGTCGGAGTTCGGCTTGAACGCCGCGCCCAGCACCGCGATCCGCTTGCCGAGCAGCGAGTCGTCGCACACCTGCCGGGCGAGCTCCACCATCCGGATCCGCCGCCGCATGTTGATGTTGTCGACCTCGCGCAGGAAGGTCAGCGCCTGGTCCGCGCCCAGCTCGCCGGCCCGGGCCATGAAGGCGCGGATGTCCTTGGGCAGGCAGCCGCCGCCGAAACCGAGGCCCGCGTTGAGGAACTTGCGGCCGATCCGGTCGTCGTGCCCGATGGCGTCGGCGAGCTGCTTGACGTCCGCGCCGGTCGCCTCGCACAGCTCGGCCATCGCGTTGATGAACGAGATCTTGGTGGCGAGGAACGAGTTCGCCGCGGTCTTGACCATCTCCGCGGTCGCGTAGTCGGTGACGACCTTCGGGGTGTCCGTCGCGACGATCGAGGCGTACACCCGGTCCAGCAGTGCCTCCGCGTCCGGGCCGGTCGCGTCGTCGGCGACGCCGTAGACGATCCGGTCCGGGTGCAGGGTGTCCTGCACGGCGAACCCTTCCCGCAGGAACTCCGGGTTCCAGGCCAGGCCGGCGTCGGGCACCCGCTCGGCGACGAGCGCGGCCAATCGCGCGGCCGTCCCCACCGGGACGGTCGACTTGCCCGCCACCAGCTCGCCGGGCCCCAGCACGTCCAGCAACGACGCCGTCGCCGCCTCCACGTAGCTCAGGTCGGCCGCGTACTCACCGCGCCGCTGGGGGGTGCCGACGCAGAGGAAGTGCACCGCGGCGCCCTTCGCCGCCCGCATGTCCGGCGAGAACGTCAGCCGCCCGGACTCCAGCGAGCGTGCCAGGAGCTCCTCGAACCCCGGCTCGAAGAACGGCACCCGCCCGGCCGCGAGGGCCTCGGCCTTGTCGACGTCGACCTCGATGCCGACCACCTCGTGGCCGAGCTCGGCCATCGACGCCGCGTGCACCGCACCGAGGTAGCCGCAGCCGATGACCGAGATCTTCAACGGCTGGTTGCTCTCCGACATGGGCGGAGACTAACGGCCCGCCCGGAGCTGCTCGTAACGGGCGTCGCACAGTTTGCGTGTGGGCAACATCCCGCTGACCAGGGCGTGCTGCAGGGTCACCGCGTCACGGTCCTTGTCGGACAGGACGGGTTCGAGGTCATCGGCCCACGGGAGGGCGAGGTCGGGATCGAGCGGGGTGATGCCGTGCTCGGCCGCCGGGTCGTAGGAGGCCGAGCACAGGTAGTCGACCGTCGTATCGTCGGCCAGCGCCTGGAAGGCGTGCCCGAGCCCCTCGGCCAGGTAGACCGCCTTCGGCTGTTCGGAGTCCAGGTCGACGACCTCGTAGCTGCCGAACGTCGCCGACCCGACCCGCAGGTCCACGATCACGTCCCGGACGGCGCCCGCGGCCACGTGCAGGTACTTGGCCTGCCCGGGCGGCACGTCCGCGAAGTGCAGCCCCCGGATCACCCCGCGCCGGCTCACCGACCGGTTGGACTGGGCGACGTGCAGGTCGAACCCGAGTGCCTCGCGGAACGCCGAGCCCTGGAACGGCGCGGTGAACGACCCGCGGTGGTCGGGGAACGTCGTGGGCTCGAACAGCCAGGCCCCGTCGATGCCCAGTTCGGTCACCTTCACCGGTTCACCGCCTCCCACCAGGAACGGTTGTCGCGGTACCAGGCGACGGTGCCGGCCAGGCCGCGGTCGAACGGCACGCGGGGCTCGTACCCCAGCTCGTCGCGGATCTTCGACCAGTCCACCGAGTAGCGACGGTCGTGGCCCTTGCGGTCCGGCACCCGCTCGATCATCTCCTCGCCCGCCCCGACCGCGGCCAGCAGCCGTCCGGTGAGCTCGAGGTTGGTCAGCTCGGTGCCGCCACCGATGTTGTAGATCTCGCCGGCGCGACCCTTCTGGGCCGCCAGGGCGATGCCGCGGCAGTGGTCGTCGACGTGCAGCCAGTCCCGGACGTTGCCGCCGTCGCCGTAGAGCGGCACCGTCCGCCCGTCGAGCAGGCGGGTGACGAACAGCGGGATCACCTTCTCCGGGAACTGGTGCGGCCCGTAGTTGTTCGAGCAGCGGGTGATCACCACGTCGAGCCCGTGCGTGCGGTGGTAGGAGCGGGCGAGCAGGTCGGACCCGGCCTTCGCGGCGCTGTAGGGCGAGTTCGGTTCCAACGGATGGTCCTCGGGCCACGACCCGTGCTCGATCGAGCCGTACACCTCGTCGGTGGAGACGTGCACGAACCGGCCGACGCCGAGGTCGAGCGCGGCTTGGAGCAGCACCTGGGTGCCCGTCACGTTCGTCGTCACGAAGTCCGCCGCGCCGGATATCGAGCGGTCCACGTGGGTCTCGGCCGCGCAGTGCACCACCAGGTCGGCCCCGGCCAGCACCTCGCCGACCCGCTGCGGGTCCCGGATGTCACCGCGCTCGACCCGCAGCCGCGGATCGTCGCGCACGGGGTCCAGGTTCTCGATGCGCCCGGCATAGGTGAAGGCGTCCAGCACGACGACCTCGGCCCCGGCGAGCCCCGGATAGCCGTCGGCCAGCACCGTCCGCACGAAGTGCGAGCCGATGAACCCGGCTCCCCCGGTCACCACAACCCGCACAGGCCCTCCCCGCTCGTCGTCCGGCCCGGTCAGCGTGTCAGAGTCGCCGCGTCGGACGGCGAGGAGGTGGGCACGTGCGCGCGTGTGTGCTGGGTGCGAACGGGCAGCTCGGCCGGGCGCTCGCGGCGGCGCTGCCCGACGCCGTGGCGCTGGGACGGGACGGCCTGGACATCGGCGACGCCGACGCCGTCGCCGCGTACGACTTCTCCGGCGTCGACGTGGTGTTCAACGCCGCCGCGCACACCGCCGTCGACCGGGCGGAGGCCGAGCCCGCGGCGGCATGGCGGACCAACGCGCTCGGCCCCGCGCACCTCGCCGCGGCCGCCGCCCGGCACGGCTTCACGCTGGTCCACGTCTCCACCGAGTACGTCTTCGACGGCACCACGCCGGGCCCGATGCCGGAGGACACCCCGCTCGCACCGCTCGGCGTGTACGGCGCCTCGAAGGCGGCCGGTGAGCTGGCGGTACGGGCGGCCCCGCGGCACGTGATCGCCCGCACCAGCTGGGTGGTGGGCGACGGTGCCAACTTCGTCGCGACGATGACCCGGCTGGCCCGCGAGGGCGTCTCCCCCACCGTCGTCGACGACCAGATCGGCCGGCCGACGTTCGCCTCCGACCTCGCCGCCGCGCTGATCGCCCTGGCCGGGCGGGAGCACGGCACCTACCACGTGACGAACGACGGCGAACCGGTCAGCTGGCACGGCCTGGCACGCGAGGTGTTCGCCCGCTGCGGCCGCTCCCCCGGCGACGTCCGGCCGGTGACGACCGCGCAGTACACGGTGGACAAGCCCGGGATGGCACGGCGGCCGGCGAACTCCGTTCTGGATCTGAGCCTGCTGATCCGGGCGGACGTGGCGATGCCACCGTGGCGGGACTCCCTCGACATCCACATGGGACTGAACGCGTGAAGGGCATCGTCCTCGCCGGCGGTACCGGCAGCAGGTTGTTCCCGCTGACCAGGGCCGTGTCGAAGCAGCTGCTGCCGGTCTACGACAAGCCGATGATCTACCACCCGCTGACCACGCTCATGCTGGCCGGCATCCGCGAGATCCTGCTGATCTCCACCCCGCACGACCTGCCCGGCTTCCAGCGCCTGCTCGGCGACGGCTCCGAGCTCGGCCTGACGATCACCTACGCGATCCAGGAGCACCCCAGGGGCCTCGCCGAGGCGTTCGTCATCGGCGCCGACCACGTCCGCGGTGGCCCGTCGGCGCTCGTGCTGGGCGACAACATCTTCCACGGCGCCGGGTTCGGCGACCTGCTCCGCCGCCGGGCCGCCCAGGTCGGCTCCGGTGAGGCCGGCTGCGTGCTGTTCGGCTACCCCGTCCGCGATCCCGAGCGCTACGGCGTCGGCGAGGCCGGGCCCGACGGCACGCTGCTGTCCATCGAGGAGAAGCCCGCACATCCCCGTTCGGACCGCGCGATCACCGGCCTCTACCTCTACGACGCCGAGGTCGTCGACATCGCCGCCTCGATCACCCCGTCCGCCCGCGGCGAGCTCGAGATCACCGACGTCAACCGCGCCTACCTCGAACGCGGCCGCGCCCACCTGCAGGACCTCGGCCGCGGCTTCGCGTGGCTCGACACCGGAACCCACGAGTCCCTGATGGAGGCCGGGCAGTACGTCCGGGTCCTGGAGAACCGCCAGGGCGTGCGGATCGCCTGCCTCGAGGAGGTCGCCCTGCGGATGGGGTTCATCGACGCCGACGCCTGCCACGCGCTCGGGGTCCGGCAGGCGGGGTCGGGGTACGGCGAGTACGTCATGCAGGTGGCCGAGCAGTTCCGCCGCCCGGCCTGACAGGGTGGGGGCCGTGACCGGGCCTACCGCGCAGCGCTTCCAGCACGCCCTGTTCCGGCTCGGTCAGTGGTTGCTCGGTCACCGCGGCGGCCCCGAGGGTGACATCGAGCCCGGACTGTCCGTGGTGGAGAAGGACGCCGGCGTACGGCAGGTCCGGCTGTGGATCGGGACGCTGGTGCACGACTGCGACGCCGAGACGGTGGACGCCACGGTGACCGTCACCGGCCCGGCCGGCGACGCACGCGTCACGACGACGCTGCTGCGGTTCGGCTTCGACAGCGAGCGGGCCGTCTCCGGCTGGAAGCCGGACACCCGGTTCTTCCACGGCCACGTCGTCGTCGATCACCTGGAGCCGGACGCGTGGGGCGAGGCGACCGTCGAGCTCGCCCCGGTGCCGGGGCTGCGCGAGGAGCACCGCCGCGGGTCCTGCCGGGTGCGGACACTGCCGCCACGGATCGACGTCGGCGGCTCGCTCACCGCGCTCGTCGGGTCCTGTTACGACGCCGACACCGACACCACGAACGCCCTCGACGCCGCGTTCCGGCACCTGCGCGACCACGTCGCCGCCCCGGACCTCACGCTGCTCACCGGCGACCAGGTCTATGCCGACGCGCCCGCGAAGTTCTACGGCACCATGGCCCGCAGCACGCCGCGCACGTACGGGCTGCTCGAGTACTGGACGTCGTGGGGCATGCAACGCTACGGCGAGCACCGCCATCTCGGGATGCGCGAGCTGATGGGCCACGGCCCGCACTGGTTCCTGCCCGACGACCACGAGTTCTGGAACGGCTGGCCGCACGCCTCGGTGACGGCGCGGCACTCCTACGCCAACATCGGCCGGGCCGGTCGCGGCGAGCTGCGCCGCCGGCTCGCCGCGCTGCGCCACCGGGCCGGAACGGAGATTCCGTACCCGGCCGACCCGGGCCCGCCGCCGTCCGACCCGCTGGTGCAGAACTACCACCCGCCGCACCCCGACGAGTGGGACGCCTGGGGCCGCAGCGCGTTCGACCTGTTCGGCTCGTTCCAGACGCCGAGCGTCCGGGACCGCGACACCGGCCGGATCACCCGCGGTGAGCTCGACGACGACCCGGCCGCGGATCCGCTCCGGCCGCCGCGGCACGGCCCGCGCGGCGAGGTGCACCGGCCGCTGAACCAGCTGGTGCAGCGGATCGACCTCGACGAGGTACAGATCGCCCTGCTCGACACCCGCACCCGGCGCACCCGGCGGACCGACGATCACCGGTACTCGGCGTTCGTCGACGACGAGCAGCTCGACCGGGTGCTCGCCATCGCCGCCGAGGCCCCGATCCTGGTGCTGGTCAGTCCACAGCCGCTGCTCGTGCCCCCGTACCGGACGCGGTTGCGCGACCGCCCGCTCGGCGCCCGGGTGGAGCGGGCACTCGACCTGCAGATCGCCGACTATCCCGACCAGTACGCCCGGTTCTGGGACGGCCTCGTCGCGGCGCGGGACGGCCGCCCGACCGTCACCGTCGGCGGTGACATCCACAGCAGCTACATCGGACACTCCCCGGAGCTGCCGCTGCTGGAGGTCGTGTCGTCGCCGATGTCGCTGGTCGCGGGCTCGACCCTGACCGAGACGCTGTTCGCCGCGCCGGCCCGCCTGCTGCGCGCGCTGTCCGGCGGCTCGGCGATCCGCGACCCGTACGCACCGGGCGCGCCGCTGGCCCGGATCGGCGACCTGCGTAGCCGCGCCGCTGTCGGTGACGCCGATGATGTCGGTGACGCCGGTGACGCCGGTGATGTCGCGGTGTCGCTGGCCGGACTCGGCCGCGGCAGCCCCGAGGGGCTCGGACACTTCACCCTGACCCACCCCGAGGAGCACCGGTTCGTGCTCACCGCGGCACTGCACCTGCGCGCGTCGCTCGCGGCCGGGCACACCGGCGGGACCCGCGAGGTGACCGTCGAGCTGCGCACCGACCGGCGCGGCCCGGACGCGATGGGCCCTCCGGAGGTCACCCCGCAGGCGTAGATCTCGTTCGCCGGTAGGAGGTGCGCAGGCCGGCACCCGGCTAGGTTCTTCCGGTATGCGAGATCTGCTGCTCAGCGAGGAACTGCTGCTCATCGGGCTGCACGACGAGACCGGCAAGACCGACGGCTGGTTCCAGCCGACCACGCTGCACGGTGCGCTGATCTGCGACCTCATCGAGCGGGGCGCGGTCACCGTCGACGAGAAGAAAAAGGTGCATCCCGCGGAGCAGCCACCGGATCACCCCGCGCTGCGGCAGGTCTGGGAGACGATCACCGCGGACACCAAGCCGCGCAACGTCTCGCACTGGACGAGCATGCTGCCCTGGAAGCACACGAAGCCCGCCGAGCTCGTCGCCGAGCGGCTGATCGACGACGGTGTCCTCACCCGGGAGGAGGGCAAGGTCCTCGGCATCTTCCGCACCACCCGGCTGCCCGCGACCGACCCGGCCCCCGAGCGCGCACTGCGGGAACGGCTGCGCGGTGTGCTCGTCACCGGGATCGAGCCGTCCGCGCACGACGCCCTGCTGGTCACGCTGTTGAACGCGACGTCGCAGGTGAAGGCGGCGCTGTCCGGCGTGGACTCCGAGCAGCGGAAGGCGGGGACCAAGCGCGCTGCGGCGATCGCGAAGGGGCTCAAGGACAACCCCGTCGTGAAGGCGCAGTACGACGCCGCGATGGCGGCGGCAGTGACGACGGTCCTCGGTACCACCGTGATCGTGACGTCGGGGACGGGCTAAGTGCTCAGGTCGATGACGTCCGTTCCGAACAGCTCATCGTCCTGTGCTCGATCCTGATACCACTGCTCGACATCCAGCGGGGGGAGTTGACGGAAGCGGTCCCGTGCCTCGCGCAGTGTTGTGGGACGACGCCTGCCCTGCGGCCGGAGCTCGGCGACCGGCCGACCGTCCCGGGTCACGACGAAGCTCTCCCCGGCCTCGACCCGGCGCAGAATTTCGCCGTCATCGTCGCGCAGCTGATGCTGACTGATGGTCTCGGCCATACCGGCGAGGATATCCGGTTCCGGCCCGGACGTTACGTTCCGAGCGATCTCCGTCAGCCGAAGGCCATTCCTGGCTCCCGCAGCGCATCGATCAACCGCCCCGGCGGCACGTCACGTCGCCGTCAGTGAGCGCCTCGTCCTTCTCGACATCCCGGGGCAGCACCGCACTCTCGGCCACGCCATAGGTGTCGTAAACCTGAGTGAGTCCATCGAGGGTGTACGCGGCCTTCAGGTCGTGCGTGACGGTGGCAGTTAGACACCGGCCTCGGCTTGGTCCCGACCACGTAGTCGGCCACCCCGCCAGCCGGGTCCCTGGCGTCTTCCGCACCACCCGGCTGCCCGCAGCCGACCCGGCCTCCGAGCGCACACTTCGGGAACGGCTGCGCGGCGTGCTCGTCACCGGGATCGAGCCGTCCGCGCACGACACCCTGAGTAACAGGCGCTCCGGTCTTTCCGAGGCCTTCACGTGACCTCAGAAACGGGTTCGCCGAAGTCGATCATTGAACTGCGCTCACCGAACGGTGACGAACTCACCGAGTGGGATGATCTGGTCGGCCGGCTCGACGGCGGTGACACGGTGCAGAAGTCGGGTTGGGCCGAGTTGCGCTCTGCAGCCGGCTTCGACGCACGATATCTCTTACTCAGATCCGGCGACAGAATGGTCGGCGGAGCGCAGGTGCTCGTCCGCCGCGTCCCGCTGGTCGGCACGGTCGGCTACATCTCCAACGGCCCCTTGCTGGATGAAGCTCAGGCGGATCGCGGAGCAGCACTCCAGAGCGTTTGCGATCGACTGGTCGACCTGGCCAGGAGCGACTTCGCGGTACTGCTGATCCAGCCACCCGACGGCCGGGACGACGTCAGCGACGAGTTGCTCCGGCGCGGCTTTCGCCCCTCGGAGGCCGGCATCGCGCCGGCGAGGACGTTGCGGCTCGCCCTCGACCGCCCGGAGGATGAGATCCGGGCCGGTTTCAGCAAGCGTCTACGACGGTGGACCGGCCAGTGGGAGCGTCGCGGTGTCACCGTCCGATCCGCGACCGACGATGACCTGTCCACAGTCGCCCGGCTGCTGGGCGAGACAGCACGGTTCCACGGTTTCGAATCGTTCCCGGAATCCTATCTGCGCACGATGCACCGCATCTTCGCCTCGCGCGGCGAGGTCCAGATCCTGCTCGGCGAGGTGGCCGGTGAGCCGGTCGTATGCGAGGTGCTGACCGGCTGCGCCGGTGTCGTGCGCTCCCGCCTCGTCGGAACAGACCGCTCGACGGAGTGGGAGCACCTCAACGTGTCCGGCGCGGTGCAGTGGGACGCCATCCGATGGGCCCGCCACGCGGGGTACAGGTGGTTCGACTTCGGGGGCATCGGCGCGGAATCGGCGAGGAGGCTTGCGGCCGGTCCCCCGATGAGCACCGAGGGTCTCCCCGGGCCCGACCAGTTCAAGATCCGGTTCGGAGGCCGCCTGCACACCTACCCACAGGCCGTCGAGTGGTTCCGCTCCCCGGCCCTGCGCGCAGCATACGATCTCGGGCGCCGATCCGAGCGCGGGCGACGCATGCTTGGTACCGTCCGCAACCACCTGCGCCACACGGCGATCTGATCCGCTCCCGCGGTCACGTCACGTCACGTCACGTCACCAGTGCGTCCAGGCAGCCCCGTCGAGTGCTCGCCCGACCCGGCCGATATATCCGAGCGCATCTGGATCCCGCAACTCGCCGGAGAAGTGCCATCCGACGCATCCCCACAGGTCACCCTTGGCCTCGGGGCCGAGGTAGGTCACCCAGCCTTCGTAGCATCCTCGTACCGCGCCCAGCGCGTAGTCGACGTTGAACGCGGTGCTCTCTGCGGCCAGTGGGTACGAACCCGGTCGATAGAGGTGCTTCACCTGCATGATCCCGAAGCTGGTCGCGCACGGCGGGTCGTCTCCCGGGACGCAGTCCTCCGCATCGGAGGAGACATCCCCGGTCGTTGCCTGCCGCCAGTCGCTCTCCGCGTCCGCCATGGCCCGGACGAGGTCGGGCGGAAGCCCCCACTTGCAGGCCCCCCATTGCAAGATCTGGCCGGTGCTCCCGGCATAGTCGCCGTCGATCCGCGCAACGATCTCCCGATTGAACTCGGGTGCATAGCCGTGGGGCGTCCAGTCCGGCACCCGGACCCCTCCACCCGTCTGAGCATTCTGCTCGGAGTTCTCGGGCCGCACCTCCCGTGTTCCTCCGATCGAGGCGGCGCACTCGGCTCCCGTCGGCAGTACCGTTCCAGGTACGAGGGCATCGGCCGACACCTGGGGCGCCGGCTCCACCGGAGCTCCGGGCGACCCGGCCACCTGTACCACCGCCACGCCGATGGCCGCCGCGGCCAGCAGGCCGAGGACAACCGTCGTAGTCCTGCGCCGTACCCGAGGAGCGGGCTCACCGCCCACGGTCCCGACCCATCCCAGCACTGGTCGCCCGGCACATGGTCTCGACCTGATCACGGACCAGGTGCCGCACCCGCCACGCACGGCCTCCGAGCAGCGAGGCGACGGCGTACGCCGGCGTCAGCTTGAAACGGAAGGATGCCCGCGAGTCGTTCCCATCGACACAGATGCGCCATCGGGCATGGCTTCCGTGTTCGCGGGCGACCGCGAACGACACCGCGTATCCCGCCTCCGCCACCGCTCGTCGAGTCAAGGGATCGTGGGTTCCGTACGGGTAGGCGAACGCCCGCGCCCGTACCCCGGTCAGGCGCTCGAGATCGAGGCGGGCATCCGCTGTGTGGAGCCGTAGGTCGGAAGGCCCGAGCGACACCATGCGAGTGTGGTCGAACCCGTGCACGCCGAGCTCCATCCCGGTGGCGGGCAGTCGGCGCAGCTGGTCGGCGGTCGCGATCTGTTCCCGCGCATAGTCCTCCGACCAGCGCACGGTGCTCCCGATCAGACCGGCGGGTACGAACAGCACCGAGGGGATCCCGAAGCTCGCGAGAATCGGAGCGGCCAGGTCAACGGCCGACCGGTGAGCGTCGTCGATCGTGAGCAGGAAGCTCTTGCGGGGGAGTCGGACCCTGCCGGACCACCACCCGAGGTAGGCGTCCAGGTCGACAGGCCGCCACCCGGAGCGGAGAAGTGACCCGAGCTGGGTTCGGAAGTTCTCACCAGTGACGAACAGGTGCTCGGGATCACGACCGGACAGCGGCTCACCGAAGAAGTGGTACATGAGGACCCTGGGTGATGTGAGTGCCCGCCACGGATTCGTCTCCTCCACCTGGATCATCCGCCCTCGAACCTCCTCATCGCGCCACCAGATCTCGAAGTCGGGCTCGCCGCCCCGGACCACGGCGTTACGCGCGTGCGTAACGGCCCGGACGGCAGTTCAGGCGCTCGCCTCGTCCGAAGCATTCAGCGGGCGCCGTCACTGCGGAGCACGGTAGGGATCGTCCGGAGGAGGATCCGGAGGTTCCCTACCAAGCTCCAGCCGTCGACGTACCGGACGTCGAGTTCGAGCATCTCCTTCGTGCCCATCGTGCTGCGTCCACTGACCTGCCAGAGGCCGGTGATACCCGGGCGGACGTCGAACCGGCGGAGGTACCTCGCCGGGAACTGCGCGGCCTCCCAGCCCAGGCAGGGCCGGGGGCCGACCAGGGCCATGCTCCCCGCTATCACGTTGAGCAGCTGGGGCAGCTCGTCGATGCTGGTCCGCCGGATGAACCGGCCCACCCGGGTCACCCGGGGGTCGTTGTCGATCTTGCAGCTGCCACCCCGCGACGTATCCTCGCCGGCCAGCTCACGAGCGATCAACTCCCGGTGCGCCCGATCGTCTCCCCCGACTGTCATCGAACGGAACTTGAACATCGTGAACGGACCCTGATCCCGCCCGATCCTGCACTGGCGGTACAGCACGGGCCCTCGCGAGTCGAGACGGATGGCGAGTGCGACCAGCAGCAGGAACGGAGCGATGATCATCACGATCACGCAGGCAAGGGTCACGTCGGCGACACGGCTCACTGCGAGTGCCCAGCGCGCCGGGCGGCGGAGTTCAGGGGCTTCGTCGAACATCGAACCTCCCGGTGGTCAGGGCAAGGAGTGTGAAGAGCAGGTCCCCGGTGCCCCGGAGGGTCAGGTGGGGATCGAGGACGGTCAGAACGAGCAGGAAGATCCAGCTGATGCGCAACGTCATCGCGACGGCGCCGGCCGGGTTCGATTGATCGATCAGCGGTCGCACCGAGCGGAGCACGGCGGCGGAAAGCCAGACGAAGCCGGCCAGGACCGGGATGCCTCCGATCCACAGGAAGGCGAGGTAGCCGGCTTCGAGGTAGATGACGTCGCGCCACGTCTCCGGTGCCACGAGCACCGGGTCCGGGGTGACACCGATCAGCCAGTTCACCGGCTCGAACGCGGGAATGTAGGCGTTGGACAGGTTGTCCCAGCGTCCTTGCCAGCTCACCGGAACCCCGGTCTCGCCGAAGTCCGCAAGCCGTCCCATCAGCGCGGGCGCGCCGATCAGGAGCGGGATCGGCGCGAGCGGCAGGAGCCGCCACGCCCAGCGACGCAGGTCGGGCACCGACCAGAGCAGGAGCACGACGGCAACAGCGGCGGAGATCCAGGTGGAGAACTGTCCGGCAGCCAGGATGCCGCAGCTGAGCACCGCTCCTGCAACGATGAGCTCACGCCGAGGGAGCACCCGGCGCACTCCACAGGCCACTGTCAGGACAGACGCGATGATGATGACGTCGCCGGTCGCGATCGGCGACGCGAGCGTCGTCGAGCCTCGGGTCTCGAGTGCTCCGGCATTCGCGTCCGGGCTCCATGTCGACTCGAGCGCGCGGAGGACCGGACCGAACTCGAGGGTCTGCAGAATCGCGATCAGCGCGATGACCGTGGCCGGCCAGATGATCAGGCGAACGCAGCGGACGACCTGCTCGTCGCGGACGACGCTGCACCGGACCAGTAGGTAGAGCGCCACGAGCTTGCATATCGGGAGAACCGCGGCGAGCTCACCGCCGGTGGGTACGTGTCCGCGGAGCATGAGCGACGCGATCGGCCAGACGGTCGAGAGCAACAGGAAGGCCGCGAGCGGGAGATCGGTCGGGTGCGACCGGAGCGGCCATGCATCCCCGCGGCACAGCCGGAGGTAGGCACCGACCAACGCACCGAGAAGCACCAGCGCGAGGAGCGCCTCGTTCGGTCGCACCAGCGCGAGCAGGTTGCCCCGGTCGATGCCGGCGATGATCGGAAGGGTCGCGAGATAGGTATAGGTACCGATCACCGGCTTCCACACGCAGGCCAGGAACAGCAACAGGACGCCCCCGGCACCACCTACGATCATCACGGTCTGGGAATCGAGCCAGGTCGCGGCGAAGGCGGTCGCCGAGGCGATCACGCCGGCTGCCCACCACACGACGTTCCGATTTCGGAGGAGCATCCGCGGACCGTTCCTCGCATCCGCGAGATCGACCCCGGTCATCCTTCCCTCCCCACCTGCGGGATTCGACGGTGAACCGCGAGCGCATACGCGGTGACCGCAGCCGCCGACACGATCACGACGATGCCGACCGTCGACGCGGTGCCCGGGAGCGCAGTCGTGTACCACAGGAGGCCGGCCAGTAGGACGGGCAACATCGCGACCGACCCGACCACCGACGCCACCGCGGCCGTTCCGTCGAGGAGCCGGGCCGAACCGACGGTCGCCCGCACCGCTGCGAGCACGACGAGCGCCCCAGACAGCTCGCCGATCGGAATGGCCAGGAGCAGCACGACGATCCGGTGCCCCTCGACCGGGACGAGCAGGGCGAGCGCGGCAGTCGCAAGCGTTGCCACGGAGGCGACTTCGCTCCCGCGCCTCGCTCGGATCTCGTTCCTCGTCACAAACAGCGCCTGTCGGCCGAGATCGTGCACGCCTCCGATCAGTTGGGCGATCGCGACGACGACCAGCACCGCGGCGAGGTCCCGGATGACTCCGGGCTCGGCGAGCCGGCCCCGGGCCAGCACGTCCGCCACCGGCATGGCCAGCACACTCAGTGCGACCAGCACCGGAACACTGGTCAGCAGTGCGAATCCGGTGCACTGGCGCCAACGCGTGGCCAGATCCACCCCGTTGCCGGCCGCGGCACGGGCCAGGCGGGGCAGAGCCGCGATCGACACCGCCCGGCCGGTGAGGTACGCGGCTGCGTTGTACACCGCGTAGGCCATCTGAGCGATGATCACGCCGCCGGCCACGGTTCCGGCGCATGTCAGAACCACGAACATCGACAGGCTGGGCCATGCGGCCACACCGACGGAACGGAGGAGCCGCTGAACCGGGTCGGCCGCGTCCGGTGATCTGGCTGCGCGAAGCGAGGGCCGGACCAGCATTCCGCACCGTGCCGCGCCAATGCACTGCAGCAGCGCGTGCAACGCCACGGAGAGCGTGCTCCCGAGGCCGAGCCAGACGATCATGGAGTTCGGGACCTGGCCGATCTCCAATCCTGTACCCCACACGAATCCCGCGACCGACACGGTCGCGACCAGGCCGAGGTTCTCGACGGCGGGCGCCCCGGCCGAGATCGCGAACCGTCCATGTGCCTGCTGGGCCGCAACACCGAGCGCGGCCACCGAGTAGAGGATGATCTGCGGCACGACGAACAAGAACAGCAGGATCGCCAGCCGCCTCGCCTCGCCGAGATCGACGAGCGCTGCCGGGTAGCCCAGCGTGACCAACCACGCGATCATCGGGGCCAGCGCAAGCAGTGCGATCGAGGCGCCGGCCGCGAGTACCAGCACCCGGAAAGCGACACCCGCCGAGACGGCACGGGCGTGCGCGTGCCCGGACCGCTCGACGGCCGAGACAACGGCCGGGACCAGCACCATGCCGAGGACCGGACCCGCGATCGTGGAGTAGACGAGACCCGGCAGGACATAGGCGATCTGGAAGGTGTTGCCGAAGAACGTCGGTCCCATGACCGCCCCGGCGACGACAACGCGCAGGAGCCCGGTCATCCGGCTCATCAGGGTCCAGCCGGCGACCGTGGCGGCGTCCCGCGCGGCCGACCTCGTCGACGGTTCGGCGCGGTTGTCCATCATTCCCACCGGCCTCGCCTCCTCCGACCGGTGAATGCCACAACGCCGGCCGCGAGCGCACCGATCCCGGCGCCGATCGCCGTCCCGGCGAGCGGGCTGAGCCGAGTGTCCGGGACCGGGTGCGGCGGGAGCAGCAACCGTGTCCGGACGAGCCCGTCCGCGGGGACATCCGAGACGTACGCGGTCCGCAGATACTCGTCGACGACCTGCTCGGCGACGTAGGTCCCGCGCGCTGCGTCCGAATCACGGACGTCAAGCGTGATCAAGCCGGTCTCCAGGTCCGCCTCGGCGTGGACCGCATCGGCGAGCGACGCGGGCAGCACGCCGATCCGGTCGGCGACCGGCACCAGCACCGAGCGGTCGGTCAGCATCCGGATCTGTGACGCGAGCGCGCGCTCGGCGCTCGCGTCATCGTCGACGAGCGCGACCACGACGACTGCGCGGATCACCGTGACCGGTGGCTGCAGCATCGCGCCGAGCCATCCGGCGACCGCGGCCGCCAGGACGACCGCCACCAGCCGGATCCCCGTGCCTCGGTCGAAACGATCCTCGTGCGCTCGCGGTCGAGGCCCGACCACCGGGCCGTCGGCCAACGTCATCGCCGGCGCCGACGAACGCGCAGGAGGACGATCGGTCCCGCAACGAGCACCCCGAGCAATGCGCCGGTCACGAGGGCCACCTCCACACCCGGACCCGCCGGTTCGGGTACCGAGAACGGTGGAACGAGCACGGTAGGAACGGGGCGGGCCAGGTCTGCGGTCGTCAGGCTGTCCAGCTGCGCGACGAGCGCGCGCTCGCGTTCGCGCAGGTTGGGCGCCGAACTCTTCTTGAGAGCCTCGCGGGTCCGGTCGAGCTCGGCGCTGACGTACTCCCGTGCCGGGGCGTTCCGGGTACCGGCGGAGATCTCCATGTACCTGTTCGTGATCTCGCTGGCGAGCTGCACCGCCTCGGCGCGGTCCGCCGCGCGGACGTCTACTCGGATGATCTCGGACGAGTCGACCACCTCGACCGTGACCCGCCGCTGGAGATCCTCGACCGGGACCCCGTGCGCACCGGCGATCGGCCCGACGACGGCCCGGCTACCGATCAGCAGGAGCTGGGTCGTCAGATTCCGGTCCTCGCGCAGAAACCCGGTGGGCTGCTCGACCGCCACCGGGTAGAGCAACTCGGTCCGCCCGGTGTACTCGGTCGGCACGAGAAGCCAGACGCCTCCGGCGAGTCCGACACAGACGAGGATGACCGTCAACGCGACCAGCGCCAGGCGACGGACTTCCCGCAGGGGCATCGACTGCGGGGGTGGCAGCTCCTCGAGCTTCTCGTAGAGAGCCTCCCACCCCGTTCCGTCCGGTTCATCGCGTGCGGCGACGGCGTCCGGTCGCATCGGGGGCACCTGCGGCACCGATCGCGGCCACGCCGTCCGGTCGGCACGATGAGGTTCGTGCGAGGTATCCGGTGCTGTGGGTCGCGCGCCCTGCTTCGGTGTCGCGACTGCACGGCTGCCGCTGTCCGGGGGGCTCGCGCCATTCGTACTCATCGTGCACCTCGCGCCAGCGCGCTCGCCACGCGACGGACCTGATCGATCGTCATCGTCGGAGACATCGGCAGCGACAGGATTCGACCGGCTGCGGCCTCGGTGATCGGGAGCGCAGCCGTCCTGAACTCCGCGAAGGCGGGTTGCCGGTGGCACGGGACGGGGTAGTGGATCCCCCAGCCGATCGCCGACCGGTCCAGCGCCTTGACGGTGCTATCCCGGTCCCGGACCCGGACGACGGCGAGATGGTGCACGGTCTCCGACCGTGGGTCGTCCGCCACCGGGACGACATGCGTCGGAAGTGTCGCGCGGTACTCGGCCATCACGGTCCGCCGACGGGCGTTCTGGGACTCGAGGTGCGGGAGCTTGACCGAAAGCACCGCCGCCTGAAGGGTGTCGAGTCGACTGTTCCGTCCGCGGATGTCGTGCCGGTGCCGGTCGGTCGACGATCGGCCGTGGTCGGCGATGCGGCGGATCCGCCCCAGCAGCTCACGGTCGTTCGACGTCACGGCCCCACCGTCGCCGAGCGCTCCCAGGTTCTTCCCCGGATAGAAACTGAACCCCGCTCCGTGCCCCGAGCTTCCGGCGCGACGTCCGCTCCACCGGGCACCGTGTGCCTGCGCCGCATCCTCGACCAGGGCGAGGCCGTATCGTCCGGCAACGGCGAGTAGCCGGTCCATGTCGGCCATCTGGCCGTAGAGGTGGACTGCTATCACGGCTGCGGTCCGAGAGGTCACCGCGGCTGCCACCGCATCCGGATCGATGAGCAGGGTGTCCTCCAGGACATCGACGAAGACCGGGACAGCTCCAACCGCGCACACCGCCTCGGCTGTTGCGATGAACGTGTTGCCCGGGAGCACGACCTCGTCTCCTGGCCCGATGTCGAGCCCGGCCAGGACGAGTTCGAGCGCATCGGTTCCGTTCGCGACACCGACAGCACCCGCAACCTCACAGAACTCGGCGAACGCGCTCTCGAACCGCTCGACCTCGGCGCCGCCGACGAAGTGACCATGCCCACGGACTCCGCGCCACGCGAGGTCGAGCTCGGCAGACACAGTCCGGTTGATCTCAGCGAGGTCCAGTAGCGGGATCGGACTCTGGTCGACATCGAGGGTCGTCACGCGGCCACCTGCCGTTCGAGCAGCAGCACCGGGTGCCTGACAGCGAACTGGACCGACGCCGGAGTTCCGGTCGGGCAGGCCGTGTCGCTCGCGGTGCGGACCCGCATCGCATCTCGACCTCGCTCACCCGGCGTCATGCGGACACCGGGACGCGGCCACCGGGCATCAATGTGGAGGATGCGACCCTGCGTTCCTGAGTGGACGATCTCCCGCAGTCTCCGAATTCCTGCCCCGCCTGCCGGCTCGCGCACAGCCCGGACGAGCTCGTCGGCAGCTCCGTCAGCGCCCGTCACCGTCACGTGGGACAGCCTGTCCGGCACGCGGACGTTTCGTGATCCCCCATAGCCGTACCCGATCACCGCCACCCGGACACAGTCGGCGTGGATGGACATCGCAACCCCTTGTCAAACGCTCGTACCAGCTGTGCAGGAGCATTCGCTCGAGGGGAACTCGGTCGTTACACCTCCTCCGGCATTCGGACCAACCGTGTTCCGAGCGAAGAGGAGCGGAACCTGAGCCGATACAACCGAAACGCACTGCGTCTCGTGAACGCCGCCGAGTCGACCAGCTCCGGAGCCCGGGACTCGACGGCCGGTCGAGCAAGCCCGTCACCCTTTCCAGGGGTGCAGATGGAGCCCGGCGCCCGGCATAGGGTTTCGGCACGACATGCAATCTTCTCTACAAGATCGTCGGATCCTGCGTCTCCTCACATCTGTGCCTGTCGAACAGGGGCTCACAACGGCGTCCGGCGTCAATCGACTCAAGATCCAGTCGTCCTCGTCCTGAGGTCCTGCTCCTCGCGACCCGGGTCCGAATCTTCGAGCTGGAGACCGAGGTCAGGGTCCTTCATGAGGTCAGCTGTCGCAGACGATGCAGAACTGATCCGAGCCAGAGACGATCAGCCGGCGGGCTGGGTGCAGTGGGTGGACGTATCGACAAAGCGCTGGGCGTGGGGTGCGGTTCAGCTCTTCGGACGCCTCCAGAACCGCCCGTCCGCAGACCCGGGCGGCGTAACAGGTTGGACGAAATGGCCTACGCCTGAACTATGGGAATAGAGATAAGGTACGTCGGTTTCACATTCAGAACGCGTTCCCGCCGACACTCCCTGTGATCGCCCCGGCGGCGGTGCTGTGGTCACGTAACGCGAGTCGCGCTGATATCGAGGGTCACTCCGCAACCCCCTGACGCCCCATTCGCCGCACTGGGCTTCCGTTCGTCGGCACCGCTCGCGGAGGAGACCACATGACTGTCACACGTGCCTGTTCCCGTATCGCTGTAGTCGGCTACGGGTATTGGGGTTCGAAACATGTTCGAGTCCTCAGCTCGCTACGCGACGTCGACGTCACGGTCGTCGAGGCGGACGAGAAGAGGCTTTCGGAGGCCGGAGCCCACTACCCGGCAGCCCGCCTCTGCAGGTCTCTCGACGAGGCGATCGACGACGTCGATGGGGTGGTCGTAGCCACCCCCGCCGGCAGCCACGTCGCGGTCGCATCGGCGGCGCTGCTCGCCGGCCGGCACGTGCTGGTCGAAAAGCCTCTCACCACCACGGTGGTCGACGCCGAGGCGCTGGTCGATCTCGCGGACAGGTCGGGCGTCCAGCTGATGACCGGGCATACGTTCGAGTACAACCCGGCCGTCTGGAAGCTCCGCGAGATCGTCCGGTCCGGAGCGTTGGGACGCATCCTCTACATCGACGCCCAGCGGCTGAGCCTGGGGCGTTATCAGGTCGATGTGGACGTGGTCTGGGATCTCGCCCCGCACGACATCTCGATCGTGTCGTTTCTGCTCGACGAGATGCCGGCGACGACGTCGGTCTGGGCGAAGCGCAACGTCGGGATCCGGCACAGCGACGTCGCCCACCTGAGGCTGGATTTCCCGCGATCGCGAACGCACGCGTTCGTGCACGTCAGCTGGTTGAGCCCGCGGAAGGTCCGGACCGTGACGGTCATCGGTGAGCGCCGGATGGCTGTGTACGACGACATCTCCGACAACGAACGAATCCGGATCTACGACATCGGGGTCGACCCGGCTACGGTCGATGACGGGAGCGGCGCGCACGGGTTGCCGATGACCTACCGAACCGGGGACATCACCTCACCCTACGTGCCGTTCGAAGAACCCCTGCTCGTCCAGGACGAGCATTTCGTCGACTGCATCCGCGGGGATGCCGAGTGCCGTACCCCCGGACGGCGCGGCCTCGACGTCGTCCGTGTCCTCACGGCCGCAGACCGATCGATGACCACCGGGCTCCCCGCCGAGGTCACCCCCGCTCTCGACGGTGCGACGCGCGTATCGATGGCGGCGTCATGACCGTCCTCGCCCCGGGCGGGAGCGAGGTCGTCCCGCCCGTGCTCCACGGGGATGGCGCGCGATGACCACCTTGTTCCTGGCCACCACCGGAGGACACCTCGAGCAGCTGGACGACCTCGCCGCGCGGATCCCCGAGACCGGCCGCCGGCTGTGGGTCACCCACGCGAACGAGCAGAGCCGTTCGCTGCTGGCGGACCGGGAGGTCGAGTTCGTGCCCTATGTCCGCGTCCGCAATGCGCCTGACGTCCTCAGGTGCGTCCCTACGGCGCACCGCATATGGCGCCGGTACGGCGTGACCCGGGCGGTGTCCACCGGGTCTGGCATCGCGCTGGGGTACCTGCCCTACCTGGCCTCCCGCGGTGTCGAGTGCCACTACGTGGAGAGCGTCGCCCGGGTTGCCGGGCCCTCACTCACCGGGCGGATCCTGAGCCACGTTCCGATGATCCACCGGTATACCCAGCACACCCAGTGGTGCGATCCGCGCTGGCGGTTCGCGGGCAGTGTCTTCGACAGCTATCGCGCGGTCACGCCCTCCCACGCGGACCGGCCGACCGGCCCGGTGCTACGGGTTGTGGTCAGCGTCGGCACCGCGGCCGAGTTCCCGTTCACCCGGCTCGTCCGTGCGCTGGTCCCGATCCTGTCGCCCGGCGGGGAGCTGGCCCGGCATACCGGGCGCACGGTGCAGGTCCTGTGGCAGACCGGCTGCACTCCCGTGGACGATCCGGCGATCGCCTCCGTGCCGTTCCTGCCCGCCCTGGAGCTGGCCACAGCGCTGCGGTCGGCGCATCTTGTGATCACTCACGCGGGGGCAGGCTCTGTGCTGGGCGCGCTCGCCGCGGGTCGGCATCCCATCCTGGCGGTGCGTCGGTCCCGTGACGGCGAGGCCGGGGACGACCACCAGACCCAGCTGGCCGCCGAGCTCGCACAGCGCGGTGTTGCGACCGTCCTCGAGCCCGAGGAGATCACCGCCGCCCAGCTGATGGCCACCCTGGACCGCGGTGTACATCGTCCGGGCATCCCACCGGCTTTCGAGCTGGCGTCGTGACCGTGCGCGTGGAACAGGTCGATCCCCGTACGGACCCGGGTTGGCAGGAGCTGGCCGCGCACGGTGACCTGTTCACCGCGCCGCCATGGCTGTCCGCGGTGTGCGACCACTACGGGTTCGCCCCGGAGGCGCGGCTTGCCCGTGACCGGCATGGGGCCCCGGCGGCCGGGCTTGCCTGGGTCGACGTCGACGATGTGCGTGGGCGTCGGCGGCTCGGCCTGCCGTTCAGCGACCGGGGCGATCCGGTGATCCGCCCCGGCCCGGACGCCGACGACGCGTGGGCAGCGGTGTCGGCAGGGGTGTGCGGCGGTTCCGGCCCCCCGTTCACGCTGCGTTGCCTGGACACTTCGATCGCTGCCCGCGACGAGCGGTTCGCAGTGGTGGGCGAGGCGGCCTGGCACGTCACGCCGCTGGCGCCGCCCGAGGACCTGCACCGGCTGCTACGTCCGCAGGTGCGGCGCAACCTGGCCACCGCCCAGCGGAACGGGCTGCGTGTCGTGCTCCGCGACGACCTGTCTGCGGTGGCCGAGTATCACCGCCTGCACCTGCGCCTGCGCAAGACGAAGTACCGGTTGCTGGCTCAGCCGCTGGAGTTCTTCGAGCAGGTGTGGAAGGCCTTCGCGCCACACGGCGGGATCCGGGTCGGTCTCGTGGACATCGGCGGTCCTCCGATCGCCGGGGCGATCTACCTGGTGTGGCAGGACACCGTCTACTACAAGTTCGGAGCCTCCGCCTCCGAGCACCTGCCTTTACGGCCGAACGAGGCTCTGCACTGGGCCTGCCTGCGCTGGGCTGCCGACCAGGGACTATCCGCCATGGACTGGGGACTGTCCGACCTCGACCAGCCTGGCCTCGTTCGGTTCAAGCGCGGGTGGGCGACGCGGGAGCAGCACATCCGAACGCTGCGCCCGCACGGCACCGTCCCGCCGCATGGCCCGGTCGACGGGCTCCTCGGCGACCTGACGCGGCTGCTCACCGGACCGGAGGTACCCGACTGCGTCACCGACCAGGCCGGCGCGCTGCTCTACCGGTACTTCTGCTGAGGGCTGATCACGATGACCGCTGTCGCACGTCTCGCCCCACGGGCTCGAGCGAGCCAGCAGGCTCAGGGCCGCGCCGATGTCCGCGGGCCACGCCTGTGCCTCGGTGCCGGCTCCACCACTCCTCCCATCGCCCCAGCCCGTACCACCTGCTGGGCACGGCCCACGACAGTCGCCCGGCCGGGCACCGCCGTCCGAGTACCAGGAGCACGCACATGGACGTGATCGCGCCACCTCGCAGACTCGCCGTCCTCGGTCAGGGCTATGTCGGCTTGCCCGTGACGATCCGAGCGGTCGAGGCCGGGTACGACGTCGTGGGGTTCGACGTGGACAAGTCCCGGATCGACCGGCTGACACGAGCCACCAGCTTCGTCGACGACGTGTCCGACCAGGACCTCAGGACCGCGCTGGACACTGCCCGCTTCCACCCGACCGACGACGAGTCCGCGCTCGAGGGTTTCGACGTCGCGGTGGTGTCGGTGCCGACGCCGCTGCGGGACGGCGCACCCGATCTCGGCTGCGTCCGGGACGCGGCACTCACACTCGCCCGGCACGTCCGGCCCGGATGCACTGTCGTGCTGGAGTCGACGACCTACCCGGGCACCACGGAGGACGAGTTCGTCCCGCTGCTGGAGTCGGCCGGCCCCTGGGCCGCGGGCCGCGACTTCCACGTCGGCTACAGCCCGGAACGCATCGACCCCGGCAACCGCCGCTGGACGTTCCGTACCACCCCGAAGGTCGTCAGTGGGATTGATCCACCGTCGCTCGACGCCGTCGCCGCGTTCTACCGGACTCTCGTGGACCGGGTCGTGGAGGTTCCAGGACCTCGGGAGGCCGAGCTCGCCAAGCTGCTGGAGAACACCTTCCGGCACGTCAACATCGCGCTGGTGAACGAGCTCGCGGTGCACGGGCACGAGCTCGGAGTCGATGTGTGGTCGGTGATCGAGGCTGCGGCGACCAAGCCGTTCGGCTTCATGCCGTTCCGGCCGGGGCCGGGCGTGGGCGGGCACTGCCTCCCGATCGATCCGTCCTACCTGTCCTGGCAGGTGCGCCGGGCCCTCGGCCGACCGTTCCGATTCGTCGAGATCGCGAACGATGTCAACGACCACATGCCCGACCACGTCGTCCACCGGATCGCCGCCCGGCTGAACCGTGAGCGCAAGGCGGTGAACGGAAGCCGGATCCTGCTGCTCGGGCTGGCCTACAAGCCGAACTCGGGCGATGCCCGACAGTCCCCGGCGATCTCGGTCGCCCGCCACCTTGCCGACCAGGGTGCGGTGCTGCGGGCGGTGGACCCGTTCATCGAGCCGCAGCAGGTCCCCCCCGGGGTCACGCTCGTGGACACCACGCCCGATGAGCTCGCCGCCGCCGACCTCGTCGTCGTTCTCACCGATCACGACGCCCTGGACTGGGAACTGATCGGCGGGTTCGCGTCGCGGGTGTTCGACACTCGCAACCGGCTCGGGAACTGCGGAGCGGAGCGGCTGTGAAGCCGCCACCCCTCGGGTGCAGGTACGGGGAGCACCGCAACGGGCAGCCTCCTTCAGGGCCCGATCATGCTCCCACGTATCAGGACGAGTGCGTGTCGCAGTCGTCTACCCGAACAGCTTCTCCTGCTCCTCCCGCAACGAGTCGATCAGCCGCCCGGGCGGCAGCGTCACGTCGTCGTAGGTGAGCACCTCGTCCTTGGCGACGTCCCGGGTCAGCACGCCACCCTCGGCCACGCCCATCGGCAGCAGCTTCTCCGACCGCGTCACCGGGCTCGCCTCCGCGACCCCGTAGGTGTCGTAACCACCGAGGCCGTCCAGCGTGTGCCCGGCCTTCAGGTCCTGCTTGGCCGTGGCGACGACGTCGACCCGCTGCCCGCCGGTCGGGGCGAGCGCGGCGTCGGCGAAGTCGACGGCCCGCACGATGGTGTTCGGGACCTCGAAGTGGCACAGGTGGTAGGGCGTGTAGAAGCTGTACAGCGGGCCCTCGCCCAGCTTGTACAGGTTGAGGTAGTGCTGCTGCTTCGGGTCGTCGTGCGTACCCAGCACGTAGACGCCCGGGCCCGGCTTCGCACCGACGACGTAGTCGACCACGCCGCCCAGCGAGCGCAGCTCGTCGACGTCGTAGACCTTGGTCAGCTCGTCGACGTGGCCGGCGTGGTCGCGGCCGTACATGCCGCGCTCACCGACGGTGAAGCCGTGCGCGTTGGCCACGATCGCCTGCTCGAACGACACCTTGGTGCCGTCGGCGAAGCTGGTGACCATGTAGGGGTCCTGCCCCCACTTCTCGGCGAACGCCTGCTGCGTGGTCGGGGTGCGGTACTCGTCCTGCAGTCCCTTGATGTTGCCCGCGACCAGCGGCGTGATGCCGAGGCCCTTCACGAACCGCAGCAGGTTCCCCTGGACACCCGGCTGGTCGCCGTCGGCCCCGGTGAGTACGACGCCGGCGGCCCGCGCGCGGTGCGCGAGCAGCGGACCGACGGTGCCGTCCAGCTCGGCGTTCATGGTGACGACCGGCAGGCCCCGCTCGATCGCGGCGACGGTGACGTGCGCGCCGAACTCGACCGCTCCGGTGACATCGACGAGCACGTCGATGTTCTCGGCGGCGAGCAGCGCGAACGCGTCGCCCAGCACCGCCGGGGTGCCCTTGGCGATCGCGGCCTCGACCTCGGCCGTCGTCGAGACCTCGGCCGGCTCGAGCCCGGCCTCGGTGTAGGCCCGTACCGCGGTCGACACGGTCCGGTTGGCGATCGCGACGACGTCCATCCCGGGCGTCGAGTTGACGATCTGGTTGACCAGCCCCCGGCCCATGAAGCCGGCCCCGACCAGGCCGACGCGGATCGGGCGGTTCTCGGCGGCTCGCTTGGCGAGCGCGGTGTCCAGAATGATCATGAGCGGGCTCCGGTGAGGGTGTCGGCGAAGTCCGGGTTGTCGGCCAGCAGCGGCCAGTTGGCGTCCTTGTCGGAGATCTTCGCGATCTCGACGGGCCACTCGACGCCGATGGTCGGGTCGTTCCAGCGCAGGCCGCGCTCGGCCCCCGGGGTGTACGGCGTCGAGACCTGGTAGATCGTCGTCGCGTCCGGGGTGAGGGTCAGGTAGGCGTGCGCGAAGTTCCGCGGCACGTACATGGCCTGGTAGTTGTCCTGGGACAGCTCGGCCCCGAACCACTGCAGGTAGGTGTCCGAGTCGGGCCGCAGGTCGACGATCACGTCGAAGATCGCGCCGCGGACGCAGCGGATGACCTTGACCTCCGCGTTGGGCTCCAGCTGGTAGTGGAAGCCGCGCAGGGTGCCCGCCTCGTGGTTGTACGAGAGGTTGCACTGGGTGATCGTCGGGTCGAGCCCGGCGTCGGTGAACTCCTGCTCGCAGAACGCGCGGGCGAAGAACCCGCGGTCGTCCTCGAGGCGCTTGAGATCGATCAGCGCCGATCCGGGGAGCGGGGTCGCGTGGATGTCCATACCTTCAGCGTCGTCCATTAGGCAGGGAAGGTTGCATCCACCCTCCACATCGTGACCGGCGCAACGCAGGCTGGATGCAAGGGGTGACCACCGGACACGGAATGTCATCAGACCCCGGCACGCTCATGCCGGTACGGGGAGTGCCCTTCCGAGTCGGGGAGTCGCTTGGCACCGCAGTCGGACGCCGGGCGACGCATCTCAGCTCCCCGACGGCAGGGCAGCTCGCCCGGGGCCCGCGCCCGCGGTCGTCGCTTCCGGATCGGAACCTTCCGGTCGAGACGAGAGGCTCCGATCGGTTCGCACCCTCGCCACGACCTGCGTAACCCACTGTGGTCGATCTTGTGCGACGAGCGTCCCCTAGGCTTCGGTGTGACTCGATTCTCGCCCCGATACGGTTAACGATCCGGTATTGGTGAGCGGTTGAACGACTAGTGACGTAGCTGCCCCGCCACGCTCCCCGTGCACTGCTGAGAGGACCGCATGAATCCCGAGACCCCCGTCGTCATCCTCTGCGGAGGCAAGGGAACCCGGATCCGGGAGGCCAGCGAGAGCCTCCCCAAGGCGATGGTCGAGATCGGCGGACGGCCGATCGTCTGGCACATCATGAAGATCTACCGCCAGCACGGGTTCCGTCGCTTCATCCTGTGCCTGGGCTACAAGAGCTGGGCGATCAAGGAGTACTTCCTCGACTACCGGGCCCGCTCGGCGGACTTCACCCTCTCGATGGACGACCGGCACCGCATTGACTTCCAGAACGGCGTCGACGAGGACTGGGAGATCACCTTCGCCGAGACCGGTCTCGATGCCGCCACCGGCTCGCGGATCCGCAAGATCGCGCCGTACGTCGACACCGAGGACTTCTTCCTGACCTACGGCGACGGCGTCGCGACCGTCGACATCGCCGCGCTCGCCAAGGAGCACGCGGAGTCCGGCAAGATCGGCACCGTCACCGGCGTCCACCCGACGTCGAAGTTCGGTGAGATGCACGTCGACGGCAACCGGGTCGTCGAGTTCAACGAGAAGCCCACCCAGGTGTCCGGGTTCGTCTCGGGCGGCTTCTTCGCGTTCAAGCGCGAGTTCCTCGACAACTACCTCGGCGAGGACGGTGACGACGACGTCTGGCTCGAGCACCAGCCGCTGCAGCGCCTCGCCCGCGACGGGCAGCTGAACGTCCACCCGCACGAGGACTTCTGGTGCGCGATGGACACCTTCAAGGACTACGAGTTCCTCAACGGCCTGTGGTCCAAGGGCGAGGCGCCCTGGAAGACCTGGGCCTGACGACCCGTGCCGGCAACTCTCCGACGGCCGGTCCGCACACCGCGGGCCGGCCGTTTCGGGCTACTGGGAACGAATCCCTCAGCGGGGCTCCTCCATCAGCTGCAGCCCCTCCCACGGAATGCCCGGCATCCCGAAGTAGTCCCAGGCGAACCCGGCTGACCGGTACACCTCCCCCGGGTCGTGGGCGGTGGCGTCCGGAGCCAGCTCGAAGCTGATGCTGAGCGGAACGGCGGTCCGGTCGATGACGTAGGCGCCGTACGTCTGCAGTGCCCGTGCCACCGTCCGCTCGCCGGGGGTCATCTCCACGGCGTCGAGGTCGATCGACGGATCCAGCCGCAGCCGCGCGCCCTCCGGCACGCAGTTCGGGTCGTCCGAGACACCGTCGGTCTTGAGGGCCGGAGCGCGGAAGACCTCCCGGCACACCTCGTTCGCCTGCATCACCAGGGCGTGGTCGATCCGGCCGTCACGGATCTCGTCCACCCGGACGACTCCCGCCAGCCGGGACGCGCCGGCCCCGGTGCTCGCGCCACCCCAGCCCGAGCCGTTCAGCTCGTTCACCGCACCCCAGCTGGTCACCCAGCCGTCGTCGGTGCGGTCGGCCTGCCAGAACTCGTAGACCAGGCCGTCCGCCTCGTCGACGACGACCATCGCGCCGTCCGACCCCGAGTGCGGGGTCGCCTCGGCGGGTACGGGGACGCCGTCCCCCTCCAGGGGGCACTCACCCCAGTCGCCCGGTGGGTCGCACCGCACCGGGACCCGCGCCGTGCCCGGGGTCGCGCGCCACACCGGGATGCCGTACTCGTACAGGCCTGCGACGACCTCACCGCTCTCCACCAGCGGCCCGACCACCTCGTCGGATCGCTGGTCGACCGCGTCGTCCGGGGCCACGGGGGTGCGGAACGGGCTGGACGTCGAGAACGGGCGATCCGCCGTCGTCCCCGCCATCGCGGTCGCCCCCGTCGAGTCGTACATCACGGCCCCGGCGGCGACGCTCATCGCAACAATGATCAGGACGGAGCCGATGACGGGTATCAGCACCCGCCGCCGCCACGGCCCGCGCGATCTCACCGACCGCGTGCGAGTACCACCTCGGTGATCGTTCTGATAAGGATCTTGGTGTCGAGCCACAGGGACCAGTTCTCGATGTAGTAGTTGTCGAATCGGGCCCGGTCCGCGATCGAGGTGTCACCGCGGAGGCCGCTCACCTGGGCCAACCCGGTGAGACCGGAGCGTACGCGGTGCCGCTCCCGGTAACGGGGGAACTCTGCGGAGAACTGGTCCACGAAGTGCGGACGCTCCGGCCGGGGACCGACCAGGGTCATGTCACCGCGGACGATGTTCCACAGTTGAGGGATCTCGTCGATGGACGTACGGCGGAGGAATCGACCGACCGGGCCGACCCGGGGATCGTTCGCGACGTTCCAGCGCGAGGCGGACTCGCCCGGTGTCGCGGGCCGCATGCTGCGGAGCTTCAGGCACTGGAAGATCTTGCCGTCCTCACCGACGCGCTCCTGCCGGAAGATCACGCCGGGACCGCCCTCGAGTCGGACCGCGAGTGCGCTGACCGCGAGCAACGGCGTCAGCAGGATCAGGAACCCCCCGCTGACGACGACGTCGAACACCCGCTTGGCCAGGCGCGCGGGCCCTCGCAGAGAGGGGTTCCGGATGCGCACGATCGGGATGGAACCGATGTGGTCGGTCAGTCCGGTCTGGTTGTGGAAGTGGTGCAGCCTCGGCACGACGAGCAGATCGCACTCCACGCACGCGTCCCGACGGACGCGGTCGAGCAACGTCGTCTCGTCCAGTGCGCCGTCCGCCACCAGCAGCACGTCGGCCTCGGTGGTGCGGACGACGAACTCCAGGTCGTCGACCCGGCCCAGGTGCGACACCAGCGAGCCCGCGGGCGGTCGCTCCGAGTCGTCGACGAACCCGAGCACCGCGAGGCCGTACGCCGGATAGCGGTCCAGGATCCCGACCAGTTCCTGAGCCACCGGCCCCCCACCGACGACGATGGTCCGGTGCGCCACCGCCGCCCGCTTCCGCGCCGCTCGGATCACCGCGGTCGTGACGAACCGGCCGGCTACGACCAGCGCCCACGAGACCGCCGCGTTGACCAGGTACACGGTCACGTCGTCGAGGTCGTGCCGGAACGCGATGATCGTCCCGACGACCGCGGAGGCGGCCAGGATCCGGCCCAGGATGTAGGGCAGCTCGTCGAGCACGCTCAGGTGCAACCGCGCCCGATAGCGGCCACCACCGGTGAGCAGGAGCACCGCGAGCAGCGCGCCACTCACGACGGCCTTCCACTGCTCGGGATTCCACAGCACCGGTGTCAACAGGAGGAGCAGGTCGACCGGTGGGACGAGCATCCACGCACGGAACCGGCCGGCCCGCGGTTCGTCCCCGCGACCGGTGGTCGGCCGAGCGACCCCGGGCGCCGACGCCTCCCGGCGATCTCGCGCAGGGAAGGGCCCGGGAGCGATCGGCGGCAGGTCCGCGGCGTCCACGGGACGGAACGGCACGACGGTGTCGTCATCCCGCGGCATCGGCACCGACCGCGGCGCGGTGTGCTCCCCGGCGCGGAGGCCGGCGAACGTACGACTGTCACGCTCTGTTGTCACTCGAGCCCTCGACCAATCTCGTGGCAAGCCTCGCCATCTGTCCATGGCAAGACTCCGAATGGAGCACCGTTGCTCTGCCGAATACCGCTCGAACGGTGTTGTCACCGAGGTAATCGACTCAGAGCAACCGGTGTTACATCGATCGAGACCTTCCGGAATCACCCCGGGTGAAACGACTCCGTCCCGGAACACGAGAAGAGGAGAGAGTCGACGCACCATCGATGAGTCACGCAACGTAAGGAAAGAGCCTGGTGAGAACGGTCGAGGATCGGCGGACCGATCGATCCGTGCTCCACGTCGTCCACGTGATCCACTCACTGGGCCCGGGCGGTGCCGAGGACGTGCTCGTCACGTTCTCGCGGCACGCTGCGGCCGCCGGGATCACGATGACCGTGATGGCGCTGTCGCCCGCGGACCGGACCTCCGGCCACGTCGCGGAGCTGCGGGCGGCCGGCGCCCAGGTCGTCGAGCTCGGTCTGGGCCGCTGGGACCCGCGCGCGGTGCCGCGGCTGGCCCGGCTGCTACGCCGGGCCCGGGTCGACGTCGTGCACACGCACCTCAAACATGCCGACGTCGTCGGTGGCCTCGCGGCCGTCCTCGCCCGCGTTCCCACGGTGTCCACGTTGCACGTCATCGAGCTCATCGCGGAGGGCGCCGTCGCACGCCTCAAACGCCGTCTCGGCCTCCGGGTCCGCCGCGCCGTCGCCGAGCGGACGATCGCGCTGTCCGGTGCCCAGCGCGAGTGGTACGAGTCGTTCTCCGGAGGGCGGGCACCGTCGCTGATCGTGCTGCCGAACGGGGCTTCCGACCCGCAGACCACCGACCGCGACCCGGCCGCGCTGCGCCGGGAGCTCGCGGTCCCCGACGGCGCGGCCCTGGCCGTCACCGCCTCGCTCATGCGGCCCGAGAAGGGCCACCACCTGCTGCTCGACGCCCTCGAACGACTGCCCGGCGACCTCGGTCTCGTCGTCGCGCTGGCCGGGGACGGCCCGCTGTCCGAGGAGCTCGGTGCCCGGGTCCGGGCCGATCCGCGGCTGCGCGACCGGGTCCGTCTGCTCGGCTACCGCGACGACGTCGCGGCACTGCTCCACGCGGCCGACCTCGTCGTCCACCCGAGCCTCGAGGACGCCCTCCCGACGACGCTGATCCTGGCGCTCGGCGCGGGCCGCCCGATCGTCGCCACCGAGGTGGGCGGGATCCCCGACATCGTCTCCCCGGACACCGGATCCCTGGTCCCCCGCGATCCGGACGCACTCGCCGCGGCGATCCGCCGGGCCGTCACGGACCCGCAGATGCGCCGCGAGCAGGGCGCGGCGGCACGCAGGCGGTTCCGGGAGCACTACGACGCCGAGGTCTGGATGTCGCGCCTGCGCAGCGTCTACGACGAGGTCGTGTGACCACGGTCTCCGGCCCCGCCGACGAATCCCGCACCCTCCCGGACTCGATCCGCCACCGTGACCCACGAGTGCTCGTCGTCCGCGCGCCGGCGGCCCGCGGCGCCGAACCGGCCCGCCAGGCCGGGATCGGACAGCAGCTCGACCATGGCGTCGGCCAGCCCCGCCGGGTCACCGGGTGGCACGACCCGGCCGGTCCTGCCGTCGAGCACGGTCCGGCCGACGTCACCGACGTCGGTGGCCACCACGGGCCGCGAGCAGGAGTACGCGAGGTGCGCGACGCCGCTCTGGGTCGCGCGCACGTACGGCAGCACGACCAGGCGCGCCTCGTCGAACAGCGCCGGGACCTCGGCGGCCGGAAGGTATCCGGGTACCAGCCGGACGCGGCCGATCCCGGCTGCGCGGGTCCGGAGCGCGTCGGCGTCGACATCCCCGCCGACCGCGCCTGCCACGACCAGCGTCGCCTGCGGAACGCGTTCCCGGACCAGGGCGAACGCGTCCAGCAGCACGTCGATGCCCTTGTACGTGGTCCAGGTGCCGAAGAACAGCGCGCACGGCCCCGTCTCCTCGGCCGGGCGGACCGCGGCGCCGGCCAGGAGCAGGTCCTCGTCGCCGTGCGGGATCACCACCACGGGGCCACGCGGGCGCCAGTGGGCGCGCACGATCGCACCGGTGCTCTCGCCCAGGACGTAGACCACGTCCATCCCCCGCCATGCGGCGTCGAACGCCCTCGTCAGCACCGGGCCGGACTTCGGGGTGCTGGTATCGCGGTAGTCGGACTTGGGCAACGGCTCGTGCGCGACGATCCCGAGCCGCGAGGCGGGCAGGAGCCTGCGGATCAGCACGACGGCCGCGGCGTCGAGGACGAACCGCCAGTACGACCACAGGACGAGATCCGGCTGCCGGCGCCGCAGCTCACGGGCCACCACCAGCCAGGCCGTCGCCAGCCGACCGGCCCGGACCGCCCTGCGGCCGAGGCGACGGATCCGGTCGGTCTCGGCGTCCTCGGTGGGGTGCCACGTCGGCAGCACCGGACGGATCTCGAAGCCGGGGCGTCGCGACCGGAACTCCGGGGACGGCCCGGTCAGAAGGACGACCCGGTCGCCGTGCTCGGCCAGCGCGTCGCCGAGCTGGTAGGCGAACTGGAACAACCCGCCCGACGGGGAGAACTCGACCAGGACGACGTCTGCCGACCCGTCCGGTCGGTCCGTTCCGGCCCCGGCCGCGGCGCGCGATCTCGTGGTGAACAGCGATCTGAACGACATGGGAGGTCCTCGTGAGTCGCAGGGAACGCGTCGCACGGCTGCTCTGCGGTTCCGGGCTGGACGCCCTCGCGCGGTTCAGCTGGCGCGGGACGTTGGTGCTCAACTTCCATCGGATCGGGACACCGGCCGGGGATGAGGACCCCGACCTGTACAGCTGCACGCTCGACGAGCTCGACGCGTACGTCGGCGCGCTCACCGAGCGGTTCGAGATCGTTCCGGCCGGGACGTGCGACCTGACGGGCGGGGAACGGGGCCGTCGGATCGCCCTGACCTTCGACGACGGCTACCGCGAGCACTTCGCCGCCGCGCGGGTACTCGCGACGCACGGGGTCGTGGGCTCGTTCTTCGTCACCACCGGGTTCGTCGACGAGCCGGTCCTGCCCTGGTGGGACGAGATCGCCAGGCTGGTTCCCGGCATCACCGGGGACCTGCCCGACTCGCCGTGGACGCCCGGCGGGCTCGCGCTCCGCGGGCTCGACCCGGACGGCGCGCGCCGCGCCGTCGGCGCCGTCTACAAGAGCCACGCGGGGTCGCGGGGCACGGAGTTCCTGGCGTGGCTCGCCGCCGCGGCCGATCGCCCGCGGCCTGCGCCGGAGGAGGGTGCCGACCTCTGGCTCACCTGGCCGCTGCTCCGCGAGCTCCGTGCGGCCGGGATGGAACTCGGCGGGCACACGGTGACCCACCCGATCCTCGCCACGCTGCCCGCCGACCGGCAGGAGGCCGAGATCGGCGACTCGCTGCGGCGCCTGCGCGACGAGGTCGGCGGGCCGGTCACGACGTTCGCCTACCCCGTCGGTGCACGGACCAGCTTCGACCACCGGACCCGGGCCGCGCTGCGCCGGCACGGCGTGAGCAGGGCGTTCAGCTTCTGTGGCGGGCACAACCGCCGCGGTGGCCGGCACGACCCGTTCGACGTGCTGCGCGCCGGGGTGTTCCGCACCGACTCGACCGCGACGATCCGTGCGACCGCGGCGCTGCCCGCCGTCTTCGCCTCGCCCCGTCACTACGCGTGAACCGGGATCCGGCCGGGTTCGTCCCGCCGAGCCGGGCCCCAGCCGAGGAACCGAGCCCGGCGTAGCACCACGAGGATCAGCACGGCCATCGCCGACCCGATCAGCACCGCGACCAGCACCAGTCCCGTGCCGGTCCGCCGTTCCGCGGACAACGTCGGTTCGGACATCAGCACGGCGTCGAAGGACCGGTCGGCACCGGTCGCGGCCAGCCGTTGCCGGCCCTCGGCCACCGCCTCCTCCAGCGCCAGGAACGCCCCGGTGGGATTCTCCCCGGTGGCCAGCACCGCGATCGTCCCGCGAACCGCGTCCGCCTCGGTACTGACGTCCGGGCGCCCGCCCTGCAGGATCAGGGCGTACGTCGGCATCACCGCGTCCCGGCTGCGTACGTCGCGGGCGTAACTGCCGAGGTACGCCTGCTCCACCGCTGCAGAGGGCTGCAGGGTGAAGTCCTGCCGTGCCACGTAGGTCGCGGGGGACCCGGCGACCACGACGAGCAGCGCGGCGACGACGCCGGCCGCACCGCACAGGCCGCCGTACGCCAGGCCCCGGCGCAGCCCGCGGATCGCCGCCGGCACTGCCTGTGGCACGTCCACCCGCCCGCCTCGGCCGTCCAGCACCATGCTCGCGACCAGGCCGATCATGACGAGAACGAGACCGACGGTGCGGTAGTACGACAGGTGGAGGAACACGCTCGCCGCGGACCAGCCGACGAGACCCGCCAGCCCGGCGGCGGCGAGGCTCCGGGTGGGCGTACCTCCGACACCGCGGGACGCCGTCCCGGCCAGCCGGATCGTCGAGGCGACCGCCAGCACCGCGAACCCGCCGACCATGACCAGCCAGGCCACGAGCCCGACCAGGCCCGACTCGGCCGCCAGCTGTGCGTACAGGTTGTGCGCACCGTCGGTCGGGGTCAGCACCGCCGTACCGACCCGGCCCGCGTACCGGTCGACCAGCGAGGGGTACACGTCGATCCCCACCCCGAACAGCCGGTGATCACCGAAGATCGCCCAGGCGACCTCCTGCGCGGACTGCCGCCCCAGGATCGAAGGGTCCACACCGAACCGCTCGACGGCCGTGAGGTCGCGCAACATGTCGACGACCCGGTCCCCGATCCCCGGCAGCAACACCAGCGGCGCGACCATCGGCAGAGCGAGCACGGCTCCACGGCGGACCTGGGGGCCCGCCGCCACGACCCAGACCACGAACGCGATGCCGGCGGTGAGCAGCGTCCCGCGGGACTGGGTGAGGTACATCCCGATCCCGATCATCCCGGTGGCCGCCGTCCAGGCGAGCAGGCTCGTCGCCCGGTTCGCCGTCCAGGCACGGTGCACCAGCGCCAGCGCGAACGGCAGTGCCATCACCAGGTGCCGGCCCCAGAAGTTGGAGTCGGTCAGCGGCCCGGCGTGCCGGGCGGTCGTCGTCATCACGCCGTCGGCCGTGGTCACCGTGGCGAAACCGCCGAGATCCGAGGCGTTGTCGAGCAGCACCTGGTTGATCAGGGTCAGCCCGCTCAGCGCGGAGAGTGCCGCCACGACGACCGCCGCTGTCAACCACGGCCTGCCCGAGGCACGGGCCAGCAGCAACAGGACCACGAGGTAGACCGTGTCGAGGACGAGCCGCGTCATCCCCTCGGCGGAGCTCGCCGGGTCGAGGGAGTCGAGATGACCGGGTATCTGCCCGAGCACGTACACGACCAGTAACCCCGCGCAGGCCATCGGCACGGCGGCCATGCCGCGCCGGGCCGACCGGCGCCGGAGGCTGTAGGCGAGCGACAGCAGTCCGACCAGCAGTGCGGCCTGGAAGATGCTGACCGGGCCCACGTCGCCGACCACTCCGGACAGGTTCGTGACCTCGACGAGCACCAGACCCGCGGCCGCGACGACCGGCCGCAGCACGGCGAGGACCACCAGGACGCTTCCCGCGAACGCGATCGGCAGCAGGAGCGCCCACTGCCAGCCCGCCACCGTCCCGACGACCGCGAGCGCGACCAGGGCGATCACGGCGAGCAGGAGGTACTCACCTCCGGAGAAGGTCGTCCCACGGGCCTCACCGGCCCGCGGGGCCGGGATCACTGGTCGCTCCGAGCCGGATTCCCCCCGACCGATGTGGAGCCGTTGCGCATCGTGGCGGTCGGTGAATCGATCGGTTCACGGCCCGGGCCCGGCCTGGGCCGAGCCGCCCCGGGCGCCTGCCGGTACGGGCCCGGCTGCGCAGAGGGGTGGTCGGGGAAGCCCGGGTTCCCACGGCGGCTCCCCCGCCGGCCCCGGTACAGCCGATCGATCAGCAGCCCGGCCCCCAGGCCGAACAGCAGACCCGCCGCCGCCAGCGCGACGAACACCTGCACCGGCGGTGCGGCGAGGTTGCGCACCGTCCCGGCCGCCTCCTGCACCGTGCGGATCTCGAACGGACCGGTCACCTCCTGCGCGACCGGCGTGCCGAGCCGGACCACCGCGTCGGCGACCCGCACGGTCCCCTGCGGGTCCGGTCCCTGGACCACCAGGTCGACCAGCGTCGTCTCCGGGATCGCCCCGGCGCTGACCGCGACGTCCGCGGCCGCCGTCCCCACCTCCGCCGAGGCCGCCTCCGTCCAGCGCGGCTGGGCGAGCACCTCGGCAGCCGTGCGGTTCGCCTGCCCCCGGCTGAGGACCTCCCAGTAGCCGGGGATCTCCGACGACGGCACGGACTCGGCCGGGACGATCGCCAGCCGGGTCTGCGCCTCGTAGGTGTCGGGGATCGCCACGATCCCGAGCGCCGCGAGCAACCCGGCCAGGAGTCCGACGAGACCTGCCAGCGCCACCGTCCGCCGTGACCGGTTGTTCATCGCACACCGTCCGCCAGTTCGTCGTTCTCGTTCACGTGCCGTTCCCCGCCTGCGCGTTCGTGGTAGAGGCCCGCGAGGCGCCGGCCCCACGAGCGATGGTCGAAGAGGTCGACGACCCGATCCCGGCCGGCGGCCCCGAGTGCGGACCGGAGTGGGTCGTCGGTGAGCAGTTCGACCACGGCGGCCGCCGTCGCCCGGGCGTCCCGCGGCGGAGTCAGCAGCCCGGTGATCCGGTCCTGCACGACCTCGCGGGTGCCACCGACATCGGTGGCGACCACGGCCGCGCCGCAGGCCGCGGCCTCGATCAGCGCCGTCGGCAGTGCCTCGGTGTACGAGGTCTGCAGTGCCACCACCGCACCACGCAGGATGGCGGCCACGTCCGATCGGCGCCCGGCCAGGACGACACCTTCGGGTGCCGCGGCGCGAAGCTGCTCCTGCTCCGTGCCCTCGCCCACCACCAGCAACACCGCGCCGGGCACCGCGGCCCGTACGGCGGGCCAGGCCTGGAACGCGATCCGGTGCCCCTTGGGCTCGCGCAGGGCGGCCACCATCGCCACCACCGGGGCACCCGCCGGCACCCCCAGCTCCGGCGGCAACGCAGCGCGCCGCCCGTGCCGCGGCGGGGTGAAGCCGTCCATGTCGACGCCGTTGTGGATCACCCGCCAGTCGGCGCCGCGCCGGCCGTAGAGCCGCTCGGCTGCCTGCAGCGAGGCCTGCGAGACGAACAGCGACGTGCCCGCCCGGCCCGCCGCACGGAGCGCCCACCGTTCCTTCAACCGCTCCCGCAACGGGGAGTCCCGCGCCACGGTGTGGTGCAGCGTCGAGACGAACGGGTGCCCGGTGCGCCGCGCCGCACGGGCGGCGAGCACCGTCGAGTACTCCAGGTGTGCGTGGACGACGTCGCAGCCGGACCGCATGACGGCCGCGGCGACCGCCGCCGTCGCTCGCCGTTCGAGCAGCCGGCCGACCCCGATGTAGGAGGGGACCAGTCCGGCCTCCTGGAGGATGCGGGCCTGCGACGCCGTCGCGTCCGTCGGCGCCGACAGTGACGCGACCAGGGTCTCCACACCGGCACCGGAGCGGGCGAGACACGCGAGCAGCCGCTCGGCACCACCGTCGTTCAAGCCGTCGATGACGTGCAGGACCTTCACCTGGACGGTCCCACCGGGCGGGCTACACGGTCCGTGCGGTGGGGCATGGAACAGATCCTCGATCCGGGACGGACGGACGTGCACGGGATACGGGCGCCGCGGTGCCGCTGCGTGCGGGCTCCTGTGCTGCTTCTCGTCCGCTGCGCCGGTTCCGTTTCACACTGTCCGGTCCACCGACGGCCCACGACCGGTCACGGTGTCCGAGCGCCCCGGGTGCCCCGCGGAGACCATGCTCTAGATTCACTCGACGATCCGCGCGAGGGGTCGGGTCGTGCGGTGCCGGCCGACCGTGCGTCCTACCGCCCGCCGGCCGATACCGGAAGGCGGTCCCGGCGTGTCCGTGGAACAGGTGGTTCCTCCGGCGGGGGACGGTGCACACCCACGGGTGTGCGTCGTCAGCGCCGTCGCGCCGTACCCGGTGGACGCCGGGAAGAAGGTCGTTCTCGCCGGGCTGCTCGACTATCTGGCCGACCGGTTCGGCCCGGAGAACGTGCACTACGTGCTGGTCGGAGACCGCTCCGCCGACGTGACCCGGTTCCCGGCCGTCCTGCACCGCATCGCGGGACCGAGCCGCCGGGACGTCCTGTGGGCGTTGGCCTCGTCCGTCACCACCGGCCGCTCGAGTCTGCAAGAGGCGCTGCTGCGCTCGTCCCGGGTCGGGGCCGACCTGGATCGGCTGCTGCGCGACCTCGCGCCGGACGTCGAGATCTACGACACCGTGCGGCTCGGCCAGTACGTCGAGCACGGGGCTGCCGCGCACCGCGTCCTCTACGTGGACGACCTGTTCTCCGAGCGCTACTCGACGATGCTCCGCGCGATGCGGCGACATCCAGAGATCGAGGTCGACGCGCTGGGCAACTTCCGGGCGCACGTGCCGACCCGCCTGCGTCCCCTCGCCTCCCGTCCCTCGGTACAGCGGGTTCTGCTGCGACTCGAGCGAAGGCTCGTGCGACGCAGTGAGGACCGGCAGGTGCGCCGGTTCGCCCGGAGCCTGCTGGTGAACCCCGGTGAGGCAGCTGCACTCGCGGACCGGGCCGGGGCGGACCGGGTCACGGCGATTCCGCCGTTGCTCTGCACCGCAGGAGCACCACCGCGGCGCGCGCCCTCTGCCCGTCCGGTATTCGTCTTCCTCGGACTGCTCTCGCTGCCGCACAACGACGACGGCCTGCGCTGCTTCCTGCGCGACTGCTGGCCGGAGCTGCTTCGACAGTTGCCGGACGCGCAGCTGCGCGTGATCGGCCGTGAGCCGCGGCCCGGCCTGTCGGAGGTCATCGAGCGCTATCGCGCTTCGGTCGTCCTGGAGGGCTACGTGGAGGACCTGGACAGTGCACTGTCCACCGCGACGGCGCTGGTCAACCCGCTGCGCTTCGGCTCCGGAGTGAAGATCAAGGTGATCGAGGCACTCGGGCGCGGGGTGCCGATCGTGTCCACACCGGTCGGCGCCGACGGCATCGCCGCCGGGCTCGGCGAAGGGCTACTGGTCGGTGACTCCACCGAGGAGTTCGTCCGGTGGATGGTCCAGCTCGTGGACCCGGCCACCAACGAGGAGACGTCCCGGGCGGCGGCCGCGCACTTCGCCCGCGTGTACAGCCGTACCGCCGGCTTCCGGGCCTACGACACCGCGATCCTCACCCCTGAGCTGCTGGGCCGGGTCGGCTGACCACCGCGCCGGCAGCCCGGGTCAGCGCACGTTTCGTCGTGCGCAGCGAGCGCACCCCACGCTCCACCGCGGACCCCGCAGCGCCGCTCGACGCGTGCAGTGTGAGCACCGGGCGGGTCCGTCCGGCCCAGGACGTCTTGTAGGTCTGTGCACCGCGCAGCATGTCGAGCTCCCGGCAACCGCGCCCGACCGCAGCCTCGATCGCTCTGCTCAGCAGCACCGTGCTGAGGTCCAGACCGCGCTCGACCGAGACGTCGCGTCCACTCTGGTAGGTGCTCAACCGGCCCGCCACCTCGAACACGGCCTCGATCGCGAGCACCCGGCCGGAGCGGTCGACGGCTGCGTGCAACAGCACCTCGCCCCGCTGCACTCCCCGCCGCGCCGCCGCCGCGAACACGTCGAAGTACGGCAGGAAGCTCGAGTCCGCGCCCCTCGCAGCGCCGTGCAGACGCCGTAGCTCCAGCAGGTGGTGATCGATGTCGGCCGGGCCCGCGGTGACGTGCTCGACCCCGTCGTCGTCGAAACGCCGGCGGAACCGGGAGACGTTCTTGCGGAAGTTCCGCGACCGGGCCGCCAGGTAGTCGGCGAAGTCACCGGTCAACGGTTCGAACGGGGCCTCGTCCAGTACCGACGTGACCGTGTTCGGCACCGCGCCGCCCGCCAGCAACGCCCCGGCACGGAGCCCGTCGAGCCGGATCCTGCTCTGCCCACGGCCGAGCCAGGCCGCGACCGCCGCGGTCACCGCGGCTTCGTGCCCCGGCAGAGCGAGAACATCGCAGTGGTCGGGGGCGAGCGGATGCCCGACCAGCTCGACCCGGTCCAGCCCGTGCCTGCGCCGGACCTGCACCGCGAGGCCCCCGACCAGCACTCCGCCGTCGGTCACCTCCACCACCCGCACGGCGTCCCGCTCCGCCCACGCCTCGAGCCACCAGGAGCGCAGGGACGGCGACGGCAACGGGCTTTCGTCGACCAGCGCGTCCCAGGCCTGCGGGTTCCCGGGTGCCGCACCCACCACCAGGTCCACGTCGTCTCCCCACGTCGGTGCGTTCCATCGGCTGCCCCGGGAGAACATCGCTCCGGCTCGCGAAACGTTCCGCGTCACCCAACCGAAAACACCCCTGACATGGTTGCAGAACACGATCGCGCGGGCGTCGACGCCCGAACGGGCACCACCGGAGAGACCTCGGGCGATCTCGCCTCGGTCGTACGCCGGGGCGCCGTCATCTCCACCGCGACACTCGTCGTCGTCCAGCTCGTCTCGCTGGTGTCCACGCTGTGGCTCGCACGCCTGCTCACACCCGCCGAGGTCGGGCTGTTCGCCGCCGGCACGGTCCTCTGCACCTTTCTCGTCTCGGCCGCCGAGGGCAGCCTGCGGGCAGCACTCGTCCAATGGCAGGGAGACGTCGACGACGCCGCCGACACCGTCTTCTGGGCGACTGCCGCAGGCGGTCTGCTCATGTCGCTGCTGGCACTCGCGGCCGCACCGCTGCTCGGCTGGTTCTTCGAGAGCGACGTCGTCACCGCGGTAGCGGCGGCGACAGCGGGTCTGCTGCTGCTCGAGTCGCTCACCAACGTGCCGGACGGGCTGATGCAGCGGCGTTTCAACTTCAAGCGCCGCCTGATCATCGACCCCACCCGCGCCGTCGCGTTCCCCGTGGTGGCGCTGCCGCTCGCCGCCGCGGGCTTCGGGGTGTGGTCGATGGTCATCGGCCAGTACGCGGCAGTCGTGGTGTGGCTGGTGGGGACCTGGCTGCTCGCCCGGTGGCGCCCCGGCCGGGGCAGGCCGTCGGTGCGGCTGTGGCGCTCGATGGCGCGGTTCGCCTACCCCCTGCTCCTCCAGGACGTCGTCCTCTACATCCGTGACATGGTCCAGACCGCCGTGACCGGTCGCAGGCTCGGCGCGACCGCGCTCGGGCACTACCGCTACGGGAACCGGCTCGGAATGCTTCCCGGGTTCGCCGTCGTGGAGATCGCGTCCTACGTGCTCTTCCCGGCGTTCTCCCGGATGGCCGACCAGCCGGAGCGGCTCAGGGCCGCGTTCCTGAGATCACTGACCTGGATCTGGTTCGCCGCCGTACCCGTCGCCGCCCTCGTGATCGCGATCGGCGAACCGGTGGTCGTCGTGCTGCTGGGTGAGCCGTGGCGCGGCGCGGGCGTCTTCCTCGTCGCCATGGCCGGATACGGGGTGGGACTCGCGCTCCAGTCGGTGGCCACCGAGGTGATCAAGGCCCGGGGACGCTCGTCGCTGTTCCACTGGACCTCGGCGCTGGAGCTCCTGCTCGGGATCGGCCTGATCCTGCTGCTGATCCCGTACGGGCTCGTCGGAGTCGGCATCGCGGTGTCGGTCACCGAGATCGCCATCGGCCTGGTGCTCGTCGGGTTCGCCCGCGGAGTCACCGGCTGCTCGCTCGGCGACCTGCTCGGCGCACTCGTGCCGCCGGTCCTGGCCGGAACGGTCGCGCTGGTCGCGGTGCAGACCGTGCTGTCGCCGAGCCGGATGTGGCCGCAACTCGGCGACGGAATCGGCGGTGTCGTCGTCGAGGCGGTGGCTCTGGGATCGGTCTTCCTCGTCGTGTCGCTGGTCGTCCACCGCGGCCTCCGGGACGTGCTCCGCACCATGATGCGGCCCGGCCGGCGCGATCCGGACCCGGTGGACGGCGAGGACTCCGGCCGGAGTTGAGGGTCTACCGGCCGGTGACCCTGGCGACCGTGCGGCGGGTCCGATCCGCTCCCGCCGAGTAGCGCAGGCCGAGATACCCGGGCCGGGTCTTGACGCGGAACGTGGTCGCGCCGTTGCCCCGGTAGAGCCCCACCCGGGGCACGGCGTACGGCCCCGGCTCCTCCGGCCCCGACGGCAGCGCCAGAGCGCAGGTGTACCCCGCGCGTGCTGCGGCGCGCCGGACGTGGTCGGCGTGGAAGCCGAACGGGTAGGCCAGCGTCGTGACGTGCCGTCCGAGCAGGTCCGACAGGATCTCCCGGCTCTCCCCGAGGTCACGGCGGCACTCGTCCTCGGTGAGCGTGCGCAGGTCGAGGTGCCGCATGCTGTGGCTGCCGATGTCCCACCCGGCGTCGTGGAGCATGCGCACCTGATCCCGGCTCATCAACGGTGGTGCATCCGCCGGATCGAGACCGGTGATCCAGTCGACCGGCAGGTCGGGATCCTCCATCGACCGGGCGACGACGTACATGGTCGCCGTCAGCCGGTGCCGTTCCATGATGGGTACCGCGTGCTCGAGATAGTCCGCGAAGCCGTCGTCGAAGGTCAGGACCATCGCGTGCCGCGGCGGTGGCGCGCCGGCTCCGAGCCGGTCCTCGACGGCCGAGAGCGGCACGGTGTCGCCGGTCCTCGCCAACAGGGCACAGTGCCGCTCGAAATCCTCCGGCTCGATGGACACGGGGTCGTCCCAGCCGCGAGCCACGGAGTGATAGCAGAGGATCGGCATCGCGGCATCGTTCCACAGGCGATCACGGAGCTCACGCCCGCCGATCCGCCGTCAGGACGGCACGTCGCCGAGCGTCAGTGCCGGGTTCAGGTCCGCGAACTGCCGGACGCTGCCGTTGCGCACCGCGTCCCACAGCTCCTCCCCGTGCCGCTCGTCCACGTACACGACCGACTGCGCACCCTCGCGCCCCAGCCCGGCCACCGGCGCGGTCACGAACGTGACGTCCGAGCCGCGCAGGTTCCGGTTGCCGACCGCCAGCTGCACCAGCCCGGTGTTGGACAGCGAGTCGTCGATGCTGACCGCGTCACCGACGCTCGTGGCGAACGCGTACAGCGCCCCCGGATCGGTGGTCGCCTTCTCCTGCACCTTCTCGAGCAGCGCCTTCATCGCGTTCTGCTGACGCGCCGCCCGGTCCAGATCGCCTCCCGGCAGGTCGTAGCGCTGCCGGACGTAGGCCAGCGCCTGCGCTCCGTCGAGGTGGTTCTCGCCCTGCACGAAGTCGACGCCGTCGTTGCCGGTGGCCCGCGCGACGGTCACGTCGATCCCGCCGACCGAGTCGACCAGCGAGGTGAACCCGGCGAAGTCGACGACGCCGAAGTGGTCCACCCGCACCCCGGTCAGCTGCTCGACGGTCCCGATCAGCAGTGGCGCCCCGCCGAACGCGTACGCGGCGTTGATCTTGTTCATGCCGCGGCCGGGGACCTCCACCCAGGAGTCGCGTGGGATCGACACGACGCTCGCGCTGTGTCCGTCCGGGGCGAGCGTGCCGAGCATGATCGCGTCCGAGCGCTGCGACCCGGGGACGGCGTCCGGGTTCGCCCCGGACCCGGTCGTCGGCTCCCTCGCACGCGAGTCGGTGCCGACGAGCAGGAACGTCGTGCCGCCGGAGGCCGCCGGACGTTCGGTCGTCTCGAGCCCCCGGAACGCGTCCGGGATACGTGGGACGTCGCTGCCGATGCTCGACACCAGGTAGGCGAGCCCGCCGGCGACGACGAGCAGGAGGACGAGCACGAGGCCGAGGAAGGTCCTGAGGACACGTCTCTTCGGGCGAGGCCGGCCTGCCGCGTTGCGCATGGGGTTCCTTCCGGGACCGCTCGGAGGAGGTCCGATCCTCTCGTCGGTGAAGGACGTCCGGCGTTACCGCGAGGTTCATCGCGCTCGGACCTCTGGTCACCCAACGTTGCTGCTGAACGTAAGGCGTCCACCCACCGTGAACGACGACGGCGCCGCGGTCATCAGTTCAGTTGAACCGACGGCAGTAGCGCTAATAGGCACCCGGACCAGGCGAATGATCTGACAGAAGCGGCCGGCCCCACCGCTGCGGACCGAAGGAGCGTCGAATGAGCGTCACCCCCGAGACCCCGTCCGTCACCGTCACTGTCCTCGCCTCCGCGATCCCGGCGCCGCGCGTCGCCCCCGACGACATCCCCACGGTCGCCCCGCCCCCCACCCCGGCCGCCGTCGACATCTGTCGCTGCGGCCACGAGAAGGACGCCCACGAGCACTACCGGCCCGGCACCGACTGCGGTGTCTGCGGCACCGCCTGCCGTGCGTTCCACGCCCGCACCGGACGCGCCGCGGGCCGGGCTGCGGGCCGCCGCGCCCGCCTGACCTCGCGGCTGTTCCGCCGCTCCTGACGCCACCGGACCCGTGCGGCCCACCCCGGGGTCGCACGCCGACGGCCCTGCCCTCTCCCACGGGGCAGGGCCGGTCACACGTGCGCGGTCAGGCCGCGGACAACCACGGCTCCCACGCCGGCAGCGGCTCCACCGCCAGCACCAGCACCCCGGCACCGTTCCGTGTCGGCGGCCCGGGCTTCGTCCGGAGCGTCCAGCCGAGCTCCTCGACCAGCCGGTCGGCCTTGCGGGCGTTGCACGCCCGGCACGCGGCCACGCAGTTCTCCCAGCTGTGCGCACCACCGCGGCTGCGCGGGACCACGTGGTCGATGGTGTCGGCGCGCTTCGGGCAGTAGGCGCAGCGCCGGCCGTCCCGGCGCAGCACACCGGCCCGGGACATCGGGACCGCACGCCGGTAGGGGACGCGGACGTAGCGGGACAGGCGCAGCACGGACGGAGCGGGGAGCGAGAGACTCTCCGAGCGGAAGGAAGCACCCTCGAGCGCCTCCTGGAGACACTCGGCCTTGCCGGCGAGCAGCAGGCAGATCGCACGTTTCGACGTGACGACGGCCAGCGGTTCGAAGCTGGCGTTGAGGAGCAGGACCCGAGACCCCATCGGAACCTGAGCCGCGGTCGGCAGCTCGGTTCCCGGTGCCGGGAGATGGTCGTCGGGGAGCGGATCGACCGGTCTCAGGTCGGGGGCGACGACGATCTCGGCACCACTGGGGACGGGTTGTCGGTACGGCACGCGACCACCTCCGCGAACGCTCGAGGTCCGTGATGTAGTCGACCATACGGAACCCAGGTTTCGCGAGTCTGATAACGAAGCCGCCGCATCGTGTCCGGCAGGTGCCCCGTCGATCACACGGACGGCCCTGGCCCCCGTCCGAGATCGCCGTCACCAGCGGTGATGCCCGTCCGACACCACACGTGGAGTCCGCCACAGGCGGGTGTCACCGCACCTCCCGGGCGGTTATACAAATGTCATGGACGAGAACGCCGAGCACCCCACCGGGCGGACGGGTACCGGCACGCCGGACGCGTCGCGGTGCACCTGCTGCGGTCGCCGGGGCGCGCGCGAACCGCTGCGCCTGTCCGGTCCGGGCACTCCCGCGTACGTCGCCGCCTGCCCGTACTGCGACCTGCAGCCCGCCGAGACCCAGGGCTGGCTCGACGAGATCGTCCGCGACGGGAGCTGACCGGCGGGCCCGGGGCCGCGCGCCGGGCCCGGACCGGTCGGCTGGTCCTCCCGGCCCTTGTGACGGTCAGCCGTGGTCGGCGACCGCCGCGCCGGAGTCGACCGCCGTCGCACAGTGTGCGCAGCAGAAGAACTTCCCGCCGGACTGCACTCCGTGGCCGATGACCCGGCAGCCGCAGTGCTCACATACCGGCGCCATCCGGTGGATCGCGCACTCGAAGCTGTCGAACGTGTGCGCTTGTCCCCCGGCATGTACCTCGAACGCCATCTCGTAGTCGTTGCCGCAGACCTCGCAGGTGGCCATGGTGCGGCCCTCCTCTCGTCGTCGGTCAGCTCAGACGGCCGGACAGCAGCTGCTTCGCCTGCTCGGCGCCCTTCTTGCTGTCGGACTGGGCCCGGCGGAAGAGGTCCGCGACCTCGTCGTCGCCGTCGCGGACGGCGTCGTCGATGTAGGTCTCGAGCCGCAGCGAGTTCTCCAGGCACGCCTGGAGGAACCAGACGAGGTTGTAGTTCTTGTCCTTGGTCCCGCTGACGTTGCCGGCTTCCTGATTCGCCACGAGTCCTCCACACATGTCGGCCGCCGCGGCACGGCGGCGTCTGCTCTGGCGCCCCCGACCTACCCGGCTCCCGCCGCACTACACCTGGCCGAGCGCTCCGAGCACGTCGGCGACCAGGTCGGCGGGGTCCTCGATCCCGCAGGAGAGCCGGACCAGCCCCTCCGGCACCGCGTCGCCCCAGCGGGCCCGCCGGTCGGCGGAGGTGCGGATGCCGCCGAAGCTCGTTGCCGAGTCGACCAGGGTGGTGCGGGACAGGAAGTCCGAGACCGCGTGGACGTCACGCAGGGTGAACCGCAGGATGCCGTTCCACCGCCGCATCTGCTTCCGGGCGAGCACGTGCGACGGGTCGTCGGCCAGGCCGGGCCAGCGGACGTCGTGCACACCGGGGGTCTCGCGCAGCGCCACCGCGAGGGCGCGTGCGTTCTCGGCCTGCCGCGCCAGCCGCAGGTCCAGGGTGCCCAGGCCGCGCAGCGCCAGCCAGGTCTCCATCGGCCCGGCGACCGCGCCACCGCGGGTCCGCATGGCCCGGATCCGCTCGGCGTGCACCGGGTCCGCGGCGCTGACGTGCCCGAGCAGCAGGTCGCCGTGACCGCTCACCGCCTTCGTGTCGGCGGCGACGACGAGGTCGGCCCCGAGTTCCAGCGGCCGCTGGCCCAGCGGGGTGGCCGTGGTGTTGTCGACGGCGACGACCGCCCCGATCCGGTGCGCGGCATCGGCGACCGCGGCGACGTCGCACACCTCGAGGCCGGGGTTGGACGGCGTCTCCAGCAGCACCAGCCCGGGCCGGTGCTCGGCGATCGCCGCGGGCCAGTCCCCCGCCGTCGCGCAGTACCCGACGCCGATCCCCAGCGGCGCCAGCTCCTCGTCGGCCAGCGCGCGGGCGACGTAGTAGCCGTCCGACGGCAGCAGCGCGCCCCGCCCGGGCGTCGTGAACCCGCGCAGCACCGTCGCGATCGCCGCCATACCGCTCGGGAACACCGTGCACGGTCCGCCGTCCAGCGCACCGACCGCCGCCTCGAACTCCCGCCAGGTGGGGTTGTCGGCGCGGGCGTAGAAGTCCGCGCCCGCGTCGGCCTCCTCCGGCCTGCCGAGGTGGAACGTGCTGGTCAGCACCGGGCCGCGGTGGACGGGCGCGCCGACCTCCTGCGTCGGGTGCTCACCACCGCGCACGCAGCGTGTTCCGTCTCCGACCCGCTGCGTGCCGTCCCCGCTCATCGGCGCGAGGCTACTCCGGCTTCGGTGCGCGGGAGATCAGCTCCTTGGCCATCTGCCGCGCGGTCATCCCTTCGTGGCACAGCCTGCGCACCGCGTCCGCGATCGGGAGCTCGACGCCGTGGCGCTCGCCCAGCTCGCAGATCGACAGGCAGGACTTGACGCCCTCGGCGACCTGGCCGTGGTTGGCCCGCTCCGCCTCGGCGAGGCTCGCGCCCCGGCCGAGCTGCTCACCGAAGGTCCGGTTGCGCGACAGCGGCGACGAGCACGTCGCGACCAGGTCACCCATCCCGGCCAGTCCCGCGAACGTCAGCGGCGAGGCGCCCAGCGCCATCCCGAGCCGGGACATCTCGGCCAGCCCGCGGGTGATCAGCGACGCCCGTGAGTTGTCGCCCAGCCCCATTCCGGAGGCGACGCCGACGGCCAGCGCGATCACGTTCTTGCCGGCGCCACCCAGCTCGGCGCCGATCACGTCGGTGTTGGTGTAGGCACGGAAGTAGCCGGTCGCGCACGCGGTCTGCAGCGCCACCGCACGGCTGTGGTCGGTGCAGGCGATGACGGTCGCGGTCGGCTCCTCCTGCGCGATCTCCGCGGCCAGGTTCGGCCCGGAGACGACGGCGAGCCGGTCGGCGCCGACCCCGGTGACGTCGTCGATCACCTCGGTCATCCGCTTCAGCGTCCCCAGCTCGACGCCCTTGGCCAGGCTGGTGACGGTGACCCCGTCCGGGATCAGGTCACGCCATTGGGTCAGGTTGGCCCGCAACGACTGCGACGGCACCGCGAGGATCACGGCGTCGGCACCGTCCAGGGCCTCGGCCGGGTCGTGCGTGGCGGTCAGCTTGATCGGGAGCTCGACGTCGGGCAGGTAGCCGGGATTGTGCCGGGTCGCGTTGATCGCCTCGGCCACCTCGGCACGGCGGGCCCACAGCCGGACCTCGCGGCCGGCGTCGCCGAGCACCTTCGCGAACGCGGTGCCCCAGCTGCCCGCCCCCAGGACGGCGACCCGTGCGATGTCGTGCACCGGCTCGTTGACCGGGCGATGGGCGAACGGCGGTCCCATCACCCGGTCTCCCGCTCCGGGCTCCGCCGGTAGAACTCGGTCGGTGCGGCCTCCTCCCGCACCTCGGCGAGGAGGTCACGCACCCTGCTCATGATCAGGTCCGTCACCTCGCGCAGCAGGCCGGAGTCCAGCGGGCGTCCACGGTAGGCCGACAGGTCCACGGGATCACCGGCCCGCACCACCATGTCGGTGCGCGGCAGCGGCCGGAACCTCTTCCTGTAGTGGTCGTAGACCTCGCGGGTGCCCCAGTGGATCAGCGGCACGACGGGCACGTCCGAGGCCAGCGCCATCCGGGCGACACCGGTGCGCGAGTGCATCGGCCAGCCGTCGGGGTCCCGGGTGATGGTGCCCTCCGGGTAAATGATGACGATCTTGCCGTCGGCGAGCGCGCGGGTGCCGGCGGCGAGGCTCTGCTGCGCGTCGGCGGTGTCGCGGTACACCGGGATCTGCCCGCTGCCGCGCAGGATCCGGCCGAGTACCGGCACCTTCCACAGGCTGTCCTTGGCCAGGAAGCGCGGCACCCGGCCCGCGGTGTGCACGAACAGCGCGGTGTGCACCGGGTCCAGGTAGGAGACGTGGTTGCCCACCAGCAGTGCACCGCCGCCGGTGTCCGGCAGGTGCTCGCGGCCCTGGTAGCGCCGACGCCCGGTCAGCCGCCCCAGCGGGTAGAACACGCTCGCGGCGAGTCCGACCCAGAATCCGCCCTTCTCGCGGGCCACCGGCGGCCTCCTTCCACCCGTCTCGCGGGCGCATCGTCGTCGATCGGCGGATCCGGCATGATCCGGCCGTCCCGGAGGAGTCTCCCCACAACTCGTGCCCGCTGGGAACCCGCCCCGCCGAATAGCGGGCGAGATCGACTCGGGTGGTGCGACGATGGGGGGCGTGACCCTGCGGGTGGACCTGGTCGTGCCGGTGAAGCCGCTGCCGAAGGCCAAGACCCGGCTGCGCGGCGCCGCGGACGGCGGTGTCGGCGATCTCGGCGCGCACCTGCGGCTGGCGCTCGCCCTGGCCCGGGACACCGTGCACGCCGCGCTGTCGGCCGAGGCCGTCCGGAACGTCGTGGTGATCTCGTCGGACCCGGCGGTGGCGATGGAGGTCGGCCCGCTCGGCGCCGAGGTCGTCACCGATCCCGGCCGCGGGCTCAACGGGGCCCTGCGGCACGGCGCCGCGCTGCTGCGCTCGCGCGACGGCGGCACCGCGATCGGCGCGCTGCAGGCCGACCTCCCGGCGCTGCGCCCGGCCGACCTCGACGACGCCGTCGTCCACGCCGCCGCGCTGTTCGCCACCGGTGTGCACCGCGTGTTCCAGCCCGACGAGCCCGGCACCGGGACCACGATGCTGCTGGCAGCACCCGGGCTCGACCTCGATCCGCACTTCGGCGGGGCGTCGGCGGCGGCGCACCGGTCGTCGGGGGCGGTCGTGCTGCCCGGTGACCGGCCCGGCCTGCGCCGCGACGTCGACACCGCCGCCGATCTCGAGGCCGCTCTGGCGCTCGGCGTCGGCGCCTGGACCCGGGCCGTGATCGACGCCCGGGACCGGCTGCCACGCTCCGGGACCGGCCCGGGGACGGGCGGACCGGTCGTCTGCCCGAAGGTGTGACCGATCTCCGCCGCCGGTCACCGGGAATTCATCTTCCGCGGCCGGTGCCTGTTTGGCCGCCACGCCCCCGGTACGAAACAATCGCCACGTGAGTGACGACTCGGCAACCCCGACCGGACGGAGCGGCGCCGCGGCCTCGGGGCCGCGGGCCCGGCCCGCGGGGCGGCGCGCACCACGACCGGCCTCGCGCCGGGTCCACACGACCGGCCGGACCGTCACCGAGCAGGCGGTCCCGAACGCCGACATCCCGGCCCAGCCGACACAGGCCGGGCCCCCCGCACCACCGGCGGCGCCGACGAACCTCGGGGCCGCGCCGATCGCTCCGCCCGCCGGGGCGACCGTGCCGGCGTCGTCGATGCCGGACGTCCTGCCCGATGACCGCTATCTCAACCGCGAGCTCTCCTGGCTGGACTTCAACGCCCGCGTGCTGGCGCTCGCCGAGGACTCCAGCCAGCCGTTGCTGGAGCGCGCGAAGTTCCTGGCGATCTTCGCCTCGAACCTCGACGAGTTCTACATGGTCCGGGTGGCCGGGCTGAAGCGGCGCGACGAGACCGGCCTGTCGGTGCGCAGTGCGGACGGGCTCACGCCGCGCCAGCAGCTCGCCCGGATCGCCGAGCGGTCGCGGGCGCTGTCCCGGGCGCACGCCGAGGTCTTCACCGAGGAACTGCGCCCCGAGCTGGACGCGGCCGGCGTCCACATCCGTTCCTGGGACGATCTCACCGACGCCGAGCGCCTGCGCCTGTCCGACTACTTCTCCGAGCACGTGTTCCCGGTGCTCACCCCGCTCGCGGTGGATCCGGCGCACCCGTTCCCCTACATCTCCGGGCTGTCGCTCAATCTCGCGGTGACGGTGCGCGACCCGGAGGGCCGCACCGAACGCTTCGCGCGGGTGAAGGTGCCGAACAACGTCCCGCGGCTGGTGACCGTCGACCCGCCGGGCACCGACGCCCGCGCCGGGAACCGTCAGATCACGTTCCTGCCGATCGAGGGCCTGATCGCCGCGCACCTCGGGGACCTGTTCACCGGCATGGAGGTCACCGAGGTCCACCCGTTCCGCGTCACCCGCAACGCCGACCTGGAGGTCGAGGAGGACCGGGACGAGGACCTGCTCCAAGCCCTCGAGCGGGAGCTGGCCCGGCGCCGGTTCGGCCCGCCGGTGCGGCTCGAGGTCCTCGACTCGATGTCCGAGCACGTGCTGGAGCTGTTGCTGCGCGAGCTCGACGTCGACCCGAACGACGTCGTCACCGTCCCCGGGCCGCTCGACCTGACCAGCCTCTGGCAGGTGCACGGGCTGAACCGGCCGGACCTCAAGGACGAGCCGTTCCGCCCGGCCACGCACCCCGCGTTCGCCGAGCGGGAGACACCCCGCAGCGTGTTCGCGACCCTGCGCGAGGGCGACGTGCTGGTGCACCACCCGTACGACTCGTTCTCCACCAGCGTCCAGCGGTTCATCGAGCAGGCCGCCGCGGACCCGAACGTGCTCGCGATCAAGCAGACGCTGTACCGGACGTCCGGCGACTCCCCGATCGTCAACGCGCTGATCGACGCCGCCGAGGCCGGTAAGCAGGTCGTCGCGCTGGTCGAGATCAAGGCCCGCTTCGACGAGCAGGCCAACATCCGCTGGGCGCGCCAGCTGGAGAAGGCCGGTGTGCACGTCGTCTACGGCCTGGTGGGGCTCAAGACGCACTGCAAGACGGCGCTGGTCGTCCGGCAGGAGGGATCGGAGATCCGCCGGTACTGCCACGTCGGCACCGGCAACTACAACCCGAAGACGGCACGGCTCTACGAGGACGTCGGTGTGCTCACCGCCGACCCGACGATCGGGGCCGACCTCACCGACCTGTTCAACTCGCTGACCGGCTACTCGCGGCAGACGTCGTACCGGAGCCTGCTAGTCGCGCCGTACGGGATCCGGCGCGGCATCATCCGCCGGATCGACGACGAGATCGAGGCGCTCCGCTCCGGTGAGCCCGGCGCCCGGGTCCGGATCAAGGTCAACTCGTTGGTCGACGAGGCGGTGATCGACGCCTGCTACCGGGCGTCGCAGGCCGGGGTGCCGGTCGACATCGTCGTCCGCGGGATCTGCGCGATGATCCCCGGCCGCCCGGGCCTGAGCGAGAACATCCACGTGCGGTCGATCCTGGGGCCGTTCCTGGAGCACTCCCGGGTGCTGCACTTCGGCGCCGCCGACGAGTACTGGCTCGGCTCGGCGGACATGATGCACCGCAACCTGGACCGCCGCGTCGAGGCCATGCTGCGAGTCGCGGACCCGAAGCTCGCCGACCAGCTCGGCACGATGTTCGACTCCTGCCTCGATCCCGCCACCCGATGCTGGACACTCGGGCCGGACGGGGCCTGGTCGCCGTCGCCGGCACCGGGTTCGGACAACGTCCGGGTGCGCGACCACCAGGTCGAGATGATGAACTCGCGGCGCGGTCCGGCCGAGGATTGAGACGAGCCTGATGTCGCTGCTCTTCCCGCTGCGTACCGACGGCGCGGAGGTCGACCCGGCGGGGCTCGCCGACGTCGTCGCCGCCGGGACCGTGCCCTACCGCCGCGCTACCGACGGGTCGCTGGAGATAGCGGTGGTGCACCGGCCCCGGTACGACGACTGGTCCCTGCCCAAGGGACACCAGGATCCGGGCGAGCCGCTCACCCGCACCGCGCTGCGCGAGACGCTCGAGGAGACCGGGCTGGACTGCCGGCTCGGCGGGCGGTGCGGGCACACGACCTACACGGTGCCGGGCAAGGGCCGCAAGGTCGTGCACCACTGGGCGGCCGAGGTCGTCGGCGGGGAACCCTTCACCCCGACCGACGAGACCGACGAGCTGCGCTGGCTCTCCCCCGGCGACGCCGCGTCGCTGGTCGACTACCCGCACGACGCCGAGCTGATCGCGCGGCTCGCCACGGTCGGGGTGCCGACGTCGACGGTGGTGTTGGTCCGGCACGCGAAGGCCGGCAACCGTGAGGCCTGGGAGTGCGACGACGATCTGCGCCCGCTCTCCGGGACCGGGAACACCCAGGCCGACCGGCTGGCGTCGTTCCTGCCCCGGTTCGGGCCGGACCGGCTCTGCACGGCGCCGCCGCTGCGGTGCGGGCAGACCCTCGCCCCGTTCGCCGGGAAGAGCGGCCTCGGCTCCGGGGCCCCGGAGGAGATCCCGGTGGAGCCGCTGCTCGGGGAGGACGACTACTGGAACGACCCGGACGCCGGCCTCGCCCGGTTCCGCGAGCTCGCGGCGCAGCCCGGCGTGACACTGGCCTGCAGCCAGGGCGGGGTGATCCCGGACGTCCTCGGTGCCCTGTTCGAGGAGGCCGGCACGCCCTACGACGACGTACCCTCCCACAAAGCCAGCACCTGGGTCCTGGGCTTCGCCGACTCCGGCACCCTGCTCTTCGCCGACTACTACCGCCGCCCGCCCAGCTGACCTCGGCGCGCCACTCCCCGCTCCCCGCGCTCGCTCCCCGCTACCCGCATCCGCTCCTCGCGCCGCCCCCTCACCGCCCGCTCACGGCCGCGAGTTCGCACGAGGGGCACACGAGCGCAGTTCGATCATGCGTAGACCGCGCTCAGGTACCCCTCGTGTGCCGCGCCGCGGCGGGTGACCCGCGAGGGGCACATGAGGGCAGCTCGATCATGGGACGGCCGCGCTGAGGTACCCCTCGTGCGCCGCGCCCCGCGGAGCGTTCCACCAGGGGCACATGAGAGCGGCTCGATCATGCGTCGACCGCGCTCACGTACCCCTCGCATACCGGGCCTCGCAGGGTGACCCGCGAGGGGCGCAGCAGAGTAGTTCGATCATGGGGTGGCCGCGCTGAGGTACCCCTCGTGCGCTGCACGCCGCGGAGCGCCCCCCAGGGGCACAGGAGCGCAGTTCGATCTCGGGCTCGCTGTTCTCGTGTACCCCTCGTGTGACAGCTCGGCGGCCCCCCACGCCATGCCATGCCGCGGGACGGGACGGGGTGCGGTGCGGGTGGCGGGACGATCGCGATCGCGAACACCGGCCGCAGCGCGGACGTGACGGAGGCGAACCACGCGCACGCTTCTCTCATGGGTGTCGAACCGTTCCGGGGGTCCGAGGCCGTCGCTCGCGGTCTGCTCACCAAGGGGCACCTGCGTGGGCCGCGGTTTCGGCGGCTGTTCCCGGACATCTACATCGACGCGACCGTCCCGATCACGCCGTCGGTGCGTGCCCGGGCCGCGGCACTGTTCGTCGAGGGACGCGGCGCGGCGGCGGGGTTCTCGGCGGCCGAGCTGCTCGGGGCTTCCTGCGGGGACCGGTACGCGCCGGCGGAGATCGTCGCCCCCGGACGGGTCCGGGCACATCCCGGCCTCGTCGCGCACAAGGGCCCGCTCGCGCACACCGGGATCGTCGACGGCGTCCGGGCGACGTCCCCGCTGCGCACGGCATGGGCCCTCGGCCGCCGGCTCGACCTGGTCGAGGCGGTCGTCGCGGTGGACGCGCTCGCGGCGCGGGACCGCGAACGCCCGACGTTCGTGGCGCTCCCGCCGGGGACGATCGTGAGCCGCGACGTGTCCGCGATCTCCCGGAGGCTCTCGCCCAGCCCCGGGTTCGACCCCGGCGAGCTGCTCGCCTGGAAGGAGGCGTGTCCACGGGCGCGGGGCGTGCGCAGGTTGGAGCGGATCGTCGAACTCGCCGATCCGCGCGCGGAGTCACCGCCGGAGACCCGGCTGCGGTTACTCCTCGTGCTGGCCGGGCTACCCGTTCCGCAGGTGCAGTTCCCGCTGTTCGACGGGCGCGACTTTCCCTGGGCCCGCTTCGACCTCGCCTATCCCGAGGCGTTGCTCGCCGTCGAGTACGACAGCGAGGACCACGACGACGCACTGGACCGCGCCCGGGACAGGCGGACGTCCGCACTCGGCTGGCACACGCTCCGCATCGACGCCGCCGGCCTCTACCGGACCCCGGACCACACCGTACGAACGATCCGCGACCTGCGGGCCCGCCGTGAACACATGCTGCGCAGCGGCGGACTCCGCGAGGGCCACACCAACGCACCCAGCACATGATCGGACGACACACACGTACCTCTCGCGGCGCCGGCCGGAGATGCAGAGCTCACGAGGGGCACCTCAGCGCGACCACCGCATGATCGAACTACTCCCCTGTACCCCTCACGGACCCAGGGACCGAGGCGGGGCCGCGCGGACCGGGACCCAGGGCGCGGCGGGACGGGCGGGAGACCCGTGGCATCCACAGGCCCGAGCCGGGGCGGGAGCTCGGGGCCCGCCGTGAACACATGCCGCGCAGCGGCGGCCCCCGCGAGGGGCACACCAGCGCATCCGGCACTTGATCGAACAACGCACACGTACCCCTCGCGGCGCCGGCCGGAGATGCAGAGCTCACGAGGGGCACCTCAGCGCGACCACCGCATGATCGAACTGCTCCCTTGTGCCCCTCGCGGGCCCGAGTCCTCGCAGACCCGAGGGCGGGGCGGGCGGAAGACGCGTGGCCCCCGAGGCCCGGGGCCATGGGGCTGTGGCACGGGGCGGGGCGGGGCGGGGCGGGGGTATGGGCAGCGCGGAGCTACTTCTCGGCGGCGGTCGCCTTCTTCCGCGGGGCGGATCTCTTCTTCGCCGGGGCCTCGGCAGCGTCGGCGGCATTCGTGTCCGGCGGGACGGCCTTCTTCGTGGCCGTCGTACGGCCGTCCTTCGAGCCGGCCGATTTCCCAGCACTCGCCGACTTCCCGGCACTCGCCGACTTCCCGGCGTCGGCGGTTTTCCCCGCGCCCGCCGACTTCGCAGCGCCGGCGGTCCGGCTTCCAGCGGCACGCTTGGCCGTGCGCCCCGACGCCCGGCCGGCCTCGGCCGACCCGTCCGAGGAGGTGTCGGCCGCGGAGTCACGCGGGCTCCGGCGAGGCGCACTCGTCGCCCCGGCCGCGGCGGCCTCGCTGGCGGCGACCCGCTCCTTGAACGCGGCCCCCGGCCGGAACGACGGCACGACCGTCTCGCCGACGGGCACGGTCTCCCCGGTCCGCGGGTTCCGGGCGGTGCGCGGCGCGCGCTGGCGCGGCTCGAACACCCCGAACCCGGTCAGGGTGACCGAGCCACCCGAGCCGACGGTGTCCACGATCACCTCGACCATCGCGTCCACGGCAGCGGCAGCGGAGCGGCGATCGCCGAGTCGGGCGGTCAGCGCATCGACGAGCTGAGCCTTGTTCATGGTCACGAACGGTAAGGCTGTGGCCATGCCCCGCACCAGATCCCGCCGCGAGTCCAGATCGCATCCTGCCCGGTCGGACAGGTCCATCCGGGTGGTCGCACCCACCCGTCGGGGAGGGTGCGACCGCCCGTCGCGACCTCAGGTGAGGGTGCGCGGCATCCGTCCCGGCCGGGTTCCCTCGAAAGCGGTGATCGCGCCCTCGTGCCGCAGGGTCAGCCCGATGTCGTCGAGCCCCTCCAGCAGTCGCCACCGGGCGTAGTCGTCGATCTGGAACGACACGGTCAGGTCACCGACCTGGATCGTCTTCTCCGCGAGGTCGACGGTCACCCGGGTGCCGGGCTCGTTCTCGAGCTTCTTCCAGATCAGCTCGACGTCCGGCTGCTCGACCTCCGCGGCCACCAGGCCGGCCTTGGCCGAGTTGCCGCGGAAGATGTCGGCGAACCGAGCCGAGATCACGACCCGGAAGCCGTAGTCCATCAGCGCCCAGACGGCGTGCTCGCGGGACGACCCGGTGCCGAAGTCCGGGCCGGCGACCAGCACCGACCCGCGGTCGTACGGCTCGTTGTTCAGCACGAACGACGGGTCCTGGCGCCAGGCCGAGAACAGGCCGTCCTCGAAGCCGGTCCGGGTGACCCGCTTGAGGTAGACGGCGGGGATGATCTGGTCGGTGTCCACGTTGGACCAGCGCAGCGGCACGCCGATCCCGGTGTGGGTCTCGAACTTGTCCATCAGTCCAGGTCCTCCGGGCTCGAGAGGGTGCCACGGACGGCGGTGGCGGCGGCGACCAGCGGTGACACCAGGTGGGTGCGACCGCCCTTGCCCTGCCGTCCTTCGAAGTTGCGGTTCGAGGTCGACGCGCAGCGTTCCCCCGGGGCGAGCTGGTCGGGGTTCATGCCCAGACACATCGAGCACCCGGCCGAGCGCCACTCCGCACCGGCGCCGCTGAAGATCTTGTCCAGACCCTCGTCCTCGGCCTGGAACCGCACCCGCATCGAACCGGGCACGACCAGCATCCGGACGCCGTCGGCGATCGTCCGGCCGTCCAGCACCTTCGCGACCGAGCGCAGGTCCTCGATCCGGCCGTTGGTGCAGGAACCGACGAACACGGCGTCCACCGCGACGTCACGCAGCGGGGTCCCGGCGGTCAGGCCCATGTAGGCCAGGGACTTCTCGACCGAGGCGCGCGCGGCCTCGTCGGCGATGGCCGAGGGGTCCGGGACCGATTCGCTCAGCGGAAGGCCCTGACCCGGGTTGGTGCCCCAGGTGACGAAGGGGGTCAGCTCGTCGGCGTCGATGTCGACGACCCGGTCGAACTCGGCGCCCTCGTCGGTGCGCAGGCTCTTCCAGTCCTCGACGGCGGCGTCCCAGTCCGCACCGGACGGCGCGTGGTCGCGCCCCTCGAGGTAGGCGAACGTCGTCGCGTCGGGAGCGATCATCCCGGCCCGGGCGCCTGCCTCGATCGACATGTTGCAGACCGTCATCCGAGCCTCCATCGAGAGGTTCTCGATGACGTTGCCCCGGTACTCCAGCACGTGGCCCTGCCCGCCGCCGGTACCGATCTTCGCGATCACCGCGAGGATGACGTCCTTGCTGGTGACGCCCGGACGGAGCGTGCCGTCCTTCGACGTCACGTTGATCGCCATGGTTTTGAACGGCTTGAGCGGCAGCGTCTGCGTGGCCAGCACGTGCTCGACCTCGGAGGTGCCGATGCCGAAGGCCATCGCGCCGAACGCACCGTGCGTGGATGTGTGCGAGTCGCCGCAGACGACGGTGGTGCCCGGCTGGGTCAGTCCCAGCTGCGGCCCGACGACGTGCACGATCCCCTGCTCGGGGTCGTTCATCGGGTACAGCCGGACGCCGAACTCCTCGCAGTTGCGCCGCAGCGTCTCGACCTGGGTACGGGAGACCTCGTCGGCGATCGGGGCGAGGACGTCGAGCGTCGGGACGTTGTGGTCCTCGGTGGCGAGGGTCAGGTCCGGGCGGCGGACCTCGCGGCCGGCGAGCCGGAGCCCGTCGAACGCCTGCGGGCTGGTGACCTCGTGCACCAGGTGCAGGTCGATGTAGAGCAGGTCGGGCTCGTCGCCCTCGCCCTTCCGGACGAGGTGCCGGTCCCAGACCTTCTCGGCCAGCGTGCGTGGGTGCGCGGTACCGGTGCTCACGCTCGCCTCCCCTTCTCGCGGATCGCAGACGTGGTGGTGGACTTCCCAGATCGTGGAAAGTTAGTATCGGAACGTGGGACAGTCTAGCGGGATCGGCGTGCTCGACAAGGCGGTGGGGGTTCTCCGGGCGACGGCCGAGGGCCCCTGTGGGCTGGCCGAACTCTGCGAGCGCACGGGCCTGCCCCGCGCGACGGCACACCGGCTCGCGGTGGGGCTCGAGGCACACGGCATGCTCCTGCGTACGCCCGACGGCCGCTGGCACCCCGGGCCGACGCTGAGCCAGCTGGCCGGCGGGCGTTCGGACCCGTTGCTCGACGCCGCGACCGCCGTCCTGCCCCGGCTGCGGGACATCACCGGCGAGAGCGTCCAGCTGTACCGGCGCGACGGCGTGCACCGGGTCTGCATCGCACACGCCGAGCCGCCGTCCGGGCTCCGGGACACCGTGCCGGTCGGCTCCCGGCTGCCGATGACCGCCGGGTCCGGCGCCAAGGTGCTCGCCGCCTGGTGCGACGTGCAGACCCAGCGGTTGATCCTCGCCGAGGCCACGTACTCCGAGCGCGTCCTGATCGACGTCCGGCGCCGCGGCTGGGCGCAGAGCGTCGCCGAGCGGGAGGCCGGCGTCGCGTCGGTCTCCGCGCCGGTGCGCGACAACGGCGGACAGGTCGTCGCCGCCGTGTCGGTGTCCGGGCCGGTGGACCGGATCGGCCGACGACCAGGGGTGCGGTGGGCCGCCGACCTGCTCGCCGCCGCCGACGCCCTGCAGCACCGCCTCGCCTGAGGTCGCCGATCGGATCTCCACTACCGTGAGGGGGTCCGGCACCGGGCCGGACTCTTCAGGCGTGGAGTGCATTTCCGGGGAGACGATGGGCTACCTGCTGGGCATCGACGTCGGCACGACCAGGACGGCGGCCGCGGTCATCCGCCCCGGCACCCCCGGCCCCGAGATGATCACTCTCGGTGACCGGTCGGTGGACATCCCGTCCGTCGTGTACGTCGCCGCCGACGGCTCGCTGCTGTTCGGCGAGGCCGCCGAACGCCGTGCGCTGACCGAACCCGACCGGGTTGCACGCGAGTTCAAGCGCCGGATCGGTGACCCCACCCCGATCCCGCTGGGCGAGCACGCGTTCACCGCCGAGCAGCTGTCTGCGCTGCTGACCGAGCACGTCGTGGAGGTCGTCTCGCGGACCGAGGGCGGGCCGCCGGAGCGGGTGGCGGTCAGCCACCCCGCGTCCTGGGGCTCGCACAAGCGCGACCTGTTCGCCGGCGCGCTCGCCGATCGCGCGCTGTCGGTCACGTTCCTCACCGAGCCGCAGGCCGCGGCGCTGCACTACGCCACGAACGAACGGGTCGAGGCCGGCGCGACCGTCGCCGTCTACGACCTGGGCGGCGGGACGTTCGACGCGGCCGTCGTGCGCAAGGAGGCCGCCGGGACCACCGACACCGGCGGCACGGTCGTGGGCGGGACGCTGTTCACCCTGCTCGGCAGGCCCGAGGGCCTCGAGCAGCTCGGCGGCGCCGACTTCGACCAGGCGGTCGTCGACCACGTGCGGGACGCGGTGCCACAGGCGTTCGAGGCGCTCGACGAGGCCGACCCGGACGTCCTCACCCAGATGGCCCGGCTGCGGCGCGACTGCCGGGAGGCCAAGGAGGCGCTCTCCGCCGACACCGAGGTCTCCATCCCGGTGTGGCTGGGCGAGGTGCGGACGACCGTGCGGCTGCACCGCAGCGACCTCGAGGACCGCATCCGGCCCCGGCTCGAGGAGTCGGTCGAGGCGCTGCAGCGGGCGATCGCCTCCGCAGGGCTGGCCGCGTCCGGGCCGTCGGTGGTGCTGCTGGTCGGCGGCTCGTCCCGGGTGCCGCTGGTGGCGCAGCTGGTGTCCTCCGAGCTCGGCCGCCCGATCCAGGTGGACGCCGACCCGAAGAACGCCATCGGCAAGGGTGCCGTGCTCGCGCTCGGCCCGGTCGACCCGGTGACGGCGGCGCCGGCCGGCGCCGGGTTCCCGCCCGGTGGGGCCGGTGCGGCCGGTGCGGCCGTCCTCGGTGCGACCGGGTCGTCCGCGCCCGCCACGTCCGCGCTCGCCGCCGATCCCGGCCCGCTGCCGTGGGAGAACGGCCCGCCGATGACCGAGCGGATGGCGGCCGATGCCCCGCCCACGGCGTTCCACGGCCCGCAGACGGCCTACCTGGACGGCGCGGACGCCGATCCGCCGACCGACCGCATCCCGATCGTCCCGCCCCCCTACGGCGGGCACCCGGGCGCGGACCCGGGTACCGCGGTGTACGGCGGCTACGCCGAGACCTACGACGGGGAGACGACCGTCGCCCCCGAGCCGTCCGGCCCCCGCCGGTCGCCCGCGTTGCTGATCGGTGCCGGTGGCGTCGTCGCGGCGCTGGCCGTGCTGAGCGCCGTCTTCTTCTGGCCCCAGGACCGCAACGTCAGCAACGCCACACCCGAGCTGCCGGCGATGCCGACGACCACCGAGGCGGCGCCGATCACGACGGAGGAAGAGACCCCCGTCCGGCAGGAGCCGGAGCCGACCCGGGAACGGACCACCGCGCCGCGGACGACGTCCGAGGACGTGCCTCTGCCACCTCCGCCGCCACCGCCGCCGGTGACGACGCCGGAGGATCCACCGCCGACATCGTCGAGCAAGCCGCCGCCGACATCGTCGAGCGACCCGCCGCCGACATCGTCGAGCACCACGCCGCCGCCGGATCCGTCTAACCCCTCCATCCAACCCGTGGAGTAGGCGCCTCGTTCACGCCTCGGCCCGGTCCAGCCCTTGCGCAACAGCCGTACCGCTCGTCGGCCGGGTCGGGGTCGGCCGGACGACGCCCGGTGCGCGACCTGCGGTGGAGCCTGTCGTGCCGGCGGACACCTCCTCGCCGCGCCGGCGACCGACGCTGCACCTGGGCGGACGGCGGTCGTGCGCGGTACGGGGAGGCGCACAGGATCGACGCGTCGATGACCATCGCCTTGCTGCGATCCGCTACAGCGGAGGTCGGCGTGACCAAGCCGCGCCGTTCGGTCCCCGAACCAGCCCTGGACACGGATCCCGCTCGACCCGGGCGGTCGTCGTTCCGGGGCGAACCAGGATCGCCGCCATGATCGAGGAGTCGTGGAGGATCGGTGCCGAATCTGGCACCGATCCATCACCACTCCCTGATCACCGGGGTGATCGGTCCCACAACCGACGGACGCGCCGATGCGTGACCGGCTCCGGCCGGGCCACGCCGCCGACCGACGCGCCGTACCGGACTCAGGACCACGCACCCTCGGGCTGGGACGTCGCACACCATCGGGAGACCTCGCACCCGCTGCAGTCGCGCTGCAGTCCCTGCGAGGTCCTCACTCGGGGTGCGAGGAGCCGCGGAGGGACAGTCGACTGGTCGAGGGGCGGGGCCTCGCACCCGTCACCCGTCACCCAGGACGTCGCGGACCCGCCGGGGACCTCGCATCGGCTGCAGCGTGCGAGCTCCCCGCGCCGGGTGCGAGGTGCCGGGGTCGTCGCAACGGGCGCCCCGGCAACGTTTCCTGCCCGGTCGAGCGCAGTGCTCGACCGAGCCGTCGCCGGCTCCGAGCTCACGCGACGACACCAGAGTGGTGATCATCCGTTCACCAGGTCATTCAGCCGGCGCCGGGCGGAACCGCACCCCGAACACGACGAAGGCCCCCGCTCCGGAGAGCGAGGGCCTTCGTGTTGTAGTCCCGACGGGATTTGAACCCGCGCTACCGCCTTGAGAGGGCGGCGTCCTAGGCCGCTAGACGACGGGACCGAGGACATCGATATTCATCTCTGAGTCGGATCACGTGACCGCGATCCGAACGCGACATACATCTCGCGTGGTAGCCCCGACGGGATTTGAACCCGCGCTACCGCCTTGAGAGGGCGGCGTCCTAGGCCGCTAGACGACGGGGCCGAGACGAGATGATTCGGATGTCAGAAACCGGATTCCGCGAACCTGGATGATTCGGGGTCGATTTCCGCTGGGGTACCAGGACTCGAACCTAGACTAACTGAACCAGAATCAGTCGTGCTGCCAATTACACCATACCCCATCGGAAGTCGGGGCCCAGTTCGTGACCGGGCCCCGATCTCCGTGATGCCACTACTCTAACCCATCCCCCGGGCCCGCCTGACACCGGCCCCCAGCCTGGCGAGCGACCGCTCCCGGCCCAGGAGCTCCATGCTCTCGTACAGCGGCGGCGACACCGTCCGGCCGCTGATCGCGACGCGCACGGGCGCGAACGCCTTCCGCGGCTTGAGGCCCAGGCCGTCCACCAGCGAGGCCTTGAGGGACTCCTCGATCGAGGCGGCCGTCCACTCGTCGAGCCCGGTCAGGCCGGTGACGGCGGCGTCGAGGACCGGCTCGGCGTCGGCGTTCAGGTTCTTCGCGGCGGCGTCCTCGTCGGGGGTGAAGGACTCCTCGTCGCGGAACAGGAAGGCGAGCATCCGGGCCGCGTCGGACAGCACCTGGCTGCGCTCCTGGACCAGCGGCGCGGCGGCGGCGAGGAGCTCCTCCTGCGCGGGGCCGACCGTGATCCCCTCCGCCCGGAGATAGGGCACCACACGGGCGGCGAAGTCGCTCGGAGACAGCAGCCGCAGATGCGCGGCGTTGATCGCCTCGGCCTTCTTGATGTCGAAGCGGGCGGCGTTGCCGGACACCCGGGAGACGTCGAACGACTCCACCATCTCCTGCAGCGAGAACACGTCGCGGTCCTCGGCGATCGACCAGCCGAGCAGGGCCAGGTAGTTGAGCAGGCCCTCCGGCACGAAGCCACGGTCGCGGTAGTGGAACAGGTTCGACTGCGGGTCCCGCTTGGAGAGCTTGCGGTTGCCCTCGCCGGTCACCAGCGGCAGGTGCGCGTAGACGAAGGGGCCGTTGCCGATCCCGACGCGTTGCAGCGCTTCGAGCAGCGCGATCTGCCGCGGGGTGGAGGACAGCAGGTCCTCACCGCGCAGCACGTGGGTGATCTCCATCAGGGCGTCGTCGACCGGGTTGGTCAGCGGGTACAGCGGGGTGCCGTCGCCGCGGGCCAGCACGAAGTCGGGCACCTGACCGGCGCGGAAGGTGATCTCACCGCGGACCAGGTCGGTGAAGGTGATGTCGCGGTCGGGCATCCGGAGCCGGTAGACGGGAACCCGGCCCTCGTCGCGCAATGCCTGCTTGTCGGCGTCGGTGAGGGCACGGTCGGCGTTGTCGTAGCCGAGCTTCGGGTCGCGGCCGGCGGCCCGGTGCCGGGCCTCGATCTCCTCGCCGGAGGAGAACGACTCGTAGACCTCACCGCCGTCGATCAGCCGCCGCAGGGCGTCGGCGTAGATCTCGGCGCGCTCGCTCTGCCGGTACGGGCCGTGCGGGCCACCCTTGATCACGCCCTCGTCCCAGTCCAGCCCCAGCCAGCCCAGGGCGTCGAGCAGGGCCTCGTAGGACTCGGCGGAGTCGCGCTGGGCGTCGGTGTCCTCGATCCGGAAGACGAGTTGGCCACCGTGGTGGCGGGCGTGCGCCCAGTTGAACAGGGCGGTGCGGACGAGTCCGACGTGCGGAATTCCGGTCGGGGACGGCGAGAACCGCACCCGGACCTGGGCTGGAGTACTCATGGTGAGCCCCAGGGTATCGGCACCCCGCGCCCTGTACGTGCGGGTCCCGATACACCAAGGTGGACTCCGGCGTGGCGCATCGAGGCGCCGCGGTAGGCATGACGGAAAGGCACCCACGTGTTCCAAGTGACCGTGCTCTACAACCAGCCCGAGGACCCGTCCGCGTTCGACAAGTACTACGACGAGGTGCACACACCGCTGGCGAAGAAGCTGCCCGGGCTGCAGCGGATGACCGTCTCCCGCCCGGCCCCCGGCCCGGACGGAACGCAGCCGCCGTACCACCTCGTCGCCGTGCTGGAGTTCGCCGACGCGGCCGCGTTCCAGTCCGGCATGGGCAGCGCGGAAGGGCAGGCCACGTCCGCCGACCTGGCGAACTTCGCCGGCGCCGGCGTCACCCTGCTGACCGGGCCGTCCGACCAGGTCTAGGCACGCGTGCGCGGTGGGCGGGGCACCCGGCCCCGTCCACCGCGCACGGCAAGGCGTTAGGGGGTCGCCACCTCACGGGAGGACACCAGCGCGGCCAGCCGGTCCCCGATGGAGGACGTGTTGCCGGTCGCCGAGTGGTCCCGGGTCGCGAGGTCGAACGCGACGGCCGCCTGGATACGGCGGGCCGAGTCGGAGTGCCCCAGGTGGTCGAGCAGCAGCGCCACCGACAGCACCGCGGCCGTCGGGTCCGCGATGCCCTGGCCCGCGATGTCCGGCGCGGAGCCGTGCACCGGCTCGAACATCGACGGGTTGACCCGGCTCGCGTCCAGGTTTCCGCTGGCCGCGAGGCCGATACCGCCGGTCACCGCGGCCGCGAGGTCGGTGAGGATGTCGCCGAACAGGTTGTCGGTGACGATCACGTCGTAGCGGCCCGGGTCGGTGACCATGTGGATCGTGGTCGAGTCGACGTGCTGGTAGGCCACCGACACCTCGGGGTGCTCCAGCGACACCTCCTCGACGATCCGCGACCACAGCGCACCGGCGTAGGTCAGCACGTTGGTCTTGTGCACCAGGGTCAGGTGCTTGCGCGGCCGCCGCTGGGCGCGGGTGAACGCGTCCCGCACGACCCGCTCGACACCGAACGCGGTGTTCTGACTGACCTCGGTGGCGATCTCGTGCGGGGTGTCCTTGCGCAGCAGGCCACCGGTGCCGACGTACGGCCCCTCGGTGCCCTCGCGCACGACCACCATGTCGATCTCCTGGTTGCCCGACAGCGGGCCACGCACGCCCGGGTAGAGCCGGGCCGGGCGGAGGTTGACGTGGTGGTCCAGCTCGAAGCGCAGCCGCAGCAGCAGGCCGCGCTCCAGGATGCCGCTGGGGACCGACGGATCGCCGACCGCGCCCAGCAGGATCGCGTCGTGCTGCTTGATCTCGGTCAGCACCGACTCGGGAAGCAGCTCGCCCGTGGAGTGCCAGCGGGCGGCACCGAGGTCGTACTCCGTCGTCTCCACGTCACGGACGACCTCGCCGAGGACCTTGAGTGCCTCGTTGATCACTTCCGGGCCGATGCCGTCACCGGGGATGACCGCAAGGCGCATGACCTCGTCCTCTCGTCGTACTGCTGGCCGCACGCTACCGCCTGCCGACGCAGGGTCATCGTCTGGCCACCCGGAGGGGTACGCACGAGCGGCGGGTTCACCCGCCCGGGTATCGCTCAGCCCCGCGCCGTCCAGCGCCAGCGGGCCGCCGCACCGACGACGGCGACCGCGGTCCACACGGCCGTCACGACCAGTCCGAGCAGCCAGGACGGAACACCCGCGACCTCGGCCACCGCCGGGCCGGTCCAGGCGATGCCGACGAGATCGGCGACCGGGGTGCCGGGAACCAGCAGCAGTATCCCGCGCAACACCCCGTCGACACCCGTGCTCAGGACGTTCACCGCGACCGAACCGACGAGCAGCAGTGGCGCGGCCGTGAACTGGACACTCTCGGCGCTCCGGCTGAACGTGCTGGTCAGGGCGCCGGCGGCCACGCAGAACGCACCGCCGAGCACGAGCGCGGCGAGCAGCAGCAGCGGGTTCTCCGGCAGCGGCGCACCGAGTGCGACGTAGACCGCGCCGATCAGCAGCGTCTGCACCACGCCGACGACGACCAGCGGCGTCCCCGTCCCGACGACGATCCCCGGCCCGGTCAGCTCGGTCGTGCGCAACCGGGACAGCGCGCCCGACTCGCGGCGCAGCGTGAAGACGGTCGCCGCCGTCGTGTACACCGAGATCAGCATCCCGATGTAGGCGCCGAGTCCGGCGAGCGCGCCCCACCCCTGTGGCTCGGCGGGGCGCAGGACGACCGCGAAGAAGATCATCACGAGCGGCCCGGAGAGCACGCCGAGCAGCGTGGTCCGGCGGCGCAGCAGCAGCCGCGCCTCGATCGGCGCCAGGCGCCACCAGCGGCCACCCCGGTGCGTCGTCGGCGCATCGGGCACGGCGGTGAGCGTGTTCATCGGATCCCCTCCAGCTCGGTGCCCGCCCCGCCGCTCACGGCGTGGAACACCTCGTCCAGGCCGGCCTCGGCGGCCCGCAGCCGGTGCAGCTCGGCACCGGTGTCGAGCGCCCAGCCGGTCAGCGCGTGCGTCGCGCGGGTCAGGTCGGCGGCCTCCAGACGCAGCGCGGTGCGGCCCTGCGCGGCCGGTGCGGTGGTGAGGCCGGGCAGGGCCGGCGGGACGACGCCGTCGTCGACCTCGGCGGTGACGGCGGCCGGCCGGCTGGCCAGCACCTCGGCCAGCGTCCCGGCGACGGCGACCCGGCCGGCGTGCATGATCGCCAGCCGGTCGGCGAGCGCCTCGGCCTCCTCCAGGTAGTGCGTGGTGAGGACGACGGCGGTGCCTGCGGCGCGCAGCTCGCGGACCATCTCCCACAGCAGCCGTCGCGACTCGGGATCGAGGCCCGTGGTGGGCTCGTCCATGATCACTAGACGGTATGGAGGCCTGGGCTGAGGCCTCCCGCATGTGAACGTGGGTTGCCGACAGGAGTGGGTCCTGGCGGTAGAGCCACAGATGTGGGAGGCCCCAGTGAGTGCGAATCGTACGAGTGTCGGGTTGGACGTGCACGCGCGCTCGGTCGTGGCGTGTGGGCTCGACGGGCGGACCGGGGAGCTGTTCGAGCGTCGGTTGACCCCGGATCACGGTGATGTGGCCGCGTGGGTGCGGTCGCTGCCAGGCCCGGTGGCGGTCACCTACGAGGCCGGGCCGACCGGGTTCGGGCTGGCCCGGTCCCTGGCCGCGGCGGGGATCGAATGCCAGGTCGCGGCGCCGTCGAAGCTGCAACGCCCGTCCGGGGACCGGGTCAAGACCGATCAGCGTGATGCCCGGCATCTGGCCCGGTTGCTGCACCTCGACGAGATCGTCGCGGTCGCCGTGCCGAGCGTGGAACAGGAAGCTGCGCGGGACCTGGTGAGGGCGCGGGAGGACGTGCGCGGGGACCTGATGTCGGCCCGGCACCGACTCTCGAAGTTGTTGCTGCGCCAGGGGATCGTCTACTACGGCGGTAAGCCCTGGACCGGGATCCACGATCAGTGGCTGCGCGAGCGCCGCCGGGATGAGGTGTTCACCGCGCCGGGTCTGGGGCTGGCCTTCGACATCGCCTACGACACCCTGCTGGCCACGCTGACGCGGCGCGAGCGCCTGGACGCCGCGATCACCGAGATGGCCGCGAGTAGCGAGTTCACCCCGGTGGTAACCCGGCTGGGCTGCCTGCGCGGGGTCTCGACGTTGACCGCGTTCGGGCTCGCCGTCGAGATCGGGGACTGGCACCGGCTGACCGGGCGTTCGATCGGCGCCTACCTCGGCCTGGTGCCCACCGAGTCCTCCTCCGGGGCGTCGCGGTCGCAGGGCGCGATCACCAAGACAGGCAACGGACACGCCCGCCGCCTGCTGATCGAGGCCGCCTGGCACCACCGTAAGCCGCTGCGGGCCGGGGTCGGACTGCGTCGCCGTCAGGACCAGGCGAGCCCGGCCGCGCGGGATCGCGCCCAACGGGCGAACCGGCGCCTGCACTCCCGCTGGGCCGGCTTCGACACCCGCCAAAAGCGCGCCGTGGTCGCCAACACCGCGATCGCCCGCGAGCTCGCCGGCTGGTCCTGGTCGCTGGCCGTCCTCGACGAGTAACCACCCCGGCGAGGACCACAGATGTCCGGATGAGCCCACTGGTGGTGACGGCAGCGCCTGCGAGCAGACCCGCGACTGACCTATGAGCAGCCCACTCCCCCAACCCGTCGCCGGGGAGCGGAGGTGGGGCCACGCTCGATCTCTAGACCCGCGGACCGCTCGAGCCGAACAGACCGTCCTGCGGTAACCAACCCGCGCATATCAGACTGACGACGCGTCGACACCGACACGCTCGCCACCACCACACCCGTCCGGCAACCGAGGCGGTGTCCACGACGACGGTCGCGGACACCGCCTCACCCTGCCCACTTGACAAACCGGCCTACATATCAGGTCGGGGCCGCCCCAGGTCGCGGTGGCGATGTCCAGCCGGCGCCGCTCCCCGCCGGACAGCGTGTCGACGGCGGCGTCGCGGCGATGCCCGAGGCCGACGCGGGCGATGCAGTCGTCGACGTCGTCGGTGCGGCTGGACAGCGCCCGGGTCATCCGGACGGTCTCGGCGACGGTCAGCTCGGCCAGGAAGCCCGCCTGCTGCAGGACGACCCCAGTCCGGCGCCGCACGGCGGGGCCCGCCGCGACCGGGTCCTGCCCGAACAGCCGGACGGTGCCCATCTGCGGGCGGCGAAACCCCTGGACGAGCTCGAGCGTCGTCGTCTTCCCGGCGCCGTTCGTGCCGAGCAGGCCGAACACCTCCCCCGGCCGCACGTCGAGATCGACACCGTCGACGGCGACCGTGTCGCCGTAGGCGAATCCCAGGCCTGCCACCTCGATCACGCTGCTCATCGCGTACTCCTCTTCGTCGTCGCTTCCGAGCGTCCTGCCTGCCGGGACCGGTCAGTAGGGTCGGATCCGCACGTACCGGGATGGATTCGGCGGGGGGTGGGTCGTGACATCTGTCATGGAGCCGGTGAGCGGCTTCGGCCCCGCGCGCGCCTACCTGCGCTCGAACCCGCTGCTGATGGCGCTGCTGTTCGGCGGCATCCCGGCGCTGACCGTCGTCGACGACCGTTGGCCGTTCCCGGTACTGGATCCGTGGTCGCTGCTGCTGCTCGCCGTCGTCGCCGTGGTCGTCGCCGTGCACACCGCGGTGTTCCGGGCGCTGTTCGGTCCCCGGCCGGATCCGGCCGGCGCCCGGTGGACCGCGGTGGGCGCGGCCACGCTGGTCGTCGCGACGGCGGGTGCGCTGGCGGTCGGGTGGTACGCCGCGGAGCTGGGGGCCGTCTTCTTCATGGTCCCGGGGCTGGCACTCTCGGCGCTGCTGACGATCCGCGGCTGGCACCGGACCGACTGCGTCGTGGCCGGGGTCGCGGTGCTCGGGGCGGCGGCGCTCGCCGCAGTCGCCGGCTTTCCCCGTCCGGGCACGGTCTGGGGCCATGTGCTGCTGTTGTTCTTCCTCGTCATGCCGCCGGCGGCCGACATCGCGTCGATCTGGCTGGTGCGGGTGTTCGACCGGCTCGACCGGGCCCGGTCGGACGCCGACGAGCTGGCGACGACGCGGGAACGCGTCCGGATCGCGGCCGAGCTGCACGACGTCCAGGGGCACTCGTTGCACGCCATCGCGATGCACGCCGAGCTGACCGAGCGGCTCGTCGGCTCCGATCCGGAGGCGGCGGCGCGGCACGCCCGCACCGTCCGCACCCTCGCCGCGGACGCACTCGCCGAGACCCGGGCGCTCGTGCGCGGCTACCGCGACGCGGACCTCGCCGGTGAGGTCCGCAACGCCGCCGGGCTGCTGCGTGCCGCCGGGGCCGACGCGTCGGTGTCCGGTGACCCGTCCAGGGTGCCGGCGGTGCACGCCGCCCTGCTCGGCCCGGTGGTGCGGGAGGCGGCGACGAACGTGCTGCGCCACAGCGACCCGTCCCGGGTGACGTTCGCGGTCCGCCGGGCCGGGGACCGCACCGAGCTCGAGGTCTGCAACGACGGCGTGCCGGACGGGCCGGAAGTTCCCGACCCGCACGGCGGCACCGGGCTCGCCGGGGTGCGGGACCGGATCGGCAAGCGCGGCGGGAGCGTCGAGGCGGGCCCGGACGGTGCCGGCGGGTTCCGCTTGCGGGTGGTGCTGCTCAGCGGCGCCGACGACAACGTGGGGGTGGAGGCGTGACCGTGCCGATCCGGCTGCTCGTGGCCGACGACGAGGAGCTGACCCGCACCGCGCTCGTCGCCCTGCTGGGCCTGGAGGCCGATCTCACGGTCGTCGCCGAGTGCGCGGACGGCGGTAGCGCCGTGGACGCCGCCGGCCGGGAACGTCCGGACGTCGCGCTGCTCGACCTGGAGATGCCGGTGCTGGACGGCGTCGGTGTCTGCGAGAAGCTCGCGGGCACGGCGACCCGGACGATCGTCGTCACCCGGCACGCCCGGCCCGGGGTGCTGCGGCGTGCGCTGACCGCGGGCGCCGCCGGGTTCCTGCCCAAGTCGACCCCGGTGCAGCAGGTCGCCGACGTCGTCCGCCGGGTGCACGCGGGCAGGCGGTTCGTGGACCCGGACATCGCGGCGATGGCGCTGACCGAGGCCGACTGCCCGCTGACGGCGCGGGAGCTGGACGTGCTGCGCGCCGCCCGGTCCGGCGGCACGGTCGCCGACATCGCCGGCGAGCTGCACCTGGCGCAGGGCACCGTGCGCAACTACCTGTCGGCGGCGATGACGACGCTCGACGCCCGCACCCGGCACGAGGCTGCCCGGCGGGCCTGGGAGGAAGGCTGGATCTGACCGGCTACGACCGGCTCGGCCCGGCGGACTCGGGTGCGCGGTCCGGGCCGGCGAGGGCGCGCCGGGCGCGTAACCATCCGGGGATCTCGATCAGCGCGACGAGCCCGAGCCCGACCGGCACCAGCCCCGGTCCCGCGGTCATGCTCGCCGACGGCGGGCCGGTCACGGTCGACTCGATCGCGACGACACCGGGCACCGTCATCGAGATGCCGGTCACGAACGCGATGCCGAGCAGCAGCAGGCACGCCACCGCGATCCCGGCTCCCGACAGCACGAACGAGCGGATCAACCCCATCGCGCATCCCCCCGATCACCGTGCGCGGGCGGACACGATCGCACGGCGGCGCCGTGAGCGCACGCCTTTCCCACGACACGGGAACCCCCGCCGGACTCGCTCACCCGGTGAGCGAATCCGGCGGACAGGGGTCCGGGCCACGCCGGGACGGGCCTAGTCGTCGAACGAGATCAGACGGATGGTCCGGGCGCCCACGGAGGCGCCGATCGGCTCCAGCACGGCCGGATCGATGTGCCGGTCCACCCGCAGCAGCATGATCGCGTCGGTGCCGTCGGTGGTCTGCGAGATCTGCGCGGCCTCGATGTTCACCGCTGCCTCCCCCAGCAGCGAACCGACCCGCCCCATCACGCCGGGCCGGTCGGTGTACTCCAGCAGGACGACCTCGCCCTCGGACCGCAGGTCGAAGTGCCGGCCGTTGATCTCGACCAGCTTCTGGACCTCGGCGCGGCCGGTGAGCGTGCCGGAGACGGTGATCGACTCGCCGTCCGGCATGGCGCCGCGCAGCTGCACGACGCTGCGGTGGTTGGCGCTCTCGGGGGTGGTGGTCAGGTCGATCGACACCCCGCGGTCCTCGGCCAGCTGGGGCACGTTGACGAACGTGACCTGGTCCTCGACGACGTGGGTGAACACCCCGCGCAGCGCCGCCAGCGCGAGCACCGAGACGTCCTCGCCCGCCAGCTCACCGGCGACGTCGACGGTGACCGAGGTCGGCGTCCGCCCGGCGACGGCGTGCAGCGTGGTCCCCAGCTTCTGCACCAGCGGCAGCCACGGGCGGACCTCCTCGCCGACGGCGCCGTGGATCTGCACGTTGACCGCGTCGGGCACGAACTCACCGGCCAGCGCGAGCTGCACCGAGCGCGCGACGTCGGTGCCCGCGCGGTCCTGCGCCTCTGCGGTGGACGCTCCGAGGTGCGGGGTGACGACGACGTTCTCCAGCTCGAACAGCGGGCTGGCGGTGGTCGGCTCGGTGATGTAGACGTCGACCCCTGCCCCGCCGACGTGCCCGGACCGGACGGCCTCGGCGAGCGCGTCCTCGTCGATCAGGCCACCGCGGGCGGCGTTCACGATCAGCACGCCCGGCTTGGTGACCGCCAGCTGGTCCTTGCCGATCAGGCCGAGGGTCTCCGGGGTCTTCGGGAGGTGGACGGTGATCATGTCGGCGGTGCGGAGCAGCTCGTCGAGCTCCACCAGCTCGATGCCCAGCTGGGCGGCGCGGGACGGCGCGATGTAGGGGTCGTAGGCGATCAGCGTCATGCCGAACGCGGCCAGCCGCTGCGCGACCAGCTGCCCGATCTTGCCGAGGCCGACGACGCCTGCGGTCTTGCCGTTGAGCTCGATCCCGCCGTACGACGACCGCTTCCACTGCCCCTGGCGCAGCGAGGCGTCCGCGGCCGGGACGTGCCGGGCGGTGGCCAGCAGCAGGGCGATCGCGTGCTCGGCGGCCGAGACGATGTTCGACGTCGGCGCGTTGACCACCATCACGCCACGCGACGTCGCGGCCGGCACGTCGACGTTGTCCAGGCCGACGCCGGCGCGGGCGACGACCTTCAGCCGGGTGGCCGCGCCGAGCGCCTCGGCGTCGACCTGGGTCGCGGAGCGGACCAGCAGCGCGTCGGCGTCGGCGATCTCCTTCAGCAGTGCCGGGCGGTCGGTGCCGTCGACGTGGCGGATCTCGACGTCGTCGCCCAGCAGCTCGACCGCGGACGGTGCGAGCTTCTCGGCGAGCAGGACGACGGGACGGATGGGGGCGGCGGCGGTGCTCACGGTATGACGGTGCTCCGGGCTCGGGTGGTGGTCGTACAGGGTGTCGGGCTGGAACCATCCTAGAGCCGCCGGGCACTCCCGAGGGACCCACGGGAACCCGACGGCCGTGAGATATCTGCCCCGGAGACGGCCCCGCGTGAGCCGCAGGCATTCCTGTGAATCCCTGAGACGCGCGAAACCCCCGCCCGGTGTCGCCGGTGCGGGGGTTCCACGTCGCCCTCCCCGAGTGGGTGCGCCCGGAGGCGGGCGTCCGCGGGCCGGCTCGGGCCCGCGAGTCTCATGCTGCCGGAGCGCTCCGGCAGTCGATCACTTCGCCTTCTCGCCGACCCAGCTCATCAGGCCGCGCAGCTTCTCGCCGACCTGCTCGATCGGGTGCTCCTGGCCCTGCTGCTGCAGCTTGGTGAAGTTCGGGCGGCCGTTCTCGTCCTCCGCGACCCACTCACGGGCGAAGGTCCCGTCCTGGACCTCCTTCAGGATCGCCTGCATGTTCTTCTTCACCTCGGGCGTGATCACCCGCGGGCCGCGGGTGAGGTCGCCGTACTCGGCGGTGTCGGAGATGGAGAAGCGCTCGTTGGCGATGCCGCCCTCGTACATGAGGTCGACGATCAGCTTGAGCTCGTGCAGGCACTCGAAGTAGGCGATCTCCGGGGCGTAGCCCGCCTCGGTCAGCACCTCGAAGCCGGTCTGCACCAGCGCCGCGGCACCGCCGCAGAGGACGGCCTGCTCACCGAACAGGTCGGTCTCGGTCTCCTCCTTGAAGGTGGTCTCGATGACGCCCGCGCGGGCGCCGCCGATCCCGGCCGCGTAGGAGAGCGCGAGGTTCTTGGCGTTGCCGGTGGGGTCCTGCTCCACGGCGATCAGGGCGGGGACGCCCTTGCCGTCGACGAACTGGCGGCGGACCAGGTGGCCCGGGCCCTTCGGCGCGACCATCGCGACGTCGACCTCCGCCGGGGGCTTGATCAGCTCGTAGCGGATGTTGAAGCCGTGCCCGAAGAACAGGGCGTCGCCGGCCTTGAGGTTCGGCGCGATGTCCTGCTCGTAGATCGCGCGCTGCTTGGTGTCCGGCGCGAGGACCATGATCAGGTCCGCCCAGGCGGAGGCCTCGGCGGGGGTGACGACCTCGAGGCCCTCGTCGGCGGCCTTCGCCCGGGACTTGGAGCCCTCCGGGAGACCGATCTTCACCTCGACCCCGGAGTCACGCAGGGACAGCGAGTGCGCGTGGCCCTGGGAGCCGTAACCGATCACGGCGACCTTCCGGCCCTGGATGATCGACAGGTCGGCGTCGGCGTCGTAGTAGATGTTGACACTCATGACGGAAGGGGTGTTCCTCTCGGGGTTGCGTATCGAGGTCTGGCTGGTAGTGCCTAGCGAACGGTCGCGGCGGTCATGGAGCGAGGTCCACGACCGACGGCGACCATCCCGGACTGCACCATCTCGCGGATCCCGTACGGCTCGAGCATCCGCAGCAGCGCGCCCAGCTTGTCGGCCGTCCCGGTCGCCTCGACCGTGACGGCCTCCGGGGAGACGTCGACGACCTTGGCCCGGAACAGCTGCACGGTCTCCAGCACCTGGCTGCGCACGGTGGCGTCGGCCCGGACCTTGACCAGCAGTAGTTCGCGCTGGACCGAGATACCCGGTTCCAGCTCCACGATCTTGATGACGTTCACGAGCTTGTTCAGCTGCTTGGTGACCTGCTCCATCGGGAGCTCGTCGACCTCGACGACGATCGTCATCCGGGAGATGTCCGGATGCTCGGTCGGGCCCACCGCCAGCGAGTTGATGTTGAATCCGCGGCGAGAGAACAGGCCGGACACCCTGGCCAGGACACCCGGCTTGTCCTCGACCAGGACGGACAGGGTGTGCAGCTCGCTCATCGGTGGGACTCCAGTGCCTGTTCGGTGACACCGGCGACCTCGTCGACCGACGCCGCCAGGTCGTCGTTCTCGAACTCGGGCCGGATGTCGCGGGAGACCTTGATCTCGTCGTTGCCCTTGCCAGCGGCGACCATCGGCCACACCTGGGCGTCCGCCCCGACCACGAACTCGACCACGACCGGCCGGTCGTTGATCTCCATGGCCTGGTGGATGACGCGGTCGACGTCCTCCTTCGACTCCACCCGCAGGCCCGCGCAGCCCATGGCCTCGGCCAGCATCGGGAAGTCCGGGATGCGCAGCTTGTGGGTGTTGAGGTCGGTGTTGGAGTACCGCTCGCCGTAGAACAGGTTCTGCCACTGCCGGACCATGCCGAGGTTGCCGTTGTTGATCACGGCCACCTTGATCGGGATGCCCTCGATCGCGCAGGTGGCGAGTTCCTGGTTGGTCATCTGGAAGCAGCCGTCGCCGTCGATGCACCAGACGACCGTGTCCGGCTCGCCGACCTTGGCGCCCATCGCGGCAGGCACCGCGTAGCCCATCGTCCCGAGGCCGCCGGAGTTCAGCCAGGTCCGCGGCTTCTCGTAACGCACGAACTGCGCCGCCCACATCTGGTGCTGCCCGACGCCGGCTGCGTAGATCGCGTCCGGTCCGGCGATCGCGCCGATCCGCTCGATCACATACTCGGGCGAGAGCGACCCGTCGACCGGCTCGGTGTAGCCGAGCGGGTACCGGTCGCGCAGCCCGCCGACCTGCTTCCACCAGGCGGACAGGTCGGGCTCGCCGTGCTCGGCGCGATCGGCCCGGACCGTCTCGATCAGCTCGGCGAGGACCTCCTTGCAGTCACCGACGATCGGGACGTCGGCGCGGCGGTTCTTGGAGATCTCCGCCGGGTCGATGTCGGCGTGCACGACCTTCGCCCCGGGGGCGAAGCTCTCCAGCTTGCCGGTGACCCGGTCGTCGAACCGGGCGCCGAGGGCGACGAGCAGGTCGGAGCGCTGCATCGCCGCGACCGCGGCCACGGTCCCGTGCATGCCCGGCATGCCGAGGTGCAGCGGGTGGCTGTCCGGGAAGACACCGCGTGCCATCAGCGTGGTGACGACCGGGGCGCCGGTCAGCTCGGCCAGCTCGCGCAGCTCCTCGGCGGCCTCGGCCTTGAGCACGCCGCCACCGACGTAGAGCACCGGCTTGCTCGCCTCGCGGATCAGCCGGGCCGCCTCGCGGATCTGCTTGCCGTGCGGCCGGGTCGTCGGCCGGTAACCGGGCAGCTGCAGCTCCGGGGGCCAGGAGAACGTGGTCTGCTCCTGCAGCACGTCCTTCGGGATGTCCACCAGCACCGGGCCGGGCCGGCCGGTGGACGCCAGGTGGAAGGCCTCGGCGATCGCCCTGGGGATCTCCCGCGGGTCGGTCACCAGCACGTTGTGCTTGGTCACCGGCATGGTGATGCCGGTGATGTCGGCTTCCTGGAAGGCGTCGGTGCCGATCAGCGCCCGGGTCTGCTGGCCGGTGATGGCCACCAGCGGCACCGAGTCCATGTGGGCGTCCGCGATCGGGGTGACCAGGTTGGTGGCCCCCGGCCCGGACGTCGCCATGCAGACCCCGACCTTGCCGGTGGCCTGCGCGTATCCGGTGGCGGCGTGCCCGGCGCCCTGCTCGTGCCGGACGAGGATGTGCCGCACCTTCGTCGAGTCCAGCAACGGGTCGTACGCCGGGAGGATCGTCCCGCCGGGGAGCCCGAATACGACGTCGCACCCGATCTCCTCGAGCGAGCGCACCAGGGAGTGGGCGCCGGTCATGGGCTCGTCGACGACCCGGGGGCCGGGAACGGTGGCGTCACTCCGGGCGGGCGACTCGGCCCGCGTGGCGCCGGACCGGCCCGGAGGCGGGCCCGGCTTCGGGCCGGTCGAGCCGGACTTGGAGGGGGCGGTGGTCATCTGGGGCTGCCTCGCTCGAGATCTCAGTGTCGATCAGATGCAGGACATGAGCTGTGCCGAACACAAAAAAGCCCTCGCCGCCCGGTTGCTTCCGGACTGGTGCGAGGGTGAGCGCGTCGTCGTTGTCGTTCGAGTACCTCGAACTCAGGCGGCGACGCGCCCGGGAAGTACGTAAATTCGAACGGTGAACACGGCCACGACGCTAGCACGCTCCCCGCGCGCGCCGTCAATCGGCCCCACCCGTCCGGGCCCGCAGGCCGTCCGCCCGGCGGTGCCACAATGAAGGGGTGAGCAGCACCGACGACCGCGAGGCCGGGCCGTCCCCGGATGTCGACGAGCGCGTGGCCGGCACGTCCCGCGTCCGGGAAGAAGGCCGCCAGGTCCGGGAGGGCCCCCGTTCCCTGGTGTTCAGGCCGTCCCGGCTGACCATCGCGGTCGCGCTCGTCGCCACCACCGGCGCGTTGCCGCTACTGCTCAGCGTGCCGTTCTTCTGGCTGTCCCTGCTCATCCCGATCGCGATCACGGTGTGGGTGCTGCGGACCCGGACGACCGTGGACCCGGACACGCTGACCGTGCGGACCGTGATCGCGGCACGGACCGTGCCGTGGGACGACGTCCGTGGGCTGCGGCTGGGGAAGCGGTCGTCGGTGAACGCGGTGCTGACCGACGACTCCGAGCTCACGCTGGCCGCGGTGAAGGTGCGGGACCTGCCCGTGCTGTCGCTGGCCAGCGCCGGGCGGGTCGCCGACCCGCTCGGGAGCTGACCCGTTCGGGGCTGACCGCCGACCGTCGAGGGGTTCCGGAGAGCGGTGTCCGCGTGATCGAACCGCTCCCGTGTACCTCTCGCGGGCAGTCGGAGGACGTGCTCAGCGGCGGCGGCGCGACCCGGGCGCGCACGTGATGCAGGTCGTCGTGGCGGGCAGCGCCGCCAGCCGTTCCGCGGCGATCGGGCTCCCGCACCGGGCGCAGTACCCGTACTCCCCCGCGGCGAGCCGGCGCAGGGCCGCGTCGAGGTCGGCGCGGTCGCGCTCGGCGGCGGCGAGCAGACCCTGCAGCTGGGCGCGCTGCACCGCGATCGTCACGCCCTCCGGGTCGTGCTCGTCGTCGTGGCTGGTCAGGGCCTGCTCCTCGGCGAGCGAGTCGAGCCCGTGGCGCAGCGAACGCACCCGGTCGGCGGCGCGTTCCCGTTCGGCCTCCAGCGTCGTCCCGTCCACCCGGCCAGTGTGCACCGTCCCGGGGCCTCCACCAGCCGGCGAAGGGCTGTCGCCGACAGCCGTGACCGGCGCGGACGCCGTCCCCACGCCGGGCCGGGGGCGGAGCGGCGTAACGTTGCGAACGACCAGTACGCGACGACTCGTACCACGTCGTCGTCACGCCCTGCCCCGGGCCGGCCCGCGCCCACCACCCTGCGACGCGCCCACCCGGGGGCCCCTGCCGCACGCTCCCGCGCGGTGATGTCGGCCCACCCACGAGCCCGGTGACACCGCCCCACCCACGAACCCGACCAGGCTGGAGACAAGACCACATGCCCGCCCTGCGTTCCCGCGTCACCACCCACGGCCGCAACGCCGCCGGAGCGCGTTCGCTCTGGCGCGCGACCGGTATGGGTGACGACGACTTCGGCAAGCCGATCGTGGCGATCGCCAACTCCTACACCCAGTTCGTGCCCGGCCACGTGCACCTCAAGGACATGGGCGACCTGGTCGCCGGTGCAATCAAGGAGGCGGGCGGGGTCGCCAAGGAGTTCAACACGATCGCCGTCGACGACGGCATCGCCATGGGCCACGGCGGGATGCTCTACTCGCTACCCTCGCGCGAGATCATCGCCGACTCGGTCGAGTACATGGTCAACGGTCACGCCGCCGACGCGCTGGTCTGCATCTCCAACTGCGACAAGATCACACCCGGGATGCTGAACGCCGCGATGCGGCTCAACATCCCGACCGTGTTCGTCTCCGGCGGGCCGATGGAGGCGGGCAAGGCGGTCGTCGTCGGCGGGGTCGCGCAGGCGCCGACCGACCTGATCACCGCGATCTCGGCGTCCGCGTCGTCCGAGGTGGACGACGCAGGCCTGGCCGAGGTGGAGCGCTCGGCCTGCCCGACCTGCGGGTCCTGCTCGGGCATGTTCACCGCGAACTCGATGAACTGCCTGACCGAGGCACTGGGTCTGTCGCTGCCGGGCAACGGTTCGACACTGGCCACGCACGCCGCGCGCCGCGAGCTGTTCCTCAACGCCGGGCGCACCGTGATGGACCTGGCCACCCGCTGGTACCGCGACGACGACGCGTCCGCCCTGCCGCGCAACATCGCCACCCGCGAGGCGTTCGAGAACGCGATGGCGCTCGACGTGGCCATGGGCGGCTCGACGAACACCGTGCTGCACGTCCTGGCCGCGGCGCAGGAGGGCGAGATCGACTTCGACCTCGCCGCCATCGACGCCGTCTCGCGCCGGGTGCCGTGCCTGAGCAAGGTCGCGCCCAACTCGGACTACCACATGGAGGACGTGCACCGGGCCGGCGGAATCCCCGCGCTGCTGGGCGAGCTGTGGCGGGCCGGGCTGCTCAACGAGGGCGTGCACGCCGCGCACTCGCCGTCGCTGGCGCAGTGGCTGGGCGAGTGGGACATCCGGGCCCAGAACCCGTCGGAGACCGCGGTGGAGCTGTACCACGCGGCGCCGGGCGGGGTCCGGACCACGCAGGCGTTCTCGACCGAGAACCGCTGGTCGTCGCTGGATGTCGATGCGGCAGGCGGCTGCATCCGCGACCTCGAGCACGCCTACTCCGCCGACGGCGGCCTCGCCGTGCTGCGCGGCAACCTGTCGGTGGACGGCGCGGTGATCAAGACCGCCGGCATCCCGGAGGACATCTGGGAGTTCGAGGGCCCGGCGGTGGTCCTGGAGAGCCAGGAGGACGCGGTCTCGGCGATCCTGAACAAGGAGATCAAGCCGGGTGACGTGCTGGTCATCCGCTACGAGGGCCCGTCCGGCGGGCCGGGGATGCAGGAGATGCTGCATCCGACGGCGTTCCTCAAGGGCGCGGGCCTCGGCAAGACCTGCGCGCTGATCACCGACGGCCGGTTCTCCGGCGGCTCGTCCGGCATCTCGGTCGGGCACGTCTCCCCGGAGGCGGCCGCCGGCGGCACCATCGGCCTGGTGGAGAACGGGGACCGGGTCCGCCTCGACGTCCGGGCCCGCTCGCTGGAGCTGCTCGTCGAGCCGGAGGCGCTCGCGGACCGTCGCGCCAAGATGGAGGCGAGCGAGCGTCCCTGGCAGCCCGTCGACCGCCAGCGCACGGTGTCGAAGGCCCTGCGCGCCTACGCCCACATGGCGACCAGCGCCGACACCGGCGCCGTCCGCCGCATCCCCTGACGCACCCGCTTCACACCCCTTCGCCGATCCGCACACCTGCTGCAGCGGGTGTGCGGATCGGCGAAGGGGTGTGAGGCGCGCCCCGACTAGGGTTCTCGGGTATGGGTATCGGGACGCGTTCGGTTGGGGCGCTGGTCGTCTCCGCGCAGGGGCTCGGCTGCATGGGGATGTCGCAGAGCTACGGGGCCGGTGACGAGTCCGAGTCGATCGCGACGATCCACCGGGCGCTCGACCTCGGCGTCACGCTGCTGGACACCGCGAACGTCTACGGCGACGGCGCCAACGAGGAGCTCGTCGGCCGCGCGATCGCCGACCGCCGCGACCGGGTGGTGCTGGCGACCAAGTTCGGCATCGTCCGCGACGCCGCCGGGAACCAGGGCGCACAGGGCGACCGCGCGTACGTCCGGCAGTGCGTGCAGGAGTCGCTGCGCCGGCTGGGCGTCGACCACATCGACCTCTACTACCAGCACCGGGTCGACCCGGATACGCCGATCGAGGAGACCGTCGGCGCGCTCACCGAGCTGATCGACGAGGGCACGATCCGGCACTACGGGCTGTCCGAGTGCAGCGCGGAGACCGTCCGCCGGGCCCACGCGGTGCACCCGCCGGCGGCCGTCCAGTCCGAGTGGTCGCTGTGGACCCGCGACATCGAGGACTCCGTCGCGCCGGTGTGCGCAGAGCTGGGCGTCGGGATCGTGCCGTTCTCGCCGCTCGGGCGCGGGTTCCTCACCGGCGCGATCACCTCCACCGGCCAGTTCGAGGAGGGTGACATGCGGCGGGGCCTGCCCCGGTTCGCCGAGGAGAACCTGGACGCGAACCTGGCGATCGTGCGGGCACTTTCCTCGCTCGCCGAGCGGCGCGGGGTCACGCCCGGGCAGCTCGCGCTGGCCTGGGTGCAGAGCCGGGGCGAGCACGTCGTCCCGATCCCGGGCACCAAGCGGCGCCGCTACCTGGAGGAGAACGTCGCTGCCGCGTCGCTCGAGCTGTCCGGCGACGAGCTGGCCGAGATCGGAGCCGCGGCACCGGCGTCGGCGGTGGCAGGCGAGCGCTACCCCGAGCACCTGCAGCGCACGGTCGGCCGCTGAGCCACGCTCACCGGCCCAGCGCCTCGCCCAGCTCGGTCAGTGAGGCCCGCGCGACCCGGACCATCGACGCGACCCGTTCCGCTCCCTGGTGCTCGGCGGCGAACGGCAGGTACTGCACGTGCGCCTGCACCCGGGCCCACGCCGCCTCGGCGGCGATCATCCGGGGCGGGTCGGGCGCGCCGAGCTCGGCGTGCAGGGTCTCCCGGTACAGCTCCGGGACCGCGTCCGCGGGCAGGTCGGCCGGGCCGCCGGCGGGTGGTGCGCTGAGCACGACGCAGTCCAGCGAGCCGGGCGCGACGCGGGCGTTGCCCCAGTCCAGCAGCACCGCCCCGGCCGGTCCGGTGTGGACGTTGCCGCGGTGGGCGTCGCCGTGGCAGAGCGTGCGGGGCAGTGCGGCGAGCGCGGTGGTGATCCGGTCGTCGGTCGCCCAGCCGCACACGGCGGCGTCGGCATCGGTGAGGACGGCCCGGCTCGCGGTGTCGCCGACCGTCCCGCTCCGGTCCGCGGCCGCCCGCAGTCCCTCGGAGGCCGTGCCGCACAACCCCGCCCACCAGGCCGGATCGACCAGCGGGACGCCGCGCGGGCGGTTGCGCCGCCAGTGCGCGTGCACCAGCCCGAGGGTGCGCCACACGTCGTCCGGGACGGGGCCGCCGTCCGGCAACGGGTCGCCGGTCTCGTGCGCGAGCAGGATCCAGCCGTCTCCGGAGGCGAGCATCCGCGGCAGCCGGGCGGGCCCGTTCACCACGGCCACTGCCCGCAGTGCGGCGGCCTCGGTCGGACCGGTGCGCTTGAGCACGACGCGAGTGCCGTCGTCCAGTTCGATGCGTTCGGCGCCGCCCGAGGCGTACCCGCCGGACAGTGGTTCGCGCGCGGTCACCCGTACCTCGCGGCGCAGCCGCTTCCCGAGCGGGCGGAGCCAGGCGTCGTCGGGTACCGGCGCCGGGCCCTCGTTCACCGGCGGAGCACGAACAGGACCAGCAACGCCACGCCCACCCCGACGACGAGCAACAGCACCGACCACGGCAACGGGCGGCGCTGGTAGGTGCGGCCGGCGTCGAGCGCGAGCCGGCCCGCCCCGGTGAACAGCAGTGCCGCGGCCCCGCCGCCGAGCAGCAGGTGCAGCTCCAGCGAGTTCGGGCCGTCCGCCGCGAACAGCGGCACCATCGGCTGCCCGGCGGGTCCGAGCGACACCACGATCGCGACGATCTTCATGGCGAGCAGGCCCGCCGCCGCGAACGGGGTCAGCAGGCCCAGCACCAGCAGCGCGCCGAGCACCAGCTGCCCGACACCGAGCACCCAGGCCAGCGGCATCGCGAACGCCGTGAAACCGAGGCCGGCCAGTGCGTCGGCGGTGCCGGCCGGGCCGAGCCCGCCGAGCAGCCCGAACACCTTCTGCGCGCCGTGCGCGGCGAAGATCCCGCCGACGACGACACGCAGGATCAGCAGCCCGATGTCCGACGAGATGTGCGCGGGCACCGGCATCCGCTCCGGCCGGGTCCGCTCGGGCGGTTCGTCACCGGAAAGGCTGCCCCAGTCGTACTGACTCTGAGTCAGGGTGAACACCTCCGCCTATCCGGCACGCCGCTACAGACCTGACACCGTACGGGGAAGGCGGGCACGAACACCGTCTCGACCCGCGCGACACGCAGGCCGTGGCGACTCCGGGCGGGTGAACATCGAGGGGCGGGCCCGCACGGAGGCAGCCTGCCCCGCCGCGGGTGGGCCTCGATGATCTAAGCTAACCAATGACAACCCCCGGATGCGTTAAGGGGGGTACGCATCCGGGGGTGTCGTGGCAATCGCAGCAGGCTGCGACTGAGCGGCAACGCTACGCCATCCACCGGATGGTTGCAGCGACAAGCGGACCGCTTCCGCGCGTGATACGCGCCACCGTGCAGTGCTGCGAACAGCAGAAAGCCGGGACCGCACGGCGTCAGGTCCCGGCTCCTCGTGATCACGTTAAGCGCACGTGCGCGGGCCCGTCCCCCGAGTGTGACCTGGACCCCACCCGGGCACCTCGTGCGAGAGGTGCCCGAGCGCGGGCCCTCAGGATGTTAGGTGACCCTTAGCAGCGCTGTCCATCGACAGCCGGGAGACTGCCCGAACGTGGCAGTCCTGGTGACGCTGCGCCTTCCGCGGTCCCCGCTTCGACCGGTGCCCGCGCCACTCCTGCCGCCCCCGGGCTCTCAGTAGGCCCCGGTCACCAGGTTCGCCGGCTCCTCCCCGCGGGCGAACGCCGTCAGCTGCTCGGCCGCCACCCGGTAGGCCCGGCGCATCGCCAGCGGCACGCTCCCCCCGACGTGCGGGGTCAGCAGCAGACCGGGCGCGGAGAAGAGCGGGTGCCCCTGCGGGAGCGGCTCGGGGTCGGTGACGTCGACGGCGGCACGCAACCTCCCCGACTGCAGCTCGGCGAGCAGGGCGTCGGTGTCACACACGGGACCGCGGGCGCCGTTGACCAGCAACGCCCCGTCGGGCATCGCGGCCAGGAACCCGGCGTCGACCATCCCGCGGGTCTCGTCGGTGAGCGGGACGATCAGCACGGTCGCGTCGTGCTCGGGCAGCAGCGCGGGCAGCTCGTCCCAGCCGTGCACGCCCTCGCGGGCGGTGCGGCCGACCATCGTGATCTCGACGTCGAACGGCTCCAGCCGGGCCTTCGTCTTCGCGCCGACGTCGCCCGCCCCGACGATGAGGATCTTCTTCCCGGCCAGCTCCTCAGTCTGGTGGTAGTCCCAGACCCCGCGGTCCTGGGCGCGCACGAACCGGTCCAGGTGCCGGTAGACGGCCAGCAGCACCGACACCACCCACTCGGCGGTGGCGCCACCGTGCGCGCCGCGGCCGTCGGACAGGGCGACGCCGTCGGGCAGCTGCCCGATCCAGGCCTCGGCCCCCGCCGTGAGCAGCTGGACGAGTCTCAGCTCCGGCATCTGTGCGGTCATCTTCACCGCCTCCGAGGTCGCGAGGAACGGCGCGATCAGAGCCGGGGCGGTGGCGGCCTCGGCGGGCAGCGGCTCCTGCGGGTCGTAGACGACCGGGCGCAGACCGTCCACCTCGGACAGGATCTCGGCTCCTTCGGCCTGGGGGACCAGAACGGTCAGGGGGCTCATGGCACCGGACCGTACTCACCCGGCACTCACCTCGCGCCGCCTAGCGTGGTCGGGGTGACCGCACGCCTGCCGCTGCTCGTCGCGGCGCTGCTCGCGTCGCTCGTGCTCGTGAGCGGCTGCGCGACGTTCCCCGACCAGGGGGCGCGGGAGTGGCGGCCGAAGGCCGAGGGCGAGGGCGAGCTCGGCGGGCCGCCGGCGTTGGCGCCGACCGTGGAACCGCCGCCGTCCACACCCGCACCGCAGCAGCAACCGGGCGGGCAGCCGCCGCCACCCGGGCCCTGCGAGGACCCCGATCCGCAGGTCGTCGCGGCCTGCCTCGGCCCGGTCGGCGCCGTCGCGGTGCTGCCGCCGGGCGACGAGGCCCTCGTCGCCGAGCGCCGGACCGGCCGGGTCCTGCAGGTCCGGCGCGGTGCCGAGCCGGTACAGGTGGCGACCGTCCCGGTCGACCCGGCGACCGGCGTCACCGGTCTGGTGCTCTCCCCCGGCTACGCCGAGGATCAGCTCGTCTACGTGCTCGCCGGCACTCCCGAGGGCGGGCAGGTGTTGCGGATCGCGCCCGGCGAGCCGCCGAAGCCGGTGCTCACGGGGCTGCCGAACACGGTGGGCGGGGCGCTCGCCGTCGACGCGGACGGGTCGTCGCTGCTCGTCGCGACCGGGGCCGGCGAGGGCCCGCTGGCCGGGGCGGTGCTGCGCATCGACACGCTCGGGCGGCCGGCCGCCGGCAACCCGGACCCCGCGTCCCCGGTACTGGCCCGCGGGCTCACCGACCCGGGCGGGATCTGTGTCGACCCGGCCGCGCGCACGACCTGGGTGACCGACCGGACGCCGTCGCGCGACGTCCTCCACCGCGTCTCCCCCGGCCAACTGGGCGCGCCCGCGTGGACCTGGCCCGAGCGTCCGGGAGTCGCCGGGTGCACCGTGCTGCCGGGGACCGTCGTCGTCGCGCAGCGCACCGCCGGGGCGCTGTTCGTGCTCGCACCCGGCCGGGACGGCGGCTTCACCGGCGACCCGAAACCGGTGCTGGAGGGGACCTACGGCTCCATCGGGTCGGTGATCCTGGCCCCCGACGGGCTGCTGTGGCTGGGCACCGTCAACCGCGACGGCACCGCCCCGGGCCGGACCGACGACCGCGTCATCCGCATCCAGCCCCCGACCGGCGGCGGCGAGAGCGCGATCTGACCCCCGGTGCGCCCGGGTACGCAGAGCAAAGCGCCCGGGTGCGCCGGGGTACGCAGAGCAAAGCGACCCGGGGTGCGCCGGGTACGCAGGGCAGAGACCGCACGAGGGGCACACCAGCGCAGTCCGATCTCCGTCGGAGAGCGCTGATGTGCCCCTCGTAGGGAACGGGTCTCGCTACGCGCCCGCGCGCTCGACCACGAGCTCCTTCACACGCTTGGCGTCGGCCTGACCCTTGGTGGCCTTCATGACGGCCCCGACGATCGCACCGGCCGCGGCCACCTTGCCGCCGCGGATCTTCTCCACGACGTCGGGCTGCTCGGCCAGGGCCGCGTCGACGGCGGCGATCAGCTCGCCCTCGTCGGAGACGACCTTCAGGCCGCGGGCGGCGACGACCTCGTCCGGCGACCCCTCACCGGCGAGCACCCCGTCGACGACCTGGCGGGCCAGCTTGTTGGTCAGCTCGCCGTCGGCGACCTGCTGGATCACCCGGGCGACCTGCGCCGGGGTGATCGGCAGGTCGGTCAGCTCGACCTCGCGGGTGTTGGCCTGCTGGGCGAGGTAGGCGACCCACCAGGAGCGGGACTCCTGGGAGGAGGCGCCCGCCGCGACGGTGGCCTCGACCAGGTCGAGTGCCCCGGCGTTGACCAGGTCGCGGATCTCCTCGTCGGAGACGCCCCACTCGTCCTGGATCCGGCGGCGGCGCTCCCAGGGCAGCTCCGGCAGGGTGCCGCGCAGCTCCTCGACCCACTCGGCGCTCGGCGCGATCGGGACCAGGTCGGGCTCCGGGAAGTACCGGTAGTCCTCCGAGGTCTCCTTGCGCCGCCCGGCCCGGGTGTGCCCGGTGGACTCGTCGAAGTGCCGGGTCTCCTGGATGATCTCGATCCCGGCGTCGAGCACGCCGGCCTGCCGGCCCATCTCGTGGCGGACCGCGCGCTCGACCGACCGCAGCGAGTTGACGTTCTTGGTCTCGGTGCGGGTACCGAGCGTCCCGGAACCGGCGGGCGAGAGCGAGAGGTTCACGTCGGCACGCATCGAGCCCTGGTCCATCCGGACGTCCGAGACACCGAGCGACTTGACCAGGTCGCGCAGCGCGGTGACGTAGGCGCGGGCCACCTCCGGCGCACGGGCACCGGTGTCCGGGATCATCTTCGTGACGATCTCGATCAGCGGCACGCCTGCCCGGTTGTAGTCGAGCAGCGAGTGGTCGGCGCCGTGGATCCGGCCGTCGGCCCCACCGACGTGCAACGACTTGCCGGTGTCCTCCTCCATGTGCGCGCGCTCGATGCCGATCCGGACGACCTCGCCGTCGTCCAGGGTCAGGTCCAGGAACCCGTCGACGGCGATCGGCTCGTCGTACTGCGAGGTCTGGAAGTTCTTCGGCATGTCCGGATAGAAGTAGTTCTTCCGGGCGAACCGGCCCCACGGCGCGATCGAGCAGTTCAGCGCCAGGCCGATCCGGATCGCCGACTCCACCGCGGCCCGGTTGACCACCGGCAGCGCGCCGGGCATGCCCAGGCAGACCGGGCAGACCTGGGTGTTCGGCTCGGCGCCGAACTCGGTCGGGCAGCCGCAGAACATCTTGGTGTTCGTGGACAGCTCCACGTGCACCTCGATGCCCAGCATCGGGTCGAAGCGGGCTACGACGTCGTCGAACTCGACCAGCTCCACGGACGCGGTCATGCCGTCACCTCCGGAACGCGCGCGATCAGCGGACCGCCCTCGTCGGCGTCGCGGGCGGCCTCGAACGCCGCCCCGACGCGGTACATCACGGCCTCGCCGAGCGCCGGCGCCATCACCTGCAGGCCCGTCGGCAGCCCGTCGGACAGCCCGGACGGCACCGACATCCCGGCCACCCCGGCCAGGTTCGTCGGGATCGTGGCCAGGTCGTTGAGGTACATGGCCAGCGGGTCGTCGACCTTCTCGCCGATCGGGAACGGCGTGGTCGGTGTCGTCGGCGAGACCAGCACGTCGACCTGGGAGAACGCTGCCGCGAAGTCGCGGCTGATCAGCGTGCGGACCTTCTGTGCCTGGCCGTAGTAGGCGTCGTAGTAGCCCGACGACAGCGCGTAGGTACCGAGCATGATCCGGCGCTTCACCTCGGGGCCGAAGCCCTGCTCGCGGGTGTTCGCCATGACCTCCTCGGCCGACTTTCCCTCCGCGGCGCGCAGGCCGTAGCGCATGGCGTCGAACCGGGCCAGGTTCGACGACACCTCGCTGGGCAGGATCAGGTAGTAGGCGGCCATCCCGTACTCGAAGTGCGGGCAGCTCACCTCGACCAGCTCGGCACCGAGCTTCTCCAGACTGCGCAGCGACGCCTCGTAGGCGGCACGCACACCCGGCTGGTAACCCTCGCCGCCCAGCTCACGGACGACGCCGACCTTCAGCCCGGACAGGTCACCGTTCGCACCCTGGCGGGCGGCCGCGACGACGTCGGGCACCGGCTGGTCGATCGAGGTCGAGTCCCGCGGGTCGTGCCCGCCGATCACCTCGTGCAGCAGGGCCGCGTCCAGCACCGTGCGCGCGCACGGCCCGCCCTGGTCCAGCGAGGACGCGCAGGCGACCAGGCCGTAGCGCGAGACCCCGCCGTAGGTCGGCTTGACGCCGACGGTGCCGGTGAAGGCGGCCGGCTGGCGGATCGAGCCACCGGTGTCGGTGCCGATCGCCAGCGGCGCCTCGTACGCGGCCAGCGCGGCCGCGGAGCCGCCGCCGGACCCGCCCGGCACCCGGCTGGTGTCCCACGGGTTGCGGGTGACCCCGTACGCCGAGTGCTCGGTGGAGGAGCCCATCGCGAACTCGTCCATGTTGGTCTTGCCCAGGATCGTGATTCCGGCGGCGCGCAGCCGCTCGGTCAACGTCGCGTCGTACGGCGGCCGCCAGCCCTCGAGGATCTTCGAGCCGCAGGTGGTGGGCATGTCCGAGGTGGTGAAGACGTCCTTGAGCGCCAGCGGCACCCCGGCCAGCGGCGACGCCGGCTTCGTCCCCGCCGCCAGCGCGGCGTCCACCCGCTCGGCGGACGCGAGTGCGGACTCGGCTCCGACGTGCAGGAACGCGTGCACGGTCCCGTCGACGGCGGCGATCCGGTCCAGGTGCGTCTGCGCGGCCTCGACCGCGGAGACCTCACGCGAGTGGATCTTCTCGGCGAGCTCGGCGGCGGTGAGCCGGGTCAGGTCGGAGGCGCTCACTGCTCCTCCCCCAGGATCCGCGGCACCCGGAAGCGTCCGCCCTCGGCGGCCGGCGCACCGGACAGGGCCTGCTCCTGGTCGAGGCCGGGACGGCGCTCGTCGGGCCGGAACACGTTCTCCAGCGGGACGGCGTGCGAGGTCGGCGGGATCTCGTCGGCCGCGACCTCCCCGACCCGGGCCACCGACCCGATGATCACGTCGAGCTGGCCCGCGAACACGTCCAGCTCCTCCTCGGTCACGGCCAGCCGGGCCAGCCGGGCGAGGTGTGCGACCTCGTCCCGGGTGATGACCCCACCGGATTCTGTCCGCTCAGCGGAATGGGCGGTCATGCCCCTCCTCGGTCTGCTTCTCGTCTCGCGGCGGTGCGCTGCGGTTCCGGCGGGCTCCGGTCCCGGCCGGCGCTGCGCGGACCGCACCGTGCTGACGACGGCGCGGCGACCGTGCTGCAGCCGCCCGGAACACCGCCCGACACGCCCGTGGGAGGACATGTGCGCCGGTGTGCTCCCGAGTCTATTCCCGCCGGGCCGCAGCCGGACCGCCGCCCGGTCGCGGCGACGGGGCCCCGAGGCGGCGGGGAGCCGGTGACCGGTGCCGGCTCGGGTGGCAGGATCACTGTTCCCGCCCGGAAGCACCCGCGCAGTGGCCGCGAGGCGTTCGGACGGGGTCACCGGCATCCGAGCAGAGGGAGAGGATCCGTCCGTGTCGTTCCTGCTCCGGGTCATCCTCCCGGACAAGCCCGGCAACCTCGGGGCCGTCGCCTCGGCTCTCGGTGGTGCCGGCGCGGACATCCTCAGCGTGGACGTCGTCGAACGCGGTGGCGGCCAGGCCGTCGACGACATCGCCGTCGAGCTGCCCACCAACCGCCCGCCGGACGTGCTGATCACCGCCGCCGAGTCGGTGCCGGGGGTGGCCGTGGAGTCGGTCCGCCCGCACACCGGACAGCTCGACACCCATCGCGAGCTGGAGCTGCTGGACGAGATCGCCGGCGACCCCGGGCACGGGCTGGACCTGCTCGCCGCCGAGGTCCCGCGGCTGTTCCGGGCAGGCTGGGCGCTGGTCGCGGTCAGCGAGCACGGGCGGTCCTACCGGATCGCGGAGAGCTCCACCGCACCGGAGACCCGCACCGGTGACCTGCCGTGGCTACCGCTGGACCGGGCCACCGCGCTCGACGAGAGCCACTGGGTGCCCGAGCCGTGGCGGGCGATGGACACCGAACTGGCCGCGGCGCCCTTCGGCACCGGTGCGCCGCCGAAGACCCTGGTCGTGGGACGCCCGGGCGGGCCGGTGTTCCGCCCGTCCGAGCTGGGGCGGCTGGCCCACCTGGCCGGGATCGTCGCCACGGTCCTGAAAGCCTGAACGCTGAAGGCCCGAGCGCTGGAAGCCCGAGTGCTGGAGGCCCGAGCGACCGGTCGCGTCAGACGCGGATCGACAGCGCCGTCCGGACGAGGTCGTCGTTGCCGGTGGCCAGCCAGCCGTCCGGGCGGACCAGCACGTCCTCGAAGCCGATCCGGGTGTCGATGTTGACCCGGGTCGCGTACTCCAGGACCGGCCAGGCGCCCTCCTCCTCGCCGTGCAGGAGCACCGGCACGGGCGGCTGGCCGAGCGCGCGCAGGATCCGGATGCCCTCGGCGACGGCGGTCTCCGGGTCGACGACGGTCGACTCGGCGAGCACCCGCCGGGTGCCGGGCGGCAACCCGTTCTGCCGCAGGGTGACGGCGTCACCGCTGGTCCAGACGCCCAGTTCGACGGCGATACCGACCGACCACGCGGCCCGGCAGACATCGGTCCAGCCCAGCTCGTGCACGTTCACGCCGCACACGTCGGGCTTGCCGGAGCCGAGCCTGCCCCACGCCAGCACGGTCTCGACCCGCTCGCCGGGGTCGGGCTGGATCCAGCGGCCGGTGGGGACGCCGATCTCGACGCCGGGCGCATCCTGGCGGATCAGCGCGACCACGTCACCGACGACGGCCGGTTCGATCGTCTCGGCGCCGGTGTCGTCGCGGGGGTGGACGTGCACCGAGGTGACGCCGAGCCGGGCGACGGCGCGGGCGTCACGCGCGAGGTGGCGGGGCAGCACCGGAAGGGCGGGATGCGCATCCGCCGGTCGTGCCCCGTTGAGCGCCGCCTGCAACACCCGTGTTCCCCCGCTTCGGCTCTGCCGGCGCCGGACGGACGCGTCCGGCTGGGCCGACACTAGGCGCACCGTTGCGGACTGGTGCGATCGGACGCGCCCGTCCGGCGTTCGCGTCGCCGTCCGGCAGGCCACCAGCGCCGGGCGGGAACACGCCCGGTGAGCGGCCGGTCACGCACGGCGTGCCGCAGTCCGCGGGTCGCCGTCGGGCAGCGGGTGCCCGGCTGCCGGCCGGCCGATGCCCAGGAGAGACCCCCGGTGGCGGGCCGCGAAACCACCCGGTCGCGGGTCACCCGGACGAGGCGTGCTCCCGTGCCGCGTCGGGTCCGTCGGCGAGCAGGATCTCGAACCCCGCCTCGTCGAGCACCGGCACGCCGAGCTCCGTCGCCTTGTCGAACTTCGAACCCGGGGCCTCCCCCGCGACGAGGAACGCCGTCTTCTTCGACACCGACCCGGCCGCCCGGCCGCCGCGAGCCAAGATCGCCTCCTTGGCCTCGTCCCGGGACCAGGTCTCCATCGAGCCGGTGATCACGATCGACAGTCCCTCGAGGAACCGCGGGACCGAGGTGTCGACCTCGTCCGCCATCCGGACCCCGGACGCCCGCCACTTCTCCACGACCTCGCGGTGCCAGTCGACCGAGAACCAGTCCCGGACGGCGGCCGCGATGGTGGGCCCGACCCCGTCCACCCCGGCGATCGGGGCGAGCGCCTCGGCCACCGCTTTCGCCCGGGCCCGCACGGCCGCCCGCTCCTGCTTCTCCGCCTCGGCGACGGCGGTGTCGGCGTCCCCCTTCGCCTCGGCGACCTGCAGGGCCGCGTCGGCCTCCGTGGCGTCGGCAGCGTCCGCGGGGTCCGTAGCGTCCGCGGGGTCGGCGGTACCCGCGGGGTCGGCAGCCTCCGCGGCCTCCGGCTCCGTCCCGGTCCGCACGGATGCGGCGGCCGGGTCGTCGTCGGCCGTCCCGTCGGAGACGATCTCGACGCCCGCCGCCTCGGTGCCCTCCTTCGCGCGGGCAGCGGCCTCTTCCAACACCTCCATCGACCCGAACTCGCGGGCCAGCGCCTGCGCCGCCGTCGGGCCGACGTGCCGGATCGACAGCCCGACCAGCACCCGCCACAGCGGCCGGTCCTTCACCGCCTCCAGGTTGGTCAGCAGCTTGCGCCCGTTCGCCGACAGCGCGCCGGCCTTGGTCCGGAACAGCTCGGTCCGGAGCAGGTCGTCCTCGGTGAGGGAGAAGACGTCGCCCTCGTCGGTCAGTACCCCGGACGTCAGCAACGCCACCGCGGCCTCGTAGCCGAGCCCCTCGATGTCGAACGCGCCCCGGCCCGCCACGTGGAACAGCCGCTCGCGCAGCTGGGCCGGGCAGGACCGCGCGTTCGGGCAGCGGCGGTCGACGTCGCCGGCCTTCTGCTGGGCGAGCGCGGTGCCGCACTCGGGGCAGTGCGTCGGCATCACGAACTCGCGCTCGGCACCGGACCGCACGTCGGCGACCGGCCCCAGCACCTCCGGGATCACGTCGCCGGCCTTGCGGATCACCACCCGGTCACCGATCAGCACGCCCTTGCGGCGCACCTCGTCGGCGTTGTGCAGGGTGGCCATCTCGACCGTCGACCCGGCGACCTTCACCGGCTCCATCACCGCGTACGGGGTGACCCGCCCGGTGCGGCCGACGTTGACCCGGATGTCGAGCAGTGTCGTGGTCGCCTGCTCGGGCGGGTACTTGTAGGCGATCGCCCAGCGCGGGAACCGGGAGGTCGCACCGAGCCTGCGCTGCAGGGCGACCTCGTCGACCTTCACGACGACGCCGTCGATCTCGTGCTCGACGTCGTGCCGGTGCTCGCCCCAGTGCTCGACGAACTCGATCACGCGCTCGATCCCCTGCAGGACCTTCGTGCGCGGTGAGATCGGCAGGCCCCAGGCGACCAGCGCGTCGTAGGCCTGCGACTGCGTCTGCGGGGTGAACCCGCTCCGCCTGCCGAGGCCGTGGCAGATCAGCTTCAGGTTCCGCGACGCGGTGACCCGCGGGTCCTTCTGCCGGAGCGACCCGGCTGCGGTGTTGCGCGGGTTCGCGAAGGGTTCCTTGCCCGCGTCGACCAGCGAGGCGTTGAGCCGCTCGAAGTCCTCCAGCCGGAAGTAGACCTCGCCGCGCACCTCGACCAGGCTCGGGACCGGGAACTCGTCGGTCCCCGTCAGCGTGACCGGCACCTCGGCGAGGGTGCGCATGTTGAGCGTGATGTCCTCGCCGGTGCGGCCGTCGCCCCGGGTCAGCGCGCGGGTGAGCGTCCCGTTCTCGTAGAGCAGGTTCACCGCGAGCCCGTCGATCTTCAGCTCGCAGAGGTAGTGCAGGTTCTCCCCGACCTCCTTGGTGACCCGCTCCTGCCAGGTCCGCAGGTCCTCGGACGAGAAGGCGTTGTCCAGCGAGAGCATCCGCTCGAGATGGTCGTGCGCGGTGAACTCGGTCGAGAACGTGCCGCCGACCCGCTGGGTGGGCGAGTCCGGTGTGGCGAGCTCCGGGTGGGACCCCTCGATCGCGAGCAGCTCCTGCCAGAGCTCGTCGAACTGACCGTCGGAGATCACCGGCGAGTCCAGCACGTAGTACCGGAACTGGTGGTCGGCCACCTCGGTGGCCAGCTGCGCGTGCCGCTCGCGGGCCTGCTCGTCGGTCTGGGAACTCACGACGGGCAGGTTAGCCGTGACCCCCGACAGTCATGCGTGGCCGAGCGCGCCCGTCCGTGCGAACCTACGGTGGCGTGATGGACGACGCGGCCGTGGAACTCGCCCACCGGATGTTCGACCTGGCCCGCGACGGCGCCACCGAGCAGCTGGTCGCCTACCTCGACGCCGGGGTCCCGGTGGAGATCACCGACCCCAAGGGCGACACGCTGCTGATCCTGGCGGCCTACTACGGCAGCGGCGCGATCGTCGCCGACCTGCTCCGCCGCGGTGCCGACCCGAACCGGACGAACGACCGCGGCCAGACCGCGATCGCCGCGGCACTGTTCGCACAGTCGTCGGACTCGGTGACGGCGCTGCTGGAGGCCGGAGCGGACCCGCACCACGGCAGCCCGTCGGCGTGGGCGACGGTCGAGCACTTCGACCTGCCGGACATGCGGGTGCTGCTCGAGCAGCGGATCGACACCTGACGTGCTGCGCCTCGGGTTCCCCGTCGTCGGTGTCACCGACCTCGACCGGGCGATCGCCTTCTGGGCCGCGGCCCTGGACCTGACCCCCTCCGCCGAGTGGGCGAACGCGGGCTGGCGCACCCTGACCGGGCCGGACGGTGCCCGGGTGCTGGGCCTGATGCGCAGCGACTCGCCGCCCGAACCCCGGCCCCGGGTGCACCTCGACCTGCTGGTCGACACCGCCGCGGAGCAGACCGCCGAGGTCGACCGGCTGGTCGCACTGGGCGCGACGGTCCCGGACTGGGACGGCTACCCGGCCGAGCCCGACTTCGTGGTCCTGGCCGATCCGGAGGGCAACGTGTTCTGCGTCGTCGACCTCGGCCGGGCGCCGTCGTCCGGCTGACTCCGGGCGCACCTATCCTGGTGTGGTGACCGACCCGCAGGACGCCAGCACCGGAGACCCCCGCGTCATCGGCGAGACCGCGCGCCGGCGCACCTTCGCCGTGATCTCCCACCCGGACGCCGGCAAGTCCACGCTCACCGAGGCCCTCGCGCTGCACGCGGAGGTCATCGACTCCGCGGGCGCCGTGCACGGCAAGTCCGGCCGCAAGGGCGTGACCAGCGACTGGATGGAGATGGAGCGTGCCCGCGGCATCTCGGTGTCGTCGGCGGTGCTGCAGTTCGCCTACCGCGACTGTGTGATCAACCTGCTGGACACCCCCGGGCACGGCGACTTCTCCGAGGACACCTACCGGGTGCTCGCCGCCGTCGACGCCGCGGTGATGCTGCTCGACGCCGCGAAGGGCCTCGAGCCGCAGACCTTGAAGCTGTTCGACGTCTGCCGGTCCCGCGGCGTCCCCATCGTCACCTTCGTCAACAAGTGGGACCGGCCGGGCCGGGAGGCCCTGGAGCTGCTGGACGAGGTCGAGCAGACGATCGGCCTGCGCCCGATGCCGCTGACCTGGCCACTGGGTATCGCCGGCCAGTTCAAGGGCCTCATCGACCGTGATTCCGGTGCGTACACCGCCTTCACCCGTGCGGCCGGCGGCGCGACCAAGGCGACCGCGACCGCCGTCGACGCCGGCACGATCGCCGCGCAGGAGCCGGAGTACTGGCGCGACGCCCAGGACGAGCTGGGCCTGCTCGACGAGATCGGCGCGACCTGGGACGAGAAGGCCTTCCTCGCCGGCACCGCGACCCCGGTGCTCTTCGGGTCGGCGCTGTCCAACATCGGTGTGGCCCGGCTGCTGGACTCCCTGGTCGAGCTCGCCCCCGCCCCGGCCCCCCGCCCGGATGTCGAGGGGGACGACCGGCCGCTGGCCGCCCCGACGTCCGGTCTGGTGTTCAAGGTGCAGGCCGGGATGGACAAGGCGCACCGGGACCGGATGGCGTTCCTGCGGATCTGCTCGGGCCGGTTCGAGCGCGGGATGGTGCTGACCCACGCTGCGACCGGCAAGCCGTTCGCCACCAAGTACGCGCAGTCGGTGTTCGGCTCCGAGCGCAGGACGGTCGAGGAGGCGTTCCCGGGCGACATCGTCGGGCTGGTCAACGCCACGGCGCTGCGCCCCGGTGACACCCTCTACGCGGCCGATCCGGTGGAGTTCCCGTCGATCCCGGCGTTCGCCCCGGAGCACTTCGCGGTGATCCGCGCGCGTGACGCGGGCAAGTACAAGCAGTTCCGCAAGGGCATCGAGCAGCTCGGCAACGAGGCCGTCATCCAGATCCTGCGTTCGGACCGGCGCGGTGATCAGGCCCCGGTGCTGGCCGCGGTCGGGCCGCTGCAGTTCGACGTCGTCACCGGCCGGCTGGAGACCGAGTTCAACGCGCCCGTGATGCTCGACCGGCTGCCGTACCAAATCGCCCGGCTGACCGAACCGGCCGCGGTCGACGCGCTCTCGTCGCAGTCCGAGTGCGAGGTGCTGCGCCGCGACTCCGACGGCGAGTACCTGGCACTGTTCAGCAACAAGTGGCGGATGGACATCATCCAGCGCAAGTTCCCGGACCTGCGGTTCGAGGCGATGCCGGCGGGGTCCTCGGTCACCTGAGCCGGACCGGCACCGCCCTGGTCAGTGGTGCGAGTGGCAGCCGGGTGGCGCGCAGGCCGGCGAGCCCGCCACCTCGTCCGGTACGGCCTGGGCCGGCCCCGCGAGCGCGGTGATCACGAAGGCGGCCAGCCAGATCAGCCCGCCGGCCAGACCGATGACCGACAGCCCGGCCGCCGAGATCGCGGCGCGGTTCGCTCCCGGCCGTCCCCGGACCGCCGCGATCGTGCCGAGCACGAGCCCGCCGCCGGCCAGCACGATGCCGACCGAGGCCAGCGCCAGGCCCGCAACGGTGGGCGGGGTGCCGGTCGCGAGCCCGACCGCCGCGGCGACGAACAGGATCCCGAGCACGCCGAGCAGCAGCGCGGAGGACCCGAGGTCCCCGCGCGAGGAGGGTCCGGGGCGCGAGGTCCCGGCACTGTCGTGGAGCACGGCACCAGGATGCGGACCGCACCCCCGGTTGCGGCCCCTCCGGCAATACAGATCCACAGTTCTGGGTACGGCGACATCCCGTCCGGAATCGTTCACCGTGACGCCACGGCACTCGGGCCCCGACCGGCCTACGGTGATCACATGACCTCCACCGCCGAGAAGGCCACCAGGCTCCGGGAACTGCACGCCGCGCCGGAGCTGCTGCTCGTCGTCAACGTGTGGGACGCGATCACCGCGAAGGTCGTCGCCGAGACGCCGGGGACCACCGCACTCGCGACCGCCAGCCACAGCATCGCCGCCTCGCACGGCTACCCGGACGGTGAGCACATCCCGTGCGACGAGATGATCGCCGCGGTCGGGCTGATCGCGAGGACCGCCGGGGATCTGCCGGTCACCGCGGACCTCGAGGCCGGCTACGGGGACCCGGGCGGCACCGTGTCCCGGGCGATCGACGTCGGCATCGTCGGCTGCAACCTCGAGGACCAGATGAAGCCGCTCACCGAGGCGGTGGCCGCGGTCGAGGCCGTCGTCGCCGCGGGTGAGAAGGCCGGTGTGGACTTCGTCCTCAACGCCCGCACCGACGCGTTCCTCAAGGCGGGCGACCGGGACCCGGAGGAGGTCCTGACCGAGGCGATCGAGCGCGGCCGGGCCTACCTGGACGCGGGCGCATCGAACTTCTTCGTACCCGGCAAGCTCGACGAGACCCAGGTCGGACGGCTGGTCGAGGCCCTCGGCGAGCGCACGGTGAACCTGATCGGCATCCCCGGGTCGATCCCACTGACGACCGCGCAGCAGCTCGGCGTCGCCCGCGTGTCGTACGGGCCGTGGAGCCAGAACGTCGCGCTGACCGCGCTGGCGAAGCTGGCCGAGGACGTCTACGACGGCGGCGGCCTGCCCGCCGACGCGCGCAAGCTGAACTAGCTACTCGTCAGGAAACGTCGACCGAGCACCGCACATGCGCCACGTGCTCCGTGCTCAGCCGCTGGCTGACGCCTCCTCCGCAGAGGGGGTGGGGATACCGAGGTGTGAACGCAAGGTGTGGCCGTCATAGCTGGTTCGGAACCGTCCGCGGCGCTGTAGCTCGGGGACGAGGTGATCGACGATGTCGTTGATCGTGTCGGGGAGCGTGGGCGGCATGAGGTTGAATCCGTCTGCGCCGCCGGCATCGAGCCAGTGTTCGATCGCGTCGGCGACCGTTTCCGGGGTGCCGGTCATCGTGGCGTGTCCGCCGCCTGCGGCGAGGCGGCCCAGTAGTTGTCGGACGTTGGGCTGCTCGGTCTCGACGATCCGGTGGATAGTGGCGTAGCGGCCTTGCGGGCCGGTGAACTCCGAGGGTGGCGGTAGCGGCGGGACGGGCGCGTCGAGGTCCCAGTCCGAACAGTCACGGCCGAGGAACACACTCAGTCGACGCAGTGAGCTCTCGGTGAGCAGCAGCTCATCGAGAGCGGTTTGTTTGGCGCGTGCCTCGGCGATGGTGCCGCCGAGGTAGCACACCAGGCCTGGCATGACCGCGACCCGGTCGGGGTCCCGGCCTTGGGCCGCGACCCGGGTACGAATGTCGCTACGAAAAGAGACCGCGGCCCGTAGGTCATGGGCGACGGCGTAGACCGCCTCGGCCCGCCCGGCGGCCAGCGTCCGGCCGGGCTCGGAAGCGCCGGCCTGGAACAGCACAGGGCGCCCCTGTGGCGGGCGGGGCACGTTCAGCGCCCCCTGGACGACGAAGTGCGCGCCACGGTGGTCGATCTCGTGAATCCGGTCCGGGTGGGCGTAGATTCCGGCCCGGTCCTGCTCGATGGCTTCGAGCGGCCAGGAGTCCCACAGAGCCGTGACGACGTCGATGAACTCCGCGGCCCGGGCATACCGTTCGGTGTGCGGGGGCAGCGCGTCGAGTCCGTGGTTACGAGCTTCGTCGTCGAACATCGAGGTGACGACATTCCAGCCGATCCGTCCGCCGGAGATGTGGTCGAGGCTGGCCAGCATGCGTGCCGCGTGATACGGCGTGTAGAAGGAGCTGGAAACTGTGCTGACCAGCCCGATTCGGGTCGTGGCGCGGGCCAACGCCGCCAGCGTCGTGAGGGGCTCCAGGTACCAGTTCGGGCCGTCGGCGACCGAGGTGCCGCCGATCGAATGTCCGTCGGCGAAGAAGACCGCGTCGAGCAGGCCACGCTCGGCGGTGCGAGCGAGCTGCTCGTAGTAGCTGATGTCGCCGAGTCGCTCGACCGCTGAACCGGGCGCGCGCCAGGCGGCGCCGTGGTGTCCGCAGCCGTGGATGAACAGGTTGAGGTGAGCCATGCGTGCCGGCACCTCCTCAGCCCTTCACCAGGCCACCGTCGACGATCAGGTTCTGCCCGGTCACCGCCCGCGCCCAGGGGGAGGCGAAGAACAGCACAGCGTCGGCGAGCTCGGTAGGTGTGGTGACTCGACCGAGCGGTGTGCCATCGGCGATGGCGTCGAACACCGCCTCGGGGGTGGCCGCGCTGGCATCGGTGGTGCGCAGCAGGCCACCGGAGACCATGTTGACGGTGATGCCGGAGGGTCCGAGGTCGTGGGCGAAGGTGCGGGTCAGGGCGAGTAGCGCGGCCTTGGCTGCGGTGTAGTCGTGGTAAGGCACGACCGGGTGCTGAACCAAGTTGCTGCCGATGTTGACGATGCGCCCGAACCCGCGCCCCGCCATTCCTGGGATCGCCGCTTGGATCAGGCCCAGCGGACCGTATACCGACCCGGTGAACTGCGAGGCGAGTCGGGCCGGGTCGAGCTCGGGGGCTTTCGGCCGTGCGTCGCCGTCGAAGGCGAAATCGACCAGGGCGTTGTTGACCACCGTGGTGACGGGCTCGCCGAAGTGCTCGGCGGCAACGTCCACACTCTGCCGTACCTGGTCCGAGGCGGTGACATCGAGCGGTACCGCGAATCCGCGCCCGGGGTACTCAGCGGCGAGTGTGTCGGCGGCGTCACGGCTGCGGTGATAGCCGATGGCCACACGGGCTCCCTGGTCGAGGAAGGCCCGGCTGATGGCGGCGCCGAGCCCGCGGCTACCTCCGCTGATCACGACGATCTGATCGGCCAGCCCGATCGCGATCGGTTCCCGGTCGGCGACCGTCGGTTCGTGCGGCGCGGTGTCGGTCATGCATCGTTCCTCCCGTGCGGGGCGAGGGCCTGCCGCACGGTGCACTCGGACGGACCGATGTTGCGCCGTGTGACATTCCCTTCGCCAGTACGAACTGGATCAGGTTCGACGGGTCTCGTCTCAGCTGCCGGACGGACCGGCAGCACCCCGTGTCACACCGATCACCGTATCTCCTGGATCGCCCGTCGGCGACGTCGACGCCCGAGCTACCGGCGGAAGCCGACGGCCATCTGCTGCTCTCCGACGTGCTGCGGTCCCTGGCCGACATCTGGCAACCGGCCGGGCCAAGGACATTCCGAGGGAGTCCGGGCGTGTCCGGACAGGCGCGCACCCGTCCCACTCCGAGCAACCCGCCGTTGACTCGCCGGCGGGAACCACGAACACTTGCCCCGTGCTGTTCACCTGGCTCACCCGTCGACGCCACGTCGACCTGGCCCGTGTGAACTCCTCCGGCTGTCGCTGACCGGCTCCCGCGCCACGTGCCCGTCCCGGGCGTGCCGCGGCCGGTGACGTCTCCCGCGTCCACCGGTGATCGTCCGGCACCGTCGAACCGCCTGCCGGACCGTGTCCGCGCCGTTCTGCGCGTTCCGGTGTCCGGTGGGCCCTCCTGACCGAGGAGTTCTGTCATGACCACGACCGAGAACCGTCCCGGCCCCACCACCACCGTCACCGAGGTGATCGACTGGTCGGCCGCGCCCATCCCGTCCGACGAGGCCGGCTGGCTGGAGCGGGCCCGCGCGGTCCGGGACATCCTGGAGCGCGACGCCGCCGCCCGCGACCGCGCCGGCGCCACGCCCTACGACGAGGTCGCCCTGCTCAAGGAGTCCGGCCTGGTCACGCTACTCGGCCCGGTCGAGCACGGCGGCGGGGGCCAGGAGTGGCCGACCGCCTACCGGGTGATCCGCGAGGTCGCCGCCGGCGACGGCTCCATCGGCCAGCTGCTCGGCTACCACCTGCTGTGGTTCTGGGCCGCCCGGCTGGTCGGCACGCCCGAGCAGATCGAGGCCGTGGAGGCCGACGCCACCCGCAACCGCTGGTTCTTCGGCGGTGCGGTCAACCCGCGCGACCTGGACCTGCGCATCCGCGACGACGGCGACGAGATCGTCTACACCGGGCGGAAGTCGTTCTCCACCGGCAGCCGGGTCTCCGACGTGACCGTGCTGGAGGGCGTCCTGGAGGGCACCGACACCCACGTGTTCGCGGTCGTGCCCAGCGCCCAGGACGGCATCGTGTTCCACGACGACTGGGACAACATCGGCCAGCGGCTCACCGAGAGCGGCAGCGTCACGATCACCGACGTGCGGGTGCCGTGGGCGTCCGCGGCGGGCTTCGTGGACAAGACGTTCCAGCCGCGGGTCTACAACACGCTCAACGTCCCGACGATCCAGCTGGTGTTCGTCAGCTTCTACCTCGGCATCGCCCGGGGCGCGCTGGAGACCGGCGCCGAATACACCCGCACGGTGACCCGGCCGTGGCTGCACGGCGGTCACGACCGGGCCGTCGACGAGCCGTACCAGCTCGACCTCTACGGCGACTACCAGTCGAAGCTCTGGGCGGCCGAGGCGCTCGCCGACGCCGTCGCCACCGAGGGTCTCGCGCTGCACCGGGACGCATGGAACGTCACCGAGCAGCAGCGGGGCGAGCACGAGGTGCGGGTCGCAGCGGTGAAGGCGCGGGCGACCGAGGTCGCGCTGGAGATCACCGGCGGGATCTTCGAGGGGCTCGGCGCGCGGGCGACGGCCGCGGGTCTCGGCTTCGACCGGTTCTGGCGCAACATCCGCACCCACACCCTGCACGACCCCGTCGCCTACAAGCGGCGCGAGGTCGGGGCGCGCCTGCTGCGCGACGAGCTGCCGGAACCGACCTGGTACTCGTGACCGCGGGCCGCGGTGTAGGAAGGGTGTCGCTGCCGCCGAGGGTGAAGTAGCCGCGTAGCCGGCAGAACAGCCGGCGAGCGAGCATGCGCCGGACCCCGCCGTAGCGGTTGTAGGTCGCCCGCAGGTGGGCCGGACGGCCGCTGGGGAACCAGCCTCGTGCGGGCCGGGGTGCGGGCGACCCGCCAGACGAGCTCGCAGGCGTGGGGCCGGACTTCGGAGGACGGCGGCCGCTCCATGTTGGGTTCAGTGCGGCGACCCCTGCTCGGTTACAACGCCAACCGTCTCGGACGAGGCACTGGTTTCCGCTACTCGTCCGGGTCGGCGAACGCCTTGCCGAGTTCACGGGACAGCGTGAGCGCCCGCCGCGCCCAGTCCGGCGTGGCCCCGGCGAGCCCGCAGGCCGGCGTCGGGACGGCGAGGCGGGCGAGCCGCCGACGGTCGAACCCGAGCCGGTCGGCGAGGTCGTAGCCGGCGCGGGCGAGGTCACCGATGGCCGGTTCGCGCTCCGGCGCCGTGCCGGGCAGCAACCCGAGCAGCAGCGGCACGCCCTCGTCCCAGGTCTCCCCGATCGCGTCGAGCGCACGGGGCTCGGCGGTCGTCCCGGTGAACGCGGGCCGGGTCGCGTCGATCGCGACGGCCGCCGCACCGGCACCCGCGAGCAACCGGATCGGCGGCCGGTCCGCGCAGCAGTGCACGACGACCGGTGCGGCGATCCCGGAGATCAGGTCGCGCAGCAGGTCCTGGGCGTCCGGCGCGCGGACCGCGCGGACGGTGCCGTAGCCCGATGCCGTGGACAGCGAGCCGGCGATCACCGCGGGCAGGCCGGGCTCGTCGAGCTGGACGACGACCGTCGCACCGGTCCGCTCGGCGACCTCCGCGACGTGCGCGCGCAGCCCCTCGCCCAGGCTCGCCGCGAACTCGCGGACGGCCCCGCGGTCGGTGAGCACGCGGTGCCCGGACGCCAGCTCCACCGACGCCGCGAGGGTCCACGGTCCCGCGACCTGGATCTTGACCCAGTGCGGGCGGATCCGGTCGCAGGCGTCGTCGAAGGCGTCGAGATCGCCGGCCAGGAGGTCGCGGGCGCGGCGCAGGTCGCGGCCCGTCCGCGCGGTCACCCGCCAGCCCGTCGGGACGACCTCGACGGCGAGGTCCACCAGTAGCCCCGCGGTACGGCCGATCATGTCGGCACCCACCCCGCGGGCGGGAAGCTCGGGGAACGCGGGGAACTCCGGCGTCTCCCCCGTGACCAGCGCGGAGGCCTCCCGCGGGTCCGTGCCGGGCAGCGACCCGACGCCGGTGCCGATGCCCTCGGGCCACAGCTCGCGCGGGCCGGTGGGCTCCGCAGGATCGTCGCTCACGACCTCGATACGGGGTTCGGGGGGCCGGGTGTCGCCGGGCTGCACGCCGCCCAGTCCGGCGGCGGCGAGTGCAGCGGCCAGCGGGTCGTCAGAACTCACCCCACCAGTCTCCCCCTTCCCGGCGTCGCGCGACCCCTCGGGCCTCCGGCCGGAGCATGATCCCCGTCCTGGGAGTGTGCGGTGCGTATTCCGCACGCCCCGCTCCCCGGACGCGGATCGTCACGGCGTGGTCAGCACGAACACCGGATGCCGGGACGCGGCGGCGGCCAGCTCCTCGTCGGACGAGCCGGCCCCGACACCGTCGAAGAACGCGCCGACCTCCCAGCCCCAGCGCCGCAGGTAGTCGCGCAGCACCGGGACGGCGTCGGCGGGTGCGGTCAGCTCGGCGGCCGCGACCCGCTCCGTCCGGCGGCCGACCGTCAGCTCCGCCTCCCCCGCGACCCGCAGGTTCCGCACCCACTGGGTCTCCCCGCGCGCGGCGACGAGGTAGCGGGCGCCGTCGAGCCGCAGCGGGTTCACCGGGGTCGTCCGGACCGTCCCGGACCGGCGTCCGCGGACACCGAGCACGGCCGAGCCGGCGAGCGGGAGCCCGAGCCGGGTCAGCCCGGCGACCAGCGGGTTCAGCAGGTATCGGGTGGCGCGGCCGGGGGCGAGGTATCGAGAGTCAGAGCGCTGCTTCGTCATGAGAGCAGTGTTCACCACGTTGACTGCAAAAGCAAGAGCACTGCTCTCGTCGGCGTCGCTGACGGGACCGGCGGCCGTCGCGATGCCGGCGGGCAGCGTTCGTGAGCGGTGGCGTGCGACCGGCCTCGAGGAACATCGGCACAGCGGTTGGCGCTGAGAATGATCACGGCGTGAGCGTGCTGACGCGGTGTCGTGCCCATGTCCCTGCGGTGGGTCGTTGGCCGGGGTGGGAGGACGTTACGGGGCTGTGGCGTCAGCGCGTTACTTCCGCCAGAACAGGTGGTGCACCACCCCGCTCGGGCTGGGGACCACGTCGAGGTGGAAGCGGTCGGTCAGCTCGTCCGGGGACTTCCACAGGCGGGCACCGGATCCGAGCGTGATCGATGGGACCACCACCACGTGCAAGGTGTCCACCAGGTCCGCCTCCAGGAAGTCGCGGATGGTCGTGGCGCCGCCACCGACGCGGACGTCCTTGCCCCGGGCCGCCTCCTTCGCCGCCTCCAGGACCTTGGCGGGGGCATCGTCGACGAAATGGAAGGTTGTGTCCGACAAGGTGAAGGACGGGCGGGTGTGGTGGGTCATGACGAAGACCGGGGTGTGGAAGGGGGGCTCGTCGCCCCACCAGCCCTGCCACTCCTCGTTCTCCCAGGCGCCGCGCTGCGGGCCGAACTTGTTGCGGCCCATGATCTCGGCGCCGACGTTGTGGTCGTAGTCGCGGATGAAGTAGTCGTCCAGTCCGCGGCTGCCGCCCGGCTCCGTCCGCATCTTCCAGCTGGCCGTGGTGCCGGCCCAGCTCATCAAGCTCATCGGATCGGCGTGGCCGAAGGGCCGCTCCAGGCTCTGCCCCTCGCCCGCGCCGAATCCGTCGCTCGAGACGGTGAAGTTCTGGACCCGCAGCAGCTGCGTCATGGTGCTACCTGCTCCCGTTCGGTGATCTCTGATCATCGCTGTCGGAAGGGCAGACCCCCAGGTCCGGAAAAAGTCATCGCAGCCCTGCCCGCAGCACCTCCGCGATCTCGTCCGTCCGCTCCGGCTGGGTCAGCTCCTGGTGCAGACAGTCGATGTCGCGGGGCGCGGCCGGCAGGAGAGCCGTGCGCCTCAGGTGGTGGCGGTGACCGTGGCCGAGCCGAGGACGATGTCGCCTGCCTCGGACGGGCGGTAGAAGGCGACGGCCTGGCCCGGCGCGACGCCGCGCAGCGGCTCGGTGAGGGTGACGGTCACGCCGTCGGCGGACGGGGTCACCTCGGCCGGCGCGATGCCGCCGTGCGCCCGCACCTGGGCGACACAGGCGAAGGGCCCCTCGGGGGCGGCCCCGGACGTCCACACGGGGGTGCGCGCGCTGATCGTGGTCACGTCGAGCGCGGAGTCCGGCCCGACCCGCACGGTGCCGCTGACCGGCTCGATCCCCAGCACGTAGCGAGGACGCCCGTCGGCGGCGGGCCGGTCGATGCCGAGGCCCTTGCGCTGGCCGACGGTGAACCCGTGCACGCCGTCGTGGGTACCGAGCACCTCCCCGGAGGCCGAGTCGACGACCTCGCCCGGGCTCGAGCCCAGCTGCTCGCGCAGGAACCCCTGGGTGTCCCCGGTGGGGATGAAGCAGATGTCGTGGCTGTCCGGCTTCCCGGCGACCCGCAGCCCGAGCCGTTGTGCCTCGGCGCGGATCTGCGGCTTGGGGGTGTCACCGACCGGGAACATGGCGTGCCGCAGCTGGTCGGCGCGCAGCACGGCGAGCACGTAGGACTGGTCCTTGCCCGCGTCGGCCGACCGGCGCAGTTCCGGCACCGTCGGGTCGAGCCGGGCGTAGTGACCGGTGCAGACGGCGTCGAACCCCAGTGCCAGCGCCTTGTCCAGCACCGCCGCGAACTTGATCTTCTCGTTGCAGCGCAGGCACGGGTTCGGGGTCTCGCCGGCGGCGTAGGCCGCGACGAAGTCGTCCACCACGTCCCGGGTGAACTCCTCGGACAGGTCCCACACGTAGTACGGGATGCCGAGCAGGTCGGCGGTGCGCGCGGCGTCCGCCGAGTCCTCCTTGGAACAGCACCCGCGCGAACCGGACCGCATCGCGTCGCGGGTGCGGGACAGCGCCAGGTGCACCCCGACGACGTCGTGCCCGGCGGCGACCGCCCGCGCGGCGGCCACCGCGGAGTCGACGCCACCGCTCATCGCAGCGAGGACACGCACGACTCAGCCCGTCACCGTTGCGGGGGCGCCACGGCCTGCTCGCCGCGCGCGCTCCACGACCGAGGCGATCGCCCCGGAGAGCGCGACCGCGTCCTCACGGGTGCTGGTGTGCCCCAGTGAGAACCGCAGCGAGCCGCGGGCGGTGGACTCGTCGGCGCCCATCGCGAGCAGCACGTGGCTGGGCTGCGCGACGCCCGCGGTGCACGCGGAACCGGTCGAGCAGTCGATGCCGTTCGCGTCGAGCAGCATCAGCAGGCTGTCGCCCTCGCACCCCGGGAACGACAGGTGCGCGTTGCCGGGCAGCCGCCCCGGGCCGCCGTCCAGCCGGGAGTCCAGGGCGTCGCCGTTGACGACGGCGTCGGGCACCTCGGCGCGGACGGCCCGGACCAGCTCGTCGCGCAGCGCGGCCAGCTCGACCCGGCGGTGCGGGGCGGTCGCGACCGACTCGGTGACCGCGGTGGACAGCCCGACCAGCGACGGCACGTCGAGCGTGCCGGACCGGACGTCACGCTCCTGGCCACCGCCGTGCAGCAGCGGGGTGCAGTCGACGTCGCGCCCGAGCAGCAGCGCGCCCGCGCCGTACGGGCCGCCGAGCTTGTGCCCGGTGAGGGTGAGCGCGTCGGCGCCGGACGCGGCGAAGTCGACGTCGAGGATCCCGACGGCCTGCACCGCATCGGTGTGGAACGGGACGCCGAACTCGTGCGCCACCGCGGCCAGCTCGCGCACCGGGTTGACCGTGCCGACCTCGTTGTTCGCCCACATCACCGAGACCAGGGCGTTCCCGTCCGGGTCCTCGGCGAGCGCGGCGCGCAGCGTCTCCGGGCGGACCCGGCCCGCCGCGTCGACGTCGAGCACTCGCAGCCCGGCGCCCTCGTGCGCGACCAGCCATTCGGCGGCGTCGAGCACCGCGTGGTGCTCGACCGAGGACACCAGTACCCGGGTACGGCGGGGATCGGCGGTGCGGCGCGCCCAGAACAGGCCCTTGACGGCGAGGTTGTCGCTCTCGGTGCCACCGGTGGTGAACACGACCTCGGACGGGCGCGCACCGGTCGCCTCGGCGATCCGCTCGCGGCCCTCCTCGACCTCGCGCCGGGCCCGCCGGCCCGACGAGTGCAGCGACGACGCGTTGCCGGTGCGGCCGAGCGCGTCGCTCATCGCGGCGACGGCGGCGGGCAGCATCGGAGTGGTCGCCGCATGGTCCAGGTACGTCATCGGTCTCCAGGGTAATCCCCGTCGTGTGCGACCGGTTCGCTCACCCGTACCCGAGCGTGCTAACGACCGTGCCGGACGCGTTCCCGGGCTCGTGCGGCGAGCGCCCGCCGGTCGTCCGGACCCGGTTCGATCAGCTCCCCCACGACGACCTCGCAGACCAGTCCGGGCAACCGCAGCACCCGGCCGACAGTGTCGCCCAGGGTCTGCTCGCCGACGAACGCGGCGGCGGTGGTCGGGCGGCCGTCCGGGGTCAGGAGCGTGACCGTCACCGGGCGGACGGGGGCGCCGGCGTCGATCGCGGCCTGGAACGGTGCCCGCCGGTAGGGGCCGCCCGCGGCGCCGCACCAGGTCGTCGCCTCCGGGAAGACCCCGACCAGTGCCCCGGCCCGCAGCGCCGCCGCGGTCGCGGCGATCGTGCCCGGCAGCCGGGACAGGCCCTCCCGGTGCACGAACAGGGTGCCGGTCCGGGCGGCGAGCGCCCCGATCAGCGGCCAGTCCCGCACTTCGCGCTTGGCGAGCATGGCGACCGGGCCGACCGCGCCGAGGGCGGGGACGTCGATCCAGGACGTGTGGTCGGCGACGACGAGCACGCCCCGCCCGTCCGGCGGCGCGAGCGGTCCGCCGTGCACGACCAGCCGCACCCCCGCCGCGGCGAGCACGGCGCGGTGCAGGGCGCGCAGCACCGCGCCGAACACCCGGGCGCCCAGCAGCGCGGCGGCGGGGACCCCGGCCGCGGCGACGGCGAGCACCCCGAGCAGGACGACGGTCCGGCGCGCCAGGCGCCACCACCCGGTCGCCGACCGGCCCGGCAGGCACTCCCGCGGGGTGCAGGGCGACCAGGTCGCCCACGGGCCACCGGGACGCTCCGACGCGGGCGGGACGGCCGGGTGCGTGGGGTGGTCGATCTCCGGACCGGCCGGGGCACGCAGCGGGGGGTGCGTGGCGGTGCGCAGAGCAGAGCGACCGGTGTCCGGATCGGGGTGGTGCGCCGGGGTGAGCAGAGCAAAGCGCCGCCGGAACAGGCCCCGCTCGCGGCCCGCCGGCGCGGGGTCACCGGCGACCGGGCCGGGTTCCGGGCCGGCCGCGAGCGTCATGTCGCCGTCCCTGCTGCCGCCCCCGGCCCGGCCGCGTCACCGAGGAAGAACCGCAGGTAGCGCCGGTCGAGGTGATCCATCCCGAGCAGGACGGGGAAGTCGGCGACGCCGAAGTCCGGGTCGTGCGCGGGCGGCCCGCACACCCGGGCACCCAGGCGCAGATACCCGCGCAGCAGCGGCGGCATCGTCGTGGTCCGGTGCAGCGGCGCGGAGGCCGGGTCCCAGGCGCGGTGCGGGGCGGTGCGGTACTCCTCGGGCGCGAGGTGCCGGGCCCGCACGGTGTCCCAGACACCCGCGGCCAGGAGGCCGCCGTCGGCGAGCGGCACGCTGGCGCACCCGATCAGCCAGCGGTACCCGGTCAGCAGCATGTAGCGGGCGATCCCGGCCCAGACGAGCCCGACGACGGCGCCGGCCCGGTGGTCGGGGTGCACGCAGGAGCGTCCGGTCTCCACCAGCGTGGGGCGCAGCGGATCGAGCCGGGTCAGGTCGAACTCGTCGTCGGCGTAGAGCCCGCCCGCCGCGCGGGCACGCTGCGGCGGGAGCATCCGGTAGGTGCCGACGATCTCGCCGGTCGCGTCCTCCCGGACGACGAGGTGGTCGCAGAACTCGTCGAAGCGGTCCGTGTCGTGGCCGGGCACCGGGGTGTCCAGCGTGGCGCCGAGCTCGCCGGCGAACACCCGGTGGCGCAGGGCCTGGGCCGCGGCGACGTCGACGGCGTCGGTCGTGAGCAACAGGGAGTACCGCCGGGCCGCGGTCTCCGGTGTCGAGACGATCACCTGGTTCACGCGGGTGTTGGTACCGGGCTCCTGCGACGCCCGGACGGTTCCGCGACGACCCGGCGATGGCGCGCGGGTGAACGCGTGCCCACACTCGCTGCGGGGTGTCGTCGCAGGTAGAACGAGGTGAACGGCGCCGCCACACACGACGACGCCCGGGTGCACGGTGGCACCCGGGCGTCGTACGGCGAGATCGAGCGTCAGCTCTTGCGCTTGGTGACCTCGTCCTGCAGCTGCGGCGCGACCTTGAACAGGTCACCGACGATGCCGAAGTCGGCGACCTCGAAGATCGGCGCCTCCTCGTCCTTGTTCACCGCGACGATCGTCTTCGACGTCTGCATCCCGGCCCGGTGCTGGATCGCACCCGAGATACCCAGGGCGATGTAGAGCTGCGGCGACACCGACTTGCCGGTCTGCCCGACCTGGAACTGCGGCGGGTAGTAGCCCGAGTCCACCGCGGCACGCGAGGCACCGACCGCGGCACCGAGCGAGTCCGCGAGGCCCTCGACGACGGAGAAGTCGTCGGCCGACCCCACACCACGCCCACCGGAGACGATCACGGTCGCCTCGGTCAGGTCCGGGCGCGACCCGCCCTGCAGCGGCTCACGGCCGGTCACGGTGGCCTGGCGCCCGGCCGCGGCCGGAACCTCCACGCTCTCGCGGGCACCGGCACCGGCCGACGCCTCGATGTCGATCGCACCCGGGCGCACCGTGATCACCGGGTGCCCGGTGGTCGCCTTGGCCTCGGCGGTGTAGGCACCACCGAAGATCGAGTGCGACACCCCGTCGGCGCCGATGCCGACCACGTCGGACAGCAGGCCCGACCCGGTCCGCACGGCCAGCCGCCCGGCGGTCTCCTTACCGTTGGCCGACGCCGAGATCAGAACCCCGGCCGGGCCCACCGACCCGATCAGCGACTCCAGCACCCCCACCTCGGGGGACAGGAAATCGGTCGAGTCGGTCTCGGCGACGTAGATCTTCTCCGCGCCGTTCTCGGCCAGCCCGTCGGCCAGCTTGTCCGCCACACCGGCGGCACCCACCACCACCGCCGACGGCTCACCCAGTGCGCGGGCGGCGGTCAGCAGCTCGTACGTCGTCTTCTTGATCTGCCCGTCGACGTGGTCGACGAGAACCAGAACCTCAGCCATGAGTCGAATCTCCTAGAAAGGGCGAAGTGGTTGTCGAACCGTTGACAGGGCTCAGATCAGCTTCTGACCGACCAGGAACTCGGCGATCTTCGCGCCGCCGTCGCCCTCGTCGGTGACCTTCTCCCCGGCCTGCTTCGGCGGCTTCGGCGCCGACGACGTCACCGTCACCAGCGCGTTGCCCAGACCGACCTCCGAGGCGTCGATCCCCGCACCCGCCAGGTCCAGGCTGGTCACCGGCTTCTTCTTCGCCGCCATGATCCCCTTGAACGAGGGGTAGCGCGGCTCGTTCGACTTCTCCCCGACCGACACCACCGCCGGCAGCTGGGCCGACAGGTGCGTCACACCGTCGTCGGTCTCCCGCTTCACCGTCACCGTCGACCCCGACACCGACAGCTCGTTGGCGTGGGTCAGAGCCGGCACGCCCAGCAGGTCCGCGATCATCGCCGGCACCGCGGCGACCTGGCCGTCCGACGCCGAGTTACCGGCGACCACCAGGTCCCAGCCCTCGACGGTGCCGATCAGCTTGGTCAACGCACGAGCGGTCTGCACCGCGCACGAGCCGTGGATCGCCTCGTCCGACAGATGCACCGCCGCGTCCGCGCCCATCGACAGCGCCTTGCGGATGGCGTCCGTGGCCCGGTCCGGGCCCATGCACACCACGACCACCTCGCCGTCACCGGCAGCCTCCTTCAACTGGAGGGACTGCTCCACGGCGCGCTCGTTGATCTCGTCGATGACCGCCTCGGTGCCCTCCCGGTCGAGGGTGTGGTCGGAGTCGGACAGCTTCCGCTCCGAGTAGGTGTCGGCCACCTGCTTCACCAGGGTCACGATCTTCATAGGACCTTTTCGACCTCCTGCCGCGGCGGCCTGCGCCCACGCGCACACCGCGTCGTCCGTTCGCGGGCCGGGTCCGGTCGTCCGGTCCGGTCCGCCTCGCGTCACCGTGACGGTGCAGCGCCGCGCGCTCTGCCGAGCGGGGGTGGGCCGCGGCGTCGCGCCCGTCGTGTAGCTGATGACTCTGCCAGCGTCGTACCCTAATGGCACGCCGTGCCACTGTGACGTTCATTGTTACCAGCGGGTAGCAACGTGGCAAACGCTGATGCCCGGTGACGGTACTCACGAGCGGGACTCATCCACGCCCGGTACGCACGACGTCACACCTCGTTCCCCCGAGACGAGGGCCGGATTTCGCTACGGTCGGCACCTCGCGCACCGGCAGAAGGGAGCCGCCGTGCAGGTGACGGGGTTCGACGACCGTCTGGGGACCGGCTACGTGGTGAGCACGAGCCCACACGCGGACGAGGACGTGCCGGGCAGCCGGACCGTCCGGCACGACGGGGTGACGATCCGCGCCACCGAGGGCCTCGCGGCGATGCTCGAGGACGCGCTGGCGCACCGGCCGACCACCCGGCTGGGGTGGGGCGGGCCCGAGGTGCCGCTGACGCTGGAGGACGCCACGCTCCTGGCGTGGCTGCGCAATGACGTCGGCGGCGTGGTGACGATCGTGGGTGACCCGGGCTGACCCGCCGGGCTCAGCCGGCCCGCCGGTGACGGCCACCGCGCCGCTGCACCCCCGGGGCGGTCGCGGGGCTCTCCGGGCGGCGGTGGGCGCCGGCGGCAGTGGCGGTCGCAGTGGCGGTGGCGGCACGGGCGGGGAGCATCGCCTGGAGCATCTCCCGCAGTCCCCGGTCGTCCATCCCCTGCAGCGGCAGGTCCTGGCCGCCGAGAACACCGGAGACCAGCCACGACCCGGTCCGGCCGGTGATCGTGAGGGTCAGCGTCTCCTCGTCGGTGACCGTCTCACGCATGCTCGCAGACCTCCTCGCCGTCGGGGACTCCCGCTGGGATGACGTTCGGGCAGGGTGTGGAGTTGCCCGGATGATCCGGATTTCCGGGTATCCGCACCGGGACCGGGTTCCCGGCCGTGCGGGGCGTCGTGATGGAGTCGGGCCCGTGACCAGCAGCCTGCCCCTCACCGGTGAGCGAACCGTCCCGGGCATCTCGCACGAGAACTACTGGTTCCGCCGGCACGAGGTCGTCTACGCGGCGATCGCCGCCGACTGCTCCGGCGCCACGGTGCTCGAGGCAGGCTGCGGTGAGGGCTACGGCGCCGACCTGCTGGCCGGGACCGCGCGCCGGGTGCTGGCGCTGGACTACGACGCGCCGACGGTCGAGCACGTCCGGGGACGTTACCCGAGGGTGGACGTGGCACGCGCGAACCTGGTGGCGCTGCCGGCATCCGACGCGAGCGCCGACGTGGTGGTCTCGTTGCAGGTCATCGAGCACCTGTGGGAGCAGGAACGGTTCCTCGGTGAGTGTCGCCGCGTGGTGCGTCCCGGCGGGACCCTGATGATCTCGACGCCGAACCGGATCACCTTCTCCCCGGGCCGCGACACACCGTTGAACCCGTTCCACACCCGCGAGCTCGACCCGCGCGAGCTGGCCGGTCTGGTGCACGACGCCGGGTTCGACCACGTCGTCGTCCGCGGGCTGCACCACGGGCCGCGGCTGCGGGCGATGGACGAGCGGCACGGCGGGCTGATCGAGGCGCAGACCCGGCTGGCCCTGTCCGGTGAGCCGTGGCCGCCGGAGCTGGCCGCGGACGTCGCCGTCGTCCGGTCCTCGGACTTCGAGCTGCACGACCGCGATCTCGACGGCTCGCTCGACCTGCTCGTCACGGCGGTCCGGCCCCAGTGACGGCGACGGGGACGGGGACGGTCGGGACGTTCTGCCTGGTCCTGCACTCGCACCTGCCGCTGCTCGCCCGGCACGGACGCTGGCCGGTCGGCGAGGAGTGGCTCTACCAGTCGTGGGCGCACTCGTACCTCCCGGTGGTGGCGACGCTGCGCGAGCTCGCCGCCGAGGGACGCGGCCAGCTCGCCACCCTCGGTGTCACACCGATCCTCGCCGCCCAGCTCGACGACCCGTACTGCCTGCGCGGGATGCACGACTGGCTGGGCGACTGGACGTTGCGGGCGCACTCGGCGGCGACCCGGCTGCCGGACCTCGCCGCGCACGAGCACCGGGTCTCGACGGCCGCGACCGCGGAGTTCGAGGCGCACTGGCGCCACGGCGGCTCCCCCGCACTGCGTGCGCTGCGCGACTCCGGTGCGGTCGAGCTGCTCGGCGGGCCGGCCGCGCACCCGTTCCAGCCGCTGCTCACCCCCCGGGTCCGGGCCTTCTCGCTGCGGGCCGGCCTGGACGACCAGGCGCTGCGGCTCGGCGCGCGCCCGGCCGGGATCTGGGCACCGGAGTGCGGCTACGCGCCGGGGATGGAGCACGACTACGCCGACGCGGGCGTGCGCCGGTTCCTCGTCGACGGGCCCGCGCTGCGCGGGGACTCCGCGCTCGCCCGCCCGGTCGGCACCTCCGACGTGCTCTGCGTGGGCCGGGACCTGGAGGTCACCTACCGGGTGTGGTCGCCGCGCAAGGGCTACCCCGGTTCCGCCGAGTACCGCGACTTCCACACCTGGGACCACCCGTCGGGCCTGAAGCCGGCCCGGGTCACCGGCCGCCGGGTGCCGTCGGAACGCAAGGAGCCCTACGCGCCGGCCCTCGCGCAGCACGCCGTCGAGCGGGACGCGCGGGACTTCGTCGACACCGTCGTGGCCCGGCTCCGTGCGCTGCGCGGGTCCACCGGGCGGCCCGCGCTGACCGTGGCCGCGTTCGACACCGAGCTGTTCGGGCACTGGTGGCACGAGGGGCCGGCCTGGCTCGCGGCGGTGCTGCGGCTGCTGCCCGAGGCCGGGGTCGCCGTCCGGACGCTCGGCGGGGCGATCGACGACGGCCTGGTCGGCGACCCGGTGACACTGCCGGAGTGTTCGTGGGGGTCCGGGAAGGACTGGCAGGTCTGGGCCGGACCGCAGGTCGCCGACTTCGTGGCACGGGGCGGCGACGTCCAGCGCGACCTCCTGTCCGCTGTGGACACGGTGCCGGCCGGAGGGGGCCCGTCGCTGCGCCCGGACGTCCGGGACCCGCTCGCGGACCTGCTGGTCGACCAGGCCCTGCACGCGCTGTCCAGCGACTGGGCATTCATGGTCACCAAGGACTCCGCCGCCGAGTACGCCCGATCCCGCGCCACGACGCACGCCGGCCGGGTCGCCGAGCTCTCCGGGCTGCTGCGGGAGGGGCGCCGGCGCGCCGCGCAGCGCCGGGTCGCGCACTGGACGGATGCACCCGTACCGACCTTCGGCCACGTCGACGCGCGGGACCTCGCCCGCCCGGCCTGACCACCCGTGCACTACCCGGCGGTAACCAGAGGGCCGGCGTTTGCCAGTATCGGACGATGCGGGTGCTGATGGTCAGCTGGGAGTTCCCGCCGGTCGTCGTCGGCGGGCTGGGCCGGCACGTGCACGCCCTGGCCCGCGAGCTGGTCGTGGCCGGGCACGACGTCGTCGTACTCTCCCGGGCACCCACCGGAACCGACGCCGGCACCCACCCCACGGTCGAGGAGACCGTCGACGGCGTGCGGGTGCTGCGGGTCGCGGAGGACCCGCCACACCTGGAGTTCTCGAGCGACCTCGTCGCCTGGACGCTCGGGATGGGGCACGCGCTGCTGCGGCACGCGCTCACCGGCCTGCTCCCGGGCTGGCGCCCGGACGTCGTCCACGCCCACGACTGGCTCGTCGCACACCCCGCGATCACGCTGGCCGACGTCCTCGGCGTGCCGCTGGTCGCGACCCTGCACGCGACCGAGGCCGGCCGGCACTCCGGCTGGCTGCCGGGCCCGATGAACCGGCAGGTGCACTCCACCGAGTGGTGGCTGGCGCAGCGGGCCGACGAGGTGATCACCTGCTCGTCGGCGATGCGTGCTGAGGTGGCGACGCTGTACGACCTCGAACCCGGCGCGGTCCACGTGGTGCACAACGGCATCGACCCCGGGCGCTGGCGGGCCCGTGCCCGGGCTGCGCCGCCGCCGTCCGGCCGCACCGGGCCACGGCTCGTCTACTTCGGACGGCTGGAGTACGAGAAGGGTGTCCAGGACCTGATCGCGGCGCTGCCCCGGATCCGGCGCCGGCACCGAGGGACGCGGCTGCTCGTCGCCGGGAGCGGCACCCAGCAGGAGATGCTGGAGGCGCGCGCCACCGAGCACCGGGTCAAGCGCTCGGTCGACTTCCTCGGACACCTGCCCGACGCTGAGCTGACCGCGCTGCTGCAGGCCGCGGCCGCGGTCGTGCTGCCGAGCCGGTACGAGCCGTTCGGGATCGTCGCGCTGGAGGCCGCGGCGGTCGGGGCGACGCTCGTCGCCTCCACGGCGGGCGGGCTCGGTGAGCTCGTGCGCGACGGCGAGACCGGGCTCGGCTTCGCGCCCGGGGACGTGCCGGGTATCGCCGACGCCGTCGACCGCGCCCTGTCCGATCCGCGGGCCTCGCGGCGCCGGGCCCGGGCCGCGCGGGCCCGGCTGCGCACCGACTTCGCCTGGCCGGTGATCGCCGCGCGGACCGCCGAGGTCTACCGCGACGCCCGCGCCCGGGTACCGCAGGCCGTTCCCCGCCCGAAGATCCCCACCGGCAACCTGTTCGACCGGACCCGCTGACCCCGCCGCCGGACAGCGACCCGGGCGGACTCAGCCGTGGTCCAGGAGTGCACAGCCGTGGTCCAGGAGTGCTCAGCCGTGGTCCAGGCGGGCACGCAGCGCGTGGTCGGCCTTGCGCGCCATGTCCACGACGGCGGCACGCTCGGCGGCGGCGGCCTCGTAGTCGGCCCGGCGGTCCCGGACCACCCGCGCCGGTGTCCCGACGGCGATCGAGTCGGCGGGGATGTCCCCCCGGGCGACCGCGTGCGCCCCGAGCACCACACCGGGGCCGATCCGGGTGCCGCGCAGCACCGAGGTCTTCACACCCAGCCAGCAGCCCTCGCCGATCCGCACCGGCGACTTCACGATGCCCTGGTCCTTGATCGGCCGGTGCACGTCGTCGGTGCGGTGGTCGAAGTCGGTGACGTACACCCAGTCCGCGACCAGCGTCGTCGCGCCCACCTCGACGTCGAGGTAGCAGTTCAGCGTGTTGTTGCGGCCGAAGACCACCTTGTCGCCGATGCGCATCGAGCCCTCGTGGCAGCGCAGCGCCGTGCCGTCACCGACGTGCACCCAGCGACCGATCTCCAGACGCCCGAGACCGGGGCGGGCCTCGATCGTCACGCCCTTACCGAGGAAGACCATGCCGCGCAGCACGACGTGCGGGTGTCGCAGCCGCAGGACCAGCAGCCGCCAGTACCGCAGCAGGTACCACGGCGTGAACGCGCGGTGGCGCAGGATCCAGCGCAGCGAGGACGTCGTGACCAGCCGGGCCTGCTCCGGATCGGGCTGCTGCGATCGCACGTCACCGACCCTAGGCGTGTGCCCGTGCCGTTCCGCGGGTACCTGCCCCGCATGACCGAGCATCGCGAGCCCGACGGCGGGTTCGACATCGGGACCGACGAGCTGACCTCCGGCGGCGGCGCGGGCACCGTGCGCGACGACCGCGACCACGCGGGCAACCCCCGCCCGGCCGGGTCCACCGACGACGCCGGCGCCACCGAGGCCGCCGCCCGCGAGCTGGACGCCGAGAACGACGACGAGCCCACCCGCAGCGAATAGGCTGCGGCGGTGCCCGCACGCCCGCTGATCATCGACACCGACCCGGGCGTGGACGACGCCGTCGCGCTCGTGCTGGCCCTGCGCAGCCCGGAGGTGGACGTCCGGGCGGTCGTCGCGGCGTTCGGCAACGTCGGGCCCGAGCGCACGCTGGACAACGCCGGGCGGATCCTGGCCCTCGCCGGGCGCGAGGACGTGCCGCTCGGCGCCGGCGCGGAGCAGCCGCTGGTGCACCGGCGTGCGCTGCGCGCCGGCCACGTGCACGGCGACGACGGCCTCGGCGGGCGTGCGGCGCACCTGCCCGAGCCGGTCGCGCCGCACCCCGGTTCCGGGATCGCGTTGATGGCCCGCGTGCTGGAGGAGACCCGCGAGCCGGTCACGATCGCCTCGATCGGCCCGCTCACCGACACCGCGCTCCTGCTGGCGGCCCATCCCGGTCTGGCGGAGCGGATCGAGCGGATCGTCGTCATGGGCGGCGCGATCGGCGGTGGGAACATCACCGGCGCCGCGGAGTTCAACGTGCACGCCGACCCGGAGGCCGCGCACCGCGTCCTCACCCAGGACCGGGTCCCGGTCGCCCTGGTACCGCTCGAGACCACGCTCGGCTGCGCGGCCGGCCCGGAGTGGATCGCCGCGCTGACCGGCGCGGGGCCGGTGTGCGCCGAGCTCGCGGCGATGATCGCGCCCTACTACGGCTACTACCGGGACCGGTACGGCCGTGACGCCGTCGCCCTGCACGACGCGATCGCGCTGCTGGAATGCGTCGCCCCCGGCTCGCTCGCCGCGACGCCGATCCCGCTGGGCGTGGACACCGGGTTCGGGCCGGCCCGCGGCGCGACGGTCCCGTACCGGGCCCCGGACGCGACGACCCCGCCGGTCGACGTGCTGTCCGCGCCGGACGTCCCGGCCGTCCTCGACGCCGTCCTGGCGCGGCTGGCCGGTCAGGCGAGCCCGTGCTCGATCGCGTAGCGGACCAGCGCGCCGCGACCGGGCACGTCGAACTTGCGCAGCAGCCGCTGCACGTGGTTCTCCACGGTGCGCGGTGAGAGCACCAGCCGGGCGGCCACCTGCTTCGCGGTCAGCCCCTCGACGACCAGGCCCAGCACCTCGGACTCACGCGGGCTGAGCTCGGGTATCGCGGGCGTCGGCGTCACCACCGACTCCAGGACGACGGCGGCCAGCCCGGGCGAGAACGCGGGCCGTCCGGCAGCAGCGGCCTCGGCGATACCCGCCACCTCGGCCGGGTCCGTGGTCGTCGCGACGCCGGTGGCACCGGCCCGCACGGCATCGAGGACGAGGACGTGGTCGGCGTCCGGTGCGGCGACGGCGAGCACCGGGATCTGCGGGCTGCGCGCGAGCAGCGCGGCGATCACGGACAGGCCGGCCTCGCGCGGCCCGCCGAGGTCGACGAGCACCAGCGCCGGATCCGCCCGGGCGACGGCGGCGGCGACCGCCCCGGCCGGTCCGCGGGCGGTCCGGCCGACGACCTCCAGCTCTGCGGGCACCGGCGGATCCCCCACCACGACGACGGTGCTCCGCGCGGTCTGGTCGTCGTGCACGTGCCGGTCCCCCCGCTCCCCCGATGGCGCCGGACTCCGCCAGCCTGCCATCCCGAGCACCACATCGGACACATGCGGCCCCGGGTCAGTCCGCGAGGCCCTGCTCGATGGCGTAGCGGACGAGCTGGCTGCGGTTGTGCAGCTGCAGCTTGCGCAGGGTGTTCTGCACGTGGCTCTCGACGGTGCGGTGCGAGACGACGAGCTTCGCGGCGATCTGCTTGGCGGTCAGTCCCTTCGCGACCAGCCGCAGCACCTCGGTCTCCCGCTCGGTCAGCGCCGGTACGGCCGGCGAGCCGTCGGCGGGGGCCGGAGCCTCGGCCAGGCGCCGGTATTCCCCCAGCACCAGCCCGGCCAGCCCGGGGGTGAACACGGCGACCCCGCGCGCGGTGCGCCGGATCGCGTCGAGCAGCTCGTCGACCCCGGCCGACTTCACCAGGTAGCCGAGCGCACCCGCCTTCACCGCCTCCAGCACGTCCGCGTGCTCACCGGACGCCGACAGCACCAGCACCCGGCTGTCCGGGCTCTTTTGCCCGATCTCGGCGATCGCGTCCACACCGGACGTCGGGCCCAGGTTGAGGTCCATCAGCACGACGTCCGGGCGGACGGCGGTCGCGATCCGGACCGCGGCCGGGGCGTCCGGTGCGGTCGCGACGACGTCGAGCCCGCGCTCGGTCAGGTCCCGGGCCACGCCCTCGCGCCAGATCGGGTGGTCGTCGACCACCATCACCCGGACCGGGCTCTCGCTGCTCTGCTCGGTCACGTCTGCCCCCGTTCGAGTCCGATGACCCATTCAGTCCCGATCTCCGGCCCGGTGTCCAGCCTCAGCGTCCCGCCGATCTCCTCGATCCGGCCGCGGATCGAGCGGGATACCCCCAGCCGGCCCTGCGCCTCGGCCTCGGCGAGCCGGCCCACGGGGATGCCGGGGCCGTCGTCCCGGACGCTGACCTCCAGGGCGCCGGGCAGCTCCTCCACCAGCACCCAGGCCCGGGCCCCGGGCCCGGCGTGCTGGGCGACGTTCGCCAGCGCCGCCCGCACCGCGCCCTCCACCTCGTCGACCACCGCCGCGTCGAACTCCACCGGACGGCCCGGCGCCGACACCGTCACCCGGTCCGAGGTGAGGAGACGCAGGGCGGCGCCCAGGTCGCGACGCCCGCGGGCGTCGGTCGTGCCGGGGCCTGCCAGCAGCGCGCGCAACGCGGTCTCCTGCTCGCCCGCGAGCACGCCCAGCTCGGCGGTGTCCCCGCCGATCTCGGCTCCGCGCCGCTGGACGTGCGCGAGGACCTGCAGGACGCCGTCGTGGATCGAGCGGGTGAGCCGCTCGCGCTCGGCGGCCGCGGCCTGCTCGGCGGTGAGACGTCGCAGCCGGGCCGCCGTGCGTTCCAGGACGTGCGAGGCGAAACCCACGGTGAGCCCGGCGAGCACCAGCAGCTGGATGTCGCCGAGCTCGAGGTCCCCGAACCGCTCCTTGGACAGCACGAGAGCCACCGAGACCACCAGTGCGGCGATCAGCCCGCCGCGGATCCGGAACGCGACGGCGCAGGCCAGCACCGCCCCGGAGGTCCAGATGGATCCCATGCCGGGGCCGCCGTCGTCCAGGTGGGCCTCGCGGACGATCCAGGGGGTGGTCGCCATGGTCGCGACACAGACGACGAGATCGGCCAGCGCGAGGCGGGCGCGCCCGTCCGGCCTCCCGGGCAGCCCGCCCAGGTAGCCCCAGGACGTGACGGCCGTCCACACCGTCATCACCAGCAGCACGCCGAGTGCCGCGAGCGGACGCTCGTAGCCGGTGGGCAGGTGGTACACCGTCACGCCGACGACGGTGAGCAGCGTCAGCAGCCGGTAGGCGATGACTCCGCGCCAGAACGGCTCCAGCGGGTGCTCCATGTCGACGAGTGTCGCGACCCTGGCCCGTGACCGGGCCCGTTCGGGCAGGCTCGTCACGGCGGCATCAGCGGGGCTTCGTGCCGGTGATCAGCGCGTTGTAGAACCAGCTGCGCGGCACGACCCGCGACAGCAGGTGCTCGTCCAGCCAGGACAGCCGCTGCCAGCCGTGATAGGCGAACATCGCCCAGCTCCAGCCGAGCTTGCCGTCGGGGACGGCGGCCTCGAACGTCCGCACCGGCCAGCCCAGCATCGCCGCGGAGAACTCCTCGGAGCTCGCCAGCGCTCCCTCGAACCCGGCCTCGCGGGCGGTGCGCTCCAGGTCGGCCGGGTCGAACGTGTGGATGTCCACGACGGACTCCAGCGCGGCCGCCCGGGACGACTCGTCGAGCTCGTGCTGCGGGCGCCGCCAGTCCTGCAGGGCGGGGAGCTTCGTCAGCGTCGTGGTGGCCTTCCACGTCCACTGGCCGAGCGTGCGCGCGTAGGCGTCGCCGACCGTCGTCGGCTCGCCGGCGAACACGAACCGGCCGCCCGGCTCCAGCACGCGGTACACCTCGCGCAGCGCGGCCTCGACGTCCGGGATGTGGTGCAGCACCGCGTGCCCGACGACCAGGTCGAAGCTGTCGTCCGGGAACGGGATGTGCTCACCGTCGACGACCCGGCCCTCGACGTCCAGGCCGAGGCCGGCCGCGTTGCGGGTCGCCGCCTCCACCATTCCCGGCGAGAGGTCGGTGACCACACCGCGGTCGGCCACCCCGGCCTGCATCAGGTTCAGCAGGAAGAACCCGGTGCCGCTGCCCAGCTCCAGCGCCCGCAGGTAGGGGCGTCCGTCCCACGGGGCGGCCGCCCGGAACCGGCCGACGGCGTAGTCGATGCAGCGCTCGTCGTAGCTGATCGACCACTTCTCGTCGTAGGTGCCCGCCTCCCAGTCGTGGTAGAGCACGTTGGCGAGTTTCGGGTCACGCCAGGCCGCCTCGACCTGCTCGGCGGTGGCGTGCGGAGTGGGCGCCGGGTCCGAACTCATGAGTAGGAGTCTGGCAGAACGGACCGCTCCGCTCCCTCAGCGGCCGGTGAACGCGGCCTTCCCGGGGCCGTTCTCCACGAACGACGCCATGCCGGTCTTCGCGTCGTCGCTCGCGAACACGCCGGCGAACAGCTCGGACTCGATGTCCAGGCCGGTGCGCAGGTCGGTGTCGAGGCCGTTGTCGATCGCCTTCTTCGCCGCCGCGTAGGCCAGCGCCGGACCGGCGGTGAACTGCTTCGCCCACTCGACCGCGCGGGTGTAGACCTCGTCGGCGGGTACGACCTCGTCGACCAGGCCGATCTCGAGGGCTTCGCCGGCCTTCACCATCCGCCCGGTGTAGACCAGGTCCTTGGTGCGCGGGGCACCGATCAGCCGCGCGGCGCGCTGGGTGCCGCCACCGCCCGGGAAGATGCCGAGCAGGATCTCCGGGAAGCCCAGCTTGGCGTTGTCACCGGCGATCCGGCGGTCCGCGCCGAGGGCGACCTCGAGCCCGCCGCCGAGCGCGTAACCGGTCACCGCGGCGACCGTCGGCTTCGGGATCGTCGAGATCGCGCCCAGGCCCGCGGAGAGCCTGCGGGCCTGCGGCGCCATGTCCGAGTAGGACATCGACGCCATCTCCTTGACGTCCGCACCGGCGGCGAACGTCTTCTCCCCGCCGTAGACGACGACGGCGCGCACGTCGGCACGGGTCGCGGCCTCGTCCGCCACCTCCAGGAGCTCCCCCTGGATCTGGCGGTTGAGAGCGTTCATCGGCGGGCGGTCGATCCGGATCGTCCCGACACCGGCGTCCACGGACAGGCTCACGAATTCGGTCACGCAGCGGACCCTAACCGCCACCCGGGGGACGCTGCGACGGCTCGGTGATCACATTCCTTCAGCGGCGGCGGTAGGCGGTGAACCGGCCCCCGGCACGACGCTCGACGGTCAGTGGCAGGCCGAAGGTCTCCGACAGCGGCTCGGCGGTCATGACGTCGTCGAGCAGGCCGGCCGCGACCACCTTCCCGTCGCGCAGCAGCATCCCGTGCGTGTAGCCGGGCGGGATCTCCTCCACGTGGTGGGTGACCAGCACCGACGCCGGCGCGTAGGGGTCCTCCGCCAGGTCCGACAGCCGCACGAGCAGGTCCTCGCGGCCCCCCAGGTCCAGTCCGGCGGCCGGCTCGTCGAGCAGCAGGAGCTCCGGGTCCGTCATCAGCGCGCGGGCGATCAGCGTGCGCTTGCGCTCGCCCTCGGACAGCGTCCCGTAGGCGCGGCCGGCGAGCGCTCCCATCCCGAGCTGGTCGAGCAGCTGGTACGCGCGGCCGGTGTCCTCGTTCTCGTACTCCTCGCGCCAGCGGCCGAGCACCCCGTACCCGGCGGAGACGACGACGTCGGACACCTTCTCGTCGCCGGGGATCCGGATGCCGAGGTTCGCCGAGGTCAGGCCGATCCGCGGGCGCAGCTCGAACACGTTGACCCGGCCCATCCGCTCGCCGAGCACGTACACGAGCCCGGAGGTCGGGTGCAGCTCGGCACCGGCCAGACGGAGCAGGGTGGTCTTACCGGCGCCGTTGGGGCCCAGCACCACCCAGCGCTCGTCGAGCTCGACCCGCCAGTCCACGGCGTCGAGCATCGTGGTGGTGCCGCGACGGGCGGTGGCACCGTCCATCCCGATCACGAGATCTTCGTCATCGACGGGTGTGACACCGGGCGCGGGCGAGGTTCGGGGCGAAGTCACCCCCCTATCCTGGCCGACCGTGCCTGTCTTCCCGCTCGGTGCCCACCCCGACGACCACGGAACCCGCTTCGCGGTCGCCTCGACCAGCGCGGAGATGGTCGAGGTCTGCCTGGTCGACGGCCCGGAGAACGGCGCCGTCGGGGCGTTCACCGAGCGCCGGGTCGAGCTGGCCGAGCACACCTTCGGCGTCTGGCACGGGCACGTACCCGGAGTGCGGCCCGGTCAGCGCTACGGCTACCGCGCGCACGGGCCGTACCGGCCGTTCGACGGGCTGCGGGCAAACCCGAACAAGCTGCTCGTCGACCCGTACGCGAAGCAGATCACCGGGACGGTGACCGATGTCGTCGCCGCCCGGGGCTGGCACGGCGACCCGATGTCCGGGCGGCCGAGCGCGGTCGACTCGCTGGGCTCGGTGCCGCTGTCGGTGGTGACCGCCACCGACCTCGCCCCCCGCCCGCCGCGACCGGACGTGCCCTGGTCGGAGACGGTGATCTCGGAGCTCCACGTCCGGGGCTGGACCCGGCTGCACCCGGAGGTCCCGGAGGCGCACCGCGGCACCTACCTCGGGCTGGCGCACCCCGCGGTGATCGCGCAGCTGCAGCGGGTCGGGATCACCGCCGTCGAGCTGCTGCCGGTCCAGGCCAGTGCGCCCGAGCCGTCGCTGCTGGAGCGGGGCGCGGCGAACTACTGGGGTTACGCCACGCTCGGGTTCCTGGCCCCGCACCCCGGATACGCCGCCGTGCCGGGCAACGAGATCGCCGAGTTCCGCTACCTCGTCGACACCCTGCACGCGGCCGGGATCGAGGTGATCCTCGACATCGTCCCCAACCACACCTGTGAGGGCGGGGTCGGCGGGACGACGCTGTCCTACCGCGGGCTGGACGCGCCGGCGTACTACTCGCTCGGCGGGTCCGGGTACGACGCCGACATCACCGGCACCGGCAACACCCTCGACGCCGGGTCGCCGACGGTGATCCGGCTGGTCTGCGACGCGATGCGGCACTGGGTGCACGCCTTCGGGGTCGACGGGTTCCGGATCGACCTCGCCTCGGTGCTCGGGCGGCCGCGGTCCGGTCCGTTCTCCCCGGACTCCGCGCTGCTGACCGCCATCGCCCAGGACCCGACCCTGTCGACCTGCAAGCTGATCGCCGAGCCGTGGGACGCGACCGGTGAGGGCTACCGGGTCGGCGGCTTCGGCGTCGCCTGGTCGGAGTGGAACGGCCGCTACCGCGACGCCGTCCGCGACTTCTGGCGCGGGCACGGCGGTATCGCGGAGCTCGCGTCCCGACTGACCGGCAGCTCCGACATCTACGGGCTGTCCGGGCGCCGGCCGTGGGCGTCGATCAACTTCGTGACCGCGCACGACGGCTTCACCCTGCGCGACCTCGTCTCCTACGAGCGCAAGCACAACGAGGGCAACGGCGAGAGCAACCGGGACGGCACCGACGACAACCGCTCGCAGAACCTCGGCGCCGAGGGCGAGACCGACGACGCGGGCATCCGCGCCGCCCGGCTCGCCACGGCACGGGCGATGATGGCGACCCTGCTGCTGTCGATCGGCACCCCGATGATCACCGGCGGGGACGAGCGCTGGCGCACCCAGGGCGGCAACAACAACGCCTACTGCCGTGACGACGAGACGTCCTGGGTGGACTGGACCGCCACCGACGAGACCGCGGCGATGGAGGCCTTCACGGCGAAGGTCGTCGCGCTGCGCCGGGAGTCGCCGGTGCTGCACCGCGACCAGTTCTACGTCGACGGCGAGGTCCTCTGGTGGGAGCCGTCCGGGCGCCCGATGCGGCCGGACGACTGGCACGACAGCGGCCGGCAGACCCTCGTGGTGCTGCTGGCGGACTACTGGATGCTGCTCCTGCACGCCGGGGATACGCCGGTGGACTGCCTGCTGCCGACCGAGCACGGCTTCGACCCGGTCCTGGACTCGACGACCGCCGACGGCGAGCCCGCCGACACCACACCGATCGAGCCCGGTGCGACGGTGGTGCTCCCGCCCCGCTCGGTACGCCTGCTGCGCAGCCGCTGAGCTCCTGCCGGGTCAGAACCCGGCCGGGGTGAACAGCTCGTAGTGGATGTCGGCGGCGGGCACGCCGCGGTCCCGCAGCTGGGTGCCGACCGCCTCGAGGAAGGCGGTGGGACCGCAGAGGTAGGCGACCGCCCCCTCGGGGATGTCGATGGTGCCGAGATCCACCAGGCCGGTCCGATCGGCAGGCCGGTCCTCCTGCGGGTGCTCGTACCAGACGTGCGCGGCGGCGTCGGGCAGCTTGGCGACGAGCTGTTCGAGGTCCGCGCGGAACGCGTGCGTGCTCTCGTCGCGATCACCGTGCACGACGACCACCCGGCGCGCGGAGGTGTCCGCCGCGAGGTCGCCGAGCATCCCGATCATCGGCGTGCACCCGATCCCGGCCGAGGCGAGCAGGACCGGGCGGTCGCTCACGTCGAGCACGACGTCACCGAACGGCGCGCTGATCCGCACGACGTCGCCCTCGGTGAGGTGCTGGTGCAGGTGACCGGACACCTCGCCGGCAGGCGGCCCGGCGAGCTTCTTGACGGCGAACTGCGCCGCATCGGTCCGGGTGCTGGTCAGGCTGTACTGGCGGATCTGATGGGCCCCGTCGGGCAGCTCGACCTGCACCGACACGTACTGGCCCGCACGGGCCCGCGGGATCGGGTGCCCGTCGACCGGCCGGGCCAGGACGGTGAGCACGTCCGCTGTCTCGGTGTAGCGCCCCACGACCCGGAACTCGCGCCAGGTGGTCCCGCCGGACACCCCCGCCTCGTCGCGGAGCCGGTCCTCGATCGCGCACAGGGTGTCCGCCATCAGCCAGTACACCTCGGTCCAGGCGTCGACGACGTCGTCGGTGGCGGCCTCACCGAGAACCTCCGCGATGGCTGCGAACAGATGCGTGTAGACGATCGGGTACTGGTCGCGGGTGATGCCCAGCGACGCGTGCTTGTGCGCGATGCGGTCGAGCAGCGCCTGCGGTGCCGCTCCCTCCTGCACCAGCACCGAGGCGAACGCAGCGACTGCACCGGCCAGCGCCCGCTGCTGCGTGCCGTTGGCCTGGTTGCCCCGGTTGAACAGATCGCGCAGCAGCTCCGGGTGCGCGGTGAAGAGCCGGCCGTAGAACACCGACGAGATCTCGCCGATGGCCTCGCCCACCGCGGGAAGGGTCGCGCGGACGGTGGCAGCGGACGTCTCGGACAGCATCAGGCCTCCAAATTGGTATCTGATATTCGTATTTTTCGGCACACTCCGGCCCTCCTGAGCACGGGCGGCCGGGTCTGCCGGTCACGGCGGCCGGATCAGCCGGTCACGGCGGCTGGGTCAGTCGGTCACGGCGGCTGGGTCAGTCGGTCACGGCGGCCGGGTCTGCCGGTCACGGCGGCCGGGTCTGCCGGTCACGGCGGCCAGGCCTGCCGGGTTACCGCAGGCGGGTCGGCCGGTCACGGCGGCTGGGTCAGCCGGTCACCGTCGGCGGGTCAGTCGGCCATGGCAGGCAGCCCCGTCGGGAGACCCAGCAGGAGCGCGCCGGTCGGCGCGGTCGTGAGGTCCTCGATGGTGATCGGGTCGAGGGCGGCGTAGAAGGCCTCCTGGGCCTCGCGCAGCGCCGCCCGCAGCCGGCAGGCCGAGCGAAGCGGGCACGGCGGATCGTCCTCGCAGCCGACGACGTCCCCCTCCCCCTCCAGCATGCGGACGAGGCGACCGAGCGACTCCGTGCGCCCGGCCGAGGTGAGGACCAGCCCTCCCCCGCGCCCGCGGCGGGTCTCGACCACACCGAGGTGCTGGAGCCGGGTGACGATCTTGGCGGCATGGCTGTACGGCACGTTCACCGCCGCTGCGACCTCGCGCGTGGTGGGTGCCATCTCTTCCTCCAGCACCGCCAGGCGCATCGCGATCCGCAACGCCACGTCGGTCCCCTTGGTCATGCGCACCCACTCAACCTAGAAAGACGACTCCAGGAATCCAATTCAAACGGCGCCGATGTCACCGATCTCACCGCGGTGGGCCGGGATACGGAGCCGCGAGCGCCCAGGGCTGGAACGCCGCCGACACCCCCGGTGGGGACGCTGAGCAGGAAGCCGGCTGCGCCATGAGAACCAGCAGGGCACGAGCCAGCAGGGCCGCGAGGGCCGGCAACGTGATCGGGTACGTAGCCACCTCACGATGGGGCCTCACGGGCTGGTGCGCGGATCAGAACGGCGGTGGATCGTCCCGTGCTTCGTCGCCGCGGGGCGTGGTGTCGCCGGGCGCGGGGGCGTCGGGTGCGTGGTCCTCGCCCGGTGGGGCGCGTTCGCGTCGGCGCAGGTCGGGCTGTTCGTGGTCGATGTCGTAGGCGGGGTGGTCGAACCAGGGTTCGGGATCGCGGTGGACCGGCCGGATCGGGGGCGGCAGGATCGGTTCGGGCTCGACGGGGTAGTGCCGCCCGAGTGGGCTGGTCCAGATGAAGTGGCCGGGTTCGGGCTGCTCGAGGCGCCATCCACCTTTGGTCTTGAGCATATGGTGATGGCGACACAGTGGCGCCAAGTCGTCATGGGTGGTGGTGCCGCCGCGACCGTGATCCAGCGTGTGGTCCTGGTCGCAGCGCCGGGCCGAGGTGCGGCAGCCGGGATGTACGCAGGTGCGGTCGCGGACCTCGGTGTGGCGGCGCAGTGGCGCGGACGGGAACCGGGCGGTGGGGTCGGCATCGAGTTCGGCCCAGAGCTCGTCTTGTTGACGGTGGAGCTGGTAGCGGGCGGCGATGTCGGTGATCACCCCGGCCCAGCGACCGTACTGCGCCGCGGTAGCGGCCAGGGTCGCCAGCAGCGCCTCGGGGATCTGCAGTTCGACGACCCCGCCGGACGGCCCGCTGGGGTCGCGCGGTGTGGGCCGGTGGCGGGTGATGCCTTCGGCCAGGAGGTGTCCGTGGTCGTCGACGATGACCCAGCGCCATTGGGCGCGGCGTTGGCGGGCGACGATGCGGCGGGCGGCGTCGGCGGGGATCGGGCCCCAGCCGGGTAGTTCCCCGGCGCGGTCGTCGAGGCCGAGCAGGGTGCTGAGCGGGACCCGGACTTCCACACCGAGACTGCTGCTCGGGCTCGCCGCCGTGGCGCTGGGTGCCGGGCGGGGGTCGCGCTGCTGGTTCTCTTCCGGGGTGGATCGCTCCGGGGTGTCCTGCTCGGCGCTGGCGGACGCGCCCGTCGCGGCGGCGGGACTCGCGGGTGCGTCGACGGGAGGCCCGGGAGTGCCGGCGGGAGGCCCGGGTGCGCTGGCGGGATCGGCCACCGCGGCGAGGCGGGTCACTGCAGCGTCTCTCCCCGCATCACCGCGGGCGTCCTCGCGCGTGTCGCGGGTATCGAGGTCGCCGCCACCGGCCGGCGAGCCGCCCGTGTCCGGTCCGTCGGGCTCGGGTCCGCCAGGACCGGGGTAAGAACCGGATCCCGGGCCGGGCTCGTCGAGCCCGGGATCATCCGGCCCGGGCCCGCCGGACCCAGACTCACCGACCTCGGGCTCGTCGGACCCGGGGTTGCCGGACTCGGGCTCCTCGGGCACTGGTACGTCGGACCGGGCTTCACCGGACGTGGGCTCGCCGGACGTGGGCTCGTTCGACTCGGCCTCACTGGACGCGGGGTCACCGGCTACGGGGTCATCAGATCCGGGATCGCCGGATGCGGCGGCGCCGAAGGCACCCACCATGGCCGCGCCGGACCCGGGTTCCTCGGAACTGGGCTCCCCGGACCCGGCATCACCGGACCCGGGAGTGCCGGTGTCGGGCCCGCCGGAGCTGGGAGTGTCGAGGTCTGTGTGTCCGGCGAAGCGTTCCAGTAGCGCCTGCAGGATCTCGGCGCGGTCCAGCCCGTGCAGTGATCCGTCGAGCAGGCCCAGTACGAGGTCGGCCCGGACCTGGTCCAGGGTGCCGGGGTGACCGTCGTGGCGGGCGGCGCGGGCCAGGGCGTCGAGGCGTTCCCAGGCTGCGGCGGCCTCGTCGGCCGGCAGCCCGCTCGCCGACAGCACTGCGGTGCCGTCGGCGCACAGGTAGGCCACGACCTGGCGGTCGCGGATCGCCTTGCGGTAGCGGCGTTCGTAGTAGGCCGGGTCCAGCTCCAGGACCAGGCGCTTGATCCGCTCGGCGATCTGGCCGGTGGTCAGCCGGGGTGCGTGGGGCAGGACCGCAGCGCAGATCGCGGCGATCTGGTCGGCGGGTAGGTCGCCCAAATGTTGGGCGAAGATCCGGGCCTTGCCGCGGTCGATGTGGCCCTGCGACAACGCCGCCTGCACCTGCGGCAACGCGTACACCAGCACGAACGCTAAATCGGTCTCCGACTCTGCGGCGCGTCGGGTCCAGGCCAGGGCGGCGCGGACCTCGTCGGCGCCGTAGAGCTCGGGGGTGTCTGCGCGGCGGACCTCCAGGGGCCCGGCGAACGGGCGCCGGCACACGACCTCGGCCATGGTGGCGAACATCCGGGCCTGCTCGTGGGCGAGCTGGCGGGACTGGGCGACCAGGACGTCACCGATGTCGTCGTTGGGGACCCGGGTCAGCTCCAAGCCGGCGAGCGTGGTGGCCAGCTCGGGGCCGGGCAGCAACGCCGCCAGTCCCTCTGGAATCACCTGCCCGACCACCATGAATCGAACATACCGTCGACCCCCGACAGTTTCGGCTCACTGCTCCGAGAAGCCGATACAGGTGGCCGAAGAAGCTCGGTGGTGGAGGCGGCGCAGAACCTCATCCGCCGGCTCGACAGACGTCGTCGGCTCCGCACCCGATCATCGCTACACGGGGTGGTCGCGGCGTAGGCTGCGCGCATGCCGCGATACGAGTTCCGCTGCCGTGTCTGCGCCGCCGGTGGCGCGCCGGAGACGTTCGAGGTGGACCGGCCGATGACGGCTGCCTCAGACCCGGCGGCGTGCCCGGCCGGGCACGCGGACACCATCAAGCTGCTCTCCACCGTCTCGCTGGGCGGACGTTCCTCGGGTGGCGGAGCACCGCAGGCCGCGATGGCCCCGGCCGGTGGCGGGGGCTGCTGCGGCGGCGGGTGCTGCGGGGGCTGACCGCCCCGATCGTCAGCACCCGGGCAATCGCCGGCGCCGGGTCGATCGCCGGCGCCGGGAGACGCCCGAGCGGCACCGCATCACAGCTGTCCCACCGTTCACCCCGCACACGCCTCGCTCGACTCGTCCGAACGGGGCTGGTTCACTCTGCCGTGTGACGCATCGGTCACGTGCCGCGATGACACGAGGGCACATGCACGGCAAACGAACTGGGGGGTTCGTGTTGACCAGAGCATCCATCCGTCCGTCGCGAAAGGTCGCACTGTTCGTCGCCACGATCGCGACACTGTGCGCGGCCACAGCGACCACGGCGACCACAGCAGCTGCAGCGACCACGGCGACCACGGCAGCCGCAGCGACCGCCGCCGGTCCGCCCGACCCACCGGGCCCGGTCGAGGACCTGGTGCTGAGCCCGGCCTCCGGGAACGGCGCCCGAGGACTCAGCTTCGAAGCGACCTGGACACCGCCTGCCGAGACCGGCGACGGGATCCGCACGCACTACGTCGTGGAGGCCTACGACGCGATCGGGACCCGGCTCGAGTCGACCACCACGGGACGCACGTCGAGCGGGCCGATCCGCGGGGATCGTTGCCGTGCACCACTCGGCGCCGCGGTGCGCGCGGTGACCCAGGACCCGCGGGGCGGGGGCCCGATCGACGGCCCCACGGTGCGGGCGCAGTTCGGTCACCTGAACCTCTGCGAGGTCAACAACTCGATTCACGCGGAGCAGACCGGCCCAGGGGCCCTGCAGGTCGCGGTGAAGCGGGAGCCGCCGGTCGACCCGTACGTCGCCGGGCCGTGCACACTCACCGTCGACGGGCTGGTCGCCTGGAGCGGCCTCTGTGGCACCCGGGAGCAGACGATCACTGTGGACGGGCTCGCGCCCGGCGGGCACCACCTGGTCCTCACCACCGGGTCGCCGCGCGGCGACTCCTCATCCGCCCACGCGTTCGCGACAGTCGGATGACCCGGTCGGCGAGCATCCCGAGCAGCGCACCCGCCACCACCCCGACGGCGGCCGCGGCGAGTGGATGCAGCGGCAGGACGGTCCCGGCCCCGAGTCCGAGCAGGGCACAGAACCCGGCCCAGGCGGGCGCGGCGAAAGCCGTCACGAGCAGGAACCGGCTCCGCGGGTAGGCCGTCGCACCCGCCGTCGTCGTGACGGCGACCCGGGCGACCGGCACGAAACGCGCGGCCAGGATCAGTGCCGTGCCGCGGTCCCGCAGCGCCGCTCGCACCCACCGGACCCGCTGCCGTCCGCGGGGGCTGCGGAACCACGGCCAGCGCTCCATCGGGACCTGCGCGCCGAGCCGGTAGGCGATCTGGTCGCCGGCGAACGCACCCAGCGCGGCGACCGGCACCAGCATCGCCACGTGCGGGCCCGCCCCGCTCACCGACAACGTCGCCAGCGCGGTCAGCACGGACTCGCTGGGCACCGGTGGCAGGAAGCCGTCGACCACGCAGAGCACGAACAGCAGCGGCAGGATCCACGGCGAGGCGACGACCGCCGCCACGTGCTCGATCACCGGTGCGCCCCCCGCCGTCCGGCTCGCCGGACGACGGGCCCGGATCGACGCTAGGGCGGCACGACCGGCGCCCGGATCGGAGAGAACCCCGGGATGCGGGCCGGGGTACCCCGAGGGCTCGACGCCCGTCGCGTCAGCCGGAGCTCCATCCGAGCGACCAGGCCGGGTCGCCGCCGACCTCGCCACCGGCAGCGGCGAAGGAGGACAGCGCAGGTCCCAGGGCGGCCCGTTGCTCCTGCGGCATCCGGCGCAGCAGATCGACGACGGCCTCCCGCCGGTGGGAGACGATCGTGTCGACCAGCTCCCGGCCGGCCGGCGTGAGCTCGAGGACCAGGTTGCGCCGGTCCGCGGGATCGTCCCGGCGGTCCAGCAGGCCCGCGTTGACCAGGCGGTCGACGACCCGGGTCCCGTTGGACCGGTGCACGCCCAGACCGGCGGCCACGGCGGAGAGATTGAGCGGGCCGTGGTTGTCCACCATCATCAGCACCCGCAGCTGGGGCAACGTGACCACGTCGTCGATCGCGGCCACGGATTGGGCGCTGATCCCGACCAGGAGCCGCGCGGCCGCCAGCACGACCTCGACCAGCTCCGCGTCGACCGACGCCTCCTTCTCGATGCTGCTCATCCCACTCCCGCCGTCGTCTCCCGAGCACCTGCCTGCGACATCGGCTGCCACGTCACATTACTCGTGATTGCGCAATGGATGCGCGAGCGCAATCATATGGGGTGTGGCCCCCGAGCCCCGACGACGAGGTGGAGGGGCCCACCCGCCCAGGTAGGAGAGATATGGACAACCCGTACGACGCCCCGGCCGGGACGGACTCGGCATGGCTCGACCAGCTCGTCGACCTGCACGTTCTCACCGTCCACGGTGATCAGGACGCCGCCGCGGCCGCCACCCGGTGGCTGGACCACGACACCCAGGCTCGCGAGGTGTGGAACCAGGTGGAGAGCACGTGCGAGCGGGTCCGCGCCCTGGAGGAGCCCAGCGCCTGACCCGGGCCTACCCCGCCAGCACGATCCGGCCCAGCTCCACCGAGGAGGCCAGGTGCGGGTGGTGCGGTAGCACCCGCACCGTGTAGCCGGTCAGCCCGGCGTGCGGCAGCGGGACCGCGATCTCCCAGCTGCCGTCACCGCGGTGCTCCATCGCCGCGGTGACCGGATCGGCCAGCTCGTCGGCGTCGTCGACCCTCCCGACCACGGCCTCGACGACCACGTCCGACGGGTCCAGACCCGCCAGGTCGACGCCCGCCCGGACGGTCATCGGCGACCCGACGACCGGGGTCTCCGGAAGCCCGGTGACGTCGACGCCGGTGATCCGGACGTCGTTCCAGGCCTTGTCCAGCCGGTCCCGGTACTGCGCGAGCCCGCGGGCGGCGGCGTAGTCGTCGGCGGTGACGACCGCGGCGGCCCGGGCGGCCGGGGCGTACCAGTCCTGGACGTACTCGCGCACCATCCGGGTCGCCTGCACTTTGGGGCGCAGGGTGGTGAGCGTGTGCCGCACCATCTCCACCCAGCGGTGCGGGACGCCGTCGGTGCGGTCGTAGAACGCCGGACCGACCTGCGTGGCGAGCAGCTCGTAGAGCGCGTTGGCCTCCAGGTCGTCGCGCCGGGTCGGGTCCTCGACGCCGTCCGCGGTGGGGATGGCCCAGCCGTTGGCGCCGTCGTAGAACTCGTCCCACCAGCCGTCCCGGATGGACAGGTTCAGCCCGCCGTTGAGCGCGGACTTCATGCCCGAGGTCCCGCAGGCCTCCAGCGGGCGCAGCGGGTTGTTCAGCCAGACGTCGCAGCCCCAGTACAGGTAGCGGGCCATCGACATGTCGTAGTCGGGCAGGAACACGATCCGGTGCCGGACCCCGGCGTCGTCGGCGAACCGGACGATCTGCTGGATGAGCGCCTTGCCGTCGTCGTCGGCGGGGTGCGACTTGCCTGCGACGATCAGCTGCACCGGCCGGTGGGCGTCGAGCAGCAGCCCGCGCAGCCGATCCGGGTCGCGCAGCATCAGGGTGAGCCGCTTGTAGGTCGGCACCCGGCGGGCGAACCCGACGGTCAGCACGTCGGCGTCGAAGACGTGGTCGGTCCAGCCCAGCTCCGGCTCGGACGCGCCGCGCTCCAGCCAGGCCGCACGCACCCGCCGTCGCACCTCCTCGACCAGCCGGGACCGCAGCGCGCTCCGCAGCGCCCACAGGTCGGCGTCGGACACCGCCGAGGACTCCTGCGCGATGCCCTCGGGACCCGGCGAGCCGAGCAGCTCGGTGACCTGGCGAGCCTCCCAGGTCGGGCCGTGCACGCCGTTGGTGACCGATCCGATCGGCACCTCGTCGCGGTCGAAACCCGCCCACATCCCGCCGAACATGTCGCGGGAGACGCTGCCGTGCAGCTGCGACACGCCGTTGGCGCGCTGGGCCAGGCGCAGGCCCATGTGCGCCATGTTGAACGTCGCCGGGTCGTCCTCGGCGCCCAGGGCGAGCAGCCGTTCGGTGGACAGGCCGGGCAGCAGCCGGTCGGTGAGGTAGTGGCGCACGAGGTCGAGCCCGAACCGGTCGATGCCGGCCGGGACCGGGGTGTGCGTGGTGAACACCGTGCCGGCGCGGACGGCGGCGAGGGCCTCGTCGAAGTCCAGCCCCGAACCGGAGACGGTCGCCGCCGAGCTCGACGAGGGTCCCGCCCCGTTCGACGCCACCGCGGATCCGGTGCACAGCTCGCGGATCCGTTCCAGGCCGAGGAAGCCGGCGTGCCCCTCGTTGGTGTGGAACACCTCCGGGGCCGGATGCCCGCTCGTCCGGCAGAACGCCCGGACCGCACGGACGCCGCCGACCCCGATCAGGATCTCCTGCTGGATCCGGTGGTTCTGGTCGCCGCCGTAGAGCCGGTCGGTGACCCCGCGGAGGTCGGGTTCGTTCTCCTCGATGTCGGTGTCGAGCAGCAGCAGCGGCACCCGGCCGACCCGGGCGAGCCACACCCGCGCCGAGAGCGTCCGGTCCTCCGGCATCGCGACCCGGACCAGCACGGGGGCGCCCTCGGGATCCGCGAGCAGCTGCAGCGGCAGACCCTGCGGGTCGATCGCCGGGTAGTGCTCGAGCTGCCAGCCGTCCAGCGACAGCGACTGCCGGAAGTACCCCGAGCGGTACAGCAGGCCGACGCCGATCAGCGGCACGCCCAGGTCGGACGCGGCCTTGAGATGGTCGCCGGCGAGCACCCCGAGGCCACCGGAGTAGTTCGGCAGCACCTCGGAGACGCCGAACTCCATCGAGAAGTATCCGACGGCCGCGGGCAGGCCGGGATCCGGCGCGCTCTGGTACCAGCGCGGCTCGCTCAGGTACCGCTCCAGGTCGGCGGCCTGCTCGGCGACCCGGTCCGCGACGGCGCCGTCCTCGGCCAGCTCGGCGAGCCGCGCGGTGGGGATGTCGCCGAGCAGCCGGACCGGGTCGTGACCGCAGGCGTCCCACGCCTGCGGGTCGAGCGAGGCGAACAGGTCCCGGGTCGGCGCGTCCCACGTCCACCGCAGGTTCGTGGCCAGTGTCTGCAGCGGCGCGAGCGGACCGGGGAGCTGGGCACGAACGGTGAATCGACGGAGGGCTCTCACGGCGCGGAGACTAGTCGCCCGCCCCCGGATCGGCCCGCGGCGACCTGCTCGGGCGGGTCGTCGCGGCGCTGCCCGGGCCCGGCGGACACCGAGCGGTTCGCGGGCCGGGAAACGGTGGCGAAACCGCGGCTGAACCGATACCGGAACCGGTGCGACGCACCGTGTCCCGTCGCGCGCCGGACCGGCTCTGATGGGTACGGTTGTCCCGTGCGCCACACCGGTCCCGGCGCACACATCCGCTCGGTGAATGAGCGCTCGATGCGAAAACGGGGGTGACGTCCGATGACGGGGCGGCTCGGAATCGACGAGGTGACCCCGTTCGTGGAGACGGGTGACCCGGCCAAGGCCGTCGCCGGCGAGGTGGTCCCGATCCGGGCGACCGTGTGGCGCGAGGGCCACGACGCCGTCGCCGCGAACGTGGTGTTCGCCCCGCTGGACGCGAACGGCGAGCCCGGCGAGGCCCGTTACGTGCGGATGCAGCCCGAGGGCGTCGGCACCGACCGGTTCGTCGCCTGGGTGTGCCCCGACACCGAGGGCCGCTGGACCTTCCGGGTGGACGCCTGGAGCGACCCGTGGTCGACCTGGCGCTCGGGCGTGGAGAAGAAGATCGCCGCGGGACAGTCCCCCGAGGAGCTGGCCAACGACCTGGAGGTCGGCGCCCGGCTGCTGTCCCGGGTCGGCCGTCGTCCGTCCGAACGGGACAGCCGCGACCTGCTGCTGGGAGCGGCGAACACCCTGCGGGACACCGCGCTGCCGCTGCGCACGCGGGTCGCCCCGGCCCTGTTCGACGCCGTCACGAAGATCATGACCGAACGCCCGGTCCGCGAGCTGATCACGCGGGGGCCCGAGCGGCAGATCCACGTCGACCGCCGGCGCGCCCTCTTCGGTTCCTGGTACGAGTTCTTCCCGCGCTCCACCGGCGGCCGCGACGAGACCGGCCGGCCGGTGCACGGCACGTTCGCGACGTCGTCCAAGGAGCTGGACCGGGTCGCGCGGATGGGCTTCGACGTCGTCTACCTCCCGCCGATCCACCCGGTCGGCACGGTGCACCGCAAGGGCCGCAACAACTCCGTGCACGCCGAGCCCGGGGACGTCGGGTCGCCGTGGGCGATCGGCTCCGCCGCGGGCGGGCACGACGCGATCGACCCCGAGCTGGGCGACTTCGACGACTTCGACGCCTTCGTCGCCAAGGCGGGCGAGCTCGGGATGGAGATCGCGCTCGACCTGGCGCTGCAGTGCGCGCCGGACCACCCGTGGGTCGCCGAGCACCCGGAGTGGTTCACCGTCCGACCGGACGGGACGATCGCCTACGCGGAGAACCCGCCGAAGCGGTACCAGGACATCTACCCGATGAACTTCGACCGCGACCCGGCCGGCGTCTACGCCGAGTGCCTGCGCGTGGTGCTGAAGTGGGTCGAGCACGGCGTGAAGATCTTCCGCGTCGACAACCCGCACACCAAGCCGCCGAACTTCTGGCACTGGCTGATCTGGGAGGTCAAGCACCACCACCCGGACGTCCTGTTCCTGGCCGAGGCCTTCACCCGGCCCGCCCGGCTGTTCGGGCTCGCGCGCCTGGGCTTCACCCAGTCCTACACGTACTTCACGTGGCGGACCGAGAAGGAGGAGCTCGCCGACTTCGCGACCCTGCACGCGGAGCACGCGGACGAGTGCCGGCCGAATTTGTTCACCAACACCCCGGACATCCTGCACGAGTCGCTGCAGACCGGCGGGCCGGCGATGTTCGCGATCCGCGCGACCCTGGCCGCGACGATGTCACCGACCTGGGGTGTCTACTCCGGATTCGAGCTGTACGAGGGGACCCCGGTGAAGCCGGGCAGTGAGGAGTACCTCGACTCGGAGAAGTACGAGCTGCGCCCGCGCGACTTCGAGGCCGCCCTCAACCGGGGCCGCTCGCTGGAGCCGTACCTGACCCAGCTCAACGAGATCCGCCGGGCGCACCCGTCGCTGCAGCAGCTGCGCGAGATCCTCTTCCACGAGGTCGACAACGAGCACCTCATCGCCTACTCCAAGCTCGACCCGGCGACCGGTGACCAGGTGCTCGTGGTGTGCACTCTGGACTCCCTCGCCGCCCAGGAGGGCACGGTGAAGCTGGACATGCCGGCGCTCGGGTTGCGCTACACCGACGTCGTCGACGTGCACGACGAGATCTCCGGCCAGACCTTCCGCTGGGGCGAGTACAACTTCGTCCGGCTTGTCCCGCAGGACAGCGTGGCGCACGTGCTCCGACTGCCGGCGCAGGCCCCGCTGGTCTGACCGGGCTCAGCCGGCCTGATCAGGATCAGCCGGTCAGGAAGTCCACCAGCGCCCGGTTCACCTCGGCCGGGCGCTCCAGGTAGCCGTAGTGGCCGGCGCCGGCGATCTCGACGTAGCGCGCTCCGGGCACGGCGTCGGCGACCTCGCGGGACAGCCGGACCGGGATCGCGCGGTCGTCGGCGAAGGCGAGGACCAGCAGCGGCACGGCGATGTCCCGGTACGCGGCCCGGCGGTCGCCCAGGTCCAGCGACACCCGCAGCTGGGCACGGTGCCCGGGCCGGACGGCCGTACCGCCGAAGCCGATGACGTCCAGCCAGTCCCGGGCCGCCCGGTCGTCGTCGAGTGTGGACGGTGACAGGTTGTGCGTAGCCTGCATGGCGGCCCAGAGCCGGACCGGCAGCTCGACGCCCGCGTCGGCCGCGTCGACCATTCCCTCGGTGTACGCCCGTTGCACCGGGCTCAGCCGGGCGTGCGCGGCCAGCGCGGCGACCCGGCGCACCAGGTCCGGGCGGGCCAGCGCGAGCTCGCACACCACCCGCGAGCCGAGCGAGGTCCCGACCAGCGCGGCCGGCCCCGCGCCGAGGTGCTCGACCAGCGCGGCGACGTCGGCGGCCATGTCGTCGACGGTGAACCCGCCTGCGCACTCGTCGCTCGGGGCGATCCCCCGGTTGTCGACCGTGACGACCCGCAGCCCGGCCGCCCGCAGCGCGGGGACCTGGTGGACGTCCCAGACCCGGCCCGGGCTGCCGGTGCCCATGACCAGCACGACCGGCGGACCGTCACCGCCGTGGTCGGTCCAGGACAGCCGGACCCCGTTCAGCGTCGTGATCGCCACGCCGGCCATCGTCCCTCAGGTATCACCCGGGCTCGTGCTCGGCAGGTGACTCCAGCACCACCGCGGTCGCGCGGAACGGGGTCATGTCGACCCGGAACCCGTGCAGGTCGTCGACCGTCCCGAGGGACTCCCCGGAGAACAGGTCGACCACCGGGGAACCGGGCGTGAAGTGGTCGGACTGGACGGCGGCGTCGACATGCTCGTCGGCGAAGTTGAGCACGGTGGCCTGCACCCGGCCGTCGTCGAGGGCGTGGACCATCACCAGCAGCCCGCGGTGCGCCACGTCGGGGACGTCGACCTGGCGGGCCGTGGCCACCCCGGAGTGCTTGCGCACCTTGAGGATCGCCTGCATCTGCCGGGCGAAGCTGGTCTCGTCGGCGAGCTGCTCGGGCAGGGCCCCGTAGAGGCTGCGCCCGCGCGGCATCCCCGAGGACGACACCTCGGCGTCGGGCCGGTGGCCCATCAGGTCGTGCGCCGGGCGGGAGACCCAGCGGGTGTCGCCGGAGGAGAGCAGGTCCGAGACCTGCTCCGGGGGCAGGGTCAGCATGCCCAGCAGGTCCCAGCCCGACAGCGCGAACACGCCGGGCTGGAACGCGTTGAACATGACCAGCAGCAGGTGCACGCGCCGGATGCGCTCGACGTCGGCCGGGCCGATGTCGTCGAGCGCCTCGATCCCGAGCGCGGCGGCGATCACGGTCGCGGTGGTGCAGGCGATCCCGTTCGTCGTGAAGATCAGGTTGTACGGCGCGTCGGGGCCGGTGAGCTTCTCGCACAGGTCCCGGCGGATGGTGTCGGCCAGGTCCCCGCCGGTGATCTCCTCGCCGCGGAAGGAGAACAGCTCGCTCGTGTGCCCGGCCGTCCAGTGCACGAGCTCGTAGGTGAGCTCGTCGTGGTTCTGCAGGGCGTGCACCAGCGACGCCGGGTCGACGCCCAGGTCCAGCGCGGTACGCAGGGTGAGCCGCAGGAACTCGGTGTCCGATGTGGCCAGTGCGTGGTGGTACGCGGGCCGGTTGATGAAGTCGTAGGACAGATCCGCACCGGCCTCGGAGGTGACCTTGATGTCGTCGACGGTCAGGTTCAGCTCCTGGAAGGTGAACCCGCCGACCTTGCGCACCATCGAGGCGATGAGGTGGTTCGCCGCCTCCGAGAGCGGGTGCCCCTCGGACCAGCCGGGTGACCCGCCCACGGACTTCTCGACCCCGAGGAAGCCGTTGGCGTCCAGGCGCAGCGCACCCGAGCCGAGGTCGGCCAGCGAGTGCAGGGCGTCGCCGATGACCATCCGCATCCCGGCGAAGGTCGGGTCCAGCCAGTTCACCGAGGGCTGGCCGTCCTTGAAGTAGTGCAGGTAGACCCACCGCCGGTCGACGCCGTCGACCCCGGTGACCTGACGGGTCACCGACCAGTTGGTCTCCTTCACACCCTCCCGGAAGAAGATCACCCGCTGCAGCCGGCCGACGATGTAGCCGGCCTTCTCCAGGGCCTCCTCGGTGGCGGCGTCGAGGTTGACCGAGTCGTGGCCGGCCGGGACCTCCGGCAGCGTCCCCCAGTCGGCAGGCTCGATCTCGACCATGTGGTAGATGCCCGGGTAGTCGCCGTAGGCCAGCTCGGCGAGCCGGAAGTCGGGGCCCTTGCCGGTGTGGCCGGGCACGACGTCGTCGATGATCGTGCCGCCGTGCCAGGTGGCGGTGGCGCACATGGCACGGAACTCGTCCTCGGTGCCGAAGACCGGGTCGATCTCGTTGGAGATCCGGTCGAAGTGCCCGTCGACGCTCGGGGTCGGCTGCCAGCCGGACAGTCCGCCCGCCCGCTTCACCGGCCCGGTGTGCAGTGCCTCGATGCCGATCGTCTCGAAGGCCTGCCAGAGATCGGTGTCGCCGAGCGCCCCGAGGAACGACGTCCCCTCCCGGGTGATCAGCGAGATCGGGTAGGCGGTGAACCACACCGACGCCGTCTCCACCGCGTGCCGCGGGCCGGGGTTGGCGAACGGGTTCTGCCACATCGAGCCCTGGCCGGAGAACTGGCGGGCGAGCTCGTCGGCGTGCCCCAGCATCGACCGGGCCAGCAGCCACGACACGTACACCGGGTTCTCACCGGTGGCCGGGCCGTCCTGGGAGACCGAGCGGCGGCGCACGGTGGAGCGCACCCGCGCCCGGTGCCGCAGGGTGCGGGGCCGCGCCTCATGGTAGTACTCGGCGAAGTTGACGTCCGGCGGTTCGGGCAGCTGGTCCGCCTCGGCCGGAACCGGCACGACGGCCGCCACCGGGTCCGCCGGGGCCCGGCGGGGCGTCTCAGGGATCTCGGCCTTCGGGTCTCGCTCGGTCACGCCGCCGGTCCTCCGGATCGGTCTCGGGGCTCACCATGCCCGCGGTGCAGGGCACCGGGATCAGTATGGGTTTCCGGGCACGGAGATGCCCGGCAGAAGAATGGTGACCGACCGTGACCAACTGGTGGCCGATCCGGCACGGACCGTACCAGTGAGCCGGACGCGGACCGGGCCCGGTTCGGCCGTCCCGGTTAGGGTCGTCACCAGCGGGACAGGCCGGAGGACCACTCCGGCGGGAGGGGGACGACGCGTGGGTCCGACCGGAGCATCCGACCACATCACGGAGCTCCCGGAGCTGCTGCGGGGCTGGCTCCCCGGGCGGCGCTGGTTCGCCGAGAAGGGGCGTCCGCTGCACGGCGTCCGGGTCGCCTCCCGGGTCGAGCTGCCCGCTCCCGGCGACCTGACCGGGCTGGACGTCGTCGTGCTCGCCGTCTCCTTCGCCGACGGCCCGGACCGGCACTACCAGCTGCACCTGGCGCGCGCAGCGGCCGTGCCGATCGGTGCCGCGGAGATCGGGACGGTCGACGGCGAGGTCCTCTACGACGGGCTGCAGGACCCCTCGGTGACCGCCTGGATCCTGCGTGCGATCGCCGAGCGCACCACGGTGGACGGTCTGGCGTTCGTCCCCGAGCCGGGGGCCGTGCTGCCGCTGCAGGAGACCGGCCGGGTGGTCGACGCCGAGCAGTCCAACACCTCGGTCCGGTGGGGCCAGCGGTCCATCCTGAAGATCTACCGCCGGCTCTCCCCCGGCCCGAACCCCGACCTGGAGCTGCACCGCGCGCTGCGGGCCGCCGGGTCCACATCGGTCGCCGCGCTGCAGGGCGGCATCGAGGGGACGCTCGACGGCGAGCCCGCCACCTACGGCCTGCTCCAGGAGTTCGCCGCCGGTTCCGAGGACGGCTGGGAGCGCGCCACCGGGTCGGTGCGCGACGGCGGCGACTTCACCGGTGACGCCCGGGTGCTCGGCGAGGCGGTCGCCGACGTGCACGTCGCCCTGCGGGCCGAGCTCGGGACGACCGAGGCCGACCCGGCCGCGATGGCCGCGTACTGGACGTCGCGGCTGGAGACCGTCGCCGCGCAGGTGCCGGTGCTCGCGCCGCACGTGCCCGCGATCCGCGCCGTCTACGACGAGGTCGCCGCACTCGGCGCCCCGGTCACCGTGCAACGCGTGCACGGCGACCTGCACCTCGGCCAGACGCTGCGCCGGCCCGGCGGGAGCTGGGTGATCATCGACTTCGAGGGCGAGCCGGCCGCCACCCCGCAGGAGCGACGCGCACCGGACGCGGCGGTGCGCGACGTCGTCGGAATGCTGTTCTCCTTCGACTACGCGGCCTTCCACCACCTGCTGACCCGCTCCGACACGCCCGGTGGAGGTCTCGGTTCGGACACCGCCGAGTCACGTGTGGCGCAGGACTGGTCGGCCGCGTGCCGGGAGGCGTTCTGCGCCGGCTACGCCGCCCGCACCGGTTCCGACCCCCGCGAACAGGCGGCGCTGCTGCGCGCGTACGAGCTGGACAAGGCCGTCTACCAGGTGCTCTACGAGACCCGCAGCCGTCCGACCTGGCTGCCGATCCCGCTGGCCGCCATCGCCCGTAGCACTTCCACGCCACCGGCGTAACCCGGTAGTCACCGGAGCTTCGCGAGCCCGCCGCCCGGGCAACGCCGGACTCCCCGGGCGGGCGGCTACGAGATCGTGGAATCCTCCGACGAGGAGGACCTCATGAGACGACGGCGGGCGTTCCGATGATCCCGCTCGGGATGGACGAGGCGCTCGGGCTGATGTTGGCGCCCGAGCCGGGCACGATCGGCATCACGCTGGCCGTGCTCGCCGTCGGCGTGCTCCTGGAGGGGCCGATCGTCATGGTCGTCGCCGGCTCGCTGGCCGGGGCGGGGCTCGTCGACTGGTGGGCGGTCTGGCTGGTCGCGGTGCTCGCCGACGTCGTCGCCGACACGGTGTTCTACGTCCTCGGCCGGGGCGGCCGCCGCCCGCGGGTCGCCGGACTGCTGGTGAAGCTGGGTCTGAGCGCGTCGCGCTGGGCCGAGTTGCGCGAGAAGGTGGGGGGCCGTCTCCCCCAGGTGGTGCTCGGCGCCAAACTGGTCGACGTCGGAGCCATCCCCGCTTTCCTGGCGATCGGCCTGGCGGGGGTGTCCTACGGCCGGTTCCTGGCCTGGGTGGTCCCCGCCACCGCGGTCCGGGCCGCGCTGCTCGTCGGGATCGGCTGGGTGGTGGGAGGACGGTTCACCGCGGAACTGGCCGACCGCCCGTGGATCATCGTCGCGGTGGGGCTCGGCGTCGGCCTGGTGCTGGTGGCCGGGCGCGCGCTCTGGGTGCGCGCCGCGACCTCGCGGAAGGAGAACGTGTGCGTGTCCTGATCGGGGCCGACACCTGGGCCCCCGATGTCAACGGGGCCTGCTACGCCGCCCGCCGGCTGGCCGCCGGCCTGGCCGAGCGCGGGCACGAGGTGCACGTCGTGGCACCGGCGCGCGGGATCCGCAGCGTCGGCGCCCGGAAGGTGGGCCCGGTGACCGAACACCGGGTCGGCTCCTTCCCGGTGCCGAAGCCGCCCGGGTTCCGGCTCTGCCCGCCACCCGGCCTGCGGCAGAAGGCGCGGCGGATCCTGCGCCGGGTCCGGCCCGACGTCGTGCACGTGCAGAGCCACATGGTGCTCGGCCGGATGCTGCTGACCGCGGCCGCCGACCTCGGCATCCCGGCGCTGGCGACCACACACATGATCCCGGAGAACATCATCCCGGCGATCAGCTTCCTGCATCTGCCGCCGGCACGGCTCAAGAAGCTGTTCTGGTGGGACGCGGTGCGGGTGCTGAGCCGCGCCGGGCTGGTCACCGCGCCGACCCCGCTGGCGGCGTCGATGGCCGAGCGCAACGGTGTTCCCGGGCCGGTACTGCCGGTCTCCAACGGCCTCGACCTGTCCCGGTTCCGCCCGGACACCGACGGTCGCGGCCCCGCGTTCCGGGAGCGGCACGGCATCCCGCTCGACAGCCCGCTCGTCGGGTTCGTCGGCCGCCTGGACCGGGAGAAGCACGTCGACGAGATCGTGCGGGCGCTCGCGCTGCTGCGCGCCGGTGCCGTCCCCGACGCGCGACTGGTCGTCGTCGGCGACGGCGAGGAGCGGGCGCGGCTGCATGCGGCCGCGCGCACCGCCGGCGTCGAACACGCCGTCACCTTCACCGGGCGGCTCGACGACGACGAGATCCCGGACGTCTATCCCGCGCTCGACGTGTTCGTCAACGCCGGGACCGCCGAGCTGCAGAGCCTCGTGACGCTGGAGGCGATGGCGACCGGGAAACCGATCGTCGCCGTGGACGCGGGCGCGCTGCCGCACCTGGCCCGCCAGGGCGAGAACGGCTGGCGCTACCCGCACGGCGACGTCGCCGCGCTGGCCGAGCGGCTCACCCGGGTGCTCGGCGACCCGGAGGCCGCGGCCGTGCTCGGGGCCGCCAGCCTGCAGATCGCCGGCGAGCACTCGATGGCGGTCACCCTCGACACCTACGAGGAGCTGTACCGGACCCGGGTGCGCCCGGTCGTGCCGGTACGGGCGTTCCGGCGGGTCCCGGGTACGGCGGCGGCCCGGCGCCACGTCGGGTCCGGACGATGACGGCCCCGTCGACGAGCCCGGCGCCGGTGGACGCGGCGCCGCGGAGCGCTTTGGCGAGCGGCGCCCCAGCCGGCGGCGCCGTCCTCGAGGAGCGGGTCGTCGACGGCGCGCCCACCGCCGTGCACACCTTCGGTGACCCGGACGCGCCGCCGCTGCTGGCACTGCACGGGCTGCGCGGCAGCCACCACGGGCTGGCGCCGCTGGCGACCCGGCTGGGCGGGCTGCGGGTCGTCGTGCCGGACCTGCCCGGGTTCGGCGCCTCGCCGCCGTTCCGCGACCGCGCACACGACGTCGCCGGGTACGCCCGCTGGGCGGGCGCGCTGCTGCGCGATCTGGGGCCGGGCACCGCGCTGCTCGGACACTCGTTCGGCTCGATCGTCGCCACTGCCCTCAGCGCCGTGACCGCCCCGCGGGCCTTGGTGCTGGTCAACCCCATCGCCGAGCCGGCGTCGTCGGCCGGTGGGATCACCGGGGCAGGCACCCGGGCGACGGCGCTGCTGCACGAGGGCGCCGCCCGGCTCGGGCTGGCCGGCGTGCTGCGGCACCGGCTGCTCGCCGATGCCGCGACCGCGTCGATGACCACCACCACCGACCCGGCGCTGCGCCGCTGGATCGCCGCCGAGCACCGCGAGCACTTCGGCACCTTCGCCGGGATCGGGTCGCTGATGGAGGCGTTCCGCGCGGCCGGAGCCGGCTCGGCACGGCCGTGGGCACCGCTGGTGACCGCACCGGTCCTGCTGCTGGCCGGGGGACGGGACCGGGTCGCGCCGGCTGCCGGGCAGCACGCCCTGGCGGCCGCCTTCCCCGACGCCCGGCTCGTCGTGCTGCCGCGCACCGGACACCTCGTGCACTACGAGGCACCTGCCTGGGCGGCCCGCGAGATCGCCGGGTTCCTCGGCCGGTGAGGATCCTCGTCGACTGCCGCTACATCCGCCCCGGGAAGCCGGACGGGATCGGCCGCTACACGACCGGGCTGGTGCGGGCACTGGACCGGCTGCACCCGGTGGAGCTGCTGGTGTCCGACCCGCGCCAGCGCGACGGACTGCCCGACCGGCCCGCCCACACCCTGCCCGCGCCGACCGGAGCCGGCGAGCCGTTCGTGGCGCGGAAGGTGAACCGGCTGCTGGAGGGCAGTACCGACGCGGTCGTGTTCTCCCCGATGCAGACGATGGGCACGCTGGGGCGCCGCTACGCCGTCGTATTGACCGTGCACGACCTCATCTACTACCGGCATCCGGCGCCGCCGCCGTGGCTGGCCGCCCCGGTCCGGGCGATCTGGCGGGCGTACCACCTGTCCTGGTGGCCGCAGCGGTTGCTGCTGTCCGGTGCCGACGCCGTCGCCGTCGTCTCCCGGGCGACCGGAGACCTGGTGGCGGCGCACCGGCTCACCCGCCGCCGCGTCGCCGTCGTCCCGGACGCCACCGACTTCCACCTGCCCGCCGGCGCCGAGCCGCGGACCAGGCCCGGCGGCAACCGGCTCGTGTACGCGGGTTCGTTCATGCCGTACAAGAACGTCGCCGCGCTGGCCCGGGCGGCCGCGCTGCTGCCCGGCCACGAGCTGCATTTCGTCTCGCCCGTGCCGCCGGGTGTCCGGTCCGAGCTGGAGCGGCTCGCCGCGCCGGCCCGGCCGGTGTTCCACGACGGCGTCGACGACGCCGGCTACCGCGCGCTGCTCGACGGCGCGACGGCGCTGGTGTCCGCCTCGCGCGACGAGGGTTTCGGCCTGCCGGTGCTGGAGGCGATGGCCCGGGGCTGCCCGGTCGTCGTGTCCGGCATCCCGGCGTTCCGCGAGGTCGCCGGGGACGCGGGCCTGTTCGCCGATCCGGACGACCCGGCCGGGTTCGCCGAGGCCGTCCGGTCCCTCGACCCCGAGGCGGCCTGGACCGCGCGCTCGGAGCAGGTGCGGGCACGGGCGGCCGCGCAGACCTGGGACGGGGCGGCCGAGGCGCTGCTGGAGGTGCTGGAGCAGGCGGTCGCGCGACGCCGGGGGTGAGTCAGTTCACCACGGTCATCCGGCCAACAGGTCCAGGTCGAGGCGCCGCATCCAGGCGGTGTCCATCCGTTCCTGGACCGCCGCCGTCGCGGCTCGGGCCCACTCCCCCGGCCGGTACTCGTAGAGCGGGAGCGTCCCGACCAGGGCTCGTTCTCGCAGGACCGCGCCGGCGGTGTCCAGCAGGGCGAGGTCGATGTCGCCTCCGGCGGCATCCTGCAGATCCGCCAGCAGCGGCATGATCTCGAGAGCCGTCCCGGGGCGGGGCAGCACGGCGACGTCGAGATCCCGCGGATCGGAGTCGCCCCGCGCAGCGCTGCCGAACACGGTCAGGACGGCGATCCCGTGCCGTTCGCACAGCGCGTCGAGGCGGCCGTCGCCGGCCATCGCCTCGAGCCGGGCCAGCCCGGCCCGCGGGCCGGTCGACGGTACGTCCACGTGTCCATCATCGCACCGGGTGCCGGGTCAGGCCTCCGGTCCCGCGCCGTAGCGCTCGCGCAGCACCGGCTTGACGACCTTGCCGCTCGGGTTCCGCGGCAGGGCGTCGACCAGCTGCACGTGCCGGGGCCGCTTGTAGGCGGCCAGGTGCTGACGGCAGAAGGCCTCGATCTCGGCGTCGGTGGGCGGGTCGGCCGGGTCGCGCGGCGCGACGACGGCGAGCGGCGCCTCGCCCCACTTCGGGTCCGGCACCCCGATCAGCGCCACCTCGGCGATCTTGGGGTGCCCGGCGAGGACGTTCTCCACCTCGGCGCAGTAGATGTTCTCCCCGCCCGAGATGATCATGTCCTTCTTGCGGTCGACCACGTAGAGGTAGCCGTCGGGGTCCTCGCGCACCAGGTCGCCGGAGTGGAACCAGCCGCCGCGGAACGCCTCGGCGGTCTCCTCGGGCTTGTTCCAGTAGCCGGTCATCACCATCGGGCTGCGGTAGACGATCTCGCCGATATCCCCGCGGGGGACGTCGTTCATCTCGTCGTCGACCACCCGGACCTCGACCCCGACCATCGGCTTCCCCACGGAGCCGATCTTGCGGATCGAGTCCTCGCCGCGCAGGTTCGTGGTCACCGGGCTGCACTCGGTCTGCCCGAACGCGGTGCAGACCTCGGCCTGCGGGAACGAGTCGATCATCGTGCGGAGCAGCGAGGTGGACGCCGGGGCGGCACCCCAGGAGATCCGCCGCAGCCGCGACAGGTCGTAGCCGTCCAGCCCCGGCACCGCACAGACCGCCTGCCACTGCGCCGGAACCATGAAGCACGAGGTGACGCCCTCGTCGGCCAGGGTCCGCACCGTCGCCGCCGGGTCGAAGCCACCCGAGGGCGGGATGACGACCTTGCCGCCGGTGATCAGCACCGGCAGCATCCCGGAGAGTCCGGCGATGTGGAACAACGGCGCCGCCGACATCCACACGCGGTCGTCGCCGGTGGTGCCCATCGTCGCCATCGAGCAGAACGCGTGCAGGTAGAGGTTGCGGTGGGTGAGCACCGCGCCCTTCGGGAAGCCGGTGGTCCCCGAGGTGTACATGATGAAGGCGGGGTCGGCGTCCGCCACCTCCGGCCCGGTCCAGGTGTCCGGGGCATCGGCGAGCACCCGTTCGTAGTCTTCTCCGTAGGTGAGCACGGAGCGGACCTCGGGGGCATCGGCCCGGCCCTGCTCGACGGCGTCCGCGAAGGCCCGGTCGGTGATCACCAGGCGGGCGCCGCTGTCGCGCAGTGCGTAGCCGATCTCGGAGGCCGTGAGCCGGAAGTTCACCGGCACCGCGATCGCGCCTACCCGCAGCACGGCCAGCCACGACTCGACGACCTCGATGCTGTTGAGTCCCAGTACGGCCACCCGGTCGCCGGAGCCGACCTCTCGCTCCACCAGCACGTGGGCCAACCGGGTCACCCGGTCGTCGAGCTCGCCGTAGGTCCGGCGGTGCGACGGATCGACCACCGCCACCTCGTCCGGGACGGTGCGCGCGTGCCGGGCGACGAGATCGCTCATCGTCATGCCCCGGCCGGGCGTCGTGGGTGTCGTCGTCGTAGTAGTCGTCGTCGCTGCGGGATGTGTCGCGGTCATCGGCGTCCTCGGCGTGCTCGCGTCAAATGCTGAACGATCGATCGGTCCGTGTGTACCGCATGGTTCCCGGCTGCACCAGGAGCGGACGGCGGGTCAGAAGATGGAGCGGGTCAGAAGATGGAGTACGCCCCGTCGACGACGATCTCGTCGCCGGTGTGGAAACCTCCGATCCCCGCGGCGAGGTAGACGGCGAGCCGGGCGAAGTCGCCGGGCTCGCCCCAGCGTCGCTGCGGCATCCGCTTCAGGACGTTGCGCTCGAACGCCTCGCTGTGCAGTGCCGGCGAGGCCAGCGGGGTCTCCGTCCAGCCCGCGATGATCGAGTGGGCGTTGATCCCGTGGCGGGCCAGCTCGACCGCGCAGCCCTTGATGATCGCGGTCAGCCCGGCCTTGCTCGCCGCATAGGCCTGGTTGCGCGGCGCCCCGTGCACGGTCGACACGCTCGAGGTGCCGACCAGCACGCCGCCACCACCGCGCTCCACCATGTGCCCGGCCGCGGCGCGCAGGGTCAGGAACGCGCCCTCGAGGTTGACCCGGGTGACGCGGCGGAAGTCCGCGAGGTCGGTGTCGAGGAACCGCGCCCCGGAGCCGTTCACGCCGGCGTTCGCGAAGCACGAGTCGACCCGGCCGAAGCGCTCGAGGGTCTCGGCGAAGCCCGCCGTCACCGCGTCCTCGTCACCGACGTCGCAGCGGAGCGCGTGCACCCGGGTGCCGTGCGCGGCGAGCTGGGTCGCCGCCGCCTCGTTGCGCTCGGCGTTGGTACCCCAGATGCAGACGTCGGCGCCGCACTGTGCGAGCCCGTCGGCCATCCCCAGCCCGATGCCGGAGTTGCCGCCGGTCACCAGCGCGACGTGCCCGGTGAGGTCGAAGAGCGCGGTCATTCCATGTCCTCCGGGCGGGTCGGCCACGCGGGTACGACGTCGAGGTGCTCGGCCACCCGGGCCGGGAACTCCGGCGGTCGCTTCTCCAGGAACGAGGTGACCCCCTCGGCCGCGTCCGGGCCCTGACCGAGGCGGAAGATCGCGCCGGAGTCCGTCCGGTGTGCCTCCCAGGGCGTGTCCGCGCCGAGCATCGACCAGAGCATCCGGCGGCTCAGCGCGACCGACACCGCCGAGGTGTTGTCGACGATCTCGGCGGCGATCGAGCGCGCAGTGCTCAGCAGGTCCGCGGCAGGCACGACCCGCGACACCAGCCCGCCGGCGAGCGCCTCGGCCGCGTCGAACACCCGCCCGGTCGCGACCCACTCCATCGCCTGCGAGATGCCGACGATCCGGGGCAGGAACCAGCTCGACGCGGCCTCCGGCACCAGGCCGCGGCGGGCGAACACGAACCCGAACCGCGCGGTGTCCGCGGCGATGCGGATGTCGGCGGGCAGGGTCATCGTCGCGCCGACGCCGACGGCGGGCCCGTTCACCGCGACGATCACCGGCTTGGTCGACGCCGCGATCCGCAACGACACCACGCCGCCGCCGTCGCGGGGCACGCCGCCGACGGTGCCGAAGTCGGCCCGCTCGGCCATCCGCCGCTCGTCGGTCGAGTCGAACGTCCTCCCGCCCCGGCCGAGGTCCGCACCGGCGCAGAAGCCGCGGCCCTCGCCGGTCAGCAGCACCACCCGCACGTCCTCGTCGGCGTCGGTGGCGTCGAAGGCCGCGACGAGCTCGCGGGCCATCGTGGAGGTGAACGCGTTGAGCTTGTCCGGGCGGTGCAGGGTGATCGTGGCGACGCCGGCGTCGACGTCGAGCCGGATCTCGGTGAACTCGCTCATCGCACCGCCCACTCGCCGGTGAACTCCGGTTCGCGCTTCTCGTTGAAGGCGGCAAAGGCCGCCGACGCGTCCGCGGTGGCGAAGTTGACCGACTGGGTGCGTGCCTCGCTCGCCAGTGCGTCGCGCATGGTGCGGTCGACGTTCTCGTGCAGCAGCGCCTTGGACTGGGCGAGCGCCACCGGGGCGGCCGCGGCGAGCCGCGCGCCCAGGTCGGCGACGAACCCGTCGATCTCCGCGCCGTCGACGACATAGGTGACCAGGCCGAGCCGGTGCGCCTCCGCGGTGCCGATCGTCTCGGCGAGCAGCGCGAGCCGCTTGGCCTGCTGCATCCCCACCAGCCGGGGCAGCAGCCACGACCCGCCGAAGTCCAGCGACAGACCGCGTCTGGCGAAGATCTGGGAGAACGTCGCCTCCGGTGTGGCGACGACGAGATCACAGCCCAGCGCCAGGTTCCAGCCCGCGCCGACGGCCGGGCCGTCGACCTGTGCGATCGACGGCACCGGCAGCTCGTGCAGGAGCAGCGCGACCTCGTTGACCCGCCGCATCCGGTCCAGCGGGTGCCCGGTGGCGACCCCGCCGGACAGGTCGGCGCCCGCGCAGAAGGCACCCCCGGCGCCGGTGACGACGACCGCGCGCACGTCGGCGTCGTCGCGGGCGGCGGTGAGCTGCTCGCGCAGCGCGTCCCACAGCTGCGCGTCGATGGCGTTGCGCCGGCGTGGCCGGTTCAGGGTCAGCGTCAGCACGCCGCCGTCACGGCGGGTGAGCAGGACGTCCTCGCCCATGGGTCCTCCTCGTTCGATCAGACGCCGTTCGATCAGACGCCGAGCCGGTCGGCGAGCCGGGCGCGGTGCTGCGCCGGCGACCCCAGCAACTGCTCGGCGCTCTTGGCCCGCTTGTAGTACAGGTGCGCGTCGTGCTCCCAGGTGTAGCCGACACCGCCGTGGTACTGGACCATCCCGGTGGCGGTGGTGAAGGCCGCCGGGCCGATGTAGGTCTGGGCGAGCGCTGCGGCGACCGGGAGCTCGGCGCGCTCCTCGTCGGCGGTCCATGCTGCGTAGCGCAGCACCGACACCGCGTGCTCCCAGGCGCTGTACATGTCGGCGCAGCCGTGCTTGACGGCCTGGTACGAGCCGATCGGGCGGCCGAACTGCACCCGCACCTTCGCGTAGTCGACGGTCAGCTCCATCGCCCGCGCCTGCACGCCGACCTGCTCGGCGGCCAGTGCCACCGCCGCGAGATCGGCCACCAGGTCGACCGCGGCCGCGGCGTCGGCCGTTGCTAGCCGGCGGGCCGGGGTGGCGGCGAACTCCAGTCGTGCGACGCGGCGGGTCGGGTCCAGCCCGGTGAGCCGCCTGCGGGCGAACCCGGCCGCACCGCCCTCGACCACGAACCAGCCCGGGCCGTCCGGGGTCCGGGCGACGACCAGCACGACGTCGGCGGTGTCGCCGGCGAGCACCGGGGTCTTGACGCCGGTGAGCTGCCAGCGCCCGTCCCGCTCGGTGGCCGTGGTGGCGCCGCCGGTGCGGTCCCACACCCCGCCCCGCTCGGCGACGGCGACGGTGCCGACCAGCTCGCCGGCCGCCAGCTTCGGGAGCAGCTCGGTGCGGGCATCGTCGTCGTCCAGCGCGAGCAGCGCGTCGGTGGCGAGCACCGCGGAGGCGAGGAACGGCACCGGGGTGAGCGCGCGGCCCAGCTCCTCGGCGACGACCGCGCGTTCCACGTGGCCCGCGCCCGCGCCGCCCAACTCGTCGGGCACGGTCAGGCCGAGCACTCCGAGGGCGGCGAGTCCGGACCACACCGCCGGGTCGTGGCCCAGGTCCTGTTCCGGGCCACCGTCCATGACGGCACGCACCCGCTCGGACGGGGCCTTGTCGCTCAGGAACTTCCGCACCGCCGCACGCAGGTCCTCCTGTTCGGCGTCCAGGACGAGCTTCACCGGTCTCCCTCCCGTCGCTGGGTCCCGACCGCGATCTCACGAAACGGGACGTCCCGGTCGACCTGCGGTTCCTTCGGCAGGCCGAGGATCCGCTCGCCGATGATGCCGCGCTGGATCTCGTTGGTGCCGCCGGCGATGCTCGACGACGGCGCCGCGTTGATCCCGAGCGCGAGCTCGGTGCCGCGTTCGTCGTCGGGGTCCCAGGCGACCGCGTCCGCGCCGGCGATCTGCCCGGCGACCTCGATCGCACGCCTCGCCTGCAGTGCGCCGGCCAGCTTGGCCACCGACCCGCGGGCACCCGGTGGCCGGCCCGCGGCCGTCTCCTGGCGCATCCGGGCGTTGAACAGCTCCAGCGCGCGCTCGTGCGCGTAGAGCTCGGCGAGCCGCTCGCGCTGGGCCGGCTCGTGCTCGACCCCGGCGCGGCGGGCCAGTTCGAGCAGCGAGGTGAACTCCAGGGGGTTGCTCTTCGCCTTGCCCCGGCCACCGATCGTCACGCGCTCGTGGCCGAGCATCGTCACCGCGGCCTGCCAGCCGCGACCGACCTCGCCGAGCACGTTCTGGGCCGGGATCTCGACGTCGTCGAAGTAGACCTCGTTGAACGGCGCGCGCCCGGACATGTCCTTGAGCGGGCGCACCGTGACGCCGGGGGCGTGCATGTCGACGACGAACATCGTGAGGCCGGCGTGCTTGGGCCGGTCCGGATCGGTGCGCGCGAGAATGGCCCCGAAGTCGGCGAACTGGGCGTTGGTCGTCCACACCTTCTGGCCGTTGACCACCCAGCGGTCGCCGTCGAGGACCGCCCGGGCCTGCAGGCTCGCGACGTCGGAACCGGCGCCGGGCTCGGAGAACAGCTGACACCAGATCTCCTCGCCGCTCAGCAGCGGCGGCAGGTAGCGCCGGCGCTGCTCGGGCGTGCCGAGATCGACGATCGTCGGCCCGCACATGCCCATCCCGATCAGGAACGGGTAGAGCGGGAGGTCGTACGCGGCGGCCTCGTCGGCGAACACCTGCTGTTCGGCCTGGCCGAGGCCCTGCCCGCCCGCCTCGCGCGGCCAGGTGATGCCGGAGTAGCCGGCGTCGTAGAGCGCGGCCTGGAACTCCCGTGCCCGGCGCAGATGCTCCTCGGGAGGCAGCCCGGCGACCGGGCCGGGGGCGTGTGCACCGAGCCAGGCACGCAGCGTGCTGCGATAGTCCTGCGTCGCAGCGTTCTCGGTCTCGTCGACCGCGGTCATGGGCCACTCCCTCCACATCGACGGGCGTGGGTCGAACTTACCGATCAATCGTTAAGTCCACAACGATCGACCGGTCCAGGGTTCCCATCGGCCCGGGATCGGTCATGCTGTCGCGGTGAGCACCGCACCCGCCGAGCGGCCCGGTCCCGACTCGCCCCCGCGCGGCGGCGGCCGCGACGCCATCACCGCGGCCGCACGTGAGAGCTTCGCCGAGCGCGGGTACCACGGCACCTCCATCCGCGACATCGCCCGGCGGGCCGGGCTGTCGCTCTCGGCCCTCTACTACTGGCACCCGAGCAAGCAGCACCTGCTGGCCGCGCTGGTGGAGGAGATCACCCACGACTACTTCCGGCGCTGCGATCTCGCCCTGCGCGAGACCGGCGACGACCCGGCCGACCGGCTGTGCGCGCTGGTCCGGGTCACCGTCGAGTACCGGGTGAGCCGCCGGGTGGAGAGCAACATCGCCAACCTCGAGTGGCGCAACCTCGAACCCGAGAACCGGGAGCGGCTCGCGGGGCTGCGCCGCGCCGCCACCGGGCTCTGGGCCGACATCATCTCCGACGGCGTCGCTCGTGGGGCGTTCCACGACGAGCACCCCGACGAGGCCCGGCGGGCGATCGTCGCCGCCTGCAACGCGATCGCGCAGTGGTACGAGCCCGACGGCGAGATCACACTGCCGGAGCTGGCCGACCGGTACGCCGGGATCGCCCTGCGGATCGTCGACCACCGGGGCTGACGTCCGGCCACAGCCCCGAGATCGGCGGGTGCCTTCCGCAGCGGCTCCGGTCAGCCCGGCTGGGTCAGATAGCGGGGGTTGGCCACGGCGAGCCGGTCGGTGACCGCGGCGCGGACGGCGGCGAGCAACGCCGGGTCGTCGGCGTCGAGCACGCCGGCGCGGATCGCCGAGGCGAGGCCCGCCTGGTCGTCCCTGGCGAACGCGGCGAGCCGTTCGCGGTGCCGCTGCTCCAGCCCGGGACCGAGCAGCAGCTCGCGCTCGACGCCGTCGAGGGTGTTGGCGCCGACGCGGGCGAGGAAGCTCAGCCGGCCCTCGGTGGCCGGCATGACGTCGTCCCGCAGGAACATCGCGACGGCGGCGACGAGCTCGGCGGCCGTCGGGCGCCCGTGCAGGTCGGACCCCGGTGCCGGGTCCGGGGTGTCGACCGGATCGGCGGGCAGGCCGAGCTCGAGCAGCACGTCGTGTTCCTGCTCGCACACCCGCCGTCCGATCGCCGCGAGCTCCATCGACGGCGTCTGCCCCGACAGGTGCCGCTCGGCCATGCCCCGGCAGCCGACGGCCCACCAGGCGGTGCCGTAGACCTGCCACCAGCGCACCGCCTCCGGGTCGGGACGGTGGCCCGCGACCTCGGCGTAACCGTCGAGCAGCTGCTCCACCGTGCCGAACCCGCCCGCGGGCAGCGGAGACCCGAAGCGCCAGCACTTGACGCACAGCCAGCCGAGGTCCTCGCGCGGGTCACCGCGGTGCACGAGCTCCCAGTCGAGCACGGCCCGCAGCCCGGACGGGTCGACGATCAGGTTGCCGGTGCGGAAGTCGCCGTGCACGACGGTCTCGGCCACCTCGGCGGGCCGGTTCCGCTCGAGCCACTTCAGCGCGATCTCGATGGCGGGCAGCGGCTCGCCGAGATCGTCGTAGGTCGCTCGCAACTGCTCGAGCGGATCGGCGGCTACCGGATCCGGCACCGCCTCGAGCGGGATCGTGTGGATCCGGGCGAGGGTGCGGCCGAGCTCGGCGGCGAGTCCCTCGCGCGCCGCGGCGTACCGCGGCTCGCGCAGCAGGCGACGGGCGATCGTCTCACCCTCGACGTGTTCGGTGATCAGGTACGGCGCGCCGAGCGTCGCCGGGTCGGTACCGCTGTCGACCAGCAGCGGCACCGGCACCCCGGCGGCGTGCGCGCCGGCGATGGCCGCGGCCTCCCGGGCCATCCCGTCCGGACGGTCCGCGCCCGGCGGGTCGCGCCGCAGCACGAGGCGGCGCGCCTGCCCCGTCGCCGGCTGCGCGGTGAACGCCCAGGTCTCCCGGCTGGCTCCGCCGGTGAGCCGGGTGGGAGTGTCCGCCGAGACCTCGGCGCCCAGCACGGCGCTGAGCCGGTGGCCCAACAGCAGCCCCAGCACGTCCGGGTCGGCGGGATCGGCCGGACTGCCGTCGAGCATCATCGGCTCACCGGGCGCGGGTGCCGTCGTGGGAGGCCTTGCGCGGGCCCGCGAACCCGAACAGGTAACCGGCGACCTTGCGCATCTGGATCTCCTCCGTCCCCTCGGTGATGCGGTAGCGGCGGTGGTGGCGGTAGATGTGCTCGAACGGCGTGTGCCGGGTGTAGCCGAGCCCCCCGTGCACCTGCATGGCCCGGTCGGCCGCGTCGCAGACGAACCGGTTGGCCCGGTAGTTGCACATCGAGACCCGGTCGCTGATCTCCATGTGCGGCAACCGGTCGAGCTCCCACGCGGTCTTGCGGACCAGGCCACGCAGCAGCTCGGCCTCGGTCTGCAGCTCGACCAGCGGCCACTGGATCGCCTGCTGCGTCGCGAGCGGCTTGCCGAACGTCACGCGTTCGCGGGCGTACGCCACGCTGCGGTCGATGCAGTACTGACCGGCCCCGACACCCGAGGCGGCCTGCCGGATCCGGTTCTCGTGCACGAACGTCTGGGCCACTGCCAGCCCCGCGCCCTCCTCGCCGAAGATCGCCGAGCTCGGCACCCGCACGTCGCGGATGGTGACCTCGGCGTGGTCGGTGGGCATGTTGAACGTCCACCAGTGGAAGTCCACCGAGAACCCGGGGGTCTCGGTCGGGACGAAGAACGCCGTGATTCCGCGGGCGTCGCCCGGGTCGCCCGACGTGCGGGCGAACACCACGTCGTGCGTGGCGGAGTGCATGCCGGAGTTGAAGCGCTTGGCCCCGTTGATGATCCAGTCGTCCCCGTCCCGGACGGCGGTGGTCTCCATCCAGGTGGCATCGCTGCCGTGGTCGGGCTCGGTGAGCCCGAAGCCGATCCGCGTGGTGCGCGACAGCATCGGTTCCAGGAACTCCTCGCACTGCCCGGGAGTGCCGTAGGCGAGCAGCATGTGCACGAACGGGAAGTTCCCGACGACCGACGCCTCGTTCTGCAGGTCGTTGTGCAGCCCGAGCCCCTTGGCCGCCAGGTGCTCCCGGATCACGGCCATGTCCAGATTGGTCCCGCCGGAACCCCCGACCTCCTCGGGGAGCCCGTAACGCAGCCAGCCCGCCGCGTCGGCGCGGCCGAACATCTCGCCGAGCAGCTCCTCCCACTCGCGGCGCGGCACCCCGCCGTTCTCGAAGTCGGTGCGGGCGTACTCCCGGCGGTGGTCGAAGAACCGCTGGTTGTCGTCCTGCTCCTGCAGCGGCCGGATCTCCCGGTCGATGAAGTCGTCGAGATCGGCGAGCCGCCGGGTCAGCTCCACCGGGAGTTCGAAGTCCACCCTGGCCTCCTTAACGATCGTTCAGGCAGCATGGCATCGCGGGGCGACGGCGTACAGAACATGGGCGATTTCGACGTCTGAGGGGACCCGTTCACCGACCTCGGTTGCGACGCGTGTTGTCGACGACCTCGACCTGTCTGCCGGTGGTACGGGAGCGGGCCAGCGCCAGCCCGCCGAGGCTCACGGCGATCAGGCCGATGACGAGGGCGATGTAGCCGCCGACGATGCCGTAGCCGGTGCCGGGGCCACCCTCGGCGGCGGCCACGACCAGCCCGCCGATGGCGGCACCGCTCAGCCCGGCCGGCAGGGCCACGAGAGCTCCCTTCCTGCCGGTGCCGTTCCGGCCGGTGGAGCGGGTCAGCGCCAGCGCGCCGATGATCGTGCCGGCCAGCCCGACCAGCACGGCCACCAAGGACCAGAAGCGGCCGGCTGTCAGCGTGTAGGCACCGGTGGGGTCCGGCTGGGTCACGACGAGCGACGCCAGCGCGAGGACCGGTAGTTCACGGACGGACATGAGATGCTCCTTCTCCTGCTCGACGGGCGTGGTACCGAGCATGTCGGCCGGTGGAGCGCCGGTCGTCGTCCCGCGGCGGGCAGTCCGGGCTGCTGCGCACGCTGCACGCAGCGGGGGACCTACCGTGTTCGCGGTAGACCACTGATCGTCCGTGCGCAGGAGTCGCCCGGGCGGCTGTCCGGCTAACGTGCACGGATGGGCAGGGGCCGGGTCGGGGTCCGGGACTGGGTGATCGGCGTCGGCGTGGCGGCGATCCTGCTGGCCACCGCCCTGCTCGACCGACCCCAGCTCGTACGGCTGGACCCGCTGGCCTACGGGTTGCTCGTGGCCGGGGGTCTGTCGCTGGTGGCGTGGCGGCGAGCGCCGGTGCTCGTGCTGGCGGTGACCGGGTTGTGCGTGCTCGGCCACCAGGCTCTCGGGTTGGACGTGCCGGCCGTCGCGTACCTGGTCGCGGTGTACGCCGCGGTGCGGGCGGGGTATCGCCTCGTCACGGTGGCCGGCTCGCTGATCATGCTGGCCGTTGTTCCGCCGGCGCTGCTCCTCTCGCCCCTCGATGTGACCGTGGGCCAGGCGTTCCTGCAGGCCCGCGACGTGCTCCCGCTGGCGTGGCTGATCGCCGCCGGCACGGCGGGGGAAGCGCTGCGTCAGGCCGAGCGCCGGGCGGACGAGGCCGAGCGCACCCGGGAGGAGACCGCGCGGCGCCGCGCCGACGAGGAGCGCCTGCACATCGCACGGGAGCTGCACGATTCGCTGACCCACCAGATCTCGGTCATCAAGGTGCAGGCCGAAGCCGCCGTTCACCTGGCCCGCAAGCGAGACGAACAGGTCCCACCGGCCATGCTGGCGATCCGGGACGCCGGTCGGGAGGCGGCCCGGGAACTACGGGCGACCCTCGAAGCGCTGCGTGACGAGGAGACGAACCCCGCACGTGGGCTCGACCACGTCCCGGACCTGGTCGAACATGCCCGCGCGACCGGTCTGGACGCGACGCTGACGATCGACGGGCAACGACACGACCTACCGGCCGCGACGGACCGGACCGGGTACCGGATCGTTCAGGAGTCGCTGACCAACATCGTCCGGCACGCCGCCGCCGCGACCGCGTCGGTCCGGATCGACTACCGGCTCGACGCCCTGGTCATCCGGGTCGACGACGACGGCACGGCCACATCGGACACCGCGCCGGTACCCGGTTCCGGGCTGCTCGGGATGCGCGAACGCGTCACCGCCCTCGGCGGTCGGCTACAGGCGGCGCCGCGCAGCGAGGGCGGCTTCACCGTCCTGGCCGAGCTTCCCGTGGAGCACACCACATGATCCGGGTCCTGCTGATCGACGACCAGCCGCTGATCCGTAGCGGGTTCCGCGCGCTGCTCGAGGCCGAGGACGACATCGAGGTGGTGGCCGAGGCCGGCGACGGCAGCGACGGCCTGGCACTCGCCAGGCAGCACCTGCCCGACCTCGCCCTGGTCGACATCCAGATGCCGGTCGTCGACGGCATCGAGGCGACCCGACGCATCGCCGCGGACCCGACCCTGGCCGGGGTACACGTCGTCGTCCTGACCAACTACGGCCTGGACGAGTACGTCTTCCACGCACTGCGCGCCGGAGCGGCCGGATTCCTCGTCAAGGACATCCAGCCCGAGGACTTCCTCCACGCCGTCCGCGTCGCCGCGCGCGGCGACGCCCTGCTCGCACCGTCGATCACCCGCAAGCTGATCGACCGCTACGTCACCCAGCCACCCCATGATCACGCCGGGACCGCGCTCACCCAGCTGACCAACCGCGAACGCGAGGCCGTCACCCTGGTCGCACAGGGCCTGGGCAACGACCAGATCGCCGCCCGCATGGTGATCAGCCCGCTCACCGCGAAGACCCACATCAACCGGGCGATGTCCAAGCTCCATGCCCGCGACCGCGCCCAACTCGTCGTCTTCGCCTACGAATCCGGCCTGGTCACCCCGCGCGACGCTTGAGCCCCGGGGCCGGCGTTCTACCGTTGGTCCACAGCGACCGGCCCGGTCCCCCGGGCCAGGAGGAGCAGCATGAGCGAGCAGAACGGCACCGACCGCGTGCGCGTCACCGTCTCCGAGGGGGTGGCCGATGTCCGGCTGTCCCGCCCGGACAAGCGCAACGCGCTGGACCCGGCCATGTTCGAAGCCCTGGTCACGACGGGCGAACAGCTGCGGACCGACCCGGCGGTGCGCGTCGTCGTGCTCTCGGGGGAGGGCCCGGACTTCTGCGCGGGGCTCGACTTCGGCTCGTTCACGGCCATGGCGTCCGGCGAACGGCTGTCGGCCACCGCGCAGCTGCCGCCCTCGGACGGGCCGGCGCAGGCGACCGGTCAGCGGGCCGCGTACGTGTGGGCGGAGCTGCCGGTGCCGGTGATCGCCGCGATGCGCGGCAACGCGCTCGGCGGCGGCCTGCAGATCGCGCTGGGCGCCGACATCCGCATCGTCGCCCCGGACGCGCGACTCTCGGTGATGGAGGTCGCGTGGGGGCTGATCCCCGACATGACCGGCACCCAGCTGCTGCCCGAGCTGGTCGGCCGGGACGTCGCGAAGGAACTCACCCTGACCGGGCGGAAGATCGACGGGACGGAGGCGGCAGCGCTCGGGCTCGCCACCCGGACCGATCCCGACCCGCTCGGCGCCGCGCTCGCCCTGGCCCGCGAGATCGCCGGCCGCAACCCGCACGCCGTGCGCGCCGCGAAGCGGCTGCTCGACCTCGCCGGGCGGGTGGACCTGGCCACCGGGTTCGCCGCCGAGCAGACCGAGATCAGCGCGCTGATCGGGAGCCCGAACCAGGTGGAGGCGGTCACCGCCAACTTCGCGAAGCGCCCACCGGCGTTCGAGGACGTGCCGTGACCGGTGCCGGGTGCACCACACTCGCCGCGGCTCGAGCGCCGTAGCTTGGGCAACCCGTGGCCATGGCCGACATGCCGGGAGCCGACCGGGCGACGGCACGGAAAGCGTTGCGATTCCCGGAAAGCCGCGGCGACGATGTCTCGCCTGTTACGTGGTGACTTTCACGTTGCGACAGGGGTGAATTCCACCCACAACTCTTTCAGCCCGCGCAGGAAGTAGCTCGGGTTGTGGTCGAAGGTGTTCTTCTCCGGCAACCGGATGCTCTCGATGCGCTGCACCACGGTCTTGAAGCCGTAGTAGAGCTCACGGCGGGCCAGCGGGGCGCCGAGGCAGACGTGCGCGCCACCGCCGTAGCCCAGGTGTGAGCGCGGTTTGGCACGCTCGAGGTCGATCTCGGAGGCGCGGTCACGGTAGTAGCGTTCATCGCGGTTGGCCGCGCCGAAGCGGAGGCTGACGATCGAGCCGGCTGGGATGGCGATGCCGTGCAGGGTGACGTCCTCGGAGGTCTCGCGCAGCATCGCCTGTACGGGGGCTTCGAGGCGGACGACCTCTTCGATGAACGTCGGCAGGTACTTCTCCGGGTCAGCTTTGAGAGCTTTGAAGACATCTGGGCGCTCGACGAGCATAACCATTCCTGCCGCCAGGGCATTCGTGGTCGTCTCGGAGCCACCGACGAAGAAGTCGGCCATCATCTCCGAGTGGAGCTCATTGTCGTTGAGAGTGCGGCCCCATTCAGGAATCTCCTTGTTGACGAGGTCGCTGAGCAGCGAGTCCTCTGGGCACTCACGGAGCCTCTCGAAGATCGGCTGGAAGTACTGCTGTGCCTCGATCTCCTTCTTGGCCGACCACATCCGCTCCTCGTGGGTCTGCATCAGCCCCAGCCGCTGCACCCAGGCGTCTGTCCATGCCTTGATCTTCGGCATGTCCTCCTCGGGCACACCCATCTGTTCGCCGATCGTGTAAAGCGGCAGCGGCACGGCATACGCCTTCACCCATTCACACTCGCGTGAATCGATGAAGTCATCCATCAGCTTGTTGGCCAGGCGCTCTACGAACGGGTCCAGTTTGCTGATCCTCGCGGGCCGAAAGGCATCGCTGAACATCCGGCGTAGTTGCAGGTGCTCCGGTGCGTCGAGAGCATCCAGCGTCGCCACCGGCGTCCAACCCTCGTTCTCGTAGAGAGCGGCCAGCTCATGCGAGTGGTCGGCCTCCTTGTCGAAGGCAGCGGCTTGGTCGGGGTCCTCGGGTCGCACTGCCTTCTCGGTCATGCCGGCAGCACTGCCGACGCGGTTGGTGTAGATCTTCGGCTCCGCGAGCACGTGACGAATGTCCTCGTACCGTGTCAGCACGTACATGCCGGTCGCCGGATCACGCCACACCGGTGCCTCATCCCGCAGCTTCTGATGAGCTCCGTAGGGGCACTTGTTGGTGGCCGGGTCGAAGAAGCTGACCTCACTAGATGTGTCGGTCACTGCATTTTTCCTTTCGACTCCACTTTCCATGGACACGCATATCATGGCAATGCCAATTACGATCTATCGACTCCCAACGCAATTGCCGAGCACCTTCTCGGCCAATTACGGAGCGTCGTCAACCAGCAGCGAGGATCTTGCACTAAAGCTCGATCAGGACTGCTGAATCCTCGGTGACGCAGCGGACCGCGCCTGCGGCCATGGCCGGGTCAACTGGGCTACGGGATCTGTGAATCGGACCGGCGAGGTTACAGAGCTCGTGGAGATCACCATTCCCCTGGTGAACATCGCTGCGACGCCGTCCAGTGCCCGCGCCCCGCGGCTGTCGAGACTCGAGAGCGAGCGCCGCCTGCACGACGCCCTCGCGACGAATGTCGAGTTTCGTCGAGCCATGACACGCATTCCGACCCGGGACGTGCGCGGGGCGTTGACCACGAGCCGATCTTCACCTCGAGTTGGATAGCGCAGCGCCGGACTGTCCCGGCCATCGCGCGAGCGGCCGTCGCAAGCCCGCCGATGATCACGCCGAGCAGGAGGCAGACCTCGCCTTCTCACAGACAGGACGCGACATCCCTGCCCACACCGGCGACGATGACGCCCTTGAACTCCCGATCGTTGCGCGATACGAGGAAACGATCGAGATACCCCTACACGCGATCGGACGCCGCCGCGAACTCGTCGAGCGAGCCGAACGAGTAGTAGGTGTCGATGTCTTGAATCAGCCGCGGCAGGTCGTTCATCGGGGCCGGAACAACCGCGTTGACCAGGATCATGGCCGGCAGCTGCGACGTGAAACCCCGCTACGAACTCACACTTATCGTCCGGGTTCCGGCCCACCGTGCAGCGGCCGTCACCGACGTTGGCACACATGTCGCGTTGGTTCGTTAGGTCGGCCTGGGCTTTGGACACGCCTTCGTGCACCTCCCAGGGGGCGGACTGTCACGCCCACACCCCGATACTGATAACGATAACCCTAGACTGACGCGACCCCACGACAGTGTCAAGCGTCACCACGATGAGACTGCGACGCGGACACGTGCTCATCATGATTATGAATTTTCCTCGGCCCCCGCATGAGGGGAGCGACGATTACGCCGCCCGGTGCCCACCGAATCCTGACGCGGGGTCGGGTGCTGCCCCCAAACGGTGCGCCCCTGGTTACATAGACCCCGCTGATCTACCTACCGGGTCGGCCGGCTGCTCTTGCGCCACAAAGACCGAGTTCGGGCGGCGGCCGAGGCCGCTGCCCATCACCCTGGGCTGCGCAGCCACGAGTCGCTGCGTGCTGTGTAGCGTCCTTCGCCACGCCACGTCACGCACAGCTCCCGGATCGCGGCCCGCAGCTCGTCGAGGGTGGGGTCGTCGGGGCACGGTCATCTGCTCCTCGGGATCGCAGGAGACGGCGCCACGGGGGCCAGTAGGAGGCCGGCCCGTGGCGCCGGTGAAGCTCATAGCGATCGGCCGGCGAGCCGGCCCTCGCGCACCGCCTCGGTGATCGTCCGTGGCGCGTTCGCGTCCCCGACCAGCAACACCCGCGGGTGGTCCAGCTCGGTGGCGAGCTCGTCGCGAGCCCGGTTCCCACCGGCGACCACGACCACGTCGGCCGGGCGGTCGAACCCGATGCCCGAGAGCGTGTCGGTGAAGTGGACCGCGCCCGGAACCACCCGGGTGGCCGCGGCGTGCACCAGGAACTCGACGCCCTTGCGCGCCAGGCGCCGGTGCATGGTCATCATCGTGGCCGAGTCGAGCCCGGAGCCGGCCGAGAGCTTCGGCGTGGACACCACGACCTCGGCACCCGCGTCGGCCAGCACCTCGGCCGGCAGGTAGGCCGGGAAGTGCCCGACCTCGTCGACGACGACCACCCGCCTGCCCGCCCAGTCCTCGTCCCGGGCCGCGAGGGCGGCGACCGGATCGAGCACCCGCCCGCCGTCGACCTCGAGCGCGGTGTCCCGCGGCGCCGATCCGGTCGCGACGACGACGGCATCGAACCCGGCGAACGAGCCGGCGGCGGCGCGGACGCCGAGCCGGATGTCCACCCCGAGCCGCTTCAGCTCGGCCGCCTGGTACTCGACGATCTCGGCCAGCTCGGCGCGGGCGGCGGTGGAGGACGCCACCGGGACCTGGCCGCCGAGGGCGTCGCGTGCCTCGAACAGCACGACGTCGTGCCCGCGCCCGGCGGCCACGACCGCGGTCTCCATCCCCGCCGGTCCCCCGCCGACCACCGCGACTCTCAGCCGCTCGGCGGCCGGGGCGGCGGTGCCGAGCCCGAGATCGGCCTCCCGGCCGACCGCGGGGTTCACCGAGCAGGTCAGGTGCCGGGTGAGATAGAGGTTGCCGAAGCAGCCCTGGTTGCAGCCGATGCAGGGCCGGGCGGTCTCCGGGGCGTGCTGGACCTTGTTCACCCACTCCGGGTCCGCGATCTGGGACCGGGTGACCGCGACGACGTCGGCCTCACCCGACTCCAGGATCCGCTCGGCGTGGTCCGGATCCTTGATCCGCCCGACCGCGATCACCGGTACGTCCACGACCGTGCGGATCGCCGCGGCGAAGGGCACGAACACACCGTGCTCCACGTCCATCGGGGGGACGATGAGGTGGTTGTCGGCCGAGGTGCCCGCGCTGACGCTGAGGTAGTCGATCAGCCCGGTCTCGGCGACCCGGCGGGCGATCTCGACGTAGTCGTCGCTGTGCAGCCCGTCGGCGCGCAGGTCGTCCCCGTTGAGCCGCAGGCCGAGCACCTTCTCGTCGCCGAGCCCCGCCCGGGTGCGGCGCAGCCCTTCCAGCAGGAACCGCATCCGGTTCTCCAGCGACCCGCCCCAGCGGTCGGTGCGCCGGTTGTTCACCGGGGAGAGGAACTGCACCGGCAGGTACTCGTGCGCGCTGTGGAACTCGGCCCCGTCGACCCGGGACCGCCCGACCACCCGCGCCGCCTGCTCGTACCCGTCGAGGAGCTCCTGGATCTGGGCCTCGGTCATCGAGTGCGGGATCTCCGGTGAGATCGCGCTGCGGACGTCCGACGGAGCCCACAGCGCGTGGAACGAGTCCAGCGAGGGCATCCGGGACCCGCTGTGCGCCAGCTGCACCCAGACCGCGCAGTCGTGCTCGTGCAGGCCGTCGGCCAACCGGTCCAGCGAGGGGATGATCTTCTCGTCGTAGGCGAGCAGGTACTCGGGGAACTTGGGAGCGGTCGGGTGGATCGCGGCGCCCTCGACGACGATCGCACCGGTCCCGCCCTTGGCCCGCTCCAGGTAGTACCGGTACATCTGGTCACCGACGACGCCCTCGGACGACATCAGCGTCTGGTGGCCGGGGAACACGACCCGGTTCTTCAGCCGCAGCCTGCCGCGGGACAGTCCGGAGGCGAGATGCGGGTAGCGCACGACCGCGGCGCTCACCACAGCTCCCGCATCGCGCCCCAGGGCCCGCCCTGGGCGCTGATCCCGCCGTCGACGGTGATCACCTGGCCGGAGATCATGCCCCCGGCCGGCGAGACCAGGAACGCGGCGACGTCGGCGATGTCGGCCGGGGTGCACAGGCGGCCGACCGGGGTGTGGTCGACGAGCAGCCTGCGCACATCCTCCCGGCCGTCGAGATAGATCTCCAGCGAGTCGGTGCGGACGGGGCCGGGAACGATCGTGTTCGCCGTGACGCCCTGCGGTCCGAGCTCGACGGCCCAGGACCGGGTGAGCGCCTCCAGAGCCGCCTTCGCCCCGCCGAGCAGCCCGTGCCCGGCCTGCGCGAACCGGGCATCGAGCCCGCCGATGGTGAGCAACCGCCCGCCCGGCCGCATGACCGGTGCGGTGCGGTGCACCAGCTCGACCAGGCTGTCGACCACCGTGGCGAAGGTCGTCCGGCTGTGCCGGGCCGCCAGGCCGGCCAGCGGCCGGAACACCGTCGACGCTGCGTTCGCGACCAGGGTGTCCACCCTGCCGAACCGCGCGAGGGCCTGATCGGCGAGGTCGGCGACCTGGTCGGGATCGGCCAGGTCGGCGGTCACCACGAGGGTCCGTGCTCCGGCCGCACCCGCGATCCGGGCCACTTCCTGCGCCGCGTCGACGTCCCGGCGCCCGTGCACGACACAGTCGTGGTCGACCGCCAGCCGCTCGAGGATCGCACGACCGATCCCGCGGGCGCTGCCGGTCACCAGGGCGACCCGGCGCGTCACGGCTGCAGGCCGAGCAGCCGGGCGAGGTTCCCCCCGAGCACCGCGTCGGTGTCGGTGTCGGAGAGCCCGAGGTCGCGGATCGCGGTGATCTCCGCGCCCGGGTCGGCCATCGGCCAGTCCGAGGCGAACACGATCCGGTCGGCACCGTGCTTCTCGACGGCCGCGCGGACCCGCGCCGGGTCCAGGGTCGCCAGCGAGGGCGGCCACGACGTGTCGAGGTGGACGGGCAGTCCGACCACCGTCTCGAACGCCTCCTCGAAGCGGTGGTAGCCGCCGAAGTGACAGGCGACCACGTCGAGCCGCGGGAACTGCCGGACGATCTCGGCGAGCATCGCCGGGCTGCACCGCTCGCCCGGGTCCGTTCCCGCCGCGCCGACATGGATGATCACGGCGAACTCACCGGACATCGCGTCCAGGGTGGCGAGCAGCCGCGGGTCGTCGAGCCGCAGGTCCTGGAACATCGGGTGCACCTTGGCCCCCTTGAGCCCGTGGGTGCGCAGGCTCGCCACGTTCTCCTCGGGACTCAGCCCGGGATGCACGGACCCGAACCCGACGAACCGCGCGGGGTCCAGGGACCCGGCGAAGCGGTTGGCGTTGTCCACCCGCTCCGGGGTGTTGGCGACGCCCAGGCACACCGACCGGTCCACCCCGGAGGCGGCCATGACCTCGGTCAGGCTGCCGACGGTGCCGTCGCCGAAGCGCTTCAGGTCCGCGGGCGAGCCCGCGATGGCCTTCTTCGCCACCCGGTCCGGATAGACGTGCGTGTGACCGTCGATGATCATGCTCACAGCTTGTTCACCTCTCCCCCGTCGAACACGACGACCGAGCCGGTCATGAAGTCCGACAGCGGGCTCGCGAGATAGCAGACCAGCGGCCCGAACTCGTCGGTCCGGCCCATCCGGCCCGCCGGGATCTTGCGCAGCCGCCGGGTCAGGGTCTCCGGGTCCTCCAGCACGGCCGACTGGGCGTCGGTCTCGAAGGCACCCGGCGCGATCGCGGTGACCTGCACGCCGAAGCGGCCCCACTCCGCGGCCAGTGCCTTGGTGAACTGCAGCACCGCACCCTTGGACGCCGAGTACGACACCAGGATCGGTTTGCCGTTGACCCCGGACGTGCTGGCGACGTTGATGATCTTGCCGGAGCGCTGGGCGAGCAGGTGCCGCCCGGCGGCGCGGGACAGCACCGCGGGCGCGCGGACGTTGACGTCGAAGACCTCGTCCCACTGCGCCTGGGGCTGCTCGGAGAACTTCCCGGCCGGCGCGATCCCCGCGTTGTTCACCACGATGTCGAGCCGCCCGAAGCGTTCGACCGCGAGGTCCGCGAGGGCGGCCACCTCGTCGGCCGACCGCATGTCGACGGTGGCGATCGCGATCCGGTCCGGGTCACCGGCCCGCAGCTTCTCCAGGTCCGGGGTGGTCCGCGCGACGGCGAGCACCCGCACGCCCTCGGCGGCGAGCGCCTCGGCGGCCGCCCGGCCCAGGCCGCGGCTCGCGCCCGTGACGATCGCGACCTTGCCTTCCAGGTCGAAGTCCATGATCTCTCCTAGATGTCGAGCACGAGCTCGTCGTCGAGCGAGCGGGAGACGCAGATCAGCATCGTGTCGCCTGCGTCCTGCTCGTCGGGGGTCAGCAGGGAGTCGCGGTGGTCCGGGCGACCGGCCGTCACCGGGGACTCGCAGGTTCCACAGGTGCCCTCCCGGCAGGAGGACATGACGGGTGCCCCCGCGTCCTCGAGGGCATCGAGGATCGAGCGGTCCGGCCCGACCTCGACCGCGATGCCGGACCGGGTGCACCGCACGGTGAACGCCGTCGACCGGACGGCACCGGCGACGTCCTTGGGCGTGAACCGCTCCACCCGCAGCGCGCCGCTCGCCCGTCCCGCACAGGCCTGCTCGACCGCCTGCAGCAGCGGTTCCGGCCCGCAGCAGTAGACGAGCGTGCCGTCCGCGGGGCCGGCGAGGATCTCGGCCAGCGGCAGCAACCCGGCGCTGTCCTCCGGATGGATCCGGACCCGGTCGCCGTGCGCGGCGAGTACCTCGCGGTAGGCCATCGAGCCCGCCCGCCTGCCGCCGTAGGCCAGCGTCCAGTCCGCTCCGGCGGCCTCGGCCTGCCGGATCATCGGCAGGATCGGGGTGATGCCGATGCCCCCGGCGACGAACACGTAGCGCGGGGCCGGATCGAGGGCGAAGTTGTTGCGCGGGCCCCGCACGGTGAGCACGTCACCGACGGCGAGCCGTTCGTGCACGTACGCCGAGCCCCCGCGGCCGTGTGGCTCACGCAGCACCGCGATCCGCCACGCCTGCCGGTCGGCCGGGTCACCGCACAGCGAGTACTGCCGTTCGAGCCCCTCGTCGAGCAGCAGGTCGATGTGCGCTCCGGCGGTCCACCCGGGCAGCTCCCCGCCGTCGCAGCGGCGCAGCTCGAGACCGACGACGCCCTCGGCGAGCTCCTCCCGGACGGTGATCTCGACCTTGCACTCCGGCGGTGCCGCGGCGGCGGGGGCGGTCACGGGGCGGCCTCGCCGGTGACGAGGTCGACCACCGACCGCTTCGCGATCTTGCCGACGGCGTTCTTCGGCAGCGAGTCCATCGTCAGGACCCGCTCCGGGATCTTGATGCTCGACAGGCCCGCGGCCCGGCAGTGCCGCTGCAGCTCGTCGTCGTCGAGGTGCCTGCCCGCACGCAGCGCCACCGCGGCCAGCACCGACTCGCCCCACTCGGAGTCCGGGAGGCCCACCACCGCGGCCTCCAGGACCGCCGGGTGCGTGTAGAGCACGTTCTCGATCTCCGACGGTGTGATGTTGTAGCCGCCCCGGATGATCAGGTCCTTCTTGCGGTCGACGACGTAGAGGTAGCCCTCCTCGTCGAAGACGCCGATGTCACCGGAGTGCACCCACCCGTCGACCAGCGTCTCGGCCGTCTTCTCCGGGTTCTTGTGGTAGCCGAGCATCGTGTACGGGGTGTGGAAGAGCACCTCGCCGCGCTCGCCGGGGGCCGCGTCGCCGCCGTCGTCGGCCACCACCCGCACATCGGTCAGGAACGACGGCCGCCCCGCCGACGCGGTCAGGTCCGAGCGCCCGGCGGCGATCCGGCGGTGGTCGTCCTGGCGGAGCATGGTCGCGATCGAGGCGACCTCGGCCATGCCGTAGAGCTGGCTGAACACCGGGCCGAACCGCTCGACCAGCTCGGTGACGCGGTCCGGGGCGATCGGCGCGGCCCCGTAGCCGATGGAGGTCAGTGTCGACAGCGCCGAGGCGTCCAGGCCCGCCTCGAGGACCCGGTAGAGCATGGTCGGCACCAGGTAGGTGTGGGTGGCCTGCCGGCGGGCCGCCTCGGCGGCGAACCCCTCCGGGTCGAAGCCACGCGCGTCGTGGAAACCGACCGCGCCGCCGAGGAAGAAGCTCGGCGCGATGGTGATCTGGACGCTGGAGTTGTGCGGGATCGTCGTCAGCCAGCGCGAGCTCGCCGACATGCCGTACTCCAGGCCGGCCACCATCGCGTGCGTCGCCACCGCCCGGGCGTCGAACAGGATGCCCTTGGGCGCCCCGGTCGTCCCGCTGGTGTAGACGATGCAGAACTCGTCGGTCGACCGGCGGGCGTGCACGGTCGGCGGCGGCGCGGCCGATGCCGCGGCGAGGCTGCCGTACCCGGCGTCGGACGGGTCGTCGACGTCGAGCACGGACAGGCCGAACTCACCGGCCAACGTCCCCGCCAGCTCCCGGAACGGCTCCTCGGTGACGAGCACCCGGGCGCCGGCGTTGGCGAAGATCGAGCGGTACTCGTCCTCGCTCATCCGGAAGTTGAGCCCGCAGTAGACGGCGCCGGCCTTGGCGCAGGCGACGATCGCCTCCGCCACCTCGAGCCGGTTGCGCAGCAGTACCGCGACCCGGTCGCCCGGCCGGACGCCGAACCGTCCCTGCAGGGTGTTCGCCAGCCGGTTGGTGCGGGCGTCGAGCTCGGCGTAGGTCAGCGACCGGTCGCCGTCGAAGGCGGCCGTCGCCGTCGGTGTGTTCCGGGCATGCGCCAGTACGGCGACACCGATGTCCATGTGTCGTCTCTTCTCCGCTAGGGCGTGCTCAGACGTAGAGCACGACGTCGCCGTCGTCGACCACGACGGGGTAGACCCGCACCCGGGCCCGCTCGGTGGACAGCAACGGCCGCCCGGTCTCGAGCCGGAACTCGAAGCCGTGCCACGGGCAGGCGATCCACTCGTTGTGCTGGCCGTAGCTGTACTCGTGCGGCGCGGTGTCGGCCATCGTGCCTCTGACCGCGCCCTGGCAGAGCGGTGCGCCGTGGTGCGGGCACTGGTTGCGCAGCGCGTGGAACCGGCCGTCGACGTTGAGCACCCCGATCGAGGTGCCGTCGATCTCGACGATCTTCCGGGTGCCGGGCGGCAGCTCGTCGGCGCGGCAGATGACGTGCGGGGTACCCCGCGGCACGGCGCGGTGCGGTGCCTGGCTGGTCGTCTCAGTCAAGGCGGTCTCCGTAGACCTCGCGGGGCGTCTCGACCTGGATCCGCCTGCGCAGCTCCGGGCTGAGCTGGGCCAGTGCGCGGTCGGGGTTGTCGAAGTCCCAGTGCGGATAGTCCGAGCTGTACATCAGCACCCGGTCGGCGTGCAGCATCTCCATCAGCGGCGCCAGGTGGCGCGGGTCGTGCGGCTCGATGAACGGCTGGGTGGTGAACCGGACGTGGTCGAGCAGATACTCCGACGGCGGCCGGGTCAGCCACGGCACCTCGTTGCGCAGCCCCTTCCAGTCCCGGTCGAGCTTCCACATGACCTCGAGCGCCCACATGAACCCGCCCTCGGCGATCACGTGCGTGAGCTTCGGGAACTTCTCGAACACCCCGTGGCAGAGCATGCTCAGCGTGTTCGACTGGTGGATCTGGCCCAGCGCGGTGTGCCACTCCAGGTAGAACGTCGGTGTGCCGGCCATCTGCGGGGCCTTGGCGAAGACGTTCTCGGTGCCACTCGGGTGCGTCACGAGCGGCAGCTCGTGCCGGGCGCAGGCCTCGTAGATCGGCCAGTAGTGCTTCTCGCCCATCAGGATCTGGCCCAGCGGCATGAACACCGCGACCACGCCGTCCCGCTTCGCCATCCGGTCGATCTCGGCGACCGCGGCCTCCGGGTCCTGCGGCGCGACGACCAGCGCCCCGCGGAAGCGCTCGTCCTGCTGCAGCCAGCGCTCGCACATCCACTCGTTGTAGGCCGAGGCGATGGTCGCGGCGACCATGCCGTCGGGCATCGCGCCGATGCCCAGGCACTGCCCGGACAGCAGGACCGCCCGGTAGATCCCGTGCGGGTCCAGCAGCTGCTGGGCCGTGAAGACCGGGTCCGTGGCCGGCGGGACACCGGGCTGAGCGGCGTCCTCACGGTAGGCGCCCGCCGGGTTGATGTAGAGGTAGTCCAGGGGCAGCGTGAACTGCGCCGCCGCCATGCCCTTCGCCCAGTCCGCGCCGCTGATGCCCAGGCGGGTCCGCCAGGTCTCGGTCATGTAGGGCATCAGGTCCCGGATGCCGTTCACGAAGTTCGGATGCACGTCGGAGTCGATCACCCCGTTGCGCTTCAGGTCGATCCCGTCGGCGGCGCCACGTGGCGCCTCGGTCGTCGTCATCGTCGACTCTCCTTCCGGTGGTGGTGGCCCTAGCGAGCGCGGCCGAGCAGCGCGAGGTTGTAGTACTGGGCGCCGGACCCGGCGCCGGCCGCGACCGCGACCTCGGCGCCGTGGATCTGGCGGTCACCGGCGTCGCCGCGCAGCTGCCGGACCGCTTCCGCGATCTTCAGCGTCGGGGCGCCCCAGCCGATGTGGCTGAACGACAGCAGCCCGCCGTCGGTGCAGGTCGGCAGCTTCCCGTCCGGTCCGATCCCGGTGGCGAGGGCGAAGTCGGTGCCCTCCCCCACCTCGCAGAACCCGAGCGCCTCGAACTGGCGGGCCACCTCGAGCGAGTTGACGTCGTAGAGCTGCGCGACGTCGACGTCGGCCGGGCCGAGCCCGGCGAGGGCGAACGCCTTCGCGGCGGCACGGTCGCCGATCGACCAGACCTGCTCGTAGCGGGCCGGGTCGACGTACTGCTGGCGCATCCACTCCATCCCGGCACCCAGCACGACGACCGGATGGTGCGGCAGGTCCCGGGCACGTTCGAGGGTCGTCACCACGATCGCGGCACCGCCCTCGGACGCGAGGCAGAGATCCAGCAGGGTGAACGGGTCGACGACCGGCGGTGCTCCCAGCACGTCGTCCGCGGTGTAGGGACCGCGGCCGTGCATCACCGCGTCCGGGTTCGCGGATCCGGTGTTGCGGATCGTCGCGGCGATCTCGGCGGCGCCCCGCCGGGCGTGCGGGTAGCGCGCGAGATGCCGCTGCGCGACCAGCGCGAAGTGGGTGGCGGTGAACGCGCCGAAGGGCTCGACGAACTCGTTGCCCGGACGGGTGTAGGCGGCCACCTTGTCGCCGCCGAGGACGCCGGCCTGCCCACCGGTGATCAGCACGGTGGTCGCCTGACCGGTCAGGATCGCCCCGGCGGCGTCCATCAGCGCCGGGACGCCCTGCGGGTAGGAGTCACCGATCCAGTCGATCGGCACGCCCAGCAGGGTCGACCAGTCCGCCGAGCCCGGGGCCAGCTCGGTTCCGCCGGGGCCCGGCCACCGGGCCGCAATCCCGTCGATGTCGGTGTGCCGGAGCCCGGCGTCGGCGAGCGCGAGCCCGGCCGCGTCCAGGGCCACCTGCAGGGAGTTGCGTCGCGAGCGCTTCTCCTGGGGCGTCACGCCGACCCCGACGATCGCGATCTCGTCCAGCTTCATGCCGGCACCGCCGCCGCGAACGCGGGCTGCAGCCGGCCCGCCCGCTCGACCCAGGCGACCTCGACCGGGTCCCCGATCGCCGGCAGCCGATCGCCGAGGAGGGTGGTGAGCATGCTCCAGCCCTCCTCCAGGTCCACGATCCCCAGCCCGAACGGCACGGCCACGCCCGGGCTCGCCGCCTTGTGCACGACCGTGCTGCTGTAGACCGTCCCGCGCCCCGAGCTGCGCTCGTAGACCCAGTTCTCCGACAGGCAGCCGGGGCAGGCGATCTGCGGGGTGAAGAAGCTGCGCCCGCAGTCCCGGCACACCGGTCGCACCAGCTCACGGGCCGCGGCGGCCGCCCAGAAGCCCGCCGTCAGCTCCGCGGCGTCACTCACGGCCCGCCCACCAGGAGGCGGTGCGCGGCCTCCTTCACGGTCATCCCGACCGTGACACCACGCCGGGCGGCGGCCTCGTTGTGCGCGCTGATCAACCCGATCTCGTAGCCGAGGAACGCGTCGCCGATCGGGGCGGTGGTGCCGTCGATGCAGGCACCGGCGAGGCCCGCCTCGTCCGCGGTGACCAGCCCGGCGATGCCCGAGCGGTTCTTGCTCATCCCGCCGTCGTGGCAGATGAAGCCCCACGGGCTGGCCTCGAGCAGGAACTTCGCCCCGCTGCGACCGGTGTGGCCCGCGGTGACCAGCACGCTGGTGTTCTCGTCCTCGGGGTAGGCCCAGACGATCGAGTCCGTGACCACGACCCGGCGACCGCTCTCGTGGGTCTCGGTCACCTGACGCCGGACCTTGTTGCCGACCTCGGTGTCGGTCGGGTCGTTGTCCAGGAGCACGTCGGCCGCCTCGACGACCGTCATGCCCGCCTTCACGCCGCAGGTCTCGGCCACGTAGTTGACGTGCTTGACCACGCCGGACCGGTAGAGATCCTCCCCGTTGCCCATGTCCGCGGTCATCCCGTCGGCGCACGCGGCGGGGATGCCGAGAGCCTCCAGGTACCACAGTCCGGCGATCCCGGCCCCGTCCTTGCCGACGCACGCGTCGTGCCCGATGACCCCGCGCGGCCGGTGGATCGCGATCATCCGGGCCGGCAGCACGCCGACGTAGGAGGCGGGGACGACGACGTCGCGCCCGGTGTTGCGAGCATCGACGTAACGGGCCGAGTCCATCGTGATGATCCGGCGCCCGCTCCGCTCGGCCACGATCTCCTGCGGGTGCTCCTGCTCCCGCTCCAGCAGCGTCCTGCCCATCTCACCGGTCCTGACGTCGTCGTCACCGCGAGCGCTCTCGACGGCTAATCTAGGTATATCATTAACAGTAGATCGAATCCTAGACGCAAGTTGACGAGATCACCAGGCGGCAATCCGGGCCGATGCCCCCGAGCCCTCAGGTGCCGTACATCTCCCAGCTGAGGACCTCGTCCATCTGCCGCTGGTAGTGCCGCTCGAAGTAGCTCAGCGTGTCGTCCATGTGCTTGCGCATCGACGACTCCGCCAGCGCCCCCTCACCGGACTCGATGCCGGTGCAGACCTCGTCGTGCGCCTGCCAGACGAGCTTGCGGAACCGGCGTGGGTAGTCGACACCCAGCACCGTTCCGTCGGTGATCCAGTGCAGCGAGTTGATGCAGTACCCGAACAGCGGGTTCTCCGACCCCCACGCCACCAGGTCGTGGAAGCGACGGTTCTCGTCGAGGAACACCTCGCGGTCGTCGAGGCTCGCGCCCATGCGCTCGACCGAGGTCCGCAGCTCCGCCAGCAGGCCCGCGTCGCCCCGCTCCGCGCAGAGCCGGGCGGTCAGCGGCTCCAGCAGCTGCCGCGTCTCGATCACCGCACGGAACGGCGTGTCCGCGAACTGCATCAACAGCGCCAGGGTGCTGGCCAGGTGGCGCGAGTCGGGCGAGGTGATCACCGGACCACCGCCCGGACCCGGCCGGATCATGAGCACACCCTGCAGCTCGAGCACCCGCAGCGCCTCACGCAGGGTGTTGCGACCCACGTTGTAGGTCTCCAGCATGTCCCGCTCGGGTGGAAGATGACTCCCGGGCGGGAGGTTCCGCTCCTTGATCTCCTTGACGATGCGCTGGGCGATCACCGTCGCCCGCTTGGGCGGCATCCCCGACGGCAGCGAGCGCGGCGTGACGTCCCGACGTACTGCAGCCATGCTCACTCCCTGCTCAGGTCCGACATATTCATGACGATCATAGTCAGAGATACTACGGGACCGGAGTGGTGGAGCGCCGACCGAGGCATCGATTCACCTCGCCCTTCGGCGGGCCACGACGGTGGGTGCGAGCGAGAACGGACCCACGGCCGACCGCGAGAAGTCACCACGGGATCACCGCAGGTTACCGAACCGGAGGGATTCGGCCACACGACGGGCGCGGCATCATTGCGGACCACTCGGCACGTCCCGCGAGTCGATCACTCCCTGGGCCGCGGGCAACCAGGACGCCACCCCGGCGAAGGGCATCGCGGTGAGCGCGGCCTCGACGAGCTGCTCCTCGGTGGCCCCGGCACGGCGGGCTCCGCGGGCGTGGATGGCGACGAAGCGCGACTGGTACTCCGCCGCATTCACCGCGCACAGCAGCAGCTCCATGTCCCGCGCCGGCAACGGGGTCTCACCCAATGACGACTCCCGCATCAGGAAGTAGCCCTCGAGCCCCTTCGCGGCGCGCTCGCCCAGCAGCTCGACGTAGTCCGGGACGAAGCCGAAGTACTCCTGGAAGTAGGCGTAGGCGCCGGGCACGTCCGCGTCGAACGCCGGCTCACCGCCCGGCCCGCCGTCCGATCCGCCCGGCCCGCCGTCCGACCGGGCCGGGCCGTACGCCTGGTCCGTCCCGGCGACGAACAGCCCGTGCGGGACGACCCCGCGCGAGATCAGCAGACCGACCGACGCTCCCTCGACGTGCTCGCGCGGCACCCCGGCCCGCGCCGCAGCCGCCAGGAAGTGCCCGACCAGCGGCTCGTCGCGCTTGACCGCGCAGATCGCCGCGGCGAACATCGCCTTGAGCCCGGCGGGCAGCGCCCCGTCCGCCACGATCACGTCCGAGACCCGGGCGAGGCCCTCCACGAACTTCGGGGCGGAGCCCGCCAGCCGCGGCAGCCACCCGGCGTCCGGCAGCAGCTCGGCCACTCTCCGGCTTCCCGACATCTCCGTCGTACCCGAGCCGACCGTCATGACCCCACCTCAGTTCCGTGTCGTCGCCTCGCCCGGCCCACCTGGCCGACCACGCGCGACCGTCGACCCCGACCGGGATTACCAGTACTATAGTATTCATGGACTCGTCAGAGAAGTGGTTCGCTCTCGGCCCTGCCGAGCGCGCCGTGCAGGAAGAGGCTGCCTCGCTGACCGCAGCCGTAGCGGACATCTCGGCCGAGGCCGATGCGATGAGCGAGATCCACCCCGGGATGCGGGAGGCGCTGCGTGCCAGCGGCCTGGCGGGCCTGATGGTTCCGGCCGCGTACGGCGGTCGCGCCGAGACGGTCGACCCGCTCACGGTGTGCCTGGTGCGCGAGGTACTGATGAAGGGCTCCTCGCACCTGGACTCGATGTTCGCGCTGCAGGGCATCGGCAGCTACGCGATCACCGTCGGCGGGACGGACGCCCAGCGTGCGCAGTGGCTCCCCCGGGTGGCCTCGCTGGAGACCCTCGCCGGGCTGGCGCTGACCGAGGAGCACGCGGGCTCGGACCTGAAGAACGTCTCCACCACCGTCACCGAGAAGAACGGTGAGCTCGTCGTCCACGGAGAGAAGGCCTTCATCTCCAACGCCGGGGCCGCGGACTTCTTCGTCACCCTGGTGAAGGAGGACCTCGCGGACGGTCCCGGCCTGTCGCTGGTGCTGGTCCCGGCCGACGCGCCGGGGGTGAGCACCCGTCCCAGCCCGGAGCTCATCGCGCCGCACGTGCTCGGTGACGTCACGTTCGACGGCGTGGTCGTACCCCCGGAGGCCCGGCTCGGCGCGCCGGGCAAGGCGATGTCGCTGGTGTTGAGCACGCTGGCCGTGTTCCGCGTGTCGGTGGCGGGTGCGGCGGTCGGGCTGGCGACCGGGGCGCTCGAGGAGGCCGCCCGGCACGCCCGTACCCGTGAGCAGTTCGGCAGGCCGCTGCTCAAGCACGGACCGGTCGCCCAGCTGCTCGCGGACTCCTGGAACGACGTCGAGATGGCGCGGCTGCTGACCTACCAGGCGGCCTCGTTCGCCCGGCAGGATGCCCGCGCCGCGCTCAACCGGTCGTCCATGGCCAAGGTCGCGGCCACCGAGGCCGCGAGCCGGGTCGTCGACCGGTCGGTGCAGGTCATGGGCCGGTGGGGACTGATCGCGAACAGCCCGATCGAGCGCTACTACCGCCAGGCCCGGCCGATGCGGGTGTACGAGGGCGCCTCCGAGGTCCTCAAGCTCGGCATCGCCACCACGCTCTGCGCCGAGCTGGACCAGGCTCCGCCGGCCCGTTGAGGAAGCCCGGGGCCACGACACTCCCGTGGCCCCGGGCCCGTTCGCACGCCGGTGGTATGTGAGTCAGCAGCCACGCCAGCGGGGCGCGCGGCGTTCGGTGAACGCCCGGGCACCCTCCTTGGCGTCCTCCGAACGGCGCACCGGACCGATCAGCTCCTCCTGGCGCTCGAACTGCTCGCTCCCGAGCCAGTGCACCGACTCCGCCATGACCGCCTTGGAGGCCTGTACGGCGAGCGGGGCGTTCTGCGCGATCTCGGTGGCCAGCGCCCGTGCGGCGGCGAGCGCACCGCCGTCGGGCACGACCTGGTTCACCAGCCCGAGCCCGGCGCACCGGGCCGCGCTCAGCGGACGCCCGGTCAGCACCATCTCGGTGGCCAGGTTGCGCGGGATCCGGCGCGGGAGCCGCAGCACGCCGCCACCCGAGGCCACCAGACCCCGCGTGACCTCCGGCAGGCCGAACGTGGCGCCCTCGCCCGCGACGATCAGATCGCAGGCCAGCGCGATCTCGAACCCGCCGCCGAGCGCCGGGCCCTCCACCGCCGCGATGATCGGCTTGCGCGGGGGGCCCGCGACGATCCCGAACCCGCCCCTGCGGTCGACGACCGGCCGCTGACCGGTCTCGGCGAACGCTTTCAGGTCCATCCCCGCCGAGAACGACTGCGGCGAGCCGGTCAGCACGGCGACCCGGAGCTCGTCCTTCTCGTCGAACTCGTCGAGCGCCGCGCAGATCAGCTCGGCGGTGTCGCGGTCGATCGCGTTGCGCCGGTGCGGGCGGTTCAGCGTCAGCACCACGACCCCGTCGGTGTGCTCGACGAGCAGCGTCCCGGGCGCGTCCCCGGCCGGACGCTCGGTCATCGCGGCGCCATCCGGATCGCGCCGTCCAGCCGGATCGTCTCGCCGTTGATCATCGGGTTCTCGAGGATGTGCGTGGCGAGCGACCCGAACTCGTCCGGAACACCCAGCCGGCTCGGGTGCGGGACCATCGTCCCGAGCGAGTCCCGGATCTCCTGCGGGAGCCTGCCGAGCAGCGGGGTGTCGAAGATGCCGGGGGCGATCGTGGCCACCCGGATCTGCCGGCCGGCCAGGTCACGGGCCGCGACGACGGTCATCCCGACCACGCCGGCCTTCGACGAGGCGTACGGGATCTGGCCGATCTGCCCCTCCCAGGCGGCGACCGAGGCGGTCAGCACGATCGCGCCGCGCTCACCGTCCACCGGCTCGGTGCGGGCGATCCGCGCCGCGGCCAGCCGGACGACGTTGAACGAGCCGATCAGGTTCAGGTTGATGATCGCCGAGTAGTCCTCGAGCGAACCCGGGGTGCCGTCCTTCTTCAGGATCCGCATGGCGTGCCCACGGCCCGCACAATGCACGACGGCACGCAGCGGCCCCAGCTCCTCGGCGGCGTCGAGCGCGGGGGTCACCCCCTCCTCCGTGGTCACGTCGCCCGCCACGAACACGGCGGCGTCCCCCAGCTCCGCGGCGGCCTCCGCGCCGGGCGAGGACTCCAGGTCGAGGAGCACGACCCGCGCACCCCCGGCGACCAGCCTGCGTGCCGTGGCCAGCCCGAGGCCGGACGCGCCCCCGGTCACGACGGCGGCGATGTTCGAGATGTCCACGTCTTTCCTCCGGCTCCCGGGACGGCTCCGTGCCGCCCGGCCTCTAGTGGTGGTGCGGGTGTCCTCAGACGCGCTCGAGCAGCAGGGCGTTCGCCATACCGCCGGCCTCGCACATGGTCTGCAGGCCCAGCCGGCCCCCGCTCGCCTCGAGCGCGCCGAGCATCGTGGTGGCCAGCCGGGCGCCCGAGGCTCCGAGCGGATGCCCCAGGGCGATCGCGCCACCGCGCGGGTTGAGCCGGTCGGGATCGGCGCCGAACTCGGCCTGCCAGGCCAGCGGCACCGAGGCGAACGCCTCGTTCACCTCGTAGTGGTCGATGTCGGCCAGGCGCACCCCGGAGCGCTCCAGCACCCGGTGGGTGGCCGGGATCGGCGCGGTCAGCATCGCGATCGGGTCGTCACCGCGGACCGCGAAGCCACGGAACCGGGCGCGCGGGCGCAGGCCCAGCTCGGCGGCCGCCCGCTCGCTCGTCAGCAGCAGTGCGCTCGCGCCGTCGGTGATCTGCGAGGAGTTGCCCGCGGTGACCGACCAGTCGATCTCCCCGAAGCGCTGCCCGGCCGCCTCGTCGACGAAGGCCGGCTTCAGGCCGGCGAGCTTCTCGGCCGTGGTCCCGCGCCGGATGGACTCGTCGCGCGTCACCACCGTGCCGTCCGGCAGGGTGATCGGGACGATCTCGCCGTCGAAGCCACCGGAGTCCGCCGCACCGGCGGCGAGGGCATGCGAGCGGGCCGCGTACTCGTCGAGCTGCTCGCGCGAGATCTTCCAGCGGGCCGCGACGAGCTCGGCGGAGACACCCTGGGACACGAGGCCGGGCGCGTAGCGCGCGGTGACCGACGGGCCGTACACGTCGGCACCGAGCCGGTTGCACCCCATCGGGACCCGGCTCATCGACTCCACCCCGGCGACCACGACGACGTCGTACTCGCCGCTCGCGATCCCGGCGGCCGCGAAGTGGATCGCCTGCTGGCTCGACCCGCACTTGCGTTCGACGGTGACGGCCGGAACCTGCTCGGGCAGGCCCGCGGCCAGCCACGCCATCCGGCCGACGTTGCCCGACTGCTCACCGGCCTGGCTGACGCACCCGGTCACCACGTCGTCGACCCGCGCGGGGTCGATCCCGGTGCGTTCCAGCAGGCCCGCGATCGTCTGCGCCAGCAGGTCGACCGCGTGCAGACCGGACAGCGCACCGCCGGGCCTGCCCTTTCCCATCGGGGACCGCACCGCGTCCACAAGCACTGGTTCGTCCATCACACCTCCCAAGTTCTCAGGATTATTATATACATAGATTCGCCTCACAATGGAGTGTGAGGAAGGCCCCCGGAACGCGCCCGACGACCGCGCGGGAAGGCCGGTCAGGTCCGCGCCGCGGGGCGCAGTCCGAGCCGGGAGACGAGTGCGTGCCCCGCGGCGAAGGCCATGGTGGAGCCGGGTCCGAGGGTGGCGCCGGCGCCCGGGTAGCCGGGGCCCATCGGGTGCGCCGTGGTGTTGCCCGCCGCGTAGAGCCCGGGGACGGGCTCACCGAACGGGTCCAGGGCCCGGCCCTCGCCGTCGGTGACGACGCCGCCCTTGGTCCCGATGACGCCCGAGACGACCTCGACGGCGTAGTACGGCGCGGTGTCGACCGGGCCGAGCGCGGGATGCTCTGCGTGCTGGTCGCCCCAGTACCGGTCGTAGGCGCTGGCGCCGCGGCGGAAGTCCGGGTCGACCCCGGCGCGGGCGTGCTCGTTGAAGCGCTCGACCGTCGCGGTCAGTGCCGCCGCGTCGACGCCGATCAGGCCGGCCAGCTCGCCGAGGGTCGGCGCCGACCGCAGCCAGGGCGGGGAGGGCCGGCCGGCGCGGTGCGCCAGGAACCCGTACTCGCGCAGGTGGTGCTCGTCGAAGACGAGATGGGCGGGCAGGTTGGCGTAGTCGTAGGCGCCCGGGTCGAACAGGTGGAACGCCTTGGTCATGTCGTTGTAGTTGTGGGCCTCGTTGACGAACCGCCTGCCGTGCCGGTTCACGATCACGGTGTGCGGGCCGGTGCGCTCGAACCGCAGCAGGGTCGCGGTCTGCGCGCCGTCGGTCTCGTCGCCCGGGACCAGCACCATCGGCCCCCACCAGGCCTCGCGCATGGAGCCCAGCGCCGCGCCCGCCTTCGCCGCCATCCGGATGCCGTCGCCGGTGTTGTGCGGCGGGCTGCAGCTGCCGCTCACCGGCCCGGAGAGGAAGTTCTCGACCATCTCCGGCGACCACTCGAAGCCGCCGCAGGCCAGCACGACGGCCCGCGCGCCGATCTCCCGGTCCCCGGCCGTCACCCCGGTGACGGTGCCGTCGGAGGCCCGCAGCCGGTCGACGGGGCAGCCGGTCACCAGCGTGACGCCGGCCCCGCCGCACGCTTCGAGCAGCGGGCCGACCAGGGCACGGCCGCGCGCGACGAGCCCCGAGTCGGCGCGGCGCTGCAGCTCCTCGACCGGGAACCGGGTGAAGATCCGCCACTGCTCGTACTCCCGCATGGTGAACGGCAACCGCGGGTCCGGCCGCAGGCTCGCGGCCAGCTCACCCAGCCGGGCGCTGTCGTAGAGCTCCGGGTCGAGGGAGCGGCCACCGGCGTGCGCGCCCTCCCACTCCGGGTGGTAGTCGGGGAAGTCCTGCATCGGGGCCATCCGCAGGCCCGCGCGCCGCTCCAGGAACTCGAGCATGTCGGGACCGCGGTCGACGATCGCGGCCAGCACGTCGTCGGCGGTCCGCCCGTCGGTGACCGCGCGCAGGTAACGCAGCGCGTCCTCGCGGTCGTCGGACACGCCCAGCGCGCCCATCGCAGAGTTCATCGGCACCCAGAGCATGCCGCCCGAGACCGCGGCCGTCCCGCCGAGGTAGGGCGCCTTCTCCAGTACCGCCACCCGTGCCCCGGCGTCGGCCGCGACGAGCGCCGCCGTCAGCCCGATCGCACCCGAACCGACGACGACGACGTCGAAGCCGTCCTCCTCGTCGAGACTTCCGTTCCACACGCGCACGGTCCACTCCTTTCCCCGGGGCCCACCCCGGTCGTGCAGGCGGGTCGCTGTGAGCCGCGCCGGAGCAGGTGCGCGCCGGGCGCGGCGGGCTCAGATGGCGGTCTGCCCGCCGTCGACCGCCCAGGCCTGCCCGGTGACCCAGGTCGACTCGTCGCTCGCGAGGTAGACCACCGCCATCGCGATGTCGTCCTCGGTCCCGAGCCTGCCGAGCGGGAACCGGCGGAGGCGTTGCAGCTCGAGGGCCTCCTCGGGCGTCTCTCCGGTGTTCGTGCCGAACCCGCCGCGCTCGGCGTAGGTCGCCCGGACCAGCGGGGTCGGCACCGTGCCGGGGCACAGCGCGTTGACCCGGATGGACTCCGGCCCGTACTCGGCGGCGAGCTGGCGGGTCAGGCCGATCACGCCGGCCTTGGCCGCCGCGTAGGGCGCGATGCCCGCGACGCCGATCAGCCCGCCGACGCTGGCCTGGTTGATGATCGACCCGCCGGTCCCCTGCGCCCGGATCTGGCGCAACGCGTACTTGTCGGAGAGGAAGACCCCGGTCAGGTTGACGCCGATGACGCGCTGCCAGTCCTCGAGCGAGGTGTCGGCGCCGGTACCGACGCCGGGGATGCCGGCGTTGGCGACGAGCACGTCGAGCCCGCCGAACGCCGCGACGCACTCGCCGACCATCCGCTCCGCGTCGGCCTCCACCGCGACGTCGGTCCGGCTGGCCCGTGCGATCCCGCCCCGCTCGGTGACCTCCGCGGCCACCGCCTCGGCGGCCCCGAGGTCGCGGTCGGCGCACAGCACCGACGCCCCGAACTCGCCGAACCGCAGGGCGATGCCCCGCCCGATCCCCGAGCCCGCTCCGGTGATCACCGTTCGCTTGCCGGCCAGCCGCGTCATGTCGATCTCCTCGTCTGCGTCGTGCGGTTCAGGGGTGCAGCTGCAGGGGCAGCGCGGGTGCGGACCGCAACATGAACCCGGCGTCGGCCGGCCGGTCCCCGGCGGGGACGATCCGGCGGTAGCGCCCGAGCAGATGCGTCAGGGCGGCTTCCATCTCCAGCTTCGCCAGCAGCGAGCCCGAGCAGGTGTGCTCGCCACCGCCGAACGAGCGCATCGGCCCGACCGGGGTGAACTGCGGGCCGGCGTCGTCGGCGAACCGGGCGACGTCGAAGGTGTCCGGGTCGCCGAACACCTCGGGGTCGCGGTTCGCCGCGCCGAGCAGCAGGATCAGCTTCTCGCCCGCCGCGATCGGCACACCCCCGAGGTCGACGTCGACCAGGGCCTGGCGGACCGAACCCTGCACCGGCGCCTTCCAGCGCAGTCCCTCGGCGACCGCCGAGGGCACCAGTGCCGGCTCGGCCCGCAGCCGCTCCCACTGCCCGGGGTCGTCGGCCAGGCCGCCGAGCAGGTTGACCAGGGCGCGGTCGGTCGTCTCGATACCGGCGGCGAGGAAGAAGGCGGTGTTGCTGGTGATCTCGGCGTCGGCGAGCCGCTGTCCCTCGTACTCCACGGTGCACAGGTCGGAGAGCAGGTTCTCACCCGGCTCGGCGCGGGTGCGTTCGATCGCCGGGGCGAGCCAGGCGTCGATGCCGTCACGCGCGCGCACCCCGCGGGCGTGCACCTGCGGGTCGCGGTTCACGTTCGACACGCTCGCCGCGGCGAGGTCGTGGCACCAGCGGGGGAAGACGTCGACCTCGTGCATCGTCATCAGCTCGGCGATCACGGTCAGCGGCAGCGGGGCGGTCAGCCCGGCGCGGACGTCGACCGTCTCCGGCGCCGCGGGCAGGTCCGAACCCAGCTCCTCGACCAGCACCCGGACCCGGTCGCCCAGCGCGCCGCGCAGCTCGCGCCGGTTGCGGATGCGGCGGGCGACGATCGCCGCCTTGCGGCGGTGCTCGTCTCCGGTCATGTGCAGGATCGTGCGGCCGTAGATGCCGCTGCTGCCGGACCCCGACGCCATCGGGCCGAACGACGCGGACTCCTTGAAGCAACGGGTGACGTCGGCCCACCGGGTCACCAGCCAGGCCTGCAACGCGTCGCTGTACACGACGGGGGAGGTCTCCCGCAGCCGCGCGTAGCGCGGGTAGGGGTCGATGTCCGTCGTGCCGGCGGCGAACGACTCGAGCTCGGCGAGCGGCCGGGATCCGGTCGTGGTCATCGGTCCTCCAGAGAACTGGGCCGGAACGCGCCGGGAGGCCGGGGCCGGCTCGGTGGATCAGCTCAATGGGTACACCGTCGCCGCCGGCCACTCAAGGCCTGACGGTGAATACCATGACCCTTTTTTCTGGCGCCCACGACCGCGGTCCGGATTCCGCGGCGAGACTCCCCACGCACTGGATAAGCTGATTATCATCACCCTTGATTGCCCTCGATGACGAGCTGTTGCACCCCAGGGAGGCGCCCCATGACAGATCAGACGCTGGAGAGCAGGATCAAGCAGCTGGAGGACCGGGCCGAGCTGCAGGAGCTGGTGGCGGTCTACGGCCACCGGATCGACGACCGCGACATCGACGGCATCGCCGACCTCTACACCGGCGACGCCGTCTTCGACTCGACCGACGGTCCGATCAGCGGCCGGGGCCCGGTACTCGACTACTACCGTCGCCAGCTCGACCGCTACGGGATGACCTACCACTACCCGCACAGCCACACGATCGAGTTCACCGGCCCGGACACCGCGACCGGCGTCGTGTCCGCGCACGCCGAGCTGGCGATCGGCCCGACCCCGTTCGTGGTCGCGCTGCGCTACCTGGACTCCTACCGGCGGGAGGAGGGGCGCTGGAAGTTCGTGTCCCGGCGCGCCCTGCAGCTCTACGCGGCGCCGCTGTCCGAGCTGCCGGACGTGCTCTCCGGGCGGCTGCGGAAGCGCTGGCCCGGCACCGAGCCGCTCGAGGCCGACATCCCGGAGACGCTGCCGACCTGGAAGGCCTACGAGAGCTCGCGGGCCTGAGCGACCCGGCCCGGCTCACCCCTTCACGATGTGGTGGTCGCCGTCCTCCCAGAGCACGTCGATCGGTCCGGCCGAGATCAGCAGGAACTCGACCCCGTCCGGACCGGCTTCCTCCGGCCCGTACTCGTTGAAGGCCTCGATCCAGCGCAGGTCGCCCTCCTGGTACCAGCCCGAGCCGTCGTTGAAGGTCATCGAGCCCTTGGTGATGTAGTAGATCGTCGCGTGGTTGTGCGCGTGCCGGTCGGCCTTCACCCCCGGGCCGAACTTGTTCGGCATGATCCAGGGGCCCTCGTCCCAGTTCTTGCCCAGGAACTGCACCTGCACCGGCTCGGTCATGTGCTCGAAGAACTCGGGGTTCTGCTCCGGGTCGGCGAGGTAGTGCCACTCGTTGTCGGCGATGCGGGAGCGGCCGCCGACGCCGCCCATGATCGGCTGGTGCTGGGTCCTCATGACTCTCCTCGTGATGTGGTGATGTGGTGATGGAACGTCATCCGGGGTGGACCGGATCGGGACGACGCACGACGTGGACGGTGACGACCAGGCGCTCCGTTCCCCGGACCAGGCGGCCGAGGGCCGCCCGGTCGTCCTCGGCCGCGGGTGAGCACACGTAGGACCGGGCAGCGGCGACGTCGGCGAACCACAGTGCCTCCACCGCGTCGAACACCGGGTCCGGCTGCCCGTCGACGGCGACGAACGCCTCTGCCGCGACCGCCCCACCGCCCCGGCCGGGGCGGCCGAGCACCGTGGCCAGCGGATCGGGACCGCAGCCGGGCGCCGCCCGCAGGAAGGTGAGCAGCCGGACCGGGGCGGGGCGGCCGGCCGGGCGCGCGCCGAGCCTCCGGGTGAGCACCGCACCGCCGTGCGACCGGTCGACGAAGCGCTGCTCGTCGGCCCGGCCCGCATCCAGGTAGTGCGGGTGCGCGAACACCGCCTCGAAGGCCGCCACGTCGTCGGCGTCCATCTCCGAGCAGGCGTCGAAGCCCGGCCACGGCTGCTCGCCGGTGATCGTGTGGTTCTGCCAGTACCGCCGCAGCCCGGGCAGCACACCGATGATCGGCCCGTGCCGCTCGCGCCAGTGTTCCTGGAACTGCGCGACGGTGAGCCCGTCGCGCCGCGGGGCCAGCCCGAACCGGGTGATCATCGAACCAGGAGCAGGTGCGCCGCCGCAGCGGCGGGCATCCCGACCTCCACACCGCACGCCCTGGCATGCACGTTGGCCGCGCTGATCACGCCGTCGTGGTAGGTGGAGAGCCCGTCGCCCATCCGGGCCGTGCGCGCGTCGACGGTGGCACCGGCGAGCCCGTCCGGCTCGACCAGAACCAGCCCGGCCATCCCGGAGTCCTCGCGACCACGTCCGCCGTCGGAGCAGATGAACCCCCACGGCCGGACCGAGCGCAGGTAGGGCACCGCGCTGCGGCCGGTGTGCCCGGCGGTGACCAGTACCGACCGACCGGTGTCCGCGGGGGTCCCGAAGGCGATCGAGTCCGTGCAGACCACGGCGCGACCGTCCGGGCCCTCCTCCATCACCTCGCGGTTGGTGATCTCCTGGGGCGCGTGCGTGACGGGGTCGGTGCGCAGCAGCCGCACCGCGGCCTCGGCCACCGGCATCCCCGGATGTACCCCGCAGGCGAGCGCCGGGGCGTTGACCCGGCTCAGCACGCCGTTGCGGTGCACGTCGACGCCGTCGCCGAGCAGGATGCCCGCCACGTCGGCGGTCGCGGCCGGGATGCCGAGGGCCTCGTAGAACCACAGGCCTGCGATGCCCGCACCGTCCGGCCCGATCCCGCAGTCCAGCCCGATCGCGGCGCGTGGGCGGAGGTCGGCGACGAACCGGGCGGGCAGCACCCCCGAGTAGGACGCGCTGATCACGACGTCGCGACCGGTGTTGCGGTCGTCCACGTGGTAGGCCGAGTCGATGGCCACCACCCGGCCGCGCTCCTCCTCGGCCACCACGGTCTGCAGGTCGCCCGAGCCCTCCGGCAGCCCGTCCGCCGGTCCACTCACGTGCGGACCTCCGGCACCCCCGGGCGGGGCAGGATGTCGATCAGCATCTGCATCATCCCGCCGTCCACCTCGAGGTTCTGCCCGTTGACGAAGCTGGCGGCGTCGGAGAGCAGGAAGGCGATGACGGCCCCGACCTCCGCGGGGTCGCCGATCCGCCGGCTGGCGATCATCTCCAGCCTGCGCCGCAGGGCCTCCGGATCGGAGTTGAACCGCTCCGCCATCGGGGTGCGCATGATCCCCGGGCTCACGGCGTTGCTGCGGATCCCGCGCGGCCCCCACTCGACGGCGAGCTGGCGGGCGAACATGATCGCCGCCGCCTTGCTCACCGAGTACGCGCCGGACCGGGCCTCGGGCACGGTGCCCGCGACCGAGGACACGGTGACGACGCTGCCCGAGCGCCGGGCCAGCATGTGCGGGCCGAAGTGCTTGGCGCCCAGGAACAGCCCGCGCGCGTTGATCGCCATCACCCGGTCCCACTCGGCGACGTCGAGCTCCTCGACCGGCGTCCAGCTGATCACCCCGGCGTTGGCGACGAGGCCGTCCACCCGCCCGAAGCGCTCGGCGACCCGGGCCGCGGCGGCCTCCATCGAGGGTTCGTCGGCGACGTCGGCGGTGACCGCGAGGGTCCGCGCACCGGACTCGGCGATCTCCCCCGCGACCCGCTCGGCGGCACCCGGGTCGCAGTCGAGCACGACCACCGCGCCACCCAGGACGGCGATCGTGCGTGCCGTCGCCTCACCGAGGCCCTGTCCGGCACCCGTCACCACGACCACCCGGTCGTCCAGCGACGGCAGGGGCCCGCTCGCGGCGCTCATCGCTGCGCCCTCGTGGCGCCGAGCGTGATGCTGTCGCTCTCCCCCTCGGCGTTCCACTGGGTCACCAGCGCGCCGGAGGTGCTGCGGAACCGCTCCGGCAGCTCGTCGACCATGTCGAAGGCCATCGACAGCCGCCCGTAGCCGACGAACGCAGCGATGTTCATACCCAGCTCGACGATCTCGGCCTCGGCGAAGTGCGCGCCCAGGTCGGCGATCGTGGCGTCGTCGATGCTGAGGTGGTCGGTCGCCATCCGGTCCGCGAAGCGCAGCGCGGCGCGCTCGGCCTCCGTCAGGTCCGGCGCCTCGTCGGGCCCGGCCAGCTGGCAGACGAGGTTCTCGTCGACCCCCTCGTCCGCGGCGTCCGCATAGCGCACCGCCATGCAGCTGCGGCACTGGTTGTGGAACGCGACGCGCAGCCGCACCAGCTCGACGAGCCGCCTCGAGAGCAGTCCCGGCCGGCGCAGCTCGCCCATGTAGGTCGCGTAGGCGCGCGCCAGCTCGGGGCGGTGCGCGTAGAACCGCAGGTTGCCCAGCTCGAGCGGCGTCCGTGAGTCCGCCGCCAGCTCGGCCCGCAGGTCCTCCGGGAACTCCTCCGCAGGCAACAGGCGAATTCTCGCCACCGAGACCTCCTCGATCTATCCTCATGATGTTCATAGAAATCTAGGCCCACGGCGGCGAGGGGGTCAACCACCCGCTGCAGGCCGACGCCCCGCCCGGGCGACGGACCCGCGACCCGCCCCACCACGTGCGGCCGAAGGGAGCCTGGCTGGTGACGGGTATCTCTGATAATAATCACCCCACTGTTCAGCTCACAGAGAGGTGAGTGGCTGATGAAGCCTCCTGTCTTCGACTACGTGTCACCCGGTTCGGTGGAGGAGGCGATAGCCGCCCTCGGTGCGGAGGGCGCAGAGGAGACGAAAGTCCTGGCAGGCGGGCAGAGCCTGGTTCCGCTGCTGAACCTGCGCCTCGCCCAGCCCGCCCGGATCGTCGATCTCAACGGGATCGAGAGCCTGACCCGGATCACCCTCGCCGACGGCAGCCTCACGGTGGGGGCGCTGGTCCGGCAGCGAGCGGCCGAACGCTCCTCCGAGGTCCGTACCGCCTGCCCGCTGATGGCCCAGGCCATCCCGCTGATCGGTCACTCGGCGATCCGCAACCGGGGCACCGTCGGCGGCAGCATCGCGCACGCCGACTCGGCGGCCGAGCTGCCGACCGTCGTGGTGTGCCTGGACGCCGAGCTGGTCGCCCAGGGCCCCGGCGGCACACGGGTGATCCCGGCCGCCGACTTCTTCACCGGCTTCTTCAGCACCGCGCTGTCCGAGGACGAGGTCCTCACCGCGGTCCGGGTCGCGGCCGCGGGCCCGCACACCGGCTCGGCCTACGAGGAGGTGGCCCGCAGGCACGGCGACTTCGCGATGGTCGGCGTCGCCGCCGTCGTCCGGCTCGACGGCGACACCGTGGCCGACGCCCGGATCGCCGTGTCCGGGGTCGGTGCCACGCCGGTCCGGGCCCGTGCCGCCGAGGCCGGGCTGATCGGGGGCACCGCGACCGAGGACCTGTTCGCGGTGGCCGCGGCGAGCGCATCGGCGGGCATCGCCCCCACCTCCGATCTGCACGCCTCCGCCGCCTACCGCCGCCACCTGTGCGGCGTGCTCGTGAACCGCGCGCTGCGCACCGCCACCTCACGTGCCCGGGAGGGCCGATGACCACCCGCACCATCACCGTCACCGTGAACGGGCGGACCCGGTCCGCCACCGTCGAGGCCCGAAAGACGCTGGCCGACTTCCTCCGCGAGGACCTCGGGCTCACCGGCACCCACCTGGGCTGCGAGCACGGGGTCTGCGGCGCCTGCACCATCCTGGTCGACGGCGCGGCCGCCCGGTCCTGCCTGCAGCTCGCGGTGCAGGCCGACGGCCACGAGATCACCACCGTCGAGGGGATCGCCGCCGAGGACGGCACGCTGCACCCCGTCCAGCAGGCGCTGCACGAGAGCCACGCCTTCCAGTGCGGGTTCTGCACGCCCGGCTTCGTCATGTCGATCTGCGGCATGCTCGCCGAGGGCACCCGGCCCTGCACCCGGGCCGAGATCCGGGAGGAGCTGTCCGGCAACATCTGCCGCTGCTCCGGGTACCAGACGATCATCGACGGGGTCGAGAAGGTGCTGGCGGACACCGCCGACGCCGGGGCCACCGGGACGGAGCGGTAATGGCCGGCGGAAGCGCGATCTCGGGACTGGTCGGAGCCAGCATCCCCCGGAAGGAGAACGTCCGGATCCTCACCGGGGCCGGACGCTACATCGACGACGTCCAGGACCGCGGGCTGCTGCACAGCCACTTCCTGCGCAGCACGGTCGCGCACGGCCGGATCACCGACATGGACGTCACCGCGGCACGGGAGCTGCCGGGAGTGACGGCGGTGTTCACCGGCGCCGACATGAGTGCGCTGACCAGCGACCTGAGCTTCGCCCAGCCGATCCCCGGCCTGCACAGCCCGTCCTACCCGGCGATCGCCTCGGACGTCGTGCGCTACGTCGGCGAGCCGATCGCCCTGATCGTCGCGGAGAGCCGCTACGTCGCCGAGGACGCGGCGAGCCTGATCGAGGTCGACTACGACGTGCTGGACCCGGTGATGAGCACCGAGGCCGGCCTCGCGGACGGCGCCACGCAGCTGTTCGAGGACGTCCCGGGCAACGTCGTGCACGCAGGCGAGCAGGTGTTCGGTGACATCGAGGCGGCCTTCACCCAGGCCGACCACGTGGTGACCGAGAGCTTCGCCCAGCACCGCTGGGCCCCCAACCCGCTGGAGACCCGGGGCGGTGTCGCCACCTACGACCGGGCGACCAACCAGCTCACCTACGAGGTCTCCACCCAGACCACGCACACCTACCGCTTCCTGCTCGCCGGCTGGCTCGGCCACCCCATCCACCAGTTCCGGGTCATCGCCAACGACATCGGCGGCGGGTTCGGCCTCAAGTTCTCGGTCTACCGCGAGGACCTCGCGCTCTGCGCCGCGGCGAAGAAGCTCGGTGCGTCGGTCAAGTGGGTGGAGGACCGCAACGAGCACCTGGTCGCCGCAGGCCAGGCCCGCGAGGAGCAGCTGACGCTGCAGGCCGCGGTCCGCGACGACGGCACGCTGCTGGGTCTGCGGGTCTCGATGCTGCTCGACCACGGCGCCTACCCGATCAACCCGCCGTCGACGGTCTACACCGGCATCGTCCGCACGACGCTGCCCGGGCCGTACCGCATCCCCGCCTACCAGTTCGACCACAAGATCGTGGCGACGAACAAGGCGTCCTACATCTCGTTGCGCGGACCGTGGGCGGTGGAGACGCTGGTCCGCGAGCGGCTGCTGGACAAGATCGCCGGGGTGGTCGGGATCTCGCCGGTCGAGGTGCGGGAACGGAACCTGATCACCCTCGACGAGCAGCCGGCGAAGACGATCACCAACGTCACGCTGGAGAACGTCACCGCCGCGGAGACCTTCTCGACCCTCGCCTCCCGGATCGACCTCGCCGAGATCCGGCGCGAGCAGGAACGCGCCAGGGCCGAGGGGCGCCTGCTCGGGTTCGGCGTGGGGACCTTCATCGAACCCGCGCCGGGCACCAAGGAGTTCTGGGACGCGGTGGGCTTCCCGTTCGGGTCCGAACCGGCACGGGTCCGGGTCGAGATCGACGGGAAGGCCACCGCCTTCACCCCGCAGGTGACCCACGGCCAGAGCCACGAGACGACGCTCTCCCAGCTGGTCGCCGAGGAGCTGGGGATCGGGTTCGACGACGTCAAGGTCGTCTACGGCGACACCGACGCCACCCCGTTCTCCATGATCGGCACCGGTGGCAGCCGGGCGGCGACGATGGCGAGCGGCGCGGTCGTGGTGGCCTCCCGGGAGCTGCGCCGGCGGATCCTGGACCTCGCCGCCCAGCTGCTCGAGGCCGATCCCGCCGACCTCGACATCGAGGACGGCGTCATCTCGGTCAAGGGGGCGCCGGGGAGCTCGATCCCGCTCGCCCAGATCGCCACCGGCTGCTGGCTGGCCCCCGACCAGATGCCGCCGGGGTTCGACACCAGCCTGGAGTACGTGTCGAACTACGACGGCGAGGGCGGGGGGTTCTCGCAGGCCAGCCACGCCTGCTGGATCGAGATCGACCAGGAGACCGGCAAGATCGAGATCAAGCGCTTCCTGGTCGTCGAGGACTGCGGCCGGATGATCAACCCGGCGGTGGTCGAGGGTCAGGTCATCGGCGGGATCGCGATGGGTATCGGCGGGATGCTGCTGGAGCACTCCGCCTACGCACCCGACGGGCAGTACCTCGCGGCGACGTTCATGGACTACCTGATGCCGTCCGCACCCGACATCCCCGAGATCGAGATCGAGCACCTCGAGTTCGAGTCGGACAAGGTGATCGGCTCGCGGGGTGTCGGTGAGGGCGGGACGGTCCTCGCGCCGGCGGCGCTGCTCAACGCGATCGACGACGCGCTCGCGCAGGTGGGTCGTGGCCGGGTCACCGAAACCCCGATCACCCCGACCCGGATGCTCGGCCTGCTGGGCGTCATCGAGTCCTGAGTACAGCGGTCGTGGGGACGTCGCCGGGGCGTCCCCACGCCCGTTCCTCCGCCCCGGCAGCGGGCCGCGACGAGGAGAACCAGCAATGAACCCGACCGCACTCCCCCGGCGGCACGGTCCCGCCCCGGATCCGGTCGACGGGATCGCCCGGGTGCGTTCCTATGCCGAGGCCGACGAGATCCTCTGCTCGCGGGCCTTCGCCCAGGAGTCCAAGCACGAGAGCGCCCCGCTGATCGGCGGCACCGTGCTCGTCCTCGACGGGCCCGAGCACCTGGCCCGGCGCAGGCTGCTGGCGCCGCTGGTCGCCCGGCCGGCGCTCGCCGACTACCACGCCGTGATCGGCCGCACGCTGGACCGCTGTACCGCCGACGCGGTGCGCGCCGAGGACGCCGGGTGGGCCGCCGACCTGGTGCCCCTCGGTCGCGCGGTGTTCCTCCAGTTCGCCGCGGCACTGATCGGCTTCGACGACGTGACCGACCCCGGCAGCACCGCCGAGCTGCTCGGCCACCTCGGCCCGATCCTGGAGGGCGTCACCGTCGAGTGGTCCACCCGGGACCACGCGGAGGTCATGGCCGAGGGGCTGCGCGCCCGGGACGCCGTCGTCGACCGGTTCCACACCCCGGCCGCCCACCGGCGCGCCGAGCAGGTGGAACGCGGGGATGCCGCGACCGACCTGCTCTCGCTGCTCGCCGCGCACGGTGACCGCTGGGACGACGACGCGGCGGTCCGCGAGGTCGTGCTGTTCCTCGCCGCGTCGACCCTCAACAACGCCGCGCTCCTGGTGCACACCGTCGACGAACTGACCCGGCACGCGCACGACCCGGGCGCGCTCTCCGACGACGAGCTGCACGCCGCGGTGTTCGAGGCCCTGCGGCTGCACCCGCCGACGGTGGCCCTGATGCGCCGCGCGCTGACCGAGGTCACGCTGCGCGACGGGCGGGTGATCGACGAGGGCGAGTACGTCGCCGTCGACATCGGGGCGGCGAACCGCGACCCGGCCGTCTTCGGCCCGGACGCCGAGGCGTTCCGCCCGGGGCGCCCGCTGCCGGACCGCGTCCGGCCGTGGGCCCTGACCTTCGGCAGCGGTCCGCACCTGTGCCTCGGCCGGGCCGTCGTCACCGGCAGCACCGCGTCCCCCGGCATGCACGTGCAGATCCTGCGGTCGCTCTACCGGCTGGGCATGCGGCCCGATCCGGGCCGTGCCCCGGTATCGGCCGCCAGCACCCAGCGCCGGCACGACGCGTACCCGGTCCTGCTCCGGGAGCGACCCGAGCTCACGGACTGAGCCGGCCGGGCGCCCGGCCGGCGGTCACGACCACTGGTCCCGCGAGGTCCGCGCCACCCGCGAGGTGCGCCAGGCGAGGATCCCGGCGACCAGCCAGACCGGGTACTGCACGAGCATCGCGACCCGGAACGCCTCGGGACCGAACCCACCGGTCGCCGAGAGCACCACGCCGATCCCGGTCACCACGACCAGGCTCGCCAGGAAGCCTCCGGTGTTGACGATGCTCTGGGCCACCGCGGCGTTGGCCGGAGGGTTGGCCGTGCGGCCGATGTCGATCCCGATCACGGCGGTCGGCCCGCCGACGGCGAGGACCGACACCAGCAGGCAGAGCAGCCAGAACGGTGCCGGGCCGGGCTGGGCCAGCACCGCGCTCCAGACGAGCGCCTGCAGAGCGACCACCCCGAGGATCACCCGGACCCGCCGGCCGGGCCGCCGCGACGAGATGGCCCCCAGGAACGGGGCGACGGCGAGCGTGACCGCGACGAACAGGACCAGCAGCCCGCTGGCCGTCGACGGGGCGAGCCCGTGGCCGGTGACCAGGAACGGGACACCCCACAGCAGCGTGAAGGTCATCATCGAGAACTGCACGGCCATGTGGCAGAAGAACCCGAGCCGGGTTCCGGGCCGCCGCCAGACCTGGGTGATCTGGCCGATGACGGCCCCGGCCGACAGCGGCGGCCCCGGCGTCCACCGGCCGGCGGGGGCATCGCGCACCAGCAGGACGCCGAGAACCGCGACCGCGGCGCTCACCACCGCCGCGGAACCGAAGGCGGCCGTCCAGCCGGCACCACGCAGGACCGCGGCGAACGGGACGGCCGAGACGACCTGCCCGAGCTGGCACAGCATCGCTCCGAGCTGGACCATCATCGGGACGCGGGCCGGCGGGAACCACCGGGGAACGAGGCTGAACGCCGCGGAGAACATCACCGCGTCGCCCAGCCCGACGAGTACCCGGGCGAGGATCGCGATCGGGAGATCGGTGGTCCAGGCCTGCACTCCCTGCCCGACGGCCATCAGCGAGGCACTCAGGACGAGACCGACCCGGGCGCCGAACCGGTCCACGAAGACCCCGGCCGGAATCTGCGCCACGGTGAACAGCACCAGCTGGATCACCACGAAGGTCGAGAGGATGCCCGGCCCGACGTCGAACCGCGCGGCCGCCTCCAGGCCGGCCACGCCGAGCGTGGTCCGCTGGGCGACCGCGACGATGTAGGCCAGCACGCAGACCGACCACACCACCCACGGCATGAGCCGGTGGTGGCCCTGGCCGGTCCCCGACCCGCTCAGCGCCCGAGGGCGGTGAGGACCACCGGCATGCTGGCGTAGTTGTCGTGGCTGCTCGAGGCGTTCTCGACCGGCGGGGCGTCCGGGTCGAGCTCGACCCCGGCCGAGCTGAGTGCCCGCAGGATCCGGAGCATGGTGCCCTCGGTCGGCTGCTCGCCGTCACGCTTGGCCAGCCCGGTGACCAGCGGCCGGCCCAGGCACACGTGCGCACCACTGCCGAAGGTCAGCCCCCAGGGCCGGGTGCCCGGGACGGCCGGGCGGTACGGGTCGAACTCGTCGGCGTCCTCGCCGAAGACCGTGCGGTCCCGGTTGGCCGGGGTGAACAGCAGCGCGACCCGCTCGCCCTCGGCGACCTCCCGCCCGGAGGCGAGGGTGAGCGCCCGGGTCGCGTAACGCAGCAGCGTCGGGGCGGGCTGGTGCATCCGCAGGGTCTCGTTGACGATCAGCCGGAGGAACTCCGGGTCCGCCCGCTTCTCGCGGTCCTCGGGGTGCTCCTCGATCCAGCGCAGCAGGTGCAGCAGCGCGTGCGGCAGCGTGTGCGTCGTGGTCTGGGTGGCCGCGACCAGGAACAGCGTCGCCTCGCGCAGCGGCAGCTCCTCGTCCCAGGACTCGTCCCAGTGCAGGTGCAGCAGGGTGAGCAGGTCGACCGGCAGGTCCTCGCGGGCGAGCGTGCCCGCCCGGAAGTCGGCGACCAGCTGCTTGCGGCGTGCCTCGGACGGGCCGAAGAACTCGGTCACGAACTCGTCGCGCATCCGCATCCCACGGGCGAGCACCTCGTCGTGGTCCTCGGTGGACCACTCGACCACGGCCGCGGTGCCGAGGTGCTCGACGAAGAACCGGAACCGCTCGGTGCCCTCCGGGGTGTCGACCCCGTCGATCCCGGTGGTGACCGCGGAGATGCGGTGCAGCATGCTGCGCACCAGCGGCACCAGGTCGACCCTGGCCCGGCCGTGCTCGTCGACGGTGCGGCGGCACTCGTCGATGCACTTCTCGATCACCGGACCGAGCGCCTCGTGGTCGTAGTACATCAGGGCGTTCCGGTCGAACAGCGGGTTCTCCAGCCGGCGCCGCTCGCGGTGGTCGGGGCCGTCGAGCAGGAGCAGCGAGTCCCCGAACAACGGCCGGCTCTCGGTATGGGAACCCTGCCGGAAGTCCTTCGACCGCAGGATCTCGTCGACCTCCCGGTAGGCGGCGATCTTCGTCATCGACGCGATGTGGGCGGGCTCCTGCCACTGCTTCATGTCGTCGCCTCTCGTTCCGCTACATCATTGAGTACTATAATCAGGAATGCCTCTCCGGGACAGGGGCCCGGAGCGCAGGCACCGGGCACGGCGGGGCCACTCCGGACGGAGGGATACTCGATGCGTGTCGAGATCGACCGGCCTGCGTGCGCGGGCCACGGGCAGTGCAGTGCGACGGCTCCCGAGGTCTACGAGCTCGACGACGACGGGTTCGTCCTGCCGGTCGAGGCGGTGCCGCCCGGGACGGAGGACGACGCCCACGCAGGCGCCGCCGCCTGTCCCGAGCAGGCGATCAGGATCGTCGGCTGAGCGGTCCGCGACCGCAGGCCGCACTCGTCGACGAGACGTCCCGGCACCGGGAGCCGGTACCGGGACGCCGTCGTCGCGGCGGAGAACGACGCCGTCAGCTCTCCGCCACGAGGTCCTTGCCGATGTTCTCGGCGACCAGCAGGCCCAGCGTGATGGCGCGGCTCAGCGAGAACCCGCTGTTGTAGCCGGTGCCCGAGGAGTGGAACGCGGCGGCGGCCCCCGCGACGTGGAGCCCGGGCAGCGGCCGTCCGTCCTCGTCGAGCGCACGCCCGTCCGGATCGACCGTGATCCCGGTGAGGCCGATCCCGGTGCTCACCATCCGCAGCCGCATACCGTGGAACGGCGGTGCGTCGACCGGCCCCAGGTTCGGGTTGCCCGGCCGGTTCGGATCCCCCTGGAACTTCTGCCAGGTGGTGTTGCTGCCACGCCCGAACACCGGGTCCGAGCCGGTCGCCACGTCGGCGTTGAACCGCTCCGCGGTGCGAGCGAGCTGCGCGCCGTCGATCCCGAGCAGGTTCCCCAGCTCGGCCAGTGATCCCGCCGAGGTGACCAGGCCTGGCGGGTAGCGACCACCCGGCGGTGTGCTGCCGAGCCCGTACTCGGCGTGGTGGCGGGAGTCCCAGATCATCCAGCAGGGCATCGAGGGGCTGCCGGGGACCAGTGCCGCCTTGACGACCTCCCAGTACACGGCGTCGTCGGCGAACCGGTTGCCGGAGGCGTCGACCACGAAGGTGTGCGGCAGCGAGTGCTCCCGCGCCACCGCGAAGCCGGGGTGGTCCTCGACCGGGTAGCCGAGCTGGATCGGGGCGCGCTCGGCCGGGATCGTGGTGACGGTCCCGCCCACGGCGCGGGCGAGCCGGATCCCATCACCGGTCAGCGTGGTCGGTGCCACGCTGCCGCGGTCCGCCGGTTCGAGGCCGAGGAACTCGCGGGCCAGGTCGTCGTCCCAGTCGTAGCCGCTGGTGGCGAGCACGACCACGCCCCGCAGGGTCCGCTCCCCGCCGGCCGCGGTCCGGACCTCGACGCCGTCGACCCGCCCGCCGGTGACGCACAGCCCGGTCACCTCGTGCTCGAGCAGGATCCGGGCCCCGCGGTCGATCGCCGCCCGGTAGAAGCCGGCCACCACCCCGGTACCGAAGGAGAGCAGGTCCTCGCGGGCGATCGACGCGCCCTCCGGACCGGCCCCGAACGCGGACGCGCGCAGGCCCGCGGCCAGCAGCTCGTCGTAGGTGGTACCGACCGGGAAGTGCGGGGAGACCCGCAGGTGCCGCCGGTGCTCACCCAGCCGGCGGGCGTCGTAGACGGCCGTGAGGTACCGGCCGGTCGGCCGGGCCCCCGGCGCGTCCTGGTAGTAGTCCGGGTAGTCCGGGATGATCGACCAGGTCGCCGCCCCGAGGCGCTCGAAGTACTCGGCCGCGCGGGGCGCCTCGGCCAGCCATCGGTGCAGCGCCCGGTCGTCGATCAGCTCCGGATGGGAGCGGCCCAGGTGGCGTACGTAGGCCTCGCCGGCGGCGAGGTCGTCGGCGATCCCCTGCCGTCGCTCGACGTGGTTGGCCGCGATCCAGACCTGGCCGCCCGAGTAGGCGGCGGCACCTCCGACCTGGTCGCCCTTCTCCAGGACCGTGACCCGGTGGCCGAGCTCGCAGGCGGCGACCGCGGTCGCCAGCCCGCCGAGCCCGGCCCCGACCACGATCACGTGCTCCGCACCGGTCATCGTCGTTCCACTCCTCGTCGAGATCGGGTCAGCCGGCGGTGGAGGCCAGCGACGGCAGCCACAGGGTGATCGCGGGGAACGCGAACAGCAGCGCCGTGGTGATGACGTCCATCCCCACGAACGGCAGCACACCCTTGAAGGCGTCCTCGGCACGGACCCCGGGCGCCGATCCGGCGACGACGTAACAGTTGATCCCGACCGGCGGCGTGACCAAGCCGATCTCGATCAGCTTCACGACCAGGATGCCGTACCAGATGCCGTCGAACCCCAGCTCGGTGATCACCGGATAGGTCAGCGGGACCGTGATGAGCAGGATCGACATCCCGTCCAGGATCATCCCGAGCGGGATGAGCGCGAGCAGGATGATCACGACGACGAGGTAGGGGCTCACCGGGAGCTCGGTGATCCACTGCGCGAAATCGCGCGCGTAGCCGCCGGACACCATGAAGAAGGTGAAGACCCCGCCACCGATCAGCAGCATGAAGATCATCGAGCTGACCGCGGTGGTCTCCTCGAAGGCCTGCTTGAGCAGTGGCCACAGCCGCATGTTGCGGCGCCGGACGCAGGTCCAGACGAGCATCAGCAGCGCCGCGAACGCGGCCACCGCGCCGGACTCCGTGGCGGTGAAGAACCCGGTGTAGATACCGAGCACGACGATCGAGAACAGCACCGCGACCTTGACGAACGCGGTGATGCCCGCCCGCACGCTGACGTCGTCGACCTGGCCGGTGGCCTCGGAGTCGACGTCGTCGGTGATGGCGTGGTCCGGGTGGATCTCCTTGCGGGCCCGGATGGCCACGACGACGGCGTACATGATCGCCGTGAAGACTCCCGGAATGATCCCGGCGAGCAGCAGCTTCTCGATCGACTCGCCGGTCAGCGTGCCGTAGATGACCAGCACGAGGCTCGGCGGGATGAGGATGCCCAGGGTGCCGCTCGCGCTGACCACGCCGGCGGCGAACGAGGTGCTGTACCCGTGCCGGCGCATCTCGTTGATCGAGATCCGGCCGATGGTGGCGACCGTGGCCGCACTCGACCCGGTGACCGCGGCGAAGCCCGCGCAGGCCGCGACGGTGGCGATGCCGAGCCCGCCGGGAAGGTTGCGGAACATCTGGGAGGCGACGCCGTAGACGTCCTGGGCGATGCCCGCGGACACCACGAGCATCCCCATGATCACGAACATGGGTATCAGCACGAGGCTGAACGCCGCCGTGTTGGCGAACGGCTGGTTCGCCAGTGTGTTGGCCGCGTAGCCGGAGCTCTTGAGCAGCACCAGGCCGATCGCGCCGGCCGCCAGCAGGGAGAAGGAGACGGGGACCTCGGCCGCGATGAGGACGATCAGCAGCGCGAGAACGAGGCCGAGGAGGAGTTCAGGAGACATCGGAGCTTCCTCGGTCGTCGGGGCCCTCGCCCGCGGTGCCTGCCGATCCGTGGCGGCGGCCCCAGGCGTCCCGTGCCGTCAGCAGGCACTGCACGGAGAGCACGAGCAGGCCCAGCGGCAGGACCAGCCGGGCCGGCCAGACCGGGACCTCGCTGATCCCGAACCGGGCCTCCCCGACGAGCATCGCCTCCCAGCCGCGGGTGGCGCTGACCCACGTCGTCCACAGCAGGAAACCGGCCGCGACCGTCAGGCCGGCGACGCGGACCACCGCGCCGGTGTGCGGGGTGAGCCGGGAGGTCAGCAGATCGGTGTTGACGTGCGCACCGGTCCGCTGCGCGTTCCCGATCCCGAGCGCGACGATGAAGACCAGCAGGACCTCGCTGAGCTCGATGGTGCCGGACAGCGACCGGCCGACGACGGCGCGCACGCCGACCTCGGCCACGATCAGCAGCATCAGGGCGAGGGCCAGGCCCCCGGCGGCCCAGGAGAACCACCGGGTGACCTGGTCGAACGTGCCGCGCGGGCCGGAAGCGGCCCGCGCGGCGGCAGGGGGTGTCATCGCCCCCTGCCTGCGCAACGCTCGATGCCCGGCACGTAGTCGGCGTACTCGGCGCTCTGTGCGGACGTGTACAGACCGCTGAACCGTTCGTACATCGCGGCCGGGTCGGCGACGCCCGCGGCGGTGGCCTTGGCGATCCAGTCCTTCATCGGCGCATCACCGATGGCGGCCTTCCACTTCTGGATCTCGGCCTCATCGAACTTCGAGGCGGACCCGCCGGAGTCGAGGATCTGCGTGCAGGCCTCGTCCTCGGTGCGCTCGGCGTTCCTGAGGAGCTGGTTCGGGAACTCGGCGTTCAGCTCCTCGATGATCCCCTGCACCTGCGGGCTCAGCGAGTTCCAGGTGTCGAGCGACATCGTCCAGGTCGAGCTGGCGTAGTGGCCGAGGCCCGGGTCGTGGATGTGGCCGCCTACCTCGTGCAGGCTCAGCGGGGTGATCACGTCGAGGATCAGGCCGCCGTAGGCCTCGACGGTGCCGGTGCGCATCGCCTCGTAGGTCTCGGGCACGGCGATCGCGGCGGGGTTGCCACCGACGGCCTCCAGCGCCTTGACGAAGAAGCCGCTGGCCCGGACGGTCTTGCCCGTGTACCAGTCGACAGTGGTGACGGGCTCCTTCGTGCCGGTCAGCGCCGGCGGCACGCCGACGAAGGACATGACCTTGATGCCCTGCTTGTCCTCCCATTCGGCGCGGAAGGCCTCGTCGGTCGCGTAGAGCTCGTTGAGCGCGGACGTCTGCGCACCCATGTTGTCGCCCAGGAACGGCACCTCGACGATCGAGCTCAGCGGGAAGTCGCTCGGCGTGTACGCGTAGCTGACGTTGCCCAGCTCGACACGACCGTCCCGGACGCCGTCCCGGATCTCCTCGGCGCCCAGTAGCGAGGCGTCCCAGAAGGTCTCGACGGTGACCTTGCCGTCGGTCCGCTTCTCCAGCTCCTCGACCCACCAGGTGATCGTCTGCCCCTGGGCGGTGGTGGGGCTCAGGAAACTCGCCATCTGCAGCGAGAGCTCCTCGACTCCCCCTGCCTCGGCGCCACCCGGGTCCGTTGATCCGCTTGCCCCGCACGCGGCCACACCGACTGTCGCCACAGCCAGGAGCGCCGCGGTCCGCACCGCGCGCGACCAGCGCCCACGACCCCTGCTCGTGTGCAGTCGGCCGTGGATAGTGGACATCGACATTGACGATCACCTCCAGCTGTCCGAGAAACTTGGATATAGTTATCAGGTTCAACCACGCCAGACCAGGATCGACCGATGCAGGTGCCCGGCTCACGGGAGCCGGTGACCGAGCGGACGACGGGGCCCGCCCGCACCGCACCGGGATGTGATCGCGTGCACCGTAGCTCAGAACTAGGGTTATAGTAATCACTAACATTTCGGCGAGAGGAGTCCGGATGGCCGACATCGAGGTCGAGCAGCGCGGTGACGTCGCATGGATCAGGCTCAACAGGGCCGATCGGATGAACGCCTACGATCGAGCGATGGGTGAGCAACTCACCCAGGCCGTCCGGGACTCTTCCGGATCCGGCGTCATCGTGATCACCGGGAGCGGCCGGGCGTTCTGCGCCGGCGGCTACCTGGCGAACCTCGCCGATCCGGATCCGGCGGAGCTGCGGGGCATGTTCCACGCCTCGCTGGACCTCTTCGACGCGATCCGTACCTCCCCGCGGCCGGTGATCGCGGCGGTGAACGGGGCCGCGGCGGGCGGCGGGAACGAGCTCGTGGTGGCCTGCGACCTGGCCATCGCGGCGCGCAGCGCGAAGCTCGGCCAGACCGGCCCGCGGGTCGGGAGCGCACCGGTCCTGGGCGGCACGAACCTGCTCGCCGTGTCGGTGGGCGAGAAGCGGGCGAAGGAGATCTCGATGCTCTGCCGCCGCTACACCGCCGAGCAGGCGATGGAGCTGGGCTGGCTCAACGCCGTCGTCGACGACGACGAGCTCGAGGCCGAGGTGACCCGCTGGGCCGACGAGCTGCTCACCATGAGCCCGCGCTACCTGGAGATCTCCAAGATCTCCTCGAACGTCTGGTGGAACGCCTGCCGGGACAACTTCGTCTCCGGGCTGGGCATGCTCGTGCAGGCGATCGGATCGGACGACATGCGGGAGGGTGCGGCGGCCTTCATGGAGAAGCGACGCCCGCAGTTCCCGGGGAGGACTCCTTCGTGAGGTACTACCGCGATCTCCGGCCGAGCTTCGCCGACCGCTCCGGGTGGACGTTGCCCGCGGTGCTGCGGCACCGCGCCGGCACCCACGGCGACCAGGTCTTCCTCGACGTCCCGGACCAGGACGTGCGGTTGACCTACTCCGAGATGCTCGCGGTCGCCGAGCGGGTCGGCGGGGCGATGCTCGCCGGCGGCTGCACGTCGGGCGACCGGGTGCTGATCCTGGCGGCGAACAGCGCCGAGTACGTCATCGGCTGGTTCGGCGCCGCGGTCGCCGGTCTGGTCGAGGTGCCGGTCAACACCGCGTACCGGGGTTCGTTCCTCGAGCACCAGGTGCGCACGGTCGACCCCCGGGCCGCGGTGGTGGACCCGGAGTTCGTCGAGGCCCTCCTGGAGGTCGAGGCCTCCTCGATGGTCCGGACGTTCTACGTGACCGGGACGGGGCCGGACTCCGCGGCGGCGGTGGCACGGCTGCGCGAGGCCGGCCGGACCGCCGAACCGTTCGCGGCGCTCACCGACGCCGAGCCCCCGGGGTCGCTGCCCGAGGTCGGGGCCGCGGACCTGGCGGCGATCCTGTTCACCTCGGGCACCACCGGCCTGTCCAAGGGCGTGATGATGCCGCACGCCCACATGTACTTCTTCGCCGACGAGTGCGTCTCGCTCACCCGGCTCACCGACGACGACGTGTACATGTCGGTCGGTCCCCTGTTCCACGGCAACGCCCAGTTCCTGGCCGCCTACCCGGCTCTGATCGCCGGCGCCCGGTTCGTGCTGCAGCGCAAGTTCAGTGCCGGCGGCTGGGCCGGCCAGCTCCGCCGGTCCGGCGCGACCGTCACCAACTTCGTCGGCGTGATGATGGACTGGGTGCACAAGCAGCCCCGCCGCCCGGACGACGCGGACAACCGGCTGCGCTGCCTCTACGCGGTCCCGCTCGCCACGTCGATCGCGCCGGACTTCGCGGAGCGGTTCGGGATCGAGGCCTTCGTCGAGAACTTCGGGCTCACCGAGATCTCGATGCCGATCCTCACGCCCTACGGCGAGCAGCGCCCGCCCGGTGCGGCCGGTCTGCTCGTCGACGAGTACTTCGACGTGCGCCTGGTCGACCCGGAGACCGACGAGGAGGTGCCGGTCGGGCAGGTCGGCGAGCTCGTCGTGCGCGCGAAGCTGCCGTGGACCATGTGCTCCGGCTACTACGGGATGCCGGACCGGACCGTCGAGGCACAGCGCAACCTGTGGTTCCACACCGGCGACGGTCTGCGCCGTGACGCCGAGGGCTGGTACTACTTCGTCGACCGGCTCAAGGACGCGCTCCGCAGACGCGGGGAGAACATCAGCTCCTACGAGGTCGAGCAGCCGATCCTCGCCCATCCCGCCGTGGCCGACTGCACCGTGGTCGGCGTGCCCGCCGACGCCGAGGCCGGCGAGGACGAACTGCTGCTGGTCGTGGTCCCGGAGACCGGCGGCCGGCCGAGCCCCGAGGAGCTCTGGGCCTGGTGCGAGACCCGGCTCCCGGCCTTCGCGGTCCCCCGCTACATCCGGTTCGCCGACGAGTTGCCGATGACCCCTTCGGGCAAGGTACGCAAGGCCCCGCTGCGCGAGGCCGGGGTCGACGAGCACACCGCGGACCGGGAGAGCGCTGCCCGTGAGACCGCTGCCCGAGCGACCTGACCGGAGAGCAGGTCCGCCCTCTGGCCGACGCGCCAATCTATGCATATGATAGATCGAGAAAGGCTCACCGGGCAGCACCGCCCTCCACCGCGGCACCGGGAGCGGGGCAACACCTTCCCGAGGGAGGAGACCATGTCGGTCTCGACGATCACCACAGGACGAGTCGATATCCCGGTACCGGGTACGGACAAGCTCTTCATCGCGGGCAGCTGGGTCGAACCGGCTACCGATGCCACCGTCGACGTCGTGATGCCGTCGACCGGCGAGGTGGTCGCCACGGTGGCCGCGCCGGCCCCGGCCGACGCCGACGCCGCGGTGGCCGCCGCTCGCACGGCCTTCGACGAGGGCCCGTGGCCGCGCATGTCGGTCGCCGAGCGGGCGGAGGTGTGCAGCAGGTTCGCCGACGAGCTCGAGAAGCGTCTCGACACGATGAACCGGCTGTGGACCTACGAGTCCGGCTACCCCGCAGCACACGGCGAAATGATCAACAGCGGCGCCGGGCGCATGATCTGGCGATCGGCGATCGAGAAGGCTCCGACGCTCGCCTGGGAGGAGCGGCGCACCACCGCCTCGACCGACGTGCTGATCCAGCGCCAACCGGTGGGCACCGTCCTGGGCATCCTCACCTACAACGGTCCGGTCGTCCTGCTCGGCATGAAGATCATTCCGGCGCTCCTGGCCGGCAACACCGTCGTGATCAAGCCCGCGCCGGACTCCCAGCTGACCACCCGGGTGGTCGCCGAGGCGGCCCGCGCCGCGAACTTCCCGACCGGTGTGGTGAGTGTCCTGGCCGCCGGCCTGGAGACCAGCCGTCACCTCACCGCCCACCCCGGCATCGACATGATCCACATGACCGGTGGCGGCCCGGTGGCGGTCGACATCGTGGAGCGCGCCGCGCCGCGCCTCGCGCGGACCGCACTGGAGCTGGGCGGGAAGTCGCCCGCCATCATCGCCGAGGACGCCGACCTCGACTCGGTGATGGCGACGCTCGTACCCGGCGCGATCGGCGGGATGGGCCAGGTCTGCGTGGCGCTGTCCCGGATCCTGGCACCGCGCAGCCGCTACGACGAGATCGTCGACCGGCTGGCCGCCGAGTTCGGGAGGATGACGGTCGGCGACCCGTTCGAGCCGGGCACGGTGCTCGGCCCGCTCGCGAACGAGCGGGCCCTCGCCCGCACCGAGACGATGCTGTCGAAGGCGCTCGAGGAAGGTGCGCGGCTGGTCTGCGGCGGCAAGCGGCCGGCCCACCTCGACCCGGGCGGCTTCTACTTCGAGCCGACGCTCCTGGCGGATGTCACGAACGACATGTACATCGCCCAGGAGGAGGTGTTCGGCCCGGTCACGACGGTGATCCCGTACGACGGCATCGACGACGCGGTCCGGATCGCCAACGACACCCGCTTCGGGCTCGCGGCGTCCGTGTACGCCGGTGACGCCGACAGCGCGCTGGAGATCGCCAAGCGGATTCGTTCGGGCGGCGTCGCGATCAACCTGGCCGGCGTCTCGCTCACCGAACCGTTCGGCGGCGTGAAGCAGTCCGGCTGGGGACGCGAGTGTGGCGCGGAAGGCATCTTCGAGTTCACCGACATCAAGCAGATCCTGATCAGCGGGTCGTACTCCGACTCCTGATCGGACCGGTCGACACCGCCGAACAATCCGGAATCGAGGAAGGCGCATCATGGGAAAGCTCGACGGGAAGGTCGCGTTCATCACCGGAGCCGGACGCGGGCAGGGTGCATCGCACGCGAAGTACCTCGCCCGGGAAGGCGCGAAGATCATCGCGGTGGACATCTGCGACCCGATCTCGGACTTCTACTCGACCGCGACCCAGCAGGAGCTGGACGACACCGTCCAGGCCGTGAAGGAGATCGGGTCGGAAGCTCTCGGCCTCCGGGTCGACGTCCGCGACTTCGATCAGGTCAAGAACGCGGTGGACCGCGGGCTGGAGACCTTCGGGCAGATCGACATCGTCTGCAACAACGCAGGGATGATCCGGGTCGACGCCATCGACGAGATGAGCACCCACTCGCTCGACGTCGTGGTCGACATCTGCCTGAAGGGGACGTTCAACGTCGTTCGTTGCGTCGCCCCCCACATGAAGGCGCGTCGCAGCGGGACGATCATCAACACCTCCTCGGCGGGTGGCCTCAAGGCCCTGCCCTACGTGTCCCACTACGCCGCGGCCAAGGGCGGCGTCATCCTGGCCACCCAGAGCTGGGCCAACGAACTGGCCGAGTGGGACATCAACGTGAACGCGGTCGCGCCGGGGACGATCAAGACGGGCATGATCATCGGCCTGGCCGGCCAAGCAGGCCAGGACCCGGACGAGGCCTTCGAGCAGTTCAACCAGAACGGTCTGTTCAAGGGCGAGAAGGGCGTCGTCGAGGTCGACGACATCTCGAAGATGATCGTTTTCCTCGCCTCCGAGGACGCTCGCACGATCACCGGCCAGACGTTCCCGGTCGACGCGGGCTGGACCGCGTCCTAGTGCTGCGGGAGCGCCTTCCCGGGCCCTCGGGCTCACGAAGGCGCTCCCGCGCGCTCAGTGCGTGCCTCGCTGGAAGGCCTCCTCCAGCCACCCTGCCCGCACCCCGTCGGTGATCCGGCAGTCCAGCAACACCGGGCCGTCCAGGTCGGCGAGCTGCGGACGCAGCGCCTCCAGCTCCTCGAGCGAACCGACCGCATGACCCCGGGCACCCATGCTGCGGGCAACCGCATCCAGCGGTGGGGTCTCGAAGCGGCTGAGCTCGTCGGGGATGCCCGACATCCGCAGGAAGTGCATCTCGGCGCCCAACGCCCGGTCGTTGTAGACGACCACGATGACGGGGAGCCGGTAGCGCACGGCGGTGTCCAGCTCCCCCAGGCTCATCAGTAGTCCCCCGTCGCCGACCGCCACCACCGTGGTGCGATCCGGGCGCGCCACCGCGGCACCGACCGCGGCACCGATACCGAGCCCGATGGATCCGAAATCGAGCGTGAAGACGTAGTGGGACGGGTCGAGCACACCGATCTCCATCGACGGGAAGCCCATGAAGTGGCCACCGTCGACCACAAGTGTGCGGTCGGGGGCGACGAGACCGGCGATCGCGCGGGAGACGAGCCGGGGATCCATTCCGTCCGGTCCCGACTCGTCGGCGGGCGGCACGACGGCCTCGGCGATCTCCGCCGCCAGCGCGTCGGTGCGGACCCCCGGCCGCGGTGCGAGGCGTTCGCGCAGCGCACGTGCCACGTCACCGGCGTCGCCGACCAGACCGGCACGGACGGGGACATACCGGCCGAACGCACTCGGATCGACGTCGACCTGGACGACCGGGGTGCCGGGGGCGAACAGTCCGCCTCCGCGTGTGGTGAAGTGGTTGAGGCTCGCGCCGAACGCGATGACGCAGTCGGCCTCGCGGAGCAGGCGCCTTCCGAGCTCTGACGCGAACCCGCCGGCGATCCCCACGTCGAACGGGTGGCCGCGGAACCAGCTGTTGGCCGGTAGCGAGGTGGCGAGCAGAGCTCCGATGTGGTCGGCGAACGCGACGAGGTCGTCCCGCGCGTCCGCCGCCACCGCGCCCCGCCCGCCGATCACGACGGGCCGCCGGGCCGCGGCGATGACGTCGAGCGCCGGATCGAGGTCCTCCTGGGTGGTGGGCGCCGGCACCGGCACGGGCAGCGGTGCGACCGCGTCACCGTGCGGCGGGCACTGCTGTTCCTGCAGGTCCGTCGGCAGGTTCAGGGCGATCGGGCGACGTTCCACCCGGGCTCGTCGGAACGCCTCTGCCACCGCGGCCTCGGCGGTCTCGGGCGTGAGCTCCTGCACGGCGATCCCGGCGGCCGCCCAGAACGGGGCCTGGTCGATGTCCTGGGGCAGCCCGCGGACCCCGGTGGGCGTGTCCCCGGCCAACACGACCATCGGCGTGCCACCGCGCTGCGCGGTGATGAGTGCGGTGAGGGCGTTGGTCAGGCCGGGCCCCTGGGTGAACGTGCAGACTCCGACCCGGCCCGAGGAACGCGAGAAGCCGTCGGCCATCGCCACCGCGCCCGCCTCGTGACGTGCGCCGATCACGCGGACGCCGTGCGCCTCCGCCAGCTCGGGGAGCAGTTTCAGATTGCCGTCGCCCATCAGCCCGAAGACCGTCCGGACGCCGTGCGAAGCGAGCGCGGCCGCGATCGTCTCATAGACCTTCATGCATATGATGTTAACAGTTTAAGGGCGGCAGTTCAGCTTGTCCGACACCGGTACCGGCTCATGTATTGACACGCTTACGGGTGACATAAGTAGGGTCATCAATATCAGGGACGAGAGGGGAAGCTGTGTCCAGCGACGAGATCCGCTCACAGGTGCTGGAGGCCTGCCACGCGCTCGCGGCATACGAACTCGGGCCCGGGATCGGGGGCCACGTGAGCATGCGGGTGCCCGGTGAGGAGCGCTACTGGGTCAACGTGCTCGACCGGTGCTTCGAGGAGATGACCTCCGACGACATCGTTCTCATGGACTTCGACGGCACCGTGATCGAGGCCGGGCGCACGATCAGCCCGGGAATCGGTTTCCACCCCGGGATCTACCGGATCCGCCCCGACGTCGGCGCGATCGTGCACACCCACGGCTACTGGGTGACCGCACAGTCCGCCTTCGCCCGGCCGCCGCAGGCATGGCACAACCTGAGCACCTACTTCCAGGGCCGGACCGCCGTCGCGCCGGACGACGACATCGAGTCCATCGCCCCCGCCCTCGGATCGGACGACATCGCGATCGTCATACCGTGGCACGGGGCGATCACGGTCGACGCCGAACTGGGCATCGCCGCCGCGCTGCACGTGACCTTCGACTACGCGTGCAAGCTCGACGTCACCCTCTCCGACAGCTCGGCGACACCCATGCCCGATGACCACCTGCAGCACATCCGGCAGTTGCTGGGCACGGCGAACTACCTCGAGCTGACGTGGGATCTGATGCGCCGCAAGGCGGCCCGGGCGCACGGCAGCCGGCCGTCGATCGGCGCCTGAGCCGTGAACGACGTCGTCCGGCTCCTGCGGGACCAGGTGGTGGGGGCGGCCCGTGAGCTCCCCGGGGCGGCCGTCCCGGCGACCCGGGCGGCACGGCGTGTGGCAGCCGCCGGATCGGTCGCCGAGGTCCGTTCCGCCGCACGCCGCGCCCTGCCCGGAGTGATCTTCGACTTCGTCGACGGCGCGGCCGGTGACGAGCACACGGCCCGGCGCAACGTCGCCGACCTGGCCGAGTGGGAGTTCGCCCCGCGCGCGATGGTCGACGTCTCCGCGATCGACCTCAGCACCGAGGTCCTGGGCCGGCGCATCGCACTCCCGGTGCTGGGAGCCCCCAGCGGGTTGTGCGGGCTGGTCCACCACGAGGGCGAGCGCGCTCTCGCGCGAGGAGTCACCGGGGCCGGCTCGGTCTACACGCTCGCCGCGATGAGCTCCTACAGCATCGAGGAGGTCGCCGCGGCGGCGAGCGGGCCGCTGTGGTTCCAGACCTACCTGTGGCGTGACCGGGGTCTGGTGCGTGACCTCCTGGACCGGGCCCGCGTGGCCGGTTACGAGGCGCTCGTCGTCACCGTCGACGTACCGCGTGCTGCCACCCGTGACCGCGACCGGCGTAACGGCTTCGGCCTGCCGCCCCGGGTGACCGGCCGAACGGTGCTCGACGCTGCGCGGTGCCCGGCCTGGACGTGGAACTTCCTGCGCCGTCCCCGGATCTCCGCGGGGAGCGTGGCGACCGGCCCGCTCGCCGTGGGCGACTCGGTCAGCATCGCCTCCTATGTGGACCAGCAGTTCGATCCGAGTGCGACATGGTCGGACCTCGAGTGGTTGCGGGCGCAGTGGACGGGCCCGCTGGTCGTCAAGGGCCTCCTCCGGGCCGCCGACGCCGAGCGCGCGGTGGATCTGGGGGCCGACGCCGTGGTGGTGTCGAACCACGGCGGGCGCCAGCTCGACCACGTGCCGTCCTCGATCCGCTGCCTGCCTGCGGTGGTCGACGCCGTCGGCGACCGGGCCGAGGTCCTCCTCGACGGCGGCATCCGCAGGGGCGTCGACGTGCTGAAGGCCCTGGCGCTCGGCGCGAGAGCCTGCCTCGTCGGGCGACCCGTCGTCTTCGGGCTCGGGGCCGGTGGTGCCGCGGGTGTCGGCCGCGTGATGACGATCTTCGAGCAGGAGCTGCGCAGCGCCCTGGCACTGCTGGGCTGCGCGAGCGTGCGCGATCTCGACCCGAGCTTCCTGGTCCGCACCCTCACCACGACCTCCGAGGTGAACCGATGACATCGTTCCCGATTCGCCGATGGGTGAAGACCGCGGCGATCACCACGGCCGCCGCGCTCGCTCTCACCGCGTGTGCCGGTTCCGGCGGCTCCGGCGAACCCGGCCCGCAGACACTGAAGTTCGCCTACTTCTCGGGCGAGAACACCTCTTTCGGCCGGCTGTGGAGCTGGTGGATGGACGAGGTCGAGACGCGTTCGGGCGGCTCGATCACGTTCGAACGGTTCTGGGACGCGTCACTGCTCCAGGGACCCGAGATGGTCGGGGGTCTGCGTGACGGCCGGGTCGACGTGGCCCAGGTGGTCCCGCCCATGTATCCGGGCAAGTTCCCGTTGACCTCGGTCACCGAGTTGCCGTTCGTGTCCGACAACGTTCCTGCGGGCGCCGCGGCGATCGCGCAGCTGGCGCGGGAGAACGAGGCCGTACGGGAGGAGTGGTCCGGTCAGGGGCTCGAGCCGCTGGCGTGGAACATCGCCGCTCCCGGCGCGCTCGGCACGACCGAGCCGCTCACCGGCGCCGACGATCTGCGTGGCCGGTCGATCCGCGGGATCGACCGGTCGTCGAAGGTACTCGGGGCGGCCGGCGCGAACCTGGTGAACCTCGACGTGAACGAGGTCTACACCGGCATGGAACGAGGATTGATCGATGGCTTCTTCGGGATTCCCTTCGCCTTCGTCGGACCGCTGAAGTTCCAGGAGATCGCCAAGAACTACACCGATGTCGGCATGGGCATCACCACCGCGAACGCACTGGCGATGAGTGAGAAGGGGTGGGACTCACTCACCCCCGAGCAGCAGCAGATCATGACCGAGGTCTCGGCGGAGGTGCCGGCGAAGCTCGCCGAGTTCGACGGCGCCACCGAGGACGCCACGTGCGAGGCGGTGAAGGCCGCGGGAGCGACCGTGACCCGCTTCCCGCAGGCGGAGATCGACGCCCTGCGCGCGGCGGGCGAGGAGCAGGTCCGCGCCGAGTGGGTCGGTGAGGTGGCCGGCTCCGGGGTCGACGGTGCCGCCTTCTACGAGGAGTGGAAGGCGGCCGTCGCAGCCGGCGAGGCCGATCACGCCGACTACGAGCTCGGCATGACCCGCTGCACGAACGGCACGGCGGGCAGCCGATGAGCGGCCTGGTGCGGCGCGCCGTCGGGACGGCGAACAGCGTCTGTGCCCTGCTCGCCACCGCCGCACTCGTCCTGTTGATGCTGCTCACCGTGGCCGACGTGGCACGGCGCTCAGCGACCGGGCAGTCGATCGCGGGCGCGGTCGAGATCGCACCCCTGATCCTGCTCGCCGCCGTCGCGTTCGGGCTGGGCAACGGCGAGGCGACCGGTACGCACGTGCGGACGTCGCTCGTCACGGACCGGTTGCCGGCGCGCGTGCGGGCGGCCGTGCGAACCGTGGGCTACGCCGCGTGCATCGTCCTGCTCACCTGGATGACGGTGCTGTCGTTCGAGCGTGCCGTCGAGGCGTTCGAGTACAGCGACACGACCGCGGGGTTCCAGAGCCTCCCGACCTGGCCGGCCCGGGCGGTGGTGCCGATCGGCTTCGCACTCTGGGCACTCACCCTGCTGCTGCGGCTGGTCGACGACGTCCGGTTGGTGCTCGGAGCCGCCCCTCCCCCCTCGGCCGGGTCGTCCTCGACCACCCCGGCAGCGGAAGCCGCTGCCGATCCGCAGCCCGACCCGTCGCAGGAGGTCTCACGATGAGTGTGGGGATGACGATCCTTCTCGCCCTCCTGGTGTTCGCAGCGTTACTCGCGGCCCAGATGCCGGTGGCGGTCGGGCTCGCGGCGGCCGGCGCCGTGGGCCTGCTGCTGGCGGGCGGGGTGGAACAGACCGCGGGGACGCTGGCGTCGGCCGCGTATCAGGCGACGTCGACCTACGCGCTCGTCGTCATCCCGATGTTCATCCTGATGGGCGTCCTGGTGGCGAACGCAGGAGTCCTGCAGGACCTGTTCAGCCTGGCGCATCGTCTGACGCGGAAGTTCCCCGGCGGGCTCGGGGTGGCCACGGTGCTCTCGGCCGCCGGGTTCTCGGCCGTGACGGGCTCCAGCGCCGCGGCGGTGGCCACCCTCGGCCGGCTGTGCGTCGGCGAGATGCGCAAGCACGGCTACCGGATCCGGATGGCCGCGGGGATCGTGGCCGCCTCCGGCACGCTCGGCATCCTGATCCCGCCCAGCGTCGTACTCGTGATCTACGGGGTACTCACCCAGGAGTCGATCGGACAGCTGCTGCTCGGCGCGATCGTGCCGGGGATCCTCACCGCCGTCGCCTACATCGTGACGATCGTGGTGCTCGTCCTCACCGACCGGGCTCGCAGCACGCACCGTGTCCCGGAGCCTGCGACGGTGGGTGGGTCGATGCCTCCGGCCACCGGGACCCCGACGACGGTCACCGCCGAGCCGCCTCGTTCGAACCCGAGCCGGCTGCGCGAGTACGAGGCACTCGGCTACATCGTCGTGATCTTCGTCGTGGTCATGGGTGGCATCTACACCGGCGTGTTCACCGAGACCGAGGCCGGCGCCGTCGGAGCGCTCGCGGCGCTGCTGGTCCTTCTCGTGCGCAGCAGGCGGACCGAGAACGGCGTGCGGCGCGCGTTCGCCGGCGCGGTCCGGGAGACCTCCGCGATCACGAGCATGACGTTCGCGCTCCTGATCGGCGGTTCGATCTTCACCTTGTTCCTGGTCACCGAGCGCGTACCGGTGATGCTCGCCGACTGGGTCACCGGGCTCGACGTCGCCGGCTGGGTCGTGATCGTCATCTTCCTGCTGGTCCTGCTGATGCTCGGTGCCCTGCTGGACGGCGTGTCCATCCTGCTCCTGACGATGCCGCTCGCCTATCCGCTGGTGATCGAGCTCGGCTACAGCGGGGTGTGGTTCGGCATCATCGCGGTGAAGATGGTCGAGATCGGCCTGTTGACACCGCCGTTCGGACTCAACGCCTACGTCGTGGCGGGAGTCGTCGATGACGTGACGGTCGAGGACGCGTTCCGCGGAGTCGTGCCGTTCATCGTGACCGAGCTGATCCTGGTCGGGATCCTCTTCGCCTTCCCCGAGCTCGTCACCTGGTTGCCGAGCCTGATGGCGCAGTGATGCAGCGTTCCCGCACCACCGAACACGACCGGCACCACCGAACACGAAAGGCACACTGTGATTCGAACCGGACGAGCCGGTCGCACTCTGGTCGCGTTGGTCGCGACCGCGGCCGCCCTCGCTCTCGCCGGATGCGGCACGGGCGGCGCGGGCGGCGCGGGCGGTGACACGGGCACCACGACCTTGCGATTCTCCTACATGGCAGGCGAGAAGACGCCTATCGGTGAGCTGTGGACCTGGTGGCTCGACGAGGTCGAGGCACGATCCGGAGGTAGCGTCACATTCGAACGTTACTGGGACGCCACGCTCCTGAAGGCGACCGAGACGACAGAGGGTCTCCGGGACGGGCGCGCCGACATCGCTCAGGTGTTGCCGACCGTCTACCCGGGGAAGTACCCGCTCTCGAGCGTGGGTGAGCTGCCGTTCGAGAGTTCCAACCCCTCGGCCGTCGCCGAGGCTCTCGGCACCCTGTCCAGCGACGAGAGCGGTGTTCTGGCCGAGGAGTGGCACGGCCAGGGACTGACTCCGCTGGCCTGGTCGATCGGCACGTCGAGCGCCCTGGCGACCAACAAGCCGATCAGGACCGCGGCGGACCTCGACGGTATGCGGCTGCGCGCGACCGACCGCGGGAGCCAGGTCCTGCAGTCGGTCGGTGCGAACCTCATCAACATCGAGCTCGCCGAGATCTACGGCTCGATGGAGCGAGGTCTGGTCGACGGTGTCTACGGCATTCCGTTCAGCTTCGCGGGCGCACTCCACTTCCCCGAGGTCGCCCAGCACTTCACCGACCTCGGTATCGGGGTCTCCTCCGTGAACGCCCTGGCGATGAGCCAGGAGAAGTGGCGCTCACTGACCCCTGAGCAGCAGGCGATCTTCCGGGAGGTCAGCGCGGAAGCGCCGGCCAAGGTCGCCGAGTTCGATGTCGCGGGCGACAAGACGTCCTGCGAGGCGGTGAAGCAGTCGGGCGGCGACGTCCACGTGCTGGCGGAGGCCGAGTCGAACACGATCAAGGAGCGGGGAAAGGCCGCTCTCGATGCCGAGTGGCGCGAGCAGGTCGCGGCAGACGGGGCGGACGCGGAAGCGTTCTACGGTCGCTACCGCGCCGAACTCGACGCCGCCGAGAAGAAGCATGCCGGTTTCAAGACCGGCGTGCAGCGCTGTGCCGAATCCGCCCCGTGATCACTATGCCGACACCGGAGATACGATGATCGTTCGTTTGGGTATGGCACCTCGCCGGGCCGGATCCGGCTTCGAGGAGTTCCAGTCCCACTGGCGCTCGCAGCACGCCGACGTCGCCTCGCGCCTGCCCGGCCTTCGCCGTTACGTTCAGTTTCCGGCGATACTGACCGACGGGCGACCTCTACTCCCCTACCCCGGGTTCGACGCCTGTTCGGCACTCGTCTTCGACTCCGTCGACGAGATGGATGCTTCTTTCAGCTCCGACATCTTCCGCGACACCGTACAGGCCGATGAACGAGCTTTCGTCGACAAGACACGGTTCTGCGGCGTGCTCGGCGAGCAGCACCTGATCGAGGGCACGTCGTGGCCGGCCACCGGCCGGATCGTCCTGATGACGTTGTGGCGAACGGCCCCGGGTGGACGACGCGACGATCTCCTGCGGACACTGAGCGAGGGTTCGTCCGCGGCAGCGGAAAGGACGACCGAACACCTTCAGATCGTCGCCGACCCCGCAGCCCACGACGGGCGGTTCCCTGCCGCGTGCGACGCCGTCGATGTGCGCGGGTACGTGAGCGTGGACGATGCGCTCGCCGATCTCCGCAGTAGCGCCAACGACGAGTGGGAGCGCCTGCTCGCCGAATCCGGGCACGCCGTCGGCCGGCACATCGCGCGACCGGTGGACGTGCCGGTGCCGAACCACTGACCTGCGGCGGGCAGGTACCAGCGATGCTTCGCCGACGCGCTCGCCACGGATGCCGTGCCGGGCACCCACGAGGAGGACTTCGTGTTCGCCGGATTCACTCACCACGAGATCGCCGTGCCGGACGTGCGGATCAACTGCATGGTCGGCGGGACGGGGCCGCCGTTGCTGCTGCTGCACGGCTACCCACAATGTCTCGAGCAGTGGGCCGGTGCCGCCGAGTCACTCGCCGGTGACTTCACCGTCGTCGTTTCCGACCTCCGTGGATACGGCCGCTCGACCAAGCCGCATGACGACGGCGAGACCTACAGCTTCCGCAACATGAGCAATGACCAGTTGCTCGTGATGTCGGAGCTGGGGTTCCGGAATTTCGCTGTCGCCGGCCACGACCGCGGTGGCCGGGTCGCCCATCGAATGGCTCTCGACGCGCCGGAGAGGATCACCGCGTTGATCCCCTGCGACGTCGTGCCGACCTGGGCGATGTATCACGACGTCGACCGCGCCCGTGCGGCGCAGTACTGGCAGTGGTACTTCCTTCCGCTACCCGAGCCGTTCCCGGAGCGTTTGATCGGGGCGGACCCCGACTACTACTTCGAGAACTGTCTCGTGGCCAACGGAGGTGTGTCACTGGAGGACGGCTACGGCGCGGAACAACTGGCAGCATACCGACGGGCATGGCGGGACCCGGCGATGATCCACGCCTCGTGCGCGGACTACCGCGCGGGGGCCACGATCGACCTGGAGCACGACGCGGCCGATCTCGACGTCCGGCTCACCTGCCCGACCTTTCCCATCTGGGGCGCCGACGGGTTGTTGAAGGGGCTGTTCGACATCGAGGCCGAGTGGGCCGGTCGCTGTCAGAACGTCCGGGGCTCCACCGTCAGCGGTGGACACTTCTTTCCGGAGCAGTCACCGCGGGACACCGCACGCGTCATTCGGGAGGTGCTCGCCGAGGTCTCGGGATAGACGCGTTCGAGGGGGCGCGGTCACGGCGGCCCGGCACCTCAGCCTGCGGCCACCGGTGCGGGTTCCACGAGCGCGCCCCCGAGCCGGTTCCGGATGATCCCGGCGGCTTCCCGGACGATCCGGGTGACCAGCTCGTCGCAGGTGGGGATGTCGTTGATGAGCCCCTGCACCATCCCGGCGGACCAGATGCCGGCGTCGAGGTCCCCGCTCTCGTAGACGCCCACGCCGCGGGCGCCCGCGACGAGCTCGCGGACGTCCTCGAAGGCCGCGCCGTCGTTCAACCGCTCCACGACCTCGCGGCTCACCGCGTTGTCGGCCACCCGGGACGTGTTACGCAGCTGCCGGAAGATCAGCTGGGTGTCCCGCTCGCCCGCCTCGACGAGCCGGTCCTTCACGTTCTGGTGGATCCCGGACTCGACGGTCGCCATGAACCGGGTCCCCATGTTGATCCCGTCCGCACCGAGGGCGAGCGCCGCCACCAGCCCGCGGGCGTCGGCGAACCCGCCGGAGGCGAGCATCGGGATGGACAGCCGGTCCGCCGCGGCCGGGATCAGCACCAGGCCGGGGATGTCGTCCTCACCGGGGTGCCCGGCGCACTCGAAACCGTCGATGCTCACCGCGTCGACACCGAGCGACTCGGCCTTGACCGCGTGCCGCACGCTCGTGCACTTGTGGATGACCTTGATCCCGTGCGTGTGGAAGTGCTCCAGGTGCTCGATCGGGTTCGACCCGGCGGTCTCCACGATCGGCACACCCGCGTCGATGATCGCCTGCCGGTACTCGGCGTACGGCGGCGGAGTGATCGCCGGGAGGATCGTCAGGTTCACCCCGAACGGCCGGTCGGTGAGCTCGCGGCAGCGCGCGATCTCCTTCGCCAGGTCCTCCGGTGTCGGCTGGGTCAGCGCCGTGATGAACCCGAGCGCACCGGAGTTCGCCACCGCGGCGACCAGCGGGGCCCTGCCCACCCACTGCATACCGCCCTGGACGACCGGGTGCTCCACGCCGAATTCCTCGGTGAACCGGGTCCTGATCACACGCACTCCCAACTTAACGATCGTTCGCCAATTCACCCTCGTCGTTCGGATGTCGGGTGTCAACGCGCCCGGACCCGTGCACCCTGGTGACCGGCGTCCCGGGTGCGCCGGCGAGCGCGCCCGGATGCGATCCGGCAACGGTCCTCGACCGCGGTCGGCGAGCGTCGCTCACCCTTAGTACGGTTCCGCAGGTGACCCCCGAGGAGACCCGCGCGATCGACGCTCACGCCCCTGACCAGGCGACGACCGACCGGCTCCTGGGCGGTGCGCACCACGACCCGCACGCGGTGCTCGGCGCCCACCCGCACGCCGAGGGGACCCTGATCCGCGTCCTGCGACCGCAGGCCACCTCGGTCGCCGTGCTGCCCAACGGGGAACGTGAGCTGGCCCACGAGCTGACCAAGGTGCACGACGCCGGGCTGTTCTCCGGCGTCGTCCCCGGCTCGGGCGGTGACTACCGGCTGCTGGTGCGCCAGGGCAGCGACGACACCGCGGGGCAGGTCGTCGACGACCCGTACCGCTGGCTCCCGACGCTCGGCGACATGGACCTGCACCTCATCGGCGAGGGACGGCACGAGCGGCTCTGGGACGTGCTCGGCGCGCACGTCCGCGACTACGACACCGCCTCCGGCACCGTCTCCGGGACCAGCTTCGCGGTCTGGGCGCCGAACGCCCGGGGCCTCCGCGTCACCGGCGACTTCGACGGCTGGGCCGGCTGGACGCTGCCGATGCGCTCGCTGGGGACCTCCGGGGTCTGGGAGATCTTCCTGCCCGGCGTCGGCATCGGGTCCCGGTACAAGTTCCGGGTCCTCGGCCCGGACGGCCGCTGGCGGGACAAGGCCGACCCGATGGCGTTCGCGACCGAGATCCCGCCGCAGACGTCGTCGGTCGTGACCCGCGACGTCCACCGGTGGAACGACCAGGAGTGGATGACGGCCCGCGCCGGACGTGAGGCGCACTCCGAACCGATGAGCGTCTACGAGATGCACCTCGGTTCGTGGGTGCCCGGCCTGAACTACCGGGAGATCGCCGACCGGCTCGTCCACTACCTGGACGACACCGGGTTCACCCACGTCGAGCTGCTGCCGGTGGCCGAGCACCCGTTCGGTGGGTCCTGGGGCTACCAGGTCACCTCGTACTACGCGCCGACCTCGCGGTTCGGCACCCCGGACGATTTCCGGTACTTCGTCGACCGGCTGCACCGGGCCGGCTACGGCGTCATCGTGGACTGGGTGCCCGCGCACTTCCCGCGCGACGAGTGGGCGCTGGCCCGGTTCGACGGCACCGCCTGCTACGAGCACGCCGACCCGCGCCGCGGTGAGCAGCCCGACTGGGGCACGCTCGTCTTCGACTTCGGCCGCAACGAGGTCCGCAACTTCCTCGTCGCCAACGCGCTGTACTGGCTGGAGTCGTTCCACATCGACGGGCTGCGGGTCGACGCCGTCGCCTCGATGCTCTACCTGGACTACTCCCGGGCCGACGGCCAGTGGCTGCCGAACGTGCACGGCGGCCGGGAGAACCTCGACGCGGTGGCGTTCCTGCAGGAGATGAACGCGACCGTCTACCGGGAGCACCCCGGCGTGGTCACGATCGCCGAGGAGTCCACCGCCTGGCCGGGCGTCACCCGGCCCACCTACATGGGCGGGCTGGGCTTCGGGCTCAAGTGGAACATGGGCTGGATGCACGACACGCTCGACTACACCGGGCGTGACCCCATCCACCGCAGCTTCCACCACAACCAGATGACGTTCTCCCTGATGTACGCGTTCAGCGAGAACTACATGCTGCCGATCAGTCACGACGAGGTCGTGCACGGCAAGGGGTCGCTGTGGACCCGGATGCCCGGCGACGACTGGAACAAGGCCGCCGGCGTGCGCGCCCTGCTCGCCTACATGTGGGCCCATCCCGGCAAGCAGCTGCTGTTCATGGGTGGCGAGTTCGGCCAGCCCCGGGAGTGGTCCGAGCAGCGCTCGCTGGACTGGCACCTGCAGGAGGACCCGCTGCACGGCGGCATCACCACGCTGCTCGGCGACCTGAACTCGGCCTACCGGGCGCAGTCGGCCCTCTGGTCGAAGGACACCACCCCGGACGGGTTCGCCTGGATCGACGCCAACGACGCCACCGGGAACGTGTTCTCCTTCCTGCGCCACGGTGTCGACGCCGAGGGCCGGCCGACCGTCCTGGCCTGCGTCGCGAACTTCTCCGGCTCCCCGCGTGAGGACTACCGGGTCGGCCTGCCGTTCGCCGGGACCTGGACCGAGCTGGTCAACACCGACGCCTCCGGCTACGGCGGCTCGGGCGTCGGGAACCTCGGCCGGGTGCGGGCCGAACAGCGGATGTGGCACGGTCAGCCGGCGTCGGCGGTGCTGCGGCTGCCTCCGTCGGGGGTGCTGTGGCTGGTGCCGGAGGAGACCGGTGGTCCGGTGACGTCCACCCCGGCCGCCGCGTCCGGTTCCGTTCCGCCGCCGCTGCCGGTCGGCGAGCTTCCCGCCGAGCCGGAGGACACCGACGTCGAGGCGCCGGTCACCCCGGACGACGGCTTCCGCGCGGTGGCCCCGGCTTCGCCGTCCGGTACCGCCGCCGCGCCCGTGGACGACGCCGCCTATCCGGACGCCACCACCTCTCCGGACGATGCCTCGGCCCCGGAGAGCGCTGCCTCCCCGACCGAGCCGGTGTCGACGAGCGTCAGTCCCGCGCCGGGAACCCTCGGGGCGCGGGCGGTCCGCAACGGCTCGTTCGTCACCGGGACGTCCGGTACGGGTGGTTCGGAGACCGGGAGCGCCTCGGCCGACTGAGGCCGTGCCCGCCGCCGGTCAGGCGATCCACTCGGGGACGCCGCGGTCGGTGCCGTCGGCGAGCCCGGCCCGGGCGTCACCGTCGCCGGTGACCACCGCGGTCAGCCCGGCACCCGGATCGGCGACCAGCCGGCGCAACTCGCCGGCCGGCAGCACCGCGGTGTCCCCCGCACCCAGCACCGTGTGCCCGTCGGCGGACTCGACGGTGGCGCCACCGTCGAGGACGGTCCAGACCTGGTCGCCGCTCATCCGGTGCCAGGGCCCGGTCGCGCCGGGCACCATCCGGACCTGCCACAGCGAGCGGGCCGCCCCGCCCAGCGCGGGTGAGGCGAAGGTCGTCATCACGGCGTTCGGCGTCTCGACGACACGCCGCTCGAGCGCTCGGATCACGTTCACCGCACTACCTCCTAGACTCGACAACATCGTTGACCACTTCGTAGAAGGTAAACCACGTTGTCGAATTCGTCGAGGCCCGGGCACGCCCTGCCCCTCCTCCTGCTGCGCGTGTTCCAGGAGCTGGTCGACGAGCTGCACGACGAGCTCGCCGGCGTCGGGCACGGGGATGCCCGGCCGATGCACGGGTTCGTGCTGCAGGCCGTCGGCCCGGACGGCACCACCGCCGTCGAGCTGGCCAGGGCGCTCGGGGTCACCAAGCAGGCCGCGGGGCGGACGATCGCCGTGCTGGAGGAGCAGGACTACCTGGTGCGGGCGGTCGACCCGGCGGACTCCCGCCGGAAGGTGGTCCGGCTCAGCCCGCGCGGCCACGATCTGCTTGCCCGGTCCGCGGACATCCTCGATCGGCTGCGCAACCAGCGGGCCGAGGCGGTCGGGGCGGACCGGATCGCCGCGTTGGAGGACACCCTCTCCGATCTCGGCAGCGGCGCCGGACCGCGGTGGGACGCCCCGGCCTGGTTCGGCCGCCGCGACGGCGGGCCTGCCTGAGGCCGGTCAGGACTCCAGAACCCGGTCCCGGTCCAGAGCCCGGACGGTCGGCGGCGCCGGTGGGCCGGAGCGCGCCGGGGAGCAGGTCTCGCGGGTCTCCTCCGGGGCATGACCGAATCTCCCCCACACCGTGGGCTCCGGCGACCGGCACCGCTCCGGCCGAGGGCGGGCGCTGGTCCGCAGCGGACCGTCGGCCGGGTCGGCCGGGTCCTCCCAGCGGCGGTTCACGGCCGGACCCCTCGGCGCATCGTCCCGGATGACGGTCCCACCGCGCGCTCCTTCTGCCGCCTGCTCATCGATGCTCCGCCACCCCGGCGTCGGCGTGCCGGACGCACAGGACGGCGACCGCACCCAGCGCCGCGACCGCGGCGAAGGCGAAGAAGCCCCACGGGTAGGCGACCCCGGCCTGCAGCAGGAGCCCGCCGAGCACGGGACCGGTGATCGCGCCGAGCCGGCCGATACCGCTGGCGACACCGATCGCGGAGGCCCGTGCGTGGGCCGGGTAGTGCCGGCTGATGTAGGCGTAGACCAGCACCTGGGAGCTGAACACGAACACGCCGGCCAGCAGGACGCCCACGTAGATGCCGATCCCCGGCATCCGGACGGCGAGCAGCGCCAGGAACACCGTCGCGGCGCAGAACCAGCCGACGGTCGCCGGCCGCAGGCCGATCCGGTCCGCGACCCGGCCCGCGACCAGCAGGCCGAGCACCGCGCCGACGTTGAGGACGAGCAGCTGCGACAGCGCCGCGCCGAGCCCGTATCCGGCGGCCCGCATGATCTGCGGCAGCCAGGTGTTGAGGCCGTACACCAGCAGCAGCCCCATGAACGACGCGATCCAGAACGCGATCGACGACGGCAGGTACCCGTCCTTGACCAGCTGAGCGATCGGGTTGCGGGTCACCGGACGCGCGCCCGTGCCACCGGCCGGGACCGTGGCCGGGGCGTCGGCGGGCAGGAACCTCGCCAGCATCGGCACCAGGACCAGCGCGGGCACCGAGCCGAGCACGAACATCCACTGCCAGCCGAACGCCGGGATCACCCCGATGCCCAGCAGCGACGTCGCCACCGCGCCCACGTGGTAGCCGGTCATGAGAATCGTCGTGGCGCTGCCGCCGCGCCCGGGGCGACCGTGCTCGTTGACCAGCGCGATGGCCACCGGCAGCACGCCACCGAGGCCGAGGCCCGCCAGGAAGCGCAACGCGCCGAAGCTCCACGGGCCGGTCGCGAACGCGCACCCCAGGCTGAGGACCGAGAACGCCACGACCGTGATCAGCATGGTTCTGCGGCGACCGAACCGGTCGGCCATCGGCCCCGCGGACAGGGCGCCGACCAGCACGCCGAGCAGACCGGCGGTCGTGACCAGCGACGCGGTGGCGGGGTCGAGCCCCCAACTCGGCTCGTCGAGCAGGGAGGGCAGCACGACGCCGAGGACGACCAGGTCGAAGCCTTCCAGCGCCACCGCGGACCAGCAGAGCGGAGCGACCCAGCTGCTGCGGCCAGCGCTGCCCGGCGCTCCGCCGGCAGCCACCCCGCTCCGGGATGCGTCGGTCACCACTGGCCTCCTCGCTCGCGGGTGGCCGGGAGTGTGACCGACCTAGCCGAAAGTAGGGGAGACTCCTTCCGCAGAGCGGAAAGGTGCTGGACCTTTCTGGCCGTTCGGGTCGGTGAGCGGTGGACGAACGGTCGACGAGCGGAGTAGTGACCACCAGGTCGCGAGCAGCACGGCGGTGTAGAGGGCGTGCGCCACAGGGGTGAGCGGGTTGCCGTCCGGCCAGAGGCCCGCCCAGCTCACCGGCACGACCGCCAGCGCCAGGATCGCCGCCACGACCCGTCTGCGGGTGTCTCCCGGCCTGCCGGACGCGGCCAGGACCAGGAGTCCGGGCACGAGTAGCAGCAGGTAGTTGTGCCAGGAGATCGGCGCCGCGAGCAGTCCGGTCGCGAGGACCGCGAACGGCGCAGGCCCCGCCGGGTCGGTGCCGGCCGCCGCGGTGCATCCGTACCGGGCGGTGCGGCGGGCGAGGTGGACGAGGGTGCCTGTCAGCAGCATCCCGCCGGCGAACGTGCCGACGACGGTGGGCAGGCCCCAGCGCAGCGCGAGACCGGGCAGCGACGCGTTGTCGGGGGTCGGCCCGACCGGCTCGGCGAGCACCATGGCCAGCCACTGCCACGCGGTCGGCCATCCCGCGACCGCCACCCCGGCGAGCGTGGCCAGCGCCGCGGCCGCGATCCCGGCGAGGAACGGCCGCCACCGGCGCTGCGCGGCGGGCAGGAGCAGCAGGGGCGCCAGCGACGGCTTCAACGCCACCGTGACGCCGTAGCAGGCGGCGGCGACGTACGGGTGTCCCCGGCGCTCGGCGAGCCAGCCGGCGACCAGACCGGCGAGCAGCAGTGGGTAGATCTGGCCGAGCAGCAGGGCCCCGTGCAGCGGCGAGGACATCAGCACACCGCCGAGGGCGAGCACCGTCCAGATCCGGCCGATCCCGGTCTCCCGGCAGAGGACACCGATAGCGCCGACGACGAGGACCACCGACAGCGCCGTGAACAGCCGGTACGCGGTGACCGGATCCAGCATCCCGAACGGGACGAGCACCACCGAGAGCAACGGCGGATTGAGATTGTGCAGCCGGGCACCGGTCTCGTAGATCGCGGCGCTGCCGGCGCCCTGGACGGCGAGGGCGTGCGCCGAGTGCCAGAAGGTGTCGAAGTCGACGTGCATCGCGGCGACGTCCGGCGAGGGGATCCAGCGCAGCAGTGGCGGATCCCCGAACGCGAACAGCAGCGCCGAGGTCAGCAGGGCAGCCACGACGACGACCGGCGCGGCGGCCCGGACGACCCGGTGGGCCCTGGCCCCGATGTCCGGCCGGTCGCTCACGGCCCGGGCCGGGCAGGCACCGTCATCGTCGTAGGCACCGGCACCGTCGGAGACACCGGCGTCGTCGTAGGCACCGTCATCGTCGAGGCACCGGCATCGTCGGAGACACCGGCGTCGTCGTGGGCGCCGTCATTGTCCGGGGCACCGTGGTCGCCGGGTCAGAACAGCGCACGGGCGAGCGCGCGGCGCGCGGTGCTGACCCGCTGGTCGTCCGCGGGGAACAGCTCGAACAGGCCGACGAGATGCCCGCGGGCCCGGTCCCGGTCGTCGCCGGCGGTGCGGCCGACGGTGTTCACCAGCCGGGTGAAGGCTGCCTCGACCCGGTCCGCCGCCATCTCGGCGTCGGCCGCGGTGAGCTGGGCGTCGAGGTCGTCCGGGTCCGCGTCGGCACGCTCGATCGCGGACGGGTCGGCCTGCTCCGCGCGGGCGAGGAACTTCACCTGGGCCAGCGCCGCCTTGGCCTGCTCGTTGGCCGGCTCGACGTCCAGGATGGCCTGGTAGGCGGTCTCCGCGGCGGCGTAGTCACCCTGCTCGAGGGCGTCCTCGGCCGCGGTGAAGCGGGTGTCCTCGGGCTCCTCGACCGGCTCGTCGGAGCCCTCGGCGGCGGCACGCTGCTCGCCCTCGGCGATCGCCGGCATCCGCTCGCGCAGCGCGTCGAGCAGCGAGCGGACCCACTCGGCGGCCTGGTCGTCGGGGACGGCACCGTTGACCGCGTCCACCGGCTGACCACCGACGAGCACGACCAGCATCGGAACCTGCTGCACCCGGAAGGCCTGCGCGATCCGCGGCTGGGTGTCGATGTCGACCCGGGCGAGCTGCCAGGCGCCACCACCGGTGGAGGCCAGCCGCTCGAGCTCGGCGGAGAGCTGCTCCTCGCGCGGGTAGCGGCTCGCCCACAGTTCGACGACGACCGGGACCTGCATCGACGGCTCCAGGACCTCGTCCTGGAATCCCGCCTCGGTGGCGTCGACGACGTAGGAACCGGCGGCCCCACCGCCGCCCGGGGCCGCACCGGGGCCACCGCCGGACGCGGGCTGTTTGTTGGCCGAATCGGCACGCGCCTTCAGGCCGGAGAGGTCGACCGCTCCGGCCATGGCCGAGGACATCGCCCCACGCTGGGCCGCCTGACGAGGATCTGGGCGAGACACGCCGACCATCCTGGCACGAGCGTGTGTCGGCTGTGACATGCCCCGCCCGTACGCGGACGCGTGACACCGGGGCTCCGATGTCGCGGACGACGCGTTCACGATCACCGGACCGGCGGAGCATCACCGGGCCCCGTCGCTCGTTGAACATCGTGCGGGGCATCGATGATGACTCTGTGTGACCGACGGGGGCGGTTCGGGCACCGTGCCGCCACCCTCGACGCAATCCCTGAGAAGACGAGCGAGTACGCCGGACCGCGATGCCGGTGAGCGACGGAGGAATCCACAAGATGAGCAACGTTCAGTCCGCTGCCAAGCCGACCCTCGCCTACGCCTCACTGGCGCTGGGTGTCCTCGGCCTGATCGCCGGGTTCCTGGTGCCGCTGCTCGCCTGGGTCCTGGGCGCCGCGGGCCTGGTCACCGGCTTCCTCGCCTTCCGCCAGCCGGACATGGCGAAGCTGGGCCGGATCGGGATGATCGTCGGCTTCGTGGCGATCCTCGTGGGCGTCTACCACTTCACCAGCCTCATCGCCTGACGACGAGGTGGCGCCCGGAACCCGGGCGGTGCCGCGCGGCACACGGAACGGCCGGTGACGATCTCCGTCACCGGCCGTCGTCGTCTCCGGGCCCTCCGGCCGGGCTCGCTCAGCCGCCGGGCGGGACACCCGGTCCGATGGCGAGCCGGGCCAGCAGGTCCGCCAGCTCGCCGGGACGGGTGAGCATCGGGAAGTGCCCGCCCGGGAACTCGACCACCTCGGCCCCGACCCGGGCCGCGTCCCGGCGGGCGCCGTCGGGATCCACCACACGGTCGCCGGTGCAGATCACCGACACCGTCCGGACGGCGGGCCAGACGCTCAGCGGGCACGCCTCCTTGAGCACGGTCCAGTCCTGCGGGCGCATCCGTGCGGTCGCCGCGGCGACCGCGGCCTCCGCCCGGTCGGCCGGGGCAGCCCGGTCGGCGGACACCGCGAGTTCGTCGGCGACGCCGCGGTAGAGCCCGGCCGCCGCCGTCGCCGCGTCCGGCCAGTAGGTCACCATCCCCTCGCCCCGGAGCACCCCGGTGTCGTAGCCGGGGACCATCAGGTCGCGCTCGGCCCGCATCCGGTCCAGATAGGACCGGCCGGGCTCCGGGACCAGCGCGGCGACGAGGACCAGGGCGCGGACCCGGGTGGGATCGAGGCGACCGGCCGCGACCGCCGCCACCAGACCACCCAGCGAGTGACCCGCGAGCACCACCGGCCCCTCCGCCGCGGCGAGCACCGGGTCCACCAGCTCGGCGTGACCCGCCTCCGGACCGTCGGACGGCAGGTCCGGCGCCGCCACCGGCACCCCGGCCCGCTCGAGCTCCGTCACGACCGGCGCCCACGAGGAGCCGCGGTGCCAGGCGCCGTGCACCAGGACGACTCCTGCCGACCCGGGACTCACGCGCCCGACTCCCGCAGGTGCTGCTCCACCCGGTCGACCTTGGACTGCAGCTGCCCCTGGTGGCCCGGACGGATGTCGGCCTTGAGGACCAGGCTGACCCGCGGCGAGACGGCGGTGACCGCCTCGACGGCGCGCTTGACGACGGCCATCCCCTCGTCCCAGGTCTCGGACTCGATCGTGGTGAACATCGACGTGGTCTCGTTGGGCAGTCCCGACTCACGGACCACCCGTACCGCCTCGGCGACCGCGGCACCGACGCTGCCGTCACCGGCGTCGGAACCGGAGGGGGCGATGCTGAACGCGAAGAGCATGCCGACACCCTGCCACGGCGCCACGGTGGTTTCCCCGCCCGCGAACGGCGGAGGGCCTGGGGCCACTTGCTAGCGTCGTCCCCATGGCACCACACGGGTCGCTCCCCTTCGACCCGATCCAGCGCGCCGCCGATCTGTGGGAGGAACGGGTCGGCCCGTCGCGCACGATGGCGGCGGTCACCAGCGTGATGCGTGTCCAGCAGATCCTGCTGTCCCACGTGGACGGCGCGTTGAAGCCGCTCGGGCTGACCTTCGCCCGCTACGAGGCACTGGTGCTGCTCGACTTCGCCCGGCGGGGCAGCCTGCCGATGCGCGTGATGGGTGAGCGGCTGCAGCTGCACCCGACGAGCGTCACCAACATCGTCGACCGGCTGCAGGGCGACGGCCTGGTCCGCCGCCTCCCGCACCCGACCGACCGGCGCGCGACGCTGGTCGAGCTCACCCCGGAGGGCCGCGACCGGCTCGCGAAGGCGACCGTGGCGGTCACCGCCATCGACTTCGGGCTCACGGGCCTGGACGACGCGGGCCAGGACCAGCTGACGGCACTGCTCCGCACCGTCCGCCGCTCGGCCGGCGACTTCGACCGGTAGCCACATCTCAGTCGCGCCGATCGCGCCGCCGGCGGCCCGGGCGCCGTGGCGGCGGCGGTACCCCGTGCCCGTGGCCGGGCCAGTCGCGCATCACCGACCCGCGTGGGGGCGCGGGCACCCGCAACAGGCGCCGCACGGTCGCCCAGCCCGCGACGGCACCGGAGGCGCCGGACAGGGCGACGCAACCGAGGTAGTCGAACAGGTCCATCGAGCACTCTCCGAACAGTGTTGACGGGATGTTGCGGCAACACCGTTGACACTACGACCGGCCACCGACAGAATCGGCGCCGTGAACGGAAACGACCCCGCGTCGACGGGCCCGGCGAGATCCGGCCCCCTCCTGCGCGCGGCACGGACGGAGCGCGGTTGGTCGCAGTCGGACGCGGCGCGGCGCCTCGCTGGGCTCGCCTCCCGCGACGAGGGGGCCGCCGCGCGTCCCGGCAGCCTCAAGACGCAGCTGTCGCGGTGGGAGAACGGGCACGCGACCCCCGCGCCGGAGCACCGGGCACTGCTGGCCGAGCTCTACGGGTGCCCGGCGGCCGAGCTGGGGCTGGAGCCGGCCGCCGCCCCGGCGGGCGACGGCGGCGCCGATCTGCTCCGGGCCGCGCTCGGACGGGCCGCCGCGGTCGACGACGCCGGCCTGGCGCTGCTGCGGGACCAGCTGCGCGCGACCGCGGCCCTGGACCACCGGCTCGGCACCGCGGCCGCGCACGCCACCCTGACGGCTCAGGTCGATCAGCTCCGGGAGCTCCTCACACACTGCGTCGACCCCGCCACCACCACGCGGCTGGCCGGCCTCCTCGCCACCGCGGCGCTCCTGGCAGGCGACCAGGAACGCGACCGGGGCGCCCCGGACCGCGCCTGGCGTGCCTACACGCTCGCCGGTGACGCCGCCGTGCCGGCAGGCCGGGAGGACCTGCCCGGGATCGTCCGGCTGCGCCGGGAGCGCCTCCTGCGGGACGTGGACGCGGAGTCCGCTCCACCGGGCCGGGTCGACCGGCAGGAACCACCGGTCCCGCTGTGGGTCGAGCTCGGACACGAGGCGGGCGGCGAGCATTCCGTCCGGGACCGCACGGAGGCGGCACTGCTCGAGGCGCTCGCCGCGCACGGGGCCGGGCGGACCGAGGACGCGGCGGCCGCGACCTCCCGGGCGCGCCGGCTCGCGTTGCGGACCGGGTCCGTCCACACCCTCACCCGCCTCGACGAACTCGGCCGGTGACAGGTGGGCGCGCACCGGCGGGCGGCTCAGCCCGACTGCGCCAGCAGTTCGTCGGCGGCCGCCCACGGGTCGAGCTCGCCCGCGAGCACCCGTCCGGTCAGCGCGTCCAGTGCATCCCCGCCGTGTACCTGCTCCATCCGGGTGCGCACCTGCTCCATCCCGATCGCCTCGATCTCACGCCGGGCCCGCTCGCGGCGCCGGCGCTCCCGCTCCCCGGACTTGTCGGCCCAGGCCAGGTGCTCGTCGAGGGCGTCGGCGAGCGCGTCGATGCCCTCGGCCCGGGACGCGACCGTGGACAGCACCGGCGGGTCCCAGGCGTCCGCGCCGCCGCCCTCCCGCAGGTGCAGCATGTTCCGCAGTTCGCGGACGGTCCGCCGGGCGCCGTCACGGTCGGCCTTGTTGACCACGAAGATGTCGCCGATCTCGAGAATCCCCGCCTTCGCGGCCTGGATCCCGTCGCCCATCCCGGGCGCGAGCAGCACGACCGTGCTGTCGGCCAGCCCCACGATCTCCACCTCGGACTGGCCGACGCCGACCGTCTCGACCACGACCACGTCGCAGCCGGCGGCGTCGAGCACGCGCAGCGCCTGGGGCGTGGCCCAGGACAGCCCGCCGAGGTGGCCGCGGGTCGCCATGGAACGGATGAAGACACCGTCGTCGCCGGCGTGCTCACCCATCCGGACCCGGTCACCGAGCAGCGCGCCCCCGCTGAACGGCGACGACGGGTCCACCGCCAGCACCCCGACCCGCCGGTCGCGGGCGCGCAGCTCGGTGATCAGGGCGGAGGTCGACGTGGACTTGCCGACACCCGGCGACCCGGTCAGGCCGACCACGTGCGCCCGCCCGGCATGCGGGGTCAGCGCGGCGGAGACCTCCCGCAGCTGCGGGCCGGCGTTCTCCACCATCGAGATCAACCGCGCGACGGCGAGCTGCTCGCCGCCGCGCGCCCGCTCCACCAGCTCGTGGGTCTGCGGCGGTCCGGCCACGGGTGCGGTCCTCCTGTCCGACGTACCGGCCGGATCAGGCCTTCGGCACGCGGACGATCAGGGCGTCACCCTGGCCGCCGCCACCGCACAGGGCGGCCGCACCGACGCCACCGCCCCGGTTCTTCAGGGCCAGCGCCAGGTGCAGGGCGATCCGGGCACCGGACATGCCGATCGGGTGGCCCAGCGCGATGGCACCACCGTCGACGTTGACCTTGTCGTCGTCGATGCCCAGCTTGCGGGTGGAGACGATGCCCACCGCGGCGAAGGCCTCGTTGATCTCGACGAGGTCGAGGTCGGCGGGCTGGATGCCCTCCTTCTCGCAGGCCTTGGCGATCGCGTTGGCCGGCTGCTCGTGCAGCGAGGCGTCCGGACCGGCGACCACGCTGTGCGCACCGACCTCGGCGATCCAGTCCAGCCCGAGCTCCTCGGCCTTGGCCTTGCTCATGACGACGACCGCCGCGGCACCGTCGGAGATCTGCGAGGCGGAGCCCGCGGTGATCGTGCCGTCGGCCGCGAACGCCGGGCGCAGCTTGCCGAGGCCCTCGGCGGTGGTGTCGCCACGCACGCCCTCGTCGGTGGCGAAGATGACCGGGTCGCCCTTGCGCTGAGGGATCTCGACCGGGGCGATCTCCTGCTCGAACGTGCCGTCCTGCGCGGCGCGGGCGGCGTTCTGGTGGGAGCGGGCGGCGAACGCGTCCTGCTCCTCGCGGGTCAGGCTGTACCGCTCGTTGTACTTCTCGGTCGAGGCACCCATCGCGACCTGGTCGAACGCGCAGAACAGACCGTCGTAGGACATGTGGTCGGTGAGCGTGGCGTCGCCGAACTTGGTGCCCTCGCGGGACTTGGTCAGCAGGTGCGGCGCCTGGGTCATCGACTCCTGCCCACCGGCGACGACGACGTCGAACTCACCGGCACGGATCAGCTGGTCGGCCAGCGCGATGGCGTCGATCCCGGACAGGCAGACCTTGTTGATGGTCAGGGCCGGGACGTCCATCGGGATGCCGGCGGCCACGGCGGCCTGCCGCGCCGGGATCTGCCCGGCACCGGCGGTCAGCACCTGACCCATGATCGTGTACTGCACCTGGTCCGGAGCGACTCCCGCACGCTCCAGCGCGGACTTGATCGCGACTCCACCGAGCTGAGCTCCGGAGAAGCCCTTCAGCGAGCCGAGCAGTCGGCCCATCGGCGTACGGGCGCCGGCGACGATCACGGTTCCGGACACGGGTCCTCCAGCAGGCTTCGATGGCAGGTGGGCGGCCACCATACCCACGCGTCCCGGCGGCGCGGGGCGCACCGAACGGTGGGGGTGACCAGCGGCACATGAGCCTACTCGCGAGTAGAGCCGGTACCTTCTGCCTCCATGACGACAACCGAGGACGCCCTGTCGACCCTGGTCGTGGCCGTGGATCACGTGGGCATCGCCGTTCCCGACCTGGACGAGGCGATCCGCTGGTACGCCGACCACCTGGGCCTGGTCTCCGTGCACGAGGAGACCAACACCGAGCAGGGGGTGCGCGAGGCGATGCTGGGCGCGCCGGGCGAGCCCGCGGGCGCCACCAAGGTGCAGCTGCTCGCGCCGCTGAACGAGGACTCGACGATCGCGAAGTTCATCGACCGCAACGGGCCCGGCCTGCAGCAGGTCGCCTACCGGGTCACCGACGTGGCGGCCGCGGCGGACACGCTGCGCGCGAAGGGCCTGCGCCTGCTCTACGACGAGCCGCGCCGCGGGACGTCGAACTCGAAGGTCAACTTCGTGCACCCGAAGGACGCGGGCGGGGTACTGGTCGAGCTGGTGGAGCCGGCCGCCGAGGCGCACTGACGCGGCGAGCGGCCCGTCCCGCTCCGGCGGCCAGTACGCGCGTCCGGTGTCATGGATCACGAACCCGGTCCGGGTATCACGCCCACCGGAGGTGCGCGGTTAGCATACTACGCAGTAACTTGCGGTATCCCAAGCAATCAGGGTCAATGCCGCCGCACCGTCAATGCCCCACGCAACACTCCCCTAGCAACGTCGCCATCGGAGGCCAGTAGTGAAGGACATCCGCGACGCCATCCTCGCCGGTCAGTTCGCCGACGTCGGCGGCCTGGAGGTCCCCGAGACCTACCAGGGCGTCACCGTCCGGGCCGAGGACGCCGACATGTTCGAGGGCCTGCCCACCAAGGAGAAGGACCCGCGCAAGAGCCTGCGCGTCGAGGACGTCCCGGTGCCCGAGCTCGGCCCCGGTGAGGCACTCGTGGCCGTCATGGCCAGCGCGATCAACTACAACACCGTCTGGACCTCGATCTTCGAGCCGCTCTCGACGTTCAACTTCCTCAAGCGCTACGGGAAGATGTCGCCGCTGACCGCGCGCCACGACCTGCCCTACCACGTGGTCGGCTCCGACCTCAGCGGTGTCGTCGTGCGCACCGGTCCGGGGGTGAACGCGTGGAAGGCCGGCGACCAGGTCGTCGCGCACTGCCTGTCGGTCGAGCTGGAGAGCCCGGACGGGCACTCGGACACGATGATGGACCCGGAGCAGCGCATCTGGGGCTTCGAGACCAACTTCGGCGGCCTCGCCGAGCTGGCGCTGGTGAAGTCCAACCAGCTGATGCCGAAGCCGGACCACCTCACCTGGGAGGAGGCCGCCTCCCCCGGTCTGGTCAACTCCACCGCCTACCGGCAGCTGGTCTCGCGCAACGGGGCCGACATGAAGCAGGGCGACGTCGTGCTGATCTGGGGCGCCTCCGGCGGCCTGGGCTCCTACGCCACCCAGTTCGCGCTCAACGGCGGCGCCACCCCGGTCTGCGTGGTCTCCTCGGAGGAGAAGGCCCAGATCTGCCGGAAGATGGGCGCCGAGCTGGTCATCGACCGCAATGCCGAGGACTACAAGTTCTGGTCCGACCCGCAGACCCAGGACCCGAAGGAGTGGAAGCGCCTCGGGGCCCGGATCCGCGAGCTCACCGGCGGCGAGGACCCGGACATCGTGTTCGAGCACCCCGGCCGGGAGACCTTCGGCGCATCGACCTACGTCGCCCGCAAGGGCGGTCAGATCGTCACCTGCGCGTCGACCTCGGGCTACATGCACGAGTTCGACAACCGGTACCTGTGGATGAACCTCAAGCGGATCGTCGGTTCGCACTTCGCCAACTACCGCGAGGCCTTCGAGGCCAACCGCCTCGTCGCCAAGGGCATGATCCACCCGACGCTGTCGCGGGTGTACCCGCTGGCCGAGACCGGCCAGGCCGCCCACGACGTCCACCGCAACACCCACCAGGGCAAGGTCGGCGTGCTGGCGCTGGCTCCCGAGGAGGGCCTGGGCGTGTCGAACCCGGAGAAGCGCGAGCAGCACGTCGAGGGCATCAACCGCTTCCGCGGGGTCTGACGACGAGACCCGACCGGGTGGAGAGGGCCCGTCCGTGTCACACAGACGGGTCCTTCTTCCGGTTCCGGGTGAACATCGTGACGCTCGGTGCCGATCTCACGACCGTGCTACGCGGTCGACGGTACGGTGACCCCCATGGCCGGTGACCACGATGTACCCGTACCCCGGACCGGTTTCTCGATCACGCGCCGCGGATACGACCAGGCGCAGGTCGACAGCCACCTGCGCCGGCTCGATGCCGAGGTGCGGATGCTGGCCGCCGACCGGGACGCCGCAGTCGCGCAGAACACCCGGCTGGGTCGCGAGCTGGACGACGCACGAACCCGGACCGAGGCCATACAGCAGCAGAACACCCGGCTCGCAGGCCCGCCGCAGAACGTCCAGGGCATGAGCGAGCGGCTGCGCTCGATGCTCCGGCTGGCCGAGGACGAGGTCGCCGAGATGCACACCAAGGCCGACCGGGAGGTCTCGGACCAGCGCCGGCAGGCCGAGGATCACGCCCGCATCGTCATCGCGGACGCCCGTGCGCGCGCCGAGCAGCTCACCGCGGACGCCGAGGCGTACCGCGCCGACCTGGACCGCAAGGCCGAGCAGCGCGACCAGGAGCTGGACGCCAAGGAGGCCCGGATCGAGCGCGAGCTCGGCGCTCTGCGGGAGCGGACCGAGACCGAGCTCGCCGAGGCCCGCAGCAGCACCGAGGCCGAGCTTGCCGAGGCCCGCAGCAGCACCGAGGCCGACCTCGCCGAGCAGCGTTCCACCACCGAACGCTCGCTGGCCGAGCAGCGCGAGAACACCCTTCGCGAGCTCGACGAGCAGGAGCGCACGGTCACCGAGCGGATCACCCGCGTGGACACCGAGGCCCGGGAGAACCGCGAGCAGATCGAGCACGACTTCCGGATCGCGATGGACCAGCGGCGCGGCGAGGCCCTCGGCGCCCTGCTCATGGAGCGGGAGGCGCTGACCGAGGAGCTCACCCGGCGGAGGCGGGAGAACGACGAGCAGATCCGGCGGTCGCTGGACGAGGCCCGCACCGAGGCCGAGTCGATCCGGGCCGACGCCCGCCGGGACGCCGAGGAGACCACCGAGCGGGCCCGCAGGCGCGTCGAGCAGCTCACCGGCCTGCGGGAGAAGGTGGCCGAGCAGCTCCGTGCCACCCGGGCGCTGATCGAGACCGAGGGCGGCGACCTGGAGTCCGGTCCCTCGCTCACCGACGTCCCGGAGCAGGCCGAGCCGTCGTCGGACGCCGACCGGCGCCCGTCGCCCGCGCCCCGGCCGGACCGGTACGCAGAGCAGGGCGTCCGCCGCTGACCATCGCCCGTGGCTGCGGCTGTGGGGCAGCAGCCCAGGCGGTCAGTGCCTGCGGAAACCGGGGCGGCGGCGGTCGCGGGCGTTCCAGCACGGCAGATGCCAGTGCCTGCGGTCCTCGACCCCGCCGAAGTCGTCGGCGGGCCACGCCACCACGTGCGGCGTCCCCGACGGCAGCAGCTGGTCGCAGCCCGGGCACCGGTAGGGCTTCACCGACGCCCCGCCGGGGACCCGGCGGACGTTCCACTCGCCGTCCCGCCCGCTCTCCCGGGACGTGATCATCCCGCTGCCGAGCGGCGGCGCGGCGGGACGGCCCCGCCCCCGTTCCGTGGGGCGAGGCCGTCTCGGGCGTCCGCGAGCCATCCGATCAGTGTCGCTGGAGCAGCGCCGCGCTCAGCTGCGGGTGTAGTCCCGGAACCCGTGCCCGGCCTTGCGGCCGAGCCGGCCCGCGGTCACCAGGTGGTCCAGCAACGGCGCCGGCGAGAAGCCCGACTGGCGGAACTCCGAGTACAGCGAGCGCTGGATCGCCAGCGAGACGTCGAGCCCGACGACGTCGAGCAGCTCGAACGGTCCCATCGGCAGCGCACAGCCGGTCTTCATGGCGGCGTCGATGTCGTCAGCGGTCGCGTAGTGCGCCTCCAGCATCTTCACCGCGTCGTTCAGGTACGGGAACAGCAGCGCGTTGACGATGAACCCGGCTCGGTCACCACACCGGACCGGCACCTTCTTCAGCTTCTTGGTCACCTCCACCACGGTGGCGGCGACGTCGCGCGAGGTGCCGATGGTCGAGACGACCTCGACCAGCTTCATGACCGGCGCCGGGTTGAAGAAGTGCATGCCGATCACGTCGCCGGGCCGCTGGGTGGCCGCGGCACACTCCACGACCGGCAGCGACGACGTCGTGGTCGCGAGGATCGCGCCCGGCTTGCAGATCTCGTCGAGCGCGCCGAACATCGCCCGCTTGACGTCGAGCTCCTCGGCGACCGCCTCGACGACCAGGTCGACGTCGGCCATGTCCTCGAGCCGCGTGGTGCCGGTGATCCGGCCGAGGACCGCGTCGCGGTCGGCCTCCTCCAGCTTGCCCCGGGCGACCGCCTTGTCCAGGGACTTGCGCACCGTCCCGATCGAGCCGTCGGCCTTGGACTCGCTGCGGCCACGGACGACGACGTCGTACCCGGCCTTGGCGAAGACCTCGACGATGCCCGAGGCCATCGTGCCGGTCCCGACCACACCGACCCGGCTGACGTCGCGCAGCGTGACGCCCTCGGGGAGCTCCGGCGACGGCGTCTCACCGTCGGGCACCACGCTCGAGCTGTGCGGCGCCTCGTAGGTGTAGAAGCCGCGCCCGGTCTTCCGGCCGAGCAGCCCGGCGGTGATCATCTGCTTGAACACCGGGTTCGGCGCGTGCATCAGGTTGCGCGACTCGCGGTACATCGTCTCGAGGATCTCGTAGGCGGTGTCCAGCCCGATGAGGTCGAGCAGGGCCAGCGGGCCCATCGGGTAGCCGCAGCCGTAGCGCATGCCGGCGTCGAGGTCCTCGCGGCTGGCGTAGCGCTCGGCGTACATCTTCGCCGCGTGGTTGAGGTAGCCGAACAGCAGCGCGTTGGCGATGAAGCCCGCGCGGTCGCCGATGACCACCGGGACCTTGCCCAGCGAGTCCGCGAACGCCTCGACGTCGGAGATCACGTCGGGCTCGGTGACGACGGTGCGCACCACCTCGACCAGTTTCTGCACCGGGGCCGGGTTGAAGAAGTGCATCCCGACGACCTTGCCGGGGCGCTTGGTGCGCACGGCCAGCTCGGTCACCGACAGCGACGACGTGTTGGAGCAGAGGATGGTCTCCTCGGCGACCACCGCGTCGACCGCGGCGAAGATCTCGGCCTTGGCCTCCAGGCTCTCCGGGATGGCCTCCACGACCAGCTGGGCCGGGGCCAGGTCCGACAGCGAGGTGCTGACCGTGATGCGGCCGAGCAGCTCGTCGGCCTGTTCCCGGGTGAGCTTGCCGCGCTCGATCGCGCGTCCGGTGGAGGCGTCGAGGTGGGCCCTGCCGCGCTCGCCGGCGGCCGTGTCGACCTCGACGGCGATCACCTCGAGCCCGTTGCGGGCGAAGACCTCCACGATCCCCGCGCCCATCGTGCCCAGGCCGACCACGCCGACCGTCCGGAACTCGCGTGCCACGCTGCAAACCTCCACTGTTCGACGTCCGATCGCGCGTGATCCTGCCATCGACGCCCGACCCGTGGGTGACGCGTGCGACCCGCGCCACCCTTGCGGTCAGGCCCGGCCGGGCCGCCTACCCACGGTTCGGCGCGTCAGCGCCCGTGCCGCGCCTTCACGACGCCGACGATCGTCTGCATGACCTTCGCGGTCCGCCGGAAGCTGGTGACGCCGACCGGCAGCCCGAACCGCTGGCGGGCCACCGACTGGGGACGTGCGAACTCCCGGAGTCCGTCGGCGCCGTGGATGCGGCCGAACCCGGACTCCCCCACACCGCCGAACGGCAGCGACGGGATCCCGGCGAACGCGATGACGGCGTTGATCGACACCATCCCGGTGCGCAGCTTCTGTGCGATCTGCTCGCCGCGCTTCGCGGAGAACACTGTCGCACCGAGGCCGTAGCCGGTGGCGTTGGCGCGGCGGACCGCCTCGTCGACGTCCGGCACCCGGTTCACCACGACCAGCGGGCCGAACGTCTCCTCGGTGACGGCGACCGAGTCCTCCGGCACGTCCGCGATCACCACCGGCGAGATGGCGCCGCCCTCGGCCGGCACCGAGTCCGCCCCTCCGACGATCGCCCGGCCGCCCTTGTCCAGCGCGTCGGTGACGTGCCGACGCACGACCTCGGTCTGCGACGGCATCGTCATCGGCCCGAGCTGGCCCTCGTTCGTGGCCGACCCGACCTCCAGCACCGACGCGGCCGCCCGCACCTTCTCCAGGAAGCGCCCGGCGACCGACTCGACGACGTAGACCCGCTCGACACCCACGCAGGTCTGGCCGGCGTTCGACATCCCGCCCCAGACCGCGGCGTCCGCGGCGGCATCCAGGTCCGCGTCGGCGTCGACGATCAGGGCGTCCTTGCCACCGCACTCCATCAGCACCGGGACCAGGTTCTCGGCGCACGCGGCCATCACCCGCCGCCCGGTCGCCGCCGATCCGGTGAACGCGATCTTGCCGATCCCCGGTGCGCGGCACAGCTCGGCACCGGTCGCGCCGAACCCGGTGACCACCGTCAGCAGCGGGTACCGGCCGACCTCCGGGACCGCCTCGGCGAGGGTCCGGGCGAGCTCGTACCCGACGCCCGGGGTCAGCTCGGAGGGCTTGAAGACGACGGTGTTGCCGGCGGCGAGCGCGTAGGCGATCGAGCCCATCGGGGTGAAGATCGGGTAGTTCCACGGCCCGATGACGCCGACGACGCCGAACGGCCGGTACGACACCGACGCCGCCTGGTTCGCCATCAGCAGACCCGGCGAGACCGACTGCCTGCCCAGCACCTTGCGGGCGTTGCCGGCCGCCCAGTCCAGGTGGTCGATCACCAGGATGACCTCGAGCCGGGCGTCGTCGAACGGCTTGCCGGTCTCGTCGGCCACCACCCGCGCGACCCGGTCCAACTGCTGGACCAGCACCTTCTTCCAGGCGGCGAGCCGGGTGCGCCGCCCGGCGAAGCCGAGCCCCTCCCACCACTGCGCCGAGTCGGCGGCCCGGCGGACGGCGGCGCGAACGTGCTCGCCGTCGTGCACGGGGTAGCGCGCCAGCTCCGCGCCGGTGCGCGGCGAGAGCGAGGCGAAGTCCCCGGGCGCAGGGTTCGTGGTCACGGTGGAGTCAGCGGCGGTGGCACTCACGTGATCAGCGTAAACCGCGCCGGGCGGGTCCACCGGTGCCTGTGGTGGCCCGCCGGGGCCGGGTCGGTACGCGGGTCGTCGCCACACCTCGTCCGTGGTGAGCGGGGCACCACCACCTGCCGCGCGAGCAGCCGGGACCGTGGAGGGCAGGATCCCGGCACGTGATGACCGAACTGACGCTCGGCGCGGTGACGTTGCTCGTGGCGTCCACGGTCGGCGGGATGACCGGGTTCGCCGCGTCGCTCGTGTCCACCCCGGCCTTGCTGCTCATCGGCTACGACGTGCCGCAGATCGTCGTGATCAACCTGACGGCCACGCTGGTCACCAGGTTCGCGGTGCTGCTCCGCCTGCACCGGCGGGTCGACCGCGGGCGGGTGGCAGCGCTCGGTGCCGGGGCGGTGCCGGGTGCCGTGGCGGGCGTCGCGGTCGTCGGGTACCTCGACGAGCAGGCGTTGCGGACCGGCACCGGCGTGGTCGTCACCGTCATCGGTCTCGTCCTGCTGCTGGCGGGCGACCGGCTGCGGTTCCGGCCGGGGACCCCGAGCACGACGGCGGCCGGGCTGATCGGCGGCTTCCTGTCGACGACCACCTCGCTCAACGGTCCCCCGGTCGCGGTGCTCCTCGACCGCTGCCGGCTCGACCCGGCCGAGTTCGTCGCGAACTTCGCCGGCTACTTCGTCGTGACCAACGTGGTGTCGCTCGCCCTGCTCGGCGCGCAGGGGCGGGTCCCGCCCGACATCCTGTGGCCTGCGCTGCCCGTACTGGTCCTCGCCGCGATCGTGGGCAACCGGCTCGGCGGTGCACTGACCGACCGGGTGCCCGTCGCGACCTTCGCGACCGTGGTCAAGCTGCTGGTCGTGGCGTCGGGGATCGCCACGCTCCTCTCCTGATCTCCTGGCCTTATCTCCTGGCCTTCCGACTTCGGCCGGTCAGCCCCGGCTCAGCACCGCCCGCAGGAACTCCCGGGTGCGTGCCTCGCGCGGCTCGGTGAACAGCTGCGCCGGCGGGCCCTGCTCCAGCACCCGGCCACCGTCGAACATCATCACCCGGTGGGCGAAGTCCCGGGCGAAACCCATCTCGTGGGTCACACACAGGATGGTGATGTCGGTGCTCGCGCCGATCTCGCGCAGCAGCGCCAGCACGCCCGCGACGAGCTCCGGGTCCAGGGCCGAGGTCACCTCGTCGAGCAGCAGCACGTCGGGGCGCATGGCCAGTGCCCGCGCGATCGCGACGCGCTGCTGCTGGCCGCCGGAGAGCCGGGTCGGGTGCTCGTCGATCCGGTCCGCCAGGCCGACCAGCTCCAGCAGCTCCGCGGCCCGGGCGTCGGCCTCGTCCCGGGGCAGCCCGAGCACCCGGATCGGTGCCTCGGTCAGGTTGCCCCGCACGGTCATGTTCGGGAACAGGTTGAACTGCTGGAACACCATGCCGATGCGTTTGCGGATCTCGCGCTGGTACCGCTCGTCGGCGGGGACCAGCGACCCGTTGCGCTCCATGTGCGACAGGGGGCGCCCGGCCACCGAGATCGTCCCGGTGTCCACCTGCTCCAGCGTCATCAGCAGCCGCAGGATCGTGGTCTTGCCGGAGCCCGAGGGCCCGATCAACGTGACGTGCTCGCCCGGGGCGACCGTGAAGTCCAGTTCCGAGCACACGACGGTGTCCCCGAACCGCTTCTGCACCCGGTCGAAGACGATCATCGGTTCAGACGGCGGCACGGCGGCGCTCCAGACGTCGGACCAGGATGGACGCGGGGTAGCTGAGCAGCAGGAAGAACACCCCGGCGATGGTGTAGGGCTCGATGTAGCGGAAGTTCTCCGAGCCGGCCTGCCGACCGGCGTTGACCAGCTCCACCACGCCGATCGCGAGCAGCAGCGGGACCTCCTTGAACATGGAGATCACGTAGTTGCCCAGTGCCGGCAGCACCCGCGGGATCGCCTGCGGCAGGATCACGCCGGTCCACACCCGGCTACGGGGCAGGCTCAGCGCGGTCGCCGCCTCCCACTGGCCCCGCGGGATCGCGTCGATGCCGGCGCGGTAGACCTCGGAGGTGTAGGTGGCGTAGTGCACCCCGAGCGCGAGCACGCCGACCACGAACGCGCTCAGCGTGATCCCGAACCCCGGCAGCACGAAGAACAGGAAGAACACCTGCACCAGCAGCGGCGTCGAGCGGATCACCTCCACGACGGCCCACAGCAGCGGGTCGAGCACCGGGATCCGGGCCCGCCGCAGCACGGCGATGACCAGCCCGAGCAGCAGCGCCAGCACCGAGCCGAGCAGCGTGATCTCGACCGTGGTGACCAGCCCGCGCAGCAGCGCCGGGAGGATCTCGATCGCGTAGTCCCAGTCCCAGAGCGGCATCACACGGCCCCGCCCGTTGCCGCCGGGGCGGTGCCGCGGCGCAGGCCGCGCGGCGGGCGGCCGACCTTCGCCGCCGCCACCCGCTCCATCCACCGCATTCCTGCGGTGATCAGCGCCGCGAGCATCAGGTAGAGCACGAACAGGCACCCGAAGATAAGCAGGGTGTCCTGGCCGAAGGCGGGGATGAGCACGTCACGGGCCTGGCGGGTGATCTCCTCCACCGTGATCAGGGAGAGGATCGCGGTGGACTTGAGCAGCTGGATGAACAGATTGTTCATCGGCGGCAGCATCTCCACCACGGCCTGCGGCAGGATGACCCGGCGCATCCGCTGGGCCGGGGTCAGGCTCAGCGCGATCGCGCCCTCGTACTGCGCACGCGGCACCGACTGCACCGCACCGCGCACGATCTCGGCCCCGTAGGCGCCGTGGTTGAGCCCGAGCACGAGCACCCCGGCCCACAGCGGGACGAGCTGGTACCCGACCAGGACCGGCAGCACGAAGTAGATCCAGAAGAGCTGGACGACCTCGGAGGTGCCGCGGAAGCCCTCCACGTAGATCCGGGCCGGTACCCGCGCCCAGCGCCGCGGCGCGAGCAGCAGCAGCCCGGCGGCCAGCGAGAGCAACACGGTCAGCACGATCCCGCCGACGGTCGCCACCACGGTCTGCGGCAGACCCTCGGCCAGCACGGCCAGGATCTGCGGCAGGTTGTCGAACACCCCGGGCCGCCCGGCTCAGGCCGCGCAGAGCCGCTCGGTCGTCACGTCCGGACCGGGCAGGTTCTCCTCGGTGAAGCCGAACGGGCGGGCCAGCTCCAGCCACCTCCCGCTCTCGTGCAACCGGCGCAGCTCGGTGTCGAAGGCGGTGCGGAACTCGTCCTCCCCCGGCCGGAACACGAACGCCCCTGCCGAGATGGTCTCCTCGCCGTCGATCACCGGGAAGAACCCGGGGGTGACCTCGACCGGTGCGCCCGGGTTCTTGGCCACCACGTCGTTCAGCGAGATGTTGGTCAGTGCCGCCGCGTCGGCACGTCCCGCGGTGACCGCTTGCAGCAGCGAGTTCTGCGCGTCCAGCACCTGGATCTGCCCCTCGGGCACCCCGCTGTCGGTGGCGTACCCCTGCTCCACGGCGCCACTGAGCACTGCCAGGCGCAGCTTCTTGGTACGGATGTCGTCGAACGTCGCCACGCCCTGCGGGTTGCCCCGGGGCACCAGGAACGCGGTCGGCGCGGTGTAGTCCGGGATCGAGAACGCGGCGTTGGCGCAGCGCTCGGGGTTGATGAACATGCCGGCGGTGACCAGGTCGAACTGGCGCGCGTTCAGGGCCGGGATCAGCGAACCGAAGTCGACGGGCTCCGCCTGGACCTGGCCGATGCCCAGCGTCTGCAGCACCGCGCGTCCGACCTCGACCGACTGGCCGGTGACCGTGCCGTCCGGCGCGGTGAAGCCGTAGGGCGCCTCGTTCGCGATCCCGATCCGGATCGTCCCGGCCTCCCGGGCGGCGGCCAGCGTGCCGCCCTCGCCACCTTCGCCACCGCCACCGCCGGTCGCCGTGCAGGCCGAGAGCACGGCGGAACCGCCGAACGCGACCGCACCGACGACAGCGGCACGGTGGAAGAAATCCCGTCGGGTGTATCGACCGTCGGACATGGGGCCTCCTCGCCGCCGTCCCACCGCCGGGCCCGCAGACCCGTCACCTGTGGATGTGGAGAGGAAAGCTAGGGGCGTTCCGCCTCACGGACCGATATCGTTACCGTACCGCAATCAATCGGCCGGCGAGTTGGTCCACTCGCCCCGTCCGCGGCGTGCTAACGCGCCGGTCCGGCTCAGAAGAGCAACAGGTCGTCGCGCTGCATCCCGCGCAGGGTGTCGTAGTCGACGGTCAGGCACCGGATGCCCCGGTCGGTCGCCAGCGTCTTCGCCTGCGGCTTGATCTGCTGCGCGGCGAAGACCCCCTGCACCGGAGCCAGCAGCGGGTCCCGGTTCATGAGCTCGAGGTACCGGGTGAGCTGCTCGACGCCGTCGATCTCGCCGCGCCGCTTCACCTCGACCGCGACGTGTTTGCCGTCCGCGTCGCGGCAGAGCAGGTCGACCGGGCCGACGGCCGTCATGTACTCGCGGCGCACGAGCGTCCAGCCGTCGCCGAAGGTCTCCGGGTGCGCGGCCAGCAGCTCCTGCAGGTGGGCCTCGACACCGTCCTTGACCAGCCCGGGATCGACGCCGAGCTCGTGCGACGAGTCGTGCAGCACCTCCTCGAGGGTGATGACCAGCGACTCGTCTGCCTTGTTCTTCACCGTCCACACGCCGGGCTCCTCGGTGAGCCAGCACGGCGGCGACATCCAGTTCAGCGGCTTGTAGGCGCGGTCGTCGGCATGCACGCTCACCGAGCCGTCCGCCTTGACCAGCAACAACCGGGGGGCCATGGGGAGGTGGGCGGTCAGCCGACCGACGTAGTCCACCTGGCAGCGGGCGATGACGAGGCGCACCCGGCTCACTGTAGGAGGCCCCGGTGCGGCGCCCACCGCCCCCTGGGCCAGGCTGGGCCGGTGATCGAGCAGACCTCCACCCGCCGGGTCTACGCGAACAGCTGGATGACCGTGCGCGAGGACGGGATCCGCCGCCCCGACGGCTCCGAGGGGATCTACGGCGTCGTCGACAAACCCACCTACGCACTGGTGATCCCGCGCGGCGACGACGGCAGGCTGCATCTGGTCGAGCAGTTCCGCTACCCGGTCGGCGAGCGCCGCTGGGAGTTCCCGGCCGGCACCGCCCCCGACCGGGCCGAGGCCGACCCGGCCGAGCTGGCGGTGCGCGAGCTGGTCGAGGAGACCGGGCTCGTGGCACGGGAGATGACCGCGCTCGGGATGCTCGACGTCGCGCCCGGCATGTCCAGCCAGCGGGGTCACGTCTACCTCGCGACCGGCCTCACCGCCGGTGCGCCGCAACGCGAGCACCAGGAGCAGGACATGCGGGCGGGCTGGTTCGCCCCGGACGAGTTCGAGGAGATGGCGCTGCGCGGCGAGCTCACCGACGCGCAGACACTCGCCGCCTACGCACTCCTGCGCCTGCACGACGAGCGCCGCTGCGCGAACCGCTGATCGTCGGCCGCCGCGAGCAGCTCGCCGAACAGTGCGGCGTCGAGCGGCGGGCCGCCGTCGAACGAGTCGCGGACCAGGGCGGCACCGCGGACGTCGTGCCCGGCGGTGGGCTCGGAGCGCACGACCACGGTGACCAGCCCGGCACCGAGTGCGGCCGCCACGCCGGGTGCCGAGTCCTCGACCGCCACCACGCAGGCCGCCGGCATTCCCAGCCCGCGCAGTGCCCGGCGGTAGGCCTGCGGATCGGGCTTGAGCGCGGTGACGTCGTCGCCGTACACGGCGACGTCGAGCTCGCCCGCGACGTCACCGATCAGGTGCCGGACCAGCGGCTCGGCCCACTCGCGGCGCCCGGTGGTGACCACCCCGATCCGGGCCCCGCACCGGCGCAGGTCCGCCACCAGCGTCCGGACGCCCGGGCGGGCCGGGATCGTGCCCGCGCGGGCGTGCTCGGCGAACAGCGCCGTCTTGGTCCGGTGCACCGCGGCCGCGGTCCGGTCGGCCTCCACGGCCGGGACGCCGCGCTCGCGCAGGTCGGCCGCGATGCGCTGGCGCCCGCCGGGGATCCGCAGCAGCCGGGTGTAGTGCTCCGGGGTCCAGTGCAGGCCCAGGTCGTGCTCGGCGAACGCCCGGTTGAACGCCGGCCGGTGGCCGTCCCGCTCGGTCTCGGCGAGCGTGCCGTCCACGTCGAACAGCACCGCCGCCGGCGCCGTCATCGGTCCAGCTCCATCAGGTGGAACAGGATCAGCAGCTGAGCGATCGCCAGCGGCTCGCTGCGCGCGCCGCCGATCCGGCCCAGGGACTCGGGGGCACCCCGGCCCGGGTCCCCGAGCTCGGCCCAGATCGCCTTCACCACCGCGAGGCTCTCCTCCCGCGGGACGTAGCCGTGCACGTGCAGCGACTCCACCGGGCGCCCGTCCGGGTCCCGCTCCAGCTTCAGGTGCATCGCCCGGGTGAGCTCGGGCGCCAGCACGCCGGTGAGATCCGGGTGGCCGATCGTCGGCCGCAGCATCACCGTCGCGGACAGCGGCGTGCCCTCGGGGTCGTTGCGGCTCTCGATCGGCGCGAACCGCACGACCAGATCGGCGTGCCGGCGTTGCGGCCGGATGTGCTCGGCCGACTCCGGCTCGCGCCGGTCCAGCTCGGCGCGCACCTGGTCGGGCGTGTACCCGCGCTTGGCGCAGTCGCGCTGCACCTTCCAGTCCCGCCGGATCTCCTCCGGCGGGTCGAGGAAGACGGTGACGTCGAAGCAGGCGCGGGCCAGCTTCGAGTGCAGCGGCAACAGCCCCTCGACGATCACGACGTCGGCCGGCTCGACGAGCTCGGGCCGGACCAGCTCACCGGTCGCGTGGTCGTAGACCGGCTTGAGCACCGGCTCACCGGTGGCCAGCAGCTGCAGGTGCTGCTCCATGATCCCGATGTGGTTGCAGTCCGGGTGCAGCGCCGTGAACGGCAGCTCGCGGCGTTCGGCGCGGTCGTAGCGGTGGTAGTCGTCGGTGCACAGCGACACGCACCGGCCGGGGCCGAGTGCCTCCACCAGCCCGCGGGTCAGCGTGGTCTTGCCTGCGGCGCTGTCCCCCGCGATGGCGAGCATGATCGGTCGGCGGCGGGCCTGCTCGGGCCCGGCTCGCCGGATCCGCAGTGACTTGTCCGGCACGGCGGTGCTCCTCTCCCCGTCGGAACACCCGACGCTAGGGAGACCGCCCGGATCCATCTCCCCCGTCACGGGGGACCCACCGGGGGAGATCGCCACCTATCGTGACCGGCATGACCCATGCCACACCGCTGCGGCTGGTCGTGGTGGACGACCACGAGATGGTCGTGCAGGGCCTCAAGGCGATGCTCGCCCCGTTCCGCGGCCGGGTCCGGGTGGTCGGCACCGCGCACGATGTGGCGGCCGCGATGGAGGCGGTGTTGTCGCTCGAGCCGGACATCGTGCTGTGCGACGTCCGGATGGCGGGCGACTCCGGCCTCGACCTGTGCCGGCGGCTGCTCGAGCGGCGGCCGGCGCAGAAGGTGGTGCTGCTCAGCGTCTACGACGACGAGCAGTACCTGTTCCAGGCGCTGCGGGCCGGCGCGGCCGGTTACCTGCTCAAGCGGATCGGCGGCGAGGAGCTGGTGCGCCAGCTCGAGCTGGCGGCATCCGGGGTGACGGTGGTGGACGCGACGATGGCCGGTCGCGCGGCGGCGTCGGCGGCGCGGCTGGAACGCAACGAGTTCTGGCCCGGCGCCCGGCTCGGCCTGACCCACCGGGAGAGCGAGGTGCTGGCGCTGCTGGTCGCCGGGCACTCGAACCGGGCGATCGCCGCCGAGCTGGTGATCGGCGAGGAGACGGTGAAGTCGCACGTCCGCTCGGTACTGCGCAAGCTCGACGTCCCGGACCGGACGGGGGCGGTCGCGGCCGCGCTGCGCGAGGGCGTGTTCCGGTGACGGCGGGTGCGGCCGGGCGCGGACTCGGGATCGGCGACCCGGAGCGGGAGAACGCCGTCCTGCTCGGCATCATCGAGGCCACCGCGTCCGGTCCCGGTGTGGAGCCGCTGGCCGCCGCCGTCGCCCGGGTGATCACCGAGGCGACCGCCACCGACGTCTGCTTCGTGCACGTCCTCGACGACACCGACACCGCCCTGACCCTCGCCGGTGCCACCCCGCCGTTCGACGCCCGCGTCGGCACCGTGCACCTGCCGCTCGGCCACGGGGTGAGCGGCTGGGTCGCCGCGCACCGCACCCCCGCCGTGATCCCCGGCGACAAGACGTCCGACCCCCGGTACCTGCCCATCCCGGAGCTGCGCGGCCAGGACTACACCTCGATGGTGTCGGTGCCGATGCTGTCCGAGCCCTACGGCCTGGCCGGGGTGCTCAACGTGCACACCGTGGACCGCCGCGAGTTCGGCGACCGCGACGTCCGGTTGCTGCTGGCGATCGGCAGGCTGCTGGCCGCGGCCCTGCACCAGGCCCGGATGCACCGGCGGCTGCAGGCCAGGGAGCGCGCGCACGAGCGGTTCGCCGAGCAGACCGTCGCGGCCCAGGAGACCGAGCGGCGCCGGCTGGCCCGCGACATCCACGACGGCATCTCGCAGCGGCTGGTCACGCTGTCCTTCCACCTGGACGCGGCGGGCACCCTGCTCTCCCGCGGCGACGCCGGCGAGGCCCGCACCCAGCTGGGCATCGCCGCCGACCTGGTCGGGACCACGATGGACGAGGCGCGCGCGGCGATCGGGGCGCTGCGCCCGCCGGTGCTCGACGACCTCGGCCTGGCCGGTGCGCTGGCCGCGCTGGTGCGCGAGCTGCCCGACCTGGAGGTCCGGCTCGATCTCGACGAGCAGCGGCTGCCGGACCACGTGGAGGTCGCGCTGTACCGGATCGCCCAGGAAGCGCTGCAGAACGTCCGGAAGCACGCAGCGGCCCGGCGGGTGGTGCTGCGGCTGGCGGCGGACGGCGCCGGGGCCGCCCGCCTGGAGATCTCCGACGACGGCCGGGGGTTCGCGGCGTCGTCGGGCGGCGGCCTCGCGGGCAACGGGTACGGGATGGCCTCGATGCGGGAGCGGGCCGAGCTGATCGGCGGGAGACTGCGCGCCCGCTCCCGGCCGGGCGCCGGGACGACCGTCGTCGTCACCGTCGACCCTTCGCTGACCAGCGAAGAGTGCGCTGAGAACACTTGATTGTCCGGCTGACGTTCTCCCCGCACGCTGAGGTGCATGAGCGACCGATGGAGCGCCGGCGTCATCCCCTACGCGGAGATGGGGTACTGGCAGCCCGACTACGAGCCCAAGGACACCGACCTGCTCTGCGCCTTCCGGGTCACCCCGCAGGACGGGGTGCCACCGGAGGAGGCGGGGGCCGCCGTCGCCGGCGAGTCCAGCACCGCGACCTGGACCGTCGTCTGGACCGACCGGCTGACGACCTACGAGCACTACCAGGCCAAGTGCTACGCCGTGGAGCCCGTCCCGAACACGCCCGGTCAGTGGATCGCCTACATCGCCTACGACCTCGACCTGTTCGAGGAGGGCTCGATCGCCAACCTGACGAGCTCGATCATCGGCAACGTCTTCGGCTTCAAGCCGCTCAAGGCGCTGCGGCTCGAGGACATGCGGATCCCGCCGCACTACGTGAAGACCTTCCCCGGCCCGCCGCACGGGATCGTCACCGAGCGCGAGTACCTGGACAAGTTCGGCCGGCCGCTGCTGGGCGCCACCACCAAGCCGAAGCTGGGGCTGTCCGCGCGCAACTACGGCCGGGTCGTCTACGAGGCGCTGCGCGGCGGGCTGGACTTCACCAAGGACGACGAGAACATCAACTCGCAGCCCTTCATGCGCTGGCGCGACCGCTACCTGGCCTGCATGGAGGCGGTGAACAAGGCACAGGCCGAGACCGGTGAGGTGAAGGGCCACTACCTCAACATCACCGCGGCGACGATGGAGGACATGTACGAGCGCGCCGAGTTCGCCCGCGAGCTCGGCAGCGTGATCGTGATGGTCGACCTGACGGTCGGCTACACCGCGATCCAGAGCCTCTCGAAGTGGGCCCGGCGCAACGGGGTGATCCTGCACCTGCACCGGGCCGGGCACGGCACCTACACCCGGCAGAAGAACCACGGCGTCAGCTTCCGGGTGATCGCCAAGTGGATGCGGCTGGCCGGGGTCGACCACATCCACGCCGGCACCGTCGTCGGGAAGCTGGAGGGCGACCCGAACGCGGTCGCCGGGTTCTACGACGTGCTGCGGAAGAACAAGTACGAGGCCGACCCGGTGAAGGGCCTGTACTTCGGCCAGGACTGGGTGTCGATGCCGGCGACGATGCCGGTCGCCTCCGGCGGGATCCACGCCGGGCAGATGCACCAGCTGCTGCACCACCTCGGCGAGGACACCGTGCTGCAGTTCGGCGGCGGGACGATCGGGCACCCGATGGGCATCGCGGCCGGCGCCGAGGCGAACCGGGTCGCGGTCGAGGCGATGATCAAGGCGCGGAACGAGGGCGCGGACTACCTGGCCCAGGGCCCGGAGATCCTGCGCGCGGCCGCGCGACGTAACCGCCCGCTGGAGACCGCCCTGTCCACCTGGGGCGACGTCACCTTCGACTACGCCTCGACCGACACGCCGGACGTCGTGACCACCCCCACCCCGGCCTGAGACGGAGCGACATCATGCGGATCACCCAGGGCGCCTTCTCCTTCCTGCCCGACCTGACCGACGACGAGATCACCGCGCAGGTCGGCTGGGCGCTGGCGCACGGCTGGCCGTGCGCGATCGAGTTCACCGACGACCCGCACCCCCGCAACACCTACTGGGAGATGTGGGGGATGCCGATGTTCGATCTCACCGACCCCGCCGGGGTGCTGGCCGAGATCAACGCCTGCCGGGCCGCGCATCCGGAGCTCTACGTCCGGGTCAACGCCTACGACGCCTCGCTCGGCAGGCAGACCGTGGGCCTGTCGTTCCTGGTGCAGCGACCGAGCTCCGAGCCGGGGTTCCGGCTGGACCGGGCCGAGGGCGCGGACCGGCGGATCCGCTACACCGTGCACTCGTACGCGACCGAGCGGCCTGCGGGGTCGCGCTACCCGGTGCCGGGCGACCCGAACGGCAACGGCCGTGCCCCGCACTGAGCCGGGCCGCGCCGAGCCGGGCCGCGCTGGACCGGTCGGTGCCGGAACGCGGCCCGGGCCCGGTCCCAGGACCACCGCCGGATCCGGTGCCGGGCCGCCGAGCGGGAACACCCGGATCGCATTCGGGTCCGCGGCCCCGCGTCTCGACACCGGCCCGGACCCCGGCGCCGCCGGGCAGGACGCCGGGCCTGAGCTGGGCCCCGGGGACACCGTGGATCTCGGCGAGGTCCGCCGCGCGGCCGGCGTCGACGACATCCTCGACGCCCTGGACCGCGAGCTGGTCGGGCTGGCCCCGGTCAAGCAACGGCTGCGGGAGCTGGCCGCGCTGCTCGTCGTCGACCGGGTGCGGGCCCGCTTCGGTACCGCACCCGACCGGCCGACCCTGCACATGTGCTTCACCGGCAACCCGGGCACCGGCAAGACCACCGTGGCCCTTCGGATGGCCGGGCTGTTGCACGGCCTGGGCTACCTGCGCCACGGGCACCTCGTCACCGCCACCCGGGACGACCTGGTCGGCCAGTACGTCGGGCACACCGCGCCGAAGACCAAGGAGATCGTGCGGAAAGCGCTCGGCGGGGTGCTGTTCGTCGACGAGGCCTACTACCTGCACCGGCCCGGCAACGAGCGCGACTACGGCGGCGAGGCCATCGAGATCCTGCTGCAGGCGATGGAGGACCATCGTGACGACGTCGCCGTGATCCTGGCCGGCTACTCGGACCGGATGGACACCTTCTTCACCGCGAACCCCGGCATGCAGTCACGGATCGCGCACCACGTCGACTTCCCGGACTTCTCGGTCGGCGAGCTCGCCGAGATCGGGCACCGGATGGTCACCGACCTCGGCCTGACGCTGTCCGACGACGCGGCGACCGCCCTGCACGAGTACCTCGACCTGCGGGTGCAGCAGCCCTGGTTCGCCGGGGCCCGCAGCGTGCGCAACGCGCTCGACCGGGCCCGGATGCGGCAGGCGCTGCGACTCGCCTCCGGGCGCGACCGGATCGGGCTGCCGGAGCTGAGCCTGTTGACCGCCGACGACCTGCGCGCCAGCCGGGTCTTCCAGGGCGGCCTGTCCCGTTGAGCCTGGGTTCGCCGGTGCGGTTCTTGATCGTCGGTGGCTCCAGGCTGAGTCTCGCGGGAGCGCAGGACGGCTCCCGCACGCCCGGCTCCTGGACCACCCGCCGGCGAGGGGCACGGCAGCGCTGTTCGATCATCGACGGAGCGCGCTGGTGTACCTCTCGGTGAGGGGCGGCCCCGGCCCCGGGTGCACGGCTGTACCTCTCGGTGAGGGCGACCCCGGCCCCGGGTGCGCGGCCGGACCTACGCTGCTCCCGTGACCACCAACGCCCGGATGCGCGCGTTCGTCGCGCTGGCCGAGCAGGGTTCGGTGCGCGGCGCCGCGGCCCGGCTCGTGGTCACCGAGTCCACGGTGTCCGCCGCGGTCCGGGCGCTCGCCGACGAGGTCGGGGTCCCGCTGGTCGAGCGGGACGGGCGCGGGGTCCGGCTCACCGCGGCCGGGCACCGCTACGCCGGCTACGCCCGCCGGGTATTGGGCCTGCTCGAGGAGGGTGCCGCGGCAGCCCGGGGCGAGGCCGATCCGGAACACGGCCGGGTCCGGCTGGCCGCCGTCACCACGGCCGGGGAGCACCTGCTGCCGGAGCTGCTCGCCGGGTTCCGGGAGCGGCACCCGGGCGTCGCCCTGGAGGTGGACGTGGCGCCCAGCGACCGGGTCTGGCCGATGCTCGCCCACCACGAGGTGGACGTCGTCGTCGCCGGGCGACCCCCGGCCACCGCGACCGGCCCGGGCGCGACCGGGCCACCGCCGGTGCGCGCGGTCCGGGGCAACGCGCTGGTCGTCGTGGGTGCGCCGGGCACCGGACACGACCCGGAGCGGGCGACCTGGCTGCTGCGCGAGCCGGGCTCCGGGACCCGCTCCACCCAGGAGGCGCTGCTCGGCGACCTCGGCGTGGACCCGCCGCGGCTGCTGCTGGGCTCGCACGGCGCGACCGTCGCCGCGGCACGGGCCGGGCTCGGGATCACCCTCGTTTCGCGGGACGCCGTGCACCGGCTGCTCGCCGGCGGTGAGCTGGTCGAGCTGACGGTGCCCGGGACCCCGCTCGAGCGGCCGTGGCACGTGGTGACCCACCCGGACGCGACCGCGAGCACCGAGCTGCTCCTCGCCCACGTGCTCGTGACCCCGCCCTGGCACCGCCCCCGTCCCGTGTGACGCGACCGGGCGGTGGGCGCGGGCCACTCGGCGCGGCACCGCCCCGCGCCGCCCCGCGCCGCCCCGCACCGCCCCGCGCCGCCGCGCACCGAGCGGATCCTCGCCGAGATGCGGCGCAGGGCCCGCCGGAGATCCACAATTCGCCCTGAACCACATCTCGGCGGGACGGGCCACGCAGCACCACACCACCGCACACCGGCCACATCCCCGCCGAGATGCAGCTCAAGGCTCGCCGGAGATCCACAATTCGCCCTGAACCGCATCTCGGCGGGGGACGGCAGGGCAGTATCGGGCCGGCCGGCGCGGGTCACGCCGGGCACGGGGCAGGCCGGGAGCGGGTCAGGTCCGGCGCGGCACCGCCTCGCACCGGCCGATTCCCGCCGAGATGCAGCTCAGCGGGCGTTGGAGATCGACAATTCCCGCTGAACCGCGTCTCGGCGGGAGCGGGCCAGGCAGCGCCACACCACCGCACACCAGCCACATCCTCGCCGAGATGCAGCTCAGCGGGCGTTGGAGATCGACAATTCCCGCTGAACCGCATCTCGGCGGGGACGGCGATGTCAGGCGGCGGCGGGCCAGGCGGCGGCGGGCCAGGCAGCGGCGGGTCAGGCGGCCGCTCGGGTCGTTGCGGTGTTGCGACGGACCTCGACGAGCAGCGCCTCCTGCGCGGCGGAAACCGCGCCCGGGTCGCCCCGCCAGGTGTGCAGGGCCGGGTTTACCAGTGCCCGGCCGAAGGAGAAGGTCGTGGGCCACGGCGCCGGCAGCTCCCGGATCGCGGCAAGGTTCGCCGCGGCCGTCGCGGACGACCATCCGCCGGACAGGAACGCGACGCCGGCGAGGTCGTCGGGCACGGTCGCGCGCAGCACCTCGACGGTCGCCCGCGCGACGTCGGCAGGTGTCCGGACGCTCGCGCCGGCACCGGCGGTGACCATGTTCGGTTTGAGCACCATGCCCGCCGGGTCGACGCCGGCGTCGGCCAGCGCGGTCGCGACCGCGGCGAGCACCCGCGCGGTGACGGCCGCGGTCCGGTCGAGCGGGTGCCCGCCGTCCGCGAGCACCTCAGGTTCGACGACCGGGACCAGCCCGGCCGCCTGGCAGTCGGCGGCGTAGCGGGCCAGCGCGTGCGCGCCCGTGCGGATCGCCCAGGGCGACGGCAGGTCGTCGGCGACCACGAAGACCGCCCGCCACTTGGCGAAACGGGCCCCGAGCGCGGCGTACTCCCCCACCCGGTCCGGCAGACCGTCCAGGCCGGTGGTCACGGTCTCCCCGGGCGCACCGGCCAGCGGCGCCGTGCCGGTGTCGACCTTGATGCCGGGCAGCATGCCGAGCCCGGCGATCCCGTCGGGGAAGGAGCGCCCGTCGGCGAGGTGCTGGCGCAGCGTCTCCTCGCAGAGGATGACGCCGCTGACTCCCTCGGCCAGCCCGGGCGCCGTCACCAGCAGCTCCCGGTAGGCGCACCGCTGCTGCGCCGACGCCGGGACGCCCGCGTCCTCGAGGCGGCTCGACATCGTCCGGACGCTCTCGTCGGCGGCCAGGATGCCGCGGCCGCCCGTGACCAGCCGTCGTGCGGTCGCGCGCAGACCGCCGTCCATCGCGGCGCGGGTCGATCGGGTCATCGCAGACACCTCCCGTGAACCGTGCCCGGCGATCCGCCGGGCACGGCGCCGACGCTAGGTCGACATACGGGGGCGCCCCTCCCCCGCGCGGTGGACGCCGCGGGGGAACCGAGCCCTCAGGACACCCGCACCGGCAGCTCGGCCAGCCGGCTGAAGCCGGGGCGCGGGTCCCAGCTCAGCTCCGCGGCGGGCACCGCGAGCGCGAGGTCCGGGAACCGGTCGAACAGCATCCGGAACGCGATCTCACCCTCCTGCCGGGCCAGTGCCGCGCCCAGGCAGTAGTGGGCGCCCTGACCGAACCCCAGGTGTCCCTCGCCGCGGCCGGTGTCGCGGCGGACGTCGATGTCGTCCGGGCGGTCGAAGGCGCGCGGGTCGTGGTTGGCAGGCAGCAGCCCGGCGACGACCGGCGTACCTGCCGCGATCACCGTCCCGCCCACCTCGACGTCCTCGGTCGGGTACCGGAACTGGGTGAACTGCACCGGCCCGCGGGCTCGCATGAGCTCGCCGACCGCCTGCGGCCAGCGCTGCGGCTCGGCGCGCAACTGCGCGAGCTGCTCCGGGTGGGTGAGCAATGCCAGCGTGCCGTTCGAGATCAGGTGCGCGGTCGTCTCGTGCCCGGCCATGACCAGCGCGAAGATCATGGTGACCATCTCCCGGTCGGAGAGGCGGTCGCCGTCGTCCTCCTGCGCCTGCACCAGCGCCGTGATCAGGTCGTCCGCGGGCTCGGCCCGGCGGGCGTCGATCAGGGCGTGGACGTGGTCGACGGCGGCCCGCAGCACCGCGGGGATCCGTTCCGGGTCCATCGAGGTCAGCACCCGGCCCCACTCGTGCCACTGGGCGCGCTCCGGTTCGGGGACCCCGACCAACTCGCAGATCACCGCGATCGGCAGCGGGTAGCCGAACGCCTCCACCAGGTCGACCGGCCGCCCACCCGCCCCGGCGGCGGTGATGTCGTCGAGCAGCCGGGCGGTGATCTCCTCGACCCGCGGCCGCAACGCCGACACCCGCTTGACGGTGAACGCCCGCGACACCAGCTTGCGCAGCCGGGTGTGGTCGGCGCCGTCGGTGGTCAGGATGTTGCGCATCAGGTACTCGGCCAGATCCTCCGGCACCCCGAGCTGGTCGAGCAACGCCTGCCGCACCGACGCGGCGCCGCCGGCCAGTTCCGGATCGGTGACGAACCGGGTGTCGGTGAGCACGGCGCGGACGTCCTCGAAGCGGGTGACCATGACGGCGGGCGGGGTGCCCAGCAGCGTGACCGTCACGGTGGGCGCCTGTTCGCGGAGCCGGGAGTACCCGGTGTACGGGTCGGCGAGCATGTCGGGAGCCAGCAGGTCCTGCGGCTCGGTTCGGGTGGTCATGTCGTGCTCCCTCCGGTGGTGGTCGGCCGGGCCCGGGGTCACCGGACGCGGCCACGCCATTCGGTGTCGATGTACTCGATCAGCGGCCGGTACAGCGCGGCTACCTCGTCCGCGATGTGGGCGACGTCGGACTCCGGGGCGGGGCCGGCCAGCAGGCGGCGGACGGCGTGCTCGATCAGCTCACCGAGACCGCCGTCGGCGCCGGGCGTGAACACCCCACTCCCCGGCATGCCGTCCAGCAGGAAGTGGCCGTAGAGCACCGCACCCCAGCTGAGGAGCTGCTCGTCGCCGCTCAGGTCGTCGGAGATCAGCCCGGACTCGCGGAGCAGCCGGAAGTGCCGGCGCACGACCTCGTTGCGCCGCTCGGCGAGCTCGCCGAGCGTCCCCGCCGCCTCGTGCGCCAACCGGCCCAGCACCTCGGCGTCCCCGAGATACAGCGCCCGTGCCACGTCGTCGGCGCGCAGCAGGTCGTAGATCAACCGCGACATCCGCCACGGCAGCACGACCTCGGGTTCGGCGACCATCCGGTCGGCCAGGCCCGCGAGCAGCCGCTGCTGCGCCCGCAGCAGCACGGTCAGCAACAACGCGTCCTTGGTGCGGACGTGCAGGTAGACGGTGCCCTTCCCGACGCCGGCGTGGCGCGCCACGTCCTCGACGGTCACCCGCCGGTAGCCGCGGCGCACGAGCAGCTCCGCGGCCGCGTCGAGCACCCGGTCCATGCGCTCGGAGTCCCCCGACGAGGGCGTGACTGGAACTACGGATCCGGTCATACGGTCACGATAGCTCCCCAAGCCGGGGCTGTCGAGATACCGTCGCGGCATGTCCGACTACGAACACCTGCTGGTCAAGCAGGACGGCGGCACGGTCCGGATCACGATGAACCGGCCGCAGCGCCGGAACTCGCTGACCGAGGAGCACCTGCGCGAGCTGCTGGACGCGTTCGAGAGCGCCGGGCGCAGCGACGCGACCGGGATCGTGCTCGCCGGTGAGGGCAAGGCCTTCTCCTCCGGGCACGACTTCGGCGACGTCGCCGGCCGCGACCTCGCCGGCGTCCGTGACCTGCTCCGGCTCTGCACGACGGTGATGCGGACCGTCGAGGAGGTCCCGCAGGTGGTGATCGCGCGGGTACACGCGACGGCGTGGGCGGCCGGCTGCCAGCTCGTCGCCTCCTGCGATCTCGCGGTGGCGGCCGAGTCGGCGACGTTCGCGCTGCCCGGCGGCAAGGGCGGCTGGTTCTGCCACACCCCGGCCGTTCCGGTGGCCCGCAACGTCGGCCGCAAACGCCTGATGGAGCTGGCACTGACCGGCGACGCGATCGACGCCGCCACCGCCGCCGAGTGGGGGCTGATCAACTACGCGGTGCCCGACGGCGACCTGGACGCCCGCGTCGACGAGCTGCTCGCCCGCGCCACCCGCGGCAGCAGGCTGTCCAAGGCGGTCGGCAAGCAGACCCTCTACGCCCAGCTCGACCGGCCCGAGGCCGACGCCTACGCGATCGCCACCGAGGTCATGGCCTCGATGTCGCAGTCCGGCGGGGCCCGCGAGGGAATGGCGTCGTTCCTGGAGAAGCGCCCCCCGGAGTGGCCCGACTAGACGCCGCCCGGTGGCCGGGCCGGGCGCCTCGGCGAGATCGCCTAGGCTCGGCCGGACCATGAACGACCCGAGCCGACTCAGCAGACGACGCCTGTTCGGCGCCGCCGCGGCGCTGGGCGGGGCCGCGCTGGTGGCCGGGTGCGGCCGGGAGTCGTCCGACCCGCTCGAACGGATGCGCAGCGGCGGGGACGTGGTCGTCGGGCTGTCCGGCGAGCGCCCGTTCGGCTACACCGACGGCGCGGGCCGCCCGACCGGGGAGAGCCCCGAGGTCGCCCGCGCGGTCGTCGCGGAGCTCGGCGGCGGCGGACTGATCGCCGTCCAGATGGCGTTCGACCAGCTCGTGCCGAACCTGCTGGACGGCCGGTTCGACCTGATCGCCGTCGGGCTCACCGTGACCCCGCTGCGCTGCCAGCAGGTCGCGTTCTCCCGGCCGGACTTCGTCGCCCGCACCGGGCTGCTCGTCCCGACCGGCAACCCGCTCGGCGTGGCGACCCTGGCCGGGGTCCGGCGGGCCGGGGCGTCGCTCGGCGTGCTGCGCAGCTCGGCCGAGCAGGAGTACGCCTACGCCGCCCGCATCCCGGCCGAACGGATCGTCCTGTTCGACTCGCAGGGCGCGCTGGTCCGCGGGGTCGCCACGGGCGAGGCCCAGGTCGGGGCGCTGACCCGTATCTCGCTGCTGGACGAGGTCCGGCGCAACGCCGGGATCGGCCTGGAGGTCACCGCCGGGTTCACCCCGGAGGTGGACGGCCGCCCGGCGATCGGTGCGGGCGCGTTCGCGTTCCGGCCGGCCGACACCGCGTTCCGCGCGGAGTTCGACCGCGGCCTGACCGCCCTGCAGGACTCCGGACGCTGGCTCGAGATCGCCCGGCCGTTCGGCTTCACCGAGGCCAACCTGCCGCCGCGCGACCTCACCATCGACGATCTGTGTGCACGGACGCCCGGGTCGTGACGCCGCCCGTCACGGGCGGGATGCGAAGATCCCCCGATGGCGCTGCGCATCGCCGGGATCCCGTTCCCCGGCCCGTCGGACCTGCTCTCCGGGGCGGCCACCGTCGTCGACCGCACCGGGGAGCTCGCCCAGACGGTGGTGCAGCTGCCCTCGCGGGCCGGTGACCTGCTCGACGAGGTCGGGTCGCTGGTCGGGCGGATCGGCACGATCGCGACCCGGGCCGAGACGCTGCTGGACCGGGTGGACGGCGTCGTCGACCGCGCCGAGAACCTGATCGGCACCGTCGGGTCGGTCGTGACGGAGGCGACCGACGTGATCGGGCGGGTCCGGCCGGTCGCCGACCGGGCCGACGAGCTGGTCACCCGGGTCGACCGCGTCGCCGACGACGCCGGCGGACTGATCACCCGGGTCTCCACCGTCGCGGACGACGCGGGCGGGTTGATCACCCGGGTCTCCACCGTGGCCGACGACGCGGGTTCGCTGGTCGAGCGGGTCACCGGGGTGGCGGGTGGCGCCGAGGAGCTGGTCGCCCGCGTCGACGGTGTCGCGACCGGCGCCGACGCACTCGTCGAGCGCGTCACGGGGGTCGCGGAGAACGCCGGCGCCCTGGTCGAGCAGGTCACCACCGTCGCGGGCGATGCCGACACCCTGGTCCGGAAGGTCACCACGGTCGCCGAGAACGCCGACGGGCTCGTCCGGCGGGTCACCACCGTCGCCGAGGACGCCGACGGCCTGGTCCGGCGGGTCACCACGGTCGCCGAGGACGCGGACGGGCTGGTCCAGCGGGTCACCACCGTCGCCGGGAACGCCGACGGCCTGGTGCAGCGGGTCACGACGGTGTCGGAGACGGCCGAGGGGCTCGTCGAGCAGGTCTCGGCCGTCGCCGGGAACGCGGAGGGCCTGATCGGCCGGGTGGACGCGGTCGCGGGCGACGCCGACGGCCTGATCCGCACGGTCACCACCGTCAGCGACCGCGCGGGCAACCTGATCTCCCAGGTGGAAGCGGTCGTCGAGCAGGCCGGCGGCGCCAGCGACCAGGCCGTGCAGCTGCTCGAGCTCTACGGCCCGCTCGCGCACCGGGCCGCCCCACTGGCGAAGAAGTTCGTCGACGAGCTCTCCGAGGACGAGATCCAGGCCGCGATCAAGCTGGTGGACCAGCTCCCGGTGCTCACCGAGCACATGGAGAGCGACATCATGCCGATCCTGGCCACCCTGGACCGCGTCGGCCCGGACGTCCACGAGCTCCTCGACGTGCTCAAGGAGGTCCGGCAGGCGATCGTCGGCATCCCCGGTTTCCGGCTGCTGAGCCGCCGGGGCGGCGACAAGGCGGACGGCTGACGCCGGCTCAGGAGAGCCCCTGCGCCCCCCGGATCAGCGTGACCATCTCGTCCATCATCTCGGTCAGCCGGTAGTTCTTCGGCGTGAAGACGGCGGCGATCCCACCCTCGCGCAGCTTCTTCTCGTCCTCCGGCGGGATGATCCCCCCGACGACGACCGGGATCTCCGTGGCGCCGGCGTCCCGCAGGCCCCGCACGACGGCCGGCACGACCTCCAGGTGCGAACCGGACAGCACCGACAACCCGACGGCGTGCACGCCCTCCTGCACCGCGGCCGCCACGATCTGCGCCGGAGTGAGCCGGATGCCCTGGTAGACGACCTCGAAGCCGACGTCGCGGGCGCGCACGGCGACCTGCTCGGCGCCGTTGGAGTGCCCGTCCAGGCCCGGCTTGCCCACCAGCATCCGCAGCCGCTGGCCCAGCTCGTCACCGGTGGCCCGCACGCGCTCGCGCACCTCGGCGATCTCGGTCGCACCCTCGCCGGAGGCGGTCGCCGCGGACACCCCGGTCGGGGCGCGGAACTCCCCGAAGACCTCGCGCAGCGCCCCGGACCACTCCCCGGTCGTCACGCCGGCCTTCGCGCAGTCGATCGAGATCTGCATCAGGTTCTGGTCGGTCTTCGCCGCGTCCCGCAGGGCGCGCAACGCCTCGTCGACGGCCGTCTGGTCCCGCTCGGCGCGCCACCGTCCGATCGCCTCGATCGCCGACCGCTCGGTGGCCGGGTCGACCGTGAAGATCGCCTCGGCACCCTCGGCCTGCAGCGGGCTCGGCTCGGTGGTGTCGAACTTGTTCACCCCGACGACCACCCGCTCGCCGGACTCCATCCGGCGGCGGCCCTCGGCCAGCGCGCTGACCAGCTCGCCCTTCATGTAGCCGCTCTCGACCGCGGAGACGGCACCGCCCATCTCCTGGACCCGGTCGATCTCGGCACGGGCCCCCTCGACGAGCTCGGCGACCTTGGCCTCGACCACGACCGAGCCCTCGAACAGGTCCTCGTACTCCAGCAGGTCGGTCTCGTAGGCCAGCACCTGCTGCATCCGCAGCGCCCACTGCTGGTCCCAGGGCCGCGGCAGGCCCAGCGCCTCGTTCCAGGCCGGCAGCTGCACGGCGCGGGCGCGGGCATCCTTCGACAGCGTCACCGCGAGCATCTCCAGCACGATCCGCTGGACGTTGTTCTCCGGCTGCGCCTCGGTCAGCCCGAGCGAGTTGACCTGCACGCCGTACCGGAGCCTGCGCTGCTTGGCGTTCTCGACGCCGTAGCGCTCGTGGGTGATCTCGTCCCAGAGCCGGGCGAAGGCCCGCATCTTGCACATCTCCTCGACGAACCGCAGGCCGGCGTTCACGAAGAACGAGATCCGCCCGACGACGTCGCCGAACTTCTCCGGCGGCACCTGGCCGGAGTCGCGCACCGAGTCCAGCACCGCGATCGCGGTGGACAGTGCGTAGGCCAGCTCCTGCGTCGGCGTGGCCCCGGCCTCCTGCAGGTGGTAGCTGCAGATGTTGATCGGGTTCCACTTCGGGATCTCGGTGACCGACCAGGCGACCATGTCCGTGATCAGGCGCAGGCTCGGCGCCGGCGGGAACACGTAGGTCCCCCGGGACAGGTACTCCTTGACGATGTCGTTCTGGGTGGTGCCGGCCAGCTTCGCGCGGACCTCCGAGTAGTCCAGCCCGGAGGACTCGGCCTGCTCCTCGGCGACCGCGACGTAGAGCGCCAGCAGCCACATCGCCGGCGCGTTGATGGTCATCGAGGTGTTCGCCTCGGCCATCGGGATGCCGTCGAACAGCGCACGCATGTCACCGATGTGGCTGATCGGCACGCCGACCTTGCCGACCTCGCCCTTGGCGAGCTCGTCGTCCGGGTCGTACCCGGTCTGAGTGGGCAGGTCGAAGGCCACGGAGAGCCCGGTCTGCCCCTTGGCGAGGTTGCGCCGGTAGAGCTCGTTGGTCTGGGTCGCCGACGAGTGGCCGGCGTAGGTGCGGATCACCCACGGGCGGTCGCGCTCACGATCGGTCGGGTACGGCACCGGGGACCTCCGCGTCGTTGTCGGCACTGTCAGCATTGTCGGCTCGATCGAGGGGATGGTACTGGCGAGTAGCCGGGACCCGGGCGGGTAGCCGTCCCACGTCACACACCTGTGATTGGCAAACTACGCGATCCGCACGGGAAACCGAGCACTGGATCGGTTCAGCGAGGGCGGTCGCGCCTTCGGGATGCGACGATCGGCCGATGGACCTCGAGGGCGTCGCGCCGGGGCTGGGCACGGTCGTCGGTCTCGTCGTCGCGCTCGTCGTGCTCGGGCTGCTGCTGCGGTGGACGTTCGGCCACCAGCGCAACCTCACACTCCCCACCGATGACCCGGACGACCCCGTCGCCACCGGCCTGCTCACCGAGGTCTCCCGGGCCCCCGGCCCGGACGCCGCGCGGGTGCTGCGCGACCGGCTGCGCGCCGCGGGCATCCGCGCCACGGTCTCCCGGCCCGACGACGGCGGGTACGCCGTGCTGGTCTTCGCGCGGGACGTGGCGGACGCCGCGGTCGTGCTCGGCCGCGGCTCGCGGGGGTGAGCCCGGGTCAGGTGACCCGGTGGTACCGGGCGTCGAGGAAACAGAACACCCCGTGGCAGGCGAACCCGATCCCGACCGCGATCAGCAGGAACACCCCGTACGGCTGCTCGCGCAGCGCTTTCAGCGCGGAGTCCAGGCCGTTCGCGCGCTGCGGGTCGACGGTCAGCGCCGCGACGCACAGCAGCACGCCCAGGATCCCGATCGCGATCCCCTTGGCGATGAACCCGATCTGGCCGGTCCGGGCGTTGAGCCGGCGGATCCGGATGCGGGCCCCGGACAGGTCCTGGTCCTGCAGGAACCGCTTCTGCCACCCGTTCCACACCATCACCCCACCGCCGACCAGCACCCCGATCCCGACGAGCGCGGTGAGCACCTGGCCGCCCGGAAGACCGAGCAGGTCCGCCGTCGCCTGCCCGCCCCCGCCGGACGACGCCCGGCCGCGCAACGCCGTCGTCGCCGCCAGCACCGCGAGCACCGCGTAGACCACGGCCAGCCCGGCCGAGACGGCGCGCCTGGCCAGCTGCTCGGTGCGGCTGCCGAGGTAGCCGTAGCCCCAGACCGACGAGACCGCCCGCCACAGCACGACGGCGGCGAACCCGACGACCAGCACCCAGAGGACCATCCGGCCCAGCGGCTCGGCCGCGATCGCGCCCAGCGCGCCGTTCTGGTCGGCCCGCCCGCCCGAGCCCAGCGCGACCTGGATCGCCAGCCAGCCGATGAGCAGGTGCAGCAGGCCGTTCGCGGCGATGCCCACCCGGGCGGCGACCCGGACCGGCATGGAGTGCGCGGCGTCCCGCGCGCCGCGACCGGCCTTCCGGCCGGCCCGGGACACGTCCGCTGCATCCGGAGTGCTCGCCATCACCGGCCTTCCTGTCGATCCGAGGCGAAGAGTGCCACGACCGGGTGAGCGCCGCAGCTCGGGCCCGCGGCCGCCGCTACCGCTCGGGCTCGCCGGCGACCCGGCGGATGTCGGCGCCCAGCGCCGAGAGGTTGTCCACGAACCGCGGGTAGCCCCGGTCGATGTGCGCGACGTCCCAGACCTCGGTGGTGCCGCGCGCACAGAGCCCGGCCAGCACCAGCCCGGCACCGGCCCGGATGTCGCTGGCCCACACCGGCGCGCTGGAGAGCTCCGGGCGGCCCCGGACGACCGCGTGGTGGCCGTCGGTACGAGCGTCGGCCCCGAGACGGATCATCTCGTCGACGAACCGGAACCGGGCCTCGAAGACGTTCTCGGTGATCATCGAGGTGCCCTCGGCCACCGCGGACAGCGCGATCGCCATCGGCTGCAGGTCGGTCGCGAAACCGGGGTAGGGCAACGTCACGAAGTCCACCGCCTGCGGCCGCCCGGCCATCGCGACCGAGAACTCGTGCTCGCCCACCGTGATCTCGGCGCCTGCGCTGCGCAGCTTGTCCAGTACCAGGTCGATGTGGTGCGGATCCACGCCGCGGACCGTCACCTCGCCCCGGGTCATGGCCGCGGCGAACGCCCAGGTGGCGCCCACGATCCGGTCACCGATCACCCGGTGCGTGGTCGGCTGCAGCCCGGTGACGCCGTGCACGGTCAGCGTGGACGACCCGACGCCCTCCAGCTTCGCCCCCATCTGCTGCAGCATCACGCAGAGGTCGACGATCTCGGGCTCGCGCGCGGCGTTGTCGATGACCGTGGTGCCCTCGGCGAGGACCGCGGCCATCAGGATGTTCTCGGTCGCGCCGACGCTGGGGAAGTCCAGCCAGATCTGCGCGCCGTGCAGATCCCCCGCGCTGGCGGTGACGCTGCCGTGCACGATGTCGGTCGTCGCACCGAGCTTGCGCAGCCCGTTCTGGTGCATGTCCAGCGGCCGGGAACCGATCGCGTCGCCACCCGGCAGCGGGACGACCGCACGCCTGCAGCGGGCCACCAGCGGCCCGAGCACGCACACCGACGCCCGCAGCCTCGACACCGAGCGGTAGTCGGCCTCGGCGCCGGGTTCGGCGGGCACGTCGATGTGCACGGTCGCCCCCTCGATCGCCACCGTGCACCCGAGGCTGCGCAGGACGTCGGCCATCAGCGGCACGTCCAGGATCTCGGGACAGTTCTCGAGCGTCGTCCGGCCCTCGGCCAGCAGCGAGGCGGCCATCAGCTTGAGCACGCTGTTCTTCGCCCCGATGACGTCGACGGACCCGCTCAGCCGGGCCCCGCCACGGACCGCGAAATGCTCCACCACGCCTGGAACCGTAACCGGGCCGTGCCGGGGCCACTGCCACACCCCGAGCTGCCGGAACGGGTTGAGCCGTACGGCGCAGTACACCGTCTGGTCGTCGTGTCCCGGGCCGCATAGCCTGTCGGAGTGGCTGTTCACCTGACGCGGATCTATACGAAGACCGGCGACGACGGTACGACGGCACTCGGCGACTTCAGCCGGGTCCGCAAGACCGACGCGCGGCTGGCGGCCTACGCCGACACCGACGAGGCGAACGCCGCGATCGGTGTCGCGGTGACGGTGGGCGGGCTGTCCGAGCGGGTCGTCGACCCGCTGCGGCAGATCCAGAACGACCTGTTCGACGTCGGCGCGGATCTCTGCACACCGATCGTCGAGAACCCGGAGTACCCGCCGCTGCGGGTCACCGAGGGGTACGTGACGCGGCTCGAGAACTGGTGCGACGAGTTCAACCCGGAGCTGCCGAAGCTCCACTCGTTCATCCTGCCCGGCGGGACACCGGGGGGCGCGTACCTGCACGTCGCCCGGACCGTCACCCGGCGCGCCGAACGGTCGGTGTGGGCGCTGCTCGAGGCCGACGCGGAGTACACCAACCCGCTGACGGCGCGGTATCTCAACCGGCTGTCCGACCTGCTGTTCATCCTGGGCCGGATCGCGAACCCCGACGGTGACGTCCTGTGGCAGCCGGGCGGTCCGCACGGTGCGCCGGGGGGCGGCACCGCCTGAGAACACGACAGGCACCTCCCGTCCCGGGGGGCGCCTGAACCACGTCCGTTACGAGGCCTCGCGGTAACCGTGCCGGCCCGGTGGCGTGGCCTCCAGCCAGGCCAGGAAGCCGGTACGGACGTCCTTCGCCATCGCGAGCTCGACGTCGATCCCCCGGCCCCAGGCGTCGCGACCGCGGCAGCGGAGCACCTCGATCGCCATCGGGATCGCGAACTCCTCCGACCGGTGCGGCGGGCGTCGCTCCACGATCTCCAGGTCCGCGCGGTCCAGTACCACGGTGGCCCGGATCCGCAGGCTGGTCAGGCGGTACCAGCCGAACTGCTCCCCCTCGTACCGGCCCACCCCGAAATGCCAGTCCGTGACAGCAAAACGGCGGCGCAGACACAGGTCCACACCGCCGCCTCGCATCAGTCGCACCCGCCGTACGGCGAGCCAGATCAGGGGCGCGACCAGACACAGCAGCAGAACTCCGACGATCGCCGCGATGAGTTCCACTACCGTGCCGGCCCTCCGCCTAGTTGGCCTCGGCCGCCCGCAGGCGCACCTCGGCACGAGCCTTCGCCGCCTTGCCGTCCTCGGAGTCGTCGGCGCTGTCGCGTGCCCGGCGGGCCCGCTCCACGTCGATCTCGTCGGACTGCTCGGCGAACTCGGCCAGAATGGACACCCGCTCGGCCGACACCGACAGGAAGCCGCCGTGCACCGCGATGGTGCGCTTCTCCCCGTCGGTCGAGTCGATACGGACGACCCCGGCCTCCTCCATCTGAGCCAGCATCGGCTGGTGGCCGGGCAGGATGCCGACCTCACCGACGGTGGTCCGCGCGAGCACGAACCGTGCCTCGCCCGACCACAGCCGGCGTTCCACCGACACGAGTTCGACCGTCATCTCAGCAGGCATCGTGAGCCTCCGCTGTCCGTTCGCTCCGCAAGCTCGCTCAGCCCTCGAGCCTCTTGCGGTTCTTCTCCAGGTCGTCGAGACCACCGCAGAGGAAGAACGCCTGCTCGGGCACGTCGTCGAACTCGCCCTTGGCGATCTTGTCGAACGCCTCGATGGTCTCCTTCAGCGGAACCGTCGAGCCCGGCGAGCCGGTGAACTGCTCGGCGACCAGCAGGTTCTGCGACAGGAAGCGCTCGATCCGCCGCGCCCGGCCGACCAGCTGCTTGTCCTCCTCGGACAGCTCGTCGATACCGAGGATCGCGATGATGTCCTGCAGGTCGTTGTACTTCTGGAGGATCCGCTTGACCTCGTTGGCGACCCGGAAGTGCTCCTCGCCCACGTACTGCGGGTCGAGGATCCGGGAGGTCGAGGTCAGCGGGTCCACCGCCGGGTAGATCCCCTTCTGGGAGATCGGCCGGGAGAGCTCGGTGGTCGCGTCCAGGTGGGCGAACGTGGTCGCCGGAGCCGGGTCGGTGTAGTCGTCCGCGGGGACGTAGATCGCCTGCATCGAGGTGATCGACCGGCCACGGGTCGAGGTGATCCGCTCCTGCAGCTCGCCCATCTCGTCGGCCAGGGTGGGCTGGTAGCCCACCGCGGACGGCATCCGGCCCAGCAGGGTGGAGACCTCCTGGCCGGCCTGGGTGAACCGGAAGATGTTGTCGATGAACAGCAGAACGTCCTGGTCCTGCACGTCCCGGAAGTACTCCGCCATGGTGAGCGCGGACAGCGCGACCCGCATACGGGTGCCGGGCGGCTCGTCCATCTGGCCGAACACCAGGGCGGTGTTCTTCATGACGCCCGACTCGGTCATCTCCGTGATGAGGTCGTTGCCCTCACGGGTCCGCTCGCCGACACCGGCGAACACCGAGGTGCCACCGAAGTTCAGCGCGACCCGCTGGATCATCTCCTGGATCAGCACGGTCTTGCCGACGCCGGCGCCGCCGAACAGGCCGATCTTGCCGCCGACCACGTACGGGGTCATCAGGTCGAGGACCTTGATGCCGGTCTCCAGCATCTCGGTCCGGCCCTCGAGCTGGTCGAACCGCGGGGCCTTCTGGTGGATCGACCGCAGGTCACCGGTGAACTGGACGCTCGGGTCGTCCAGGCAGTCGCCGAGCGCGTTGAACACGTGCCCCTTGACCTGGTCGCCCACCGGCACCGAGATCGGACGGCCGAGGTCGGTGACCTCCTGGCCGCGGACCACGCCGTCGGTCGGCTGCATGGAGATCGCGCGGACCAGGTTGTCACCCAGGTGCTGAGCGATCTCCAGGGTCAGCTTGCGGTGGTCCCCGGAGAGGTCCACCTCCAGCGTCAGCGCGTTGTACAGGTCCGGGACCTGGTCACGCGGGAACTCGACGTCGACGACCGGACCGGTCACCTGGACGACGCGCCCGGTGATCGTGCCAGTGGCCGAAGTATCGGCGGTTGCGGTCATCAGCTCTCACTTCCTGCGCTCGCGAGGGCGTCGACACCACCGACGATCTCGCTGATCTCCTGAGTGATCTGCGCCTGACGTGCCTGGTTGGCCTCCAGGGTCAGGCTACGGATCAGGTCGTTGGCGTTGTCGGTCGCGGCCTTCATCGCCCGCTGCCGGTTCGCCGACTCCGACGCCGCCGACTCCAGCAGGGCGGCGTAGAGCCGGGCCCCGATGTACTTCGGCAGCAGCGCGTCGAACAGCGTGTCCGGGTCCGGCTCGAACTCGTACAACGACTGGAGACCCTTGGTCTCCGTCTGCGCCGGGTAGTTCTCCTGCGCGTCGTCGTCGTCAGCCGGATCGGCCGCCGCGGAGATCCCGCCGGAGTACTCGACCTCCAGGGGCGCCATCCGCCGTGCCTGCGGAACCTGCGTGATCATGTTCTTGAAGCTCGTGTACACCAGGTGCAGCTCGTCCACACCCTGCACGCCGTCGGCATCACCGTCGGCGTCGTCCACGCCCGCCATGAAGGAGTCCACGAGCGTCCTGGCCGCCTCGGCCGCGTGCTCGTAACCGGGCTGCTCGGAGAACCCCGTCCAGGACCGGGCGATCTCGCGGTTGCGGAACCGGTAGTACGAGACGCCCTTGCGGCCGATCACGTACAGAACCGGTTCCTTGCCCTGCTCGCGCAGCAGCGACTGCAGCTGCTCCGCCTCCTTGAGCACGTTGGCGTTGTAGCCGCCGCACTGGCCGCGGTCACTGGTCACGACCAGCACCGCGGCGCGCTTGGGCTCCTCACGCTCGACGAGCAACGGGTGGTCCAGCGCCGAGTTGGAGGCGAGCTCGGAGAGCGTGCTCGTCATCAGCTCGGCGTAGGGACGCGCCTCGTCCACCCGCGCCCGGGCCTTCGCGATCCGTGAGGTCGCGATCAGCTCCTGGGAGCGGGTGATCTTCTTGATTGACTGCGTCGACCGGATACGCCGGCGAAGCACCCGAATCTGTGCCGCCATCGGGTATCAGCCTCAGTTCTTCTTGTTGACCGTGACGGTCTCCTGCTCGACATCGTCCTCGTCGAGGGCCTCCGCGGGCCGCTCGTTCGGGACGACCGAGGAACCGTCAGCAGCGGTGAACTCGTCCTTCTTGAAGGTGTCCACGGCCTTGGTCAGCGTCTCGGTCGCGTCGTCCGAGAGCTTCCCGGTGTCGACGATCTCGTTCAGCGGACCCGAGGCGTGCCGGCGGGCGTAGTCGCGGAACTCGGCCTCGAAGCGCTGGATGTCGGCGACCGGCACCGAGTCGAGCTTGCCCGAGGTGCCCAGCCAGATCGAGACGACCTGGTCCTGCACCGCGACCGGCGAGTACTGGGACTGCTTCAGCAGCTCGACCAGGCGCTCACCACGGCCCAGCGCGGCGGCCGACGCGGCGTCGAGGTCGGAACCGAAGGCGGCGAACGCCTCCAGCTCACGGAACTGCGACAGGTCCAGACGCAGCGAGCCGGAAACCTTCTTCATCGCCTTGACCTGGGCGTCACCACCGACCCGGGAGACCGAGATACCGACGTTGATCGCCGGCCGGACACCCTGGTTGAACAGGTCGGACTCGAGGAAGACCTGGCCGTCGGTGATGGAGATGACGTTGGTCGGAATGTAGGCCGACACGTCGTTCGCCTTGGTCTCGATGATCGGCAGACCGGTCATCGACCCCGCACCGAGCTCGTCGGACAGCTTCGCGCAACGCTCCAGCAGCCGCGAGTGCAAGTAGAAGACGTCGCCCGGGTACGCCTCACGGCCCGGCGGGCGGCGCAGCAGCAGCGAGATCGCGCGGTAGGCCTCGGCCTGCTTGGAGAGGTCGTCGAAGACGATCAGGACGTGCTTGCCCTGGTACATCCAGTGCTGGCCGATGGCCGAGCCGGTGTAGGGGGCGAGCCACTTGTAGCCGGCCGGGTCGGACGCCGGGGCGGCGACGATCGTCGTGTACTCCAGCGCACCGGCGTCCTCGAGGGACTGCCGGACACCGGCGATCGTGGAGCCCTTCTGGCCGACGGCGACGTAGATGCAGCGAACCTGCTTCGTCGGGTCGCCGGAGTCCCAGTTCTCCTTCTGGTTGATGATCGTGTCGACGCAGACCGCGGTCTTGCCGGTCTTGCGGTCGCCGATGATCAACTGGCGCTGGCCGCGGCCGATCGGCGTCATGGCGTCGATCGCCTTGATGCCGGTCTGCAGCGGCTCGCTCACCGACTGGCGCTCCATCACCGAAGCGGCCTGCAGCTCGAGCACGCGGCGCGAGTCGGTCTCGATGTCGCCGAGACCGTCGATCGGGGCCCCCAGCGGGTCGACGACCCGGCCCAGGTAGCCCTCGCCGACCGGCACCGAGAGGACCTCGCCGGTACGGGTGACCTGCTGTCCCTCCTCGATACCGGTGTAGTCGCCGAGGACGACGGCGCCGATCTCGTTCTGCTCGAGGTTCAGCGCGACGCCGCGGACGCCGCCGTCGAACTCGAGCAGCTCGTTGGTCATGGCCGAGGGCAGGCCCTTGATGTGGGCGATGCCGTCACCGGTGTCGGACACGGTCCCGACCTCGCGGCGGGACGTGCCGCTCTCCAGCGACGAGACGTAGCTGGAGATCGCACTCCGGATCTCCTCGGAGGAGATCGTCAGCTCTGTCATGGCTGCGTCGTTCCTTCTCTCGAACGGGGGGTCTTCAGATCGTGCCGCCGGGTCCGGCGCCGCGGGTCTGAAGCAGGTCAGCTGGGCAGGGACCGGCGCGCGGCGGCGAGTCTGCCCGCCACGCTGCCGTCGATGACCTCGCCGCCGACCTGCACGACCAGTCCTCCGAGGAGGTTCCGGTCGAGCTCGACCTGCAGGGAGATCTTGCGGCCGTACATACGGCCCAGGGATTCGGCGAGCTTCGACTCCTGGTCGGGAGTCAGCGCGACGGGCGTGCGCACCTTCGCCACCGACCGGTCCCGGCGGGCCGCCGCGAGCTCGGCGAGCTCCTCGGCGACGACGTCCAGGTGCCGGCCGCGGGGCAGCCGCACCGACTCGCGCAGCAGCGTGGCGGTCACCGGGTAGACCCGGTCACCGAGGATGCCGTCCAGCAGCTGGACGCGACCCTCCACCGGAGTGGCGGTGTCGGCGAGCGTGCTGTTGAGCTCGGGCTCACGAGCGAGGATGCGGCCGAACCGGAAGAGCTGGTCCTCGACCTCGTCGAGCGACCCGGTCTTCTCGGCGACCGCGACCGCGGCCTGTCGGGCCAGTACCTCGGCACCGGTGACCACGTCCCGGGTCTTCGACCAGCGCTTGCGCGCCAGCTCGACGACCAGGTCCACGGTCGACGCCGAGAGCTGCTGTCCGAAGAGCCTGCGGACCAGGTCCGCCCGGCCCTCCTCCGGGGAGGAGGCGTCGGCCAGCAGACGCTGGATCCCGCGCTCGCCGTCCAGGAACCGGGCCACCGCGAACAGCTCGTCCGTGGTGGTGGTCAGGTCCCGGGCCGACGCACCGTCGACGTGGGCGTCCAGCCGCTCGGTCAGCGCGGCGAGCGCGTCCCGGGATGCGGGCTGCAGGACCTTCGCCATCAGTTCGCCCCGCTCCGTGCAGTCGCGCCCTGCTGGTCGAGCTCACCGAGGAACGAGTCGATCGTCGCGGAGCGACGCGAGTCGTCGGCGAGCTGCTCGCGCAGCAGACGCTCGGCGAGCTGCACCGAGAGGCCACCCACCTCGCCACGCAGGGCGCGCTGCGCCGCGTCGCGGGCCGCGACGACCTGCTCGTCGCCACGGGCCTTGATCCGGGCGGCCTCCTGCTCGGCCTCCTCGCGCAGCTCGGCCTTGATCTGCTGGCCCTCGGCACGGGCGTCGTCGCGGATGCGCGCCGCCTCGGCCCGCAGGCCTGCCAGCTGCTCCTCGTACTCCCTCTTCAGCCGGTCCGCCTGCTCCTGGGTCTCCTGAGCACGCTTCAGACCGCCCTCGATGGCGTCGGTCCGCTCCTCGTACATCTGCTCGAAGCGCGGAACCGCGAACTTCCAGAGCACGAAGAGCAGAATCGCGAACGCGACGATCCCGAGGACCAGCTCGGACGGGAGCGGGATGATCGGCAGCGGTTCTTCGGCGGCGAGAATCAGTTCCACCGTGTGTCCTTCCCTGACGTGGCCGCCGGCGTGGGGACCGGCATGGAGTTGATCAGCCGCCGGCGATGAAGAACAGCACCAGGCCGATCAGCATGACGAGCTCGGCGAGCACGAAGGTGGTCCAGCCGATACCCATGAGCTGGCCGCGGGCCTCCGGCTGGCGGGCGGTGCCGCTGATGACGGCCGACCAGATCAGGCCGACGCCGATGCCGGCGCCGATGGCGCTGGCGCCGAAGCCGATGGCCGCGAGGCCGGGGTTGATGTCGGCGGCCTGGGCCAGCACCTGGGTGGTGGTGTCGCTCACTTCGGTTTCCTTCCGTCGGGTCCGCGTGGTGCGGGTCGTTCGGTGAGTCGGGCCGGACGAGCCGGCGGATCGGATCGGCGCTCACACGCCGGTGTCTAGTGGTCCTCCGCGATCGCCGCGCCGATGTAGACGGCCGCCAGCAGCGCGAAGACGTAGGCCTGGATGACCTGAATCAGAGCCTCCAGGAACGTGAACGCGATACCGGCGACGAACACGAACGGTGCCGGTACGACCAGGGCCCCACCCGCGAAGAGCATGAACTCCGCGGCGACCGCGGTCAGCGCGATGATCAGGTGGCCGGCGAACATCGCCGCGAACACACGCAGTGCCAGCGAGAGCGGCTGGACCAGGAACTTCTGCGCGATCTCGATGACGATGATCAGCGGTGCGATGAACATCGGCACGCCCGGCGGCAGCGCGGCGTGCTTGATGTAGCCGGCGAAGCCGTGCTTCTTGAACCCGGCGTAGTGGTAGAAGACATAGACGAACAGCGCCAGCGCGATCGGGAAGCCGATCCGCGACATCGTCGGGAACTGGATCACCGGGACGATCGCGAACAGGTTGTTGACCAGGATGAAGCTGAACAACCCCAGGATCAGCGGGATGAACCGCTTGAAGTCCGCGGAGCCGATCTGGTCGCGCGCCATGCTGTTGCGCGGGATGTTGTAGAAGGACTCAAGCGCGAACTGGCCCTTGCCGGGGACGATCGCCAGCTTCCGGGTTCCCAGGGTGAACACCGCGGCGACGATGACCAGGGACAGCACGGCCAGCACCATCGGCTTCGTGACGTCGCCGAAGATCGGTGGGTAGTTGAAGAGTCCCTGGCCGGGGGGCGTGAACTCCTCGGCCGCCAGTACGAACGTACCCAATGGGGGTCCTTCCGGTGCTCCCGTCCCGCGTACACGCGAAACGGGGGATCGCCTGCAAGGTGCCTCGTGGCGCGATGTGTTTCCGGGCACCCGGGTCGAAACACCGGAAGTCACCCACATCGCCTACGGCGCGTGATGCTATCAGCCGTACTTCTACATGATGTCGGGGCCTGGCACGCAGCTCACCTGCACCTTCACGTCATGAAACGATCTTGATCGTACCGTTGGCGAACCGGCCGGTAACACGTGGCCGACAACCTGTGAACGGTTGCCCGCACCGCGCGTGAGGGACGACTGCGCCCCGGCACGGTCCCGGCCGGGACAGGCCGGCGAACCGGGCAAATCGGTCGTTATTCCGCAGGTCAGGCGCTCGACGAACCCGGCTCGGACCCGATCAGGATCTTCAGTTTGCTCCCGGCCCAGGCCTCCGCCGCGGTCGTCGCGACGAACACGGCGAGCAGCGTGACGGCCAGCGAGGTGCGGTGGAGCGCCGTGGCGTCCCCGACGGTGAACAGGGCGATCAACAGGACGATCGCCTTGGTCGCCAGTCCGCCGAATGAGGCCAGCATCACAGAGCCCGGCTCGAGGTGGGTCGTGCGGAGCATCAGCGCCGGGGTGAGCAGCGCGGACCCGGTCGCGAGCAGACCGCCGAGCCCGGAGCCGTAGAGCCCGGGGAGACCCTGCAGCACCGTCGCGACGCCGACGCAGACCAGCGAGGTCAGGCCGCCGACCAGCGCGGCCCCGCGCGCCATCGAGCCCGAGAGCCGCCGGATCACCTGCGCCTGACCGACGGCGGGACCGTCGTAGTCCACCGTCCCCCACCGGTCCCATCGCCACACGGTTCGCCCGTCCTTCCCCGATCACGGCCCGTCCCACCTGCCGGGACGCGCACCTCCACGGTATCCGCGCGCCGTGGAGCCGGTGACGCCGGTACGCAGGAACGCCCTCGTGATCACCGGTTGTGGAGTGCAGCGCTCGCTGTGCGTACGCCGCACTCCACAACCGGTGATCACTGCTGTCCGGGCGTGGTGGAGTCGGCCGGCTGGGGCGGGCCGGCCTGCTGGGGCGACCCGGGTGCGTGCCCCGCTGGGGACGTCGGCTGAGCATCCTCGCCGACCGGACGCCGGGCCCTGCTCTCTGCACCCGCATCGGCGCGCCTCGGTCGGCGTCGCGCCGACGAGCACGACGAATGCCTGGACGTGTGGGCGCCGTGCGGCGGTCCGGCGTCGTCGTCGGGGCGCCGGTGCTCGCCGTGCTGGGCGCCCGGTGGCCGAGCAAGCACCTCGTCCTGCTGCCCGCGTTCGCCGCGGATCTCGGCGCCTGAGGTTCGCGTGCTCGGGCAAGGGATTCGTCGCCCTCGTCGAGCGCGCCGGCCAGTGCCTGCAGTTCCGGATCACGCACGACCGCAGCGTCACCGGCGGCGAGTCGCGCCTGTTCCGGATGGTCGCTGCTACCGGCGATGCAGCCACACACCGGTGGGCGGCCCCAGGTACGCAGAGCAGAAGGGGGCCGCTGTTCGTGGGCTCGCGCAACGCCAGCTCGTCGATCACCATCCCGCGCGAGGTGTTTCGAGGTCGACGCCCGGCCCAGCTCGTGGGCTCGGGGCCGGGCTGGGGAACCGACTCGTCGCCGATGCAGGAGGCCTCAGATGCGGCGAACGCTTCTCATGATCGCCGGTCGTGGAGTGCAGCGTTCGCGTGCCGTTCGCTGCGCTCCTCAACCGGTGATCACCCGGTGTCCGCACCCCGACAGCTTCCGCGCCAGGTGTCCCCGCTGCAACGGGGGTCACGTTCGCCCGCCCCTGGTAAGACGCACGATCACGCCCTCGGTGGGGCGGCATCGTGGTGATCGACGGCGCAGGTGGCCCAGCCCCGCTCGCAGTGCCCGACGGCGAGCGGGCTTCCGCGTTCCGCGGAACGCAGCACCGAGACCCGGGACCCGGGACCCGGGACCCGGGACCCGGCAACGCCGCACGCGGCACGCGGCACGCGGCACGCGGCACGCGGCACGCGGCACGCGGCACGCGGCACGCGGCACGCGGCACGCGGCACGCGGCACGCGGCACGCGGCACGCGGCACTCGGCACTCGGCACGGGTCAACGCGGCACCGGCACCGGCACCGGCACCGGCAACGCAGCAACCGGCAACGCAGCACCGACACTCAGCAACGTGGCACCGGCACCGGGCGACGCCGCCCCCAGCACGCGCCCGCGGTACGCCGCACCTGGCACGCGCCCGCGGCACGCCGCATCCGGCAACACCGCACGCGGCGACATGGCGACGCGAGCAGAGGGATGCCGGCGCTACGACCCGCGGCGATCAGGCGCCCGAACCGTCCCGTGGATCGCGGCGGGTCCGCGTCGGGGTCGGGACGGTCGGCTGCTCGCTGCCACCCGGCCGGGCGGGCGGTGCAGGGTGTACGTCCGGGCACAGGGAACCGTCCGGCCGAGCGCGGGCGCCGGTAGCCGGCGCGACGGTTCCGTTCTCATGAGGCCTGCTCGGCCCCGCCGGGCCGGCCGCGCGTTCCGGCAGGGTCACGCCGGGCGGCGGCGGGGGCAGCGGGGGCCCTGACGCGCCAAGCCCGTGGCCGGGATCGGCAGCAGGCCCGTGGCCGGGAGCAGGGCCGGGAGCGGGAGCGGGGCCGGGAGCAGGAGCGGGAGCAGGGCCGGGGCCGGGAGCGGGACCGGAGCCGGGATCAGCAGCCCCGCCCACCCGGGGCGGCCGGTTCCCCGGGCCCGCCGGCGGCACGACCGGACCACGTCGGTGCGGCGGCACGCCGTTCCCCGGGGCGGGCTGCTCCCCGGATCGGGGCGGCGCACCGACGCCCGGCACCGGTGTCTCGTCGAACCGATGCGGCGGTGCCGATGGTGCGCCCCGCCGCCCGGGCCGCGGCCCGATCCCGGGCTCGTCGGGAGCCGACGGGACCGGGCGCCGTCCCCACGAGCCAGGTCCGGTGCCCTGCGCCCCGTCGGGCCGGGCCGGCGGCCGCGGGACCTCGTGCCGGTCCGTCGGGCGCTGCGCGGACGACCAGGGCAGTCCGTCCGGAGCGCGGTGTACGGCGGCGCCGTCGGACCGCGGACGGTCGGGCACCGTCCCCGCACCCGGGGCGGAGGAGTCCGGCCCGCCCGCCGGGACGTCGTCGTCGGCCGAGGCCACCGGCGTGGCGGCGGCCGGCGTGGCGGCGGCCGCGGCCCGGACCCGGGACCGGTGCGGCACCGCGGAGGCCACGAACGCGACGAGCAGCGCGACCCCGGTCGCGGTCAGCACGAGCCAGGTCTGCGGGACGAGGGCCAGCGCCACCGCCCCGAACGCGATCACCGCGACCCAGAGGTAGGCCAGCAGCACCGCGCGCCGGTGGCTGTGCCCGACCTGGAGCAGCCGGTGGTGCAGGTGCATCTTGTCCGGGCTGAACGGGCTGGTGCCGGCCCGCGTCCGGCGGACGATCGCGAGCAGCAGGTCCAGCACCGGGATGAACACGATCCCGATGAGCACGATCACCGGGGCGATCAGGGCGAGGGTGTCGCCGGGGCCGACGGCGTCGGACACGTTGAGCCGTCCCGACGCGCTGGTGATGGCCGCCGAGAGCATCACCCCGACCATCATCGAGCCGGTGTCTCCCATGAAGATCCGGGCCGGGTTGAAGTTGTGCGGCAGGAAACCCAGGCACGCCCCGGCGAGCACGACGGCGATCAGCGCGGGGGTGAAGGCGGCCGGGTCGTTGCCGTTGTCCTGGATCAGTCCGATGCAGAAGACCGCGGTGGCCAGCGTGGTGATCATCCCGATGCCGGCGGCGAGCCCGTCCAGGCCGTCGACGAAGTTCATCGCGTTGACCAGGCCGACGGTGAGCAGCACGGTCAGCAGCACCGCCTGCCCCTGGCCCAGCAGCAGGTAGGAGCCGGAGATGCCGGTCCCGCCGCCGCCCAGCGGGATCCAGACCGCCACCCACTGGACGCCGTAGAGCACCAGCAGGCCACCGGCCGTCACCTGGGCGGCGAACTTGGTGATCGCGTCGAGGTCGTAGCGGTCGTCGAGCAGCCCAACCCCGACCAGCAGGGCCGTGGCGACGACGACCCCGATCACCTCGGTGCTGCCCTCGAAGTACGCCAGCCGTAGCGCCGGCAGCTGCAGGGCCAGCACCAGCCCGGCGAGCACCCCGCCGAACATCGCGAGGCCGCCCCACCGCGGGGTCGGGGTGACGTGCACGTCCCGCCCCCGCGGCCAGGCGACGGCGCCTGCCTTGAGCGCGAGCATCCGGACCGGTCCGGTCAGCAGCAGCGTGACCGCGGCGGAGACCAACCCGACCAGCAGGAACTCCCGAATCGGGAGTCCGCTGCTCAGCTGGTCCACCGGCACGTCGGGTAGGCCTCTCCGGATCGCTCGCGCTATCGGGTCAGCCCCGAGGGTAGGCGGGCGCCTTCCCGACGAGCGCGGTGACCGCCTCGGCGACGGCACGCAGCTCGGCGTCACCGGCCGGGGTGTCGTGCTCCGCCTTGACCGCGCGGGCCAGCAGGGCACCGACCTCGGACATGTCCGCCTCGGTCATCCCCTGGGTGGTGACGCTCGGGGAGCCGACCCGGATGCCGGACGGCTTCATCGGCGGGGCCGGGTCGTACGGGATGGCGTTCTTGTTCAGCGTGATGCCCGCCCGGTCGCACCGGGTCTCGGCCTCGCTGCCGGTCACGCCGATCGGCCGCAGGTCCAGCAGCGCGAGGTGGGTGTCGGTGCCACCGGAGACGGCCCGCATGCCCTCGGTCTCGAGGCTCTTGGCGAGCGCCTGCGCGTTCGCGACGACCTGGCGGGCGTAGTCCTGGTACTGCGGCTGTGCGGCCTCCTTCATCGCGACGGCCTTGGCAGCGACGGCGTGCATCAGCGGGCCACCCTGCGAGAACGGGAAGACCGCCTTGTCGATGGCCTTCGCGTGCTCCTCGCGGCACAGCACCATGCCGCCACGCGGGCCGCGCAGGACCTTGTGCGTGGTGGCGGTGACGACGTCGGCGTAGGGCACCGGCGACGGGATCGCCTGTCCGGCGACCAGGCCGATGAAGTGCGCGGCGTCGACCATCAGCTTGGCACCGACCTCGTCGGCGATCTCGCGGAAGATCTTGAAGTCGATCAGCCGCGGGTACGCGGTCGCACCCGCGATGATGATCTTCGGCTGGTGCTGCTTCGCCAGGTCGCGGACCTGGTCGTAGTCGATGACCTCGGTGTCCTCACGGACCAGGTAGGACACCGCGTTGAACCACATGCCGGAGAAGTTGACCTTGCTGCCGTGCGTCAGGTGGCCGCCCTGCTTCAGGTCCATGGCCAGCACGGTGTCGCCCGGCTTGGCGAAGGCGGCGTAGGCGGCGAGGTTCGCGCTCGCGCCGGAGTGCGGCTGCAGGTTGACGTGCTCGGCGCCGAACAGCTCCTTGGCGCGCGCGTTGCCGATGTTCTCGGCCTGGTCGACCACACCGCAGCCGCCGTAGTACCGGCGGCCGGGGTAGCCCTCGGCGTACTTGTTGGACAGGGTCGAACCGAGCGCCGCCAGCACCGCCGGGCTGGTCAGGTTCTCGCTCGCGATGAGCTGGAGACCGCCGCGAAGGCGGTCCAACTCGTCCAGCACGACTCCCGCGATCTCGGGATCCTGCTGCTGCAGTGCGGAGAAATCCGGGCCCCAGAAGGTCTGCTCACTCACGCCCGGAGAGGTTACCCGCACCGGTCGCCCCTGGCTGTGCCCCTGACGAAGCGGTCACACCTCGGATCATGCCCGGTCGACCTCCTGGCCCGCGACCTCCTCGATCTGCTCGGCCGTCACCCCGCCCTCGCGGAGCATCCGGGGCCGGGCCCCGGTCAGGTCCACGATCGTGGACGCCACCGGGTCCCCGGACGGGCCGCCATCGAGATAGACCCCGACATTGCCGGCCAGCTGGGTGATCGCCTGACTGACGTTCGACGCCGGCGGGTTGCCCGAGGTGTTCGCGCTGGACACGGCCATCGGGCCGACCTCGCGCAGCAGCTCCAGGGCGACCGGGTGCAGCGGCATCCGCAGCATCACCGTGCCGCGGGTGCTGCCCAGATCCCAGGCCAGCGACGGCGCGTGCTCGAGCACCAGCGACACCTCGCCCGGCCAGAACGCCTCGATCAGCGCCCGGGCCGACTGCGGGACACTGGTGACCAGGCCGTCGATCGTCGTCCAGGACCCCACGAGTACCCCGACCGGCATGTCCGGCCCGCGCCGCTTGGCGGTGAGCAGGCTGCGCACCGCGGTGCCGCTGAAGGCGTCGCAGCCGATCCCGTAGACGGTGTCGGTCGGCAGCACCACCAGATCCCCGCCCCGGACGGCGCGGGCCGCGGCGGTCAGGCCGCGCTGCCGTTCGGCCGGGACATTGCAGTCGAACAGCTGCTGCGACGGTGCCGCATTCGGGACGCTCACGGTTCGCGAGGATACGACCGTCGCGAACCGGGCCCGGACCGGCTCCCCCGTCGAGGTTCAGCTCACGGTCCTCAGGGGCAGGGCACCCGGCGCGCGGTCACGAACCGGGGGCGGCCGGTCAGGTCCCGGTGCTCGGTCACCTCGGCGAGGGTGCGCCTGCGGCGCAGCAGCGCGGGCACCGAGTCACCGTGGGTGTCGTCGTGCTCGATCCCCAGCGCCCCGCCGTGCCGCAGCCAACCGGTCGCACCGCGGACGACGGACTGGATGATCTCGGTGCCGTCCGGCCCGCCGAACACCGCTCCGGGCGGGTCCCAGCGCTCCACCTCGGGCGGTACCGCGGTGCCGTCCGGGACGTAGGGTGGGTTGCAGACGACCAGGTCGACCCGGGCCTCGAGCTCGACCAGCAGGTCGGGCCAGCGGACGTCCGCGACGTGCAGGATCACCGGCCGCCCGCCGCCGTCGGTGTGCGCGGCGATGTTGCGGCGGGTCCACGACACGGCGACCGGGTCGGCCTCGAGGGCGTGCACCGTGGCGTCCGGACGGGAGACCGCGAACGCGAGCGCCAGCGCCCCCGAGCCGGTGCACAGGTCCAGCACGACCGGACGGCGGACGTCCGCGATCGCCCCGAGGCCCCATTCCAGCAGCAGCTCGGTCTCCGGCCGGGGCGTGAACACCCCGGGCCCCACGGCCACCTCGACCGGACCGAGGACGGCGGTGCCGAGGATGTGCTGCAACGGTTCCCGGGTCGCACGACGCTTCACGAGCACGGTCAGCGCCTCGACGACGTCGGGGTCGACGAGGGGGGTCATCAGCAGCGTCGACCGGCTCGAACCGAGCACGTGCGCGGCGAGGAGCTCGGCGTCCACCCGCGGGGACGCGACGCCGGCCGCGGCCAGGGTCCGCTCCGCCTCCGCGATCGCCACCCGCAGCGGGAGCCGGCTCACGGGACGCTCCAGGTCACGACACCAGTGTCGCCGGTCCCGGAGCCGCTGGTCGACCACATCGCACGTGACGTGACCGGCAGACCACCCGGGCGGGGGATCACGTGCCCCTGCTCTCCCCCGCCATCGCCTCGGCGCGCTCGGCGGCGGTGAGTGCCGCGACGACGTCGGCCAGATCGCCGTCCAGCACCGACGACAGGTTGTGGGCCTTGAATCCGACACGGTGGTCGGAGATCCGGTTCTCCGGGAAGTTGTAGGTCCGGATCCGCTCGGAGCGGTCGACGGTGCGCACCTGCGAGCGACGCTGCTCCGACGCCTCGGCGGCGGCCTCGGCCTCGGCCTTCGCCTGCAGCCGGGCGCGCAGCACGTCCATCGCGCGGGCCTTGTTCTGCAGCTGGGAGCGCTCGTTCTGGCAGCTCACGACGATGCCGCTGGGCAGGTGGGTGATCCGGACCGCGGAGTCGGTGGTGTTGACGCTCTGCCCACCGTGCCCGGAGGCGCGGAACACGTCGACCCGGAGGTCCTTGTCGTCGATCTCGACGTCCGGGGTCTCCTCGGCGTCCGGGAACACCAACACGCCGGCCGCGGAGGTGTGGATGCGGCCCTGCGACTCGGTGACCGGGACCCGCTGCACCCGGTGCACGCCGCCCTCGAACTTCAGCGACGCCCACGCACCCCCTGCCGGGTCCGCCGCCGACGCCGACCGCACGGACAGCGTGATGTCCTTGAAGCCACCCAGGTCCGACGGGGTGGAGCCGAGCACCTCGACCTTCCAGCCGCGGGAGTCGGCGTAGCGCGTGTACATCCGGACGAGGTCGCCGGCGAACAGTGCGGACTCCTCACCGCCCTCGCCGGACTTGACCTCCATCAGGATGTCGTCGCCGTCGTGCGGGTCGCGGGGCACCATCAGCTCGGCGAGCACGGTCTCGAGCTCGACGATGCGTCCGTCGAGTGCGTCCGCCTCGGCAGCGAAGGACCGGTCCTCGTACGCGAGCTCGCGGGCGGCGTCGCGGTCCTCGCGGGCCTGGGCCAGCTCGTTCGCGCAGGCCACGAGCGGGCCGAGCCGGGCGTAGCGGCGGCCCAGCTTCCGTGCCTGGGTCTGGTCGGCGAGCACCTCCGGGTCGGCGAGACGACGTTCCAGCTCGGCGTGCTCGTCGAGCAGCGAGTCGACCGACCGGGCTGCGGGGGCTGGGGTGGCTGCCATGGCGTCCGTTCTTCCGGGGCGTCGTGCCGAACGCGAAACGGCGCCCGCCTCCTCACCGGGGTGAGGGGACGAGCGCCGCTGGAGGTTGCTACTTGCCGGCGGGCCGGCGCTTCCCGTAGCGGGCCTCGAAGCGGGCCACGCGGCCGCCGGAGTCCAGGATCTTCTGCTTGCCGGTGTAGAACGGGTGGCAGGCGGAGCAGACCTCGACGGTGATCGCACCGCTCGACTTGGTGCTGCGGGTGCTGAACTTGTTGCCGCAACCGCAGGTGACCTGGGTGTCGACGTACTGGGGGTGAACGCCCTCACGCATGGGATTTCTCCTCTCGATGGCCGCCGGGTCCCGCGATCTGAGCTGCGGGTGAACCGGAGCCGGGAAGCTGACGCTCCATTGAACCACCCGGGCCCCGGTGGAATTCCCACCGGGACCCGAGCGGCGCGTAACTACGACCTGATACTGCTGACCCTCAGTGCTGCTGCTTCGGCCCTCGACCGCCGGGCCTCAGTCCTCTTCCTTGCCGGGCGCGTTCTTCGCGACCTGCATGAGGAACTCGATGTTGGTCTTGGACTTCTTGAGCCGGTCGAGCACCAGGTCGATCGCCTGCTGGTCGTCCAGCGCGGAGAGGACGCGGCGGAGCTTGACCATCACCGCGTGCTCGTCCGGCGACATCAGCAGCTCTTCCTTACGGGTGCCGCTGTCGCCGATGTCGATGGCCGGGAAGATCCGCTTGTCGGCGATCTTGCGGTCGAGCTTGAGCTCGGCGTTGCCGGTGCCCTTGAACTCCTCGAAGATCACCGTGTCCATCGTGGACCCGGTCTCGACCAGTGCCGTCGCGAAGATCGTCAGCGAGCCGCCGTCCTCGATGTTGCGCGCGGCACCCAGGAAACGCTTCGGCGGGTACAGCGCGGTCGAGTCGACACCACCGGACAGGATCCGGCCCGACGCCGGCGCGGCCAGGTTGTAGGCGCGGCCGAGGCGGGTGATGTTGTCCAGCAGGACGACGACGTCGTGCCCCATCTCGACCAGGCGCTTCGCCCGCTCGATGGAGAGCTCGGCGACCGTGGTGTGGTCCGACGGCGGGCGGTCGAAGGTCGAGGCGATGACCTCGCCCTTCACCGACCGCTGCATGTCGGTGACCTCCTCCGGACGCTCGTCGACGAGGACGACCATCAGGTGGCACTCGGGGTTGTTCACCGTGATCGCGTTCGCGATGTTCTGCATGATCGTGGTCTTGCCCGCCTTCGGCGGGGACACGATCAGCGCACGCTGGCCCTTGCCGACCGGCATCACCAGGTCGATGACCCGGGTGGTGAGCTGGGTCGGCTCGGTCTCGAGGCGGAGCCGCTCGTTCGGGTAGAGCGGGGTCAGCTTGGTGAAGTCCGGCCGCTGGCGCGCGGCCTCGGGGTCCCGGCCGTTGATGGTGTCGACCCGGACCAGCGGGTTGAACTTCTGCCGCTGCTGCTCGCCCTCGCGGGGCTGGCGGACCGCACCGGTGATGGCGTCACCGCGGCGCAGGCCGTTCTTGCGCACCATCGACATCGAGACGTAGACGTCGGTCGGGCCGGACAGGTAGCCGGTGGTCCGCACGAACGCGTAGTTGTCCAGGATGTCGACGATGCCGGCGACCGGCAGCAGGACGTCGTCGTCGCGGATCTCGGTGTCGACGTTGCCGCCGCCACCGCCGCTGCTACCGGGGCGCTCGCGCTCACGGCCACGACGCCGGTCGCGGAACCGGCGACCCCGGCGGCCGCGGCCGTCGTCGTCACCGTCGTCGTCGGGGCCCATGCGGCTGTTGTTGCGGTTGTTCCGCCCGCCGTCGGTGTCCTCGACCGGGCGGTTGCGACCGCCGCGGCCGTTGTCGTTGCGGTCGTTGCCGCCACGGCCGTTGTCGCTACCGCCGTTGTCGCCACCGCGGTTGCCCGCGTTGTCGCTGCGGCCACCGCCGTTGTCGGTGCGGCCGCCGGCGTTGTCGGTGCGGCCACCGGCGTTGTCGCCACCGCGGTTACCCACGCTGTCGTTGCGGTTGCGACCGCCCCGACCGGTGTCGTTGCCGCCGCGGCCGTCCTCGATGCCCGAGTCGGACTGGGCGTCCTTCTGGCCGGCGTCCCGCTGCGGGGTGTCCTTCTGCGGGACGTCCTTCTGCGGAGCGTCCCTCTGGGGGGCGTCCTTCGGCGCGACGTCCTTCTGAGCGGCGTCGTCACCCGGGCCACCACGACGGCGGGCCCGGCCGCGACGGCCGCCGGTGTCGGCACCGTCCTCGTTCCGGTCGCCTCCGCGGTCGTCGCCGGAGGGCGCCTCGTCCGTCTTCACCGGGCGGCCACGCTTCGCCGGCGCCGCCGCGGGCGCGCTCTCCTCGGCCGGGGCACTCGCCGCAGCCGGGGCCTTCGCGGCCTCGGTGACCGGGGCGGCCTCGGCAGCCGGAGCAGCCTGGGCAGGCGGAGCGGTGTCGGCGGCCGGAGCGGCCTGGGCGGCCGGAGCGACCCGGGCGGGCGGAGCAGCCTCGGCAGCCGGAGCAGCCTCGGCAGCCGGAGCAGCCTGGGAGGCCGGAGCGGCCTGGGCGGCCGGTTCGGCCGGGGATGCGGCCTCGGCCGAGCTGCCCGGCGCACCGGCCGGGCGGCTGGCCGCGCGACGGCGGCGGGTGCGGGGGGCGGGAGCCTCGGTCTGGCCGGCGTCGGCGGTGGGGGCCGCCGCCTTGCCGGCGTTCCCGGCGGAGACCGGAGCAGCACCGTTGGTGCCGTTCGAGGTCTCGGCCGGCGCTTCCCCGAGGGGGAGCTGCGACGCGCCGGCGTCGTCGGACCCGGTCTTCGCCTTCGGCTTCCGCGCCGGGGTGGCCGCGCCGCCCTGACGCTCCTTGATCGCAGCGATCAGGTCTCCCTTACGCATGCCGGAGATGTCCGGGACGTTCAGCTCGGTGGCCAGCTGTCGCAGCTCGGCCAGCACCATGCCGGACAGGCCGCCGCGACGACGGGGCGCCGCCTCGCTCGATGCGGTCCCGGTACCGGCGAGATCGGTCTCGCTCACAGAGTTCCTTCCTGACCGACCCGGTTGTCCTGTCCAGGTCAGGGGATGTCACACGCTCGACCGGTACGGAGAACCCGCACCGGCAGCATTCACAGATGGATTCCCCACGACGACGTCGCGGGAGTCAGGCCGCCCGTTCGGGATTCCGAGTCCAGTCAGAAAAGGAGATCGGGCGAGCGGGCCCGGCCGCAAGACTACGCCGATGTCGCGTGGATCGCCATGCAGGGGCGAGACTAGACGCATCGCCCTCCGGCGGCAACAACACCCCACCCCCGGCGCGCCGTCGCGTGTGGTCGCATTTCTCACGTTCGGCAGGCGCACGGGCCGTTCGCGGTGGTCAGAGGATCTCCACCCGCACGCCCTCGGTGTCCACCGGCAGCGGCAGCACCGTGAAGCCCTCGGTGTCCACATCGGCCGGCACCTCGCCGTCCGAGGTCAGTGCCAGCACCGTCGGCCCGGCACCGGAGATCGCCGCAGGCACCCCGCGCTCACGCAGCTTCTCGACCAGCCGCAACGACGCCGGATACGCCGGTCGCCGGTACGGCTGGTGCAACCGGTCCTCGGTCGCGGCCAGCAGCAGGTCCGGGCGCCGGGTCATCGCGAGCACCGCGAGCGCGCAGCGGCTGCCGGTGAAGGCGGCGTCGGGCAGCGGGACCTGGTCGGGCAGCAGTCCGCGGGTGGTCTTGGTGGACGACTCGACACCGGCCACGAACGCGACCGGGTGCACGTCCGGGTGCACGTCGAGCCGTTCGGCGTGGAACCGGCGCCCACCGCCCGCGTAGATGGCGGTCCCGCCCGCGGTCCGCTCGGAGGTCTCCCACGCCACCACGAACCCGCCGAACAGGCTGGCCGCGGCGTTGTCGGCGTGGCCCTCCATCCCGGCCGAGAGCTGCAGCAACGCGTCACGCTCCAGGCCGGCCTCACGACCGGTGAGCACCGCGGCCGCGGTCACCCCGGCGACGGCGGCCGCCGCCGAGCTGCCCAGCCCACGCGAGTGCGGCACCGCGTTGGTGCAGCGCAGACGCACCCCTTGCGGTGCACCGTCGGCGCCGCCGAACACCTCGAACGCCTGCCGCATCGCGCGCATCACGAGGTGCCGCTCGTCACGGGGGACGAACCGCGCGCCCTCCCCCGCCACATCGACGAACAGCCCGGGCGTGTCGTACACCTCGACGTCGATCTCGTCGTACAACCCGAGCGCCATGCCGAGGCAGTCGAACCCCGGCCCGAGGTTCGCGGTGGACCCCGGGACGCGGAGCCGCACGCGCGTGGGGCGACCCATCAGACCAGCTCGAGAGCCGAGGCGACGGCGCCGGGGTCGATCGGCACGATCTCCGGTTCCGGCGCGGTGAGCAGGGCGGTGTCCGGGTCCTTCAGCCCGTGCCCGGTCACCGTGCAGACCACCAGCGAGCCCTCGGGCAGCGAGCCGTCGGCGCGCGACTGGAGCAGGCCGGCCACGCTGGACGCCGACGCCGGCTCGACGAACACGCCCTCGTCGGCCGAGAGCATCCGGTAGGCGGCGAGGATCTCGTCGTCGGTGACGGCGGCGAAGCGCCCGCCGGACTCGTCACGGGCGGTGGTGGCGCCCTTCCAGGACGCGGGGGCGCCGATCCGGATCGCGGTCGCGATCGTCTCCGGCTCCGTCACCGGCGCACCGTGCACCAGCGGGGCGGCACCGGCGGCCTGGAAACCGAACATCCGCGGCAGCCCGGCGATCAGCCCGTCGGCGTGGTAGCCGCGGTAGCCCTGCCAGTACGCGGTGATGTTGCCTGCGTTGCCGACCGGCAGGCAGTGGATGTCCGGGGCCCGCCCGAGCTGGTCGCAGATCTCGTAGGCGGCCGAGGCCTGCCCGGCGATCCGGGTCGGGTTCACCGAGTTGACCAGCGCGATCGCCGGGTAGTCGGCGGTCGTCTTGCGGGCCAGCTCCAGGCAGTCGTCGAAGTTGCCGTCGATCTGCAGGATGCTGGCCCCGTGCGCGACGGCCTGGGCGAGCTTGCCGAGCGCGATCTTGCCGCTCGGGACGAGCACCGCACAGGTCATCCCGGCGCGGGTCGCGTACGCGGCCGCGGACGCCGAGGTGTTGCCGGTGGAGGCGCACAGCACGCTCTGCTTGCCCTCGGCCAGCGCGGCGGTGACCGCCATCGTCATCCCGCGGTCCTTGAAGGATCCGGTCGGGTTGGCGCCGTCGACCTTCAGGTAGACCTGGCACCCGGTGCGCTCGGACAGCCGCGGGGCGGGCAGCAACGGGGTGCCGCCCTCGCCGAGCGTCACCACCGTCCAGTCCGGCCGCACGGGCATCCGGTCCCGGTACGCCTCGATGACCCCGGGCCAGTGTCCCGGCGGCGGTGGCGCCACCGCGCCCGCCGCCTGCGTCGCGAGGCCACGGCCTCCGGCGGCCGGTCCCCGGACGTTCTGCACGCTGCCGGTCATCGCCGGACGCCTCCTGTGGTTCGAGAACTCATTCGCCCATGCCGAGCGCGCTCACCGTGCGGCCCAGACCTTCCACCCGCAGCACGCCCGCCACGCCGAGGACGTGGTCGAGATCGAGCAGCGCGGCCACCGTGGCCGACAGCGCGGCCTCCGGCGCCGAGTGCGTGACGACCGTCAGCCGCGCCTGGCCGGAGTCGCCGTCGACGGCCCCGTTCACCCCGCCGGTCTGCCGCACGGCGGCGATCGAGACGCCGTGCCGGGCGAACTCGCCGGCGATCCCGGCCAGCACGCCCTCGCGGTCGGCGACCTCCAGGTCGACGTGGTAGCGGGTCGGCACCTCGCCGATGGGGCGCACCGGCAGGCTCGCGTACGCCGACTCGCGCGGACCGCGGCCGCCGCCGACCCGGTTGCGGGCAACGGCGACGAGGTCGCCGAGCACCGCGGACGCGGTCGGCGCCCCACCGGCGCCCTGGCCGTAGAACATCAGCTGTCCGGCGGCCTCCGCCTCGACGAACACCGCGTTGAACGCGCCGTCCACACCCGCCAGCGGGTGCGAGTCGGGAACCATCGCGGGGTAGACCCGCGCCGACACCGACTCCTCGCCGCCCGCGTCGACCACGCGCTCGCAGATGGCCAGCAGCTTGATCGTGCAGCCGAGCCTGCGGGCGGCCGTGACCTCCGCGGAGCTGACCTCGCGCATGCCCTCGCGGTGCACGTCGGACGCGGTGATCCGGGTGTGGAACGCCAGGGTGGCCAGGATGGCGGCCTTGGCCGCGGCGTCGTAGCCGTCGACGTCGGCGCTCGGGTCCGCTTCGGCGTAACCGAGCCGGGTGGCCTCCTCCAACGCGTCGGCGTAGGAGGTCCCGCCGGAGGACATCGCGGAGAGGATGAAGTTGGAGGTGCCGTTGACGATCCCGGCGACCCGGGTGATCCGGTCGCCCGCGAGGGACTCCCGCAGCGGACGCAGCAGCGGGATCGCGCCGGCCACCGCGGCCTCGTAGTAGAGGTCGGCGCCGGAGGCGTCCGCGGCCTCGGCCAGCGTCGGGCCGTCCTCGGCCAGCAGCGCCTTGTTCGCCGTCACCACCGACTTGCCGGACTTCAGCGCCTCCAGCAGCCAGCTGCGGACCGGTTCGATGCCGCCGATCACCTCGACGACGACGTCGACGTCGTCGCGCGCCACCAGTTCGGCGGCGTCGGTGGTGACCAGCTCGCCGAAGTTCTCGGTCAGCCACGGATGCTTGTGCGGCCGCCGGACGGCGACACCCGTCAGCTCCACCGGGGCACCGATCCGGGCGGTCAGCTCGCCGGCTTGCTCGGTGATCAGGCGGACCACCTCGGTGCCGACGGTGCCGCAGCCCAGCAGTGCCACCCGGACGGCAGCAGAATTCTGGGAGCCCTCACCCCTCGCCACAAGCCCTCCTCGCGTACAGCACCCGACCCAGCGGGCGCCGATGATTCCTGGTCAGGCCGGTCCCGGGCAGGCCGGGGTGGCCGTTCTCACCCGGCTCCGAACCCGGCGGTCGCGCGCGTGTGCGCTCACACCTCGAACCGGAACTGGTCCTCCAGTGTCTCGCGACGCAGCAGGGTCCGGTCGGCGCCCTCGTGCACCGCGACGACCGCGGGGCGCGGCAGCCGGTTGTAGCCCGACGCCATCGCGTAGCAGTAGGCGCCGGTGGCCGCGACCGCCAGCAGGTCACCGGGCGCGAGGTCGGCCGGGAGCCAGCAGTCACGCACCACGATGTCACCGGACTCGCAGTGCTTACCCACCACCCGGGACAGGACCGGCTCGTCGCCGTGCCGGTCCCCCACCCACACCGAGTCGCGCTCGGACGCGCGCGAGACCAGGCGGACGTCGTACTCGGCGTCGTAGAGCGAGGTGCGGATGTTGTCGCTCATCCCGCCGTCGACGCTGACGTAGCGCCGCGAGTAGCCACCGAGCGGCACGTCCTTGATCGTCCCGACCTCGTAGAGGGTCACGGTGCCCGGCCCGGCGATGGCCCGGCCCGGCTCGACCGCGATCGCCGGCACGTCCAGGCCGGACGCGGCGCACTCGCGCTTCACGATGGCGCGCAGCTCCTCGGCCAGCGCCGGCATCGACAGCGGGGCCTCGCCGGGGCGGTAGGCGATGCCGATGCCGCCACCCAGGTCCAGGGTGCGCAGCGCCGCGAGGTTGTCGGCGCCGTGCTCGGCGTGCAGGTCGGCGAGGACCTTCACGACCCGGCGGGCGGCCGCCTCGAATCCCTCGGTCTCGAAGATCTGGCTGCCGATGTGGCTGTGCAGCCCGACGAGATCCAGGTGCCGTGCGGCGAGCACCCGGCGCGCGGCCTCCAGCGCCGGCGAGTCCTTGGTGTCGGTGTGCGCGATCGAGAAGCCGAACTTCTGGTCCTCGTGCGCAGTGGCGATGTACTCGTGGGTGTGCGCCTCGACGCCGACGGTCAGCCGGATCAGCACCCGTGCCGTCGTGCCCCGCTCGGCGGCGACGGCCTCCAGCCGGGCGATCTCGTCGAAGCTGTCGAGCACGATCCCGCCGACACCGGCATCGACCGCGGCGGCCAGCTCGTCCACCGACTTGTTGTTGCCGTGCAACGCGATCCGCTCGGGCGGGAAGTCCGCGCGCAGGGCGACCGCGAGCTCGCCGCCGGAGCAGACGTCGAGCGACAGTCCCTCCTGCGCGACCCAGCGGGCGATCTCGGTGCACAGGAACGCCTTGGCCGCGTAGTGCACCGAGGACGCGCCGAACGCGGCGGCGAACTCTGCGCACCGGGTCCGGAAGTCGTCCTCGTCGAGCACGAACAGCGGAGTTCCGTGCCGTTCGGCGAGGTCGCGGACGTCCGCGCCGGCGACCTGCAGGGCGCCGTCGGCGCCGCGCTCGGCATTGCGTGGCCAGACGGCCGGGGCGAGGTGGTCCAGCTCGGCGGCCGACTCCGGGCGCGGGCCTGCGGACTCGGGGGCGGGGGTGAGGCCGGCGTGCAGCGGGCCTGCGGGGTGGGCTCTCATCGGTTCACATCCGTTCGGGCGCGCCGACGCCGAGCAGTCCGAGCCCGTTCGCCAGCACGCGCCGGGCCGCCACGCACAGCGCGAGCCGGGCCCGGTGCAGGTCGGTGACCTCCTCGTCGCCCTGGGGCAGGACGCGGCAGGAGTCGTAGAACTTGTGGTAGGCCCCGGCCAGCGACTCGAGGTAGCGCGCGACCCGGTGCGGCTCGCGCAGCTCCGCGGCCGAGCGGACGACCTCCGGGAACTCGCCGAGCGTCCGGATCAGGTCGCCCTCGCGGTCGTGGACGAGCAGGCCGAACCCCTCCCCGGGCTCGACGCCCAGGTCGGCGGCGTTGCGGGCCAGCGAGGCGAGCCGGGCGTGCGCGTACTGGACGTAGAACACCGGGTTCTCGTTGGTCCGGCTGGAGACCAGGTCCAGGTCGATGTCGAGCGTCGAGTCGACCGAGGACCGGACGAGGGAGTAGCGGGCGGCGTCGACACCGACGGCGTCGACGAAGTCCTCCAGGGTCACGATCGTCCCGGCCCGCTTGCTCATCCGGACCGGCTCGCCACCGCGGACCAGGTTCACCATCTGACCGATCAGGACCTCGACGACCGACGGGTCGTCACCGAACGCGGCCGCGACCGCCTTCAGCCGCACGGTGTAGCCGTGGTGGTCGGCGCCGAGCATGTAGATGCAGCGGTCGGCCCCGCGGGCGCGCTTGTCCCGCAGGTAGGCGATGTCACCGGCGACGTAGGCCGGCGTCCCGTCGCTCTTGATGACGACCCGGTCCTTGTCGTCACCCTGCTCGGTGGAGCGCAGCCACCACGCGCCGTCCTTCTCGTAGAGGCTGCCGTTGTCCTTGAGCTGCTGGACCGAGTCCCCCACCGCGCCCGACTCGTGCAGCGACAGCTCACTGAACCAGACGTCGAAGTCGGTGCCGAACCCGTGCAGCGAGCTGCGCATCTCCTCCAGCATCAGGGCGACGCCGGTCCGGCGGAACGCCTGGTGGCGCTGGGTCTCGGGGAGGTCGAGGATGCCGGGCTCGGCGGCCACGACCCGCTCGGCGATCTCAGCGATGTAGGCGCCGCCGTAGCCGTTCTCCGGGGTGGGCCCGCCGGTGGCCGCGGCGATCAGCGACGCGGCGAAGTGGTCGATCTGCGCACCGGCGTCGTTGATGTAGTACTCGCGGGTCACCTCGGCGCCCCGCGCGGCGAGCACCCGGCCGAGCGCGTCGCCCACGGCGGCCCAGCGGGTCCCGCCCAGGTGGATCGGGCCGGTCGGGTTGGCGGAGACGAACTCGAGGTTCATCCGGGTACCCGCGAGGTCCTGCCCGGTGCCGTAGGCGGCGCCCTGGACGAGGATCTCGCCGACGATCGCGCCCTGCGCGTCCGCGGCGAGGCGCAGGTTGATGAAGCCCGGGCCCGCGATCTCGGCGCTCGCGATCCCGTCCCGCTCCACCAGCTCCTCGACCAGCCAGGTCGCGAGGTCGCGCGGGTTCACCCCGGCCTTCTTGGCGGTGCGCAGCGCGACGTTGGTGGCGTAGTCACCGTGCTCGGGGTTGCGGGGACGCTCGACGCCCGCGTCGGCGGGCAGGGCGGAGACGTCCAGGCCGCGTCGGGTCAGTACGTCCAGCGCGACGTCACGGACCAGGTCGGCGAGCACGTCGGGAGTCACCGTCGAGATTCTAGGAGGTGGCCGCGGGGGCGCCGATGCAGGTCTCGGCTGTGCGGATTCCGGACGGTCCGCTGGTCGCCGGGCTGCCGGTGGGCCAGGATCGATCGACGCTCCGCTCCCGCCCCGCCACCCACGATCCTCAACGGAGATGACCGTGTCCGACACCACCGCCACCCTCACCGTCGCCCATCTCGGGACCTCGACGGTCGGCTACCGGTTCGCCGCGCCGTACGACCCCGCGCGGCCGACGCTCGTCCTGGTCAACTCGTTCACCACCTCGGCCGAGCTGTACCGGCCGCAGTTCGCCGATCCGGCGCTCGCCGGGGCGGTCAACCTGCTCGCCCTCGAGCCCTACGGGCACGGCGAGACCCGGGCCGGGTACGAGCAGTTCACCTACTGGGACAGCGCCGTCGCCGACCTGGAGGCGCTGGACGCGCTGGGCATCAGGAAGGCCTTCGTCCTCGGCACGTCGCAGGGCGGCTGGATCGCGGCCCGGATGGCGATGCTCGCGCCGGAGAGGATCACGGGGATCGTCCCGCTCGGCACCTCGATGGACCTGGAGAGCCCACGCAGCCGCGAGCTCGGCTGCTGGGACGCGGTCGAGTTCTGCACGCCGTCGATCGACGCGCTCGCCGAGCCGGTCGCCGACGACTGGGTCGTGCCCGACGAGTTCGTCGACGGCGTCCTCGGGGCCGGGCTGGGTGACACGGTGACCGCCGAGGACCGCGAGTTCTGGCTCGCGGAGTACCGGCGCAACTACACCGGGGACGCCGGGCGGCACCGGCTTCGAACCAGCACCGTCAACCTGCGCGACCGGGACGGCCTGCAGGCCCGCCTGGACGGGGTCCGCTGCCCGGTACTGTGGATGCACGGCACCGCCGACGCCGTCTACTCGGTACCCAACGCCGAGGACGGGATCGCGCGGTTCGTCAACTCCCCGTCCGCCGAGCTGCGGGTGGTCGACGGCGGTCAGCACTTCCTGAGCGCCTCGAACCCGGCCGAGGTGAACGCGGCGGTGGTCGAGTTCGTCGGGCGCTGGGCCTGAGAGCGCGCCGGCACGACGCGTGACACCGGGCGTGGCAGCGCCCGCATCCGGAGGTCCATGAGCGAGCACCCACCGCCCCGCGCACCCGTCCTCGGTGGCCCGGGCGCCGTCGCCGCCGGCTCCGGGTTGCTCTCGCTGCTGCTGGGTGCCGGGTTCGTCGCCGTCTCGCTGGCCTACAACCACGGCAACCTGGTCCCGCCGCTGGACGACGTCTACATCCACCTGCAGTACAGCCGGCAGTTCGGCCTGGGCGAGCCGCTCCGCTACCAGCCCGGCGCGCCGGTGACGACGGGCGCGTCCAGCCTGCTCTACACCGCGCTGCTGGGCGGGGCGTACGCGATCGGGTTCGGTGACCGGTGGCTGCTCGGGTTCGCGGTCGGCCTCGGGTTGCTCTGCGTCGCGGCCGCGTCGGCGCTGACCGCCCTGGTCGGGCACCGGTGGGGCGGCCGTGCGGCCGGGGCGTGGGCCGGGGCGCTGACGGCGCTGTCCGGGCCGCTGCTGTGGGGCGGCGCGAGCGGTATGGAGGTCGGGCTGCTCGCGGCACTGCTGATCGGGACCCTCGCTCTCTACCTGCACGAGCGGCCCCGGTTCCGGTGGACGCCGGTGCTCGGAGCGCTGCTGGCGCTGACCCGCCCGGAGGGCATGATCGTCGCGGCCGCGCTGGTCGCCGCGATGCTGTGGACCTCGTACCGGGCCGGCCGGCTGCGCTCGCCCGCCACGCTGCTCGTGCCGCTCCCGCTGCTCGCCTTCCTCGGCCAGCTGCTGATCTTCCGGCTGGCGACGGGCACCTCCCAGGCGAACGGCGTCCTGGCGAAGTCGTGGCTGCACGCCGGGTTGCTGCGCCAGCCGCTGGAGATCGCCGACCACACGCTGCGCAACCTGCAGTCCCTGGTCGGCGCGCTGGCCGGGCTCACCGGGCAGGACGTGGTGCCGCCCCTGACCGTGGTGTTCACCGTGCTCGGTCTGGTCGCCCTGGCCGTGCACCACCGGGAACGGACGCTCGCACTCTGCCTCGGCGCGGCTCTGGCGGCGGCGCTGCTCAGCATCTCGACGCTGACCACCGCGCAGTGGCAGAACCTGCGCTACCTGCAGCCGTTCCTGCCGCTCGTGCTGCTGCTCGGGGTGCTGGGGGTCGCGTCCGTCGCGTCGGCGCTGCGCAGCCGGGCCGCGCTGCACAGCCTGCTCACGGTGGCCCTGCTGTTCACCCTGCTCGTGACGCCGAGCTGGGCGTTGCGGCTGGGCCAACAGGCGTCGGCGATGCGCGAGGGGCCGGTCAGCGTCGCGCAGTGGATCTCCGGGAACGTGCCGCCCGGCGACGTCGTCGCCATCAACGACGCCGGCGCCGCGGCCTGGTTCGGCGGGCACCGCACGGTGGATCTCATCGGGCTGACGACGAACGGGATGGCCGCGCCGTCGCTGAACGGGCCGGGCACCCTCTACGAGGCGGTCCGCAGGCTCCCGCCCGACGACCGGCCGGACTGGTTCGCCGTCTTCGACCGGTGGGGCGGGGTACCGCTCGCCGACCTCGGCCGCGCCGCGGTGCTCGGTGCCGAACCGGTGATCACGTTCCAGCTCGCCGGGCCGGCCCGGCCGATCTCGCCCACCGCACCGCAGACCTGCCAGATCGACCGCAGCTGTGACCGGGTGAGCGTGTGGAAGGCGGACTGGAGCCTCGACGGCTCGGCGGACCTGCCCGACGTCGCCGTCCCGGGCCGGATCACCGACCACCTGAACGTCGGCGACATGGCCGACGAGGCCGCGCACGGCTGGACACCGGATCCGCCGGTGCTGGGTCTGCAGCCGGCGAGCCTGCTGGACCGGGCCGTGGTCGACGGGCGGGTCGTCGCGGACAGCGGCCGCCGGGTCGTCGGCGGGGAGACCTTCACCCTGCGCGGGCTCACCCCGGGCCGCCCGGTGACGCTGACCGGACGGCTCGGCTCCGACACACCGCTCGCGGGCGACCGGACCCGGGTGGTCGCGGTGGACGTCGACGGGCGGGCGTCCGGCAGCTGGACGCTGCCCGAGGGGATGCCGTGGCGGCAGGCGTCGTTCACGATCCTGGGCGACCGGGTGACCCGCGACGAGATCACCGTGACGACCCGGCCGGAGCACCCGTTCCTCGCTCCGTACCCGGACTACCGCAGCTACGGGTGGTGGGTGTCGGCCGGCGGTTGACCCGCGACGGGTGCGCTCAGCGGGTCGGGAAGTCGTCGGCGATCGTCGCCGCGATCCGCAGGAACGCCTCGCGGGTCGGCTCGCGCAGCAGGTCCAGGTCGATCCGCCCGCCGGCGGCCAGGTGCGGGTCGGCAGGCACCGAGTGCACCGCGCGGCAGCGCTGCGCGAAGTGGTCGCGGATGCGGTCGACGTCGACCTCGTCGCTGCTGCGGTCGTGCGACAGCACCACGACCGCGTTCTCCGCGTGCCTGCCGTGCCCGTGCGCGGCGAGCCAGTCCAGGGTCTTCCCGGCCCGGCTCGCACCGTCGACGGTCGGCGCACCGACGACGACCACCGCGTCGGCCAGCTCCAGCGTGCCCTCCATCGCCGAGTGGACCAGGCCGGTGCCCGAGTCGGTGAGCAGGATGTTGCAGAACCGGGAGAGCACGGTGCAGATCCGGGTGTACTCCTCCCGGTTGAACGCCTCGCTCATCGCCGGGTCCTGGTCGCTGGCGAGCACCTGGAGCCGCCCGGCCAGGCTCGTGTAGCGACTCATCTCGGTGAGCGAGTCGATGTTGTCGATCTTCTCCAGCATCTGGCGGACGGTGATGCCGGTCTCGCCGGTGAGCCGGTCGGCGAGGGTGCCCGCGTCCGGGTTCGCGTCGAGGGCGACGACCCGGTCCCCGCGGTGGTCGGCGAGCGTCATCCCCAGGCAGGCGGTGACCGTCGTCTTGCCGACACCGCCCTTGATCGAGGTCACCGCGATCCGGTAGGCGCCGGGCAGCTGGCGCCGGATCCGGCGCAGTAGCACGTTCCGCTCGGCCTCGGCCTCGCTGATGCCGGGGTTGTACCGGCCGCCGGTGACCTCGTAGAGCGTCTTGCGCCACCCGCGCCGCGGCCGCTCGGCGCTGCGCCGCATCAGCTGGTCGTGGGTGATCTCGTCGGCCGACGAGCCCGGGCCGTCGGTCGTGACCGGGCTCGCGTCCCGCTCTGTCATCGGTGGGTTCCTCTCGAGTTCGTGCGCAGTTTCCGGCGCCCCGGGTCGCCGATTCCTCGGCCACGACCGGACAACGACGGAGCCCTCGCGCACCGCCTCGACCTGCGACGTCACCACGATCCACGAATCGATGAATCTACTTTGTACGACAGCTCCGGGGCCGGTGTCCACCCGATCCGAACCGCTTTACGAAACAAATACCCGGAAACCATTCACGTCATATCGACGCCATCACCCTGCGCCGGTCGGTGGTCCCCAGCCCCCGTGTGGTCATCCGTTGTGGAGTGAAGCGCGCGCCACGGCGAACGCGGCACTCCATAGGCCTCGATCATGTAAGGCCGACACCCCCTGCATGATCCCGCGGGACGCGTGCGGTAATGTTCTCCTCGTTGCACGGCCCCCGTAGCTCAGGGGATAGAGCACCGCCCTCCGGAGGCGGGAGCGCAGGTTCGAATCCTGCCGGGGGCACTTCTAGTGCCTCAACCAGATCGACCCCTCACCTGCTGAAGCAAGGTGGGGGGCCGATCTGGTTGTTACGCCTTGCCGACCCCGCGCTGCGACTCCCAGGTCGTCGCGACATCGATCGTGATGGCGTGGTCGGGAGACCTTTCCTCGGGCAGTTCCGAGGCGTAGCGTCCCCTCCGGTGTGCCGGGAAGCCTGGTCGGCGTCGTCATGACGCCACGACCGAAATGGGGACCCGGTGAGCATCTACCGCTCGGTTGCGGGGCGCACGGCGATCCGTGCCTGGTGCACTGGTGAGCTGGACCGACGGTTGCCGTCGGCGTGCCGGCGGGTCGTGGACTCCCCACTCGAGCCGACCCACCTGACGACGTTCGGAACCGGATCGCAGGATCTGTTGCTGTTGCCCGGGACGAACATGAACGCCGCCATCTCGATCCCGGTGATCCGAGCACTGGCCGGTTCGTTCCGGGTCACCGTGGCCGACCTTCCGGGCCGGCCCGGGCTGAGCTGCGCAGAGCGGCCCGAGGTCGACCCCGTCGCCGGGTACCGGGCCTGGCTGGATCACGTGCTCGCCACGGCTCGCCGGAATGTATGGCGAGGGTGTCGTCTCCGACCACGACCGCTTCTTCGGGTTCCGGCGACTGCAGCCGACTACGGCGCGCTTGCTGCACGTGCCGACGACCGTCGTCCCGGGTGGGGGGCACGTGCTCTCGCACACCAGCCCGGACGCCATCGCCGACACAGCATCCTGGGTGCTCGGCTCGATGCGGGCCCGGGGCACGGATGAGCACAGGTGCCGATCGACGCCCAGCAGGGACATCTGGAACGACGAACGATCAGACAGGAGACCTGGCCATGAGCACTCCCACCACTCCGGTGCCCGAGGCCCCCTTCACGATCGGGGCCCCGGAGTTCGCCGCCGACCCGCTGAGCCACTACGCATGGCTGCGCGAGCACGCCCCGCTGGCCCGGACCCGGCTCGAGTACGGGCCGGTCTCCCAGCCGATCTGGGTCCTCTCCCGGTACCGGGACTGTCGAGCGATGCTCACCGACCCGCGCCTGCCCCGCTCACCGGTCGGCGGTTCAGCCATGACGGCCGGGTTGCCCGAGCACCTGCGGCTGCTCAGCACCGAATCACTGATCATGAAGGACGAGCCGGAGCACAAGCGGCTGCGCACACTCGTCTCCAAGCCCTTCACCCCGAAGATGACCGCGAAGCTCGGTGAGCGAGTCCGCGAGCTGGCCGTCGAGCGGCTCGATGCGCTGGCCGACCACGACGTCGTCGACCTGCGGCAGGATTTCGCCCTGCCCATCCCCTACACCGTCATCGCCGACATGGTCGGCGTCGGCGAGACCGACCGTTCGCGGTTCCGGAGCGGGGTGACCGCGTTGCTGAGCGACCGCGGCGCCGAGGACTGGGACACCCAGGTCCGTGACCTGGTGGCGTTCACCCGTGACCTGGTCGCCCGCAAGCACGCGGACCCCGGTGACGACATCCTCACCGGCCTGATCCACGCCGAGGAGGACGGCGACCGTCTCTCCGAGGACGAGATCGTTTCCATGGTGTTCACCCTGGTCGTCGCCGGCTACGAGACCACCTACAACCTGATCACCAACGCGGTCGTCACCCTGCTCGACCATCCCGAACAGCGCGACCGCCTGCAGCAGGCCCCTGACGACGACGCCCTGTGGCGCTCGGCGATCGAGGAGATCGTGCGCTACGCCGGACCGGTCGGTGGCACCAAGCCGGCCACCGCCGCCGAGGACATCGACTGGGACGGCCGGACCATCCCCGCCGGAGCCTCGGTCCTGCCGCTGCTGGGCTCGGCGAACCGGGACCCGGAGGCATTCGACGCACCCGACCGGTTCGACATCACCCGCAGTCCCAATCACCACCTCGGCTTCGGCTACGGCCCGCACTTCTGTCTCGGAGCGAACCTGGCTCGTCTCGAGGCCCGCATCGCGGTCCAGGTGCTGCTCACCCGACGCCCCCGGCTGTCGCTGGCGGTCCCCCGTGACGAGCTCACCCTCGAGACGATGCCGCTGTGGACCCGCTACGACGAGCTCCCGGTCCGCCTCGGTTGACCCGCTCGGGGACCCACGAGTCATCTGGCGGGTGAGTGATCACGCACCGTTGTGGACCTGAAATGAGCCCAGGTCAATCCACTCTTCCGGTCGCACGCAAGGCGATCCGCGAAGGCTGATCGGTGGACAGCCCGACAGCAATCGGACATTCTGTCGCGGCTGCGCCGACGCAGAACCGCTCTCGCTGCCGCCGGCGGACGTCCGAAAACTGCGGGGCTGCCGTCGGCCGGGGAGGAGCGGTCGAGTGGAGAACCTCGCAAACAAACTGGGCCTGCGGACGAATCCGCAGATCTTCTTCTGGTCGGCCGGGTTGATGCTCTTCTTCCTGGCCCTGCTACTGATCTTCCCGGGCCCGATCGGCACCGTGTTCGCCGCCGGCCGGGAGTGGATCACGACGAACCTGGGCTGGTTCTTCGTGCTCGGCGTGACCGTCTGGCTGTTCTTCCTGGCCTGGGCTGCGCTCTCGCGTTACGGCAACCTCAAGCTCGGGGGCCCGGACGACACACCGGAGTACTCGAACCTGTCCTGGTTCTCGATGCTCTTCGCCGGTGGTATCGGCACGGTCCTGATGTTCTGGGGCGTGGCCGAGCCGATCTCGCACTTCAGCGAGCCGCCGTTCGACGGCGTCGCACCGTACAGCGCGCAGGCCGCCGAGGACGCCATGTCGTTCGCGCTCTACCACCTGAGCCTGCACACCTGGGCGATCTTCACCCTGCCCGGGCTGGCGTTCGGGTTCTTCATCTACCGCTACAACCTGCCGCTGCGGGTGTCGTCGGTGTTCTACCCGCTGCTCGGCGACCGCATCTACGGCCCCATCGGGAAGAGCATCGACGTGGCCGCCGTGCTCGGCACGATGTTCGGTCTCGCCGTGTCGCTGGGCCTGGGCACCTCCCAGATCAGCGCCGGCATCAGCGCGCTGACCGGAGTGGCGGACTCGACGGCCCTGCGCGTCGGCGTCGTCCTGCTGGTCGCGGTGATCGCGACGTTCTCCGTGGCCGCAGGCCTGGACAAGGGCATCAAGCGGCTGTCCAACCTGAACATCGGCATCGCCGTCGGGCTCATGCTGTTCGTCCTCTTCGCGGGCGGGCAGACGGTCTTCCTGCTGCGCTCGCTCGTCGAGAGTGTCGGCCTCTACGCCAGTAGCATCATCCCGCTGTCGTTCTGGAACGACTCGCTCGCCGCGTACACCGACCCGGGCGGCTGGGGCTGGCAGGCGAGCTGGACCGTCTTCTACTGGGCGTGGACGGTCACCTGGGCACCGTTCATGGGCGTGTTCCTCGCTCGCATCTCGCGCGGCCGCACGGTGCGCCAGTTCGTCGGCGGTGTGCTGCTCGCACCGGCCGCGTTCACGGTCGTCTGGTTCGTGATCTTCGGCTGGTCGGCGATGGCATCGGACGGGATCGACGGCCAGGGCGGCCCGATCTCCACCGCGGTGGCCGAGAGCGGTGCCTCGCTGGCGATGTTCGCGTTCTTCCAGGAGCTCCCGCTGGCGACGCTGATCTCCGGGATCGCGGTCATCGTGGTCGTGCTGTTCCTGGTCACCTCCGCGGACTCGGCGTCGCTGGTGGTCGACATGCTCTGCTCCGGCACGGGCGAGATGAGCCCGCTGCGCCAGCGGCTGTTCTGGGCGCTCGCGCTCGGCGGGCTCGCCGCCGCGCTGCTGCTGCTCGGCGGGGACGAAGCGATCAGTGCGCTCGAGGAGGTCATCACCGTGATCGGCCTACCGATCTTCATCCTGGTCTGCGGCATGCTCGCGGCGCTGCTGGTCGGGTTCCGGCGCGAGGGCCCGCTGACGACCGTGGTCGTCTCCGAACGCCGGCCGGACGCGCCGTCCCGGGAGGGCGTGAGCGGGGAGACCGCACCCGAGGACGCCACCGTCAAGGCGACCACGGCGAACGCGCCGGGAGAGGACACCCGCACCGCCGACCCGGCTCCGCCGGCCTGACCTGCCAACCCACCCATCGAGCGTCACGTTCTGGCCCTGCGGATGACCGAAACGGGACGCTCGGCGGGCGGGGGCGACTCATGGGACCGGCGCGTCACCGGGCCCGGGGTGGGCACCGGTGACGCGCCGGGAGTGGGTCAGGGGAGCTCGTCAGCTCCGGGCGTCGCGGTCGCGACGCAGCGCCTGCTGCGGGTCGTCGACGTCGATCTCCTCCTTGCGCACGGTGTCCGAGACGTGCTCGTCCTCGGTCACGGTGCGGGTGTCCAGGCGCACCTTCTCGACGGCCTCCGTGGTCTTGTCGACCACCGGGCGCTCGGCGTGCAGGGTGGCCTCGTGGGTCTCCTCGCCCATCGCCCCGGAGCGGGCCGTCCCGGCGTCACCGTCCCGGTCGATCGGCTCGCGCTCCACCCGGACCTCCTCGTGGCTGACCGGCACGGTGACCGTCTGGTCCTCGGTCACCACGTACTTGCGCAGCGCGACCCGGCCGGTCTCCTCCGACTCGGTGCCGACCCGCAGCCGCTCCTCGTGCCGGACCATCGCGTCGTCGGAGGCCCCACGTCCGCGATCCGCGCCGGCCGTTCCGTCCGCGGCCGTGCCGTGGCCGGACCGCCCGGCGGCGGCGTCCTGCGTGCCGTAGTGGTGACGCAGCTGGCCCTCCTCCGAGCCGGTGAGGCGCTCGTCCGACCGGCCCACGTGCGGGGACTCCTTGACCTCGTCCTTCGCCACCGCCAGCGACACGGCACCATCGTCGATGTCCGCGCCCTGGAGCGGCACGAAGCTCTCCTTGGTGCCGAACATCCCGGTGTTGACCGTCGCCCAGGTCGGCGTCTCGCTGCGCTCGTCGAGGTAGACCTGGCCGATCTTGCCGACCTTGGCGCCGTGCGTGTCGACCGCCTGGCGGCCGATGAGGTCCCGGGTCATGTCCTTGGTGATCATCCCTGTCGCCTCCGTTCGGCGTGTGGTGTAGCTCGGACACCAGAGGGTCGACGGCAGCGATCCGGGCCATGCCCCGATCCACCGCACCCACACCGGACGAGTGACCCGTGTGGCACCACCGGCCCAACGGATACGTTGCGCGACAACAGAGGGTCGACCACGGAACCGCTGCGGGCGTCCCCCGACGGACGTTCCCCGAACCGAAGCTCCAGCGACGCGGAACCAGCCCGACCCCACGCGTCCGGTCACGCTCGCCCCATCGCCGACCGAGTGTCACCGAGAGGTTCGCGCACGAGCATCTGCGTGACACTCGATCCCCTCTGCGTCCGGGGGGACGACACACCGGTCGTGCGCGGCCGCCCGCGCGTTCCGGCGCGGGTGGCGGGGCTAGGTTCGGCACCCGCGCCGCGGCTCCGGTGCCGGTGCGGTGCCGGTACTCGACCGGATCCGAACGTCGGCGCGAACGGCTCGCCGGACCGCCGCCGTGGAGCCGTAATCGGAGTGACAGCCCAACCGGAGTGACAGGAGGACCGCGTGCCGGGGTCTGCGCCCGCCGGGGACCGCCGGCACCGTCGCGCCCGCACCCGCAGCCCGAACCCGCGCCCGGACCCGGAGGCCCGGCGACGCCGGCTGTCCGAGGCCGCGGTCGTCCGCGCCGTGGTGTGGTCCGCCCGCATCGTCGGGCTGCTCACCGTGCTCACCGCCGTGCTGCCTGCACCGCGCCGGCTGCTGGGCAGCGAGCTGCGCAGCACCCTGGGCCTTCCGTCCGGGGTCGGGCTGGCCGCGCTGGTCGTGACGACGGTGGCGGGCGCAGGCCTGTTGCTGCTGGCCACCGGGCTGCGCCGGCGCAAGCAGCGCGCCTGGTGGGTCGCGACGGGCACGACGTCGTTCCTGGTCGTCGTCAACCTGCTGCACGTCCTCGACCAGCGGCACGGTCTCGCGCCGACCGTGCTCGTGGCGGCGCTGCTGGTGGCACTGCTGTCCACCCGGCGCCACTTCGTCGCGGAGCAGGACCCCGGCGGCCCGGGCCGGGCCGTCCGCACGGTCGTCCAGTTCGGACTGTCGGGGTTCCTCGTGGTGTGGGTGCTGCTGGCCTTGAACCCGCGCCGGCTCGCCGGGGACCCGTCGGTCGCCGCGCAGGCCGCACACGCCGGGGCGTCGCTGGCCGGCGTCACCGGGCCGGTGTCGTTCACCGCGGACGCAGCCTGGCTGGACGACCTGACCGCCGCCGTCGGACTGACCTTCGGTGTGGTCGCCGTGCTCACCGCCGGGTACCACCTGCTGCGCTCCCCCGAGCCACGGCCGTCCCTGGAGCCGCACGACGAGCAGCGGCTGCGGGAGCTGTTGACGCACTGCGACGGCGACTCGCTCGGCTACTTCGCGCTGCGCCGGGACAAGGCGGCGGTGTTCGCGGCCGGCGGCCGGTCCGCCGTCTCCTACCGGGTGCTGGCCGGGGTCGCGCTCGCCGCGGGCGACCCGATCGGCGACATCGGGGCCTGGCCGGGCGCGATCGAGGCGTTCCTCGGCGAGTGCACCCGCTACGGCTGGTCACCGGCCGTGCTGGGCTGTTCCGAGCGGGGCGCGACCGCCTGGGCGAAGGCCGGTCTGGACGCGTTGGAGCTCGGCGACGAGGCGTTCCTCGAGACGGCCACGTTCACCCTGGACGGACGGCCGATGCGCGGCGTCCGTCAGACCGTCAACCGGATGCGGCGGACCGGGCACACCGTGGTCGTCCGCAGGCTCGGCGACCACGACGACGAGGACCGCGCACGGATCGCCGAGCGCGCGCGCCGCTGGCGGGGTGGCGAGCACGAGCGCGGGTTCTCGATGGCGTCGTCGCGGATCGCCGACCCGGCCGATCCGGACGCGGTGCTCGTCACCGCGTTCCGCGACGGTGCGCCGAGCGGGATGCTGCAGCTGGTCCCGTGGGGTCCGGACGGCCTGTCGCTCGACCTGATGGTGCGCGATCCCGATGCCGACAACGGCGTCAACGAGCTGATGATCGTCGAGCTGATGGCGGCGGCACGGAACCTCGGTGTGGCCCGGGTGTCGCTGAACTTCGCGGTGTTCCGGTCCGCGCTCGAGCGTGGTGAGCGGATCGGCGCCGGGCCGGTGGCGCGGGCCTGGGCGCGGTTGCTGCGGCTCGCGTCGCGCTGGTGGCAGATCGACTCGCTGTACCGGTTCAACGCGAAGTTCCGGCCCGCCTGGTACCCGCGCTACGTACTCTTCCCGGCCGTGCGGGACCTGCCGCGGATCCTGTTCGTGGCGCTGGAGGCCGAGGGCTTCGCCGGGCGGCCGTCGTCGGTGCTGCGACTGCTGGGCAGGTAGAGCGACACCCCGTGCGCGGGAGGGGAAGGAGCGCCCAGGCCCCCCGTGCCGCGCACGGGCACAATGGCCGACGTGGACTTCCGCTCCGTCTACCGCCATCACTTCCTGCGGGTCGCCGCGTCGACACTGCACACGACGATCGCCGAGCCGGCCGCGAACGCCGCCGCCGTGCTGGAGGTGGCGCGCGGGTGCTCGGCCGAAGGGGTCGGGCTCGTCGTCTTCCCGGAGCTGACGCTGTCCGGCTACTCCCTCGAGGACATCCTGTTGCAGGACACCCTGCTGGAGGCGGTCGAGCGGGAGCTGGTCGCGCTGGCGGAGGCGACGGCGGACCTGCTGCCGGTGCTCGTCGTCGGGGCCCCGCTGCGGTACCGGCACCGGATCCACAACACCGCCGTGGTGATCCACGGCGGCCGGATCCTGGGGGTGGCGCCGAAGTCGTACCTGCCCACGTACCGGGAGTTCTACGAGCGCCGCCAGATGGCGGCCGGTGACGACCTGCGCGGCGCCACCATCCACATCGGATCCGACGAGTACCCGTTCGGACCCGACCTGCTGTTCGCCGCCGACGACCTGCCCGGGTTCGTGCTGCACGCCGAGCTCTGCGAGGACTACTGGGTGCCGATCCCGCCGTCGGCCGAGGCGGCGCTGGCCGGGGCGACGGTGCTGGCCAACCTGTCCGGGTCGCCGATCACGGTCGGACGGGCCGAGCGGCGCCGCATGCTGTGCCGGTCGTCGTCGGCGCGCTGCCTGGCCGGCTACGTCTACGCCGCCGCAGGCGAGGGCGAGTCGACCACGGACGTCGCGTGGGACGGCCAGACGATGATCTTCGAGAACGGTGAGCAGCTCGCCGAGTCCGACCGGTTCCCGCAGGGCCCGCAGCGCACCGTCGCGGACCTCGACCTGGACCTGATCGCGGCCGAGCGGCGCCGGCAGGGCACCTTCGACGACAACCGCCGCACGCACGCCGCGCGCACCGACGACTTCCGGACCGTGCGGTTCCGGCTCGACCCGCCCGGGCACGACATCGGCCTGCGCCGCACCGTGGAGCGGTTCCCGTTCGTGCCCGCGGACCCCGAGCGCCTGGAGCAGGACTGCTACGAGGCGTACTCGATCCAGGTCTCCGGGCTGGAACAGCGGCTGCGCGCGATCGGTCAGCCGAAGATCGTCATCGGGGTGTCCGGCGGGCTGGACTCCACCCACGCACTGATCGTCGCCGCGCGGGCGATGGACCGGCTCCGGCGCCCCCGGACCGACGTGCTGGCCTTCACGATGCCGGGCTTCGCCACCTCCGACCACACCCGCAACAACGCGGTCGCGCTGTCCGAGGCGCTCGGGGTCAGCTTCGAGACGATCGACATCACACCCACCGCGCGCACGATGCTCACCGAGATCGGTCACCCGTTCTCCCGCGGCGAGGCCGTGTACGACGTCACCTTCGAGAACGTCCAGGCCGGGCTGCGCACCGACTACCTGTTCCGGCTGGCCAACCAGCGCGGCGGCATCGTGCTCGGCACCGGCGACCTGTCCGAGCTGGCGCTCGGCTGGTCCACCTACGGCGTCGGCGACCAGATGTCGCACTACAACGTCAACGGCGGCGTCCCGAAGACGTTGATGCAGCACCTCATCCGGTGGGTGGTCTCGTCGCGGCAGTTCGACGACACGGTCTCGGACGTGCTGCGCTCGGTGCTCGACACCGAGATCACCCCGGAGCTGGTCCCCTCCGACGGCACCCAGGAGGTGCAGTCCAGCCAGGCGACGGTCGGGCCGTACGCGCTGCAGGACTTCACGCTCTGGTACACGCTGCGGCACGGCTTCCGCCCGTCGAAGATCGCCTTCCTGGCCGGGCACGCGTGGTCCGACCCGGCGGCGGGTGCCTGGCCGCCCGGCTTCCCCGACGACGACCGCCCGGTCTACGACGCGGCCGAGATCCGACGCTGGCTCCAGGTGTTCGCGAAGCGGTTCTTCGCGTTCTCCCAGTTCAAGCGGTCCGCACTGCCGAACGGTCCGAAGGTCTCGGCCGGCGGCGCGCTGTCCCCGCGCGGTGACTGGCGGGCACCGTCGGACATGTCGGCGGCGCTGTGGCTGGCCGAGATCGAGCGGGAGATCCCGCACGCCTGATGCGGCCGCCCGCCAGGGTGGCCCGAACCACACGTCCAGCGCATCGAGGGTGCGTGTCGCCGTGTCGTTTCCACCGGTTGCCGATCCGTGGCGCGATTCACCGAGCGGCCTGCGGTACCGCGTGCCGCCGGACGGTCGCACCGGGCCGCCGGGTCGCCGGGCGTGGCGTTCCCGCGTGCCGGACACCGGCGGATCGAGCAGGCTTCCGACCTGGGAGTGAGCGCCGTGCACGGTGGGTGCCGCCGGACCGGCAGGGCCACCCGGAAGCGGTACGCACGGCCGGAGGGACGCCTGCGCCCCTGAGCCGAGCGGGTGATCCGGACTACTACTGTCCCCCGCAATCGACCTGGAGGTGAGTCTTGGCGCTCGCGAACATCCTGTCCGAGATGCCCGATCTGCTCGAGCGGACCCTGGAGGAACACACTCCGGACGCCGAGGGGTGCTGCCGGGAGTGCCGGGACGCCGCCGGCGTCAGCGCGACCTGGCCGTGCGTCACCCGTGAGCTCGCCGAACAGGCACGCTCCATGAACAGCCCGGCAGCCGAGACCGGCACGGTCGCGGGCCGCCGCCGCGCGCGGAGTCTGGACGCGACCGCGGACGGCAGGCACCGCTCCTAGCGCCTCGTTGGGGGCCGGGCCCACAGCAGGGGCCCGGCCTTCGTCGTGCGCGGGTCAGGACAGCCGTGCGGGCGCCTCCGGCCGGTGCGTCTCCCGGATGAACAGGATCGCCACCAGCGAGATGACCGCGACGGCGACCATGTACGCCGCCACCGCCGACGAGGTCCGGTACGCCTGCTGCAGCGCGGTCGCGATCAGCGGGGCGAACCCGCCACCCAGCACCGCACCGACGGCGTAGGAGAACGACGCCCCGCTGTAGCGGTAGCGGGCCTCGAACATCTCCGCGAACAGCGCCGACTGCGGGCCGTAGGACAGGCCGAGCCCGATCGTCAGCACGATCACGGCACCGACCATGGCCACGAACGACGTGGTGTTCAGTAGCAGGAAGAACGGGAACGGCCACACCACGAGCAGCACCGAGCCGACCAGGTAGACCGCCTTGCGCCCGGCCCGGTCCGACCAGATCGCGCCGCCCACGATGCTCGCCAGCCAGCTCAGCGATCCGATGATCACCACGATGATCATCGTGTTGCGCGGGACCTCCAGCACCTGGGTGCCGTAGGAGAGCAGGTACGCCAGGAAGACGTAGCCGATCGCGTTGTTCGCGATGAAGCTGAGCGAGGCCAGCACCAGCTCGCGCGGCCGGTTGCGGAACACCTCGACGATCGGGGCGCGGCTGCGCGAGCGGCTCTCCCGCAGCATCGCGAACACCGGGCTCTCCTCGACGCGCAGGCGGATCACCAGGCCGACGACGACCAGCACGATCGACAGCAGGAACGGGATCCGCCAGCCCCAGGCCGCGAACTGTTCCGGCGAGGTCGTGTTCGAGACCACCAGGAACACCAGCTGGGCCAGGATCAGCCCGGCCGGCACGCCGATCTGCGGGAACGAGCCGTAGCGCCCACGCCTGCCGGGCGGCGCGTGCTCGACCGACATCAGCGCCGCGCCACCCCACTCCCCGCCGGCGCTCAGCCCCTGCAGCAGGCGCAGGACGACGAGCAGGACCGGTGCGGCCATCCCGATCTGCGCGTACGTCGGCAGCAGGCCGACGCCGACGGTCGCGATGCCCATCAGCAGCAACGAGGCGACCAGCATCTTCTTGCGGCCGATCCGGTCACCGAAGTGGCCCCAGACGATCCCGCCGAGCGGGCGTGCGACGAGGCCGACGCCGAGTGTCGCGAAGGCGGCGAGCGTGCCCGACGCGGCGGACATCGTCGAGAAGAACTGGCTGTTGAACACCAGGGCCGCGGCCGTGGCGTAGATGAAGAAGTCGTACCACTCGATGGTCGTCCCGATCGCGCTCGTGATCGCGACGCGACGGACCTGGCGGGGAGCGGAGCCGGTGGTGTCGGCGACGCTCCCGGAACCGGTGGTCGGGCCGGTGGATGTCATGCGGATTCACCCCCGGGCCGGGACTCCGGTGTGCCGGCCCGCGGATACCTTGCACCGAACGTCCGGTCGGGTAAAGACCCGATTCCGGATACACCGGCCGGGGCCGGGCGACGGCGACCGTTCGCCGCATGATCACGCGCGGTCGTCGTCACGGAACGACCACGGCATCGGACATTCGGTGACATCTCACTAGCGTCCGGCACGAAACGCGCGGTCCGGTTCCCCCGACGGGCAGGGACTCCCCGTCCCACGCTCCCCCGCAGCCCGCCCGGCCCGTGCGCCGGAGGAGATCTGTCGTGCCCCGACACCGCCATCGGCGGGCGCAGGTCGAAGCCCTTCCCGGGCTGCGCCACGTCGCCACCGCGGCCGCCGTCGCGAGCGGCACCCTCGCCGTCGTCACGCCCCTGGCCGGGCTGGAGTTCGGTCCGGCCGAGGCCGACCTGCGCCTGGCGTCCGTCGGCGTCTCCGACGGCTCCGCGGACTCCGCAGCCTCGGCGGACTCCGCGGACGATCTCGGCGTCGCGTTCGCCGACGCCGTGGCGGCCGCCGAGGCGCCCCGCACCGAGCCGGTGCTGGGCTCGGAGATCGTCCGTGACGCCGGCCTGCTCGACGCGGCCGCCGAGGCCGGCCGGGCCGCCGCCGCGGAGGGTGAGCGCGTCGCGCGCGAGGCCGCCGAGCGCGCCCGGATCGCCGGCGGGTCCGCCCTCGGCGACGCCTCCTGCGACATCGACACCGACGAGCTCGGCCCGGTGAAGAGCTGGGTGGAGGACGCGGCGGTGTTCCTCGGGTGCGCCTACGGGCAGCCGGAGCTGATCGGCGTCGCCCAGCGCGGCAACGTCTCCGACCATCCCACCGGGCACGCGCTCGATCTCATGGTCCGCGGAAGCGACGGCGACCGGATCGCGGAGTGCGCGCTGGCCAACGCCGACGAGCTGGGCGTCGAGTACGTGATCTGGGAGCAGCAGATGAACCACGGCTCCGGATGGACCGAGATGGAGGACCGCGGCGGGGAGACCGCGAACCACCACGACCACGTGCACATCTCGTTCGAGAAGAGCGCCGGCTCCGGCGACCCCTCCCTCGCCCGGTGCGCCTGACGGCGCCTACACCCCGATCTTCGCCGGCCGGCCGTCCTGCAGGTGCCGGATCGCGGCGACGGACGGGCGCGGCTGCGCGGCGCCGCCGTCCGGCCAGTGCGACGCCGGTGCCTCCGGTGAGGCGTCGTCGACGTCGCCGGGGTGCTGCACCGAGACCAGCACGAACGTCTCGGTGATGATCGGGCCGCAGCACTCGCCGCCCACCGGGACGCTCGCGAACAGCCGGGTCGAGCCCCGCTGCGGGCCTTCCAGCACAACGCCGTAGAGGCCGTCGTTGATCTCCAACGCCTGGCCGGAGTCGGTGGACAGCCACAGGTTGCCGTAGGAGTCGAACGCGATGTTGTCCGGTGAGGTGATCGGGCTGACCTGGGCCTTGTCGAACCCGCCGAAGTACGTCGACGGGTCGTCCGGGTTCCCGCAGACCAGCAGGATGTTCCAGCCGAACCGGGTCGCCGCGGGGTCGTCGGACGCCTCGGTCAGCTCGATCACGTGGCCGTGCTGGTTGTCGACGCGGGGGTTCGCCTCGTCCGCGCCGATCTCGCCCGCCTTGCCGCGGTCGGAGTTGTTGGTGCAGGCGATGTAGACCTTGCCGGTCCGCGGGTTCGGCTCGACGTCCTCGGGACGGTCCATCTTGGTCGCGCCCACCCGGTCCGCGGCGAGCCGGGTGAACACGAAGACGTCGGCGACGCTCATTCCGTCCACGTAGGACTTCGTCGTGGACGCCAGCGGCCGCCACTCCCCGCTGCCGTCGAACTCCCCGTCGCGCGGGAGGGCGCCGTTCCCGGTGATCTCCGCGGCCGGGCTGTTGCCGGTGAAGGTGGCGACGTAGAGCGTGCCCGACGCGAGCAGGGTCGCGTTGTGCTCGCGCGCGTCCCGGCTGTTCCCGCGGCGCATCCGCTTGTCCGACACGAACTTGTAGACGTAGTCGAAGCGCTCGTCGTCACCCATGTAGACGACCGGACGACCGTCGTCGGTCAGCGCCACGGTGGCGCCCTCGTGCTTGAACCGGCCCAGCGCGGTGTGCTTGACCGGCTTCGAGTCCGGGTCGTGCGGGTCGATCTCGACGATGTAGCCGAACCGGTTGGCCTCGTTGGGTTCCTTCGCCAGGTCCCAGCGCGGGTCGACGCGCTCCCACCTGCGCTCCGACGGCCCTTCCGCCAGGCCGTAGCGCTCCAGCCGCGGGTCGGTGACCGGGCCGGAGGCGAAGTAGCCGTCGAAGTTCTCCTCCCCGGACAGGAAGGTGCCCCACGGGGTGGTGCCGCCGGCGCAGTTGCCGATCATGCCCAGCACAGTGCGCCCGGCCGGGTCGGACGTCGTCCGCAGCACGTCCGCGCCGGCGGCCGGGCCGTCGAGCACCATCTCGGTCTCGGCGGTGATCCGGCGGTTCAGCTTCCCGGCCCGGTCGTAGTGCAGCTCGCCGGTCCTCAGCTCGCGGGTGACCTCGACGATGCCGCCGCCGTGCGCGGCGATGCCGATCCGGATCTGCTCCTCGGTGGGCGCGTCCTCGTCGTAGCCGCGGAACATCAGCGGCTCGAGCGTGTACTCGTGGTTGGAGAACATGACGTAGCGCCGCCCGGCGCCGTCGATCGGCAGGATCCCGCAGAAGTCGTTGTTGTAACCGAACTGGCGGGCCTGGGCGGCGGCGGTCTGGTTCTCGAAGTCGAACTCGGGGGCGTCAGGGAACATCGGGTCCCCCCAGCGGATCACGACGTTGGTCGCGTAGTCGTGCGGGACGCGGATCGTGTCGTCGAGGTTCGGCGCGACGGTCTCGTAGCGCAGCCCGCGCGGCGGCCCGGCCTGCGTCGCCGGGTCGGCGCCCAGGGGGTGCGCGGAGCCCTGCTGCGCGACCGGGGTCCCGGCCGACGCAGTGCCCGCGAGTGCCGCACCGGCCCCGGCCGAGAGGCCGAGCACCGCGCCGGCACGGAGCATGCCCCGCCGGTCGAGGACGGTCTGCAGGACGTCGCCGAAGTACCCGTTCGACGACGGGTTCGGCTCCGGCTTCGAGCAGGCGTCCCCGCACCGGTAGCGGCAGGTCAGGCCCTGGCGCCCGGGCCGGGGCTGCGCCCGGTCGAGGACGGGGAGCATCCGGCGGGAGCCGGACTCGGGGGTGTCGCCGGGGCAGCGGTCGGCCACGGTCGTCCTCCTGGATTCGTGGTGGGGTGACGGCGGCGGGCGTTCGGATGACGATCGCCCGGTTCCTCCGCATCACAGCACCCGCGTCCTCCTGACGAGTGAGAAGAAGATGGCCGTCGAGTGAACGACGGCGCAGCGGGACGTGGGCTCGGCCACGCTCGGCGACCCACTGGCGCCTTACCGGGGGCCGCCGCATCCCCGAGTCGCGTCGCCCGCCCGGGCGTGAACGCGCAGATCGACTCCGGGACAGAGCGCGGACCGGGGCGGGATTTCTCCACGCGCCCCGGTCCGGCGGATCGGGTTCCGGCGCCGCAACGGGCGCCGGGATTCACACGGCGGTCAGACGATGCCCTGGCGGGCGGCGGTGTAGACGATCTCGGTGCGGCGGCGGACCTCGAGCTTGTCGCGCAGGTTCCGCACGTGGAACTTCACGGTGGCCTCGGAGATCCGCAGCCGGGTACCGATCTCGCGGTTGCTCATCCCCACGGCGAGCAGCCGCAGCACCTGGTTCTCGCGGTCGGTGAGCAGCGAGGTCTTGCACAGGTCCGGGCCGGTGGACGGGGCCGGCTCGCGCAGCACCTGCAGCGGTCCGGCACCGGCGGTCCCGGGGTCGAAGACGCCCTCGCCACGCAGCACCGCGCGCACCGCACGCATGATCTCGGTCGTGTCGGCGCCCTTGCGCAGGTAGCCGTGCACACCGAGCCGGACGGTCCGCATCATCGAGTCACGGTCGCGGCAGCCGGTCAGCACCAGGATCTTGGTGCCGCGGCAGCGCTCCAGCAGCGCACGCACCAGGTCGAGTCCCGGGCGCTCGTCGCGCCCGAACTCGATGTCGACGACGATCACGTCGGGCCGGGCCCGCTCGGCGGCCATCAGCGCGTCCCGGGGGGAGGCGGCCTCACCGGCCGACGCGAGGTCCGGCTCCGCGGTCAGCAGCGCGCGCAGACCGTGCCGGACGACCGGCTCGGAATCCACGACCAGTACCCGGGCTGCTCGGCGGACGACGTCGGCACCATCGTGGCCGCGGGCGGGCAGATCGGTGGCCTCACGAACGGCTTCGAGCGTCATCGCTGTCCTCCGGGTGTATCCTCGCCGACCACCTCGCTGGCGGTCGGGGCCACCGTAGAGCGGGTTACGTTGCCCGCACGTTGCGCCCGCTGGGCGCGGTCGTCGACCGTCCCGGGATCTGGCGGGCTCGTGCGCCCCGATCCGCAGGTATGCTCGCGGATCCGGGTCATGGGGACGGCGACCCGGACCCGCTGCGGAGCGGGACCGTGAGTGACGAGGGCGCCCGGCCGGTGCCCGCGGCGGGAACGGGAGGCGGCATGCTCGGTCCGGACGGCGACGCGTCGGTCGACGAACTCGTCGCGGACGCGAACCGCCTGCGCCGCATCTACGACGACGATCTCGGCACCGGCGGGGCCACCCCCGGCCCGCGCCCGGTGGTCTCCGACTCGTGGCAGCGGAGCCTCGCCGCCCGCGTCGACCCGGAGAGCCGGCTGCCCCCGCTGGTCTACCGCGCGGACGAGCTGCGCGACGTCCGGGAGTGCCACCCGCTGCACTCGGTGATGCCGCTGCTGCGCAACACCCTGGTCAGCATCGCCGACGAGGCGATGCACGTGATGCTGGTGACCGACGCCGACGGCCACGTGCTCTGGCGGGACGGGGCGCACGGGCTGCTGACCTCCGCCGACGACGTCGGCCTGGCCGAGGGCACCCGCTGGACCGAGGACGCGATCGGCACCAACGCCATGGGAACCGCCCTCGCGCTCGACGAGCCGGTCCGCATCCACTCGGCCGAGCACCTGGTCCGCACCTATCACGACTGGACCTGCGTCGCCGCGCCCGTGCACGACCCCGACACCGGCGACACGATCGGCGCCATCGACATCTCCGGGCCCCTGCACACCGTGCACCCCGCGCTGGTCCAGCTGGTGACCACGACCGCGCAGCTCGCCGAGAACCAGCTGCGGGTACGCCTGGCGATCGCCGACGAACGGCTGCGGGTCCGGAACATGCCGCACCTCTCCGCGCTGCGCGGCGCGGAGGGCGCGCTGCTGTCCGCGACCGGCCGGGTGATCGCGAGCGAACCCTACGGCCGGTTCCCGGAGCGGATCCGGCTCGAGCAGGGCGCCGACCGGGTGCAGCTCGGCGACGGCCGGGAGATGGCCGTCGAGGCGCTGTCCGAGGGATACCTGCTGGTCCCGCCGTCGCGGCGGCGTGCAAGGGCTCTCACCGAGCGTCCGCCGCCGTCGCTGGCGCTGCGGTTCACCGGCGGCGCCGGTCCGCGGATCACCCTCGACGGGACCGAGGCCGCCGCGACGCTGCGGCCTGCCGAGATCCTCACGGCGCTGGCGCTGCACCCCGACGGGCTCTCCGGCGAGCAGCTCACGCTCCTGCTCTACGGCGAGGACGGCAACCCGACGACGGTCCGCGGCGAGATCCACCGGTTGCGCTCGTCGCTGGGCGCCGACCTGCTCCTGACCCGCCCGTACCGGCTCGCCGCCGAGCCGGACGCCGACTTCCTCCGGATGCGGGTCGCGCTGCGGCAGGGCCGGGCCGCGGACGCACTCGACGCCTGTCACGGCGAACTGCTGCCCCGCTCGGACGCCCCGGCGGTCCGGGAGCTGCGCGACGAGCTGGCCGTCGGGCTGCGGCACGCCGTGCGCGCCGCCGAGGACCCCGAACTGCTGCACCGGTTCACCGGGCATCCGCTGGGCGTCGACGACCTCGAGGCGCACGAGCGTCTGCTGGAGCTGCTCGACCGCGACGACCCACGCCGCGCCGCGGTCACCGCCCGGGCGGAGCGCCTGCTGGCCTGACCGCGGGGCGGCTCGGGACCGCCCTCACGACCGGGCGGCCAGCGGGCTGTCCGGCTCGGGTTCGAGCTCACCGGCCCGCCAGAGCGCGGCGTAACGGCCACCGGCGCGGACCAGCTCGTCGTGCGGGCCCTCCTCGACGATCCGCCCGCCCGCGAGCACGACGATGCGGTCCGAGCGGCGAGCGGTCTGCAGCCGGTGGGCGACGACGAAGGCCGTGCGCCGGGAGACAACCCGCTCCCCCGCCGCCAGCACGGTCTCCTCGGTCGCCGGGTCCAGCGCCGCCGTCGCCTCATCGAAGATCAGGACGTCCGGGTCGACCAGCTCGGCCCGGGCCAGCGCGATCAGCTGCCGCTGCCCCGCCGACAGTCCCTGACCGCGCTCACCGACCGGGGTGCGGAACCCGGCGGGCAGGGACTTCACCAGGTCGAACGCGCCGACCGCGCGGGCCGCCGCCTCGATCAGCTCGGGCGGCGCGTCGGGCCGGCCGTAGGCGATGTTGGTCGCCACGTCCCCGGTGAACAGGTGCGCCTCCTGCGGCACCACGCCGAGCCGGGAGCGGTACGCGGCGAGCGGATAGCGACGGACGTCGACGTCGTCCACCCGCACCTGTCCCTCGCCGGTGTCGTAGAACCGGGCCAGCAGCTTGATCAGCGTGGACTTGCCGGCCCCGGTCGCCCCGACGAGCGCGATGGTCTCGCCGGGCGCGACGCGCAGCGACACGTCGTCCAGCGCCGGGGTGCCGGTACCGGCGTACCGGAACGTGACGTGGTCCAGTTCCACGGCCCCGCGCAGCCGCTCCGGGACCGGGACCGGGTGCTCGGAACGATCGGGCACCGAGGTCGGTGTGCGCAGCAGCTCGGCGATCCGGTCCAGACCGACCCGGGCCTGCTGGTAGCCGTCGAAGACCTGGGACAGCTGCTGGACGGGCCCGAAGAACATCGTCAGGTACAGCAGGAACGCGGTCAGCACGCCTGCGGTGATCTCGCCGGAGAGGAGCATGGTCCCGCCGACGCCGAGCACCACGGCCGTCGCGGCGTCCGACAGGAACGCGACGAACGGGAAGTACAGGGCGATGTAGCGCTGCGCGCGCATCCGGGAGCGGCGATAGGCGTCCGAACGCTCGCCGAACCGGTCGTAGCTGATCTCCTCGCGGACGTAGGCCTGCGCGATGCGGACGCCGGTCACGTTCTCCTGCAGGTCGGCGTTGACCACGCCGACCCGCTCGCGCGCCTCGGCGTAGGCCCGCGAGGAGAAGCGGCGGAACACGACCGTGCCGATCGCGAGCAGTGGCAGCAGCCAGCCCAGCGCGTACACCGCGAGCTCGACGTCGGTCGCCACCAGCGCGACCGCGACACCACCGATGGTCAGCACACTGACCATCGCCTGCGCCAGCCCGGTCTGCAGGAACGTGGACAGCGCATCCACGTCGGTGGTCATCCGGGTCATGATCCGCCCGGAGAGCTCGCGCTCGTAGTAGTCGAGCCCGAGGCGTTGCAGGTGCGCGTAGCTGCGCAGGCGCAGCAGGTAGAGCAGGCTCTCCCCGGCTCGCGCCGTGACCAGCGTCTGGAATCCCACGACGACCGCGTCGGCCAGGACGATCAGCAACCCGACGAGTGCCGCGACGAGCAGCACCCGGGTCGAGCCCTCGGTGATGCCGGAGTCGACCGCGGCCCGGGCGATGCTCGGCAGCGCGAGCGTGGCGAGCGCGTCCGCGGTCATCAGTGCCATGCCGAGCACCAGCAGCGGGCGCACCGGGCGCAGCAGCGACGCCAGCCGGAACTCCGGGTCCGGCGCGGTCGGGTCGCCCTCGCCACGCAGCCGCGGCGACTCGGTCGCCGGGGCCAGCCGCGCGACCGAGTCCAGCAGCTCCGGCGTCGCGCTGACCCCGCCGGCCCAGCCCGCGGCGCCGCCGCCGGACTCGACGCCGAGGGCGCGGTCCGGTTCGTCGGCGCGCTCGACCTCCGGCCACAGCTCCGGCGTGGGGCCGGAGGCCCGCGCCGCCGCCACTCCGGGCGAGACCGCCTCGGTGGGAGCGGCCGGGGCGGAGCCGGCGCCCGCGGCCGGGCCGCCGAGCTCGTCCGCCGGACCGGTCGCCAGCAGTTCCCGGAAGAGCGCACACCGGCCGCGCAGCTCGTCCTCGGTGCCCAGGTCGACCACCCGGCCGCGGTCGAGCACCGCGATCCGGTCGGCCAGCGCCAGCGTCGACCGGCGGTGCGCGATCAGCAGCGTGGTCCGCTCGGCGGTCAGCTCGTGCAGCGTCTCGTGGATCGCCGCCTCGGTGGCGGTGTCGACCGCGGAGGTCGCGTCGTCGAGCACCAGCACCCGGGGCCGGGTGAGCATGGCGCGGGCCAGCGCGATCCGTTGCCGCTGCCCGCCGGACAGGGTCAGGCCGCGCTCGCCGACCGCGGTGTCGTACCCCTCGGGCAGGACCTCCACGAACGTGGCGACCTGCGCGGCCTCGGCGGCGGCGTGGATCTCGTCGTCGGTGGCGTCCGGCCGGCCGTAGGCGATGTTGTTCCGGATGGTGTCGGAGAACAGGAACGCCTCCTCGAACACCACCCCCAGCTCGGCGCGCAGGTCACGCAGCCGCAGCTCGCGCAGGTCGGTGCCACCGATCCGGAGCGCGCCCGACTGCGGGTCGTAGAAGCGGGGCAGCAGCAGCGCGACCGTCGACTTGCCCGAACCGGGCGGACCGACCAGCGCGAGCGTCTCGCCGGCTTCCACCCGCAGCGACAGCCCGTCCAGCACCGGGTCGGGCGCGGCGTTGCCGTCCGGGCCGGAACCGGCCGGTTCGTAGCCGAACCGGACGTCGTCCAGCTCGACGGCCGGCGGACCGTCGGGGAGCTCGCCCGGGTGCTGCGGGTCGACGACCTCCGGCTCGGCGTCGGTGATCTCGAACACCCGCTCCGCGGCGGCCCGGGTGAGCTGACCGGTGACGACCAGCGCGCCGATCAGCCGGGCCGGCCCGACGAGCATGCCGACGTAGACGGTGAACGCCAGGAAGGTGCCGAGGTCGATCGACCCCTGCACGGCCATGTACCCGCCGACACCGATCACCGCGACCTGACCGAGGCCGGGCAGCGCGAGCAGGGCCGGGTTCAGCCGGGCGGTCAGCCCGGCCGCACGCAGGCGCTCGCCGTAGAGCCGGTGTGCGCGGCGCTCCAGTACCCCGGTCTCCCGGGCCTCCTGGCCGAAGCCCTTCACCACCCGGACGCCGGTGACGGTCTCCTCGACCTGCTGGGCGATCTCGGCCGCCCGCTGCTGGGCCGACCAGGTCGCGGGGAACAGGGTGCGGCGGATCCGGTTCGTGGCCAGGAACGCCAGCGGCAGCGTGATCAGCGCGACCACGGTGAGCAGCGGGGAGAGCCACAGCATCGCCACCACCGCGACGACGACGAGCACGACCGTGCCCGCCGACAGCGGCACCATCGACAGGAACCCCTGGACGAGCTGCAGGTCGGAGATCGCCCGGGAGGCGACCTGGCCGGTGCGCAACCGGTCCTGGCGCACCCCGTCCATCCGCTGCACCGCGCCGAACACCGCCCGCCGCAGGTCGTGCTGGACGTTCAGCGCCATCAGGCCACCGAGGTAGCGGCGCACGAACGCACCGGCGAACTTCACCGCACCGAGCGCCAGCAGTCCGAGCACCACCGGTGTCAGGACGCCCGGGTCGCCACCGACGGCACCGTTCACCCCGGACCGGATCAGCAGCGGCCCGACCGCCTCCAGCCCGACCCCGGCCATCGACGCCAGCAGCGCACCGAGGGTGACCCGGCGGTGCTGCATACAGGCGTGGGCGAGGCGGCGGATCCAGCCGGGAGGGGACGGAACAGGAGGTCGGGGACGGGAGCCGGGTCGGGGGTGGGGCACACGATCAGGCTATGCCCGCCCACCGACAGGAACGGACTCAGGTGATGTCGCGCCGGCCACCGACGACCACGGCGAGTGCCACTCCGGCCACCGTCCACCCGGCCAGGACCAGCAGCGCGACCCAGCCCGGTGGGGGCGCACTCACCCCGGCGAGGAACTCCAGGACCGTCCGGACGTCCGCACCCGCACCGGCCGCACTGACCGGCGCCTCGTAGAGGGCGAGATCGCCGGCGTTGCCGGGCAGGAACGAGGTGAGCCGGGCGAACACCGAGGGGTCACCGAACGACGAGTCACCCGCCCGCAGCGCCCCGGCGATCAGGTTCTCCCCGACCAGCAGGTAGCCCACGGTCAGCGTGACCGCTCCGGCCTGGTTCGGCACCAGGGTCCCGACGGCGACGCCGAGCGCGCCCCACAGCGCACAGACCAGGACCCCGATCGCCCCCAGCCCGGCGAGCTGTCCCCAGCTCGGCAGTTGCTGGCCGCCGAGCACCGTGCCGCCCAGCAGCGGCCCCAGCAGCGCGACCACCAGGCCGTAGGCCCCGGCGACGACGGCGGCGACCACCAGCTTGGCGCCCAGCACCTGGCTCCGGGTCCCGGTCAGGAAGGCCGACGTGATCGTCCGGTGCCGGTACTCCCCGGCGGCGAGCAGCGCGCCGTAGGCGGCCCCGACGATCGCGGTCGTGCTCAGGGCCGAGGCGAGCCCGGTGAGCATCAGGATCGCCGAGGTCTCGGTCGCGGCCGGAACGAGCAGCGTGATCAGGCTGCCGAACAGGCTCATCGCCAGCGCCAGCAGTACCGCCGGGATCAGCAGCAGCCACCAGAGCCGCACCGAGAGCGTGCGCCGGACCTCCGCGGTCAGGACCGCGGCCCAGCGGTGCGGTGCACCGAGCCTCATGCCGCCTCCTCCCCTGCGAGCAGCCGCAGGAACATCTGCTCCAGGCCGACCCGCTCCTCACTCATCCCGTACACGGCGACGCCTGCCGTGAGCGCCAGGTCGCCGACCCGGACCGCGTCGGCCCCGGCGACGGCCAGCCAGCCGTCCTCGATCCGGTCGACCTCGGTGATCCCGTCGGCGACCAGCACCTCGGCCAGCCGCGCCGGGTCGGCAGGCCGGACCAGCACCCGGCCGCTGTGCCCGGCTCGCAGCTCGGACACCGCGCCGTCGAACCGGCACCGTCCACGGTCGATCACGACCAGGCGCCGGGCGGTCAGCTCCATCTCGGCGAGCTGGTGCGAGGACACGAGCACGCTGCGGCCGGACGCCGCGAAGGCGTTCACGAACGAGCGCAGCCAGGCGATGCCGTCCGGGTCGAGCCCGTTTCCGGGCTCGTCGAGGACCAGGATCCGTGGATCGCCCAGCAGCGCGGCGGCCAGTGCGAGCCGCTGGTTCATCCCGAGCGAGAACCCGCGGGCCCGCCGGTCGGCGACCGCGCCGAGCCCGACGAGTGCGAGTACCTCGTCGACCCGGGAGTCCGGGACGCCGATGGCCGCGGCGGCCGCCCGCAGGTGCGCGCGGGCGGTGCGCCTCGGATGCACCCCCTGCACCTCGAGGACGGCGCCGACCACCGTGCCGGGTGACTCCAGCTCCGCGAACGGCACGCCGTCGATCAACGCCCGCCCGGTCGTCGGGACCACCAGCCCGAGGATCATCCGCAGGGTCGTCGTCTTGCCCGACCCGTTCGGGCCGAGGAACCCGGTCACCGATCCCGGTTCGACGGTGAACGACAGGTCCTGTACCGCCTCCACCGGGCCGAACTTCTTGCCCAGGCCCTCGACGGTGATCCGCCCGGGGCCGGGCGGTGGCGTCTGCTGCACTCCAGGCCTCCCGCCGTGCTTCGAGCGGGACCCGCACCACGGGCGGCCGCTCTGCCTCGGCCCCGGGGCGGCGGCCCGGGTACCGCGTGCCGGGTCATCCTCACCCAGCGCCGGTGCGCCCCCGGAGCCAGGGTCGCCGGGGCCGCGGCAGATGCGGCCGGAGCAGTTGTCCACAGGCACGCGAACGCCTCTGGCGCGGACACCGCGAAACGGACAGGATGGCCTGCATCACACACGCTCAGCGCCGAGTCCCCTGGAGCGCCCCCGTGATCGACCCGAACAGCACCGTCTCCTCCCTGCTGCGCAAGCACGCCGCCGAACGCCCCGACGACGAGGCGATGCGCTTCGGCGACGTCCGCCGGACCTGGTCCGAACTGGACGAGCGGGTGCGCAGGCTGGCGGCGGCGCTGCGGGCGGAGGGCATCGGCCCCGGTGACCGGGTCGCGGTGCTGGACCTCAACCACCCGTCCTGTGTGGAACTGTCGCTGGCCTGCGCGTGGATCGGCGCGGCGAACGCGGTGGTCAACTTCCGGCTGGCGCCACCGGAGATCCTCTACGTGATCAACGACGCCCGGGCGCGGCTGTTGCTGGTCGGCCCGGAGTTCGCCGGGGCGGCCGCGCAGCTGCGGGAGAAGCTGGACACGGTGCGCCGGATCCTGCCGGTCGGCGGCGAGCAGGACGAGTACGAGGCGTTCCTGTCCGCGCACGAACCGGACGGGGACCCCTTCCCCGCCGAACGGGACGACTGCTTCGTCCAGCTCTACACCTCGGGCACCACCGGCTTCCCGAAGGGCGCGATGCTCACCCACGGCGCGATGCTGGCGCACGCCGCGCACGTCGCCACGGACTTCGAGCTGAGCCCGACCGACGTCGTCCAGGTGGCGATGCCGCTGTTCCACGTCGGAGGCACCAGCTACGCGTTCCTCGCGCTCGGCCAGGGCGCACGGATCGTGATGGCCCGCATGCCCGACCCGGCGGCGCTGCTGGACATGGTCGCCACCGAGGGCATCACGCACACGTTCTGGGTGCCTGCCCTGATGGGCGCGATGACCCAGGTCCCCGGTGCGCGGGAGAAGGACTACTCGTCGCTGCGGGCGATCTCCTACGGGGCCTCGCCGATGCCGCTGCCGGTGCTGCGAGCGTCGCTGGAGCTGTTCGGCCCGCGCCTGCACCAGGTGTACGGGATGACCGAGGCGTGCGGCGTGGTCACCTCGCTCGGCCCGGAGGACCACGCGGACCCGGCCGTCGCGCACCGGCTGGTCTCGGCCGGGAAGCCGATCACCGGCGTCGTCATCGAGATCCGCGATCCCGCCACCGGCGAGCGGCTCGGGGTCGACGAGCCCGGCGAGATCTGGGTGCAGACCGACCAGCTGATGAGCGGGTACTGGCAGAAGCCGGAGGCGACGGCGGCGGCGGTCACCGAGGACGGCTGGCTGCGCTCCGGGGACGGCGGGCACATCGACGCCGACGGCTACATCTACGTCACCGACCGGATCAAGGACATGATCGTCTCGGGCGGGGAGAACGTGTACCCCGCCGAGATCGAACGTGTGCTGGCCGAGCACCCGTCGGTGGGCGACGTGGCCGTCATCGGCGTACCCGACGAACGCTGGGGCGAGGTCCCGAAGGCCTGCGTCGTCGCGGCCGCGGGCGCCACCGTCGATCCGGAGGCCCTGCTCGCCCACGCCCGCCTGCACCTCGCGGCGTTCAAGTGCCCCAAGTCCGTCGACGTCCTGGATGAATTGCCGCGCAACCCGACCGGCAAGATCCTCAAGAAGGATCTGCGAGCGCCGTACTGGAAGGGGCGCGAGCGGAGCACCGTCTAAAAGTGAGACGCGCCGAAACTTGACTCGTTCCAGAAAAGGCGCCAGGCTTGCGCCCGTGTCGATCGCTGCGGACTACGAGGGCATGTTGCGCGGAGCAGTCCTGCGCGTGACGCGCCCCCGGCTGGCAGTGCTGCGCTCCGTGCACGATCACCCGCACTCGGACACGGACTCGATCATCCGTGCGGTGCGGGCGGATCTCGGGGAGGTCTCCCACCAGGCCGTCTACGACGTGCTGCGGGCCCTCACCCACGCGGGTCTGGTGCGGCGCATCCAGCCGACGGGTTCCGTCGCACGGTACGAGGCGCGGGTCGGGGACAACCACCATCACGTCGTCTGCCGGTCCTGCGGGGCCATCGCGGACGTCGACTGCGCCATCGGCGCCGCGCCCTGCCTCACCGCTTCCCACGGCAGCGGCTTCGTGATCGACGAGGCCGAGGTCGTCTACTGGGGGCGGTGCCCCGACTGCTCCACCTCCACCATCACTGATCCTGCAAGGAGACCCCGTGTCTGACGAGCACGTCACCGTCGAGAGCGAACTGAACAGGGAGGAGGACGGCGGCTGCCCGGTGCCCCACGGCCGGCGCGCGCACCCCACCGAGGGTGGCGGCAACACGGACTGGTGGCCGAACCAGCTCAACCTCAAGATCCTGCGTAAGCACACGGCGGCCGCCGACCCGATGGGTCAGGACTTCGACTACGCGAAGGAGTTCGCCACCGTCGACCTCGACGAGCTGGCGCGCGACGTCGACGCGGTCATCACCACCTCGCAGGACTGGTGGCCCGCCGACCACGGCAGCTACGCCGGGCTCTTCGTCCGGATGGCCTGGCACGGCGCGGGCACCTACCGGACCTTCGACGGCCGCGGCGGCGCGGGCGCGGGCATGCAGCGCTTCGCCCCGCTGAACAGCTGGCCGGACAACGGCAACCTGGACAAGGCCCGCCGTCTGCTGTGGCCGGTCAAGCAGAAGTGGGGCCGCAAGGTCTCCTGGGCCGACCTGATGGTCTTCACGGGCAACCGCGCGCTGGAGGTCTCGGGCTTCACGACCTTCGGCTTCGCCGGCGGGCGCGCCGACGTCTGGGAGCCGGACGAGGACGTCTACTGGGGTGCCGAGACGGAGTGGCTGGGCAACTCCGCGCGCTACGGCGGCGACACCGACATCTCGAACCGCGAGCTCGAGAAGCCGCTCGGCGCCTCGCACATGGGTCTGATCTACGTCAACCCGGAGGGCCCGGACGCCAGCGCCGACCCGATCGCCGCGGCCCGCGACATCCGCGAGACCTTCGCCCGGATGGCGATGAACGACGAGGAGACCCTCGCGCTGATCGCCGGTGGCCACACGCTCGGCAAGACCCACGGTGCGGCGAACCCGGACGAGAACGGCAACGTCGGCCCCGAGCCGGAGGCCGCCGACATCACCGAGCAGGGCCTCGGCTGGAAGCAGAACTTCGGTTCCGGCAAGGGCCGCGACACCATCACCTCCGGGCTCGAGGTCACCTGGACGCGCACGCCGAACCGGTGGAGCCACGACTTCTTCGAGATCCTGTTCGGCTACGAGTGGGAGCTCGAGAAGTCCCCGGCCGGCGCCTGGCAGTACGTCGCCAAGGACTCCGAGGCGATCATCCCGGACCCGGAGGAGGGGCAGCCGGCGCGTAAGCCGACCATGCTCACCACCGACCTGGCGCTGCGGTACGACCCGATCTACGAGCCGATCGCGCGGCGCTTCCTGGACAACCCGCAGGAGTTCCAGGACGCCTTCGCCCGCGCCTGGTACAAGCTGACCCACCGCGACATGGGCCCGATCCAGCGCTACCTCGGCCCGCTGGTGCCGCAGGAGGAGCTCATCTGGCAGGACCCGGTCCCGGCCGTGGACCACGAGCTGGTCTCCGCCGACGACGTCGCCTCGATCAAGGCGAAGGTGCTCGGGTCCGGCCTGTCGGTCTCCGAGCTGGTGTCGACGGCGTGGGCCGCGGCCTCGTCGTTCCGCATCAGCGACAAGCGGGGCGGCGCCAACGGCGGCCGCATCCGCCTGGAGCCGCAGCGCAGCTGGGGCGTCAACGACCCCGACTCGCTGGGCACGGTCGTCTCGAAGCTGGAGGCGCTCCAGTCCGAGATCAACGGCTCGCTCGGTGGCGGCAAGAAGATCTCCTTCGCCGACCTGGTGGTGCTCGCCGGCGCCGCGGGCGTCGAGAAGGCCGCGAAGGACGCCGGTCACGACATCACCGTGCCGTTCGCCCCGGGCCGTACCGACGCCACCCAGGAGCAGACCGACGTCGAGTCGTTCTCCCACCTGGAGCCGACGACCGACGGTTTCCGCAACGTCCTGGGCAAGGACAGCCGCATGCCGGCGGAGTACCTGCTCATCGACCGGTCGAACCTGCTCGGCCTCACGGCGCCGGAGATGACGGTGCTGGTCGGCGGCCTGCGGGTGCTGGGCGCGAACACCGGTGGCAACACCGCCGGCGTGCTCACCGACCAGCCGGGCACGCTGACCAACGACTTCTTCACCAACCTGCTCTCGATGGGCACCCGGTGGACGTCGGTCGCCGGCGACGCCAACGCGTTCGAGGGCGTCGACAGCGCCACCGGCGAGAAGAAGTGGACCGGCACCCGGGCGGACCTGGTGTTCGGCTCCAACTCCGAGCTGCGCGCGGTCGCCGAGGTCTACGCCAGCGCCGACGCGGGCGAGAAGTTCGTGCGCGACTTCGTCGCCGCGTGGGACAAGGTCATGGTGGCCGACCGGTACGACCTGGTCTGATCACCCTCTGACGAGCGCACGACGCCCGGGCCGGTTCACCGGCCCGGGCGTCGTCGTCTTCGCAGGTCAGGGCCTGACCGAGCAGGCCTGGCCGAGCTAGTCCGAACTCGTGACCGTCCAGGTGGACGTCCAGGAAGCCAAGACCGAGCTGGCTCGCTGGGAATGACGCCGACGCCGGCCCTCGACACCCACGCGTTGCTGTGGGCGCTGCTCGATCCGGACCGGATCCGCGACCCGGGAACGGCACTCGCCGTATCGGCGGCGAGCGCGTGGGAGATCGCGACGAAGCTCCGCCTCGGAAGCTCGACGGTGCGCAGGCCGTCGTCCACGGCTACGACGCGCACCTCTCCCTCCTGGGGGCCGACGAGCTCCCCATCACCTCGTCGGACGCACTGACCGCCGGAGCACCTCCGCGAGTCGCCGCGGCTCCGAGAACATCGGCCAGTGCCCGGTCGGCAGTTCCACGAACGACCACTCCGGGCCGCCCATCTCGGCGAACCCGGGGGCCCCGGCGTCGATCAGCGGGCGCACCTGCTCCGGGGTGAAGCTGCAGGCCACCACGGTCTTCGGCAACGTCGGGTCGGGCGTGCCGCGGCGGACCCCGGTCAGGACCGCGCCCGCGGGCTCGACCAGCGACCGGGCGTACACGTCGGCGAAGACGTCGTCGGTGAGGCCGGCCGTACTCGTGCCGAGCGCGTCGAACTCGGCGCGGGTCGGCATCGGCTGCCCGGATTCGTGCGCCTCGATCTCCGCCCGGGTGCGTTCCTGCACCTCGGGCGGGGTGAAGTCGATCTGGGCCACACCGTCGGGCAGCGGGCCGGTGTCGACGAACACGAGGCGGGCGACCCGTTCCCGGGCGCGCTCGGCGGCCGCGGCGCAGATCGGTCCACCACCGCTGTGCCCGACGAGCATCACGGGCTCACCGGCCGGCCCGATCGCGGCCAGCACGTCGTCCACATGGGACTCGGCGGTGTCGCCGGGCGCATGGCCGAGCTCGACCGCCGTCACCGCGTGTCCACGGGAGCGCAGGTCCGCGGCCACCGCGTCCCACGCCCACGCACCCAGCCAGAACCCGGGGACCAGCACGTACGTCGTCATGTGGACGACAGTACGGCCCGACCCGGACAGGTCCGGTCCTCATTGCGCGGTCGACGACCGCTCAGGCCGGGCGACGTCGATCCCGCCGTTCCTCCGCGGGCCCGAACCCGTCCGCACCGCGAACATGATCGGTGCTCGCCCGCCCGGCCCACCCGTTCCCGACGACGGCGAGGGGGCAGCGGGTGTGCTGCAGCACGGCCTGGCTCACCGAGCCGAGCAGCGTCCCCCGCAGGTGCCCGAGGCCCCGGGAGCCGACCACCGCCATCGCGGCACCCTCGGTCCGGGTGGCCAGTGCCTGTGCGGGTTCTCCCTGAGCCACCAGGGCGTGGACGGGCACGTCGGGGAAGTCGCCGTGCAGGTGGTCGAGCACCCGCTCGAGGGTCCGGCGGGCGAACGCCTCGGCCAGCACCGGCGACCCGCTGGCCCCTTCGAGGTCGGCCGGACGGTCCGGCGCCCAGGCGCGCACGGCCACCAGCGGGACGCCACGTTGCCGGGCAGCCCGGAACGCGAAGCCCACGGCCTCGCGCCCCGATGCGGTGTCGTCGACCCCGACCACGACACGCGGCGGTGACAGATCTCGATCGCCCCCGGCCGGGGCCGGCCGGACGACGACGACCGGGCACGGCGCGTGGGCGATGAGCCCGATGGACATCGACCTGGTCAGGAGCCCCCGCAGCCCGGGCCGGGTCCGGCTCCCGACGACGAGCAGCCCCGCTCCCGCCGCCGCGGCGAGCAGCGCGCGCACCGGCGGGCCCTGCACCTGCGTCGCGGACACCTCCAGATCGGACGCGACCGCGCGTGCCCGGGCCACCTCCGCGGCCAGGATCCCGTCGATCTCGGTCCGCAGCATGCGGATGCTCTCGGGCGACGGCACCGTCGGGCCGAGGCCGGCCGGCCAGGGCGGCCGGTGCGCGTGCACGATCCGGAGCGGGCACCCGCGTGCTGCGGCTTCCGAGCTCGCCCACTCGACCGCGTCCCGCGCCGTGCCGGCTCCGTCGACCGCCACGACGACGGCGCCCCGCCCCGCCCGACTCATCGCGGCGGCTCGGTCCGGACCGCCGTGGCCACGGACGCGATGATCTCCGATGGATCATGCCCGTTCGTCCCGGCCGGGACGGCGGGCGACTCCGGCTCCGGCTCGACGGGTGACGCCGGATCGGCAACGGCGCCACCCTCCTCCTTGACCGCCGGATCGGCAGGCGAGGCGGGGGTGGAGCGTTCCAGGAAGCGCAGGAGCTCGACCGGGAACGGCAGTACCAGGGTGGAGTTCCGCTCCGCGGCCACCTCGACGACCGTCTGCAGCAACCGCAGCTGCAGCGCGGCCGGGTGGCCTGCCATGACCTCGGCGGCCTCGGCCAGCTTCTCCGACGCCTGCAGCTCGCCCTCGGCGGTGATCACCCGGGAACGCCGTTCCCGTTCCGCCTCGGCCTGGCGCGACATCGACCGCTTCATCGTCTCCGGCAGCGCCACGTCCTTGATCTCGACACGGTCGATCTGCACACCCCAGCCGACGGCCGGACTGTCGATCATCAGTTCCAGGCCCTGGTTCAGCCGCTCGCGATTGGAGAGCAGGTCGTCCAGGTCGCTCTTGCCGATGATCGAACGCAGGGAGGCCTGGGCCACCTGCAGGATTGCCGCGCGGTAGTCCTGCACGTCCACCGCCACCCGGACCGGATCGACGACGCGGTAGTAGAGGACGGCGTCGACCCGGACGGTGACGTTGTCGCGGGTGATGCCGTCCTGGGCCGGGATCGGCTGGGTGATGATCTGCATGCTGACCTTGTGCAGCCGGTCGGCGACCGGGACGAGCATCGCCAGCCCGGGACCACGGGTCGCGGGCAGCACGCGCCCGAAGCGGAACACGACACCCCGCTCGTACTGCGTGACGATCCGGACGCTGGACCCGGCCAGCACGAGGATCATGACTGCGATCACTGCAACGACGGCGACGATCATGGCGCCCTCCGGCGCTCGTTCCGGGACCAGGCGGTCGCCCGGCTCCGGACGGTCGTTGCGAGCCGGGCAGTTTATATCGTAACGCGATACAAACGGCCGCGCCAGATGCTGCCGAATGCCGGTACCGGCACGGCCGGACGCCCGCGATCGCGGCACACGGCCGCTCCACTTATATCGTGTTACGATATAAATATTCCGCGTGGCGCCGATGGCACGCGGAGGAGGTGGATCATGCTCGACGACCGTGAGCGGGAGTCGCCCCGTGGCGTCTCACCGCACCGCACCCGTCACCACCACGACTCCCTCCGTTCGAGGGTGGTCGTCCTGACGCTGTGGGCCGTGCTGACCTCCGGCCCACATCTCCTGACCGGCCCCGAGGTCGCACTGCGCAAGGCGACCCGGCCCCGGAGTTCCGGGCCGGTCCCGATCCCGGCACCGGAGGAGGGCGGACCGCGCCGGATCAGGTCCCGGATTTCTCGCCCTTCAGCCGGGCGGCCTCGCGCTGGGCTTCGGCCCGCGTGCTCCGCTCGCGGCGCAGCCACCCCGGCTGCTCCTCCTTCAACGCCACGATCTGGTCGGTGGTCAGCGGCTCGGTGATCCCGGCGCGGGCCAGCCCGGAGATCGAGACCCCCAGCTTGTCCGCGACGACCGGGCGCGGGTGCGGCCCGTCACGGCGGAGCTCGCGCAGCCACACGGGCGGATCGGCCTGCAGGGCGTTGAGCTCGTCGCGCGAGACCACCCCGTCCTGGAACTCGGCGGGGGTGGCCTCGAGGTACACACCGAGCTTCTTCGCCGCCGTCGCGGGTTTCATCGTCTGGGAGTGCTTCTGCGACGTCATATCCGCAGGGTATCGAGGGGCGACCGACCCATCGGCCACCGGCGGATAACCTGAGCCGGTGACCGGACCCGACGACGCCGCCGCATCCTTCCGGCTCGGCTACGTCCCGGGCGTCACGCCCGGCAAATGGGCCCGGATCTGGGCCGAGCGCCTCCCCGGCGTCCCGCTGGAGCTGGTCACGGTGACCGCCGCCGAGGCGGAGGACGCGGTCCGGTCGGGCGCGGTGGACGCCGGTGTGGTCCGGCTGCCGATCGACCGGACCGGTCTGCACGCGATCCCGCTCTACACCGAGACCACCGTGGTCGTCGTCCCGAAGGACCACGTCGTCACCGCGGCCGACGAGATCACGGTCGACGACCTGGCCGACGAGCTCGTCCTCCATCCGGCCGACGGGACCGTCACCTGGACCGGGGACGGGCCGGGGACGGCGGCGACGGTCGTCCCCGCCACGACGGCCGAGGCGGTCGAGCTCGTCGCCGCGGGCGTCGGCCTGCTGGTCGTCCCGCAGTCGCTGGCCCGGCTCCACCACCGCAGGGACCTCACCTACCGGCCGCTGGCCGACGCCCCCGGGTCGGGCGTCGTCCTCACCTGGCCGGAGACCGGGACCACCGACCTGATGGAGCAGTTCATCGGGATCGTCCGCGGGCGCACGGTCAACAGCACCCGGACCCCTCCGCGGACGCAGGACCGGAGGCCGGCGACACCCGCCCCGTCGGCGAAGACCGCCCGCCGTCGTCCGGCCCGCCGCGGGAAGCCCCGCCGTTAGTCGCGACACCCGAGACACGACGAGGCCCCCGCACCGGATCGGTGCGGGGGCCTGTTCGTACGACGCGAGGATCAGGCTGCGGCAGCGGCCTGCTTCTTGGAGGCCAGCTTCTCCAGCCGGCGGGTGGTGGGCCAGCGGACGTTGGTCGCCCAGCCTGCCTTCTCGAAGCCGCGGATGACGACGGCCGAGAGGTCGACCTGGCCCTTCTTCACACCGTGCCGGGCGCAGGTCGGGTCGGCGTGGTGCAGGTTGTGCCAGGACTCACCGAAGGAGAGCACCGCCAGCCACCAGACGTTCGCGGACTTGTCCCGGGAGGCGAAGGGACGCTCGCCCCAGATGTGGCAGATCGAGTTGATCGACCAGGTGATGTGGTGCAGCACCGCGACGCGGACCAGGCCGGCCCAGAAGAACGCGGTGAACGCGCCCCACCAGGACATCGTGACGAGGCCGCCGATCAGCGCCGGGCCCACCAGGCTGACCACGACGATCAGCGGGAACGCCTTCTGCACCCGGTCCATGTCCTTGTCGGCGACCAGGTCCGGCGCGAAGCGCGCCATGTTGGTCAGGTCGCGGTCGAACAGCCACCCCATGTGCGAGTGCCAGAAGCCCTTGACCAGCGCCGTGGGGCCGTTGCCGTAGAGCCACGGCGAGTGCGGGTCGCCCTCCTTGTCGGAGAAGGCGTGGTGGCGGCGGTGGTCGCCGACCCAGTCGAGGACGCCGCCCTGCAGCGACATGCTGCCGGCGATCGCCAGCGCGATCCGCAGCGGACGCTTCGCCTTGAACGAACCGTGGGTGAAGTAGCGGTGGAAGCCGACCGTCACGCCCAGGCCGCTGATCATGTAGAAGACCGCGAACAGCGCCACGTCGACCCAGCCGAGCCCCCAGCCCCAGGCGAGCGGGACAGCGGCGGCGAGCGCCAGGGTCGGGAGGAGCACGAACACGCCCACCAGGAACATGCCGCCGGGCGGGCGCTGTCCGTCGATGATGGGGGCGGGTCCGCTGCGGGGGGGTGCGGCCTCGAGCGTCATGCCTCCATGAGACCCGCCGGGGCCCCGCACCGGCAGTGGCGCTACCCCCCCTATCCCGATTCGGGTTCAGCCGCCGCGCCGACTTGACTCGCGAGTAACTTAGGACTACTCACCCGGAGTGTGAAGCTCTCGACGATCCTTCCCTACGGCGACGACCCCATCCGCAACGCGGACGCGGTGACCGACATGGAGCGGGCCGGCCTGGACGTCGTCTGGGCCGCCGAGGCGTACAGCTTCGACGCCGTCTCCCTGCTCGGCTACCTCGCGGCCCGGACCGAGCGCCTCGAGATCGGCTCGGCGATCCTGCCGATCTACTCCCGCACCCCGACGCTGACCGCCATGACGGCGGCCGGCCTGGACGCGCTGTCCGGCGGACGGTTCAGCCTCGGCCTCGGCGCCTCCGGGCCGCAGGTCATCGAGGGCTTCCATGGGGTGCCCTACGACAAGCCGGTCGCCCGCACCCGCGAGATCATCGAGATCTGCCGCACGGTGTGGAAGCGCGAGGAGAAGCTGACCAACGACGGTCTGTACCCGATCCCGCTCCCCGGCGGCACCGGCCTCGGCAAGCCCCTGAAGATCATCAATCACCCGAAGCGGGCGGACATCCCGGTCTGGGTGGCCGCACTCGGCGAGAAGAACCTCGAGATGACCGCGGAGCTGGCGAACGGCTGGCTCCCGCACGTCGTGCTGCCGGAGAAGATCCGGGAGGTCTTCGGGCCCGCCCTGGACGCCGGTCTCGCCAAGCGCGCCCCGGAGCTCGGACCGCTGCAGATCACCGGCGGCGGGATCTGCGCGCTCGAGGAGGAGATGTTCGAGCCGGCCCGCCAGGCCGCCCGCGGCATGTACGCGCTCTACATCGGCGGCATGGGCGCGCGGGGGAAGAACTTCTACAACACCGTCTTCGCCAAGCAGGGCTACGCCGACGCCGCGAAGGTCGTCCAGGACCTCTACCTGGACGGGAAGAAGGAGGAGGCCATGGCCGCCCTCCCGGAGGACTTCATCGACAAGGTGTCCCTGATCGGCCCGGAGGGGCACGTCCGGGAGCGGATCGCGGCGTTGCGCGAGAACGGGATCACCCACCTTCACGTGAACCCGATGACCTCCGACGTGAACGGCACGTTCGAGAAGTTGAAGAGCTGGATCTCCTGACGGGTGCTTGCCGTGGCCCGCGCGGGCGTGGTGCTCTGGATCTCATGGTCGACATCGAGGTCGGGGACCGGGAGTTCGACGCCGTCGTGATCGGGGCCGGGTTCGCCGGGCTCTACATGCTGCACCGCCTGCGCGGGCTCGGGATGTCCGCGGTCGTGCTGGAACAGGCCGCGGGCGTCGGCGGGACGTGGTACTGGAACCGCTACCCGGGCGCCCGGTGCGACTCGGAGAGCTACTACTACTGCTACTCGTTCGACCGCGAGCTCGAGCAGGAGTGGACCTGGACCGAGCGCTACCCGCGCCAGCCGGAGATCAAGGCCTACCTCGACCACGTCGCGGACCGGTTCGACCTGCGCCGCGACATCCGCTTCTCGACCGAGGTGACCGGGGCCCGGGCCGACGCCGACGGCCGCGGCTGGACGGTCGAGACCGGCACCGGCACCGGCGTAACGCTGCACTGCCGGTTCCTGATCACCGCCGTCGGCTGCCTGTCCGCCGCGAACGTCCCGGACCTTCCCGGGCTGGAGACGTTCGCGGGCCGCTGGTTCCACACCGGCCGGTGGCCGCACGCGGGTGTGGACGTCACCGGCCGGCGGGTCGGTGTCGTGGGCACCGGATCGACCGGCATCCAGGCCGTTCCGGCGCTCGCCGAGGACACGGCGCACCTGACCGTCTTCCAGCGCACCGCGAACTACTCGATCCCGGCCCGCAACGGCCCGCTGACCGAGGCGCAGTCACGCGCCTACAAGGCCGACTACCGCCACATCCGCGAGGTCCAGGCGGCCTCGACGAACGGGCACCCGTTCGTCATCAACCAGCAGTCCGCGCTGGAGGCCGGGGAGCAGGAGCGCACCGACGCGTACCGCGCGGCGTGGGAGCGCGGCGGCCTGCGGTTCCGGGCGACCTACCGCGACCTGCTCGCCGACGAGGCCGCGAACGAGACCGCGTCGGAGTTCATCCGGGAACGGATCCGGGAGATCGTCCGGGACCCGGCGACCGCCGAGAAGCTCCTCCCCCGCGACCACGGGTTCGCCACCAAGCGCCCGCCGATCGACACGCACTACTTCGAGACCTACAACCGGGACGACGTCACGCTGGTCGACGTCCGGTCCGACCCGATCGAGGCCGTCGTCGCGGAGGGGCTGCGGCTGCGGTCGGGCGTCGTGCACGAGCTCGACGACCTGGTCTTCGCCACCGGGTTCGACGCGCTGACCGGCCCGTTGCTGCGGCTCGACCCGGCCGGTCCGGACGGTACGACACTGGGCGAGGCGTGGCGGGCGGGGCCACGGACCTACCTGGGCCTGGCGGTCTCCGGCTTCCCGAACCTCTTCACGATCACCGGCCCGTTCAGCCCCTCGGTGCTGACGAACATGCCGAGCTCGATCGAGCAGCACGTGGACTGGATCGCCGGCTGCCTGGAACACCTGCGCGACACCGGGGCCGACCGGATCGAGGCCGACCCCGAGGCGGAGCGCGCGTGGGGCGAGCACAACCGCGAGGCGGCGGACGCCACGCTGCTGCCGCGGGCGGCGACGTCGTGGTACCTCGGCGCGAACGTGCCGGGCAAGCCGAGCGTGTTCATGCCCTACGCCGGTGGCTTCGCCCGGTACGTCACCACCTGCACGGACGTCGCACGGGAGGGGTACCGCGGCTTCCACACGGACGGTCCGCGCGCCGCCGCGTGACCGTCCCGGCGGCGCCTCCTCCCACTGGGCCGTTCGGCGCAGTGACGGGGGGCCGCGTCACGGGTCGTATCCGCGATGTACAGAATGTGTGATGTCGTCCACGGTCACCGCGTCCGGGGCAATCCGCCCGGCAACGACGAGGAGGAGCAGGACTTGCTGGAGCTGGCCATCCGGACCTCCGACGAGCCGGTCTCCCCGGGGCAGTACCGGCACACGGCCACCCACGCCTGGTGGATGGGCACCTGGTTCGCCGGTGACGAGCTCTGCGTGCACTTCTCCGAGCACCTGCTGCAGCAGTGGACCCCGGCCGACCCCGCCGCGGACTGGCTGCTCGACCGGGAGCTGACCGGTCAGCTGCGCTGGCTCTGCGGTGACGGGGCACGCGCCGTCGACGACGGCTTCCTGATCGCCGACCAGTGGCCGACCGGGCGGTTCCGGGCCCCGCACGGTGACTTCTACGCCGAGCTGCACGGCCACCTGCCGGCCGCGAAGCCCGGCTCCTGGTCGAACCCGACCGAGGCGTTCCTGGCCACGCTGCCGACCGAGCCGGACGCGATGCTGGCGCGCCTGGTCGAGGAGAGCCCGCCCGGCCGCGGCTACACCGGCCCGTTCCAGAGCGCGGTGGACGCGCTGCGGACCTGCCGGGTCCCGGCCGACGTCCGTGCGGTGCTCTACACCGCGCTCCGCGAGCTGCCGGCGGTCGAGTTCGGCGAGACCACGAACCTCGACGGTGAGCTCCACCCGACCCTGGTCCACGACGACGGGCCGGTCCGCAGCGAGCTGCTGATCTCCCCGGTCGACGGCCAGTACGCCGGCGAGCGCGACACCGTCCGCCGCCCGGCCCGGGTCGGCCCGCCGGTCGGCACCGTCATCGCCGAGACCACCGTCCAGACCTCCGTGGTCGACGTACTGGGGTCACCGCCCGGCTTCTGAATCGTGTCGCGCGCCGCTCCGTATCAAATGATCACGAAACCGTCACGAAGTGGGACCCGGCGCACTGACACCACTCGCGCCGAGGGGACTAACCTGGTAGCCGGTCGCGACAAATCGAGCAGCTAACAAGGCGGTTGACGCAGAGTGTCATCGAGCAGTACCTCCCACCAGGCGAGCGGCTTCGGTCCTAACGAGTGGCTCGTCGAGGAGATGTACCAGCGCTTCCAGGAGGACCCGTCGGCCGTGGACCCGGCCTGGCACGAGTTCTTCGCCGACTACGGCAAGGACGGTGAGCAGCGCCCGACACCGGCCGATACCCCGGCCGACACCGGGGCCGCCGCCACCGCCGAGACCCCCGAGAAGGGCTCCGTGCCCACGAAGAGCTCCGGCGGGGTCACCAGCGGGTCCGCCACCGAGGACGACGAGGGCTCCGACGTCTCGTCCTCGCCGTCCCAGAAGGCGGTCGAGAACGGCGGCACCGCGTCGGGCAGGTCGTCCGGTTCGGCGCAGGACGTGCCGCCGCCGGTGAAGCCGAGGGCCGAGCCGCCACCCGCCGAGGAGAAGCTGCGCACCGCGAGCGCGCCCTCGTCGAACGGGAGCGCGAAGCCTGCCGCCGGCAGCGCCTCGAAGGCCGCCAAGCCGTCGCAGGACGGGGATGGCTCGACCACCACCCCGCTGCGTGGCGCCGCCAACGCCATCGCCAAGAACATGACCGCGTCGCTCGAGCTGCCGACGGCGACCAGTGTCCGTGCGGTCCCGGCCAAGCTGCTGGCCGACAACCGGATCGTCATAAACAACCACCTCAAGCGGACCCGCGGCGGGAAGCTCTCGTTCACCCACCTGATCGGCTACGCGCTGGTCAAGGCGCTGGCCGACTTCCCGAACATGAACCGCCACTTCGCGGACTCCGACGGGAAGTCGCAGGTCGTCACGCCCCAGCACGTCAACCTCGGCCTGGCGATGGACATGCCGGGCAAGGACGGCGGCCGGACGCTCATCGTCGTGTCGATCAAGGGCTGCGAGAACATGTCGTTCTCCCAGTTCTGGGCCGCCTACGAGGGCATCGTCCGCAAGGCCCGCGGCGGCAAGCTGACCGCCGAGGACTTCTCCGGCACCACGATCAGCCTGACCAACCCGGGAACGCTGGGCACCAACCACTCGGTGCCGCGGCTGACCGTCGGCCAGGGCGCGATCATCGGCGTCGGCGCGATGGAGTACCCGGCCGCGTTCCAGGGCGCGTCCGAGGAGCGGCTGGCCGAGCTCGGCATCAGCAAGATCATCACGCTGACGTCCACCTACGACCACCGGATCATCCAGGGCGCCGAGTCCGGCGACTTCCTGCGCCGGGTGCACCACCTGCTGCTCGGTGAGGACGGCTTCTACGACGACGTCTTCGCGTCGCTGCGGGTGCCGTACGAGCCGATCCGCTGGGTGCAGGACTTCCCCGAGGGCGAGGTCGACAAGACCGCCCGGGTGCTCGAGCTCATCGAGTCCTACCGGACCCGCGGGCACCTGATGGCCGACACCGACCCGCTGAACTACCGCCAGCGGCGCCACCCGGACCTCGACGTCCTCTCGCACGGCCTGACCCTGTGGGACCTCGACCGCGATTTCGCCGTCGGCGGCTTCGGCGGCCAGAGCCACATGAAGCTGCGCGACGTGCTCGGCCTGCTGCGCGCGTCCTACTGCCGGACCATCGGCACCGAGTACATGCACATCGCGGACCCCGAGCAGCGCAAGTGGCTCGAGGAGCGCATGGAGGTCCCGCACGTCAAGCCGGACCAGAGCGAGCAGAAGTACATCCTGTCCCGGCTGAACGCCGCCGAGGCGTTCGAGACGTTCCTGCAGACCAAGTACGTCGGGCAGAAGCGGTTCTCGCTGGAGGGCGGGGAGACCGTCATCCCGCTGCTTGACGCAGTCCTGGACAAGGCCGCCGAGCGCGAGCTCGACGAGGTCGTCATCGGCATGCCGCACCGCGGCCGGCTGAACGTGCTGGCCAACATCGTCGGCAAGCCGATCAGCCAGATCTTCCGCGAGTTCGAGGGCAACCTCGACCCGGGCCAGGCGCACGGCTCCGGCGACGTGAAGTACCACCTCGGCGCCGAGGGCAAGTACTTCCGGATGTTCGGCGACGGCGAGACCGCGGTGTCGCTGACCGCGAACCCGTCGCACCTGGAGGCCGTGGACCCGGTGCTCGAGGGCATCGTCCGTGCCAAGCAGGACATCCTCGACAAGGGCGACGGCGCCTTCACCGTCCTGCCGGTCCTGATGCACGGTGACGCCGCGTTCGCCGGCCAGGGTGTGGTGGCCGAGACGCTGAACCTGGCACTGCTGCGCGGTTACCGTACCGGCGGCACCGTGCACGTCGTGGTCAACAACCAGGTCGGGTTCACCACCGCGCCGGAGCACTCGCGCTCCTCGCAGTACTGCACCGACGTCGCGAAGATGATCGGCGCGCCGGTCTTCCACGTGAACGGCGACGACCCGGAGGCCTGCGTCTGGGTGGCCAAGCTGGCGGTCGAGTACCGCGAGCGGTGGAACAACGACGTCGTGATCGACATGATCTGCTACCGGCGCCGGGGCCACAACGAGGGCGACGACCCGTCGATGACCCAGCCGTCGATGTACGACATCATCGATGCCAAGCGCAGCGTCCGGAAGATCTACACCGAGTCGCTGATCGGCCGGGGCGACATCACGATGGGCGAGGCCGAGCAGGCGCTCAAGGACTTCTCGAACCAGCTCGAGCACGTCTTCAACGAGGTGCGCGAGCTCGAGAAGACCCCGCCGGTGATCTCGCCGTCGATCGAGGACGTGCAGAAGGTCCCGAGCAATCTCGACACCTCGATCCCGCTGGAGGTCGTGCACCGGGTCGGTGACGTGCACGAGGCGCTCCCCGAGGGCTTCGGGGTGCACAAGCGCGTCGAGCCGGTGCTGAAGAAGCGTTACAAGATGTCGCGCGAGGGCGACATCGACTGGGCCTTCGCCGAGCTGCTCGCCCTGGGTTCGCTGGCCATGGACGGCCGCCTGATCCGGCTCTCCGGCCAGGACACGCGCCGCGGCACCTTCGTGCAGCGGCACTCGGTGCTGCTCGACCGCACGACCGGCGCGGAGTACTTCCCGCTGCGCAACCTGGCCGAGGGGCAGGGCCGGTTCCTGGCCTACGACTCGGCGCTGTCGGAGTTCGCGGCGGTCGGCTTCGAGTACGGCTACTCGGTCGCCCACCCCGGGGCGCTCGTCGTGTGGGAGGGCCAGTTCGGCGACTTCGTCAACGGCGCCCAGCCGATCATCGACGAGTTCATCTCGTCCGGTGAGGCGAAGTGGGGCCAGCTCTCCGACGTCGCGCTGCTGCTGCCGCACGGCCTCGAGGGCCAGGGTCCCGACCACAGCTCCGGTCGCATCGAGCGGTTCCTGCAGCTGTGCGCCGAGGGATCGATGACGGTCGCGCTGCCGTCCGAGCCGGCGAACTACTTCCACCTGCTGCGCCAGCACACCCTCGACGGGGTGCGCCGGCCGCTGGTGGTGTTCACGCCGAAGTGGATGCTGCGCGCCAAGCAGGTCGTCAACCAGCTGTCCGACTTCACCGACGGCCGGTTCCGCCCGGTCATCGACGACCCGGAGCACCGCGAGAAGAGCAGCCCGGTCACGGACGTGAAGCGGGTGCTGTTCTGCTCCGGCAAGATCTACTGGGAGCTCGCCGCGGCACGGGACAAGCGCCGCAAGAACGGCGACACCTCGGTGGACGACACCGCCATCGTCCGCGTCGAGCGCCTGTACCCGATGCCGATCGAGGAGATCACCGAGGCCCTCGAGCGCTACCCGGAGGCCGACGACATCCGCTGGGTCCAGGAGGAGCCCGCCAACCAGGGCTCGTGGCCGTACTACGGCCTGGAACTGCCCCAGAAGCTCCCGCAGCTGCAGGGGAAGTTCACCCGGGTGTCCCGGCGGCGGATGGCGGCCCCGGCCGCCGGCTCGTCGAAGGTGCACGAGGTCGAGCAGGCCGAGCTGATCGACAAGGCGTTCGCGACGTCCTGATCGTCTGCTGACACGCCCGGCGGCCGGGCGCGGGAGACCCCGCGCCCGGCCGCCGCTGTCACCGGGGCACTAACCTGACGACGTGTACTTCACCGACCGCGGCATCGAGGAGCTCGTCGACCGGCGCGGCGACGAGCAGGTCAGCGTCGAGTGGCTCGCCGACCGGCTGCGGGCGTTCGTCGACCTGAACCCGCAGTTCGAGACGGCCGTCGAGCGGCTCTCCAGCTTCCTCGCCCGCGACGACGCCGACGACGACTGACAGGACGCCCCGCACCCGTCGAGATGCGGCTCAGGGCGAATTGTCGATCATTCGCCGACCCTGAGCCGCATCTCGGCGAGTGCAGGGTGCGTCTCCCGCCCGGTCAGGAGCGGCGTCGCCGGAACAGCCGCCGGTTCCCGGACGCGCGCAGTTCTTCGAGCGCCTCGTCGGCCTCGCGCTCCAGCTCTGCGTACCGGGCCGGGTCGGCGCGGTGGTCGGGTCGCGGGCGCGGCTTGCCCGGCTCCTCCGCCGACCACATCACCTGTAGCGCCGCCTCCCAGCGGAGCTCGGCCATGCCGCGGGCGAGGGTGAGCGTGTCGGCCGCGGCGTGCAGCTCGCGCTCGGCGGCGTGCAGCTCCCGGCGCAGCTCGGCGGCCCGTTCCGCGTCCCGCGCGCGCAGCTCGACGACGGCCCCGGCCAGCTCGGCCACCACCTCGCGGTACCGCTCGGACGCGCTCATCGGCCACCACCCCGATCGGTCAGGATCACCAGCTGCGGCCGCGAGTACCGGGCCCGGTCGAGGAACAGCCCGCGCCCCGGGGCCGGGGTCCAGTCCAGCGGCTGGCCCCCGAGCAGCGGGACGAGATCGGCGCCCTGCACCCCGGCCGCCACCCACGCGCCGAGGTCGTCGAGCGCGGCGCCGGGCGGCGCCAGCAGCGTCTTGAGCCGCTGCGCCCCCTGCCACCACCCCAGCAGGTGCACGCCGACACCCGGCCCGTGCCGTAGCACGGAGCGCAGGTCCTCGGTGCCGGTGCGGTCCAGCATCGTCTCCGCCACGTCCGCGCCGAACAGGGCGACCACCAGCGGCGGATGCCCGTCGGTACCGGCTGCGCCGGCCCGCTCCCGGACCGCGGCCGCCAGTTCCCGGATCCGGGCGGCGAAACCGTCCGCGAACACCTTCTCCACCTCGCCGGGCAGCCGTCCGGCGAGCTCGTCGACCGCGGCGACGGCGTCGGGGGCCAGCGGCATCAGCAGCACCCGGGCACCGTCGTCGGGCAGGCCCGCGACGTAGGACTCGACCGCCGTGCACAGCAGCGGGACGGCGACGCGCGCGTCCGGCCCGATCACACCGAGGTTGCGGCCGGGCGCGTCCGCCAGCTCGGCCGCCGCGGGGCTGCCGTGGACGTCGACGAGCTGCCCGACCAGCGCCCGGGGCACACCGTCGGCCGGGAGCCGGGCGGCCAGCTCGTCGTGCTCCGGGGCGCGGGCACCGTCGAACACGACCGGCCGGGGCTCGTGCGGGTGGGCCTCGAAGGCCGTGCGCTGCACCTCGCGCACCAGTGCGGCACCGGCCTCGGGCACCGTGACCACCCGGTTGCCGTGCTCGACGCCGGAGTCGTGGTTGACCACCGCGTGCCAGCGCGGGAGCTCCAGCGCCGCCTCGTTGTCCTGGGCCAGGATCCGCCGGGCGCGGGGCAGCGCGATCCGCAGCACGAACTGCTCGAAGATCGCCGACCGGCCCCACAGGGCGTCGATCCCGGAGATGTCCTGGCTGGCCAGCACCAGGTGCACGCCCTGCGAGCGGCCGCGCCGGGCGACGTCCTCCAGCAGCGCGGTGGCCTCGGCGCTGACCGCGTCGCGCCCGGTGAACAGGAACTGGAACTCGTCGATCACGGCGACGATCCGCGGCAGCCGGGCCTCGGCGCCGGTGATCCCCCGGTCGGCCAGCTCCGCGCGCAGCTCGGCGAGCTTGGTCGCCCCGTAGCGCCGGGCGGCCTCGGCCCGGGAGCGCATCACGTCGGACAGGTGGCGCAGCAGCGCCAGTCCGAACTCCCGGTCGGTGTTGACGTTGACCCCGATCAGCCGGGCCTGTGGCAGCCGGTCCGGCCGGTGCCCGCCGGGATCGGGGGCGAACTGGGTGAAGGAGACGCCCTCCTTGAAGTCGAGCAGGTACAGCTCGACCTCCTCCGGCCCGTAGCGCGCGGCGAGCCCGGAGATCCAGGCCAGCAGCAGGTTCGTCTTGCCGGAGCCGCTGGGCCCGCCGACCAGGGCGTGCGGCGAGTGGTCGTCGAGGCAGATCTCGGCCGGCATGCCGTCGCTGAACCCGATCTCAGTGACCAGTCCCTGGTCCGAGCGCTCCCGCCCACGGTCCGCCACCGGAGGCAACAGGTCGGCGAACGCCCCGAGCCTGCCGCGCCACTGCTCGTGCGCCGCCGCGATCGCGGTGCAGACCGCCGTCACGTCGTCCGGGGGGACCGGCCGGTCCGGCTCGACGAGCACGTGCGGCCCGGTCAGCGACGTGTGCACCGGCACCGGCGCCGACGCGTCCTCCGGGTCCGTCCCGGGTGGGTCGCCGAAGGTGACCGACTCGACCGGCCTGCGCAGCGCCACCGGGACGTCGAGCAGCACCAGCACCACCCCGGCCGCGATGCCGCCGCGGGCGACCCGCTGTAGCTGGCGCAGCTCGGCCTCGGGCAGCTCGCGCCCGCTGCCGACCAGCACCGCCACCATCCACGACTCGGGCCGCTTCCCGCTCTGCCTCGCCAGCTCGGCCAGTGACGAGCTACCCGCGGCGAGCACCCGCGTCTGCACCCGCCGGATCCGGTCGGCGAGCTGGGCGAGCAGCGCCTCCAGCCGGGTGGGGTCGTGCACGGTGAGCAGGCCGGTGCGGGTCAGCGGGTAGAGCCCGGGCAGGGCACCGGCGAGCTGGCCGACGTCCCACACATGCACGCCGACGACGCCGGGCCGGAAGTGCCGCAGCATCCGCAGCACCAGCTGCTCGACCATCGCCTCGGCCCGTTCCCGGGTGCGCGGCGTGGAGACGATCTGCAGGTGCGCGCCGTCCAGCAGCGGGACCGCGACCCGGAACGGCGCACCGCCCTCGACCGAGCCGGTACCCAGCGCCCACATCTCGGGCACCTCGCCGACCGCCTCGGCGTCGCCCGCGACGGGCTCCCACGCCGCCGGGTCGTCGCCGGCCGCGCCGGGCGTCGCTCCGGCGACGATGTCCGACAGCGCCCGCGGCGAGTCGCCCTGCCAGCGGTCGAAGGCGTGCGCGCGGTCGTCGGCGACGCGGGCGACGACCTCGGCGAACCGCGGGTTGGCCAGGATCCGCGCGAGGCCGGGGTCGTGCTGCGCGGCGTCGTAACCGGTCTCCCGCAGCCACAGCTCGGCCATCACCTCGGCGTGTACGCGGGCGGCCCGGTCCCGGCGTACCTCCGCCGCCCCGACCGCGGCGGAGGCGGCGCTGTGGAAGCGTTCGAAGGCGGCGCGGATGCGGTCGCGACGACGGGCCATCACGCTGGCGGGTCGGGCACCGGCGCCGTCACAGCCGCGCGGCGACGTCGTCGGCGGACTGCATCGCGACGTGCAGCATCTGCTCGACCTCGTCGATCTTCTCGGAGGCGGCGGCGAACCGGCCGCGGGCGTCGTCGGCATCGTTCTGGGCGGTGCCGTAGATGTTCTGCGAGAAGGCCGAGGCGGCCTCCTCGATGGCCTGGCGGGCGTGGCGCAGGGCACCGAGGCTCTCGGTGGCCTGCTGGTTGGCCCGCCCGATCCCGGCCCGGATCTCGTCGATGTTCGCCATGCCGCCCTCCGTGCGTGCGCGTCCGCGCGGCCGGGTGCCCCCGGTCGCGTTCCAGGAACCTATCGGCCGGTGTCGTCACCATGGTGAGCCGCGCGGTCACCCGATGCAACGCTCGCCGAACGTGACCCTGGACGCCGCGAACGGCCCATCGTGATCCGTTCGCGCTGGAAGGCACGGCACCTGTCGCCTAGGTTGCACCCGAACGGCCGGTGCCGGACCGGCCACCGCCCACGGCGATCCGATCGGAGTGTGACGATGCCGTCACCCGGCCCGCAGACCGAGTTCCTCGAACCGCCGACCGGCGCCAAGAAGATCCGCTCGATCGGTCCGGGCCTGGTCGCCGCGGCGACCGGTGTCGGCGCGGGCGACCTGGTCGCGACGATGGTCGCCGGAGCGAGCTTCGGCACGGTGCTGTTGTGGGCCGCCGTGGTCGGGACCCTGGTGAAGCTCGCGCTCGGCGAGGCCGTCGGCCGCTGGCACCTCGCCTCCGGCGCGACCATGCTCGACGGCTGGCGCCGGCTCGGCCGCTGGGCGACGGTGTTCTTCGGCGTCTACATCGTGCTCTGGGGCTTCGTCTACGGCGCCACCGCGATGTCCGCGGTCGGACTGCCGATGAACGCGTTGTTCGGCGGTCTGTCGGTGCGCTACTGGGGCATGATCGCCGGCGTCGTCGGGCTGGCGCTGGTGTGGATGCAGCGCTACAACGCCTTCGAGAAGGTCATGACCGTGCTGGTCGCGGTGATGTTCGTGTCGGTGATCGGCATCGCCGTGCTGGTCCGGCCCGACCTGGGCGCCCTGTTCTCCGGCCTGGTCCCGCGCCTGCCGAGCGGGTCGACGGTGTACGTGCTGGGCCTGATCGGCGGCGTCGGCGGCACGATCACGATGTCCAGCTACGGCTACTGGCTCTACGCCAAGGGCTGGAAGGGCCCGAAGTGGCTCTCGATGATGCGGCTGGACAACCTCGTCGGCTACGTCCTCACCGGTCTGTTCGTCATCGCGATGCTGGTCGTCGGCGCGACTATCCTGTTCGGCACGGACATCACCGACGACGACGAGGGGCTGCTGATCCTCGGTGACCGGCTCGGCGAGCTCCACGGCCCCGGGGTGCGGATCGTGTTCCTGATCGGCTTCCTGGCCGCGACCCTGACCTCGCTGCTCGGCGTGTGGAACGGGGTGTCGCTGCTGTTCACCGACTGGGTGCGGGCGATCCGGCTACCGCACGGCAAGGCGGCCGTGATCGGCCCGCAGGACTCGGTCGTCGCCGGCGAGGAACCGGCCGAGCGTGGTGCCGGGCCCGGCCGGGCCGGCGTCTACGAGGCGGTGAAGGCCGAGCGCTCGTGGGCGTTCCGCGGCTACATGCTGTGGCTGACCTTCCCCCCGATGGCGCTGCTGTTCCTGGACCGGCCGTTCGCGCTGACCCTGGCCTACGGCGTGCTGGGCTCGTTCTTCATGCCGTTCCTGGCGATCACGCTGCTCCTGCTGCTGAACACGAAGCTGGTCCCGAAGGAGGGGCGCAACGGGTGGCTGTCGAACACCGTGCTGACCGTCTCGTCGGTGCTGTTCCTCATCCTGCTGATCACCGACGTGCAGTCGCGGCTGTTCTGATCGGGCCTCAGGCGATCTCCACCGCGTCGCCTCGGCGGAACGTCCCGGGAACCTCGACCCGGGCGTAGAGGCCTGCGCACGGGAGCACCCCGAAACCGGGCACGTCGACCCGGTTGCGCTGCGCCGGCCCGCGCAGCGCCTCCGGGGCGCGCGGCAGGTCGCCGTGCTCCAGGGTCGGCACCGAGCAGCGCGGCGTCGGCAGCGTGGGCACCAGGGTGACGCCACCGATCGTCAGCGTGCGGCCCAGCCAGTCGTTCTCGACGAACGCCGGTGTCCCCGCCGGCGTGGTGACGACGACGTTGGGCCGGTAGCGCAGCGCCTCCACACCCAGCTCGTCGAGCGTCGCCGTGGTGATCACGTGCACCGGCGAGTGGTCGACGAACCGTCCGCCGGGCGCGCCCTGGGCGATCTCCAGCAGCGGTGCGTCGACCTCGGCGTCGAGTCCCCGGGCCAGGACGTCCTCCGGGTCCGGTCGCTCGACGACCGCCCCGTCGGACCGCCGGGTGCTCACGGTGACCGCCCGGCCCAGCAGCTCGGACAGCGGACCGGCGGCCGACTCGGCCGCCACGCTGCGGCCGTCCGGCAGGACGACCGTCACCTCGGATCCGGAGCCGGCCGAGCGGCAGCGCAGCAGCGCCCGCCAGTGCCGGGGCTGTTTCGCGGTCGCGACCCGGCCGTGCTCGGTGTCGATCAGGGCGAACACCCGGTCGCCGACGACGCCGTGCGTGTCCACCTCGAGCGAACCGAGCTCCTCCCCCAGCATCGACTTCACCGGGTACCGGTACAGGGACCGGATCTTCACGGGGCACCTCCGACGATCTGTTTACGGGCCAGCCAGTCCGCGGCCACGGTGCGCAGCGCGGGCTTGTCCGGCCCGGCGGCCTCGGCGTTCATCGCGAGCAGTTCCTCGGTCGACAGCTCGGCCGAGATCCGGTCCAGCACCGCCCGCACCTGCGGCGTCGCCTTCCGCTCCGCCATCACCGGCACGACGTTCTGCGCCGCGAAGTTCTCCTTCGGGTCGGCGAGCGGGACGAAGTCGTTCTGCGGCAGGGCCGGGTCGGTGGTGAACAGGTTCGCCGCCTGCACGTCCCCACCGCTCAGGGCCGCCACGGTCAGCGGGCCGCCGGAGTCCAGCACCCGGTACTGGCCGAAGGTGCAGCCGTAGTTCTCCTCCAGGCCGGGGATACCGTCCGGCCGGGTCCGGAACTCCGAGCCACCGCCGAAGACCATGTCCGGACAGTAGCGCGCCAGGTCCTCGAGGGACCGCAGGTTCCACCGCTGCGCCGTCTCCCGGGTCACGACGACGGCGTCCTTGTTCTCCGCCTCGGACCGCTCACCCAGCACCAGCCCGGGCGGTAGCGCGGCCTGCAGGTCGCGGTACACGTCGTCGGGTTCGACGGCGGTGGCCTCCTCGTCGAGGTAGGTCAGCAGCGCTCCGGAGTAGTCCGGGATCAGGTCGACCGAGCCGTCCTGCAGGGCCGGGAAGTACGCCTCCCGCGACCCGATGGCGACCGGGTTCTCGACGTCGACGCCCGCGTCCCGCAGGGCGAGCGCGTACACCTCGGCGAGCAGCTGGGACTCGGTGAAGTTCCCGGAGCCGATCGCGATCACGTCCGGGTCGGTGTCGGCACCTCCGGCCAGCGGGTCGCCCCCGCAGCCGGCCAACGCGAACGCCGCCACCAGCAGCGTCGCCACGAGCCTTCTCATGCCGCCCGAACCTTCTCTCCCCCGCCGCCGCGGATCAGCCGCAACGGCCGGCGGCCGTGCTCGGCCGTCAGCTGCAGCCCCGGTGAGACCAGCAGCCGCTGCAGCCCGCCCAGCACCAGGTCGGCGACGACGGCGAGCGCGGCCACCAGGATCGATCCGCCGATCATCGCCCCGAAGTCGCGCTGACCGAGGCCGTCGAGGATGAACCGGCCCAGGCCACCGATGCCGACGTACGCGGCCACGGTGGCCGTCGAGATCACCTGCAGGGTCGCGCTGCGGATACCGCCGATGACCAGTGGCAGCGCGTTGGGCAGCTCGACCTTCCACAGCACCTCGGGCCCGCGCATGCCCATGCCGCGCGCGGCGTCCACCACCGCGGGATCGACGTTGCGCACACCGGCGTAGGCGCCTGCCAGCAGCGGCGGCACAGCGATGATCACCAGCGCGATCAGCGGACCGAGCAGGCCGAGCCCGATCATCAGGAACAGCAGCACCAGCAGGCCGAGCGTGGGCAGCGCGCGCAGCGCGTTCGCCAGCGCGACGACGACGAACCCGCCGCGGCCGGTGTGCCCGATCCAGGCGCCCAGCGGCAGCGCGATCACCATCGCGACCAGCATCGTGAGGGCGGTGTAGCCGAGGTGCTCGGCGAGCCGGACCAGGATCCCCTCCGGGCCCGACCAGTTCGCACCGGTGAACAGCCAGCCGAGGTGGTTCATGCGCCCGCCCCCGATCGTGCGCGTTCCCAGGGGGTGAGCAGCCGCCCCGCCAGCACCAGCAGGGCGTCGATCACCAGGGCCAGCAGCAGCACGAGCACGATCCCGGCGACCGTCTGCTGCGGGATCTCCCGCTGGAAGCCCTCGGTGAACATCTTCCCGAGCCCGCCGAACCCGATCACGGAGCCGACGGTGACCAGGCTGATCGAGCTCACCGCGGCGACCCGCAGCCCGGCGACGATCACCGGGACCGCCATCGGCAGCTCGACGACGAGGAACCGGCGCACCGGGCGGAAGCCCATCGCCGTCGCGGAGTCGACGATCCTGGCCGGGACCGCCGAGAGCCCGTCGGCGACGGTCCGCACGAGCAGCGCCAGCACGTAGACGGTGAGTGCGACGATCACGTTCACCGGGTCGAGGATCCGGGTGCCGATGATCGGTGGCAGGAACACGAACAGCGCCAGCGAGGGCAGCGTGTAGAGGAATCCGGCCGCGTTGAGCGTCAGCGTCCGGCCCCACGAGCGGCGGTTGGCCAGCCAGCCGAGCGGGATGGCCAGCAGCAGGCCGACCAGCACCGGGACCAGCGAGAGCACCAGGTGCTCCCGGGTCAGCTCCAGCACCAGTTCCGAGTTGCGCAGGACCCAGTCCATCCGCCCGCCCCTACGCGGCGGAGTCGTCGCGGGCGGCCGGCAGCGCGGCGAGCACGGCGTCGGCGGTGATCGAGCCGGCGACCCGGCCGTCGGCGTCGACGGCGACGCCCTGCCCGGACGGCGACGACAGCGCCGCGTCCAGCGCGCCGCGCAGCGAGCCGGAGCCGACGGTGTAGAGCGAGCCACCGGGGACGATCGTGTCCTCGGTGACGGGGCCGTCCCCGTCCGCCACCCAGCCCAGCGGACGGCCGGTGCCGTCCAGCACGAGGGCCCAGCCGTCGTCGGGCCTCGGGTCGCCCATCGAGAGCATGTCGAGCGATCCGAGCAGGATGGTCTCCGAGGTGAGGAACCCGAGCCCGCGGTAGCCGCGGTCGCGGCCGACGAAGTTGTCCACGAAGTCGTCGACCGGGCGTGACAGCAGCACGCCCGGCTCGTCGTACTGCGCGAGCTTCCCGCCGACCCGGAACACCGCGACCTTGTCCCCGAGCTTGACCGCCTCGTCGATGTCGTGGGTGACGAAGACGATCGTCTTGCCGATCTCGGACTGGAGCCGCAGCAGCTCGTCCTGCAGGCTCTCCCGCACGACCGGGTCCACCGCGGAGAACGGCTCGTCCATCAGCAGCACCGGCGGGTCCGCGGCGAGCGCGCGGGCCACGCCGACCCGCTGCTGCTGGCCACCGGAGAGCTGGGCCGGGTACCGCCGCGCCATCGACGTGTCGAGACCGACGGTCTCCATCAGCTCCATCGCCCGGTCCCGGGCGGCCTTCCGGCCGCGGCCGAGCAGCATCGGGACGGTGGCGATGTTGTCCACGACCGTGCGGTGCGGGAACAGGCCGGCCTGCTGGATCACGTAGCCGATCCCGCGGCGCAGATCGGCCGGGTCGGCGGCGAGGACGTCCTGCCCGTCGACCCGCAGCTCGCCCGAGGTCGGCTCGACCATCCTGTTGATCATGCGGAGGGACGTCGTCTTGCCGCAGCCGGACGGGCCCACGAACACCGTGATGCGCCCCTGCTCCGCGACCAGGTCGAGCTCGTCGACCGCGAGCGTCCCACCCGGAAAGCGTTTGGTGACGCCCCGGAACTCGATCATCGCCGACTCCCCCGTGCTCCCGGCGTGCGGCCGGATCGGCCACTGGTCGCAGCACACTAACCCGGCCGTGCACGACCGGCGACCCCGTCCCGCGACCGATCCGGAGTGTCCGGACCGTCGACACGCACCTTGACCTGAAGTCGGGTACAGGTCGCAGGATCGTCGGCATGACCACGACGACGTCCCTCGGCCCGGTCGGCTTCGCCACCGGCCCCGATCCCGCCGACGCCGCTGCGCTGGAGGATGCGGGCGCCCGCACGCTGTGGCTCGGCGGCGGCTCGATCGACCGGCTCGACCGGCTCACCGAACTGCTCGACGGCACCCGCGAGGCCGCCGTCGTGCCCGGCATCGTGCCGACCGGCGTGCACCCGGCCGAGGGGGTGACCGCCCTGCACGCCGACGCCGCACGGCGGCATCCCGGGCGGTTCCTGCTCGGGCTCGGCGCACCGCAACAGCCGCGGGCGCTCGCCGCGCTCGGCTCCTACGTGGACGCGCTCGACGCCGCCGATCCGCCGGTCCCGTCCCACGAGCGGATCCTCGCCGCACTCGGACCACGCAAGCTGGCACTCGCCCGGGACCGGTTCGCCGGTGCGGTGACCCTGCTCGTCACGCCCGAGCACACCGCCGGTGCCCGCGCGGTGCTGGGCCCGGACCGGCTTCTCGCGGTGATGCTGCCCGTCGTGCTCGGTGCCGATCTCGCACCGGTCCGCGAGCTGGCGGGCTTCCTGCTCCAGGTCCCGGGCTACCGGGCCAACACCCGCAGGCTCGGCTTCACCGACGCCGAGATGGACGCTCCCGACGACCGGCTCGCCGGCGCGATCTCCGCGTCGGGCACCCCGGACGACATCGCGGACCGGGTCGCCGAGCACCGTGCGGCCGGGGCCGACCACGTCGTGCTGAGTCCGGCTGGGGATCCGTCCGGAGGTCTCGACACGGTGCGCGCACTGGCCGGGAGCGTGCCCTCCTGACGGTCCCGGCCGGGCACACTCGTGCGCCGGGTCTCACCAGTCGCCGGGCGTGCCTCCCGCCGGGGTCGCCGTCGTCGCCGGGGTGGGCAGCCCACCGCCGCGCAGCACCCGGTGCAGGTCGTCGGGGCGCAGCGAGCGGGCGAACAGCCAGCCCTGGAACGCGTTCACCCCGAGCCCGCGCAGCACGTGGAACTGCTCGGCGGTCTCGACGCCCTCGGCCACGGTGGTGCGGCCCATCGCCCGGGCCACCTCGACCACCGCGCGGGCCAGCGCGAAGTCCGCCGGGTCCGTCCCGACCCCGGTGACGAACGCCCGGTCGACCTTCACGGTCTGCGCGGGCAGCTCCTTGAGCCGAGCCAGCGACGAGTAGCCGGTGCCGAAGTCGTCGACGGCGAACCGGACCCCGCGCCGGACGAGCTCGCTCATCGCGTCCAGCGCCGGGCGCGGCAGCGCGACCAGGCTGGTCTCGACCAGTTCGAGCACCAGCTGGTCCCAGCCCAGCCCGGTGGCGTCCACGACCGCGGCGACCTCGTCGAGGAATGCCGGGTCGGCGGGCAGCAGCCCGGCGAGGTTGACCGCCACGGCGATCCGCTGGCCGTGCCGCGGCCAGGTGGCGGCCTCGGCGGCCGCGGTCCGCAGCACCCACAGGTCCAGGTCGCGCTGCAGACCGCCGCGCTGGGCGACCGGCAGGAACTCGCCCGGCGAGACCTCCCCGTGCACCGGGTGCGACCAGCGCAGCAGCGCCTCGGCGGACAGCACCGTCCCGTCCGGCCCGACGACCGGCTGGTACTCCAGCCGCAGCGCGTCCGTCTCGATCGCGGCACGCAGCTCCGCCTCCAGCTCCAGCTGGCGCTGGACCGGGCCGACCGTGCCCCGGTCGGCGACCGCAACGGTGCCCCGGCCGCGCTGCTTGGCCTGCTGCACCGCGACCTCGGCCGAGCGCAGCAGGTCGTCCCCGCGCGGCGGGCGCGGCCCGGCAGGCACCCCGTCCCGGGTGGCGACGCCGACCGACGCGGTCAGCGTGGCAGGCCGGCCGGCGACGGTCACGGTGCCGCGCATCAGCTCGGCGACGGTGGCCGCGAGCGCCTGCGGACCGCCTGCGTCACCCACGTCGGCGCAGACGACGGCGAACTCGTCCGCGGACAACCGGCCGGCGGTGCACAGTGGAGGGAGCTCCCGCTGCAGCCGGGCGGCCAGCTCGACGAGCAGGGCGTCGCCCGCCTCGTGGCCCAGGCCGGTGTTGACCCGGGCGAAGTCGTCGACGTCGCCGCTGACCACGGCGACCCGCTCGGCGTCCGGCCCGGCCAGCAACCGGTCGGCGATCTCGAGCAGCCCGGCCCGGTTCGGCAGCCGGGTGAGCGGGTCGACGGTGTTCGCCTCGCGCAGCACGTCCGCGGCGCGGCGGCGCTCGCCGACGTCGGTGACGACCAGCAGCCAGAACGGGCGGCCGTCGTCGGACGGGGCTGCGTTGACCACGACCTCGCAGTCGACCCGGGTGCCGTCCGCGCGCAGCAGCGGCAGCTGCTCGATCCGGTAGGTCGGCTCCGGGTGCGACGGGTCGCGCAGCCAGTCCGGAAGACCGCTCCGCTCGCCGGACTGCTTCTCCGCGGACAGGCTGCGGGCGGGGACGCCGCGCAGGATCTCGAGATCGGCGTCGAGCAGCTGGCACAGCGCCGGGTTGGCGTCGACGATCCGGCCGCGGCCGTCGAGCATCGCCACACCGGTGGTGATGGTGGCCACGAGATCGGCGAACCGCTGCCCGGAGCGCTGCGCACGGGACTCGGCGCGGCGCCGGTCGGAGACGTCCTGGACGGTCCCGATCAGCCGCAGCGGGGCGCCGCCAGGGGTGCGGTCGACCCGGGTGCGGCAGGACAGCACGGAGCCGCCCTCCGGGCGGATCTCCGAGGAGTGGCCCCCACGGACCGGCGACGGGGAGTCGTCCGGGCCGCGGCGCAGCATCCGGCACACCCGCTCGACCTGCTCGCCCTCGATCGGGCCGTCCGGGCCGTCCGGGCGCACGCCCAGCGTGCGGTAGAGCTCGACCAGGCCCTCGCTACGGGTGAGCGTCCCGGCCTGCAGGTCGAACGTCCAGGTGCCGGAGCGGGTCGCACGCTCCAGATCCAGGGCGGGCGCCTCGTCCGACGCCGCGGGCGCGGCGTCCGGGAACGCGGTCAGCAGGACGACGGTGCGGTCGCCTGCCTGCGGCCACCGGACCACCTTCACCCGGGCGAGCCGGCGGTCGGCGCGGACCAGCCGGGCGTCGGAGTCCGGGCCGACGAGCAGCTGCCGGAGCTTCATGCCGGTAGGGTCGGCGGACCCGGCGAGCCGGCGGAGCGCGGCGTTGGTGTGCAGAACGATGCCGGACCCGTCGCAGAGCAACGCGGGCGACGGCGGGAGCTGGACCGCCGAGTGGTCGGTGAGATCGAGCTGCTCGGCGGGGTCCGCGCCCTCCTGGCCGAACGCCTGCGCCGCAACGGGCGGATGCGGCGACGGCACCCGGCCGGCACCGTCGGGCATCGGTTCGCCGGAGCCGGGGCCGGAGCCGGGGCTGCCGTCCCCGGGCGCGCCTGTCCCGGACGGCGGGCCGGCACCGAGGGCCGGACCACCACCGAGGGCGTCGGCGGCCGGCTGCACGACCCGGGGCCCCGCCATCGCCCCGGCCTCCACGGCACGCGGGCCGGGGGACGGGGGACGCGAGGCCGGGGTCCCGCCGGGGCCCGCGAAGGCCCGGGCGAGGTCACCGGCCAGCTCGGCGGGCCGGTCGGCGTCCCGGCGCCCGTCCTCGGCACCTCCGGCACCCGGCTCGCCGGCCACGCCACGGAGCGCACCACCCGGACGGTCTCCCGTCCGCGGTTCCCACTCGGCCACGCGTGCCTCCGTTCTCCTCGGCTGTTCCACCGGATCCAACGAGCCACCAGGCCGGGCGATCCGCCCAGGTACCCCGATCGAGCTACCCGCTACAACGGGTGACGACGCCATTCGGCGCAATCACCGCGCTCCGGACACGCTCACCGTCGGTGACACGCTGATGTCCACGGGTGAAGGGCGCCACCGGGTCGGCAAACGGTGTACGAAATCCGGACAGAGCGTGATCGACCGCTCACAGCGTGAGGGACCGCTCAACGCACACCGCCGTCGCACACCCTTCGTAACCACCCACCGCCCGGACCGATGTCACCTGAGGGCGGTGATCGCAACACTCACGTGACACCCGACGTGGCGGCGGCGCGGGCGACCGCCGCGGCGACCGCGGGCGCCACCCGCAGGTCGAACGGTCCGGGAACGATCTTCGTGGGCTCGAGCTCGTCGGCCACCACGTCCGCGATCGCCCGTGCCGCGGCCACCTTCATCCCGTCGGTGATCCGGCGGGCGTGCGCGTCGAGGGCACCGCGGAAGATCCCCGGGAAGGCCAGCACGTTGTTGATCTGGTTCGGGAAGTCGCTGCGGCCCGTCGCGACGATCGCCGCGTGCCGGGCGGCCACCTCCGGGTGCACCTCGGGGTCCGGGTTGGACAGCGCGAAGACCATGCACTCCGGTGCCATCGTGGCCAGGACGTCCTCGGGGAGCGTCGCGCTGGACAGCCCGACGAACACGTCCGCCCCGTCGAGTGCCTCGGCGATCCCGCCGCTGATCCCGCGCGGGTTGGTCACCGCCGCCAGCTCGGCCTTCTCCCCGCCGCGCCCGGCGTCGACGACCCCGCGGGAGTCGAGCAGCACGACGTCGGACGCGCCCGCGGTGAGCAGGATCCGCGCGCAGGCGATCCCCGCCGCACCGGCACCGGAGATCACGACCTTCAGGTCGGACAGCGCCCGGCCCTGCAGCCGGCACGCACCGTCCAGCGCCGCGAGCAGGACAACGGCGGTGCCGTGCTGGTCGTCGTGCATCACCGGGCAGTCCAGCGCCTCGATCAGCCGGCGCTCGAGCTCGAAGCACCGGGGGGCGGCGACGTCTTCGAGGTTCACCGCGCCGAAGGTCGGACGCAGCCGCACGAGGGTCTCGACGATCTCGTCGACGTCGGTGGTGTCGAGCACCAGCGGGATCGAGTCCAGCCCGGCGAACGACTTGAACAGCGCGGACTTGCCCTCCATCACCGGCAGCGAGGCCCGCGGGCCGATGTCACCCAGGCCCAGCACCGCGGTGCCGTCGCTGACGACCGCGACCAGCCGGTGCGCCCAGGTGTAGCGGGAGGCGAGCGAGACGTCGTCGGCGATCGCGCGGCACACGTCGGCGACACCGGGGGTGTAGGCGATCGACAGGTCCCGGGCGTCGGCCAGCGGCGCGGTGAGGCCGGTCGCGAGCTTGCCCCCCTCGTGCGCGCCGAACACCTCCTCCGGGGCGGGAGCGGTGACCGGACGGTCCTGGGCGAGCGTCATCGAAGACCTCCATGCGATAGGTACGTGAGCGGCGTCGGGCGCCTGCCGTTGCACCGGAGGTCGCGGGTGTCGTCGACCGGGTCGCGGTGCCGGACGGCCATCCCACCGCTGCGGTTCCGGATGCGGATCCGTGGCGGGACTCGGCTGTCGGGTACTGCGCGGAAGTCTAACCAGGAAGACGGCCGTGCCCGCCGCTCCCGCTCCACCGGAGTGGGCACCGGCACAGGACGCGCGTACGGCGGGGACCGCAACCGGCGGCGGACCACACCGGACGACCGGGACGGCCCGCGGCGGGGCCGGGTTCAGCCCACCGGAGCCGGTTCGGCCCCGCGGAGCCCTTTCAAGCCCAGCGGCGCCGGTTCAGCCCAGCGGCGCCGGGGTCAGCTCCGGCAACGGCTGCGACGGCAGCGCGGGACCGCTCGGCGTCTCGGTCAGCGACAACACACCCGGGGTGAAGGGTCGCGTGCCCGGCACGAGGTCGACCGCACCGATCGACCCGTGCTCGGCGGCGTACTCCAGAGCGCGCGCCATGTCGGTGACGCCGTTGGTGCTGGTCGGCAGCATCAGGCTGGACAGCAGGCCGAACGCCCGTCCCCGGGAGTCGAGGTAGCCGGCGCCGGAGTCGCCCGGGACGCCGGGCGGGACCGTCGCGACGACGTGCGTGCGCGGCCCCTCCGGCTGCCCGAGGCCGAGCCCCTGCTTGTACGGCGTCCCGCCGAGCTGGTTCGGCTGGAAGCTGTAGACCGTCTCACCGCTGCGGGTGCCGTCGGTGTCCAGCGCCACCGGGCCGCCGAAGCCGGGCACGGTCGGGTCGGCGACGGCTGCCGCCTCCGGGCTCAGCTCGATCAACGAGAAGTCGTTGTAGAGACAGAGCCGCGGGTCGGTCTCGCCCTGCTCCTTCATCGCCGCCCAGGAGTTGTAGGCGAGGCGGCCGGAATAGGTCTTCCCGTCCCGCCCGACGACCCCGATCGCGGTCCCCTCCGGCATCACCGGCTCGACGCAACCGTCCACCGACGACCGGGCCTGCTCGCCGGCCATGCAGTGCGCAGCGGCACCGAGGTAGAGCTTCCCGGCCGGCGCGCTCTGGTACTCCGCGCCGTCGCCGTCCCGGTGCCCGTCCTGACCCGCCACCGGGGTGTAGAGGAAGTTCGCGGTACACAGCTCAGCCCCACCGGTGACCGGCGTCGCGATCTGCACGCCGGGCCCGATCGCGGCCATCGGCGCGGGCTGCGCCGCGGCGGAGCCGGCGACGGCGGGCACCGTCAGTGCGGCGGCGAGCGCCAGACCGGCCGCGGCGCCGAGCCCGGCGATCCGCCGGGCGGCGCGGCGGGGATGCTGCGACATGACACTCCTCGGGAGCCGGTGGGGAGCAGGCGTTCCGGGACCGATCGCCTTCCGGGTCGATCTCACCGGACGGGTGGCCCGATGAGGCGCTCCCGCGACCGATGACCCCTCGGACGGGTGGGAAACGTCCCCGACCGGGCGAGCCCGACGCCGATCCACTGCGACCTGCTCCCGCACCGCTTCGTGAAATGGGGCGGATCGGGCGGCGTGGCGCTAACGTCGCCGCCCGTGACACCCGAGACCGGTCCCCGCGGCCGGATACTGCTGCTGCGCCACGGCGAGACCGAGTGGTCGCGGACCGGTCGGCACACCGGCCGCACCGACGTCCCGCTCACCGACGCCGGCCGTGCGGCCGCGCGCGGGATCCGGGACGCGCTCGCGCTGGTCCGCAACGACAGCCCGCTCGCCCTCGTCCGTTGCTCCCCGCGCACACGCGCGCGCGACACCGCGGAGCTCGCCGGGCTGGTCGTGGACGACGTCGACGAGCGCCTGGCCGAGTGGGACTACGGCGACGGCGAGGGCCGCACCACGCCGCAGATCCGCGAGACCCTGCCCGGCTGGACGGTCTGGGACGGACCGTGGCCCGGCGGCGAGACCGCGGACGACGTGTGCGCCAGGGCCGACGCCGTGCTCGCCGACGCACGGTCACTGCTGGGCGGGTCCGACACGGGCTCCGCCTCCGACCGGCCGGGTGGCGATGTCGTGCTCGTCGGGCACGGTCACTTCTCCCGGGTCCTGACCGCGCGCTGGATCGGCCTGCCCGCGAGTGGCGGAGTGCACTTCAAGATGGACCCGGCCGGGGTGACCGTGCTGGGCTTCGAGCGCGGGGTCCCGCGCCTGGACCACGTCAACCAGCGACCGACGGAGCACGAGTGAACGACGTCCGCGTGGCCGTGCCCGGTGACGTGCCGGTGATGGTCCGCCTCGTACACGAGCTGGCCGACTACGAGAAGGCCGCCGACGAGTGCGGCCTGACCGAGGACCTGCTGCACGCCGCACTGTTCGGCGACGACCCGGTCGCGGGTGCGTTCGTCGCGACCACGCCCGCCGACGGCGTGGTCGGCGTGGCGATCTGGTTCCGCACCTTCTCGACCTGGGAGGGCGTCGCCGGCATGCACCTGGAGGACCTGTACGTCTCCCCCGCCCACCGCGGCGGAGGGCACGGCTTCCGGCTGCTCGCGGAGCTGGCCGCGGAGTGCACGCGCCGCGGCTGGGCCCGGCTGGAGTGGAACGTCCTCGACTGGAACACCCCCGCCATAGGCTTCTACCGCGCGATCAACGCCACCCCACAGGACGGCTGGACCACCTACCGCCTGACAGGCCCGCCCCTGACGGAACTCGCCGCCCGGAGCTGAGCCGCCCGGCGCTGAGCCGCCCGGAGCTGAGGCGCGCCTCACACCCCATGACCCGGCCTCACACCTGTCGCAACAGGTGTGAGGCGCGGCGAAAGGGTGTGAAGTCCGTTCTCAGTCCGGGTACTCGTCGCCCATCGACCAGCGCCGGGACTGCTCGCTGATCAGCATCAGGAACGTCAGCAGCACGTAGAGGCCGCAGACGATGCCCCAGAACAGCTGCCGGCTCGGCCCGAGCGTGTAGTAGATCACCGGGAACAGCAGCAGCTGGATGACGATGGCCGGGGTCCGGCAGCCGTGCACACCCCGGACCAGGCCGTACCCGAGGCCGGCGACGGCACAGGCCATCAGCAGGAAGATGCCGGCCTCGGCGAAGCCGTAGTAGCCCCGCGGCCCCTCGGCGCCGACCGCCCGCACGCCCAGCACGACGGCGACCACCACGCCCACCAGGCCCTGCACCGCCACCAGGACCCCGGCGACCTTCACGTTCTCCGGGACCCTCGACCGCGCCGGGGCGCCGTTCTCCTGCTCGTCGGCCACGGGGTCGAGGATAGAGGCCGGGCCGATCGTTACAGTCGCCCCGTGCGCGCGCTGCTCGTGGTCAACCCCCAGGCCACGTCCACCACCGCCGCCGGACGGGATGTGCTGACCAAGGCACTCGCCAGCGAGCTGAAGCTGGATGTGCTGCAGACCCGGTACCGCGGTCACGCCGCGGAGGCCACCGCCGCGGCCGTCTCCGCAGGCATCGAGCTGGTGGTCGCGCTCGGCGGCGACGGCACCGTGAACGAGGTCGTCAACGGGCTACTCGCCGCGCAGACCGGTACCGGCACCGGTGCACCCCGCCCGGACCCGGACGCCACCGCGATGCTCGCCGTCGTCCCGGGCGGATCCGCGAACGTCTTCGCCCGCGCGCTCGACATGCCACGGGACCCGGTGGAGGCGACCGGCCGGGTGCTGGAGGCCCTCGCACAGCGGCGACGCCGGCTGGTCGGCCTGGGGCACGCCGACGACCGCTGGTTCACCTTCAACGCCGGCATCGGGTGGGACGCCGACGTGGTCGCCGCCGTCGAGCGGGCCCGGGCGCAGGGGCACGAGGCCAGCCCCGGCCGCTACGCCGTGACCGCCATCGCGCAGTACGTCGCGCAGCTCCGCAGACCGCCGTCGATGACGGTGGAGCTCCCGGGCGCCGCGCCGCTCGACGGCGTCCGGCTGGCCTTCGTGTCGAACACCGACCCGTGGACCTACCTGTCCGGCCGCGCGGTGCGGACCAACCCGCGCTCGTCGTTCGGCAGCGGGCTCGGGCTGTTCGCCCTGACCCGTCTCGGGCCCGGGACGATCGCCTCCACGCTGCGCCAGATCCTGTCCCCCGACGGCGACCCGCACGGGCGCCACATCGTCCGGCACGACGCGGTCCCCCGGGCCCGGATCACCTCGGAACGCCCCCTCGCGCTGCAGCTGGACGGCGACCACCTCGGGATGCGCACCGAGGTGGAGTTCCTGAGCGTGCCCGGAGCGTTACGCGTCGTCGTGTGAGACGGACGGTTCGTCGCGCCTCGTGCGTGCGCTCTCACACGCTGGAGTGAGCAACCCCGCCATTCACCGATGTGAGCGGACCGCCGGTCCCGTTGGGGCTTACACCAGCCCAAACCGGTGATCCAAGGTGGGTCCTACGCAAGCGAGGGGCCACGGGCAACGCAGCCCGTGGCAGTTCGGACCGGCCGAGCGTCGGTCCGGCGGGGTGTTCGATACGACATGATTTTCGGGTAGCCGATTCCATGTCGGACAGGGACACTGGTCGGAGGAACCGGCCCCGGCTGAAGCCGGGAGTTCAGGTCTGTCGTGCGCGAGTGCCTATGAGGCCACTCACGCATCCGATGAGCAGTTTCCCGTTGAGGACCGCCGCAGCTCGTGAAAGTATTCACAAGCTGCGAAACACGCACGTAACACGATGACGATCGGCGCGACCCCGATCGCGCACCAGAGGAGTAGGCAATCATGGACTGGCGTCACGACGCGATCTGCCGCGACGAGGACCCGGAGCTGTTCTTCCCGGTTGGTACCAGCGGCCCCGCCCTGATGCAGATCGCCGAGGCCAAGAGCGTATGCCGGCGCTGCCCCGTCACCGAGTCGTGCCTGCAGTGGGCGCTCGAGTCCGGGCAGGATGCGGGTGTCTGGGGCGGCATGAGTGAGGACGAGCGGCGCGCGCTGAAGCGGCGCAGCAGCCGTCCGCGCGCTCACACCGCCTGAGAGGCTCGCATCGCCTGAAGGCCTGCATTGTCTGAGCCTGACGGCGTGCGCTCGCTGAGAAACACCAACTGAAGAACAGTTCCCCGACCTCGGGCCCGTAGCCGGACGCCACCGGCCACGGGCCCGAGGTGCGTTCGAGGTGATCTGCCACCTCGTGTGGTCCGTCCACCACGGTGCCGGCGCGACCACGGCACCGGGATCGACGGTCACGAGACGAGGGTATCGCCTCCCCTCCGGGCCCCCGCTGACGCCCCGGGTCACCCGCGGTGACGGTTACGGTCACCCGGCGCACCACGACGACCGTCCGGGGACGACCGGTGGCGGCGTCGTTGCGCCGGGGCCGGTGCCACTGCCGGTGTACCGCACGGACCCGGTTCACGAACCGCCCAGCGGCATCCGGACCAGCGCGACCGTCCCACCGCCCTCGCGGTCGGAGACCGAGATCGTCGCCTCCAGCTCGGAGCGCAGCAGGGTGCGCACGATCTGCAGCCCCAGGCCCTTCGACTTCTCGAAGTCGAACTCGGGGGGCATGCCGTGGCCGTCGTCGGCGATCGAGACCTCCAGCCGGCTGGCGGAGCGCTGCGGGCTGACGACGACCTCACCGGCGACACCGGGGTCGTAGGCGTGTGCGAGGGCGTTGTGCACCAGCTCGGCCAGCACGAGGACCAGCGGGGTGGCCTTCGCCGCGGGGAGCGCGCCGAACCCGGCGTCGACCCGGACCCGGGCGCGGGACTCGGTGGTCGCGCCGTCCCGGATCGCCGGGAGCACCTTCGGCAGCAGCTCGTCGAGCTCGACGACCTCGGCCACCGAGTACGCGAGCGCCTCGTGCACCAGGGCGATCGAGGTGACCCGGCGGACCGACTCCTCCAGCGCCCGGGCGGCCTGCGGGTGCTCGCTGCGACGGGCCTGCATCCGCAGCAGCGCGGCGACCGTCTGCAGGTTGTTCTTCACCCGGTGATGGATCTCCCGGATGGTGGCGTCCTTCGACATCAGCGCGGCGTCCCGGCGACGCAGGTCGGTGACGTCACGAACCAGCACGAGCGCGCCTGCGGGGTCCCCGCGCGGGCGCAGCGGCAGCGCCCGGACCAGCATCGTCGCCCGCCGCCCGCGGACCTCCATCCGGGACGACGGGGTGCCGCCCAGCGCCTCGGTGATCCGGTTCGTGACGTCCGTGGCGTCGAACGGATCGAGCACCAGTGCCTTGGTGACCGCGGCGAGATCGGCCCCGGCGACGTCGCTGGCGTGTCCCATGCGGTGGTAGGCCGACAGCGCGTTCGGACTGGCGTAGGCGACGTTGCCGTGTACGTCGAGGCGGACCAGACCGTCGCCGGCGCGCGGGCTGCCCTCGGCGGACCCCGGCGGGCCGGACTGCGGGGGGAACGTCCCGTCGACGATCATCTGGCACAGGTCCGATGCGCTGCCCAGGTAGGCGATCTCCAGCGGGGACGGCACCCGCGGCATGGAGAGGTTCGTGTCCCGGGACAGGACGGCGACGATGCGGCCCCGGTAGCGGACCGGGATCGTCTCCCGGCGGACCGGGACCTCCAGGTGCCAGCGCGGGTCGTCGTCGCGGCAGATCCGGCCCTCCCGGACCGCCCGGCGCAGCTGCCCGACCTCGACCGGTGCCGCCCGCCGGCCGACGACGTCGTCGGCGTGCGCGGTGGGCGCCGTCGTCGGGCGGGCCTGGGCGACGCAGAGGAACTGCGCCGTCGCCGCCCGGGAGGAGCCGTCCCCGGTGTGGTCGGCGGCCCCGTGCAGGTCGTCCAGCGGCACCCAGAGCAGGAAGTCGGCGAACGACATGTCGGCAAGCAGCTGCCATTCGCCCACCACCCGTTGCAGGTGGTCGGCCGTCTCGCCGTCCATCGTCGTGTGCTCGGCGAGCAGCTCGCTCAGCGTGGTCACGGTCGCCCATCCCACCACATGCGAGAATGGTCCCCACCAGCTCCCGCGGTATCCCGCGGATCCGAGATCACGTAGAGGGAAGGAGACCGACCATGTCGAAGCGTGCCCGCAAGCGTCGCGACCGCGGCAAGAAGAAGGCGAACCACGGCAAGAAGCCGAACACCTGAGTCGGCGCTGATGCTCGTTCCGCCTGCGCTTCTCCCGGTGGGCGAAACGACGAAGGGCGGGCACCTGTGCAGGTGCCCGCCCTTCGTGGTTCGTGGGGGTCAGCTCTCGCGGTACTCGGTACGCCGCCGGGACACCGACACGCTCGTCCCCTCGGGGCCGCGCTCGACGGTCACCTGCGCCTGCTCCAGCACCGCCGAACGGATCTGGGTGCGCAGCCGGTCCTTCAGCGACTCCGGCGCCGCCTCACCACCGCACTTGCGCGCGAGCAGCGCCTTGAGCTTCTCGTCGATGCCGTACTCGGCCAGGCACGGGGCGCACTCGTCGATGTGCCGCTGCAGGTACCGCCTGCGGTCCGGGTCGCACTCCTGGTCCAGGAACAGCCACACCTCGGCCAGCACCTCACCGCAGTTGCCGCCGTGCCCGCCCATCGGGTCCTGCTCGAGCGGAGCGTCCTCGGCACTCACGACGTCGTCACCTCCTGGTTGCCGGCGCCACCGCGGACGACCCCGCGGTCGCGGGCGACGTGGGTCAGCATGTCGCGCAGCTGGCGACGCCCCCGGTGCAGTCGCGACATCACCGTGCCGATCGGCGTGCCCATGATCTCGGCGATCTCCTTGTAGGCGAAGCCCTCGACGTCGGCGAGGTAGACCGCGATCCGGAAGTCCTCGGGGAGCGCCTGGAGCGCTTCCTTCACGTCGTTGTCCGGCAGCGCGTCCAGCGCCTCCACCTCGGCCGACCGCAGCCCCGTCGAGGTGTGCTGACCGGCCTGCGCGAGCTGGTAGTCGGTGATCTCGTCGGTCGGCGACTGCAGCGGCTGGCGCTGCCGCTTGCGATAGCCGTTGATGTAGGTGTTGGTCAGGATCCGGTACAGCCAGGCCTTGAGGTTCGTCCCGCGGCGGAACGACCCGAAGGCCGAGTACGCCTTCAGGAAGGTCTCCTGCACCACGTCCTCGGCATCGGCCGGGTTACGGGTCATCCGCAGGGCCGCGCCGTAGAGCTGGTCGAGCAGCGGCATGGCGTCGCGCTCGAAGCGGGCGGTGCGCTCCTCGACGCTCTCGTCCTCGGGGGCGCGGTTGCCGTCGGGATCGGCCGCACCGACCTGTTCGACCGTCGCCTCCGGCTCACCGGGCCCGGGGGCCTGCTCCGGCTGTTCCGAGTGGTCCGACAACTGTTCCCTCTCCAGTGACACGGGCCGCGTACCGGTGTGGGTCACCGGCACTGCAGACCCGTGGGAGGGTACGCGTTCGCGGCGCTCGCGGCCGGGCGCGCCCGCGCTCGTCGGCGCCTCCATCACTGCTGTGGTCACGCCCGGAACAACGGTGCGCCCCGCCCCGGCATTCCCGTAGGTTGCTCGCGCGCTCCCCCACAGCGCGACCCTCAGGAGGACGACGGCGATGGCGGGCAGGGGCACTCCGGCGACGGCGCTGCTGGCGAAGCGCAAGGTGCGCCACGAGGTGCACAGCTACACCCACCAGGACGGCGCCGGGTACGGCGAGGAGGCGGCCGCGCGCATGGGCCAGGACCCGCGACGGGTGTTCAAGACGCTCGTCGCGCGGGTCGACGGGGTACTGACGGTCGGGATCGTGCCCGTCTCCGCCCAGCTGGACCTCAAGGCGCTCGCTGCCGCCGCGGGCGGCAAGAAGGCGGTGCTGGCCGAGATCGTCGAGGCCGAGCGGGCCACCGGCTACGTCGCGGGCGGGATCTCCCCGCTCGGCCAGCGCAAGCGCCTGCCCACCGTCCTCGACGCCTCCGCCCGCGAGCACCCGACGGTGTTCTGCTCCGGCGGACGGCGTGGTCTGGAGATCGAGCTGTCCCCCGACGACCTGGCGTCGCTCACCGGGGCCACCGTCGCCCGCATCGCGACGGCGTGATCGGGCCGGTGTGACCGCGCCGGTGTGACCGGGAATGCGGGTCGCGTCGCAGGTTAGGGTGCATCTGTCGGGTTCGGTCGATCGGTTGCGGGGTAGAAAATGGACAGACCATCGTGGGCGCCGGACGAGGTCGACATCACCCGTCCGAGCGTCGCGCGCGTCTACGACTACTACCTCGGTGGTTCGCACAACTTCGAGGCCGACCGGCGGTTCGCCGAGCAGGTCCTGCACGTCCTGCCCGAGATGGCGACGGTCGCGCAGGCGAACCGGGCGTTCCTGCGCCGGATCGTGCGGCACCTGTGCGCCCAGGGTGTGACCCAGTTCCTCGACCTGGGCTCGGGCATCCCGACCGCGGGCAACGTGCACGAGATCGCGAGCGCCGAGTGCGACGACGCCCGCGTCCTGTATGTCGACAACGACCCGATTGCCGTCGTGCACAGCCGTGCTCTGCTCGACGGTGACGACCACACCGCGGTGCTCGCCGGCGACCTCACCGAACCGCAGCGGATCCTGGAGCACCCGCTGACCCGCACGCACCTCGACCTCACGCGCCCGGTCGCGGTGCTGCTGGTCTCGGTCCTGCACTTCGTGCCGGACGAGCTGGGGCCCGCCGGCCTCGTCCGTTCCTTCGTGGACGCGACCGTGCCCGGCAGCCACGTCGTGATCACCCATGCGAGTAACGAGGGCGGGCACTCGGGTGCGAACGACGCCCAGAACCTCTACAACCGTGACAAGTCGCCGAACCCGATGCGGATGCGGAACGCGGACGAGGTGCGGGCGCTGTTCGGTGACCTGGAAATACTGGAACCGGGAGTGGTACGGATCCCGCTGTGGCGGCCGGAGTCCCCGGTCGGCCCGGAGGCGCAGCGCTACCCGGGTCTGGCCGGCGTGGCGCGCCGCTGACCGGACATCCCGGACGGAGCGGACTCCCCCGAGGAGGCCGCGGAGGAGGTCGCCGTGGGCGATCCCGTACCCGCCCGTCGAGGCGGACGGCCCGACGCCGGCGTCGAGGAGCTGACCGACGCCTGGGTGGCGACGATCCACGCACGTGGGTTCGTCTCCGCCGGGCGGGCCGAGCTGTACTCCGTGCTCTTCGGAGCTGCGTGGTGGACGAGCGCCGTCGTGGACGGCCGGGCCGAGATCGAGACGGCCGGCGAGGTCGGAGCGGCGCTGGTCGCCGCGCACCTGACGGACCCGGCGGCGCTGCGCTGCTCGCTGGACGTGCTGGCCTCCCACTTCGGTGACCGGATCGGCGACCCGGCGCGGCTGCGCCGCTTCACCGCGGCGGTCGGGGCGCTGTCCGCCGGCTACGCGCGGACGCTGCAGGAGCGCACCCGCACCGAGCAGGACCGGATCAGCTCGGCGGCGTTCGCGGCACGCAGCGCGGCGGAGAACGCGCGGTGGCGCTCGGAGGCCCGGTACGGCGCCGTCTTCGAGAACACCGCTCTCGGGATCAGCGTGGCCGACACCGGCGGGCGGATCCTGGAGGCGAACCGGGCGCTGGCCCTGATGTTCGGCCACCGGCCCGGCGAGCTCGTCGGCCGGTCGGTGTTCGAGTTCATCCACCCCGAGGACACCCCGGAGATGTGGCCGCAGATCCAGGCCATGCTCGCGGGCCGGGTGGGGCACGTCCGGATGGAGAAGTCGTACTTCCGCAAGGACGGCGAGCAGCTCTGGACCCAGCTGGTGGTCTCGCTGATCCGGGATCCCGAGGGGGCGCCGCGCTACCTGGTGGCGATGATCGAGGACGTCACCGAACGGCACCAGCTCCAGACCCGGCTGCGGCACCAGGCCGAGCACGACCCGCTCACCAACCTGCCGAACCGCGCGGTGTTCTTCAGCCGGCTCACCGCGGCCCTGGCCGACGACGCGATCTCCCGGGTCGGTGTCTGTTACCTGGACCTGGACGGCTTCAAGGCGGTCAACGACACCCTCGGCCACGACGCGGGCGACCTGCTGCTGTCCACCGTCGCGTACCGGTTGCAGGGCGTGCTCGGCACCGACGGGCACACCCTCGCGCGGATGGGCGGCGACGAGTTCGTGGTGCTCGTGGAGGGCTGCACCGGCGTCGAGCAGCTGACCGCGATGGCCGAGCGGGCACTCGAGGTGCTGCGGCAGCCGCTCGCGCTGCGGGGCCGGGAGGTCATGGTCACGGCCAGTATCGGCGTCGTCGCCTGGCCGGTACCGGAGCACGGGGCCGGTGATCGCCACCCCACCGACGGTGCGGCCGAGCTGATGCAGGCCGCCGACACCACCATGTACTGGGCCAAGCGCGACGGCCGGGACCGGATCGCGGTCTTCGACCCGGTGCGGCACCGCACCGACGTCCACCTGTTCGATCTGGCAGGCCGGATGCCCGGCGCGCTGGACCGCGGCGAGTTCGACCTGGCGTACCAGCCGCTGGTGTCGTTCGCCGACGGCCGGGTGGCCGGTGTCGAGGCGCTGGCCCGCTGGCGTACCGCCGACGGGGAGCAGCTGGGGCCGGACGTCTTCATCCCGCTCGCCGAGCAGAGCGGCCTGATCGTCCCGCTCGGGCTGCACCTGCTGCACCGCGCCTGTTCGGACGCCAGGGCCTGGGTCGACGCCGACCCGTCACGCGAGTTCGTGCTCAGCGTCAACGTCGCCGGTCGCCAGCTGCGCCAGCCCGACGCCGTCGAGCGGATCTCCGAAGTCCTCACCCGGACCGGCTGGCCCGCGCACGCGCTCCAGCTGGAGCTGACCGAGAGCGACCTGATGTCGGCGGGCGGACGGCCGATCGAGGCGCTCGAGGAGCTCTCCCGGCTCGGCGTGCGGATCGCCATCGACGACTTCGGGACCGGGTACTCCAACCTCGCCTACCTGCACCGGCTACCGGTGGACGTGCTGAAGCTGGCCGGGTTCTTCGTGTCGGCGTCGGGCTCCGCGGGCGAGGACACCGGCCGCGACATCGACAGCCCGGTCATCCTCTCGGCGATGATCGACCTGGCGCACAGCCTGGGGCTGCGCGTGATCGCCGAGTCGGTGGAGACGGTCGAGCAGGCGACGCACCTGCGGTCACTGGGCTGCGACGTGGGGCAGGGCTGGTTCATCGCGCCGCCGCTCCCGCCGGTCGAGATGGAGGCGCTGCTCGACCAGCGGATCGCCTTCGAGGGCGATGCGGGTCAGGGCGCGAGCGTCTCGCGGACCTGATCGACGACCCGTGGTGCGTCACCGTGGCAGCGGCAGTTCCGCCAACCACTCCCCGACCGCGGCCCGCAGCGCCCCGTGCTCCTTCTTCAACCCGTGGTCGCCGTCGAGCAGCACCACCCGGCGGTCGGGGCCGTCGCCGGGTACCCCGAACCGGTCCGAGCGACCCTGGACGACGAGCACCGGCACTCCGGCGCCGTCCAGCTCGGGCTGCCGGGTCCGCTCGGGCTTGCCGGGCGGGTGCAGCGGGAACGCCAGGCACAGCACGGCGACGGCGCCGGTGGCGCCTGCGGTGCGACAGGCCACCCGGGCACCGGAGCTGCGGCCGCCCTGGACGAGTGGGAGGTCCGTGCCCATGCGTGATCCGCCTGCGCTACTCACGTGGTCCTTCGCCAGCTCGGCGGCGACGGCCGTCCACGCCTCGTCGAGGTGCCCGGCCGGTGCGGGGGCGCGCCGCCCGGCCACCCGGTACGGCTGCTCCACCAGCCCGACGTCGAACCCGGCGGCCGTCGCCGCCGCGGTCGCGGCCACCAGGTCGGGCGCCCCGATCCCGCCGCCCGCACCGTGCCCGAGCAGCAGCAGGCCCCGTGCGGGGTGCGGCGCGGCGTGCTGCGTCACCCGGGCCGGACCGCGCGGGGTGTCGATCTCCCGGGCTCCGGTCACGACAGCAGGTCGAGCTGGACCGGCTCGCGGACCTGGTCGTCCGGGAGGCGTTCCAGCAGCTCGGGGCCGTTGTTGCGGACGGCGTTGACCTGCGTGGAGACCGGCCGGATCTCACACGTGGACACCAGCTCAGGCGACGGTGGGACGAGCAGCCGGGTCACCTGCTCGTCCGAGGAACCGGTGTCGGGGTCGAGCCAGTCGGCCCAGTCGCCGGGCTGCAGCAGCAGGGGCATCCGGTCGTGCACCTGGGCCAGCGGCCCGACCGCCTCGGTGGTCAGCACGCAGGCCGTGACCAGGCCGTCCGGGTACTTCTCGGCCAGCTCGCCGCCCTTGGGCCGCCAGAACTCCCAGATCCCGGCCATCGCCAGCGTCGTGCCGTCGGCGTAGCAGGTGAAGTAGGGCTGCTTGGTCGGCTTGCCGCTGCCGCCCTGCGACTTCGGGACGGCGTCGTGGCGCTGCCACTCGTACCAGCCGTCGGCCGGGAACAGGCAGCGCCGGGACGCGACGGCCCGCCGGAACGCGGGCTTCTCGGTGATCGTCTCCGAGCGGGCGTTCACCATCCGCGCACCCGCCGAGGGATCCTTGGCCCAGAACGGCACCAGGCCCCAGCGCACCGTCCGCAACGAGCGCTCGGTGGTCTGCGGGTCGGCCGCGCCGTCGTCGTCACGCGGGTGCCGCTCGACGACGACCGTGATGTCCTTGGTCGGCGCCACGTTGTAGTCCGGGCGGGTCGACTCGGCCGTGGCGTCGACGGCGTGGAACTCGTCGGCCAGGTCGGCGGGGGCCTTGGTGGAGGCGTAACGGCCGCACATGCACCCCATCCTTCCACGTGGGGAAGGATGGGGGCGTGAGCTCCTGGTCCGCCCCCACGCCCGACGCCCCGGTGACCGGCACCCTCTCGGTGCCCGGCTCGAAGTCGGTGACCAACCGGGCACTGCTGCTCGCCGGGCTGTCCGGCGGCGACGCCCGGGTCGACGGTGCCCCGCCCACCCGGGACACCACGCTGATGTGCGACGCGCTCGCCGCGCTCGGCGTCCCCGTGACCGCCGACCACACAGCAGGCGACGCCGTGCTGTTCCGCGCGCACGCGGGACTGCGCGGCGGCACCCCCGAGCTCCCGGCGGAGGTCGACTGCGGGCTGGCCGGGACGGTGATGCGGTTCGTCCCGCCTGCCGCCGCCACCGCCGCAGGAACCGTCCGGTTCGACGGCGACCCGCGCGCCCGGGACCGTCCGATGGGGACGATGCTGTCCGCGCTGCGCACCCTGGGCGCCCGCATCGACGGCGACGCGCTGCCGTTCCGGCTGGACGGCGGCCCGATCGCCGGCGGTGAGGTGACGATCGACGCGTCGTCGTCGTCCCAGTTCGTGTCGGGCCTGCTGCTGTCCGGCGCACTGTTCGAGCGCGGGGTGACCGTGCACCACAGCGGACGGTCGCTGCCGTCGCTGCCGCACATCGACATGACCGTCGCGATGCTGCGCGAGGCCGGTGTCGCCGTCTCCGACCGGACGACCGGCGAGGGCCCGGCCACGTGGCGGGTGGAGCCCGGCCCGATCGCGGTGCGGGACCGGACGATCGAGCCGGACCTGTCGAACGCCTCGGTGTTCCTGGCCGCCGCCGTCGTGACCGGTGGGCGGGTCACGGTGCGCGACTGGCCGGTGGAGACCACCCAGCCCGGGGCGCACGTGCCGGGGGTGCTGGAGCAGTTCGGGGCGTCGGTCACCCGCGACGCCGACGGGCTGACCGTGACCGGACCGGACCGGTTGTCCGGTGTGGACGTCGACCTGCGGGCCGCAGGCGAGCTCGCCCCCACGGTCGCCGCCGTCGCCGCGCTGGCAGGCGGCCGGTCCCGGCTGCGCGGCATCGGGCACCTGCGCGGCCACGAGACCGACCGCCTCGCCGCGCTCGCTGCCGAGATCAACGCACTCGGCGGCGCCGTCACCGAGACCGAGGACGGCCTGGTGATCGAGCCGAAGGCGCTCACCGGCCGGTCGGACCGGCCCTGGGGTGCCTACGCCGACCACCGGATGGCGACCGCCGGCGCGATCGTCGGCCTGGTCGTCCCGGGTGTGCTGGTCGACGACATCGGCTGCACCGACAAGACGATCCCGGACTTCCCCGGCCGCTGGGCCGCGCTGCTGGGACGAGCCGACGAGCACGGGCGGGCCGGGGAGCGCTGACATGCCGCGTCGACACGACGTCCACGCCCTCGACGAGTCCGACGTCCGGATCCGGCCCGGGCGGCGTGGGTCGCGTCCACGCAGCAAGCGCCGCCCCGAGCACGCCGACGCGACCCGGGCGATGGTCACCGCCGTCGACCGCGGCCGCTGGACCTGCGCGCCGGACGCCGACCCGGAGCGGGCGCCGGTCGTCGCCATGCGGGCCCGCGAGCTCGGCCGGACCCCGGTCGTCGTCGGGGACCGGGTGGACCTCGTCGGTGACCTGTCCGGTGAGCCGAACACGCTGGCACGGATCGTGCGGGTCGCCGACCGGGACACGGTGCTGCGGCGCACCGCCGACGACACCGACCCCTACGAACGGGTCGTGGTCGCCAACGCCGCACGGCTGATCGTCGTCACCGCCGTCGCCGATCCGGTGCCGCGCACCGGGTTCGTCGACCGCTGCCTGGTCGCCGCCTATGCGGGCGGCCTCGAACCGGTGCTGTGCCTGACCAAGTCAGACCTGGCCGACCCGGAACCGTTCGCCGCCCAGTACCGCGAGCTCGGCGTGCCACTGGTGATCACCGGACGCTCCGGGACCGGGGCGCCCAGCGGCCTGGACGGGCTGCGCGAACAGCTCGCCGGGAAGCTGTGCGCGCTCGTCGGGCACTCCGGCGTCGGCAAGTCGACGCTGGTCAACGCCACCGTCCCGGAAGCGCACCAGACCATCGGGCGGCTCTCCGGCATCGGCAAGGGCCGGCACACCACGACAGCCGCACTCGCCTTCCCGCACGCCGACGGCTGGGTCGTCGACACCCCCGGCATCCGGTCCTTCGGGCTCGCACACGTCGGCCCGGACGACGTCGTCGCCGCGTTCGGCGACCTCGCCGCGGCGATCGACGACTGCCCGCGGGGCTGCGGGCACCTCGGGCCGCCCGCCGACCCGGAGTGCGCATTGGACGACCTGGTCGACTCGCGCGTCCACGCCGGAGGCAGACTCATCGCGTTGCGCCGCATCCTGGTGGCGCTCCACCAGGGCTGATCCGTGGTCGTGCCGCGGCGCCCGGGCCAGCACAGCGGTACACGGACGGAGGCCAACGGTGCCGGGACGGCGTCGAGCGGCGGTGGCGATCTGCGCCGCCGTACTCACCGGTGCTCTGTCCGGCTGCGCCGGGCCGGACCCGTCCGGCGCCACCCCCGTCCCGCCGCCGCCGGCGGCCGAGTCGCTGCCGAAGTACTACGACCCGGCGCGACTGCTCGCCGACGTCGACGCACGCACCCGTTCCGACGGCGGTGCCGTGCTGTCGGTCGCCGGGACGCTGACAGGGGAGGCCGGCCCGATCCCCGTCACCGGGGACGGCGCGCTCCGGATCGACCCGGCAGGTGCCGGGGCCGCGGTCCGGCTCCTGCTGCGCAGCGGGCCCGAGGGCACCGTCCCCCGGTCGATCGAGCTCGTGCGGGTCGACGATCGCACCTGGCTGCGCCCGCAGGGTGCCGGCTGGGCCGAGGCCGGCCGGGCGCCGATGTCGCCCGCCGCGCACGCCGACGCCACGCTCGCCGCGAACGTCGCCGCCGGGGTCGACCCGCTCGCCGCGGTGGCCCGCTACCCGGATGCGGTGCTGGTCGCCGACGCCCGCGACACCGACGTCGACGGCATCCCGGCCGTGCACTACACGCTGGTCGTCGACCTGGTCCGGGCGATCGCGACCGAGAACGACCCGGCCCGCCACGCGGCGCTCGCCGAGCAGCAGCAGGCCGGGGTCACCCGGATCAGCGCCGAGATCTGGCTGGACGCCGACCGGCGACCGCTGCGCGGCCGGATCCGCCAGCAGCTGCCCGGCTCCGAGGTGCTCGACCTGCTGATCCGCTACCGGGACTGGGGCGCGCCGGTGACCATCGAGCCCCCGCCCCGGAGCTGAGCCGTACCCACACGTCGATCAGCACGCCATCGCCCCCACCAGGACCGGAACGAGCGGCTCGACCGGGCTCAGCGGCGGAACGCGAGGTCCAGGCCGTCCACCGGCCAGGTACAGCGGTAGAGCCGGCCCCGCCCGGAGGACGTGACCCACGCGTCGCGCGAACCCGCACCGGCGAAGCAGATGTTGGTGACGTGGTGGTCGTGCTCGGGCGGCGCGACCGTGCCGAGCAGCTCCCCCGCCGGGGACAGCACGCTGACCTCACCGGAGACCAGCGTCGCGACGCACACGTTCCCGTCGCCGTCCACGGCCAGCGAGTCGAGGTTGCGGTAGCCGGAGAAGCCGTGCAGGAGCCGGGCGTCGGCGGGACCGGGCGGCCCGGGCAGCTCCGGCGGTGCACCGAGCGTGCCGGGCCCGGTCACCGCCCAGCACCAGACCCGGCCGGTGGCGGTCTCGGCGACGTACAGGCGCGACCCGTCCGGGGACAGGCCGACCCCGTTCGGGGTGGTCAGCGGGTGCACGACCTCGCTGATCCCGGAACCGTCCGGGTGGGCGTGGTAGAGCCCGCCGAGGTCGATCTCGCGGTGCCGGCGCTTGCCGAGATCGGTGAACCAGAACGCACCGGAGGCGTCGAAGACGATGTCGTTCGGGCCGCGCAGTCCCTCGTACAGCGTGCCGGCCTCCCCGGTGTCCGGGTCGACCCGCAGGATCTTCCCGCCGCTGTAGTCGTCGGGCTGGGTACCGGGGTACACGGTGCCGTCGGGGCGGGTGTGCCAGGTGAAGCCACCGTTGTCGCAGACGTACACCGCGCCGTCCGGGCCGATCGCGGCACCGTTCGGGCCGCCGCCGGTCTCGGCGAGCGGCCGGTGCGTCCCGTCGGGCAGCACCCGGGTCAACCGGCCGCCCGCGATCTCGACGACCAGCACCGAGCCGTCGGACAACGCCACCGGCCCCTCCGGGAACGCCAGCCCGCGGGTCACCTCGTGCAGTTGCGGTGCGACGAAGCTCATCCCGTCCTCCGATCAGCCGAGCTCGACGAGGAACGGCAGCTCGGAGGGCGCGTACCAGGCCAGCTCGTGGTCCTCGGCCTCGCCGATCAGGAACTCGGCGTCCAGGTCGCCCAGGTCTGCCTTGTCCACGACCGCGGCGGCCTCGCGGACGGCGTACTCGGCCTCCGGCAGGTCCACGTGCACGGCCGCGATCTTCGCGACGGGCACCGGGCCGGTGACCCGGACCGCGCCGTCGTCCAGATCGGGGCGCAGGGCGACGTCGTCGGTGTCGGCGGCCACGACCACCCGGCGGGCCGGGGTGGCGTCCTCACCGAGTCCGAACTCGACGGCGAGCAGCCGCAGCGACGCCCGGGCCGCCTCGTTCATCGCGGCGTACTCCAGCTCCTCGTCGTCACCGGCCACGTAGGACTCGCGCAGCTTCGGGGTCAGCGCGAACGCGGTCCCGCCCAGCGGCTCGAAGCTGCCGGTCGAGACCGTGCGCGCCAGCATCGGCCACGTCGCAGGGAGGTAGATCCGCACTTGGGGGGTCCTTTCTGAAGGCTCGGGCTACGGCCGCAGGGTCTCGAGCAGCTCGTCGAGCGACTCGTTCACCATCCCGGCGAGCACGTCGATGTCGCCCATCGCGTCCCGGTCGCCGTTGAGTCCGTAGTAGACACCGCCGTCGTAGCTGGTCAGTCCGATGGAGACCGCCTGGCCCTTCGCCAGCGGCACCACCGGGAACATCTCCAGCATCCGCGCACCCGCCGCGTAGAGCGGGAACTGCGGGCCGGGCACGTTGGTCACGACCAGGTTGAAGAAGTGCCGGGACATTCCGCTGGCGGCGCGGGCCCCGACGCCGTGCAGCGTCGGTGGGGCGAACCCGCCGATCCGGACGAGGGTGTCGGCGCCGACCGCGTCGCCGGTGTCGGTGTGTTCGCGCATCTGGTGGGTCACCTGGTGCAGCCGCACCAGCGGGCTCGGCTCGCCGACCGGCAGGTCCACCAGGAACGACGCCACCCGGTTGCCGAGCGAGCTGCCGGTCGCCGAGCTGGGGACGTCACCCTCGCCGCGCACCGACAGCGGGACCAGCGCCCGCACGGAGGAGGACCCGCCGACCGGTTCGCCGCGCGACATCAGCCAGGTGCGCAGCGCGCCCGCGATCACGGCGAGGACGACGTCGTTCACGTCGCAGCCGTAGGCGGCCCGGACCTTGCGGTAGTCCTCCAGGTCGGTGCGGGCGAGCCCGAACCGGCGCTGGGTGGAGATCTCGGCGTTCAGCGGCAGCCCCGGTGCACGGCGACCGGCGGTACGGGCCATCGTGAGCACCTTGCCCGCCGCCCCGGCGAGCTTGCCGACGGTCGCGAGCGCGTCCCCGGTGGCGACGCGAACGTTGTCCACCATCTCGGTCGGCCGGGTCACCGCCTCGGCGATCGCGTCCAGGATCAGCTGGCCGTCGCTCGGCTCGGGGCGGGGCATCCACAGCTCGTCCGGCGTCTCCCGCGGCTCGTCCGAGACGTCGAGGATCACCTGGCCGATGTCGATCGCCGAGATCCCGTCGACCATCGCCTGGTGGGTCTTGGTGACGATGGCGATCCGGCCGTTCTCGCCGCTGCCCGCGGGGGCGAGTCCCTCGACGAGGTACATCTCCCACAGCGGACGGGCGTGGTCCAGCGGCCGCGACATCAGCCGTGCGACCAGCTCGGTCAGCTGCTCCTCGCTGCCCGGACGGGGCAGCGCCGAGCGCCGTACGTGGTAGGCGATGTCGAACTCGGGATCGTCGACCCACACCGGGCGGGCCAGGTTCCCGGGAACGTGCCGGACCTTCTGCCGGTAGCGCGGCACCAGGGCGATGCGCTGCTCGATCAGCTCGACGAGCCGGTCGTAGTCGAAGCCGTCGCCGGGGCGCTCGAACACGGAGATCCCGCCGACGTGCATGGGCGTGGTCGCCTCCTCCAGATAGAGGAAGGAGGCGTCGAGCGCGGAGAGCCGGGGCGGCATGGCCGCGATCCTACGTGCGCATGCGATTCTGCCCGTCGTGACCGACCGCGCCGTCCCCCCAGCCGTGTCCCCCAAGGACCGCTTCATCACCGTGTACGGCCGCAAGCCCGTCCTGGAGGCGCTGGCCGACCCCGATCTCGAGGTGGACAAGGTCGTGCTGGCCGACTCGGTGCGGGGTGCGGGCGAACGCGAGATCACCGCGGCGGCACGCGGCCGGGGGGTGGCGGTGCAGCGGGCCACCGCCCAGCGGGTGAAGGTGCTCGCCGGCAACGGGCGCCACGACCAGGGCGTGCTGGCCGACGTCGTCGCCCCCCGGATGGCTCCACTGAGCGTGTTCCTCTCCGACCTCGGAAGCCGGCGCCCGGCGTCGGTGCTGGTCCTCGACGCCGTCACCAACCCGTCCAACGTCGGCATGATCCTGCGCAGCGCGACGGCCGCCGGACTGGACGGCGTGCTGCTGCCCCGCCGCGGGGTCCCGGCGATCGACCCACTGGTGATCAAGGCGTCGGCCGGGGTGGCGTTCTCGGCGCCGGTCCTGCGCTGCAGCACCGCCGCCGAGGGGATCGACCTCATGCACGGCGCCGGGTTCTCGGTGTCCGGCCTCGACGCCGGTGGCGAGTCGCTGCTCGACGCCGACCTGCCGCACCGGGTCGCGCTGGTGCTCGGCAACGAGACCGACGGCCTGACCGACGCCGTCCGGGAACGCTGCGACGGCATCCTGTCACTGCCGATGTACGGCGGGGTGGAGTCGCTCAACGTCGCCTCGGCCGGTGCGATCGCGGCCTACGAGTTGCTGCGCCGCCGGTGAGGGCTCCCTAGGGTCGGGCCATGGTGCACCGTCGCATGCCCCGCCCGTCCGAGCTGGCGCCGCTGCTGCGGCCCGCCCCCCTCACCCTGGATCGGACGGCGGCGAAGCTCGCCCGCGCGACCAGCATCGGCGACCTGCGGCTGCTCGCCCGCAAGCGCGCACCGCGGGCGGTGTTCGACTACACCGACGGCGCCGCCGAGGACGAGGTGAGCCTGCGCCGGGCCCGCGAGGTGTGGGCATCGGTCGAGTTCTCCCCCACCGTGCTGCGCGACGTCTCCCGGGTCGACACCGGACGGGAGATCCTGGGCGGGCCCAGCGCCCTGCCGTTCGTGCTGGCCCCGACCGGCTTCACCCGGATGATGCACACCGAGGGGGAACGCGCGGTCGCCGCCGTCGCGGCGCAGGCCGGCATCCCGTACACGCTGTCCACCATGGGCTCGACGACCATCGAGGGCGTCGCCGAGGCCGGTCGCGGTGGGCGGCACTGGTTCCAGCTCTACCTCTGGCGGGACCGCTCGGTCGCCCGCGAGCTCGTCTCCCGAGCCGCCGCCGCCGGGTACGACACGTTGCTGCTGACCGTCGACACCCCCGTCGGCGGCAACCGGCGCCGCGACACCCGCAACGGGTTGTCCATCCCGCCCTCGCTGTCGCTGCGGACCTTCCTCGACGGCGCCCGGCACCCCCGCTGGTGGTTCGACCTGCTCACCACCGAGCCGCTGACGTTCGAGAGCCTCGCCGCGGGCGGCGGCACACCGTTCGAGGTGATCAACCGGGTCTTCGACCCCGCCCTGACCCTGGACGACGTCACGTGGCTGCGGGAGAACTGGCCCGGCAAGCTGGTCATCAAGGGGATCCAGTCGGTGACCGACGCCCGCCGGGTGGTCGACGCCGGCGCGGATGCCGTCCTGCTCTCCAACCACGGTGGACGGCAGCTGGACCGGGCCCCGGTCCCCGCCGAGCTGATCGAACCGGTCGTGCAGGAACTCGGCGACGACGCGGAGGTGCTCGTCGACACCGGGATCATGCACGGCGGCGACGTCGTCGCCGCCGTCGCGCTGGGGGCGCGGGCGGCGCTGGTCGGCCGGGCCTACCTGTACGGGCTGATGGCCGGCGGGCAAGCCGGTGTGCAGCGGGCCGTGGAGATCCTGCGGGCCGAGGTGGAGCGCACGATGCAGCTGCTCGGGGTGACCCATATCAAGGACCTCCGCCCGGAACACATCCGGCTCCGCTCGGCGATTCGGGCCCCTGCTCACCCGGATGGAGGACGCGCCGCGGGTGCGCCCGGACGCTGAGGCCGTCACGATGGCCGCATGGGTTTCCTGGACAAGGCCAAGGAACTGCTCGGCAAGCACGACGACAAGGTCGATCAGGCACTGAACAAGGCCGGTGACGCGGCCAAGAAGAAGTTCGCCGGCAACGAGCAGCACGTCGACACCGCGACCAAGTTCGCCCGCGAGCGGACCGGTACCGGTGACAGCACAGCGCAGGAGCCGGGCCAGGCGCCGCCGGAGGGTCAGCAGCAGCCGGGTCAGGCGCCGCCGCCCCCGCCGCCGGGTCAGGCGCCGCCGCAGCAGTGAGACCGCGCCGGCGACCCCGGCGCGCGCGCAGGACCGGCCCGGCACCCGCCGGGTCCGGCCGAACACGAGGCGCCGTCCGCAGTGGCGGGCGGCGCCTTCGCATGTCCGGGCGGTGACTCCGCAGGACCGTCCGGCGCTCTGCGCCCGACCGGCGCTCTGCGCCCGACCGGCGCTTCAGGCGTCCGATCGGCGGTTCAGGGCGTCCGACACCGGCGGTTCAGGCCGACGCCGGGACGCCCAGCAGGATCTCGAGCTCGGCGAGGGTGGCGCCGGCTTCGACGTGCCGGACGCCGACCGCACCGGCCGCGGCCGCGCCCCGCACGCAGACCCCGAGGTCGTCGACGACCACGCAGTCCGCCGTCTCGAGCCCGAGCTCCGCCGCGGCCGCGGCGAACGCGTCCGGGCTGGGCTTGCGGGCACCGCGCACCGCGCCGAGCAGGACGGTGCCGAAGGCGGCGGCGCACTCGTCGGGCACGGCGTGCGCGCCGGAGAACAGCGCCGTCCGGACGCCGGCGTCGGCGGCCCGGCGGGCGTAGTCGAGCAGCCGGGCACCGCCGTCGGGCTCGTCGAGGACACCGCCGTAGTCGATGATCAGACCGCGCAGGGAGGGTGCGTGCGCCACCTGCGCGACGCTACCTCCCGGTGCATCAGTCCAGGGCCCGGCGGAGGAAGCCGCGGATGCCTAGCAGCATGAACAGCACGACGGCGAGGACCGGCACCACCACGCAGAGCCACAGCGGCATGTGCGGCACCTGCGGTACCAGTGCCGCGCGCAGGCCCTCGCTCACGTAGGTCAGCGGGTTCAGCGCGGACAGCACCTGGAACCAGCGCAGGTCCTCCAGGGTCAGCCACGGGTACTGCACCGAGCCGGTGAACAGCAGCGGGGTGAAGATCACCGCGAAGATGACGTTGATCCGCCGCGGCGGCACGGCGGTGCCGATCGTCAGGCCCATCGCCGCACCGAGCAGCGAGCCGAGCACGACCATCGCGAGCGCGGGCAGCAGGCCCTCCGGCGGCCAGCTCACGTCGATCATCAGCAGCCCGATCGGCACCATCAGCAGGCTGGCCAGCAGTCCGCGCAGGCTCGCGAACACGACCTTCTCGACGGCCACCGCCCACACCGGCATCGGCGCGAGCAGCCGGTCGTCGATCTCCCGGGTCCAGGACAGCTCGAACACCAGCGGCAACGTGACACTCTGCAGCGCGCCGAACATCGCGTTCAGCGCGATCAGGCCGGGCAGCATGATCTCCCCGTAGCCCTCGGCCACGAACCCGCCGCGGCCGAGGACCACGACGAACACCAGCAGGAAGAAGAACGGCTGCACCAGCGTCTGGGCCAGGAACGAGGGCAGCTCCCGCCCCGTGACGTAGACGTCGCGGCGGAGCACCGCCAGGAACGCGCGACCGCTCACCGCAGGTCCCTTCCCGTCAGGTCGATGAAGACGTCCTCGAGCGTCGCCTCGCCCAGCGAGACCTCGTGTGCCGCCGCGCCGTGCCGGCCGAGCAGGTCGACGACCGGGGCGAGCAGCGTCGCGGGCTGGCAGGTGACCGACAGCCGGAAGGCCTCCGTGCCCGTATCGCCGCGGCCCGGTGGTGTCTCGATCCGGGCGACCCCGTCCAGTGCGGACAACGCGTCGCGGAGCGGTCCGGCTCCTGCGGGGCCGGGCTCGGCCACGATCTCGACGGTCGCGCTGCCGGGCAGCGAGCGGACCAGGGCGTCCGGGGTGTCCAGCGCGAGCAGCTTCCCGTGGTCGACGATGCCGATCCGGTCGGACAGCTTGTGTGCCTCGTCCATGTCGTGCGTGGTGAGGACGACCGTGATGCCCTCCTCGCGCAGCGCCCGGATGTGGTCGTGCACGAACAGCCGTGCCTGCGGGTCGAGCCCGGTGGACGGCTCGTCGAGGAACAGCACCTCGGGCCGGTGCATCAGCGCCCGGGCGATCATGACGCGCTGCGCCTGGCCGCCGGAGAGATCGTCGGCGATGGCCTTCGCCTTGTCGGCCAGCCCCATCCGGTCCAGCAGCTCGTCGGCCCGCCGGTTCCGCTCGGCCCGGCCGACGCCGTGGTACGCGGCGTGGAAGACCAGGTTGTCCCGGACGCCGAGCGAGCGGTCCAGGTTCTGCCGCTGCGGGACGACGGCGAGCCGCGCGCAGACCGCGACGGAGTCGGCCCGGACGTCCAGACCCGCCACCCGGGCGGTGCCGGACGTCGGCACGACCCTGGTGGTCAGGACGCCGACGGTGGTCGTCTTGCCTGCGCCGTTCGGGCCGAGCAGGCCGAACACCTCGCCCGGGTCGACCTCGAACGACACCCCGTCGACGGCGTTGCGGGCCGCCTTCGGGTAGCGCTTCACCAGGTCGACGACCTCGACCGCGGGCTGCCCCATTCGCATCCTCCTGATTGTTCGTCGTGGTGATCCTGCTCCAGGAGCGCGATCACCGCGATCAGATACTCGCGGATCGCCTCGGCGTGGTCCGCCGGGAGCTCCGGGAGCCACGGCCCGCGAGCGGCGGGGCGTACGGCACGCAATCGCTCCCGGCCGGCTCCGGTGATCGTCACCCGGCGGATCCGGCGGTCGCCGGGGTCGGTGACGCGTGCGGCGAGGCCCTCGCCCTCCAGCCCGTCGAGGACCGGGGTCAGCGTGGCCGGGCCGATCCGAGCCCGGGCGGCGAGCTCGCGCTGGACCAGTCCGCCGGTGCGCGACAGCACGTCGAGGACGGTGACCGCGGTCAGCGGCAGACCGTGCGGTGCCAGGCGCTCGCGACGCTCGGCCCGCACAGCCGCACCGGCCCGGACCAGCAGATCCGCCGTGGTTCCCTGCGGCTCGGCGTCGGCGCCGGGTTGCGGTTCGGGGACGAGGCGGGGTGGGGAGAGCAGCGGGTCCGGTGGGGCCGCCGGGACCGGTGCGGGATCGGATTTCGCGGAATCGGGCATCGCGGGAGGCTAGGGCGCCGGTGCAGGGCCCGGGGCCGGTTCAGGACGAAGCCGCTGCGGACGCAAACGATGCTGTACCGAACCGTGCTGTGCCGCATGGTGCTGACTCGCACGATGGTGCGCCGGACGCTGCGGGGGCGGATCCCGGGCGGAGGCACCGGGAACCGGCCCCGACGCCGCACGCTCGACGGGTGACCACCACGACCACGCCGGCCACGGCTGCCGTTCCGACTGCTCGAGGGCCCGAGGTAGCACCGCCCGCGGCGACCGTGCTCGTCGCCCGCACGATCGACGACGTGCCACCGGAGCTCCCACCGGGCCTCGTCGTCGTCCTGCCGGGTGGGTTCCGGATGTGGTCGGGCCAGGTGCCCGGCCCGGGTCCGCCCCCGCACCCGCACGCACCGGAGCCGGGCATCGCTGTGCCGGAGGTGGTCCCGCCGGACGCGAGGCAGACCCGCGCCCGCGCGGCCGAGCTGACCCGGCTGGTGGCCGAGGTGCTGGCGGGGCGCAGGGCACCGGCCCAGCTCGGTGGGCTCGCCACGCCGCTCGTGCTGCGCTACCTCCGAGCCACGCGGGCCGGCGTCGCCGCACGCCCGGCGCTCGCCTCCGCCGGACGCGGCGGACGGGCGGGCACACCGGGTTGCGGCGCGCCGGCCACGGCCCGACCGGCCCGGGTCCACGTCACGCAGCCGCACCCGGACGCCGCGGAAGTCTGCGCGACCGTCCCGATCGCCGGGCGGCCACGGGCACTCGCGCTGCGCCTGGACCGGACGGCGGGCGACGCACCGTGGGTCGTCACCGCCGTCCGCCTGGTCTGAGCGCGCGACTCGGCTCAGCGCTGCCGGCGGTTCGGCTCAGCGCTGCCTGCGGTTCGCCTTCTCCGCGCGACGGCGCTGGGCCCGGTTGACACCGGCCTCGCCGGCCCCGCTGCCGTTCGGAGCACCGGCGTTCGGACCACCGGTGTTCGGCCCGCCCCTGTTCGGACCACCGGCATTCGGGGCGCCGGCGTTCGGGGCCCCGCCGTTCGGAGCGCCGGCGTTCGGCGCCTGCCCCGAGCCACGCGGGGCGGCCGCGTACCGGCCGGTCCGGCCGGCACCGGATGCCGCGCCGCCGCCGTCGCCGCGACGGGCGACACCGCCGTCCTCCCCCGGCCCGCTGTACTGCAGGTTCTGCGGCGCGGAGGTGCGGAACAGGTTCGGCAGGACCACGGTGCTCTCGCTCGGGTCCTCGGCAGGCACCCGCCGGATGACCGGGATCTCGGTCGTCTCCGGCTCCGCCTCCTGCACCGGGGCGGCCGGCTGCTGCACCTGCACGACGACGTTGAACAGGTGCCCGATCGTCTCCTCCTTGATGCCCTCGAGCATCGCGGAGAACATGTCGAACCCCTCGCGCTGGTACTCGATCACCGGGTCGCGCTGGGCCATGGCCCGCAGCCCGATGCCCTCCTTGAGGTAGTCCATCTCGTAGAGGTGCTCGCGCCACTTGCGGTCGATGACCTGCATCAACACCTGGCGCTCGAGCTCGCGCATCCCGCCCTGCGCGCCGATCAGACCGTCGATCTCGGCCTCGCGCCGGGCGTAGGACTGCTCCGCGTCGGCGAGGATGGCCTTCTCCAGCTGCTCGGCGGAGAGGTCGTCGAGGTCCTCGGCGAGGGTCTTCCCGTCCAGCGAGACCGGGTAGAGGCCACGCAACGCGGTCCAGAGCTTCTCGAGGTCCCAGTCCTCGGAGTAGCCCTCGGACGTCGCCCCGGCGACGTAGTCGTGGACCACGTCCTCGAGCATGTTGTGGGTCTGGCGCGCGACGTCCTCACCGTCGAGCACCCGGCGGCGCTCGTCGTAGATGACCTTGCGCTGCTTGTTGAGGACCTCGTCGTACTTGAGGACGTTCTTCCGGATCTCGAAGTTCTGCTGCTCGACCTGGGTCTGCGCGCTCCGGATCGCGCGGGTGACCATCTTGGCCTCGATGGGCACGTCGTCCGGCAGGTTGAACCGGTTCATGATCGACTCGACGACCTGGCCGTTGAACCGGCGCATGAGCTCGTCACCGAGCGACAGGTAGAACCGCGACTCGCCCGGGTCGCCCTGACGACCGGACCGGCCGCGCAGCTGGTTGTCGATGCGGCGGGACTCGTGCCGCTCGGTGCCCAGCACGTAGAGACCGCCCGCGTTCCGGACCTCCTCGGCCTCCGCCGCGACCTGCTTGCGCATCCGGCCCAGCACCGCGTCCCACGCCGCCTCGTACTGCTCGCGGGTGTCGACCGGATCGAGCCCCTGGCTGCGCAGCTCCAGGTCGGCGAGGAACTCCGGGTTCCCGCCGAGCATGATGTCGGTACCGCGACCCGCCATGTTGGTGGCGACCGTGACGGCGCCGGCGTGGCCGGCCTGCGCGATGATCGTCGCCTCACGGGCGTGGTTCTTCGCGTTCAGCACCTCGTGCGGCACACCCCGGCGCAGCAACAGCTTGGCCAGGTACTCGGACTTCTCGACGCTCGTCGTGCCGATCAGGACGGGCTGGCCGTTGCTGTGCTTCTCGGCGATGTCGTCGGCCACCGCCTCGAACTTCGCCGGCTCGGTCTTGTAGATCAGGTCGGCCTGGTCGGCCCGCACCCGCGGGCGGTTCGGCGGGATCGAGACGACCGACATCTTGTAGATCTCGTGCAGCTCGGCGGCCTCGGTCTGGGCCGTACCGGTCATGCCGGCGAGCTTGTCGTAGAGCCGGAAGAAGTTCTGCAGGGTGATCGTCGCCAGAGTCTGGTTCTCCGGCTTGATATCGACGCCTTCCTTGGCCTCGATCGCCTGGTGCATGCCCTCGTTGTAGCGACGCCCGGCCAGCACCCGGCCGGTGAACTCGTCGACGATCAGGACCTCACCGTCGTTGACGATGTAGTCCTTGTCCCTCTTGAACAGCTCCTTGACCTTGATGGCGTTGTTCAGGTAGCCGACCAGCGGGGTGTTCGCGGACTCGTAGAGGTTGTCGATGCCGAGCTGGTCCTCGATCAGCGCGACGCCCTCCTCGGTGATGCCGACGGTGCGCTTGCGCTCGTCGACCTCGTAGTGGACGTCCCGGGACAGCATCGGGGCGAGCCGCGCGAACTCCTGGTACCAGCGGGCGCTCTGCTCGGCCGGGCCGGAGATGATCAGCGGGGTCCGGGCCTCGTCGATGAGGATCGAGTCCGCCTCGTCGACGATGGCGAAGTTGTGCCCGCGCTGGACCATGTCGGCCGCGTTCCACGCCATGTTGTCGCGCAGGTAGTCGAAGCCGAACTCGTTGTTCGTGCCGTAGGTGACGTCGCACGCGTACTGCTCGCGGCGCTGCAGCGGCGTCATCTCGGCGAGGATCACGCCGACCGTCAGGCCGAGCCAGCGGTGGATCCGGCCCATGGTCTCGGAGTCGCGCTTGGCCAGGTAGTCGTTCGTCGTGATGATGTGGACGCCCTTGGCCTCGAGCGCGTTGAGGTACACGGCCAGGGTCGAGGTCAGGGTCTTGCCCTCACCGGTGCCCATCTCGGCCACGTTGCCCATGTGCAGGGCCCCGGCGCCCATCAGCTGCACGGTGAAGGGCCGCTGGCCCAGGGTCCGCTGTGCGGCCTCGCGGACGGTGGCGAACGCCTCCGGCAGGATCTCGTCGAGAGACGCACCGCCGGCGAGACGCTCACGGAACTCCTGCGTCTTCGCACACAGTTGGGCGTCGGTGAGGCCCTCGAATTCCGGCTCCAGGCCGTCGATGTGCGCGGCGATCTTGCCGAGCCGCTTCACCAGCTTGGTCTCGCCGGCCCGGAGGAGTCGACTCAGGAAGGGCACTGCCGACCTCATTCACGTCGCGGTCAGGACACGGGACGGGCGCCACTCACCGGAGGAGGTCACACCGGCCCGACTCCATGGTACGGGCCCGGCGCGACCGGTCCCGCGCCGCTTGGGCGACGCTCGACAAGTGGTGCCGCGGTACACCGGTCCGGCACGCGGCCGGCACCGCCGGGCGCGGGTGCACCACCGTGGGCGGTGATGCACCCGCGCCGGACGGTCACGCGCCGAGCCGGATCACTCCGTAGTCGTACCCGCGGCGCCGGTACACGACCGATGGGAGACCGGTGTCGCTGCAGGAGAACAGATAGAAGTCGTGCCCGACCAGCTCCATCCGGGACAACGCCTCGTCCACCGTCATCGGGGAGGCGGCGTGCATCTTCTCGCGGACGATGCGGCCGGGCAGGGAATCTGCCTCCCACTGTTCCTCGAGCGCGGCGAGCTCCGCGTCGGGCAACGACTCGTCGTGCGAGCGGGGCTCGGGAATGGTGTCGGTGTCCGGCGGGGCCTGCTCCATCAGGGCGACGGCCGACGCGTCGGCGGCGAGCCGGGAGGCCTGCACGCGGTCGCGGCGACTGGGCTTGCGACGGTCGTGGGAGCGGCGTAGCCGCTCGGCGAGCTTGCCGACGGCCATGTCCAGGGCGGCGTAGAAGTCGGCCGCCGAGGCCTCTGCCCGGGCGACGGCACCACAGCCGCCGCGGCCGGTGATCTCCACCCGCTGGCAGGACTTCTGCTGTCGGCGGTTCGGCTCGTGGAAGAGTTCCACCTCCATTCCGACGATCTTGTGGTCGTGGCGCTCCAGACGCGTGAGCTTCTCCTCGACCAGACCACGGAAGTGATCAGGCACCTCGACGTTCCGGCCGGTGACGACGATCTCCACTCGGACATCCCTCGCTTCGGTGGTACTGAACCCGAGACGCGACGACGGCCCCGGGGGTGGGCTATCGGTCGTTCCTCCTGTGTGGTAGCGGTCGGAGTTCACCGGACGTTATCGGTAAATCCGCGTGCTCGACAGGTCGTTCGCCGACCCGCTCGGGGGACATCCTGGCTCGTCACGCACTGTGCGGCCACCGGCGCGCGGCACGCCGGGTGACACTCGCCCGTCACTTCCGGCGCTCACCGGGGAAACGTGCCGCCCGGGTCCACACCGGAGGGACACCCCGACGGGCACCGCGGCGCCCGTGGAGACGCAGAATGTGGCAGCGGTCACACTCGTGTGGGTGACGTCGCGTCCGCCAGCAGCACCGATGCCGCCGGACCGAGCCCCAGGCACTCCAGCGCCTCACGGCAGGCCCGGAGCGTGGCTCCGGTGGTCACGACGTCGTCGACCAGCACCACGGGCTCCCACGGCGGCGGTCGCGCGGGCACCGGGACCGCCGCCGGCGGGCCCGTGCCGTGCCAGGGTCCACCGGTTCCGGCTCTGCGTCCCGCCGCCGCGGCGGCGGGACGCAGAGCCGCTGCCAGGTTCTCGGCGCGCCCCGCCGCGTCCAGGCCGACCGAGTCCCGCGCGCGCCGGTCCAGGACGAGCACCGGCAGGGTCCGCGCCGGTAGCCCGGCGGTGGCGAGCCGTGCCTCCAGCGCCCGGCACAGCCGCAGCACGTGGTCACCACCGCGGGTCCGCGCGGCTCCCGGGCGGGACGGGGCGGGTACCAGCCGGACGAGGCCGGGATCCGCGGCCGGCGGACGACCGGCCGGCAGAGCCGCCGCCACCGCGGGCACGAGCAGGGCCGCCAGGTCGGGCGCGAGGTCCCGGCGGCCGCGTTCCTTGTACGCCAGCACCGCCCGGCGCAACGGGCCCCGGTACCGGCCGGCCACCACGACCCGGCCCGCGCCCGGCACCCGGACCGCGAACGGCCCCGCCGTGTCCTCCGCACAGGCCGGGCACCAGCCGCCGCTGCCGGGCGGGCCGGCCCCGCATCCGCCGCACGTTCGCGGCAGCAGCAGGTCCAGCAGTGCCGCGAACGGTGTCGGGCCACGGGTCGGTGTCATGGCGCCAGGATGCCGCCCGGTGCCGGGACCATCCGGCCGTCGAGCGGCCCGGGGCCCGAGTTGTCCACAAGTGGGGAATCCGTCCACAGCCCCGGCGAACACCCGCTCCGTGGCGGTCCGGGACCGCATGATGGAGCAGCGGGGCCGGGTGCCCGAGCACCGTCGCCGCAGGAGCGGCGACCGGCTCAGCCCGGGTAGAACGGCCGCGCGGCGGTGGTGGATCCCACCGTCTGCCGCCACGCGTCCAGGTCTCCGCCGGAGTAGCTCCAGAGGCCGGTGCGGTCGGACACGTAGATCGGCCGGCCGGAGGCGGCGGCCACCGCACGCAACGGGGAGGTGAGGTTGGTGCCGGGCAGATGGTCCAGCGTCAGTCCGTCGACCGATACGAGCGAGACCGGGCGTTCGGAGTTCGCCGCCACCACGAGCTGCTCGCTCGAACGCCAGTCGACGGCGACGACGTCCTGCAGCTCGCCGGGCCGCAGCTCACGCAACGCACCGATCGCCACCCCGCCGTCCGGGCCGGGGACGACCGGACCGACCAGGGCACGCCCGCCGGCGACGACGGCGACCCGTCCGCCCTCGCGGGAGAACGCCACATCGGCGATCTCCCCGAAGCCGTCGAGCCTGCTCGCATCCACCGGGGCCTCGGCCGGCGGTCCACCGACGGGGACCGACACCCGGCGCAGCCGGCCGTCGGCGACGGCCCAGATCTCGTCGCCGGCCGCGTTCCAGCTCAGCGCGGTCACGACGGCCCCCGACACCGGGGTCGCGGTGAGGCTGCCGTCGGCCGGGCCGGTCAGCAACCGCTGGGTGCCGGTCTCCTCCCGGGAGACCACCGCGAGCCGGTCGCCGTGCGAGGACGCCGCCGCGTCGACGACGTCGAAGGAGCCGTTCCCCGCCTGGCCCGCGACGGGGGCGTCCCGCCCGTCGGCGCCGATCCGGTGGACCCGTCCGCCGTCGACCATGAGCGGATGGGCCGGCAACTTGTCCGGCGCCGCGACCAGCCCCGCGAAGTCGTCGCGGGTGACCTCGGGCCGGTCGGCCAGCAGCGGTTCGCCGTCCGACAGCAGCCGGACCCGGTGCACACTGACCTCGGCCAGTGTCAGGGTGACCTGGGCGGCGAGCAGCCGCCGGTCCCGCTCGGAGAGCCCGGAGACGCCGGTCAGGTCGACGACCACCGCACCGTCCGCGGACTCGGTGACCGCCGAGCGCAGCCGCGCGGTCGCCGGGAAGAGCGTCACCGCCGCCCCGGCCAGTCCGGCCGAGGGCCCGTGCAGCAGCACCTCGGTCGCACGGGCGGCGAGCTGGGCCGACCGGGTGCTGGAGATGTAGTGGGTGTCGGCGATCAGCGAGCCACGCTGCGGATCGACGAACCAGGCACGCAACGAGCGGTAGCTGGCCCGGAAGTCCGAGAGCCGCACCATCGCCCCGGGCGGGAGCTGCTCGATCCGCCAGTGGTCGCCCTGCCGGACCACACCGATGTCGACCTCCACCGGCCGGGGTGCGGTCTCGAACGCCCCCGCCGGGCTGACCGTCCCGAGCCGGGTGCCGCGCATGCGCACGACCGCGCGATCCGGGCCGGCCTCGGCGCTGTGCGGGGCGAAGACGGTGTCGAACCGTTCGGAGAGCACGGTCAGCGAGGCGCCGTCGTCCCAGCCGGACGCGGTGGACGCGAGGTAGCGGCGGGCCGCGGCGTGCCGGTCGTCCGGCCGGCCGGAGGCGTAGACGAATCCGCGGACCAGGCCGAGCGGGTCGCCGTCCTCGATCGGGCCGTCGGGCACGGCGGCGCCGTTGTCCCTGGTCTGGCGCAGCACCTGCACCGACGACTGCTCGGGCACGGTCGCGCACCCGGCCAGTACGGCGAGGCACGCGAGCAGCCCGAGTGCCGCTCCCCGGCGGCGCGGCCCGGTCACCGGTCACCGCCCGGGTCGGTGATGGCCCGCTCCGCGGGCAGCAGCGGCGCGGGATCGTCCCCGCGGAGCTGCCAGGGATCCTCCCGGGAGAGCCTCGGCTCGTCGCGCGCACCGCGGGAGTCGTCGCGCCGGGTCGTGATCCCGCGCGGTGGTGTCGGCACCGAGCTGCCGGGGCGGCCGTCGTGCCTGGCCTCCGCGTCGTCGTCGCCCGAGGGCGGGCCGAGCGGGAGCGGTGAGGCGGAGATGTGCCCGCCGACCTGTCGCGGCAGGGTCAGCCGGAAGGCCGATCCCTTGCCGGGCTCACCCCAGGCCTGCAGCCAGCCGCCGTGCAGCCGGGCGTCCTCGATGCTGATCGACAGCCCGAGCCCGGTGCCACCGCTGCGCCGCGCCCGGGACTCCTCGGCCCGCCAGAACCGGTTGAACACCAGATCGGCCTCGCCGGGCCGGAGCCCGACGCCGTGATCGCGCACGAGCACCGCCACCGACGCGGGATCGCCGGCCATCGTCACCTCCACCGGACGCCCCTCACCGTGGTCGACCGCGTTCGCCACCAGGTTCCGCACGATCCGCTCGACCCGGCGCGGATCGGCCTCGACCTGCTCGCCCGCGGGCAGGTCCAGCACCAGCTCGGTGCCGGCGTCGGCAGCCAGGCCGCGGACCGTGTCCAGCGCGTGCCGGACCACCGCGGACAGGTCGATCCGCTCGGCACCCAGCTCCGCGACACCGGCGTCCAGCCGGGAGATCTCCAGCAGGTCGGCCAGCAGTGCCTCGAACCGGTCCAGCTCGGTGACCAGCAGCTCGGAGCTGCGGCGCAGGGCGGGCAGCAGCTCGTCGCGCGAGGCGTACAGCACGTCGGCGGCCATCCGGACGGTGGTCAGCGGTGTGCGGAGCTCGTGGCTGACGTCGGAGGTGAACCGGCGCTGCAGCGCGCCGAACTCCTCCAGCTGCGCGATCTGTGCCGCGAGGCTGCCCGCCATCTCGTTGTACGACTCCGCGAGCCGGGCCACCTCGTCCTCACCGCGGGCCGCCATCCGTTCGTCGAGATGCCCGCCCGCGAAGCGTTCCGCCACCTCGGCGGCCTGCCGGATCGGCCGCACCACCTGCCTCGTCACCAGACTCGCGATCGCGGCGATCAGCACGAGCAGCACGAGCCCGCCGACGATCAGCGTGCTCTGCACGAGGTTCAGCGTGAGGCGCTCCCCCTCCAGCGGGAACAGCAGATAGAACTGCAGGTCACGCCCGGCGGTGGAGACCGGCTGCCCGATCACCAGCGTGGGCACGCCCTCGACGGTGGTGAACTGCCTGCTGATCGCGCCCTCGGCGACGGTGGTGCGCTGCTCGGCGGTCACCTGGCCGACGTCGCCGGAGGTGATCTCCGGCCCGTTGCCGGCGCCCGTGGTGAGGGCCGCACGGAACTCGCCGGCCGTCGAGGTGCCGGGGCCGGACTCGCCGGTGTTGGTCAGCCGCTGCAACGCCGCGTCCAGGGTGTCCTGCGCGCCCTCCCGGTCCGGGTCGATCCCGGAGAGCTCGCCCTCCAGCAGCACCCGGTTGGCGTCGGCCTGCACCAGGGCACCGTTGATCTTGCTCTGGAGCAGCCGCTCGGCGATCTCGCTCTGCAGCACCAGGCCCAGCACGAGCACGACGGCCGACGACAGCGCGAGCGTCGACACGACGACCCGCAGCTGCAGCGACCGCCGCCACGACGCCGCGACGAGGGCACCGAGCTCGTGCGCCTGGGCGCGCAGCGGGGCCAGCGCACGGGCGAGCCGGCGCATCCCGGGCAGCCGGGCGAGCCGACGGCGCAGTCCGAGCCGTCTCACCGACCGACGCCCATCACGGCGGCCCGGCCTTGTACCCCACCCCGCGGACGGTCAGGACCACCTCGGGGCGCTCCGGGTCACGCTCCACCTTGGACCGCAGCCGCTGGACGTGCACGTTGACCAGGCGGGTGTCGGCGGCGTGCCGGTAGCCCCAGACCTGCTCGAGCAGGACCTCGCGGGTGAACACCTGGCGCGGCTTGCGGGCGAGCGCGACCAGCAGGTCGAACTCGAGCGGGGTGAGCGCGATCGGACTACCGCCCCGGGTCACCTGGTGGGCCGGGACGTCGATGTCGATCTCACCGATCGACAGCTGTTCGGCGGGCTCGGCATCGTTGCGCCGCACCCTGGCCCGGATCCGGGCGACGAGCTCCTTCGGCTTGAACGGCTTGACGACGTAGTCGTCGGCCCCCGACTCCAGCCCCAGCACCACGTCCACCGTGTCGCTCTTCGCGGTGAGCATGACGATCGGGACACCGGACTCCGCCCGGATCGCCCGGCACACGTCGATGCCGTTCATCCCGGGCAGCATCAGGTCGAGCAGCACCACGTCCGGCTGGGTGTCCCGGACGGCGGGCAGCGCCCGGGTCCCGTCGGACACGACCGCGGTCTCGAACCCCTCGCCCCGCAGCACGATGGTGAGCATCTCGGCCAGGGCCGGGTCGTCGTCGACCACCAGCACGCGCGACTTCATACGGCCCAATATCCCACCCCGCCCTCGACGACCGTCCGGGGAGGGCGTGCGAGGGCGGCGGGACCGGGATCCGCCCCGGGTCAGGCCGTGGCGGGTTGCTCCGACGAGCCCGACCGTGCCGGGTCGACGGCCCGCGCCCGCAGCTCCCGCTTGAGCACCTTCCCGGTCGGTGTGGCCGGCAGCGCGTCGGTGAACTCCACGGTGCGCGGCGTCTTGTACCCGGCCACCAGCCCCCGCACGTGCTCGCGGATCTGCGCCACCGTGTCGTCGGTCGAAGGCACCCCGTCCCGGAGCACGACGACCGCGTGCACCCGCTCGCCCCACGTCTCGTCCGGGAGACCGACGACCGCGCAGGTGGCCACGGCGGGATGGGTCGCCACCGCGTTCTCCACCTCGGTCGAGTACACGTTCTCCCCACCCGTGATGATCATGTCCTTGAGCCGGTCGAGTACCTCGACGTAGCCCTCGGGGTCCATCCGGCCGACGTCGCCGGTGTGCATCCACCCGTCCCGCAGTGCCGCCGCGGTCTCCTCGGGGCGCTCCCAGTAGCCGAGCATCACGTGCCCGCCCCGGCAGACGATCTCGCCGATGCTCCCGCGCGACACCTCCTCACCGGACTCGTCGACGATCCGGACCTCGGCGTGCGGCGCCGCCCGCCCCCCGGTCCGCAACAGGTACCGCCGGGCCGGGTCGTCGTGCTCGGCGCAACCGAGGACGGTCGCCACCGGTGAGAGCTCGGTCTGCCCGTATGCCTGCAGGAACTCCGCCGACGGCAGTGCCGTGCGGGCCCGCTCCAGCACCGCCTGGGCGATCGGGGATCCGCCGTAGACGACCCGGCGCAGCGTGGAGAGGTCGTAGCCGGCGCGCTCGGGATGGTCGGCGAGCGCCTGGATCATGATCGGGATGAGGACGGTGTGGGTCACGCCGTGCGTCGCGACGGCGTCCATCACCGGTACCGGCGCGAACGACGGGACCATCACGTGCGTGCCGCCGGCCAGCATCGCGCCGATCGAGCCCGCCAGGTCGGCGAGATGGAACATCGGTGCCACGTGCAGGTAGCGCGGCGGCTCGTCGCCGCCGAAGACGCCGCACGAGGACAGGCCGTAGGCCGAGACCAGCAGGTTCGCGTGGCTGAGCACGACGCCCTTGGGGAACCCGGTGGTGCCGCCCGTGTACCAGATACCGGCCGGCTCGTCGCCGCCCCGCCGCCGGTCCTCGACGGCATCGCCGGAGCGCGCCAGCTCCGTCCAGGACGCATCCACACCGGTCATCGGCCCGTCGCCGGCGTGCACCACGACCCGCAGCCCGTACCGGCGCAGCTCCGGGATCATCGGCGCGAACGCGTCGTCGACGACGAGCACGGTCGTGGCGGAGTCCTCCAGCGAGAACCCGATCTCGGCGGCGGCCCACCGCACGTTCACCGGGTTCACCACCGCGCCCGCCCACCAGGTCGCGAGGTAGTACTCCAGGAACCGGTCCGAGTTCAGGCCCAGGTAGGCGACCCGGTCGCCCTCACCGACACCGAGCGCGCGCAGCCCGCCGGCGAGCCGGGCCACCCGCTCGGCCGTCCGGGCGAACGTGTGCGTCCGCTCCCCGCACACGGTCGCCGGGCGGTCGGCGAACTGCTGGGCGGAGCGGTGCAGCGCCTGCGTCAGGTACACCTACGGAAGTGTGTCGCACAACACACTCCCGCGGGCCCGCCGTGCGGCTTACCCCGGACTGACGACGAGCTGCTCCACGAGGTCCAGCAGCGGGTCCGGGCCGGTCCCGTCCAGGACGATCCACGGGCTCAGCCAGCCGGCCGCGGCGAGCTGCCGGTAGACGGCATCCGTGCGCGCCTGCAGGTCGCCGTCGCTCTCGTAGGCGTCGCGCTCGCGGCCGGGCTCGGTCGCCTCCCGGGTGCGGGCGCGCTCGGCGGCGACCTCGCGTGGCGGGGCGAGCAGGAGCTGGTGGTCCGGAACCGGGACGCCGAACCGCTCGATCTCCAGCTCGCGCACCCACCCGACGACCTCGCCGTCGGCCTGCTGACCGAGCCGGGCGGCGTTGTAGGCGGCGTTCGACGCGACGTAGCGGTCGACGAGCACGACGTCGTACGACGTCAGGGACTCCCGCAACCCGGGCGCCGCCGCCCGGCGGTCGAGCGCGAACAGCACGGCCATCGCGTGCACCGACGACGCCAGGTCACCCAGCCTCCCGTAGAGCGCGTCCCGGGCCAGCTCGGCGTGCACGTCCTGGTCGTAGCGGGGGAACGCCGTCGCCGTCACCGACGCCCCGGCATCCCGCAGGGCGGCCGTCAGCCGTCCGGCGAAGGTGCGCTTCCCCGCGCCGTCCAGACCCTCGATGACCACCAGCCGTCCCACGATCACGACCCTAGACGGTATGGAGGCCTGGGCTGAGGCCTCCCGCATGTGAACGTGGGTTGCCGACAGGAGTGGGTCCTGGCGGTAGAGCCACAGATGTGGGAGGCCCCAGTGAGTGCGAATCGTACGAGTGTCGGGTTGGACGTGCACGCGCGCTCGGTCGTGGCGTGTGGGCTCGACGGGCGGACCGGGGAGCTGTTCGAGCGTCGGTTGACCCCGGATCACGGTGATGTGGCCGCGTGGGTGCGGTCGCTGCCAGGCCCGGTGGCGGTCACCTACGAGGCCGGGCCGACCGGGTTCGGGCTGGCCCGGTCCCTGGCCGCGGCGGGGATCGAATGCCAGGTCGCGGCGCCGTCGAAGCTGCAACGCCCGTCCGGGGACCGGGTCAAGACCGATCAGCGTGATGCCCGGCATCTGGCCCGGTTGCTGCACCTCGACGAGATCGTCGCGGTCGCCGTGCCGAGCGTGGAACAGGAAGCTGCGCGGGACCTGGTGAGGGCGCGGGAGGACGTGCGCGGGGACCTGATGTCGGCCCGGCACCGACTCTCGAAGTTGTTGCTGCGCCAGGGGATCGTCTACTACGGCGGTAAGCCCTGGACCGGGATCCACGATCAGTGGCTGCGCGAGCGCCGCCGGGATGAGGTGTTCACCGCGCCGGGTCTGGGGCTGGCCTTCGACATCGCCTACGACACCCTGCTGGCCACGCTGACGCGGCGCGAGCGCCTGGACGCCGCGATCACCGAGATGGCCGCGAGTAGCGAGTTCACCCCGGTGGTAACCCGGCTGGGCTGCCTGCGCGGGGTCTCGACGTTGACCGCGTTCGGGCTCGCCGTCGAGATCGGGGACTGGCACCGGCTGACCGGGCGTTCGATCGGCGCCTACCTCGGCCTGGTGCCCACCGAGTCCTCCTCCGGGGCGTCGCGGTCGCAGGGCGCGATCACCAAGACAGGCAACGGACACGCCCGCCGCCTGCTGATCGAGGCCGCCTGGCACCACCGTAAGCCGCTGCGGGCCGGGGTCGGACTGCGTCGCCGTCAGGACCAGGCGAGCCCGGCCGCGCGGGATCGCGCCCAACGGGCGAACCGGCGCCTGCACTCCCGCTGGGCCGGCTTCGACACCCGCCAAAAGCGCGCCGTGGTCGCCAACACCGCGATCGCCCGCGAGCTCGCCGGCTGGTCCTGGTCGCTGGCCGTCCTCGACGAGTAACCACCCCGGCGAGGACCACAGATGTCCGGATGAGCCCACTGGTGGTGACGGCAGCGCCTGCGAGCAGACCCGCGACTGACCTATGAGCAGCCCACTCCCCCAACCCGTCGCCGGGGAGCGGAGGTGGGGCCACGCTCGATCTCTAGACCCGCGGACCGCTCGAGCCGAACAGACCGTCCTGCGGTAACCAACCCGCGCATATCAGACTGACGACGCGTCGACACCGACACGCTCGCCACCACCACACCCGTCCGGCAACCGAGGCGGTGTCCACGACGACGGTCGCGGACACCGCCTCACCCTGCCCACTTGACAAACCGGCCTACATATCAGGTCAGGCCCCGGGCACGCCGATCGTCCGGACCGACGGCCACGTCGTCGCGAACCCGGGGTGCAGCTCCAGCCGGTCGAGGTGGTCGGTACGCACCCAGCGCAGCTCCGTGCTCTCCGCACCGCGCACCTCGATCGGCGGCGCCTCCGACGCCCGGACGACGACGGTGGTGTAGGTCCACCCGCCGTGGTCGTCGACGTACTCGTCGAGCGGGGTGACCGGGCCGGTGTCGAGCGTGCTCTCCTCGGCCGCCTCGCGCAGCGCGGCCGTCCGGGCGGACTCGCCGGGATCGCGGGCGCCGCCGGGGATACCCCAGGTACCGCCGTGGTGGCTCCATGCCGCCCGGTGCTGCAGCAGGATCCGGTCCACCCCGGGCGGGTCCTCCGCCGCGCGGTGCCGGACCAGCAACCCGGCCGCGCCGAACAGCCCCCAGTGCTTGTGACCGTGCGCGCAGTGCACCCAGCCGTCCCCGGAACCACGGTCGATCACGGACGAACCCCCTGGACGCGCCGACGGCGCGGCGGCCGCAGCCGCCGCGCCGTCGAGCGGAGAACTCAGTAACTCAGTACCGATGCGCGCTTCGCAAGCTACGCGCTCAGTACCGATGCGCGCTTCGCAAGCTACGCGCTCAGTACCGATGCGCGCTTCGCAAGCTACGCGCTCAGTACCGATGCGCGCTTCGCAAGCTACGCGCTCAGTACCGATGCGCGCTTCGCAAGCTACGCGCTCAGTACCGATGCGCGCTTCGCAAGCTACGCGCTCAGTACCGATGCGCGCTTCGCAAGCTACGCGCTCAGTACCGATGCGCGCTTCGCAAGCTACGCGCTCAGTACCGGTAGTGCTCCGGCTTGTACGGGCCCTCGACGTCCACGCCGATGTACTCGGCCTGGTCCTTGGAGAGCTTGGTCAGCTCCCCGCCCAGCGCCAGCACGTGCACCTTGGCGACCTTCTCGTCGAGGTGCTTCGGCAGCCGGTAGACGTCCTTGTTGTACTCCTCGTGCTTGGTGAACAGCTCGATCTGCGCGATCGTCTGGTTCGCGAAGGAGTTCGACATCACGAACGACGGGTGGCCGGTCGCATTGCCCAGGTTCATCAGGCGGCCCTCGGAGAGCACCAGGATGGTGTGCCCGTCCGGGAAGATCCACTCGTCGACCTGCGGCTTGATGTTGATCTTGTTGATACCGGCGATGCGGCCCAGGCCGGCCATGTCGATCTCGTTGTCGAAGTGACCGACGTTGGCCAGGATCGCCTGGTGCTTCATCTTCTGCATCAGCTCGGTGGTGATGATGTCCTTGTTGCCGGTCGTGGTGACGACCACGTCGGCGGTGTGGATGACATCCTCGACCTTCGCCACCTGGAAGCCCTCGAGCAGCGCCTGCAGGGCGCAGATCGGGTCCACCTCGGAGACGATGACGCGCGCGCCCTGGCCGGCCAGCGCCTCGGCGCAGCCCTTGCCGACGTCGCCGTAGCCGGCCACGACCGCGACCTTGCCGCCGATCAGGACGTCGGTGGCGCGGTTCAGGCCGTCCAGCAGCGAGTGCCGGATGCCGTACTTGTTGTCGAACTTCGACTTGGTGACCGAGTCGTTGACGTTGATCGCCGGGAACAGCAGCTTGCCCTGCTCGGCCAGCTGGTAGAGGCGGTTGACGCCGGTGGTGGTCTCCTCGGTGACGCCGCGGATCTCCGAGTTGATCGTGGTCCAGCGCTTCGGGTCCTCGGTCAGGCTACGGCGCAGCGTGGCCAGGACGACCCGCTCCTCGTCCGCGACGGTGAGGTCGTCGTCGACGGTCGGCACGACGCCGGTCTGCTCGAACTCGACGCCCTTGTGCACGAGCAGGGTGGCGTCACCGCCGTCGTCGAGGATCATGTTCGGTCCGACGATGTTGCCCGCCTCGTCGGTGAACTTGAACAGCTGCTCGGTGCACCACCAGTACTCCTCGAGCGTCTCGCCCTTCCAGGCGAAGACCGGGACGCCCTGCGGCTTCTCGGGAGTACCGCCCGGGCCGACGACGGTCGCGGCGGCCGAGTCGTCCTGGGTGGAGAAGATGTTGCAGGAGACCCAGCGCACCTGTGCGCCCAGGCTGACCAGGGTCTCGATCAGGACCGCGGTCTGCGTGGTCATGTGCAGCGAACCCGCGATCCGGGCCCCGTGCAGCGGCTTGGCCTCGGCGTACTCGCGGCGCAGGTCCATCAGGCCCGGCATCTCGTTCTCGGCCAGCCGGATGTCCTTGCGACCGGCCTCGTGGCCGTTGATGTCGGCGATGGCGAAGTCGATGCCGTTGACGTTCTGCATCTTCGCGTGACCGGTGGTCTGGGATGCGGTCATAGGGTGGGTGCGCCTCCTCGGGCGATCGGGTCGGAATCGATCCGTCCGGCCGGGACGACCGGCCGGGATACTCGGGCGGAAGGGGTCCCCGCGGAGAAGGGGGCGACACGTGCACGGATCACGGCAGCCTCCCTCCTCGTCGGAGACAGGCGCCCTTTCTCGTTCGTGCCGGGCCGGGCCCCGAGCGTGGCGGCCCCGCACCCACCCGGGGTGCGCGGCCGCTGCAGCGCCTCTCGGCGCCCGGCTCTCTCGCGGCATCCATCGTTCCCAGGGGACCCGGGGGTGTCAACCAGACGTGATCATCCCGGCAGGCGCTCGGCGAGCAGCGCACGGGCGGCTTCGTCCCGGCCGTGCGCAGCGAGGAGGCCGGCCGGTGCCAGCACCGATTCGCTGTCCACCCGGACGCCCACCTGCGCGAGCGCGCTCATCAACACGGGGTCGCGGCGCACCGTCCCGGCGACGGCGGCGAGCCCGGCCGGGTCCCGCTGCCGGAAGACTCCGCCGGTGAGGATGACGAGACCGATCTCACCGTCGCACCCGGATCCGTCGAGGCGGCCGGTGTGCCGAAGGTGGCGGCGCAACGCCACCACGGCCGCGACCGCGGCGAGCCGCCGGTCCTCCGCGGCCGCACCGCGGTCGACGGGGACGGTGGGTCCGGACGCCTGGAGCGCCGCGACCGCGGGCCCCAGCAGATCCGCCTCCACCGGGTCGACGATCCCCTCGGTCTGGGCCTCGATCAGGACCCCGCCGGCGGCGTCCCGGACACCGAGGTCCCCTTCGACGGTCACGACGGCCGGGCCGCCGGCCCGGGCCGGGCTCGCCGAGTGCACGTCGGTCGTCGCCGATCCGACGTCGACCACCAGCACACCGGACCCGGTCAACCGGGCCAGTGCCGCGGCCCCGGCGGCCACCGCGACCGGCGTACGGGTGCGGGCGAGCTCGCCGAACCGGCCGGCGTCGGGGTGTGCCCCGAGGGCCTGGCGGGCGTAGAGCTCGGCGACGGCCGACCGCACCGGGCCGGGCACGATCTCCCCGGCCCGCGGTGTCACGTTGGGACACGCCGTCACGGTGCGCCCGCCCGCCCGCAGCAGCCCGAGCGCGGCGTCGCGGGCATCGTCGTCGACCGCGAGCAGGACCGGCCGGTCACCGCCCGAGCGGGCCAGCCGGCGCGCGTTGTGCAGCAGGACGGCGGGGTCGTCGCCGTCGGAACCACCGAGCAGCAGGACGACGCCGGGCCGTTGTCCGGCCAGGTCGCGCAATCCGTCGTCGGTCAGCGGTCCGGCGTGCACGCCGACCACCCGGGCCCCCGCCGAGCGGCACACCCGGTACGCCGCCTCGGTCGCGGTGAGCCGCTCCGCACCCACCACCGCGAGACGCAACGGTCCGCCCGCCGACGAGCAGGCCAGCACGTCCGGGGCCGGACCACCCGTGGGCCGGCCGACCGAGGCCGCGACCGCGGCGACCGCGGCGTCGACCCCGGCCAGCAGGTCCGGGGTCGTCGGGTGCTCGGCGAACCCCGCGGGGGTGCCGTCGGGCTGCACCAGCACCGCCTTCGTCCAGCAGGACCCGACGTCCAGGCAGACCACCGCGGCGGCGGGGTCCTCCGGCTCGCCGGAGCGCGGATCGGTCATGAGGTGCGAGCCTAGTGCCCCGATCAGGCAACGTCCGGCACGAAAGTCGTCGACTCGGGCGCCCCCGGCGGCGTTGCCGGCGAACACCCGGATCCGGCGACTCCCGCACCGACGTTCCGTGCCGAGGCCCTGATCACGCCGCGCTGCCGCGGGAGCCGTCACCCGCCCGCTCGACCGTGACCTCGAGATGCGCCAGGCCCCGCAGGCCGTTGTTGATCAGAGGTCGGGACGTCACCGTGTCGAACCGGGCGACCTGGTCGGCGAGCCGCTCGAGCAGGGTTCCCATCTCGAGCCGGGCCAGGTGGATCCCGACGCACACGTGCTCACCGCGCCCGAACGCCAGGTGGTCGGACGGCCGGCGGGTGATGTCGAACCGGTCCGGGTCCGGGTAGTGCCGCTCGTCGCGGTTCGCCGAACCGTAGAGCAGCGCGACCCGTGAACCCGCGGCCAAGGAGAATCCGCCGATCTCGTGGTCCTCGGTGAGGACCCGGCTGAACTGCGGCACCGGAGTGTCGCGCCGCAGCGACTCGTTGATCGCGTGCGGGATCAACGAGCGGTCGGCCCGCAACAGGTCCCACTGCTGCGGGTGGGAGGCGAACTGCCACACCGCGTTCGCGATCGCGAGGATGGTGGTGTCCAGGCTCGGCGTCACGTAGTCGAGCATCATCGCCGGGCACTGCCCGTGGGAGATCTCGCCCCGGTCAGCGGCCTGGTAGAGGTGCGCGGCCCAGCCGTCGGGACGCAGCGCGCCGGGGACGGCGTCGTGCTCGGCGAACGCGAGGAACTCCGCGACCGCGGGTCCCGCGGCCGCCGCCCGTTCGTCGGCAGGCCCCTGGACGTCCCAGATGGCCTCGGCCCACTCGAGCATCTTCGCCCGGCCGTGGTCGGGGAGCCCGACCAGATCGGAGACGACCGTCATCGGCAGGTGCTCGGCCAGCTCGGTGACGACCTCGAACCGGCCCCGCTCGACGAGCTCGGTGACGACGCGTTCGGCCTCCGCCTCGATCCGCGGCGTGATCTCGCGCATCCGGTCCGCCCGCAGGGGGCGCCCCAGGACCGAACGCATCGCCGTGTGCTCGGGCGGGTCGCTGCACAGCGTGATGCCTTCGAGCTGGGCGTTCATCGCCGGATCGACGAACACCCCGCGGGCGGAGGAGAACGTGCGCCAGTCGCTCAGCGCGGCGCGCACCTCGTCGTAGCGCGGCAGGGCGTAGAGATCGTGCCGGGACAGGTGCACCACCGGTCCCAGGTCGCGCAGCTCGGCGTAGATCGCGTAGGGGTCGGTGCGTGCCTCGTCGGTGTACAGATCGACGTCGCTGACCGGGATCGTCGGCAACAGGTGCCTCCATGGCCGTGGTGGGAGTCCGAATCGGACTGATGCGACCACGATAGGGGCACGGACCGGTCACGGGCTTGCCTCTCGGCTCCGGCCGGACAGCACGACGGCGGCGCCCCGGGTTTCGGGCCGCCGCCGTCGTCGCCGGTGGGAGGGTGCGGGTCAGGCCTTCTCGCCGGTCACCAGCCGGCTGTGCTTGCGCCCGTAGAAGTAGTAGACGACGGTGCCCAGGATCATCCAGGCGATGAACCGGAGCCACGTGCTGCCCGGCAGGAACAGCGCCACCGCGAAGCACAGGATCGCCGAGACGATCGGCAGCACCGGCATCAGCGGCACCCGGAAGGTGCGCTTGAGGTCCGGGCGGGTCCGGCGCAGCACGATGACACCGATCGAGACGAGCACGAACGCGGCGAGCGTGCCGATGTTCACCAGGTTCGCGAGCTCGGTCAGCTCCAGGAAGCCGCTCAGCCCGGCGGCCACCACACCGGTGATGATCGTCAGCTTGTACGGCGTGCGGAACTTCGGGTGGACCTTGCCCAGGGTCGGGGGCAGCAGGTGGTCGCGGCTCATCGCGAACGCCACCCGGGTCTGGCCCAGCATCAGCGTCATGATCACGACGGTGAGGCCGATCAGGATGCCGGCCGAGATGATGAGCTCCGCCGCCGGGATGCCGGTGGCGGCCATCGCGGCGGCCGCCGGAGCCTCCACGCCGAGCTGCTCGTACGGCAGGATCCCGGTGTAGATCAGCGACACGATGATGTAGAGGACGGTCGCGATCGCCAGCGAGGCCAGGATCCCGATCGGCATCGTGCGCTGCGGGTTCTTCACCTCTTCGGACAGGGTCGCGACGATGTCGAAGCCCAGGTAGGCGAAGAACACGATCGCCGCACCGGTGAACACGCCGGTGAGCCCGAACCCGCTGTCGATGCCGAAGATCTGCAGCAGCAGCGGCTGGCCGCCGACCGCGCTCTCGTAGTCGGCCGGCTGCGACGGCGGGATGAACGGCGACCAGTTCTCACCGCTGACGTAGAACACGCCGATCCCGATGATGCCGGCGACGATCACCAGCTTCAGCGTGGTGATCGAGGCGTTCACCCAGGCACTGAGCCGGATGCCGATGATCAGCACGACCATCATCAGCAGCGAGACGAACACCGCGGGCAGGTCGATGACACCGCCGCTGCCCGGGCCACCGGAGACCGCCTCCGGGACCACGAGCCCGAGTCCGCCTGCGACGCTGTCGAAGTAGCCGCTCCAGCCCTTCGCCACGGTCGCGGCGCCGAGCGTGAACTCCAGGATCAGGTCCCAGCCGATCATCCAGGCGATGAACTCGCCCATCGAGGCGTAGGAGAACGTGTACGCGCTGCCCGCGACCGGAACGGTCGATGCGAACTCTGCGTAGCAGAGCGCGGCCAGGGCGCAGACGATGCCGCTGATCAGGAACGACAGCGACACCGCCGGGCCCGAGTAGAGCGCGGCGGCCTCGCCCGCCAGCACGAAGACACCCGTCCCGATCAGCACCCCGATGCCCATGACCGTGAGCTGGACGGGCCCGAGGGCCTTTCTGAGCTGGAAATCCGGTTCTTCGGTGTCCTTGATCGCTTGCTCGACCGTCTTGGTGCGGAACAACCCGGCACCACGGCTCGTGACCGTCATGGGCAGTGAAGCTACGACTGCGGCGCGGCCAGCGTCACGTGACCGGGGAGAGATTTGACATCACAATAAGATTGCGCAGGGAAAATGTCCGAATTGCGCCGAACGGGTGCCGTTGATCGACCGGACGGATCACTCCGTGCCGGACTCCAGACCGTGCGCCGCGGCGACCTCCGCGGACAGCAGCGTGCCGTGGTGGGTGGACAGGCCTGCGGCGAGGGCCGGGTCGGCATCGGTCGCCGCCTGCCGGCCCCGGTCGGCCAGCTCGAGCACGTAGGGCAGGGTCGCGCTCGTCAGCGCCCGGGTCGAGGTGTGCGGCACCGCGCCCGGCATGTTCGCGACGCAGTAGAAGACCGTGTCGTGCACGGGGTAGGTCGGCTCGGCGTGCGTGGTGGGCCGCGAGTCGGCGAAGCAGCCACCCTGGTCGATCGCGACGTCGACGAGCACGGCGCCGGAACGCATCTGCGCGACGAGGTCGTTCGGGACCAGGGTCGGGGCCTTGGCACCCGGGACCAGGACGGCCCCGATGACCAGGTCGGCGTTCGTCACGGCCTCCTCGACGGCCAGCTGCGTGGAGTACACGGTGCGGACCCGGCCCGCGAAGCGCTCGTCGATCGCCCGGAGCTTGTCCACGTCGATGTCCAGCACGGTGACCCGGGCGTGCATGCCCGCCGCGATGGCGACCGCGTTCGCGCCGGCGACACCGGCACCCAGCACGACGACGTCGGCGCCCGGGGCACCGGGCACCCCGCCCATGAGCACGCCGCGGCCGCCGGCCGAGCGCATCAGGTGGTAGGCACCGGCCTGCGGCGCGAGCCGGCCCGCGACCTCGCTCATCGGTGCGAGCAACGGCAGCCGGCCGTCGGCGGTGCGCACCGTCTCGTAGGCGATCGAGGTGACGCCCGACGACAGCAGCGCGTCGGTGCACTCCTGGGACGCGGCCAGGTGCAGGAACGTGAACAGCGTCAGGTCCTCGCGCAGGAGGCCGTACTCGGGCCCGATCGGCTCCTTGACCTTGAGCAGCAGCTCGGCGGATGCCCAGACCTCAGCGGAACCGGAGAGGATCTCGGCACCCGCGCTCTTGTAGTCGGCGTCGGAGATCGCCGAGCCGGCACCCGCGTCGTGCTCGACGACGACGTGGTGCCCGCGCCGGACGAGTTCGTGCACCCCGGCCGGGGTCAGGGCGACCCGGAACTCGCTGTCCTTGATCTCCTTCGGCACCGCGATGCGCATGCCGGCCTCCTCGTCTCGGTGGGCGTCCCATGGTGGAGAAGGGCGCGCGGGCTGCCAACTCGAGGGACGAGGAGCCTAATGGGGGCCCGCCGTCGCCACCTGATCTTGGTTGGGAGGGTCGGCGTCCGTAGCCGCCGGTCCGGTGAGCACTTGTTGAGCCTGAGGCCCGTGAGGGATCTCTTCTCTGAGACCGTGCCCCGGCCGGTGGGCGGGAGGACAGAGACCGCTGATGGGATGGCGTGCCCGCCACGGCGTGGCGTGAGCACTGATCCATTAGGCCGCCGGCGTTCCTCTCGCGGCTACTCCCGTTGTCGATCGGTGAGGGTGAGGGACATCAACGTGCTGTTCGTGGGGGACGACTGGGCCGAGGACCACCACGACGTGGAGGTCCAGGACGGGTCCGGCAAGCGGCTGGCCGCGGCCCGGCTGCCGGAGGGCCTGGCCGGCGTCGCCCGGCTGCACGAGCTGATCGCCGCGCACCTGCCGGACACCGACCCCGAGCTCGGCACCGAGCCCGAGGACGAGGACGACGCGGCTGCTCGGGTGTGGGTGGGGATCGAGACCGAGCGTGGTCCGTGGGTGCAGGCGCTGGTCGCGGCGGGGTATCGGGTGTTCCCGATCAATCCGCGCCAGGTCGCCCGCTATCGGGAGCGGCACTCCAACGCCGGTGCCAAGAGCGACGCCGCGGACGCGCACTCGCTGGCGGACATGGTCCGCACCGACGGCCACCAGTTGCGTCCAATCGCCGGGGACTCTGAGCGGGCAGCCGGGATCAAGGTCTTGTCCCGGGCGCACCAGCGGCTGATCCGCGATCGCACCCGTCAGGTGCTGCGGCTGCGCCAGACGCTGCTGGAGTACTTCCCGGCCGCGCTGGACGCCTTCGACGATCTCACCCGGGCCGACACGGTCGAGCTGCTGGCCAAGGCACCCGACCCAGCCGCGGCGGCCCGGTTGACCCGCGCCCAGATCGGGGCGGCGATGCGCCGGGCCCGGCGGCGCGGGATCGAAGACAAGGCTGCCGCGGTAGCGGCCGCGCTGCGTCGGCCGTGCTTGACCCGCTCCGAGCCGGTCACCGCCGGGTTCGCCGCCGCGACCCGCTCGCTGACTGCCGTCATTGCGGCCCTGAGCAGTGAGATCACCACGCTGGAGCAGCAGCTGAGCGCTGAGTTCGAGCGGCACCCGGATGCGGCGATCTACCGTAGCCAGCCCGGTCTCGGACCAGTCGTGGCCGCGCGGGTGCTGGCCGAGTTCGGCGACGATCCCGGCCGCTACGCGAGCGCAAGTTCGCGCAAGAACTACGCGGCGACCAGCCCGATCACCCGCCAGTCCGGAAAGAAGACGTCGGTGCACGCCCGCTACGTGCACAACGAGCGACTCGTCGACGCTCTCGGACGGCAAGCCCAGGGTGCGTTGGTCGGCTCGCCCGGGGCGCGGGCCTACTACGACCTGCAGCGAGCTCGCGGGCTCGGACACCGGGCCGCGCTACGCCAGCTAGCGAATCGGCTGGTCGGGATCCTGCACGGCTGCCTCAAGAGCGGGTCGCTCTACGACGAGACCACCGCCTGGGGCCACCGACTCGAACCGGCACCACCCGCCGCCGCTGACGCGGCGTGAACCACAACCGCCAAGTCCACATCAGGCGGCTTGAGGTCGCGGCCGCCGGTCCGGCGCTGCTCGGCAGCCCGGATTGTGCGGGCTCGTCCCTCACACCTCAAAGGGCGCCTTCGGCGTCGCTGACGCGACAGCCCTTCGGGCTGTCCTGGACCTGTGAGCCTCCACGAGCCCTACGGGCAGGCCCTGACGGGCAGGCGCAGCCAGCCCGCCCGACGGGCCGGGCCGCCGACCAGCACCTACGAGCAATCAACCAACCGATCTTGACGACGGGACGGCCTGGGATGTCTCAGAGCGCGTCGCCCGCCAGGAACACCGTGGCGCCGTCGTCGCCGGTGGTCAGCACCGCGCCGGCGTCGGCCGCGGCCAGGAACACGGCCCCGCCCCGTGGCAGCTCCACCGTGGTGCCCTGCGCCTCCACCGCGGCGCTCCCCGAGGTGCACAGCAGGATCCGGGCGCCGGTGCCGGGGACGTCCAGCTTGTCCCGGCCGTCGGTGTCGGCGCGCCGCAGCAGGAACTCCTCGACCGGCACGTCGTAGCGGTGCCAGCCGTCGGCGGCCTGCTCCGCGGCCGGGCGCCGGACGGGCGGCGGCGGGGTGGCGAAGTCCAGGACCCGCAGCAGCTCCGGGACGTCGACGTGCTTCGGCGTCAACCCACCGCGCAGCACGTTGTCCGAGTTCGCCATCAGCTCGATGCCGGCCCCGGACAGGTACGCGTGCAGGTTCCCGGCCGGCAGGTAGAGCGCGTCACCGGGTGCCAGGTTGATCCGGTTGAGCAGCAGGGCCGCGAGCACGCCCGCGTCATCGGGGTAGCGCTCGGACAGGTCGAGGACCATCTTGGCCTCGCCGGTCCAGCGCTGCGAGCCGCGCTCGAGCAACCGGACCGCGCCCCCCTGCAGGGCCGGGATCAGGCCGTCCAGCACCGACTGCGGCAGCGTGATCCAGGTGGTGAACAGCGCACGCAGGCCGTCCGGGCCGGGCTCGCCCGCGAGCAGTTCGGTGTAGGACACCAGCTCCGGCACGTCGAGCTCGCGGAGCAGCTCGACGGTGCCGGCCGGCTCGCGGAACCCGACGAGCGCGACGAGGTCGGTGAGCGCACAGATCAGCTCGGGCTTGTGGTTGGCGTCGCGGTAGTTGCGGTCCGGGGCGTCCACCGCGATCCCGGCCGCGTTCTCCCGGGCCCAGCCCTCACGTGCCTGGTTCAGGCTCGGGTGCGCCTGCAGGGACAGCGGCTCGTCGGCGGCGAGGACCTTCAGCAGGAACGGAAGCCGGCCGTCCCAGCGGTCCCGGCCGGTGCCGAGCGCGCCGGCCGGGTCCTCGGCGATGAGCTCGGTGAGCGGACGCCGCCCCTCGGCGGCGGACACCGTCGACGGCGCCGCCGGGTGCGCGCCCAGCCACATCTCCGCCTGCGGGTGCGGTGACGGAACGGGCTCGCCGAGCAGGTCGGCGATCACCGTCCGCGACCCCCAGGCGTAGGTCCGGATCGGGTTCTCCAGCAGTTCCACGGGTCTCCCGGTGTCAGGTGCGCGGATATCAGGCGGTGAGCGAGGCGCGGGTGGCCAGGCCCAGGTACACGGCGGCGAGGTCGGCACGCAACGCGAGCACGCCGGCTCGCAGCAGCACGGCGTCGCGGGAACCGCGCGGTACCTCCTCGACGGGGTGCGCGAGGTCCGCGGTCGGCCACTCACGGCCGAGGACCCGCCGGCTGACGAACTGCGGGTCCTCCTCGCCGGTGCCCAGCAGGACCAGCCGGGGCGGCGGTGCGGCGTCGGCGGGGGCCGGGTCGTCGAACGGGTCGCGGAAGATGTCGTCGCCGCGGTCGCCCACGTCGACGGCCACCCGCAGCCCGGCGAGCGTGCCGGCCTGGCCGAGCCCGTCGGCGTGCGCGACGACCCCCGCGTGCGTCGCCAGCGCGGACGCGCCGTGCCGGGCGACGGCCGCGGCCGCGGCGTCGACACCCCACAGCAGCGGGGTCCGGTCGGCGAGGCGCAGGGCCAGGGACTTGGCCGGGTTCACGAACGGCTCGTGGCCGGGGTGGTTGCGTTCGGCCTCGGCGTCGAGGGTGTCGGCGAGGGCCTCGAGATCCGGGGCCGTCGCGAGCAGCTCCAGCTCGGAGACGGTGACGAGAGCGGCGGTGAGCGCCTGTGCGAAACCGAGCCCCTCGGGCAGCGGGATCCGCGGCTCGACCAGCCGCGCCCGGCCCGCTCCGGCCTGGGCGACCGGGCCGGCGTCCGGGGCGGACAGCACGACCTCGGCACCGCGGCGCACCGCGACCGCGACCGACTCCGCCAGCTCGGGATCCACCGCGTCGGCGGTGTGGACGACGACGACGTCCAGCGGCCCGATCCAGCCCGGCACCAGGTCGGCGTGCACCACCGGGACCGGGCAGCGGTCCCCCAGCAGCGCCGTCACCAGGTCGGCGACCGCACCGGACATGCCGGGCCTGCGCAGGAACACCAGCGCCCGTGGCCGGTGCCCCCGCAGCCGGTCCAGCCCCGCGTCGGCGCAGGCGTGCACCGTGGAACGGACCTGTGCACCGGCGGTCGCGGCGGCACGCAGGACACCGGTGGTGTCCCGGGCGGCCAGCGTGTCCGGATCGGCCAGCAGGGTGTCGTCGAGCACGCCGTTCACCCGTCGTCCCTCGCCGGCCCGGTACCCGGGAGCGCCTCGTCCAGCAGCAGCACCGGGATCCCGTCGGTCACCGGGAAGGACCGCCCGCAGGACTCGCAGGTGAGCGCGTCGGCACCCGGCTCACCCGCGGTCCCCGGACGGAGCGGGGCGTGCGCGTCGCACGGGCAGGCCAGGATCTCCATCAGCTGGGGGTCGAGCTGTACGGCCACGGTTCTCCTCGTCGTCATGGTCCGGGGCGGGTGGTGCCGGGAGTGTGGTCCCAGGAACTCGATGCTGCCACCACGCCCCGTCACCGCGCGGCATCCGACCGGGTACGGGCCGGGCCTGCGCGGTGACCGGGGGTGCGTGCGGCGTCAGGCGCGGACGACCGCGAGTACCTCGTCGACCAGGGATCGGACGGCCGCGTCGTCGCCGGCCTCGACGTTGAGCCGCAGCAGCGGCTCGGTGTTGGACGCCCGCAGGTTGAACCACGAGCCGTCCGGCAGGGAGACGGTGAGGCCGTCGAGCCGGTCGAGCTCCACGCCGTCGCGGGGGCCGTAGACCGACTCGATCTCGGCGACCTTCGCGGCCTGGTCGGCGACCGTGGAGTTGATCTCGCCGGAGGCCGCGTACCGGTCGTAGCCGCTCATCAGCCCGGACAGCAGGGCCTCCTGCCCGGAGGCGGCGGCCGCAGCCCGGTGCTCGCCGAGTGCGGCGAGCAGGTGCAGCGCGGCCAGCATGCCGGAGTCGGCCTTCCAGAAGTCCCGGAAGTAGTAGTGCGCCGAGTGCTCGCCGCCGAACACCGCGCCGGTCTCGGCCATCATCTGCTTGATGAACGAGTGCCCCACCCGGGTGCGCACCGGGCGGCCGCCGTGCTCGGCGACCAGCTCGGGAACCGCCCGCGAGGTGATCAGGTTGTGGATGACGGCGACGTCGCGCTCGCCGTCGGTCGCGGCGCGGTTCAGCTCACGGGCGGCGACCAGGCCGGTGATGGCGCTGGGGCTGACCGCCTCGCCGCGCTCGTCGACGGCGAAGCAGCGGTCGGCGTCGCCGTCGAAGGCCAGGCCCAGGTCGGCGCCCTCGGCGACGACCGCCTTCTGCAGGTCGACCAGGTTCGCCGGGTCGAGCGGGTTCGCCTCGTGGTTCGGGAAGTCGCCGTCGAGCTCGAAGTAGAGCGGCACGACACGCACGTTCAGGCCGTCGAACACGGTCGGGACGGTGTGCCCGCCCATGCCGTTGCCGGCGTCGACGACGACGGTCAGCTCGGGGCCGGCGTCCAGCGACGACAGGTCGACGAGCCCCCGCAGGTAGCGCGCGTAGCCCTCGAGCATGTCCTCGGTGCGGACGGACCCGGCCGGACCGGTGACCGGAACGCCCTCGTCGAGGAACCGGCCCGCCTCGTCCCGGATCGTGGTGAGCCCGGTGTCCTGCCCGATCGGCACCGCACCGGCCCGGCACAGCTTGATGCCGTTGTAGCGGGCCGGGTTGTGGCTGGCCGTGAACATCGCGCCCGGCAGGTTCAGCGAACCGGCGGCGAAGTAGAGCATGTCGGTACTGGCCAGGCCGATGTCGACGACGTCGAGACCCTGACGGGTGACGCCGTCGGCGAACGCCGCCGCGAGCGCGGGAGAGCTGTCGCGCATATCTCGACCGACGACCACCGCCGCCGGGGCCGGCCGGTCGCCCGCGACCAGCTGCGCGGTCGCCGCACCGAGGGCGCGGGCCGTGGATTCGTCCAGCTGGTCGCCGACGACACCGCGGATGTCATAAGCCTTCACGATCGCCGAGAGGTCGGGCACGACGGCTGACCCTAGCGCAGCCGTGTCACCCGTCCGCGCTGGTCCTCAGTCGTCCTCGCCCGGGGCGGGCAGCACCCGCAGGTGCCCCCGCCGTCCGGTGCCGCCGGGCCGGGCCACCACCTCGACCGGCCGGTCCACCCGGCCCGCCTCGCGGACGGCGTCCGCGAGCGCGGTGAGGTCCTCCCCGGTGTGCTGGGGCTGCGCGAACTCGCCCTCGAACCGGACGACCTCCCAGCCGCGGGGGGCGGTGAGGTTGTGCGCGTGCGCCGGGCACAGGTCGTAGGAGTGCGGTTCGGCCTGCGTGGCCAGCGGACCGACGACCGCGGTGGAGTCGGCGTAGACATAGGTGAGCGTGGCGACGGCGAGCTCGGTGCAGCCCGTCCGTGAACATCTCCGCACACTCAACACACACGGGACGATAGCCCGTGGACACGGCTGCGTCGCACTGCGACTCGCACCCGGCCCGGTTGTGCGCCCGGCCGTCACTCGGCTCCACGGTGCGCCGGGCCTAGACTGCGGGCGTGTCCGCCGCGAACCGTCTGTTGCGCCGCACGCCCCGCCGCCGGGACCGCCGTGGCCGGGGACTGCGTGGGTTGATGTATCCGGTGTCCACCCCCGCCTTCCGTACCCGGGCCGAACGGTTCGACTCGAAGGTGCTGGAGGCGCTGGAACCGATCGAGGCCCGCTGGGGCCCGGAGCTGGCCGACGTCGACCTCGCCGTCGACGACGTTCCTGCCGTCGACCGCACCTCGCCGGACGAGGTCGTGTGGGGTACCGGGGTGCTGGCCGACGTCGGCGTCCCGCTGGCGCACCTGGTCCCGGCCGGGGTCGACTCGGCCGGGCTGCCGACCCGGGCCCGGATCGTGCTGTACCGGCGCCCGCTCGAGGCCCGGGCCCGCAACGGCGAGGACCTGGCCGACCTCGTGCACGAGGTGCTCGTCGAGCAGGTCGCCGAGTACCTCAACATCGAGCCGGACGCCGTCGACGGCGGCTGAGAAGCCGCTCCGTGCACACGACGACGCCCGGGGCACCTGACGGTGTCCCGGGCGTCTCGTGCTCGCTCCTAGACCGCGGCGCGGCGCAGCCGGCGCCGCTCCCGCTCGGACAGCCCACCCCAGATGCCGAAGCGCTCGTCCTGGGCCAGGGCGTACTCCAGGCACTCGGCCCGGACCTCGCACCCGGCACAGATCCGCTTCGCCTCCCGGGTGGAACCGCCCTTCTCCGGGAAGAACGCCTCCGGGTCGGTCTGCGCGCACAGGGCGCGCTCCTGCCACTCCGGAACCTCGTCGCCGGGTACGGCCTCGTCCAACAGCAGGTTCTTCAGGTCCAGCACCTGCGCAACCCGGTCGTGATCCTCCACGACCGGTTGCCCTGCCGGCTCTGTCTCCGCCGGCCGCAGCATCCGCATGAACCCCTCGACGTCGTCCACTCGCCCACCTCCCCGCAACGCACCGGCGAATGACACCGACGTAAGTACAGCGTTGACGTTCGCTCTGTGCAAGCCGGCTCTGCCGATTGAGTGAAGCCCCACGCGCGTCCGTTTGGGGCATTCGGGAGGATGGGTACGTGCCTTCCCTGACTCGCCGGATCAGCCCGTGGTTCCTCCTGCTGGTCGGCATCGCGGTCGCCGGTGGCGTACTCGCCGCAGCCGCCGTACCTGCACAATCCGAAGCGCTGGCGATCTTCGGGGTCTTCGTGATCGTGCTCGGCGGCTGGGTCGTCTCGCTGTGCCTGCACGAGTTCGGACACGCCGTCACGGCCTACCGTGGAGGCGACACCTCCGTGGCACAGAAGGGTTACCTGACACTCGACATCCGCCGCTACACCGATCCCGGTCTCTCCCTCGTACTGCCGCTGATCATCCTGCTGATCGGCGGCCTGCCGCTGCCCGGCGGGGCCGTCTGGATCAACCAGTGGGCGCTGCGGTCGCGGGCCTGGCGGACGGGCGTGTCGGTGGCCGGCCCGGCGGCCAACCTCGCGCTCGGGGTCGTGTTGATCATCACCGTGGCGCTGTTCCCGGCCATGCCGACGCCGGTGGCGGCCGGGTTGTCGGCGCTCGCGCTGTTCCAGATCGTCGCGTTCGTGCTCAACATGCTCCCCGTGCCCGGGCTCGACGGGTGGGGCGCGATCGAGCCGTACCTGTCGATGCCCGCACAGCGGTTCGGCGACAAGATCCGGCCGTGGGCACCGCTGGCGCTGCTGGCCGTGCTGCTGTTCGTGCCCGGGATCAGCACGCTGTTCTTCGCCGGCACGCAGATCCTCTACTCGCTCGTCGGCGGGGACGCCCAGCTGGCCGGGCAGGGGTTCAACGCGCTGTTCTTCTGGCGGAACCTGTAGCGGCCGCGACCATCGTCGCGACGGTGTCGCTGTCGGCGGGCAGCCCGTCCACCGGCCACCAGCGCAGGTCGAGGGACTCGTCGCTGATCCGCATCCGCGCGCCCGCGGGGGCATACACCAGGTAGCGGACGTCCAGGTGCCGGGTCGGGACTCCGAGCGAGCAGGTGACCGGGTGGACGTCGACGTGCAGCGGGTGCTCGGCGATCTCCAGACCGGTCATGCCGGACTCCTCCGTCGCCTCCCGCAACGCCGCGGCGCGCAGCGAGGCGTCCCCGGCCTCGCAGTGCCCGCCGAGCTGGATCCAGCGCCCGACCCGCGGGTGCAGGGTGAGCAGCGTGTGCTCGCCGGTCGCGTCGAGCACCAGGGCGGACGCGGTCAGGTGCCCCGGGACGCACGAGCGGTCACAGGCGTCGTCCGGGCGGGCGTCGAGGAAAGCCAGCAGGGCGTGCTGCAGCGCCCGCTGTCCCTCGTCCACCGGCTCCCACGCCGTCAGCTCCCGGGCGGCCGTCGCCGGGGCTACCACCGGCGCCCCGCCCGCGCCGCCACAGCCGCGCTCACAGCTCGATCAGCCCCTCGCCCGGGTCCCGCGGGGCGCGGGGCGCGATCGGCCCGTGCGGGACGCCCACGGCGACCGCGCCGAGCGCCTCCCAGTCCCCCGGCAGATCCAGCACGTCGCGCGCCACGTCGGGCGCGAAGATCGTCGACCCGACCCAGCAGGACGCCAGTCCCTCCGCGGCCAGTGCCACCAGCAGCGCCTGCACCGCGGCCCCGCCGGCGACGGTGAACATGTCCCGCTCGGCCGCGTCCCGCGCGTCCGAGCCGTCGGCGGAGTAGGAGTGCATGCCCTCGCGGGACCGGAACGCCAGCACCAGCTCCGGGGCCCGCCGCAGCAGGCCCCCGCGGGCCAGGCGCCGCTCGATCTCGTCGGCCGGGCGGTCGTCGGCGGCGAGATCGGTCCGCCAGCGGTCGCGCAGCGCGTCCAGCACGGCCGTCCGGCACTGCGGGTCGCGCAGCCACACGAACCGGAACGGGGTGCTGTGGTGCGGTGCGGGAGCGGTCAGCGCGGTCCCGACGGCGCGGCGCAGCGCCTCCGGATCGACCGTGTCCGGCGCGAAGTCCCGGGTGCTGCGCCGCAGCAGGACGGCCTCGCGGCGGCCGCGGGCGATCGCCTCCTCGGTCCCGAGCCAGAACAGGTCCTCCTCGACCGGCCGGACGAGGTCGCGGGCGGTGCTGCCGTCGTCGTCGAGCCGCATGCCGCGCACGACGGCCGCCGGCAGCGCGCCGAGCTTGCCCTTCACCAGGTCCGCCGCCGCCGCGATCTCGTCGGCCAGGGCGATCTCGGTGACGAGCAGGTCGTTGCCCTGAGCGTCGACGGCGCCGCCGTAGCGGTGCAGCACCGGCACCCCGGCCGAACCGATCGCGACGTCGGTCTGACCGATCCGCCAGGTCCGGCCGAGCGTGTCGGTCACGACGACGCCCACGTCGACGCCGAGGCGCTCGCGCAGCCCGGCACGCAGGCCCGCGGCGCTGGCGTCCGGGTCGGCCGGCAGCAGGGCGAGCTCGTCGCGGCGCACGTTGGAGCCGTCGATCCCGGCCGCGGCCTGCACGATCCCCAGCTTCCCGGCGACGATCAGCGTCCTCCCGCGCCGGGCCAGGATCCGCTCGGTCTCGGCGTCGACCAGCCGGCGGCGCAGCGCATCGCGCTCCTCGTCGTCGGTCGGCGCGGGCACGAGGCGGCCCTCGACCTTGGAGAACACCTTGGACGTCACGACGACGACGTCGCCGTCGGCCAGCCAGGGCAGCGCGTCCGCCAGCGCGGCGGTCAGGTCGTCGCCGGGCCGGAACTCCGGCAGGCCCGGGACCGGGTGGATCTGCAGGGTCGCCGAGGCGTGGTCGGCGAAGGGCTCGGCGATGGGCTCAGTCAACGGACAGGCCGGCGAGCTCGAACGCGGCCCGCGCCATCGCGGCCGTCGCATCGTGGTCGGTCATCAGCAGCGGCACCTCACGCACGGTCGCGCCGGGCACGGTCGCGGTGTCGCCGGTGTGCACCAGCCAGCCGTCGAGCAGCCCGCCCTCGCCGCGGCCGCCGTAGTGCCGTCCGACCCCCTCGGCGGAGGTCTCGACACCGAGCGCGGTCAGGCAGGCGTCGGCCATCCCGCGGACCGGACGCCCACCGACGATCGGGGACAGCCCGACGACCGGGGCGGGCGTGGCGGCCAGCGCCTGCGCGACACCGGGGATCGAGACGACGGTCCCGATGCTGACCACCGGGTTCGACGGCCCGACGAGCACGACGTCCGCGCCGGCGATCGAGGCCCGCGCATCCGGCAGGATCCCGGCCTGGTCGGCGCCGATCGAGGCGAACCGGTGTGCCTTCGGCGCGGCCCGGTGCTTGATCCACCACTCCTGGAAGTGGATCGCGACCTGCGGCGCGACGTCCTCGTCGGCCGCGGAGTCCGGGTTGTCGATCACGACATGGGTCTCGACCCGGTCGTCGGAGGCGGGCAACAGCCGCACCCCGGGCTGCCACCGGTGGCAGAGCGCCTCGGTGACCTGGGAGAGCGGGTATCCGGCGCGCAGCATCCGGGTGCGGACGAGGTGGGTCGCGACGTCCCGGTCGCCGAGCCCGAACCAGGTCGGATCGGCCCCGTAGGCCTCGAGCTCGGCCTTCACCGACCAGGTCTCCCCGGCACGGCCCCAGCCCTTCTCGACGTCGATGCCACCGCCGAGGGTGTACATGCAGGTGTCCAGGTCCGGGCAGACCCGCAGGCCGTGCAGCCAGATGTCGTCGCCGATGTTGACCACGGCGTCGACCGAGTGCGGATGGTCCTCCGGGGCCGGCCCCACCGGGGGCAGGCCGAGCGCGGCCTTCACACCTTGCAGGAACCGGGCCCCGCCGACCCCTCCGACCAGTACGGTGACCTTCACGGGAGGAGACCCTACGACTTCTCAGATCGCGCGGTGATCGCGCGGGGAGAACCGGGGCCCGAAACGGGGCCGCCGGAACCCGGAGGCCTCGATGTAGCGCACCGCGCGCTGGCGCTGCGGGACGTAGGGCGCCAGCACCTCGAGCAGGCCCGCGTCGTCGAGGTCGTGGCCTCGCAGTGCCCAGCCGACGGTCTTCGGGACGTGGAGGTCACCGAAGCTGACGGCGTCCGGGTCGCCCCACGCCCGCTGGGCGGTCTCGGCCGCGGTCCAGACCCCGATCCCGCGGACCCGGCGTAGCAGCACCCGCCCTGCCTCACCGCCCAGCTCGGCCGCCGGCTCCAGGCGGTGCGCGACGACGGCGGCGTGCAGGATCGCCGAGCGCCGCGCGTGGTCGACGCCGGCGCGGTGCCACTCCCAGTCCGGGATCGCCCGGGCCTGCGCCGGGGTCGGCGGCACCCGCATGCCGTCCGGGACCACGCCGGCCGGCCCGGGTGCGGGGTCGCCGAAGCGCCACGCCAGTTCGCGGTAGGACCGGTGCGCCTCGGTGCCGGTGACCTTCTGCTCCAGCACCGCGGGCAGCAGCGCGTCCCACACCCGCCCGGACGAGCCGAGCCGCAACCCCGGGCGGCGGCGCAGCGCATCGGCGACGACCGGGTGGTGCGCCTCGAACGCCGACGGGTCGTCGTCGGCGCCCAGCAGCGACGGCAGCCGGTCGATCTCCCACGCGGCGCCGGGCCCCCAGCCGGTGGCCCGGACCGTCCCGTCCGCACGCCTGCGGATCGCGACGGTCGCCGGGCCGTCGGGCGTCGTCGACACCCGCCAGATCACCCCGCCGTCGCTCACGGTGCGCCAGGTCGGGTCACCGCGACCACGGCGCAGCGGGGACAGCACGCCGTGCAGATCCAGCGGGAACGGCGGGCGCCACTCCCGGTCCACGCTCACACGTCCGGGGAGAACCGGATCCCGTGCGGCGGGAGCGTGACGTCCGGCCAGATCCGCATGTTGTTGCGCAGCTCGCAGTGCGCGCCGATCACCGCGCGGTCGCCCACCACGGTGTCCCGCACGCTCGCGCCCTCCTCGACGACCGCGCCCGCGCCGATCACCGAGTGCTCCACGACCGCGCCCGCGGCCACGACGGCACCGTCGAACAGCATCGAGCCCTCGACCTTGGCGCCGGAGCCGATCCGGGCGCCGCGGCCGACGGTGGTGCCGCCGAACACGAACGCGTCGGACGCCACCTCGGCGCCGTCGAGGACCATCGACTCGCCGGTCGCGCCGGGCAGCGCCGCCGACGGCGCCACCCCGCGGACCAGGTCGGCGGAGCCGTGCACCAGGTCGCCGGGGGTGCCCATGTCCCGCCAGTACGCGACGTCGACGTGCCCCTGCACGTGCGCACCCGAGGCCACGAGGCCGGGGAACGTCTCGCGCTCGACCGACACCGGCCGCCCCTGCGGGATGGTGTCGATGACCTCGCGGCGGAAGACGTAGCAACCGGCGTTGATCTGGTCGGTGGGCGGGTCCTCGGTCTTCTCGAGGAACTCCAGCACCCGGCCGGCCCCGTCGGTCGGCACGCAGCCGAACGCGCGCGGGTTCTGCACCCGGACCAGGTGCAGCGTCACGTCCGCGCCCGCACCGCGGTGGGTGTCGGCGACGGCCTTCAGGTCCGTCCCGGCGAGCACGTCACCGTTGAAGATCATGATGTGCTCGGCGGAGAGCTTGTCCGCGACGTTGCGGATGCCGCCACCGGTGCCCAGCGGCTCGGTCTCCGTCACGTAGGTCAGGTCCAGCCCCAGCGACGCGCCGTCCCCGAAGTGCTCCTCGAAGGTCTCCGCCAGGTAGCTGGTGCCCAGCACGACCCGCCGGATCCCCGCCTCGCGGATGCGGGAGAGCAGGTGCGCCAGGAACGGCACCCCCGCGGTGGGCAGCATCGGCTTGGGCGCGGACAGGGTCAGTGGTCGTAGCCGGGTGCCCTTGCCCCCGACCAGCACGACCGCCTCGACATCCTGCAACGCGGTTCCCCCTCAGTGTGTTCTCTCGTCGTCGTCGCGCCCGGTCAGCTCGCCGCCCGCGCCGCCAGGCCGGAGCGGACGGCCAGGCCGGCCCGCAACACGGCCCGCAACGGTGCGCGCAACGGGCCGGGGTGCCGGTCCGCCAGGTATCGGTAGGCGCTGCGGTGGTGCTCGGCGAGCATGCGCGCCGACACCTCCGGTTTCCCCGTGGACACCCCGCCCACGTGCACCACCTCTGCCGAGGGTACGTAGACGTTGCGCCACCCGGCGAACGTGAGCCGTTCGCCGAGGTCGACGTCCTCGAAGTACATGAAGTAGCGCGGGTCGAACCCGTCGACCGAGTCGAAGGCCGCGCGCCGCAGCAGCAGGCACGACCCGGACAGCCAGCCCGCCGTCCGCTCGCTGCGGTCCTCCCGGGACCGGCGGTAGGCCGCCGTCCACGGGTTGCCCGGCCAGACCGGCCCGAGCGCGGCGTGCCCGGCCCCGGCCACCAGCGACGGGACCTCGCGGGCCGACGGGTAGACCTCTCCGGACGGCTCCCGGATCAGCGGCCCGAGCGCCCCCGCCCGCGGGTGCCTGCGGCCGGCGTCGAGCAGGGCGTCCAGCGAGCCGGGGCCCCACTCCAGGTCCGGGTTCGCGACGACCACCCAGCCGTAGGTCTCGTCCAGTGACGCGATCCCGCGGTTCGCGGCGGCGCCGTAGCCGACGTTCTCGCCGATCGGCAGGAAGGTGACGCCGTCCCGGTCCCGTGCGGCCCGCTCCGGGGCCCCGTCGACCGAACCGTTGTCGGCCAGCACGACCGGCACGTCGGTGCGGGACGTCGCGGCGGCCAGCGAGTCGAGGAAGGTCTCCAGGGTGCGGCCGGGCGAGTAGGTCACGGTGACGACGGCGAGCCCGTCGCCGTAGGTCTGCACGCCTTGCTGCACGACCCGAACGCTAGCGAGACCGCGGCACCGGCGATCCGGCGGGACCGCTCGATCGCGGCAGCGAACGTCACACCCGGTGATCGCGGGCCCGTGCGGCCCCGCAGTTCCCGGCCCGCACATGCGCCCCGAGCTGGGACGACACCCCGCGAGCACACGTCACTCTCAAGTTACCGCGAGGTACGACAACCGGGCGAGTACTTCGACACGCAAGGGATTTCGGCCCACGCCGACCGTCCACATGTTGCACCCTGGACACGGCCGGGGCCCCCGGTCGTCACGACGCACGACCCGGTGCCCGGGTTCATCGGGGACACCCGGCCGGGTGGTGTGCCGCGACGGGACGGGCCGGCTCCGCACGACGTACGACCGGGGACCGGCAAGGGGAGGCGAGCATGAGCGAGCCGCGCGATCCGTGGGCACGCACCCGGCGGGCCGCGCGCCCGCCGGCACCCACCGCGCACCCGCCGTACCCGGGCCGGGCCCGGCCCGCCGGACCCGCCCCCGACCGGCCACCTGCCCGGCGGCGCTGGCTGCACCGGTTCCGGATCGGCGTCGCCGCGCTGTCCGCGCTGACCGTGCTGCTCACCGGTGCGGTCTGGACGCTCTACCGGGACGTGACCGGCGGCATCACCACGACCAACGTGATCTTCGGGGGATCTCCCGGCGGCGAGCAGAACATCCTGCTGGTCGGTGTGGACAGCCGGACCGACGCCCAGGGCAACCCGCTGCCCGACGAGGTGCTGGCACAGCTGCGCAGCGGCGCGGAGTCCGGGGTCCTGAACTCGGACACGATCATCGTCGTGCACATCCCCGCGGACGGGACGAGCGCGACCGCGTTCTCCGTGCCGCGCGACTCCGAGGTCCGGATCCCGGGCCTGGGCACCAACAAGATCAACGCGGCCTACCCGCAGACGAAGGCCGAGGCGGCGTCGCGGCTGGCGGCCGAGGGCGTGAACGACCCGAAGCGGATCGACCAGGAGTCCTCCCAGGCGGGCCGGCAGGCGCTGATCGGCGCCGTGCAGGACCTGACCGGGCTCGGCATCGACCACTACGCCGAGGTCAACCTGCTCGGCTTCTACAACCTCACCCGGGCCATCGGTGGCGTCGACGTCTGCCTGAAGGCCCCGGTGCGCGACGAGCTCTCCGGGGCGGACTTCGCGGCCGGGCCGCAGACGATCTCCGGCGCGGACGCGCTGGCGTTCGTCCGGCAGCGGCACGGGCTGACCGGCGGCGACCTGTCCCGGATCACCCGCCAGCAGGTGTTCCTCGCCGCGGTCGCGAACAAGGTGCTGTCCTCCGGCACGCTGACCGACCCGGCGAAGCTGGGCGCGCTGATCGACGTCGTCCAGCAGTCGGTGGTGATCGACAGCGGCTGGGACATCCTGGCGTTCGCGAAGGAGGCGTCCCAGATCGCCGCCGGGGAGATGGAGTTCCTGACGATCCCGACCGGTGGGCCCAAGGACACCGGCCGCGGTGACGTGCTCAGCGTCGACCCGCGCGAGGTGCAGGACTTCGTGACCCGGCACACCGAGCCGGCGCCCGAGCCCGCGCCGGAGGCCGCGGAGGCTCCGCCGCCCGCGCCCGTCGTGGCGGACGTCGGCAACGGCTCCGGGGCGACCGGGCTCGCCGCCCGGGTCGCCGGGACCCTCGGGCAGAGCGGCATCACCGCCGGCGAGGTCGGCAACGCTCCGGAGCGGACCACGTCGGTCGTGCGCTACAGCCAGGCCGACGGCGACGCCGCGGCCCGCCGGGTCGCCGACGCGCTCGGGGGGATCGGTGTCGAGCAGTCCGACGCCGTCGCGCAGGGGCGGGTGCAGGTGCTGATCGGCACGGACTTCGACGCCCCGGACTCGGGTGGCACCGCCGGGGCCGCCGCCGGCGGCGGACCGGCGCCGAGCGGCCCGCCGATCTCCGGTGGCGGGGTGCCCTGCATCGACTAGCGTCGGCGAGCGATGACCACCGTCTTCGGCTCCGGCCTGTTCCTCACCGACGCCCTGCTCGGCCCCGCGCTCGGCGGCGCCGCCGCCCGGCCGCTGTTCACCCACTACGACGACGCCACCGGTGAGCGGGTGGAGCTGTCCGGCACCACGAGCGCGAACTGGACGGCGAAGGCGGCGAACCTGCTGCGCGACGAGTGCGACGTCGAACCCGGTACCCGGATCTCGGTGCTGCTGCCCGCGCACTGGCAGACGGCGTCGGCCCTGCTGGCGGGCTGGGCCTGCGGCGCGGAGCTGGTCGGCGACCCGGCGTCGGCGGACGTCGTGCTCGCCGACGCCGCGCGCATGGACACCGCGCTGGCGGCGGGGGCGGGCACCGTCGTCGCGTTCTCGCTGGACGCGTTCGGGCGCGGGCTGACCGACCTCCCGGCCGGGGCGATCGACTTCGCGACCGAGGTCCGGGTACACGGGGACGACTTCGTGCCCTGGGACCCGGTGGACGGCTCGGCCCCGGCCTGGGACGGCGCCACCGGTGCGGAGGTTCTCGATGCGGCCCGCGGCCGCGGACCCGAGCTGGGGATCACCGAGGGCGCCCGGGTGCTCTCGTCCGCCGCCTGGGACTCCCCCGACGGCCTGCGGGACGGGCTGCTCGCAGTGCTGGCGGCCGGCGCGTCGCTGGTGCAGGTGGTGAACCCGGCCGACGATCCCGCGGTGCTGGACCGGCGCGCGGAGACCGAGCGCTGCACGGTGCGGCTGTCGTGAGACGCTGAACGACCGTGAGCCCCAATCCTGCGCCCGGTAGCCGGGTGAGCTCCCGGGACGTCGACGACGCGGCGGCCCGGCTGCACGCCGTGATCGGCCCGACCCCGTTGCAGCTCAATCCGCGCCTGTCCGACGCGCTGCACGGCGAGGTCTGGGTGAAGCGCGAGGACCTGCAGCCGGTCCGCTCCTACAAGATCCGCGGCGCCTACAACCTGATCGCCCAGCTTCCCGAGACCGACCGCGCGGCCGGTGTGGTCTGCGCGAGCGCGGGCAACCACGCCCAGGGCGTCGCGTTCGCCTGCCAGCGCCTCGGCGTGCGCGGGCGGGTCTACCTGCCCGGGACGACCCCGCGCCAGAAGCGGGACCGGGTGGCCCGGCTCGGTCGCGACGCCGTCGAGGTCCGGGTGGTGGGCAACACCTACGACGAGGCCGCCGCCGCGGCCCGCGCGGACGCCGAGTCGACCGGCGCGACCCAGGTCCCGGCCTTCGACGACCCGCGCACGGTCGCCGGCCAGGGCACCATCGCCCGCGAGATCCTGGCCCAGCTGGCCGACCCGCCGGACGTGCTGGTCGTGCCGGTCGGGGGTGGCGGACTGCTCGCCGGGGCCATCACCTACCTGCGCGAGCACGCCCCGGCGACCCGGATCGTGGGCGTCGAGCCGGCCGGAGCGGCGAGCATGGCCGCCGCAGTGGGCGCGGGAGAGCCGGTGGACCTGGGCACGCTCGACCCGTTCGTCGACGGTGCCGCGGTCCGCAAGGTCGGCGCGGCGACCTTCGAGGTGGTCCGGGACTCCGGGGTGGAGCTGCTGGCGATCCCCGAGGGGCGCATCTGCGTGGAGATGCTGGCGCTCTACCAGTCCGACGGGATCATCGCCGAGCCCGCCGGGGCGCTGTCCCCGGCCGCCCTGGACCAGCTGGACATCCCGCGCAACGCCACCACGGTGTGCCTGCTGTCCGGCGGGAACAACGACGTCAGCCGCTACGCCGACATCGTCGAGCGCGCGCTGGTGTTCGAGGGTCGCAAGCATTACTTCCTCGTCGAGTTCCCGCAGGAGCCCGGCGCGCTGCGCCGGTTCCTCGACGACGTCCTCGGCCCGGACGACGACATCACCCTGTTCGAGTACACGAAGCGCTCCAACCGGGAGACCGGGCCTGCCCTCGTCGGGATCGAGCTGGGTTCGCCGGACGACCTGGCCGCCCTGGTCAAGCGGATGGACGAGGCCCCGCCGCACATCGAGCAGATCCCGCCGGACAGCCCGCTGTTCGGCTTCATCCTCTGACCCGCGGGCGCAGCACCAGGTGCAGCGCCAGGCCGGCGACGAGGCCCCAGAACGCCCCGCCGATCCCCGCGATCGCCAGCCCGCTCGCCGCGCACAGGAAGGTCGCGGCCGCCGGGATGCGGGCGACCGGGTCCGCGGTGGTCGCCGAGAGGGCTGAGGACAGGGCCGTCGCGAACGTCCCGAACAGTGCCAATCCGGCCACCGACTCGATCACGCCGGCGGGGGCCGCGGCGACGAGCGCGGCGAGCGTCGTCGCCGCCGGGGCCAGCAGCAGGTGGGTCCACCCGGTCGCCTGCGCCGCGATCCAGCGCTTCTCCGGCTCGGGGTGTGCCTCCGCCGACGCCGGCAGTGCCGCGGTGATCGCGGCCAGGTTGATCGCGTGCCCACCGGCCGGACCGCCGAGAACGGTGCCTGCCCCGGTCAGCACCATCGCGTAGCGCCACGGCGTGGTGTACCCGGCCGCGGACAGCACCGCGACGCCCGGAACGTTCTGCGAGGCCATCGTCACCACGTACAGCGGCAGCGCCACCCCGATCAGCGCGGCCGGGGAGAACTCCGGCGCCGTCACCGTCACCACCGGCAGGCGCAGCCAGTCGGTGCCGTCCGCGGTCACCAGCACGATCACCAGCGCCAGCAGGAACGCGGCCGGTGACGCCCACCGCGGCGCCCACCGCTGCAGCGCCACCCACACGACGACGATCGGCGCCACCAGCAGCGGCTGCTCCGCCAGCGCGCGCACCGGTTCCAGGCACAGCGGCAGCAGCACCCCGGCGAGCATGGCCTGCGCCAGCGGCGCGGGGATCGCCCCGACGAGCCGTCCCAGCCGGCCCCACAGCCCGGTCAGGACGATCAGCACACCGGTGACCAGGAACGCCCCGACCACGGCGGGCCAGCCGCCGGCGACGGCACCGGTGGAGGTGAGCAACGCGGCACCGGGCGTCGACCAGGCGATCGTGATCGGGCGGCGGAACCGGCGGCTCAGCCAGACGGTCCCGGCGCCCTGCAGGAGGGTGAGCACCACCAGCCCGGACGCGGCCTGGGCCGGATCCGCCCCGGCAGCGCGCAGCCCGGCGAGGACGACGGCGAACGAGCTGGTGACGCCCACGACGGCGGTGACGATCCCGACCGACACCGGCTGCGTCCACGAGCGTTCCATAAACAGAACGGTACGATAGGCTCGCGCCGTGGCACAGCAGGACGGCTTGCGAGCCGTCGTCGGTGAGCGACTGCGGGCGACGCGTGCGGCGCGCGGGCTGTCCGTCGGCGCCCTCGCCGCGCGGGCCGGGATCGGCAAGGGCTCGCTCTCTGAGATCGAGCACGGCAGCCGCAACCCGACCCTGTCCACGCTGTACGCGCTGGCGAACACGCTCGGACTGCCGCTGTCGGAGCTGCTCGCGGACCGCCCGGGCACCGAGGTCGCATCGCCGGGGATCACCGCCCGGCTGCTGGAGAGCACGACCGACGCCGACGGCACCGTCGAGGTCTACACGCTGACCCTCGAGCCGGGCGCGGTGCACGTCTCGGCCGCGCACGGCCCGCACGTGGTCGAGCACCTGCTGGTGACCCGGGGCGCCGCCCGGGTGGGCCGGGCCGGCGCGGAGACCGACCTGGTGACCGGCGCCGGGACCGCATGGACCAGCGACACCGAGCACACCTACCGGGCCCTCGACGACCGCCCGGCCGCTGCTGTCCTCGTCGTCAGGACGGCGACGGGTCACGGCGGCCCGGCCCGGCTGACGTAGGTGTGCCCGGTCGGGGTCGTGGTCCGGACGGTGTGGGGTTCGTCGCCGAGCCCGTCGTGGACGAGTTCCACGCGCCAGCCCGGGATCTCGCGGGTCTGGTTGCCGCGCACGCAGACCGCTCGACCGTTGACGTAGCTGGTGGGCCCGCTCGAGCGAGCGCGGTCGATGTGGTCGATCTGGCGGGCGTGGGCCTCGCAGAACGGGTCGCGGCAGCGGTCACCGTCACGGATGCGGATCAACATGTCCAGCACCCCGCTGAAGAGCCGCCGCTTCGGGTCGCAGCCGATCAGCGGACCGTTCTTCGGGCGGGCGAACAACCGCCGCCACCAGCGCTTGCCCTCGGTGCCGGCCAGGATGTCGCGGGCGATCCCGGCCGGTACCGGCCCGTGCCCGACGATCTGGGCGGTGGCGGTCGAGTCCGGGTCGATGAGCGCGTCGACCGGGAGGACGATCCCGACCTCGACGTTCACATCCGTGGCCCGGACCTGCCCGGTGACCCGCTCGACCAGAGTGTCGGCCATGACCTGGTCCCGGCTGCGCAGCTCCCCTCCGGCCCCGACCAAGGTGTCGGCGTGCCGGCGCAGTGCGGCCAGACACGCCACACCCTGCTCGACCGGTAGATAGCCGGTCAGGACGGCCATGGTGTCCGGGGCCGGGCGCAGCCCGATCCGGCGGTCCTTACGCGCGGTGCGCCCACGCGCGAGGTAGCCGGCCTTGTCGGCCCGGTAGGCGAGGTCTTTCGCGGTCGCCGCGGCCCGGGCGGGGCTGAGCCGGTCGATCCCGGCGGCCACGACCTGAGCATCGACGGCCCGCCGGAGCTCCGGGGTGAGATGGCGGGTCTCGGACACCACCCGCCCCGCCGTGTCCTCACTGATCCGGCCCTCGGCGAGGAGCCCGTGGACTCCTGACAGGTCCGAGTGCAGGATCCGCGCGGTGTTCAACCGCCGCGACCCGCTCGACGGTGAGATGCGGCAGGCCAGAGCGATCTGGTCGGCGACACCGCGGCCGACCTTCGCCGGGTCGATGTCGCCGCGGGTGATGTGTTCCTCGACCTGGTCCTGTGCGAACGCGACGGTCTCGGTGTTCTGGGCCGCAGCGACGGTGGCGCGCAGCCGCTCCAGTGCCGCGATCCGGTCGATCCGCACCGCGCCAGTCACCCCGGCCCCGGCGTCGGTGGCGTGCGCGCACAACAGGTCGAGCGCGGCGGTCACGGCGGCGACGACAGGATCGGCAGCGGCGGGACTGACTTCAGCGGCATCGATGGCGAGGCGGTCAGCCGCGCCATCGTCGGGCGCTCCCGCACCGGCGCCGCTGTTCGACTGCATGTTCGAAGTATAGCGCTCGACCACGACATCTAATGACCTTCTGCCGCTCCGCGCAACCGCTCACCGACGCCGCCGGGACGGCCATCTCGTTCGAAGGCTGAGCGCTACCGGCCAATACGAGAATCTCCTGCACCACCCCATCTCGGAACGCACCTGCCGCCTGTAACGGCGTCTTCGTTCCGGACAGAACTCCTGCGCGACTGCGCGCTGGCAAGATCTGACTGCGTGAGTGCGGCAGCTGAGATCATGGGACGACTGCAGCGCCTCGAACGCCACTGCTCACCGACACCGGCCCTGATCGCCATCGACGGGGGAAGTGGTGCCGGCAAGACCACGACCGTCGAGGAGCTTCGCCGCTACTTGACGGAAGCCTCCTGTGTGCACTGCGACGACTTCTTCGACGCCGGCGTCGAGATCTCCGAGTGGCACAGCATGTCACCTGCCGAACGAGCGTCACGATGCATCGACTGGCGCCGACTTCGATCCGAGGCGTTGCGCCCACTGAGCCGAGGCCGCCGCGCCTCTTGGCATCCCTTCGACGTATCGACCGCCTCCGGACTGTCGGCGGACGTCGTGACCGCCGAACCCTCCGGCATCGTCGTGGTGGACGGCATCTACTCCAGCCGACCGGAACTCGTCGACATGATGGCGTTGACCGTGCTGGTCGACGCCTCTGCCGCTACACGGCGGCGACGTCACGACATCCGAGAAGGTGGCGACGAGTCGATGTGGCACCAGATATGGGACGCCGCGGAGGACCACTACCTGGCACACATCCGTCCGCCCGGGACCTTCGATCTGGTCGTCCAGGGGTGACTGTATCGTCCGGTTCCACAGCGGGGCGGGAGCCCCGCGCTCCTCACTTGAGCAGGTTGCGCGCCATCACCATGCGCTGGATCTGGTTGGTGCCCTCGTAGATCTGGGTGATCTTCGCGTCGCGCATCATCCGCTCGACGGGGAAGTCGCGGGTGTAGCCGGCCCCGCCGAGCAGCTGGACGGCGTCGGTGGTCACCGCCATCGCGGTGTCCGAGGCGAGGCACTTGGCGGCCGAGGAGATGAAGCCCAGGTCCGGCTCGTTGCGCTCGGCGCGGGACGCGGCCACGTACACCAGCTGGCGGGCGGCCTCCACCTTCATCGCCATGTCGGCGAGCATGAACTGCAGGCCCTGGAACTCGGCCAGGTACTTGCCGAACTGCTTGCGCTCCTTCATGTACTGGATCGCGACGTCCAGGGCGCCCTGGGCGATGCCGACGGCCTGCGCGCCGATGGTCGGGCGGGTGTGGTCGAGGGTGCGCAGCGCGGTCTTGAAGCCGGTCCCCTCGGCGCCGATGATCCGGTCGGCGGGGATGCGGGCGTCCTCGAAGTGGATCTCGCGGGTCGGCGAGCCGTTGATGCCGAGCTTGCGCTCCTTGGAGCCGATGACGAAGCCCGGGTCGTCCTTGTGGACCACGAACGCGGAGATGCCGTTCGACTTCTTCTCCGGATCGGTGACGGCCATGACCGTGTACCAGGTGGACTCGCCGGCGTTGGTGATCCAGCACTTGGTGCCGTTGAGGACCCACTCGTCACCGTCGCGGCGGGCGCGGGTCTTCATCGCCGCGGCGTCGGAGCCGGCCTCCCGCTCGGACAGCGCGTAGCTGAACATCGCCTCACCGGACGCCACCGACGGCAGCACCTGCTTCTTCAGCTCGTCCGACGCCGACAGCAGCACCGGCGTCATCCCGAGACCGTTCACCGCGGGGATCAGCGACGACGACCCGCAGACCCGGGCGACCTCCTCGATGACGATGCAGCTCGCGAGCTCGTCGGCGCCCTCGCCGCCGTACTCCTCCGGAATGATCACGGCGTGGAAGCCGGCCCGGGTCAGGGCGTCCCGGGCCTCGACCGGGTAGCGGCTCTGCTCGTCGACCTCGGCCGCGTGCGGCGCGATCTCCTTCTCCGCCAGGTCCCGCACCGCCTCCCGCAGGGCCTGGTGCTCGTCGCTGAGCCGGTAGCTGTCGAAGTCGCTGTCCATACCACGAATGCTAACGGCACTCCGTGCCACTGGGCAATGTGTCTTGCTACCCTCCGTGCCATGACGAGCAGCACCCGCCGCGGGCGTTCCCCGGAAGGACGCGCCGAGGTCCGGCGGGAGCTGGTGGGCACGGCGGCCCGGCTGTTCACCGAGCGGGGCTACGACGAGACGACCGTCGACGACATCGCGGCCGCGGCGGGCGTCGGCCGGCGGACCTTCTTCCGGTACTTCCGCGGCAAGGAGGACGCGCTCTCCCCCGACCACGAGCGCGGACTGGCCCGGATCTCCGAGGTGTTCGCCGGTGCACACCCGGACGAGCCGCTGCCCTCACTGGCACTGCGTGCCGCGGAGACGGTGTTCGACCTCTACACCGACGACACCGAGGTCGCCCGACTCCGGTTCGCCCTGGTCGGGGCGGTGCCGGCGTTGCGCGACCGGGAGGCCGCCTCCGTCCACCACTACCGGCGCTTGTTCACCCGCGAGCTGGCCACCCGGCTGGCCGGGCAGCCGGACGCCGAGCTCCGGGCCGCGGTGACGGCGGCGGCGCTGGTCGCGGCGCACAACCAGGCGCTGCGGCGGTGGCTGGGCGACGGCGCCCACGACGCCGACCTCCCGGCCTGCATCGAGCACTTCCGCCGGGTGGCGACGATGCTGCCGCTGGAGCAGGAGCGTGCCGCCGAGCCCGACCTGGAGGACGTCGCCCGCCGCCTGGAACGAGCGGCCCGGGCCCTGGAGCGGGAGCAGACACGCCGGACCGGCTGAGGGCCCCGGACATGCGTGATCCCCGGGCCGCACCGGGGGTGCGAAGCCGAGCCGGACAAGACTCGGACCCGGGGATCACGGGTGACCGTCTGGAATTTGCCGGCACCACACCGGCTTCCACGACCGTCTCTCCGAGCGGGTTCTCCCCACCCGGAGCAGAACATGGTGCTAGCGGACGGCCACCTCACGTGTCCTGCTGTAGCTCATCTGCTGGACCACCTCCTTTCCCGTGTACCGACACCGTACGCACGAGATCGGCGGCGGCGCCAGCGAAAAAATCAGCCCTGCCCGCGGGCGGTGGCGCGCAGCGCGGCGTCCTTGTCCAGCACGCTCCGCTCCAGGCCTGCCTGGTACTCGACCATCGCCGACCGCACGGCGTCGTCGCCGGCGCCGAGGATCCGCACCGCGAGCAGACCGGCGTTGCGCGCGTTCCCGACGGCGACGGTCGCGACCGGCACCCCGGCCGGCATCTGCACGATCGACAGCAGCGAGTCGAGGCCGTCGAGGTACTTGAGCGGGACCGGCACGCCGATCACCGGCAGCGGGGTCGCGGCAGCGACCATCCCGGGCAGGTGGGCGGCACCGCCGGCCCCGGCGATGATCGCCTGCAGGCCGCGGTCGGCGGCCGACGCGGCGTAGTCGAGCATCCGCTGCGGGGTGCGGTGCGCCGAGTAGACCCCGACCTCCCACGCCAGGCCGAACTCGTCGAGCGCGGACCCGGCAGCGCTCATCACCGGCCAGTCCGAGTCGCTGCCCATGATCACGCCCACCCGGGGGGCGACGGTGGTGGGACCGGACATCAGGAGTCCTTTCGGGGGTCGTCCGCGTGTGCCGACCAGCCGTCGGCCCACGTCGCCGTGGCCAGCCAGCCCGCGGCCAGCTCGGCCCGTTCCCGCACGGTCTCCGCGGAGGAGCCCAGCACGGTCACGTGACCGATCTTGCGGGCCGGGCGGCCTGCCTTGGCGTAGAGGTGCACCTTCGCGTCCGGGAACCGGGCGAAGCAGTGGTGCAGCCGCTCGTCCATCGACATCCCCGGCTCCTCGGCGGCGCCGAGGACGTTGGCCATGACCGCGACCGGCGCGACCGGGGCGGTCGAGCCGAGCGGGTAGTCGAGCACGGCCCGCAGGTGCTGCTCGAACTGCGAGGTGAGCGAGCCGTCGATCGTCCAGTGCCCGGAGTTGTGCGGGCGCATCGCGAGCTCGTTCACGACCACTTCACCCGGGGCCGTCTCGAACAGCTCGACGGTCATGAGCCCCACGACGTCCAGCTCCTCGGCGATCCGCAGCGCGAGCTCCTGGATCCGCGCCGCGGCGTCCGGGCCCAGGCCGGGTGCGGGCGAGGTGACCCGGGCGCACTGGCCGTCGACCTGCAGCGTCTCCACCACCGGCCAGGCGGCGGCCTGACCGAACGGGGACCGGGCGACGCTCGCAGCCAGCTCGCGGGTCATCGGCACGGCGGTCTCGACCATCAGCGGGGTGCCGCGCTCGAGCAGGTCCGCGACGAGCGCGTCGTCGGGCTCGGGAAGGAACCAGACACCACGGCCGTCGTAGCCACCGCGGATCGCCTTGAGCACGACCGGCCAGCCGTGCGCGGCCCCGAAGCCGGCCACGTCCGCCGGCTCGGACACCGCGGCGAAGGCCGGGACCGGCAGGCCCATCCCGGACAGCCTGCGGCGCATCACCAGCTTGTCCTGGGCGTGCACCAGCGCCTCGGGCGAGGGCCGCAGCGGGATCCCGGCGGCGGCGAGCGGCGCGAGCACCTCCTGCGGGACGCCCTCGTGGTCGAAGGTGACCGCGGAGCAGCCGGTGGCGAGCGCGCGCAGCGCCGCACCGTCGTCCGGGTCACCGACCACGACATCCGGCGTCACCTGCGCGGCCGGGTCGGCGGCCGAGGCGGCGAGCACCCGCAGGGTCTGCCCGAGTGCGACGGCGGCCTGCGCGGTCATCCGGGCGAGCTGACCCCCACCGACCATGCCGACGACCGGCATCCCGTTCTTCGACGTCTCAACCCTCTCCACAGGACGGGGAGCCTAATCTGGCACGATCGCCGGCGTGACGGTGGTGGAGGCGACGCTCGCGCGGATCCCTCAGCCGTACCGCGACAAAGCCATCAAACACCGGGAACTGATCAAGTTTCTGATGGTCGGCGGAAGCACCTGGGTGATCGACACCGTGATCTTCCTGCTGCTGAAGGTCTTCGTGCTCGACACCAAGCCGGTGACCGCGAAGGTGATCGCCGTGCTGGTGGCGACGATGGTGTCCTACGTGCTCAACCGGGAGTGGTCGTTCCGCACCCGCGGTGGGCGCGAGCGACATCACGAGGCCGCGCTCTTCTTCCTGATCAGCGGGATCGGGGTCGCCGTCTACTCGGCGCCGCTGTGGATCTCGCGTTACGTCCTCGAGCTCCAGGAGCCGTTCGTCTCGCTGGTCACCCAGGAGTCCGCCGACTTCATCGCCGGGCAGATCGTGGGGACCCTGGTCGGCATGGCGTTCCGCTGGTGGGCGTTCCGGCGGTTCGTCTGGCCCGCGCAGTTCGTGCGCCGCCAGCCCCCACCCGCGTAGGCAGGCCCGGCCCGGCCTCCACCAAAGGTTGGAGACGGAAGTGCCATCCCGAGCCGGATGTGCCCTCCACCGCGGCCGGACAAGATCGATGTCATGACGATCTCCCCACCGCGGCGGCTGCTGGCCGCCACGCTCTCCGCCGTCGCGATGTTCGCGGCGGCCGGGTGCGCCGGAGGCGGTGCGCCCGTGACGCCGCCCGAGCCGCCGCCTGCCGCGACCGCACCGCTCACCCCGGCCGACGTCACCGCCTGGCTGGACGGCCTGGTCCCGGCCGCGCTGGAGCGCACCGCCATCCCGGGAGCGGCCGTCTCCGTGGTCCGGGACGGGGAGGTGATCGCGGCCCGCGGCTACGGCACGGCCGGGGAGGCCGACCCGGTGAAGGCGGACGACACGCTGTTCCGGGTCGGGTCGGTGTCCAAGGTCGCGACCGCCGTCGCGGTGCTGCAGCAGGTCGAGCGGGGCCGCATCGACCTCGACGCCGACGTCCGGCAGTACCTGGACTTCCCGCTGCCGTTGCGGTTCGACCCGCCCGTGACGATGCGGCACCTGCTCACCCACACGCCCGGATTCGAGGAGCGGATCCGCGGCATGATCGGTCTGGACGGGAAGCCCGAGGACCTGCGCGCGAGCCTCGCGACCGACCCGCCGGAGCAGGTGTTCGCGCCCGGCACCACCCCGGCGTACTCGAACTACGGCTACACGCTCGCCGGCTACGTCGTCGAACGGGTGTCCGGGGAACCGTTCGCGCAGTACATGCAACGCGAGGTGCTGGACCGGGCGGGCATGACGTCGTCGACGTTCGCCCAGCCGCTCCCGGAGCATCTCGCCGGGCGGATGGCCGATGGCTTCCCGGCCGCGAACGCCCCGGCGGTGCCGTTCGAGATCGTCGGGGGCTCCCCGGCCGGAGCCCTCACCGGGACGGCCACCGACCTGGCCCGCTTCGCCTCCTCGCTGCTCGGCACCGGGACACCGCTGCTGGCCCCGGAGACCCTGGAGCTCATGCGGCGGCCCGCGCTCGACGCGAGCACGCTCGGCCCTCTTGCCGACGGCCCGCAGATGACGCTCGGCATGTTCGACGAGAGCCGCGGCGACCGGACCGCCCTCGGGCACGGCGGGGACACCACGGCCTTCCACTCGCACCTGCAGCTGCACCCGGAGCAGCGGGTCGGCGTCTTCGTGACGCTGAACGGCGGCGGGAACGCGGCGGCGGACAGTCTGACCCTGCGCAGCTCGCTGCTCGACGGGTTCGCCGACCGGTACCTGCCGGGCTCGCCGCAGCCCGCGCCCACGGCGTCCGAACCCGGCTCGGCCGAGCGGGCCGCCGCCGTCACCGGCCGCTACGAGAACGCGCGTGCCCCGTTCTCGACCTTCCTCGGGGTGATGAACCTGATCGGGCAGACGTCGGCGACCGTGCGGCCGGACGGCGCCCTGGTGCTCTCCCCCGGGGTGGCCCGGGCGGAGCCGGTGGCCTACCGGGAGATCCGGCCGTGGGTGTGGCAGGAGATCGGCGGGCACCAGGTGCTGACCGCGCGCACCGACGGCGACCGGGTCACCGCGCTCGGCGCCGAGTCCGCGTTCACCCTGCTCCCGACCACACCGGCGCGGGACTCCGCGATCGTCCTGCCGGTGCTCGCCGCCTCGGTGGCGCTGCTGCTCGCCGGGCTCGCCGCCTGGCCGGTCGGCGCGTTGGCCCGGCGCCGGTACGGGGCCCCCGCCCCGGTATCGCCGGGACCGCTCGACCGGACGGCGCAGCGCCTGACCCGGATCGGCGCGGCGTGCGCGCTGCTCGCCCTCGCCGGGTGGGTAGGCGTGGTCGGCGCCATCAGCGGCCTGACCGACGTCCCGGCGGCCCTGCTGTACGTGCTGCAGGCCGTCCAGTGGATCTCGGTCGGCGGGCTTCTCGCGGCGGCCCTCGCGATCGCGACCGGGCTCCGCGGCGGGGTGGGCCGTTCCCGGATCGCCGGGCGTGTGCTGATGTTGCTCGGGCTCGCCGGGACCGCCTGGGTCGCGATCGCGTACGGGCTGCTGTCCACCGACATCGGCTACTGAAGACCAGCCCACCCCGACCGGAACGGGAACCCCGATGCCTGCCGCCCTGTCGTCGACACCCGCCGACGTGCCGATCCCGGCGCGTCCGGACCGGATCTCCGCCTGGTTCGACCACCGGTTGAGCGCCATCGGGCTGCACGGGCGGTTCCGCCGTGACTGTGCGCTCGCCGTGCTGCTCGCCCTGGCGATGGCGGCGTTGCCCGCGGTGGTGCTGGCCGATCCCGCGGTCGCAGGCCTGCTCCCCACCGAGTCGACGGCGGTCAGGCTGTCGTTCGTGCTGCTCACCGGCCAGACGCTGCTGCTCTGCCTGCGCCGGGTGGCCCCGCAGCTCTGCCTCGGGCTGGTCGTGCTGCTGCAGGGCGTCATGTCGGCTCTCCTCCCGCTCGAGGTGACGCTGAACGGCCCGGCCACCGCCGTCGCGGTCTACACCTGCGCGACCCTGCTGCCGGTCCGCAGGACCGTCCGGCTGGTCGCCGGGGCGGCACTGGTCGGGAGCGGCGGGATACTGGTCGCACTCGTCCGCAACCCGGCGCCGGTGTTGGGGATCACGCAGCTCCTCACGGAGGTCGTGGCGCTCGCCGCCGCCGCGCTGGTCGGCGTCTCCGTCGCGACCCGCCGCCGCTACGTCGAGCTGGTCCGGGTGCATGCCGCCGAAGCGCTCGCCGCGCAGCGCCGCCGGGCCGAGGCGGCCGTCGGGCGGGAACGGAACCGGATGGCCCGCGAGCTGCACGACATCGCCGCGCACCACCTCTCCGGGATGGTCGTGCAGGCGGGGGTGGTCGAACAGCTGGTGGACCGGGACCCGGAGCGGGCCCGCCGGATCGCCGGCGAGGTCCGCAGGCAGGGCCGCCGGACCCTGCGCGACCTGCGGATGGTCGTCGGGACACTGCGCGAGCCGGGCACCGGCGGGCGCCCCGAGGACGACGACCCCGTCCCCGGCCTGGCCGAGCTCGACCGGCTGGTCGAGACGGCCCGCGAGCTGGGCACACCGGTCGACCTGGAACACCGCGGGCGGGCGGTGACACCGCCCCCGATCACCGACGTCACCTGCTACCGGGTCGTGCAGGAGGCGCTGGCCAACGCGCGCGAGCACGCGCCCGGCGCGCCGGTGCGGATCACCGTCACCGGGGCGCCCGGCCAGGTCATGATCGAGATCGGGAGCGCGCCGGCCGGGAACCCGGCGGAGCGCCCGGGCGCGGACAGGATGCGGGGGTACGGGTTGATCGGCATGCGGGAGCGGGCCCAGCTGGTGGGTGCGGAGTTCGAGGCCGGTCCGACGGCGGACGGCGGCTGGCTGGTGCGCCTCGTGGTGCCCGTCGAGCCGTCGGACCCATGGGACACAGAAGACACGGGGGACGCGGCGTGATCAGGGTGGTGCTGGCCGACGACCAGTCGGTGGTCCGCGCCGGTTTCCGGGTGTTCCTGGAGCTGGCCGGGGACATCGAGGTGGTGGGCGAGGCGGTCGACGGGCCGGGCGCGGTCCGGCTGGCCCGCGAGCTGGCCCCGGACGTCATCTGCATGGACGTCCGGATGCCCGGCGGCAACGGACTGGCCGCCACCCGCGAGATCATCGGCGACCTGGACCCGGCGCCCGCGATCCTCGTGGTGACGACCTTCGACCTGGACGAGTACGTCTTCGGTGCCCTGGAGGCCGGAGCAGGCGGCTTCGTGCTCAAGGACACCGAGCCCGACGACCTGGTCCACGCCGTCCGCCGGCTGGCCGCGGGCCACGGGCTCGTCGACCACGCGGTGACCCGGCGGGTGATCGCCGAGTTCGCCCGGCGCACGCCGGCGCCGGACGACCCGCCGCAGGCCCCGGACGTGCCGCTCACCCCACGGGAGACCGAGATCGTGCGGCTGCTCGCCCGCGGCCTGTCCAACGCCGAGATCGCCGGGGAGCTGGTCGTCGAGACCAGCACGGTCAAGTCCCACCTCGGGCGGGCGATGGCCAAGATCGGGGCGCGCGACCGGGTGCAGACGGTCGTGTGGGCCTACCGGACCGGCGTCGCCGCGGTCCGGTGAGGCCCCCTCAGCGCGGCCCGGTCCGGTCGGCCGCCGGGGTGCTCGCGGCGACGTCGTCGGTGCGGGCGGTCGGCAGGTAGATCCGGAACACCGGTGGCCGGGCCCGGGACAGCTCCAACCGGCCGCCGTCGGCCTCGATCAGGGTCCGGGCCAGCGCCAGCCCCAGGCCGGTGGACGACTGCGCGGAGACGCCGCGGTCGAACACGTGCGCCACCAGGTCCTCCGGGACCCCGGGCCCGGTGTCGGACACTTCCACCTGCAGCGCGTTCTCACCGGTGCGGGCGGTGATCGTGACGGTGCCCTCGCCGTGCTGCAGGGCGTTGTCGACCAGCGCCCCGACCGCCTCCCGCAACCGGGCCGCGGTGACCCGGGCGAGCATGCCCTCGGGCACCCGCAGCCGCAGCGACCGCCCGGCCGCGGCCAGCGGGGCACGCCACTCCTGCGCGGTCTCCTCCAGCGCCTCGGCCATGTCGACCGGCTCCGCCCCGACCGCGCGGGCGGCGCGGGCGGACTCCAGCAGGTCGTCGAGGACACCGGTGAGCCGTTCGGTCTGCTCCAGCGCGGCCAGCGCCTCCCGGCGGGCATCCGGGTCGGGATGGGTGGACAGCTCGTCGAGCCGTAGCTGCAGCGCGGTGATCCGGCTGCGCAGCTGGTGCGAGACGTCACCGACCAGCGAACGCTCGCGTTGCAGGAGCTGGGACAGCGCGGTCGCCGAGGAGTCGAGCACCTCGGAGACACGGTCCAGCTCGGCGATGTCGTAGCGCGCCGGGGAGCGGCGGAAGTCGCCCGCGCCGAGCCGGGCGGCCCGCGCGGCGAGATCGCGCAGCGGGTCGGACAGCCGGCGCGCGGTGTAGATGGCGACCCCGGTCCCGACCGTCACCGAGAACCCGACCAGCAGCACCACGACCCCGACGACCTGGGTCTGCTGCGACCGCATCATCGCGGTCGGCTGGGACAACGTGATCGTCCCCCCCGGCCCGAACGGCAGCGACTCGGAGACCGGGTCGTCGACCTCGACCTGGCCGTACTGCCGGATCGGATGGTCCGGGGACTCGATCGTGAGCAGGCTGTTCGGCGGGATCGCCGCCTGCACGAACGCCGGCGACGGCCCGTCGGTCCCGGCGTCCTCCAGGGTGCCGGTGAGCTGTTCGAGCCGCTGGGTCAGCTCGGCGCGGGTGAAGTCCTCGACGAGCTGCCAGGTCGCCAGCGCCAGCGGCCCGCCCAGGAACAGCGCCGTCACCGCGACGGTGAGCAGCGTGGAGACCAGGATCCGGCGGCGCATCGGCTCAGTTCTGGTTGTAGCGGAACCCGACGCCGCGGACGGTGGCGATCCGCTTCTCGCCGCCGATCTTGCGGCGCAGCCAGGACATGTGCATGTCCAGCGTCTTCGACGACTTCATGTCCGCATCGCCCCACACCGCGTGCAGGATCTCCTCGCGGGTCACGACCTGCCCGGCGCGGCTCATCAGCACCCGCAGCAGCTCGAACTCCTTGTTCGCGAGGGTCACCTCCTCGCCGTCGAGCAGCACCCGCCGTCCGGAGAGCTCCATCCGCAGTCCCCCGACCTCGACGACGTCCTGGGTCCGGCGGCGCAGCAACGCCCGTACCCGGGCGAGCAGCTCGGCGAGCCGGAACGGCTTGGACACGTAGTCGTCGGCGCCCGCGTCCAGGCCGACGACGAAGTCGACCTCGTCGGTGCGGGCGGTCAGCATCAGCACCGGCAGGTCGGCCTGGGTGGCACGCACCCGGCGGCACACCTCCAGGCCGTCCATCCCCGGCAGCCCGAGATCGAGCACGAGCAGGTCCGTCTGCTCCCGGCCGACCCGCTCGAGAGCGCCGACGCCGTCGGAGACGACCTCGACGTCGTAGCCCTCGCGCTGCAGGGCCCGGGACAGCGGCTCGGCGATCGCCGCATCGTCCTCGGCCAGCACCACGGTGGTCATCTCGCCGAGCATAGGGCTCCGGGTACCCGCAGCGGCGCCGGTGCGCCGCTGGCATGCTCGCCGGACGTGAGCCCCGATCCGACCGTGCACCCCGAGACCCCGCAGGCCGACCCGCGAGATCTCGATCTCGCCCTGCGCCTGGCGGATCTCGCCGACGCGATCACGCAGCCCCGGTTCCGCGCCGCAGACCTGCGCGTGACCAGCAAGCCGGACCGCACCCCGGTGACCGATGCCGACACCGCCGCCGAGGACGCGATCCGCGCCGCGATCGGCCACGAGCGCCCGCACGACGCGATCCTCGGTGAGGAACGCGGCGGCTCCGGCTCGTCGCGCCGGAGCTGGGTGATCGACCCGATCGACGGGACGAAGAACTTCTCCCGTGGCCTTCCCGCCTGGGCGACGCTGATCGCGCTGGTCACCGACGGCGTCCCCACCGTCGGGGTGGTGAGCGCACCGGCGCTGCACCGCCGCTGGTGGGGCTCCTCGGGTGCCGGGGCGTGGGCGCGGGACCTGCCGTCGGGGACCCCGCGCCGGATCGCGGTGTCCGGGGTGACCGACGTCGCGGACGCCTACGTGTCCACCACGAACACCGACACGTTCCGGTCCGAGCCCGGGCCGGTCCACCGCGACGGGTGGATCGCACTCACCGAGGCGTGCTGGGAGTCGCGGGCGTTCGGCGACTTCTGGCAGCACGTCCTGGTCGCCGAGGGGGTGCTCGACGTGGCCGTGGAGCCGGCCGCGAACCCGTGGGACCTGGCCGCGCCGACCGTCGTTGTCACGGAGGCGGGCGGGCGGCTGACCGACCTGACGGGGCACCCGACGTTCTCCGGCGGGCACGGGCTGACCAGCAACGGCCTGCTGCACACCCGGGTGCTGGAGGTGCTCCGTGGCTGAGATCGCGTTCGAGGACCTGAGGGCGGGCACGGTCGTCGACCTCGGTACCACCGTGATCGACGGCGACGAGATGATCGCCTTCGCGCACCGGTTCGACCCGCAGCCGTTCCACCTGGATCCCGAGGCCGGCGCGACGTCGGTGTTCGGGAAGCTGGCCGCGTCCGGCTGGTTCACCGCGGGACTGTGGATGCGCGCCTACGTCGACGGGCTGCTGTCCCGCTCGACCGCGCTCGGCTCCCCCGGCGGCGACGAGATCGCCTGGCCGGCACCCGTGTTCGCCGGGGACGAGCTGCGGGCCGCCATGGAGGTGCTCGACGGGCGGGTGTCCCGCAGCCGCCCGGACATGGGATTGATCACGCTGCGCGGCACGATGACCCGGGTCCCCGACGGGGTGCTCGTGTACCGGTCGCGGTTCACCGGCATGTTCGGGCTCAGGAACCCTGGTCCGCCAGTGCCGTGACCACCCGCGACGGCGACGGCCGGCCCAGGTGCCCGGCCATCCACACGCTCGTCGCGACCAGCTTGCGCAGGTCCGCGCCGTGCTCGATACCGAGGCCGTCGAGCATCCACACCAGGTCCTCGGTGGCGAGGTTGCCCGTCGCGGACCCGGCGTAGGGGCAGCCACCGAGGCCGCCGGCGCTGGCGTCGACCGTCGTCACGCCGTGCCGCAGCGCGGCCAGGGTGTTGGCCAGTGCCTGGCCGTAGGTGTCGTGGAAGTGCACGGCGAGCCGCCGGGCGCCGACGCCGCGGGCCGCGCAGGCGTCCAGCACCGCACCGACGTGCGCCGGGGTGGCGACGCCGATGGTGTCGCCCAGCGAGAGCTGGTCGCAGCCCATGTCCATCAGCCGGGCCCCGACCGCGGCCGCCTGGTCCGGGTCGACCCCGCCCTCCCACGGGTCGCCGAAGACCATCGACACGTACGCCCGCACCCGCAGCCCCTCGCGGACCGCCCGGGTGACGGTCGGCTCGAACATCGCGAACTGCTCGTCGAGGGTCCGGTTGAGGTTGCGCTTCGCGAAGGTCTCGGTGGCGGAGGCGAAGACGGCGACGTGGTCGCAGCCCGCCTCGATCGCCCGGTCGAGGCCCCGCTCGTTCGGCGTCAGCACCGGGTAGTCGATGCCGTCGCGCCGGTCCAGCACGCTCAGCAGCTCGGCCGCGTCGGCGAGCTGGGGCACCCACTTCGGGTGCACGAAGCTGGTCGCCTCGAGGGTGCGCAGCCCGGCGTCGGCCAGCCGGTCCAGGAACTCGGCCTTGACCCCGACCGGGACCACGTTCTGCTCGTTCTGCAGGCCGTCGCGCGGGCCGACCTCGTAGATCTCGACGCGCTCCGGCAGGCCGGGGTCGCGCACCGTCATCGGCAGGCTGGTCATGACGCGGTCCTCTCCGGCACGGCCCGCTCCTCTGACGCGCCCGCCGTGCCTCGTCGCTGCGGGCTCTGCTGATCCCGGCGGTCCATCCTCTCCCGGCCCATCCTCTCCCGGATCACAGCGTCGGCGTGCCCTCGTGCGGATGTGCGCTGCGTCTCCTGCCCGGCCGAGCGGCGGGACTCGCCGATCCGGCCGATCTCGCGGTGCAGCCGGGCCTGGACGCGTTCCACCCGAGGCACGTCGGCGAACCGCAGCCGCTCACCGGCGACGTCGAGCAGCAGGGTCCCGCAGCCGAGCACCCGGTCGGCCATGCCCGCCCGGACGCGGACGGCGTCGATCCGGTCGATCGGGACGTCCAGCCCGTCCCGGGCGACGATCCCCTCCCGGACCAGCATCCGCAGGTTCGTGACGACGAGGTGCGAGCACCGCCAGCGGACGATCGGCAGCACGGTCCACCGGGCCGCGGCGAGTACCGCGAGGACACCGAGCAGTGTCCAGGCGTACGGGGCCCACGGCTGCAGGCGGACGACGGCGGCGGCGAACCCGGTCAGCGCGCTCACCAGCAGCAGGCCGGCGACGGGCCGCAGGCACAACCGCCAGTGCGGGCGCCCGTGCAGCGTGACGTGCTCGCCGTCGTCGAGCGCGTCGTCCGGGAACGCCATGTCCCCACGGTAGGGCGGCGCCGCGCCGCAGCGCCCGCGACGCGCGGGAAGGGTTGCGCAGGTCAGCGCTACGAGTGATCGGCCGCCCGCAGGTGCACGATGTCGCCTGCCGCGACCGCGACGCGCTCGCCGCCGTCCGGGTGGACCAGCAGCCGCCCCTGCGGGTCGACGTCCTCGGCCATCCCGACGAGCTGGTCACCGCCCGGCTTCTCCACCCGGACCCGGGCGCCGAGGCTGGCGCAGCGGGAGCGGTAGTCCCGGCGCAGGCCGCACGCGTCGGCGTCGCCGCCGGCCTCCCGCCACTCCGCCTCCCGGCGGTACAGGTGGTCGAGCAGGGTGACGACGACCTCGGCGCGCGAAGCGGTGAACCCGTGCGTGGCCAGCGCGGTCGCGCCCCAGGGCAGCTCGTGCGCCGGCGTCGAGACGTTGAGCCCGATCCCCAGCACGACACCCGGCCCGCCGCCGGAGACAGCGGTCATCTCGGCGAGGATCCCGGCCGCCTTGCCCATCGAGGGACCGACGAGCAGGTCGTTCGGCCACTTCAACGCGGCCGGGACTCCCGGGGCGAGCTCCGAGATCGCGTCGACCAGCGCCACCCCGGCGAGGATCGGTAGCCAGCCCAGCCGGTCGGCCGGGACACCCTCCGGGCGCCAGAGCACCGACATCGTCAGCGTCGCCCCGGGCCGGGACGTCCAGATCCGGTCCAGCCGGCCGCGCCCTTTTACCTGCTCCTCGGCGATCAGCGCCGACCGGTCGGGGGCGCCGCGCCCGGCCTCGGCGAGCAGGTCGGCGTTGGTCGAGCCGGTGGACCCGACCACCTCGAGCCCCGTCCAGCCGCCCGCCGGACGGAGTACCGCCGTGCGCAGGGCGTACACGTCCAACGGGTCGCCGGAGGAGCCGTCCGGCCCGCTCCGGTCGGAGTTCGTACCGGTCGTCATCACCGCGCACCGTAACGGCCCCCGGCCGGAGCGTGGCCCACGGTCCGGCGGCGGATCGGTAACGGCGCCGTACTCCCCCCGAACGGGGAGCTGCGGCGGACATCACGCCGGAGGACCACCCGGCACCGGGTTAGAGTCCGGCCCCATGAGCGCCGCAACGGAGCCGATGGCGACCCCGGACGAGGGTGGAGCCGCCGAACCGGACATCCACACGACAGCCGGCAAGCTCGCCGACCTGTACCAGCGTTTCGACGACGCGATCCACGCCGGGTCGGAGGCCGCGGTCGAGCGCCAGCACGCGAAGGGCCGCCAGACCGCCCGCGAGCGCATCGACCAGCTGGTCGACCCGGGCTCGTTCGTCGAGCTGGACGCACTGACCCGGCACCGGTCGACGAACTTCGGCATGCAGGACAAGCGTCCCTTCGGTGACGGTGTCGTGACCGGTACCGCCACCATCGACGGTCGTCCGGTCGCCCTGTTCTCCCAGGACGCCACCGTCTTCGGCGGCGCGCTCGGCGAGGTCTACGGCGAGAAGATCGTCAAGGTCATGGACGTGGCCGCCAAGATCGGGTGTCCGATGATCGGCATCAACGACGGCGGCGGGGCCCGGATCCAGGAGGGCGTGGTCGCCCTCGGCCTCTACGGCGAGATCTTCCTGCGCAACGTGCAGAGCTCCGGCGTGGTCCCGCAGATCTCGCTGATCATGGGCCCGTGCGCCGGCGGTGCCGTGTACTCCCCCGCGATCACCGACTTCACCGTGATGGTCGACGAGACCAGCCACATGTTCATCACCGGCCCGGACGTCATCAAGACCGTCACCGGCGAGAACGTCGACATGGAGGAGCTCGGTGGCGGCCGGGCGCACAACTCGAAGTCCGGCGTGGCGCACTACCTGGCCGGTGACGAGTCCGACGCGCTCGACTACGTCAAGCAGCTGCTGAGCTTCCTGCCGTCGAACAACCTGTCCGAGGCGCCGTCGTACCCGGCGCCGGAGCCCACGGACGGCTCGATCACCGACGGCATCACCGATGCCGACCTCGAGCTCGACACGATCATCCCCGACTCGGCGAACACCCCGTACGACATCCGCGAGGTGATCAACCGGGTGGTCGACGAGGAGGAGTTCCTCGAGGTTCAGGAGCTGTGGGCGCCGAACATCGTCGTCGGCTACGCCCGGGTCGAGGGCCGCAGCGTCGGCATCGTCGCGAACCAGCCGACCCAGTTCGCCGGCTGCCTCGACATCGACGCCTCGGAGAAGGCCGCCCGGTTCGTGCGGACCTGCGACGCGTTCAACATCCCGGTCCTGACCTTCGTCGACGTGCCCGGCTTCCTGCCCGGCACGGACCAGGAGTGGAACGGCATCATCCGCCGTGGCGCCAAGCTGATCTACGCCTACGCCGAGGCCACCGTCCCCAAGGTCACGGTGATCACCCGCAAGGCCTACGGCGGCGCCTACGACGTCATGGGCTCCAAGCACCTCGGTGCGGACGTGAACATCGCCTGGCCGACCGCCCAGATCGCGGTCACCGGGGCGCAGGGTGCGGTGTCGATCCTCTACCGCAAGGAGCTCAAGGGCCTGGAGGGCGACGAGCTCGCCGCCAAGCGCGCGGAGCTCCAGCAGGACTACGAGGACACCCTCTGCAACCCCTACATCGCCGCCGACCGGGGGTACATCGACGCGGTCGTGCCGCCGTCGCACACCCGCGGGTACGTCGGCCGGGCGCTGCGGATGCTGGAGACCAAGCGGGAGCAGGGCCCGACCCGCAAGCACGGGAACATCCCGCTCTGATGGGGGCCCCGGATGAGGAGCAGACCCCGGAGGAGCGTCGCGCGCTGTTCCGGGTCGTGCGGGGCGCCCCGGACGACCACGAGCTGGCGGCGCTGACCGCGGTCGTCGCCGCGGCCGCGTCGGCGGGGGGCGGCGAGCCGGCCCCGGCCACACCGGACCTGTGGTCGCACCCCGCGGCCCAGCTCCGCGCCCCCCTGATGGCGGGCCCCGGCGCCTGGCGCGCCTCCGGCCTGCCGCGCTGAGGGACGTGATCGCGCACACTGAGTGCGGTGGAGACCGTTCTCGCGATCGCGCTGGCCCTGCTCGCCGCGCTGTTGCTGGCCGCGGCGTCGGTCGCCCAGCACCATGTGGTCGCCGGCGTCGGGGACGGGGACGGCCGGTCGGTGCTCGGGCGGCTGCTGCGCTCGCCCGTGTGGTGGGCGGGCACGTTCGGTGACACGGCCGGGTTCCTGGTGCAGGCCGCCGCACTCGGCGTCGGTTCGCTGCTGCTCGTGCAGCCGCTGCTGGTGACGACCCTGCTGTTCGCGTTGCCGCTGTCCGCCCGCTGGTCCGGGCGCCCGGTGCGCCGGGCCGAGTGGGGCTGGGCGGGCGTGCTGGTGCTCGCGCTGGCCGCGTTCCTGGTGGTCGGTGAGCCGACCGAGGGCGTCGACCGGGCACCGCTCGCGACGTGGCTGCCGACCGGTGGGGTGCTGGCCGCCGTCGTCGTGGGGCGCCTGGTCGTGGCGGCCCTGCGTCCCGGACCGGCCCGTGCGCTCTCGCTCGGCACGGTGGCGGGCCTGCTGTTCGGGGTCACGGCGGCGCTGGTCATGGGCGTGGTCGACCTGCTCGGTGACGGCCTGCTCGCCGTGCTCACCGCGGGCCAGGCCTGGGCGACGGTGGCCTGTGTGGTCGCCGGGACGCTGGTGCAGCAGTGGTCCTACGCGGCGGGCGACCTGTCCGCGTCGCTGCCCGCGGTGACCGTGGGGGAACCGGTCGTCGCGGCCGTCGTCGGGGTCGCGGTGCTCGGCGAGACCGTGCGGGCCGACGGCGCCGAGTGGCTGGTGATCACGGCGGCCACGCTGGCGATGACGGTCGCGACGGTGGCGCTGGCCCGCTCGTCGGCGCGGCCCGATCCGGCACCCGCCCCTCATTTTTGACGATATCCACACCGGACGCTCGACCCGGCCGCCGTGCACGTCATCCACTGGCGATCCTGCTGCCGACGGCCGAGGAGCTTGCCGGTGACCACCGCACCCCCCTATCGCTACGAGGTGGACCGGACGGCCGCCGCGGTCCGTGCGGAGTTCGGCGGGCTCGCCCCGGACACCGTCACCTCGACCACCGTGCGGATGGCCGGTCGGCTGCTGCTGATCCGCAGGCACGGCGGGCTCGACTTCGCGACCCTGCGCGACGCGACCGGGCAGATCCAGCTCTTCGCCGACGCCGCCGTGCTGGGCCCGCAGCGCCTGCACGCGTTCGCGGCGCTGGAGCGGGGCGACTGGGTCGGCGTCGCCGGCACGGTGATGACCACCCGCCGCGGCGAGCTGTCGGTCCGGGTGGCGGAGTTCACCCTGCTCTCCCACGCCCGCCGCCCACCACCGGACAAGCACGCCGGCCTGCGCGACGTCGAGACCCGCTACCGGCGCCGCTACGTGGACCTGGAGGTCAACGAGCGGACCCGGGAGATCTTCCGGATCCGGCACACCGCGGTGCACGCCATCCGCGAGCACCTCACCACCGCCGGGTTCGTCGAGGTCGAGGGCCCGGTGCTGGGCACCATCCAGGGCGGGGCGTCGGCGCGGCCGTTCGTCACCCACCACAACGCGCTCGACCTGGACATGTACCTGCGGATCGCGCTGGAGCTGCACCTCAAGCGACTGATCGTCGGCGGCATGGGCCGGGTGTTCGAGATCGGCCGGGTGTTCCGCAACGAGGGCATCGACACCCGGCACAACCCCGAGTTCACGATGCTCGAGGCCTACCAGGCGTTCGCCGACTACCACGACATGATGGACCTGGTCGAAGGCCTGATCAGAGCCGCCGCCCGGGCCGCGCTGCGCGACGGTCTCGTCGTGTCCTACGGCGAGCACCGGATCGACCTGGAACAGCCGTGGCCGCGCCGCCGGTTCGCCGACATGATCACCGAGGTCACCGGCGAGCGGATGCACCCGGACATGCCGATCGGCGACGCCCGCGCCGCCCTCGGCCGGCTCGGCATCGGCTACGAGAACGGCTGGGGCGCGGGCCGGCTGATGAAGGAGGTCTACGACGAGCGGGTCCAGCACGACGTCGTCGGGCCGGTGTTCTGCATCGACTACCCGCGCGAGGTCTCCCCGCTGGCCCGCGCGCACCGCGACGACCCCGCCTACAGCGAGCGGTTCGAGCTGATCGTCGCCGGGTTCGAGCTGTGCAACGCCTACTCCGAGCAGAACGACCCTGATGCCCAGCTCGCCGCGTTCACCGCCGAGGCCCAGGCCAAGCGGGACGGCGATCCCGAGGCCGGGGACGTCGATCTCGACTACGTGCGCGCCCTGGAGTACGGGATGCCACCCACCGGTGGCCTCGGGATCGGCATCGACCGGCTGGTCATGCTGCTGGCCGGTGTCGAGTCGATCCGCGAGGTGATCCTCTTCCCGACGCTGCGCCCGGAGTTCGTCGCGGGCGACGGCGGCCCCGGCGGCGCGGTGCGCCCGGTGCTGCCGCCGACCCCGGTCGCTCCGGCCGGCACGCTCCCGGCCCCCGCGATCCCGGTCACCGCACCCGCGGCCCCGGCCGCTTCCGTGGCTCCGGCCGGTTCCGTGGCTCCGGCCGGTTCCGTGGCTCCGGCCGGTTCCGGGACCCCGGCCGGTTCCGGGGCCACGGCCGGTTCCGCAGCCCCGGTGGTGAGCGCTCCGGTGGTGAGCGCCCCGCCGGAATCGGGGCCGGTGCGGACGGTGCCGGAGCGGGCCTGGGTGCCGCGACTGGTCGGGGGTCTCACCGCGCTGGCCGCGGTGCTGCACCTACTGGTGCACCTGCCGCTCGTGCACGAACGGCTCGGCGACCGGATCGGGCTGGACGTCGTGCCGTCGTGGTTCGTGGTGACCGGGCACGTGCTGTCGGTGGTGATCGGGCTGGTCCTGCTGCTGCTGGCCGACCAGCTCGCCAAGCGCAAGCGGATCGCCTGGCAGGTGGCGGTGGTGCTGTTCGCGCTCGCCCTGGTCGCGCACCTGATCAAGGGTCCGCACGAGGTCGGGATGACGATCGCCGCGGTGATGCTGGTGCTGCTGCTCGCGTTCCGCTCCGAGTTCCGGGCCCCGGCCGACCCGCCGTCGCTGCTGCGGCTGGTCCGGTTCGTGCCGCTCTACCTGGCCGCGGTGCTGGTGTTCGGGTTCTCCGCGCTGGCCTTCCAGTCCGGCCGGACCACGCCGGAGCTGAACCTCACCGACAGCCTGCTGCAGATCGGGGCCGGGCTGGTCGGCGTCGACGGGCCGTACGTGTTCGACCGGCCGATGTTCGCCACGCTGTTCCCCGCCACGCTGCTCACCCTGGGGATCACCGGGCTGGTGCTGTTCGCGGTCCTGCTGTTCCGGCCGCTGGCCGCACGGGACCCGCACACCCCCGGCGACTGGGCGCGCGCCGAGACCCTGGTCCGCACCTACGGCTGGGACACCCTGGCCGCGTTCGCGCTGCGCGACGACAAGAGCTTCTTCTTCTGCTCCGACGGCCGCGCCATGATCGCCTACACCTACCTCGGCGGGTATGCGCTGGCCTCCGGTGACCCGATCGGCGACCCGGGGTCCCAGGGCCGGGTGGTCGACGAGTTCCTCGCGATGTGCCGGGAGCGCGCGTGGACACCGGCGTTCCTGGCCGTGCGCGCCGACGACGCCGACCTGCTCGCCGAGCGCGGCTTCCGCAGCTTCTACCTCGGCGACGAGGCGATCCTCGACTGCACCGCGTTCGGCCTGGCCGGCCGGGCCCGCAAGGGGCTGCGCGGCGCCGTGCGCCGGGTCGGCCGCGACTACCGGTTCCAGCTGATCAGCGAGGCACAGGCGTCGCCGAAGCTGGTGCGGTCGTTGAACGCGATCAGCGAGAAGTGGCGGGGCAAGGCGCCCGAGCGCGGGTTCACCATGGCGCTGTCCCAGGACGTCGCCGGGGACGGGGCGAACCCGGAGTTCCTGCTGTGCGTCGCGCTCGACGCCGACGGCGTCCCCGGCGGGTTCCTGCGCCTGGTCCCGGCGTACGGCGGTCCGGCGACGGGCACCACGTTCGGCTACACGCTGGACCTGATGCGGCACGACCCGCAGGCCAAGAACGGGATGACCGAGTTCCTGATCGCGAGCTCCGCCGCCGCGCTCGGCGAGCGCGGGGTGACCCGGCTGTCGATGAACTTCGCTATGTGGGGCCGGTTGTTCGACGACGACGTGCCGTTCACCCCGGCCCAGCGCGCGGCCCGCTGGGCGGTCGGCGTGCTGAACCCGTTCTTCCAGGTGCGTTCGCTGCACGACTTCAACGCCAAGTTCGACCCGCAGTGGCTGCCCCGGGTGCTCGCCTACCGGCATCCGCAGGACCTCCCGCGGGTGGGTCTCTGCTACGCCGGGGCGGAGGGCTTCCTTGCCCTGCCCGGGATCGGGCCGTTGCTGGTGCCGGCGGCGGTCGGCGGAGCTCCGGCGCCGTCCGCACCGTCCGTATCCACAACCGGATGAACGCCCGGGCGCGCCCCGGCGTGCGCGAGGGCGCCCGGCTCGGCGTCCTGGCCCTGGCGATGATCAACGTGGCGGCGATCGTGTCCGCCCGCAACCTGCCGGTGATGGCCGAGTACGGCTGGGCGATGCTGGCGCTGTTCGCGCTGGCAATCCTCGTCTTCCTGATCCCGATCGCGATGGTCGCGGCGGAGCTGGGCACCGCCTGGCCCCGCGACGGCGGCGTCTACGCCTGGGTGAAGGAGGCGTTCGGCGAGCGCGCCGGGTTCCTCGCGGTCTGGTGCGACTACGCCGAGAACGTGGCCTGGTTCCCCACCGTGCTGTCGTTCATGGCGGCGAGCCTCGCCTACGCGATCGACCCGGCGCTGGCCTCGAACAAGGTCTACCTGGTCGTCGTCATGCTGACGTTCTTCTGGGCCACCACGCTGCTGAGCCTGCGCGGGGTCGGGGCGTCGTCACGGCTCGGCGCGATCGGCACGATCGCCGGGTCGATCCTGCCCGCGGTGCTGGTCGTCGGGCTGGGGGCCGCCTACCTGCTGCGCGGCCACCCCTCGCAGATCCCGTTCTCCGCCGAGGCGCTGGTCCCGGACGTCTCGCTGGACAACCTGGCCTTCCTCGGCGGGATCGTGCTGCTCTTCACCGGCATGGAGATGGCCGGGTTCCACGCCCGCGACACCCGCGACCCCGGCCGGGTGGTGCCCCGGGCGATCGCGTTGTGCGTGGGGATCGTGGTGGCGTTCTCGGTGCTCGGGTCGCTGTTCCTGGCGTTCGTGGTGCCGCAGCAGCAGATCAGCCTGGTCTCCGGGGTGATGGAGCTGTTCGCCTCGGTGCTGGACTCGTTCGGCGCCGGATGGTTGCTCGCGCCGCTGGCGCTGGTCGTGACGCTCGGTGGGGTCGCCCACCTGGCGCCGTGGATCCTCGGGCCGGCCAAGGGCGTGGCCGCGGTCGCCGCGGACGGTGTCGCCCCTGCCCGGCTCGGGCGGGTGAACCGCAACGACGTCCCGGTCGGGCTGCTGGTCGCCCAGGGCATCGGTGGCAGCGTGTTCTCGCTGCTGTTCCTGCTCGTCCCGAGCGTGAGCACGTCCTACTGGATGCTGTCGGCGGTGACCGCACAGATCGTCATCGTGATGTACGCGCTGATGTTCGCGGCGGTGGTCCGGCTGCGCCACACCCGCCCGGCCACGCCGCGGCCGTACCGGATCCCCGGCGGGCTGCCCGGGGTCTGGGCGGTCGGCGGGATCGGACTGGCCGGCTGCGTCTTCGCGTTCGTGCTCGGGTTCGTGCCGCCGAGCCAGCTCGAGACCGGGGACACCGTCGTCTACGTGCTGCTACTGGGCCTGGCCGTGGTGGTCCTGTCGCTGCCACCGTTCCTGTTCGCGCTGTTCCGCCGGGCTCGCCCGACGACACCGGCCCCGGCCGTCCGGTGAACCCGCTGCTGCAGATCGACATCACGACCGTCTGGTTCCTGGCCGGGCTGGCGCTGGCCAGCGTGGTGCTCGTGTACCTGCTGTACCTGCTGCGGTTCCACCGGTTCGGGGTGGTCGCGGTGGTCGTGGCGCTGCTCGTGGTGAACGCCGGGGCCTGGACGAACGGCTACTACGACTACTTCCGCGACCTCGGCTTCGTACTCGGCGAGGAACCCGGCGACGAGGTGGCCCTCGACGACCTGCTGCGCCGCACCGCCGTCCCCGACCAGGGCGTGATCTCCCCGGTCCCGGTCCCGGCGACCACCTCGGGGTTCGACGCCCGCGAGGCCGTGGTCTGGGTGCCGCCCGCCTGGTTCGCCCGGCCCCGGCCGGAGCTGCCGGTGGTCGTGCTGCTGCACGGCACCCCCGGATCCCCGCAGGACTGGACCGACGGCGGCCGCGCCGACGACACCGCGAACGCGTTCGCCGCCGCGCACGGGGGCCGGGCGCCGATCCTGGTCATGCCCGACATCAACGGCTCCCTCGACGGAGACACCGAGTGCGTCGACGGACCCGCCGGGAAGGTCGAGACCTACCTGACCGACGACGTCGTCCGCTATGTGCACGAGACGTTCCGGACGGCCGAGCCGGGCCGAGCCTGGGCGGTGGCCGGGCTGTCCGAGGGCGGGTCGTGCGCGATCATGCTGGCGCTGCGTCATCCCACCCTGTTCGGCTCGTTCGGCGACTACGCCGGGCTCGCCGGGCCCCGCTCCGGCGAGACCAACGACGACACCGCCTCCGCCGTCGCCCAGCTGTTCGGCGGATCGCAGCAGGCGTTCGAGGCGCACGAGCCGTCGGCGATCCTCGCCGCGCAGCGGTTCCCGGACACCGGGGGCTGGTTCGAGGTCGGTTCGGTCGACGCGCAGCCGATGGCCGCGACGACCGAGCTGGTCCCGATCGCGCGCCGGGCCGGGATCACCGTCTGCGAGAAGGTGGTCGACGGCGGTGGGCACGACTTCGACGTGTTCTCCGCGGCCTTCGCCGACTCGCTGCCGTGGCTCGCCGGGCGCACCGGCGCGTTCCCGCCCGGCCCGTGCTCCGGTGGTTGACCCCTTTGACAAAAAAAGTTGTCAACGCCACTATGGGGGCGTGCACGATGTGACGGTGATCGACGATCCGGGAGCGGCCGAGGTCGCGCTGGACCCGGTCCGTGCCCGGCTGCTGGCCGAGCTGTCCGAGCCCGGCTCGGCGACCACGCTGGCACAGCGGGTCGGGCTCAGCCGGCAGAAGGTCAACTACCACCTGCGGGCGCTGGAACAGCACGGACTGGTCGAGCTGGTCGAGGAGCGGCGCAAGGGCAACTTCACCGAACGCCTGCTTCGGGCGACCGCGGCGTCGTACGTGATCTCACCGAGCGCCCTGGCCGCGGTCGAGCCCGATCCGCAGCGGTCACCCGACCGGCTGTCCGCGCGTTGGTTGCTCGCGGTGGCCGCGCGGCTGGTGCGCGACGTGGGGGAGCTGATCGCGGGCGCGGCCAGGACCCGGACCCGGCTCGCCACGTTCGCCATGGACGGTGAGATCCGGTTCGCCTCGGCGGCGGACCGCGCCGCGTTCGCCGAGGAGCTGACCGGGGCGGTGACCTCGCTGATCGCGAAGCACCACGACGCGTCCGCGACCGGCGGCCGGGCCCACCGGATCGTGGTCGCCGTGCACCCGACCGTCCGACGAGAAGGGAAGACCTGATCATGTTCGTTCCGGTGACCAGCATCCTGGTCGACGACCAGGCCAAGGCCCTGGCGTTCTACACCGACGTGCTGGGCTTCGTGAAGAAGACCGACGTCCCGGCGGGCGACGCCCGCTGGCTGACCGTCGTCTCACCCGACGCGCCGGACGGTGTCGAGCTGCTGCTCGAGCCCGACGGCAACCCCGGTGTCCAGATCGGCGGCGAGCCGGCCGCGCAGGTGTACAAGAAGACGCTCTACGAGGCGGGCATGCCGTTCACCATGCTCGGGAGCACGAACCTGCAGCAGGACTACGAGCGGATGACGGAGCTGGGCGCCAGGTTCACCCAGGAGCCGACGACGACCGACTTCGGCGCGATGGCGGTGTTCGACGACACCTGCGGCAACCTGATCGTGCTCGCCCAGCAGGACTGATCACGATGGACGAGCGCCGGCGGCTGGCCAAGGAGATCGAGCTGGCCGCCACCCCCGAACAGGTCTGGCAGGCGATCTCCACCCCGGAGGGCATGTCGATCTGGTTCGTACCGCACGAGCACACGGACGACGAGCTCGGCGCCGACTTCGGCGGTGGCAACACCCAGGCCGGCCGGGTGCTGGAGTCCGAGCCGGGCCGGCGGGTCGTCTACGGAGCGCCCGGCCCGGACGGTGAGCCCCCGATGACGCTGGAGTTCCTGGTCGGGGGCAGGGAGGGCGGCACCACCGTGCTCCGCCTGGTCCAGAGCGGGTTCTTCGACGGTGACGACTGGGAGGCCGAGTACGACGGTTTCGGCAAGGGATGGGACATGTTCCTGCACAACCTGGCCGAGTACTACCGGCACTTCCCCGGGCTGCCGGTGGCCACCGTGGTCGCCACCGGGTTCACCGACCGGCCCGGCGACAGGGTGTGGGCCGACCTGCTCACGCGGCTCGGCGCCGAACCGGCGCTCGGCGAGTGGGTGCGCCTCACCCCGGAGGGCCTCGGACCTGTCGAGGGCATCGATCCCGTCGAGGGCATCGGTCCCATCGAGGGCATCGGTCCCATCGAGGGCGTCGTGGACCTGCGCGACAGGTTCCTGCTCGGCATCCGCACCGAGCACGGCCTCTATCGGTTCATGGCCGACGACCTGCACCACATGGTGAGCACGACCCAGTACTTCTACGGCGTCCCGGTGGACCGCGCGTCCCGCACCGCCGCCTGGCAGTCCTGGATCGACCGCATCACCGAGGGTCGACGTGTATGAGGTACGAAGCCCGCCGTACGCGGCTCGCCGAACTGTTCCGCGCCCCGTGACGCACTTCGCCCGCGCAGCTGCGGTCGGTGATCGAACCGCTGCTGACACCGGGAGTCGAGCAGCGGGCACCCGGCCCCGGGCGTGTCTCATCCGGGGCCGGTGCCTCACTGTTCAGAAGGGCGGCGCGTCATCGGGTGGCCCACGGCCGGTCGTCGGAGTGCTCGGGACCGGCACGGTCGCCACCGCGGGTGCGGGGCGATAGATGGGGAGATCGTCGAGTTCGCGTTGAGCCCGGCTCCGGGGCGCGGGCGCCCGTTCGGGGCCCGCGGGCTCGGGCAGCGGTTCGGGCACGGGTGGGCAGACGGGTTCGCCGCGGGTGCAGTAGATCCGCTGTAGCGGGCTCTTCCACCGGAAGGCCCCGGGTGTGGGCTGTTCCAGGCGCCAGCGCCCGGTGGTCTTGATCGCATGGTGCAGCAGGCACAACGGGCCCAGATTGTCGGTCACACTCGGGCCGCCGTGCTGATGCTCCTCGGTGTGGTCCTGCTGGGCCTTGTGGGCCGAGCGGCGACAGCCCGGAAAAGCACATGTGCGATCGCGGACCTCGACGTGGCGACGCAGCGCGAGGTGCGGCAACCGGTTGCCCGGGTGCCCGTCGAGAGCGGTGCGCAGCTCGTCGCGACGGGCGTACTGGGCGGCGAGGTCGGCGATCAACGGAGCCCACCCGGCCGGCGGGTCCACGGTGAGCCGTACGAGCAGATCGGCGGGAACCTGCAGTTCGACGACGCCACCGTGGGCCTGCCGGATCAGTGGGTGCTCCGGCCGGCGGGGTGGGCGCAGGCGGGTGAGGCCGGCCAGGATCAGGTCGCCGTCGGGGGCGGTCACCGCGAACCGCCACTCGGCGTGGCGTTGACCGGCCGCCCAGGCGCGTGCGGTGGGGGCCAGAACGGGGCCGAGCCCGGGGATCTCGCCGGGATGGTCGTCGTGGCACAGCAGGGTCGACAGCCGTACCCGGATCTCGATGCCGGGCCGGGCCCTTTCCACGCCGCCACCGGGCCCACCGGTCTCACCGGGCCCACCGGGGCCGGTGAGGCCGCTGTCGGGGTTCTGCGGGCCGCCCGGGCCGCTGGGACCGTCAGGTCCGTCGGGGTCGGGGTCCTCGCCGCCCGAGTCGCCGCCGGGGTCGTCGGTATCGGTGTGGGGGTCGTCGGTATCGGTGTCGGTGTCGCTGCCGTCCTTGTCGCGGTCGTCGTTGTCGCGGTCGTCGTTGTCGCGGTCGTCGGCACTGGGGTCGTCGGCACTGGGGTCGTCGGCACTGGGGCCGTCGGCATCAGCGCCACCGTGCGCGCCACCGCCACCGGGCCTGCTGTCACCGGTGCCGCGATCACCGGATTCGCTGTCACCGGTGCCGCCGTTGCCGTTGCCGGCGTCGCCGGGGCCGGGGCCGGGGCCGCCATTGCCAGGGCCGTCGTCGGGCTCGCCGGCCTCGCGGCAAGCGACCTCGGCGCCGACACTGTCCTCATCGCCCTGACCGGCGGGATCCTGGCCGGTGTCGCCGTCCTCGCTCTCGGCTTCAGTCTGGTCGTCGGCCGCGGCGGCGACGGCGCGGGCGAGCATCGTGGCGATGATCTGGTCGTGACTCAGGGCGTGGACACTGCCGTCGAGCAGGGCGGTGGCCAGATCGGCGCGGATGCGCGGCAGCGGATCCGGATGCCCGGCCGCACGCACGTCGCGGGCCAGGGCGTCGAGGCGCTCGCAGGCGGCCTGCGCGGCACCCGGGTCCAACCCCATCGCGGAGAGGGTGGCGGTGCCCGTGTCGTCGAGATAGCAGATGACGCGCCGTTCACTCAGCGCCTTGCGATAGCGGCGCTGGGCGGCGTCCGGGTCGATGGCGATCACCATGCGCTGCATGCGGGCGCGGAGCTGGCCGGTCGTCAGGCCCGGAGCCGTGGGCAACAGCGCGGCGCAGACGCGTTCGGCCTGCGCGTCGCTGAGCGGCTCGAGCAGATCGGCGAACACCCGGGCCTTACCGCGGTCGATGTCCCCGCAGGACAAGGCGGCATGCACATCCGGGAGCCGATACACCAACATCTCGGCCAACGCGTGCTCACGCCAAGCGGTCAGCTCGGTCAAGGTGAGCGCGGTGGCGATCTCCCGGCCACACTCCGGATCCGGCTCCACCAGCCGGACCGCCGTACCGGAGGGGGCGTGCGGGTCGCAGCGGCCCACCTCGGCCATCATCGCCAGCTCCTGGGCGTCGGCATAGGACCGCAGCCGCCGCCACGCCTGCAACACATCGACGGTGTCGGCATTGGCCAGCCGGGCCGGGTCCAGACCGGCCAGCACCGCGCACAGGGCCGGGCCCGGCGGGTCGACCGCCAGGCCTTCGGGAATCCCCCTCACCAACATGAGACGAACATACATTCGACCCCCGACAGTTTCGGGCCGCCGACGCCCCAGCGCCCGAGCAATCTCGAGCGCTGTACGTGCGACGCGATCACCCACCACCGGTGCTGCCCGAAAGCGGCGGCCGAAAGCGGCGGCCGCGCGGTCGACACACCGGTGCGGCGCTTCCCGTCGGCGAGGTCGATGTCGAGGGCGGACGCCCGCCCTGCGTCTGCCGACAGCACTGGGGTCGAACCGCCCGTACTCGGCCAGCCGGCCGGCCTGTCGGCTCTGGCTGCCGTCGCTCTCGTCCGACTTCGGAGACCGGACGACCACCCTCGTTCGCCACACATGAAAGAGCCCGCTGCAGCGGCTGGTTAGCCCCGCCAGGGCTACTGCGAGCTCCATACCTGCCGAAGAGCAGCAGCATCGCGGCCTACTGAACACGAGGGCTGTCCGGATCCACACGTAGACCCGCGCACCGGCCTGGATCCAGCCTTCACCAGGCCGTACGGGTCACCGACGCAGCTCGGCCAGGACCTCCAGGACCGACGCACGGGTCGCGCCGGGACTCGGCGACGCAGCGCGGACGTCATCCATGGCGGCCAGGGCCTCGTCGGTCGTCGGGCGGGAGGCGACATCGACGACGATGTCGCCCAGATACGACCGGATCGACCGGCCGGAGACACGGGCCCGGGCACGGATCACCTCGTACACGTCCTCGGGGATCTCCCGGAGCCGGATGGTCGCCACAGCACGACCGCAGCGCTACCGGACGGCAGGAGCGACCGACCGCCGCGGCCGGTACCGTCCGCCTTCGTGCGCCTGGTTCTCGCCTCCGCCTCCCCCGCCCGGCTCGGTGTGCTCCGCACCGCCGGGGCCGACCCGCTGGTCGAGGTCTCCGACGTCGACGAGGACGCCCTGCTCGCCGCGCACCCCGACGCCGACCCGGCACGCAAGGTGACGATGCTGGCCGCGGCCAAGGCCGCCGCCGTCGCCGGGCGGATCGCCGGTGACCACGCGGACACGGTGGTGATCGGCTGCGACTCGATGCTGCTGGTCGACGGCGAGCTGGTCGGCAAGCCCGGTGACGCCGACACCGCCCGGCGTCGCTGGAAGGCGATGGCCGGCCGGACCGGGGAGCTGCTGACCGGGCACTCCGTGTTGCTGCTCTCCGGGGGCACGGTCGTGCGGGAGGCGGAGGGCCACGCCGGCACCGGGGTGCGGTTCGCCGAGCCGACCGACGCCGAGCTCGACGCCTACCTCGGTACCGGCGAGCCGCTGCACGTCGCAGGCGCCTTCACCCTCGACGGGTTCGGCGGATGGTTCGTCGAGGGCATCGACGGGGACCCGTCCAACGTGATCGGGATCAGCCTCCCGCTGGTCCGCCGGCTGCTCGGCGGGATCGGCGTGAGCGTCGTCGACCTCTGGAAGAAGGAGCCCTGAGTGAGTGACGAGTCGCGTCCCCCGTTCCCGCCGTTCGACGAGGCGGGCGCCTGGAAGAAGGTCCTCGCCGCGGAGGCAGCCTGGAACACCCGCGACCCGCAGAAGGTCGCGCTCGCCTATACCCCGGACACCGTGTGGCGCAACCGCGACACCTGGCTGTCCGGGCGGGACGAGGTGATCGCGTTCCTCACCGCGAAGTGGGAGCGCGAGCTGGACTACGCGCTGCGCAAGTCGCTGTGGGCGTACCAGGGCGACCGGATCGCGGTCCGTTTCCAGTACGAGTGCCGCGACGCGAGCGGGCAGTGGTGGCGCAGCTACGGCAACGAGAACTGGGAGTTCGCCGACAACGGCCTGATGCGGCGGCGCGAGGCCAGCATCGACGACGTCGCGATCTCCGAGTCCGAGCGCCGGATCCACGGTCCCCGTGCCGAGGGTGACGGGTCCGACATCCCGATCTGAGCATCGCCCGACGGCCGGGACTACCCTCGCGCGCATGGCTGTCGCGAACGACCCCGACCCGAAGCTCGCCGAGTACGCGCACCCCGAGCGGCTGGTCACCACCCAGTGGCTCGCCGACCACCTGAAGGACCCGGGCCTGGTCGTCGTGGAGTCCGACGAGGACGTGCTGCTCTACGACACCGGGCACATCCCGGGTGCGGTGAAGGTCGACTGGCACACCGAGCTGAACGACCCGATCACCCGCGACTACGTCGACGGCAGGCGCTTCGCCGAGATCATGTCCGAGCGCGGCATCGGCCGGGACACCACGATCATCGTCTACGGCGACAAGAACAACTGGTGGGCCGCCTACGCGCTGTGGGTGTTCTCGCTGTTCGGCCACTCCGACGTCCGGCTGCTCGACGGCGGCCGCACCAAGTGGATCGCCGAGGGCCGCGAGACCACCACCGACGCGCCTGCCCCGGAGCGTGCCGACTACCCGGTCATCGAGCGGGACGACTCGCGGATCCGCGCGTTCAAGGACGACGTGCTCGCCCACCTCGGCAAGCCCATGGTCGACGTCCGTTCCCCGCAGGAGTACACCGGCGAGAAGCTGCACATGCCGGACTACCCGCAGGAGGGCGCGGTCCGCGGCGGGCACATCCCGGGCGCCGCGAGCGTCCCGTGGGCCCGCGCCGCCGCCGATGACGGAAGCTTCAAGACCCGCGCCGAGCTGGAGGCCATCTACCAGCAGGAGCAGGGGCTCACCCCGTCCGACGACGTCGTCGCCTACTGCCGGATCGGCGAGCGTTCCAGCCACACCTGGTTCGCGCTGACCTACCTGCTGGGCTTCGACACGGTCCGCAACTACGACGGCAGCTGGACCGAGTGGGGCAACGCCGTCCGCGTGCCGATCGTGCAGGGTGAGGAGCGCGGGTCGGCATGAGGTCCCCGGACTCTGCGGCGCTGCCCTCCGAGCTCGCCGAACTCGTCGACGACTTCGCCGCGGTCGGCCCGAAGGACCGGCTGCAGATGCTGCTGGAGCTCTCCTACGAGCTGCCGGACCTGCCCGAGCGCTACGCCGACGCGGCGGAGACGATGGAGCAGGTGCACGAGTGCCAGTCGCCGTTGTTCCTCGCCGTCGAGGTGGGCCCCGAGGGTGACCGCCCGGTGAACCTGTTCTTCTCCGCCCCGAAGGAGGCGCCGACCACCCGCGGGTTCGCGTCGATCATGTACACCGGGCTGGACGGCCAGCCGGCCGCGACGGTGCTGGACGTCCCGGACGACTTCTACACCGATCTCGGCCTGGCCGAGGCCGTGAGCCCGTTGCGGCTGCGCGGCATCTCGGCGATGCTCGCCCGGATCAAGAACCAGGTGCGGGCCGCGACCGCCTGAACCGGTACCACCCGTAACGGCCGGGGCCGCCTCGTGCGGCCTCGGCCGTTCGTGCGTTCAAACCTCAAGTCTCGGTGAAATCCGGCGGCCCTGTCCCGTGAGCGGACGCACACTGCTTCGAACGACGAAGCGTCGTGGCGCCACAGGGGGTGGTCGGGTTGGGTACGAACCTCACCGGAGAGACCTGGGGGATCCCGGGGACGACGTTCCTGGTGCTCTACCTGCTCCTCGCCGTCACGGCGACCGTGCCGGCGCTCTGGCACCGGTCCCGGATCGCCGCGGGCGACCCCGCCGGGCGCCGGGTCCTCGACGGCCGTCCCGAGGACGTCGCGTACCTCAACAGCGGCCCCGGTCTCGCGGTCTACGCGGCGCTGTCCGCGATGCACGTCGACGGCACGGTCGTCACCTCGGACCGGACCACCGGCCAGGTCCGCGCCGGCGGCCCGCTCACCCGCTCGGCCACCGACCTGCAGCGGGCGATCCACCGCTCGGCGCACCGGCTCACACCCCGCCGGACGCTGCCCACGCACACGGCGGTGCGCACCGAGCTGGACCGGATCGCCCACCGGCTGGAGACCGCCGGGTTGCTCCTGGACCAGGCCGGGCAGCACCGGTACCGGGCCGCTGCCGTCCTGCCCGGCCTGGTCGCCGCGCTCGGCATCGCCCGGATCACCGCCGGTTCCGTGAACGGGCGACCGGTCGGGATCCTCACGGCCCTCTGCCTGGTCATGGTGGGGCTGACGATCGCCTTCCTGCTGCGGGCACCGCGCCGCACCCGGGCCGGCGACGCCGCGCTGCACCGGATCCGGCAGGAGCACGACACGCTGGCGCCCTCGATGCGCCCGGACTGGACGGCGATCGGCCCGGCCGGGGCCGCACTGAGCGTCGGGGCGTTCGGTCTCGGGGCGATGGTCGCCGCCGAGCCGGCGTTCGCCGAGGAGCTCGCGGCACAGCAGCCGGCTGCGCTCGGCGACAGCGGGCCGGGCGGTGGCGCCACCGCGGCCACCGCCGGCGGCGGCGCCGGGGGCTGAGCCCGCCGCCGAAGGACTGCCCCGGGGGGTCGGGGTGCCCGTCCCCGCGGCTCCACCGCCGGGGGGTGTGGAGCCGCGGGGACGATCGCGGCGGCGATCCCGGCGGCGCCGGCGTGGCCCGTCTCACCGCTGAACCGATCCCGACCAGGCCCGGACCCCCCTGAAGGGGGTGACGTTGCCATCACCACATTCCCCATCGGTAACTTCCGGCGGTACGGCTCATACACTCCGCGGTGACCCAGCGCCGGAGCACCGGGCCGGCGCTCGCGACCGGAGGAGTTCGACCGTGCCCGCACTGCGCAAAGTGCTCGTCGCCAACCGGGGAGAAATCGCCGTCCGGGTGATTCGAGCAGCCAGGGACGCGGGCCTCGCCAGTGTCGCCGTCTACGCCGACCCCGACCGGGACGCCATGTTCGTCCGGCTCGCCGACGAGGCGTTCGCACTGGGTGGCTCGTCAGCCGCCGAGTCCTACCTCGACATCGAGAAGGTCATCGGCGCCGCGAAGCAGGCCGGAGCGGATGCGATCCACCCCGGCTACGGCTTCCTGTCCGAGAACGCCGACTTCGCCCAGGCGGTGATCGACGCCGGCATCACCTGGATCGGCCCGTCGCCGCAGTCGATCCGCGACCTCGGTGACAAGGTCACCGCGCGGCACATCGCCACCCGGGCCGGCGCGCCGCTGGTGCCCGGCACCAACGACCCGGTGGCCAACGCCGACGAGGTGCTCGCCTTCGCCGACGAGCACGGCCTGCCGGTGGCGATCAAGGCCGCGTTCGGTGGTGGCGGGCGCGGCATGAAGGTCGCCCGCGAGCGCTCCGAGGTCGCCGAGCTCTACGACTCCGCCGTCCGCGAGGCCACCTCGGCGTTCGGCCGCGGCGAGTGCTTCGTCGAGCGCTACCTGGACCGGCCCCGCCACGTCGAGACGCAGGTGCTGGCCGACCAGCACGGCAACGTCGTCGTCGTCGGAACCCGGGACTGCTCGCTGCAGCGCCGGTTCCAGAAGCTCGTCGAGGAGGCCCCCGCGCCGTTCCTCACCGAGGAGCAGACCACGACCCTCTACGACGCCTCCAAGGCGATCTGCAAGGAGGCCGGCTACTACGGCGCGGGCACCGTCGAGTTCCTCGTCGGCGAGGACGGGATGATCACCTTCCTGGAGGTGAACACCCGGCTGCAGGTCGAGCACCCCGTCTCCGAGGAGACGACCGGCATCGACCTGGTCCGCCAGATGTTCCGGATCGCCGAGGGCAAGGAACTGGAGATCGCCGACGACCCGGCGCCGCGCGGGCACGCGATCGAGTTCCGGATCAACGGCGAGGACGCCGGGCGCAACTTCCTCCCGGCCCCGGGCACCGTCGAGCGGATCCGGTACCCGGCAGGCCCGGGTGTCCGCCTCGACGCGGGCGTCGAGGACGGTTCGGTCATCGGCGGCCAGTTCGACTCGCTGCTGGCGAAGCTGATCGTCACCGGCGCGGACCGGAAGCAGGCCGTCGAGCGGGCCCGCCGGGCACTCGCCGAGTTCACGGTCGACGGCATGGCCACCGTGCTGGAGTTCCACCGCCTCGTCGTGGAGGACCCGGCGTTCGCCGCCGAGTCGGGCGAGGACTTCGCCGTGCACACCCGGTGGATCGAGACCGAGTGGAACAACACCGTCCCGCCGTTCGAGGGTGGTGCAGGCGCGGACGAGGAGTCCGGCGAGCGGCAGACCGTCGTCGTCGAGGTCGGTGGACGACGGCTGGAGGTCTCGCTGCCGGGTGACCTCGCCCTGGGCGGGGGTGGCGGCGCCGCCACCGGCCAGAAGGCCGCTCCGCGCAAGCGGTCCGGCAAGGGCGGTGGCACGAAGGTCTCCGGCGACGCCGTGACCGCGCCGATGCAGGGCACCATCATCAAGGTCGCGGTGTCCGACGGCGACACCGTCTCGGCCGGGGACCTGATCCTCGTCCTGGAGGCGATGAAGATGGAGAACCCGGTCACCGCGGCCAAGGACGGCACCGTCACCGGGCTCTCCGCCGAGCAGGGCGCCTCGATCTCCCAGGGCACCGTGATCTGCGAGATCAAGGACTGAGCCGCGGCGGTCGAGCGGCGAAGCAGCAGCACTGAGAGCGGCGAAGCGACGGCGCTGAGCCGGACGGACTGCACGACTGCGGCCGGGTGGACGAACGAGCCACCCGGCCGCCGTCGTGTCCGCAGACGTTCCGCGGGACACGGCGTTGACCTGGGACCGGCACCCGATCTAGCGTTCCCGCCATCGCGCACGCCGGACGGCGCCCGCGGCACAGCACGGCGAACGACAACTGCACAGAGCCGACCCGTGTGCCCGCTCCACGGGGCCCGGAACGCCGCCACGCGGAGTACCGCGCCGCGGATCCGCTCACCACGCAGGCCCAGCCGCGTCGTGAGCCGTCCTCAGCTCGACCGAGACGTCACAGGATCCGTCATGCCCCTCAAGCACAGCGCGTCGCTGCACGTGACGACGCACGTCCATACCGACGGCCCGATCCCGGGCCCGCACTCGCTGCTCACCCTGACCTCGACCGCGTACGGCGCGGGTGGGGTCCCGATCAGCACCTTCACGGCCAACCTCAGGGAACTTCCCGGTGCCACCCTGCACCCGACGGCGCTCGAGACCTGGCGCCACCGGGCCGAGGACTGGCTCCAGACCCGGCGGGCCGCACGCCCGGCGGGGCAGGTCGTGACCGCCTACGCGACCTGGGTGGAGAACCTGGGCGGACGGCCGGTGTTCGTGACCGACCCGCAGGGCCCGGAGGCCCTGTTCTGCTACTGGTACCTGCAGCGGTTCGCGGGCCGGTGGCCGTTCGCGGGAACCGTTTCCGCCTCCGGTCATCAGCAGTGGTGGTCGCCACCGCCGTGCCCGCTCAGCGGGTGCCGGACGACCGGTGGCCGCCACGAGATCCCCGTACCGGCGGCCTGAGAACCGCACAGCATCACCGCACCGCACCGCACAGACGCACACCCCCGTCCGCTCCGGCTCGCGACCGGCGCGGGCGGGGGTGTCGTCGTGTCCGGGTCACGTACGCCGGTCAGCCGACGCTCTTCCAGAAGTCGTACCGGTGGTCCTCCACGAACTCCGTCCGCTGCCAGGTTCCCGAGGTCAGGGACTGCACGTACGGCTCGTGTCCGTCGTCGCGGAAGGCCGGCCAGTCCGTCTCACCCGAGTCGGCGAACCGCACCCACGCCTCGATCATCCGGTCGGCAAGCCGGTCCTGCGCGGGCGTGCGGGCCTCGAACAGCTCCAGGTCGAACAGGTAGGCCAGCTCCGACATGTGCTGGGCACCCACCGGGAAGCTCGGCTCGGGGAAGCCCTCGTACCAGGGCGTGTCGACCTCGGCGAACTCGTACATCCGGGTCGGTGTCCATCGCGCCAGCAGCTCGGCGGTCTCCAGCGTCGGTGCCGACCACGCCGAGTCCGTCCCGGCCGCGGCCAGGGCCTCTCCCGCCGACGGGTACGCACTCAGCGGGTACCGCTCCAGCACGGCGTCGGCCCGGGCGCCGAACCGCTCGCGGACGGCCGGCTCGTACTCCTCGGGCCGCAGGGGCTGCCCGGTCGCGAGTTCCTCGCCGAGGACCATGCCGCGTTCCTCCCCGTGGTTGACCCCGATCAGCACCGGGACCCGGTTGAACCTCCCGGTACGCAGTGCCTCCTCGGGTGCCACCGGCAGCAGCCGGGTACCGCTCACCGGCCGGGGCTCGGCGCTCGTCCCGTACGCCGCCATCAGCTCGGCCGCGGACCTGCCGCGTAGACACGCCGCGGTGTCCTCGTCGCAGCCCGTCGCCTCGATCACGCGTGCGCTCTCGGCCCGTGCCTCCTGCGGGGTGCGTGAGCTCCCCGTCGCGCAGGGCGCACTCTGCACGATGGCGCGGTCGAACAGGCCCGCGGAGCCGGGAGAGGCCAGGTGACCGCACACGGCGTACCCACCGCCGGACTCCCCCATGACCGTCACGTTCCGGGCGTCACCGCCGAACGCGGCGGCGTTGGCGCGGACCCAGCGCAGCGCCGCCTGCTGGTCCTCCAGGCCGAGGCCGCCCGACTCCCCCAGGGCGGGATCGGCCAGGAAGCCCATGACGCCCAGCCGGTAGTTCATCGAGACCACGACCGCACCGCCGGCGGCCATCCGGTCGGGCCCGTACAGGTCGCCGGTGCCGTACATCAGGCTGCCGCCGTGGATCCAGACGATCACCGGGAGGTCCCCCCGGGCGTCGACCGGCGCGGTGACGTTCAGGTGGAGGCAGTCCTCGTTCTCGCTCGGCACCCCGATCGGGTAGCCGACCGGCTGCGCGCAGGCCGGTCCCGGGGAGGTCGCCTCGCGCACGCCCGGCCAGGGTGCGGCGGGTCGTGGCGGTCTCCAGCGCCGTTCACCCACCGGCGCGGCGGCGTACGGGATGCCCTGGAAGCTGCGCACGCCGTTCTCCACGGTGCCGCGCACGTCGCCCAGGGTTGTGCCCACCACGTCGCCGCGCGCCGTGCCGACCACATCGCCGTGTGTCGTGCCGCCGGCCTCGGCCGGCGCGGACGTCATCGCGGCCGCGCCGAGACCCGCTGCAGCCATCAGGGCCGCTGTCGCCAGGGAAACGCTCCGAAGGATTCGCATGTCGGGGACGGTAGAGGCGATTTGGGCGATCGCGCAATGCGATTGCCTGAGGCGACCGCTCTAGGCGATCGCGCCAACCCGGAGGTACGCTGCGACGCATGGGCAACCGCGAAGATCTGCTCACCGGCGCCAGGGAATGCCTGCGGGAGAAGGGCTACGACCGCACCAGCGTGCGGGACATCGCCACCGCGGCAGGCGTCAGCATGGCCGCCATCGGCTACCACTACGGATCGCGGGAAGCGCTGCTCAACCAGGCGCTCTTCGCCCTCCTCGACGAGGGCGGCTCCAGCACGGGACGCGCGCTGGTCACCGAGGACGGCGACTCCGCGGCGCAGGGCTACACCCGGTGGTGGGAGAGCCTTCTCGAAGGCTTCCGCGACCAGCCGCACCTGTGGCTGGCGTCCGTGGAGCTGTTCATGCAGGCGCAGCGGCGGCCCGAACTGCGCGGGCCCCTGGCGGAGGGCATCGCCCACGGACGCCGCGGGAACGCCGGAATCCTGGAGGGCATACCGGAGGACGAGGTCTCCGACCCCTCCGCGCGCACGCTCGGGATGATCCAGTCGGCGCTGATGTCGGGTGTGCTGGTCCAGTGCCTCAGCGACCCGGAGAACGCTCCCACCGCGGCCGAGGTACTCGACGGCCTGCGCGCCCTGGTGAAGATCCTGGACGCCCCGTGACGACCCGGGAGGCGGGCCGGCGCGGGACGTCCCGGCCTCACAGTCAGTCCAGGTCGGAGTGCTGCATCAGCTGGCGCCCGGCCTCGGTGATCGACCCGGAGAGCGACGGGTAGACCGAGAAGGTGTGTGCCAGGTCGTCCACGCTCAGCCCGTTCTGGACGGCCATCGCGATCGGCAGGATGAGCTCGCTGGCGACCGGTGCCACCACCACACCGCCGATGACCGAGCCGGACGCCGGGCGGCAGAACAGCTTCACGAACCCGCGCCGCAGCCCGCGCATCTTCGCCCGCGGGTTCGTCGAGAGCGGGAGCATGACCGTCCGCGCGGGGACCTCGCCGGAGTCGATCGCCTGCTGGCTGATCCCGACGGTCGCGATCTCCGGCCGGGTGAAGACGTTCGCCGCGACGGTGCGCAGCCGGATCGGCGCCACGCCCTCGCCGAGCGCGTGCCACATCGCGATCCGGCCCTGCATCGCCGCGACCGAGGCGAGCATCAGCACGCCGGTGCAGTCACCCGCGGCGTAGACCCCCGGCTCGGAGGTCCGCGAGACCTTGTCGACCGGGACGAACCCGCCCCGGTCGGTCTCGATGCCGATCTTCTCCAGGCCCAGGTCACCGGTGTTCGGTACGGACCCGACGGTCATCAGCGCGTGCGACCCGGACACGGTGCGGCCGTCGGCCAGCGTCACCAGGACACCGTCGCCGGTGTTCTCGACCTTGTCGGCGCGGGCGTTCGGCAGGATCTCCACCCCGCGTTCGGCGAAGACCTCCTCCAGCACGGCGGCCGCGTCGGCGTCCTCGTGCGGCAGCACCCGGTCCCGGCTGGACACCAGGGTCACCCGGCAGCCCAGCTCGACGTAGGCGGAGCAGAACTCGGCGCCGGTCACCCCCGACCCGACGACGACCAGGTGCTCGGGCAGCTCGTCGAGGTCGTAGAGCTGGCGCCAGTCCAGGACGCGGTCACCGTCCGGCCGGGCGAAGTCCAGCACCCGCGGGGTCGCGCCGGTGGCGACCAGCACGACGTCGGCGACGATGTCCTCGACGGTGCCGTCGGCGTGCGTGACCGTGATCTCGTGCGCCGCACGGGACGCGGCCGGGCCGGCGAACTGGGCGGTGCCGGGGACGATCCGGACGCCCTCGTTCTCCAGGCGGGCACGCACGTCTGCCGACTGGGCCAGCGCGAGGGACCGGACACGCTGGTTGACCGTGGGCAGGTCGACGGCCGTGTTGCCGCGGTCGACGAGGACCCCCAGGTCCTCGGCCCGGTGCAGGTCGACGCGGACGCCCGCGGAGGAGATGAAGGTCTTCGACGGGACGCAGTCGTAGACGACACAGGCGCCGCCCATCCCGTCCCGCTCGACGACGGTCACCTCGCTGCCGTGCTGGGCCGCGACGAGCGCGGCCTCGTACCCGGCCGGTCCGCCGCCCATGATGAGGATGCGGGTCACGGGAAGGTTCCCCCTGAGGAAGTCGGTGGTGGGTGGCCGGTGAGCGGCCTCGCCCACCGACGTCGACGGCGCTCACAGTACGCGTGTCCGATTCTTTCGACCGGGCGGGTCGAAGCGCCGAACCGGCGGCCATTACGCTGCTCACGTGCCGCTGTATGCCGCGTACGGGTCGAACATGGACCCCGAGCAGATGAAGGAGCGCGCCCCGCACTCGCCGATGGCCGGGACCGGGTGGCTCCAGGGCTGGCGGCTGACGTTCGGCGGCGAGGACTACACCTGGGAGGGCGCGCTCTCCACCGTGGTGGAGGATCCGGGCTCGCAGGTCTTCGTGGTGCTCTACGACGTCCCCGAACACGATGAGAAGGTGCTCGACCGCTGGGAAGGCGGCGAGCTCGGGATGCACAAGAAGCTGCGCCTGCGGGTCGCCACGCTGGACGGCAGCGTGCTCGCCTTCGTCTACGTGCTGAACGCCTACGAGGGCGGTGAGCCGTCGGCCCGCTACCTCGGGGTGCTCGCCGACGCCGCCGAGACCGCCGGCGCGCCCGTCGACTACGTCAACGAGCTGCGCAGCAGGCCGAGCCGCAAGTCCTCCCCCGGGGGCTGACCCGCTCAGGCGTCCTGCGCCAGCGCGGCCAGGGCCGCGTGCACCAGCACCCGGGATCCGAACGGCAGTGCCCGCTCGTCCAGGTCGAACGTCGGCTGGTGGAGATCGCGATGCGGGCCGCTGCCCGGCCAGACGCCCAGCCGGGCCATCGCCCCCGGCGCGTGCTCCAGGTACCAGGCGAAGTCCTCACCGCCGGAGGACTGCTCGGTGCTCGCGTCGGCCGCCTCGCCGCCGACGGTCGTCGCGGCGTCGCGCAGCAGGCCGGTGGAGGCGTCCTCGTTGACCACCGGCGGGACGCCGCGGACGTGGTCGAGCACGTACCCGACGCCGGTCGGGGCCAGCACCGACGCGACCAGCGCGCGCAGCTTCTCCTCGAGCTCGGTCCAGGTCGCGTGGTCGGCCGTGCGCAGCGTGCCGCGCACCAGCCCGGACTGCGGGATGGCGTTGGCCGCGTCGCCGGCGTGCACCGCACCCCAGGTCAGGACGGTGCCCGAACGCGGGTCGACGTGCCGGGTCAGCAGCAGCGGGACCTGGGTGGTGATCAGGCCGAGCGCCTGGACCAGGTCCGCGGTCAGGTGCGGGCGGGACGTGTGCCCGCCCGGCGAGGTCAGCCGGACCTCGATCAGGTCGCAGGCCGACGTGATCGGCCCGACGCGGGTGCCCAGACGACCGACCTCGAGACGCGGGTCGCAGTGCAGCGCGAAGATCCGCTGCACGCCCTCCATCACGCCCTGCTCGATGACGTCGAGCGCCCCGCCCGGCTGCACCTCCTCGGCCGGCTGGAACACCAGCCGGACCCGGCCGGGCAGCGAGGGCGCCGAGTTCAGCGCCAGCGCCGCGCCGAGCAGCATCGCCGTGTGCGCGTCGTGCCCGCAGGCGTGCATCACGCCGGGCACCGCGGAGGCGAACCCCAGGCCGGTCTGCTCCTGCAGGGGCAGGGCGTCCATGTCGGCGCGCAACGCCACCAGCGGCTCGCCGTGGCCGATGTCGCACACCACACCGGTGCCGCCGGCCAGCGTGCGCGGCTCGAGACCGGCCCGCAGCAGCGTCTCCGACACCCGGGCCGTCGTGAGGTACTCGCGGCGGGCCAGCTCCGGCTGAGCGTGGATCGCGCGGCGCCAGCTGACGATCTCGCCCTTGTGCGCCTGCATCCACGATTCCAGCCAGGCCGGGCCCGTGCCGGCACCGAGGTCGTCGACGGAGAGATCGATGATCTCGGGGAGCTCGGTGCGGGTCTGCAGCGCAGTCACCTTGTCCTCCTCATCCGGAAAACGCCGGGCCCCCGTGCGGCGGTCGACTGCCGTTGCGCAGCCGTTCCGAAGGGCCCGTACCCCAAGAATGGTCCTCACCCGTCCGGCGGTGTTCCAGTCGAAATCGTCGGTTCGCGGATCGGGGCGGCGAGGGGTCGGCAGGGTGCTGCCAGCGGGTTCGCCGGATCTGACGAGCGGGCGGGCGGGAGCGCGACGAACGGACGTCCTCGCCGTTCACCGGTGGTTCGGAGTTCCGGTCGCGTCCTCGTCGTCACCGCACCGTGACGCAGCGGCCCCGTCGGCGCGGCCGGTGCCGTCCGGCGTGCCGCACGAACCACCGGCGTGACGCACCGTGACCGGCCGGAACGCGGTGTGACAGGTGGTGTCCAGGCAGGCCGGTCCGGACGCGATGGGACAATCGCGGGCGTGTCCGTTCCCGAAGGCGAGGTCCAGCGCCGCCAGATAGCCGGGCGGTACCGCGTCGACGGCCCGCTCGGCAGCGGCGCGATGGGCACCGTGTGGTCCGGTTTCGACGACGTCCTGCAGCGCCGGGTCGCGCTCAAGGAGCTGAAGATCCAGGACGGGATCCCGGACGGCGAGCGGATGGAGCTCCGCGAGCGGATCATGCGCGAGGCGCGCGCCCTGGCCGGGCTGTCGCACCCGAACGTCGTCACCGTGTTCGACGTCCTCGACTCCGGCGGCAACGAGCCGCTGGTGGTCATGGAGCTGGTGCCGTCGAAGAACCTGGCCGCGGCCATCTCCGAGCTCGGCAGGCTGGACGCGTCGCAGGCCGGTGTCGTCGGCTACGGCACGGCGGCGGCGCTGCGCGCCGCGCACCGGGCGGGGATCACCCACCGCGACGTGAAGCCCGGCAACGTCCTGATCTCCAACGACGGCCGGATCAAGCTCACCGACTTCGGCATCGCCCGCAACGAGTCCGACGCGCCGATGACCTCGGCCGGGCTGGTGCTCGGCTCGCCCGCCTACATCGCGCCCGAGGTCGCCGCCGGCCAGCCGGTGACGCCCGCCGCGGACCTGTGGGGGCTGGGCGCCACGCTGTTCGCCGCCGTCGCGGGCCGCCCGCCGTACGACGTCGACGGCGACCCGGTCAAGACGATCACCGAGGTCGTCGACGGCCCGGTGCCCACTCCCCCGGTGAGCGGCCCGCTCGCCGAGGTGATCAGCGGCCTGATGGTGAAGGAGCCCTCCGGCCGGATGCCGCTGGACGAGGTCCGCACCCGGCTGCGCCCGCTGCTCGTGGACCCCGACGACCCGATCTTTCCCGGATCCCCGGACGTCCCGACCATCATGGCCCGGGTCCCCGCGCCGACCGCGCCCTCCGGCCCGCAGCCCGCACAGCGCCCGCAGGCCTCGCAGCGGATGCCGGCCGCGCAGAGCAGCGGCGGCTCCCCGGCGCGCGGCGGGGCGCCGCTCGCGGCCGAGCCGGGCGCGATCCCGGCGGGGCCCGGCGCCGCAGCGCCGCCGGAACCACCCCGGGCCGCACCGCCACGCCCCGCGGCCGCCCGGCCGCAACCGGCCCGCGCCGAGGCGCGCGCCGCGACCGGTACCGGTGGCCTCACCGGGGTGCTCGGCGGGGTCCCGCTGGTGCTCGGCGGGGCGCTGCTCGTGCTGCTGGGCGCGCTGGCCGGGTTCACCGGCGTCCGTGTGCTGTCCGGGCAGGAGGCGCTGAGCACCGTCACGGTCGCGACCGAACGCACCCCGCGGATTGCGCACCCGGACCCGCTCGGGTTCTCGGTCGCCGTCCCGCAGGACTGGACGCAGTACCGCTCCCCCGCCCAGGACGGCTCGGCGGTGGTCCGGTTCATCAGTCCGGACGGCAGGCAGGAGCTGTCGGTGCGGGCGGCGGCGTCCGTCCCCGCGGTGACCGAGGCGCTGACCCCGGACGCGCTGGGCGTCGACACCGTCGCCGCCGAGCCCGTCCAGCCGCGGCCGGACGGCAGCAGCCAGGTCGAGCTGACCACGACGAGCGGCCCGCAGGAACGCCGCACGCTCATGCGGATCGTCCCCGGCCGGGGGCCGGACGGCGTGTGGGTGCTGCAGCTGACCTCACCGGCCGGGCAGTCCGAGAGCGCCGCCGACGGGCTGTTCGAGGCGGTCGCGTCGGGGTTCCGGAGCACCGCGAGCTGAGCCTGCGGGCCGCGCCGGATCCGCCACTAGGCTGATCGGCATGTCCGCCCCTCCGACGCTCGCCGAGGACTCCGCCGCCGAGCTCGCCCGCCGCACCGGTGCCGGCACCCACGACGTCGCGCTGGTGCTCGGCTCGGGCTGGCGTCCCGCCGCCGACGTGCTCGGCCCGGCGGACGCCGAGATCCCGATGTCCGAGCTGCCGGGGTTCGTCCCGCCGTCCGCCGTCGGGCACGGCGGCACCGTCCGCTCGCTGAGCATCGACGGGAAGCGGGTGCTGGTGCTGCTCGGCCGCGTCCACCTCTACGAGGGCCACGGCGTCGAGCCGGTCGTGCACGGGGTCCGGGCGGCGGCCGCCGCCGGGGTGCGCACGATCGTCCTCACCAACGCCGCGGGCGGGATCACCGAGGGGCTGTCGATCGGGCAGCCGGTGCTGATCTCCGACCACCTCAACCTGCTGGCCCGTTCGCCGCTGGAGGGCGCGAACTTCGTCGACCTCACCGACGCCTACTCCCCGCGGCTGCGGGCGCTGGCCCGCGAGCTGGACCCGTCGCTGGTCGAGGGGGTCTACGCCGGCCTGCCCGGTCCGCACTTCGAGACGCCGGCCGAGATCCGGATGCTGCGCGGGTTCGGCGCCGACCTGGTCGGCATGTCGACGGTCATGGAGACCATCGCCGCGCGCGCCGAGGGCCTCGAGGTCGCCGGGGTCTCGCTGGTCACCAACCTGGCGGCCGGGCTGTCCGGGCAGCCGCTGGACCACCGGGAGGTCCTCGAGGCGGGCCGGGCGGCGGCGAGCCGGACGGGCGAGCTGCTGCGCGACCTGATCGCCCGGGTCTGATGGTCCTGTCGCCGGAGCTGCGTGACGCGGCGATGCGGTGGATCGCCGACGACCCCGACCCGGCTACCCGCAGCGAGCTGCAGCGCGTCCTGGCGACGGCGATGGCGGGCGGTGCAGACGGGGGTGCAGCGCAGGCGGCGGCCGACCTCTCCGACCGGATGTCCGGGCCGTTGCGGTTCGGCACCGCCGGCCTGCGCGGCCGGGTGCGGGCGGGCCCGGCCGGGATGAACGTGGCCGTGGTGACCCGGGCGACCGCAGGCCTGGCCGCCTGGCTCCACGCACAGGGGGCGGGCACCGGGACCGTCGTGGTGGGGCGAGACGCGCGGCACGGCTCGGCCGCGTTCGCCGAGACCACGGCGCGGGTGCTCACCGGGGCCGGGTTCGGCGTCGCCCTGCTCGACGGCCCGGTGCCGACGCCGCTGGTCGCGTTCGCCGTCCGGCACCTGGGCGCGGTCGCCGGGATCGCGGTGACCGCATCGCACAACCCGCCCGCCGACAACGGCTACAAGGTCTACCTCGGCGACGGGGCGGCGCGGGACGGAGCAGGGGGCGCGCAGATCGTCCCGCCGGACGACGCCGGCATCGAGGCCGCGATCACCGCCGCCCCGGCCGCGGTGTCGGTCCCGCTCGGGGCGCCGCCCGACCCGGTGGACGTCACCGAGGCCTACCTGGACCGGATCGCGACCCTGCCCCGCTCGCTGCGCGGTCCGGCGCCGCGGGTGGCGCTGACGCCGATGCACGGCGTCGGCGGGGCCCTGGCCACGGCGGCGCTGGCGCGGACCGGTGTGCACGACGTCCACGTCGTGGCGTCCCAGGCCCGGCCCGACCCGGACTTCCCGACCGTCGCGTTCCCGAACCCGGAGGAGCCCGGCGCAACCGACTCGCTCCTCGAGCTGGCCGCGTCGTGCGGGGCGGACGTGGCGATCGCGCTGGACCCGGACGCCGACCGGTGCGCGATCGGCGTCCCGGCCGCGGACGGGTCCTGGCGGATGCTCTCCGGCGACGAGACCGGCGTCCTGCTGGGGCACTACGTGCTGGTGAACGGTGCTCACGGCGCCGACCGCGGCGACGACGCACCGGCGCTGGTCGCCACCACGGTCGTGTCGTCGTCGATGCTGGGCCGGGTCGCCGACGGCCTCGGCGCCCGGTTCGCCGAGACGCTGACCGGCTTCAAGTGGATCGTGCGGGCCGGTGCCGGGCTCGTCTTCGGGTACGAGGAGGCGATCGGGCTCTGCGTCGACCCGGACGGGGTGCTCGACAAGGACGGGATCTCCGCCGCCGTCGTCGCCGCGGACCTGGTGCGTGGGCTGGCGGCGGCCGGGTCGTCGGTGCCGCAGCGGCTCGACGAGCTGGCCGCGGAGTTCGGGGTGCACCTGACCGAGCCGATCTCGCTGAGGCTGGACCCGGCCGCCCGGGACGCCGCGGTGCGGCGGCTGCGCGACGCTCCGCCGGCGGGCTGGTCGACCGACCGCCCGGCGCCGGACGTGCTGCGGCTGCGCCGCGAGGGTGTCCGCGTGGTGATCCGGCCGTCCGGGACCGAACCGAAGCTCAAGGCGTACCTGGAGGTCGTCGAGCCGCCCACCGGCGACGTCGCGCTGGTGCCCGCGTCCCGGGAGCGGGCGGGAGAGCGGCTCGCCGCGCTGCGGTCCGAGGTGGACGGGATGCTGGGTACGTGACGAGGCTGCTGATCGTGCACCACACGCCGTCCCCGGCGACGGCCGAGCTGCTCGACGAGGTGCGGGCCGGCGCGGCCGACCCGGAGATCACCGGGGTGGAGACCGTGGCCCGGGCCGCGCTCGCCGCGACCGCGTCGGACCTGCTCGCGGCCGACGCGGTCGTGCTCGGCACCCCGGCCAACATCGGCTACATGTCCGGGGCGCTCAAGCACTTCTTCGACCAGGTCTACTACGTCTGCGGCGACGACACCCGCGGCCTGCCGTACGGGCTGTGGGTGCACGGCGGCTCGGACACCTCGGGTGCGACCCGTGCGGTCACCTCGATCGCCGAGGGCATGGGCTGGGCGGCGGCCGCGGCCCCGGTCGAGGTCACCGGCAGCCCGGACCAGCGGGCCCGCGCGGCCTGCCGGGAGCTGGGCGCCGTCCTGGCGGCCACCGTCATGCCGGAGGGCTGACCCGCCGCCCGCCGTCGGAGCCGGGCACGCGCACCGTGGCCTCGATCCGCTCGGCCCACATCGTGGCGATCGTCCGGTAGGCGCCCGGCCCGGCGTGCAGGCCGTCGGCGGTGCGCCCGGCCGGGAACAGGTTCCCGACGTCGACGAACTCGACCGAGCGCCCGGCCGCGCGGTGCTTCGCCGCCACCCCGGGCAGCGCCCGCGCCAGCTCCGCCCGCGCCCCGCGCTGCTTCGGCAGCGGTGCCCACACCCCGGCCATGATCACGTGGGTCCCCGGGGCCGCGGCGAAGATCCGGTGCAGCATCCGGTCGAGGGTCGTCGCGGTGGTCCGCCCGGACGCCCCGGCCAGCAGGTCGTTCGTGCCGGCGTGCAGCAGGACGACGTCGGGCTCGGCGGCCAGCACCCAGCCACCGGCCAGCGGGAGCATCCGCGCGGCGGTCCAGCCCGAGCGTCCCTCGTGGTCGGCGTCGGGCAGCGCGTCCGGACCGGACGAGCGGGAGCCGACGAAGTCGACCCGCAGGCCCTGGGCCCTCAGGTCCTGCCACAGCGGCAGCCGGTACCCGGCCGTGGCGGGACTGCCGACCCCGACCGTCGAGGAGGCGCCGAGCGGCAGTACCCGCAGCGTCCCGGGATCGGAGACCGCCGGGACCTCGGACTCCTCGGGCCGGTCCGCCGACGGGAGCACGGCGACGGCGCCGAGGACCAGCGCGGCGAGGACCCCGGGCAACAGGCGGTGCCACCGGGGCCGGCGCCGGGCCGGGCCGGCCGGCGGACCGCCGGTGGGCGGCCCGGCCGGCGGCGGGGCGACGGGCACCGGAGGCTCAGACCGAGCCGAACTGGCGGTCTCCGGCGTCGCCGAGGCCGGGGACGATGAAGGCGGACTCGTTGAGCCGCTCGTCGATGCTCGCGGTGACCATCCGGACCCCCGGCACGGCCTCCTTCAACCGCTGCACGCCCTCCGGTGCGCAGAGCGCGCAGATGACGGTGACGTCGTCGGCGCCGCGGCGGGCCAGCAGCTCCACGGTGTGCACCATCGACCCGCCGGTGGCGAGCATCGGGTCGAGCACGAACACCGGCCGTCCGCCGAGCGACTCGGGCAACGACTCCATGTAGGGGACCGGCTCGTGGGTGGTCTCGTCCCTCGCCATCCCGACGAAGCCCATCTGGGCCTCCGGGACGAGGCCCAGCGCGGCCTCGGCCATCCCCAGGCCGGCACGCAGCACCGGGACGAGCACCGGTGGCGCCGCCAGCCGGTAGCCGGTGGTCAGCGAGACCGGGGTGTGGATCCGCTCCTCGGCCAGGGGCGCCGACCGGGTCGCCTCGTAGATCAGCATCAGGGTCAGCTCCCGCAGTGCGGCGCGGAAGGTGGCGCTGTCGGTGCGGGCGTCCCGCATGGTGCTCAGCCGAGCCCGCGCGAGCGGGTGGTCGACGACGATCGTGTCCACGAGCGGACAGCCTACGGACGCCGGCACCCGGCGTAAGCCCCGAGACCGGTGCCCTGCACCACCTGTGACGACCGGTGGACACGCCGGGGTGATGCCTGGCCGTGACCGCACGGCCATCCCCCGTCCACCCACGGCGCCGACACGGACGCGTGTCGTCGTTCACGAAGAGTGAGGCCGTGTCGCACCCCGACGGGTGACGAGCGGGCACCGCCCGGCGCTGCCCCGGCCCGCCCGGGTGAGGCCCGCGGGGCCGCCGCAGACCTTGCGTGACAGGCGATCCCCGTTCGGTCGCGTGATCACGACGAGTGTCGCTACCGACACGCCCGGTTCGCTCCATCGCGTGACCCGCTGCGCCGAGTGCCACGATCAGCACACGCGGTCGCCGGTTTCGGGATTCACCTGACCCGAACGGGTGGTATGGCCGAAACGGTGTCACATCCGACCCCCCGTCGACGCTGTACTAGATGACGAGGAGGTGATCCGATGCCGGAGAACATGACTTCGGAGGAACAGACGTTGATCGCTGCTGCCGAGAAACTCACGCAGTGCGACGGTTACGTCGTTCTGGCGGTGGACCCGCAGACCGGGGAGGTGGACGCCCACGGCCCGTTCGACGGGATGACGGCGACCATCAAGGCGGACCAGCTGCGGCGCGACTTCGACCGTGGCGGTCTCGAGGACGTGTCCATCGGCGTGGTCCGACTGCACAGCAAGGCCTGACCCCGCAGGGTCCCCCGAGACCCCGACCCCGACCTCGACGCGCGCCCCGCCACGAGCCGGCCCGGTTCCGGTGACGACGGCGTGTCGCGCGGCGGCACGACCCACGGCCCCGGGAGGCCGGCCGCGACACCCCGGCGGTCGGCCCGCCCGGACGGCCGGAGCGACGATAGGCTCGCCCGCGTGGCAAGCGACATCGTCCCGATCCGGCTCGCTCTCACCCGGGGCGACGTGGTCACCCTGTGGGCTCCCCCGTGGCGGGAGGACGGCGAGGAGTGGGAGGCCTTCCTCGGCGACGACGAACACGTGTTCGTCTTCGACGAGGTCGCGGGCCTCGCCGCGTTCGTCCGGACCGCGTCCGGGCACGACCTGGAGGACCACCCCGCGTGGTCCGCGGTCCCCGGGCTCTCCGTCGGCGAGCTGACGCCGGACGACGTGCACCGGTACGACCTGGTCGGGCTGCCCGAGCTGGCGGCCGCCGATCCCGATTCCTGGACCGTGCAGGAGCTGCACGAGACCGTGTCGATCGTGCGGTCCCTGGCCGACGTCTGCGACCTCGGCAACGTCATCACCGCGCTCGACGGCGAGCCGGCCTTCGCGCTGTTGCGGGAGGGCCACCAGGCCTTCGCCGGCCGTGAGGGGACGAAGCGCTGGTCCGCGCTGTCCGAGGCCGTCGCCCAGCACTGGGACGACGTCGTCGACACCGTCGACGGGCTCGTCACGACGCCCGACATCGACTCCGGTGCCCTCGACAAGGCCCGGAGCGAGGCCGCCGAGTGGGAGGCGGCCCGGGAGGCCGCGTTCGCCACCGGCGCGGACGACGACGAGGACCTGGAGGCCGCCGCCCTCTCCGCCGGCGAGTCCGACGCCGGCCACGACGACGAGGACGAGCGCCCGACCGGCTTCTGGGCCGAGGTCGGCATCGACCCGATCCGCATCGAGTCCGGGGACCGCTCGGTGGTGACCCTGCGGTGCTACCTCGAGGACGCGCCGGTGTTCCTCGGCTCGGACGGGAAGATCGACGTCTTCGGTTCGGAGCAGGCGCTGTTCCGGGCGCTGGCCGACCCCGAGCACCCCGCCGTGCACGGCACCGACCTCGCGGCCGCGGTGACGTTCTCCGACGTCCTGGAGGCCGCCCGGGTCGGCGACCTCAGCGGTGGCGTCGAGGACATGAACACCTACGTGCTGACCGGGATCGGCCCGGACCTCGCCGACGGCGTCCTCGACCTGGATCCGGTGCAGCTCGACCTCGCCTCGGAGCTCCTGACCGATGTCGGCGAGTGGGCGGGTGACGGCGAGCCCGCCGACGCGCTGGCGGAGTCGAACAGCCTCGGCTGGCTGGTGTCGTTCGTCGTGCGGCCGGACCCGACCCGGATGGCGCCCAGCCCGCCCTTCACCCAGGAGGCGCAGTCGTGGGGCGAGCTGGTGGCGGGCCTGGAGGCCCGCCTCCGGGAGCACTAGGCGGCTGGGCCGCTGGTCAGCGCCTCGTACCCCGGCTTGATCACGTCGTTGATCAGCGCCAGCCGCTCGTCGAACCCGATGAAGGCCGACTTCATCGCGTTCACGGTGAACCACGCGAGTGTGTCCCAGCCGTAGCCGAAGGTCTCCGCGAGATCGGTCAGCTCGCTGGTCAGGCTGCAGCCGGACATCAGCCGGTTGTCGGTGTTCACCGTGACCCGGAACCGCAGGTCGGTGAGCAGCCCGATCGGGTGCTCGGCCAGCGACGGCGCGGCGCCGGTGTGCACGTTGGACGTCGGGCACATCTCCAGTGGCACCCGGCTGTCCCGGACGAAGGCGGCGAGCCGGCCCAGCCGCGGCGGATGGTCGGGACCCGTCGTGATGTCGTCGACGATGCGCACACCGTGGCCGAGCCGGTCGGCGCCGCACCACTGGATCGCCTCCCAGATCGACGGCAGCCCGAACGCCTCGCCGGCGTGGATGGTGACGTGCGCGTTCTGCTGGCGGACGTACTCGAAGGCATCGAGGTGCCGGGTGGGCGGGAAGCCCTTCTCCGCCCCGGCGATGTCGAAGCCGACCACGCCACCGGGCGCAGCGCCCGCGGAGGGCGGATCGACGGGCTCGCGGTACCGGACCGCCAGCTCGGCGATCTCGCGGGAGCGGGCGGCGTGCCGCATCGCGGTGAGCAGTGCACCGATCCGGATCCTGCGCCCGGCCGCGGCGGCACGGTCGGCGCCGATCCGGAACCCGTCGAGGACCGCGGTGATGACGGCGTCGACGTCCAGGCCGTTCTCGACGTGCAGCTCCGGGGCGAACCGCACCTCGGCGTAGACGACGCCGTCGGCGGCGAGGTCCTCGGCAGCCTCGGCGGCGACCCGGGTCAGCGCCTCGCGGGTCTGCATGACGGCGACGGTGTGCCCGAACGTCTCGAGGTAGCGCTCCAGCGAGCCGGAGTGCGCGGCCCCGAGGAACCAGGCGGCGAGCTCGCCGGGGTCGGTGGTCGGCAGCTTGTCGTAGCCGGTCTCGCGGGCGAGCTCGATGACGGTCCCGACCCGTAGGCCGCCGTCGAGGTGGTCGTGCAACAGCACCTTGGGGGCGCGCCGCACGGTGTCGGCGGTGACGGGGGCCGCTGTCGTCGGAGTGGGATCTGCCACTCCGGCACGGTACCGATCCGCTCACACATCCGGCGTGGCGCGGCGACCGGAGGCCTCCGGCCTGCCATGATCGATCTGATCCGGGTGCTCCCGAGATGACCCGGACGGCGCTATCCACACCGTCCGCCGACGCTCACACGGCGGTCGCTACCCTCTGGGCACTCCCCACTTGGCTCAGAGGAAGCGCAGCAGGTGCCATGAGCGATACTTCGAACCTCTCGTTCGACCGGATGCGCGGCATGCTCACTCGGGCGGCCGAGATCCGTGACAGCGAACAGCAGCAGATCTTCGACTCCCTCGACGAGATCCACGCCCGGCTCGCCGCATTGGACGCCATCGGCACCGTGCGCAAGAAGCTGACCGAGCTCCCCGACCGGACCGAGCTCAACGTACTGGCCGAGCGTCTCGACGAAACGGTCAACAAACTGGACAACCAGGAGATCGTGCTCGGCGCGATCACCCGGGCGATCGAGTCGTTGCCGGACAAGCTGGCCAAACCGATCGCCCAGCTCGACGGCCGGCTCGAGGGCATGGGCGGGCGCCTCGAGGGCGTCTCGGGCCGGATGGACGGCCTCGACGACCGGCTCGGCGGCCTGCACAAGCGGCTCGACGATCTGGACAACCGGCTCGACCGGCACGAGATGCGCCTGGACGCGATGCCCAACGCCGTCGCCGCTCCCATCAAGGAGCGGATCGAGGGCGTCGAGCGGCAGGTCAAGGAGCAGCTCGACGCGGCCGTCGGTTCCTTCGAGGAGACCGGCGAGGGCCTGCGCAACCTGCTCGGCGACACCTCGGTCGGGCTGCACCGCAGGCTGGAGGAGCTGGCCCAGCGTCCGGCCGTCGACCCGACCCCCGCGTTCGACGCACTCGCCGAGCGGCTCGAGGCGCTGGCCTCCCGGCTGGACTCCGTCGAGACCGGTCTGGACGGCAAGCTGTCCGATCTGGACGGTTCGGTCAAGGAGCGGGTCGGCAAGCTCGGCGGCTCGCTCAAGGACCGGCTCGGCGAGCTCGACGGCACGGTGTCCGAGCGGCTCACCGGCTTCGACGAGCACCTCACCAAGTTCTCGGGCGACGTCGACGGCCGCTTCGACAAGCTCACCGAGAGCGTCGACACCCGGCTCGACAAGCTGACCGGTGACGTGGACACCCGCCTGGACAAGCTCTCCGGCGACGTCGACGGCCGGCTCTCCGGCATCGACGCGGTGCTGCGGGACCGTCCGGACACCGGTTCGGTGACCGACCTGGTGACCCGGGCGAACGCCGACTCCGAGCGGCGCAACGCCAGCCAGCTGGACGAGGCGATGGCGACCTTCGCCGAGCTGATCATGGGTCGGAGCGGGCAGTACGCCCAGCAGGCACCGCCGCCCCCGCCGCGCCCGGCCCAGCGCCGTGGGCGGCAGAAGGTCGCGGTGAAGAGCCAGAACGGCGCCGCCCCCGCCGATCTCGTCAGCGACGACCCGGACGACTGAGTCCCGGTACGATCCCGAACGCCGCGTCCACCCGTCCACGGGAGGCGCGGTGTTCGCGTTCCCGGGTCAGTGCGGTGTGGCGGCCATCCGGTGCACGGCCTCGGTGATGATCTCCGGGCTCGTCCCGAGGTTCAGCCGCACGTGCCCGGCCCCGCCGGCACCGAACGGCAGCCCGGAGTTGAGGCCGACCCGTCCCCGCTCGCGCAGCGCCAGGGCCGGGTCGTCACCGAGGCCGAGCGCGCGGCAGTCCAGCCAGGCCAGGAACGTCGCGGGCGACGGCCGGTAGCCGACCCCGGGCAGGTGTTCGGCCAGCAGGCCGGCCAGCAGCTCCCGGTTCCCGGCCAACGCGGCCAGGAAGGCGTCCAGCCAGTCCCGCCCGTCGTCCAGCGCGGCGATGTGGGCCTGCACCGCGACGTGGCTCGCCCCCACCTCCAGGATCTCCGCCGGGAACGCCCCCAGGTCCGCCTCCGGCCCGGCGACGGCGATCGCCGTCTTCAGCCCGGCCAGGTTCCACCCCTTCGACGCCGACAGCAGGCTGATCCCGTTCTCCGCGCCGGGCACGGTCAGCCACGGGGTGAACGGCGTGCCCGGGTCGACCAGCGGGGCGTGGATCTCGTCGGCGACGACGGTGACACCGTGCCTGCGGGCGAGCTCGGCGACGTCGGCGAGCTCGTCGGCGGTGTGCACGGTGCCGGTCGGGTTGTGCGGTGAGCAGAGCAGGAAGGCCCGTACCCGGTCCGCACCGAACGCCGCGTCCAGGGCCACCGGGTCCAGCCGGTCGTCCGCACCCAGGGGAGCCTCCACCGGGTCCAGCCCGGCGTGGCGCAGGAACGAGTAGAACGGCGGGTACACCGGCGGGGTGACGACGACGGCGTCGCCTGGCGGCACCACGGCCTTCAGCGCCTCGGCGATCCCCTGCATCACGTCCGGCACCACGTACGTGCGTGCCGGGTCCGGGCCGTCCCACTTCCACCGTTCCCGGGCGAAGCGGGCGTACGCCTGTGCGTAGCCGGTCCCCGCGGGGTAGCCGGTGTCGCCGCGGCGGACGGCTCCGGTGACCGCGTCGACGATCGCGGAGGCGAGCGGGACGTCGGCCTCCGCGACCCAGAGCGGGAGGACGTCGTCGTCGTAGGTCCGCCACTTCATGCTCGTACGGCGGCGCAGCTCGTGAAGCGGCGGGAAGTCCAGCGGATCCGGCACGGTGCCGATGCTGGCACGACGGTCACCGTCGCGCGAGCCTCCGGAACACCGCGTCCAGCTCGCGCACCTTCAGCAGCCGCATCCCGACGACGGCCAGCGGCAGCGCGATGAGCGTCCCACCGACCAGCAGCGTCCACGCCTGCGCGACTACCGGCCAGTCCGCGATCGCGGGCTCCACGAGCAGGGTGAGGCCCCAGGCGATCGCCGCACCCACCGCCGACGCCAGCGTCACCCGGACCAGGGTGTCCAGCACCTCGCCGGTGCGGATCCGGCCCAGCCGCCTGCGCAGCAGCCACTGGCCGATGACCGCGCCGCCCACGAACGACAGCGCGTTCGCCGCGGCCAGCCCGAGGACCACCTGGTCGGCGGGGAGGATCAGCGGGCACGCCAGCAGCAGCGGGATCTTCACGCCGACCATGCCGACCTGGATCAGGGTGGGGGTGCGCGAGTCGGTCATCGCGTAGAAGACCCGCATCTGCAGCATCGTCACGGCGTAGGGCAGCAACCCGAACGCCGACCACGCGACCGTCTCGCCGAGCCGCGCCGCACCCTCACCGCTGGCCGCGCCGACCGAGAACAGGGCCGTGCCCAGCGCCCCGCCGAACGCCGTCATGACGGCCGCGATCGGCACCAGCCCGACCGTCGACAGCCGGGCCCCCAGCGACAGGTCGCTGACGACCTGGCCGGTGTCGCCGTTCGCCGCGGCCCGGCTCATCCGCGGCATCAGGGCGGTCAGCAACGAGACGCCGAGGACGCCGTACGGGACCTGCAGCAGCAGCCAGGCGTTGGTGTAGGTGGCGACCGAGCCGGGGTCGGCGGCGAACGCGACCCGGGTGGTGACGATGTAGCCGGCCTGCCCGACCAGCACGTAGCCGACGATCCACAGCGCCATCCCGCCCGCGAGCGAGAGGCGCGGGTCCCAGCCCCACACCGGCTTGTAGCGGAACCCGATACGCCGCATGAACGGGATGAGCACCAGCGCCTGCACGACGATGCCGAGCGTCGTACCCAGACCGAGGACCAGCAGCTTCGGGTCGCCCAGCCGCACCGGATCGGCCGAGATCTCCCCCGGCACCAGGACGAAGACGACGAGCACGCCCAGCACGACGACGTTGTTCAGCACCGGTGCCCAGGCGAACGGCCCGAACACCTGTTTCGAGTTGAGGATCGCGCCGAGCAGGGCACCGATGCCGTAGAAGAAGATCTGCGGCAGCAGCAGCCAGGCGAAGGCGGTCGCCAGCTCCGGGTTGGCCTGGGAGTCACCGCTGCCGAGGTAGAGCGCGGTGAGCAGCGGCGCCGCGAGCATCGCGAGCGCCGTCGCGACCAGCAACGCGGCCCCGACGACGGTCAGCAGGCGCCGGGTGAACTGCTCGCCGCCGTCGGCGTCCTCGGCCTGAGCCCGGACCAGAACCGGGATCATGACGCTGGTCAGGACCCCGCCGAGCAGCAGCTCGTAGACGATGTTCGGCAGCGTGTTGGAGACGGTGTAGGAGTCGTTGACCACGGCCAGGCCCAGCACCGCGACCAGCGCCAGGTTCCGGACGAAGCCGGTGATCCGGCTGACCAGGCTGGCGATCGCGATCATGCCGGACGACCGGACGAGCGACCCCGCGTTCTCGGTGCCCTTCCCCGGTCCCCGCTCCGCCCCGGACGCCGGGACCGGCTCCGCCCCTGCCGACAGGACCGGCTCCGCTCCGGCCGTCGGGACCGTCCGGTCCTCCGGCGCGGCCGGGACCGGATCGATCGGCGTCGTCTCCGGCCCGTCGTCCGGCCGGACCGGTGGCCCGACCGGGCGGGTGACCTCCGCTGCCGACTCCGCGGGTGCAGGACGCGCCCCGCCCGGCATCACCGGTCGGGGTATCGGCGCCCGTTCCGCCCGTCGGTCCTCACGCATCGCGCACCATCGTGCCGGATCGGGATCCTCCGCCCCGATCCACCCGGCCCGTGCCACGTCAGCCGCTGAGTGCGGGGGTCCGGCGCAACCACCACTCACCGATCGCGACATGCATCGTGAACGCGAGCCAGAACGCGACCGCGAACATCGTCGGGTCGGGCCCCGCCGGGGCGGCTCCGCCGGATACCCCTCGGTCGATCCCCTCGAAGACGCCCACCCAGATGCGGATGGTGCCGATTCCGACACCGACCGCGAATGCCCGGATCATCCAGCGACGGTGCCGAGGAACGTCGTCGCAGCGGATGGCGCGAAAGGCGAGGACGAGGCAGACGATGAACCACGAACCGAACACGACCGTGGCGACCGACTCCCCGGCGCCGCCCCACGCGAGGGGGATCCCGAACAGCAGCGCGAAGACGGCGCTGACGAGAGCACAGGTGAGCAGCACGCGACCGAGCCGGCGGTGCACGGTGTAGTGGCGGGCGCGGAAGCGGCGGCTCAACTGCAGTGGCGCCCCCACGAGATAGACCAGACCCGGTCCGATGTGCAGGTAGGCCCGCCACGGGTTGTCGACGTAGCGCTCGGCGAAGTCGTCGTCGGGGACGGTGCCGTCGACGATGTTCGGCCAGTCGACGACGATGCGCATGGTCGAGAACACCACCACGATCGTGATGAGCAGGCCGACCGTCACTGCAGCGGTACGGACCAGTCGCAGGCTCCCGGGCTTGCCGTTCGCCGGGCCCACGTCGCGCGGATCGGTGGCGACCGGGGTCACTCGCTTCCTGGACACCACCGGAGCTCGCCGCCCTTCGACGGAGGAGGCCGGGCGTCGACCTCTGGAACAAGCGAGCCGCTCGACGCGCACAACGCTAGCGCGACACCTCCGATCGTGGCCACGACTCCGACGATCCCGTGGGAAGAAGCGTGCCGGTCGAGCACGGCGTGCGGGAGGGACACGCCGCACACCACACATTCCAGAATTGTCATGTCAGTATTGACAGGTCAAAGTCAACACGTAACTCTCGAGTACATGACGACCACCGACCGCGAGTCCGCAGCCGGGCCGCTGATCATGCTGCGTGGGTTGCTGCTCGACGTCGGACTCCCGGTAGCCGGCTACTACGTGCTGCATCTGCTCGGCACCGGCGACTGGGCAGCGCTGCTCGTCGCCTCCGGGATCGCGGCCGTGCGTGTGGCCTGGTCCGCGCTGCGAAGCCGCACCCTCAACGCGTTCGCCCTGATCATGCTGCTGGTGTACGGCATCGGGTTCACGCTGGCGCTGTTCACCGGGGACCCGCGCACGCTGCTGCTGCGCACCTCGTTCATCACAGCCGCGGTGGGCGTGGTGTTCCTGGTGACCGCGGCCCGGGGGCGCCGGCCACTCACCCTGGCCGCGATGCAGAGCTTCGCCCCGTCGCGGGCCGCCGAGGAGGCCCACGAGTACGCGACCAGCCCGGTGGCCCGCCGCGCACACCGGCTCTCCTCCACGGTCTGGGGCATCGGCCTGCTGTTCGAGGCGCTCGCCCGGGTGCCGCTGGTGTACCTGCTCCCGATCCCGGTCGCGGTCGGGCTCGCCGAGGCACTCACCGTGACCGTGCTGGTCGGGCTCGGGGGATGGAACGCCTGGTACGGCCGACGACTGCGCAGCAGCCGTCGCTATCGGTAGGCCCGTCCGGCGCCGGCAGGACGACCGCCACGTGGCCCCGCGACACAGCCCGGGAAGCGGGCCGAGGCTCGCGAGGGGCCGCTGCGGGAGCCCCGGTCAGTCCCGGTCGAGTCGCTCCAGGATCTGGGTGAGGAGCGCCTGGGTCTGCTCGTTCGATCGGTCCACGGCGTCGAACCGCGCGTCCTGGGCGTCGAACCGGGCCTCGTTGGCGTCGAACCGGGCATCCAGGCCGTCGAACCGGGCCTCGTTGGCGTCGAACCGCGCGTCCAGGCCGTCGAACCGGGCCTCGTTGGCGTCGAACCGCGCGTCCAAGCCGTCGAACCGCCCGTCATTGGCATCGAACCGGGCATCCAGGCCGTCGAACCGCCCGTCATTGGCATCGAACCGGGCATCCAGGCCGTCGAACCGCCCGTCATTGGCATCGAACCGGGCATCCAGGCCGTCGAACCGCGCGTCATTGGCATCGAAGCGGTCGTTCGTGTTCTCCGCGAGCCGGTCGATCTTGCCCTCGATGCGGGAGCTGATCTCGTACAGGGAGTCGACGTCGGCGCCCTGCTGCCGCGGACGGCGCTCCACCTCGGGGGACGACATGCCGGGCAGCGTACGACACCACCCCGCGGCTGCGGGCGGTATCGGTGCAGCGCCGATGCGCGGAACGCCCCGCATCAGCCGTCCCCGCTGAGCAGGGACGCCACGAGCCCGACCACGGCAGCCGCTCTCAGCCGGCGCGGCGGACGTCCAGCACCAGGGCCCGCTCCGGCGGCGGATCGGCGTCGACCGGCAGCGCCGCCCCGGTGAGCAGGCGGCGGGCGTCCGCGAGTCGTTCCGGGGTGTCGGTGTGCAGCTCCAGCAGCGGGGTCCCGGCCCGGACCTCGTCCCCGGGACCGACGAGCATCCGCACCCCGGCCGTGGCCTGGACCGGATCCTCCTTGCGGGCCCGCCCGGCGCCGAGTCGCCAGGCCGCGGTGCCGACGGCGAGCGCGTCGGCCCCGGCGAAGACACCGGAGCGGTCGGCGGTGACCGTCTCGACGTGCCGGGCGACCGGCAACGGCGCGGACGGGTCCCCGCCCTGCGCGGCGATCATCCGTTCCCATACCTCGTACGCCGCGCCCGAGGCGAGCACCGCGGCCGGGTCGGCGTCCGGCAGGCCGGCGAGCGTGAGCATCTCCCCGGCGAGCGCGACGGTGAGTGCCACGACGTCGTCCGGTCCGCCGCCGCGCAGCACATCGACTGACTCGGCGACCTCCAGCGCGTTGCCGACGCACCGCCCGAGCGGGCGGGACATGTCGGTCAGCAGCGCCGTGGTCGGAAGGCCGTGCGCGGCACCGATCGCGGTCATCGCGTCGGCCAGCTCACCGGCGCGCTCGAAGGTCTTCATGAACGCGCCGGAGCCGACCTTGACGTCGAGCACCAATCCACCGGTGCCCTCGGCGAGCTTCTTGCTCATGATCGAGCTGGCGATCAGCGGGACGGACTCGACGGTCCCGGTGACGTCGCGCAGCGCGTAGAGCCGTCTGTCGGCGGGCGCGAGCGTCGGTGTCGTCGCGCAGACGACCGCGCCGACCTCCACCAGCTGCGCACGGATCTGTTCGGTCGTGAGCGACGCCCGCCAGCCGGGGATCGCCTCCAGCTTGTCCAGCGTGCCGCCGGTGTGCCCGAGCCCGCGCCCGGACAGCTGCGGGACGGCGGCCCCGCACGCGGCGACGAGCGGCGCCAGCGGGAGCGTGATCTTGTCCCCGACCCCGCCGGTGGAGTGCTTGTCGACCAGCGGCCGCCCGACGTCACCGAAGTCCAGGACCTCCCCCGAGTCGATCATCGCCTGGGTCCAGTGGGCGGTCTCGGCCGCATCCATCCCGTTGAGCAGGATCGCCATCGCGAGCGCGGCCATCTGCTCGTCGGCGACCTCCTCGCGGGTGTACGCGCCCAGCACCCAGTCGATCTGCTCGCGGGAGAGCCCGCGGCGGTCCCGCTTGGCCGCGATCACCTCCACCGCGCTGAACGACGGCGGTGCCGGCTCGGTGGGGCTCACGCGCCACCGCCCCGGTCCCGGTCCCGGTCCCGGTCCCGGTCCCGGCGATCGAGCCGCACGGTCTCGCCCCACGCAGGGCAACAACGTGCTGCCCGACGGTGAGGGAAGCCGTGAGCGGCACGAATCTGCCCCGCCCGGGGCGACAACGTGCGGCTCGATCGTCCGATCGTGCGTCCTCCCGTCGATGCCGGGGCACCCGGGCGCCGAGGCGCGCGCTTCCGCCCTGCCCGGTGCGGGACCCTGTACCTCGAGCTGTCGGCGGTGCTCACTTTCGGCCTGCCGGCAGGTCGGCGGGGCCGAAGCCGTCGGGTAGCACCTCGGTGAACGGCAGCACGCCGCGCCGGGTGTCGCACAGCAGCTCCGGGCCGCCGAACTCGTAGAGCACCTGGCGGCAACGCCCGCACGGCATGAGCAGCGCGCCGGTGCCCGACCGGCAGGCGACCGCGAGCAGCCGGCCGCCGCCGGAGAGCCGCAGCTGCCCGGCCATGGTCACCTCGGCACAGACGCCCAGCCCGTAGGAGACGTTCTCGACGTTGCAGCCGGTGACCACGCGGCCGTCGTCGACCAGCGCCGCGGCACCGACCTGCAGGCCGGAGTACGGCGCGTAGGCCCGGGCCGCGACGGTCACGGCCGCCGATCGCAGGGCTTCCCAGTCCGGGGCGGGCTGCCCCGTTCCCATCATCCCGGCTCCGGCGCCGGACGGTCCTCCGCCGACCATCTATCGGCCCTCCCCTCGTCGGTACGGCTCCCCGAGCCGCGCGGGTGGTCGTAGTCGCTGGGACGCGGCCGCGAGCACGATCAGCGTGACCAGCTGCGGGGCGTACGAGGCGAACTCCGAGGGAACCGTGTCGAACGTCCAGTACAGCGCATAGACCACCGCGCCCGATCCCAGCGCGACCGCGGCGGCCGTCCACATGCGGCGGATCGCCCACAGCACCGCGACGGCGACCGCCACCAGGGTCGCGCCGTAGAGCAGGGCGTGCACGGCCTCGCCCCCGGCGCGCAGCTGCAGGCCGTCGACGTAGCCGAACAGCGCCGACCCGACGAGCAGCCCGGCGGGCCGCCAGTTGCCGAAGATCATCGCGGCCAGGCCGATGTACCCGCGGCCACCGACCTGGTTCTCCAGGTAGCCGAGCTGGCCGGGGTTGAGCACCAGGGCCGCGCCGCCGATCCCGGCCAGCCCGCCGGAGATGATCACGGCCGTGTACTTGTGCAGGACGACGTTCACACCCAGCGACTCGGCCGCCACCGGAGCCTCGCCGGCGCTGCGCAGCCGCAGGCCGAACGGGGTCCGCCACAGGATCCAGTAGCTCACCGGCACCAGCGCGAGCCCGAGGACCACGATCGGTGTCAGGCCGGTGACCAGGCCGGACAGCAGCCCGGCGAGGTCGGAGACGAACACCCGTTGCTGGGCCTCGAGCGCGGCCAGCCCTTGCGAGACACCGGGGACCGAGAACTCGGTGAAACCGTCGATCCGCGGCGACTGGCGCGGGTTCTGCGAGACCGGGGTGAACACCAGCGACGCCAGGTACTTGGTCAGGCCGGTGCCGAGCAGCGTGATCGCCACCCCGGACACGATGTGGTTGACGTTGAAGGTGACCGTCGCGATCGCGTGCAGCAGCCCGCCGAGCGCGCCGAACGCCAGCCCACCGAGCACCGCGGCCCACGGGCCCCCCAGGTAACCGGCCCAGGCGGCGCCCCAGGTGCCGAGCACCATCATGCCCTCGAGGCCGATGTTGATGATGCCCGCGCGTTCGGACCACAGGCCGCCGAGCGCGGCGAACAGGATCGGCAACCCGAGCCGGACGGCGGCCTCCGAGGTCCCCGACGAGGTGAGCTGGAGCTGCCCGGTCAGCGTCACCGTGATCGACAGGACGAGCACGAGGCCGGCCGCGATCAGAGCCGAGCGGGCCCAGCCGGGAAGCTTCCCGGCACGATCGAGAACGGCGGTCACGGCGGTCATGACGGAGCCCCCGCCGGTTCCGGGACACCGGCCGCGACCCGCCGCTGCTCGGCGCGCCGCTCCACCCGGCTCACCAGCTCGTACGCGACGACCACCGACAGCACGATCAGCCCCTGCATGATCAGCACGATCTCCCGTGGGATGCCGACGACGTCGAGCCCGACCGCGGACTTGTCCAGGAACGCCCACAGCAGCGCACCCAGCGCGATCCCGACCGGGTGGTTGCGGCCCAGCAGCGCGATCGCGATGCCGGTGAAGCCGTAGCCCTGCGGCGAGCTGAGCGTGTAGGCGTGGTCGCGGCCGAGCAGCTCGGGCAGCCCGATCAGACCGGCGATCGCGCCGGAGAGCAGCAGCGCGACGACGATCGTCCGCCGCGCGTTCACCCCGCCGGCCGACGCCGCCGTCGTCGACTCGCCGGAGGCGCGCAGCTCGAACCCGAACCGGGTCCGGCCGAGCAGGAACCAGTAGCCGACGCCCAGCGCGGCGGCGACGAACACCATCCCGAAGATCGCCCCGTTGCCCACCGGGATCCCCGGGAACCAGCCGGACTCCGGGATCGGCGGGGTGGTGATGTTGTTGCCGCGCAGCTCACCGAAGGTCTCGGCACGGATCAGGAACGCGATCAGGCCGGTGGCGATGGCGTTCAGCATGATCGTCGAGATGACCTCGGAGACACCGCGGTAGGCCTTGAGCAGTGCCGGGATCGCGATCCACGCCGCACCGGTCAGCACCGCCACCACCATGATCAGCAGGGTGTGCAGCACCGGCGGGAGGACCACCGTCCCGCCGACGATCGCCGCCACGCAGGCGGCGACCCGGAACTGCCCCTCGACCCCGATGTTGAACAGCCGCATCTGGAAGCCGATCGCGACCGCGAGCGCGGCGATGTAGTAGACGGCCGCCGAGTTCACGGTGTCGACCGCGACCGTGCCCCTGCCGAGCTGGGACAGGATGGTGGTGAGCGCGGTCCACGGTGAGGCCCCGCTGATCAGCAGCATGATCGCGCAGAGCAGGGCGGCCACGGCGATCGCGAGTGCGGGCGCCAGGACCGCGCCCCGCAGCCGCGTCATGCCGTCGCCCCGGTCATCTTCGTGCCCAGTTCCTCGGGGGTGACGGTAGCGGGATCGGCGGTGCCGACCAGCCGCCCGTCGAGGATGACGGCGAGCGTGTCGGACAGGCCGATCAGCTCGTCCAGGTCGGCCGAGACCAGCAGTACGGCCAGGCCCGCGGCTCGGGCCTGCCGGAGCTCCTCCCAGATCCCGGCCTGGGCGCCGACGTCGACACCACGGGTCGGGTGCGCGGCGATGAGCAGCGCCGGCTCGCCGGACAGCTCCCGCCCGACGACGAGTTTCTGCTGGTTGCCGCCGGACAGTGCCGACGCCATCACGTCGATGCCCGGTGTGCGGACGTCGAAGTCGGCCACGATCCGCTCGGTGTCGCCCCGGGCCGCGGCCCGGTCGATCAGACCGTGCCTGCCGATCGGCGGCCGTGACTGGAAGCCGAGCACCCGGTTCGCCCACAACGGCTGGTCGCCGAGCAGCGCGTGCCGTGACCGGTCCTCCGGGATGTAGCCGACGCCGTGCTCGCGGCGGGCCATCGTGGACAGTCCTGAGACGTCCTCACCGGAGAGCAGCACCCGTCCGCGGGCGTGCCGGCGCATCCCCATGATCGTCTCGACCAGCTCGGTCTGGCCGTTGCCCTCGACGCCGGCGATGCCGAGCACCTCACCGGCGTGCACGACGAGATCGACGCCGTCGAGCAGGTCCCGCCCGCCCGCCGGATCGGGCAGGCCGAGTGCCTCGACCCGCAGTACCTCGCGGTCGGTGACGGTGGACTCGCGCGTCTGGGGCGACGGCAGCTCGGAGCCGACCATCATCTCGGCCAGCTCGGAGTTGGTCACGCTGGCCGGGTCCGTCGTACCGACCGTGCGGCCGCGCCGGAGCACCGTGATCCGGTCGGCGATCGCGCGCACCTCGTCGAGCTTGTGCGAGATGAACAGGAACGTGTAGCCGTCGCCCTGCATCGTCCGGACGGTGGCGAACAGCTCGTCGACCTCCTGCGGGACCAGCACCGCGGTCGGCTCGTCCAGGATCACCGTGCGCGCGCCGCGGTAGAGCACCTTGAGGATCTCGATGCGCTGCCGGTCGGCGACGCCCAGGTGCTCGACGAGCAGGTCGAGGACGGCATCGGCGGAGCGGGCACCTGCTCTGCTCACCGCCGACAACCCGACCGTGCCGGCGAGCTCGGCGATCCGGGTGCGGGCCGCCCTCCCGATCCCGTGCAGCCGCTCCGCCCCGAGCAGGACGTTCTCCGCGACGGTCAGGTTGTCGGCCAGCATGAAGTGCTGGTGGACCATTCCGATCCCGGCGGCGATGGCGTCCGCCGGGGTCCGGAAGTGCGTCCGGGCCCCGCCGACCGCGATGGTCCCCTCGTCGGGCGCCTGCATCCCGTAGAGGATCTTCATCAGGGTCGACTTGCCCGCCCCGTTCTCACCGCAGAGGGCGTGGACCTCCCCGCTCCGCACGGCGAGGTCCACACCGTCGTTCGCGACGACACCGGGAAACCGCTTGGTGATCCCCCGCAGCTCGACCGCGTGCTCGCTCACTTGGTCGACGACACCTGGATCTCGCCGGCGATGATCGCCGCCTTGTAGGCCTCGAGCTGGGGCTTGATGTCGTCGACGAACCCACCGGAGGTCGAGTAGCCGACGCCGTCGTTCTTGAGGTCGAACCGCTCCGGGAGGGTCTCGATCGTGTTGCCGGCCACCGCGTTGATGTAGTCGTACACCGCCACGTCGACCCGCTTGACCATCGACGTCATGATCACGTCGCGGACCTCGGTCAGCTGCGGCGAGTTGTACTGGTCGGAGTCGACGCCGATCGCCCGGCGTCCGGTGTCCTTCGCGGCGGCGAAGACGCCCTGGTTCGACTGGCCCGCCGCGGCGAACGAGATGTCCGACCCGGCGTCGTACTGGCCGGACGCGATCTCGGTACCGCGGGTGGCGTCGTTGAAGCCGGAGAAGTCACCGGCCGGCGAGATGTAGTCCGAGTCCACCTCGATGCTCGGCGCGGCGGCCTCGGCACCCTGCTGGTAGCCGACGTCGAACTTCTGGATCAGCGGGCTGTCGACGCCGCCGATGAAGCCGACCTTGCAGGTCTCGGTCTTCAGCGCGGCCGCGACGCCGACCAGGAACGAGCCCTGCTCCTCGGCGAAGACCAGCGGGGTGACGTTCGGCAGGTCCACGGTGTCGTCGTCGACGATCGCGAACTTCGTCTGCGGGAACTCCCTGGCGACCGTGTCCACGCCCTTGGCGTAGTTGAACCCGACCGCGATGACCGGATTGAAGCCGCCCTGGGCGAGCTGGCGCAGCCGGGTGGTCCCGGCGTCCTCGCTCTCGCCCTGCTGGGCGGTGGCCTCCCGGGCGTTGGCCTTCTGCAGGCCGAGCTCGGCGACGGCCTGGTCCAGGCCTGCCGCGGCGGCGTCGTTGAACGACGCGTCGCCCCGCCCGCCGATGTCGTAGGCCAGGCCCACCTTGAGCGCGCTCGCGTCGGCCTTCGGCTTGTCCGGTTCCGGCTGCGCGCTCGCCGCCGGGACCGACGGCGGTGCGACGCGTTCGCACTCCCCGCCCTGGGCGGTCCCCCCACCGCCGGTGTCCCGGGCACAACCCGACAGTGCGAGAGCCGCAACGGCTGCGATGGCGACCGCGGTCGCGAACCTGCCCCGCCGTCCGATGCGCTGGTTGATCCGCACGGACGTCCTCCCCCCGGTTCCGGCGCCACCGGGCGGCAGCACACGTTGCCGCGGGACGGTAACCGCTCACCGCGCCGAGCGGCAGGGTCGCAACATCGTCGTGACACCATCCCGCCTGGAAATCGTCGAGCGGTTGACGGGCGGTACCGTCCACCGACCCGGACGATCTTGACCGGGCGTGTCTCTTGCGTGATCGTCGAGGAGGACGGAGCTGTCGTGGACAGTGCGGAACTGACCGTGGACGCCCCGCCGGACGCGGTGTGGGCCCTGGTCTCGGACATCACCCGGGCCGGCGAGTGGAGCCCGGAGGCCGTCGGGGGGCGGTGGCGCGACGGTGCGACCGGGCCCGCGGTCGGCGCCCGCTTCGTCGGCGGGAACCGGCGCGGAAAGATGCGCTGGTCGACGCACTGCCGGATCACCGAGTGCGAACCCGGCCGGCGGTTCACCTTCGTCGTCACCGAGTCACGGACGGCGTGGGGCTGGATCCTCACCCCCTCCGACGACGGTGCCACCCGGGTCGTCGCCTGGCGGGAGAGCGTCGGTACGCCCGCGCTGCCGATCCGGCTGGTGCAGCGCAGCGGGATCCTCGGCAAGGACCGGGAGGCCATGATGCGTGACGGGCTGGAGCGCAGCCTGGAGCGGGTGAAGGGCCTCGTCGAGGGTTCCCGGTAGGGCATGCTGCCGGGGTGACGACCACGGGCCACCCGGTGCGCCGCCGTGGCGTCCGCACGCCACTGCTCCCCGGCCTGCTGGTGGCCACGCTGCTGTGCGCGACGGGTGCCGCGTTCGCGCCCGGCACCGGGGCCGCGCAGGGCACCGTGTCCGCAGCCGGCACCGGGGTCGGGGCCGGGTCCGAGTCCGGGTGGGCCGTCGGGACCGCGGCGGGCACCGGGTCCCTGTCCACGACCGTCCCGGCGGTGACCCCGGCGGCGCCGTGCCCCGGCCAGGAGATTCCGCCCGGGCCCCCGGCGAAGGAGGAGACGGGCGCGGCCGTGGCGCCGTTGCCGGTACCGGATCCGGCGGTCGGCGGCCTGGCGGTCTGCACCGAGGCGCACGCCGGCGCGGTACCGCCGCCCCCGGTCGGCGTCGCGTCCTACGTGGTCGCCGACCTGGACTCGGGCGCCGTGCTGGCGGCCCGGTCCCCGCACGCCCGGCAACGCCCGGCATCGACGATCAAGCTGCTGCTCGCGATGGTCGCGTCCGACCTGCTGCCGCCGGAGCGGGTCGTCGTCGGGACCGTGGAGGACGGGCGCGTCGACGGCAGCCGCGCCGGGATCGGCCCCGGTGGCCGGTACACGGTGGACCAGCTACTGCACGGCCTGCTGATGGCCTCCGGGAACGACGCCGCCCACGCGCTGGCCCGCGAGCTCGGCGGGGTACCCGCGACGCTCGCCGCGATGCAGGACACCGCCCGTCACCTGGGCGCGCTCGACACCCGGCCAGCGACACCGTCCGGGCTGGACGGGCCGGGCTCGTCGTCGTCGGCCTACGACCTGGCCCTGATCCTGCGCGCGGCGCTGGAGCGGCCGCAGGTCGCGGCGATCCTGCTGACGCCGAGCATCCCGTTCCCGGGCTTCGCCGACCGGCCGGGTTTCGAGCTCGGCAACGACGACCAGCTGCTCGGCACCCCCGGTTTCCTCGGTGGCAAGAACGGCTTCACCGACGCGGCACGGCACACCTTCGTCGGTGCCCTCGAGCGGGACGGGCGACGCCTGGTCGTCGCGCTGGTCCGGGGTGAGCCGCGGCCGGTGCGGATGGTCGACCAGGCCCGCGCCTTGCTGGACTGGGGGTTCGGCGCCCCGGCCGCCGGGATCGGGACGCTCGTCGAACCGGGTTCGGTCACGGGCCCCCAGGCCGCGATGGGGGCGGGCCCGGCCGGGCCCGGCTCGAACGGCTCGGGTGGCTCGGGCTCGGGTGACCTGGGCCGCTCGGACCCGGGCCGGTCGGAGCGAGCTGCCGGCGGGGCCGGCGCCCTGGACGATCCGGCGTCTCCGTCCGGTGTCGTGCCCCCGGCGCCGGACGCCGGTGTCCCGGCCGCCGCGGTCGTCGGTGGGGTCGCCGTGGTGGTGGGGTTGGTCGCGCTGCTGGTGGCGCGCCTCCGGTGGCGCAGGCGCTGAACGTCGCACCCGTCCGGGTGGCCGGGCAGATCGACTGCTGGCTCGGCGACGTTGCGGCGAGTCCCGGCGCCACCGCCCCCGGCTCGCGCGGCGCTCCCGGTCAGGGCAGCAGCGCGAGGAAGGCGAGGAACAGCCCCGCCACGACCGCGGATCCCACCAGGGCGCCGAGCGTGGTCCAGAGGAACGCGAGCCGCTCCCCCGCGGGCCGGTTGTGATCGTCGGTCGAGTGCCGATCGGTGCCATCCGTGGCACCGATCGGCACTGAACGGATGATCACCCGGGCGGTACCCCCAGCCGCCCCGGCCCCGGCAACCAGGTCAGCCCCAGCAACCAGGTCAGACCCGGCAGCCTGGTCAGCAGCGTCGGCTCCGAGGGGACCCGTGACTCCGATGGGACCGGGAGCATCGGGGACGCCTCCCGGGGAGGCGTGCACCCCCTCCGGCGCATCCGCTCGAGGCGAGCCGGCTCCCGGCCCCTCCGGCTTCCGGGGCGCGGGGATCAGGTCCGGGAGCGACAGCGCCGCCTCGGTGGTTTCGGGCATATCAGTCGGATCGGAACTCCGGCACCGTCCGTTACCGGTTCACCGCACACTCGGCCGATCGGACCTGACGCCGCGGCATTCGCAGGCGCGTACGCCGGTGATCGTCACCCTCCGTGTCGGCGCCTGCCCAGTGCCCGGAGCCCGAGCGCCCCACCGAGCAGGCCGGCGGTCAACAGGCCCGCGGACGCCAGCGCGCCGGGGCCCTCCCGGACGACGTACTGCGGGCGGATGACGGCCGGGGCCGGGACGTCCCGCGGCCCCTGGTCGTTCTCCTCGGCACTGGCGGCCCAGGCCGTGACGAACAGCAGGAACCGGGACGTGAAGAAGATGAAGATCAGCAGACCGAGGATCGACCCGAACGCGGCACCGGCCGCGGACGAGGAGATCGTGCCCAGGTACACCACCATCACCCGCTGCAGGACGGCGAAGCCGACGGCGCCGATGAGTGCCGCCTTGGCCGCGCTGCGGAAGGTCACCGGCTCGCGGGGCAGCCGGGCGATCACCCAGAGGAAGACCAGCCAGTTCCCCCCGATGCCGACGAGGAACGACACGACGACCAGCACGGTCTGCGCCCAGCCGACGCCGCCGAGACCGACCAGGTCCAGCAGGCTCTGACCGAGCACACCGCTGACCGAGGCGATCGCGAAGGAGGCGACCAGCGCCAGCCCGAGACCGACCAGGGCGAGCAGGTCGAATCCCAGCCGCTTGAGCATCGGCGGGGCCTCGTCGCGCTGCCCCCACTGCTCGGTGAGCGCCTCGCGCAGGTTGCTCATCCAGCCGATCCCGGAGTACAGCGCACCGACCAGGCCGACCGCACCGATCGCACCGGCCTGGGAGATCGCCGTGTCGATCACCCCGGTGATCGTGGCCGCCAGCTCCTGGCCGGGAACCGCCGAGGAGATCGAGTCCTTCAGGGACGTCAGCAGCTCCTCGTTGCCCCGCAGCACGAACCCGGCCGCGGCGAACGCGACCATCAGCAGCGGCACCAGCGCCAGGATCGAGAAGTAGGTGATCGCCGCGGCGTAGTGGTCGCCATGGTTCTCGGTGTACCGCGCGCCCGCGCGCACCAGGTGGTCGAGCCACGGGTGCTTCTCCCGCTGACGTTCGAGGAAGGTCGGGCCCTCCTCGTCGTCCTCGAACCGGTGCGCCGTCGTGGTCGGACGGTTGTCGGCCATGGTTCCCCCGGGGTCGGTCGTGCCTCGCCCGCCGGTGCCTCAGCCCGCCGGCGGGAGGAAACCGATCCTCTCGTGAACGGCGGCCAGTGTCGCGCCGGACACCTCGCGCGCCCGGGTGGCGCCCTTCGCCAGCACCCGGTCGAGCTCGGCCGGATCGGCCAGGTACCCGTTGACCTTCTCGGCGAACGGCTCCGCGAACGCGGCGACGATCTCGCCGAGATCCTTCTTGAGGTCGCCGTACCCCTTGCCCGTGTACTCGGCCTCGACCTCGGCGACCTTGCGGTCGGTCATCGCCGCGTTGATCGTCAGCAGGTTCGCGATGCCCGGCTTGTTCTCCGGGTCGTAGCGAACCTCACGCTCGTTGTCGGTGACGGCCGAGCGGATCTTCTTCGCGGACGTCTTCGGCGGGTCGAGCAGCTCCACGATCCCGGACGGCGACGACGCCGACTTGCTCATCTTGGCCGTCGGCTCCTGCAGGTCGTAGATCTTCGCGGTGGCCTGCGGGATGTGCGGCTCGGGCACCCGGAACGTCTCACCGAAGCGGTGGTTGAACCGCTGCGCCAGGTTGCGGGTCAGCTCCAGGTGCTGGCGCTGGTCCTCGCCCACCGGCACCCGGTCGGCCTGGTAGAGCAGGATGTCCGCGGCCTGCAGGACCGGGTAGGTGAACAGCCCGACGGTGGCCCGGTCGGTGCCCTGCTTCGCCGACTTGTCCTTGAACTGGGTCATCCGGCCGGCCTCGCCGAACCCGGTGATGCACTCCAGCACCCAGCTCAGCCGAGCGTGCTCGGGCACGTGCGACTGCACGAACAGCGCGCACCGGTCCGGGTCGAGGCCCAGACCGAGCAGCTGCGCCGCGGCCACCCGGGTGCGCCGCGCCAGTTCGGCCGGGTCGTGCTCCACGGTGATCGCGTGCAGGTCGACGACGCAGTAGAACGCCTCGTGGTCGTCCTGCAGCGCCACCCACTGCCGCAAGGCGCCCAGGTAGTTGCCGAGGTGGAACGAGTCGGCGGTGGGCTGGATCCCGGAGAGCACGCGGGGACGGTGGGCGTCGACCATGACCCCATCGTTCCAGCCCGCTCAGCCCGGCCGGACCGGGGACACCGAGCGCCGGTCGAACGTCCCCCCGCACCGGTCGCAGTCCAGCCTCAGCCGCAGCACGGCGCCGCACGTCCGGTGCCGGATCGTCAGGTCGATCGGTGCGCCGTCGCCGCCGAGCCAGCGGTGCGACCACTCGACGAGGCTGACGTGGATGGGGAACGACGCCCGGCCCTTGTCGGTGAGCCGGTACTCACCGGAGCCGGTGCGGGACAGCACCCCGAGGTCGACGAAGCGGCGCAACCGGTCCGACAGCACCTCCGGCGAGATCGCCAGCACGGTGGCGAAACAGCTGAACGACCGGATCCCGGTCAGCGCGGCGCCGAGCACGGTCGCGCCCCACCGGTCGCCGATGATCTCCATGGCGCCGGGGAGGACGGACAGCGGGTCCTCGGGGAGCCGGCCGCGGGTCCGGCGCGGGTGCTGGCGGGAGAGCGTCTCCAACCCCGGCGAGCCGGGCGCCCGGGTCACCTCGGTCTCCCGCGGCCCGACCGGTTCGCCGCACGACGCGCACCTGGGCAGCAGCAGGGCCGGCTCGCCACAGGCCCGGTGCACGATGTCGGGCAGCGGCGTCTCGCGCGGAACCCTGGCCTTCTCCCAGTCCCAGATCGTGATCAGGAGCTTCCAGAGGTCCGCACCGCGCTCGGTGAGCAGGTACTCCCGCCGCTCGCGCCCGCCCTCCCGGTAGGAGCGGGTCTCCAGCAGGCCGGCGTCGACGATCGAGCGCAACCGCGCGGACAGCGTGGCGTCGGAGATCTTGAGGGTCTCCCGCCACCCCGCGTACCGGCGGACCCCCAGGAACGCGCGTTGCAGGATCAGCAGGGTCCAGGTGTCCGCGAGCAGACCGAGGCCGCGCCCGACGGCACCGAGTTCCTGCGATCGCACGACGCCTCCTTGACCTCGCCCGACCATGATCGTACCGTCGCTCTGACTCTGCTGATCGAAGCCAGGCGCGACGGGGGAAGCGCCGAGGCGACCGGGTACGGGCATTCCGGCCCGGGGCGGTGGAGGGTGGATCGGCGTCGGGGGTCCGATCCACCGGCCGGGGCCGGTCGGGGCCGTGGCGGCGCGGAGGGGGACGCCGCCGCGATCCGGCCGGCCACGTGTGTCAGGACGGCCGATCCGGCCCGGTGCCGGTACCCGTGCGGGGCTCGGTGTCGGTGCCGGGCTCGGTCTCCTCCGGGGCCTCGGGGTCCGCGACGGGCCCCACCGTCACCACACCCTTGTCCAGGTCGATCGGCCCCAGCTGCCACGGCTGACCGCCCTGCGCGGCATCCGAGTCCTCGTGGATCCGCTTCCGCGGGAACATCTCTCCGAGCACACCCATACCCCCACGGTAGCGCCGCCACGAGCCGTGGCGCGGTGCCGCGAGGGGCACACCCGAGCAGTTCGACCTTGTGCCGGCAGCCCTGGTGTGCCCCTCACGGGGCCCGCGATCAGGCGGGAGTGAGCGGGAGGCTCCGCGGGGTGGTCGGGGTGAGTACCGACGGCTCGCCGCGGTAGGTGGTGGTCCGCTGCCGCACCGGGCGGCCGGCGGCGCGGGCGATCGCGGTGAGCTCCTCCACCGAGCGCTCGGAGCCGTTCTCCGAGCCGGCCATCCGGCTGATCGTCTCCTCCATCAGGGTGCCGCCCATGTCGTCGGCGCCGCCGCGCAGGATGCCGGCGGCGAGATCGTCGCCGAGCTTCACCCAGGAGCACTGCACGTGGTCGATCCGGCCGTGCAGGGCGAGCCGGGCGAAGGCGTGCACCGCCAGGTTGTCCCGCTCGGTCGGGCCCGGCCGGGCGATCCCGGCCAGGTAGATCGGGGCGTTGTGGTGCACGAACGGCAGCGGGACGAACTCGGTGAACCCTCCCGTGCGGTCCTGGATCGAGGCGAGGGTGCGCAGGTGGCCGAGCCAGTGCCGGGGCTCGTCGACGTGGCCGTACATCATCGTCGACGACGACGGGATCCCCAGCTCGTGCGCGGTCGAGACGACCTCGATCCACTGGGACGCCGGCAGCTTGCCCTTGGTCAGCACCCAGCGGACCTCGTCGTCGAGGATCTCCGCCGCGGTGCCCGGGATGGAGCCCAGCCCGGCCGCCTTGAGCTCGGAGAGCCACTCGCGGATCGAGACGCCCGCCTTGGCCGCGGCGGACACGATCTCCATCGGGGAGAACGCGTGCACGTGCATGCCCGGTACCGCGTCACGCACAGCACGGACCAGATCGGCGTAGAACGACACCGGCAGCTGCGGGTCGATGCCACCCTGCACGCAGACCTCGGTCGCACCGTCGCGGGCGGCCTCGGCGGCGCGCTGGGCGACCTCGTCGAGCGAGAGCCGGAACGCGTCGGCGTCGCGTTCGCGCTGGGCGAAGGCGCAGAACCGGCAGCCGACGTAGCAGACGTTCGAGAAGTTGATGTTGCGGTTCACCACGTAGGTGACGTCGTCGCCGTTCACCGCCCTGCGGACGTCGTCGGCGAGCGACACCAACGTCCCCAGCGCCGGGCCCTCGGCGGTGAGGACGGCCATCGCCGCGGCGGCGTGGGCCGGGTCCAGCAGCGCCGCCGGGTCGGACGCGGCGAGGTCCAGCCCGGTCTTCACGTCACCGTCGAGGCGGGCCGGGGCGTGCGAGCGCTGCGCGGCCAGCTCGGCGGCCACCTCGTCCCAGTCGCCGTAGACCGACCCGAAGTCGCTGCGCCGGTCCTCGGTCCGCCCGGACGTGTCGATCGTGGCGTTGAGGTCGATCCGGCCGGAGGACTCGAACCCGCCGTCGGGCTCCTGCCAGGGCCGGCCCTGCACGACCGCGTCCGGGTCGGCGAGCCCGTCGGCCGTGGCGAGCGCGGCGATGTGGGCGTGCAGCCGGGTGTCGATCCACGGCGACCCGGCACGGATGTAGCGCGGGTACGCGGTGAGCCGTTCGGCCAGCTCGAAGCCCTCCGCGGCGGTGACCCGGGCGAGCTCGTCGACGGCCGGCCACGGCATCTCCGGGCTGACGTGGTCGACGGTCACCGGCGACACCCCGCCCCAGTCGTCGATCCCGGCACGCAGCATCAGCGCCTGCTCGCCGCCGACCAGGTTCGGCGGGGCCTGCAGCCGTACCTTCGGGCCGAGCACCAGCCGGGCGACGGCGATGGTTGCGGCCAGGTCGTCGAGGTCGGCGTCCGGGTCGTTCGCCATCGCGGTGTCCGGCTTCGCCCGGAAGTTCTGGACGATGACCTCCTGCACGTGCCCGTGCGACCGGGCCGCGGAGCGGATCGCGAACAGCGACTCGGCCCGCTCGGTGCGGTTCTCCCCGATCCCGATCAGGATCCCGGTGGTGAACGGGACCCCGACGCGGCCGGCGTCGGTGAGCGCACGGAGCCGGACCGCGGGCTCCTTGTCCGGGCTGCCGAAGTGCGGGCCGCCCTTCTCGAACAGCCGCTGCGAGGTCGTCTCCAGCATCATGCCCATGCTGGCGGCGACCGGCTTGAGCCGGGTGGCCTCCTCCCACGACATGACGCCCGGGTTGAGGTGCGGCAGCAGCCCGGTCTCCTCCAGCACCGCGATCGCGCAGGCCCGCACGTAGTCCAGGGTGGAGTCGTAACCCCGTTCGGAGAGCCACTCCCGCGCCTGCGGCCACCGGTCCTCCGGGCGGTCGCCGAGGGTGAACAGGGCTTCCTTGCATCCCTGCGCGGCGCCCTGTCGGGCGATCTCGACGACCTCGTCGCGTTCGAGGAAGGGCGACTCGAGCCGGTGCGGGACGGTCGCGAACGTGCAGTAGTGGCAGCGGTCCCGGCAGAGCCTGGTCAGCGGGATGAAGACGTTGCGCGAGTACGTGACGACACCGGGGCGGCCCTCCTCGACCAGCCCGGCGTCGCGGACCCGGCCGGCGTGGGTGAGCAGCTCGTCGAGGTCCGAGCCGCGAGCGGCGAGCAGCACGGCGGCCTCGGTGACGTCCAACATGGACCCGTCCCGGACCCGGCGCAGCGCACGGCGGACGGCCGAGGCGCTGGGGGCGGGCTCGATCGGGGCGGCGGGAGAGTCGGCCATGCCCTCACAGTAGGTACGCCGGGCCCGGCGGGCGAGGCCCGGTCGATCTCCGGCGGTGCCGGGCCCGGCCGTCGCACGGCCCGATCGCCCTACAGCACCGCCCAGAGGACCATCCCGGCGACCGCGACCAGCAGCAGACCGGCCACGACCAGCAGGATCCAGCGGTTGCGCCCGAGGTCTCCGCCTGCCGGGCGGGGTCGCGCGGCCCGTTCCAGCAGCGCCTCGGCGTGGTCCGGGCCGATCCGCTCCGCCGGGTCGGCCGCGGTCAGCCCGGTGATCGCCAGCGCCAGCGGGCTGCCGTGGGTCATCCGTCTCCCGGCGGTGTGGTGCAGCACCGCCCCGAGGCTCCAGAGGTCCGCGGCCGGGGTGTCCCCGCGCTCACGGTCCCGTTCGGGCGGGGTGAACCCGCCGCGTCCGCCGGTCCGCGCCCCGACCGCCCGGGCCAGCCCGATGTCGGTGACCAGTCCGCGCCCGTCCGGGGTGAGCAGCACGCAGTCGGGGTCGAGACCACCGTGCGTGCCGCCGGCGGCGTGCACGGCGCGCAGTGCGGCCAGCACGTCACGCCCGATCGCGGCGACCCGGCGGGCCGGCGGCGGCTCGCCGTCCACGACGTGGCTCAGCGGGCGCGTCTCCGGATGCTCGGTGACCAGGTACTCGCGCATCCCGCCGTCGGTGGCCCGGTCGGTGATCAGGTCCAGCACGCCGACGACGCCCGGGTGCCGCAGCCGCCCCGCGGCCCGGACCTCGGCGAGCAGCCGCTCCCGCGCGCCGCCGTCCGCGGGTACCGCGATCTCGGTGACGACGACCGTCCGGCCGGTGATCCGGTCCTCGGCGCGGTGCGAGGGGCCGAATCCCCGGCGCTCCAGCTCGGCCAACAGCAGGTAGCGGCCCCCGACGATCCTGCTCTCGATCACCCGGCGGCTCCCAGCCGGACGACCACCGGGGCGTGGTCGGACCAGCGGGTGTCGTGCGAGGGGGCCCGCTGCACGACCGCGCCGGTCGCCGCCGCCGCGATACCGGGTGTGGTGAGCAGGTGGTCGATCCGCCAGCCGACGTCGTTGTCGAACGCCCGCCCGCGGTAGGTCCACCAGGAGTACGGCCCGTCGGTGTCCGGGTGGAGGTCCCGCACGACGTCGGCCCAGCCGTGTGCCAGCAGCCCGGCGAACCACTCCCGCTCGTAGGGCAGGAAGCCGGAGTTGCGCTGGTTGTTGCGCCAGTTCCGCAGGTCCCGCTCGGTCGGTGCGATGTTCCAGTCCCCGGCCACGACCATCTCGCGGCCGGTCGCGGCACACCGGTCGAACGCGGTGCGCAGGTGGTCGCCGAAGGTCTTGCAGAACGCGTCCTTGGCGTCCTGCTTGTCGGTACCGGCGACGCCCTTCGGCAGGTACAGCGACGCGGCGGTGAGCCCGCCCGGCAGGTCGACCTCGAGGTAACGGCCGTCGAGGTCGGTCGTGGGATCACCGAAGCCGATCCGCACGGCCTCCGGCTCGGCCCGGCTCAGGACGGCGACGCCGTTGCGTCCCTTCATCGTCTCCGAGGGCGCCATCCGCAGGTGCCAGCCGTGGGCGTCGAGCAGCTCGACGAAGGCGGCCGGCAGCTCGTCGGGCCGGGCCCGGACCTCCTGCAGGCAGATCACGTCGGCATCGGTCGCGGCGAGCCAGTCGAGCATCCCCTTGGCGGTGGCTGCCCGCACGCCGTTGACATTGGCGGCGCCGAGAGCACGGACGGGAGGAACCACGTTCCTACTCTCCCGCACGGACGATCACGGTGTGCAACGGGTTCAGCACACGCTCCCGGCCGTCGCGGCCACGCTGTTCGACGGCACCCACCGGTCGCCGCCGGTCAGCTTGCGGAACCCGGTGTCGACGATCGTCTCGGCCGTGACCTCGGCACCACGGGCGAGCGTCTCGACGGGCTGCGCGGACGGGCTCGGCGCGGCCCGGACCGTCACCTCGGCGGCCTGCACCGTCACCGTGCAGGCGGCTCCGCCGAACTGGTCGGTGGCACCGCCGTATCCCAGCGCCACCGCGGTCAGCACGACCGCGATCACTCCGACCAGCGGCCATCCGCGCAGGAAGGACTTCCGCCAGCCCGGGAGTTTCAGCTTGGCCACGCCCGTCGCTCCCCTCGTCACCGACTCGGTGCACCGTAGCCGCTCCGGCCGCGTGCGCAGATCCACCGCTCGGGGTGTCGGACGGGTTACTCCTGCGCGCGTGCGACGGCGTCAACGGGATAGCGTGGCGCGGAAGCGGGCCGCCGCGCCGGGGCCCCGCCCGGTTCCGGGCAGGTCGTCGGCGCAGCGGCGGGGCCGCAGCATCCGATCCGACGACGAGCCCGAGGCAGGCCAGACACAAGATGAAGCTCATCTACACGTACACCGACGAAGCGCCGGCGCTCGCGACGCATTCCTTCCTGCCGGTCATCGAGGCGTTCGCAGGCCAGGCCGGGGTCGACGTGGAGACCCGCGACATCTCGCTGGCCGGCCGGATCCTGGCGAAGTTCCCGGACCGGCTGACCGACGCCCAGCGTGTCCCGGACTCCCTCGCCGAGCTCGGCGAGCTGGCGAAGACCCCGGACGCCAACATCATCAAGCTGCCGAACATCAGTGCCTCGATCCCGCAGCTCAAGGCGGCGATCAAGGAGCTGCAGGGCGCCGGCTACGACATCCCGGACTACCCGGAGGCCCCGCAGACCGACGGGGAACGCGCCGCCCGCGCCGCCTACGACTCGGTCAAGGGTTCCGCGGTCAACCCGGTGCTGCGTGAGGGCAACTCCGACCGCCGGGCGCCGGCGTCGGTGAAGAACTTCGCCCGCAAGCACCCGCACTCGATGGGCGCCTGGAGCCCGGACTCGACGAGCCACGTCGCGACGATGTCCGACGGCGACTTCCGGCACTCCGAGACCTCCTTCACCGCCCCGGCCGACGGCGCCGTGCGGATCGAGCACGTCGCGGCCGACGGCACCGTCACCGTCCTCAAGGAGTCGGTGAAGGTCCTGGCCGGCGAGGTGATCGACGGCGCCGTCATGCGCAAGGAGGCACTGCGGGCGTTCCTCGCCGAGCAGATCGCCGAGGCGAAGGAGCAGGGCGTCCTGTTCTCCGTGCACCTCAAGGCCACGATGATGAAGGTCTCCGACCCGATCATCTTCGGGCACGCGGTGCGCGCCTACTTCGCCGATGTCTTCGCCACCTACGGCGACGATCTCGCCTCCGTGGGTGCCGACCCGGACGACGGGCTCGCCTCGGTGCTCTCCGCCCTGGAAGAGCTCCCGGCGGACAAGCGCGACGCCATCGAGAAGGCCATCACCGACGCGTACTCCACCGGCCCGGCTCTGGCCCAGGTCGACTCCTCGCGCGGGATCACCAACCTGCACGTGCCGAGCGACGTCATCATCGACGCCTCGATGCCGGCCGCGATCCGGTCGTCCGGGCAGATGTGGAACGCCGACGACACGACCCAGGACACCAAGTTCGTCATCCCGGACTCGTCCTACGCGGCGCTCTACGACGAGACCGTGCGGCACTGCCAGGAGCACGGGGCGTTCGACCCGACGACGATGGGCACCGTCCCGAACGTCGGCCTGATGGCGCAGAAGGCCGAGGAGTACGGCTCGCACGACAAGACGTTCGAGGTCGCCGCGGCCGGCACCGTCCGCGTGGTCGACGCGGGCTCCGGCGAGGTGAAGCTGTCCCACGAGGTCGCCGAGGGTGACATCTGGCGTGCCTGCCAGACCAAGGACGCCCCGATCCGCAACTGGGTCGGCCTGGCCGTCGAGCGGGCCCGGGCCACCGGCGCCCCGGCCGTGTTCTGGCTGGACGCCTCCCGCGGGCACGACGCGCAGCTCATCGCCAAGGTCGAGCAGTACCTGGGCGAGCACGACACCGACGGCCTGACCATCCAGATCATGAACGTCGCCGACGCCACCCGCTACACCCTGGAGCGGGCCCGCAAGGGCGAGGACACCATCTCGGTCACCGGCAACGTCCTGCGCGACTACCTGACCGACCTGTTCCCGATCCTCGAGCTCGGCACCAGCGCGAAGATGCTCTCGATCGTCCCGCTGATGAACGGCGGCGGCCTCTTCGAGACCGGTGCCGGCGGCTCGGCGCCCAAGCACGTGCAGCAGCTGCAGAAGGAGAACCACCTGCGGTGGGACTCCCTCGGAGAGTTCCTGGCGCTGGCCGTCTCGCTGGAGATGCTGGCCTCGAAGTCGCCCGACCCGCTGCGCGCGAAGCTGCTGGGCCAGGCGCTCGACGACGCCACCGGCACGCTGCTGGAGAACGGCAGGTCCCCGTCGCGCAAGGTGAAGGAGCTGGACAACCGGGGCAGCCACTTCTACATCGCGCTCTACTGGGCGCAGGCGCTCGCCGCGCAGACCGAGGACCCGGACCTGGCGAAGGTCTTCGCCCCGCTGGCCTCGACCCTGGCCGAGCAGGAGCAGACCATCGTGGACGAGCTCAACGGCGTCCAGGGTGAGCCGGTCGACCTGGGCGGCTACTTCTACGTGGACCGTGCCGAGGCCGACTCGGTGATGCGACCGAGCAGCACCTTCAACGCCGCGATCGACGCGTTCGCCGGCAAGGGCTGACACCCCGCGCGCACGACGGGCGAGGGCCCGCCTCCCGGGATTTCCCGGGAGGCGGGCCCTCGCACGTGTGGCCCGATCAGGTCCGGGACGCCACCGGGGCCGACAGCAGGTTGCACAGCGCCGCGGACTGCAGCGCGAGTGGTGACCCGGCCGCGCCCGGTCCCGGGGTGTCGATCGTCCCGGAAGTACGCACACAAAGGTGCGTCGGTCAGCTGCTGCTGACGCCGGGGATCTGGTCCTCCCGGAAGGCGTCGACGAACAGTCCGTGGTCCGCGCGGACCCGGCGCGCGTAGTCGTGCGCGAACGCGACGACCCAGGCGATGAACGCGTCCTCCCGGCCGGCGACGGTGTCGGTGATCGCCTCCTCGACCCGGAAGTCGACGAGATCGTGGTCGGCGTCCGCGTCCGCCACGCAGTGGATCTTCGCGGTGGCCCGGCCGAGGTCGGCGACGACGGGTTCGATCTCGTGTGGCTCGGTCAGCTCCGACCAGTTCAGGTCGGCCTCGTACGGCGACACCTCGGCCACGACGAACCCCACGCCGTCGAGGGCCGTCCAGCCCAGCATCGGGTCGGCGTGCGCCTGCAGCGCCCGCTGCGACAGCGCGGTGCGGTGCCCGTGGTGCTCGAAGTACGCCGCCACCCGTTCGTCGGTCACCACCCGCGACGGGGCCGCCACGTTGCCCTGCTTCATCGAGACGACGATGTCGTTGTCCAGCGCCTGGTTGAGGCCCTCGACCAGCACCGTGTACGTCGGCAGCCCCGCACTGCCGATCCCGACACCGGAGCGGCCCGCGACGTCCTTGACCGTGTAGGCGACACCCCGGTGCCGTTTGGCGGGCGGGATGGTCTGCACGTAGGCCTCGAAGGCCGCCGTGACCTTCGCCTTCTCGTCGTCGCCGAGGACGCGCAGGCCCGGGCCCGCCCGCAGGATGCGGTCGAAGCCCTCGGTCTCGGTGATCGCGTCGAGCAGTCCGACCCGGGTCCGGGTGCGGGCAGACTGCAGCACCTGGCGCACCGGCCCGTCGGTGGTGTCCAGCCGCAGCGCGAACCGGTCGTCGTCGGTGTCGGCGAAGTGCCGCACCTGCTCCAGGTAGCTGCGGCAGTAGACCTCGACGAGCCGGGACAGGGCTCGGTCGGAGATCGCCTTGCGCCGGCCGAGCAGGCAGAGGCTGGCCGCGAACCGGGTGACGTCCCAGGTCCAGTGCCCGAGGTAGGCCTCGTCGAAGTCGTTGACGTCGAAGACGAGCACGCCGTCGCCGTCCATGTAGGTGCCGAAGTTCTCGGCGTGCAGGTCGCCCTGGATCCACACCCGGCTCGTCCGGTCGTCGACCCACGGGTCGTCGCGCTCGGCGGCGTCGGCGTAGAACAGGCACGCGCTGCCGCGGTAGAACGCGAAGGGGTCGGCCGCCATCTTCCGGAACTTGGCCCGGAAGGCCGCCGGATCCGCGGCCATCAGGTCCTCGAACGCCGTCACGAGGATGTCGACGATCCGGCCGCTGCGCTCGTCCATGACCCCGGATCCTGCCCCTGTCCGCCGGATTCGGCCAACGCACGGCCGGTGGGCGCTGTCGGTGGGCGCTGTCGGTGGCCGCCACACCCCCGGGGGTACGAACGATCATCGTTACGATCTTCGGGTGATCATCGGCGGGCTCCCGGGACGATCACGACCCCCTTCGGACCCCTCCCCGTGACCGAGCGTACGTACCCATCGGTAGAATGTTGTTAGCGATGATCATTATCAAGCCGACGACGACCGTGCCGCCCGAGGCCCCCGGCCCCGCCCGGCCGACCCGCCGCGCGCACCGGCCCTCCGGCCGTCCGGTGCCCGGCCCGCGGGCCACCAGCACCGGACCCGGCCGCCCCGGCAGCAAGCGCCCCGCCGGTCCGCGCCGGCCCCCGACCCGGCGTCCGGCCACTCCGGCCACCCCCGGCGACGGCCGGGGCTGAGCACCGGCCGCTCAGCCGACCGTCAGCGAGCCCCGGGTGATCGTCAGGGCGAGCAGCAGGACGGCGAGACCGAACCCGCCGTAGATCAGGGCATCGGCGTGCCGGCCCCGGACCGCGAGCAGGCCCACCCGGTCTTGCGGCAACGCGACCCGCAGGCCGGCGGCGAGCAGCATCGCCACCCCGAAGGCCGCCGAACCTTCCCGCCAGTGCTCGGTCACCACCCGCTGCAGCCCGACCAGGGCGATCGCGAGCACCGCGAGCAACGGCCAGTGGGTACGCAGCCGGGCACGCAGCCCGTACCCGCTCCGCGTGGTGGCCATCGAGCCTCCTCCGCTCAGCCGACCGGCAGCGCCGCGGTCGCGGCGCTCACGCGAACACACCGCGTTCGGTCCTGATTCTCACTCCGGCAAGCTCCGTTCGGTGCTGACTCTCACTCCGGCAAGCTCCGTTCGGTGCCAACTCTCACTCCGGCAAGCTCCGTTCGGCTGCCTCGACCACGTTCGTCAGCAGCATCCCGCGGGTCATCGGGCCGACGCCACCCGGCATCGGCGCCAGCCGGCCGGCCACCTCCGCGACCTCCGGTGCGACATCGCCGACCAGCCCGAGGTCGGTCCGGGTGACACCGACGTCCAGCACCGTCGCGCCCGGCCGGATCTGGTCCGCGGTGATCAGCCCGGGCTTTCCGGCCGCAGCGACGACGATGTCGGCGCCGCGCAGGTGCGCGCCGAGGTCCTTCGTGCCGGTGTGACACAGCGTCACGGTCGCGTTCTCGGTCCGGCGGGTCAGCAGCAGGCCGAGCGGGCGCCCGACGGTGACACCACGCCCGACGACCACGACGTTCGCACCGGCCAGCTCGACACCGAAGCGACGGCACAGCTCGACGATCCCGCGGGGCGTGCAGGGCAGCGGGCCGGGCTCCCCGAGCACCAGACGGCCCAGGTTGGTCGGGTGCAGGCCGTCGGCGTCCTTGGCCGGGTCGACGCGCTCCAGCGCGGCGCCGGAGTCCAGCCCGGCCGGCAGCGGCAGCTGGACGATGTAGCCGGTGCAGGCCGGGTCGGCGTTCAGCTCGTCGATGGTGTCCTCGACCTGGGCCTGGCTCGCGTCGGCCGGCAGCTCGCGCTGGAAGGAGGTGATCCCGACCTTGGCGCAGTCGCGGTGCTTGGCGCGGACGTAGGCGTGCGACCCCGGGTCGTCCCCGACGAGCACCGTCCCCAGCCCGGGCGTCGCTCCGGCCGCCGTCAGCTTCTCGATGCGCGCCCGCAGGTCCTCGAGAAGCTCCGCCAGCGTCGCCTTACCGTCCATGACCGTTGCACTCACGCGGCCATCCTCCCAGGCGCCGGCAGGGGGTGCCGCACCGACCGAGGAGCGCGGAACCGCAGCCCACGGCCACCACGCCGAGCGCCCACACGGACGGTCCACGGGCCTTCCGCGGGCCTGGACTAGTCTGCGCCGGTGGTCTTCCGGAAGCTCCCGGGGAGTCCCTCACCGGCCCGGCAGGTTCTGGCCGGGCTCACCGTCCGGGTGGTCGGCGTGGTCTCGCCCGGCGGACGGCACCCGGCCCGTTCGGTGCTCATCGGGTTCTCGCTGTTCATCCTGGCCGGTGCCCTCGTGCTGATGCTGCCCGTGGCGACGAGCTCGGGCGAGGTCGCGGACTTCCCGACCGCGTTGTTCACCGCGACCTCCGCCGCCTGCGTCACCGGGTTGGTCGTCGTCGACACCGAGCACTACTGGTCGGGGTTCGGGCAGGCCGTCCTGCTGGTCCTGATCCAGGTGGGCGGTATCGGCATCATCACCGTCGCGTCGCTACTGGGCCTGCTGGTCTCGCGCCGGTTCAGCATGGGCATGCAGTCGAGCATGCAGGCGGAGCAGCGCGGCATCGGGTCCCGCGACGTCCGCCGGGTCGTCCGCCGGATCGCCGTACTCAGCATCGCGATCGAGACGGCCCTCGCGGTGGTGCTGGCCGTCAGGTTCGTCGCGGGCTACGGGCAGCCGCTCGGCGAGGCCGTGTACTCGGGCGTCTTCCACGCCGTCTCCGCGTTCGCCGGCGCCGGGTTCTCGCTGTACTCGCAGAGTCTGTCGGCGTACTCCGGTGACGCCTGGGTCGTGCTGCCGGTCGGCGTGGTCGGGTTCGTCGCCGGGATCGGCTTCCCCGTCCTGTTCGAGATCGCCCGGCGCCACCACCGTCCGCGGCAGTGGACGCTGCACACCAAGCTGACCCTGCTCGTGAGTCTCGTGCTGCTCGGCATCACGTTCGTGTTCGTCCTCGTCGGCGAGTGGAGCAACCCGGCTTCGCTCGGCCCGATGGGTGTGGGCGAGAAGCTGCTCGGCGCCTTCTTCAGCGGCACGATGCTGCGGTCGGTCGGGCTGACCCTGTTCGACGTCTCGGGCCTGCGCCCGGAGACCATGGTGCTCTTCGAGATCATGATGTTCATCGGGGGCGGCAGCGCGAGCACCGCGGGTGGCATCAAGGTGACGACGTTCGCGGTGCTGGCCTTCGCCATCCTGGCCGAGGTGCGCGGCGAGCCGACGGTGCACGTGCTGGGCCGGAGGCTCTCCGCCGCGGTCCAGCGGCAGGCCCTGACCATCGCGCTGCTCAGCGTGGGCCTGGTGATGGGCGCGACGATGGTGCTGCTGACGCTGACCGAGCATCCTCTGGACCGGGTCCTGTTCGAGGTCACCTCGGCCTTCGGCACGGTCGGCCTGTCGACCGGGATCACCGGGGACCTGCCGGTGGCGGGGGAGCTCGTCCTCGTCGTGCTGATGATCGTGGGACGACTGGGGTCGATCACGGCGGCGACCGCGCTGGCGCTGCGCGAGCGGCGGCGCCGCTACGAACTACCGGAGGAGCGACTCGTTGTCGGTTAGCAGGCGGTCGGCCAGCAGGCGGTCGGCCAGCAGGCGGCACAACGGCGGCAACCGGGCGGTCGTCATCGGGCTCGGCCGGTTCGGTGGCTCGCTGGCTCTCGAACTGGTCACCGGGAGGACGGAGGTCCTCGCCCTGGACCATCGGGAGAAGGTGGTCAACGAGTGGGCGGACCGGCTCACCCATGCAGCGGTCGTCGACTGCACCGACGAGCAGGCCCTGCGCCAGCTCGACGTGCACAACTTCCCGCGCGCGGTGGTGGCCATCGGGGCCGAGCTGGAGTCGAGCATCCTCGCGACGTCGATCCTCGCCGAGTTCGGCGTCCCCCGGATCTGGGCGAAGGCCCTGTCCCGCCAGCATGCCCGGATCCTCGAGCGGGTCGGCGCACACCACGTGGTGCTCCCCGAGCACGACATGGGCGAGCGGGTCGCTCACCTGGTCATGGGCCGCATGCTCGACTACATCGAGTTCGAGGACGACTACGCCATGGTCAAGACCCTGGCCCCGGAGGAGGCCGTCGGCCGGCCGCTCGGACAGTCGCAGCTGCGCCACAGGTACGGCGTCACCGTGGTGAGCATCAAACGTCGCGGCGAGGGCTTCACCTACGCCTCCTCCGAGACCGTGGTCCAGCGCGGCGACCTGCTCATCGTGGCCGGCAGGACGGCGGACACCGAGCGCTTCGCCGAGCTCAGCTGACGCCCCGGTACCGGCCGTTGCGCCACGTTGCACGCGGCGCACTCGCAGGTGCCGGACGGGACGCGGACCCTGACCGAACGTCGTGCACTCACCGCGCGAGTAGGGCACGCCAACGCTCCGAGCTGCGACGACGGCCCGGGCGCGTGCCATCGGAGAAGGGGCCGCGGCCCGGCCCTTAGGAGGGGCCGCCGGCGATCTCACCGAGAGCAAAATCACACCAGCGTGTGCCGGACCGCCCTACCCGACAGGAGTTCTCCATGAGCGTGGACAGCGAGACCGTTGGTGCGCAGGTCGACAACCCGCCCACCGCGACCGCGCCGCCGACCGCCAACCCCGCCCTGATGGGCCTGATCTGCTTCCTGCCCTCGGGCATCACCCTGGGCCTGTGGTTCGTCGGTTACCTCCACACCGCGGCACTCCCCGGCGGCATGATCCCGATCCTCACCTTCTCCGCAGGCCTGTTCCTGTTCCTGGCCACCGCCGCATCGCTACGGGCCGGGGACAGCGTCACCGCCGCGATCTTCGGCGTCTTCTCCGCGTTCTGGATCAGCTTCGGTGTGCTGCTGATGGCCCTGAACAACGGCTGGATCGTCGACGCAGGCACCGGCGGGCCGCTGTCGACCGATCAGATCGGGTCGATCCAGTCGACCTACCTGCTGTCGTTCACCCTGGCCTTCATCCTGCTGACGCTGGCGACGCTGCGCCTGCCGCTGATGTTCACGGTCGGCTTCGTGCTGGTCGACGTCACCTTCGTGCTCGCCTACCTGGCCGTGACCGCAGGCAACGCCGCGCTGTTCCCGATCGCCGGGATCACGACCTTCGGGTTCTGCCTGGTGTTCGCCTACATCATGTTCGACGCGTTCGGCCAGACCCTGGGCGGTCGCCCGATGGCCATGGGCGGGCCGCTCGTCAAGTCCTGACCGGTCCGGCTCAGCGGAAGTCACGGGACGTCACGGTGACGGCCAGCGGCATCCGCTGCAGCCGGTCGGCCAGTAGGTTGAGGACGCCCTCCGGGCTGCGTTCCAGCCGTCCGCGCACCAGCAGCGCGGCGCTGCCCAGCGCCACCGACCGGTAGCGCGCCCACAACCCCTGCGAGCACGTCACGTTGAGCATCCCGGACTCGTCCTCCAGGTTCACGAACGTCACCCCGCCCGCGGTGGCCGGGCGCTGGCGGTGGGTGACCAGACCGCCGACGAGCACGCGGGGCGGCGCATCCGGACCGGCCCGGCGGCCGACGGCGTCGAGCCGGTCGATCCGGACCGCGCCGAGCACGTCCAGCTTCTCCCGCAGGTGCTGCACCGGGTGGCCGTCCGGGGAGACGCCGGTGGCCCACACGTCGGAGATCGTCAGCTCCGCATCGGTCATCCCGGGCAGGGCCGGCGCCTCGAGCCCGACCGCGGCCCCCGGAAGATGCTCCGGCCGCATCCCCGCGACGACGCCCGCCGCCCACAGCGCCTCCCGCCGCTCCACACCGAAGCAGCCGAACGCACCCGCCGTGGCCAGTGCCTCGGCCTGCGGCCCGGTCAGCCGGACCCGGCGGGCGAGGTCCGCCAGGTCGGCGAACCGGCCGGTCGCGGCCCGCTCGGCCTCGGTCGTCTCGGCGAGGTCGGTGCCGATCGTGCGGATCCCGGAGAGCCCGAGCCGGATCGACCATCCGCCGGTGCTGTCCGGATCGGGTTGCAGGATCGCGTCGGCACCGCCGTCGTTCACGTCCGGGCGGCGGACCCGTACCCCGTGCCGGCGGGCGTCGGCGACCAGCGACTGCGGGGAGTAGAAGCCCATCGGCTGGGCGTTGAGCAGGGCCGCGCAGAACGCCGCCGGGTGGTAGAGCTTGAACCACGCCGAGTAGTAGACGAGCGCGGCGAAGCTGATCGAGTGACTCTCCGGGAAGCCGAAGTTCGCGAACGCCAGCAGCTTGGTGAAGATCTTCTCGGCGAGCTCTCCGGTGATTCCGTTCGCCGCCATCCCGTCGAAGAACCGCCCGCGCAGCCGTTCCATCTTCTCGGTGGAGCGCTTGGCCCCCATCGCGCGGCGCAGCTCGTCCGCCTCGGCGGCGGAGAACCCGGCGACGTCGACGGCGATCTGCATCATCTGTTCCTGGAACAGCGGGATACCCAGGGTTTTGTCCAGCGCCGGTTTCAGCAGCGGATGGTCGTGCTCCCACCGGTCGATCTTGTTGCGGCGACGGATGTAGGGGTGCACCGAGCCGCCCTGGATGGGGCCGGGCCGGATGAGCGCGACCTCGACGACCAGGTCGTAGAACTCCCGCGGGCGCAGCCGCGGCAACGTCGCCATCTGGGCGCGGGACTCCACCTGGAACACCCCGACCGAGTCGGCCCGGGAGAGCATCGCGTAGACCTCCGGATCGGACTCGCCGATCTCGTGCAGCTCGATCCGGGTGCCCTCGTGCTGCTCGACCAGGTCCACCATCAGGTGCAGCGCGGTGAGCATCCCCAGGCCGAGCAGGTCGAACTTGACCAGCCCGGCCGCGGCGCAGTCCTCCTTGTCCCACTGGACGACGGTCCGGTCCGCCATCCGCGCCCACTCCACCGGGACGACCTCGGACACCGGCCGGTCGCAGATGACCATGCCGCCGGAGTGGATGCCGAGATGCCGGGGCGCGCCCATGAGCTGCCCGGCGAGGTCGAGCAGCTGCAGCGGCATCTCCTGCGGGAGTTCGGCGGCCTGCAGCGCGTGCCACCGCTCGACCCGCTTGCTCCAGGCGTCCTGCTGGCCGGGTGAGAACCCGAGTGCGCGTGCGGTGTCGCGGACCGCAGAGCGCGGCCGGTAGGTGATGACGTTGGCGACCTGCGCGGCGAACAACCGGCCGTAGCGGCGGTAGACGTACTGGATGGCCTCCTCCCGGCGCCCGGACTCGATGTCCAGGTCGATGTCGGGATAGCCGTCACGGTCCGGGGACAGGAACCGCTCGAACAACAGTCCGTGCCGGACGGCGTCGACCGCGGTGATGCCCAGCGCGTAGCAGACGGCCGAGTTCGCCGCGGAGCCCCGGCCCTGGCAGAAGATGTTCTCCCGGCGGCAGAAGTCGACGATGTCGTGGACGATCAGGAAGTAGCCGGGGAAGTTCTTCTTCTCGATGATCGCCAGCTCACGCTCGACCGTGTGTGCGGCGAACGGGTTCTCGCTGTGGCTGCCGTAGCGCGCCATCCGGCCCCGTTCGGTGAGCGCACGCAGCCAGCTCGCCTCGGTCTCCCCCGCCGGGACGTCGAACGGCGGCAGGTCGGGCGCCACCAGGTGCAGCTCGAACGCCAGCTCCCGGCCCAGCTCCGCGGCCCGCGCCACCGCACCCGGGTACCGGTCCTCGAAGCGCAGTGCCATCTGCTGCCCCGATCGCAGGTGCGCGGCCCCGGCCGCGGGGAGCCAGGGGTCGATCTCGTCCAGGCTGCGCCGGGCCCGCACCGCGGCCGCGGTGGCCGCAAGGGGGGCGCGATCCGGGGTGGCGTAGTGCGCGGCGGTGGTGGCGACGGTCGCGACGCCGGCCGCCGCCGCCAGGGCCGCCAGCGCATCGTTCCGTTCGGTGTCGCACGGGTCGCCGTGCGCGGTCAGCTCGACGCGGACGTGCTCCCGGCCGAACCTGTCCGCCAGCCGCTCCAGCTCGGCGGCCGCCGCGGCCCGGCCGTGCCGCTCCAGTGCGCGCCGCACCGCGCCCTTGCGGCAGCCGGTGAGCACGACGACCTTGCCTGCGGTATCGGCGACCACCTCGTCGAGGTCGTAGACCGGGCGCCCCTTCTCCCCGCCCCGCATCTGTGCGGTGGAGATCGTGCGGCACAGCGCGCGGTAGCCCTGCGGGCCGCGGGCGAGCAGGAGCAGGTGCTCGCCCTCCGGGTCGGCGACACCGTTCTGCGGGGCGCTCAGACCCAGGCTCAGCTCGGCCCCGAAAACGGTGCGCACCCCCAGCTCCCGGGCCGCCTCGGCGAACCGGACCACGCCGTACATACCGTCGTGGTCGGTGAGCGCGATCGCCTCCAGACCCAGTTCGACCGCCCGCTCGACGAGTTCCTCGGGGGCGCTCACGCCGTCGAGGAAGCTGAAGTGCGAGTGGCAGTGCAGCTCCGCGTAGGGAACACCGGCCTGCGCCGGCCGCAGGGTCTCCGGGGGCTCGTACGGGCCCCGATGAGCGGACCAGGCCGGGGCGTCGCCGCTGTCGGCCTCCGGGCCACCGCGCAGGCTCGAACCGTCGCGCACCGGCCGGCCGGAGAGTGCGTTCTCCAGCTCGGACCAGGGAACGTCCGGATTCTGCCAGCCCACACGCCGAGCATAGTCGAACACCAGTTCGACGGGCCATCGGACGGCAAGGTTCGGTCGATCGATCGGGTGCGCGCGGGGGCGGAGGGGCGGGGCTGAGTGCTGAGCCGGGCCGGGATGTGGGCCGCGCTGGGCCGGGCGTGCCGTGCGGGGACCGGCCGGGAGCTCCCCAGCGCCGGTCGGCCCCGCACGGCTGCACCGAGTTCCTCCGCGGCACCGGCCGCTCCCCAGCGCCGGGCCGCAGGGCCACTCGGACGACCCTGTCGGGTGTCGGTGGACCACCCGCGAGGGGCGTTCCGCCGACAAGAACGAGTTCACCAGCCGAACCTGTGGAAGTGCTGAGACGAGTCCGTGGATCGACCATGGATCCCGCCCGATCGAGATGCCGTGTCGTGATCGCCGGTTCACGGCACGAAGACACCCGATGACGGATGCTGGTCCGACGCTGCGACGCCCGGGCCCGGTCCGGTCGCGTTCCAGGACAGGCACCGGTGGTCCGGTGCGGACGACGCCCGGGACAGGGCCGGACAGCGGGGGTGGCGCCATGAGGTCGCGATGGACGGGAACGGGACCGGGCGGCCGGGCCCGGCGACGGGCGGCCGGTGACGCGCGGGCGCAGCGGCACGGCCGGTCGCAGCGCGGGATGCGCCGGCTGCTGCCGGTGCTGGCTGCCGGTGTGGCCGTCACCGCGCTGGCAGCCTGCGCGAACGTGCCGGCCGGGCCGGGCCCGGCGGCGCTCGGCACGGCAACGGGACCCGCCGCACCCGCGGTACCCGCCGCGCAGGTCGATCCCGGGCTCCCGGATCGGCTCGCCGCGGCGGTGAGCGGTGACGCCGCCTACGCGCACCTCCAGGAGCTGGAGCGGATCGCCGACGCGCACGGCGGCGACCGGGCGGTCGGCACCCCCGGTTACGACGCGAGCGTCGACTACGTCTCGGGCAAGCTCCGCGAGGCCGGGTACGAGGTGCGGACGCCGTCCTTCGATGTCCGCTCGTTCACCGCGAACGCCGCCCGGCTGACGGTGGCGGACGCGCCGGTGCCCACCGAGGTGCTGAGCTTCTCGCCCGCCACCCCACCCGGCGGGCTGACCGCGCCGCTGTCGGTCCGGCCGCGGACGCCGCAGGACCCGACGCCGGGCTGCGAGGCCGCGGACTACGCCGGCATCCCGGCGGGGGCGATCGCCGTCGTCGAGCGCGGGGTCTGCCCGTTCGGGCAGAAGTCGCAGCTGGCCGGGGCGGCCGGGGCCGCGGCGATGATCGTGGTGAACACGGAGGACGCGGCGCTGCCGGCCACCCTCGGTGAGACCCCGGATGTGGTGCCGACCGCGGCCGTCCAGAAGACCGCCGGTGCGGCGCTGCGCGACGGGCAGCAGGCCACCCTCGTCCTGGACACCACGATCCAGCAGCAGACCTCGCGCAACGTGATCGCCGAGACCACCACCGGGGACCCGAACCGGGTCGTGATGGCCGGTGCACACCTCGACTCGGTGCCCGAGGGCGCCGGCATCAACGACAACGGCAGCGGCAGCGCGGCACTGCTGGAGGTGGCACAGAAGCTGGGAGCGGCACCTCCTGCCGGGCAGAAGGTGCGTTTCGCCTGGTGGGGAGCGGAGGAGATCGGCCTGGTCGGAGCGACGCGTTACGTCGAGTCGCTGTCCGAACAGGACCGTGCGGCGCTCGCGCTCTACCTGAACTTCGACATGGTCGGGTCGCCGAACGCGGGGTACCTGGTGTACGACGGCGACAACTCCGACGGTCTCGGCGGCCAGGCCGGCCCGCCGGGGTCGGAGACCGCGGAGCGGGTGCTGACCGAGGCGCTCGCCGCGGCGGGCGTGCCGGGGCCGGAGACGACCGCCTTCGACGGCCGCTCGGACTACGGACCGTTCATCGAGGCGGGCATCCCGGCCGGTGGTCTGTTCACCGGCGCCGAGGAGCTGAAGACACCGGAGCAGGCCCAGAAGTGGGGCGGAACGGCGGGCCAGTCGTACGACTCCTGCTACCACACGCCGTGCGACCGGCTCACCAACATCGACCGCACCGCGCTCGACCGGAACCTCACGGCGATGGGCTCGGCGGTCGGCCGGTTCGCGGTGGACCTGACGGGCGTCCCCGCCCGGTAGCCGGGCCCCGGGCCGGGCACGTCCGTGTACCGGCCCGGGACCCACGCCCGGCCGTTCAGTCGTAGACACCGGTCACCTCCCAGCGCACCCCGCGGTGGACGAGCAGCAGCGCCGTCCCGTCGGCGAGCACGGCCTGCAACCTCGCCGCGGGACCGGGCCCCTCGGGGGCCCACCAGCGGGCGTGCACCGGCCAGGGCCCGGCCCAGGCGATGACCTCGCGATCCGGGCCACCGGCACCGCTGATCCGGTGCGGAACGCCGTCGAGCAGGTCGGGGGCCGCGAGACCCACCTCGGCACCGGCCGCGTCGCACAGCCGGACCGGTATCGGCTCCGGCGGGACCGTCGCCGGGGACGGCGCCGGCAACCGGCCCGGCCACGACGCCGGCGGGTCCTTCGGTGGGCGCCGCCCCGGAGCTCGACGGACGTGTGCGGGGTCCTCCTGCCGCCGAGACGGCTGCCCGGAGCAGGCCGCATGCTCGGTGCCCGGGGGTACGGCCGTCTCCTCCACGTCCCGTTCCTCTCCCCAGGGCACCAGCCGGACCCGCTCCCCGGGATCCCGGCCACCGGCGGACACCGCGGTGACCACCGCCTCCGGCCCGAGCAGCGCCTGCACCCGCACGAGCGCACGACCGGCGCGCTCGTCGTTCTCCCCGACATCGCCCCACAGCCCGCGCTGCAGAGCGCCGGCCACGACCGTGTCCTCCGGGGTGAGGCGCAGCGCGACCAGCGTCCCGGAGCCACCGCGACCGAGCCACGAGTCCAGCTGCCAGCGCACCCGGTCGACGGTGCCGGACGGCGTCAACGGCTCGGCGCACCGCCAGACCCTGAGCAGCTCCTCCCCTCCGTCGGTACGCGCATGCACCCCCAGCCGGGTACAGGCCAGGCCGTGCCCGGCGAGTGCCTCGTGCAGCCGGGTCGCCAGCCCGCGCGCGGCGAACGCGGCCGCGTCCACCCGATCCACCGGCGGGTCCAGCTCGATCGCCGCGGCCAGCTCCTCCGGCGGGACCCGGCGCACCGGAGGGCGCGGATCGAGCCCCCGGGCCAGCCGGTGTGCGGCCACCGCGTCGGCACCGAACCGGGACGCCACGTCGGCCTCCGGCAGCGACGCGAACGCTCCCAGCGAGCGCAGCCCGAGCCGACGCAACAGATCGATCAGCGCGGAGCGGTCGACCTCCGGGTCACGGTCCAGCTCGGTGACCTCCAGCGGGGCCAGGAACTCCGCGGACCGGCCGGGCGGTACCCCGCGCCCCCGGCGGGCGGCGAGCTCGGCGGCGAACATCCCGTCCGCGACCCCGACCTGACACTCGGTGGCGGCCCGCAACGCGACCTGGTCGATCAGCCGCTCGATCGCCTCCTGCTCGCCGCCGAACCAGCCGACCGGGCCACGTGCGGGGAGCACGAGCAGGCCGGGCCGGACGACCTCGACCCCCGGGGCGAGCTCCTCGACCGCGGCCACGACCGGTTCGAACAGCCGCGCGTCCCGCCCGGGGTCCGGGGCGAGCACCGCCAGGTCCGGGCAGCGGGCCTGCGCCTCGCGCCGGCGCAGCCCGCGCCGCACCCCGTACCGGCGTGCGGGGGCCGAGCAGGCCAGTACCCGGTTGGCGTAGAACACCGCCGCCGGCCGGTGCGCCGGGACGTGCGCGGCCCGGGCGGCCGCGGTGACCGGCCAGTCCGGGGACCAGAGCGCCAGGATCCGGGGGTCGGGGGCCGGGCGGCCCCCGCGTTCCCCGTGCCCGGACCCCGGTGGTGGTAGGGCACCGGGCGCAGCAGCCGGCCCGGGCTCCTCCGCCGGGCCACACCTCCCGCGGACGCCCTCCCCGGCACGCGCAGACCTCGGCCGGCTCTCCGGCGTGGCGACGATGGCCGGACCCCTCCCGGCCGGATCGACACCGGCACTCATCCGGCCACCCGCACGGCCGCACGATCCATCCCGGCACCCGTGCCCACACCAGCACCGGCGCTCGCAGTCGCGCTCGCGCTCGCACCGGCACTCGCACTCACACCGGCACCGGCACCGGCGCTCGCACCGGCACCGGCCGTGACCGGCAGCGGACGCCCCACCGCCGTGGCCTCCGGAACCGGTGCCAGCGCGCCGCCCGGCCCCGGGAGCAGCACCTCGGCACCGTGGCCCGCGGGCGCGATCCCCCGGCCGGACACCCGCACCTCGACCCGCCGGAACCGCAACCGCCCGGCACCACGCCCGGCCCCCTCCCAGCGGGGCCGCTCGCAGTGCAGCCGCAGGTCCGCTCCGGGCCAGGGGCCCAGCGCCAGCAGTACCGCCCCGCGCTGACGGGCCCGGGCCATCAGCCGCTGCCGATCGGCGGCGCGCAACCCGGAGCGCTCCGGGCCGGCCACCACGACCAGGTCCAGCCCGTCCAGCAGACCCGCGGTGACCCCGACCGGATCAGGTCCGGGGTCGGGGACCAGTGCGAGCCGGTCCAGCCGTATCCCCGCCTCGGCTGCAGCCGTCGCACCCAGCCCGGGACGCCCGACCACCCCGACCCAGGAACCCTCCGCGGACGCCGTGGACAGCAGCGCGAACAGCAACGACCCGGCAGCGATCCCGGCGCCCACCGCGACCGTGGAGCCGCGGCGCAGCCCACCTCCGGGCAGCAGCGCGGCGAGCGGTCCGGGAACGGGGAGTGCCGCCTCGGTGCCACCACCGGGAGCGATCGTCCCGGCGGTACCGGCCGCTCCCGGCTCGACGGCCGTCGCTGCGCAGCCGGGCCCGGCCGCCACCGGACGGACCCGCTCGACGTCGGATCGGGTCTCCATCCGGTGCAGCACCTGCCGGGCACGGGCCAGCCGGTCCGGCACGGGTGCGGACGACCCCGGAACCGGGCCCCGTGCCCCCTGGAGCGGCTCCCGCCCGCCCTCGGGGTCACGGGGCCCGGCGAGCCCGGCCCCGGAACCGGTACGGCCCGCGGGGACGGGCTCCCCGTCCGCCCCCGCGCACCGCACCCCGGCTCCGATCACCGGGCCGGACGCCCCGTCCGGCTCGAACTGCGGATCCGGCTCCCCAGCCGGCTCGAACCCCGGCTCCGGTTCCCCAGCCGGCTCGAACCCCGGCTCCGGTTCCCCGATCGGCCCGAACCGCGGGGCCGGTTCCCTGTCCGGCTCGAACCGCGGGTCCGGTTCCCCGGCCGGATCCGCGCCCGCTGCCGTGTCCGGCGCCGCTCCGGCGACCCGGCCCACCGCCGTTCCTCCCCCGACGACGGCGAGCCCGCCCGTCCGTGCGCCGCGTTCTCCTGCACCGCGTTCTCCTGCACCGCGCTTCCCTGCGCTGCGCTCTCCTGCGCTGCGCTCTCGGGCACCGCGCTCCCCCGGGCCGGGCTCTCCTGCACCGTGCTCCCGCCTCCCCGCCACAGCCCTGCTCAACGGACCTCCCCCATCGCACCGCGACCGGCCTGCCGACCGGTCGGAACCTGCCCGGTGCACCGCGGGGAAGGCGGCACCAACTCGAACTTACGTTCGAACTATAGGGCAACTGCCGCCCCGCCGCAGCCCCCGGTCGGGGGGCCGGAGGACCGACACGGAGCACCGTCGCACGGACCACCGACAGTTTCCGGGCCGCAGCGCCACGCACCCGTCCCGCCGGCAGCTCCACCCTCGCCGAGATGCGGTTCAGGGCGAGTTGTCGATCTCCTGGGAGCCCTGGGCCGCATCTCGGCGGGGAACGAGACCCGGCGCGGCGGCAGGAAACACGGTGGCCAGAACGCAGAACAGCCCGGACCGCACGGGGCGATCCGGGCCGTTCAGGGGGCAGGAGAGGGTCAGTGGGCGAAGTGCCGTGTCCCCGTCAGGTACATCGGCACGCCCGCCTTCGCGCAGGCGGCGACCACGAGCTCGTCACGCACCGAGCCACCCGGCTGCACGACGGCCGCGATACCGGCCTCCAGCAGGACCTCCAGGCCGTCGGGGAACGGGAAGAACGCGTCCGAGGCCACGACCGCGCCGCGCGCCCGGTCGCCGGCCCGCTCCACGGCGAGCTTCGCGGCGTCCACCCGGTTGACCTGCCCCATGCCGACGCCGACCGCGGCGCCGTCGTGCGCCAGCAGGATCGCGTTGGACTTCACCGCGCGGCACGCCCGCCAGGCGAACGCGAGATCGGAGAGGGTCTCCGGCGACACCGGGTCACCGGTGACGAGCTTCCAGGCGGCGGGGTCGTCACCGTCGGCGTCGACCAGGTCGCGCTGCTGGGCGAGCAGCCCGCCGGAGATCGGCCGCAGCTCGATCCCGCCCCGGGCGACCTCGCCCGGAATGCGCAGAACCCGGACGTTCTTCTTGCGCTGCAGCGCCTCCAGCGCACCGTCGGCGTACGACGGGGCGACCACGACCTCGGTGAAGATCTCCGCGATCTGCTCGGCCGCCTCCACCGACACCTCGCGGTTGACCGCGATCACACCACCGAACGCCGAGACCGGGTCGGTGGCGTGCGCCTTGCGGTGCGCCTCGGCGACGTCCGTACCGACCGCGATGCCGCACGGGTTCGCGTGCTTGATCACCGCGACGGTCGGGACGTCGCCGTGGTCGTGCGCGGCCCGCCAGGCGGCGTCGGCGTCGACGTAGTTGTTGTAGGACATCTCCTTACCGTGCAGCTGCTCGGCGCCCGCGAGACCGGTGGCGCCACCGTCGGAGTACAGCGCGGCGGCCTGGTGCGGGTTCTCGCCGTAGCGCAGCGAGCGCTCGCGGGTCCACGTGGCGCCGAACCACTCCGGGGTCGTACCGGCGTCATCGGCCGGGAACTGCTCGCCCATCCAGGTGGCGACCGAGACGTCGTAGGCGGCGGTGTGCCGGAACGCGTCGGCGGCGAGCCGCCGACGATCCCCCACCGCGAACCCGCCGGCCGCGACCTGCTCGAGCACCCACCCGTAGCGGGCCGGGTCGACGATCACCGCGACGCTCTCGTGGTTCTTCGCCGAGGCGCGCACCATCGCCGGGCCACCGATGTCGATCTGCTCGACCGCCTCGTCGCGGCTCGCGCCGGATGCGACCGTCTCCCGGAACGGGTACAGGTTGGACACCAGCAGGTCGAACGGCGCGATGTTCAGCTGCTCGAGCTGCGCGACGTGCTCGTCCTTGCGGGTGTCGGCGAGCAGCCCGGCGTGCACCCGCGGGTGCAGGGTCTTCACCCGGCCGTCGAAGCACTCCGGAAAGCCGGTGACCTCCTCGACCGCGGTGACGGGGACGCCTGCGTCGGCGATCCGCTGGGCGGTCGACCCCGTCGAGACGATCTCCACCCCGGCGGCGTGCAGCCCGGTCGCCAGGTCCAGCAGCCCGGCCTTGTCGTAGACGCTGATCAGGGCCCGGCGGACCGGCCTGCGCTCACTCACTGTTCACCTCGTGTGGTTCTCCCGGCGCGCTCACCGGCGGCGGCGAGATGCCGCACCGTCCCGACCAGCAGCCGTCGTTCCTCGGTCTTGATCCGCTCGTGCAGGACGGCCTCGTCGTCATCGGGGAGGACGGATACCTCCACCTGCGCGAGCACCGGCCCGGAGTCCAGTCCTGCGTCGACCTCGTGCACGGTCGCTCCGGTCACCTCGACGCCGGCGGCCAGCGCGTCGCGGACGGCGTGCGCGCCGGGGAATGCCGGCAGCAGGGCCGGGTGCGTGTTCAGCATCCGGCATCCGAGCGCGTCCAGGAAGGCGGGTGCGACGAGCTTCATGAAGCCCGCCCCGACGACGAGGTCCGGCCGGTGCTCGAGGACGGCGGCGGCGAGGGCGTCGTCCCAGGCCGCCCGGTCGGGATGGTCGGCGAGCCGCTCGACGAAGGTGGGTACCGCCGCCGCACGCGCCCGGTCCAGTCCGGTGGCACCGGGGCGGTCGGCCCCGACGGCCACGACCCGGTAGTCGTCCCCGGCCCCGTCGAGCAGCGCCTGCAGGAGGGTGCCGCTCCCGGACACGAGGACGACGACCCGGAACGGTCCCGCCTGCTCCCGCGCGTGCACCGTTCCCCTTCCGACGCCCTGTCCTCCGACCGCCGTCGCAGCCGGTGACCAGCGTAGACGCGCGGGATGACACCGACGCGGCCCGGTCCGGTGGCCGGAATCACCCGCGTGGACACCGGTCCTGTCCGGGCGGCTGCTCCCCGGCGGTCGGCTCGTCGTCCTGGGCGTCGTCGTGGTGGTGGGCGCCCGGGTCTTCCGGACCGTCCCGGCCGAGCCGGTCCCGGTCGGCGTCCTCGACCTCCTCGGCGTCCTCGACATGGCCGACGTGGTCGTCGTCCGGATCGGAGTCGCGCGCCTCGGCGTCCGGTGCGGCATCGTCGGCGCGAGCGCCTCGCCGGTCCCCACGTCGCGCCCGGACCGCGCCGCCCCCGGCCCGGTCCGCCCGACCGGAACCGGACGTACGACGCCGCTCGGCCGGCCTCCGGACGGTGGTCGACCGGCTCGTCCGGGCCCGTCCACCGGCCGCCCGGGGCGCGGATCGCTCACCGGTCCCGCCGACGGGGACGTGCCGGGCGAGCTCGGGCCCGGCGCAGGTCAGCAGGGCGGGCAGGCCCACCAGCAACAACACGGCGCCGAGAACAGCGCCTCCGTTGAACGAGACCGGGTCGTACGGACCGCCGGCGAGCGGCCCTCCGGCCACCGTCGCCAGCACCGAGGCACCGAGTGCGACGACGGCCGCCGCCGTCACCGGAGCCGCGACCCGCTCCACGACGGGCGCGTCCGGACGCAGCGTCCGCCGGCACGCGAGCCCGGTCAGGACCCCGACCGACACCGGGAGCAGGAACACCAGCGGCGCCGCGGTGGGCACGGCCGTCACAGGAAGGATCACGGCGAGCGGGAACTCCGGCAGCGGCCCCGGCTCCGCCAGCAGCGGGCCAGAGGTCGCGACACCGACGGACACACCGGCACCCGTCCCCCACGACAGGGCCCCGACCAGCGCGTTCGGCAGGTAGCCGACGACGAGGGCCAGCACCCCCAGTGCGGCACCGGTTCCCGGGCCGAGCGCGGCCGCCGCGTCGGTCACCGCGGGCGCGGCGAGCAGCAGCGCCCCGGTCAGCAACAGGGCTCCGGTCAGCAACAACCCGGTCACCGCCACCCGGACGCCGGCGAGTGCCGCGCCCGGCCACCCGGCGAGCACCCGCTTCCACGCCGCGGGCAGCCCGCAGGCGTGGATCACGCCGACGCCCGCGGCGATCCCGCCGATCGCCCCGGCTCCGGCGAGCGACGCCCACGGCGCGGTGACCGCCATCTCCTTCGGCAGCAGGGCACCGGCGAGGACGGCGACCGCGGCCGCCGCGCCGGCCTGGGAGGCGACGACGGCGCCGGCGTCGTGCCGGACCCGGCCGCCCAGCCGACGCACCGCCCAGCGGGAGAAGCAGGCGACCATGACGATGACCACCAGCGTCGGGAGCAGCGGGAGCACTCCGAGCGCGTGGCCGTCCAGGGCGATCGGGATCTGGTGCGCGGCCAGCCACATCGGGACGGCGGTGGCGAGCGCCCCGTCCGCGGTCACCGGCGCGCCGCCGCTGCCGGCGACCAGGGCCGCGATAGGCACGAGCAGCGTGTACCCGGTCAGCACCGCACCCATCGTCGACGCGAGGAGGATCCGCAGACGGTGCAGCCCGTTGTCGCCGGCGGAACGACCCCGTCCCGCGCGATCCCGCCGCGCCGCGTCGCGGGCACGCTCCCCTCGCACGCCGACGGCGGTGTTCCCGCCATCGCGCGATCCGCCCGGCCCGGCTCCGTGCGACCGCCGTGGCTCGGTGCCGGACGCTCGGGAGCGGGACGCGCGGCCACGGGTGGATCGGGACGGGTTGCTCACCCGATCAGGGTCGCAGCGCCGGTGCGCGGCCCGTGGCAGGCACGCCGCAGGTGGCCTGCCCCACCGGCCGCCGGCCCGGCCCACAAAGACGTGCCGACCTCCGGGACACGACGGACGGGAGGTACGTCAGGACCGGGGTGCCGAGCCACCGTTCGCCGGGAAGGCGCGGGTGGCGTCGGACTCCGCGGACGGGTCGTCCCAGGGCCGGGTCGAACCGGGCGCCTGATCGCCGGTTCCCGTGCCATCGGACACCCGGCCGGGCGCGGCGCGCTCGCCGGAGGATGCCGGGGCGGCGGGGTGCGTCAGCCCAGGCCCGACCGCGCCGGCCGGGCCGGTCTCGTCCACCGCCGAACCACCCGACAGATGTGCCTGCCCCGAGCCGTGCTGCCCTGCCGTCTGGCCCGGGAACTGCCCGGCGCCCGGCCGACCGGTCGAGTCCTGCGCACCCGGGTCGTGCCCGGCGGAGGCCTGCCCGCCAGAGGCCTGCGCATCAGGGCCCTGCCCACCCGGAACGTGCCCACCGTGGCTCTGGCTATCCGGAAACTGTGCACCGCGGCTCAGGCCATCCGGGAACTGCGCACCAGGGCTCTGGCCACCCGGAACCTGCGCACCGGGGCCCTGACCATCCGAGAACTGCGCACCGGGGCTCTGCTGCCCGGAGGCTTGGTGCCCGGAGGCCTGCTGCGCCGACGCCTGCTGCGCGGAAGCCTGCTGAGCAGAGGTCTGCGCCGAAGCCTGCTGCGCTGAGAACTGCTGCGCCGAGGCCTGATGAGCGGGATCCTGTGCACCGGGGCCCTGCGCACCGGCAGCCTGCCCGGCGGGAGCGCCGTGATCGGGAGCCTGCTGCCCGAACCCCTGCTGCGGCGCGTACTGCCCCGGAGCCTGCTGCCCCGGGGACGCGCCCACGACACCTCCGAAACCCGGATGCGCGGGATCCGCCGACGCGGCCGCCCGATCGCCGTAGGCGACCCCGGAGAACGCTCCACCCGAGTGGGCCGGGCCGGGCTGTGCCCCCGCGGCGTACGCACCGGCCGCCGGCGCCCCGTACGGCGTTCCCGGCTGTCCTGGCCGGTCACCGGGCGGCGGGTACTGACCGGCCGGGCCCGCGGCGTCGGGAGCCGGGGCGCCCGGGTACCCGCCGGGCTGGCCCTGCATCGCGGCGCCGTACTGGCCGTAGCCGGGCTGACCGTAGCCGGGCTGGCCGTAGTGACCGGGCTGGCCGGGCTGAGCGGGCTGGCCGGACCAGTTGCCGACCGGTCGACCGGGCTGCTGGGGGAGGCCGGGCGTCGCCCACTGGTGCTCGCCACCGACGTGCGTGGGCCGGGCCGCCCGCGGCGCGCGCGGTGCCGGCGGGGACAGCACGCCGGACAGCAGCAACTGGCCGTAGAGCAGGGCCGCGACGGACAACAGTGCGAACGCCAGGACCACCCAGCCCACCGCACCGGCCGCGACCGGGCTGCTGCTGGCTGTGAAGAGGAAGAGCATGACCAGGAACCCGGTCCCGGTGAGCGCGATCCCGGCGACGAGCGTCCGGCCGGTTCCCGGCAGGAGCGACAGCCCACCGGCGATCCCGCCCGCCACGAGCAGCGCGAGTGCCAGCACGGCACCCGCGGCGAGGCCGAAGAAGCTCGTGAGCAGCGCGAGCAGCACACATCCGGCGCCCCCCAGCACGGCGAGCCGCACCGGGCCCGCGGGTGGTGCGGCCGCGCCCTCCGGGTCCGCGCCCGCCGGAGGCGGGGAGGACGGCTGGTTGCTCGACATGACGACTACTCCAGCGGGCGTCGACGACAGGACTCCTGACCCGCACGCTAGCCGATACCGCACCACGGCCGGGTGACGCCTGCCGGTGCGCACACGACGACGCGCGGGCCCCGGAAGGACCCGCGCGTCGGTGAACGGCTGCCGCTACTTGGCGGAGAGGATCTCCTTCATCAGCGTGGCGGTCTCGGACGGCGTCTTGCCGACCTTGACACCCGCGGCCTCGAGGGCCTCCTTCTTCGCCTGCGCGGTGCCCGCCGAGCCGGACACGATGGCGCCGGCGTGGCCCATCGTCTTGCCCTCCGGCGCGGTGAACCCGGCGACGTAGCCGACGACCGGCTTGGTCACGTTGGCCTTGATGAAGTCCGCGGCACGCTCCTCGGCGTCACCACCGATCTCACCGATCATCACGATGGCCTCGGTGTCGGGGTCGGCCTCGAACGCCTCGAGGGCGTCGATGTGCGTGGTACCGATGACCGGGTCACCGCCGATACCGATGGCGGTGGAGAAGCCGAACTCACGCAGCTCGAACATCATCTGGTAGGTCAGCGTGCCCGACTTCGACACCAGACCGATCTTGCCCGGGCCGGCGATGTTCGCCGGGATGATGCCCGCGTTGGACTTGCCGGGGGAGATGACGCCGGGGCAGTTCGGCCCGATGATCCGGGTCTTGTTGCCCTTGGCGCAGGCGTGCGCCCAGAAGTAGGCCGAGTCGTGCACCGGGATGCCCTCGGTGATGACGACGGCGAGCGGGATCTCGGCGTCGATGGCCTCGATGACCGCGTCCTTGGCGAACTTCGGCGGGACGAACAGCACCGAGACGTCGGCGCCGGTCTCCTTCATCGCCTCCTCGACCGTGCCGTACACGGTGACGTCCTTGTCGCCGACCGTGTGCGTCGTGCCGGCCTTGCGGGCGTTGACGCCGCCCACGATGTTGGTGTCGGCGGCGATCATCTTGGCGGCGTGCTTGGTCCCCTCACCGCCGGTGATGCCCTGGACGATGACCTTGCTGTTCTCGTTGAGGAAGATCGACATTTTTCTCAGGCTCCCGCGGCATTCGCCAGCTCAGCGGCCTTGGCGGCCGCGTCGTCCATCGTGCCCACCACCGTGACCAGCGGGTGGTTCGCCTCCTCGAGGATGCGGCGCCCCTCCTCGACGTTGTTGCCGTCCAGGCGCACGACCAGCTGCTTGGTCGCGTCGTCGCCCAGGATCTTCAACGCCTCGACGATCCCGTTCGCGACCGCGTCACACGCGGTGATCCCACCGAAGACGTTGACGAACACGCTCTTGACCTCGTCATCACCCAGGATGACGTCCAGACCGTCGGCCATGATCTGCGCCGACGCGCCACCACCGATGTCGAGGAAGTTCGCCGGCTTCACCCCACCGTGCGCCTCACCGGCATACGCCACGACGTCCAGGGTCGACATGACCAGACCCGCACCGTTACCGATGATCCCGACCTGACCACCGTCGAGCTTGACGTAGTTCAGCCCCTTGGCCTTCGCCTTGGCCTCGAGCGGGTTCTCCGTGCGCTCGTCGACCAGCTCGGCGTGCGCCGGATGCCGGAAGTCCGCGTTCGTGTCCAGGGTGACCTTCCCGTCCAGGGCGATCACCTTGTCCTGCGGATCCCGCACCAACGGGTTGACCTCGACCAGCGTGGCGTCCTCGGAGACGAAGGTCTCCCACAGCTTCACGATGACGTGCGCGGCCTCCTCGGCCACCGCCGCCGGGATCCGGCCCGCCGCCACGATCTCGTCGGCCTTGGCCTTGTCCACACCGGCGATCGGGTCGATCGCGATCCGAGCCAGCGCATCCGGACGCTCCACGGCCAGCTGCTCGATCTCCATGCCACCCTCGGAGGAGCACATGGCCAAGAAGGTGCGGTTCGAGCGGTCCAGCAGGAACGAGAAGTAGTACTCCTCGGAGATGTCACTGGCCTCGGTCACCAGCACCTGGTGGACGATGTGGCCCTTGATGTCGAGCCCGAGGATCGCCTCGGCCTTCTCCTTGGCCTCGTCAGCGCTCTTGGCCAGCTTCACCCCGCCGGCCTTACCCCGCCCACCGGTCTTGACCTGGGCCTTGACCACGACGGCAGTGCCCAGCTCGGACGCCACGGCAGCCGCGTCGGCAGCGTTGTCCACGGTCCTGCCCGGCAGCACCGGGACTCCGTGCGCGGCGAAGAGGTCCTTCGCCTGGTATTCGTAGAGGTCCACTCGGCTCTCCCGCTCCACTTCGCTATCGCCGCGACCCGCGCGGCCCGGGATTCTCCGGGGCGCCCGCACTCAGAAGGCGGCAGCGGCCGCGGACGTCGGTCGTGCTGCGTCCGGGAGCCTAGCCACGCTGCCCGCACCGGTCCTGACCTGGCCCGGTGACAGCTGTCACCCCTCGGGAACCGGGCTCGATTCAGAAGCCCCGGCGAGTGGCGCACACCACCGGTCGTTCGACGGTCGGGCAGCGGGAAGGCCCCCTCCGCCGTTCCTGCCCGACCGGTCGTCGACGATCTTCGACCGCCCGCACCGCTCCGGTCGCCCAGCGTTGCCGCGCCGCGACGCGCGGGTTACCGTCGCGTCGTCCACGTCACGGACCGATCACGGTGATCGGCGCCATCCCCCGAGCGGCGCCAACCCCCCGACGGAGCCCCCACTCCGATGATCACCGCCGAGCGGCCCGCGACGCCCTGAACACCAGAAGGGCAGGTCTTGGCGCGCCACCGCTCCCCCAGCGGCGCCGTCCGACCGGAGCTCCGGCCCGGCACGCATCCCGACGTGCCGATCGCCATGAGCGGCCACCGGACCACGGCGCCTCCGCCGTCGATCCGGCGTGCCCGCCCGACGGTCGATGCCCACCCGGCACCGCGGCCGCCCGCGTCCCCTCAGGACCGTCCGGTCGCCGCACCGGGCCGCCCGGCGCCGCAAACCCGTCCGGCCGTCCCGCCCGCCACCAGCCGCTCCCAGCAGCCACCGCAGCCGCCGGCCACCGCAGCCGGGGCACCCCGCGGCCCGCGGCCGATCGGTGCGGACCGCGCTCCGCGTCCCGTCGGCGCGGACCACAGCCCACGGCCCGGCCCACAGCGCACGGCCCCCGCGCCCACGTCGGGGCCGGCCCACCCCTACCGCCCCGGGATCGCCACCGGTGCGGACCACCCCGGGCAGCCGGCGCGCCCCGGGATCAGTCCCGGTCCGGACCGCCCCGCACATCCGGCACGATCCGGGATCGGTTCCGGTCCGGACCGCCCGTCGCATCCGGCACGACCCGCGTCCGGCGCGGACCGCCCTTCGCACCCGGCACGACCCACGACCGGCCCGGCTCGCCCCGCACATCCCGCACGACCCGCCGCCGGCCCGGATCGCCGCTCGCGCCCGGCCCGTCCGGCCGCCGCACCCGACCGGCGTCGGCAGTCGCTCCCGGCAGCCACCCACGCGGTGCCCGCCGGCAGTGCCCACCGGCTGCCGCAGCCACCGCCGGTGGTGTCGCGGACCCGGGTGACGGTCGCGGCCGCGGCAGGCGGCGCGCTCGTCGCGGCCGGGCAGACGGTCGCCGGTGCCCTCGGCATCCCCGGCCTCGCCGGCGAGTCGTCCGTCGAGGAGTCCTACGCGAAGCTCGCCGCCTCGGCGATGCTCCCGGTGGCCGCCGAGCCCCGCCCCGCCGACACGACCGCGCCCGCGGTCACCTCGGCGATCGGCGGTGAGCAGCTCGCCCAGCCGGCGACCATGCCGGCTCTGGACGACACCACCGAGGTCGACGTCGCCAGCCTCACCAAGGCCGCACGGCTCGGTGAGCAGGCGGCCACGGTGGATCGTGCGATCTCCGGTGCGATGTCGCACGGCGCACCCAAGGCCGTCGTCTACGAGGGTGACCCCCTGGTCATGCCCACCGCCGGCCGGTTCACCTCCGGCTTCGGCGCCCGCTGGGGCGTGCAGCACAACGGCATCGACCTCGCCGCACCGATCGGCACGCCGATCTTCGCGCTCACCGACGGCGTCGTGGAGAAGGCCGGACCGGCCAGCGGTTTCGGGATGTGGGTGGTGCTCGAGCACCCGGACGGGACCAGCTCGGTGTACGGCCACGTCAACCGCGCGTTCGTCGAGGTCGGACAGCAGGTCCGGGCCGGCGACGAGATCGCCGAGGTCGGCAACCGCGGCCAGTCGACCGGCCCGCACCTGCATCTGGAGATCTGGGAGTCCGACGGCAGCAAGACCAACCCGCTGCCGTGGCTGATCGAGCGCGGCCTGGACCTCACCAACGCGACCGGCGGCCAGGGCGCCTGACCCGCGGTTCGTCTGCTGCCCGTCGGACCGGTCAGGCCGGGACCGGCCGGCGCACGGCACGCGGCAGGAGAGGACGACGGTCCCGTGGCGACCGGAGTACCCGGATGTGATGAGGACCGTCGTGGTGACCTGCGAGTGACCGTGGCCCGAACCGGGTTCCCCGTCCGCCGCGGACCGGAGAGACTGGCCCGGTGGCGGACGACGGGGGCATCCGGGTCGGGGACGAGGAACGCCGGGCGGTCGACGCCCGGTTGCAGCGTGCACACGGCGAGGGCCGGCTGAGCCTGGAGGAGTACGAGGAGCGGGCCGCCCGTGCCTGGGCCGCGCGCACCCGCGGGGACCTCGTCGGGCTCACGGCCGACCTGCCCCCCGACGGGGCGGTGGCCCACGCCCCCCGGACCACCGAGCTCGCCACAGGGGCCCGCGCGGGCGACCTCGCGGCCGAGTGGGCCCGCCGCGCCGGGTCGGCGCTCGGGACCGTCGTACTGCTCGGTGCCGTGCTCTGGGGTGGCTCGCACCTGCTCGCGGGCGACGACGGCACCGCCGTGTTCAGCAGCCGCACCATCGGCGTCGCCGAGAACACCGACCGGGTCGATGTCGGGGTGCTGTTCGGCAGCGTGACGGTCGTCGTGCCCGACGACGTCCGGGTCAACGCGACCGGGTGGAAGGTGTTCGGCTCGACCGAGTGCGAGCTCGCCTGCAGTGTGCCGGGGCCCCGGGAGGTCACCGTCGACGTCTCCGGTGCCTTCGGCAGCACCGACATCCTCACCCGGACCCAGGCCGCGACCCAGCCGGCGGACGACAACGACGACGACTGACCCGGGGGCGCTACAGCTTCTGCATCGGGACGCCGCCGATCAGCATCAGCCGGACGGTCCCGCCGCTGCCGAAGTCGATCGTCACCGTGGCCCGCGGGCCGGCCCCGTCCGCGGCGACCACCGTGCCCAGGCCGTACTTGTCGTGGTTGACCCGGTCGCCGACGTCGAGCTGGAGCGAGGTGTTGTTCAGGCTGCGCTCGGGGACCTTCCAATCCCCCCGATCCGACGCCTGCGGACGCCTGCCGAACCCGAACCGGCCCACCGGCGCGGACGGCCGCTCGGCCACCAGCTGCTCCTCGGTGCGCCGCCACTCGACCAGCTCGTCCGGCACCTCGTCCAGGAACCGCGACGCGGGGTTGGTGCTCGGCTGCCCGAACGCCGACCGGACGATCGCCCGCGACAGGTAGAGCCGCTGCTCGGCCCGGGTGATTCCGACGTAGGCGAGCCGGCGCTCCTCGGCGAGCTCCTTCGGGTCCCCGAGCGTGCGCAGGTGCGGGAAGATCCCGTCCTCCCAGCCGGTCAGGAACACCACCGGGAACTCCAGGCCCTTCGCGGAGTGCAGGGTCATCAGGGTGACCAGGCCGGAGTCGTCGTCCGGGATGGAGTCGGCGTCCGCGACCAGGGCGACCCGCTCCAGGAAGGCGGCGAGCGAGCCGGGCTCCGGAGCGCCGGCGGCGGTGTCGTCGTCGTTGCCCGGACCGTCCGTGGCGTCCTCGGCCGGAGCCGCACCGGAACCGATCGCGGCGGCCCCCGCGTCCGGGTCGGTGCTCAGGGCGGCCAGGTCGGCCACGGCCGCGTCCCCGGCGAACTCGCGGGCCACCGTCACCAGCTCGGCGAGGTTGTCCATCCGGGTGCCGTCCTGCGGGTCCTCGGAGGCCTGCAGCTCGTCGGTGTACCCGGTGCGGGCGTAGACCGCCTCGAGGACCTCGGCGGTGTCGTCGCCGCGGTCGACCAGCTCGCGCAGCTCGTCGAGCATCCGCACGAAACCGGCGATGCTGCGCTGCGACCGCGTGGCCAGCGCCGGAAGCCTCTCCGGCTCCTCGGCGGCGGCGCGCAGCGCCCGGGCGAACGAGGTGCGCTCGCGCTCGGCGTACTCGGCGACGACCGCCTCGGCCCGGTCGCCGATCCCGCGCTTGGGCACGTTCAGGATGCGGCGCAGGCTGACCGTGTCCTCCGGGTTCGACAGCACCCGCAGGTAGGCCAGGGCGTCGCGGATCTCCCGGCGCTCGTAGAACCGGACACCGCCGACGACCCGGTAGGGCAGCCCCACCCGGAGGAAGACGTCCTCGAAGACCCGGGACTGGTTGTTGGTCCGGTAGAAGACGGCGATGTCGGAGTTGCGGCACTCCCCCGAGTCGACCAGCCGGTCGATCTCCTTCGCGATGAAGGACGCCTCGTCGTGCTCGTTGTCCGCGACGTAGCCGACGACCTTCTCGCCGTCACCCGCGTCGGACCACAGCCGCTTGTCCCGGCGCTCCGTGTTGCGGGCGATCACCGCGTTGGCCGCGGACAGGACGGTCTGGGTGGAGCGGTAGTTCTGCTCCAGCAGGATCGTCCGGGAGTCCGGGAAGTCCTGCTCGAACTCGACGATGTTGCGGATGTTCGCGCCGCGGAAGGCGTAGATCGACTGGTCGGAGTCGCCGACCACGCACAGCTCGGCGGGGGCGGCCCGCTCGGTCGCGGGCAGCACCAGCTGGCGGACCAGCTCGTACTGGGCGTGGTTGGTGTCCTGGTACTCGTCGACGAGCACGTGCCGGAACCGGCGGCGGTAGTACTCGGCCACGGCGGGCAGCCGCTGCAGCAGCGAGACCGTCTCCATGATCAGGTCGTCGAAGTCGAACGCGTTCGCCTGGCGCAGGCGGGACTGGTAGACGCCGTAGACCTCGGCGATGCGGCGCTCGTGGTCGGTACCGGCGCGATCGGCCGCGTCGTCCGGTGAGATCAGCTCGTTCTTGAGGTTCGAGATCTGCGCCGCCAGCGCGCGCGGGGCGAACTTCTTCGGGTCGAGATCCAGATCGCGCCCGACGATGCCGGTCAGGCGGCGGGAGTCGTCCGCGTCGTACACCGAGAACGCGCTGCGCACCCCCAGGTGCTTGGCCTCCCGGCGCAGGATCCGCACGCACATGGAGTGGAAGGTCGACACCCACATCGGCCCGGACCGGCGGCCGACCAGCGCGTCGACCCGCTCCTTCATCTCGGCCGCGGCCTTGTTCGTGAAGGTGATCGACATGATCTCGCCGGGGTGCACCCCGCGCTCGGCGAGCAGCCAGCCGATCCGGTGCGTGAGCACCCGGGTCTTGCCCGATCCCGCCCCCGCGACGATGAGCAGCGGGGAACCCGCGTGGGTCACGGCCTCCCGCTGACGGTCGTTCAGACCCTCGAGCAGCTGACGGCCGCGCGAGGTCCTGGGCTCGGGGACCGAGCTCGTTCCGGGGAGTTCGAACAGCGCACTCATCGTGTCGAACACGGTACGCGGGGGGTCCGACACCTCCGCCCCGGCGGGTGGAACGACGGCGACGGGCCACACCGCGTCGTCTACACTCGCCCACGTGCACAGCATCGGGCGATTTCGCCACGGGTTCCGGGATCCGGCACCCGCTGCGCACGCTGTCTGAGCACAGAGCACAGAGCACCCAGCACGCCCCGGAGTCCGAGGACCCGGGGCGTTCGCACGTCCTCGGTCCACCTGCACCGGCGCACGACCGAGACGAGGAGACCACCACCGTGAGTGAACCCGCTGTCGACACCGCACCGACCACCGGCGACTCCGTGCCCACCGTCGCCGACGGCGAGAGCAGCGCAGGCGGAACGAGCGCCAGTACCGAGATCGACGAGCTCCGTCAGGAGATCGACCGGCTCGACGCCGAGATCCTGGACGCGATCCTGCGCCGGACCGAGGTGTCGAAACGGATCGGCGCCGCACGGATGGCCGCCGGCGGCCCACGCATCGTCTACAGCCGCGAGATGGCGGTGCTCGACCGGTTCGCCGCACTCGGGTCGGAGGGCCGCGAGCTCGCGATGATGCTCCTCCGACTCGGCCGCGGACGTCTCGGCGGCCGCTGAGCACCGCGCGGGACGCAGCTGAACCGGCTGCCGCGCACCGTGACCACCGGAAGTACGGCGACCGCTCGGCGATTCGACCGGCGCTCGCAGACGGTGACCGGACCCGCACGGGCCGGATGTCCGACCTGGGACTTTCGCCCCGCCGCGGCCACAGAGGGGTTGCCTCACCGGTCAACGAGCAGGGCGAGCGGTCGGATACGCCCGTTGAACGGATGTCACCGTATCGGGTGACGCGCGACGAGCGGAGGGTGATCGCTTGGGGATCGACGACCCTTCGGGTAGACCTTTCCTGGTCGAGACGACCCTGAAGGAGGACGTGCGGCTGTGACCGACACTCCCACCGGCGCCCAGCTCCCCGGCTCCCCCGGCGCCACCGGGCCCGGTGAACTGGTGAGCGTCGCCGAGCTGCTCGCCCGCCACGCCGCCGGCCCGCGCGACGCCCGCCACGGCGCCGGTCCGATGACCGGCCCACTGCTGTCCGTCGGCGACCTGCTGCGCCGCGAGGGCCGCACACCGGTCACGACCGACGTGCCCGCCTCCGGTGCACCGGGCAACTGGCCGGACATCGCCCTGCCGCAGCCGCGTCCCCGGGCCGATGCCCCTGGTGCCCAGGAGTGGCCGGCCCGGCCGACCTCCGGGCGTCGACGGGCCGGTGCCGTCGCCGGTGCGCTGGTGGCCGCGGGCTCGGTGCTCGGCGCCGCCATCTACAACGGAGCGACCTCGCACGACTCCGAGGCCCAGGCCGCCGCCGACGGGCTGTTCCCCGGCATCGGCCTGCCCGCCGCCGCGGACCTGCCGGAGTCCCTCCCGGGCCAGTACCTGCCGGCGAACGTCGCTCTCGCATCCCCGCTCCCGGCCCTGCCGGACGTGCCTGCCGTGCCGGCCCTGCCGGTGACCGCGCCCGGCGCGACCGACTGGATGAACGTCGCGTTCCCGCAGCAGCCGCAGGAGTCCGCGGCCGCGGGCACCCTGCGACAGGTCTCGACGGGCACCGGTTCCGGTGCGGCCGCCGCGATCCCCGCACAGCGCATCCCGGCGGTGCCGGGGCCGTCCACCACGGGGCCGTCCACCGGCTCGTCGGCGCCGTCCGTGGCCGAGCTCACCGGGCCGTCCTCCGCCGGGACCGGCGCCACCGGTACCGGCTCCCCGCTGGGAGGCCTCGGGGTCGTTCAGGCCCTCAACAACCCGGACCGGGCACCCGCCGGCAACCTCGCCGACCCGCTCACCGCGCCCGCGCCTGCCGCCTCGGACGACCGCACCGGCGAGGTCGGTACCAGCACGGGTCCGCTCCAGGACGTCACCGAGACCGCCCGGCCGCTCGGTACCACCGTGGCCCGGGTCGCCTCGCCGGTCGCGGACGCCACCGCTCCGGTCGGCGAGACGGTCGGCGGGGTGCTCACCCCGGTCACCACCGCCGTCTCCCCGGTGACCGACGGGGTCAAGCCGTTGACCCGTCCCCTCACCGACACCCTCGAGCCGGTCACGACGCCCGTGCTCGGCGCGCTGTCCCCGGTCACCGAGCCGGTGCTCGGCGCGACGGAGCCGCTGACCGGGCCGATCCTGGAGGCCGCGGAGCCCATCACCGGGCTGCTCGACACCTCGGCCAAGGAGAAGCCGGCGACGTCCGACGACGACTCGTCGAGCTCCGAGGCCTCGGAGGCCTCCTCCGACCAGCCGTTGGACACCGTCACGAAGCCGCTCGGGAAGACGCTGAACACCGTCACCGAGCCGGTCGGCGGAACGGTGTCGAAGGTGACCGAGCCGGTCGGCGGGTTGCTCGGCGGCGTCACGAAGGGTGCCGGGAACCTGCTGGGCGGTGGCGACAGCCGCTCCGACAACAGCAGCAGCGGTGGCGGCGACAGCAGTAGCAGCAGCAGCAGTGCCGGCGACGACAGCGGCAGCGAGAGCGACGGCGGCGGCAGCAGCAGCAGCAGCGACGACAGCTGAGTCGCCCGCACCACGAACCGGCGCCGGCCCGGACCCGATCACGGGTCCGGGCCGGCGCCGTTCGGAGTTGCCGGGCCCTACACGAGCCGCCGGTCGGAAGCCCAGCGGGACAGCTCGTGCCGGTTCGAGGTCTGTGTCTTGCGCAGCACGCTCGACACGTGCGTCTCCACGGTCTTCACCGAGATGAACAGCTCCCCGGCGATCTCCTTGTAGGCGTAGCCGCGGGCGAGCAACCGCAGCACGTCCCGCTCCCGCTTGGTCAGCTGGTCCACCTCCGGGTCCACCGGCGGCGCGGCGCCCGGACGGTCGGAGAAGGCGTCGAGCACGAACCCGGCCAGGCGCGGCGAGAACACCGCGTCCCCCACCTTCACCCGGCGCACCGCGTCCGACAGGTCCCGGCCCGAGATGGTCTTCGTGACGTAGCCGCGGGCGCCGGATCTGATGACGCTGATGACGTCCTCGGCGGCGTCGGAGACCGACAGCGCCAGGAAGACCGACTCGGTGCCCGCCGCCCGTGCGCGGCGCAGGATCTCCGCGCCGCCCCCGCCGGGCAGGTGCACGTCCAGCAGCACGACGTCCGGAGCCAGGTGCCCGACGCCGGCGACCGCTTCGTCCACCGAGCCGGCCTCGCCGATCACCTCGACGACCGGTGTCCGCCCGTCACCGCGGTCCAGTTCGGCGCGCACACCGGACCGGAACAACGCGTGGTCGTCGACCAGGTAGACCCGGATCGTCGCCTCGTCGGTCATGTCGTCTCCCCCTGCGCCAGCGGCATCGACAACCGCACCTCCGTACCCTCGCCCGCATTCGTGCGGATCCGGACCGTACCGCCGTGCCGCCGCATCCGGGCGTGGATCGAGTCGGCGATACCGTGCCGGTCACCGTCGACCGCGTCCGGGTCGAAGCCACGGCCGCGGTCACGGACGAACACCTCCGCCGTCCCGGGCCCCTCGTCGGATGCCCCCTCCACCTCCACGTAGACGTCCACCTCGGACGTCCCGGAGTGCTTGGCCGAGTTGACCATCGCCTCCCGTGCCGCCAGCACCAGGGCGCGCAGGTCGGCGTCGAGCTCGGCGTCGCCGACCAGCACCGGACCGACCGCGACGGCGTAGGTGTCCTCCACCTCCCCGGCGACCCGGGTGACGGCCGCGGACAACGTCGTCTCGGTCGTGGACCCGTGCCCGTCGCCGCCGCGCGCCCGCCCGTCGGGGCCGTACAGCCAGGCCCGCAGCTCGCGTTCCTGGCCGCGGGCCAGCCGCTGCACCTCGCGGGTGTCGCCCGCCTGGCGCTGGATCAGCGCGAGAGTCTGCAACACCGAGTCGTGCAGGTGCGCGGCGACCTCCATCCGATCCGCCTCGACCGCACGGGCCCGCCGCTCCTCGCCGAGGTCGCGGACCAGCCGCATCCACCACGGCACGGTCAGCACCACGACACCGAGCAGCGTCGCGAGCGCGGCCAGGATCCCGAACCGGACCTGCCCGAGGTCGAGCTGCCCGAGCAGGAACACCGCCAGCCCGGTCATGACCAGCGCGGCACCGAGGAACGTCCGCAGCAGGGCCGCCCGGCCACCGATGACGCGGGAGCGGGCGTCCCGGGCCCACCGGCGGCGCTGCGCCTCGTCCGCCTCCCGCCAGACGACCGCGGCACCCACCGTCGCCAGGCCCAGCGGCCCCGCAACCCAGCCGAGCACCGTCGAGCCGGAGGTGGCCGCGACGAGCGACAACCCGAGGCCGATGGCGAGCAGACCGGCCGCCTGCAGGCGCTCGGAGCGCGTCACCGTGCGCTCGACCCCGGTGTCGTCCTCCTGCCGGAGGAACACCCACAGCAGGCCGTAGGCCAGGACGCCTGCCCAGCCGAGGAACGTCAGGAGGACGAACGCCGCCCGCACCCACCGGACGTCGACGCCCAGGTGGTCGGCCACACCGCCCCCGACACCGCCGAGCAGCCGGCCGGAGCGGCGCCGGGTGAGCGGGGCACGGACCGCGGCCGCGGGGGCCGGGCGGCCGCCGGGCGGCGGGGAGGCCGCGACCGGGGCGCCGCCCGGACCGGGACGGTCGTCGTGGCGGGACGGGACCGTGGCGTCCGGGTCGCCGGCATCCTCCGCGCGCAGCGGGACCGTCGTCGCACCGGCGTCGTCCGGCACGGCCACCGGCGCGTCGGGCGGTACACCGTGCGTGGACGGATGTGGACTCTTCACGACTCCATGGTCACACGACCGGCGGCCGTCCCCCTCCGGTTCTCTTCCGGGGTCGTCTCGGGGTTGTCCCCGAGACGGCGGGGCGGCTCGGCGGGGCAGGCTCATCCCCATGAACGGAACGCGGGCGCCGGATCCGGGGACACAGCGGACGGGAGTGCAGGGCATGGACACCCTGCGGGACATGTGGGACTCCCGGCCGGTGCGGCCGCGTGACGACCGGAAGCTCGCCGGCGTCGCCGCCGCCGTCGCCCGCCGCTACGAGCTGGACCCGACGCTGGTGCGGGTCGGTTTCGTCGTCGCCGCGATCACCGGCCCGGGCCTGCCGCTCTACCTGGCGGGCTGCGCCGTGCTGCCGGACGCCGGCCCGCCCGGTGCCCCGCCGCCGGCGCGGACGGGATCGGCGTCGGCGCTGTCGATCGCCCTGCTGACGGTCGCGGCGCTGCTGGCGATCCCGATGGTGACGGCGGCCGACCGGCTGGTCGCGACCGGGGTGACGGTGGGCCTGCTCGTCGCGCTGCACCTCACCCGCGGGTCGCGGCCCGGCAGTCGGGACGCGGCCGTCGCGCCCACCCCGGCGGTGCCGTGGATCGCATCGGACGGGACGGTGCAGACCCCGGCTCCGGCCCAGGCGCAGGTCCGGGCCCAGGCGGAACCCGCCCGGACACCCCCGGCGTGGGACCCGCTCGGGGTCGCGCCGTTCGCCTGGGACCTGCCCGAACCCGGACCCGAACCGGCGACGCCCGCACCGCCGCGCTCGAAGCTGACACCGGTGACGCTCGCGGTCGCGCTCGTCGTCGCCGGCATGGTGGGCGTCGTCGCGCTGGCCGCGCCGGGAGTGCTGCCGGCGTCCTCGGTACCGGGAGCGGCGCTGGCCGTGGTCGGGATCGGGCTGCTGATCGGCGCGTTCCAGCGGGCCGGGCGCTGGCTGATCCCGTTCGCGGTGGTACTGGCGCTGGTGACCGGGATGACGTCGCTGGCCAACGACGCGCTGGGACCGGACGGCTGGGCGGTACGCGGCGGGTTCGGCCCGATCGAGGCCGCTCCGGCGACGGCGGCACAGCTGGCGCCGGAGTACCGGCGGGGCACCGGGGCGATCGACCTGGACCTGACCCGGATCGACCTGGCAACGGGTCCCGGCGCCGAGGGCCCCGTCCGCACCCGGGCCGAGGTGGGCGCCGGTGCGATCTCCGTCCGCGTACCGGAGAACGCCGACCTCGTGGTCCGCGGATCGGCCGGGTTCGGCGACGTGGCGGTCGACGGCCAGTCCCGGGCCGGGCAGGACGCGAGCCTGATGGTCACCGATCCCGGGCCGGACGGGCCCGGTGGGCGGGTCCTGGAACTGGACCTGCGGGCCGAGATGGGAGCAGTGGAGGTGCAGCGTGGCTGACTACCCGCAGAAGCGTCGTCCGGACGTCGTCGCGCTGGTGGCGGGGATCCTGTCCCTGCTGGTCGCGGCGGCCGGAATCACCGGGACCGGGCCGTGGGAGGTCGTCGACATCCGCTGGTTGCTCGCCGGCACGGCCGTCGTCGCCGGGATCGTGTTCCTCGTCGCGAGTGTGCGTAACTCCCGGGCGAGTACGGACGACTAACAAGCAACACGGGCGTCGGCGAGCTGGGGAGCGTCGCCGACACCCGCGCCGCCCGCGTGGTCGCGCCCCTGACGGGGGTCGGGAGCGCAGGACCCGGGCGGAACGGGGCGGGGCCGGTTCGACCGGCCCCGCCCCGCTTTTCGTTCACCTCGTCGTCGTCACTCCCACTCGATGGTGCCCGGCGGCTTGCTCGTCACGTCGAGCACGACCCGGTTGACCTCGGCCACCTCGTTCGTGACCCGGGTGGAGATCCGCTCCAGCACCTCGTACGGCAACCGGGTCCAGTCCGCGGTCATCGCGTCCTCACTGGAGACCGGGCGCAGCACGATCGGGTGCCCGTAGGTGCGGCCGTCGCCCTGGACCCCGACGCTCCGCACGTCCGCGAGCAGGACGACCGGGCACTGCCAGATCTCGTGGTCCAGGCCGGCCGCGGTCAGTTCCTCGCGGGCGATCGCGTCGGCGGCCCGCAGCGTCTCCAGCCGGTCGTGGGTGACCTCGCCGATGATCCGGATGCCGAGTCCGGGGCCCGGGAACGGCTGCCGGCGCACGATCACCTCGGGCAGCCGGAGCTCGGCGCCGACCGTGCGGACCTCGTCCTTGAACAGCGAGCGCAGCGGCTCGACCAGGGCGAACTCGATGTCGTCGGGCAGGCCGCCCACGTTGTGGTGGCTCTTGATCGTGGCGGTGCCGTCGCCGCCGCCGGATTCCACGACGTCGGGGTAGAGCGTGCCCTGGACCAGGAAGCCGACGTGGTGGTCGGCCACGACCTCCGCCGTCGCCGCCTCGAAGACCCGGATGAACTCCCGGCCGATGATCTTGCGCTTCTCCTCGGGGTCGGTGACCCCGGCCAGCGCGTCGAGGAACCGGTCGGCGGCGTCGACGGTGTGCAGCTTCGCGCCGGTCGCGGCGACGAAGTCCTTCTCCACCTGCTCGCGCTCCCCGGCCCGCAGCAGCCCGTGGTCGACGAACACACAGGTCAGCCGGTCCCCGATGGCCCGCTGCACGAGCGCGGCGGCGACCGCGGAGTCGACCCCGCCGGACAGCCCGCAGATGGCGTGGCCGTCGCCGACCTGGGCCCGGATCGCCTCGACGGTCTCGTCGATGATCGACGCCGTCGTCCAGCCCGGGGTGATGCCCGCGACGTCGTGCAGGAACCGCCGCAGCACCTCCTGCCCGTGCGGGGAGTGGCCGACCTCCGGGTGGTACTGGACGCCGGCGAGGCGGCGGCCGGTGTCCTCGAACGCCGCGACCGCGACCCGGTCCGACGACGCGGTCACCGTGAACCCCTGCGGCGCGGCGGTCACCGAGTCGCCGTGGCTCATCCAGACCGGGTGCCGCGCCGGGAGACCGTCGTGCAGCGTGCCGGGGGTACCGGACAGCGCGATCTCGGTACGGCCGTACTCACGGGTGCCGTCGGGCGAGACCTCGCCGCCGAGCGCGCGGGCCATCGCCTGGAAGCCGTAGCACATGCCGAAGACCGGGATGCCGGTCTCGAACAGGGCCGGGTCGACGGCCGGGGCGCCCTCGGCGTACACGCTCGCCGGGCCGCCGGAGAGGACGACCGCGGCCGGTTCACGGCGGACGATCTCGGACACGGGCGTCGACGCCGGGACGATCTCGGAGTACACGTCCGCTTCGCGCACCCGGCGGGCGATGAGCTGCGCGTACTGGGCGCCGTAGTCCACGACGAGGACGGTCGGGGTCTGCACGCGTCCAGGGTAACGACGCGACACAGCTCACTGCGTCTCGACCGGCGGAGCGGCGTCACGCTTCGGCGGCCAGGCGCTCGATCCCGTCGAGGAGCAGGCCCAGGCCGAACTCCCAGTCGCCGCCGGGGTTCTCGTCGTCGAACCCACCGGCGTTCCAGAGCGTCAGCATGGTCGGGAACCGCTCCTCGCTGAAGTGGGTGCCCCAGAACCCCGCGCGGGCCGAGTAGTAGTCGTCCTGGGTGACACCGGTCCGGGACGCCTGCGACGTGTCGGTGATCGCCGCACGGGCGGCACCGAACACGTGCGACTCGATCAGCCCGGCCGACCGGACAACGGTCGCCGGGGCGAGCCCGGTCAGGAGCACGGCGCGGTACAGGTCCTCCTGGACATCGAGCACGTGCGGGCCCAGCGGCATCCGCCAGAGGTTCGAGCTGATCATCCACGGGTGCTCGCGGTACATCCGCCAGGCCTCGTGCGCGTGGGACTCCGCCTGCGCACGCCACGGCAGGCCGGCGTCCGGCAGTGTGCGGGTCGCCCAGGCGCGGTCGACCATCAGCTCGAACAGCTCGTCACGGCCGGGAACGTAGGTGTAGAGGCTCATCGCGCCGACGCCGAGCTCCTGGGCGACCTTGCGCATCGACAGCTCATCGACCGAGCGGGCCGCGACCGCCATGCCCGCCTCGACGACCCGGTCGAGCGTCAGCCGCTGGCGTGGCCCGCGGCGCGGGGGCGGCGGCGGGTCCCAGAGCAGCTCGATCATCGCCTGCCCCTCGGGGGTGCCCCACTGCTCCTGTTCGGTCACGAAATCTCCTCGCACTTTCTTTTCGTACGGCGTACTGTATCGCCTCGCCACTCGGTACGGCGTACGGCGATAGGAACCTTGTTGATCCACACCGAATCACTGACCCGGCACTTCCGGGTCGGGAGCGAGACCGTCGAGGCGGTGCGGGGCGTCGACCTCGACGTCGCCGAAGGCGAGCTGGTCGCCTTCCTCGGCCCCAACGGCGCGGGGAAGTCGACGACGCTGCGGATGCTCACCAGCCTGCTGCCGCCCAGCTCCGGGCGCGCCGAGGTCGCGGGCCTGGACGTCGCCCGGCACCCGGCCGAGGTGCGGAGGCGGATCGGCTACATCGGCCAGAAGGACGGTGCGGGGCACAACTACCGGGTCCGCGACGAGCTGCTCATGCAGGGCCGCTTCTACGGCCTGTCCCGGGCCGAGACGGCCGCGAGCACCGATCGGCTGCTGCGCACGCTGGACCTGGAGAAGCTGGGAATGCGCAAGGTCAGCACGCTGTCCGGCGGGCAGAAGCGCCGCCTGGACATCGCACTCGGCCTGATCCACTCGCCGCGGCTGCTGTTCCTGGACGAGCCCTCGACCGGGATGGACCCGCAGAACCGGGCGAACCTGTGGGACCACATCCTGCGGATCCGCGCCGAGCACGGCACGACGATCGTGCTGACCACCCACTACCTCGACGAGGCCGACGCGATGGCCGAACGGGTGGTGATCATCGATCACGGGCTGGTGATCGCCGACGACACCGCGGAGCGGCTCAAGCACGACCAGGCGGGCGACCGGCTGACCGTGACGGTCCGCACCGCGGACGTCCCGGCGGCGCGCGCGGTGCTCGCCGGGGCAACCACCCCGGCGCTCGCCCCCGCCGGGCCACCGGCGACCCCCGGTGGCGCGGAGCCGGGCCCCGCCGGGGCGTGGCGGGACACCGGGCGCCGCGCGGACGAGTCCGTCGGCGAACGGGTCGTCCCGGACGGCCGAGCACTCACCATCGTCGTCGACGGCGCCACGCACGCCCTGCCCCGGATCCTCGGCCGGCTGCGCGACGCCGACGTCGACGTCCTGGCCGCCGAGCCGCGGCGGCCCACGCTCGACGACGTCTTCCTGAACCTGACCGGTCGCAGCCTGCGCGAGGGAGAGGCCTGATGAGTATCGCCGTGCCCCGGGCCACCGGCGTCCTCACCGACATCCGCAACGTGTGGTGGCGGGAAACCCTGACGATCGTCCGGGACCCGTTCTCGTTGATCTTCAGCCTGCTCCAGCCACTGGTGTTCCTGGGCCTGTTCGGACCGCTGCTGTCCGGTCTCGCGGGCGACGGCGCCATGTTCGGCGGATCGTCGCTGCAGTGGTTCCTGCCCGGCGTGATCGTCATGATCACGATGTTCGGGACGTCGATGACCGGCGCGAACCTGCAGTTCGAGATCATGACCGGGGCCTTCGAGCGGATGCTTGCGACACCGCTGTCCCGGTCCTCGCTGATGGCCGGGCGGGCGCTCAAGGAGCTGACGCCGCTGGTCGTGCAGGCCGCGATCGTCACGCTGATCGCGGTCCCGTTCGGCTTCGCGCTGTACCCGCTGCACGTCGTGGTCGGGCTGGTGCTGCTCGGCGTCTTCGGGGTCGGGGTCGGGGCGCTGTCCTACGCGCTCGCGATCGCGGCCCGGAGGACCGAGTGGATCTTCTGGGCGGTGCAGCAGGCGCTCCTGTTCCCGCTGCTGATCCTCTCCGGGATGATGCTGCCGCTGGAGACCGGACCGGAGTGGATGCAGATCGCCTCGCTGGTGAACCCGCTGACCTACATCGTGGACGCGGAGCGGGCGCTGTTCGCGGGGAGCTTCGCCGATCCCGCGGTGCTCGGGGGCTTCGTCGCCGCAGTGGTGACGGCGGCGGTCGGGCTGACCGTCGGCGTCCGCGCGATCCGCGGGGCCACGATCTGAGCACCGGCCGGTGATCGACGGTCGTGGAGTGTTGCGTCCGGCTGGCGAACGCTCCACTCCACGACCGGTGATCACCGGCCTCGGCTCAGCCCTCGTGCCGGCCGCGGGAGCGCAGCGGCGGGGGCTGCACCGCGCCGAGCAGGGCCCGCAGGTCCGCGCTGGTCTCGGCGCGCCGCCCCAGATCGACGGCGACGACCGGGGCGATCTCCCGCAACCGGCCCAGCAGCCTCGGGTCGGCCAGGTCGTACCCGCCGTCCGCGCAGCCGGTGACGACGACGTCCGGGCGGACCGCCGCGACCGCCGCCGGGTCCGGGGCGCGCTCGTCACCCACCTGTTCGACGCCGTCCAGGGTCCCGGCGACGCCGACCAGCCGGGCTCCCAGCTCGAGCAGCAGCGCCCCGACGGTCGCGTCGGTGGCGACCACCTGCCGCACCGGCCCGCGCAGCGGTACCGGGGTGCCGGTCGCATCCACGAACGCGCGGCCCCCGCCCATCGCGCCTGCGGCCGTCGGTCGGCTCATGGCGGCCGCTCCTCTCGTGACGTCGGTGTCGACGACCGAACCTACCCGCACGGAATCCGGTGGACCGCCACACGACGCGGCGCCTAGCCTGCCCCGACGTGACCAGCTCGACCGAGATCCGGATCCGCCGCAGCATGAGCAACTGCTCACGCGGCGAGGCGGCCCGCATGACAGTCCCGACGTGGGTCCGCGAACTCGACCCGGACGGGCTCGAGGACGTGCACGGCTGGCGGGACCCGAAGGCCCCGGGCCGGGGCGTGCTGCTGGTGCCCACCGAGGACGGCCCCGTGGGGGTTCTGCTGCGGGCCTCGGCCGGCGGCACCCGGGCCGCCGCGATGTGCGCGCTCTGCCGCACCACGCACACCGTCGGCGGGGTGGCGCTGTTCGCCGCGGCCCGCCGGGGTGCGGCCGGGCGCCAGGGCGACACCGTGGGCACCTACATCTGTGCCGACCTGGCCTGCGTGCAGCACGTCGGCGCGGTGCCGACGCCCGCGGTGCGCCCGACCCCCGGCGTCACCGTCGACGAGCGCCGAGCGGGTCTGCGGGAGCGGGCGGCCGGCTTCCTCGCGACGGTCACCGGATCCGGCTAGCCCTTCGACCTGGCGGTCCGGCGCAGCCGGGTGTTGACGAACTCGCCCATTCCCCATCGGCCGAGTTCACGGCCGAAGCCGGACCGCTTGACGCCGCCGAAGGGCAGGCCGGGAAGCGTGGTGCCGTGCTCGTTGACGTAGGCCATGCCCACCTCGAGCCGGTCGGCGACCTCCTGGGCACGGTCGATGTCGCTGCCCCACACCGATCCGCTGAGCCCGAAGCTCACGTCGTTGGCGAGCGTGACGGCGTCGTCGACCGAGTCGACGCCGTAGACCACGGCGACCGGTCCGAAGATCTCCTCGGAGTAGGCGTCCATGTCCTTGGTGACCCCGGTCAGCACGGCCGGGCGGATGAAGGCCCCGTCGCCGCTCATCGCGTCGCCCCCGGTGTGGAGGGTGGCGCCCTGCTGGACGGCGCGCTCGACCTGCGCGACCACCCCGTCCCGGGCACGGACCGACGACAGCGGGCCGACCTGCGTGCCCGGATCCGTGGGGTCTCCCACCTGGGCGGACTCGAACGTCCGGACGAGGACCGAGACGAAGTCGTCGACCTTGTCCTTCGGCACGATCATCCGCTTCGGGGAGTTGCAGGCCTGGCCGGCGTTCATCAGACGGGCCTTGGCGGCGACCGTGGCGGTCCGCTCGAGGTCACCGTCGTCGAGAACGATCATGGGGTCGGAACCGCCGAGCTCCAGGACCGCCTTCTTCAGGTTCCGGCCGGCGGTCTCGGCCACCGAGGAGCCGGCGCGCTCGCTACCGGTCAGTGAAATCCCCTGCACACGCGGATCCGCGATCATGTCGGCGATCTGCTCGTTGGTCGCGAACACGTTGATGTAGGCGTCCTCCGGCACACCGGCGGCATGGAAGATCTCCGCCATGACCTGCGAGGAAGCCGCGCAGATCGGGGCGTGCTTCAGGATGATCGTGTTGCCCACCATGAGGTTGGGTGCGGCGAACCGGGCCACCTGGTAGTAGGGGAAGTTCCACGGCATCACCCCGATCAGCGAGCCGATCGCCTCGGTCTCGACCAGGGACTCCTGCGCCCCCTGCGGATCGAGCACTTCCTGCTTCAGCAGATCCGGTCCGTGCTCGGCGTACCAGCGGTAGATCGCGCCGGCGAGCTTGACCTCGCCGGCGGCCTCCTTCATCGGCTTGCCCATCTCGGTCGCGATCAGCGTGGCCAGCTCGTCCCGGCGGGACTCGTAGGCGTCGGCGACCCGGGTGAGGATCTCTGCACGCTCGCTCACCGGCGTCCCGCGCCAGCCGGCGTAGGCGCCGTGCGAACGGTTCAGGACGTCGGTGACCCCTGCGTCGTCGAGCTCGGGGAACTCCTTCTCGGTCCGGCCGGTCGCCGGGTTCGACGTCACGTAGGCAGACATGGACACGTTCCTCTCCTGTCGCGGGCACAGGTCTCCGCCGCTGTTCCGGGTGGCTCCGGCCGGGGCGGAGCATCCTGCCCGCGCCCCGGAACGCGTCGCGCACGCCGGCGACGCTCCTGACGACGGGTTGCCCGACCCGACGGTCGGCAAACGTCGGCCATGGGCCGATGTGGATCTTCTGGGCGGTGCAGCGGTTCATCCCGCGCACCTGTTCGGCCCGCGAGGCAGCGGACACCGCCAGCATGCGTCCGCCCCGGCACGGGCGAACACCCGGACGGTCAGGTCCGCAAGTTCAGCCCGACCCGCTGGAACTCCTTCAGAGATCTGACGTAGGAAAGCGTAGCGCTGAGTCGGATTCCCAATGGTCAGAAGGCCAGTGATGTCCGCCCCGTCCTCTCCCGACGCAGCGAGTCCGAAGCAGTGTGCGACCGCACTGCGACCGCAGCGAGGACGTCCACAGGACACGAGGGGCCCCAACCTGATCCGCTCAGGCACCCCAGGACAGCGACTGCAACGCCGATCCGGGGGCCCAGACCGACGAGGTTCGCGCCCTGGCCGACGGTGCGGGCGGTGAAGGCCGGTGATTGGCACCTACGGCATTCGCTCTGTGCGGTCAGCCGTCTTTGTGGGCTTTGTACCCGAAGGTTATGTGCTGGTGCATGACCTCGTAGGCGTGGTCCGGGCCGACCCGCATCGCGTCAGTCAGCTCGTAGTGCTCGGCCAGCAGACGTCCGGCATCGTCGGCGAGCTTGTGGAACTGCTCGAAGATCTGCAGCGCCTTGGCGCGGTCCCACACGCTGTCGAACATCTCGACCAAAATCGGATTCGCAGAGGCCTCGACGACAGACCGGTGGATCATGCGGTTCAGGTGGTATGTCTCGGCTGCGCTGTGCGCCCCGCCCTTGACGGCGTCCTCGATCGCCTGCTCGACGATGCGGACCGCCGGCTCACCGAGTTCGGCCACCCGCCTCGCGGAGAAGGCCTCGACCGCGATTCGGGACTCGTAGAGGTGCTCCAGGTCGGCGTCGGCGATGGCGCGCACCGTGTAGCCCTTGCGGCCGGTCGGCTCGACCAGACCCTCTCGTTCCAGGCGGCGCAGCGCGTCTCGCACCGGGGTGCGGCTGATCTCCAGCCGTTCGGCCAGGACGTCCATGACCAGGCGTGATCCCGGGGGGAGGTCACCGGCGAGCATCGCCTCGCTGATGCGGCGGTAGGCCTCGTCGGCCACGGGAGTCCCCCCGCGTCCGATGGGCTGGAGCACCATGCCACGACCTCCACGTCCGTCGTCCGTCGTCACCGGTCGCAGGTCCTGCGCCGGCGCGGGCCGACCTCGGCGCCGCTGCGGACGGCATCAGAGCGTTCCACCGCTCGTGACCGAGTCTAGTGCTTGCGCGATCTCGGATCGTCCGCCATGCTCCACCGTATACGAAACACGGAACTCGGAGTTCGCCTCGACCCCGCCCATCTGGAACGGGATCCCGGTCGGCCTCGACGTTCTACGGACCTGGAGCTGGGCGTCGTTCCCGCGACGCCGTTCGGCCGAGCCAGAACCCGGCAGTACCGGACGTCTCCGTGGTTCCGATCTGTCCGACGGTCGGCCAGGTGCGGCCGCGGCCGTACCCGACGCGCCCCTACCCACCCGTCTCGGAGCGAGTGATGACACTTCAACGCGACTTTCTGTCCGGAATCCCGGCGCCGGCCCGCACCGACTACGCGGCGCTGGTGCGCGAGGACCGGGTGCACCGGACGCTCTACACCGACCCGGCGGTCTTCGCCGAGGAGATGGTGAAGGTCTTCGGCGGGCGCTCGTGGGTCTACCTGGCGCACGAGTCGCAGCTGCCGGAACCGAACTCCTTCCTCTCGGTCCGGATGGGGATGCGCCCCGTGATCGTCACCCGTGACAGGAAGGGCGCCCTGCATGCGGTGTTCAACCGGTGTAGCCACCGGGCGGCGACGCTGTGCCGGGAGGAGAGCGGCATCGCGAAGAGCTTCCAGTGCCCGTACCACGGGTGGACGTTCCGCAACACCGGTGAGCTGGTCGGGACGCCGTGGCCCCAGGGCTACGGCGAGGACTTCGACCGTTCTGAGCACGGGCTGTACAAGGTGGCCCGGGTGGAGTCCTACCGCGGGTTCGTCTTCGGCACGCTCAACGAGTCTGCCCCGTCGGTGGTGGACTGGCTCGGCCCTGCGGCCGGCTGGCTCGACTACTGGATCGACCGCGCGCCTGAGGGCGAGGTGATCGTCCGCAGCGCAGCGAACCGGATGGGCTACCGCGGCAACTGGAAGCTCGCCTACGACAACGCCGGCGACGGCTACCACCCGGCGTTCTCGCACCGCTCCCTGCTGGAGATGGCCTCCCGGATGGGCGACAGCAAGGACATGTCCTACTTCGGCGTCTCGCCGGACGAGGGGCCGATGCGCACCTACATGCTCGGCAATGGGCACAGTGTGATCGACCAGCGGCCCAACTACGACGGCCCGGGCAGCTTCTGGGCGAACCAGCGCCCTCAACCGGGCCGCGAGCGGTTCGAGGAGAAGATCCGCGCCGAGCACGGCGACGACGCCGACCGGCTGCTCGATCTGGCCATCGGCTCACAGATCAACCTGAGCATCTTCCCGAACCTGCTGATCATCGGGAACCAGATCCAGGTCATCGAGCCACTCGGGGTGGAGCGCACCCAGCTCACCTGGCACGCCACCGCCATCGGCGGGGTGCCGCCCGAGGTGAACACGATGCGAATGCGCACTCAGGAGGACTTCCCGTCCTTCGGCGAACCCGACGACCAGGCCAACTTCGAAGAGGTCCAGCGCGGCCTTACAGCCCCCGAGGCCGAGTGGATCCTGATGAACCGCGGCCTGGGAATACCCGGCTGGCAGGAGGTCGGCCCGGACGGCGTGGTGTCGAGCCGAGCGACCGATGAGTTGCACATGCGTCGCTACTACGCCGCATGGCTGGAGATGATGAGCGAGGACAGCACACGATGAGCAGCCGCATTCCCGCCGAGTACGCCGACACCTCGTCGTGGTCGTACCACGTGGACCAGCAGTACTACGCCGAGCTGGCCCGCCAGTGCGCGCTGCTGCGCGAGGACTGGCCTAGCGCTGGCACCGACGAGATCGTGGGGGTCCAGTCCTTCCTCACCCGCGAAGCCCGCCTGATCGACGAGGGCCGCTTCAACGACTGGCTCGAGCACTTCACCGACGACTGTCTCTACTGGGTGCCGGTCACCGCCGGTGGCGGGGACCCGGCCGTCGAGGTCTCGCACGCCTTCGACGACCGGCGCCGCCTCACCGACCGGGTCTACTGGTTGCGCACCGGGCTGGCGTTCAGCCAGATCCCGGCGTCGCGGACCCGGCGAGTGATCGGCAACGTCGAGACCACCGTCGACCCCGCGACCGGGGAGCAGCTGGTCCGCTCCAACGTCGTGGTGCACGAGTTCCGTGCGGGGGTCACCAAGACCTACCCGGGCTGGTACGGCCACGTTCTGCGGGCGACCGAGGACGGATGGCGGATCAAGCTCAAGCAGATCAACCTGCTCGACTCCGACCAGATCCACGAGAATCTCACGTTGGTGTTCTGAGATGGTCGACGACGAACCCGAGGTTCCGAACGAGCTCGAGGCTCTGCGACGGGAGAACGCCCTGCTTCGGCTGCGCGTCGACCGTCTCGAGCGGGAACTGACCAGTACCACGCCCCTGATCGAGCAGGCCAAGCATCTGGCGGTCTGGGACTTCACCCCCTACGGGATCACGCCGGATGCCAGCTGGGTGGCCGTCGACCGGGCCAAGATGATGTCCCTGATGGGCGCGCTCGCCCGAATCGACCACTGGAACCCCTGGGGCACCGACATCGAACCGAGGCCACAACCATGACGACCATCGCCGTGATCACCCATGTGGACCGGGCCGACGTCGGGCTGGTCGACGAGGTGGCGCGCGAGCGCGGCCACGAGTGCCGGATCGTGCGGCCGTACCGCGGGGAGCGGCTTTCCGAGCTCGACGAGGTCGGTGCCGTGGTCGCGCTGGGCGGACCGCAGGCCGCGTACGAGGATCACCCGTACCTGGCCGACGAGGAGCGGTTCCTGTCCGAGGCCGTCGGCGCCGACGTTCCCGTGTTGGCGATCTGTCTCGGCTCCCAGGTGCTCGCGCGGGCACTCGGCGGGGCCGCGCATCCCGGCGGCGCCGGGCTGGAGGCCGGGATCATCGACGTGAAGCCCGCCGACGCCGCCTCGGGCGGGATCGCCGGCCGGTTCTTCTCGTTCCACTCCGACTCGATGACCCCGCCTGCGAGTGCCGAGGTGCTCGCCGCGTCCGACCGCTACGTGCAGGCCTGGGCCCTCGGCTCGGCGCTCGCCGTCCAGTTCCATCCCGAGATGACCCTGGCCGGGGTGAACGAGCTCCTCGGCCTGGAAGGTCCGAAACTCGAACGGTTCGGCGCCGACGTGGCGGCGATGCAGGCCGAGGCCGAGCGGTACTTCGCCGCCGGCGCCCCGGACGCCCGGGACCTTCTCGACCACTGGTTCGACCTACTTCCGTCCGACCGCTCCCGACACTGATCGCCCGAAGGAGAGAGATCATGCCCCCCACCGGCAAGTTCATCGAACGGCACGGCCTGTACGGACCAGAGAAGATCGAGGCCGCGGAGCGGTCCAAGAAGCTGGTCGAGCAGCACGACATCGAGCTGATCCGGATCGTCTGGCCCGATCAGCACGGATTGCTGCGTGGCAAGGCACTGACCCGGTCTGCGTACTTCGCGGCGCTCGAGTCCGGCAACGAGATCACCATGGCACCGTTCTTCTTCGACCCGGCGAACGCGATCGTGCTCAACCCGTTCACCGCCGACGGCGGGTTCGAGATCGAGGGCCTGGGCGGCAGTCCGAACATCACGATGGTCCCCGACCCCGACACGTTCCAGCTGCTGCCGTGGGCGCCGAAGACCGCGGTGGTCTTCGCCGACCTCTACATGAGCAACGGGTCGCTGTTCCCGCTGGCGCCGCGCACCATCCTGCGGAACTCGCTGGCGAAGCTGGCCGAGCACAACTACAAGCTCGTCGCCGGAATCGAGATGGAGTGGTACCTCACCCGGATCGTCGACGACCTGCTGGGGAAGTGCTCGCTGGGGGCCCCGGGCACGCCCGCTGACCCGCCCCAGGTCGCTCCGGTCGCCCGGGGCTACAACTACCTGCTCGTCGACCATCTCGACGAGATCGACGACGCCCTCATCCCCATCCGAGACTCGGTGCTGGCGATGGGGCTGCCGCTGCGGTCCTTCGACGACGAGTGGGCACCGAGCCAGGTCGAGACGACGTTCGACGTGCTCGAGGGGATCGCCGCCGCGGACGCGGCCAGCCTGTTCAAGATGGCGGTCAAGCAGACCGCCAAGCGGCACGGCTACCTCGCCTCGTTCATGTGCACTCCGGCGATCGACGGTTTCTACGCCAGCGGCTGGCACCTGCACACCTCGGTGGCCGACGCCACGAGCGGCGAGAACCTGATGGTCCCCGGCGAGGGCGAGGCACTGTCCGAGCTCGGCAGGCACTACGTGGGCGGGCAGCTGGCGCACGGTGCCGCCGCGTCGGTGTTCACCACGCCGACCATCAACGGGTACCGGCGCCGGCGCCCCTACTCGCTGGCGCCCGATCGGCTGACCTGGGCCCACGACAACCGCGCGGCGATGATGCGCGTGATCAGCGCCCTCGGCGACAAGGCATCGCACGTCGAGAACCGGGTCGGGGAGGCCGCGGCGAACCCGTACCTGTACATGGCCTCCCAGGTGGTCGCCGGGATCGACGGCATCGTCAACCGGACGTCGCCCGGGCCGCTGAGCGAGGACCCCTACACCGCCGATGTGCCACAGCTGCCGACCAGCTTGAAGGACGCCGTTGCGGTGCTGGAGAACGACCAGTTCTTCCGCAGCCAGTTCGGAAGCACCTTCGTCGACTACCTGGTCACGATGAAGCGCAGTGAGATCACCCGGTACGAGGCCTGGGTCGCGGAGAACCCGGACCCCGACACCTACGTCAACGGTGTCACCGACTGGGAGCACCGCGAGTACTTCGAGCTGTTCTAGACCCGTGCATCGCCCGGGGCCGGCCGGCGGGAGCGCTCGTCGGCCGGCCCCGGCGCTCCGACCCGAGAAGGCAACAGGATGCCCAAGATCGTCTTCACTTGTCCCGACGGATCCCAACGCGTCGTCGAGGCCCGTACCGGGTCGTCGATCATGGAGGTAGGAACCAGGTCCGGGGTGCCCGGGATCGTCGCGGAGTGCGGAGGGGCGCTGGCGTGTGCCACCTGCCACGTCTACGTCGCCGATCAGTTCCGGGACGCGGTCGGCGAGGTCGGCGACTTCGAGGACGAGATGCTCGAGGACGCCGCGGCCGAACGCACGGACGCCAGCAGGCTGTCCTGCCAGATCCCGATGACCGATGCCCTCGACGGCGTCGAGGTCACGGTGGCTCCCGAGCAATGACGAATCCACAGCCCCCTCCCACCGATACCGGTGTGCTCGTCGTCGGGGCCGGTGAGGCCGGTGTGCGTGTCGCGACCTCGCTGCGCGAGCTCGGCTACGACCGTCCGATCCTGCTGCTCGGTGACGAGCCGCACCGGCCCTACCAGCGACCGCCGCTGTCGAAGGCGTTCCTCGGCGGGACAGCGGATCACGACGCCCTGGTGCTGCGGACTCCGGAGTTCTTCCACGAGGCCGGCATCGAGGTGCGAACCGGCGTGCGGGTCACGGAGGTCGAGGTCGACGACTCCGGCGCCGGCTCCGCGCGGTGCGACGACGGCCACGCCGTCGAGTTCGCACACCTCGTCCTGGCCACCGGTGCCCGGGCCCGCGCGCTGCCGGTGCCCGGCGCCGACCTCGACGGGGTCTGCACCTTGCGGAGCCTGCACGACGCCGAGGCGCTGCGCGATCGGCTGGCCTCTGCTGAGCAGGTGGTCGTGCTCGGAGCCGGCTACATCGGGCTGGAGGCTGCCGCGGTCACCAGCGCTCGCGGCTTGGCCACCACGGTCGTCGAACGCGAGGACCGACTGCTGAGCAGGGTCAGTGCGGCACCGCTGTCGGGCTTCCTGCTCGACCGGCACCGGGAGTGGGGCGTCCGGTTCCTGCTCAGCGCCGAGGTCCGGGAGATCGACGGTGACGCCGGGCGGGTACGAGGAGTGCGCCTCGCCGACGGGCGGGCGCTGCCGGCCGACCTCGTCGTCGTGGGTGTCGGCGCGGTGCCCGGGACGGCCCTTGCCGAGATGCTCGGTCTGAAGGTCCGGCGTGGCATCGTCGTCGACGTCGCGGGCCGGACCAGTCACCCGGGTGTGTACGCCGCCGGAGACTGCACTGTGCTGCCCCATCCACACCTACCGGGGGAGCTCATCGGGGTGGAGTCGGTGCAGAACGCCAACGACCAGGCCAGGACGGTCGCAGCCGGCATCGCCGGGGTCGCCCCGCCGGCATCGCCCGTGCCGTGGTTCTGGTCCGATCAGCGCGACCTGAAGCTGCAGATCGCGGGCATCTCCGGCGGAGCCGACCGGTACGTGCTCCGCAGGAGCCCCGGCTCCGCCGGCCTGACGGTCCTCTACTACCGCGGGGGCGCCCTGATCGCGTCCGAGTCGGTGAACCGGCCCAAGGACTTCATGGCGGTGAAGCGGGCACTGGGCGCGCGACGGACCATCCCACCGGAGGCCGGAACGGACCCGGACACACCGCTGAAGGACCTGATCACCGACCGGGCGTGACGAGAGCGTGCCCGACGGCACGTGCTTCGTACCCTTCGAGGGAGACGGGACGATGGCGGAGCTCGCCGGACACGACGTTGCAGAGTTGATCGTCAGGGCCACCGACGCCCTGTGCGGTGCCACCACGCTCGACGAGGTGATGGAGCGCTATCTCGAGATCGTCGCCACGGTTCTACCCGCGCGGTCGTTCGGCATCTACCTGTTTCCGTCGGTGCGCAGCCGTGCCTTGTCTCACGCCACGGAAGGCGTCAGTGACGTCTTCCTCGCGCGCTACGAGGACGCCGGGCGCGACCACGACCCGGTACTCGACCAGGCCCTGACGACCGGCCGGGCCGTCCACAGTGCCCAACTCATGTCCGAGGAAGAGTGGCAACAACTCGACCTCTACAAGCAGGTGCTGGCGCTGCACCGGATGCGGATGGCGCTCCAGGCACCGGTGACCGCGGGTGCCCGGACGGTCGGCACGCTGAACTTCGGCGACCGGGACCCGGGCAGCCTCGCCGACCCCGCCACCCTCGCCGTCGTCTCCGCGCTCGGCCGGGTCGTGGGGTCGGCGGTCTCCGCGTTGAACGAGCGCAGCGAGTTGGCGCACGAGCGGGATCACGCGCACGCCGCGCTGGATCTTGCGACCGACGCTCTCGTCATCAGCGACCTCGCGACCGGTCGCCGCCGGCTGAACGAGGCGGCCCGGCGCCTGCTCGACTCCGTCGCGCCGGCGGACCCGGAGGTCTGGCTGGAGGACACCATGGCAGCGGCGGCGCACCCGGACAGCACCGGAGGGGACGGACACTGGTCGACGGTGTCCGAATCCGGGCGGTGCCTGTCGATCCGCGCGGTACCGGGCCCCCGAGGTTCCGGTACGTCGGTCACCGTGCTGCGCTCGCACGACACCCGCATCGCCTCGGCCGTGCTTCCGCCGTCGGTGGCGGCGCTGCTGTCACCGCGGGAGCAGGAAGTGGCCCGCCTCGTGGCACTCGGCCTGCAGGACGACCAGATCGCGGCGCGCGTTTTCCTCAGCCGCTACACCGTCAAGCAGCATCTCAAGGCGATCTACCGCAAGCTGCACATCAACTCGCGGGTGGCCCTGACCAGGGTGGTTCTCGACGCGCCGGTGCCACCCCCCTCGCACGAGGGATGACGTTGTTACCTCCCTCGGAGTGCTGCCGGAGCACCCGCCTACCTCAATAGCTTCTGATTCGAGGTGAATGGCCTCACACCGGAAGGAGAAGCGGATGAGTGGCTCGCTGAGCGAGCGCGACCGGCGCTGGAGTCGGCTGCAGGCCGCGATGGCCGAGGAGGGCCTGGAGGTGCTGGTGGTCGCCGGCGCCGACTACCGGGGCCACAAGGGGACCCTGCGCTACGTCGCCGACTACAACCTCGCCCACCGCTACGGCTACAGCGTCGTCTTCGCCGGAGCCGAGCCGATCATGGTTCTGCCGCAGAACCTGACCGGCGGGCGACGTCCCAGGTCCGGCTGGGTGAGTGACTACCGCTACCCGCACGACCTCGGAGCGGGCCTGGTCGAGGTCCTCGAGAGCGGGCCGCGGGCCGGCCGGATCGGTGTCGTCGGCCTCGGCCAGATCATGAAGGTCGAGGACTACCTGCGGATTGCACACGCCTGCCCGGACGCCGAGATCGTCGACGCCTCCCCGATGTTCGAGCGCGTCCGTGCGGTGAAGAGCGCCGAGGAGATCCGCGGCGCCGAGGAGTCCGCCTACATCACCGACCGCTGTTTCGAGCGGCTGCTGGAGGTGGCCCGTCCCGGCATCACCGAGCGGGAGGTGGCGGCCGAGATGTACGCGACCGCAGCCCGGCTCGGCGGCGAGGACCCGCTGTTCCTGACGATGTTCGCCGATGACGAACCCACCGGGCCCTGCCCGACGTTCGGCGCGCCGCGCGACCGCGTGCTGCGCCCGCACGACGTGTTCACCTTCTCCTACGAGGTGGTCGGCCAGGCCGGCTACTGGGTCGAGCTGGCCCGGATGGTCACCTTCGCGCCGCCCTCCGAACCGATCGAACGGATCGCCCGCGCGGTCGAGGCCGGAATGGCTGCCGCCGCTTCGGCGATCACCCCGGCCATCGCGACCGGCGACGTGCAGAAGCAGGTCATCGCGGCCGTGGAGGCCGAAGGGGTGAAGTCCTCCTACTGGTCCGGCCACGGGCTGGGCCAGGACGTGCTGGAGGAGCCCTGGATCGGGCTCGACGTCGTCCAGGACGACAGCTCCGCCGGCGCCGTGAGCACCCTCGACTCCGGGATGGTCCTCGCCCTGCACCCGATGCTCTGGGAAGCCGAGACCGCGGCCATGGGCTACATGGCCGACACCCACGTCGTCACCGACACGGGCTGCCGAACTCTGTCGGAGTACCCGGTTCAGCTCTACCGACTCGCCGCAGGAGGCTGAAGTGGCCACAACAGCACAGCACGTGGACCCGATCCTCGCCTCGGTCCTGCAGCGCCGTGTCGACGCGATCGCCAAGGAGATGGCGACGATGCTGATGCGGTCGTCGCGTTCGCCGATCTTCAACGAGATCGGTGACCTGGTGACCGTCCTGTTCGACGCGAAGGGTCGGGCACTCGCCCAGGCCGAGTTCGCCGCCATCATCGCGTTCGGGGCGCAACCCCCGCTCGAATACATCATCGACTACTTCGGCGACGACATCGCCGACGGCGACGTCATCCTGCACAACGACGTGTTCACCGGCGGCAACCAGAACGCCGACACAGGGATCTACCTGCCGATCTTCCACGACGGTGAGCTCGTCGCCTGGGCCGCGGCCAAGGGGCACATGGCCGACATCGGCGGGATGACCCTCGGCGGCTACAACCCGCAGGCCCGGGAGATCTGGCAGGAGGCCCTGCGCATCACTCCCGTCAAGGTCTACTCCGGGGGCACGCTCCGCAAGGACGTCTGGGACCTGGTCGGTGCCAACATCCGCATCGACTTCGTGATGCAGGACATCCAGTCGATGGTCGGAGCCTGCACGATCGGCAAGCGCCGGCTGTTGCAGGTCCTGAACCGGTACGGGCTGGGGGCCTTCCGGGCGCACATGGACTACGTGCTCGACGGGTCTGAGCAGCAGGTCCGGGCCGAGGTGGCGAAGTGGCCGGACGGCGTCTACCACGGGGAGAGCTGGATGGTGTCCGACGGCGTCGACCCCGGCGCCCGCTACCGGATCGCCTGCGAGGTACGGATCGAGGGCGACGAGATCACCTTCGACTTCAGCGCAACCGACGACCAGTCGCCCGGCATCGCGAACATGCCGCCCGCCTCGGCCAAGGGCGCGGTGCGGATCGTGTTCCTGATGCTCATCGCCGCCGGCGGCGTGGTCATCCCGACCAACCAGGGACTGTTCGCGCCGCTCAGCACGGTGTTTCGCGAGGGATCGCTGCTCAACCCGCGGTTCCCCGCAGCCACGATCTTCGGCAACCAGATGTGCGACGAGGTGCTCGAGGCGATCATGAACGCCCTCGCCGACGCCCTCCCGGACCGGGTGACCGCGGGCTGGAACCAGTTCATCTGCACCTCGCTGAACGGCGTCGACCCGCGCACCGACGACCCGTTCGTCACCCTCACCGTGTTCCAGCGCAGCGGGCCCGGCGCGATGCGCGGGACCGACGGATGGGACGCGTTCGGTTTCACCGGGACCGCGGGGCAGATGCGTTCACCCGATCCCGAGATGTTCGAGCTGACCTCGCCGCACTTCCTCGAGTACCACGAGTACCTGTCGGACTCGGCCGGCGCAGGCCAGTGGCGGGGCGGGATCGGCACTCGCTCGGCATGGCGCTGCTACGGCCGGGACGAGATCGGGGTCACGATCGGTGACGACGTCATCAGCGAGGGCGCCGAGGCGGCCAAGGGCCTGTTCGGCGGCCTCGACGCCGGCCGCAACGACATCCGGATCGAGCGTCCGGACGGCACCACCCACGTCTGGGGCTCCAAGGAACTGGTGCCGCTGCCACAGGGGGCCGTCGTGCGCGCACGGAGCGGCGGCGGAGCCGGCTACGGCAATCCGCACCTGCGCCCGGTCGACCTCGTCCTGCGCGAGGTGCGTGACGGCCTGGTGAGCCCGGAACGGGCGCGCGCCGACTACGGCGTCGCCGTGGTCACCGGCCCGGACGGGGCCGTGCGCGTGGACCAGGAGACCACCTCGGTCCTGCGGAACGTGAACGGAGCAACGAACCGATGAGCGAGACGATGCAGGGGATGCGGATCGGGATCGATGTCGGGGGGACGTTCACCGACTTCCTCGTCGTCAACCCGGACGGCAGCCACCTGGTGCACAAGACGAGCTCGGTGCCGTCCGACCCTTCGCGGGCGGTGGTGCAGGGCCTGCGGGAGATCGCCGACCTGCGCGGCGAGTCGGTCGAGAAGCTCCTGGCGGAGACCGGCACCATCGTGCACGGCACGACGGTCACCACGAACGCCCTGCTCACCCGGCGCGGCGCGACCACGGGCCTGCTGACCACCGACGGCTTCCGCGACGTGCTGCCGATGCGGGACGGCACCCGCGAGGAGGCCTACAACAACCGGTTGACCGCGCCCGAGCCGCTGGTACCGCGGTACCTGCGCCTGCCCGTGCACGGCCGGCTGGACCACGAGGGCGACGTCGTCGAGGACCTCGATCTCGACGACGTCCGGGGCGCCGCCGAGACCTTCCGCCGGGAGGGGGTCGAGGCCGTCGCGATCAGCTTCATGCATTCGCACGCCAACCCGGCCCACGAGGACGCCGCCGCGGCCGCGCTGGCCGAAGCACTCCCCGACGTCTACGTCACCCGCTCCAGCGAGCTGCTGCCGCAGCTGCGCTACTACGACCGCACATCGACCGCGGTACTCAACTCCTACGCGGGACCGATCATCAGCCGCTACCTCACCGGGCTGACCGACACCCTGACCGAGGCCGGTTTCGCCGGGATCCTGCTGCTGATGCAGTCCAACGGCGGGGTAGCGACGCCGGCCGAGCTGGCCCGGCGCGCGGCGCTGTCGTTGCTGTCCGGGCCGGCATCCGGGCCGACGGCGGGTCTGCTGGAGGTCGAACCGCACGGGTGGGACCGCTGCCTGACCGTGGACATGGGCGGTACCAGCTTCGACGCGGCGGTGGTCAACGACGGCCAGCCGCTGGTCATGACCGACGGCACGATCGACCGCTGGCGGATCGCACTGCCGATGGTGGACATCCACACCATCGGCGCCGGTGGCGGCAGCATCGCCCGGGTCGACGACGGCGGGATCCTGCGGGTCGGCCCGGAGAGCGCGGGTGCCGTACCGGGCCCGGCGTGCTACGGCCGGGGCGGCGATCGGGCGACGGTCACCGACGCGGACGTGCTGCTGGGCTACATCGACGCGTCATCGTTCATGGCCGGCGGGGTCCCGCTCGACGCGGCGGCCTCGCACGAGGCCATGGAGCGCGACGTCGCCCGCCCGCTGGGCCTGGACGTCACCGCCGCCGCCGCGGGTGTCTACGACCTGGTGAACGTCAGCATGGCCGCGGGCGTCCAGTCGATCACCGTCCGGCGGGGACTGGACCCCCGGGACTTCCCGATCGTGGTCGCCGGTGGGGCCGGCCCGGTGCACGCCGCGGCGATCGCCACCGAGCTGGAGATCCCGGTGCTGGTCACGCCGCGCCAGTCGTCCATCTTCTGCGCGTCCGGGATGCTGGTCTGCGACTTCAAGCACGACTACGTGCAGAGCGTCAGCACCACGCTCGGCGACGCGGACCTGGACCGGCTCACCCGGATCTGGCGGGAGATGGCCGGTTCCGGCCGGGAGACCCTGCACGGCGAGGGCATCGGGGACCCGTCGATCTCGTACGAGCCGTCGCTGGACATGCGCTACGCAGGCCAGTGGTTCGAGATCAACGTCCCGGTCGACGAGGTTTCGATCACCTCACCGGACCGCCAGCAGCTCGCCGAGCTGTTCCACGCCCAGCACGACGTGCTGTTCGGCTACCGCGACGAGAGCCAGCAGGTCGAGGTCCTCAACATCCGGATGACGGCGGTCGGGGCGACGCCGCGGCCCGCGCTCGACACCGCCGAGCTCGGTGCGGAACTCGTCGACGACCCGCAGATCGGTGAACGACCGATCTGGTCGCCCCAGCAGCGGAGGATGGTGCCCGGCCGGGTCCTTGATGGACATCGGATGGCGCCGGGGGCCCGGCTGTCCGGTCCCGCCGTCATCGAGCTCGGAACGACCAGCATCGTCGTGCTCGACGAGTACGACGTCGTCGTCGACGCCCGCGGATCGTTCGTGCTCTACCTGCGCGAGCGGGCGCACGAGCTCACCGACCGGCTGTCCCTGGACAGGGAGACGGTGGCCCTGTGAGCACCGCGGGCTCCCCGGGAGCCGGGCTGTCCGGGTCCACCGCGGTCGTCACCGGTGGAGCGACGATCATCGGCCAGGCCGTGGTCCGTGCGTTCGTCGACGCCGGTGCCCGCGTCGCGGTGCTGGACATCGACAGCGACAACGGCACTGCGCTCGAGGACGCCCACGGCGACGAGGTCAGCTTCCACCCGACCGACGTCACCGACGACGATGCGGTCGCGCGGGCGCGGGACGAGATCCTCACCCGGCACGGCCGGGTCGACACCCTGGTCCACATCGCCTGCTCGTACGTGGACGACGGTCGCGCCTCCACGCGGGGTCAGTGGCGGACCAGCCTGGACGTCAACGTGGCCAGTATCGCCCTGGTGACCACCGCGTTCCTGGAGCCGCTGGCGGCCTCGCCGCACGGGTCGGTGGTCGCCTTCACCTCGATCTCCGGGAATGTCGCCCAGCCGGGCCGCTGGCTCTACCCGGCAGGCAAGGCGGCGGTGGCGCAGCTGACCCGCACGATGGCCCTGGACCTCGCGCCGGAGGGGATCCGGGTCAACTCGGTGCGGCCCGGGTGGACCTGGTCGGCGGTGATGGACCAGCTCTCCGGCGGCGACCGGGCCAAAACAGACCGGGTCGCCGCGCCGCTGCACCTCACAGGCCGTGTCGGCGATCCCGAAGAGGTCGCGGCGGCGGTGCTGTTTCTCGCCTCGCCTGCCGCCTCCTTCATCACCGGCGCCGACCTGGCGGTCGACGGCGGTTACTCGGCACTCGGTCCGGAGCGGACCGACGTCCTCATCCCGACGCTCGCCGAATGATCCACCGGAGCCCGGGCGCACTGGCGCGCCCGGGCCCGGGCCCGGTACGGCCGGCCTCTGCACTACCTCATCGCCCCTTCATCACCTTTCAGGAGGATCAACATGGCTGTTGATCAATCGGGCACGCCCACGGCACCGGTCTCACCGGAATCCGGTGCCGACGGCCCCGCTCTCGGCGCGGTCATCGAGGACCACGCGCTCGAGCGGGTGCCCGACTCCGAACGCCGCAGCGGGTGGGGCCTGCTGTGGAACACCGCCGGGGTCGGCTCGACCCTCGTCGTGCTCTCGGTCGGCGCCGGAGTCACCCTCATCGCCGGGGTCGGCTGGGGGCTCCTGGTCGGCGCGGTGACCGCGGTGCTCGGTGGTGCCCTCGGCTGGGCGGTCGGCCACGTCAGCTATGTGGCCGGTACCTCGAGCACGGTCACCACCCGCTACTACGGGCTGGGTACCCGCGGCTCGGCGCTCGCGTCGTCGATCTTCGCGTTCATGATCATCGGCTTCCTGGCCGTGGAGAACGCGATGCTCTACAACGGCACACTGTTCCTGCTCGGCTGGTCGCCGAGTGCGTGGAACGCCGTCCTGATCCTCGGGTTGCTCACCGTGCTCTGGCTCGTGCTCCCGACCTTCGGCCTTTCCCTGGTGCAGCGCACGTCGGGGCTGCTGACGGTCGTGTCCGGCGCGTTGTTCGTCGTCGTCGCGGCGATCGCCGTCACGTCGTCGGGACGCTCCGTCGGGGCGATCCTCGGGTCCGGTCCGGGAGCCCTCGGGTTCGACGGCCAGCTCGACCGGGTCGCGGCGGCGTTCGCGCTCATCGCCGGTATCGCCGGTGCGCTCGCCCTCGTCGGCGCGGACTTCGCCCGCTACGCCCGCACCTCGCGCGATGTCGGTGTGATGGCCGTCGGTGGCTCGATCGTCGTGAACCTGGTGGTCCTCGTCATCGGGACGCTGATCGTCCAGGCCGGCAGCGTCGTCGTGGGGGCCCGTCTCGGCGGCGATCCCGCGCTCGCCGCGACCCAGGCAGGCGGCTCGATCGAGGACAAGGTCGCGGGCATGGTCTCGTCCAACTTCGGCGCCTTCTTCGTCGTCCTGTCCGGGCTGCTCGGTTTCGGGCTGGTGTACGCGGCCCAGGCCAAGGCACAGGTCATCAACGCCTACTCCGCGAGTCTGTCCCTGACCAACCTCGTCGACGGCCTGACCGGCCGGAGCCCGGGACGTCTGGTCATGCTCGTCGTCGCCAACGGCGTGGCCCTCGCGATGATCGCGGGCGGCATCCTCGACACGTTCTCGAGCTGGCTCGACGCACTCGGCATCCTGACGACCTCGCTCGCCACGCTGGTGATCGCCGACTTCTTCATCGTGCGCCGGCGGCGGCCCGCGGATCCGTCCGTCGTCGAGAACGTCAACTGGGCGGGCGTCCTCACGCTCGTCACCGCGTCGGTGCTGGCACAGGCGCTCGTCCTGACCGGCGTCACCAGGCTCGGTTTCGCCGTCGCCATCGTCACGACGGCGGTGCTCTACCCGGCGTTGCGGACCACCGTGCTGCCCGACCGCACGGCCCGCGCAACCTGACCACGTCATCGAACCAGAGGGGAAACCCATGTCCCGACCCGATCGTGTCGGTGTGATCGGCGCCGGCTTCGCCGGCCTCAGCTCGGCCAAGGTGCTCCGCGCCATGGGATTCGAGGTCGTCGTGTTCGACGCCTCTCCCGACGTGGGTGGTGTTTGGAGCAGGACCCGGCGTTATCCCGGGCTGACGACGCAGAACGGCAAGCACAGCTACGCGCTGTCGGACCATCCGATGCCCGCACACTATCCCGAGTGGCCTACCGGGGAGCAGGTGCAGCAGTACCTGGAGAGCTACGCCGACCGGTTCGCGTTGTGGGAGGTGGTGCGGCTCAGGACCCGGGTCGTGCACGCCGCCCTCGACGAGCAGCGGCCCGGCTGGACGCTGCAGCTGCGCGACGAGGCGACCGGCGCCGAGCTCGACGATGTCGAAGTGGACCACCTGGTCGTCGGCAACGGCATCTTCTCGATCCCGTCCCTCCCGGACTATCCCGGTGCCGACGAGTTCGCCGCCGCCGGCGGCCGACTCTGCAGTGTGTCCGATGTCGACGACCTCGACCAGGTCGCCGGCAAGCACGTCATCGTGGTCGGGTACGGCAAGTCCGCGTGCGACGCCGCCGCGGTGTTCAGCGACGACGCCGCCTCGGTCGACCTGGTCGCCCGCCAGCTGCTGTGGAAGATCCCGCGCAAGCTCGGCGGATTCCTCAACTACAAGTACCTGCTGCTCACCCGCCTCGGCGAGGGCCTGTTCCGCTACCTCCGCCCGGTCAGGTTCGAGAAGGTCCTGCACGGACCCGGCCGGCCGGTCCGCAACGCGATGCTCGCGAGCATCCAGGCGCTGATCACGCGTCAACTGCGGCTGCGTGAGCTCGGGCTGGTCCCGAACGGTCCGCTGGAACGGATCGCGCGGAGCACGGTCAGCCTGGCAACCGACCGGCTCTACAGCGGGGTCGCCGACGGCACGATCGGCCTGCACCGCGACACCCGGATCGTCCGGCTGCTCGGCCGCGACGGCCGCCCGTCCGCCGAGCTGGCCGACGGGACGGTGCTGCCCGCCGACGTCGTGGTCTGCGGCACCGGCTGGCACCAGGAGATCCCGTTCCTGAACACGGAGCTACAGGATCGGATCACCGACGAGCACGGGAACTTCGCGCTCTACAGCCAGATCCTGCCGCACGACGTGCCCGCGCTGACCTTCTGCGGGTACAACTCGTCGTTCTTCAGCCCGCTCAGCGCCGAGATCGCCGCCTGGTGGATCGGCGCGCACCTCACCGGGCACCTCACGCTTCCCACCGAGGAGCGGCGGCGGGCCGTGACAGCCGAGAAGCTGGCGTGGATGGACGAGCGCACCGAGGGCCGGCACGCCCGCGGCACCAATGTCGTGCCGTTCTCGATCCACAACATCGACGAGCTCCTGGCCGACCTCGGGGTCGGTGTGGGCCGGCGCGAGCGGTTCGCCGAGTGGCTGCGCCCGCTCGATCCGTCGGCCTATGCCGCGGTCGGGCAGGAGATCATCGAGCGGGCCCGCCGGAGCCGGCCCGCCGAGACCGGTAGCGCCTCCAACAGGGGCTCCGAGGGGGTACCGGTGCGGAGCTTGTACGAAGCGGGGTGACCACAGCGCCGCGGCCACGGCGATCAGGTGTCTCGCCCTGCGGAATGTCGACGAGAGAGCTGTTTGCGCTGGTATGACGGTCGTAGCGTCCGTGTCCCCGGCCGCCCCGCCCGCCTGGCCCCACTCGGAGGGCCGGGTGCGCACCGCCGGGAGCGGAAGGAGAAACATGGATCGCGGAATCCTCACCTCCGGTCGGAGCGTGGCGAAGAGCCGGCTCCAGGCCGAGCGTCTCGACGCCGTCCAGGCCGCCATGCTCGACCAGGGTTACGACGCACTCGTCGTGGCCGGGCGCGGATTACTCACCCAGTACGGGTACTTCGAGTACATCAGCGGCTTCAACCCGCTCGTCCGTCTCGCATACGCCGTCGTGCGCCGGGACGGAGCGCCCGTGCTGGTCATGTCCACCGCCTCCGACGCGTGGTATGCGCAGCAGGCCACCGGTCTGGACGACATCCGGGTCGCCGGTACCGGCGACGTCGTGGGCGGCCAGGACAGCCTGCCCGCGGCCGTCACCGGTGTATTGACCGCGCACCGGCTCGACCGGGGTCGGGTCGGCGTGGTCGGGCTGGGACACATCGTGTCGGCCGGCGATCACGAGGAGCTCCGCTCACTGCTGCCGGAGGCCGAGCTGAGCGACGCGACCGGCCTCCTCAACGAGATCAAGGCGGTCAAGTCCGCCCAGGAGCTCGAAGAAGTCCGGCGCTCGTGTGCCATCGCGGACGTGGGCATGGACGCCTTCCGTGACTACGCCGGGGTCGGGGTCACCGGCTGGGAGCTCTGGGGCGAGATGCAGCGCGCCGTGCGCACCCGCGGTGCCCGCGAGGTTCTGGTCATGATCAGTAGCGGGCAGTACTTCAACGATCCGCCGCGCGACGAGCCACTGCGCGAGGGCGACCTCGTGTCGGTGTACGTGGAGATCTCCGGCCCGAACGGCTTCTGGGTCGAGAAGGCGAGCCTGTTCTCGATCGGCGACATCGGCGACCGCCGACGCACGGTCGCGGACGCCTGCCTGCGCGGGCACGAAGCTGCGACGGGCATGGTGGTGGCCGGCTCCACCGCCGCCGACGTGGCCCATGCGGTGGAGAAGCAGGTCGCGGGTCTGGGCGTCGACTTCGGGATCTGGCACGGGCACGGCGTCGGTGTCGACCACGACGTGCCGGTGATCGGTACGAGCGACGAGACCCGGCTGACGTCCGGCATGGTCCTTGCCCTGCATCCCAACCTGGTCGACGCGGCTCACGAGGTGGGTGCGAGCGTCGCCGACACCTTCATCGTGACGCCGGAAGGTCCGCCGGAACGAGGATCGGCCCACGACCAGTGCATCCTCCCAATCGAGCGGGGACGCTGAGATGGGGTACTCCATCGGTGTCGACGTCGGCGGCACCTTCACCGACTTCCTGCTCACCGACGACACCGGACGCCGGCGGCAGCACAAGACTCCCTCGGTCCCGTCCGATCCGGCGGCCGGTGTCCTCACCGGGCTGTCCGAGCTCGCCGCGGCCGAGGGGATGGGCGAGACCGAGTTCCTGGCATCGGTGCACCTGATCGTGCACGGGACCACGGTCGCCACCAACGCAGTGCTCACCGGCAGCGGTGCGCGCACCGGTCTGGTGACCACGGCAGGGCTGCGCGACATCCTCGAGATGCGACGGGGAATCCGCAGCCGCCGGCACCTCTACGACAACAAGTACGTCGCGCCCGAACCTCTCGTCCCGCGGGACCGTCGGGTCGTGGTGCAGGAGCGCATGACCGCAGCCGGCGAGGTCCACCAGGAACTCGACGAGGAGTCGTTGCGCAGCGCCGTGTCCGACCTGGTCGACTCCGGCGTCGAGGCGATCGCCGTCTGCTTCGCGCACTCCTACGCCAACCCGGAACACGAGCTGCGCGCCCGGGAGGTGGTACAGGCCCGGGCGCCGGGGGCGTTCCTCTCGCTCTCCTCGGAGGTCCTTCCGCAGATCCGGCTGTACCCGCGGGTCAGCACGACCGTGATGAACGCCTACCTCGGCCCCGTCGTGCAGCGGTACATGTCCGAGATCGTCGGCCGGCTCGCCGGGCGCGGGTTCACCGGCACCCTGATGGTGATGCAGTCCAACGGCGGCATCACCCGGCCCGAGACCGTCGCACATCTGCCCGCGACGATCACCCTGTCCGGTCCGGCGGCCGGTCCGGTCGCCGCACTCGAGTTCATCCGGCGCATCGGCCGGCGGGACTGCACGGTCGTCGACATGGGCGGCACCAGCTACGACGCCTCCCTCGTGCTGAACGGCGAGGTGCAGGTCAGCCGGGAGGGGGAGATCAACCGCCAGGTGATCGCGCTGCCCACCACGCACGTGCACACGATCGGTTCGGGCGGCGGGTCGATCGCCCGGATCGACGAGGGCGGCCTGCTCCAGGTGGGGCCGCGCAGTGCCGGTGCGGTCCCCGGCCCGGCGGCGTACGGGCGCGGCGGGACCGAGCCCACCGTGTCGGATGCGGACCTGGTGCTGGGCTACCTCGATCCGGACTACTTCCTCGGTGGGCGGCAGCGCCTGCGCCCCGACCTCGCCGAGGCGGCCGTGCGCACCGTGGCCGAGCCACTCGGGCTGGACGTCGTCGAGGCCGCCGCCGGGATCTACGAGCTGGTCAACCTGCAGATGGCGGCCGGCACGAAGAACGTCTCCGTCGAGCGCGGTCACGACCCCCGCTCGTTCCCGATGGTCGTCGCGGGCGGTGCGGGTCCGGTGCACGCCGGGATGATCGCCCACGAGCTGGGCATCCCGACGGTGCTGATCCCGCGGCTCTCCTCGGTCCTCTGCGCCGCCGGGATGCTGATGGCCGACCTGCGCCACGACTTCGTCCGGGGCTGCAACGGTCGGCTCTCCGAGCTCGATCTCGGCACCGCTGCCGCGCTCGTGGCCGAGATGCGGGCCGAAGGAGAGAAACTCCTCGCCCAGGAAGGGATCGCGCAAGACCGCCGCGAGCATGTCGTGTCGGCCGATGTCCGCTACCCGGGCCAGCATCACGAGGTCACCGTCACGATCGACGCGACCGACCTCGACCCTGCCGTCCCGGAGCGGGCGCTGCGAGTGGCCGAGGCCTTCCACGACCGGCACCGCAGTCTCTACGGGTTCGCCGAGCCGGACCAGGAGGTCGAGCTGATGAGTCTGCGGGTCTCCGCGGTCGGCCACCGGCAGGACAACGGCACGTCCATGGGGGGCGACCCGGTCGCTGCCGGGACACCGTCGCCGAAGGGGAACCGCGAGGCGTACCTGCGGTCGGCGGGCCGCAAGGTCGTGGTGCCGGTGTACGAGGGCGCCGACCTGCCGCTCGGCGTGCTGGTCGAGGGGCCCGTGATCGTCGAGGAGCCCACCACGACGATCTTCGTTCCGGAGTACTTCGACATCGTGTCCGACCCGTCGGGCAGCTACGTCATGGCCGCCAAGGGAACCGACCGCGCGGCAGCCGACGGAAAGGGGGACGGTCGATGAGCACGCAGGCACCGGACGGAACCGGGGGCACGCCGCTGAGCCCGATCCTGGTCTCCGTCGTCGCCAACCGGATCAAGTCGATCGGCGAGCGGATGGGTGTGGTGGTGGAACGCAGCGCCCGCTCGCCACTGCTGGTCGAGGGACGCGACTTCTCCCTGGGCATCTACGACGCCGGCGGCCGCTTGATCGAGCAGACCGAGTACATCCCGATCCTCGGCTACGCCGCCGCCCCGACGATGCAGCACGTCGCTGCGAAGTTCCGTGGCCGGGTGCTCGATGGTGACATCATCCTGCACAACGATCCCTTCACCGGCGGTAACCAGCCCGCCGACTGGAAGATCATCCGGCCGGTCTTCCATAGTGGCGAGCACGTCGCCTGGGTGATGATCACGGCACACCAGTCCGATGTCGGCGGCGCTGTCCCCGGGTCCTACAACCCCGCGGCCACCGACATCTGGCAGGAGGCCATGCGGCTCACGGCGGTCAAGCTCGTCGAGGGCGGCCGAGTCCGGGAGGACGTCTGGGAGCTGGTGTTCGCCAACGTCCGGCTCCCGTCCGTCGAGGACGACGTGCAGGCCATGATCGGAGCCTGCACGGTCGGCGAGCGGGAGCTGCGGGAGCTGATCGACCGCTACTCGGTCGAGACCTTCCGATCGATCGTCGACAGCATGCTCGACTCGGCAGAGGCGATGACCCGGCAGGTCGTGCGTGGCATCCCCGACGGCGAGTACCGCGGCAGCGCCACCGTGGACTACGACGGGATCACCCCGGGCACGACCCTGACTCTGCACGTCCGGATCGTGGTGGACGGCGAACGGATCTCGTTCGACTTCACCGGGACCGACCCGCAGTCACCCGGTTACGTCAACGCCCCGCTCGCCGTGACGCTGTCCTCGGTCATGATCACCTTCTTCATGCTGGCGGACATCGACATCCCGCACAACGACGGGATCATGAGGTGCATCGACATCGACGTCCCGGAGGGCTCGTTCCTGAACGCCCGGTTCCCGGCGGCTACCGGGTTCGGTAACCATCTGTCCGACCAAGTGTGCACCGCCATCATGACGGCGCTCGCCGAGGCACTGCCGGAGCGGGTGACCGCGGGATGGAACCCGCTGCTGTGCTCCATCGTGAACGGCCGGGACCACCGCACCGCGGAGCCGTTCGTCGACATCCTGATCAACGCGTCGAAGGGCGGAGGCGGTGGAACCTGGGGCGCCGACGGATACGATCACGTCGGGCTGATCGCCTCCGGTGGTGCCCTGGGCGCCCAGGACCCGGAGATGCTCGAGATCATGACCCCGATCCTGGTCGAGACGTTCGAGTACGCCACCGACTCGGCAGGCGCCGGCCGATGGCGCGGCGGGCTCGGGGTCCATTCGGACCTCCGGTTCCTGGCGAGCGGGATCCAGGCGAGCATCTTCGGCGACGGTGACTCCGAGTCCTGTGCGGCGCAGGGGGTCAACGGGGGTCGACCCGGCGCGGTCAACCGGATCGAGCTGCTGTACCCGGACGGGAGCTCGCACGTCCCCCGGAACAAGGAACTCGTCACCGGGATCGGGGCGGGCACCGTCTACCGGCAGATCGCCGGAGGTGGTGGCGGATTCGGCGATCCCCGGGAGCGGCCCGCCGAGCGGGTGGCGCAGGAGGTCCGGTACGGCTACGTCTCCGCCGCCGCAGCCCGTCAACACTACGGTGTGGTGGTGACGGCGGACGGCGTCCTCGACGAGGAGGCGACCCGTGCGCGGCGGGCGGCGGTGAGCTGACCGGCGTCCGGCGCGCCGGACGGGGCGGTGCGCCGCGTATCCACCCCAGCCACGCCGCGTCCGGCGGCCCCGGCCGATCCGCCGGCATCACCGAGGGATCCATCGATGGAGCTGCGTTGTCGACCATCCGCCCCCGAGGTATCCATTTCCGCCGCCGGGACGGGAGCGATGTCGCTGCCGGGTCCCCGGCCCGCCGTGGATCAGCCGGCGCCGGGGCAGCTCCTGCTGTCAGTGCGTCGGGCCTGTGAGCTGCTGCGCCTACTGGGCCAGAGCCGCGAGCTCACGGTCCGGGCCGCCGCCACCCGGCTCGAGGTACCGCCTGCGACCGCACACCGGCTGCTGACGGCGCTGGTCCACGACGGCTTCGCGGCCCGGGCCGGGGACAGGGGTTATCACCGGGAACCGGTGCCGCACGCGGTACCGCGGCAAAGCGATCCGCCGTTGGAGTCGGTCCACCGGGCGCTGGTACTGGTCGCCGCCGTCGCCGCGGGACGGGAGCTGTCGGTGGCCGACGCCGCCGCCCTGCTCGGCACCACGGCGGCGACCGCACACCGCCTGCTCGCGACGCTGCGAGTGGAAGGAGTCGTGGAGCAGGGCCATGACCGGCGCTACCACGCCGGTGCCGCGCTGGCCGGGCCCCGCGACGTCGAGCTGACTCCCGCCGCGCTGCGGGGGATCCTCATCCCGATCGCGGACGACCTCGGCGACCGGCTCGGCGAGACGGTGCACCTCTGGCTCCGCAACGGTCCGCTGCTCCGCCTGCTGTGGGGTCTGCCCGGTTCCACGGCGGACGCCGTTGCGCACGATCGGTGGACGACGATCCCGGCCCACGCCACGGCCAGCGGCCGAGCACTCCTCGCCCGGTTGCCGAACCGCCGGGTAGACGACATCCACGTGGCGGGCCTGCCGCCGTGGCGGGCCACCCGCGTGAACTCGTTGCGGTCGCTGAAACGGCGGCTCTCGGTCGTGCGCCAGCACGGGTTTGAGACGACCGTCGAGGAAGGGATCCAGGGAGCCAGTGGCGCCGCTCTATGCGTCTGCGACCCGTGGGGCCGGCCGGTCGCCGGCATCGGTGTCGCGGTGCCGAGCCGCCGCTTCTCCCGCAACGACCTCCCCCTCTATCGGGAGGCCCTCGAAGCGGCAAGCGAGCACGCGGAGCGTGAGATCGGCGCGGTGACCGCTGGGACGGGCAGGGCGGCGCCGGTGATGCGGCGTTCAGCCGATCGAGATCCGTTGTGCGACGCATGATGCGGACCACCGAGAATCCGACGCAGCGGGGAGCACCCGGTCCGACGCGAACCACGTGGACGTCATACGCCGTCGATATAGTAGATCTCGTGCTGTCTCACCGCACCGTGCGGCAGCGCGGTCGAACCCACCGGTCATCTGCAGTGCACTGAGTCCTCCGACCCCAGCACGCGGTAGTCGTCGGACATTGGCTAGGTGGTGAGGTGACCGCGGCTCTATGCGACCGGCTCGCGGGGCGGCGGTCGGCCAGCACTCTGGCCACCCGCTGCGGTTGGCTGGCACCACCCCGCAGCGCGCGCCGCGACAGAACCGTCGCGGCCATGCGACCTGTGTCCGACCAGACGACCTTCGGGTATCACTCCCTGCTCAGCGGTGCCCCCCACATGCCGATGCCCCTGCCGCGACGCGCAGGGCAAGGAGCTGGGTAAGCGGTGCCCGCAGCTCGCCGCGGACGGCAAGCACGGACGGTGGGGGTTCGCCGTCGACCTGCCGTCCCTCGACGGCCGCCGCAAGACCATGCGCCGCCACCGTTGGTCGACCCGCAAGGCAGCCACGGCCGCACTTGACGACGTCCGGTCCCGGCACGGCCAGGGCGTCACCGTGAACGACTCCGAGCTGGTCGCGGACTGGCTCCGGACGTTCCTGCACGACAAGCGCCACGACCTCAAGCCGAAGACCCTCCACACGTACTCCGAGTACATCGAGGGCGACCTGATCCCCGCGCTGGGCGCGATCCGGCTCGAGCGGCTGACCCACAACCACGTGTCGCGGCTGATCTCCGACATGGAGGCCGCCGGCCGCGGCGCGCCGACCGTCCGTAGGTGCGTGGCCGTACTGTCCTCCGCCCTGACCCACGCGGTGAAGACCCGCCGGCTCTCGCACAACGTCGCCAAGCACGCCCCGCTACCGCCGGAGGGCCGTGAGGAGCGCAGCCCCTGGTCAGCGACCGAGGCGATCACCTTCCTCGACCACACGGCCGACCACCGCCTCTCCGCGCTCTTCGAGGTGCTGATCGGGTGTGGGCTGCGCCGCGGCGAAGCCCTCGCGTTGCGATGGTGCGACGTCGACCTGGACGGGCGCATCCTGCACGTGCGCCGCACGATGACCGACATCGACGGGCACATCCGGTTCGGCACCCCGAAGACCAAGGGCTCCGCGACCGGCGTGGGCCTCTCGACCCGGGTCACCGCGGCACTGCGCGCGCACCAGGCTGCGCAGCTGGCCGAGCGCGCGCTGTGGGCCGACGCGTACGAGGACGGCGACCTGGTATTCGCCCGGGAGAACGGGAAGCCGCTGCGCCCGGAGGGAGTCCTCTACACCTTCCACGCACTGACGAAGGCGGCCGGCCTGCGTCGGGTCCGACTGCACGACCTGCGGCACCTGGCCGCCACTCTGATGATCACCAACGGGGTGCCGCTGGCTCTGGTGTCCAAGATCCTGCGGCACAGCAAACTCTCGACCACCGCCGAGCTGTACGGCCACCTCACCGTGGAGGCCGCGCACGCCGCAACCGACGCCCTCGGCGCGGCGCTTGACGCCGTCGCCGCCGAGCACAAGAACGAGGCCCGGCTGCGGGATGCGACCGCAGTGCGACCGCAAGAGTTCGATGCCACCCCGCTAGGAGGTGAGCCCGACCGGGGAACAGCTGGTCAGGGCGTGGCGTCAGGTCCGCAGGTTGAGCCCGACCCGCTGGAACTCCTTGAGGTCGGAGTAGCCGGTCTTGGCCATCGCCCGGCGCAGCGCGCCGAACAGGTTCGTCGTCCCGTACGGGCTGTCGGTCGGCCCGAACAGCACCTGCTCCAGGGAGCGGCCGGAACGCGCCAGGCCGGTGATCTCGGAGCGCGGCAGCGACGGGTGCGCCGCGGACGAGGTCCAGTACAGCCCGCCGGCCGGGGACTCGGCCGCCTCGGCGAGCTGCTCGCCGAGCATCACGGCGTCGGCGCCGCAGGCCACCGCGCGGGCGATGTCGCCGGACGTTCCGATGCCGCCGTCGGCGATCACGTGGACGTAGCGGCCGCCGGTCTCGTCCAGGTAGTCACGGCGGGCCGCGGCGGCGTCGACGATCGCGGTCGCCATCGGCACACCGACGCCGAGCACCTCGTCGGTGGTCGTGGCGGTGGACTGCCCGTACCCGACGATGACGCCGGCCGCTCCGGTCCGCATGAGGTGCAGCGCGGTGCGGTAGTCACCGACCCCCCCGGCGACGACCGGAACGTCCAGGTCGGCGATGAAGTCCTTGAGGTTGAGCGGCTCCGGGGTCGGCTCGGGCACGGCCGAGACGTGCTCCGCGGAGATGATCGTGCCCTGCACGACGAGCACCTCGACGCCGGCGGCGAGCAGCGCGGGGGTGAGTTCCCGGGCGCGCTGCGGGCTCACCCGGGCGGCGACCGTGTGCGAGCCCTCGCGCAGCGGGCGCAGTGCCTCGGCGATCAGGTCCTCCCGGATGGGGGCCTGGTGGAGCTCCTGCAGCATCGCCAGCGCCGAGTCGGGCTCGTCCCCGGCGGCGGCCTCGAGGACCTTCGCGAGCGCCCCCTCGGCGTCGGCGTGCCGGGCCCACAGGCCTTCGGCGTTCAGCACCCCCAGGCCGCCGAGCTCGCCGACCCGCACGGCCGACGACGGCGACACCACCGCATCCGTCGGATGGGTCATCAACGGGATGTCGAAGCGGTAGGCATCCAGCTGCCATGCGGTCGACACCGCCTGGGAACTGCGGGTCCGGCGCGACGGCACGATCTCGATCTGGTCGAGGTCGTACGCACGCCGGGCCTCTCGGCCCATCCCGATCTCCACGAGGTCACGCACGGAGCACAGCCTAGGCCCCGAGCCGAGCGCGGTCCGTCACCGGCCCGTCCCCGGGCTGGTGAGATCCGCGATGGCGGCGGCCGGCGCGAGCACCCCGGGAAACCGCCCCTCGGCCACACCGATGACCAGGTTGAAGAGCACATCGTCGTCCGCACTCACGTGCACGTCGTTGAGCGCGAGAAAGGTCTCCGTCGCGAGCCGGCCGAGTCGCTTGTTCCCGTCGACGAGCGCGTGGTTGCGCACCAGTGACTCCAGTAGCGCGGCGGCCTTCTCCGCGAGAGTCGGGTACGCGTCGGACCCGAACACCGTGGTCCGGGCCGGACGACGGCGGGTTCCAGCAGACCGTGGTCACGGGCCTGGACATCACCGTCGATCGCGGCCTCGGCGATCTGCGGTAGGGGGTCGAGCGTGAGGTACTCGGTCAGGCCTCGCCCAACCTGCGGAGCAGATCACGCCGGCGCGGGGCCAGTTCGGCCAGGACGTCGGCGACCCGGTCGCGATGGCCCTGCCGTTGCAGGTACTCACGTACCGCGGTCCGCGTGACCTCGCCCATGGAGCGCCCCTCGACCCGGGCACGCTCTCGCAGCTGTTCGGTCTCCTCGTCCGTGAAGCGCACGTTCATGGCCACGCAGCGGTGGTACCGAGCCGGTACCACCTACCGCGCGGCGTAGTTCGGGGCCTCGACGGTCATGGTGATGTCGTGCGGGTGGCTCTCCTTCAGCCCGGCCGCGGTGATCCGCACCAGTTTCGCCTGCTGCAGCTCGGCGATGGTCTGCGCGCCGACGTAACCCATGCCGGAGCGGAGCCCGCCACCGAGCTGGTGCACCACCGACGACAGCGGCCCGCGGAACGGGATCCGCCCCTCGATGCCCTCCGGGACCAGCTTGTCCTCGGAGAGCACGTCGTCCTGGGCGTAGCGGTCCTTGGAGTACGACCGGCCGGCCGCCCCGGATCGGCCCTGCATGGCCCCCAGCGAGCCCATCCCGCGGTAGGTCTTGAACTGCTTGCCCCCGACCAGGACGACGTCGCCCGGCGACTCCGCGGTCCCGGCCAGCAGCGAGCCCAGCATCACGGTGGACGCGCCGGCCGCGATGGCCTTGGCGACGTCACCGGAGTACTGGATACCACCGTCGCCGATCACCGGGACGCCGGCCGGGGCACACGCCCGGGTCGCCTCGTAGATCGCGGTGATCTGCGGGGCGCCGACGCCGGCGACCACCCGGGTGGTGCAGATCGAGCCGGGCCCGACGCCCACCTTGACCGCGTCCGCACCCGCGTCGACGAGCGCCTTGGCGCCCTCGTAGGTGGCCACGTTCCCGCCGACGACGTCGACGTGGTCGCCGACCTCGGCGCGCAGCTTCGCGACCGTCTCCAGCACCCGGCGGGAGTGCCCGTGCGCGGTGTCGACCATCAGGACGTCCACGCCGGCCTCGACGAGCTGCATGGAACGCGAGTAGGCGTCGTCGCCGACACCGACCGCGGCGGCGACGACGAGACGGCCGTCCGGGTCCTTGGTGGCGAGCGGGTACTGCTCGGTCTTGTTGAAGTCCTTGATCGTGATGAGGCCACGCAGCACGTCGTCGCCGTCGACGATCGGGAGCTTCTCCAGCTTGTGCCGGCGCAGCAGGCCCAGGGCCGCCTCCGCCGTCACCCCGACCTTCGCCGTCACCAGTGGCGCGCGGGTCATCACCTCCGACACCGGACGGTCGGTGCCGATCTCGTAGCGCATGTCCCGGTTGGTGATGATCCCGACCAGCCGGCCGCCCTCGTCGGTCACCGGCACACCGGAGATCCGGAACTTGGCGCACAGCTCGTCGACGTCGGCCAGCGACGCGTCCGGCGAGCACGTCACCGGGTCGGTCACCATCCCGGCCTCGGACCGCTTGACCACCTCGGCCTGGGCCGCCTGGGCGTCCGGGGCGAGGTTGCGGTGCAGCACACCCAGGCCGCCGGCACGGGCCATGGCGATGGCCATCCGGGACTCGGTGACCGTGTCCATCGGTGAGGACACGAGGGGTACCTGGACCCGCACGCGGCGGGTCACCTGACTGGACGTGTCGGCTGAGCTGGGGACCACGTCCGACTCCGCGGGGAGAAGCAGGACGTCGTCGAAAGTCAGGCCGAGCATCGCGAACTTCTCCGGCAGGCCGCCGATCTCGCTCGTCATCTCTTCCGAGGCTCCTCTTGCAATCGCGGCTACCGCGGCGGGCGCTCGCCGCAGAACGACATCGTACGTGCACCACCGCGGGGTGGGCCGGGGCCCGACCCCCCGTCCGGGTACCGTGTACGCCGTGTCACCAGAGGCGCTGCCACCGGACCCGTTCGCCGGAGACCCGGATGACCCTGCGCGCTCCATGGAGGCGTTGGACGACCACCGTGACAGCCGGTGGACGGACACCGGTGAGACCGACGCTCCCCCGCTGACCGAGGCCGAGCGGGGTGAGATCCTGGCCGATCTCGCCGACCTGGCCGTCTACCAGGCGCTGCTGTCCGGGCGCGGCATCCGCGGCATCGTCGTGGACTGCACCGACTGCGGCGAGCAGCACTTCCACGAGTGGAACCTGTTGCGTGCCAGCCTCCAGCAGCTTCTCGACGAGGGCCGGATGCGCCCGCACGAGCCGGCCTACGACCCCGACCCGGCGGACTACGTCACCTGGGAGTACTGCCGCGGCTACGCCGACGCGACTCTCGACAACGACGCTTGAACCGGCGGTAGCAGCAGGCGAAGGGCCCCGGAGGATGTCCTCCGGGGCCCTTCGCCTGTCTCACATCGCTGTTTTCAGTTCGGGGTGCTGCTGACCGCCCCGGTCGAGGTCGACGACGTCGGCTCCGCCGGGTCGGTGCTGCCCTCCCCGGACGCCGTCGGGGTCGTGGACCCCGTGGTCGTCGTCGGGTCCGCGGATCCCTCGGTGCTCGGCGAGGGCTCCGGCGGACGTGGCGAGGACTCCGGCGGGTTCGGCGAAGTGGTCGGGCTCTCCGACGGATCGCCACTCCCGGGGCCGGGCCCGCTCAGCACCTGCGGGTCCCCGCCTGCGGGGGACGTGCCCTCAGGGCTGGTCGTGCCGCCACCGGTCGTCCCACCGGTCGTCCCACCGGTCGTGCCGCCCGGCGTGGACGTGCCGGACCCCGGCTGGGGCTGTTGCTGCTGCGGGGGCGGCGAGGACGGCTGCTGGTCCGGTGTGCCCTCGGCGGTGGTCGGCGGCGGCGGGGCGGGGGTGCCGTCCCGCAGCGGTGCCTGCGGATCGGTCGGGATGCCCGGCGGGGTCTCCGCGACCTTGGCCGTCAGGAACCGGTTCTGCTGCGCGAACTCGTCCCGCAGCTCGGGGCCGGTCTTGTCGACGAGCGGGCCGAGCTCCGCGAGCTCCTGCCGCGCGCCCGCGGTGTCGCCCGAGGCGAGCTTGGCGTTGACCCGCTCGATCCCGACCCGCAGGTCGGACGCTGCCTGGACCTGCTCGGCACGCTCGCTGTAGAGCACCTTGCTCACGCTCCACAGGGTGTCACCCGGCTGGGCCTCGTGCGCACTGATGGAGACGACGGCGAGAGCGCAGGCGGCCACCGCCGCGGCGGCGACCAGCGGCCGGAGGAACGAGATCCGCCGCGAGGGCTTCGCGGGTTGCAGCATCTCGACGGCCTCGTCGGCCCCGACGAGATCCGGGATCGGTTCCCGGTCGACGTCGCCCTTCCAGGAGGACAGCAGCGCGACCAGACGGTCGTCCACGTCGTAACCCCGGTTGCCAGGGCCGGACACGCCGAGCCCGGACGCGAGCGCGTTGATCAGCTCGTCGTCGGCCTGCAGCTCCACCAGGTCGACCGGGCCGTCGCCGTCCATCTCGTCGAACCGGTGACCGATCGACGACGTGGCCGGATGGCCGTTGGTACGAGCCGGGTGACCGGCGCCGTCCGCGCCGTCGTCCGGGCCTGCGGAAGAGCCGTGGGTGGAGTGCCGGTCCGGACGCGGCTCGCCGAAACGACCGCGGGTGACCGACGCCGGCGGATGCTCCCCACCGTCGTCGGCGGGCGGGGGCACGCCCGGACCGTGCGGACCCTGGTCACGCATCCCGCACCACCTGCTCATTCATGATCTTCCGCAGCCGGGACAGCGCCCGGTGCTGAGCCACCCGGACAGCGCCCGGTGTGGAGCCGACGGCTGCCGCGGTCTCCTCCGCGGACAACCCCACGACCACCCGCAACACGATGATCTCCCGATGCTTCTCCGGGAGGACCTCCAGCAGCGTGGACATCTCCTCGGACAGTTCGACCTGAAGGGCCTTGGCCTCCGGGCCGTCGGTCGTCTCGATCCGGTCCGGCACGTCGGCGACGGGTTCGGAGCGGTTCCGGGACGCCGCCCGGTGCGCGTCGATCACCTTGTGCGACGCGATGCCGTAGACGAACGCGAGGAACGGGCGGCCCTGTACCCGGTAGCCCGGCAACGCCGTGAGTACCGCCACACACACCTCCTGAGCGACATCGTCCGCCGAGACGGAGCCTCGGTCCGTCCTCAGCCGGGCGCGGCAGTAGCGCACGACGAGAGGCCGAACCACTGTGAGAACGCGCTCGACCGCGGATCGATCGCCGGCCATTGCGGCTTCGATCCACTCGTCGGGTACGTCTCTTGATTCACTCATCGTGGGGAACCGCCCAGGCGTTACGAGACCGCGTCAGTGTCATCCGATCGTGGAGGCAACCCGCGTGAGGGCAGGTGGGACCACGGCGCATCCACCGTATCCGAGCGCCGTACGCCCGCGGGAGTTGCTCCACACCGAGTCAGACGATCGTGCGGCGTGTCGGGTTGCGCGACGCGGCGGGTGCAGGCGGTCATCAGCCGAGCACGGTCGGCAAGCGGTTCGCAGGGCCGCGGTCGGGGCGCTCGATGGCGCCACGGACCATCACGGTGACGATTGTCACCGCTACGCAGCCGGCGAGGGACCGCCTGGCGCGGGGGGCACCCGCTTCGGCGCCCGTCGGGCCCGAGGTCCCGGACCCGCGGGTGGATGGCGGGGCAGGGGATGCGCGAGAGGCGCGAGGGCAGCACGGTGACTGTTCCCGGCTCCGGCGCGACCGCTCGCCGCCGGAGGGACTGAGCTCGCAGCCGGAGGGCGCTGGGGCCGGGCGCTGGGGCCGGGCCCGGCCCGAGGGCCGCGCGGTCGTACGGCGGTCCGGTCGCGGGGAGCACGACCGGCATCGCTGCTGTCGGTGCCGCCAGGACCCATCGGCAGTCCGGCCGGACGGTATGCCGGGCCGGGACCGCGGGGGGTCGGTCCGGCCCGTCGATCTCACCGTCCCCGCGGTCGACGGTCGCGGGACGGTGTGCGGGGCGCGGCGGACCCGGGTCCACGCGCTCCGCGTCGGTGCGCAGGCTCCGTCAGGAGACGAGGCCGCGGCGGAAACCGTGTGCGACGGCCTGCGCGCGGTCCCGGACGCCGAGCTTGCGGAACAGCCGGCGGGCGTGGGTCTTGACGGTGTCCTCGGAGAGGTAGAGTTCGCGGCCGATCTGGCCGTTGCTCTTGCCCTGGCTCATGCCGCGCAGCACCTGCAGCTCGCGCTCGGTGAGCTGGACGCCCGGGTCGGTCGGGACCCGCGGGGTCGGCACCGAGGTGCTGGCGAGGGTGTGCGCCAGCGCGGCGACCAGCTCGGGACGGGAGGCGTCCCAGCGCAGGTAGCCGCGGGCACCGCCGGCGATGGCGGCGGCGATGCTGCCGGCGTCGTCGGGGGCACCGAAGACGATGACGTTGGCCTGCGGGTGGGCCGCGACCAGGCGCCGGGTGGCCTCCACACCGGTGGGCACCGCGCGCTGCGTACCGACCAGCACGACATCGACGGACTGGCGGGCGTAGCGGGCGAGGAGCTCGTCCCCGTGGGCCACGCAGTCGATGCGCTGGACCCCGGGGACCGCGGACATGACGCGGGTCAGACCCTCGCGGACGCTGCGACGATCGTCGCAGATGAGTACCGTCGTCACGACGATTCCTTCCTGCAGCTTCCTGCAGCCGGGTGATATTCACCCTCCGAATCGGCGGGTGACCCTCTCACCTTGACACGGTCGGGGCGAATTTGTGGCCTCCGTTCGGAACTCCGTCCCACCTGTCTCAGCGTCATGTGGGTGAAGAGTCGCCGAATGGAGTAGTCCGTACGGTACATCCTCCGAGCGGGGTTTCCAGCACGACTCCCGCAGCAGGTCCCGCACGGTGCCGTCACAACGCGTATAGATGACGCTCACCGTGTGCAACACAGCATGTCGGCGACCCTCCGCATCCGCTTGGCGACAGCGCGTATCGGATCGTGACGCTCCGGCGTGTCGCGCTCCGGCGTCCGCGTCGTCCGGAGCCGGTGCCGTCCCCTGATCGGCCGTGTGGTCTCGCGTTCGGGGTCGACCGTTCCCGGCATCCGGGTCACCGCCGAGCCCGCGGCGGGGCGCGGGCCGCCCCCGAGCAGCCCGGTGTCGCCGGCCGACCGGATCGAAGTCCGGACGTGCGCAATCGTTCATCTCGAATCAGGTTTGCGCCCGCCGAAGCCCGGGAATCTGGACCTCAACAAGGCCCGAGGTCGAAGGCAGGTGACGAACATGGCGGACATCAGGAGGCTTCCCGGCCCGGTTGCCGACATCTACGACTGGCAGATGGAGGGCGCCTGCCGCGGGATGGACAGCGCCTTCTTCTTCCATCCCGAGGGCGAGCGCGGCCCTGCCCGGGCCCGCCGCGAGTCCCGCGCGAAGCAGGTCTGTGCCTCGTGCCCGGTCGTGGAGCAGTGCCGGGAGCACGCGCTGAAGGTGCACGAGCCGTACGGCGTCTGGGGCGGCCTGTCCGAGGCCGAGCGCGACACGATCATCCGCGGCCCGCGCCGCACGCTCCGGGTCGCCGGGGACGCGGACGTCCAGCCCGTCCAGAAGTCCCTGGACACCGCCTGACGCCTCGGCGGGCCTCTCCTGACCCGCAACTCCTGACCCGCAACGAACAACGGCGGGCGACCACCAGGTCGCCCGCCGTTGTCGTGTCTACCGGAAGATCAGTGCCCGTGGCCGTGGCCACCGGCGGCGGCCGGCTCCTCGTGAACCGGCTTGTCCACGACGGCGCTCTCGGTGGTGAGCACCAGCTTGGCGATCGACGCCGCGTTCTCGACGGCCGACCGGGTCACCTTGACCGGGTCGATGACGCCGTCGGCGATCAGGTCGCTGTAGGAGCGGGTGGCCGAGTTGTACCCGGTCCCCCAGCCCTTCTCGGCGACCCGGGACACCACGATCGAGCCCTCGTCGCCACCGTTCTCGGCGATCCAGAACAGCGGGGCCGACAGCGCCTTGCGGACGATGGCGACACCGGTCGCGGCGTCACCGGTCAGCCCCAGGCTGCCGTCGAGCTCGGCCGCGGCATGCACCAGGGCGGAACCGCCGCCGGGGATGATGCCCTCCTCGACCGCCGCACGGGTCGCCGACACGGCGTCCTCGATGCGGTGCTTGCGCTCCTTGAGCGCGATCTCGGTGGCCGCACCGGCCCGGATGACGGCGACGCCGCCGGAGAGCTTGGCCAGGCGCTCCTGGAGCTTCTCCCGGTCCCAGTCGGAGTCCGACTCCTCGATCTCGCGCTTGAGCTGCGCGACGCGGCCGTCGACGTCGGCCTTGGCGCCGGAGCCCTCGACGACCGTGGTGTTCTCCTTGGTCACCACGACCCGGCGGGCCCGGCCCAGCAGCTCCAGCCCGGCCTCGTTCAGCTTCAGGCCGACCTCGGGGTTGATCACCTGACCGCCGGTGGCGACCGCGAGGTCGTCCAGGAAGGCCTTGCGGCGGTCACCGAAGAACGGCGACTTCACCGCGACGACCTTGACGGTCTTGCGGATCGAGTTGACGACCAGGGTGGACAGCGCCTCGCCCTCGACGTCCTCGGCGATGATCAGCAGCGGCCGGCCCTCGCCCAGCACCTTCTCCAGCAGCGGGAGCAGGTCCTGGATGTTCCCGATCTTGTCCCGGTGCAGCAGGATGTACGGGTCGTCCAGCACCGCCTCCATCGACTCGGAGTCGGTGACGAAGTACGGCGACAGGTATCCCTTGTCGAACTGCAGACCCTCGGTGATCTCCAGCTCGGTCGCGAGGGTGGAGCCCTCCTCGACCGTGATGACGCCGTCGTTGCCGACGGTCTGGATCGCCTGGGCGATCAGGTCGCCGATCTCCTGCTCGCGCGACGCGATGGCGCCGACCTGCGCGATGTGGCTGCCCGCGTCGACCGGGGTCGCCTTGGAGAGCAGGATCTCGGAGACCTTCTCGGCCGCCGCGGCGATGCCCTGGCCGAGCGCGGCCGGGGCCGCACCGGCGGCCACGTTGCGCAGGCCCTCCTTCACCAGTGCCTGGGCCAGCACGGTGGCGGTGGTGGTGCCGTCACCCGCGACGTCGTTGGTCTTGGTCGCGACGGTCTTCGCCAGCTGGGCGCCGAGGTTCTCGAACGGGTCCTCGAGATCGATCTCGCGGGCGATGGTCACGCCGTCGTTGGTGACGGTCGGTCCACCGAACTTCTTGTCGATGACGACGTGACGGCCACGCGGGCCGAGCGTCACCTTGACGGCGTCGGCGAGCTGGTTCACGCCACGCTCGAGCGCGCGACGGGTGTCCTCGTCGAAGCTGATCTGCTTCGCCATGTCTTCTTCTCGCTGCCTCTCGTGGGGTCTCTCGGGGGAAACCGGGGTGAAACGCAACCGCCCCGGCCGGACCACCGTCCGGTGGACCGCCCGGGGCGGTACGCGTTACGCGATGATCGGCGTCAGTTGACGACGGCCAGCACGTCGCGGGCGGAGAGGATCAGGTACTCCTCGCCGTTGTACTTGACCTCGGTGCCGCCGTACTTCGAGTAGATGACGACGTCGCCCACGGCCACGTCGAGCGGGACGCGGTTCCCGTTGTCGTCCACGCGGCCCGGGCCCACGGCCAGGACCTTGCCCTCCTGGGGCTTCTCCTTGGCGGTGTCCGGGATGACGATGCCGGAGGCGGTGGTGGTCTCCGCCTCACTGGCCTGCACGACGATCTTGTCCTCGAGCGGCTTGATGTTCGCCACGACGATGACCTCCCCTTCCTGGGGTGAATCCGGTATCACGGGGTTCTGTCCGGTGTCAGCAGCGCTGGCGTACGACCTGCACCCCGCCGTCGCGGGTGCCGGGGCGTAGGTCTCCGTCGCGCACATTGGCACTCTACTCATGAGAGTGCCAGAAGCGGGGCCCGGGCTCAACCGGTTCGCCCTCCCGTGCCGTCGGCGTGTCGCCGGGGCGGCCGGCCGGTCGGCGCTGATCAGTACCGGTCAGTTCCAGCAGCCGCCGGGCGGCGTCCGCCGGGAGCCGGCGACGGCCGCGCAGATGCCGGAAGACCGGCGCGAGCAGATCGTCGGCGAGCAGGTCCGTCCGCGGCACCGGGACCCTCAGCCGGTGCACCGCGACCGGGGCCCACCACCCGCCGTCCGGACGGCGGCGGGCGTCGGCGAGGGCGTCCGCCAGCGCCACGACGCCACCGCCCGGACCGGTCCGGTAGACGACCGCCCGGTCCCCCTCGGCCGTCGTCCGCAGACAGCAGGGCCCGGCCGGTGGGTCGACCACCTCGGCGGCGTCCCACAGCAGGATCGATCTCGGCAGCACGACGGTGTCCACGACGGCAGACCTACCCGGACCGCACGCGGGCGACACGACACCGTGCGCGGGGCCGCACGCATTCAGCACCGTGCGCGGGCGTGGCCGGTACCGTCCGGAGCGTGGCTGACCTGGTTCTCGGTGCGAACGTCTTCGGCTGGACAGCGGACAGGGACATCTCGTTCGCGATCCTCGACGCGTTCGCCGCCGCCGGCGGAACGAAGATCGATACTGCGGACTCCTACATGTGGCGTGCGCCCGGCAACTCCGGCGGTGAGTCGGAGACGATCCTCGGCGAGTGGATGGCGGCCCGGGGCAACCGCGACGACCTGCACCTCGCGACGAAGGTCGGCTCCCTGCCCGGGCGCAAGGGTCTCGGCGGCGAGAACGTCGCGGCCGCGGCGCGGGACTCGCTGCGCCGGCTCGGCACCGACCGGATCGACCTCTACTACGCACACCGCGACGACGAGACCACGGCGCAGGAGGAGACCCTCGACGCGTTCGACACCCTGGTCCGCGACGGACTTGTCCGCGAGATCGGCGCGTCCAACTTCTCCGCCGAGCGGCTCCGCTCGGCGCTGGAGGTCTCCGAGCGGGACGATCTGACGGCGTTCTCGGCGATCCAGCCGCACTACAACATGATGGAACGCGACGACTTCGAGGCCGCCCTCGCGCCGCTTGCCGAGTCCGCCAAGCTGGCCGTCTACCCGTACTACGGGCTGGCCAAGGGGTTCCTGACCGGCAAGTACCGGCCCGACTCCCCCGCCCCGGAGGGACCGCGGGCCGAGGGGGCCTCGGCGTACCTGGACTCGCGCGGGCGGGCGGTGCTGGCCGGGCTGGACGAGATCGCCGCCGGGCACGGCGTCCCGGTCCCGGCGGTCGCGCTGACCTGGCTGGCCGCGCAACCGTCGGTGACCGCACCCATCGCGAGCGCACGCACACCCGAGCAGCTCGAGCAGCTGCTGCCGATGCTCACCCTGGAGCTGACCGACGACGAGCTGCGCCTGCTGTCGTACCTGTCGGCGACGAGCTGAGGCGGCTACCGATCGGTGGCCGCAGGGGCGCGGGCCCGCTCGATCTCCTCGTGGAACGCCAGGTACAGGTTCGCCACGGTCGCCGCGGCCCCGATCCGGGCCCCGAGCAGCGCTTCGACCTTCCGCAGCCGGTACCGGACCGTGTTCGGGTGGACCACGAGCCGCCGCCCGGCGGCACGGACGTCCTGGTCGCAGGCCAGGTAGGTGACGGCCGTCGCCACCAGGTCCGGTGACCGGGCCAGCTCGCCGAACTGCCGCTCGAAGCGGTCCGTCGCGCGCGGGTCGCCGTCGCGGGTGGCCGACAGCCAGGTCGCGTAGTCGATCTCGTCGAGCCGGACCGGTCCGCCGCGGCGACGGGCCAGCCGGTGCGCCGTTCCGGCCTCCTCGGCCCGCTCCGGGCAGGCGGTGAGATCGGTGAACGGTCCACTCGCCCCGGCCGCGCCGGTCGCCGCGGCCGTGTCCAGCCAGCGGGCGCCGGGCCGGTCGTCGGCGATCAGTGCCGTCGCGCTGATGCCCGGCACACCGGGATCGGGGTCCTCCAGGACGAGCAGCCGCGGCGGATCCTCGACGGCGTCGGCGGAGCGGTGGGAGTGGCCGGGCCGGGACGGCTCGGGCGCGTCCCAGCGGATCATCCGCAACGCCTCACCCGGGCGGAACCCGAAAGCACGCAGCCGTTCCCAGGTCTGCCGGACCCGCGACGGCGGCAGCCCCGCGAGCAGCGCCGACAACAGCCGTCCGGCCTCGAGCCGCTCCTGGTCCGCGGTCAGCATCCGGACGCTGTTGGCGGCGGCGAGCACCCGGGCGGCGGTCCGGAGCAGGTCGTCGCCCAGGTCGTCGAGCACCCGGGGGTCCCGGGAGGCGATCACCAGGTCGTAGTCGGACGGGCCGATCCGCAACGGCCGGTGGCGGACCTCCCAGCGGCCCACGGTGAAGGCCGGGCCGGCGTGGGTGATCTCGTCGGCGATCAGCCGGAACGGGGCCGCTCCGGTGGCGGACACGGCGCGCCCGGAGGCGTCGAACAGGGCCGCGGCGCCACGGGCGAGTGCGCCGAGCCGGACCATCAGCGTGCCGGTCGGATCGGTGGAGACGAGTGCGCCGAGAAGGTCGTCCTGCAGCCACACCGTCCGGCGCAGCAGATAGCTCTCACCGGCGAGGACACCGCGGGTCACCGCTTCCTCGATCCGGACGAACGGGACCTCGGGGGCGACCGCGACCAGCGGGATGCCGTGCGAGCGGGCCGCGCGGCGCAGCCCGGGCGGCACCTCGTCGAACACGACGCCGGTCCCGAACAGCAGGGCCGCGACCCGGGCCCCGGCCAGCGACTCCGCGAGCGCGTCCCACCCGGGGTCGTCCGGTCCGGCGGTCGCCAGCCGGAGCCCGGTCGTCAGCATCACGCTCCCGGGCCGGAGCCAGCGGGCGGCATCGGCGATCTCGATCGAGTGCGCGCCCCGCAGCGGGACGTCCAGCTCGGCGTCGTCGAGCGGCGTCAGGCCGAGCCCGGGCTCGGCGACCAGCTCACGCAAGGTCAGACCACCCGACACTGCGGCCCCATTTCGTCCGGATGAACAACGATCCGCGGGCCGCACTGTAGATCCGACAGTGACGGCCGGGAAGGGGCCTCGTCAGAGTGGTCCCGGTCACCGACGACCGGACAGCGACGGAGGACAGATGAGCAGGCAACGGGTCGCGATCGACGTCGGGGGGACCTTCACCGACGTCTGCGTGTTCGACGAGGACGACCACGACGTGCGGGTCACCAAGGTCCCGTCCACACCGGACGATCCGATGCGTGCGGTACTCGACGGCGTCGCACGGGGCCGGATCGACCTGAGCCGGGTCTCGCTGTTCTCACACGGCACCACGGTCGCCACGAACGCGCTCATCACCCGCAGCTTCCGGCCGGCCGCCATGGTGACCACCCGCGGCTTCCGCGATGTCATCGAGATCCGGGACGGCACCCGCGACGACCTCTGGGACGCCTACGCCGACGTGGCGCCGCCCTACATCCGGCGCCGGGACCGTTTCGAGGTGCCCGAGCGGATCGACCACGCCGGCCGGGTGGTCTCCCCGCTCGACGAGGTCGCGGCCCGCGACCTCGCCCGGCTGCTGCGCCGGCGCGGGGCCCACACCGTGGCCGTCTGCTTCGTGAACTCCTACGCCAACCCCGCGCACGAGATCCGGATGCGGGAGATCCTGGAGCAGGAGCTGCCCGGGGCCTCGGTGTCGACGAGCGCCGAGATCCTCCCGGAGATCTTCGAGCACGGCCGGTTCACCACCACGGTCGCGAACGCCGTGCTGGCGCCGCTGGTGAGCGGGTACGTCGGGCGGCTGGCCGACGAGCTGCGCGCGGGCGGTTACACCGAGGACCTGTTGCTGCTGCACTCCGGCGGCGGGTCGATGACCCCGCGCACCGTCGAGCGCTACCCGGTCCGCCTCGCGGCGAGCGGGATCGCCGCCGGTGCCATCGCGGCGCGGCACGTCGCGGCCCAGTGCGGGTTCGCCGACGCCATCGGCCTGGACATGGGCGGGACCAGCACCGACCTGTCGCTGGTGCACGGCGGCACGCTGCGGATGACCAAGGAGTGGTCGGTCGAGTTCGGCCACCCGATCATCTTCCCGTCGATCGAGGTGCTGACGATCGGTGCGGGCGGCGGCTCGATCGCCCACATCGACGACGCGGGCTCGCTGCGCAACGGCCCGCAGTCCGCGGGCGCCGACCCCGGCCCCGCCTGCTACGACGGCGGCGGCGAGCTCGCCACCAACTCCGACGCGAACATGTACCTCGGACGGCTCGGCGACTCCCTGGCAGGCGGGGCGAAGCAGCTGCGTCGCGACCTCGCCGAGAAGGCACTGCGCACCACGGTCGCCGATCCGCTCGGGCTCGACGTCGACCGGGCCGCCGAGGCCGTACTGGAGGTCGCGAACGCCAACATGGCCGACGCCGTCCGGCTGATCTCGATCCGGCGCGGCTACGACCCGCGCGAGTTCGCCCTGATCGCGTTCGGCGGGGCGGGCGGCCTGCACGGCGCCGACATCGCCCGCGAGCTGAACATCCCGACCGTGATCGTCCCGCCCAACCCGGGCGTGACCTCGGCGCTGGGCTGCCTGCTCGTCGACATCCGGCACGACCTGTCCGCGATGTTCGGCGGGCGGGCCGACGAGATCGACATCGTCGATTTCGAGGACGCCTTCGGCGGGCTGGAGGAGGAGGCCGCGGCCCGGATGACGGCCGAGGGCGTGGCCGAGGCCGACGTCGTCCTGCAACGGACGGTCTCGATGCGTTACCTCGGCCAGTGGCGGTCGCTGCAGGTCGACTGCGGGCGCGGCCCCGGCGCGCTCGACGAGGCCGTCGAGCGGTTCCACGAACAGCACGAGCGTGAGCACGCGTTCCGCCGCGACGACACCCCGGTCGAGATCTACCAGCTGGGGCTCACGGTGATCGGCACGACACCGAAGCCGTCGTTCCCGCCCCGGCCCCCGGTCGACGGCGAACCCGTGCCGGACCGCCGTCGCCCGGTGCACTTCTCCGGGTCCGGCTGGGTCGACACCGCCGTGTACGACCGGACCGCGCTGCAGGCGGGGCACACGTTCGACGGCCCGGCCGTCGTGGAACAGCTCGACTCGACCACGCTCGTACCGCCCGGGTGCCGGGCCGAGGTCGACGAGTGGCTCAACATCCGCATCCGGATCGCGGGAGGGACCCGATGACCGACACCCAGCAGGCACCCCTGACCCCGGCCGGGCTCGACCCGGTGACGTTCGAGGTGCTCAAGAACGCCTTCGTCACCGCCGTCGACCTGATGAGCGAGCAGATCATGCGGACCTGCTACTCGTTCGTCATCTACGCCCGCGACTTCTCCTCGGCGTTGTGCGACGCCGAGGGCAACACCGTCATGCAGGGCAGCGAGGACATCGCCGTGCACGTCGGCACCCTGCACTTCCAGTGCAAGGCGGTGCTGGAGCAGTTCGGCGACGACATCCACCCCGGCGACGTCTTCGCCGTCAACGACCCCTACCGGGGCGGCACCCACTTCAACGACGTCAGCTTCATCCGGCCGATCTTCGTCGGCGACGAGGTCATCGGTTACGCCCAGAACAAGGGGCACTGGGCCGACATCGGCGGGTCGGTGCCGGGCTCGTTCGACGTCAACGCGAGCGAGCACTTCGGCGAGGGACTCCGGATCCCGCCGCTGCGGGTGTGGAGCCGCGGCCGCCGGCTCGACGACGTCGCGCAGCTGCTCGTGTCCAACACCCGCTCGCCATACAGCAGCATGGGCGACCTGAACGCGCAGGCCGAGGCCACCTCGGTGTGCGAGCGGGAGGTGCTGCGGCTGGTGGAGCGCTACGGCCGCGGCACCGTCGTCGCCGCCATGACCGGCGTGCAGGACTACGTGGAGCGCCTGGTGCGCGCCCGCCTGACCGAGCTGCCGACCGGGACCTGGGAGACCGTCGACCACCTCGACGCCGACCCCGGTGCCGGCGAGGGCCTGATCCCGGTGCGGATCCGGATGACGATCGACGCCGACGGCGTGTTCTACGACCTGAACGGCAGCGCACCGGTCGTCTCGACGTTCCTCAACTCCGGCTACGGGACGACGTTCTCCGCCCTCTACGCGGGCACCAAGACGTTCTTCCCGGAGGTACCGCTCAACTCCGGCTTCTACCGGGTCGTCAAGGCCGACATCGGTCCGGAGGGGACGGTGGTGAACGCGGGCTGGCCGCACGCCGTCACCGGGTTCTGCTCGGGGCCGTACGAGAAGCTGATGAACGGCCTGTTCGAGATGTGGTCGGGGGTCATGCCGGAGCGGGCCATGGCGTGCGCGTTCAACCTGGAGTACCTGCTCATCGGTGGCCGGGACGCGCGGACGGCGGACCGCCCGTTCTTCATGTGGTACGACTGGATGGCCGGTGGCTGGGGCGCCCGCGCGACCAAGGACGGGCCGAACGCCACCGCCCCCGTGTTCGGGCCCGGTCTGGCCGTACAGCCAGTCGAGGGGCAGGAGCGGCTCTCCCCCGTGATCATCACCGAGCACCGGATCGTGCCCGACTCCGGCGGCCCCGGCCGGTACCGCGGCGGATGCGGCCTGGAGAAGGGCGGCACGCTCACCGACTGCGCCGGCACCGTGATGTCCTACTGCTGCGACCGGGCGCGGTCGGTGACCTGGGGCATCGAGGGCGGGCTGCCGTCGGTCCCGCACGGGGTGTGGCTCAACCGCGACTCGGACGATCCGCGGTTCCTCGGCGCGACGTTCTCCGGGGTGAAGGTCGGGCCCGGGGACACGTTCACCCGGCCGTCGGCCGGTGGGGGCGGGATGGGCGACCCGCTCACCCGGGACCCGGCCGCGGTGCTCGAGGACGTGATCGACGGCTACGTGAGCCTCGACGGCGCCGAGCGTGACTACGGCGTGGTGGTCCGGGCGATCGACCCCGAACTCGACCGGTACGAACTCGACACCGCCGCCACCGAGGAAGCCCGCGCCCGGATCCGGTCGGAGCGGCGTGGCCTGCTGGAGACCGACCCCGAGGACGTCGCGCGCCGCTACCGGGCCGGCGAGCTCGACACCGCCGACCTCGTCCGCCGCTACGGCGTCGTCGTCGACTGGGGTACCGGCGAGCTGCACCCCGACACCACCCGCGAGTACCGCGAGCTGCTGCACCGACGCTCCGTCGCCCACTGGGACCGGGCAGCCCGATGATCCGGGATCTCCTCGGGGCCGAGCGAGCCGTCGACGCGGCGCGGGACGCGGATACAGCGGAGCGACAGGAGGAAGGTGCTGACCGCGATCGCAGCGGTGAGGACCGAGGTGCCGGCCACGAGCAACACCACCACGGCGACGAGTCCGAGCAGCACCGCCTGCAGGGCCCGGTACGCCGACCTCGTGGACTCCGGCATCCGTCGGCGCTCACCGCCGGCGAACGCCCAGGCCGTGCCCGCGGTGAGGCCGAGAGCGACGACGACCCACAGCGGCCGGGTGAGCCACCACGCAACGCCGGACGGCTCGGGGAGCGCCAGGACGTCGTTCATCGCGAGGAGCGCGCAGACGCCCGCCATCGTCAGCAGCACCGGCATGTGCCAGAGGTAGATCGTCATGGTGCGGGCCGTGACGAAGGCCGTGAACGCCGTCGCCCATGGATGCCTGCTGAGGTTCGTGATCGGGCGGCGCAGCAGTGAGAGCACCGCGGTCTGTGCCACTCCGACCAGCAGCAGGGCGGTCGTCGCCGGGTTGAGGTTCACGAGGAGGTCCGGGGAGAAGATGCCTGCGGCGAAGGTGCTCGCGAGGATGGCGACCGCCGTCAGGCCGGCCAGTCCGCGCGTCCGGCGGCGAAGTGCGTCGATGCGTCCCTCGGCGAGGAAGAACCCGAGCTGCTGTAGTGCCAGCCAGACGAAAGCGAGGTTGAGGAGTCCGACCGCTTCGATTCCGCTGACGCCGCGGATCCCGTCGACGACAACCGCGAGCGCGACGATTCCGAGAATGGTGAGGAATGGTGCGCGCTCGTGCGCGGCGACGAGCGTGGGCAGGAGGGACTGGCAGAGCAGGAACACGCCGAGGAACCACAGGGGCTGGCTGTAGCGGAATCCGGCGATCTGCACCAGATCGGCCGGAACTCCCGATATCGTGAGTATCGCGAGTAGGACTCCGACGGTGGCGATCGAGAGCATCGCCGGCAGCACGAGCCGGTGCAGCCGCCGGGTGACGAAGTCGACGGCGGTGCCACCTCCCTCTCGGAGTCGACGGTAGGCGTGTAGCCCGGCGAATCCGCCGATCACGAAGAACACCGGCATCACCTGCGCGACCCAGGTGAGCGGCACGAACCACGTCGCATTCTCGGCGGCGTTCTCGAACACCGGACCCGTCCGGTCCACCGTGACCCCGACCATGAGCGCGTGCAGCATCACGACGACGCTCACGCACACGGCGCGGACCAGGTCGATTCCGGCGTCACGCGAGGTCGGGCGGGGTGGTGTCGTGCGGTGCGGCACTGTGTGGACGATGGCCATGAATGTCCTCCTCGGGGATACCCGAAAAGTGTCGAATGTGGCGCGATCTGGCACATCAAGCGGGAGTACTCTGTGGACCCCTACTGCCGGGTGACATCTGGATACCGCTGGAGAGCTACGACCGACTCGGTGGCGGATGGAACGTTCCGGAGAAGGCGGCGCGTGTATTTCTCGTTCGCGGTCGGGTCTCCACGCCGTCGGGCCGTGAGCCGGGTGGCCACGGCCTGGACGGCGAGCAGGGCCGCCCCCAGCGCCACCCCGCCGACGACGGCGAGCCACGGCCGGGCCGTGAACGCATCGGCGAGCCGATGGCCCACGAGCATGCCGACGCCGGTCAGCAGGGCGGCCCGGACCGCTGTCACCGGCGCGTTCCATGCCATGAAGCGGCGGTAGGACACGCCCGCCATCCCGACGGCGAGAAAGGCCGGCACCGCTCCGGCGTCGACCAGCTTCGAACCGACCACCACCCGGGGCAGCTGGGTGTGCACGCCGGTCCGCAGGTTCCGCCACCGCGATCCGGTGAGCCCGAGCCGGCGCAGCAATCGGCTCGCGCGGGAGCCGTGCCCGCACCGTCCCAGCAGGAAGAGCAGGCTGTCGGTGATCAGGTCCGCCGCCGTCGCCGCGAGCCACACCGGCCAGAACGCGAGCACACCGGCCCCCACCAGAGATCCGGCGACGAGCGTGGCGACCGGACCCTCCAGCAGCATGGCCGGCCACAACACGGCGAGCGGCTCGTGCGGCCAGACCCCGAGGCCCGCCGCGCCGAGGAGCGTCATCGGGTCGGCACCGGCCGGCACCACCCGCCGGCCCCGACGGTCATCCGGCCTTCCCCATCGCCGCAGCTGCGGCGCGCCCCGGGACGACCTCGCGGTAGACCGTCTCGAACGCGGCGACCGTGCCCGCGACGTCGTGCCGCTCGGCCAGCGCCCGGCTGCGCCGGCCCATCAGGCGGGCCCGCGCCGGATCGGCGAGCAGGGTCACCAGCCGGTCGGCGAGCGTCGTCGCGTCGCCGGGCGGGAAGAGGTAGCCGTTGTGGGCGTCGCGCACCAGGTGCGGCAGCGCGGAGGAGTCGGCTCCGACGACCGGCAGACCGGACGCCATCGCCTCCAGGGTCGCCAGGCTCTGCAGCTCGGCGGTACCCGCGTTGGCGAAGACGTCCGCGGTGGCGTAGGCGGCCGGGAGGTCCGCGTCGTCGACGAAGCCCGTGAAGAACACCGCACCGGTCACGTCCAGCCGTCCTGCCAGGGACTCCAGCCGGTGCTGCTGGTCGCCGGTGCCGACCAGCAGCAGCTGGGCACCGGGGATCCGGCGGCGGACCGCGGGCAGGGCGCGCACCAGGACGTCGAGGTTCTTCTCCCGGTCGAGCCGCCCGACGAACGCGACGGTCGGCCGGTGCGGAACGCCGTAGCGGGCCCGGAAGTCCGCCGCCGCCGCACTGCGGAACCGGGACAGGTCGGTACCGCACGAGATCGCGTGCACCGGGCCGGGGACGCCGACGGACTCCAGCAGCTCGGCCGCGTACGGGGTCGGGGCGGTCACCACGGCGGCGCGGGAGAACACCCGGGCCGCGTCGGCCCACGCCCAGCGCTGCAACCGGTCCCGCAGCACGCCACGTACCGGCAGATAGGGCGCCAGGTTCTCCGGCATGAAGTGGTTGGTCGCCACCACCGGGAGGCCGCGCTCGCGGGCGGCGGCGAGCAACGCCCGGCCGACGAACAGATGGCTCTGCACGTGCACCACGTCCGGTCGGACGCGATCGAGGATCCGGCCGGCCACAGCGACCAGACCGATCGGCGGACAGAAGCGGAATCCTCTGCGCCGCACCACCGGCAACGACCCGAGCCGATGCTCGACGATGCCGTTCCGGCGGACGGTGTGCCTCCGGGTGGAGCGGGCCGCGGTCACCACGTGCACCTCGTGGCGCGATCCCAGGCCACCGGCCAGCTGCTGCGCGAAGTACGAGGCACCGTTGACGTCGGGTGCGTAGGTGTCGGCTCCGATGAGGACTCGCACGGGGAACGTCTCCTTCGATCGTCGGCGGCGCCCCGGGCAGGTGCACCAGCAGTCCGTGCGACGACTGTCGGTGCAGGACACGACCTTCGGCGTCGGTCTCCGGTGTCGATCTCGGTAGCTCCGCGGTACCGGTCGGCATCCCTCCGCGGAGCGAGGCGCCCCCGGGACGACCCTGAGTACAGTCCGGACGTGGTGACCATCCGCGGACGACGACCGTCGCCGACCCTGCTCTGGTGGTTCGGCACGGGCGTCCTGGCCGCGATCCTGCTGGCGATCTCGTTCCCGGTCTCCGCAGCCGCGTACGACGTCCCCCTCCTGGTCGCCCTCGTCGCCGCGACCCTGCAGGCGGGCTCGCTTCCGCCGGCCTCGGCCCACCCGAGAGGCAGCACCGTGCTCCAGTTCGCGGGGATCGTCGCGTTCTCGCTGGCCATTCCGGTCGGCGCGGGACCGACCTGGCCGCTGACGGTCCCCGGGCTGCTCACGCTGATGGTGTTCGTCGTGCTGATCGCGGCACGCCACCCGTGGCGCCCGACGGCGGTGATCTGGTGGGCCAGCGTGCTGCTGCTCGTCCTGCTGGTCCTGATCGATCCACGTGGCCGGACGATCGAGGACGCCGCGACCACGGTGATCGTCTACACCAACGTCTCGCTGCCGCTGGTCATCGCCGTGCTGGCGTTGCGCCACTGGGCCGGCATCCGCCGGCAGCTCGCCGAGGCACGGCGGGACGTCGCGATGGAGCAGAGCCAGCGCGCCATGGCCGAGGAACGCACCCGGATCGCCCGGGAACTGCACGACGTGGTCGCACACGGCATGTCGGTGATCCACATGCAGGCCAACTCGGCGGCCTACCGGATCTCCGACATCGACCCCGGGTCCAAGGCCGAGTTCGTCCGGATCGCCGCGGGCGCCCGGTCGACCATCCGCGAGATGCGCCAGCTCCTGACGGTGCTGCGGGACGAGGACGCGGATCCGTCGCTCACCCCGGTCCCCGGCCTGGACCGGCTGGCGGAGCTGGTGGAGTCGACGCGGCAGGCCGGGGCGACCGTGCAGCTCGCCGCGCCACCGCCGCCCGAGCTGCAGACGCTGCCGGACCCCGTGAGCACCGCGGCCTACCGGATCGTGCAGGAGTCGCTGAGCAACGTCATCCGGCACGCACCCGGCGCACCCGCCCGCGTGTCGCTGGACCTCGCCCCGGACGAGCTGGTGATCGAGGTGGTGAACGAGGCCCCCGAGCGCCCACCCCCACCCGCCGGCCCAGCGGGGCACGGACTGCACGGAATGCGGGAGCGGTTGCGCCTCCTCGACGGCACGCTCGCGACCGGAACGACCGACGACGGCGGGTACCGGGTGTCCGCACGACTGCCGAGGGACGAGACATGATCCGGATCCTGATCGTGGACGACCAGCCGATGATCCGTGTCGGCATCCGCGCCATCCTCGAGTCCGACGACGACATGACGGTCGTCGGGGAGGCCGCGGACGGCCGGGCCGGGGTGGAGCTCTACCGGCGCACCCTGCCGGACCTGATCCTGATGGACGTCCGGATGCCGGTCCTCGACGGTCTCGCCGCCACCGAGGCCGTGCTCGGACCGGACCGGGTCGAGGGCCACCCCCCACGGGTCCTGATGCTGACCACGTTCGACCTGGACGACTACATCTACGCAGCGTTGCGGGCCGGGGCGAGCGGGTTCCTGCTCAAGGACAGCGACCCGGAGGAGCTGCTGCACGCCGTCCGGGTGGTGGCCGGTGGTGAGGCGCTGCTGTCGCCGAGCGTCACACGACGGCTGATCGAGAACTTCGTGTCCGCGCAGCCTCACCCCGACACCACGTCGACCGTGCTGAACGCGCTGACCGACCGTGAGCGTGAGGTCCTGCGTCTCATCGCCCTCGGCATGACCAACACGGAGATCGCGGCGAGCCTGTTCATCGCGGAGCAGACCACGAAGACCCACGTCAGCCGGGTCCTGCAGAAGCTCGGCCTGCGCGACCGGGTCCAGGCCGTCGTGCTCGGGTACGAGACGGGCCTCGTCACCGTCGGCCACCGGTGAGCGGTGCTGACCCGTCGGTGAGCAGCGCCAGGTAAACCCCCGCCAGCATCGACGGATCCCGCAGGTCGCCGACCAGCGCCCGCACCCGCCCGAGCCGGTGCCGGACGCTGTTGTCGTGCACGTGCAGCGCCCGCGCGGTCGCGGGCACGTCCTGCCGGTGCGACAGCCAGGTGCGCAATGTGGCCACCAGGGTGGCGTCCAGCGGTGCGAGGACGTCCCCGGCCAGTTCGGACACCCGGTCCGCGCCGAGCTCGAGGACCATCCGGTCCAGCACCGGCAGATCCTCGACGCGGACCTGCCCGCCACCGGTGATCGCCGAACGCCGGGCGGCGAGACGGGCGTTGCGATACGCGGGGGCGACGGGCGCGCCCGCTGGCACGGCCGCGCGGCCCGCGACCGGCAGCGTCTCCGGCACGCCCTCCGCCAGCGCGACCACCGCGCCGTCGAGCTCGCCGAGCAGGTACGGCGCCTGCAGACCGTCGAGGACCCGCTCGGCATCGAGCACACCGGTCCCGGGCGCCAGGACCGCGACCACCCGGGCCCGATCCACAGCCGGACCCGTCCCGGCAGGCCCGTAGCCCGCCCCCGCAACAACGGCCGGACCGGCCCCGGCAGACCCGTGGCCCGACTCCGCGCCGACAGCCGGATGACCGGCCCCGGCCCGACCGGCGCCGGCCGACCCGGCTCCGGTGCCGGTGCCGGTGCCGGTGCCGACCAGCTGCCGCAACCGGTCCGCCCGGAGCTGCCGCTGCCGTTCGCGGTCGTCGTCCCCCGCCGCGGCCAGCCCGCCCAGCAGCCGCGACACCAGCGTCACCGCCCGCACGATCAGCGGCACCGGCACCGACCCGCGCGACACCCCGGCGACCAGCCACGATCGCAGCTCCCCGGCCGGTCGCACGGCAGCGGCGAACAGCCCGTCGGCGTCCACCACCTCCACCGGCGGGCCGATGACGGGCAGCGCGCGGAACCGCGTCCAGCGCTCGGCCGCACCCCCCGTCCCGGACGTCGGGTCGGCGACCAGGACGGAGCCGTCCGGCCGGTGCAGGGCGGCCCCGCACCGCAGCACCCGGGCCAGGCCGTGCACGAGTGCCGTCGCGGGATCGGGGCCGCCGAGCAGCGCGGTGAGGGTGTCGGTGATCGCCGCGGCCCGGCGGAACGCGTCCAGGTCGCGGTCCAGCACGGTGGCGTCGACCGCTCGGACGATCTCCCGGAAGGGTGTCGCCTCCGGCACCGCGAACAGCGGCAGGTCCCGGAGCCGGGCCTCGTCCACCAGGTCCGCGGGGACCTCGTCGTGCACGATCCCGACCCCGAACCCGAGCGCGGCCACCCCGCCGCCGGCCAGCTCCGCGACGAGCTCGCGGCAGCCGGCGGGATCGGCGAGCCGCAGCCCGGTGGTCAGCAGCACCCAGCCCGGCGGCACCCAGCGGGTCGGTTGCGGGATCTCGACCACGTGCGCCCCGAGCACCGGCACCCGTCGTCCGGTCACGACCGGCGCGAGCCCGAGCTCACCGCGGTCCAGCAGATCGTCCAGCTCCACAGGTTGTGGATAACACAACTGCTGCGTCCACAGTTGTGGATGCACTGGTCCGTGGACGGGCGCCGTGGCCCTACCGTGGGCGGATGTCCGCCTTCTGGCATCCCTTCGCCGCCATGCACTCGGTCCGCGACGCGACGGTGACGATCACCCGTGGCGAGGACGTCTGGGTGTTCGACGACGCCGGCACCCGCTACCTCGACGCCACGGCGAGCCTCTGGTACGCCAACGTCGGGCACGGCAGGCGCGAGATCGTCGACGCCGTCGCCGCCCAGATGTACGAGCTGGAGGCGTACTCGACGTTCACCGACTTCGCCAACGAACCCGCACTGCGCCTCGCCGACGAGATCGCCGCCCGCGCCCCGCTCGACGGCGGCAAGGTCTTCTTCACCAGCGGCGGTGGCGACTCGATCGAGACCGCGGCGAAGCTGGCCCGCGAGTACTTCGCGGCTGTCGGTGAGCCCGAGCGCACCGTGTTGCTGCACCGCGAGCACAGCTACCACGGCACCCACGGTCTGGGCACCTCGCTGGCCGGCATCCCCGGGAACCGGCTGGGCGGGCCGTTCACACCGGACGTCCTGCAGACCCCGTGGGACGACGCCGCCGGGCTGGAGAAGGCGATCGTCGACGTCGGTCCGGAGCGGGTCGCCGCGTTCTTCTGCGAGCCGGTCATCGGCGCAGGCGGGGTGCTGCCGCCGCCCGAGGGCTACATCGAGGCGGCCGCCGAGGTCTGCCGGCGGCACGGCGTGCTGTTCGTCGCCGACGCCGTCATCTGCGGGTTCGGCCGGCTCGGGAACTGGTTCGGGATCGAGCGGTTCGGGGTGCGCCCGGACATCGCCGTCTTCGCCAAGGGCGTGACGTCGGGCTACCAGCCGCTCGGCGGGATCGTCGCGTCGGAGCGGATCGCCGCGCCGTTCTGGGACGAGCCGGGCCGGGTCTTCCGGCACGGCCAGACCTACGCCGGCCACCCGGCCGCCTGCGCCGCCGGCTCGGCGACGATCGCGCTGATGGAACGTGACGGCCTGCTGGAGCGGGCGGACACGCTCGAACCGCAGCTGCTCGAGCGCCTGCAGGGCATCGCCGACCACCCGCTCGTCGACCACGCCCGCGGCGGTGTCGGCGTCCTCGGTGCGCTCGCCCTCGATCCGGAGCGGCTCGCTGCGACACCCGACCTGCCGCAGCGGGTGTTCCGCGCGGCCAGGGAGCGGGGTGTGCTGATCCGGCCGATGGGGTCCGCGATCGGTTACTCGCCGCCGCTCACCATCACGGCCGAGCACCTGGACCTGCTGGCCGAGGCCACCCGGGCGAGCCTGGACGACGTCGCGGCGACCCTCTAGGGGGTGGCGCGGTCGCGCCGCATGGTGTGCGCATCCGCCCCGGAGGGCCGGTAGTACCGCTTCCGCAGCCCGACGACGGTGAAGCCGCACGACTCGTAGAGCGTCCGGGCGGGCACGTTGTCCGTCCGGACCTCCAGGAACACGGTCGCGTGCAACTGGTCGGCGGCGTCGATCAGCTTCGCGAGCAGCGCCCTCCCGATCCCGTATCCCTGCCAGGCCGGGTCGACGCCGATCGTGTGGATCTCGGCCTCGGCCTGCGGTGGCCCGGCGACGACGGCGAGCCCGGCATACCCGACCAGCTCGGAACCGGCGCGGGCGGCGAGGTAGAGCTGACCGGAGGTGACGGCGTCCCGGAACGCCTGGGGGCTCCACGGGTCGTCACCCCCGAACAGCAGCTCCTCCAGCTCGGCGCAGCGCTCGGCGTCGGCCCGGTAGAGCGGGCCGATCGTGACGGTCGTACTCACGTGGTGACGCGCTTGCGCCCGGTCGGTTCGACCGCGTCCGGGCGGCGCAGGTAGAGCGGTTCGACGGGGGCGGGTGCCCGCCCGGCACGCAGCGCGCCGGCGGCGACACCGGCCAGGCCCACCGGCGACGGCGTACCGGGGCCGGTGATCTCCACCCCGAGCGGGCCGGCGAACGCGGGGTCGCCGACGACCGTCCCGATCGCGAGCTCGGACAATCGCTCGGCGAGCGCGGCGGGCGGCTCCACCGTGGGGCCGGTCAGCCGCCGGGCGGCCGGGTCGTAGGCCGCCCAGTAGACCTCCCGGCGACGCGCGTCGGTCACGACCAGCAGGTTCCCCGGGCCGGCCTGCGGACGCTCCGCGCCCGGCTCGCCGACGCCGGCCGCAGTGAGTGCGAGACCGTCGTGCGAGCACACCCCGTGCACCGGCACGTCCAGGGCGTGGCCGAGCGCGGCGGCGGTGACGATCCCGACCCGCAGACCGGTGAAGGGTCCGGGGCCGGCACCGACGACGATCGCGTCCACCGACGGCAACGGCCGCCCGGCCTCGGCGCACAGTGCGCGGACGGCGGGCACGAGGAGCTCGCCGTGCTTACGACCGTCGTACGCCCGGCTCGCCAGCGGGACCGGGGGGCCGGAGCCGGGCAGGTCGACCAGGCCGGCGGTGACGACCGGGGTCGCGGTGTCCAGGGCCAGTACCAGCACGGTCGTTCAGCCTACGGGCGCCGGGTGCGGCGCAGCGTGGCGACCCGGGTGTCGTCGGCGCGGCGCTCCAGCACGACCTCGACCGCGCTCGCCCCGAGCCGGTCGGCGACCCCGACCCCCCACTCGACCGCGACGACGGCCCGGTCGAGCTCGGTGTCCAGGTCGAGGTCGTCGAGCTCGGCGGCGACGTCCACGGCGCCGTCCGGCCCGCCGAGGCGGTAGGCGTCGACGTGCACCAGCGCGGGCCCGTCCCCGGACGGCGGGTGCTCGCGGGCGATCACGAACGTCGGCGACGCGACGGCGCCGGTCACCCCGAGCCCGCGGGCGAGACCGCGGACCAGGGCGGTCTTCCCGGCACCGAGTGGCCCGGCGAGCAGCAGCACGTCACCGGCGGCGAGGTCGCGGCCGATCGCCTCGCCGAACGCCTCGGTGTCGGCCACGGTGGGCAGCTCGCGGCGCACCGGCTCGGCACCGGCGCCGGGGATCACGACCGGCCCTTCCGGGCCCGCGATCCGCGCGCGGCCTTCGCCGCGCGGGTGACGCGAGCCGTCCGCCCGGCGCCGCGCAGGACGCCACCGCGCTGCCGCCCGGCGCCGTTCGTGCGGCCCGCCGCGGCCCGCTCGTCTCCGGCGGCCGGGTCGGCGGGCTCGGTGGTGGCCGGGTCAGCAGGCTCCGCGGCGGTGGTCGGGCCCGGCCGGCCGTCGTCGGCGGCGGGGCCTGCCTGCGGACGGCGCCTCGAGCGCTGCGGGCGGGTGAGCCGGAACCGGTCGCCGCGACCGCGTTCCATGCTGCGCTCGATCAGGTTCCCGAGCTCGTCGTCGACCCGGTCCGGCTGCTCCAGCATCGGCATGTGCCCGACCCCGGGCAGCCGCACCAACCGTGCGGTCGGGATCGCCTCGGAGATCACCTCGGAGTGCCGGTACGGGATGATCCGGTCGGCGTCACCGGCCAGCACCAGCACCTCGGAGCCGGAGAGGCCGGCCAGGGCGGCGAGCCGGTCGTGCGTGTTCAGGGTGTCGACGAAGTCGGTGAGCGCGCCGACCGCGTTCGAATCGATCATGGTGTCGACCAGGTCGACCATCCGCGGGTCGACCTGCCGGTCGCCGTAGGCGAACCGCTTGGTGATCGCCCAGATGACGTCGCCGAGCGCACGCCGGCCCGTCTCCACCAGGCCGGGCTGCCACGCCGCGAGCGTGCCGAGCGCGCGGGTCACCGGGTTGCGGCGGGACAGGAACGTGCCCGGCAGCCCGCCCGTCGCGATCTCCCCGGCCGAGGTCGACATCAGCGCGACGCCGAGGACCCGCTCGTGGAACAGCTCCGGGTGCTGCTCGGCGAGCGCCATCACCGTCATGCCGCCCATCGAGTGCGCCGCCAGGACCAGCGGCCCCTCCGGCGCCAGTGCGCGGATCACCGCGTCCAGGTCGTGGCCCAGCTGGTCGATCGTGCAGCTGTCCCGCGGGGCCCGCTCGGAGCGGCCGTGGCTGCGCTGGTCGTAGAGCACCATCCGGACCGACGGGCCGGACAGCGAGGCCAGGAACTCGCGCTGCTCCTGCCAGGTCCGGCGGTCGAGCGCGAACCCGTGCACGAGCACGACGGTGAGCGCGGGCTCCGACCCGTCGGCGGGGGCCACCTCCTCGCAGGCGATCCGGACGCCGTCGTCGGCCGTCACGGAGCTCTCCTCACCGATCCGCCCGGCGGACTCCTGCCCGCCGTGCTCGGTCATCTCGGTGGCCAGGCTGCGGCGCGCGGCGGCGATCTTGCGGCGCTGCGTGGCGACCCCGGCACCGGCCACGGCGCCGGCCGCGCCGACCATGCCGCCGGCGATCCCGGCGACGGTCCATCCCCTGCGGCTCACGCGTTCTCCCCGGTGACGGTCCGGCGCACCCGGCCCTTCATGCCGGTGACGATCTCGTAGTGGATCGTGCCGATCTCGTCGGCCCACTCCCGGGCCGTCGGCCCACCGCCGGCACCCGTGCCGAACAGCTCGACCGGGTCACCGACCGCGACGTCGAGCTCGCCCGGTGCCCCGCAGTCGACGACGAACTGGTCCATACAGACCCGGCCGGCCACCGGCCGGACGGTGCCGCCCGGGCCGCCGACCCGCACCCGCATCCGGCCGCCGTTGTTCATCCGGCGCGGGACGCCGTCGGCGTAGCCGAGCGGGATCAGCGCCAGTGTCCTCGGCCCCGCCGAGACCCACTCGTGGCCGTAGGAGACACCCTCCCCGGCCGGAATCGTCTTCACCAGCGCGATCCGGCCGCGCACGGTCATCGCCGGGCGCAGCGGGCTGTCGGCGGGCTGCGCGATCGGGTCCAGCCCGTAGGCCGCGATACCCGGCCGGACGACGTCGAGGTGCAGGTCGGGGCGGGTCAGCGTGGCCGCCGAGTTGGCCAGGTGCAGCAGCGGCGCGAACCCGCGTGCCCGCGCCTGCGCCGCGGCGGCCCGCAGCCGCTCCGCCTGGGCGTCGATGCTGGGGTCCCCGGGTTCGTCGGCCCGCGCGAGGTGCGACCAGACCGCGGTCACCTCGGCGGTCCCCTCGGCGACGGCGGCGGCGGCGTCGTCGAGCAGCTCCGGCCACTCCTCCGGGCGGCAGCCGCCGCGGTTCAGCCCGGTGTCGGCCTTGAGGTGCAGCCGCACCGGACGGCCCGCCGCGCGGGCCCCGGCCAGTACCGCGGCCAGGTGCTCCCGCGAGGACGCCGACAGCTCCACCCCTGCAGCGACGGCCGCGGCGAAGTCCTCGTCGGGCAGGTGCAGCCAGGCGAGCAGCGGGGCGTCGATCCCGGCGGCGCGCACGGCGAGCGCCTCGTCGAGCGTGGCGACACCGAGCCGGGTCGCCCCGGCCGACAGCGCGGCCCGGGCGACGCCGGGGGCGCCGTGGCCGTAGCCGTCGGCCTTGATCACGACCATCGTCGCGGCCCCCGAGCGGGAGGCCAGGCCGGACAGGTGCGCGACGTTGTGCCGCACGGCGTCCAGGTCGATCACGGCCTCGGCGCGGGGACCGCCTGCGCCACGGGCGGCGGTCCCCGCGCCGGGCACGGGTTCGATGGCAGGCAACACGTCCCCGATCATCGCATCCGGCAACGGTGTGCCCGCCCGGCCTCAGTCGGTCCCGGTCTCCATGGCGGCGCGGTCGAGGGCCTCCTCGGCGTGTTCGACGCTCTCCGGCGGAGCCGGGGTCTTGGTGATCTCGATCGCCCGGCCGCTCTCGATCTCACCGACGAAGGCCTGGAAGGACCCGCCGAGCATCCCGGTCGCGGCGTACTGCTCGAGCTTGGCGCGGGAGTCGGCCAGGTCGAGGTTGCGCAGCGTGAGCTGGCCGATCCGGTCGCCGGGGGTGAACGGGGCGTCCTCGACACGCTCCATCGACAGCCGGTCCTCGGCGTAGGCCAGCGCCGGGCCGCGGGTGTCGAGCACCGACCAGTCGTTGCCGCGGCGCAGGCGCACGGTCACCGATCCGGTGATCGCGTTGCCGACCCAGCGGGTCAGCGACTCGCGCAGCATCAGCGACTGCGGCTCCAGCCAGCGGCCCTCGTAGAGCAGCCGACCGAGGCGACGGCCCTCGGTCTCGTACGCGGCCAGCGAGTCCTCGTTGTGGATCGCGCTGACCAGCCGCTCGTAGGTGACGAACAGCAGCGCCATCGCCGGGGCCTCGTAGATGCCACGGCTCTTCGCCTCGATGATCCGGTTCTCGATCTGGTCGGTCATCCCGAGGCCGTGCCGGCCGCCGATCCGGTTCGCCTCGTTCACCAGCTCGACCGGGTCGTCGTAACGGACGCCGTTGAGCGCGACCGGGCGCCCGGCCTCCCACTCGACGGTGACGTCCTCGGACTCGATCGGCGTCGCCGGGTCCCAGAACCGCACGCCCATGATCGGCTCGACGATCTCGAGCGAGGTGTCGAGGTGCTCGAGCGTCTTGGCCTCGTGCGTCGCGCCCCAGATGTTCGCGTCGGTCGAGTACGCCTTCTCCGCGGACGCCCGGTAGGGCAGGTTCCGGTCGCCGAGCCAGTGGCTCATCTCGGTCCGGCCGCCGAGCTGGTCGACGAACGCCTCGTCCAGCCATGGCTTGTAGATCCGCAGGCCCGGGTTGGCGAGCAGGCCGTACCGGTAGAAGCGCTCGATGTCGTTGCCCTTGAACGTCGAGCCGTCGCCCCAGATCGAGACGCCGTCCTCCGCCATCGCGCGCACGAGCAGGGTGCCGGTGACGGCCCGGCCGATCGGCGTGGTGTTGAAGTACGGCATACCGCCGGCCCGGATGTGGAACGCGCCGCAGGCGATCGCCGCGAGGCCCTCGTCGACCAGCGCACGGCGGCAGTCGACGACACGTGCGGACTCGGCGCCGTACTCGAGGGCGCGCTCGCGCACCGCGACGAGGTCGGGCTCGTCGGGCTGTCCCAGGTCGGCCGTGTAGGCATACGGGACGGAGCCGTTCTCACGCATCCAGGCGACGGCGACGGAGGTGTCGAGGCCACCGGAGAAGGCGATGCCGACGCGCTCGCCGACGGGGAGGCTGGTCAGGATCTTCGGCACGCGAAGACGCTAACAACCCCGCCGCCGTGCAGGTCGGGCGGTGTCGCCCCGCGCGGCGCGGTCAGCCGGCTCCGGCGGCGGCCCGGACCGCCCGCAACGCCACCGGGATCGCCGCCTGCATCGCCGACGCCGGGGCCGGGACCGGCGGCAGCCCGTGCTCCCGGGCGGCGGCCGTCGCGGCGCGGGCGTGTACCAGGGTGGCGCAGCCGGCGGCCCACCACGGGTCCAGGCCCGCCGCGAGCAGCGCGCCGATCATGCCGGTGAGCACGTCCCCGGAGCCGGCCGTCGCCGCCCAGGCGTCCCCGGCCGGGTCGATCAGCACCCGCCCGTCCGGGGCCGCCACGACCGTCGCGTTGCCCTTGAGCAGCACCGTCACGCCCAGGCCGGCCGCGGCCCGGCGGGCGGCGGCGACGCGGTCGTCGCCCACCTCGCCGGCGATCCGCGCGAACTCCCCCGCGTGCGGGGTGAGCACGACGGGCTCGCCGTGAATCCGGTCGCGCAGGTGGGCGTGCCGGGCGAGCAGGGTGATGCCGTCGGCGTCGATGCACAGCGGCACCTCGCGGTCGAGCACCGCCTCCAGCACCGCGAGCCCCGCCGATCCGGTACCGATGCCGGGCCCCACCGCCCACGCCTGGGTGCGCCCGGCGTCGGTGAGGTCACCGGTGGCGACGATCTCCGGCCAGTGCCTGCGGACCTCGTCGGCGGCCGAGCCGGCGAACCGCACCATCCCGGAGGTGGCGAGCGCGGCGGCGCCCGCTGCCAGTACGGCGGCCCCGGGGTAGGTGGCCGAGCCGGCGGCGATCCCGACGACGCCCTGGCTGTACTTGTCGTCGTCCGGGCCGGGTACCGGCCAGCGGGCGCCCGCATCGGCGTCGTCGAGCAGCGATGCGTGCGGCTCCGGCAGCCACGGCCCGAGCCCGATGTCGACGAGCCGGACCGGCCCGCAGAGCGGCGCGGCCAGGGCGTGCACCGGTTTGCGGGCGCCGAAGGTCACGGTGCACGCGGCCCGTACGTGCGCGCCGCCGGTGCTCCCGGTGTCGGTGTCCACCCCGGACGGCAGGTCGCACGCCACGATCGGGACGCCGGCCCCGTCCGCGGCCGCCACCAGTTCCGGTGCCGGGTCACGCAGGGCGCCCCGGCCGGAGATGCCGACGATGCCGTCGACCGCCACGTCCGCCGCCACGACGGCCGCCCGGGCGTCGTCGAGAGTGCCCGGCCCGACCGGGAGCACCCGGCCGCGGGCCCGCTTCAGCGCCGCCAGCCCCGCCGGGTGCGCCCGGTCCGGGTTCAGCAGCAGTGCGGTGACGTGCGCACCGCGGCGGCGTAGCTCGGCACCCGCCCAGAGCGCGTCGCCACCGTTGTCGCCCGCCCCGACCAGCAGCACCACGCGGCGGCCGTAGGTGGAGCCGAGAAAGCCCCGCAGATGGTGGGCGAGCCCGGCCGCGGCGCGGCGCATGAGCACCCCGTCGGCGACGGTGCGCATCATGGCGGCCTCTGCCGCCCGGACCTGGTCCGCGGTGTAGACGCCGTCCATGGTCGCGAGGCTAGTGCCTCGTGCGACCGGGCCATGATCGACCGTCGTGGAGTGCGGCGTGCGTCTGCCGCACGCAACACTCCACGACCGGTGATCACTCGACGGTGACGGACTTGGCCAGGTTGCGCGGCTTGTCCACGTCGTAGCCCCGCGCCAGGGCGATCTCGGCCGCGATGACCTGCAGCGGGATCGTCGCCACCAGCGGCTGGAGCAGGGTCGGCACCGCGGGCAGCTCGAAGAGGTGGTCGGCGAACGGCCGAACGGTCTCGTCCCCGGTCTCGGCGATCACCACGGTCCGCGCGCCGCGGGCCTTGATCTCCTGGATGTTGGACAGCAGCTTCGAGTGCAGCACCGCCCGGCCCTTGGGCGAGGGCATGACGACCACGACCGGCAGTCCCTCCTCGATCAGCGCGATCGGGCCGTGCTTGAGCTCGCCGGCGGCGAACGCCTCGGCGTGCATGTAGGCGAGCTCCTTGAGCTTGAGCGCGCCCTCCAGCGCCACCGGGTAGCCGACGTGCCTGCCGAGGAACAGCACCGCCTTGGACGGGGCCAGCTCCTGACCGAGCGCGCGCGCCTCACCGAGCGACTCGAGCACCTCGGCGACGGCGGCCGGGGTGGCCTCGAGCTGCTCGAACTCGCGGACGACCTCGTCCGGGTACTTGGTGCCGCGGGCCTGCGCCAGCGCCAGGCCGACCAGGTAGTTGGCGGCGATCTGGGCGGTGAACGTCTTCGTCGCCGCGACGCCGATCTCCGGGCCGGCGTGGGTGTAGATCACCGCGTCGGACTCGCGGGGGATCTGCGCGCCGTTGGTGTTGCAGATCGCGAGCACCCGGGCCTTCTGGTCCTTGGCGTGCCGCAGCGCCTCCAGGGTGTCCGCGGTCTCGCCGGACTGGGAGATCGCGACGACCAGGGTGGAGCGGTCCAGCACCGGGTCCCGGTAGCGGAACTCGGAGGCGAACTCGATCTCCACCGGCAGCCGGGTCCAGTGCTCGATCGCGTACTTGGCGAGCAGCCCGGAGTGGTAGGCGGTACCGCAGGCGACGACGAAGACCTTGTCGATGTCCCGCAGGTCCTGGTCGGACAGGCGCTGCTCGTCGAGCACGATCCGGCCGTCGACCAGGTGCCCGCGCAGCGTGTGGGCGATCGCGGTCGGCTGCTCCTCGATCTCCTTGAGCATGAAGTAGTCGTGGCCGCCCTTCTCGGCGGCCGCGAGGTCCCAGGTGACCTCGAACGGGGTGGCGACGACGGGCTCACCGGCGAAGTCGGTGACCTCGTAACCGCTCCGGGTGATCGTGACGATCTGGTCCTGGCCCAGCTCCACCGCGTGGCGGGTGAACTCGATGAAGGCGGCGACATCGGAGGCGAGGAAGGTCTCGCCCTCGCCGAGGCCGAGCACCAGCGGTGAGTTCCGGCGGGCGGCCACGATCCGGTCGGGCTCGTCGGCGTGCGTCACGACCAGGGTGAACGCGCCCTCCAGCCGCCGGACGACGGCGCGGACCGCGGCCGGCAGGTCACCCTTCGCGTCCTCGGCTCCCGCCAGCTCACCGGCGTGCGCGAGCGCGACCAGGTGCGCGGTGGTCTCGGTGTCGGTGTCGGACTCGGCCCAGATGCCACGCGCCTCCAGCTCGGCGCGCAGCTCCATGAAGTTCTCGATGATCCCGTTGTGGACGACCGCGACCTTCCCGTCGCTGCTGCGGTGCGGGTGCGCGTTGCGGTCGGTGGGCGGACCGTGCGTGGCCCAGCGGGTGTGCCCGATGCCGGACGTGCCGGTGAAACGTTCCCGGCCGACCTCGTCGAGCCGCGCCTCCAGGTTCGCGAGGGCGCCTGCCCGTCGCTCGATCAGCAGGTCGCCGCCGCTCGGCAGGGCGATGCCGGCGGAGTCGTAGCCGCGGTACTCCAGTCGGCGCAGACCGCCGACCACCACGTCGAGTGCGACCCGATGACCGACGTAACCGACGATGCCACACATGTCGCCGAGCGTATCGGCGCGCAGTTCCCGATCTTGCGGCACCGGGTGCGACGGGCGCCACGCCGGGCGGTGCCGTGCAACGGGCACGGCGTGACCTGCACCGGTACGGTGCCGTCCGTGGCCCGGACCAGCGTGACCCGTCCCCCGTCGATGAAGGGGGCAAAGGACTCCCTCGGCGTGCTGTCCCGGCCGGGGCCCCACCCGGTCCGGTTCGGCGACCTCGGCCTGGTCGGGCTACCGGGCATCGTCTACACCCCGGCGGAGGGCTTCCAGCTGCCCGCCGCCGTCCTCGGGCACGCCTGGCTGCAGCCGGTCCGCCGCTATCACGAGCTGCTCCGCCACCTCGCGTCGTGGGGCATCGTCGCCGCGGCGCCGAACACGCAGCGGGGCCCGGTCCCGAGCCTGTCGCAGTTCTCCGCGGACCTGAACACCGTCCTCGACGTCTGCGTCGGCGTCCGGCTCGGGGACGGGAACATCAGCGTCGACGCCCGGCGCACCGCCCTGATCGGGCACGGCACGGGCGGCGGCGCCGCGATCCTGGCCGCGGCGCGGCGCGAGCGGCTGGGAGCCCTGATCACCCTCGCCCCGTCCGAGATCAAGCCCTCCGCGATCGCGGCGGCCGCGACCGTGAACACGCCCACCCTGCACCTGGCCGCCGCCGTCGACTCGATGGCCCCGGCCGAGGGGCACGCCGAGAAGATCGCGGCCGCGCAGCGCGACGCCGGTGGCGACGTGACGATCCGCAGCATCGAGAAGGCCGGGCACCTGGGCTTCTGCGAGGGGAGGCACTGGTCGAGCTTCCTGCTCCAGAACCGGCCGCAGCACCGCACCCGCAAGATCACCCGGGCGCTGGTGACGGCGTTCCTGATGCAGGAACTGCTGGGTGAGAAGCGGGTGTCCGCGCTGACCTCGGGCGACGTCCCCGGCGCGCCGCTGGTCGACCTGCCGGAGCCCGGCGACGAGGAGTCCGAGACCCCGTCCGGCCTGCTCGGCATCGGCGGCTGAGCCCGGGCGGGCGTCCCACAGGGCCCGCCACGCTCATGATCCGGGATCGGGAACCGTTCCGGACGTGAGGCGGTCGATCCGGTGCCGGATTCGTGATCACCTCCCTGCACCCCCGTCCATCGGGGGCAGCAGCGGGGCGACGAGGCCGCGCCGGTCGCTCACCCGCGTCCCGGTGTGCCCGGGGACCCGCAGGCCGGGGAGGCCGGGCGCCGCGTCCGGGGTGGCGCCGCGGTTCGACGTCGCCCCGTCCCCGGTTCCTCCGCCGGCGCCCTCGCCGGGCTGTGCGCTCCCGCCGGCCTGCTCGGATCCGCCGCCGCCCCCGTGGTCGCCGTGATCGCCGTGGTCGCCGTCGCCACGGTGGTCGCCGTCGCCACGGTGGTCGCCGTGGCCACCGTGATCGCCGTGGCCGCCGTGATCGCCGTCGTCGCCGTGGTCGTCGCCCCCGATCCGCCCGGTGTCGGCCTCCTCGGCGGCGCGGCGCTCCAGCTCGGCCGCCTCCGTCGCCACGTCCCCGGCGAGCCGGTCGGCGGCCCGGCGCACCAGGTCCAGGCGGCCGTCCCACTCGCGGCCGGCGGCGTCGTGCCAGGACCCGGTGACCGCCTCCCGTACCCCGGCCAGGACGGCGGCGGTGTCGTCCAGCCGTTCCACGAGGCGACGCAGCGCCGCGGCCTGCTCGTCGAGCCCGGTCACACCGGATCGCCCTCGCCGCGGTGCACCGTGGCGCGGAAGGCGAGCGCCGTCACGTCGTCCACGTCCCGGGCAGCGGCCGCCGACCGGGCCGCGCTGCCCGCCAGCGAGTCGAGCTCGTCGGCGATCCGCCGAGCGGCGGCCCCGTGCTCATCGATCGTCGCGGCGCCGGCGTGGTCCCCGTCCGTCGCGGCCCGCGCGTCGTCCCGCAGCGTCGCCGCCAGCTCGCGGAGCCGGGCCGCGGCACGGTCCAGCACGTCGGGATCCCAGTGCAGGTCCGGTCGCATCCGGCGAGCCTGCGGTACCCGGCCGCGGCGCACCGCTCCACTCCCGCCCTCGTTCACCATCGCGATCCGCAGGCGGACCGGAACCGGCGACCGTTCGGGCCGGGTGGGCCGGGCCTGGCCGGGGACGCATGCATGCCAGGAACGGGAACGGGGCCGCCACCCCGATGGGTGACGGCCCCGTCCCGGACCATGCGACGAGCTCAGCTCGCGGCGGCGACCACCTCGGCCAGCCGTGCGGCGACAGCGGTGGCCTCGGCCTCGGTGGGTGCCTCGACCATGACCCGAACGAGTTGCTCGGTGCCCGACGGGCGCAGCAGCACCCGGCCGGTCTCGCCCAGCTCCGCCTCGGCCTTGACGATGGCCTCGGCGACCTCGTCGGACACCGCGACGGCGTCCTTGTCGGTGACCACGACGTTGTGCAGCACCTGCGGCAGCGGCGTCACGACGGACGCGAGCTCGGCCAGCGAGGACCCGGTCGAGGCCATCCGCGACATCAGCCGCAGCGCGGTGAGCACCCCGTCGCCGGTGGTGGCGTGTCCCGGCAGCACGACGTGCCCGGACTGCTCGCCACCGAGCGAGAAGCCGCCCTCGCGCAGCCGCTCCAGCACGTACCGGTCACCGACCTTGGTGGTGTCCAGGGTGATGCCGGCGGCGCGCATGGCGAGGTGCAGGCCGAGGTTGCTCATCACGGTGGCGACCAGGGTGTCGTGGGCGAGCTCCCCGGCCTCCCGCATCGCCAGGGCGAGCACCGCCATGATCTGGTCACCGTCGACGACGTTCCCGGCGCCGTCCACCGCGAGGCAGCGGTCGGCGTCGCCGTCGTGGGCGATGCCGAGATCGGCACCCTGCTCGACGACGGCGGCCTGCAACGGCGCCAGGTGGGTCGACCCGACACCGTCGTTGATGTTCAGGCCGTCCGGCTCGGCGTGCAGCGCGATCACGTCGGCACCGGCCTGCCGGAAGGCCTCCGGGGCGGCGAGCGACGCGGCCCCGTGCGCGCAGTCGACGACCACCCGCAGCCCGGACAGCGAGCCGGGGGCCGCGGCGAGCAGGTGCGCGACGTAGACGCTCGTGGCGTCCGGCGCGTCCCAGACCCGGCCGATCTCCGCCCCGGTGGGGCGGCCGGTCACGGGCGCCCCGATCCCGCGCTCGATCTCGGCCTCGAGGTCGTCGGGGAGCTTGTGGCCGCCTGCGGCGAACAGCTTGATGCCGTTGTCCGCCATCGGGTTGTGCGAGGCGGAGATCATCACGCCGAGGTCGGCACCGGTCTCGGCGACCAGGTGCGCGACGCCCGGGGTGGGCAGCACGCCCACCCGGATCGCGTCCGCACCGGCGGAGGTCAGTCCGGCGACGACCGCGGCCTCCAGCATCTCGCCGCTGGCCCGCGGGTCGCGGCCGACGACTGCGACGGGCCGTTGGCCGGAGCCGTTCGACAGGGTGCGCGCAGCCGAGGCACAGACACCAACGGCGAACTCCGGAGTGAGGAGTTCGCCGTTGGCCAGGCCCCGGACGCCGTCGGTTCCGAAGAGGCGACGCATCCGGTGAACGATCAGCGCTTGGAGTACTGGGGCGCCTTGCGGGCCTTCTTGAGGCCGTACTTCTTGCGCTCGACGGCGCGGGCGTCCCGGGTGAGGAAGCCGGCCTTCTTCAGCGCCGGACGGTCCTCGGAGTCCAGCTCGACCAGCGCGCGGGCGATGGCCAGGCGCAGTGCGCCGGCCTGACCCGCGATGCCGCCACCGCCCAGGTTCGCGAAGATGTCGAACCGCTCGGTCTTCTCGACGGTGACCAGCGGCTCCTTCACGATCTGCTGGTGCAGCTTGTTCGGGAAGTAGGTCTCGAGCGGCTTTCCGTTCAGCGTGAACTGGCCGGTACCGGACAGCAGGCGCACCCGGACGATGGCCTCCTTGCGGCGGCCGACGGTCTGCACGGGCCGGTCGCCCTGCAGCGGCGCCTCGACCTCGAAGGTGTCGGCGTCGAAGCCGGACTCCTCGTCGATGGAGTAGTCGACGTCGGCGACGGCCTCGCCGACGGTCTCCGTCAGCTCGGTCTCGGTCGCCTCGGCGGCCGAACCCTCGGTCTCGACCGCGTCGACGACCTCGTCGGGTCCGTTCTCGGGGCTGGTCACGGGCTGTCCCTCTTCGTTGCTCGGGGTGGTCACTGGCTGACCTGGGTGATCTCGAACGGCTGCGGCTGCTGGGCCTCGTGCGGGTGCGACGGGCCGGCGTAGACCTTCAGCTTCTTGGCCATCGCGCGTCCGAGGCGGTTCTTCGGCAGCATCCCCTTGATCGCCTTCTCGAGGAGGCGGTCGGGCTGGCTGTCGATCATCTCCCCGACCGAACGCTTGCGGAGACCGCCCGGGAAACCGGAGTGGTTGTACACGAACTTGTCGGCGCGCTTGTTGCCCGACACCGAGACCTTCTCCGCGTTCACGATGACCACGAAGTCACCGCCGTCGACATGCGGCGCGTAGGTCGGCTTGTGCTTACCGCGGAGCAACGTGGCGGCCTGGACGGCGAGCCGACCGAGGCGCACGTCGTCGGCGTCGATCACGTGCCAGGCGCGGGTGATGTCGCCGGGCTTGGGGCTGTACGTGGGCACGGATCTACCTCGTCGTCGTTCTCGGCTTCGGTGGGCGGCACCGGCGGGGCGTCCGCTCGACTCCGGCCCACACAGGTGTGTCTGGGGTTCCTCAGCGTGCCGCTGGTGGACGCCGGAGGGACGCCATACCCGCCGGAACTCACTGCCTCGCGCACCTGCTCGAGGAACGACGGACGGCGCCCGCGGGTCTCCACCGCTGCACAACGATTGTCGAGAATACCCGCCGGTCCCGGGAGCGGGCACAAGGGGGTCCGCTCCCGCTCCCGGGCCGTGGTCAGAGCGCGAACCGCTTGGCGTTGTCGGCCTCGACGGACCGGTAACCCGCCCCGGCGCCCAGCACCAATCCCTTGATCTTGTGCAACGTCTCGGTCAGGTCCGTTGCGGAGCGGTCCCAGCGCTGCTGGGCCTCGTTGTACCTACCCGCCGCGTCCCCGGTCCAGCTCGCCACGACCGGGGCGAGGTGCGACTGGAGCTCACCGAGCTGCGCGGTGATCCGCGCCCGGGCCGCGTCGATGTCCGCCGCGGCCTGCTCGATCGCGGCGAACGTGACCTTGATCTCCGATCCCATCCCGGTCCTCCCTCAGCCCAGCGCCGACGTGATCGCGGAGACGTTCCGCGCGTTCTCGTCCTCGACCCGCTGGTAGGCCGTGGCCGTCCCGCCCAGCTGCCCGGCGATGTCGGCCAGGGCCGCGTTCAGCCGCTTGGCCTCGCCGTCCCACTCCGCCATCAGCACGGTGAACGCCGTGGCGGCCGCTCCGGCCCACTGTCCGCGGGTCGCCTCGAGCCGCGAGCGCAGCCCGCTCAGCTCACCGTTGACCGCGGCGCTCACCTCCTGCACCCGGCCCGCGGCCCGGACCATCTCCTGCGTCGTCGTACCGAACCCCTCGGCCATGCGCCTCACCCCGTTCGTGTTCCGGCCCGGGCGGTCGTCCGTCCGGGCCCGGGCACCGTCGCAGGGCCGTACGGTCGGGCGCGGGCGTTCCCGGTGACACCGTTCGCGACCGGGAACTCAGGGCACCCGGCGCAGCGAGCCGACGACCTCGGCGCAGGCCGGGAGGGCGGGCGCTCCCCGCGGCCGCCGGCAGCCGACGACGAGCTGGTCGTCGCTCTCGAGCAGCACGTGCCAGTCGAGAACCGAACCGTCCCCCGGGTGCTGGGTGTAGCCGAGGACCGGCCGGCCCGCGACGACCCGGGGGCCGGGCGGGGTGACACCGTCCCGACCGTCCAGCAGCGCCGCGAGCTCCCGGTGGACCCGTTCGGGTTCCCGGCCGGCGTCGTAGGGGAGCGGGCTGCGTTCGACGACGATCAGGTCGGTGCCGTCCGGACGATCCGCCGGGGTGAGCAGGGTGCGACGGCGGGCCGGATCACCCCCGGTGTGCTCCCAGCCCGCGGGCAGCGCGGCGGCGTACCCGTACTGGACGACGACGTCCGCGCCCGCCGTCGGTGCACCGCCGCCGGCCGCCGAGCCCGCGACGACGAGCACCGCCCCGAGCAGAGCGACGGCGGGCAGGAGCCGGCGCATCCGGTCCGGGCCGTCGATCTCCCCGCCCCGGCCGTCCCGGTCGCCCCACGGCGCGGCGGTGACCGCCTCGGCGGGGTCTGCCCGCGCCGCGTCGCCGGCCCGCGCCGCGTCGACCGTCCCGGTCGTCGTTCGGTGCGTGGGGGAGGTTCCGCCTCCGTCCTCCGGTGCGAGCAGGCCCGCCCCCAGGAGCGCGGCACCGAGGACGGCTGCGGTGTCCGGTCCCGCCCCGGAGACGGCCGCCGGATCGTCGTCCACCAGCGGCCCGGCGAGCCGCACGGGGCAGGGCGCGAGACCGGCGACCGCCGTGCCCCATCCCGGGTCGTCGGCGACCGGCTCCCCCGCCAGGACGATCTCGACCGCCCCGGCCCGGCGGGCCACGGCGGCGAGGGCCACCGTGACCGGGTGTCCCGCAGTGGACTCCCCCACCCGGTCGCCGGGCGGTGCGGCCTCGTCCACGCCGCCTTCGGGCACCCACGGGGCGGGCACCGCGACCGGCAGGACCGCGCCGTCCTCGACCACGGCCGCCGCCACCGCACCGCCACCGACGTCCACCACGAGGACCGGTCCGGGGAGCGGTTGCGGCCCGACGGCCAGCACGGCGACCGCGACGGGCACCGCGACCACCCGCGGCTCGCCGGGGAACGGACCGTCCGGCGTCGCACCGACCCGCACGACGACGGCCGGCGGCCCGTCACCGAAGAAGCCGCCGACCGCGTCGGCCGGCGCCGTCCCGGCCGGTGCTGCGGCGAGCAGCCGGACCCCGTCGCCGTCGGCCGCGGCGAGCAGCACCCCGTACGGCCGGGCGTGCACCGCCACCCCGTACCCGGTCACCCGGGGTCGGCCCAGGCCAGCTGCATCCGGCGGGCCCCGGATCGGCGGTCGACCAGCACCATCCGTCCCGGCGGCGCCGGTACCGGCTTCACCTTCTCCAGCAGCGCGCCCTCGTCCGGACTGCCCGGTCCGACCAGGCCGGGCGCGCCGAGCTCGCGCACGTTGCCCAGCACCGGGTCGAACAGTGCCCGGGCGGCGCCGCCGCTCCGGCGCGCGACGACGACGTGCAGCCCGACGTCCCGGGCCTGCGGGAGGTACTCGACGAGCGGCAGCAGGGGATGGCCGCCCGAGCTTCCCGCGCCCGGGACGACGAGGTCGTAGTCGTCCACCAGCAGCCAGACATCCGGGCCACTCCACCAGGACCGTTCGCGCAGCTGCTCGCGTGTGACATCCGGGCCGGGCAGCCGCCGGCCCAGCGACCCGGCGATCTGGGCACAGGCGTCCGCGGTCGCCTGCGCGGTCGAGGGGTGCGCCAGCAGGTGCGGCGCCGGGATCTCCCCCAGCAACGTCCGCCGATGGTCCACGACGACGATCCGGGCCTGCTCGGGCGTCCACCGCGCCGCGATCCCCCGGGCCAGCAGCCGCAGCAGGTTCGTCTTCCCGCCACCGGAGTCGGCGAAGCAGAGCAGGTGCGGCTCGTCCGGGTCGAGCTCGACGGTGGCGAGCCGGTCCTCGTCGACACCCAGCGCGGGCCCGCGCCCGGGCCCCGGCGCCAGCTCCTCGACCGCGATCCGTTCCGGCAGCAGCCGGACGCCGGGCATCGCCGGGCCGGCCCAGGACGCGGCGATGTCCGGGGCGGGGTCGGCGCCCGACTCCCAGCTCGGCGCGGCGAGCACCGCGGCCTCACCGTCCGGGGCGAGGCCGTGCCCGGGCCGGGATGGGACGGCGGCGGCCCGGCGGCGGTCCACCTCGGAGTCGGACGGGTCGCCGAGCCGCAGCTCGAGCCGGCTGCCGAGCTGGTCCTTGAGCACCGGCCGGAACTCCGCCCAGCGTCCCGCGGACATCGCGAGGTGCACGCCGTAGGCGAGCCCGCGCGACGCCAGCACGGTCAGCTTCTCGTCGAGCTCCTCGAAACCGGAGCGCAGTGCGGCGTGGCCGTCGACGACCAGGAGCAGGTCGGTGCACGGCTCGCCGGCGAGTTCGCCGTTGCCCCGCCGCGCCCGGAAGTCGTCCACCGAGCTGATCCCGTGCGCGGCGAAGAGCCGTTCCCGGTGCTCCACCGTCGCGACGGCCTCCGCGACGACGCGGCGCACGAGATCGGCGCGCCTGCGGTCGGCGACCGTGCCGACGTGCGGCAGCCCGGCGAGCGGAGCGAGCGCTCCGCCGCCCAGGTCGAGCACGTGCACCCCCAGCTCGGCCGGGGTGTGGGTGAGCGCCAGCGCGACGACGAGCGTGCGCAGCGCGGTCGACTTGCCCGAGCGGGGCCCGCCGACGACCGCGAGGTGCCCGGCTGCACCGGACAGGTCCACGACGAGTGCGTCGCGGCGCTGCAGGTACGGCCGGTCGATCAGACCGATCGGCGCGGCCAGCCGTCCGGCCGGCCCGGGGGCCTGCAGGCCACGCCCGGGCCTCTCGACGGGCCGGCCGAGCACCACGGACAACGGCGGCGGTTCCGTCAGCGGCGGCAGCCACACCCGGTGCGCCCGCGGCCCGGGGCCGGAGACGGCGTCGACGACCCGGTCGAGCACGGTCACCGGCGCGGGTTCACCGGCGCTCGGCGTCCGCGAGCCCGACGTCAATGAGCCCGCCGCCGGCGAGCCCGTCGTCAGTAAGCCCGCCGCCGGTGCACCCGTCGCCGGAGAGTCGAGCGCCGGTGAGCCGAGCGCCGGTCCGCCGGGCGTCGGTGAGCCCGGCGTCGGTGAGCCCGGCGTCGGTCCACCCGGCGTCGGTCCACCGGGCGGGGGCGCACCCGGCCGCGACGCGCCACCCCGCCCCGGGCGGCGCACTCCGGCACGCGGCGGCGGTACCGCCCAGGGGGCGCTCGGTCTCGACGACCTCGTCCCGGAGCCGGCCGAGCTGCCGGGCCCCGGCGCTGCCGTCGCGGTGACCGGCCCCGCCCGGAACGGCAGCGCCTCCCGCGACGCCCCGATCCGGCGCCGCCCCTCCCGTCGTGTCTCCTCGGGCCCGGACACGTAGGCGGCCCGGAACCGCACCAGCTCGTCGGTGCCCGCGGACAGGTAGGCGGCGCCGGGGGTCGGCGGCAGCAGGTGCGCGTCCGGCACGCCCAGCACGGCACGGGACTCGGCGGCGGAGAACGTGCGCAGCGCGATCCGGTACGACAGGTGCGACTCGAGCCCGCGCAGCCGTCCTTCCTCCAGCCGCTGCGAGGCCAGCAGCAGGTGGATGCCCAGCGACCGGCCGAGCCGGCCGACCGTGACCATGAGGTCGATCATCTCCGGGCGCTGGGCCAGCAGCTCGGAGAACTCGTCGACGACGACCAGCAGCGACGGCAGCGGCTCGGTGACCGTTCCGGCCTGCCGGGCGGCGTCGTACTCGGCCGCCGACGCGAGGTTCCCCGCTGCCCGCAGCAGCTCCTGCCGCCGGGTGATCTCGCCGGCCAGCGCGTCGGCCATCCGGTCGACCAGCGTCAGCTCCTCGGCCAGGTTCGTGATCACCGCGGAGACGTGTGGGAGACCCGCGAGCCCGAGGAACGTCGCGCCGCCCTTGAAGTCGACGAGCACCAGGTTCAGCTCGTCCGCGGCGTGCGTGGCGACCAGCCCGAGCACGGCGCTCCGCAACAGTTCCGATTTTCCGGATCCGGTGGCACCGATGCACAGCCCGTGCGGCCCGGCCCCGCCGTGCGCCGACTCCTTGATGTCGAGCAGCACCGGGAGCCCGGCCGGGTCGGTGCCGAGCGGGACCCGCAGCCGTTCCGCGGGACCGCGGCGGCGGCGCAGCGCCGCGATCGACCCCGGGTCGACGGCGCCGAGCCCGAGCAACGACGGCAGCCCCGCCGGGGGCGAGTCCGGAGCGGCGGCCGGGCCGGCGTCCACCGCGCCGTAGGGCCGGTAGCGCGCCAGCCGCCGGGCCAGCGCCAGCGCCTCGGCCACGGTGACGGCGTCCGGGACCCCGACGGGTGCGCCGCCCGGGCCGCCGCGTCGCAGCGTGGCCTCGCCACCGGTGCCGGCCCCGGCCGCGAGGCGCAGCACCGACGCCGCAGGCCGCCGCCCGCCCGCCGGTCCGAGCCGCAGCACCGTCACACCGGGCAGCCCGGCCCAGGCACCGGGTGTGTCGGCGGCCCCGTCGAGCACGACCAGCAGGTGCCGGCTCGCGGACGACGGCTCGTCGACCCACCAGCGACGCACCCGGTCCGGGTCGTCGGTGATCATCCGGACCGGCCCGACGGCGTCGCGGCTACCGGGGTGCCCGACGTGCGGGAGCCACTTCGCCCAGTCCCAGCGGGCCGCGGCGGGCCCCGGCGCGACGACGGCGAGCCGCGCGTCGTCCGGGCCGTGCCAGAGCACGTACTGGGCGACCAGCGCCCGCGCGAGGTCGAGCACCGGCTCGGCCGGACCGTCGGCCGGGTCGGGCTCCAGCCAGACCGTCGCGGCGGCCCGGACGTCCACCGCCACCGGCAGGTCGTCCACCGTGGAGTGCCGCCGCAGGAAGCGGCGCAGCGCCAGCGCGGAGAGCGGTTCGAGGGTCTCCAGCGGACCGGTCTGCGGGGCGGTGAGCGCGGTCGCGAGCCGCTGGGTGCCACGCCCGGCGCGGAGCCGGCCGAAGTCGTCGTCACCCGGACGGCGCTCCCACAGGCGACCTGCCGCGAGCACGTCCGGCCACGCGCCGGGCTCCGGGTGCACGGTCTCGAGCGCGTGCCGCTGCGCGGCCGCGATCTCCCCCGCCCGGTGACCGAGGACGTCGAGGTAGCGCAGGTAGTCGCGGCGATCCTCGTCCATCGTCGCGGTGCGGGCGCCTGCGCCGCGCCCGCCACCGGCCACCAGCATGCCGACCGCGGACAGCGCGAACATCCCGCCGAACAACCACGAACTCGCCTCACCCCTGCCGAACACGACGAACAGCAGCGACCCGGCGATCATCACCAGCGGCAGCAACCGCGCGGCGAGGCCGCCGGGGACCGGGCGTTCCGGCTCCGGCGGCGGCTCCAGCACGAGCTCCCCGCCCGGCATCTCCGGCACCACCCGGCGTGGACGCCGCACCCCGACCGTTCCCGCCACCGCGGTCCTCCCGGGTGCTCGCCGGTTCTCCCGAACGCCCACGGCGACCGCCGGGACCGGCGAATACTCGCAGCCGCTCCGGGATCACCGGGGCCGTTTCCACCAAGTCCCGGAGCCGCTCGTGACAGCCGTCCTGCCGCCGCCGGCGCTGCCCGCCGCCGATCCGGAGCCCGGTCACCGGGTGCGGGTCAGCGTGCTCACCCCACGAGGGCGGGCGGACCTGGCCCTGCCCGCCGACGTCGTGCTCGCCGAGCTGGTGCCGATGGTGCGCGAGCTGGTGGGCCGGGCCGGCACGACCGGTGTGCCGCAGGCCTGGCGGTTCAGCGGCTCGGGCGGGGGGCCGCTGCCGCCGGACCGCACGCTCGACGAGCTACGGGTGCACGACGGCGAGCTGCTCCACCTGGGCCCGGCCCGCCCGGTCCCCGCACCGCCGGTGCTCGACGACGCCGCGGAGGCCGTCGCGCACACCGTCCGGGAGGCGGGCGAGGGCTCCGGGGCCGCCGGGTGGGCGGGGCCGGCGGCCGCGGTCCTGGGCACCACCGGCGCGTGCGCCGTGCTGTCCACCGTGGACGGGCCACTCCGGCTCGCCGCGGTGGCGACGGCGGCCGCCGGTGCGCTCATCGCCCTGGTCGTGGCCCGCCGGTGCACCGCGTCCGGCGGAGCGGCGGACGCCCGCACGGCCACCGGCGCGGCGCTGTGCGCGGTCCCCGCCGCGGCCACCGCCGGGCTCCTCGCCCTGCCCGCGCCCGCGGGAGCGGGTGCCCTGCTGCTCGCCGCCGCCGGCGCCGGGTGCGCCGCGGCCGCCGGGCAGGCCATCGCCCGCGCCGTGTCCCCCGTACTGCTGGCGGTCGCCATGGCGTGTACCGGGACGGCGCTGGCCGCACTCGCCCGGCTGTTGCTCGACGCGCCGGTCGGTGCGGTGGCCGCCGGGCTGGCGGCACCGGCGCTGGCAGCCGGGCCGCTGCTGCCCCGCCTCGCCCTGCGGCTCGCCGGGATCCCGGCGCCGGACGTCCCGGCCGACGCGGGCGGGCTCCCCGGTGCCGAGCAGGTCCTGCCCGGTGACGTGCTCGCCGCCCGGGCCCGGCTCGCACGCGGGCTCCACTCCGGGACCCTCGCCGGCACCGCGGTGCCCGCCGTGGGCGGGGCGGCGGTGGCCGCGGCGACGGGCGGCTGGACCGGTGCCGTGCTGCTCGCGGTGACGGCGACGGTGCTCCTGCTGCGCGCCCGCGCCCTCGTCGAACCGGTCCCGGCCCGGGTACTGGCGGGGACGGCGGTGGTCGCCGTCGTGAGCGTGGCCGTCCCGGTGGCGCTCACCGTCGAGGCGCCGGTGCGGATCGGCGTGGCCGCCGGACTCCTGCTGGCGGTGGCCGCCGGTGCCGCGACGGCCAGGGCACGTCCCTCCCCGCCGACCCGGCGGGCGCTGGACGTCCTCGAGCTCGTGCTGACCGCGGCCGCGATCCCGGCCGCACTGGCCGCGATGGGCCTGTTCGGCCTGGTCCGTGGGCTGTGATCCGGAGGCGGGCGACGGCGGTGGCGGCCGTCGTCGCCGGGGTGGCGGCTCTCGTACTGGCGGCGGTCCCGGGCGCGAGCGCGAGCGAGGTCGCGGCGGAACCCACCCCGCCGGTCGCCGCCGAGGGGCTCCGCCAGACCCGCCCGTGCAGCCCGCCCGGCGCGGGCGGCCCGGGCGCGGCGGCCGGTTCCGTGCCCCGTCCCCCGGCCGACCTCGCCGGCGGAACCGGCCGGCTGGTCGCGGTGATCGACACCGGGGTCGCGCCGGTTCCGCGGCTCGCCGGCCGGTTGCGTGGCGGCGGGGACTACCTCGCCGGCGGTGACGGCCTCGACGACTGCGACGGCCACGGCACCGGCGTCGCGCTCCTGCTCGCCGGCGCGGCAGGCCCCGGCGGGGCCGGCGCCGGGATGGCACCGCAGGCCGGGCTGCTGTCGTTGCGCCAGTCCTCCTCCCACTTCGTCGTCCGTGGCGACGACGGCGCCGAGCGACCGGCGGGCGAGATCCGCACCCTCGCCGCCGCGATCGAACGGGCGGTCGCTCTCGGCGCCTCGGTGATCAACGTGTCGGAGGTCGTCTGCGTACCCACCGCCCTGCTCGACGACGCGGGGGCGGTGCTGCGCGACGCCGTCGACGTCGCCGGTCGCGCGGACGTCCTGGTCGTCGCCGCGGCCGGGAACCTCGACCCGTCCGGGACCTGCAGCGGCGACCCGGACCTGCGACCACTCCCGGCGCTCTACGACGGGGTCCTGGCCGTCGGGGCGGTCGACGGGGCGGACCGTCCCGCCCCGTTCTCGGTTCCCGGCCCGTGGGTGGACCTGGCCGCGCCGGGGGTCGGCCTGCCGGCACCGGCCGGGCCGGACGGCGCCGTGGTCAGCGGGACGTCGTACGCCGCGCCGCTGGTGGCGGGAACCGCGGTACTGCTGCGCGAGCGGTTCCCGATGCTCACCGCCGACCAGGTCTCGGACCGGCTCCGGGCGACCGCCCGGCGCCCGGCGGCGGGCCGGGACGACCAGGTCGGCGACGGCGTCCTGGACCCGGCCGCCGCACTCACCGCGGAGCCGCTGCTGCTCACCCCCGGCCCCGGCCTCCGGGTCGCCGGCGGGGTCGCCGCGGGACCGCGGACCGGTACCGGTTACCCGATCCCCGAGCGCGCCCCGCTTCCCCGGACGACGCCCCGCGCGCCGGAACTACCGATGGTCGCCGGGATCGGCGCCGCCGCGGCCGCCGGAGGCGCGCTCACGGCGGTCGTCGCCGGTCTACGACGCCGCCCCGGACGATGACGTCAGCTCGACGACAACCATGCTGCACCTGCAGCAACAACGCGCGGCGTCACCCCGCAACCTGGTCACCAGGAGGAGCTCGACGCGATGACGCCGGACCGCGCCCACCGGTGCGAGCGGCCGGATGCACCCAGGCGCCCCGCGGCCGGAACATCGGGCCCGGCACCTCACCCGGGAACGTCCGCGACCTCCCGGGCCACGGCGACGTCGAGCAGCCCGGCCCGCGGCAGCAGCCGCACGATCCCGGCCGGAGCACTCCCCGGCGCCACGATCCCGAGCGCGGCGGCGGTCGGGTCGTCGGCGACCCCGTACACCGCACCGGACGCGGTCAGCACCCATCGCGTCCCCCCGCCGTCCGCAGCGGCGTCCGGCGGCGCAGCGGTGCCCGGCTGGGCAGCGGTGCCCGGCTGGGCAGCGGTGTCCGGCTGGGCAGCAGCGTCCGGCGGCGCCGTGCGCAGCGGGCCCGGACCGGACGGCGGGAGCACCACCTCGTCGAGCCCCGGTCCCGGGCCGTCGGCTCCGGCGAGCACCACCGGCACGGCACCGGCCGCCACCGGAAGCCGATCGGCGGCGACGAGCCCGCCGCGGCCGTCCCGCCACGTCCGGCACAGCACCGGGGCCGCGTTCCGGACGTCCACCCGGGCGACCGGCCAGGCGTCGGCGCCGGGAACGGTCCGCGCCGGCGCGGCGGCGACCCGGCCCTGCGGCAGCGTCGCGGGCCTGCCCTGACCGGTCCGTGACAGAACGGCGTCGGCGAGGGTGACCGGCACCGGAGCGAGGCCGCCGTCGACCACGAGGAAGAACGCCGCGGGTGCACCGAGCGGCTGGTTGACGACCACCTCGCCGGCCCGCCCAGGACCGGCCGTGTCGCCCGGCCCGGGCCCGGGCACCCGCAGCGGCAGCCCCTCCGGTATCGCGGACAGCGCCCCACTCCCGATCCGCCGGGCCGGTACCCCGTCCAGCCCCAGCGCGGACCGGGCGTCATCGTCGGACGGGTCGAGGCGGTGCCGGCGACCGTCGTGCACCAGGTAGGTCGCGCCGCCCTCGGTGGCCAGCAACAGCGCGGGTCCCGGCCCGTCCGGGGTGCCGCCGAGCGATCCGGCCAGCACCGTCGCGGACCCGGGCCCCTGCCCGTCCGGGGCCGCCGTGTCGCACACCGCCCAGGCCGCCGGGACCGGGGCGCCGTCCAGCGCGACACCGACCGCACCGGGCACTGCTGCCGGCGGTGTGCGGGGCGCCGTGGCGAGCTCCCGGTCGGGCACCGCGACCGGGGTCGCGGTCGCGGCACCGGGGTCCCCCAGCGCGGCGAGCACCAGCCGTCCGGCGATCGGGTCCGCGACCGGGACCAGCCGCGGCGGGTCGGCGGCGACGGCGTAGAGCACCCCGGACCGATCCCCCCGCACCAGCGCCCGGCTCCGCCAGTCGGCCGCCGGGTCGACGCGGGCCAGCAGCGCCGCGACACCCAGCGCGAGCAGCCCCACGAGCACCCCGGCGAACACCGCGCGGCGCTGCGCGCGAATCTGCTCGTGCAGCGGGACGGGATCGGCCCGCACCAGCGCGGCCTCCATCCGGCGCAGGCCGAAGCGGTAGGCGTCGACCTGGTCACGGGTGGCCGGGGCACGCTGCACGCGCGCGGGATCGGGATCGGGATCGGCGGGCACCGGCCGGACGATAGGGACGCAGCCACTCGGTCTGGCACGAACGAGCCACCCCGCGTAGAACCACTCCCCTACAGGGCCGGCGCTGTCGATCCGCGGCCTCGCCCCCCGCTCCCGGGACCGCCGTGCCGTCCCCACCGGCGCGTTCCGCGGAACGCGGCGGCGGGGCCCGCGGCCCACGAGCGTTCCGCGGAACGCGACGCGGCCCGGCCTGTCGCCCGGCGGAGCGTTCCGCGGAACGCGGTGCAGCCCGTCACGTAGCCCCGCCGAGCGTTCCGCGGAACGCAGTGCGGCCCCTTCCGCAGTCCCACCGAGCGTTCCGAGGAACGGAGTGCGGTCCCTCCCGCGGCTCGGCCGAGCGTTCCGCGGAACGCGATGTGACCCACCCGTGGCCCGGCCGAGCGTTCCGCGGAACGCAGCACGACCCCTTCCGCAACCCGACCGCGCGTTCCACGGAACGCAGCGCGACCTGTCCCGCGGCACCCGGAACGTTCCGCGGAACGCGCCCCGGACGCGGTCGAGTTGCTCGCCGACCTCCAGACCGTCTGCGTGACGGGCCCGGAGTCAGTCCGCGACGCCGATGTCCTCGTTCCACAGCTCCGGATGCTCGGCGACGAACCCGGCCATCATCGCGACGCAGCGCTCGTCGTCGAGAACGGTCACCCGCACCCCGTGCTCGGCGAGCCAGTCGTGGCCACCGTGGAACGTGCGTGCCTCCCCGATCAGCACGGCGCCGATACCGAACTGGCGGATCAGCCCGGAACAGTACCAGCACGGGGAGAGGGTCGTGACCATGGTCGTCGCCCGGTAGTCACACTGCCGCCCGGCGTCGCGGAAGGCGGCGGTCTCGCCGTGCACGGAGGGGTCGTCGTCCTGGATCCGGCGGTTGTGCCCCCGGCCCAGCACCTCGCCGTCCGGCCCGAGGAGCGCGGCTCCGATCGGGATCCCGCCCGAGGCGAGCCCGGCCCTCGCCTGCGCCACCGCCACGTCCAACCAACTCGGATCCATGCGACGAATCTATCCGCGAGGGTCCGGTGGGCCGGTAGTCGTACCCATCCGCGCCGCCCCCGGAGCGGAGAGACTGCCGGCATGCGGACGAGCTGGAACGTGGCACTGCAGGTCGGTGCGGTGGTGGCCTGCGTCGACCTGCGGTCCACCGCGCCGGGATGGTTCCTGTTCATCCTGATCATCACGATCGTCGGGGCGTTGTTCCCGCTGATCCCGACGGTGCTGTCGTTGTTCCTGCTGCGCCGCCGGACGCTCCCGGCATCGCTGGCCGCACCGTTCGTCGCGTGCGCGGGGTTCCTGGTCCTCGGCGGCCTGACCGTGCCGGACTTCGACGACGTCCGCACCCACGCGCCGGTCATGGTGCTGCTCGGGCAGGGCGACGCCCCGGTCCCCGACGCGGTTCACGGCCTCGCGATGCTCTCCGTGCTGGGCTGGCTCGCAGCGCTGGTGTGGCTGGTAGTCGCGCTCGTCCTGGTCAACCGTCCGTCCCGCCGCCCGGCCGGCCCGGGACACCCGGCCTGGGGCCGCGCCCCGGACGCCGGCTGACCCGGCAGGCTCGTCAGCTCGTGCCGGGCACGCGAATCCGGCGGGTCCGCTCGGCGCGGGCGGCCAGCTCGTCGTCGGCGGGGTAGTCGACGCCGGTCAGCGACAGCCCGTGCGGCGGCGCGACCGTCACCTCCGACGCCCGGGCGGATCGGGTGAGCAGCCCGGCCGGCCACTCGACCGGCCGGCGCCCACGACCCACTTCGAGCAAGGACCCGACCAGGCTGCGGACCATCGAGTGACAGAACGCGTCGGCGGACACCGACGCCACCAGCACGCCCGGCTCGCCCGGCGCGGCCGCCCAGTCCAGGCGTTGCAGGGCCCGCACAGTGGTGGCTCCCTCGCGGCGCTTGCAGTAGGCGGCGAAGTCGTGCTCGCCGAGCAGCAGCCACGACGCCGCGTTCATCGGTTCGAGGTCCAGCGGGTACGGCCAGGCGACCGTCTCGCGGGCACGCAGCGGCTCCGCCCCGAACGCCGCCGTGGTGACGCGGTAGCGGTAGTGCCGGCGCAGCGCGGAGAACCGGGCGTCGAAGGCGTCGGGGACCGGGGTCACGGCCCGCACCCGGACGTCGGCGGGCAGGTACCGGTTGAGCCGCCGGGTCAACCCGTCCAGCTGCGGCTCCAGTTCCGCCGGGACGTCGACGTGCGCGACCTGCCCGGCCGCGTGCACCCCCGCGTCCGTGCGCCCGGCGACGGTGAGCCGCAGCGGCGTGCGCAGCACGGTGGACAGCGCCTCGGTGAGCACGCCCTGGACCGTGCGCCGGGTCGGCTGCGCGGCCCACCCGGAGAAGTCCGTGCCGTCGTAGGCGATGTCCAGCCGGACGCGTAGGGGGTCGGGAACGCCAGCGGGCCCGTCGTCCGGAGGGACGGCGGGCCCGGTGGTGTGGTGCGGCTGACTCAGGAGCCGGACTCCTGCTGGGCGGCCGGCTTCGCGAAACCGGCGGCCTCGGCAGCCTCCTCGGAGGCGAACCAGACCTCGGCGCCGGTCCGGTCGTAGTGCGACGAACCGGGCACGTGGTAGAGCTTCGAGTCCTCGTTGCCCTTGATCTCGAAGCCCTCCGGGGCCTGCGCGGGGTCCGCCAGCGGGGCGTGGCTGCCCTCACCGTACGGCGCCTCGACGGCCTCGGAACCGGTCTCCTCCGCGGCGGTGGCCTCGGTGGTGACCTCGTCCGCGGTGGTCTCCTCGGCAGCGACCTCCGCGGCCGGAGCGGCCTGGGAGGCGGCCGCGCGACGGGCGCGGTTGGCCTCGTCGGTGACCGTCTTCTGCTGGACCAGTTCGATGACCGCCATCGGGGCGTTGTCGCCCTTGCGCGGCATCGTCTTGGTGATCCGGGTGTAGCCACCGCTGCGGTCGGCGAAGAACGGGCCGATCTCGGTGCACAGGCGGTGCACGATCGACTTGTCCCGGATCACCTTCATGATCTCGCGACGGTTGTGCAGATCACCGGCCTTGGCCTTGGTGATCAGCCGCTCCGCGTACGGACGCAGCCGCCGGGCCTTGGCCTCGGTGGTCGTGATCCGGCCGTGTTCGAACAGCGAGGTCGCCAGGTTGGCCAGGATCAGCCGCTGGTGCGCGGGTGACCCGCCGAGGCGGGTTCCCTTGGTGGGCTGGGGCATGGCTACAACTGCTCCGTTTCTGCGTAGTCCTGACCGTCGTCACCGAAGGTGTCCGGGTCGAACCCGCCACCGTCTGCGCCGTAGTCGCTCGCTGCCGCCGACGGGTCGAACCCGGGCGGGCTGTCCTTGAGGGCCAGGCCGAGACCGACGAGCTTCATCTTGACCTCGTCGATGGACTTGGCACCGAAGTTGCGGATGTCGAGCAGGTCCGCCTCGCTGCGACCGACGAGCTCGCCGACCGTGTGGATGCCCTCACGCTTGAGGCAGTTGTAGGACCGGACGGTGAGGTCCAGTTCCTCGATCGGCATCGCGAACGCCGCGATGGTGTCCGCCTCCTGCGGGGAGGGGCCGATCTCGATGCCCTCGGCGTCCACGTTCAGCTCGCGGGCCAGGCCGAACAGCTCGACCAGGGTCTTGCCGGACGATGCCAGCGCGTCCCGCGGGGTGATGGACGGCTTCGACTCGACGTCGAGGACGAGCTTGTCGAAGTCGGTGCGCTGCTCGACTCGCGTGGCCTCGACCTTGTAGGTCACCTTCAGCACCGGCGAGTAGATCGAGTCGACCGGGATCCGGCCGATCTCGGCACCGGTGGCCTTGTTCTGCATCGCCGGGACGTACCCACGACCCCGCTCGACGACGAGCTCGACCTCGAGCCGGCCCTTGTCGTTCAGCGAGGCGATGTGCAGGTCCGGGTTGTGCACGGTGACGCCGGCCGGCGGCACGATGTCGCCGGCGGTGACCGCGCCCGGGCCCTGCTTGCGCAGGTACATGGTCACCGGCTCGTCCTCCTCGGAGCTCACCACGAGCTCCTTGAGGTTCAGGATGATGTCGGTGACGTCCTCCTTGACCCCCGGCACGGTGGTGAACTCGTGCAGGACGCCGTCGATCCGGATGGACGTGACGGCGGCACCGGGGATGGACGACAGCAGCGTCCGGCGCAGGGAGTTCCCGAGCGTGTAGCCGAAGCCCGGCTCGAGCGGCTCGATGACGAACCGCGACCGGGTCTCGGTCACGACGTCCTCGGTGAGAGAGGGTCGCTGAGAGATCAGCATGGGTGTGTGCCTCCTTCGCACCTGCGACAACCGCTATTTGAAGTCGCAGTGAGAGACCCGCCGCCCCTCCCTGCGGGGCGGCGGGGGTGTCGAGCTACTTCGAGTAGTACTCGACGATGAGCTGCTCGGTGACCTGGGTGTCGATCTGAGCGCGCTCGGGCAGCTGGTGGACCAGGATGCGCAGGGTCGACGGAACGACCTGCAGCCACGCCGGGATCGGGCGGTCGCCCTGGGTCTCCTTGGCGATGACGAACGGGTCCATGTTCCGCGACTTGTCCCGCACGTCGATGATGTCGAACTGCCCCACCTTGAAGCTGGGGATGTCGACCTTCTTCCCGTTGACCAGGAAGTGGCCGTGGTTCACCAGCTGGCGGGCCATGCGCCGGGTGCGGGCGAGACCCGCGCGGTACACGACGTTGTCGAGCCGGGACTCGAGGATCTGCAGCAACTCGTCGCCGGTCTTGCCCTCCCGGCGGTGCGCCTCCGTGTAGTAGGAGCGCAGCTGCTTCTCCTGCAGGCCGTAGGCGAAGCGGGCCTTCTGCTTCTCCTGCAGCTGCAGCAGGTACTCGGTCTCCTTGACCCGGATCCGGCCGTGCTGGCCGGGCGGGTAGGGACGACGCTCGAATGCCTGGTCGCCGCCGACAAGGTCGGTCTTCAGTCGGCGCGACTTGCGGGTCATGGGGCCGGTGTAGCGAGCCATGGTGGTTCTCCCTTCCCCTTAGACCCGGCGCCGCTTGGGCGGACGGCAGCCGTTGTGCGGCTGCGGGGTGACGTCGTTGATGGTGCCGACCTCGAGGCCGGCTGCCTGCAGCGAACGGATCGCGGTCTCACGACCCGAACCCGGGCCCTTCACGAAGACATCGCACTTCTTCATGCCGTGATCCATGGCCTTGCGGGCGGCGCTCTCGGCAGCCAGCTGCGCGGCGAACGGCGTCGACTTCCGCGAGCCCTTCAGGCCGACGTTGCCGGACGAGGCCCAGGCGATGACGGCACCGTTCGGGTCGGTGATCGACACGATCGTGTTGTTGAACGTGGACTTGATGTGGGCGTGCCCGTGCGCGACATTCTTCTTCTCGCGACGGCGGACCTTCTTGGGTCCGGTGCCCTGGCGTGCGCGGGGCGGCATTACTTCCTACCTGCCTTCTTCTTACCGGCAACGGTCTTCTTCGGGCCCTTGCGACCGCGCGCGTTGGTCTTCGTGCGCTGGCCGCGGACCGGGAGACCCCGCCGGTGACGGATGCCCTGGTACGAACCGATCTCGATCTTCCGGCGGATGTCCGCCTGGATCTCACGGCGCAGGTCACCCTCGACCCGCAGGTGCTCCTCGATGAAGTCGCGGAGCTTGGTGACGTCCTCGTCGGTCAGATCCTTCGACCGGAGGTCCGGGCTGATCGCCGTGCCCTCGAGGATCTCCTTCGACCGGGCCCGTCCGACCCCGAAGATGTAAGTGAGCGCGATCTCCATCCGCTTCTCGCGGGGGAGGTCTACGCCGGCAACACGTGCCATGCGGCGTGTTCTCCTTGTTCTTGGTCCAGGTCTGCCCGGTGTCCGTCCCGCTCCGTCGCCGCGCTGCGCGGAATCTCGTTCCGCAGGCGCTGCGCTTTCGGGCCCCGGCCTGGTTCCGGGGGTGCTACCGGGCCCTCGTGGCCCGGCAGGTGCACCGGGGGCTTCAGATGCGATCAGACGATCGCGACCGGTACCGCTCTGCTCAGCCCTGGCGCTGCTTGTGGCGCAGGTTCGAGCAGATCACGATGATCCGACCGTGGCGGCGGATCACCTGGCACTTGTCGCAGATCTTCTTGACGCTCGGCTTGACCTTCACGTCGTCTGCCCTTGTCCGTTGATCTTCTGGGTCGTGCGACCGACAGTCACTTGTAGCGGTAGACGATGCGGCCGCGGCTCAGGTCGTAGGGCGACAGCTCGACGACCACCCGGTCCTCCGGGAGGATTCGGATGTAGTGCTGGCGCATCTTCCCGCTGATGTGCGCGAGAACCCGGTGGCCGTTCTCCAGCTCCACCCGGAACATCGCGTTCGGCAGGGGTTCGACGACCCGGCCCTCGACCTCGATCGCCCCGTCCTTCTTGGCCATGTCCTCCGCTATCCGTGACAGGTATCGGTTGCTCCGCCCCACCCGCCGGACGGCCGGGGGGCGGCACGGTGCGCACGGACGGGCTCGGGACCTGAGTGTGTGAAACACGACGGAACCGGCGCCACAGGGCGCACCGGCGTTCCAGTGTACGGAGGTCATCCGAGGTGGATGTACGCGGGGGTGGCGGACGTGATAAACGGCGACCGGCGGCCCGGTTGCACGGCGCACCCACCGAGGTGGTCGCATGAGGCGGTGACGGAGTCCGCCCGCGAGACCGACGGTACCGAAGACGCCATCCCCGGGGCCGGCGGTTCCCGGTTGCCGCGCGCGTTGCGCCCGTTCCGCCACCGCGACTACCGGTTGCTGGCCGCGTCCATGGGGTCGTCGCTGTTCGCGTCGGGCGTGTGGCTGCTGGCGATCGTCTGGCAGGTGATCGGTCTCGGCGGTGGACCGCCGGCCCTCTCCCTGGTGACGGCGTCGGCCAGCGCGGGCCTGCTCGTCAGCGTCCTGATCGGCGGGGTCGCCGCGGACCGGCTGCCGCGCCGCGCGGTGCTGCGCGCGGTGGAGGTCGTGCGGATCGTCGCCGCCGGTACCGCCACCGCGCTCGCACTGAGCGGGCAGCTGACGATCCAGTACCTCGCGATGATCGCGTTCGTGATCGGCGCGGCGGAGGCGTTCTACTTCCCGGCCTACTCGGCACTGCTGCCCACACTGGTCCCCTCCGGCGAGCTGCTCGCCGCGAACGGGGTCGAGCAGACGCTGCGGCCGGTGATGATGCAGGCGGTGGGGCCGGGGCTGGCCGGGCTGGTGGTCGGGGCGTTCGTACCCGGCGCCGGGCTGGCGCTCGCGACGGCCGGCTACGCGCTCGCGCTCGTCCCGCTGCTGTTCCTGCGGGTCCCGCCACCGCTCGGCGCGGGCGACCCGGGCGCTCCCGGTGGCACGGACGGCCGGCGGTCGGTCCTGCACGACCTGCGCGAGGGCTTCGGCTACCTGGTCCGGACCGGCTGGCTGTTCGCCAGCCTGGCGTTCGCGATGCTCTACGTGCTGCTGATCATCGGACCGATCGAGGTGCTGCTGCCGTTCGCGGTGCGGGACCGGGCGGGCTCCGGCCCGGCCGGGTTCGCCGCCGTCCTCGCCGCCTACGGCATCGGCGGGGCGCTCGGGTCGATCGCGGTCGCCTCCCTCAGACTCCCCCGCCGCTACCTGTCGACCATGCTGTTGCTCTGGGGCGCCGGCGCCCTGCCGCTGATGATCCTGGGGCTGACCACCCGGGTCTGGGTGATGGCGGTCGCGTCGTTCCTGGTCGGCGCGACCGGCGCCGGTGCGATGGTCATCTGGGGCACGTTGCTGCAGCGCAGGGTGCCCGCCCACCTGCTCGGCCGGGTCTCCAGCCTGGACTTCTTCGTCTCGCTCGCACTGATGCCGGTCTCCATGGCGCTCGCCGGGCCGGTCGGCGAGGCCATCGGCATCCCCACGACGTTCGTCGTCGCGGGTGCGCTGCCGGTGGTGCTCGCGCTCGCCGCGATCGCGCTGTGGCGCCTGCCCCGCGACGAGATCGCCCACCCGCTCACGACGTGACCGGCAGCGGCCCGTCCCCCACGGTCACGCCGGTGATCGGCCGGGCCAGGTCGTGCTCCTCCTTGACCGCACGCAGGTGCGTCCACGCCTCCACGGTGCGGACGCCGGACTCGGCCCGCAGCCGTTCCAGCGTGTCGAACGCCTCGGCGGGCGATCCCGCCCGGATCGTCCCGATGCCGTTGCACCAGCCCATCCCGGTGGCGAAGCAGTCCACCTCGTCGAGCTCGACGACCTTCTGCGCGACCGGCTCCACCGCCCCGTGCACGGTGAGCGCGAAACCCACCGTGTGGGTGCGGCCGACCGGATGCAGCCGGACCAGCGCGCCCACGTGCACCGCGCCGGCGTCCAGCAGTCGCAGCACCCGGGCCCGGGTGGCCCCCGACGACAGTCCGCTCACCCCGGCCAGGTCGGCGAACGAGGCGCGACCGTCGACCCGCAGCCGTTCCAGCAGCGCCCGGTCCGGGCCGTCCAGCCCGAGCCCGTCCAGCGGACCGGGGCTCTGCAGCGGACCCGGCGGGAAGTACGGGTCCTTCCAGATCTGCCGATAGGTCATCACCTGCACGCTGCGCGTTCCCGGTACCGCCTGGATCCGCGCGAGCCCACGGGCGTAGGCGTCCATGTCGGCACTGCGCAGCTCCGCGGTCAGTGCGAACCGGCCGGCCGTGGTCGTCACGAACGACGTCTCCTCCAGCGCGGCCACCGCCTGGGCGACCGGCCCTGCCGGACCGTCGGTCTCCACGATGACGTGCCCGAGCTGGTGCATGCCCAGCACCGCCGGATGGATCGCCCCGACCACCCGCAGTCCCGCCTCGTCGAGCAGCCGCCGCACCCTGGCCTGCGTGCTGGAACGGGACAGCCCGACCAGCCGGGCCAACGACTCGTACGACGAGCGCCCGTCCCGCTGCAACGCGCCGACCAGCCGTTCGTCCACCTCGTCCAGTTCCACCGGCGCCCTTCCGACCTCTTCGGCGCCGCCACGGTAACGCAGACCGGACAGCTCTCGAGGAGGCATCAATTCATCTGAAATCAGACTCCGAAACAGAGATTACGCCGCCATACGACGAAGATCGCCGACGAATCATCTCTTGTTGAGCGTCGGATCCGGCTGTACCGTCCGCTCCCATCAGGGGAGCGGTCAACGGCGGCCGCACCGACGGTCGCCCGGAGGTGGCACGTGGTTCTGCACAGCACACCGCCCTCATCGTCGGGCGGGGGCCCCGACCGCACGTTCTTCGGGCATCCGCGGGCCCTCGGCGGTCTGTTCTTCACCGAGGCCTGGGAACGCTTCTCGTACTACGGCATGCGCGCGCTGCTGCTGTACTACATGTACGACGAGGTCTCGAACGGCGGACTGGGGATCCCGGCGGACACCGCGAAGTCGGTGGTCGCCGCCTACGGCTCGGCCATCTTCATGGCCGCGATCCTCGGCGGCTGGATCAGTGACCGGATCCTGGGCGACCGCCGCGCGACGCTCTACGGCGGCGTGCTGATCATGTGCGGACACATCTGCCTGGCCCTGCCCGCCGGCGCCACCGCGTTGTTCGCCTCGATGGTCCTCATCGCGGTCGGGACCGGGCTGCTCAAGCCGACCATCTCCTCGTCGGTCGGCGACCTCTACGAGCGCGACGACCCGCGCCGGGACGCCGGATTCAGCATCTACTACATGGGCATCAGCGTCGGGGCGGTGGCGGCGCCGCTGATCGTGGGCACCCTCGGTCAGCGCTACGACTACCACCTCGGGTTCAGCCTCGCCGCGATCGGGATGGCGCTGGGACTGGTCGTGTTCCTGCGCACCGGCCGGCACCTGAGCAGCGCGAGCAACCGCCCGAAGAACCCGCTCGTGCTGCGGGAGGTCCCGCGGGGCCGCCTCGTCGCAGGCGGCGCCGCGGCCGTGCTCGTCGTGGTCGCCGTGGCCGCGGCCGTCGGCACCGGGACGCTCGGTGTCGACGGCGTCGTGAACGCGATCAGCGTGCTGGCGATCGCGCTGCCGGTCGCCTACTTCACGGTGATGCTGCGCAGTCCGCGCACCACCGCCGCCGAGCGGGCCCGGCTGCGGGGCTACATCCCGCTGTTCGCCGCTGCCGTCGTGTTCTGGGTGATCCAGGAGCAGGGCGCGACCGTCATCGCCCAGTACGCACAGGAGAACACCGACCTGGACGCGTTCGGTTTCGCCATCGCGCCGACCTGGTTCCAGTCCGTCGGCTCGTTCGTGCTGATCGTGCTCACGCCGCTGTTCGCGCTGCTGTGGCTGCGGCTCGACCGGGGGGCGCGTCCGCCGTCCACCGCGGCCAAGTTCAGCGTCGCGCTGGCCGTGGCCGGCTGCTCGTTCCTGCTGCTCGTCATCCCTGGGCTGACCGGAGCCCCGGCCAACCCGATGTGGCTGGTCGGCAGCCTCGCCCTGGTCACGGTCGGCGAGATGTGCCTGTCCCCGATCGGCCTGGCCGCGACCACGCGCCTGGCCCCGGCCGCGTTCGCCACCCAGACGATGGGGCTCTGGCTGGCCTCCGGAGCGGCCGGGCAGGGCATCGGCGCGCAGCTGGTCAAGTTCTACGACCCGGGCGCGACGGCCGTCTACTTCGGCGCCGTGGGCGGCGCCGCGATCGTGCTGGCCGCCGTCCTGTTCGCCTGCATTCCACTGATCCGCCGCCGGACCGCCGTGCCGGCAGGCGCCCCGAGCCACGAAGGAGTCTCATGACGCGCACCGTGTTCCGCAACGGGACGTTGTTCGACGCGCGCGCCCGCACCGCCGACCGCGCCGACGTCGCCGTGCAGGACGGGTGGATCGTCGACGTCGGGTCCGGCCTGGACGGCGACGTCGAGGTCGACTGCACCGGCCGCGGAGTGCTGCCCGGCCTGATCGACTGCCACGTGCACCTGACGATGACCGGGACCGACCTGTTCCGGGCCGCGCAGGAGCCGTTCTCGCTGCAGTTCTACGAGGGCGCCCGGAACATGGCACTCACCCTCGCCGCCGGTGTCACCACCGTGCGCGACGCCGCGGGCGCCGATCTGGGCATGCGGGTGGCCCAGGAGCGTGGCCTGATCCCCGGGCCGCGGATGCAGGTGTCGCTCAACATGATCAGCCAGACCGGTGGGCACGGCGACCCGTGGTGGCCGTCGACCTGCGTACTGGATCTGCTGCCGCCGCACCCCGGCCGCCCGCCGGTGATCGTGGACGGGCCGGACGAGGTCCGCCGCAAGATCCGCGAGCTGGTCCGCGCGGGCGCGGACGTGATCAAGGTGGCCACCAGCGGTGGCATCGTGTCCGGTGGAGCCGGGCCCCGGGTGGCGCACTTCCGCGACGACGAGATCGCCACGATGGTCGCCGAGGCGGACGCCGCCGGCCTGTTCGTGATGGCGCACGCCAGCGCGGACGGCGCCAAGGCCGCCGTCCGCAACGGCGTGCGCTCCATCGAGCACGGCCACGACCTCGACGACGAGACACTGGCCATGATGGCCGAGCGCGGCACCTGGCTGGTGCCCACCCTGAGCTCGTTGCTGGGCCTGCACGAGGCACTCGACGCCGGAGTGCTGCCCGACGAGGTCGCCGCGAAGATCAAGCCGGGTGCGGACGACACGGTGCGGCGAGCCGTCGCGGCGGGTGTCCCGATCGCGATGGGCACCGACGCGCCCCTCTACCCGCACGGCCGCAACCTCACCGAGCTCGAGCTCATGGTCGACCACGGCCTCACCCCGGGCGATGCCCTGCACGCCGCGACGCTGTCCGCGGCCGACCTGATGGGCCTGGCGGACGAGCTGGGTTCCCTGGAGCCCGGCAAGCGGGCCGATCTGGTGCTCGTCGACGGCGACCCGATGGACGTGCGCGGGCTCGGTGACCGGGTGCGCACGGTCTACCAGGACGGCCGAGCCGTCGCCGGCACGGAGCGTGTCCCGGCCGGTGCGTGACCGGCCGGGACACGCTCGGTGTCTCGGAGCGGGCGTCTCAGAGCGCCTTCAGCTCCTCGGTCACCTGCGCGACCGAGGACTTCGCGTCGCCGAACAACATCGCGGTGTTGTTCTGGAAGAACAACGAGTTGTCGATGCCGGCGAACCCGGAGCCCATCGAGCGCTTCAGCACGATGACGTTCCGGCTCTCGTCCACATTGAGGATCGGCATCCCGTAGATCGCCGAGCCGGGATCGTTGCGGGCCGCGGGGTTGGTGACGTCGTTCGCCCCGATCACCAGCGTCACGTCGGTGCGGGAGAACTCACCGTTGATGTCGTCCATCTCCTTGAGCGCGTCATAGGGGACGTCGGCCTCGGCGAGCAGGACGTTCATGTGACCCGGCATCCGGCCGGCGACCGGATGGATCGCGTACTTGACCTCGACACCCTTGCTCTCCAGCAGCTTGGCCATGTCCTTGACCGCATGCTGGGCCTGGGCCACCGCCATCCCGTAACCGGGGACGACGATCACCTGCGCCGCGTAGGCCATCTGGATCGCGGCGTCCGCCGCCGAGGTCGACCGCACGGTCCGCTCGACGCCGTCGTCGGCCGCCGCGGCCTGGGTCCCGCCGAAGCCGCCGGCGACGATGGCCGGGATGGTCCGGTTCATCGCCACGGCCATCTGGTTGGTCAGGATCGAACCCGACGCACCCACGATCATCCCCGCGACGATCATCGCCGTGTTGTCCAGCGCCAGACCCGCCGCCGCCGCCGACAGCCCGGTCATCGCGTTGAGCAACGAGATGACCACCGGCATGTCCGCACCACCGATCGGCAGCACCACCAGCACGCCGACCACCGCCGCGAGCACCAGCACCGCGATGACCCAGATCTCGCCCGCCCCGCCGAGCCCGGCGACCACCGCCGCGACCACCGCCAGCGCCAGCAACCCCATGTTGATCGGCTGCTGCGCCCGGCCCAGACCGATCGGGCGGCCGGGAAGCATCTCCTGCAGCTTCCCGAACGCGATCAACGACCCCCAGAACGAGATCGACCCGACGATCGCGGCGAACATCGACGCGATCACCACATACAACGCCGTGTCGACGAACCCGTCGGTCGCCCGGAACTCCGCCCACGCGATCAACGCGACCGCGCCACCACCCACACCGTTGAACAACGCCACCATCTGCGGCATCTGCGTCATCTTCACGTTGCGCGCCGCCGGCACACCCAACACCGTGCCGACCACCAGCCCGACGATGATCAGGATCCAGTTCGTCTGCACCAGCAACAACGTCGCGACGACCGCGAGCCCCATCCCGACCGCAGCGATCAGGTTGCCCCGCACCGCCGTACGCGGACCGGTCAGACCCGACAAGCCGTAGATGAACAACCCGAACGCGATGATGTAGAGGATCGGCACGATCACGGCCATCGGGCCGGTCGCCATGGTCTCCGTGGCAGCCAGGTTCACGAGCCGCTCCCGTCCTTCTCCGCAGCGGCCCGACCGGGCGCCTTGCCCTTGAACATGCCCAACATCCGGTCGGTGACCAGGAACCCACCGACCACGTTGATCACACCGAACACGATCGCGACCACCAGGATGATCGCGTCCACGACGCCGACCTCCTCCCGGCCCAGCACGATGATCGCGCCGAGCAGCACGATCCCGTGGATCGCGTTGGTCCCCGACATCAACGGCGTGTGCAGCGTGTTCGGCACCTTCGAGATCACCGCGAAGCCCACGAACCCGGCCAGCACCAGAATGGCGATGTTCGCCAGCAGTCCGGAATCCATCAGGAACCCTCCTCCTCACGCGTCACACACGACGTGGCCAGGACCTCGTCGGAGAAGTCCGGGGACAGCTCGCCGTCGGCGAGCATCAGCTCGAGCAGCGAGGTGACGTTGCGCGCGTACAGCTCGGACGCGTGCTCCGGCATCGTGGCCGGCAGGTTCAACGGCGACACGATCGTCACGTCGTGGCGCACGACCGTCTCGCCCGGTTCGGTCAGCTCACAGTTGCCACCGGCCTCGCCTGCCAGGTCCACGACCACGCTGCCCGGGCGCATGCCCTCGACGGCCGCCGCGCTCACCAGCCGCGGCGCCTCCCGGCCCGGCACCAGCGCGGTGGTGATGACGACGTCGAAGCCGGTGATGGCCTCCTCGAGCGCCTGTTGCTGCTTCGCGCGCTCCTCATCGGTGAGCTCGCGGGCGTAACCGCCTTCGCCTGCGGCCTCGATGCCGAGGTCGAGCCACTGGGCACCCAGCGACCTGACCTGGTCGGCCACCTCGGGCCGGACGTCGTAGCCGGTCGTGCGGGCACCGAGCCGCTTCGCCGTCGCCAGCGCCTGCAACCCGGCCACGCCGACGCCGAGCACCAGCGCCGTCGCCGGCTTCACCGTGCCGGCCGCGGTCGTCAGCATCGGGAAGAAGCGGGTCGAGTGCTCGGCCGCGGCCAGCACCGCCTTATAGCCCGCCACGTTCGCCTGCGACGACAACGCGTCCATGCCCTGCGCGCGGGAGATCCGCGGGATCGACTCCATCGCGAACGCGCGGACGCCGGCAGCGCGCAGCTTCCGCACGGTGTCCGGGTTGGTCAGCGGGGACAGGAAGCCGATCAGCACCTGGCCGTCCCGCAGCCTGCCGATCTGTTCCGCGGTCGGCGGGTTGACCACCGCGACCACGTCCGCGCCCCACGGATCGCCGATCTCTGCACCGGCGGAGGTGTACTCCGCATCCGGGATCAGCGCTCGCTCGCCCGCCCCGGCCTCGACCACGACCTTCGCACCACGCCCGGAGAGCTTGCCGATGACCTTGGGGACCAGCGCCACCCGGCGCTCGCCCTCCCGTGTCTCCTTCGGTACCCCGACCGTGACCGTCTTCTGCGGGTCGTCCCGCCCGGCCTCATCGCCCATGCGGGGAACCTAGACCACGCACGCCACTTTGTGGCCCGCTCACATGAGCTTGATCACGACCGGTTCGTCGGGGATCCCGGCCGGTACCGGCTTCTGTCGTTCAGACTCCTGGACGGTCCGGTGCTCCCGCGGGTGCGGTCAGGAGCCACGGGCCGTCATCGGTGACGGCGACGGTGTGCTCCCAGTGCACGGCGCGACCGCCGGACGCGGTGACGACCGTCCAGCCGTCGTCCAGCTCGACCGCGTCCGGGTCCCCCGCGACGAGCATCGGCTCGACGGCGAGGGCCATCCCGGGGCGCAGTCTCGGCCCGCGGCCGGGCTCGCCGTGGTTCGGCAGGAACGGATCCATGTGCATCGAGGTCCCGATGCCGTGCCCGCCGTAGTCGGCGACGATCCCGTAGTCCGCCCGGTCGGCGGTCGCCGCCGCCCGGCAGGCCTCCTGGATCGCGTACGACACGTCGGTCAGCCTCGCGCCCGGCTGCACCGCGCGGACGCCCGCCTCCATCGCCGCCCGGCAGGCCGCCGACAGCGCGAGATCCGCAGGCGGCACATCACCCACCGCGATGGTGACGGCGGAGTCGCCGTGCCAGCCGTCCAGGATCGCGCCGCAGTCGACCGACAGCAGGTCGCCGTCGGCCAGTACCTGCTCCGGTGACGGGATGCCGTGCACGATCTGCTCGTTCACCGAGGCGCAGATGCTCCCCGGGAACCCGTGGTATCCGAGGAACGAGGGAACGCCGCCGCCGGCGCGGATGGTCCGCTCGGCCAGCGCATCCAGCTCCGCCGTGCTCACCCCCGGCTCGGCGCGCTCGGTGACGGCCGCGAGTGTGGCGGCCACCAGGGCCCCCGCCTCCCGCATGGCTTCCAGCTGGCGCCGGGTCTTGAGCTCGATGTCCCGACCCCGGTACCGGGCGATCGCGCCACGAAGGCCGCCCCGACCGTTCATTCGTTCCCTCGGTTCCTCGCCGTGCCGATCGACCTGGGGCCCTCAGGCGCTGCGGTCCTGCAGCGCCGCGAAGACCCGCTCGGTGATCTCGTCGATCTCACCGACGGCGTCGATCGTGACCAGCTTGTCGCGGTAGTGCTCCAGCAGCGGCGCGGTCTCCTCGCGGTACACGCGCTGCCGGTTGCGGATGGTGTCCTCGTTGTCGTCACTGCGCCCGCGGCCGAGCAGCCGCTGCACGACGACCTCGTCCTCGACGTCGAACTGGACGACGGCGTCGAGCGCCAGCCCCTTCTCGGCCAGGATCTCGCCCAGCGACGCGGCCTGCGCGGTGTTACGCGGGAAGCCGTCCAGGATGAAGCCCTGCGCCGCGTCGGCATCGGTGAGCCGGTCCTTCACCATCCCGACGGTCACCTCGTCGGGAACCAGGTTCCCGGCGTCCATGTACCGCTTGGCCTCGCGACCGAGCTCGGTCTCGTCGCGCAGGTTCGCGCGGAACAGGTCACCCGTCGAGATGTGCGGGACATCCAGACGCTTGGCCATCTGCTCAGCCTGAGTCCCTTTGCCGGCACCGGGCGGTCCTACCAGAACGAGTCGCACGCGAACCCGACCTCCTGAAATCTCGTCTGTTCCGCACCGGCGGCGTCACCGGCACGCGGCGCCTGCCGCCACCGGACCGGGGCCGGGGCCCCGACCGGGGTTCCCACACGGCCACGCTCCGGGGAGCCTAACGCAGGAAACCCTCGTAGTTCCGCTGCATGAGCTGGCTCTCGATCTGCTTCAGCGTGTCGAGGCCCACGGTCACCATGATCAGCACCGCGACGCCGCCGAACGGGAAGTTCTGGTTCTGGCCGGGCCCGGTGATGCCGATGAAGAAGTTCGGGATGACCGAGACGATGCCGAGGTACAGCGATCCCGGCAGCGTGATCCGGCTGAGCACGAAGTTCAGGTACTCGGCGGTCGGCCGGCCGGGACGGATGCCCGGGATGAAGCCGCCGTACTTCTTCATGTCCTCGGCGCGCTCGTCCGGGTTGAACGTGATGCCGACGTAGAAGTACGTGAAGAAGATGATCAGCGCCATGAACAGCAGGATGTGCACCGGATTGGCCTGGTCGACCAGGTAGGTCTGCACGAACTGCTGGAACCAGCCGCCCTCGCTACCGGCGAGCCTGGCGACCAGGTCCGGCAGGTACAGCAACGAGCTACCGAAGATCACCGGGATGACGCCGGCCTGGTTGACCTTCAGCGGCAGGTAGGTCGAGGTGCCGCCGTACATCCGACGGCCCACCATGCGCTTGGCATACTGGACCGGGATCCGGCGCTGGCCGTTCTCGACGAAGACCACGCTCGCGATCATCGCCAGGGCGAAGACGCACAGACCGGCGAAGACCAGACCGCCCGAGTTCTCCAGGATCAACCGGCCCTCGGCCGGGATCCGGTGTGCGATCGAGGCGAAGATCAGCAGCGACATGCCGTTGCCGATGCCGCGCTCGGTCACCTGCTCGCCCAGCCACATGACCAGCGTGGTGCCTGCGACCATCGTGGTGACGAGGACGATCATGGTGAAGATGGAGGAGTCCGGGATGATCGGCAGCGCGCAGCCCTGGAACAGCTGCCCGCGCTCGGCGAGCGCCACGAAGCCCGTCGCCTGCAGGACGGCGATGCCGATCGTCAGGTAGCGGGTGTACTGCGTCAGCTTCGCCTGGCCGGACTGGCCTTCCTTCTTCAGCTGCTCGAACCGCGGGATCACCACCTGCAGCAGCTGCACGATGATGCTCGCGGTGATGTAGGGCATGATGCCCAGTGCGAAGATCGATAGCTGGAGCAGTGCCCCGCCGGAGAACAGATTGATCAGCGAGTAGACGCTCGCGTTCTCCCCGCCCTCGACCTGCCGGACACACTCCTGGATGTTCGGATACGAGACCCCCGGCGAGGGGACGTTCGCCCCGAGCCGGTACACCGCCACGATCGCCAGCGTGAAGAGGATCTTCTTGCGGAGATCCGGTGTGGTCAGGGCCGACCGGACTGCGCTGAGCACTCGGTGATCCTCCTACGACATCGGCGGCCCGACACCGCCTGCACCGGCCCCGGACGGAGCCGGCCGGATGGGGACGCGATCCGCGCCTCCCGGGCCGGGTGGGGACCGACGGGTCGGTTCCCGGCGGGGAGGCAGCGCGTGCCTGTCCCTTTGCTGTGGACGCAAAGCCCGGACGTGACTGTAACAGCGTCCCGGACATGCCTCGGCGCCGCCCACGGGCCCGTCCCGCCGGAGCGGGTGACGGGCGCTGTGGACGGCGCCGGGGATGTCGCTGTGAGGGCTCAGCTATCGCTTCGGCCCTCGACCGCCGGACCTCAGAGCTCGGAGACGGAGCCGCCCGCCGCCGAGATCTTCTCGCGCGCGGACGCGGAGAACTTGTGGGCCTTCACGGTCAGGGTCACTCCGGAGAGCTCGCCCTCACCGAGCACCTTGACGAGCTGGTTCTTGCGAACCGCGCCCGCCTCCACCAGCTCGGCCGGTCCCACCTCGCCGCCCTGCGGGAACAGGGTGGCGAGGTCGCCGATGTTCACGACCTGGTACTCGACCTTGAAGCGGTTCTTGAAGCCCTTGAGCTTCGGCAGCCGCATGTGCAGCGGCATCTGACCGCCCTCGAAGCGCGGGGACACCGTCTTGCGGGCCTTCGTGCCCTTGGTGCCACGGCCGGCGGTCTTGCCCTTCGAGCCCTCGCCACGACCCACACGGGTCTTGGCGGTCTTCGAGCCCGGGGCCGGACGCAGGTCGTGGAGCTTGATGACACCGTTCTCGGTCTCGCTCACGACTGCACCTCCTCCACGGTCACGAGGTGGCGCACCGTGTGGACGTACCCGCGGGTCTGCGCGTCGTCCGGGCGCTCCACCGTCTGCCGGATCTTGCGCAGACCCAGCGAACGCAGCGTGTCACGCTGGTTCTGCTTGGTCCCGATCCGGCTCTTCACCTGGGTGATCCTCAGAGTGGCCATGTCGCTCACACCCTCGCGGCTTCGGCCTCGGCGCGCTGGCGCATCATGCTGGCCGGGGCGACGTCCTCGAGCGGCAGGCCACGGCGGGCCGCGACCTCCTCCGGACGCTGCACCGACTTCAGCGCGGCCACCGTGGCGTGCACGATGTTGATCGCGTTGTCGGAGCCGAGGGACTTGGACAGGATGTCCGAGATCCCGCCGCACTCCAGCACCGCGCGGACCGGACCACCGGCGATGACTCCGGTACCCGGCGAGGCCGGGCGCAGCAGGACGACGCCGGCAGCGGCCTCACCCTGCACCTGGTGCACGATCGTGCCGCCGATGCGCGGGATGCGGAAGAAGCTCTTCTTCGCCTCCTCCACGCCCTTGGCGATCGCGGCCGGCACCTCCTTGGCCTTGCCGTAACCGACGCCCACCAGGCCGTCACCGTCGCCGACGATCATCAGCGCGGTGAAGCTGAACCGGCGGCCGCCCTTGACGACCTTGGACACGCGGTTGATCGTGACCAGCCGCTCGATGTACGGGGTCTTGTCCTGGGCCGCCCCGCCACGGCCACCGTCCCGGCGGTCCCGGCTGTTGCGGTTGTCGTTGCTACCGCCGCCGGGCCCTCCGCCGTCACGCCGCGTACGTCCCGGCATCAGACGATCCCTTCAGTTGCACAGCTATCGTTCGACTGGTCCATCAGAACTCCAGGCCCCCCTCGCGGGCGGCGTCGGCCAGAGCCGCGATCCGCCCGTGATAGGTGAGGCCGCCGCGGTCGAAGACGACCGAGTCGATGCCGGCCTCCTTGGCGCGGGCGGCGATGAGCTCGCCGACCTTCGCCGCCTTGGCCTTCTTGTCACCCTCGAGGCCGCTCACCTCGGTGTCCAGGCTCGACGCGTGGGCCAGCGTGTGCCCGGCCAGGTCGTCGATCAGCTGGACCGTGATGTGCCGCGACGAGCGGTTGACCGCCAGCCGGGGACGCTGCGGCGTACCGGAGATCTTCTTGCGCAGCCGGGCGTGCCGACGGATCCGGGAGTCGCGGCGCTTGCGCGCAACCTGGGACGCCATCCGCCGCCGGGCCGCACCCGACACCGTTTCGTTCGTCTCAGCCATCACTTACCCGTCTTTCCGACCTTGCGGCGGACCTGCTCGCCGGAGTACCGCACGCCCTTGCCCTTGTACGGGTCGGGGCGGCGCAGCTTCCGGATGTTGGCGGCGGTCTCGCCGACCAGCTGCTTGTCGATGCCGGAGACCGAGAACCGGGTCGGCGACTCGACGGTGAAGGAGATCCCGTCGGCCGGCTCGATGACGACCGGGTGCGAGTAGCCCAGGGCGAACTCCAGGTTCTGGCCCTTGAGCACGACCCGGTAACCCACGCCGTGGATCTCCAGCTTCTTCTCGTAGCCGGCGCTCACGCCGACCACGATGTTGTTCACGAGCGTGCGGGACAGGCCGTGGTAGGCCCGGACCTCGCGCTCCTCGTTCGGGCGGTTTACCAGCACCGCACCGTCGTCGTCGCGCTCGATCGTGATCGGCTCGATGACGGTGTGCGACAGGGTGCCCTTGGGGCCCTTGGCGGTAACCGTGCGGCCGTCAATGGTGATCTCCACGCCCGACGGGACGGTGACGGGCAGCTTTCCGATGCGTGACATCGTTCGTTACCCCTCTCTCACCAGACGTAGGCGAGGACTTCCCCGCCCACGCCGCTCCGGTAGGCCTGCTGGTCGGTCATCAGACCCCGCGAGGTCGAGATGATCGCCACGCCGAGGCCACCCAGGACCCGCGGCAGGTTCGTCGACTTCGCGTACACACGCAGACCGGGCTTGGAGACGCGCCGCAGACCGGCGACGCTCCGCTCGCGGTTGCGGCCGTACTTCAGCTCGACGACCAGGGACTTACCGACCTCGGCGTCCTCGGTGTGGTGTGCCGCGATGTAGCCCTGCTTCTGCAGGATCTCCGCGATGGAGACCTTCAGCTTCGAGTGGGGCATCACGACGCGGTCGTGGTATGCCGAGTTCGCGTTCCGCAGACGGGTCAGCATGTCTGCGATCGGATCGGTCATCGTCATGGTTCTGTCTCTTTCCCGCCGTGGTTCCTCGCGGCCCGGCGCGGCGCCCCCGTTCAGGGACGCCGCACCGGCGCTGGCCTTCGGCGATCGGTGTGATCCGGTCCCCGCGGGTGCGGGGACTGCAGATCACCAGCTGGACTTGCTCACACCCGGCAGCTCGCCGGCGTGTGCCATGTCGCGCAGGCACACGCGGCAGAGGCCGAACTTGCGGAAGACCGCACGCGGCCGGCCGCACTTCTGGCAGCGGGTGTAACCACGAACCGCGAACTTGGGCTTCGCGTTCGCCTTGTTGATGAGCGCCTTCTTCGCCATTCGCTCAGCTCTCCTTGAACGGGAAGCCCAGGTGGCGCAGCAGCGCCCGGCCCTCGGCGTTCGTGGTCGCGGTGGTCACGACGGTGATGTCCATGCCACGCGGCCGGTCGATGGTGTCCGGGTCGATCTCGTGGAACATCGACTGCTCGGTCAGACCGAACGTGTAGTTCCCCCGGCCGTCGAACTGGTCGCCGTTCAGGCCCCGGAAGTCCCGGATACGCGGCAGCGCGATGGTCAGCAGCCGGTCCAGGAACTCCCACATGCGGTCGTTGCGCAGGGTGACCTTGGCGCCGATGGGCATCCCCTCGCGCAGCTTGAACTGCGCGATCGACTTGGTCGCGCGGCGCAGCTGCGGCTTCTGACCGGTGATGATGGCCAGGTCGCGCAGCGCGCCGTCGATCAGCTTCGAGTCCCGGGCGGCGTCACCGACACCCATGTTCACCACGACCTTGGTCAGGCCGGGGATCTGCATGACGTTGCGGTAGCTGAACTCGGTCTGCAGCGCTCCGAGGATCTCCTCGCGGTAACGCTGCTTGAGGCGCGGGATCTCCCGTGCTTCGGTGGCGGCGGTCATCTCAGATCTCCTTCCCGTTGCGCTTGGAGACCCGGACGCGGCGGCTGTCGCCGTCCTCGCCCTCGACGATCTTCTTGCCGATACGGGTCGGCTTGCCGTCGGAGTCGACGACCATCACGTTCGAGACGTGGATGGCAGCCTCCTGCGTGACGATGCCGCCACTCTCGGCGCCGCGCTGGTTCTGGCTGATCCGGGTGTGCTTCTTGATCCGGTTCACACCCTCGACCAGCACTCGCTGGCGTTCCGGGTAGGCCGCGATGACCTTGCCCTTGGCGCCCTTGTCCTTACCGGCGATCACCTGAACGGTGTCGCCCTTCTTCACCTTCATCTTCGCCTTCATGAATCAGAGCACCTCCGGAGCGAGGGAGATGATCCTCATGAACTTGCGGTCGCGCAGCTCGCGCCCGACCGGGCCGAAGATTCGGGTCCCCCGAGGTCCGTTGTCCGGCTTGATCAGGACAGCGGCGTTCTCGTCGAATCGGATGTAGCTGCCGTCGGGACGGCGCTTCTCCTTCTTGGTGCGCACGATGACCGCCTTGACGACGTCACCGCGCTTCACGCCTGCGCCGGGCATGGCATCCTTGACCGTGGCGACGATCACGTCGCCGATCCCGGCGTAGCGCCGCGCGGAGCCGCCCAGCACCCGGATGCACAGGATCTCCTTCGCACCGGTGTTGTCGGCGACGCGCAGCCGCGACTCCTGCTGGATCACTGTGACTCCTACTTGGCCTTCTCGAGGATCTCCACCAGCCGCCAGCGCTTGGTCGCCGACAGCGGACGGGTCTCCATGAGGCGGACACGGTCGCCGATGCCGGCCGTGTTCCCCTCGTCGTGCGCCTTGACCTTGCTGGTCCGGCGAATGACCTTGCCGTACATGGGGTGCTTGACCCGGTCCTCGAGGGAGACGGTGATCGTCTTCTCCATCTTGTCGGACACGACCAGGCCCTCCCGGACCTTCCGCTCCCCGCGCTGCCCCTCGGGCTTGCGCTGCGCCGTGTGCGGCTTGGCAGCCGCCGACGCGTCGTCGCTCACGCTGCGGACGTCGTCGCTCACGCTGTCGCTCATGCCGCACCCTCGCTCTCGGTCGGGGCGGCGGACAGGCCGAGCTCACGCTCGCGCATCACCGTGTAGCAGCGCGCGATGTCGTGACGGACGGCCCGCAGCCGCCGGTTGTTGTCCAGCTGCCCGGTGGCCATCTGGAAGCGGAGGTTGAACAGCTCCTCCTTGGCCTCACGCACCCGCACGACCAGCTCCTCGTCGGAGAGCTCGCGCAGCTCGGCTGCCTTGGTGTTGCCGCTGCTCGCCATCAGATGTCACCACCCTCACGGGACACGATCCGGCATTTCATGGGCAGCTTGTGGATGGCCCGGCGCAGTGCCTCGTGGGCCGTCTCCTTGTTCGGGAAGGTCATCTCGAACAGCACCCGGCCGGGCTTCACGTTCGTGACCCACTTCTCCGGCGAGCCCTTACCGGAACCCATGCGGGTCTCGGCCGGCTTCTTCGTCATCGGGACGTCCGGGAAGATGTTGATCCAGATCTTCCCGCCACGACGGATGTGCCGGTTGATCGCGATACGCGCCGACTCGATCTGCCGGTTGGTCACGTACGCCGGCTCCAGCGCCTGGATGCCCCAGTCACCGAAGGTGACAGCGGTGCCGCCGCTGGCCATGCCCTTGCGCTTGGGCCGGTGCTGCTTACGGTGCTTGACCTTGCGTGGGATCAGCATCGGTCAGCTCTCCCCACCGTTGCTCTGGTTCTCACCGGAGGCAGGGGCCTCGGCGGTCGCCGTCGCGGCGCCGCCTGCCTGGCCGCCGCTCTGCGCGGCGCGCCCGGCCTCGGTGCTGGTCGCAGTGGTGCCCGAGGCACCCGAGCGACGACGGGCCGGACGCTCGCGGCGGGGGCCGCGGCCCGGCGCCTCGGCGGCGGGCGCGCCCTCACGGCGGCCACCGACGACGTCGCCCTTGTAGATCCAGACCTTCACGCCGATCCGGCCGAAGGAGGTCCGGGCCTCGAACAGGCCGTAGTCGATGTCCGCACGCAGCGTGTGCAGCGGGACCCGGCCCTCGCGGTAGAACTCCGACCGCGACATCTCGGCGCCGCCGAGCCGGCCGGAGCACTGCACCCGGATGCCCTTGACCTGCGGGCTGCGCATGGCCGACTGGATGGCCTTACGCATCGCACGCCGGAAGGCGACCCGGTTCGACAGCTGCTCCGCCACGCCCTGCGCGACGAGCTGTGCGTCCGACTCGGAGTTCTTGACCTCGAGGATGTTGAGCTGGACCTGCTTCTTGGTCAGCTTCTCCAGGTTGCCCCGGATCCGGTCGGCCTCCGCGCCGCGGCGGCCGATCACGATGCCCGGACGGGCGGTGTGGATGTCCACCCGCACCCGGTCCCGGGTCCGCTCGATCTCGACCTTGGAGATGCCGGCCCGCTCCATGCCCTTGGAGAGCATCTTGCGGATCTCGACATCTTCCTTGACGTACTCGGCGTACTGCTTGTCGGCGTACCAGCGCGACTTCCAGTCCGTGGTGATGCCCAGGCGGAAGCCGTGCGGGTTGATCTTCTGCCCCATCAGCGGGCCCTCCCCTTCGCACCACGACGGCCGGCCTTCTGCGGAACCGACTCGACCTCGATGGTGATGTGGCTCGTCCGCTTGCGGATCCGGTAGGCGCGCCCCTGGGCACGCGGTCGGATGCGCTTGAGCGTCGGGCCCTCGTCGACCATCGCCACGGCCACCACGAGGGTGTCCGGGTTCAGGTCCAGGTTGTTCTCCGCGTTGGCCGCGGCACTCGCCACGACCTTCGCGACCGGCTCGGCCGCGGCCTGCGGTGAGAACCGCAGGATCGCCAGCGCCTCGCCCACCGGCAGGCCGCGGACCATGTCCACGACGCGCCGGGTCTTCATCGGTGAGCTCCGGACGAACCGTGCCACGGCCCGCGCACGAGTCGGCTCGAGCGCAGCGCCGGTGGCCTCGGCAGTGGTCTCTGCCATCTTCTCCACCTCTCCTAGTCGCTACTCGGGCCGGCTTCTAGCGCCGACGCGCCTTGCGGTCGTCCTTGATGTGACCCCGGAAGGTCCGGGTCGGGGCGAACTCGCCCAGCTTGTGCCCGACCATCGAGTCGGACACGAACACCGGCACGTGCTTGCGGCCGTCGTGCACCGCAATGGTGTGACCGATCATGTCCGGGATGATCGTGGACCGACGGGACCACGTACGGACCACGGTCTTCTTGCCGGACTCGTTGAGGGCGTCCACCTTCTTGAGCAGGTGGTCGTCGACGAATGGGCCCTTTTTCAGGCTGCGCGGCATCTCTTACCTCCCTGCTCAGCGCTTCTTGCCGGTACGGCGCCGGCGGACGATCAACTTGTCGGACGGCTTGTTCCGGCGGGTGCGCCCCTCGGGCGTACCGGCCGGGTTCACCGGGTGGCGGCCACCGGAGGTCTTGCCCTCACCACCACCGTGCGGGTGGTCCACCGGGTTCATGGCGACACCACGGACGGACGGGCGCTTGCCCTTCCACCGCATGCGGCCGGCCTTGCCCCAGTTGATGTTGGCGTGCTCCGAGTTGCCCACCTCGCCGACGGTCGCGCGGCAGCGGACGTCGACGTAGCGGATCTCGCCGGAGGGCATCCGCAGCTGCGCGTAGGGCCCGTCCTTGGCGACCAGCTGGACGCCGACACCGGCCGAGCGCGCGATCTTGGCGCCGCCACCGGGGCGGAGCTCGATCGCGTGCACCACGGTGCCCGTCGGGATGTTGCGCAGCGGCAGGTTGTTGCCCACCTTGATGTCGGCCCGGGGGCCGTTCTCGATCTTGTCGCCCTGCTTCAGCTTCGCCGGCGCGATGATGTAGCGCTTCTCGCCGTCGACGTAGTGCAGCAGTGCGATCCGCGAGGTGCGGTTCGGGTCGTACTCGATGTGCGCGACCTTCGCCGGGACGCCGTCCTTGTCGTTGCGACGGAAGTCGATCAGGCGGTAGGCCCGCTTGTGGCCACCGCCCTGGTGCCGGGTGGTGACCCGCCCGTGCACGTTGCGGCCGCCACGGTTGTGCAGCGGGCGCAGCAGCGACTTCTCCGGGTGGTCCCGGGTGATCTCGGCGAAGTCCGACACGCTCGAGCCACGACGGCCCGGGGTGGTCGGCTTGTACTTACGAATGGCCATGGGTCAGCTCGCTCCCTCAGCTCGCCGGGCCACCGAACACGTCGATCGCCTTGCTCTCCTCGGAGAGCGTGACGATCGCGCGCTTGGTGTCCTTGCGCTTGCCGTAGCCGGTGCGGGAGCGCTTGCGCTTGCCCGGGCGGTTCAGCGTGTTCACGCTGGTCACCTTGACCCCGAACACCTTCTCCACGGCGATCTTGATCTGGGTCTTGTTCGCGTCCGGCGTGACGACGAAGGTGTACTGGCGCTCGTCGAGCAGCCCGTAGCTCTTCTCCGAGACGACCGGCGCGAGCAACACGTCCCGCGGGTCCGTGATCACTTGTCGGCCTCCTCAGCTGCAACCCGCCGGCTCGCGGCCTTCGGCTTCGCGATCGGGCCGGACAGGAACTCGTCCAGCGCCGTCTGCGTGAACAGCACGACGTCGTTGACCAGCACGTCGTGGGTGTTCAGCTGGTCCGGCGCGATCAGGTGGACCTGCGGCAGGTTGCGCAGGCTCAGCAGCGCGTTCTCGGCGCTCCGCTCGACGACGGCCAGCACCCGGCTCGCACCGGACTCCGGCAGCAGGGCCCCAAGGGCCTTGCGGGCGGCCTTCGTCGACGGCGCGTCGCCCTCGACCAGCGAGGACACGACGTGCACCCGGCCGGCACGAGCCCGGTCGGAGAGGGCACCACGCAGGGCGGCAGCCTTCATCTTCTTCGGGGTCCGCTGCGAGTAGTCCCGCGGCGTCGGGCCGTGCACGGTGCCGCCACCGGCGAACTGCGGGGCGCGGACCGAACCCTGACGGGCGCGACCGGTGCCCTTCTGCCGGTACGGCTTCTTGCCACCACCGCGGACCTCGCCGCGGGTCTTGGTGTCGTGCGAGCCCTGACGCGCCGCATTGAGCTGCGCGGTCACGACCTGGTGCATGAGGGCGATGTTGGCCGTCACGTCGAAGACGTGGTCGGGCAGCTCGACGCTGCCGCTCGCGGCGCCCTCCGGCGACTTGATCTGCACGGTGCTCACTTGCCATCACCCTTCGCGGGGGTCTTCACCACGACGAGCCCACCGCGGGGACCGGGAACGGCGCCCTTGATGAGCAGCAGGCCGCGCTCGGCGTCCACCCGGTGGAGCTTCAGGTTCTGCGTGGTCTGGCGGTCGGAGCCCATCCGGCCGGCCATCCGCACGCCCTTGAACACGCGGCCCGGGGTGGCACAGCCACCGATCGAGCCCGGGGAACGGTGCTTGCGCTGGGTGCCGTGCGAGGCGCCCAGGCCGGAGAAGCCGTGACGCTTCATGACACCGGCGAAGCCCTTGCCCTTGGTCACGCCGACCACGTCGACCTCGGCGATCTCCGCGAAAGCCTCCGCGGTGATCTCCTGGCCCGGGGTGTAGTCCGCGGCGTCGGAGGTGCGCAGCTCGAGGAGGTGCCGGCGCGGGGTGGCGCCCGCCTTGGCGAAGTGGCCGGTCTCCGGCTTGTTCACCTTGCGCGGGTCGATGGCCCCGTAGGCCAGCTGGACGGCCGTGTAGCCGTCGCTCTCCACGGAACGCACCTGCGTCACGACGTTCGGCCCGATCTGGACCACGGTGACCGGCACGACGCGGTTGTTCTCGTCGAACACCTGGGTCATCCCGAGCTTGGTGCCCAGGAGCCCGGTGACCTTCTTCGTCTGCTTGGTGGCAGTCGTCTTCGTCATCGTCTTCGCCCCCACGCCTACTGGATGTTGACGTCGACGCTCGCCGGGAGGTCGATGCGCATGAGCGCGTCGACTGTCTTCGGCGTCGGGTCGAGAATGTCGATCAGCCGCTTGTGTGTGCGCATCTCGAAGTGCTCGCGCGAGTCCTTGTACTTGTGCGGCGAGCGGATGACGCAGTACACGTTCTTCTCGGTGGGCAGCGGCACGGGGCCGACGACCCGGGCACCGGTACGCGTCACGGTCTCCACGATCTTGCGAGCGGACGCGTCGATTGCCTCGTGGTCATAGGCCTTGAGCCTGATGCGGATCTTCTGTCCCGCCATGGTCGTCGGTCGTCCTCTTCTTCCTGCCGCGGGGGTGTCGCGGTGTCGGCCCCGCAGAACTCGCGCCGTGCTGCCACCGCAAGTGCTGCGGTGCGGCCGGCTGCGGCCCGTGCTCTGTTCAGGTCTGTCGGCTCCGGATCCGCGCGTCCAGTTGCCTGGAGCACTCGTCCTGCCGGGGCTCTCCGGTCCACGAGGTCGGGCGTGTCGCGCTCGATCCTCATGGCTGTGCCCGGGTCACCGCGTCCCTCCCCCTGTGGGGCGGGCATGTTGCTGGATCTTCCTCGATCTCACGGGCCCTGCGAACAGGGCCACGAAACCGAGCCTCACAACGAACATGGCGCGTGGGGCGCGACTCCTGGACTACCGGAAACCGGGAACAGGGGCGGCGCTTCCACGCGCCATGTTCATCGTGCAACCCGTCAAGGATGCCACACGGTCGTGCGGCCCCCTCGACCGGGGGGTGGGTGCGGAGCGGAGGGTGTCACCGCCGCCCCGCGACCTCACTCGTTGATCTTGGTGACCTGCCCGGCGCCCACGGTCCGGCCACCCTCACGGATGGCGAACTGCAGGCCCTCCTCCATGGCGATCGGCTGGATCAGCTGAACGCTCATGGAGGTGTTGTCGCCCGGCATGACCATCTCGGTGCCGGCCGGCAGCGTCACGACGCCGGTCACGTCGGTCGTCCGGAAGTAGAACTGCGGACGGTAGTTGTTGAAGAACGGGGTGTGACGGCCGCCCTCGTCCTTGCCCAGGATGTACACCTGGCCCTCGAACTGGGTGTGCGGCGTGATCGAACCCGGCTTCACGACGACCTGGCCGCGCTCGACGTCCTCGCGCTTGATGCCGCGGAGCAGCAGACCGACGTTCTCGCCGGCACGCCCCTCGTCGAGGATCTTCCGGAACATCTCGACACCGGTGACGGTGGTCGAGGTCTTGTTCGGACGGATGCCGACGATGTCGACGCTCTCGTTGACCTTGACGATGCCGCGCTCGACACGACCGGTCACGACGGTGCCGCGACCGGTGATCGTGAAGACGTCCTCCACGGGCATCAGGAAGGGCTTCTCGATGTCGCGCTCGGGCTCCGGGATCGCGTCGTCGACGGCGTCCATCAGCTCGACGATGGCGTTCGCCCACTGCTCGTCGCCCTCGAGCGCCTTCAGCGCCGAGACGCGGACGATCGGGAGGTCGTCACCCGGGTAGTCCTGGTCCGAGAGGAGCTCACGGACCTCCATCTCGACGAGCTCCATGATCTCGTCGTCGTCGACCATGTCCGCCTTGTTCAGGGCGACGACGATGTACGGCACGCCGACCTGACGCGCGAGCAGCACGTGCTCACGGGTCTGCGGCATCGGGCCGTCGGTCGCGGCGACCACCAGGATCGCGCCGTCCATCTGGGCGGCGCCGGTGATCATGTTCTTCACGTAGTCGGCGTGCCCGGGGCAGTCGACGTGCGCGTAGTGCCGCTTCTCGGTCTGGTACTCGACGTGCGCGATCGAGATCGTGATACCGCGCTGGCGCTCTTCCGGCGCCTTGTCGATCATGTCGAACGCCGAAGCCTCGTTGAGCTTCGGGAACTTGTCGTGCAGAACCTTGGTGATGGCCGCCGTCAGCGTGGTCTTGCCGTGGTCGATGTGACCGATGGTGCCGATGTTGACGTGCGGCTTGGTCCGCTCGAACTTCGCCTTCGCCACTGCTGGGTCCTCCTGGACTGTGTCTTCTTCTCCGCCATGCTGACGGCAGGTCTGTGGGATGTGAGGTGTGGGCCGCGGACCTTACAGATCCGCGGACCGCACCTCGCAGGCTGGTCGGACTGGAGCCCGGCCGGCCCTCGCTGCGAGTGTTACTCGCCCGTCACCTTCGCGATGATCTCCTTGGCCACGTTCGCCGGAACCTCGGCGTACGAGTCGAAGACCATCGTGTAGTTCGCCCGGCCCTGGGTCCGCGACCGCAGGTCGCCGACGTAGCCGAACATCTCGGACAGCGGCACGAGCGCCTTGATGACGCGGGCGCCTGCCCGCTCCTCCATGGCCTGGACCTGGCCGCGGCGGGAGTTCAGGTCGCCGATGACGTCACCCATGTAGTCCTCGGGGGTGGTGACCTCGACGGCCATCATCGGCTCCAGGATGGCGGGGCTCGCCTTGCGGGCCGCCTCCTTGAACGCCATCGAACCGGCGACCTTGAAGGCCATCTCCGAGGAGTCGACCTCGTGGTACTGCCCGTCCAGCAGGGTGCACCGCACGCCGACCACGGGGTAGCCGGCCTGGATGCCGTACTGCATGGCGTCCTGGACACCCTGGTCCACCGACGGGATGTACTCCCGCGGGATGCGACCACCGGTGACCTTGTTCTCGAACTCGTACAGCGCACCGTCACCGCTGGTGAGCGGCTCCAGGTTGATGATGACGCGGGCGAACTGCCCCGAGCCACCGGTCTGCTTCTTGTGCGTGTACTCGTGCTTGATGACCGACTGCCGGATGGTCTCCCGGTAGGCGACCTGCGGCTTACCGATGTTGGCCTCGACCTTGAAGTCGGACTTCATCCGGTTGACCAGCACCTCGAGGTGCAGCTCGCCCATGCCGGCCAGGATGGTCTGGCCGGTCTCGTCGTCCAGGGAGACCTGGAACGTCGGGTCCTCCTCGGCGAGCCGCTGGATCGCCGTGGAGAGCTTCTCCTGGTCCGCCTTGGTCTTCGGCTCGACCGCAACCTGGATCACCGGGTCCGGGAAGGTCATCGACTCCAGCACGATCGGCGACTGCGGGTCGCAGAGCGTCTCGCCGGTGGTCGTGTCCTTCAGGCCGATGACGGCGTAGATGTGGCCCGCCATGGCCTCGTCGACCGGGTTCTCCTTGTTGGAGTGCATCTGGAAGACCTTCCCGATGCGCTCCTTCCGGTCCTTGGTCGAGTTCAGGAGCTGCGCACCCGAGGCGACCCGGCCGGAGTAGACCCGGATGTAGGTCAGCTTGCCGAAGAACGGGTGAGCGGCGATCTTGAACGCCAGGGCGGCGAACGGCTCGTCCTTGGCCGGCTTGCGGCTGGCCGGGGTCTCGCCGTCGGTCAGGAAGCCCTCGACCGGGGGAAGGTCGTACGGCGACGGGAGGTAGGCGATCACCGCGTCCAGCATGGGCTGCACGCCCTTGTTCTTGAACGCCGAGCCACACAGCACCGGGTAGGCGACCCGATCGGTCACGATCTTCCGGATGCCGGTCTTGATCTGCTCGGTGGTGAGCTCCTCGCCGCCGAGGTAGGCCTCCATGAGCGCGTCGTCGGTCTCGGCCACGGCCTCGACCAGCTTCTCGCGCCACTCGGCGACCGTGTCGGCCATGTCGGCCGGGATCTCCTCGACCGCGTAGTCCTCGCCCTTGACCACGTCGCCACGCCAGGTCAGCGCACGCATCTCGACCAGGTCGACGACTCCGATGAAGTCGCTCTCGGACCCGATCGGGAGCTGCAGCGCCAGCGGCCTCGCGTTCAGCCGCTCCTGGATCGTCCGGACCGTGAAGTAGAAGTCCGCGCCCAGCTTGTCCATCTTGTTGACGAAGCAGATGCGGGGGACGTCGTACTTGGAGGCCTGCCGCCAGACCTGCTCGGACTGCGGCTCGACCCCCTCCTTGCCGTCGAAGACCGCGACCGCGCCGTCGAGCACCCGCAGGTTCCGCTCCACCTCGACGGTGAAGTCGACGTGCCCGGGGGTGTCGATGATGTTGATCTGGTGGTCTTTCCAGAAGCAGGTCGTCGCGGCCGACGTGATCGTGATGCCGCGCTTCTGCTCCTCCTCCATCCAGTCCATGGTGGCGGCGCCGTCGTGCACCTCACCGAGCTTGTAGTTGATCCCGGTGTAATACAGGATCCGCTCGGTGGTGGTGGTCTTCCCGGCGTCGATGTGGGCCATGATGCCGATGTTGCGGACCTTCGTCAGGTCCGTCAGCACATCCTGTGCTGCCACTTCTCAGCTCTCCCTCGATCGCGAGATGGCACCCGACGGTCGGCCGGTCACCAGCGGTAGTGGGCGAAGGCGCGGTTCGACTCCGCCATCTTGTGCATGTCCTCACGCCGCTTGACGCTCGCGCCGAGACCGTTGCTCGCATCGAGCAGCTCGTTCATGAGGCGGTCGATCATGGTCTTCTCGCGGCGCTGGCCGGAGTAGGTGACCAGCCAGCGCAGACCCAGGGTCGTCTGCCGGGAGGCACGGACCTCGACCGGGACCTGGTAGGTCGCGCCACCGACACGGCGGCTGCGGACCTCGAGGGCCGGCTTCACGTTGTCCAGCGCGCGCTTGAGAGTGACGACCGGGTCGGTACCGGTCTTCTCCCTGGTGCCCTCGAGGGCGGCGTACACGATGCGCTCGGCGAGCGAACGCTTGCCGTCCCGGAGGACCTTGTTCACCAGCTGGGTGACCAGCGGCGAGCCGTAGACGGGGTCCGAGACCAGCGGACGCTTCGGGGCGGGGCCCTTGCGGGGCATCAGCTCTTCTCCTTCTTCGCGCCGTAGCGGCTGCGGGACTGCTTGCGGTTCTTGACACCCTGGGTGTCCAGCGACCCGCGGATCACCTTGTAGCGCACGCCCGGGAGGTCCTTCACACGGCCGCCGCGCACGAGCACGATGGAGTGCTCCTGCAGGTTGTGGCCCTCGCCGGGGATGTACGCGGTGACCTCGATACCGCTCGAGAGCCGCACGCGGGCGACCTTGCGCAGCGCGGAGTTCGGCTTCTTCGGGGTGGTGGTGTACACGCGGGTGCAGACCCCGCGGCGCTGGGGGCTCCCCTTCAGCGCGGCGGTCTTGGTCTTCGCGACCTTGTCCTCGCGGCCCTTACGGACCAGCTGCTGGATCGTGGGCATGAACCGTCTACTTCTTCCCGTCGACGTGGCTCGACTGTCTCGCTCGTCGCTGTTCTCGTTATGAGTGTTCCGTGACCCGGGCGCCGGTGTGGCATCTCGCTTCCGCCACCGTCGCTCCGGACCCCGAGGTCGGGCGTGTCGTCCCGCGCACGCTCGGAACCGGAAAGGCCCCGCCGAGGCTTCGGGACGTCCGCCGTGCCCGTTACCGGAGCGCTACCTCGACCCAGGAGATGAGACCACCCGGATCCGGACGCTACGGGGCACGCGGACTGGCCCGACCGAAGTCGAGCGCAGGGCATAAGAGTACTCGGCCCTCTTGAAGGCGGTCAAAGCGGGTCCCTCTCGGACCTGCATCGGGACTGTCCGGGGGCTTCGGAAGTCCTCGTATCCGGCGGGGTGGAACCCCGTCGGAGACCTGTTGTGACCCGACGATGCCGCACGAGTCGGCCTCTGGCAAGCGGGCTCACCCGCTCGTCGCAGATCGTCTGCCGCTCAACGCGGCCGGGTCGGTGGTGGACGATCGGTGCGGCGCACCGGGTTCGCCCTGGGTACAGCAGGCGTGGCTCGGGTTACCGTCCGGTATGCATCTGCCGACCGCGGTCAACCGCTTCGCCACGCGCACACTCGTCGCGCCGCTGTTGTCCCCGAGCCTACCCGTACCGGTGCGCCGGCGCGGACTCGACCTCGTGGGGGCGTCCCTGCCGCTCCCCCGCGGCACCCGCCGGGCCCGGGGCGAGCTCGGCGGTGTTCGGACCGAGGTCGTCGCTCCGCCCGGGCCGTTCGGCCCGCACCGCGTGCTGTATCTGCACGGCGGCGCCTACGCGGTCGGATCGCCCTCCTCGCACCGCTCGCTGATCGCCGGCCTGGCGCACGCCACCGGTACCCCGGTGCACGCGCCGGCGTACCGGCTCGCGCCGGAGCACCCGTTCCCGGCCGCCCTGGACGACGCACTCGCCGCCTGGCACGCGCTGCGCGCCGCGGGCCACTCCGCCCGGCGCATCGCGGTCGCCGGTGACTCGGCGGGCGGCGGCCTGGCCATGTCCCTGGTGCTGCGGCTACGCGCCGACGGCGAGGATCTGCCCGGCGCACTCGGTCTCATCTCACCGTGGCTGGACCTCACCTGCACGGCCGACGCGTTGTCGCGCAACGCCTCCAGCGACGCGATGCTGGACCCGGCGTGGCTGGCGGGCGCGGTCGCCGACTACGCCGAGGATCCGGCCGGTGCCCCGGAGCTGTGCCCGCTCGACGCCGACCTGACCGGCCTGCCGCCACTGCACGTGGTCGCCGGGGCCGACGAGATACTCGTCGACGACTCCGACACCCTCGTGGACCGGGCCCGGGCCGCCGGCACGCCGGTCAGCTACCAGCGCACCGAGGGCATGTGGCACGCGTTCCCGACCCTGGCCGGCCTGCTCGCCGAGGCGGACGACGCTCTGCTCACCCTCGGCCTCGCCCTGCGGGCCGACTGCACCCGCTGATCCGTCCGACGACCCCCGGCACCCGCCGGCACGACCCGCTCGGGCGCCACGGCGGTGGCGCGGGAGAGCTCTGACCTCGCCTCGTCCGGGCACCGGCCCCTGCGACCGTCGCCTCACCCCCGATCCCTCCAGGGAGAGCTGTTCTCCGGTCGAGGGGCGGGACGCCGCACCCTCGGCCCGAGATGCCGCAGTGCGGGTGGTCGTCGTATCGGTGCCGATCGGTGCCAGATGTGGCACCGATCGGCCGACTTGGTAATCACCCCCACCACCGTCGGCCGAGCTCGGCGGCTCGGCGGCTCGGCGGCTCGGCGGCTCGGCGGCTCGGCGGCTCGGACCAGCATCCAGATCGGCCGGCCGGGGGTGGAACGCACGAATGGGGCCGGTCACCGCCACGGGAGAGCGGTGTCCGGCCCCGTTCGGGACCTCTCCGGGCCCCGGGACCCGCCGTCGCGGGCCCCGGGGTGACGACTCAGCGGAAGTCGCGCCCGAAGTCGTAGTCGTCCAGCGGCACCGCGGCACCGGTGCCCGTGCCGAACACGTCGGGGCCGTAGTAGCCGTCGTCGTAGCTCGGCAGCGCGTAGGCGGCCGCGCGGGCCTCCTCGGTCGGCTGGACCTGGATGTTGCGGTACCGGTTGATGCCGGTACCCGCCGGGATCAGCTTGCCGATGATCACGTTCTCCTTGAGCCCGACGAGCTTGTCGCGCTTTCCGTTGATCGCGGCATCGGTGAGGATCCGGGTGGTCTCCTGGAACGAGGCCGCGGACAGCCACGACTCCGTCGCCAGCGAGGCCTTGGTGATCCCCATCAGCACCGGGCGGCCGGAGGCCGGCTCGTTGCCCTCGGCGACGACCCGGCGGTTCTCCGACTCGAACTCGCCCCGCTCGGCCAGCGCACCGGGCAGGAACTCGGTCGCGCCCGAGTCGATGATCGTCACCCGGCGCAGCATCTGCCGGACGATGACCTCGATGTGCTTGTCGTGGATGTCCACGCTCTGCGTGCGGTACACCTTCTGCACCTCACGCACCAGGTGCAGCTGCACCTCGCGCGGGCCCATGACACGCAGCACCTCGTGCGGGTCCGCCGTGCCCTCGAGCAGCAGCTGACCGACCGTCACGTGGTCACCGTCGGCCAGCGGACGCTCGGCGCCGTCGACCGAGGTCATCCCGAGCCACTGCCGCTTGGACAGCTTCTCGTAGACGATCTCCTCGCCGCCGTCGTCCGGGATCAGGGTGATCTTCCAGAAACGGTCGCCGTCCTCGATGCGGACCCGGCCGTCGACATCGGCGATCGGTGCCTTACCGCGCGGGACCCGGGCCTCGAAGAGCTCGGTGACACGCGGCAGACCGGTCGTGATGTCGTCGCCGGCCACACCACCGATGTGGAAGGTACGCATCGTCAGCTGGGTACCGGGCTCACCGATGGACTGCGCGGCGACGATGCCGACGGCCTCGCCGACGTCCACCAGCTTGCCGGTGGCCATCGAGCGGCCGTAGCAACGCCCGCAGATACCGGTGGCCGAGGCGCAGGTCAGCGCCGAGCGCACCCGGATCTGCCGGATACCGGCCTCGACCAGCGCGTCCAGCGCCGGGTCGCCCAGGTCGTCGCCCTTGCCGATGATCACCGTGCCGTCGGGCGCGGTGACCTCCTCACCGGACGTCCGGGCGTACACCGAGGTGCGCAGGTAACGGTGCGGGATGAGCCGCCCGTCGCTGGTCTCCTCGGTGACCGGCATGGTGATCGCGCGCTCGGTGCCGCAGTCGACATCACGGACGATGACGTCCTGCGAGACGTCGACCAGACGACGGGTCAGGTAACCCGAGTCGGCGGTCCGCAGCGCGGTGTCCGCCAGACCCTTCCGGGTGCCGTGCGTGGAGATGAAGTACTCCAGGACGGACAGGCCCTCGCGGAAGTTCGACTTGATCGGGCGCGGGATGTACTCGCCCTTCGGGTTCGCCACCAGGCCCTTCATGCCCGCCAGCTGGCGGACCTGGGCCATGTTGCCCGCGGCACCGGACTGCACGATCGTCGGGATCGGGTTGTCCTGGGGGAAGTTCTCCTCCATGGACTTCGCGACCTCCTCCGAGGCCTGCGACCAGATCTTGACCATCTCGTCGTTGCGCTCCTGGTGCGACAGGGCACCACGCTGGTAGCGCTTGTTGATCTGGTCGGCCTTCGTCTCGTACGAGTCGAGGATCTCCTGCTTGTTCGGCGGGACCACGACGTCGTCGATGGCGAGGGTGACGCCCGAGCGGGTCGCCCAGTAGAAACCGGCGTCCTTCAGGCGGTCCAGGACCTGCGCGACCTCGGTCATCGAGTAGCGCTCGGCCAGGTCGTTGACGATCGCGGCCTGGCGCTTCTTCGGCAGCGGCTCGTTGACGAACGGGTAGTCCGCCGGGAGCAGCTCGTTGAACAGCACCCGGCCGAGCGTCGTCTCGGCGGTCCAGACGCCTTCGGACGTCACGGTCTCGGACGCGGCACCGGCGGTCGGCTCGACCTGCGGGAGCCGGATCTTGATCGGCGCCTGCAGGTGGAGCACCTTCAGGTCGAAGGCCATGATCGCCTCGGCCGAGGAGCCGTAGTGGTTACCGGCGCCCTGGGCCTCGTCGCGCTGGCGGGTCAGGTGGAACAGACCCGTCACCATGTCCAGGCGCGGCATCGCCAGCGGGCGGCCGGACGCCGGGGACAGGATGTTGTTCGACGACAGCATCAGCACGCGTGCCTCGGACTGCGCCTCGGCCGACAGCGGCAGGTGCACCGCCATCTGGTCACCGTCGAAGTCCGCGTTGAACGCCTCGCACACCAGCGGGTGCAGCTGGATGGCCTTGCCCTCCACCAGCTGCGGCTCGAAGGCCTGGATGCCCAGACGGTGCAGCGTGGGCGCCCGGTTCAGCAGCACGGGGTGCTCGGAGATGACCTCCTCGAGCACGTCCCACACCTGCGAGCGGCCGCGCTCGACCATCCGCTTGGCCGACTTGATGTTCTGCGCGTGGTTGAGGTCCACCAGGCGCTTCATCACGAACGGCTTGAACAGCTCCAGCGCCATCTGCTTGGGCAGACCGCACTGGTGCAGCTTCAGCTGCGGGCCGACGACGATGACCGAACGGCCGGAGTAGTCGACACGCTTGCCGAGCAGGTTCTGGCGGAACCGGCCCTGCTTGCCCTTCAGCAGGTCGGACAGCGACTTGAGCGGGCGGTTGCCCGGCCCGGTCACCGGCCGGCCGCGACGGCCGTTGTCGAACAGCGCGTCGACGGACTCCTGGAGCATCCGCTTCTCGTTGTTGACGATGATCTCGGGCGCGCCGAGGTCGATCAGTCGCTTGAGGCGGTTGTTCCGGTTGATCACCCGGCGGTACAGGTCGTTCAGGTCCGAGGTCGCGAAGCGGCCACCGTCGAGCTGCACCATCGGGCGCAGGTCCGGCGGGATGACCGGGACGCAGTCGAGCACCATGCCCATCGGCGAGTTGCCGGTGGTCTGGAACGCCGCGACGACCTTGAGCCGCTTGAGCGCACGCAGCTTCTTCTGGCCCTTGCCGGACCGGATGATCTCGCGCAGCTTCTCGGCCTCGGCCGGGATGTCGAAGTTCTTCAGCAGCGTCTGGATCGCCTCGGCGCCCATGGCACCGGTGAAGTAGTCGCCGTAGCGGTCGTACAGCTCGCGGTAGATCGACTCGTCCGCGATGAGCTGCTGGACGCCGAGCTTGGTGAAGGTCGTCCAGATCTCGTCGAGCCGGTCCAGCTCGCGCTGGGCCCGGTCGCGGAGCTGGCGCATCTCCCGCTCGCCACCGTCCTTGACCTTGCGGCGGACGTCGCCCTTCGCACCCTCGGCCTCGAGCTCGGCGATGTCGGCCTCGAGCTTCTGGGCACGGGCCTCGAGGTCGGCGTCGCGGGTCTGCTCCACCCGCCGGCGCTCCACGCTCATCTCGTTCTCGAGCGTGGACATGTCGTTGTGCCGCAGCTCGGTGTTCACCGAGGTGATCACGTACGCGGCGAAGTAGATGATCTTCTCGAGGTCCTTGGGAGCCAGGTCGAGCAGGTAGCCCAGCCGGCTCGGGACACCCTTGAAGTACCAGATGTGCGTGACCGGGGCGGCCAGCTCGACGTGGCCCATCCGCTCACGCCGCACCTTGGCGCGGGTGACCTCCACGCCACAGCGCTCGCAGATGATGCCCTTGAAGCGGACGCGCTTGTACTTGCCGCAGTAGCACTCCCAGTCCCGGGTCGGACCGAAGATCTTCTCGCAGAAGAGCCCGTCCTTCTCCGGCTTCAGGGTGCGGTAGTTGATGGTTTCCGGCTTCTTGACCTCACCGTGCGACCACTGGCGGATGCCCTCGGCGGTGGCCAGGCCGATGCGCAGTTCGTCGAAGAAGTTGACGTCGAGCACGTATGTCCTCTAATCCCGTTCGAAGCGGTTTATCGCAGTTGCTTTTCGGGGTCGTCGGGGGGCCGGAGCCCCCCGACTGTCAGTTGACGACGTCGTCGACCGTCATCGACTCCGAGCCCGGGCGGCTGGACAGGTTGATGCCCAGGTTCGCCGCGGCACGCTCGAGGTCCTCGTCGTCGGCGTCCCGCATCTCGATCGCTGCACCGTCGCTGGAGAGCACCTCGACGTTCAGGCAGAGCGACTGAAGCTCCTTCAGCAGCACCTTGAACGACTCGGGGATCCCCGGCTCCGGGATGTTCTCGCCCTTGACGATCGCCTCGTAGACCTTGACCCGGCCCACGACGTCGTCGGACTTGATCGTCAGCAGCTCCTGCAGGGTGTAGGCGGCGCCGTAGGCCTGCATGGCCCAGCACTCCATCTCCCCGAAGCGCTGACCACCGAACTGCGCCTTACCGCCCAGCGGCTGCTGGGTGATCATCGAGTACGGCCCGGTCGACCGGGCGTGGATCTTGTCGTCCACCAGGTGGGCCAGCTTCAGGATGTACATGTAGCCGACCGCGACCGGGAACGGGTACGGCTCGCCCGAGCGCCCGTCCAGCAGCTGTGCCTTGCCGTCCGACTTGACCATCCGCTCGCCGTCCCGGTTCGGCAGCGTGCTGCCGAGCAGACCGGTGATCTCGTTCTCACGAGCACCGTCGAACACCGGGGTGGCGGTCTTGGTGTCGGCCGAGACCGAGTACAGCTCCTCGGGGATCTGGGACGCCCAGTCCGGCTCGCCCTCGATCTCCCAGCCGGTCTTGGCGATCCACCCGAGGTGGGTCTCCAGGATCTGGCCGATGTTCATCCGGCGCGGCACACCGTGGGTGTTCAGGATGATGTCGAGCGGCGTGCCGTCCTCGAGGAACGGCATGTCCTCGACCGGCAGGATCTTGCCGATGACGCCCTTGTTGCCGTGCCGGCCGGCGAGCTTGTCACCGTCGGAGATCTTGCGCTTCTGGGCCACGTAGACGCGGACCAGCTCGTTGACGCCGGGGGCCAGCTCGTCGTCGTCGTCGCGGGAGAAGACCCGGATGCCGATGACCTTGCCGTTCTCGCCGTGCGGCACCTTCAGCGAGGTGTCGCGCACCTCGCGCGCCTTCTCCCCGAAGATCGCACGCAGCAGCCGCTCCTCCGGGGTCAGCTCGGTCTCGCCCTTCGGCGTCACCTTGCCGACCAGGATGTCGCCGGGCTGGACCTCGGCACCGATCCGGATGATGCCGCGCTCGTCGAGGTCGGCGAGCACGTCCTCGGAGACGTTCGGGATGTCCCGGGTGATCTCCTCGGCGCCCAGCTTGGTGTCCCGGGCGTCGACCTCGTGCTCCTCGATGTGGATCGACGTGAGCACGTCGTCCTGCACCAGGCGCTGCGAGAGGATGATCGCGTCCTCATAGTTGTGCCCCTCCCAGGGCATGATCCCCACGAGCAGGTTCTTGCCCAGTGCCATCTCGCCGTTCTCGGTGCACGGCCCGTCGGCGAGCACCTGGCCCACCTCGACCCGGGCGCCCTCGTCGACGATCGGCTTCTGGTTGTTGCAGGTGCCCTGGTTGGAGCGGCGGAACTTGTTCAGACGGTAGGTCTGACGCTGGCCCTCGTCGTCCATCACGGTGATGTAGTCGGCGCACAGCTCCTCGACCACACCGGCCTGCTCGGCCACCACGACGTCACCGGCGTCGACCGCGGCACGCAGCTCCATGCCGGTGCCGACCAGCGGCGACTCCGAGCGCAGCAGCGGCACGGACTGCCGCTGCATGTTCGCGCCCATGAGCGCGCGGTTCGCGTCGTCGTGCTCGAGGAACGGGATCATCGCGGTCGCGACCGACACCATCTGGCGCGGCGAGACGTCGATGTAGTCGACGCCGGCCGGCGAGATCAGGTCGACCTCGCCGCCCTTGCGGCGGACCAGCACGCGGTCCTCGGCGAAGGACCCGTCCTCCTTGAGGCGGGCGTTCGCCTGGGCGACGACGAAGCGGTCCTCCTCGTCGGCGGTCAGGTAGTCGATCTGCTGGGTGACGACACCCTCGACGACCTTGCGGTACGGCGTCTCGATGAAGCCGAACGGGTTGACCCGCGCGAACGACGACAGCGACCCGATCAGGCCGATGTTCGGGCCCTCCGGGGTCTCGATCGGGCACATCCGGCCGTAGTGCGACGGGTGGACGTCACGGACCTCCATGCCCGCCCGCTCACGGGACAGACCACCCGGGCCCAGCGCCGACAGACGACGCTTGTGGGTCAGCCCGGCCAGCGGGTTGTGCTGGTCCATGAACTGGGACAGCTGCGAGGTGCCGAAGAACTCCCGGATCGCGGCCGTGATCGGCCGGGTGTTGATCAGGGTCTGCGGCGTGATGGCCTCGACGTCCTGGGTGGTCATCCGCTCGCGGACGACCCGCTCGGTGCGGGACAGGCCGACCCGGACCTGGTTCTGGATCAGCTCACCGACGGTGCGCAGACGCCGGTTGCCGAAGTGGTCGATGTCGTCGGTCTCGACCGGGATCTCGTTCTGCCCGACCGTCATCGTGGTCTCACCGGCGTGCAGCCGGACGAGGTACTCGATGGTGGTGGCGACGTCGTCCTCGGTCAGCGTGCCGGTCGCGGGGTCGACGTCGAGCCCGAGCTTCTTGTTGGCCTTGTAACGCCCGACCTTGGCCATGTCGTAGCGCTTGTCCTTGAAGAACAGGTTCTCCAGGAGGGCCTGGGCGCTCTCGCGCGTCGGCGGCTCACCGGGGCGCAGCTTCCGGTAGATGTCGAGCAGCGCCTCGTCCTGACCCGCGGTGTTGTCCTTCTCCAGCGTGGTCATGATCGTCTCGGAGAAGCCGAAGCGCTCGCCGATCTGCTCGGCGCTCCAGCCGAGCGCCTTCAGCAGCACGGTGACCGGCTGACGGCGCTTGCGGTCGATCCGGACACCGACGGTGTCGCGCTTGTCGACGTCGAACTCCAGCCACGCACCCCGGCTCGGGATGACCTTGACCGAGTAGACGTCCTTCTCGGTCGTCTTGTCGATCGAGTGGTCGAAGTAGACACCCGGCGAACGGACGAGCTGCGACACGACGACGCGCTCGGTGCCGTTGATGATGAAGGTGCCCTTGTCCGTCATCACGGGGAACTCACCCATGAAGACGGTCTGGGACTTGATCTCACCGGTGGTGTTGTTGGTGAACTCCGCCGTGACGAACAGCGGGGCGCCGTAGGTCATGTCCTTGTCCCGGCACTCCTCGACCGAGGCCTTGACCTCGTCGAAGCGGGGGTCGGAGAAGGACAGCGACATCGAGCCGGAGAAGTCCTCGATCGGCGAGATCTCGGTGAGGATCTCCTCGAGCCCACTGACCGGCAGATCGTCACCGGCCTCGATCCGGCGCTGGAACCATCCCTCGCTGCCGACCAGCCACTCGTAGGACTGGATCTGCAGGTCGAGGAGGTCCGGGACCTCCAGCGGCTCTGCGATCTTCGCGAAGCTGACCCGGGTGGGCGCTCCGGGGTAGTTCGGGTTCGCCGAAGCGGAGAGGGTCGAGGTGGTCGCGGCGGCGCGGGAGACAGCCAAGATGCGTCCTTCCGAGAACTGCGCTTCTCGTCTGGCGTACGCCGATGGCGCGCGCTACCGTCTCTCTCGATCCGTTCGGGGTCCCCCCGGATCACGAGCCGGCAGTCGGCCACGTCGTACGCCGTCTGTTGTCGGGCGCCGCCGTGCGGATCAGCATCTCCACGCCCGATCCGCCGGACCCTCTCCGAGGGCCGACATGTCGGCCCGGATACTTCCCGGTGGCGAGCGCGCAGAACGTGGACGCAGGCAGCGCAAAGAATGACTATAGCTGCTACGAACGCAGCTGTCGAGACAGGTCGCCGATTTCAGCATCCAGGCAACCACCGTGGCCCAAGAGTGACCTGCCCGGCGCACCGAGTCAAGTCCCCAAACGTCGATGAGCGGTCGAATGCCCGAGACGACCGGTCGCCCTGGCCCGTACGCGGCTGTTCCGAGTGCAGAACATGGCCTGGAACACGCAGAAGGGGCGGGACCCGGATCGGGTCCCGCCCCTTCGGGCATGAGCGCTCAGATCACTTGAGGGTGATCTTGGCGCCGGCCTCCTCGAGCTTCGTCTTGGCGGCCTCGGCGGCCTCCTTGCCAACGCCCTCGAGCAGTGCCTTCGGCGCGCTCTCGACGAGGTCCTTGGCCTCCTTCAGGCCCAGGCCCGAGACGACCTCGCGGACGACCTTGATGACCTGGATCTTCTTGTCGCCTGCGGCCTCGAGGACGACGTCGAACTCGTCCTTCTCCTCCTCGACCGGGGCGCCACCGGCGGCGGGGGCACCCGCGGCGGCGACGGCGACCGGCGCGGCGGCGGTGACGTCGAAGGTGTCCTCGAACTTCTTCACGAAGTCCGAGAGCTCCAGGAGGGTGAGCTCCTTGAAGGCGTCGAGCAGGTCGTCGGTGGACAGCTTCGCCATGGTGGCTGGTCCTTTCTCTTACGAAAGACGTTCGGTGGGGGGGTGATCAGCTCTCGGCGGAGTCGCCGTCGGCGGTGGCCTCGGCCGGAGCGGACTCCGCCTCGACCTCGGCCGGAGCGGACTCGCCGCCCTCGACCTTCTTGTCGGCCAGGGCCTGGGCGAGCCGGGCGACCTGGGAGGCCGGCTGGTTGAACAGCGAGGCGGCCTTGGACAGGTTCGCCTTCATCGCGCCGGCCAGCCGGGCCAGCAGCACCTCGCGGGACTCGAGGTCCGCGAGCTGCTCGATCTCGGCGATGGACAGGGCGCGCCCGTCCATGTACCCGCCCTTGATCGACAGGCCCGGGTTCTCCTTGGCGAACTTCTTGAGCGCCTTGGCGGCGTCGACGGCCTCGCCCTGGATGAACGTGATCGCGGTCGGCCCGGCGAGCAGGTCGTCCAGACCCGGCACCCCTGCGTTCTCGGCCGCGCGCTTGACCAGGGTGTTCTTCGCGACGCGGAAGCTCGCGTCCGATCCCAGGTCCCGACGCAGCTGGGTCAGCTTGGCGACGCTGAGTCCTTGGTACTCGGTGACGACCGAGGCGTGCGCCTCGCGGAAGCGGTTGGTGATCTCCTCGACCGCCGCGATCTTGTCAGGTGCTGCCATAACTGCCCTCCTCTCGGGTGGTTGGTCCTTGCAGGTGCCACCGCACGGACCCCGAGAGACGACGAACGCCCCGTGCGCAGGGCACGGGGCGTGAGAAGTATCGGCGGGCGCATGCGCCCGGAATCGCCTCGTCCTCCCTGCGCGGGCCGCCCGGAACTCCGGGACCTTCGTACGCCCGGGCGAGCCCGGACGCAGACCTGCGGTCTTCGGTGGATCGCGGATGACGATACGCCTGCGCCCCGCACCTGCTGTCACCGGGGTGCGGGGCGCCCGGACGCGTCCCGGCCGTCAGGCCGGCGCTGTCAGGCCGGGGTCATCGCCGCGACCTTCCAGCGGCCGTCGAGGAACTCGGCGTCGACCCGCAGCCGGGCCGCCGCCGTCCCCTCCTGCGGGGCGCCGCCGTCGGCCTGCCGGCGGATGACCTGGTCGACGAACACGTACACGGTCGCCCGGTCGCCCTCGATGCTCGCGACCGCGGACTTGGGGATCGTCGCGGTGACGACGGCCTGCTGCTGCGGGGCGAGCTCCCGCACGCTGCCGAAGATCCGGTCGAACTCGGGCCGGAACGCAGGCGTGATCACCGCGGCGGCATCGGCCTCGGCCTGCTGGAGCCGGGCGTGGTCGAACGAGTAGATCTTCGTGACCGCATCGCCGACCTGCTGGCTCACCTCGGCGGTGGCACCGACGTCGGTGAGCGCGGAGTTCGCGGCCGAGCCGGTGAACTGGGTGCTGTACCACTGGTAACCGAAGAACACCGCCGCCGCGGTGAGCAGCACGGTCACCGCCAGCAGTGCCGTGGTGCCCTTCCCGGTGGCCGGGGCCGAGGGCAACGGGAGCCTGCGGGCCCGGGGCGCGGCCCCGTCCTCCTGGCCGGCGTCCTTCCGGTCCCGCTCGGTCCCGCCCGCCGTGCCGGTGCCGGTGGTGCCGTCCTCGGTGCCGGTGCCGATCCCGGTGGCAGTGCCGGCGGCATCACCCGTCTCGTCGTCGGCGCCGGCCGGGGCGGCCACGGTGGAACGCTCGTCGACGGCGATGGTGCCGTGCCGGGTCTGTTCGTCGGCGTCCTCGGCCTGCCCGGCGCGGGTGCGGCCGGCGACCTGGGGCCTGCGGATGCCGCCCGTGGGGCGGCGTCGCGGAGTGGACATGCGGTGACCTCCTGGGATGGTCGACCTGGGAGCGGAGCGGCCGGAGCCGCCGGGGTCGGGGGGCCGATCGGCCCGCTCAGCCGCCCGCGCCGGGCGTGAGGAGCGGTTCCAGCGCGTCGACCTTCCAGCCGTCGTCGGTGCGGACCATGCCGAGCTCGAGTCGCTGCCGGGTCACGGTGGGCTCACCGCCCTCCGGCGTCACGGTCACGTCCACGCCGGCCAGCACCCGGGCGGTGCCGGACCGCGGATCCACCTCGGACACGGCGGCATCGGCCACGTTCGCGGTGGTCGTCCGCTTCGTCTCGGTGACGAGCTTCGCGTAGGCGTCGCGGTTCTTCACGAACTCGTCGCGGACCGAGCCCGACGACGACCGGATCCACAGGTCCAGGCCCGCCTGGGCGTCGGTGTGGTTCAGCGTGTTCAGGTTGACCACGGCCTGCCTGGCGTCCCGCAGGGCCTCGTCGCGGGCCTGGGCGACCTGCACGGAGTCGCTGTTGAGCGCGAACAGCCACAGGGCACCGAACACCAGCGCGAGCACCGCCGCGACGACGGCGGCCACCGGCAGAGCGCGGGCGAGCCGCCCCGGCGCGGGTGTGCCGTCGTCGTGCGGATCGTCCGGCGCGGACGGCCGTTCGTCCAGTTCGACGTTCATCGGGGAGCGTTCCTCCTCCCGGCTGCGGGGCACAGCCGCTCGGTGGCCGCGGGGCGCGGCCGAGGGGCCGACCGTGGGCCGCGACCGCCGGGGCGGGCCGCGACGTACCCGGTCGTCGTGCCGGCCGGGCCCCGGGAGGCACGGCCGTCGTGCTCACCCACCCAGCAGGATCTGGGCGGCGTCGGAGACGAGGCCCGGAGTGGCGACGCGCTGTGCGGTCGCGTCCGAGCCGGCGGCGGGCGGCGGAGCCGGGGTGTCCCCCGCGTCGGCGGGCGGGACCGCGGTCGCCGCCCTGGGCACATTCTGCATCCCGCGGACGCTGGTCGGGCTCCCGGGGGGCTCCGCGCAACGGGCCGCGGAGTTGACCGGTGTCTCGGCCACCTCCGCTCCCGGGCGGTTGACCGTCCCCTCGTAGCCACGGGTGCACAACGGCGGGTCGGCGATGTTGACGACCAGACCGAGGTGCGCGGTCCCGTCGCCGGGCACCACCTTCGGCGCGATGGCGGTCAGGCCGGGGTAGGTCACGAGCAGGTGCCGCAGACCGGCCTGCCGCGGCTCGAGCAGCTCGGCGGTCGTCCGCAGGTTCGCCACCGACTCCCCGAGGCCGGGACCGCTCTCGCGCAGCAGCGCGCTGAGCTCGTCGCCGGCCCGCGGGCCGTCGTCGATGATCCGGCGCAGGTCGGGGTCGGAGACCCGCAGCTGTTCGGCGACCTCGCGCAGCCCGCGGCTGAAGTCCTGGAACTGCGGCGCGATCTCGTTCTGCGTGGTCAGCACCGGCCGGGCGTCCTCGATCAGGCCGGTGGTCGCCGGCAGCGCCTCGGTGGCGGCCCGGGTGAACTCACCGGAGGTGTCGAGCAGCTGCTGCAGTGGCTGCGCGGTGCCCTCGAAGCCCTGCCCGAGCTCGGAGACGACGGTGCGCAGCGAGTCCAGCGGGACGGTGGACACCAGCTCGTCCAGGTTCGTCAGCAGGGTCTCGATCTGTACCGGCGTCCGGGTGCGCTCCTGGGGGATGACCGCACCCGCGGCGAGCGTCTCCCCGGTGCCGGTGGTCGGCTGCAGGTCCACGAACTGCTCACCGATCGGCGACAGGTTCCCGACGACCGCGCGGGCGTCGGACGGGATCTCGGGCGCCGAGTTCTCGATGTCCAGCTGGACGTCGACCCCGGAGTCGGTGAGCGTCAGCGGGCCGACCCGGCCCACGCTCACCCCGCGGTAGGTGACGTCGGCACCGGAGAAGATGCCGCCGGACTCGGCGAGCTCCACGGTGACCGGGTAGGTCGTCGCGCCGAAGAGCCGGTCCATGCCGGCGTAGCGGAACCCGGCGTACCCCACACCGACGATCGTCACGATCACCAGCGCGATGAGCTGCCACCGGACGGTCTTCGTGATCACGATCCTCCTCCGAAGAGTCCGCCGAGCAGGCCGCCGCCGCCACCGGACCCGGACTCCGGGGTGGGTGTCGCGGTCGGCGACCCGGACGGGGCGGGCGTCGTGGCCGTGCCCTCGGGGGTACCGGGCGCCGGTGCCGGGGTGGGCTGCTCCGGACCCAGCAGCGGGAGCGGGGGCGCCCCGGGGACGATCGGCTGTTCGCCGTCGAGCAGCGGGGTCAGCAGCTGCGCGTTCGGCGGCAGCTGGGCCAGCTGTGTCGGGTCGAGCGGCAGGCCGAGCTGGTTGCTGCGCAGCAGGTTCTCCAGCAGCGACTTCAGGTCCAGGTCCACCGTGATGTAGAGGTTCGCGTAGTCGCCCGCGACGGCGTCGGTGGCCGCGTCGGTGAACGGGATGCTCAGCAGGAGCTGCAACGACTCGGGCAGGTCCTGCCCGGAGTCGGCCAGGTTCCGCAGCACCGGCCGCAGCGCCTCCAGGTCGGCGAGCAGGTCGTCGCGGGAGCGGTTGACGACGTCGGTCGCGACGCCGGAGAGCCGGTCCAGGGCGCGCAGCATGCCGACCAGCTGCTCGCGCTGTGCCTCCAGCTCGCGCAGCCCGGGGCTGATCTCGGTCAGCGCCGTCCGGATCTGCGGCCGGCGCTCGGCCAGCGTGGCCGAGAGCCGGTTCACGCTGTCCAGCGCCCGGTTGATGTCGTCCTTGCTGTCGTCCAGCGATCCGACCAGCAGGTCGAGGTTGTCCAGCAGCTCGCGGATCTGCGGCTCGCGCCCGGACAGCGCGTTGTTCAGCTCGGTGGCGATCGTGCGGATCTGCGCGACACCGCCGCCGTTGAGCAGCATCGACAGCGCGCCGAGCACCTCCTCGACCTCGGCCGCGCGGCCGGTGGCCTGCACGTCGATCCGGCCGGCAGCGGCGAGGTCGCCCTCGGCCGGGGCGTCCGGCGCGGCCAGCTCGACGAACTTCTCGCCGAGCAGCGACGTCGTGCGGACGCGGGCGGTGGCGTTGGCCGGTAGCTCGACGTCCCCGTTGACCTGCACCATGACCAGGGCGTTCCAGCTGGTCGGCTCGATCGTCACCGACTCGACGGCGCCCACCGGGACGTCACCGACACGGACGATCGACTGCGGGACGAGGTCCACCACGTCCTCGAACGCGATCTGGACCGGGTACGGCTGGTCGCCCAGGTTCGCGCCACCGGGCAGCGAGACCCCGCGCAGACCGCCCTGGAGCACCCCGCAACCGCTCGCGGAGACCGCGACGGCGGTCAGCAACGCCGCGACCTTCGTGACGCGGCCGGTCATCGTCCACCTCCGAACAGGCCGAACAGACCGCCGCGTTCCTCGGATTCGGGCTCGGGCACGGGCACGGGCGTCGGCGTCGCCTCGGCGCCCGACGACGGCGCGGGCGCGCCCGGCTCGGCCGGCGCCGGCGGCGGGGTCCCCGGCGCACGCAGCTGCGAGCCCGGGTCGGTCAGCGACAGCGGCGACCCGGGCGGCGGGGCGAGTCCCCCGGGGGCGGGCAGCCCGCCCGACAGCCCGCCGACCACGTCGGTCAGCGGCGGGATCGGCAGCGCGTTGTTGAGGACCGGCACCAGTTGCTCGCACAGCGGTGCGAGCGCGACGTCGCTCAACGGCTGGAGGTTGGCGGTGCCGCCGCGACCGGCCTCGCAGAGCGCCCCCGCGAGCGGCTGGGCGAGCTCGTTGAGGTTCGCCCGGGTGTCCAGCGTCTCCGACGACCCGTTGTAGATGTTGACCAGGTTGCTCAACGCCGGGGGCGCGAGGTCCACGATCTCGGCCAGTGCCCGCTGGTGGTCGACGAGCTCCTGGGACACCCCGGCGAGCTTGTCGACGTTGGAGTTCAGCGCGCCGCGGTTGTCCTGCACGAAGGCCGCGACCTCGCCGAGTGCGAAGGAAAGCTCGTGCAGCGCCCCGCCGAGCTCACCGCGCTGGCCCGAGAGGAAGCCGGTGACGTCGGCCAGCTTGCCGGTCAGCTCGCGGACGCCCGGGTCGTTCTCCCGCAGGGTCGCGGTGAACTTCTGCAGCTCGGTGATCGTGCCGAACAGGTCCTCGCTCGACCCGTTCAGCGTCGCGGAGAGACCGCCGAGGTTGCGGATGGTGTCGTTCAGGGCGCGGCCGTTGCCGTCCAGGTTCTGCGCGCCGACGTTCAGGGCGTCGTTGAGCGCCCCCTCGGAGTTGGCGCCCTGCGGGCCGAGTGCCCGGGACAGCTCGGTCGCGGTGCGGGTCAGGTCGTCGACCCCCAGCGGGAACGCGGTGCGCTCCAGTGGAACGGGCTCGCCGGTCCACTCCGGTCCACCGGTCCAGACCGGGGTGAGCTGGACGTAGCGGCCGGTGACCAGGCTGGGCGAGATCACCGCGGCCTTGACGTCGGCCGGGAGCCGGACCTCGTCGTCGGTGATGGTCATGTCGACCCGCACCCGGTCACCCTCCGGTGTGATCTTGTCGATCTTGCCGACCGGGACGCCGAGCACCCGGACGTCGTTGTCCTCGAACAGCGCAGCCGAGCTGATGAAGTACGCGGTGATCGGCCGGCCGCCGCCGGAGGTGATCAGCCAGATCGCACTCGCCGCCAGCACGGCGACGACCGCGATCAGCGCGCCGAGCTGCAGCAGGCGCCGGTCGTTGGCCCAGGTCCCCATCAGCAGTCACCCCCGAGCGGTGTGGTGGCCGGCGGGATCAGGCCACAGGGGTAGTGGTCGAACCAGCGACCGTTGCCGAGAGCGTTGCCGAACACGCGGATGAACACCGCTTCCTTGTCCAGGATCTCGCCGAGGTTGTCGCGGTTGGCCTCCAGCACCGCGAGCACCTTGTCCAGGGTCTCCAGGGCGGGCCGCAGCTGCTCCTGGTTGTCCGCGACGACCCCGCGCAGCTGCACGGAGAGCTTCTGCACGCCGTCGAGCAGGTTCGCGATGGCGTCCTTGCGGCGCTGCAGCTCGCCGAGGAGCAGGTTGCCGTCCTCGATCAGCTTCACGACGTCACCGCGCCGGTCGGCCAGGGTGGTCGAGAGCTGCCGGGTGTTGGCCAGGAGCTGCTTCAGCTCGGCGTCCCGGCTGGAGATCGTGGTCGACAGCCGGGAGAGGCCGTCCAGCGCGCCGCGGATCTCCGGCGGGGTGTCGCGGAAGGTGTCGGCGAGGGTGGTGAGCCCGGCCGCGAGCTGGTCGGTGTCGAGCGCGTCGATGGTGCCGGACAGACCGTTGAAGGCGTCGACGACGTCGTACGGGGACTTCGTCCGCTCCCGCCCGATCGTCTGGCCGGCGTCCTGCTCGGCGTCCCCGCGCGGGTCGAGCGCCAGGTACTTCGATCCCAGCAGCGTCGCGATCTCGATGGACGCGGTGGTCCGGTTCCCGACCCAGGCGTCGTCCACCGTGAACTCGACGCGCACGTGGTCGCCGTCGAGCTCGACGCTCTGCACCCGACCGGCCTCGACACCGGCGACGGTGACCCGGTCCTGTGCCTGCAGCCCGGCCGCCTCGGTGAACTCGGCCCGGTAGCGGGTCGCGCCCGAGAAGAGGGCCTCGAAGTTGAACGCCGCCAGGGTCAGCGCCGCGATCACGACGAGCCCGATCGTGGCCGTCAGGACGGGGCGCTTCTCCCCTACCCGTGCCATGTCAGTTCCCTCCCGGCTGCAGTGCGGCCGTCGGGTCGGCGCCCAGGTCGGTCCCGCCCCGGCTCAGCGGGTCCACCAGCTGCTCGAGCGACCTGGTGGTGGGCTCGTCGTTCGCCGGCCCGCCGTGTGCCCCGGGAGAACCCTCGATCGGCGCGGTGTTGCCCGCGCCGATCCCCGACGGGTCCGGGCCGCAGCGGCGCGCCGGGTTCTGCAGCGGGAAGTCGAGATTCAGGTCCTCCAGCGAGACCGGCTCGACGATCCCGGAGAAACCGACCTGCCCGTCGAGGCCGCAGACGTAGAAGTTGAACCAGCTTCCGTACGAGCCGACGCGGGAGATCCGGTTCAGCTTGAACGGCGTGTACTCCAGGAACCGCTCGATCGCCGGGCGGCCCCGGTCGAGCTCGGTGGCCAGGTCGCCGAGGTTGCGGATGTCGTCACGCAGCGCCGGCCGGGCGTCCTCCACGAAGGAGCCGGTGACCTGGGTCAGGGTGCCGATCGACTCGATCGCGTCGCCGATCGGCTCGCGGTCCCGGGCCAGACCGGACACCACGGCCCGCAGCGAGCTGATCAGCTCGTTGAGACCCTGGTCGTTCTCGTTGACCGTCTGCAGGGTGACGTTGAGGTTGTCGATGACCTGCCCGATCACCTGGTCGCGATCGGCGATGGAGTTGGTCAGCGACGACGTCGAGGCGAGCAGGCTCTGCACCGTGCCGCCCTCGCCCTGCAGGACCTGGATGATCTCCATCGAGAGCTTGTTGATCTGCTCCGGGTCCAGTCCCTGGAACAGCGGCTGGAACCCGTTGAACAGCACGGTCAGGTTCAGCGCCGGACGGGTCCGTTCGAGCGGGATCTGGGCCTGCGCCGGGAGCGTCTCGCCGGTCGGTCCGGCCCCCTGCTCGAGCGCGAGGTAGCGCTGGCCGATCAGGTTCTTGTACTTGAGCCCGGCGGTGACCGAGGCCGGCAGCCGGGTGGACGAGTCGACGTCGAAGGCCACCTCGGCGACCCGCTGGTCGACGATCCGGACGTCGGTCACCGAGCCGACGACGACCCCGGCGATCCGGACGTCGTCACCGGCCAGCAGGCCGGTCGCGTCCGAGAACCGGGCCGTGTACTCGGTGACCGAGCCGCCACGGGCGTTCGCGATCGTCAGGCCGAGCACGGTGGTTCCCAGGGCGGTGACCAGCGCGAACACCAGGAACTTCACGAGTGCGGAGATCGGCAGCCTGCTCATGTCAGCGTCACCTCCGCGCCACGGAGCAGCGGGCCGACCATCGTGGAGCCCCAGGCGGGAACGGCCTGCGGGGACGTGCCGTGCTGGACCGCCAGCAGCTCCGAGACGACCTGCCGCTCACCGGGCGAGTTCGCGACGCCCATGTCCACCGAGCCGGCCTGGTGCACTGCGTTCTCCGGCGAGCGGGCCTCCGGCGAGCCGGCCTCGTGCGAGCTGGGCTCGATACCGAGCTGTCCGAGTGCACCGGTCAGCGGCGGGAGCACGCCCGCGCCGTTCCGGCCGTCCGGCTCCTCGATCAGCCCGAAGCTGTTCGTGCCGTCGTAGGTTCCGTAGGTCTCGACGCCGAAGTCCTCCGGGTCGCCCATCGGCTGGCCCTTCGGAGCGGGGCCGGGGACCGAACCGTCCCGGAACGGGCCGTCCGGCGCGTACTGGGTCCCGTCCGGGACGGGGATCGGGTAGCAGCGCGGCCCGCGGTCGTCGGTCAGCTCGGGCTCGTCCTGGTTCGGCAGGTACTTGCCCTTGCTCGCGACGATCTCGAGCGTGATGTTCACACCGACCCGGTCGGTTCCCGGCCGGATCGCATTGTTGATCTTCGGGATGAGGTCGTTGAGCTGGCCGAAGAAGCACGGGAACTGCGGCGAGTACCGCGCCAGGCTCTCGAGCGTCGGGCGGCTGGCCGCGGACAACCCGATGATGTTGTCGCCGTTGGCGTCGAGGAACGCTCCCAGGTCGTCGGAGGCGCCGGTGATCGAGCGGTAGAGGTTCCGCAGCCCCTCGCGCTTCTCCACGATCGTCCGGCTGGTGACCGCCAGGTCGTCGACCGCGTCGAGCAGGTCGGGCGCGGCGACGTTCAGGTTGTCGGAGAAGGTCGCCAGCTGGCGGATGTCCTCCTGCAGGTCCGGCACCACCGGGTTCAGGCCGCGGGTCAGCTCGTTGAGCTGCTCGAGGGTCTGGCCGAGCTGGTCACCGCGCCCCTGCAGGGCCGACGACAGCGCACCCAGCGTGGTGGCGAGGTCCTGCGGCCGGACCGCCTGCAGCAGGGGCAGCAGCTGGTCGAGCACCCGCTCGACCTCCATCGCGGCCCGGCTGCGGTCCTCCGGGATCACCGTGCCGGCGGCGAGCCGCGCCGTCGCCGGGGCCTGCGGCGGGACGAGCGACACGAACTTCTCGCCGAACAGGGTCTTGGGCAACAGCTGCGCCGCGACGTTCTCCGGGATCTGGTCGATCAGCTCCGGGTCCATCGACATCCGGATGCTGGTGGTCTCGCCGTCGGTCGTGACCTCGTCGACCTCGCCGACGATCAGCCCGCGCACCTTGACGTCAGCACGTTCCTGCATCTGGGTCCCGACCCGGGCCACGTTCACGGTGACCGGCACGCCCGACGAGAACAGTCCGGCGTACTGCCCCACCGCCAGTCCGATCAGCAGTGCGATGACCGTGACGAACGCAAGTCCCTGCAGCACCCTCTTCGTCGACCTCATCCGGCCACCCGCACCGAGGTCGAGGTCCCGAACATGACCAGGGTGAGGAAGAAGTCCAGCACCGCCGTGCTCACGATCGACAACCGCACCGCGCGGCCCACCGCGATGCCGACACCCGCAGGTCCGCCCTTGGCCGAGTAGCCGTAGTGGCAGTGGATCAGGATGATCACCGTCGCAAAGATGATCACCTTGAGATAGGACAGCAACACGTCACTGACCGGCAGGAACAGGTTGAAGTAGTGGTCGTAGGTCCCACCGGACAGTCCGTTGACCAGCGTCACGTTCAACCGGGCCGCCGCGTAGCTGGCGAGCAGGCCGAGCGTGTAGATCGGGATGATCGCGACGATCCCGGCGACCACCCGGGTGGTGACCAGGTAGGGCACCGAGGGCACCGCCATGACCTCCAGCGCGTCGATCTCCTCGGAGATCCGCATCGCGCCGAGCTGGGCGGTGAAGCCGGCGCCGAGCGTCGCCGTCAGCGCGGACGCGGCGACCAGCGGGGCGATCGAGCGCGTGTTGAAGTAGGCGGTGATGAAGCCGGTGAGCGCCTCGACGCCGAGCGCGTCGAGTGCCCGGAAGCCCTGCAGGCCGACCAGCGAACCGACGAACAGCGCCAGCGAGGCCATCACGCCGACGGTCCCGAGGATGACGATCAGCGCGCCGGAGCCGAAGGAGACCTCGGCCAGCAGCCGGCCGACCTCCTTCTTGTACCGGGTGAGCGTCTTCGGGATCCAGAGGATCGACCGTACGTAGAGCGACAGCTGGTCACCCAGCTCCTCGAGCTGGTTCAGCGGCGCCTGCGCGGCCCGGCGGACCCGCGCGCCCAGTTGCAAGCTGGCCATGTGTCTAGAAGCCCTTCGGCGGGACGAGCTCGAGGTACAGGGCGGTCAGAACGAGGTTGATGAGGAAGACCAGGACGAAGGAGATGACGACGGCCTGGTTGACCGCGTCCCCGACGCCCTTCGCGCCGGGCGGCGGGTTGAGACCGCGGAAGGCGGCGACGACCCCGGCGACGATGCCGAACAGGAACGCCTTCAGCTCCGAGACGACGATGTCCGAGACCTGCGCGATCGCCGAGAAGCTGTTGATGTACGCGCCCGGCGAGCCGCCCTGGATGATCACGTTGAAGAAGTAGCCGCCGGCCACGCCGACGCAGGTCGCCAGGCCGTTCAGCACGACCGCGGTGATGCCCATGGCGAGCACCCGCGGCACGACCAGGCGCTGGATCGGCGAGATGCCGAGCACCTCCATCGCCGCGATCTCCTCGCGGATCGTCCGCGCCCCCAGGTCGGCACAGACGGCGCTCCCGCCCGCGCCGGAGATGAGCAGCGCGGTGACGATCGGCGCGGCCTGCTGCACGATCGCGAGCACCGCCCCGGCACCGGTCTGCGACTGGGCACCGAACTGGCGGGTCAGCTCACCGAGCAGCAGCGCGATCGTCGCGCCGAACGGGATCGTGAACAGCGCCGTCGGCAGGGCCGAGACCTTGGTGACGAACCACGTCTGCTCGACCAGCTCGCGCAGCTGGAACGGCCGCCGCATCGCCTGCCTGCCGATCTCGGCGCCGAGCCCGATGAACCTCCCGACCGGGCCGAGCACCCGGGCCACGGGGTTGGGCGCGGTCACTCGTCGCCGCCCGCGAGCTGGTGACGACCGGGCTGGGCCGGGTCGTCGGTGATCCGCGGGTGGATGTCGGTGGGCCGGTCGTCGGTGTCCGGGCCCTGGCCGGCGGCGACACCGCCGTCCCGGGCGACCGCGTGCGTCGTGCCGTCCTGGGACGGGCCCCACTCCGAGGCCGGGGCCTGCCCGTAGGACTCGCGGATCGCGTGCTGGGCCGGCGCGGGCAACTCGTGCAGCATCGCCAGCACCCGCTCCCGGCGCCGGTGCACCGCCTGGCGGTCCGGCATCCCGGGCGAGGCCTCGAGCTGGGGCTTCATCGGGGGCAGGCCCTGCAGCTCGCCGGCCGCCTCCATCTCCCGGGCCGCCTGCGCGGCGTCCTTCTCCTCCGACATCCCGATCGGGCCCTCACGGCGACCGTTGAGGAACTGCGCCACCACCGGCTCGTCGTTGGTCAGCAGCACCTCCCGCGGGCCGAACATCGCCAGGTGCTTGCGGTAGAGCAGCCCCATGTTGTCCGGCACCGTCTGCGCCGAGTTGATGTCGTGGGTGACGATCAGGAACGTCGAGTCGGTCTGCGCGTTCAGATCGATGATCAGCTGGTTCAGGTACGCGGTGCGCACCGGGTCCAGGCCCGAGTCCGGCTCGTCGAACAGCACGATCTGCGGATCCAGCACCAACGCCCGCGCCAGGCCGGCCCGCTTGCGCATCCCGCCGGAGATCTCACCGGGCAGCTTGCCCTCGGCACCCATCAGGCCGACCATCTCGACCTTCTCCAGGACGATGTCGCGGATCGCCGTCTCCGACTTGCGGGTGTGCTCACGCAGCGGGAACGCGATGTTGTCGAACAGGTTCATCGACCCGAACAGCGCACCGTCCTGGAACAGCACCCCGAACAGCTTCCGGATTTCGTAGAGCTTCGACTCCGAGCACCGCACCAGATCGACACCGTCGATCACGATCGAGCCCTGCTCCGGTTTCAACAGCCCGATCAGGCACTTGAGGAACACCGACTTGCCGGTACCCGACGGGCCCAGCAACACCGACACCTCTCCCGGAGGCAGCGTCAGTGTCACGTCCGACCAGATGTTGGCCCGGCCGAAGGACTTCGTCAGCCCCTCGACCTTCACCTCGACACCGGTCACGTGTCGCCTCCTCGCGCATCGACCACTCGATCTGCACCGGGGGCCGGGAAAGCGGGGAGCGCCGGCCACTCTGCAGTGCTGAACGGGTCAACGAGCCGGGAGGCGAGGGGTTACTGGGTGGTATTCGGTCCGGTGAAAGCGGACCGTAACGTAATCAACGTTATGCTTACCGTGCGTTCCGGACCACACCGGGCGATGGCGAACCCTGGGTGACCAGGGGCCCCGGATGCGCAGCGACGCTACTCCGAACGGCCGCCGGAGGCCTGCGCCTCCACGCAGGGGCACCGCACGACACCCACCCGAAGGATCACCTGATCGGCGGCGTCACCGGCCGCAGATGCGGCGCGGCGTGGGCGAGGATCAGGTCCTGGTAGTCGCCGAGCAGCCGCTGCAGCAGGTCCCGGTCCCGCGGGTCGCAGGTCTGCTGGAACCCGACGAGCAACGAGTAGCCGAAGATCGCCAGCCGGTGGGCGATCTCCGTGCTCTCGACCACGTCGCCGACCACCTGCTCCAGTGCGATCCGCCGCTGACCGTCCACCCGCGCCTGCGCGCGGCCGACCTCGGGATCGATCTGCGCCCATGCGCGGATCGCGGCCTCGGCGTCGTGGCGCAGCTCGACGGTCAGTCGCCTGACGACGAGCACCCGCTCGATCGGATCGGCGGTGGCCCGGGCGAGCTCGACGACGCGGTCGGTCTGCTGCGACTCCCAGTACTGCAGCAGACCGCGCACGAACCCGGCCCAGCCGCCGAAGTGGTGATAGAAGGAGCCGCTGGTCACGCCGAGCGAGCGGCACAACGGCCCGATCTTCAGACCGGCCGCCCCGTCCCGCCCGAGGATCGTCATCGCCGACTCGAAGTACTGCTCGGCGGCGATCTGCCGGCCCGCTCTCCTGGCCACCTCGTGCCGCCCCGCTTCCACTCGCCGTCGTGCCTGCGCCGGCTCAGGGTGCCACGGCGAGGGGCCGCCGCACCCCGGCCGTCGGGTGGGGCTCGCGAACCTCCTGTCCGGAGGCGGTGGCACCCCGATGCCCTCACGGGCGTCCGACACCGGTTGACAGTAACGTAATCTACGTTATGTTTCGGCTCCAGGCACCGTTTCGCACGACGACGTGGAGGTTCCGTTGCCCGGATTCGCCGACGAGGACGAGCTGTACCGCTACATCGGAGGCATCTTCGAGGCCGCCCTGTACGACCCCGAGCTCGAAGCGAAGCTCCGCGGCACCGGCCTGGTGCTGCGCCAGCAGTGCACCGATCCGGAGTCCGCGCTGGTCATCGACCTGGCAGGCGGCACGGTCTGGAAGGGCGCCGAGCACGGCGCCCCGGCGGCCCACGCCACGATGACCATGTCGACCGAGACCGCCAACGCCTACTGGCAGGGCAAGGTCAACCTGACGTTCGCCATGGCCAAGGGGCAGGTGAAGGTCGACGGCACCGTCACCAAGCTGCTCCAGCTCGCGCCGCTGTCGAAGAAGCTCTTCCCGGTCTACGTCGACCGGCTGAAGGCCGACGGCCGCGACGACCTGCTGATCACCGGCTGATCACCCGCACGGGTTCCGACGAAGCGACCACAGGAGGCGGCAGACGTGACCACCACCGAGAAGCGGACCTACGACCCCGTCGACATCTCGACCCAGGCGTTCTGGGCCCGGCCCCCGGACGTCCGCGAGGAGTCCTTCGCGCTGCTGCGGCGCGAGCGCCCGCTCTCCTGGCACCCGCCTGCGGAGACCGAACTGCTGCCCGACCCGGACGCCCCCGGGTTCTGGGCGCTGGTCACCCACGCCGACATCACCGCCGTGAGCCGGGACGCCGCGACGTTCGCCTCCGGCCAGCAGTACGGCGGGGTGATGCTCGAGGACGCCCCGGAGGACGTGCTGGAGAGTGCCCACTCGATCCTCGCGATGGACGCCCCGCGGCACAACCGGCTGCGCAAGGTGATCAGCTCGGTGTTCACCCCGCGCCGGGTGCAGCGGATCGAGGGGCAGATCGCCGACCAGGCCCGGCGGATCGTGGACGACCTGCTGGCGCTGCCCGGTGAGGCCGACTTCGTGTCCGCGGTGTCCGCGCGGCTCCCGATGTGGACGGTCTCGGAGATGCTCGGGATCCCCGAGGGGAAGCGCCAGGAGGTCGCCGACGCCGCGAACGCGCTCGTCGGCTGGAACGACCCCGACCACATCGGGGACGCCGACCCGATGGCCGTGCTGCTGAACAGCCTGATGACACTGCACACCACGTGCTTCGAGCTGTCCGCGGCCCGCCGGGCGGAACCGGCCGACGACCTGCTGACTGCGCTCGTGGGTGCGGAGGTGGACGGTGACGCGCTCACCGACGAGGAGATCGCGGCCTTCTTCGTACTGCTGTGCGTGGCGGGCAACGACACCACCCGGCAGACCACGAGCCACGCGATCCTGGCGCTCGACCGCAACCCCGCGCAGCGCCGCGTGCTGGCCGCGGAGTTCGACGAGCGGATCGAGCCCGCCGTCGAGGAGTTCATCCGCTGGGCCAGCCCGGTGCTGACGTTCCGGCGCACCGCGACCCGGGACACCGAGATCCGCGGGCAGCGGATCGCCGAGGGCGAGCGGGTCGTGATGTTCTACCACTCCGGCAACCGCGACGAGTCGGTCTTCGCCGACCCGCACGTCTTCGACATCACCCGCTCCCCGAACCCGCACGTCGGGTTCGGGGGCGGTGGTCCGCACTTCTGCCTGGGCAGCCACCTGGCGCGGACCCAGCTGCGCTCGCTGTTCGGCGAGCTGCTGGCCCGGGTGCCGAACCTGTCCGTCGGCGAGCCCGAGTGGCTCGCGGGCAACTTCATCAACGGCATCAAGCGGCTGCCGGTCACCTTCGGCTAGGAGCTGACCGTGGCGGCCGCGGCGGCGAGGATGCGCTGGTCCTCGGCGTGGAAGCGCTCCTCGAGCTTCTCCGGCTCGGCGTCGGCGTCGATCGTGCGCAGGTCCGCACCGCGGGCCGACTCGATCGCGCCCAGCCGGCGTCCGACCTTGTCCATCGCGTACTCGGCCAGCTCGCCGATGTCGATGCCGAACGGGGCCTGCCCCTCCGGCCACCGGTCGACGGTGCCGGTGACGACGCCCATCGCCGGGACCATCAGCTCCTGCATCCGGCCGTCGACGACGTCCCAGAGCGAGTCGTCGCCGGCCACGTGCCGGCGGCAGGTGAAGGTGCCCCAGGCCATGTGCCTGCGCTCGTCGTCGCCGATGTGCTTGATCACCTTCTGCATGCCGGGGAGGATCCCGCGCTCCGCGCAGATCTTGTGCCAGGCGAAGTACCCGGTGAGCGCGAGCGTGCCCTCGACGACGTGGTTGTAGGTGACCGACGCCCGGATCTGGTTCGCCGGGGACGGGTCGTCGCCCAGCGCGTACAGGCTCTCCGGCAGGGCGCGGGTGAAGATCTCCAGGTAGTGCTCGTTGTGCTCGATGTACTCGTGCAGATCACCGGTCATGCCGACGGCGTCGAACCACAGCCGGAAGGCCTGGGTGTGCTTGGCCTCCTCGTACACGAACTGGGTCAGGTACATCTCGTCGGCCAGCCGGCCCTCGGCGGCCATCGCCGCCACGAACGGCTGCAGATCCTGGGTCACCGACTCCTCCCCTGCCAGGAACTGCGCGGCCAGCGCGCAGGTCTGCCAGCGCTCGTCGTCGGTCATCGCGGCGAAGTCCGCGGCGTCCTGCGTGAAGTCGATCGACGACGGGTCCCAGTGCTTCGCGTTGCCCTTGCTGAACAGCCGCATCGGGAACGAGTCGGCTCGCAGCCGTCCGGCGGACAGGCTGGCGAACCCGTCCCGCTTCCCGTGCTCGATCGTGCGGGTGGCCGTGGTGCTCGTGCTCGTGGTGCTCAACATGCGGCTCCTTTGCCGTCGTCGTGCGCTACTGGTAGCGGATGAGACCCCTGATGTTGCGCCCGGCGCGCATGTCCTCGTAACCCTCGTTGACCTGGTCGAGCGAATACTCCTTGGTGATCAGCTCGCGCAGCTTGAGCCGGCCGAGGTTGTGCATCTCGAGCAGCCGCGGGATGTCGTGCTGGGCGGCGGAACTGCCGAACAGCGCGCCACGGATCTGCTTCTCGTAGAGCGTGAGGTCCAGCAGCGAGAGCGTCGCCGTCTCCTCGACTGCGTTCGCCAGCGCGGTGACCACGACCCGGCCCCGCTTGCCGACCAGCTGCAGCAGCGGCTGCAGGTCGGCTCCCCGCGCCACGCCGGTGCAGAGGATCGCGGCGTCGGCGAGCTGGCCGCGGGTCAGCTCGCTGACGATCTCCCAGGCCTCGTCGATGCTCGCCGCGACGTGCGTGGCGCCCAATCCCAGGGCGCTCTCCCGCTTGTACTCCACCGGGTCCACGGCGACGACGTACCGGCAGCCCGCCGCCTGGGCGCCCTGCACGGCGTTCGCGCCGATCCCGCCCACGCCGACCACCACGGCGGTGTCACCGGCCTGGAGCTCGGCGGTGCGCACCGCCGATCCGAAGCCGGTGGTGACACCGCAGCCGACCAGCGCGGCCAGGTCCAGCGGGAAGCCCTCGTCGATCTTCACGACGGACTTCACCGGGACGACGGTGTGCTTCGCGAACGTCCCGAGCAGACACATCTGGCCGATGTCCTCGCCGCGGGCGTGGAACCGGTAGGAGCCGTCGAGCTGCGGGCCGAGCGTGGCGGCGTAGCCGTCGTTGCACAGGTTCGGCTGGCCCTTGGAGCAGTACGGGCAGCGCCCGCAGGCCGGCAGGAAGGTCATCACGACCGGATCCCCTACCGCCAGGTCGGTGACGCCCGGGCCGACCTCGATCACGCGGCCCGCGCCCTCGTGGCCGCCGACCATCGGCAGCACCGCGGGGAGGTCCCCGGTGACCAGGTGCTCGTCCGAGTGACACAGCCCGGAAGCCGTCAGTTCGACCATCACCTCGCCGGCGTTCGGTGGGTCGAGCTCGACCTCCTCGATCTCCCACTTGCCGCCGGGTTCCCACAGCACCGCTGCCGTCGTCCGCATGACGCAGGATCCTGGCCCGTCCGCCGATGCGGCCACACCCGCCGTCCGCGCCAGCACTGGCCCCCGGGTGCCAGGGCGGTCAGGCCGGGGGCAGCGGCAGGGTCAACCGCGCGGTGAGGCCGCCGCCGTCGCGCGGCAGCAGGCTCAGCTCGCCGTCCATCGCGGACGCCAGCGCCTCGGCGATCCACAGCCCCAGGCCGGCGGTGCCACGCCGCTCCCCCAGCGCCACCCCCTTCGCCGTCACCAACCCCTCCTGGCCTGCCGGGAGCCCGGGACCGCGGTCGCGGACCTCGGCGGTGAGTGTCGAGCCCCGGTGCTCCAGGTACAGCTCGACCGGCTCGTCGCCGCTGTGCCGGGCGGCGTTCTCCGCGAGATTGGTGAGCAGCCGGCGCAACCGCTGCGGATCGCAGTGGACCGCCCCGTCCGCCGGTTCGACGACCGGGCGGCGCCGCTGCGCGGAGATCCCGGCGGCGTCGAGGACCCCGTCGGCGAGGTCCGCGAGCGGGACCCGGCGGGGCCGGTCGCGGCCCAGCGGGCTCCCGTCGGCGACGGCGAGATCGGCCAGGCCGTCCAGCATGTCCTGCAGGTGGGCGGCGTGGTCGGCGAGCAGCCTGGCGGCGGTCCGGGCCGCATCGCCGGTCAGCCGCTCCTGGGCGAGGTCGGCGGACAGCGCGGTCAGCGAGGCGACCGGGGTCCGGAACTCGTGCAGCACCACCCGCGCCCCGTCGAGCCGGGCCCGGCTCTGCGACACGATCCGGTCCCGCAGTGCCCGCTCGGACAGGTAGCGCTCGTGTTCGCCCTCCGCGCGGGCCCGGGTGGTCGCGATGTCGACGAGCTGGCGTTCCAGCAGCCGCACCAGGACCCCGACCAGCACCGCCGTCGCGAGCAGGAACCCGGTCCACCACACGCCGGCCACGATCCGGTCGGCCACCGCGACGGCGGGATCGGTCCCGAGCAGGCCGGCCGCGGTGAAGCCGGTGCCGAGCACGACCGCGGCGATCCGCCCGACCCCGGACCCGCCGCGCAGCGCGATCGCGATGACGACCAGTGGCAGGGCCGCGACGAGTGGGCTCCGCACACCGCCGGTGAGCCCGCACGCGACGACGGCGAGCACCCCGTCGACGCCGGTCAGCACGGCGGGCCGGACCGGCAGAGCACCCCGCCACACGGCGGCCGCGGCGAGGGCCAGCGCGTACACCGTCGCCGCGGCGATCAACGCCACCGCCGCCGTGAGCCCGCCTGCGGCGCTGTCCGGGCGGACCGCGACCAGCACCGCGGCGGCGACGACGACGCACAGCCGGAGGACGACGGCGGTGCGCTCCTCCGTGGTGCGCTCCGGGAGCTCCTCCCGCCGCCGGTGGCCCGGCACGGCGGGGATGCTGGGGGTGCTCATGGCGGTGGTCGCTCTCCGGGGTCGGACGGTCGGGTGCGGTAGGCGTCCGGGGCCCACCGGAGCGTCCACACTAGGCTCGCGGCCGTGCCAGCCGAGCCGCACGTCGTCGTCATCGTGGACGACCACAACCTGTTCTCCCAGGGGCTCGCACTCCTGCTCGAGTCCCGGGCCGGTGAGACGTTCCGGATCGCCGGGTCGACGACGGCCGGCGAGGAGGCCGTCGCACTTGTCGGCAGGCACCGGGCGGGTATCGCGATCGTGGACCTGGCCCTGCCCCCGCTGGGCGGGGTGGAGACGATCCGGCGGATCAAGGCCGCCTACCCCGCGACCCGGGTGCTGGCGCTGTCCGGGACCGAGGACCTCGATCTGGCCGCCGCCGCGCTGCGCGCCGGAGCGGACGGCTACCTCGGCAAGTCCGCGGACCCCGAGGTGCTGGTCGCCCCGCTGCTCGCGATCGTGGCCGGGGTCCGGGTGCTGCGCGGCGAGCTGCTCGACGCACTGCTCACCGCGTCCGACCGGACGGCCGACGGGCTGCTCGACCGGCTGAACGAGCGCGACGTCGAGCTGTGGATCCTGCTCGCCCGCGGGCTGGAGACCGCCGACATCGCCCGGCCGATGCTGGTCAGCGAGCGGACCGCCAAGCGCATGATCGCCTCGCTGCTGCACAAGCTGGGTGCCGCCAACCGGATCGAGGCGGCCGCCCTGGCCGGACGCTGCGGCCTGCTCGACGAGGACCCCGCCGACCGGCGCTGACCCGGGCGTCGCTCCCGCTCCCGCGCGCGCGGCCCGGGCGGGCCAGAGCTGGCCCGGTCATCGGCTGGGCCGTCCGGGTCGCAGCCGCGAGACTCGCACCCGGTGGCGGCACGTCCGTGCCCGCCACGACATCTCGCGAGGAGGCGCTGATGGCCGTGTTCGCCGACGAGGCCGAGGTCTACGAGTACCTGGGCGGGGTTTTCCGGATCGGTCTGGAGGACCCGGACCTGGTGGCCAAGCTGCAGTCGTCCGGCGTCGTCCTGCGGATCACCTACACCGATCCGGCAGCGGTCATCACCGTCGACATGCCGAACTCGCAGCTGCACACCGGAGCCGGCAACGGCCCGGACCCGAACATCGAACTGTTCATGAGCGCCGACACCGGCAACCGGTTCTGGCTGGGCAAGGTGATCCTGCCCGTCGCGATGGCCAAGGGCGACGTCCGCGCGAAGGGCCCGGTCTCGAAGCTGCTCACGCTGCTGCCGATGGCGAAGCAGCTGTTCAAGCCGTACCAGGCGAAGCTGCAGGCCGAGAATCGGGACGACCTGCTCAAGGCCTGATCTTCATCCGATCGGCTGTACACCGGCGTCCTGTCGGGTGCATAGCGATGCCGCCTCCGATACTGCGTGTCGATCGTCATGATCGAGACCGGCGGAGGCGGCGATGGACAATCTGTGGCTGGACGTACACATGTGGCAGCCCTTGCGCGGCGCGCTGCACCCGATCAGCGAGATCGAGTGCGACATGCCGGACCCGCTGCCACACGACTACGACGAGTGGCACGCCTGGGCGGAGGCCGTCCTGCTGGGCATCGCCGCGCGCGACGGCTGGCAGCACGGCCGCTACTTCTTCACCATCCAGGAGCGCGACGAGACCGGGCATCCGGTGCAGGAACTGGGCAAGGACTTCTGGGACTACGAACGACAGTCCCGGCACGCGGCCGGGTAGGGCGCCGGCGCCGGGTTACTGTCGCTCGTACATCGAGTGCGAGGAGGTAGCCGGTGACACGGGGCAAGGGTCCGCTGGCCGGACTGAAAGTGATCGAGCTGGCGGGGATCGGGCCCGGCCCGCACGCGGCGATGGTGCTGGGCGATCTCGGCGCGGACGTCGTCCGGGTCGACCGGCCTTCGGGCGGTCTGGATCTCGGCGCCGCGGACGTGCCGGACCCGACCACCCGCGGCCGCCGCACGGTCACCGCGGACCTGAAGGACCCGGCCGGCCGGGAGACCGTGCTGCGGCTGGTGGAGAAGGCCGACGTGCTGCTGGAGGGCTACCGCCCGGGGGTGACCGAACGGCTCGGTGTCGGGCCGGAGGACTGCCACGCCCGCAACCCACGCCTGGTCTACGGCCGGATGACCGGCTGGGGCCAGGACGGCCCGATGGCGCCGCGGGCCGGGCACGACATCAACTACATCTCGCTGACCGGCGCGCTGCACGCGATCGGCCGCGCCGGCGAGCGTCCGGTTCCCCCGCTGAACCTGGTCGGTGACTTCGGCGGCGGCTCGATGCTGCTCGTGATCGGCGTGCTGGCCGCCTCGTGGGAGGCCAAGACCTCCGGGGTGGGACAGGTCGTCGACGCCGCCATGGTGGACGGCGTCAGCATGCTCAACCAGATGTTCTGGAGCTTCCTCGCCGCCGACGCCTGGGTCGACGAGCGGGACTCGAACCTGCTCGACGGGCACGCGCCGTTCTACGACACCTACACCTGCGCGGACGGCAGGTACATGGCCGTCGGGGCCCTGGAGCCGCAGTTCTACGCCCAGCTGATCGCCGGACTCGGTCTGACCGAGGCCGAGCTCGGCCCGCAGTACGACCGCGCGGGCTGGCCCGCGATGCGCGCCCGGTTCACCGAGGTGTTCGTCTCGAAGCCGCGCGACGAGTGGGCCGACGTGTTCGCCGGCACCGACGCGTGCACGACACCGGTGCTCTCCTTCGCCGAGGCTCGCGAGGACGCACACCTGAGGGCGCGGAACACCATCGTCACCGTCGACGGCGTCCCGCAGGCGGCACCGGCGCCGCGCTTCTCGCGCACCGGCGCCGAGGCGGCCTCACGCGGGACCGGCCCGGAGGACGCCGACACCGTTCTCGCCGACTGGTCCTGACCACACCACGACGACGCCCCCGGCTCCGTGATCGGAGCCGGGGGCGTCGCTGTAGGAGACCCTCAGGTCAGACCTGCTCCTCCGTGTCCGGAGCCAGCAGGTTCCGGGTCCGGTTCGGGTCCACCTGGATGCCCGGGCCGGTGTTGGTCGAGACGGTGACCTTCTTGACGTAGCGGCCCTTGGCGGCCGACGGCTTGAGCCGCAGGATCTCGTCCAGGGCGGCGCCGTAGTTCTCCACCAGCTTGTCGGTGTCGAACGAGGCCTTCCCGATGACCAGGTGCAGGTTGGCCTGCTTGTCCACCCGGAAGTTGACCTTGCCGCCCTTGATCTCGTTGATGGCCTTCGTGACGTCCGGGGTCACGGTGCCGGTCTTCGGGTTCGGCATCAGGCCACGCGGGCCCAGGATGCGGGCGATCCGGCCGACCTTGGCCATCTGGTCCGGGGTGGCGATGGCGGCGTCGAAGTCGAGCCACCCACCCTGGATGCGCTCGATCAGGTCCTCGGCGCCCACGGCGTCCGCACCGGCGGCCTCGGCCTCGGTGGCCTTGTCACCGGTGGCGAACACGATCACCCGGGCGGTCTTGCCGGTACCGTGCGGCAGGTTCACGGTGCCGCGGACCATCTGGTCCGCCTTGCGGGGGTCGACACCCAGCCGGAGCGCGACCTCGACGGTCGCGTCGGTGTTCTTGCTGGAGGTGTCCTGGGCCAGCTTCGCCGCGGTGAGCGGCGAGTAGAGGCGGTCCGCGTCGATCTTCGCGACGGCCTCGCGGTAGACCTTGCTGCGCTGTGCCATCTGTCCTCGTCTCCTCTGTGAGGTCAGGTCGTGGTACGAGCCGCGCCCGGCTCTCCCACACCAGACGGGGGACTCCGCCCCCGTCGCACCCCGATGGGCTCGGGCCCTTCGGGACTGACTAGCTCGACACCGACGTCGTCGGTATCAGCCCTCGACCTTGATGCCCATGGACCGGGCGGTACCGGAAATGATCTTCGCGGCCTGGTCCAGGTCGTTGGCGTTGAGGTCCTTCATCTTGGTCTCGGCGATCTCGCGGACCTGGGCCTGCGTGACCGTGGCGACCTTCGTCTTGTGCGGCTCACCGGAGCCCTTGTCGACGCCCGCTGCCTTGAGCAGCAGCTTGGCGGCCGGCGGGGTCTTGAGCTCGAACGAGAACGAACGGTCCTCGAAGACCGAGATCTCGACCGGCACGACGTTGCCGCGCTGGGCCTCGGTCGCGGCGTTGTACGCCTTGCAGAACTCCATGATGTTCACGCCGTGCTGACCCAGAGCGGGGCCGACCGGCGGGGCCGGCGTCGCGGCGCCGGCCTGGATCTGGAGCTTGATGATCGCGGAGAGCTTCCGCTTCTTGGGGGGCATGCCTTGTCCTCAGTGATCGATGTGCGCCACGCGGCCCTGCCTTGCCGCGGGCGATCCTCAGCGGTGCCTCAGATCTTGGAGACCTGGTTGAACCCGAGCTCGACCGGGGTCTCCCGGCCGAAGATCGAAACCAGCACCTTGAGCTTCTGGGCGTCGACGTTGACCTCGCTGATGCTCGCCGGGAGCGTCGCGAACGGCCCGTCCATGACGGTGACCGACTCGCCGACCTCGAAGTCGACCTCGACCGCGGGGCCGCCACCACCGGCGGCGCCGCCGCCCGTGGAAGCCGCCCTGCCCGCCTCGGCGTCCTTCTTGGGGGCCTCGGTCTTGGGCAGGAGGAACTTCACGACCTCGTTGATCGTCAGCGGCGACGGCTTGGACGTGGCACCGACGAAGCCGGTCACGCCCGGGGTGTTGCGCACCGCGCCCCAGGACTGGTCGTTCAGCTCCATCCGGACCAGGATGTAGCCGGGCAGCACCTTGCGCTGGACCTTCTTGCGCTGCCCGTTCTTGATCTCGGTGACCTCTTCGGTGGGCACCTCGACCTGGAAGATGTAGTCCTCGACATCCAGGGTCTGGGCCCGGGTCTCGAGGTTCGACTTCACCTTGTTCTCGTAGCCGGCGTAGGAGTGCACGACGTACCAGTCACCCGGAGCGCGGCGCAGCGCGGCGCGCATCTCCTCCTCCGGGTCGGCCTCCTCCTCGACGACCTCCTCCTCGGAGGTCACCGCCTCGGAGGTCTCGTCGGTGGCCTCGGACGGCTCGTCACCGTCGGCGGCCGGCTGGTCGTCGGTCTCGCCTGCCTCGGAGTCGTCGGTCTCGGATCCGTCGGTCTCGGTCTCGTCGTCGGCGCCGGTGTCGTCACCGTGCGCGGCTTCGGCGTCCACATCCTGGACGGACTGCTCGGGAAGCGTCTCGTCGGTCGCGTGCTCGGCGACGGCGTCGATCGCGGCCTCATCGGCCGCCTCGACGTACGCGTTGCTGTCGGAGGTCACGTCCTTCTCGCTTCCTTCATCGATGTCGGTCGTCGCCGGTCGGTCCGGTTCTCGCTCGCGTCAGTCGCCGAACAACAGCGCGACGCCCTCGGCGAAGGCCGAGTCGAGCAGGAACACGAAAGCCACCATGAACGACACGAAGATCAGGACGGCGATGGTGTACTTCACCATCTGGGAGCGGTTCGGCCAGATGACCTTGCGGAGCTCGGCGACGACCTCGCGCAGGAACCGGGTCAGCCGCCCGAACAGGGAGACCTTCCGCTCCTGGGTCGCCGCCGCCGCGCGGGTGGGAGTGGCACGCCCCTTGGCCGGAGTACCGCCGGAGCCGGACCGCGAAGCCCGCCGCCCACGACGGTCGGCCGCGTTGCTCGGGCGCTCCTGCCCGGGCCGCTCCGACTCGTGCTCGTCGCTCACGCGTTAGCCCTCCGCACGCGGCGGGCGTGTGGCCCGCCCTCGGTCACGTCCTCCGCCTGAGGAGAACCTGCTCTACTTCGCCGTTCGTGCCGTCAGCCGCGCCACCGGACTCCCGGCGACCTGCGGCGTCGTGGCAGGGGTGACAGGACTTGAACCTGCAACCTGCGGTTTTGGAGACCGCTGCTCTGCCAATTGAGCTACACCCCTATGTCCCGATCCGCCCCTGGGGGTGGTGGGACGGGCGCGACCGATCATCCGGTGCGCCCGGCTGAATCGAGTGTACGCACCCGCTCCCGCAGAGCCCTACCCCGGGGTCCGTCACCCCGGCAGGACGACCTCGGCGCGAGCCCGCCCGAGGACGGTCCGGCCCTCGAACACCGCCTTGAGATCGACAACGGCGATCCGCCGGTCGCCGTCCTCACGGACCTCGGCCACCGTGCCGGCGAGCTCGACGGTGGCGCCGGTGTCGTCGTCCGGGACGACGACGGGGCGGGTGAACCGGGTGCCGTAGGAGACGATCGAGGCGGGGTCACCGGTCCAGGCCGTCAGCACCCGGCCGGCGAGCGCCATCGAGAGCATGCCGTGCGCGATGACGCCGGGCAGCCCGGCGACACCGGCCACCCGGTCGCTCCAGTGGATCGGGTTGTGGTCGCCCGAGGCCCCGGCGTAGCGGACGAGGTCGGCGCGGGTCACGCGCACCTCGAACGAGGGCAGAGCGTCACCCTTCTGCACCGTCGCCGCGGTCTCCGGACTCAGTCGTCCGGCCGGGCCCGACGGCTCGCTCACGTGTCCTCCCCCGCCGGGCTGACGAGCATGGAGTGCGTGGTCGCGACCGACTCACCTGCGGCGTCGGAGATCTCGCACCGCAGGGTCAGCATGTGGTTCCCGGCGCGGGTACGGAGCTCGTCGACGTGCACGACCGTGGTCAGCTCGTCACCGGCCCGGATCGGGCGGTGATAGGCGATGCGCTGATCCCCGTGCACCATCCGGGTGTAGTCCCACCCGACGTCGGGGTCCCGCAGGAACGCCTCGATGACCGGCATCGTGAAACAGACCGGGAACGTCGGCGGAACGACGAGATCGGGATGTCCGGCCGCGCGGGCGGCGTCCAGGTCGTGAAACAGCGGATCGCCGTCACCGATGGCGACGGCGAACTCGCGGATCTTCTCGCGACCGACCTGGTACGGCCCGGCCGGGTCGAGCGAACGCCCGACCCAGGACTGGTCGACCACCCTCAGCGGGTCTCGCGGTGAGCCTTGTGGGTGCGGCAGTTCGGGCAGAACTTCTTGATCTCGAGCCGGTCGGGGTCGTTCCGCCGGTTCTTCTTGGTGATGTAGTTGCGGTGCTTGCACTCCTCGCAGGCCAGAGTGATCTTCGGCCGCACATCCGTGGCCTTGGCCATCGCGGGTGCCTCCCAGCAGGGTGATTCGGGTACTTCGCCAGTCTGGTAGCGGTGGCCGGACTTGAACCGACGACACAGCGATTATGAGCCGCTTGCTCTACCGACTGAGCTACACCGCCATGCGGAGACTGCCGAGGATGGCGAGTCTCACAGAGCCCCCTTACGGAATCGAACCGTAGACCTTCTCCTTACCATGGAGACGCTCTGCCGACTGAGCTAAGGGGGCGGCAGCGCCGGTCCGCGGAGCTGTACTGCGCTCTCCGCTCACCGACTGCTAGAACTTTACACCGAGGTTCCGGTGCCCCGCGCGGGGGGTCCCCGGGCCCGGATCCGCGCAGGTCGGCCCCGGTTCCGCCCGGGGTCGGCGCGGGCCCCACCGGTGCAGCAGGAGGGACGGCGACGATGCCGGACGCGACCACCACGATCGACCTCTCGGATGTGGACGGCTTCTGGGCCGCGCCGATCCGGGAACGGGCAGCCGGATTCGCGGCACTGCGCGAGTCACCCGGCATACCCTGGTTCGAGCAGCCGCTCTCGCACGTCCCCGATCCCGGCCCCGGCTACTACGCCCTCACCCGCTACGACGAGGTAGTCGAGGCCTCCCGCGCCCCCGGGGTCTTCCGGTCCGGGCCGGGAGCGACGTCGGTGGCCGACATGCCGCCGGCGTTCCTCGAGTTCTTCGGTTCGATGATCAATACCGACGACCCCCGGCACTCGCGGTTGCGCCGGATCGTCTCGCGCGGCTTCACCCCGCGACGGCTGGCCGGCCTGCAGGGCACGCTCGAGCGGACGGCGTCGGAGATCGTCGACGACCTGCTGTCCGCCGGGGAGTGCGAGGGCGTCGAGGCGGTCTCGGCCCGGCTCCCGCTCCGGACCATCTGCGAGATGATGGGCGTCCCCGAGAGCCACCACCGGTTCGTCTACGACCGGTCCAACGTGATCCTCGGCGCCGCGGACCCGGAGTACGTCCCCGAGGGCACCGACATCGTCACCGCGCTGCTCACCGCGGGCGGCGAGCTGGCGGCGCTGATGCGCGACCTCGGGGAGGCCCGCCGGTCCGAGCCGACCGACGACGTCACCTCGGCGCTGGTGAACGCCGAGATCGACGGGGAGGGCCTCACCCCGGACGAGCTGGCCAGCTTCTTCGTGCTGCTGGTCGTCGCAGGCAACGAGACCACGCGCAACGCCACCAGCTGGGGCCTGCATCTGCTCACCGAGCACCCCGGGCAACGGGCCGCCTGGCTGGCGGACCCGGAGGGCGTGACCCCGACCGCGATCGAGGAGATCGTCCGCTGGGCCTCACCCGTGATCTACATGCGCCGGACACTGTCCGAGCCGGCGGTGCTCGGCGGCACCGAGCTGCCGGCCGGCGCGAAGACGGCGCTGTTCTACTGGTCGGCGAACCGGGATCCGGAAGTCTTCGACTCGCCGGAGACCTTCGACGTCCGCCGTTCCCCCAACCCGCATCTCGGGTTCGGCGGGCCGGGGCCGCACTTCTGCCTGGGCGCGCACCTCGCCCGCCGGCAGCTGACCGCGCTGTTCACCGAGCTCCTGCGCCGCGCGCCGCGGGTCGCGACCACCGGTGAGCCCCGCCGGCTGCGGTCGATGTTCATCAACGGGATCACCCGCCTGCCACTCACCGCGGACGGCGGGAAGGCGGTGCTCGCCTGATCTCCCGCCCACCGGCTCGCGGAAAGCAAGCAGGCCGAACGGGTGAACCGTGACCACGGACGGTCATCGATCGACGGATGCCCAGGCGCGCCTGCCCACCACACGGGTGGAGTAGCCACTCCGGCGGTTGGCGGATGCGGTCACCGGCTAACAGGGTGAGTAGCCGACACGACAACACGGGCAGAAGCAGGAACCGGCGGCGCGCACCGGATCTGCGAAACCCGTAACGACTCCCCGAGATCGTGGTGATCGCCATGTCCGCGCCCGTCGTCCGTATCCCCGGCCCCCGCCGCCCCGTCGACCTCACCGCTCCGTTCGCGGGACCCGGGCACCGGATCGGCGTCCCGGCCCCGCGCGTCACGCCCGGCGACCGGCACCGCGACGGCGGGTACCGGGCCCCGGAGCACCGGCCGGTTCACGGCCCGCCCCGTGCCGGGTCGGCGCCGGGCCGGCACCGCGGCGCGCCGCAGCCGTTCCCGTCGGCGGCGCGGACGTTCACCGTCCTCGCCCGGGCCGGCAGCCTGACGTCGCTGGCGGCGATGGTCGTGCTGGCCGCGGCCGTGGCCGGGCTGGCCGACGGCAACCCGCCGACCGGCGCGGCCGCCGACGTGGCGGTCAGCAGCCTGGACCGGTGACGGTCAGGCGGCGTCCGATCTCGTCGTCTGCTGTGCGGCGGGCTGCGACGTGAGGACGTGGTGGACGAGGTCCATGATCATCCGGTTGCCGCCGAGGCGGTAGCCGAAGTCCTCCCACGAGAGCAGCTCCCGGGAGATCAGCTCGCCGACCGGGCCCGGGTAGAGACGCGTGGCCCGGAACGCGGCGGCCCGCATCCGCATCTTCTCGTGGTGTTCCATGGGCGCGGGTGCGCTCATGCCCTCACCTCCTCCGATGGGTACGTGATGTCGGCACGGTCTCCGCGCTGAGCCGTCCGCCTCCCTCCATCGTGACGGACCGGCCACTGTTCGCCTCCCGGAGTGCGCAGCGTCTCACTTCAGCGTCATCCGGCGGTTGACGACAGGGTTCGCCCGCATCGCGTCACCCCGATACCCGGCGCCCCGGCACGGCTACGGTTGGACCATGGCTGATCGCACGCGTGACCTGCTCTGGTCGGACGTCGAGGGCATCTACGCCCAGGTCCTCGCACACCCGTTCGTCGGCGGGCTGACCGACGGCTCGCTGCCGCACGAGGTGTTCCGGCACTACATCGTCCAGGACGCGCACTACCTGCGCGGCTACGCCAAGGCCCTCACGGTGTGCGCGGCGAAGGCCCCCACCGACGACGACACCCTGATGTTCGCCGAGCACGCCGCCGGTGCGATCGCCGCCGAGCGCGAGCTGCACGCCGACCTGCTCGGGGGCCTCGGCCTCACCTCGGAACAGGCGCGGACGCTGCCGGTCGCCCCGGCCACCCGCGCCTACGTCAGCTACCTGCTCGCCACGGCCTACGGCGGGTCCTACGCCGAGGGTGTCGCTGCCGTGCTCCCCTGCTACTGGATCTACGCGGAGGTCGGCGAGCACCTCGTTCGCACGGGGTCGCCGGACCCGCTGTACCAGCGCTGGATCGACATGTACGCGGGCGAGGAGTTCCGGGCCGTCGTCGACGCGGTGCTGGACGCCACCGACCGGATCGGCGCCACCGCGTCGGACACCGAGCTCGGGCTGATGCGCGAGCACTTCACGGCCACGTCGCGCTACGAGTGGATGTTCTGGGACGGCGCCTACCGCCGGGAGGAGTGGCCCGTGCGCTAACGCGCGTCGTAGCGGTCCGGGATCACCAGGTGCAGGAAGAACGACACGATCCCCACGATGATCGCGCCCCAGAACGCCGACCAGAAGCCGTCGACGGCGAACGGCAGGCTCAGCAACCCGGACAGCCAGCCGGTCAGCATGAACATCAGGGCGTTCACGACCAGGGCGAACAGGCCGAGCGTCAGGATGTAGAGCGGGCAGCCGACCAGCGCCACGACCGGCTTGACGATCGCGTTCACCACCCCGAAGAGCAGCGCGACGACGAGCAGCGTCCCGATCCGGGCGCCGGTCGACCCGCTCTGCAGCTCGATGCCGCTCACGAGGACCGTCGCCACCCACAGCGACGCGGCCACGACCAGCGTCCGGACGGTGAACGCGAGCGCAGGACCCGGCTGCCGCATCAGTCGATCACCGCCTGCTGGACCAGCGTCTGGAGCTGGGAACGGATCGGGTACGTGCTGGAGGGGACGAGCTGGGTGAGGAACAGCGCGACGACGTCGTCGACCGGGTCCACCCAGAACGCGGTGGAGGCGAGCCCGCCCCAGGCGAAGGTGCCCTCGTTGGCGAGCTGCTTGGAGCCCGGCCCGTCGATCACCACGGAGAAGCCGAGCCCGAACCCGACCCCGGCGAACGCGGACTCGGAGAAGATCGGCCGGCCGACCGTGTCCAGGTCGGCGCCGCCGGGCAGGTGGTTGCGGGTGGCCCGGGCGAGCGTGCGCGGCCCGAGGATCCGGACGCCGTCGAGCTCGCCGCCGCGGGCCAGCATCCGGGCGAACCGCAGGTAGTCCCCGGCGGTCGAGAGCAGACCGCCGCCGCCCGAGAGGTAGGTCGGCTCGGCCGTCGCACCGCGGGCCAGTGCCTTGTTGAGCACGAGGCCGCCACCGGGCCGGGCGTTGTAGAGGGCGGCCAGCCGGTCGGCCTCCGGCGAGTCGGGACCGACCGAGAACGTCGTGTCGGTCATGCCCAGCGGCCCGGTGATCTCGTCGCGGAAGAACTCGTCGAGCCGCTTGCCGGAGGCGACCTCCACGACCCGGCCGAGGACGTCGGTGGCCACCGAGTAGTTCCATTCGGTGCCCGGCTGGAACAGCAGCGGGAACTCGGCGAACCGGTCCACCGCCGTCGCCAGGTCGACTCCCTGCGGGGCGCCGAACTCGTAGCCCTTCGCCCGGTACATCTCGTCGACCGGGTGCGCGTGGTGGAAGCCGTAGGTCAGCCCGGCGGTGTGGGTGAGCAGGTGGTGGATCCGTACCGGTTCGACCGCCGCGTCGGTCCCCGGGTTCAGCGCGGAGCCGCCGCGGTAGACACGCTGCTCGGCGAACGCCGGGATGTAGCGCGAGACCGGGTCGGTGAGCTCGAGCGCGCCCCGCTCCCAGAGCATCAGGGTCGCGACCGAGGTGATCGGCTTGGTCATCGAGTAGATGCGCCAGATCGTGTCGTCGGTGACCGGGCTCCCGGCCTCGACGTCACGCAGCCCGTGGTGCGAGAAGTGCGCGAGCCGGTCGCCCCGTACCACCGCGATCGTCGCGCCGGGCAGCTTGCCGTCGTCGACGTAGCGGCGGAAATGGCTGTCGACCCGGGCCAGCCGGTCCGGGTCGAGACCGACCTCGAGCGGGTCCACTTCGATCTTCGGAACCGTCACCGCGCCGACCCTACCCGCGGCCCCGGAGGCCACGAGGAGCACAGCACAGCTGTCCCGAGATGATCGAACTGCGCTCCGGTACCCCTGGTGGCCGGCGTGCTCACCCCGGCAACACCTCGAAGCGGGCCATCCGGTGGCCGCGCAGGGCCGGCGCCACGCCGAGCACCGCGGCCAGCGCCCGGGTGGCGCGCGGCAGCTGTGCGGCGACGGGAGCGGGCGGGGCACCGGCCTCGCAGGCGTCCAGCAGGCGCAGCCCCCACGGCTCGAGCTCGCGCGGGTCCTCGCAGGTCCAGTCCGTTCCCAGCCCGCTCAACGGCCCGGCGGCCAGCCGGCCTGCGGCCGCCCGGGAGAGCACGTCGGTGGCCAGGATCGCCCCGGGCAGCATCCGTGCGACGGTGAACACGATCCGCTGCACCCCCTGCTCGGGCAGCAGCGGGAGCACCTGGTCGGACACCACGAGGTACGGCCCGGGCAGCTCGCGGGCCAGCTCCATCCAGTCCTCGTCGAGGACCGAGCCCGCCACCAGGTGCGTGGTCGCGGGCAGCAGCTCGCGGCGCAGGTCCGCGACCTCGGGCAGCTCGACATCGACCCAGTGTTCCGGGCCGTCCGCGCCGAGGCGACCGGCACGGGCGTCGAGCCCCGGCCCCAGCTCCACCACCGTCCCGGCCGGGTTCGCGGTGGCGAACTCCCGCACCCAGTGGTCGAGCACGGCACCGCGCAGCAGTGTGCAGAGCTCGTCGGCACGTCCGGGTGCGACACCCAGATCGAGATCATCGGCAAGGCCCGCGGCCGCCGGATCCCGCGCCACCGGACGGCGGCGCCGGGCATCGCGGGCGCGGGCGGACGCAGCCGGGAGCGACGTCGATTCGATCGCCCCCAACCGCAACCGGCGTCGTTGCGTCACGGTGTCACCCCCCTGATCGCCGGAACCTACTAGTGCGGTGGCCACGAACGTTGCCGGGGTGATCGCCGGCCCGGGCGCGCGAGGTCCCGGTGAAGGTTCGCGGCCACCGCACCAGGACGTCGCCCCGCGGTTCGGGCGGGGCGGTGGACGGCGTGGGTGCGGCGGCGGGTGGCTCGCGAACGGATCCGGTACCGGGGTGCCACCAGGCGTCGGCCGGGGCTCGGGGGCCGGAAGCGATGATGGGTCGCATGCGCAGCCACACCCTCGCACCCGGGGCCCACGGCGACGCCGAGGTCCTGGCGCTGCTGGAGCGGCGGCGGGAAGCGGGTCGCGGCGCGGGCGGCCACCACGACGGCCACCGGGTCGCTCTCGTCGTCGGGGGCGGCGGGATGCGCGGCGCCTACGCAGGCGGGATGGTGCACGCGCTCGAGGACGCGGGCCTCGCCGGGTGCTTCGACCAGGTGTGGGGCAGCTCCGCGGGCGCCTTCGTCGGGACGGCGCTGGTGCTGGGGCACGGCGCGGACGCGGCCCGGATCTTCACCGACGACATGGCGTGCCGCGCGTTCATCGACCCGCGCCGGTTCGGTACCCGGCGGCCGATGGTCTCGCTGGACCACCTGCTCGACCACATCCTCGTCGAGTCGAAGCCGACCGACTGGTCGTCGCTGGTGACCAGCCCGGTACCACTGCACGTCATGGTCACCCGGGCCGCCGACCTCGCCCCGCACGTGCTGACCGACCTGCCCGACGGCGACGCCTGGAAGACGGCGATGCGGGCGACCGCGACGATCCCGCTGCTCGCCGGACCGCCGGTGCGGGTGGGCGACGCCGACTGGATCGACGGTTCGGTCGGTGACCCGCTGCCGGTGGCGCGGGCACTGCGCGGCGGTGCCACCCACGTGCTGGCCCTGATGACCCGCACCGTCGACGAGCTGGTCACCCCGCCCTCGGACGCACGCACCCCGCTGTGGGCCCGGTCGCTGGACCGGCTCGCCCCCGGGCTCGGCCGGATGGCGCAGGACGCGTCGCGGCACGGCGAGTGCCTCTCGCTCCTCACCGACGCCGCGCACCCGGACCGGGTGGGGGCGCACCTGATGACCCTGGCCCCGCATTCGTCCGCCGGGGTCCGTGGTCTCACCACGGACCGGGAGCGGGTCGGCGGCGCCACCCGGATCGGTTACGAGACCGTGTCCGGGGTGCTCGACCTGCTCGCCGCGGCCTGACCCGGACGGGTCACGAACCCCTCGCCGGGCGATCTTCGATGATTTTCGGTGGCCCGGCGGGTCTCCCCCGTGACAGCCGATTCCAGGACGGGGGTGGACCGATGCGGGGCGCACCCTCCTTCCACACACGGACGGTCACGCTGACACCGGGCGAAGCCCGCCCGCACGACGAGGACGACTGGCGCGGTGCGCTGGTCGTCGTCGATCAGGGGGAGATCGAGCTCTGCTGCTCGGCCGGGGGGAGCCGGATCTTCGGCGCCGGTTCGGTCCTGTGGTTCACCGGGCTCGACCTGGTGTCCGTGCGCAACCCCGGATCCACCGACGCGGTGTTCCGCGGGATCACCCGGGCCGCGGCCCGACCTGCCTAACCGGCCCGGCCCGCCGCTGCGGGCGCCCGCAGCCAGATCCCGTTGCGGGTCGCGACCAGCCCCAGCTCGCCGGGGTCGTGGACGCACACCCCGCGCGGGCGATGGGTGTCCCAGAGCTCCGCGTCGTCGAACACGGCGCCGCAGCCACCGAAGCGACCACAGCAGTGCGCCCGGTCCGGCCCGACCCACTCCCGACCACAGCACGACATCCGCACGACCTGCACGCGGGCAGGCTACGCGCGCCCCCCGACAGTTCCGGCCGTCCGGGCCGCCGTCCCGCTCCCGCCGACGCCGCGGGCCGGCTCCCGGCTCCGGAGGGCACGCGGCCCTCCGCGTGCGGCCGGTCACGTTGCGTGGTCACCGGCCGCGGGACCGACCGGTTCGACGGGTTCTCCTACGATCTGTCCCTGCCCCCGCAGCGAGCGGGTGCGAGGGGGGAGGTGGCGATGGCCGCGCTCGCGGAGCGGCTGATCGACCGGCGACTGGGTTTCGGCGGCACCCCGGTGCCGTACGTGCGGGAACGGAATCTGCGCGTGCCGATGTCCGACGGCGTCGTGCTGCTCGCCGACCTCTACCGCCGGCCGGGCCCGGGTGAGCCCCGCCCCACCGTGCTGATGCGCACCCCCTACGGCCGTGACGGCCTCGGTTCACTCATCGGGTCGCTGCTGGCCCGCCGGGGGTTCCAGGTGCTGGTGCAGTCCACCCGCGGGACGTTCGGGTCCGGCGGGCAGTTCCGTCCGTTCCTGCACGAGAGCTCGGACGGGCTCGACACCCTGGCGTGGGTCCGGCAGCAGGACTGGTGCGACTCCGACGTCTCCATGGTCGGCCCGAGCTATGTCGGGCACACGCAGTGGGCCGTCGCCCCGTACGCCGATCCCGGGCTCCGCTCGATGAACGCCGACATCACGGCGTCGGAGTTCACGAGCACCTTCTACCCCGGTGGCGCCCCCGGCCTGCTGAACCTGGCGAGCTGGGTGAACCAGATCGGGCGCCAGGAACGGCTGGGTGCGGTCACCGGCTTCCTCGCGACCCCGGTCTTCAGCCGCCGTAAGCGCCGCGCGGTGGCGGCGCTGCCGCTGCAGGCCGCGGACGTCGCACTGACCGGGGCACCGGTGGTCTTCTGGCGGGACTTCGTCGAGCACGCCGAGCAGCCCCGCGAGTTCTGGGCACCGGCCGAGCACGACGGCTTCGACGCCGCCGCGATGCCCCCGGTGTGCATGGTCACCGGGTGGTGGGACCTGTTCCTCGACCGGCAGCTGGTCGACTTCACCGCGCTGCAACGCGGCGGGGCGACCGCTCGGATCACGATCGGGCCGTGGCACCACGGCGACCGGGACTCGCTGCCGACGATCGCGCACGAGATGGTCGACTGGCTCGGGGTGCACCTGCACGGCGAGGACGGCGACGGCCGTGCCCCGGTCCGCGCCTACGTCCAGCACGCCGACCGGTGGACCGACCTGCCGTGCTGGCCGCCGCCGCAGGTGCAGCCGACCGAGTGGTACCTGGGCCCCGGGTTGCGGCTCCAGCCCGAGTCCCCCGGCGCCGGTTCCCCGCCCGCGCCGGCGGACACGTTCGTCTACGACCCGGCCGATCCCACGCCGACGATCGGTGGCCCGATGCTGCAGCCGCCGACCAAGCAGCACGACAACCGCGCCGTCGAGGCCCGCGACGACGTGCTGGTCTACACCGGGCCACCGCAGGAGTCCGATCTGGACCTGCTCGGCCAGGTGTCGGCGGTGGTGTACGTCCGCACCGACTCCGGCGAGGGGGACGTGTTCGTCCGGGTCTGCGACGTGGCACCCGACGGGGCATCGCACAACGTGACCGACGCGATGCACCGGCTCGTCCCGGGCCGGGAGGCGACCGCCCCGGACGGGACGACGGTCGTCCGGATGGCGCTCAGCCCGACCGGCTACCGGGTACGGGCCGGGCACCGGCTCCGGGTCCAGATCGCCGCGGCGGCGTTCCCCCGGTTCGCCCGCAACCACGGGACCGGCGAGCGCATGTCCGCGGCGGTCACCGGGCGGACGATCCGCTACGAGGTGCTGCACGGGCCGGAGCACCCGTCGCACGTGGTACTGCCGCACCATCCCTGACGAGAATGCGCCGGGCGTGCCGCGTTCGGGTGTCGCACGGTCGAGAAATGCGTGAATCCCCCGCTCCGGTTCGAGAGCGGGGGATTCACGCGAAAGGTGCGACTCGCTGATTCGTGGGGAGACGGCCCCGTGAATCAGTGGAGTCCGCGGACCTTTTCGCAGATCAGTCGTCGATGTTGGTCTGCGAGGTCGAGCCCGGGGAGCACTCGGAGACGGAGGGGGCGTCCTCGCCGTTGGTGGCCTGGCCGCCCAGCACGCCCAGCACGCTGGCCGCGATGTCGGCGTTGTTCAGCGAGCAGGACAGCACGTTCGCGTTGTTCAGCGCGTTCACGTCACCGATGTTGACCAGGCCGGACTGCTTGTCCGAGCTGCTCTCGTCGATGTTGTTGATCTGCTTGGCGTTCACGTCCTTGCCGCCGTGCTCGTGACCGTGGCCGCCGTCGCCGGCGAAGGCCAGCGGCGAGATGGCGAGCAGCCCGGCGGTGACACCGGCGGTGACGATTCCAGCCTTCTTCAGCACAGTTACTTCTCCGTTGTGTACGGGCCCGTTGTGGACCGGCGTGTTCGGCGCGGGTTCGGGAGCCCCGCCGATGCACAGAACGTTATCCGGTCGACCCTCGATTCAACGAATTCCTTACCACTATCGGACCACAGGCATTACTTTCCGCGAGGATACTGCTCTCTTCCGGCATCCCGATCTTCGCGGGAACGTCGCGTGCGGCCGCAGCCCGCGACGGACCGTCACCACAGTGGGCCCGAACGGACGCGCATCCTTTCCGCGGAACACGCTCGGTGATCTCTCCGCCCACGGTGGTGTCGGCACGTCATCCTGTCGCGTGGACACGGGCGGGTGGCGACGACACCGAACGCCGACACAGATCCCTCGCATCGGCCTATCCCGCTCGACCGGGTGTCGTCCCTACGATCCGCTCACCCGAGCGAGCGGAGACAGGGCCATGAGCGGATCCACCGACGACGACTACCTGGCGAAGCGCCGGCTCCGGACCGGCGCTGCGGGCTGGGTCCTGCTCGCCGGGCTGGGCGTCAGCTACGTCATCTCCGGCGACTACTCCGGCTGGAACTTCGGACTGGCCGAGGGCGGGTTCGGCGGCCTGCTGATCGCCGCCGTCGTCATCGCCGCGATGTACATCGCGATGGTCCTGGGGATGGCGGAGCTGTCCTCGGCGCTGCCCACGGCCGGTGGTGGCTACACCTTCGCCCGCCGCGCGCTGGGCCCGTGGGGCGGTTTCGCGACGGGGACGGCGATCCTCATCGAGTACGCGATCGCCCCGGCCGCGATCGCCACCTTCATCGGCGCCTACGTCGAGTCGCTGGGCCTGTTCGGGATCACCGACGGCTGGTGGGTCTACCTGGCGGCGTACCTGCTGTTCGTGGGCATCCACATCACCGGCGTCGGTGAGGCGCTCAAGGCGATGTTCGTGATCACCGCGATCGCCCTGGCCGGCCTGGTGGTGTTCGCGGTCGCCGCGATCCCGATGTTCGACCCGGCCAATCTGGTCGACATCGCGCCGACCGACGCGGTGGGGGCCTCACCGTTCCTGCCTTACGGCTGGCTCGGCGTGTGGGCGGCGGTGCCGTTCGCCATCTGGTTCTTCCTGGCGCTGGAGGGCGTCCCGCTGGCCGCCGAGGAGGCGCGCGACCCGGAGCGGAACGTGCCGCGCGGCATCCTCGCGGCGATGATGGTCCTGCTGGTCACGGGGGCGACGGTGCTGGTGCTCGCGACCGGGGCGCTCGGCGCCGAGGCCCTGTCGGAGTCCGGGAACCCGCTGGTGGAGGCGCTGGGGGCCACCGGAGCCGGCGTCGTCGTCAACTACATCGGGCTGGCCGGGCTGGTCGCCAGCTTCTTCTCGATCATCTACGCCTACTCCCGGCAGACGTTCGCGCTGTCCCGGGCCGGCTACCTGCCGCGGGTGCTGTCGGTGACCAACGGGCGGAAGGCGCCGACCCTGGCGCTGGTGGTGCCGGGTGCGGTCGGCTTCGCGCTGTCCCTGACCGGGCAGGGCGACACGCTGCTGAACATGGCGGTGTTCGGCGCGGCGCTGTCGTACGTCCTGATGATGGTCAGCCACATCGTGCTGCGCCGCCGGGCCCCGCAGATGCACCGGCCGTACCGCACCCCCGGCGGGGTCGCGACGACCGGTTTCGCGCTGGTGATCGCGGTGCTGGCGGTGATCGCGACGTTCCTGGTCGACCCGATCGCCGCGGGCGCGACGCTGGGAGCCTTCGCCCTGTTCATGCTCTACTTCGCGCTCTACTCGCGGCATCACCTGGTGGCCGCCGCCCCGGACGAGGAGTTCGCGGCCCTGGCGAAGGCGGAGGAGGAGCTCACATGACACGGCGGCGGACCACCCTGGGCGGCCACACCTACGAGTTCACGGACCTGGCGGCGCTGCTGGCCGCAGCCACCCCGGCGCGGTCGGGGGACGTGCTGGCCGGGGTCGCGGCGGCCTCCGAGCAGGAACGCGTCGCCGCGCAGGGGGTGCTCGCCGACCTGCCCCTGATCACGTTCCTGACCGAGCAGGTCGTCCCCTACGACGACGACGAGGTCACCCGGCTGATCATCGACACGCACGACGCGGACGTGTTCGCGCCGATCGCCTCGATGACGGTCGGGGAGCTCCGCGAGCACCTGCTGACGCCGTCGACCGGCACCACCGCGCTCGCCCCCGGGCTCACCCCGGAGATGGTCGCGGCGACGACGAAGCTGATGCGGCTGCAGGACCTGATCGCGGTCGGGCGCCGCACCCCGGTGGTGACGGCGTTCCGGTCGACGGTCGGGCTGCCGGGCACGATGGCGACCCGGCTGCAGCCCAACCACCCGACCGACGATCCCGGCGGGGTGACGGCCTCGATCGTGGACGGACTCCTGCTGGGCTGCGGGGACGCCGTCATCGGGATCAACCCGGCCACCGACTCGCCGCAGCGCGCGACCGAGCTGCTGCACCTGATCGACGAGGTCCGCACCCGCTACGAGATCCCCACCCAGTCCTGCGTGCTCACGCACATCACGACGTCGATCGAGATCATGGAGCGGGGCGCGCCGGTGGACCTCGTGTTCCAGTCGATCGCCGGCACCCAGGCCGCCAACACCGGCTTCGGCGTCACCCTCGAGCTGCTGCGCGAGGCGCACGAGGCCGCGCTGTCACTGGACCGGGGCACCGTGGGTACGAACTGCATGTACTTCGAGACGGGCCAGGGCAGCGCGCTGTCGGCGGACGCCCACCACGGCGTCGACCAGCAGACGCTGGAGGCCCGCGCGTACGGCGTCGCCCGGGCCTTCGATCCGTTGCTGGTCAACACGGTCGTCGGGTTCATCGGGCCGGAGTACCTCTACGACGGCAAGCAGATCACCCGGGCCGGGCTGGAGGACCACGTCTGCGGGAAGCTCCTGGGCGTCCCGATGGGCGTCGACGTCTGCTACACCAACCACGCCGAGGCCGACGCCGACGACACCGACGCCCTGCTCACGTTGCTCGGTGCCGCCGGGTGCTCGTTCGTGATCTGCGTGCCCGGCGGGGACGACGTGATGCTGCACTACCAGTCGCTGTCGTTCCACGACGCGCTCTACGCCCGCCAGGTGCTGGGACTGCGCCCCGCTCCGGAGTTCGAGTCCTGGCTGTCGACGATGGACATGCTCGGCGACGACGGCCGGGTCCGGGAGCTGCCCGCGGCGGCGCTGCGGGCGCTCACGGCAGGTGTGCGATGAGCACCGATCCGCTGGAGCTGCTGCGGGCCTCCACCCGGGCCCGGGTCGCCCTCGGCCGGGCCGGGGACGCGCTGCCGACCGCACGGCTGCTCGAGCTGCGCGCCGCGCACGCCGCCGCCCGCGACGCCGTCCACTCCCCGCTGGACGTCGACGCCGTGGTGGCCGGGATCGACGGGCTCGGGGTGCGGACCCTGCGCGCGGCCGGTGCCCCGCGCGACCGGGCCGAGTACCTGGCCCGCCCGGACCTCGGCCGCCGCCTGGCGTCCGGTGTGGAGCTCCCGCGGGGCGAGCACGACGTCGTGCTCGTGGTCGCCGACGGGTTGTCCCCGCTCGCGGTGCAGGAGCACGCCACCGGACTGATCGCCGAGATCCTGGAGCGGCTCGCCGGGTGGCGGGTGGCCCCGGTCGTCGTCGCCACCCAGGCGCGGGTGGCGCTGGGCGACGAGATCGCCACGGCGGTCGGTGCCCGCAGCGTGCTCGTGCTGATCGGGGAGCGACCGGGCATGAGCTCGGTCGACTCGCTCGGCGCCTACTTCACCTACGACGCCCGCCGCGGCCGCCGCGACTCCGAGCGCAACTGCGTCTCCAACATCCGCCCGCCGCACGGCACGGAGTACGCGGCGGCCGCCACGACGCTCGCGCTGCTGATGAGCGAGGCGAACCGGCTGAAGCTGTCCGGGGTCACGCTCAAGGCGGACCCGGCGCTGGGTCCCGGTGGGGACGGTTAGCGATGAGTCCCGGGCCCCCGACCGGTCCGAAGATCGGAGACATCCACCGATGAGGGGACCGACCGTGCCGCTGCAGACCCGCGACGACCTGTGGGCCGCGATCCACACCGAGCGTGCCGCCCTGGCCGAGGACCTGGCCGGCCTGTCCGACGAGCAGTGGGCGACGCCGTCGTCGTGCGGTCGGTGGAACGTGGAGCAGGTCGTCGCGCACCTGACGGCCGCCGCGAGCACCGGCGGGTTCCGCTGGCTCCGGAGCATGCTCGCGGCGAGGTTCGACGACGGCGTCCACAACGACCGCCGGCTCGCCGAGCACCTCGGAGCGACGCCCACCGCGACGCTCGACCGGTTCCGCGCCGTCGTCGGCAGCACGACGGCGGCATCCGGTCACACCCCGGCCTGGCTGGGTGAGGTCGTCGTGCACGGCCAGGACGTCCGGCGGCCGCTCGGCCTGGACCGGACCCCGTCGATCGAGGCGCTCACCGCCGTCGCCGAGTTCTTCGTACGCCGCGACTTCACCGTGAACAGCCGCACGGCGGCGGCCGGGTTGCGGCTGGAGGCCACCGACGGACCGTTCGCGCACGGCTCCGGGCCGCTGGTCCGCGGTCCCTCGGTCGCGCTGGTGACGGCGCTGGCCGGGCGCGCGTCGTACTGCGACGAGCTGGAGGGGCCGGGTGTGGCGACGCTGCGCGAACGCTGCGCCTGATCCTCACGGCGCGGCTCAGGGTGTCGCGGGCGTCCGGCCGAGCGCGGTCCGTACGGCGAAGACTCCCAGGATGCTGCCTGCGACCCACCGCTGGACCGTCATGGCACGCGGGCGTGCTGCCAGGAACCCCGACACCGACGCGGCGGTCAGGACGATGAGCCCGTTCACCGTCACCGCGACGGCGATCTGGACGCCCCCGAGCTGCAGGAGCTGGCTCCAGGTCGCGCCGCCGGCCGGGTCGACGAACTGGGGCAGCAGCGCCGCGTACATCAGCGCGATCTTGGGGTTCAGCAGGTTGGTGAGCAGACCCATCCCGAACAGCCGCGCATCCGCCTCCGGTGCGAGCTCCCGCCGCTCGAACGGTGAGCGCCCGCCCGGGCGCACCATGCTCCATGCCAGCCAGGCCAGGTACAGCGCACCGGCGATCTTCACCGTGGTGTACGCGGCGGGGACGGCGACGAACAGGGCGGACAACCCGGCGGTGGCGGCCACGAGGTAGCAGAGGAACCCGGCCGCGGTACCGGCCAGCGAGACGAGGCCGGCCCGCCGTCCCTGCGAGATGGCCCGCGACGTCAGGTACACCATGTTCGGTCCCGGAGTCAGGACCATCCCGAGCGCGACCACGACGACACCGAGGGCTGCGGACAGCTCGATCACGGGACGGGTCCTTCCGGCCGGAGTGCTGATCGAGTCAAGCACGGGCGACGGCAGCCCGACCACACGTTTCGACACGCGGAGGAAACCGATGAGCAGATTCCACATCAGGGCGCAGGACCAGCCGGTCGTCGACCAGAGCGACGCCACCGACGAGTCCTGGATGAGCGCCGGCGGCGACCCGCGAGATCGGGGACGGCTGGTCGAACTCGTATCGCAGCAGCTCGTGGGCTCCGAGCGACTGATGGTCGGTCTCGCCTGGCTGAGCCCCGGCGAGGTACACCTGCTCCACCATCACCCGCACGCCGACGAGTGGTACTACATCATCCGGGGGTCGGCGCAGTTCACCATCGGTGACGAGGTCATCCGCGGCGAGCCCGGTTCGACGCTGTGGATCCCGACGGCGGTGCCCCACCGGATCCACAACGACGATCCACGCGAGACGCTGGAGTTCCTGTGGGGCTTCGACCAGCCGCGCCTGGACTCGGTCGGGATCGTGTGGGACGAGTAGGCGATGAATTCGTGACGTGCGCCGGGTCAGCACCGGTATGAGCGATACGGATGCCGGCCCGGGCCAGGTTGTCGTGAACAGGGCGATGTCGCTGGACGGCTTCATCGCCGGCCCCGGCGACGCGATGGACGGGGTCCTCGAGTACCGGACCGAGACTGCGTTCACCGAGGTCATGCAGGCCACCGGCGCCATGCTGGTCGGGCGGAACACCCACGAGGTCGGCAAGCGGATGTCAGCCGAGCGCACCGACCACGAAGCCGAGGGCACCGACTACGACGGGGGCCCGGTGTTCGTCCTGACCCACCGGCCACCGGACGAGCCGGAGCCGGGGGTCACCTTCCTCACCTGCGATCTCGAGGAGGCCGTCGCCACGGCGCGTGCCGCCGCGGGTGGAAAGAACCTGGAGATCCTCGGAGCCGACGTGGCCGGTCAGTGCCTGCAGCGGGGCCTCGTCGACGAGATCCTGGTGTACGTCCTGCCGGTGCTGCTCGGCAACGGCGTGCGGTTCTCGGCATCCGGGCTCGGCAGGATCGGCCTCGAACCGATCAGCAACACGCAGTCGGGTCCCGTGACGACGCTCCGCTTCCGCGTGCAGAAGTAGTTTGCTACCGCGTCCGGTCCGCGACCACAGTGGCCCTTGTGGGGCGGAGGATCGGAGTCGTCGGGCTCGGCGTGCAGGGCAGGCACCTGGCCCGTTGGGCCGAACAGCTCGGGTTCGAGGTCGTCGTGGGCTGCGACATCCGCGACCTCGGGAGCACCGAGTTGCCCCGCCACACGCGGGACTGGACCGAGTTGCTCGACATGGGGCTCGACGGTGTGGTCCTCGCCGACGACTTCGACACCCACGCCCCACGGGCAGTCGCGTTCCTCGAGGCGGGCGTGCACGTGCTCTCCGAGACCGCGGCCTGTGCCGACGAGGCAGAGGGGCGGCAGCTCGTCGCGGCGGCGGACGACTCGAGCGCGACCTACTCGTTCGCCGAGAACTACGTCGCGCTGCCCCACGTGCGCATGATCAGCGATGCGGTTGCGGCGGGCGAGGTCGGCGACGTCGAGTTGATCGAGGCCGAGTACCTGCACGGCCTGGCCCCGGACGCGCTGCGGAGCCTGCTCGGGGCCCCCGATCACTGGCGCAACCGGATCTCACCGACCGCGTACTGCACACACACCCTCAGTCCGGTGCTCGCGATCACCGGTGCCCGTCCGACGACGGTCACGGCGCACGGCATCGGCACGGAGGAACGGGCGACGGCTGTCGTCATGGTCGTGCGGTTGTCCACCGGTGCAGTGGCCGTCACCCGGCACGGCTTCCTGCAGGGCGAGCCGGACAGCCACTGGAGCTGGGTCTCGGTACGCGGGACGCACGGGCTCGTCGAGTCCCGTCGCGCGCAGGGCGATGACGCGTGGTCGGTCCGGTTCCGGACCGAGCCATGGGCGAGCCCGGCCGGCGCGGTCCGTGACGAGGTGCGTGTGCCGGATCGTCTCGTCCTCGGCGGGCGGACGATCGAGCCCGATGCCGAGGGTACGGTCCGGATCCTGCAGGCCTTTCGCGCGACCATCGACGAGGGAGCCCCGCCGTTGGTGCCGGTCCGCCCGGCCGTCGCCGCCTCGTTGGTCGGAGTGGTCGCCGGCCGATCGCTCGCGGACGGTGGCACACCGGTCCCGGTACCCGAGTTCCAGCTGTGAGGACGGCTCTCCGTGTCCGTGGCCCGGCTCGAACGCCACCAGATCGTGATCTACCTCGGCGCCCTGGTCACCGGCGCCGCAGTCGGCCTCACCGTGCCTGCCGCGGCGCCCTGGGCCGAGCTGGGCATCTACCCGTTCCTGGCCGCGCTGCTCTACGCCACCTTCCTGCAGGTTCCCTTCACCGCGATCGCACGGGCGCTGCGCGACCTACGGTTCCTCTCCGCCACGCTGGTGCTGAACTTCGTGCTGGTCCCTGCGGTCGTCGCTGCGCTCACCCTGTGGCTGCCGCTGAGCCGGGCGGTGCTGCTCGGGGTGCTGCTGACCCTGCTCACGCCCTGCATCGACTACGTCATCGTGTTCACCGGCCTGGCCGGCGGCGCCGCCCCACGTCTGGTCGCCGCGTCACCGCTGCTGATGCTCATCCAGATCATCGCCCTGCCACTGCTCCTGTTCGCGTTCCTCGGGCCCGGGCTGGTCGACATCGTCGAGGTCGGCCCGTTCCTCGAGGCGTTCCTGGTCCTGATCGTGGGGCCACTGCTGCTGGCCGGGCTCACCGAGATCGTCGCCGCGCGCCACCGCGCCGGCCGGCAGGTCACCGCGGCCATGCACGCCGCGATGGTGCCGCTGATGGCCCTGACCCTGTTCGTGGTGGTCGCCAGCCAGATTCCCGCGGTCGGTGACCAGCTCGGCCAGATCGCCGCGGTCATCCCGATCTATGCCGCGTTCCTGCTCGTCATGGCCGGCGTCGGCCTGGCCACCGCGCGGGTGTTCCGGCTCGACCCACCGACCGGCCGCGCACTGATCTTCAGCGGTGCCACTCGCAACTCGCTGGTCGTGCTCCCCCTGGCCCTCGCACTGCCCGCCCCGTACGCCATCACCGCCGCCGTCGTGGTGACCCAGACCCTCGTCGAGCTCCTCGGAATGGTGATCTACGTCCGCGCCGTACCCAGGCTGTTGCCCCAGCGGTGACCACCCGAAACGAAAAAGACCCCCGGTCCCAGCGTTTCCGCTGGTCGGGGGTCTCTTTGTCCTGCTGTGGCTGGTCCAGGATTCGAACCTGGGAAGGCTACGCCGACGGATTTACAGTCCGCTCCCTTTGGCCGCTCGGGCAACCAGCCGGGGTGCACGTCGCTCTCGCTCGGTGCGTGAACGAGGATACGACACGATCCGACGAGCCCCGACGAGGGGGCCCACCACCCGAGGAGGACACCCGAGATGGCCGACCCGTCGTTCGACGTCGTGAGCAAGGTGGACCGTCAGGAGGTCGACAACGCGCTGAACCAAGCGGTGAAGGAGCTGTCGCAGCGGTTCGACTTCCGCGGGACGAACACCACGGTCTCGTGGTCCGGTGAGGAGGCCGTGACGTTCGAGTCCGAGACCGAGGAGCGGCTGCGCGCCGGGATCGACGTCTTCAAGGAGAAGCTGATCAAGCGCGGCATCTCGCTGAAGGCGTTCGAGGCCGACGAGCCCGCGATCTCCGGTAAGACCTACCGAGCGAGCGGCAAGATCCTGCAGGGCATCGAGCAGGACAAGGCCAAGGAGATCAGCAAGGCGATCCGGGACGAGAAGCTGAAGGGCGTCCAGGCCCAGATCCAGGGCGACCAGCTGCGCGTCTCGGGCAAGAAGAAGGACGACCTCCAGGCCGTCATCGCGCTGCTGAAGTCGAAGGACTTCGGGATCGCGCTGCAGTTCACGAACTACAGGTAGCCCGCCCAGGTACAGGCCCGGTACAACGCGAGCACCGAAGCCACCAGCGTCCGGGTCTGGTCGACGGCGCCCGACCAGACCCGACGTGCGGGTGCATCGACCTCGTCCTGCACCTGCCCTCCAGATGCCCGCTCGGGGCACCTCGTACGGCTCACCAGGGTGCCGACCTGGACGACAGCGCCACCCAACTCTACCCCCACGTCAGACTTTACCGGCCGCAAGACCCCTTGCTCCCCCTGTTCAGATCGCCATAACAGCCACTTGAACTGCGATTCTACCGCTTGCCTAGTCCGTTCGGGCCATTGTGAACTCTACTGTCTCGTGAATGTAGTGTTCTCGAGGTACGAGGTCGGGCCACACGAGGGAAGCGGGCACGGGGTCTTGCTGTCGAGCAGGTTCGATCCACAGCGCAACGCGTTCGACGTGCTTCGACTGCTGTTCGCGACCGTCGTGGGGATCACGCACGGCATCGGGATCCACACGGGAAGCCAGCCGTCGTGGGGGAACACGCTGCTCGGCGACATCGGCCTGGACGGCTTCTTCATCCTGAGCGGGTTCCTGGTGGCGCGGAGCTTCCTGCGGCTCGACTCACCGCTGCGCTACGTGTGGCACCGCTTCCTGCGGATCATGCCGGGGTTCTGGGCCTGCCTGCTCGTGGTCGCGTTCGTCGCGGCACCGATCGCTGCGCTGCTGCGTGGCGACCCGGCCGGTCTGGCGTTCACGGGCGCGCCGTCTGCGCTGCGCTATGTGCTGGCGAACTCCGGTCTTCTGGTCCTGCAGTACGACATCGCGAGCATTCTCGAGGGCACCCCGGAGGGTGTCAGCTTCAACGGTGCGTTGTGGACCCTGTTCTTCGAAGCCGGGTGCTACGCCCTGGTCCTCGCGCTGGGGGTGCTCGGGGTCCTCCGCCGCCGGAGGTGGGTCGTACTGGCGCTCGCCGGCGGGTGCGCGCTGCTGACGATCCTCCAGGAGGCGGGCGTCGACATCCTGGTGAACGACCGGGTTCTGCGCCTCGGCTTCGTGTTCGTCCTGGGCATGCTCGGCTACCTGTTCGCGGACCGGATCGTGGCGCGAGCGGACCTGCTACTGATTGCGGTGGCCCTGGTCGGGGTCAGCCTGTTCCTGTTCGAGGACTACCGGGTGCTCGGCGCCGCCCCGCTCGCCTATGTCTTCGTCTGGTTCGGGGCCTGGCAGCGGCTGTCCTGGTCGATGCGGCACGACCTGTCCTACGGCGTGTACATCTACCACTGGCCGATGCACCAGGTGCTCAACCTGACGGCGCTGGCCGCCCTTCCGACCGCGCTGTTCGTCACCGTCGGGCTCCTGTCCACCGTGCCCGTCGCCGCAGCCTCGTGGTTCCTCGTCGAGCGCCGGGCGATGCGATGGAAGCATGCCGATGTGCCTGCTCGGATCCGGCGGCGGCGAGAACCCGCGGAACCGGCGGCGGCGACCCGGTAGGTCTCCCCGTATCGAGGCGGGCGATGTCGTCCAGCACCTCGCGGTGCGCGGCGTCCGTGCTGAGCAGGTCGGCCGGCACACTGCCGGTCCATCTGGCGTACGACGGAGCTCAGTCAGCAGTACGCGAGGCGTTCCTCGACCGGGTGGATGCGTCGAGGTTCTTCAGATCACGCGACAACGACTCGAGGCTGTCGACCTGGTGACGCAGCGCCTCCAGCCGACTGTCCGTCGCCGCCCGGAACATCGCCAGGCGACCGAGGAGGTCATCGACCCGGCCCGACCCGAGATCGTCCGGCTCCCGGAGCCCGTCGACGGTCGACAGCAGCTCCTTGATCTGCTCGAGACTGAAGTCGAGCGGCTTGAGCCGCTTGATGAACGCGAGCCGGTCGACGTCGGCCTCGGTGTAGAGACGGAACCCACCGGACGACCGCGCCGACGGCGTCACCAGGCCCACCTCGTCGTAGTGCCGGATGGTTCGCAGCGACAGGCCGATGCGCGTCGATACCTGACCGATCTGCATCAGCTCATCGCCCATCGAAATGGTCCACCTCTCGCCACCGCTCGGTAAAACGCCGTTGGTCAAGGGTAGCCAGCGGCTCGATCGAGCGGTTCACGGCGCACCCGCCGACCCGATGATGCCGGTCCGGGCGATGTGCACCACCTTCCCGATCTCGCGCAGACGATCCGACGGTTCGCCGAGCTGACGGCTCCCGGGGCGTCGTCGCCGCCGTCGGTCTCGCTCGCCCATCCCGGCCGTAGGCGGTTCGGCTCCCCTCAGATGCCCGACGCCAGGACCAGGATCACCACCCCGTGCGTGACGGTCGCGGCGAGCACACCGTGTCGCAGGCGAACCCACGCACACGCCAGCCCCTCGGCCAGGGTGAACGCGAGGATCGGCCATCCGAGGTCCGTGACCGTCGAGGCGAGGAACACGTGGCCGGACGCGAAGAGCAGCCCGGACAGCAGCACGGTGCGCACCGGGTCGTAGCCGAGTGGACCGGCCAGGTAGCCCTGCAGCAGTCCGCGGAACAGCACCTCCTCGAGCAGGTTCCCGCCGAACGCGAGCACCGCCAGCGCCGGCAGCAGGGTCACCGCCACCGCACCCCCGCGCTGGTCCAGCGGCACCGTCCGCAGCAGCACGACGAGCGGGACCAGCACCACCGCGGCCGCACCGAGCGCATGCAGCAGCGCACGCGGCCCGAGCCCGCCCCACACGACCAGCCCCCGCAGGTCCCGCGGTCCGAACGCGACCGCGAGCGAGAGCAGCACACCGGACGCGCCGAGTCCGATGAGGACGATCGGGTCCGGCGCGAACCGCAGCCACACGGCGCCGTTCGTGGTGGTACCGAGCGACCACAACCCGAGCGGGGTCATCGCGTCGCGCAGCAGGACGAAGCCGAGCAGCGCGACGACGATCCGCAGCAGCGGGGCGCAGCGCCCGAGCGCCAGGAACGCCGCCGCGAGCACGGTGAGGCCGGGCAGGATCCGCAGCGGGTAGTCGAGGAGGAACACGCTGGTCAAGGGGCTAGCCTCCGTGGTCGGATGACCCGCGACAACTCGCGTCCGAACCGTCGCCAGGGAGGTCGCCGCGGTGCGCAGAACCCCACGTCAGCCTGTGCCCGGGAGACATGCCGGACCACACTGGACGCCGAGTTCGCCGCCCTGCGCGCCGACCCGCCGGACCCGGTGACGGCGGTGCTACGGATCGCCGACACCGCCGTCGCGTTGCACGCCGACCACCCGCACCTGCACGCGTTGTTCGCCGGCTTCGCCACCCGCACCCCGGGCGGGGTCGCCGCCGTGGACGCGCTGCGCGAGGACTGCACGCGGGAGGTCGCGTTCCACCTGTCCCGCCGGCCCGGCGGCGAGGACCCCGGCGAGCTCGCCCGGACCGTCGTGCACGCCGTCGACGGGCTGCTGCACCACTCCCCCGCCGCCGCGGACGTCCAGCGCGCCCGGATCCGCACCCTGGCGCGCCTCCTCGAGCCCGCGGTGCCCGGCTAGAGCGCCGGTCGCAGGTGTGCCCAGGGCCGGGCCCGCTCCAGCTGCGCGGCCAGCGCCAGCAGCTCCGGCTCCGCTCCGGGGCGCCCGACGAACTGGACGCCGAGCGGGAGCCCGTCCGGCGTCCGGTACAGCGGCACCGACGACGCCGGGCGCCCGGTCAGGTTCGCCAGCTGGGTGAAGGGCACCGGGGCGAAGTTGGCGTCGACCAGACCCTCGACCAGGTTCATCCGCCCGAGGAGCCCGCCCGCCCCGGCCGACAGCAGGCCCGTCGCCGCCAGCTTCATCGGCCCGGACAGGTCGAGCGCCCCGATCGGCCACGGCGGCCGGGCCAGGGTCGGGGTGAGCAGCAGGTCGTAGCGCTCGTGGAAACCGGCCAGCGCGCGGGTGTGGGCCTGCCAGCGGCCGAGGGCGGCGAGGTACGCCGGTGCCGGCGTCGCCCGGCCGATCGCGGCCATCACCCGGGTCTCGGTCTCGAACGCGTCCTCACCGCACCCGGTGAGCGCGATCGCACCGTCCACCTGGGACGCGATCATGGCGAACCAGGTGGTGAGGAAGTCGGTCGCCAGCGCGCGACCGTCGACGGCCGGGGCCGACTCCTCCACGACGTGCCCCAGCGAGGTGAGCAGCTCCGCCGCATCGGTGGCGGCGGCGACCGCCTGCGGATCCACCGCGCCGCCCAGCGGGGAGGCCGTGCTCACGCCGATCCGCAGCGGCACCGGGTCCTCGCGCACCGCGTCGGCGTACGGGCGTTCCGAGGGACGCACCGTGTACGGGCCCTCGGGGGCCGGTCCGGCCATCACGTCCAGCAGCGCGGCGGAGTCACGCACCGTGCGGGACACCACCCCCTGGACGGCGGCGCCGTGGAACCCCTCGCCGACCTCCGGCCCGGACGGGACGACGCCGCGCCCGGGCTTGAGACCGAACAGGCCACAGGCGGCGGCCGGGATGCGGATCGAGCCGCCGCCGTCGCTCGCCCCGGCGGCCGGGACGATCCCCGCCGCCACCGCGGCGGCCGAGCCGCCGGAGCTGCCACCGGGTGTCCGCGCCGAGTCCCACGGGTTGCGGGTCGGGCCGCCGGCAGCGGGCTCGGTCACGGCCCGGGCGCCGAACTCCGGCGTCGCGGTCCGGCCGAAGATCACTAGCCCGGCATCGGTCCAGCGACGGACCACGGTGGACGTCTCCGGGCGCGCGAACGACGCCAGCGGCCGCGACCCGCTGCCGGTCGGGACCCCCGCGATGTGCTGGGACAGGTCCTTGACCAGGAACGGGACGCCGGCGAACGGGCCGGCGAGCTCGCCGCGGGCACGGGCACGGGCGGTGTCCGTCATCCGGAGCCGGATGGCGTTGACCGTCGGCTCGACGATCTCGGCGCGGGCCAGCGCCGCCTCCAGCAGGTCCGCCGCGCTCACCTCACCGGCCGCGACCAGCCCGGCCAGCCCGACGGCGTCGTGGCCGCGGTAGTCCTCCCACCCGATCCCCATGGGGAGATCGAATCAGAACGGTCAGGGATTCGATACCGGCGCGGGAGGAACCGGGGCGGCCGCCGGGTCCGGAGCGCCGTTCACCCCGGCGACGACGCCGAGGGCGAGGATCAACGCGGTCGCCGCTCCCAGCACGGCGGGCAGCACGGGACGGACGGTCGGCGGCAGTTCCGGGAGCCGGAACCCCGCACTGCCCGACGACGGCGCCGCCGCACCCTGCACGGGTGCCGGCCGGAACGGCTCGGGCAGCCGGGCGAGCACCGCGACCGACGGGTACCCGCGTGCGGATCCGTCCTCGCGGGGACGCGGGATCGCCGACAGCGCCTGGGTGGGCGCGTCCCCGAACAGATCGCCCCCGGACAGGTCGTCTCCGGACAGGTTGTCGCCGGACAGATCGTCCCCGGCCGAGGACGGCTGCGGGATCACCGTGGAGCGGGCGGAGCCGGTCTCCTCGGGCGCCGCTGCCTGCTCGGGAACGCTCAGCCACCCGGTGACCTCGGCGGCGCCGCCGGGGCGGAACAGGTCCTCCCCGGACAGGTCACCGCCGGCCGCGGCGTCCCGGGGGCCGCTCTGGGCGGGCACGGACGGGCCGGTCTCGGACAGTGCGTGCCGGGGCTTGTGGCCGGGGTTCTCGCTCATGGGTCCTCTTCCGCAGGGGGAGCTCTGCTACCCCGTTCATCGCAACCGACCCCCGCGACCGTTACGAACCCGCGACCTCGCCGCACGCGACGGGCCTCCGGTGGCCCCGGCCGGATCAGCGGGCCATGGCCTGGAGCCGGGCGATGCGGTCCTCCATCGGCGGATGGGTGGAGAACCAGCGGGCCATCTTCTCGCCGGGCCGGAACGGGTTGGCGATCATCAGGTGCGACTGCGCGGTGAGCCGCGGGTCCGGCGGCAACGGGGCCGCGGCCGTCCCGTACTTGAGCTTGTGCAACGCCGAGGCCAGTGCCAGCGGGTCCCCGCTCAGCTCGGCACCGGACGCGTCGGCCTGGTACTCCCGGGACCGGCTCACCGCCATCTGCACGACGCCGGCGGCGACCGGGCCGAGCATCGCGACCAGGATGATCGCGATCGGGTTCGGACGGTCCTCGTCGTTCCCGCCGAACATGCCGGCGAACATCGCGAAGTTGGCGATGAACGACACCGCCGAGGCCATCGCACCGGCCACCGAGGAGATCAGGATGTCCCGGTTGTAGACGTGGCAGAGCTCGTGGCCGAGCACGGCGCGCAGCTCGCGCTCGTCGAGCAGGTTCATCAGGCCGGTGGTCACGCAGACCGCGGCGTTGCGCGGGTTGCGGCCGGTGGCGAACGCGTTCGGTGCGTCGGTCGGGCTGATGTAGAGCGCAGGCATCGGCTGGCGGGCCTTCTTGCTGAGCTCGCGGACCATCCGGAACAGGTGCGGGTACTCGGCCTCGGTGATCGGCTGGGCGTGCATCGAGCGCAGGGCCAGCTTCGCCGAGTTGAAGTAGGCCCAGCCGTTCATTCCCAGCGCCACGACCAGGGCGATCATCAGACCGGTCCGGCTTCCGATCAGTCCACCGATCGCGAGGATCAGTGCGCTCATGGCGCCGAGGAGCACGGCCGTCTTCAGGCCGTTCATGTGGCTGTGCACGCCGCCCTCATCCCTCCGTGCGGTACTGCGGGTGTCCACCTGCTGAACGGACGTACCGGGCACGACGTTCCCGGCTGTGACCGAGGACGGGCCGCTGCGGGCTCCGAGGCGTTCCGTTCCGTGAGACCCGTCACGCGCAGGTGACCGGCCCGGCATGGATGATCCAGGGCATGAGTGACATCGACGTCCGGACCGAGATCACCGACGGGGTTGCGGTGCTGACCGTGGCCAATCCGGCGCGACGCAATGCGCTGAACCTGGAGCTGTCCCAGAGGTTGGTCGAGGCGGTCGACGCGGCGAACGACGACGAACGTGTCGGCGCGATCGTCGTCACCGGCGAGCCGCCCGCGTTCTGTGCCGGGGGCGACCTGGCCGAGCTCCAGGAGGCCGACCCGGCCACGCTCAAGCGCGTCTACTCCGGCTTCCTCGCCATCGCGTCCTCCCCGCTGCCCACCCTCGCCGCGGTGAACGGTGCCGCGGTCGGCGCCGGCATCAACCTCGCACTGGCCTGCGACGTCCGCCTCGCCGGCCCGACCGCGCGGTTCGACGTCCGGTTCATGCAGCTCGGGCTGCACCCCGGCGGCGGGTACACGTGGATGGCCCAGCGCGCCCTCGGCGCCCAGGGAAGCGCCGCGATGACGCTGTTCGGCGACGTGCTCGACGCGCGGGAGGCCGAGCGGGTGGGCCTGGCCTGGCGCGCCTACGACAGCGACGAGGAGCTGCTGGCCGGCGCGATGCAGCTGGCCGGGCGGGCCGCCGCGGCGCCGCGCGATCTCATCACGACCACGAAGTCGACCATGCGGGTGACGTCCCGGCTGGACTCGCACGCCGACGCGACCGACATCGAGGTCCGCGCGCAGGCCGAGAGCGTGCACTCGGCGGCGTTCGCCGAGCGGGTCGCGGCCCTGCAGAAGAAGATCAGCAAGAAGTGACCGACCACACTTCCGGAACCCGGCAGACGCCTGTGACGTGGGACAGGGCGGCGGGACGTTCGACCGAACCGGCGGTTAACCTCGATGTAGCACCGCACTTCCGACGGAACCGGGGGCCGATCTACCCATGACGACCAGCGACACTTCTGTCGAGTCTCGTGACTCCGAGGTCGTTCAGCGTGACCGGGTGGTGATCCGGTTCGCCGGTGACTCCGGTGACGGGATGCAGCTCACCGGGGATCGGTTCACCTCGGAGACGGCGAACTTCGGCAACGACCTGTCGACGCTGCCGAACTTCCCGGCCGAGATCCGGGCGCCCGCCGGGACGCTGCCCGGTGTGTCGTCGTTCCAGCTGCACTTCGCCAACTACGACATCCTCACCCCGGGCGACCGGCCGGACGTGCTGGTCGCGATGAACCCGGCGGCGCTGAAGGCGAACATCCGCGACCTGCCCCCGGGCGGGGTGCTGATCGTGAACACCGACGAGTTCACGAAGCGGAACCTGACCAAGGTCGGCTACGAGGCGAACCCCCTCGAGGACGAGTCCCTGGAGCAGTACGCCGTGCACGAGGTCGCCATGGCGACCCTGACCCGCGGCGCGCTGGAAGAGACCGGGCTGTCGAAGAAGGACGCCGAGCGGGCGAAGAACATGTTCGCGCTCGGGCTGCTGTCGTGGATGTATCACCGCCCCTCGGAGTCGACCGAGCGGTTCCTGCGCGACAAGTTCGCCAAGAAGCCCGACATCGCCGAGGCCAACATCCTCGCGTTCCGCGCCGGGCACGCCTACGGCGAGACGACCGAGGCGTTCGCGGTGACCTACGAGGTCGCCCCGGCGAAGCTGAACCCGGGCACCTACCGCCAGATCACCGGCAACATCGCGCTCTCCTACGGGCTCATCGCCGCGGGCCGCACGACGAACCTGCCGGTGTTCCTGGGCAGCTACCCGATCACCCCGGCCAGCGACATCCTGCACGAGCTGTCGCGGCACAAGGCGTTCGGCGTGACGACGTTCCAGGCCGAGGACGAGATCTCCGGTGTCGGCGCCGCACTGGGTGCCGCGTTCGGCGGCGCCCTGGGCGTGACCACCACCTCGGGCCCGGGCGTGGCGCTCAAGGCCGAGACGGTCGGGCTGGCCGTGGCCCTGGAGCTGCCACTGCTGGTGATCGACGTGCAGCGCGGCGGGCCCTCGACCGGGTTGCCGACCAAGACCGAGCAGGCCGACCTGTTGCAGGCCCTGCACGGGCGCAACGGTGAGGCGCCGCTGCCGGTGATCGCACCGTCCACCCCGGGCGACTGCTTCATCGCCGCGGTCGAGGCAGCCACGATCGCGGTGCGCTACCGGACACCGGTGATGCTGCTCTCCGACGGTGCGCTGGCCAACGGCTCCGAGCCGTGGCGCATCCCCGACGTCGACACGCTGCCCGACGTGGACCCGGGATTCGCGACCGAGCCCAACGCCCCCGACGGGTCCGGCGAGTTCTGGCCGTACCTGCGCGACCCCGAGACCCTGGCCCGGCCGTGGGCGATCCCCGGCACCCCCGGGCTCGAGCACCGGGTCGGCGGGCTGGAGAAGGCCGACGGCCACGGCGCGATCTCCTACGACCCGGACAACCACGACCGGATGGTCCGGCTGCGCCAGGCCAAGATCGACGGCATCGAGGTGCCGGACCTGACCGTCGACGACCCCGACAACGGCCCCGACAGCGCCGGCGCCGATCTACTGGTGATCGGCTGGGGCTCGACCTACGGCCCGATCAACGCCGCCGCGCGCCGCGTGCGCAAGCTCGGCCACTGTGTCGCGACCGCGCACCTGCGCAACCTCAACCCGATGCCGGCCAACCTCGGTGAGGTCCTGCGCTCCTACCGCACGGTGCTGTGCCCCGAGATGAACCTCGGACAGCTGGCGCTGCTGCTGCGCGCCCAGCACCTGGTCGACATCAAGAGCTACACCAAGGTCGCCGGGCTGCCCTTCGGTGCCGAGGAACTCCAGGACGTGTTCCTCGACTACCTGACCGGCACCCACCCGGAGGCCGCAACCGAGATCACTGGAGCGCAGGCATGACCGCCACCGACCTCGGCCTGCCCGGCATCGGATCGGGCGGCCTGGACGGGGTCCCGACCACCGACGCCAAGCAGACCGCCAAGGACTACACCTCCGACCAGGAGGTCCGCTGGTGCCCCGGCTGCGGTGACTACGCCGTGCTCGCCGCCGTGCGCCAGTTCATGCCCACCCTGGGGATCAAGCGGGAGAACACCGTCTTCGTCTCCGGGATCGGCTGCTCGAGCCGCTTCCCGTACTACCTCGACACCTACGGGATGCACTCCATCCACGGGCGCGCCCCGACGATCGCGACCGGGCTGGCCACCAGCCGTCCGGACCTGTCGGTGTGGGTCGTCACCGGTGACGGCGACGCGCTCTCGATCGGCGGCAACCACCTCATCCACGCCCTGCGCCGCAACGTCAACATCAAGATCCTGCTGTTCAACAACCGGATCTACGGGCTCACCAAGGGCCAGTACAGCCCGACCAGCGAGGTCGGCAAGGTCACCAAGTCCACCCCGATGGGATCGCTGGACCACCCGTTCAACCCGATCTCCCTCGCACTGGGTGCCGAGGCGAGCTTCGTCGGCCGGGCCCTGGACTCCGACCGCAAGGGCCTGCAGGCCGTCCTCGGCGCCGCGGCCGCACACCGCGGATCCGCGCTGGTCGAGATCTTCCAGGACTGCCCGATCTTCAACGACGGCAGCTTCGACGTCCTGCGCAAGCCCGAGACCAAGGAACAGCGGATCGTGCCCGTCGCCGACGGTGAACCCATCCGCTTCGGACCCGACGGCTCCTACGCCGTCGTCCGGAAGGGATTCGGGCTCGGCGTCGTCGAGGCCGCCTCGGTCGACGAGTCCGACATCGTCGTCCACGACGCGACCGACCACGAGCTCGCGTTCGCCCTGTCGCGGCTGTCCGACCAGGACCTCAACCACACGGTCACCGGCATCTTCCGCAACGCCCCACGGCCCACCTACGACGACGCCGCCCGCGCCCAGGTCCAGGCCGCGCGCGAGAAGAACCCCGACGCCGACCTCCAGGCCCTGCTCAACGGCCACGACTCCTGGACGATCGTCTGACGGCACCCGCTCCACGACGGCCCCGGCGCTTCGGCGCCGGGGCCGTTCGCCGTTCCGGGACCTGCCGGCGATGGTCGGTCAGCGGGCGCCGGGGCGTTCGTACCAGGCGATGAACCCGGCTCCCCGGGCCTCCTGCTCCCCGGTGAAGTAGAGATCGGCCCGGGTACGGACGTAGTACGGGGACTCGAGCGTATGGAACCGGCGCGAGCCGCTGTGCACCTTCACCCGATGGGTCTCGGGCGGCTCCGAACCGTCGGTCGGTGCCAGCACGGAGCCCCGGTACGGACCTGGCCGGGGACCGGTGTCCCACGGGGTCGCCGTCGGGCCGAGGAGACGCGCGTCCAGCGCGGCGAGGGCCGACCCTCCGGTCGGTGCCGACGTTCCTCGTGACCCTGTCTGCGCTGTGAGCGGCTCGAGCGGTCCGCCCTGCTCCGGCAGGTCGACCTCGGGCAGTGGCCCGGGATCGACGCCCTCGTGCAGGGCATGGCGGCCGGGCCCGGACGGGTCGTCGTCGTGGCCCGGCTGCTCGGGGATCGCCGGAGCATCGGGCGCGGCCCCGGTGCTCCTGCCGGTGCTGTCGGGGGCCTCCGTCGCCGCGGCGCGGTCCACCGGTTCGGTCCCGGAGTCGGCGGCCGAGCCACCCGTCACGGTGCCCCGCTCGTCGGTCGCGGTGCCACGGGCGGGGGCCGCTGCCCCCGCTGCGATGCCGCCCGGCACGGTCGTGCCTGAACCGGGTTCATCGGGAGCGGCATGCCCGCCGGCAGCCGTGTCCCCGCCGGCGGCCAGGTTCCCACCGGCAGCCGGGTTCCCACCAGCGGCCAGGCCCCCGGCGACAGCCGAGCTCCCGCCGGCAGCCGGGTTTCCACTGACAGCCGAGTTCCCGTCGACAGCCGAGTTCCCGTCGACGGCCGGGTACTCGTCGACAGCCGAGTTCCCGTCGACGGCCGGGTACTGGTCGACGGCCGGGTTTCCGACGGCACCAGGGCTTCCGGCGGCAGCCAAGCTTCCGGCCGCAGCCGAGCCTCCGGCCGCAGCCGGGCTTCCGGCCGCAGCTGAGCTTCCGTGGACGGCCGCGTTCCCGTCGGCGGCAGCAGATGTGGCCGGTACGGCCCCGGCGCCCCCGGTCGCGGTGTCACGGTCGTCGTCGGTCGCGGTCCTGCCTGCCCGATCCGATGCTCCCGTCGCGGCGCTGCCCGACGCAGCGCTACCCGAGGCAGCGCGGTCCGACACGGCGCTGTCCGGTGCGCTGCTGCCCGACACAGCGGCGCTGTCCGGCGCGCCGCTGCCCGGCGCAGCGCTGCCCAACACAGGGCTGCCAGACACAGGGCTGCCCGTCACAGCGCTCCCCGCAGAGCTGTCCGACGCGATGCCGTCCGACACAGCGCTATTCGGTTCGCCGCTGCCTGACACGGCACGGCTCCCCGCAGTGCTGTCCGAAGCGGTGCTGCTCGAAGCGGTGCTGCCCGACACGGCACCGCTGTTCGACACAGCGCTGTCCAACGCAGCGCTGTCCGACGCGGCGCTGCCTGACACCGCGCTGCCCGACACGGCGCTGCCCGACACGGCGCTGCCCGACGCAGCACCGCGCGGCGCGCTCGTACCGGGTGCGGCACCGCCCTCGTGCCGGTCATTCGATGAACGGGGCCCGGCCGCGCTCCTGGAAGACTCGTCCCGAGCCGCGGCGGTGTCGCCGACCCCGGCCCTCCGCACAGCCGCTGCAGTCACGTCCCGCTCGGCAGACCCGGACGCACTGCCGGCCCGGCCGGAGCCGGCGTCTCCACGGCCGCGCGGCACATCCCGGCCGGTCGCGGCGGCAGGGGTTGCGGGTGCATCGGGGGCCGCGTCCGGGGACGGAGTGTGCGCTCCGGCAGCCGCGGCGGCGGGGTCGACGGCCCCGGCGGTGTCGAACATCCGCCCGGTACCGGGGTCCCGCCGCGTGTCCGGGGCGCCGGACGCCTCCGAGGCGCCGGACGCGGCCGGGGCGCCGCGCCCGCCCGACCGGGCCGAGCCCTCCGCGGCGTCGTCCGCTCCGCCGCCGTTCCCGCGCGTCCGGGCCACCAGGAGCCCGACCACCACGAGGACGACGACGATGGCGAGCAGTGCCCACATCCAGTCCATCACCGGACCTCCGTCCGCCCGGGGCCGCCCCGGGCGCAGTGCTTGGTATCACGGACCGTGTACGGGCGTCGGGACGCTCACGCGCCCGGACACCCGTGCCGGATCATGGTGCCCGTGCTGTGCCACAGGACGGTAACGCGATGACGACCCATTCCCCCGATCGACTCACACCCGAACGGAGTGAGCTCGACCCGAAGGGCCTCACGACGGGCGTCGTCGCCTACGTGCTGTGGGGTCTGTTCCCGGCGTTCTGGCCCCTGCTGGACCCGGCGACGCCGGTCGAGGTGCTGGCCCACCGGATCGTCTGGACGACCGTGCTGATGTCGGTGGTGCTCACCGTCCTGCGCGGCTGGGGCGACCTGCGGCGGCTCGACGTCCGCGGCTGGCTCGCGATGGCCGCCGCCGCGATGTTCATCGCCGTGAACTGGGGCGTGTTCATCTGGGGCGTCTCGGTGGGCAGGGTCGTCGAGACCGCGCTCGGGTACTACATGACACCGCTGGTGGGGGTGCTGCTGGGCGTCGTCGTCCTGCGGGAGCGGTTGCGCGTGGCGCAGTGGGCGGCGCTGGGCCTGGCGGCCGTCGCGGTCGGGGTGATCGCCGTCGGGAACGGGACCGTCCCGTGGCTGTCGATGACGCTGGCCTGCTCGTTCGGGATCTACGGCCTGTTCAAGGCGACCGTGCGGGTACCTGCGGCGGCCAGCCTCACGGCGGAGGGGCTGGTCCTGCTCATCCCCGCCTCGATCTACCTGCTGGTGCTGGAGTCGTCCGGCGCCGGGACGTTCCTCGAGCTCGGCCCGTGGCACCTGCTGCTCATGCTCGCAGCGGGTCCGGCGACCGCGCTGCCGTTGCTGCTGTACGGCTCCGCGGCACGCCGGCTCCCGCTGTCCACGCTGGGCGTGCTGCTCTACATCAACCCGACGCTGCAGTTCCTCTGGGGCGTGCTCGTCGTCGGCGAGCAGATGTCCGCGGCCCGCTGGGCCGGTTTCGTGCTGATCTGGCTCGCCCTGGTCGTGTTCACCCTCGACCTGGTGCGGCGCCGCAGCCGCCCGTGAGGGCCTACCCCACCCGATCGACGGTGTAGTCGGTCAGGGTCCGCAGGGCCTCGATCGCCGAGCAGGCCGGCAGCACGGCGAGCTCGGCGCGGGCGCGGTCGGCGTAGCCGCTGACCGTCTCCCTCGCCTTGCGCAGCCCGTCCCCGGAGCGCAGGAGGTCGAGTGCCTCGGCGACCTCGGCGTCGTCGGTGATGGGGGCGGCCAGCAGCTCGCGCAGCCGCCGCGCCGACGGCGAGTCGTCGCCGTCGCGCAGCGCGTACAGCATCGGGAGGGTGTGCACGCCCTCCCGCAGGTCGGTGCCCGGTGTCTTGCCCGAGTCGTCGGCGGGGCTGGCGATGTCGATGATGTCGTCCGAGATCTGGAACGCGGTCCCGATGAGGTCGCCGAACCGGCGCAGCGCCTCGACGTGCTCCGCGGGCGCACCGGAGAACATCCCGCCGTAGCGGCCCGAGGTGGCGATCAGCGAGCCGGTCTTCTCCGCGACCACCCGCAGGTAGTGCGCCACCGGGTCGTCCGACGCCCGCGGGCCCCGCGTCTCGCGCATCTGACCGGTGACGAGCTGGGCGAACGTCTCGGCGATGATCCGGACCGCGTCCGGGCCGAGGTCGGCGACCAGCCGGGACGCGTGCGCGAACAGAAAGTCACCGGTCAGGATCGCGACCGAGTTGTCCCAGCGGGAGTTCGCCGACTCCGCGCCACGGCGCATCGCGGCCTCGTCCATGACGTCGTCGTGGTACAGCGTGGCGAGGTGGATCAGCTCCACCACCGCCGCCGCGGTGATCACCCCGTCCCGCTCCGGGTGCGGCCCGATCTGCGCGGCGAGCAGCGTGAACAGCGGCCGGAAGCGCTTGCCACCGGCCTCGATCAGATGCAGCGAGGTCTCGGTCACGAACTCGTAGTCGCTGTGCACCTCGCGGTGCAGCAGGTCCTCGACCCGCTTGAGCCCGTCCGCCGTGGCCTCGGCCAGGACCGGATCGGCCATCCGGATCCCGGCCACATTCTGCATCTCCACCCCCACAGCGTACGAAGTCAGCCCGCGAACGCGCCGCTGGCAGCCCATTCCAGGACCGGAGTGGGAAGAATCCCGAGCACCAGCGTCGCGAGCGTGCCCAGCGTGATGGCCACCGTGGTGAACGCTCCGGGCACCACCACGGTCGGCCCGTCCTCGGCCGGCTCGTTGAAGTACATGAGCACGACCACCCGGATGTAGAAGAACGCCGCCACCGCGGAGGCGATCAGCGCGATCACCACCAGCGGCACCATGCCGTCCGCCGAGGCCGCCGAGAAGATCGCGAACTTCGCGGTGAACCCGCTGGTCAGCGGGATTCCGGCGAGTGCGAGAAGCAGGAACGTCATGATCCCGGCGGCCAGCGGGGAGCGCTTGGCCAGCCCTGCCCACTGGGACAGGTGACCTGCCTCGCCGTCCGGTCCGCGGACCAGCGACACGACGCCGAACACCGCGACCGTGGTGAAGCCGTAGGCGACCAGGTAGAACATCAGCCCGGCGGTGCCCTCGGGGGTGAGCGCCATCGCACCGAGCATCAGGAAGCCGGCGTGCGCGATCGAGGAGTACGCGATCATCCGCTTCACGTCGGTCTGGGTCAGGCCCAGCACCGCGCCGACGACCATCGACACGACCGCGACGACCCACAGCACGCCCCGCCACTCCCAGACGGTGCTGCCGAAGGCGACGTAGAGCACCCGGGCGATCGCGCCGAACGCGGCGACCTTGGTGCAGGCCGCCATGAACGCGGTGACCGGCGTCGGGGCGCCCTGGTAGACGTCCGGCGTCCAGGTGTGGAACGGCGCCACCGACCCCTTGAACAGGAGCCCGACCAGCAGCAGGGCGAGACCGGCGAACAGCAGCGTGTCGGAGGCGAGGCTGCCGGCGGCCGCGTCGGAGATCTCGCTGAGCCGGACCGATCCGGAGTAGCCGTAGAGCAGCGCGACGCCGTACAGGAAGAACGCCGAGCCGAACGCGCCCAGCAGGAAGTACTTGACGGCCGCCTCCTGGGAGAGCAGCCGGCGTCGCCGGGCCAGCCCGCACATCAGGTACAGCGGCAGCGACAGCACCTCGAGCGCGATGAACATCGTCAGCAGGTCGTTCGCCGCGACGAAGGCCATCATCCCGCCGAGCGCGAACAGCAGGAACGGGAACGGCTCGGTCTGCATCGTCGGTACGTCGTCGGGTGCCCCGTAGGAGCGGTCGACGTGTTCCGGCCCGGAATCACCGGAACCGCCGGAGCCGCCGGTGCGGGCGGCGGCCCGCTCGGCCGCCGACGCCACGAACACCCCGCCCGGTTCGACCGACCGGTCGGCCACCAGCAGCAGGCTCGGGATCGCGAGCACGAGCAGCGTGCCCCACAGGAACAACGACGGCGCGTCCACCGACAGCGCGGCGCCGAACGTCAGCACCGGCTCCGGACCGGTCAGCGCGTAACCGGCCAGCGCGACGAGCGCGGCGACCAGGGTGAGCGTGGTCGTGAGCACCTGCACCGGCCAGCGCTGGTGTCGCGGCAGGAAGGCCTCCAGCAGCACCGACACGCACGCGCCCACGAACACGATCCACAGCGGCGACGACGCCGCCCAGTCGATCGACGGCATCTCGATCTGCGTCGGCACCTGGGCCGGAAGAACTGTCATCGGGGCATCCCTCCAGCGGGCACCGGGTCGGGCAGGCCGACCTCCTGCATGGTCGCCGTCACGGACGGGTTGATCAGGTCGAGGACCGGGGCCGGGTAGAAGCCCAGCACGATGATCGCGACGATCAGCGGTGCGAGCACCCCGATCTCCCGGCCGGTCAGGTCCGGGAACCCGCTGCCCTTGCGCTCCGCCGCGACGACCGGGTCGATCATCGAACCGGGTCCGCCCGCACCGCCGCGCTCCAGCGCCGCGATGACCGCGGAGCCACGGACCGGGCCCTGCATCGTGCGCTGGTAGAACCACAGCACGTACAGCGCGGCGAAGATGATCCCGATCGTGGCGATGATCGTGAACACCGGCCGGGTCGGGAACGAGCCGACCAGGACCAGGAACTCGGAGACGAACGAGTTGGTGCCGGGCAGCGCCAGCGAGGACATGCCCGCCAGCAGCATGCACCCGGCCAGCACCGGGGCGAGCTTCGCGACGCCGCCGTAGTCGGCGATCAGGCGCGAGCCGCCGCGGCTGATCAGCACACCGACCATCACGAACAGCATGCCGGTCGAGAGCCCGTGGTTGACCATGTAGAGCGTCGCCCCGGCGAACGCCTGGCTGGAGAACGCGAACACGCCGAGCGCGATGAACCCGAAGTGCGCCACCGAGGTGTAGGCGACGAACCGGCCCATGTCGGTCTGCCCGACCGCCAGCAGCGCGGCGTAGATGATGCCGGCGACGGCGAGCACCAGCACCACCGGCGCGAGGACCTGGCTGGCCTGCGGGAACAGCGGCAGCAGGTAGCGCAGGAACCCGAAGGTGCCGACCTTGTCCAGCACGCCGACCAGCAACACCGCGCCGACGATCGGGGCCTCGGCGCCGGCGTCGGGCAGCCAGGTGTGGAACGGCACCAGCGGCGCCTTGATCGCGAACGCGATGAAGAAGCCGAGGAACAGCCAGATCTGGGTCGACGTCGGGGTGCTCTCGGCGATCGCCTGCAGCTCGGCCCAGGTGAAGGTGCCCCGGCCCAGCTGCTCGGCGCTCGTCACGTACAGCCCGATCAGCGAGGCCAGCATGATCAGGCCGCCGAGCAGCGAGTACAGGAAGAACTTGACCGCCGCGTACTGCCGGTTCGGCCCGCCGAAGCGGCCGATCAGGAAGTACATCGGGACCAGCATGGCCTCGAAGAACACGTAGAAGAGGAAGACGTCCGTGGCGGCGAAGACGCCCACCAGCGTCGCTTCGGTGGCCAGCAGCAGCGCGAAGTAGCCCGCCGCGGACCGGCCCTCGGGCAGCTTCTCCGCCCACGCGAAGAGCATCAGCCCGGGCACCAGGAACGCGGTCAGCGCGATCATCGCCAGCGCGATGCCGTCCACGCCGAACGCGAGGTGCGTGCCGAACGTCGGGATCCACGGCATCGAGAACTCGAGCTGGAACCGGGTGCCCGCCTCGGCGGCCGGGATCGAGTACATCGCCCAGGCGACGACGACGAGCACGAACTCGAGCAGCGCGGTCGCCATCGCGACGGCCTTGGCGGCCGGCACGTTGCGCCGCAGCGGGTACATCACCAGCGCGCCGAGCACCGGGACGAGCAGCAGGACCAGCAGGAACGGGTTACCGCCGCTGCCGGGAACGATCGGGTCGATCATGCGAACCTCACCGCCAGCATGGCCGCGACGATGAGGACCCCGCCGCCGAGCATCGATAGGGCGTAGGACCGGACGAAGCCGGTCTGCAACCGGCGCAACCGGCCGGAGCTGCCGCCGAACGCGGCGGCCGTGCCGTTGACCAGGCCGTCGATCCCGCGGTTGTCGAAGTAGACCAGCAGCCGGGTGAGCCAGATGCCGGGCCGCTCGAGGAACGTCTCGTTGAACGCGTTCGCGCCGAGATCGGCCCGGGCGGCCGCGACGACCGGCGACACCCGCTGCGGACGCTGCACCGGCACAGAGGCCCGGCCGACGAACAGGTACGCCAGCAGCACACCGAGCAGCGAGACGCCGACGACCAGCCACGGGATCACCGCGTGCGGCAGCGCACCGCCCTCGAGCTCGACGCGCTCGCCGACCGACGGGGCCAGCCAGCCCGGCAGCACCGGGTAGAGCAGCGCACCGGCGCCGATCGAGCCGACCGCCAGGACGATCATCGGCACGGTCATCGTGGCCGGGGACTCGTGCGGGTGGTAGTCGCGGCCGTCGGTGGACTGCAGGTCCCGCCAGCGCTGCTCACCGAAGAACGTCATGAGCATCAGGCGGGTCATGTAGAAGCCGGTGAGCCCCGCCGCCAGGGTGGCGAGCCCGCCGAACACCCAGCCCTGCCAGCCGCCCTGGGAGAACGCGGCCTCGATGATCGCGTCCTTGGAGAAGTACCCGGACAGGAACGGGAAGCCGATCAGGGCCAGGTAGCCGAGGCCGAAGGTGACGAAGGTGATCGGCATCTTCCGCCACAGGCCGCCGAAGCGGCGCATGTCGACGTCGTCGTTCATCGCGTGCATCACCGAACCGGCCCCGAGGAACAGCCCGGCCTTGAAGAAGCCGTGGGTGAGCAGGTGCAGGATGCCCAGCGCGTAGCCGACCGGGCCGAGCCCGACGGCCAGGATCATGTAGCCGATCTGGCTGACCGTGGAGTAGGCCAGCACCTTCTTGATGTCGTCGTAGGCACACCCGACGATCGCGCCGATCATCAGCGTGACGACGCCGATGAGGCAGACGACCAGGCGTCCGGTCTCGGACAGGTTGTAGATCGGCGCCGCCCGGGCGATCAGGTAGACGCCGGCGGTCACCATCGTCGCGGCGTGGATCAGGGCGGAGACCGGGGTCGGGCCCTCCATCGCGTCCGGGAGCCAGGACTGCAGCGGGAACTGGCCGGACTTGCCGCAGGCCCCGAGCAGGAGCAGCAGCGTGATCGCCAGGACGGTCCCCGCGGGCACCTCGCCGATCCGGGCGAAGACCTCGGTGTACTGCAGCGTGCCGAGCTCCAGCCAGAGCAGGAAGATCGCGATCGCCAGGCCGACGTCGCCGACCCGGTTCATGATGAACGCCTTCTTCGCCGCGGTCGCCGCGGACGGGCGGTCCTGGTAGAAGCCGATCAGCAGGTAGGACGCCAGGCCGACGCCCTCCCAGCCCAGGTAGAGCAGCACGAAGTTGTTGCCGAGGACCAGCACCAGCATCGCCGCGACGAACAGGTTCAGCTGGGCGAAGAACCGGCGGCGGTTCGGATCGTCGCTCATGTAGCCCACCGAGTAGAGGTGGATGAGCGCACCGACGCCGGTGATCAGCAGGACGAAGGTCAGCGACAGCGGATCGAGCCGGAGACCGAAGTCGACGGAGAGGGCACCCGAGGACATCCACTCGTAGATTCCGAGCTCACGGGTGCGGGACTCCGGGGAGAGTCCGAGGGTCTCGACGAACACCGCGAGTCCGGTGGCGAACGCGGCCACCACGGTGCCGACGCCGAGCCAGTGGCCCCAGGCGTCGGCGCGCCGGCCGGCCAGGAACAGCACCAGGGCACCGGCCGCGGGCAGCGCGATCAGGAGCCACGCCAGCGACGCGGCCCCGGTCGCGGGCTCGGCGGCCTGCGCGAGGGTGAGGGGGAGCTGGGTCACCGTTGTCCGCTCCTAGTATTTCAAGAGGTTCGCGTCGTCCACGGAGGAGGACTGACGGGTGCGGAAGATCGCCGTGATGATCGCGAGCCCGACCACCACCTCACAGGCGGCGACCACCATCACGAACAGCGCCATCACCTGGCCGTCGAGGTCTCCGTTGATCCGGGAGAACGTGACCAGCGACAGGTTCACCGCGTTCAGCATCAGCTCGATGCACATGAACACCACGACGGCGTTGCGGCGGATGAGCACACCGGCCGCGCCGATGGTGAACAGCAGCGCCGAGAGCAGCAGGTAGTAGTCGGGCGTCATCGGTGGTCCCCCGTGTCACTCGCCTCGCCCGCATCGATCGTGCGGTCGGGTGCGGGGCGGCCGGTCAGCGCGTGCGCGTCCGGCGTGGTCGTGTCCGGGACATCGACCGAGATCGACTCGATGATCTCCGACAGGGACTCCGGGGCGATCGAGCCGTCCGGGAGGATCGCCGGCACGGCGACCGAGTTCGCGGTGGCGTAGACGCCCGGGCCGGGCAGTGGGGAGATGCGGGCGTGCTCGCCGCGCAGCCGGAGCGTCACCGTGGCCCGCTGGCCGATCTTGGTGTGCTGGGCGCCCTGCGATCCGGTCAGCACCATCGCGCCGAGCGCGGCGATCATCAGCAGCGCCGCGGTCAGCTCGAAGGCCAGCAGGTAGTCGGTGAAGATCAGCCGGCCGATACCGGGGACGTTGCCGTTCCAGCCCTGCCCGCCGGCCTCGAGACCGGCCGGGGTCACGTTCGTGAGCCCCCGCGACAGCCCGCCGACCAGCAGCGCGGCCAGCCCGACGCCGAAGACCAGCGCCGCGGCCCGCTGCCCGCGCAGGACCTCGATCACCGAGTCCTTCGAGTCCCGCCCGACCAGCATCAGGACGAACAGGAACAGCATCATCACGGCGCCGGTGTAGACGATGATCTGCACGAAGCCGAGGAACGGCGCGGACTGCACCAGGTACAGCACCGCGATCGAGAGCATCGTCAGCACCAGCAGCAGCGCGGCGTGCATCGCATGCCGGGCGAACACCAGGCCGAGCGCACCGGCCAGGGCCACCGGGCCGAGGATCCAGAACGCGACGGCCTCACCGGTACTCACCTCGCCCGCGGCCTGGGCAAGTACGGCGTTCATCGCATCTGCTCCCCGGTCTGGTCCAGGACGGACGTCTTCGCCAGGGTCGGGCCCTGCACGTAGTAGTCCTGCTCGTCCTCGCCGAGGCGCATCGGGTGCGGAGGCTGCTCCATACCCGGCAGCAGCGGGGCCATCAGCTGCTCCTTGGTGTAGATGAGGTCCTGGCGGTTGTCGTCGGCCAGCTCGTAGAAGTTGGTCATCGTCAGCGAGCGGGTCGGGCAGGCCTCGATGCACAGGCCGCAGCCGATGCACCGCAGGTAGTTGATCTGGTAGATCGCGCCGTAGCGCTCACCCGGGGAGTAGCGGGCCTCCTCGGTGTTGTCACCGCCCTCGACGTAGATGGCGTCCGCGGGGCAGGCCCAGGCGCAGAGCTCGCAGCCGACGCACTTCTCCAGCCCGTCCGGGTGCCGGTTGAGCTGGTGACGGCCGTGGTAGCGGGGTGCGGCCGGCGGGAAGTCCTCGGGGTACTCCTCGGTGACGACCTTCTTGAACATCGTCGAGAAGGTGACACCGAAGCCCTTGAAGAAGTCGAACATCTAGTTGGCGTCCTTTCCGGCCGGCACGGCCTTACGACGCTTGGGCGGCGACTCGGGGACCTCGAGGTCCATCGGCGGCACCGGGTAGTCCGATGCCGGCTCCACCGGTGCGTCCTCGACCTGGCGGTCCGGCAGCAGGAACGCCACCGCGAGCACGACGGCCAGCGCGAACCCGATCAGCGAGAGCAGCAGGACGAGGTTGTCGCCGCCGGTGGTCTGGAAGGCGCGGATGCCGAAGATCGCGACGATCCACACCAGCATGACCGGGACCAGGACCTTCCAGCCCAGCTTCATGAACTGGTCGTAGCGGAACCGCGGCAGCGTCCCGCGCAGCCAGATGAACACGAACAGGAACAGCAGGATCTTGATGATGAAGGCCAGGAACTGCATCCAGCCGTAGGCGTTGAGGAAGCTCAGCGGCCACGGCCACATCCCGCCACCGAGGAACAGCGTCACCGCCATCGCCGAGACCGTCACCATGTTCACGTACTCGGCCAGGAAGAACAGGGCGAACTTCAGCGACGAGTACTCGGTGTGGAAGCCACCGACCAGCTCGGACTCCGCCTCCGGGAGGTCGAACGGGGCCCGGTTCGTCTCGCCCACCATCGAGATCACGAAGACCACGAAGCTCGGCACCAGCAGCCAGAAGTACCAGCCGGTCGCCTGCGCCCCGACGATCGTCGCGGTGGACAGCGAACCCGCGTAGAGCACCACGCCGACGACGGCGAGGCCGAGCGCGATCTCGTAGGAGATGACCTGTGCCGCCGAGCGCATCGCACCCAGCAGCGAGTACGGCGAGCCGGAGGCCCAGCCGCCGAGCACGATCCCGTAGACGCCGATCGACGAACAGGCCAGCACCACGAGCACGCCGACCGGCAGGTCGACCAGCTGCAGTGCGGTCGGCTCCCCGAAGATCGTGACCTCGCCGCCGAACGGGATCACCGAGAAAGCCACGAACGCCGGGACCGTCGAGATGATCGGGGCGAGGAAGTAGACCTTCTTGTCGGCGAGCGCCGGCATGATGTCTTCCTTGAACGCCAGCTTCAGCCCGTCGGCGAGGCTCTGCAGCCAGCCGCCGGGGCCGGTCCGGTTCGGGCCCGGCCGGTGCTGCATCCGGCCGACGACCTTGCGCTCCCAGTTGATCATGAACAGGGTGAGCACGACGCCGAGCGCGAACAGCCCGACGACCTTGATCAGGATCAGCCAGAGCGGGTCGTCGGCCAGCAGCTGCTGGGTCGGGTTGAGCCCGTCGACCGGAGCCGGGGGCACCTGGAGCAGGTTCACGACGCGCGTCCGTTTCCGGCCGGGCGTACGCCGACCAGGTCACCGTGGCCGGCCCCCAGCGTGGGCCGGACATGCGATCCGGGCGAGCTGGAGGGCAGCCACACCACACCGTCCGGCAGGTCGGCCAGCGCGACCTGCAGGGTGATCGTCCCGCGGTCGGTGCCGACCGCCGCGTCGTCGCCCTCGACCAGCCCGAGCCGCTCGGCCGTCGCCGCGTTGACCCGTACGTAGGGGCGCCGGGCGGTGCCGGCCAGCGCGGGCTCGTCGATCGCCAGCGACGCGTCGTCGACCAGCTGACGGGAGGTGGCGAGCACCGCCTGCCCGTACCCGGGCCGCTGGGCCCGGTCCGCCGCGTGGGCGGGTGCGGCGGCGCCGGGTCGGCGCGACCCGATCCGGGCGAGCTCACCGGCCGCCGCGGCGGAGGTCTGGGTGAACAGGTCGGCGTCCATCTCCACGCCCAGGGTGTCCAGCACCCGGCAGTCCGGCAGCACACCGGTGGCGTCCAGCGCGACGCCGAACTCCCGGCGGCGGCCCTCCCAGTTCAGGTAGCTGCCGGAGCGCTGGGCGTCCGGTGCGACCGGCAGCACGACGTCGGCCAGCTCCGTCACCGCCGAGGTGTGCATCTCCAGGCTGACCAGGAACCCGACCTCCCGCAACGCCGTGATCGCCGCATGCGGGTCGGCCATGTCCTGCGGGTCCACCCCACCGACGACCAGCGCCGACAGGGCACCGCTCGCGGCCGCGGCGAGGATCGCGTCGCCGTCGCGGCCGGGCGTGGCCGGCAGCGGCCCGCAACCCCAGGCCTGCTCCAGCTCCGCACGGGCGGCCGCGTCGGTCACCGGGCGCCCGCCGGGAAGCAGTGTCGGCAGCGCGCCGGCTTCCAGCGCACCGCGGTCCCCGGCCCGGCCCGGCAGCCAGCCGATCGCCGCCCCGGTCCGCGCGGCCAGCGCGGACACCGCCGAGTACAGCCCGGGCGACTCCGCGGCCCGGTCCCCGACCAGGATCACCGCACCCGGCTGCCCCAGCGCGCCGACGACGTCGGCACCGGGCTCCGCGACGACCGCCGCCTCGCCCCCGGGCACCGCGTGCAGCACGGTCGCTCCGGTCTTCTCCGCACCGGTCGTGGTGAACGGAGCGACCTGGAAGTGCCGCAGGCCCTTCTTCCGCCACGCCTTGCGCAGCCGGAGGAAGACGATGCTCGACTCCTCCTCCGGATCGGTCGCGACGGTCAGGACGGCCGGCGCGTTCTCGATCTTCTCGAAGGTCACCGAGTCATCGCCCGGCTGTCCTGCGGGGGCCCCACCGACCACGTGCGCGGCGAGGAACTCCAGCTCCTCGTCCGAGTGCGGGCGGGCGCGGAAGTCCACGTCGTTGGTCCGGGCGACGACGCGGGCGAACTTCGCGTACGCGTAGGCGTCCTCGGTGGTGAGCCGGCCGCCGGGGAGCACGCCGATCCCGGCACCGTCCCGGGCCGCGAGCAGCCCGGTCGCCGCGACCTGCAGGGCCTCGGTCCACGAGGCCTCGGCCAGCTCCCCGTCGTCACGGCGCACCAGCGGGCGGGTGATCCGGCCGGCGCTGCCCAGGTAGCGGAACGCGAAGCGGCCCTTGTCGCAGAGCCACTCCTCGTTCACCTCCGGGTCGTTGCCCGCGAGCCGGCGCAGCACCGTCCCGCGGCGCGAGTCGGTCCGGATGGAACAGCCGGAGCTGCAGTGCTCGCAGGTGCCCGGCGTCGAGCGCAGGTCGAACGGCCGCGACCGGAACCGGTAGGCCGCGCTGGTCAGCGCGCCGACCGGGCAGATCTGGATGGTGTTGCCCGAGAAGTACGACTGGAACGGCTGGTCCTCGGCGATCCCGACCTGCTGGTTCGAGCCGCGCTCGAGCAGGTCGATGAACGGGTCACCGGCGATCTCCTCGGAGAACCGGGTGCAGCGCTGGCAGAGCACACAGCGCTCGCGGTCCAGCAGCACCTGCGACGAGATCGGCAGCGGCTTCGGGAAGGTCCGCTTCGTCTCGACGAACCGGGAGTCGGCCCGGCCGTGCGCCATCGCCTGGTTCTGCAACGGGCACTCGCCGCCCTTGTCGCAGACCGGGCAGTCCAGCGGGTGGTTGATGAGCAGCAGCTCCATCACGCCCTGCTGCGCCTTGTCCGCCCGCTCGGAGGTGTTCTGGGTCTTGACGACCATCCCGTCGGCGACCGTCATCGTGCAGCTGGCCTGCGGCTTCGGCATCGGCCGGCCGCCCATCTCCACCTCGACCAGGCACTGCCGGCAGGCACCTGCCGGGTCGAGGAGCGGGTGGTCGCAGAACCGCGGGATCACGATGCCGAGCCGCTCGCAGGTGCGGATCAGCAGCTCGCCCTTGGGTGCGTCGATCACCTGGCCGTCGATGGTGAGGCGGACGTGGCCCTCCGGGACCGGGGCCTCGGTCGTCTTCTCGGGAGAGAGGGTCATGCGGGTGCTCCGGTCAGTTCGGTGCCGCTGGTCCGTGCCGCGCCCTCCACGTCCGCCAGCTGCTCCGGACGGTCCACCTCGGGCTGCGACGCGATGAGATCCAGGAACTCCTGGCGGAAGTACTGCACCGCGCTGGTGATCGGGCTGGTCGCCCCGTCACCGAGTGCGCAGAACGAGCGGCCGAGGATGTTGTCGCAGACGTCGACCAGGGTGTCGATGTCGGAGTGCGTGCCCTCGCCGCGCACCATCCGCTGCAGCACCTGCACCAGCCAGTAGGTGCCCTCCCGGCACGGGGTGCACTTGCCGCAGCTCTCGTGCTTGTAGAACTCGGTCCACTTCATCACCGCCCACGGCACCGACACGGTCTCGTTGAAGACCTGCACCGCCGTCGTCCCCAGCATGGAGCCGGCCTCGGCCGCGCCCTCGAAGTCCAGCGGCACGTCGAGGTGCTCGGCGGTGAGCAGCGGCGTCGAGGAGCCACCGGGCGTCCAGAACTTGAGCGGGACCCCGTCCTTCATCCCGCCCGCCAGCTCCAGCAGCTCGCGCAGCGTGATCCCGAGCGGGGCCTCGTACTGGCCGGGCCGCTCGACGTGCCCGGAGATCGAGTAGATCTTCGGGCCGGGCGAACGCTCCCGGCCCATCGAGCGGAACCAGCCGGAGCCGCCGTTGACGATGACGGGCACGCTCGCGATGGTCTCCACGTTGTTGACCACCGTCGGGCAGGAGTAGAGGCCGGCGGTCGCCGGGAACGGCGGCTTGAGCCTCGGCTGCCCGCGACGGCCCTCGAGCGAGTCGAGCAGCGCGGTCTCCTCGCCGCAGATGTAGGCACCCGCGCCGGCGTGCACCACGATCTCCAGGTCGAACCCGGAGCCGAGGATGTCGCGCCCGAGGTACCCCTTGTCCTTGGCCTCGCGGACCGCGGCCCGCAGCCTGCGGATGCAGTGCAGCGCCTCGCCGCGGACGTAGATCGCGCAGAAGTTCGCCCGGATCGCGTAGCTGGTGACGATGCAGCCCTCGATCAGCGAGTGCGGGTCGGCCATCATCGTCGGGATGTCCTTGCAGGTACCCGGCTCGCCCTCGTCGGCGTTGATCACCAGGTACTTCGGCTTCGCGCCCGGGCCGGTCCCGCTGCCGTCGTCCTGCGGGATGAAGCCCCACTTCATCCCGGTCGGGAACCCGGCGCCGCCGCGCCCGCGCAGGCCGGAGTCCTTGATCAGCTGGATGAGCTGGTCCGGCTGCGCGGCGAACGCGGTACGCAGCGAGGTGTAGCCCTCGAGCTGCTCGTAGGTGTCGATCGACCAGGAGCGCGGCGCCAGCCACCGCCGGGTCAGCACCGGCGTGACCGGGTCCGGCATCTGCACCGGCTCGTTCTCGGGAGAGGTCATGGGATCACTTCTTCTCCGGTAGCGCGGGCATCACCGGGGGCAGGGCCGGCATCGCCGGGGCGGTCCAGCCGTTCTCCTCGGCCAGCCGGGCACCGCGGACCGACTCGATCGCCGACGACGGCCCCTCGACGCGGGCCGTCTCGTCGACCGGGGCGGCCTCGTCGGTGAAGCCGGCCAGCTCCAGCTCGACCGTGCGCAGGTCGGTCAGCGGCGCCCCGCGCGTGGGCTGCGGCCGCTCGCCGCTGCGCAGCGCGTCCACCAGCTCGACCGCGGAGTCGACCGTCTGGTTGTCGAAGTACTCGTAGTTGACCTGCAGCACCGGCGCGAGGTCGCAGGCCGCGAGGCACTCGGCGTGCTCCAGGGTGATCGACCCCGTCGTGCCGGGCTCCCCGGCGGTCTCCTCGTGACCGAGCGGACGGTCGGCGGAGCCGAGGTGGGTGCGCAACCGCGCGTAGATGTCGTCACCGCCCAGCGCCGCACACAGCGTGTTGGTGCAGACGCTGACCAGGTGCTCGCCGCAGGGGCTGCGCTTGTACATCGTGTAGAACGTCGCCACCGCGGAGACCTCGGCCGTGCTCAGCCCGAGCGCCTCGGCGCAGTACCGGATCCCGTTCTGGCTGACGTGGCCCTCGACCGACTGCACCAGGTGCAGCAGCGGGAGCAGCGCGGAGCGGGACTGCGGGTACAGGGAGATGATCTCCTTGGTCCGCGCCCGGGTGAGCTCGTCGAAGACCGGGGAGACCGGCGACGGCTCCGGCGGCGCAGCGAACTCGCGCTCGACCGGCGTGACGTGCGCCGGCGCGTTGGCCTCGGGATTGCCCTCGGGGAGGGTCATCGGTCGCAACCTCCCATCACGGGATCGATCGACGCGACGGCCGCGATGACGTCGGCGATCTGGCCGCCCTCGCTCATCGCGGGCATCGTCTGCAGGTTCACGAAGCTGGGGTCGCGCAGGTGGACGCGGACCGGGCGGGTACCGCCGTCCGAGACCAGGTGCGCGCCGAGCTCGCCGCGGGGGGACTCGACGGCCGCGTAGGCCTGCCCGGGCGGGACCGAGAAGCCCTCGGTCACCAGCTTGAAGTGGTGGATCAGCGATTCCATCGACTGACTCATGATCTTGCGGACGTGCTCGAGGGTGTTGCCCATGCCGTCGCTGCCGATCGACAGCTGCGCCGGCCAGGCGACCTTCGGGTCGTCGACCATGACCCGGCCGGGCCCGGTCTCGTCGAGCTTGGTCAGCGCCTGCTCCATGAGCTGCAGCGACTCGTGGATCTCGGCGACGCGCAGCTTGTAGCGGGCGTAGCAGTCGGCCTCGGTGGCCGTGGGGACCTCGAACTCGTACTCGTCGTAGACCGAGTACGGCATGTGCTTGCGCAGGTCCCAGGCCAGGCCGGCCGCCCGCAGGATCGGACCGGACGCCCCGAGTGCGAGGCAGCCGTCGACGGGCAGGTACCCGACGCCCTCCAGCCGCTGGCGCCAGATCGGCTGCCCGGTGAGCAGCTTGTCGTAGTCGGGCATCCGGGTGTTCATGACCTTCAGGAACGCCCGGACCTTCTCGGCGTAGTCGGCGGGCAGGTCCTGGGCCAGGCCGCCGGGCCGGATGAACGCGTGGTTCATCCGCAGCCCGGTCAGGTCCTCGAGCAGGTGCAGGACCTCCTCCCGCTCGCGGAAGCCGGAGGTCATGCCGGTCAGTGCGCCGAGCTCCATCCCGCCGGTGGCCAGCGCCACCAGGTGCGAGCCGATCCGGTTCAGCTCCATGAGCAGCACCCGGATGTGCTCGGCGCGGCGCGGCACCTCGATCCCGAGGAGCTTCTCGATCGCCATGCAGTAGGCGGCCTCGTTGAACAGCGGGGACAGGTAGTCCGCGCGGGTCACGAACGTGACCCCCTGGGTCCAGGTCCGGTACTCGCAGTTCTTCTCGATGCCGGTGTGCAGGTACCCGATCACCGGCCGGCCCTGGGTGACGGTCTCGCCCTCGAGCTCGAGGATCAGCCGCAGCACGCCGTGCGTGGACGGGTGCTGCGGGCCCATGTTGATGACGATGCGGTCCTCGTGGGCCGCGTCCATCAGGGAGTCCCAGTCGCCGCCGGTGACCGTGTAGACGGTGCCCTCGGTCGTCGGACGGCCGGGCGCGGCGTACGGATCCTGCTGCGAGGTGGTCACGAGTAGGCCCTCCGCTCATCGGGCGGTGGAATCTCCGCGCCCTTGTACTCCACGGGGATGCCACCGAGCGGGTAGCTCTTGCGCTGGGGGTGGCCGTCCCAGTCGTCCGGCATGAGGATCCGGGTGAGCGCCGGGTGGCCGTCGAAGACGACGCCGAACATGTCCCAGGTCTCGCGCTCGTGCCAGTCCGCGGTGGGGTACACGTCGACGACGCTGTCGACGTGCAGGTTCTCGATGTCCATGGCGACCTCGAGCCGGATGCGGCGCCGGTAGGTCATGGACAGCAGGTGGTAGGTGACGTGCAGCGGCCGGTCGACCGGCGAGCCGTCCGGCGCCGAGTAGTCCACACCGGACACCGACGAGCAGAACTCGAAGCGCAGGGCGGGGTCGTCACGCATCGTGCGGGCGACCGCGTTCAGCTTCGCGGGCTGCACGTAGAGGGTCATCTCGTCCCGGTCGATCGTCACCTGCTCGATCGCGTCCCGCGGGATCGACCGCTCGTCCAGCGCGGCACCCAGCTCGTCGGCGAACTCGTCGAACCAGCCGCCGAACGGCCGCTCGGCCGGTGCCGGGGCGTGGCCGGGCAGTCGCAGCCCGCCGTAGCCGGAGGTGTCGCCGCTGCCGCGGACGCCGAACATGCCCGACCGGGTCCGGGTCTCGGTGATACGGGCGGCGGGCCGGACGCCGGCCAGCGCGTCCTCACCGCCGCGGGCCCGCTGCTGCTCCAGCGCGGCCCCGCTCACCTCGGACGACGAGTGCTCGCCGCCGGTGGGCTCGGCGTCATCCTTGGAGGTGCCGGAAGGCTCGGTCACTGCTGCTCCCCCCTCGCGGCGTCGGCCAGCGACGGCAGCTCGTGCTTCTCACCGGCTGCCAGCGCGTTCGTGGCCGACCTCGGCTGCGCGCCGGGCTCGAGGTAGTTCGGGACGTCCGGCGTGGGCGTGTGCTTCAGCGCGTCGAGGCGCTTGTGCTTCGGCGCGAACTTCACCGACGACGGCACCATCGGCGTCCGGTACCCGGACTCGGCCAGCTCCGCGGCCCGCTTCGGGCCGAGCGGCTCGTCGGAGATCTTGGCGTGGATCTTGAGGATCGCGTCCATGAGCATCTCCGGCCGTGGCGGGCAGCCCGGCAGGTACATGTCCACCGGCACGACGTGGTCGACGCCCTGCACGATCGCGTAGTTGTTGAACATGCCGCCCGAGCTGGCGCAGACGCCCATCGCCAGCACCCAGCGCGGCTCCGGCATCTGGTCGTAGATCTGGCGCAGGACCGGCGCCATCTTGTTGCTCACCCGGCCCGCGACGATCATCAGGTCGGCCTGGCGCGGTGACGCCCGGAAGACCTCCATGCCGAAGCGGGCGAGGTCGTAGCGCGGTGCGCCGGTGGTCATCATCTCGATGGCGCAGCAGGCCAGGCCGAACGTGGCAGGCCAGAGCGACGACTTCCGGGTCCAGTTGACCAGCTTCTCGACGCTGGTCAGCAGGACACCGCTGGGCAGGTTCTCCTCGAGTCCCATGTCAGCTCCACTCCAGCCCGCCGCGCCGCCATTCGTAGGCGTACGCAAAAGCGATGGTGGCGATGTAGAGCGTGATGGCCACGAACCCGAACACACCGACCGCGTCTGCGATGACGGCGTACGGGTACATGAACACCAGCTCGATGTCGAAAAGGATGAACAGCATCGCCGTGAGGTAGTAGGCGACCGGGATGCGACCGCCACCGACGATCGGCTGCGGCGACGGCTCGATGCCGCACTCGTAGGAGTCCAGCTTCGCCCGGTTGAACCGGCGGGGCCCGATGAGCGGCGCGGCGGCGACGGAGAACACCGCGAAGCCCGCTGCCAACGCGAACAGCAGGACGAGCGGGAGATAGGCATCGAGCATCCGTACACCTTCGTAGTCGCGCGGCCACCGACGTCGGTGGTGATCGACAGGCCGGTCGGACGGACCTTATGTCCGCCACCGTGTGACGAAGAACCCAGGCGAGCCTTACCTGAGGAAGGACACAGATCACCTGTGATCCACATCAGTGCTGGTCGAGCCCTTCTGCCCGGCATGTCGATCACCACGCTTGTGAAAAACTTCACGAACGTCGTGTGTGAGTGTAGGACGTGCGGCCGACCCGGGGCCATCCACCCGTCTCGGAACCCCGGAACCGTTGCGGCACAGCAGAACGCCCGCACGTCCGGTCGGACGTGCGGGCGTTCGCGAGAGGGGGTTCAGGCGGGTTTGCGGGCCCGGTGCAGGGCGACGGCGCCGACCGTCAGATTTCGCCAGGCGGCCTGCTCCCACCCGGCGTCGACGATCTTCCGGGCCAGCGCGGGCTGGTCCGGCCAGTCCCGGATCGACTCGGCGAGGTACAGGTACGCCTCGGGGTTCGAGGAGACGGTCCGGGCGACCGCGGGCAGCACGTGCCCGAGCACGGCGCCCTGGTAGAGCAGGCGGAACGGCGCCCAGGTCGGCGTCGAGAACTCGCAGACGACCAGGCGGCCGCCGGGGCGGGTGACCCGGGCCATCTCGCGCAGCCCGGCCACGGTGTCGCTGACGTTGCGCAGGCCGAAGGAGATCGTCACGGCGTCGAAGGAGCCGTCGGCGAACGGGAGGTGCAGCGCGTCGGCGGCGACCTTCGGGACGTCGCGGTGCGCGCCGGCGTGCAGCATCCCGAGGGAGAAGTCGGCGGCGACGCACCGGGCGCCGTCCTTGGCGAGCTCGACGGTGGACACGGCGGTGCCCGCGGCGAGATCGAGGACCCGCTCCCCCGGCTGCAGCGCGAGTGCCCGGCGGGTCTGGGTCCGCCAGTAGCGGTCCTGCCCGCCGGACAGCGCGGTGTTGGTCAGGTCGTAGCGCCGGGCCACGCCGTCGAACATGCGGGCGACGTCGTGCGGGTCCTTGTCGAGCTCGGCGCGGGACACGGGGCGAGCCTACGCGGGCTGCTCAGACGCCGAACTGCTCCCGCAGGACCACGCGCAACCCCGCCAGATACTCGGCACGCACCCGCGCGGCGGTCGCGGGCCACTCGTGCGACGGGGTGCTGACGCCGGTGCCGGGCCCGGTGAACGCATCCATGCCGTGCAGGGCGATCCAGCGGTGGTCGTAGTCGTGCGGGGCCGTCCGGTCCCAGGCGATCCCCCGGACCGCGGCGCGCCGGACCCGGGCCGGGTCGGCGAACGCCCACCGGTTCACCGGCTCGCCGAACCGGTCGCGCAGGACCCCCAGCGCCCCGGCCGCCGTCGGGTCGGTGCACCGGGTCGCGTCGAACCGGGCCCGGACCTGGCCGGCGTAGAACCACGCCGCGGCGTCGGGCATGTCGCCGGCGGCCACCAGGTTCTCGGACAGGGCGTAGAGCACCGGTGGCGGTACCCGGTGCGGCGCGGCCAGGACCTCGGCCGCCGCCGACGCGCGGGTGGCGGGACTGCGGTCGAGGAGGCGGCGGATCAGCGCGACGGCCCCCGAGGTGTCCACCCCGGCGAGCTCGCCCTGCGGTTCGACGACGACGGTCGTGTTCATGCGGGTCAGGGTCGTCCGCCGCCGCCGGTCACGGATCCGCACGACTACGCATGACCACGTTCTCCGGCGTCGCGGGATCGACGGTGGTCGTCGGCCCGTACCTCTCGTCGTCGCGCAGCTCCCGCCCGGCACCTCGCGACGGCCCCCGCACCCTGCGACGGTGACGTCGCGTGTCCCGTCAGGCCGCGCGTGTTCGGTCAGGCCGCGATCCGGTCGGGGACCGGGTGGAGCACCTGCGCGTAGTGCGCGAGCAGCTCGTCACCGACCGCGGTCCAGGTGCGGCGCAGCACCGACTGCCGCGCGGCGGCGCCGAACGCGCGGTTGCGGTCCGGTACGCAGAGCGCGGCGACGGCGGCGACCAGCTCGCGGTCGGCCTCGTCGGTCGCCGGGTCGCCGGGCTCGCCCCCTTCCGGCCGGGGCGCGACGAGGTAGCCCGTGCGGCCGTCGAGGACGAGATCACGCGGACCGCCCGCGTCCGGCGCGACGACCGGGATCCCGGAGGCCAACGCCTCCTGCACCGCCTGGCAGAACGTCTCCGCCTGCCCGGTGTGGACGAACACGTCGAGGCTGGCGTAGATCTCGGCGAGCTCGTCGCCGCCCCGGTGGCCGAGAAACGCCGCCGAGGGCAGCCGCTCCCGCAGCCCCTCGGCGCTGGGCCCGTCGCCGACGACGACCAGCCGCGTCCCCGGCACGTCACCCAGCACGGCGAGGCGTTCGACCTGCTTCTCCGGGGCTAGCCGGCCGACGAACCCGACCAGCCGCTCGCCGTCCGGGGCCAGCCGGGCGCGCAGCGCGGCACTGCGCCGCGACGGGGTGAACCGCCGGGTGTCGACACCGCGGGCCCACTGGTGCACCCGTGGGACGCCGCGGTCGCGCAACGCGCCCGTGGCCCAGCTGGACGGTGCGAGCGTGCGGTCGGCCATCGAGTGCAGCCGGCAGGTCCAGCGCCAGGCCGCCCGGGCGGTCAGGCCGAGGCCGTAGGCGGAGGCGAACCCGGCGACGTCGGTCTGGTAGATCGCGACCGTCGGGATGCCCAGCCGCCGGGCGGCGGCGAGCCCCCGCGCGCCGACGACGAACGGCGCGGCGAGATGCACGACGTCCGGCCGGAACGCGCGCAGCGCGGTGAGTACCCGGCGGCTCGGGACCCCGACCGGCATCGAGTTGACCACCGGGAGCCCGACGGCGGGGATCCGGACGACCGGGACGCCGTCGTACTCGGTGGGCTCGCCGGTCCCGGGTGCGATCACGAGGACGTCGTGGCCGCCCGCGCGCAGGTGCTCGCACACCCGCAGCACCGAGTTGGTGACGCCGTTGACCACCGGCAGGAAGCATTCCGAGACGATTGCGACGCGCACGGCCCGACAGTGCTCGGAGCGGGACGCCGGGCCGGGTCCACGGTGTGAGCAGCCGCCCAACCCTCGGCGAACATCGGGTGGGAGCCGACCGGCGCTGCACGAGTTGGCGCTCCCGGCACGGGAGTGTCACCTCGCGGTCGCGATCGGGTCATCCCCCGCCCGGAGACTCGGTGCGTATGACGGCCGCCCCGCACACCACCCGATCCGCCCGCCCGGTGGACCCGGCGTTGCTCTCGCACGCCCTGGAGACGGCGGGCCGGCTGGCCAACGACGCCGCCGAGGTGATCACCGCGACGCTCGGCCGGGAGCACGCCGACGCGCCCGGCCACGCGGTGAAGGCGAACCCGTTCGACTGGGTCACCGACACCGACCGGACCCTGGAGCGGCACACCCGCCGGGTGCTGGCCGCGGAGTTCCCCGGCTGCCCGGTCGTCGGCGAGGAGTACGGCGCCGACAGCGGAGCGGCGCAGGCACCGATGCGGTGGGTCGTGGACCCGGTGGACGGCACCGCCAACTTCGTCGCCGGGCTGCCGTGGTGCGCGTACAGCCTGGCCCTGGTGGACGGCGACGGGCCGGCGGTGGGCGTCGTGGCCGACCCGGGGCGCGGGCAGATCTACGCTGCGGCCCGCGGGCGCGGGTTCCGGGCCAACGGCGTCCCGGTGCCGCCGTCCCGCGCGTCCCGGCTGGCCGGGTCGCTGGTGTGCGCCGAGGACCCGGACGACGGCTTCCTCGCTCGCTGCAAGGCCGCGCACGCGGGGGTACGGGTGCTCGGGTCGGCCGCGCTGGCGATCACCCAGGTCGCGCTGGGGCACGCCGTCGCGGCGGTCCTGACCCGCTACCACGAGTGGGACGTCGCGGGCGCGCTGTGCCTGGCCTCCGAGGCCGGTGCGCTGGTCCTGGACCGGGACGGCCACGCCGCACCGATGCCCGAGGACGGGCTGCTCGTCGTGGCTCCGCAGGTGGCCGCGGAGGTGTGCGCGCTCTGGCGGTCGTGAGCTCAGGACGCGCGGTCGCGACGGCGGCGCAGCGCCACCGACGCCGGGCCGAGGATCACCCAGACCGCCGCGATGCCGCCCGCGACCGGCAGGATCCCGTCGACCGCCGTCCGGCCGGCGACCCGGACCCGGGTCGGCTCGGTGGTGTCGTACTCGACGTAGATGTTCTGCCCCGGGGTGAGACCGGCCGGGTAGTAGATCCCGGATCCGGGCGTCTGCAGGCGGCCCTCGTCGTCGACGAAGCGGACGACCGAGCGCCAGTAGTTCGAGCCCTCGAGCACGGTGGCCGCGGTGGTGGCTCGGTTGCTGCCGATCCGGGCGTCGTCGAGGAAGGCGCCGCCGAGCGCGATCAGGGCGAGCAGGGTGATCGTGACCCCGACACCGGCGACGATCTCGGGCACGCGGTAGCGCACCCGCCCGAGGATGCGGCCCGCCGCGGCCCGGGTCTCGGTCAGCACGTCGCCCGTCGGACTGGTCACGGCGACCGATTCTAGGGAGCCGCCCGGGCCCGCCCCGCCACCCGGGTGTGTCCGGTGCCTCGCCACCGGGGCACCGCGGGACCGCGGCGGGTTGCCTACTCTCGAGGTGTGACTGTCGCACCGGCCACCACCGCGCTGCGCGTCCGCACCCGCCCGCTGCGGCTCGACGGGCCGCTGCTGGACGTGCTGCCCGGCGACTCGGGCGCCCTGTCCTGGGTGCGTGGTGACGAGGGCCTGGTCGGCTGGGGCGAGGTCGCCCGGTTCACCGGTTCCGGCCCCGAACGGTTCGCCGAGGCGGACCGCTGGTGGCGCTCCCTGGTGGGCGGCATGGACACCGGCTCCTACCGGGACGACGTCGGGCTGCCCGGCACCGGCGCCATCGCGTTCGCGTCCTTCACCTTCGACGGCGCCTCGGCCGGCTCGGTGCTGGTCGTGCCCCGGGTGGTCGTCGGGCGGCGCGGGCACAGGGCCTGGATCACCGAGATCACCCCGGCCGACGAGCCGGTGCCCGCCGCAACGCTGCCCGCACCGGCGCCGGTCCGGGCCGGGGGCCGGCTGCGCTACGCCGACGGCGAGGTCCCCGCCCACCGCTACCGGGGCACCGTCACCGAGGCGGTCCGCCGGATGCGCGCCGGGGAGCTGCAGAAGGTCGTCCTGGCCCACGACCTGCTCGCGCACGCCGACTCGCCGCTGGATCCGCGGTTCCTGCTGCACGGTCTGGCCCAGCGCTATCCGACCTGCTGGAGCTTCGCCGTCGACGGCCTGGTCGGCGCGACCCCGGAGCTGCTGCTGCGGCTCGACGGCCGGACCGTGGAGTCCCGGGTGCTCGCGGGCACGATGTGGCCCTCGGGCGGCACGGACGTGGGGGCCGCGCTCGCCGGATCCGCGAAGGACCTGCGCGAGCACGCCTACGCCGTCGACTCGCTCGCCGCATCGCTGCGGCCGCTGGTCGCCGACCTGCAGGTGCCCGAGACCCCTTCGGTGCTGACCCTGCCGAACGTGTCGCACCTGGCCAGCGACGTCCGCGCACGGCTCGACCCGGCGCGGCCCACCTCGCTGCTGACCCTGCTCGGGGCGGTGCACCCGACCGCGGCCGTCGGTGGGACACCGACCCCGCACGCGACCGCGCTCATCAGCGAGATCGAGGGCCTCGACCGCGGCCGCTACTCCGGACCCGTCGGTTACGTCGACGCCGACGGCGGTGGGGAGGTCGGCATCGCACTGCGCTGCGCGGAGCTGGACGGGCCGACGGCGCGGCTGTTCGCCGGGTGCGGGATCGTCTCCGACTCCGACCCGGACGCCGAGGTGCGCGAGGCCGCCGCCAAGATGCGCGCCGTCCGCGACGCCCTGGCCGGCTGAGCCCCGCTACCCCCTCCGCCCCGGCCCCGGTTCCCCGCTCCCGCTCCCGCTCCCGCCGGGGCCCAGCCGCAGCAGCCGCTGCGAGATCGGCAGACAACACGCAGCGGGGTCGGCAGGCACGCAGCGAGATCGGCGGTGCTGGTCGCACCGGTGCGGGTGGTGGGGAACTACCGCACCTGCTGGGCGCGGAGGGTGGCCAGCATCGTGGCCGCGACGTCGCGGACCTGGGCGCAGGTGGTCTCGACGGTGTGCTGCTGCAGTGCCGCGCCCCGTGGGCTGACCTGCAGCTGAGCGCGGAGTGAGGCGTTGTCGGCGACGTCCAGGACGACCTGACAGAACGGAAGGCCGGTCCCCTGGGCCGGCGGCGAGCTCTGGACACCGCCGAACGCTGCGACGACGACCACCTGCGGCGCCGGCTCCGTGCCGATCGCGGCAGATGTGTGCCGGTCGAATGTCTGCAGGTTGTCACCAAGGCCGTCGTTGCTCGACCAGGTGCATCCACGAGAAGACCCGCCGTGGCTCGTTCCGGGGCGCCCGGTGAGGGGCACGTGCGAGTAGTTCGATCTCGCGGCAAGCGCGCTGGTGTGCCCCTGGTGGAGCAGCCGGGCCGTGCCCGGGCGGGGCCTGACCCTCGAGGGGCACGTGCGGGTAGTTCGATCTCGCGGCAAGTGCGCTCCCGTGCCCCTGGTGGTGCCGCGGTCGCGGCGAGGTCCGGTCGCCCGAATGTTTCCGCTCGAAAACCATTCGTCGACCAACAAAGCATCCCCGAATACCGGTACCCGCGATTGCGCAGAAAAGAGTGACATCGAACGCCTGTTCGGCTAGAATGAGACAGGTGACCGCAGTCCACGAACCCCTGCTCCCCGACACCTTCCCGGGTGCCGGAGAGCCCGGGTTCCCGCAGGTCGACCTCACGCTGATGCAGCTGGTCATCGAGCAGGCCGCCACCGCCGACGCGGAAACGTGCACCGAAGCCGAACTGATCGACCAGATCCAACAGATCGAATCACTACAGAACTCCCTCGCCGCATTGCAGGCGAACCGCATTCGCGCATTCGCCCGCGCCCACGTGAGCGCACGGATATCCGCCGGTGTCGTCGAACCCGAGAAACTCGAACGAGCAGCAGTCGCCCAGATCGCGCTCGCCTGCCGGGTGTCCCCGACCGAAGGCCGCTCCCGGCTACGGGTCGCGCGTGACCTGCGCGAAGGACTCGACCACGTCCGCGCCCTGTTCGTCGCCGGCGAGCTGAGCCGGGACAAGGTCTCCGCGATCGTCACCGCGACCACGGACCTCGACCACGACGAACGGGCCACGATCGACGCCCGGCTCGCCACCCACGACTTACCCCGGCTCGGGACCGGACGACTGCGCGACCTGACCCGCCGACTGGTCGCCGAGATCGCCCCGCAGAAGTTCACGGCCCGCGTCGACGCCGCCCGCGCCCAGCGGCGGGTCACCCTGCGCCCCGCGCCGGACGCGATGACCTACCTGACCGCGTACCTGCCGGTCGAGGAAGGCGTCGCGTGCCTGGCCGCGCTGCGCAAAGCATTCGTCGACGTGTCGGTGGACCCGGCGCCACTGACCCGCACCCGCGGGCAGGTCATGGCCGACACATTGGTCGAGCGGGTCACCGGGAAGGCCACCGCCACCGACATCGACCTCGAAGTCCAGGTCATGGTCCCGGTCGAGGCGCTGATCGACCCGGACAGCCCACTACCCGCCGAGATCCCCGGCCACGGCCCGATCCCGGTCGACCTACTGGCCACCAGCACCGGCCAGAAGGCACTACGGCGGCTATTCACCCGGAACGGCATCGTGATCGGCGGCGAATCCCGGCAACGATTCTTCACCGGCCTGCTGGCCGAACTCCTCAAGGCCCGCGCCCGACATCGGTGCACCGAGCCCTACTGCGACGCACCCGTCCGGCACCTCGACCACATCGACCGCGCGACCGACCACGGACCCACCGAACTCGACAACGGCCGCGCCACCTGCGAGTTCCACAACCACGTCCGCGAACAACCCGGATGGTCGGTCAAGCGCACAACCGAAGGCGTGCGCACCACGACACCCACCGGCCACTCCTACCTCGCACCCGAGGAAGCGGCACCGGCGACACTCGAAGACCGACACGAGAGTCAACGGGAGTGAGGAGCCACAGACACCACCACGATCCGCCGTGGGGCCGCAGTCAGGCCAGGGCGGCCAGGAGGGCGCGGCGCACCGCTGCGTGGGTGTCGCGCAGGTCGGCGCGGGTCGCGGCGACGCGGACCAGGCGCCGGCCGGAGCCCCGGCGGGCCGCCAGCTCGGCGGGGTCACCGCTCCAGTTCGTGGCGTGCCAGCCGGCCGATCGGGCCAGGCCGATCAGGTCGACGCCGGTCGGGGTCCCGAAGACCCGCTCGAAGGCGTGCGCGTGCTCGGGCCCGCCCTGCTCGAGCAGGTGGAAGATGCCGCCGCCGTCGTCGTCGAGCACCACCACGGTCAGATCGGGTCGCCGTTCCGACGAGCCGCCGATCAGGCCCGTCGTGTCGTGCAGCAGCGTGAGGTCGCCGAGCAGCAGCGCGGTCGGGCCGTCGTGCGCGAGCGCGGCGCCGACGGCCGTCGACACGGTCCCGTCGATACCGGCCACCCCGCGGTTGGAGCGGATCACCAGGCCGTCGCGGGGCACGGCGGCGAGCGCGACGTCGCGCACCGGGTTGGACGAGCCCAGCACCAGCTGCCCGCCGTCGGGCTGGACGCCGACCAGGTCCCGAGCCAGGCGCAGGCCCGGGGCGCCGTCGGCGGTGCCGTCGTCGAGCGCGGTGTCCAGGGCCTTCGCCGCGGCGCGGTCGGCAGCTCCCCAGGCCCAGGTCCAGTCGTCGGGCGGGGTGAGCGCGGGCAGCGCACCGACGGCACGGACGGTGCCCGGCACGTCGGTCCACGGGGCGCCGCGCGGGCCGGGATCGGCGTACACGTCGACGTCCGGGTCGGCGAGCAGCGCGGACACCGAACGGTGCAGCGTCGGCCTGCCCAGCACGACGACCTGCGACGGGCGCAGCTCCGGCCGGTCGAGCAGCCAGGGACCACCGCGCAACGCATGCGGCCACCACACCGACGACGGCTCCGCGACCAGCGGGGCACCACCCAGCAGACCGGGGTCCGCGGCGGGCCCGCCGGACCCGCCGACCACCAGGGTGCGGGCCGCCGGATCGAGCGGTAGCGGCGGCAGCGTGCGCTCCGGCGCGGGCACCGCCGTCCATGCCGCACCATCCGGCCGGCCCCGCGGGACGTCGGGTCCGAGCAGGTCGGTCCCGCCGGGCGACGCGTCGGCGCCCTCGGGCACCAGCGGTTCGGCGTAGGGCAGGTCCAGGTGCACCGGGCCGGGCGCAGCCGATCCCGTCCCGGTCGCCGCGGCCAGCGCCCGGGCGACCGCGGCCCGCCAGCGCCGCACCTCGGTGTCGTCCACCGTGGCGGGCACCGCGAGCGAGCCCGACCAGCGCACGGTCGACCCGAACAGGCCGGCCTGCGCAATCGTCTGGCTGGCGCCGGTCCCGACCAGCTCGGGCGGCCGGTCCGCGGTGAAGGCGAGGAGCGGCACGCCCGCATGCGCGGACTCGAGCACGGCCGGGTGCAGGTTCGCCACCGCCGTCCCGGACGTCACGACCACCGGCACCGGCCGCCCGGACGCCAGCGACAGGCCCAGCGCGAGGAAGCCGGCCGAGCGCTCGTCGATCCGGACGTGCAGCCGGATCAGCCCGAGCGCCTCCGCCCGGGCCAGCGCCAACGCGGGGGGCGCGTTGCGCGAGCCCGGGCAGAGGACCACGTCGGTGACGCCTGCGCGGACCAGCTCGTCCACGAGGACGCGTGCCTGGGCGGTGGAGCCGTTCACGCCCTCAACAGTAGGAGCCCTGCGGCTCGTGCGTGAGAAGGAGGGTTCCGGTCCTCCTCCCCTGTCACGGGTGTAGCAGCTCGAAGGTCGCCGCCGCGGTCGAGCCGGGCAGGCGCTCGCCGGCCTCCTCGGCGGCCTCGCGCAGGAACACCGCCGGGTCGGCCATCGGTCCGGACAGTGCTGCCAGGTACCGCTCGTGCGCAACGAGCGACGCGATCGACGCCTCGACGTGCTCGGAGATGTCCACCGCGTGCCGCGCCCACGGCGACCCGGACAGGGCCACCCCCTGCACGCCGTCCCACCGGTCGCCACCGACGCCCGGGAAGATCCACCGGTTCGCGGCGTCGCGGACGGCGTCGATCACCGCTCGTCCGACAGCGACGTGGTCGGCCTGGTTGAGGTACCGGCCCTCGACGTCCCAGGACTCGCGGTGGTTCCCGGTGACGACGAGCTGCGGCCGGTGCCGCCGGATCGCCGCGGCGATGTCCCGGCGCAACGCCACCGAGTACTCGACCAGCCCGTCGGGGTGGTCGAGGAACTCGCACACCGACACCCCGACGACCGCGCACGCGGCCCGCTGCTCGGCCTCCCGGACGCGGGCGCACTCGTCGGGCCGCATGGTGTCGATCCCCGCCTCGCCCCGGGTCACGAGCAGGTAGGCGACCTGCTTACCCTGCGACGTCCAGCGCGCGACGGCGCCGGCCCCGCCGTACTCCATGTCGTCCGGGTGCGCGACCACGACCAGGATCCGGTCGGCGTCCTCGGGCAGCGGCAGGTAGTCCTCGTCGGCCATGCGGACCAGTCTGGCTCCGGACCCGCGCACGGTGTGTTGACAGCACGTCTCGATCGGGTCTCTGCTGTGGCCCCGAACCGGTGAACCCGGCGCCGGGCCGTCCTACCGTGGCGCGAACCGACAGCCAGTCTCACGATGGGGAGAGACCGTGTCCGACACGCACACCGGCGCCACCGCGCCGGATCCAGAAGGGTCCGGGAAGCCGGCCGCGTCCGACCGGCCGCACACGCCGATCGGACGCGTGGTCGCGGCGAGCATGCTGGGCACGACGGTCGAGTGGTACGACTACTTCCTCTACGGCGTCGCGGCGGCGCTGGTGTTCCCGCAGGTGTTCTTCCCGGGGTCGGACGACGCGACCGGCCTGCTGCTCTCGCTCGGCACCTTCGCGGTCGGCTTCATCGCCCGGCCGGTGGGCGGCCTGGTGTTCGGCCACTACGGCGACAAGATCGGGCGCAAGAAGCTGCTGGTCATCTCGCTGCTGATGATGGGCATGGCCACGTTCGCGATCGGCCTGCTGCCCGGCTACGCCACGATCGGTTTCGCCGCGCCCGCACTGCTGGTGCTGCTGCGCCTGATCCAGGGGTTCGCGCTCGGCGGCGAGTGGGGCGGCGCGGTGCTCATCGTGTCCGAGCACGGCAAGCCCGAACACCGTGGGTTCTGGGCGAGCTGGCCACAGGCAGGCGCACCGGGAGGGCAGCTGCTCGCGCAGGCGATGCTCGCGATCATGGCGCTGGTCCAGCCCGAGGAGCAGTTCTTGGCCTGGGGTTGGCGGATCCCGTTCCTGCTCTCCGCGGTGCTGGTGCTCATCGGCCTCTACGTGCGGCTCGCCGTCGAGGAGTCGCCGGTGTTCCGGGAGGCGCAGGTGAAGGCCACCGCCCGGGCCGCGGCCGGCGAGAAGGAGACGATGCCGATCATCAACGTCGTCCGGCAGTACCCGCGCGAGGTGCTGACGGCGATGGGCGCCCGGTTCGCCGAGAACGTCTCGTACTACATCTTCACGATCGTCATCGTGACCTACCTGCAGCAGCGGTTCGACATGCCGTCGTCCTTCGTGCTCGGCGCGGTGCTGATCGGTGCCGCCGTGCACCTGGTGACGATCCCGATGTGGGGCGCGGTGTCCGACCGGGTCGGCCGCAAGCCGGTGTACCTGTTCGGCGCCGCGGGCGTCGGCGTCTGGGCCTTCGTGTTCTTCTTCCTCGTCGACACCCGGAACTTCGCGCTGACCGCGGTGGCGGTGACCGTCGGGCTGGTGCTGCACGGCGCCATGTACGGCCCGCAGGCGGCGTTCCTGTCCGAGCTGTTCGGCACGAAGGTGCGCTACTCGGGCGTGTCGATCGGCTACCAGCTGGCCTCGGTGTTCGCGGGCGGCCTCGCCCCGGTGATCGCGGTGGCACTGCTGACCGCGACCGGGAGCGGGTACGCGATCGCCGCCTACATCGCGGCCAGCTCGGTCCTGACGATCATCGCCGTCGCCTCCTACTCCGAGACCCGCACGCGGCTGCTCGACGACGACGCCCTGCAGCGCAACTGAGCCCGGCGGCGTAGAACGGGTCCCGTGCCACGTATCGAGATGACGATCACCACCCCGGGCGGGGACGCCCCCGCCACCCTGCACGTCCCGGACGGCGCGGGTCCCTGGCCCGGCGTGGTGTTCTACGTCGACGCCGGCGGGGTGCGCCCGGCCATGCACGACATGGCCGCCCACCTCGCGTCCCTGGGCTACGCCGTGCTGCTGCCGGACGTCTACCACCGGCACGGCGAGTGGGCCTCGTTCGACATGGGCACCGCCTTCACCGACGAGGCCGAGCGCGGGCGGATGATGGGGATGCTCGGCTCGCTGGACCCGGATCTGGTCATCGCCGACGCCGAGGCGTGGGTGGGCGCGCTGCTCGACCGGCCCGAGGTGTCCGGCAGCCGGGTCGGCGTCACCGGCTACTGCATGGGCGGGGTGCTGGCCCTGCGCACGGCCGGGACGCAGCCGGAGCGGGTGGCCGCGGCGGCGTCGTTCCACGGCGGGAACCTCGCCACCGACGACCCGGCGAGCGTGCACCGGCTGGCCGGCCGGATCCGGGCCACCGTCTTCGTCGCGGGCGCGGCCGACGACCGCTCGTTCCCCGACGAGCAGAAACAGCGGCTCGACGCGGCGCTGACCGAGGCCGGCGTGACCTACACGATGGAGACCTACCCGGCCGCGCACGGCTTCGCCGTCCCGGACTCCCCCGCCCACGACGACCGGGCGGAGCAGCGGCACTGGGAAGCCCTGGACCGGCTCTTCGGCGGCGCGCTGCACGGGTAGCGTTGCGCTCGAGATGAGCGCAACACTGCACGTGACGGACCTGGCCGCGGGCCACGGCGACCGTCCTCTGTTCTCCGGGCTGGACGTCGTCGTCGCACCCGGTGATGTGATCGGACTGGTCGGCGCCAACGGCGCGGGCAAGTCGACCCTGCTGTCGATCCTGGCGGGTACCCGGCCGCCGGACGCGGGGCGGCTGACCCTCGCCCCGCCGGACGCAGGAGTCGGGCACCTCCCGCAGGAGCCCGACCGGCGTCCGGGCGAGACGGTCGCCGGGTTCCTCGCCCGGCGCACCGGTGTCGCCGCCGCGCAGTCCACGATGGATGCCGCGGCGGAGGAGCTGGCCACCGGTGCCGCCGGCGCGGACGAGCGGTACTCGAGCGCGCTGGACCGCTGGCTCGCGCTCGGTGGAGCCGATCTCGACGAACGCTGCGGCGAGGTCCTGCGCGAGGTCGGGCTCACGGCCGGGACGCAGGCGCCGATGACCGGACTGTCCGGCGGTCAGGCCGCCCGGGCGAACCTGGCCGCGCTGTTGCTGTCCCGCTACGACCTGCTGCTGCTCGACGAGCCGACCAACGACCTCGATCTGGACGGCCTGGAGCGCCTCGAGCGGTTCGTGGCCGGTCTCGCCCGCCAGGGCACCCCGACCGTGCTGGTCAGCCACGACCGGGAGTTCCTGTCCCGCACCGTGAACCGGATCGTCGAGCTCGACCTCGCGCAGCAGCGGATCGGGATCTACGACGGCGGCTACGAGGCCTACCTGGCCGAGCGCGAGATCGCCCGCCGGCACGCCCGCGGGGAGTACGAGGAGTACGCCGACAAGCTCGGTTCACTCAAGCAGCGGGCCGTCATGCAGCGGAACTGGATGGCCCAGGGCGTCCGCAACGCGCGGCGCAAGACCAAGGACCCGGACAAGAACGTGCGGGCGCTGCGTGCCGAGTCGAGCGAGAAGCAGGCGGCGAAGGCCCGGCAGACCGAGCGCGCGATCGAGCGGCTGGATGTCGTCGAGGAGCCTCGCAAGGAGTGGGAGCTGCGGATGACGATCGCGTCCGCGCCCCGCTCGGGGGCGATCGTCGCGCGGGCCGACGGGGCCGTCGTGCGGCGCGGGGACTTCGTGCTCGGCCCGGTGACCGTGCTCGTCGAGTGGGCGGACCGGGTGGTCGTGACCGGCGCCAACGGGGCCGGGAAGTCCACGCTGCTGGGCCTGCTGCTCGGTCGTGTCACCCCGGACTCCGGGAGCGCCGGGCCCGGGTCGGGGGTGCTGGCCGGGGAGATCGACCAGGCGCGCGGGGCGTTCCTCGGCGAGCAGTCGCTGCTGCGGGCGTTCGGGGAGCAGGTCCCGGACTGGCCGGAGTCCGAGGTCCGGACGTTGCTGGCGAAGTTCGGGCTCGTCGCGGACCAGGTGCTGCGGACGGCGTCGTCGCTGTCCCCGGGCGAGCGCACCCGGGCCGGGCTGGCGCTGCTGCAGGCGCGCGGTGTGAACCTGCTGGTGCTCGACGAGCCGACGAACCATCTCGACCTGCCCGCGATCGAGCAGCTCGAGCAGGCCGTCGACGCCTTCGACGGAACCGTCCTGCTGGTCACCCACGACCGGCGGATGCTCGACACCGTCCGCGCCACCCGCCGCTGGGAGGTCCGGGACGGCACCGTGGTCGAGCACTGAGCCCAGCTACAGCTCGAGGAGCCCCGGTACCGGACCGGAGCTCCTCGAGTCGGGGTCGGGAGGGGTGTGCGCTACGCCTGCTCGGGCTCGGCCGCGTCGGACTGCGCGACGATGGCGAAGCGCAGCTCCTGCTCGCCGGCGTCGGTCTCGACCGGCTGCACATCGAGGACCTTGTCGTCCAGCATCTGCGCGGCGCCGGGCTCCAGGAAGACGGCGATGCCCTCGCCGCGCAGCACGGTGTCCTGCTGGTCGGCCGACGGCGCCAGCGCCAGTTCCAGGCCCTCCTGCGGGTCCGGTGCGGTGATACGCAGGCCGCCCTCGTCGGGCAGCTCGGCGTCGGTGCTCAGGGTCTTGATCGCCTCGGCGGCGTTCTCGGTGATCGCCAACATCGTCCCCACCGTACGGACGGCGCCTCCGGCGTCCACCGCTGCACCCACGTGTCGACCTCCGTCGGGGGGCGGTGACCCCGTGCCCTCCCGGAACACCCGGTGTGAGCTACCTCACGGCCCGCAGCGGCCGTCCGCGCAGCGCGATCCACAGGAGCTCCTCGGAGGCGTCGTCGGCCGGCAACAGGACGACGAGCTGCTGGCCGAGGTCCTGCGGCAGTTCCAGGAACTGGCGCTCGAGCCGCAGCACGCCCGACGGATGACGCCAGCGCAGCACCCCGTCCGCCCGCCGCGGGTGCCGGGCGAGCCGCCGCTCGAGCTCTGCGTCGGCATCCGGCGGGAGCTCGGCACGCCACCGCGCCGTCCGCTCCTCGGACGGGCCCTGCCAGAGCTCGGCCACTTGTTCGTCGACGACCCGGTCCCGGTCGGGGAACACCTCGCGGGCCCGCGGATCGGCGAGCGCGAACCGGGTCAGGTTGGCCTCGCCGTCGAGCAGCCCGGACGGGCCGGCGAACGCCGCGAACGACGCGGTGCAGGCGAGCACCTCGCCGAGCCGGTCGATGACCATCGCCAGGCCGGGTTCGATCAGATCCAGGGTCCGCCGGACGCCGGCCGCGACCTCCGGCGGGGCCTGCGGCGGGCGCCCGACGCACTCGGACCCTTCGGTGATCTTGGCGAGGTGCCGCAGGTGCTCGCGGTCGGGATGGTCCAGTCGCAGGGCGCCGGCCAGTGCGTTGACCACCGGCGCGGACGGGCGCCGGTCGCGCCCCTGCTCGATCCGCACCAGGTACTCGACGCTGATGCCGGCCAGCGCGGCCAGCTCGGTGCGGCGCAGGCCGGGTGCCCGGCGACGCGACCCGACCGGCAGCCCGAAGCCCTCCGGGCGGGCGCTGTCCCGCCGGGCCCGGAGGAACTCGCCGAGCGGTGATGCGGCCATGTGGACGAGCGTACGACCCGGCGGCGGCCGCAGGGTGGCCCCGCGGGGGCCAGCCTGCGCAGGGGCTCCACGCAGCGCTTCCCGCCGCGCACGCTCGACGTATGACCACATCTGCACTGCTCGTCCTCGTCAGCAGCGTCCGGCAGGGCCGGTTCGGCCACGTCGTCGGCTCCTGGGTCGCCGATCGGGCCCGCGAACACGGCGGGTTCGACGTCGAGGTCGTCGATCTCGTCGACGTCGACCTCCCGCTCGCCCTGCCGGACGGCTCACCGAAGAACGACGACGGGACGTACCCCCGGCCGCCGGGGATGGCGCCGCTCACCCGGGCGCTCGAGCGCGCCGACGCCGTCCTGGTCGTCACACCCGAGTACAACCACAGCTACCCGGCGTCGCTGAAGGCCGCGATCGACTGGCACTTCACCCAGTGGACGGCGAAGCCGGTCGCGTTCGCGTCCTACGGCGGGGCGAGCGGCGGCCGGCACGCGGTGCTGCACCTGGAGAACGTGCTCACCGAGCTGCACGCCGTTCCGCTGCGGGACGGACTGTCGTTCAACGAGTACTACCTGAACTGGGACGACGGGCAGCCGGGCGACCCCGCCGCCCAGACCCAGGCGAAGGTGGTGCTCGACCTCCTGCAGTGGTGGGCGAGCGCGCTCTCGCGGGCCCGCGCGCAGGCGCCCTACCCGGAGTGAGGCGTCAGCCGAACGTGTCCGGGTCCGGCCCGACCCGCCTGCCGGTGTGCAGCTTCTCGATCGCGCCGATGTCGTCCTCGGACAGGGAGAAGTCGAAGATCTCGAAGTTCTCCCTGATCCGATCGGGGTTGTTCGACTTGGGGAACACGACGTTGCCGAGCTGGATGTGCCAGCGCAGCACGACCTGGGCGGCGGAGCGGCCGTACTTGTCGGCCAGCTCGGTCAGCACCGGGGCGTCGAGCAGGCCCTTGCCCTGACCGATCGGGCTCCACGCCTCGGTCGCGATGTCGTGGTCCTTGTGGTACTCACGCAGCTCCCGCTGGACCAGGTGCGGGTGGAACTCGATCTGGTTGACCGCAGGCCGGGTGGAGGTCTCCTGTGCGAGCCGCTCCAGGTGCGGGATCTGGAAGTTCGAGACGCCGATCGAGCGGGCCCTGCCCGACTCCCGCGCGTCCTCGAAGCCCTGCCAGGTCTCGACGTAGCGGTCGTCGTGCGGCCGCGGCCAGTGGATCAGGTACAGGTCGACGTGGTCGAGACCGAGCCGGTCGAGGCTCTCGTCGAGCCGCTGGACGGCCCGGTCGCGACCGTGACCGTCGTTGTCGAGCTTGGTGGTGATCCACAGTTCGTCGCGCGGGATGCCGGAGCCGGCGATCGCCTTACCGACGCCCTCCTCGTTGCCGTACATCTGTGCGGTGTCGATGTGCCGGTAGCCCACGTCCAGGGCCGCCTGCACCTTCTCCGCGGTGTGGCCGGGCTCGATCTGGAAGACGCCGAAACCGAGCTGCGGGATCTCCCGGCCGTCGTTCAGCTTGATGGTGGGAACAGCCATGGGGCCCGAATACCCGTGCGGCGCGGTCGTCATGCGCCGCCGTGGGAGGTGCCTCGGCCGGGGGCACCGCGGTCCCAGACCCGGGCGATCTCCGCGGCGACGTCGGCGGCCTGGGCCCGACCGGCCCGTGCGGCCGCGGGTCGCCGGGCCGGGTCGAGGACGTTGCGGCCGAATGCCCGCCGCGCCCGCCGGTCCGGTTCCACGTACGCGACCCGGCCGAGCGCGGCGAGTGCCTCGGCCTGGACCCGCGGGGATGCGGCGGAGCCGATGCCGCCGGACATCGGGGCGAGGACGACGGCGCGGCCGTACCCGGCGGCGAGATCGGCGTTGGCCATCGAGCGGACGCCGCCGTCGATCCAGCGGGTCCCGTCCGCGGACACCGGCGGCCAGACGCCGGGCACCGCGCAGCTGGCGGCGACGGCCGTGGCCAGCGGGATGCTTTCGTCCCGGGTGAACACCCGGAAGGCGCCGGTGTGCGCGTCCACCGCGGTGATCCACAGGTCGCGCACCGCGGGCCAGCCGGCACCGGCCAGCCGGGCCTCGATCGCGGCGAGCCGTTCGGACTCCGGCACGGTGTCGGCGCCCAGCGCGAAGCTGCCGATCCGCGCCCGCACCCGCCGGGCCTCACGCGACCCGCCCAGCGCGGTGAGGCCGATCCGGACGGCGAGCTTCAGCCCGAGGTTCGCCGCGATCTCGCCGTGCGGCGGGGCGAGCTGGGCCTGCAACAGGTCCTGCGGGTCCCGCCCGGCGGCCAGGTTCGCGCCCACCACGGACCCGGCCGAGGTGCCGACGACGAGATCGGCCCCGGTCAGGTCGATCCCGTCCGCCGCCAGCCCGGCGACCAGGCCGTACATCCAGGCGATGCCGGTCTGCCCGCCACCGCCGAGGACCAGTGCCCGCCGGCCGTCATCCATCCGCTCTCCTGCCCGTCGGTGACCGGCGCCCGTCAGCCCCGCAGCGCGCGGGCGGCGATCTGGGCCAGGTGCACCGGCTCCCGCTCCCCGGCCTGCCGGACCTGGGTGCGGCAGGAGTAGCCGTCCGCGAGCAGGTCCACCCCGTCGTCGGCGGCCCGGACCGCGGGCAGCAGCGCGCGCTCGGCGCAGGCCATCGAGACGTCGTAGTGGCCGTCCTCGAAGCCGAAGTTGCCGGCGAGGCCGCAGCAGCCCGAGTCGAGCACGGTCGCGTCGACACCGAGGGCCTTGAGCACCGCGCGGTCCGGCTCGCTGCCCAGCTCGGCGTGCTGGTGGCAGTGGATCTGGACCAGGGCCTTCCCGTTGCCCTCACCGGCGACCGCGGAGAGCTCGTCGGCGTGCCGGCCGAGCAGCTCGGCGAACGTCGAGACCTGCTGTCCGAGCAGCGTGACCCGCGGCTCGTCGGGCAGCAGCTCGGCGGCGTCGGACCGCAGCGCGGCCGTGCACGACGGCTCCAGCCCGACCACCGGGATGCCGGCGTCGAGCGCCGGGCCGATCGCGCGCAGGCTCCGCGCGAGCACCCGCCGGGCCGCGGTGACCTGCCCGGTCGAGGTCCAGGTCAGGCCGCAGCAGACGTTGCGCGGCGGCAGCTCGACCCGGTAGCCGAGCGCGGTGAGCACCGCGACGGCGTCGGCGGCGACGTCCGGGTCGAAGTGGTCGGTGAACGTGTCGGTCCACAGCAGCAGCGGGCCCCGGCTGCCCGGCTCGATCCCCAGCTCCGGCACCCGGGTCATCGGCGCGCCCTTCGCCGCGCGGGCGGTGTAGGTCTCGCGCGCGATCGGCGGGATGGCCCGGCGGGCGTCGATCCCGCCCGCCTTCTTCGCGATCTTCGCCAGGAACGGGACCTGCGCGAGCTTGTTGAGCCCGTCGACGGCGGCGGCGGGCAGTGTCCCGACCACCCGCATCCAGCGGGGCAGCGCGCCCATCGAGTAGTGCGCGCGCGGCCGCAGCTTGCGGTGGTAGCGGTTCGCGAGGAACTCGGTCTTGTAGGTGGCCATGTCGACACCGACCGGGCAGTCGGACTTGCAGCCCTTGCAGGACAGGCAGAGGTCCAGCGACTCGGCGACCTCGTCGGACTGCCAGCCGTCGGTGATCACCTCGCCGTTCGCCATCTCGAACAGCAGCCGGGCCCGCCCGCGGGTGGAGTGCTTCTCCTCCTTGGTCACGTTCCAGCTCGGGCACATGACGCCGGAGCCGGTGTCGATCGCGCACTTGCCGACGCCCAGGCACCGGCGGGTGGCGCGGTGGAAGGAGCCGCGGTCGTGGCTGAACGCGAGCTTCGGCTGGTCGGGCATGGTCGGCATGCCCAGCTGGACGCGCAGGTTCTCGTCCATCGTCGCCGGCCGCACGACCCGGCCCGGGTTCATCCGCTCGTCCGGGTCCCAGATCTCCTTGAACCGCTCGAACCCGGTGATGATCTGCGGCGGGTACATCCGGGGCAGCAGCTCGGCGCGGGCCTGGCCGTCGCCGTGCTCGCCGGACAGCGACCCGCCGTGCGCGACGACGGTGTCGGCGGCGTCGGTCATGAACTCCCGGAAGTTCGCGACGCCCTGCTTGGTGAGCAGGTCGAAGTCGATGCGGACGTGCAGGCAACCGTCGCCGAAGTGGCCGTAGTAGATGCCCTTGCGGCCGTGGCGCTCCAGGACCTTGTCGAACTCGCGCAGGTAGGCGCCGAAGCGCTCCGGCGGGACGGCGGCGTCCTCCCAGCCGGGCCAGGCCTCGCCGCCGTCGGTCGAGCGGGTCAGCAGGCCGGCGCCCTCTTCGCGGACCCGCCACAGCGCGGCCATCTGCGCCGGTTCGGACACGACGACGGCGTCGGTGGTGTAGGCGCGCATGGCGTGGGTCACGGCCTGCGCGGCGGCCTCGGCCTCGGCCCGGTCGGAGCCACCGGTCTCGACGTAGAGCCAGCCCTTGCCCTCGGGCAGCATCCGCGAGGTCGTCTCGTTCGGGCGCAGCGCGCGCAGCGAGGCGATCAGCCCGGCGTCCATCCCCTCGATGGTCAGCGGGGAGTGCTCGCGAACGATCATGACGTTGTCCGCGGCGTGGTAGGCGTCCGGGAAGCCCAGCACGGCCAGCGCCCGCGCCGGCGGCGACTCGACCAGGTCGACGGTGGCCTCGAGGATCGTCGCGCAGGTGCCCTCGGTGCCGACCAGCGCCTTCGCCAGGTTCACCTGGCCCGGCACGAGCTGGTCGAGGTTGTAGCCGGAGACCCGGCGGGTCAGCTCGGGGACGTGCTTCGCGACGTCGTCGGCCATCTCGGCGCCGAGTGCCCGCAGGGCGTCGGGGAGCGCGCCGGTCTCGGTGCCGGAGCCGCCGAGGGTGATCCGCTCGCCGCGGTAGGTGAGCACGTCGAGCGACCGCACGTTGTCGACGGTCTTGCCCCAGGCCACCGAGTGCGACCCGCACGCGTTGTTGCCGATCATCCCGCCGATCGAGCAGCGGTTGTGCGTCGACGGGTCCGGCCCGAACGTGAGCCCGTGCGGCTTCCCGGCGTCCCGGACGGCGTCGCACACCGCACCCGGCTGGACGCGTGCGGTCCGCGCGTCCGGGTCGACCTCGATGATCGCGTCCATGTGCTGGCGGAAGTCGAACGCCACCGCGGTGTTCACCGCCTGGCCTGCGATCGAGGTACGCGACCCGACGGGCAGGACCGGCACGTCGTGCTCGCGGCACACCGCCATCGCGGCCTCGACGTCGCCGGCGTCCCGCGGCGCGATGACGCCGATCGGGACCCCGCGGTAGTTGGACGCGTCCGCCGACCACATGGCCCGGCTGGCCGCGTCGAACCGGACCTCGCCGCCGATCGCGGCCTGCAGGTCACTCTCCAGGGCGCGGTACGCGGTGGTGCTCGTGGTGGGTCGCGCAGCGCTGTCCGTGCTCACGGGACTCCTCTCGGCAGGTCGGGACGACGACGCTACCCCCCGGCCGGATGCGGCCTCCTGCCCAGGAGACATAGGCGGCCGGCCCGCGCGGGCCGGCCGCCGGTCGTCACCAGTTCTCGATCGACCGGGTGAGGATGCCGGCGATGTCGTCCTCGGTGGGCGTGCGCGGGCAGGTGGCGAGCAGCCGCTGCTGCTTCATCGTGCCCGGAACCAGGTCCGGCACGTCGGACTCGGTGAAACCGACCCCGCCGATGCCGTTCGGGATGCCGATGTTGCGCATCAGGTCGACCAGCACGGACGGCAGCTGTTCGCGCTGGTCGTTGAGCTTGTCCGCGCGCGGGGCCATCAGCTCGGCGGCCTTGAGGTGCCGGTCCGGCGCGGACTCGAAGGAGAACCGGAACGCCTCCGGCGCGGTCAGCGACACCGACATGCCGTGCGGCACCATCGGCTCGTCCTGCGGGAAGCCGGCCGGCCGGAAGTCCTTGACCATCCCGGCGATCGGGTAGGCGTTCGCGTGCGGGATGTGCACGCCGGAGTTGCCGAATCCCATCCCGGCGAACGTCGCCGCCATCATCATGTTCGAGCGGGCCTCGACGTCCTCGGAGCCGCGGTGCACGGCGTCCCGGAACGACTGCGCCAGCAGCATCATCGCCTTCTCGCACCACAGGTCCGAGACCGGGTTGGAGCCGCAGTAGGTGACCCGCTGCTCGGGCTTCTTGCGGTCGAACGTGGTGTACCAGCGCGCGGTGTAGGACTCCAGCGCGTGGCAGACGATGTCCATCCCGGACGCGGCGGTCACCTCGGGCGGCAGCGACATCGTGACCAGCGGGTCGATCACGGCCAGGGTGGGGCGCAGGCGCCAGTGGCTGATCCCGGTCTTGACCTTCATCGACAGGATGTCCAGCACGCACATGGCGGTGGACTCCGAGCCGGTGCCGGCCGTGGTCGGGACGGCGATCAGCGGCTTGAGCGGCCCCTCCGGGACCTTCGCGTTGCCGATCGGCTTGTTGATGAAGTCCATCAGCTCGCCGGGGCCCGAGGTCAGCAGGTTGATCGCCTTCGCGGTGTCGATCGCCGACCCGCCCCCGACGGCGACGAACCCGTCCCACGGGCCCTGCGCACGGGCGTACTCGGTGGCCTTGATCATCGAGTCGTCGGTCGGCTCGACGTGCACGCCGTCGAAGATCTCCGAGCCGATCCCGTGGCTCTGCAGGGACTCGGCGATCCGCTCGGGGATACCCAGCGCGCGCACGCCCGGGTCGGTGACGATCAGGACCCGCCCCACCCCGTAGCCGGTCATCTCGAAGCCGATCTCGTCGATCGCTCCGGCGCCGAACTTCAGGGGCGGCGCCCCCCAGGTGAAGATCGTCTCCTCGGTGAGATCGACATTCGGGCTCGTCATGGGCTCGTCCTCCTGGTCCGGCACGGCAACGGGTGAAGTCTCGCGCCGAGTCTGCCCTGTTGATCAGGGTGTGCGCATCACTCACCCGGGACGATCTAATCTCCCCTCATGCCCGTCTCCGAGACGTTCGACCCCGACGCCTGGACGCCCGTGGAGGGGTTCGCCTTCCGCGACATCACCTACCACCGGGCCGTGTCCACCGGCGCGGTCCGGATCGCGTTCGACCGCCCCGAGGTCCTGAACGCGTTCCGCCCCGGCACCGTCGACGAGCTGTTCACCGCGCTCGAGCACGCTCGCACCAGCGCCGACGTCGGCTGCGTACTGCTCACCGGGAACGGCCCCTCCCCCAAGGACGGCAAGCGCGCCTTCTGCTCCGGCGGCGACCAGCGCATCCGCGGGCGCAGCGGGTACCAGTACGCGTCCGGGGAGACCGCGGAGTCGGTCGATCGCGGCCGGGCCGGGCGGCTGCACATCCTGGAGTGCCAGCGGCTGATCCGGTTCATGCCCAAGATCGTGATCGCCGTCGTCAACGGGTGGGCGGCAGGCGGCGGGCACTCGCTGCACGCCGTCGCGGACCTCACGCTGGCCAGCGCCGAGCACGCCCGGTTCAAGCAGACCGACGCCGACGTCGGCTCGTTCGACGGCGGCTACGGCTCGGCCTACCTGGCCAAGCAGGTCGGGCAGAAGTTCGCCCGGGAGATCTTCTTCCTCGGACGGACCTACACCGCCGAGCAGATGCACCACATGGGCGCGGTGAACGAGGCCGTGCCGCACGCGGAGCTGGAGTCCACCGCGCTGCAGTGGGCGACCGAGATCAACGGCAAGTCGCCGCAGGCGCAGCGGATGCTCAAGTACGCGTTCAACCTGGCCGACGACGGCCTGGTCGGCCAGCAGCTGTTCGCCGGCGAGGCGACCCGGATGGCCTACATGACCGACGAGGCCGTCGAGGGGCGCGACTCGTTCCTGGAGAAGCGGGACCCGGACTGGTCGCCGTTCCCCTGGCACTACTGATCCCCTGGCACTACCGCGGGGCTTCGGCCGGTCGGGTCAGTCGACGGACGGGCGCGGACGCGGGAGCGGCTGCGCGGTGTCCGTGGTGGCCTCCGGCATCGTCGGGGGCTCGAACGCCAGGGCGGCGAGCTCACCGGCGACCGCGCGGTGCCCGGAACCGGCCGGGCGGCGGCAGCGCAGCGCGCGCGGGCTACGGGTCGGTGACGCGTCGACGGATGCGGTCTGCGGCATGGGGAGCTCCTTCGACTCCGGTGAGCGGCGGTCTGGTGCGCCGCCGCCCTCACCCCGGCTGTCGCGCTCCGCGGCCCGCTCGTTGCAGCTCCGCGAGCACGTTCCCCGAATCTGATGAAAAGCGCCGCCGGTCCGTCACCGGGTGACGATCACCACGGTGGCAGGCTGATCGGTATGGACGTGCGTGCGGTCGGGGTGGACGGGTCGCCGGAAGCGGTGACGCGGCTGGCGGCCGCGCTGGGGTCCGCGCTGGACGGCTCCGGCCCGGCCGTGCTCCCCGTCCGTGCCCTGCCGGGCGACGAGCCGGCGCTGCCGGAACCGGTCGCCCGCGCCGTCGCCCGGGGGACGGTTCCGGACGGGCTGGCCGTCGTCGTCGCCACCTCGGGATCGACCGGGCAGCCCAAGCACGTCGCGCTCACCGGGGACGCGCTGCGTGCGTCCGCCGCGGCGACCCGGGAGCGGCTCGGCGGCCCCGGCGCCTGGCTGCTGACGTTGCCTGCCGAGCACGTCGCGGGCGTGCAGGTCGTGCTGCGGGCGCTGCTGGCCGGGACGGAGTGCGTGGTGCAGGACGTCCGTGACGGCTTCCGGCCCGAGGGCCTGAGCCGCGCCACCGGCCGTCTCCCGCACGGCTCCCGCCGCTACACCAGCATCGTCCCGACCCAGCTGGCCCGCGTCCTCGACCACGGGTCGGCGCCGCTGCACGCGCTCGCCGGGTACGACGCCGTCCTCGTCGGCGGGGGCGCGCTCGACCCCGGCCTGCGCGCCCGCGCCGAGGAGAGCGGGATCCGGGTCGTCGCCACCTACGGGATGAGCGAGACCTGCGGCGGGTGCGTCTACGACGGCGTTCCGCTCGACGGCGTGACGGCCACCATCGAGCCCGGGTCCGGCCGGGTGGTGCTCGGTGGACCGGTCGTCGCCGCCGGATATCTGGGAGCACCGGAGGCCACCGCGGAGGCCTTCACCCCCGGCGGGTTCCGCACCTCCGACCTCGGGCAGACGGCACCGGACGGGTCGTTGACCGTGCTGGGCCGGGCCGACGACGTCATCAACACCGGCGGGGAGAAGGTCGCCCCGGCCGCCGTCGAACGGGCGCTGTTGTCGGTGCCCGATGTGCGCGGGGCCTGCGTGGTCGGGATCCCGGACGACCAGTGGGGCCAGATCGTCGCCGCCCTCGTCGTGACCGACGGCCCCGACCCGGTGGACGCGGTGCTGCGTGACACCGTCCGGGACGCCTGCGGCCGGGCCGCCGTCCCCCGGGTCCTGCACCGCGCCGACGGGATCCCCGAGCGCGGGATCGGAAAACCCGACCGCAGCGCCGTAGCCGCCCTGCTCACCGACCTCCGCTGAGCACCCCCGCGCCACACGCGGCCTCGCAGCCGAATCTTTCGACCACTCTGCGGAGTTGGTGATAGCGGTGAGTGACCTTGCGTGACCACTTCGTCGGCGCCCACACCACCCGGTCCGGTGAGACGGTCGTACACACCATGGGGTCGCTTCACACAGAGTGCGTTGCGCCCCGCCCGCACATCGAGTGTGCTGCTGCCACTGACGGCACAGAGCCCACAGTCATCACTGGGCCCTCTGTCGTCACACGAGTCACACGATGCAGCGGGGGTTTGTCCAGATGCGCAGGAACACGCGGGCCGGGCTGCGAGGCGTCGGTCTGCTCGCCGCGACCGGTGCGCTCTGTGCGGCCGTCGTGCTGCCGGCCGGTGCCTCGGAGCCGGGCGAGACGACCTGGCAGCCGGAGCTGACCGGGAGCGGGACCGGCATCGTGGTCGAGGACGGCGGGGCGCGGTTCGACCGGTCGACGGCGTTCGGTGCCCCGGCCGACGAGGGCGACACCGAGGCGGCAGCGGACCCGGTGGACGTCGTCCCGACCGGGTTGCTGCCCCTGGAACCGCGCTCCCTGGACGCCCCGACCCGGGCGGTCGAGTCGACCCTGGCCGCCGACACCCCGCCCGGTTCGAGCGCGACCATCGACGTCCGCGGGCGGAAGGCCGGCGGCGGCTGGACCGAGTGGATCCCGGCCGAGAACGACCGCGCCGAGCTCCCGGAGGCGGTCCGCGAGGTGCAGGGACGGCTGGTCCTCACCGCGACCGGCGACGCCGCACCGGTCGTCCACGAGGTGACCCTGTCCGCCACGCCGACCGCCGGGACCGAGAGCGAGCCCATGACCGAGGCCGCCCCGCGCAGCTACTCGGTCTTCGCCACCCGGGAGGGCCTCGTCGGAGGCACGACCGCGAACGGCCACAAGATCGTGGAGCGGGACCGGTTCGTCGCGCTGCCCTCGCGGCGGGCACTGTCGGGCAAGGGCAAGACCGACTACTCGGTCAAGGTCTGCGCCCCGAACGGCCGCTGCGCGATCGCGCCGGTCTGGGACATCGGGCCGTGGAACACCAAGGACGACTACTGGAACCCGCCGCACGAGCGCCAGATGTGGAAGGACCTGCCGCAGGGCGTCCCGCAGGCCGCCGCGGCCCGCAACGGGCACAACGGCGGCAAGGACCAGTTCGGACGCAAGGTCGCCAACCCGGCCGGGATCGACCTCGGCGACGGCATCTTCTGGGACGTCCTCGGCCTCAAGGACAACTCACAGGTGCAGGTGGACTACCTGTGGACGGGCTCGCAGCGGCTGTCCGCGGTGCGCACCGAGGGCGCGCCGGAGGCACAGATCCTCGCCCGCCCGGAGGCCGGTGCGGAGTCGGTCGGGATCGCGGTGAACGCGACCGACGTCCCGGTGCAGTGCACGCACGGCGAGTTCGTGCGGATCGGGGACGGCCAGTACCTGCCGACGTCGGCGTTCGGCGAGCTGCCGGCCGACCTGCCGGGCTGCGAGGCGGGCGACACCGCCGGAGCCGCCCCCGCCGACGCGGGTGCCTCACCCGGTGACACCGCGACCGCCCCCGTCGGGACCGCCCCGGATGACGCGACAACCGCCCCGGGCGACCCCGCCACCGCGCCGGGGGACTCCGCCGCCGCCGGTGGCCCCGGTACCGCCCCGGGCGACACCACCACCCCGGGGGATCCCGCCACCGCACCGGCGAACGAGGCGCGGACGGGCGGCACGGCCGGTGACGAACCCGCCGGCACGGCGACCGGCACCGGTAGCGGTACCGGCGCCGGGCCGACCGGTTCCGGCGCGCCGGCGAGCGACACCCCGGCCGGCACGGTCCCGGACGGCGACAGCCAGTCGGCGACGATCCCCGGGTCCGCCCAGCGCGCCCCCTCGGGTACTCGCTAGTGCCTTCACACACCGTGGCAGTGCTCACCACACCCCCGGCACCGCTCGACCGTCGCCGAACACCCGGATCGGGATAGGTTCGACCCGTGGCCACGACGGCAGAGTGGATCGAGGGAGCGCGACCGCGCACCCTGCCCACCGCGATCTCCCCCGTTCTCGTCGGTACCGGCGCCGCGATCGGCGCCGGCGCCGTCGCGCCCGGCGCCGCCCTGCTCGCCCTGCTGGTGGCGGTCTCGCTGGTGATCGGCGTGAACTTCGCGAACGACTACTCCGACGGCATCCGGGGCACCGACGACGACCGCGTCGGACCGCAACGGCTGGTCGGCTCGCGGGCCGCCGCGCCGGCGACCGTCCGGACCGCCGCGTTCACCTGCTTCGGGGTCGCCGCGCTGGCCGGGATCGCCCTCACCGCGGTATCCGGCCAGTGGTGGCTGATCGCCGTCGGGGCGCTGTGCATCGTCGGGGCCTGGTACTACACCGGCGGCGCGCGACCGTACGGCTACGCCGGTCTCGGCGAGATCGCGGTGTTCGTCTTCTTCGGCCCGGTCGCCGTACTCGGCACGATGCTCACCCAGGCCGGGGTGGTGGGCTCCGCAGCGGTCGGCGCCTCGGTCGGCGCCGGCCTGCTGACCTGCGCGGTTCTCGTCGTCAACAACCTGCGTGACATCCCGGGTGACCGGATCGCGGGCAAGCGGACGCTGGCCGTGCGGCTGGGCGAGCGCGGCACGCGTGCCCTCTACGTCGGGACGGTCCTGGTGCCGTTCGTGCTCGCGCTCGGTGCCGCGTTCGACAGTCCGGGCCTGCTGGTCGTGCTGCTCGCGCTGCCGGTCGCGGTCCGGCCGGTGCGGACCGTCCTCGGCGGGGCCGAAGGTCCGGCGCTGATCCCGGCGCTGCGCGACACGGGCCTGCTGCTGCTCGCCTGGGCCCTGACCGTCGCGGTCGGTCTCGCCGTCAGCTGAGCCGCGCGGCAGCACGGCTGCCGCTCACCGGAGCTCAGGAACGGTCGGTGCCGTCCTCGGACGACGGCTTCGGCGCGTCGGCCGTCGTACCGGCGTCCGGTACGGGCGGGGGGCCGACGTCGCCGCGCAGCTGGGCCCGCAGCGACTCCCGCTCCGCCGACCGCTTCGCGTTGGCCACGGCGAGCGCCCGGTCCAGGCGCACCCGCAACCCGCGGAAGAGCACCATCGACAGCGGCAACGCGACGATCAGCGCGACCAGCAGCGCGACCAGCAGCGGCACCCCGGCAACGGCGAGCACCAGCGCGATGACGGCGAGCAGTCCGAGGCGGGCGAGCGTGTAGAGCGCCACCGTGGCGGCCAGCCCGGGCTCGCCGGCGCGGGCCCGCGCCGCGGCCTGCGGCGGAGTCGGAGACGTCATGGCTCCAGGGTACGGTCCGGCCGGTGCCGGCGCGGTCCGCCGTGCCCCCCTCTGCCCGATGTCCGCTTCGGGCGTTTCATCGGCTTTGCCCTTTAAGGACCCTTTACCTCCGGACAACCGTTCGAGTACCTGGGGTCTGCAGTGTCACGATGGCCCGGAAACAACGAGCGGTACCCGTTCGTGAACACCGAACATGCAGCACGTTGCACTTCCGGGAGGATTCCATGGCTGCTCCGACCCAGACCCCCGAGCGACTGCTGACCCCGGGCGAGGTCGCCACGCTCTTCCGCGTCGACCCCAAGACCGTGACCCGTTGGGCGTCCGCCGGCCGGATCGGCTCGATCCGCACGCCGGGCGGGCACCGCCGCTTCCGCGAGTCCGAGGTCCGCGGCCTGCTCGCCGACCTGACCAGCGAGGCCAGCCCCGGCCTCCGCTGACCTGCACGACGATCGGGTGACCCCTCGGCTTCACCCGTACGTCAGGCCGCCTTCGCTACGCTGGACGGCGGAGGTGGCCTGATGTTCTTTCTGATCCTTCTGCTCGGCGCGGCCGTCGTCGCGGTGCTGCTCGTCCGGACCCTGCGGTCCGAGCAGATGGTCTCCGACCGGCGCCCACGGCCGGAACTCCCGTGGATGACCGGCCAGAAGCCCGAACGGCCGCGTGCGGCCGGTCCCGACGACGACCCCGACTTCCTGCGTGAACTCGACGAGAAGGTTCGTGACCAGGAGGATCCGCCCGACCGGGCCTGACCCGCTCCGAACGGTTCAGCCCCTCCCCACGCACCAACACGTCTTTACCGAAGGGCGGCCCACCGGCTCCGGTGGGCCGCCCTTCGGTGTTTCCGGCCACATCCCGCTCGGAACGTGGCTGCGTTTCTGAAGGCCGATGTCGGCGAACGGACCAACCCGTGCCCCGGCCCGGTGCAACGACGGCGTCGTTCGCCGCGCGGCGCCCACCTCTCGCCGGTGATGGCGCTCGATCGTTCTCAGGACCGTCACCACGACGCCGACGGCTACCTACCGTGGCCGCGCTGGACCGGAGAGGTGGTGTCCCCCGCACCGCCGCGGTCCACGGATCGAAGCGCTCCCCGCGCCCGTCCGCCCGACGGCGACACCTGACCGGCGATCGCCTGCGGTACGGGCACCACCCGGTCCCCCGACCGGGACTTCACACCCCGAGGAGGTTCGCCCATGCCCCGACGTGGACGACGCAACATCACCGGACCGGTACGCCTGGTGGCCGTCGTGGCCGCATTGCTCGTGGCCGCCGCCGCCGTGGCCTTCGGCGGGACGGCGTCCGCCGACGGCCCGGACGACGGGCCCGGCTCGGCGACCGAGCAGGGTTCCACGACCGAAGACACCGGAGACCCGGACGACGGCCTGTTCGGCAGAGCCGGGCCGGACGACGAGGACGGCGCGTCCGGGAACGAACCGGAGGCGCAGGCCGGTCGGCAGGACGACGACGGCGAGCAGAACGACGAGCCCGGCCAGGACCGGAGCGAGCAGAACGCCGGCGACCAGGGCGAGGGCCGGAACGAGGGCGACCAGAACGCCGGGAACGAGGCCGACGAGCAGTTCCCCGGACGCGACCAGGCGGCGCCACCGGCCGCCGACGACTTCGTCGACATCACCGACGTCGAACCCGGGAACGCCCCGGACGACAAGGGCGGCGTGTTCGCCGGTGGCACCTTCACCTCGGAGTGCGGCACCAGCGATCACCGCAACTCCGACAACTACCAGGCGGCGCCGGGTAAGCGGAACGGCGCCCAGCACGTGCACGACTACGTCGGCAACACCACGACCGACGCGTTCTCCGACGACCAGAGCCTCGAGGCCGGCGGCACGTCCTGCACCAACGGCGACAAGTCGACGTTCTACTGGCCGGTCGTCCGCGACCTGAACGGGGTCGGCGACGACGCGAACGCCGACGGCGGCGGCAAGGACGGCAACGTCGGGGAGATCCTGACCCCGACCTCGGCCCAGATGACCCTGAACGGCCACCCCGGCCAGAAGACCGAACCGATGCCCCAGAACCTGCGGATGATCACCGGGGACGCGAAGGCCAAGACGAACGGCGACGAGAACGTCGTGTCCAAGTGGACCTGCAGCGGCTTCACCGACCGAACCACCGAGAAGTACCCGATCTGCCCGTCCGGCAGCGATCTGGTGCGGTTCCTGGACTTCCCGAGCTGCTGGGACGGCGAGACGCTGCGCTCGAACGCCGAGAACGAGGCCGTCGTGTTCCCGGAGGCCGACGGCCGGTGCGCGGACGGCCGGGTGGCCATCCCGCAGCTGCGCATGACGCTGACCTACGACCAGCCGGAGGGCCGCTCGTTCGCGCTGGACACGTTCCCCGACCAGCAGCACAGCCCGAAGACCGACCACGGGAACTACCAGAGCCTGCTCTCCGACGAGCAGGCCCGCACGGCGGCCACCTGCATCAACAGCGGACGCAACTGCTGATGCGGTGGCCGAGCCTCCCGGACCGTCAGACGGGGAAGCCGTCCGCGACGGCGGCCGCGAGCTCCAGCAGGGCGGTCCGGGTCGGCTCCTCGATGCGGTCGAGGTCGATCTCGGCGCCCTCCTCGAGGTGCGGGTCGAACGGCACCCGGACGACCGCGCGGCAGCGGCCGGCGAAGTGCTCCGCGACCCGGTCGAGGTCGACCCCGCCGCCGGGCCGCCGGTACACCGAGTTGATCACGACGACGGCGTTGCGGACGAGACTCCCGTAGCCGTGCGCATCCAGCCAGTCCAGGGTCGCCGAGGCGCTGCGGGCACCGTCGATCGACCCCGAGGAGACGATGACGATCTGGTCGGCCATCCCCAGCACCCCGTACATCGCGGAGTGCATCAGCCCGGTACCGCAGTCGGTGAGCACCAGGTTGTAGAAGTGCTCGAGCAGGTCGACCGCCCGCCGGTAGTCCTCCTCGCTGAACGCCTCCGACACCGCGGGGTCCTGCTCGCTGGCCAGCACCTCCAGCCGGGAGACGCCCTGCGAGGTGTAGGCCCGCACGTCGGTGTAGCGGCGGACCTTGTCGGCGTCGCGCAGCAGGTGCCGGACGGTCGCGGTCGTCTCCAGCGGGATCTTCTGGCTGAGCGTGCCGCGGTCGGGGTTCGCGTCGACCGCGACGACCCGGTCCCCGCGGTGGGAGGCGAACGTCGCCCCCAGCGTGGCCGTGACCGTGGTCTTCCCGACCCCGCCCTTGAGGCTCAGCATCGCGATCTTGTGTGAGTTGATCAGCGGCCGGTTCAGCCGGGAGACGAGGTCGCGACGGTGCACCTCCGCGGGACTCTCCCCCGGGTTCACCAGCCCGCCGGTGAGCAGGTAGACGAGCCTGCGCCAGCCGCTCGTCGGCGGGCGGCGCGTGCTGTGCGAGGTCCGCGACGGTGCGAGGTCCAGTGCGCCGTGCGGTTCGTCGCCGCGGCGGTGCTGCGCGGACCGCGCTTCGACCGCTTCGGGCGCGGTCCAGCGGGGGCGCGGCGAGCCGGACCCCGGGCTCGGGCGCGACCGGACCGAGCCGGTGGACGTGCGCCGGGGACCGCCCTCCCGGGCGTCGCGTTCGGCGGCCTCGTGGTCCCAGGAACTCCGCCACGGCCGGTCGGTGGACGCGCCACGCGGACGGGCGGCGTTCTCCTGGCGAGCGGTGGACGGGCCGGTGTCGACCTCCGGACGGGCGTCCCTCACCGGGGGAGCCTCAGCCCGCGGCCGGTCATCGCTCACCGGGTGAGCGTCGGCTCGCGGCGGGGTGTCGCTCACTGGATGGGCGTCGGCTCGCGGCTGGGTATCGCTCACCGAGTCAGAGTCCGCCCGCGGCTGCGCGTCGCCCACCGAGTGGGAGTCGGCCCGCGGCTGCGCGTCGCCCACCGAGTGGGAGTCGGCCTGCGGCTGCGCTTCGCTCACCGGGTAGGCGTCCGCCCGCGGCTGCGCGTCGCTCACCGGGTGAGCGTCCGCCCGCGGCTGGGTGTCGCTCACCGAGTTGGCGTCGGCCCACGGCCGGTCGTTCCCGGGAGCGCCGTCGCCTCGCGAGTGAGCTTCGTCACCGTCTGCGACACCGGACGCCGAGCGGGCCCCGGGGTGATCCGCGTCTGTCGCCCGTCCGGTTCCCGCGCCGGATCCGTCGTCGAACAGCGTCGCGCCATGCCCGGCGCCGCGAGCACCCTCGCCCTGCCGGCTCGGGGCCCCCGACACGCCCTGCCCGGACGGCGCACGCTCACCGGAGAGCGTGCCCTGGCCGGACGGTCCACCCTCGTCGGACAGCACGCGCTCCTCGGACGGCACGCGCTCCTCGAACGGCGCCGACGGCGCGGACTCATCGTCCGTCACCGGATCCGAGCCGGCCGGGGACCCGGCCCTCGACGGGGCGCCGGGCGCCGACGGGGCGCCGGGCGCCGTGGTGCTCTCGTCGACGGGCGGCTCCGGCCGGCGCCAGATCACGGTGCCGTCCGGGTCGTCGGTGTGACCACCGGACCCGGGAACAGCCCACCACGACTCCGGCTCGTCTCCCCCGCCGGCGCGGTAGATCCCGGTGTCGTCGGGGCCGTGGTCGTGCGAGGTGAACTCCGGGGCGGAACCGGCGCCCGCGTGGTGCCGGCCCTCCTCCGTGCCGCCGCGCGACCCGGGCTCCGGGTCATCGCCGGAGGCGCGCAGGGCGGAGAGGTCCAGCCCGTGCGGCGGGGTGCGCGGATCGATCTCGTCGAGCAGCTCGTCGTCGATCTCGGGCAGCTCGGTGCCCCAGGCCGAACCGGCGGGCGGGGTCTGCGTGCCGACGGCGGCCCGGCCGGGCGCCGGGGCCGACGCCGCCCGCTCGGCCGCGGACGGTTGGCGCGGCTCGGGCGTCTCGGCCCGGCCCGCGGCGTCGGGTTGCGCTGCGGAACCCGGCTGCGTTCCGTCGTCGGCCCCGGCGCGGCGACGCCGTCCGAAGGACCGCCCGGCGGTGTCTGCCGCGCCCCAGCGTTCCCGCACGTAGCGGCCGACCGACCCGTCGGGCTGCTCGTCGGAACCGTTCTCGCTCACGTGAGACGACGGTAGCCGTGCCGAACGCAGTGGTCGAGGCGCCTCACACCCCTGCGTACGAGTGCAGCCCGGCTACCACCATGTTGATGAAGAACAGATTGAACACGATCGTGGCGAAACCTGCGGAGTTGATCCAGGCGGCACGCGAGGAACGCCACCCGGCCGTGGCCCGGGCATGCAGGTAGGCGGCGTACAACACCCAGGCGACGAACGCGACCGTCTCCTTCGGGTCCCAGCCCCAGAACCGGCCCCAGGCCGCCTCGGCCCACACGGCGCCGGTGATGATGCCGAACGTGTAGAGCGGGAACGCCAGCACCGTCACCCGGTACGCCAGCCGGTCGAGCATCTCCGCACCCGGCAGCTTCGCGGCCAGCGCGGCCGGACGCTCGTTGCGCTTCATCAGGAACAACAGGCTGGCCACGCCGGGGACGAGCATCATCCCGGACGCCAGCGTGATCGTCGTGACGTGAATGATGATCCAGTACGACTGCAGGGCGGGGACGACCGGCGCGGCCTCGGCGTAGAGCACGGTGCCGGTGACGAACATCAGCAGCAGGACCGGCGTCAGCACGAACACACCGGCCGGGCGCAGCGCCGGGTGCCGGTAGACGAGCACCAGCCAGGCGCCGACCGCCATCAGGCACAGCGCCGAGGTGAACTCGTACATGTTGCCCAGCGGCCAGCGGTAGGTGGCCAGCCCGCGCAGCACGATCGAACCGGCGTGCAGCAGCACCGCCAGGATCATCAGCGAGACACCGATCCGGCCGTAGCGGTCGGACCGCGGGCGGGTCGGGCGCTTCCCGGCCACACCGTCGTCCGGTTCCGTGGACGACCCGCCGGCTCCCGCACCGACGGCCGCCGGCTCCTTCCGCGCCACCCGGGCGACCCGGGACGCGGCGTACTCCAGCGAGGTGAACACCAGCGCCAGGATCAGCACGACGAGCGTCGCCTGGAACAACCGGTCGCTCCACATGGAGGTGATCGGATCGACGAGCATCGGTGTCAACCGTCCTTCTTGTCCGTCGGTTCGAGCAGTCCGGCCGAGAGCCGGTCGAACTCCTCGCCGTATCCCGCCCGGTCGGTCCGGGCCAGGCCGCCGAGCTCGATCCGGCTACCACCCTCGATCGGGCGGACGCGCACCCAGAAGCGGCGCCGCTTGATCGACAGGGACAGCGCCAGGCCGCCCACCATCACGATCGCGGCGAGCAGTACCCAGCTCTGCCCCGGGTCGTGGCCCACCTGCAGGTTCACCCACGGCGTCACGCCGTCGAACCGGACGACGGTGCCGTCCGGCAGCGTCACGGTGTCCCCGATGCCCATCCGGGACTCGGCGACGGTGCGCAGCTCGCCGTCCTCGATCTTCTGCTGGTCCACCGTGAAGATCGACTGGCCGCGGCCGTCGTCGATGCCGAGATCCCCGAGCATCACGTCGACGTCCGCCGTCGGAGCCCGCAGGTCCGGGTGCACCGAGGCCAGGGCACCCTCCTGGTCGATCGCCCCGGTCGGGGCGAACGTGCCGGTCACCGCGATCTGCGTGGTGCGCCGCACCTCGGGATCCTCGACGCCGGGCCGCTCGAACTTGGTGGCGCCCTCGGAGAGCTGGGTGCCGCTCTGGTCCACCGGCCGCCACTGGACGTCGCTGCTGCGGCTCTGCCCGTCCGGCCAGGTCACCGTGAACTCCGGCGCGTAGCCGTAACCGGTCAGGTAGACCCGGTCGCCGTCGGTGCGCAGCGGGTGGTTGACCGAGATCTCCCCCGGACGCCAGGAGGTGACGCCGTTGCGCAGGTCCGAGCCGGTCTGGTGGGCGATCTCCGCGCCGAACGTCGCCGGCTGCCCGTTCGGCAGCCAGGTTCCGGCGAACCGGTCGACGCGCACGCAGAACTCGTTGAGATCGGTGCCGTCGACGCGCAGCCCGGCCCGGAAGGTGTCGTAGCCGAGGATCGAGCTGTTGCAGAACTCCGAGCCGTCCGCGTGGACGATCACATCGCCCTCGTAGCCGTACATCTTCCCGCCCGCCAGGCCGAGCAGGATCCCGATCAGGCTCAGGTGGAAGACGAGGTTGCCGGTCTCGCGCAGGTAGCCGCGCTCCGCGGAGATCGTCCGCGCGCCGCCGGGCTCGGTGTGCTCGGCCTTGCGCCAGCCGCGCAGCATCGTGCGGGTGCGCTCGAGCACGGCGTCCGGATCGTCGGCAACGTCGGCGCTCGCATGGTGCGGGAGCCGGGAGAGGTTGCGCGGGGTCACGACGGGCGCCTGCCGCATCCCGCGCCAGTACTCCAGCGAGCGCGGCAGCACGCATCCGACCAGCGAGATCATCAGCAGCAGGTAGATCGCGGCGAACCACGGGCTGGCGAACACCTCGAACCCGCCCAGCGCCTCGACGATCGGCGCCGCCGTCGGGTGGTCGGCGTAGAAGTCGTCGACCAGGAACGCGTTCAGCGAGCGCTGCGGCAGCAGTGCGCCCGGCAGTGCGGCCAGGGCCAGCAGGAACAGCAGGACCAGCGCGGTGCGCATGCTGGTCAGCCCGCGCCAGGTGTTGCGCAGGAAGGCCCCCGCCGCACCGAGCGGGCCGCTGCGGCGGGGAGGCTCGCCGTCCGGCGTGGTCACGGGCGGCTGCGGCGGGGCGGTCGGCGGGGAGCTCATCTAGATGGGCGGGGTGAACCCGGCGATCGAGACCTGTAGTTTCACGAGCCACTGCGCCCACAGACCGGAGACCAGCAGCGCACCGACCGCCATCAGCAGCACACCACCGGCGACCTGGATCGCCCTGGTGTGCCGGCGCAGCCTGCCCAGCGCCTCGACCGCACGGGTCGCACCGAGCGCGATGAGCACGAACGGGAGCCCGAGCCCGGCGCAGTAGGCCAGGATCAGCACGACGCCGCGGAACGACCCGCCACCGGTCCCGGCGGCGACGGCGACCACTCCGGCCAGCGTCGGGCCGATGCAGGGCACCCAGCCGAGCCCGAAGACCGCGCCGAGCAGCGGCGCGCCGGCCAGCCCGGCCCGCGGGGTCCAGTGCGAGCGGTACTCGCGCTGCAGCGCCGGGATGAGACCGGCGAACGCCAGCCCCATCACGATCATCACGACGCCGCCGATCCGCTGCAGCAGGGCCTCGTTGTCGATCAGCACGTCGGACAGCCACACGGCCCCGACCATGATCGCGCCGAAGACGACGGTGAACCCTGCGACGAACAGCAGGGCGGCCCCGGCGACGCGCCAGCGACCGTCGGAACGGGGCGCCACGACGGCTGCGGAATCGGCGGGGGCGGGATCGGCGGGGGCGGGATCGGCGGGGGCGGGATCCGCTGACGTGAGTGCCGGGTCGCTTCCCGCACGGCGGGCCGCCGCGCGGTCGCGGGCCTCGGCCGGGGTCACCGGGGGCGACTGCGCGCCGACCAGCCCGGCCAGGTAGGCGAGGTAGCCGGGGACCAGCGGGACCACGCACGGGGACGCGAAACTGACCAGGCCGGCGGCCACCGAGACCAGCGCTGCGAGCAGCAGCGGCCCCGAGATCGCCAGCGTCGTCGTCGCGTCCATCGGATCCAGGGTAGAAGGACGACACGCCGCAACGGTCAGCGGGTTCTACAACGTGTAGTGCAACCGCGTGGGCGCGGAGGGTCAGCCGGTCCCGGCCGGGGCGGGCGGCGCGGGTTCGGCGGCCAGCTTCGTGATCAGCGGCAGCAGGTCCGAGCTCCCGACCGGGGTCAGGAACACCGCGGCGACCCGGGCCTGGCGGTCCAGCACGATCGTCGACGGGACGACGTTGCGCGGGTAGCCGTCGAGCCGGGCCAGCGTGCGGCCGGACGGGTCGTAGATCGAGTCGTAGGTCAGCCCGCGGGCGTTCATGAAGTCCGCCGCGGCCTGGCGGTCGTCGCGGACGTCGATGCCGAGCACCACCGCGTCCTCCCGGGCGGCCTCGGCGACGGCCTGCAGCTCCGGTGCCTCGGTGCGGCAGGGGCCGCACCAGGATCCCCAGATGTTGATCACGCGGATCCGGCCGGGGTAGTCGGCGATCCCGACCTCGGTACCGGGTTCGAGCAGGCTCTCGCCGCGCAGGTCGGTGATCTTGCTGCGGCTCTGCGGCGGGTCGTAGGTGATCCGGGTCTCCCCACCCGGGGCGACGAACTGGAACTCCTGCGGCCCGGACCCGACGGCGTCCCGGCCGACACCGCAGCCCGCGACCAGCAGCAGCACCCCGAGCATGACCGGCAGGACGCGGGAGGCGCGCAGGCGGAACGGCCTCATGCCCCGGCCACCATCGCACCGCTCGACCCGGCCGGTTCGCTGTAGCGCAGGCCGGTCACCCGGGCGCCGGTGAACTCGATGCTGGTCAACGAGGCCAGCGAGCACTGCCGGCGGCGCGGGTCGTGCCAGAGCCGCTGTCCGAGCAGGTAGCGGCGCAGGGTCCAGATCGGCAGCTGGTGGGAGACGCAGACGATCTCCCGGCCGGGCGCGAGCAGCCGGGCCGCGTGCACCGCGCCCAGCATCCGGTGCGCGATGGCGCGGTACGGCTCGCCCCAGGACGGGGTGAACGGGTTGCGCAGCAGCCGCCATGCCTGCGGATGCCGCAGCGCGCCGTCCCCGACCGCGAAGCTCTTGCCCTCGAACAGGTTGCCGGACTCGATGAGCCCGTCGTCGGTGGTGATCTCCACGCCGTGCGCGTCCGCGATCGGCTGCGCGGTCTGCTGGGCACGCAGCAGCGAGGAGGCGACGACGGCGGCGACGTCGTTCTCGCCGAGGTGCACGGCGACCGTCTTCGCCTGGGCCTCGCCGAGGTCGGAGAGCCGGTAGCCGGGGCGGCGGCCGTAGAGCAGCTTCTCGGGGTTGTGCACCTCGCCGTGGCGCAGCAGGTGCACGACGGTCGCCGGCCCCTCGGGGGCGGGACTGGTCCGATCACCCACGCTCAGGCCCCGTCCGGGCGGGTGGCGGTCGCGGCGGCCTTCGCGGCGGCGGACAGCGCGGTCTCGATCTGCGCGAACGCGTCGTCGTCCAGGGCGGTGGAGACGAACCAGCCCTCGAACGCCGACGGCGGTGTGTAGACGCCGTGGTCGAGCAGCGCGTGGAAGAACGCCGGGTGGCGCCAGGTCTCGGCGGCCTGCGCGTCGGCGTAGCCGGTGACGGGCGTGTCGGCGAAGAACGGCGAGAACATGGTGCCCGCGTACTGCACCGTGTGCGCGACGCCCTCCTTCGTCAGTGCCTCGGTGACCATGTGGCCGATCCGGTCGGCATTGGCCGCCAGGGTGGCGTAGGCGGCGTCGTCGGCGTTGCGCAGCGTGGTGAGCCCGGCGGCGACCGCGACCGGGTTCCCGGCCAGGGTTCCCGCCTGGTAGACCGGCCCGGCCGGGGCGAGGTACGACATGTGCTGGACCGAGCCGCCGAACGCGGCGGCCGGGAGCCCGCCGGACATGACCTTGCCGAAGGTGTAGAGGTCCCCGGCGACGCCGTCGCAGCCGAACCAGCCCTGCTTCGACGCGCGGAAGCCGGTCATCACCTCGTCGATCACCAGCAGCGCGCCGTGGGCGTGGGCGATCTCGCGCAGCCCGGCGTTGAACCCCTCGACCGGCGGGACGACGCCCATGTTCCCGGCCGCGGCCTCGGTGATCACGCAGGCGATCTCGGAGCCGCGCTCGGCGAAGACCCGCCGTACGGCGTCGAGGTCGTTGTACGGGAGCACCACGGTGTCCGCGGCCTGTGCGCCGGTGACGCCCGGGCTGGTCGGCAGGCCGAGCGTGGCGATGCCGGAGCCGGCGTCGGCGAGCAGCGCGTCGACGTGGCCGTGGTAGCAGCCGGAGAACTTCACGATCACGCTGCGGCCGGTGATGCCGCGGGCGAGGCGGATCGCGCTCATCGTGGCCTCGGTGCCGGAGTTGACCAGCCGGACCTGCTCGACCGGGGTGCGGTCGACGATCGCGGCGGCCAGGTCGCTCTCCCCCGGGGTCGGGGTGCCGAACGACAGTCCCTGCGACGCCGCGGACCGCACCGCCTCGACGACGGCCGGGTGGGCGTGCCCGAGGATCATCGGCCCCCAGGAGGACACCAGGTCGACGTACGTCCCGCCGTCGGCGTCGGTCAGCCGGCAGCCCTGCCCGGACACCATGAAACGCGGGGTGCCGCCGACCGAGTTGAACGCCCGGACCGGGGAGTTCACCCCGCCCGGGATCACCTCCGCCGCCCGCTTGAAGAGGCGGGCGGACTCCGTCGGCTCGGGGTTGCTCACACTGCTCACCCTGCCAGTCTCCCAGCTGTCACCCGGACCGCTGTGCGGCCCCGACCTTCCGCGCCGCGTACCACTCCTTGGCCGGACGGCTGTAGAGCAGCACGACACCGGCCGCGGCGACCGCCACGACCAGCACCCCGAACAGCGGCAGCGTCGGCGCCATCATCAGCAGCAGCGGGAGCCCGTAGACCCCGGTGAGCACGGCCAGCGCGAGCCGGGCGCCGCCCGCCCCGAGGAAGGCCACGACGGCGAGCGCGGCATAGATCAACGCCAGCACCAGGAAGACCGCGCCCATCACCCGGACCATCTGGGCGAGCTGGTCGAAGGTCATCCCGGCCTGGGTCATCATGGCCTCGTACTCGGCGCGCGGGATGCCCGCCTGCTCCAGCATCGACTCGTCGACCGGCGTGACCATGGCGGCCACGCCCATCAGCACGAACGGCAGCGCCGCGGCGAGCAGCATGATCAGCGCGGTCACGAGCTGGCGGGGCCGGGGCGCCTTCGCGGCCGGGGTCTGCCCCAGCCCGGCGGGCGGGTTGCCCCAGCCGCCCCCACCCGTGGTGTTCCACTGCGGCCCCGGCTGCGGGCCTGCCTGCTGGGGGTCCGACCCGCCCGGGACCTGCTGCGGGTACGGCGCCGGCGGCGTACCCGGCGTCCAGCCGTGCGGGTACGGGTTCTGCGGGTACTGCGGGTAGGTCCCCGACGACGGGCCGGGCCGGTAGTACTGCGGGGTGCCCTGCTGTCCGGGGTCGTTGCTCACGACGTCCACGGTAGCCGGACAGATGTCCGGTTTGCCACGTTCGGCGGTACCGGACGCCCGTCCGGTCAGTCGAGCCAGGTCGCGACCTCGGTCGCCCAGTAGGTCAGGACCACGTCGGCGCCGGCGCGGCGGATCGAGGTGAGCGTCTCCAGGATCGTGCGCTCCCGCTCCAGCCAGCCCTTCTCGACGGCTGCCTCGATCATCGCGTACTCCCCGGAGATCTGGTACGCGGCGACCGGCACGTCGGCGACGTCGGCGACCCGCGCCAGCACGTCCAGGTAGGCAAGCGCGGGCTTGACCATCACCATGTCGGCGCCCTCGTCGAGGTCGAGGGCGAGTTCGCGCAGTGCCTCGCGGGCGTTGCCGCCGTCCTGCTGGTAGCTCTTGCGGTCGCCTGTGAGCTGGGAGTTCACCGCCTCTCGGAAGGGGCCGTAGAACGCCGAGGCGTACTTCGCGGTGTAGGCGAGGATCCCGGTGTCGGTGAACCCGGCCTCGTCGAGCGCGGCCCGGATGACGCCGACCTGGCCGTCCATCATCCCGCTCGGGCCGACCAGGTGTGCCCCGGCGCGGGCCTGCTCGACGCCCATCCGCGCGTAGATCTCGAGGGTGGCGTCGTTGTCCACACCACCCTCGGCGTCGAGCACGCCGCAGTGACCGTGGTCGGTGAACTCGTCGAGGCACAGGTCGGACATGACGACGAGCGCGTCACCGACCTCGGCGCGCACGTCGCGCAGCGCCACGTTGAGGATCCCGTCCGGGTCGACGGCACCCGAGCCGGTCGCGTCGTGCACCTCGGGGACGCCGAACAGCATCACCCCGCCGACCCCGGCCGACGCCGCCTGCGCGACCGCCTTGCGCAGCGTGTCACGGGTGTGCTGGACGACGCCGGGCATCGAGGAGATCGGCACCGGTGCGTCGGCCCCCTCCCGCACGAACATCGGCAGCACCAGCTGCCGCGGGCGGACCTCGGTCTCGGAGACCAGCCGTCGCATCGCGGGGGTGGTCCGCAACCGACGGGGGCGCTGCGCCGGGAATCCCATGCGGAGCAGCGTAGGACGCATCGCCCGGACCCGTTCCCTCGACGCCCACGGCCGTTACCCGCCGAGATGCGGCTCAGTGCGAATTGTCGATCTCTGCATGACCCTGAGCTGCATCTCGGCGCGGAAACCTCCCCAGCATGCCCCCAGCGCCCGCCCGATCCTCCCGGCGGCCGGTCCGCCCCGCCCCGCTACCCGCCGAGATGCGGCTCAGCGGGAATTGTCGATCTCTGCGGCCCGCTGATCTGCATCTCGGCGCGACAATCTCCTCCGGCCGGTGCGTCGGTGCTGATCCGGAGCGCCTCCCGGGCCGGGCCGCGCTCGAGGCGGCCGTCGGGGCCTCGTTCCACCTACCGGAGGCGCCCGGCCGTACGCCCCGCGAGGCGCGCGAGATGTGCCTGCGCACCCTCGTGAAGACCGCCGCCGCATGACCCCCACCTCGAGAGACGACTCGAGGAGCTCCGGTCCGGTAGTACCGGACCGAAGCTCCTCGGGTCGGGAAACGGGGAAGGACGGCCGTCAGCGGCGGCGGGCCTTGACCTTCTTGGGCGGGGGCAGGTTGCCCTCGGCGCGGAGCTTCGCGGTGTGCTCGGCCAGCGCGTCGACCAGGGTCGGGACCCTCGCCTCCTCGGGCTGCACGTCCACCCGCAGGCCGAACTCGCGCGCGGTCTCCGCGGTGGCCGGGCCGATGCAGGCGACCAGGGTGCGGGCGTGCGGCTTGCCGGCGATGCCGACCAGGTTCCGCACGGTCGACGACGAGGTGAAGCACACCGCGTCGAACCCGCCGGTCTTGATCGCCTCACGGATCGGCGCGGGCGGCGGGGCGGCCCGCACGGTCCGGTAGGCCGTCACGTCGTCGATCTCCCAGCCGCGCTCCTGCAGCCCGGCCGCCAGGGTCTCGGTGGCGATGTCGGCACGCGGCAGCAGTACCCGGTCGACCGGGTCCAGCACGTCGTCGTACGGCGGGAAGATCTCCAGCAGGCCCTCGGACGTGGAGGACTGGGCCTCGTCGACGTCCGGGACCAGCTCCGGCTCGATGCCGAACTCGCGGACCTTCTCCGCGGTCGTCCGGCCGACGCAGGCGATCTTCACACCGGAGAACGCGCGGGCGTCGAGGCCGAACTCGGAGAACTTCTCCCACACGGCGCGGACCGCGTTGGTGGAGGTGAACACGACCCACTGGTAGCGGCCGTCCACCAGGCCCTTGACCGAGCGCTCCATCTGCGCGGGCGACCGGGGCGGCTCGACGGCGATCGTCGGCACCTCCTCCGGGATGGCGCCGTGCATCCGCAGCCGCTCGCTCATCACACCGGCCTGGTCCTTGGTCCGGGGGACCAGCACCCGCCAGCCGTAGAGCGCGCGGGACTCCCACCAGGACAGCTCGCCGCGGCGGCCCGCGGCCTCGCCCACGGTGAGGACGAGTGCGCCCTCCAGCTCACTGCCGTCGGCGGCGAGCTTGCCGACCGACGACGAGATCGTCTTCTGGGTGGAGGTGGTGCCCCCGGCGGTGATCGCGACGGGGGTCTCGGCGGGCACACCCTGCGCGGACAGCCCGGCGGCCACGTCGGCCAGCAGCGCACCGGTCGCGTGCAGCACGACCGGGCCGGGGGACGCGGCCAGCGCGGCCCAGTCGACGCCCGCGCGGACGTCGGCCTCGACGTGCGCCGAGCCCAGCGCGACGCCGGCGTAGGCCGGGACGGCGGTGGAGGCGGGCACGCCCGGGATGACGTCGAACGGCATGCCCGAGGCGGAGACGGCCATCGCCTCGGCGACGACCGCGTCGTTGGTCAGCGGGTCGCCGGTGACCAGCCGGGCCACCGAGCGGCCCTGACCGGCCTCACCGAGCAGGTCGCTCGCGATGTCGGTGGGCTGGCCGACGGCCGGGCGAACCTCGGCGCCGTCGGCGGCCAGGGCGAGGATGCCCTCCGGCACGTCCGGGTCGGTGATCACCAGCGGCGAGCCGGCGAGCACGTCCCGGGCGCGCACGGTGAGCAGCGCCGGGTCCCCCGGTCCGCTGCCCACGAAGGCGATCCGCCCCGAGGTGTTGGCAGGTCCTGTCATTTACGAACTCCCGATCCAGCGGTTGGCGGGGCCACCGAGGCCTGCGGGCAGGTCCTCGGCGCCCAGGTCGAGCAGCTCGTGCGCTACTGCGGCTCCGAGCTTCTCGGCGGCGTCCATCTCTCCGGTGGCGGAGGCGCGCACCACGTCGCCCTCCGCGATCTCCCCGAGCCCCAGCACAGCGCGCAGCGACAGTCTGTCGACCGCGCGGCCCTGGTCGTCCAGGTCTGAGACGACATCGGCCAGTGCACCCACCGGGGCGGTGCAGCCGGCTTCCAGGGTGGCCAGGACGGCGCGCTCGGCGGCGGCGGCGGCGCGCGCGTCCGGGTCGTCGAGCACCGAGCGCAGCGTCTCGGCGACCTCGGCGTCCCCCTCGCGGCACTCGACCGCGAGGGCCCCCTGGGCGGGGGCGGACAGCATCTGGAGCGGGTCGATCAGCTCGACCGCCTCCTCGATGCGGCCCAACCGGCGCAGCCCGGCCGCGGCGACGACCACCGCGTCCAGCTCACCGGAACGGACCTTCCCGATCCGGGTGTCCACGTTGCCGCGGATCGGCAGCACCTCGAGCCCCTGGCCGAGCGCGTACAGCTGCGCGGCCCGGCGCGGCGAACCGGTGCCCACCCGGGCGCCCCGGCCCAGCTCCCCCAGGACCCGCCCGTTCGTGACGAGCGCGTCGCGCGGGTCCTCCCGGCTCGGGACGGCGGCGACCCGCAGGTCGGCGGGCTGGGCGGTGGGAAGGTCCTTGAACGAGTGCACGGCGACGTCGATGTCGCCCGCGGTCAGCGCGTCCCGCAGCGCCGACACGAACACCCCGACCCCGAGCTGGGTCACCGGCGCGGTCGAGCGGTCACCGCTGGTGGCGACGGTGACGATCTCGCACGGGTACCCGGCTGCGGTCAGCCGGTCGGCGATCGTGGTGGTCTGGGCGACCGCCAGCTTCGACGGTCGTGTCCCGATCTTCAGGGGGCTCACGAGATCTGCTCCGGGGGTCGCGACCCGATCGCCGGCGGCGCGGCGTCGGGGCTGGTGTAGCGCAGGGCGGCTCCGACGTCGGTTCCGTCGACGCTCGCGTCGGCCTGAGCCCCGCGGACCGGGGCGGCGACCGCCGCGGCCGCCTGCGGGTCGAGCTCGAACAGGGTGCGCAGCGCCGCTGCGTAGCTGTCCCCGTCCGGGCCCTCGGCGAGCCGCTTGACCTGCACGGTCGGGGTGTGCAGCAGCTTGTCCACGACCCGGCGGACGGTGTGCGAGAGCTCCCCGCGCACGCGTTCGTCCAGGACGGGCAGCCGCGAGTCGAGCCGCAGCAGTTCGGCGTCGACGACCTCGGAGGCCCGGCGGCGCAGCGCGGTGACGGTCGGGGTGACCTCGGCCGAGCGCTGCCCGGCCAGGTACTGCTGGGCCTCCTCGTCGACCATCTTCTGCGCGGCCGCGACCGATCCGCCGTCGGCGGCGTCGAGCAACCGGCGCTGCAGGGTGGCCAGGTCGATCATCCGGACGCCGGGCAGCTCGCCCACCGCCGGATCGACGTCGCGGGGCAGCCCCAGGTCGCAGACGACCAGCGGCCGTTCCCGGCCGGCGGCGAGCGCCTCGGTGACCGGGGCGGTGCCCACGACGTGCCCGATCGCCCCGGTGCACGCGAGCATCAGGTCGGCATCGGCCAGCTCGGCGGCGAGGTCGTCGAGCGCGGCGAACCGGGCGTGGGTGCCCTGCTCGAGCACCTTCTCGACCAACCGCTCGCCGCGTTCCGCCGACCGGTTCAGGACGACGATCTCGGACGCCCCGGCCCGGCGCAGGTGCGCGGCGGCCAGCGCGCCCATGGCGCCGGCCCCGACGATCACCGCGCGGGAGCCGTGCAGTCCGTCACCCGCTCCGCCGCCGAGCTCGCGGTCGGCGTCGCGCAGCGCCTCGGACACCACGGAGGCGCCCGCCTCGTCGATACCGGTGCCGGCGTGCACCCGCTTGCCGACCCGCAACGCCTGCTGCACCAGCTCGTGCAGCACCTTGCCGACCGAGCCGGCGCCGTCGGCCGTGGCGTAGGCGCTGCGGAGCTGGCCGAGGATCTGCGACTCGCCGACGACCATCGAGTCCAGGCCGGCCGCCAGCTGGAACAGGTGCTGGACGGCGGAGCCGGCGTAGTGCACGAAGAGATGGTCGGACAGCTCGCCGATCGGGAACCCGGCATAGCTGCCGAGGACGTCGGTGACGTCGCCCAGACCGCCGTGGAACGCGTCCACGACGGCGCAGATCTCGATCCGGTTGCACGTGGAGAGGAGTACCGCCTCCTCCACGTGCGTGCGGTCGAGCATCTCCTCGAGCAGCTTGGGCACGTCGTCCGGCGCGACGGCGAGGCGCTCCAGCACCTCGACGGGCGCGCTGCGGTGCGACAGGCCGACGATGAGGACGCTCATCGCGGGGACACCACCGATCCGTTCGTCTCGCTCCCGGCGCGGGCGCCGGGAGCCTGCCCGTCGGCACCGTGCCGACGGGCCACGTGGAACGCGAGGACCTGCAGCTCGACCGAGAGGTCGACCTTGCGGACCTCGACGTCCTCCGGTACCTGCAGCAGCACCGGAGCGAAGTTGAGGATGGACTGGACCCCGCCCTGCACGAGCAGGTCGCAGACCGCCTGCGCCGCGGGCCCGGGGGTCGCGATCATGCCGATGGTCACGCCGCCGCCGGCGCAGACCTCGGGGATGTCGCGGACGTGCCGCACCCGGATGCCGTTGATGTCGATGCCGACCAGGTCGTCGTCGACGTCGAACAGGGCGCTGACCGGGAACCCACGGCCGGCGAACCCGGCGTACCCGGCGAGCGCGTGCCCCAGGTTGCCGACCCCGACCAGCGCCACCGCCTGCCGGTGGTCCATGCCGAGCTCGCCCTGCAGCCGCCCCTGCAGCGACGCGACGTCGTAGCCGACCCCGCGGACGCCGTAGGAACCCAGGTAGGACAGGTCCTTGCGGAGCTTGGCCGAGTTCACGCCGGACGCGCCGGCGAGCTCCTCGGAGGAGACGGTCTCGACCCCGGCCTCGCGCAGCTCGCCGAGCACCCGCAGGTAGACGGCGAGCCGGGAGACGGTGGCCTCGGGCACCGGGCGGACGGGGCGGTCACCGTCGGACGGCGCGTCGGCCACGGCGGCCGGGCCGTCGGGTCCGGTGGCGGGCGGCAGGCTCATCGGCCGTCCTCCTCCGGCATCGCGGGCTGGCGGAACGCGGTGGGGGTTCCGGCGCTCGTCCGGCTCGCGGGGGTTGTCCGCGGGCGGTCGGTCATCGAAACTGTCCGTGCTCCGGTCGGGGTCCGTACTGTCCACATCTCCGGCGGCGAACCGGCCGGGGGTGCGGTCGCCACTGCCCGATCGCGGAACGGCCGTCGTGACGGTCGATCGACGCGGACCAGGGCAGGCCCGGTGTCACGATGCCGTGCTGGACGGCGGTGCCGCCGGACCCGGCGACAGGAACCCACGGTAGCCGCTTGTGAAGGCACGCACAAAGTTGCGATCTTGGTCCGCGACGTGCTCCGCGCGGGCGCTGACCTGGCACTACCGGTGATCGATGGGCATAGACCGCTCACCGTGCGACGTAGGGCACTCCGAGGCCCGTGCCACCTTCCGCCCGCCCCGCCGCGACCACGCGTGACGCAGGTCTCCGCCGGAGATCAGGCCACGACGACCGACCGGGTCGGCAGACCGGTCGCCGCGCCGGGCAGCGGGGACCGGCGCTCGGCGACCTGGGGAACGCCGTCGCCGTCGGTGGCCCGGCAGCGCAGCGTGTACCGGCCCGGCGCGAGGTCCAGCTCCGCGCGCCACATCCGCCAGGTCGCCCCGCCCGCCGGGACCGGGGCCAGCTCCGCAGCCACCCACGGCCCGTCCCCCACACCGACCTCGACCCGGGAGATCCCGCGCGGCACCGCCCACGCGGTCCCGGTCACGACGACCCGTCCGGCGGGAACCTGGGCGTACGACGACGGGGCGTCGATCCGCGAGGCCGTCTCCATCGGCCCGGGTGGCGCCCAGCCGCGCACCCGCCAGTAGTCGGCCCGCGCCGCGAACGTCGTGAGCTCGATGCCGGTCACCCACTTGGTGGCCGAGACGTAGCCGTACAGGCCGGGGACGACGATCCGCACCGGGAAGCCGTGCTCGGGCGGAAGCGCGACGCCGTCCATCGCGACGGCGAGCAGCGCGCCGCGGGCCGGGTCCAGCACGACCGACGCCGGGCTGCCGGCCGTCCAGCCGTCGGTGGAGGTGGACAGGACCTGGTCGGCCGCCCGGTCCGGGACCGCCTCGGCCAGCAGCGGGGCCAGCTCGACGCCGGTGAACCGGGTGGTCGACACCAGGCCGCCGCCGACCTCGTTCGAGACGCAGGCCATCGTCACCCAGCGCTCCACGAGCGGGCGGGCCAGCAGGTCGTCGAGGCCGAGATCCAGCTCGCGGCCGACCATCCCGTGCACCCGCAGCCGCCACGACGCCGGATCCACCGCGGGCACCCGCAGCGCGGTGTCGATCCGGTAGAAGTCCGCGACCGGCGTGGCGAACGCGGTGCCGCCCGGGAACGCGGCACCCGGCGGCAGGCCGGCCGCGGGCGCGACCCGGCCGGCGGCGGCGAGCGTGGTCAGCCGTGCGGTGAGCGCGTCGCGGGCCGGTCCGATCCGGGCGGACGGCAGCCGGGGCGCGATCCACGCCGCACCCGCACCCGCGACCAGCCCGCCGGCGCCGGCCGCCGCCGAGGCGCGCAGGAACCGGCGCCGGGTGAGCGACTCCCGCGCCGGGCGCCCGTCCGGGAGGGTGCCCTCGGGCGTGAAGGGCGGTATCCGGGACGCCAACCGATGCAACCCGTGAAATGTCGTCACAGTGACGGCAAGAGAGATCGCCGCAGGCAGGACGTCCAGCTGCCCCGCGCCGGGCGCCGTCGCGGCCGCCACCGCTCCGACCAGTCCGAGCGCCGCGAGGCCCCACGTCCCGGGCCGCCGCGAGCTCCGCGACAGCGCACCGAGGCCGGCGGCGGCGAGCGCGAGCACGACGAGTACCCCGGCGACGACCGTGTGGCGGCTGCCGAGCCCGGCGCCGACCGTCGCGGCCTCGGCGAGCGCGGGCGGGGTGAGCGCGACGACCTGCCCGGCGACCGCGGTCACCGGGCCCGCGGGCGGGGAGACCGGCAACGCGACGAGCTGGCCCGCGCCGACGCCGAGCGCGGTCGCGGCGAGGGCGGCGAGGCCGCCCCGCGCGGGACCGGGGCGGTCCCGCCGCACCGCCCCGGCCGTCACCACCGACTCATCCGGAGAGGTCCGCCCGCAGCCGCGCCTCGTCCACCCGGAACGAGTCGCGCTCCCGGCCGTCCAGCAGCACCACCGGCACCTGGTCGCCGTACTCGGCGCGCAGCTCCGGGTCCGAGTCGACGTCGCAGGTGTCCCACCCGGTGCCGGTCTCGGCGCACACCCGCTCCACGATCTCGGCGGCGTCGGCGCACAGGTGGCAGCCGGCCCGGGTCAGCAGCCGAACTCGCATGCTCACATCCTCGCCAGCGTCCGGCGGGCGATCTTGCCGGTGGGTGTGCGCGGCAGCTCGTCGGCGAACGCGACGACCGCGGGCCGCTTGAACCGGGCGAGGCGCGCCGTGCAGTGCTCACCGACCTGCTCCTCGGTCAGGTCCGAGCCCGGCTCGAGGACCACGACCGCCTTCACCGCGGCGCCGGTCCGGTCGTCCGGCACACCGACGACGGCGACCTCCGACACCCCGTCCAGTTCCGCGATGACCTGCTCGACCTCGCGCGGGTAGACGTTGAACCCGTTCACGATCACCAGATCCGACGACCGGTCGACCAGGTGCAGGTCACCGTCGGCGTCGAGGTAGCCGACGTCGGCGGTGACGAACCAGCCGTCCTCGTCCGGGCCGCCGGAGCCGTCGGGCCAGTAGCCGGAGAACAGGTTGGGCCCGCGCAGTGCGATGAGCCCGGTGTCGTCGCCGGTCTCGGAGCCGTCGTCGAGGCCGAGCTCGTCCTCGTCGGGCTCGGGCTCCGGCGCGTCGATCGGCCGGCCTGCCGTGTCGACCAGCCGCAGCTCGACCCCGGGCAGCGGCCTGCCGACCGAGCCCGCCTTGGCCGGGCGGCCGAGGTCGTTGCTGGTGATCACCGGGCCACCCTCGGTCAGGCCGTAGCCCTCGTGCAGGTCGAGGCCGGTCGCGGCGCGGAACTCCGCCAGCCATCCGGCAGGCAGCGGCGCGCCGCCCGAGGTGCACAGCCGCACCCCGCCCGTCGCGTGCCGCAGCCGATCGGGGGACACGTCGAGCAGCAGGCGGAACATCGACGGCACGCCGGCGATCACGCTCACCCGCTCGTCGACGACGACGTCGACCAGCCGCTCCGGGTCGAACCGCCCGGGCAGCACGACGGTCGCGCTCGCCCAGCAGACCTGCAGCAGGCCGGCGGCGAAGCCGTAGACGTGGAACAGCGGCAGCGCGAGCAGCACGCGGTCGACGCCGTTCACCGGGGCCGGCCGCAGCTCCGCGGCCTGCGCCCGGTTGGCCAGCAACGCACGGTGGGTCAGCCGCACCCCACGCGGGCGGCCGGTCGCCCCGGAGGTGAAGACGATCATCGCGAGCCGCTCGGGGTCCACCGGCGCCCGCTCGGCGGGCGGCGCGTCCGGCGCGGGGGCCGCGGGATCGGGGGGCGGCAGCAGCCGGGCACCGCAGCGCTCGGCACACGCGGCGGCCACGGCGTCGTCCTCGACCGCCACGACCACCGCGGGCTCGGCCTGGTCGAGCGCGATCTCCAGTTCACGGGGCACCGATCCGGCGCCGAACGGCACGACGGTGGCGTCCGCGCGCAGCGCCCCGAACACCGCGACGCAGTAGGCGGCGCCGTCCGGCAGGCCGACCGCGACGCGGTCGCCCGGCCGCACACCGGCCGCACGCAGCCGGGCCGCCTCGGCACTCACCGCCGCGTCGAACGCCGACCAGGACAGCGTGCGCGGGGAGTCCCCCGACAGGTCCCGGACCGCATCGTGCCCGGGACGCTCGGCGGCGTTGCGGGAGATCAGGTCGGCCAGGTGGACGACGGGGCTCTCGGCGGGGTCGGGACGGGGTCTCGGCACGGGAGGGCTTCCTCTCGACACGGTTCGTGACGCGTGCGGGTCAGTCTGGCAAACCCGGACCGGACATCGGCACCGCTCGTCGCTGCGTACATACCGTGTCGGTTCGGACACGCTCAGCTAACAGTTCACTGACCGCGCGTACGGAGCCGCTCGGCGGACGGAGGCACGGTGAAAGGCGGTGAGCGTCATGCGTCACTCGATCAACGTTTATGCTCCGCCGCTACACGAGGTTCAACGCGCGAACCGCCGGTTCGTCGCGCGACTCACCCGAGGGAGTGGCATGCAACTCGCCACCGCACCGCGCCGCGGTGCCGGACGCGGCGCGTCGCACGGCACCGGACACGACGTCCCACGCCGTGCCGGCCCCGGTGGGCCGTGTCGTCCCGGCGGATATCCGGCCCCCCGGGATCCATGACCCGGCCGATGCGACCACAGCGGCTGTTCCGGCCGCGAGAACGACCCGAGAACTCAGCTGATCCAGCCGTCCGTCCCGACCGGGCCCCCGAACCCGGCAAGGACCGACCCGACGCCGTCCGACCCCAGCCGGACGGGGAGGTGTCCGTGACTTCAGCGACCTCTGCACCGACGGGGCCGATCGCGTCCGCTCCCGTGGTCGACGCTCCGCCCGGGTACCCCGCACCTCCCGGCGCCAACCGTCCGGGCGGGAGCGCCACCCGGACGGGTACCGGTGAGCGCGACATGCCCGCACCGCGCCAGGCGCCGAACATCTCGCAGGACCTGCCCCGCCCCGAGCAGGACCCGGCCGACGAGGCCGCCCGTGCCGTGGAGGACGCCAACAGTTCCTGGGCGCTGGTCGAGGCGTGCCAGGCCGGCGACGCCGCGGCCTTCGGCGAGCTCTACGAGCGCTACCACGACATCGTCTTCCGGTACGTGCTGTTCCGGATGGGCGACCGGGCGTTCGCCGAGGACGTCACCCAGGAGACCTTCGTGCGCGCGCTGCGCCGGATCTCCTCGGTCAGCTACCAGGGCCGCGACATCGGCGCGTGGTTCGTGACCATCGCCCGGAACCTGATCTTCGACCACGTGAAGTCGAGCCGCTACCGGCTGGAGCAGACGACGTCGGAGATCGCCGACCACTCGCCGCCGTCCACCGGGGGCCCCGAGCAGCAGGTGCTCGACATGGCCACCAACGACGAGCTGCTGGCCTCGGTCGCCAAGCTCAACGCCGACCAGCGCGAGTGCATCCAGTACCGGTTCCTGCGCGGGCTGTCGGTCGCCGAGACCGCCGAGCTGATGGATCGCAACGAGGGCGCCGTGAAGGCGCTCCAGCACCGGGCCGTACGCCGGCTGGCTCAGCTGCTCCCGGACGGTCTGCGGTGAACGGCAGTGCGGCCCGAGTGGCCGGAAGGCGAGAGGCGCTGCGGACAACTGCGGTGAGCGCACTACTCGATGCGGTGAACGGTACCGGACCCGTAACCTCGTGGCCGGTCGGTCGTTGTGCAGACGAGCGCGCCCGATACGCGCCGACGAGCAGCGCGAGACTGCAGTGAGGACGGACGGCATGCCAAGGGCATGGGACGACAGGCACCCGGCGGAGGACGGCTTCGACCGGGCCCCCGTGGGTGCCCCCGCGTCGGAGGAGCTGGCGCACGAGATCGCGCTGGCCGCGGCGCTGGACCGCTCGCGTCGCGACCTCTCGCCGGACCCGCACGCCTCGGCACGCATGCGGCAGCGGCTCTTCGACGTGCTCGCGCAGGAGGGGATCGGCCGTGCGGAGCAGACCGAGGCCAGGTCCCCGTTCGCCGAGCGCCCCGCGGACCTCACCCAGGACCACTCCGACCTGACCGCACCGATCGGGCCGCCGATCGCCGACGACCTCGACTGGGACGCCGTCTCGAACCGGCGGCACGCCGGCGAGCGCACCCCGGTGGCGGACGACCCCGGTGCGCGCTCCTCGCGCCCGAAGCGCGGCCGGCACGTGCTGCCGAACGACCACCCGGACCACCCCGAGCAGGTCGGCGCCGCCGCAGGCCCGGCCCGTGACGCGGACGCAGGCCCCGGCCGCGACGAGGAGGCCCGCCCGTCGGGTCCCCGGATGCTGGACCGTCGCCGCCCGAGCGTGCGCAAGCGGTTCGGCGTCATCGTCGGCGGCTTCGCCGCGCTCGCGGTGATCGCCGGGGTGACCTCGACGGTCAGCCGGGACGCGTTGCCCGGCGACGCGATGTACGGCGTGAAGCGGGCCAGCGAGAGCGTCGGCGGTGTCTTCACCATGGGCGAGCAGGCCGAGGCCACCCGTCAGCTCGACCTCGCCCGCTCCCGGGTGGACGAGCTGGAGAGCCTGGTGGCGCGCTCGACCCCGCCACCGCCGGGTGCGGTCGCCGCCGCGATGAAGGACTTCGACCGGGCCACCAGCACCGGCAGCCGGATGATGCTGACCGGTTCCGGTACCGACAGCACCGACTCCGCGCGGCTCGCCGAGCTCCGGACCTGGGCCGCGGCCCAGTCCGGCCGGATCACCCGCCTGCAGGAGGGGCTGCCCCCCGAGAGCCGGCCGGAGACCGCCGAGGCCGTGCAGCTCCTGGACCGGGTCCTCGCCCGTGCCGAGGCGCTGCGTGCGGGCAGCGGCTGCGCCGCCGACAGCGGCGGGACCGTCGACGACCTCGGCCCGGTCCCGGGCGAGTGCCGCACCGGCGGCGGCTCGACCCCCGTCGACGCCTCGCGGCAGTCGGCGACCGCCACTCCGGAGGACACGACCACGCCGCCCGGGAGCGAGACCCCGAGCGCGGAGACCACCAGCCCGGACACCTCGACGTCCGAGTCGCCGTCGAGCACCAGCGAGACCAGCGAGTCGAACGGCGGCGGCCTCCCGCTGCTGGGCGAGTCCGAGTCGTCGACCAGCAGCTCCCCGAGCAGCACATCGCCGTCCTCGGAGCCCGGGTCGTCCTCGGACGGGAACCTGCTCCCGCCGATCACCATCCCGCCGCTGCTGCCGGGTCTCGGACCGGTCACCCTCGGCTGATCCCGCGCCGTACGCCCGGTGCGGGCCCGGTCCGGAGCATCACGCTCCGGGCCGGGCCCGTGCCGGTGCTCCGCAAGTAGGCTGGGGCGGCGCCCGAGCCCGTCGGGCGCCCGACGCCGTCGCACCAGGAAGGCCGCCGTGGTGAGTGATCCCGGGTCCGCCCCCGACGAGGTCCCCCCCGACCCGACCGGTGCCGGGATCGAGACCGGGCTGGCCGAGGAGCCCGGCGTGCTGGCGAGCGCCACCGCGCTCGACTCCGCCCAGCGGGCCGGCCAGGCCTCCGCAGCGGCGGCGGTCGCGGCCGAGCAGGCGGACGGCGCCTGGCCGGACACCGACACGGACGCCCCGCCCCCGGACCTGACGGCGGCGGCGTTCTTCGACGTCGACAACACAATGATGGTCGGCGCGTCGATCTTCCACTTCGCCCGCGGGCTCGCGGCACGCAAGTTCTTCACCACCTCGGACCTGATGGGCTTCGCCTGGCAGCAGATGAAGTTCCGGGTCGGTGGCCGGGAGGACAAGGGCGGCATCGCCGGGCACCGGGACACCGCGCTGTCGTTCGTCGCGGGCCGCCCGGTCGAGGAGGTCGTGACCCTCGGCGAGGACATCTACGACGAGCTGATGGCGGACCGGATCTGGGCAGGCACCCGGGCGCTGGCGCAGATGCACCTCGACGCCGGCCAGCGGGTATGGCTGGTCACGGCGACGCCGGTCGAGCTCGCCCGGATCATCGCCCGCCGTCTCGGCCTGACCGGGGCGCTGGGCACGGTCGCGGAGTCCGTCGACGGCCTCTACACCGGGCGCCTGGTCGGCGAGATCCTGCACGGGCCCGCCAAGGCGCACGCGGTCCGCGCGCTGGCCGCCTCCGAGGGCCTGGACCTGCGCCGCTGCACCGCCTACTCGGACTCGGTGAACGACGTGCCGATGCTGTCCGCCGTGGGGACCGCGGTCGCGGTGAACCCCGACTCGGAGCTGCGGGACGCGGCGAAGGCGCGGAACTGGCAGATCCGCGACTTCCGGACCGGGCGCAAGGCGGCCCGGATCGGGGTGCCCTCGGTGCTCGGTGCCGGTGCGGTCGCCGGTGCCGTCGCGGCCGGGATGGCCTACCGGAAGCGGTAGCCCCGTCGGGCGGTGACCCGGCCGGGGGCCGGGATCAGCCCAGGAACACGTTGCGGCGCTGGGACAGCAGCCGGTAGAGCGTGTGCTGGATGGTCTCGCGCACCTGGTCGGTCAGGTTGAACACCAGCATCGGGTCCTCGGCGTCGGCCGGGGTGTACCGGTCGGTGGGGATCGGCTCGCCGAACTCGATGTACCACTTCGACGGCAGCGGGATCAGCCCGGCCGGGCCGAGCAGCGGGAAGGTCGGCGTGACCGGGAAGTACGGCGCCCCGAGCAGCCGGGCGAGCGGCGCGATGTCGCCGATCTTCGGGTAGGTCTCCTCCGCGCCGACGATCGAGCACGGGATGATCGGCACCCCGGTGCGCAGGGCGGCCGAGACGAACCCGCCGCGGCCGAAACGCTGCAGCTTGTACCGGTCCCGGAACGGCTTGCCGATGCCCTTGAAGCCCTCCGGGAACACCCCGACGAGCTCGCCGGAGTTCATCAGCCGCTCGGCGTCCGGGCTGCAGGCCAGGGTGGCGCCCGCCTTGCGGGCCAGCGACCCCGAGACCGGCAGGGTGAACATCAGGTCGGCGCCGAGGAGCCGCAGGTGCCGGTGCGCGGGGTGCTCGTCGTGGACGGCGACCGTGGTCATCGCCGCGTCGAGCGGCAGCGTGCCGGAGTGGTTGGCGACCAGCAGGGCGCCGCCGGTCTCCGGGAGGTGGTGGGCGCCGATCGTCTCGACCCGGAACCAGCGCTGGTACAGCGGGCGCAGCGTGGGCAGCAGCATCGCGTCGGTCAGCTCGGGGTCGAACCCGAACTCGTCGACCTGGTACTCACCGGCGAGCCGGCGGCGCAGGAACTCGAGCACCTGCTCCAGCGCCGTCTCCCAGCCCGGCTTCTCCTGTTCGTCGGGCGCCATCGGCATCGGCGGCACCGAGGTGGGCGGTGTCCGCTCCTCGCTCCGGGCAGGCCCCCGGTCGCCCCGGATCGGGATCACCCGCGCCTCGGCCATGCCGTTGCCCTTCGTCGTCCCGCCACGCCGTCCGCGCGACTGCTGCTCGTGCGCCTTCATGGGAGTACCTACCGCAGTACCCGGGCCAGGCCGAGCACTCCGCGCTCGACGGCCGCGATCCGCTCCGCGCCCAGCACCGGGCTCAGTGCCTTGCCCCGGACGAAGTCGTCGAACGCCTGGGTGGTCGTCCACCGCGGCTCGAAGCCGAAGTCGTCGATCAGCCGGGTCACGTCGACGACCCGGCCGAAGTTCAGGAAGCGCATCTGCTCCGGCGAGAAGTCCACCACCCGGGCACCGCGCAGCACCCGGCTGAGCGGACCGACCGCGCTGCTCGGCACCGACACCGGGATCTTCCCGGCCCGCCGCGCCGCCTGGGACAGCATCAGCACCCCGTGCGCCGCGACGTTGAACACGCCGGGCAGCTCGTGGGTGGCCGCGCGTTCCAGCACGGCCAGGCCGTCCTCCTCGTGCAGCAGCTGGATCCGGGCGTCGTACCCGAGCACGGTCGGCACCACCGGCAGGGCGAAGTACCGGCTCAGGACCGTGTCCATCCGCGGGCCGATGAAGTTGGCGAACCGCAGGACGGTCGTCGTGACGTCGGGGCGGCGGCGGCTGAACCCGCGCAGGTAGCCCTCGATCTCGGCGGCGTCCTTCGCGTAGCCGCCCGACGGCAGGTCCTTCGCGCCGATCGCCTCGTCGAACACCGCCGGGTCGCGGGGGCTGGAGCCGTACACCGCGGTGGTCGACTTCAGCACCACCCGCTGCACGCTGGTCGCCTTCTGGCACGCAGCGAGCAGCTGCATCGTGCCGATGACGTTCATCTCCTTCATCGTCGCCCGGCCGCCGGCCGAGGCCGGGCTGGCCGACAGCGACGCGTGAACGACGGTGTCGACCCCGGCGGTGGAGATGACCTTCGCGATCAGCGGGTTGCGGATGTCGGCGCGCACGAACTCGGCACGCCCCATGCGCTTCAGCAGGTCCCGCGGCGGCGGGACCGTGTCGACGCCCAGTACCCGGTCGATGTCCGGGTTCGCCGCCAGTCGCGCCGCGAGGTGCCCGCCGAGGAATCCGCTCACACCGGTGACGAGCACGACCTTCGGGGTCGGCGACGACATGGACGACCTCACTGACCTCGCGACGGGGCGGACGACGGGCCGATGCTAGTACCCCCGGTCACGCTCGGCGCATGTACGTGCACGTGAGGTGCGCGACGCCCCGGCGACCGTGCGGGGAACCCTGGAACGACACCGGCCGCGCACCCGCACTGAGCGGGGGCGCGGCCGGTGCGCGAGTCACTTGCCGAGCTTGCGGCGCTGCACTCGGGTCTTGCGCAGCAGCTTGCGGTGCTTCTTCTTCGACATCCGCTTGCGGCGCTTCTTGATGACCGAGCCCATGTAGTGCTCCTCCTGTGTCGATGCAGATCGCCCGCGACCGCTCCACCGGTTGGCCTCGAGGCGGGCCGCCCGCACTGCGCGAACACGCGGGGCGTGCGACCGGTGGGGATCGGCAGCCGGTACGTCAGTCTACCGGGGCCCTCGTGACGACCGCCGGACGGGGATACCGTGTCCGGTCCGCCGCGCTCAGCGTGAATGTTCCGCTCCGCAAGGAGCACTCAGCCGACGTCGAAGTAGGCGTTGCGCAGGTAGTCCTCGACGGCGCGCTGCGGCACCCGGAACGACCGGCCGACCCGCGCCGCGGGCAGCTCGCCCGAGTGCACCAGCCGGTACACGGTCATCTTGGAGACGCGCATCATCGAGGCCACCTCGGCCACCGTCAGGAACTGGACCTGGGACGGCCGCAGGGACTCGGGACGTTCCGCCGGCATCGGGCACCGCCTTCCTCCCCCGGCACGAGACCCCGGAGGCCCGGTAGTGGGGGATGCGTGTGCAGTCTACCGGGACGGATGTGACGGTCGGTCCGCCAGAGGGGTGGCCCGATCGTGGCACACTCCGGCGCGTCCGGGGGACGACCGGTCATCCGATGCGCTGACAGGGGGAGGACGCAGGGTGTCCGGCTCAGCTCCGGCCGAGCTCGGCCGACCGGTCGTGGGCCGCGGTGACCGCGTCCGCGAACGCCGACCGCAGCCCGTGCCGCTCCAGTTCGCGCAGCGCGGCGGCGGTCGTCCCGGCCGGGGAGGTGACGTTCTCCCGCAGCACCGCCGGGTGCTCGCCGGTCTCGCGCAGCATCCGGGCGGCGCCCAGCGCGGTCTGCACCGTCAGCTCGGTCGCCGCCGCCCGGGTCAGGCCGACCGCCACCCCTGCTTCGATCATGGCCTCGGCGACCAGGAAGAAGTACGCCGGGCCGGAGCCGGAGACGGCGGTCGCGGCGTCCTGCTTGGCCTCGTCGATCCGCAGCACCGAGCCGACCGTGGTGAGCAGCGACTCGGCCTCGGCGAGATGCGCGTCGGTCGCGTACGCCCCCGGGGAGATCGCGCACATCGCCGCGCCCAGCAGCATCGGCGTGTTCGGCATGACCCGCACGACCGGCGTGCCGTCGGGCAGCGCACCCTCGAACAGCGACGTCGGCACCCCGGCACACAGCGACACCACCAGCGTGCCCGGCTCGAGCACACCGGCGACCTCGCCGAGCAGCCCCACCACGTCCTGCGGCTTCACGGCGACGACGACCGTCCCGGCACCGCGCACCGCGCCGGTCACCGGCTCGGCGGCGATCCCGAGCTGCGCCGACAGCTCCGTGGCGCGTGCCGGGAACTTCTCCGTGAACACCAGCTCACCGGCGTCCCGCCCGGCCGCCAGCAGCCCGCCGAGCAGCGCCTCGCCGATCCGTCCCCCGCCCAGTACCGCGATCCGTGTCATGGGACGCAGCCTAGGAAGGCCCTACGGGCGCAGTGGCGCGAGGGCGAGCTGACGGGCCTGGCAGACCGTCCGCCCGGCCGCGTCGACGACGGTCACGTCCTCGTCGAACTGGGTGCCGGACACCGTGTGCGAGCGGGACTCCACCCGCAACCAGCCGGGCACCGGCTTGGCCCGCAGCAGCGCGGTGAGCTGCACCGTCGGTGCCCAGCCCTGCGCCCCGCCGAGGTTGAACACGGTCGGCGGCAGGATGTCGCCGGCCAGCAGCGCGAACAGCACGTCCGGCTCCTCGCCGCGCGGGCGCACCCAGCCGGCCATCTCCGGCGGAGCGGTCTCCCCGCGCAGGAACGCCAGCGCGTCCGGCGGGTAGCGCATCTCGCAGGCCGCCGCCAGGCCGCGGGCTCCCCCTTCCGCCGCCGCGGGGTCGACCGCGTCCGTGCCCGGCTCCGGAGCGAGGACGGGGCCGGTCTCCCAGCGGGGCTCGCCCTCGGGCAGGACGCCCGCGGTGATCGTGGAGTGCAGCATCGGCTTCCCGTCCTGCAGCAGCCGCACCGCGATCGACGAGATGGTCCGCCCGACCTTGAGCGGGGTCGTCTCCAGCTCGACCGGCTGCAGGTCGGGGGCGCGCAGGAAGTCGACGGACACCGCCAGCGGATCCGTGGCGGGAGCGCCCTCGGTGGCCAGCCGGGCCATCCCGGCCTTGGCCATCAGCACCATCAGCAGACCGCCGAACGCCTTCGGGCCGATCGCCCAGACGTCGTCGAGCCCGGCGCGGAACCGGCCGTCACCGAGGTCGTCGAGGACGTGCGCGTCGGCGAACGGGCGCCCGGTGCGGACCGTCGTGCTGCTCATGCCCACAGGTTACCCGCGGGTAGTGGATCTCCCGATGATCCGGGTCACGGTGCGGCGGTCGCGACCGCCGCCCGGACGGTGGGTACGAGGTTCAGGCGCGCGAACAACAGCGACTCGGCGAGCAGCCCGACCCGCTCCTGCCGGGTACGGCAGCGCCGGGTGGACACCTCGAGGACGACGGTGCCGCCACTGCGCGCGAAGTCCCCGTCCGCCAGGGTCTGGCAGACGTCGGCGCACGGCTGGAGACCCCGGCCGGGGACCAGGTGCTCGTCGCGGGGGGCGCCGGAGCCGTCGGTCAGGTGCAGGTGGGTGAGCCGGTCGCCCATCCGCTCCATGAGCTCCAGCGCGTCGACGCCTGCGGCGGCGGTGTGCGACAGGTCCAGCGTGTAGGCGCCGAAGCCGACCTCGGTCGGGTCGTGGCCCAGCGCGTACGGCACCGTGCGGATCGCGCCGCGCTGCACCGGGAACATGTTCTCCACCGGCAGCGTGACGTCGTGGTGTTCCCGGGCCCGGGCCACCTCGTCGGCGAAGACACCGGCGTAGCGCCGCTGCCAGCGGAACGGCGGGTGGACGACGACGGTCCCCGCGCCGAGCCGGGCCGCGACCTCGACGGTGCGGCGGAGCCGGTGCACCGGGTCCGCGCCCCACACCCGCTGGGTCACGGCGAGGCAGGGTGCGTGCACGGCGAGGATCGGGACCCCGTGCCGGTGGGCGAGCCGCTCGACCGCCCGCGGGTCCTGGCTGACCGGGTCGGTCCAGATCATGAGCTCGACCCCGTCGTAGCCGAGCTCGGCGGCGATCTCGAATCCTGCCGCGACGCCCTCCGGGTAGACCGAGGCGGTCGACAGAGCGATCGGTACACCGCGCGGGGAGACGGATTCGGGCACGGATGGCGACGACGTCACAGTACGTGGAGTCGTCAGACCGTCGCGCATCGTTACCGGTCCAGCAGCACCAGGATGGCCGGGGACACCGTCAGCAACAACCCGACCAGGACCGCGAACAGCGTGGTCTTCAGGTCGTCGTTGCGCAGCAGTGCACGCACACCGAGGACCAGCCCGACGGTGAGCACCACGGCCAGGGCCAGCGCCACGATCGGGAACGAGAACCAGAGGAAGCGGAACAGCACCCAGATCGCGGCACCGGCGACCGCACCACCGATCCACTGGGCGATGACGACCGCCCACGCCTGACCGGTGCCCGCGGCGCCCTCGGCGGCGGGGTCCTCCAGCCCGGCGGGTGGCTCGGCCTCGGCCGCGGCGCGCCGGCGGCCGAACCTGCCGCGCGGCTCGGCGTCGTCCTCGGCGGCGTCGTCCGCCGGCTCGTCGTGGCCGTACTCGTCATGACCGGAGTACCCGTCGGGGCCCGGACGACCGGGCGCGAGGACCGCGGTCCGGTCGCCGTCGTCGTGACCCCACCCGCCGGCGCCCGGCTCGTCGTCGGTGAACGGGTCGTAGGCACCGGTCGGCGGGCCGGCATCGACCGGCACGGGCCGGCCCTGCGTCTGTGTCGGGGGACCCTGCTCGTCGTCCAGCAGCGGGGCGCCGAACTGGGTGGGCGGGCCGCCGTCGTCCTCGTCGGGCACCGGGCGGCGGGCCCCGAGCCGGCTGGTCGGGATCTCGTCCGGGCCGTCGGCGCCGTACGGCCCGTCGGCACCGTAGGACCGGGGCTCCGGCGGGCGGCCGGGACGGGCCGCGGGCGGCGGGCCCGCCGGCCCGGGACGGCCGTTCGGTGCGAACGCCTGGGGGCCGTACCCGTTCGCCGGGCCGCGCGGGGCGCCGTTCGGTGCGTTGCCGTTCGGGGCACCGCCGTTCGGGGCACTGCCGTTCGGTGCGCTGCCGTTCGGGGCGAACGCGGAGTCCGCGTCCCACGGCTGGTGACCGTTCGGACCACCGGGGCCTTCGGCCGGCTCGGGCCTGCGGGACGGGAACGACGGGTGCTCGGGAGGAGCCGGCCGGTCGCCGCGCGGGGCGCCGCCGTCGCCGGCCCAGCCGGTCGCCGCGACCGGCTGACGTGCCCGCTCCGCGGTGGCCGGCCGCGCCGTGGCGGGGCCTGCCGGTGCCTCGGGCGCGACGCGACCGGGGCCGGGCGGCGGGCCGCCGGCCGGGGCGTCGTCGTCCTCGGAGGCACGCCGACGGCGGCGCCGACCGGTCTGGGAGCCGCCGTTGGCGGCCAGCAGCTCGGCGACCGTCCGCTGGCGCGGCTCTGGGCTGTCCACACTCATCACGTCCACCGTGCCCTGTGTGTTGTCAAGGGTCCAAGCCCGCCCCCGGATGTCTGCGCCGAGCGGTCGTCCCCCGTCGCCCCGTCGAGCATGTCGAAGCGACGCAGGAGCACTCCCTCGCGCAACGCCCACGGGCAGATGTCGAGTTCGTCGACTCCGAGCACGTCCATCGTGGCCTCCGCCACGACCGCGCCGGCGACGAGCTGGTGCGCCCGGCTGGAGCTCACACCGTCGAGCTCCGCGAGGTCCGGCCCGGACATCCGGGTGACGAACGCCGACAGCTGACGCAGGCCCTGGACGGTCAGCGTGCGCACTGCCCGCGGCCCCGCGCCGGAGGGCGCCGCGCCGGCGAGCCGGGCCAGCGACCGGAACGTCTTCGACGTGCCGACCGTGCGGTCCGGGCGCCCCGCCGCGGACAGCCGGGCGGCCACCGGGGCGAGCTCGTCACGGACCCGCTCGCCCAGCCGGGCCACCTCGGCCCGCGTCGGCGGGTCGGAGGTGAACGCCTCACGGGTCAGCCGGCCTGCGCCCAGCGGCAGTGACACGGCGATGTCGGGCATCTCGTCCCGGCCGATCGCCGTCTCCAGCGAGCCGCCGCCGATGTCGAGCACCAGCAGCCGCCCGGCCGACCACCCGAACCAGCGCCGGACGGCGAGGAACGTCCAGGCGGCCTCGTCCTCGCCGGGCAGCACCTCGAGGAGCAGCCCGGTCTCGCGTTGCACCAGCGCCAGCACCTCGGCGGAGTTGGCGGCGTCGCGCAGCGCGGAGGTGGCGAAGGCCATCAGGTCGTCGCAGCCGGCGGCGCGGGCGGTGTCGCGGGCCCGATGCACGCTCTCCACCAGCGCCTTGACGCCGTCCGGGGTCAGCGCGCCGTCGTGATCCAGGTGCTCGGCGAGCCGCAGCTCGTCCTTCGCCGAGGACATCGGCCGCGGGTGCGCGCCACGGTGCGCGTCCACCACCAGCAGATGAACGGTGTTGGACCCCACGTCGAGGACGGCCAGGCGCACCGGAGCAGGTTACCGAGCCGTTATACGGACTCCGGCAACCCCCGGGTCACACATCGAACTTGTACCCCAGCCCACGCACCGTGACCAGGTGTTCCGGGTTCGACGGGTCGGCCTCCACCTTGGACCGCAGTCGCTTCACGTGGACGTCGAGGGTCTTGGTGTCGCCGACGTAGTCCGCGCCCCACACCCGGTCGATCAGCTGGGGCCGGGTGAGCACCCGCCCGACGTTGCGCAGCAGGTACTCGAGCAGGTCGAACTCCTTGAGCGGGAGCGGGACGTCCTCACCGTTGACCGACACGACGTGCCGCTCGACGTCCATCCGGACCGGGCCTGCCTCCAGCACGCCGTTGCCGCCCTCGGTCTCGGCGCCCCCCTCGCCGCCGCGCCGCAGCACCGCGCGGACGCGGGCGATCAGCTCGCGCGCCGAGTAGGGCTTGGTCACGTAGTCGTCGGCACCGAGCTCCAGGCCGACCACCTTGTCGATCTCGCTGTCCCGCGCGGTCACCATGATCACCGGGACCGCGGAGCGGGAGCGCAGCGCCTTGCAGACGTCGGTGCCGCTCATCCCGGGGAGCATGAGATCGAGCAGCACGATGTCGGCGCCGTTGCGGTCGAACTCGGACAGCGCGTCGTTGCCGTTCGCCGCGACGGCCGTGGTGAAGCCCTCCTTGCGCAGCATGAACGCGAGCGGGTCGGCGAAGGACTCCTCGTCCTCCACGATCAGCACCCTGGTCATCTCATCCTCCGGTTCCGGCGGTTTCGGGGGAGCCGCTCACCGCGGTGCCCCCGCCGCTCCCGATGCCCAGCCGGGCGGGGAGCCGCATGGTGAACGTCGATCCGGTGCCGGGGCGGCTCCACAGCCGCACCTCGCCACCGTGGTTCGCGCAGACGTGCTTGACGATCGCCAGGCCGAGCCCGGTACCGCCGGTCGCGCGGGACCGGGCCGGGTCGACCCGGAAGAACCGCTCGAACACCCGCTTCTGGTGCTCCGGAGCGATGCCGATCCCGCGGTCGGTGACGGCGATCTCGATCGAGCCGTCCACCTCGCGGCGGCTCAGCGAGACCGAGGAGTCGGCGGGCGAGTACGCGATCGCGTTCTCGACCAGGTTCGTCAGCGCGGTCACGAGCAGCGTCCGGTCCCCGTCGACGACCAGCCCGGACGGGGCGTCGGCGATGATCTCGACGCCGTGCGACTCGGCGGAGTTGCGGCTGCGGGCGAGCGCCTCGCCGACGACGTCGTCCACGTCGACCGCGGCCAGCTCCGGCAGCCGTTCGGCGCCGGTGAGCCGGGACAGAGCGATCAGCTCGGCCACGAGGTTGCCCATCCGGGTGGCCTCGCGGAGCAGCTTCTCCCCGAACCGGCGGACCTCGGCGGCGTCGGGCTCGGAGCCCTGGGCGGGCTCCATGCCGTCCAGGGAGTCGAGCAGCGCCTCGGCCAGCAGCGCGACCGCGCCGACCGGTGTCTTCAGCTCGTGGCTGACGTTGGCGACGAAGTCGCGGCGAGTCGCCTCCAGGCGTGCCACGTCGGAGGTGTCGACGGCCTCGACCAGGGTGAACCCGTCACCCAGCGGGCGGATCCAGGCCTGCACCGCGACCGGCCCGCGCGGTGTGCGGGCCAGCGGGGACAGGTCGACCTCGAGGAGCCTGCTGCCGGTCTGTACCCGCTGGCAGGCGGCCCAGGCGCGGGGATCGAGCCGCTCGGCGCTCACGGCGCCGAGCGCGGCGGCGCGCCGGTTGTGCAGCAGCACCTCGCCGCCGGCCCCGACCACGGCGAGCCCGGACGACGACTGCCGGAACGTGCGGTGCAGCAGCTCCGCGAGGGACGGGCCCTGGGCGTCCGGCCGGTCGGCCGTGGCCCGGCCCGGCAGGACGGCACCGTCGGGGCGGCGGGACGGGCGTCGGGCCAGCGCGGCCCCGGCCAGCAGGCCCAGGCCGAGCGCGGAGGCCGCGATCAGCCACGCGAGCGTGCTCACCGCTGCATCGTAGGCAAGCGGGGGTGCCCCCTGGCCAGCGCCGGACCCCGGATGGTGACACCCGCGACCCGCCCGGGCGACAGAGTTCGGCCCCCGTTCACCGCCGGTTCACACCCACCCGGTCGCAAACCCGGCGGTGACCCGTCAGCGGCCCTGGTTCGCCACGCCGGCGATGGCCTGCTCGGCGGCGGTCGGGTCGAGGTAGCGCCCGCCCGGGTTCGTCGGCCGCAGGTCGTCGTCGAGGTCGTAGACCAGCGGGATGCCGGTGGGGATGTTGAGCCCGGCGATGTCGGAGTCGGAGATCCCGTCGAGGTACTTCACCAGCGCCCGCAGCGAGTTGCCGTGCGCGGCGAGCAGCACCGTCTTCCCGTCCCGCAGGTCGGGGACCACGGCCTCCTCCCAGTAGGGCAGGAACCGGTCGACGACGTCGGCGAGGCACTCGGTCAGCGGGGCGTCGACACCGGCGTAACGCGGGTCGGCGTCCTGGGAGAACTCGCTGCCCTTCTCGATCGGCGGCGGCGGGGTGTCGTAGGAGCGGCGCCAGAGCATGAACTGCTCCTCGCCGTAGGCCTCCAGGGTCTGCTTCTTGTCCTTGCCCTGCAGGGCGCCGTAGTGGCGCTCGTTGAGCCGCCAGTCCCGCTTGACCGGGATCCAGTGCCGGTCCGCGGCGTCGAGCGCGATGTTGGCCGTCGAGATGGCACGGCGCAGCAGCGAGGTGTGGACGACGTCGGGCGCGACGCCGGACTCGCCCAGCAGCTCACCACCGCGGCGGGCCTCCTGCTCACCCAGCTCGGAGAGCGGGACGTCCACCCAGCCGGTGAACAGGTTCTTCGCGTTCCAGTCGCTCTGGCCGTGGCGCAACAGTACGAGGGTCGGCATGTCCCACAGCCTGCCAGCTACCCCCGGGAGAGGTCCCCCAGTACCTGGGCGAACGTGTCCACCAGCACGTCGAGCTCGTCCCGGGTGATCACCAGCGGCGGCGAGAGCCGGACGGTGACGCCGTGCGTCTCCTTGGCCAGCACCCCGCGCCGGGCCAGCTCCACGCAGACCTCACGCCCGGAGCCGATGCCCTCGTCGACGTCGACGCCGAACCACAGTCCCACCCCGCGCACGGCGGTCAGCCCGGGCAGCGCCCGCAGCCGCTCCCCCAGGTACCCGCCGAGGTCACGCGCCGCGGCCTGGTACTCGCCGGTCGCCAGCAGCCCGCACACCGCGGACCCGACGGCGGCGGCGAGCGGGTTCCCGCCGAAGGTCGAACCGTGCTCACCGGGCCGCAGCACCCCGAGCACGTCACGGCGACCGGCGACCGCGCTGACCGGCACGATCCCGCCGCCGAGCGCCTTGCCGAGGGTGTAGAGATCGGCCCGCACGCCGGACAGGTCACCGCACAGCGTGGCGCCGGCCCGGGCGAGCCCGGACTGGATCTCGTCGAGGACCAGCAGGACGCCCCGCTCGGCGGTGACCCGCCGAACCTCGGCGAGGTAGCCCGGCGGCGGGACGATCACGCCGGCCTCGCCCTGCACCGGCTCGATCAGCACCGCGACGGTGTCGTCGGTGAGCGCGGCCTCGAGCGCAGCGGCGTCACCGTAGGGGACGCGGTCGAACCCCGGCGTGAACGGACCGAAGTCCGCGCGGGCCGACGGGTCGTCGGAGAAGGAGACGACGGTCGTCGTCCGGCCGTGGAAGTTCCCGCCGGCCACGACGATCCGGGCCGCGCCGGGGCGGACCCCGCGGACCCGGTAGCCCCAGGCCCGGGCGACCTTGATCGCGGACTCGACGGCCTCGGCGCCGGTGTTCATCGGCAGGACGGCCTCGGTGCCGGTGAGCTCGGCGAGATCACGCTGGAACTCCGGCAGGCGGTCGTTGTGGAACGCCCGCGCGGTCAGCGTCAGCGCGTCGAGCTGGCGGTGCGCGGCCTCGACCAGCACCGGGTGGCGGTGACCGAAGTTGAGCGCGGAGTAGCCGGCGAGCGCGTCGAGGTAGTGCCTGCCCTCGACGTCGGTGACCCGGGCGCCGCTGCCCTGTGCCAGGACCACCGGCAGCGGCGCGTAGTTCCCGACGCCGTGCGCGGCGGCCAGCGCGATCCGCTCGTCCGTCGTGGTGGGGGCCACCGTGGTCATGACGCCTCCTGGGCCGGTCGGAGTTCGAGGGTGCAGCACTTGATGCCGCCGCCACCGCGGCGGAGCTCGGAGGTGTCGACGCCGACGGTGCCGAACCCGCGCTCGGCGAGGTCCGCGGCGAACTTCTCGGCCTGCGGCGCGTGGACGACCACCGTGCCGTCGGAGAAGCAGTTGAGCCCGAGGACCGAGGCGTCCTCCTCGGAGACGATCACGGCGTCCGGGAAGCGGAACCGCAGCACCTCCTGCGAGGCGTCGTCGAACGCCGAGGGCAGGTAGGCCACCGAACCGGGGCCACCGGCCGGGTCGAGGACGGCGAACGCGGTGTCGAGGTGGTAGTAGCGCGGGTCGACCAGTGCCAGGCTGACGACCTCGCGGCCGAGCACGCGGGCGGCCTCGGCGTGCGCGCCCGGGTCGGTGCGGAACCCGGTGCCCGCGTAGATCGTGTCGCCGACGAGGAGCAGGTCGCCCTCGCCCTCGTTGACCGCCGCCGCCTCGTGGACGTCGAAACCGGCCGCCCGGAACCACGCCGCGTAGGCGGGTCCCTCGGCGGCCCGCTCCGCGTACCGGAAGCGGGCGGTCAGCGCGACGCCGCCGACGACGGTGCCCCCGTTCGCGGCGTACACCATGTCCGGCAGCCCGGGCAGCGGGTCGATCAGCCGCACGTCGAACCCGAGGTCGCGGTAGGCGGCATACAGGTCCTGCCACTGGCGCAGCGCGAGCCGGGTGTCGGTGGGCTGCTCGGGCCGCATCCACGGGTTGATGCGGTAGCTGACGGTGAAGTGGGCCGGGCGGCACATGAGCACCTGCGGTGCCCGCGAGTGCCTGCGGGGGCCCCGGTCCGCCGGACCACGCTCGAGCATGCTCGTCATGCCTCCAGGGTGCCGCGCCCGCCCCGTGCGTTTCCCGGCTCAGTGCGCAGGATCTGCGCGTGCTGTACCGATTTCACGCACGGACCTAGCATTCGACGCCGTGAACGGGATCGATGCGACCGACCGGCGCCTGCTGGACCTGCTCCGGGTCGACGGCCGGGCCGGCTGGGCCGAGCTGGGCGAACGGGTCGGACTCTCGGCCTCGGCGGTACGACGGCGGGTGGACCGGCTCACCGCGCGCGGCGTGATCACCGGGTTCACCGTGCAGGTGAACCCGGCCGCCGAGCAGGAGCCGGCGGTCGAGGCGTACGTGGAGCTCTTCTGCCGCGGGACGGTCGCGCCGGGCGAGCTGCAGCGGATGCTGTCGGTGGTACCCGAGGTCGTCACCGCCGGGACGGTCACCGGTGAGGCCGACGCGCTGGTCCTGCTGCGCTCGCGCGACGTGCGCTCGCTGGAGGACGCTCTGGAGCGGCTGCGGATGGCGGCGAACGTGGACCACACCCGCTCCGCCGTCGTCCTCACCTGGCTGGTCACTCGTTGAGCCCGACCCCTTTTCGGCGTACGCTGTGAGTTGAGAGTTCAACTAACTACCGAGACCGGGAGTCACGATGCCCGTCCAGCGCCTCAACCACGCGGTCCTCTACGTCCGCGACGTCGCCCGCAGCGCCGCCTTCTACGCCGACGTACTCGACTTCCGCACGGTCACCGAGATCCCGGGCGGGCGGGGTGCGTTCCTGCAGGCCCCGGGCTCGTCGAACGACCACGACCTGGCCGTGTTCGGGATCGGTGACCGGGCGGGTGCCTCGCAGGCCGGCCGCTCGACCGTCGGGCTCTACCACCTGGCCTGGGAGGTGGACACGCTCGGCGAGCTGGACCGCATCCGGCGGGCCCTGCAGGATGCCGGCGCCCTGGCCGGCGCGTCCGACCACGGCTCGACCAAGGCGCTCTACGCCCACGACCCGGACGGGCTGGAGTTCGAGGTCTGCTGGCTGGTCCCGGCCGCGCTGCTCGGCGCGGACACCGGCATGAAGACCGACCGGCTCGACCTGCCGGCCGAGATCGCCCGCTACGGCGCCGACACCCGCGGCGGGATCGGCGTCTCCGTCCCGGCCTGAGGTGCCTGAGGTGATCGGCCGGGTCAGGGCCCGGACAGCTCCACCCGGTAGCCGGCCTGCGCGGAGAACCGGGCGGTGACCGAGAACCGGTCCCCGCGGACCAGGGTGTGGCGCCACTCGACGGGCCGGCCCCCGGCCAGCCCGAGCCGCTCGATGGACAGCGCCGCGACGCCGTCGTCGATGCCCAGCAGCTCCCGCTCCCCGCGGCCCGGGATCACCGCGCGGATGTTCTCGTTGCCGCCGTCGACCCGGATCCCGCAGCGGCGCCGGTACTCGGGGTAGAGACCGGTGTCCGAGAAGTCGACCTCGAGCAGCGGGGCGGCGAGCTCCTCCGGCAGCCACACCCGGTCGACGGCCAGCGGTTCGGCGTCGGCCAGGCGCAGTCGTTCCAGGTGCACGAGCGGCGTCGACTCCTCCAGCCCCATCCGGGCCGCGATCACGCCGTCGGCCCGGACCTCGAAGGTCCGCACCACGCTGCGCTGGGTCCGCCCGGCGGCCTCGACGGCGACGTAGAGCGAGTACGGCTCGTCCAGCGGCTGCTCGATCGGGTCCGGACCGGCCGGGCGGGCGACCCGGCCGCGGCTGGCGACGACGGCACCGTCCTCGCGCATCCGCCGCAGGGCCTCGCGGACGGTGTAGCGGCTGACCGAGTACTCGGCCGCGAGCGCGAACTCGCCCGGGAGGGCCGCGTCGAACTCACCCTCGTCGAGCCGCCGGCGCAGGTCGGCCAGCAGCTGCTGCCACAGCGGCGTCCCGTCGCCGCGGACCAACGTCCGCCCACCCATCGCCGTCCCCCGAGATCGCTCCGTGCCCACCGTAGGCGAGGCCCCGTCCGCGCCACGCCTAGCCTGGTGGCCATGTCGTTCAGCGGGCAGCTACGGGAGTCGAGCACGACGACGTGGGACGCGGCGGTCGGGCACCGGTTCGTCGACGAGCTGTGGGCCGGGTCGGTGAGCCACGACGTCCTGCGGCGCTACCTGGAGCAGGACTTCCAGTTCGTCGACTCGTTCCTCGCCCTGCTCGGCTCGGCGGTCGCGAACGCCGATCGGCCGGCGGCCCGGGTCCGGCTCGCCCGCCAGCTGGGGCTGGTGGCGGGGCCGGAGAACGACTACTTCGAGCGGTCGCTGTCCCGGCTCGGCGGGCGCACCGAGACGGAGCGGGCCGCGCCGACCGTCGGGCTCGTGGACCTGATGGACGAGGCCCGCGACACCGGGTACGCCGAGGCGCTGGCCGTGCTGGTCGTCGCCGAGTGGCTGTACCTGGACTGGGCGACCCGTCCGGGGGCGACCACGCCGGAGGACCCGATCTGCCGCGAGTGGATCGAGCTGCATCGCGGGATCGAGTTCGAGGAGTGGGTGACGTTCCTGCGCACCGAGCTGGACCGGGTCGCCGACGCACTCGACCCGGCGCACCGCGATCGGGTGGCGGCGGTCTTCGTGCGGACCGTGGACCTGGAGCCGGCCTTCTTCGACGCCGCCTACGAGAGCTGAGCCCGTGGAGGGCGACCGCCGGGCCGTCGTCGTGGGCGCCGGGATCGCGGGCCTGAGCTGCGCGGTCCGGCTGCGCGGTAGGGGCTGGTCGGTGCGGGTGCTGGCCGACACCCCGGTGGAGCAGTCGACCTCGCACCTGGCGGCCGCGGTGTGGTTCCCGACCCGCGCGGGCCCCCGGGACAAGGTGCTCGACTGGGGCCGCCGGACGTTCGACGAGCTCGCCGGGCAGGCCCGGGCCGGTGTGCCGGGCGTCGTCATGCGCGAGTCGCTGACCCTCTACCGCACGGAGCCGGAGCCGCAGTGGTGGGCCGGGGCGGTCGGACCGATCCGCCCGGCCCGCCCCGACGAGCTCCCACCCGGGTACCCGCACGGCCTGCGGTTCGCGGTGCCGCTGGTGGAGATGCCGGTGTACCTGCCGTGGCTGGCCGCCGAGGCCCAGCGCCGCGGGATCACCCTGGAGCGCCGCCGCGTCACGTCCCCGGCCGAGGCCGGCGCGGATGCCGACCTCGTCGTCAACTGCTCCGGGCTGGGCGCGCGCACGCTGGTCGGCGACATGTCGGTGACGCCGGTCCGCGGCCAGATCGTCCGGGTGGCCAACCCGGGGCTGACGCTGTCGGTGCGCGACGAGAACCATCCGGCCGGGCGGGCGTACGTGCACCCGCGCGAGCACGACTGCATCCTCGGCGGCACCCTCGAGGAGGGCGTCTGGGACCCCACCCCGGACCCCGTGGTCGCGGCGGCGATCGTGCGGCGCTGCGTGGACATCGTGCCCGCACTGCGCGGTGCCGAGGTGCTCGAGCACGTCGCCGGTCTGCGCCCGGCCCGGCCGGAGGTCCGGCTGGAGGCCGAGCCGGCCACCGCTGGGTGCCCACGGGTGATCCACGACTACGGCCACGGCGGCTCCGGGATCACGCTGTCCTGGGGCTGCGCCGACGACGTCGCCGCGCTCGCCGGCCCGCCCTGACCCCGCGGTGGCTCAGGATCGCCGCGCCCCCACCGCCTCGATCTCGACGAGCGCCTCCGGCTGCCACAGCGCGGTGACGCCGACGCCGGTCATCGCCGGGTAGGTCCGCCCGCACAGCTCCTTCCAGACCGCGCCGATCTCCTTGCCCCGGGCCTGGTAGCCGGGGATGTCGGTCAGGTAGATCCGGACCGCCAGCAGGTCGCCGGGTTCGGAGCCCGCGGCGCCCAGCGCGGCGAGCACGTTGGACAGGGCCTGCCGGAACTGGTCGACGATGTCGCCGTCGACGATCCGGCCGCTCGCGTCCAGCGCGGTCTGGCCCGACAGGTGGACGGTGTCGCCGTGGCAGACGGCATGGGTGAAGCCGGACGGCTTCGCGAGGGTGTCCGGGTTGATCAGGCTGATGTCGGTGGTGCCGGTCGTCATCGTTCGTCCTCTTCCTGGTGTCGGAGCACTGGAGTTCGTCGCCGGCATCAGATACCGATGTCGGTCAGGTGGTCGAAGCGCAGGCCGAGGTCGGTGACGGCGACCGCGACCGGCGCGAGCGCGGCGCGGAGGTTGGCCGCCACACAGGGCGGCAGGTCGTCACGGCGCAGAGCCCCGGTGAGGCCGGCGTACACGTCGAGCACGACGCGCTCGTGCTCGGCGAGCGGGTGGCCCAGCAGGTCGGTGCCGGGCACGTCGGGTGCCGGGAGCGTGCCGGCCTCCGGACTGGTGGTCGTCATGGCGGTCCCCTTCGGAGGTGGTCGGTTCAGACCGCGGTCCGCAGATCGGTCAGCCGGCGGGCCTTGAGCTCGAACCGGGGAAGCGCGCCGGCGGCGGCGCGGCGCACCAGGAACCGCAGGCCCTCGTGGGCGCCGGCGAGCTCGACGCCGAGCCGGTCGGCCAGCAGGTCCCACCCGGCGTCGTCGACGGTCGGGAGGGTCTCGACGAGCAGCTCGATCTCGTCCCGCTCCGCCTGCCGCGAGATCCGGATCTGGAACTCCTCGATGCCGTCGAAGCCGCGGACGATCGCCTCGACCGCGCCCGGGTAGACGTTCGTGCCGCGGACCAGCTTCATGTCGTCGACCCGGCCGATGATCCCGCCCTCGTAGAGGTCCCAGGTCCGCCCGGACGACGCCCGGCTGTGCGGCACCTTCACGACCAGGTCGGAGGTGCGGTAGCGCAGCAGCGGTGTGGTGGAGCGTCCGAACGACGTGCACACCCGCTCACCCCGCTCGCCGTAGCCGATCTCGCGGCCGGTATCGGGGTCGATCACCTGCTCCAGCAGGTGGTCCTCGATGACGTGGCAGCCGCCGGGATGATCCGAGGGCTCGAACATGACGATGGTCGATACCTCGGTCATGCCCGCGGTGTCGAACGCGTGGGCGCCCCACTTCCGCTCGATCAGCGCCTTGGTCTCCGGGATCGACCCGGCGGGCTCCCCGGAGAGGATCACCGTGCGGACCGGCCCGTTCACCAGGTCGATGCCGAGCTCCTCGGCTTCGCTCGCGAGACGCAGCGCGTAGGTCGGGGTGGACGCGACGACGGTCGCGCCGAAGTCCTGGATCTGGCGCACCCGCTGCGCGGTGGTCTGCGCACCACCGGGGATGGTCAGCGCGCCGATCTTCTCCAGCCCGTTGTGCAGGCCCCAGAACCCGATGAACGAGCCGTAGCCGAAGGCGACGTAGCCGACGTCGTGCGGCCGGACACCGGCTCCCCACAGCGCGTAGCACCACATCTCCGCCGCCCAGGACCAGTCCTTGCGGGAGTCGAGCGCGCGCAGCGGCGTGCGCCCCGACGTGCCGGACGTGGTGTGCAGCCGGATCGCGTTCTCCGCGCCGGTGACCGGGAGCTCGCCGAACGGCGGGTGGGCGTCCTGCGAGGTCATCCACTCCTCACGGGTGAGGAACGGGATGCGGTCGATGTCGGACCAGGTACGGATCTGCTCCGGCTCGACGCCGGCGAGGGTGCGCCGGTAGTGCGGGCTGCGGTCCTTCGCCCACCCGACGACGCGGCGCAGCTTGGCCAGCTGGAGCTCCCGCAGGTCCGAGCGCGGCATGAGTTCGGTCTTCGGGTTCCAGAACGGCTGGTCGGTCACGGCGTCCCCTCCCGGGCGGCTCGGCGTATGTCGCTGGCGTGACGCTGGTCATCAGAGCACGGTTCATCGAGTTGTCACAACCCCCGGCAATGCCACCCTTGCCGGGTATCGCATCTCGTGTTTCCATAACTAGCGTCAGTTGAACGATATACGGAGGTTCGGCCACGCCCGGCGGGCTCGACGCCGCCCGCGCAGTCCGGGGCCGTGCGCCCCGGCCACCTGGAGGAGGTAGCGCATGAGTGAGCAGAGCAGAGCGGGGACGGACCTCGACGTCGTGGCCGTCCCGGTCGTGACCCGCGCCGGGTCGGAGGACCGCGGCACCGGCCAGTCCGGCGGCGCCGTCCGGATGTCGGGCGTCTCGCCGCAGCACACCCCGGCCACCCGGATCTGGTACGGCAAGGTCTCCAACGAGCCCGGCTACCGCTCGCTGCCGCACCACCACGGCGAGGCCGAGACCGGCGGCTACGTGCTGTCGGGCACCGGGCGCATCTGGTACGGCGAGAACTACGAGCGCTGGATCGAGATGACCGAGGGCGACTTCGTGTTCGTCCCGCCGTACATGCCGCACGTCGAGGGCAACATGTCGACCACCTCCGAGCTCGTGTGGCTGACCTGCCGGACACCGGACAACATCGTCGTCAACCTGCCCGAGGTCGACGACGCGATCCTCGAGGGGTACCGCCGCGCATGACGTTCGACGACACTGCCACTACGCCGATGCCCCCCGGGTCCGAGCGGAGCACCGCCCCGCTGCTGGCCGCGCTCGACCTGACCAAGGACGGCGACGACGCGTTCCTCGCCGGCCACCAGGTGATCCCGTCCGGGCGCGCCTACGGCGGCGAGCTCGTCGCACAGGCCGAGCGGGCGATGACGCTGACCTGCGGCGACGACCGCCGGATCCACTCGCTGCACGGCTACTTCCTGCGCGCGGGCGACGTCCACGAACAGACCCGCTGGGAGGTCGAGCGGGTCCGCGACGGCCGCGGCTTCTCCCATCGCGCGGTGCGCGGCGTGCAGCACGGCAAGGAGATCTTCCGGGCGATGGCGCAGTTCGGCGTGCCGGTCGACGGGGTCGCCCACTCCGACACTCTGCCGCCCGATGCGGGTGACCCGGAGGCACTGCCGAGCACCGCCGACGTGCTGACCGGCGTGGACACCCGCGACGCCGAGTACTGGCGGTTCCACCGCGGTTTCGACATCCGGCACGCCCCGTCCGCGCTCTACACCGGCGCGACCGGGGAACGGGTGAGCCGCCAGACCGTGTGGATGAAGGCCTGGGAGCGGCTGCCCGACGACCCGGGCCTGCACCGCAGCGCGCTGGCCTACGTGTGCGACTACACGCTGCTCGAACCGGTCCTGCGCCGCCACGGAGCCGCCTGGGCCGACGACGGCGTCGTCACCGCCAGCCTCGACCACGCCATGTGGTGGCACCACGACGGCCGGATGGACGAGTGGGTGGCGCTGGTGCAGGACTCCCCCGTCGCGACCCGCGGCACCGGGCTGGGCACCGCCCGGCTCTTCTCCCGCGACGGCCGCCTGCTCGCCTCCGTCGTCCAGGAAGGGCTGGTGAGACTCCCGTGAGCCCGGACCGGAAGCCGGCAGCACAGAAGATCGCCTCGGTCGGGGGCGGCCCGGGCGGGCTGTTCTCCGCGATCCTGCTCAAGAAGACCGACCCGGCCCGCGAGGTCACCGTCTACGAGCGCAACGCCGCCGACGACACGTTCGGCTTCGGCGTCGTGTTCTCCCAGGAGACCCTCGACAACATCGAGCACGCCGACCCGGAGTCGCTCGGCCGGATCGCCGCCGAGTTCCGGCACTGGTCGGCGATCGACGTCGACGCGTTCGGGACCTGGGAACGCTCCGACGGGCACGCCTTCGCCGCGCTGGAACGCAAGCGCCTGCTCGCGATCCTGGGCGAGCGCGCCACGGAGCTCGGTGTCGACCTCCGGTACTCCACCGCGGCCCCGCCCCTGGCCGAGCTGCGCCGCGGGCAGGACCTGGTGATCGCCGCGGACGGCGTCAACTCCCGGATCCGCACCGAGCTGGCGACCGACTTCGGGCCGAGCGTGGACACCCGGACCGCGAAATACGTCTGGTTCGCCACCACCCGCCCGTTCGACTGCTTCACCTTCCAGTTCGTCGAGACCGAGTACGGCCTGTTCTGGGCGCACATCTACCCGTTCGACGGCGAGCGCTCCACCTTCATCGTCGAGACCGACGCCGAGACCTGGCGCCGCGCCGGGCTGGACCACTGCGCCGACGTCCCCCGCGCCCCCGGGGAGAACGACGAGACGAGCATGCGGTTCTGCGAGAAGATCTTCGCCGACCTGCTCGACGGCCACGGGCTGATCGGCAACAACTCCGGCTGGCTGTCGTTCGGCGTCGTCCGCAACGAGCACTGGATGGCCGGCAACGTCGCCCTGGTCGGCGACGCCGCACACACCGCGCACTTCTCGATCGGCTCGGGCACCAAGCTCGCCCTGGAGGACGCGATCGGGCTGGCGTCCGCCGTGGACCACGAGTCGACCGTCGACGCCGCGTTGAAGGCCTACCAGGACGACCGCAAACCGGTCGTGGAGTCGCTGCAGCGATCCGCGCAGACCAGCCTGGAGTGGTTCGAGGGCGCGCGCCGCTACCGCGGACTGTCCCCGGAACAGTTCACGTTCCAGCTGCTCACCCGCTCGCAGCGGATCACCTACGACAACCTGAAGCTGCGCGACGCCGGCTACGTCGGCCGGGTCGACAGTTGGCTCGCCGCGCGCACCCGCGCGAGCGGTGTGGAGGTCGAGCCCGGCACCCCGCCGATGTTCCACCCGTACCGGCTGCGCGGGATGGAGCTGGCGAACCGGATCGTCGTCTCCCCGATGGCGCAGTACTCCGCCGTCGACGGTGTCCCCGGCGACTGGCACCTCGTGCATCTCGGCGGGCGCGCCCAGGGCGGCGCCGGCCTGGTCATGACCGAGATGATCTGCACCTCGCCGGACGCCCGGATCACCCCGGGCTGCCCCGGCCTGTGGACCGACGACCAGCGCGACGCCTGGGCCCGGATCGTGGACTTCGTGCACACCCACACCGGCGCAAGGATCGCCGCGCAGCTCGGCCACGCCGGCCGCAAGGGCTCCACCAAGGTCATGTGGGAGGGCATCGACGAGCCCCTGGACTCCGGCAACTGGGAGATCCTCGCGCCCTCCCCGATCCGGTACCGGCCCGACAGCGCGGTGCCCCGCGAGGCGACCGAGGAGGATCTCGCCCAGGTCGTCGCCGACCACGTGGCCGCCGCGCGGCGCGCCGACGAGGCCGGGTTCGACCTGCTCGAGCTGCACTTCGCCCACGGCTACCTGGTGTCGAGCTTCCTCTCGCCCGTGTCCAACCGGCGGACCGACGCCCACGGGGGCTGCCTGGAGAACCGGGCCCGGCTCGCCCTGCGGGTCCTCGACGCCGTCCGGGAGGTGTGGCCCGCCGAGAAGCCGATCAGCGTGCGGATCAGCGCCACCGACTGGGTCGACGAGGGGTTCGACGGTGACGACGCCGTCGCCCTGGCCCCCCTGCTCGCCGAACACGGCGCGGACATCATCGACGTCTCCACCGGCCAGACCAGCGTGGACGCGAAGCCGGGCTACGGGCGGCTCTACCAGACCCCGTTCGCCGACCGGATCCGCCAGGAGACCGGCGTCCCGACGATCACCGTCGGCGCGATCGCCTCGGTCGAGGACGCCAACACCATCATCGCCAGCGGCCGTGCCGACCTGTGCGCGATCGCCCGGCCGCACCTGGTCGACCCGTACTGGACGCTCAACGCCGCCCTCGACCAGGAGTACCGCGGGCACCCGATCCCGAAGCAGTACCGCTCGGGACTCTCCGCCCGGCGGCGCGAGCAGGCACCCTGAGCCATCCGTCCCTGCTGGTCCCGCCCACCGACTGCGAGGTGTGAGCGTGCAACTCTCCCCGTCCGCACATCTGGACACGTTCTGCCGTGACCGGCTGCCCTCGCCGGACCAGTGGCCGGAGCTGGTCCTCGACCTGCCCGCGACGACCTACCCGGACCGGCTCAACGCCGCGACCGAGCTGCTGGACGCCACGATCGCCCGGTGGGGCCACGACCGTCCGTGTGTCCGCGACGCCGGAACCGGGTGGACCTACGGTGACCTCCTCGACCGGGCCGGCCGCATCGCGAACGTCCTCACCGGTCTCGGGGTCCGCCCGGGCAACCGCGTCCTGCTGCGGGGCCCGAACAACGCCTGGCTCATCGCCTGCTGGTTCGGCGTGCTCAAGGCCGGGGCCGTGGCGGTCACCACGATGCCGATGCTCCGCACACCCGAGCTCGAGAAGATCGTGTCGATGTGCCGGCCGACGGTGGCGCTGACCGACCACCGCTTCGCCGCCGAGCTGCTCGCGGTGCACGACGCGCCCACCGTCGTGCCGTACGGCGGCGACACCGACGACGACCTGGTCGCCCGGGCAGCGCGGGCGAGCTCCTCGTTCGCCGACGTCGAGACGGCAGCCGACGACGTCGCGCTGCTCGCCTTCACCTCCGGCACGACCGGCCTCCCGAAGGCGACGATGCACTTCCACCGCGACGTGCTCGCCGTGGCGGACACGTTCTCGGCCCACGTGCTCGATCCTCGGCCCGACGACGTGTTCGCGGGGAGTCCTCCGCTGGCGTTCACCTTCGGCCTGGGCGGGTTGCTGATCTTCCCGTTGCGCGCCGGCGCATCGGTGTTCCTCGTCGAACGCGCGACCCCGGTCGAGCTCGCGCGGCTCGCGGCCGAACACGGGGTCACCATGCTGTTCACCGCCCCGACCGGCTACCGCGCCATCCTCGGATCCCCGCAGCGCGAGCTGCTGCGCGGGCTGCGGCGGGCCGTCTCGGCGGGCGAGGCCCTGCCCACCACGGTCGCGGACGACTTTCTCGCCGTCACCGGACGCCGGATGATCGACGGCATCGGCGGGACCGAGATGCTGCACGTCTTCATCTCCACCGGGACCGATCCCGCGCCGGCAGGCACGACGGGCAAGCCGGTGCCCGGCTACCGGGCCACGATCCTCGACGCCGACGGTCGTCCCGTCCCCGACGGCACACCGGGCCGGCTCGCGGTCAAGGGCCCCACGGGGTGCCGCTACCTCAACGGGGACCGGCAGACCCAGTACGTGTACGACGGCTGGAACGTGACCGGCGACGTGTTCGTCCGGGACGCGGAGGGCTACTACTACTTCCGCGGCCGCACCGACGACATGATCGTCTCCTCCGGGTACAACATCGCGGGACCGGAGGTCGAGGACGTCCTGATGCAGCACCCCGACGTCGCCGAGTGTGCCGTGGTGGGTGCGCCCGACGAGGCCCGGGGCGCCGCGGTGGCGGCCTACGTGGTGCTCCGGACGGGCGTGGAACCGGGCCCGGGCACCGTGCGTGAGCTGCAGGAGTTCGCCAAGCGCACGGCGGCGCCCTACAAGTGCCCGCGGCAGGTGGAGTTCGTCGACGCGTTGCCACGCACCCCGAGCGGCAAGATCGAGCGGTACGTCCTGCGCCGGTGGGCGGCCGAACGGGCCGGGGCCCAGGCCCCCACCACGGCCACGGCCACGAGCCGGACCGCGATCGGTGAGAATCCCGTGGCATGAGCGAGCACGTCGTCGTACTCACCACCACCGACAGCGAGACCGCCGCGCGGGAGCTGGCCGCCGGCGCGGTGGCCGCGCGGCTCGGGGCCTGTGCGCAGGTCCTGGGGCCGATCACCAGCGTCTTCCGCTGGGAGGGGGCGGTGCAGACCGAGCCGGAGTGGCGGGTCGAGATCAAGACCGCCGCCGACCGCGTCGACGCGCTCACCGCCCACCTGGCCGAGCGGCACACCTATGACGAACCGGAGATCATCGCGACGCCGATCACCGGCGGCAGCGCGGGGTACCTGTCCTGGGTGGTCGACGAGACCCGCTGACGGCCACTCCGCCACGGGGCACGCTCAGCGGGGGGCCTCGGCGTCCGGTTCGCGCAGCGGTGCCCCCGCCTCGTGCAACGAGCGCAGGGTCTGGGCGTAGGAGTCGACCAGCCCGGTGCGCAGGTACGGAACACCGATCTCGGCGCAGTACGCGGCGACGATCGGCTGCGCGCGGCGCAGGTTCACCGAGGGCATGGCCGGGAACAGGTGGTGCTCGATCTGGTGGTTCAGCCCGCCGTAGGCGATGTCGACCAGGCGTCCGCCCGAGATGTTGCGGGAGGTGAGCACCTGGCGCCGCAGGAAGTCCTCCGGCTCGTCACCGTCACGCATCGGCATGCCCTTGTGGTTCGGGGCGAAGGTGGCGCCCATGTAGAGGCCCCACAGCATCTGGTGCACCAGCACGAACACCACGGCCTGCCCGAACGGCATCACGCCGAACACCAGCGCCACGTAGAGCAGCACGTGCACGACCAGCAGCGCCGCCTCGGTGCCACGCCCCGCGGTGCTGCGGTCCAGGCAGGCCCGGAACGCGGCGTAGTGCAGGTAGAAGCCCTCCAGCAGGAGCACCGGGAAGAACCACCACGCCTGGCGGCGACCGAACACGCGGGCCACGCCGGTGCTGGCGCGCGCCTGGTCCGGGGACCACACCAGCAGGTCCGGCTCGACGTCCGGGTCGCGCTCGGAATGGTTCGGGTTGGCGTGGTGGCGGGTGTGCTTGTCCATCCACCAGCTGTAGGACATGCCGATGCCGAGGTTGCCCAGGATCCGCCCGGCGACCATGGACGCGCCCCGTCGGCGGAACACCTGGCGGTGCGCGACGTCGTGCGCGAGCAGGGCCACCTGGGCGAACACGACGGCGAGGAACGCCGCGATCGCCGGCTGCCACCAGGAGTCGCCGAGTGCGACCACCCCGCACCACGCGCCGATGTAGGCGATGCCCACCAGCGCGAACCGCAGGACGTAGTAGCCGGGCCGGCGAGCCGTCAGGCCGGCGTCGGAAATTCGCCGGGCGAGCCCGGCGAAGTCGTTGCGGGTGATGGAGCTGGTCATGCCCACGATGTTTCGCCGATGCCGGGCCACCGGTAAGCCCACGAGCACCCCGGCAGAGCGGGGGGCCTGCACCAGTGCCGAGCCGGGCCGGGCATGCAGCGTGGGGCTACCGGCAGGCCACCATGATCCGCGTCCTGGGAGTGGGGGCGGCGTGGGTCGCACCCGGGACTCCCAAGACGCGGATCATGAACGCCGACGGCGCTACCGGGCAGCACCGCGCAGGAGCCATCGAGTCGTCGCCACCTCGATGAGCGCACGAGCCCCTGATCCGTTCACGGCCCGGATGTCCCAGCCGTCGTACTTGTGTGCGAAGGCATCGACGACCTCAGCTGGGAAGTCCTGCTCCCGAACCGCTGCCAGACCCTCGGCGACGACCGGGGCGCGACCGTCCTCCAACGCCAGAGCTACTGCACCCTGTGAGCGGCAGTTCCGCACCTTCACCGAGTTCGCGCTGCACCCGATCCACCAGGTCCCCTCGTCGAACACGAACCACACCGGCGTGACGTGCGGACGACCGTCACCGCGGACGGTGGACAACCAGACGGTCGCCTCGTCGCGAAGCCGACGCTCGATGTCCGGTGGGAGTGCTTCCACAGCGGCAGTATCGCGCCCACTCGCGGGAGCGGGTTCCGCAGTGCGCCGGCGAGACCGGTCCGACCTGCCGTTTTCGTTGCTTTCCCACCGGCTGCGACCGCGTACGGTCCGCACCGGTCAGAACCTGGTCACCGGCGAACGTGCGCTACTCGGTTGCGAGCAGCGAAGGAGATGATCATGACGAGCAAGCGCGCCGACGACAGCACGTCAGGGCATCGCCAGCAGCCTCGTGTCGCGATCGAGGAGCTGGCTCACCGCAGGGTGTCAACGGATCTTGAAAATTGACCCCTCTGGGGACTCTGAATCTTGACCCCTCGATGGTCTGTCAGTCCCGGTCTGTGCGGTTCTGTTTGGCGAGGAGCTCGCGGCGTTGGCGGGTGCGGTAGGAGTCGCCGGTGAGGGTGAGGACCTCGGCGTGGTGGACCAGGCGGTCGATCATGGCTGCGGCGACGACGTCGTCGGAGAAGGTCTCGCCCCAGCGTCCGAAGGGCAGGTTCGAGGTGACCATGACCGAGCCGACCTCGTAGCGGGAGGCGATGAGCTGGAAGAACAGGTTCGCCGCGTTGTGGAACGACGTCGGAGTGAGAGTGGCGGCGCCACTGAGATGAGAGTGCGTGCGCCAGCAAAATGAGAGTGGCTACGGCGCCGGCGGGACAGGGTCTGCAGCGAGGCCGTAGTGGGCGTCCTCGGTGAGTTCGAGATAGCTGCCACCGAGGTGGCGGCGGACGAGTCCGCGTTGTTGCAGAGCGACGACCGCGGCCGGGTCGTAGGCCAGGTGCCGCTCGGTGATGCTGCGCGGGTCGTGCGCGATGGCATACAGCAGGCGAGCGATCTCGACGTCCAGGCCCGGTTCGGGGTCGTGGAGCCGGTGCAGCGCGACGCGTTGGGTGTCGGTGAGGTGCCGGTCCCGGGCGCGCAGCCCGCGAACCGGGGCCGGGCTCGTCGCTGCCGGGTCGTGATCGATACGCAGTCCGGTGTCGTCCAGCTGGGCGGCGAGGGCGTCCAGCGCGTCGGCGAGCCGGGCGAGGGTCCAGCCCAGCGCCTCGGCCAGACGGGCGGAGCTGACCGCGGCCGGTGCGCGGCCCGGTGGGCAGGTCACGGTGGCCAGCGCTGCCGCGATGACGGCAATGTCCTCTGGTTCGGCGTGCTCGGGCTGCTCTCGCCGGTGGGCTTTCCGGGTGGGTGCTCGGAACAGTTCGATGGGGTGCAGGTCGAGGACCTGGCAGAGCCGTTCGAGCAGGTCCAGGGCGACGGTGTCGTGGTCGTTGTCGGTCCACAGGCGTGCCGGGCCGGTGACCGCGCCGGCACCGACCCGGTCGGCAAGCTCGGTGTGGGTCATCCCCGCCGCGACGCGGCGCTGCTCGACCAGCGCCCAGTCGATGACCAAGCGGCGCGCCGGCCGCCGCGGCCGGTCGGTCACGAGCCGCTCCGCGAGAGCGGGTGCAGGTCGGTCACCGTCGTGTGCCGGAACGACGCAGCAGGCAGCACGACCCCAGCGTGGGTCGCGCCGGTGTGACCGAGCCGGGCCAGGGCGCGGTCATCGAGCGGTGCACCGTCGGGTCGAGCGAACAGCCAGCTCGCACCGGCCGGGGCGTCGGTGTCCGGAGAACCGGATGTGTCGCTGGGCGGTAGGGACGACGGGCGGGCCAAGGCGGCGCGGACCAGACCGGCCGCGCGGGCGGGGATGCGGTAGCTGAGCATGCTGCTCAGGCGCACGTGCAGACCACCGCGGTGCGCGGTGAGGGCACCGGGGCGTAGCCAGCACAGCCGGCTCGCCGGTAGCCCCGTGGCGCGGGTGAGGACCACGGCGGCGGCCGTGATCGGGTCGCAGAGACCGCGGAGCCGGCTCACGGTCGACGGGTCGAGGCGCGGTTCGAGCCGCCCGGTCGCCGCGGCCCTTGTCCGGCGCGAGGGTGGGTGTACGTCGAGGAACAGGCCCTCGGCGAGCAGCCCGGCCTGCGCGGCCCGCACTCGGGTCAGGACCTCGTCGGTGCTGGTCGCGTCGATCGTGAGTTGCTGCAGCACCGCATCGGCGAGATCGGCGCGGCTGATGTTGCTGAGCAGGCTCAACCGCAGCCCCTCGGCGTGGGTGCGGGCCTGCGTGAACGTGCCACGGTAGACGGCGTCGACCCGGGTGAACGCGGCCGCGGACAGCAGGCGGCGGGCGGTGGCGCGAAACTGCGGGAACTCCACGTCGGGTACCGCTGGGAAGTCGTCGTGGTCGTCGCGCTGGCCGGTGACGGCGGCGGCCGGTGCCAGCGTGGCCGGCCCGGCCCGCCAGGGCCGCACCAGCGGGGCACGGCCACCGCGGGTCGCGGCGAGGGCGGCGCGCCCGTCAGCGGCGGCGGCTCCGGTCTCGACCAGCCACAACCGCGTGTTGGTAGCGCTGGCCAGGACGGCGAGGTCGCCCCAGCAGGCGGCGGGGAGCCGGTCGGCGCGCAGCACGACCAGGTCTGTGACGGGTTCGGCCGCGAGCCAGCACCCGGCCAGCTCCCAGGACCGGTGGCTGGGGCGCTGCACCGGCCGCGCGGTCAGGAGCTTGCCCAGCGCGACCAGCAGGGCTGCCCCCAGCTGCGGGCGCGAGCTGGTTCCGGGCTGCGGCAGGCACACCACCACACCCCGATGTAGGGCGTGGCATGCCATCACCGCGGTCAGGCAGGCCGGAGAGTCGGCGGGGTCGGTGAGCACCGTGACCACCGGCGCGACGACGCCGGGCACCGCACGACCCGCCCCCGGAACGTGGTCGAGGAAGGTGCCGGTCGGTGTGGTGGTCACGAGGCGCTGCTGGCGGCGGGGCGGGAGCGGACGCCGCCGTGGAGGGCGAACGCGTTGCGCGCGATCTGCTCGTCGAGCTGCTCGACGCCGGTGCCCTGGCACAACTCGACCGCGGTCGCGGTGAACGCGGCCCAATCCCGCAGGTTTCCGTGGGCGAAGTGGTCGTCGACGAACAGCAACAGCTCGGCCTCGACCCCGTCATAGATCCGGTGGTAGCGCGGCAGCAGCGCACACACCTGCGCGCCCGACAGCGGCGAGCACACCACCCGGCGATAGATCCGCGAGCGCAGCATCGGCTCGCGGGCCAGGACCTGCCACGCGCCGTCCCCGCCGACCAGCAGCAGCCCGAACCGGGTCAGCCGGTGATCGTGCAGGTAGCGCAGGAACTCGATGCACTCGCGGTTGAGCTGCTGGGCTTCGTCCACTACCACCAGTCGTTCCCGCCCGTCCCGGCCGCGGTGATCGGCCAGCTGCTCGAGCAGCTCGGCCGAGAGCGCGAACCGGTCCCGGCGCCCCGGCGCGACACCGCCCAGCTCCGCGAACAGGGTGGCGGCCACCAGCCGCATCGTCGGCCGGCTGGGAAACGACACCCAGCAGGCATCCACCCGGTCGGTACGCCGGGCCAGGGCCTGTCCCACGGCAAAGGTCTTGCCCAGCCCCGCCTGCCCGTGCACCGCGCCCATCGCACGGGTGGCCACCAGATCGGCCACCGCCTGATCGACCAGCGCGAGCGCTTCGGTCGGCAGCGTGGCCGCGCCGTCGAGGCCCAAGAAGTGGCGCACACTCACCGGCGCTCTCCCTCGGCATCGTCGCCACCGGCCCCCGCAGCACGCCCAGTCCCGGCCGGGTCGGGCGGCTCGTCGGTGGGCTGGGGCGGGTTCCAGTAGTCGAAGCCGCGGTGCAGGTTGAGCAAGTCGGTGCGGGCCAGCCGCTGCAGGTCCCGGTCGCGGGCCTCGATGTCGCGCTCACCGGTATCGCGGCGCCGGTCGGTGCGGGCCTGCTCCGCGCTGATCACGGTGACCTCCTCCGGCTCGCCCGGAGCGGTGATCGGTGCCAGCCGCGCCCGCGCCCGGCGGCTGGTGCGGCGCTGGCGACGCCCGAGCTCGGCGGCATCAGCGCGGCGCCGGGCCAACACCGCCTCGCGCTGCTCCGGTGAGAGCGCGCCCTGCGGATACGCGGTGCACAACCACGTGTCCCCGCGGAAGATCTCGACCTGGCGGTAATCGTGCGGGGTGTAGCGAACCTGCACCCGCTCACCGACCCGGCCGTTGAGCTCGCCGGCGATGAAGATGTGCCCGCCGAAGTGCACCCCGTCGCGCTGCACCGTCCGTTCGGCATCGGCCAGCAGCAGCCAACGCAGCTGCTCGGCCCCCACCTCCTGGATCGGGGTGGGATCGGCCTGCCAGCGCTGCAGCGGGGTCTGCCCGTCCAGCGCCGAGTGCGCGCGCACGGTGTTGTACTCCACGACCCACTCGGCGAACCGGTCCACGAACAACGCCAGCGCCATCGGCGCCGCATCCGGCCCGTACAACCGCCCATCGGCCGCGCGCGGGCCCTCGGTGTGAAACGGCAACCCGGACAGGAACTCCTGATCCACCGTCCGGTTCGCCCGCTCGACCTTGCCCTTCTGATACGGGGCATAGCCGTCGGTCGGGTCGAACGTCGTACCCAGCGTCGCGCACACCCGCCCCAACGCGGTCGTGGCGAACTCCAGCCCGTTATCCGGGACCAGCGCCCGCGGTACCCCACCGAACGGGCCCCGCTGCGGGTCGACCACCAGCCCGCGCCGCAGCGCCGCCAGCACCGTCGCCGCGTCCGGGCGCAGCGACAACGCCCACCCCATGATCAGCCGCGAGTAGCAGTCCAGGAACACCGTCACCCACGGCTTCACCGGCCGCGCCCCGCGCGGCGGCGTCACCAGCACCGGAAGCTCCTTGTGATCGGCCTCCCAGCGGGCGTTGCGACACACCGGCTCCCACCGCAGATAGACCTCGTGACGGCGCCGCCCCGCCACCCCGTCGACCACCGCCGCCCGCTCGCCCGCCGTGAGCTCGCGGGCGAACGCGCGCTGCAACGTCCGCAACGGCGGCACCGGAACTGCCCGGGCCACCCGGTCCCGCCACAACGCAGCAACGCTGCCACCCCAGTCGGCGTAGTCGTCCCGATCGGCCTGGGTCAGCACGTACCGCGCCCGACCTGCCGCCCCAGGGCTGACACTGCCGAGCGCGTCATCGTCGCCCGTGGCGGGGTCGGGGTCCGTGGCCAGCCATCGCCACACCGTGCTCGACGACACCAGCAACCCGGCGGCGGCCCGACGCACCTCGGCGCTGATCGACGCGCCCGCTGCACGCTTCTCCCGCAACCGGGCGACCAGCACCGCCCGGGTCGCGGGATCGACGTGTCTCATCGCCGTAACTCGCCCACACAGTCCGGGCATACCGGCCCGGACAACCGCCACCCGCTCCCGGCCAGCCAGTTCTGCACGACAGCCGTAGCGCTCCCGTCACCGACCGCGAGATCACCGGCCAGCAGCGGGCCGTCCCCGCACCGCACACAGGCCACATCGGTGACCGGGCCGGGCGGGGTGCAGCCGCGACAGAAGTGCCGCTCGAGCACCAAGCCCGCGGCGGCCGGGTCCGACAACAGCCAGGTCATCGCCACCTCCGCACGCTCGATCGGGTTCGACGGCTCCCGCCCGCACCCGACACAACGACACTGGTCACGGCCCCGATACGCCACTCGTGGACCCTGATCGCGGACCATCAGCGCGCCTCCGTCTCCGCACGCGCCGCCCCCGCGGTGCCGGGACCGCGGTCGAGGTAGCCATACACCGTCGGACGGGCCACCCCGAGCAGCGCAGCGATCTGGGCCACGGTGTGCGTGCCGGCGTCGTAGAGCTGCTGGGCATGCGCGGCCTGCTCCGGGGACAGTCGCGGCTTCCGCCCACCCTTGCGGCCCCGCGCCCGGGCCGCGGCCAGCCCGTCACGGGTATTGGCCACGATCAGCTCCCGCTGGAACTCGGCCAACACCGACAGCATCCCGAACATCGCCCGCCCCTCCGCGGTGGAGGTGTCGATGCCCTGCTCGAGCACCCGCAGCCCGATCCCGCGCTCACGCAGCTCCGCGCCCAGGGTGACCAGGTGCAGCATCGACCGACCTAACCGGTCCAGCCGGGTGATCACCAACGTGTCCCCGCCGCGCACCAGCCGCACCACCAGATCCAGCTGCGGCCGCGACGCTTTCGCCCCGGAGGCGTAGTCCATGTACACGTCCGCCGCGGCCACCCCCGCCCGGGTCAGCGCGTCGACCTGATGCGTCGGGTTCTGCTCCGCGGTCGACACCCGCGCGTACCCCACCAACACGCGTCGACAATAACGCCGAGTGACCGTTCACCGACGTTGATTCGCGACGCGTGTTACCGACAGCGTCGACCTGCGGGTTCGGCGGCCAGTCGACGGGCGTCGGCAAACGACCCATTCTCGACACGTTGTGTTGCCGCCGACGGCTGGAAAGTGCGGGGATCGCTTCGGTTCAGCTTCTCCGAGCCAGGCATTTACTCGCGACCGTCCACGACGAACTGCCGCGCAGCGGCATACCTGTCCCAGGCGAAGCGACCCTGCTCGCCCCCTGTCATGAGAGGGCTGGTGGGAAGGAACCAGCGCGGTAAAGCTGGCCGGGCAGCTGACGGCCGAGGACGGTCTCCAGCCACTCGGCGACGCGGATGACCTCATCGAGGTCGACGCCGGTGTCCACGCCCTCATGGTCCAGCAGGTAGAGCAGATCTTCGGTCGCGATGTTCCCGGTGGCACGTGGCGCGAACGGGCAACCGCCGATGCCCCCGACCGAGGCGTCCAGGAGCGCTACCCCCTCGTCCAGGGCCGTGTAGGCATTGGCGTAGCCGGTGTTGCGTGTGTTGTGCAGATGCAGACCCAGCGGCGTGCCCAGGTGCCGCGCTCCACCGAGCAGGGCGCGGACCTGGCGCGGGACGCCGACGCCGATCGTGTCGGCGAAGACAATCTCGTCGGCGGTGGTGAGCTGCTCGGCGAGTCCGAGCACGATCGCCGGATCCACGGCTCCCTCGAAGGGGCAGCCGAACGACGCAGCCAGGGTGACCGTGGCCCGGCGACCGTCCTCGTGCGCGTCTGCGACGATCGCCCCTGCCTGCGCCAGCGACTCCGCCACCGAGTGACCCTGGTTGCGTCGGTTGAAGGTCTCGGTCACGCAGAACGCGATGTGGACCTCCTCGCACGAGGTTTCGCGGAGCCGCTGATAGCCGCGCTCGTTGAGCACCAATGCGGCCCGGCTCAGGGTCGGGCTCGGCTGCACCGCCGCGAGGACGTCCTCCGCGCCCGCCATCTGCGGCACGCGCTCGGGGTTGACAAAGCTCGCCGCCTCGACCCTGGGCACGCCGGTGCGGGCCATCCGGTTGGCGAGCTCGGCGCGGAGGGCAGGAGCGAGCACCTCCGGCTCGTTCTGCAGCCCATCACGCGGTCCGACCTCACAGAGCGCCACAGCCATGCGCATTCTCCTCGCGGAAGGCAGGTCAGGGGACGTCAGTGACGCAGGCCGGCCTGCTTGAGCAGCGGCATGACGTTGTCTCCGAAGTAGTCCATCTCCTCGTGGTAGTCGAGCATCCCCATGATCATCCCGTTCATGCCGCCGGTGTTGTGGATGCGCAGCATCTCGTCGGCGACCTGCTCTGGGGTGCCGACGATCGGGTAGCCGCCCCACCCGGCGATGAATCGCTCCTGGTAGGACTCGATCTGCGAGGCGAACGACTGGCTCTGCATGCCGAGGACCTTCATCACGTTGTTGGCGCCCTCGCGGTCGCCCATGTCGACGATGTGCTGGAAGTCGCGCTTGGCCTCGTCCTCGGTGTCGCGACAGACGACCAGGCCGAAGGTCATGGTCTGGATCTCACGCTGGTGGTCCTCGCGGGCCATCGCCTTCAGCTGCGACGTGTAGTCGTTCATCGTCTCGACGGTGTCCATCGCGGCGAAGTTGACGTCGACGTTGCGGGCCGAGAAGTCGATGCCCGACTTGGAGTTGCCGGCGTTGATCAGCGCAGGCCGCGGGGCCTGGTAGGGCTTCGGGTAGGACTCGACGTCGAGGCTGTGGAAGTCATTGGTGATGAAGTCGAACGAGCCCGGCTCGGTCCAGAGCTTGTTGACGAAATCGATCCACTGCTGGCCGTAGCCGTAGCGCTGGTCGTGCTCACGCTGCTCGGCGCCGAACATCTCCATCTCCGGGGTGAACCAACCCATGACGAGGTTGAGCCCGAACCGGCCGCGCGAGACGTGGTCGGCCGTGACCGCCATCTTCGCCGCCACGATGGGATGCACCGTCGGAAGGTGTGAGGTGGCGAAGATGCCGATGTTCTCGGTCTGAGCGGCGAGACCAGTCGCCCAGGTGTAGGTCTCGAAGCAGGTGCCATTGAAGTTGGTGGTGCTGCCGAACCCGCGCCAGCGCGCGACCGGCACCAGAGCCTCGAACCCCAGCCGGTCGGCCTTCTGCGCGACCTTGAGGGTGTGCTCCCAAGTCGGCTCGTAGGTCGTCTCGGCATGACTGATCGTCAGCCCGTTGGAGCAGTTGGTCCCGAACAGCCCGAGCTTGAGCGGCTGGTCGTTGAAGATCGGATGCGTGCTGCGGCCGTCAACCAGCGGTGTGCGATGGCTTTCTGGGCGCGGGGTGGCGGGGACGAGGCCCAGTTGTTCGGCTGCGCGGATCACGGGTACTCCCTAGAGGTCAAGTATCGAATGGATGGTTCGGCGAGGTGGACGCCCAGGTCAGGGATCAGGACCATTCCTCCTCGCGTACGGCGTTTCTCAGTCCGTAGGCGCCGCGATGGAACAGCAGCGGAGCGCGGTCGGTGTCAGATCCGAGCCCGAGCACCAACGCGGCAACCAACGTGTGGTCGCCCGCGTCGTGCTCCGCCCACAACTCGCACTCGACCCAGGCCACGGCCCCAGACAGGACGGGCGCGCCCCGGCGGCTCGGACGCCAGTCGATCCCGGCGAACTTGTCCGCACCCGACCGGGCAAAGGCATTCGACACGCCTTCCTGGTCGTCGGCGAGCACGTTGACGCAGAAGGTGCGCGCCGCGCGGGCTACAGGCCAGCTGCTCGATGTCCGCGCCGGGGCGAAGCTCACCAGCGGCGGCTCCAGGGACAGTGACGCGAACGACTGACAGGTGAAGCCGACCGGCCCCCGCGGACCGATCGCGGTGATTACGGTGACGCCCGAGCAGAAGTGGCCGAGCACGTCGCGCATCGACGTCTGATCGACCGGGGACGGTGTGGGGGCCATCAGCGGGTGGAGTAGCCACCGTCGATGTTGAGGACGGCACCGGTCATGAACCCGGCGTCGTCGCTGGCCAACCACAGCGCCAGCGAGACGACCTCCTCCGGCCGGCCGAGGCGACCGGTGAGGTGCTCGTGATTCCAGGCCTGGAAGATCTCGTCCCGGTTGCTCATGTCCTTGGTGAAGTTGCGCGGCATCGGGGTGTCGACGACACCGGGACAGATCGCGTTGACTCGGATGTCGGGGGCGAACTCGACGGCCGCGACCCGGGAGAAGTGCGCGGCCGCGGCCTTCGCCGCTCCGTAGGCGCCCATGTTCTCGAACGCGACGACCCCGCCGATGGACGAAACGTTGATGATCGATCCCTTACGACCGGCCATCAGTGGCACGAAAGCCTTCGTCGTGAGGAAGATGCTCTTGGAATTGAGCCGCTCAACATCGGCCCACTCGTCCTCGGTGGTCTCCAGGATCGGCTTGCCCATGATGATCCCGGCGTTGTTGTAGAGCACGTCAACTGCTCCGAGCTCGTTCTTCGCGGTCGCGGCCAGCTCAGCCACGCTCGCCGACGAGGTCACGTCGACCTCGGCGGAGCGGTAGTCGAGGCCCTCTGCCTTCAGCCTGGACTCCAGCTCCTTGACCGCCCCACCGTTGAGGTCGGCGCCGAGCACCGTCGCCCCCTCCTCGCAGAACATGCGACAGGCGGCCTGTCCCATACCGCCGGCAGCACCGGTGATCACGACGTTCTTGCCGTCGAGCTTGCCCATCGTCGCCTCGAATCCTCGATGTCTGTGTCGGCCGTACCCCTGCCGCGGCCGGTGACGATGAGGCACCCGCAGCGACGCGGCATCTGTATGCAACTACGCTCCATCTGTGGTGTCAAGAACCACTTCCGCACGCGCCAAGACAGCCAACGTGCACACAGTTCAGCCGGACTGGCAGAGACTGGCTGACTGGCAGCAATATCCCCACCCAGCAACTGAAACCGCACTGACCAGTTTGTACGTGGACCAACTGCGCTCTTCGGTGTCAGTCAAGGGCGTTTCACCCGTCGAGACCACCCCACAGGACGCATACATACATGCGATCACCACTCTGTACTTGACAGATCACCGGTAACTCGATTGTATGCATCGTCCCTAGTCCGTCCGGAACAGACAAGGAGCCCCACCCATGAGCAGCACCTACAACCGGCCGTCCATCACGCTGGAGCTGGCCCAGACGATCGTGCGCGAGGCCGTGGCCCAGGCAGCAGCCGACGGAGGCGCCTACGTCGTGTCCGTCGTCGACGAGTCCGGCGTCCAGAAGGCCTTCGCGCGCATGGACGGGGCCCCGCTCCTCTCGGTGCAGGTCGCCCATGACAAGGCCTACACCGCCGCAGGTTTCAGCATGCCGACCGACGGCTGGTTCGACTTCATCAAGGGTGACGAGCCCCTGCGCGTTGGAGCCCCGACCGGAATCGACAGGCTCGTGGCCTTCGGCGGTGGCTACCCGATCACCGTCGACGGCGCTGTCATCGGCGGGATCGGGGTGAGCGGCGGGCACTACTCGCAGGACATGGCCATCGCCCAGGCCGGGCTGCGGGCAGTGGACGCCGCGACCGCGGGCTGAGCAACGGGTGGCCCGATTGCCGGGCCACCCCGGCACAGTGCTGAGGTTTCGCAGGACGGCGATCGCCCCGCCATCGCGCCGTCCGAGCGAGCCGACGGCCACCAGCCCACCACCGAAACGAGGGGACCATGGCAGCTGCCACCGAGCAGGCCGCGACGCAGCTACGCCGATTGATCTTGGACGGCACCCTCGAGCCAGGGGCCAGGCTGCAGGAGGTCGAGCTCGCGGCACAGCTCGGCGTGAGCCGCACCCCCGTTCGTGAGGCGCTCCGGACTCTGTCGTCGTACGGCCTCGTTGAAATCCTGCCCAACCGCGGCGCCCGCGTCGCCCGTTGGTCCGTGGCCGACCTCGAGGAGATCTACCAGCTGCGGATCATGCTGGAAAGCCACGCCGCGGGACGGGCCGCCGAACGCATCGGCGGTCAGGACAACGACCATCTCACCGAGCTGTGCGAGCAGATGGAGGCCTGCGCGCGGCGCGGCGGCCGACACGACCTGCACACGCTCAGCGAGCTCAACGCCCGCTTCCACAGCGTCATCATCGACGGCGCCGACAGCCCCCGGCTGGCCACCATGCTCGCCTCCGTCGTGCAGGTCCCGCTCGTCGTGCGGACCTTCGCGCGCTACACCCCCGAAGCGCTCGACCGCAGCATGGGCCACCACCGCGAGCTGACAGCCGCCCTGCGCGCCGGCGTGCCCGACTGGGCCGCCTCCGTCATGCGATCCCACATCATCGCCGCCCGTGCGGTCCTCATGGACTCCACGGTCGCGGCGGATCCCGAAGGAGATACCTGATGCCCACAGAGCCCCCCGCGGGCGCGCTGGCAGGCACTCGCGTCGTCGAGATGGGCCAGCTGATCGCCGGACCCTTCTGCGGGCAGCTTCTCGGGGACATGGGAGCCGACGTCGTCAAAGTCGAGTCGCCCGAGGTCGGCGACCCAATGCGGCTGTGGGGCGTGTCCAACGCCGACGGTGACTCCCTCACCTGGCCCGTGATCGCCCGCAACAAGAAATCGATCACCCTGAACCTGCGGGTGCAGCCGGGGCAGCAGATCGCCCAACAACTGCTCGACCAGGCCGACATCCTGATCGAAAACTTCCGACCCGGAACGCTCGAACGCTGGAACCTCTCCCCGGAACGTCTATGGGAGACCAACCCGGGCCTGATCATCGTGCGAGTCACAGGATTCGGTCAGACCGGTCCCTACGCTCCCCGCGCCGGCTACGGCTCGATCGGCGAGGCGATGGGCGGCCTTCGCTACCTGACCGGGGAACCGGACCGACCGCCGGCGCGCGCCGGCATCAGCATCGGCGACTCCCTGGCCGGCACCTACGCCGCACTCGGCGCCGTCGCCGCACTCAACGCGAGAGCCACGACCGGACGCGGGCAGATCGTGGACTCGGCGATCTACGAGGCGGTGCTGGCGATGATGGAGGCCTCGGTGACCGAATGGGACGCCATCGGGCACCAGCGCGAGCGCACCGGCGCGATCCTGCCCCACGTCGCGCCCAGCAACGTCTACCCCACCGCCGACGCCAGCAGCATCCTCATCGCCGCCAACCAGGACACCGTTTTCCGGCGCCTGGCCGCCGTCATGGGCCGGCCCGAACTCGCCACCGACGACCGCTACGCCAGCCACCACGCGCGCGGCGAACGTCAATCTGAGCTCGACGACCTGATCGCCGACTGGTCGGCCGAGCACACCGCCGACGTCCTCCTCGACATGCTGCACGAGGGCGGCGTTCCCGCCGGCCGCGTCTACCGGTCCGAGGACATGTTCGCCGACGAGCACTTCGCCGCCCGGAACGCGATCGTGCGGGCCCACAACAGCCGTGGCCACGAGTTCGCCATGCAAAACGTCGCCCCGCGCCTGTCCGCGACCCCCGGCGGAGTCCGATGGACCGGGCCCGAGCTCGGCGAACACACCGACGACGTGCTCGCGAGCCTCGGATACGACGCCGCCGAAATCGAGCGGCTGCGCGACGACTCCGTCGTCTAGGACCGACCCGTCCCACCGCCCGCGACGCGGAACCACCACGTACCGGAAGGCCTATCACCAGATGGACACCGCCGACCGGATGGATGCCCAAGGCGACATCCTCGATAGCTGTGATCTGCAGTTCCGCCAGTACGGCCGACGCACGGAGTTCGACGGACCGATCCGCACCCTGCGCTGTCACAACGACGTCGGGCTCCTCCGGGAACTGCTGGCCCGGCCTGGCGACGGAGCGGTCCTCGCCGTCGATGGCGGCTGCTCGTTGCGCTGCGCGCTATTCGGTGACGTGCTCGCCGACCGCGCAGTGCAGAACGGATGGACAGGTCTGGTCATCGCCGGCGCCGTGCGCGACACCCGCACACTGGCAACGATCGACCTGGGGATCAAGGCGCTCGGATCGAATCCGCGCCGCGGTGCGCTCGACGGCACGGGAGAGATCGACATTCCTGTCAGCTTCGGAGGTGCAACTTTCGTACCGGGACAACACTTGTGGAGCGACAACGACGGGGTGATCGTCACCCGTCCCGGCAGGCTCGCCGGGACGCCGTGAGGGGCGAGCCCGACTGTACGAGCACCAGCCTTGCCCCTGTTGGAGCCGATCTGACGGCGCTGTCATCTTGGTGGCGCGCCAGCGCTGTCATTCTACCGTCGTCCCACACGCGTCGTGGTCGAAGGGGATGTAGCCGACCTCGTCGATGATGATCAGCTTGTAGCGGCGGATCTTCTTCAGCTCGGCCTCGAGGCGTCCGGCCTGGTGGGCCTCGGTGAGGCGGGTGATCCAGTTGTTCGCGGTGTCGAACAGGACCGAGTAGCCGGCGTGGGCGGCTTTGACTCCGAGCCCGATCGCCAGGTGGGTCTTCCCGAGTCCGGGTGGGCCGAGCAGGATCACGTTCTCGGCCTTGGCGACGAATGTCCCGGTCGCCAAGTGCGCCAACACATCGCGGCGCAGTGAGGGCAGGTGGTCGAGGTTGAAGTCCTCGATGGTCTTCACGGCTGGGAAGTGCGCGGTGCGGATCCGCATGGTGGTGCCGGCGGACTCGCGTTCGGCGACCTGGCGCTGCAGGACCGCGGCCAGATACTCCTCGTGCGACCAGTTCTCGTCGCGGGCCTGGCGGCGAGCTCTTCCCAGCAGCGCCGATCGTCGGGGTCTTGAGCACTCGGGCCAGGTAGGCCAGCATCGACGGCAACCCGTCCGCTGGTGCCGTTCTGGGCGGCGATGTCGCCGCGGTGGTCGTGGTGGTCATGGGTTGCTCGTTTCCGCCGCCGAAGCGGCCGTCGGGTCGGTCGGGATGGTGGGGTTGAAGTCGACGCCGAACAGGGCGTCGTAGTCGGGCAGCGCGCGCAGCGCGACCGGGCGGCCGTCGCCGTGGCGGCGCGCCCCGTTCTGCTGGGACTGCTGCTGGGCTCGGCGTTGCTCGGCCAACGCCTGGCGCATCTGCTTCGCGGTGGTGACGTGGTCGGGGTCGGTGATCACCAAGTGCTTGGCCCAGCTGCGGACATGGTGGGCGACGAGCTCGCGGTCGCAGAACACCTCGACGGTGGTGGGCGAGGCGGTGATGTCGACGAACCGCCCGATCGCCCGCGGGTCCACCGAGTAGTCGCAGGTGTCGACGCGGACGTAGTAGTCCCGGGCCAGCCGGATCCGATGGGTCAACCCGACCACCGGGGCCACCGGCGGCAGGACGGTCATGGCCTGACGGTCGGTCTCGAGCAGGTCGACCGGACGACCGTGGATGGCCCGGACGGTGCGGGTGTTCGCTCGTGTGGTGAGCCAGTCGCCGATCTGGGTGTTGAAGTCCGCGGGGGAGGCGAATGCCCGCCCGGGTAGGAACGAGGTCTCGAAGAACCCGTTGTTGCGCTCGACCATGCCCTTGAACTCCGGGTCCTTCGGCGGGGCCAGCCGGATCCTCGTGGCCAACGTCCCGGCGAACGCCGCGGCCGGGATCGACACCTTCCCGGTGCCCCCGATCGCGGACTCCCTGTCCCACACCAGCATCTTGGGAACCCGCCCCAACGCAGCGATCAGCTGCCACATCCCGGACAGGATGTCCCCGCCCTGGCGCGACGGGATCATCGTCGCCGAGTGGAACCGGGAGAACGCCAAGGTCAGCACCAGCACCGGCAGGATCCGCGCCTGCCTCTCCGCGACCGGGATCGGGGTCTCGGGGAACCACAGATCGCACTGGGCGATCTCGCCCGGCTCGTAGACCGTCCGGTCCGACGGGTCGATCCCCACATACTCGGGCCGGATCCGGGCCAGCAGCTTCTTCAGCGGGCCCTCCGAGTAGGGCCAGCCGATCCTCTGCGCGATCACCGGCCCCGGCATCGTCGGCCACTCCACGAGCAGGGCCCGCACCTGCGGCTCGTAGGCATCCGCGACCGAGCCCCGCGCAGCGCGTTCGTAGCGCGGTGGCCCCTCCGAGCGCAACGCCGCCCGCACCGTGTTCCGCGCGACCCCGAGCCGCCGCGCGATCTCCTTGATCGGCACACCCTCCGCCCGATGCAAGCGACGGATCTCCGCCCAGTCCTCCACGTTCAGCACCTCCCCAGCGTCGGGAGGGATCAAGATTCCCGAACCGCCAGGGGGTCAGATTTCAGGATCCGGCGACACAGGGGCGTGCACCCGGTCGAGTCCCTCGACGACATGACCCGCGACGCGTTCACGTCCGACGACGAACTCGACGAGCTCCTCGCCTTCGTCCACGCCGACCGGCACGCAGGGCTCGCGTAAACCGGTGCGGCCGGTCGTACCGGACACCGACGAGACGCCTGTCCCGTCCTCCGCGGACGCGGTGGCTCACGCCCGGTCAACGAGCAGAACGGGCGCGGTGCTGCACACCCGGGCACCGCCGGTGGGTACTTACCGAGTAGAGGACGGCAGGCGATACAACGCGAAGGGAGCGTTGTCGTGGACACCGTCGAGACCGGCGACGAGTCCTGGACGGAGGATCTCGGCGTCATAGGTCATGCCGAGGCGCTCCATCACAGCTCGAGACCGTTCGTTGTGTCGCTCGGTGAACGAGATGATCGAGTGCGATGGGGCGACCGTCATGGCGAACCGGATTGCCGCCCTACCGATCTCCGAGGCGTACCCGTGGCCCCAGAAAGCCTGACGAACAGCCCAGCCGATCTCGACCGCTGTGCCTCCGGCACCGTCGTCCATCAGTGTGGGGCCGCCACGCCCGACGAGACTGCCGGTGAGATCGTAGGCGAGCCACTTCCCGAGGCGGTCCTCCCGCCAACGTCTCTCCATCCTCATGGCGAACGCGGTCGCGTCGTCTCGGCTCCAGAACCCGCCGTACCAGGCAGCGATACCGGCGTCTTGATGGAGATCGAGAAGCGCGTCGATGCGTGCTGCCGTGATCGGCACCAGGACGAGGCGCTCAGTGATCATCCTCGGGGTGGCAGCGCCCACGCCGTCAGGCGCTGAAACCGAGCGCCGTCATGTAGGTGGTGAACTGCGGCTTGGCGGGGATGACACGACCTATCTCGAACTCGAGGACGTCGCTGGGGGCCACACCCGTGCGGCGGGCGAGTTCAGCGGCGCTGACGTCCTGCATCGCGCGAGCTTCCTGAACGAGACGGCCCAGGTCTTCGGCGTCTTCCTGCGGGGTGAATCTCGACGGGGACTTCGATCCGTTGGCTGATGTCATGTTCAGCTTCCTTCTGACGAGGGGGCAGTCACACTTTCCGCAGGCGGCGATGATCCGTGAACAGCCAGGCGACGCGAGGCGGTGGGCGGTGCGCCGCTCGCGGCCGGCGGCGTCGTCCGTCGGTCAAGTCCCGTGGGCGGTGTAACGCGGTCGCGCGAGCCTGATGTTGTCGTGGCGAAGAGGTCTGCTCCCACGGCTACGGTTCTGTTGTTCCACCGTCGCAGGTCAGGAGCGGCCGTGCCCCTCTACCCGCCGATCGAGCCATACGACTCCGGGACTATCAACACCGACGACGGCCAGTCGATCTACTGGGAGGCCTGCGGCAACCCCGACGGCCGGCCGGCGCTGTACCTCCACGGCGGCCCCGGTACCGGCTCCAGCATCGGCGCGCGCCGCTACTTCGACCCGGATCGGTTCCGTGCCGTGCTGTTCGACCAGCGTGGATGCGGCCGCAGCCTGCCATCAGCGCTCCGCGACGCACCGCGGCTCGACGGCATCCCCGGCGCGCTGATCCACGGTCGCCACGACATCAGCGGCCCCGTGGACGTCGCATGGCACCTCCATCAGCGCTGGTCCACGAGCGACCTGCACGTCATCGACGACGCCGGCCACGGCGGTTCTCAGAGCTTCACCGACGCCGTCGTCGACTCGTTGAGCCGGATCGGCACCGTGGCACAGGCCGACCGAACTCGGTTTTCGACCCCGAAGCGCTGCCGGCGGCGAGGTGGAGTGCGTTCCGCGGAACGCGGTGAGTCCGACACCCCTCGCGGACGCCCCTTGACGGGCACTGTCCGCCTCGCATACGTTTTCCGTACGGAAAGTTGATGCAGTTGGGAGATCGGAATGTCTGACACCCCCGAGTTCGATCAGGTCGTCGATGCACGACGCAAGCTCTCCACGTACGCCGAGTTCTCTCGCACCTACTGGGTGCTCCACGGGGTCGGGCTCGTACTGCTCGCCGGGATCCCGATCTGGGTGTCGTTCCTGCCGGGGCTGCGGCCCAGCATCCAGTGGGTGCTGGTGGCGGTCGCCGTGGCCGCGGCGGCCTACTCGATGCTCCAGCGCCGACGGTCCGGGGTTCAGCTTCCCCGGATCGGCGCGTATCCCAGCGCTCGGAAGGTGTGGTTCGCCGTGCTCGCGGTGACCATCGCCGGCGTCGTCGGCATCAACCTGCTGGTCGAGAACGGTCACCGCGTGGCGGCTCTGCTGGCCCTGATCCCCGTGGCCGCGGCCGTGTTCGTCGGCCAGGTCCGGACCCGCGCGAGGATGCGCGACGACATCGCAGCCGGCCGGGTTGCGCTGTGACCGCCGCCGGTCGTTCCGGCGCCGGGGCCGCCCCGGACGACGCTGCGGGCGAGCGGCACCCGATCTTCGAGACCGGGCCCCGGCTGGCGATGTGCGCGCTGCTGCAGGGCGCCGACTGGGTCGAGTTCGCCACCGTGCGCGACCTGACCGGCGTCAGCGACTCCGCAGTCTCCAAACACAGCCGCTCCCTCGAGGAGGCCGGCTACCTCGAGATCCGCAAGGGATCGGTCGGGCGGCGGCCCCGGACCTGGTTACGCCTCTCCCCGACCGGGCGTACCGCGCTGCGCGACCACCTCGCCTGGCTGACCCGACTGAGCAATGCCATCGACGATCAGCCGTGAGACCGACACCGCCGGACGGCTCCGTACCGCCCGCACCCGCGCACACGACGGGACGGCGCCGTCCCCGCGAAACCGCAGGTCACGACGCCGTCCCGGCTCGTCAGCATGGTCAGACCTGAGCCGCCTCCCGGGCGCGCAGGTCCTTGCGCAGGATCTTCCCGGAGGCCGACTTCGGGATCTGCTCGATGAACTCGACGACCCGCACCTTCTTGTGCGGGGCCACCTTCGCCGCGACGAACGCCATGACGTCGTCCTCGGTCAGGTCCTGTCCCGAGGCCTGCTTCACCACGAACGCCTTCGGGATCTCCTCGCCGTCGGCGTCCTTGACCCCGATGACCGCGGTGTCGGCGATCTTGTCGTGGGTCAGGAGCAGCGCCTCCAGCTCGGCAGGCGGCACCTGGTAGCCCTTGTACTTGATCAGCTCCTTGACCCGGTCGACGATCGAGTACACGCCCTCCTCGTCGACGACGGCGATGTCACCGGTGTGCAGGTAGCCGTCGGCGTCCTTGGTCGCGTCGGTGGCGTCGGAGTTGTTCAGGTACCCGACCATGATGTTCGGGCCCTTCATCCACAGCTCGCCGCGCTCGCCGACGCCGACCTCCTGGCCGGTCGCCGGGTCGACCAGCTTGCACTCGATGTTGGGCAGCGCGAAGCCGGACGAGTTGAGGTCGAGGTCGCCGCGGTCGTCGGGCATGCAGTGGCTCACCGGGGACGACTCGGTCATCCCGTAGCCCTGCAGCACCGTGCAGTTCAGGCGCTTCGCGACGGCCCGGCCGAGCTCGCCGTCCAGCGGAGCGGCACCGGAGAAGACCGTCTTCACACAGGACAGGTCGTACTGGTCGACCATCGGGTGCTTGGCCAGCGCCACCGCGACCGGCGGGGCGATGTAGAGCCGGTCGACGCCGTACTTCTGGGTGATCGTCAGGAACTGCTCGAGATCGAACTTCGGCATGGTGACGACCGTCGCCCGCTGGTGCAGTCCCTGGTTCATCATCACGGTCATGCCGTAGATGTGGAAGAACGGCAGAAACGCCATGATCTTGGTCTGGTCGGTGACGTTCCCCATCGCCTCGACCTGGAGCAGGTTCGCGACCAGGTTGCGGTGGGTGAGGATCACGCCCTTGGCCAGGCCGGTGGTGCCCGACGAGTAGGGCAGCACCGCGGTGTCGGTCGCCGTCGTCGTCAGCTCGGGGGCCGGGGCGCCGGAGGCGACGAGATCGGACAGCGAGTCGTGGCCCTCCGTCTTGTCGATCGTCAGCACCACGTCCTCGGACAGCCCCGCCTCCTTCGCGCCGGGCACGGCGCGGTCCAGGAACGGCGAGACGGTGATGACCATCTTCGCGCCGGAGTCGGTGAGCTGGTGGGCCAGCTCGCCCGCGGTGTACATCGAGTTCGCACTGGTCACGATGCCGTTGGCGCGCAGGACGCCGTGGAACAGCGCCGCCCACTGCGGCAGGTTCGGCGCGAACAGCGCGACGACGTCGCCCTTGCCGATCCCGCGCGCCGCCAGGCCGCCGGCGATCTTCTCGGCCATGCCGTGGAGCTCGGTGTAGGTCAGCTGGTCGCCGGTCGTCCCGTCGACGAACGCCGGTGCGTCCGCCCGGTCGCCGAACCCGTCGGCGAACAGGAACTCCGTCAGGGAGACGTCGGGGATGTCGACATCGGGGTACGGGCTGCGCATCGACACGGCTTCGCTCCTTCGCGAGGTGTATCGGGGGCCGAGTGACGGGAGGGTCACCCGGAGTAGCGGTCATGTTAGGGGTACCCGGACGGGCCGCGTCGCCGGGCGGGTCCGAAGGTTACCCGCGGGTCATGAGAAGAGGTGTTCGAACGCCGCCAGGTTGGCCGTCGAGTCACCGTGCTCGGTCCGCCAGGCGTACTCGCGGCGGATCGAGGAGGCGAAACCGAGCTCGAGGAAGGTGTTGAAATCACCGTCCGCGGCCTCGAGCACCTGGCCGAGGACCCGGTCGACCTCGTCGGCGGTCACCGCGTGCACCGGGACGCGCCCGACCAGGTGGATGTCGCCGACCCGGTCCAGGCAGTAGTGCACGCCGTAGAGCTTGGCGTTGCGCAGCAGCATGAACCGGTAGACGCCCTCGAGGTTCTCGTCGGGCCGGCGACAGACGAACGCCTGCACCCCCATCGTCTGCTCACGCACGAGCAGCCAGGTCTGGGTCTGCAGCCGGGCCTCCCCCGGCAGCGTCACCAGCCATTGGCCGGGCCCGCGATGGACGTGCTCGACCTCGGCGTCACGCAGCGCGGCGCCGACCACGTCGTCGAGATCGGTCATCATCACTCCCGCGCCCGGGCACGGAACTCGGCCCGGGCCTCGTCGTAGGCGTCCAGCAGGGCGTCGGTGGTGCGGTCCCAGGAGAAGTGGTGCGCGTGCCGGGCCGCGACCCCGGACATCCGCTCGCGGCGGGCCGGGTCGAACACCAGCTCCCCGAGCGCGTCGGCCCAGTCGGAGATGTCGTGCCCGGTCACCAGCAGCCCGGAGCGTCCCTCGGCGACCGCGACGGGGAGACCACCGACCCGGGTCGCGACGACCGGGGTGCCGCACGCCTGCGCCTCCAGCGCGACCAGGCCGAACGACTCGTTGTGGCTGGGGACGGCGACGACGTCGGCCGCCCGGTACACCGTCACCAGCTCGTCGCCGCCGCGCGGCGGGAGGAACCGGACGACGTCGGTGATCCCGAGCTCCGCGGCCAGCTCCTGCAGCGAGGTCGGTTCGGCCAGCCCCGACCCCGACGGCCCGCCGGCGACCAGCACCACCAGCCGTTCGCGCAGCGACGGTGTCCGGGCGAGCAGCTCGGCGGCGGCCCGCAGCAGCACGTCCGGCGCCTTGAGCCGCTGGATCCGCCCGACGAAGGCGAGCACGACGGCGTCGCCCGGCAGGCCCAGCTCGACGCGCGCGGCGGCACCGTCGCCCGGCCGGAACCGGTCGGTATCGACGCCGGGCGGGATCGTGACGGTGCGGTTCGGGTCGGCGTCGTAGAGGTCGATGAGCTGCTTGGACTCGATCTCGGTGTTCGCGACGAGCCGGTCCGCCTCGGCGACGACCTGATCCTCACCGATCAGCCGGACCCGTGGCTCCGGGGTGTCGCCCGCGGCGAGCGCGGCGTTCTTGACCTTGGCCAGGGTGTGCGCGGAGTGCACCAGCGGCACGCCCCAGCGGTCCCTGGCCAGCCACCCGACCTGCCCGGAGAGCCAGTAGTGGGAGTGCACGACGTCGTACCAGCCGGGATCGTGGCGGGCCTCGGCCCGCAGCACTCCCGCCGTGAACGCACACAGCTGGCTCGGCAGGTCGTCCTTGCCGAGCCCCTCGAACGGGCCTGCGGCGACGAACCGCACGGTGGCGCCCGGTGCGAGCTCCACCGACGGCGGCTGGTCGGACGACGTGGCGCGGGTGAAGATCTCCACCTCGACGCCGCGGCGGGCCATCCGGATCGCGGTCTGGGCGACGTAGACGTTCATTCCACCGGCGTCGCCGGTGCCGGGCTGCTCGGTCGGGGACGTGTGCACGGAGAGCACTGCGACCCGGCGCGGCAGCGCCATCGAGCCGTCGGATGTCACGGGATCATCCTGGCACGCCGCTCGGCGGCGAGTGCGGCCACCAGCGCCCGCAGCGGGTCCGACGCGTGCCAGCCACCGGCCGCGCACGGCCAGGCCGGGACGGTCACGGCACCCCCACCGTCGAGGTCGACGACCAGCTCCTCGTGCACCCGCAGCTCCCCCGCGGGCGGCTGCGCCCCGACCGCGCGGCAGGCCAGCACCACCTCCGCCAGCGTGGTCCACGCCACCGGGTCGCCTTCGCCACGGACCGTCCCGGTGACCCGTTCCGACGCCAGCGGCAGGTCGAGCAGCTCGGCGACGGTGTCCGGGTCGTCCCCGCCCGGGACGGCCGGGGTGTCGTCGAGCGCGGGCAGCACCCACGGCGCGTCGAGGACGACGACCCGGTCGGCCGGGGCGACGACACCGGTCAGCGTGCGGACGTGGGCGGGCGGGTCGAGATCGTCGAGATCGACCACACCCGCGGTGTACGCCGCGGCGAGTGCGGTGTGCGCGGCGGCGGCGACGTCCCCGGTGACCGGGCGGTCCGGGTCGGCGAGCCGGTCGAGCAGCTCGGCGGCCTCGTCCTCCGCGGTGACCACGACGTGGCTCCGGACGCCGATCGCGGCGAGCACGATCTCGTCGACGCCGTCGATCTCCGGGACCGGGTCGTACAGCCCGACCAGCGACGACGCCGAGGCCAGCCGCCACGTCGACGGCAGCCGGCCGGCGATGCGCACGTTCCGTTCCAGCCACCACGCGGTGTACCCGGTCAGCATCGCCGCCCGGGTCTCCCGGCCGGACGCCAGCAGCGCCAGCGCCGCGGGCCACCGGTCGTCGTCGACCAGGTCGAGGTCGCGTACCGCCGGTCCCTCGTCGCCCTCGTAGGCGTCGGCGTCGTGCAGCACCGACGGGTCGAACGGCACGACCGCGAACCCGTCCAGCACCCCGGCGGCCACCAGGGCGTCCGTCCCGGCGTCGAGCCACTCCTCGCCGAGGGTCCCGACCGGCGCGTCCGGGTCGAGCAGGTCGCGGACGGCCGCACCGGGCAGGACGAGCTCGTCGGCACGGGCGGGCCGGCCCTCGTCGTCGGTGAGGGCGAGCCCGCCGAACCGCTCGTCCCGTTCGGCCGACGGGGTGTCGAGCAGGGCCAGGACGGCGCGGGCGAGCGGCTCGGTGTCCAGCCCGGCCTCGGCGTCGTCGAGCGAGCGGGCGACGGCCTCGTGCAGCGCGGGCGCGGCGAGCAGGGTCTCCCGGTCGGCGTCGGCCGCGCCGAGGCGGCGCAGCAGCGGGTGCACGGCGTCGGGGTGCGCGATGCGCAGCTCCGGGATCGCCGGGGTGCTCTCCTCGGCGATCAGCACGGACGCCGGACCGGGGACCAGGCGCCCGTCGGCGAGCGGGACGGGCAGCGCACCCAGTTCCGCGGCGAGGCCCGGGACGGTGTCGACGGCGGGGGCGAGCGCCGCGTAGACCCGCTGCCACCAGGCCGGATCGGCCTCGACGCCGGTGAGCCGCTCGGCGAGCCCGGCCGGACCGATGCGCTCGACGTCCAGCCCGGGCGGCGGGACGACCCCGGACGCGAGGAGCCGCTCGAACCCCGGGTCGGCCGCGGCGAGCAGCTCGGGGAGCCCGGCGCCCGCGTCACCCGGACCGCCGAGATCGAGCCATTCGGCGCGGTCCGGGGCGAGATCGTCGCCGGCGCCCTCGTCGGGCGCACGGGCGGCGGGCAGCCACGAGGTGCGCGCGAGCTCCGCGGCGATCGCCTCGCGCAGCCGGCCGTCCAGCGGTGACCGCGGGAACGCCGGGACCGGCACCAGGGCCGTCCGGTGCTCCAGGGCGGTGGCCCGGACCAGCGAGGCGTACGACGCCGCCGCCCGCTCGACGAGCTCACCGGTCGCCGGGTCGTCGGCCCGGATCCGCCGCCGGTCCGGGTCGAGCGGGAACGGGGCGATCAGCCGCACCGGCAGGGACAGCTGCTCCGCGCTCGGGGTCGGTGCGTGCAGGACCTCACCGGCGTCGGGATCGAACGGTGCCGGACGGCCGCCGGTGTACGGCAGCGCCCAGCGCACCCCGGCGTCGCCCGCCACCAGGAACTCACGGTCGGAGATCCGGACCCGACCGGCACCGAGGTCGGTGCGGGTGACGTGGTCCGTCCCGGCGGTGACCCGCTCCAGCGCGGGCAGCGCGAGCAGCAGGTCCGGGCAGGCGCGGGCCAGCTCGTCGAGCAGGGCGTGCGGGTCGGCCGTGTCCGGGCGCAGCCGGACCTCGGTCGCGTACCCCTCCGGTGGCGGTTCCTCGTCGGCCGGCCAGACCAGGCGGAGCACCGGGACCCGCGGGTCCCGGGCCAGCTCGGCGGCCGCCGCGCCACCCAGTGCAGCCACCTCGGACGCCGTCCGGGAGGCGGAGAACGCGACCCCGCCGGCCGCCGTCACCAGCCGGGGCTCGGAGCAGACCGCCCGGACGGCCGCGAACCCGACGCCGAAGCGCCCGGTCGCGCCGGCGGCGTCCCGTTTCGCCGACGCCCGCAGCGCGGCCAGCGCGGCGACCCCGGCGGCGTCCAGCGGGGCCCCGGCGTTCGCGATCCGCAGCTCACCGCCGCGCACGCTCGCGCGCACCCGGCCGGGAACACCGGCGGCGACGGCGGCGTCGGCCGCGTTCTGCAGCAGCTCGACAACCCAGGTGTCGGCGTACCCGCCGCGGCACAGGTCGTCCTCGGTGTTGACGTCCTCGCGGAACCGGGTCGGCGACGACGCCCACGCCGCGAGCACGCCCTCACGCAGCACCGAGGTGCCGAACGGATCGCTCGCGTCGACGTCCGTCCCGCCGGGTCCGCTCAGTGCGAACCGACCGGTTCGAGGTCCACACCGTCGTCGTAGACCAGGGCGGAGACGTACACCGGGGATCCGGACGGGTCCGAGACCGAGGAGTGCGCACCGCATCCGAACCCGGCCGCGACGACCTGCCCGTCGGCCGGGGACGAGCCGTTGGCGCACACCCCGAACGCGCCCCGCAACGCCCCGGCCAGCGGCACCAGGAACCCGCAGGTCCCGCAGGACGCGGGTGCGGAGCGGGCGATCTCGGCCGCCGGGCCGCGGTCGCCGGCCTGCCAGCGCTCGGCCGCGGCCAGCCGGCCCTCGGCGGAGAGCACGCGCTCGCGGCCGAGACCGGCCTCCCGGACGAGCTCGTCGACGGCCGGGTCGCCGGAGTCGAGGTACCCGGGCACCAGGCGCGGGTCGTCGGCCGGGACGGGCAGCAGGTCACCGGGCTTGAGGTCGTCGGGCCGGACCCGCTGGTCCCACGGCACCCAGTCGGGCGCGACGAGCGCCGTGGAGCCGGGCAACAGCACCGACTCCGAGACGGTGACCGGCTCGCCGGCACCGGCGCTGGCCACCGTGACGGCCCAGCGCCAGCCGCGGTAGCCGGCCAGCTCGGCGGCGAACGAGTGGGTGACCGAACCGTCGTCCTCGGCGACGGCACCGAGGTGCGCGCCCACCGCCGCGACCGCGGCGGAACGGCCCAGTTCGTCGGCTGCCTCCTCGACGGCGGCGGACCGTGCGGAGTCCACGGCGTCGAACAGGTGCGGCGGCGCAGGGCGCGGTTCGGCCGGGACCGCGGCGCCGGTGGACTCCGGCGGTGCGGTCGCCTCGGGCGCAGCGGGCCCCTCGGGGGAGGCCGAATGCTCACCAGCAGTCACCTCACCAGTGTGCCACCCGGGCCCGGGCATCCTGGGGCGGTGCCCACCCGCGCCCGAGGCCGCCCCGTCGTGCTGCTGCTCCTGCTCGTCGTCGCGCTGAGCGGCTGCGGCGCCGCGGCCTCTCCGGCACCCGCTCCCGGAGCCGTCCCGGTCGTCCGGCCGGAGGTGCTCGCGGAGCTCCCGCACGACCCCGCGGCGTTCAGCCAGGGCCTGGAGCTGCACGACGGCATCCTCTACGAGGGCACCGGCCGGGTCGGCGAGTCCGAGATCCGGGCGCTGGACCCGGTCACCGGGGCCGTCCGGGCGGCGAGCCCGCTGCCGCCGTCGTACTTCGGGGAGGGGATCACCGTCGTCGGGGACCGGATCTGGCAGCTGACCTGGCAGGACGGCGTCGCGATCGAGTGGGACCGGGCGACCCTGCGGCCGCGGCGCGAGGTCCCGGTCGACGGCGAGGGGTGGGGGATCTGCCTCTCCGGCGACCCGGGCACGGGCCGGATCGTCCGCTCCGACGGCACCGACCGGCTGCACTTCCACGAGCCGGGCGACCTGGCCCCCACCGGTTCGGTCGCGGTGACGCTGGACGGCGCGCAGCAGGGCGAGCTGAACGAGCTGGAGTGCGTCGGCGACCGGGTGTGGGCGAACGTGTGGCAGACCGACCGGATCGTCCGCATCGACCCCGCGACGGGCGTGGTGGACGCCGTCGTCGACGCCTCCGGTCTGCTGGACCCGGCCCGTCGCTCCGGCGCCGACGTGCTCAACGGCATCGCGCACGTGGCGGGCGACGAGTACCTGCTGACCGGGAAGCTGTGGCCGGCGACCTACCGGGTACGGCTGGCGGTACCGCCTGCCTGACCGTTCGCTGCGCCGCGCGGGTGACGACGCGCCCGGCCGTCGACAGCACACCACCGATGTCGGTCCCCCTCTGCACAATGAGTCCGTGGCAGCCAACCCGTTCCGGCGCCGCCGGGCACGTACGGCGGCCGGGCCGTCGTCGCGCACGGACCCCTCCGGTCGGGCCGGGCCGCGGGACCCGCGCACGGATCCTTCCGGGCGGACCGGGCCCCGGGACCCGCGCACGACCCCGATCGCCTCGGACGCGACGCTGCGCGGATCCTCCGGGCACCCCGCGACCGAGGAGCTGCCACGGCCCGGGCCGGCCTCCGTGCCGCGGAAGATCACCGTGACCCGGGTGGCCGTGCACCGCACCCGGGAGCTGAGCGGGCGGGCGGTCGCGCTGTTCCGGCGCGCCGCGACGGCGGACGGCGCGGACCGCTCGGGGCTCACCGCGCTCACCTACGCCACGATGCTCACCCACGCGCTCGACGCCGCGGTGGCCGTCGCGCTGGCGAACACACTGTTCTTCGCGGCCGCGACCGCCGAGTCCAAGGCCAACGTCGCGCTGTACCTGGCGATCACCGTCGCCCCGTTCGCGCTGGTCGCCCCGGTCATCGGCCCGGCCCTGGACCGGCTGCAGCGCGGCAGGCGGATCGCGATGGCGGTGTCCTGCGCCGGGCGGGCCGCCCTGGCCGTGGTCCTGGTGTTCCACCTCGACACCTGGGTGCTGTACCCGGCGGCGCTCGGGATCATGGTGCTGAGCAAGTCGTTCATGGTGCTCAAGGCCGCGGTGACGCCGCGTGTGCTGCCGTCGTCGATCACCCTGGCGACGACGAACTCCCGCCTCACGACGTTCGGCATGGCCGCGGGCGCCGTGGCGGGCGCGGTGGCCGTGGGCGCCGCGTGGACGTTCGGCTCGCCCGGCGCGCTGTGGTGGACTGCAGCGCTCGGCCTCGCCGGTGTGCTGCTCTGCCTGCGCGTCCCGCGGCGGGTCGAGTCGACCGCCGGCGAGGTCACCGCGGCGGTCCCGGCCGGCCGTCGCCGGTCGGCCCGGCCCAAGGCCCCCGCGACGCGGTCGGTGCTGGTCGCGCTGTGGGGCACCGGCGCGGTCCGGGTGCTGACCGGGTTCCTGACCCTGTTCGTCGCGTTCGTGGTGAAGGAGGGCACCGAGCACGCCCCCGACGGCGATCCGGTCGGCCAGGTGCTCGTGATCGGCATGGTCGGTGCGGCGGCCGGGGCCGGGTTGTTCCTCGGCAACGCCGTCGGGGCCCGCAGCCGGTTCGACCGGGTCGAGCCGGTGGTGCTGGGCGCCGCGCTCGCGGCGCTGCTCGCCGCCACCGGGGCCGCGGTGCTGCCGGGCGTGCCGGCCGCCGTCGTCGTCGCGCTGGTCGCGTCCACGGCGAGCGCGCTGGCGAAGGTGAGCCTGGACGCGGTGGTCCAGCGGGACCTGCCGGAGCACGCCAGGGCGTCGGCGTTCGGGCGCTCGGAGACGGTGCTGCAGATGGCCTGGGTGCTGGGCGGCGCGATCGGCGTCCTGGCCCCGCACGACACGTTCCGCACCGGGTTCGTGATCGTCGCCTGCGTGGTGGGGATGTTCGGTCTGCAGGCGGCCGCGATCCGCCGCGGCAGCACGCTCGTCCCCGGGCTCGGCGCCCGCCCGGTGCCTCCGGCCGTCACGCCCGCGGTGCGCTGACCGGCCCCGGCGCACGCCGCCGCGCACACCGGGATCCGTAGGGTGGTCGACGTGATCACCCGCCCCCGCCGGTCGGTCCGCGCGCTCGCCGGGCTGCTCGCCGTGGCCGCCGTCCTGCTCGCCGGGTGCGGTGGCGCTCCCCCCACCGTCACCTTCGAGGTCGCGGGCACCGCGCTGACCGCGGCCCCGACGCAGTTCTGCGACAACCGGATGGAGAACTGCACCGAGGACCCGAACGCGCGGGTCACCGCAGCGGTCGCGCCGGGCACGCCGATCCGGATCACCGTCCCCGAGGAGGTGTCGTCCGGCCCGTGGCAGGTCGCCTACGCCTTCACCCGCGGCGACGACCCGGAGCCGATCGAGCAGCGCAGCGAGATCGCCACACCCGGCTCACGCACCGAGTTCACCCTGACCCTCCCGGAGGAGACCGACCGGTTGGTCACCGTCCAGGTGCAGCTGTTCGGGCCGCCCCCGGCCATCGACCCGCAGACCCAGGACCTCGAGTTCCCGATCCGCGCCACCTGGATCCTGATCGGGGAGCAGCCGCAGCCCTGACCCATGGCCACCGGCCACCCCGGCCACGGGTGATCGTCGGATCAGTGCCGATCGGTGCCATCGCGCGTGCGTGATCGTCCGATCAGTGCCGATCGGTGCCGTGCGTGGCATCGATCGGCACTGGACGGATGATCACCGACAGACGCATCCGGCCGGATCAGACCCGGGCGGACGCATCCGGCCGGATCACACCGGGGCGCCCACCAGCAGCCCGGCCAGGGCCGCGTCCGACTCGGCGAGGGCGTCGAGGTCCCAGGTCGACGAACTGACCAGGAGCTCGTCCGCCCCGGTGCGCTCCACCAGCGCGTCGAGCCCCTCGGCGACGGTGTCCTCGTCGCCGGCGATGGTGCGGGCGAGTGCGGACTCCATGACCTGCCGCTGACGGCGGGTCGTCCACCGGTCCGGGTCCGGCGGTTCCAGCGGCGGGAACTCCCCCGTCGTCCGGGCCGCGGCCAGTGCCCACGCCTCGGGCAGCGCCAGGTCGGGGTGCCCCACCAGGATGTCCGCGGACACCACCAGGTGCGCGGCGTCCCCGGCCCGAGCGCGGTAGGTGTCGAGGGCGGCCCGGTCGTCGAGCACCGACCCACCGGCGACGACCGGCAGCCCCAGCTCACCGGCGAGGGTCAGGCCCGCGCCGGTGGCCAGCAGGAACAACGGGACCGCGCTGTCCAGGCGGGGCCGGGCGGTGACCGGTCCGGTGCCGTCGAGGTAGGAGCGCAGCTCGTCGAGCCCGGCCCGGAACGCCGCGTCGTCGGAGCCCGCGGCCCGCAGCGCCCGGCGGACCGGCTCGGTGAACCCCGGCGAGCGCCCGATCCCCAGGTCGATCCGCCCGGGATGGAGTGCGGCGAGCATCGCGACCTGCTCGGCGACGACCAGCGGCTGGTGGTTGGGCAGCATGATCCCGCCGGAGCCGACCCGGATCCGCCCGGTCGCTGCGGCGACCGCCGCCATCAGTACCGGCGGGCTGCCGGACGCGATCCCGGGCACGGCGTGGTGCTCGGCCACCCAGAACCGGTGGTAGCCGAGCCGTTCCGCGCGGCGGGCACGGTCGACGGTGTGGCGCAGCGCGGCCGAGTCCGGTTCCCCGGCCCGGGTCCGCGAGCGGTCCAGCAACGACAGGCGCACGACCGGGTCAACGCCCGGCAGGCCCCGGGCATTTCGGGCGGGTCAGCCGTCCAGGTCCCGGGCCACGGCGCGGACGACCTCGGCGGCCAGCTTGCAGGTCTTGCGGTCCGGGTAGCGGCCGTGCCGCAGCGCCGGCTGGATCTTGTTCTCGAGCAGCCCCATCATGTCCTCGATCAGGCCGTGCAGCTCCTCGGCGGGACGCCGCGTGTTCTCCACCGCGGACGCCTGCTTCTCGACCACACGGACGGACAGCGCCTGCGGGCCACGCCGGCCCTCGGCCATGCCGAACTCGACACGCTGCCCGGACTTGAGCGCCTCCACGCCCGACGGCAGCGCCGCCTTGCGCACGTAGACGTCCTCACCGCCGTCCTGGGAGAGGAAGCCGAAGCCCTTCTCCGCGTCATACCACTTGACCCTGCCGGTGGGCACCGTGCTCCTCGATTCCTAGCGACTACCGCGATTGCTGCGACTTCCTGCGTGCACGACGAACGCGCCCGGAGAGCCGGTAAAGCCCCCGGACGCGTCGCCGTCATGATACCGCTCGGCAGCCCTCGCGGTCAGGCGTCACGCAGGTTGCCGGTCTCGCCGATGCCGAGCAGGCCGACCGACTTCTCCCGCATCTCCACCTTGCGGACCTTGCCGGTGACCGTCATCGGGAACTCGTCGACGGCCAGCACGTAGCGCGGGATCTTGTAGTGCGCGAGCTTGCCGGTGGCGAACTCGCGCAGCGACTCGGCGGTCATCTCCGCCGCACCCTCGCGCAGGATGACCCAGGCGCAGAGCTCCTCGCCGTAGCGCTCGTCCGGCACCCCGATGACCTGCGCGTCGAGGACGTCCGGGTGGGTGTAGAGGAACTCCTCGATCTCCCGGGGGTACACGTTCTCCCCGCCGCGGATCACCATGTCCTTGATCCGGCCGGTGATGTTGACGTACCCCTCGTCGTCCATCACCCCGATGTCGCCGGTGTGCATCCAGCGCGCCCGGTCGATCACCTCGGCGGTCTTCTCCGGCTGGTCCCAGTAGCCGAGCATCACCGAGTAGCCGCGGGTGCACAGCTCACCGGCCTCGCCGCGGGGCACCGTCTTCCCGTTCGCCGGGTCGACGATCTTGACCTCCAGATGCGGGTGCACCCGGCCGACGGTGGAGACCCGGCGGTCCAGCGAGTCGTCGGCGCGGGTCTGGATCGACACCGGCGAGGTCTCGGTCATGCCGTAGCAGATCGTCACCTCGCCCATCCCCATCCGCTCCACGACCTGCTTCATCACCTCGACCGGGCACGGCGAGCCGGCCATGATCCCGGTACGCAGGCTGGACAGGTCGTAGGACTCGAACTCCGGGTCGTTGAGCTCGGCGATGAACATCGTCGGGACGCCGTAGAGCGAGGTGCAGCGCTCCTGCTCGACGGCCTTCAGCGTCGCCTTCGGGTCGAAGCCCTGGGCCGGGATGACCATGGTGGAGCCGTTGGTGGTGCAGCCCAGGTTGCCCATGACCATGCCGAAGCAGTGGTAGAAGGGCACCGGGATGCAGACCCGGTCGTGTTCGGTGTAACCGCACAGCCGGCCGACGTAGTAGCCGTTGTTGAGGATGTTGTGGTGCGACAGCGTCGCGCCCTTCGGGAACCCGGTCGTCCCGGACGTGTACTGGATGTTGATCGGGTCGTCCGCGGTGAGCGACGCCTGGATCTCGGCCAGCTCGGCCCGGTCGGCAGCGGCACCGCCGCCGGCCAGCGCCGTCCACTCGCCCGACCCGATGATGACGACGCGCTGCAGGTCCGGGCAGTCCCCCCGGACCTCGCCGATCATCTTCTCGTAGTTCGACGTCTTGAACTCCCGCGCCGCGACGAGCGTCGAGATCCCGGCCTGCTTCAGCACGAACTCCAGCTCGTGCGTCCGGTAGGACGGGTTGATGTTGACCAGGACGACGCCGAGCTTCGCGGTGGCGTACTGGACCAGCGTCCACTCGGCCATGTTCGGCGCCCAGATGCCGAGCCGGTCCCCGGTCCGGACGCCCGCGGCGAGCAGGCCGCAGGCGAGCCGGTCGACGTCCTCGCGCAGCTGGGAGTAGGTCCAGCGGCGAGCGGTCGACATCTCGACCAGTGCGTCGTTGTCGCCGAACGCCGCGGCGGTGCGGTCGAAGTTGTCGCCGATGGTGTCACCGAGCAGCGGGGTGTCCGAGGTCCCGGAGGCGTACGAGGGGACGACCGGGGTTCCGGCGGCGGGGGAGGTCACGACGTTGTTCTCCTCGACGGTGCGCAGTGCGATCAGGGCCACATCCTCGCCCCCGGCGGCGTGCGGTGCCAACACCTCCGAAAGGAGAGTGGATCAGGACGACGACATCCGTCGTCCGGCCCGCCGCCCGGACTCCGCGACGCGCGCGGCCCCCCGGCGTGCACCGTGGGCGGCGCGGCGCAGCGGTTTCGGCGACGGTTCCGGCCACGGCCCGACCGGAACCAGCACGCGTTCGGCGGGCTCGAACCCGGCCGGGTAGCCGGCCACCCGCCAGGTCCCGGCCGGTGCGTCCGGCGGCAGCCACTGCGGCCGCCACATCCCGATCGCCAGGTCCAGGTCCTCCAGGTAGGGCCGCAGCTCGTCGGTGAGCTCGGTGCGCAGGTGCTCCGCCCACAGCCGGACCCGCAGGTCGCGCACCTGGTCGCCGGTGGTGACCAGCGCGGTGTTGAGCTCCGTGTCGGTGCCGCGCATGGAGCGGGAGAAGAAGTTCGCCGACCCGACGGCGGCGAACACGTCGTCGATCAGCGTCAGCTTGGTGTGCACCGTGAGGTCCTCGATCCGGTGCATGATCACGTTGCCGCGGTCGGCCGGCTCGAGCTTGTCGATGACGTCACGCTGGACGTCGCCGGTGACCCGCCGCCGGAGCTTGTTGACTCCGTGCTCGGTCGGGTCCTTGCGGCCCGAGCAGACCAGCACGATCCGCACCCCGCGGGCGGCGGCGTCCCGGAGCAGGCCGTAGAGCCGGAACGCGCGCCGTCCGCCGGGGACCTCGTAGAAGTACTGGTCCTCCAGGTAGATGTAGTGCTGTGCGGCGCGGATCGCGGCGGCGAGCGCGTGGTAGACCTCCTGGACGCCGTAGCGCGGCAGCACCGTCCAGTGCCTGCGGTAGAGCATCCCGAAGTGGTCGATCTTCCACGGCCGGAACGACCGCAGGACCTGCACGGCCGTGCCCGGCGCGGATCGCGGTGGGCACGGCGGGGCGGGCGGCAGGGCCGGCGGGAACGGCCCGGGGTTCATCTCGGCCCAGTCCACGGGCGTCACCATGAACCGGCGGGGCGGCAGGGTCACCGCCTCGGTCCAGCGGGCGCGGTAGACCTCCCACACACGGGCCGCCGCGGGCCCCCGGAGCCGGACGGCGCCGTCGTGCCAGCCCCAGCGCTCGTCGCCGATCGAGAGCCGGTCGTGCGGCTCGGCGTCGTACCGGTCGGACGACATGTCCAGTCCACCGACGAACGCGGTCAGCTCACCCCCGACGTGCGCCAGCACCACCTTCTGGTGGTGGCAGCCGATCCCGGAGCCGGACCAGTCCAGCACGACCCGGCCGCACAGCGCCGGGCGGCGGCGCAGCTCCAGCACGGCGAACGCGTTCGCCCGGAACGGGCCGATCGCCACGCCCGGCACCGAACCGGAGAACAGCGCCGCGGTCAGCAGCACCCGGACGTCGACGCCGGCCTCCGCCAGCCGGGTCAGCCGGTCGGCGAGGGACTCGTACCCCGGCGTACCGGGTTCGGCGCCGCACAGATCCATCCCCGGCTCCAGGTTCAACCCGGCGATCAGCACCGTGTCGCCCGGACCGGCCCGGTCGAACAGCTCGCGCAACCGGGCGAAGTACTCGACGCCGTCGACGACCGGATGCCACTCGCTGTCCTCGCGGAACGTCGGACAGTCCGGGGTGCCGGGCACCAGGTACCGGGCGGCGAGCTCGTCGAGGACGGGTCCGGGCATGCCCGGACGGTATCCACAATGCTTTCGGACCTGCTCGGCGTGCTCCCGGCCCGGTGGGGGGCTTACAGCCCGCCGGTCTGCAGCAACCGGTTCGGCGTCCCGCCGGTGGCCCCGCCGTCGATCTTCCCTCCGACGGCGTTGTCGACGATCCACTTCTTCACCGAGGCCGACGGCTGGTCGCCCCGGGCCTGCTTGTAGAGGGCCGCCACGCCCACCGCGAACGGGGCCGCCATCGACGTCCCGCTGTAGGACGCGGTACCGCCGCCGGGCACCGGAGCCACGATCCGGGTGCCCGGCGCGTAGAGCGACACGCAGCGCCCGGTCGAGGAGTTCGACGCCCGCCCGTCCTCGATCGTGGAGTTCGCGACGACCAGCACACCGCCCACCGCACGCGGCAGCGCGGTGCAGTCGTCGCCGCCGGTGTTGCCGGCCGAGGACGCCGCGAACACCCCGCCATCGATCATCCGCTTCACCGCCTGCTCCAGGATCGGCGAGCTCCCGTAGCTCCAGGACATGACCGCGACCGAGGGACCGCGCTTGTTCTGCACCACCCAGTCGAGCCCGGCGAGCAGCGACGACAGCGTGCCGGTGCCGTTGCAGTCGAGCACCTTCACCGAGCGGACGTTCGCGCCGGGCGCGACGCCGTAGTCCTTCGCCGCCGCGATCCCGGCGACGACGGTGCCGTGCCCGTCGCAGTCCTCGTCGCGCTGGTCGATCGTGTTCGTCTCGAGCGTCGCCCGGCCACCGAACTGCGGGTGGCCCTCGTCCACGCCGGTGTCCAGCACGAACACGTCCACCCCGGAACCGTCCGCGGTGCGCCGGTACTGCCCGTCGAGGGGTAGGTCCGGCTGGTCGATCCGGTCGAGACCCCAGTTGCCGGGGGCCTGCTCGGCCTGTGCCGGGCCGAGCGGTGCGTCCTGGTGGACCGCCTGCGGGTCGAGCGGGGTGATCGTCCGGTCCTCCTCGACCCCGACGACGCCGGGCCGGTCACGCAGCTCGGCGGCCTGGGCGGAGTCCAGCGGGGCGGCGAAACCGTGCACCACGCTGTCGAAGGTGACGGTCGGCTCGGCCCCCACCGCCTCGGCCGCGGCCCGCGTCTGACCGGCCGACGCCGTCTGCACCAGGTAGCCGATGGGCGCTCCGGGGGCCGTGGCGGCCGCGGCCGCGGTGGGCGCGAGTGGAACACCGAGCGCCGTCACCAGCAGGCCGGCGATGACCGACAGGGCGGCACGGGAACGCGGGAGGCTCACGGAACGCGACGTTATTCGCGTGTGGCGGATGGTGCGAGAGACACGATGGTGGCCCGGGTGACGTCTGCGACCGATGGGGTGACGGTGTGTTTCAAGTGTCGGGGGCGGTTCACGTGTCAGGGCGGTTCACGCGTGACGGCCGTGCACGGCCACCTCGGTGGCCTTCACCGCGAACCACAGCTCGTGCCCCGGCTCGATCGCGAGATCGGCGACGGCGGTCGGCGTGACGTCCGCGGCGAGCCCGTCGACCCACTCCGGGCCGCCCGCCGGTGCGGTCGCACGCAGCCGGACGGTCTCGCCGCGGGGTTCGAGGGCCGCCACCCGGACCCGGAACACGTTGCGGGGGCTCCCCTCGGGGCGGGTGGCGTGCACCGACACCGCGGACGGCGGGAACACCGCCACCGCGGCCTCGCCGCGTTCCACCTCGACGGCGTGCCCGTGCAGCTCGACGCCGTCTGCGGTGCGCAGCCCGGCGCCGTCCACCGTCCCGGGCACGAGGTCCAGGCCGGCGATCCGGGCCGAGAACGCGCTGCGCGGGCGGGCCAGCACCTCGCGGGCCGGGCCCTGCTCGACGATCCGGCCACGGTCGAGCACGATCACCCGGTCGGCGAGGACCAGGGCGTCGAGCGCGTCGTGGGTGACCAGCAGCGCGGTCTGCTTCGCGTCGGCGATCACCCGGCGGAGCAGGGTGCGCATCGCCGGGGTGGCGTCGACGTCCAGCGCCGCGAGCGGCTCGTCGAGCAGCAGCAGCCCGGGTCGTGGGGCGAGCGCGCGGGCCAGGGCCACCCGCTGCTGCTGCCCGCCGGAGAGCTGCGCGGGGCGCCGCGCGGCGAGCTCGGTGACGCCGACGTCGGCGAGCAGCCCGCCGGCGCGTTCCTCGGCCGCGCCCCGGGGGACGCCGTGGGCCCTCGGGCCGAACGCGACGTTGGCCAGCGCCGACAGGTGCGGGAACAGCAACGGCTCCTGGGCGAGCAGCCCGACCCCGCGCCGGTGTGCGGGGACGAACTCCCCCGTCGCGGTGTCGAGCAGCGTGCGCCCGGCGACGCGCAGGCGTCCGGAGTCCGGGCGGAGCAGGCCGGACAGGACGCCGAGCAGGGTCGACTTGCCGGCGCCGTTCGGTCCGAGGACGGCGACGACCTCGCCGTCGGCGACCGCCAGCTCCACGTCGAGGGTGAACCCGTCCCGCTCGAGGTGCGCCGAGAGCTCGACCCCGGTCGCGGCGGCGCCGCTCATCCCCGGCCGTCCATGCCGCGCGGTCTGCCCACCACGATCACGATCAGCGACACCACCACCAGCAGCAGCGACAGCGCGACCGCACCGGCCACGTCGGTCTCGCCCTGCAGGTAGACCAGCAGCGGGAGGGTCCGGGTGGTGCCCTCCAGGCTGCCGGCGAACGCGATCGTCGCGCCGAACTCACCCATGCAGCGGGCGAAGGAGAGCACCAGGCCGGATGCCAGGCCGGGCAGCACCAGCGGCAGCGTCACCCGCCGGAACGCCAGTCCGGGCCCGGCGCCCAGGGTCGCGGCCGTCGCCTCGTAGCGCTCCCCCGCGGTGCGCAGCGCGCCCTCCAGGGACACGATCAGGAACGGCATCGCGACGAACGTCTGGGCCAGCACCACCGCGACCGTCGTGAACGGGACGAAGACCCCGAACGCGGTCTCCAGGCCCTGCCCGACCAGGCCGTTCGCCCCGAGCAGGAACAACAGCGCGAGGCCGCCGACGACCGGGGGCAGCACCAGCGGCAGCAGCACGACCGAGCGGACCGCACGCATCGCGCGGGGCAGGCGGTTGATCCGGCCGCGGGCCAGCACGACGGCGAGCGGGCCGCCCAGCAGCAGGCAGAGCGTGGTCGAGACGGCCGCGGTGAGCAGCGACAGGCGTAGCGCCGACAGCGCCGCGTCGCTGGTCAACAGGGACGGCATCTGCGCCCAGTCGGCCACCCAGAGCAGGCCGGCAGGTGGCAGGGCGATCAGCAGGAAGCCGAGACCGGCCGGGAACCACATCCAGCCCGGCAGCCCGACCCCGGTGGCGTGCCGGTCCGCGGCCCCCTCCCGGCGGGCCGGTCGCGCGGGGGGCGCCGTGGTCACAGATGGCCGCCCGGTGTCTCCACCACGACGTTCGTCGACTTGATCACCGCCACCGCGAGCGCGCCGGGTTCCAGGCCGAGGTCACGCACGGCCTCGCTGCTCATCAGCGAGACCACCCGGTGCGGGCCGCACTGCATCTCCACCTGCGCCATCACGGTGTCGGTGATCACCGAGGTGACCAGCCCGACCATCCGGTTGCGCGCCGAGCGCTGGACCACCGAGGGGTCCGGTGGGGCGGAGGCGTGCTCGCGGGCGAACTCGGCGAGGGACGCCCCGTCGATGACCTTGCGGTTGGACGCGTCGGCCTGGACCGGCAGCGTCCCCGCGTCCACCCACCGCCGGACGGTGTCGTCGCTGACGCCGAGCAGCCGCGCGGCCTCGGAGATCCTGAAGTGCGGCACGACCCGGATACTAGGGTCGCGCCTGCGGCGGGGCCACGGCGGCGCCCGCGCAGATCCACGCGATCGCCCCCGTGCCGGTGTCCGCCGGCGTGTGGTCTGATCCCGGTGTGGACTTCGCACCCAGTGCCGTGGCGACCGACTACACCGCGCGCATGCGCGCCTTCCTCGACGAGAAGGTGCTGCCCGCCGAGGCGGAGTACGACGCCTTCCGGGCGCAGCGGCGCGGCACCGGGCAGGAATGGGACCTGCCGCCCGTGGTGGAGACCCTGAAGACCGAGGCTCGCGAGCGCGGCCTGTGGAACCTGTTCCTGCCTGCCGTCTCGGGCCTGTCGAACCTGGAGTACGCACCGGTCGCCGAGGTGTCCGGCTGGTCCCCGGTGATCGGGCCGGAGGCGATCAACTGCCAGGCGCCGGACACCGGGAACATGGAGACGCTGCACCTGTTCGGCACCGACGAGCAGAAGCAGCAGTGGCTGGACCCGCTGATGGAGGGCCGGATCCGGTCCGCGTTCGCGATGACCGAGCCGGACGTCGCCTCCTCCGACGCGACGAACATCGAGACCCGGATCCGCCCCGACGGCGACGACTACGTCATCGACGGTCGCAAGTGGTGGATCTCCGGCGCCGCCGACGAGCGTTGCCAGATCTTCATCATCATGGGCAAGACCGACCCGGACGCCTCGCCCCACCGGCAGCAGTCGATGATCCTGGTCCCCCGCGACACCCCGGGGCTGGAGATCGTCCGGCACCTGCCGACCTTCGGCTACCAGGACCAGCACGGCCACTCGGAGCTGCGCCTCGACGGCGTGCGGGTGCCGGCGTCGAACCTGCTCGGCGAGGAGGGTGGCGGGTTCGCGATCGCCCAGGCCCGGCTCGGCCCGGGCCGCATCCACCACTGCATGCGGCTGATCGGGATGGCCGAGCGGGCGCTGTCGCTGATGGTGGAGCGCGCGCAGGCCCGGGTCGCGTTCGGCGGGCCGCTGGCCGACCAGGGTGTCGTCCGGGAGCAGATCGCGCTGTGCCGGATGGAGATCGAGCAGGCCCGGCTGCTGACACTGAAGACCGCCTGGCTGATCGACAACCACGGCGCCAGGGGTGCGGCCACCGAGATCGCCGCGATCAAGGTCGTCGTGCCGCGGATGGCGTGCACGGTGATCGACCGCGCGATGCAGGTGCACGGCGGCGGGGCGATGAGCGACGACTTCCCGCTGGCCTACTTCTACGCCTGGGCCCGCGCGCTGCGGTTCGCCGACGGCCCGGACGAGGTGCACATCCGGTCGGTGGCACGCCAGGAGCTCAAGGCTCACCGGTAGTCACCCGGTACCTATCCTTTCGACTAGGTACACGGTGACTAGTTCCGCATCTGCGACAGCCGGGACCGGACCGTCCCGCGGGTGCGGATCATGCCGCTGAGCTGCGGAAAGTCGGCATGGCCGGACTCCGGCGGACAGGGTTAGCCTCGCGTCCATGACCACCGAGCTCGGCCTGCCGTCCCTGCGCGGCGGCCCGCCCCGAGACCCGGCCCGGCCCGACGATTCGCGGCTGATCGACGGGTTCGGCCGGGTGGCGACGGACCTGCGGATCTCGCTCACCGACCGCTGCAACCTGCGCTGCACCTACTGCATGCCCGCCGAGGGCCTGGACTGGATGCCGCGCGACGAGCAGCTGACCGACGACGAGCTCAACCGGCTGATCGCGATCGCCGTGCACGAGCTCGGCGTCGAGGAGCTGCGCTTCACCGGCGGCGAGCCGATGCTGCGCAAGGGACTGGAGAACGTGCTGTCCGCGGCCTCGGAGCTGCGGCCGCGACCGGACATCTCGCTGACCACCAACGGCGTCGGCCTGGCCCGGCGCGCGGAGGCCCTCGCGGCGGCCGGGGTCGACCGGCTCAACGTCTCGATGGACACCCTGCGGCCCGAGCGGTTCGCCGAGATCACCCGGCGGGACCGGCTGCAGGACGTGCTCGACGGGCTCGCCGCGGCGCACGCGGCGGGCATGCGGCCCGTGAAGATCAACACGGTGCTGATGCGCGGGGTGAACGACGACGAGGCCGCCGACCTGCTCGCGTTCGCGGTCGAGCACGGCTACCAGCTGCGGTTCATCGAGCAGATGCCGCTCGACGCCCAGCACGGCTGGCGGCGCAGCGAGATGATCACCGCCGAGGAGATCCTGGAACGCCTCGAGCAGCGGTTCGTGCTCACCGAGTCGGACGAGGACCGCGGTGGCGCCCCGGCCGAGAAGTTCGTCGTCAACGGTGGGCCGGACGTCGTCGGAGTGATCGCCTCGGTGACCCGGCCGTTCTGCGGGGCCTGCGACCGGACCCGGCTCACCGCCGACGGCCAGGTCCGCACCTGCCTGTTCGCCACCGGCGAGACCGACCTGCGGGCGATGGTGCGCGGCGGCTCGTCCGACGCGGAGATCGCCGAGACCTGGCGGAACGCCATGTGGGGCAAGAAGGCCGGCCACGACATCGACGACCCCGGATTCCTGCAGCCCACGCGCCCGATGAGCGCGATCGGAGGATGAGCCTTCCCATGACGACCGGTGCCGTCCACACGGCCACCCGCACCCTGACCGTGCGCTACTTCGCGGCGGCCAAGTCCGCCGCGGGGACGCCGGAGGAGACCGTCGCGATCACCGAGGGCGCGACCGTCGCCGACGCCGTCGCCACCCTGCGCGACGCGCACGGCCCGGAGCTGGGGCGGGTACTGGACCGCTGCAGCTTCCTGCTCGACGAGGTGGCGGTGCGGGACCGTTCCGCCGCGCTAGGCGGCGCGGCGACCCTGGACGTGCTGCCCCCCTTCGCGGGCGGCTGAGCCTCCTCGGCTCCCTGCTCCGTCACGCGCGCACCGGCCCACCGGGGCTGGATCGCGCCCCGCCCGGCTGCCGTCTCGATCAGCACGTTCTGGCCCTGAACGGGGCGAGAACGTGCATCTCGGCTGCGCTGTGCCCGTCGATCAGCGCGCATCCGCCCGGGCAGGGCAGGAATGTGCGTCTCGACCTGGCCACGCCTGTCCTGGCGCGGGCGGTGGGGCGTCCGGTGCCGTCGATCTGCACGAGGCCTCCCTGCCCGTGGCCGGGGCATGCCGATCGAGCACCGGGCACCGGGCACCGGGCACCGGGCACCGGGCACCGGGCGGGCATCCCACCCGGCTCCGCGCGCCCGTGCATGCTCCCGGCCTGGTGATCGACGGTCGTGGAGTGTCGCGCCCGCTACGCGCACGCTGCACTCCATAACGGGTGATCACCGGGAGCCGATGTCCAGGACGGTCAGCGTGCCGTCGTTGAGGTTGCTGACGTAGGCCTGGGTGCCGTTGGGCAGCACCGCGATGCTGGTCGGGCCGTCCCCCACCGGGAGCGTCGCGGTCACCGTGTAGGTGTCGGCGCTGATCACCGAGACGGTGTCCTCGGTGACGTTCGCGGTGTAGGCGAACCGGCCGTCCGGCGACCAGGCGATCGCCTGCGGGTTGATCCCGACCGGAACGGTCGCGACCACGGTGTTGCTCGCCGTATCGGTGAACGAGACGGACGCGGCGTCATAGTTGACGTTGGCGACCAGCGGCCGGGACGGGTTGACCGCGACGCTGTGCGGGCTCGTCCCGACCGGGATCTCGGCGAGGACCCGGTCGTCCGACGTGGCCAGCACGCTGATCACGTTCGACTCGTGGTTCGCGGTGTAGAGCCTCGTGCCGTCCGGGGAGATCGCGACCCAGTGCGGGTTGCGCGCCACCCTGATCTCCTGCGTCACCTCGTTCGTCGCCGTCTCGATCACCGAGACGGTGCCCGAGTCGTGGTTGGGCACGTAGACCTTGCTGCCGTCCGGGGTGACCGCGAGCGCGAACGGCCGCGTCTGCACCGGGACGGTCGCGACCACCGAGTTCGTGGTGGTGTCGAGGACCGCGACGGCGGCGATCGTCCGCGCCTCGTCGAAGACGCTGACGTAGACGTGCGCGCCGTCCGGGGCGAACGCCAGGTACTGCGGGGGCCCGGCCGGCACCTCGATGGTGGCGGTGACCCGGTCGACCGAGGTGTCGATCACGGTGACGACACCGGCCGCGCGGTTCGCCACGTAGGCGAGTCTGCCGTTCGGGGACACCGCGACGAACCCGGACGTCGGACCGGCCGGGACCACCTCGCCGAGGGTCGGGATCGGCACCGCGACGGCGACCCCCTCCTCCGACGGCGGCGCGGTCGCGTCCGGCTGGGCGATGCCGTCACCGGTGAACAGTCCGTAGCCGCCGGTGAGGAAGGCGACCACACCCGCGGCCAGCGCCAGCACCGCGACGACCGCCACGGCGAGCAGCGGGCTCCGGCGGCGGCCGTCCGACGAGGGCCACCCGGCGGCGGGCGGCCGGGCGGGCGGTGGGGCGGCGCCACCGGATCCCCCGACGGTGTCCGGAGGCTCCGTGGTATCCGCGCCGCCCGGCCGGCCCGGCGCGGGGTCGGACGACGACGTCGCCCACGCCCGCGTACTCGAGGGACCGTCGCCGGGCGATCCGGCGGACGTCCCGGCCGGGACCGTGCGTCCCCGGTGGGCGCCGCCGGTCGGCGGTGCGGATCCGGGCGGGGCCGACCCGGACGGGGTGGTCCCAGCGGTCCCGAACGTTCCGGCGGAACTCCCGGACCACCCCGGTCCGAACGTCCCGGCCGATGTGGAGGATCCGGCGGACCCGGGCGGTGCGGCGGCGCCGGTCGGCCCCTGCCCAGCAGACTGTGCGGCCGGGCCGGTCGCCCCCTGCCCTGCGGGGTGCGCGGCGGGGCCGGTCGGCTGCTGCCCCGCGGGTTGCGCAGCGCCCCCGCGGCTGCGCGTTCCGGGCGATGCGGCGGCAGCGGCGGTCGCAGCCGTAGCTGCCCCGATCGCGGTGCCGCCCCCCGAACCGGTCGCGGGTGGGCGTGGGCCGCCACCGGGTCCGGACCCGGTTCCGGGCGGGCGCGGCAGCCCGGCCGACCCGGCCTCGGACGGGCGCGGCAGGCCACCCGAACCACCCCCGGGCGGCCGCGGCAGCCCGGCAGGGTCGTCCTCGGGGCGGCGCGGCAAACCGGTCGGACCGCCCTCGGGCGGGCGCGGCAGCCCGGCGGGTGCCTGAGAGGTACCCGCCTCCCCGGCTGGGCGGGGCAGCCCGCCCGCAGCTGCGGCGTCGTCCTGCCCGGCAGTGCGCGACAGGTCTCCGCCCGCAGCGGCCGGCGCCCCGGCGGACCGCGGCGACCCGGATCCCGGTGGCACGGACGGCGCGGCACGGCGTCTGCTCCCGGACCCCGCGGATCCGGAGGGCGGCGCGGCGGCTCCACGAGCTCCGGGATCCGGCGCCCCGTGAGCCGACACTCCCACCGCATGCCCGTTCGCGGACGGCTGACCGGCCGCCTCCTCACCGTTCTCCCTGGCCAGCTCGGCGGCGCCCAGGGCGACCGCGTACTTGGGGTGGGTGTCGATCACGATCGGCCGCCCCAGCGCGTCGGAGAGCATCCGGGCGACCAGCGGGATCCGCGAGGAGCCGCCGACCAGCAGCACCGCGCTGAGGTCGTCCGGCTCGACCCGGGCCGACTGCAGGGTCCGGGTGAGCGCCCCGATCGTCGACTCGATCTGGGCCCGGATCATGTTCTCGAACTCGGACAGCGTGAGCCGGACGTCGAAGTGCCGCTGGGGCAGGAACACCGGGATCGTCGTCTCGGTGTCGACCGACAGGGCCTCCTTGGCGAGCACGCAGTCCTGCCGCAACCGGGCCATCGCCACCGACGTCTGCGAGTCGCCCAGGTCGAGCTCGGTCAGCGCGCCACCCGCCTGGAAGTTGACGAACGACAGGATCGCCTCGTCGAAGTCCACCCCGCCGAGGCGCTCGATGCCCTCCGGGGTCCCGAGGATCTCGATGCCGTCGGCGCGCTTGCGCAGCACGGTGGCGTCGAACGTCCCGCCCCCGAGGTCGTACACGGCGACCGTGTCGCCCTCGCCGAGGCTGCGGGACGCGGCGTAGTGCGCGGCGGCCGCCTCCGGCTCGGTGACCGCACGCTGCACCGTGATGTCGCCCGTGGTCAGCTCGGCGGCCTCGGGCACCTCGTCGAAGAGCTCGCGCCGGTACGGACCCCAGTTGGCGGGGTGGGTGAGCACGAGGCGGTCGGGCGCCTGCCCCTCGGTGCCGGCGACCCGGGCGACGACGTCGCGCAGCACGACGCCGAGCAGCATCGAGACCGGGAAGGCCGACCCGCCGAGGATCACCGGGGTCGGGTCGCCGAGGCGTCGTTTGAACTCCCGGGACACCCGGTCGGGGTTGCTCACCGCCCGGCGGACCGCGGCGTCACCGGTGACCAGCTCGCCGTCGTCGCGCGCGTACACCGCGGCCGGGGACACGACGCTGCGGTCGCCGAGGGTGAACATCTCCACCCGGGACGCGTGCGCGACCGCAGCGGCGACGAACGTCGTCCCGAGATCGACTCCCAAGCTGTAGCCCACGATCCACCTCCCGAATCCCGGGGCACGCATCGACATCCGGACCGACGGCCCGGCCGGGAACGACACGCCATGATGACGTGGCACTCGCAACGACCGCCTCGGCGTTACATGCCAGCGCCGACATCCGTGCGCAAGGGTGCAGCCCCTACCACCGGGTGGGGTCCGCCCGCTTCCGCCGCACGCGCCCGCGCGGCACGCTCGAGCGATGACGGTCGATCCCGCGTGCCGGGACGGAGACGCCGCACCGCCACCGGGAGGTGGCCCTGCGGCCGGGTGGTCGCAGTGGTCGCACCGGCGCGGGCTCGAACGCCGGCTGCACGACGGCGCCGCGCTGCGGATCTCGGCCCTCGCATTGCGGCTCGGTCTCGTCCGGTGCCGGCTCCCCGACGACGACACCGAGCTGCACGAGGCCGTCGACGGGGTGCAGGACGAGCTGCACGCCGTGCTCCAGGAGCTGCGCGGGATCGCGGCCGCGCTCTACCCGCCGCTGCTCGACGAAGCGGGGCTCGGGCCTGCGCTGCGCGAGGAGGCGGGCCGCCGGGGCGTCCGGGTCACGATCGACGTCCCGGACGACCGGTTCGGGCCGGCGGCCGAGGGCGCGGCCTACTTCGCCGTCGTGTCCAGCTTCGCGGGCGGACCGCGGGCCGGGCGGATCGCCGTGACCGCCCGCCGGGACGGCGCGGACCTGCTGGTCCGGGTGGACGGCGTCGGGCCGGCGCACACGGCGCACTTCCGGGAGGTCGGCGGGACGGTCACGCTCGGCGCGGACGGCGCCACGATCACCGCGAGGTTCCCGTGCGGGTAGCTCTGGCCGAGGACGGCGCGTTGTTCCGGGAGGGCCTGCAGATGCTGCTGCGTGCCGCCGGGCACGAGATCGTCGGGTGCGCGGCGGGTGGGGACGAGCTGGTCGCGGTACTCACCGGGGTGCACGCCGACGTCGCGATCCTCGACATCCGGATGCCACCGGAACCCGACGGCGGCCTGGTCACCGCCGAACGGCTGCGTGCCCTGCACCCGCAGATGGGTCTGCTGTTCCTGTCCCACTACGCCGAGTCGCACTACCTGATGCGGATCCTCGACATCGGGACCGACGCGATCGGCTACCGGCTCAAGGAGAAGGTGGGCAGCGTCGAGGTCCTCACCGACACCCTCGACCGGATCCACGACGGGGAGATCGTGATCGAGCCGGTGCTGGCCAAACGGCTGGTCGAGCGGCCACGCGGCGACCGCCGTGACGCGCTCGCCGTGCTCACCGAGCGCGAGCTCGACGTGCTGCGGCTGATGGCGGAGGGCCGGTCGAACACCGGCATCGCGGGGCAGCTGTACGTGACCCCCAAGGCCGTCGAGAAGCACATCGCGAACATCTTCGGCAAGCTCGGGCTGACCGCCGACACCACCGAGCAGCATCGCCGGGTACTCGCCGTCCTGACCTACCTCCGCACACAGGACGCCGGCTGAACCGGTACCGGCCGGGCGCCGGTGGCTCTACCGTTGCGCTGCTCGGATCCGGGGGGCGGTGGTGGAGATGGGGCGGATCGGGGTCGCCACGGCGGTCGCGCGGACCGCGCGTCCGCTCGCCGTCACGTCCGGTGTGCTCGCGGTGTTCGTGCTCGTCGTCGGGGTCGCCGGATCGTGGGCCGGGATGGGCCCGGTCGCCGTGCTGCTGCCGTTCGCGGCCGCCGCGGGCGCCGCGCTCGGGGTGGCGGCGGCGCTGCCCCGGCTCGACCGGTGGGCCCGGCGGCTGGACCCGCGCCGCACCGGGACGCCGTACTCCGCGCTGGCCAGTGCCGCGGCCCGGATCCGGGCCGGGACCCTGCCGGCCGCCCTGCCCGGCCTGGCCGAGGCGATCGCCTCGGGCACCGGGGCACAGCGCGCCGTCGTGTGGCTGGCGGTCGAGGACCGGCTGGTCGCGGCCGCCGTCCATCCCCCGGGCGACGCCGACGGGACCGGTGCCGGCGAGGACGGGACCGGCGAGCTCTCCGTCCCGGGCCTGGCCGTCCTCCTGTCCCGGCCGGACACCGACCACGTCGTCCCGGTGCTGGACGGCGAGCAGCTGCGCGCGGCGCTGGCGATCGGCAAGACCGGGGCCGCGATCACCCCGGACGACCGCAGGCTCCTGCGCGACCTCGCGCACGGCGCAGGCGCGCTGCTGCGCGAGGTGGCGCACGGGATCGAGCTCGAACGACGGGTGCGGCGGGCGGACGAGCTGGCCGACGAGCTCCAGCGGTCCCGGGAGCGGCTGGGCCGGGCCCGCGACGTCGAGCGACGCCGGCTGGTCGGGGAGCTGTCGCACGCCACCGCCGGCCGGCTGGTCACCCTGCGGGACGGGCTCCGGGGTGCCGGCGACGAGCTGGCCGCCGGGACGCCGCCGGACGCGGTGCGGGCCGGCCTGGCGCGGACCCGGACCTGCCTGGAGGAGCTGCTCGAGCGGTTCCGCTCGATCGCCCGTGGGGTCTACCCGTCGGTGCTGCGTGACCAGGGCCCGGCCGCGGCACTGGAGGAGCTGATCGCCGACCTGCCGCGGGCCGTACGGCTGGAGTCCGCGGTGGACCGCCGCCTCGCCTGGGAGGTCGAGTCGGGTGTCTACTACCTGGCCGCGTCGGCGGTGCAGCACCTGGCGGTCCGCCCCGGCGATCCGGAGCTGCGGGTACGGCTCACCCTCGGCGGTGGCAGGCTGGCGGTCCGGGTCGAGGACCCGGCGCCCGGCGCCGACGCCGACGCGCTCGCCGAGGCACTGGCCATCGACGCGGAGCGGCTCGACGCACTCGGCGGCACCGTGACGCTCGGGACCGATTCCGGCGCGGTCGTCGTGCACGGCCGGCTCCCGGAACGCCTCGAACCGCAGGCCGAGCCCGCGGCCGCACCCGGGACGAAACCGTGATCGGGCCGCCCGCACCACCCGTCCTGCTGGTGCTCGATCTCGTCTGCAGCGGGCTGGGTCTGCTGTTCGCGGTCGCGCTGCTGCGCGCCGGCGGGCGGTCGTGGCCGCTGCGGCTGCTGGCCCTCGCCTCGGTCGCCGCGGCGGGGGCGTTCCACCTGCGGACCGCGGCTGTGCTCGAGGCCGTGGCCGGGCGCCCGCTCGGGACCGTCCTGTACCTCCTGCTGGTCACCGTCGCCTGCGCCGCCGCCGTCGGGGCGATGCTGCTGTTCCCGGCGCCCGGGCCGGGACGGACCGGCGGTGCGGGCGGGGCGGCCGTCGCGGCCGGGATCGTCGCCGTCGTGCTCGGGGTGGCCGGGACCGCCACGGCCGGGACGGCCACCGGGTGCGTCCTGTTCTGCGGTTTCCTGCTGCCGACGGCCGGGCTGGTCGCGCTGCGGTCCCGGCTGCGCGCCGGGGTCACCGGTCGCCCGCGGGCCCGCATCCGGCTCCTGCTCTGCGCACTGGCGGCGACGTTGGTGGTCGCGGCCGCGCTGGCCGTCGTCACCGCGTTGCTGGTCGCGCTCGACCGGCCCGGCCTGCGGCTCGGCGACCCGGCCGGGCCGCCGGTCGCGTTGCTGTTCTGGTTCGCCCGGGTGGCCCCGACGGCCGTCGCGGGGGCGGCGCTGCTCGCCGCCGGGACCGGTCCCCGGGTGCGGGCGGCGCAGCATCTGTTCGGCCGCGCCCTGGCCGTCACGCTGGTGGCGGCCGTCGCCGGCGGGACCGTCGCGGTCCTGTGCAACGCCCTGACCGTGGCCGGGACGGGCCCTGTCGGCGCGGCCACGCTGGCCGCCCTGCCGGTGGCCGCGACGTTCCTCCCGCTGTACCTGTGGACCGAGGCGTTCGTCGACCGGCTGCTCCACGGGAGCCGCCCGACCCCGTACACCGTGCTGGCCGGGGTGACGGCGCTGTCCCGGGCCACGACGACCGACGGGCCCGATCTCGACCGGGTCGCCGAGGGCGTCGGCCGCGGCCTGGGCGCCACCACCTGCCGGCTGACCGTGTACCGGACAGGGCTTCGCGACCGCACCTACGCCTGGTCGGCCCCGGGGGCCCCGGAAGTCCCGAGGGCCCCGGCGACCACGGACGGGGACACCCTCGTGCGGGTGCCCGTGCGGCAGGGCGACGAGCAGCTCGGTGAGATCGCGGTGGACCGGGACGCGGTGCAGGGCCTGCGGGGCGAGTGGCGCAACCTGCTGCCCGACATCGCCGACAGCCTGGGGGTGGTGCTGCACGCGAACCGCTCGGCCATCGAGCTGGAGCGTCAGCTGCGGGCGGCGCTGGCCCACGGCGAGCGGATCGCGGCGGCCCGGCGGGACGCGGTCGCCCGGATGGACACCGAGCGCCGCCGGATCGAGCGGGACCTGCACGACGGCGCCCAGCACCACCTCGTCAGCCTCGGTCTGAGCCTGGGCCTGGTCGAGCACCTGGTCTCGGCCGGGCAGCCGGAGCAGGCCCGCGACCGGCTCGACGAGCTGCTGCGCCGGGTCGACGGGGCCGAGTCGGTGCTGGCCGAGACGGTCGGCGGGGTCTCCTCGGCGGTGCTCGCCGAGCAGGGCCTCGTGGCCGTCCTGCGGGACACCCTGGCCGCCTCCGAGCCGCCGGTGACGATCGAGCACGACGGTGTCCCACCCGACCGGCGCTATCCCGACGAGATCGGCGACACCGCGTACTTCTGCTGCCTGGAGGCCGTCAACAACGCCCGCAAGCACGCCGCCGGCGCACCGGTGACCGTGCGCATCACCGAACAGGACGCGACGCTGACGATGGCGGTCCGCGACGAGGGCCCCGGCTTCGTCCCCGACCCGGGCCCGGGCACCCCGCCGACCCGGGGGCGGGGGCTGCGCAACCTCACGGTGCGGCTCGGGGCCGTCGGCGGGACGGTCGCCGTGCGCTCCGCCCCCGGCGCCGGGACGACGGTGCTGTGGTCGCTGCCGCTGCCCGCCGGTTGGGCTCCCGACGACCCGGTGCCTCCCGCCCCGCCGGCTCCCGCGCCGGCCGGGGTCCGGGAGCAGGTCCGCGAGCTGGTGGGCACGGCCGCGCAGGTGTACGCGGGGACCGGCCACGCGCCCGCACTCGCCCGCGCGGCCGCGCTGCTCGACCGGGCGTCCGGCGGCGCCGACAACGACGGCGTGCTCGCGGCCCGGTCCGCGCTGGGGACGCTGGAGGAGGTGCTGCGAGCGGCGCAGCCGGGGCCCCCGGAGGCCGAACACCTGCGCTACGGCGTCGAACGGCTGCGGGCCCGGGCGCACGAGCTGGTCGAGTCCGAGCTCGCGGAGGCGTTGCGGCGCCCCGGGGCGGCGCTGCCCGGGGACCTGCGGGCGTCCGCCGAGCGGTTGCTGGGCCGGCTCGGATCCGGGTCGCGCGCCCGGCTCGGGCTCCCGGCCGACGCCGGCCCCGACGACGTCCGCCGGGCCGCCGAGCACGAGCTGGCCCGGTGGCAGCGCCTGGCCGGGAACCCGGCGTCCACCGGTGCCGTCCGCAACGCCGCACCGGTGCTCGTCCGGACCTGTGAACGCCTGCTCGCCGAGCGCCCGGCCGACCCGAGCCCTGGCCCGGGTGCCCGGCGTGGGCTCACGCCGCGGTGAGGACCGGCTCGGCCGCGAGGACGTCCTCGCCGTAGAGGTCCTCGACCCAGTGCTGCTGGTAGATCGTGTCGAGGTAGCGCTCGCCCAGGTCGGGGGCCAGCGCGACGCAGGTCAGGCCGGGCGTGCCGTGCTCGGCCAGCCAGGTGGTCGCACCGCTGACCACGGTGCCGGTGGACCCGCCGAACAGGAAGCCGGTGCGGGCCAGCTGGTGGCAGGTGCGGACCGTGTCGGCCTCCTCGACCAGCACGACGTCGTCGACGTAGGACTCGTCGAGCTGCGCCGGGCGCTCGCCGCTGCCCAGGCCCGGGATCATCCGGCGCGACGCCGGTCCGCCGAAGGTCACCGAGCCGACGCTGTCCACGGCCACGATGCGCACGTCCGGGTTCCACTGCCGGAAGTACCGGGCGACGCCCATCAGCGTGCCGCAGGTGCCCGCACCGACGAAGATCACGTCGACCTGCGGGAACTCGCGGGCGATCGCCGGGCCAGTGGTGGCGTAGTGCGCCTTCCAGGCGTTCGGGTTCTCGTACTGGTTGAGGCAGACGAAGCGGTCGTCGGAGGCGCACAGCTCCCGGACGTGGTTCTTGCGGGCGCCGAGCAGGCCACCCTCCGGGTCCGGCTCGGTGATCACGTGCACCTCGGTGCCGAACGACTCCATCAGCCGCCGGGTCGCCAGGTTGCAGCGCGAGTCGGTGACACACACGAACCGGTAGCCGCGGTTCGCCGCGATCATGCTGAGCGCGACGCCGAGGTTGCCCGAGGACGACTCGACCAGGAACGAACCGGGCCGCAGGATCCCCTGCCGCTCGGCGTCGGCGACCATCGCGGTGGCGGCCTTCAGCTTGACCGAGCCGGCGAAGTTGAAGCCCTCGCACTTGAGGTAGAGGGAGTGCCCGACGGTCGGCTCCAGGTCGACGTACAGGTCGTCCTGGTTGAACTCCTGGGGACCGGTGATGACCGACATGGGAACCGCCTCGTTTCGCTCGGTGCGACTGAGGACAAGGGTGCCGCCGGGCGGGCTCCCGCTCGATCGTGTGCGCACCCGATCCCCCGGAGACCGCCCCCGTCCCGGGGTAGGGCTGACCCCCGGGTGCGGGCACCGCCTCGTCGTGGGGTCCGCCCGGCTCCCTCCGGGCCCGCCGCGGCGGATGCTCGACGTGCCCGGCAGCCGGCGCCCCGTCAGGTACCGGCCGGCCACGACCACCTCCGGCGAGGAGCACCGTGCCCGCACCGACCGCCCCCGGCCCGCCCGTCGTCAGAACTGGCTATTGCGTCCCGCCCCACGCCGCGAACGCGTTGACCGGCACCGGGACCGGTGCCAGCCTTCCCACCTGCGTCGACGACCGGGAGGTGCCGGCCGGTGCGCTCCCGTCCCCCGGGGGAGGTCACGTGCCGCTGCATGCCGGACCGCCGTCACCGGGTGTCGTCGCGCCGATCTCCGAGCTGGTGCTGGTCGACCGGGACCAGGCCCAGGGCCGCCGGGTCCGCCGTGACGAGCGCCTGGACCACCTGTTCGAGCAGCGGTGCGACTGGGTCCGCAGCTACGGCCGCCCGGACCGGCTCGCCGTCGACTCCCCCGAGCTGTCGCTGACCTACGACGAGCTCGACGTCCGCGCCAACCGGCTGGCCCGGTACCTGCGGCTGCGCGGGATCCGCGCCGGGGACCGGGTCGCGCTGCTGATCGACGTGCCCGCGCACGCCTACGTCGCGATGCTGGCCGTGCTCAAGATCGGCGCCACGTACGTCGCTCTGGACGTCACCGCGCCCACCGGGCGGCTGGTCTACATCGTGGAGGACGCCCGGGTCCGGACCGTCCTCGCGCTGTCGCACCTCGCGCGGCGGGTCGAGCGGATGGAGCTGCTGACCGCGAGCGGCGCCGAGCTGGTCCACCTCGACGTGGTCGCACCGCTGGTCGACGAGCTGGACGGGCGCAGGCTGATCGACGCCGAGCGGGGCGCGGGCGACAACCCGCTCGCCTACATCAGCTACGCCTCGGTCTCCGGCCGCCCGGAAGGGGTCGCGATCGACCACCCGAGCATCTGCAACTTCGTCAAAGTCGCGGCCGAGACCTACGGCATCCGCCCCGAAGACCGCGTCTACCAGGGGATGGCGCTCGCGTTCGACTTCGCCGTCGAGGAGATCTGGGTGCCGTGGGTCAGCGGGGCGACCCTCGTGCCGCGCCCGCCCGGGCCCGGTCTGCTGGGTCCGGCGCTGGGGGCGTTCCTCACCGCGAACCGGGTCAGTGCGCTCTGCACGGTGCCCCACGTGCTGGACACCCTGGACGCCGGCGAGCTGTCCGGCCTGCGTTTCCTGCTGGTCTGCGGGAAGGACGGGCGCCCCGACCAGCTGCGCCGCTGGTGCCGGCCCGGCAGGCGGTTCCTGAACGTCTACGGCCCGACCGAGGCGACCGTGACCGCGACCTGGTCGGTGGTGCAGCCGGTCGGACCGGTCACGATCGGGCTCCCGCTGCCGACCTACAGCACCGTCGTCCTCGACGTGTCCGATCCGTACCGCGCGCTGCCGCACGGGCAGGCCGGGGAGATCGGGATCGCCGGGATCGGGCTGGCCTGCGGCTACCTCAACCACGACGACCTCACCGACCAGGTGTTCATCCGGGACTTCCTGGGGATCCCCGGCAACCCGTCGGGCCGGATCTACCGCACCGGTGACCTGGGCCGGGTGAACGCCGCGGGCGAGCTGGAGTACCTGGGCCCGGTCGACGGCCGGGACCGGGACCGGAACCGCTACGGGCCCGGCACGGCGCTCGCCCCGGCTCCGACCGCCGCTCCGGCCCGGCGGTCGGATGCCCCCGCGCCCGCAGCTGCCCCGGCACCGGCGCCCACAGCTGTCCCGGTGCCGGCAGGTGCGCCGGTGCTCCCGGGCGGTCCGGTGCCCGTAGGTGCCGCGGGGTCCGTGGGGCTCGCCGGTGGCGCGGCACCGGCCGGCCCGGTCGCGGCCCTGGCCGAGGTCCTGACCGGCGTCCTGGAGGCACCGGCCGGCCCGGACCAGCACTTCTTCGACGACCTCGGCGCCGACTCGATGTCGATGGCCCGGTTCTGCGCGAAGCTGCGCGGCCGCGCGGACCTGCCCCCGGTGTCGATGAAGGACGTCTACCGGTACCCGACGCTGCGCGCGCTCGCGGCGGCACTCGCCGACGACGGGTCGAGCCCGGCCGAACGGAGCCTGCTCGAGGCGCTGGCGGCGGTCCTGGGCACCGAGGTGGGGCCGGACCAGCACTTCTTCGACGACCTCGGCGCCGACTCGATGTCGATGGCCCGGTTCTGCGCACGGCTGCGCAAGCGGGTGGACCTGCCGCAGGTGTCGATCAAGGACGTCTACCGGTACACCACGATCCGGGAGCTGGCGACCGCGCTCGGCGTGGCCGGGGCCGGTGTCACGCCCGCGCCCGGCGGCCCGGCGGCTCCGGAGGCCGATGCCCCCGTCCCGTTGCCCGAGCCGGTCGGCACCCCACGCCACGCACTGTGCGGCACCCTGCAGGCGCTGGCCTTCCTGCTGTACTCCGCGGTCCCGATGCTGATCCTCTACCCGGGCCTCGAGTGGGTGCTGGCCGGATCCGGGCTGCTCGAGCTCTACCTGCGGGCCGTGGCCTTCACCGCGGCCGGCTTCGTGGCCCTGTGCACGCTGCCGATCGTTCTCAAGTGGGTGCTCGTCGGCCGGTGGCGGCCGCAGCAGATCCAGGTCTGGAGCATGGCCTACCTGCGGTTCTGGATCGTCCGGGCGCTGACCCGGGCCAACCCGCTGGCGTTGTTCGCCGGGTCCCCGCTCTACGTGCTCTACCTGCGTGCGATGGGCGCGAAGGTGGGCCGCGGCGTCACCGTGCTGTCCAAGCACGTGCCGGTGTGCACCGACCTGATCTCGATCGGCGACGGCACGATCGTCCGGAAGGACTCGTTCCTGTCCGGCTACCGGGCGCACGACGGCATCATCCAGATCGGGCCGGTCACCCTCGGCCGGGACGTGTTCGTCGGCGAGAAGACCGTGCTGGACATCGGCACCTCGATCGGCGACGGTGCCCAGCTCGGTCACACGTCGTCGTTGCACGCCGGGCAGGCGGTACCCGCGGGAGCGTCCTGGCACGGATCGCCCGCCCAGGCCACCGAGACCGGCTACCGCGCCGTCGCGGCGGCGGACTGTTCCGGAGTGCGGCGGGCCGCGTTCGCCGCGGTCCAGCTGCTGAACCTGGTGGCGGTGTCCACCCCGCTGTTCCTCGGTGCGGCCGGTCTGCTGCTCACCGCCGTCCCGCAGCTCGGTGCGCTGCTCGACACCGGTGCGCCGGTGTTCACCAGCATCGCGTTCTACGGCGAGGTGCTGCTGGCCTCGGCGGTGCTGTTCGCCATCGGGACGCTGACCGGGCTGCTGGTGACCGGCACCGTGCCGCGGGTGCTCCGGTACCTGGTGCGGCCGGAGCGGGTGTACCGGCTCTACGGGCTGCAGTACTGGGCGCACCGGGTGATCGGCCGCACCACGAACCGGAAGAACTACACCGAGCTGTTCGGGGACTCCTCGTTCGTCGTCGGCTACCTGCGCTGGGTCGGGTACCGCCTCACCCCGGTCGTCCAGACCGGTTCGAACTTCGGGATGGCCGTCCGGCACGAGACGCCGTACCTGTGCTCGGTCGGCCGCGGCACGGTCGTCGCGGACGGGCTGTCGATGCTCAACGCCGACTACTCCGCCTCGTCGTTCCGGGTGTCGCCGGTGTCGATCGGTGCCGAGAACTTCCTCGGCAACAACATCGCGTATCCGGCCGGGGGGCGGACCGGCGACAACTGCCTGCTGGCGACGAAGGTGATGATCCCGGTCGACGGGCCGGTCCGCGAGGGTGTCGGTCTGCTGGGCTCGCCCAGCTTCGAGATCCCCCGCTCGGTGGAGCGCGACACCGGCCTGGAGCTCCCGCCGGACGAGCTGCGCCGCAGGCTGACCGCGAAGGACCGGCACAACGCCGTCAGCATCGCGATCCGGCTGCTGACCCGCTGGCTGCACCTGACCGGATCGTTGCTGCTGATGTCCGCGGCGTGGGACCTCTCCCGCACCTACGGCGTGGTCGCGTTCCTGCCGGTCCCGGCCGCGATGCTGCTGTTCACGGTGGCCTTCTACGTGCTGATCGAGCGGGCCACCGAGCACCTGCACGCCCTCGCGCCGGACGGGTGCTCGATCTACGACGAGACGTTCTGGCGGCACGAGCGGGCCTGGAAGGTCCCCTCCGAGACGTACTTCGCGTTCTTCGACGGCACCCCGTTCAAGTGCGTGCTGTGGCGGTGCCTCGGAGTCCGGATCGGCCGCCGGGTGTTCGACGACGGCTGCATGCTCACCGAGCGCTCGTTCGCCGCCATCGGCGACGGCGCCACGCTCAACGCCGGCAGCATCGTCCAGTGCCACTCACAGGAGGACGGCGCGTTCAAGTCCGACCGGACCGTGCTCGGGGCGGGCGTCACGCTCGGGGTCGGCGCGTTCGTCCACTACGGCGTGCACGTCGGCGACGGCGCCGTGCTCGCCGCCGACTCGTTCCTCATGAAGGGCGAGGAGGTGCCCGCATGGGCGCACTGGGGCGGCAACCCGGCCGGTGAGCTCCGCTCCGACCGGTACGCGCCCGCCGCCGTCGCGGCCCCGCCGCCCGCCGTGCCGATCGGGCGGGCCGCCTGATGCCCACCATCCCACCCATCCACCCGCACCTGCGCGGAGAGGACGACCCGATGAGCACCTTGCCCGGGGCCGCGACCCGGATCCCCCGCTGGAGCACCGATCCGGTGCCCGGGAACGCCGTGCACGAGGTGCCGCTGCCGTCCTGGTTCCCGGCGGAACTGCCGGGTGGGGTGCGCCCGGAAACAGCGCTGCTGGCCGCGCACGCCCGGGTGCTCGCCGTGCTGTCCGGCGAACCGGAGGTCGTCACCGGATACCGCCCGGCACCCGGCGCGCTCCCGGTGCCCCGGCGGATCGACACCGCCGTCGGGTCCTGGCAGGTCCTGCTGGACGCGACCGGGCGGCCGTCGGAGGAACCGCCCGACGTGCCGTTCGAGACCCTGCTCGACCCGCACGGCGATGCCGCCGACCTCACCGGAGAGCTCGTGCTGACCGTGGGGACCGTCCGTGGTCCCGGCGGCCCGGTGCTGCGGCTGCGCTACCGCACGGACGTGATCGATCAGGCCTGTGCCGCCCGGATCGGCGGCTACCACGTCGCCGCGCTCGACGCGCTGGTCGCCGCTCCGCAGGCCGGGCCCGCAGACCGGCACCTGCTGTCCGACGACGAGCTGCACCACCAGCTGACCGAGCGCGACGGCCCGGACCGGGAGCTGCCCGACGTCCGCTTCCACGAGCTGTTCGAGCGCCGGGTGACCGCCCACCCGGACGCGGTCGCGGCCGAGCTCGGCGACCGGCGGTGGACCTACCGCGAGCTCAACGCCCGTGCCAACCGGCTGGGCCGGGCCCTGCTGGCCCGCGGGCTGACGCCGGAGGGCCCGGTCGCCGTGGTGACCGAGCGGAACCTGGACTGGATGGCCTCGGTGCTCGCGGTGTTCAAGGCGGGCGGCGCCTACCTGCCGATCGAGCCGCACTTCCCGGCCGAGCGGATCGCCACCACGCTGTCGCGCGCCGGGTGCCGGCTGGCGCTGACCGAGCCGGCGAGCACTCCGAACCTGGACCGGGCGCTGGCGTCGCTGCCCGGGGTCGGCACCGTGCGCGTCGACGACCCCGCTCTCGAGGCGCTGCCCGGCGACGACCTCGGCCTCGAGATCGGGCCGGACCGGCTCGCCTATCTCTACTTCACCTCCGGTTCGACCGGCGTGCCCAAGGGGGCGATGTGCGAGCACGCCGGGATGCTCAACCACCTGCTCGCCAAGATCGAGGACTTCGGGATCGCCGAGGGGCAGGCGGTCGCCCAGACCGCGCCGCAGTGCTTCGACATCTCGCTGTGGCAGCTGGTGGCGCCGCTGCTGGTCGGCGGGCGGACGGTACTGGTCGAGCAGGACCTGATCCTCGACGTCGCCCGCTACGTCGACCGGCTCGCCGGGGCCCGGGTGAACGTGGTCCAGGTGGTGCCGTCCTACCTGGAGGTCGTGCTGTCCTACCTGGACACGCACCCACGCGACCTGCCGGACCTGCACACCGTGTCGACGACCGGCGAGGCGCTCAAGGCCGACCTCGCGGCGCGCTTCTTCGCCGCCCGGCCGGGCGTGCGGCTGGCCAACGCCTACGGCCTGACCGAGACCTCGGACGACTTCACCCACGCCGTGCTCGACCGGATGCCCGATCACGGCCGGGTCCCGCTCGGGCGGCCGGTCCGCAACACCGCCGTGCGCGTCGTCGACGGCGACCTGGTGCCGGTCCCGCTCGGCGCCCCGGGCGAGATCGTCTGCTCCGGGGTCTGTGTGGGGCGCGGCTACATCGGCGACCCGGAACGCACCCGGCAGGCGTTCACCACCGACCCGTACCGGCCGGACCGGCGTCTCTACCGCAGCGGCGACCACGGCCGCTGGCTGCCCGACGGCACCCTGGAGTTCCTCGGCCGCCGCGACACCCAGGTCAAGATCCGCGGCTTCCGGATCGAGATCGGCGAGATCGAGAACACTCTCGCCCGGGTGCCCGGCGTGCGCGACGGCGCCGTCGTCGTCACCGAACGGGCCGGCGGGGCCAAGCACCTGGTGGCGTTCTACGCCGCGCCACAGCCGATCGAGGACACCCTGCTGCGCGAGCGGCTGGCTGCGTCGCTGCCCGGCTACATGGTGCCCTCGGAGTTCCACCACCGCGCCGCGCTGCCGCTCACCGCGAACAGCAAGATCGACACGAAGGCGCTGACCGTGCTCGCCGCCGAGCTCGGTGCCGAGCCGTCCGCCGCCCCCGGCGACGGGCACGAACCGCCCGCCGGCCCGACCGAGCAACGGATCGCCGGCGTCGTCGCCCGGGTGCTCGACCTGCCTGCCGACCGGATCGACCGCCGGGACCACTTCTTCGACCTGGGCGGCACGTCGCTGTCCGCGGTCAAGGTGGTGGTCGGGCTGGACCGCGTGGTGTCGCTCGCCGACGTCACCCGCCACCCCGTCCTGGCCGATCTCGCCGCCGTCGTCGACGGCCGGGTGGAGGCGCCCGGGCTCGCCACCGGCCACACCTCACCGCACTGAGCCCGCGTGCCCGCGCAGTCACTCCAGAAGGAGAATCCGATGTCCACGCCCTCCGTTCCCTCCGCTCGGCTCGAGCTCGAGTTCCACCCGGGCCGCCCGCCCCTGCTCCCGGCCGACGCCGTGCGCGGGATGGCCTGGGACGAGTTCCGCGCGGCCCTGCGCGGCCTGGTCACCGAGCACGGCGCTGTGCTGGTCCGCGGCTTCGGGCTCGGCGCCCCGGCCGACGTCGAGGGTGTCTTCCGCGGCCTGGCCCACGGCCTGATGACCGAGCGCGAGGCCTTCGCCGCCCGCTCGGTCTACGCCGACGGCGTCTACTCGGCCTCGGCCTGGCCTGCGGCCCAGCAGATGTGCATGCACCACGAACTGAGCTACGCGAGCGAGTTCCCCGGCCTGATGCTCTTCGCCTGCCTCGTCGCCCCGGCCACTGGCGGGACGACCGGGATCGCCGACTCGTCGGGCGTGCTGGAGGCGCTGCCGCCCGGGCTGGTGGACCGGTTCGAGCGGGAGGGCTGGCAGCTGGTCCGCAGCTACAACGCCGAGATCGGGGCGTCGGTCGCCGACTCGTTCGGTACGGACGACCCGGCCGCCGTCGAGGCTTACTGCCGGGCGAATGCGATCGAGTTCGCGTGGCAGCCCGGCGGCGGCCTGTGGACCCGGCAGCACCGCCGCGCCGTGGTGACGCACCCGGTCACCGGCCGGCGCTGCTGGTTCAACCAGATCGCCTTCCTGAACGAGTGGACCATGGAACCCGAGGTCCGGGAGTACCTGCTCGACGTCTACGGCCCGGACGGGCTGCCGTTCACCACCCGGTTCGGCAACGGCGACCCGATCGACCGCGAGGTCGTCGACCTGCTCACCACGACCTACGAGCGGTACACGATGCGCGAGCCCTGGCAGGCCGGTGACCTGCTGCTCGTCGACAACATCCGCACCGCGCACGGCCGCGACCCCTACGACGGGCCGCGCGAGGTCCTGGTCGGGCTGGGCGACCCGATGCGGGCCGGTGACCTGCGATGACCGGGGTGCAGGAGTCCGTCACGTCCGGGCCGGCCGGCGCGCTCGCCCCGCCGCCGTTCGCGGTCGTCCCCGGTGGGCAGGTGCGACGGGTGCTGCAGGGGCGGGAGTCCGAGATCGTCGACCTGGTGGCGGCCACCTACCGGCTGCACGGGGCCGGGGACTCGGTGAACCCGCCGTCGTACTTCCTGCGGTTCCCGGACCGGCCCCGCTCGCGGATCATCGCGCTGCCCGCCTCGATCGGCGGCCCGGCCCGGACCGACGGGCTGAAGTGGATCTCCAGCTTCCCGGACAACGTCGCGTCCGGGCTGCCGAGGGCGTCGGCCGTGCTGATCCTCAACGACCCCGTGACCGGCTATCCGTTCGCGGTGCTGGAGAGCTCGATCATCAGCGCCTCGCGGACCGCGGCGTCGGCGGCGCTGGCCGCGGACCGGCTCTCCCGCAACCGGGCGCGGCCGGCCCGCGTCGGGTTCGTCGGCACCGGGCTGATCGCCCGCTACATCCACACGTTCCTGGCCGGGACCGGCTGGACGTTCGACGAGGTCGGGGTGCACGACCTGGCCGCGGGCAGCGCGCACGGCTTCCGTGACTACCTGGAACGGTCGGGGGCGAGCGGGCGGGTCACCGTGCACGAGGATGCCGAGTCGCTGGTCCGCGCGAGCGACCTGATCGTCCTCGCCACCGTCGCGGCGCGGCCGTACCTGCACGATCCCGGCTGGTTCTCCCACGCCCCGCTGGTGCTCAACGTGTCGCTGCGCGACCTCGCGCCGGAGATCCTGCTGTCCGCCGCGAACGTCGTCGACGACGTCGAGCACTGTCTCAAGGCCGACACGTCACCGCACCTGGTCGAGCAGCTGACCGGCAACCGGGACTTCCTGGACGGCACGCTGGACGACGTCATGGCCGGGCGGATCACCGTGCCTGCCGACCGGACCGTGGTGTTCTCGCCGTTCGGGCTGGGGGTGCTCGACCTCGCCGTCGGCCGGTACGTCTACGACGAGATCACCCGCGCGGGCGAGCTCGCGGTGGTCGAGGACTTCTTCCACGAACGCAGCCGGCACGGGTAGCCGGTTCAGTCGTCGTCGCCGCCCACGTTCGCGACCTGACCGGACGGCACCCCGTTCGCGCAGCTCAGCGTGACGCGGACGTCGAGGTCGTCGCCGTCGAGCTCCACCTGGCCCGGGGCGAGGTCGTCGCCGTCCTCACGCTCGAAGCCCTGCGCCGGGTTCACCGACACCACCCGCGGTGTGTCGCCCTCGCAGCGGGCGAGGATCGTCCCGGCCGTCCCGGCCGGCACGACACCGGGCGGCGTCTCCTGCGGCGCCGGTGACGCGGGGGGCGCCGGCTGCGGTGCCGGGGGCTGCGGTGTCGTGGGCTGGGCGGGCGCCGACGCGGCGTGCCGGGCGAGCGATGCCTCGACCTCCTCGGCCGCCAGCGGCGGCACGGGGTCACCGCCGGCCAGCCCGCTGCCGATCTGGCCGACCGCGGTCAGCCCCAGCAGCAGGGCACCCGCCGCGGCGGCGATCCAGAGGCCGGCGAGGAGCCCGGTGCGGGTGGTGCGCCTGCTCGGTCCGTTCACGCCCCCAGGATGCCCCGGGGCTCGGTTAACGCATTCCTAAAGGACACCGAAGAGAGTCCGAGATCGCTGTCACCCGCAGCGGCTGCCCGCATAACGTGGGTACTGAGCGGACCTGAAAGCCTTTCAGGTAACTTGAAAGAAGACCTGAAACCTGAAAGGTGCTTGGTGGAACCGGACGACCTACGCCAGTTGCTCGCCGATCTCCGTCGGCTCGGCGGCGAGCCCAGCGGTGTCGAGGCGAAGGCCTCCCGCGGTGGCCTGCCGCGCACGACCGTCGAGACCGCGTCGGCGTTCGCCAACACCAACGGCGGTGTCGTCCTGCTGGGCGTCGACGAGAACGACGACTTCCAGGCCGTCGCGATGGCCAACCCCGTCAAGCTGCGCGACGATCTGGTGTCCGCACTGAGCGACCAGCTCGAGCCGCCGGTTCGCCCGACGACCGATCTCATCGAGATCGACGGCCGGGTCGTCGTCTCGGCCGAGATCTCGCCGCTCCCCTCGGACCAGAAGCCCTGCTATGTCCGCTCCCGCGGGATCGCGAACGGCTCGTACGTCCGAGCGGGGGACGGTGACCGGCGGATGACGCAGGCCGAGATCGGATTGACGATCGCCAACCGCGGCCAGCCCACCTACGATGCCGAACCGGTGGCCGGCGCCGGGATCGACGATCTGGACACCCACGCCACCCGCCGGATGCTCGAACGGGCACGCGGCACGAGCCGATCGCTACGTGACGTCGACGACGAGTCCGCCCTGCGGCGGCTGCGCGTTCTCGTACCCGACGACGACGGCCGCCCGGTCCCGTCCCTCGGCGGCATGCTTGCGCTCGGGCCGTTCCCACAGGAGTGGTACCCGCAGTTGATGATCACTCTCATCGTCCATGAGGCCGGCCCCGGGACGAGGGAGCAACCGCGCTTCCTCGACAACCAGCAGTTCCGGGGTCCGATCCCCGAACAGGTCGCCGAATGCGTCGCGGCGGTCCGCCGGAACATCGCGGCACGAGGCTTCGTCGGAGAGTCCGGACGGTTGGACGCCCCGGACTATCCGCTCGAGGCGGTGCGGGAGGCCGTCGTCAACGCCGTGCTGCACCGCGACTACAGCCCGGTCAGCCGGGGCACCCAGATCACCGTCGAACTCCATCCCGATCATCTGGGAGTGACCAGTCCCGGAGGAATCTTCGGCCCGGTGACCGTGGCCGACCTGGGCGAGGAGAGAGTGTCCTCGTCCCGCAACGGCTACCTCGCCCAACTGCTGTCGGACACCTATCTGCCACGCAGCGACCGTGTGGTGGCGGAGAACCGCGCGTCGGGGATTCCCGCCATGATCCGCGACCTGCTCCGGTCCGGGCTGCCGCAACCCACGTTCCGCAATCACCCGGGTCGGTTCGAGGTGCGGTTCGCCCGCTCCGAGCTGTTCGACTCCGTGCCCCGGGGACGGCCGGCCGAGGTGCACGGCAGCACCTACGACGCCGTGACGACCCTGTTGCAGCGCCAGGGCAGGTCGACCGCCGCCGAGCTCGCCGCGCAGGTCGATCGCTCCCGACCGGCGGTACTCGCCGCGGTCCGCAAACTCGTCGACGAGGGCCGGGTGCGGGCCGAAGGCACCCCCACCAGCCCACGACGCTCCTATGTCTGGTGTGAGCCGGTCGGTGGAATCGGCGGAGAGGCGACATGACGTGGCCCAGATCCTGATCGTCGAGGACGACCCCGCCATCCGCGGCGCGCTGATCCGCGGCCTCGGTGAGCGGGGGCACGCCGTCGACTCCGCCCCGACCGCGATGACCGGCCTCGAGGCGGCCGTCGGGAAGCGCCCGGACCTGGTCGTGCTCGACCTCGGCCTGCCGGACATGGACGGCACCACCATGCTGCGGATGCTGCGCGGTGCCAGCACCGTGCCGGTGATCGTCGCGACCGCCCGCGACGACGAGTCCGAGATCGTCGCGGTGCTCGACGCCGGCGCCGACGACTACCTGGTGAAGCCGTTCGCCGCCGCCCAGCTCGACGCCCGGATCCGGGCCGTCCTGCGCCGGCTCGGTGACGGCACGCCGGACCCGACCGTCGTGGTCGGCGGGCTGTCGGTGGACCCGCGGTCGCGGCGCGCGCAGCTCGACGGGACCGAGCTGGAGCTGACCCCGCGCGAGTTCGACCTGCTGCACCACCTCGCCGCGCGGGCGGACCAGGTCGTCAGCAAGCGGGAGCTGGTCACCGAGGTCTGGCAGCAGCCCTACGGCGGTGCGGACAAGACCGTCGACGTGCACCTGTCGTGGTTGCGCCGCAAGCTCGGTGAGACCGCGCAGCAGCCCCGCTACCTGCACTCGGTGCGCGGTGTCGGGGTCCGGCTCTCCGCGCCGAGCACGCCTGCGGCGCCGGCCGGTCCGGACGAGGCCTGATGCGCCGCCGGATCCTCGCGCTCGTCGCGGCCACGGTGCTGCTGGTGCTGGTCGCGTTCGCCGTGCCGCTGGCCGTGCTGATCAGGACGGTCGCCGAGGACACCGCCCTGTCCACCGCCACCGCGCAGGCCCAGAGCCTCACCCCGGTCGTCGCCACGGCCGACCGGAACACCATGGCGCCGACCGTCGAGCTGGCCGACGAGCGCGATCCCGGTGACGTCTCGGTGATCCTCTCCGACGGCACGGTGCTCGGCGCGCCCGCACCGCGCAGCCCCCTGGTGGAGCTGGGTCTGCGCGGGGTGAGCGCCTCCACCGAGGCCCCGGGTGGGCGGGAGATGGTGTTCTCCGTCCAGGGCGCGGCCGGCGACAGCGTCATCCGGGCGTTCGTCCCGGACGCCGAGCTGACCCGGGGTGTCACCCGGTCCTGGCTGCTGCTGGCGGGGCTGTCCGTCGTGCTGATGGCGGGTGCGCTGCTGCTGGCCGATCGGCTGGCCCGCTCCCTGGTCGACGCCAGCACCGACCTGTCCGAGGTCTCCGAGCGGCTGGCCGGTGGCGACCTCGCCGCCCGCGCCGACCCGGCGGCGCCTGCCGAGCTCGGCGTCGTCGCGGGGGCGTTGAACGGGCTCGCCGGGCGGATCTCGGAGCTGCTGCGCGAGGAGCGGGAGAACGTCGCCGATCTCGCGCACCGGGTGCGCACTCCGATGACCGCGCTGCGCCTGGACGCCGAGGCACTGCGCGACCCCGACGAGTCGGCCCGCATCTCCTCCGGTGTGGACGGTGTGCAGCGGGCCGTCACCGGCGCGATCGAGCAGGCCCGCCGGCGCGGTGGCGAGGGCCGGTCGGCGGACGCCGCGGCCGTCGTCCGGGAGCGGGTCGAGTTCTGGCAGGTGCTCGCCGAGGACACCGACCGGGCCGTGACCCTGGACCTCGCCGAGGGGCCGTTGCCGGTCGGCTGCGCCCGCGGCGACCTGGAGGCCTGCGTGGACGCGTTGCTGGGCAACGTCTTCGCGCACACCCCGGACGGCACCGCGTTCGGGATCGAACTGACCGGCCGGTCCCGCGGCGGCGCCCGGCTCGTCGTGTCCGACCACGGCCCCGGCCTGCCCCCGGGCGCCGACCCGGTCTCGCGCGGGGTGAGCGGCGGCGGCTCGACCGGGCTCGGCCTGGACATCGCGCGCCGCACGGCCGACCAGGGCGGCGGCCGGTTGGCCCTGCACAGCCCGCCCGCCGGGGGCCTGCAGGTGGAGCTGGAGCTCGCCGCCCCCGCGTGATCACCCGTTGAGGAGTGGGGCGTACGTGTGCCGTGCGCCCCACTCCACAACCGTCGATCAGCGGGGTGGGTGCGGTGCCCGGTGGCACACGGCCTCGACGTTGATGCCGTCGGGGTCGCCGGCGAAGGCGCCGTAGTAGTCGGAGTGGTACTCGGGGCAGAGGCCGGGCGGACGGAGCGGGGTCGCTCCGGCGGCGAGGGCCGCGGCCCAGAACGCGTCGACGGTCTCGCGGTCCGGGGCGGTGAAGGCGAGGTGGGTGTCGGTGTCGTGCCGGACGTCGTGACCGGCCTCGATGACCCAGAAGAACGGTTTCGGTCCGGCACCGAAGGCGTGCATCGCCTTCTGCCCGGAGCCGGGGTCGGCGGGGACCTCCATGACCGTGTGGATGCCGAGCGGGGCGAGCGCCTCGGTGTAGAAGGCCACCGCGCGCGCGAGGTCGCCGACGGGCAGGTTGAGGTGGTCGATCATCGAGCCTTCGAGCTCGCTCATGAGGTTCTCCCCGGGGATCGAGACGGTGTGGTGCGGGCGTCAGACAGGGTCGGTCGTGGCACGGGCCGGAAGCCGGGTCATGAGACCGGCGGCCAGCAGATAGGCGCCGATCTGCCAGGGCAGCGCCGTGGACAGGGCAGCGCTGTGGGCACCGGCGACGCCTGCGGCGGGGCCGGCATCGCGGAGCGAGGCGAAGTAGATCGATCCGAGGACCGCGACGCCGAGCGCACCGCCGATCTGGGTGGCGGTGGTCAGCACCCCGGCGGCGGTGCCGGCGTGCCGGTCGTCGACCGCGGACAGGACGACGTCGATCAGGGGTGGAGCCGCCAGGCCGAGCCCGAGGCCCGCCACGAACAGCGCTGCCGCCAACGGCGGGTACCCGGGCTCGCCGGGGCCGGCGAGGAACAGCAGCAACAGTGCCTGGCCGAGCGCCAGAACCAGCGCGCCGACGATGAGCAGGGTGCGGCCCATCCGCGCGGCCAGCGTGACCGACAGCCCCGAGGTGATGACCGATCCGACCGCGTACGGCAGCAGCACCAGCCCGGTCGCCCAGGCCGAACGCCCGGTGCCGTCCTGGAGGTAGAGCACCAGCACCAGGAAGAACGACCCGATCGCACCGAAGAAGACGAGCGCCACCCCGACACCCGCGCTGAACCCGCGACGCGCGAACAACGCCGGGGGGAACAACGGGTCCGCACCTCGTGCGATCCGGCGGCGCAGGTGCGTCACGAGACCGAACGCCACGGCCGTGGCCGCGACCAGGCCGATGATCGTCCATCCCGGCCCGCCGAGCTGGGCGCCTTGTGCCAGCGGGAGCAGGACGAGCGTCGCGACCACCGCGACGAGCAGCGCCCCGACGAGATCGAGCCGGGCCGGTCGGGGGTCGCGGGATTCGGGCAGCACCCACCATCCGATGACGAGCGCGACGATCCCGATGGGCACGTTGATCCAGAACACCGCTCGCCAGCCCAGGCCCCACAGGTCACCGCTGACGAGCGCGCCCCCCAGCACCGGCCCGACGACGGAGGCCAGCCCGAGTGTCGCGCCGTAGAGCCCGAGCGCCTTGGGCCGTTGCTCGGCCGTGAACGACGCCCGGACCAGGCCCAGGACCAGGGGCACGGTGAACGCGGCGCTCACACCGCTGAGCAGCCTGCTCGCCAGCAGCCAACCGGCGGTGGGCGCGACGGCGGCCGTGATGGCGAAGAAGGTGCCTGCGGCCAGGCCGGCCAGGAACACCCGCCGCCGGCCGAGCATGTCCCCGAGCCGGCCGCCGGTGATCAGGCCCGCGCCCATCGCGAGGGTGTATCCGGCCAGCATCCACTGCACCTGTGCCGGAGACAGTCCCAGGTCCGCCGCGATCGAGGGCAACGCGACCGTCACCGTCGTCGCGTCCACGAGGTCCATGAACTCCGCCACGAGAACCGTCATCAGACCGACCCACGTCGTCCCGGTCACGGCCGGGGCGGCAGGACTCTTCCGATCGTCGTCGACGCTCATTCAACTCCTATGCTCTACACAGTTGCTGTGTGGCGCAGTAACTGCGACAGTAAGGGTTGTGGGTGGTGATCGGCAAGCCGGAGCCGTGGCTCAAGATGGATCGGTGACGGCTGAACAGCGCGGGGACCTGCTCGACGCCGTGGTGGCGGCCATTCCCGGCTGGCAGGTCCTGCTGGTCCAGTACAACGAGGTCATCGCCGCCCGGCTGGGCGTGACGCCATCGGATCTCCGGGCGCTGTTCGTGCTGAGCGTCCACGGTCCGTGCTCTCCCGGCGTGCTGGGTCGCCACGTCGGCCTGACGACCGGGGCGGCCTCACGCCTGGTCGAGCGCCTCGTCAACGCCGGCATCGCCACCCGCGACGCGGACCCCCGAGACCGTCGACGCGTCGTCGTCACGCCCCGGGCCGAGGCGCTCGAGGAGGCCGCGCGGCACTACGAGCCACTCAACCAGCGACTGCGCGAGCACCTCGGATCGACGGACCCCGCCACCCTCCAGGCGATGCTGACCTTCATCCGGTCGGCCGAAGCGAGCACCCAGCAGCTTCTCGACGCCGCGAACCGGCCGGCCGGCGCACCCGAGTGATCGTGGCGATGCGACCACGATCACATCGTTTCCGCAGGTCCTAACGTCGCGTTAGGGGTCACGCAGCGCGGCCTTGGTGCGCGCGGCGGCATCGTTCTCCTTGTCACCGGGCCACCCCGGAAACGCAGAACGACACGGAGGAAGATCCACGATGCGTAGCTCGATCACCGTCGCCGCCCTCGCCGCCACCGGCCTGCTGCTCGTCGGCGGAGGCACCGCACTCGCCCTCGGGGCCGACGAGCCCACGGTCGCCGTCGCCCCGACGTCGGCGACGGCCGAGGCCCAGCCCGGGAACGCGCCGCAGCCGGCCGTCGACCGCGCCGCCGCCGAACGGATCGCCCTGGAGCGCGCCGGTGGCGGCCGGGTGACCGAGGTCGAGTTCGACCGGGCCGACGACGACCGCGACGACGCCGCCGAGCTCGACGACCGGGACGACCGCGACCACTGGGAGGTCGAGGTCCGCAACGGTGCCGCCGACCACGACGTGGACGTCGACGCCGCCACCGGCGAGATCCTCGACTACGAGATCGACAACGACGACCGCGACGACAACGACGACCAGGACGACCGCGACGACGACTGATCCCGCCCCGAAGATCCGCGTCCGGGGAGTGCGGCGTGCGTCTGCCCGCACCAGGACTCCCCAGACGGGGATCATGGCGCGGATGCTCCTATGGATGTCAAGCGGCGGGTTCGAGGTCGTGGGTGGTGAGTAGGGCGCGGTAGATGTCTCGGGCGATGTAGCGCTTGAGGCAGCGGATGATCTCTTTCTTGCTCATGCCTTCGGCGGTGCGGCGGTCGGCGTAGTCGCGGGTGCGTGGGTCCCAGCGCAGTCGGCAGAGCACGATCCGGTAGAGCGCGGCGTTGGCTTGTCGGTCCCCGCCGCGGTTGAGTCGGTGGCGGTGGGTGCGCCCGGACGACGCGGGCAGTGGTGCGGCCCCGCAGAGCATCGCGAACGCGGCCTCGGACCGCAGTCGGTGCGGGTTCTCGCCCGCGGTGACCAGGAGCTGTCCGGCGACGTCGGGACCAACCCCGTGCATCGCAGCCAGGCTCGGGTTGATCGCGGTCACCAGCGGCGCGATCAACGACTCGATGTCGTCGATCTCGGTGGTCAGCTCGCGGTGGCGGCGGGCCAGGCTGCGCAGCGCGATCAGAGTCGCGGTCTCGGGCTGGTCGGCGTGGGCGGGGTCGGGGCGTCGGGTGGCGCAGTGGGTCAGCAGCTCCCGCAGCCTCATGGGCGCGAGATGGGTGCGCAGCTCGTCGGGGGCAGTGATCAGCAGTGATCGGATCTGGGTCTGGGCCTCGGCGCGGGCGGCGACCGCGGAGCGGCGAGCCACGCGCAGCGCCCGCAGGGCTTCGACTCGTCCGTCGCGCTGCTTGGGGACACCGGTGGCGCGTCCGGCCAGGGCGGCGCGGGCGGCGGCCTCGGCGTCGACCGGGTCGGACTTGCCTTGCCAGCGGCGGGTCTTGCGGTCCGGGCGGTCGACCTCGACCACGGTGATCGCGGCGGTGTGTAGGTGGCGGGCCAGGCCGGCGCCGTAGACGCCGGTGCCCTCGACCCCGACCCGGACCAGCAGCCCGAAGGTCTGCAGCCAGGACACCAGCGCGGCGTAGCCGGCTGCGGTGGCCGGGAACTGGGCGTGTCCCAGTAGCTGGCCGGTGGCCTGGTCGAGGGCGGCGGCGGTGTGGGTGTCTTTGTGGGTGTCGACCCCGCCGGTGACCTGGCGGGGCTCGCCGGGGACGGCGGTGTCAGCGGGGTGGGGGTGTGTCATCGTGGGCATGACCGTCCTGTACTCGTTCGACCGGGCAGGGCGGCACGCACCAGCCGGGGCGAGCGGACAAGACAGTGATGGGTGCCTGCTGGCACAGGCTCCTATGAGGTCACAACCGCCGTCTGGTGAGTGCAAGCGAGCCCCGCAGCGGACCGGCCGACAGATCCGGTTGAGGACCAGGAGTCAGTCAGGCGGTGGGTCAGACCGACCGCTGCGGGGCTCACCTACATCATCCTCACTGTCAGGCGGGCTCGAGGCCGGCGCGCCAGTCCCGGGCCGCGGCGAGCACCCGTCGCCCGACGGCCTCCTGGGCGAGCCGGTGCCCGGCGGCGAACAGATCGCGGACCGGGCCACGCAGGCCCGGCTCCAGCCAGTCCACATCGGAGTGGTCGACACCCGCAGCGGGTGCGGGGCGGCCGTGCTCCAGCAACGCCCGGTAGAGCCCGGTGGCCGGGCGGACCGGCGGCAGGCCCTCCGACACGGCCAGCGCCGAGGCCCGGGCGGGGATCCGCAGGCCCGCGGCGTCGAGGTCGCCGAAGTAGCGGATCGCCGTGGGCGGTTCCGCCACCAGGGACAGCACGGAGGATACGAACGCGTTGCCCGCGCCCCAGGCCACCGCGCCGACCGGGCCGGGTTCGGCGCGCAGGGCGCGGGCCAGTGAGTGGACGGTGTCGGCGTTCTCCACCACCAGCAGCACCGGGCCGTCGCCGACCGGCAGGCGGTGCAGCGGCAGCGTCACCCGCTCCGCGCGCAGGATCTGCGCGGTCAGCGGGACGGGCAGGCCGGCGTCGAACGCCTTCTCGTCACCGGTGATCTCCAGTGCCCGCTCCCGCAGCGGCACGACCTCGGCGCGCGTCCCGCCGGCGAACAGCCAGCGGTTGACCTGCCGCACGGCCTCCGACGGGGTGCGCAGGCCGTCCGCGGCGCGCAGCTCCGGATGCCAGGGCTCGACCGGCCGTGCCTCGGCCGGGGTGGTCGCGGATCGGGTCAGCTTGACCGACCGGGGCAGCGGCGGGAGCCCGTCGTCGGTCGCCCGCGAGGGGACCAGCTCCCCGGCCGCGGCCAGCTCGGTGATCGCGTCCGCGAGCATCCGGCGGGCGTCGACCGAACCGTGCGACGACGGCACGGCCTCGGTGAACGCGCGCCACAGCCCGGCCCGGTCGATCCGGGTCCGGCCGGTCGCGCGCAGACACACCACGAGGTCGCGGGCGCCGGGCACGGTCACGCCCCGCCGCCCGAGGCGGTCCGCTGCGGGTCCGCCATGTCCGAGGAACCCACGGCCCGCGCCGGAATGTCCGCCGCATCCTCGACGCCGGGCTCGTGCGCGCCGGGCCAGCCGGCCGAGCCGGGCGAGACGGCCGCGTCACCCGATGGCCCGACGGCAGCCTCCGGCGCGGCGTTCACGGGGTCCGGGCGCCGGTAGACCCGGGCCGCGCTGATCCGCCCGCCGCCCTCGTCGCGATCGGGCACCGACCGCGTCACCCGGTCGTCGACGGACAGGTACTTGCGCCCGGCCCGCAGGTCGGCGTCGTTGCGCAGCCGGATCAGCAGCGGGAAGCCGGAGAGCGCGCCGGCGTCGAACAGCCCCGTGGTGTAGACGAGCTGCACCCCCAGTGCCTGCGCCACCCCGAACTGCAGCTCCAGCAGGTACCCCGCCGACGCGCGCCCGATCGGGTTGTCCAGGAACAGCACCCCGGCGTGCGCCCGGCGGCCGTGCCCGCGCTGGTGCGCCCGCAACGCCGCCATCGTGCAGTACAGGACGATCGCCGCGGTCAGCTGCTGACCGCCGGAGAACACGTCCTTGATCGCGGAGACCCGCAGCCGCTCGGTACGCAGGACCGCATCGGGCTTGAGCATCTCGACCCGGACGCCCTTCGGCATCGCCGCCCGGACGCCGCGCAGCAGCATCGACATGCCGTCGCGACGCTCCTTCGACCGTGCCCCGCCCGCCATCCCGGCGGCCGTGCGGTCGACGACATCACCCAGCTCGTGCCGCAGCCCGGCGTCGTCGAGCTCATCGAACCGGATCCGCAGGAACTGCTGGCCGGACCAGTCGCCGAGGCCTTCGGGCAGCTGGGAGAGCTTCTGCGCGAGCCGCACCGTGCGCAGTGCCTCGCCGACCATCCCGGACAGCCGGGTGACGATCCCCGAGCGGTGCCGGTCGATGTTGCCGAGATCGTCGTCGAGCGAGCGCAGCCGCGGCCGGAGCGCCTCGATCCACTCCCGGGCCAGGCCCGGCATGTCGGCCCGGTCGACGCCGCCGATGTGCCGGTGCACCGGCGAGGTCAGCGTCGCGAACCGCGGGTCCTGGGCGAACCGGGCGACGGCGTCGACGCCGGCCTGCACCTTCCGCTCGGCCCGCGACCGGTCGGCAGCCGCCTCCCGCAGGCGTGCCTGCTGCTGCTTGAGGGCCGTGACGGCGTCGTCGACGTCGCCGGAGAACGGCAGCCCGCCCGGTTCCGGGACCTCCTCCAGCCCGTCGACGACGTGGCCGAACCCCCGCGCGAGCTCCGCCGCCCTGCGGTGACTCTCCTCCGCGGACTCCCGCGCCCGGCGGGCCCGCTCCAGCGTCGCGCCGGCCGCGTCCAGGTCCGCGGACGCCCTGGCGACCAGCTCGCGCCCGTGCTCGGCGTCGCGGGGCGCCTCGTACGGGTCGATCGGACGTTCCTCGCCCGGGTGGCGCTCCAGCTCGCGGCGGGCCACGGCCAGCTCGGTCGCCGCGTCCCCCCGGCGCTGCTCGGCCTCGGCCAACGCGGCCCGGGCCTGCTCGGCGGCGGCCCGCCGGCTGGCGGCGTCGGCACCGTCCGGGGTGTGCAGGAAGGCCGTCGCCGCCTCCACCACCGACCGGGGCAGTCCCTCGACCGCGGTCCGTCGCGCGGCGGCGTCGGCCTCGGCGCGCTCGAGCGTCCCGCGCAGGTCGGTGTCGACGGCGGCCGAGGCGTAGGCGTCGCGGGCGCGCTGGAACGCGTCGCGCAGCTCGGCGAGCGAGGCCTGCGGGACATGTGAGGTCGGTGGGGCCGGGGCCTCGGCCGGATCGGGCTGCTCCTCCAGCGGCAGCGCGGCGGCCTCGTCGCGCACCGTGACGGCGATGCTCGTCTGCCGGTCCCGGGTCTGCTGGGCGGCCGCCGCCTCCCGTGCGGCCTGCTCGGCGGCGGTACCGGCCGCGTCGGCCTCGGTCCGCAGCCGGACGGCGTCCGCGGTGCCGGTCCGCTCCCGTTCCGCCAGGCCGGGCCGCCGGGCCAGCTCCTCGCGCAACGCGGCCAGGGCCTCGGCGCGGCGGCGGGCGTCGGCCACGGTCCGTTCCAGGTCCGGCCGGTCGGTGGTGAGCCGGTCCGCGCGCTCGTCGAGCGCGGCCACCTCGGCCACGGTCCCGGAGTGGGTGCGGACCGCCTCGTCGCGGTCCCGGACGGCGTCCGCCGCGGCGGCGGTCAGCTCGTCGAGGGTGGGCCTGCGGTCGCGCAGCGCGGCGAACCGGTCCCGCAGCCGCCGGTCGTCGTCCAGCGTGGCCTCGAGTGCGGCGAGCCGGGCGGACCGGTCCGCGGTCTCGGCGACCAGCCGGACCCGAACCTGCTCGGCGGCCTCCTCGTCGTGCAACGCCGGGTTCGGCGGGACGACGAGCTCGATCCCCGGTGCGGCCCCGGCATCGGCGTTCAGCGCGGCCGTGGACCCGACGGCGACCAGGCAGGCGGGCAGCAGCCGCGCGTCGTCGAGCACGGTGCGGGCGTGCGGTGCGTCGCCGGGATCGTTGAGCAGCACCCCGCCCGCCAGGTGCGGCAGCCGTTCGAGGACACCCGCGCGGTCGCCCGCCGGGAGCATCGCCAGGTAGCGGCGGCCGGACCAGGCGGTGATCCCCGCCTTCTCCAGCACCTCGAGCACCGACTCGATCTCCGGCGGGTCGGGCAGCAGCCCGCCGTCGCCGAGGGCGTGCAACGCGCGCTCGTCGCGGCGCTGGTCACCGAGCAGTGCGGTCCGCTCCCGCTCCGCACCGCGGATCGCGGTGGTGAGGGTGTCGACGATCAGTTCGGCATCGGCGACCGGCCGGATCGTCCCGACCCCGAGCAGCTCGGCCGGGCGGGACTCGCCGGCGAGCTCCTCGCTCTGGGCCTCGGCGGCGGCCCGGGTGGTCTCCGCGGTCGCCGCGGCGGCGCGGGCACCCGCGGCGGCTTCCTGCGCCCCGGTGCGCCGCGTCTCGGCGGCGCGGCGCTCGTCGCGGATCCGGGTGGCGGCGGTGTCGGCGTCGGCCAGCGCAGCCGCCGTCGCGGTGGCGGCCTGCTCGGCGGCGACGGCCTCGCTCTCGACGTCGTCGGGGCCGGAGCCGGCCTTCAGGTGACCCGCGGTGACGGCGGCGGCGATCCGCCGGTCCAGATCCGCGAGCGACTCCTTCGCCTGGGTCACGGCGCTCTCGGCGCGGGCGGCGTCCGCGGTGCGCTCGACCTGCTCCCGGCGGGCCGCGGTCGCGCGGTCGTCGGCGCCCGACCGGGTGTCCTCGGCGACGGCAGCGGCATCGTCGGCTTCGGTCGCGGTCCGCAGCAACGCGGCGGACAGCGCGCGGGCGGCGTCCTGCCGGGCCTGCAACGCCGGGCGGGCCTTCTGCTCCTCCTCGTCGACGCGGGCGCGCAGCCGGGCGGCCTCCGCGGCGGCGACCCGGTGGGCCAGCACCGGCTCGACGGCGTCGCGGACGGTGGAGACGGCAGCGGCCTCGTCCCGCTCCCGGGTGGCGGTGTCGGCGATCCGCTCGGCCGCCTCGAGCGCCAGGCCCGCGGTCAGCCGGCGCAGCTCGCCGACGGTGTCCTGCAGGCGTTCCGCCGTCCGGGCGGCCTCCTGCTCGGCCACGACGGCCTGCTCGGCCTCACCCTCGGTCGTCCGGGAACGGGTCTGCTCGGCGACCCGGCGGGCCGCGATCCCCGCCGCGGTCGTGCGCAGCGCGTCCCCCGTGGTGATCTCCGCGGTGCGGGCCGCCGCGGCGGCCTCCTCCGCCTCGACCATCGGCTCCAGCCGGGACAGCGTGCCGTCGACGAACTCGCGCTCGGACTCCAGCTCCTCGCGCTGGGCGAGCCGGTCGGCGTACCCGGCGACGAGCTCGGCCACGTTCTGCGGCTCGGTCGGGTCGAGCACGGCACGCAGCAGGAAGTCGACGAACGCCTCGTCGCTGGCGAAGGAGAACGCCTCGGCGGCCTCGCCCTCGCCGGCGTTCATCGCCCGCTGGTAGCGGAACAGCTCCGGGTCCAGGCCGACGGCGACGAGGTGCCGCGTCCAGTCCCGGTGCCCGGTCTCCCAGACCAGCTCGGTCTCGGGGTGGTCGCGGTGGGCGGCGTGCAGCCGTTCCTTGAAGGCCGAGAGGGTGATCCGCCTGCGCTCGTGGGTGAACGGCAGGTCGTCCATCCCGAACCCGGGAACGGGCCGGAACGCGTACCAGGAGTCGGCCAGCTTCTCCGGGTCCGACGACGCCACGTGCCCGCGCCACTCGGACGCCTTGCCGGTGACCAGCAGCGCGCCCGTCCCGACGTGCATCCACTCGCAGACGACGTGCGCGACGTCCTCGGCGAGCACGAAGTTCTCCAGCACGGTGGTGCTGGTGGTCCCGACGACCTGACGGCGCCCGGGCAGCAGCACCGAGAAGATCAGTTTGAGCAGGACGGACTTGCCGCCGCCGTTCTCCAGGAACAGCACCGAGGCCGGCGACGGCCGCCGCGGGGTGCCGCGGTCGAGCTGGTCCGGCGCGAACAGGTCCTCCTGCACGGCGACCTTCACCGGGCGGCCGACGCCCCGCAGATCGAGCGAGACGTCCTGGTAGCGGGCCGCGGTGGGGCCGACCGAGAACAGCCGGACGCGGGTCAGCTCATACATCGCGATCCTCCGATCCGGTGTCCGGCTGCTCGGCCGGCGAGGGGTCCTGCTCCGCGGAACCGCTCCCCGGATGAGCGAGTTCGGCGGGCTCACCCTCCGGCACCGGGGCGCCGGCCGGTTCGGTGACCAGCGAGCCCGCGGCCGCCGCGACCGGGAGCACGTTCAGCGACAGCAGCTCGTCGAACGTGCGCTGCGCGGCCAGCTCACGGACCTGCACCTGGTAACGCGGCGTCGTCCGGTAGGCGCCGTCGGCCCCGACCGGCACGAGGAAGCCCTGGTCGGCGAGGAAGCGCAGCGCCTTCCCGACGATCCCGCGGGTGGTGGACTCCCCTGCCCGGCCGTCCTTCGTGGCGGTCGCCTCCGGGCGGCGCAGCCACACCCGCCAGACCTCCTCGAGCTGCGGCGCGTCCGACTCGGGGTCCGCCGGGCCGGTGGCACGCTCGTTCAGCACCCGGCACGCCTCCCGGACCGCGCCGTCCACCAGCTCCACCGAGACGCGTCCGACGTAGGAGTCGTCGCCCAGGTCGTCCGGGCGCGGGAACGCCAGCGCGGCGACGGCGAGGTGCGCGATGCCGTGCAGCACCTTGTCCGCCTGCCGGTTCGTGAGCGCGGTGCGCCGGGCGTAGGAGTCCATCCGGATCTCGAAGATCGAGCCCTCGGTGGCGGCCAGCACGATGCCCGGTGCGGAGTCGACCGCGAGCACCACCAGCCCGAGCCCGGACGCGACCCGTTGCACGGTGTCGCGGAAGTCGTCGTCCTCGCGGTAGCGGCGCACCAGGTCGGCGTAGTCGGGGTCGCGGCCGGGCAGCGCCTTGGGCCGCATACCGAAGGCGACGAGCCGGGCGGCGGCCTCCGGATCGCTCACGCCCGCTCCCCCTCGACGCCCGCGACCGCCAGCAGCAGGTCGGTGCCGCCGTACTCCGGGTCGTCCAGCACGGTGCCGTCGTCCACCGCGATCAGCACCGACGGGTCGCCCTGGGTGCGGGCGGTCCCGATCGCCGTCCCGACGGCGTGCACCGCGCGCAGCGCGACCAGCTGCGGCAGGTCCGTCCCGGCCGCGCGGGCCCGGGCGAGCGCCTCGGACAGCCGCACCGGCCGGTCCGGGTCGTCGGGGAGCACGGCGTCGGTGGCCGCCCAGGTGCCCACGCCGAAGCGGTCCCGCGGTTGCGGGGCGAGCTCCGGTTCGGGCACCTCGGTGCCGAACGGCTCGCGGTCGGCCGGCGGGGTCAGCAGGGTCTCCACCAGCCCGCCCAGGCTGGGCACCGACGGGTTCTGCACCCCGGTGCCGGCCGCGAAGTAGGCGGCCACCGGATCGTGCGCCGCACCCACCGTGAGCCCCAGCGCCGGGCGCAGCAGCTGCCCGAAGACGTCGACGGAGGGCCGCTTGGGCTTCCCCGAGAACTGCTGGCGGTCCTGCTCGGCGCGGAACGCGGCCCCGGCCTCCTGCAGCCGGGCCTGCAGCTGGGTGTGCCGCTGGATGCAGTCGTCGACGACCTCGACGAGCTCCGCGGCCTGCCGGCGGCGTCCCGGCTCGACGGCCTCGTCCCGGGCGTCGGCGATGTTCGCCTTGATCATCGTCTCGGCGCGGTAACGGGCCTCGATGTGGGTCAGCGCCTCGTTCAGCAGCTGCGGGACGGCGTCGAGCCAGTCCACCGACCGGACGTCGCGACGGGTGGCCTCGAGCTTGCGGCGCAGCGACTCGGCGTACTGCACGGTGCGGTAGCGGGCCTGCTCCGCGGCGAGCCGGGCGTCACCGAGCCGACCGCGCACGATCAGCGTCTCCAGCTTCGTCTCGGCCGCCTCCTGGGCCGACTCGACGTCGGTGTCCAGCGCCCCGACCAGCACGTTGATCGCCTCGTCGGACGCACGCAGGTACACGGTCCCGTCCGGCGCGGCCACCTCCAGCAGCAGCTTGAAGTCGAACCGGCGGCGCACGTAGCGACCGTCGGCGTCGCTCGCTCCGTACTCGACGGCGAACCCGCGGTCGATGCTGCCGACGTTGATCAGGTTGTCGATCACCCACTGCGCGACCCGGGTGTGCTCCTCGCGCGGCGCGTGCGGCACCTGGGCGCCGACGAAGGGCTGCAGCCGCCGCACGACCTCGGCATGGTCGGCGCCGTGGTCGAAGTCCATGGCGAGCGTGACCTGGTCGATCGCCTGCAGGCCGATCTCGGCCATCTGGTAACCGGCGGCGTCCCACTCCAGGCGGCCCTTGCGGGCGTCCAGATCGTGCAGCGGCGCCGTGCACGCCAGCGCCTTCAGCCGGCGCGCCACTCCCTCGTCCGGGCTGATGGTCGACACCCCGAGGACTGTAGTTCGGGCGTGCGGCGCGCTCACCCGGCCATCAGCGACGTGTACGACGGCCGGTCCGGTGCGGCCTCGGCGGCCAGCAGCGCGTGCGCCACCGCCCGCGCGGTGACGTCGGCGGCGGCGGCCTGCAGCTCGTAGGTCCCGATCGCGTCGGGTGCCGCCGCGGTGCCGGTGGCCAGGCCGAACGCGCAGTCGCCGTCCCGGATCGTGTGCACCGGGTGGATGGAGCGGGCGAGGCCGTCGTGCGCCATGGTGGCGAGCCGGGTACAGCCCACCTTGTCCAGCGCCGCATCGGTGGCGAGCACGACCAGCGTCGTCGCCGCCCCGGGCGGGGTGACGTGCTGCGCGTACAGCTCGGCGACCCGCTCGGGTGACACACCGGTGGCGGGGAACTCGCCCGGCAGCCCGTGCCGCGCGCCCAGGATCTCGCCGGTCCGCGGGTCGACGGCGGAGCCCGCCGAGTTGAGGACGACCAGCGCGGCGACCGTCACCCCGGACGCGAGCACCGCGGACGCCGTCCCGATCCCGCCGCGCAGCCCGCCGGACACCGCCCCCGTCCCGGCGCCGACCGAACCCTGCTCGACCGGACCGTCGTGCGCGGCGTCGTAGGCGGCCGCCCCCGTCGCCGCGGTCGGCCGCGCGGCCGGGTCACCACCGCGCCCCAGGTCGAACACCACCGCGGCCGGGACGATCGGCACGATCGCCCCCGGCATCGGGAAGCCCTCGCCGTCGCGTTCGAGCCGGGCCATCACCCCGGACGCGGTGTCGAGGCCGTACGCGCTCCCACCCGACAGCGTGATCGCGTGCACCCGCGCGACGGTCGCGGTCGGGGCCAGCAGGTCGGTCTCGCGGGTTCCGGGTGCGGCGCCGCGGACGTCCGCACCCGCCACCGCACCGCCGGGCGGGGCGAGCACCACGGTCGTGCCGCTGCGCGCCCCCGGGCCGGTGAGCGCCGCGTGCCCGACCCGCAGCCCGGCCACATCGGTCAGTCCGTTACCCGTTCCCGTACGCACCCGTTCCCCGTTCCCTCCGGCCCGCCCCGTCCGATGCGCGCACGGCGCGGGCCGGTCCCCAGCTGGGAACCGGCCCGCGCCGAACTGCCGTCGAGTGGACTCAGGCGTCCTTCTCGGCGCTCTTCTTCCCGCCCCGCAGCCGCTTGACGATCAGGAACAGCAGGGTGAACGCGGCGAGGCCGCCGAACACCGGGCCGAGCCGCTTGAGCACCGGCGCGCCTGCCGAGTCGAGCAGGTCGATGGCCTCGACCGGGCTGCTCTGCGGCTGGCGGACCGCGGGCGCCGGCGTGGCCGTCGCGGCCCGCTCGCCCGGCGCCGGCGGCACGGCCGGCAGCGGGCTGGTCTGGTCGGCCGCGTGCTTCGGCGCGGAACCGTTGGCTCCCGCGGCCGCGCCCGGACCGGTCAGCTTGTCCGCGACGCAGCCCGCGAACTGGCCGATGATCTTGTCGGCGACGTCGGAGATGACCCCGCGGCCGAACTGCGCCGGACGACCGGTGACCGTCATGTCGGTGGCCATCGTGACCGAGGTCTTGTCCGGACCGTCGGCGACCATCGTGCCGGTGACCACGGCCTTCGCCGTCCCGTTGCCACGGGCGTCCCGGCCGGACGCGTCGATGACGACCTTGTGGTTGACGTCGTCGCGATCGATGTAGGTGCCCTTCCCCTTGTAGGTCAGGGAGATCGGGCCGAGCTTGACCTTCACCGTGCCCTGGAACGAGTCACCCTCGTACTCGGTCAGCGTCGCCCCCGGGAAGCACGGGGCGATGAGCTCCGGGTCGTTGAGCGCCTTCCAGGCGTCCTCGATCGGCGCCGCGATCGTGAACTTGTTCTCCAGCTGCATCTTCTCACTGCTCCTCGTCAGGGGCGGAAACGACAGGGGCGCCCGTCCGGGAGGCCCCGGACAGACGCCCCTTCGGAGTGCTTCGTCGATCCTCAGCCGGCTGCGGCCAGGACCGCACGACCGGTGAGCACCTTCGCCAGGTGCTCACGGTAGTCGGCCGCGGCGTCCGCGTCACTCGGAGCCGACGTGCCCTCCGTCGCGTGCTCGGCCGCCGCCTTCGCGACGTCCGGTCCGGCCGCCTGCCCGACCAGCGCCCGCTCGACGCCGGTGGCCCGGATCGGCACGTTGCCCATGTTGGTCAGGCCGACGCGGGCCTCGGAGACGGTGCCGCCGTCCACCTTGAGCGCGACGGCGACGGCCACCATCGACCACGCCTGGGCGACCCGGTTGAACTTCTCGTAGTGGGTCTTCCAGCCGGTGTACTTCGGGAACCGGACCATGGTGAGGATCTCGTTCTCACCGATCGCGGTGGTGAAGTAGTCCTGGAAGAACTCCGCCGCGGGAACCAGACGGGTGCCGTCCCGGCCGAGGATGACGAACTCGGCATCCAGGGCCAGCGCGGCCGCACCGAGGTCACCGGCCGGGTCGGCGTGCGCGAGCGCGCCGCCGAGGGTGCCGCGGTGGCGGACCTGCGGGTCGGCGACGGTCTCGGTGGCCCGGGCGATCAGCTCGACGTGCCGGGTGATCAGGTCGTTGCGCATGACCTCGTGGTGCGTGGCCATCGCGCCGACCATGACGTACTGGTCGTCCTCGCCGATCCGCTTGAGCTCGGGGATCCCGCCCAGGTCGATGATCGTGCTCGGGGCGGCCATCCGCAGCCGCAGCACGGGCAGCAGGCTCTGCCCGCCGGCGAGGATCTTCGCGTCCTCTCCTGCCTGCTGCAGTGCCTGGACCGCTTCCTCGACCGAGGACGGGCGGACGTAGTCGAACTTCGCCGGGATCACTGGACCTCCCCCTTGGGGTTGTTCGGGTCGATCGAACCGAGTCCGGCACCCGGCGAGTGGGTGTGGCTCGGGGTCTGCTGGGCCTGGTGCCCCTTGGCCACCTGCAGCGCGCGCCAGACCCGCTGTGAGGTCGTCGGCATCTCGATCTCGCCGACGCCGAGGTGCCGGATCGCGTCCAGCACGCCGTTGACGATCGCCGGGGTGGAGGCGATGGTGCCGGCCTCCCCGACGCCCTTGACCCCGAGCGGGTTGGTGGTCGACGGGGTCGACACCGTCTCGGTGGTGAAGTTCGGCAGGTCCGCGGCCGACGGCAGGGTGTAGTCGACGAACGTGGCGTTCACCAGGGTGCCCTGGTCGTCGTAGTTCGCCTCCTCGAACAGCGCCTGCGCGATGCCCTGGGCGAGACCGCCGTGCACCTGGCCCTCGACGATCAGCGGGTTGATCACGTTGCCGATGTCGTCGACGCAGACGTACTTGCGCAGGTTCACCCGGCCGGTGTCGGTGTCGACCTCCATCGCGCACAGGTGGGTGCCGTGCGGGTAGGAGAAGTTCTCCGGGTCGAACACGGCGTCGGAGTCCAGCGAGGGCTCCATGCCCTCCGGGTAGTCGTGCGCCATGAACGTGGCGAACGCGATCTCCTGGATCGCCTTGCCCTTGTCGGTGCCGCGGACGGTGAACTGACCGTTCGCGAACTCGATGTCGTCCTCGGACGCCTCGAGCAGGTGCGCCGCGACCTTCTTCGCCTTCTCGACGACCTTCTCGGCCGCGTTCACGATGGCGATGCCGCCGACGACCAGCGACCGGGAGCCATAGGTGTCCAGGCCCTTCGGCGCGACCTGGGTGTCGCCGTGCAGGATCTCGACGTCCTCGAAGGGCACGCCCAGCTTGTCCGCGACGATCTGGGAGAACGCGGTCTCGTGGCCCTGGCCGTGGGCCGACGCCCCGGTGGTGACCTCGACCTTGCCGGTGGCCAGCATCCGGACGTTCGCGGCCTCCCAGCCGCCGGCGCCGTAGTCCAGCGAGCCGAGTACCCGCGACGGCGCGAGGCCGCACATCTCGGTGAAGGTCGAGATGCCGATGCCCAGCTGCACGGAATCGCCCGACTTGCGGCGCTCCTCCTGCTCACGGCGCAGGCCGGCGTAGTCGAACAGCTCCATCGCGCGCTGCGTGGCCTGCTCGTAGTTGCCGGTGTCGTAGGTCAGGCCCACGACGGTCGTGAACGGGAACTCCTCGTGGGCGATCCAGTTCTGCTCGCGCAGCTCCATCGGGTCGCGGCCGAGCTCGACGGCGACCTCGTCCATCATCCGCTCGATGGCGAACGTGGCCTCCGGACGGCCGGCACCCCGGTAGGCGTCGGTCAGCGTCTTGTTGGTGAAGACGTTGGAGCAGGTGAACTTGAGCGCCGGGATCTTGTAGATCGCGTTGAACATGAACGCGCCCAGGATCGGCACACCCGGCCCGACCAGGCCCAGGTAGGCGCCCATGTCGGCGTAGAGGTGGACGTCGAACCCGGTGATCGTGCCGTCCTTGCGGACCGACATCACCAGGTCCTGGATCTGGTCCCGGCCGTGGTGCGCGGTGAGCATGCACTCGCTGCGGGTCTCGGTCCACTTGACCGGCTTGCCCAGCTTCTGCGCGAGCAGCACGCAGAGCATCTCCTCGGGCAGCACACCGATCTTGCCGCCGAAGCCGCCGCCGACGTCGGGGGCGATCACGCGCAGCTTGGACTCCGGGATCCCGAGCGTCACCGTGGTCATGGTGCGCAGGATGTGCGGCACCTGGGTCGCGGCCCAGATGGTGAGCTGCTCGCCGGTCGGGTCGACGACGCAGGAGCGGGGCTCCATGAACGCCGGGATGAGGCGCTGCTGGCGGAACCGGCGGCGGACGACGACCTGGTCGTCGGCGGCCTCGGCGGCCTTGATCGCCTCGGAGACGTCACCTCCGGTGCCGGCCGCGGCCGAGTCGAAGACCCAGGTGGCCGAGACGTTGGAGCCCAGGTCCGGGTGCACGAGCTCGGCGCCGTCCTGGGCGGCGGCCTCCATGTCGAGGACCGGGTCGAGCGGTTCGTAGTCGACCTCGACCAGCTCGACGGCGTCGCGGGCGGCGGCGGCGGACCGCGCGACGACGACGGCGACGCCCTCACCCGAGAAGTTGACCCGTCCGGTGGCCAGCACCGGGCGCTGCGGCGCCTTCTGGTCGGGGGTGATCGGCCACGCGCAGGGCATGCCGACCTCCTCCGCGCCCAGGTCCGCCGCGGTGTAGACGCCGAAGACGCCCGGGGCCTTCTCGGCCTCGGACTTGTCGATCGACGTGATCGTCGCGCGCGCGATCGTCGAGCGGACGACGGCGATGTGGACGGTCCCCGAGGGGGTGATGGAGTCGGTGTAGCGGGAGCGACCGGTGATCAGGCGCTGGTCCTCCTTGCGGACCCGCGACCTCCCGATCTCTGTGGTGGGCTCGGCGGTCGTCGTCAACTCAGTTCCCTCCCCCGGCGACCGGGGCTGCCTGCTCGGTGGTCTGCTGTGCACCGGGCTTCATGTTCTTCGCCGCGCTCTGGACCGCGCGGACGATGTTCTGATAGCCCGTGCAGCGGCACAGGTTGCCCTCGATGCCCTCACGAACCTCCTGCTCGGTGGGGTCGGGGTTGTCCCCCAGCAGGTCGACGGCAGCCATGATCATGCCCGGCGTGCAGTACCCGCACTGCAGGCCGTGGCACTCACGGAACGCCTCCTGCACCGGGTGCAGGTTCCCGTCGCGGGCGAGGCCCTCGATGGTGGTGACCTCGGAACCGTCGGCCTGGACCGCGAGCACCGAACAGGACTTCACGCTCTGTCCGTCGAGGCTCACGGTGCAGGCACCGCAGTTGCTGGTGTCGCAGCCGATCAGTGTCCCCGTCTTGCCCAGCGTCTCCCTCAGGTACTGCGCGAGCAACATGCGGGGCTCGACGTCGTCGGCGTAGTTCACGCCGTCGACGGTGACCCGGACCTCTGTCATGAACTCTCACTCCTCGTACGCGACCACGCGCAGGGCCGCGCGAGATCTACCGGGGACATCGTTCGAGGTGCGCCGTTCGCGGTCGCGACCACGGCGACGCGCCTGAAGAGCCACCACTGGCCTGTGGCGACGCCCACATCTCACTCCCGATCTTCCAGGGGTGCAAGGACGGCCGCGCGCGTGCCCGCGCCGGGCAGTTCGTGTTTCACGACCAGGACCGGCGAACTCCGGCACCTGCCCCGCAGCCGCGGAGTGGATCATCGAATGCGACCGTAGAAACGGATTCACCAGGCAACGGGAATCACCCGTTCAGACCAACCCGGACGGAGTGGTCCGCGGCCGGCGAATCAGGCCAGCCTAACCTGCGTCAGCGCCGCGAGCCAGGACCCGCAGGGCGCAACGGGGCGGATGTTCGGTTCCGCCAGGCCCCCCACCAGAGCCCGGCCCCGTACGCCAGGTCGTCGAGCCGGTGCGCCGTCAGATGGACGGCGACGGGGACCCGCACCCGCGGATCGCGGTCGCGGTGCGACCACCAGTCCGCCACTCCCTCGGCCAGCGCGGCGACCACGACCGCCCGGCGGGCCCGCGACGAGACGACGCACGCCACCGCGGCGACCGGCCAGAAGTGCCGGGTCAGCGCCGACGCCGTCTGCCAGAGCGCGCCGGAGAGCCCCAGGGCGATGAGCCCGGCCGCAGTGCGCCGCGGGCTGTCCAGCCGGCTCAGCTTGCGGGACAACCGCTCCGTGGCGACGACGGTGACGCCCGCGGCCACCGCGGTCGCCCCTCGGCGCTGGGCCAGCAGGAGCAGACAGACCGCCGCCGTCCACGGCGACAGCACGACCGGCGGTACCGCGCCCGGGTGCCGCTGCGCCAGCGGTGCCGCGCCGGTTCCGTAGAACGCCTTGCGGCGCAACCACTCCCACGGCCGGGTGCGGTGGTCGTGGGCGACCCGCGCGAGAGGCTCGAACCGCATCGCCCAGCCGGCGGCGTGCAGTCGCAGGACCAGGTCGACGTCCTCGGCGACGTGCATGCCGGGGTCGAACGCACCGCCCACGCCGGTCACGGCGGACACCCGCACGAGCATGGCCGCGCTCGGCACGTACGCCACCCGGGAGCGTGGCACGATCAGCGCCGGGTCCGGGCCGAGGTCCAATGAGGACCGCAGGGCCTCGTAGCGCCCGATGGTGCCGCGCAGCCCCGCCCCGCGCTCCGGGTCCAGGGCGACGATCCGCGGGGCGACCAGCCCGACGGCCGGGTCGGCCAGGTGCCCGAGCAACGGCTCCAGCCAGCCCGGCTCGGGCACCACGTCGGAGTCGAGGAACACCACGTAGGGGGTGCGCGCGGCGGCGAGCCCGGCGTTGCGGGCCGCGGCGGGGCCCTGCGGGTGCTCGTGCCGCAGTACCGTGCCTCCGACCGCCTCGACGCTGCGCCGCAACGGGTCCGGCTGCTCCGACCCGTCGTCGACGACGACGAGGCCGCCCAGCTGCGGCCGGTTGCGCCCGGCCGGGTTGAGCGGGCCGACCAGGTCGGCTGGGTTCGCCGGGTCGGCCGGGTGCGCCGGGTCTAGCGGACCGACGGCGCCGACCGGGCCGAGCGCGGCCAGCAGCCGGTCCAGCGGACGGTCCTTCACCGGGACCACGACGGTCACCTCGTCCGGGCCCACGGCCGCCGGACGCCCCGCGACCGGGCCCGCAGCTGCAGGGCCCACGCCCACCGGGCCCGCGCCCGTCGCCGCTCCCGATACAGCGGGGTTCGGGCGTGCGCCGGCCGAGCTCACGACGGGATGGGCGAGCCCCGCGTCGAGCAGGGTCCGGGCCAGCGCACGGTGGACCGGGCCCTCGACCACCAGCGGGCGGCCCGGCGGGGGCAGCAGGGCCCGGGCCTTCGCGGACAGGTGCACCAGCCGCGGCGGGGCACCCCCGAGCAGGGCGGCTCCGCCGTCGATCCACCGGGTGCGCCGGTCGAGCAGAGCCGCGAACCCGTCCGGGAGCCGCCGGTCCGCCGGACCGCCCGAGCCGGCAGGACCGTCGGGCCCCGAGGCGCCGTGTGCCGCGCGGTCCGCCCCGTCCGGGCGGTTCGGGTGGTCGGGGCGGGTGTCGGCGGCGGTCACCGGCCGAGCGTTACATGCGGCTCGGTCGCGGGTCGACTCCCGGCCCGGGGGGCTCGCACCGGAGCATCCCCGAGCGCTCCGGCACCCGGTGAATCGGGTTCGCCCGCGAGATCGTCCGAAGCGGCGGACCCACCGTCACGCTGCTGCCGGCTCCCGCCTGCACCGAGTGATCACCGGCTGTGGAGCGCGACGTCCGCTCAGCGTTCGCGACACTCCACAACGGGCGATCACGAGCAGCGATCCCCGAGTGCCGCCAGGGTGTCGAGCTCGGCGAGGGTGGCCGGCTCCGCGGTCGGACCGTCGTGGGCGGTGAGGACGGCAGGCTCCACACCGGGACCCGGCGGACCGCCCCGGTGCGCGGGAACGGCTCGGCCGGACACACTCGTCGTCATGCCGGATCTTCTGCCCCGCTACGACACCGCGACGCTGGCCGACGTCCTCCCCGCGCTGCTGCACGCGATCGGTGCCCCGCTCGATCACCGCGCGCCCGCGTTCGCGCTGCCCCCGGCCCGGGCGGCGGTGCTCCTGCTGGTCGACGGCCTCGGTCACGACCTGCTCCGGGAGCACCGGGCGGACGCCCCGGTGCTGGCCGGACTCGCCGACGTCGGCCCGCTGACGGTCGGCTTCCCCTCGACGACGCCGATCAGCCTCACCTCGCTGGGGACCGGGCTCCCGCCGGGTGTGCACGGCACGCTGGGCCTGAAGTTCCGGGTGGACGGCCATCTGCTCGACGCGCTCGGCTGGTCGGCCGGGCGCAAGGACCTGCGGGAGACGCTCGTCCCCGAGCAGGTGCAACCGGAGCCGACCGTCCTGGAACGGGCCGCGGCGGCGGGAGTCGCGGTGCGGTCGGTGTCCCCGCTGGAGTTCCGCAAGTCGGGGCTGACCCGCTCGGGCCTGCGCGGCGGGGAGTACCGCGGGGTGGCCGCGCTCGGCGATCTCGCCGTGGAGATCCTCTCCGGCGTGGCCGGCCCCGGGCCGCGGCTGGTCTACGGCTACCACGCCGACCTGGACAAGCTCGGTCACCTGTACGGGCCCGGCACACCGGCCTGGCGCTGGCAGCTCCGCCAGATCGACACCCTGCTCGCGATGCTGCTCGAGGCGTTGCCGGCCGGGACGCTACTGGCCGTCACCGGCGACCACGGGATGGTCACGGTCGACCGGGTCACCGACGCCGACGCCGAACCGGCCCTGCAGGACGGGGTCGCCCTGCTCGGCGGCGACCCGCGCGCCCGGCACGTCTACGCCCGGCCGGGCGCGGCCGACGACGTCCTGGCCGCCTGGCGTGCGACGCTGGGTGACGACGCGTGGGTCGTGTCCCGGGACGAGGCGGTCGCCGACGGCTGGTTCGGCCCGGTCGAGGACCGGGTGCTCGACCGGATCGGCGACGTCGTCGTCGCCCTGCGCGGAACGGCCGCGGTCCTCCGGCGCGAGGCGGAGCCGTTCCTCTCGTCGTTCCCCGGGCAGCACGGCTCGCTGACGCCTGCCGAGCAGCTCGTTCCGCTGCTCGTGCACTCCTGACCCGGTGATCACGGATCGGGAACCGGGACGCACCACGGATGACCGGGTCGGTTCCGGATCGGTGATCACCCGGTGGTCGGTGGCCGGTGGAGCCGCCCGGTCTCCGGGTCGGGGTTCCAGGTGGCGACCGCCGCCGCGACCCTCGCGACGATCGCCTCGAGCAGCACCCGTCCCTCCTCGGCGGAGGCGCCGGCCGGATCGCCCAGCACCCCGTTCGGGCTGACGGCGGCGACCCCGCCGGCCCGCATCGCGTCGATGATCTCGGGCAGCGGCCGGGTCTCGCCCGCGGCGGCCCGGTCGTGGCGCACCCGCTCCGGGTCCAGGTGCGCCAGCAGCGAGGTCTCGTAGCGGCCGGCGTGCGCGTCCACGGGCACCCCCGGGACGGCCGCGACGCAGGACAGCCAGCCGGCGTCGCGACCCTCGAAACGCAGCCGGGACACCGCCGACGACAGCGCCGCGACGTTGCCGCCGTGCCCGTTGAGCAGCAGCAACCGCGACGCCCACCGGCAGGCCGAGCGGCCGTACTCGACCAGCACGGTGTGCAGCGCCTGCTCCCCGATCGAGACGGTGCCGGGGAACCCCTCGTGCTCCCCGGCCGCGCCGTAGGGCAGTGCCGGGGCCAGCACCAGGGACGGGTCGGCGTCGTGCAGCGCGGACGCGACCGCGGACGCCACCGCGGTGTCGGTGCCCAGCGGCAGGTGCGGGCCGTGCTGCTCGGTCGACCCGATCGGGACGACGACGGTGCAGGGTCGGTCCACCAGTTCGGTCCAGGTCATCTCGGCGAGCAGCACGGATACAGTCTGCCGGTCAGTCCCCGGCCCGCCGCAACGCGGTCATGGCCAGCGCGACGACGCCCAGCAGCAGGACCGCGCCGAGCAGCCCGACCGCGCCGACCCCGGCGCTGAACGCCGCGCGGGCGGAGGCGAGCAATGTGGACGCGGCGTCGGCAGGCAGCTCCCCGGCGACCCCGACCGCACCGGCGAGGCCGTCCCCGGCTCGGAGTGCTGCGTCCTCGGTGAGGCCGGACGGTGTGACGAGGCGTCCGGTGTAGACGGCGGTGAGCACGCTGCCGGTGACGGCGACGCCCAGTGCCACCCCCAGCTCGCCGGCCGTCTCCGAGATCGACGCCGCGGACCCGGCCCGGGCGCTCGGTACCGACCCGATCACCAGGTCGGTGGCGAGCACGCCGATCGGGCTGAGCCCGAGCATGGTGCCCGTCATCAGCGCGACCAGCGCGACCGGCCCCGATCCCGCTCCGACCAGCCCGACCAGCAACGATCCGAGAGCGGCGAGCGCCCCGGACGTCGCCACCACGGCGGAGGCGCGGAACCGCCGGGTCAGCGCCGGGGTGAGCAGCGAGCCCACCACGGTGATCGCGGCGAGCGGCAGCATCCAGATCCCGGCGGTCAGCGCGGAGGCACCCGCCACCAGCTGCAGGTACTGCGGCAACAGGAAGAACAGACCGTTGACCGCGATCAATCCGATCAGGAGCACCGCCACCGCTGCCGTGAACTCCGGACGGGTGAACAGGGCGATGTCCAGCAGCGGATCCGCGAGCCGGCGCTGCCGCCGGACGAACAGCATCCCCGCCACCGCACCGACGACCGCAGCGACCAGCACTCCGACGTCCGGACCGTGGGCGGCGAGGTTCTTGACCGCGAGGACCAGAGGGAGCATCGCGGCGAGCGAGAGCCCCACACTGACCATGTCCGGACGCCCTCCGCCGGAACCGTGCTCCTCCGGTAGCAGCCACGGCCCCAGCGCCAGGAGCAGCAGCATCACCGGAACGCCGAGCAGGAAGACCGCGCCCCACCAGAACACCTCGAGTACGGCACCACCGATCAGTGGGCCGAGCGCGATACCGGCCGAGAACGTCGTCATCCACACGGCGACGGCGAACCGCCGCTGCACCGGGTCCGGGAACATGGTCGAGATGAGCCCGAGGGTGGACGGCATCAGCGTCGCCCCCGCGACGCCGAGCAGCGCCCGCGCCGCGATCAGCAGCTCGGCGGTCGGTGCGAACGCCGCGACGACCGAGGCGATGCCGAACGCACCGGCCCCGATCAGCAGCAGCTTCCGGCGTCCGATCCGGTCGCCGAGGCTGCCCATCGTGATGAGGAACCCGGCGATCAGGAACCCGTAGATGTCGAGGATCCACAGCTGCTGGGTGGCCGAGGGTTGCAGATCCGCGGCCAGTGCGGGCGCGGCGAGGTAGAGGACGCTGACGTCCAGCGCGAGGACGAGCAGCGGCAGGGCGAGCACGGCCAGGCCGACCCACTCGCGGGGTCCGGCTCGGCCGGCGGTCACAGGAGATTCGGAATGCATGGTGTCGACGCTAGAAACTCGACCTGACTTCAGGTCAAGGCAGCTGCTCCTTCCCGGATCGCGGAGTCCACGCGGCGTGGGGCGACGGCGTCCCCGATCCGGTACACCGGCCACGAGCCGGCGGACAGCTCCGTCCACAGTCGTGCACGGGGGACCGTGGACAGAGCCGTGACGACGGCCGCGACCTCCCGGTGCTCGATGCGCCCGGTCAGATGGTGCAGCAACTCGACTCTGCTCTGCACACCGGTACGCGCCGTCCCTTTGCTCTGCGCACCGAGGCGCACCACCCCCAGCACGGCCCGGTCGGTCGTGCACCGGATCCCGGCTTCGTGCGCGCGGCGCCGGAACCCCTCCCGGTCCAGGGTGAGCCCGAGATCCTGGCCGACGACCAGCGCCGGGGTGACGATCTCGACGTCGTGCCCGCGGGCGGCGAGCAGCTCCGCGGTCGAGGTGGCGTGGTGGAACCCGAGCTCGTCGACGACCAGAACCGGTCCGTCCGGGAGAGGGACTCCGGCCAGGACCTCGTCGACCGGCACGGTCAGCCCGTCCGGATCCCAGTGCGGCGCGACCGGCGCCGATCCGGTGGCGAGGACGACGGCGTCCGGATCCAGGTCGGCCACGACGTTCCGATCCACATCGGTCCCGAACCGGAGTTCGGCCCCGGCCTCGCGCGCCGCGCGCAGCAGGTCGGTGACCACGTGCCCCAGCTCGCCCCGGCCGGGTGCGGTGGCAGCGAGCGCGAGCCGGCCGCCGGGGGCGGCGGAACGTTCGGCGAGCAGCACCCGGTGCCCGCGGGCGGCGAGGGATGCGGCGGCGGACAGCCCGGCCGGGCCGCCACCGACGACGAGCACCCGCTGCGCCCTGCCTGCCGCCGGCTCGGCAGCGTGGTGCGTCCCGGTGTGCAGAGCAAAGCGCGGTCGGAGCGGAACATCCGCGCCCGCGATCAGGAGCCGCTCCCGTCCCGCGTCGGGGTTGACCGCGCACCCGAGCGGCAGGTTCAGCCCGACCCGTCCGATGCAGTCCTGGTTGCACCCGACACAGCGCCGCACCGGGCGTCCGGCCAGGGCCTTCGCCGCGAAGTCCGGGTCGGCGATCTGCCCGCGCGCGACGCCGACCAGGTCGCACTCGTCCCGTCGCAGCGCCGCGGCGGCCTGCTCGGGGGTGGTGAACCGTCCGACCCCGATGACCGGAATGTCCGATCCGGCATCCCGGACGGCACGGCGCAGTGTCGCGGCGAGGTGACCGGCGTAGCCGGGCGGCGTGTGCATCGACGGTTCGATCAGGTGCAACGTCGACGTCGCGACGCCGATCGAGGTGTTGAGGTGGTCGACCGCGCCGGTCGCGACGAGCCGCCGGGCCAGGTCGGCGCCGTCGTCCGGTGTGATGCCGCCGGGGACTCGCTCGTCGGCCCCGATCCGCAGGCCCAGCACCGGGTCCGGTCCGATCGCCTCGCGCACGGCGGCGACGACGTCGAGCACGATCTTCGCCCGGCCCGCCCGGTCACCGCCCCAGGCGTCGGTCCGCCGGTTGGTCGCCGGGGAGAGGAACAGCCGCAGCAACGATGCGTGCGAGCACTGCAGCTCGACGCCGTCGAACCCGCCCGCCACGCACCGGGCCGCGACGTCGGCGAACCCGGCCACGATCTCCGCGATGCCTGCGGCGTCCAGCTCGGCGGGGACCTCGCGGAACATCGGGTCGGGCAGCGCCGACGGCCCGACGACGGCCTCCCGCGAGTACATTCCGGAGCCCTGCGCACCGTTGTGGTTGAGCTGGGCGAGGACGACGGCGCCGTGGCCCCGCACCGCGTCGGTGAGCAGGCGGTAACCCGGCAGGACGGCCTGGTCGTGGCCCCGGATCAGCCGTTCGTACGGCCGGTCGTGCGGGTGGACGGCGTGTTCCTCGGTGATCACCAGCCCGGCGCCGCCCGCCGCCCGCGCCGCGTAGTAGGCGGCATGCCGCGCGGTCGGCATCCCACCCTCGGCGAACCCGGTGAGGTGCGCGGTGAACACGATCCGGTTCCGGAGCTCCCGGCGCCCGAGCCGCAGCGGATCGCCGAGCCGCACGTTCCCGCCCACAGAAGGACGACAAGGTGCGCCTCGATCGGACAGCGTCCCCTCCATAGGCACGCGATCGCCCGCGGCAGGGCGCGAGCAGGCATCCCGACCGTGCCACGCTCCTCCGATCGGCACGAAATCGCCCGGATCGGGGCGGGAACGTGCGTCTCGGTCGGGCGGGAGTGCCCTCCGGGCGGGACCCGGCGGAGTGCCGGCCCCGGCGATTCCGAGCGCGGCACGGCGCCCCTCCCGGACGGCCTCGGCGAGGGTCCGTGGTGCGACCCGGTCGCCCGCGCTCCATCGGCCGGGACCGTCCGGCAGCGTCCGGTCCGGCAACCGTGCCGCGCAGTCGACGACGGCCGCGCACGCCACCTCCGTCACGCCGCCGGTGTGCACATCGACCAGCTCGGCGACCCCGCCGGCGACGCGGCGCAGCTCGGTGAACAGTGCCCGGGTCACGCCGGCGCGCTCGAGCCGGGCGTTCGCCGGTGCCAGGTCGCCGCAGCGTCCGAGCTGGTGGCCGGCGACGGCGTCCGGGGTCGACAGGGTGACGACGTAGCCCGCCGATGCCAGCAGCTCCGCCGTCCCCGGGCCGGTCCAGTCCCCGAGCGGATCCCGGACCAGCACAGCGGCACCGGCCGGGATCCCGGCGCGGGCGAGCACCACGCGGATCCCGAAGGGGCCACCCGCACCGACTGCGCCGGCCGGTTCCGCCGCGGCGACGGGCGATTCCGCGACGGCGCGGGGCGATTCCGCGACAGCTCGTGCCGGTTCCGCGACAACGCCTACCTGTTCCGCGACGGCGCCTACCTGTTCCGCGAGGGCGACGGTCGATTCCGCGACGGCGCCGGCCAGTTCCGCGGCCGTCAGGACAGGGGCCTCCGAGGGATATCCGCGTTCCGCGGAACGCGATCCGGTCGCGAGCACGACCGCCACACCGCGGTCCTCTGCCTCGTCGACCGCGGTCGTGTCGATCTCCGAACGCAGCTCGACCCGCACCCCGAGCCGCCGGAGCTCCCGCTCCCACCAGACGATCGGGAGCGCGACCCGGTCGCGGCCGGGCAGCACCGCGGCGGCGTGCAGGAGCCCGCCGAGCCGGTCCGACCGTTCGTGCAGCGTCACCGGGTGCCCGCGCACGGCGAGCGTCCACGCGGCTTCGAGACCGGCCGGCCCGCCGCCGACGACGAGCACCGGCCGCGGGTGATCGACGATCGAGCCGGGAACGGGGCCGTCCGGAGGCTGTCGCCCGGTCGGGTGTGGTCCTCGGGGCGGCCGGGCACCCGCTGCTGCGGCCCCGGCACTTCGCACCCCGCCGGGCACCCCCGCACCGGCTGCACCCGGTGCACCGTCCCCGCCGGGGTGCGGTGGCCCGGGACCACGCCGCGGGTCCGGCTCGGTCCGCTCGTGCCCCGACCGCGGCTCCAGCTCGTCCCCGACGACGGGATTGCGCGGGTCCCGCGCCGCGGCGAGCGCGTTGGTCAGCAGGCACGGCCGGATCCGCTCCGGCGTCCCCGCGCGAGCCAGCGCGACCAGGGAGGGATCGGCGATCTGCGCTCTCGTCATCTCGACGATATCAGCGTCACCACTGGTCAGAGCATCGCCTGCGACCGTGACCGAGGCGACACTCCCCGCCAGCACGACGGGTGCCGCACCGTCCATTGCTCTGCGCACCTCGGCGCACCGCTCCCGCAGGAATGCCTCCCGGGTGTGCAGGTCCGGCCGGGTCGCTTCCACCGTCAGGCCGCTGCCGACGACCGGCACCAGCAGGTCGACCTCGTCGGCGACGGCCCGGGCGAGCGCGATGCCGTCGGGAAGCGTGATCCCGGCCCAGGGTGCCAGCTCGTCGATGCACAACCGCAGCGACAACAGCGGCGCCGGGCCCAGCGCGTCGCGGACGGCGGCGAGGACCTCGCGCAGGAGCAGCGACCGGTCTCGCCCGTACCGATCACTGCGGTGGTTGGTCAGCCCCGAGCAGAACTGCCGTAGCAGCGAGTACTGCCCGGCGGAGATCTCCACACCGTCCACACCGGCATCCACAGCCGCCCGGGCCGCCTCGGCGTATCCGCGGACGACCGCGTCGATCCCCGCGGGGGCGAGAGCCACCGGCGTCTCCCGGGACACGACGTCCGGCACCGCGGACGGGGCCCACAGCGGGTGCCCGGAGTGCGCGGCCGTCCCCTGCCCGCCGGAGTGCGCGAGCCCGGCGAGCACGAGCGTCCCGTACGGCCGGCACGCCGCGACGACCTCCGCCCACCCCGCCGCGGCCGGCACATCCGCGTCGAGATGCGGCCCAGCGGGCTCCAGAGATCCACAATTCCCGCTGAGCTGCATCTCGGCGAGAAATCCGGGCGTGGCAGGGGAACCGTCCCGGCCGAACGGCCGGCCGGCGGTCCGGCGCCCGAAGGCGGCGGGGGCGTAGGCGTACGGGTGGTCGGATTCGTGCACCGAGGCGGGCTCAACCACGATCAGCCCGGCCCCACCGGCGGCGCGTGCCGCGTAGTAGGCCACGTGGTCGTCGGTGATCTCCCGCGCCGCGTTCCCGAGGTTGGTCTCGTGCGGCCCGAACAGCACACGCGACGGGGCCCGCCGACCGCGCAGGTCGACGGGCCCCGTCAGCAGGTCCGTGTCAGCCCCCCGCGACCGGCGCCGGAGTCTGATCCGCAGACGGTGCCGAGGCCGACGGGGCGAACCCGGCCAGGGGGTTCTCGTCGCAGGCCCGGTCCGGCCGGCGCGGCGGCGGGGACAGCGACAGCATCGTCGGCTGCTTCGGCGCGCGGGAGTTCCGCGGCGCCGACCGCGAGTGGTCCACGTCCGACTTCGGGATCACGGTCTCGGCGTCGCGGTCGGCCAGCATCTGCTCGCCGAAGCCCCGCACGCACTCCGGGTCCGGGCCGTCGAGCGGCAGGCCGGTGAAGAACTTCGCCGCCATGCACCCGCCCTGGCAGGAGTCGTAGAAGTCGCAGGACGCGCAGGCGCCACCGGTCTGCGGCTGGCGCAGCTCGGTGAACAGCTCCGAGTGCTCCCAGACCTCCTTGAAGCCGCCCTCGTCGCGGACGTTGCCTGCCAGGAAGTTCTCGTGGATCGCGAACGGGCAGGCGTAGACGTCACCGACCGGGTCGATCAGGCAGACGACCCGGCCCGCGCCGCACAGGTTCAGCCCGGGCAGGGCGTCGCCGTAGGCGGAGAGGTGGAAGAACGAGTCGCCGGTCAGCACCTGGTCGCCGTGCGCGACCAGCCAGTCGTAGAGCTGCTTCTGCTGGGCCTGGGTCGGGTGCAGATCGTCCCAGACGTCGGCTCCGCGGCCGGACGGGCGCAGCCGGGTGATCCGCAGCTGGGCGCCGTACTTGTCGGCGATCGCCTTGAACTCGTCGAGCTGGTCGACGTTCTCCCTGGTCATCACGACCGAGATCTTCGGCTGACCGAAACCGGCCTCGGCCAGGTTCTCCAGCGCGGTGATCGCCATGTCGAACGAGCCGGGTCCGCGGACGTAGTCGTTGACCTCGGCGGTCGCGCCGTCCATCGAGATCTGGATGTCGACGTAGTCGGTCGCGGCGAGCTGGGCGGCGCGGGCCTTGTCGAGCTTGACGCCGTTGGTGGAGAACTTGACGCCGACGTCGTGCGCGATGGCGTAGTCCAGCAGCTCCCAGAAGTCCGGGCGCACGGTCGGCTCACCGCCGCCGATGTTGATGTAGAAGACCTGCATCCGCTGCAGCTCGTCGATCACCGCCTTGGCCTCGGCGGTGGTCAGCTCGCGCGGGTCGCGCCGGCCCGACGACGAGAGGCAGTGCACGCACGCGAGGTTGCACGCGTAGGTGAGCTCCCAGGTCAGACAGATGGGCGAGTTGAGGCCGTACTGGAAGTGGTCGACCAGCTTCACGGGCACCTCACTGTGGTGGTGGTCGGCAGGGGTCTTATCGGGCGACGATCGTGCCGGAGCGCAACAGCCCGGCGAGAGCCCTCAGATAGGCCTCGTGCTGCGCCGCGGGGACGCCGGCGGCCTCGACCGCGCACCGGGCGTCCGGATGGTGCTCGAGGCCCTTGACGACCTCGACCAGCTCGGGGGTCTTGAGAAACGACAGCTTGCGGGTCGTGAAGTCGTACACCAGGGCGCCGAACGGCTCCGGACGCAGCGAGACGCTCTCGCTGACGCGGTACGGGGCCGCGGGATCGAACGACCCCGCGGCTCCGTCCGGGCTCGCGGTGGGCACCGCGGTGTCGAGCGGCTTAGTAGACACCGCACATGCCGTCGATGGAGACCTCTTCGACCAGGGTCTCCTCGACCAGGGCCTCGGAGTTCTGGTTCTCGTCCATGGGCTACCTCCGCAACGGTCGACTCTCGGCGGGAGAGTCGGCGAGCCGCCCCGCCGGCCGGCGGTGGCAGCGGATTCGACGCTATTGGCACCCGGTGCCGGAATCAAGAGCCTCGGCGCACGCCCGTCCGTTCGGATGGGCGTGCATGCTGGCCCCATGAGCGTCGAGAACATCCTGCTCCACCTGTGCACACCCGTCGAGTGGCGGTCGTTCCTGCAGGTCGGAGCTGTCGCGCCCCCCTCGCTGGACGAGGTCGGGTTCGTGCACCTGTCCACGCCGGAACAGGTCGCGCTCCCCGCGCAACGGTTGTTCGCCGGCCGGACCGACCTCGTCCTGCTGGTCGTGGATCCGGACGCCGTCGCGAAGGCCGGCGTCGAGGTGCGCTGGGAGCCGGGCGTCCCGGGCGACCCGGAGTCCATGCGGTTCCCGCACGCCTACGGCGCGGTACCGGCGGCGGCGGTACTCGCCGTGCTGCCCTACCGCCCGGGCCCCGACGGGTTCACCGCACCCGAGGTCCCGGTGCCGGATGCGTCGTTCCGCGCGGCGCACTGGGAACCGTCGCTGGTGCGCCGCGCGGCCGACGCGGAGGAGCCGGTGACCGGCGGCGTCGCCGTCCGGACGAGCGCGTACCCGGCGTCGCGGATGCACAACCTGCTGCTGATCGACCGGCCACACCTGACCGGAGCCGACACCGTGGCCGCCGAGGCGGACCGCGCACTCACCGCGCACGGCCTGCACCCGGTGGCCCAGCTGTCCGGTCTCGGCGCCGACGAGCTCGCGGTCGCGCTGGCCACCGCCGGCTGGCGGATCCAGCAGTTCGACGACCTGACCGCACCGGCGGGCCCGGTCGCCGGCGGCATCGCGGACCGGGTGTCCGAGGTGGAGCTCGACGTCGTCCGGCCGGTCCGGGCGGCGAGCTGGGCGGCGACCCTGCCCGGTGCCACACCCGAGGAGATCGCCCAGCTGGTGGACCGGGAGGCAGGCGACGCCCGGGTGGTCGCGATCCATCATCTCGCCGTACTCGACGGCGCCGCCGTGGTCGGCACGGCGACACTCAAGCGGGACGGCGCGACCGCCTGGATCGACGGCATGGAGACCGCGCCCGCACACCGCGGCCGGGGGCACGGCCGGGCGCTGCTGGCCCGCGCCCGGGAGCTCGCGGCGGAGCACGGGTGCGATCTCGTGGCGCTGGGCGCTGACGTCGCCGACTGGCCGCGGGACTGGTACCTGCGAGCCGGCTTCACGGCGGCCGGTACCCGGTTCGAGGCGACCGGGCCGGGCTGAGCCCGCCGCTCAGCTCTCCCGCAGGGACCCTCCGATCCGGTGGCGCCCGCGGCGTCACCGGGCATCCGGCCCCGGACTCTTCCGCGGTTCCCCCACCGGCACCAATTCCGATCGTGATGATTGCCGCATCTGTCCGTAGACAGCATACTGTATCCATGCCTGGATCGACCCATGAAGCCGAACGCTCCACCGTCGTGCGGGAGATCGCCGCGAGCCTGAAGCGCGAACGGGGGGCGTTGATGCCGATCCTGCATCGCGTCGTCGACGAGGTCGGGTACCTCACGCACGAGGACACCACGGTGATCGCCGAGGTCCTCAACCTCTCCGAGGCCGACGTGCACGGTGTGGCCACGTTCTACAAGGACTTCCGGCGAGAACCCGCCGCGGACCGCGTCGTGCAGATCTGCCGCGGTGAGGCCTGCCAGGCGGTGGGCGCCGAGGCGCTGGTCGACCACGCCACGATGACACTCGGCGTGGGTGTCGACACCCACAGCGCGGACGGCACGGTCGAGCTGGAGCAGATCTTCTGCTTCGGCAACTGCGCGCTCGGTCCGGCGGTCTGCGTCGACGGCAGGCTCCACGGCCGGGTGAGCCCGGACAGGTTCGACGCCCTCGTCGGGGCCTCCCGCCCCGATGGCGCCGGTGCCGACGGGGCCCGTGCCGACGGGGCCCGTGCCGACGGGGCCCGTGTTGTCGCGGGAGCGCACCGGTGAACCGCGTGACCCGGGTCTACGTGCCCGCAGACTCCGCGGCGCGGTCCGTGGGTGCCGACGCCGTCGCCGACGAGCTGGTCACGGCTGCTGCAGCGGCCGGGCGGGAGATCCACCTGGTGCGCAACGGCTCGCGCGGCATGCTGTGGCTCGAGCCGCTGGTCGAGATCGAGACCGACGCCGGGCGGGTCGCGTACGGCCCGGTGCAGCCGGGGGACGTGCCGGCGCTGGTGGAGGCCGGGTTGCTGGACGGGGCGCCCACCGCGGGCTGCCACGGCCGGACCGACGACATCGACTGGCTGGCGTCGCAGACCCGGGTGACGTTCCGGCGGGTCGGGGTGACCGATCCGCTCAACGTGGAGGACTACCTCGCACACGGCGGTTTCGCCGGCCTGGAGCGGGCCCTGACGATGACGCCCGAGGCCGTCGTCGGCGCCGTCACCGAGTCGGGGCTGCGCGGGCGCGGGGGCGCCGGGTTCCCGGCCGGCATCAAGTGGAAGACCGTGCACGACGCCGAGAGCGACCTCAAGTTCGTCTGCGCGAACGCCGACGAGGGCGACTCGGGCACGTTCGCCGACCGGATGTTGATGGAGGGCGACCCACTCGCCCTGGTCGAGGGGATGACCATCGCCGCGTACGCGGTGGGCGCGACCGAGGGCTACATCTACCTACGCTCGGAGTACCCCGACGCCGTCCGGACGATGCGGCGGGCCATCGACATCGCCTACGCGCGCGGTTACCTCGGGGCGGACATCCTCGGCAGCGGGCTGAGCTTCGACCTGTTCGTCCGGGTGGGCGCGGGCGCCTACATCTGCGGCGAGGAGACCTCGATGCTGGAGAGCCTCGAGGGCAAGCGCGGTCTCGTGCGGGCCAAGCCGCCGATCCCCGCCCTCGCGGGGCTGTTCGGCCGGCCCACCGTGGTCAACAACGTCCTGACCCTGGGGACCGTGCCGATGATCCTGGCCGAGGGCCCGGCGGCGTACCAGGACCTCGGGGTCGGGCGGTCGCGCGGCACCCAGGTCTTCCAGCTCGCGGGCAACATCAGCCGGGGCGGGATCGTCGAGACCGCGTTCGGCATCACGCTGGGCGAGCTGGTCGAGGGATACGGCGGGGGCAGCGCGTCGGGTCGTCCGGTGCGCGCGGTCCAGGTCGGCGGCCCGCTCGGTGCCTACCTGCCGGCGCAGCGGTTCGACCTGCCGATGGACTACGAGGCGTTCGCGGCCGCGGACGCGATGGTCGGGCACGGCGGGGTCGTGGTGTTCGACGAGACCGTCGACATGGCCCGCCAGGCGCGGTTCGCGATGGAGTTCTGCGCGGTGGAGTCGTGCGGCAAGTGCACGCCCTGCCGGATCGGCTCGGTGCGCGGGGTGGAGACGATCGACAAGATCATCGGTGGGGTCGACCGCGAGAAGAACCTCCTGGTGCTCGACGACCTGTGCACCACCATGACCAAGGGTTCGCTGTGTGCCATGGGCGGGCTGACACCGATGCCGGTGCAGAGCGCGATGCAGCACTTCCCCGAGGACTTCGACCGGCCACCGGCCGACACCGACGGCCTACCGGTCCCGGACCGGTTCGCCGCAGAGACGGCCGAGCGCAACGCCGCGATGATGACCGGAAAGGTGCAGCGATGAGTCTGCTGAAGGAACCCGACTTCGGAACCCCGGCCCGCACGTCGGACACCACGGTCACCGTCGAGGTCGACGGTCACGCCGTCGAGGTGCCCGCCGGGACCTCGGTGCTGCGTGCGGCCGCCGAGGCGGGGATCGTGATCCCCAAGCTGTGTGCGTCGGACAACCTCGAACCGTTCGGCTCCTGCCGGCTGTGCGTGGTCGACATCGAGGGAGCGCGCGGCACCCCGGCGAGCTGCACGACCCCCTGCGCGGACGGCATGAAGGTCGCCACCCAGACCCCCGAGCTCGAGGACATCCGCCGCGGCGTCATGGAGCTCTACATCTCCGACCATCCGCTGGACTGCCTGACGTGTCCGGCCAACGGCGACTGCGAGCTGCAGGACATGGCCGGTGTCGTGGGGCTGCGCGAGGTCCGCTACGGCCACGAGGGCAAGAACCATCTGAAGGAGGAGAAGGACACCTCCAACCCGTACTTCGACTTCGACCCCAGCAAGTGCATCTCCTGCTCGCGGTGTGTCCGCGCCTGCGACGAGGTGCAGGGGACGTTCGCGCTGACCATCGAGGGCCGCGGGTTCGACAGCAAGGTCGTGCCCGGTGGCTCGGCCGACTTCATGTCCAGCGAGTGCGTCTCGTGCGGTGCGTGTGTCCAGGCGTGCCCGACGTCCACGCTGCAGGAGAAGACCGTCGTCGACCTCGGCATGCCCAACCGCACCGTGCTGACGACGTGTGCGTACTGCGGCGTCGGTTGCTCGTTCAAGGCCGAGCTGCGCGGGGACCAGCTCGTCCGGATGGTGCCGTACAAGGACGGCGGCGCCAACGAGGGCCACAGCTGCGTCAAGGGCCGGTTCGCGTTCGGCTACGCCGACCACCCCGACCGGCAGCTGTCGCCGATGATGCGCGACTCCATCGACGACGAATGGCGCACGGTCAGCTGGGAGGAGGCGATCACCGAGGTCGCCCGGCGGTTCTCCGCGCTCCGGTCGGACCACGGTCCGCGTGCGATCGGGGGCATCACCTCCTCGCGGACGACGAACGAGGAGGTGTACGCGGTCCAGAAGATGGTCCGCGGCGCCTTCGGCAACAACAACGTCGACACCTGCGCGCGGGTCTGTCACTCACCGACCGGCTACGGGCTGAACCAGACCTTCGGCGCCTCGGCCGGCACCCAGACCTTCGCGTCGGTGGAGCACAGCGACGTGATCCTGGTGATCGGCGCCAACCCGACCGACGCGCACCCGGTCTTCGGGTCGCGGATGAAGCAGCGGTTGCGCGCCGGGGCGAAGCTGATCGTGGCCGACCCGCGGCGCATCGACCTGGTGCGGTCACCGCACGTCGCGGCCGAGCACCACCTGGCCCTGCAGCCCGGCACCAACGTCGCGCTGATCAACGCGATGGCACACACCGTGGTCACCGAGAACCTGGTCGACCAGGAGTTCCTCGACGCACGCTGCGAGGGGCTGCCGGAGTACCTCGAGTTCATCTCCGCGCCGGAGAACGCGCCCGAGGCGCTGGAGGAGGTCATCGGCGTCGACGCCGGCGAGATCCGTGCGGCGGCACGACTGTTCGCCACCGGCGGCAACGGCGCGATCTACTACGGGCTGGGTGTCACCGAGCACTCGCAGGGCTCGACGATGGTGATGGGCCTGGCCAACCTGGCGATGCTCACCGGCAACATCGGCCGCGAGGGCGTGGGGGTCAACCCGCTGCGCGGCCAGAACAACGTGCAGGGCTCGTGCGACATGGGCTCGTTCCCGCACGAGCTGCCCGGCTACCGGCACATCGGCACCGAGTCCGTGCGCGACATCTACGAGGCCCTGTGGGGCACGACGCTCGATCCCGACCCGGGCCTGCGCATCCCCAACATGTTCGACGCGGCGATCGACGGGACCTTCCGCGGGCTGTTCGTGCAGGGCGAGGACATCGCCCAATCCGACCCCAACACCCACCACGTGGAAGCCGCGCTGACGTCGCTGGACTGCCTGGTCGTGCAGGACCTGTTCCTCAACGAGACCGCACGCTTCGCGCACATCTTCCTGCCCGGCACGTCGTTCCTGGAGAAGGACGGCACCTTCACCAACGCCGAGCGGCGGATCAACCGGGTGCGCCCGACCATGCCGCCGAAGACCGGCAAGCACGAGTGGCAGGTGGTCGCCGAGATCGCCGCGCTGATGGGCTTCGACATGAACTGGGACCGGTCGGCCGACATCATGGACGAGATCGCCGCGACGACGCCGACCTTCGCCGGCGTCAGCTTCGCCCATCTCGACGAGGTCGGGTCCGTGCAGTGGCCCTGCAACGACGCCGCTCCGCTGGGGACACCGACCATGCACGTCGACGGCTTCGTGCGGGGCAAGGGCCGGCTCATGAAGACGACCTACGTCCCGACCCTGGAACGCAGCACCCGCCGCTACCCGCTGATCCTGACCACGGGCCGCATCCTCAGCCAGTACAACGTCGGCGCCCAGACGCGGCGGACGGCGAACTCGTCCTGGCACTCCGAGGACGTCCTGGAGATCCATCCGCACGACGCGGAGGACCGCGGGATCACCGACGGAGCGCTGGTCGAGGTCGCGTCCCGGGTCGGGACGACCCGGCTGCACGCACAGATCTCGGACCGGATGCCGGTCGGCGTCGTCTACACCACGTTCCACCATCCCGAGTCCGGGGCCAACGTCGTCACCACGGAGAACTCCGACTGGGCGACGAACTGCCCGGAGTACAAGGTCACGGCCGTGCAGGTCGCGCCGGCGATCCGGGCCGGCACCGCGCGGTCCGAGCTCGCCTCGGTCGGTATGGGAGCGGGTGAGTAGCGGTGTCCGGAGCATCCGAATCGGCCACCGTCACCCCCGAGGTACGGATGGCGCACGAGATCTCCCGGCAGTTCGCGAGCGAGCCGCCGGAGCAGGCCGCGCAGACGATCGCGGCACATCTGCGCAGGTTCTGGGCACCCTCGATGATCGTCGCGTTCCTGACCGAGGCCGGCGCCGGGGCCGACCTCGACCCGGTGGTCTCCCGGGTCGCCGAGCTGCTCCGGTGACGGCGACTCGTTCGCGTTAGCAGCCCGTCCGGAGGGGCGGCCCGGTACCCGGTTCGAGGCGACCGGGCCGGGCTGAGCCCCGCTCAGCTCTCGCGCAGGGACCGCCGGGGGATCTCCGGCCCGGCGGCCCCCGCGGCGCCGCGGGGCATCCGGCGGGCGAACGTCACGACCGTGTCCACCAGCTCGGCCAGCCGGTCGCGGACGCCGTCATCGGTCAGCTCGCCGTCCTCGAAGTGCGTGTTGTTCGCGTACACCGCGCCGGGGGCCGCCCAGGCGCGGAAGAACCCGACGAGCGGCTTGAGCTCGTGCTCGATCGCGAGGTAGTGGTGGTCGGTGCCGCCGGAGGCGACCAGCCCGACCGGCTTGCCGGCGAGTGCGTCGTTGGGCAGCACGTCGAACAGGTTCTTCAACCGCCCGGTGTAGCCGCCCCGGTACATCGGGGTGCCGACGATCAGGGCGTCCGCGGCGACGACCCGGTCGATCACCGTCCGCGTGTCGCCGGTGTAGCCGCCGGGGTCGCGGCCGTCGGAGAACACGACGTCGTGGTCGCGCAGGTTCAGCAGGCCGGCGTCCACACCCTCGTGCTCCGCGGCGCGGCGCACCGCGACCTCGAGGAGCAGGGCCGTCTTCGACGGGGTGGACGGGCTGCCGGAGATCGCCAGGAGGTCCATCCCGGGGACCCTAGCCGCGGACGCGTTCGGCACTCTGGTGCCGTGCCCTCGAGCCCCCCTGGTGCCGTGCCCCTGAGCCGACGCTCCTTCCTGCGCGCCACCGGTGCGGCCGCCGCGCTGGCCGGGATCCCCGCGCTGGCCGCGTGCGGGGCACCCGCCGACGCCGCGACGCCCCGGTTGACGGTCGCGTTCGCCGGGACCGGGCCGCTCGGGACGCCGGACCCGCACGTCGTCGGGCGGCCGGTCGACCGGGCCCGTGCCGCGGCCGTCGCGGACACGCTCCTCGGGTGGGGCCAGGACATGCGCCCGGAGCCGCACCTGGCCGCGTCGGTGGGGCCGGACCGGACCGGCACCCGGTGGCGGATCCGGCTGCGGGAGGCGATCGCACACGACGGGCGACCGCTCACCTCGGCGGACGTGCTGGCGTCGTGGCGCCGGATCCTCGCCCCGGCGACCGGCGCGACCGCCGCCCCGCTGCTGACCCACGTGGACCTCACCGCCAGCCGGGCGATCTCGGCGACCGAGCTGGAGATCGTCCTCACCACCCCGGACTTCCTGTTCCCGCTGGTCCTGGGCGCGCCGGGGACCGGGATCGTGCGCGACGGCCGCGGCGACGCCCCGATCGGCACCGGCGCGTTCCTCACCACGGGCGACGACCCGGCCGTCCTGACCCGGCACGACGCGCACTGGCTCGGCGCGGCGCCGTCGCGCGAGCTGGAGTTCCTGGTCGACGACGACGAGGAGAACCGCTACCAGTCACTGCTCGACGGGCACGTCGCCTACGCCCACGACCTGTTCCCGCACAGCGTCCGGCGGCTCCTCGGCCGGGCCGGGACGACGGTCGTGTCCGCGCCCGGTTCGGCGACCCGCTTCCTGGAGCCCACCGGCGCGGCACCCGACGGTGACGTCCTCGCCGACCCACGGCTACTCGAGGCCGTCCGGCTCGGCATCGACCGGGACGAGCTGGTCCGCACGGTCCTGCTGGACCTGGGCGAGCCCGGCGACGACCTGTTCGGCCCCGGCCTCGCCCACCATCCCGCGGACGTGCCGCCGGTCGTGCGCGACGTCGGCCGGGCCCGCGAGCTGGTCGTCGCGGCCGGCGCGGGCAGCACGGCGGTGCCGCTGCAGTTCGACCCGTTCGACCCGCTGTCCCGGCCCGCCGCCACGGTCCTCACCGAGCAGCTCGAGGCGATCGGGCTGCGCGTCGAGCCGCGCGAGCCGGACGCCCCCGACGCCGACCCGTCGCCCGGGCTCCGGTTCCGCCGGGTCCCCGCGCACCCGATCCCGCTCCACCTGCGGGCGGCCGCGCTCGCCCGCGCGGACGCGTCCGAGCCGGCGGTGACCGGTGCCGCGTTCCCACGACCGGCCGATCTCGCGCCGCTGCTCGCGACGGCCGCCCGCACCCCGGACGAGCGGGTCCGCGACGACGCCCTGCACCGGGCCCAGCTGCTGCTGCGCGACACCGCCACCGCGTGGTCCGTCGGCGACGAACACATCGGGATCTCCGCCGACCTGACCGGGGTGGAACCCGCCCGCCCGGACACCGGCACCTGGGCCCGCTTCCACCGGGTCCGGTGGGGCTGAACCCGAGATCCGCTCCGCAAGCTCCGCTCAGCTCAGTGCCGATACTCGCTCCGCAAGCTCCGCTCAGTGGACCGCCTCGGCCCCGCGTCCGGGTAGGACGGCCACCGGGCACTCGACCCTGTGCAGCACCGACTGGCTGACCGACCCGAGGAGCAGCCCGGCGAGTGCCCGGCGACCGCGGGATCCCACGACGACCAGCCGGGCGCCGCGCGCCACCTTGACCAGCGTCGGGATCGGGTGGGCGTGCACCAGCTCGGTCTCGATCCGCAACTCCGGCCTGCGGTCCCGCCACGGCGCGACCGCCCTCTCCAGCTCGGCCTCGACCTCGGCCTCGACCTTGTCCCACGGAACCAGGTCCATGATCCACGGCTCCGCGGTGTCGTGGGTCCAGGCCCGCACCACGTGCAGCGTCGCGCCCCGGCTCGCCGCCGCGTCGACGGCGAACGCCAGCACGGTCGCCGCGGCGGGCGAGCCGTCGTAGGCGGCCACCACCCGGCCGTCGTGCTCACCCTCACCGCGCACGACGACCACCGGGCAGGTCGCGAGCGCGCAGACCGCCCGCGAGGTCGACCCGGCCACCAGTCCGGCGAACCCGCCGCGGCCCCGGCTGCCGACCACCAGGAGCTGCCCGGTCTCCGCCTCGGCCAGCAGCGCCTCCGGCACCGATCCGGTCCGGACGACGTGCGAGACCGTCACCTCGGGGGCGATGGCGTGCGCCTCGTCCGCGGCGAGCTTCAGGTAGTCCTCGACGTGCTCCCGCAACCGTTCGCGGTCACGGTGTTCGAGATCGGCCAGGCCCGCCATGGGCCGGAACGCCGACCAGTCCAGCACGCCGACCAGGCGCAGCGGGGCACCTCGCCGTCCCGCCTCGCGGGCCGCCCAGCGCACCGCCTCGGTGGCGGACCCGGAGCCGTCCACCCCGGCGACGACCGCCGCTCCCCCGGCCTCCTCCATGTCCTGCCCCCTCCGTCTCGCATCCCGGCCGCCGCGCACGGCATCCGGCCCAGCATCGCGTACGAGCGCGGTGCGGCCCAGTGCCGGACGCCGTCCGGGTGGTGACGAAGGTCCCTCAGGGCCCGTGCTTGCGCAGCAGGCCCGCGGTTTCCCGGGTGACCTCGGCGTGGGCCCGGCAGTGCTCGTGGTGGTCGGCGTGCGCCCCGCAGGCGGCCGAGCTGGCCTCGCAGGCACGCAGCGCGGCCGCCGCGGCGGCCTTGGCCACCGAGGTGTCCGCCGTGCGACGCCCCAGTACCCGGGCGGCCGCGGCACACAGGTCCGCGCAGTCCAGCGCGAGGAGCACCTCGCGCTCCATCTGACCGGTCGCGGCCATCGCCGATGCGCACGCGGTGCTCGCCCGCTCGGCGTCGTGCAGCTTCTCGACGAGGGCCGCCGGCGTGGTGACGCCCGCGGCCTCGAGTACGTGGTGGCTCATGGTTCTCCCTCGGGTCGGTGACGGTCACCGGGGTCCGAGCGTCGCACCGTCGCGGGCACCGCGCGCGACGAAGTCAGCCCCGGCCCAGCCCGTGCAGCACGGCGTCGAGCCCGAAGCCGAATGCCTCGTCGGCCTCGTCGGCGCGGCCCGGCTCGTCGGCCACGATCCCGGTGCGGACGAGCTCCGTCCGGTTCTGCTCCTCGGCGACCGCGCCGAGGACGTAGTGCACCAGCGTGCGGGCCGCCCACCGCGCCTCCCGCGCCGGGAGCCGGTCGGCGAACAGTCCCGGGAAGGCCCGGCTCGGCGCCAGCCCCTCCGGCCGGAAGGCCAGCACGAACGAGACCACCTCCGCGCCGTCGCGGACCCGGCGCAGCGCATCGCGCAGGTCGCAGGCGCCGCGGCGGGCGTCCGCGGCGACGGGCATCCCGTCGAGGATCCGGGCCGCGACCTCGGCGAGCAGCTCCTGCTTGTTCGCCACGTGGTAGTAGAGCGCGCCGGGCCGCACGTCGAGGTCCTGGGCGACCCGGCGCATCGACAATCCGCTCAGTCCCTGCTCGTCCAGCACGGCGTACGCGGCGTCGACGATCCGCTCCCGGGTCAGCCCCACCCGTCCAGTCTGGCAGGGGGCTTGCCGGGACGATCGCCGCCCGCCTACCGTTTGAACAGTGTTCAAAACTTATGACGTCCTCACCGACCGCCTGCTCGACGGCGCCGCCCTCGACCGCGGCGAAGCCCTCGACGTCCTCGCCACCCCCGACGAGGAGGTCCTCCACCTGGTCGCGGCCGCGGGCCGGCTGCGCCGTGCGCACTTCGGCGACACCGTCAAGGTCAACTACCTGGTGAACCTCCGGTCCGGTCTGTGCCCGGAGGACTGCGGCTACTGCTCGCAACGCCTGGGCTCCACCGCGGACATCCTGACCTACTCCTGGCTCCCGACCGCCGACGCCGTCCGCCAGGCGAGTGCCGGGATCCAGGGCGGCGCCTCCCGGGTCTGCCTGGTCGCGAGCGGGCGCGGCCCCGGCGACCGGGACGTCGAGCGGGTCGCGGGGATCGTCGACGAGCTGCGCACCGAGCACCCCGGCGTCGAGGTCTGCGCCTGCCTGGGCCTGCTGCGCGACGGCCAGGCCGAGCGGCTGCGCGAGGCGGGCGTCGACGCCTACAACCACAACCTCAACACCGCCGAGTCGCGCTACGCCGACATCTGCTCGACCCACACCTACGACGACCGCGTCGACACCGTCGCCAAGGCGCAGGCGGCGGGCCTGTCCCCGTGTTCCGGGCTGATCGTGGGTATGGGCGAGACCGACGACGAGCTGGTCGACGCCCTGTTCGCGCTGCGCGAGCTGGGCAGCGACTCGATCCCGGTCAACTTCCTGATGCCGTTCGACGGCACCCCGCTGGCCGGCACCTGGCTGCTGGACCCGCTGCGCTGCCTGCGGATCCTGGCACTGGCCCGGATGGTCGCCCCGGCGACCGAGGTCCGGATGGCCGGCGGGCGCGAGCAGCACCTGCGGTCGCTGCAGCCGCTGGCACTGCACGTGGTGAACTCGCTGTTCCTCGGCGACTACCTCACCAGCGAGGGGCAGACCGCGGAGCAGGACCTGCAGATGATCGCCGACGCCGGGTTCACCGTCCTCGGCGCCGAGCCCCGGGCCGGATCCGACGCCGGATCCACCGCCGAGCAGACCGCGATCCGGCTGCGCGGCGCCGGCACGACTCAGGCACCCAACGCATGACCGGCCTGTTGGAACGCGACCGCGGGCTGCTCTGGCACCCCTACGCCGCGCTCGACGGCCCCGCGCCCTACGCCGTCCACGACGCGGCGGGGACCCGGCTGGACCTCGAGGCCGCCGACGGCACCCGGTTCACCGCGATCGACGCGATGAGCTCGTGGTGGTGCGCGATCCACGGCTACCGCCACCCCGTGCTCGACGCCGCGGCCCACGAGCAGGTCGACCGGTTCAGCCACGTGATGTTCGGCGGGCTGACCCACGAACCCGCCGTCCGGCTCGCCGAGGAGCTGGTCCGGATCACCCCGGAGTCGCTGCGGCACGTGTTCCTCGCCGACTCGGGATCGGTGTCGGTCGAGGTCGCGCTGAAGCTCGCGGTCCAGTACCAGGCCGCGACCGGGCATCCCGATCGCCGCCGGTTCGTCGCGCTGCGCGGCGGGTACCACGGTGACACCACCGGCGCGATGGGCGTGTGCGACCCGGTCGACGGGATGCACGCGCTGTTCCCCGGGCTGGTCGGGGAACAGTTGTTCCTGCCGCGTCCGCCCGCCGCGCGGACCGATCACGGCAAGATCCTCCCGGAGGCCGACCCGGCGGTCGACGCCTGGATCGCGCAGGCCGAGGAGCTGGTCGCGGCGCACGCGGACACGGTCGCGGCGATCGTCGTCGAACCGGTGCTGCAGGGGGCAGGCAGCATGCACGTGTACCCGCCGCGCTGCCTCACGGCGCTGCGCCGGATCGCCGACCGGCACGGGGTGCTGCTGATCGCCGACGAGATCGCCACCGGGTTCGGGCGGACCGGGGCGCGGTTCGCGGTCGACCACGCCGGCGTCGAACCGGACGTGCTGTGCGTGGGCAAGGCGCTGACCGGCGGCTACCTCACGCTCGCCGCCGTGCTCTGCACCGGGCGGGTCGCCGAGGCCGTCACCCGCTCCCCTCAGCGGGCGCTGCTGCACGGCCCGACCTTCATGGCGAACCCACTCGCGTGTGCGGTGGCCGCCGCCTCGCTGTCGCTGCTCACCCCGGCGGTCACCGACCGGGTCGCGGAGATCGGCCGCGAGCTGTCCGCGGCGCTCGCCCCGGCCGCGGAGCTGCCCGCGGTGCGCGAGGTCCGGGTGCTCGGCGCGGTCGGTGTGGTGGCGCTGACCGGTCCGATCGACGTCGGCGCGGTGACCCGGGCAGCCCTGGAGCGCGGCGTCTGGGTGCGCCCGTTCCGCGATCTCGTCTACACGATGCCGCCGTACGTCGCCCGGCCCGACGAGATCGCGGCGATCGGGGACGCCGTCACGGGCGCGATCGCGGAGGTGCACGGGTGAGCGCGATGACCGACTGGCTCGCCCGGGCCTCGGACGAGCGGGCCCGCGCCGGGGTGGTCCGGGCCGCCGACGTGCGACGCAACCCGCAGTCCCGGCCCGGCCTGCTCGACCTGGCCTCGAACGACTACCTGGGCCTCGCCGACGACCCACGGGTCCGCGAGGCCGCCGTCGCGGCGGTCGGACGGTTCGGCACCGGCGCGCGGGCGTCGCGGGTCGTCACCGGCACCACCGCGGGGCACGCCGAGCTGGAGGCCGAGCTCGCCGACCTCACCGGCCGGCCCGCCTGCCTGGCCTTCTCCAGCGGCTACACCGCCAACCTCGGCCTGCTCACCGCGCTCGGCGACCCCGGCACCCTGTTCGTGTCCGACGCCCACGCGCACGCCTCGCTGGTCGACGGCGCCCGGCTGGCGAAGTCCCCGGTGGCGATCTGTCCGCACGCCGATCTCGCCGCGCTCGAGCGGCTACTGCGCGAACGGGAGCAGCCGCGCGCGGTGGTCGTCGTCGAGTCGCTGTACTCGGTGCTCGGCGACGCCGCCGACCTCGCCCGCACCGCCGCGCTGTGCGCCGAGCACGACGCGCTGCTCGTCGTCGACGAGGCCCACGGGGTGGGGGTCGCGGGCGCCGGCCGGGGCGCGGTGCACGCCGCCGGGCTCGCCGATGCCGAGCACGTCGTGGTCACCGCGACGCTGTCGAAGGCGCTCGGTGCGCAGGGCGGCGCGGTCCTGGGCCCGGCGGCGCTGCGCGCGCACCTGGTCGACACCGCCCGGACCTTCCTGTTCGACACCGCGCTGGCCCCGGCGGCCGCCGCGGCCGCGGCGCAGGCCTGCCGGATCGTCCGCCGCGAGCCGGAGCGGGTGGCGGCGCTGCACCGGGTCGCCGGGGTGATCGCAGAGGCGGCGGCGATCGAGCACGCGCCGGGGGCGGTGCAGTCGCTGCCGGTCGGGGACCCACGGTCCGCTGTGGACGCGGCGGCCCGGTTGCTCGACGAGGGCGTGGTCGTCGGCTGTTTCCGGCCGCCGAGCGTGCCCGACGGCGTCTCCCGGCTCCGGCTGGTCGCGCGGGCGACCCTCGACCCGGAGCGGGCCGCCGACGCCGCCCGCCAGGCCGCCGCACTCGCGGGCGTGCCGGCGTGAGCGTGCTGGTCGTGACCGGCACCGACACCGGGGTCGGCAAGACGATCGTGACGGCCGCGCTCGCCGCGGCCCTGCTCGCGCGCGGCGACACGGTGGCGGTGTTCAAACCCACCCAGGCCGGAACCGAGGACGGCCGGGGCGACATCGACGTCGTCAGCACGCTGGCCGGAGTCGGGACCGCGGTGGAGGGGATCCGACTGCCGGATCCGATGGCTCCGGTCGCGGCCGCGCGACGGGCCGAGGTGACGTTGCCCGATCTCGGCGAGCACGTGGCAGCCGTCGAGGACCTCGCCGCACGCCACGACCACGTCCTGGTCGAGGGCGCGGGCGGACTGCTCGTCGAGCTGGACGGGCACGGCCGCACGCTCGCCGACCTCGCCGCTGCCCTGTCGGTACCGGCGGTCGTGGTCTGCCGCAGTGGGCTGGGCACGCTCAACCACACCGCGCTCACGGTGGAGGCGCTGACCCGGCGGCGGATCCCGGTCGCCGGGCTGGTGATCGGCGCGTGGCCGGCGGTGCCCTCGGAGATCGAGCGGTCGAACCGGGCCGAGCTCGAGCACGCGCAGGCTGCTGTGTCCGATCGCGCCTCCGGCGCCCTGCTCGGCGCCGTGCCGGAGGGCGCGGGCCGGCTCGATCCCGCGCGGTTCCGGGCCGAGGCCCCCGGCTGGATCCGTCCGCCGTTCGGCCTCGCCCCCGGCCCGCCGTAGCCGGATGACCAGCGGCTACCCCGTTTTGTAGGGGTCTCGAACGTGTTGTGGCCCAACATGTAGTGTTCGACGTGCTGGTGGTTCACCGGTCCCGCACGGGCCGGTGAGGCAAGAGGGAACCCGGTGCGACTCCGGGGCTGCCCCGCAGCGGTGAACGGGAACGACCGCCGTCAACGAGCACTGGGAGCCCTGCTCCCGGGAAGCGACGGCCAGTAGGCCGGGTGCACGTCATCCACCGCCCGTGAGTCCGAAGACCTGCCACCGGTGCGCGCACCGCCGGTGCGTGCAGCTCCGGGGCCTCGCGGGAGGGCACCAGGGTGTGGTGGGTCGCGCGCGTCGCACTCCGCCGCCTCCTCCGCACGCGGGTCACGGACCGACGGCGACTCGCGAGGAGAGAGACCCGTGACCGCATCCACCGCTCCCCCGACCGGCCTGCATGTCACCCGGCCCGACGGATCGCGGGCCCCGCTCGACCGCAGCCGGGTCGAGACGGTGCTCGCCGAGGCCCTGCACGGCATCGACGACGTCGAGGCGGCCCCCGTCCTGTCCGAACTGGGCCGGACCGTGTACGACGGGATCACCGCCGACGAGCTGTCCCAGGCACTCGTCATGGCCGCCCGGACCCTCGTCGAGCGGGAGCCGAACTACTCGCTGGTCGCGTCCCGGCTGCTCATGGACCGGCTGCGGGCCGAGGCCGTGTCGCACCTGGCCGGCACGCCGGAGGCCCCCGACCAGGCCACGATGGCCGGGAACTACGCGGCCTACACCCGGGACTACCTGCGGCACGCGATCGCGATCGGTCTGGTCGACCCGGAGCTCGCGACGTTCGACCTGGACCGGGTGACCGCCGCGCTGCGACCGGAGCGGGACGTGGCGATCGGTTTCCTGGGGCTGCAGACCCTCTACGACCGCTACCTGCTGCACGAGCGCGGCAGCCGGTTCGAGCTGCCGCAGGCGTTCTTCCTGCGGGTCGCGATGGGCCTGGCGGTCCGCGAGACCGACCGGGAGGCCCGGGCGATCGAGTTCTACGAGCTGCTGTCGAGCTTCGACTTCATGGCCTCCACCCCGACGCTGTTCAACTCCGGCACCACCCGCCCGCAGCTCTCGTCGTGCTTCCTCACCACCGTCGACGACGACCTCGACTCGATCTTCGGCGGCTACCGGAACAACGCGCTGCTCGCGAAGTACTCCGGCGGGCTGGGCAACGACTGGACCCCGGTCCGCGGGCTCGGCGCGCACATCCGCGGCACCAACGGCGTCTCGCAGGGCGTCGTGCCGTTCCTCAAGATCGCCGGGGACACCGCGGTCGCGGTCAACCAGGGCGGCAAGCGCAAGGGCGCGGCGTGCGCCTACCTGGAGACCTGGCACGTCGACATCGAGGAGTTCCTCGACCTGCGCAAGAACACCGGCGACGACCGGCGCCGTACCCACGACATGAACACCGCGAACTGGGTGCCGGACGAGTTCCTGCGTCGGGTCGACGCGGACGGCGAGTGGACGCTGTTCTCCCCGGACGAGGTTCCCGACCTGCACGACCTCTACGGCACCGCGTTCGCGCAGCGGTACCGCGCCTACGAGGCCGCGGCGGAGCGGGGCGAGATCCGGGTGCACCGCACCGTGCGGGCGGTGGATCTGTGGCGGCGGATGCTGACAATGCTGTTCGAGACCGGGCACCCGTGGATCACGTTCAAGGACCCGTGCAACCTGCGCAGCCCGCAGCAGCACGCCGGCGTCGTGCACTCGTCGAACCTGTGCACCGAGATCACGTTGAACACCAAGGCCGGCGAGGACGGCGAGGTCGCGGTCTGCAACCTCGGCTCGGTGAACCTCGCCGCGCACATCGGGCGCGACGGCCTGGACATCGCGAAGCTGCGCCGCACCGTCACCACGGCCGTCCGGATGCTGGACAATGTCGTGGACATCAACTTCTACACGATCCCGGAGGCCCGCCGCTCCAACCTGCGCCACCGACCGGTCGGGCTGGGGATGATGGGCTTCTCCGACGCGCTGTTCACCCAGCGCATCGCCCCGGGCAGCGACGCGGCGGTGGAGTTCGCCGACCGCAGTGCCGAGGCGCTGAGCTACCACGCGATCACGGCGTCGTCGGACCTCGCGGTCGAGCGCGGCCGCTACGGCTCGTTCGAGGGCTCGCTCTGGAGCCGCGGCATCCTGCCGATCGACTCGCTGACGCTGCTGGCCGACGCCCGCGGCCCGGGAGAGCTCGATATCGACCGGTCGTCCACCCTGGACTGGGACGCGCTGCGGGAGAAGATCCGCAGCCAGGGGATGCGCAACTCCAACGTCCTCGCGATCGCACCGACCGCGACGATCTCCAACATCTGCGGGGTCGGGCAGTCGATCGAGCCGATCCACCTCAACCTGTACGTGAAGTCCAACATGTCCGGTGACTTCACCGTGGTGAACCCGCACCTGGTCCGCGACCTCAAGGAGCGCGGGCTGTGGGACGAGGTCATGGTCGCGGACCTGAAGTACTTCGACGGCTCGCTCGCCGAGATCGACCGGGTGCCTGCCGACCTGAAGGAGCTGTACGCGACCGCCTTCGAGATCGAGCCACGATGGCTGATCGAGGCCGCGTCGCGCCGGCAGAAGTGGCTGGACCAGGCGCAGTCGCTGAACCTGTACCTGGCCGGGCCGAGCGGCCGCAAGCTCGACGAGCTGTACCGGCTGGCCTGGCGCAGCGGCCTGAAGACCACCTACTACCTGCGGACCCGGGCGGCGACGTCGGTGGAGAAGTCGACGCTCACGGGCACCGACGGCCGGCTCACCGGCGTGCCGAGCTCCCCGAGCGAACCCACCGCAGCCGGACCCACAGCCGGACCTGCCGCCGCACCCGACCACGGCATCGCCCGCCCGCCGGCGAGCGGCACCGAGCTGGACCTGGACGCCGCTGCCGCCTGCTCGATCGACGAACCCGACTGCGAGGCCTGCCAGTGACCACTGTGGAGAACAACCCCGACACGACCGGGCTCGGCGAGATCGCCCGCGGCGCCGCCCCGATCGACGCCGACGACAAGCGCATGATCAACACGCGGGCCGACGTCAACCAGCTCCTCCCGCTCAAATACCACTGGGCCTGGGAGAAGTACCTCGCCGGCTGCGCCAACCACTGGATGCCGACCGAGGTCGCGATGCAGGCCGACATCGCGCTGTGGCGCACGCCGGGCGGCCTGACCGACGACGAGCGCCTCATGCTGACCCGCAACCTGGGCTTCTTCGCCACCGCGGAGTCGCTGGTCGCGAACAACATCGTGCTCGCCGTCTACCGGCACCTCACCAACCCCGAGTGCCGGCAGTACCTGCTGCGCCAGTCGTTCGAGGAGGCCGTGCACACGCACACCTTCCAGTACGTCTGCGAGTCCCTGGGACTGGACGAGGGCGAGCTGTTCAACGCGTACCGCACGGTCCCGTCGATCACCGAGAAGGACGAGTGGGCGCTGCGCTACACCCAGGCACTGTCCGATCCGGACTTCCACACGGGCACTCCCGAGAACGACCGGGCATTCCTGCGCGATCTGATCGCCTTCTACGTGGTGTTCGAGGGCATGTGGTTCTACACCGGGTTCGCGCAGATCCTCGCCCTCGGGCGCCGCAACAAGATGGTCGGGATCGCCGAGCAGTACCAGTACATCCTGCGCGACGAGTCGATCCACCTGAACTTCGGCATCGACTGCATCAACCAGATCAAGCTCGAGAACCCGCACCTGTGGACGGACGACTTCGTCGCCGAGATCCGGGCCATGCTGCACGAGGCGTGCGAGCTGGAGGTCGCCTACGCCCGCGACACCATGCCGCGCGGGATGCTCGGGCTGACCGCCGGCTCCTGCGAGCAGTACCTGCGCTTCATCACCGACCGCCGGGCCGAGCAGATCGGGCTGGCACCGCTGTTCGGAGCGGCCGAGAACCCGTTCCCGTGGATGAGCGAGGCGATGGACCTGCGCAAGGAGAAGAACTTCTTCGAGACGCGGGTGACCGAGTACCGCTCCGGCGGCTCCCTGGAGTGGGACTGACGCCGAACCGCTGCCCCTCGGGCCCCGGTCATCCCGCCGAGATGCGGCCCATGGCGAGTTGTCGATCTCGGCACGACCCTGAGCTGCATCTCGGCGGGATCGATGGCCCGCTACTTGGCGCCCATGCCCGCATCGACGCGCAGCACGTGCCCGGTGATCTGGTCGGCGTTGTCCGACGCCAGGAACAACACCGCGTCGGTGATGTGCTGCACCTCGGTCCGCCACTTCGACCCCGGCATGTTGCCCGCCGCGGAGAACATCTCGTAGGCCTCGTCGGGCGCCATGCCGGCCTCGCCGGCGAGGCCCCACACCATCCCGGAGCCCTGCCCGTCACCGGGCCTGATCGTGGCCGGGGCGATGCAGTTGACGTTGATGTCGAACTCCGCGAGCTCGAAGGCCCAGGCCGAGGTCAGGCCCTGGAGGGCGTGCTTCGCGGCGACGTAGTGCGACAGCTGGGCGTGCCCGGCCCCCGTCACCCCCGACGAGATGTTGATGATCTTCCCGGCGCGGCGGCCGATCATGTTCGGCACCACGTACTTGGCCACGTACGTGTGGCCCTTCACGATCGTGTCGACCACCGCGTCCAGCACGTGCGACCGCATGCCCTGGATCGTGTCGAGCGCGGCGACACCGGCGTTGCACACGAGCACGTCGATGCGGCCGTCGAAGTACTCCAGCGCCTTCGCCACGTTCGCCTCGACCTGCGACTCGTCACGGATGTCGCACGGCAGCGGGATCGCCCGGCGCCCCCTGCTCTCGATCTCGCGCACGGTGTCCTCGAGCATCTGCGCGGTCGCCAGCGGATAGATGTCGGGGATCGGCTCGGTGATGTCGAGGGCGGCGACGTCCGCGCCCGCGTCGGCGAACGCCAGGGCGTGGCTCAGCCCCTGCCCCTTCGCCGCTCCCGTGATCAGGATGTTCTTGCCCTCGAGTCCGCGCAGTGCAGCCGCCATGGCCGCCCCCTTCCCGTTCGCCGGCACCGGGGCCGGGTGATGGCGGCCACGTTAGCGACAAGGAGAGGAACGTAACAAGGTCTCTAACGCCGCCATGGCGGTCTCCGTGGGCGCAGGAGTGCTACTTCCGAGCCGGGTCAGACGAGGGCGCACCCGCCGAACCGGGCGAATCGACGTTCTGCGTGGTGAGGATCCTGACCCCGGTCACCGGGTCGCGGGCGTGTGCACGACGTGCAGTGTCCCGTTGGCCAACGACCTCACCGAGGCGAGCGGCAGCGGGAACGACTCCGTGCCCTCCGGGAACAGCCGCGCGCCGGTGCCGACCACGACCGGGTGCACGAGCAGATGGAGCTCGTCGAGGAGCCCCTCCGCGATCAGCGAGCGGATCAGGGTGACGCTGCCGCTCATCCCCAGGTCCGGCCCGTCACCCGCCTTGATCTCCCGCAGCCGGTCCGCCCAGTCGGCGCCGAGGACGGTGGCGTTGCCCCACTCGGCCGACTCCAGCGTGGTCGACACGACGAACTTGGGCGGGGCGGCCATCTGGTCGGCGAACTCCTCGCCCGCCAGCGGCGCGAAGTACTCGGCGAAACCGACATAGGTGGTGCGTCCGAGCAGCATGCGCGACTGCATGAGCGTGCCGACGACGGCGCCGACCTCGTCGTCGAAGTACGGGAAGTGCCACGTCTCGGGCGCCTCGACGACGCCGTCGACGGAGGTGAACAGACCTGCGATGATCTTGGACATTGTGGACCTCTCATGGGTGGGCTGCAGTGTCACGGACTTGGACACCGGCGACCGCCGAAACTCATCGGCGCCTCCACGAGGGCCCGCCCGTGTACGGACGACCCGCAACGGTCGGCTACTGGTGCCGGTCGGCGGACGCGGCGTTCGGATCGTGTTCAGCGACGAGCGTGTCGGCTTCGGCCGTCCCCACGTGCGTGTGCCAGGTGTTCCCGTCGACGACCAGCGGGCCGAGGTTGCAGGGGCCGAGGCATCCGCACGGGGTCACCTGAGTGCCGGTTCCCCGTGCGGCCGCGGCCAGCGCGCGGTGGGTGGCTCCGGCCCCGTACACCAGGCAGCGCGGCCCGCGGCAGACGAACAGGTGTCGCTGCGGCACGTCGAGCACCGACCAGGCGGGGCTGGTGAACCCGGCCGGAGACGCGGTGATCGGCTCTCCCTCGACGGTGGCCAGCCCCGCGACGGCGTCGGCGGCGAGACCGGTGAGGCCGGGCGCGATCCTCACCTCGCAGGGCGCGGCCGCGGCGGAGCGCCAGTGCGCGACCGCCCGGCCGATCCACGTCCGCAGGTAGCGGTCGGCGGGCACGGCCAGCGGGACGCACAGCACGTCGGTGACGCCTGCCGCAGCGAGCTCGTCGAGTACTGCGGGGATCGACGGATCCAGCTGGTCCAGGTGGGCGACCCGCACCGTGGCGCGCACCCGACCGGCCACGTCGGCGGCCAGGCCGGCGAGGGAACGTTCGTCCACTCCGGAGGGTGTCGGCCGGGCGACGAGCACCAGGGCGCGGGCGTGGCGGGCCGGTTCAGTCAACTGCGGTACTCCTGTTCCCGGCAACCGCACGGCGGCGCGCACCCGGGCGCGGCAGCACGAGTGGCGTCCCGGTGAGCGGGTCCGGCGTCACGAGCGCGTCGACGCCGAACACCGAGGACACCAGCTCCTCGGTGACGACGGCGGACGGGGCGCCCTCGGCGACGATCCGGCCGTCGCGCATCGCGAGCAGGTGGTCGGCGTAGCGGGCGGCGAGCTCCAGGTCGTGCAGGACCATGACGATCGTGCGGCGTTGCCCGGCGTTGACGGCGCCCAGCAGGTCGAGCACGTCGAGCTGGTGGGCGAGGTCGAGGAACGTGGTGGGCTCGTCGAGCAGCATCGTCCCCGGCCCCTGGGCCAGCACGAGCGCGATCCAGGCCCGCTGCCGCTGCCCGCCGGACAACTCCGCGACGGGCCGGTCGGCCAGCTCGGTCATTGCCGTGGCGTGCAGCGCCGCGGACACCGCGGCCTCGTCGTCGGCCGACCACTGCCGGAACCAGCGCTGGTGCGGATGCCGCCCGCGTCCGACGAGATCGGCGACGGTGATGCCGTCCGGGGTGCTCGGCTGCTGCGGGAGCACCCCGAGCCGGCGCGCGAGCTCGGTCGCGGGCAGTCGCGCGATCTCGGAGCCGTCGAGCAGGACGCGCCCCGAGGACGGGCGCATCAGCCCGGCGAGCCCCCGCAGCAGGGTCGACTTCCCACAGGCGTTCGGGCCGACGATCACCGTGATCCGGGCCGCCGGGATCGTGACCGACTGGTCGTCGACCACCAGCTTCCCCGGGGTGTAGCCGAGGGCGAGGTTCTCGCCGGACAGCGTCATCCGCTCGCTCCGATCCGGTTGCTGCGCACCAGTAGCGCGATGAGTACGGGGGCGCCGACCACGGCGGTGACGACCCCCACCGGCAGCTCGCGCGGCGCGAACGCGGTGCGGGCGAGGAGGTCGGCCGCGACGACGACGAAGGCCCCGGTCCCGGCCGAGGCCACCAGGCCGGGGCTGCGCTCGGCGAGCACCCGCCGCACGATCTGCGGGGCGACGAGCGCGACGAAGCCGACCGGCCCCGCCGAGGCCGTGGCCAGCGCGGACAGGCCGACCGCACAGGCCAGCAACGTGACCCGGGCCCGTCCGACGCGCGGGGACAGCGACCGGGCGAGATCGTCACCGAGCTCGAGGACCTGCAGCCGCCGCACCAGCGCGAGCACGACGGGGAGCAACAGGCACAGCCCTGCCGCGACCGGCACGACGTCCGGCCAGCTCCGGCCGGACAGGCTGCCGACCAGCCACACCGCCGCCGCGTACGCCGCGTTGATCTCCGCGCGGCTGAGCAGGAACGTCGCCGCCGAGCCCAGCATCGCGGCCACGCCGATCCCGACCAGTACGAGCCGGTAGCCGGAGAAGCCGTTGCGCCAGGCGACGGCGTACACCGTCAGTGCGGCGAGCACGGCGCCGGCGAGTGCGCCACCGGTCACCCAGGCCGCCGAGGCGCCGAACCCGATGATCATCACGACGGCGCCTGCCGAGGCCCCCGCATTGATGCCGATCACGTCCGGGCTGACCAGCGGGTTGCGCGCGAGACGCTGGAGCACGCCCCCGGCGACGCCGAACGCGGCTCCCACCAGGACGCCGGTCAGCGCCCGCGGCAGCCGGTGGGAGACGACGATGTCGTAGGTGATCAGGCTCCCGTTCCCGGCGAGGGTGTCGAGCACGGTCGGCAGCGGGAGCGGGTACTCGCCGATCGTGATCGCCGCCAGGCCCACGGCGACCGCGCCCGTCCACGTCGCGATCGCCAGGACCAGGCCCCGGACACCGATCCGGGCCGACACCGGCCCCCGCCGCAGGACCAGGGTCGCGGTCACAGCTCGGCCACCTTCCGGGTCCGGACCAGGTGCAGGAACATCGGGCCGCCGAGCAGCGCCGCGGTCACGCCGATGTGGACCTCCTCGGGGGCGATCACCACGCGGCCCACCACGTCCGCGAGCAGGACCAGACCCGCCGCGAGCAGCGCCGACAGCGGCAGCACCCACCGGTGTGCGGTTCCCACCAGCACCCGGGCGGCGTGCGGCGCCACCAGCCCGACGAACACGACCGGCCCGGCCAGCGCGGTCGCCGTCCCGGCCAGGACCACGACGGCGGCGAGTCCGGTCCCGCGGGTGAGACCGGGCCGGGCGCCGAGGCTGCGGGAGGCGTCCTCACCGAGGGCGACCGCGTCGAGCCGCCGGACGAGCAGGACCGCGAGAACGACCCCGACGACGGCGAACGGCAGCGCCTGTCCGACCGTGGGCAGGTCGGCCCGCGCGAGCGAGCCGATGATCCAGTAGCGGTAGCGGGCGAACAGGTCCCGGTCCAGCAGCACGAACGCCGAGGTCACGGCGGTGAGCAATGCGGACACCGCAGCGCCGGCGAGCGCGAGCTTGACCGGGGTCGCCCCGTCCCGGCCGGACCCGCCGATGGCGTACACGGTGAGTGCCGCGACGGTGCCGCCGAGGAAGCCGAACCAGACGAAGCCGGCCAGCGAGCCGATCCCGGCGGTCATCACCGCGATCATCGCCGCGGCGGCGCCCGCGTTCACCCCGAGCGTGTCCGGGCCGGCCAGGGGGTTGCGGGTGACGCCCTGGGCGACCGTCCCGGCCAGCCCCAGGCAGGCCCCCGCCAGCAGGCCGCACAGGGTGCGCGGCAGCCGGACGTGACGGACCACGAAGTCCGACGGCGCCCCGGTGAAGCGCAGCAACCCGTCGGACAGCTCGGCCCAGGCCAGCGGGCGGGCCCCGACCTTCATCGACAGGACCGTCCCCGCGACGACCAGGACGACGGCGCCGGGCAGCGCCCAGGGCGCGGCGGCACGCGGCCGAAGCACGGCTGCCGCGACGGTCACTCCGGGTGGACCAGGTCCGCGACCCGCTCGGCCGCGTAGGGGGCCCTCAGACTGGCCGCCCGGTCGGCGAACAGGAAGGCGAACACCTTCCGCTGCTCGACGGCCGTGCTGCCTGCCAGCGCCGGGTCGGTCAGGATCTGCTGCACGTCGGCCTGACCGTCCTCGTCGACGGTGGCGGCATCACAGCAGGTCGAGGTGAGGATGACGTCCGGGTCCCGGGCGATCAGCTCCTCCTTGGACACCGCGACGTGCCGCCGCTCGGTCAGGTCACCGAACGCGTTCTCGGCACCGGCCATCTCCAGGATCCGCGTCCCGAAGTCGATACCGGACGCGACGCGGTAGCTGCCGTCGTCGTCGTTGAGCAGGATCGCCACCCGCGGCTTCACCTTGCCGGCCACCCGCTCCTGCACCGTCGCCACCTTGGCCCGCAGCTCGGCGACCAGCTCCTCGGACCGCTGCTGCACACCCAGCACGCGGCCGAGCGAGTGCAGGTCACCGTAGATCGTCTCCATCGACACCTGGGCCGGGTCGATCGCCTCGTCGGACAGCCCGTCCGCCGACGGGCACAGCGGCGCGTTGACCCAGGTCTGCACACCGAGCGCGGACAGGTCGGCCCGGGTACTGATCGACTCGTCCCCGGTGGTGGCGAACACATTGTTGTATCCGGCCAGCACGAAATCCGGGTTCGCCGACAACAATGCCTCGCGCTGTGGCAGGTCAGGGACATACGGGACACTCGCCTGCGCCTCGGCGAACGGGGCGAGAACCGGCGCGTCGAGCCAGGCGGTGCCCACGAGCCGGTCATCACTCACGCCGAGCGCGTGCAGCGTCTCGATGGCGGGCTGGTAGAGGGCGTAGATCCGCTCCGGGGGCCCCGGGACCGTGACCTCGATCCCGCAGTTCACCTCGGTGACCGCGCCCTCGGTGCCCGCCGCGATCTCCGGGGCGGGTGGACCGCCGCAGGCGGACAGGGCCACCGCCGCGGCGGACAGCACGGCAACAGGTAACGACCGGCGGATGACGGACCGGGCGGACATCGCAGCTCCTCGTCGATCGGCGACACACCGAAAGTTGATGAACTGTTCATATGTCATGGCGTGCTGCTGGCGCCACCCATCCCGGATGTCCGGAACGTCACCCTTGCCGGTCAGCCGACGGCCGCGCGGTCGGCCGCTCCGGACGGCGCGCCCGACCGGCCGCCGACGAGCGCGCCGAACACCGCGGCCAGCACACCCCAGAGGACCGCGTGCGCCCCGAGCGCCGCGATCCGGAAGTCGTAGAGCACCGCGGCCGGGAAGTCGCCCGGGGTCTCGGCGACGGTCGGCAGCAGCGACCCGACGACCAGTACCAGCACCAGGTAGCCGGCGGTCGCGGCCAGCACGGCGTTCCACCAGCCCGCCCGCTCGGCCAGCCGCCGGGCGAGCACGACCGCCAGCACCGCGAGCGCCACCGAGACGAGCACGAACAGCAGGTAGAACCCGGTCCGGTTGCCGATGGTGGCGTCCTCGGTGGACGCCGGCGGATTCGCCGGGTACTTGACCAGCGGCACCAGGACCGCCGCGACGAACCCGATCAGCGTGACCACGACCGCCGCCCCGCGCGCCCCCAGCGGCCCGAGCCTGCCGCGCGCGAACGCGTAGGCCAGCGCGACGAACCCGCCGACGGCGATGCCGTAGACGACGTAGGCGACCCCGAGCCCGAGCGAGGCCTGCACCCCGCGGCTCACCAGCTCCTCGTGGTCGTGCTCGCCGGCCGCGTGGGCCATCGCGTCCTCGAACGCGATCCCGCCGTCGAGGGCCGGCTCGCCGAAGACCCGGGCGAACACGAAGGCGACCAGCCCGGCCACCAGGCCCGCGAGCATCCCGCGGACCAGCAGCGTCCTCATGACCATGACGGACTCCCGCCGGTACCGGTGTCCACTGCGCGCGCTCCGTTCGGTGCCACGGGGATCAGTGGCACGGGAAGCCCAGCAGGTGCCGGCCGTCGTGCACGAACTCGTGGATCGCCTCACCGGGCACGAGGGTGGTCACACCCTGGTCGAAGCCGACGAGATAGAGCAGCACCAGCGCGACGACCCCGGCGAGCAGCGCCCACGGCGCGATCTCGCGCAGCGGGATCGGGGCGGGCACGGCACCGGGCGCGGAGACCGCGGCGGGCACGGCGGCCTGAGTCATGATCAGCTCCTCACGGCACGATACGCACACCTGAACAGATGCGCGGAGAAATGCTGCGCCCGAAACCCGCAGGGAGTCAAGTGAGCCGAGCCTCCAGCCGCATCACGCTCGTGGTGCACGCCGAGACCGCCACGACCACAGCCGCGGCGTTCCCGGTGGACGAACCGCCCACGGAGCGCGGAACCTCCGCGGCGACGGCCGCCCGCGACAGGGTCCCGCGCGCCGGAGAGCTGCGTCACGCGCCGGACCGGGCCTGCGTCGCCACCTGCGCGGCGCTGGGGCTCGACGCGCTCCCGGATCCCGGCCTGCGGGGCTGGGACGCCGGGCGGTGGGCCGGGCAAACCCTGGACGAGGTCGCCGCCGAGGAGCCCGATGCACTGCGGGACTGGCTGACCCGCCCGGACGCGGCTCCGCACGGCGGGGAGTCACTGGAAAGCCTGATCGAACGGGTCGGGGCCTGGCTCTCGGCCCGGCGAGCCGGGCACACGCTGGCGATCTGTGGGCCCGCCGTCGCGCGGGCGGCCGTGGTCCACGCGATCGGCGCGCCCGCGTCCGGGTTCTGGCGGGTCGACGCCGCCCCGCTCACCGGTACCGACCTGCGCGGTGGGTCGGGCCGGTGGACGGTCCGGGCGACCGGACGCCCGCTGTTGCCGTAGGAGGACCGACGGCAACACCCGGCGGCCGTGCTCACCGAGCTGGACCGGATCCTCGCCGGGCAGGGCTGACGCCGGGCAGCCGGGTCGCACCGACGAGCGCGAGCAGGCAGAACCCGAGCACCCACCAGAACGTCTGTCCGAAGGCGACGGCGGCGGCGCCGGGGGTACCCGGCCCGAGCGCGGCCAGCCGGGACTGCAGGATCACCGCGACCAGCGCCGTGCCGACCGAGCCACCGAGGGTGTTGAGCAGGTTCAGCGCGCTCGCCGCCCGCGGGATCATCTCCTTGGCCATGGTGCGGTACACCAGCGCCATCACCGGTGCCCCGATCAGCGCCGAGCCCGCGCCACGGACCAGCAGCGACGTCGCCACGAGTGCGTCCGACGGATCCTGGGCGAGCTGGGTGAACACCACGGTGCCCAGCGCCACCAGCCCGATCCCGGCCAGCACCAGGTTCCGCGGTGCGATCCGGTCGACCAGCCGGTTGACCAGCAGCGCCCCGGCGAGCGCGCCGACCCCCTGCGGGGCGAGCAGCAGGCCGGTCTCCCAGGCGTCCAGGCCGCGGCCGGTCTGCAGGTAGAGCGGGAGCAGGAAGGTCGCGCCGAACACCGAGAGCCCGAGGATCACCAGGGCGAGCGCGGCCGGGCCGAACGGGTTGCGTGCGAACAGCCGCGGGTCGATCAGCGGGGTGCCGCGGGTGCGCAGCCCGTGCACCACGAACAGCACCAGCATCGCCAGCCCGGCGAGGCTCACCGGTACCCCGGGCAGCGGCCCGCCGGTCCGTTCGAGCTCGGTCAGGCCGAGCACGAACACCGCCAGGCCCGGCGAGAGCAGCAGCGCCCCGCGGACGTCGAACGCGGCCCCGCGCGCTGCCGCGGTGTCCCGCGGGACCAGCAGCACCGCCAGCACCGCCGCGCCGATCCCGATCGGCAGGTTGACGTAGAACAGCCACGGCCAGGTCGCGACGCCCAGGATCGCGCCACCGGCGAGCGGGCCGAGGACCGGCGAGAGCAGCGGCACCATCCCGACGATGCTGATCACCCGGCCGATCCGGGAGGGTCCGGCGAGGCGGGCCAGAACCGCCTGCCCGGTCGCCGGGAGGAGCCCGCCGGCCAGGCCCTGCAGCACCCGGAACGCGACCAGCGAGGTCAGCGACCAGGCCAGTGCGCAGAGCGCGGACGCCGCGACGAAACAGAGCACCGCGACGATCCACGTCCGGCGCCCGCCGAACCGGTCGACCAGCCAGCCGGACGCCGGTACCGCCGCGACCACGGCGAGCAGGTACGCAGTGCTCACCCACTGCACCTCGACCGGGGTCGCGTCGAACTCGGCCGCCAGGGTGCTCACCCCGACGGCGACGATCGTCGCGTCCAGGGTGGCCATGAACGTGCCCAGCACGAGCACGAACGCCGCCCGCACCAGCGGGGCATCGATCCGGTCGGGTGCCTCGGCGCCGGCGCTCATCGTCGACCCGTTCCCGCGGGCGGGCCCGGCTCCGACGACACGGCCAGTGCCGCGAGCTCGTCGCGCAGCAGCGCAGCGAGCTCGGCGATCCGGGCCTCGTCGAACAGCGCCGAAGGCCAGGTGAACCGGATCCCCAGGGTGCGGGGCTCGCCGGTGGCCAGGGCGTTCACCGCCAGCTCGTGCGGGAACGGCATGGCATCGGGTTCGCCGGAGCCGAGCGGCCCGGCGTCGGACGGGGCACGCCACTCCTGGTCCTGTCCGGTGGGAGCGGTGAAGCGCCCCAGGTAGTTGAACGTGATCCGCGGCCGGTCGACCGCACCGAGGGGACGGTCCGGGGCGTCGCGCAGCAGGCCGTACCCCAGGCCGCCGCCGCCCGCACGCAGCTGCCGTCCGACGCTCGCCGGACCGCCGGCGCCCGGCCGCACCACGGCGGGGGTCACCGTGGTGAACCAGCCGACGGTCCGCGACAGGTCGACCGGACCGGATCCGTCCGGCGCCGTCTCCGGGCGGCCGTGGCCCTGCAGGTCCACCAGCAGCTCGGGCTCGCCGCCGCGGCCACGCCAGCGGTGGGTCGCCCGTGTCAGTGCGGTCAGCAGCACCGCGTCCGCCGTGCTCCGGTACGCGGCCGGCAGCGTGGTGAGCACCGCGGCGGTGGTCTCGGGGTCGAGCCGGATCTCGTGGTGGCGCGCGGTGCCGATGGTGTCGCGGGCCGGGTCGGCGGGGACGTCGCCCCAGCCGGCGTCGGTCACCGCCGCGACCTCCCGCCAGTGTCCGAGCTCGTCGCGGCGGGCGTCCACGGCCGCGGCCAGCGACCGGGCCCAGCCGACCCAGGACCGGCCGGTCGGCGGCACCGACGGGGGCTCGCCCGCGACGACGGCGCGGTACGCCTGGGCGAGGTCGTCGAGCAGGATCCGCCACGAGACCGGGTCGACCACCAGGTGGTGCGCGAGCAGCACGAGGCGCCCGGGCCGTGTGGGTCCGGCGTCCAGCCATTCGGCACGCAGCAGCGGGCCGCGGTACGGGTCGAGCGTGGCGCGGGCGGCCGCGATCCGCTCGTCGGCCATCACGCGCGGATCGTCGGTGGGCCGCAGCACCGTCCGCACCAGCACGTCCGCGCCAATGACCGCCCCCGGGCCGGGCACCCGGAGCACCGGTTCCACGCCGGCGTCCGGGACGGCCAGGTGCCCCCGCAACGCGTCGTGCCGCTCCAGCAGCGCGTCCAGCACCGCCCGCCAGGTCGCCTCGTCACCGCCGGCCGGCACGACGGTCTCGGTCCACTGGCAGTACCCGGCCGACGGATCGCCCGGCCGGCCGGGGCCGCCGCGGCGCAGCAGGTCCCGCATCACCGGGGTGAGCGGCGCTTCCCCGGTGACCGGGCCGGCAGCGGTGGTGGTGGTGGTGGTGGTGCCGGCGGCCGGGATCGCGCGGGCCGCCATCCCGGCCGCCGAGCCGCCGTCGAACACGTCGCGGGCGCTGAGCAGCCAGCCGGCCCGGCGGGCCCGGGAGATCACCTGCAGCGAGACGATGCTGTCGCCGCCGGCGTCGAGGAAGTCGTCGTCCGGGCCGAGCGTGCCGGTACCGAGCACCTCGCGCAGCACGCCGAGCAGCACCCGTTCGGCCTCGGTCGCGGGCTCGCGGACCGGGCCCGCATCCGGGCCGGTGGGTGCGGGCAGCGCGGCGCGGTCCAGCTTCCCGGCCGGGGTCAGCGGCAGCCGGTCCAGCGCGACCAGGTGCGACGGCACCAGGTGCGCGGGCAGTTCCGCGGCCAGCTCACTTCGCCAGCGCTGCGGGTCGGCCGTGGCGCCGGTCTCCGGGACGGCGTACCCGATCAGCCGCCCGTCCCGCACGACGACGGCCGCGGCGCGCACCCCGGCCAGCCCGGCCAGGGCGGTCTCGACCTCGCCCGGCTCCACCCGGAACCCGCGGATCTTCACCTGGTCGTCGGTCCGGCCGAGGAACACCAGCTGCCCGTCCGGGCGCAGCCGGACCCGGTCGCCGGTGCGGTACATCCGGGCCCCGGGCGGGCCGAACGGGTCCGCGACGAACGACGACGCCGTCGCGCCCGGCCGGCCCAGGTAGCCGCGGGCCAGGCCGGGTCCTGCCAGGTACAGCTCACCGTCGCGGCCGGCACCAACCGGCGTCAGGCCGGCGTCGAGCACGTAGGCGCGGGTACCGGCGTCGGGCCGGCCGATCGGCAGCGGCCCCGGGTCGCGCGAATCGAACCGCCAGGCGACCGCGTTGACCGTGGCCTCGGTGGGGCCGTAGCAGTTGACGAGCGCGCGCCGGTCACCCCAGCGCGCGGCGGTCGCCGGGTCGAGGCGCTCGGCTCCGACCAGCAGGGTGATCGCCGGGTCGAGCGGCCGGTCCTCCGGCATCGCGGCGAGGAACGACGGCAGCAGGTTCACCACGGTGACGCGCTGCTGCTCGATGTGCTCGAGCAGCGCCTCGGCGGAGTCGCGCACCTCCGCCGGGGCGATCACCGAGGTGGCCCCGGACAGCAGCGCCATCACCGTCTGGAACAACGCGACGTCGAAGCTGGTGGACGCGAAGTGCAGCACGCGGTCGTCCGGGGTGATGCCGAAGACGTCCTCCTGCAGGGTCACCAGGTCGGGCAGGCCGCGGTGGGTCACCCCGACCGGCTTCGGACGCCCCGTCGTGCCGGAGGTGAAGATGACGTAGGCGAGCCGGTCCGGGTCGGGCGCGGGCAGCGCGACCGGACCGGGCTCGGGTGTGTCGAGATCCAGCCGCAGTCGCGGGACCCCGTCGAGCAAGGCCCCGACGTCGTCGGTGGCGGCGACGGTCAGCGCCGCGGCGGGCGGGGTGTCGGCGACCATCGCGGCCAGCCGGGCCGGCGGGTAGGCCGGGTCCAGCGGCAGGTAGACGGCGCCGGCGCGCAGGACGCCGAGGATCGCGACGGCCATCTCGACGTCGCGCTCCAGCAGCACCGCGACCGGCTGCTCGGGGCGAACCCCGGCCGCGACCAGCCCGCGGGCCAGCCGGTCGGAGCGCCGGTCCAGCTCGGCGTAGCTCAGCACCCGGTCCCGGCACTGGACAGCCGGGTGGTCGGCGCGCGCGGTCGCGATCCGGGCGAACCGCGCCAGCAGCGGCTCGGTCGCGGGCGGCCCACCGTCGGCGACGGCGAGCGCGGCGGCGTGCCGCGCGTCGTCGAGCAGCGGCAGCGCGGCGGCGGGCCGCTCCGGGTCGGCGACGAGCTCGTGCAGCACGGTGTGCAGAGCGTCGCCGAGCGCGGTGACGGTCGTGTCGTCCAGCGCGGCGGGCTGGTGGCCCAGGCCGAGGACGATCGCGTCGTCCGGGATCACGACGACGGTCAGCGGGTAGTGCGTCGCGTCCGAGATCTCCACGCCGGTCACCACCGGCCCCGGCCCGTCGCCGGCAGCCGGTTTCCGCTCGGCGGCCGGGAAGTTCTCCATCACCAGCATCGTGTCGAACAGGTCGCCGACCCCGGCCGCGCGCTGCACCTCGGGCAGCCCCACGTGGTGGTGCTCGGAGAGCGCGACGGCCTGGTCGTGCACGGCGGACAGCACCGCGGCCGCGGTGTCGCCGGGTGCCCAGCGCACCCGTACCGGCACGGTGTTGCCCAGCTGCCCGACCATCCGCTCGACGCCGGGGACCTCGGCCGGTCGCCCAGACACGGGCTGGCCGAACAGCACGTCGCGCCGGCCCGTGGCGCGGCCGAGCACGAGCCCCCACGCGGTGTGCAGCACCGCGGTGAGCGTGACGCCCCGCTCGCGGGCGAACCGGCGCAGCGCAGCACTGAACTCGGTGCCGAGCTCGACCGGATGCCGCTGCGGGCGGGCCACCGCGGTCCCGGACGCGGCCGGGGCGAGCCGGGTGCCCTCCTCGATGCCGTCGAGCAGCTCCCGCCAGGCCGTCCGGGCGGCGTCGTGGTCGCGGGCGGCCAGCCACGCGAAGTGCTCGGCCACCGGTGGCGGTGCCGGCACCGCGGGCCCACCGCCGAGCTCGTCGTGGATGCCCAGCAGGGCGCGCCCGACCAGCGGCATCGACCAGCCGTCGAGCAGCGCATGGTGGTTGGTGATGGCCAGCCGGTGCTCACCCGGACCGAGCCGGACCAGCAGGAACCGGATCAACGGCGGGCGGGCCGGGTCGAACGGGCGGGCCTGCTCGGCGGCCGCGACCTCCGCGAACCGCTCCGGGGCCCCCGTCAGGTCGACGAACCGCCAGTCGAGGTCCACACCGGACGGTACGACCTGGACGACCTGTCCGTCGTCGAGCGCCGCCAGATGGATCCGCAGCGACGGGTGGCGGCGCAGCAGCTCCGCCGCGGCCGCCCGCATCCGCTCCGGGTCCGGCTCCCCGGCCAGCGTGACGACCGCCTGGACGACGTAGACGTCGGTGTCGCCCTCGGCCATGGCCATGCTGTGGAACGCCAGCCCGGCCTGCAGCGCGGTCGCCGGGAGGACGTCGGCCAGCGGCCGCTCCCGCTGCAGCTCGTCGATCGTGGCCTGGTCGAGGCGGACCAGCGGCAGGTCGGACGGGGTGAGCCCGCCACCGCCGGGGCCGATCCGGTCCGCGTGCGCGGCCAGCCCGGCGACGGCGTCGGCGAACGCCCGCTGCACCGCGGCCACCCGGCCCGGGCCGAGCACCGCACCGGCCGCGATCCACTCGACCCGCAGGTGCTCGCCGGCGTCGCCGACGTTGAGGAAGGAGTTCAGCGCGAGCAGCTGTTCGAGGGCCTTGCCGGGCGGCTCGGTCACCGCGAACGCCGAGCCCGCCGGCATCCGCCAGCCCTCGCCGGGAGAGGCGGCGAATCGGCCGAGATAGTTGAGCAGCACGTCCGGCGGGGCCGCTGTGCCCAGCTCGTCGCGGGTGTGCGGGTCGAGATGACGGAGCACGCCGTAGCCGGAGCCGTCACCGGGCACGGCACGGGCGGCCTCCTTCACCGCGCGCAGCAACCGCCCGGCGGCGGGCCCGCCGGCCAGCGCGTCGCGCAGCGCGTCCGGATCGCTGACGGCGTCGAGCGGCAGCCGGACCGGGTGCTCGACGGTGAACCAGCCGACCGTGCCGGCGAGATCGGCGCCGGTGGACTCGCGGCCGTGTCCCTCAGTGCTCACGGTGACCGCGTCGGCCTGTCCGGCTACGACGCGCAGGGCCAGTGCCAGCGCGGCGAGCAGCACCTCGTCGACGCCCGCCCGGTAGGCCGCGGGCAGCCGCTCCACCAGCGCGGCGGTCTCGGCGGGGGTGAGCGCGGTGACGTCGTGGTCCGCGGTGCCGACGGTATCCCGGCGCGGGTCCAGCGGCCGGTCGCCGATCCGGGCGGACGCGGCCAGCGCCGAGCGCCAGTACGGCAGCTCGTCGCGGTGGGTCCCCTCGCGGCCCTGCTCGGCGAGCAGCGTGGCGTGCCGGCGCCAGGACGCGCCGGCTCGCGTCGGGGTGGGCGCGGCCCCGGCCGCCGCGGCCCGGCACGCGCGGTGCAGGTCCGGCAGCAGCACCCGCCAGGAGACGCCGTCGGCGGCGAGATGGTGCACGACGATCAGCAGCCGGTCCGGTTCGCCGGGGCCGGTACGGGCCAGCAGCACCCGCACCAGGTCGGCGCCGGCCGGGTCGAGCTCACCGGCCAGGAACTCGGCCAGCGAGGTGACGCGGTCGTCGGTGAGCGGGCCGGTCACGGTCTCGCGAACCACCCGCGCGGCGTCGACCGCGTCGGCAGGCAGGACCTCGAGCTCGGCGGTCGCGGGCACGGCGCCCGCCTCGGGATGACCGGGCACCGGCTCGGCACCGCGTTCCGGAGCAGCACCGGAGCCACCGGACGAGTCCCGGGCCGGGCCGCAGCGCAGGCGCAGGGCGTCGTGCCGCTCCAGCAGGGCCCCGACCGCGGCGGTGAGGTCGTCGGTGTCGAGCGGGGTGTCGATCCGCAGCGCCGTCCACTGGGCATACCCGGCGATCGTGGCCGGGTCCGGGTTCGGGTCGAGCAGGCCGCGCACGATCGGGGGCGCGGGGGCCGGGCCGGTGGGGTCGTCGGCCGGGGCGTCCGGCTCCGGTGCGGCGGTCGGGGTCGCGGCGACGGCGAGCGCGGCCAGGCTGCGCCGGGCCAACAGGTCGCGCGGGCGCAGCTCCAGCCCGGCCTCGCGCAGCCGGCTGCCGACGGCGATCGCGGAGATCGAGTCGCCGCCGAGGGCAAGGAAGTCGTCGTCGACGTCGATCCGCTCGGCGCCCAGGACGCCGGCGACCACGTCGTGCAGCGCCCGCTCGGCGTCGGTGCCCGGCGCCCGCCCGGACGACGACGGCGCCGGGGCCGGCAGCGCGGCCCGGTCCAGCTTACCGTTCACCGTGGTCGGGAGCGTGTCGAGGACCAGCACCGTCGACGGCACGAGGTGCTCGGGCACGCGCGCGGCCATCGCCTCGCGCGCAGCGTCGGGGGTGAGGTCGCCGGTCACGTAACCGACGAGCCGGTCCCGGCCCGCCTCGGCGCGCACGGTCACCGCGGCCGTGCCCACCCCGGGCACGGCGGCCAGCTCGGCCTCCACCTCGCCCAGCTCGACCCGGTACCCGCGGATCTTGACCTGGCCGTCGTCGCGGCCGAGGAACTCCAGTCCGTGCGCGGCGAGCCGGGCGCGGTCGCCGGTGCGGTACATCCGGCCGGGGTGGAACGGATCGGCGACGAACCGTTCCGCCGTCACCCCGGGGCGGTCCAGGTAGCCCAGCGCCAGGTGCGGCCCGGCCAGGTACAGCTCGCCGGGCTCGCCGTGGGCGACCGGCTGCAACGCGGCGTCGAGCAGGTAGCCGCGGGTGCCCGCGAGCGGGAACCCGATCATCGGATGTTCGCCGGTGATCGGGGCGACCGTGGCGTCCACAGTGGTCTCGGTGGGCCCGTACAGGTTGAACGCGGTGATGCCGGTTGCGGCGACCCGGCGCCACAGCGGCGCCGGCGTGGCCTCGCCGCCGAGGATCAGCACCGACGGGCGGTACCCGGTGTCGTCGGGCAGGCCGGTGCCGTCGAGGAGGCCGGCGTCGAGCAGCGGCCCGGCCAGCGACGGCGTGGTGTCGACGACGTCGATCCGATCCGCGCGCAGGGCGGCGGCGAGCGCGTCGCCGTCGCGGACCATGTCGGTGCCGTAGAGGTGCAGCTCGTGCCCGGCGAGCAGCCAGGTCAGCTGGTCGAGCGCGGCGTCGAAGGCGAACGAGTAGGTGTGCGCGGCCCGCAGGTCGCGCCCGGCCGCCCGCTCGGCCGCGGCGACCAGGGTGCCGCGGTGGTGGTGCACGAGCGCGGCCAGCCCGCCGGCCCGGGCGAGCACGCCCTTCGGGCGGCCGGTGGAGCCGGAGGTGTAGATCACGTAGGCGGGCCGGTCCGGGTCGAGCGGCCCGGACGACGCGGGCCCGGCCGGGAGCGGGCCGGTCGGGTCGAGCACCGGGATCCCAGGTTCGCCGGGCAGGTCTCCGAGCGTGCCGGGAGTCGCGAGCAGCAGCACCGGGCGGGCGTCGTCGAGCAGCTCACGACGCCGCTGCGGCGGGTGGGCGGGGTCGAGCACCAGGAACGCGGCCCCGGCGTCGAGCACCGCGAGCAGCGCGATCACCAGCGCGGGTTCGCGGGGCAACGACACCGCCACCACGTCACCCGCCCCGACACCACGCCCGCGCAGTGCGGCGGCCAGCTCCCGGACCCGATCGACCAGCTCGCCCGCGGTGAGCCGGGTGCCGTCGTGCGCCAGCGCGGACCGGTCCGGTCGCGCGGCGAGGTCGTCGAGCAGCTCCGGCACGTCCTTCGGGGTGCCCGCCGGCGCCGGGCGGTCCAGCGCGGCCAGGACGCGGTCCCGCTCACCGCGGTCGAGCAGCTCCACCGCACCGACCGCGGGCAGCTCCGGAGCCGCGAGCGCGGTGATCAGATCGGCGACCGCGTCGAGGCGCCGGCGCACCGTGGGCTCGTCGTTGGTCCGGGCGTCGGCCTCGAAACCGAACAGCAGGCCGCCGTCCGCGGTCGGGGTGGCGGTCAGCCCGAGGTCCTCCGGCGGGCCGCCGGCCACGTTGACCAGCACCCCGGTCGCGTCGCCGAGCTCGACGGCGAAGTCGAACGCCTTCAGGTTGATCCCGCGCCCGTGCAGCAGCTCACCGGCTCCGGGCAGCTCGCGGGGCAGGTCCTCCCCGCGGTGCCGCTGGTGTGCCCGTACCTCCCGCAGGGCGACCGCGGTGCGCCGGCCCAGCTCGTCGAGCCGGTCGCCGGGCCGCACGTCCAGGCGCAGCGGCAGCACGTTCACCATCATCGCCGGGGTGCGCAGTGCGGCCGACCCGACGCGGCACATCAGCGGGAGCGCGAACACGACGTCGGTGCGGTGCGTGATGCGGTGCAGGAACGCGGCGTACCCGGCGATGACCAGCTCGCCCCAGGTGACGCCCGCGTCGTCGGCCACCGCCTTCAGCCGCCCGACGACGCCGGGCCCCAGCTCCCGGCGCGCGGTCACCGTGCGACCGGCCGGCCCGTCCGCCGTGGATGGTGTGTCGCCCGGCTCCGGCATCGGCGTGAGCAGGTCCCGCCAGAACACGCGGTCCTGATCGGACTGCTCGCCCGCCCGGTACTCCAGGTCGGCGGCGACGACGTCGGCGAACGGGCGGAACGGGTTGCGCGGTGGCTCCTCGCCGCGGACGGCGGCGGTGTATCGGGCCCCGATCCGGCGGCACAGCATGGTCGCCGAGTAGCCGTCGAACACCAGGTGGTGCCCGAGCTGCAGGTACCGGACCGTGTGGTCGTCGAGTACCGCGACCGACGGGTGGAACAGCGGCCGGTCGACCATCTCGCGGCACTCCCGGGCGATCCGGGCCCGCTCGGCGACGACGAGCTCGCGGGCCGCGGCCTCCGGATCGGCGGCATCGCGCAGGTCCACCACGGGCGGCTGCGGGACGGGCGAGCGGTCCACCCACTGCCGCGGCCCGTCCGGGGTGGACACCACGCGCAGCCGCAGCGTCTCGGCCTCGGCGACGGTGGCGCGGATCGCCTCGAGGAGCGCCGGGACGTCCACCGTGGACGCGCCGGAGATCTCCAGGACGTCACCGACGACGTAGTACGGCGAGTCCGGCTCCAGCCGCTGGGCGTTCCAGATGCCCAGCTGGGCGCCGGTCAGCTCCAGCAGCCCGGCTCCAGCGCTCTGCGTGGTCTCCTCGGTCCGGACGGTCGCCGTGCGCACCGCTCTCCTTCGCTCGCAGTGTCGTGCCTCGGCCGGACCCCGTGGGTCAGTGCCCGTGGCCGTGCTCGTCGTCCTCGTCGCCGTGGTCGTCGAAGTCGGCGACGCCGCGCTTCCAGTAGCCGGTGACGTCGCGGTCGGCCGGGCCGAGCGCCAGCTCGTCACGCAGCCACCGGCGCAGCGGCTTGATCGTCGTCGCCTCGCCGGCCACCCAGGCGAAGACGCTCGTGTCCTGCGGCGGCCGGACCGCCGTCACCGCACGTTCCAGGGCGTCGGAGTACCCGGGCGCGTCGCCGCCCCGGTGCACCCAGCGCACCTCGACACCGTCCGGCGCGGTCAGCGACAGCTCCTCGGTGGCGTCGGCGACCTCCACGAACGCCCAGCCGCGGGCGTCGGCCGGGAGCCGCTCGAGGATCCGGGCGATCGCCGGGAGCGCGCTCAGGTCCCCGACCAGCAGGTAGCGGTCGTAGCCGTGCGGGATCGCGAGGCCGCCGGGCGGCCCGGCCACGTGGAGCCGCTCGCCCTTCTGCACCGTGCGCACCCAGTCCGCGGCCAGGCCGCCGGCGTGCAGCACCAGGTCGATGTCGAGCTCGCCCTGGTCCGGGTCGTGCCGGCGGACGGTGTACTCCCGCGACACCGGGAGCGGGCGCGGCCAGTTCAGCATGTCGCCGTCCTGCTCGGGCAGCCGCAGCACGCCGTCGTCCCCGGGGAACACCAGCCGGACGTGCTCCTCATCGCAGTGGCTGTGGAAGCCCGCCAGCCCGGGTCCGCCCAGGGTGAGTCGCATCAGCGACGGGCCGACCGGCGCGGTCCGCACCACCTCCAGCTCGCGCAGCCGGATCGGGTACGGCACCTTCGTCGCCCCGGTCGGCTTCCCGTAGGCGACGGCCAGGTTCCCGGCGATGTCACTGCGGTCTTCTCGCCTCACGTGTCTTCCTTTCGCACGAGTCCGATCCAGTGCCGCAGCACCGGCTCCTCGGCCAGGTCCGGGAACTCCAGCCCGGAGGCCCCGGCCTCCCGCCAGCGCTCGACCAGGGACATGATCCGTACGGAGTCCAGCCCGCGGTCGAGCAGGTCCTCCTCCGGATCGATCTCGTTCGGGGCGCAGTCGAGCAGCTCGGCGACGTCGGACCGGATCCGCTCCTCGGTCAGCGCGTTCATCCGGCCACCCCCGCCGGTGCCCCGGCGAACGCCTCGAGGACGTCCGCGGTGCCGGTCACCACACCGCACCGCTGGGCGACGTACTCGCACGCGGCGTCGTGGTGGCGGCGGGAGAAGTCGGCGACGGCGTCGGCGACCAGGAACGGGGCGACGTCGCGCATGAACGCCTCCACCGCCGTCGCCTGGCACCCGATGTGCGCGTAGATCCCGGTGACCAGCAGCTGGTCCCGGCCGCTCGCCGCGAGCTGCTCGGCGAACGTGCTGCGCTGGAACGCGCTGTAGCGCCACTTGGTCAGGACCGCCTCGCCGGGGCGCGGGGCCAGCGCGTCGACCACGTCGGCCGCGCGCGGGTCGTCGTCGATCACCGCGCCGATCCCGTCGCCCCAGAAGTCGGTGAGCAGGCCGCGGTCCGCCGGGTCCTGCCGGCCCGGCTGCGCGGTGTAGAAGACCGGGACTCCCTGCGCGCGGCAGGCCGCGAGCAGGTCGGCGATGTTCCCGACGACCTCCGGGACCGGGGAGCCCGCGTAGGGCGCCAGGAAGTAGCGCTGCATGTCGTGCACCAGCAGCGCGGCCCGTGCGGGATCGGGTCGCCAGTCGACCCGGCCGGACGGTCGCTCGGCGCGTTCGGGCAGCGGGTAGGGATCGATCCGGGGCAGGGACATCTCGCTCACCTCTCCGTCGCGGCACGCGCGCGCAACGCCTCGCGGAGCTCGCGCTTGCTGGTCTTGCCGACCCCGGTCACCGGGAAGTCGGGGACGATCTCGATCAGGTCGGGGATCTTGAACGCAGCCACCCCGCGCTCACGGACGAACCGGCGCAGCACCGAACCGGCCGGTGCCTCGCCGTCCGGCCGGGGCACCACGTAGGCGCAGGTCCGCTCGCCGAGGTAGGCGTCCGGGACGCCGATCACGGCCGCGTCCAGGACGTCCGGGTGGGCCATCAGGTGGTCCTCCACCTCGGTCGGGGCGACCTTCTCGCCACCGCGGTTGACCTGCTCCTTGACCCGGCCGACGACCTCCAGGTGCCCGGTCGGCGTCCGGCGGACCAGGTCCCCGGTCCGGTAGAAGCCGTCGGGGGTGAAGGCCGTGGCGTTGTGCTCCGCGGCCCGGAAGTAGCCGCGGATCGTGTACGGGCCCCGGGTGAGCAGCGCGCCCGCCCGGCCCGGCTCCACCTCGGCCGTCGACGGCGCCGCCGGGTCGTCCGGCTCGACGATCCGGATCTCGTCGTCCGCCGAGATCGGCCGGCCCTGGGTGGTCAGCACGAGCTCGTCCGGATCGTCGAGGCGGGTGTAGTTGACCAGTCCCTCGGCCATCCCGAAGACCTGCTGCAGCCGGCAGCCCAGCGCCGGTCCGATCCGGCCGGCCAGCTCCGGGCCGCACTTCGCGCCGCCGACCAGCACGACCTCCAGGCTGGACAGGTCGTGCGCGGTGCGGGCGGCCGCGTCGGCCCAGGCGGCGGCCAACGGCGGGACCAGCCCGGTGATCGTCACCCGTTCCCGCTCGACCAACGCGAACGCCGTCGCCGGGTCCGGGGCGGGAGCCAGGACCGAGGCGGCGCCGGCGTGCAGCGCGCCCAGCACGCCCGGCGAGCTCATCGGGAAGTTGTGCGCCACCGGCAGCGCGACCAGGTGGACGCTGTCCGGGCGCAGCCCGCAGATCCGGGCGCTCTCCCGGACGCTGTAGAGGTAGTCGTCGTGGGTCCGCGGGATCAGCTTCGGCAGCCCGGTGCTGCCCCGGACAGCTGCAGGAACGCCACCCCCTCCGGGTCCGGGTCGGGCAGCTCGATCGGGTCGGCGTCGAGATCGGTCAGCGGCACGGCTCCGTCGGTGGTGCCCCCGGCGCCGGTGTCGAGCACGATCGCCTCGCGGACGGTGCCGACGGCGCCTGCGGTCGACCGGGCGAGCGCACCGTGGTCGTAGCGGGCGTGCGCGTCCACCGTGAGCACTGCGGTGGCCCCGGACCACTCGGCGACGTGGCGCAGCTCGGTCTCGCGGTGCGCGGGCAGCGCGAACACCGGGCGGGCGCCGATCCGGAACAGCGCGAAGACCACCGGGAGGAACTCGGGCACGTTCGGCAGCTGCAGCACGACCGACTCCCCGGCCCGCACGCCGAGCCCGTGCAGCCCGGCGGCCAGCCGGTGTGCCCGCCGGTCCAGCTCGGCGAAGCTCCAGCGGTGGTCGGTGGTGCCGGTCCGGCCCACGACCGCGGTGCGGTCCGGGTGAGCTGTCGCCAGCAGGGACAGCCACGCGCCGAAGCTCTGGCCGTGCCAGTGGCCGGCCGCCCGGTAGCGGGCGGCGACCTCGGGCGGCCAGGGGACGTGGTCGGGGCCGGTTGCGGATCCGCTCGCGGAGCCACTCATGCGACCGCCTCCACCGCGATCGCCCGCAGCATGGTGCGGAACTTGGCGCGGGTCTCGGCGACCTCGGACTCCGGGTCGGACCCCGCGACGACCCCGGCCCCGGCGAACAGCCGCACGGTGCGGTCGCAGACCTCCGCACTGCGGATGGCGAGCACCCACTCGCCGTCACCGTCGGCGTCGACCCAGCCGGTCATCCCGCTGTAGTAGCCGCGGTCGGACGGCTCGATCCCGCGGATCGCGTCACGGGCCGCAGGCAACGGGACACCGCAGACGGCCGGTGTCGGGTGCAGCGCGTGCGCCAGGTGCAGTGCGCTCATCGACGGGTCGGCGAGCCGGCCGGTGATCCTGCTGGACAGGTGCCACATGGTCTGGGTGCCGATCACCTCGGGCTCGGCCGGGGCGTCGACCTCGGTGCAGAACTCGCGCAGCACCGCCACGACCTGGTCGGCGACCAGGGCGTGCTCGGCCCGGTCCTTGGCCGACACCCGCAGCGCGGCGACCCGGGCCTCGTTCTCGTCCTCGTCGTCCGAGCGGGGGGTCGACCCGGCGAGCGGGTTGGCCACCACGGTGTCGCCCTCGCGGGAGACCAGCAGCTCGGGGCTCGCGCCGACCAGGGTGCGCAGAGCAGGGTCCCCGGGTTCGGTCACGTCGGCGGCGAACGCGTAGGCGCCCGGGTCGGCCAGCACCAGACGGGTGAGCAGGTTCGGGACCGAGACGGGGGCCTGCGAGGTGAGCTCCAGCGCGCGGGCCAGCACCACCTTCTCCAGCCCGCCGGCGTCGATCAGGTCCAGCGCCTGCCGGACGCCGTCGGCGTACTCCTGCGGGTCCGGAACGTGGTGCACCGACCACGGCCCGCCGGGCGGTTCCGGTACCCGTACCGGCCGGCCCGGTCCCGCCCCCGGCTCGGCCCGGCGGACCAGCGCGGGGACGAGCAGGCTGCGCGGCGCGTCCGGGGCGAAGCCGATCGCCCCGACCACCACCGGGTCCGGATGCCCGGCCTCGGCGACCGCGGCGAGCGTGGCCGCAGCCGCGTCACCCGGGCCGCCGGGCCCGTCCGGACCACCAGGGACCACCGTGTGCACGCCGTCGGCGAGCAGGGTCCCGCGCGGTGACCGGTGGAAGAACGATCCGGGCAGGTACGCGGCGAGCAGGTCGCCGGGAACGTGCTCCGGGCGCGGGCGTGCGGGAGCTGGGCTGGACACCTGAAGTTTCCTTCCGGTTGTCGCCGGGCGGCGGGAGGTCGGCCTCTCCTCGGTGCTTCAGAGGCCGAGACTCGCGCCACCGTCGACGGTCAGGGACTGCATCGTGATGTGCCGGGCACCGTCGCCCGCCAGGAACAGGACGGCGGCGGCGACGTCCGCGGGGTCGGCGATCCGGCCGAGCGGGATCCCGAGCCGGTACCGCTCCGGTGCGCCGGCGACGACGGCCGCGGCGCCGCCGTCGTCGGCCGGGTCCGGCCAGAGATCGCGCTGCATCGCGGTGTCGGTCGCACCGGGACACACGACGTTGCAGCGCACGTGCGGAGCCAGCTCCAGACCCAGGGTGCGGGTCAGCGACACCGACGCCGCCTTCGAGGCCGCGTAGGCCGCCATCCCGGCCCGCGGGGTCCGCGACGCGTCCGAGGCGACGGTGACGATCGCGCCGCTGCCCCGGGCGTACATCCGGCGCCCGGCGGCCCGGCCGGCGTTCCAGACGCCGGTGGTGTTGACGGCGAGGCTGGTGGCGAGGTCGTCGTCGTCCGCGTCCAGGATCGGCCCGGTACGCAGCACGCCGGCCGCGTTGACCAGCAGGCCCAGCGGGCCGAGCCCGGACTCCGCCTCGGCGACGGCCCGCTCGACGGCAGCGGCGTCGGCGACGTCGGCCACCAGCGCCCGTGCCGCTGCCGGACCGGCGAGCCGCGCGGCCGTGTCCCGCACCGCGGGATCACGGTCGAGCAGTGCCACCGGACGGCCGTCGGCCACCAGCGCAGCCGCCACCTGGGCGCCGATGCCCCGGGCCGCGCCGGTGACCAGCGCGGCCCGCGGGGCGGCGGTCATCCGCTCTGTGCCGGGAAGAGCTGCCCGAACGCGTCCAGGGTGGACAGCGCGCCGTCGTAGTCGGGCCGGAAGCTGGTCGCCGGCAGCTCCCACACGTTCCCGGACTCGAATGCGGGCAGCTGGGCGTACGCCGGGTCCTTCTTCAGCTCCTCGAGCGACCGGCCACCCGCGTTCACCACCAGGGCGTTCGGCGCGTTCGCGACCTCCCCGAGCAGCTCCGCGCTGATCTCCAGCGAGTCACCGGTACTGGCCAGGCGGGCTCCGGGAGCCCTGGCCACGACGTCGACCGGGTTGACCCCGAGCTCCTTGCCGAGTGCGGGCAGCGCGGCGGTCGCCGGGACCAGGTAGGTCTTCTCCGAGGCGAACGAACCGATGTAGACGAACTCGCCCTGCGGGATCGTGGTCGACGAGCGCACCTGCTCGGCCTTCTCCTGGTACCGGTCGAGCAGCGGCGCGACCGCGTCGGTGGCGTTCACCGCGTCGGCGACGGCGCCCAGCTGGTCCTGCCAGGCGGTCAGGGTGCGCGGGACGAGCACGGTCGGGGCGATCTCGGCCAGCCGGTCGTAGGCCTCCGCGGCCTGCACCGCGGTGATCCCCTGGCCGCCGCCGATGATCAGGTCCGGCTGCGCGGCCGCGACGGCCTCGATGCTGAGCGAGTCGCCGGCGGGGAGCTGCTCGGTGCCGGCGGCGCGGGCGGGTTCGGCCCAGGCGGGCGGGAAGCCGCCGTCGAAGTTCGTGATGCCGAGGACCCGGGTGTCGGCCACGACCGGCGGCTTCTCGAGCGCGAAGAGGTAGCCGGCGAGGCCACCGGAGAGCACGACGATGCGCTGCGGATCGGCCGGGACCTCCAGCGGCCCCTTGTCGGTCGTGATCGTCCGCGTGCCCGACGCCTCGCTCTCCTCGCCCGCGGCACCCGACCCGCACCCCGCCGCCAGCCCCAGCACGACGGCGAGCACCGCTGCCGACAACACACGCACAGATGATCTACCCGACATCCGGGCCCCCTCCAGGTTCCTCGCTGACGCGATGAACTTATGAAGTTAGCCTTCCCTTAACAAGGGGTTGCGTCATCTGAATTGATGACATACATCATCGGGATACAGTCACACGGCGTAGTCCGACGCCTCCATCTGCGCGGTCGCGTCCGCGATGTCCTGCTCCGTGGGGGCGTCGTCCTGGGTCATGTCCCGGCGCCAGTAGCCGGTGAAGGCCACCACCCGCTTGTCCAGCCCACGTTCGCCGACCAGCTGCCGGCGCACCGCCCGCACGGCGGACGCCTCGCCCGCCACCCAGGCGAACACCTCGCCGTCGGGCAGCTCGACCGCCCGCACCGCGTCGACCAGCGGGTCCGGCCGGTGCACCCAGTGCACGGCGACCTCGGCGGGCGAGGTCAGCTCCTGCTCCTCGGCGGGACCGGCGACCTCGACCACCGCCACCGCGCGGACGTCGGCGGGCAGCGCCTGCAGGATCGCCCCGATCGCCGGCAGCGCGGTCTCGTCGCCGACCAGCAGCCGCACGGGCTGCCCGGACGGTGCCCGGTACCCGGCCACGGCAGGCCCCAGCACTCCAACGACGTCGCCGAGCGCCGCGCGGGCCGCCCACCGGCTCGCCGGCCCCGAGTCGTCGCCGTGCGAGCGGTCGCGGTGCGAGCCGTCGCCGGGCGAGCCGGCACTGCGCGAGCCGACGCTGTGCGAGCGGTCGCCGTGCAGGACGAAGTCGATCATCATCCGGCCGGTTTCCGGATCGAGCGCGCGCACCGTGTAGGACCGCATCCACGGCCTGCGTTCCTCCGGGACCGCGAGGTAGCGCGCGTACCAGCCGGCGACACCGCTGCCGTCCTCCGGCGCGGCGGGGATCTCCGGCACCTCACCGTCGCGGGCGAAGAACAGCTTCACCTGCTGGTCCGGGGCGATCGACTCCGCGCCCAGCCAGTCGTCGGACTCGAGGGTGATCCGCCGCATGTGCGGGGTGAGCGGCTCGACCCCGGCCACCCGGCCGAGAACGTACGGGGGCAGTGGCTGCGTCACGGGATCTCCTCGGTCACGGGGGTACGGGCCGCCGCGATAGTTAGGTGAACCTTAGCTATCCGCGAATAGCGTTCGCAATCCTTCCCGGCGTACGGTTCCCGGGTGTCGCGCACACCGGTGGTGCGGGTGGGCAACCGGCCGGGACCCAAGCCTCGCCTGACCCGCGACGAGATCATCGAGGCCGCCGTCGAGATGGGCGTCGACCGGCTCTCGATCGGTGCGGTGGCCGAGCACCTCGGTGTCGCCCCGGGCACGCTCTACCGCTACGTCGACGGTCTGGAGGAGATCGCCTCGGCCGCCGTGGAGCTGGTCTTCACCCGCACCCCGTTGCCGGACGCGCGGGACGGCTGGCGGATGTTCCTGGAGGACGAGGCGGCGCTCGCCTTCGAGCTGCTGCTGCGCTACTCCGGGCTGGTCCAGGACCTCGGGACCGACCTCGGCGCGGTCGCCGGGGAGCGTCTGCGGCGGATCGTCGCGACGCTCGCCGACGCCGGGTTCCCCCCGGCTGCCGCGGTGCGGGTCGCCGACGCGGTCCTCGACATCGTGGCCGACGGGGCGATCCGGACCCGGTGGGTGCGTGGCGCGGACGGCCGCCCCGGTGACCTCTCGGAGCCCGCCCGCGCCTACGTCGCGACGCTCGACGAGCCGGTGCGCAGCGAGGTGCTCGCGATCATGACCGACCCGCGGTCGCACGTCCTGGACAAGGTCGCCCTGGTACTCGACGGCGTCGAGCACCGGCGCGGGACCGGCCGGGAGGGCTACGCCGGCATCGAGTGATCACCGGTCGTGGAGCCGGCACCGGGCAGGTGCCGCTCGGCCATCGGTCACCCGGCGTTGCGGTCGCCGTCGGGGTCGAGCAGGTCCGGCTCGGGGGTGGCACGGCCGCGCCAGGCGGCGAGCACCGCCGGGTCGGCGCCGGCGTGGGCGAGGATCCGCAGGGCGACCGCCTGCGCCGCCCGGCCCACCGGATCCGCAGGGTGCACCGGCCCGGGCCGCGCCGCTCCCCCGGGCCGAGCCGCTCCCCTCGGCACACCGTCGGTGCCGGAACCGTCGCGTGCGGTGCCGACCGGCGCACCGTCGGGCCCCTGACCGGCGGCGACCGCGACACTCACCTGAGCGGCGATCTCGCGCTGATCCGGGTCGCCGAACCGCTCGATGAGTCGGTCGAAGGCGGCCAGGCGCTCGGGATCGAACGGGCGCGGACGCCCGGTCAGGTCGGTCAGCGGGTGGGCCGGATAGAGGTGCGCGCAGGGCAGGTACCCGTCCGGGACCGGGACGGTCGCCGCGTGTGTCCGCCCGGCCCGCAGGATCGCGGGGAGCAGGTGGGTGTGCGGGCCGTCCGGCGAGCGCCCGTCCGGCGGCGGGATCGGGGCGTACACCTCGACCCGGCCGACGGCCGTCGTGAAGACCCGGTGCGGGCCGGCGGCGACCACCGCGGCGTTCAGCTCCGCGCTCTGCGGCCTGTCCTCGCCCGCGCGCAGGGCGGCGAGCAGCTCCGGGTCCGACGTGCGCACGCAGACGTCCACGGTCGCCGTCCCCATCCCGAGGTCGACGAGCACACCGTCACGGTCGGCGGCGCGCAGCGCGTCGCGGTCCGGCCCGAGCTCGGTCACCACGGTCCGTGCCGGCCGCCGGGCATCGCCGGCCGGGAGGCACAGGGCGACCGCGTGGTTCCAGTGGTCCTCCGGGCCGACCGGGGTGCGGTAGGCGACCGCCCGGGTCCCGTCCGGCGGGTCGAGCCGGACCCCGCCCCGGCCGGTGACGACGACGCCCGCACCGGTCCCCACCGGCTCGTCGCCGAGCCGGACGAACTCGGCGATCGCCCCGGGCACCCCCATGCTCCATCCGGAGGTGGGGTCGGCCAGGTGCTCGGTCAGCAACTCCACCAGCTCGTTCATGTCCGCAGCCTGCCTCTCCGTACGGGGAGCCGGCACCCGTCACCGGCCCCGCTTCTCGTTCCTGCACCGGCTGCGCACGGGAACGTCACTGTGCGCCCGTCCGGTCCCAGCGCCGTCCCCACCACAGGGCAGCCCCGGCGGTCAGCACCACGGCGGCCGAGGGCACCAGCACCACCAGCGGCGCGGTGAACAGGTACTCGCGACCCTCGGCCACCATCGCGCCCCACTCGGCGGTCGGCGGCTGGACACCGAGCCCCAGGAAGGAGAGCCCGGAGATCGTGAGCAGGGTGCTCGCGAAGCGCACGCAGGTGTGCGCGGCCAGCGGCGGCAGGAGGTTGCGGGCGATGTGGCGGACGAGCACCCACGCCGGGCCCGCGCCGAGCGCCACCGCCGCCGTCACGTACTCCCGGCCGCGCTCGGCCAGCGTCAGCAGGTAGGCCTGACGGGCGAACGGCGTCCACGCGATCGCGGTGACGGCCACCAGCAGCGACGCGATGCCCGGTCCGAGTGCCACCGCGGCCAGCAGCCCGAACAGCACGACCGGGATCGCCGCGAGCACGTCGACGAACCGCATCACGAGCCGCCCGAACGCACCGGTCGCGGCCGCCGCCATCCCCACCGCGACGCCGACCGTGCCGGTGAGCAGCACGGCGAACACGCTCAGCCCGATCGTCAGGCGGGCGCCGTGGACGAGACGGGAGAGCAGGTCCCGGCCCAGCTGGTCGGTCCCGAGCGGGTGCGCAGCCGACGGCCCGGCCAGCAGCGCGGCGAAGTCGGCCCGGTGCGGGTCGGGGAGCAGCAGCGGCGCGACGACGAGCAGCACGGCGGCGAGCGCGGCGATCACCACACCTTCCCGGCACCACCCGGGCAGGGACCCGATCCGCCCGACCGCCGGGCGCGTTCCGCGGAACGCCGACGCCTCACGCGTTCCGCGGAACGCCCCCATCCGGCGCGTTCCGCGGGACTCCGTCTCCCGACGCATTCCGCGAGACTCCGTCGGCCGGCGCGTTGCGGGGCGCTCGGGTGCGTTCCGCGGAACGCGCTCACCGATCGGGGATCGCGGGTCCTCCGCGTGCGAGCGGCTCATCGGATGCGTCCCGCGGGACTCCGGCGGCGAGCGCGTGCCGCGGAACCCCGGCGCGTTCCGCGGAACGCGCTCACCGGTCGAGGATCGCGGATCCTGCGCGTGCGGCCTGCTCATCGGGCGCGTTCCGCGGAACGCAGTACCGGGTCCAGCGCGGTCGCGAGAATCTCGACGAGCACGCCGGCCAGCACCGCGACGGTGATCACCAGCAGCGTCCCGGCCTGGATCACCGGCAGGTCCTGGGCCGGGACCGCCTGGTGCAGCAACCTGCCCAGGCCGGGGATGCCGAACACGACCTCGACCACGACGGACCCGCCGAGCAGGCCGGCGACGAACATCCCGGCCAGCGCGGTCACCGACGTGGTCGCCAGTCGCGCCCCGTGCCGCCACAGGACCGTGTGCTCCCCCAACCCCTTCGCCCGGGCGACGAGCACGTGCGGGCGCGCCAGTATCCCGACCGTCTCCACCCGGACCAGCTGGGCGGCCAGCGCGCCCGGGTAGGCGGCGAGCACCAGCACCGGCAGCACCAGATGTTGCGGCCCGCCCCAGCCGACCGCGGGCAGGGCGTCGAGACCGACCGCGAACACCAGCACCAGCCAGGGTGCGAGGACGAACTCCGGCACCGCGACCCCGGCGATCGTGCCCGCACCGACGAACCGGTCCAGCAGCCCACCCGGGCGCCGGGCCGCGTACGCCCCGGCCGGGATGCCGACCGCCGCCGCCAGCGCGAGCGCCAGCACGGTGAGCAGGCCGGACACCGCGGCGGCGGAGCCGACCTGCTCCAGGACCGGCGTGCGGGAGACGTAGCCGTACCCGAGGTCACCGCGCAGCAGCGCACCCGTCCAGCGCAGGTACTGCTCGACCGCCGAGGCATCGAGCCCCAGCTCGGCCCGCACACGCGCCTCCGTCGCCGGGTCCGGCACCGCCTCGGCCGTGCGGGCCCGCAGTACCGCGCGGACCGGGTCCACGCCGACCATCCTGGGCAGCGCGAACACCAGCACCGACGCGGCGAGCAGGACCGGCGGCACGACCAGCAGCCGGCGCAGGAGCAGCCCGGTCACCCGACCGGCGTCAGCTGCGGCAGGACCGGCCTGATCTGCAGCGGATCCGGGGTGAACCCGGTCGCGCCGCGCAGCACGGCGGTGTCGAGCGGGTGCACCAGCATCACGCCGACGGCGTCGGCGGTGAGCAGGCCCGCGGCCTCGGTGAACAACCGCTGCCGCTCGGCCGGGTCCACGGTCACGTTGAGCTTCGCGATCAGCGCATCGTAGGCGGGGCTGCAGTACTGGTCGATGGCGTAGCTGCCCTCGCAGGTGTAGTCGGAGGTCAGTGTGCTCGCCGCATCCGGGAAGTCGGACAGGTAGCTGCGCGAGTTGAGGAACATGTCGTACTTCCCGGCCAGCACCTCGGGCTCCTGGGCGTCGTAGTTGCCGACGGTGATCTCGACCCGGATCCCGGCCTCACCGAGCATCGCCTGGATCGCATTCGCGAGCGTGGGCAGCTCCGGCCGGTTCGGGAACGTCCACAGCTGCACGGTCAGCGGATTGTCCGGGCCGTATCCGGCCTCGCCGAGCAGTCGCTTCGCCTGCTCGACGTCGGCGCCGGGAGGCGGGGCGCTCTCACCCCACGGAACGGCCGCGCCGAACAGGTCGGAGGCCGGGGCGGCTCCGCCGGCGAGCACCTGCCGGGCCAGGACCGGCCGGTCGATCGCCGCGGTCACGGCGCGACGCACCCGGATGTCGGAGAACGGCTCCGCGGACTGGTTGAGCTGCAGCGGCACCGTGCGCGCGGCCGGATACTGGATGACCTCGGCGCCTGCCGAGCGCACCTGTTCGAGCTGGGCCTGCGGCAGTCCCTCGGCGAACTGGACGTCGCCCGCCTGGACGGCGAGCGCGCGGGCCTGTGGGTCCTCGACGTAGCGGACGGTGACCCGGGCGGCGCCGGCCGGCTCGCCCCAGTAGTTCTCGTTGCGGACCAGCACCGCGGACTCGGCGCCGTTCGCCTCCTCGAACACGAACGGGCCGGTGGCACTGCGCAGATACTCGGGCGCACCACCCCCGGCGTAGGCGGCCGGGGACAGGATTCCGAGATTGCCGCTGGACATGCGCAGCGGCATGACCGGGTCGGGCTCGCTCGTGGTGATCCGGACGGCGTCCGGGCCGTCGGCCTCGATCGCGAAACCGATGTCCCGGATCGCCCGCGGTGGCGCCTCGACGCCGGCGACGTAGCGCAGTGCGGTGACGACGGCCTCTGGGGTCAGCGGGGTGCCGTCGTGGAAGGTGACGCCCTGGCGCAGCGTGAACCGCCAGGCATTGCCCTGCTGCTCCCACTCCGTCGCCAGCATCGGTGCCGGGCGCGCCTGGTCGTCCACCGTCGTCAGCGTCTCGACGACGCCGAGGGTCTGCAGCCGGGCACCGTCGTCGGCGTCGAAGGCGTAGTTCGCGCGCGGCGGGAACTGCAGCGCGACGGCCAGCTCTCCGCCGGGATCCGGCGTCCCGCCGCCGGCCCCGCTGCCGCAGCCCGCCAGGAGCGCGGCGGCGGTCAACAGGGCGGCCAGCACGCCGGGGCCGCGTCGTCTCGTGATCACTACATAGACCTACATCTGAACAACTGTTCATGCAATGCGACGTGAGAAACCCCGCGACGCCGGACGTGACGGCCGGTCCGCCCGGCGTCGCGGAGCTCACCGGCCTCAGCCGGTGGTCTGCGCCGTCTCGCGCACCCGGCGCGCGGCTGTGACCAGGTTCGTCAGCGCCTCGACGGTCTCGGGCTCACCCCTCGTCTTGAGCCCGCAGTCCGGGTTCGCCCACAGCCGTTCCGACCCGATGTGCCGCAGCGCCTCGGTCAGCTGACCGGCGAGCTCGTCGGTGTCCGGTACCTCCGGCGAGTGGACGTCGTAGACGCCCGGGCCGAGCCCGCGCGGGACGCCCGGCCCGAGGTCGCCGAGCACCTCCATCCGGGACCGGGCGGCCTCCACGGTGGTGACATCCGCGTCCAGGCCGTCGATCGCCCCGACCACCTCACCGAACTCCGAGTAGCAGAGGTGGGTGTGGATCTGGGTGGTGTCCGCGACCCCACCGACCGACATCCGGAACGAGTCCACCGCCCAGTCCAGGTAGGCCTGCCGGTCCCGCTCGTGCAGGGGAAGCAGCTCGCGCAGCGCGGGCTCGTCGACCTGGATGATCCGGATGCCGGCGGCCTCCAGGTCGACGACCTCGTCGCGCAGCGCCAGCCCGACCTGCCGCGCGGTGTCCCCGAGCGGCTGGTCGTCACGTACGAACGACCAGGCCAGGATAGTGACCGGGCCGGTCAGCATCCCCTTGACGTAGGAGCTCGACAGCGACTGTGCGTACCTCGCCCACTCGAGCGTGATCGGCGCGGGCCGGGACACCTCGGAGTGCAGGATCGGCGGGCGCACGCAGCGCGAGCCGTAGGACTGCACCCAGCCGAACTCGGTGGTGGCGAAGCCGTCCAGGTTCTCGGCGAAGTACTGGACCATGTCGTTGCGCTCGGGCTCGCCATGTACGAGCACGTCCAGGCCGATCTTCTCCTGGAGCCGCACCACCCGCTCGATCTCCCGGCGCATCCGTGCGACGTACTCGTCGTCGGTGATCTCCCCGCCGCGGTGCGCCGCCCGGTCTGTGCGGATCTGCGAGGTCTGCGGGAAGGAACCGATCGTCGTCGTCGGCACCTCGGGCAGGTCGAGCGCGTCACGCTGGACCTCGGCGCGCACGTCGCCCGCACTGCGCCGGTAGTGGTCCGCGCCCAGATCGGCGAGGCGGGTACGGACCGTCTCGTCACGCCGGGACGTGGCCGCCACCTGCTCGTGGACCGCCTTCGCGGCGTCCAGCTCCGCGGCGACCGCCGCCCGGCCCTCGTGCAGAGCCCGGCCCAGTAGCACGACCTCGTCGACCTTCTGCCGCGCGAAGGCCAGCATGTCCACGACGTCGGCAGGCAGCGCGGTCTCGGCCGCCAGGTCGTAGGGGACGTGCAGCAGCGAGCAGGACGTCGAGACCTCCACCCGGCCCGCGACACCGACCAGCCCGTACGCGGTCGCCAGCGCGGCGTCCAGGTCGGTCCGCCAGACGTTGCGGCCGTCGACGACCCCGGCCAGCACCACCTTGCGCTCGATCCCCTCGACGGACTCGATGCCGTCGAGGTCGGCCTTCCCCGCGACCAGGTCCAGGGCCAGTCCCTCGACGGCGGTCGAGGCCAGCGCCGGCAGCGCCGGGCCCAGCTCACCGAAGTACGACGCGACCAGGATCCGGGGCCGCCGCGGCGCCGAGGCCAGGCGGTCGTAGGCCTTGCGCAGCGCCGCGATCTCCTCCGCGGTCCGGTCGGCGGCGAAGGCGGGCTCGTCGAGCTGGACCCAGTCCACCCCGGCGTCGGCGAGCTCGGTGAGCAGGTCGCGGTAGACCTCGACCAGTGGGCCGAGCAGGTCCAGCGGCCGGAAGCCCTCCGGCGCGTCCTCGGCCGGTTTGGACAGCAGCAGGAGCGTCACCGGCCCGACCAGGACCGGGCGGGTGAGCACGCCGCAGCGCTGGGCCTCCCTGAACTCCTCGAGCGCCTTGCGGCTGCCCGGGGCCAGGCGCGTCCGCGGCCCGACCTCGGGCACGAGGTAGTGGTAGTTGGTGTCGAACCACTTGGTCATCTCGCAGGCCGGTGCGCCGGGGCGCCCCCGGGCCATCGCGAACAGCCGCTCCAGCGGGTCCCGCACGTCGGCGAAACGCGCCGGTACCGCACCGACGGCGAGCGCGGTGTCGAGTACGTGGTCGTAGAACGAGAACGTGTTGCCGGGGACCTGACCCAGGCCGGCGTCCCGCAGGCCGGTCCAGCTGTCGCGACGCAGTCCCGCGGCGACCTCGTGCAGTGCCGACGCGTCGATGCGGCCGGCCCAGAACGACTCGGTGGCCCGCTTGAGCTCCCGGTTCGGCCCGATGCGCGGGTATCCCAGCACGGTGCTTGCAGTGCCGGATTCGGACGTGTTCTTCACGGCCCTCTCCTTCGCGAGCGCGGTGTGTGATCCGCGGGCACACGGGAGAGGACGACGGCGCCGGGCACGAGGATGCCCGGAGTCCGCACGGCCCTCCCTCGAGACCACGGATCAGCGCGCGCCGGTCGGCGCACGCACCGACGGCAGGTCTTCGGACTCACGGGCATGGGCATCACGCACCCGGCCTACTGGCCGTCGCTTCCCGGGATCGCTCCCAGTGCTCCTGACGGCGGTCGTTCCCGTTCACCGCTGCGGGGCAGTCCCGGAATCGCACCGGGTTCCCTCTCGCCTCGCGCCACCCCTGCTGGGCGGTGCGAACCGTCGACGCGTCCGACCCTAGACGGTATGGAGGCCTGGGCTGAGGCCTCCCGCATGTGAACGTGGGTTGCCGACAGGAGTGGGTCCTGGCGGTAGAGCCACAGATGTGGGAGGCCCCAGTGAGTGCGAATCGTACGAGTGTCGGGTTGGACGTGCACGCGCGCTCGGTCGTGGCGTGTGGGCTCGACGGGCGGACCGGGGAGCTGTTCGAGCGTCGGTTGACCCCGGATCACGGTGATGTGGCCGCGTGGGTGCGGTCGCTGCCAGGCCCGGTGGCGGTCACCTACGAGGCCGGGCCGACCGGGTTCGGGCTGGCCCGGTCCCTGGCCGCGGCGGGGATCGAATGCCAGGTCGCGGCGCCGTCGAAGCTGCAACGCCCGTCCGGGGACCGGGTCAAGACCGATCAGCGTGATGCCCGGCATCTGGCCCGGTTGCTGCACCTCGACGAGATCGTCGCGGTCGCCGTGCCGAGCGTGGAACAGGAAGCTGCGCGGGACCTGGTGAGGGCGCGGGAGGACGTGCGCGGGGACCTGATGTCGGCCCGGCACCGACTCTCGAAGTTGTTGCTGCGCCAGGGGATCGTCTACTACGGCGGTAAGCCCTGGACCGGGATCCACGATCAGTGGCTGCGCGAGCGCCGCCGGGATGAGGTGTTCACCGCGCCGGGTCTGGGGCTGGCCTTCGACATCGCCTACGACACCCTGCTGGCCACGCTGACGCGGCGCGAGCGCCTGGACGCCGCGATCACCGAGATGGCCGCGAGTAGCGAGTTCACCCCGGTGGTAACCCGGCTGGGCTGCCTGCGCGGGGTCTCGACGTTGACCGCGTTCGGGCTCGCCGTCGAGATCGGGGACTGGCACCGGCTGACCGGGCGTTCGATCGGCGCCTACCTCGGCCTGGTGCCCACCGAGTCCTCCTCCGGGGCGTCGCGGTCGCAGGGCGCGATCACCAAGACAGGCAACGGACACGCCCGCCGCCTGCTGATCGAGGCCGCCTGGCACCACCGTAAGCCGCTGCGGGCCGGGGTCGGACTGCGTCGCCGTCAGGACCAGGCGAGCCCGGCCGCGCGGGATCGCGCCCAACGGGCGAACCGGCGCCTGCACTCCCGCTGGGCCGGCTTCGACACCCGCCAAAAGCGCGCCGTGGTCGCCAACACCGCGATCGCCCGCGAGCTCGCCGGCTGGTCCTGGTCGCTGGCCGTCCTCGACGAGTAACCACCCCGGCGAGGACCACAGATGTCCGGATGAGCCCACTGGTGGTGACGGCAGCGCCTGCGAGCAGACCCGCGACTGACCTATGAGCAGCCCACTCCCCCAACCCGTCGCCGGGGAGCGGAGGTGGGGCCACGCTCGATCTCTAGACCCGCGGACCGCTCGAGCCGAACAGACCGTCCTGCGGTAACCAACCCGCGCATATCAGACTGACGACGCGTCGACACCGACACGCTCGCCACCACCACACCCGTCCGGCAACCGAGGCGGTGTCCACGACGACGGTCGCGGACACCGCCTCACCCTGCCCACTTGACAAACCGGCCTACATATCAGATCAGCGCCCGGGTTCCGGCCAGGCGAGGACGCGGGCGCGACCTCCCCCCGGCCCCCTCCGTTCGTAGGGGCTTCCTGCCCGGACGCCCGAGGGGTAATCGCGATCACCTCTGTGCTCGCGGCCACAGTCGCCCTAGCGTGCGGTACCGACTCATCGCCCATGCCTGACGAAAGGGCCGACATGCAGGTAGACGAGCTGCTCAAGCCGTTCCCCATCAAGGAGTTCCACCCGTTCCCCCGGGCGCTCATGGGTCCCGGCTCCCACGAGCTCATCGGTCCGGAGGCCCTGAAGATGGGCTTCAAGAAGACCCTGGTGATGACCTCGGGCCTGCGCGGCACCGACATCGTCCACAAGATCGTCGAGTCGATGAAGTACCACGGCCTCGAGGTCGTCGTGTACGACAAGGTCGAGTCGAACCCCAAGGACTACAACGTCATGGACGCTGTGGGCCTCTACCAGCAGAACCACTGCGACTCGTTCGTCTCCATCGGCGGCGGGTCCTCGCACGACGCGTGCAAGGGCGCGCGCGTCTCGGTCGCCCACGACGGCCGCAACGTCAACGAGTTCGAGGGCTTCAACAAGTCCGAGAACCCGGCCAACCCGCCGCACATCGCGGTCTCCACCACGGCGGGCACCGGCTCGGAGACCTCGTGGGCCTACGTCATCACCGACACCACGACCGACCCGGACAACCCCCACAAGTACGTGGCGTTCGACGACGCGTCGGTGACCTCGCTGGCGATCGACGACCCGGTCCTCTACTACGACTGCCCGATCGACTTCACCGCGCAGTGCGGGTTCGACGTGCTCGCGCACGCCTCCGAGCCCTACGTGTCGCGGCTGAACTTCGAGCCGTCGCTGGGCAACGCGCTGCACGCGGTCAAGCTGACCTCGCAGCACCTGCGCCAGGCCGTGTGGAACGGCCAGGACCTCGCGGGCCGGGAGGGCATGATGTACGCGCAGTACATCGCGGCCCAGGCGTTCAACTCCGGCGGTCTCGGCATCATCCACTCGATCTCGCACGCGGTGTCGGCGTTCTACGACACCCACCACGGCCTGAACAACGCCGTCGCGCTGCCGCGCGTGTGGGCGTTCAACATGCCGGCCTGCTACGGGCGCTTCGCCGACATCGCCGAGGCGATGGGCGTCGACACCCGTGGCATGACCAGGCCGCAGGCCGCCGACGCCGCGCTGGCCGCCTCCATCCGGCTGCTGCGCGACGTGGGCATCCCGGAGCGGTTCGCCGACGTCACCCAGAGCAGCTACTCGAAGAACCGGCTGGGCCAGGGCCCGACCAAGTACTACGAGAACTCGCCGGCGATCATCGGCGACGCGGCGGACGTCGACCGGATCACCAACCACGTCCTCGGCGACGCCTGCACGCCGGGCAACCCGAAGGAGTGCACCTTCGAGACCGTCCGCCCGGTCGTCGAGCACTCCATCAACGGCGACCTGGACGACCTCCTGACCTGATCGTCCGGCCAGTCCGCCCAGTTCGCAGACTGCGGGCCCGCGCCGCTCCGGGGACACTCGGAGGGCGTGGGCCCGCAGGCTGCGAGCCCCCTCCGCGCCCGTAGCCGGTGCGGTCTGCGAAGGAGATTCCCTTGTCCGAGGCAGTCCTCCCGTCCGCCAGCGAGGCTGCGGACGCCGTCGCCCCCGGTGGCCCGTTCGAGTCCGTCGACGAGGTCGTCGAGGCCCTGCGCGAGCAGGGCTACATCGCCGACACCCGCCTGGCGACGACCGTCTTCCTGCTCACCCGGCTGGACAAGCCGCTGCTGCTGGAGGGCCCCGCCGGCGTCGGTAAGACCGAGCTGGCGAAGATGCTCGCGGTGGTCACCGGCCGCCGTTTCCTGCGGCTGCAGTGCTACGAGGGCCAGGACGAGACCAAGGCCCTCTACGAGTGGGACTACGGCAAGCAGCTCATGTACACCCAGATCCTGCGCGAGAAGATCGGGCAGGTCGTCGCCGACGCCCCCGACCTCGCCGGCGCCGTCGAGCGGATCGGGTCGCAGGAGAGCGTCTTCTTCTCCGAGCGCTTCCTGGCCGCGCGCCCGCTGCTGGAGGCCATCCGGTCCGACGAGCCCTGCGTGCTGCTGATCGACGAGGTGGACCGCGCCGACGAGGCGCTCGAGGCTGTGCTGCTGGAGACGCTCGGCGAGTACCAGATCTCGGTGCCCGAGGTCGGCACGTTCGTCGCGAAGCACCGTCCGTACGTGCTGCTGACCTCGAACAACACCCGTGACCTCGCTGCCGCCCTGAAGCGCCGCTGCCTGCACCTGTTCCTGGACTACCCGTCCGCGGCGCGCGAGCTGGAGATCGTGCGTTCGAAGAAGACGGGGCTCTCCGACCAGCTGGCCGAGGAGCTCGTGACCGTCGTGCGCGGGTTGCGCGATCTCGAGCTGCGTAAGGCGCCGTCGATCTCGGAGACCATCGACTGGGCCCGCACGCTCGCCGTGCTCGGCGTCGACGAGATCAACCCGCAGATCCTCGCCGACACCGTGTCCGTCGTCGTCAAGTACGACAAGGATGTCAAGAAGGCCCTCGACGCCATCCCGCACCTGGTCGACCCGAACGCGGTCGTGGAGGAGCACGGTCACGGCCATGGGCACGGGCACGAGGGCGACCACACCCACGACGACCCGCCGCCGGCCCGCGCCGTGCGGTCCGACCACCCGGACGACGGGGACGTCGACGGCCGCGCCAAGCGGGCGGCCCGGGACGAGCCCGGCCGGCACTCGCTCTACGGCGGCGTGACCGCAGCAGGCGGGAGCCCCCGTCCGCGGCCGGTGAGCCCGGGACAGGGGGCCCGCTCGTTCGGCGGCTCCCGCAAGCGCCCGGTCTGATCGGCGGCACCGGAGGGAGGTCCGTATGGAAGCGAGCATCCACCGTTTCGTCCGGCTCCTGCGGATCCGGTCGGTACGCATCTCGGTCTCGGAGGCACTGGACGCCATGGCGTGTGCCGCCCAGCCCGGGGTGCTCGCCGACCGGTCCCTGCTCAAGGAGGCCCTGCGCGTCGCGCTGGTGAAGGACCGGCGCGACGAGGCGACCTACGACGAGGTCTTCGACCTGTTCTTCTCGCTGGTCAAGGTCGGGGAGAACGACACGGGCCACGGCCACGGGCACGGGCACGGCGACATGTCCGACGACGCCCCGCTCGAGAACTTCACGCTCTCCGAGGAGCCGTCCGAGACGCCCCAGGAAGGTCACGACCACGGCACCCCGGCCGACATCCGGGACTTCTTCGACCCGGAGGACCTGGCCGAGCAGTACAACCTGCACCAGGAGGCCAACAAGATCGACATGGCGTCGATGACGGACGAGATCGTGCTCTCCAAGGACCAGGCCGACGACGTCACCGACGGCCAGCGGGTCCAGATCGAGACCGACCGCTTCTCCGGCGGCGGCCTGCCCGGCGACATCTCGCAGGCCCAGGGCACCAAGGTCGACGCGGACCTGTCGGTCGCCCAGCAGGACGCCCTGCTGGGCTGGCTCACCTCGGAGGAGGACAAGGTCGCCGAGGAGAGCGGCACCGAGGACGACGCGGCGGCGCTGCGCCGCAGGCTGTCCGGGGTGCTGGAGAACCTGCCCGAGCTGCTCAAGGCCCACCTGGAGAAGCTGCTCGAGATCGAGCAGCGGATCGTCGAGGGCCACGACGACGCCGAGCGGGTCGCCGAGGTGGACCGGGCGTCGGAGACCGAGCGGATGCAGCTGGAGGACTCGCTGCGCCGGCTCGCCAAGTCGCTGCACGGCGCGCTGACCCACCGGCGGCGGGTGTCACCCCGCGGGCGCATCGACTCCGCGCGCACCATGCGGAAGAACATGCGCTACGACGGCGTGCCGTTCACCCCGGTCACCGTGCAACGCCAGGAGGACAAGCCGCGGCTGGTCGTGCTGGCCGACGTGTCGCTGTCGGTGCGGGCCACCGCCCGGTTCACCCTGCACCTGGTACACGGGCTGCAGGACCTGTTCGGCCAGGTGCGCTCGTTCGCGTTCGTGGCCGACCTGGTCGAGGTGACCGACCTGTTCGCCGACCATCCCGTCGAGCACGCCCTCGGGCTGATCTTCGGGGGCGACCAGCTCGACGTCGACGCCAACTCGAACTACGGCCTGGCGTTCGGGCAGTTCCTGGATGACCACGGCTCCGCCGTCACCCGGCGGACCACGGTGCTCGTGCTCGGCGACGGGCGGGGCAACGGCAACGACCCGAACATGGAGGCGTTCGTCGAGATCACCCGGCGGGCGCGGGAGACGATCTGGCTGACCCCGGAACCCCGCTACTCGTGGGGCCTGGGGCGCTGCGACCTGCCCGCCTACGCCGAGCACTGCGACCGCGTCCGGGTCGTCCGCGACCTGTCCGGCCTGGAGAGCACCACCAACGAGATGGCGGGTGAGCTGATCGGCCGCTGACCGGGGCCCGATCAGGGCTGGGTCAGGGCCGGGGCTCCCTGCTCCGTCCCGCCCCGGTCAGGCCGAGCACGGCCCACATCACACCCACGAGCACGCCCCCGACCAGCGCGACGACCGTCAGCCACTCGCTGCCGAGGACCGCGAGCAACGCGACCACGAGCCCGAACACCATGGACACGACGACGGCGACGGTCGGGGCGGAGCGTGCGTTCTGCTGCATGCCCGGATCCTCGCCGCACCGCCCGCACCCGCGGCACCAGCGACCGTCCGGTCCCGGCCTCCACCGATCGGTGGAGCCGGCCGGCCCACCGGCCGGAGGATCATGCGCACATGAACGGGTCCGACCCCCACGTGTGGGAACGTCTCGAACCGGCCTGGCACGCCGCGTTCGCCCTGTTCGTGCTGGTGACCGCCGCCCTGGTGGTCACCGGCACGGACGCCCCGACGCTGCCGGGGCTCGCGCTGCTCACCGTGATCGGCGTGGCGCACGCCCTGCTGGCACCGCCGGCGATGCGTGCCGCCCCGTCCCGGCTGGGCGCGGCGTACCTGGCGGCCACGGTCCCCGCCACGGTGGCGCTGTTCGCGCTGACCCCGGTCGGCTCGGTCATGCTGTTCGTGCTGTTCCCGATGGTGTGGCGGTTGCTCGGGACCCGCGCGGCGGTGGTCGTCACCATCGGCCTCGTCGCCGCGGTGACGGTGATCGGGACGGTGCTCTCCGGAGCCGCCCCCGGGCCCGGCTACCTGGCGCTCTACGGCGGGGCGGCCCTGTCCGCCGTCCTGCTCGGACTGTGGATCACCTCGATCGCGGCGCAGAGCGACCGGCGTGCCGCGTTGCTCGCCGAGCTGGAACGGACCCGCTCCGAGCTCGCCGCCGCGCACCGGGCGGCGGGGGCGCTGGCCGAGCGGGAACGGATGGCGCGCGACATCCACGACACCCTGGCCCAGGGGTTCTCCGGCATCACCCTGCTGGTCCGCGCGGCCGCCGGGGAGATCGACCGGGACCCGGCGGCGGCCCGGTGGCACCTGGACCTGGCCGAGCGGACGGCCCGGGAGAACCTGGCCGAGACCCGGGCGCTGGTGCGCGCCGCACCGCCCGCACCGCCGGCAGGTGACCCGCTGCCGGTGGCACTGTCCCGGTCGGTCGCCCGGTGCGGCGAGGCGATGGGGGTCGGCGCGACCCTCGACACCGCCGGCTGGGACGCGCCCGCACCGGGCCGGTGTCCCCCGGAGCGGGAGCTCGCGGTACTGCGGATCGCCCAGGAGGCGCTGGCCAACGTGCGGCGGCACTCCGCGGCGTCGGAGGTCGCGGTCACGCTGCGCCGGGCCGACGGCGGCACCCGGCTGGAGGTCCGCGACGACGGCTGCGGCTTCGACCCGGCCGCCGACCGGGCCGGACGGTTCGGGGTGAACGGGATGCACGGGCGTGCCACCGAGCTCGGCGGCACGCTCGCCGTGCTCAGCGCCCCCGGCGCCGGCTGCCGGGTGATCGCCTGGATCCCCGATGCCTGCCCGGCCGATCCCCCCGGGCTCGCCCCGGAAGCCCTCGCCCCGGAAGCGCCCGCCCCGGAGGAGACTGCCCGGACCGCCGGGGACCGCCCGTGAGCGGGCCGGTGGTGCTCCTCGTCGACGACCACCCGATCGTCCGTGAAGGGCTGCGCAGCGTGCTGTCCGCCGCCGGTGTCGTGGTGGCAGGCGAGGCGGGCGACGCCGAGGCCGCGGTGCGCCTCGCCCGGGAGCTCCGGCCCGACGTCGTCCTGATGGATCTGCGGCTCCCCGGGCGCTCCGGGCTGGAGGCCACCGCCGACATCGTGGCGGCCGGGTCGGCCCGGGTACTGGTCCTGACGACCTTCGACACCGACGCCGACGTCCTGCGCGCGATCGAGGCGGGCGCAGTCGGGTACCTGCTCAAGGACACCCCGTCCGACCAGCTGGTGGCCGGGGTGCGCGCCGCGGCCGCCGGGGCGACGGTGCTCGGGCCGGAGGCCGCCGACCGGCTGGCCCGCGCCGTCCGGGCCCCGCGCCCACCCGCGCTGACCGCACGGGAGGAACAGGTGCTGCGCGGGGTGGCGCGCGGGGCGTCCAACCCGCAGATCGCCCGGGAGCTCGCCATCGGCGAGGCGACCGTGAAGAGCCACCTGATCCGGGTCTTCGAGAAGCTGCACGTCGAGGACCGGACGGCCGCGGTCGTCGCCGCGCTGCGGCTGGGCCTGCTCCAGCTACCCGATCCCTGAGGCCCGCCTGACCCGTGGGACGCGATGCCTGACCCGTGGGACGTGGAGCCTGACCCGTGGGACGTGGTGCGCGGCGGGCCGCGGAGCCTACCGTCGGGTGCTCGTCCCCCACGCAGTCCAGGAGCGCCCGTGATCGGAACCGACCGGCTCAGCAACGACCTCGCCGGCTGGCTGGACCGCACCCTCGTCCGGCCCGGGCTGCTGCCGCCGGAGCGGTTCGAGGAGGCGTTCGTCGCCTGCGTCGCGAGCGCGGCGAAGGACCCCGGGGCCCCGGACGACGCCTGGCTGGCGTTCTACCGCAACACCCTCGACGCGCTGGCCGGCGAGCCGGAGCCCGGCGGCACGAACGCCGAGATGGCGCCGGTGCACGCCCGCGCCCGGGAGCTCGTGGTCGGCGGGGGCGTGCTGGAGCTGGGCTGCTGCTTCGGGTTCCTGTCCCTGCAGCTGGCGCGGGACGGGCACCGGGTCACCGCCACCGACGTGACCGGCGGCACCGTCGACCTGCTGACCCGGATGGCGCCGCAGCTCGGTGCCGACGTCGAGACCCACGTCGCGGACGCCCGCGCCGTCGCCCTGCCCGACGGCTGCGCCGACACCGTGTTCGCCGTGCACCTCATCGAGCACCTCCCCGAGGCCGAGGGCGAGGAGGTGGTCGCCCAGATGCTGCGGCTGGCGCGGCGGCGGGTGGTCGTCGCGGTCCCGTTCGAGGACGAGCCGAACCCGGCGTGGGGGCACGTGCGCGTGTTCGACACCGGGGTCCTGCGGCGGATCGGTGAGCGCACGGGACATCGGTTCGAGGTGTCCGAGCACCACGGCGGCTGGCTCGTGATCGACCGCTGACGGTGCGGACGCAGGTGCGCACTACGTACGCACCGGTTCGGGGGCGCGGCGGGCGAGCAGCCGCTGGGTGACCATCTCGACCGGCCCGCGGTCGTGCCGGCGCAGCCAGCCGGACGCCGCGAGGGCCGACAGCACCATGACACCGATCCACACCCCGACGACGGCGACCGTGCGCACCGGTGGCGCGAGGCCGGCGAACGCCTCGGCCAGCCCGAACCCCCAGGGGTGGAACAGCACCGCCGCGACGACGTTCTGCCCGACGTAGCAGGTCAACGCGGTCCGGCCGATCGCGGTGAAGCCGCGCCGCACCGGCCCGGCGGTCCCGCGCATCCGCAGCAGCACTGCCGGGACCAGCGCCAGCAACCCGAGGGCGACCACCGGCGCCACCAGGTAGCGCTCGACGAGGATCCAGTCCGGCCCGCCGAGCACCGTCATCGCGTTCAGCACGACACCGGCCGCGCCGACGGCCATGAGGTTGCGCCGCAGCCGGGCGCCGCCCTCGTCCAGCACCCCGGCACGCAGCAGGGCCGAGCCGACCAGGAACAGCATCACGGCCGACGGCACGATCAGCACGAGCTCGGCCCGGTACAGGCCCGCCTCGGCGAGCCGGACCCACCACTGCCCGGTCCAGGTCGGCGGGTACGGCGGTAGCGCCCCGGCATCCCCCGCGCCCCCGGCGACGGTGAGCGCGCCGACGACCAGGACCACGAACCCGCCCGCGACCGCCCCGGCCGCGATCCGCATGCCGCGCGAACGCCCGACCAGCCACGCCACCAGCACCGACGCGATCGCGTACCCCATCAGCACGTCGAACTCGAACACCAGCACGTAGTGCAGCAGTCCCTCGGTGAACAGGATCGCGGCCCGCGCCAGGTAGCGCGCCGGCCGCGCCATCCCGCGCCGCACCGCGGAGCGGTACTGCAGCTCCATCCCGATCCCGAACAGCAGCGTGAGCAGGGCGAGGAACTTCCCGTTCGCCGCCGAGCGCAGCACGGTGTCCACCCACCAGCCGTCGGTGAACCCGGCGAGGACCGCGGCCGGCCCGCGGGGATCGGCGAACACCCAGACGTTCGCCGCGAACGTGCCGGCGATCGCGATGCCGCGCAGGACGTCCGGTGCACTCAGCCGGCGCTCGGACACGGGTGGGCTCCCGGTCAGCATCGCTGCTCGCTACGCACGCTCCGCTCGTCCGAGCCCGGGAACACCGTGGCCCACAGCGGGCCGACGGCGAACCAGATCCCGGCGACCACCGACAGCGTGACCAGCCAGGACCACATCGGGTCGGCCGGCCACTGCGCGAGAGCCGGGAACGACCGCCCGCCGACCACCGTGAGCAGCGCCAGCACGGCCGCCGCGATCCCCCACGCGACGGCGACCTTGCCGAACTCGCGCCACTCGTAGCGTGTGCGCGCCGGACCGCCGCGCGGCGGCTTCACCGGCCGCGGACCACCCGCGAACCGGTGCGCGAACCGGGCGTCCGCCCACCGCACCATCGAGTGTCCGAACGCGATGGTGAGTCCCAGGTAGACGGCGGCGAGGCCGTGCACCCGGGACGGTTCGCCACCGGCGGCCAGGTCCGCGGTCGAGGCGACGATCAACACGACGTCCATCAGCGGCACGCCCAGCAACAGCGCGGCGCCGAGCCGCGCCCGGCGCAGCAGGTACCGCGCGGCCAGCCCGGCCGCCAGGAACACCCAGAACCCGATCTCGGATGCGCCGATCAGCCACAACAGTGGGTCGGCGAGCAGTGAATCCCCCATGCCGGCAGAGCCTGCCCGGGCGCGGGACGCCGGTCGTCCGGCACACGACCGATCCCGTCGTACCTCCTTCGTCGGACGCAGCGCCACCGCCGTCGTGCTGGGATGGGCCGGTGATCTCCTTCCTGGCCAACCGCGACGAGGGGTCGCCGTGGCGGGACGCGGGTGTGGCCATGGCCTGGTTCGCGCTCGGGCTGCTGCTGCTCTGGGGGCTGCCCGAGCTGCGGATCACCTGGTGGGGCTCGCCGGATGCGCCGGCGACCGTGACCTCGGTACTCGTGCTGGCCGTCGGCTGCGCCGCCGTCGTCCTCCGGCGGATACTCGCCCCGGTCGGGCTGCTGATCGGGACCGTCACGCTGCTCGCCGGGCCGTTCTGGCTCGGCCGGACCGACCTCGGCACGCTCGTGGTGTTCACCGACCTGCTCTACTGCGCGATGGTGTACCCCTCGCGGCGCGCCGCCCGGGCCATCGCCGCCACGTTCGCGCTGGCCATCGCCGGGGTCGCACTGCTCTCCCTCGTCATGGAGGGTTCCCGCCTCGCCGCGCTGAGCCTGCTCAACCTGGTGCTGGTCATCGGGGTCCCGCTGCTGTGGGGCACCGAGGTGCGCCGGCACCGCGACCTCGCGATCGCCGAGCGGGCCCGCGCCGAGGAGGCCGCCCGCGCGGCGGCCCGGGACCGCGACGCCGCCATCGCGGCCGAGCGCGCCCGGATGGCCCGCGACCTGCACGACGTGGTCGCGGGCCGGCTGTCGGCGATCGCGTTGCAGTCCGAGGCGGCCCTGCAGCCCGGTGCCGACCCGGAGATGGTGCGCCGGGTGCTCGGCACGGTCCGCGCGTCGGGGGTGGCGGCGCTCGGCGAGATGCGCACGATGATCGGGCTGCTGCGCGACGGCGACGCGGTGGACCCGCCGACGGCACCCGCCCGGTTGTCCGAACTGGACGAACTGGTCGACGACGCCCGTCGGGCCGGGCTCACCGTGCGGCTGGACGACGAGCGCGCGCCCGCCGCCGAGGCGCCGGCGGCGGTGGAGCTGACCGGCTACCGGATCGTCCAGGAGTCGCTGACCAACGCGATCAAGCACGCACCGGGAGCGGCGGTCCGGGTCGGGCTGGCGACCGACGGTCCGGGCGGCCCGCTGCGGATCACCGTCCGCAACGACGCCGCGACCCGGCCGCTCGGCCAGGCACCGGGCGCGCGGGCCGGGACCGGGCTGGCCGGGCTGGCCGAACGGGCCGCCGCGGTCGGGGGATCGATCACCGCCGGCCCCGACGGCGACGGCTGGACGGTCCGCGCGGAACTCCCGTTCGACGGGTCGCTCCACGAGACGGCCGGAGGGGATGATCACAGTCGTTGAAGAACAGCTGAGGCTTAGCTAACTTCTGGGCGTCCCAGTCACGTATCCCGGAGGTTCCCGTGTCGCTGACCGTCGATCGGCGCACCCTGTTGCGCGCCGCCGGAGGCCTCGGGCTCGCCGCCCTGCTGGCGGGTTGCGCGGGCGAGGACGGCGGCGGCACCGCTTCGAACCCGGACGCCCGCACGATCGCCCACAAGTTCGGCAGCACCGAGATCTCCGGTACCCCCGCCCGGGTCGTCACCATCGGTCTCACCGACCAGGACTACGCGATCGCGCTCGGCACCGTGCCGGTCGGTGTCCGGGAGTGGTTCGGGAACCAGCCCGGCGCCCTGTGGCCGTGGGCCCGGGAGCAGGCCGGCGGCACGGTCCCCGAGGTGCTGCCGGTGGCGGAGCTCGACTTCGAGCAGATCGCGCGGCTGGCGCCGGACGTCGTGCTGGGGCCCAGCGGCGGCATTACCCAGGCCGACTACGACCAGCTGTCCCGGATCGCCCCGACCGTCGCGCAGCCTGCCGAGTTCGCCGACTACGGCGCGCCCTGGCAGAAGATCATGGAGATGACCGGGGTCGCGCTCGGCCGGCCGGAGCGCGCCGCGCAGCTGACCCGCGAGATCGAGGACCGGTTCGCCGCCACCCGGGCCGAGCACCCCGAGTTCGCCGGGCGGACCGCGCTGCTGGCCACCGTGCTGGAGGACGGCTCCTACTACGCCTACGCCGAGGGCCCCGCCCCGCGCTTCCTGATCGACCTGGGCTTCGTGCTCCCGCCGGCCACCGAGGCGATCTTCACCGGCCCGGAGCGTGCCCCCCAGGTGATCAGCCGCGAACGTCTCGACCTGCTGGACGCCGACGTGCTGCTGGTCGGGCTGTACGGCGCGCAGGCTCAGCAGCGCTTCGCCACCGACCCGGTCGTGCAGAACCTGCGAGCCACCCGCGAGGGCCGCGCCGTCCTGATGCCGGAGCTGAGCACGCTGAACGGGACGCTGTCGTTCGGTTCGGTGCTGAGCCTGCCGAAGGCGCTCGACGAGGCCGTGCCCCGGATCGTCGCCGCGTTCGACGGCGACCCGGCGACCCCGGTTCCGGCCGCGAGCTGACCCCGCGGCGCCTGCATCCTTCGAGGGACGCGGGTGCCGTGGCCACGTGCTGGGATGTGCGGTGTGGAACGTGTGCGGGTGGTGGTCGCCGACGACCAGGAGGCGGTACGGACCGGGCTGGTGCTCATCCTCGGCTCGGTTCCGGACATCGAGGTGGTCGCCGAGGCCCGGGACGGGCTCGCCGCCGTGCGTGCGGCCACCGAGCACCGCCCGGACGTCGTGCTGATGGACATCCGGATGCCCGGGATCGACGGCATCGAGGCGACCCGCCGGATCCTCGCCGAGGGATCGGCGCAGGTCCTGGTGCTGACGACGTTCGACCTGGACGAGCTGGTCGACGGTGCGCTCGCGGCGGGCGCCGGCGGGTTCCTGCTGAAGTCGGTCGACGCGACGCGGCTGCAGGACGGGGTGCGTGCGGTCGCCCGGGGCGAGGGCGTGCTCGCCCCCGAGGTGACCCGCCGGGTGATCTCCCGCTACGCCGGGGCGCCCCGGCCGTCGTCGGTGCCCGGGCTGGACCAGCTCACCGCGCGGGAGCGCGACGTGCTCGCCGGGCTGGGCCGCGGGCTGTCCAACGCGGACCTGTCGAGCGAGCTGGTGATCTCCGAGGCGACGACGAAGACGCACGTCTCGCGGGTACTCGCGAAGCTCGGCCTGCGCTCACGCACCCAGGCCGCGATCGCCGCCCAGGAGGCCGGGCTCGTGTGAGCCCGGCCCCCGGGTCAGCGGCCACTCGGGGTCAGCGGTCGCCGCGGGCCGTCTCGAGGGCGCGGCGGGTGATGACCTGCACCAGGTGGGTGCGGTAGGCCGGGGTGCCCTGCGAGTCGGACGGCGGCTCGGTGCCCTCGGCGGCCAGGGCGGCCGCCTCGGCGATCGAGCGCCCGTCCCTGAGCGCCTGCTCGGTGGCGCTCGCCCGCAGCGAGGTGGACCCCATGTTGACCAGGCCGATCCGGTCGCCGGACACCGCGACCGCGACGATCGCCCAGTCGTTGGAGCGCCGGGTGAACTTCTCGTAGGCCCAGCCCTGGTCGCCGCAGCGCGGGATGCGGATCTCGACGACCAGCTCGTCCGGCTCCCGGACGGTGGTGAACACCCCGGTGAAGAACTCGCCGATCGGGACGTTCCGGCGACCGCGCGGCCCCTGCAGGACGATCGTGCCGTCCAGCGCGAGCACCGCGGCGGGCAGGTCCGCGGCCGGGTCGGCGTGCGCGAGGGTGCCACCGAGCGTGCCGCGGGCCCGGATCTGCGGGTCGCCGACCGTGCGGGCGACGGCGGGCAGCAGCGGGACCTCGGCCGCGAGCACGTCGGAGCTCACGAGATCGCGGTGCTTGGTGCCGGCGCCGATGGCGACCTCGTCGCCGTCGATCCGGATGTAGTCCAGCTCCGGCAGCCGGCCGATGTCGATCACGAACTCGGGCGCGCCGAGGCGGACCTTCATGACCGGGATCAGCGAGTGCCCGCCGGCCAGGACGCTGGCGTCCTCGCCCTTCTCGGCGAGCAGCGCGATGGCTGCGTCCAGGGTGTCCGGGCGGGCGTAGTCGAACGCGAGGGGGATCATGCTCCGGCCTCCCCACGGGAGAAGGCGGGCGCGGTGCGCAGCGCGTCGGACTCGGACTCGGCCTTCTGCTCGGCGTCCGGGTCCTTGCCCGCCGCGACGAGCACCGCACGCACGATGTTGTGGTAGCCGGTGCAGCGGCAGAGGTTGCCCTCCAGGCCCTCGCGGACCTTCCGCTCGTCCAGGTCGTCGTCGTGGCTGATCAGCGACACCGCCGACATGACCATGCCCGGGGTGCAGAACCCGCACTGCAGGCCGTGCTCGGCGTGGAACGCGGCGGTGACGGGGTGCTCCGGGCGGCCGTCGGCCGCCCCGTCGAGGCCCTCCATCGTGGTGACCGACTGCTGGTCGGCCTGCACCGACAGCACGGTGCAGGACTTCACGGCCTCGCCGTCGAGCAGCACGGTGCACGCGCCGCAGGACGTGGTGTCGCAGCCGATGTTGGTGGCCTTCAGCCCCACGGTGTCGCGCACGTAGTGCGCGAGCAGCTGGCGGGGCTCGACGTCGGCGGTGGTCGCCTCGCCGTTGACGGTGATCTCTACCTTCACTTGCTTCCCTCCGAAGCGGAGTGGATGGCCTCCCAGACCCGCAGCGGGGTCAGGGGCATGTCGATGTGCTTGACACCCAGGTGGGACAGGGCGTCGATGACCGCGCTCTGGGTGGCGGGGGTGGAGCCGATCGTCCCGGCCTCGCCGATGCCCTTGTAGCCCATCGGGTTCACCGGGGACGGGGTGGTCATCTCGATCAGGTCGAAGCTCGGGAGCTCGGCCGCCGACGGGATGCCGTAGTCGGCGAAGGTGCCGGTGAGCGGCTGGCCCTCCTCGTCGTACAGCACCTCCTCCAGCAGCGCCTGCGCGATGCCCTGGGCGATGCCGCCGTGCCGCTGCCCGTCGCAGAGCAGCGGGTTCAGGATCGGGCCCGCGTCGTCGACCGCGACGATCCGCTCGACGGTGACCTTGCCGGACTCGGTGTCGACCTCGACGACGCACACGTGCGAGCCGAACGGGAAGGTCGGCTTCTCGCCGTCCCAGGTGGTGTCGACCTTGAGCTGCTCGGTCGCGGCCAGCTCGGCGAGGGTCACCGACTTCGCGCCGGGGACGCCCTTGACCGTGATCGCGGCGTTCGCCGGGTCGAGCTCCAGGTCGTCGACCGACGCCTCGAGCAGGTCCGCGGCGCGCTGCTTGGCCAGGTCGATCAGCTCGCCCGAGGCCTGGTGCACCGCGATACCACCGGTCTGCAGGCTCCGTGAACCCATCGTCCCGCCCCCGCGCGGCACGAGATCGGTGTCGCCGTGCTTGACGGTGATCTTCTCCATCGGCACGCCGAGCTGCTCGGAGGCGAGCATCGCCCACGCCGTGGCGTGGCCCTGCCCGTGCGGCGAGGTACCGGTCAGCACGGTCACCGAGCCGTCGGCGTGCACCTCGACCGAGGCGTCCTCGGCGTACGCGCCGCCGCCGGTGATCTCCACGTAGGACGAGACGCCGATGCCGAGCTGGCGGGCGTCGCCGCGCTCGCGGCGTGCCTTCTGCTCGGCGCGCAGGCCCTCGTAGCCGGACTCGGCCAGTGCCTTGTCGATCGCCTTGGCGAACTCACCGGAGTCGTACTCGACGCCGCCCTTGGTCTGGAACGGGAACTTCTCCGGGGCGACGACGTTGAGCTTGCGCACCTCGGCCGGGTCCTTCCCGATCTCGGCGGCGAACAGGTCCATCGCGCGCTCGATCGCGGCGGTCGCCTCGGGGCGGCCTGCGCCGCGGTAGGCGGCGACCGAGGTGGTGTTGGTGACGACGGTGCGCGCCCGGGACTCGACGTTCTCGATGTCGTAGGTGCCCGGCGCCATCATCCGGGTGAACATCGGCAGGAACGTGCCCAGGCGCGGGTAGGCGCCCAGATCCTGCACGACGTCGAGCCGGTAGTGGGTGACCCGGCCCTCGCGGGTGCCGCCGATCGTGACGGTCTGGCGCTGGGCCCGGCCCTGCACCATCCCGGTCATGTTCTCCGAGCGGGACTCGTTCCAGCGGACCGGACGGCCCTGCTGCCGCGCCAGCCAGGCGACCAGCGCGAACTCCGGGTCCGAGCCGATCTTGGCGCCGAAGCCGCCACCGACGTCCGGCAGGATCACCCGGACCTTCTCCTTGTCCATCCCCAGCCAGCCGGCGATCTCGTCGCGGCCGCCCTGGGCGTTCTGGTTGGACAGGTAGATCGTGACCCGGTCGCCCTCCCAGAACGCGCTCGCGGCGCGGGTCTCCAGCGGCGCCGCGGCGAGGCGCTGGTTCACCAGGTCCTGGGTGACGACGACCTCGCAGCCGGCGAACCAGTCCGGGTCCTGCTCCTCCTCGTACCCGTAGACGGCGGCGGTGTTGGTGCCGGCCTCGGGGAACAGCAGGGTCTCGTCGCGCGCGGCGACCAGCGGGTCGATCACCACGGGCAGCGGCTCGTACTCGACGTCGACCAGCTCGGCGGCGTCCTCACCCTGGTAGAACTCGTCGGTCAGGACCGCGGCCACCGGCTCGCCGACGAAGCGGACCCGGTCGGTGGCCAGGAACCGGCGGGTCATCGCCCTGTTCGCGCCGGGGAACAGCAGCGCCGGCGCGATGTCGAGGTCGGCACCGGTGACCACCGCGACGACGCCGGGCGACTCCAGTGCCGCCGACGCGTCGACGGAGGTGATCTCGGCGTGGGCCAGTGGAGAGCGGACGAGCGTCAGATGCAACGCCCCGGTCAGCCGCTCGTCGGTCAGGTCGTCGGTGTAGGTCGCGCCGCGCGTGAGGAAGACCGGATCCTCGGTGCGGACGACGCGGGTACCCAAGATGCTCATCGAGCGCGAGCGTATACGCGGGCCCCGACAGCTGCGAGGCCCGCAACCCGCACCGAACCGCAGGTCAGGGGACCCTTACTCGGATACCGGCTCGTCCCACCACGCCCGGAGCGCCCAGAGGGGTGAGACCGGGCCGTGCCCGGCACCCAGCGGGTAGGAGTGCCGGACCGCCTCGACGATGTAGCGTTTGCCGAACCGGACGGCCTCCTCCACCGGCATCCCGCGGGCCAGGCCGGACGCGATCGCCGCGGCGAGCGAGTCCCCGCCGCCGTGGGTGTGGCCGGTGTCGAAGCGCGGTCCGGGCAGCTCGACGAAGGTCTCGCCGTCGTAGAGCAGGTCCAGGCAGCCGTCGGAGTCCTCGGCGAGGTGCCCGCCCTTGACCAGCACGGCGCGCGGCCCCAGCGCGTGCAGCGCCTTCGCCGCCGCGTACTGACCCTCCCGGTCGTGGACGTCGTGCTCGACCAGCAGCCGGATCTCGTCCAGGTTCGGGGTGGCGACGGTCGCCCGGGGGAACAGGGTGTGCCGGTAGGCGTCGAGGGCCTCGGCCGCGAGCAGCGGGTCGCCGTGCATGGACGCCGCGACCGGGTCGACGACGAGCGGCGTCGCGTGGTCCGCACCGATGCCGTGCGCGTCGAACGCCGCCGCGACCGCCTCGATGATCCCGGCGTTCGCGAGCATCCCCGTCTTCGCGGCCTGCAGTCCGATGTCGGACGCGACGGTCCCGATCTGGCCGGCGATCGTGTCGACCGGGATCGTGTGGACGCCGGTGACACCGACCGAGTTCTGCACGGTCACCGCACAGACGGCGAGGCACCCGTGCACCCCGCAGGCGGCGAAGGTACGCAGGTCGGCGGCGATCCCGGCACCGCCGCCCGAGTCGGTTCCGGCAATGGTCATGACCCGCGGCGGAGTGGTGCCGACGGTGGGTTCGGGCATGGGGGCGTGTCCTCCCTGGCCGGCATTACCCGGCCGGTTCCGCGGTCGGCGGCGCCGGCCCCCGGATGTCCCGGGAGGTCCCAGCCGCCCTCTCAGCCCGCTCGCCCCGCGAGCTCCCGCGTCCTGCGTGTCCGCCGACCGTAACCCGAACCGGATACTCGAGCGGAATGACCACCGGAGATCTGGAGTTGAGCACCGACATGACGACGAACGCCGAGCTGAGCCCGACCGACTGGGTACGCGAGCAGACCGAGAAGATCCTCGAGGCCGGGACGACCGAGGGCGTGACGGTGCTGGATCGCCCGATCGTCCTGGTCACCACGACCGGCGCGAAGTCCGGCAAGCAGCGCTACGTGCCGGTGATGCGGGTCGAGCACGACGGCTCCTACGCGATGATCGCCTCCAAGGGCGGCACCCCGGACCACCCGGCCTGGTACCACAACGTCAAGGCGAATCCCGAGGTCACCGTGCAGGACGGCACGCGGACCGGGACCTACGTCGCGCGCGAGATCGCCGGCGACGAGCGTCGGGAGTGGTGGGAGCGCTCGGTCGCCGCCTTCCCGCCCTACGCCGACTACCAGGAGAAGACCTCCCGGCTCATCCCGGTCTTCCTCCTGGAGCCGAAGGACTGACCTGTTCCCTCCTCGCGCGCCCGACCCCTCGTGCGGGCGCGCGAGGAGGCGGCTCAGGCGACGACGCCGTGCGCAAGCTCGATCCGCCCGGCCCGCCGCATCGGTCCCACCGAGGAGACCACCGCCACGGCGACGACACCCGCGGCGACCCCCGCGAGCTGCCCCACCGGCAGCCCGGTCACCGACCCGATGCCGGTCGCCTGCAGCGCGAGCACGCCGTAGACCCCACCCAGGACCACACCGAGCACGGCCGCGACCGCACCGGCCAGCGCCGCCTCGGCCGCCACCGCACGCCGCGCGCCGGCCCGGGACAGCCCCACCGTGCGCAGCAGGGCGATCTCGCGGGTGCGCTCGCTCACCGACAGCGCCAGCGTCACCCCGACCCCCACGACGGCGACGAACAGGGTCACCCCGACCAGCCCCAGGCCGATCCCCCGGACGGTGCCGACCGCGGACTCGGTCTGCTCCCGCAGTTCCGCGGTGAACGTGACCGACGCGTCGCCCGCCTCGCGCACCACGACGGTACGCACCGCGACCGGGTCGGCGCCCGGGACCGGATCGACGAGCACGGTGCCGCGCTCCGCCCGCGCGGTCAGCTCCGGGGCGGCGTCGAGCCGGGCCGCCAGGGCCGGGACGTCCTGCTCGCCGGGGCCGGGGAACACCACGATGTCGGCGGGGTAGTTCCGCTCGATCGACGCGCGGGCGTCGGCCGATGCCCCGGCCACGCCCACCAGCAGTGCCGCCGTCAGCCCCACCCCGAGCGACAGCACCGTCGTCATGGCCGCGGTCCGCCGCGACATCCGCCGCGCGTTCGCCACCGCGATCCGTCCCGGCGCCCGGCGCGCGACGGCCGGGGCGACCAGCGCCGCGGCCCCGGACACCACGAACGGGCCGGTGACCACGAGCGCGGCGAACACGAGCATCCCGGACAGCGCGGCCGCCGCCGTCCCCAGCAGCGGCTCGCCCGCGTCGATCCCGGCCGCCGCGGTGACCACGGCCAGGACGAGTGCGGCCCCCGCGAGCGGCAGCCGCACCCAGGCCCGCGGTGCACGCGCGCCGGTCGCGTCCGCGGCGCCCAGCGCCACCACCGGCGGGGTCCGCCCGGCGGCGCGCGCCGGGGCGAGCGCGGCCAGCACGGTCACGACGACGGCGAGCAGCACGCACCCCGCGAGCCGCCCCCACGGCACCGAGAGTGCCGGGACGTCCGCACCGGCGGCGCCCGCCGCAGCGAGCGCGGCCCACCCGCCGGCGACGGCGACGAGGGCGCCGGCGAGGCCGGCGACGAGACCGGTGAGCGCCGCCTCGGCGAGCACCGAGCGCGTCACCTGCCCGCGGCTCGCGCCGACGCAGCGCAGCAGCGCCAGCTCGCGGGCGCGGCGCGCCAGCACGATCCGGAACGTCGAGGCGACCACCACGGCGGCCGCGACCAGGGCCAGCGCGACGAACACCGACAAGCCCGCCAGCAGCGCGTTCGCCGACGCCGACGCCGACGCGAGATCCGCGGCCCGCTGCTCGTCGGCGGTCCGGACCTGCGTGACACCCGGGGTCGCCGTGAGCGCGGCCGGATCCGGGCTGCCGGCGACGGCGATCCGGGTGCCGTACAACCCGGCGGCGGCCGGGTCACCGTCGGGCACGACCAGCAGGTCGCCGTACTCGGACCGGGCCGGTACCACCCCGGCGACGGTCAGCGTGCGATCGCCGATGCCGACGGTGTCCCCGGGGCCGAGTCCGGTCCGCTCCGCGGTGCCCGCCCCGAGCAGCGCCTCGCCCGGATCCGCCGGGAGACTGCCCGCCGTCACCGGCGCCAGGTCGTGCAGCGGTCCGGTCATCGGGTCGGTGGTCAGCATCCAGCTGCCGCTCGCACCGCCCGCCACGACCGGCACGGGCCCCGAGCGGGACGCCGACACCGCACTCACCCCGGGCACGGCGCCCAGCCGGTCCACGACGGCGGTGGTGGCGGCAGCGGCGGCGGTGGAGCCGCCGTGGCTGCCGCCGGCCTCGACGGCGAACGTCGCGCCGTCGGGCAGCGAGGACGCGCCGTCGGTGAGGTCCTCGCGCAGGGTCGCGGTCAGCAGCACCGCGCCGGCGGCGAACACCGTGGCCACCAGCACGGCGAGTCCGGTGAGCAGCAGCCGGCGCGGGCTGCGCCGGGCGCCGGCGACGGCGGCGCGGGTGGCCGGGTTCACCGGAGCACCGGCCCGGTGTCCGTGACGTCCGAGTGTGCGGCGTCCGGATGCGCGGGATCCCCGGCGCCGGTCAGCGCGCCCATCGCCGACAGCACCCGGTCGGGGGTGGGCGCGGTCAACCGGCCCGCGGCGACGCCGTCGCGCAGCATCAGTACCTGGTCGGAGACCGACGCGGCGCGCGGGTCGTGCGTGACCATGACGACCGTCTGGCCGTAGTCGTCGACGCAGCCGCGGAGCAGGCCGAGCAGCTCACCGCCGGACGCGGTGTCCAGCGACCCGGTCGGCTCGTCCGCGACCACGATCTCCGGCCGGCCGAGCAGCGCCCGGGCCACGGCCACCCGCTGCCGCTGCCCGCCGGAGAGCTCCGCCGGGAGGTGCCGCAGCCGGTTCCCGATCCCGAGCCGGTCGACGAGCTCGGCCCGCCACACCCGGTCCGGCCGGCGTCCGGCCAGCGACGCGGCGAGGTCGATGTTCTCGCCCGCGCTCAGGTGCGGCAGCAGGTTGCCGTCCTGGAACACGAACCCGATCCGGTCCCGGCGCACGGTGGTCAGCTCGGCGTCGGTCAGCGTGCCCAGGTCGGTGTCGCCGAGCACCACCTGGCCGGAGGTCGGCCGGTCCAGTCCGGCCAGGCAGTGCAGCAGCGTCGACTTGCCGGAACCCGACGGGCCCATCACGGCGGTGAACCGGCCGGCCGGGATCCACAGGGTGACCCCGTCCAGGGCGCGGACCGCCGAGCTCCCCGTGCCGTAGGCGCGCACCACGCCGACGGTCGCCGCGGCCACCGGAGCGCGCCCGGTCACCGGGACTCCACCCACTCCTGCAGCAGCGGCAGCACCGCGACGGTCAGCATCATCAGCAACAGCACGACACCGCCGACGACGGCGGCCCCGTTCACCAGGACATCGATCATGGTGTTGACGGTGCCGGTCCGAAGTGGTCCGGCGCCTCGGACCACGGGACGGTCTTCCCGTACGGGTGTCTCGTACTTCCGGCCGAGGCCGGTCGGCACGGGCGGGACCTACGGTGATCTCATGACCGGCCCGACCGTCGTCCTGTCCCGGGAACCGGCACCGCCGGGGAGCGGCCCCCCGGCCCGGTCCCGGACGTTGCTGTTCACCTGTGAGGCGTTCGCCTACCTGTTCTGGCTGCTGGTCGACGTGCTGGCCGGACCGGGACTGTCGGACGGCCGCGACCCCTGGTTCACCGGGCCGGTCGCGGGCGCGCTGGTCGCCGCGGTCGTGCTCACCCGGTACCGGGTCCCGGCCGGACACGCGATGATCGTCGCGGTCCCGCTGTCCGCGGCACTGTCGGTCGCGTCGGTCCTGCTCGGCGCGCCCGAGGTGTCGCTGACCGAGCTGTTCGCGCTGGCGGTGGTCACCGTGGCGACCGTCCGCGGTGCCTTCGGCGGGCTCGCGGTGGCCGCCGCCGCGGCGGCGTTCGTGCCGATCGTCGCGATGCCGGCGTTGCGGCTCTCCGACGTGGACCGGAACACCGCGATCGCGCTCGCGGGGCTGGGCTGGGCGAGCACCGTCGCCGTCGCGGCGGTGCTGCGCGAGATCCGGGTGCGGCGCGAGGCCCGGCTGGCCGAAGCCCGCTCGACCGAGCGGCTGGAGCTCGCCCGGGAGCTGCACGACGTCGTGGCGCACCACGTGACCGGCATCGTGGTGGCCGCGCAGGCCGCCGTCACCGTGGCCCGGACCCGGCCCGAGGAGGCCGGTCCGGCGCTGGAGTCGATCGAGCGGGCCGGTGCCGAGGCGCTGGCCGGGATGCGCCGGATGGTCGGGGTGCTGCGCGGTGGTGGTGGTGAGGGTGGCGAGGGCACCGGAGGCGGTCGCGCCGTCCAGCACGGACCGTCCGACGTGGATGGTCTGGTCGCCCGGTTCGATCCGGAGGGCGTCCGGGCGGTGCTGGAGCGCGACCCGGCGCTCGAGACGGCGGACCTGCCGCCGGGCGTCGGCGTCACCGTGCACCGGGTCGTGCAGGAGGCGCTCACCAACGTGCACCGGCACGCGCCCGACGCGACGTCGGTGCACGTCGGGCTGCACCTGCGGGACGGGAACCTCGAGGTGACCGTGCGCAACGAGGGCGGCGCCCACGACCGGCGACCGCTGGCCCGCGACCGGGGCGGGTTCGGGCTGGCGGGGATGGCGGAGCGGGTCGGTGCGCTCGGCGGGACGCTGCGGGTCGGCCCGGACGGCCCGGGCGCCTGGCTGGTGCTGGCCGAGCTCCCGGTGGCGGGCCGGTGAGCATCAGCGTGGTGCTGGCCGACGACCAGGAGATGGTCCGGACCGGCTTCCGGCTGATCCTGTCCGCGGAGGAGGGGATCGAGGTGCTCGGCGAGGCCGGCACCGGCGAGGAGGCGGTCGCGCGCTCCCGCGAGCTGCGCCCGGACGTGGTGTTGATGGACATCCGGATGCCGGGGATGGACGGCATCGAGGCCACCCGGACGCTGGCGGCGGGGCCGGCGCCGCCGCGGATCGTCGTGGTGACCACGTTCGACCTCGACGAGTACGTCTACGGCGCGCTGCGCTCCGGCGCCTGCGGGTTCCTGCTCAAGGACGCCGGCCCGCGGCTGCTGGTCGAGGCGGTGCGCGCGGCGGCCGCCGGGGACGCGATGGTGTCGCCGTCGGTCACGGTGCGGCTGCTGGAGCGGCTCACCGCACCCGAGCCGCCGCGCCCGGCGGCGCGCGAGGCGCTCTCGCCGCGGGAGCTGGAGGTGGTGCGTGCCGTCGCCCGCGGCCGGACCAACCAGGAGATCTCCGGGGACCTGTTCGTCTCACTGTCCACAGTGAAGACCCACATCGGGAACATCGGGTCCAAGCTGGACGCCCGGAACCGGGTGGAGATCGCGGCCTGGGCGTGGGAGAATCGGCTCGTCGACTGAGGGACCGGTCGATCCGGACCGAGCCTGGATCCGGACCGAGCCTGGATCCGGGCCGAGCCTGGCTTCGGGCTGAGCCTGGATTCGGGCTGAGCCGCACCCGTCACCGGGCCGCGTGCGCCCCGGAGAGCGGGTGGCGCTGCGGCGGGACGCGCAGGGCCGCGGCGGCGTCGCCGAGCGACTCCGGGAACGCGGTCGGCGCGGCCGACACCGGCACCTCGTGGCCGTCGGTGCCACCGGACCGGGCGGCACCGACGGCACGGTCGCGCTCGGACGCGCGGGCGTCCCACTGCTCGAGCAGCGGCTGCGCGGCCATGACCAGCAGCAGGGCCAGGACGGGGACGACGGCGAGGATCGTGAGCACCATGGCGTCCACGCTGCCCGCCGGGCCCGGTCCGCCACATCGGCCGCAGGGACCGTTCCCGGGACCGCCCACTCGTACCCGGGTATGAGTGGATCTTCAGCCCCGCGGTAGGTCGGCCCGCGTGACGTCGGCCCCGCGGTACGTCAGCCCCGCGGCACGTCCTCGGCCTCGGTGGACGACGGGTCCCACGAGTCGTCCGGGCCGCCCCAGCCGTTGCGCTTGAGGGTCTTCTTCGCCGCACGCTGGTTCCGGCCCATCAGCCGGTCGAGGTAGAGGTGGCCGTCGAGGTGGTCGGTCTCGTGCTGCAGGCAGCGGGCGAAGAACCCCTTGCCCTCGACGTCCACCGGTTCGCCGTCGAGGTCGGTGCCGGTGACCCGGGCCCACTCGGCGCGACCGGTCGCGAAGCTCTCGCCGGGGACCGAGAGGCAGCCCTCCTGGTCGTCGTCCTCGTCCGGCATGATCTCGGGCCGCTCGCTGGTCTCCAGCACCGGGTTGAGCACGTGCCCGCGGCGCATCGTGCGGGACTCCTCGTCCGGGCAGTCGAAGACGAACAGCCGCAGGTCGACGCCGACCTGGTTCGCCGCGAGGCCGACCCCGTTCGCGGCGGCCATGGTCTCGAACATGTCCTCGACGAGCGTCCGGAGCTCGGGATCCACCCGCTCGACGGGGCGGGTGGGGCGGTGCAGGACGGGATCCCCGACCATGCGGATGCGCAGAACCGTCACCCTCGAAGGGTACGTTTCGCTCCGTGAGGCGCGTCGCGCCCGGTTCCTGTCGGCCCTCTGTGGTTCAATCCGAACCGCGAATGACAGACGTGTCATTCCGAGTTCGTCGGCCGCTCGAGGAGCGTGATGGAGTCCGCTGGGTCCCTCTCGGAACGCCGTGGAGCGCACCGGCGCTCCACCACCCCCTCCTCGCACGAGCTCGACCGCCGGGAGCGCGAGATCCTCGCGTTCGAGGCCCAGTGGTGGAAGTACGCGGGCGCCAAGGAGCAGGCGATCCGCGAGCTGTTCGACATGTCCGCCACCCGCTACTACCAGGTGTTGAACGCGCTGGTCGACAAGCCCGAGGCGATGGCTTTCGACCCGCTGCTGGTCAAGCGCCTGCGCCGGCTGCGCTCCAGCCGGCAGCGCACCCGCGCCGCCCGCCGTCTCGGCCTCGAGCCCTGAGTCGGCGAGGCGGACGACACCCCTGAGCCGCATCCAACGGAGGTCACGATGACCGCACCCGCGTCCGGCGGACAGTCGCCGCTGAAGATCGCCGGCATCGCGCTGCTCGGCGTCGGTGTGGTCGCCGGTGTGGTCGGCCTCGTCGGCCTCGGCGGTGGCGACGAGAGCCCGCAGGCAGCACCGCCACCACCGGCGTCCTCGGCCCCGGCCGAACCGGCGCCCGGCGAGGACGGTGCCCCGCCGGCACCCGGCGCGGACGGCGCCGCACCCGCTCCGGGCCCGGACGGCGCGCAGCCCGGCGCCCCCGGTACGCCGGGTGCTCCCGGCACTCCGGGTGCCCCGGGGACCCCCGGCGCGCCCGGCACCCCTGGCGCGCCCGATGCGGGCGCCTCACCGTTCACCCCGGGTGCGCCCGGGACCCCGGGTTCCCCCGGTTACGACGGCGTCGGCCCGGCCGTCCCGCCGCCGCCCCCGCCCGCGGGATCCGGGCCGGTCGCGGCGGGCGAGGGCTCCAGCACGGCCGCCCGCCCGGCCGTCCGGATCTACAACAACTCGACGATCGGCGGGCTGGCCGAGAAGGCCGCCGGCCAGTTCCGGACCAACGGCTGGGACGTCTCCCAGGTGCAGAACTACTCCGCCGGCGTCGTCCCGACGACGACCGTCTACTACCGCGACGCCACCGGGGAGAAGGCCGCCGCGGAGGAGATCGGGAAGAAGTTCGGCATGCGTGTCGAGCCCCGCTTCGACGGCATCCAGGACGCGACGCCCGGCGTGATCGTGATCGTCACCAAGGACTTCTCGAAGGCCTGACCCGAGTTCCGCTCCCCGGCGCGCGGACGACCCCGGACGGACATCCTCCGTCCGGGGTCGTCGTGCGTCCGGGGTCGTCGTGCGTCCGGGGGCGTCGTGCGTCCGGGGGCGTCGTGCGTCCGGGGTGGACGTTCAGCCGCTGCGGCGCCGGGCGTAGGCCTCCAGGTCGGCCACCTGGGCCGGGTCCAGCGACGGCCGTACCGCCTGTCGCGCTGTCGCGACGTGGGCGGCCGTCACCTCCCCCGCCTCGAGCGACTCCCGCATCGCGGTCAGTGCGGCCTCCCGCAGCAGCGCCGCACAGTCGGCGGCCGAGTAACCGTCCAGTTCGGACCCGAGGGCGTCGAGGTCGACGTCGCCGGCCAGCGGGACGTCGCGGCCTGCCGCGCGCAGGATGTCCGCGCGGGCCTCGGCGTCCGGCGGCGGGACGAACACCAGCCGCTCCAGCCTGCCCGGCCGCAGCAGTGCCGGGTCGATCAGCTCCGGCCGGTTGGTGGCGCCGACCACGACGACCTCGCGCAGCGGCGTCGCGCCGTCCAGCTCGGTGAGCAGAGCGGCGACCACCCGGTCGGCGACGCCGGCGTCGGTCGAGCCGCCGCGGCGCGGGGCGAGCGCGTCCACCTCGTCCAGGAAGATCAGCGCGGGTGCGGCCTCGGCCGCCCGCCGGAACAGCTCGCGGACCGCGCGCTCGGACTCACCGACGTACTTGTCGAGCAGCTCGGCACCCTTCACCGCGAACACGTTGAGGTCGCCGGACCCGGCCAGTGCGCGCAGGAGGAAGGTCTTGCCGCCGCCCGGCGGGCCGTAGAGCAGCACGCCGCGCGGCGCCTCGACGCCGAGCCGGGCGAACGAGTCCGGGTGCCGCAACGGCCACAGCACGGCCTCGGTGAGTGCCCGCTTGACCTCGGCCATATCACCGACCTCGTCCAGGGTGAGGCCACCGTGGCTCAACGTCCCGCCACCGGAGAGCGAGATCGGGCGGACCGAACCGACGGCGTCGAGCAGGTCCTGCTGCCGGACCTCCTCGGTGCCGGACCCGCCGCGCAGCGCCGCCGTGATCGCCGCCTCCCGCCGGACGGCGGCCAGGTCGGCCACGACGAACCCGGGAGCCTTGGACGCGATCACCCCGAGGTCGACGTCGTCGGCCCGCGGGACGCCGGACAGCAGGCGTTCGAGCAGGGCACGGCGGGTCGCGGTGTCGGGCAGCGGGACCGTCAGCTCCCGGTCCACGAGGTCGGGGGCGCGCAGCCGCGGGTCGAGCGCCTCCGGCTCGGCGCTGGTGACGACCAGCGCGGGCCCGCCCGGCGCGGTGGCGCCGCGCAGCTCCTCGAGCACCAGGGTCGCCAGCGGCGGCGGGGTCGACGCCGGCAGCAGGGCGTCCGCGTCGTGTACCAGCAGGACGGCCGGGTCGTCCGGGGTGCAGCGGGCGTCGGCGATCGCGGCCCGGACCCGTTCGGCGGCGGCCGCGGGTTCGACGGCGGCGACGGCCGGGCCCACGAGCTCCACGCACCGCGCCCCGACGGCCGCGGCGGCGCTGCGCACCAGCGTCGCCTTGCCCGCCCCCTCGGGACCGGTGACCAGCACGCCGAGCCGGGCGCTCCCGCCGAGCCGGGTCAGCAGCTCCGGACGGCGGAACATCAGCTCCAGCCAGTCGACGAGCTTGCGCGCGACCGCCTCGTTGGCGACCAGGTCGTCGACGGCGGGCGGGGGCTCGGTCTCCGGGGTACTACCGGGCGCACCGGGGCCGGCAGGCGGACGCTGTCCCTCGACAGCCGGCGAGGTGAGCACGGTCCCGGTGTCGGCCCCGCCCTCCCAGCCGACGACCGTCGACGGGAGCACGACGACCGGCCCGCCGTCCGGGTCCGCGACGGCCACGGTCAGCAGCTCGGAGGTCCACGCCCCGCCGACCGCCGCGGCCAGCGTGCGCCGCACCGCGCCGACGTCCGCACCGGGGGGCGGCGCGATGTCCTGGGGCAGCAGCGACACGGCGTCCCCGCGCACCAGAACCTTCCCCATCAGTGCCTGCCGCAGCGTCGACGCACTGATCGCGGCGGTCGCCAGCCGGGAGCCGAGCAGCCGCACCTCACGGGCCCCGGAGACCGCCGCCGGCGCGACGACGACCGCCGCCCCGTCGGTGAGGCCCGCGTTGGACAGGGTCACGTCGTCGAGCCGGGCCTGGCCGTGCGGGATCGCGGCGTCACCGGCGAGAGCGAGCGCCGCCGTCACCCGGGATCCGGTGAGCGTCACCGCGTCCCAGGAGCGCAGGCCGAGCCCGGCGAGCACCTCGGGATGCAGCCGGATCACCCCGCGACGGGCGTCGGAGGCCGCAGGGGCCAGACGGGCGACCAGTGTCAGCGAGGGATCTCCCACGGCGCCACGTTATCCGGAGCCACCGCGGGCCCTCACGCGCGGACCTCGGGTCGGCGAGGGGCACACCAGAGCTGATCGATCAAGCTCCGGAGACACTGAGGTACCCCTCGCGCCCCGGGGCGGGCTCAGCGGCGGCGCCGGGGGCGGGCTCAGCGGAGGGTGGGCTCAGCGGGGGCCGGCCCAGCGCGGGGCGGGCCCAGCGCGGGGGCGGGCCCAGCGGGGGGCCCAGCGCAGGCGCGGGCTCAGCGGCGGCGCAGGCCGAGGCGGCGTCCGGATCCGCGGGGGGCGGGGGCCACGCCCGGGCCGCGGGCGGCGGCGCGCCGGTTCGCGTCGTTCTCCCGGCGCGCGGCACCCTCCGGGTCCAGCCTGCGGCGCACGCCCCGGGCCATCGCGCCCGCCCGGCCCGCGACCCGGCGGCGCAGCGGCGGGCGCAGGCCCAGCTGCCTCGCCGAACGGGCGGCGCGGGCGACGGCGCGGCGCTGGCGCACCGGCACGTCCCACGCCTCGGGATGGCGGGCCAGCCAGCGGTAGCGATAGGCGGTGTAGGGCAGCAGCAGCAGGTAACCGGCACCGGCGATCGTGATGCCGAGGAACGGCACGGTGAACAGCACGGCGACGATCACGGCCACCCCCACCAGCAGCGGGGCGATGGCACGCTGCGGCACCCGGACCGTCTTGAGCGACACCGTCGGGATCCGGCTCACCATCAGCCCGGCGGTGACCAGCGCCCAGGCTGCGACCAGCGGCTCGGCCGACCACCAGCCCGCGCCGAAGTGCAGCCACAGGTAGAGCGGGATCCCGGCGGTCATCGCGGCCGCGGGAGCCGGGACGCCGATGAAGAACTCCCGGGCGAACGGTGGGGCGCTGTCGTCGTCGATCAGGGTGTTGAACCGGGCCAGGCGCAGCGCCATGCACACCGCGAAGACGAGCGCCACGACCCAGCCGGACCGGGTGTCCTCGAACGCCCAGATGTAGATCACCAGCGCGGGGGCGACACCGAACGAGACCAGGTCGGCCAGCGAGTCCAGCTCGGCCCCGATCCGGCTGGACGCGTCCAGCAGGCGGGCCAGCCCACCGTCCAGCGCGTCGCACAGTGCCGCCGCGAGGACGGCGCCGATCGCGAGGTCGAAGCGGTTCTGCAGGGCGAAGTAGACGGCCGAGAGCCCGGCGCACAGGTTGAGGACGGTGACCGCGTTGGGCAGCAGCCGCACGCTTGCGGGATACCCGTTCGCCGGACGACCGATCCCCATCCCGGTCAGCCCTCCACCGAGCGCGGGGCTCGCAGCTGTTCCGGTGCGATGCCGAGCACCGTCTCCGCACCGACCGTGCGCTGCCCGGGCCGGACCAGCGGCTCCGTCCCGGGGGGCAGGTAGGTGTCGACACGGGACCCGAAGCGGATCAGCCCGAACCGCTCGCCTGCCGCGACCTCGTCGCCGTCGGCCAGCGGGCAGACGATCCGGCGGGCCAGCAGCCCGGCGATCTGCACGACACCGATCCGCACACCGTCCGGGCGCACGAAGGTCAGCGCGTTGCGCTCGTTGTCCTCGCTGGCCTTGTCGAGGTCGGCGGAGAGGAACGTCCCGGGCAGGTACCGCACGGCGGCGACCCGACCGTGCACCGGCACCCACTGGACGTGCACGTCCAGCACCGTCAGGAACACCGAGATCCTGGTGTGCGGCCGGCGCTCCAGATCCAGGTCGGCCGGGGGGACGACGTCGGTGACGCTCGCGACGACGCCGTCGGCCGGGGCCAGGACCGCGTCGGTGCGCAGTGGCGGCGTCCGTGCGGGGTCCCGGAAGAACAGGGCGGTGGCCGCGGTGGCCAGCAGGCCGGGCAGCGTGCCGCGGCCACTGAGGGCCCGGACACCGGCGGCGGCGAGCGCGACCCCCGCGACGATCGGCCGCCCTCCCGGGTGCATCGGCGGTATCGCGTCCCGGACCAGTCGGACGATGTGGGTAGGCGAGGTCCCGGTTCCTTCGGCCATAACGGGTCGTCGGCTCCTGATGCTCCGGTTAAGGGATCGCCACGCTACGCGGGCACCGGATGAGCACGACCGGCGGGACGACCGGGACACGCCGCAGGGCGTTCCGTTCCCGCATCCGGCGCCGGGCGGCTGGCACGATCACGGCTCAGGCAGAAAAAGGGCCGGGGCCGTCGTCCCCCGAGACGACGACCCCGGCCTTGGAACCGCTCGTCCGCTCCCCAGCGACGGGCGGTGGGTCTGTGCTGCTAAAGGGTTTTACCCCCTCGCGAACAAAAGTATTCCTCCCCGACGACCGGCAGTCCAGATCACAGCCGATGTCGACCCTGATCTACCTCTTTCGGCCGAACGGGCACCCAGGTAGACGTTGCGCGGGGTGAACCTGTTGCCCCCTTTGCCTGTGAAACAGGTCACACCTTCAGCCCAGCCGCGGCGCCATGCGGGTGATGGCCTTGTCGCACAGTGCTTCCGCTCGCGGACGCCGATGCTACCGCTCACCGCGGCACGGGCTCGGCCAGAGCTTCTCAGGCCTCCAGGAGCCAGACGGCGACCGGCTGCCCGTCCGCCACCGACGTGGTCTCCGCGGACAGGTCGATCAGGCAGTCCGCCCGCGCCAGGGCCGCGATCAGGTGCGATCCGGTCGACCCGATCTCGCCGACCGTGCCCGTGGCCGCGTCCAGCACGCCGCGGCGGAACTGGCGTTTCCCGGCGGGCGACGCCAGCTCGCCCGCCAGCCGGGCGGTGACCACCGGGCGCCCCGGCGCGGGATGCCCCATTGCGGCACGCAGGGCGGGCCGGACGAACACCTCGAACGACACCAGCGCGCTGACCGGGTTGCCCGGGAGCGTCGCCACCGCCACCGTCGCGCCGCCCAGCTCGAGGCGCCCGCAGCCCTGCGGCCCGCCCGGCTGCATGGCGACCTTGCCGAACTCGACGCCGTGCCCGGTCATCGCGTCCTTGACGACCTCGTAGGCGCCGGCGCTGACCCCGCCGGAGGTGATGACGAGATCGACACCGTCCGACACCCTGTCCGCCAGTACCGCGCGGAAGCGCTCGACGTCGTCCGGCACGAAGGAGAGCTGCTCCGCGGTCGCGCCGGCCTCCCGGACCGCGACGGCCAGCATCGTCCCGTTCGACTCGTAGATCTGACCGGGCTCCAGCGGGTCACCGGGGGCGACCAGCTCGGAGCCGGTCGAGAGCACCAGGACGTGCGGGCGGCGGCGGACCGGGAGCACCGGCCGTCCCACCGCGGACGCCAGGCCGATCTGCGGGGCGCCCAGCACCGTCCCCGCGGTCAGCAGCACCGCGCCGGCCGTCGTGTCCTCGCCGGCGCGCCGCACGAACGCGCCCGGCTCCGGGGCCGCGCCGATCCGGACCCGTTCGGTGCCGGCGTCGGTCCGTTCGACCGGGACGATCGCGTCGGCACCCTCGGGGACCGGCGCGCCGGTCATGATCCGCGCGACGGTGCCCGGCTCCAGTGCCGGGACGTCGGTGCGGCCGGCAGGCACGTCGGCGGCGACCGGGAACTCGCGCGGCGCGTCCTCGGACGCACCGGCGAGCTCGGCGGCGCGGACCGCGTAGCCGTCCATCGCGGAGTTGTCGAACGGGGGCAGCGCGACACCCGCGGTCAGGTCCTCGGCCAGCACCCGCCCGCTCGCCTCGGCGAGGGGCACCGTCTCGATGCCGGTCGGGGGCAGCAGGGCGGCCACCGCCGCGGCGTGCTGCTCGACGGTGCGCGGACCGGCCTCCGACCAGGTACTCATGCCACCATCCTGCCCGCGCGCCGCGCCGGCCCGCGCGGCACCCGCACCCCGCCCCGCTCGCTTGCACTCGGCACGGGCGAGTGCTAGAAACGGGCTGAGCATCCACTGGCACTCGTGTCCGTGGAGTGCCAGATCGGGTCGGTGAGGCCGGCGCAGGGTAGCCGGTCGTCCGTCGCGGGCACCGCATCCGATCTCACGACTCACCTCTATCGGAGGGCAACACCCCCATGGCGAAGCAGATCGCGTTCGACGAGGAGGCCCGCCGGGGCCTCGAGCGGGGCATGAACACCCTCGCCGACGCCGTCAAGGTGACGCTGGGCCCGAAGGGCCGCAACGTCGTCCTGGAGAAGAAGTGGGGCGCGCCGACCATCACCAACGACGGCGTGTCGATCGCCAAGGAGATCGAGCTCGAGGACTCCTGGGAGAAGATCGGCGCCGAGCTGGTGAAGGAGGTCGCCAAGAAGACCGACGACATCGCCGGTGACGGCACCACCACCGCCACCGTGCTGGCCCAGGCGCTGGTCCGCGAGGGCCTGCGCAACGTGGCCGCCGGCGCGAACCCGATGTCCCTCAAGCGGGGCATCGAGAAGGCCACCGAGGCCGTCTCCCAGGCGCTGCTGAAGAGCGCCAAGGAGGTCGAGACCAAGGAGCAGATCGCCGCCACCGCGTCGATCTCCGCCGCCGACAAGCAGATCGGCGAGCTCATCGCCGAGTCGATGGACAAGGTCGGCAAGGAAGGCGTCATCACGGTCGAGGAGTCGCAGACCTTCGGGCTCGAACTCGAGCTCACCGAGGGCATGCGCTTCGACAAGGGCTACATCTCGCCCTACTTCGTGACCGACGCCGAGCGGATGGAGGTCGAGCTCGAGGACCCGTACATCCTGCTCGTCTCCTCGAAGATCTCGACCGTCAAGGACCTGCTCCCGCTGCTGGAGAAGGTCATGCAGTCGGGCAAGCCGCTGGCGATCATCTCCGAGGACGTCGAGGGCGAGGCCCTGGCCACCCTGGTCGTCAACAAGATCCGTGGCACCTTCAAGTCCGTCGCCGTCAAGGCCCCGGGCTTCGGTGACCGCCGCGAGGCGATGCTGGCCGACATGGCCATCCTCACCGGCGGCGAGGTCATCTCGGAGAAGGTCGGCCTCAAGCTGGACACCGCCGACCTGTCGCTGCTGGGCACCGCCCGCAAGGTCGTCGTGACCAAGGACGAGACCACCATCGTCGACGGCGCCGGTGACGCCGACCAGATCGCCGGTCGGGTCAACCAGATCCGCGCCGAGATCGAGCGCACCGACTCCGACTACGACCGCGAGAAGCTCCAGGAGCGCCTCGCCAAGCTGGCCGGCGGCGTCGCCGTCATCAAGGCCGGCGCGGCCACCGAGGTCGAGCTCAAGGAGCGCAAGCACCGCATCGAGGACGCCGTTCGCAACGCGAAGGCGGCCGTCGAGGAGGGCATCGTCGCCGGCGGCGGCGTCGCCCTGATCCAGGCCGGTGCGGGCCTGTTCGAGGGCCTCGGCCTGGACGGTGACGAGGCCACCGGCGCGAACATCGTCAAGGTCGCGCTCGAGGCCCCGCTCAAGCAGATCGCCATCAACGCCGGCCTCGAGGGCGGCGTCGTGGCGGAGAAGGTCCGCAACCTGCCGACCGGTGAGGGCCTCGACGCCGCCACCGGCGAGTACAAGGACCTGATCAAGGCCGGCATCATCGACCCGGCCAAGGTGACCCGCTCGGCGCTGCAGAACGCGGCCTCGATCGCGGCCCTGTTCCTCACCACCGAGGCGGTCATCGCCGACAAGCCGGAGAAGGGCGGCGGCGCCCCCGCCGACCCGACCGGCGGCATGGGCGGCATGGACTTCTGATCTCCTGATCAGGGTCGGCTCCCAGCCACCCAGCACCACCCGCGGGGGCGGTACCGGTTCGCCGGTGCCGCCCCTGCGGCGCGTCACGGGCCCGTCCCGCGGCGCGGCCCGTCACCCCTCGAGACGAACCACGCCGGCGCCCCGGCGACCCGACGAATCTCAGCCGGCCGGGGCGATCACCCAGGCGGCCAGGTAGACCAGGGCGGCGGCACCACCGGTGACCAGGGTCAGCGCCAGCACGGCGATCCGGAGCAGGGCGACGTCGATCCCCAGGTCGACGGCCAGCCCGCCGCAGACCCCGCCGAGCATCTTGTCGGTGGTGCTGCGCCGCAGCCGGTAGGACGAGAGCCGGTCCGCGATCCCGGGCGAGGCCGGTCCCTGCGAGGGAGGCCCCTGCGTGGCCGGGCCCGGCGACACGGGGTCGGCGCCCGGGACCTGGGTGGTCGCCTCGTCGGCGCCCGGAGCGGGGGCCGAGGTGGCGGAGGTGGCGTTCTGCGCTGCGATGTCCATGTACCAAGGCTGTCCCGCGGCGGGCCCCGGGACCTCGGGATCGCCCCGGAGACCGACCCCGAACCGCTGGGGCCCGGGTCAGGGGCCGGCCCTCGCTCAGCCCTGGTGCTCCGTCATCAGCCCGCGTCGGGCAGTGCCGGTCCGAGGAGGTCGTCGGCGTCGACGATCCGGTAGGCGTAGCCCTGCTCGGCCAGAAACCGCTGCCGGTGCGCGGCGTAGTCGGTGTCGACCGTGTCCCGCGAGACGACCGAGTAGAAGTGTGCCTGCCGCCCGTCGGACTTGGGCCGCAACAGCCGCCCCAGCCGCTGCGCCTCCTCCTGCCGGGACCCGAACGTGCCGCTGACCTGCACCGCGACCGTCGCCTCCGGCAGGTCGATGGAGAAGTTGGCCACCTTCGACACGACGAGCCGGTCGATCTCGCCGTTGCGGAAGGCCTCGAACAGCTTCTCCCGCTCCTTGTTGCGGGTGGAACCCTGCACGATCGGCGCGTCGAGCTTCTCGCCGAGCGCCTCCAGCTGCTCCAGGTAGGCACCGATCACCAGGGTCTGCTCACCCTTGTGCCGGTCCAGGATCGCCTGCACCACGTTCAGCTTGGTGTGGGCCGTCGCCGCGGCGCGGTAGCGCTCCTCGGACTCGACGGTGGCGTAGGCCATCCGCTCCGCGTCGGTCAGCGTCACGCGCACCTCGATGCACTCCGCAGGCGCGATCCAGCCCTGGGCCTCGATGTCGCGCCACGGGGCGTCGTAGCGCTTCGGGCCGATCAGCGAGAACACGTCGCCCTCGCGGCCGTCCTCCCGGACCAGGGTCGCGGTCAGGCCGAGCCGCCGCCGGGACTGCAGGTCCGCCGTCATCCGGAACACGGGGGCGGGCAGCAGGTGGACCTCGTCGTAGATGACCAGGCCCCAGTCCCGCGAGTCGAACAGCTCCAGGTGCTTGTACTCACCCTTCGTCCTGCGGGTGACGACCTGGTAGGTGGCGATGGTGACCGGGCGGATCTCCTTCTTCTCGCCCGAGTACTCGCCGATCTCCTCCTCGGTCAGCGACGTCCGCGCGATCAGCTCGCGCTTCCACTGCCGCCCCGAGACGGTGTTGGTCACCAGGATCAGCGTGGTGGCACCGGCCCTGGCCATCGCCGCCGCACCGACCAGGGTCTTCCCCGCGCCGCACGGCAGCACGACGACGCCGGAACCGCCCTCCCAGAACCCGTCGACGGCCTGGCGCTGGTAGTCCCGCAGCTGCCAGCTGTCCTGCTCCAGCTCGATCGAGTGCGCCTCGCCGTCGACGTAGCCTGCGAGGTCCTCCGCGGGCCAGCCGACCTTGAGCAGCGACTGCTTGAGCCGCCCGCGCTCGGACGGGTGGACGACGACGGTGTCGTCGTCGATCCGCGCCCCGAGCATGGGAGTGATCTTCTTCTGGCGGAGGATCTCCTCCAGGACCGCGCGGTCCAGCGCGGTCAGCACGAGACCGTGTGCGGGGTCGTGGGACAGCTGCAGCCTGCCGTAGCGGCCCATGGTGTCGACGACGTCGACGAGCAGGGGCTGCGGCACCGGGTACCGGGACCAGCGGACGAGCGCGTCGACGACCTGCTCGGCGTCGTGCCCCGCGGCGCGTGCGTTCCACAGCGCCAGCGGCGTCACCCGGTAGGTGTGGACGTGCTCCGGTGCCCGTTCGAGTTCGGCGAACGGGGCGATCGCCGCGCGCGCCTGTCCCGCTTCGGGATGTTCGACCTCCAGCAGGAGGGTCTTGTCGGATTGCACGATCAGTGGACCGTCGGTCACGGAACGAATCCCTTCGACGCCGGTGAGCTGTGCCGGACGGGCCCGCCGGACGACGAGCCGAGACGAGCGGTCGACGTGTGTCACATCACGTGACTGCGACGTGAGGGCCGCTACGCCACTCGGGACAGGCCCGTTCCGGGGGCTAGACTCCTGAGCCGTCCGTCACGCACAGACGAGACCTTGCCCGATCATATCCGCCCGACTCCCCCGGGACGCGGCAACCGTCGCCCCGTGTCGGCGCGGAGTGGTCGAACGGGTCCGTCGTGACCCCGAAAGGCGCACCGGACAGCTGATGCTCCCCCTCGTCGACACCACACGGCCGGGCCGACCGCCCGCCGCCCGCCGGGAACACCCCGGAGCGACCGTGCCGACGGCTCCGGGTGCACCGGCCGTGCCGATCGCGCTGCCCGTGTCCGGACCGGAGACCGACAGGGAGACCTCGCCGTGACCACCGTGACCAGCACGGAACGCCCGAGCACCCTCTCGGAGCGACTCGACCCGCGGAACTGGAGCCTGGTCGCCAAACTGGCGGTCGTCGGGCTGGTGCCGACGGTGCTCGCCCTGAGCATCGGTGCGATCAGAGTCGTCGAGCAGGCCAACGTGGCCGAGGAGCTGGGTCGCGGCAGCGGCCTGGTGGACGTCCACCGTCAGATCGACACGCTGACCGGGGCACTGCAGGCCGAGCGGGACGCCGCCGTCACCTTCGTGGCCGGGAACCGGCAGGGCGACCGCGCTTCCGTCGATCAGGCGCAGGCGGCGACCGACACCGCGGTGCGCGACACGACCGCGCAGCTGGACACCGCCCAGGAGCAGGAACCGCAGCTCGCCACGGCCCGCCAGCAGGCGGAGGCGACGCTGGGGCAGCTGCCCGAGATCCGGTCGCAGGTGGTGGCGGGGCCTGCCCCCGCGACGGACGTGACCGGCCGCTACACCACGGTCGTCGAGCGGGCGCTCGGCCTGGACCGGGCACTGGTCGGCCGGCTGCAGACCGCCGACACGGCCGGTCTGACCACCGCTCTCGGCGCCGGGGCGAACGCCCGCGAGGCACTCGAGCTCGAACGCACGGTGATCAACGGCGCGATCGCCGCCGGCCGGTGGGACGAAGCCCAGCGGGCGCAGGTGACCGGCGCCGAGGCCTCGTTCCAGGCCGCCGCGGACGACTTCCGGTCGTCGCTGCTCCCGGAGCAGGCCGAGGCCTTCGGCGACTTCGCCGCCGGGCCGGTGAACGCGGAGCGCAACAGCCTGCGTGACCAGGCCCTGGCCGCACCCGTCGGCGCGGCCCTGTCGATCGACCCGGTGGCCTGGAACGGCGCCGTGGACCGCTCGACGCAGGCGGTCGGCTCGTCGACCCGGGCCGCCGAGCAGGCGTTCACGGACGGCCGGGCGGCCGCCGCCGAGGAGGCGGGCAACACCGCGGGCCTGAACTCGGTGCTGCTGATGCTGACGCTGCTGCTCACCGGTGGGATCATCCTGCTGCTGGGCCGGCAGATGGTCCGTTCGCTGCGCCTGCTGCGCAGCTCGGCGCTGGAGGTCGCGGAGCGCAAGCTGCCGGCGGCCGTGCAGTCCATGCGCTCCGGTCAGGCCCCCAACGCGCTCGTCGAGCCGGTGCCGCTGGACAGCCGGGACGAGATCGGTGAGGTGGCCCGGGCGTTCGACGCCGTGCACGGTCAGGCGATCCGCTTGGCGGCCGACCAGGCCGCGCTGCAGCAGAACGTCAACAGCATGTTCGTCAACCTCTCCCGGCGCTCCCAGGCCCTGGTCGAGCGGCAGCTGCAGCTGATCGAGGAGCTGGAGAGCAACGAGCAGGACCCGGACCAGCTGTCCAACCTGTTCCAGCTGGACCACCTCGCCACCCGTATGCGGCGTAACAGCGAGAACCTGCTGGTCCTCGCCGGCACCGACCTCGCCAAGCGGAACGTGGCGCCGGTGCAGGTCGTGGACGTGCTCCGCGCCGCCGTGTCCGAGGTCGAGCAGTACCAGCGGGTGATCGTGCAGACCCCGCCGTCCGCGACGATCGCCGGCCGGGCCGCGAACGACCTCGTCCACCTGCTGGCCGAGCTGCTGGACAACGCGACCAACTTCTCGCCGCCGGACTCGCAGGTCGTCATGTCGACGACCCGTACGGCCGACGAGTCGCTGCTGATCGAGATCTCCGACCGCGGTGTCGGGATGACCGACATCGAGCTGGTGGACGCCAACCAGCGCCTCTCCGGCCCGGCCGAGGTCGACGTGTCCGCGTCGCGGCGGATGGGCCTGTTCGTGGTCGGCCGGCTGTCGACCCGGCACCGGGTCGGCGTGCGGCTGGCCTCGGCGGCGGTCGGCGGCGGTACGGGTGGCCTGAGCGCGTCGGTGACGGTGCCGCCGCACCTGGTCCCGTCCGCGCAGCTGCCCGAGCAGCGGCGCGACGGTGGCGCGGGCGCCCCGATGCAGGGCGGTCCGGCACAGCGTGGTCCGGCGCAGGGCGGTCCCGCCCAGGGTGCTCCGGCGCAGGGTGGCCCGGCGCTTCCGCAGCGGTCGCAGGCCGCACCGGCGCTGTTCACCCCGGAGGGGCCGACCGGCCCGGAGGGCGACGCGCCCTCGCGCAGCGCCGCGGTCAACGGCACCGAACGGAGCGGCTCGCTGCCATCGCTGGTGGCCGGCTCCGACGGGCCGGCGACCCCCACGTTCGAGACCGGCACCACCGCCACCGGCACCGGCGGTGCGCGGAACGGTTCGGCGGCCGCGCTGCCCACCCGCACGCCCGGATCAGCACTGCGCCGAAACGCACCCGGCGATGCGCCGAACGGACAGGAAGCCTCGGCGAACGGAGTCGCCCCGGGAGGCCTGCAGGCGTTCGCGCCGTCCCGCGACGGCGCCGACCCGGACGACCGCACCCCGGCCGACGTCTTCACCCCGGCGGACGACACCGGTTCGACCGGGACCGGCGCCGACGGGCCCGGGACCGGCGGTGACGCTCGAGGTACCGGCGGATCCGCGCAGGGACCGGACGCCTTCCGGGCCAGGCCCGGCACATCCGGCCCCGACACATCCGGCCCCGGCGGCGACGACACCGGCGAGCCCGACCACACCGGCGAGAGCGACCACACCGGCGAGGCCGAGGAGACCGGTGAGGCCGGCCCCGATGCTCCGGAGGACTCCGACGGACCCGCCCCCGCCACGACGGGAGCCATCGGCGGGATCGCCGCCGCGCTCGGGCTCGCGCGCTCCGGCACCGACCGGCAGGGATCGTCCGCCGACCGCGAGATGGACGACACCGTCGTCATGGGCGCCGCGGTCGACGACGACCCGTCGACCGGCGACGAGCCGGCACGGGCGGACCTGACCACCGGTACGGACGCGGGCGCCGACCCGCGGTCGCCCGAGGACGCCCTGTCCCCCGGGACCGCGCAGGACCCCGACAGCGCCCGGACCGCCGACGGTGCCCGCACGACTGACGAGGCACGGACCGCCGGGAGTTCACGGACCCCGGCCGACGCGCAGGCCGCGACAGGCACCCGGACCGGCGAGAGCCCCCGAGCCGGCGAGGACACCCAGGCCGCCGACGGCACGGACCGCACGGCCCGCACCGACGACACTGCTCGCACCGACGGCACCGCTCGCACCGACAGCACGACCGGCCCCGACAGCACGGACGGCACGGACGGCACGGCCAGCACGGACGGCGCCACCACCGCAGGACCAGCCGACCGGCGGCCCGGCGAGGGTGGTCCGGCCGACCGGCCGGACACGACCGCCACGGACGCCGCGCCGCAGACCGACCGGACAGCATCCGCCGACTCCACCGGCCCCGCCGGCCGGATGGGGGCTGTCGCCCCGGCAGCGGCCGACACCGCCGCCGGCACCAGCGGCACCGACACTGCCGCCGCCGACGACAAGCACGAGGACAAGGCAGCCGACAAGGCCGGCACGACCGCCACCGCAGCCGCGGCGGCCGCTGCCGCAGGCACCGCCGCCCTCGCCGGGGCCACCGCAGCCGGCAGCACCGCCGACCGCACCGGATCCGACGAGACCGACGCGGCCCCGGACGACACGGACGCCGCCGCCGCCGCCGAGCCCGGCCGGACCGGCATCAACGGGACCGGCACCACCGGGACCGGCGCCACCGGATTCGGCGTCGTCAGGACCGGCGCCGTCGGAACCGGCACCGCACGGACCGACGCTGCCCGGACCGATACCCCCTGGGCCGACACCGCCCGGACCGGATCGGACCGGACCGGTTCCGACGAGGCCGGGGAGACCGGGGTCCCCGAGGTCAACGGGGAGACCGGTGAGATCACCAGGATCGGCGCGGAGACGGACTCCGCTCCGGACCCCGGCACGGACGACGCGAGCGACTCCCCGGCCCCCGGCGGCAGCACCACCGACACCGCGGACGCCGGCACGGAGAGCACCGACACCACGACCGCCGCCTTCCCGTCGATCCGGCCCTCCGGCCGGGAGCCGATGGGTGGACCGCCCCGTGCGAACGGCACCAGGCCCGGGCCCGCCCCACGCCCGGTGATGCCGGGCGGCCAGGGCCCATCACGCGGACCGGCTCCGCTGCCGACCCGTCGCCCGGGCACCGGCTCGCAGGAGCCCGGCCTGCCCCAGCGGGCCCCGGGCGGTGCCCTCGGGCAGCCGCCGTCGCCCGGCCCGAACGGCGCTCCGGCTCCGAACGGGACCCCGGCCCCGAACGGCAGCCCGGCTCCCCTGCCCAAGCGGCAGGTACCGGTCCGGGGCGCCGCCGGTCGGCCGGCGCAGGCCGCTGCTCCCGGTCAGTCGCAGGAGGAGCTGTTCGCGCCGAAGGTCCCCGTCGAGGGCGACCGCGGCCAGCTCCGCCGCCCCGGCGGGCTGGAGTCGGCCCGCGCGCAGGACGACTTCGACATGGGCCAGACCACGCCGATCTTCGACGACATCGCGTCGGCGTGGTTCCGGTCGAACCGCTCGGTCCCGGTCCGCTGGCAGGACGGTCGTCCCGCGCAGGCCGCCGGCCCCGCTGCTCCCGAACAGGGGGCATCGGAGGCGTCCGCGTCCTCGGTGAGCACGACCGAGGACGGTGCTCGGGACCAGGGCTTCGCCTCACCCGCCGACGAGGTGTGGCGCCAGGCCCGCGAGGCCGCCGGCGACGACGCCGGAAGCGTCCGTCCGGACGAGACGACCCAGGCCGGTCTGCCCAAGCGACGCCCGCGGGCGCGACTGCTCCCGGGCAGTGCGGCAGGATCCACCGTGCTCAGTCCACCGCCGACCGGGGAGCCGCGCGACGCCGAGACCGTGCGCGGCCGGCTCGCCAGCTACCAGCAAGGCGTCCGCCAGGGCCGGGAGAGCGCCGCCGGACGGCAGCGCACCTCCCGTACCACCATGGACGGCACCCCCGAGCCGTCCGACCGACCGAACTCGTCCCACCCTGAGGAGAACCAGTGAGGGCACCGCAGGCACAGCCGAGCCAGAGCCGTTTCGGCTGGCTGGTCACCAACTTCGCCGAGCGCGTCCCAGGCGTCGCGCACGCGATCGTGGTGTCGGCCGACGGGCTACTGCTGACCGCGTCGGACCGGCTCCCCCGCGACCGCGCCGATCAGCTGGCAGCGGTCGCATCGGGCCTCATCAGCCTGACCCAGGGCGCTGCCCGCTGTTTCGACGCGGGCGGTGTGGTGCAGACCGTCGTGGAGATGGACCGTGGGATCGTGCTGCTGATGTCCATCAGCGACGGCTCCTGCCTGGCGGTGCTCTCGTCGCCGAGCTGCGACATCGGCCTCGTCGGCTACGAGATGACGCTGCTGGTCGACCGGGTGGGCCAGCTGCTGACCCCGGAGCTGCGCGCCGAGCTGCAGGGTTCCTTCGGGCCCTGAGCCCGGTGGCCGGAGCCGGTAGCCTCATGCACCCCATCCGAGGATCGACCAGAGCGGGTGAGATCCGATGACCCAGGACCCGGGCGACTCGGGCCCCGAGCCGACCTTCGCCGACGTCATGAACGGGTTCAGCCTGGACTCGAGGCGCAAGCCCAAGAAGCGGCGGTGGGGGCGCAACCAGGACGCCGACGCGGACCCGGCCGGGCCGCCGCCGGCGGGCCGGGCGGCTCCGCCACCCGCGCCACCCGCTCCGGTCGAGATGACCGGCCCGATCAGCGGGTCGGCGGCCTACGGGCTGCCGCCCACACCGTCCGAGCGCGAGGCAGTGCAGCCGCCGCCCGGCCCCGGTGGACCCCCTGCGGCAGCGGCGCCGCACCCTCCGGCCGCGGGCGGGGCCGCCTCCGTGCGGCCCTATGCATGGACCCGCGGCCGGACCAAGTCGGGCTACGAGCTGGCCGTCGAGACCCTGGTCTCGGTCAGCAACCGGGCCCGCAGCCAGCTGGAACGGCTGCCGATGGAGCACCGCTCCGTCGCCGATCTCCTGCTCGAGCAGACCCGCTCGGTCGCCGAGGTCGCGGCGTTGCTGTCGCTCCCCCTGGGCGTGGCCCGGGTGCTGCTCGGGGACATGGCCTCGACCGGCACGGTGACCGTTCACCAGACCGCGAGCACTCCCGGCAGCGTGCCGGACCTCGCGCTGATGGAAAGGGTGTTGAGTGGACTCCGTCGGCTCTAGGCCACAGCCGCCCCAAACCGCTGCCGCTCCGGCCCGGACGGCCACGATGTCGGCCAAGATCGTGGTGGCCGGCGGGTTCGGGGTCGGTAAGACCACGTTCGTCGGGTCGGTCTCGGAGATCATGCCGCTGACCACCGAGGCCGTGATGACCGAGGCGAGCTCGTCGCACGACGACCTCTCGGCCACCCCCAACAAGCGGTCGACGACGGTCGCGATGGACTTCGGTCGCGTCTCGCTGGACTCCGACCTGGTGCTCTACCTGTTCGGTACCCCCGGCCAGCAGCGCTTCTGGTTCATGTGGGACGACCTGGTCCGCGGCGCGATCGGCGCCGTCATCCTGGTCGACACCCGCCGGCTCGCGGACTCGTTCGCGGCGATCGACTTCTTCGAGGACCGCAACCTGCCCTACGTGGTGGGCGTGAACGCGTTCGACGGGCACCTGCAGCACGGCCTGGAGGACGTGCGCGAGGCGATGTCGATCGACCCGGCGGTCCCGATGGTGGTGTGCGACGCCCGGCACCGGCAGTCGACGAAGGAGACGCTGATCGCACTGGTGCAGCACGCCATGCACCAGCGGATGGCTGCCGGCGCCCGCTGACCGCGGGCCCGGTGGCTCAGCCGGAGCGGTCCTCCACCGGCGCGATCGAGGTGATCCGGTGCAGCTGGATCCGGCGGAGCTCGCCGTCGAGCGCGTCCCGGCCCTCGACGACGCCGGCGCCGACCGAGGTGGGCTCCAGTACCCGGTCCCCGGCCACGCCGTGCGCGTCGACATAACCGATCCAGATCGTGCGGCCCTCACGGACCGCCGCCTGCAGCGACGCCAGGTTGCCGGTGGACCCCGGCGACTCGCGCCGGCCTGCGACGCTGCGCCGTACCCCGGCCAGGGCGTCCCCGGCCCGCAGCCGCTCCACCAGCTCGTCGGTCCGGTCGGCGGGTCCGGCGGGTCCGGCGGACGTGGTGCGGACGCTCGCCCCACGCCGGCGCGGCTCGGCCCGCCTGCCCTTGGCGTTCAGGTCGAGCACCGCACCACCGGCGTCCTCGGCCGCCGGGCTGAACCCGGCGGAGCGCAACCCGTCGAGCACCTCGGCCAGCGGGAGCGCGCTCACCATCACCGTGGGCGCGATCCGGCGGAGCCCCAGCTCCGTGGCCACGTGGTGGACGAGCACCTCGGAGAGCAGCACCTCGTCGTCGGACCGCAGGAAACAGGACACGGCACCGCCACGCAGCCGGCCGTGCCGACGGGCGACGTCGTCGACCAGGTAGGTCAGTGTCTGCGGGACCGGGGTGCGGGAGCGCGCCTCGAGGAACTCGCGGACGCCCTCGGCGGTGCGGCCGGTGTCCAGCGCCCGGCGCAGGCTCCGCTCGGTGAACCGGTAGACCGTCGCCCCGCCCGCGGACTCCACGTCGGCCAGGACCGACAGCTCGTGCGCGAGATCGGCCGACAGCCGGCCGGGTGCGACGGCGGTGAGGTCGGCCTGCAGCAGGATCTCCTCGACCGGGGCGGGCAGCGCCGCATGCAGCGCGGCGGCGACCTCGGTCGGGTTCCGGGCGTCGCGGGTCGCGGGGTCGAGCAACAGCCGGCCGGCCGTGGTGAGCGCGTCGAGGGCGACGACGCCGATCGTGGTCGCCTCGGCAACGGTCCAGCCCACCATCTCGTCGCGCAGCCGTCCGCCCCGTCGCGGGGCCGCCCAGGCCAGCACCCGCGCCAGGTCCTCGGCCGAACCGATCGCGGTGCCGTCGGGGAGGTCGGCGAGGGTCTGCAGGATCCGGCGCCGGTCCCGCGGGGCGGTCGGGCGGCGCGGGCCGTCGGACAGCGCGGTGATCGGCTTGTCCGTGTCGTCGCGGCCGCCGACGAGACCGGACAGCCGCGGCAGCTCCAGCCAGGTCCGCGCCAGTACCGCCCAGCGCGACTCCTCGGGCCCCGCCGCCCACACGTCGGCGTTCGGGGTGGGCAGCCACTGCGGCGTGCCCGAGTCGGTCTCACCGATCAGGTCGGCGGCGGACAGGACCTCCAGGACCAGCGCGGCGGTGGCCTCGTCGGTGTCCGCCTCCTTCGCGGCGCGGCGCAGCTCCCGGACCCCGAAGCCGCCGGAGCGGAGCACCGCAGGCGCGTCGGTCTCCAGGAACTCCAGTACCAGGTCCACCCGGCGCAGGAACTCCAGCGCCGCACCGGCCCCGGTGCCGTCCACCCGGGCCGGCTCGCGCTCACGCATCAGGACGTCCGGGCGGGCCACGTCGAGCCGGCCCATCGGCCGGTCCCCGCGCAGTGCGACCGCCACCTGCCGGGGCAGCTCGACGGTCTCCTGGTCGCGGGGCAGGAGCAGGCCCTTCGCCACGAGCGCGCCCACCGGGCCGGAGCCGTCGGCGGCGCCGCGCGAGCGCCCGATCGGCGGGCCCGGGGCGAGCACGTCGAGCACCTTGCGCTCCTCGTCGGTGACGCCGGCGAGCAGGGTGCCGAGCTCGGAGGTCGCGGCGGCACCGGTGGCCTCCCGGCCCAGACCGGCCGGCATGGGCCCGACCACCTCGGTGGCCGCCGGGACGACGGCCAGGGCCTCGTCCGGGCCCCAGGCCAGCGCCCGGGCGCGCAGCGCGCGCAGCCCCTGGGTGAAGGTCGCCTCGTCCACATCCGGGCCGAGCCACCAGCGGGGGCCGCACGCGGCCGTCGAACCGTCCACCGGCCCCCGGTCCGCCCCGGACAGCACCAGGGCCTCCAGCACGGTCAGCGACACGGTGCTGAGCTCCTCGCACGCGCGCTGCACCGACGCCCGGATGGAGGCCCGGGTGGCCAGCACCGTGAGATCGGCGGGCGGGGGGACGGCGAGGTCCGGACGCGCACGGAGCAGCGCGGCGAGGAACCCGTCGTCCTGCTCGCGCAGCCACTCGACCAGGGACGTATGCACCGCGACCAGGGTAGTCGGGTGGTCCGTGACGCACCGGGCCGGACAGGCCCACGGCCGTCCGGGATACTGGGGTGGACACCGCCCCCGGCGCTGCGCAGCCGGACGACGATGCTGGAGGAACCCGATGGCGTCCAAGCCCGCCAACACCGACCGGATCGACCCGCACTACTCGCAGCTGCCGGACGGCGAGCACCCGGTCACCGAGCTCCTGGGGAACGTGCAGGGGAACATGTCGCCGTTCGGCGACGTCGACTTCCCGGTGGCCAGCGTGCCGTACGAGCACCCGGTCACCGAGATCAACCGCTGACCGTGGTCGCGGGTCTGCTCCTCGCCGGAGGCGCCGGGCGCCGCATGGGCACCCCGAAGGCGCTGGTACGGCTGCACGGCGAGCCACTGGCCGTGCGGGCGGTGAAGGCACTGCAGGCGGGTGGCTGCGGCCCCGTCACCGTGGTGCTCGGCGCCCGCGCCGACGACGTCACCGACGTCCTGCGCAGTGCGGGTCTGGGAACCACCGGCAGTGATGTCGGCGTGGTCGTCGCCGAGGACTGGGACGAGGGCATGGGCGCGTCGCTGCGCCGCGGCCTGGGGGCGTTGGCCCACCTGCCCGGGACCGGGGCGGCGCTGGTGCATCTCGTGGACCTGCCGGGCGTGGGCCCGGAGGCCATCGCCCGGGTCACCGAGGGCGCGCTGCACTCGTCGTTGCGGCGGGCCGCCTACGACGGCGTACCCGGACACCCGGTGCTGATCGGCCGGGACCACTGGTCCGGCGTGGTGGGCATCTCCACCGGCGACGCCGGGGCCCGCGGCTACCTCGCCGGCCGGTCGGACGTCGAGCTCGTCGAATGCGGTGACGTCGCCGATCCCGACGACGTCGACACCCCCGCCCAGCTCCGGCGCCTCGCAGGGGCCTGACACCCGGTTCCTGCCCGGACGCACGCATGTGCCCCGGCTCCCTTCACCAGGGGGCCGGGGCACACGCGTGCGGGAGCCCGATCACGATCGGGTCAGACGTTGATGACCTGACCCGGGTGGATCATCTGCCCGGCGCCGAGGCCCGGGTTCTTGGCGAGCAGGTTCTTCCAGTGACCGGCACCGTTCGCGGCGGCGATCTTGCCGAGGGTGTCGCCGGACTTGACCGTGTAGGTCGAGCCGGACGAGGCCGCCGGGGCGCTCAGCTTCACGCGCTCGGGAGCCTGGCTGCCGGCGTCGCGCTCGACGGTGCGCGGCGTGGAGGAACCGGACGCGCCGGTCTTCTTGGAGCAGGACGGCCAGGCGTTCCAGCCCTGCTTGGCCAGCACCTTCTCCGCGACGGCGATCTGCTCGGCGCGGGTCGCCTGGCTCGCGGAGGAGGCGTACTCGCCACCGCCGAAGGCCTTCCAGGTGCTCGGGCTGAACTGCAGCCCACCCTCGTAGCCGTTGCCGGTGTCGGCCGCCCAGTTCCCGGTGCTCTCGCACTGCGCGAGACTGTCCCAGGTGGAGTCGCTGGCGGCGTTGGCGGCCGGGACGATCGCGATCATCGGGGCGCCGAGGACGGCGCCGGCGACGGCGGTCCGGGCGATCGTGCGGCCGGCGGTGCTGGGTTTGCGGTGCTTCCCGCGGTATCGAGCCATGGCTGGGTCTCCCGCGTGGCGCGTCCCGGCTGCGCTCGGGGAGAGAGCGCGCGTCCGGTGGCCGGGGAGTGGCCACCGATCAGCCTTTCGGCCGGTCCTGTCCCACGTAGTACCTCGGGGGCCGGTGGCCGCCGGACAGGGAGCGCTGCGGCACCGGAGCCCGTCCGCATTGGGGGAGTCGGCCGGGCTGCAGACGAAGGTAGAACACGTCTCGACGACGGGAAAGTGGGCGACGACACGGCGCGGCGCGGCGACTTCTGTGCACATCAAGATCGAATAAACTGTTTCCGCTGGTCATTGCCGACGATAACGAAGCGAATACGGACGCCGAAACACTGTGTTTCATTGCATAAACGTGATACAGATCACACTCTTGCTCTCACTCGGAGGTGCCGGAGCACCCGCCGGAGCACCACCCGGTGCACGCGCACCGGCCGTATAGGGTCGTCGGTGTGAGTACCGAGCTCAGCCACGTCGACGAGGCCGGGGCCGCCCGCATGGTGGACGTCTCGGAGAAGCAGCCCGGCCCCCGGGCCGCGGTGGCGACCGGCGTCCTGCACACCACCGCCGAGGTGGTGCGGTTGCTGCAGTCCGACGGCCTGCCCAAGGGCGACGCGCTGGCGACCGCCCGGATCGCCGGGATCATGGGCGCCAAGCGCACGCCCGACCTGGTTCCGCTCTGCCACCCGATCGCGATCAGCGGGGTCACCGTCGATCTCGAGCCGGCCGCCGACGGGGACACCGGCCGGATCACCATCCGGGCCGAGGTGCGGACCACCGACCGCACGGGCGTCGAGATGGAGGCGCTGACCTCGGTCGCCGTCGCCGGCCTCACCCTGCACGACATGATCAAGGCCGTCGACCCGGCCGCCGTGCTCGACGCCGTGCGGGTGGAGAGCAAGGACGGCGGAAAGACCGGGCGCTGGACGCGCCCCGAGGACCGGTCGTGAGCACCGACCGCAGCGCCCGGGTGATCACCGCGTCCAACCGGGCCGCCGCCGGTGTCTACGCCGACCGGGGCGGGCCGATCATCACCGGGTGGCTGCGCGACCGTGGCTACCGCACGCCCGACCCCGTCGTCGTCCCGGACGGCGACCCGGTCGGCGAGGCGCTGCGGGCCGCTGTCGCCGACGGCGTCGACGTCGTCGTCACCACCGGCGGAACCGGGATCTCCCCCACCGACGCCACCCCCGAGGTGACCCGCGCGGTCCTGGACCACGAGGTGCCGGGACTGGCCGACGCGATCCGGCGGGCCGGGGAGGACGCGGTCCCGACCGCGGTCCTGTCCCGCGGGGTCGCCGGGGTGGCCGGCCGGACCCTGGTCGTGAACCTGCCCGGATCGCCGGGCGGGGTCTCCGACGGGCTCGGCGTCCTCGATCGCGTACTCGGCCACGCCGTCGACCAGCTCCGTGGAGGCGACCACACATGACCGCTGCTGCGAAGGCCCTCGTCCTGCGGGCGGCGGTCGGCGAGGACGCCCTCGACGTCGACGAGCACGCCCGTCTCGTCGATCACGCCGCCGCCGGCGCCGTCGTCACGTTCGCCGGCGTGGTCCGGGACCACGACGGCGGCAAGGCGGTGCACGGCCTGGAGTACAGCGCGCACCCGACGGCCGGCCGGATCGTCGCCGAGGTGGCCGAGCAGGTCGCCGCGAACTCGCCCGGGGTCCGCGCGCTCGCGGTGAGCCACCGGGTCGGGCCGCTCGACATCGGCGAGGTCGCCCTGGCCTGCGCGGTCGCGGCCGAGCACCGGCAGGAGGCGTTCACCGCCTGCGCCGAGCTGGTCGACGAGGTGAAGCGACTGCTCCCGGTGTGGAAGCACCAGCGCTTCGCCGACGGCACCGACGAGTGGGTGAACTCGACCTGAGAGACGGAACGGCCCGGGACCTCCCCCTGCTGGGGAAGATCCCGGGCCGTCGTCCGCCGGGGCGGGTGCTGGGGACACCGCACGCCCCGCACCCGCTCACCCGGATGGCGGTCCGGGCGAGCGGGAGGAGCACGTCAGCGCAGCGTCAGGGACTGACCCACGCTGAGCGCGTCCGGGTTCGCCAGGCCGTTCAGCGAGGCCAGCTTCGACACCGACGTGCCGTTCGCCGAGGCGATCTTCGACAGGCTGTCGCCGGAGCGGACGGTGTACTGACCGCCGGCGGCCTTCTTCGGAGCGGCCTGCTGCGAGGCGGCCGGAGCCGACGCCTTGACCCGCTTGCCCGTGTCGGCCGAGTGGCCGGTGATCCCCAGCTTCTTGGAGCAGGACGGCCAGGCGTTCCAGCCCTGGGCCGCGAGGACGTTCTCGGCGACCGCGATCTGCTCGGAGCGGCTGGCGTTGCTCGCCGAACCGCTGCCGCCGAAGGCCTTCCAGGTCGACGGCGAGAACTGCAGGCCACCCTGGTAGCCGTTGCCCGTGTTGATCGACCAGTCGCCGCCGCTCTCGCACTGCGCGAGCTTGTCCCAGACACCGTCCGGGGCGGCACTGGCGGTACCGGTGAGCGCGGCCGTCGCACCGACCGCGACGATGCCCGCCGCAGCCACGCGCAGCAGACTTCGGCCCTTGCGTCCCTGAGTCATTGCTTCGCTCCCACCGCGCCGGCCCGATCGGTCACACGTCCGCGCAGTGGTCCCCCGGGCACAGGTGTGCCCGCCGTTCGCCGCGAAGCGTCGACCGGGACCGGGGAGCGACGTCCGTGACGCCCGCGGAGTGTTCTCTCTCGTCCCCGTCCCGTTCCGATTTCCTCGACGGACCGGGCTGCCGCAGGACGGGGGTCGTTCGGCGCGGCGGGCCCGGATGTTGGCTCGATCAGCTGGCCGCTCCGGTTCGGACCGGCCGACGAAAAATGTGAATGCAGGAAAAGAATTCGTCAAACACGGATTGGGTGAGCGGAATCACTGTTACATGCTTGTAATTATCAGTTGCTACTTAAAGGTGCTGGTCAACGGCGTCACATCACGGACGCATCACGCGGACATGAACATTTTTGAATCGGAAGGACACCGGCTCTCCCGGGCCCGCCGGCGGCGTCGGCGGCGCCCGATCGACCTCCCCGGAGGGGGCGGCTGAGGTGGCCCGCAACGCCGCTCGTCCGGCATGCTGGGTCGGTGAACCACTCCGCACCCACCGGTGCCTCGGGGGCCGGGCCCGGGAGCCCGGCCGAACTCGCCGAGGCGCTGCGCTCGACCGGCTACCTCGCCGACGACGGCCTCGCGACCGCGACCTTCCTGGCGATGCAGATGAACCGCCCGCTGTTCTGCGAGGGTGAGCCGGGCACCGGGAAGACGGCGCTGGCCCAGGCACTCGCCGAGACCCTCGGCGCCCCGCTGATCCGGCTGCAGTGCCACGACGGCATCGACGCGGGCCAGGCGCTCTACGACTGGGACTTCCCCCGCCAGCTGCTGCACCTGCGGGCGCTCGAGGCCGCCGCGGGCGTCAAGGGCTCCGGCCTGGACGCCGACATGGTCGAGGCCTCCCTCTACGACGAGCGCTTCCTGCTCGCGCGACCGATCCTGCGGGCGTTGCGCACCAGCCCGTCGGTGCTGCTGATCGACGAGATCGACCGCGCCGACGACGAGTTCGAGGCCTTCCTCCTCGAGGTGCTCACCGAGCACGCCGTCACCATCCCCGAGATCGGTGAGATCCGGGCGACGACGCCGCCGGTCGTCGTACTCACCTCCAACCGGACGCGTGAGGTGCACGACGCGCTGAAGCGCCGGTGCCTCTACCTGTGGCTCGAGCACCCCTCGATCGAGCGGGAGATCGAGATCCTGCACAGCAGGCTGCCCGAGGTCCCGGAGCGGCTCGCCGCCGCCGTCGCCCGGGCGGTCCAGAAGCTGCGGAACGCCGACCTGATCAAGCCGCCGGGCGTCGCGGAGACCCTGGACTGGGCGCGTGCCCTCATGCTCGTCGGTGCTCGTCACCTGGACACCGAGTCCGCCGCGCGCACCCTCGGCGCCGTGCTCAAGTACCGGGAGGACGCCGACCGCGTGCACTCCCAGCTCGACGCGCTGCTGGCGTCCTAGATCACCGTGACCGGTACCGAGCAGCTCGAGCCCGACACCTTCCTCACCGGGCTCGTCGGGTTCACCGAGGTGCTGCGCGCCGCGGGAGCCCCGGTGACGGCCGACCGGGTCGCCGCGTTCGTGGAGGCGGTCGACACCCTCGACGTCACCGACCGGCACCAGGTGTACTGGGCGGGGCGGCTGACGCTGTGCGCGGACCCGGACGACATCGCCCGCTACGACCTCGCCTTCCCCGCCTGGTTCGAACCCTCGGAGGGCAGGCGCGCCACCAACCGCGACGACCGGCCGCCCGCCCCGCCGAAGCTCGCCGCGCTGGTCCCCGGACGCGAGGGCGCGGGCGAGGACGACAACGACGACGACGGTCCCCAGATCAAGGCCGCGGCCACCGGCTCCGAGATCCTGCGCAGCCGCGACCTCGGTGAGCTGAGCCCCGCCGAGCGCGAGCACCTGCGCCGGCTGATGACACTGCTGAAGCCGCAGCCCCCGACCCGGGTCTCGCGTCGCAGGCGCCGCAACCGGCACGGCGAGGCCGATCCGGAACGCACCCTGCGCGCCGCGCTGCGCAACCAGGGCGAGATCTTCTCGATCAAGCGTCGGAACGCCTCCCGGCGGCCGCGCAAGGTCGTCCTGCTGATCGACGTGTCCGGGTCGATGGAGCCCTACGCCGATGCGCTGATGCGGTTCGCGCACGTGTTCGTACGCCGCGCACCGCGTTCGGTGGAGGCGTTCACCCTCGGCACCCGGCTGACCCGGATCACCCGCGAGCTGCGCCAGCGTGACCCGGAACGGGCCCTCTCCACGGCCGGGAAGGCGATCCCCGACTGGTCGGGCGGGACCCGGCTCGGCGAGGTGCTGCAGGCGTTCGTCGACCGGTGGGGCCGGCGCGGAGCGGCCCGCCGGGCGGTCGTCGTGGTCTTCTCCGACGGCTGGGAGCGAGGGGGAACCGAACTGCTCGGCACCCAGGTGGAGCAGCTGTCGCGGCTCGCCCACCGGTTGGTCTGGGTGAACCCGCACGCGGGCAAGGACGGCTACGCCCCGGTCCAGGGGGGAATAGTCGCGGCACTTCCGCACTTGGACGATCTACTGGCCGGGCACAGCCTGGACACGCTGGAGAGACTTCTCGAGGTGGTCAGAAATGCGTGACGTCATCGATCAGCTGGAAGGCTGGTGGAAGAACGGCGAGCCGGCAGCGCTGGCGACGGTGGTCGGAACCTTCCGTTCCGCCCCCCGGCAGCCGGGGGCCTCGATGCTGGTCGGCCCGGGAGGCGAGGCCGTCGGCTCGGTCTCCGGCGGCTGCGTCGAGGGCGCGGTCTACGAGCTCGGACAGCAGGTGCTGGCCGACGACCGCCCGGTGCTGCAGCGCTACGGCGTTTCCGACGACGACGCGTTCGCCGTCGGGCTGACCTGCGGCGGGATCCTCGACGTCTTCGTGGAGAAGGTGACGCCGGAGGTCTACGAGCAGCTCGGCCGGATCGCCGAGGCGATCCGCAACGAGGACCCGGTCGCCGTGGCGACCGTCGTCGCCGGGCCGTCCGAGCTGCTCGGGAAACGCCTCGTGGTCTGGCCGGACCGGGTCGAGGGCGGCACCGGATCGGACCGGATCGACGACGCCGTGCGCGACGACGTGCGCGGGCTGCTCGACTCCGGCCGCAACGCCACCCTCACCTACGGGGTGCACGGCGAACGCCGCGGTGAGGGCCTGCAGGTGTTCGTCGAGTCGTTCGCCCCGCCGCCCCGGATGATCGTGTTCGGTGCGATCGACTTCGCCGCCGCGGTGGCCCGGATGGGGTCGTTCCTGGGCTTCCGGGTGACGGTGTGCGACGCCCGCCCGGTGTTCGCCACGGCGAGCCGGTTCCCGGGTGCGAACGAGGTCGTCGTCGAGTGGCCGCACCGCTACCTGAAGGCCGAGGCCGACGCCGGCCGGCTCGACCAGCGGACCGCGCTGTGCGTGCTCACCCACGACCCGAAGTTCGACGTGCCGCTGCTGGAGGTGGCGCTCAGGCTCCCGGAGGTCGGCTACATCGGGGCCATGGGCTCGCGGCGCACGCACGACGACCGGATCGAGCGGCTGAAGGAGAAGGGGGTCACCGACGCCGAGATCACCCGGATGTCCTCCCCGATCGGGCTCGATCTCGGTGCCCGCACGCCCGAGGAGACCGCCGTCTCGATCGCCGCGGAGATGATCGCGCAGCACTGGGGCGGCGCCGGGCTCCCGCTCGCGGACCGGGAGGGGCCCATCCACGCGTCGTGACCCGTCCCTTCGGGGAGGCCGTTCCGTCGCGCACAGGTAGTCTGCGACAGGGTGTCGCACTGTATCGTGGTCGGCACGCTCGTGATCGAGCCGGATCCGACCTCGGGCGGGTACCGACCACCACGGAGCGGGAGGTGGGCAGCGTGGTCCGCACCGGACCGTCCGATTCCGTTCACCGGGACACCGTCCTGGTCCTCGACGGCGCCACGGCGCCTCCCGGCGGCACCGGGAGCGGCTACACCGTGCGCGCGCCGGAGTGCCCGCGGGAGCAGCGGCCCCGGCTGTCCAAGTTCCACGCCCCGGAGATCGTCTTCGGTCCGGACTCGCTGCCCGAGACCGCCCACGCCGCGCTCCGGCTGGGCGCCGAGCGGCCCTTCGTCGTCACCGACCCGGGGGTGACCGAGGCCGGCTGGCCGGCCGAGCTCCTGCGCCACCTGCGCGCGGCGGGACTGCGCCCGCAGCTGTGGAACGAGATCACTCCGAACCCGAAGGACCACGAGATCCAGGCCGGGTTCGAGCGCTACGGGAGCTCCGGCTGCGACGTGGTGATCGGCATCGGCGGCGGGTCGGTGATCGACGCCGCGAAGGGCGTCGCACTGCTGGCCGCGAACGGCGGCGCGATCGGGGACTACGAGGGCATCGACCGGATCTCCCATCCGATCCCGCCGATGGTGATGGTGCCGTCGACCTCCGGCACCGGCGCCGACGTCTCGCAGTTCTGCATCATCACCGACACCGAGCGGCTCACCAAGATCACGATCATGGGACGGGCGCTGGTCCCGGACGTCTCGGTGATCGATCCGCGACTGCTGGTCACCATGCCGGACTGGCTCAACGCCGCCACCGGCCTGGACGCGCTGACCCACGGCATCGAGGCGTTCGTGTCGCTCGCGCACGGCCCGCTGACCGACACGCACGCGTTGCACGCGGTCGCGCTCGTCCACACCAACCTGCCGACCACCATGATCCGCCGCACCGACGACGGCCCGCGCACGGCGATGGCGCAGGCCGCCCTGGAGGCCGGGCTGGCCTTCACCAACGCGATCCTCGGCGCCACCCACGCCATGAGCCACCAGGTCGGCGGCATGTTGGACCTGCCGCACGGGTTGATCAACGGGGTGCTGCTGCCGCACGTGATCCGGTTCAACGGTGCCGACGACCCGACCCGGTTCGTGCCGATCGCCCAGGCGATGGGGCTGCCCGCCCGGCCCGGCATGCCGGGTGACGAGGCCGTCGACATGGTCGCGACCGAGGTGCGCAAGCTGGCCGACGAGGTCGGGGTGCCCACCGGGCTCGGGGCGATCGGGGTCCGCGAGCCGGACGTGCCGCGCCTGGCCCGGCTCACCCTGGGCGACGCCTGCCTGACCACCAACCCGCGCACCGCCACCGTGGAGCAGATCGAGGACCTGTTCCGGGAAGCGCTGTGAGGCGCTCACGGTGACGGCCGCCGCCCGGTTCCCGAACCGACGCACGCCCGTCCCGCCGCCCTCCGGGCTCCGGACGCGCCCCGACCTCGACCAACTCACCGGCCTGCGGTCGGGCAAGCCGTCGTTCTACCCCGAGTACCGGGTCAACGCCGAGCGGCTCAAGCGCGTCATCCTCGCCCTGGACCGCATCTCCGCCGCCCTGGTCCGCACGATGGAGGGCTCCGAGGCACTGGTCCGGGCGGTCGCCGACGCCGCTGCCGACCACCTGTCCGCGGACTGGATGATCCTCGGCCTGGTCGAGGGCGAGCTGCCCGACGCGGCGCCGCGGCACGTCGTACTCGGTCCGGACGGCGTCGAGTGGCCCGACCTGTGCCTGGTCCCGGAGAAGGTGCGCAGGCACGTCACCGCGCTGCAGGCCGGCGGCAGCACCGGCGGGCACACCCCGGAGGAGGACCGCTCGCACCTGCACGTCCCGATCCGGCTGGACGGCCGTACGGTCGGCGGCTTCGTGGCCTGGACCCCGCCGGACCGCGAGATCGACGACACCGACCACTCGGTGCTGCGGATCCTGGCCGGCCAGACGGCATCGGCGCTGCAGAACTGCGCGCTGCTCGACCGCGCCGAGCGACTGCATGCCCGCACCGCCGCACAGGCCGAGGACCTGCGCGCCCGCAACGACGAGCTGATGGCCACGCAGCAGGAGCTCGGTGCGGCGCGGCAGCGTGAGGTGCTGGACAACGAGCGGCACCGCATCGCCCGCGAGCTGCACGACAGCGTCACCCAGTACGCACTCTCGGCCGGCATGCACATCGAGCTGTGCCGGTCCGAGGTCGCCGGGTGGGCGGGCAGCAGCAATGTGATCGAGCACCTGGACACCGCGAAGGGCCTGACCCGGCGGGCGGTGGAGCAGCTGCGCTCGGCGATCTACGCCCTCAACGACGACGACCACGGCGACAAGGACCTGCCGTCGATGCTGCGCAGGCTCTCCACCGTCCACATGCCCGACGAGCTGCGGGTCGAGGTCTCCATCGGCGGCACCCCGATCCCGTTGGCACACGAGCACGAGCAGTCGCTGTTCCGGATCGCCGGTGAGGCGCTGTTCAACACGGCGATGCACGCGTCGGCGTCGCGGGCGGTGGTCCGGCTGGCGTACCAGCCCGGCCGGATCCGCCTGTCGGTGTCCGACGACGGCGGTGCCTCGCCCGACCAGATCCGCCGCACGCTGCGCGCGACCTCGGTCCGCGGCCCCTCCGGCGAGCACCGCGGTCTGGTCAACATGGACGCCCGCGCCCGGGAGATGGGCGGGACGCTGCGGTTCCGCCGGTCCCGGATCGGCGGGCTGCAGGTACAGGTGGACGTCCCGCTGGGGACGCCGGGTGAGGAGGCCTCGTGAGCGGTCCGTCCGACGTGGGTGTTCCGACGGGGACGGCATGAACGCCGTGCGGCCCGCACCCGGCAACGGCAACGTGCCCGCCCGGCCCGAGCACTCCGGCATCCGGCCCGTCCGGATCGTCCTGGTCGACGACCACTCGATCATGCGGCAGGGCCTGCGGGCGGTCCTCGAGCGCGAGGACGACCTGCGCGTCGTCGGCGAGGCGGGCAGCGCGGCCGAGGCGATCGCGGCCGTGGCGGCCGGCCGGCCGCAGGTCGTGCTGCTCGATCTCAAGCTGGCCTCCGGACCGCAGACCGACGGCCTCGAGGTGTGCCGGAAGCTGTGCGCCGACCACCCCGGCATCGGTGTGCTGGTGCTGACCACGTTCGCCGAGGACCGCCTGGTGGTGGAGTCGGTGCAGGCCGGCGCCCGCGGCTACGTGGTGAAGGACGTCGACACCACCGAGCTGGTCCGGGCGATCCGGGCGGTCTCCCGCGGCGAGAGCGCGTTCGACGCCCGTTCCGCCTCCGCGATGGTCCGTTCCCTGTCCGGCGGGATGCCGGACCGGGAACGACTGACCGACCGCGAGCTCGACGTGCTGCAGCTGCTGGCCCGCGGGCTGTCCAACCGGGCGATCGGCTCCGAGCTGTTCATCTCGGAGACGACGGTCAAGTTCCACGTGGGGAACCTGATGCGCAAACTCATGGTCTCCCGGAGAGCCGAGGCCGTCTACGCCGCGACGAAGCTGGGCCTCCTGTAGCGGTCACGGTCCCCGACCGCCACTCCCGGCCGGGGCGCCCCGGCCGACCGGCCCCATGGTCGCGTCGCCGGACCGGGGGCTGCCTCCGACACCTGCTCCGCTGGACGCAACCGCGTTCCGCGGAACGCGATCCGGACCGGCTCGCCGGGGCATTCCGGTCCGGTCGAGCAGCAGCCCGCGCCCCTCGTACATTCCAGCTCCGCCTCCTGTCCGACCCGAGTCCGGCTCCTGTCCGACCGAGAATGTCGTACCCGCCTGCCACACTCCGCCCGAACACAAGTTCGAATCCTGCCGGAGGTGCCGCGATGCCCGCCATCACCACAGATCCCGCCGATCCACCCACTCCGTCGCCCGATACGAGTCTCGCCGACCTGGAGTCGGAGCTGCTCGGCCTGGCCGGCCACATCGCCGCCGCCGAATGCCGGTTCCTTCGGCTGCTGGCCGAGTTCGACCAGCGCGGTGGGTGGGCGGGCGTCGGCGTCCGCTCGTGTGCGCACTGGTTGTCGTGGCGGGCGGGGATGAGCCTGCGGACCGCGACCGAGCACCTACGCGTCGCCCGCGCTCTCACCGGGCTCCCCCGCATCACGGCCGCGTTCGCCGCAGGCCGGATCTCCTACTCGAAGGTCCGTGCGATCACCCGGGTGGCGGGCTCGGACACCGCCGTCCTGGACCGCCTCGCAACCGACACCGGAACCGACACCGACACCTCCGGGACGGCAGGCCACGACACGGTCGACGATGCCGGAACCAACGATACGGACGGCGTCGACACCACCCCCGTTACCCCGCAAGGCAGCACCGCCCGAAGCAGCATCGACCGAAGTAGCGCCGGCCGAAGTAGCGCCGACCGAGCCATCTCCGAGGCGAGCACCGCAGGCGTCACCGGCGCCGCAGGCTCCGAGACGGGCGCCGGAGGTCCCGACGCGGGCGGCGCGACCGTCGAGGCCGAGGCCGCTTCCGACGCCGTGGTCGGGGACAGCGCAGGCCCCGGGGCCTCCGCCTCCGCCTCTGCCTCTGCCTCTGCCTCCGCCGAGGCTCCCGCCGACCCGCAGAGCGCCGAGCAGGTGTTGCTGGATCTGGCTCTGTCCGGGACCGCGAGTCACGTCGAGACCGTCGTACGGGCCGTCCGCCGGCGCCGGACGCGGCCCACCGACGCCGCCGCCGGCCGCTCTCTGAGCTGGTATCACGACGCCGATGGCTCGCTGGTCCTCCGCGGTCGTTTCACTCCTGAGGACGGTGCCGCCCTGATCGCCGCCATCGAGGCACTCGTACCACCGCCCGCACCGACCAAGCATCCGGTCGCCGCCCTACCGCAGGATCTCGACCAGTGCGCCCTGGAGCAGGAACCGGGCCCGGTCACGGACCGGATCGCGGCCCGGCGCGCCGATGCGCTGCTGGCCCTGGCCCGCCGGCAGGACGACACATCCGGCCCGGTGGTCAGCCGCGGCACCGCTCAGGTCGTCGTGCACCTCGATGCCACCACCGGCACCGCCCGGGTGGCGGGCGGCCCCGAGCTCGCGGCGTCGACCACAGAACGTCTCGCCTGCGATGCCCGCGCTCAGGTCCTTCTGGAGGGCCGCGCCACGAACCGGCTCTACCTCGGCCGTTCCCGCCGGTTGGCCAGCCCGGCGCAGATCGCCGCGCTCACCGCCCGCGACAGTGCGGACGGCGGTGGCTGCCGCTTCCCCGGCTGTGACCACACCCGTCACCTGCACGCCCATCACGTCCGGCACTGGCTGCACGGGGGCGTCACGGACGTGGACAATCTGGTCCTGCTCTGCGGGTTCCATCACCGGCTGCTCCACGACCACGACTACCGGATCCGGCGCCGCCCCGGAGGGGGCTGGGACGTGCAGCGTCCGGACGGAACGTTCGTCACGCCCACCAGGGAACCGCTGAGTGGCACCGCAGAGGCGCTGATCGAGATCAACACCCGGGCACGGCTCCGGATCGACCGCAGCACCCTCACCCCGGTCTGGTACGGCGACCGCCTCGATCCGACACCGATCCTCGACGCCCTGCTGCCCTCGCTACCCACCCCGATGGCCGCCTGAGCGCGCACCGCCACCCCGGCCAGGACACACACCCGGGCAAGGCTCCCAACGGCAAGGCTCCGACAGGGTGCGCTCCGCGTTCCGCGGAATGCGTCGACACCACGACATCACGACATCACCGCACGACATCCAAGCAGGACATCAACGCACGAACTCCGCGATCCGTGGCGCCTGCCCGAGCAGCGCGTGCCCGGAACCGGCCACGACGTCCACCCGCACATCCTGCAGCAGCGCCGTGAGCCGCTCCCGCGTGTGTACCGGGTCGAACACCCGGTCCCGCTCGCCCAGCACGGCGAGCACGGGCATCGTGAGCCGGCGGAGCGTGTCGTCGTCGAACATCGGGAACCGCTCGGTACGCGGGCGGAAGTGCCCGAACATCCGGCTGAGCTCCTCGAACACCTCGGGGTGCTCCCGGGCGTCGAGCCCGGTGACGATCTCCGCCGAACGCCGCCGGCCGCGGGCACCCAGCAGGCTCAGCAGGAAGGCCGGCGCGACCTTCCCGATCGTCTGCCGCCCGACCCCGGCCGGGCACAGCAGGGCGAGCCGGCCCACCCGCTCCGGCCGGCGGGCCGCGAAGTCGGCAGCGGTCCAGCCACCGAGCGAGAGCCCCACGAGCGCGGTCCGGTCGATGCCGAGCGCGTCGAGGCACTCCGCCAGCCAGTCCGCGGTGTCCCCGGTGGCCAGGTCAAGCCGGACCGGGTCGCTGAGACCGGGCTCGCCCAGCAGGTCGACCAGGACGACCCGGTGGTCCGCCGCCAGCAGCTCGATCCCGTCCAGCCACATCGTGCTGTTCGTACCCGAGCCGTGCAGCAGCACCACCGGAGGTGCGTCGTCGTCCCCGCAGGTCAGGGCGAACGTCCGGCCGTGCGAGGTCTCGATCTCATGGCGCCGCGACGGGACCGGCCAGGCGGCCAGCTGCTGCTCGTACCGCTCCCGCACGAGGCGGGCACCGTCCTCGCTGGTGTAGATGCTCACGTGTCCACCCCAGCACGCGCGGACCCGTCCGGCGAGCGGGTTTCCCGACCGACCGTCGTCGGTGGTCCGGGTGTACACAGTGTCGATGCGCTGGTACGCGGAACGCCCCGAACGCCTGGCCCGGCAGATCGTGGCCGACGTCGTCGCGCTGCTGTGGGCGGTGCTCGCGGTGGTCGCCGGCATCGCGGTGCACGACGGCCTCCAGGCGCTGCGCGGGCCGGGCGAGTCGTTGGTCGCGGCGGGTGGGCAGGTCTCGGACGCGTTCACGGGTGTCTCCGGCGCGGTCTCGTCGATCCCCTTCGTGGGAGCCGACCTCGCGCGGGCGCTGGATCCGGCGACGGGTGCCGGGGCGGACCTGGCCGCGGCCGGGCGCCGGTACGGCGAGACCGTCGGGATGCTCGCGGACGGCGCGCTCATCCTGATCCCGCTGGTCCTGCTGCTGCCGGTGCTGCTGGGCTGGCTGCCGTTGCGGCTGCGCTACGCCCGGCGCGCCGGGTCGGCGGTGGCCGCCCGCGCCGGCGCCCCGGACCTGCTCGCCGTACGGGCGCTCACCCGGGTCCCGGTGGGCCGGCTGACCCGGATCGCCCCCGATCCGGCCGCGGCGTGGCGCGCCGGCGATCCCGCGGTCGTCCGGCGGCTCGCGGCCCTCGAGCTCACCGACCTCGGCCTGCGGCCACCGGGGCTGTGAACCACCGGGGCTGTGAACCACGGAGGCTGTGAAACTGCCCCCATGCCGCTGTTCGCCCTGGAGGGCTGCTCCCCGACCGTTCACCCGGATGCTTTCGTCGCACCGACCGCGACACTCGTCGGCGACGTGCACGTCGAGGAGGGCGCCTCGATCTGGTACAACGCCGTGCTCCGCGCCGACTGCGGGCCGATCGTCGTGCGGGCCGGCGCGAACGTCCAGGACGGGTCGGTCCTGCACGGCGGCGACGACCCGGTCACCGAGATCGGCGAGGGCGCCACGATCGGTCACCTGTGCGTGGTGCACGGCGCCGTCATCGGCCCGCGGGCGGTGATCGGCAACGGCAGCACCGTGCAGGACGGCGCCCGGATCGGCGAGGGCGCGATGGTGGCGGCCGGGTCCACCGTCACCCCGGGCACCGAGCTGGCCGGCGACCGGCTGATGCTCGGCGCCGCCGCCCGGGAACGCGGCGAGCTGACCGAGCAGGCCCGGTGGTGGGTGCGGAACAACCCGGGCTTCTACCGGCAGCTCGCCCGCCGGCACGCCGAGGGCGTCGTCGAGACCTCCTGACGGGCCGGCCCCGGTCACTCCTCCCGGTCGGGAGAGCTCGCGTGCGCCCAGTACCGGCGCGGGATCCGGCCGGCGTGCCGGGCGTCCCACCCGGCCTCGACGCCGCGGCGCATCGCCCGGGCCATCCGCTCCGGGTCCGCGGCACGGGTGACGGCGGTGGCGAGCAGGACGGCGTCGCAGCCGAGCTCCATCGCCTGTGCCGCCTCGGACGCGGTACCGATCCCGGCGTCGAGGACGACCGGGACGCCGGCCGCGGCGACGATCATCTCGATGTTGTGCGGGTTCCGGATGCCCAGCCCGGTGCCGATCGGTGAGCCGAGCGGCATGACGGCGGCGCAGCCTGCCTGCTCCAGCTTGCGGGCGAGCACCGGGTCGTCGTTGGTGTAGGGCAGCACGGTGAAGCCGTCGTCGACGAGCTGCTCGGCCGCGTCGAGCAGCTCGACCGGATCCGGCAGCAGGGTGCGCTCGTCGGCGACGACCTCCAGCTTGACCAGGTCGGTCTCCATCGCCTCGCGGGCCATCCGCGCGGTGAGCACGGCCTCGGCGGCGGTCCGGCAGCCGGCGGTGTTCGGCAGCACCCGGATCCCGAGCCGGCGCAGCAGCTCCAGCAGCCCGGTCCCACCCTCGACATCGACGCGTCGCAGCGCGACCGTGGTCAGCTCGGTCCCGGAGGCGACCAGCGCCCGCTCCAGGATCTCCAGGTTGGCGGCACCGCCGGTCCCCATGACCAGCCGGGAGCCGAACAGGTGGTCCCCGAACGTCAGCTTGTCCATCGTCATCCTCCCTGCACCGCGGTCAGTACCTCGACCCGCGCGCCGTCGGCCAGCGTGTGCTGCGGCCACGACGCCCGGGGCACCACCTCACCGTCCACGGCGACGGCGATGCCCCGCTCCGGCATCCCGGCCTCGGCCAGCACCCGGGCCAGATCGGCCCCGCTCTCGGTCTCGCGGCTCTCGCCGTTCAGCAGGATCAGCACTGTGAGCTCCTCTCGGCCGCGACCGGTGCGAAGCGGCGCGGGTCGGCAATGCGGGCGGCGGCGGGAACGTCCGCGCCCTGCAGCAACGCGGCCACCGCGGCCGCGGTCACCGGGACGAGCAACATGCCGTTGCGGCCGTGCCCGGTCGCGGCGATCAGTCCCTCCGGACCGATACGCCCGATCAGTGGGACGTTGTCCCGGCTTCCCGGGCGCAGCCCGGCCGCCGACTCGGTCAACGCGTACTCGGCGATCCCCGGCAGGACCCGTTCGGCATCCCGGAGCAGGTCGCGCACCCCGCCGACGGTGACGCCCGTGTCGAACCCGTTCTCCGAGGTCGTCGCCCCGATCACGAGGTCGCCGTGCCCGGGCACCACGCGCGGGACGGCGTACACCGAACGCCCGTCGACCAGCGCCCGCACCGTGCGGGTCGGCGGGGGCAGCGCCCCGGGCCTGCGGGTGAGGCGCAGGATCTCGCCCTTCACCGGCCGGACGAGTCCGTCGAGCGCCGGGTGCAGCGCCGAGGAGTGCGCCCCCGCCGCGACCAGCACGACGTCGGCGTCGATCTCCGTGCCGTCGGCCAGCCGGACACCGCGGACCCGGTCCCCGTCGTCGCGGACGGACGCGACCGCACGTCGGTCGACCGTCACCCCGGCACGGGCGCACGCGGCCCGCAGTGCCTCCAGCAACCGGCGGTTGTCCACCGACGGGTCGCCGGGCACGGACAGCCCACCGCGCACGTCCGGGCCGAGGGCCGGTTCGAGCCGGCGCAGCTCGCGCCCGGTCAGCTGCTGCACCGGACGGTCCAGCGCCTCCAGGTGACCCGCGAGAGCGGCCAGCTCGTCGCGGTCCCCGGACCCGGTCGCCGCGACCACCGTGCCCTCGGGGTGCAGCCCGGCGTCGACACCGGCGTCGGCGGACAGCGCGGCCGCGAACTCCGGCCACCGCGCCACCGAGTCCAGCCCGAGGGCGAGCAGGTCCTCCTCGCCGGGCCACGCCTCGGTGACCGGCGCCAGCATTCCGCCCGCCACCCACGAGGCGCCGCTGCCGGGTGCCGGGTCGAACACGGTGACCCGCCGCCCGGCCCGTGCGGCCTCGCGGGCCGCGCACAGCCCGATCGCGCCCGCTCCGGCGACGACCAGATGTCCGATCATGGATCCCTCACCTCACTCCCTGCGCCGGCATGACCCGGATCAGGTTCGACGGTCGGGACCGCAGCCGGGTCCCCTCTCAGCCCGCTCGCCGGGCTCCCGTGGTTCTCACGCGACCCCCAGGCTACGCCGTAGCGTGCGAACCGTGTCCGACACCGATACCCGCACCGCCACGAGCACCGAACGCCTCGCCCGGCTCGCCGGGGCCCGGCTGTACCTCTGCACCGACGCCCGCACCGAACAGGGCGACCTGGCAGCCTTCGCCGACGCCGCCCTCGCCGGCGGGGTCGACATCGTCCAGCTGCGGGACAAGGGCGGTCCGGACGGGCCGCTGGAGGCCCGGGCCGAGCTGGCCGCGCTGGAGGTGCTCGGCGACGCCTGCCGCCGGCACGGTGCCCTGCTCGCCGTGAACGACCGGGCCGACGTCGCGCTGGCCGCCGGCGCCGACGTGCTCCACCTCGGCCAGGACGACCTGCCCGTGGGGTGGGCGCGCCGCGTCGTGGGCGACGACGTGGTCATCGGCCGGTCCTCGCACAGCACCGAGGAGACCCTCGCGGCGGCGACCGAGGCCGGTGTCGACTACTTCTGCGCCGGGCCGTGCTGGCCGACGCCGACCAAGCCGGGCCGTCTCGCGCCGGGGCTGGACCTGGTGCGCACGGTCGCCGGCCGGGCACCGGAGCGGCCCTGGTTCGCGATCGGCGGTATCGACGAGGACCGCCTCGACGACGTGCTCGAAGCCGGGGCGAGCCGGATCGTCGTCGTCCGGGCGATCACGCAGGCCGACGACCCGCAGGCCGCCGCCGCCCGGCTGAAGGCCCGGCTCCCCCACTGACAGCACACCCACCGGCCACACACGACGGCGCCGGTGGGCGAGTGCCCACCGGCGCCGTTCGCGTCACCGGATCAGTTGGTCGAACCGGACTCCCCGCCGGTGTCCGGCCCGGACTGCTGCTGCCCGGAACCGGGTTCCTGCGTCGGCAGCACGCGGTTCAGGCTGTCTCCCAGCGGACCGTCCGAGCCCGAGCCCGAGTCCGAGCCGGACTCGGAGCCGGATCCGGGCTGCTCCGACGGCCCGGAGTCCCCGGACTCCGTGCTCGTGGGCGACTCCGAGGTGCCGGTCTGCGACTCCGAGGTGGAGGTCGCGCTCTCCGACGTCGACGAGGAGTCGGTGCCGCTGTTCTCCTCGCCCTGGTCGGTGGGCTCCGCGGGCGGTCCGCCGCGGACGACGCTCCCGATCGAGGTGCCGGAGCCGTTGCCCGCCAGCGAGGAACCCTTGACGACCTCGATGCCCGTGATCAGGAACATCGACACCCCGAAGGTGACGAGCCCGAGCACCGCGGACACGATGACCGTCCTGCGGGTGAACCGGAGCCGGCGCGGGCCGCCACGCCCCGATGCCGCCGGCCCGGAACCCGCCGCCGTCCGGCCGGCCCGCGACGGGTCGAGCACCACGGTCTCCTCGCCGGTCGGGCGGCCGGACCCGCGACCGGAGAACGCCTCGGCCGCAGCGGCCGTCCCCTCGGCGACGCCCTTGCCCTTCTTGGCGGCCGCCTTCTCCTTGAGCGCGAGCGCCTTGTCCTTGCTGTGCTCGATCCCGCGGGTCAGGAACGCGCTGACCAGGGTGTAGATGATCGACCCCAGCGCCGCGCCGAGCACCGTGCCGACGGCGCCCAGGAACGAACCGAGGATCGCGCTGACGACCGACGCGCCGGCCCCGGCCGCGATGTCCGTCGGCTTGAGGCTCTCCTTCAGCGAGGTCGTCTCCTTCGCGGAGCCCTTGTCCTTCGCGGAGCCGTCGTCCTTCGCGGAGCCGCTGCTGCCACCGGAGCCGTCCGGGCCACCACCGACCGGGCCGTTCGGGCCACCCGGCCCGGAGGCCGGGCGCAGGTCGGCGGAGCCACCCGGCATCTGACGGGTCTGCGGCCACCCACCGGGCGGCGTCCCCGGCGGCGTTCCGTGCGACGGCCCGGGCGGCGCGCCGGGGCCGGGGACGACACGGGTCGGCCGCTGCCCGCCCGGCCGGGCCTGGGGCCGGGCCTGGGTCGGCGGGACACCGGGCCCGGCGTGCGGCGGCCGGGAGGGCGCGGCACCGCGCTGTCGCGGGACGTGCGGGGAGTCCGGGGCGGCGACGGGACGCCCGGCGGGGTACGGGGGTGCGGGGCGGGACGGTCCGGGAGCGCCTCGGTCGACATCACCGCGGCCGGGCTCCGGGGGGCGCTGCTGTGGCATGGCTCCTTGCAGTGATCATCGGGAAGGCGATCCACTCGTGAGAACGTCCGGGCGCCGCAGGACGCACCGGATGATCACCCGATGTGGCGACCCTCACGTGGACACGGGAAGATCACGTTAGGGTTACGATCCTAGCTGCAACGCGTCAGGAACCGTCACCGGGGGTGACGAATTCCCGGGTGATCGCCGGGCAGCGCCGTACGCAGCAACGGCCACGACACGAGCACGCTCAGGCCCACCAGCACCGGGCTCACCACGGTCCGGGCCAGCCCGAGCAACACCACCTGGTCCGCCGCCCACAGCGGCAGGAAGACCGACAGCCGGATCACGTACTGGCACACCCACGCCCAGGACGCCCGCTGGTAGCCGCGGAGCAGGTCCGGGTCCCGGCGCCACCGGGTCCGCTGGCCCAGCAGCCCGCCGACGACCACACCCAGCAGTGGCCACCGGACCACGATCGAGATCGCCCAGGCCAGCGCGCTGCCGGCGTTCGACACGATCTGGACCAGGAAGAAGTCCGACGCCCGGCCGGTGATCAGCGCTACCGCCGCGGCGGCCACCACCCCGGCCAGGCCGAACAGCACCGCACGCGGCCTGCGCCCGCGGGCGAGCCGCCAGACCGCGACACCGGCTCCGGCCACGATCGCCGCCCCGGCTCCCCAGTTGATCGGGTACGCCGAGCCGAGGTGTCCCGCGAGGACCCAGGCCAGCACGAAGGCGACGACCGGCACCGACGCGTCGACGGCGCCGGCGCGCCCGCCGAGCAGCTCGCCGAGCCCGGGGTCCGAGCGGGACGTGGCGCGGGGGGCGGGATCGGGGGTCACCCGATTAAGGGTGCCCTACCCCGGCGGCGCGGTCGACGAATCGGGTTGGCGCGCACCGGCGGAATACGTGAGCATCGACGTAACGCAGGACGTCTGCGGGGTGACCAACGGGTGGGAGAGCCGACCGGCCGAACCGGAGGGGGTGGTGCACGTGCAGCACCGGAGCTACGTCGCGCTCGGCGACAGTTTCACCGAGGGTCTCGACGACTTCGCCGGCGACGGCCGCCCCCGCGGCTGGGCCGACCGGGTCGCCGAGACGCTCGCCGACCGGTACCCGGGCTTCGGGTACGCCAACCTCGCCGTCCGCGGCAAGGTCCTCGACCAGATCGTCGCCGACCAGGTCCCGGTCGCGGAGGCGATGCGGCCGGACCTGATCACGTTCTGCGCGGGCGGCAACGACATCATCGGCTGGGTCTGCGACACCGACGACCTGGCCGCGCGCTTCGACGCCGCGCTGGCCCGGCTGGTCGCGACCGGGGCCGAGGTCCTCATCCTCACCGGGTTCGACCTGCGCCGGATGCACCCGCTCATCCGCCGCCTGCGCGGCCGGATCGCCTGCTACAACGAGCTGATGCGGGCCTCGGCCGAGCGGCACGGCTGCCGGGTGGTCGATCTCTGGGCGATGAACGCGCTGGCCGACCCGCGGGCCTGGGGCCCGGACCGGCTGCACCTGGTGCCGCACGCGCACGAGCGGGTGGCCTGGCGGGTCCTGGAGGCGCTCGGCGAGCCGTCGGGGGACTGGCGGGCGCCGTGGCCGGAGCCCGACGACGGGCCCGCTCCGTGGCGGGCGCGGCAGCTCGAGGATCTCCGCTGGGTCACCCACCACGTGATGCCCTACGTCCGCAGGCGGCTGCGCGGCGCACGCACCGGCGAGGAGCACCGGCCGAAGCGCCCCACGCTGTCCCCGCCGTACGGGGCCGCGACGGCGGCGACGCCCGCCCGGAGAACCGGGACGGGCGCCGCCGTCAACTGATGAGCTTGTGGTGGTTAACGCGTTCGGTCGGTCGCGGTGCTCCTACCGGACAGGGGTGAAGTCCCGCGCACCGATGTACTCGGGGCGCGGCTTCGGGGCGTAGAACGGCTCCACACAGGCGTTCTCGACGCTGTTGAACACCAGGAAGATGTTCGAGCGCGAGAACGGGGTGATGTTGTCACCGGAACCGTGCATGCAGTTCGAGTCGAACCAGGTGGCCGAGCCGGCCTCGCCGGTCATCATCTCGATGCCGTGCCGTTCGGCGAGGGTCGCGATCGAGTCCGGGTCGGGCGTCCCGATCTCCTGCTCGGTGAGCGAGGACAGATGGTTGTCCTCGGGCGTCTCACCGACGCAGGAGACGAACGTCCGGTGCGAGCCCGGCATGATCATCAGACAGCCGTTGAACGGGTGGTTGTCGGTCAGCGAGATGGAGCAGCTCACCGCCCGCGGGGACGGCATGCCGTCCTCGGCGTGCCAGGTCTCGAAGTCGGAGTGCCAGTAGAAGCCGCCGCCGCCGAAACCGGGCTTGTAGTTGATCCGGCTCTGGTGGACGTAGACGTCCGAGCCCAGGATCTGCCGCGCGCGGGAGAGCACCCGCTCGTCGCGGACCAGGCGGGCCATGGCCGGTGAGATGCGGTGCACCTCGAAGATCGACCGCACCTCGTCGGACGACTTCTCGATGATGCAGCGCTCGTCGGCGCGGACCGCCGGATCGTTCGCGAGACGATCCAGCTCTGCTTGGTAGAAGGCGACCTCGTCCCCGGTGAGCAGTCCCGGGACCTGCACGAAGCCGTCGCGCTCGTGCGCGATCAGCTCCTGGGCCCCGAACATCCCGGCGCTCGAGCGGTCGCCCCAGACGGTGGGCTCCGCACGCTCGACGAAGGCGGGCTCGGGCGAGATCCGCGTGTAGTAGCGGTCCTCGGCGGATGCGAGTCCGGTGAGGTGGTCGCTGCCGGCCACGGCAGTCATGGACATTCCTCCTTGCGGTGTTTCCGTTCCCTTCACACGGGTGGTGGTCTCGAACAGACCACGAGGGACGTTCCCGCTTCGACACAGCGGAAACGCCCCTCGCGGTGAGCTGGGCTACGCCCGGGACATCAGTCCACGGTGACCAGCGGGTACACGCCGTTCTCGTCGTGCACCTCCCGGCCGGTGACCGGCGGGTTGAACACGCAGACGGTCTTCATCAGCGTCGCGGGGCGCAGCTGGTGCTTCTCGTTGCCGTTCAGCACGTAGATCGAGCCCGGCTTGAGCTGGTACGTGACGTCGTTGTCCTTGTCGTAGAGCTCGCCCTCGCCCTCGGTGATGAAGACGGCCTCGATGTGGTTGGCGTACCAGAAGTCGTTGATCGTGCCCGGCTGGAGCACGGTCTCGTGAACCGAGAACCCGACCCTGTCGTCGCCCAGCACGATGCGCTTGCTGCGCCACTGCTTGTTCTCGGGCTCGACGTCGCGCTCGGTACCGGTGATGTCGTCGAGAGTACGGACGATCATGTGTGTATCAGCTCCCAGTGACGGTTCGGACGGACTCGGCGATGATCCCAAGACCCTCGTCGATCTCGTCATCGGAGGTGGTCAGCGGCGGCAGGAGCTTCAGGACCTCGTCGTTCGGCCCGGCGGTCTCCAGCAGCAGCCGGTGCTCGAAGGCCTTGCCGGCGATCTTCTCGGCCAGGCCCTCCCCCTCGAACTGGATGCCCCGCGCCAGGCCGCGGCCCTTGGCGAACATCTCGGTGCCACGGTTGTCCGCGACGATCTTGTTGAAGCCCTCTTCGATCTTCTCGCCCTTGCGGACGGTGTCCTTCTCGAGGGTGTCGTCGGTCCACCAGTTCCGCAGGGCGTGGGTCGCCGTGACGAAGGCCGGGTTGTTGCCGCGGAAGGTCCCGTTGTGCTCGCCGGGGCCCCACTGGTCGTGCTCCGGCTTCATCAGCACCAGTGCCATCGGCATGCCGTACCCGGAGATCGACTTGGAGATGGTGACGATGTCCGGCTTGATGCCGGCGACCTCGAACGAGAAGAACGGCCCGGTGCGCCCGCAGCCCATCTGGACGTCGTCGACGATGAGCAGGAGGCCCTTGCGGCGGCACAGGTCCTCGAGGCCCTGCAGCCACTCGATGCGGGCCGGGTTGAGCCCGCCCTCGCCCTGCACGGTCTCGACGATGACGGCGGCCGGCTCGTTCAGGCTGGACCCGGTGTCGTCGAGGACCTTCTCGAACCAGAGGAAGTCGGGCATCTTGCCGTCGAAGTAGTTGTCGAACGGCATCGGCGTCGAGTGGACCAGCGGGATGCCGGCGCCACCGCGCTTCATCGAGTTACCGGTCACCGACAGCGCGCCCAGCGTCATGCCGTGGAACGCGTTGGTGAAGTTGATCAGCGCTTCCTTGCCGGTGATCTTCCGCGCCAGCTTGAGCGCGGACTCGACGGCGTTGGCGCCCGTCGGACCGGGGAACTGGACCTTGTAGTCCAGGCCGCGCGGGTTGAGGATCGTCTCCTGGAAGGTGTCCAGGAACTCGCCCTTGGCGCGGGTGTACATGTCCAGACCGTGGGTGATGCCGTCCCCGGTCAGGTACTCGATCAGGGGCTTCTTCAGCACCTCGGGGTTGTGCCCGTAGTTGAGCGCGCCCGCGCCGCCGAAGAAGTCGAGGTAGGAGTTCCCGTCGACGTCGGTCAGGCGGCTCCCCTTGGCCGTGTCGAAGACGACCGGCCAGTTGCGGCAGTAGCTGCGGACCTGGGATTCGAGATCCTCGAAAACGGTCATTTCTTTCCACCCTCTGTGTTGTGCACTCCGGCGGTCCGCGCTTCGGCGTCCTGCACTCCGGCGGAGCGTGCGATCGGGCCGATGCGGTACAGATGCTCCGGCTCGTGGGCGTCGCCGAGCAGGTCCGGACCGAAGAGGTCCTCCCGCTCGATCGACGTGTGGTGTCGTCTGGCGAAGGATGTGAACAGCCGGATGGACGACTCGTTGTCCGGGGTGACGGTCGTTTCCATCCGGTCCGCGCCCGCGGTGGCCACCGCCTGGTCCCAGACCGCGTCCAGCAGCCGGCCGGCCAGGCCCGCTCCACGCGCGACCGGGTCCACGCACACCTGCCAGATCAGCAGGGTGTTCCCGGCCTGCGGGCGCAGGTAGCCGGTGACGTACCCGACGGCCAGGCCGTCGCTGCGGCGGGCGATCACCGAGGTGTCGGCGAAGTCGCGGCACCACAGCACGTAGGCGTAGCGGGAGTTCGCGTCCAGCGTCTGCGACTCGACGGCGAGTCGCCACATGTCCACCCCGTCGGCCGGGACCGGCGACACGATCTCGTACGAATGGTCGCCGTCGGCGTCAGTGGTCGCTGCACCGGGGGCGTCGGCCCCCGGAGACGATGCGGACGCCCGAGGCTGTGCCTGCTCGGGAGCGGTCATGGCCATCGAGATTAACCGGCTCGGCCGTCGGATGCAGCCGCTGACGCCCGGGCACCCGCCCGCCCACCTGCGTCGATGTGACCAGGACCACTACGCTCCGCGCCCGGACGAATCGGGCGTCCGCCCAGGGAGCGGCGTCATTTCGGCGACCGCCGCGACCGGCACGAACGGGCTACCCGGAGGGCTTCTGACACCTTTGCGTGGCGCTCGCCACGCTCCGCTACGAGCACCCTTCATATTCGGCCGTTCGTGCGGATGCACTTGCATCTGCACGGACTTACGGGCGACGATGGGGCTTCCGCCGAACCATGCCCGGAGGAGTCACCGTGTCGGTACCGCCCGTCAGCACGCGCCAGGTGTCGTCCTCGACCCTGCCCGCCGGGCACGCCGAGCCGGGTGTCACCGTCACCTGCGCCCGTGACGGGCGCAGCCACGTCGTCCAGCATGCGGTGCTCGCCGACTCGCTCGCCACCGGGAGCGGGCAGTGCACCGCCGTCTGCGGCCACACCGTGCTGCCGGCCTCGCTGGCCTCACCGCCCGGGGACGGTTGCCTGCTCTGCGCGGAGACCTCCGGCGTGGCCCGCCGTTCGGCGCGCCGCCGGACCTGGGGCGGGCTGAGCCGCTCCGCACGCTCCGCCTCCTGACCGCAACCCGGTTGATCGCACCCCCGCGGCGTGCTGGGGTCCGTGGACGTGGAGCGATTTCTCGTCACCGGCAGTTCCGGGCACCTCGGTGAGGCGCTGGTACGCACCCTGCGCGACAGCGGTGCCGCCGTCACCGGGCTCGACCTGGTGCCGTCCCCCTGGACCGACGTCATCGCGTCGCTGACCGACCGCGACGCGCTCGCCGATGCGCTGGCGGGGGTCACGCACGTCCTGCACACGGCGACGCTGCACAAACCGCACGTCGGCTCGCACACCCGGCAGGACTTCGTCGGCACCAACGTCTCGGGGACTCTCGCCGTGCTCGAGGAGTCCGCCACCGCGGGCGTGCGCGCGGTCGTCTTCACCTCGTCGACGAGCGCGTTCGGACGGGCACTCACCCCGGTCCCCGGGGGCCCTGCGACCTGGATCGACGAGACCGTCGTCCCACGGGTGCGCAACGTCTACGGCGCCACCAAGACCGCGGCCGAGGACCTGTGCGAGCTGGCGTCGCTCGACCCGGGGCTGCCCGTGGTGGTGCTGCGCGTCTCCCGGTTCTTCCCCGAGGCCGACGACCGCGACGAGGTGCGGGCGGAGTTCGACGACACGGCCCTCAAGCTCGTCGAGTTCTGCCACCGCCGGGTCGACGTCGCCGACGTGGTGACCGCACACCTCGCGGCGGCACGGCGCGCCCCGGAGCTGGGCTTCGCCCGGTACGTCCTCAGCGCGCCGTCCCCGTTCACCCGCGACGACCTTCCCGGCCTCGGGCGGGACGTGGCGGGCGTGCTCGCCCGGCGGGCTCCGGGGGTGGCGGCGCTGCTGCGTGAACGCGGCTGGGCGGTACCGGCGGTGGACCGCGTGTACTCGTCGGCACGCGCCGTCGCGGAGCTGGGCTGGACCCCGGTGTGGGACGCCGAGGCCGTCGCCGCACGGGTCCGCGCCGGGTCCGCGCCGCGCAGCCCGCTCGCGGACGCCGTCGGGGCGAAGGGATATCACGCAGCGCCGACCGGCGTGTACACCCGGTGAGTTCACCTCACCGGACCAGGTGACTCTGGGGCCGAGGGGCTAACGCTGCAGGTACGGGCGGCGGTATGGGTGACACAGCACCGTGGATGTCAGCGCACCCCGCGACACCGCAGCACCGAGCCCGGAGGTCCGCACATGACCGGCCCGCAACAGTCCCGGCCCAGCCCCGCACCGCGCGGTGGCGACGGCTCCGCCGGGGCGCACCCGTCCCCGCGGCCGCGGCACGGCCGGGCGGACGACGCCTTCCCGGAGAACTCCTACCAGGGCAGCGGCGACTACCCGGACCTGCGGTCCTCGCGGCCGGTGGAGCGCCCGGTGCCGTCGTCCCGGGGCGGGTACGAGGACCTCTACAGCGGCACCGGCCCGCAGCCGGTGATCGACGCCCCGGGCGGCTACGGCGGGTCCGGCACCGACACCGGCGCTGATTCCGGCACCGGCACTGACACCGGCACTGGTAGCGGCTCCGGCACCGGCACCGGCACTGACAGCGGCTCCGGCACCGGCAGAGGCACCGGCACCGGCACCGGTACCGGCGCCTACAGCGGCACTGGTACCGGCGCCCCGGCCCGGCCGGCCTACGGCGAGTACGGCGACCCGGGTTCCCGCGGTGGCACCGCGATCGACGGCGGGCCGGCCTACCCCGCGTCCCCCGCATCCCCTGCGCCCCCGGCGCCCCTGGCGTCCCCGGCAGCTCCGGCAGCTCCTGAGCCCCCAGCGGCTCCGCCGGCCCGGTCCGGCACGGACACCCCGGACCGCGGGACCGCGACCGTGCGGGAGTCGCGCAGCACGACGGCCGTGTCCGAACAGTCCGAACAGTCCGGACAGGAGGGCCCCAGCGAGGTCGCGACACCCCCGGCGTCGGCCGCCGTGCCGGCACCGCGCGGCGCCGCGGAGGAGAGCCGACGCCCCGCGACGGTCGCCGAGGCCGCTGCGGCCCGGTTCGGCGACCGGGCACCGACGCCGTCCGGGGCGGGCGGTGGTACCGCCGAGAGCGCGGCGACTCACCCGGCGCCGGTTCCGGGCGACGACAGGCAGCGGTACGCCGCCGCTCGGGTGGCGACCGCCGCTCCTGTGGCGACCGTGGCGAAGGACCCGACCGCGGTCACCGTCCTGCGGGTGATCACCTACGTGCTGGTGTCGCTGTCCTGCCTGGTCTTCCTGGCGGGGGTGGTCTACGGGGTCGTCGCGTGGCTGGAGCTGCGCGAGGCGCTGGGCACCTCACCGCTGTTCGGTGGCGGGCCCGTGTTCGGCGGCTGAGCGCAGGGCGCCCGCACAGATGAGTTCCCGGCGCGCCGGCGGTCGACAGCGACATGAGCATCGATCCTTACGCCGTCCCCCACGACGAGCTGCGGTCGGCGATCGCCGAGGAGCGGATCGCCCTCGCCGACGACCTGACGCACCTGACCGGCGCCGAGTGGCGCACCTCGTCACTGTGCGCGGGCTGGACCGTGCACGAGGTCGTCGCGCACGTGTCGCAGTCCGGGTTCCCGCACACCTGGGCCTGGATCGCCTCGGCGATCCGGCACGGCGGGCCGGACGGCGGTGAGGACGTCCGTACCCGGGCCCGGGCCGCCCGCTACACCCCGTCCGAGCTGGTCGAGCAGCTGCGCGAGAGCGCGACCTCGACCTACCGGCTGCCGCTGAGCGGCCGCTGGGACCCCTACGTCGATCTGCTCGTCCACGGACAGGACGCGCTGCGGCCGCTCGGTCGCACCCATCCGGTCCCGATCCGGCTGCTCGCCCCGGCGCTGACCTTCGCCTGGCGCAGCCCCCTCTACGGCGTGCGACGGCGCCTGCGGACGGTCCGGTTCGTCGCGACCGACCTGGACTGGACGGCCGGTGACGGTCCGCTGGAGCTGCGTGGCCCGGCCGCGGACCTGCTGCTCGCCGTGACCGGTAGGCCGGCCGGTCTGACCGGGCTCACCGGGACGGGCCGGGACGCGGCCGTCGCGGCACTGGCGGGCTGAGCGCGGCGCGGGCGGGCTGAGCGCGGCGCGGGCCGATCTCCGTAACCTGGAGGTCTCCCGACGAACAGGACGTCCCTACCGGTGAAGACCCGTATCGCCCCGCTGCTGGGCGTGTTGCTCGTGCTCGCGCTGCTGGGCGGTGCGTTGGTGTGGTTCGCCGGCAGCCGCGGCTTCACCTCCGAGGACCTGTGGGAGATCGTCGATCCGCCGCCGCCCGAGCTGTGCGAGGAGCCGGACCCGACCACGGCCGCGCCGGAGGGCTGCCTCACCCCGTCGGCGGCGCGTCTGCTCGACGGGGCGACGGCCCGGTTCGGTGACCCCGGCCCGGACGGCGCGATCCGCGCGGTCACCTGCTGGTCCGAGCACGCCTGGAACCCGTCGAGCGACCACCCGACCGGCCGGGCCTGCGACTTCTTCCCGGCCGGATACGGCGAGTTCCCGGCCGACCAGGACCTGGACGACGGCTGGGCGGTCGCGAACTGGGCCCGGGACAACGCCGCCGAGCTCCGGGTGCGGTACGTGATCTGGCAGGGCCGAATCTGGTACCGCGGCACCGGCGACTCCGGCGAGGGCCGCGAGGGCTGGGGGCGGCCCTACAACGGCGGCGGTGTCTACGACCCCGAGGACGCGACCGGTGGGCACTACGACCACGTGCACGTCAGCCTGCGGGACTGACGCCTCCGGGACCGACGCCTCCGGGACTGAAGCCTGCGGGACCGAAGCCTGCGGGACCGACGCGGGTCACAGGACCTTGCTGCCGTACATCTCCCCCAGCGGGTCGGCGATCAGCTCGATCCGCGCGCCGTCCGGGTCGCGGAAGTACACCGAGACGCCCGAGTGCACCTCGTGCTCGACGCCGGCCTCGGTCAGCCGGGCCACGAGCTCGTCCCACTTCGTCTGCTCGACGCTGATCGCCATGTGGTGCAGCCCGCCGAGCACCTCGGCGTACGGGCCCACGTCGAGGCCCGGGAAGTCGAAGAAGGCGAGCAGGTTCCCGTTCCCGATGTCGAAGAAGAAGTGCGACGACCCCGGGTAGTCCCGGTTCTCGATCAGCTCGGTGAGCGGGAAGCCGAGGACGTCCTGGTAGAAGCGCACGGTCCGCTCGACATCGCTCGCCACGAGCGCCGTGTGGTGCAGGCCGCGGGCGGTCGACGCGGACCGCTCGCCCATCGGCTTGAGGTGCGTCTCGCGGATGCGGTCGCGCTCGGTGTCGAGTGCGGTGGTGTCAGGTGCGGTGGTGTCGGTCATCGTCCATCATCCCTTCAGCAGTGCGGTGAAATCGGGTACGTCGTCGAACTCGTCGGTGCGGGCCCGGAGCGGGCGCGCGGCGACCGCGGCGGCCAGCTCGCCGGCCGCGCGCTCGACCCGGTCCTCCAGCGAGGTGGTCGTGTCGGAGGCTCCCCAGTCCTCCGGGGCGGCGAACACCGCCGTCGGGACGACGGCGGCGCGCAGGTAGGCGAACAGCGGGCGCATCGCGTGCTCCAGCGCCAGCGAGTGCCGCGCCGTGCCGCCGGTGGCGGCGACCAGCACCGGGGTGCCGGTCACCGCCTCGCGGTCCAGGACGTCGGCGAACGTCTTGAACAGCCCGCTGTAGGACGCCGAGAAGATCGGCGTCACGGCGATCACCGCGTCGGCCTGCTCCACCGACTCCAGCACCGGCCGCAGCGCGGCGTTCGGGAAGCCGGCGACCAGGTGGTCGGCGAGGTCGCGGGCGTGCTCACGCAATTCCACCACCTCCACTGTGCTCTGCTCACCCTGGCGCACCAGGGCGTCGGTGGTGGCGGTCGCCAGCCGGTCGGCGAGCAGCCGGGTCGACGACGGCGTCGACAGACCTGCGCTGATCACGACGATCCTGCGGGGCATCAGGCAGCCGTCCTCTCCTTGTCGGTACGGGCCGCGACGAGCGAGGCGTGGGTCGGGGCGTCCGGCACACCGGCCGGGCGCAGCGCGGCGAACTCCTTGCGCAACACCGGCACGACCTCCTCGCCGAGGATGTCCAGCTGCTCCAGCACCGTCTTCAGCGGCAGGCCCGCGTGGTCGACCAGGAACAGCTGCCGCTGGTAGTCACCGACGTACTCACGGAACCCGAGGGTCCGCTCGATGACCTGCTGCGGGCTGCCGACGGTCAGCGGCGTCTCCCGGGTGAAGTCCTCCAGCGAGGGCCCGTGCCCGTAGACCGGGGCGTTGTCGAAGTACGGCCGGAACTCGTTCACCGCGTCCTGCGAGTTACGCCGCATGAACACCTGCCCGCCGAGGCCGACGATCGCCCGCTCGGCCGGTCCGTGGCCGTGGTGCTCCCAGCGCTTGCGGTAGAACTCGACCATCCGCTTGGTGTGCGTCGCCGGCCAGAAGATGTGGTTGTGGAAGAAGCCGTCGCCGTAGTAGGCGGCCTGCTCGGCGATCTCCGGGCTGCGGATCGACCCGTGCCAGACGAACGGCGCGACGCCGTCGAGCGGGCGCGGGGTCGAGGTGAAGCCCTGCAGCGGGGTACGGAACTTCCCCTCCCAGTCGACGACCTCGGTGTCCCACAGCGTGCGCAGCAGCGCGTAGTTCTCGACTGCGAGGTTCAGCCCGTCGCGGATGTCCTTGCCGAACCACGGGTAGACCGGGCCGGTGTTACCGCGGCCGAGCATCAGGTCGACGCGGCCGTCGGCGAGGTGCTGCAGCATCGCGTAGTCCTCGGCGATCTTGACCGGGTCGTTGGTCGTGATCAACGTGGTCGCGGTGGAGAGCTGCAGGGTGTCGGTGCGGCCGGCGATGTAGCCGAGCGTCGTCGTCGGGGAGGACGAGAAGAACGGCGGGTTGTGGTGCTCGCCGAGGGCGAAGACATCGAGGCCCACCGACTCCGCGTGCCTGGCGATCGTGACGACGTCGGAGATCCGCTGCGCCTCGCTGGGCGTGCGGCCGGTCGTCGGGTCGGGCGTGATGTCGCTGACCGAGAAGACTCCGAACTGCATGACTACCTCCGCTCGCCGTGACCCATCTACTTGTTGATGCGTCATCTACATTCTGTCCCAACATAGGTGATGCGTCAACTATTCCGGTACGCTGGGGCCCGTGACACAGTGGCTGAACGAACGGGAACAGACGGCCTGGCGGAGCTATCTACGGATGCAGGCCCGGCTTCAGGCGGAGTTGCACCGGCGGCTGCAGGCCGAGTCGGGGCTCTCGATCGCCGACTTCGACGTGCTCGTCGCGCTGACCGACCGGCCGGACGAGCGCTGCCGGGTGCTGGAGCTGGCGACGTGGCTGGAGTGGGAGAAGAGCCGTCTGTCGCACCACCTGTCCCGCATGCAGAAGCGCGGGCTGATCACCCGCGAGGAGTGCGACGACGACGGCCGCGGCAACGTCGTCGTCCTCACCGGACAGGGCCGGGCCGCCATCGAGGCCGCCGCCCCGGGGCACGTCGATACCGTGCGGGAGCTGGTCTTCGACGCCCTGTCCGACGAGGACGTCAGCGCGCTCGCGCGGATCTCCGGCGCCGTCCTCTCCCGGATCGACCGCCCTTGACCGGGCGTCACACCGAGGTCGTCACAGCCGCCGCACGCACGCCCCGACCCACACCCCGCCGAGCAGGGCGACGAGCCCTCCGGTGACGAGCGCGCCGACGGCCAGCAGGGCGACGCCACCGGCGAGGACGAGTGCCGCGACGAGCAGCTGGAGCCAGATCACGCCTCCAGCATGCCCGGATCACCGGGCCCGGCGCCGTGAAACGTCACAGGAGGTGACGGCGACATCGTTGCCGTAGCAGGACACTTCGGACGGGGGTGCCGTCCCGAGGCACCGACGCACAGGGCACCATTTCAGGGAAGCACCTGATCGGAGATGCGAGTGATCGGACTGTCGGACACCGTGGCAGCACTGCTGGCCGCGATCCCGGCTGCGCCGATCCGGTCGCTCCTGGTGATCGGATTCGGGGCGTTCCTGGAGGGCCCGATCGTCACGGTCGCCGCGGCCGCTCTGGCCGGGGCGGGTCAGCTGCCGTGGTGGGGGGTGTGGCTGGCCGCGCTGGTCGCCGACGCCGTCGGGGACACCCTGCTCTACGCGCTCGGCCGGCACGGTGACCGCCCGGCCGTCGCCCGGGTGCTGGCCCGGCTCGGACTGACCGACGCCCGCCGCGAGACCCTCACCCGCGAGGTGCACACCCACCTGCCGCGGATCGTCATCGGTGCGAAGCTCGTCGACATCGGGGCGATCCCCGCCTACCTCGCCGCGGGGCTGGCGAACGTCGGGTACCGGCGTTTCCTCACCTGGATCATCCCGGCGACCGCCGTGCGCGCGGCCGTCCTGGTCGGGATCGGGTACGCGGCGGGCGACCGGCTCGCCACCGACCTGGAGTCGCGGCCGTGGCTGCTGCTCGTCGGTGGTGTCGCGGTCGGGGTCGCGCTGGTCGTCGGGCGCCTGGCCATCGTCCGGGCGACCGACTCGAAGCGCCGGGCCCACGTCCGCTGACCACCGGCGCGACCCCACCCGCGACCGCTACCCCACCGACCGGGCGAACCCGACGACGTCGCGGACCGCGGCCGCGTACACGTCCGGCATCGCCTCCCGGAACATCAGCTCGCCGACGTGGCACAGGCCGGGGTTGATCCGCCCGACCGAGGGGACGCCCGCGGCCAGCAGCATCCGGTGGTACGCGAGGCCCTCGTCGCGGAGCGGGTCCAGCTCGTTGCACGAGATGACGTGCGGCGGCAGGCCCGCCAGGTCGTCCGGCCCGGCCCGGAACGGCCAGCAGGTCGGCTCGCCCGCGTGCCGGCCCTGCGGGTCGTAGACCGCCGCGAGCAGCGGGAACAGCGCCCGGTCGAGCCAGTAGCCGTCGCACTCGACCAACGATCCGAGCTCGGCGGGCGGCTCGGCCCAGTCACCGAGGATGTACGGGCACTGCGCGTAGACGCCCGCGACGGCGTCGGCCCAGCCGTCGCGGCGGGCACGCAGCGCCAGCGCGAGGGCGAGGTTGGCCCCGCCGGAGTCACCGGTCACCACGACGTGCGTCGCCCCGAGCTCGTCGCGGTGGTCGGCGACCCATCGCAGGCCGGTGACGCAGTCGTCCAGCCCGGCCGGGAACGGGTGCGCGCCGAGCCGCCCGCCGCCGTTGCGGTACTCCACCCCGACGACGACGGCGCCCGCCGCCGCCAGCTCGTCGCGCCAGTGCCCGTAGAGCGGCCCCTCGGCCGCGAGCATCACCATCCCGCCGCCGTGCACCTGGTACAGACACGGGAGCGGACCGTCCACACCGTCCGGGCGGTGCACGTGCAGGGTGATCGGGCCGCCGTCGCCCTCCAGGGTCAGCAGCTCGCGGGTGACGCCGGGTACCGGCGTCCAGGACGCGGCGAGGCCGGCGAACAGGCCCTCGAAGCCCTCCTCGACCGCGTCGACGAAACCGAGCAACGCCGCCCGGTCCGCGTCCGGACCCAGCGGTGCGGGCTCCGGGTGACCGGTGAGACCGAGCCCCCGCAGGACGGCGAGCATCCGCGGGTCGGCCCGCGGGTCGGTCTCGAGCGTCGTCGCGGGATCACCCAGGCGACCCGGGCCGGACGGTGTACGGGTGGGGACTGACATCGCTCAGGGGCCCGCCCCGAGCAGCGACAGCAGCACGGCCGGTGCGTCGGACGGGCCCTCGATCGGCGCCCACCGCGCGCCGCTGCGGGTCGCCAGCTCGGCGGCCTGCTCGTGGTCTGCCGCCGGGGCGAGCACGATCAGCTCGGGGATCCGGCGGGCCACCGGGACCGGGTCCTGGTCGTCGGTGGCCCGGCAGTCCGAGAGCAGGACGACGATGCGCCGCTCGGCCCGGGTCCGCTCCAGCTGGGCCGCGGCCGTGCGCAGCGCGGCGGCCAGCGCGGTGACCCCGTGCCCGCGCAGACCCAGGACCCGGTCGACGACGGCCGCCGCCGGCTGGGCGGAGCTCATGTCCCGCAGGACCTGCGGCTGCGCCGCGAACGACAGCACCGCGTGGTCGCCCGGTGCCCGGAACGCGCAGGCCGCCGCGGTCAGCGCCGCCGTCGCGAGCCGGTCCCCGCCCATCGACCCGGACGCGTCCACGACCAGGCACAGGGCCAGCGCGGGCCGGGCCCAGGTGCGGGCGGTCAGCTCGTCGAGGCCGACCGGACGCCGGGCCGCGCGGGCCTCGGCGACCGCGCCGAGCGAGGAGTCGAGATCGAGGTCGCCGCCGCGGTCGGCGGGAACGGAGTGCAGCCGCCCGATGCCGCGCCGGGTGACCCGGCCGCTGCGGCCGATGTCCAGCACGACCCGCCCGGCGAGCCGCCGCGCCGCGGTGCGCAGCTTCTCGTCGGTGGCCCGGCTCATCTCGACCAGCAGCTCCAGGGTCTCGTCGGACCGCTCGGCGAGCGCGGCGTCGAACGCGTCGACGTCGAGCACACCGAGCTCCGGCGAGATCTCCGCGAACCCCTGGTGTCCCGCCAGGGAGCTGCGCGACACCGTGCGGTCCTCGGGCCGCATCCTGGGCCGGCCCCGCGGCCGCGAACCGCCCGCCGGTGGCGGGCTCAGGCTCCCCCCGGCGCACCACCACCCTGCTGTTCCGGGTCGGCGGCGTCCTCGTCGTCGGAGCGGGGTTCCTCCCCGAACTCGGCCCGGTACAGCTCGCGGACCATGTCCTCGGCGGTGCGGGACCCGGACTCGACGAGCCGGATCCGCCCGGACAGCGCGACCAGGGCGGCGTCGAGCCCGCTGCGCCAGTCGGTGACGTCGCGGCCGCGCCGCCGGGTCAGCGCCGCGGTGATCCGGACCATGTCGATCGCGCCGCGCACCGAGGAGCCGACGTGCACGTCCGGGTGTTCGCGGGTGCGGCGGACCAGCGAGACGACCTTGGCCCGCCACTGCTCGTCGACGCCGGGCCCGCGCAGCGTGACGACCGCGGTCTCGTCGGCGGCGCTCTGGTAGCCCATGGCGATCCGGCAGACCCGGTCGTAGACGGCCGAGGAGATCCGGGCGGTGCCGACGGCGTCGAACGGGTTCATCGCCGCCACCAGCCGGAACCCGTCGGCGGCCACGATCCGGCCCAGCCGGGGCACGTGCAGCTCACCCTCGCTCATCACCGTGATGAGCACGTTGAGGGTCTCCTCCGGGATCCGGTTGATCTCCTCGACGTAGAGCAGGGCACCGGTGCGCAGCGCCTCGGCCAGCGCACCGTCGACGAACGTGTCGGGCGTGTAGCCGCGCTCGAGGACCTGCGCCGGGTCGAAGTGCCCGACCAGCCGGGACGGGGTCAGCTCCGCGTTGCCCTCGACGAAGACGAACGGCAGCTCCGCCTCGTCGGCGACGGCGCGCAGCAGCGTCGTCTTACCCGTCCCCGGGGGCCCCTCCAGGACGACGTGCGCCCCGGCGTCGAGCGCCGCGACCAGCAGCTCGACCTCCCGGGCACGGCCGACGACGGGAACCGTCGAGAGGGCGGCGGGGGTGGCGACGTCGACACCCATCAATCACCTCCGTGATCTCTGCGGCTGATCTTCCGCAGCTCCCGCGACGGTACCCCGGATCACGCCCGCAACTCGGGAAACGCGTCGTCGCGCCACTCCACCGCGGCGACGGCGCCCGCGTCGTCGCGCTCCCGGGCCCGCAGCTCCACCCGGCGGATCTTCCCGGAGATCGTCTTCGGCAGCTCCGCGAACTCGAGGCGCCGCACCCGCAGGTAGGGCGCGAGGTTCTCGCGGGCGTGCCGGAAGATCGCCAGCGCGGTCTCCCGGCCCGGCTCGTACCCGGGCGCGAGCGCGACGTAGGCCTTGGGCACGGCGAGCCGCACCGGATCCGGCTGCGGGACGACCGCCGCCTCGAGCACCGCCGGGTGCTCCACGAGCACGCTCTCCAGCTCGAACGGCGAGACCTTGTAGTCCGACGCCTTGAACACGTCGTCGGTGCGGCCGACGTAGAACAGGTAGCCGTCGGCGTCGCGGGTCGCGGTGTCCCCGGTGTGGTAGAAGCCGCCGGCCATCGCCGCGGCGGTCTTCTCCGGCATGTCCAGGTAGCCGGTCATCAGGCTGACCGGCCGCCGGGACAGATCGATGCAGATCTCGCCCTCGGTCTCGGACACCTCGCCGGTGGCCTCGTCGACCAGCACCACGGGGACGCCCGGGAGCGGACGGCCCATCGAGCCGGGCTTCACGAGCGAGCCGGGGGTGTTACCGACCTGCGCGGTCGTCTCGGTCTGGCCGAAACCGTCGCGCAGGGTCAGCCCCCACCGGCGCTGCACCTGCTCGATGATCTCCGGGTTCAGCGGCTCGCCCGCGGCGATCACCTCACGCAGCGAACCGGGGCCGCCGGACAGGTCGGCCTTGATCAGCATCCGCCACACCGTCGGGGGCGCGCAGAACGTGGTGACGTCCTTGCCCCGGATCTGTCCGAGCAGCGCGGCGGCGTCGAACCGGGCGTAGTTGTAGACGAAGATCGTCGCACCGGCGATCCACGGGGCGAAGAAGCAGCTCCAGGCGTGCTTGGCCCAGCCCGGCGAGCTGATGTTGAGGTGCACGTCGCCGGGGGTGAGGCCCAGCCAGTACATGGTGGACAGGTGCCCGACCGGGTAGGACGCCTGGGTGTGCTCCACCAGCTTGGGCCGGCTCGTGGTGCCGGAGGTGAAGTACAGCAGCAGCCGGTCCCCGGCGGTGGTGCCCGGGTGCCCGACCGGGGCGTCGTCGGTGGCGTCGGCGTCGTGCCAGTCCAGCCAGCCCTCGTAGGTGCCGCCGACCGAGATCGCGGTGAGCCCGTCGAGCAGGCCGTCGAACTTCTCCGCACAGGAGACGTCGGCGATCACGAACCGGGCCGCGCCGCGCTCGAGGCGGTCGGGCAGGTCGACGGCACCCAGCGCCGTCGTCGTCGGCATGATGACCGCGCCGAGCTTCATCACGGCGAGCATGGACTCCCACAGCTCGACCCGGTTGCCCAGCATGACCAGCACGCTGTCCCCGCGCCGCACCCCGTACGAGGCCAGCCAGCGGGCGACCCGGTTGGACCGGCGGCGCAGCTCGTCGAAGGTCCAGGAGCCCTCGCTGCCGTCCTCCTCGACGATGTGCAGCGCGGTCCGCGTCTCGCCGTCGGCGAGCACGTCGAACCAGTCGTGCGCCCACTGGAACGCGCCGTCCAGGACCGGCCACTCGAAGTCGGTGACGGCCTTCTCGTGCTCGCCGTGCAGCGCGACGAGCCGGTCCCGGGCGTCGCGGAGGGTCTCGTGGTGCGAGCTCATGCAGGAACCTCCTCGGTGGTCTCGTGCTCCAGTGCCTGGTTGCGGGTCTCGCGCAGCATCGACACGCACACCAGCGAGAGGACGCCGGTGAGCGCGAGCATCACGCCGATCGCGATGGAGCCGTACGCGGCGGCCAGACCCGGCGCGAGCAGCGGCGGGATCGCGCCGCCGAGCACGCCGGCGAGGTTGTAGCCCAGCCCGGCCCCCGTGTAGCGGTGCCGGGCCGTGAACAGCTCCGGCAGGTACGACCCGGCGGGGCCGTAGGAGACCGCGAAGATCACCATGGTGACCGTGAGGCCGATCCCGAACGCGAGCGGGCTGCCGGTGTCGAGCAGCGGGAACAGCACCAGTGCCCACAGGATCCCGGCGATGCACGACACCCGGATCACGCTGCGGCGGCCGTACCGGTCGGACAGGATCCCGGAGATCACGATGGCGGCGCCGAAGATGACCGCGGCCATGATCCCGAGGCCCAGCACGACGGGGCGCTCCAGCGCGGCGCCGTCCGGGTCGGTGCCGTACGAGGTCAGGTACGCGGTGCCCATGTAGAAGAACGCGAACAGCATGGTAAGCGCGCCGGCGGAGAGCAGCACCTCGCGCGGCTGGGCGCGCATGACCTCCAGGAAGGGAAGCCGCTTCGACCGCTCGGAAGTGGCGACCTCGGCCCGGGCCCGGACCTGGGCGTCCTTGAAGGCGGGGGTCTCCTCGATCGACAGACGCACCCAGAGCCCGACCCCGATCAGCAGGATCGACAGGATGAACGGGATCCGCCATCCGTAGTTCAGGAACGCCTCGTCGGTGTCGCCCATGATCAGGCCGGTGATCAGGAAGGTGGCCGACGACAGCGCGAAGGCGATGGCCGGGCCGAGCTGCGGGAAGACGCCGTAGAGGCCGCGCTTCTCCTTGGGCGCGTACTCGGCGGTGAGCAGCGTGGCGCCTGCCCACTCGCCACCGACCGCGAAGCCCTGGCAGAACCGCAGGAGCACCAGGATCAGCGGGGCCGCGACACCGATCGTGTCGGCCCCGGGCAGCAGGCCGATCAGGACCGTCGCGATGCCCATCAGCAGCAGCGTGGAGATGAGCGTGCGCTTGCGGCCGATCCGGTCGCCGTAGTGGCCGAAGACGACCGCGCCGACCGGACGGGCGATGAACGCCACCGCGAACGTCGCGAACGAGGCCACGGTGCCGGCGGTCGCCCCGAGGGCCGGGAAGAACACCGTCGGGAACACCAGGGCGGCCGCGGTGCCGTAGATGAAGAAGTCGTAGAACTCGATGGTGGTTCCGGCGCAGCTGGCGACGGCGACCCGGCGCAGCGATGCCGGGGGCTTCTGCCCGGTCGGCGGTGATGTGGACATCGTCAGGTGCTCCTCGTCGAGCTGGTTCTGGCGCAGTGATGAGCCGGTTCTGGCGCAGTGGCCGGGAGAGTCGCCGAGCCGCGGGCCCCACCGCTACCCACCGAAGAGGGCCCTACCCACTTCGGGGGGTAACCCGCCGCCGCCGGCTTGACGCCGACCCGGACACATGCGACAACCCATCCCCAGACGCGGGTGGATGCACACCCGTGCGCACCGAGGGAGGACGCGCGTGGTCGACGACGACACGGCGTGGCACGGCACCACAGGCACCGCGCCGGACGACGGCGTGGGACGCGCCCTCGACACCGTGCTGTCCCGCCGGCTCGTAGACCTGCACCGCACCACCGGCCTGCCGGTGGTCTTCGGCGGCGCGACCCGGGACACCGCACTCGGCCGGAAGCTGCGGATCAGCCGGCTGATCGGGACGCTCGGCGACTCGTTGCGGGAGCTCGACGTCATCTCCGGGCGCGGGCTGGGCGGTGCGGCGATGGTCCGCAAGCGGCCCTGCCGGGTCAACGACTACGCCTCCACCCTGGGCATCACGCACGACTACGACCACCCGGTCGTCGAGCAGGAGCGGCTGACCTCGATCCTCGCCTACCCGATCATGGTGAGTGGCTCCGTCCGCGGGATGGTCTACGGCGCCGTCCGCGAGGATCGGCCGATCGGTGACGTCGCGGTCCGCCGGACCGGCGCGGTGGTGAAGCAGGTCGCCCGGGAGGTCGGCGCGCTGATCGAACCGCCCGCTCAGCTGCCGTCGCCCGGGGAGGGCCGGCAGGGTGCGCTCGACGAGCTCGCGGCGCTCGCCCGGTCCACGGGTGACGCGGCGCTGCGCGAGAAGCTCGATCAGATCCATCGCGCGCTGGCCGGCCCCCGCACGACGCAGCTCGTCCCGTCCGGGACGTTGCTGGCACCGCGCGAGACGGAGGCGTTGCACCTGGTCGCCCTCGGTGCGAGCAACGCCGAGATCGCCGCCGACATGGGGCTGGCCCTGGACACGGTGAAGACGTACCTGCGCAGCGCCATGCGCAAGCTCGGCGTGCACAACCGCACGAAGGCGGTCCTCGCGGCACGGGCGGCGGGCCTGCTCTGACGTCGCCCCCTCCGGATCAGAACGGAGGTGGATCGTCACGCGGGTCGCCATCAGGCGCGATGTCGGTGGGCGCTGCGTCCTGGGAGGGCGCGAGGTGCTCCTGTGGTGGGGCACGGCCGCGTCGGCGCAGGTCGGGGTCGATGTCGTCGGTGTCGGGTGGTGGATCGTCGAACCAGGGGTCGGGATCTCGGTGCACTCGTGAGATCGGCGGCGGCAGGATCGGCTCGGGATGGCGCGGGTAGACCCTGCCGAGCGGGCTGGTCCAGATGAAGTGGCCGGGTTCCGGCTGGTCGAGCTGCCATCCGCCCACCGTCTTGAGCATGTGGTCGTGACGACACAACGGGCCCAGACCGTCGCGCGTGGAGGTACCGCCGCAACTGTGGTCCACCGTGTGGTCCTGGTCACAGCGTCGTGCTGAGGTACGGCAGCCGGTGCCGACACAGGTGCGGTCGCGGACCTCGGTGTGGCGGCGCAGCGGTGCGGACGGGAACCGGGCGGTGGGGTCGGCGTCGAGATCGGCCCCGGGCTCGGTCTGCTGGCGGTGTTGCCGGTAGCGGTCGGCGATGTCGGTGATCACCGCGGCCCATCGGCCGTGCCGGGTTGCAGTGGCGGCGAGGGTGGCCAGCAGCGTTTCGGGGATCTGGAGTTCGACGACGCCGCCGGACGGTCCGCCGGGGTCGCGGGGCATGGGCCGGTGGCGGGTGATGCCTTCGGCGAGCAGGTGCCCGTGGTCGTCGACGACGACCCAGCGCCATTGGGCGCGTGCTTGCCGGGCCACGATGCGCCGGGCGGTGGGAGCGGGGACCGGGCCCCAGCCGGGGAGTTCGCCGGCGCGGTCGTCGAGGCCGAGCAAGGTACTCAGCGGGACCCGGACCTCCACGCCGACACCGGCGCTATCGCCTCGGTTCGGTGGTGTGGTGGTGGGAGGCTCGGGGGTGCCGGCGGGGTCGGCTGTCGCGGCGGCGCGGGCGAGCGCGGTGCCGCTATCGGCTTCCGTTTCGCGGGTGTCTCGGTCGTCGGCATGGCGGCCACCGGAGGGCGGGCCACCCGGGTCCGGCCCGCCGGGTTCGGGATCACGCCCGCCGGGTTCGGGATCACGCCCGCCGGGTTCGGGATCACGCCCGCCGGGTTCGGGATCGGACCCGCCGGGTTCGGGATGCGGTCCGCCGGGTTCGGGATCCGGCTCGTGGGGTGCGGGGCGATCGATGTCGGTCCCGGTGGTGCCGGTCTCTGTGGTGCCAGGCTCGGCGCCGGTCCCGGTGGTGCCGGGGCCGGTGGTGCCGGTGCCGGTGGTGCCGGTCCCGCTGGTGCCGGTGGTGTCGGGGTCGGCGTGTGCGGCGAAGCGTTCCAGCAGGGCCTGCAAGATCCCGGCACGGTCCAGCCCGTGCAGGGAGCCGTCGAGCAGGCCCAGCACCAGGTCGGCCCGGACCTGGTCCAGGGTGCCGGGGTGACCGTCGTGGCGGGCGGCGCGGGCCAGGGCGTCGAGGCGCTCCCACGCGGCGGCGGCCTCGTCGGCGGGCAGCCCGCCGGCGGTGATCACTGCGGTGCCGTCGGCGGACAGGTAGGCCACGACCTGCCGGTCGCGGATGGCTTTGCGGTAGCGGTGTTCGTGGTAGGCCGGGTCCAGTTCCAGGATCAGGCGTTTGATCCGTTCGGCGATCTGGCCGGTGGTCAGCCGGGGCGCGTGCGGCAGCACCGCCGCGCACACCGCGTCGCTCTGGTCGACCGGTAGCTCGGCGAGGTGTTGGGCGAAGACCCGGGCCTTGGCGCGGTCGATGCGGCCCTGCCACAACGCCGTCTGTACCTGTGGCAGCTGCTCGACCAGCACGATCGCGAGATCGGACTCGGATTCGGCGGCGCGGCGGGTCCAGGCCAGCGCCGCCCGGATCTCGTCGGCGCCGTAGAGCTCGGGGACCTCACCGCGGCGCACCTCCAGGGGGCCGGCGAACGGACGCCGGTACACCACCTCGGTCATCGTGGCGAACAGTCGCGCCTGTTCGTGAGCAAGCTGCCGCGACTGCGCGACCAGCACGTCGCCGATGTCGTCGTTGGGCACCAGGGTCAGGTCCAGGCCGGCGAGCATGACAGCCAGGTCGGGGCCGGGCAGCATCGCTGCCAGACCCTCCGGAACCACCTGCCCGATCTCCACAACTAGAACGTACATTCGACCCCCGACAGTTTCGGGCCACCGCCGCCGATGCGCAGAAGTAGGCGACCGAGCAGGTTCACCGGCTGCCACCCGTGCGCCGGGGCCGGACCGGCCGAGCGGTCACCGGGCGGCCATGATCGGGGTATGAGCCGACGGGTACACGCGTTCTCGGACGACGCCCTGGGTGACGACGACGACGCCGTCGGGCTGGCCGAACGGCTGCGCCGCGGCGAGGTGTCCGCCGGCGAGGTCCGGGACGCGGTCGCCGCGCGGGCGGCGCGACTGGATCCGCAGCTGCGCGGGCTCGCCCTGGACCGGATCGCCGACCCGGTCGGCGGCGACCCCGCCGGGCCGTTCGCCGGCGTTCCCACCCTGGTCAAGGACAACACCGAGGTCGCAGGCTGGCCGATCACCAACGGCACCACCGCCTACACCCCGGCACCGGCGCGGGCGCACGCCGAGGTGACCCGCCAGCTGCTGGCCACCGGGCTCGACGCGGTCGGGACGACCCGGATGCCCGAGTACGGACTGAACGCCTCCACCGAGTTCGCCGCGGCCGAGCCGACCCGCAACCCGTGGGACCCGCGGTTCTCCGCCGGCGCGTCGTCCGGCGGGGCGGCGGCGCTGGTCGCGGCCGGGATGGTGCCGATCGCGCACGCCAACGACGGCGGCGGGTCGATCCGCATCCCGGCGGCGGCCTGCGGGCTGGTCGGACTGAAGCCCTCCCGGGGCAGGCTCGCCCAGAACGCCAACGGCGCCCGGATGCCGATCGACCTGGTCACCGACGGCGTCGTCTCCCGCTCGGTGCGCGACACCGCGACGTTCCTGGCCGCCGCCGACCGGCACCGCCGCAACCCCGCGCTGCCGCCGGTCGGGCTGGTCGAGGGGCCCGCCCGGCGACGGCTGCGGATCGGCCTGGTCCTCGACTCCCCGACCGGCGCGACCGTCGACGCCGACACCCGCACGTGCGTCATCGACGTCGCGGAGCTGCTGGGCAAGCAGGGCCACGAGATCACCGAGGCGACCACCGGCGTGGACACCCGCTTCGTCGACGACTTCCTCGACTACTGGGGCCTGCTCGCGTTCTCCGTCGTCACCGGTGGGCGGTGGCTGCACGGCCGCACGTTCGACCCGGGCCGGCTCGACGCGCTCACCCACGGCCTCGCCGACCACTACCGCACGGCGATGGCCCGCACCCCGGTCTTCCTGCACCGGTTGCGCCGGCTCGCGCACACCTACGCCGAGCTGTTCACCCGGCACGACGTGCTGCTCTCACCGGTGCTGGCACACACTCCGCCGGAGCTCGGGTGGCTGAGCCCGCTCGTGCCGTTCGACGAGCTGAAGACCCGGCTGGTCGACTACGTCGCCTTCACCCCGATGTGCAACGTCGCAGGCACCCCCGCGATCGCCCTTCCCGCCGGAGCCGCCGGCAACGGGCTGCCGGTCGGGGTGCACCTGTCCACGACCCTCGGGGACGAGCGGACGCTGCTGGAGCTGGCGTTCGCACTGGAGGCCGACCGGCCGTGGCGGCGAATCACCGACTGATCAGAGCTAGACGTTGCCGCGCTTCTCCTGCTCACGCTCGATCGCCTCGAACAGGGCCTTGAAGTTGCCCTTGCCGAACCCGAGCGACCCGTGCCGCTCGATGAACTCGAAGAACACCGTCGGACGGTCCCCCACCGGCTTGGTGAAGATCTGCAGCAGGTAGCCGTCCTCGTCGCGGTCGACCAGGATCCCGCGCGACTGCAGCTCCGAGATCGGCACCCGGACCTCCCCGATCCGCGCACGCAGCTCGGGGTCCTCGTAGTAGGCGGCCGGGGTGTCGAGGAACTCCACACCGCGGGCACGCAGCACGTCGACCGTCCTCAGGATGTCGTTGGTCGCCAGCGCGAGGTGCTGGGCGCCGGGGCCCCGGTAGAACTCCAGGTACTCGTCGATCTGCGACTTGCGCCGGCCCTGGCTGGGCTCGTTGAGCGGGAACTTCACCCGGTGGTTCCCCGAGGCCACGACCTTGCTCATCAGCGCCGAGTACTCGGTGGCGATGTCGTCGCCGACGAACTCGGCCATGTTCGTGAAACCCATGATCCGGTGGTAGAAGTCGACCCACTCGTCCATCCGGCCGAGCTCGACGTTGCCGACGACGTGGTCGAGGGCCTGGAACAGCCGCTTCGGCGCACCGTCGGGCCGCACCGGTGTCGAGCTGCGGACGACGTAACCGGGCCGGTAGGGGCCGGTGTAGCGGGACCGGTCGACCAGGGTGTGCCGGGTCTCGCCGTAGGTCGCGATCGCCGCGGTCCGCACGGTGCCGTGCTCGTCGGACTCGTCGGACGGCTCCACCAGGACGGTCGCACCCTGGGCACGGGCGTGGGCGACGCAGCGGTCGACGTCGGGCACCTCGAGGGCGATGTCGACGATCCCGTCGCCGTGCGCACGGTGGTGGTCGGCGATCGGGCTGGCCGGGTCGACCGCACCGCGCAGCTCGAACCGGACCGCGCCGGAACGCAGCACGTAGGCGTGGTGGTCACGGTTGCCGGTCACCGGACCGGAGTAGGCGACCAGCTCCATCCCGTAGACCGCCTGGAACAGCTGCGCGGCCTGGGTGGCGTTGCCGACCGCCCACACCACGGCGTCCCAGCCGGTCACCGGGAACGGGTCGGCGGCGTCGTCGTGCTCGACCAGGCCGACCAGGCGGTGGAGCTGGTCGGAGTCGAGCTCGGCCAGCTTCTCGGCGTCGGTGAGGATGTTCATCGCAGTGGACCTCCGGAAAGGGTGCGGGCGGCGACCCGCTCGGCCGCCTCGACGGTGCTGATGCCGTGTGTGCGGGCGTCGGCGAAGACCTCGGTGAGGGTGTCGCCGACGGCCCGGGTGCGGTCGGCGACGTGCTCGGCGCTCCAGCCGATGACCTCGCGGCCGACCAGGTGGATCGCGCCGCCGGCGTTCGCGACGAAGTCGGGGGCGTAGACGATCCCGCGGCGGCGCAGCACCTCGGCGGCGGCGTCGTCGGTGAGCAGGTTGTTGGCCGCTCCGGCGATCACCGTGCAGGGCACGGTGCCGGCCGCGGCCGGGGTGAGCAGCCCGCCGGTCGCGCACGGGACGAGCACGTCGCACTCGCGGGTGAGCACCTCGCCGGTGCCGATCACCTCGGCGCCGTGGGCGTCCGCGACGACGGACCGGCGGACCGGGTCGACGTCGGCGACGATCAGTTTCGCGCCGGCCCCGGCGGCGAGCCGGGCGACGTCCGCGCCGACCGCCCCCAGTCCCTGGACCAGCACGCGCAGGCCCTCCACGCCGTCGAGCCCGGCCTCGGCGACGCCCGCCTCGATCGCGGCGAACACACCGAGCGCGGTCATCGGGGCGCTGGAGCCCGGTCCGCCGGCCGCGGTGGTGCGGCCGAAGACGTGCGGGGTCAGCGTCCGCAGGGCGTCCATGTCGGCGGAGTTCGTGCCGATGTCGGGGCCGGTCGTGTAGTTCCCGCCGAGCAGGTTCAGGTTCGCCGCGTGGATCTCCAAGATCTGGCGCCAGGTGGCGTCGTCGATCTCGGCACGCGGGGCGGGCAGCGCGATGACCGACTTGCCGCCGCCCATCGGGAGGCCGGCCGCGGCCATCTTCAGCGTCATCGCGCCGGCGAGGCGGCGGGCGTCGGCGACGGCGTCCTCGACGCCCGGGTAGACCATCGCCCGGGTGCCGCCGGACGCCGGCCCGAGCCGCGTCGAGTGCACACCGATCACGAACCACGCCCCGGTCTCCGGATCGTGTCGCACCGAGGTCAGTTCGCCGTCCCACTCCGGCAGGCCCATGCCGCATCCCCTCGCTCGTCGCTGATGTGCAACGAGGACACTCCTGGAAGCTCTGCCTGCGCAACTGGTCCACCCGGAGCTGGCCGATCGACCCAGATCGGAGCGGATCCCACGACCGGGAGCTGGTCAGGTTGTCCAGGAGGTCTGGGTCACCTCGACCGGGAGCATTGCTGCGGTGGCGCGGGCCAGTGCGGCCGCGAGATCGGCCCTCGACGGCCGGTGCAGGACGGCGGCGACGTGCGCGTCGGGGCGCACGACCCACACCTCGCCGGGCCGGGCCCCGAGCACTTCCACCAGCACCGACGCGTGGCCCGTCATCGGCAGCACCCGGACCGGCCCGGGTGCCGCCGACGCGGCTGCGGCGACCGCACCCGTGTCCGGGCCGGACGTGGTGAGCAGCAGGAACCCGTCCCGGGCCAGCGCGCGCAGCCGGGTCGCCGTGCCGTCGTCGAGCCGCACCGGCGTGTCCGGGACCAGGATCCCCGGCGCGGCGGGCGGCACCTGCCCGCGCGACGGGCGCCCGCCGAACGGCCGAGCGGGGTCCGGGGTGGTCAGCGGTGAGTCGGCGTACCAGAACGGCTCGGTCAGCCGTCCCGAGTCGACGAGCGCCCGGGCGCCGGGGTCGGTCGCGGCCCGTTCGAGGACGTCCGCGCGGTGCCGGGCCCGCTCGGCGTCCGGCGGGACCAGGAAGTTCATCGTCGCCGTCGTGACCTCGACGTTCTCGCGCGCGGCCGCGTGCCGCTCGTCGTGGTAGCTCTCCAGCAACGCCTCGGGGGCCCGGCCGTAGCCGACCCAGGCGATCTTCCAGGCGGCGTTCTCGGCGTCGGCAACACCGGAGTTCAGGCCGCGCGCCCCGAACGGGGACACCAGGTGCGCGGCGTCGCCGGCGAGCAGCACCCGGCCGCACCGCATCCGGTCGGCCACCCGCGAGTGGAAGCGGTAGACCGAGGACCACACGACCTCGTACCCCACGTCACCGACGATGCGCCGGATCCGGTCGTCGAGCGCGCCCGACGCGGTCTCGGCGTCGAGGTCGTAGTCGGCGGGGACCTGCCAGTCGATCCGGAACGTCGAGTCCGGGCAGGGGTGGACGAGCACCTGGCGGCCCGGGTTCCACTCCGGGTCGAAGTGGAACCGCCGCTCGGTCGCCCACCCCGGCAGCTCGGCCCGGATGTCGCAGATCAGGAAGCGGTCGTCGAAGCTGTGGCCGTCGAAGGAGACCCCGAGCCGTCCGCGCAGCTCGTCGCTGCGGGCGCCGGCGCAGACCACGGCGTAGGAGCCGCGCAGCTCGTCGCCCGCCCGGACCGTCACCCCGCCGTCGTCCTGGGAGATCGCGGTGACCTCGCAGCCCCACCGCACCTCGATCAGCGGCTGCGCGGCGATGCACTCGTCGAGCAGCTGCTCGGTCCGGCACTGCGAGATGTTGACGAACGGTGGGAACGCCGAGCGGCCCGGGTCGGCGATGGTGTGGGCGAACAGCTCCACCCCGCGGTGGTAGGTCCGCGCGGTCGTCCAGGTGACGCCCTCGTCGGCGATCCGGCGTCCGGCGCCGACCGTCTCCCAGACGTCGAGGACGTCGCGGTGCTGGCAGATCGCCTTCGACCCGACGGCGTCGCGTTCCGGGCGCCGGTCGAGCACCACCGACGGCACGCCCCAGCGGGCCAGCAGCAGCGCTGTCGTCTGACCGACCGGGCCGGCACCGATCACCACGACGGGATCGTGGCGCCACACGGTCAGGCTCCCTGCAGCTGCGCCCAGACCTCCCGGTCGCGCTCGGCCGTCCAGATCACCGGGCGCTCGATCCCGGAGAGCTCGTCCCAGAGCCGGGAGACGTCGAACGGCAGGCAGTGCTCGAAGATCGGCCAGTGGCCGTAGCCGTCGACCAGGGCGGCGTGGGTGGCCTCGAACGCCTCGGCGAGCGTCCCGCCGCGCTGCTGCACGGCCCCCACCTCGGCCAGCATCACCTGCAGGAAGTGCCGGGTCTGGGTGATCGCCGCGTCGACCTCGGCCCGGCCGCGGCTGACCGCGCCGCGCCCGCCGACCAGCTGCTCGGCGCGCAGCTCCCGCACCGAGTCCAGTGTGGCGCCCGCCCACTCGCGGTGGAACGCGTCGCCGGTGTAGAGCGCGGCCTGGGCCTCGACCAGGTCACCGGCGAAGAGGATCCGGTGCCGGGGCAGCCACGCGGTGAGATCGCCCTCGGTGTGCCCGCGGCCGTGGTGGGCCAGGACGAGCTCGCCCCGGTCGCCGCCGAGGTCGATGGTGAGCCGGTCGGCGAACGTCAGGGTCGGCCAGGTCAGGCCCGGCACGGAGTCGGCCGACTCGGCGAGGCGCGGCATCCGGGCGAACTCCGAGGCCCAGTCCTGGTCGCCGCGCTCGGCGATCAGCGCCGCGGTGGACTCGTGCGCGACGATCGTCTGGGCATCGAACGCGCTCGCACCCAGCACCCGGACGGCGTGGTAGTGCGAGAGCACCAGGTAGCGGACCGGCTTGTCGGTGTACTCGCGCAGCCGCTCCAACCACCTCGCCGCCGCGACCGGGGTGGCGAGCGCCTCGAAGCAGACCAGGAAGTCCTCGCCCTCGATCGCGCCGATGTTCGGGTCGCCCTCCGCAGTGAGCGCGTAGACGCCGTCGGCGAGCACCTCCAGGGTCTGTTCCTTCGTCGCGGTGTCGGCGGACGAGGCGAACGGCTTGGCCATGGGAACTCCCGGACGACGCTGTGCGGAGACGATCAAACCTTTTACCGTCCGGAACGGTACGACGCCGCTCCGATGAACGCCAGGGTCAGCGGCGGCGGACCCAGTCCTGCTCCTGGGCGGCCGCGGCCAGCTTGGCCAGCAGCCCGGTGAGCGTGGCGACCTCCTCGGCGCTGAGCAGGCCCGCCCAGTCCGCCTCGCGGCGGTTGTGCGCGCCGAACGTCTCCTCCAGCCGGGCCTCACCCGCCGCGGTCAACCCGAGCACCACGGTGCGCCGGTCCCGCGGGGCGTCGGTGCGTTCCATCAGCCCGGCCGCCTCGAGGGTCTTGGCCAGGCTGGACACCGCGGCCCGGCTCATCCCGGCCAGCTCCGCGCACCGGCCCGCCTCCTGCGGCCCGCAGATCCACAGCGTGAAGAGCAGCCGGAACGCCGACCAGCTCCAGCCGGCCGGGCGGTGCACGGTGGACTCCAGGTCGTAGACGACCGCGGACGAGACCCGGTGCAGCAGCAGCACCATCGCCATCGCCGACCGGTCGGTGCCCGGCAGCCGCTTCCCGACCCGGTCGATCGCGACCTCGGCGAACGACAGGAACCCCTCCGGCACGGGATCGGGGCTCGTGGGCACGACGCCGATCGTAGGCTCCGCCGGTGTGACGACCGACGACGCGACCGCCGACGACCGGCAGAACGCCGACGACCTGCGGACCGGTGACGCCCTGCGTGGCCGGCCGCAGCCGTCCGGACCCCCGCGGACCGCCCCGCTCGATCCCGCAGGTCTCGACGACGAGCGCGCCGCCCTGCACGCCCGTATCGCCACCGGTCCGCGGAAGACCCAGGCCCGGGTCCCGCTGGTCGACGAGGGCGACCGGCTCCTCGGCCCGTTCGGCGTGATGCTGTTCTCGCCGCGGATCGGCGACGCCGTCCAGCAGGTCGGGGCGGCCCTGCGGTTCGACGACGACCTCCCGCCCCGGCTGCGGGAGATCGCCGTCCTCGCGGTCGCGGTGCACCACGGCAGCGCCTTCGAGTGGGCCGCGCACGAGGGTCTGGGCCGGGAGACCGGGCTGTCCGCCGGCCACCTGCAGGCATTGCTCGACGGACGCGTGCCGGACGGGCTCGACGAGATCGAGCAGACCGGCCTGCAGGTCGTGCGGGCCCTGCTGAACAGCCACGATCTCGACGACGAGCACTACGCGACGGCGCTGGACACGCTCGGCCGGGACACCCTCGCCGCGCTGGTCTGGCTCACCGGCTACTACGCGATGCTCGCGAACGCGCTCGCGGTGTTCCGGCCGGCCTGAACACCGCGCTCGCCCGCCGTCCGGGCAAAGGAGGCCGACGTCGCGTTGCCCGCCGGTGGTCCCTGTCGGATGCTGGAGGAGCGTGGCAGTCTGCCCCTGGGCAGGAAGGAGTTCGATGACCTCCGTCGTGGGCACCTCCGTCGCGGACGCGATGCACACCTTCCCGAAGACCTGCGGTCCGGCGACGACCGTCGGCGACGCCCTGGAGTTCTTCGGCAACCCCAAGGTGCACGCCCTGCTGGTGGTCGACGGCGGCGGCGTGCTCCTCGCGGTGGTCGAGCGGGCCGATCTGGACGACCGGGCCGACCGGGCGCCCGCCGCCCCCGCCGGACGGCTCGGTGACCGGGTCGTCGCCCCGGCCGCCGACCTGCACGCGACCTGGGACGCGATGGCCCTCGCCGGCCGGCGGCGGGTCGCCGTCGCCGACGACGCCGGCCGTCTCGTCGGGCTGCTCTGCCTCAAGCGCACCGGGCGCGGGTTCTGCTCCGACTCCGGTATCCAGGCCCGGATCGACGAACGGACCGCGGACGAGCGGTGACGGCCGCGCCGCGACGACGGCGCGGGGACGACGGCGCGGGCGATGAGTCCCGTCGCCGCGCGCGGTCAGCCCTGTCATGGCGGCACTCGCAGGGAAGACGGCGTTGATCACCGGAGGCGCGCGGGGGCAGGGGCGGGCGCACGCCGTGACGCTGGCCCGCGAGGGAGCGGACATCGTCCTGTGTGACATCGCCGCGCCGGTCGAGGGAGTGGACTACCCGGCTGCCACACCGGCCGACCTCGAGCACACGATCCGGGAGGTCGAGGCGCTCGATCGGCGCTGCCTGTCGTTCACGACCGACGTCCGGCAGGTCGCGGCGATGCAGGACACGGTGGACCGGGCGATCGAGGAGTACGGCCGGATCGACATCGTGGTCGCCAACGCCGGGATCGCGAGCAGCGGGCCGGTCGCGACGATGTCCGAGCAGCGCTGGCAGACCATGATCGACATCAATCTCACCGGGGTGTTCGCCACCTTCCGCGCCGTGCTCCCCCACATGATCGACCGAGGCGCGGGACGGCTGGTGGCGACGTCGTCGAGCGTCGCCGAGACCGGAGCCGCCCACTCCGCCCACTACGCGGCGGCCAAGGCAGGCGTCGTCGCGCTCGTGAGGTCGGTCGCGCACGAGGTCGCCGAACACGGCATCACCGTCAACGCCGTGCTGCCCTCCGGCGTTAACACGACCATGATCCACAATCCGGGGACGTACCGGATGATCCGGCCGGACCTGGAGAACCCCGGCCGCGACGACGTCGAGGAGGTGTTCGCGCAGGGGCGGCCGCGCCCCGGGCTGCTGGAACCCGAGGACGTCGCCGACGCCGTGCTCTACCTGGTCTCCGACCAGGGGCGTTGCCGGTCCGGCGAGTGCCTCACGCTGTCGAACGGTCTGTTCTGACAGCGCGCTCCTCCACGCCGCGCCGGCCCGACGACCGCGGTGCCAGCGGCGTGAAGGCACCCACGCCGCGGAATTCCCGGGCCCGCCGCCGTCGCTGACCCCTGGCAGAGAGCGCGACGCCGCCGTCGCCGGACCGCACGGACGACGACGGAAGGACCCGGCCGGTGCACCTCGACCCGATCACCCTGAACAACGGCGTCACCATGCCCCGCCTCGGCTTCGGGGTCTCCGGCTCGCGGGACACCCGCGCCGCCGTCAGCGAGGCCCTCGCCCAGGGGTACCGCAGCATCGACACCGCGGCCGTCTACGACAACGAGACCGCCGTCGGCGCCGCGCTCGCCGGCTCGGGCCTGCCGCGTGCGGACCTGTTCGTCACGACCAAGATCTGGAACGTCGGCCGGGGCCGCGGCGGCGCGCTCCGGTCCGCACGGGAGAGCCTGGACCGGCTCGGTCTCGACCACGTCGACCTGCTGCTCGTGCACTGGCCGAACGACGACCTCGAGCCCTGCCTGCGGACCTGGGAGGCGATGGAGCAGCTGCTCGCCGACGGCCTGACCCGCGCGGTCGGGGTGTCGAACTTCCGGCCGTCGCACCTGCGACGGCTGCGCGGGCTCGGCGGCACGGCCCCGGCCGTCAACCAGGTCGAGCTGCACCCGCACCACCAGCAGCGCGAGCTTCAGCAGGTGCACGCCGCGCTCGGCATCGTCACCGGGGCGTGGAGCCCGCTCGGCCGCGGCGCCGTCCTCGACGAGCCGGTGCTGCGTGGGATCGCGGAGCGGCACGGTGTCACCCCGGCACAGGTCGTGCTGCGCTGGCACCTGGCGCAGGGCACGGTCGCGGTGCCGAAGTCGGACAGCCCCGAGCGGATCGCCGCGAACCGCGACCTGGCCGGCTTCGCCCTGACCGGCGACGAGCTGCGCGCGATCGCCGCGCTGGACGTCCCCGACGGAGCGGGCCGGATCGGCCCGGTCCCGGACCGCGTGGACCGCATCGCGGCCTGAGGACCGCTCCGGGCAGGGTCAGGGCACGGTCAGCGCGCGGCGTGCAACCCCGCCGCGGCCAGCGGGGCCGTCGCCTCGCCGACGGTCGCGAAACCGTCGCCGCGGGTGTCGCCGCGCACGTGCCGCTCGTGGATGCCCTCGGCGATCACCGCGATCTTGAAGTAGGCCAGCCCGCGGTGGAAGGCCCAGTCGCGGGTCTCGCGCCCGGACGTCGCGACGTAACGCTCGACGAGCTCGTCGGCGCCGGGCAGCCGGGCACTCGTGGACGCCGCCGACCCGGCCAGGACGGGCGCGAAGGCCGGGTCGCCGTAGGCGGTGTGCAGTGCGAGATCGGCGAGCGGGTCACCGAGGGTGGCCATCTCCCAGTCGACGAGCGCCCGGATCCGGGTCGGGTCGGCCGGATCGAGGATGGCGTTGTCGATCCGGAAGTCGCCGTGCACGACCGACGCGTCGCTCTCGACCGGACAGCTCGCGTCGAGCCGGGCGTGCAGCGTCTCGATGTCGGCGAGCTCGCGCGTGCGTACCCGCTGCCACTGCGAGTACCAGCGGTCGACCTGGCGGCGCAGGTAACCGGCAGGCTTGCCGAGCCCGGCGACGGCGCCGGTGGTGACGTCGACGGCGTGCAGCGCGGCCAGGGTGTCGACCAGCGCGAACGCGGTCGCCCGGATCTGCTCGCCGGAGTACGCCGCGAGGTCGTCCTCGCTGCGCAGCACCACACCGTCGACGAAGCCGGTGAGCGCGAACGGCACCCCGATCACCGAGGGGTCGGCCAGTGCGACGGCCGGCGCGACCGGGACACCGGAGCCGGCCAGGGCGCTGACGAACCGGAACTCGCGCCCCATGTCGTGCGCGCTCGGGGTCAACGTGCCGAGCGGCGGGCGGCGAAGGACCCAGACCGACTCGCCGTCGGTGACCCGGTAGGTCAGGTTGGAGCGCCCACCGGCGAGCAGCTCGGCGGAGACGCCACCGCGGTAGCCCTCGACGTGCTCGCGCAGGAACGTGTCGAGCGCGCCGAGATCGAGGCCGTCCGGGCTCATCGGGTAGCCCGCCCCACAACGCGGCGGGCGATCGACCAGCGGTGCGTCTCCGACGGCCCGTCGTAGATCCGGAACGGGCGCACCTCGCGCAGGAACCGGCCCAGCAGCACGTCCCCGGAGACCCCGAGCGAGCCGCACAGCTGCAGCGACCGGTCCACCACCCGCCAGACGGCCTCGGCGGTGAAGGTCTTCGCGATCGACACCTCCATCCCGGCGGAGCGGCCCTGGTCGAGTTCCCAGCACGCCCGCAGGATCAGCCCGCGCGAGGCGTGGATGTCGATCTCGTTGTCGGCGACCATCGCCTGCGCCATGCCGAGATCGGCCAGCCGCGACCCGAACACCTGGCGCTGCGCGGCCCGGGCGACGGCGATGTCCTGCGCGCGGCGGGCGATGCCCAGCCAGCGCATGCAGTGCGTCATCCGGGCCGGGCCGAGTCGGACCTGGGCGTAGCGGTAGCCCTGGTCGACCTCGCCGAGCACCGCGTCGTCGCCGACCCGGCAGTCGGCGAACTCGACCTCGAGGTGGCCGCCGTAGAGCGACTCGTCCAGCGTCGGGATGTGCCGGCCGACCGTCATGCCCGGGTTGGTGGCGTCGACCAGGAACATGGTGGCGCCGCCGCGGTCACCGGGCTCGCCCGCGGTGCGGGCCATGACGATGGAGAACGCCGCGCCGTCGGCACCGGTGATGAACCACTTGCGGCCGTCGATCCGCCAGCCGCCGTCCACCCGGGTCGCCGTGGTGGTCAGCGCGTCCGGGTCCGAGCCGGCACCCGGTGCGGGCTCGGTCATCGCGAAGCAGGACCGGATGTCACCGGCCGCGAGCGGCGCCAGGTAGCGGATCTTCTGGTCCTCGCTCGCGATCTGCTCGAGCATGTGGATGTTGCCCTCGTCCGGGGCGGCGATGTTCAGCGCCAGCGGCCCGAGCAGCGAGTACCCGGCCTCCTCGAACACCGGGGCCCGGCCGCACATGTCGAGGCCGTGCCCGCCGAACTCGGGCGCCGCGTGCGGGGCGAACACCCCGGCCGCGCGGGCACCCTCCTGCAGCTCGCGGCGCACGTCCTCGGACGGCACCACCCCGTCGTTCGCCTCCTCGACCGGGATGACCGTCTCGCGGACGAACCGGGCCGTGCGTTCCACGAGCTCGGCCACCTCGGGGGCGGGTGTCAGGTCGACGGCCATGTCTCCTCCTCGCAGTTGGCTAATACTCATTAGCCACCATCGACGCAGCTCTGTGCAAGTGCGAGCCGCCGGGATCACATCGCCGGCTATAGACTGCTCGCCGTGCGGGAGGCGGAGATCCGGGCGGCCGCGCTGGAGCAGTTCGCCCGGCGCGGCTACGAGGCGACGACGATGGCCGACATCGGCGCGGCCGTCGGCATGCGCGGGCCCAGCCTCTACAAGCACGTCAGCTCCAAGCAGGACCTGCTGGCGTCGGTGATCGAACGGACGATGCGGGCGCTGCTGCGCGAGCACGACGCCGCGGTGTCCGGTGTGGACGATCCGACCGAGCGGCTGCGCCGGGCCGTCGACGCGCACGTCCGGTTCCACGCCCGGCACCGCCGCGAGGCGTTCGTCGGGACCCGGGAGCTGCGCAGCCTCGTCGAGCCGCGGCGCTCGGAGGTCCTGAGCCTGCGGGCCGGCTACGAGCAGCGGTTTCGCACGCTGGTCACCGAGGGCGTCGAGACCGGCGCGTTCCGGGTGGCGGACCCGCAGCTGGCGTCGTTCGCGATCCTCGACCTGGGCATGGGCGTCGCGGTGTGGTTCCGGGAGGACTCCGGGCCGGACGAGAACCAGGTCACCCGTCAGCAGGTCGAGTTCGCGCTGCGCCTGGTGGGGGCCCGGTGATCTCCCCGGCCGCGAGCCGCCGGACGACGGCGGCCAGCAGGTCGACGCCGGCCAGGGCGTCGTCGTCGTGGGTCAGCTCGCCCTCGTTGTGACTGATCCCGGCCACGCTGGGGACGAACAGCATCACGGTCGGGACGTGCCCGTTGAGGTTGACCGAGTCGTGGCCGGCGACCGTGGAGATCTCCCGGTGGGTCAGTCCCAGCTCCTCGGCGGACCGCCGGGCCAGCTCGACGCCCGCGGCCGGGAACGGACGGACGCCCCAGCGCTGCGACCCGGCGACCTCGACGGAGACCCGGGCGGCCCGTTCGATCACCGGGATCCGCTCGTGCAGCGCCGCGTCGGCGCGGGCGAGCAGGTCCTCGTCCGGGCTGCGCAGGTCGAGGTTCAGCGTGACCTCGCGGGCGACGGTCACCGGGCTGTTCGGCTCGACGGCCATCCGGGACGCCGACGTGTGCAGCGGCACGTCCGGTGTGGACAGCTCGTCGGAGAGCCCCCGGGCCGCGACGACGAGGTGCGCGGCGCCGAGCAACGCGTCCTGCCGGTCGGCCATCGGGGTCGATCCGGTGTGCGACTGGTCCCCGAGTACCCGCAGGTCGTACTTGCGGGCCGCCCAGGTGTCGGCGACCAGCCCGATCGTCGCGGGAGTCTCCTCCAGGAGCCTGCCCTGCTCGATGTGTATCTCGGCGTAGCCGGCGAGGTCGGCGAGCACCGGGGCGCCGGTGCCGGTGTGCCCCATCGCCGCCAGCCGGTCGCCGACCCGCACGCCCGCCGGGTCACGGGTGTCGAGGGCCGCGTCGAGGTCGAGCAGGCCGGTGAACACCGCGCTGCCGAACATGCTCGGTGTGAAGCGGGACCCCTCCTCGTTGAACCAGTTGACGACGGCGAGGTTGTGCACGAGCCCACCCGCGCCGGCGAGGCGGTGCACGGCGTGCGCGGCGGCGAGTACACCGTAGGCACCGTCGTACCGGCCGCCGTACGGCTGACTGTCGAGATGCGACCCGACCAGCACGTACGGCGCGCCCGGGGCGGTCTCCAGCAGCCCGAACTGGTTCCCGATCCCGTCGTAGCGGACGGTGAACCCGCGGTCGGTCAGCCACCGCTCGAACCAGGCGCGCTGTGCCTCGTCCGCGTCCGACGCGGCCTCGCGGTGCACACCGCCCCGCTCGGTCGCACCGAAGGTGGACAGGGTCGCGAAGTCGTCCAGGAAGTCGCCGGTGCCCATCTGCCCATGGCAACACGTCCCGGCGCAGCCGGTCATCGGCATGACGCCACGGCCCGCGGGACCGGTACTGGGCATCTGCACAGAGGGCCTGCGCACCGGATGCGTGCCCCGGGATGCGGTCCCCGGCCCGCGACCCTAGCGTCGCGCGCCGTGACCGATTCGTCCCGCGCCACCGTCCTCGGCCTGGTCGCCGATCCCGGACTCTCCCGTGAGCTGGCTCTGCGGCTCGTACGGGACCTGCCGGAGGCGCTGGAACGCAACGGTGACGGGCGCTGGGAGGTGCAGCTCTCCGACGAGCACATCGCGCTCGACCAGCAGGGTGCGCTGCCGATGCTCGAGATCGGCCGCCGGGCCCGCGAGCGGGACGGCACCGACGCCGTCGTCCTGATCACCGACCTGCCCCGGCGGGCGGGCTCCCTCCCGATCGTGGCCGACGGCGGGTCGGCCGCCCGGGTGGGCCTGGTGTCGCTGCCCGCCCTCGGGGGGATAGACCAGTACCGGCGGTGCCGGGACACGATCGTCCGCCTGGTCACCCGGCACCTGTTCCCCGCCGAGGACCGCTCGTCGGTGGGCGAGAGCGCGGACGCCGGGCGGGCGGGTTCGCTGACCCGCCTCGAACCGGCGAACGGGACCGACGACGACTCCGACGACGACTCCGGCACCGCCGGGGTCGAGGACGAGGTCGACGTCCGGCTCGCGCTCACCGGCGTGCGCGGGCGGCTGCGGCTGCTGGGCGGGATCGTGCGGGCGAACCGGCCGTGGCGGCTGGTGCCGAGCCTGTCGCCCGCACTCGCCGCGGCCGCGGCCGGCGCCGCGTTCGGCATCTTCTACTCCAACATCTGGCAGCTCGCGACCGCGCTGGGCACCGGGAGGCAGGTGACGGTCATGCTGCTCGCCCTGGTCGCCATGACCGCCTGGCTGATCGGGAACAACGGCCTGTGGGAGTCGCGCCGCAGCCGCTCGCTGCGCGAGGAGATGGTGCTGTCGAACCTGTCGACGGTGCTCACCGTCGCGTGCGGTGTCCTGATCATGTTCGCGTTGCTGTTCGCGCTCACGCTGGTCGCCGCCGCACTGGTGATCCCGCCCCACTACCTCGGCTCCCAGCTGATGCGCGAGGCCGGGTTCGACGACTACGTGATGATCGCCTGGCTGTCGACGTCGATGGGCACGGTCGCCGGGGCGCTCGGCTCCGGGTTCGCCGACGAGAGCGCGGTCCGCCAGGCCGCCTACAGCCGCCGCGAGCGGGAACGCCGCGCCCGGCTGGACCGCGAGGACGAACGCAGCGCCGACCAGGATTGATCCGGCCCGTTGCGGGTACCCCGTCCCGGTGACCACACCGGACACCGCGGTGATCGACGTCGACGGAACGCTCGTCGACACCAACTACCACCACGCCGTCGCCTGGTCCCGCGCGTTGCACCGGTTCGACCGCACGATCCCGATCCACCGGCTGCACCGTGCCGTGGGCATGGGCGGGGACCAGCTGGTCCCGGCCGTCGCCGGGGACGCGTTCGAGGCCGACCACGGCGACGCGGCCCGCGCGGCGTGGAAGGAGGAGTTCGACGCGCTGCTGCCCGAGATCCGGCCGCTGCCCGGGGTGCGGGAGTTCCTCACCGACCTCACCGAGGGTTTCGGCCTGAAGGTCGTGCTGGCCAGCTCGGGTGCGCCCGAACACGTCGACGCCTACCTGGACCTGTTCGGCGGCCGTGAGCTGGCCGAACACTGCCTGACCCGCGACGACGTCAAGCGGACCAAGCCCGATCCCGAGCTGATCCGGGTCGCGCTGCGCCGGGCCGCGGGATCGGCGGCGTTCGTGGTCGGCGACTCGGTGTGGGACGTCCGCGCCGCCGCCGCGGCCGGGCACCCGGCCTACGCCGTGCGCACCGGTGGGTACGGCGACGACGAGCTGCGCGAGGCCGGCGCCCTGGAGTTGTTCGACTCCCCCGCCGACCTGCGCCCGGCGATCCCGCGGATCCTGCGCGGCTGAACGGCGCGTCGTCGAGTGCCGTGGGCCCTATGCGGTTGCGGGCGCGAGTGCGGCGCGCAGCGTCACGACATCCGGCTCGGCGGCGAGCTGCCGCAGGCGGCGGGCCACTGTGGCCGGACCGGGCACCGCGAGCAGCGCGGTCGCCTTGGCGAGCAGCGCGTCGTCGCCGAGCGGGCGCGCGGGGTCGCCGGGAGCGACCAGGACCCGACGACGACGGGTCGTGCCGCCGGCCCGCAGCACGACGTCGGCGCCCCACCGGGCGGGGAAGAGCGCGTCCAGCTCCGCATCGGCATGCAGCCGCACGGAGACGTCCGGCAGCGGACGGCGTTCTAAGGCGAGTTCTCCGGCGACCTCGCGGTACCAGCCGGGATCGGTCGCGCGTCCGGCGAGCACCCCGGCCACGGCCACGGCCGCACTCGCCGCCGCCTCGACCGGACCGGACGGCCGCCGCCGGTCGGTGACGAACCGCAGGGCCGGCGCCGGCAGTCCGATCTCGACGACCGCGCCCCCGGTGAGGGGAGCACCGTCGGCGGCGAGCTCGTCGAGCGCGGCCAGGGCGGCGTGCAGCGGCCGCGCGCACGGCCACCGCTTCAGCGCGGTGCCGTCGAGGTGGGGTGTCCCCGCCGGGGTGGGGGCCGTCGGCGCGCGGCCGAGCGCCGCGGTGGCGGGGCCGTCGAGCAGGGACGCGCTGCCGGTGAGCCCGGCCCGGGCGGCGTGGGCCGACCGGACGCCGTGCGCAGCGGCGCGACCGCAGAGCAGGTAGTGGGCGTCGCCGAGGTCGTCGGCGCTCAGCATCCCGCCCAGGGGCGCGGCGGCCAGGGCGAGCGCGGTCGTCGTCGTGGGCTCGTCCAGGTCGAGCAGGTACGCGGTGGCGGCCGCGGAGCCGAGCGCACCGAACAGGGCCGTCGGCCACCACCCCGCCGCGTAGAGACCGGGCCCGCCGAAGCGCAGCGCCGCCTCGACGACGGCCTCGTACCCGGCGACGACGGCACGGGCGACCTGCTCGCCGGAGGCGTTCCGGACCGCGCCGACGTGCAGCGCCGCGGGGACCACGACGGCGCCCGGCGCGACCCCGGCCGGGCCGTGCAGCGGGTCGAACTCGTCGAGGTGCGCGAGCGTCGACTCGATCTCCACCGCTGTCGCGAGGTCCCACCGGCCCGGCACGCCCGCCGCCGCGGCACCGTCCGGCGGGCCCGGGGTCAGCAACGGCAGCCAGCGCCCGGTCAGCGGGTGGCCTGCACCGGAGACGACGCAGGCCGTGGTGTCGAGCACGTGCCGCCCGGCGCTGTCGAGGGTCGCCGCTCCCGCGGCGGTGGCGACCGAGCGGGAACGCGCGGCGAGCTGCGCGAGGACGGTCATCGTGCCCCGGCCCGCAGCATCGGGAACACCTGGCCCGCGACGTCGGCCAGCAGGGTGTGCGGCAGGTCGTAGGACCCGACGTGCTGGAGGAACACCGCGTCGGCCCCGGCGTCGCGCACCCCGGCGAGCCGCTCGACGAGCTCCGCGGCCGTGCCGTAGAGGCAGAACTCCCGCGCGAAGGCCGTCACCGCCTCGTCGCTCACGTACGGGTCGCACGCCCGGACCGCCGCGTCCCAGTCCTCGGCGTGCACCAGGTCCGGGTAGACGCCGGGCAGGTGCGCCGGCACGTCGACGTGCACCCCGGCCAGGGCCAGGAACTCCGCCCCGCCGTTCTGCGCGATCCGGGCGCAGATCGGCTTGAGCTCGCGGGCGGTGCCCGGCACGTCGTCGGTGACCCGGCAGAACGCGGACACGGTCACCCGCACCCCGGTCCGGCCTGCCGCGCCCGCGCGCACCTTCCCGACGGCGGCGGCGAGCGGGGCGGGCGACACCCCGGAGAGCAGGATCGCGCCGTCGGCGAGCTCGCCGGCCAGGCGCAGGTTGCGCGGGCCGCTCGCGGCGAGGTGGATCGGCACCGGAACGGGATCGCGCAGCCGTGACGTGACGCCGTCGAAGTCGACCGTGCGCCCGGCCAGCAGGTCGCGCACGACGGCGAGCCGGGCGCGCAGCTCGGCCCCCGTCGAGGGCCGCAGCCCGACCGGGCCGACGGCGCTGTCACCCACCCCGACCCCGAGCAGGAAGCGGTCCGGGGCGAGCTCGGCGACGGTGCGCGCGGCCGAGGCGACGACGGCGGGATGCCGGGTCACGACGTTGGTCACCGCCGTGCCGAGGGTGATCCGCGACGTGGCGGTGGCCGCCGCGGCGGCCACCGCGAACACGTCACGCCACAGCAGCTGCGAGTCCGGGAACCACACCTCGTCGAAGCCGGCGCGCTCGGCGTCGGCCGCGAGGTCCGCGATCCGGTCCACCGGCGCGCACGGCGGGATCCGCAGCCCGACCCTCATGCCAGGAACTTCAGCGCCAGGTCGTTGAACCGGTCCGCGTGCTCGTGCTGCGGCCAGTGCCCGCAGCCCGGGAAGATCTCCAGCGCCGAGCCGGGGATCGACTCCTGCATCCGGTGCGCCTCCGGCACGTCGCCGAACGGGTTCTGCGCGCCCCAGACGATCTGGGTGGGCGCGGTGATGCGCCCCATCTGCTCGGGCGTGAGCAGGTCCTCGACGCGGTTCTCCATCTTCTGCAGGCACAGCAGCTCGTCAATGCCGGCGACGAACTCCGGCCGGTGGTAGATCGCGTGCCGGACGTCGACCAGCTCGTCGGAGACGTTGGCCGTGTCGTGCATGAGCAGCTCGAGACGCTGCCGGGTGAGGGCGCGGTCGTCGCTGGTCACCGCGGCCTTCGTGCTGGTGCGGATGCGGTCCATCACCTCGGGGTTGGCGACGGTGCCGCCGGGGGCCACGAGCACCAGACGCCCGACCCGCTCGGGCCGGTCGGCCGCCAGCCGTCCGGCCACCCAGCCGCCGAGGGACTCGCCGACGAAGTGCGCCTTCTCGATGCCGCGGCTGTCGAGGTAGTCGAGCACGTGCTGCACGTACCGGGGGATGCGGAGATCGCCGCCGGGGTTGTCGGTGTAGCCGTGGCCCAGCATGTCCAGCGCGTGCACCTCGAAGTGCTCGGCGAACGCGGGCACGTTGCGCACGAACGCCTCGAGGTGGCCGCTGGTGCCGTGCAGCATCACGACGGGCTCGCCGGATCCGGCGCGCAGCACGCGGGTACGGGCGCCGTTCACGGGCGCGTAGGACACCTCGAACGCGGTGCCGGCCAGGTCGGTCCAGATGGTCATGCGGATGTCTCCTCGGAGGTCGGGGTGAGCAGGCTGACGCCCATTCCGGTCAGCCAGTCGGGGACGGCGGCGTAGGCGAGGGTGCGGCCGCTCGGCGGCCCGGCGGTGGTGGTGAGCGCGGTGGTCATCGCGACCCAGGCGCGCAGCTCGTGGGCGCCGTTGCCGGCCTCCTTCTCGATCTGCTCGTCGGTCCGGTCGAGCAGCGCCGACACGTCGCCGGTCTCCAGCAGCTGCAGGAACCAGCGGTCGAAGTCCTCGTTGATATCGGGCTCGGCGGCCCGGATGATCTGCCGGCGGCGCACCTCGTACTCGCTCCAGGAGGTACGCCCGTTGAGCCAGGCCTCGACGAGGAACCGGTCGTCGTCGGACAGCGCGGCGAACCACTTGGGCCAGGGCAGCCGGTGCGACAGCCCGCCGGAGGCGATGACGGCGACCCGCTTGGCCTCGCCGTCACCACGGACGGCGGCACCGATCGCGCGCCCGAGGTCCGCACAGCGCCGCAGCGACGGCAGCGGCGGCGCGAACATGTTGACCACGACCGGCACGATCGGCACGTCGAGGGCGGGCAGCAGGTGCTGCAGCGAGTGCGTGATGCCGTGGTCCACGGTCAGGCGCAGCGAGAACGCCGGGTCGAACCCGTCCTCGACGAGGCCGTCGACGAGCCCGCGGGCCAGTGCGGCGTCGACCGGCAGCGGCCCGGAGGGCGTCTCCGCCTCACCCGCGCCGAGCACCTCGCCGACGCCGACGGTGAAGGCAGGCATCAGGTCGAGGAACATGCCGCGGAAGTGGTTGGACCCGATCACCACCACCGCGTCGGGACGGGCGGCGGCCAGCGCGTCGCGCGCCTCGCCCAGCCCGTCGCGGAACCGGTGCGCCCCGGGCAGGTGGTCCACCTCGGCCCAGTGGGTGTTCATCAGGGTGCTGTGCGAGGCACCCACACCGAGTACGAGCTCGCTCACGAGGTTCCCCTCTCCCGGGTGCACAGCGTGACCGCGGTGTGCACGATGGCGCGGGTCAGCCGGACGGCCTCCCGGATGTCGACGACGTTCATCCCCGCGGGGAAGTCCAGCGGCAGCGGCGCGTCCGGGCCGATGCGGTCCATCCCGATCCGTGCGGTCGGCAGCCCGCGCGAGCGCAGGATGTTGGCGTCGGTGGCGCCGCTGTTGGCCACGATCGGCTCGTGCGGGCGGCCCTCGAACTCCTCCCACGCGGCCGTGGCCGCGGCGACGACGGGCGCGTCCTGCGGGGTGTGCGTGCCGGGGATGGCGAGCACCATGTCCCAGTCGAGGTCGAGCTCCGGGTGCGCGACCCGGATCGCGTCGACGGCGGCGCCGAACTCGCGGCGCACGTCGGCCGGCGTCGAGCGCGGGCTCGTCCGCAGGTCGATCGTGAGCCGGCAGACCGCCGGTGCCACGGCCGCCATCCGCGGCCAGCCGCCCTCGACGGCGGCGACGATGCCCTGCGGCGCGACGAGGCCGTCGGTGTGCCGGGCGGCGTACTCGGGGAACCAGCGTTCCAGCGCGTCGATCACCGTCGCCGCGTGGGCGTTCGCGTTGCGGTACGGCATACGGTGCCTGCTGCCGACGTAGGTGTAGGTGCCGCGCACCCGCACCTCGAACCAGCACAGGCCGACCTCCTCCCACGCGACCGCCCAGCCGGGCTTGGCGATCAGCGCGTGGTCGGCCCAGAAGCCCTGTTCCAGCAGGAACGAGCAGCCGGCGCCCTGGCCCGCGTTGCGGCGGGTGAGCCCACGGGTGAGCCGGCCGTTGGTGGGCATCCCACCCGCTCCGAGACCGACCAGCAGGTCACCGCGCAGCGGGATCCCCGCGCGGGCGATGACCTCGGCCGCGGCGATCACGGCCGCGGCGTGGCCCTTGGGGTTGCTGGCGCCCAGGCCGAGCACGTGCTGCCCGTGCACCTCGGCGCGCGGGCGCATGTCGGCCCGCAGCTCGGGCCCGACCCAGGGCACGTCCTCGGTCTCGTCGCCCACGGTCAGGGTGTCGATCGGGGCGTAGAGCAGCAGGTCCTCGCCGGTGCCGGCGCCGCGCAACCGGCCGACCGCGTTGGCCTGACGGTCGTCGATCGGCTGGTAGTGGGCCTCCAGCCCGGCGCCGGCCATGGTCGCGGTGGCCCAGCCGGCGAGCTCGGCCTCCTCCCCCGTCGGGCTCGGGATGTCGACCATCCCGACGACGAGCTCGGTCAGCCGGTCCGGCTCGACGAGCTTCCAGGCGGCCTCGATCCGGTCCCGCAGCTGTGGGTCCGGCGCGTTCATCGTGCCCCCGGACGGACCGTCCGGACGGTCGTCCCGCGCCCGAGCCGGACGAGCAGGTTCGTGCGCTGCACGGCGAGGGTCGCCACGACGGCGACGACGGCAGCGAGCGCGACCGGGAGGGTCGGGCGAGAGGACATGACTGTCAGCTCCTGTCTGTGCGGAACGCTTCGGCGAGGGACGCGTCGGCGAGGAACGCGTCGGCGAGCGCCGCGACGATCTCCGGGCGCTCTGCCTGAGGGTGGTGGGCGGTCCGGCCGACGACCGCGAGGTCGCCGCGCGGCAGGGTGTCGGCGAGCGCGGCCGCGTAGTCGGGGCCGGCGAACGGGTCGTGGCGGCCCCACACGACCAGGGCGGGGGCGGCGACGGCACCGAGGACCGGGGCGAGGTCCTCGGCCGGCGCCGGGGTGGTGGCGGCCGCGAGTGCGGTCGCCGTGGTGCTGGCGCGGTACCGGGCCTGCACCGTCGCCTTCGGGAGCAGGCTCGGGTCGAACCACTCCAGTCCGGACAGCAGCGCGCGCATCTTGGCCGGGTCGGGGCCGTCTCCGCCGTAGTACTCCGCACGGGCCCGCGCACCCAGCGCGGGATCGGTGCGCAGATCCGTCCGCCCGCCGGGCGCCGGTGTGGGCTGGCTGCCGACGAGCACGATCCGGCCGACGAGCTCGGGGCGCTCCGCGGCCAGCCGCAGCGCCACCGTGCCGCCCAGCGACTGGGCCAGCATGTCGACAGGACCCGGCCCGAGCTCCTCGAGCAGCCCGGCGAGCGCGTGCGCCGCCGCGGCGATCCGGGGCAGGCCCGGGTCCGCGGTGACCGGCGACCCGCCGTAGCCGGGCAGGTCCACCCGGAGCCAGCGGCGTCCGGGCCGGCGCGCCACGACCGCGGCGAAGTCGGAGGCGGCGTGGCAGCCCGGTCCGCCGCCGTGCAGGACGACGGTGACCGGGCCGGCCGCCGAGCCGGCCCAGTCGTGGGCGATACCTACCTCAGTACCGATGGTCGGCTCCGCGAGCTCCGCCTCAGTGCCCGACACGGGGTTCCGTCGGCTGGACCACCGGCGCGACCTGCTCGACGTGCCGGCGCCACGCGGTGATCGACAGGTCGGGGCGGTAGAGCCGCTCCGGCGGCGCGTCGGTGACGTTGACCATCCAGGCGTCCTGGCGGGTGAACTGGCCGTGGAACAACCAGCGGAAGGCAGCCAGGTACTTCAGCTTGAACGCCCGCGCGGTGAAGCCCTTCTCGAAGCGGACCATCATCTGCACGTACCGCACGTGGTCAGCGTCGACCGGGACGTACCACTCGTAGTGGATGAACTTCGGGTAGGCCACGCGCAGCAGACCCGGCATCCGGATCGAGACGAACCCGGGGATGTCCAGGGACTCGATCACCGGGTTGGCGTCGCCGTTCTTCCCCGGGCGGTCGGGCAGCGGGATCCGCTTCCACCACCGCTTGTTGGTCCAGGTGCCCAGACCGGGGAACTCGGCGTCCCAGTGCACCTCGTCCTGCACCCGGACCAGCCAGCCGTCCTTCTCCACGATGCGGGTCTCGTTCCAGGCCGGCATGACCTTGAACAGCCGCCAGAGCGCGGTGTTGTGCAGGTACTTGGCGTGGCCCTCGTCGAAACCGTTCTCGGCGCCGAAGCGCCAGTTGCCGGTACGGACCTCGTTCCGCCCGCCGAGCACGAGCTCGTTGTCGACCAGCTCGGCCGGGATGTCCCGCTCGACCGGCGGCGGCTCCTCGCCCGGTGCGACCTCGCCGATGTAGACCCACAGCATGCCGAGGCGCTCCTCGACCGGGTAGGTCGCGACGCCGACCTTGCCGCAGATCGGGCTGTCGGGCCCGTCGGTGAGGACGGCCTTGAGCGTTCCGGTCTCGAGATCGAACGTCCAGCCGTGGTAGACGCAGCTGAGCGTCCCCTCGAACTGCCTGCGGCCCAGCGACAGCGGCACCCCGCGGTGCGGGCAGCGGTCGTGCAGGCCACGCACGACGTCACCGTCGCGGACCAGCACGATCCGCTCCCCGCACAGCGTGATCGGCTCCGGCTTGTCGCCCACCTGGTGCGCCCAGATCGTCGGGTACCAGTAGCCGCGGAATCCCAGCTCGGCCGAGTCGTACCGGGGCCAGTTCTTCCAGTCGGCGCCCTCCTGCACGGGCGGTCCGGGCTCGTGGGACTTCGCGGGAGCCGCCGCGGCACCGCGCGGGCGGCGGGGCCTGCGCGGAGCACTGTCGGGGGCGTCACGAACGGGTGCGCTCATGCTTCCTCCAGGAAGAACGGTGTCTCGTACGTTGTACCGTACGGCGGTTCGACCGCCGCATCGTGGCGTGGTTCACAGGTCGAGGACGAGCTCGGTGCCCTGGGCCCGGGAGACGCACGGCAACAGCACGTCGGTCCGGCCCGGCTCGGTCAGCGAGTCCCGGTGCAGGGGGAGCCCGGACAGCACCCGGGTCTCGCAGCTGCCGCAGATGCCGTCGCGGCAGGCGTTGGGCAGCGAGATGCCGGCCGCCTCCAGGACATCCAGCGGCGAGGAGTCGGCGGGCACCGGGAACCGGCGGCCGGACCGGCCCAGCACCAGCTCGAAGGCGCGCAGGTCGTCCTCGTCGTCGCGGACCGGTGCCGCGAACCGCTCCACGTGCAGCGTTCCGGCGGGCCATGCCGCGCACCGCTGCTCGACCGCGTCGATGAGGCCTTCCGGGCCACAGCAGTAGACGGCGACCCGCTCCTCGGGCGCCCCGAGCAGCTCGTCCAGGTCGAGATGCCCGAACTCGTCGAACGGCCGGACCTGGACCCGGTCGCCGTAGCCGGCCAGCTCCGACAGGAACGCCATCGACCGGCGGGTCCGGCCGCCGTAGACCAGCCGCCAGTCCCGGCCCCGCGCGCACAGGCTCTCGATCATCGGCAGCAGCGGGGTGACGCCGATCCCGCCCGCGATCAGCACGTACCGGTCGGCCTCGACGAGCGAGAAGTGGTTGCGCGGCCCGCCGACCTCGACCGGCTGACCCGGGCGCAGGACCTCGTGCACGTACTCCGAGCCGCCGGTCGAGGCGGGCTCGCGGAGCACGGCGATCCGGTAGCGGTACCGGTCGGCGGGATCACCGATCAGGGAGTACTGCCGGACGTGCTCCGGCAGCTCCAGGTCGATGTGGGCGCCGGGCTCCCACGCGGGCAGCGCTCGCCCCTCGGGATCGGCGAGCTCGACGGACAGCACGCAGTCCGACTCCCGACGCAGCCCGATCACCTCGAGCTCGAGAACCCCGTCCTCGTGGTCGGTCATGGTCACCTCCTCGTTCGTACTTAGTACGGTACGACATACGAATCGGAAGCGGAAGCCCCCTCCGACCACGGGGAACGGCGTACCGGACGCTGTCCGATACGGTGAGTCACTCCACGAGCACCCGCGTGGAGTCGCGGAGCGAGCGGAGGGTCGATGGCGCGCCAGCAGGAGCGGTCGGGGCGGCGGGACACCTCGCTCACGCCCGAACGGATCGTGGAGACCGCGCTGCGCATCTCCGACGCCGAGGCCGACCTGGACCGGCTCACCGTGCGCCGGCTCGCGACCGAGCTGGGCGTCGGCACGATGACGCTCTACAGCTACTTCCGCAGCAAGGAAGAGATCTTCGACGGGATGGCCGACCACGTGCTCGGCCGGATGTGCCTGCCCGCCGAGCCGGACGCGGGCCCCGCCGAGGCACTGCGCACGGTCGGGCACGCGTTCCTGGCGATGATGCGCGAGCACCCGACGGTCGTGCGGCTGTTCTCCACCCGGGTCACCGACAGCCCCACGGCACTGCGCGGGGCAATGGAGACCGTGCTGCAGCGACTGGTCGACGCGGGAATCCCGGGACCGCTCGCCGTGCAGAGCTACGGCTTCCTCATCACCTACGCCATCGGGTTCGTCAGCTACCAGACCCCGCGCCAGTGGGGGCGGGACGCCAGCCCGGCGGGCGACGAGGAGCGCCGCAGGCGCAGCCACTTCTACGCCGCGCTCCCGATCGAGCAGTTCCCGCAGGTCGTGCGCCTCGCCGACGACGTGGCCACGCTTCCCGCCGACGATCAGTTCGAAGCCGGTCTCGAGGCCTACATCGCGAGCACGCTACGCACGCTGGGACACACCCCGACCGACGCCTGAACCCCCACCGGGCCTTCCCGCTCAGCGAAGGCTCTTGACACCCGTGCAGCGAACCGTACAAAGTACGGCCACCCGCCAGACCCTCGGCGGCGCACAGAAGGCGGCGATCGCCGTCCGCTCTCCCGCACGGGCGACCCCCGGCACGGGCCCGAACCTCGCGCCCGCCGGCCGTCGTCCCACGGTCAGCCCTGCTCGCGCCCCGTCTGGCACCACCACGGCACGGCACCAACGAAGGACGCCCATGACCGCCACCAGCACGTCCACGAACCAGAGAACCAAGGCCGTCTTCGCCAGCTGGATCGGGACGACCATCGAGTACTACGACAACGCCGCCTACGGGGTCGCCGCGTCGCTGATCTTCGCCCCGCTGTTCTTCCCGTCCTCGGATCCCCTGGTCGGAACGCTGCTGTCGCTGGCCAGCTTCGCCGTCGGCTTCATCGCGCGGCCGGTCGGCGCGGTGATCTTCGGCCACTTCGGGGACCGCATCGGGCGCAAGACCTGCCTGATGGTCACGATGATCATGATGGGGGTCGCGACCTTCGCGATCGGCGTGCTGCCCACCTACGAACAGATCGGCATCGTGGCGCCGGTCCTGCTGATCCTCTGCCGGATCCTGCAGGGCGTCAGCGTCGGCGGCGAGTACAGCGGTGCCGTGCTGATGACCGTGGAACACAGCGAGGGCAACCGTCGCGGGTTCTTCGGGTCCCTGGTCAACACCGGCGCGACCGCCGGGCTCCTGCTGGCCAACCTGGTGTTCCTGCCGATCTTCGCGCTGCCGAGGGAGCAGATGCTCGACTGGGCATGGCGCATCCCGTTCCTGCTCAGCGCCGTCCTCGTGGTGGTCGGCTACTTCATCCGCCGCTCGGTCGACGAGAGCCCGGACTTCGCCGACGTCAAGGAGCGCGGCGCCGTGCACAAGCTGCCGGTCCTGGACGCGCTGCGTACCTCCGGCCGCACCATCGTGCTGGTCGCCTTCGGCATCTTCGCCGCGGGCGTGTCGTTCACCATGGGCTCGGTCTACTCGCTGACCTACGGCCCGACCGGCCTCGGCCTGGACAACCAGGACATGCTCGCGGTGCTCCTCCCGGCGACAGTGGTGATCATCATCTGCATCCCGCTGTTCGGGCAGCTGTCCGACAAGGTCGGCGTCCGTCCGGTGTTCCTGGCCAGCTCGGCGTCGCTCATGGTGCTGCCGTTCGCGTGGTTCGCACTGCTCGACACCCGCCACTACGGCCTGATGCTGCTCGGGTTCATGCTGCTGTTCATCGGCTACTCGGCGAACTACGCCGTGGTCCCCGCCTACTTCTCCCAGGTGTTCCCGCCCGCGGTGCGCTTCAGCGGCATGGCGATCGGGTTCACCGTGGGCCTCATCGGCGCCAACGCCTTCGCGCCGTCGATCTCGGCCTACCTGCTGAGTGCGACGGGCGGCTGGACCGCCATCGCGTTCTACATGTCGGCCACGGCCCTGGTCTCGCTGATCGCCGGGATCTTCCTGAAGCTGCCCGAGGACGACAAGAAGCCGTCCGAGGACCCGCAGACCGTCGCGGCGGCCTGAGCACGGTGGACATGCGTCACGGTTTCGCCGACACCCGCTACGGCCAGGTCCACTACGTCGAGCACGGAGCGGGCGACCCGGTGCTCCTGTTGCACCAGACCCCGCGGTCCTGGGACGAGTACCGCGACGTCCTGCCGCTGCTGGGCGCCGGTTTCCGAGCGATCGCGATGGACACCCTGGGCTTCGGGGCGTCGGCGAGACCGGCGGAACCGTGGAGCGTCGAGATGTTCGCCGCCGGCGTGCTCGACCTGTGCGACGACCTCGGCCTCGACCGGGTCGCCCTGGTCGGGCACCACACCGGTGCGGTGGTCGCCGTCGAGGCGGCGGCCGCCGCGCCGGAGCGGGTCCGCGCGCTGGCCCTCTCGGGCATGCCCTACGTCGACGCCGAACGGCGCGACCGCGTCGCCCGCCGGGCGCCCATCGACCACGTGGAACCGGCCGCCGACGGCTCGCACCTGGCCCGGCTGTGGAGCAACCGCGCGGGCTTCTACCCGGCCGACCGGCCGGACCTGCTGGACCGCCTGGTCCGCGACGCCCTGGTCGTCCTGGACCGGGTGGAGGAGGGGCACCTCGCGGTGAACCGCTACCGCATGGAGGAACGGCTCGGGCTGGTCCGCGCGCCGACCCTCGTGCTGTGCGGGGAGCTGGACACCTTCTCGCTGCCGGACGTGCCCAGGATCGTGGCCGCGGTGCCCGGGGCGCAGCAGGTGACCCTGCCCGGCACCGGAGTCCCCGCGGTCGACCACCGGCCGGAGCAGTTCGCCGCGGCCGTTGCCGGCTTCCTGCACACCGCGCCCTGCGCGGCCTGACCCGAAAGGCACCGTCGTGGAGATCGACGACCGCACGCTCGCACTCCCGGGGACGTCGCTGTCCTACCACGTGTCCCGGCCCTCGGCGCCGGGCACGCCGGTGGTGCTGCTCCACCCGTGGTTCGGGTGCCGGCAGTTCTGGACCTCCACCATGGAGCACCTCGCCGACCGGCCCTGCTACGCCGTCGACCTCTACTCCCCCGCCGGCGGCGACTGGACCGCGGTCGCCGGACCGACCGGCCTGGCCGGCGCCGTCCGGGCGATGCTGGACGCCGAGGGGCTCGAGCGGGTCGACGTCGTGGGCAACTCGGTCGGCGGGATCGTCTCGCAGGTGCTCGCCTCGTCGGTTCCCGACCGCGTGCGCCGGCTCGTCCTGGTCGGCACCGGGGCGAACACCCGGGGCGCGCTGCCCGGCTTCGCCGCGGCCGTCGACCGCTGGATCGCGGCCGTGCAGAACGGCGACACCGCGTCCCGCGCCGCGGTGGAGGACACCGTCGGCCTGCTGTTCACCGGCCGCCCCGACGCCGCGACCTGGGAGACCTACGTCCAGGCCGTGCTGCGGACCGACCCGGCCTACCTGGCCGCCGTCCTCGGCGCGGCCCGCGAGCTGGATCTCGTGCCGCGGCTGGCCGACATCACGGCGCCCACGCTGGTCGTGCGGGGTACCGAGGACCAAGCGCGCGGTGCGGAGCACTCGGCCGTGCTCGCGTCCGGCATCCCCGACGCCCGTTCGGTCGAGATGCCCGGCGCGGGCCACTCGCCGATGGTCGACCACCCGGCCGAGTTCGCCGAGCTCGTCGCGGCCCACCTCGGTGACCGGGCCCCCGCGGGAGCACGGTGAGCCTCGGCTTCGGCCACCTCGCGCGGGTCGGACACCTCTATCCCTCCGGCGGCCTGTGCGACTACGAGCTGCAGCAGATGGCCCCGGACGGGCTCCAGTTCATCACCACGCGACTCCCGTTCCGCCGCACCGGCATCGCCGACGACCTGCGCCTGGTCGAGGACCTCGAGGGGCACGCCGAGCTGCTGGCCGACGCCGGGGTCGGGCTCGTCGCCGTCAACTGCACCGCGGCGACGATGCTCGCCGGCCCCGCGCGCGTGCGCGAACGGGTGGAGCAGGCGACCGGTATCGCCGCCGTCACCACCATCGAGGCGGTCCTCGCCGCGCTCGTCGCCGCCGGGATCACCCGCCCCGCGCTGCTGACCCCGTACCCCGCCGAGGTCGTCGCCGCGGAGGTCACCTACCTGCGCGACCACGGCGTCGAGGTCGCCACGCACCGGGGCCCGCCGTGCGCGACCCCGGTCGAGCAGGCCCTCGTCGAACCCGCGCACTGGCGGGACCTGGCCGCCGGGCTGGATCCGGCGACGATCGACGGGGTGCTGCTCAGCTGCGCCGGGATCCGGATCGCACCGGAGCTGGACCGGATCGAGCAGTCGCTCGGTGTGCCGGTCGTCGCCAGCAACCAGGCGCTGCTGTGGCACGTGTTGCGGGCGCTGGAGCTGCCGGACCGGCCGGTCGGCTACGGGGAGTTGCTCGCGGGCCGGTTCGACGCGGCGGCTCCCACCGGGTAGGAGCCGCCGCGCCGAGGGGTCAGCCGGCGGCGGCCTTCATGTCGAGCGCGATGTCGACGATCATGTCCTCCTGGCCGCCGACGAGCCGGCGGCGTCCGACCTCGACCAGGATCTCGCGGGTGTCCAGGCCGTGCTCGGCGGCGGCGTGCTCGGCGTGGCGCAGGAAGCTCGAGTACACCCCGGCGAAGCCCAGGGTGAGGGTCTCGCGGTCCACCCGGACCGGCCGGTCCTGCAGCGGGCGCACGAGGTCCTCCGCGGCGTCCTGCAGGGCGAACAGGTCGCAGCCGTGCTTCCAGCCCTGCAGGTCCGCCACCGCGACGAACGCCTCGATGGGGCAGTTCCCGGCCCCGGCGCCCTGGCCGGCGAGGGAGGCGTCGACCCGGGTGACCCCCTCCTCGACCGCGACCACGGAGTTGGCCACCGACAGCGAGAGGTTCTCGTGGGCGTGGATCCCGATCTGGGTGCCCGGGTCGAGGACGTCCCGGTAGGCGCGCATCCGGTCGCGGACGTCGCCCATGGTGAGCCGGCCGCCGGAGTCGGTGACGTAGACGCAGTGCGCGCCGGCGTCCTGCATGATCTTCGCCTGCCCGGCCAGGGTCGCGGCCGGGGCCATGTGCGACATCATCAGGAAGCCGGAGACGTCCATGCCGAGCTCGCGTGCCCGGCCGATGTGCTGGATGGCGATGTCGGCCTCGGTGGAGTGGGTCGCCACCCGCACCGAGCGCACGCCGAGGTCGTAGGCCTTCTGCAGGTCCTCCAGGGTGCCGATGCCGGGCAGCAACAGCGTGGTGAGCACCGCGTCCTGGACGACCTCGGCCGCGGCGGAGATCCACTCCCAGTCGGTGTTGCTGCCGGGCCCGTAGGTCAGGCTCGCGCCGGCCAGCCCGTCACCGTGCGAGACCTCGATCGCGTCCACCCCGGCCGCGTCCAGGGCTGCGGCGATCCGCCGCAGGTCGGCGGGGTCCAGGCGGTGCCGGATGGCGTGCATGCCGTCCCGCAGGGTCACGTCCTGGATGTAGAGCGCGGTGTCGGGACCGGTCATCGGAGGGCCTCCGCGGGCTGGGTGGCGCCGGTGTGTGCGGCGAGGAGCTCGGCGGTGCGCAGTGCTGCCGAGGTCATGATGTCGAGGTTCCCGGCGTAAGCGGGCAGGTAGTGGGCGGCACCCTCGACCTCGAGGAACACCGACACCTTCCATCGCGGTCGCGGGGCACCGGCGCCGATCAGGGTGTCGAGCGGCTCGTCGTCGGCGATCGGGGTGACCTGGACCTGCTGCTTGAGCCGGTATCCGGGCACGTAGCGGGCGACCTGCTCGGCCATCGCGGTCACGCTCGCCCTGATCGCCTCGGGGTCGCCGTCGTCGGCCAGGCACAGCACGGTGTCGCGCATGATCATCGGCGGCTCGGCCGGATTGAGCACGATGATCGCCTTGCCGCGGGTCGCGCCACCGACGACCTCGATCGCCTTCGACGTGGTCTCGGTGAACTCGTCGATGTTGGCCCGGGTGCCCGGACCGGCGGACTTCGACGCGATCGAGGCGACGATCTCCGCGTAGCGCACCGGCGCGACCCGGGCGACGGCCGCGACCATGGGGATCGTGGCCTGCCCGCCGCAGGTCACCATGTTGACGTTGCGTGCCCCGGCGTGCTGGTCGAGGTTCACCGCGGGGACGACGAACGGGCCGATCGCGGCCGGCGTCAGGTCGACCAGGACCTTGCCGTGCGGCTCGAGCTTCGCCGCGTTCGCGACGTGCGCGCGGGCCGACGTGGCGTCGAAGACCACGCCGATCTCGTCGAAGTTCGGCAGCGCGATCAGCCCGTCGACGCCCTCGGCGGTGGTCGGGATGCTCAGGCGCTGAGCCCGGGCCAGGCCGTCGGACCCCGGGTCGATACCGACCATCGCGCCCATCTCGAGCGTCTCCGAGAGCCGGATGACCTTCATCATCAGGTCCGAGCCGATGTTGCCCGAGCCGATGATCGCGACCTTCGTGCGCCCGCTCATGCCGGGCCTCCCGTGGTGAAGCTCGCGCGGACCTCGCCGAGGCCGGAGAGCGTGGCGGTGTACCGGCCGCCCGGCGTCACCGGGACCATCGGGCCCAGCGCGCCGGAGAGGACGACCTGACCGGCGCGCAGCGGGTCGCCGAACTCGTGGGCGGTGCGGGCCAGCCACACCAGTGCGGCCACCGGGTCACCGAGGCAGGCGGCTCCGGTGCCGGAGCTGAGCACCTCGCCGTCGGATCCGGTGAGCGTCATCTCGACCTCGCGCAGATCGGTGTCGCCGAGCTCGTGGCGTTCGTCGCCGAGCACGTAGAGGCCGCTGGAGGCGTTGTCCGCGACCGTGTCGACGAAGGTGATGTCCCAGCCGGCGATGCGGCTGTCGACGATCTCCAGCGAGGGGATGACGGCGGCGACGGCGGCCCGTGCGATGTCGACGTCGACGTCCGAGCGGTCGAGATCGGCGCCGAGCACGAAGGCGATCTCGGCCTCGATCCGCGGCTGGAGCAGGCGCTCGATGTCGATCGGGGTGTCCTGGGGGCAGGCCATGTCCTCGAACAGGACGCCGAAGTCCGGCTGGTCGACGCCGAGCTGGGCCTGTACCGCGGGCGACGTCAGCCCGATCTTGCGCCCGGTGACGACGCGCCCGGCGTCGATCGCGTCCCGGGTGAGCACGGACTGGACGGCGTAGCCCGTGGCCACCGCGGCGTCGGGCAGCAGCCCGCGCACCGGCTCGCACGGTGTCCGCGTCCGGGAGGCCTCCTGGAGCCGCTGCGCCGCGACGCGGGCGGCATCGGTCGTGAGTGTCATGGCTCGACGATGACCCATCCGGCGCGCGACGATGGCATCGTGCGTTCCACTGTACGAAACGATTCCACGCCGAGGTCGATGCTCGGGCGGGCGTTGTCGTTGCTCGACCAGTTCCGACCGGGCGAGCCCGAGGTCTCACTGGCCGAGCTGTCCCGGCGCAGCGGTGTCGCCAAGCCGACGGCGCACCGCCTGCTCGGCGAGCTCGCGGACCGGTCGCTGGTGGAGCGGACGCCCGGCGGATACCGGCTGGGGTTGCGGCTGTTCGAGCTCGGCCAGGTCGTCCCGCGCCAGCGGGACCTGCTGGAGACCGCGACGCCGTTCCTCGCCGACCTGCACGAGGCCACCCACGAGACGGTCCATCTCGCCGTCGCGGACGGTGCCGACGTCGTCTACCTGCACAAACTCACCACCCTGGGCGGTCCGCGGATCCCGTCACGCCTCGGCGGACGGATGCCGGCGCACTGCACCGGCGTCGGCAAGGTCCTGCTCGCCTTCGGGCCCGCGGAGCTCCTCACCGCCGTCCTCGACCGTGGCCTGACCCGCAGCGCGCCCCGCTCCGTCTCCAGTCCCGGCCTGCTGCGCGCCCAGCTGGCCGACATCCGCACGCGCGGCTACGCCGAGGAGCACGAGGAGTCAGCGCCCGGCGTCACCTGCGCCGCGGCACCGGTCCTGGGCCCGGACGGGGTGGCGGTGGCCGCGATCTCGATCACCGGTTGGAGCAACCGGCTGAACACGGCGCGGGTGCTACCCGCCGTGCGCACGGCCGCGCTCGGGCTGTGCCGGGCGATCGGAGGGTCTCGCGTCGGCCCCGGGACCTCGTAGATCGAAACGGCGCACCGGGCACTGCGGGGGTGATGGGCGTCAGGCCGATGTGTACGTCCGCTGTGTCGTCGCCGGCTCCGGCCCTGGCGCACCGCGCGGTAGCCGAGCTCTGCGAGAACGGCGCGAAGGCCGCCGCGGAGGAGGCCACGAAGGAACGTGCGACGCCGGAGTCTTTCGGCCGCCCCGGCATCGCCGAACTCGGCGCCCACTCCGAGTCCTGGCTCGGCCATCAGGGTCGGATCACGCACCCGATGGTGCCGCCCGAACCGGGCGAACTACGGGCCGATTCGCCCCCGACGCCCAGCAGCTGGACTCCATCGGCGACGCGGTAGCCGAGGATCACCTCCGGCGTACTCAGGGAGGTGATCCCATCCGTTCCGAGGTCACTCGAACGAGTGCCTCCGTAACGCACCGCTCTCTTCCGCTGATTAGCCTTCCAGATGATCGAACGGGCACGGAGGGTTCTCGGGTGGCTGCTGAGGTTTCGAACGGACAGGTGGCGAAGGCCTACAAGGTCTTCCTGAAGTACGCGGACGTCAGCTCACCCAAGGAGGCCGCGGACGACCTCGAGGCCATGGGCATGGACCCCGTCGTGGTCGCAGCGGTCCGCGAGAAGCACGAGGCGGAGACCATCCGGATCCGCAACCTCGAGCAACCCCCGTCGGTCTGGCGGGACGGGCGCGACACCTGGTACACGGGCCCGAAGGACACCGACCGGAACTGGCCGGCCATCGTGAGGTCGATGCAGCAGAAGAACTTCGGCGACGCCAACATCGCCTCGGTGGACGAGGCGTCGACGAAGATCCTCTCGCTGCTCGACCATCCGAAGCAGAACGAGTTCCGCACCCTCGGGCTCGTCGTCGGCTTCGTGCAGTCCGGCAAGACCACGAACTTCACCGCCGTCATGGCCAAGGCCGCCGACCGCGGCTACAAGCTCTTCATCGTGCTGTCGGGCATCCACAACACCCTCCGCCGGCAGACCCAGCTCCGCCTCGGCGGCGACCTCATCGTGCCGAACCAGGCCCAGTGGTACGAGATCACCACCCCACAGAAGGACTTCACACCACCCGGCGGGAACGCGAAGGCCTACTTCGCATCCAGGGGTCAGACGATGCTGTTGGTCGTCAAGAAGAACGCCGCCGTGCTGCGCAAGCTCCGGGACTGGCTCGATTCCGCGGACGAGTACCTGACGAAGATCCCGACCCTGATCATCGACGACGAGGCCGACCAGTCGACCGTCGCGACCGCGAAGATCAATCCGCTGCTCCACGAGGTGATGAGCAAGTTCCCGAAGGTCGGCTACATCGGCTACACCGCCACACCCTTCGCGAACCTGCTGATCAACCCGGGCGACGAGAAGGACTTCTACCCGCGCGACTTCGTCGTCAACCTGCCGCAGCCCACCGGCTACCACGGCACCGAGGTCCTCTTCGGCCGCGAGCTCCTCCCGGGTGAGGACCCGGAGGACCTCGAGGGGGGCTTCGACATGATCCGTACGGTCCCCGACGACGAGGTCGACGACCTCAAGCCGCGGACGAAGAAGGAGGCCGCCGACTTCCACCCGGGCATGACCCACTCACTGCGTCGTGCTGTCGAGTGGTTCTGGCTGGCCACTGCCGCCCGCAAGGTCCGGGGCGGGGGCAATCCGCACTCGACGATGCTCATCCACACCACGACCGACACGACCGTCCACGAGCGGTTCAAGGACCCGCTGCTGGACCTACGTGCGCGGATGCTGCGCGGGCTGGACACCAGGGACCCCGATCTGCTCGATCGGCTGCAGGACACCTGGGCCCGGGAGACGACTCACGTGCCGGCCGAGGAGCTGGGCGAGACGCCGGTGTCGTTCGAGAAACTACTGGGGAAGCTGCCCGAGGTCGTGCACTCCACGAAGGTCGTGATCGACAACTACCGGAGCACCGACCGGCTCGACTACGAGTCCGGTCCGGTGACCGCGATCGCCGTCGGCGGCAACACCCTCTCCCGCGGCCTCACGCTCGAGGGTCTCGTGTCCAGCCTCTTCGTCCGCGCCGTCTCCGCCTACGACACATTGCTGCAGATGGGCCGCTGGTTCGGCTACCGCAACCACTACGCGGATCTACCCCGTATCTGGATGACCGACGAGCTCAAGGACTGGTTCAGTCACCTGGCGACCGTCGAGGCCGAGATGCGCCAGGACATCAACCGCTACATGAACCCGGGCGTGACACCGCTCAACTTCGCCGTGCGGCTGCGCACGCACCCGAAGCTGAGCATCACCGCCAAGGCGAAGATGACGAGCGCCGTCCCGGCAACCGCGGCCTACGGCGGCTTGCTCGTGGAGTCCCATTTCTTCGACGTCTCGGAGGACGGCGCGCCCTCGCTGGAGCGCAACGCGGAGGCGGCCCGTGAGCTGGTCACCCGGGCGGCGAAGCACGGGATCCCCACGAAGTCGCGGGGGGAGACCGCCCTCTTCACCGAAGTTCCCCACGAGAACGTGCTGGAGTTCCTGAGCTCCTACTCCTTCCACGAGCGTTCGTCCGACGCCGACACCGCGCGGATCTCCGAGTACATCCGGCGACGGGTCCGCGCGGGTGCACTCGGACGGTGGAGCGTCGGGGTGATCGGCAACTCGCAGGCCGCCGCCGACACCAAGACCTGCAAGCTCGGCGACGAGGTCGAGGTGCGCATGGTCCGTCGCTCGCGCATGCCCCACGAAGGGGACGGCGAGTTCGACGGCGTCGCGGACATCAAGACCCTCTCCAGCCGCCGGGACGAGGCCCTCGATCTCGATGTGGCGACCGCCAGCGGCCTGAGCCGCAACGAGCTCCTGGACCTACGGAAGGCCAAGCGCCCCACCGAAGGGCTTCTCCTGCTCTATCCCATCGAGCCGCGGTCCACCCCGAAGGCCAAGCGGCGTGTTGCGCTCGACGCCCCCACCGACGACGTCGTGATGGGCGTTGCCCTGGTGTTCCCGGAACCGAAGGACAAGGACTCCGACGTCGAGTACATGAGCGCGGACCTCTCCCAAATCGTCGTCGAGGAGGAGGACCTCTCGATCCTCGACCAGGACGACGAGTGAACCCCGACGGCAGCCGGCTGGAGGAGCTCTGGTCGACGGCCGCGGCGAAACCCGCGGTCAGCCTCTTCCGTACGGCGGACTCCGGCATCGACACCCCGCACGGCCCCGTGCTGATCGGTGTCCGTGACAGCGGTACGCGGCACCTGCTCGTTCCGATCGACGGGAAGCACACCCTTCAGGAGGACGTCGACGGTCGGGCGGTCACGCTCCGCCGGCAGGTGCTGGAGGACGAGTCCAGCTACCGCGTCTACGCCTCGCTGGCTCTGGCGGACGACCGGCTGCGGGACCTGTTCACCGCGCTCTGCGCCGAGATCGTCGAACGAATCGTCGCCACTCCGACCAAAGCCGTCGCCGCGCTGCGTCGGACGCTGGCCGACTGGCGGGCCCTGCTGTCCGGCTCCCGACACACGCTGGGGCCCGGCGAGCTCGCAGGTCTGTTCGGCGAGCTCGCCGTGCTGCGGGCGATGATCGACCGCGACCCCGGGGCAGTGGCCTTCTGGACAGGACCGCTGAGGAGCAAGCAGGATTTCCACCGCGGCTCGACCGCCTTGGAGGTCAAGAGCACCACCTCGACCGAGTCACGAACCGCCCGGATCCACGGACTCGGCCAGCTCGACGGCGGTGACGGCCGGCTCCTGTTGATCTGGTTCCGCTTGCGCACGGATCGCGGGCGATCCGTTCCCGAGCTCGTCGACGAGATCCTGGACATCATCGACGACGAGGCCGCCTTCCTCGGCACCCTGCTCCAGGCCGGCTACGTCCAGATGGAGCGCGAGGTCTATTCGCGGCGGGTCTTCGAGGTCGTCGAGCAGCGCACCTACGAAGTCGGGCCGGGTTTCCCGCGCATGGTCCCCGCCGGGCTCACCGGGGACGCGACGCTGGCCGGACTCGACCACGTCGACTACGACGTGGACCTCGACAGCGCGCCCGCGGCCGCGGCGCGCACCGACGCCGATCCCGTCGAGACCTTCCTGGAGCAGACGTGATCACACCTCGCTGGTGGTCCCAGCCCTTCCCGCCGACGGGTGCGATCGCCTCGGAGGGCATCCGCAACCAACTCGGCCGCCCACCCGTCGACCCACTGACGGTGTTCGTGCGGGAGACGGCACAGAACTCGTGGGACGCCCGTCTCGGCGATCGACCCACGTCCTTCCGGCTCGAACTGACCACGGTCGCCCCCACGCACCGGCCGAACTGGGAGCGGCTGCTCAGCCCGCCCGCGAACCGGGAGCCAGACCTCGGGATCGGCAAGTTGGTCAGGACCCCGAACCTGCGGCTGCTGTCCGTGGTGGACCGCGGAACCAAGGGCCTCGGCGGTCCGACCCGGGCGGACGAGCTCGCCGACGACCGTCGCGACTGGGTGTCGTTCGTACTCAACGTCGGAGAGAAGCGCGACACCCACCAGGGCGGCGGCACCTACGGCTACGGCAAGGCCGTGCTCTACCGACTGTCCAAGGTCGGCACCGTCCTCGTCTACACGCGCACTCTCGAACCGGGCGCGGGGCTCGAGTCGCGGCTGATCGGCATCGCCCTCCGGGAGTCGTTCCACGGCCGCGAGACCGCTTCCGACGAGGCTCGCCCGTTCACCGGTCGACACTGGTGGGGTGATGTCCGGCAGGAACCGGACCACGTCGAACCGCTCCGCGGGCCGGAGGCCGACACGGTGGCGCGTAGCCTCGGACTACAGCCCTTCGCCGACGACGAGTCCGGCACCACGCTGACCGTCCTCGACCCGGATCTCGACGACTTCGAGACCGTCGAGGAGGCCGCCCAGCACCTCGCCACCACCATCGCCTGGCAGCTCTGGCCGATCATGCTCCCGGAGCGGGGCGACAATCGGCTCGTTCCCGAGGTCCGCGCGTCCGGCGTCACGTTCCCGGTGCCGGACCCGGCCGACACCTACCCGCTCGAGCTGTTCGTCGAGGCCTATCGCGCACAGCGCGACGGCGCGGGCGAGGTGCTGGAGTGCAAGAGCCCCAAGCGGAAGCTCGGTTCCTTCGCCGTGAAGGACGACTTCGTGGTGCCCATGGCCCCCGGCTCGGCAAGCCTCGCCGCCGAGTGCGCAGGAGTCCCGGGCGACCCGCACCACATATGCCTGATGCGCTCCCCCGAGCTCGTCGTCCGCTACCTCGAGCAGACGGAGACCGGGTCGGTGAACCGCGCCTACGCCGGTGTCTTCCGTGCGGCCGACGACCTCGACGAAATATTCGCCGCCAGCGAGCCGCCGACCCACGACCACTGGGTACACGAGCAGCTGACCGGGCACGACAAGACGTTCGTCCGAGTCACCTTCCGACGGATCAAGGAGCAGCTCGCGAGCTACCGCACGTCGGTCGCCGCCGCGGTACGCCCCGAGAGCGGAGTCGCACTCGGCGCCGCGAGCAACTTCCTCGGCGGCATCGTCGCCGCAGCCTTCGCCCGTCCCGACGCCACCTTTCCCGGGGGCGGCGGCGGACGCGGGGCTGAGAGCGGCGGAGGCAGCGGCAGCGGCAGCGGGCGACCGTCCCCGACCCCCCGTGACAAGGTGCGCGTCACCGAGCTGACCGAACCGACCGTCGACGAACGCGAGGACCGGATCGTTCTCACCCAACGGTTCTCGGTGACCGGCCCCGGCCCCGTTCTCCTCCGGGCCCGGCTGTCCGTCGGGCTCGGCGAGCGCGGACGGGAAGACGACGCCCCGGTCGGCGCGGCACGCCCCGAAGTCCTCTTCTGGACGAGCGCCACGGGGCTCCGCAGGACCGAGACCGAGACCTGTGTGGTCGACAGCCCTTCCGAGGTCGAACTCGTCGTCCTGCCGGTGTCGGACACCATCACCGACATCGCCGTCACCGGCACTCGCGCCGAGGAGGTGGCCACCTCGTGAGCCGCGCCTACCCCTACCGACGGCCGCCCGGCGACGTCGTGACGATCGGTCCGTGGCTGCGCGTCAACGGGGACTCGCTCGACGAGCTCCCGCTCGACCTGCCCGACTGGGACTACGGGACGGTCCTGCACCTGAAACGGCCCATGCGCGTCGACGGGCTCCGCGCCCGCGAGGCCTGCGGACTCGTTCCCGACTCCGCCGTCACCCTCACCGTCGTGTGGGCCGCAGCGAACTCGTCACTACGTGGCCAGGCCTGGCAAGGTCCCGTGCCGGCGGTCGACGGCGCCGAGCTGGAGATCGACTTCGAGCTGCCCGGCGACGAGCTCGGCGGCAGGCTCGACCTGGAGACCAGCTTGATCCTGCGGGTGGCCGGCTCCGGATCGCCCGCGACCGCACCCAGCCGACCCGGCAGCGTCCTCTGGCGGGAGGTGCACTCGGTGATGCTCCAGGGCGACGCCGTCCTGTTCCCGCTGGCGATCGTCGACTTCGAACAGGTGCGCTACCCCTCCGGCGCGGCGTGGCACCTCGAACTCAGCGAGGACCTCGACTCCCAGGCCCTGGGGTCGATCCTGCTGCTCGCGAACAAGCGCCGCCCCGTCGTCACCTCCGCGCTGGAGAACGCCGCCGACCCGACGGACGCGGACCGGCTGGTGCTTTCCACCGTGCAGAGCGAGGTCATCCGGTCCCTGGTGGAACGCGCCGTCGTCGACGACGAGTTCGACCTCGAGAACGACTACACCGTCGGCACCGTCGGCGCGCTGCTCACCTCCGTGCTGCGCGCGACCTTCCCCGACCGGGACCTCGACGCCCTCCGGCGTGAGCGGAAGCACGAACCCATCCTGTTCACGACCCGGCTCCAGAACGCCACCGGCCTGCTGGCGGCTACATGAGCATTCTTTACCCGCGGCTGCTCGACTCCGCCGCCACCGACCTCTACGAGCGCTACCAGCGGCTCACGGTCGACGAGCTGAGCACGAAGCACGCCTTCGCCCATCCGTCCGCGGTCTTCGCCGCGACCGGCGGCCACCGCGTCCCCCGCGAGCACCTCGAGGACCTCCGCGAACGGGTCCTGAAGGCCGCCGAGGAGGCCGGCTTCCCCGGTGGCGGACGACGCCGTGCGCACAACGAATTCGACCTCGACATCGCCCGCCTGCTCCACGAGCGGATGGGCCTCGTCGCAGCCGAGGCGTCCGTCCGGCCGATCTGGGCGTTCCTCGCCCTCGTCGTGCTGCCCGACGTGTCGTTCTGGCGCTACCGCGAGCCCACCGGCGACCGCTTCCTCGCCACGGACATCACTCGCCACGTCTGGGGGCGGCTGTGGTGGCGTGCTCATCTCACCGCGGTCCCGAACGAGACCGACCCGTACCGCCTCATCGGCGCCTTCAACGAGTCCGACTTCGACCAGATCTTCGCCCGACGAGCCGGGCTCGGCGGCAGCCGCGCCCTGATCCGGGCCCTCTCGGACGTCTGGCCGAGCCTCGACAAAGGCGGCTTCAGCGATCGTCGCGTGCTTCGCGACGTGCTCAAACGCCTTCTGCGGACCGCCCCGGTCATCGAGTTCGACGCCCTCGGCTACGCCGATCTCTGCGAGGAGATCCGCCGCGAGGCGGCCGGCTCCGTCGCCGCGATACGCGAGGCGGACCAGCGGGCTCAGTGACCGCGGACCGCCTTCTCCACGACATCCACCGCGGTGTGGGAGTCCTCGTGCTCCCAGAAGCGCAGCACTGTCCAGCCCAGCCCCTCCAGATGGGCGTCGGTGGCCCGATCGCGACGCTGGTTCACCTCCAGCTTGGCGACCCACCACTCCCGGTTCGCCCGCGGGATACTGGTGTGCTCGGGGCAGGAGTGCCAGAAGCAGCCGTCGACGAACACTGCCACCTTCGCGCCGGTGAAGGTCATGTCCGCCCGCCGACGGGGCATCCCCGGGATGGCTTTGTCGACCCGGTAGCGGAGCCCCCGTCGATGCGCCTCCTTGCGGATGAGCATCTCCGGCCCGGTATCACGTCGGCGGGCGCGGCTCATCCGCGCGGAAACCCCGGCACTCGACGGGACGGGACGATCGGCCGACACGCGTCCTCCTACGCACCGTTGCTGCCGGTTCGCCTCGGTACCATACGGAGGACATCGACACGCACGACCACTTGCCCCAGCTTGTCGGTGTGGCCGGCTACATTGTCGTTGTGCCCGTCCTCCGCCTTGTCGATCTCTTCGCCGGGTGCGGAGGGCTGAGCAGGGGATTCCTCGACACCAACCGGAGGCCCGACGCGCCGGCGACGTTCGAAGTCGTGGCGGCGGTCGAGATGGATCGAGCAGCAGCCGCCACCTACGCTGCGAACTACGGCCGCGACCACCTCTTCCACGGGAAGATCGAGGATTGGCGGACCGAGGACATCCCGCCGGCGGACATCGTCGTGGGCGGGCCGCCCTGTCAAGGCTTCTCGAACCTGGGTAAGCGCGATCCCGACGACTACCGCAACCGCCTGTGGCGCCAGTACGCCCGCACCGTCGAGAAGATCCAGCCCGACTATTTCGTGATCGAGAACGTCGCGGCGTTCTATCGGTCGCCGCAGTGGACATTGCTGCAGATCGCCACCAGCGACGGTGGCCCGCTCCACAACTACGAGCTCCAGGCCCACACCCTCAACGCAGCGGAGTTCGGCGTGCCACAGGTTCGAAAGCGCGCCGTGGTCCTGGGCCGTCGGAGCGACCTGCCGCCACTCCCGACGCCGGCAGGCAGATTCGCCGGTAGGCCGGACCTGTTCCGCACCGTCCGGGGGGCCCTGGCCGGACTCATCCCGCGTGTGGCCCCGGACCACACCGAGCTTCCGAGCGGCACATTCGACTTCGACGGCGACCTCCCGGGTGCTTTCAAAACCGCCGAGCTCCACGTCACCCGCAGTTTCCAACAGCTGTCCCTCGATCGTTTCGCTGCCATCCCCGAGGGTGGGAACCGAACCAACCTGCCGTGGGAACTCCAGACCCCGGGCTGGCGGAAGCACCGGACCGGCACGATGGACGTCATGGGCCGACTCCGCTGGGACAAGCCGTCCGTCACGATCCGCACGGAGTTCGTGAAGCCCGAGAAGGGCCGCTACCTGCATCCCACCGAGAACCGCCCACTCACTCAAGCGGAAGGCGCACTCCTGCAGACCTTCCCGCTCGACTACCAATGGTGTGGCGCAAAAGTGGCCATAACGCGTCAGATCGGCAACGCGGTCCCGGTCGCCCTCGCCACCGAGCTCGCGACACTCCTCGCCGACGCCTATCGCTGAACTCTCGTCCCCCGACGCTATGGACGAATGGTCCGCCCTGAGCTGCGCAGACGATCTACGTGCGGGAACGTGGAGCCGGAGGTCGGGATCGAACCGACGACCTACTGTTTACAAGACAGTTGCTCTACCACTGAGCTACACCGGCGGGCGGCCCCAGCCTAACGCCCCGCCGCCGTCGCAACCCTCTGGCCTGCCCATCCGTCACACGATGTGCGTCCGGCCGTGCCCCCGTCACCGGTCCGTCGCCCGGCTCTAGCCTGGTGGGGGGCAGTCGACGAACATCCAGACGGAGGTGACGGGAATCGTGGCCGAGGACAGGCCGACCGCCGACCGGTTCGCGCGGCGGCTGCGTGGCGCACTGCGCCGCGATGCCAAGCGGCTGCTGACCCCCGGCCCGTCGACGGTGCCGATGCTCATGCTCGGCCCCCAGGTTCCCGACGACGCCCAGGTTCAGCAGGTCCTCGACCTCTGCATGCGGATCGGCGAGATCGAGCTGGCCTCCGGCGAGTCGGTCGACGAGGTGACCGCGACGATGCTGCGGCTGGCGAACGCGGCCGGTCTGCCTGCCGTCGACGTCGACATCACGTTCACCTCGATCACGATGTGCTGCCACCGCGGTAACGCGGCCCAGCCCGTGACCACCATGCGCCTGGTCCGCTACCGCACCCTCGACCTCTCCCGGCTCGCGGAGACCGAGCAGATCGTCCGCGACCTGGAGGCCGGGAAGCTGGACGTCCGCGCGGCGTCGTCCCGGGTGTCGGAGGTCGTGCGCAGCCCGCACCCGTACCCGCGCTGGGTCGCGACGTTCGGCTGGGCCGGCCTGGCCGCGTCCATCGCACTGCTGCTCGGCGGCGGGCCGATCACGGCGACCGCCGCGTTCGTCACGACGGCGGCCATCGACCGGATCGGGCGGATGCTGTCCCGGCTGGGCGTCGCATCGTTCTTCCAGCAGGTGCTCGGCGGGTTCCTGGTCACCGCCTCGACGATCCTGTTGATCGCGGTGGGTCTGTTCCCGGCCGGGACCCGACCGTCGTTCATCGTCGCGGCGGGCATCACCGTGCTGCTGTCCGGGCTGAGCGTGGTCAGCACCGTGCAGGATGCCCTGACCAGCTACTACCTGACGTCCGCGGCCCGGATCGTGGAGATCGCGCTGCTCTCGGCCGGGTTGCTGACCGGCGTCGTCCTCGGCCTGCAACTCGGGTTCCAGTTCGACGTGACGCTCGAGGTGTCCGGCGACCTGCCCACCAGCGTCGGGCAGTTCGGGTTGTCGATGGTGTCCGGCGCGACGGCGGCGGCGTTCTACGCGCTCGCCGGGTACGCACCGCTGAAGTCCCTGCCGATCGCGGGCGCCGTCGGGGCGAGCAGCTGGGCCGTCTACGGGGTGATGACCCAGGTGATCGGGGTCGGGGCGATCCCGTCGACGGGCGTCGCGGCACTCGTCGTCGGTCTGGTCGCCGGGCTGCTGCGCCGCGGCACGGACACCCCGCCGATGGTCATCACGCTGGCCGGCGTCACCCCGTTGCTGCCCGGACTGGCCGCCTACCGCGGCTTCTACCAGCTCGCCGTCGAGGGCGTCTCCGAAGGCCTGGTGACCGTCACGATCGCGCTGGGCATCGGTCTCGCGCTGGCCGCCGGCGTGGCGCTGGGCCAGTTCATCACCCGCCCGCAGCGCAAGCCGGAGGAGATGCACACGTCGAACGACGCGTCGTCCTCGTCGTCGTCGACGAGCACCGGGTTCATGCAGGCCCCGCAGACCACCGACGCGATCGAGACCACAGCCGCGACCTCCGACTCGAAGTAGGCTCGACGGCGGGCCGGGGGTAGCCCCGGTCCGCACGTCGAGGAGGGTATGTGACCAGCGGCGAACCGGTGACCGCGGCGGATCTGGTGGTGGTGGCCAACCGGCTGCCGGTGGACTATGTACGGCATCCGGACGGCAGCACCGGTTGGAAGCGCAGCCCCGGGGGCCTGGTCACCGCGCTCGAACCGACGCTGCGGGCCCGGGAGGGCGCCTGGGTCGGCTGGCCCGGCGTGCCGGACGTCGACGTGGACCCGCTGGTCGAGGACGGCCTGTCGCTGTACCCGGTGCGGCTGTCCGCGCACGAGGTGGAGCAGTACTACGAGGGCTTCTCCAACGCCACGCTCTGGCCGCTGTACCACGACGTCGTCGCGCAGCCGCAGTTCCACCGGCACTGGTGGCGCACCTACACCGACGTCAACCAGCGGTTCGCCGAGGAGGTCGCACGGGTCGCCGCGCACGGCGCGACGGTCTGGGTGCAGGACTACCAGCTCCAGCTCGTGCCCGGCCGGCTGCGCGAGCTGCGCCCGGACCTGCGGATCGGCTTCTTCCTGCACATCCCGTTCCCGCCGGTCGAGCTGTTCCGCCAGCTCCCGTGGCGGACGCGGATCATGGAGGGGCTGCTGGGCGCGGACCTGGTCGGATTCCACACCGACGGCGGGGTCCGCAACTTCCACTGGCTCGCCCAGGAGCTCGCCGGCGCCACCCCGGACCGCGATCCGGAGGTCCTCTGGTACGGCGGCCGGCGCGTCCGGCTCGGCGCCTTCCCGATCTCGATCGACTCGCAGCACCTCGACGAGCTGTCCCGCTCCGAGGAGGTCGTCGAGCGCGCCGCACAGATCCGCGAGGAGCTCGGCAACCCGACGAAGATCATCCTCGGGGTCGACCGGCTGGACTACACCAAGGGCATCGACGTCCGGCTGCGCGCCTTCCACGAGCTGCTCGAGGAGGACCGGATCACCGTCGACGACGCCGTGATGATCCAGCTGGCCACACCGTCCCGGGAACGCGTCGAGCACTACCAGCAGATGCGCGACGAGATCGAGCTGTCGGTCGGGCGGCTCAACGGCGAGTACGCCCGGGTCGGCCATCCCGCCGTGCACTACCTGCACCGGTCGCTGCCGCGCGAGGAGCTGACCGCGTTCTTCCTGGCCGCCGACGTCATGCTCGTGACGCCGTTGCGCGACGGGATGAACCTGGTCGCCAAGGAGTACGTGGCCTGCCGGCACGACGACGGCGGCGTCCTGGTCCTTTCCGAGTTCACCGGCGCGGCGATCGAGCTGACCAGCGCCCTGCTGGTGAACCCGCACGACACCGACGGGGTCAAGGAGGCGCTCCACGCGGCGCTGACCATGGAACCGGATGAGGGGCGCAAGCGGATGCGGATGCTGCGCCGCCAGGTCCTCGACCACAACGTCGACCGCTGGGCACGCTCCTTCCTCAGGGCCCTCGGCGTCGCGGTGGACGCGTGAACCCGAGCGACGCGCTCGACCGGATCGCGCGGGTGGACCGGCTGCTGGTGGCCCTCGACTTCGACGGGGTGCTCGCGCCGCTGGTGGACGACCCGTCGACGTCCCGTCCGCTGCCGGAGTCGGCGGACGCCGTACGCCGGCTCGCCGCGCACGACGCGACGACCGTCGTCATGGTCTCCGGGCGCGGTCGCGACGACCTGGCGTCCGTGTCCGGATTCGGGCCGCCGGTCGCGCTGGTCGGCAGCCACGGGGCCGAGTTCGACGCGGAGCTCGCCGCGCTGCTCGGCAAGGAGGGGTTCCTGACCGATGCCCAGGCCGAGCGCCGGACCGCGCTCGTGGCCGGCCTCCGGGAGCTGGTCGACGCAGCGCCGGGGGCCCGGCTGGAGACCAAGCCCGCCGGCGCGGCGGTGCACGTGCGCGGGATGGATCCGGCGGCCGGGGCGGCCCTGCTGGAACGGGTCGAGGCCGAGTGGGTGCGCGACGGCGTCGACGCCGTCGCGGGCAAGGACGTCCTGGACCTGGCGGTACTGCGCACGACCAAGGGGTCCGCGGTGGCGGCACTGCGTGAGGTGCTCGGTGCGGACGCCGTGCTGTTCGCGGGTGACGACGTCACCGACGAGACCGTCTTCCGGTCCCTGCACGACGGCGACGTCGGGATCAAGGTCGGCGACGGTGCCACCGCCGCGGCTTACCGGGTGGCCGACCCGCAGGAGCTGACCGGTCTGCTCACCCGGGTGGCGCTCGCGCGCTCGTGAGTGGCCGTCGCGGCTACCACCCCGAGAAGAACTCCCCGGACCGCCGCAGTGCCCGCGTCGTCGAACCGAGGATCAGCTCGGTGGGCAGGGTCACGTGCTCGGAGGCGTTCCGGTCGCCGCGTTCGAGCAGCAGCCGCCCGGCCTCCCGGCCTTTCTCCCCGAACGGCTGGCGGACGGTGGTCAGCCCGGCCCGTTCCGCTTCGGGGACGCCGTCGAACCCGGCGACGGACAGGTCCTCGGGGACCCGCAGCCCACGCTCGCGCGCCTCGCCGAGCGCACCGAGGGCGAGGATGTCGGAGGTGCAGACCAGCGCGGTGATCCGCGGGTGCGCCTCGAGCAGCGCGGCCGCGCCGTCGGCACCGGCCCCCAGGGTGTGCTCGAAGCGCTCGATGACCGGCACCGACGCCCAGTCGACACCGGCCTCGGTGAACGCCTCGCGCAGCCCGGCGAGCCGCTCGCGCTGTACGCTGTAGGAGCCGAGCTGCTGACGGGCGAGATCGGCCGGACCGTCGTGCCGCCGGGAGCCGAGCCGCATGCAGAGCACGCCGATCCGCCGGTGCCCGAGCTCCACCAGGTGCCTGCCCAGGGTCAGGGTGCCCGCACGGTCGTCCACCCCGACCCGGTCGACGCCTTCGACATCGGCGGGCTGGTCGCACACCACGGTCGGCACCGGCCGCTGCAGCACGGCGCGGAAGTGCGGGTCGTCCTCGCTGACCGAGTAGACGACGAAGCCGTCGACACCGGCCCGGTACACCGCGTCCACATCGGAGTGCTCGGGGCTGGCGGGCACCAGCAGCAGGCCGGTCTCGGCCTTCTCGCAGGCCAGCGCGAGCCCCTCCAGGAACCCGGTCGCGCCCGGGTCGCGGAACGCGTAGCTCAGTGCCTCGGTGAGCAGCAGCCCGACCGCGCCGGCCCGGCGGGTGCGCAGCGACCGGGCGACCGGGTCCGGGCCGGGGTAGCCGAGCCGGCGGGCCGCCTCGAGGACGCGCTCGCGCAACGGCGCCGACAGCTGGTCGGGCCGGTTGTAGGCGTTCGACACGGTCGTCCGGGACACGCCGAGCTCGGCGGCCAGCGACGCCAGCGTCGCCGGACGCCGCGTGTGCGGGTGGCCGGTCATTCTCCGAACGGTAGCCGCGTGGTCACCCCGGTGAAAGTCCGCCCCGGGCCCACCCACACGGATCACATCGGCGAGGGACGCACCCGACTGTAGAGTGAATTGAGAACCATTTTTGATAAAGACATGCCGATACGTTGATAGGAGTTCCTTCCGTGTCCCCATCCCCGCGCCGTCCGGCCGCATTCGTGGCCGGGCTGGCCGCATTGACCCTGGGCCTGTCCGCCTGCGGCTCGGGCCAGATCGACAGCCCGCCCAGCCCGGACACACCGCAGGTCTCCGTGGTCACCTCGACCGACGCCTGGGGTGCGGTCACGCGCGCCGTGGGCGGCAACTTCGTCCAGGTCGAACCGCTCATCGACTCGCCCGGCGTGGACCCGCACGGCTACGAGGCCACCCCGCAGGACGCGGCGACGATCGGTGACGGACAGCTGATCGTCATGAACGGCGGTGGGTACGACGCGTTCATGACCGGCCTGGTCGAGGCCTCCGGGAACCCGGCGCCGGTGATCGACGCCGTCGAGGTCTCGGGGACGGCGGACGCCGAGGGTTCCGGGGGCGCCGAGGGTGCCGGGGGTGCGCACGACCACGGCGCCGACGAGCACGCCGCGCACGGGGGCGAGGAGGCCACGGGCCACGACCACGGCACGGCCAACGAGCACGTCTGGTACAGCCTGCCCGCCGTGCAGCAGGTCGCCGACGCCGTCGCGCAGCAGCTGTCGACGATCGACCCGGCCCACGCCGAGTACTACACGACCAACGCGCAGGCGGTCGGCAGCGGGCTCGCGCAGCTCACCTCCAAGGCCACCGACATCGGCCGCGCGCACCCGGGTGCCCGGGTCGCCGTCACCGAGCCGGTACCGGACCATCTGCTCGAGACGGCGGGGGTGCAGAACGTCACACCGCCCGCGTTCTCGTCCGCGGTCGAGGAGGGCACCGACCCGCCGGCCGCCGTCGTCGCGCAGATGCTCGACCTGTTCCGCACCCAGCCGCCGGTCGACGCGCTCGTCCTCAACAGCCAGACCGGCTCCGCGAGCACCGACCAGATCCGGGCGGCCGCCGAGCAGGCCGGCGTCCCGGTGATCGAGATGTCCGAGACGATGCCCGACGGGGTGGACGACTACATGCTGTGGATGAACGCCAACCTCGACCAGCTCGCCGGCGCCCTCAACCGCTGACCCGCCGACGGAGGGAGGAGACGCCCGCATGAGCGACCCCACCACCCGCCCCGCACTCTCGTTGCGCGGGGCCGGCCTGAGCTTCGGTGACCGGACCCTGTGGTCCGGCCTCGATCTCGACGTCGCGCCCGGCGAGTTCGTCGCCGTGCTCGGCCCCAACGGCTCCGGGAAGACGACGCTCATCCGCGTGCTGCTCGGCCTGCTGCCGCTGTCCGAGGGTGAGGTCGTCGTCTCCGGACGTGCGCCACGGCGGGGCAGCCCGGAGATCGGCTACGTCCCCCAGCAGCAACCGCTCGCCCCGGATCTGCCGCTGCGCGGCCGGGACCTCGTCGGGCTCGGGGCGGACGGCCACCGGTTCGGCCCCACCCTGCCGCGCGGGCGCCGTGCGCGCCGTGCGCGTGTCGAGCGGGCCCTCGAGCAGGTCGGCGGCACCGGCTACGCCGATGCGCCCGTCGGGCGGCTCTCCGGCGGGGAGCAGCAGCGGTTGCGGATCGCGCAGGCGCTGGTCGGGGACCCGGGTGTGCTGCTCTGCGACGAGCCGCTGCTGTCGCTCGACCTGGCCCACCAGCGCACCGTGACCCGCCTGATCGACGAGCGCCGCCGCGCCGCCGGCACCGCGGTCCTGTTCGTGACCCACGAGATCAACCCGGTGCTCCCGCTGGTGGACCGGGTGCTCTACCTGGTCGACGGCCGGTTCCGGATCGGCCCGACCGAGGAGGTCATGACCTCGCAGGTCCTCTCGGAGCTCTACCGCACCGAGGTGGACGTGCTGCGGGTGCGTGACCGGCTGGTCGTGGTCGGCGCCGAGGACCACGACCACCACGAGCCGCGGGACGTGCTCGCGGTGGGAGGTGGCGCCTGATGGAGCAGCTGATCTCCTTCGAGGGCACCCTCGAGCTCCTCGGCGAACCGTTCGTGCAGAACGCGTTGATCGCGTGCGCGGTGCTCGGTGTGGTCGCCGGACTGCTCGCCCCGCTGGTCGTCAGCCGGGGGATGGCGTTCGCCGTGCACGGCACCGCGGAGCTCGCGTTCACCGGTGGCGCCGCCGCACTCCTGGTCGGCCTCGAGGTCGGGCTCGGCTCGGTGCTCGGCGCCGTGGTCGCGGCGACGATCTTCGGAGTCCTCGGGCTGCGCCGGGGCGAGCAGGACTCGGTGATCGGGGTCGTGATGGCGTTCGGGCTCGGCCTGGGCGTGCTGTTCCTGTCCCTGTACGACGGCCGCTCCGCCAACCGGTTCGGCCTGCTCACCGGGTCGATCGTGTCCGTCGACGGCACGAACCTCTGGGTGCTCGGCGGTGTCGCGGTGCTGGTGCTGGCGACGCTGGTGGTCGTGTACCGGCCGCTGCTGTTCGCCAGCACCGACCCGGACGTCGCGCTCGCCCGCGGGGTCCCGGTACGCGCGCTGTCACTGGTGTTCGCGGTACTGGTCGGCCTGGTCACGGCGCTGGCAGTGCCGATCGTCGGCGCGATCCTGGTGCTCGCGGTGATGATCGTGCCGGGCGCCGCCGCGAACCGGGTCACCGCCAACCCGGTGCTCGCGACGATGATCGCGATCGCGATCGCCGAGGTCGCCCTGGTCGGCGGGACGATCCTGTCGCTGGCACCGGGCCTGCCCGTGTCGGCCTACGTGGCGACGATCGGGTTCGTCGCCTACCTGCTGTGCCGGCTGGTCGCGCGGCTGCGGGGGCGGGTGCCGGTGCGGGCTTGAGGGACGCGCCGGCTGCTGTCCGACGAGGGATCCGCCTGCCGCACGCTTCACCTCGAGCTCGGCGAGTCGCTGCCCTCAGCTATCAGGTTCCGGGCAGGAACGTCCTGTACATCCTCCTGTACAAACCAGCGCGGTCAGCTCGCCATTTGCACATGAGGATGTACATGAGGGGTGTGGCGGGGTCAGAACTCCAGCCGGCGCCGCCGCGCCACCTCGGCCAGCACGACGCCGGTCGCGACGGACGCGTTCAGCGACTCGATGTCCCCGGCGAGCGGGATCGAGACGGTCACGTCGCAGGTCTCGCGCACCAGCCGGGACAGGCCCTTGCCCTCCGACCCGGTGACGAGGACCAGCGGCCCGGTGGCCACGTCGAGCTCGTCGAGCGTGACGTCACCGTCGGCGGCCAGGCCGGCGACCATCAGCCCGGCCGAGGCGTACTCGCGCAGGGTCCGGGTCAGGTTCGTGGCCCGGGCGACGGGGACCCGCGCCGCGGTGCCGGCGGAGGTCCGCCAGGCCACGGCCGTCATCCCGGCCGAGCGCCGCTGCGGGACGACGACACCGTGCCCGCCGAACGCACCCACCGACCGGACGATCGCGCCCAGGTTGCGCGGGTCGGTCACCCCGTCCAGGGCGACCGCCAGCGCGGGCCGCCGGGAGTCGGCGGCCGCCTCGAGCAGGTCGTCGGGGTGCGCGTAGGCGTACGGCGGCACCTGCAGCGCGAGGCCCTGGTGCAACGCCCCGCCGGTGATCCGGTCCAGGTCGTTGCGCGGCACCTCCAGGATCGAGATCCCGGCCTCGGCCGCCAGCGCGACGGCCTCGGTGACCCGATCGTCGGCGGGCATCCCGGTGGCGACGTGCAGCGCCGTCGCCGGAACGCCTGCCCGGAGGCACTCCACGACCGGGTTCCGACCGAGCACGGTCTCCGGCCCCTCGCCGTCACCGCGCCGCCCTGCGACCGGACGGCGCCGCTGCTGCTGCTCCTGTTGAGCGGCGCGGCGGTTGGCCGCCTTCTGCTTCGGGTGCCCGGGACGCAGGTCGCCGGGCGGGGTCGGTCCCTTGCCGCGCAGGGCGCGCCGGACCTGGCCGCCGGAACCGACGACCATCCCCTTCTTCGTACCGTCCTTGCGGATGGCACCACGCCGCTTGGAATTTCCAGCCATCGTTATCGAGCGTCCTAAGCGTCTTTGAGAGTCCAGGTGGAGCCGCCGGCGCCGTCCTCGACGGCGATCCCGGCGGCCAGCAGCTCGTCGCGGAGGCGATCCGCGGTGGCGAAGTCACGCCCGGCGCGGGCCGCCTGCCGGCGTTCCAGCATCGATTCGACCAGCGTGCCGAGCGCCTGCCGGGCGGCGTCGCCCGACTGGTCGGCCGCGCCCCCGGCGGCCAGCGGGTCCAGGCCGAGCACGCCCGTCGTCGCGCGCACGCAGGACGCCGCCTCCGACGCGGCCTGCGCGTCACCGGCGTCGAGAGCGGTGTTGCCCTCCCGCACCAGCCCGTGCACGACCCCGAGCGCGATCGGGGTACCGAGGTCGTCGTCCAGCGCGGCGGCGAACTCGGCCGGGACGCGGGCCGACGGCTCCGGCAGCCCGTGCCGCTCCCGCACCCGGTTCACGAACGACTCGACACGCCGGTACGCGGCCACGGCCTCGTCCAGCGCGGCGTCGGAGTACTCGATCGCCGACCGGTAGTGCGGCCCGACCAGGTAGTACCGGAGCTCCACCGGGCGGACCCGCTGCAGCAACGCCTCGATCTGCAGCGTGTTGCCCAGCGACTTCGACATCTTCTCGCCGCCCATGGTCACCCAGGCGTTGTGCAGCCAGAACCGGGCGAACGGGTCACCGGCGGCGTGCGACTGGGCCCGCTCGTTCTCGTGGTGCGGGAACACCAGATCCAGCCCACCGCCGTGGATGTCGAACTCCGGGCCGAGGTAGGCCGTCGCCATCGCCGAGCACTCCAGGTGCCACCCGGGGCGGCCGTCCCCCCAGGGGGTCGGCCAGCTCGGCTCACCGGGCTTCGCCGCCTTCCACAGCGTGAAGTCCAGCGGGTCCCGCTTGCCCCCGGCCTCGCCCTCGCCCTGGTGGACGTCGTCGACCTTCTGGCCGGACAGGGTCCCGTACCCGGGGAAGGTCCGGACGGCGAAGTACACGTCGCCGCCGGCGGCGTAGGCGTGCCCGCCCTCGAGCAGCCGCTCGATGAGCTCGGTCATCTGCGTGATGTGACCGGTCGCGCGCGGCTCGATCGACGGCGGCAGGCAGCCCAGCGCGTCGTACGCGGCCGAGAAGGCCCGCTCGTGCGTGGCCGCCCACTCCCACCACGGACGCCCGGCGGCCTCCGACTTGCGGAGGATCTTGTCGTCGATGTCGGTGACGTTGCGGACCAGCGTGACGTCGTAGCCGCTGTGCGCGAGCCAGCGGCGGAGCACGTCGTAGTCCAGGCCGGAGCGGACGTGACCGATGTGCGGCAGACCCTGCACCGTCGCGCCACAGACGTACATCGACACGGCTCCGGCCCGCAGCGGCGTGAAGTCGCGCTGCTCCCTGGTCGCTGAGTCGAGAAGTCTGAGGCTCACATCACCAGGGTACGGCGCTCCGATTCGTCCACTACACCGGCGGTGCTCCTGCGGCAAGGTCCCCGTCATGAGTGTTCAGCAGCTGTACCCGAAGCTGGTCGTCACGGACGCCGACGCCGCGATCACCTTCTACCGGGCGGCCTTCGGCGCCGAGCTCGTCGAGCGGTACACCGACGGTTCCGGCAACGTCGTGCACGCCCTGCTCCGCGCCGGCAGCGCGGTCTGGGCGGTGAAGGACGGCGACGCGGTCGACCCGCCGCCGGCAGCACCCGGGCCGGTGATCCTCGCCCTGTACGTCGACGACCCCGACGCGACCGCCGCGGCGATGCTGGCCGGCGGCGGCACGGTGATCTTCGAGGTGTCCGACCAGCCCTACGGCGAGCGCGGCGGGCGGCTCGCGGACCCGTTCGGCCACAGCTGGATGATCAGCTACCGCAGCGCCGACCTGTCCCCGGAGGAGATCCAGCAGCGGACCGCCGAGGCCTATCCCTGATCCTGGACCAGGCGTGCGGAACGCGGGATCAGCCCTGAGCGGCCGACAGCAGCAGTGCCGTGGCGACGGCGGCACGGCCCTCACCACGGCCGGTGAGGCCCAGGCCGTCGGTGGTCGTCCCGGAGACCGAGACCGGGCCGCCGACGACCCCGGACAGCACCTTCTCGGCCTCGTCCCGCCGCTTGCCGATCTTGGGGTCGTTCCCGACGACCTGGACGGCGGCGTTCCCGACGGTCCAGCCGTCCCGCTCGAGCAGCCGCCGGACCTCGGTCAGCAACACGGCGCCGGACGCGCCCGACCACTCCGGGCGTCCGGTGCCGAACACCGCACCGAGATCACCCAGCCCGGCGGCGGACAGCAGCGCGTCGCACAGCGCGTGGGCGGCGACATCGCCGTCGGAGTGCCCGGCGCAGCCGTCGGCATCGTCCCAGCGCAAGCCGGCGACCCAGCACTCGCGGCCCGGTTCGACGGGGTGGACATCGGTGCCGATCCCGACCCTCATCCGATCCTCTCCACGGGTTCCGCAGCTCCCACGGTGGCCCCGGCGATCAGCAGCTCGGCGATCCGCAGGTCCCACGCCGTCGTGACCTTGAAGGCCAGCGGGTCGCCCGGCACGGTGGCGACCGGATCACCGATCGCCTCGACCAGCCCGGCGTCGTCGGTCCGCGGATCCGGCGTGCCGGCGTAGGCCCGGCGCAGGTCGGCGATCCGGAAGCCCTGAGGGGTCTGCACCGCACGCAACGCCGAGCGGTTCACGGTGGACACCACCACTCCGGCGTCGTCCACCTGCTTGATCGTGTCCGCGACCGGCAGCACGGGGATCACCGCGGGCGCGCCCGCGCGAACCGCGCCGACCACCCGTTCCACCACACCCGCCGGGGTCAGCGGACGCGCCGCGTCGTGCACCAGCACCACGTCGGCGTCCGGCCCGATGGCGGCCAGCCCGGCCGCGACCGACGCCGTCCGGTCGGCTCCGCCCTCGACGACCGTCACCGGCCGCCCGGGCAGCAGCGCGGACGCATCCCCGACCTGGTCGCCCTGGACCACGACGACGACGTGATCGACCGCCGTGGACGCCAGTAGCCCGTCCACGGCGCGGACCAGCATCGGCACGCCGACCAACTCCACGAACGCCTTGGGCACACCGGCGCCCAGGCGCAGACCCGACCCGGCCGCGGGGACCACGGCGACGACGGCCGCCCCCGAGGCCGGTCGATTCACCGGCGCCCTCTCAGGCGATCGCGGTGGCGAGCACCTCGTCGAGCAGGACCTCGGCCCGCTCCTCATCGGTGCCCTCGGCCAGCGCGAGCTCGCTGACCAGTATCTGCCGGGCCTTGGCCAGCATCCGCTTCTCGCCTGCGGACAGACCACGGTCCTTCTCACGGCGCCACAGGTCGCGGACGACCTCGGCCACCTTGTTCACGTCACCGGAGGTCAACTTCTCCCAGTTGGCCTTGTACCGGCGCGACCAGTTGGTGGGTTCCTCGGTGTGCGGCGCGCGCAACACCTCGAAAACCCGATCCAGGCCCTCCTGGCCCACGACGTCCCGGACGCCTACGATCTCGACGTTGTCAGCGGGAATGCGGACCGTCAGATCTCCCTGTTGGACTTTCAGGACGAGGTACTGAACTTCCTCGCCCTTGATCGTCCGAGTCTCGATCGCCTCGATGAGAGCGGCACCGTGGTGCGGGTAGACGACGGTCTCTCCGACCTTGAAAACCATGTGTCCTCTGGCCCCTTTCGCTGGTTCCAGATTATCACGTCGTTCCCCCGGGCCGGACACCGGCTTTCACCGTCGTCGCAGGTCAGGGGGTTGACAACGCCGAAAAAACGTGTTCCCCGCAGGTGCGGGTGCCACGTGGCGCCCACACACCGCCGGACCGCACGGGCACCGGGCCGCCGTGAGGTGGGCGACCGACCGCGCACCTGCCGACCCCACGAGACTAGGCTCCGGCGGAGGAACGCGCGCTCCCCGCGCCCGGACGGACCGGCTCTGCCGGTGTGCCGGAGGGGAACCGCGCCTCCACCACGTTCCGTAGTACGCGAGCCGGGAGCAGTTCCCGGCCGGCAGGAAGGACACGCCGACCGTGAGCCGCAACCGCCGTCCCCTCCGCACCCTGGCCGGGGTCGCCGGAGCCGTCGCACTCTCCGGCCTGCTGCTGAGCGGCTGCGGGGCCGGCCAGATCTCGCAGACCGCCGAGCAGGTCCCGGCGACCAACGGCCTGAACGCCTCGGTCGGCCAGGTCGACCTGCGTGACGTGCAGATCGCCTACCCCGCCTCGCCCGCCAGCCCGGCCGCGCTGTACGCCCGCGGCACCACCGCGCCGGTCCGCGCCACCCTGATCAACACCAGCACCGTCGCGGACCGGCTGGTCTCGGTCAGCAGCCCGGCCGCCACCAGCGTGCGGGTGCAGGGCGACGCGACCATGCCGCAGGACCTCGCGCTGGTGTCGGCGGGCAACTCGCAGCTGACCCCGACCGCCTCCCGCGAGCTGCAGCTCGTCGCCGAGGGGCTGACCCAGCCGATCGCGGCGGGCAAGACCGTCCCGATGACCTTCGTGTTCGAGCGTGCGGGGTCGGTCACCATCGACGTGCCGGCCGCCGTCCCGGCCGAGGGTGCCCCCGGCGCGGAGCCGGAGCGCGTCGCGGCCGAGGCCGGCGAGCACGCCGGAGCCAACAGCGCGGAGACCGGTGTCGGCGCCGAGACCGGCGGGGAGGCCGACGTGCCGCCGGTCGAGCAGCCCGGCCAGCAGCCCGCCGGCGTCGAGCCGGCTCCGGGCAACGAGGGCAGCGGCTCGGGCGGCGCCGCCGGCAACTGACCCCGCGCAGCCGCTCGGCCCGCTCGGGCGGCTACCGCTGCACCGAGTGCGACCAGCGCACCGCGCAGTGGGTCGGGCGGTGTCCGGGCTGCCAGGCATGGGGCTCCCTCGAACAGGTCGAGATCCCGCGCGCGGCAGGGTCCCGGACCGTCGTCGCGGGGGCTCCGAGCACGCCGGCGCAGCGGATCGCCGATGTCGAGCTGGACTCGTCCCGGGCCCGGCCGACGGGTGTCGACGAGCTCGACCGGGTGCTCGGCGGCGGGCTCGTCCCGGGCGCGGTCGTGCTGCTCGCCGGTGAGCCCGGCGTCGGGAAGTCCACGCTCCTGCTCGAGGTCGCCGCGCGCGCCGCGTCCCGCGCCCGGGTGCTCTACGTCTCCGGTGAGGAGTCCGCGGGCCAGGTGCGGTTGCGTGCCGAGCGGACCGGGGGCGTGCACGACGAGCTCTACCTCGCCGCCGAGTCCGATCTGGAGTCCGTGCTCGGCCACATCGAACAGCTGCGACCGTCGCTGCTGATCGTCGACTCGATCCAGACCATGTCGACCGCCACGGTCGACGGGAGCCCGGGCGGGGTCACCCAGACCCGCGCGGTGACCGTCGGGCTGACCGCGCTCGCCAAGCAGCAGGGCCTGTCCGTGCTGCTGGTCGGCCACGTGACGAAGGACGGCGGCATCGCCGGTCCCCGGGTGCTGGAGCACCTGGTCGACGTGGTCCTGCACTTCGAGGGCGACAAGCACTCCGCGCTGCGGATGGTGCGCGGGGTCAAGAACCGGTTCGGCCCGGCCGACGAGGTCGGTTGCTTCGAGCTGCGCGACTCCGGCATCGTCGGGCTGCCCGATCCCTCCGGTCTCTTCGTGGACCGCTTCGGGCAGGGCACCGACGGCGTGCAGCCGGGCACCGCGGTCACCGTCGTGATGGACGGCAGGCGGCCGCTGCTGGCCGAGGTGCAGGCCCTGGTGGCCGGGGCGAACATCCCCAGTCCACGGCGCGCGGTGACCGGGTTGGACGCGTCCCGGGTGCCGATGCTGCTCGCCGTCATCGAGCGCCGCGGCGGGCTGAAGCTGCACGACGCCGAGGTCTACACCGCGACCGTCGGCGGTATGAAGATCAGCGAACCGGCCGCGGACCTGGCGGTCGCGCTCGCCGTCGTCTCGGCGAAACGCGACGTCCGGCTGCCGGCCGATCTGATCGTCCTCGGCGAGCTCGGGCTGGCCGGGGAGCTGCGCCGGGTGCACGGCGTCGGACGGCGCCTCGCCGAGGCCGCCCGGCTGGGCTTCACCAGGGCGATCGTCCCGGCCGGCGCCGAGACCGGCGCGACCGGAATGAAGATCACCGAGGCCTCGACGCTGATGGAGATCATGAAGCGGCTGCGCTGACGACGCCTCGGCTCAGCTCATCAGCAGGGGCACCGGCTCACTGACGACCGTGCCGAGCCGGGCGAGGACCCGGTACCCGCCCGGCGCCACCCGGTCCCGCTCGGCGGCGCAGCCCGCCTCGGAGCCGAGCCCGCTCCAGGTCACCGCGAACGCCACCGGCTGACCCGGGACCAGCGTGCGCAGGTCCTCGGTGGCCGGGTTGACGCAGTCGTTGGACGACCAGAGCTTCTCCGCGCCGTCCCCGCTCCACACGGCGATCTCCTGCTCGGCACCGTCCAGGTCCCGCACACAGGGCTGCCCGGACGTGTTCGTGACGACGAGCCGCAGCTCCGGCCGGGCACCCGCCGGGTACGTGGGCGCGCCGGTCTCCGCGCGCACCTCGATCATCCCGTCGGCGCACGGGACCGGGCCCGTCGGCGGCGACGGTGCGGCCTCCGGGACCAGTACCGACGGCCGCGGTGTGTCGTCGGGACGGACCGTCTCGTCCCCCGGGCCCGCGGTCGGGGCCGCGGGCCCGGGGGGCGCTCCCGCCGTCCCGGGGGGAGCACCGGGATCGGTGGGGCCGGGGAGCGGCGTGTTCGGGGCGCCCGGGGCGGCCGGAGCGGGGGAAGCCGGGGCGGGCGGGGCCGGGGCCGCCGGTGGCTGGGGAGCCGCCACCGCGGTGTCCGGTGCGGAGTGCGCTGCGGTGTCGGTGGGCAGGTCGGAGCCGCTGGGGATCAGCAGCCACGTGGTCAGCCACAGCATCACGAGGAACGCCAGCAGGGCGCCGCCGACCGCGACTGCGCGCCGACGCCAGTACACCGACGCCGGCAGGGGTCCCACCGGGTCCAACACGTCACTCACGGTAGATCGGCGGTTACTCGAAGTCGCCACCGCCGCGCCGGGGCCGGGCAGGTCGCCCCAGGTCCACCCGGGCGAGGGAAGGGTGGGTCCCGGACGGACGACGACGTCCCGCGGTCGCGTGGTTCCCGCGCACCAGCGGTTGCCGGTCGTCCCTGATCGGGGCGCCGTCCGGACCACCCGGACAGGTCTCCGACCCACCCGCGGTGATCTTCCTCGGAACCAGGGCCCAGGCCCCGTCATGATCACCCGTTCCGGCGCGGGGCACACGCGACGCGAACGCCACACTCCACAGACGACGACCACGCCGGCCGAACGGCCGCGTGCGCAGCTCGATCGGCCACCGCGGGTCGGCTCGTGTGCGCCACCGCTGCCCCCTCGGTGGGCCGCAGACGCCCCGGCGCGACACTGGTCGGGTGCTGGCCGAGCTGATCTTCCCGTGGTTCCGGGCCCAGGCCCGGGACCTGCCGTGGCGACGCCCGGGGACCACCCCGTGGGGCGTCCTCGTCAGCGAGTTCATGCTCCAGCAGACGCCGGTCGCTCGGGTCGAGCCGGTCTGGCAGGACTGGATGGGGCGCTGGCCGGTGCCGTCGGACCTGGCCGCCGCACCGCGGGCGGACGTGCTGCGCGCCTGGGGCAAGCTGGGTTACCCGCGGCGCGCGATCCGCCTGCACGACGCCGCCGCCGCCATCGCCGAGCAGCACGGCGACGCCGTCCCGTCCGACGTCGACGCCCTCGAGGCGTTGCCCGGTGTCGGCTCCTACACCGCGCGGGCGGTGGCCGCGTTCGGGTTCGGGCTGCGCGCACCCGTCGTCGACACCAACGTGCGCCGCGTGGTGGCCAGGGCCGTGCACGGCCAGGGCGACGCCGGGCCCGCCCGGACCAGGGCCGATCTCGCCGACGTCGATGCGCTGCTCCCCCGCGACGACGCCGAGGCCGCCGTCGTCTCCGCAGGCCTGATGGAGCTGGGCGCGGTGGTGTGCACCGCCCGTACCCCACGCTGCGGATCCTGTCCCGCGCTCGACCGGTGCGCCTGGGTCGCCGCCGGCAAGCCTGCCTACGACGGCCCGCGCAAGCCGGTCCAGGGATTCGCCGGGACCGACCGTCAGGTGCGCGGCAAGCTGATGGACGTGCTGCGCACGGCGCCCGGCCCGGTCGAGCGGATCGCGCTCGACGCCGTCTGGTCCGACGCGGGCCAGCGCGACCGTTGCCTGCACTCGCTGCTGGTGGACGGCCTCGCCGAGCAGACCGACGACGGCCGCTTCGCACTGCCCGCCTGATGCCGAGCACCGTCCGGTTCCGGCTCGACCCGCAGGCCCTGGCCGGCCTGGAGTCGCTGCGTGCCCGGCTCCGCGACGCCGGGATCCCCACACCCACCGGCACCCCGCACGTGACCGTCGCCGCCGCGGGGACCGTCGGCCGGCCGGGGCACGACGCCCTGGTCGCGGAGCTGCGGCTGGTGGCGCTGCCGGCGTTGTGGCTGGCCACGCTCGGCTCCGTCACCGGCGACGACGACGCGCTGGTGCTCGCCGCCGTCACCGACCCGGAGGTCCTCGCCGTGCACACCGCGGTGCACGACGCGCTGGCGGGCCGGGTCCGGGGCGCGCACGCGGCGCACCTGCCCGGCTCGTGGCTGCCGCACGTGGTCCTGGCGACCGGGTGCCCCGCGCAGGCGTTCGCGCTGCTGCATCCGGTGGCGCCGGTCCGGGCACGGATCATGGCGGTCGAGCTGCACGACTCGCGGACCGGGGAGACCGAGGTGCTCGGCACCCGACCCTAGGCTGCACGCATGGCCGACTCCGACGACCTGCGCCGGATCGCCCTCGGGCTGGACGGCGTCGTGGAGATCCCCAGCGACGGGTTCGACTTCCGGGTGCGCGGCAAGGGGTTCGTGTGGTCGTACCCGGAGCGGGTGCCCGGCTCGCGGCGGGTGATCCGTACCGACGTGGCCGTCCTGTACGTCGGCGACGAGGCAGAGAAGCAGGCGCTGCTGCTCGGCGAGCCCGATCTGTTCTTCGGCGCCCCCGGCTACGAGCGGTGGCCGCTGGTCCTGGTCCGGCTGGAGCGGGTCGCCGTCGACCGGCTGGCCGAGCTCATCGGTGACGCCTGGCGCATGCGCGTCGACGAGGCGGGGCAGGACTAATGTGGCCGCCATGGCCGTAGTGAAGATCAATGCGATCGAGGTTCCGGAGAACGCTGGCCCTGAGCTGGAGAAGCGGTTCGCCAACCGCCTGCACGCCGTCGACGGGCAGCCGGGGTTCATCTCGTTCCAGCTGCTGCGCCCGGTGTCCGGCGACGACCGGTACTTCGTGGTGACCCACTGGGAGACCGAGGAGGCGTTCCAGGCGTGGCGCGAGGGGCCCGCCGCGGAGGCGCACGCCGGTCAGCGCTCGCCGAAGCCGGTGGCGACCGGTGCCTCGCTGCTCGAGTTCGAGGTCGTCGATCTCGAGCAGGTCGCGGCGGAGTCCTGATCGAGGCCCGCGAGGTCGCCACGGCGTTCCCCGAACAGATCACCGCGGCGGCCGCCCTGCTGCGTACCGCGGACGCGCTGCTGGTCACCGCGGGCGCCGGGATGGGCGTCGACTCGGGCCTGCCGGACTTCCGCGGCGACGAGGGCTTCTGGCGGGCCTACCCGCCGTACGCCCGGCTCGGCATGCGGTTCACCGAGCTCGCGGACCCGGAGCACTTCGCCGACGACCCGGAGCTCGCCTGGGGCTTCTACGGGCACCGGCTGCACCTGTACCGGCGGACCGTCCCGCACCCCGGGTTCGCGGTACTGCGGCGCTGGGCCGAGCGGCTCCCGACGACCGTCTTCACCTCCAACGTGGACGGTCATTTCCAGCGGGCCGGTTTCGCCCCTGGCGACGTCGCCGAGGTGCACGGCTCCATCCACCACCTGCAGTGCCTGCGGCTGTGCGGGTACGGCGTGTGGCCGGCCGACGACGTCGAGGTGCCGGTCGACGAGGACACCATGCGGGCGGTGGGCCCGCTGCCGCGCTGCCCCGGCTGCGACGGGCTCGCCCGGCCGGCGATCCTGATGTTCGGCGACTTCGGGTGGGACGACTCCCACGCCGCATCCGCGCTGCAGCGGCACGTGGACTGGCTGGCGGAGCACCGGTCCGGGGTCGCCGTCGTCGAGCTCGGGGCGGGGACCGCACTCCCGACCGTGCGCCGCCGCTCGGAGCTGGCCGCGGCCGCGACCGGCGCGCTGGTGCGGATCAACGTGCGCGAGCCCGAGGTCCGGCACGGCCGCGGCATCGGCATCGCCGCCCCCGCCGCGGCCGCCCTGACCGCGATCGACTCGGCGATCGACACGGCCATCTAGCCCGACCGCTCGCCGGGGCGACCGGTGCCCCGGACCGCTCGCCCGGGCGCGAGGGGCACGCCAGAACTGTTCGATCATGTGACGAGCGCGCTGAGGTACCCCTCGCAGCAGCCCGCCACCCCGGCACAGCTTGTGCCGCGTACTCACGGACCGCGCGTCCACGACGGGCACACCGGAGTAGTTCGATCCACGGGCACACCGGAGCAGTTCGGACCGCGGGCCGGCCCGGCGAGGAACCGGGGTTGCTACGGCTGGAAGGGGGCCGCGGCGAATCCGGCCGCCTCCGTCCGCACGGGCCGTTGGCACGAGGGGCACACCGGGGGGCGTCCGGGGCGCCGGCCCGGGGCTCAGCTCAGTCGGGGACCGACCTGTGGTCCGGGACGACGATGCCGGGCAGGTCCGAGAGTCCGGCCAGCGCGGCCGCGTGGACCTGCGCGGCGGGGACGGTGCCGTCGACGCCCGGCAGGTCCCGGGTCGCGGTCGCGGCGGCGACGACCGTCGGCACGTACCCGTTGCTGAACGCGCTGCGCGCGGTGGAGTTGATGCACATGTGCGTCATAAACCCGGCGAGCACGAGGTCCTGGTGGCCCTCCAGCAGGTCGGCCAGGCCGGTGTGCACGAACGCGCTGGGGAAGTTCTTGTCCACGACCGCCTCGTCGTCGCGCGGGGCGACCGAGGCGTGGATCGCGCCGATCGGGGCGGTGACGTCGTACGGGCTGCCCGCACCGGCGTCGTGCCGGATGTGGATCACTTTGGCGCCGGCCGAGCGGGCCCGGTCGAGCAGCGTGGCGGCCTCCTCCAGCGCCGGCTCGACGTTCTCCAGGCGCATCACGCCCTCGGTGTAGGTGTTCTGCAGATCGATCATGATCAGCGCGGAACGGGACAGCGGGGCCGGGTCGGCCGGCAGCCCCATCAGGCCACGCAGGGTGTGCGGTTCGGACATCGGCGTCCTCCTCGGATGCGGCCACCACGGGCCCGGGGCCCGGGCCCGTGGTGGGTCAGTTCTCGCGCGGTTCGAGCGCTCGCCACTCGTCGTCGGAGAACAGCCGGGAACGGATCAGGAACCGGACGCCCTCCGGCGCCTCGACCGAGAACCCGCTGCCACGGCCCTTCACCACGTCGACGGTGAGATGGGTGTGCTTCCAGTACTGGTACTGCGACTCCGACATCCAGAAACCGATCGGCTTCTCCAACCCGTCCACCCGAAGATCACCGAGGTGGACGTCCGAGCCGCCCAGCTTGAAGTCACCGTCCGGGTAGCACATCGGAGCGCTGCCGTCGCAGCAACCGCCGGACTGGTGGAACATCAGCGGGCCGTGCAGGTCGGTGAGCTTCACGAGCAGCTCGGCGGCTGCCGGGGTCAGCGCCACCCGTTCCGGGGTGACGCTGTCCGGCTGCGGCATCAGAAGAAGCCCATCGCCTTCTGCGAGTAGCTCACCAGCAGGTTCTTGGTCTGCTGGTAGTGGTCGAGCATCATCTTGTGGTTCTCGCGGCCGATGCCCGACTGCTTGTACCCGCCGAACGCGGCGTGCGCCGGGTACTGGTGGTAGTTGTTCACCCACACCCGACCGGCCTGGATGTCCCGGCCGGCCCGGTAAGCAGTGCCGCCGTCGCGGCTCCACACGCCGGCGCCGAGGCCGTAGAGCGTGTCGTTGGCGATCTTCATGGCGTCGTCGTAGTCGGTGAACCTCGCGACCGAGACGACCGGGCCGAAGATCTCCTCCTGGAAGATCCGCATCGAGTTGTCGCCCTCGAAGATGGTCGGCTTCATGTAGTAGCCACCGGAGAGTTCGCCGCCCAGGTCCGCCCGCTCACCACCGGTGAGGACCTTGGCGCCCTCCTGCCGGCCGATGTCGATGTAGGAGAGGATCTTCTCCAGCTGGTCGTTCGAGGCCTGCGCACCGATCATCGTGTCGGTGTCGAGCGGGTGCCCCTGCTTGATCTGCTCGGTCCGCTTGACGGCCTGCTCCAGGAACTCCTGGTACATGCCGCCCTGGATGAGCGCACGCGACGGGCAGGTGCAGACCTCGCCCTGGTTGAGGGCGAACATCGTGAAGCCCTCGAGGCACTTGTCGTAGAAGTCGTCCTGCTTGGCGGCGACGTCGTCGAAGAAGACGTTGGGGCTCTTGCCGCCGAGCTCCAGGGTGACCGGGATCAGGTTCTCCGAGGCGTACTGCATGATCAGCCGGCCGGTGGTGGTCTCACCGGTGAAGGCGATCTTCGAGATGCGCTTGTTCGACGCCAGCGGCTTGCCTGCCTCGACCCCGAAGCCGTTGACGATGTTCACGACACCGGGCGGGAGCAGGTCGGCGACCAGGTCCATCAGTACGTGGATCGAGGCCGGTGTCTGCTCGGCCGGCTTGAGGACGACCGCGTTGCCTGCCGCCAGGGCCGGGGCGAGCTTCCAGATCGCCATGAGGATCGGGAAGTTCCACGGGATGATCTGTCCGACGACGCCGAGCGGCTCGTGGAAGTGGTAGGCGACGGTGTCCTCGTCGATCTGGGAGAGGTTGCCCTCCTGGGCCCGGATCGCGCCGGCGAAGTAGCGCAGGTGGTCGATCGCCAGCGGAATGTCCGCCGCGAGGGTCTCCCGGCAGGCCTTGCCGTTCTCCCAGGACTCGGCGATGGCGACGGCCTCGAGGTTGGCCTCGATCCGGTCGGCCATCTTGTTCAGGATGTTCGCCCGCTCGCCGACGGACGTCCTACCCCAGGCGGGTGCGGCGGCGTGCGCGGCGTCGAGGGCCTTCTCGACGTCCTCGGCGGTGCCCCGGGCGATCTCGGTGAAGTTCTCACCGGTGATCGGGGTCGGGTTCTCGAAGTACTGCCCCTTCGCCGGCGCGACGTACTCGCCTCCGATGAAGTGGTCGTAGCGGGGCTTGAACGAGACGACGCTGTCCGGCTGACCCGGGGCTGCGTAGATGGCCATCGTTGGTCCTTCCCGTCGGGAGTGCGCGTGACGACGGACACTAGGAAGACGGGAGTTGCAGTCGAGTTGCACGCAGATGCGGAACCTCACCCCATGGCCAGTACCGATGACGCGGTTTCGATTCAGGCAAGGCTGCGCTAACCGTATAGTCGCTGCGTGACATGGGACCGGGGCCGGCTGGAACGCGTCCGCGACGCCGTGCTCACCGGCGCACCCGATCCCGGGGTGCGGCCGGAGATCCGGGCGTCCTGGCAGCGGTCGCTGGCCGCCGCCGTCGACCCGGACCGGGCCCGGCCGCGCCACACCTACCGTCAGGACGACGTGCCGGAGCTGCGTGCGGGGCACCCGCTGGCCGCGGCCCTGCCGGTGCTGAGGGACACCCTCGTCGACGCGGCCGAGCAGGCCCGGCACATGATGATCGTGACCGACGAGCGCGGGTGCATCCTCTGGCGCGAGGGCGCCCGCGAGGTGCTGCGCCGGGCCGAGCGGGTGGAGCTGGTCGAGGGCACCCGGTGGAGCGAGGACTCGATCGGGACCAACGCGATGGGCACCGCCCTGTCCGACGACCGCCCGGTCCGGATCCACTCGGCCGAGCACCTGGTCAGCGCGTACCACCCGTGGACCTGCGCGGCCGCCCCCGTGCACGACCCGGAGACCGGACGGCTGATCGGCACCGTCGACGTCACCGGGCCGGAGGAGACGTTCCACCCGATGACGCTGTCCCTGGTCACCGCGGCCGCCCGGCTCGCCGAGCACCGGCTGGCCACGCTGACCGCCCAGCGCGACGAGCGGTTGCGGGCGACGAACCTGCCACACCTGGCCGGGCTGGGCGGCGTCCCGGGCGCGTTGCTGTCGCCCCGCGGGCGGGTGCTCGCCGCGCACCCCGCCGGCCGCTTCCCGGAACGGGTGACGCTGCCGGAGCGGGGCGACCGGGTGCTGGTCGACCACGGGATCGAGGGCGGGACGTCGACGCCGGTGGAGGGCCTGCTCGAGCCGCTCGGCGAGGGCTGGCTGCTCCGGCTGCCGGCGCCGGACGGGCCAGTGCTGCCGGGCCTGACCCTGCCGTTCCTCGGCGCGCGGACGGCGGTGGCCCGCCGGGCCGGCCGGGCGGTCCGACTCGGGCTGCGCCACGCCGAGGTCCTCACACTGCTCGCGCTGCACCCGGAGGGCATGACCGCCGACCAGCTCGCCGTCGCCCTCTACGGCGACGGGGGCCGTCCGATCACCGTCCGCGCCGAGATCCACCGGCTGCGCCGGCACCTCGGCGAGGACACCGTGCGGACCCAGCCGTACCGGCTGGCGGCCCGGGTGGACGCCGACTTCCTGCGGCTGCGCGAGGCGCTGCGCGACGGCCGGGTGCGCGACGCCGCCGCCGAGGCCGCCCGCGGCCCGTTGCTGCCGGTGTCCGAGTCACCGGCGGTCCGGGCCGAGCGGGAGCACCTGCTCGTCGCGACCCGTTCGGCGGTGCTGCGCTCCGGTGACCCGGACGCGCTGTGGACGCTCGTCCGGGCCGGCGAGGCCGACGACGAGCTCCGGCGCCGGCTGCGGCACACACTGCCTTCCGGCGATCCGCGCCGCGACGAGCTGCGCTGGTGCCCCGTCGAGCGCTGACGCGACGCACGGGCCGCGCCCGGTTCAGCGCGGGTCGGTGGAGTCGGGGATACCGTCGTCGTCGGAGTCGAGCAGGCGCGGATCGTCCTCCCCCGCCCGGACGGCCTCCAGCTGGGCCGCCAGCGCGACTCCGGCGAGCAACGCGATCCCGGTGACGTTCGCCCAGATCAGCAGCGCCATCACGGCCGTGAGCGGGCCGTAGGTCTCGCCGAAGGTGTCCGCGACGGCGACGTAGAGCGCGAGCAGCCCGGACCCGGCCAGCCAGGCCAGCACCGTGACCGTGGCGCCGACGGCGAGCCAGGACAGGCCCGGCTGGTTGCGGCGCGGGGCGAACCGCAGCAGCGCCGTGACGGCGACGACCAGCAACGTCAGCCCGACCGGCCAGCGGACCACGTCCCACACGGTCTCGGCGCCCGGCCCCCACCGGTAGACCTCGCGCACCGCGTCCCCGAACGGCTCCCCCGCGACGATCAGCAGCAGCCCGCTCGCCATCGCCACCCCGGCGGTCGCGGTGAGCAGCGCCGCCCGGGCGTACTTGGCGAGGGCCGGCCGGTCCCGCTCGGTGCCGTAGATCCGGTTCGCACCCCGCTCCAGCTGGGCGAACGCCGACGTCGCGGCCGCGAACGCGGTCACGAGGCCGAGCCCGAGCACGATCTCACCGCGCTCTCCGGCCGGGGTGTCGTCGCGCTCCGGGTCCTCCCCGGCCTCCGCGGGATCCGGGTCGCTGCCGGTCACCGCCTGCGCGACGAGCTCGTCGCTGGTGCCCGGGGACAGCGCGAGCACCGTGCGGGCCACCACCTCGGACGCACCCACGGCACCGGCCGCGGCCGAGAGCCCGATCCCGGCGATGATCAGCGGCACCGCAGCCAGGGCGAGCTGCATCCCGAACGCCCGCGCGTGCGAGAAGCCGTCGCCGTAACGGAAGCGCAGGAACCCGGTGCCCAGCAGGTGGCGCAGGCCGTAGCGGCGCAGGGTGTGCGCGGCGTCGTCGGCGGACAGCCGGTCGCCGGACATCAGCCGCGTCTCCGGCACCGGCCGCACCGAGCTCATGAGGGCGAACCTAGTGCCCCTGCGACGATGACGGCGTGACAGCGGGCCCGGAGCGGATCGAGCGGTTCGACGAGCTGGTGCGACGCGCGCGGACGCTCGCCGGCGGGCGGCGCCGCGGGCTGCTCGGCGTCGCGGGCGCGCCGGGGGCCGGCAAGACGACGCTGGCGCACGCCCTGGTCCGGGCGCTGGCTGCCGCTCCCCCGGCCGGCCTGGCGGCGGACTGGGTCGCGCACGTCCCGATGGACGGCTTCCACCTGGCCGACGTCGAGCTGGATCGGCTCGGCCGCCGGGACCGCAAGGGCGCCCCGGACACGTTCGACGCGTCCGGGTACGCAGAGTTCCTGCGGCGGCTCCGGCACACCCCGGGGGCCGGGGACCCGCCGGTGTACGCCCCGGCCTTCGACCGGGAGATCGAACAGCCGGTCGCCGGGTCGGTCCCGGTGCACCCGGCGTGCCGGCTGGTCGTCAGCGAGGGCAACTACCTGCTCGTCGACGCGCCCCGGTGGCGCGCGGTCCGCGCGGAGTTCGACGAGGTGTGGTTCCACGAGACCGACGAGGCGTTGCGGCTCGAACGGCTGGTGGCCCGGCACGTCCGGTTCGGCAAGAACCCGGAGCGGGCGCGGGCCTGGGTCGAGGCCACCGACGAGCCGAACGCCCGGCTGGTCGCGGCCGGGAGGGCCCGGGCGGACCTCGTCGTCGCCTGCGCGGACTTCCCGGCCTGACATGCGAAAGGGCCCGCCCCGGACGGATCCGGGACGGGCCCTGCGCGAGCCTGTGGCTACCTCAGGACTCCTCGCCGCCCGCCAGCGCGGTCGGCGGAGTGTCCGGCACCGGCTCCGACGGCTTGCGCTCACCGCGGAAGGTGAAGTGCGCCTTGTCGTCGTGGGCCTTCGAGTCCTCCGGAGCGTCCTCGTCGAGTCCCTCGACATCGACCAGCACGATCTGACCGGCTTCCAGCTCGCCGAAGAGGATCTTCTCCGACAGCTGGTCCTCGATCTCGCGCTGGATCGTCCGGCGCAGCGGCCGCGCACCGAGGACCGGGTCGAACCCACGCCGGGCCAGCAGTCGCTTGGCCTTCTCGGTGAGCTCGATGGCCATGTCCTTGTTGGCCAGCTGCGTCTCCACCCGCCCGATCATCAGGTCGACCATCTCGATGATCTGGTCCTGGTTGAGCTGGTGGAAGACGATGATGTCGTCGATACGGTTGAGGAACTCCGGGCGGAAGTGCTTCTTCAGCTCGTCGTTGACCTTGGTCTTCATCCGCTCGTAGTTCGACGCCTCGTCGTTGCCCGACGAGAAGCCCAGTCCCACGGCCTTCGAGATGTCCTGGGTACCCAGGTTCGAGGTGAAGATCAGCACGGTGTTCTTGAAGTCGACCGTGCGGCCCTGACCGTCGGTGAGACGGCCGTCCTCGAGCACCTGCAGGAGTGTGTTGTAGATCTCCTGGTGCGCCTTCTCGATCTCGTCGAACAGCACCACCGAGAACGGCTTGCGCCGCACCTTCTCGGTGAGCTGGCCGCCCTCCTCGTAGCCGACGTACCCGGGAGGGGCACCGAACAGCCGCGAGGCGGTGTAGCGGTCGTGGAACTCGCCCATGTCGATCTGGATGAGCGCGTCGTCCTCGCCGAACAGGAAGTTCGCCAGCGCCTTGGACAGCTCGGTCTTACCGACACCGGACGGACCGGCGAAGATGAACGAGCCGGACGGGCGCTTCGGGTCCTTCAGACCGGCCCGGGTACGCCGGATGGCCTGCGAGACCGACTTGACCGCGTCCTCCTGGCCGATGATGCGCTTGTGGACCTCGTCCTCCATGCGCAGCAGCCGGGTGGTCTCCTCCTCGGTCAGCTTGAACACCGGGATGCCGGTCCAGTTGCCCAGCACCTCGGCGATCTGCTCACCGTCGACCTCGGCGACCACGTCGAGGTCACCGGACTTCCACTGCTTCTCGCGCTCGGCCTTCTCGCCGAGCAGGGTCTTCTCCTGGTCGCGCAGGTGCGCGGCCCGCTCGAAGTCCTGCGCGTCGATCGCCGACTCCTTGTCCCGGCGGACGTTCGCGATCTTCTCGTCGAACTCCCGCAGGTCCGGCGGCGCGGTCATCCGGCGGATGCGCATCCGGGCGCCGGCCTCGTCGATCAGGTCGATCGCCTTGTCCGGCAGGAAGCGGTCGTTGATGTAGCGGTCGGCCAGGGTCGCCGCCGAGGACAGCGCCTCGTCGGTGATCGTGACGCGGTGGTGCGCCTCGTACCGGTCACGCAGACCCTTGAGGATCTCGATGGTGTGCGTGACGCTCGGCTCGGCGACCTGGATCGGCTGGAAACGACGCTCCAGAGCCGGGTCCTTCTCGACGTACTTGCGGTACTCGTCGAGCGTGGTCGCGCCGATGGTCTGCAGCTCACCACGGGCGAGCATCGGCTTGAGGATCGAGGCGGCGTCGATCGCGCCCTCGGCGGCACCCGCACCCACCAGGGTGTGGATCTCGTCGATGAACAGGATGATGTCGCCGCGGGTGCGGATCTCCTTGAGCACCTTCTTGAGGCGCTCCTCGAAGTCGCCGCGGTAGCGGGAACCGGCGACCAGCGAGCCCAGGTCGAGCGTGTAGAGCTGCTTGTCCTTGAGCGTCTCCGGGACCTCGCCCTTGACGATCGCCAGCCCCAGGCCCTCGACGGCGGCGGTCTTGCCGACGCCGGCCTCGCCGATCAGCACCGGGTTGTTCTTGGTCCTCCGGGAGAGGACCTGCATGATCCGCTCGATCTCCTTCTCCCGGCCGATGACCGGGTCCAGCTTGCCCTCGCGGGCCTGCTGGGTGAGGTTGCGACCGAACTGGTCCAGCACCAGCGACGACGACGGCGTGCCCTCGCCCCTGCCTCCGGTGCCGCTCTCGGTCGGCTCCTTGCCCTGGTAGCCGGACAGCAGCTGCAGCACCTGCTGGCGGACACGGTTGAGGTCGGCTCCCAGCTTGACCAGCACCTGAGCCGCGACGCCTTCGCCCTCGCGGATCAGGCCGAGCAGGATGTGCTCGGTGCCGATGTAGTTGTGCCCGAGCTGCAGCGCCTCGCGCAGCGACAGCTCGAGCACCTTCTTCGCCCGGGGCGTGAAGGGAATGTGCCCGGACGGGGCCTGCTGGCCCTGGCCGATGATCTCCTCGACCTGCTGCCGCACGCCCTCCAGAGCGATTCCGAGGGACTCGAGCGCCTTCGCGGCGACGCCCTCACCCTCGTGGATCAGGCCAAGGAGGATGTGCTCGGTCCCGATGTAGTTGTGGTTGAGCATCCGGGCCTCTTCCTGGGCCAGGACGACAACACGTCGCGCTCGGTCGGTGAACCTCTCGAACAATTCGCACTCCTTGCCTGCTGCGCCTCACGTACGGCGCGACCAGCATCTCCGTGAAGTCCCGGCGCACCGGGTCCGACACTGCGCCCTCGTCAAACACTGCGCCCTCGCGTGACACCGCGCCAGGCCGCCCCTCGCGGGTAGGCCTCATACCACTGTATCGGTCGCAGGGGGGCCTGCGCCTCCACCTGACGTGCACCGGGAGGCATGCCGACGTAACACGTGTGCCGTCCCGCGTGTTCCCGGCCGGGTTCACCCCACCGGCCGGGCGGCTTCCTGTTCGGTTCGCTCGGCGGCCTTGAACTCGCGGAAGCCCTCCTCGTCGCGGCCACGGCGCCAGTAGCCGGAGATCGACAGGTCGTCCTTGGCGATCCCGCGCTCGCGGGTGAGGTGGCGGCGCAGGTCCCGGACGGCGATCGCCTCACCGTGCACGAAGGCGTGCACCCGACCCGTCGGAAAGGTCAGGGCGCGCACGGCGTCGGGCAGCTGCGTGCTCTCCGGGTCGCCACCGGCCTCCGAGCGGTACAGCCACTGCACGGTCGTCCCGGCCCGCGCCGGCAGCCCGAGCACGTCCCCGGGGCCGTCGACCTGCAGGACCGCGAGCGCGGGCCGATCGGCCGGGAGGCGCTCGAGGGCGGCGCAGATCGCGGGCAGGGCGGCATCGTCGCCGACGAACAGATGCCAGTCCGCATCGGGATCGGGGACGTAGGCGCCGCCGGGGCCGAGCATCCGCAGCCGGTCGCCGGGCTGCGCGGAGGCGGCCCACGGCCCGGCGAGGCCGGTGTCGCCGTGGTGCACGAAGTCGATGACCATCTCGCCTGCGTCGTGGTCGAGCGACCGCACCGTGTAGGTGCGCTGCGCCGGCCACTGCTCGCGCGGGTACTCGGCGTGCACGACGTCCATGTCCAGCGGCTCGGGGTACTCGACACCGGGCAGCGGGAACAGGATCTTGACGTAACGGTCGGTGTGTTCGGTCCGCGGGAAGGCCGCGAGGCCGTCACCACCGGCGACGACTCGGACCATGTGCGGGCTCAGGCTCACGGTGCGCAGCACCTGGAGCTCGGTGACACGACGTGCCATGAGGGCGGCCTCCCGGGAGCGGGTGGGGAAGGGGCCTTCGCCACGCTACCCCTCACCCGCCGCCCGGGGTGAGGCCAGCCTTAGTTCTCCTGGTGGTAGGCCTCGAGAACCTCCGCCGGGATGCGGCCGCGGTCCGAGACCTTCATGCCGCGCTTGCGGGCCCACTCGCGGATCGCCTGGTTCTGCTCGCGGTCCACCGACGGGCGGCGGGCCGCCGAGTTCGACGAACCACCACGACGCCGGGCGGGGCCGCCCGCCGCGCGGCGGGCTCCGGCGACGTAGTCGGCGAGCACGTCGCGCAGCTTTTTCGCGTTGTCGTTCGACAGGTCGATCTCGTAGTTCCGACCGTCGATCCCGAACTCGATCGTTTCGTCCGCCGCGTCACCGGTCAGATCGTCGACGAGCCGGACCTCCTTGATCTGCGCCATCGTCGCAGCCTCCTTGGAATGGCCGTGCATGTTCACGGGCGAACCGGCCCGGCAGGTACGCCTGCGGTATAACCGCAATACCTGGACGCAATGGTGAGGCCACGCGGATCACCGGAACCGACTCGATTCGAAGACTAGCCGAGAAATGTTCGCCGCGTCGACCGAGGGTCGGCAGCATTGGGAAAACGAGCCGAATCCCACTCGTTCGGGCCGCGATATGCCACGTCCCCCGGCCACGTGTCGCAGCCGGGGGAGGTGACGAATTCGTACGTCTAGGACTCACCACGCACGAGCGGGAACAGGATCGTCTCCCGGATGCCGAGCCCGGTCAGCGTCATCAGCAGCCGGTCGACCCCCATGCCCATACCGCCGGTGGGCGGCATGCCGTACTCCATGGCCCGCAGGAAGTCCTCGTCGAGCTGCATGGCCTCCGGGTCGCCCGCCGCGGCCTTCAGGGACTGGGCCTGCAGACGTTCCCGCTGCTCGACCGGGTCCACCAGCTCGGAGTATGCGGTCGCCAGCTCGACGCCGAACACGACCAGGTCCCAGGATTCCGAGAGCCGCGGGTCGTCCCGGTGCGCCCGGGTCAGCGGCCGTACCTCGACCGGGAAGTCCCGCACGAACGTCGGCTCGATCAGGGTGTGCTCGACGAGCTTCTCGAACAGCTCCAGCACGATCTCCGCCGGCGTCGGGTATTCGGTGACGTCGACATCGTGGTGCGCCGCGATCTCCTGCAGTTCGGACAGTTCCGTGTCCGGCGTCACAGCCCGGCCGACGGCTTCGGAGACCGAACCGTAGATCGTGACCGAGCGCCACTCACCGCCCAGATCGTGCTCGGTCCCGTCCTGGTGCTTCACGACCGTCGAGCCGAACAGCGCCCGCGCCGAGGACTGGATCAGCTCGCGGGTCAGGACCGCCATGTCGTCGTAGGTGGCGTACGCCTGGTAGGCCTCGAGCATCGCGAACTCCGGCGAATGCGTGGAGTCGATACCCTCGTTACGGAACACCCGGTTCAGCTCGAAGACCTTCTCGATACCGCCGACCACGCAGCGCTTCAGGAACAGCTCGGGAGCGATACGCAGGTACAGATCGGAGCCCAGGGCGTTCGCGTGCGTGACGAACGGGCGCGCGGTCGCGCCGCCGTGCAGCAGCTGCAGCATCGGCGTCTCGACCTCGATGAAATCGCGGTCGGTGAGCACGTCGCGCACGGTCCGCAGCACCGTGGAGCGTGAACGGACGGTCTCGCGGGCCTGCGGGCGCAGGATCAGGTCGACGTAGCGCTGCCGGACCCGGTTCTCCTCCGAGAGCTCCTTGTGCACCGTGGGCAGCGGGCGGACCGACTTCGACACGATCGACCACTCGTCGGACTGCACCGAGAGCTCGCCGCGCCGGGAAGTGATCACCTCGCCCCGGACGAGGACGAAGTCGCCGAGATCGACGACGGACTTCCAGCGGGCCAGCTCCTCGGCGCCCACCCGGTCCAGGGACAGCATCGCCTGCAGCTCGGTGCCGTCACCCTCGCGCAGCGTCGCGAAGCAGAGCTTCCCCGTGTTGCGCACGAAGATCACCCGGCCGGCGACGGCGACCTTCTCGCCGGTCGCGGTGTCCGCGGGGAGGTCCGGGTGCGCGTCACGGACCTGGCGCAGGGTGTGCGTACGTGCGACCTCGACCGGATAGGCCTCGGTGCCGGCGGCCAGCAGCTCCGCGCGCTTGGCCCGGCGCACCCGCATCTGCTCGGGAAGGTCTGCCTCGGGATCGGGGGCGGTCGGGGTGCCGGGAGTGTTCACGGCAGGTCAGGCTATCGGCGCACCCCCGAGCGCCCGGGCCTCACCCCCCGACGACGACCGACCGCGTGCCCACGGCGTCGTAGGTCCCGCGGGCGCGGGCGTCCCGGGTCGCGAGAACCGCGTCGTGGGCCGCCGCGCACAGACCGATCATCGCGTCGTACACGGCACCGCCGGCGATACCGCTGCGGGCGAGCACTGCAGGAAGTTCGGCGGCCACGTCGTCCGGGAGCAGCAGTGGCGGCCCGAAGCGTTCGTCGAGCAGCCGTGCGGCGTCGGCCGGCGCGAGCCGTAGGTCGCCGGGCAGCCGTGTGAGCACGGAGTAGGTCTCCGCGAGGGCGTGGCCGGCCAGGACCACCGGACGGCGCCGCCACCACCGGACGACGGCGGCGTGCGCGCCGTGCGTCCGGACCAGCAACGGGACGGCGACGCTCGTGTCCAGCGCCAGCGCCGTCACCGGCGACCGGCGTCGATCAGGCCGAACACGTCGTCGTCGTCGATCCCGGTGTCACCGTCGGCGACGAGGACACCGTCCTCCTCGACCAGCCGGGCCGTGCGGCCGACCGGAACCAGCTGCAGACCGGCCCCGTACCGGGAGACGTCGACCGTCGCCCCGGGCACGAGGCCGAGGGCGTCTCTCAGCTGCTTCGGCACGACGATACGGCCGACACTGTCCACGGTCGCCTCCACAGGGAAGACGTTACCAGCAGATTCCCAGCAACCGGCCGACCGCGGTCGCTGCCACGACCCGTGATCGCCGGTTCGTGCAGGATCAAGGGCGCTCTACGCCCGTCAGCGCGGCCGGTGGTGACGCAGGTGGGTCAGCCGCAGACCGTGCAGGGTCAGGTCCGGGACGTGGTGGGTGATCGTGTCGGCGCGGCCGTGGACCAGGTCGGCGAGGCCCCCGGTGACCACGACGGTGACCGGCGCCGCAGCCGGGCCCAGCTCGGCGACGATCCGCCGCACGAGCCCGTCGACCTGGCCTGCGGCGCCGTAGAGCACGCCGGCCTGGACCGCCTCGACGGTCGTGCGGCCGATCACCGAGCGCGGTTCGACCAGGTCCACCGGACGCAGCGAGGACGCGTGCTCGGCCAGTGCCTGCATCGCGATGTCGATCCCCGGTGCGAGCGCGCCGCCGAGGAACTCGCCGCGGGCGGAGACCACGTCGACGTTCGTGCAGGTTCCCAGATCGACGCAGACGCCGGTGGTACCGAACAGGTGGTGCGCGGCGAGGCAGTTCACCACCCGGTCGGCGCCGACCTCGCGCGGGTGGTCGACGAGCAGCGGGACGCCGGTACGCACCCCGGGTCCGACGACGAGCGTCCGCATCCGGTCCGACCAGCGGGTGAGCAGGGTGCGCAGCTCGCGGGACGGGCCGGGGACGGTGGACAGCGCGGCCACGGCACCGACCTCGGCGAAGTGCTTGCCGAGCAGCCCGGTGATCGTCAGGTCGAGCTCGTCGGCGGTGGCCCGGGTGTCGGTGCGCAGCCGCCAGCGGTGCACCGGCTCGGGCGTCAGCGACGACGGGTCGACACCCGGGTCGGGCTCGGGGTAGAGGCCGAGCGAGACGTGGGTGTTCCCGACGTCGATGCAGAGCAGCACTACCGTGCGGCGCTGGTCAGGAGCCCCGATCCCGCCGGCGCGTGGCCGGGGTCGTCGCCGAGCTCGGCGACCCGGTTGTCGGCGTCGACGAACACCACGCGCGGGGTGTACTCGCGCAGCTCGGCCTCGTCGAAGGACCCGTAGGAGATCAGGATGACGAGGTCCCCGGGGTGCACCAGGTGGGCGGCGGCACCGTTGATCCCGATGACGCCGGAACCCGGTTCGCCGGTGATCGCGTAGGTCTCCAGGCGGGCGCCGTTGGTGATGTCGACGATCGTGACCTGCTCACCCTCGAGCAGGTCGGCGGCCGCCATCAGGTCGGCGTCGATCGTCACCGAGCCGACGTAGTGCAGATCGGCCTGCGTGACGGTCGCGCGGTGGATCTTGGACTTCATCATCGTGCGGTACACGGCGGTCTCCTGGTCAGAACGCGACGGGGACGTTGTCGATCAGACGGGTGCTGCCGACGCGGGCGGCGACGAGCAGGCGCCCCGCACCGGAGGCCGGGGCGGGGCCGAGGTCGGCGTCGCGCAGCTCGAGGTAGTCGACCTCGACGTCCGGTTCGGACGCGAGCTCACCGCGGGCCGCGGCGAGGACCTCGTCGTGGCCGCGGGCGGACACCGACGTCCCGGCGACCAGCGCCCGCGACAGCACTCCGGCGGCCCTGCGCTGCTCCGGGTCGAGGTAGGCGTTGCGCGACGACAGGGCCATGCCGTCGTCCTCGCGCACGGTCGGCACGCCGACGATCCGCAGCGGGAAGTCCAGGTCGCGGACCATCCGGCGGACCAGCGTGAGCTGCTGGTAGTCCTTCTCGCCGAACACCGCGACGTCCGGTCCGACGATGTGCAGGAGCTTGGCGACGACGGTCAGCATGCCGTCGAAGTGCCCCTTGCGGGCCGCGCCCTCCAGCTCGTCGCCCAGCGGGCCCGCGGCGATGCGGGTCTCGGAGCCCGGCGGGTACATGTGCTCGACCTGCGGGGTGAACACGAGGTCGACGCCCTCCTCCCGGCAGACCTGGAGGTCGTCCTCCAGGGGCCGCGGGTAGCGGTCGAGGTCCTCACCCGCGGCGAACTGCAGCGGGTTCACGAAGATCGACACGACCGGGACGACGGAGCCCGGGATCCGCCGGGCGTGCCGGATCAGCTCCCGGTGCCCCTCGTGCAGCGCACCCATCGTCGGGATCAGGACGATCTTGCGCCCGGCGCCGCGCAGGGCGCGGGTCACCGGGGCCAGCTTCGCCGGTTCGGAGTGGACGGTCAGCCTGCCGGGTGCGTAGCCGTTCCGGGTGGAGCCGGGGGTCACTTCTCCTCCAGGGTCTTCTCGACGTCGTCCAGCGCGGCCTGGTCGAGCAGGCCCGCCGCTGCGGCGCGGCGGGCGGTGCGTCCGGCCAGCGCGCGGTAGGCGTCGGCCAGGTCGGGGTCCGCGGCGGTGATGTGGTCCAGGTGGGTGCGCAGGGTGCCGGAGTCGCCGCGGGCGACCGGGCCGGTCAGGGCCCGGTCGCCGTGCCGCAGCGCGTTGTCCAGCGCGGCGGACAGCAGCGGGGCGACCAACCGGCCTGCGGGCCGGATCCCGGCCGTCTCCAGCAGTTCGACGCAGTCCCCGACCAGGGTCATCAGGTGGTTGGCGCCGTGCGCGAGTGCGGCGTGGTAGAGCGGGCGCACGGCCTCGGGCACGCGCACCGGCTCGGCGGACATCTCCAGGACCAGTGCCTCGGCGACGCTCCAGCCCACGGCGTCGCGGGGGTCGCCGTCCTCGGCATCACCGGGGGCGGTCACGCCGACACAGCAGGAGGCGAGCCGCTCGACGTCCTCGGGACGGCCGGTGAAGGTCATCGCCGGGTGCAGCGCGAGTGGCAGCACGCCGTGCTCCACGGCGGGGCCCAGCACGGACGTGCCCTGGGAACCCGCGGTGTGGACGACGATCTGGCCGGGCCGGAAACACCCGGCGGCCGCGAGGCCGCGGACCAGGCCGGGCAGGACGTCGTCGGGGACGGCGAGCAGCACCAGGTTCGCGCGCGTGCAGACCTCGTCGGGCGGCAGCAGGGGTACGTCGGGGAGCAGCTCGGCGGCCCGCTTCACCGAGGCGCGCGAGACTCCCGAGGCGGCGACGACGTGGTGGCCCGCGCGTGCCAGCGCGGCTCCGAGTACCGAACCGACACGTCCGGCGGAGACCACGCCGACGGCGAGCCGCGCAGGGCGGTCGGCATCGATCACAGTCAGGTCCGTTTCCTCCCGCTCCGGTCCGCTCGGTACCGGTCGGGCAATCCGCGGTGTGCGCACGACCTCCGACGGCCGTGTGCCGGAGGCGAGGGTAGACGGGCGCCGGGTCCACGTGAGCGTCGTATGACCGGCCTCACCGAGGTGTGTGAGTCAGCGGTCCTGCCCGTGGTTCCCGCGCGGATCGCGCTCCGGGCGTCGCAGGGGGCGGGTCGGGCCGGGGTTCCGCGGGTCGTCGTGGTGCCTGCCGCGGTGCGACGGGTCGGTGGGGCCGGGACCGTTCGGGCGCGCGACCGGCCGGGTCACGCCCTCACCGGGCTCCGCGGACGACGGCGCAGGACGGTAGCCGGCACCGGGTGCTCCGGGCCCCGCCGGGCCGGCACCCGGCTTGGGCACGCCGGGCACGGTCGGCGCGGCGGGTGGGCCCGCCGGCCCGGGCATGACCGGGCCCCCCGCACCACCGGCGCCACCCGCACCACCGGCGCCACCGGGCGCTGCCGGGCCGTCCGGGAAGGTCGGGATGCGGTGCGCGCCGGAGAAGCTGCCGTCCGGGGCCGCCGGGGGCGGGGGCTCCCAGCCCGACGGGCGTTGCTGCGCCCAGGCCGCCACCAGCGCCTCCGGGACCCCGACGGCGACCGCCCGGGTCCGCAGCACGGCCGCGAGCTTCTCGTCGTGCAGCACGTGCGCGCTGTCCTGGACGGCGCCGCGGTCGATCCGGTTCCGCATGAAGGCGAGCTCGGTGACGGCCGCCTGGTAGTCGGCGACGGCCTTCGCCGCGGCCTTCCCTGACCGCCTGCGGACCAGGGTCCGCCAGCCCCTGCGCCGGGACATCCGGGCCAGCAGCGGGACCTCGCTCGGCGCGATCCAGCCGGCGGCCGCGAACCCGGGCAGCTCGGCGGCGACGATCCGCGCCTCGCGGCGGCGGGCGAACACCACCAGCATGGTCATCCCGGCGAAGATCGGGACCATCACGAACAGGTAGATCTGGTAGAACGCGCCCGGCGAGGCGGCCAGCACCGAGGCGCCGTTCCACAGCGCGTGCAGCACCACGGCGGCGAGGTAGCCGACGGCCAGGGCCAGCACGCGGGCACCGGTGCTGCGGCTGGTCGCCGCCACACCGGCCGCGATGCCGATCATGCAGGTGAACAGCGGGTGCGCGAACGGCGAAGCGATCCCGCGCACGAACAGCGTGGCGATCACCCCGGCCGTCTCCGGGTCGGAGACGGCGCGCCCCAGGTAGAGGATGTTCTCGCTGAAGGCGAACCCGGCGGCGATGATGCCGGCGTAGACGATGCCGTCGACGATCCCGTCGAACTCGCGGCGCCGCAGGGCCAGCAGACCGACCAGGAACAGCCCCTTGGCGAACTCCTCGACGACCGGCGCGACCACGATCGGGCCGAACAGCTCGCCGGCCCCGCGGCCGGCCGCCGCGTCGAGTACCGCGGAGGCACTGGTGTTGATCAGCAGCGAGACCAGTGCGGCGAACCCGGCGCCCCACAGGAACGCGCCCATCAGCATCCGTGGCGGTTCGGGCTCCCAGCGGTCCACCCACAGGAACGCCGCCACCACGGGCACGACGGGCAGCAGCGCCGCGAGCGTCCCGACGACCACCCCGCCGGTCCCGACCGCCTGCTGCAGGATCCCGACGGTGATGACGGCCAGCAGGGCGAGTACGACGAGCCCGACGACCGGCAGCAGGACGCCGCGCCGCTTCGCCGACGGGGCCGGCACCGGGGCCTTCGGGTAGCGGCCGGTCGGGACGGCGGGAGAGGCCATGGCCCGGCAGCGTAGAGAACTCCGGCACCGTCCACAGATCACCCGCGCCGTGCGAGGCGAGACCCACACCCGGCCGGACCCCTCAGGTGGGCCGGACACCCCCGCCGGTGTCGTCGGGATCCTCCGGCGCGCGGCAGCAGTACTCCAGCCACAACGCGCCGCCGACCAGCAGCAGCGCGCAGGCCAGCCCGATGCCGGCGGCGATGCTGTCGGAGAACGCCGCGACCACGACCGGGGCCCGGGGGACCGTGTGCAGCAACACCGCGGCCCACAGGCCGGCGATCACCGCCCCACCGATCGACGAGGCCTTGGCCAGCAGCACCGCCCGCGCGGCCACCAGGGCCGGGACCGGGAGCGCTCCGCCGCGGCGCTCGATCCGGCGGCGCAGCACGAACCCGCCGCCGAGCTCGGCGATGCCGAGCACCCCGGCCGTCACGCCCGCGGCGACCGGCAGCGGCGGCAGCGTCGAATAGGTCAGCTCGACGAGAATGTTGCCGAGCAGTGCCACGACCACCGCGATCCCGGCGAGATCGCGGTACCGGGTCGGGGTGACCGTGGGTCGCGGATCCTCGCCCGACCCGGGCCGGCGGCCGCCGGGTTCCGGCGTGCTCACGCCGTCACCAGCGGCAGGTCGTCGCGGCGGTGGACACCCGCCCGCCCCTGCGGGCCGAGCCGTTCCAGAAGCTCGCCGACCGGGCCGTGCCCGTGCAGGACGGCGTCCGGGTCCGCGATCAGCCAGGGCAGCAGTACGGTGCCGCGCTCGGGCGTGCCGGGATGCGGGAGCAGCAGTTCCAGGTCGTCGGACAGGACCGGGCCGGCCGGACCGTCGACCTGGACCACGTCGACGTCCAGCGTCCGGGGGCCCCAGTGTTGCTCGCGCACGCGGCCCGACGCGTCCTCCAGGGCCTGTCCCCGGCGCAGCCAGCCCCACGCGTCGAGGGCCGGGTCGTCGGCGATCACGACGGCGTTGAGGAAGTCCGGCTGGTCGGTCACGCCCCACGGCGCCGTCTCGAACACCGGTGACACGGCGACGAGCGCGCCTGCGAGGTCGGTGACGACCGCACGCAGGTGCCCGATCCGGTCCCCCAGGTTGGATCCCAGGGACAGCACCGCGCGGGTCACGACCGGCCCCGCCGCAGGACGACGGCGACGTCGTCGAAGGTCAGCGGGATCGGCGCGGTGGGCTTGTGCAGTGTCACCTCGACCTCGTCGATCCGGGCGTCGGAGGCGAGCACGTCCTCGGCGACGGCACCGGCCACCGACTCGATCAGGTCGTGCGGCGGGCCGGCGAGGACCGCCGCGGCCCGTTGCGCCAGCGAGCCGTAGTCCAGGGTGTCGGCCAGGTCGTCGGACGCGGCCGCCGCGGACAGGTCGGCGTGCACGACGAGATCGAGCACGAACTCCTGCCCGTCGCGTTTCTCGTGGTCGAACACGCCGTGGTGGCCGCGGACCCGCAGCCCGCGCAGCTCGATCCGGTCGCCGCTCACCGGTCGGCCTCCGGCGAGGAACCGGCCCGCGACGCCCCGAGCCGGCAGGCCGCACTCACCGCGACGGCATCCATCGTGGACTCGACGTCGTGCACCCGGACGCCCCAGGCGCCGGCATTGGCAGCGAGCGCGCTGACCGCCGCGGTCGCGACGTCCCGCCCGGCCGGCCGGCGCGGGGAGCCGTCCGCCGACGCCAGCAGCTCGCCGAGGAACCGCTTGCGCGAGGCACCGACCAGGACCGGGAAACCTAGCCCGACCAGCACGTCGAGCCGGCGCAGCAGCGCCCAGTTGTGCGCGGCGGTCTTCGCGAAGCCCAGCCCCGGGTCCAGCACGATCCGGCCCGGGTCGACCCCGGCCATGACGGCGTCGTCCACCCGGGCGACGAGCTCCGCGCGGACCTCGCCGACGACGTCGGAGTACCCGGCCAGCTGCTGCATGGTGTCGCTGTGCCCGCGCCAGTGCATGAGCACCCACGGCACCCGGGACTCGGCGACCACCGCCGCCATCCGCGGGTCGGCGAGCCCTCCGGAGACGTCGTTGACCATGACCGCGCCGGCCTCGACGGAAGCCGCGGCCACCTCGGAGCGCGTGGTGTCCACGCTGACCCGCACGCCTTCGGCGGTCAGTTCCCGCACGACCGGGAGCACCCGCTCGCACTCGGTGTCCGCGTCGATCCGCTGTGCGCCGGGGCGGGTCGACTCGCCGCCGATGTCGACGAGATCGGCACCGGCGTCCCGCATGGCGACGCCGTGCGCGATGGCGTGCGAGCGGTCCAGGTAGCGGCCACCGTCGGAGAACGAGTCGGGGGTGACGTTCAGGATGCCCATCACCGCACACCGACCCGGGTCCGGCAGGCCACCGGCCGGGGAGACCACCGCTACGACCCCCTGATCAGCGAGAGCGCCTCCGCACGCGAGGAGGCGGAACTCTTGAACAGCCCGCGGACCGCCGAGGTGGTCGTCCGCGAGCCCGGCTTCCGGATACCGCGCATAGACATGCACAGGTGCTCGGCCTCCAGCACGACGATCACCGCGCGCGGGCCCAGCTTGCGCACCAGCGCGTCCGCGATCTGGGCGGTCAGCCGCTCCTGCACCTGCGGGCGCTTGGCGTACAGGTCGACCACCCGGGCGATCTTGGACAGTCCGGTCACATGACCGTCCACCGCCGGGATGTAGCCGACGTGCGCGACCCCGTGGAACGGCACCAGGTGGTGCTCGCAGGTCGAGAACATCGGGATGTCCTTGACCAGCACGAGCTCGCCGTGCCCCTCGTCGAAGGTCTTCTCCAGCACCTGGTCCGGGTTCACGAACAGCCCGGCGAAGATCTCGCCGTAGGCCCGCGCGACCCGTGCCGGTGTCTCCTTGAGCCCCTCGCGGTCCGGGTCCTCGCCGACCGCGATCAGCAGCTCGCGGACCGCTGCCTCGGCGCGCTCCAGGTCGACCCCCTCGGGTACGGCCTGGGTGACCCCGGCCGACACCGCGGCCGAGCGCACCGTACGCAGAACTCCGTCCGTCTTCGACGTACTCAGTGTCCTGCCTCCGAGTCGCTGCTGCGCCGGCCGTCCGGCCGCTCCTGCGGCTCACCACCGGTCGTACTGCCGCCGGAGTCACCACCGCCGGTAGGGCCCGTGCTGCCGGACGGACCGGCCTCCGGACCGTTCCGGTCGGGGGGCTCCTGCCCGCCCTGCTGCGGAGCCTGCCGGCCCGGTGCCTGTTGCCCGGCCCAGCCGGCGGGCGGCCAGCCCTGGCCGTGCGGGGTCGTCGCCGGCCGCCAGTCCGGCGGCGCACCGTAGTTCGGGGCCACCGCGGAAGGTGGCGCGGGGTAGCCGCCCCGGCCGCCCTGCGGCTGCCCGGCCGGCGCACCGGGCCGTCCGTTGCCGGCCGGTGCCCCGTTCCCGGGCGCGCCGTTGCCGTGGCCGTTCGGGGCGTCTCCGTTCGGAGCGCCACCGTTCGGAGCACCGCTGTTCGGGATGTTCCCGTTGCCTGCCGAAACCGGCGCCGGGCCGGTCCCGGGGCCGTACCCGCCCTCGTTCGGTGCGTCGGGGCGGGCCGGGGCGGCGCCGCCGGCCGGGAACGGCGAGGCGCCGGGCAGACCGGGGGCCTCCCCGTGGCCGTTGGCCGAGCCGGACCCGACCTGCGCCGGGGTGCGCTCGTCGTCCGCGGGCCACGGCTCGCCACGCTCGTGAGCTGCCTCGCGCGGTGTCTTGATCGGCGGCTTCTCCGACGGCGTGCGCTCACCGAAGTCGTTGAACGCGGTGATCCGCGGCCGCTTCTCCACCGACCCGAAGATCCGCTCGAGGTCCTTGCGGTTGAGGGTCTCGGCGTCCAGGAGCTCCAGCACGAGGTCGTCGAGCACGTCCCGGTAGGTGTTGAGGATCTCCCACGCCTCGGTGTGCGCGGCCTCGATGAGCTTGCGCACCTCCTCGTCGATCTCGTGGGCGACCTCCAGCGAGTAGTCCGCCTGGTTGCCCATCGAGCGGCCCAGGAACGGGTCGCCCTGTTCCCGGCCGTACTTCACGGCACCGAGCTTGGCGCTCATGCCGTACTCGGTGACCATCGCGCGGGCGATCTTGGTGGCCTGGTCGATGTCCGACGACGCGCCCGTGGTCGGCTCGTGGAACACCAACTCCTCGGCCGAGCGCCCACCCATCGCGAAGACCAGCCGGGCGATCATCTCGGCGCGGGTCATCAGGCCCTTGTCGTCCTCCGGGACGACGAGTGCGTGCCCGCCGGTACGGCCGCGCGGCAGGATCGTGAGCTTGTAGACCGGCTCGAGGTCCGGCATCGCCCACGCGGCCAGCGCGTGCCCGCCCTCGTGGTACGCGGTGATCTTCTTCTCGCGCTCGGAGACGATCTTCGACTTGCGCCTCGGACCGCCGACGACCCGGTCGACCGACTCCTCCATCGCCGCCGCGGTGATCAGCGTGCCGTGCTCGCGGGCGGTCAGCAGCGCCGCCTCGTTGATCACGTTCGCCAGGTCCGCACCGGACATGCCGACCGTGCGCTTGGCCAGCGACTCGAAGTCGGCGTCCTCGGCGAACGGCTTGCCCTTGGAGTGCACCTGGAGGATCGCGCGCCGGCCGGCCAGGTCGGGGGCACCGACCGGGATCTGGCGGTCGAACCGGCCCGGGCGCAGCAGCGCCGGGTCCAGGATGTCCGGCCGGTTGGTGGCCGCGATCAGGATGATCCCGCCGCGGGCGTCGAAGCCGTCCATCTCGACCAGCAGCTGGTTCAGCGTCTGCTCGCGCTCGTCGTGGCCGCCACCCAGGCCTGCGCCGCGCTGGCGGCCGACCGCGTCGATCTCGTCCACGAAGATGATGCAGGGCGCGTTCTGCTTCGCCTGCTCGAACAGGTCGCGCACCCGGGAGGCGCCGACACCGACGAACATCTCGACGAAGTCCGAACCGGAGATCGTGTAGAAGGGCACCGCGGCCTCGCCGGCGACGGCGCGGGCCAGCAGCGTCTTGCCGGTGCCCGGCGGGCCGTAGAGCAGCACGCCCTTCGGGATCTTCGCGCCCAGCGCCTGGTAACGGCCCGGGTTCTGCAGGAAGTCCTTGATCTCGTACAGCTCTTCGACGGCCTCGTCGGCCCCCGCCACGTCGACGAACGTGTTCTTCGGCATGTCCTTGTTCAGCTGCTTCGCCTTGGACTTGCCGAAGCTCATCACGCGGTTCCCGCCGCCCTGGGAGTTGTTCAGGAACCAGAACAGGATGATCAGCACCAGCGCCAGCGGGATCATCATGATGAGCAGCGAGGACAGGAACGAGTCCTGCCGGACGACCGTGTCGTACTGGCCGATGCCCTCGACCTGCCCCAGCGAGTCGAAGATCTGCCCCGACAGCTGGGCCGGGTACTGGGTGATCAGCTGGGTCTCACCGTCGACCGGGGTGTTCAGGGTCAGCCGGAGCTGCTGTTCCCGGTCCTCGATCAGGGCGCCCTGCACGTTGCCGGACTGGATCTGGGACAGCGCGACCGACGTCGGCACCTCGGTATAGCCCCGGGTGTCGTCGAACAACGAGCTGAACCCGAGATAGATCAGGAGCGCGACGAGGATCCAGATCAGCGGGTTGCGGAGCAGGCGCTTGCGGTCCATGCAACGTCGGCCTGGGCGGCCTTCACCTTCCCGAGAGTGGTTCACGGCAGCAACGGCGGACGGAACAAGGCCCCGCCGGACGGCCCTGACCCGCCAGGATAGCCGCCCGCATCAGCGGGCGCGCCGGGCGGACCGGGACCGGAACGGTCGTGCGCGACCGTCCACCTTCCCAACGTATGGGCGACCTGCCCGGTTCCCCCACAGGGGTGTCCCGCCGCACACCGTCCGGAGCGGATGTGGGACAACTGTGCTGCACGCTCGGTGGCGGGCCGGTGCCGGTACGCGCACGGACTCCGCCGTCCGGCCGAGTCGTGCTGGTCTGCGTGTCGGGAGGGGCGGATCGGATGGCGCTGCGCGCGGGGGTCGGGCCCCGTCGGACCGTGTCTGCCCTGGCGATCGGGCTGGCCGCATCGGCCGCCCTGACGCTGCTCACCGCGCCGCTCGGCCCACCCGTACCGGCGTCGGACGTCGGCTCGGACGTGACGACCACCGCGCGGGCGATGCCCGCAGCCCCGGCGCCCGCCGCACCCGTCCGGCCCGCCGTCACCGCGGAGCCGGGGGCGTTCGGTCCGGGGGCCGTCACGGAGACCGCGGGCGCGGGCCTGTGCACCGCCGGATTCGTCCTCACCGCGGGCGACCGTACGTTCCTGGCACAGGCGGCGCACTGCGGCGGGACCGGCGACGAGACCGAGACCGACGGCTGCACCTCGGCCGCCGTGCCGCTCGGCACCCCGGTGACCGTGCGCGGCGCGGGCCGCACCGTCACCGGCACGCTCGCCTGGAGCTCCTGGAACACCATGCAGGCTCGCGGCGAGACGGACCCGGACACCTGCGCGTACAACGACCTGGCGCTGGTCGGACTGCCGCCCGGGGCCGAGTCCTCGGCCGGCGCCGCGGTGCCGTTCTTCGGCGGGCCGGGGCCGGTCCGCAGCACCCCGCTGTCCCCCGGGACCCCGGTGTTCGGGCTGGCCAACCCGCCCGGCGCCGACGGGACGCGGACCGTCACGCCACGCGCCGGAGCGATCGCGGGCGACGTCGGCGGCGGCTGGGGCCACTCGGTGTACACGATGGAACCGGGCGTCGCCGGTGAGTCCGGGAGCCCGCTGCTGGACGGCGAGGGCCGGGCCGTGGGCATCCTGTCCAGCCTGTCGACGACGGCGGACCGGCCGAGCATCGAGTACACCGACCTGGGCCGGGCGCTGGACTACGCGGCGCGCACCGACGGCCCGCCCGGCCTGACCCCGGTGGCGGGCCCGGCGTTCACCTCCACCCCGGCCGGGGTGGACCCGCGGGAGCTCACGACCCCCGCGGGCCCCGGCATCGCCGGCTGACGCCACCGACCGGTCAGGCGTAGACCTTCGGGTCGAGGGTGCCGATGTAGGGCAGGTCCCGGTACCGCTCGCCGTAGTCGAGGCCGTACCCGACGACGAACTCGTTCGGGATGTCGAACCCGATGTAGCGGACCGGGACGTCGATCTTCACCGCGTCCGGCTTGCGGAGCAGGGTGACGACCTCCAGCGACGCCGGGTTCCGCGTCTGCAGGTTGCCGCGGAGCCAGTTCAGCGTGAGGCCCGAGTCGATGATGTCCTCGACGATCAGCACGTGCCGGCCCGCGATGTCGCGGTCGAGGTCCTTGAGGATCCGCACCACCCCGGAGGACGAGGTGGACGAGCCGTAGGAGCTCACCGCCATGAACTCGAGCTGGGTCGGCACCGGGAGCGCACGGGCGAAGTCGGTCATGAACATGACCGCGCCCTTCAGCACACCGATCAGCAGCAGATCGGTCTCCCCCCCGCCCTGTACGACGTCGGAGTAGTCCTCGGCGACCCGCTGGGCCAGCTCCTCGGTCTTCTCCCGCACCTGCTCCTCGGTGACCAGCACCGACGAGATGTCCCCGTCGTACACCCGACCCCCTCGTGCGGACCGCCCGACGGCGGTCCTATCGACTCCGACCCGGCAACCCGTCACGCCCGGTCACGCCCCCAGCAGCGGTGGCGCAGGACGAGCCTCCCACGCGCGCGGGTCAGCTCCAAGCCGCCTCCGAGCGTGGGCCCGCCCTGGCCGCGCCACCGCCCGACGAGGTCGTCGGCGGCTCGCAGCTGCGCGTCGGTGAGGGCCCGGACACCGTGCTCGGAGAGCCATTCCCGCAGGACCCGGCGCCGGACGGCGGCCGGTGCCGTGGCGAGGACCGCGGCGTCGAGCGGTGCGGCGACGGCCTCGCCCGCGGTGCCCGCAGAGCGTTCGGCCGCGCCGGGGGCCGGTCGGTCACCCGAGCGGCTGTCACCGGAATCACCTCGTCCCGCAGGCCCGCCGTGTGCATCATGCTCACTCTCCGTGTCCGTCGTCGCACCCGGTGCGGTACCGCCGTCCGGGCCGGGCCCGGCTGCGGCGGCCCCGGCGTCCGTGCGGAGCCGGGCGGCCCGCTCCGCGAGTGCGTCGTCGTCGTCGCGGAGCTGGCCCGCGGTCCGGGCGAGCGCCTCGGCGACACCGCCGCCGAGGACGTCCTCCAGCAGCGGCAGCACCTCGTGCCGCACCCGGGCGCGGGTGAAGCGGGGATCGGCGTTGTGCGGGTCGTCCCAGACCTCGACGCCGGCCCGGGCGCAGAACTCCAGGGTGTCGGCCCGGTGCAGGCCGAGCAGCGGGCGGAGCCACGGCTCGGCCCAGACCCGCATCCCGGCCAGCGAGCGGGCCCCGGACCCGCGGGCGAGGCCGAGCAGCACGGTCTCGGCCTGGTCGTCGAGGGTGTGGCCGAGCAGAACCGGTGAACACGGGTGCGGCCGCGCGGCGAGCAGCGCGGCCCGGCGGGCCCGGCGGGCCGCGGCCTCGACCCCGCCCGCGCCGCCCACCTCGACCGCGTGCACCGAGGCGTCCACGCCGGACGCACGGAGCCGGGTGGCGAGTGCGGCGGAGCGCCGGGCCGAACCGTCCTGCAGACCGTGGTCGACGACGGCGGCGTGCACCGGGCCGTCGAGCACCGCCCGTACCGCGAGCACCAGTGCGGTCGAGTCGGCCCCGCCCGAGCAGCCCACGACCGGCGGTGCCGAGCGCACCTGCCGGGGCAGCACCGCCAGTGCCTCGCGCACGGCATCCCGTACGCGCGACACCGGGCGGCTCAGCCGACGCGGCGCAACCACGCCTGTGCGTCGGTCAGCTCGGTCCGGGTCGGCAGGGTCTCCGGCGACTCCCAGGCACGGTTGAGCCCGGCCATCCCCGCCTCGCGCTCGACCTCTCGGCAGAACGCGGCGCCGACGGCGTACTGGCGCATCTTCGCCTCGACGCCCAGCAGCGCCCGCAGCAGCCGGTCGACGACGCCGCCACCACGGCGGCGCTCGGTGAACCGGCGGCGGATCACGGCGACGTCCGGCACGACGTCCGGGCCGACGGCGTCCATCACGTGGTCGGCGTGCCCCTCCAACAGTGTCGAGAGGGCGAGCAGCCGGTCGAGTACCGCGCGCTGCTCGGGCCCCTGCAGCAGCTCGACCAGCGCGAGGACGTCGGCCTTGTGGCCGTCCTCGCCGCGCAGCGCGCGGATCGCGTCCGGCAGCCGGCCGAGCTTCTCGGTGTCCGGCTCCTGCAGCGACAGCAGGCTCGTGACCAGCCCGGCGAAGTGGTCGCGCAGCCACGGCACGGCGGTGAACTGCAGGCGGTGGGTCGCCTCGTGCAGGCACACCCACAGCCCGAACTGCTCCCCGTCGACGTCGAGCGCGGCGGTCGCGGCGTGCACGTTCGGCGCGACGACCATCAGCCGTCCGGCGCCGCCCGGACCGCCGAACGGGTCGTACTGGCCGAGCACCCGGGCACCCATGTAGGCGAGCAGCGCCCCGAGCTGGACGCCGGATCCGGCCGCGGTGGCGGTCCGCACCGGCCACGGGGACGCGGGCAGGTCCGCACCGGAGGTCAGCACGTCCATGCCCTCGACGGCCGCCCGCGCCCAGGCCGACCGGTCCAGCACGTCGGCGGGAAGCAGCGGCAGGCCGGTGCCGAGGCCGGTGACCTCGCGGACGTGTTCCTCGGCGCGCGCGGAGTCGACCCGCAGCCGTTCCACCAGCTCCCGGGCCGCGGCCGGGGAGGTCCGGGGGCCCGCGGGCATGAGCCTGGTCGCCGTCGTCGCGGCCAGGGACCAGTTGACGGGCAGACCGCCCCCGTCCCGCCGCGTGGCCGCGGGTGCGTGGTCGGTCACCGTGGCCGGGCCGGTCGCGTCGGGATGCATGGGGACCACGCTACCCGCGGCGCGGGGTCAGCCCCGGCAGCCGCAACGGCTGAGGGTGGCGGCGATCCGGTCGAGCGCCGGGCGGGCGTCGGCGGGTGAGGTGCCGTTGGACAGCAGCGCGAACACGAGCAGCCTGCCGTCGACGTCGGTCACCACACCGGCCAGGCTGGAGGCCCCGCTCAGCGTGCCGGTCTTGGCCCGGACCACGCCCCGGCCGGCGACCGACGGGCCGTCGGAGAACCGGTCGGTGAGCGTCCCGGCGCCGCCCGCCACCGGCAGCCCGGTCAGGATCGGGCGCAGGAACTGGACGTCGCTCGGGCTGTCGGACTGGGCCGCGGCGGAGGCGAGCACCGCGCCGAGCAGCCGGGCCGGGACCCGGTTGTCCCGGGACAGGCCGCTGCCGTCGGCGACCTGCAGGCCGCTGACGTCGTACCCGGCCTGGACCAGGGACTCGGTGACGGCGCGGCCGGCCCCGTCGAACGACGCCTCGGTGTCCCGGGTGACGGCGACCTGGCGGGCGAGGGCCTCGGCGGCCACGTTGTCCGACGCGGTGAGCATGTACTCGACGAGGCTGGCGATCGGCGGGGAGGAGACGCTGCCCAGCAGCGGCGCGTCCGCCGCGGCGGTGCCCTCCCGCACCTCGGAGGCGCCCAGCGCATCCGCCAGCGCCCGGCCTGCGGCCTGGGCGGGATCGTCCGAACGCGGCCCGTCCTGCGCGGACGGGTCGGTGCGGCCGCCGTCGAGCATCAGCGGCGACATCGGGGCGACGTACCCGTCGGCGACGTCGGTCGGTCCCCAGCCCGGTGCCTGTGCCGGGCCGCTCCACAGGGTGGTGTCGACGTAGACGGTGTTCACCGGCCTGCCGTGCGCCTGCTTCACCTCGGCGGCGAGGTCGTCGATGCGGGCCGGCTCGGGGTAGAGGCCGTCCTGTCCGGCGGGCAGCGCCGTCAGCGACGGGTCGCCGCCGCCGACGAGCACGACCGAGTCCTCGGTCGGGCCCGGCACGACCCGGGTGGCGAGCCGGTCGGTCGGGTTCATCGACAGCAGGGCGGAGGCCGCGGTGAGCAGCTTCGTGGTGGAGCCGGGGACCATCGCCCGGGCGCCGTCGCGTCCCCACAGCGGTGCGACGCCCCGCGGGGCGGAGGAGTCCATCACGACCCCGGTGACCTCGCCGAGCTCCGGGGAGTCGAGCTGCCCCGCCAGCGCCTGGGTGATCCCGGCGGCGGTCGGGACGGGCGCGGTCGGGGTGAGCGGTTTCAGGGCCGGCATCGGCACCGGGGGGAACCGGGCGGCCGTGGCCCCGATCCCGAGCCGGTCCCGCGCGTCCGGCCCGGCGAGCGCGACGGCACCGAACAGCGAGGCCAGCGCCATGACCGCGACGGCGACGACCGCGAGCCGCCGCGTGTTGCGCTCCGTGCGGCGATGCCTGCGTCCCACTCCGCCTCCTGCTCGCTGCGCCCGGCCCGGGCGCTCCCGGACCGGCCGACCTGTCCGGGCGGCGGTGCGACACCTGCCACATCGCGCCCGGAGAAGGTCACCGGCCTGCACCGGCACACCCCCGGTCCCTCACACTAGGGGGCAGCACCGACACCGCCGGAGTGGGCGGCCCTCACGGCCGGCCCGGAGCTCCGGTGGTCAGTGACCCTCTTCAAGGAGCAACGAACCGTGGACTTCGACGTCACCATCGAGATCCCCAAGGGCGGCCGGAACAAGTACGAGGTCGATCACGAGACCGGGCGCATCCGGCTCGACCGAACCCTGTTCACCGCCACCCAGTACCCCGCCGACTACGGGTTCATCGAGGACACCCTGGGCGAGGACGGGGACCCGCTGGACGCGCTGGTCCTGGTGCAGGAGCCCACGTTCCCCGGCTGCGTCATCCGGTCCCGCGCGATCGGCATGTTCCGGATGAAGGACGAGAAGGGCGGCGACGACAAGGTCCTCTGCGTCCCCAGCGACGACCCGCGCCAGGAGCACCTGCGCGACATCCACCACCTGGCCGAGTTCGACCGGGCGGAGATCCAGCACTTCTTCGAGATCTACAAGACCCTGGAGCCCGGCAAGAGCGTCGAGGGCGCCGCCTGGGTCGGGCGCGCCGACGCCGAGCGCGAGATCAAGGCGTCCTACGAGCGGGCCAAGACCGAGGGCCACTGAGCCACCGCGGGAGGGTGGTCGTCGCGGCCGCAGTCGCGACGACCACCCACCGGGACCGTCAGGCCTTCTCGAAGATCGCGGCCAGGCCCTGCCCGCCACCGATGCACATCGTCTCCAACCCGTACCGGGCATCCCGACGCTGCATCTCCCGCGTCAGAGTGGCCAGGATCCGGCCACCCGTCGCACCGACCGGGTGCCCCAGTGAGATCCCCGAGCCGTTGACGTTCATCCGCTCGAAATCGGCGTCAGAGAACTTCCACTCACGGGTACACGCCAGTACCTGCGCCGCGAACGCCTCGTTCAACTCGATCAAGTCGATGTCGGCGAGGCTGAGGCCGGCCGCACCCAGAGCCTTGGCCGTCGCCGGGACCGGGCCGATGCCCATGGTCTTGGGCGGCACCCCACCCAAGCCCCAGGACACGACCCGGGCCAAGGGCCGCAGCCCCAGCTCCGCAGCCTTCTCCGGGCTGGTCACCACACAGATCGACGCACCATCGTTCTGCCCCGACGCATTCCCCGCCGTCACCGTGGCCTGATCGTCGCCCTTGCCCAGGATCGGGCGCAGCGTCGACAGCTTCTCCACGTTCGAATCCGGGCGGATGTGCTCATCCGCATCCACGACCGTGTCGCCCTTACGGCCCGGCACCGTCACCGGCACCAGCTCGTCGGCGAACTTCCCCGCCTGCTGCGCCGCCGCGGCCCGCTGATGCGAACGGACCGCGAACTCGTCCTGCTCCGCACGCGGAATCGCATACTCGCGACGCAGGTTCTCCGCGGTCTCCAACATCCCACCCGGCACCGGATGATCCTTACCCCCGGCGGTGACCCGGCCCCGGGCCAGCGAGTCGTTCAGCATCACCCCGCCGCCCTTGACCCCCCAGCGCATGCTCGTCGAGTAGAACGACGCCGAGGACATCGACTCCGCCCCACCCGCGAGGACCACGTCCGAGGCGCCGGTCTGGACCTGCATCGCCGCGTACAACACCGCCTGCAGACCCGAACCGCAGCGGCGGTCGAGCTGGATGCCGTTCACACTCACCGGCAACCCCGCGTCCAGCGCCGCGACCCGCCCGATCGCCGGGGCATCCATCGTCGGATAGCAGTGACCCAGCACCACATCCTCCACCACGGCGGGGTCCAGGCCGGTGCGGTCGATCACCGCCCGGATCACCGTCGCAGCCAGCGTGTGCGCCGGCACGTCACGCAGGCTTCCCCCGAACCCACCCACCGGGGTCCGCAACGGCTCACAGATCACCGCATCACGCATCGTTCGTCCCTTCACACGTACTGGCGGGTGAGCCACTCGGCGACCAGCGCCGGCCTGTCGGAGCCCTCGATCTCGACCGTCACGCCCAGGGTCAGCTGCACGCCCCCGCTGACGTCGGTGACGTCGGTGAGATCGACCTTCGCGCGGACCCGGCTGCCGACCGGGACCGGGCTGGTGAACCGGACCTTGTTCATGCCGTAGTTGACACCCATCTTCACGCCGTCGACCCGGTACACGCCCTGTACCAGCGTGGGCAGCAGGGACAGCGTAAGAAAGCCGTGCGCGATGGTGGTGCCGAACGGTCCGGTCTTCGCCCTCTCCGCGTCCACATGGATCCACTGGTGGTCCTCGGTGGCGTCGGCGAACCCGTTGATCCGCTCCTGCTCCACCGTGAACCACTCCGAGGTCCCGACCTCGGTGCCCTTGGCCGCTCGCAGCTCGTCGACCCCGTTGAAGACGCGCATCCCCTACCACTTCCGTTCATCGGTTCGTCGCTCGACGACGACGGCGACCGGTGCGCCGACGCCGGACCCATTCCTTACCGCACCCGTCGAGTGCGGGCCGGGGAACGTCGGGTAACCCACACGCCCCGTCCCGCGCGATCACGCTTGCTTGACTATCGTCGGCGTGCGAGAAGCCACCTGCGCAGGGACGGGCCGAGCTCGACGTGAGAGGCCGACGACCGATGACCCCGACCGCCCGCGACCACCGATGAGCATCTCGACGACGCCCGTCACGGCACCCGACGGCGAGCTGGTCCACCGGGCGGTCCCGTACCGCGACCCCGAGCACCAGGCCGAGGTGCTCGCCGGACCGGTCGCCGGGGCACTCGAACACGGCAGGCGGGCCCTGCTCGTCGTCGAGCCGCGGTGCCGCTCCGAGCTGGAACGTTCCCTGGGGCCCGACGCCGACGTCCGGTTCTGCCCGCCGGAGCGGGTGCACTCCGCCCCGCCGTTCACCGTCGCCGGCCGCTGGAGCCGCGCGGTCCGGGGCGCGATCGCCGACGGCGCCACCGGGGTCTGCACCGTCGGCCAGCCGCTGGATCTGCCCGGCACCGACGCGGCCTACTGGACCCGGCTGGACCTGGCACTCGGCCACGCCATGCGCGAGCTGCCGGTCGAGATGCTGTGCTGCTTCGCGGACGGCGACGATGCCCGGGAGGCCGTCGGTGCGCTGCACGACGAGTTCCTCCTCGACGGTGCCCCGGTCGCGAGCACGCACCGCCGCGGTGACCACGAGCTGCTGCGGGAGCATCCGCAGCCGCCACCGTCGGACCTCGGTGCGCCGCTGGTCACCGTGCCGGTCGAGCTGTCCGAGCTGGCCGGGATGCGCCGGCTCGTGCAGCGACACGCCGAGCAGAGCGGCCTCACCCGGGGCCGGGTCGCCGACCTGGTCCTCGCGGTGAACGAGCTGGTCAGCAACGGCATCGAGCACGGTTCCGGTTCTCCGGTCCTGCGGATGTGGCGGACGCCGGCCGGGCTCGTCGCGGAGATGACCGACCCGGCGCCCTGTCATCTCGCGTTCCCCGGCCTCACCGCGCCGCCGCTGTGCGGGCCCCGCGGGCGGGGCATGTGGCTGGCGTCCGAGCTGACCGACGTGCTTCAGGTCTGGACGGCCGAGGACGACCCCGGGCGGGTGCACGACACCGTCGTGCGGGTCACGATGAGCGCCCCGTGACGCCCGACGACGTGAACCGCCCCGGCCGTGCCGTCGACCCGGTGACACGCTTTCTCCGCCTGGTCACCGGCCCGGAACCCGAGCTCGACGAGGGCGCGCTCGCGATCGCCGCGGGCGCCCACCGCGACCCGCAGGCCGCGGCCGAGGCCGCCCGGCGGGCCCGCGCCACCCTCGACGAGCTGGCCGAGGGCGTGACAGGGCTGGAGTCGCTGCTGCACCGGCTGTTCACCGAGGCCGGGTTCACCGGCAACACACGCCGGTACCGCGATCCGCGCAACTCCCTGCTGCCGGACGTGCTGGAGCGCCGTACCGGCATCCCGATCACCCTGGCGGTGGTGACGATCGAGGTCGGCCGCCGGGCCGGGGTGCCGCTGGAGGGCGTCGGGATGCCCGGGCACTTCCTGGTGCGCGTCCCCGGCACGCAACGGCATCTCGACGTGTTCGACCGGGGGCGGCGGCTGGATCTCGCGGGGTGCGAGGCGCTGTTCCGGACGGCCACCGGTGCCGGCCCGGACGTCCCGTTCGGGGCCGGGATGCTGCCGCGGACCACGACCCGGAAGATCCTCGCCCGGATGCTCGAGAACCTGCGCGCGAGCTACGGGCGGGCGAAGGACCACACGGCCCTGGAGTGGGTCCTGCGGATGCGGCTCGGGTTGCGGCACCAGGGCCCGGAGCTGATCCGTGAGCTCGGCGAGGTGCTGGCGGCGCAGGCGCGCTGGGACGAGGCGGCCCGGCTCCTGGAGTCCTGGACGGACGGTCCGGGCCGCGGGTCGCGCTCCGGTGCCGACGTGCTCGAACAGGTCCGCCTGGAGGCCCGCATGCACCGGGCACACCTCAACTGAGATCAGGTGTGCGGCGCCCGGGTCGGCGCGCCGGAGTCCTCCCCGAACCGCCACGGCTGCCCGGTCGACTCCAGCACCGCCATCCACAGGTCGCCGTGCGGGTCGACCTGGTTGCGCCGGCTCACCGCGAGGTTCATCGGCATGTGCACGAACCGGCGCCGCACCCGTCCGACCACCATCGCGGTGCGCCCGGACATCGCCGCGTGCACGGCGGCCTGGGACAGCCGGACGGTGTAGACGCTGTCGTACGGGTTCGCCGGGACGCTGCGGATGAGGTAGCTGGGATCGACGTAGCGCACCGTCGTCTCCATCCCGGCGTCGGTGAACGAGCCGGCGATCCGCTCCCGCAGCCACGGCCCGATGTCGGCGAGCTTCGCGTTGCCCGACGCGTCGGTCCGGCCGACCGGCGGCAGCATCTCCTGACCCACCCCCTCCGCGACGACGACGACCGCGTGGCCGCGCTGCGACACCCGTCGTCGCAGGTGGTTCAGCAGGCCGGTCTCCCCGTCGAGCTCGAACGGGACCTCCGGGATGAGGACGGCGTCGGCGTCGGACCGGACCAGTGAGGCGTAGCAGGCGATGAAGCCGGAGTGCCGGCCCATGAGCTTGACCAGCCCGACCCCGCCCGGGGTGGACTTCGCCTCCACCGTCACCGACCGGATGGCCTCGCTGGCCTGGGAGAACGCCGTCTGGAAGCCGAAGGACTGGTCGATGAACGGGATGTCGTTGTCGATCGTCTTCGGGATCCCGACGACGGCGATCCGCAGTCCCCGCTCGGACACCACCCTGGCGATGTCCATCGCGCCGCGCAGCGTGCCGTCACCACCGATCACGAACAGCACGTTGAGGTGCATCTGCTCAAGGCAGTCCACGATCTCCTCGGGGTCCTGCGGGCCGCGCGAGGTCCCGAGGAAGGTGCCGCCGTCGACCGAGATGTCACGGACCGACTCCGGGGTGAGCTCGACGACGTCGTGGCCGTAGGCGGAGACGAAGCCGCGGTAGCCGTTGCGGAACCCGACCACCCGGCGGACCCCGTAGTGGTAGGTCAGGGTGCGGACCAGGCCGGCGATGACGTCGTTGAGGCCGGGGCACAGTCCGCCGCAGGTGACGATCCCGGCGCGGGTCTTCGACGGGTCGAAGTAGATCTGCCGGCGCGGGCCGCACGGCTCGAACCCGGGGAGCTCCTCGACGTCGACTCCGCGGGACTTGATCCTGGCCGAGGTGTCGTCGAGCAGGACGCGGTCGCCGGCGTCGACGTAGTGCTCGGTGGTGCGGCGGGCGTCCAGCAGCGGGGCCAGCGGGGAGGTGATCCGGGCCGGCCCGAGGGTGTCGATGGCGAGGTCGTCCGGTGTGATGCTGCTGTACTCCCAGGACGTCACGCGTTCTCTCCCTGTGTATCGATTCCGTAACCCGGCTCATCGTCGCCTACGCCGGTCGGGCCGTCGGTCGGCACCCCGGCAGCCTAGGGTGGTCCGAGTGCCCCTCGCGCTGATCACCAACGACGACGGTATCGACTCCCCGGGCCTGTACGCCCTGGCCAGAGGTGCCCGCGACGCCGGCTACGACGTCGTGGTCGCCGCTCCGGCCGGCGACGCGAGCGGTGCGGGCGGGTCGGTCCGCGCGGTGGTCGACGACGGCCACACCGCCGTGCACGCCCACGACGACATCGCCGAGCTGGACGGGATCGAGGCCTGGTCGGTCGCCGGCGACCCCGCCTACATCGTGCACGCGGCAGGACAGGGCTGGTTCACCCGCCGCCCCGACGTCGTGCTGTCCGGGATCAACGTCGGCGCGAACACCGGCGGCCAGGTGCTGCACTCGGGCACGGTCGGCGCGGTGCTGACCGGGGCCCTGCACGGCTGGTCCGGGATCGCGCTGTCGCTGGCCTGCGGGCTCTCGAGCCCGACCGCGCCGCACTGGGAGACGGTGACCGGGCTGCTGCCGGAGCTGCTGGACCGGCTCGCCGCCCGGCCCGCCGGGACGCCGTGGACGGTGAACGTGCCGGACGTCGCCGCGGCGGAGCTCCCACCGCTGCGGGAGGCCGCGCTGTGCGCGACCGGCGCGGTCCGGGTGCGGGTGGTGCACCGCGCCCCCGAACGCGGGCCGGACGGGGTGCGCCCGGGCGGACTGCGGACACTGGTCTCCGAGGAGCACTCCGAGGCGGAGCCCGGGACCGACGTCGCGCTGCTCGCCGCAGGCCACCCGACGGTGACCGAACTGGCCACCCTCACCTCACGGCCCGGGGTGACCGGCTACCCCGCGCACGACCAGGGTGTCGCGCACGCGCGATGACCGGCCCGCGCGCGGCCGGCTCCCCCCGACGGCGGGCGCGCTCCGACTTCGGTCGGGGGAACGCAGACCGTCGGCCGAGGCGGGCCGCCGGGTGGCCGACCTAGCTTCCACGGCATGCGCCCACCCTCGCCACCCGGCACGCCCGTTCCACGACGTCGGCGACCCGACGGCGCTCGTGCGTGCCCGGCACTCCTCGCCACGGCCGTGGCGGGCCTGATCCTCGTCAGCGGCTGTGCCGGGCCCGCACCGCAGGCGCGGGCGGACGCCCCGGCGCCGCCGCCCGCGGAGCTCGCCCGCTTCTACGACCAGGAGCCCACCTGGGGTCCGTGCACGGACTTCGCCACCGGCGAGCCCGACCGGGCGGCGTTCGCCGACCCCGCGTACGAGTGCGCCCGGGTCGAGGTACCGCTGAACTACGAGCAGCCCGACGGGCGGACCGCTGCGCTGGCCATGCTGCGTATCGCGGCCCGCGACGAGCCGACGGGATCGCTGGTGTTCAACGCGGGCGGGCCCGGCAACCCGTCGACGAGCACGGCCGTGCGGGCCTACGCGGACCGGCTGGCCGTCGACCCGATCGGGGAGCGGTTCGACTTCGTCGCGGTCGACCAGCGCGGCACCGGCGCGTCGACCCCGGCGCTGAACTGCTTCACCGACGCCGAACGCGAGGACGACGCGGTCACCTGGCCGTTGCGGTTCGGCCCGGACCGGACCGAGGCGCAGAACCGCGAGCTGGTCGAGCGGTGTGCCGAGGGCTCGGGCGGGATGGACGTGCTCGCGCACTCCGGGTCCCGCGACGCGGCCCGCGACATGGACGTCGTGCGGCACGTGCTCGGCGACGAGGGACTGAACTACTTCGGCGGCAGCTACGGCACCCGCCTCGGTGCGGTCTACGCCGAGATGTTCCCGCAGAACGTGCGGACCATGGTCCTGGACGGCCCGCTGGACCCGGCCAAGGGCACCGTCGAGCGCTACCTGGCCCAGGCCGCGTCGTTCCAGCAGGGCTTCGACAAGCTGGCCGCGTCCTGCGCCACCGTCCCGGACTGCCCGCTGGGCACGGACCCGGCGCGGGCGACCGAGCGGTTCCACCAGCTGGTACGCCCCCTGCAGGACACCCCGGCCACGGCTCCGGCGCTGGGCGGGCGGACGTTGACCTACGAGGACGCCGTCGACGCCGTGATGAACGGCCTCTACAGCGACGCGGCCCACCCGGTGATCGTGCAGGGCCTGCAACAGCTCGCGACCGGGCGGGGCGACATGCTGCTCGCCCTGCTGGACGCCTTCGTCGAACGCCGGCCCGACGGCAGCTACGGCGAGTTCCTGGAGGCCAACCTGGCCATCAACTGTCTCGACGCCCAGCGCCGTACGCCGGCCGAGGAGACCGCGGCCAAGCGCGAGTTCCTCCGGCTCGCCCCGTTCATGGACCCGGGCCGCCCGGTCGTCGAGACCCGTGACCGGTGCGAGCACTGGCCGGTCGAGCCGACACTGGACATCCCCTTCGCCCAGGACATCGAGGGCCTGCCCGCCACCCTGGTCGTGGCGGCGACCGGCGACCCGGCCACGCCGTACCAGGACGGGATCAACCTGACCGAGGACCTCGGCGGCCACCTGCTGACCGTGAACGCCGACACGCACGGCTCGGTGCTGCTCGGCAACAGCTGCATCGACACCGCGGTCGCCGACTACCTGATCAGCCTGGAGACGCCGGTCGACGGTGCGCGCTGTGACGGCTGAACGTCGTCTTCCGGCTCAGCCGGGTGGGTCGAGGCCCGCGTCGTGCACCAGCAGCGCCACCTGCACCCGGTTGTTGAGGTCGAGCTTGGTGAGGATGGCCGAGACGTGGGTCTTGACCGTGGCGACGCTCAGGTGCTGCCGGGAGGCGATCTCGGCGTTGGACCGGCCGGCGCCGAGCTCGACGGCGATGGTGCGTTCCCGGTCGGCGAGCAGCCCGAGGCGGCGGCGCGCCGCGTCCCGGATCGTGTCCTGTTCGGATCCGGCGACGCGGTCGATGAGCCGGCGGGTCACCTCGGGTGAGAGCACCGGGCGGCCCTGCGCCGCGTGCCGGATGGCGAGGACCAGCTCGTCGGGCGGGGTGTCCTTCAGCAGGAACCCGGCCGCTCCGGCCCGCAGCGCGCGGAGCACGTGGGCGTCGGCGTCGAAGGTGGTGAGCACGACGACCTGGGGTGACCGCGGGCGGCGGCGCAGGGTCTCGGTCGCAGTGAGACCGTCCGTGCCGGGCATGCGGATGTCCATCAGCACCACGTCCGGTGCGTGGCGATCGGCCAGTTCCACCGCTTCCGCGCCGTCGCCCGCCTCGGCGACCACCCGCAGGTCGGTGGCACCGCGCAGCATCATGGCGAGACCGAAGCGGACGACCGGGTCGTCGTCGACGACCAGCACGTCCACGGTCGGCTCGGGCTGGGGGCTCACGCCGGCCACGGTAACCGCATGCTGACCCGCCACCCGTCGGGCGCGGTCGGGCCGTACTCGAGCCGGCCGCCGACCAGCGTCGCCCGCTCGGCCAGCCCGCGCAGCCCCTCCCCGGATCCGGGCGGGCGGGCGGCGGCCTGCGCGGGGACGGCCGGCGGCAGGTTCTCGACCTCGGCGACCAGGTGGTCCCCGGACTCGTCTGCGATGCGCACGGCGATCGGTGCACCGGGTGCGTGCTTGCGGGCGTTGGTGAAACTCTCCTGGAGGAACCGGTAGAGGGTGCGTCCGACGGTCTCGGTGACCGGGCGTCCACCGGTCGTCACGCCGTGGCCGTCGTCCAGCTCGACCGGTGTTCCGGCCCGTCTCGTCTCGTCGATCAGCTCGCCGATGTCCGTGACGCCGGGCAGCGGGAGCTCGCCCACCGGGGCGCGGAGCACGCCGATGACCTCGCGGAGGTCCTGCAGGGCGCGGTGCGCGTTCTCCCGGATCACCTCGGCGGCCCGCGCGGCCTCCTCGGCCGTCGCGCCCCGGTGGTAGGCCAGCGCACCCGCGTGGACGCTGAGCAGCGACAGCCGATGGCCGAGGGCGTCGTGCATCTCCCGGGCGAGGGTCTCGCGCGCCTCGTGCTGGGCGCGCTCGGCGCGCAGCCCGGCCTCGACCTCGGCCATCGACGCCCGTTCCCGCAGGGAGGCGATGAGCTGGCGCCGGCTGCGGACCAGCAGGCCCCACGCCACCGCGATGCCGGGTCCGGAGAGGACGAACGGGACCAGCAGCCACAGCGGTACGGCGGGGTCCGGGCGCAGCGTGTAGTAGACCCCGAGGGCGAGCAGGTTCGCCACGGCCGTCGCCGTCGTCGCCCGGGTCGAGCAGTGGACGGCCACGGTGAACAGCGCCACGAGTGCCGCCGGAGCGGCCGACTCGGCGAACGTGGACAGCACGACCAGGCCCGACGCGACGGGCAGGGGGTACCGGCGCCGCCACCACAACGCGAGGCAGCCGACCACACCGGCGACGATGTCCAGGTACGCCAGCCAGGGCGGTACCGCCTCCGAGATCTGCAGGCGGATGCGGACGCCGAGCAGTCCGACCACGGCCGGGAGCACGACCAGCAGGGCGTCGGTCGCCCGGGGGTGCCACGCCGGTCGTGCCGTTCCCGGAACCCACGTCATGGGACGGAGCGTAGGTCGGCGTCCGCGGCGCGGGACTCTCCCCGGCTCTCAGGCTTGAGTGTGCCCCGAGGGCATGGTCTGTGATGGCGGCGTCCGCCCGAGAGGAGTCCCGCCCCGTGTCCACCACGACCGATCCGACCAGCCCCGGCGAGGCCGCGTCGCCCAGCCCGACACCGGTGTCCCGCCGCGCGCTCGCCCCGGACCTCGCCCGCGGGATGATGCTGCTGCTCATCGCGCTGGCGCACGTGCCGTGGTTCCTCTACACCTCGGACGTCGGCGTCACGCTGCTGCACCCGGCCGGCGGCAGCGTCGCCGACCGGGTCGCGCAGGCGTTCACGATCATCACGGTCGACGCCCGCGCCTACCCGCTGTTCGCGCTGCTGTTCGCCTACGGCATCGGTCAGCTGTACACCCGGCAGATCGCGGGCGGCACCTCCGCGGGTGACGCGCGCCGGCTGCTGCGCACCCGGCACCTGTGGCTGCTCGGGTTCGGGCTGCTGCACGCCGCGCTGCTGTGGCAGGGCGACATCCTCGGCACGTACGGCCTGATGGGGCTGGTGCTCGTGCCGCTGTTCCTGAACCGCAGCGACCGCGTCCTGAAGATCTGGATCGGCGTGCTGCTCGCCGCCGGCGCCGGGTACGCCGGCCTCATGACGGCGCTCGCCGGTGTCACCTCGGCCGCCGGCCCTGCCGCGACGGCGGTGCAGCGGCTGCCGATCGAGCAGGACAGCTACCTGCTCTCGATCCCGTTCCGGCTCCTCATGTGGGCACCCGGGCTGCTCGCGGGGTTCCTCACCCTCACGCTGCCCGCCGCGTTCCTGCTCGGCCTGCTGGCGTCACGGCACCGCGTGCTCGAGGAGCCCGCGCGGCACCTGCGTCTGTTGCGGCGCACCGCGATCGTCGGGCTCACCGTCGGCTGGGGTGTCGGCGCCGTGCAGGCCATGGTGCACCTCGGAGCGTTCGCGGCCCCCGCCCCGACCGGCCTCTCCGAGCTGCACATCTACTCCGGCTTCTTCGCCGGCATCGGCTACGCGGCGGTGTTCGCCCTGGTCGCGCACCGGATCACGGCGCGCGGCACGACCCCGCCGCTCCCCGTCCGGGCCCTGGTGGCGCTGGGGCGGCGTTCGATGAGCGGGTACGTGGCCCAGTCCCTGGTCTGGGCCCTGGTGCTCGCCGCGTCCGGGCTCGCGGTCGGCGCCCACCTGTCGAGCTGGTCGGCGCTGCTCGTCGGGATCGGTACGTGGCTGCTGACCGTCGTCGTCGCCCACCGGATGGACCGGGCGGGCGTCCGCGGGCCTGCGGAGACGCTGCTGCGCAGGCTCACCTACCGCTCAGCGCGACACTAGTGCTCGTCGCGGCCGGTCAGCTCGTGTTCCAGCTCGTCAGCCAGGTGCACGACCTGGCGGAACGGGAACTCGAAACCGTCGAGCGAGGTCGGACGCAGCGGGATCGAGTGCCGATAGACGAGGACACCCTCCTCGGCCGCGAGTCCGCCCACCACCGAGGGCCCGGCCAGCTCGAGCGCCTTCGTCAGGTCCACGTCACCGAGCCGGGCGACCGGGGACTCGATCTGCACCCACTCCTGCTCCGGGTCCGCGACGGCCGCGGCCGCGTCGGTCACCTCGACGCCGGGCTGCGCGGCGTCCTCGGTCACCCGCTTCACGACGACGAGCTGGGTCCGGTCACCGGTGGTCGGCAACCGGAACCGGAGCTCGTTCGCGCTCTGCCGGACGATCTCGTACCGCACCACCACGTAGGACTGCAGGTCCTCCCAGGTCGCCACGCCGTCTCCCCCTCGATCAGTGATCCCGCCGCCGCGACCCTAGCGGGTGCACCCTCCACCGGAGCCGGGCGGCGTCAGCCCTGCAGCCCGGTGGTGATCAGCTGGTCGACCGGGGCACGGTCGTCGGTGAGCACGGCGGCATCCCCGGTGAACGCGGCCGTCCGGGCCGGGTCGAGCACCGTCCCTGCCTCGCCGGCACGGCCCAGCGCGGCGCGCAGCCCACCCGGGTCGATCGACCGGTCGGACGCGACGACCACGACGTTCCCGCCGCCGCCCGGCGCGAACTCCTCGGGCCGGGCCACGAGCATCGTCGCGGCGAACCGGGAGTCCACGGTGGCTGTCGCCGCACGCACCAGGTCCATCGGGTCCCGGTCGATCACGTTGAGCACGTAGAGGCCGCCCGGGCGCAGCACCCGCTGCACCTGGTCGAGGAACTCGGCGGTGGACAGGTGCCAGGGCACCGAGCGGGCCCCGAAGGCGTCGCCGAGCACGACGTCGGCGGAGTCGTCCGGCAGCCCGGCCAGGTTCACCCGGGCGTCGCCGGTCTGCACGGTCGTCCCGGGGATCGCGCCGGCGCCCAGCTCGCGCACGGCCAGTTCGACCACGCCCCGGTCGAGCTCCAGCACCGTGGAGGTGCTCCCCGGCCGGGTCGCGGCCAGCCAGCGCGGCATGGTGAGCGCCCCGCCGCCGACGTGCACGGTGTCGAGCGGCTCCCCCGGCGGGTAGGCGGTGTCGATCGCGGCGGCGAACCGCTTCGTGTAGGCGAACTCCAGGTGCGCGGGGTCGCCGGACCGGACGTAGGAGTGCCGCAGGTCGTCGAGCACCAGGTAGCGCCCGGCCGGGTCGTCCGGGTCGGGCTGCACGGCGGCGCAGTAGTAGGTCGTGTCGGCGTCGCACCGGCCCGGGATCGCGACCAGTGCGACGGCCAGCAGCACGGCCGCCGTCCCGCCGCGCAGCACGTCGCTGCGCCGCCGCCGCGGCGCGAGAACCAGCCCGAGTACCAGGCACGCGGCCGCGGTGACCAGCAGGATCGCGCTGACCGGGAGCAGCGCGACCAGCACGAAGCCGGTGAGGAAGGTGCCGGCCAGCGAGCCGAGCGTCCCGGCCGCGGACAACCCGCCGACGACCTCGCCGGACCGGTCCAGCCCGGTGAGCCGGGCCTTCGTGACCGCCGGGGTGACCGCGGCCAGCGCCGTCACCGAGACCAGTGTGGACGCCGCGACGAGCAGCACCGCGGCCGACGGCCCGGCGCCGAGCAGCGGCCCGAGGAGCCGGACGACCGGGCGTACGGCGAGCGTGCCGAGGCCGCCGATCACGAGCATCAGCGCGGCGACGGCCACCGGGTCACGCTGGTCCGCCCACTTCCCGCCGAGCGCCGCGCCGGCCGCGATCCCGGCCAGCGCCACCCCGATCACGGCGGTGGTGGACTCCAGGGTGAGTCCGACGTAGGGGGCGACGAGCCGGGTCGCGAGGGTCTCGACCACCAGGATCGCCGCACCGGAGACGACGACGGCGGTCCGGGCGAGGGCGAGGCGCACGGTGTCATCGTGCCCCGGCCGGCCGGACACCCCGCCGTCAGGCCTGCTGCAGGCGCAGCACCAGCTTGCCGGTGTTCTCCCCGCGGAACAGCCGCAGCAGCACGTCGGGGAAGTCGTCCACGGTGCCGTCGACGACGTCCTCCCGGCTGTGGATGCGGCCCTCGGCCAGCCAGCCGGCGAGCTCCGCACCGGCCTCGCCCCAGCGGGAGACGTAGTCGCCGACCAGGAAACCCTCCATCCGGGCCCGGTAGACCAGCAGGTTCATGTAGTTCTTCGGGCCCGCCATGCCGGCCTCGGCGTTGTACTGGCTGATCGCGCCGCAGATCACCACGCGGGCGTGCATCGCGAGCCGGGCGAGGACGGCGTCGAGGATCTCGCCGCCGACGTTGTCGAAGTAGACGTCCACGCCGTCCGGGGCGAGCTCCTTGAGCCGCTGGGAGACCTTCTCGGTGCGGTAGTCGATCGCGGCGTCGAAGCCGAGCTCGTCGACGATCCAGGAGCACTTCTCCGGGCCGCCCGCGATGCCGATCACACGGGCGCCCCTGATCTTCGCGAGCTGCCCCACGACGGAGCCGACCGCGCCCGCCGCGCCGGAGACCACGACCGTCTCGCCCTCGGCCAGCGCGCCGACGTCGAACAGTCCGAAGTAGGCGGTCATGCCGGTCATGCCGAGCAGCGCGAGGTAGCGCTCGGGCGGCACCTCGGCGGTGGGCTGCACCTTCTGCAGACCCTGCGGTCCGGTCTCGACGTACTCCTGGACGCCGAGCACGCCGGTGACGGTGTCACCGACCGCGAAGTCCGGGGTGTTCGACGCGACGACCTCGCCGAGGCCGAGCGCGCGCATCACGGCGCCGATCTCCACCGGCGGGGCGTAGCTCTTGCCCTCGTTCATCCAGCCGCGCATCGCCGGGTCCAGCGAGACGTGGCTGACCCGCACGACCAGCCGGCCCTCGCCGGGCTCGGGCACCGCTTCGGAGGTGTGCTCCCAGACCTCCGGTCCGGGTGTCCCGGTAGGACGCGCGGCGAGCCGGACCTGACGGTTGATGTCGTTACCCATGGGTCCACGTCTACGCGCTCGGGGCCCGGCCCGCCGCGTGCGGATCCGCACCGGCCGGGGCAGGAATACCGGCCGGGCCCGGACCTTCGCCCGGCCGAAACTGTCGGTGGTCGACGGTATGTTCGAAAAATGCAGCCGACGGTGCTACCCGACGGGCTGGCGGACACCCCGCCCGGCCCGGCACTGGGTGCGTTGCTGACCGGGATCGACCCCGCCCGGGTCGCGAACGGCGACACCGTCACCGTGCTGCAGGCCTGGCGCCGTCAACGCTCCCACACCGATGCGGGGGAACTCACCGTGCTGGCCCAGGTGGGCCGCTGCCGCCGGGACACTCCACCGGAGCGGGTGGCCCGGCTGGAGGCTCCCGACCCGGACTGCGGGTTCGAGATCGCCGCCGCGCTGACACTGACCGAGCTGGCCGCCTGGCGCGAGCACGCGCTGGCGGAGATGGTCGTGCACCGGTTGCCGACCGTGCACGCCGCGCTCGCCGCGGGTGAGATCGACCGCGGCAAGGCAGTGGTGTTCGCCGACCTGCTCGAGCCGCTCACCGATGCTCAGAACGCCCGGATCTGTGCTGCGTTGCTGCCGAAGCACCGGGCCTGACCACCGGGCAGCTACGGGCGCGGTTGCGGCGGATGGTGATCGCGATCGACCCGGACGCGGCCCGGCGCCACTACCAGAAGGCCCTGGGTCAGCGGCGGGTGATCTGCTATCTCGACGAGGACGGCACCGCCACCCTGTCGATCATCGGACTGGACCCGACCGCGGCGCAGGCCGCCTGTGAGCGCCTCGACGGCCTCGCCCGTGACCTGCGCGCGGCCGGACATCCGGAGCCGCTGCCCGCCATCCGTGCCGATCTGTCCACCGCGCTGCTCGACGGCAGCCTGCACACGCTGAGCCACGACGACATCGTCGCCGTCATGCTGGCCCGCGCCACCGCACCCGATCCCGAGGCCGGCACCGGGACCGTGCCCGCAACCGGTGACGGCCTCAGCCGCCATGACGCCAGGGACTCGAGCGACGCGGACAGCCCGGACAGCGGCAGCAACGGCGACGGTGGCGGCGGCGGCGACGACGGCGACGACGGCGACGACGGCGGCGACGGCGGCGACGGCCGCACGCCGGAGCCCGCCCGGACGGGCATCGAGATCCGCCTACGCCTCTCGACCCTGCTCGGCCACGACGACCACCCCGGCGAGATCCCCGGCATCGGCCCGGTCCTGGCCCCGACCGCCAGGGCCTGTGCGGCGCGTCAGCAGCATGCCGAGTGGCGCTTCGCGATCACCGATCCCGACGGCCGTCTCGTTCTGGCCGGCACCACCCGTCGACGTCCACCCACCGCGCCCGCGCACCCGCTGTTCCGGCAGGCCCACGGCGGCACCGTCGAACTCCAGATCCCCGCCACGCAGCTCGAGCAGCCGGCCGGCCTGCCGCCGCCCGGGTGGGAACCGCTGATCGCCGACCTGGTCGCCCAGTACACCCGCCGCGACGAGCTTCGCGCCGCCCTCGACGAGCGCCCGGACGACCGCCTCCCGCACCCGGCGCTACGCCGGCATGTCGAGATCCGGGACCGCACCTGCTGCTTCGTCGGCTGCCGCCGCCCGGCCCGCAAGGCCCAGCAGGACCACACCTGGGAACACCAGCACGGCGGGCCCACGGTGACCGAGAACCTCGGCCCGTTGTGCGTTCTACATCACGCGATCAAGACCGCCGGGCGCTGGCGTGTGCACCAGCCCGAGCCCGGTGTGTTCCGCTGGCGCAGCCCCCTGGGCCGGGTCTACTGCACCCGCGGCGAGCCCGTCTGCCCGCCGTTGCCCGATCCCTTACCCGAAGCCCAGCCCGAGGGCTTCCGGCCGGCGCCGCCGGTCCCGAGCCGGCTCCAGCGCGAGATCGACGACCTACCCCTCTACCCGCCCGCAGCACCCGAACCCGACGTCGCCGACCCGGCGACGGCCGCGCCGCCCGAGCGCGCACCACCGGCCGATCCGCCGTTCTGATCCCAATGCAGGATCGGGTGTCGAGGCCACGGTCGTGCGGGCAGGTTCCCGGCGGCAGGACGATGGGCGGGAGGGCCGCCTCGTCTGCCGAGGCCCGCGCGATCTCGAACCGTTGCCCGCGCCGCCCGGGTTCAGGTCCTCCGCGTCCCGGGTGGCGGTGGCGTAGAAGGCCTGCCCTTGTCCTGTATGGACTCCTTGGGAGCGACTCCGCCGAGCAACGCGGCGACGACCGAGCCGGCGAACTCCTCAACACCGGGCCGGTGCTCCGCGGGGTCGAGGAAATGGCCGATGAAGGCGCGCTCGAGACAGGCACCGAGGAGCAGGCTGCCCGCTGCCGCGGGATCGACTCCTTCACTGACACGGCCGTTCGCCTGCTCCGCGGCGAGGTAGTCACGCAATGCCCGGCCGACGAACTGCGGCCCTGCACCGCGGGCTCGCAACGCGGCGCGGTGGGCGGCGAGCAGCGACGGCTCGGAGAACAGCGAGGCCGCCATCGGGAAGCCCTGTTCGTAGAACTCGGCGGCGGCCTGCGCGACCTCGTGCAGCACGTCCTCGACCGGCTTCTTGCCGACCTGGTCGGGCAACCGAAGGAGAACGGGGGCGAGGCCGGTGGGGCCGCGTTCGCCCAGTACCGCCAGGAAGAGATCCGTCTTGTCCCGGAAGTGCTTGTAGAGCGTCGCCTCGGAGTAGCCGGCCGCCTTGGCGATCTCCTTGGTGGTGGCCCGGGCCAGCCCCCGGTCGCGCATCACCTCGGCCGCCGCGGCGACGATCCGATCGCGCGTGTCCATCGTCATGCTCCTTGACCAGTTGGCAAGTACTCACTCACCATACCGGTGGGTGAGTACTTACTAACCTCGGACCGCAAGGAGATCTACCATGGGAGAACGCATCGTGACGCGACGACGGGTCGTCACCGCCCTATGCCTGTTGCTCGCCGCCCTCGTCCTCCCGGTGGGCGTCGCCGGCTACCTCACCTTCATCCGTTCACCGGACAACGCGCCCAGCGAGGTCTGCGGAGCACCGACCGACCGCCCGGCCGTGGTCGCGGCCGGTGCCAGCATCACGCAGGGCTCGCTCGGCGCCAACTGGGTCGACGCGCTCCAGGACCGGCCCGAGTACGCCGGGTTCCGACTCGTCAACGCCGGGATCAACGGCAACACCAGCGCCGATCTGCGGGACCGGCTCCACACCGACGTCGTCGCGTGCCGACCGGCCGCCGTGATGATCCTGGTCGGTACCAACGACGTCCGGGACGAGGTGCCGGTCACCGAGTACGAGGCCAATCTCGCCACGATCATCGACCGGCTCCGGGAGCACACCACGGCCCGGATCGCGCTGATGTCGCTACCGCCGCTGGGCGAGAACCTGGACAGCGAGCTCAACCGCCGGCTGGCCGGGTACAACGCCGCGATCGAGGACCTCGCCACCCGGACGGACGTGGACCACCTCCCGGTGCACGAACGGATGGCCGAGCTGCTCGGGCAGCGCGCGGACCGCCCCGGCTACGCCTTTTCCTTTCCGCTGGCGCTGACCGCGGCGACCCGCCACTACGTGCTCGGGCAGAGCTGGGACGCCATCGCCCGCAGCGGCGGACGCGAGCTGCTCATCGATCACATCCACCTCAGCGACAGGGGCGCCTCGGTGATCACCGAGCTCGCTGCGTCGTGGCCGGCCACAGCCGATCCGCCGTTCTGACTCAGAGCCCCAGCCGGCGGGCGATCAGCATCTTCTGCACCTCGGAGGTGCCCTCACCGATCTCGAGGATCTTCGCGTCCCGGTAGAAGCGCCCGACCGGGTACTCGTTCATGAACCCGTAGCCGCCGAAGATCTGGGTGGCGTCGCGGGCGTTGTCCATCGCAGCGTTGGACGCGACGAGCTTCGCGATGGCGGCCTCGTGCTTGAACGGCTTCCCCTCCACCAGCAGCCGGGCCGCGTGCTGCCAGGCCAGGCGCGCGGTGTGCGCCCGCACCTCCATGTCGGCGATCTTGAACTGGATGGCCTGGTAGGAGCCGATCGTGTTCCCGAACGCCTCGCGCTCGTGGGCGTAGCGCAGCGACTCGTCGACGCAGCCCTGGGCCAGGCCGACCGACAGTGCGGCGATCGCGACCCGGCCCTCGTCCAGGATCGACAGGAACTGGGCGTAGCCGCGACCGCGCTCGCCGAGCAGGTTCGCCTCGGGCACGCGGACGTCGTCGAAGAACAGCTCCCGGGTGTCCGAGCAGTTCCAGCCGACCTTGGAGTACTTCTCCGACACGGTGAACCCGGGTGTCCCGGCGGGGACCAGGATCGCCGAGATCTCCTTGCCGCCACCGGGCTTCTCGCCGGTCACGGCGGTGACGGTGACGACCGAGGTGATGTCGGTGCCGGAGTTGGTGATGAAGCACTTGGACCCGTTGATCACCCACTCGCCGCCCTCGAGCCGGGCGGTGGTGCGGGTGGCGCCGGCATCCGAGCCGCCGCCCGGCTCGGTCAGCCCGAACGCCCCGAGCGTGCGACCGGCGGCGAGGTCGGGAAGCCAGCGGGCCTTCTGCTCATCGGTACCGAACCGGTAGATCGGCATCGCGCCGAGCCCGACGCCGGCCTCGACGGTGATCGCGACCGACGAGTCGACCCGGGCGAGCTCCTCCAGGGCGAGGCACAGGGCGTAGTAGTCGCCGCCCATGCCGCCGTGCTCCTCGTCGACGGGCAGGCCGAACAGGCCCATCGCGCCCATCTTCGCGACGATGTCGTACGGGAACTCCTCGCGGATGTAGAGGTCCCCGATCACCGGGGCGACCTCCTTGCGCGCGAACTCCTCGACCGAGGAACGCAGCGCCTCGTACTCCTCGGCGCCGGTCTGCTCCGTGGCTGCGGTCATGCCGTCTCCTCCTCACGGGCCTCGACCACGAGCAGCACCGCGTCCTTGGCGACGGTGGCTCCGGGGCGGGCCCTCAGCTCGCGCACCGTCCCGTCGACGGGGGCGGTGAGCACGTGTTCCATCTTCATGGCTTCGACGACGGCCAGCTTCTGGCCGGCGTCGACGGTGTCGCCCTCGGCGACCTCGACGACGGTCACGGTGCCGGGCATCGGGGACAGGACCGGGCCGCCGTCGCTGCCCGACGCGGTGCGGGAGGCCTCGAGGGGTTCCTGCTCGCGCACGCCCCAGGTACGGCCGTCGCGGCCGATCCAGACCACGCCGTCGGGGGCGTGGGCGACGCGGTAGCGGCGGGTGCGGCCGTCGTGGGTGTGCTCGACCAGCCCCGGTGCGACGGTGACGGTGCGGCACCGGACGGTCGGTGCGGCAGCGGTGGCGGACGCGGGTTCCACGGCCGGCCCTCCGGTCGCCGGGGCCGCCTGTCCGATCTCGTCCGCGGTGCTCGCCGGCTCTCCGGCGGCGCGGGACCCCGGCAGCGCCAGGTCGAACCCGGCGGCACGGCCGCGGACCCGTACCTCGGTGGCCTCGCCACCGCCGGCGACCAGCTTGCGCACGGTCCAGGCCGGCTCCCCGACCCGCCAGCCGCCCGGGATGTCGAACGGGTCGACGACCTCGCCGGACGGTTCCAGGCGCAGCAGCGCCTGCCCGGCGACGGCACCGAGCACGTCCTCCGGGATCCCGGGCTCGGCGAGGGCGGCGCCGCGCCGCGCGATCAGGCCGGTGTCCAGCCGGCCGGCGCGGACGTCGTCGTCGGCCAGCAGGGTCCGCAGGAAGCCGATGTTGGTGTCCAGGCCGAGCAGCGTGGTGTCGCGCAGCGCCACGTCGAGCCGGCGCAACGCCTCGTCGCGGGTGGCGCCGTGCGCGATCACCTTGGCCAGCATCGGGTCGTAGTCGGAGCCGACGACCGTCCCGGTCTCGATCCCGGAGTCCACCCGGACCCCGGCCGCCGGGGTCCAGTCGAGCACCGGGCCGCCGGAGGGCAGGAAGGTCAGCACGTCACCGGACGCGGAGGTCGCCTCGGCGTACACCCGGGCCTCGATCGCGTGCCCGGTGAGCACCACGTCGTCCTGGGTGATCGGCAACGGCTCCCCGGCCGCCACCCGCAGCTGCAGCGCGACCAGGTCCAGACCGGTGACCTCCTCGGTGACCGGGTGCTCGACCTGCAGCCGGGTGTTCATCTCGAGGAAGAAGAACTCGTCCGGGCGGTCCGACGACACGATGAACTCGACCGTGCCGGCGCCGGTGTAGCCGACCGCGCGGGCCGCCTCGCACGCCGCGGTCCCCATCGAGGCGCGCTGCGCCTCGGTGAGCAGAGCCGACGGCGCCTCCTCGATGATCTTCTGGTGCCGGCGCTGCAGCGAGCACTCCCGCTCGCCGAGGTGCACGACGGTGCCGTGCTCGTCGGCCATGACCTGGATCTCGATGTGGCGCGGCGTGGTGACCAGCCGCTCGACCAGCAGCGTGTCGTCGCCGAAGGAACCGCGTGCCTCACGCCGCGCCCCGGCGATCGCGTCCGCCAGCTCGCCCTCGGAGTGCACCTCGCGCATGCCCTTGCCGCCGCCCCCGGCCGACGGCTTGAGCAGCACCGGGTAGCCGATCTCGGCCACCACGTTCGCCAGGTCCTCATCCGAGAGCCCGGCGCCGTCCGACCCGGGCACCACCGGCACCCCGGCCTTCGCGACGGTCTGCTTCGCGCGGATCTTGTCGCCCATCGCGTCGATCGCCGACGGCGGCGGCCCGACGAACGCGATCCCCGCCTCCTCGCAGGCGGTGGCGAAGGCGGTGTTCTCGGACAGGAAGCCGTAGCCGGGATGGATCGCCTGCGCTCCCGTCCGCTGCGCGGCGGCGATCACGTTCGGGATCGACAGGTAGGACTCGCCCGCCGCGGCCGGGCCGATGTGCACGGCCTCGTCGGCCGCGCGGACGTGCGGGGCGTCGGCATCGGCGTCGGAGTACACGGCGACACTGCGCACGCCGAGTGTGCGCAGCGTCCGGATGACCCGGACGGCGATCTCGCCGCGGTTGGCGACCAGCACCGTAGTGAACATCGGTTCCTTCTCCAGATCGGCGGGCGGCTCGGGGACGGGGCGGAGCTCCCGTCGGTTCACATGCGGAAAACGCCGAAGGCCGACTCGGACAGGGGCGCGTTGGCGGCGACGGACAGGGACAGTCCGAGCACGGTGCGGGTGTCGGCGGGGTCGATGACACCGTCGTCCCACAGCCGGGCGGTGGAGTAGTACGGGTGGCCCTGGGTCTCGTACTGGGCGCGGATCGCGTCCGGATCGGCCCCCGAGCCGACGGTGCCCAGCACGGTGGCGGCCTGCTCGCCGCCCATCACCGAGATCCGTGCGTTGGGCCACATGAACAGGAACCGCGGCGAGTAGGCCCGCCCGCACATCGAGTAGTTCCCGGCGCCGAACGAGCCGCCGATGACGACGGTCAGCTTCGGCACCCGGGTCGAGGCGACGGCGGTGACCATCTTGGCGCCGTTCTTCGCGATGCCACCGGCCTCGTACTCGCGGCCGACCATGAACCCGGAGATGTTCTGCAGGAACACCAGCGGAATGCCGCGCTGGTCGCACAGCTCGACGAAGTGCGCGCCCTTGACCGCGGACTCGGAGAACAGGATCCCGTTGTTCGCCACGATGCCGACCGGGTGGCCGTGGATCCGCGCGAAGCCGGTGACCAGCGTCGTCCCGTACTCGGACTTGAACTCGTGGAACCGCGAGCCGTCGACGACGCGGGCGATCACCTCGCGGACGTCGTAGGGGGTCCGTGAGTCGGTGGGCACCACCCCGTACAGCTCGGCCGGGTCGGCGGCCGGGGCCCGGGTCGCGACGACGTCCCACGGGTGTTCCGCGCGCGGCCCCAGGGTGCCGACGATCGCGCGGACCCGGGCCAGCGCGTCGGCGTCGTCGTCGGCGAGGTGGTCGGTGACGCCCGAGGTCTTCGAGTGCAGGTCCCCGCCACCCAGCTCCTCGGCGGTGACGACCTCACCGGTCGCGGCCTTCACCAGGGGCGGGCCGCCGAGGAAGATCGTGCCCTGGTTGCGGACGATCACCGCCTCGTCGCTCATCGCCGGCACGTAGGCACCGCCCGCGGTGCACGAACCCAGCACCGCGGCGATCTGCGGGATGCCCTGACCGGACATCTGCGCCTGGTTGTAGAAGATCCGGCCGAAGTGCTCGCGGTCCGGGAACACCTGGTCCTGCTCGGGCAGGTAGGCCCCGCCGGAGTCGACCAGGTAGATGCACGGCAGGCGATTCTGCAGCGCCACCTCCTGCGCACGGAGGTGCTTCTTGACCGTCATCGGGTAGTAGGTGCCGCCCTTGACGGTCGCGTCGTTGGCGACGATCACGCACTCGCGCCCGGCCACCCGGCCGACCCCGGTGATCATCCCGGCGCCGGGGGCCTGGCCGTCGTACATGCCGTGCGCGGCCATCGGCGAGAGCTCGAGGAACGGCGACGACGGATCGACCAGCGCATCGACCCGGTCCCGCGGGAGCAGCTTGCCGCGCTCCACGTGCCGGGTCCGCGCTCGTTCCGGGCCGCCGAGACGGGCCGTCGCCAGTTGCGCGTTCAGGTCCGCCACCAGATCGCGGTGCGCCGCGGCGTTCGCGGCGAACTGCTCACCGGACGGATCGACCGCGGTACCCAGCCTGGGTGCCTCTTCCCCGACCACCATGCCCACCCTCCTGTTAATGACCGTTAACACGTTAGCGCTCATTAACGTGCGCCGTCCAGTGCCCGGGACACCGTGCCCTGCCGGCGGCGGTCTTCTCTACGGTGTGAGGGTGCGTCTCCTACTGGTCGAGGACGAGAAACCGCTCGCCGAGCTCGTCCGGCGGGGCCTGGCCGCCGAAGGACACGAGGTGGAGGTCGCGCACGACGGCGACACCGGCCTGCGCCTCGCCCTGTCCGGGCGGCACGACGTCATCGTCCTGGACATCATGCTTCCCGGCCTGTCCGGCTACCGGATCCTGCAGCACCTGCGCGACCGCGGGGTGTGGACGCCGGTCCTGATGCTGACGGCCAAGGACGGCGAGTACGACGAGGCCGACGCGTTCGACCTGGGCGCCGACGACTACCTGACCAAGCCGTTCTCGTTCGTCGTCCTGCTGGCCCGGCTGCGTGCGCTGCTGCGCCGGGCCGGCGAGGCGGCACCGACCGTGCTGCGGGTCGGAGACCTCTCACTCGACCCCGGGACGCACCGGGTGCACCGCGGCGACCTCGAGATCCCCCTGACCCCGCGGGAGTTCGGGGTCCTGGAGCACCTCATGCAGCACACCGGACAGGTGGTCACCAAGACCGACATCCTGCGGTCGGTGTGGGACGCGCACTACGACGGCGAGGTCAACGTCGTCGAGGTCTACGTCGGCTACCTGCGCCGCAAGATCGACGCTCCGTTCGGGACACACAGCATCGAGACCCTGCGCGGGGTCGGCTACCGCATGTCCGAGCCCGCCCCCGATCCCTCCCGCCCGCCCGCGCACTGATCGGGAGAACGCGCGACCGGTGGGTGAACCGCGGGTCGCAGCGTAGGCTTCGGGCATCGCGGCAACCTGGTGACGGCGGTCAGCCGCGTCGATCTGACGTTCAGCGTCCGTCGGCAGGCACCCCGGCCCGGAAGTGGCCGGTGCGTAGCACCACGGTCCCCGGCTCCACCGGCGACACCTCTCGCCGCTCCACCGCGAAGGAGCATGCACCGCGATGACCCACAACCCGACAGCGACCGCGACGGACACCGACGACCACACCGGGACCCCGGCCCCGAAGTCGTCGGACTGCCCCGTCTGCCCGCACCCCATGGCCGACCACGACGCCATCGGAACCCGGTTCTGCGCAGCCAAGATCGCCGGCGGTTCCGCCGACGGGTGCGCCTGCCGGCGGTAGACCACCTCGAGCGGCACCGGCGACGCGCTCGCGCCGGAGCCGGAACGACGCTCAGCGGCTATGAACGACGCTCAGCGGCTGTGGTCGTCCGGGCGGCGCGGAACCGGCGGGCGCGGCGGCTGCACCGGGCGCGGCGGCGGCTGCGCCTCGGTGCGCTCCCGGCCCCGGGTCGCGACGGCGGTGCCGTGCCCGGCCGCCCCCTCCCGGTGGACCGGGATCGGCCCGGTCGCGTTCTCGTCGTACGGGCTGCCGGCGGTACCGGGCCGGATGCGCAGCGGTCCGGTCGGCGGGTCGAGACGGTGGTTCGGCTGGGATGCGGGCACGTCGTCCTCCGGGTCGGGCGCGGCCGGCGGCGTCACCGGCACGTCGCCCGGGGCCTGCCCGTCCGCGTCCGTGCCGGTCGTGACGCCCGGTTCACCGAGCGCCTGCATCATGTCATCCCGGTCCGTCCCGGACCGGGGCGACGCGCCACCGGAGTCCGCAGGCGCCACGCCGTCGGACTCCTCGGCCTCGACCGGCTCGCCGGGTTCACCGCTCTCCTCCGGCTCCGGCCCGGCGACGGCCGGGACCGTCACCCGGAACCGGGCCCCGCCCAGCTCCGGGGCCGCGAGCGCGGCCACGGTGCCGCCGTGCGCGGCGACCAGCTCCGAGACGATCGACAGCCCGAGGCCGGATCCGCCGTCCCCGCGCGAGCGCGCCTCGTCGAGCCGCACGAAGCGCTCGAACACCCGGGCCCGGTCGGCCTCGGGGACACCGTTGCCGTCGTCGTCGACATCGAGCACGGCGACGCCGTCGATCTCCCGCGCCGACACCACGACCGTCGACGCCGCGTGCCGTTTCGCGTTGTCCACCAGGTTCCGCACCACACGGACGAGCTGGCCGCGGTCGCCGACCACCCGCACCGGCTCGGTCGTGACCCGGACGGTGACGGCCGCACCGACCGTGGGGCGGCCCCGCTCGGCGTCGGCGATCTCGTCGAGGTCGACCTCCTCGTGGCGCGGCGCCAGGCCGCGCTCGTCGGCCCGGGCCAGGAACAGCAGCCCCTCGACCAGGCCGTTCAGCCGGGTGGTCTCCGCGCGCAGGGTGTCGACGGTCGCCCGGTCCGCCGAGCCGTCCTTCATGCCGCCGCCGAGCAGTTCGAGGCCGGTGGACACCGTCGCGAGCGGGCTGCGCAGCTCGTGGCTGGCGTCGGCCACGAAACGCCGCTGGGTGGCCTGGGAGGACTCGATCCGGCCGAGCATCTGGTTCATCGTGCGGGCGAGTCGGCCGACCTCGTCCCGCGCGACCGGCTCGGGCACGCGCTGGGAGAGGTCCTTCTCGGTCATCCCCGCGACCCGGGCGCGCATCTGCTCGACCGGGTGCAGCGCGCGGCCTGCGAACAGGTAGGTGAAGAACCCGGCGACCAGCACCAGCACCGGGACCCCGCCCGCGACCAGCCAGGCGACCGTCTCGACGGCCTGGTGCACCGGGCCGAGCTCCTGCGCGGCGTAGATCGTGATGGGCCGGCCCTGTGCCCGGGCCCCGACACCGGCGACCAGCATCTCCTCGGTCACCGTCTCGTCGGCGCCGGCCCGGTCGGAGCCGATGCGGAAGGTGATCGGGACGTCGACCTGGTGGCCCGTCTCGCCCGGCGCCAGCAGCCACTCGACGATCCGCTCCTGCTCGCCGAGCGGGTCGGACGAGCCGATGACCTGGACGTCCTGCCCCTCGCCGTTGGACCCGACCATGTGGTCGGGGGCACCGGTCTCGTCGCTGTAGGCCGTGACGACCTGGACGATGTCGGTGCGCTTGCCGGTCGCGTCGATCGCGTTGCGCTTGGGATCCCCGCTCCCGGAGAAGTTCGCCTCGATCCGGTTGGCCAGCTGTCCTGCCGTCTCCTCGAGCGCGGACCGAGTGCTGTTCTTCAGGGTCTGGTCCAGCACCAGCACCAGCGAGATCCCGGCGACGACGAGTACCACCGCGACCGCGGTCGCGGCCGCGAGCGCGGACGCCGCACGGACGCCCGTGCGTTCGCGCATCCGGCGCAGCAGGCTCAGCACACCCACGAGGGTATCGCCGACGAACTGAGCGGACCCTGAGACGAACCCGGACTGGGGTTAACACTCATTAACATCGAGGGGTAGCCTCCGAGGATGGCCGCCGCCCCGGACACCGCCGGACCCACCCGGCGCGAGCAGATTCTCGCGGAGGCGGCCCGGCTGTTCGCCCGGCACGGGTTCCACGGCGTGAGCATCGCCGACCTGGGCGCGGCCGTGGGGGTCAGCGGGCCCGCGCTCTACCGGCACTTCCCGGGCAAGGAGGCGCTGCTCGCGGAGATGCTGATCGACATCAGCGAGCGGCTGCTGGCCGGTGGGCGGGCGCGGGTCCACCACGACGATCCGCGCGAGTCGCTCGCCGACCTGGTCGACTTCCACGTCGAGTTCACCACGCGGGAGCCGGAGCTGATCGTCGTCCAGGACCGGGACCTCGCGAACCTGGCCGAGGAGCCGCGGCGCACCGTGCGACGGCTGCAGCGCACCTACGTCGAGCTGTGGGTGGACACCCTGCGGCGGGTGCACCCGGCCGTCCCGCCCGCCGACGCCCGGACCGTCGCGCACGGCGTGTTCGGGTTGCTCAACTCGACGCCGTACTCACCACGGGCCGAGCAGCCGGCGACCCGTGACTCCGACACACGCGCCGCCGTGCTGCGCCGGATGGCGCTGGCAGCACTCGACGCGGCGCCGGATCCCGCCGGCTGACCGTCGCGCGCTACTGCTCGGCGGCCGGGTCCTCGCCCGGCTGGTCACGCGGCTCCGTCGCCGCGCCCGGACCCGCCCGGTACGCGTCGGGGCGATCACGTCGAGCTCGCGCCGACCGGGTCCCGCCCCGGCACGCCGGCCGGATCCGGCGTGACCGGCTCGGCCCGGCGCGCGCCGACCAGCAGTCGCAGCCCGTTCAGGCAGACCAGCACCGTCGACAGCTCGTGCCCGGCCACGCCGACCACCAGCGGCAGCGTCCCGACCAGGTCCCACGTCACGAGGACGGCGATCACCGCGGCGGCGAACGCGAGGTTCGCCCTGGCGATCCGGCGCGCACGCCGGGCCAGTTCGACCAGGGGCGCCAGCGACCCGAGCGGGTCGCGGGTGAGGACACCGTCCGCGGCCTCCAGCGCGAGCGCACCGGCTCCCTCCCCGACGACCAGCCCGACGTCGGCCGAGGCCAGCAGCGGCGCGTCGTTGATACCGTCCCCGGCGGCCAGCACCCGTCGTCCGGCCGCCTGCCGCTCCCGGACGACCGCCACCTTGGCGGCGGGCAGCAACCCGGCACGCACCCTCGGCAACCCGAGCCGGTCGGCGAGCACCCGGGCCGGGCGCGGCGCGTCGCCGGTGAGGACCTCCGGATCGCCGACCACCCGCCGGAGCCCGGCGAGCGCGGCCGCCGCGCCCGGGCGGGGCTCGTCGGACAGCCCGACGACACCGGCCGGCTCCCCGTCGACCACGACGACGACCGCGGTGCGCCCGCCGTCCTGCATCGTGCGGACCAGGGACTCGACCCGATCGCCGGTGGCCGGGTCGGGGCGCCCGACCAGGACCGTGCGCCCGGCGACGACGGCCCGCACGCCCTCGCCCGGCACCGCCTCGAAGCCGGTGGCGACCGGCAGGTCGAGGCCACGCTCCAGCGCGTGCCGGCGCACCGCGCGACCGAGGACGTGCTCGCTGCCCCGCTCCGCGGCGGCGGCCGTCGCGAGGACCTCGTCGGCGGATCGGGTGCCGAGCGGGCGAACCTCGACCACCCGGGGGCGGCCGGTGGTGAGCGTGCCGGTCTTGTCCAGGACGACCGTGTCGACCTCGGCGAGCGCCTCCAGCACGGTGACGTCCTTGACCAGCGTCCCGCGGCGCCCCGCCACCGCGAGCGCGGCCAGCAACGGCGGCATCGTCGCCAGCACGATCGCGCACGGCGACGCGACGATCATGAAGACGATCGCGCGGAGCAGCGTCTCCTCGAACGGCATACCGAGGAGCAGCGGCACCGCCAGCAGCGCGACGGTCGCCGCGACCACGAGCACCGAGTACCGCTGCTCGACCTTCTCGATGAACAGCTGCCGGTGCGCCTTGGTCCCGGAAGCCTGCTCGACCTGGGCCGCCACGCCGGCGACGACGGTGTCCGCCGCGTCGCGCAGCACCCGCACCCGCAGCACACCGGTGCCGTTGACGGTGCCGGCCAGGACGTCGTCGCCGGCCGTGCACCGGACCGGGACCGGCTCGCCGGTCAGCCCGGCGGTGTCCACCTCGGAGACCCCGTCGAGCACCCGGCCGTCGCCGGGGATCCGCTCGCCGGGACGGACGAGGACGGTCTGCCCGGCGACCAGCTCGCCCGCCCGGACCCGGCGCTCGCCGCCGTCTGCGGTGAGCAGGGTCGCCGTCTCCGGCGCGAGGTCGAGCAACGCGTCGATGCTCGCCCTGGTCCGTGCCGTCATCACCGACTCGAGTGCCCCGGACGTCGCGAAGATGACGATCAGCAGGCCGCCGTCGAACCACTGCCCGATCGAGGCCGCCGCGCCCGCCGCGACGACCATCAGCAGGTCGACGTCGAGGCGCCGCCGGGCGAGCTCCTTCAGCCCCGCCACGGCGGGTTCCCAGCCGCCCAGGACGTAGCAGGCGAGGTAGATCGCGACCACGACCGGTGCGGGCGCACCGACGAGATCGAGCCCCGCCGCGGCGAGGAACGCCAGGAGCGAGGCGCCGGCCCAGCGGACCTCCGGCAGGACGAGTGCGGCACGCATGACTCGGACACTACCTGCGCAGCCATGCATGTACGCAAGTACGTAGTGAGATGGCCGCCCATCCGCGCAGCTCCGCAGGTATCGTCGGTGCCGTGCACGAGTCGATCCCCGGCTTCGCTATGCCGCCCGAGGACGAGGTCCGCCGCGCGGCGGATGCGCTGCGCATGCTGGCCGACCCGACCCGGATCAAGATCCTCTGGGCGCTTCTGCAGGGCGAGTCCTCGGTGGCCTGCCTGGCCGACCTGGTCGGAGCCGCCCCCACGGCGGTCAGCCAGCACCTCGCCAAGCTCCGCCTCGCCGGCCTCGTCGGGAACCGGCGCGAGGGCACCTTCGTCTACTACACGGTCGAGGACCCGACCGTCGCCGCGCTGCTCGAACGCGTGCTCCGGCGCGAGCTCGCCGGCAGCTGAGTACGGCCGGGCGAACGCGGGTAGGCACCCCGGGAGAGCACCACCGACCCCCGGAGGAGTCCCGCGCATGCCCCGTCTCAGCATCGGCACCGAGAACGGCGAGCCGGTCGACCTGCACTACACCGACCAGGGCACGGGCAGCCCGGTCGTCCTGATCCACGGCTGGCCGCTGTCCGGCCGTTCCTGGGAGAAGCAGGTGCCGGCGCTGGTCGAGGCGGGCCACCGGGTCGTCACCTACGACCGCCGTGGCTTCGGCGAGTCCTCCCAGCCGTGGGAGGGCTACGACTACGACACCTTCGCCGACGACCTGCACGCGCTCCTGATCCATCTGGACCTGCGCGACGCGACGCTCGTCGGCTTCTCGATGGGCGGCGGTGAGGTCGTCCGCTACATCGCGCGGCGCGGCACCGACCGGGTCGCGCGGGCCGTGCTCGCCGCGGCCGTCCCGCCGTACCTGTACAAGTCCGACGACAACCCGGACGGCGGCCTCGACGACGCCACGATCGAACAGTTCCGGGCCGGTGTCACCGGGGACCGCATCGCGTTCCTGGAGGACTTCACGACGCAGTTCTTCGCGGCAGGCGACCGGACCGACCTGATCAGCGAGCCGAACCGGGTCCACCACCGCACGATCGCCGAGTTCGCGTCGCCGAAGGGCACGCTGGACTGCATCACCGCGTTCGGCCGGACCGACTTCCGGGACGACCTGAAGAAGGTCTCCGACGCCGGCGTCCCGACCCTGGTCATCCACGGCGACGCCGACGGCATCGTCCCGTTCGAGGTCTCCGGCAAGCGTACCCAGGAGTCGGTCGAGGGAGCACAGCTGGTGTTGATCGAGGGCGGCCCGCACGGCCTCAACGCCACCCACCCCGACGAGTTCAACCGTGCACTGATCGACTTCCTCGCCTTCTGATCACTCCCGGACACCGGCCCGGGTTGACGGCGGCGCGGGACCGGGTAGACAGCGGGGGTGGAGCACGATCGGAACACCCCCGGCCCGGAAGGCCCCGCGACCCGGCGGATCGTCGCGTGGTCGCTGATCCTCGCGCTGGTCGCTCTGCCGATCAGCTACCTGGTCGGGGCGGCCGGGAGCTCGGGCAGCGGGACGACGATGATCGCCGTGCTGCTGGGCGTGTCCCTGCTCGTCGGCGGCGTGGCGTTCTGGCTGCACCGGCGCACCGGACGCTGACCCGTCGGCCCCGGACCGGCGTCAGGTACCGATCGGCGACGGCGGGATGACACCACCGGACCCGGAGGCGTAACCGGCCCGGAACCCGGCGGGCGGCGGATCCCCGGGCCGGCCCCGCGCCCGGGCCAGCGCCGCGTCGGAGATCGACTCGGTCCCGTTGCGTGCCGTGCCGAACGACCGCTCGTGCGGACCCAGCGGTGGCCGGGCCAGCCAGTCCGACGAGTCGCGCCGATCGGCCAGCGGATCGGCCACAACGCACGCGCCCCGGTCCCGGTCTCCGGGAGCCGGGTGGGCCGGGCAGGAGCCGAACGCCCCGTCCTCGAACGCCAGGCCGCACTTCTCGGCACGCTCGGCCATCCAGGTCAGGGCGCACTCGGCCAGCGCCGGGTCGGGCAGGCCGCCGCCGACGTCGGAGTGGCCGCCACGGAACCAGACCTGCTCAACCCGCTGGCCGGCCACGAACGGACCAGTCCAGAGGGTCGGGACGAACGGGCCGCGCCGCTCGTCCATCGCCAGCGCGTGGAACGCGGCCCGCACCGCAGGCCCCAGCCGGGTGTCGTGGAACTCCCACGGCCGGTTCAGCACCGAGCCGAGGCCGCCGGGCCCGACCGGGACACCGAGCGCTCCCACGGTGTCGAACACGCCGACGCACCGGATCTCCGGTTCGTGGGAGTGGCTGCGCCGGAACAGCTCGGCCGCCATGGCGTCCGGTTCCCGCTCCCGGTCGCGGGCCCGGTAGAGCCGGTAGGCGTCGTCGACGAGACCGATTCGCTCGCGGCGCAACAGCCCGCTGTTGCGGATCAGGCCGGCCAGGCTGCGGGCCGTATAGGCGCCCCGGCTGAACCCGAACAGCAGGATCTCGTCGCCGGGCGAGTACTCCTCGATCAGGAACCGGTAGCCCGCCAGGACCTGCGCGGACAGGCCCGCACCGAACAGGCCACCGCGCAGCCGGTCGAACGGGCCGGTCCCGACCCCGGGCAGGTAGCAGACCCGTTGCGCGGTGCCGTCCCGCCCGGCCGGGGCGACCATCCGGGCGATCTTGGCGACGTTGGTCGGTGTGCCGTGCCGGGGCCGCGCGACCGCCCACGTCCCGTCGCAGCACACGACCAGCCTGGTGCTCACCGCGCTCAGAGCACCCGGGCGAGGCGCAACAGGTCGGAGATCGTCCGGACGTCCGGGCCGCCGATGTCGGCGATCGTGCCGTGCCCGGCCGGATTCCCGAGCTGCGCCGGGTCCCAGTCCGGCGACATCGCCAGGTAGGAGGCCGGGTCGTTGCGGAGCTGGCCGATGATCGTGTCGGCGACGATGCGCCCGCCGACCGGACCCAGCCGGTCGCCGCCGCCGATCTCGGCCTCCCGCAACACGTAGAACCACAGCGGGGTGGCGGTGAGGAAGCCGCCGTCCTCCAGCGCGTGCCGCAGTACCCGGTTGCCCTCGGGGGCGATCTGCGCGGGCGTCAACGCCGGCAGGCCGTAGTCGCGGGCGACCGCCTGCCCGGTCGGTATCGCGAGCTTGTAGCCGCGCAGCAGGTTGCGCACGGCCAGCCGCTTCAGGATCGACCGGATCCGGGCCGGGGTGTTCGGGTCGGTGCCCTCGTTGGTCAGCCCGTCGAGAGGCAGCGCCAGGTGGGTGTCGATCCGTCGTGCCGCGCGGTCCGGGAACTCCGCGGTCGGTCCACCGACGAACCGGTCCCACTCGATCGGCCAGTTGTGCGGGAGCCTGGTGCCGAAACCGGCGAAAGGCGGCCGGGCCTTCCCGGTGAACTGGAACATCTGCTGGAAGCTCGCACGCTCGGCGACCGGGTCCTCGGAGCGACCGAAGTTGCGGTTGTGGTCGTAGAGCGCGCGGACCATCGAGTGACCGAAGCGGAACGCGGCCACCGAGAACTCCAGCGGCATGTAGACCCGGCCCGGAGCGGGGCGGAACCGCGGGCCCGCCTCGACGGCGTCGATCGCCTCCTGGGGCACCAGCCGGACCAGGAGGTCGTGCCGGACCAGCCACTGGTGGTGCCAGCAGACCAGGCGGCGCGCCTCGGCGAAGGTCTGCGGCGCCCCCGGGTCGGCACCGTCCTCGACGAGCAGGTCCAGGACGGCGTTGTGGAAGCGCAGGAACGCCACGTGCAACTGGGCCACGATCAGGTTCTCGTCGTTGCGACCGTCCCCGATGCGGGCGGTGCCGTCGGCGGTGCGCGGGAGGTCCCGGAACGGGTCCTCGGCGAGCCCCGAGCCCGCGGCCGGCGGGACGGGCACGTTCGGCCCGACCGGGGACAGATCGCCCAGCCGTAACCGGTAGCCGTCGTAGGGGACGGCGAGGTCACCGGCGGCCCCGGGGCCGTCGCCGTAGACGGAGTCGAGGTTCAGCTCCGGTTCGCGCAGGTTCCGCAGGCTGAGCACCACGTCCTGCGGCCGTTCCGGGACGAGGTCGCGATCGACGATGCCGAGGTCGTTGTCCCGGTCGGTGTTCGCGGTCAGGTCGTGGTCGATGAACTGGCCCCAGTACGTGTAGACGGGCGGGATCGTCGAATCGGTCGCCGGCCCATCACCGTCGTCCTCGATCATCGCCGAACCGAGTGCCTTCAACGACGCGACGACCTCGCCGGGGTCGCCGGCGGGCAGGTGCGCGTTCGGGTAGTCGTCGGCCAGATCGGGCAACAGGTACCCGAACGGGGTGCCGCGGTCATCGGCATCGGGAACGCCCACCACCTCGCTCATCGCCGTCACGTCGGCGCGGCCGGCGCCGTCCGGGACCTCGGCGAGCGCGCCGTCCCGCACTACCAGGCCCCCGTGGCCGAGCGAGGCGAGTGCACGCTGGGGCGGTACGGGAGGCGGATCGATCTCGTTCCTCGGAGCCGGCACGCCGGCTGCGGGCAGGACCTCGTCGGAGGACTGTGTGGAGGGCGTGGTGGTGGTCATGGTCGCCTCTCGTCATCGGCGGTGCGGGGCGAAGCGACGACAACCATCTCGGAGTGACGAATATCACTCATCGGCAAAGCTGGGTAACGGTGCGTGCCATTCCGGTGACCCGTGGCGCCGAATCCCGGAGGGGCAGACTGGGACGGTGCAGTACCGCCACGCCCCGGAGGCGAACCACGCCGCGCTCGACGCGGTCCTGGCCTCCGCCCCCGGACGCCCGACACTGCCCGTCCGGCTGACCGTGGAACTGTTCGGCCGGGCCCGGGCGCACCTCGGGTCACCGGCGACGGTCGCCGTGTGGGACCCGTGCTGCGGGGCCGGCGTCTCGCTGACGGTGCTCGGACTGCTCCGCCCCGGGATCTCGGTGGTCGTCGGGACCGATGTCGATCCCGATCCGCTCGACCTGGCACGGCGCAACCTGGCACTGCTCGCGCCCGGTGGGCTCGCCGCCCGCGCGTCCGAGCTCGACGATCTGGCGGTGCGGCACGGCAAGGACTCCTACACCACGGCCGCGGTCGCGGCCCGGGAGCTGAGCCCGCGGAGCACCCCCGAACGCCTGGTCGCGGTGGCCGACGCCCGGGATCCGGTCACGACCCGTGCGGTGCTGGGTGACATCGAGCCGGACATCGTGCTCGCCGACCTGCCGCACGGCAGGCAGACGTCCTGGTTCGGACAGGGTTCGACCGACGGAGCCGGGCAGGGCTCGCCCGACGGGACCGAGGCCAGGCGCGATCGGCCGGGTGCGCCCGATCCGCGTGGACAGGGAGCCACCGGGGCGACGACGGCGGCGGAACCCGGGCCGGCTCCGGAGGTCGTGTTCCTCCGTGCGGTGGCACGGGTGCTCGCGCCGCAGGCGGTGGTCGTCGCGGTCGGGCGCGGGCGGTCGGTGCCGCTGCCGTCGGGCGTCCGGGCGCTGGAGAAGGTGCGGGTCGGGCACCGGGCGGCCGTGCTCCTGCGGGCCGGGGACCTGTTCCGACCGGGCCGGTGATCATCCGTCGAGTGCCGATCGGTGCCATCGTCGGCACCGATCGGCACTGAAACGATGATCGCTGCGCGAGCACCCGGCACCAGCCCCGGGTGGCACGGTCGCGCGGGGCGAGCACCGGAGTCAGTGCCCGGGCCCGCCGGGGAGCCGGGAGTAGGCGTCGAGCAGCTGGTCGCGGGCGGTCACCAGGTACCGGGCGAGCTCGTCGGCGGCCTTCTCGACCTGCCCCTCGGTGAGCATCGTGGCGATCTCGCCGTTGCGGGCGAGGTAGGGCTCGTGGAACTCGCGGACCTCGGGCATCCGCTGGAAGACCAGGCGCATCTCGGCCAGTAGCCGGCCCATCTCGCGCTCGAGGCGCGGGCTCCCGGCGAGTGCCACGATCTCGCGGTGGAAGTGCTGGTTGGCTGCGGCGACGCCGGTCCAGTCGCCGGACTCCGCGGCGGCGCGGCCCTCCAGATACGCGTCCTGCACGGCGCTCGACAGAGCGGGATCCCCGGCACGCGAGCCGTAGCGGAGCGCACCGGGCTCGATCACCAGGCGGGCCGAGTAGACGTCGCGGATGTCGTCGGCCTCGGGCCGGGCGACGAACACGCCCCGGTTCGGGACCCGGACCAGCACGCGCTCGGCGACCAGCTGGGACAGCGCCTCCCGCACGGTGTTCCGGGAGACCTCCAGGGCCGCGCCGAGTGCCTGCTCGGGCAGCCGGGCGCCCACGCGCAGCCGGGCCTCGGCGACCTCCACCCGGATCCGGTCGGCCACCCGCTCGGCAGCGGGCACGACGACCGTGCGGGACGCGGCGAGGGAAGCCAGGGCGTCCTGCACGGCGGAATTCGCGTCGGTCACGGATCCTGATCCTACGGGGAAAATCTCCCTTTCGGATTGCAGGATCGTTGAACAATCCCTCACACTCGCCCGACGACACCGCGCACTGCCCCCAGGAGGCGGCGATGACCGAGGACACGGCACCACCGGCGAAGGCGTCCACCCGAAGTGCCCTGCTCGGGGCGATGTTCCTCATGGCGACCAGTGCCATCGGACCGGGCTTCATCACCCAGACCACGCAGTTCACCGCCCAGCTCGGCGCCGCGTTCGCCTTCGCGATCCTCGTGTCGATCCTGGTCGACGTCGCGATCCAGCTGAACGTGTGGCGGGTCGTCGGCGTCTCCGGGATGCGCGCCCACCAGCTGGCGAACCGGGTCGCACCAGGGGCGGGCTGGCTGCTCACCGTGCTGGTCGTGATCGGCGGGCTGGTGTTCAACATCGCCAACGTCGCCGGTGCCGGGCTCGGCGTGAACGCGATGCTCGGGCTGGACGCCAAGGTCGGTGGTGCGCTCTCCGCGCTGCTCGCGATCGCGATCTTCGCGATCCGCCGGGCCGGAGCGGCGCTGGACCGGATCGTCGTGGTCCTCGGCGTCCTGATGATCGGGTTGACCGCCTACGTCGCGATCGTGTCCGGTCCGCCGGTCGGCGAGGCGCTGCGCCAGACCGTGCTGCCCGACCAGGTCAGCTGGCTCGTCATCACCACCCTGATCGGCGGCACCGTCGGCGGCTACATCACCTACGCGGGCGCGCACCGGATGCTCGACTCGGGGCTGTCCGGGCCGGAGCACGCCGGGCAGGTCGCACGCAGCTCGGTGCAGGGCATCCTGGTCACCGCCGTCATGCGGGTGCTGCTGTTCCTCGCGATCCTCGGCGTCGTCGCGGGCGGGGTGAACCTCGCCGGCTCCGACAACCCGACCGCCACCGCTTTCGAGGCCGCGGCCGGCGAGGTGGGTCTGCGGCTGTTCGGCCTGATCCTCTGGGCCGCCGCGATCACCTCGGTGATCGGTGCCGCCTACACCTCGGTGTCGTTCCTGACCACGCGCGAGACGCCGCAGCGCACCACGAACCTGCTGACCATCGGGTTCATCGTGCTCAGCACCGCGGTGTTCCTGGTCGCCGGCACCACACCGGTCACCCTGCTGATCTTCGCCGGTGCCTTCAACGGGCTGATCCTGCCGATCGGCTTCACCATCCTGCTGTGGGTCGCCTGGCGGCGGCAGGACCTGCTCGGCGGGTACCGCTACCCGCGCTGGCTGCTCGCTCTGGGCGTCGCCGGGTGGCTGGTGACACTGTTCATCGGGTACCAGTTCGTGGCCGCCAACCTGGGGAAGCTCTGATGACCTCCATCGACCTCAACGCCGACCTCGGCGAGTCCTTCGGCCAGTGGATCCTCGGCGACGACGACGCGATGCTCGGGCTGGTCAGCTCGGCCAACGTCGCGTGCGGCTTCCACGCAGGCGACCCGTCCACGCTCCGGGCGACGACCGAACGGGCCGCCACGTCCGGTGTCGCGATCGGCGCCCAGGTGTCCTACCCGGACCTGCGCGGGTTCGGGCGGCGCTTCGTCGACATCGAGCCGTCGGCCCTGACCGACGACGTGCTCTACCAGGTCGGCGCCCTGGAAGCGCTGTGCCGGGTGGCGGGCACCCGGGTCCGGTACGTGAAGCCGCACGGCGCGCTCTACAACGCGACCCGCACGCACACCGCACAGGCCAGGGCCGTGGTCGAGGCCGTCCGGGCGTACGACCCGGCGCTGCCGGTGCTGGGGCTGCCCGGTTCCGAGCTGCTGCGCGTGGCGGAGGAGGCCGGGCTGCGCGCGGTCCCGGAGTTCTTCGTCGACCGCGGCTACACGCCCGAGGGCGGCCTGGTGTCGCGCCGCGAGCCCGGCGCCCTGCTCGACGACGCCGGCGCCGCCGCCGACCGGCTGGTCCGGATGCTCGACGAGGGCGTCGTCCGCGCCGTCGACGGCACCGACGTCTCCGTCCGCGCCGAGTCCGCCTGCGTGCACGGCGACTCCCCCGGCGCCGTCGCGATGGCACAGCAGGTGCGGGACGCACTGGCCCGGGCCGGCGTCGAGATCACGGCGTTCGCACCGTGAGCGCCGTGACCGCCGACCTCGCTCCGGCGCGGGCCCGGGAACGGTTCCGCGCCGGGCTGTCCATCCCGACGTCCGGCTGGTGCGCCGGGTACACACAGGCCAACCTGATCGCCGTCCCGCGGGAGTACGCCTGGGATGTCCTGTTGTTCTCCCAGCGCAACCCGAAGCCGTGCCCGGTGCTCGACGTCCTGGAGCCCGGTGAGCTGGGCGGCGCGATCCTCGACGGTGACGTCCGGACCGACCTGCCCGGCTACCGCGTCCACCGCGACGGCGAGCTGGTCGACCGGCCGTCGGACGCGCGGGAGTACTGGCGCGACGACCTGGTCGCATTCCTGATCGGCTGCAGCTTCACCTTCGAGAACGCGCTGCTCGGCGCCGGTGTCCCGGTGCGGCACATCGAGCAGGGCCGCAACGTCCCGATGTACCGGACGACCCGGCGCTGCCGCACCGCAGGGCGGCTGTCCGGCCCGCTGGTGGTCTCGATGCGCCCGGTCCCGGCCGATCTGGTGGAGACCGCCGTGTCGGTGACCGCCCGCTACCCGCAGGTGCACGGTGCGCCGGTGCACATCGGCGATCCGGCCGAGCTGGGGATCGCGGATCTCGACGCACCCGACTACGGCGACCCGGTGCGGCCTGCCGAGGGCGACGTCCCGGTGTTCTGGGCGTGCGGGGTGACCCCGCAGGCCGCCGTGCTCGAGTCCCGGCTCCCGCTCGCGATCACCCACGAACCCGGCCAGATGCTGATCACCGACGCCCGGGACACCGACTACCTGCTCTGAGACATGATCGGGGTATGACGAACGACCCCCACGCCTGGCTCGAGGACGTCACCGGCACCGCGGCCCTGGAGTGGGTGGCGGAGCGCAACGCCCACGCCGAGGAGCAGCTGACCGGCACCGAGCTGTTCACCGGGCTGGAGTCGGGCATCCGCGAGGTACTCGACTCGGACGCCCGCATCCCCTGGGTCGTGCAGCGCGGCGGGCTCTACTACAACTTCTGGACCGACGAGCGGAACCCGCGCGGCCTGTGGCGGCGCACCACGCCCGAGCAGTACCGGACCGACGACCCGGACTGGGAGATCCTGCTCGACCTCGACGCGCTCAACGAGGCCGAGGGTGAGAACTGGGTCTGGCACGGCGCCCGGATCCTGCGCCCGGACCTCGACCGCGCGCTGGTGGACCTGTCCCGCGGCGGCGCGGACGCCGACGTCACCCGCGAGTTCGACCTCGTCGCGAAGCGGTGGATCGAGCCGGACGGGGCCGCAGCCGGGTTCTTCCGGCCCGAGGCGAAGGGCGGCGTGAGCTGGATCGACCGGGACACCCTCTACGTCGCCAGCGACTTCGGCGACGGGACGACGACGAGTTCCGGCTACCCGCGCACCGTGCGTCGCTGGGCCCGGGGCACGCCCCTCGACCAGGCCCCGGTCGTGTTCGAGGGCGAGCCGGACGACCTGTCGGTCAGCGCCCACCACGACCCGACACCCGGGTTCGAGCGCGACTTCGTGCGCCGGGCGATCGCCTTCTACTCCGACGAGCTCTACCTGGTCGACAGCGGCTCCGAGCTGCGGAAGATCGACGTGCCGGACTCGGCGATCGCCGACGTCGAGCGCGAGTGGCTGATCCTCGAGCTGCGGGAGGACTGGGACTCGTTCCGGGCGGGCTCGCTGCTCGCGGCCCGGTTCGACGATGTCATGGCGGGCAACCCGGCCTGGGACGTCCTGTTCGCACCGACCACGGAGTCGTCGCTGGCCGGGTACACCTGGACGCGTCATCACCTGGTGCTCAACGTGCTCGAGAACGTCGTCAACACGCTCTCCGTGCTCACCCCCGGCGACGACGGCTGGACCCGTACCCCGTTCACCGGGGCGCCCGAGTTCGGCAGCGTCGAGGTGTCCGCGGTGGACTCCGACGAGAACGACGACGTCTGGCTCGTCGTCACCGACTACCTCACCCCCTCGACGCTGTCGATCGCGACGATCGGTGAGCGGCCCGAGACGCTGAAGAGCTCACCGGCGTTCTTCGACGCCTCGGGACACGTGATCGAGCAGCACTTCGTGACCAGCGAGGACGGCACCCGCGTGCCGTACTTCCTGGTCCGGCGCGAGGACCTGCCCTTCGACGGCACCGCACCGACCCTGCTCTACGGCTACGGCGGGTTCGAGATCGCGCTGACCCCGGGCTACTCCGGCGGCATCGGCCGGTCCTGGCTGGAGCGGGGCGGGGCGTACGCGGTCGCGAACCTGCGCGGCGGTGGCGAGTACGGCCCCCGCTGGCACCGCGCGGCGCTGCGGGAGAACCGGCCGCGTGCCTACGAGGACATGGCCGCCGTCGCCCGCGACCTGGTGGACCGCAAGATCACCTCGCCCGCGCACCTGGCCGTGCAGGGCGGCAGCAACGGCGGGCTGATGGCGGGGAACATGCTGGTCCGCGACCCGGAGCTGTTCGGAGCGGTCGTCATCCAGGTCCCGCTGCTCGACATGAAGCGCTACAGCCATCTGCTCGCCGGCGCGTCCTGGATGGCCGAGTACGGCGACCCGGACACCGACGACTGGGAGTTCGTCCGGACGTTCTCGCCGTACCACCTGATCGACGCCGCGGCCGCCTACCCGCCGGTGATCCTGTTGACCTCGACCCGGGACGACCGGGTGCACCCCGGCCACGCCCGCAAGTTCGCCGCGGCGCTCGCCGCGGCCGGCCACGATGTCACGTACTACGAGAACATCGAGGGCGGCCACGGCGGCGCCGCGGACAACGCACAGGCGGCGCGGATGTCCGCGCTCGCCTACGCGTTCCTGTGGGAGCGGCTCACGAACCGGTCGTCGTGACCCCGTCGAGGAAGCCGGTGACGAGCTTCGCGAGGTCCTCGGGACGCTCGATGTGCATGCCGTGACTCGACCCGGGCCCGGTGACGAGCTCGAACCGGGCCCCGGGGATCGCGTCGGCGACCTTGCGGGACTGCCACTGCGGGGTGAGCAGGTCCTGCTCGCCGACCACGACCAGGGTCGGCGCGGTGATCGCGCCGAGCCGGTCGAGCGTGTCGTGGGCCAGGTCGGCGTCCCACTGCTCGACGGTCGCCCGGATCTGCGCCTCGGTCTGCGGGAACGCCGGGATCAGCGGGCCCAGCAGCTCCTCGAAGTCGGGCCGGTCGAGCAGCTGCGGGGAGAAGGCGATCCCGGACGCGGCCAGCGCCCCCTCCATGTCGCCGTGCGCGTAGGGCAGCCGGAGCGCGGAGAGCACGGACCGCTGGAACCCGTCGCAGCGTCCCCACGTCCCGTACATGATCGTGGAGGCGACCCGGTCCGGGTGGGCCAGGGCCAGCTCCTGCGCGATCGCCGACCCGAGCGACCAGCCGAGGATGTGCGCCCGCGGCACGTCCAGTGCCTCGAGCAGGGCCGCGGCGTCCTCGGCCAGTGACGCAACGGTCATCGGCCCGTCGCCGCGCTCGGTGCCACCGAGACCACGCAGGTCGTAGGTGATGACCTGGTGCTGCTCGGCGAGCCGGGCGGTCAGCTCACCCCACAGCGGGATCGAGCCGGACGTTCCCATGATCAGCAGCAGCGGCTCGCCGCTGCCGGTCGACTCGTGGTTCACCGTGATGCCGGTGCGGATACTCGTCTGGGGCACGTGAATCTCCTTCGGGGTGCGGGCAGCGCTTCAGCAGACGTCAGCGGGGTGGGCTCAGCGGAACTGCAGGCCGTCGTCGAGATCGGCCGCGGGCAGCGACACCCGCTCCTGGTCGTGCTCGTGCATGTGGGTCCACGGAGCCCGGTCGCCCTGGCGGAACATCTTGTCCTGCGAGCGCATGACGTAGCCGGGGTTGAAGTTCGCCGGGTCGCTCCACGGCAGCAGCGGCATGTCCTCGTCACCGGGGCGCAGTTCGGGGACCACCGTGGTCACGCCCCGCTCGGCCATCCGGTCGAAGACGCGCCCGACGACGTCGTTGATCAGATCGACGCGCAGCGTCCAGCTGTGGCGGAAGTAGCCGAACGAGTACGCCATGTTCGGCACCCCGCTGATCATCATCCCGCGCCAGGTGACCCGCTTCGTGAAGTCGACCGGCTCGCCGTCCACCCGGAACGGGATGTCGCCGAGCACCGACAGGTTGAAGCCGGTGGCCGTCACGATGATGTCGGCCTCGAGTACGTCGCCGGAACCGACCTGCACGCCCTTCTCGGTGAACTCGGTGATCTCGTCGGTGACGACCTCGGCCTTGCCCTCGCGCATGGAGGTGAAGAAGTCGCCGTCCGGGACGAACGCGATCCGCTGCTGCCACGGCCGGTACTGCGGCGTGAAGTGCTTCTCGACGTCGGTGCCCTCGGGCAGCAGCGGGCGGATGGTCTCGACGAGGAACTCGTGCAGCTGGTCGGGGTCCTCGAGACCGGTCGTCGCCAGCCAGTCCAACTGCTGGACGTAGGTGCGGCGCAGGATCTCGTGCGTCCACTCGGCGGGCAGGTCCAGCGGCTCCAGCATCGTGGCGAGCTCGTGCACCGTCGGCGCCGGGAACCAGTACGACGGCGAGCGCTGCAGCATCGTCACGTACTCGGCGGTCTCCGCCATCGCCGGGACGATGGTCGCCGCCGTCGCGCCCGACCCGATGACGAGCACCCGCTTGCCGTCCTGCTCGAGGTCGCCCGGCCAGGCCTGCGGGTGCACGATGCGGCCCTCGAACCGTTCCGTGCCCGGCCACTCGGGGGTGTAGGGCTCGTCGTGGTTGTAGTAGCCCTGGCACATCCACAGGAACTCGGTGGTGAGGCGCAGCCGCTCGCCGGTGTCGGTACGGGTGACCTCCGCGGTCCACCGGTGCTCCTCGGACGACCAGTCGAGCGCGGTGACCCGATGGTGGTAGCGGATCTTGTCCGCCAGGTCGTCCTCCTCGATGACCTCGTCGAGGTAGGACAGGATCGCGTCGCCGGCGGCGATCGACTTCCCGCGCCACGGCTTGTGCCGGTAGCCGTAGGTGAACAGGTCACTGTCCGAGCGCGCACCCGGGTACTGGTGGGTCCACCAGGTCCCGCCGGGGGCGTCCTGGGCCTCCAGGAGCACGAAGCTCCGGTCGGGGAACCGCTCGCGCAGGTGGTGCGCGGCGCCGATCCCGGACACACCCGCTCCGACGATGAGGACATCGACGTGTCCGGCGTCCCGGACGTCGGGTTGGTTGCGCTCGGTCGTGGCGGCACCGGTCATGGCGGCGTCTCTCCGTTCGACGGTGAAGGGGGCGTGCCGAACCTAGATCCGCACCGCACGACGGCGGGTGTCCCAAGGTCGGACATCCGAAGGTCTTGACCGCGGCCGCATGATGTGAGGGAGCACACAGAGGAGTAGTTCATGGGCGAGGTCCGGGACGAACGCACGCTGCTCACCTCGGCGAGGGACGACCTGCTGGACCGGTACGACGTCGACCTGCCCGGTGTGCCGGACCATGTCGCGGCCTCGTGGCGGCGCAGTCTCGCCCGCGGTGTCGACCCCGGGACGATCGCGAACCGCTACCACGCCGACCTCGATGTCGACTCCCGCCTGGTCCGGTGTGCCCGGCCGGTGATCGACCGGCTGGCCGAGCAGGTCGCGGACGTCCCCGTGTGCATCGCGCTGACCGACGACCGCGCCCGGCTGCTCCTGCGCCGGGACACCCAGCGCGGGATCGGCCTGATCGCCGACGGCAACAACTTCGCCACCGGGTTCGGGTACGGCGAGGGCGAGGTCGGCACCAACGGGGTCGGGACGGTCCTGGAGTTCGGCGAGTCCGTCCACATCGTCGGTGCCCAGCACTTCGTGGAGCGACTGCAGGACTACGCCTGCGCCGGCGCCCCCGTGCGGGACCCGCTCACCCGGCGGATCGAGGGCGTCCTCGACGTCAGCTGCCGGTCCGAGCACTCCTCCCCTGTGCTGCACTCGCTCGTGCGGGCGGCGGCCGCGCAGATCCAGGAGGCACTGCTGCGCGATCGTGACCCCGACCAGCAGGCCCTGTTCGACGCCTACGCCCGCGCCGACGCCCGGGGCAGGCGGGCCGTCGTGGCCATCGGCCGCAGCACGGTGCTGACCAACGTGCTGACCCAGACCCTGCTCGACTCCGAGGACCTGCTCGCGTTGCAGGACCACATGCGGTTCGTGATGCTCCGGGGCCCGTCGACCGACGACCGCGTGGACCTGCCCTCCGGAACCCGGGTACGGCTGCGCGCGACGGTCGTCACGGTCGGCGACTCGGTCGCCGGGATGATCGGGACCGTCGCGGTGCCGCAGGAGTCCGGTGCCGGACCGGCCACCGTCCGCCCGCGCTCCGCCGGCCCGGCGACCGTCCGCACGCAGTCCCCCGGTCCGGCGACCGTCTCCCCGCGGTCCGCCGGTCCGATCCCGGGCGCCCCCGGACCCGCAGCCGGGCCGGTCGCTCCCGCATCGGCGCCCGCACCGGCCGGGAGCCGGTCCCCGGCGTGGCGGACGGCCTGGGCGGCGGTCACCGAGGCGCTGCACGAGCCCTCGACGGCGGTGCTGGTGCTGGGCGAGCCGGGCTCCGGCCGGCGCCGGATGCTGTCCGACGTGGACCGGTTGCTGCACGGACCGGGGAACGTCGTGCCGGTGGGGCCCGAGCAGGTGGCGGCCGCGCCCGGCGCGGTGGCGGACCGGATCCGGTCCCCGGAGCCGGGCCGGCTGCTGGTGCTGTCCGACGTCGACCGGCTGCCGGACGGAGCGGTCGAGACCCTCGCCGCGGCGCTCGGCGCCGCGCGGTCACCCGACGCGCCGCTGCGGATCGCGGCGACCGCCTCCTACGACGCCGTGCGCGGGCCCGAGTACGGCGCGCTGCTGGACCGGTTCCGGTGGTCGGCGACGGTGCCGCCACTGCGCAACCGCTCCGCGGACCTGCCGGCCCTGGCCGGGGCGGTGCTGGCCGAGCTGGCTCCCCAGCGCGAGATCCGGCTGTCGCCCGCCGCGCTGCGGATGCTGGCCCGCCACACCTGGCCCGGCAACGTGACCGAGCTGGCCGACGCGCTCGGCGCCGCGTTGCGCAGGCGCCCGGTCGGGATCATCGAGCCCGCCGATCTGCCCGAGTCCTGCCAGAGCGCGCCGCGCAGCTCGCTGCGCGCGGTCGACCGGGTGGAGCGCAACGCGATCGTCGGGGCGCTGCGTGACGCGGGCGGCAACCGCGTGGCGGCGGCCACCGCGCTCGGGCTGGCCCGATCCACCCTCTACCGCAAGATCCGCCAGTACGGGATCACCGACTGACCGCTAGCGTCGTCCGGTGTGAACGAGGTCGTGATCCGGGTCCGCGGTGAGCACGAGCGCGAGGTCCCCGCCGAGCGCGGCACCGCGCGCGTCGTGGTGCGCGCGCAGGGCGCCGAGCCCGGACCGGTGCGGGCGCGGGTCGAGGCCGAGTGCGTCGCCGTCCTCGCCGACGTCCGGGCCTGGCACGACCCGGACTCCGGGCCCGTCCGCCGCTACGTCGTCGACCAGGTCCGGACGTCGGTGCAGCATCCCTCGCACAAGGGCCGCCCGCGCCCGCCGGTCCACCACGCGTCGGTGTCGTTGTCGGTGGAGTTCGACGACGTCGCCCGGCTCGGCGGCTGGCTGTCCGGCCTGGGCGGCTCCGAGAACGTCCAGGTCCGCGGGATCGACTGGGGTCTGGCCGACGACCACCGCCGCGAGATCGAGCGGGCGGCGCGGCAGGAGGCACTCCGGCAGGCACTCGCGCGGGCCCAGGACTACGCCGACGCCCTCGATCTCGGGCCGGTCCGTGCCCGGTCGGTGGCCGACGTCGGGCTGCTCGACCCGCGCCCCGCTCCGGTCGCGGCGCGGGCCTTCGCCGCCGCGCCGGGTGGCGGCGCTCCCGAGTCCGACGACGGGCTGGGCGCGCTGCTCGCGCCCGACGACATCACCGTCCGGGCCGCCGTCGAGGCCGAGTTCGTCGTGTCCCCGGCCTGAGCTCGGGCCCGGCCTCACCCGTCCTTCGCGATGTCGGCGTGCTCGGTGCGCAGCTCCCGCTTGAGGATCTTCCCGCTCGGGTTCTTCGGCAACGCGTCGGCGAACACGACGTACTTCGGCCGCTTGTAGCCGGCGAGCTTCTCCCGCGTGTGCGCGTGCACCTGCTCCTCGGAGAGCGTCACACCCTGCTTGGGCACCACGACCGCGGTCACGGCCTCGATCCAGTGCGGGTGACTGACCCCGAACACCGCGACCTCGCCGACACCCTCGAGCAGGTAGACGGCCTCCTCGACCTCGCGGGACGCGACGTTCTCCCCACCGGTCTTGATCATGTCCTTCTTCCGGTCGACCACCGACAGGTAGCCGTCCTCGGTCATCACGCCGAGATCACCGGAGTGGAACCAGCCGCCCGCGAACGCCTCGGCGGTCTTCGCCTCGTCGTTGTAGTAGCCCAGCGCGGCGTGCGGGGACCGGTGCACGATCTCGCCGACCTCGCCGGGCGGCACCTGCTCACCCTGCTCGTTCACGACCCGGGTCTCGCAGTTGAGCGAGGCCCGCCCCGCCGACCCGGCCCGCTCGATCTGCTCCTCCGGACGCAGGATCGTGGCCAGCGGCGACATCTCGGTCTGGCCGTAGAAGTTCCACAGCGAGACGTCCGGGAGCCGCCGGGACAGCTCCTGCAGCACCTCGACCGGCATCGCGGCCGCGCCGTAGTACCCCTTGCGCAGGCTGGACAGATCGGTCGAGTCGAAGTCCGGGTGGCGCAGCAACGCGATCCACACCGTCGGCGGGCAGAACAGCTTGGTGACCTTCTCCCGCTCGATCGTCGCGAGCACCGTCGCCGGGTCCGGCCCGGGCAGGATGATGCTGGTCGCGCCCAGGTAGACGTCGACGGAGAAGAAGCAGTCCAGCTGCGCGCAGTGATACATCGGCAACGGGTGCAGCTCGACGTCGTCGTGGGTCATCCCGCCGTCGACGATGCAGCTGACGTACTGGGTGATCAGCGAACGGGACGGCAGCATCACGCCCTTGGGCCGGGACTCGGTGCCCGAGGTGTACATCAGGCGCAGCGGGTCGTCGTCGCCCACGTGCACGTCCGGCTCGCCGGGGTCGCCCTCGCCGTCGATCCAGCCGTCGGCGTCGATCCAGTCACCGGTCGGCGCCTGCCCGGACAGCCCGATCCACCCCCGGATCGTCGCCGGGTCGGCGGACCGGGCCAGCGCCTTCTCCGCGACCGCGGCGAGCGTGTCCTCGACGACGAACGCCTTCGCCCCCGAGTGGTCGAGGATGTAGGCGATCTCCTCCGGGCCGAGCATGAAGTTCACCGGCACCAGCACGACGCCCAGCCGCGCGGTCGCGAACGTCAGCACCCCGAACTGGCGGCAGTTGTGCGACATCAGCGCGAGCCGGTCGCCCTTGACCAGGCCGTGGCCGGCCAACGCCGCCGCGCAACGGTTCACCGCGGCGTCGAACTCGGCGAACGTCCACCGGGCACCGGCATCGACCACGGCGAGCTTGTCCGGGTAGCGCAACGCCGTGCGATGCAGCAGGTCACCGGTGGAATGCCGGCGGGCCCGCGTGATCGCGGCGGTCGTCTGCTCGCTGAATCCGGTGGCGGCGCTGCTCATACGGAGATCCTGCCCCACCCGCCACGGCCACGCACCTACCCGGCGTCACATGAGGGCTCTGCGGCGAACCCTCACGTGTCACTCGGTGTGTGGGCAGACGAGTCCTACACCGACACCCACTACTTCATCGGTGCCCTCGTCGTTCCGGAAGCCGCGGCTCGGCCTCTGGTCACCGATCTCGACGACCTGATGGAGCGGACGTCGACCGCGTACGACGAGATCGACCCGTCCTTCGAACTGCACGCCCACGAGCTGGTTCACGGCAAGGGTGGATGGAAGCCGCTCGCCCGGATGCACCGCGCGCGTATCGGCATCTACGAGAAAGTCCTTGCCGCCATCGCGCGCCACGAGGCCACGTTCATCGTCGAGGGCATCGACCGCACCAAACTCTCCGAGCGCTACGCGAAGCCGGACGAACCCCACTCGCTCGCGTTGATGTGGATCATGGAGCGTGTCCAGGAGTACACCAGGACGGTCGGGAGGAAGGTCGGGACCGCAACGTTCGCGCTGCTCATTGCCGATGAGGTCGACCAACACGACGAGCACCGGCGAAATCTGTGGGTCGCTCAGCGCGACGGAACCTGGGGCTACAAGGCGCAGGTCCTCGACCGCATCGTCGACACCATCTACTTCACCCCATCGCACAGCTCCCGGCTTCTCCAGGCAGCCGATTTCGCCACGTTCATCTACCGGCGCCGGAAGACGCACGTCGAGACCGACCCACGAGCAGAAGCCGCCTGGGCACGGCTGTACGGGCTACTGGAACGGCGATCGTGCGCCAACGCGTCTGGCCTGCATAGATGCACGAAGACCCCGCCACGAGGGCGGGGTCTAAGGCGGACAGGATTTCCAGGTCTCGCTGGTCCTCCCGTAACAGCTACCCTACCCGGGCCCCGATGACCTGTCACGGCACAACCGGCCCGGGACCGTCGTGGGCCTCCTCCCACGACACCGAGCCGTATCTCGGCGGGCATCACTCCTCCTGCACGGCTCGGGCCCGGATGGACACGTGATCCTCCGGGACACAGACGCCGGTCGGCTCGTCCCGCCCCCGCAGAGTCACCGGCTCCCCGGCCCGCCAGTGGTCGGCTTCGGGGCCGGCGGCGTCGACCGCACGGGCGGCCGCGACCACCCTGCCCGGGACGGACTTGGCGAGCTCGGTGAGCCGGGCGGCCTCGTTCACCGGGTCGCCGATCACGGTGTACTCGTACCGGCGCGGATCACCGAGGTTGCCGGCGACGGCATCCCCGGCGGACACGCCGACCCCCGCCTCGATCTCCGGCATCTCGGCGGCCAGACGCTCCCCGAGGCGGCGCGCGGCGACGAGCGCGGCGCCGGGGGCGTCGTCCAGGTCCAGCGGCGCACCGAAGATCGCCAGCGCGGCGTCGCCCTCGAACTTGTTGATCCATCCGCCGGACTGCTCGACGCACTCGAGCACCACGCCGAAGAACCGGTTGAGCAGGGCGACGACCTCCTCCGGCGGCCGGCGGACGGCCATCGTCGTCGACCCGACGAGATCGACGAACAGCACCGCGACCGGCCGCACCTCGCCACCGAGCCGGACCTCGTGCGACCGGGCGGCGGCGGCCTCGGCGACGTCGCGGCCGACGTGCCTGCCGAACAGGTCCCGGATCCGCTCCCGCTCCCGCAGTCCCTCGACCATCTGGTTGGTCCCGGCCTGCAGCTGGCCGAGCTCGGTGTTGTCGTAGACGGGGACGTGCACGCCGAGGTCGCCGTCCTGCACCCGGGCCAGCGCCCGGCGCACCGTCAGCACCGGGTCGGCGATGGCCCGGGCCGCGCCGATCGTGGTCAGCAGGCCGCTGCCGATCGCCGTCCCACCCAGCACCAGCATCGTCACGGCGAGCTGGGTCGGTGAGGAGTCCTGGTAGAACAGCGCGACCAGGCCGGCGAGCATGAGACCGGCCAGCGGGACGGCGGTGCCCAGTACCCAGAACCCGACCGAGCGCAGCATCACGCCGGTGACCAGGCGACGACGCCGCGGCGGGCGACCGGAGAGCACCTGGGCCGCGGCGCGGCGCAGCATCCGCTCGACGAGCAGGTAGGACAGCGCGCAGGTGGTGACTCCGCCGATCGCGACCGTCGCCGTCACCGAGAACGCCAGCCGCCCCGAGTACCGCAGGTTGAGCAGGCAGAACAGGATCGCGGCGAGGAACCACAGCACCACGATCGTCCCGCTGATTCGGGCCGGGCCGGCCAGCACCAGCCGCAGCTGCGCCTGCTCCACGTCGGCCTCCGACCGGCGCACGGTCAGCGCGCGGTGGCCGAGCCAGATCCCGGCCGGGATCGCCACCAGCAGGTACACCGCCAGGACGACGAGGTTCACCAGCCGGATCTCCACCGCGTCCAGCAGCTGCCCACGGGGCAGCACGAACGCGGCGATCACCAGTACGGCCGCGGCACCGCCGACGTTCGCCCCGGTGACCACGAACGCGAGCAACGCCCGCACCGGCAGACCGACGACCGAGCGCCCCGGCCTGGCCGGTCGCAGATCCGTCATGATCGCGGAGTCTAGGCCGAAGGGGTGAGAAGGAAACCTCAGCCGCGCAGGCCGGCCAGCCGCTCGGCCGCCTCGGTGAGCACCTCGTCGCGCTTGCAGAACGCGAACCGCACCAACGGCCGGGTCGCCGCGACCCCTGCCGCGGAGCTGCAGAACACCGACACCGGCACGGCCGCGACCCCGCACAGGCCGGGGAGCTTCCCGGCGAGGTCGACGCCGTCGTCGAAGCCGAGCGGGCGAGGATCGGCGACCACGAAGTAGGTGCCCCGTGGCGTGAGCACGTCGAACCCGGCGGCCCGCAGCCCCGCGGAGAGCAGGTCCCGCTTGCGGGTCAGGTCGGTGGTGATCGAGAAGTAGAAGTCGTCACCGAGGGCCAGCGCGTTCGCCACGGCCGGCTGCAGCGGCGCCCCGCCGTGGAAGGTGAGGAACTGCTTCACCGCGCGCGGGGCGGCGACCAGCTCGGGCGGGCCGTGGATCCAGCCCACCTTCCAGCCGGTGACCGAGAACGTCTTGCCGGCCGAGGAGATCGTGAGCGTGCGGCCGGCGAGGCCGGGCAGGGTCGCCATCGGGACGTGCTCGGCGTCGTCGAAGGTCATGTGTTCGTAGACCTCGTCGGTCACGATCACGGCGTCGTGCGCGACGGCGAGCTCCCCGATCCGGACCAGCTGCGCCCGGGTGAACACGGTCCCGGTCGGGTTGTGCGGGGTGTTGACCAGCACGACCTTCGTGCGGTCGGAGAACGCCGCGGCGAGCTCGTCGTCGTCGAAACCGAAGCGGGGCGGGTGCAGCGGCACCGGCTTCAGGGTCGCGCCGGCCAGCGCGACCGACGCGGCGTAGGAGTCGTAGGCCGGTTCGAACGTGACGACCTCGTCGCCGGGTTCGCACAGCCCGAGCAGGGCCGAGGCGATGGCCTCGGTGGCACCGGTCGTGACGACGACGTCGGCCGGGTCGACCTCGAGCCCGTAGAAGCGGCGCTGGTGGTCGGCGACGGCCCGGCGCAGCGACGGCATGCCCGGGCCGGGCGGGTACTGGTTCACACCGCGCTCGGTGATGTTCGCGGCGGCGTCGGCGAGCAGGGACGCGGGACCGTCGGTGTCCGGGAACCCCTGGCCGAGGTTGATCGCACCGGTCTCGACGGCGAGCCGCGAGATCTCGGTGAAGATCGTGGAGGTGAACGGGCGCATGCGCTCGACCAGCATGGTCGTCGACCCTAATGCCGGTGCGGGCCTCCCCGGACGACGGAGGCCCGCACCGGCCGGGGCCGGGTCAGCGACGGTCGGGACGCAGCGCGGGGATCAGGACCGCGACGGCGAGGTGGACGGCGTAGAGGGCCGCCATGGTCGCCGGGGTCGCGACGACGAAGAAGATCGGGAACATCGAGAGGATCAGCACGAGCACCGCGAGCCCGGTCCAGATCCGGGCGGCGTGCCGGGTGACCCGTTCCAGGAGGGCGAGTGCGCCCCAGCCGAGCAGTGCGACGACGAGCGTGACGACGGCCGTCGCACCGGCGCTGATGACCACCGGTTGGGCGGGATCGTCGAGGAGGTAGTCGGCACCGGCCAGCCGCCCGAGCAGCCACACGAACAGGGTGACCAGGACGGTTGCGGCGACACCGGTGGGACGGGCGAGCCAGGAGGCGCGGAGCGTGGTCGAGGTGGTCGGGATCGCGTTGTAGGAAGTCATGCGAGAAGCGTGCGAGCTGAAGCCGACTTCAGGTCAAGGGCATTGTGGAGACTCCGGTGAACGGGCGGCGCAGCTCCTGATCGAGGTTCTGCGCTACCCCGTGCAGGCCCGTGTCCGCGGTGGGTTCCACCGCCGCCGGGCGAGCTACCGGTTCACCTCAGTCGAGTCCGCGGACGATGTGCGTCTCGTCCTCGTTCTCCTCGGTCTCGACAGCGCCGGTGGTGTCGTCGGTGTTCATCGTGGTCTCCCCTCGAACGTCTGGTGACGAATGGTGGACACAGAGGTAGACGTTCGTCACCGGCATAACGTTGCTGTACCGGCACATGGACCGATTCAGAACCACCCGACCGGGCGAGCGGTACCTGTCCGTCCGGTCGGGTCGCGTCCCTGGTGCCCCGTCTCGCTACCCCGCGAGGCGGCCGGTCAGATGGAGCCTTTCCGTCTTTCCGGCGCCGCGGACCGCGAACCGCCACGCCCCGTCGGCGTCCTGCTGGGTGACCAGCTCGGCCGTCGCCGGGAGCAGCACCGGCTTGCGGAACACGACGTCGTAGGTGACGGCGTCGGGGACCCGCCCCTCGAGCGCCGCCGCGGCGCGTGCCGCCGTCCACATGCCGTGCGCGATCGCCCGCGGGAAGCCCATCGCCCGCGCGGTGAGCGGGTGCAGGTGGATCGGGTTCACGTCCCCGGAGACGGCGGCGTAGCGGCGCCCGGCGTCGGCCGGGATCCGCCACAGCGCACTCGCCGTACCGGTCGGCGCGGCCGGCTCCGGGACGTCCTCGCCCCCGGCCGCGGCGGGCGCCGTCGCGCCCCGGGACAGGTAGGTGCTGCGCCCCTCCCAGACCGTCTCGCCGCCCGCGGAGACCACTGCGATCAGGTCCACCTGGGCACCCTTGGGGTGCGCGGTGAGCCGGTCGGCGCGGACCCGGACGTCGAGCGGCTCCGATGGCGCGATCGCGCGGTGCACGGTGATCCGGTTGGCGAGGTGCACCAGCCCCGGCAGCGCGAGCGGGAACGACCGGTCGGCCATCAGCGCGACCTGCAGCCCGAACGCGAGCACGTGCGGGTAGGTCACCGGCAGCGCGTCGCCGACCCGGAACCCGCAGACGCGGGCGTAGTCGGCGAGCTGCCCGGGGTCGGGTGTGACCCCGCGGCGGACCAGCTCCGTGTCCGGCAGGACCGACGCCCTGCGCGGCAACACGGCTCCGACCGCGGCACGCGCGTAGAGCGGCCCCAGGGAGGGCGGCCCGGACAGCTCCGTGACCGCCATGTCAGGCCCCCAGCATCGACTGGCCGCAGACCCGCACGACCTGCCCGTTCAGCCCGCCGGACTCGGCCCGGCCGAGCCAGCCGATGGCCTCGGCGACGTCGACCGGCAGCCCGCCCTGCTTGAGCGAGTTGACCCGGCGACCGGCCTCGCGGGTGCCGATCGGCATCTTCCCCGTCATCTCGGTCTCGATGAACCCGGGAGCGACGGCGTTGATCGTCGCCCCGCGCTCGGCGAACCGCGGGGCGAACGCCCGGACCATCCCGATCACGCCGGCCTTGGACGCCGCGTAGTTGGTCTGGCCGCGGTTGCCCGCGATCCCGGACTGGGACGACACACAAACGACCCGGCCGGCGTCGTGCAGCGGGGACCCCGCCGCGAGCAGTGCCTCGTTGATCGCCAGCTGGGCGCCCAGGTTCACCGCCAGCACCGAGTCCCAGCGGTCGGCGGTCATGTTGGCGAGCAGCTTGTCCCGGGTGATGCCGGCGTTGTGGACCACGAGGTCGACGCCGCCGTGCCGCTCCGTCAGGTGGGTGAGCAACCGGTCCGCCGCGTCGGCCGCGGTGATGTCGAGCTGCAGCGCGGTGCCGCCGGTGCGGTTCGCGGTCCTCGCGAGACCTTCTCCGGCCGCCGGGACGTCGACGGCGACGATCGACGCACCGTCCCGGGCGAGGGTCTCGGCGACGGCCGCGCCGATCCCCCGCGCGGCCCCGGTGACGACGGCGATCCGGCCGGCCAGCGGCCGCTCCTCGGCGCGGGGGTCGTCGACCTCGGCAGGCTCCTGCGGCGTGCCGACCGGTTCGCTCACGCGCACGACCTGCCCGTCGACGTAGGCCGAGCGGGCGGACAGGAAGAACCGCAGCGACGAGTCGACAGCGGCCGGCGGGGCGCCCGCGGCCACGACGAGCAGGTTCGCCGTCGCCCCGAACCGCAGTTCCTTGCCGATGGAGCGGACCAGCCCGTCGAGCGCCTGGGCCACCGCCGCCGCTTCGGCACCGGGCGCCTCGGCGGGCTCGGCTCCGATCAGCAGCACCCGGCCCGACGGGCCGACCCGCTTCACCGCCGGGGTGAGGATCTGCTGCGCCGCGGCGAGATCGGCCAGGGTCCGTGCCCCGGTCAGGTCGACGACGACGCCGTGCAGCTTCTCCTCGCCCGCCTCAGCAATCACCTGCTGCCCGTGCTCCCGCACGAACGCGGCGACCGGCCCGGCGAACCGGCCGTCCCCGGCGGAGGCGACGAGCACCGGCCCGGCCAGCAGCGGGTCGCCCGGGCGGTGCCGGCGCAGGGCCGGCACCGTCGGCAGCCCCAGCTGCTTGGCGATGCCGGTGTTGGACAGGGTCGCCAGAAGATCGTTGCCACTCATGCCGTCGCCTCCAGGATCGCCACGACGCCCTGACCGCCCGCGGCGCAGATCGAGATCAGTCCACGCTGGTCCGTGCGCTCGGTGTCCGCCTTCTCCCGCAGCAGCTTCGCCAGGGTGGCGACGATCCGCCCACCGGTCGCGGCGAACGGGTGCCCGGCTGCCAGCGAGGAGCCGGCGACGTTGAGCTTGTCGTCGTCGATCGCGCCGAGCGGCGAGTCGAGACCGAGGCGCTCCGTGCAGAACCGCGGGTCCTCCCAGGCCTTGCGCTGCACCTGCACGACCGAGGCGAACGCCTCGTGGATCTCGTACAGGTCGAAGTCCTGCAGGGTCAGCCCCTGGCGGGCCAGCATCCGCGGCACCGCGAACACCGGGGCCGTGAGCAACCCGTCCGGGCCGTGCACATAGTCCACGGCTGCCGTCTCGGCGTCGACCACGTGCGCCAGCACCGGCAGCCGGTGCTCGGCGGCCCACTCGTCGGATCCGAGGAGGACCAGGGCGGCGCCGTCGGTCAGCGGGGTGGAGTTGCCGGCCGTCATCGTCGCGTCCGGGCCCGTGCCGAACACCGGCTTCAGCTTCGCGAGCTTCTCCGCCGACGAGTCCGGGCGCAGGTTGTCGTCGCGGGTCAGCTTCAGATACGGCGTGAGGAGGTCGTCGAAGAAGCCGCGGTCGTAGGCGGCAGCCAGGTTGCGGTGGCTGCGGGCGGCGAGCTCGTCCTGCTCGGCGCGGCCGATGCCCCACTCGAGGGCGGTCCGTGCCGCGTGCTCGCCCATCGACAGGCCGGTGCGCGGCTCGGAGTTCTCCGGGATCTCCGGGACGATCTGGCCCGGGCGCAGCTGCCCGACGAGCTTGATCCGGTCGGCGACCGTCCGCGCCGCGTTGAGCTTGACCAGGACCCGGCGCAGGTCGTCGTTCAGCGCGATCGGCGCGTCGGATGCGGTGTCCACACCACCGGCCACGCCGGACTCGAGCTGGCCGAGGGCGATCTTGTTGGCGACCGCGACGGTCGCCTCCAGGCCGGTGCCGCAGGCCTGCTGGACGTCGTAGGCCGCGGTCGCCGGGTCCAGCCGGGAGCCCAGGACCGCCTCGCGGGTGAGGTTGAAGTCCCGGGAGTGCTTGAGGACGGCCCCCGCGACGACCTCGCCGAGCCGCTCGCCGGCCAGCCCGAAGCGGGCCACCAGACCGTCCAGCGTGGTGGTGAGCATGTCCAGGTTGGATGCGCCCGCGTAGGCCTTGTTGGCCCGCGCGAACGGGATCCGGTTGCCACCGATGACGGCGGCGCGCCGGGTACTGGCTGACATGGTCGTCCCTCCTCCAGATCGGGTCGCGCTCCCCGGCCGGGCGGTTGCGCTGCGCACGATCGCCGGCAGGCGGAGCATGGGATGCGTGCTGGCCGTCGTTACCACCGAGTAGCCGATACTTAAGGTACACGGTACTGTAGGTTCCGTGCAGGTGGGACGGGACAAGCGGGACAGCAGGTGGGACACCCACCGCGAGCAGCGACGTGTGCAGCTCGTCGGCTCCGCCATCGCGGCGATCCGCCGCCAGGGCGCCGGCATCGGGATGGACGAGATCGCCGCCGCGGCCGGCACCAGCAAGACCGTGGTCTACCGGCACTTCGGCGACCGGACCGGCCTCTACACCGCGGTCTGCGAGTCGGTGGCCGGGGTACTGCTCGCCGAGGTGCGGCGCGCCACGGCGGACGTGCTGTCCGACCCCGGGCGCGGGCCCCGGTCCGCCGTCGCCGCCGGTGTCGACGCCTACCTGCGACTGATCGAGATCGACCCGGAGCTGTACCGCTTCGTGGTGCACCGGCCACTACTCGCCCAGGGCCACGGCGGGCGCCGCGGGGCCGGGACACCGGCCGGCACCCCGGCCCCCGACCCGGTCAACGACCTGGTGACCGTGATCGGCGACGAGGTCGCCGCCGCGATCGGTGGCTACCTGCGACCGGCCGGCGCCGACGCGTCGTCGACCGTCCGGATCTGGGGCCACGCGATCGTCGGCCTGGTCCGCGGCGCAGCCGACGACTGGCTGGCCCGCCCGGACGGCACCACCCGTGGACAGCTCACCGTCCACCTCACCGACCTCGCCTGGTCCGGCCTGTCCGGACTGGCATCGCACGTGCAGGAGGTTCAGCCATGACCCAGAGCACCCTTCCCGCCCCGGACCTGATCCCGGTGGACATCCTGCGGACCGTCGTCGACGGCCGATGGGCCCGCGTCCGTCAGGAGACCCGGGAGCAGCTCGCCGCGACCGACCTGCGCACGGATCCGGACCACTCGTCGGCCGAGTACCGGGCGCACATCACCGACGCGCTGAAGGTCCTGACGTCCTCGGGCCGGCCGCTCACCGGCTTCGACCCGGCCGTCGGGGGCGAAGGCGATGTCGGCGGCGTCGTCACCGCGTTCTCGATGCTCGCCTACGGGGACCTGTCACTGCTGGTCAAGGCGGGTGTCCAGTGGGGGCTGTTCGGCGGCGCGGTGCAGGTACTGGGTACCGAGCGGCATCACGAGCAGTACCTGCGCAGGATCATCGACGGCGAGCTGCTCGGCTGCTTCGCCATGACCGAGGCCGGTCACGGGTCGGACGTGCAGCACCTGCACACCACCGCGACCTACGACCCCGCCTCGCACGAGTTCGTCGTGCACACCCCGTACCCGCAGGCGCGCAAGACCTACATCGGCAACGCCGCGCGGGACGGCCGGATGGCCGTCGTCTTCGCCCAGCTGATCACCGGCGGCCGGAGCCGGGGGGTGCACGCGTTCCTGGTCCCGCTGCGCGACGCCGACGGCAACCCGGTGCCCGGCGTCACCATCGGCGACGACGGCCGCAAGGCCGGCCTGAACGGCGTCGACAACGGGCGGCTGTCCTTCGAGCGGGTCCGGATCCCGCGGACCCATCTGCTCAACCGGTTCGCCGACGTCGCCGAGGACGGCACGTACTCCTCGCCGATCGAGAACGAGACCGCGCGGTTCTTCACCATGCTCGGCACGCTGGTCCGCGGCCGGATCAGCGTCGCGGGCGGCGCGGGTGGCGCGGCGCAGAAGGCGCTGGCCCTCGCGGTCCGGTTCGGCGAGCGCCGCCGTCAGTTCTCGAACCCGTCGACCGGCGAGGAGATCGCCGTCCTCGACTACCTCGCCCACCAGCGCAAACTCCTGCCCGCACTGGCGACGACGTTCGCGCTGCACTTCACCCAGGACGACCTGGTGGCCCGGATGCACGCCATCCAGGCGCCCGGGGCCGAGCCGGCCGGTGCCCGTGAGCAGCGGACCCTGGAGCAGGCCGCGGCCGGGATCAAGGCGATCGCCACCTGGCACGCCACGCACACCATCCAGACCTGCCGGGAGGCCTGCGGCGGCGCCGGCTACCTGGAGGAGAACCTGCTGCCCGCGCTGAAGGCGGACACCGACGTGTTCACCACCTTCGAGGGCGACAACACGGTGCTGCTGCAGCTGCTGGCCAAGGAGCTGCTGGCCGACTACGGCCGGACGGTCAAGAAGGGCAACCCGCTGGCCATCGCTCCGCTGGTCGGCCGCCAGCTGGCCGGGGTGCTCGCCGAGCGGACCGGCGCGGCGTCGCTGCTGCGGCGGCTCCCGTCGCGCGGGCTCGATCTGACCGACCGCGCGCGGCGGCGCGAACTGCTGCGGGTGCGTCGCGAGGACACCCTGGCCACCGCGATCCGCAACCTGGCGCCGGCGATGCGCCGGGGCAACGACGAGTTCGCCGTGTTCAACTCCGCGCAGGACCTGCTGCTGGTCGCGGCGCGGGCACACGTCGACGTCATGGTCGAGCAGTCCTTCGCGGACGCGCTGGAACGCATCGACGACGCCGGCGTGCGGGCGCTGCTGGAGCGGGTCCACGACCTGCACGTGCTCACGGTGATCGACCGCGAGCGCGCCTGGTACCTGGAGACCGGACGGCTCACCGCCGCCGAGTCCCGGTCGATCCGCCCGCTGGTCAACGAGTTGTGCGCAGAGCTGCGGCCCTACGCGCGGACGCTGGTCGACGCGTTCGGCATCCCGGAGAACCGGCTGGCCTGCCCGATGCTCGACGACGAGGCCTGGGCTCCCGCCCCCGCCACTCCCGCCGAGCCCGTGACCGACCAGGTCGAGACCGGCTGAGACCGCGCCCCTGTGAGCCGACCCACCACCGAACCAGCGGACGGCCGCCGACTCCGAGCCTAGGCTCGGAGTCGTCAAGATCCGTCCCCCGACGGTGTTGTCTGCGCAGTGAGGTGCCCGTTGTCCGTCTCCCCGATCCACCCCCCGGTCGACGCCGAGGAGTCCGAGCTCCGCGTGACCGAACGGAAGACGGCAGCCGCCGGCGCGAAGGCGGTCGCGATCTCCATGAAGCGCTCGCTGTCCGCGCAGGGCCTGGTGAAGACCGCGCGGAACCTGCTCTCCCTCAACCAGGTCGGCGGCTTCGACTGCATGAGCTGCGCCTGGCCGGACCCGCTCCCGGGCGAGCGGCACACCGCGGAGTTCTGCGAGAACGGTGCCAAGGCCGTCGCCTGGGAGGGTGACCGCAACCAGGTCACACCGGAGTTCTTCGCGCAGCACTCCGTCGAGGACCTGAAGACCCGCAGCGCGCACTGGCTGGAGAGCCAGGGCCGGCTGGTGCACCCGATGGTCCGGCGCGACGGCGGCACGCACTACGAGCCGATCAGCTGGGAGAGCGCGTTCGAGCTGGTCGCCTCGCACCTGAAGGCGCTCGACTCGCCGGACGAGGCGATCTTCTACACCTCCGGGCGGGCGTCGAACGAGGCCGCGTTCGTCTACCAGCTGCTCGTGCGCGCCTTCGGCACGAACAACCTGCCCGACTGCTCGAACATGTGCCACGAGTCGACCGGGGTCGGGCTCACCGACTCGATCGGCATCGGGAAGGGCTCGGTGTCGCTGCGCGACATCCACGAGGCCGACCTCATCGTGATCTCGGGGCAGAACCCGGGCACCAACCACCCGCGGATGCTGTCCGCGCTGGAGACCGCCAAGCGCAACGGCGCACGGATCATCGCGATCAACCCGCTGCCCGAGGCGGGACTGTTCAAGTTCGACAACCCGCAGCACCCGCGCGGCATGGCCGGCATCGGTACCCGGCTCGCCGACGAGTTCCTGCAGATCCGCTCGGACGGCGACCTGGCGCTGTGGCAGGCGTTCGGCCACCTGCTGCTGGCCGCGGAGAAGCGCGCTCCGGGCACCGTCGTGGACCGGGACTTCATCGAGCGGCACACGAACGGCTTCGAGGAGTACGCGGCCCACGTCGAGGACATCGACCGCGACGCCGTCGTCCGCGCCACCGGGCTGGACTGGGCGCAGATCGAGAAGGCGGCGGACATGCTCGCCGGCTCGGAGCGGATCGTGAACTGCTGGGCGATGGGCATCACCCAGCACCGCAACTCGGTGAACACCATCAAGGAGATGGTGAACGTCGCGCTGCTCCAGGGCATGATCGGCAAGCCCGGTGCGGGGCTCTGCCCGGTCCGCGGCCACTCGAACGTGCAGGGCGACCGCTCGATGGGCATCTGGGAGAAGGTGCCGGACAGCTTCCTGGACGCGCTGCGCGACGAGTTCGGGTTCGAGCCGCCCCGCGAGCACGGCTACGACGCGGTCGCCGCCGTGAAGGCGATGGACGCCGGCGCCGGGAAGGTGTTCGTCGGCCTCGGCGGCAACTTCTCGCAGGCCATGTCGGACACCGGGGTCACCGAGCGGGCGCTCGAGAAGAGCGCCCTCACCGTCCAGATCTCCACCAAGCTCAACCGGTCGCACGCCGTCGCGGGCACCGACGCGCTGATCCTCCCGACGCTCGGCCGGACCGAGAAGGACCTGACCGGCGGCCGGATCCAGAAGGTCACCGTCGAGGACTCGATGTCGGCCGTGCACGCCTCGCACGGGCGCTCCGAGCCGGCGGGCGAGCTCCTGCGCTCGGAGGTCGACATCCTGTGCGGTGTCGCCCGCGCGACCTTCGGCGACGACCACGCCGTCCCGTGGGCGGAGTTCGCAGGCGACTACGACCGCATCCGGGACTCGATCGGCCGCGTGGTGCCGGGCTGCGAGGACTACACCGAGAAGATCGCCCGCTCCGGTGGCTTCGCGCTGCCGCACCCGCCGCGGGACAGCCGGACCTTCCCAACGACGTCCGGCCTGGCCGAGTTCACGGTCAGCCCGATCCAGGTCGCCACGTTGCCGGCGGGGCGGCTGGTGCTGCAGAGCCTGCGCAGCCACGACCAGTTCAACACCACGATCTACGGCCTGGACGACCGCTACCGCGGCATCCACTCCGGACGCCGGGTCGTGTTCATCTCACCGGCCGACCTGAGCGAGCTCGGCTACGCCGACGGTGACCGGGTGGACCTGGTCAGCGAGTGGATCGACGGCTCGGAACGGCGCGCCGACGGTTTCCGGCTGGTGTCCTACTCGACGCCGAAGGGCTGCGTCGCCGCCTACTACCCGGAGACCAACCCGCTGGTGCCGCTGGACTCGTTCGCCGAGGGCTCCCGCTGCCCGACGTCGAAGTGGGTGCAGGTGCGGCTCGAGCCCGCGGGCGGATCGCGCACCGGCACCGTGTGAGGCCGCTCACCGGGCCGTCGGATCCGGCGCGGCGGGAATCCGGTCACCGCTGGTGAGGTTGAACCCTGTCGTGGCCACATGAGGGGGGAACCGGTGACCGCTGTGCGCAGTGCCGTCGCTACACCGAGCCGGCTACGGCTCGCTCTGGTCCTGGGCGCGTTGATCGCGCTCGGGCCGCTGACGATCGACACGTACCTGCCCGCGCTGCCGGAGGTGGGCCGTGACCTGGGCGCCTCCGGGACCACGGTGCAGCTGACGCTGACCGGCACGCTGGTCGGTCTCGCGCTGGGCCAGATCGTGATCGGCCCGCTCTCCGACGCGTACGGGCGCCGCCTCCCGCTGCTGCTCGGCACCGGGCTGCACGTGCTGGCGTCCGCGCTGGTGGCGGTGGCGCCCTCGATCGAGGTGCTGACCGCGCTGCGGGTGCTGCAGGGCGTCGGCGCCTCCGCGGGCGCGGTGATCGGGCTGGCGATCGTGCGGGACCTGTTCACCGGCCGCGCGGCCGCGACCATGCTGTCGCGGCTCATGCTCGTGATGGGCGCCGCGCCGGTGCTCGCACCGACGATCGGCGCGGTCCTGCTCACCTGGGTGTCCTGGCGCGGGGTGTTCCTCTTCCTCGCCGGCTACGGCCTGGTGATGCTCGCCGTGGTGACGGCCGGGCTGCCCGACACGCTGCCCGTGTCCCGTCGCCGTCCCGCCCGGCTCGGCGCGACCGTGCGGACCTACGGGATGCTGCTGCGGGACCGGACGTTCGTCGGCCTGGTACTGGTCGCGGGGCTGGCGATGGGAGCACTGTTCAGCTACGTCTCCGGTGCCGCGTACGTCTACCAGCAGCAGTTCGGGATGGACCAGCAGACGTTCGGGCTCGCGTTCGGCGCGGGCGCGATCTGGCTCGTCATCGGCACCCAGCTGAACCCCGTGCTGCTGCGGTACCTGGAGCCGCGCCGGGTGCTGAGCGGCGCGATCGCCGCCGGCGTGCTGGCCGGGCTCGTGATGGCGGTGCTGACGATGACCGGGACCGGTGGGCTCCCCGCCGTGCTCGCCGGGGTGTGGGCACTGCTGCTGGCCTGCGGGTTCGTCATGCCGAACGCGCCTGCGCTGGCCCTGGCCCGGCACGGGGAGTCGGCCGGGACGGCGGCGGCACTGCTCGGGGCGCTGCAGTTCGGCCTGGGCGCCGCGACGTCGCCGGTGGTCGGGCTGCTCGGCAACGACGCGGCCGCGCTGGGGCTGTCGATGTTCGGCGCCATCGCGCTCTCGGGCCTGGCGCTGGTGCTGGTCGTGCGGCCGTGGACGCTGCCCGATCTCGAGGACCGGCCCGCACGTGTTTGACCTGAAGTGAAGTTCAGGATCTAGGTTCCCGCACATGGACGCGAGCATCTACCGGGCCCTGCACACCGCCGGCGCCGAGCCGGGCCGGCGGAACCGACCTGCCGGGGCGACGACGAAGCGGATACTTCGGCTCGCCCGGCCACACCGTAGACGGATGGCGTGGTTCCTCGCCGCGAGCACGGCGGGCGCGGTCCTCACCGTCGTCACACCGGTGCTCGCCGGGCGGGCGACCGACGCGATCACCTCGGGGGCGCCGGTGTCGGCGCTCGCGGTCGTCGCCGGGCTGATCGCGGTCGCGGCGATCGTCGAGGCGGGACTGGGCCTGGTCAGCCGATGGCTGTCGGCGAACCTGGGCGAGAGCCTGATCCAGCAGCTCCGGACCACGGTGTTCGACCACGTGCAGCGGATGCCGGTCGCGTTCTTCACCCGTACCCGGACCGGGGCGCTGGTGTCCCGGCTGAACTCCGACGTCCTCGGCGCCCAGCGGGCGTTCTCCGACACCCTCGCCGGCGTGGTGTCCAACCTGGTCACCCTGCTGCTCACGCTCGGCGTGATGCTGGCGATCTCGTGGCCGGTGACGGTGCTGGCGGCGCTGCTGCTGCCCGTGTTCCTCGTCCCGGCCCGGCTGATGGGCCGGCGGCTGGCCGCGCTGGAGCGCGAGGCCGCCGACCACAACGCGGCGATGAGCACCCGGATGACCGAGCGGTTCTCCGCACCCGGCGCCACGCTGATCAAGCTGTTCGGGCGGCCGGAGCAGGAGTCCGGCGAGTTCGCCGAGCGTGCGGACCGGGTGCGCGCGATCGGGGTCCGCTCGGCGATGCTGCAGTGGGTCTTCGTCACCGCGCTGACGCTGGCCTCGTCGCTGGCGGTGGCCCTGGTCTACGGCGTCGGCGGTGGGTTCGCGCTGGCCGGGGCACTGTCCGCCGGTGACGTCGTGTCGCTGGCGATGCTGCTGACCCGGCTGTACCAGCCACTGACCGCGCTGGCCGGGGCCCGGATGGAGATCATGACGGTGCTGGTCAGCTTCGAGCGGGTCTTCGAGGTGCTCGACCTGGAGCCGATGATCTCCGACGCGGCGGATGCCCGGCCGGTTCCGGACGGGCCGGTCGGCGTCGAGTTCGACCGCGTCTCGTTCGCCTACCCGACCGCCGACCAGGTGTCCCTCGCGTCGCTGGAGGAGGTCGCGACGCTGGACACCCGCGGTGGCGAACAGGTGCTGCACGACGTGTCGTTCGCCGTGGCGCCCGGGCAGATGGTCGCGCTGGTCGGGTCCTCGGGCGCCGGCAAGTCGACGGTCGCGCAGCTGGTCGCGCGGCTCTACGACGCCGGCTCCGGGGCCGTCCGGATCGGTGGCGCCGACGTGCGGGAGCTGACCGGGGAGTCGGTGCACCGCACGGTCGGGTTCGTGACCCAGGACGGGCACCTGCTGCACGACACGGTCGCGGCGAACCTGCGGATCGGGGCGCCGGACGCCACCGACACCGAGCTGTGGGACGCGTTGCGCCGGGCCCGGCTCGGTGAGCTGGTCGCCTCGCTGCAGGACGGGCTGGAGACCGTCGTCGGGGAGCGCGGCTACCGGCTCTCCGGCGGCGAGCGGCAGCGGCTGACGATCGCCCGGGTGCTGCTGGCCCGCCCGCGGGTCGTCGTGCTGGACGAGGCCACCGCCAGCCTGGACTCCACGTCCGAGGCCGCGGTGCAGGCAGCACTGGCCGAGGCGCTCGAGGGCCGGACGGCGATCGTGATCGCGCACCGGCTGTCCACCGTCCGGGACGCCGACGAGATCCTCGTGCTGGAGCGGGGACGGATCGTCGAGCGCGGCGACCACGTCGCGCTGCTGGCCCGGGACGGCCGCTACGCCGAGCTGGTCCACGCGGGCGCGCCGACGAACGGCGATCACCGCCCCGGCAGCGACGAGCTCTCGGGCGCTACCGGAAGTCGTCCGGGGATACTTCGTCGATGAACTCGCGGAACTGCTGGAGCTGCTCCTCCGGCGGTTCCGCGGCCGTGCCGCCGGTCGCCGCGCGGGCCTGGGCGGTGATCCCGCTCTCGTCGGCCGAGTCCGACGGCAGGACGTCCTCGATCGGCTGGCCGACCTCGTCGAGCACGTGCTCGGCCATGCCGATCGACAGGCCCTCCCGGACCGCTATGGCCAGCGCGTCCGACGGTTTCACGGCGAGCCGGGTGCCGTCGTCGAACACCAGCTCGGCGGTGTAGACGCCGTCGGTGAGGTCGCTGATCTCCACCGAGTCCAGGGTGTGGCCGAGCGCCGCCGCCACCGGGAGCAGGACGTCCTGGGTGAGGGCGGTACTGGAGTCGTCCCGCCGGCCCGCGGCGATCACCTCGGCCTGTGGGGGCCGCAGGAACACCGGGACACACCGTTGCCCGCCCGCCTCGCCGAGCAGCAGTACCGGCTGCCGTGAGCGGGCGTGCACGATCAGTCGCAGAACATGCATCGTCCGGGTCATCCGCGCCCCTCCCGGTGATGTGGCTCACGTCATTGTGGCATCCCGGGGCGATGAGCGCGTCTCACAACGAGACGGCACTCAACCGCGGGCCAGCCACGGCATCGTCGTCGCCGCGATCGTCAGGAACTGCACGTTCGCCTCCAGCGGCAGCGCCGCCATGTAGCGGACGGCCTGTCCCACGTGCGCCGCGTCGAACGTCGCCTCCGGCTGCACCGAACCGTCGGCCTGCTTCGCCCCGGCCGCCACACCCGCGGTCATGTCGGTGGCCGCGTTGCCGATGTCGATCTGTCCGCAGGCGATGCCGAACTCCCGGCCGTCGAGCGACAGCGACCTGGTGAGCCCGGTGACCGCGTGCTTGGTCGCGGTGTACGCGGCGCTGCCCGGCCGCGGCACGTGCGCCGAGATCGACCCGTTGTTGATGATCCGGCCGCCCTGCGGGTCCTGGGCCCGCATCGCGGCGAATGCCGCTCGCGCACAGAGGAACGACCCGGTCAGGTTGACCGCGACGGTGTCCGTCCAGTCCTCGACGGTGATCTCGTCGACGGTCCCGCCGGGCCCGAACGTGCCGGCGTTGTTGACCAGGAGGTCGACCCGCCCCCAGCGCTTCCGTACCGCGGCGAACAGCGCCGCGACCGACTCCGGATCGGCGACGTCGGTGGCCACCGTCAGGGTGCCGGCACGCCCGCCCGCGACGGCGTCGAGCCGGTCCACCCGCCGCCCGGCCAGCGCGACCTGCCAGCCGTCGTCGAGCAGTGCGCGGGTCACCGCCTCGCCGATGCCCGATCCCGCCCCGGTCACCACCGCCACGCCACTCATGCGGCCACCCTGGCACGCCCGCTGCGTGACGTGTGCCACACCCTGTCACGTCCGGTGTCGCGCCCGGTGTCCCCATGGCGGCCGACGGACGACGGTGAAGGAGCAGGTCATGACCACGACGGTGCTGGTGATCGGCGCGGGCTACGCGGGTGTGACGGCGGCGAACCGGATCGCGGCCGCGCGGGCCGGCGAGGTGACGGTGCTGGACCCGCGCGACGAGTTCGTCGAGCGGATCCGGTTGCACCGTCTCGCCGCCGGCAGCGGCGCGGCGACCGTGCCGCTGCGCCGGGTGCTCGATCCACGGGTGCGGACGAGGCGGGCGCGGGTCACCGCGATCGGGGACGGTGCGGTGACCCTGGACGGCGGAGACCTCCTGCGGTTCGATCGCCTGGTGTACGCGGTCGGCAGCGGGGGTGGACCGGCGCCGGGCGACGGTCACCGGGTGGACACCCTGGAGGGCGCGACCCGGCTGCACGACGCCGTCGCGGCGCTGCCGGACGGCCGGGCCGTCACCGTCGTCGGCGGGCTGATCGTCGGCGCCGGGGACGCGGTCGTGCAGCTCGTCGACTCCCGCGACCGGCCACGCCGGCTCACGGTGGGCGGGCGGGCCGGCGCACTGGTCAAGGAGCAGGTCTGCCGGTACACGCTGCGCGCGGTGCGGGGGCGCGCGGCATGACCGCCCCGGCCCCGGACGACGGCCCGCTCGCCGAGTTCGACCGGCACCGCGGGCTGCTGTTCCGGCTGGCCTACGAGCTGCTCGGCAGCGTGGCCGACGTCGAGGACGTCCTGCAGGACAGCTGGCTGCGGTGGTCCGCCGTGGACCACGCCGAGGTGGCCAACCCGCGCGCGTATCTGGCCCGGATCGTCACCCGGCAGGCGCTGAACCGGCTCCGGAGCACCGCCCGGACCAGGGAGACCTACCCGGGGCAGTGGCTGCCCGAGCCGCTACCGGCCGGGGATGACGCGGCCGACCGGGCACTGCGCACCGACGACGTGACGGTCGCGATGCTGCTGGTGCTGGAGACCCTGTCCCCCGACGAGCGGGCGGTGTTCGTGCTGCGGGAGGCCTTCGACCTCGGCTACGACGAGATCGCCGCGACCCTCGCCCGGCCGGTCGCCACCGTCCGGCAGATCGCCCACCGGGCCCGCGAGCACGTCAGCGCCCGGCGGCCGCGGTTCACCGTCCCGCCGGACCGGGCGCGCCGGGTCGCGGAGGCGTTCGTGGACGCGACGCTCGGCGGCGACCTCGACGCCGTGACGGCCATGCTGGCGCCGGAGGCGGTCCAGCTCTCCGACGGCGGCGGGAAGGCCTCGGCGGCCCTCCGCCCGATTCACGGGCGGGAGAAGGTCGCCCGGTTGCTCGTCGGGCTCACCCGCCGGCCGCTGCCGGCCGCCGGGCCGGAGTTCGGGGTGCTCAACGAGATGCCGGCGGTCCTGCTGCGCGAGGACGGCATCGTCCACACGGCGGTCCTGCTGGAGGTGTCCGACGTCGAGGGCACGGACCTGGTCACCGCCGTCTACACCGTGCGGAACCCGGACAAGCTCGCCCACCTGTAGCCCGGGCACCGCGCGCCCCGGATCGCACCACGAGGGGTACACCAGGGCTCCCGACGGCCTCCGCGACAGCCCTGGCGTACCCCTCATCTCGGTCGAGAGAGCGGAGCGGGCGCAGCCGATCGCGGCGCATCGGACTGTCTCGGGGCAGCACTAGACGGCGGCATACTAAGGTCGACGCTGGTCGATGCCAGCGTCTAACGAAGTATCGGCCATGTCCGATACAGCCCGATACTCCGGCATCGACGGCGCCCGATCGCCGCGTCTACCGCTTTCTAGCCATCCACCGAGACACGTCGATATCTCGTCATCGAGCACGCCCGATGAGGTCGCATACGCCTGTCTACGCTCGTCGTAATACTGCTCGATACGAGCGGATCGAGTCCCTTCTCTGTCGCGTCGTTGCAGCGTAGCACCCCTGCGTCGAACATGCGTACGACACCCCCGGAGTGCCGTCAGACCGGCTCCGCGAACACCTCGAGCCCGGCGGGACCACGCGCCGCGGCCCGCCGGCGCACCCGTCCGGCGGGCTCACCGACGACCCGAGCGAAGGCCCGCGCGAACGCCGCCTCGGACCGGTAGCCGAACCGGCGCGCGACCTCGGCCACTGTCGCATCACCCCCTGACAGGACGTCGACGGCGGTGTTCATCCGCCACCGCGTCACGTAGGTCATCGCGGGCTCGCCGACGAGCTCGGTGAACCGCGCCGCGAAGGCCGACCGGGACATCGCCGCCGTCGCCGCGAGGGTCGCGACCGTCCAGTCGCGCTCCGGAGCACGGTGCACCGCGGCGAGCGCGTGGCCGATCCGCTCGTCGGCCAGCGCCCCGAGCCAGCCGGTGCGGGCTCCGTCGTCGGCCTCCAGCCGGCCGCGGACGGCCTGGATGACCAGCACGTCGGCCAGCCGGGTGATCACCGCGTCGCTGCCGGGACCACCGTCCTCGACCTCGGCGGCGATCAGCCGGAGGGTGTCCTGGACACGGTCACCGCGCGGCGAGGACTCGACCCGGACCAGCCCCGGCAGCCGGTCGACGAGATCGCGGGCCGCGGGATGCCCGAACCGGACGGCGCCGCACACCATCCGGGTCGCCGGGCCGTCGCCGCCGTGCCGGAGCAGCGCGAAACGGCCGCCGAGCACCGGGTGCGGGATCGACCGGATGTCCGGCGCGAGCACGCCCGGCGCGCTGCGCAGCACGTGCCCGGCGCCGTGCGGCACGAGGACGAGCTCGCCGGGCCGGAGCACGTGGTCCGCGCCGTCCGCGGTCAGCCGGCACCCGCCGGAGGTGACGACGTGGAACCAGAGGCAGCCCGGTGTCGCGGGCAGCGTCATCCCCCACGGCTCGGTGAGCTCGGAACGGCAGTAGAAGACGCCGTCCATCCGCAGTACGTGCAGCGCCTCGCCGAGCGGGTCGGCGACCGGGAACGGCGGGGCGGCGGGCATGAGGACAGCATGACATCGGCGTCCACAGTCCATCCCCAGTTGTGGACGATCGAGCAACAGAACCGGATCGATGGTGCTTCTGCGTCCTGTCCCGTCGGCACAGGATGGACGCACATCGACCGAAGGAGCACGTCATGATCACTGTTCTGGGAGCGACCGGGAACGTGGGTTCGCAGGTCGTCCGCGACCTGCTCGCGGCCGGGGTGCGGGTCCGTGCGGTCGCCCGGACCGTCGACCGGGCGGCTGCGGGCAGCGAGCCCTGGCCCGGCGACATGGGCGACCCGGCGTTCCTGCGCCGGGCGTTCGACGGCGCGGACGCCGCGTTCGTCCTACTGCCGTTCGACGTCACGGCCCCCGACCACGCGTCCCATCAGGCCCGGCTCGGGAGCTCGGTCGTCGCGGCGCTGCACGACGCCGGGGTGCCGCGGGTGGTCGCGCTGAGCTCGCTCGGCGCCGAGGTGCCGGGTGGTCCGGACCTGTCCGCGACCGGCTACCTCGGCAGCCTGCACGAACAGGAGGGGCGGCTCGCGACGCTCGACGCCCGCGTCACCGTCGTCCGGCCGGGACTGTTCCTCGAGTCGTTCCTGCACTCGGCCGAGGCTGTGCGCACCCACGGCGTGCACGCCGACTCGATCGACCCGGAGGTCGCACTGCCGATGGTGGCCACCCGGGACGTCGGCAGGGCCGCGGCCGCCGCCCTGCTGGCGTCGTCCGCGCCGGGCGTCGTCGAGGTGCAGGGCGCAGCGGACCGGACGGTGCCCGAGGTCGTCGCGGCGCTCGGGCCCGCACTGGGCGTACCCGGCGCGACCTACGTCCGGGTGCCGGACACCGAGATGGAGGAGCTGCTGCAGGAGGCGGGCCTGTCGGCCGACGTCGCGCGGCTGCACGTCGCGATGAACCGGGCGTTCAACGCCGGCCGGGTACGGGCGCACGGCCCGCGCGGGGACGTCACCGGTGTCCTGACCGTCCAGGAGTGGGCCGCGGGGGTCGCGTCGTGATCGCCGCGCTCCTCGGCGCGGTCCTCGACGGCGTCGTCGTCACCGGGTCCGGCCTGCTCGGCGGTATCTACCTGGCGTTCTCGGTTGCGGTGCTGCCCGGGCTGCGGCGGCGCCCGCCCGGCGAGGCGACCGCGACGATGCGGGAGGTGAACCGGGCGATCCTGAACCCGGTGTTCGGGCTGCTGTTCGGCGGCACCGCCCTGGCCTGCGCCGCGCTGCTGGTCACCGCCGTGCTCGCCCGGGACCCGCTCCGGATCGCCGGGGCACTGGCCGGACTGGCCGGTTTCGTGGTGACGCCGTCGGTGAACATCCCGATCAACACCGCGGTCGACCGCGGCGGGGAGTGGGGCCCGCTCGCGCGGCGGTGGACGGTCGCGAACCACGTCCGGGCGGCGACCTCGGCACTCACCGTGGTCCTGCTCATCCCCTGAGTCGAACGTGTGTGCGACATCTCGGGGACACGGCTGGCCCCGGAGGGGCGCGGGAGGCACGCTGGTCCCGCGCCCGCTCCCCCGGGCGGACCGCACCGACCGCCCGACCCCGGGGGAGCATGAACACACACGAACGACGCCGGTTGTCCGCACTGCGTGCCGACCGCGAGACGGTGCTGGCCGCCGCGTCCCGGCTACGCCACGAGGCCGTCCAGGCGCACTACGCCGGTCTGTCGCGCCCCGAGATGGCGTTCGGACTGGCCTCGATCCTGGAACTGCTGGCGATGCGGATCGCCGACCAGCCCCCGGACGTCCGCGCGCACGTCGTGCGGATCGCCCGGGAGATGACCGGCGACGGGATGGACCGGCCCACGGTCCGCCGCACCCGTCGCCGGTAGTCCGCCCACAGGGAGCTCGAGTTGTCCACAGGTGTGGATGCGGCTGGGGACAGCTCGAACTCGTGTTCGACAATGGTCAGCGAACGCCTTCCATCAGTACCTTCAGCTTCGGCACGATCGCCACGACGACCAGGCCCACGACGATCGCCGCGATACCGGTGATGCCGAAGTACGCCACCTCGTTGTCGGCGCTGTAGAACTCGGCGAGCACGCCGGCGAGCACCGTGCCCATCGCCACCGACAGGTAGAACAGCGCCACCATCTGGGTGCGGAACGCATTCGGGGCGAGCTTCGTGGACAGCGACTGCCCGACCGGCGAGGTGAACAGCTCGCCGATGCAGAAGATCAGCAGGATGCCGGCCAGCGCGAGCAGCGGGGTGCCGTTCGCGCCGGTGCCGGCCAGCGGCACGAACAGCAGGAAACCGGCGCCGATGATGATCGTGCCGATGGCCATCTTCAGCGGCGACGACGGCTGGCGCGGCCCCAGCTTGGTCCACACCGTGGCGAAGACGCCCGCCAGCAGCACCACGAACAGCGGCTCGATCGCCTGTACCGAGCCGGCCGGGATCTCGAACAGGCCGAACACGTTCCGGTTCGTCCGCTCGTCGGCGTAGATCAGCAGGACGGTGAAGATCTGCTGGAAGATCGCCCAGAAGACCGCGCTGGCGACCCACATCGGCAGGAACGCGAGGACCCGGCGGCGCTCGATCCGGTCCACCTTCGGACTGGTCAGCATCAGCGTGAAGTAGGCGACGGTGGCGACGGCGACGATCGCGGTGACGATCAGGTCGAGCCGCCCGGCGTTGATCACATCGGTGAAGACCAGGATCAGCACCACGACGAGAACGACGGCGCCGATCACCCCGGCACGCACCTTCTGCGCCCGCGGCAGCGGGTTGGGGACGATCCTGCCCTCCGGCGGGAGGTTCTTCCGGAAGAACGAGTACTGGGTCAGACCGGCCGCCATGCCGACGGCGGCCAGGCCGAAGCCCCAGTGGAACCCGGCAGTCTCCTGCAGGACCGGGGTGAGGATCTGGCCGACCAGGGCGCCGATGTTCACACCCAGGTAGAAGATCGAGAATCCGGCATCGCGGCGGTCGTCGCCCTCGCCGTAGAGCATCGCGATGATGGTCGACGCGTTCGCCTTGATGCCGCCGCTGCCCAGCGCGACCAGCACCAGACCGATGGCGAGCCCGGTGCTGCCGGGAAGCAGCGCCAGCGAGATGTGCCCGGCCATGACCGAGATCGCGCTGCCGAACAGCACCCGTTCCGGGCCGAACAGCCGGTCACCCGCCCAGGCGGTGAGGATCGTGGAGAGGTAGACGGTGCCGCCGTAGGCGCCGACGACGCCTGCGGCGACACCCTGGTCGTAGCCGAGGCCGCCTTCGGTGACGGTGGTGTACATGTACAGCAGCAGGATCGCCTGCATGCCGTAGAAGGAGAATCGCTCCCACATCTCGACGCCGAACAGCGTTCCGAGCTGGGTGGGGTGGCCGAGAAAGGTCTTCTCCCGGCCTTCTGATGGTGTCGTGAGGTCGGTCACCGGGCTGGTCTACACCGCCGTTTGCGCGACGTAAACCTCTTGCTGCCGATTGTTGCGTCACAGCAACAACCGGCTGCGCGACTCAGAGCACGGCCGGGCCCTCCTCGGGCACCATCCCGATCCGGTCGGCGACCGCGGCCATGATGTCCTGCACCGCGACGGTGTCGGCCAGCGGCATCACCGGGCTCTCCGTCTCCCCCGCGGCGACCCGGCGGGTGACCTCGTCGATCTCGTGGGCGTAGCCGCGCCCGGTGCCCGGCAGCACGATCTCCTCGGGGTCGGCGCCGTACCGGTGCACGACGATCCGGTCCGGGTGGTGGAAGCGCGGGGGCACCTCGATCCAGCCCTCGGTGCCGATCACGCGGGCCGAGCCGGGCATCGCGCACTGCAGGCTGACCTGCAGTGCCGCGCTGCGACCGCCCGGCCAGCCGAGCAGGATCGACTCCTCGATGTCGACACCGGACGGCGTGAGCGCGCCCGTCGCGGAGATCACCGACGGGCTGCCCAGCAGCATCTGGGCGAACGAGACCACGTAGACACCGAGATCGAACAACGCGCCACCGCCCAGCTCCGCGGAGTAGAAGCGGTCCTCGACGGGCGTCCGGTTGCGGACGCCGAGGTCGGCCTGCACCGAGCGGACCTCACCGATCGCGCCCTCGGCGACCAGCTCGCGGAGCCGGATGATCGCCGGGAAGAACCGCGTCCACATGGCCTCCATCGCGAAGACGCCGCGGTTGCGCGCGACCGTGGCGATCTCCCGGGTGGCCACCGAGCTGACCGTGAACGCCTTCTCCACCATGATCGCCTTGCCGGCGTCCAGGGCGGCCAGCGAGATCGCGCGGTGCTGCGGGTGCGGGGTGGCGATGTAGAGGACGTCGACGTCCGGGTCCTCGATGATCGCGCGGTAGCCGGTGTGCACCCGTCCGATTCCGTGCCTGCGGGCGAAGGCCTCGCCGCGCTCGGCGGACCGGGACGCGACGGCGACCGGTTCGGCGCCCGGGACGTGCGCGAAGTCCGGCACGACGCTGTCGGCGATCCGGCCCGGTCCGATGACTCCCCACTTCACGGTCATGGCCGGTGATCCTGCCCGACGCCGGGGCGACTTTCCCGGGTGGGCGATGAGTTCGGCGGATGCCCGCGGTCTCTCCTCTCGAACGGCACCGGACACCCGGCGCCACCACACCACCTCAGGAGTCCGCGATGCCGAACATGATCTTCGTGAACCTGCCGGTCGCCGACCTGGACACCTCGAAGGCCTTCTACTCGAGCCTCGGTTTCACTCTCAACGAGCAGTTCTCCGACGAGCAGACCGCGTCGTTCGTGATCAGCGACGCGATCGTCGCGATGATCATGACCGAGAAGCGGTTCACCGAGTTCACCAAGCAGTCCGGCACCGCCGAGGCGGCCACCGCCCGCGAGGTGATCAACGCCCTGGGTGTGGAGACCCGCGAGGAGGTGGACCGGATCGCCGACGCCGGCCTGACCGCGGGTGGCAGCCAGGGCGGCGACACCCAGGACCACGGCTTCATGTACGGCCGCAGCGTCGACGACCCGGACGGTCACCGCTGGGAGTTCGTCTGGATGGACCCGTCCGCGATCGAGGGCTGAGCGTCCCGAGCAGGCTTCCCGGGCTGCCGTGTACGAGGGGTACACGGCGGCCCGGTGTCGTCGCGCGTTCCGCGGAACGCGTCAGACCGAGCGGAGCGGGCGGAACTTCCGGACGAGCCCGTCGATCGCCAGTGCGTAGCCGCCGATGCCGAACCCGACCACGATCCCCGCCGCGACCGGCGAGACGTACGAGTGGTGCCGGAACGTCTCCCGGCCGTGCACGTTGGAGATGTGCACCTCGACCGTGGGGAGTTCCGCGCCCTCGATCGCGTCGTGCAGCGCGACCGAGGTGTGGGTGTAGGCGGCGGCGTTCAGCACCAGGCCGAGCGCCTCGCCGCGCTTCACCGCAGCCCCGGCCTCCTGGATCCAGTCGACCAGCGTGCCCTCGTGGTTGGTCTGCCGGAAGTCCAGAGCGAGGCCGTGCGCCGCGGCGGACTCCCGGCACTGCGCCTCGACGTCCGCGAGGACGGTGGTGCCGTACACCTCGGGCTTGCGGGTGCCGAGCAGGTTGAGGTTCGGGCCGTTGAACACGAAGACGGTCGTCACCCACCCGATCCTTCCATTCAGCCGGTCCAGCCCGGCCGGACCAGGCCGGACTCGTAGGCCAGTACCACCAGCTGGGCCCGGTCGCGCGCGCCGAGCTTGGTCATCGTGCGGCTGACGTGGGTCTTCGCCGTGGTCGGGCTCATGTGCAGGCGAGCGGCGATCTCGTCGTTGGACAGACCCGCGGCCACCTCGGCGAGCACCTCGCGTTCCCGCTCGGTGAGCACGTCCAGCCGGGCCGAGCCGGCCGGAGCCCCACGGGAGCGGGCCGCGAACTCGGCGATCAGGGTGCGGGTGACGGTCGGCGCGAGCAGCGCCTCGCCGCCGTGCACCACCCGGATGGCGTGGATCAGGTCGGCCGGCTCGGCGTCCTTCACCAGGAAGCCGCTCGCGCCGCCACGGATCGCCTCGAACACGTACGAGTCGTCGGTGAAGGTGGTCAGCACGATCACCCTGGTGCCGTCGAGGCCGGGATCGGTGGTGATCGTCCGGGTGGCGGTGAGGCCGTCGGTTCCGGGCATCCGGATGTCCATGAGCACGACGTCCGGCGCATGGTCGCGGGCCGCGGCGACCGCCTCCGCCCCGTCGGCGGCCTCGGCGACGACCTCGAGGTCGGGCTGGGAGCCGAGCAGCGCGCGGAACCCGGAGCGGACGAGGACCTGGTCGTCGGCCAACAGCACGCGGATCACCGGTCCACCCTCCCGTCGCCCCGGGCAGTCGCAGGCGGCGGGGCCGGTTCCGCTGTCCCGTCACCCGGACCACCGCCGGCCGGGCTGTCCGGCGGCTCCCCAGGCACGGACGTGGGCAGCCGCGCGTGCACCCGGAACCCCCGCTCCGGGCCGGGGCCCGCTTCCAGGGTGCCGCCGGTCGACCGGGCGCGCTCGCGCATGCCGGTCAGGCCGGTGCCCTCCGTGGCGTCACCGGCCGGGCCGGCTCCGTCGTCGTCCACGGTCAGCTCCAGCCCGTCCGGGGTGTACCGCAGGGTGACGACGGCGGATGCCGCCCCGGCGTGCCGGCGGGTGTTGGTCAACGACTCCTGCACGATCCGGTACGCGGCCAGGTCCACCCCCGTCGGGAGCGGCCTCGGCTCGCCCACCGTCCGGCGCTCCACCGGCAGGCCCGCCGCCCCGGCCTCGTCGAGCAGCGCGTCGAGGCGGTCCAGGCCCGGTGTCGGCAGTCGCGGCGCCTGCTCGTCCACGCCGCGCAGCACGCCCAGCGTGGAGCGCATCTCGCGGAGCAGGTCGCGGCTGGCCCGCTTGATCTCGGTCAGCGCGGTGCGCGCCTGCTCCGGGTCGTCGTCCATCAGGAACAGCGCCACCCCGGCCTGCACGTTGATCAGCGAGACGTGGTGGCCGAGGACGTCGTGCAGCTCCTGTGCGATCCGCAGCCGTTCCTCGCCGGCACGGCGCCGCCGTTCCTCCTCCACCGCGCGCCGGGCCTGCTCGATCCGCTCCCGCCGGACCCGCCACAGCAGGCCCGCGGCGAACAACGCGACCAGCCAGGCGAGCACCGGGCCGGTGGCGCTCGGCGGCACATCCCGCCCTGTCAGCAGGTACCAGCCGGCCAGCACGAGCCCGGCACCCGCGACCACCGCGAGCGCGCGGTGGTGCCGGCCGGCGGCGACCGTGGAGACGAGTGCGACCGCGACCGCGAGACCGCCCGACGGGCCCGGTGGGTAGCCGATCCCCAGGTAGATGACGGCGGCGGCCGCCGTCACCAGCAGCGCCACGACCCGGTTCGCCCGCCGGAACACCAGCGCGAGCGGCCCGATCGCGAGCAGGGCGACCGCGACGCCGTCGAACGGGACCGCCTCGGGCAGCGCCGGGCCCGGCGGTCCCCAGTAGCGGCGCTGCAGGGCGAACGCCGTCCCGCCGGCGGTGAGCAGCGCGACGACGGCCGGCAGGACGAGGGTCCGCACGACCCCGCCCCACCAGCCGGGACGGCGATCGGTGGGCACTGCGTCACGGTAGACCGGGGCACCGACGGCGGACGTCCTCCGCGCGGTGCGGGCCGTCGTACCACCACGGGTGTACGCCGGGGCGGGCCGCTGCGACCGGGACGGCAGGGGGATCGGCGACCGCGGGCGGACGCGCAGGCCCGCACCGCCCGACACGCTGTCCGGCATGACGACGACACCTGACACCGACGCCATCACGGGGCCCGCCCCGTCGACGACACCCACCGTCCCGGCAGCAGCACCGGCGCACGCCGCGGCGCCCGGTGACGACGCCGTGCTCGCCTCGGACGCCGAGCGCGAGCACGTCACCGACCGGCTGCGCCGGGCGGCCGCCGAGGGCCGGCTCACCCTGGACGAGGCCGACGAGCGACAGGCCGCCGCCTACGCCGCCCGCACCCGCGCCGAGCTCGTCCCGCTGCTCTCCGGGCTGCCCCGGCCGCCGCGGCCCCGCCGGCCGCCGCGCGGCCCGCTGACCCCGCGCGCCCGCCGGATCATGGGTGTGCACGCCGGCGTCACCGGGGCGATACTCCTGCTTCTGCTGATCGCGGCCGTGCTCGGGCCGGCGCCGCTGTTCATGCCGATCGGACCGGCGTTCTGGCTCGGGTTGATCCTGTTCGTGCACCTGCGGCGAGCCGATCGCGAGCCGTCACCGGATGACGCGGTGCCCGAGGAGCTGCGTTGACGACCGCCACCACCCGGACCGCACCGCGGCGCAGGCTCGCGCGCCGCCCCCGGGCATCGCTGCGGGCCGCGCACCTCGTACTCGCGATCGGCTGGACGGGCCTGTCGATGGTGATGCTGGTGCTGCCCGCCACGGTCCTGGTGCAGGGCGCGGGGACGGCGTTCGCGGTCCCGGCGATGGGCCTGGTCGGCGGCGTGATCATCCCGTTCTTCGCGGTCGGCACCGTGCTGACCGGGGCCGCGCTCGGAATCGGAACGGCGTGGGGTCTGTTCCGGTACCGCTGGGTGGTCGTGAAGACGGTGCTGGCTCTGACCGTGATCGTCGGTTCGGTCGTGCTGAACACGGGCTGGATCGATGCCGCGGGCCGGGACCCGTCCCTGCTGTGGCCGTTGCTGTTCAGCTCGGCACTGCACCAGGTGATGTTGCTGAGCGCCTCGGTGCTGTCCGTCGAGAAACCGTGGGGGCGGATTCGTACCTTGACAGGCAACCGTTTGGTTGCATAATTGGCCGCGTGACCGATGTCGACGCCGTCTTCCGGGCCCTCGCGGACCCGACCCGTCGGCGGATCCTCGACCGGTTGCACGAACGGGGCGGGCAGACGCTCGGCGAGCTGTGCGACGGGCTGGAGATGAGCCGGCAGGCCGTCTCCAAGCACCTGACCCAGCTGGAGTCGGCCGGTCTGCTGTCCGCCGTCCGCCGTGGCCGGGAGAAGCTCCACCACCTCGACCCGGTGCCCATCCAGGAGATCCACGACCGGTGGATCGGGAAATTCGAGCGGAGCCGGGTGCAGGCGATCACGAACCTGCGTGCCGCGCTGGAGGACCGCGATGCCCACGACGAATGATCGCGTCTACGTCTACACGACCTACATCCGCAGCACGGCCGAGCAGGTGTTCCGGGCGCTGACCAGCCCCGAGTTCACCATGCAGTACTGGGGCGGCGCCGAGCTGACCTCCGACTGGGAGGTGGGCAGCCCGCTGGAGGCCGTGCACCCGGACCGGGAGGACTTCATCGGGAAGGTGCTCGCCGTCGAGCCGCCGCACCGGCTGTCCTACACCTTCACCGGCCGGGCGGAGGAAGCCGCGGGCCGGCCGCCGACGGTCGTCGAGTTCGCGATCTCGCCGTTCGGGGACGAGGCGGTGAAGCTGCAGGTCGTGCACACCGGGTTCACCGAGGACGAGCAGGGCGAGCAGGACATGCGCGACGTCGGCGAGGGCTGGCCCGCGATCCTCGCCGCGCTGAAGACCCTGCTGGAGACCGAGCGGCCACTGGCCGCGCCGGGTCACTTCGCCCCGCGGATCCCGGCCCGGACCTGACGCTCCGAGACGCACGATTCCGCCCCGCGGAGGGCGGGATCGTGCACCTCACCGGCGCGCAGCCGGTCGAGACGCACGCTGATGCCCCATCGGGGGCCGGAACGTGACACTCGGGCGCGGGCCCGGGAGCTGCGCGCCGGGAGCTCGTCGGCGGGCGCGGCGTGGTCAGCCGTGGCATGGGATCAGGCTCGGCGGCGGAGGCGCGTCCACCAGCTGCGCCTGCGCCGCTCGCCCGGTGGCGCCGCCGGGGCCTCCGAGACCGCTCCGGGGGTGGGTCGGCGCCGCGGCCGGGCCGCCCGCCAGCGCTCGACCACCTCGTCGGCGTCGAGCCTGCGGATCGGGACGCGCGGCCCCATCGGGTGCCGCATGTGATCGACGACCCGCGAGTTGATCTCCTCGACGTACTCCCGGACCCGGCGCTCGTCGGTGAACCGCGCGACGGTCGCGTCGATCCGGTCGAGCTCCTTGCGCAGCTGGATCGACGGCGGCAGCAGCGCCTCGCCGGAGAGCCCCTCGCGCTCCAGGTAGCCGCGGATCCACCAGTTCTCGTCGACCGGGCCGACCCTTCCGGCGCCCGGGAGCGGTCTGCCCTTGCCGGGCAGGTCGTCGAAGTCGCCGCGCTCGACGGCCTCGCGGATCGACCGGTCGACCGGGGACTCGAAGCGCGGATCCACCGGGTTCATCTCTGACCACCCCGGCTCCGACGGTACCGGCGGGGCCTCGCTCGCGGCACGTTCCTGTCGGGGGTCGGGTCCACACTCCGGCCATGCCGCAGACCCGTGACACCGCCGACCGGTCCCGCACCCTCGACCTGGCGCGCCACTACCCGGGGCGGCGGGTGGGGCACGTGGCCGCGCACGTCCGCGGCGCCGGGCTACCGGACCGCAACTGGCGGCTCGGCGCCGACGGCGAGCTCCGTACCGCGTCCCTGTTGGAGGGGCTGACCGGGCGGACCCGCCGGGACCGGTTGCTCGGCAGGCCACCGCGCTGGCGGATGCTGCACTCCGTCCCGCTCGACGGCGGGTCCGCCGACCTCGACCACGTGCTGATCGGTCCTCCGGGCATCTGCGTGATCAACTCCCGGCACCATCGGAGCCGCACCGTCCTGCTGGACGGCGACCGGCTGACCGTCTCCGGGATGCCCACCGACGCGGTGCCGCGGGCCAGGGTCGAGGCCCGGCGGGTGCGCGAGCTGCTGTTGCCCCGGCTCGGCGCGGACGGTGCCGTCGCCCCGGTACGGCCGGTGATCGCGGTGATCGGGGCGCCGATGCGGGTCCACCGATGGCCGGACGACGTGGTCGTCGCGACCGAAGGAGCGCTGGTCCTCGCGCTGCGGGGGATGAAGCCGGTGCTGGGGCCGGCCGCCGTCGAGCGGATCCACGAGATCGCCCGTCGACCGGAGGCCTGGAGCTGACGCCGACCGCACCTACGGGTGCGGGCATGCTCGGCCGGTGACCTCGACAGCCTCCTCCACCCGGCCCCGGCTGCACGCGATGCCGCTCGATCCCGGCCCGCCTCCCGGCGGACCGATCGGTGGTGCGCCCGGCGAGCTCGTGCGCCGGCTCACACACCGGGACCGGGTGGCCGCGTTCGCCGGCGGCTGGGCGTGGGGCGCGGTGGTGACCTGCGACCCGGTGCTCGTGGCCCCGGCCGGCGCCGACCCGTTCGCGGTGCTCGGCGCGGTGCCGCGGTTGCCCGCCGACCCGGCCCGGCCCGGCGCGGTGGGCGGGGGCTGGTTCGGGTTCATCGACCACGCTCCGCCGGAGAGTCGGCCGGGTGCGGTGCTCGCCTGGTACCGCGACGTCCTGCGGCACGACGGCGAGCGGTGGTGGTTCGAGGCACTGGTCGCCGGCGGGGAGTGGCCGGTGGACCTGCCGGTGCACTCGGACGTGGCCTCGGCCGAACAGCGGCTCGCCGAGCTGCGAGCAGACTTGGCGGGCCCGGCGCCCCGGCGGGCGGCCCGATTGGAGGTGCTGCGGTGGCCGGACCGCGACGCGCACCTCGCCGCCGTCGAACGCTGCGTCACCGAGATCCGCCGCGGCGAGATCTTCCAGGCCAACATCGCCACCGGCCTGGACGTGCGGTTGCACGGCGACGTGCACGAGGCGTGGGCGCGGCTGGCCGGGAGCGCACCACCGGCGCGGGCGGCCCTGGTCGACGGCCCGGAGCGAGCCGCGGTGAGCGCGAGCCCGGAACTGTTCCTGCACCGCGCACGGGGCGAGATCGCCACCGCGCCGATCAAGGGGACCCGGCCCCGGACCGGGGATCCGGAGGGCGATGCCCGGGAGCGGCGGCGGCTGGCGGTGTCGGTGAAGGACGCCGCGGAGAACGTCATGATCGTCGACCTGATGCGCAACGACCTGGCTCGCGTCGCCGTCCCGGGTGGGGTGCGGGTCGGCAGGCTGCTCGAGGTCGAGCCGCATCCGGGCGTCTGGCATCTCGTCTCCCGGGTGCACGCCACCCTGCGCGACGACGTCACCGACCGGGACCTGCTCGCCGCCGCGTTCCCGCCCGGGTCGGTCACCGGGGCACCGAAGGTTCGGGCCTGCGAGGTGATCGCGGAGTGCGAGGACCGCGAACGCGGCCTGTTCACCGGTGCCGTCGGCGGGGTGAGCCCGCTGGCCGGGCTGGAGCTCAACGTCGCCATCCGCACCCTGGACCTGGGAGCCGCCGGCCCGGACGGAGCACGCCACGGCCGGTTGGGTGTCGGCGGCGGGATCACCGTCGACTCCGACCCGGCCGAGGAGTACGACGAGTGCCTGACCAAGGCCGCGCCGGTGCTCGCCGCGCTGGACGGTCCGCCGCGGCCACCGGCACCGGCCGTGACCCGGCCCGCCGACCGTGCCGCCGGCCTGTTCGAGACCGTGGCCTGCACCGACGGCGTCGCGGACCGGGTCGGTGAGCACGCGGCCCGGTTGCGGCGCTCCTACCTCGCGGTGACCGGCACCGTGCTCACCGCGCCGGTCGAGGCCGCGGCCGCGCGGGCCGCCGCGGCTCGGACCGGGCACGGGCGGATGCGGATCGAGGCGGACGTGCGGGACCCGTCCCGGGTGGATGTCCGGGTCGCCCATTGGCCCGGGCCGGTTCCGCTCGAGGATCAGCCCGGCCTGGTCGTCGTTGTCCGCCGCGGCACCGACGGCACCGAGCTGACCAGGACGCCTGCGTCGGCGACGGCCGGCGCCGGTACCGCGAGCGAGTGCCACAAGTTCGCCGACCGGCGGTGGCTGGACGACCACGAGGCCGCGACCGGGCCCGACCGGACCCCGCTGCTCGCCGACCCCGCCGGGAACCTGCTCGAGAGCACCCGGTCCGCGGTCGCCGCCGTCCACCGTGGCCGGCTGTGGGTCCCGCCGCTGGACGGCCGGATCCTGCCGGGGACCGGGCGCCGCGCGGTGCTGGACCTGCTCGGCCCGAGCGCCGTCCGGATCGCCCCGCTGCCGGTCGGTGAGCTGCCAGGCGTGGACGGATTGTTCCTGGTCAACGCGCTGCGCGGGATCCAGTGGGTGCGCGAGGTGCACGACGGCAGCGGGCTCCTCGCCCGGTGGGCCGCGCCGGACCCGCTGATCCACCGGCTCGCCGAGGGCCTCCGCGGCACCGTCCGGCACCGGTGAGCGACGGACCTCCGCCGGGGCCCGGGCCCCGCGAGCCCGACCACTACGCGACCTGCTCGCCACCGACCACGGCGGCGACGTGCACGCCCGCAGCCTCGCCCGCCGAGATACGGACCAGGGCGAATTGTCGATCTCCACGGTGCACTGAGCTGCATCTCGGCGGGATCGGGTGTGCACGGTGCAGGGCGTGCTACCGGTCGAGGAAACGCAGGACCGCGTCGGTGAACTCCGCCGGGCGCTCCATGTTCGGGTAGTGCGCGGTCCCCGGGATCGTGACCAGCTCGCCGTCGAGCACGGCCGCGACAGCCGCACGGACGATCCGCAGGTGGTCGGTGCCGTCGAGCTCGCCCACGATGCCCAGGAGCGGGACCGGGAACGACGTGGCCCGGGCGGCCGCGTCGGCCAGGAACTCGATCGGCGGGCCAGGCGCGGTCGGGTCGGCGGGCAGGTGGTGGGTGAGCACGTCCACGGCCATGAGGCGGACCTCCTCCATGACCAGCGGGTCCACCTCGTCGTCCCGGCGGTGCTCACCGGGCACGAAACGCAGGAACGCCTCGACCCAGCCGTCGGCGTCGAGGGCCTGCTGGGTGCGGGCCCACTCGGCGAACACGCCGAGCACCCACGGGTCGCGGAAATCCGGTTCCCCGATCCCCACCCCGCTGACGACGACCCGGTCGGCCAGGTCCGGGCGGGTCAGTGCGGTGTCCACCGCGATCCGCCCACCCATCGACAGCCCGACGAGCACCGCGGGGCCGGTGTCCAGGTACTCCAGCAGCGCCGCCAGGTCCTCGTGCGGCCGGAACGGCCCCTCCGGTGTGGACGATCCGCCGTGCCCGCGGGTGTCCGGGACGACGACGCGGTGGCTCGCGGACAGCGCCGCGACCTGCCGGGTCCACATGCGCCCGTCCAGGCCGCCGCCGTGCAGCAGCACGATCGGCGGCCGGGCCGTGCGCGGGCCGACGTCGTGGTAGGCGATGCGGCCGCCGGGGACGGGCAGGAACGAGGGGATGCCGAGACCGGTGAGAGCCATCATGACAACCAAGTTGTCACATACGACCCAACACGACAACCGAGTTGTCATACTCGGCGGATGACGGACCATGCCGGGATCGCCGACAAGCTGGCCGAGGTCTACCTGCTCGTCGGGCCCCTCTACCGGCGCGTGCTGCGCGAGGTCGAGCAGGCCGCCGACGAGAACCGGGTCTCGGCCGGCGTCCGCGCGGTGCTGGACCAGCTGCGCCGCCACGGCCCGATGACCGTCCCGGACATCGGCCGGTCACAGTCGCTGAGCAGGCAGTTCGTCCAGCGCATGGTCGACGACGCGCTGGCCGCGGGCCTGGTCGAGCGGGTGGACAACCCCCGGCACCGCCGGTCGAAGCTGATCGTGGCGACCGGCGAGGGCCGGGCGGTGATCGCCGGCGTCGTCGGCCGGGAACACGCGCGGCTGCGCGGGGTGGCCGAACGGGTCCGCGCCGGGGACGTCGACGCGACCCTGCGGGTGCTCACCGCGATGGTCGAGGACCTCGGGGAGATCGAACCGGGCATTGACCGTCCGTGACGCCGTGCCGGACGATCCGGTCGAGATCGATCCGGCACCCGGTGGCGGTGCAGCACGCGTCGCCGACGACCTGCCGGCACGGATCGTGTCCGACGACGGAAGGGACGGGTAGTGCGCGTCGACACCACCGGAGGGTTCTCCGCGGGACCGCTGGAGACCGAGGCGACCGCCGTCGAGGCGGAGCGCGACGGCTACGACACCGTCTCGGTCCCGGAGACCTCGCACGACGCGTTCGTCGCGCTCGCGCTCGCCGCCCGCGCCACGAGCCGGATCCGGCTGCAGTCCGCGATCGCGGTGGCGTTCGCCCGCAACCCGATGACGCTCGCGTACCAGGCCAACGACATCGCGCTGATCTCCGGCGGACGGTTCGACCTCGGGATCGGCTCCCAGGTCAAGCCGCACATCGAGCGCCGGTTCGGGATGCCGTGGAGCCGGCCGGCCGCGCGGATGGAGGACTACGTCCGCGCGCTGCACGCCATCTGGGACGCCTGGGCCACCGGCGATCGGCTGCGCTACGAGGGCGAGTTCTACTCACACACCCTGATGACGGAGTTCTTCTCGCCGGGCACGAACCCGCACGGCAGGCCGCCGGTGATGCTCGCGGCGGTCGGCGAGCGGATGACGGAGGTGGCCGGGCGGGTCACCGACGGGCTGCTCGCGCACTCGCTGACCTCGCCGTCGTACCTCGCGGATGTGACCCTGCCCGCGTTGCGCCGCGGGCGCGGTGAGCACGGTGACCTGGCCGGGTTCGACGTCTGCCTGCCGGTCTTCACCGTGCTCGGCACCGACGCCGACGCCCGCGCCGCCGCGGAGGCCGGGGTGCGCAGGCAGATCGCGTTCTACGCCTCGACCCCGCCGTACCGGCCGGTGCTCGAGCACCACGGCCGCGGCGAGCTCGCGGACCGGCTCAACGGACTGTCCCGGCAGCAGGCGTGGGACGAGATGGCCGGCCTGATCGACGACGACGTGCTGGACCTGTTCGCCGTCGCCGGCGCACCGCAGGAGGTCGCGGCCGGGATCGCCGGCCGGTACCGGGACCTGGTCGACCGGATCTCGCTGTACACCCCGTACGACGCCGACCCGGCGCTGGTGAGCGACGTCGTCACCCGGCTGCGGGCGGCCTGACACACGACGACGGGCGGTGACCGTGGAGGTCACCGCCCGCCGAGCGCAGAGGGTTCTTACCGCAGCCCCAGCTTGCTGGAGCAGGCCGGCCAGGCGCCCCAGCCCTGGCCCTCGAGCACGTTCTCCGCAACGGCGATCTGCTCGGACTTGCTCGCGTTCTGGGGCTTGCCCTCACCGCCGAAGGCCTTCCAGGTCGACGGCGTGAACTGCAGGCCACCGGAGAAGCCGTTACCGGTGTTGGTGCTCCAGTCACCGCCGGACTCGCACTCGGCGAGCTTCTCCCACGTCGAGGTGGAGACGGACTGGGTGGGGGCCGCGGCCGCCGCGGGGGCGACGGCGGCGCTGGTCTCGGGGGCGGCGTTCGCGGTCCCGGCCAGGGCGAGCGGAGCCCCGACCGCCAGGATTCCTGCGGTCAAGGTTCCGACGAAACGCCCACGGATGGACATGCGCGTGCTGCTCATCTGTTCTCACCTGGTTCCGGACCCACGACTTTCCGGGCGGGCCGGCCGCGCGGGGAGCGCCGTCCGGTTCACGCGAGTTCGCTCGCGGCCCGCGGCCCCGTCCCGTCCGTGCAGATCGACTGACCGGAAACCGTGGGACGAGGCCGTGGTGGCGTGGCGGTTCCGGCGCTTCGGTGCGTTCCCCGGCCATGGACGACCGAGAGGCGCCATCGAAGGTCGCCGAAAGTGCGAGATCGGGTCAAGCCAGGCATCGGTGACCTATCACACCAAGATAACGGTAACAGCTGTCATCGCTGCTCAGACCGCGATTTCGCTGATTACGAACGATCTACGCCGAAGTTTGTTGTTTTCGATCCGGAGATGTTTCGCCGGTGGCTGTGGAGTGGGCCACGGCGTCCGTCAGCTCTTCCCGCCGGACGGTTGTTGATCTCTGCGCAGCGTGAAGACAGCCACCCGGACGACCATCGCGTCCAGCAGCAGCGCGCCGAACGCCCACGGGTCCAGCCACGCCGTCCAGCTCTGTCCCTGGGCCAGCGCGACGAGGCCGGGAACCAGGAACAGCGCCACACCGAGACCGCCGGCGATCGCGGACACCAGCAGCGCCGGCCCGTCCGCCCGCCGCACCACCAGCACCAGCGCGGCGATCGCGGCGATCGCCACCAGGCCGTCGAGCACGGCGAGCAGCGGAGCCCCGGCGCCGGTGCCCGCGACCAGCCGCGCGTGCACCGCCGCGGCCAGCACGAGCAGCACGATCAGGATCCGGCGCCCGACGACCGGGCCGCGCTCGGTACTCATGGGCCCCAGTCTGACCTGATATGTAGGCCGGTTTGTCAAGTGGGCAGGGTGAGGCGGTGTCCGCGACCGTCGTCGTGGACACCGCCTCGGTTGCCGGACGGGTGTGGTGGTGGCGAGCGTGTCGGTGTCGACGCGTCGTCAGTCTGATATGCGCGGGTTGGTTACCGCAGGACGGTCTGTTCGGCTCGAGCGGTCCGCGGGTCTAGAGATCGAGCGTGGCCCCACCTCCGCTCCCCGGCGACGGGTTGGGGGAGTGGGCTGCTCATAGGTCAGTCGCGGGTCTGCTCGCAGGCGCTGCCGTCACCACCAGTGGGCTCATCCGGACATCTGTGGTCCTCGCCGGGGTGGTTACTCGTCGAGGACGGCCAGCGACCAGGACCAGCCGGCGAGCTCGCGGGCGATCGCGGTGTTGGCGACCACGGCGCGCTTTTGGCGGGTGTCGAAGCCGGCCCAGCGGGAGTGCAGGCGCCGGTTCGCCCGTTGGGCGCGATCCCGCGCGGCCGGGCTCGCCTGGTCCTGACGGCGACGCAGTCCGACCCCGGCCCGCAGCGGCTTACGGTGGTGCCAGGCGGCCTCGATCAGCAGGCGGCGGGCGTGTCCGTTGCCTGTCTTGGTGATCGCGCCCTGCGACCGCGACGCCCCGGAGGAGGACTCGGTGGGCACCAGGCCGAGGTAGGCGCCGATCGAACGCCCGGTCAGCCGGTGCCAGTCCCCGATCTCGACGGCGAGCCCGAACGCGGTCAACGTCGAGACCCCGCGCAGGCAGCCCAGCCGGGTTACCACCGGGGTGAACTCGCTACTCGCGGCCATCTCGGTGATCGCGGCGTCCAGGCGCTCGCGCCGCGTCAGCGTGGCCAGCAGGGTGTCGTAGGCGATGTCGAAGGCCAGCCCCAGACCCGGCGCGGTGAACACCTCATCCCGGCGGCGCTCGCGCAGCCACTGATCGTGGATCCCGGTCCAGGGCTTACCGCCGTAGTAGACGATCCCCTGGCGCAGCAACAACTTCGAGAGTCGGTGCCGGGCCGACATCAGGTCCCCGCGCACGTCCTCCCGCGCCCTCACCAGGTCCCGCGCAGCTTCCTGTTCCACGCTCGGCACGGCGACCGCGACGATCTCGTCGAGGTGCAGCAACCGGGCCAGATGCCGGGCATCACGCTGATCGGTCTTGACCCGGTCCCCGGACGGGCGTTGCAGCTTCGACGGCGCCGCGACCTGGCATTCGATCCCCGCCGCGGCCAGGGACCGGGCCAGCCCGAACCCGGTCGGCCCGGCCTCGTAGGTGACCGCCACCGGGCCTGGCAGCGACCGCACCCACGCGGCCACATCACCGTGATCCGGGGTCAACCGACGCTCGAACAGCTCCCCGGTCCGCCCGTCGAGCCCACACGCCACGACCGAGCGCGCGTGCACGTCCAACCCGACACTCGTACGATTCGCACTCACTGGGGCCTCCCACATCTGTGGCTCTACCGCCAGGACCCACTCCTGTCGGCAACCCACGTTCACATGCGGGAGGCCTCAGCCCAGGCCTCCATACCGTCTAGGGCGTCTAACGCACCCGCAGGACCAGCAGCCGGCAGTCCACCTGCTGCCCGGAGCGGTACTGCGCGATCTCGATCGAGACGGCCTCCAGCACGTCGCCCGCGCACAGCCGGTCGACCTCGGCGCGGTAGCCGCCGGACTCCCACACGTCGTCCAGCACGGTCGCGACGAGGAACCCGCCCGGCCGGATGACGCGGGCGAACTCCTCGATCACGACCGGTCCGACGTGACCGTGGGTGAGCGTCCCGACGCAGACGACGGCGTCGTACCGGTCGTCGGACAGCTCCAGCGCCGCGGTCAGATCCGCCTCGCTCAGGTCGCGGTAGGCGCCGGTCTCCCGGGCACGCTCGAGCATCCCCGGCGACACGTCCACGCCGTCGATCGTCGCGACACCGCGTCGCTGCAGCTCGACGCCCACCAGCCCGGTCCCGCAACCGGCGTCGAGCACCTCGATGCCGGTGCCGGCCGCCGTGACGACCGCGTCCGCGGTCACCGACGGTGCGACGTAGCCCTGCGTCTCACCGGTGAGGTCGGTGTCGTAGGTGGCCGCCCACTCGTCGTAGAGGGCGCGGGCGTCCTCCGGGCCGCTCAACGTGTAGGCGCGTTCCAGATGGGGGTCGCCCCCGGTGCTCGTGGCCATCCGACGATCATCGTCGAGCGACGGGCCGCTGTCACATGCTCATCGGCCACATGCTCATCGGCCACATGGTCATCGGCGCAGCGGCCCGTGCTTCGGCCGGTCGGCGGCCAGGACCGACAGCGCGCAGATCGCGCCCCAGCCCGCGGCGACCATGGTCGCCTTCTCCCGGGCGTCGCGGTCCGGCAGCTGCGAGCCCAGGACGGTGAGATCGGCGACGTCCGCGCCGACCCGCACGGCGATCGCCGCCTTCAGCGGGGTTCCGGCCGGGACGAGCAGCATCGCCAGCCCGGACACGACGTCGCGCCCGCCGATCGCCATGGTGAGCGCCTTGTGGCCGGGCTCCGCCCGCTCGCCGTCGGCGAGGAGTTTCACCGGCCTCAGGAGCAGGTCGGGTCGGGCGGTGATCGCCGCCCCGTAGGCGGCGGTGGCCGCGCCGAGCAGGCGCGGGATCCAGGTCAGGTCGCGTCGGGCCATGACGTCGTCATACCCGGAACTCGTCGAGGAAGGCCAGCGCTGCCTCCGCCGACACCCGCCGCCAGGCCGCGAGCATCCGGTCGAAGTCGTCACCGCCGTCCTGCTCGGCCCGCAGCGCCTCGACGATCGGTTCCAGCACCCGGCGCTGCGCGGCGACCAGCGGGCCCGCGTCCTCCCCGCGCCGGTGCAGCACGGCGAGCTTGAGCAGGAACTCCGACCGCAGGTCGCGGACGTGCGGGACCGGCGTGGCCAGCCACGTCCGCACGTGCTCACGCCCCTCGCCGGTCGAGGTGTAGAGGGTGCGTGGCGGCCCGCCGCCCGTCTCGACCGCCCCTGCGGTGATCAGGCCGACATCGACCAGCCGCCCGATCGCCCGGTAGACGACCGGGCGCGGGATCTGCCACACCCGGCCCAGCTCGCCGTCGGCCGCGGTGAGCGCGGCGATCGCGAACCCGTGCACCGGCTGCTCGCAGGTGACCGCCAGCACCGTCCGTTCGGCGAGTCCGAGCCGATGGCCGGCCCGGCCCGCGGCGTGTCGCATGGGGCCAGCCTAGGTTCAGCGGTTGATCGGGACGGTCGGTGCCCAGGAGAAGTCGCGGTCGAACAGGTAGCGCAGCTCCGGGTCGGAGGCGAGCACCAGGTCCTGCCCGGCACCGCGCAGAGCCACGGTTCCGTCCGGCCGGATGTTCCAGGTCAGCTCGACGGTCCGTTCCACCTCCCGGATCAGCGGCCGGTCGCCGGCCAGGACGGGGTAGAGGTCGACGGCCACGACGCCGTCGCGGACCGGGCGGTACCGGCCCTCGATCAGGTCGCCGTTCGCCAGCCGGATCGTGAGGCGGGACGCGCCGGTCGCGCCGAGCCACTGCCCGAACGCCACCTCCTGCCAGCGCCGGTCCGCGGCGAGCTCCGGGGCGGGCGGTGCCGGGTCGGCGACCACCCGGTACACCCCGGGCAGCTCCGACGACGACTGTTGCGGCAGCCCGCCGACCAGCGGGAAGCCGACGCCCGGCGCGAGGACGAGCAGCACGCCGAGCGCCGGGACGAGCCACCGCGCGACGGCATGGACCCGCGGCCACGGCAGCAGCGGCGGGACCTGCCGGAGCCCACCCACCGGGCGTCCGGCCACGAAGCGCGCGACCCGCGGCAGCTCCGGCAGCGCGACGATCAGCAGCCCGACCGTCAGTGCCAGCGCCAGCTGCTTCACCGGGACGTCGTAGAGCAGGTTGAGCAGGAACACCACGCCCAGCGCGACGGTGCCGAGCAGGCCGCCGAGCCACGCCGTGCGCCGGAACACCAGCAGCACCGCCACCGCCAGCTCGGCCAGCCCCGCCAGCACCTGCACCGTGGGCGAGTAGGCCATGAACGTCCACAGCAGACCCATCGGGCTCTTCTCGCCGACCGTGTAGAGGGCGTCGGCGTAGTCGACCAGGCCCATCTGGGACAGGAAGACCTTGGCCCAGGCGTAGGGCAGCAGGGAGACGATCAGGACGAACCGGAGGAACCCGTGCAGGGCCCATCCCAGTCGCCGCATCCACAGCGGACGGTCGCGGTGCACGCGACCGAGGGTAGCCGCGTCCGGCGTCCAGGATTGAGACACGCGGACCACCGCCACCCGTGGAAGGATCCGCGGCGACATCGGCGACGACCATGAACCGGAGGCCTACGTGATCCTCATCGTCCTGAAGGCGCAGATCCGCCCGGACAAGCGCGACGAGTGGCTGTCCGGGATCTCCGAGTACAAGAAGAACGTCAACTCGGAGCCGGGCAACATCTCCTTCGACTACCACGAGAACTTCGAGAAGGAGAACGAGTTCGTGATCGTGGAGGTGTTCCGCGACGGCAAGGCCGGCGAGGACCACGTCGGCACCGAGCACGCGCAGAACTTCTTCCCCTTCATGTCCACCGTGGTCTCGGAGAAGCCGAAGATCAACTTCCAGAACATCGACGGCGATGCCTGGAACGAGATGGCCGAGGTGACCCCGCAGTAGCCGGTCGCACCCGGCCCGTCGACGCCGGTGGCCCGTCCCCGGACGGACCACCGGCGTCGTCGTGTGCGCGGGGACCGCACCTGTCGCGCTCACCGTCCGTGAGCACGTTCACCGCATCGGGGGTTGCTCGGTCGAACGGGGTAACGAACCGCGGGCTCCGACGCGATGCACCGGTCGTCACCGCCCCCACCCAGACCGGAGCCCCGATGACCGAGCCCCGCACCGTCCGGCCGTCGATGGCCGACCTGGCCCGCAGGGCCGCCCGGCTGACGGTCAGCGCCGGGATCCGGACGACCGCGGCCCCGCTGCGGGCGCTCGCCCGGGTGGGGCGCGAGGAGAGCGATCCGCGCTGGGCTCGGGCCACCTGGCTGTGGCAGCCGGGCTGGGGCCGCGGCACGCACGACCGGCTCTACCGGCGCCCCGACCCGTACGGGATCGGGCTGAACCCCTACGAGCAGCAGAAGTACGGCACGGTCATGGACGCCCTGGCCGGGCGCCGCTTCAGCCGCACCCTGGAGGTCGGCTGCGGCGAGGGCGATCTCTCCGTGCGGCTGGCCGGGCACACCGACGCGCTGCTGGGCGTCGACATCTGCACCGCGGCCGTCGAGCGGGCCGCGACCCGGGTGCCGTCCGGGACCTTCGTCCGGCGCACGCTGCCGCGCGAGATGCCGGACGGCACGTTCGATCTCATCGTCTGCACCGACGTCCTCTACTACTGGGAACCGGTCACGCTGCGGGTCGGCATCTCGGCGCTGCTGGACCGGTTGCGCCCGGGCGGGACGCTGCTCGCGTACCACTACCGCGGCGACTTCGGCCAGGCCGGCACCGCCGACCGGGTGCACGACGGCCTGCGGGCCGCCGCCGTCGCGCGTGGTCACGACGTCCGTGTGCACGAGCACCGCAACGGCGTCGGCCCGGGCGGTGCGGGGGCCCGGTTCGACGTGATCGTCGCTCCGGTCCCGGCAGCCGGCGAGCAGATCCGCGGCGTCCCGGCCCCGCGTCGCCCGGAGATCGACAGCCCGGCGCGCTCCCGGCACTTCTGAGTACCCGTCCCGGCCGGATGGCGGCCCTCGCACTAGACCACACGGCGGTTTCTCGTCAGGGCGACGTGGACCTGTCCGCACCTGGGAAGCCGGACTAGCGTCACCGGACATGGCGGCCGACGCGGACGGACCCACCGGGATGGCGGACGCGCAACGGGTGGTGACGGTCCCGGAGCTGTGCGCGCCGAGCTACCTGCAGGCCGTGCTGTCGGTCACCTACCGGGACGAGCGCAACAGCGTGCCGCTCACCGTCGCCACCCCGGCCGGGCTCGTGTTCGGGAACGCCGTGCATCCCGCGTTCTGGCTGCGCCGCCTCGGGGACCAGCTCCGCCACCTGACCGCGGCACACGAGCGGAACGAGTCCGTCGACGCGATGACGCAGATGTTCTTCGACATGGCCGACGGGCGGGGCGACGACCGGCCCGGCAAGGACATCCCGGTCAAGGACATCCGGTGGATCTACTTCACCGACGCGCTCATCGTGCCGACCGCGGCCGCCGGGCCGAACTACGTCGAGCCTGCGTGCTGGCAGATCGCGATGCGCGACGTCACCGGATGGACGATCGGCCTGCCCCCGCGTTGACCTGTGACCATCGTCACACCGGCTCGGGCGTGAGGTTCGGCCCGCTCGAGGCCTCCCACGTCACATGAGCAGCAGCACCGAATCGAAGGCACCCGTCACCACCGGCACGCCCTCCGCCCTGCAGTCCGAGCACGGCAGCACCCGGATCGCCGAGGCCGTCGTCTCCAAGATCGCCGGCCTGGCCGCGCGCGAGGTCAACGGCATCCACGCGCTCGGCGGCGGCGCCGCCCGCGCCTTCGGCGCCCTGCGCGAGCGCATCCCGGGCGGTACGACCAACGCCTCGCAGGGCGTGGCGGTCGAGGTCGGGGAGAAGCAGGCCGCCGTCGACATCAACGTCGTGGTGGAGTACGGGGTCTCCATCGCCGACCTGGCGAAGGCCGTGCGTCGCAACGTGATCACCGCCCTGGAGCGGATGACCGGGCTCGAGGTCGTCGAGGTCAACATCTCGGTCGACGACGTCCACCTGCCGAGCGACGACGACGACCGGGACGACGAGCCGAAGCCCAAGCCGATCGACAACAGCCCGTCGCGGGTGGCGTGAACACACCGAAGGACGTGATCTCGATGCCCGCGCACAACACCCAGATCGGCCTGCTCGCCGGGCTCCTGCTCGGCATCGCCGGAGTGGCGGGCGGTTTCGGCGGCTTCCTCGTCGCCCTGGTCCTCGGCGCGATCGGGCTGGTCGTCGGCCGGTGGGTGGACGGCGGCCTGGACATCACCGAGCTGGCGGAGCGCTCCGGCCTGACCGGGCGCGGCCGCGACCGGGGCCGGGTCCGGTGACCCGGCCCGGTCGGACCCTCAGGTGACCCGGCCCGGTCGAACCCTCAGCGGGAGCGGTCGACGAAGCTCGTGCCCGCGATCCGCAGGCCGCTGCCGCCCGCCATCCGCATCAGCCCGGCCATCGCGATGACCAGACCGATCATCTCGAAGGACTCCTCGGTGCCGGCGAGCGCGCTGTAGCCGAAGGCGTTCACGTCGCCGCCGTTCTGCTCGAAGACCGCGCCACCGATCGACTCGAGCCCGACCGCGCCGAGCACGAACATCGCGGCACCGGCGACGACGATGTAGGCGCCGGGGCGACGCAGGATCATCGGGAGGCAGAGCGCGGCGACCACGGCCACCGCGATCCCCGCCGGGATGATCCAGGCGTAGGTCAGGAAGCCGCTCGTGCCGAACGTGGTGTGGATGATCCAGCCGACGTGCTCGTGGTTGGCGGCGGTCTCGTCCATGCCCACCACCGCGCAGGCGACGCTGAGCAGGATCCACTTCCACCGCTCGCGGCGGACCGAGTTCGCCGCGATCAGTGCGAGGATCGCCGCGTTCGTCAGGTGCATCGCCGAGCTGAGCCAGGTCGAGATGTTGAGCTCGTTGCCGAGGCGGATCGCCGCCGGGATCTCGAAGCCGGGCCGGCCGATGCCGTAGACGGCGGCGGCGAAGTGCGCGAGCACGAGGACCGCGGTCAACCCGCCCGCGACCTTCACGACGCTCGAGGGGCGCAGCAGTGCCAGGTGCGGCGCGCCGGCCGGCACCTCGGGTTCGGGCGACGGCTCGACCGGCGCCGGGGCGGCCGCGGACGGCGGCTCCGACTGCTCGACGCGCGGTATCACCTCGGTCGCGGGATCGTCGTCCGCGCTGCGTGACTGCTGCCGGTCCAGGTGGTGCTGGGCGGTCATGTCCCCCTCCTTCTGCGCAGCCGGCTCATCGATCCGCTCGGCCGCGTCCCCCGCGGTTCCGCGCTGTTCGGCAACACAGAGGCTAGGGGTGGGCGTCGGGTCGTCGGCCGTCAGGTGGCTGGAAGGTAAACGAGCGCCTACCGATGGGGGAACGGACCGCGCCCGGTGGTGCACCCGATATCACCCGAATGCACGAGGGTCACCCGAAGGTCACCCACAGCACGAGGACCGCGAGGAGCGCGTCCAGCACCCCGCAGAACTCGGCGAGCGAGCGGGAGACGACGCGGCCGGTGCGGTGGTGCCAGAGGTCCCAGCCCGCGTGACCGAACAGCCCCGCGGCGACCAGCAACGCGGCGACCTGCGGGGACGCCGAGGCTGCGGCCACCGCGGCCGCACCGACGACCAGCAGCGCCGCCGCCTGCACCGGAAGGCCTGTCACCGGACGCGCCGCACCCCCGAGCAGGCCGGCGACGGCGAGCACCGCCGCGACCGCGAGCAGGGACCAGACCGCGTCGAGCCCCGGGACGAACCGGGCCGCGGCGATCAGCACGAAGCTCGCCCAGAACAGTGGCCAGGCCGCGGTGCGACGGCGCAGCGCGGCCGCGCCGAGGTAGACGAAGCCGGCGGCGACCAGGACCGGCGCGGCCCCGTCCCCGGTGGACGCGCTCAGCACGGCGACGCCGGCACCGGCCACCGCGGGCCAGCGCTCCAGCACCCGCCGGGCGAGCGGACGGCGGTCGGGTACGGCGATGCCGGCCATGGCGGACCTCCTCGGATCGGATACCCCGCAGGGGTACCGCACCGGGGCATGCCGGCGGGCTGTGCAGGCCGATCGCGTCCGGATCGCTGGGGTTCCGGTCCGGAAGGACCTACCCTGCGCACCGTGCGGGAGCGTGCGGTGCTGGTCGTCGTCTACGAGGGCGTCGAGCCGCTGGACGTCACCTCGGTGACCAGCACGCTCGCCATGGCGAACCAGCACCGGGCTCAGCCGCCGTACCGGGTGTCCCTCGCCGCGCTCGCCGGGCCGGTGGTGCCCTGCGACGGCGGCGTCGAGCTGGTCGTCCGCTCCCGGCTGACGGACTGGGACGCACCGGTGGACACCGTCGTCGTCGCCGGGGGTACCGGGCACCGGTCCGCGGCTGCGGACCGGGCGGGTCTGCAGCAGCTGCGCCGGATCGCCGCCACCGCCCGGCGGACCGCGAGCGTCTGCACCGGCGCCACCCTGCTCGCGGCGGCCGGGCTGCTCGACGGGCGGACCGCGACCACGCACTGGCGCTTCGCCGCGGAGCTCGCCGCCCGGTTCCCCCGGGTCACCGTGGACCCCGATCCGATCTTCCTGCGCGACGGCGACGTCGCCACCTCCGGCGGCGTCACCTCGGCACTGGACCTGACGCTGTCGTTCGTCGAGGAGGACCACGGGCCCGAGCTGGCGCGGCGGGTGTCCCGGGAGCTGGTCACCTATCTGCAGCGACCGGGTGACCAGGCCCAGGCGAGCATGTTCACCTCGGTGCCGCACCCGGACGACGCGCTGGTCCGCGCGGCCGTCGACCACGCCACCGCGCACCCGGACGCCGATCTCGGCACCGGAGCGCTCGCCGCCCGTGCCGGGGTGAGCACCCGGCACCTGACCCGGCTGTTCGCCGCCGAGCTGGGGGACACCCCGGCCCGGGTGGTGCGGCGGATCCGGGTCGAGGCCGCCGCCCAGCTGCTGAGCACCACCGACCTGCCGTTGTCCCTGGTCGCGCGACGGTCGGGACTCGGGTCGGGCGAGACACTGCGGGCGGCGTTCGGGGACCGCTACGGCATGTCGCCGTCCCGGTTCCGGGCGACGCAGCGCCGCTGACCGCGCGCCCGGTCAGGCCCAGGCCCGCGCCGACCGGGTCGCCCAGTACTGCTGCGGCTGCTCCGCGAGATCGGCCAGCTCGTCGTCCACACCGGACGGGAGGGTCAGCTCCGCGGCCGCGGTGTTGGACTCCAGCTGGGCCGTCGACACCGGCCCGAGCAGCACCCGCCACGCCCACGGGTTGGCCAGCGCGGCGGCGACGGCGACCTGGTCCGGCCCCAGCCCGAGCCGCTCGGCCAGTGCCGCGGCGGCCCGGGCACCGGGGGTGCCGTCGTCGCCGCCGGGAGCGAGCCTGCCGTTCGCGAAGACCTCCTTGAGGATCACCCGGGCGCCCGCGTCCGCGGCCTCGGCGAGCGCCGGCCCGGCCGAGGGCTCCAGCGGGTTCCAGGTGGACTGGAACGAGGTGAACAGCGGCGCACCGTCGACCCGGACGTCGAGGGCGCGACGGATCGCGTCGGCCTGTGCCGGACCGGAGGTGGAGATGCCGACCCGGATCCCGGCGTCGCGCAGGTGGGTCATCGCCCGGTGCACGCGGGCGTCGTCGAGCACGCCGGTGTCCACGGTGGCGGAGTGCACGTGGTAGATGCCGAGCCGGTCACCGAGCAGCTCCCGGCTCTGCGCGTACTGCTCGGTGAACGCGTCGAGCGAGTGGTCCTTGATCTCGTGCTTCTCGGCGTCCATCCGCCAGCCGCCCACGTAGCGGTAGCCCCACTTGGACCCGATCTCGACGTCGTCGATCTCCGGGTGGTCGTCCAGCCAGCCGGCCAGGAACTCCTCGCCGCGGCCGTAGGACCGCGCGACGTCGAGGTAGCGGATGCCCGCCGCGCGGCCGGCGTCGAGCAACGCGCGGGTGCGGGCGCGCAGCGTGGCGACGTCGCGGTCCGCGCCGAGGTCGGACGCGCGGCCGGAGGTGATGTACGCGGGGCGGGCGATCGCTGCCAGGCCGAGGCCGAGCCGGGAGGCGGGGTGGGACATGGCACCAGCCTGCCCCGCCACCCGCTCGACCCGCCCGGCAGGTTCAGCGGCCGGTCGGCCGGTGCAGGTACCGGCCGCGCGGCTCGCCGACGATCTTGCCGTCGTCGAACACGGGCCGCCCGCGCAGGAACGTGGTCTCGACCGTCGCGCCGATCTCCATCCCGCGGAACGGGGTGTACTCCTGGGTGGACTCCGACAGGGCGGGATCGACGACGAAGGAGCGGTCCGGGTCGACCAGCACGATGTCGGCGTCGAACCCGGGCGCGATGTCGCCCTTGGTCGGCAGCCCGAGCCGCTGGGCCGGGTTGGTGGAGACGAGCTCCGCCACCGTCGAGTACGACAGCCCGCGCTTGCGGCCCTCACCGACCAGACCGGCCAGCAGGTACTCGGCGCCGCCGAAGCCGGACTTCGCGGCGAAGACGTCGTCGGCGTCGTCGCCGAACTTCTTCTCCTCCTTGCAGCACGCGTGGTCGGAAACGACCCAGCTGACGTCGCCGGCGAGCACGTGCTCCCACAGCTTCTCCACGTCGGCCCGCGGGCGCAGCGGCGGGTTGACCTTGCCGCCGACCCCGTCGGCGGTGGTGACGTCGGCGAGCAGGTGCCCGATGGTGACCTCGCGGCGGAAGTCGACGTGCGGGAAGGTCTTCGCCATCAGCATGGCCGCCTCCATCGCCTTCGCCGACGACAGGTGCAGCAGGTTGATCGTCGGCAGCCCGGTCTCGTGCGCCAGGTAGGACGCGATGGTCACGGCGAGACCCTCGGAGTGCGGCGGGCGCGAGGCGCTGTAGGCCTCCAGGCCGGACAGCGTGCCCTCCTCCTCGACCAGCCGGGTGTAGGCGGTCATGATCTCGGCGGTCTCGCAGTGCAGCGACAGCGAGATCTGGTCGGCGATCTCGGGGTTCGCCTCCCGGGCGGCCTGGATCCCGCGCATCACGAACTCGAAGTGCGCGATGTCGTAGCGCTCGCCCTGCGGGATCATCAGGAAGTCGCTCTGGTCGGTCGAGCGGCCGTGCAGGCCGTGGCTCCCGTAGAACATGAAGATCTTGAACGACGTCACGCCGTGCTCCCGGACCAGGGCCGGGATCTCGTCGATGTGCGACGACTGCATCGGCGCCAGGTGGAACGCGTAGTCCACGTAGGACCGGCCCTCGGAGGCGGCGAGCACCTCCGGGAACACCTCGGAGTAGGGGCCGCCGCGGTTGAGGTAGTACTGACCGGTCCGCATGTAGGTCAGCGAGGTGGTCACACCGCCCTGCGCGCACGCCCGGCTCTCGAGAGCGGTGTCCTCGGACAGCTCGTTGTAGATGCCCCAGTGCTGGTGGGCGTCGACGACGCCCGGGAAGGCCAGCCGGCCGCGTCCCTCGTGCACCTCGGTGCCCTCGGGAGCGGCCAGGCCGGCGCCGACCTCGGAGACGACACCGTCGGTGACGGCGATGTCGGCGGCGACGGGCTCCGCGCCGCCGGGACGGACGACGCGGACGTCGCGAATGATCAGGTCGGGTCGGGTCATCGGGCACCTTCCGGGGCGAGGGATCGGGTGGTGGCCGTCCGGGCGAGGTGCCCGGCGGCGAGGTAGGCGAGGCCCAGCGCGGGGAGCAGGCCGTTGCCTGCCAGGTAGCCGGCCGCGCCGTGGCCGGAGATGCCGGCGGCGGCGCCACCGGCGGCGTACAGGCCGGGGACCGGGTCCCCGGCGGTGTCGAGCACCCGGGCGTGCTCGTCGACGAGCAGCCCGCCCTGGGTGTGGAACAGCGCCGGGACGATCTCGACGGCGCGCAGCGGCGGGCGCAGCGGCGTCACCGTGGCGCGGCCGAACCGGTCCTGCTGCGCACCGGACGCGACCCCGGCCAGCGCGTCGAGCTCGGACTCCAGCACGTCGGCGGGGACGCCGATCGTCGCGGCCAGCCCGGCGACCGTGTCCCCGCCGCGCACCGCACCGGCGCTCAGGACGTCCTGGTAGTCGCCGAAGGCACGGCAGAGCCCGTCGATGCGCTCGTCGAACACCATCCAGCCCCGGCCGCCCGGGCGGGCGGCGAGCGTGGCCGCGTACTCGGAGTAGCCGGTGGTCTCGTCACCGAAGCGCAGGCCCCCGGTGTCGACGACGGCGGCGCCGTGCATCACCGCGGTCCAGGTCACCAGCGTCTGCGCGGCGGCAGAGAGGGCGGCGTGGCCCTGGTAGGCGTCGAGGAAGCCGGTGGCGGCGCCGAGCTCCGCGCCGATCCGCAGCGCGTCACCGCGGGAGTGCTCGCCGCCGCGGTAGTGCGCACCGGCGATCTCGGGCAGGTGGGACGCGACGAGCGCGGCGTCGGCGCCGTAGCCGTTGGTGGCGAGCAGCACGGCCCGGGTGACGATCTCCTCACGCTCGCCGTCCGGGTTCTCGACGACGGCGACCCGGCTCCCGTCCGGCCCGGGCCGCACCGCGGTGAGCCGGGCCGGGACCAGCAGGTCGATCCGTTCGTCCCGCTCGACGGCGTCGAGCAGGTGGCGCAGCAGCGACGACCCGTGCCGCCCGGGCACGCTGTGCACCCGGGGTACGCAGTGCCCGGGGTAGGCGAAGTCGGTGGGCAGCTCGATCGGCATCCCGACGTGGTCGGCGAGCCACTCGACGAGCTCGGCGCCGACGCAGGCCAGGGCCGAGGCGATCCGCATGTCGGCGGACCCGCCGGTCTTGCGCGTGATGTCGTCGAGGAAGAGCTGCGGTGAGTCGGTGATCCCCGCGGCCGCCTGGAAGCGCGATCCGGGCCCGGGGATCATCGCGGTGGACATCGACGTGTTGTTGCCCCGGCGGAAGTTCGGGTCGGAGTCCACCACCAGCACCTCGAGGCCGAGCTCGGCCGCCCGGACCGCGGCCGTCAGTCCGCCCCCGGCGCCGGCGACAACCAGATCGACGTCGATCGCCATCGTCCCTCCTTGCATCGAGCCGAAGCTCAATGTTCCTTTCAGCGGAACAGCTCCTGTTGCTGCCGATATTCCGATAAGAGCAGTCTGCCTGCGGTGATGCAAGAGAGATCGCGAATATTCTTGACACAGCGCAGGTCGCCAGCCCAGTCTCGTTCCGTTCGACGGTACGGACGACGGGAGAGACGGCGTGACGGAAGCAACCGGGGGCACCGGCGCCACCGAGCGGGTGGCGGACGTCCTGCTGCTGTTCACCGACGGGCCGCCCACCCTCGGGGTGAGCCGGGTGTCCCGCGAGCTCGGGCTCTCCAAGGCCGTGGTGCACCGCATCCTGCAGTCGCTCACCGGCCGTGGCCTGATCGCCTACGACCCGGCGAGCCGGGAGTACCGGCTGGGCCCGGCCGCGGCCGCACTGGGCAGCCGGGCACTGCGCGACTCGGACCTGCGGACCAGTGCCCTGCCGTTCCTGGCCGAGCTGCGCGACCGGTTCCACGAGACGGTCACCATCAGCGCGAAGGTGCACGGTGGCCGCGTCTACCTCGACCAGGTCGTCGGCACCCACGAGATCACCATGTCCGTGGAGCTCGGCCGCCGGTTCCCGCTGCACGCCGGATCGTCGGGCAAGTGCATGCTCGCCCACTCGGCGCCGGACGAGATCGAGCGGCTGCTCGACGGCGAGCTCGCCGCGCTGACCCCCTCCACCCCCACCGATCCGGTCGCCCTGCGGGCCGAGCTGGACCGGATCCGGGAGCGCGGCTACTCCGCCTCCGCCGGTGAGCGCCAGGGCGACGCCGGCTCGGTCGCCGCGCCCGTGTTCGGCCCCGGCGGCCTGGTCGGCGCGGTGTCGGTGTGCGGCCCGCGCTTCCGGGTCACCGACGAGTTCGTCGCCGCGACCGCCCCGGAACTGATCGAGACCGCCGAGCGGGTCACCGCCCGGCTCGGCGGCACCACGCCCGCACGCGCCCTCCCCACCCCCATCGGAAGGACTTCATGAGCCACGACGACCCGGCGGCGCTGGGGGGACTGAAGGTCCTCGACGCCTCCACCCTGTTCGCCGGACCACTGGCCGCGACCCTGCTGGGCGACCACGGCGCCGACGTGATCAAGATCGAGCACCCGCGCGGCGACCCGGCCCGTACCCACGGCGCGCAGAAGGACGGGGTCGGGCTCTGGTGGAAGATGCTCTCCCGCAACAAGCGTGCGATCACGCTCGTGCTCTCCACCCCGCGCGGGCGCGAGCTGTTCCTCGATCTCGCCGCCGATGCCGACGTGGTGATCGAGAACTTCCGGCCGGGGACCCTGGAGCGCTGGGGGCTGGGCTGGGAGGAGCTGTCCGCGCGCAACCCGCGGCTGGTGCTGGCCCGGGTGACCGGGTTCGGGCAGACCGGCCCGTACTCGAGCCGCCCCGGGTTCGGCACGCTCGCCGAGGCGATGAGCGGGTTCGCCGCGATGACCGGTGAGCCCGACGGCCCGCCCACGCTGCCCCCGTTCGGCCTGGCCGACGGTGTCGCCGCGATGACCACCGCCTTCGGCATCATGACCGCGCTGCGCGCCCGCGAGACCACGGGCCGCGGGCAGGTGCTCGACACCGCGATCATCGAGCCGCTGCTGCACCTGCTCGGCCCGGGGCTGATCGCCTACGACCAGCTCGGTGAGCTGCAGCCGCGCACCGGCAACCGCTCCACCAACAACGCCCCGCGCAACACCTACCGCTGCGCCGACGGCCGGTGGGTGGCGGTGTCCACCAGCGCCCAGTCCATCGCCGAGCGGGTGATGCGGCTGGTCGGGACGCCCGAGCTGATCGACGAGCCGTGGTTCGCCAGCGGCGCGAGCCGGGCCGAGCACGTCGAGGAGCTCGACGCCGCCGTCGGGTCCTGGATCGCCGCCCGGGACCGGGACGAGGTGGTCGAGGCGTTCGAGAAGGCTGAGGCCGCGGTCGCCCCGATCTACACCGCGGCCGACGTGCTCGCCGACCCGCACTTCAACGCGCTGGGCAGCATCGTGACGATCGACGACGACGAGCTGGGCCCCGTCCGCTTCCAGAACACCCCGTTCCGGCTGTCCGAGACCCCCGGCTCGGTCCGCACCACGGGACCGCGGCTGGGCGCGCACACCGCCGAGATCCTGGGCGGGCTCGGGGTCGGCGACGAGGAGCTCGAGCAGCTGCGGTCGCAGGGAGTCGTGTGACCGCCGTCGGCCGGGCCCGCAGCTGGCTCTACGTGCCCGGTCACCGCGGCGACCTGGTCCGCAAGGCCCTCGCCGGGCCGGCGGACGCGGTCGTCGTGGACCTCGAGGACGCGGTGCCGCCCGCGCACAAGGACGAGGCCCGCGAGACCGCCGTGACGACGTGCGCCGAGCAGCCGGACCGGGTCTGGGTGCGGGTCAACGGGTCCGGCACCCCGTGGGCCGACGCCGACGCCGCAGCGCTCGCCGCACCGGCCGGTGGATCCGTCGCCGGGCTGCGTGTACCGAAGGCCGAGGAACCCGCGGCCGTCGCGGCGCTGGCCGAGCGCACGGGCGCCCCGCTGCACCTGCTGATCGAGAGCGCGCGCGGCCTGCGCCGGGTGTTCGAGCTCGCCGAGTGCCACCCGCTGGTGGCAGGCGTCTCTCCCGGTGAGACCGACCTGGCCGCCGACCTGCGGATCCGGGACCGCCGCGAGCTCGCCTGGGCCCGGGCCCGGATCGTCACCGCGAACCGGGCCGCCGGGCTGCCCAGCCCGGTGGCCAGTGTCTGGACCGACCTCGCCGACCGCGCCGGGCTCACCGCCGACAGCGCCGCCCTGCGCGACTCCGGGTTCTTCGGCCGCTCGGTGATCCACCCGGGGCAGATCGACCCGGTGCACCGCGCCTTCACCCCGGACCGCGCCGAGATCGAGCGGGCCCGCGCCCTGCTCGACTCGGTGGACGCCGCGGGCTCCGCCGCCTGGGTCGACGACCGCGGGCGCTTCGTCGATCCCGCCGTCGTCGCCGGGGCCCGCTGGGTGCTCGACCTCGCTGACTCGCTGGGCGACACCCCGCCCGACCACCACGAACCGGCCGGTGTCACGGCCGGGAAGGAGACCTCGTGACCACCTCCACCACCGCGGGCACCGGCCTGCTCGACGCCGTTCGCGCCGGGACCCGGGTGATCGAGCTCGGCCACCCGCTCTACACCGGGATGGCGGGTTCGCCGAACCACCCCGGCTTCCGGATGACCCTGGAGCGCCGGCACGGCGACGCGGTCCGCCCGGACGGGGGCTCGGCCTCGAACGAGGTGATCGTGACCGGCGGGCACACCGGGACCCACATCGACGCGCTCGCCCACGTCAGCCACGACGGCATGCTGCACGGCGGGGTCGACGCCGCCGAGGCCCAGCGCGGCGGCAAGCACGCCGTGCACGGCGCGGAGACCATCCCGCCGATGGTCACCCGGGGGGTGTTCCTCGACATCGCGGCCGTGCACGGCGTCGACGTGCTGGAGCCCGGCTACGGCGTGACCGCCGACGACCTGGCGCGCGCCGCCGAGCGTGCGGGTGCGGAGCCCGGCCCGGGGGACGTCGCCGTCGTGCGGACCGGCTGGGGCCGGCTGTTCGGCGACGCACCGGCCTACGTCGGCAAGGAGACCGGCGTGCCCGGGATGACGGTCGAGGGCGCGCAGTGGCTGGTCGAACGCCAGGTCGCCGCCACCGGCTCGGACACCACCGCCTACGAGCAGATCCCGGCCGGTGCCGGACACCGCGTCCTGCCCGTGCACCGGGTGCTGCTGGTCGAGCACGGCATCCACATCGTGGAGCACCTCGCCCTCGAGGACGCCGCGCAGGCCGGCCTCGGCGAGTTCCTGGCGGTGTTCGCGCCGCTGCGGATCGTCGGCGGCACCGGTGCCCCGGTCCGCCCGCTGGCGGTGGTGCCGGCATGAGCACCACTCCCGCACAGCGGATCGGCGAGGTCGGCGCCCGGCTGGCCGCCGAGGGCGTCGACGACCGGCTGGCCGACGACCTGGTCCGGCGGATCGTGGACGTGATCGGCAACTCGCTGGCCGCCACCCGTGAGGAGCCCGCCCGGATCGCCGGAGCGGTGGCCACCGAGTGGGGCGGCAACCCCGCCGCGACCGCGATCGGACTGCCGCAGGGCCTGCCGGCACCGTCGGCGGCGCTGGTCAACGGCACGCTGGCGCACAGCCTCGACTTCGACGACACGCACCTGCCCTCGGTGCTGCACCCCTCGGCGGCGGTCGTCCCCGCCGCACTGGCGACGGCCGAGCGGGTCGGCGCGGGCGGCCGGGCGCTGCTGACCGCGGCCGCGATGGGCATCGAGGTGACCTGCCGCCTGGGCATGGCCGGCTACGACGAGGACCTGGGGAACTCGGTCTTCTTCGAGCACGGCCAGCACGCGACGGCGATCTGCGGCGCGGTCGGCGCGGCCGTCGCCTCGGGGATGCTGCAGGGCCTCGACGCGGACCGGCTGACCTCGGTCGTCGGCATCGCGGCCAGCATGGGCGCCGGGGTCATCGAGGCCAACCGCACCGGCGGCACCATCAAGCGGGTGCACTGCGGCTGGGCCGCGCACGCCGGTGTGGTCGCCGCCGACCTGGCGCGGCACGGCCTGACCGGCCCGCCGACGGTGATCGAGGGCCGGTTCGGGTTCCTCCGCGCGTTCTGCGGTGAGCGGGTGCATCCCGAGCGGGTCACCGACGGTCTCGGCGAGCAGTGGGAGACCCCCGGGGTGTTCTTCAAGCCCTACCCCTGCAACCACTTCACCCACGCGGGGGTGGACGCGGCGCTGCGCCTGCGCGAGCGCGGCGTGACCGCCGACGAGGTCCGGGAACTGGTGCTGGGCGTGCCCGCGCCGGTCATGCGCACGATCGCCGAGCCCGTCGAGGAGAAGGCCCGGCCCCGCTCCGGGTACCACGCGGCGTTCTCCGGGCCCTACACCGTGGCCGCGGCGCTGATCGGCGGTGGCGGGCTCGGTGTGTTCCACGAGGACTTCACCGACGCCGCCGCGGCCGATCCCCGGCGCCTCGATCTGGCAGGCCGGGTCCGGGTCGTCGCCGACGACGAGGCGACGGCGGGCTTCCCCCGCCAGTTCCCCGCCGTACTGACCGCCGAGCTCACCGACGGCAGCACGGTGACCGAGCGGGTGACGGCGAACCGTGGCGGCCCGCAGCGGCCGCTGTCGGCCGATGAGCTCGCCGCGAAGTTCACCGGGAACGCCGAACGCGCGGTGTCCCCGGGCGACGCGACCGCGATCGTCGCGTCGCTGTGGGACCTGCGCGACGACCGCGCGGTCGCCGAGGTGATGACCGGACTGCAGAATGCGACGAATTGTACCGCTCAGCGGAACAATTGAGCCTGTGTATCCGCGCTGTAACCGGAATTCACACAGAGATCATTGACCTGATCAGCGAAGTCAACCGAGAATTGCTCGACAACGGAGTCCGAATTGTTCCGCGGAGCGGAACATAGAATCCGCCCGAGAGGCGGATCCGATTCAAGGGAAGCGATCATGAGTACACGGTTCCGCTTCGTGACGTTGGGGCTGATCGTCGGCCTCATCCTCATCAACTACATCGATCGCAGCGCGGTCGCCTACGCGGTCGAGCCGCTCCAGGAGGAGTTCGGGCTCACCACCGCGCAGTACGGGATCATCAGTTCGGTCTTCTCGGTCGGATACATGGTCGCCGCATTCCTGTCCGGGCCGCTGGTGGACCGGTTCGGTACCCGGCGGGTACTGCTCGTCGCCGTCGCACTGTTCTCGGTCACCACGGCGCTGATCCCGCTCGCCGGTTCGTTCGCCGGCCTGCTGATCATCCGGCTGCTGCTCGGGATCGGTGAGGCACCGGCGTTCCCGGCCGCGACCCGGACCGTGAGCCGCTGGCTGCCGATCCGCGAACGCGGGGTCGCGCTGGCGCTGTGCGGCGGGGTCGCGGTCTCGGGCAGCCTGCTGATCGCCGGTCCGCTGCTGACCTGGCTGATCGATCTGCTCGGCTGGCGCGGCATGTTCTGGACGCTGGCGATCCTCGGTGTCGTCTGGGCGCTCCTCGCGGTCGGCCTGCTGCGCGACCTGCCCGAGGAGTCGTCCCGGGTGAGCAAGGCCGAGCTGGACCTGATCAGCGCGGGCCAGGAGGCCGACAGCGGGCCGGGGCGTTCCCGGGTGCGGTGGCGTCCGCTGCTGACCAACCGCAACCTCTGGGTGGTCTCCGGCGGCTACTTCGCCTGGGGCTTCATGTTCTGGGGCTTCATGTACTGGCTCCCGTCGTTCCTGTCGGACGCCTACGGACTCAGCGTCAAGGAGGCCGGCTCGTTCTCGATCGCGCCGTGGGCGTGCGGCATCGTCGGCGCGCTCGCCGGTGGCGTCATCGTCGACCGCGTCTACCGCCGCAGCCCGCGCATCCGCAGCCGGTTCGCGGTCATGGGTGTCGCCCTGCTGCTGGCCGGGTGCTCGCTGGTGCCGCTGGCGATCGCGCCGGGCCTGACCGTCGCGCTGATCTCGATCTCGCTCGGCGTCGGCTTCGGGTTCGTCACCGGCGGTATCTGGTGGGTCGCCGCCATCGACGCGGCCCCCGACCAGCCCGGTAGCGCGGCCGGTTTCGCCGATGCCGCCTTCGCCTCCTCCGGCATCGTGGCGCCCTCGGTGATGGGCTTCATCGTGGCCAGCACGGGCAGCTTCACCAGCGGGTTCGTCGTGATGGCCGGGCTGGCCGTGGCCGGCGCGCTGCTCATGCTGCTCGTCCCCCGCGAGCCGGTCCCCGCGGCGGCGCACGAGGCACAGACCGCAGGCGACCGGGCCTGACGATGACCGACCGGAACCAGGACGCCGTCCGGGAAGCGGTCGCACGGCTCGGCGAGTGGGTCGCGGACCTGCGCTGGGCCGACGTCCCGGCCGAGGTCCGGGAGCGGGTGGTGACCGTGCTCGTCGACGCCGTCGCGGTCACCACCCTCGGCTCACGCGAGCCCGCCCAGCAGTCGCTGGTCGAGGCCTGGGACCCGCCCGCGGGCCCCTCCCCGCTGTTCGGGACGGGCCGCACGGTCGCGGTCGACGCCGCCGCGTGGATCAATGCCACCGCGTCCGTCCGGCTCGAGCTCGACGACGGACACCGGCTCGCCGGCGGCCACCCGGCCGCGCACGGCTTCCCGGCCGTGCTGGCGCTCGCGGCGAAGCACGGCACACCGGGTGACGAGCTGTGCTGCGCGCTGCTCGCCGCCTACGAGGTCGCCGCCAGGTTCGGGCGGGCCACCCGGCTCCGGCCGGGAACCCACCCGCACGGGAACTGGGGCGTCGCCGGCGCCGCAGCCGGCTGCGCGCGCGTGCTCGGGCTCGACCCGCGGGCCACCGCGACGGCGATCGACGCGGGTAGCGGCCTGCCGGTCGCCGGGCCGTTCTCCGCGGCGCTGGACGGGAACCCGGTCCGCGACCACTGGGTCGGTGCGGCGAACCAGTCCGGTCTCGCGGCGGCCCGGCTGGCCGCATCCGGGACCGGCCACCCGACCGGGGTGGCTGCCGGTTCGCTCGGTGACCTGCTCGGCGACTTCGACCCGGCGGCGCTCGACGACGGTCTCGGCGAGCGCTGGGAGATCCTCGGGGGCTACTTCAAGCAGCACTCGTCCTGCTCGTTCACCCATGCCGCCGTGGACGCCGCCCTGGACCTGACCGGCCGGCTCGACGGTGACATCGAGCAGGTGCTCGTCGAGATCCACTCGCTCGGCGCACCGCTCGACCGCGTCGACTGGCCGACCCCGCTGGCCGCGATGTTCTCGCTGCCGTTCGCCGTCGCCGGGGCACTGCGCCGGGGCCGGCTGGTGCCGGCCGACCTGTCCCCGCAGGCGCTGGCCGATCCCGTCACGGCGGAGCTGGCCCGCAGGGTGACCGTCCGGGCGGCCGCGGACCTGGACGCCCGGCTGCCGGCCGAGCGCCCGGCCCGGGTCACCGTGACGACGACGACCGGCCGGTTCGTCGCCGAGCGCCCGAACCCGGTCGGCGACGCCGCACACCATCCCTTCGACTCCGACGACCGTGCTCGCATCCTCGGCGACCTGCTCGACGCTCCGGAGGTCGTCGCCGCGCTGCGGGACCGGTGCGTCGCACTGCCCACGGCGCCGGACGCCGGTGCGCACCTGCGCGCCCTCGGTGCCACGACCTGCTTCTAGAGGAGAACCGCATGCTCGTCCATGCCGTCACGCCGATCACCGTCGGGCCCGCCGAGGTGGCCCGGCGCCAGGCCCGGTACGACGCGCTCGCTCCGGCCGGCGTGCGGGTCGTGCTGTCCGACCTGGGCGCCGACGGCCCCCGCGCGCTCGAGAACGCGACCGACGTGCGCCGCTCGGAGGAGCTCGTCGCCCACGCCCTGACACACGCTCCGGAGTGCGACGCCGTGCTGCCGGACTGCGTGCTCGATCCCGGGGTCCCGGTCGGCGGCCGGCTCGGCGAACGGCCCGCCCTGGGCCTGCTGCGGCTGACCGTCGGCGCCGCGGTCGCCGCCGGGCACCGGGTCGCCGCGGTCACCCGGAACGCGGCGATCGCCACGGAGCTGCAGGACCGGGTCACCGCCTACGGGTGGGCCGGGGCGTTCCACGGGGTCACGGTGCTGGATCTGGAGCTCGCCGACATCGAGGACTCCGAGCGCTGGACAGCCGCGCTGCGCCCCGCTCTGCAGGCCGCCCGTGACGCCGGGGTGACCGCGGTGGTGAACGGATGCTCGGCGGTCGACGTCGGCCCTCTCGAGGCCGGGCTGCCGCTGGTGCTCGACCCGATCCGGACCGGGCTCGGCGTGCTCGGCGCACTCGGTGCCGCTCCCCGGCAGTGACACCACGCCGGTGACACCACGGCAGTGACGCCACGGCGGTGAAACATGTGTTGCACCAGCCGTGCGTGATCGGTGTAGCGTCGCCTCATGCCAACCGAAGGCTGGGTCCTCCTGCTCGCCCAGTTGCCGGCGTCGCCGTCGAGCCCGCGGGTGACGCTCTGGCGCCGGGCCCGCGCGGCGGGCGCCGTCGGCCTGCAGAACGGCACCTGGGTGCTGCCCCGCACCCCGGAGCACCGCGCGTTCTTCGACGGCCTGGTCGGCCACGTGCGCGAGAACGGCGGAACCGCGTACGCCCTCGAGATCGACCGGGCCGACGAGCGGACCGACGGTGACATCGTCGCCCGTTTCCGTAGCGAACGGGCCAAGGAGTTCGCCGAGTTCGCCGAGCGGGGTCACGCGCTGCTGGCGGAGCTGGAGAAGGAGACGGCGCGGGACAACTTCTCGTTCGCCGAGCTGGAGGAGAACGAGCAGGTCCTCGACCGGCTCACCGGCTGGCTCTCCAGGATCTCCGCACGGGACTTCTTCCCGGACGAGCGGCTCAAGGACGCCGAGGATCTGCTCGACCGTGGCCGCCGGGCGCTCGACGCGTTCACCGCGGGCGTCTACCGGGCCGAGGGCGTCGCACCCGACGTCCCGCCGCGCGCGGAATGAAGGCGCACTCCGTACCCGTCGACGCGGTTGCGGAGCACCACGGCACCGACGCCGCGCACGGACTGAGCACCGCGGAGGCGGCGGATCGGCTCGCCCGGTTCGGCCCGAACCGCCGGATCGAGCCGCGCCGGGTGACGTTCTGGCGGGTACTCGCCGACGAGATCACCGAGCCGATGATGCTGCTGCTGGCCGCGGTGGCGGTGCTCTACGGCATCTGGGGCCGCCCGGGCGACACGGTCGCCATCGTCGTGATCATCGCCGCGGTGGTGCTGGTCGAGGTGTTCGCGGAGTTCCGGGCGAAGTCGGTCATCGCCGCGCTCGGCCGGTTGACCGCTCCGACGACACCGGTGCTGCGCGACGGCCGGGTGGTGTCCGTTCCGGCCGACGACCTCGTTCCGGGCGACGTCGTCCCGCTCGCCGCCGGGGCACGCGTCCCCGCCGACGTGCGACTGACCGAGACGTGGGGCCTGCGGGTCGACGAGGCCGCGCTGACCGGTGAGTCCGTCGCCGCGCCGAAGGACGCCCGCCGGGTCCTCGACGACCACACCGATCTCGGCGACCGGGCGAACCTCGCCTTCGCCGGGACCACGGTCGTCGCCGGGCGGGGCCGCGGGGTCGTCGTCGCCACCGCGACGGCCACCGAACTCGGCCGGATCACCGGGCTCGTCCTCGCCGCGAAGCCGCCCCGCACCGCGCTGCAGCAGGCGATGCGCGATCTCTCGAAGGGCCTGGCGACGCTGGCGATCGGGTTCAGCGTGCTCGTGCCGCTGATCGGGGTGCTCACCGGCGAACCGTGGCGGGAGATGGTCCTGACCGGCCTGACCCTGGCGTTCGCGACGGTCCCGGAGGAGCTGCCGATCATCATCAGCCTGGTCCTCGGACTGGGTGCCTACCGGCTGTCGCGGCGCCGCGGCCTGGTCCGGCGGCTGCGGGCGGCCGAGACGCTGGGGACGGTCACGGTGCTCGCGACCGACAAGACCGGGACGCTGACCGAGAACCGGATGGCGGTCGCGCGGACCGTCCCGGTCGGCGTCGGCTCCGACGAGCTGGTCGCTCTCGGCGCGGTCTGTACCGAGGCCACCCCGGATCCGGACGGCGGCTGGTCCGGCGACCCGACCGACGTCGCCTTCCTGGTGGCGGCGCGCGAGCGCGGGCTCGTCCTGCCGGGTGAGCCGGTGCAGCGCTTCGCCTTCGACCCGGTGCGCGAGACGATGACGGTGGTGCTGGCCGACGGGCTGGTGATCACGACCGGTTCACCGGAGTCGGTCCTGCGCCGGTGTCGGGTGGCGGACCGGCCGCTGCTCGACCGCGCGGAGCGGATGGCGGAGCACGGGCTGCGGGTGATCGCGGTGGCGACCGGTCACGCGTCCGGGATCCCGGAGACCATCGACGACGCCGAACGCGACCTGCTCCCCGCCGGTCTCGTGGGGCTCTCCGATCCGCCGCGAGCCGGTGCCGCGGAGGCCGTCGCGACGGTCCGGCGGGCCGGGATCCGGGTGCTGATGGTGACCGGCGACCACCCGGCGTGCGCGCGGGCGATCGCCGCCCGGGTCGGGATCGAGGACGAGCACCTGCTGACCGGCCGGGACCTGGACCGGCTCGACGACGCCGCGCTGGCCGACGCCGTCGCCCGGACGTCGCTGTTCGCCCGGGTGGCGCCCGAGCACAAGCTGCGGCTGGTCGAGGCGTTGCAGGCCGGTGGGGAGATCGTCGCGGTGACCGGCGACGGCGTCAACGACGCCCCGGCGCTGGCGCGCGCCGACGTCGGCGTGGCGATGGGGTCCTTCGGTACCGACGTCGCGCGCGACGCCGCCGACCTGATCCTCGCCGACGACGACGTCTCCACCCTCACCCGCGCGCTGCACGAGGGCCGCACCCTGCACGACAACCTGCGCAAGGGCGTCGGGTACTACCTGGCCTGCAAGATCGGCCTGGTGGCGACCGCCGCGACCGGCGTCCTCGCGGGCCTGGCGATCCCGTTCGCACCGATCCAGATCGTCGTTCTCGAGATGTTCATGGACATCGCAGGCAGTGCGACGTTCGCCGCGGAGCCCGCCGAGCGCGACGCGATGGACCGCAGGCCCCGGGACCCGGCGGCGCGCTTCCTGGACCGGCCGCTGGTGACCGACATGCTGGCCGGCGGCGCGTCGCTGCTCGTCGCCGTCGGCGGGTTGTACCTGGTCACGGCCTCGCAGACGGTGGCGTTCGTCAGCTGGCTCTCCGGCTACCTGGCACTGGCCTGGGTGATGCGGACCGAGCGCACGCCACTGTTGCGGGCGGGCCTGCTGTCCAACCGGTTCCTCCCGGCCTGGACGGTGGTCACCGCGCTGGCGACCGTCGCGATCATGACGGTGCCGGTCCTGCGGGACACCCTGCGGCTGGTACCGCTGAGCGGGCAGGAGTGGGCGGCCGCGGTGCTGGTCCCGATCGTCGCCGTGTCGTGGATCGAGCTGCGCAAGGTCGTCCGCGCGCGCCAGGCCCCTCCTCCTGCGCACCTCTGATCACCGCGCCGGAAGGTGGTAGACCACTGGCCGTGGACACACCCTCGATCCTGAGCCGGCCGGCCCCCGAGCCGCCGCGCACGGTCTCCGTCGGCGAGCACGCCGACCAGGTGCTGGAGCTCTGGCCCGACGGCGAGCCCGGGCACCCGCTGGTCGTGCTGGTGCACGGCGGGTTCTGGCGGCCGCACATCGACCGCACCCATCTGCGTCCGATGGCGACGGAGCTGAACCGCCTCGGCCTGCCGGTCGCCTCGCTGGAGTACCGCCGCATCCCGGGCGACCCGGCCGCGGCGGTGACCGACGTCCGCGCCGGGTTACGCGCGGCGTACGAGCTCGCCGGCCCCGTCGTCACGGTCGGGCACTCCGCGGGCGGGCACCTGGTGCTGCACGCCGCGGTGACCGAGCCGGACCTGGTCCGCCGGACGGTCGCGCTGGCGCCGGTCGGCGATCTCGGCCTCGGCGATCGCGAGAACCTCGGCGACGGTGCGGTGCGCGCCTACCTCGGTGGGCCGGCGGCCGGGCACCCAGAGCTCGACCCGGCACTGCTGGCGACGCCGCCCGGGCCGGTGACGATCGTGCACGGCGACGCCGACGACCGCGTCCCGCTCGCCAACTCGCTGTCCTACGTGGAACGCCACCCGTCCACCCGGCTGGTGACGCCGGCCGGGGTCGACCACTTCGGCGTCGTGGACCCGCTGTCCGGGGCGTGGCCCGTGGTCGTCGCGGAGATCACCGGGGCCGGCTGACCCCGGAGACGACCGTGCCCCCGCCGACCGGGGTCGACGGGGGCACGGTGGCGGGGCTGTGATCAGTCGCTGATCGAGTCGCCCGAGCCGGAGACCTGGCCGCAGCTGTCGGACTGGTCGGTGGTCGAGTCGCCGGACTTGGTCTCGGCGCTGCCCGCGATGCCGAGGGCACCGGTGAGGCCGTTCAGCAGGCCCAGGTCCTCGATCGGCGCCTGCGCGCCCAGGACGTTGACCGGGATGTTGTTGTTGCAGACCTGGATCGGCACGTTGACGTTGTTGCCGCTCAGGCCGCCGAGCAGGCCACCCTCGGCGCTCTTGTCGATCTGGCTGCCGTCGTGGCCGCCCTGGTGCTTGCCACCGTCGTCGGTCTTCTCGGCGGCGTAGTCGCCGGCGAACGCGAGCGGGGAGACGGCGAGCAGGGAGGCGGCGGACGCCGCGACGATGATTCCGGCCTTCTTCAGCACAGTTCTTCTCCTGGTGAGTCGCGAGCCCGCCCATGGAGGGCCCCGGATACCTGCCGGCACGCTGGCAAAAAACGGGGGAGCCCGCGCCGACTACCCCGCAATCTATCCGCCGCGGAGCACCGAAAACAATTTCTCTACCACTATCGAGTGCCGAAACTACTTTCCGTTCCGTTATTCACACGATCGGGTTCATCTGTTCTCCGGCAGATCTGCCGGGACACCGGTCCGCGATCGACGCCGGGTGACCGGCGGGAACCGCCGCGAACACGAACGTGCCCCGGGACCGAAGCGGTCCCGGGGCACGCCGATGATGCGAGGAAGATCAGCCGCCGACCGCGTCGCCGGTGCCGGCCTCCTGGGCGCAGTTGTCGGACTGGTCGGTGACCGAGTCGCCCGACTTCGCCTTGCCCTCGCCCGCGATGCCGGCGCCGCCGGTCAGGCCGTTGCCCGCCGCCCCGTCCTCGACCGGAACCTGGACGCCCAGCACGTTGACCGGAACGTTGTTGTTGCAGACCTCGACCGGCACCTGGCCGTTGTTGCCGTTCGCACCCGCGACGACGCCCTTGGCGTCCTTGTCGATGGCGCCACCGTCGTCGTTGCCGGCGAACGCGAGCGGGGAGAGCGCGAGCAGGCCCGCGACGGACGTCGCGGCGATGATGCCGGCCTTCTTCTTCAGCACAGTTCTTCTCCTGACGAGTTTCGAGACAGGGGCCTCGATACCTGCCGACACGCTGACAAAGGCGGGGGAGCCCGTGTCGGCTGGGAACAACGTAACGACGCGAATCGGCAGGTTCAAACCCGACAACCCCATCGTGCGGCGACATTACTTTCCGTGTGGGTGTTCATCTTTTCGGTGCCGTTCGCCGAATGTGCGCGCGCGGTGCGCCGGACGGTGTGTTCCCGGTGTCTCCTGCTCAGCGACCGGTGGCCGGGCGGACCCGGACCGGGATCGACTCCCAGGCGCGCAGGGTGTTGTTGTGATGGCGGCGGGCCGGCCCCGTGAGCTCGATCGTCTCCACCCGCCGCAGCAGGGCCCGCAGCACCGACTCGGCCTCCAGCCGGGCCACGTGCTGCCCGACGCACTGGTGGATGCCCATGCCGAAGCCGACGTGCCCGGAGGGGTCGCGCCCGAGGTCGAACCGGTCGGCGTCGGCACCCCAGCGGCGGGGGTCGCGGTTGGCCGCGCCCAGGAACATGAGGATCTTCCGGCCGTCCGGGACGGAGGTACCGGCGATCTCGATGTCGCGGGTCGCGGTGCGGAAGAACGTCTGCACCGGCGACGCCCAGCGGACCGCCTCGTCGAACGCGACCCGGACCAGCTCGGGCCGCTCGCGCAACCGTGCCCACTGATCCGGGTGGGTGGCGAAGGCGTGCAGCACTGCGGAGAGCCCGTGCACCGTGGTGTCCACCCCGGCCGAGAGCAGCGACCGCACGACCAGCGGAGCCTGGTCGTGGGTGATGTCGCCGCGGTCGGCCGCGGCCCAGATGGCGGCACCGAACCCTCCGGGGGCCAGCGCGTCCCGCCGGCACTGCGCATCGACCCAGCCCGCGAGCTCGCCCATCCGGGGCAGGCCCGTCGCCACGAGGTCGTTGTGCGGTCCGAACGCGTTGAACAGCAGGTCACCGTAGGGGAGCAGGTGTTCGCGGCCCGCTTCGCCGATACCGACGGCGTCCGGGAAGACCCGCAGCGGGAACGCCTCGGCCAGGCTCGCGACGGCGTCGAACTCGGGCCCGCGGGCCAGCACCTCGTCGACGAGCGCCTCGGCGTCGGCCGCCCAGCCCTCCCGCAGCCGGCGCAGCGCGCGCGGGCCGAGCACGGCCGACAGGACGCGGCGGGGCGCGTCGTGCCGCGGCGGGTCGGCCTCCAGCAGCAGCGACGGCGGCCGCCACGGCTCCTCGGTCCGGAAGTTGGACAGCCCGACCCCGGCCGCGGACTGGAACCCCTGCCAGTCCACGAGCGCCGCGTGCACCTCGGCATAGCGACCGAACGCGAACACGCCGTACCGGCTCAGGTACGAGACGGGGCCGGCCTCGCGCAGCGCGGTGTGGAAGGGGGTCGGGTCCTCGAGGATCTCGTGCCCGAACGGGTCGGCGTCGCTGGTGGGGACATCGGTGGCGGGGTGCTCGGCGAGCGTCACGGTGGGCCTCCGTCGGTGGCGGGGTTCGCCAGGGCTACAGGTCGAGGGTGAGCCGGTCGCCGCGGGAGCGCGACACGCAGATGAGCATGCAGTCGCCCGCCGAGCGCCCGTCGTCGTCGAGGACCGAGTCGCGGTGGTCCGGGTCGCCCGCGAGGACGGCCGTCTCGCAGGTGCCGCAGGTGCCTTGGCGGCAGGACGACAGCACGTCGGCCCCGGCCCCGGCGACGGCCGCCAGCACGGTCCGTTCCGGGCCGACGGTGACGGTCACCCCGCGCCGGGCCAGCTCCACCTCGAAGGGCGTGTCCCGGGCGGGTGCGCCCGCGTCGGCGGCGACGAACCGCTCGGTGCGGACCGTGTGCGCCGGTCGGTCGGCGGTGACCTCGGCCAGCGCCGCGAGCAGCGGCGCCGGGCCGCAGGCGAGGACCCGGGTGTCCGTGCGCGGCTCGCCGAGGAACCCGGCCAGGTCCAGCAGACCGTGCTCGTCCTGCGGGACGACGTGGACCCGGTCGCCGTAGCGGGCGAGCTCGTCGCGGAACGCCATCGACGAGCGGGTCCGGCCCCCGTAGAGCAGCTGCCAGTCGACGTCCAGCAGCTCGGCCTGGTGGATCATCGGGAGCAGCGGGGTGATCCCGATTCCGCCGGCCACGAACAGGTAGCGCTGCGCGGGGACCAGCGGGAAGTTGTTGCGCGGTCCACCGAGCCCGATCACGTCGCCGACCTCGAGCCGGTCGTGCACGTAGGCGGAGCCGCCGCGGCCGTCGGGTTCGCGCAGCACCCCGATCCGGTAGGTGTGCGCGTCCCACCGGTCGCCGCACAGCGAGTACTGGCGGGTCACGCCGTTCGGCAGGACCAGGTCGATGTGCGCGCCGGGAGCCCAGTCCGGGAGCCGGCGCCCGTCGGGGGCCGCCAGTTCCAGCGTCACGACCCCGTCGGCCGCCGCCGAGCGGGAGACCACCACGACCGACGCCACGGCGTCCGTCCTACGACTGCGGGTTCCGACCACTGTGTCCTCCCTGTTCTCGAGGGCGTCCCTGCCCCCGAGGGCGTCTCTGCCCCCGAGGGTGTCCCGGCCCCCGAGGGCCTCCCTGCCCCGATGTGCCGAGCATGCGAGGCCGGCCGGCGGGACCGAAGGCTTGTCTCAATCAGTGAGAGGGCGGGTCCTGCCCGGGTCGGCCGACGCGAGGCGGCGGGTGATCCCGCGTGCGGCCGCCGACAGCACCGGCACCACGCTCGCGCTGACGCCCGCCGTGTTCGGGACGACCGCCCCCAGCGCCGCCGCCACGACCTGACGGCCCGGGTCCCAGACCGGCACGGCGACACCCGTCGCGTCGGGATGGATGTAGCCGGGACAGATCACGTGGCCGTCCCGCCGGACGTCGGCGAGCACCCGGCGCAGCCGCTCGGCCGAGTCGATCGAGGCCGCGGTGAAGCGCTCGAACGGGCCGGCCGCGACGGCGTCCCGGACCCTGGCCGGCGCGTGCGCGAGCAGGACCAGCCCGGACGACGACGCGACCAGCGACAGCCGCCCGGCGATCCTGGTGTAGTTGACCACCGCTCCGGGTGCGGTGAGCCGTTCCAGGAAGAGCACCTCGGTGCCGTCGAGCACGCCGAGTTGGACGTGCTGGCCGACCGCGGCGTGCACCTCCTCCAGCACCGGCATCGCGGCGTCCCGCAGGAACGCCGTCGGCGACGCGCGCGAGCTCAGCTCCCACATCCGCAGGCCGACCCGGACGCCGCCGTGGTCGTCGCGGGCGAGCAGGCCGTGCGCGACGAGCTCGGCGACCAGGCGGGAGGCCGTCGCCACGTGCAGCCCGGACCGCGCCGCGATCTCGGAGACCCGCAGCACCCGCTCGTCGGGGCCGAACGCGTCCAGCACGCGCACGACCCGGGCGATCACCGACTCCCCTGTCGCCACCCGTGCCATGTGGTCATGGTCGCCGTCGGGCGCCCGGGCGCACCAGCGCTGATCACCGGCCGGTGATCGACGGTTATGGAGTGCGGCGTACGGCGCACGTACGCTCCACTCCACGACCGGTGATCACCGGCCCGGATCCGGTCACACACCGGACGGTGAGGTCTCCGGCTCCGGATCGTCACCCGGCTCGGGGCGCAACGGCTGCAGGGCCGTGGTGGCGCCGAACCAGAGCAGCGCGTCGTAGCGGTCACCGAGCGTCGAGGGCACGTAGTTGCCCCGGCGTTCCCGCTCCGGGTGGTACACGACGCCGATCGCACGGTGGTCCAGCGAGTCCCGCAGCCAGCGGGGCTGCTCGGACGCCGGCGGGAACGTCAGCACCGACGCCTGGTCACCGAGCGCGTCGTGCAGCAGGTCCTCCGCGCTGTCCGCACGGCCGGCGGGCACGGTCATCCGGCGCGCGGGCGCACCCCAGTGGTCGCCGGCCATCACCTCGCCACGGTGCCCGGCCTGCCCCACCAGCACGACGCCGTCGTCGCCGTGGCGCTCGCGGGCCAGCCGGCCCAGGTTGGTCATGCCGTGCGCGGCCATGTCGGTGGCCGCGGCGTCACCGATGTGGGTGTTGTGCGCCCACACCACGCCCTTGGCGCCCGGGCCCGCGTGCTCGAGCAGCCGGTCGAGGGTGTCGGCCATGTGCTCGTCGCGCACGTTCCAGGACGCGGCGCCACCCCGGACCGCGGTGCGGTAGTAGCGCTCGGCCCCGGCCACCACGGCGGCGTTCTGCTCGGCGGCGAACCGCCCCTCGCCCACGTCGCCGGATTCGTGCGCGTGCTGCTCGCACAGCGCGGTCAGCACGTCGACGACGGGCGCCTCGCAGTTCTCCGGCACCCATCGGGTCGCCCGGGCGTACTCGAACGGATCGGACCCGAACGGTTCGAAACAGGCGTAGGCGGCCCGCGCGGCGTCGGCCAGCTCCGGCTCGTGCTCGGCGAGCCACTCCAGCACGGCGTCCATCGACCGGTACAGGCTGTACACGTCGAGCCCGTGGAACCCCACCTGTTCGGCGGCCGACAGGCCGGCGTTGTGCTCGCGCAGCCAGCGCACGGCGTCGCGCACCGCGGTGTTGGCCCACATCCAGGTCGGCCAGCGCCCGTAGCCGCGCAGCACCGCCTCGGGGTCCGCGGGCATGTCCGGATCACCGGTCGCGTAGCGGTGCACGCGGCGGCAGTCCGGCCAGTCACCCTCCACAGCGACGAACCCGAATCCGTGTTCGGCGACCAGCCGCCGGGTCAACCGGTCCCGCCAGGCGTAGAACTCGTGGGTTCCGTGCGAGGCCTCGCCGATCAGCACCAGGCGCGCGTTGCCGACGCGCTCGACGAGGGTGTCCAGGTCGGCGTCGGTGCGCAGCGGATCGGCCGGCGCGCGGACCGCCTCCTGCCCCATCGTTCCTTCTCGGTCGTCGGGTCCGGCCCGACTACCCGCGGCCGGCCGTGTCACGCCCGGTCGGACACGCTGCCGGTGAGCTCCACGTCCGGAAGGATGGCCCCATGGATCGTTGGACCGACCACGCCGTCTGGTGGCACGTCTACCCGCTCGGGTTCGTCGGCGCCGAACAGCAGGCGCTCCCCGCCGGCGCCACGCCGATCCCCCGCCTGGACCGGCTCGAGCCATGGCTGGACTACCTCGTCGAGCTCGGCTGCAACGGGCTCGCGCTGGGCCCCGTGTTCGCCTCCGGAAGCCACGGCTACGACACCGTCGATTACCTGCGCATCGATCCCCGCCTGGGCGACGACGCCGCGTTCGGCCGGCTGGTGCAGGCGTGCCGCACCCGCGGCGTGCGGCTGCTGCTCGACGGCGTGTTCAACCACGTCGGGCGCGACTTCCCCCGGTTCCGGGAGGCCGAGGCGCAGGGCCCGGACTCGCCGGCCGGGCAGTGGTTCCGCTGGCACGACGGGCATCCCGAGGTGTTCGAAGGGCACGACCTGCTCGTCTCGCTGCGCCACGACGCGCCTGCGGTACGCGACCACGTCGTGGCGGTGATGAACCACTGGCTCGACCGCGGTGTGGACGGCTGGCGCCTCGATGCCGCCTACCAGGTGCCGCCGTCCTTCTGGGCCGCCGTGCTGCCCCGGGTGCGGGAACGCCATCCCGGCGCCTGGTTCGTCGGCGAGGTCATCCACGGCGACTACGCGGAGTTCGTCGCCGAGTCCGGACTGGACTCCGTCACCCAGTACGAGCTGTGGAAGTCGATCTGGAGCGCCCTCAACGACGCCAACCTGCACGAGCTGGCCTGGAACCTCGGGCGCCACGACGAGCTGCTCGAGGCGTTCGCGCCACTCACCTTCGTGGGCAACCACGACGTCACCCGGATCGCCAGCAGGCTCACCGACCCGGCCCATCTCGGCCACGCCGTCGCCGTCCTGATGACCGTGGGCGGGGTCCCGTCGATCTACGCGGGCGACGAGCAGGCGTTCACCGGGGTGAAGGAGGAACGCGAACACGGCGACGACGCCGTCCGGCCGCCGTTCCCCGACACCCCCGCCGACCTGGCCTCCTTCGGCGCCCCCACCCGTGAGGTGCACGAGCGGCTGATCGGCCTGCGCAGGCGGCACCCGTGGCTGGTCCACGCACGCACGACCGTCGAGCACGTCACGAACACCACGCTCGCGCTGCGCTCGGTCCCCCGCGACGGCGGCGCCGGCCTCGTCCTGCTGCTCTCGGTCGACGACGAGCCGCAACGCTTCCCGGACGAGCTCGCCGGCGAGGTCGTCGAGTCGGCCGACCTCGCGGACGATCCGCTCCAAGTGCCCGCACACTCGTGGCGCATCCTCACCGGCTGACGACTCCCACTGTGCCCACCAGGTTCGTCAGGTAGTCGCGACAGCCTGGTTGACACAGGAGTTCGCGCCGGCGGCGGCGATGGTGTGCCCGTCGCCGTCCACGGTGAGCAGGTTGCCGCCGAGCATCTCGGCCAGAGAACAATGAGTGATGCCGCTCACGTTCGGCGGATCGGCTGTAGACTCCTTCGCACCTTTGCCGAGCGACGACACCGAGCAACGACGCCGGGAGTACGTGATGGCTGAACACGGCGAGTCGGAAAGTACCGCGACGGCGACCGAGCTCCCCAGCCGTTATCTCCCGGCGGTGCCGTACGCCGATCTCCCGGAACCACAGGGCCTGCGCCGCTACCTCGGGGCGAGCGTCATCCTCACGGCCACCGCACTCGGTTCGGGGGAACTGGTTCTCTGGCCCTACGTCACCACGCAGGTCGGCCTGGGGATCATCTGGCTCGCCGTCGTCGGCGTCACGATGCAGTACTTCCTGAACATGGAGATCGAGCGCTACACGTTGGTCACGGGCGAGACCGCGGTGACCGGGTTCTCCCGCCTGTGGCTGCCGTGGGGCGTCATCTTCGTCCTGGGCGCCATCCTGCCGAACATCTGGCCGGGCTGGGCGTCCAGCGGGGCCACCGTGTTCACCTTCATCTTCGATCTCGGCGAGTCGGCCGTCCCCATCGTTGCGACGATCTTCCTCATATCGATCGGCCTGGCGATCACGATGTCGCCCGTCGTCTACCAGACGCTCGAGAAGATCGAGGGTCTGATGGTCGCGCTGGTCCTGGCCTTCGTCGTGGTGGCGATCGTGGTGGCCACAGAGGGGAGCGCCTGGGCCGCCACCGTCACCGAGATCCCGCAGGGGGTGGCGAACCTCCCCGACATCGTCGGCCAGATCGGCGCGGCATCGCTGTTCGGCGCCATCGTCTTCGCGGGCGCCGGCGGGGCCAACAACCTGGTGCAGAGCAACTACATCCGGGACAAGGGAATGGGAATGGGGGCGCGGATCCCCAACATCGTCTCCCCGATCACTGGGCAGGAAGCGGCAGCACCGTCACTGGGTTACATGGTCCGCCCGACCGAGGAGAACGAGCGTCGCTGGCGACAGTGGTGGCGCATCGCGAACCAGGAACAGCTCATCACGTTCTGGTTCATCGGCGCGCTGCTGCTGGTCGCCCTGTCCGTACTGGTGTTCTCGACCGTCGGCGTGAGGCCCGGCCTGGACTCCGAACTGACGTTTCTCCAGGTCGAGGGGCAGGCATTGGGCGAGCTGATCGCCCCGTGGTTCGCGACGGCCTTCTACGTGGCCGGCTTTCTCATGCTGTTCTCCACGAACATCGGCGTGGTCGACTACGTCAGCCGGCTCGCCGGGGACTCCCTGAAGGTCACGTTCCTGAGGGACAGCACGTTCTGGAGCGAGAGCAAGATCTACATCACGGTCGTCTGGATCCTGATCGTGACGGGCTCCGGGATCATCTGGGCCGGCATCGAGCCCGTCGTCCTCCTGGTCATCTCGTCGGCCGGCGGCGGTTTCGTGATGGCCTTCTACTCCGTGCTGCTCATCATGATCAACCGGAGGCTCCTGCCACCGTTCGCCAAACTCTCGGGCTGGCGGTTGCCGGTGATGATCTTCGTCGCCGCGTTCTACGTCGCCTTCTCGGTGTTCCTGATCTACCAGATGGTCAGCGCAGGCCCGACGTCCGTGGCGTAGGCAACGCGGTTCACACAGGAGGAGTTGACGACGGTGCCGGGAACGCTCCGCAGGCTCTGGCTCACCATGCTGCTCGCTCTGGTGATCTTCATTGTGCTGACGGCGATCGCCTACGCGGTGGGCCTGCTCGACTGATTCCCTGCGCAGTACACGGCCCCGGGCAACGCGCCCATCGCCCCGTCGAACACTCGCTTCAGAACGCGCAGCTGCATCCGGTCGAGTGCACCGACGAGCCCGGCCCGTGGCCGCATCCGGGGCACCCCGACCAATCTCGCCCCGGCCCCGGACGGGCGGATCCCACGGTGGTTGTCCAGGTCCGGGCGACCGCGCTGGCGGGCCGCGAACCGGAACCCGCGTGGGGTGACCCACCGGCAGCTCGGCCGAGAACGCGATCTCGAGCCCGCCGTCCGGGGTGCCCGCCCCGAGCCCGCTGCTCATACCGGGTCGGCGATCCGGACGAGGACCTCACCCATGTTCCTTCAGCCGGTCGCCGACGAACCGGCCCCCGCCCACGTTCGCGATCACGCGCCGGCCGGGCCCAGTACGGAGGTACTCGGCTCGGTCGGCAACGCCGCCGGCGGGCGCCTGGGCCGACGAGTTCCGTGCCGAACGTTGCTTGACGGGGCACTAGAGCACCGGTGACGTCGCGATCCTCAGCGACTGGTCGTGGCTGATGTTCCTGAATTCGACGTCGTTCCACCGACGGACGTCCCCGTCAGGCGGTCACCTGGTCATCACTGCGCTCCGCACGCTCTCGCGGAGCAGGTCACGGCGCCGGCCGTGCAGTTCCGGGGGCTCCTCGGCGGTCGCGGCGTAGACGTTGCTGACCGGTGACCAGGCCATGGACATCGCGATGACCATGGCCATCACGTCGAACGGGTCGCCCGGCCGCACGGTACCGGCCGCCTGCGCTTCGGCGATGGCGTTCAGCTTGTGGTCGTCGAGGCGGTCGGCATCCTCGACGAGGTGGCCGGCCGGGCGGCGCTCCAGGCGTGCCCACGTGGCCAGCCGGATGAGGTCCGGGCGGCGCAGGTACTCGTCGTAGAGGCGCACGGCCCAGTCCGCGAGGTCGGTGGCGTCGATCGGGACGACGTTCACGATCCGCTCCAGCGAGCCGGAGAAGATGGCGTCGAACAGCCCCTCCTTGCTGCCGAAGTAGGCGTAGAGCTGCGCCTTGTTGGTGCGTGCCGCGTCCACGATCCGCTCGATGCGGGCTCCGGCGATCCCGTGCTCAGCGAACTCCCGGGTCGCCACCTCGACGATGCGGTCGCGGGTCGCGGCACCACGGGCGGTGAGGGACTGGTCGACCATGTCCCACAGACTAACCAACAGAACGGTCGGTTTGCTGGTCGACGCGAGTCCGCTAGTCTCTAATAGACCGAACAGTCTGTTTAAGGAGGCACTATGCGGGCCACGGTGGGTTGGGGCGCGGCCGGTGCCGCCGCGGGGCTTCGGCGGGTGCACCTCGAGCGGCGCGACCTGCGCCCTGACGACGTCGCCGTCCGGGTGGACTACTGCGGGGTCTGCCATACCGACCTGCAGGCCGTGCAGGACCGTTCCGGCGACGGAGGCACCGTGCTCGTGCCGGGCCACGAGTTCACCGGTGTGGTCACGAGTGTGGGGCGGGACGTGACCCGGTTCCGCGTCGGTGACCAGGTCGCGGTCGGCAACATCGTCGACTCGTGCGACACCTGCGTCATGTGCCGGGCCGGCCAGGAGAACTTCTGCCGAGAGTTCCCGACCCTGACCTACGGCGGCACCGACCGTCACGACGGGTCGATCACCGCGGGGGCCTACTCCCGGGAGTACGTGGTCCGCGACCGGTTCGCCTATCTCCTCCCCGCCAACCTCGACCCCGCCGCCGCGGCCCCTCTGCTCTGCGCCGGGATCACCGTCTGGGAACCGCTGCACGCCCTCGGCGTGGGACCGCACTCCCGGGTCGCCGTGGCCGGGCTGGGCGGGCTGGGCCATCTCGCGGTCAAGCTCTCCGTAGCGCTCGGCGCCGAAACCTCGGTCATCAGCCGATCAGCGGACAAGGCCGACGACGCCCGTCGGCTCGGCGCCCACGACCTCATCGTTTCCACGGACCCGGAGCAGATGGCCGACGCGCGGGACCGGTTCGACGTCATCATCGACACCGTCTCCGTCCCGCACGACCCCGGCCCCTACCTGCGGCTGGTCGCCATGGACGGGACACTGAGTCAGGTCGGGCACCTCGGGCCGATCACCGTGCAGACCCTCGACCTGCTCATCGGCCGCAAGAAGCTCAGCTCTGCAGGCAGCGGCGGCCGGGCTGCGACCGTCGCTCTGCTGGAGTTCTGCGCCGAGCACGGCGTCACCGCCGACATCGAGCTCCTCCCCTCGGCGCGCGTGGACGAAGCCCTCGACCGGCTCCGGCGCAACGACGTCCGCTACCGCTTCGTGCTCGACATGTCCGACCTGAAATGAGCACCGGCCTGCGCCCGGGCCGAGCGAAAGCCAGGCCGGAGCAGGCGCGCGGCCTACGCCGATTCGAGTCCGGCCTGGTCGATGCGCTCCATGAGGTTGGACTTGCGCTGGTGGCGAGCGCGCACCGCAGAGAACCGAGCCTCGAACTCACTCGCCTGGTCCGTGCGTTCGGCGACGACCTTCAGGTCTTCGAGCAGGGTGACCGCGGCGTCGTACTCGGCCGGCTTACGGGTGGCGATCATCGCCTCGACGCGAGACCAGCCGACCTCCACATCCGCGGTGAGACCAGCAAGGCGCCGCTCCCTGGCCGCCGCGCGCTCCCGTTCCCGGACCGCCTCCCGTTCGGCGCGCTCCCGAGCCGCCTGGGCCTCCCGCGCGACACGCACAGCCTCGGCACGATGGTGGTTCTCCTGGCGGAGGACGTGCGCGGCATCCAGCAGCTCAGCGACCGTCCGGCCCGGATGCTCGGCGCGCGTGTCCCCCGACCCGGGTCGGAGCCGGCGGCGCAGCTCCGCCTGGGCGACAAGGCCCTCGCCTCGTGCGACGAGCAGGAGCAGCCGGTCTTTCTCCCCCGCCGGGAGCTGCGCAACTCGCGCGTCCAGTTCGGCGTTCCCGATCTGGGTGTCCGCCGACGGCGCACTCGTTTCGGCAGCGATATCGAGCAAGTCCGGGTCGAGACGGAGGAAGTCCGCGAGCGCGTGCTGCGAGGCGGTGAGCTCCGACAGGCCGGGCGGCACAGGTGGCTCACGATCGTCCTCGTGGTCCTCGTCGAACGCGCCCTCGTCGCGGTCCCACGTGCCCTGGGCCGCCAGCCAAGCGAGATGCAGCGGGCGCAGGTCACCGGCCGCGAGCTCGGCCCGCACCCCGACGAGTCCTGCCAGCGTGTACAGGTCGTCCTCGCCGAAGAAGTCCGCAGCCTCGTCATCGCTGTGCAAGCTCAGGACCAGGTGCTCGGCGGTGGTCCACGCGACGACGAGCGGATCGACCAGGTACGGCGCGACCGACTCGATGTCGAGGACTGCGAGAGGCAACCGGACCATCAACGTCCGGCTGCCCCAGTTGGCGAAGTAGAGATGAGCGTCGTAGTAGCGCTCCATCAGCCGGCACGGGTCACCGCTGAAGTCGCCCCAGTGATACTCATTGGTGAAGCTCGTCGCACTGATCTGCGCGCGCGTCGACAGCGCGCGGACCGCGGCCTGCTGACGCGCATCGAGCGGCCGGTCCACGGCGAGGAACTCGTAGTACTGGTACTCGCTCACGCCGAGCCCCCGGCGGCCCACGCGCGATAGGCGTCGACGGTCGCCTCCTCGATCAGAGCAGCCAGGTCGACGTCACCGTTCGTCACCTCACCGAGGCTACGGGCAGGCTCGACCGCCACGACATCGACGGATCTCTTCAGGAGCCGAAACAGCGTTTCCGCGCCGGGATCCTGAGCGTCTACCAGTACGAGGACGAGACGCTGCACTTCGCCGGTGGCCGTCTGCTGCTTCGCGGGGTGAACGGGTCTGGCAAGTCCACCGGCGAGCAGACCGGGGTGCTCAAGTCGTGGATGCTCGCGGATGCGTAGGTCGGGAATTCGGCCTCCCACCTCGTGAGGGACGCCAGCGGGCATCGGCCACCACCGTCATCCAGACCTCCTTGGATCCCTCTGCGCCGAGGGTGACACACAGCACCGACAGACGAGTGCCTTCAGCCCACGCACCGCAGCAGCCGAAACCCCCACGGATCGGCACCTACGACTGATCGTTGTAGATTACGCAGGCTAGAAACTTCAAGTGCGCGAGCGGGTGCCGCGCTCCCGTTCCTGGCCAGCGTCACGCCAGTTCCTGCAGGACAGGGTCTCGGTGAGCTACGCACGCAGCGGCCACGAGCCCATCGCCCATGAGCGTCGACAGGTCTTTCACCTGTAGCAATGGAGCCGCCTGGGAGAGTCGAACTCCCGACCTACGCATTACGAGACTCTACGTAGATCATCAGCCGCTGACCAGGGGAAACACCCTCGGACAGCCGTGATCATAGCGCATAGTGCGTTCCTAGCATCGGCACGGCTGACGTCGTGTCAGCCATGCCCCGGGGCCTGCTCGCGCCTCGACTGCCGTGTGAGCCGTGTGGGTAGCCACCACTCCAGCCCACGGGCGTCCAGCCACTCACGGGCCCCGGCCGGGCCCTGCTGCTCCGTCACGGTCAGCAGCTCAGTAGCAACGCGCTCGATGGCGGCCCAGGTCTCCCGAGGCAGGACAGCGACGTCCTCGCCGTCCAGGTCGTCATCCTCGGCGATCTCCTCGTCAGAGCGCTCAGCGTCCAACCCAGCGGCCTTCCGGAGATCGTGGCGGCCGGTGGACCACGTCAGGACCTTTCGACCGGCCATCCCGCGCTCGTACTCGTGCAGCTTCGCCCGAGCGGTGAGATCGATCGTCTCGACGAACTCCCCGCGCTTAGGGTCTTCCCAGCGCTGAGGGATCAGCGCGTCCCGCATGAGTTGACGGATAGTGCGGTTGACTCCCTTAGAGCGTGTTTGAGAAGCGTCGGCGTGTCTGCGGGACGCGAGGGTGGATTGAGTCCACGGTGGATGGGTGGCTCGACGGAGGAAGCGGTATCCCTCGGACACCAGCGATGAGCAGTGGGCGCTGATCGAGACCCTGCTGCCCGCGCCTGGGTCGGGCGGGCGGCCGGAGAAGCACCCGCGCCGGGACGTGGTCGACGCGATCCTCTACGTGGTACGCGCTGGCTGCTCCTGGCGCGCCCTACCAGCTGATTTCCCGCCGTGGCAGACCGTGTACTGGTACTTCAACCGGTGGGAGCAGCAGCGGGTCACCGAGAAGATCCTCCCGATCGTGCGTAGACAGCTCCGAGCAGCCGAGGGGCGTGACCCTGAGCCGAGCGCGGGGATCATCGACTCCCAGAGCGTGCGTGGCGCCGATACCGTCGGCCGCGACTCCCGCGGCTACGACGCCGGGAAGAAGGTCAACGGTCGCAAACGATTCATCGTCACCGACACCCTCGGGCTGCTGCTCACGGTGATGGTCTGCTCTGCCGGGCGTCAGGACCGCGACGGCGCCAAGACCGCCCTGCTCGGCGCCTACTTGGCCACCACGGTGCGATTCGTGTTCGCCGACGCCGGGTTCGCCGGACGCCTGGTCGACTGGGCGCAGACCATCGTGGGCACCACGATCGAGATCGTGCGCAAACCCGCCGGTCAGCGCGGTTTCGTCGTCATCCCACGACGCTGGGCGGTCGAACGCAGCCTGGCCTGGTTGACCGCCCACCGTCGCTTGGCTCGCGACTACGAACGTCACCGGGCGACCTCCGAGGCGATGATCCGTTGGGCCGCGATCAACACCATGACCCGCCGCCTCGCCCGCGGCGGACCTGCCACCCGACAGCAGCGACGCACCTTCACCCAAACAAGTTGATCTTCTCAAACACGCTCTTAGAGCGTCCGGCAAATGAGGTCGCCGCGTGTCGTTGCAGGTAGAGGCACGGACCCAGAAGTGATCATGGGATTGCTGAAGTCCTGTGATCGCCTGGAGGGTCCGTGCCTCTGTTGCCAGCATCCCTGATCGAGCCGCTGTGGGTCGAGTTCGCTGACCTGATCGGGTCCGAACGACGGCCCGAGTTCTCCCCGACCCATCCGTGGGGCTGTCATCGTCGCCGGATCCCGGACCGGGTCGTGTTCGAACACGTGCTCGCCGCGCTGGTGCACGGCAGCGGCTACGAACGCCTCGCCTCACCGGGCTGCTCGGACCGCACCATCCGCCGCCGCCTTGACGACTGGGCCCGGGCCGGCGTCGGTCGAGAAACGCTGCGCCAGGCCCTGGCCGGCTACGACCAGATGATCGGACTCGACCTCGATGACCTGTCCGTGGACGGGTCGATCACCAAGTCCCCGTGCGGCGGTGAGGTATCCGGGCGCAGCCCGGTTGACCGGGGCAAACAGGGCACCAAACGCTCGGTGGCCGGCGACGGGAACGGGATCCCGCTGCACCTGGTCGCCGGCCAGCACGTGCTCGGTGTCTGCGCCCAGTGCCGGCGCCGGACCGCTGGAGCGCCCGAGCGGCGCACCGTTGTAGAGCACCGGGAACGTGACGTGGTGGCCCAAGGGGTTCTCCGCGACGATGCCGCGTGCTTGTGCGTGCGGGGAGCGCGCCGCCTCGGGCACCGACAGAACACGGTGCGCCGGCACGTCTGCTTCTTCGAATGCGGCCAGCCACTGCGGGGCGGATCGCGTGCGGATCGCCTTGCGTAACAGCGCGGAGAGTTCGTCACCGTGTGTGCGGCGATCCGTGGCCGTGGCGAATCGGGGCTCGGCGATTGTGGGGAACTCCGGCGCGAGCAAGGCGGCCAGTCGCTGCCAAAAGTGCTCTTCGATCGCGCCGAGCGCGATCGTGGCACCGTCGGCGGTCTTGAACAGCTCGTTGGTCGGATGTAGGTGCTCGTCGAGCACGGAAGCGGCGAGGCAGCAGTCCGCGCGCACGGTGGCGAAGGCGAGAGCTGCGTCAGTGATGGCAAGGTCCAGGTGGACTCCCTCACCCGTTTCTTTCCGCCGATACAGCGCCGCGAGGATCGCCACGGCCGCATATGAGGAAGCCGCAAGGTCGCTCAACGGCACCCCGGGCCGCCGTGGTTCGCGCGCTCCCCACTCCCCCGGCAGGGGCAACACACCGCTGGCTGCGAGGTAGGTGATGTCGTGGCCTGGGCTGTCGCGCAATGGACCGGTCTGCCCGAATCCCGATACCGAGCAGTAGACGATCCCTGGGTTGACCGCCTGCACCGCCGAGTAGGACATGCCCAGCCGATCGGCGACACCAGGGCGGAATCCCTCGACCAGCACGTCGGACTCGCCAGCGAGTTGCCGACCAAGCGCCTGGCCATCGGGCGCTTTCAGATCGAGTACAACGCTACGCTTGCCGCGGTTGGCTACGTCATGAAGATCACCGGGCAGTGTGCGGGCAGGATCGCCGCGCGGCGACTCCACCTTGATCACACTGGCACCGAGGTCGGCCAGCATCTGGGTGCAGAACGGGCCGGGCAGGAACGGACTGAGGTCGAGTACCTGCACTCCGGTCAGAGGGCCGGGAGCGGCGGAGCGGCTCATGCTCATCGGGCCACCCCGACCGGTGGGTGGCTGGTCAGCAGCTCCCACAACCCGTCTGGGCCGGCCCCGCCGGCCCAGACGCCCAGCTGCGCAGACCAGTCGGAATCGGAACCGTCCTCATCACGCCAGGCCATAAGCCTGCGGGTGTGGAGGTGCAGCTCGTGCTCAGTGGTGAAGCCGATCGCACCGTGCACCTGGTGACCGACCGCGATCGCTACCGCAGCGGCCTGTCCAGCGCACGTCTTAGCAGCCATGATCGCTTCGTTCGCCCGCTCACCCTGTTCGAGTGCCTCGACGGCGAGGTCGGTGATGGCTTGTGCCTGCTCCACAGCGCCCGCTAGGGCAGCGAGTTGCTGCTGCACCGCCTGGAACTGACCGATCGGTCGGCCAAACTGCTCACGCTCACCGGCGTAGCGCACCGTCAGGTCCAGGACCCGGCGCAGGGCGCCCGTCATGAGCAGCGTTCGGGCGAGTGCGCCTCGTAGGCGCGCCGACGAAGGGATCAGCCCGTCGGCAGGTAGGGGCGTGAGCTCCACTCCGCTGGGTGGCAGTAGCAGTGTGTCGCGGGGCTCGTCGGCGAGATTGGCGTCAGGCAACACCACACAGTCGTTCGGGTCGATCACTGCTAGTGCTGTCCGCTCCGGCGTACCGGGAACCGCAGTGATCAATACGACGCTGCGGGCGGCTCGCGCCCAAGGAACGGTATCGAGCTGGCCGGTCACGCGGTGGCTCTGGGCACCGTTGGAGGCAGGCGGGGCAGAGGCTGCCGATGGGGTCGAGACGAACGTGAGGGGCCCGCGTGGCACCGCCAGGCCCGCAGCAGCCAGCGCCCACCCGGCCAACACGTTCTCGGTCAGCGGAACCGGGGCGGCAAGGTAGCCGCAGGCTTGCGCGACCACGGCCAGATCCCGCAGGCCGCCACCTGTACCGCCAGCAGCCTCGGGTACCGAGAGAAGAGTGAAACCGGCTTCCTCAAGTAGCTGCCAGAGCCGAGAGCTCCAGCCATCGCGGGCAGCCTCGTCGCGGGCGGAGGCGATGTGCTCGTCAAGGATTGCGGAGACAGTGGAGTGCAGTAGGGCATGCTCGTTCATCGGGCGCTCTCCAGTTGTCCGTGGAGATCCCACCGTGTACCAGCACCCTGTATCGGGTACGGAGGGAACCCCTTCACCGACTCCCGCCGGAACTCGGCCGGCGTCACCCCGGTCTCGCGCTTGAACACCTGCCCGGGTCGGACAGCCCGAGGTCGCTTGGATCGCCCCGGCGGCCCCAGGTGGATCCTGGTACCCGGGCCGGTTCATGGACCCACGTGAGGTCAACGAACCGCAGCTGACGGCGGCACTCGGGATCGTCGACGCCGTGCTGGCCCGACTCGACGCTGCGGGGTTCGGACCGGAGGGTTCATGGGCCCGGACGGCACCCGGCCCGACCCCGGGGGAAACGTCGCCGGCCTCCCGATCCGCCTGCCTCGTGCGCCTCGGTAGGACTCGATTTCAGCCTGAGCCCGAGACGCGCCTGTGCCCTCATGCGCCGTGGCGTTCCATGGCGCGGAGATGGGATGCCCCGGATGGAACGAGATCGCAGTGGCGAGACGACCGCGGATCCGGTGGGTGCCCGGAGTACGGTGCCTCGCATCGGCCGTGGTGCGGAAGCGCCCTCACTTCCGGGGGAACGCGCCCGTTCCCGATGATCGACGTGGCCACGTGGCCGCCGTCCGATAGGCCGTGATCTGTGAGAACGGGGCGTCTACCCGCGGCGGGCCGGCGTGCCGAGTTCCGCCCGCAACAGGCGGGCCGCGCCCGCCATGGCGCGCATCTTGCCCTCGGCGCTGGCCCGGGGCAGGTACTTCATCCCGCAGTCGGTGGCGATGACGACCTGCTCCGGTGGGATCCGGTCGAACGCCCGACGGGTCCGCTCGGCCACCACTTCGGGAGTCTCGACGTCCGGGGTGGACAGGTCGATGACCCCGAGGATGATCGTCTTGTCGGTGAGGTCTGATAGCACTCCGAGGTCCAGTCCGGACTGGGCGGTCTCGATGGAGATCTGCTCGACGGGGCAGCCGGCCAGCTCGGGCAGGAACGAGTAGCCCTCGGGGCGCTCGTGGATGATCGCGGCGTAGCCGAAGCAGATGTGCACCGCGGTGGTCCCGGTGACGCCGTCGAGCGCGGCGCCGAGAGCGGCCAGTCCGTAGGCGCGGGCGGCGTCGGGGCGGGCCTGCATGTACGGCTCGTCGATCTGCACGATGTCCGCCCCGGCGGCGAACAGGTCGCGGATCTCGGCGTTGATCGCCGTCGCGTAGGCCATCGCCGCGGCCTCCGCGTCGGGGTAGTGGTCGTTCTGCGCCTGCTGAGACATCGTGAAGGGCCCCGGCACGGTCATCTTGATCGTGCGGTTGGTGTGCTCGCGCAGGAACCGCAGATCCTCGACCTCGACCGGATGCGGACGCCGGATCGGGCCGGTGATCCGCGGGACCGGGTTCGGATGGCCGCTGCGGTCCAGCGCGGTACCGGGGTTGTCGACGTCTATGCCCTCGAGCGCGGTGGCGAAATGGTTGGAGTAGCTCTCCCGACGGATCTCCCCGTCGGTGATGATGTCCAGCCCCGCGTCCTCCTGGGCCCGGATCGCGAGCAGGGTGGCGTCGTCCTGGGCCTGGGCGAGGTACTCGGGGTCGACGCGCCACAGCTCCTTGGCCCGCACCCGGGGCGGGAACCGGCCGGCGAGCTTGGGGCGGTCGATCAGCCAGTCGGGCTGGGCGTAGCTGCCGACCAGGGACGTCGACAGCAGCGGCGATGATGGCACGAGGACTCCTCGGTGATGGGCGGTCAGGGGGTCAGCACGATCCGTCCGGCGGCGGCCCCGCAGACCTGGCGCTGCCAGGCCGCGGCGACGCCGGTGAGCGGCACGATCTCACGGGCGACGCCGAGCACGCCGCGGACGGCCTGCTCGGCGACGGTGGTCAGGGCCGCGCTGCGCTGCTCGGGTGTCAGCTCGTTGTTGGTGTAGCCGAGCAGCCGCAGCGACCGGCTGCGCAGCGTGGAGGAGTCGATCGGGCAGGTCTCGGCGGCGGAGCCGCCGAGGTTGACCAGTCGTCCGCCGGGGCGCAAGGTGCGGGCCGCGGCGGCGGCCGGCACACCGAACAGTGGGTCGAGCACCAGGTCCACAGGGCCGTCGGACACCGTCTCGAACCGGGCGGCCAGTTCCGCGACGTCGTCGGTGTCGAGGGCGACGACGGCGTCGGCGCCGGCCTGCTTCGCCCGGTTCCGGGCGGCGGCCGACCGCGCGCCGGCGATCACACGGCGGGCGCCGGCGGTGCGGGCGAGCTGGACGGCGGCCTGCCCGACCACACCGCCGGCGCCCAGCACGAGCACCTGCTCCCCCGCCGTCAGCCCGCCGCGCCAGGTCAGGGCCATGTGCGCAGCGACCGCGGAAAGCCCGAGCGCCGCGACGAGCACCGGGTCGGCGCCGGCGGGCAGCTCGACAACATCGTCTCGCGGGACCGCGGCGACGGCGGCCATGCTGCCGTCCCCGGGCCGCATCCCGGCCGTGGTGGGAAACCACACCAGCCTGCCGTCCACGGTGCCGACGCCCTGTACCCCGGGGACGTACGGCGTCTGCGGGACACCGAAGTAGGACGTCCCGGTCGCGCACAACACGTCCAACGGCGTGATCGGGGCGGCGGCGACCTCGACCAGCACCTCGCCGGTCCCGGGCGCGGGTGGTCCCCGGTCGACCACCAGCGGTGGCCGGCCGGGGACCTCGATGACGGCGGCGCGCATGGTCACGTGGCGATGTCCGGGTAGGGCATCGCCACGTGAGCCAGTCGCTGCGCGTACTCGGTCTGGAAGCCCATCGGCTCGTGGTCGCGTTCGAACATGGCGATGAACAGTGTCAGCGTGAGGAACGGGTGCGCGCCGAGCTCGAACAGCTTCGGGTAGTCGTGCCCGGCGAGCGCGGCGCGCTCGGTGTCGTCGAACGCCAACCAGGTACTCGACTCACCGTCGTGGCAGTTGAGGATGCGGCCCGCCTGTTCGGCTTCCCACCACGCCACGGTGCCCTCCGGGTCGTCGCGATAGCGTTCGACGAGGCCGGGGTCGCGGTCGACGGTGTAGAGGAACTTGTTCAGCAGGTACCTGCTCATCGGAGGACACCACCGTTCGGGTACCAGGTGAAGTAGGCCTCCATCGTGTGGAACAGGTCGTAGGTGTCGACGTAGTCGGCCTTCTGCCCCTCCCCGGCCACGCCCATCATCAGCATGAAGTCCATGAACCCGTGGGTGGCGTTCCCCGGCAGGTGCAGGCTGTCCAGGCTCACCTCGGCCAGGCACTCCTCGATGTCGCCGCCGGCGATCCAGCCCACGGCCTTCTGGTCGAACTGGGGGTCCGGGCCGTGCGGTCCGAACTGCCGCGGCCCGCCCAGCTCCAGCGACAGGTGCCCGGTACCGATCACCGCGACCCGCTGGTCCGCCGGCCAGGACTCGATCAGCTGCCGGATCGTCCGTCCCAACTGGACGAACCGCTTGGGCTGCGGCAGCGGCGGAGCGAAGATGTTGGTGTAGATCGGCACGATCGGCAGATCGTTCTGCGGGCGCAACGTGATGATCGGGCAGGTGATCGAGTGGTCGATCCGCAGCTCGTTGGAGAACGCCAGGTCGAACCCGGCGTCCAGACCCTCGCGTAGCACGTACGCCGAGAGGTCCTCCTGGCCCCTGAGCAACATCCTCGGCAGCCCGAACTCGCGCTCCTCGTTGTAGAAGTTCGCGTCGTAGAACGGGGCCTTGCCCACCAGGAACTGCGGCATGTTGTCCAGCCACAGCTGGTGGAAGTGGTCGGAGCCGACCATCACCAGGACGTCCGGGCGGGCCCGCGTCAGCGTCTCCCGGAACGCCTCCACCTTGCGCACCCACTCGTCGGCGAAGGGCGGGCGGTCCTCACCGGTCGACGTGCTGGCGCGGTAGTAGAAGGGGTGGTGGGTAGACGCGATCACCGCGACAAGCTCAGCCACGCTGACCTCCATCGGTGTACGGCCCCGGAGCGACGGACCGGTTGTTCAGGTCCACCGACAGAAAGATCTCGTTGCCCACCGGTCGGCGCAGCTCCTCGGCGAGCTGTCCGATCAACCCGGCGGTGCGAGCCAGCAGCGCGAACCCGCGCAGCAGCTCCAACGGCAGACCCAGGTCGGCCAGCGCGGCCCCGCAGACCCCGGCACCGTTGAGCGGCAACGTCTTGCCCAGCACCTGCGGGTGCACCCGGCCGATCGCGGCGAACAGCGACAGGTGCGACCCGAACAGGTCCTCCTCGCGCGCGATCTGCATCAGCCGGGGGGTGCGCGGGTCGCCTTCCTTGTGCACGTGGTGGCCGAGCCCGGGGACGAACCTCTTCGCCTCCCGCTGCGCTGTCACCGTCGCCAGTGCGAGGGCGTCCCAGCCCGCCTCGTCATCCGGCAGCTCGCCGTCGACCGAGGAGAGCACGTCGTTCAGGAACTTCCCGGTATCCTCGGTGACTCCGAGGAACCGCGAGCCACCGCCGAGCAGCCCGGCGGCCAACGCCCCCTGGATCGAGTCCGGTGCGGACAGATAGGTCAGCCGGGTGACGATCGCGGTCGGGGTGAAGCCGTGATCGGCGAGCGCGGCGAGCACCGCCTCGAACACCCGCACCTCTCCGGGCGCGGGCCGCCGCTGGGTGGCCAGCCAGAACGCGAGCTCCCCGAACCCGACGGTGCCCATGACGTCCTCGGCGAGATCCTGGCCGAGCAGGGTGATCGCCTTCAGCGACGACGCGCCCAGCGCGGTCGGGTACTCGGGCCGATCGATCTGGGGCCGGTCGATCTGTTCAGCCACGGTCGTCCTCCTGCGGGGTGGTGAGCCACTTGCGCAGCTCCACGCCGTGCTCGTCGAGCTCCGGCGGCGGCAGCCGGTAGGCGGCCGGGGTGGCCGAGAAGCGGATCGGGTGCCGGGCGGTCGGGACGGCGCGCTCGCCCTCACCCACCTCGACGATCGGGTCGAGCTCGAAGCGCTCGGCCATGGCGAACCCGCCGTCGATGGTGTTGATCGGCCCGCAGGGCACCCCGACCGCGACGAGGGCCTCGAACCAGTCGGTCGCCCCACGGGTGGCGAGCCGCCCGACAAGGATCGGGCGCAGCTCCTCCCGGTTGGCGGTGCGGTCGGCATTGCGGGCGAAGCGCGGGTCGTCGGCGACGGCGGGGATGCCGAGGACCTCGCACAGCCTGCGGAACTGACCGTCGTTGGCCGCGGCGACGATCAGGTCGTTGTCCGCGGTGGGCAGCGGCTCGTAGGGGAATACGCTCGGGTGCGCGTTGCCCATCCGGTTGGGCACCACCCCGCCTGCGACGTAGGCCGAGCTGTGGTTGACCAGGCCGGTCAGCGCAGAGGACAGCAGGTTCACCTCGACGTGCTGCCCCTGGCCTGTCGCGTCGCGGTGCCGCAGCGCGGCCAGGATGCCGATCACGGCGTGGTTGCCGGCCATCACGTCGAACACCGAGATGCCGGCCCGGTACGGCGGCCCGTCCGGGTCCCCGGTCAGGCTCATCAGCCCCGAGATCGCCTGCACCATCAGGTCATAGCCCGGCACATGCGCACCCGCACCCGAACCGAAACCGCTGATCGAGGCGTAGACGACACTCGCGTTGCGGGCGCGCACGCTGTCGTAGTCCAGCCCGTACTTGGCCAGGCCGCCCGGCTTGAAGTTCTCGATCAGCACGCCGGCCCGGTGGGCGAGCTCGCGGGCCACCTCGGCGTCCGCGGACTCGCGCAGGTCCAGCGCGATCGAACGCTTGCCGCGGTTGACGCCCAGGTAGTAGGTGGACACCTCGCCGCGCGTCGGGGGTGTCCAGGTGCGCGTCTCGTCGCCCTGCGGACCCTCGACCTTGATCACCTCGGCGCCCAGGTCGGCCAGCAGCATCGTCGCGTAGGGACCCGCCAGCACCCGGGAGAAGTCCGCGACGAGAAGCCCCGACAGCGGCCCTCCCCCCGCCCGAGTTCGTGGCCCTGCGCTCTCTGACATTCCGACGTCGCCTCCTTGGCCGCATAGCGGACGACTGTCCGCGTCGGTCATTCTGCCATCTGCCGGAGCGACGTCAAGGGCGCCGAACGCTCAGCCGGCGGTGTCCACCGCCACCCGTGGCACGATCCCATCCGGTCCGACCCGGCGCGCAGCGGTGCCGCGACCGGGCGGGTGCCGCGGGTGTAATGCTCGTCGGCCGGCGCCGGCCCCGCGCCCACACCCGGCGCCTCGATGACGTCCGGTCCGGCTCCGTGGCGCGGACAGCACGCTCCGCTCCCAGCGACCATCCGGGGAGCAACGGATGCTTGACACGGCCCACGGCACCACCGAAAGTACCGCTCACGAGCGACGTGGCCGTGAAGCGGACGGATGTCCGTCACATGTCGGTCCGAGGAGTGGAGGCGATGGGTGCCGCCGAGACCCGCCCGGCGATGCCACCGGTCGGGGCGGACCGCGCGCCGCGGCGCTCGAGAACCCTCGGTCCAGACCCCTCGTCGGGCCCGGCTCGTGCCCACCGATCGGATGCCCGACATCCCGAATCCCCCCACTCGTCGCACCACCGCCCAGAGAAGGCGAGCACCCGATGCCCGATCAGCACGTCCCGGTTCTCATCGTCGGCGGCAGTCTCGTCGGGTTGTCGACCTCACTCCTGCTCGCCCACCACGGCGTGCCCAGCCTGCTCGTCGAACGACACAGCGGCACTGCGATCCACCCCCGCGCCGCCTCGTTCCATCAGCGCACGATGGAGATCTACCGCAGCGTCGGCCTGCAGGACGCCGTGGAGACCGCCGCGGCGCAGGAGTTCGTCCAGAACGGCGCGATCACCTCGGTGGAGAGCCTCACCGGCGAGGAGCTCAAGTTCTTCTACCGCTCGTTCAACGACGGGGTCGAGGGACTGAGCCCGACCTCCCGACTGTTCGTCACCCAGGTCGGCCTCGAACCGCTGCTGCGCGTCCGGGCACAGGAACTCGGCGCCGACCTGCGCTACTCCACCGAGCTCGTCGGCGTCGAACAGCACGACGACAGCGTGACGGCCGTCCTCCGTCCGCGCGACGGCGGACCGGAACACACCGTGCACGCGGACTACCTCGTCGCGGCCGATGGCGCGCACAGCGGCATCCGCGAGCAACTGGGCATCGACATGCTCGGCCGCGGCAGCTTCGCCGACTGCGTCACCATCTACTTCAAGTCCGACCTGCGGCAGATGATCGGCGACCGCAATCTGAGCGTCGTCTACGTCAACCAGCCCGACCTGCTCGGCTTCTTCCGGTTCTCGATCACCGCGGACTCCGGTTTCCTCGCGGTGTTCTCCACGAAGAACCCGGACGGCAGCCGCGACAGCCGCGTCGGGCCGGACATGAGCGTCGAGCACTGCGCGGAGCTCGTCCGGAAGGCGCTCGGCTGCGGCCCGGACGAGCCGATCGACATCGCCGACGTGCAGGCGTGGCAAGCCACGGCGGCGTGGGCCGCCCGGTTCCGGGACCGGCGGATCCTGCTCGCCGGCGACGCGGCGCACCTGATGCCGCCGACCGGCGGATTCGGGGGCAACACCGGCGTCGGCGACGCCCACAACCTCGCCTGGAAGCTCGCCGCGGTTCTGGGCGGCACAGCGGGACCCGAGCTGTTGGACACCTACGACACCGAACGTCGCCCGGTCGGCCAGATGATCGTCGAGCAGGCCTACACCCGCTACGTCGGCCGGGTCGACCCCTCGCTGGCCACCGACGACCTCGCGGCCCCGCTCGACGACGCCGCCATCGAACTGGGCCCCGTCTACCGGTCGGCCGCGATCCTCGCCGAGCAGTCGGCAGCGCAACAGCCGCCCCCGCTGGACGATCCGCGCACTCCCACGGGGCGCCCCGGCACCCGTGCACCACACGTCCCGCTGGAACGACACGGCCGGCCGATGTCGGTCCACGACCTGTTCGAACGCCGATTCGTCCTGCTCACCGGCGCGAGCGGCCAGCAGTGGTGTGACGCCGCCCGGCAGGTGGCAGGCTCCGGGCGGCTCCCGCTCGACGCCCACCAGGTGGGCGGCGACGGCGAACTGATCGACAGCGACGACCGGTTCACCGCGGCGTTCGGCATCGGCCCCGACGGCGCGGTCATCGTGCGGCCCGACGGTGTCATCGCCTGGCGGTCCACGACCGTGGCGAATGGCCATCGCGGCCTGGTCGAGGACGCCATGCACCGTCTCCTGTTCCGCGCAGACGCCGATCCCCGAGGGCGGCGGTAGGCTCGTCGCCGTCGCGGAAAGGGGCCGGGCTCCGCGGCGGTCCGCCCGAACCGGGCTCGTTCCCAGCTGCGCTGTCCGCCGTTCGAGACACCGTTGACCGCCTGACGTACATCAGTCCGAAAGCCGGATCGATCGCGGCGGAAGGGCGCGTCGAGACCCTCCCGGCGGCTACGGTGCGCTCACCGCCACGTGCGGCACCGTCTCCAGGCGCGCGAAGTCCGCGCTGATGTCCCCCGCGGTCTGCAGCAGCTGCGGCAGGTGGTGCTCGAGCAGCCGCTCGACCGGCGTCTCCGCGGCGTGGGTGTTGACGTTGATGCCCGCGATCACCCGGCCCGAGCCGTCGCGCAGCGGCGCGGCGACCGACCGGATGCCGCGGGTGAGCTGCTCGTCGGTCAGCGCCCAGCCCCGGGCCCGCACCTCGCGCAGCTCGGCGTCCCGCTCGGCGAGGTCGGGCTGCCAGCGCGGCACCAGTCCCGACCGGCTCGGCTCGGCCAGCACCCGGTCCAGCTCGTCGGCAGGCAACGCCGCCAGCTGCACCTTGCCCAGCGACGTCTGCAGCGCTGGGAACCGGGTGCCGATCTGCACCGCCAAGGACACGATCTTCGGTACCGCGACCCGGGCGACGTAGACGATGTCCGAGCCGTCGAGCTGAGCGATCGAGCACGACTCGTTCGTCCGGGCCACCAGGCGTTCCATGTGCGGGCGGGCCACGTCCCACAGCCCCATCGACCGCACGTAGGCCACACCCAGCTCCAGCACCCGCGGGGTCAGCGCGAACCCGCGCTCCCCCGAGCGCACGTACCCCAACTCCTCCAGGGTGAGCAGGATGCGCCGGGCCGTCGGCCTGGCCAGCCCGGTCGCCGTGGCCACCTCGGTCAGCGACATCGCCGGCCGGCCGGGTCCGAAGGCGGCGATGACCTCCAGGCCACGGGCCAGCGCCTCAATGAAATCCGGTCCGGTCCCCTCGCGTGGCATGACGCGACTCCTCAGCTCGACAGCGCGTTCCCGCAGAGTAGCCACCTGCTGTCCGCTCAGCGGACGTCACGGGCCGGAATCCGCAGCCGCCGCGGCGCAGGAAGCGGATTGACAGCGGGACGCCGGGTCGGCGACAGTGATCCGACCTCCCACTGACCGTACTACGGACGAACGTCCGTCCCTAGCGACGTCGCCGGAAGGAGCGAGAGCGATGAGCGATCCGAAGGAGTTCGCCGCCGGCCGTCCGGTGGTGCTGCGCGGCGGCACCGTGCTCACGATGGACGGCGCCGAGCAGGTGCTGCCCCGCGGTGACGTCCTGGTCGTCGACGACCGGATCGCCGCGATCGGCCCGGCCCTGGCCGTGCCCGAGGGCACCGTCGAGATCGACGCGAGCGACGGCGTCGTGATGCCGGGCATGATCGACACCCACCGGCACATGTGGCAGACCGCGATGCGCGGCTACGGCGCCGACTGGACCCTGACCCAGTACTTCGTCTGGTACTACCTGGAGTCGGGCCGGCACTTCCGCCCCGAGGACATCTACGCGGGCAACCTGCTCGCCGCGATCGAGGCGATCGACGCCGGTGTCACCACCACGGTGGACTGGTCCCACGGACTCCAGACCACCCAGCACGCCGATGCGGCCGTCGACGCGCTGCAGGCCGTGCCCGGCCGGTTCGTGCTGGCCTACGGCAACATCGCGCAGGCCCCCGCCGCGTGGACCACCGCCCCGGAGTTCCGCGACTTCGTCGGCAGGCGGATCACCGGCGACGACATGCTGGGCTTCCAGCTCGCCTTCGACGTCACCGGCGACCCGACGTTCCCGGAGAAGCCCGCCTTCGAGGTGGCCCGGGGCCTGGGCGTCGCGGTCACCACGCACGCCGGGGTGTGGGGCGCCACGAACGACGACGGCATCCGGCTCATGCACGACCACGGCTTCATGGCCCCCGAGACCGTCTACGTGCACGCCGCCACGCTGTCCGCGGACTCCTACCACCGCATCGCCGCCACCGGCGGATCGGTGTCGGTGTCCACCGAGAGCGAGCAGAGCGCCGGCCAGGGCTACCCGCCCACCTGGGCGCTGCGGGCGCACGGCATCCCGGTGTCGCTGTCGATGGACACCAGCGTCTGGTGGAGCGGGGACCTGTTCTCCGCCATGCGCACCACGCTGGGCGCCGACCGCTCCCGCGAGCACCTCGAGGCCCACGCCAAGGGCGAGACGGTCACGCACGCCGCGCTGCGCGCCGAGCAGGTCGTCGGGTGGGCGACCCGCGGCGGGGCCCGCGCCCTGGGCCGCGACCTCGACCTCGGCAGCGTCGAGGTGGGCAAGAAGGCCGACCTCGTGCTGATCAAGAACGACCACTCGCCGGTGATGTTCCCGCTGCTCAACCCCTACGGGCACGTGGCCTTCCAGGCCCAGCGCGGCGACGTGCACACCGTGCTGGTCAACGGCCGCGTGGTCAAGCACGACCACCGCCTCCTCGGCGTCGACCTCGCGGCCGCGCGGCGGACGGTCGAGCAGACCGTCGAGCACCTGCGCTCGACCCTGGGCGAGGAGGCGTGGGAGAAGGGCATGAACCCCGACGTCCCCGAGACCACGATCCTCGACAACCCCTACACCTACACCGACTACCACAGCGCCGGCACCCACGGCAGCTGAATCGCACCGCTCACTGTTCAGCGCGCGCTGCATCACGTCTGCCCGGCTGTCGCCGGGCCCGCCCTGCACGAGGAGTCATGTCATGACCAGCACCCCGGCCGTCTCGACGTTGCCGTCGCGGCTGCACCACAACGCCTACGTCACCCACGACCAGGAGGCCACCCGCGCCTTCTACGAGGACCTCGTCGGCCTGCCCCTGATCGCCACCTGGAAGGAAGCCGACGAACTCTTCGGCGCCGTCCGCACCTACTGCCACACCTTCTACGGCCTCGGCGACGGCAGCGCACTGGCCTTCTTCCAGTTCGCCGACGCGGGCGACCAACAACAGTTCGGCCCACAGATGCCCTTCTCCCCGTTCCAGCACATCGCCCTCAAGGTCACCGACCAGGTACAGAACGCCATCGCCACACGCCTCACCGACGCCGGCTGGAAGCCCGAGGAGACCTACGTCCTCGAACACGGCTACTGCCGCTCGCTCTACACCTCCGACCCCAACGGCCTGCTGCTCGAGTTCACCGCCGACGCCCCCGGGGTCGAGGACTCCGACGCCCAACGCCGCACGTCCGCCCGCGCCGAGCTGAAGGCCTGGCTGGAGGGCGACCACACCAGCAACAACACCTGGCGTTGAGCGGGCACGTACTACTGGTCCACGGCGCCAACCACGACGGCTGGTGCTGGGCCCCGGTCCTGGAACGGCTCGACCGGGCCGGGATCCGGGCGACGGCCCTGGACCTGCCGTTGACCTCGTTCGCCGACGACACCGACGCCGTGCGCGAGGCGGTGCGGGCGATCGGAGCCGATCCGGTCGTCCTCGTCGCGCACAGCTACGGCGGGCTCCCGGTGGCCGCGGGCGGTCACGGGGCGAGCCGGCTGGTGTTCGTGGCCGCCCGGATGCCGGCCCCCGGGGAGTCCCCCGCCGCGCTCACCCCACGGTGGGGACACCCGGAGTTCCGGGCGGCCTGGACCGTCCGCGACGACGGCGCGGTCACCCTCACCCCGGCCGCCACCGACGTGCTCTACAGCGGGTCGCCGCGCAACCTCACCACGCTCGCCGCGACGCGGTGGCGACCGATGTGGAGCCGGGTGCCGCAGGAGCCGATCACCGCCCCGGCCTGGACCCGGCTGCCCACCGCGTACGTGGTCTGCACCGGCGACCGCACGGTCCGGGTCGACGCGCAGCGGGCGTGCGCCGCGCAGGCCGACGAGTCGATCGAGCTCGACTGCGACCACTCACCGTTCTTCTCCGCACCGGACACCCTGACCGAGGTACTCACCGCGCAGGCCCGCGCCGCGTCAACCGTGCCTGCCTGACCGCCCGCCGGCGACGTGCCGGCCGCGACCAACGGAGATCGTCGTGACCGACATCGAGGAGTTCGGAGTCGTCATCGTCGGCGGCGGGCCGGTCGGCCTGACCGCGTCGATCATGCTCAGCCGGCTCGGAGTGCGGCACGCGCTGTTCGAGCGGCATCCCGGCACGTCGATCCATCCCAAGGCCATCGGGCTCAACCAGCGGACCATCGAGGTCTTCCGCAGTCTCGGCATCGAGGACGACGTGCGGCAGGCCGCCGCACCGCCGCGGACCTACGAGCGCACCGCCTGGTACACCTCCTTCGCCGGCCCCACCGAACTGCACGGCAGGCGGATCGCGGTGCGGGACGCGTGGGGTGGCGGCCGCTACGCAGAGGAGTACGCCCGGGTCAGCCCGTGCCGCTACACGATGCTCCCGCAGATCCGGCTGGAACCCATCCTGCGTCGTCACGCCGAGACGTCCCCGCTGGCCGAGATCTGCTTCGACAGCCCGGTCACCGCGGTCTCCTCACGCGCTGATCACGTCGACGTCACCGTCGCCGGCCGGCGGAAGGTGCGCGCCGACTACCTCATCGGCGCCGACGGCGGCCGGACGGTGGCCGACCAGCTGGGCGTCGCGATGGCCGGGCCGACCGACCTGCTCGACATGGTCAGCGCGCACTTCACCGCCGACCTGAGCCCCTACCTCCCCGACGACGGCTGCCTGATCAACTGGTTCGTCAACCCCGACTTCGGCGGTTCCATCGGCAGCGGCTACCTCTACCACCTCGGCCCGTGGGACGCCCGCGGCGTGTCGAAGGAGTGGGTGTTCGCCTGCGCCTTCGGCCCGGACGACCCGGAGCGGTTCGACGAGCGGGGCATGGTCGCCCGGATCCACCGCTCGCTCGGGCTGCCCGATCTGCAGATCGACCTGCACTCGATCAGCCACTGGTACATCCGGTCGGTCGTGGCCGAAAGGTTCCGTCAGGACCGCTGTTTCCTCGTCGGCGACGCCGCGCACAGCATCCCGCCGTGGGGCGCGCTCGGCCTCAACACCGGTATCCAGGACGTGCACAACCTCGCCTGGAAGCTGGCCGCAGCGGTGCGCTCCCCCGAGCTCGAGCCGCTGCTGCACAGCTTCGAGGTCGAACGCCGTCCGGTCGCCCTCGCCGTCGCCGAGAACTCGCTGGCCAACTTCCGCAACCACGGCGGCGTCGTCGACACCGCGCTCGGCCTGGGTCCTGCGACGCCTCCCGAGCAGGGCTGGGCGGCACTCGCCGAGCTGTGGTCCGACGGGCCGGCAGGTGACCGGAAGCGGGCCGCGCTGAACCGGGCGGTCACGGTGCTGGACAAGGAGTTCCACGCCCACGGGGCCGAGAACGGCTTCCGCTACCCGGCCGGCGCGCCCGCCCCGGAAGCGGCGAACGGGCGTGGGCCCCTTCCGGCCGACACCCTCGTCCACCACCCCACGACCGCTCCCGGCCATCACCTCCCGCACACCTGGCTGACCACACCGGACCGGCGCAGGTCCACACTGGACCTGCCGGCTCCGGGCCGCTTGCTGCTCGTCGTCGACGAGCACGCCCCGCGATGGCGGGACGCGGTCGCCCGGGTGCGCCACCCGCTGGCCGCCCTCGTCGACGTCGTCGCCGTCGGGGCCGACCATCCGATCCGCCCGGTCGACGGGCGATGGGAGGCGCTCCGGGAGGTCGACGGCAGCGGTGCGCTGCTGGTCCGGCCGGACAGCATCATCGCCTGGCGCTGCACCGAGCTCCCCGCCGAGCCGGCACAGGCCCTCGACACCGCGGTGCGGGGCCTGCTCACCGCGGACCCCGAGCGCTAACGGCGGAGCGTGTCCGACGGTGACTCGCCGAAGCGCGCCCGGTACGCCGCCGCGAACCGGCCACCGTGGGCGAACCCGTGACGGAGAGCGATCTCGGTGACGGTGTGCGTCCCGTTCGGTTCGAGCCGCATCAGCTCCTCCTGCACCCGCTCCAGACGCAGGCGCCGCACGTACGCCATCGGCGACGCGCCGAGCTGGCGACGGAACGCGGCATGCAGCGAACGCTCGCTCACCCCGGCGAACTCGGCCAGATCCGCGACCGTGAAGGCGGTATCCGTCGACGACTCGATGAGCTCGACAACCCGGCCGACGACCCGCGACGACGGGAGAGCGGGCGGGGCGAAGACCGCATCGGTGTAGTTGTGGCGCTGCCCGAACAGCAGGGCCGACACCACGCTGTGCTCGACCTCCGCGGCCAGCACGGGCGACGGCCCGCCCGGACCGCACGCGGCCACCGCGCGGCGCAGGGTCGACACCGCCGCGACGACACCGCGCCCGGCGCCGTCGAGGTCGAGCGCGGTCTCGAACCGCACCGGTTCGCGCAACGGCTCGTTCAGCAACCGCCGGAGGAACCTCTCGATGCGGGACTTCGCGATCGTCACCATGAGCTGCTCGACCCCGGCCGGCCACCGCATCGCCACGCCCCGGTCGTAGGCCAGCACCGCCGCGCGCGAGGAACCGACCAACGTGGTGTCGGCGCCGGGCTGCGCGAAGGCCGCCGTGCCACCGGCGATGAAGCTCACCGTCACCCACGGGATCGGCGGGGCGCAGACGATCTCGACCGGCGGCCCGTACGTCGACGACATCAGCCCGAAGCCGTCCATCGACGCGTGGCTCACCCGCGCCCGGAACGGGCTGGCACGATCGAGCACCACCATCCTGTGCCCGCAGTTCAGCAACTTCTCGATACGGTTCTTCGCCTCGTGCGGATCCCGGGTGGAGAACCCCGTGCCACGACCGGGGCGTGCGCCGATGCCGTCAGGGAGCTCCGTCGACGTCCCCGGCTCCGGAAATCTGCCCATGCTCGCCTCCATGCGGCGGACATTTGTCCGTATGCCGTCAGATTTCTCGGCGTTCACCTCGAAGTCAAGCGCACGTTCACCGCGATGTCGATGCAGGAACCGGCCGAGGGCTGCAGGAAGCGGCTCGCGGGATCGCGAGTTCGCGCCTTAACGTCTGCCGCACCAGGGGTTGCGCACCTCACATCCGTCGTCCCGCTCACGTCGAGCCGACGGTGTGGTGTGACCGCGAGCCCGATCCGAGCCGCGTCGTCCCGCCTCGGTCCGCCCGGCTCCGGGCCGGTCCGACCGCGGCGCCCTGCGGCTCACCGGTCGAACAGGAGGACTTGTGACCAGCACCCTCGAAGAGCCGGCCGCCGTCGCGGCACGGCGTCTGGAGATCGGGAGCGGCTCCATCAGCTACTTCCGCGCAGGATCCGGCCGCCCCGTGCTGTTCCTGCACGCCGCCGGCGGGGCCGGCGAGTGGGGCCCGCACCACCAGCGCATCAGCGAGCAGTACGACCTCATCGCCCCGGACCACCCGGGCTTCGGATCGTCGGACGACCTCCCCGAGGTACGGGGGATCGATGATCTCGTCTACCACTACCTCGACGTCCTGGACCGGCTGGGGCTCGACCAGGTCGACCTCGTCGGCGCGTCGTTCGGCGGCTGGATCGCCGCCGAGCTCGCCGTGCACTCGCCGGAACGAGTGCGCAAGCTGGTCCTGCTCGGCCCGGCCGGCCTGCGCATCCCCGAGCACCCGGTCGCCGACCTGTTCATCATGACACCCCCGCAGCTGGTCGGGGCGCTGTTCCACGATCCGGGGCTCGTCCAGAGCGCGCTCGCGGTCGAGCCCGGCGTCGAGGACATCCTGCGGTCCTACCGGGATCTCGGCGCGCTGGCCCGATTCGCCTGGAAGCCGTACCTGAGCAACCCGAAGCTGGAAGGCCGGCTCCGCCGCATCTCGGCGCCCACCCGGGTCGTGGCCGCGGAGCACGACCGGATCATCCCGCGGGCCCACTGCGAGCGCTACGCCGCCGCCATCCCGAACGCCGAGCTCGTCGTCGTCGACGACTGCGGGCACGCCCTCTACGGCGAGCGCCCGGACGCCGTCACCGCCGCCGTGACCGACTTCCTGGAGAGCTGACCATGAAGTTCAACTTCTTCCACCTCATGCCCTACCCCTACCTGCCCGAGGACTTCGACGACGTGGAGAAGTACCCGTCGATGTCGCTGACGTTCTCCAACGGGAACTTCGACCCGGCCAAGGGCGTCGACCTGTACCACCGCTACCTCGACGAACTCGAGTACGCCGACGAGCTGGGCTTCGACGGCATCGTCGTGAACGAGCACCACCAGTCCGGCTACGGGATGATGCCCTCGCCGAACGTGATGGCCGCGGCCCTGGCCCGGCGCACCTCCCGCTCGACGATCATGGTGCTCGGCAACGCCATCCCGATCCGGGGCAACCCGCTGCGGGTCGCCGAGGAGATCGCCATGCTCGACCACCTGACGAGGGGCCGCCTGGTCTCCGGATTCGTCCGTGGCATCGGCTGGGAGCACTACGCCCACGGTGTCAGCCCCGCCGACTCCCGGTCCCGGTTCAACGAGGCGCACGACCTGATCAAGAAGGCCTGGACGACCGACGGCCCCTTCCAGTGGATCGGCGAGCACTACGAGTACCGCTACGTGAACGTGTGGCCCAGGCCGCTGCAGTCCCCGCACCCGCCGATCGCGGTGCCCGGCGCCGGGAGCCCGGAGACCATGCGGTGGGTGGCCGAGAACCACTACATGTACGTGTCGGTGTACGCCCCCACCAAGGTCGTCAAGACGTGGTTCGACGGCTATCGGAAGGCGGCCGCCGACCTGGGCTACGAACCCGACCCCGACAACATCGCGCTCGCGACCCCGGTCTTCATCGGAGAGTCGGACCGTTCCGCGATGCGCGAGGCCAAGCAGCACGTGGAGTGGCTGTTCCACAAGGGACTCCGGCAGGGCAGCGAGATCGTCTTCCCGCCCGGGTACATGTCGGCCCCGGCGATGCGCGGTCTGCTCAAGGCGGGCATGAAGCCCTACCCCGAACTGAGCTTCTCCGAGCTGGTCGAGCTGGGGTACGTCATCGTCGGCGGGCCCGAGTCCGTCCGCAACCGCATCGGTGAACTGCGTGACGAGCTCGGCTTCGGGCAGATGATGACGATGCTCGCCATCGGCGACATGCCGGCCGAGATGACCCGCCGCAACACCGAGATCTTCGCGACCGAGGTCATGCCCCACTTCCGGCCCGAGGAATCGAGTGCAGGAACCGGCGGAGGGCTGCAGGAAGCGGCTCGCGGGCAGGCGATACCCCGCCCCAGTGTCGCGTTGTCCGGAGATCAGGTGAGCACCGAAGGACCGGAGGAGAAATCAGCGTGACCGTGACTCAATCATCGGTACAGGACGTAGAAGAGGCCGGCAGCCGACCGACGGCACAGGTTCTGGTCGAGCGGGCGGCGGCGCTGCGACCCGTACTGCGCGCGCAACAGGACGACGCCGAGGAGGTGGGCCACTACGGCCGGAACGTCCACGAGGCCCTGGTCGCGGCCGACCTGTACCGGATCCTGACCCCGAAGCGGTACGGCGGCCTCGAGTACGACCTGACCACCTACGCCCGCGTGGTCATCGAGATCTCCCGGGGCGACCCGTCCACCGGGTGGTGCTACAGCCTCGGCCACAACCACAACCTCACCACGGCCTCGCACTGGTCGGCCGAGGCGCAGGACGAGGTGTTCGACCAACCGGGCGGGTACTTCCGCTCCTCGCACAGCGTCGCCGGCGCGAGCAGGGCCGTCCGCGTCGACGGCGGCTTCCGGGTGACCGGGACCTCTCCCTACCAATCCGGGGTGCCCTACTCGACGCACTCGACGATCAACGCGATCGTCGAGGGCAGCGCCGACGAGAACGGCGCGCCGGAGATGATCGCCGCCATCATCCCCCGGGAGCAGGTGCGGGTGCTCGACGACTGGGGCGGTGACCGGGTCCTCGGCCTGCGCGGAAGCGGGTCGAACACCGTGGTCGTCGACGACGTCCTCGTCCCCGAGCACCGCACCTCCCGGTTCGACTGGATGAACCACGACTACGACCACTCGCCCGGCACCGAGTTGCACGGCAACCCCCTGTACCTCGGTCCCGTCGCCGGGTTCTTCCACATGGCGCTGGCCAGCCCGCTGGTGGGCGCGGCCAGGGCTGCGCTGGACGAGTACGAGCGGATCATCACGACCCGGACGACACCGTTCCCGCCGTTCATGCCGCGCAGCGAGGACCCGCTGCACCAGGCCGACCTCGGCATGGCCATGACCATGACCGACGCCGCGGAGGCCATCGTTCTGCGGGTCGCCGACATGTACATGGAGCACTGCACGGACGCGGTCGAGCGGGGTGTCCCGTTCACCATGAAGAAGGACGCCCGGCTGTACGGCATGTCCCAGCGCGCCGCGGAGATGGCCAGCGACGCCGTCGGGATCCTCTTCCGCTCCGCCGGCTCGTCCGCCGCCATGGCCGGACACCCGATGCAGCGCTACTACCGGGACGTGGCCATGGCCCGTGGTCACGCCTCGTCCCAGTACGCCTGGACAGCGATGAAGCTCGCGCAGATCCATTTCGGCCTGCGCAAGAGCCCCTACTGAGTCGAGGTTCGCCATGACGTCCACCACCCCGCCCCACCTGGCCGACCGCGAGCCGGTCACATCCCGCCGGGGCATGTTCTGGATCCCCGGCGAGCGGGTGGGGACGCCCGAGGGCACGGTGCCCAGCGGACCGATGTTCGTGCAGTGGGAGGCGCCCGTCGAGGTCACCCGGCCCTACCCGATCGTGCTGGTCCACGGCGGCGGCGGACAGGGCACCGACTGGATGGGCACGCCGGACGGCCGGCCGGGCTGGACGGACCTGCTCGTGGCGGCAGGCTATGCCGTGTACGTCGTCGACCGGGTCGGGCACGGGCGGTCACCACACCATCCGGACGTGCTCGGCCCGATGGGCGCCCCGTTCACGTACGAGACCGCGCAGAACCTGTTCGTCGGCGACGAGGAACGGCCGCACTGGCCGGGCAGGCGGGAGATCGGGGACCCGGTCCTGGACCAGGTGCTGTCGGCGACCGGCCCGATGTCAGCAGACCTCGGGGCCGCCCAGGTGCTCGACGCGGAGCGGCTGGGCCGCCTGCTGGACATCATCGGGCCCGCGGTCGTGATGACGCACTCGATGGGCGGCCCGGCGGGGTGGCTGCTCGCCGACGCCCGGCCGGAGGCGGTGCGGGCGTTGGTCGCGGTGGAGCCCGTCGGGCCGGCGTTCTCCCCGGCGATGGGGCCGGCGCTGGTCTACGGGGTCGCCGGAGCGCCGCTCACCTACGACCCGCCGGTGTCCTCCCCGGACGACTTCCGTCTCGTGCGGACGCCGGCGGTGCTGGAGGGACTGCCGCCGACGACCGTGCAGGCGGAGCCCGTCCGCCGGCTGCCCAACCTCGCCGGCGTGCCGATCGTTGTCGTCAGCGCGGGCGCCTCGCTGTTCGAGCACTTCAACGAGGGCACTCTCGCGTTCCTGCGGCAGGCCGGCGTCCCCGCGGAGCGCCTCCACCTCCCCGACCACGGCGTCGAGGGCAACGGTCACGCGATGATGTTCGAGCGCAACTCCGCCGAGGCGCTCCAGCCGATCCTGCGCTGGCTCGAGGCGCGCGTTCCGGCGACGCAGGGCTGAGCGGGCTCCGACCTCGCGGGTCAGCCCCGGTTCGGCGCGCGGAAGGCGGGCGGCCCGGCGATCGCGCTCATCTCGTCCGGAGCGTCGCAGGACCCTGCTCCGAGAGGCCGCCACATCGTCCACCCCACGTGACGCAGTACAGCGGAAGGAGTTCTTCGTGCCAGGAGCGAACTGCCTCGACGACGCGGCCCGGGACGAGGTGGAGGCCGCCCTGGCGGAGTTGCGTCGGGGGCGGATGGTGCTGGTCGTCGACGAGGATCGGGAGAACGAGGGCGGTCTGATCGGGGCCGGGCGCGAGGGCCGCGGCATCGCGCCCGACCCGGACGACATCAGCTACCTGACCACCACACGCACCCGGATGGATCACCAGCTCGGCGGTGGCCTCCCCGCGGACGGGCCCCCGACGGCGCCGGTCACCACGGTCGAGGAGGTCTCGTGAGCGCACAGCCCGCGGAGTCGGCCCCGGACCAAGCCCGGTTGTTCCGCGAGGCGATGGCGTCGTTCCCCAGTGGGGTCACGATCGTCACCACCACTGACGCCGAAGGGCGCTGGTGGGGGTTCACTGCCACCTCGTTCTGCTCGGCGTCGATGGACCCACCGCTGGTGCTGGTGTGCCTGGCCGAGACCGCGGAGTGCCACCCGGTGTTCCTGACCGCGCAGCGCTGGATCGTCCACGTCATCCACCCCGAACACGCCGACCTGGCCCTGCGGTTCGCCACCCGCGGCACGGACAAGTTCGCCGACGCCGGATTCGTCGCCGACGAGCGCGGGCTGCCGGTGCTGCCCCGGTCGTGCGTCACGCTGCACTGCTCGGCGTACGCCAAGCACCCCGGCGGGGATCACACCATCCTGCTGGGCCGAGTGGACAGTACCCACCTCGGCGAGGACCTCCCTGCGGTCTACTTCCGCCGCAACTTCCACCTGCTCAACACGGTCTGACGATGCTGATGTGGGTGGGGAACGCCGATGTGGGTGGGGAACCCAACAGAGGTCGTGACCACCTGAGCTCGGCCCCACGGGGTGGTCCAGCGGCGCGTCGGCGTCGCGCCCCAGCCTGCACAGGGTGCGGGCCCCGGACGGGTGCAGTCTGGGGAGCGAGCGGCCGCCGGCCGCAGCCGGCTGCTCGACGGAGTTCGCCGGGCCCGGGGTGAGGCGTGGGCTGTGGGGTCAGCCCGCCCGGCCTCGTGAGACTCGTCCGGGCATCCGGTTGTCGAACAGTGCCAGCGCCGCCGCCGTGTTCGACGCCGGGACGAAATAGGTGGAGTGCACCCGTCGGACCTGCTCGTTCATCGCGCCGCGCATGATGAGCCACATGATCAGCTCGATGCCCTCCGAGCCGGCCTCCCGGATGTAGTCCTCACGGGACAGCGCGGCCAGCTTCTCCGGGTCGGTCTCGATCACCTCGAGGAACATGGCGTCGAAGTCGGGGTTGATGAAGCCCGCCCGGGCGCCGGCGAGCTGGTGGGACATCCCGCCGGTACCGAAGATCGCCACCGTGGTGTCCGGGTCGAAGGTCGCCAGGGCCCGGCCGATCGACCGCCCCAGCGCGAGGCAGCGCGCGGCCGTGGGCTGCGGGTACTGTATGACGTTGACCATCAGCGGGACGACGGGGCACGGCCAGGCCTCCCCCGGGTCGGGGCAGTAGACCGACAGCGGCACGGTGAGACCGTGGTCGACGTCGAGCTCCTGGAAGACGGTCAGGTCGAAGCCGTCGTCCATGAGCGACTCGAGCAGGTGCAGCGACAGCTCCGGATGACCCACGACGTCGGGCACCGGACGCCGGCCGAAGCCCTCGTCCGCGACCCGGTACCGCTCGGCGGTGCCGATGCCGAACGTCGGGACGACGTCGAGGTCGACGCCGTTGGCGTGGTCGTTGTAGACCACGATCGCCACGTCGGGACGGTGCCGGGCCATCCACTCACGGGCCGGCTGATAGCCGTCGAACAGCGGCTTCCACTGCGGGTCCTCGGTCTTCTCACGGTCCATCGCGGCCCCGATCGACGGGACGTGCGAGGTCGCCAGACCCCAGATCACCTCAGCCATCGATGCGACCGCCTGCGCGCATGACTGCCACGAACTCCTCCTCGGTCATCCCGGTGAAGACCCCACCGAGGTACTGCATGGACTTCTGGTCGACCATCGCCAACTTGAACACGTAGAAGATGTTGCCGCCCAGGTCGAGCATCGCCTGCCAGTCGCGGTCGAGGACCGCCCGCTTCTGCTCCGGGGACAGGCCGAACTCGTCGCAGTAGGCGGGTTCGTCGGACTGGAAACGGGTCCGGCTGTGGGGATCGCGCAGGGTCATGAACATCTTGTTCATGCGGTAGCCACGCCGACTGGCCTGCCCGTCGAAGACGTAGGTCCCCGGCAGGTCGAACCGTCCCTCAGCTGTCATGAGGACCTCCCGGCGCACCACTGTCGCTCGGGAGTCCCGCGTGCGCGTGGTCGTCCAGCCATGCCCACATGTCCCTCGGGTCGGAGCTGGAGTAGGTCCGCCCGCACCAGCACCGGCCGAGCATCGCGCCGTCGAACTGACGGAAGGAGATCCGCAGCTCCCGTCCGACGGTGTCCGTCATGACCGCTCCTGGGGATGGGTGGCCAGCGCCTCGACGTGGACGTTCAGCCAGGGCGCCATGGGCAGCGACACGAGGGCGTCGTGCAGCTCGGCCGGGTCGGCGGCCTCGTACAGCCCGATGGTGGCGTTGCGCCCGGGCACGCGCCAGAGCCGCTTCAGCACGCCGGCCGCGCGCAGCTCCATGGCCCGGGCGCGCTCCCCGGCCCGCAGCTCCTCGCGGCGCTCCGTCGGGGTGTCGGCGGGCAGTCGGTTCTCGGACCGGACGAGGAACTCCACGGGTCACTCCTGGTTTCTCAGATGGGGGTCAGCGGGCCAGGTCGAGCAGGACGTCGGCCAGCGCCTTGGGCGCCGTGACCATGGCCTCGTGCCCGGTGTCGAGCTCGTGCACCGGCCAGCCGCGCTCGCGCGCCCGCTCGGCCTGCGCCTGGAACACCCGCATCCAGCTCACGCACTCGACGAACGCGGCTGCGACGTCGTCGACCGCGCCGGTGAGGTGCAGCCGGTCGGTGTAGGTCTTCCACGGGTGCGGCGTCAGCTTCGGGGTCAGCCAGTCGACGTCGGCCTGATCGGTCACGCCGAGCACCGACAGCTTCCGCACCGGGACGAGCCAGCCGAACCCGGCCTCCGCCGCGGACTCCGCCCAGTGGTGCTCGACCGTCTCGGGCAGCAGGTCGCGGGCGGCCTCGCCGTCGGCGCCGACGAAGGCGTCGAGGTACACGCGCTTGGCGATCGCCGCGGGTCGCCGGTCGGCCACCGCCGTCACGACCTGGCCGGCGTAGCTGTGCCCGACCAGGACGACGTCGCTCAGCCCGAGGGTGTCGATCAGCCGGACGACGTCCTCGGCGTGGGTGTCCAGCCCCACCTGCGGGGAGAGCAGGTGGGCGCGCTCCGACAGCCCGGTCAGCGTCGGCGCGTGCACCTCGTGCCCCGCGTCGCGCAGCAGCGGGGCGACGCGGTCCCAGCACCATCCGCCGTGCCAGGCACCGTGGACGAGGACGAAGGCGCTCATGCCCCGGCCCCCGACACCGACGACGCCGCCGCACGCGGACGCCGGGGGGCCGGGGCCTCCCCGGCCGCGGCGGCCTCCTTGGCTGCCAGCTTCTCGAGCAGCCGGCGGCCGCGGATGCCCGCGACGTCGGACCGGATGCTGGACTCCCGGACGCCGGGCGGCTCGGTGGCGACCATGACCTCCTGGATCTCGAGGGCGTCGACGTCCTCCTGCATCACCGCGAGCTGCTGTTCGAGCTGGAACGTCGACAGCTCCGCGTCGTCGATGCGGTAGTCGCGGCCCAGGGCGAAGAAGTCGTGGGTCTCGGTCTCCGTCGCCGGGGTCAGCCCGTACATCACCTTCATGTGGAAGCCCTCGGGCTCCTCGGTGCCGGTCGGGGCGAGCCGGATGTTGAGGATGAACACGCCCGGCGCGTGGAAGTCGCCGTCCTGCCACCGGTCGATGGGCGAGGTGAGCCCCATCGACTTCTCGTAGAACGGCGGCGCCTCGATGCCGACCATGTGCCGGACGAACGACACCCGGTCGCCCTCGCTGGTCACGTCGATCGGCGTGCCCGCGACCGCCGCGTTGCCGATGCTGCCGGGGTGCAGGAACGTCTCGTGCGTCAGGTCGAGCAGGTTCTCGGCCAGCAGCACCTGGCGCGCCTTGAGCGGCACCAGGCCCTTCACGTGCGTCCAGCCCGGGTCCGACAGCCACGGCGTGTCCGGGATCAGCGCCGGGTCCGCCGCCTCGGCGTCACCGGTCCAGATCCAGACCACGCCGTCGCGCTCCACCAGCGGGAACCGGTGCACCGACGCCTTGGGGGTGTCGGGCTGCTCGGCCACACCGACGCAGACGCCACCGGCGTCGATCCGGTAGCCGTGGTAGTTGCACTCGATGACGTCGCCGTCGAGCCGGCCCAGCGACAGCGGGTACCTGCGGTGCGGGCAGCGGTCCTCGATCGCGGTGACGCTGCCGTCCTGCAGCCGGTAGAAGCACACCGGCCGGCTCACGATCCACCGCTGCAGCAGGGTCCGGCCGACCTCGTCGGACCAGGCGCCCATGTACCAGCCGTTCTTGACAATCGGGTTGTTCGCCACGGGATCTCCTGGGGGGAAGGAAAGGGGTTCAGGCGGAGGGGGCGGGAACGGCGTCGTCGGCCGGTTCGTCGACGTAGGTGACGCCGAGACGCTCGAGGGTCGGGCGCATGCCGTAGACGTCCAGGCCGAGCACGCCGGCCTGGAACCTCTCCCGCTTCTCCTGCTCGCCGGCCTCGCGGGTCAGCGACGCAGCGGCCACCGCGGGCGCCTCCTCGCGGGGGACGATCAGCACGCCGTCGTCGTCGGCGACGACCACGTCGCCCGGGCGCACGCAGGCGCCGGCGACCACGACCGGCACGTTGACCGAGCCGGGCGTCGCCTTGACCGTGCCCTGCGCGGAGACCGCGCGGGACCAGGCCGGGAAGCCCAGCGCGGTCAGGTCGGCGACGTCGCGCACGCCGGCGTCGATGACCAGCCCGAGCACGCCGCGGACGGCCAACTGCGTGGCGAACAGCTCGCCGAACATGCCTGTCGAGCCGCATGGATGTGTCAGTGGGAAACCGCATGAGATGTCAGTACGTTGCCGCATGAGATGTCAGCGTTCGGCACGACGGGGAGCGGCGTGGAGCAGGCAGGCTCAGGGTCTCCAGCGGCGGCGACGAGGTAGCGAGTCGTGGTCGGGCTGGAGTCGCGGTCGGGGCGGGGCTCCTTCGAGTCGGACCCGTCCGGTGTTGACCAGTTCGGCGACGAAGGGCCGTTCGGGGCCGAAGTCGTTGCGCTCGAACGAGGGAGGCAGGAGCACCTCGGCGCGGCCGGCGACGCGGGTGATGAGGTTGGCCATGGCCTGGGCGCAGTACGACGTGTCGTCGGGTCGCGCGAGGAACGTGTAGGTCGGGAGCCCGCGCATGCGGTGCTCGATCAGGGCGGCCCGCAGGATGACCTGGACCGATCCGGGGATGCGGTAGCGGCCCGGCAACAGGTTCACGTGTCCGCCGTCGGGGCTGACGCTGCGCTGCATGCACCCTGAGATGCGGCCGGGTCGGGCGTCGGTGGCCCACGCGAGCAGCAGCGCGACGGCGCTGGTCGGGCACGCGATCCGGCGCAGCCGGGTCACGACCGGTGCGGGTAGGCGTGGACCGATCAGGTCCCGGAGATGTTGCGCGTCGGGCAGCACGAGGGTGAGCCCCTCGATGGCGAACCCGGCGCGCGCGGCGTCCAGGCGCAGGTCCAGCTCGGCCCAGGTGGCGGCGTCAATGCTCAGCCGCTGCAGCAACGCCCCGAGCTCGCAACCGGGCTGGGTGTAGCGGCGCTGCCGGGGCGGGGCAACCCGCCACAGCCGGGCCTCGCGCCGAGCCTCGGCGACCGCGTCGCGGTGGATCGCGTCCACCGACCGCAGCCGGACCTGCTCCGACGACAACGGTCGGACGCGGCCACGCCGGAGGGTGTCGACCGCCGCGGGCCAGGACCACACCTCACCGATCCCGGCCGGGCCGGGTGGGTCGCTGTGGTGCCAGACCAGCCAGATCGTCGTGCCGGTCGCGGCGGCCAGCTCGGCGGACCGGTCGAGCAGCGCCGGCCGCAGCAGGTGCGCACGCAGCACCACCAAGTGCTCGACGCGCTCGGCGCACATCCAGACCTGCACCAGGCGCCCGCCATCGCGCAGGCGCCGTTCCCGGGCGAGCGCGTCGCGCGGCTTGCCCAGGGCCTCGAGCAGGTCCCGGATCAGCACCGGCCACGTCGCGCCGGGCGTGGGATGACACACCGCCCGCCCGCCGGGCAGATCGTGCAACGCGGTCAGCTGCCGCATGCAGGCGTGGTCGTCATCGGGATCGTGCACCCACCGCAGCCCCGCCCCGGCCGACGCCGCCGGCGTCGCGCCCACGCGGCCGCCCAGCGCCGGGGCGGAGCCGGTCACGCGCTCACGCCGCCGCCGTGCAGGGTGAACGCGTTGCGGGCCACGGTCTCATCGACCCGGTCGGCGCCGGTGGCCGCGCACAGCGCGGCCGCGGTCCGGGTGAACGCCGCCCAGTGCCGCAGGTTGCCGTGCGCGAAGTGGTCATCGATCAACAGCAGCAGCTCGGCGTCGACGCCCTCATACAGCGGGTGATAGGTCGGGATCAGCGCGCACACCTCGGCCGGGGTGAGCGGTTCCACGCTGACCCGGCGGTAGATCCGCGAGCGCAGCATCGGTTCCCGCGAGAGCACCTTCCAGGTGCCGTCCCCGCCGACCAGCAGCAACGCGAACCGCGTCGCCCGGTGGTCGTGCAGGTAGCGCAGGTACTCGATGCACTCGGTGTTGAGGCTCTGCGCCTCGTCGACCACCACCACGTGCCCGCCGCCGCCCGGCGGTGGGGCGAGTTCCTCGACCAGCTGCTCGGTGAGCACGAACCGGTTCCCGCGCCCGGTCGGCACCCTCGTGAGTTCGGCGAGCAGGTCGGCCGCGACCAGGCGCATCGTGGGACGGCTGGGGAACTTCACCCAGCACGGCGCCCGCCCGGCCCGCCCGTCGGCCACCGCGCGGGTCAGGGCCTGCTCGACCGCGTAGGTCTTGCCCAGCCCGGCCGGGCCGTGCACCGTGCCCATCGCCTGCACGGTGAGCAGGTCGGTCACCGCCCGTTCGACCATCAGCAACGAGTCGGTGGGCAGCGTGGCCGCGCCCTCGACATCCAGGAAATGCCGCACCATCCCTATCCCTTCCCGTCCTTCACCGTGCCCTCGGCCCCGGCCTCGCCGGGCTTGTCGTCTGCGCCGGTCGCCGGCCCGGCCTCGGGTGCTGCCGCCGGCTTCGGGTCACGCGGCGGGTTCCAGTACTCGAAGTCGCGGTGCAGCCCCAGCAGGTCGGTACGGCCCAGCCGGCGCATCTCGCGCCCGTCGTCGTCACGGCGACGCTCGCGCCGTTCCTGGCGGTCCTGCTCGGCGGTGATCACCGTGGTGTCCTCGCCCGGGCCGGGTGCGGTCAGCGGGGCCAGCCGGGCGCGTGCCCGCCGGCTGGCCCGGCGTTGCCGTCGGCCCAGCTCGGTGGCGTCGGCGTGGCGGCGGGCCAGCACCGCGGTGCGCTGCTCGGCGGTCAGCTCGTCCTGCGGGTAGGCGGTGCACAACCAGGTGTCGCCGCGGAAGATCTCGATCTGCCGCAGGTCGTGCGGGGTGTAGCGGACCTGGACCCGGTCGCCGACCAGCCCGTTGAGCTCCGGGGCGATGAACCGCACCCGCTGGAAGTGCACCCCGTCCTTGTTGATCGTCCGCTCGATGTCGGCCATCAACATCCACCGCAGCTGCTCGGCGGGCACCTCACGCAGCGGGGTCGCGTCCTCCCGCCAGCGCCCGAGCGGGGTCTGCCCGGCCAGCTCGCTGTGCACCCGCCGCAGGTTGTAGTCGGCGACCCAGTCCGCGAAATGGTGGCTGAACAACTCCAGGCTCATCGGGTCGGCGTCCGGGCCGAACAACCGCCCGTCCGCGCCGCGCGGGCCGTGAGTGTAGAACGGCAACCCGGACAGGAACTCCTGGTCCAGGGTCCGGTTGACTCGCTCGATCTTGCCCTTGCGGTGCGGGGTGTAGGGCGGGGTCGGCAACAGCTCCACCCCCAGGGCCGCGCACGAGCGCGCCATCGCGGTCGCCATGAACTCCAGCCCGCGGTCCGGGCGCAGCGCCTCCGGCACTCCACCGAACGGGCCTCGCGCCGCGTCGACGACGATGCCCTGGCGTAGCGCGGCCAGCACGACCGCCGAGGTCGGGTACAGCGACAACGCCCACGCCATGATCAGCCGTGAGAAGCCGTCGATGAACAGCGTCGCCCACGGCTTCCGCGGCCGCTGCGCCCGCGGGGCGAGCACCAGCACCGGCAGCTCGGTGTGGTCGCCCTCCCACAACGCGTTGCGCCGGTTCGGCGCCCACCGCAGGTACACCTCGTGCCGGCGCCGGCCCTCCACGCCGTCGACCGCGGCGGCCCGCGCGGCCGGTGTCAACTGCTCGGCGAACGCCCGCTGCAAGGTCGCCAGCGACGGCAATCCGACCGCACCCGCCTTGACCAGCGCCCGCCGTGCCGCCGCGACGTTGCCTCGCCAGTCGTAGAACGCGGCGATGTCCTGCTCGGTGAGCTGGTAGCGCTGCCGCGCCGGGCGCCCGGTCGCCGCGTGTGCGAGCCACCGCCACACCGTGCGCTGATCGACGCCGAGCCCGTCCGCGGTGCGCTGCACCTCCGCGCTGGTCAACGTCCCGGCATCCCGCGCGGCGACCAGCCGATCCACCGCGGCGGCGCGCAACTGCGGATCAAGGCGAGTCACCGGAAGTCAGCTTCCCGGCAACGCGGGCACGTCGGTGCGGCGGCGCTGCTCGGTGTGCGCCGCCGCGGCCGTAGACGAACGACCAGCCGATCCGCCCGGATCGTCACGGCCCAGATGATTCACCTCTCGCGGTGCACAGGCCCGTCGACCCGCCGAGGGTCGCCAAGTCCGTTCCGGACCCACGTCAGGCCAGCCAGGCGATCTGCACGAGATCGACCCTGCGCTCAGATTCCAGGATGAGGTAGGCCGCAACGCCCTCGTGGCCGGGACCGAACACCATCGTCCGCACCGGGCCGTGCGGGTTGGCCGGGTTGACCGGGCCGCCGGCCCACGGGTCGAGCTCCAGCAGCACCCGCAGCTCGGCGAACGCGGCCAGCGCCGCGACGGGCAGCGCGTCGAGCTGGTGCTGGATGTGGTCGTCGGTGACGACGCGGTACACCTACAGACCGGCCTTGGCCCGGGTGAGCTCGAACGGCTCACCGTCGGGCACCGGCTCCCCGGACAGCGTCTCGGCCACCCGCCGCACCATCCGCGCGAAGTTCTCCGGGTCGCGCTGCAGCAGCGCCAGCCGCCGCCAGTGCTCCAGCGTCTGGAACAACTCGCCCAGGTCGAGACTCTCCCGCGACGCGGCCAGCGCCGCGGCGTAGGCGGCGTCGAAGGCGTCCTGGTCGGTGGGCAGCAGCGCGGCCCGGATCGCCGCCGGCGCCGCCCCGGGCGCCAGCGGGTGCCCGCCGGCAGGGCGCTCGTCGTAGGCGTAGGTCGCGCTCACGACGGTGAGCCTATCCGGGCCACCGGCCCGGCCCCAGGCTGCGGCGCGGCGCGGTTGAGGTGCCCGTACACCGTCGTGCGCGCTACTCCCAGCAGCGCCGCGATCTGCGCGACGGTGTGCTCGCCGCCGTCGTAGAGCTGCTGGGCGTGCGCGGCCTGCGCCGCAGTGAGCTTCGGGCGGCGCCCACCGTTGCGCCCGCGGGCGCGGGCGGCGGCCAGTCCGTCGCGGGTGTTGGCCACGATCAGCTCGCGCTGCAGCTCGGCGAGCACCGACAGCATCCCGAACATCGCCCGGCCCTCCGCGGTCGAGGTGTCGATGCCCTGCTCGATGACGCGCAGCCCGATCCCGCGCTCGCGCAGCTGCGCGCCGAGGGTGACCAGGTGCAGCACCGAGCGGCCCAGCCGGTCCAGCCGTGTGATCACCAGGGAGTCCCCGGCCCGGAGCAGCCGCAGCACCAGGTCCAGCTGCGGGCGCGACGCCTTCGCCCCCGAGGCGTGGTCGAGGTGCACGTCGTCGGCCGCGACGCCGGCGCGGTGCAGCGCGTCGACCTGGTGCGCGGGGTTCTGCTCCGCGGTCGACACCCGCGCGTACCCGATCAACATCGGTCGACAATAGCGCCGCGGTGAGGTTTGTCGTCGTTGATTCGCGACGCGAGTTACCGACACTCGCCACCTGCGGGTCCTCGGTGCGGGTCATGATCGTCGACAGACGGTCGCTTCTCGACATCCGAGGAACGGCACGACCAACGGCCTTGCCCGCGGGGAAGCGGGGGTACTCCGATTGGGGATCGTCGACAGGCGTCGTTCCTGGTGACCTGTCTCTTTGACCGCCACTCGATCCTGCTGATCAAATCGGGGACGGAGTTCAAGCTGCCGCGGCGCTGCGCCTGTCGGTCAGCAGGGCCGCGGCGCGATCAGCGCGACGAGCGCGTCCACGGACGAGACCAGGTCGAGCACCCGATCCAGCCCGGCCGCGCACAGTAAGGCAGCCGCCGCGCCGCACTCATCGTCGGCGATGTGCAGGCGCGCGCCGCGGGTGATCGCGTGGCGGTGCAGATCGAGCAGGAGCCGCACCCCGCACCGTCGCAGGTTCACCTCGCTGAGGTCGAGCACAACATGGGCGGCGCGTTCGAACTGTGGACCGACCCGTTGGGCCAGCAACGCGGTGCTGTGCTCGTCGAGCGTGCCCGCGACCCGCACGATCACGACCTCGGCCAGCGGCGCGTGCAACCGCACATCCAGATCCGGCAGCGCAGCCGGCGCGGTGCGCTCTGGTCGTGTTCGTCGGGGACCGGCGACCGGGTCTGCATCCCCGGTCTGGGCCGGTCGCAGCGGGCGCGGCCGTGGTACCTGTGCTGGCATTGCGTACCCCCGAGTACGCCTGGGAGCGGCTGCTCCGATTCCTGATCAATCACATGTCGTCGGTGTCGTTGTCGGCGGCGGCGCTGGTCGACTCGCAGCGCCGCCGCCGTCGGGCCGCGGCACCGGACCGAAGGGCACGCGTCCGATGTCGTCGCTGGTCGGTGGGTGTGCGCTAGATCAGCCCGGGGGTCACGCCCGGCCTCGGTGGTTGCGGCGGCGGGGGCGGATCGGGACGTCCGTTACCGGTGCAGGTGACTGGTGGGCAATCCATGACTCGGCCTCTCCCGCCAGGACCTGCGACGTCCCGGCGCGTGGATCAAAGTGGTGGTGTGTGAACGGCCCGCCCGGGTCTGGGAGCGGCGACATGCCAACTGCTGGCCTTTCGGGCGCCCTTCTTCACGAACCCGGTGTCATCCAGGATCAACACCGCGCCCGGATCTCCGAGCTGGTCCACGACGTGATCGCGCACGTCGTCGCGCAGCCCATCGACGTCTCAGTCCCCCCAGCGCAGAAGCCGCTGCATCCCGTCCGGCGAGCCCTCACCAACGTGTTCGGCCAGTGTCCAGCCGTTCTTGCGCTCCAGCCCCGCGACCAACCCGGACACGTACCGGCGCATCCGCACCCGTGGTTCCGCCAGCCAAACGCCCGCCACCCGGTCATGCAGCCGCACAGCGAGCGGGAAGCAGGTGGTGGCAACGAGGGTGAGCCGCGATCCACCACCACGACCGTGATCATCGCAGAGACCGCCGAACGGCCGTTGCAGCAACTAGGCCGAAAGCACCCCTACGTGTCCTGCTGCCCGGGCTGCACGGCGTGCCTGAGAACGCGGCGAGACGGACTACTCGGGGCGATGGCGATATGGCTGGCCAGGTCTTGGCCCCGATCGCGGTGGTGACCCGACAGCGCCCTGCCGGCCACCGATGATCCACCCGTACTAGGCCGGAGCCTCATCTCCGTCAGCGCTGGGTGGGCGACCGGCAGCCTCAGTGGCGCGCTACGGGTGCGGGCTCGACAAGTAGCCGTTGCCGAGTGCACGCGATATGCCGAGTGCGGCGGTGCGAACGGCGGGGGCGAGGCGTGCGGTGTCGAGGTGCGCTCGCCCGGTGATGGACACCCCAGCGACGGCGATGCCGCCAGCGTCGAGGACTGGAGCTGCCACGCACGCGATGCCAAGGGTGGATTCCTCGTGCTCCACGGCAACGCCCAGCTCGCGGATCCTGGCGAGTTCTCGCTCGAGCAGGCCGGGGGCGATCACGGTCCGGGGTGTTCGCCGGCGCAGACCGGCCTCGACCACGGCGGCAAGCCGCCCCGGAGGGGCGTACGCGAGCATCGCCTTACCGACACCGGTGCAGTAGGCCGGCATACGGCCGCCGATGCGGGAGCCGACCGTCGGGCTGCCGCGTCCTTCGAGTTTCTGAACATAGACCACCTCGATGTCTTCCGGGACGGCCAAGTGCACGGTCTCGCGGGTGGCTTCGAAGAGATCGGCGAGGAAGGGCGCTGCCGCCTCACGAAGCCCGCGCTGGCGCGGAGCGAGCTGCCCGAGCTCGAACAGCGCCATGCCGAGCCGGATGCCGCCCGGGGTCTGCTCGATGACGTTCCACTGGGCGAGCTCGCGCAGCAACCGATGCGCTGTGGGTTTGTTGATGCCGGTTCGCCGGCACAGCTCCGCGAGCGTCAGCTCCTGATCTCCGGCCCGAAAGGCCGTGAGCAGGGTGAACGCGCGGCCAATGACCGTGTTCGGCCCATCGTCTCGGTGAGTGGAACGCATTCCTTCATCGTCGCGCCACGCGCTGCCAGAGTCCATCCATGGCCAACGGAATCGTGCGGAAGGTGACGGCCGCGATCGTCGGACCGGGCAACATCGGTACCGACCTGCTGGCAAAGCTGCAGCGCAGCGCGGCGATCGAGGTCGAGTACATGGTCGGGGTGGTGGAGTCCGACGGCCTCGCGCGCGCTCGCACGCTCGGCGTCACCGCGTCCGCCGAGGGCGTCGACTGGCTGCTGCGCCAGGACCGGCTGCCGCAGATCGTGTTCGAGGCGACATCGGCGAAGGCGCACATCGCGAACGCGCCGCGCTACGCGGAGGCCGGCATCCAGGCCGTCGACCTCACGCCGGCGCATCTGGGGCCGATGGTGTCGCCCCCGGTGAACGGGGCGCAGCACATCGCCGCCCCGAACGTCTCGATGATCACGTGCGGCGGGCAGGCGACGATCCCGATGGTCCACGCGGTGTCGCGGGTGACCCCGGTGCCCTACGCCGAGATCGTCGCGTCGGTGGCCTCGCGCGGTGCGGGGCCCGGGACCAGGGCGAACATCGACGAGTTCACCGAGACCACGGCGCGTGCCGTCGAGGAGGTCGGCGGCGCGGCCAGGGGCAAGGCGATCATCATCCTGAACCCCGTCGAGCCGCCGATGATCATGCGGGACACGGTGTTCTGCGCGATCGGGGCCGATGCCGACCAGGCGGCGATCACGCGGTCGATCCACGAGATGGTCGCCGACGTGCAGGAGTACGTGCCCGGCTACACGCTGCGGGCGGAGCCGCAGTTCGACGACCCGCAGGACGCGTGGGGCGGCAACGGCCGTGTCGCGATCTTCCTCGAGGTCAAGGGCAACGGCGACTACCTGCCGGAGTACGCCGGCAACCTCGACATCATGACGGCGGCCGCCGCCCGGGTGGGCGAGCTGATGGCACAGGCGAAGCAGGGAGCAGCGGCATGACCCGCCCGGAGATCACGCACGACGTCCGCATCACCGACACGACGCTGCGCGACGGCAGCCACGCGATGGCCCACCAGTTCACCGAGCAGCAGGTGCGGGACACCGTGCGGGCGCTGGACCGGGCCGGGGTGGAGGTCGTCGAGGTCTCGCACGGCGACGGGGTCGGCGGGTCGTCGTTCAACTACGGGTTCTCGCTGACCGACGAGATGACGTTGATCGCGGCGGCGCGGGAGGAGGCCCGGCAGGCGAAGATCGCCGTCCTGCTGGTCCCCGGCATCGGCACCGCCGACGACCTGCGCCGGGCCCACGACGCCGGCGCGGAGATGGTGCGGGTGGCGACGCACTGCACCGAGGCCGACGTGTCGCCGCAGCACTTCGGGGTGGCCCGGGAGCTGGGCATGGAGACGGTCGGTTTCCTGATGATGGCGCACCGGACCTCGCCGGAGAACCTGGCGAAGCAGGCCCGGATCATGGTCGACGCCGGCTGCCAGACGCCGTACGTGACCGACTCGGCGGGCGCGTTGATGATGCACGAGGCGCGGGCGCGGTTCGAGGCGCTGGTGGCCGAGGTCGGCGACGAGGCCTGGGTCGGCTATCACGGGCACCAGAACGTCAGCCTCGGCGTCGCGAACTCGGTGATCGCCTACGAGTCCGGTGTGCGGTACATCGACGGGTCGCTGTGCGCGCTGGGAGCGGGGTCGGGCAACTCGCCGACCGAGGTGCTCGGAGCCGTGTTCGACCGGCTCGGCATCGAGACCGGGCTGGACGTGTCGGCGCTGCTCGACGCGGCCGAGGACGTCGTCCGGCCGTACCTGCACCGCTGGCCGAAGATGGACCGCAACGCGATCGTGCAGGGCTGGGCAGGCGTGTACTCGTCGTTCCTGCTGCACGCGGAGCGGGCGGGGGAGCGGTACAAGGTCCCGCCGCACGAGATCCTCCGTCGCTGTGGTGAGCTCGGCTACGTCGGCGGGCAGGAGGACATGATCATCGACGTGGCCATCGGGCTCGCCGCCGAACGGGACCGGGCGGGCGCGGCCGTCTCGTGACGCCCACCGGCGTCCGGGTGCAGCCACAGCCCTCGACACGGCCCTCGGCACGGCCCTCGACACGATCAGGAGCTCATCGCACATGCACGTGACCGATGCCCGGATGAAGGCGAAGGCGCTGTACGAGGCCCGGCGCACCCGGCAGCCGATCGCCGCCTTCACCGATGCCGAGCCGGACCTGACGATGGCCGACGGCTACGCCGTGCAGCGGGAGCTGGTTCCCCTGCTGCTCGCCGACGGCGACCGCGTCATCGGGTACAAGGTCGGGCTGACCTCGGTGGCGATGCAGCAGCTGATCGGCGTGGACTCACCTGACTACGGCCCCGTTCTGGCCTCCACCGTCTACGACGACGGGGACGTCATCCCGCTCGATCGGTTCATCTCCCCGAAGATGGAGGCCGAGATCGTCTTCGTGCTCGGCGAACGGCTGCAGGGCCCCGGGGTGAGCCTCGACGGGGCCCGCCGGGCCATCAGCGGCGCGATGGCGTCGATGGAGATCGTCGACTCCCGCATCGCCGACTGGCGGATCAAGCTCGCCGACACCGTCGCCGACCTGGCCTCCAACGGCGCGATGGTCACCTCGGGCCGCGCCGTCCCGATCGACGGGTTCGACACCCGCCTGACCGGCATGGTGCTCACCCGCAACGGCGAGCTCATCGCCACCGGTGCCGGTGCCGCCGCTCTCGGGGACCCCGTCGCCGTCGTCGCCTGGCTGGCCAACGTCCTCGGTGAGCACGGCATCGCCCTCGAACCGGGTCACCTGGTCATGACCGGTGCCCTGCACGCCGCCGTCCCGCTGGCTGCCGGCGACGTCTTCCGCGCCGAGTTCGACCGGCTCGGAGCAGTCACCATCCGCGTGTCAACCGACGAGTCAACCTAGCGCCCAAGCCGGCCTGTATGACCTACGACGACGCTGCGCGCTGAAGCAGACACCCGGTGGTTCGTGCTCGGCGGCCGCCAGGAGGTAGCCCGCGCCGCTCGTACTTGACCCGCTGCCCAGACCAGGTTCGAGGCTCTGCTCCGCCCGGGAGGGCGCGTGCGCGTGCTCAGCGCAGCCACTGCCCTTCAAGAGGTAGTCGACCGCCCCCACCGAGACCGCGGTGATCCCTGTGGACGGCGGTTCGATTCCGACCTCAGGCTCCACGCCTGACAGGCATGGTGACGGAGCACGGCTTCGAGGATCTTCATGGCACGGGCCCCGGCGTGACCGGCAGCCCGACGAGCCGTCAGATGGGGGCGGTCGCCCGGTCGACCCGGAACGGCACGGCGCCGTGCTGGGCGTCGGCGTAGGCGCGTGGCGTCACCCCGAAGTGCCGCTTGAACTCGGTGATGAAGGCCGACAGGCTCGAGTAGCCCACGCTCTTGGCCACCTCGCTGGCGTTAAGCGAGCCGTCGAGCAGCAGTCCCCGCGCGTAGTCGAGGCGCATCCGCTTCACGAACTGGTACGGCGACATCCCGGTGACGTCGCGGAACAGGTGCGCGAACGTCGAGGGGCTCATGCTCACGTGCTCGGCCAGATCGGCGATCGTGAGCGGTTCGGCGATCCGCTCCCTGACGAAGAGGATCACGTCAGCTACCGGGTTGCGGGCGCTGTCCTGCGCGGCCGCCTCCACCAACCGGTCGCACTGCTGCGACTGCAACACCCGGTAGACGATCTCCTGCAGGTAGATCGGGGCCAGCACCCGCCGATCCGAGCCGTGGGCCACGGCTTTGATGAACCGCAACGCGGCTCCGAGCAGGTCGAGGTCCAGCGGTGAGACGTACGCGTCGCGCTGGTCCTCGGGCAGCGGGCGGTGGAACGTGGTGGCCGCCCGATCCAACATGTCGCCGCTGATCCGCCGGACCATCGACGGGTCCACCTGCAGCACGAAAGACAGGAAAGGCTTCTCGATGCTCGCTGAGACGATCTCGACCTCGAAACGGAGCCGGCGCCGCAGCACGAAGTAGTGAAAAGGGTCGTAGCGGTGCTGCACGCCGTCCACCGTGACGACTTTGCACCCCTGCGCGACCATGCAGATCGAGAGCGCACCGACATCGTCCCACTGCCGGGCCGAAGTCGAGGTGAAGCGGTAGAGGGTAAGCCCCGGCCACTCCGTCGGATTGAGCCCGACGTTCGGCGTCTGGGCAGCAAGAGTCGCGATGAGGTCGCCCGGTGCCAGGCGTTCCTCCGTTGATATCTCCCGGGTGTCCACACAAACTCCGCTCTTCTGGCAGCACTGCCATCATGATGGTGCCTCGGTCCGTCGCCGGCACAACCGCCGGCCGAGTGTCCGTGGCCATGAAAAAGTCCCCGCTGGTGGCCAGGTTCAGGTCCCCGCGGGTGGCCTTGTGAGGTCCCCGCTGGTGGCCAGATAGAAGTCCCCGGTCCCTCGTCGTGTCGTACGCCGGGTTGAGGCCCTGGGCGGTGACGGTGGTGGTTGTCGAAGCCAGCCGCCGCACCACCCAGGGGTCTCCCATTGAAGTCTGCGAGGGAACGGATGGACATCATTTCGGCCTATCGGGATGTCGGCAGTTATCGCGGCGCGGCCGCGATCTGCGCCACGACACCGAAGACCGTGCGTCGGGTCATCGAGCGTCATGACGCGGGGGGTGTTGTCCCGCAACGCAAACCACGCTCCCGGAACTATGAGTCGGTCGCCGAGCTGGTCGCCGGGCGAGTGGAGAAGACCAAGGGCAGGATCTCGGCGAAGCGGCTGCTGCCCGATGCTCGCGCCGCGGGCTACGAGGGCTCGGCGCGCAACTTCCGCCGCCTCGTCGCGCAAGCGAAGGCCGACTGGCGCCGCGATCATCACCGCGGGCGGCGTCCGGCGGTGTGGTCCCCGGGCGAGCACCTGGTCATCGACTGGGGCGTGATCGCCGGGCTGCACGTGTTCTGCGCCGTGCTGGCCTGGTCGAGGGTGCGGTTCGTCCGCTTCGCCGTCGACGAACGCGCCGAGACCACCCTGAACATGCTGGCCGAGTGCTTCGAGACCATCGGCGGGGTCCCGAAGGTCGTGCTCGCCGACCGGATGGGGTGTCTGAAGGCCGCCGTGGTCGCCGACCTCGTGGTCCCGACACCGGACTACGTGCGCTTCGCCAGCCACTACCGGTTCCGCCCGGACTTCTGCCACGGCAACGATCCGGAGTCCAAGGGCATCGTGGAGAACCTCGTCGGCTACGCCAAAGCCGACCTGATCATCGGCTGCGACCTGGTCGACCTCGACACCGGGGACACCGGGGGGCCGGGACGCCCCGACCTGGCCGCGGCCAACGCCGCAGCGCAGCAGTGGTGCGCGGAGGTCAACGCGGTGACGCACTCGGAGATCGCGGCGATCCCCGCTGAGCGGCTGGCCGAACACGAGCTCGACGTCTTGGGCGGGCTCCCGTCGCTGCGCCCTCGGATCACCGGCCCGGCGGTGATCCGCAAAGTCGACCGGTTGTCCTGCGTGAGGTTCGGGTCGGCCCGCTACTCGGTCCCCACCACCGCGATCGGCACCCGGGTCGAGGTCCGCACCCACGCCGACCGCCTCACCATCCTGTCCACCGCCACACCCGGCGGCAGGGTCGGCGCAGTTGCCGGGGCCGGGGTGGTGTTGGCCGAGCACCGCCTGGTCGGGCCGGGCGAGGCGTCGGTGATCGACGCCCACTACGGCGGGCCGCGCCCCACGACTCCGGTTCGGGCGGCCCGCCCGAAGACCGCTGACGAGAAGACGTTCTGCGCACTCGGGCCCGCCGCGCAGGCGTTCCTGACCGGTGCTGTCGCAGCCGGATCGGCCCGCCTGGGCACCGAGCTCGGCGAGCTCCTCGCACTCGGCCAGGCTCACGGCGAACAGGCTCTGCTCGACGCGCTGGCCCGAGCGACGGCGTTCCGTCGTTGGCGGGCCGAGGACGTCCGGTCCATCCTCGCCGCCGGCGCTGCCGCACCGAGACCCCAACCGGCCGGGCAGGCGTTGGTGGTCGAGCTGCCCGCGGTCCCGACCCGCTCGCTGACCGACTACGCCGTCTTCACCGACACCGCCACACCCGCCGGCGGTGTCGTCGAGGGTGATGCGTCATGACTGCGAGCAAGCCCCCGGCGCTCGACGCGGACCTCGAGGCCGGGCTCAAACGACTCAAGCTCGCCGCGATGCGCCGCCTCGCGCCGGAGCTGCTGCTCACCGCCCGCACCCAGCGCTGGCGTCCTGAGGAGCTGCTGCGGGTCCTGGTCGAGGCCGAGGTCGCCGCCCGGGACGCCTCCAACATCGCCAACCGGCGCAAGGCGGCCGGGTTCCCGGTCGCCAAGACCCTCGACGAGTTCGACCTGTCCGCCTCCTCGATCCCCCAGGCCACGTTCGACTACCTCGCCTCGCTGGAATGGATCCGCGCCCCGGAGAACCTCGCCCTGGTCGGCCCGGCCGGCACCGGGAAGTCGCATCTGCTCGTCGCGCTTGGCACGGCGGCGGTCGAGGCCGGGCACCGGGTCCGCTACTTCACCGCCGCCGACCTGGTCGAAGCGCTCTACCGCGGCCTGGCCGACAACTCCGTCGGCCGACTCATCGACCACACACTGCGCCATGACCTGATCATCATCGACGAGATCGGGTTCGCCCCACTCGACGACACCGCCGCCCAACTGCTGTTCCGGCTCGTCGCCGCCGCCTACGAACGCCGCAGCCTCGCCATCAGCTCCCACTGGCCCTTCGACCGATGGGGGCGGTTCATGCCCGAACACACCACCGCGGTCAGCCTGCTCGACCGGCTCCTGCACCACGCCCAGGTCGTCGTCACCAGCGGCGACTCCTACCGCATGCGCGAAGCCCGAAACGCGAAGAAGGGAGCCGCCATCAACACCAGCTGAACAACCCCGGACCGGGGACTTTCACCCGGCCACCAGCGGGGACCACAAACTGGCCATTGACACCGAGGCTGGGTCCCGAACGCCGGATACTTCTCGAAAGCCAGGTGCTTCTCGAGCTTCAGAGCCGGAACCCGATCGCGGCGAGCTGGTTGCGTCCCTCCGCACTGATCAGCGCGGGCGACCAGGCCGGCCGGAAGACCCACCGCACCTCGTAGCCCGTCAGCATCCCCGCCAGCGCCGCGGTCATCTGGTCCTCCATCACCCCCGTCAGCGGACACGCGGGAGATGTCAGCGTCATCGTCAAAACGACAGGGCTGGAGTCGAGGTCGATGTCCCGGACGAAACCCAGGTCGACGACGTTCACCCCTAGATCGGGGTCGATCACCTCACGCAGGGCATCCAGCACGTCCGCCATCAGCACCGTCACCGCAACGCCTCCTCGCTCCCGTGCCCGCCCCGCAGCACGCGCAGGGTCGGGACCTGCAGTTCCACCCGGATCCGGGTGGTCTCGGTCGTGATCCAGGTCGCCAGCCCGTGCGCCTGGCGCCGCACGCGGGTCATCGGTTCGCCGTCGCCCACCTCGCCGCCGAGCACGATGCAGAGGCCCGGCGGTGCACCCAGCCGGTCCGCCGCGGCGGCCAGCGCGCCCTGCAGCACCCGGGCGACGGGCTCGCACGTGCCCGGTCCCGGTCGCATCAGCACGGCCAGCGCCTTGGCGCCGACCATCCCCTGCACCCGGTCCAGCGCTCGGATCGCGGCACCGGGATCGATGCGGGCCTGTGGCGTCTCGGCGGTGACGAGGCCCGGTTCCATGGAGATCTCCACGGCTGGTCCTAGGCCCGCGCCGGGCGCATGACCCGGCGCAGGTCGACGGTCTCGTCCCGCAGCTGCTCGGCCGCGACGGGGTGCCCCGCGAGCAGCAGCTTGCGCCCGGCCATCACCTCCGCCGGACGGCCGACCCCGAGCACGGACACCACCTGGCCGCCTCGGAGCCCGAACTGCACGAACGACGCCTCGGCGACGCTTCCTCGCAGGACGAGCTCGTCGGCGTCTGCGGGCTCACCGCAGCTCTGCAGAGTGTGCTCGTACTGATCGGACCAAAACCAGTTCGGCCTGTCGTACGCGACGTCGCGACCGAGCATCGCGCGGGCCGCGACCGAGCCTTGGCGCACCGCGGTGTCGTGGTGCTCCACCCGCGTCCGCCCGTAGCGCGGGTGGTCGTGCGCTGCGATGTCGCCCGCGGCGAACACTCCCGGTACGGCGGTGCGGCAGCCGGCGTCGACCAGAACGCCCTGGTCACAGGGGACTCCGGCTGCCGCCCAGACATCCGTGTCGCGGACCAGGCCAGCCGCAACCAGCAACGACGAGCACTCGACGGCGCCGCGGTCGGTGTGGACGACCAGCCCGGTGGTGGTCTCCTGCACCGACTCGACCCGCACCCCGCAGCGCAGGTCCACGCCAGCGGCCCGGTGGATGCCGGCGAACAGCGCGCCGAAATCGGCGCCGAGCGCGCGTTCCATCGGGGTGTCGGCCATCTCCAGGACGATGACGTCCACGCCGAGCCCGTGCGCGGTGGCCGCCACCTCGCAGCCGATGAAGCCCGCGCCGAGCACGACCAGCCGCTCTCCCGGCACGAGCCGCTCACGCAGCGCGTCGGAGTCGGCCCGGGTGCGCAGGTGGTGCACGCGGTCACCGGACAGGCCCGGCAGCCGCCGGGCCTGCCCACCGGTGGCGATCAGCAGCGCGTCGTAGGCCACGGCCGAGCCACCGATCGTCACCCGTCGGGTGGCAATGTCGAGAACAGTGGCCCGGGTGCAGGTGAGCAGCTCGATGGACTGCGCCGCATAGAACTCCGCGGGATGGACCTCGATCGACGGGTCGGTCCCGCCGAGCCAGGCCTTGGACAGCGGCGGCCGCTCGTACGGCAGGTGCGGCTCGTCGCCAACCAGCAGGATCTCCCCGTCGAAGCCCTCCTCACGGAGGGTGGCCGCGGCCGTCGCCCCGGCCACCCCGGCTCCGACGATCACGAACCGCCGCCCCCCCCGTCATCCCGGCCCCACGTCGACCTGGATCATCCCGTCCTCGGTCACCCGACACGGGAAGCCGGTCAGCGAGGCGGTGGCCGGATTGCGCCCGGCCCCGCTGCACGCCTCGAACTCCCACAGGTGTCGCGAGCAGGTGATGACCTCGCCGTCGAAGTCGCCCTCGTCGAGCGCCCACTCCTGGTGCGGGCAACGGTTGCGGTAGGCCCGCACGTCCCCGTCGACGTTGACGAGCAGCACGCTGGTCGTCCCGACCTCGACGGCGATCATCTCCCCTTCCCAGAGCTCGTCGAGGGCCAGCGCCGGCAGCCAGCTCGCGGTCATGCTCTGCGCGCTCATCCGGCCGCGACGCTCGGTGCCTGTGCACCCAGCCCGACCGCATCCAGCACCCGCCCGCGCGCGGCCTGCGCCGAGGCGAGCACCGCATCCGCGGTGGGGGCTCCCTGCGGCGCCGCCGCCAGCACGGGTGCCAGTGCCGCGACGGCCTCGTCGGCCCGTGCCGACCAGCGGTCGACCCACTTGCGCAGCACGTCGACGTTGCCGGGCCGCTGTGCCAGGGCGAACGCGCCGAGCGCGGTGCTCCACCGGTCGCGGCGGCGCGCGTCGGCGGCCAGCAGGTCCGACAGCAGCCAGGCCAGCTCGTCACCGGATGCCCTGGCCACCGTGCCGAACTGCGTGAGCAGCATGTCGTCCAGCGTCGGCAGCAGCACCAGGTTCATCGCGGTGAACGCCTCACCCCAGTCGTAGGCGATCAGCGCCGTCTCGACCGCCTTGCGGACGCCCTGCCAGGCCGCGTCGCCCTCCCAGATCTGCCGTTCCCGCTCACCGATCCCACTGGCGGGATGCGCCAGCTGCAGCTCCCGCGTGCGATACGCGGTACGGGTGACGCGCCGCAGCAGGTCGCCGGTCGCGAACGCCGCCGCGTTCGTGATGTAGGACGACGGGGCGATGTGGCCGATGTAGGCCTGCACCTGCTGGGCGCCGTGCAGCGGGAACCGCGACGGGGCGAACAGCCGGCCGAGCACGGCGACCCAGTCCGGGGCGAGGGCGGCATCCGCCCCGGCGTCGGCGTACTGCGCGAGCAGGCCGTCGACCTTGGTCTCCTCGTCGTGCTGGAGCGAGACGTAGGTGCGGTAGGTCGTCTGGTCGGGGTCGCGGAACGCGTTCCAGTCCTCGACCTTCAGGGGCGAGCCCTCGCGGTAGGTGAGGAACCACAGGTTTGCCGGTGACGACGGGTTCTGCTCGAAGGGGACCTTGCGGCCGTCCCGCAGCGTCCAGTTCGTCTCGTGCGTCATCACCTCGTACTCGCTGGGTACGCGCCGGATATCACCGAACGCACTCCAGGTGCGCCGCTTCCGCGCTGGCGTGGTCATGCCGGTGCTCCCGTTCGCTTAGTGGCCCATTCCCACGAGATCTCGTCGCTGGAGGTGTGGATGCGGCCCGCGAACGACGAGAGCATCGACTCCAGCGAGCGCAGCTCGAATGACGGTCCGAGGTGGCGCTGCAGCGACTCCTCGGTGACGCGCACCTTGCCCGGGCCCTGCACCCGGACGTAGGAGCCGCGGTCTACGACGTCGATGTCGATGTCGGGGTTGTCGTCGCGGATGGCGGCGATCACCGACTCCACCTCGTCACACATGCGCAGCACCGGCCCCACTGGGTGGTCAGTCACGTCGGGCTCCCGTCGTACTCGACACGGACGTGGTCGAGCGGGCCGATGCCCGCGTCCGCCACGGTGATCGAGGGATCCAGCCGCTTCCCGTTGTGGAAGACGACCTTGGGTAGGTCGCGCTTGGGCACCCGCCTGTCCTCGGTGTGGTGCGCGACGGCCTCGGCCAGCTCGCTGATCGTGTTGTTGGACATGACGGGCACGAGGATCTGCACGAAGTCCTCAGCGAAGATGGCGTTCAGCGGCACGAGCTGCGGCTCTGCGGCGGTGGTCATCAGGACCCCGCAACCGGGACGCGGGGCACGATGAGCCGGTCCTTGTAGTCCGCCGCCCACGAGTAGTCCGGGTCGTCACCCATCGTGTCGGGCGTCAGACCCATGTAGCCCAGGATGCCGCCCACGTCCATGGGCTGGATCTCCCCGGCCAGGAACCGGTCGATCACGGTGGGGTGGTTGAGGTTGTCGCGGTCCTTCCACCAGATCTGCCGGCAGCCGGCGGTGCAGAAGTGGTACTTCACGCCATTGTGGGTGAGCGAGTGGTCCCGCACCCGCCACTTGCCGTCGTAGCCGAACGTGGCGTTACAGCACGGCAGGTGGCACATACTGCACAGCCAGGGCAGCGTCTCCGGGAGCGTCGCCTCCATGTCGCCACGGTTGACGTTGTCGATGATCACGTCCCACTTGTCGCCGAATACCTTCTCCCAGTTGGGGTACTTGCTGCGCAGCCAGTCGCGGTCGTCCTTGCTGACGGCGGCCGTTGGCTTCCACCACAGCGTGGGACGCCAGTACCACAGGCCCATGTGCAGGGCGTGGTGCCAGGTGTCGAGGCCCTTCATGAACTCGTCCCAGAACCAGGGCTTCTTGAGCCCGTAGTCCTCGATGGTGCGGACGAACTGATCGATGATCCACTCCTCCATGAACTCCCGGTAGGACTGTTTCCGGTGCTCGATGGGGGTGTAGTAGTCCATCGCCGGGCCGGTGAGGGCGGCGAAGGCTCGGGCCGAGCCCCAAAAAGCCTTGTCGATCACCCACTGGGCGCGGACCGGGTCGTGCTCGACGAGGATCTCCAGCGTTGGGCCGCCCTGCTGGGCGTGCCGGGCCTCGTCGGTCTGGATGGACGAGATCATGTTGGCGAAGTTAACGTCGCCGGACTCGAGCGCATCGGCCGAGAGGGCCACGAACTGCAGGTTGGTGAATCCGGTCTCGAACGTCAGCGGCAGCTGGATCGCGATGTCGACGACGTTGGAGGTCACCATCATCCCGTCGAATAGGTTGCGCAGCGAGACCGCGACCCAATCGTTGGTGTGAAACATCTTCTGGGTCCAGTCGTACTGCGGGTCCTTGCCGACGAACTCGTGTCCGAAGAACAGCGTGATCTGGGCGTGCCGGATCTCGTCGAGCGCGCCGAACGCGGCCATGTTGCGCCACGACCCGTTCAACCCGAAACGGGCCATCTTCAGCTCGGCGAGCACCGCCTCCGACTCGACGAGCGTCACGCCGCCGAAGTGCATCTTCGTCGAGGACTTCCAGCCCTCGGACAGGTCATCCCATGCGGTGGAGCGCTGCAGCGCCGCCTTGACGGCGTAGGCCGCGCTCTCCTTCTCCCGCTGCGTGGCCACGTACTCCGGGTAGGCGACCTTGTAGTCCTCCTCCCACGACGACCACGCCTCGCGCGGCACCTTTCCGGTGCCCGACATCCACTCCGGGTAGACGGCCTCGTCGTCCACGTACGACAGGGTCCAGTCGACGTCACGGACGAGGTGCTGCCACTCCTCGCGCTTCAGCAGAGACATGATTGCTCCTCAGTCGATCTCGAGATGGCCGAGCTGGCGGCTGATGCTGGCGTTGTTCCAGTAGGCCGTGATCCCGTCGATCAGACCGGCTGAGCCGTCGACGTCACGTGCCATCCGGAAAACGAACAGGTGCGGCTCGGCGAAGCTGCCACCGCGAGCGGAGATGTTGGCCCACGCGTTCGCCTGGGTGCCGCCGATCGTGACCTCGACGACGACCACGCCGCCGTCGACGCTCGGGCGCACCGTGGCGACGGTGTTCCACAGGTCCGGGAACGACGTAATCAGCCCGGTCCACAGCGTCTTGCCGATGGTCGCGACCTTGCCGTCGCCGCGGACGACGCGCTGGCGCCCCCAGATCTCGACGGGGATATATGCGAAGCCGGCGTTGGGCGTGCAGAGATCGGCCATCTCGTCGACCTCGTGGCGGCGGTAGGCGTCGAAGAACGCCTCCACCGTCTGCGCCGGCGAGCGCACCTCGGTGGTCGTCATGTGGAGGTCCCTTCCACGATCGCAATCTTGTCGAGCCGCTTGACGGCCAGCCGCCGGAAGAGCTGGTTCTCGTCCCAGAAGCCCTTGACGGTGGAGATCAGGCCATCGTGGACGGTCAGCAGCCAAGCCTGGCGCAGGTCCAGGTGCTTCTCCTGGTTGACCGCGCCGAGGTAATCGGCCGCCTGGGTGCCCTCGATGGAGATCTCAGCAAGCACGGTTCCCTCGCCGAGATCGGCGACCTGGCGCATCGTCACATCCAGGTCGGGGAACGCCGCGACGGTGGCGGCGAAGTACGCCCGCCCCGACGCGGCCGGGTCCATGGAGACCTGCCCCTCGACGGGTAGCACCTCGACGTCGGCATCCGGGGCCAGGAGGGCGAGGACGCCGTCGGCGTCGTGCGCGCCGAGAGCGCTGAAGAATCTGTGCACGACCTCGGTAGCGGTCATGGGCATCTGCTCCTCGGGAGTGGTCCGCCAGCCCAGGAGGCGACGGAGGCGATCGCTGGCGCTCACAGCACCGCGAGGGACTTGAGGACGGCGTCGGCGACCGACTCCGACGATCCCGGGTTCTGCCCGGTGATCAGGTTGCGGTCCACCACCACGTGCGACACCCACGCGGCCGGAGCGTCGTCGAACACGGCGCCCGCGTTCTTCAGGGCGGTGTCGAGGTACCAGGACATGCCGAGCTTGCCGGTGGCGGTCTGGTCCTCCTCCTCGTCGGTGAAACTGGTGAGGCGGAAGCCTTCGAAGAGCCATTCGCCGTCGTCGCGCCCGCCCGCCGCCAGGAGCGCGGCCGGGCCGTGGCACAGCGCCGCGACGGTGGCGCCCTTGCGGTGCAGGATCTGCAGCAGCCGCGTGACGTCAGGGTTGTCGGCGAGATCGACCATCGGGCCGTGTCCACCGGGAACGAAGACGGCGTCGAAGCCGGCCATCTCCTCGTCGCTTATCGCCGACAGGGCGACAGGGCGCTGGAATCCCGGGATCGCGGCTAGCTCGGCGGCGAGCCCGTCGGAGATCGCCTGGCTCGCCTCGTGGTGGGCCGTGACGGCGGCGTCGATGTCGGCGCGCGTCAGCGGCCCGGCGTGACCGTCGTCGACGAGGACGTCGGCGAGCTGCCGGTCGGACTGCCACGCGCTCCTCGCCGCCGTGGCAACCAGCGAACGGGCCCGCTCGAGGGGCAGCCCGGCGGCCCGCATCGCGAGCACAATTCGGCGCGAGGCACCGAGCCCGAGCCCGGTGAGGTGGCGCAGGGTCAGCCGGATGTCGTCGACGTCCGTCGCGAACGTGCGGGTGATCGAGCCGAGGAAGTCCTCGTCCTCGTCGGGCATGTGGAAGATCGGCTCAAGGCCGTAGGAATCGGCATGCGGCTGCTGGCCGTCCGGCGTCGCGACGACGACGTCCACCCCGGCCTCGGTGAACCTCCGGTAGGGGACGGCAGCCTCCTCGGCGAAGTAGCCGGTCTCGTGAGGCGTTCCGTCCGCGAGCCGCATCTCGCGGGCACTGGTGACCAGATAGAGCAGTCGTGGCATGAGCGCTCCCGTGTATGTGGTGTGATCGGGAACACTAGGAACAGCGCCGTCAGGGAGTTACCGGGATTCCTGCGGACAAGTTGCGGATTCCTGCAGATGGACTGTGATCACGACAGGCCCCGACGCATGAGTTTGCTGCGGCGCCCAGGCGCTGGATGCACGCAAGCTGGGCGGAGGGAACGGGTCGACGGCTGACAAAGCAGACGTAACGAGCTGACGCAGTGGGCCCGATGGTCACTGTCGTTCGACCGTCGCTCCACACATGCCGTCGGTGGACGGCGAGGTCGTGGTGACGACGAGGACGTCGCCCGGCCCGCACTGCTCGATGCAGGCGTGGATCATCAGGTTGTCGCCGGGCTGGCTGAGCACCGTGACCGCCCGGCCGGCGATCCGCGCACCCGGGTAGATCGGCCGCAGCACGGGGTGGGTGAGGCCGCGGCGGCCCATCGCCTCGTGCGCGGTGGCGACGCCGACGCGGCCGAGCACGTCGACGGCCTCGGCGTCGGGCCGCCGGTTCGTCCGCACGATCACGTGGCGGGGCGGTGCCGATGACCCGCTCGCGCTCATCGCAGCTCCTCCCCCACCGTCGGGAAGGTGCGCTGGTAGGCCTCGGCGTGCGTGACGGTGTTCGGAGCGCCGTTGCGGACCGCCTGGACGCCGCGGCGGGCGCCGAGGTCGGTGTAGTACTGCAGCAGGTGGCCCTGCGCGCCGCTCATCGCCTGCATCGCCTTGACCTTGACGTCGAAGACCGGGGTGATGTCGAGCAGCAGGTCCGGGGCGAAGCCGCAGACCTCGGGCTGGTGCGGCTCGAACTGCAGCACCTGGGCCGCGCCCAGCGGCGTCGTGGAGCGGTCGTGCCCGTTCGCCTGGGCGACCATCCGGGTCAGCAGCGTGGTCTCGTGCGCCAGGTTGTGGTCGCGGTTGTAGGGGTCGTTCGCCACGTGGGTGAGCAGCACGTCGGGCTGCCGCTCCCGCATGATCGCGACGACGCGGTCCTGGGCCGTCTCGTCCACCCGCAGCGGGTAGTCACCGAGGTCGAGGAACTCGATGCTCGCGCCGAGCACCCCGGCGGCGGCGGAGGCCTGCTCGCGGCGGGTCTGCTTGACCCGCTCCAGCGTCATGCCCTCCTGCTTCCACAGGCCCTGCGACTCGCCGCGCTCCCCGAAGCTGAGGCACGCCACGTGCACGGCGGAGCCGCGCTGCGCGGACAGGGCGATGGCGCCGCCGGCGCGCCAGACGAAGTCGGCGGCGTGCGCGCTGACGACCAGCACGGACGGGGTGGTGGTGTCGGACATGGTTCTCCAGGTCTCCCGGTTCTCACAGCGTCTACAGGTCGAGGACCAGGCGGGTGCCGCGGCAGCGGGAGACGCAGATCATCATCGTCTCGCCCGCGGCCTGCTCCTCCTCGGTGAGGAGGGAGTCGCGGTGGTCGGGCTCGCCGTCGAGGACCGCCGTCTCGCAGGTGCCGCAGACGCCCTCCTCGCAGGAGGACAGGACGTCGATCCCGGCGTTGCCCACCGCCTCGAGGACGGTCAGCTCCGGTGGCACCGTGACGGTGAGCCCCGAGCGCTCGCAGACGACGTCGAACGTGGTGTCGGCGCCGTCGGTCACGGTCGGGGCGGCGGTGAACCGCTCGACGTGCAGCGCGCCGGGGCCCCAGGCGCGGCAGCGGGCCTCGAGGGCCTCGATCAGGCCGGTGGGACCGCAGCAGTAGACCAGCGTGTCCGCGGCGGGGGCGCCCAGGACGGCGTCCAGGTCGAGCAGGCCGACCTCGTCCTGCGGGTGTACGCGGACCCGGTGGGAGTACGCGGCGAGCTCGCCGAGGAAGGCCATCGACGCGCGGGTGCGGCCGCCGTAGTGCAGGACCCAGTCGGCGCCCGCCGCGGCGGCGGCCCGGATCATCGGCAGCAGCGGGGTGATGCCGATCCCGCCGGCCACGAACACGTACCGGCCGGCGGGCTGCAGCGGGAAGTTGTTGCGCGGCCCGCGCACGCGCAGGGTCGTGCCCTCGGTGAGCTCGTCCGCGATCCAGCGGGACCCACCGCGCCCGTCGGCCTCCCGCAGGACGCCGATGCGCCAGTGCGCGCCGTCGGCGGGGTCACCGCACAACGAGTACTGGCGCGTCATTCCGCCGGGCAGCTCGACGTCGATGTGCGCACCGGGCGTCCACGACGGCAGCCGCTCCCCGGACGGCAGCGCGAGCTCGACGACGACGACTCCCTCGGCCTCCTCGCGGCGGGCCGTGACGACCACGTCCGCCTCGAAGTCCGAGGTGGTGCGCGTGGTGGGGGCGGGTGTGTCGAGGACGGTGGACGTGGTCACAGCGGCGCTGACCTCCCTGCGTCGTCGCGGGGCTCGTCGCGGCCGGGCGACCGCGCTCACCGACAAACCTAGGAAGACGCCGGGCCGGGGGAATCGGCTCGATGTCAGCTCGCGGCCGACCGATGCAACGGGTCGTGACTACGTCATCCGTCGCACCCGCTGATCCCGGCGCAGGTCAGCGGGGTGCGGGGAGGAGACCCTCGCGTATGGCCAGCAGGGCGGCCTGGGTGCGGGAGGAGAGCTGCAGCTTGCTCAGCACGTTGCTGACGTGCGTCCGCGCCGTGCGCTCGCTGATCACCAGGTGGTCGGCGATGTCGCGGTTGGAGTTCCCCTGGGCGACCAGGATCAGGATCTCGCGCTCCCGCGCGGTCAGGGACGCCAGCCCGACCTGGGGGGCGGCCATGCGGCGGGTGAGCTGACGGGCCACGGCGGAGTCCAGGTGCACCTCCCCGGCCGCGGCGGCCCGCACGGCGGTGGCCACCTCGTCGGGGTCGGCGTCCTTGAGCAGGTAGCCGGCCGCGCCGGCGGCGAGTGCGGCGTGGACCCGTTCCACCTCGCCGAAGCTGGTGAGCACGACGACCTTGACCTCGGGATGGGCCCGGGCGATGGCCTCGGTCGCCTCGACGCCGTCCATGCGCGGCATCTGCAGATCCATCAGGATCACGTCGGGCAGGGGTTCGCCGAGGGTCTGCCACTGCCGCAGCCGGTCGATCGCCTGCCGGCCGTCGGCCGCCTCCCCCACCACCTGCAGTGTGGCCACGGTGTCGACGTAGGCCTGCAGGCCGCGGCGGACGATCGCGTGGTCGTCCACGACCATGACCCGGATGACCTCGTCCGGGGTCGGGTCCTCGGTCATCGCCCCGCCTCTCGTTCCAGGCGCACCTGCGCGCCGGGGGCGGGCAACGTGACCCGGACCGTCCAGCCGCCCGACGGGCGCGGGCCTGCGACCAGTCGACCGCCCCAGCGCTGCGTGCGTTCGCGCATGGACACCAGCCCGAGTGTCTCCTGGGGCGCACCACCGCCGGCGGGGCTCCCGGGCGCCGCGCCTGCGCCGCTCCCGTCGTCGGTCACCTCGACGACGAGACCGCCGCCGTCCTCGGTGAACCGGATGTCCACCGCGGTGGCCTGCGCGTGCTTCACCACGTTGTGCAGCGCCTCCTGGACGATGCGGTACAGGTCCTCCTGGACGTCGATCCCGGAGGCCGGCTCCAGGCTCGGGGGCGCCTCCACGTCGACGACCAGTCCGGTCCGCGCCTCCAGGCTCGCGGCGTGGGCGCGGACGGCGTCGACCAGGCCGCGCTCAGCCAGGTCCAGGGGACGCAGCTCGAAGACGAGCCCACGGAGATCGGCCAGTGCGCTCTGGGAGAGCTCCGCGAGCTCCTCGGCGCCGCTGCGCACCCGGGCCGGGTCCGCGTCCGCGCGGTCGACCTGGGCGCGCAGCGCCTTCGTCTGCATGCGCATGGAGAACAGCTGCTGCACCACGGAGTCGTGCAGGTCCCGCGCCAGCCGACGGCGCTCGTCGAGCTGAGCCTGGGACCGGGTCTGGGCCAGCAGCGCGGCGGTGTCGATCGCGACCGCGGCATGGTCGGCCATCGCCTCGAGGAAGGCCAGGGAGTTGGGACCGGGGTCGTCGCCGGGGACGTAGTAGGCGTTGATCACTCCGAGGACACGCCCGCGTACGACCAGGGGCATGGACACGAAGCTGTCCCAGTCGGGGTACCCCATGAACGCGTGCAGCGGGGCCCAGGCCGGGTCGGCCATGATCACGGGCTTGCGGTGCGGGACCACGACCGGCTCCCCGCCCTCGAAGGCGTCCATGAAGCGGACCCCGGCGCCGAGTCGCCTGCAGACGCCCAGCCGCTCGGTGAACTCGGCCGCGTCGCCGAAGCCGGCCATGCCCAGCACCCGCAGTTCCTCGCGTGGGTCGTCGATGGCCAGGATCTGGACGGCGGCGATGTTCGCCGTCATCACGACCTCGTGCGCCACCGCGTCCAGGGTGGCGCGCAGCGAGCACACGTCGGCGACGCTGGAGGCCGCCCGGGCGATGGCGGTCAACCGCTCCTGCTGCCGAAGCGCGTCGGTCACGTCGCTGAACCAGACCACGTGCCCCCCGCCGGCCGCCGGGGCGAGGCGGTACTCGAGGTCTCGTCGGCGTCCGTCCGGGGCCGACCAGGACGTCCGGCGACGGTCCTCCCGGGGCCGGTCGGGCCCGGCGTCGTCGGTGTCGAAGGGGGCCACACGCCCGACGAGGTCGTCGGCCGGGAGGCCGAGGATGTGCGCGGCCGCGGCGTTGAGCACCGTGAGACGCCCGTGCCGGTCCAGCACGGCCAGTCCGTCGGCGGACACATCCACCAGGGCCCGCAGGACGGGATCGTCGATCACGCCGAGACGCCGGGAGGCGCCGGCCATGGTCTCCACGTCGCGGTACACCACTGCCTCCTCGGCCGGCCCGGCATCCGCAGCGGGCCGGGTCTCCCCTCCAGACGGTACTGAGAGCTCGCACTCCGCCGCCGGGGGGCCGGAGACGAGGGAAGCGCCGGCCGGGGTCGCAGCGGCCCCGACCGGCGCATCGAGCGCACCGACGTGCGGTCAGCTCACCGGCCCGGACGCGGGGGTCGAGGCAGCCGCCGACGCCGTCTCCGCGGCGGGTGCGTCCGCCTTCTCGGTCGCCGAGGGCGCGGATCCCCCGCAGATTCCGAGGACGGCGACGAAGCTGACCAGCGACAGCGCCATCACGTACACCGCGATCGGCATCGAGGAGCCGTAGGTGCCGAACAGCGCGGTCGCGGCGATCGGGGTCACGGCGCCGCCGATCATGCCGCCCACCTGGTAGGCGATGGAGATCCCGCTGTACCGGAACCGGACGTCGAAGATCTCGGTGAACAGGCCGCCCTGGGCGCCGGCCATAACACCCTGGACGAGCGCGGCCACGACGAAGGCGAGCAGCGCCAGACCGGTGTCCCCGGTGTTGACCAGCGCGAACATCGGGAGCGGCCACAGCACGGCGGTCAGGGCGCCCAGCGCGTAGACCTTCTTCGAGCCGAAGCGGTCGGACGCCAGGGCCGACACGACGATGGTGCCGATCCAGACCAGTGTCGAGGCGAGGATCAGCGTGAGCAGCGTCGTCCGGTCGAAGCCCACCACCGTGGTGCCGTAGGTGAGCATGTAGACGATGACCGTGTAGCCGACCGCCGGTGGGGCGATCGAGGCCAGGCTGGCGAGTACGAGGTTGCGCGGCTGGCGGCGGAACAGCTCCGCGACCGGCACCTTGCTGACCGTCTTGTCCTGCTTCACCTGCTGGAACTCCGGCGCGTCCTGCAGCCGTGTGCGGACCAGGAAACCGACCACCACCAGCGCGATGCTGATCAGGAAGGGGATCCGCCAGCCGTAGGACATGAAGTCCTCGTTGGACATGCCCGAGACGGCGAGGAACGCCAGGTTCGAAGTGAGGACGCCGACCGGCACGCCGAACTGGGCAAAGCTCCCGTAGACCGCACGGCGCCGCGGGGAGGCGTGCTCGGTGGCGATCAGGATCGCGCCTCCCCACTCGCCGCCGACCCCGAAGCCCTGGATTAGGCGGAGCGCGACCAGCAGCAGCGGCGCGCCGATGCCGATGGCGGCGTACGTGGGCAGGACGCCGATGAGGAACGTCGAGCCGCCGGTCAGCAGCAGGGTGAGGACGAGCATCGACTTGCGGCCGATCCGGTCCCCGTAGTGACCGATCACCGCGGCCCCCAGCGGGCGGGCGATGAAGCCGACCGCGAAGGTGCCGAACGCGGCGAGGGTGCCGGCCACAGGCGAGAACTCGGGGTAGAACAGGCTCCCGAACACCAGCGCCGCAGCGGTGCCGAAGATGTAGTAGTCGTACCACTCGATCGACGTGCCGATGAAGCTGGCCGCGAAGATGCCCTTCTTGGACGGGGCTCTGGTGGAGCTGGGTGGGGCCACGGTTGCGTACGCGGATCCCAGGCACCGTCGCAACGCGGTGTGTGACGGGACGGACGGTAGCGGGTCAGCGGATGGCGGTGGCGGCGAGGTCCTCGAGGGCGGTGCCCGTGTGGTGGGCCCAGGCGGTGGTCGCGGCGGCCAGCGCGAGCGCGGCGCCGTAGAGCAGGCCGTGTCCGCCGTGGGTCACGGTGAGCTTGTGCAGGCTGCGGAACGCGCGGGCCTTGCGGGCCAGGGTGAGGATGTCGACCGCGGCGCGTTCCCCGGTCCAGTGCCCGCCCGGGAGAAGGGCGCGCTCGGCGAGCCCGCCGGGGGCGTGCGGGTCGCGGCCGGACAGCCACGCGTCGAGCAACCCGAGCGCGACGCCGGTGACGCCGGCGACGGTGGCGGTGTCGTGCTCGGGCGATTCCGGCACGACGGCGTCGAGCACGTCGCAGGCTCGGGTGCTGTGGCCTGCGTCGAGGGCCTCGGTGACCTCGCGCAGCACGTCGGCGGCCAGCTCACGATCGGCGCCGACCGGGGTGAACAGCGCCAGGTTCTGCCGCTCCACGGCCCGGGCCATGGCCCGCTGCAGGGTCTCCATGTCGGGGACCTCGCTGACGATCTCACCGTCGGCATCGACGATGATGCCGTCCTCGGCCAGCAGCGGCGCGAGCTCGACCATCATGTTCCGCGCCAGCCCCGGGGTGTGCTTGACCTCCGGGCCGGCCCAGGGCGGCTCCGGATCTCCACGTCGCATGTCGGTTCGCCGGCGCGTCACCCAGGCATGGTGACACCGCGGTGTCGGCGCGACGAGCCGGCATGCCGCAGGCCAGCACGCCTGGTGCGGCTCAGAGCCGGGCCGCCGCCCGTTCGAGCAGGTCGGCCGGGGCAGTCCAGTCCAGGGTCTTGCGGGGGCGGGCGTTGAGCTCGGCGGCCACTGCCGCCAGCTCGTCGGGGCCGTGGACGCGCAGGTCGCTGCCCTTGGGGAAGTAGTGGCGCAGCAGCCCGTTGGTGTTCTCGTTGCTGGGCCGCTGCCACGGGCTGGCCTTCTCGCAGAAATACACCGGCATCCCCAACGTGGCTGTGACCTCGCGGTGCAGCGCCAGCTCCTTGCCCTGGTCCCAGGTCAACGAGCCCCGCAGATGCGCCGGCAGCGCGGTGAACGCGCCGATCAACGCGTCGCGGACCGCGTCGGCGGTGTGGCGTCCCTCGGGCAGGTGTCCCAGCAGCGTGAACCGGCTGGCGCGCTCGACCACGGTGACGATCGCCGATCGGTTCCCCGCCCCGGTGATCAGGTCGCCCTCCCAGTGCCCGGCGATGGTGCGGTCGGCCGCCTCGGCGGGCCGCTGGTCGATCATGACCATCCCGGTCAGCACCCCGCGGCGGCGCGCCAGCGGATGCGGTCGTGGGCGCCGGCGATACCGCCCGCTGCGCAGCACGCGAGGCCGCTCCCGGGCGAGTCCGCCCAGCTCCGGGCGGTACACCGCCTGATAGATCGTCTCGGTCGCCAGGTGACGCCCCGGGTCGGTGGGGAACTCGCCGCGCAGTCCGTGGGCGACCTGCTCCGGGCTCTTGCGTTGACCCAGCAGCCGCACCACCATCGTCCGCAACTCGGCGTCGTTGACGATCTTCCCCCGGCCCGGCCGCGCGCGGCGTTCCGCAGCCATCCGCTGCGCCGCGAACGGGCGGTACCGGCCTCGGGCGTCGCGGTTACGGCGCAGTTCCCGGCTGATCGTCGAGGGGCTGCGCCCGAGCTCGGACGCGATCGCGCGGACACCCATCTTGCTGCGCCGCAGGTCCGCGATCGCTACCCGCTCATCCTCGGACAGATACCGCGCCGAGATGTCGTTCTGGGCCCTGGCGTCGATCACCGGCGGATAGTGGCGCGGGCTGCCGTCCGAAGCGATCACCCTGCGGCCGTGTCGCCAGCGTTTCCCGGTTCTCCGGTTGATCCCGACGCGCCGGCACGCCTCGGCGTTGCTCACCCCCTGAGCGATCAACCGGGCAAACCACGCCCGCTTCTCGATCTGCGGCCATGGCCCCGGCCCGTCTCGTCCAGCCATCGCAACCCCCACCCGCCTCGGGCGTTGCGACGACCACTGGGATCCGCGGTACTCCTCTGGACGCCGGAGGGCGGAAGTGCGTGCGACCACACGAGTCGGGGCGGGTCTCAGAGAGCATTTTGAAACTGGCGTTACCAGTCTCCGGTGCGGGCCAGCCGCCGTGACATGGTCATGATCATGGTGATGTGGACCATGGCTTCGTGGTGGGCTGGGAGGGTCTCGTAGTCCCGTACGCAGCGGCGGAACTTGCTGATCCAGGCGAAGGTGCGCTCGACGACCCAGCGGCGTGGGAGGACCTTGAAGCCTTTGACGTCGTTGGTGCGTTTGACCACCTCGACGGTCAGCGACATGACCTTGCGGGCCCAGATGAGTAGCCGTCCGGCGTAGCCGGCATCGGCCCAGACCATGCTGATGGTGGAGAACCGGCTGGTCAGGGCGATCAGCAGCCGGTGCGCGGCGTCGCGGTCCTGGATGCCGGCGATGGTGACCACGACCGCGAGTAGCAGTCCGCCGGTGTCGACGGCGATGTGGCGTTTGCGGCCGTTGACCTTCTTCCCTGCGTCGTAGCCCCGAGTGCTGCCGGGGACGGTGTCTGCGCCGCGCACCGACTGGGAGTCGATGACCGCTGCGGTGGGCAGTGGGTCGCGCCCTTCGTAGACGCGCACCAGATCACGCAGCGCGTCGTGGATCTGCTGCCAGGTGCCGCGGCTGCTCCAGCGGGTGAAGATGCCGTAGACGGTTTGGTAGGGAGGGAAGTCGTGGGGCAGCTGAGCCCAGGAGATGCCCCCGCGGACCAGGTAGAAGATGCCGTCGAGGACCAGTCGTCGGGGGTGTTTCTCCGGGCGCCCGCCCCGGCCCGTGGTGTTGCCCGGTGGCGGCAGCAGCGGCTCGAGCACCGCCCACTGGGCGTCGGTGATCGACGAGGACGGGTACACCGGGCACGGTGGGGCCTGGCCCCGATCGTGGGCCGGGCATGACAGACACGTGCAGACAGGCGAGGATGACACACGAACTCCTGGTGGCCGGCTGGCGTAGACAACCGTCCGGCTACCAGGAGTTCACTCATGATTGGACCAGGCTCGCCGATCATCCGGCCCGACGTGATCAACTCGAGTCTGAAGATCGAGTTTCAAACTGCTCTCTCACGGCTGTAAGCATGCAAGCCGGTCGGCGCCCGGAAGTCGTGGGCATAGGGACCCGCCCCCTGTCGGTCTTCTGTGGCGCGCGGACTACGTCATCCGTCTCGTCCAGCCGCACTCACCCCAGGGGGCGCGTCTCGGCCGTGATCGGCACCTCGAGCAGCCGGGGCCCCCGCCGCGACGACGTGCAGGACAGCGCGGCCGCCGGCTGCTCGGCGCCGGTGATCCGCTCGCCGGGCAGGCCGTAACCGGCCGCGATCTGCACCGAGTCGAGGCCGGGCAGGTCCAGCCCGGGGGCGTCGGTGACCCCCAGCTGCGCGACGAAGCTGCGCAGCGCGCCGTAACCGCCGTTGCGCAGCACGACGAACGTGATGGGCAGACCGAGCTGCACAGCCGTCCACAGGCCGGCCACGCCGTACTGCAGCGCGCCGTCCCCCAGGACGGCGACGACGGGCCGGTGCGGATCGGCCAGCGCCACGCCCACCGCCGCAGACAGCCCGAAGCCCAGCCCACCGGCGGCCGGGAAGAACAGGCTCCGCGGCCGACGCAGGTCCAGGTGCGCCCAGAACTGCGTCGTGTTCGACGTCGACTCGTTGACCAGGCGGACGTCCGGCGGCAACACCCGGGCCATCTGCGCGAACACCGCCTCGGCGGGGAAGGGCCCAGCCTCCGGTACGGGCGCGGCCGGGGCGTTCCCGGGACGGGACGGGGGGGCAGCGGGGAGCACGTCGAGCAACTGGCCGACGACCGCCGCGACGTCGGCGACCACGGCGTCCCCGAAGGCCGCCCGCGCCGCCGACTCCGGGTCGGCCCCGACGGCGACCAGCTCGGTGCCGGGGGCAGCCAGGGCCCGGGCCGGTAGGCGTGGTAGCGGAAAACCGGGGCGCCGAGGACGAGCACGAGGTCGTGGCCGGCCAGGCGCTCACTGACGCCGGCGATGCTCGGCGGCAGCACGCCCTGCCACAGCGGATGCCGGGTGGGGAACGGGCAACGGGGCGGGGTGGGCGCGGTCCACACCGGGTCTGCAGCCGTTCCGCCAGCTCGACGACGAGGGCGAACGAGCGCTCGTCGTCCGCCTCCGACCCGACCACCAGCGCCGTGGACGAGGCGCCCTGCAGCCGGGCGGCCAGCTCGGCGACGAGGTCGCGAGAGGCCGCGCCGGCGACGCGCACCCGCCGCCCGGCCAGGTGGGCCACCTCGTCGGCGTCCACGTCCTGAGCCCAGTCGTCCAGCGGCAGCGACACGAACACCGGGCCGGCCGGCGGCAGCGTGGCCCGGTGGAAGGCCTCCGACAACGCCCGCGGCACGTCCTGGGCCCGGGCCGGCTCGAACGCCCACTTGACCTGCGGCTCGGGCAGCCGGGCCATCGCTGGCTCGGCCAGGACGGACCCCAGCCCGATCATCGCGCGGGCCTGCTGCCCCGCGGTCACCACAAGCGGCGTGTGCGAGGCCCGAGCGTTGGCCAGGTTGCCCATCGCGTTGCCCAACCCGGCCGCGGAGTGCAGGTTGACCAGCGCTGGGCGGCCCGTGGCCTGCGCGTAGCCGTCGGCCATCGCCAGGACCGCGCCCTCGTGCAGCCCGAGGACGTACCGGAAGTCCGCGGGGCAGGACCGCGCCTGATCTCGTCGACGTCGCGGTTCAGACGACGCGCGCGGACTCCTCCGCGCCGAGGGCCCGGGGGAACCCCGCGGGTATCACGATGTCGCGGGCGGTCAGGTCGTGCACCGACCGGTGGCCCAGGCCCAGGACCGCGGAGTCGATCCCGCCGCGCAGGATGTCGAGGACGTTCTCCACTCCGGCCTGCCCGTTGGCCGCCAGCCCCCACAGGTACGCGCGGCCGATCATCACCGCCCTCGCCCCCAGGCCCAACGCCTTCACCACGTCACCGCCCCGACGCACACCGCCGTCGGTGACCACCTCGATCTGGTCGCCGACGGCCTCGGCCACCGCCGGCAGGGCCCGGATGGAGGCCGGTGTGCCGTCGAGATTGTTGCCGCCGTGGTTGGACACCGAGATCGCCGTGACCCCGGCGTCGACCGCACGCTTGGCGTCGTCGACACGCATCACGCCCTTGAGCATGAACGGCCCGCCCCACTGCTCGCGCAGCCAGGCCACGTCCTCCCACGTCGGCAGCGGCGTGCCCATCCATTCTCCGTACGCCTGGAAGAACGTGGGCGCGCTGCCGCCGCCCGGCGGCGTCAGGTTCGGGGTGGTCAGGTCGGGGATCCTCCCGGTCCTCGCGAACTGGTAGAGCCACTGGGGCCGCAGCGCCACCTCGGGACCGAACTTCAGCGCCGCCTTGAGGTCGACCTTCTCCGGGATGGCCGGGCTGCCCTAGTCACGGCCGTTGGAGAACGACCAGTCCAACGTCATGATCAGCCCGACCGCCCCGGCCGCCCGCGCCCGCTCCATCCGCTGCACCAGCACGTCGCGGGTGCCCACCCAGTACATCTGGAAGAACGTCTGCGGGTTGGCCGCCGCGACCTCTTCGATGGACTTGCTGGCGAACGAGCTCAGGCCCATCGGGATACCGCGGGCGGCGGCGGCCCTGGCCACGGCGACCTCGCCGTCCGGGTGCACGGCCTGCACCCCGGTCGGGGAGATCAGCACCGGCATCGAGGTCGGCTGCCCCATCACGGTGGTGGACAGGTCACGCTCGCCGTGGAGCCCGGCCACGTGCGGGGCGAACCCCAGCTCGCCGTAGGCCTTCGTGTTGTCCTCCACCGTCGTGCCGCGCTCGGACCCGGCCACCAGCGCCCCGTACACCGACTTCGGCAGCCGCTTCTTCGCCCGCCGCTGGGCCTCCGCGACCGTCTCAAACCAACCGTGCGCCATCACGTCTCGATTCTCGTTCGTCTTCGAAATGAACAGTCTGCCCGTAGTCTCGCGTCCCCGCGCGACCGCGGCAGCGGCCCGGGCCCGTCAATCGGTGAAGATCGCCGTGAGGGCGGCCGCGACGTCGCGATGATCGCGCACCAGCCGGCACCGGCCGCGCCCGAGGCGGGCGAGATCGCGACCGAGGTCGACGTCGTCCTCCCCCGAGGTGTCGAGCAGGACGTCGAGACGGGGCAGGTGGGCGGCGGTGAGTCGCGGGTCCGGGCCGGCGTTGTGTACGCAGTCCGACAGCAGCAACACCCGGGCGTCGCGCGGCGGCACCCCGGCGAGCTGACGGCTCGCGACCTGCAGGGCGAAAGCCACGTTCGTCAGGCCCCGGGTGGGTACCCGCAGCAGCAGGTCGAGCACGGCCAGCGGCTCCAACTGCTCGCCGGAGCGTACGAGCACGGCGGCGTCGGACCAGAACGCCACGACCGCGAGCGAGTCCCGACCCAGCTCCGCGACCAGCGCGCCCACGGTGGCCGCCGCGGTGCGCACCCGTTCGCCCTTCATCGACCCGGAGACGTCGACGACGAGCACCACCGATCGGCGCGTGCGGACCCGCTCCCGGACCCACACGTCGTCCTCGGTGATCACGGCTTTGCCGGCTACCGACTCGCACGTCCGCTCGAGGTCCAGCTCGTCGGAGGGCCCGGACCAGCGCAGGCTGGTGATCTCCCCGACGCCCCGCCGCGCCCGTCGGTCGCGGGGTGGGCGCGCCACCGCGAGTGTCCTGGCGATCTGTCGAGCCCGAGCCCTGGCCAGCAGGTCGGCCTGCGAGGACTCCGTGAGGTCGGCGAGCGCGATCAGTTCGGCGTCCTCGTCGGACTCCCCCGGAGCGCTGCCGCCCGCCCGAGTCGGGCGGGCCGCAGAGCGCCGCCGGTCACCGGAGGACAGCGCCAGCCCGCCACCACCGGGCGATGGCTGGTAGAGCGAGGGCTCCTCGTCGAGTTGCTTGGGGCGACGCCGCAGCGGCCGCAGCGTCCGGGTGCGGCGACCCGCACCCGGGCGGTCCCGGCGGGTCAGCGGCGAGTCGGCCTCGACCGCTCTTCAACCGGGTTCCGCCGCCGCAGGCAGCAGCAGGAAGTGGTCCTCCCAGATCTCGCGGAGTACCTGCTCAGGGGTGGCCTCCACGGTCTCGTCGAGCTGGATCCGCCCGGACAGCGCGAGGAGCATCGCGTCCATGACGAGTGCGGTGTAGTCCTGCGGGAGACCCCGGGGCGGGGCCACCGATGACTGCTCGGGCAGCGCCACGTCGCGCATCGCGGCGAGCTGTGCCGCGATCAGAGCGACGTCGATGGCGCCGCGCACGCTGCTGCCCTGGCGGACGTCGTCGCGCTCGCGGGTGGCCCGCGTCAGGGCCACGGCGTCGGCGACCAGCCGCCCCGAGGAGATCTCGGAGCGGCGTGTGACGATGCCCCGCTCGGCCTCGGCGTCCTGGTAGTCGATCGCCATCCGACACAGTCGGTCGTGCACCGAGGTGGAGAGCCGGGTGGTGCCGATGGTGTCGTAGGGGTTCATCGACGCCACCACCCGGAACGTGGGCGCCGCCGTCACCGTGCCCACCCGCGGCACCGCGATCCGGCGCTCGGCCATCGCGGTGAGCAGCGTGTTGAGCGTGTCCTCGGGCGCCCGGTTGAACTCCTCGACGTAGAGGAACCCGCCGGTGCGCATCGCCTCCACGAGTGGTCCCGGCACGAAGTTGTCCGCGGTGTAGTCCTCCCGCAACACCCGTGCCGGGTTGTGGTGGCCCACCAGACGGGTCGGGGTGAGGTCCGCGTTGCCCTCGACGAACAGCAGCGGGATGCCCCACTCCGTCGTGATCGCCCGCAGCAGCGTCGACTTGGACGTACCGGGCGGTCCCTCCAGCATGACGTCGCGGCCGGCGGCGACGGCCGCGAGCAGGAGATCCAGCTCCCGCTCGCGGCCGACCAGATGCCGAGCGACCCTGGCCCGAACCCGGCGCACGGACCCGCCGTCGGCGCCGGTGACCCGGCTGCCGGTGATGGCGGTGTCGGTGACGGCGGTGTCGATGATGACGGTGTCGGGGACGTGCCCGTTGATCGCCGTCTCGTGCATCTGCGTGGCTCTCCGATCGAGTTAGTTGACGGTGTGACCGGCGCCGGTCATCGGATCGTGCAGCCCGCGTCGACCTTCATCTCCAGTCCGGTGACGTAGCGGGCCTCGTCGGACGCCAGGTAGAGCAGCGCGTTGCTGATGTCGACCGGGTCGACCACCTCGACCGGCATGGTGTTCATGAAGATCGGGCCCATCGTGGGGCTCTGCTCGATGAACTGGTTCATCCCACCCAGCCCCGCGACCAGCGGGGTGTCCACGCCTGCGGGGTGGATCGTGTTGACCCGGATGTTGTGCTCGGCGAGCTCGTTGGCCAGCGAGCGCATCACACCCACGATCCCGTGCTTGGCGGCGACGTAGGGGGCGAGCCACGGCTGGCCCTTGATGCCCGAGGTCGAGCTGGTGATGACGATCGAGCCGCCGCCCGCCGCCTGCAGGTGCGGGATCGCCGCCACGCAGGTGTGCCAGACCCCGGTCAGGTTGACATCGAGGGTGTCCGCCCAGATCTGCGGCGTCACCTCGTCCCACTTCTGCACCGTGCAGATGCCGGCGTTGGCGGAGACGATGTCGAGCCGGCCGAACTGGGCGACCCCCTCGTCGACGGCGGCCTTGAGCGCCGCGGCGTCGCGGACGTCGGCCTTGACGGCCACGATGCGCCGGTCCAGCGCCTCGACGGCCTTGACCGTCTCGGCGAGATCCGCCTCGGTGGCCATCGCGTAGCCGACCCTGTCGAAGTCCTGGCAGGCGTCGACGGCGATGATGTCGGCGCCCTCCTCGGCCAGCCGGACCGCGTGGCTGCGGCCCTGGCCCCGAGCGGCACCGGTGATGAACGCGACCTTGCCCTGTACTCGTCCCATGACGTGCTCCTTCTGCGAACAGCTACTTCTGGGTCATGCCCAGATCGATGGGCAGGGACACCCCGGTGACGTAGCGCGCCTCGTCGGAGGCCAGCCACAGCACGGCGTTGGAGATGTCCCGCGGCTCCACCCACGGCACCGGCATCAGGTTCAGCGCCTGATAGCCCGCCTTGGCGTCGTCGAGGGTGGGGTTCTCGATGTCGGGCCGGAACAGCCGGTAGGCGACATCGTTGAAGATCATGTCCGTGCCCACCGTCGTCGGGTGGATCGTATTGACCCGGATCATGTGCGGGGCCAGCTCGATGGCGAGGTCGCGCATCAGCCCGACGACGCCGTGCTTGGAGGCGGCGTAGTGGGCGAGGTTGCCGAACCCCTTGATCCCGGCCGTCGAGCTGGTGAGGATGATCGACCCACCCTGCCCGGACTCGACCATCGAGGGGATCACGGCCTTGCAGGTCTTCCACACCCCGGTGAGGTTGACCGCCAGCACGTCGTCCCACCGCTCGTCGCTGAGCTCGTGGGCCTGCCCGAAGTCCTCGATGCCGGCGTTGGCGCAGACGATGTCGATGTGCCCGAACTCGGCGAGCCCCTCGTCGACGACGGCCTGTACCGCCGCCGAGTCTCGGACGTCGGCCTTGCGCGTGAGGATCCGCCGGTCGAGGTCCTCCACCATCTTCACGGTCTCGGCGAGCTGCTCCTCGGTGCCCAGCGGGATGATCGAGGCGTCGATGTCCGCGCAGATGTCGAGCGCGATGATGTCCGCGCCCTCCTCGGCGAGGCGCAGCGCGTGCGAGCGGCCCTGCCCCCGCGCCGCGCCGGTGATGAACGCGACCTTGCCCGCCACACGTCCGGCCATGGTCTGCGGTCCCCTACTTCTGGTTGAAGCCGGCGTCGACCGGGATCTGCGCGCCGGTGACGTAGCGCGCCTCCTCCGACGACAGCCAGACGATGGCGTTGGAGACGTCGACGGGCTCGATCATCTCCACCGGCAGCGGGTTCTTCAGGGCCTCGAGCATCTCGGAGTGCTCGGTGAACCACTTCTGCATGAAGTCGTTGGTGACCAGCGGGGTGTTGACGCCGGTCGGGTGCACCGTGTTGACCCGGATCGAGTACTTCGCCAGCTCCAGGGCCAGCGACCGCATCAGCCCGACCACACCGTGCTTGGCCGCTGCGTAGTGCGCGATCTGCACGAAGCCCTTCATGCCGGCGGTCGAGCTGGTGAGCACGATCGAGCCGCCGTTGCCGGCCGCGATCATTGCGGGAATCGCCGCCTTGCAGGTCTTCCAGACGCCGGACAGGTCGATGTCGATCGTCTCGTCCCAGACGTCCTCGGTCATGTCCCAGGCGTTCTCGACGTAGGAGACGACTCCGGCGTTGCCGCAGACGATGTCGAGGCGGCCGAACTCGGCGACGCCCTCATCCACCACGGCCTGCACCGCCGCCATGTCTCGGACGTCGGCCTGCCGGGCGATGATGCGGCGGTCCAGGTCCTCGACCAGCTTCACCGTCTGCGCGAGGTCGTCGGCCGTGCCCAGCGCGTAGGGCACCGTGCTCATGTCCTGGCAGGCGTCCAGCGCGATGATGTCCGCGCCCTCCTCCGCCAGGCGCAGAGCGTGCGACCGGCCCTGCCCCCGCGCTGCGCCGGTGACCAGCGCGACCTTGCCTTCCAACCGTCCGGCCATGCTGGCTCCTCCTTGAGCTGTCCTGTGCAGCTGAAGGTACGAGCGGGCGGCATGTGGATCTTGACCGTGCCCGCACGCGCTCTTGCACGGGGCCGCACAGCCGACGGAGGAGTCAGGTGCCGACGCGTCGTTCCCGCGGGGTGATCCCGTACCGCGCCTTGAAGGTGCGGGTGAAGTGCGACGGGTGGGCGAAGCCGACGCCGAGGGCGATCTCGGAGACCGTGCGGCCAGCCCAGCGGGGGTCGACGAGCAACGCGTGCGCCCGGGCGAGCCGCTCCTCGAGCAGCCACCGCCCCGGGGACGTGCCGTCGGCCTCCAGGAGCGCGTAGAGATAGCGCTGCGAGATGTTGATGCCGTCGGCGATGACGGCGGGTGTGAGCCCCCGATCGGCCAGGTGGCCGCGGATGAAGCTCCGCGCCCGGGCCAGGTGCGCAGCGCGGACGGACCGGACGTCGACATCGCCGCCGACCCGGTCGTGCAGGGCTGCGGCCACCAGGTCGAGGACGGATCCGCTGACCGGTGCCACCGATTCGGCCTTCTCACCATAAAGCGGAAGGGACCGCAGGAGCCCGGAGGCGAGCGCACCGACGCCGCTGGTCCCGGTGACGGTGACGCCGGTGGCCGCGGCGACCCCCGGCAGCCACGCCGCCAACCGGTCGCGGGGCACGCGCACCACGATCTGCCGGGACCGGTCGCCGAGGCGGCCGCGGTACGGGCGGGCGCTGTCGATCAGCACGAAGTCACCGGGCTGATCGAGGACCGCACGCCGATCGTCCTGCTCGAACACCCCCTCGCCCTGCACGAGCAGGGTGAGGAACAGGTCATCGGTGTCGGCGCGGCTGATCAGCCGGGCCGTGCGGACGACCTCGTGCGCGTCGGCGGTGACCGTGTCCACGTGCAGCCGGTCGACGATGCTGCGCACGATCTCTCCGACGAACCGGTCGGACGACGGCCCGGCGGCGCGCGCGGTCAGCTCGACGATGTGTCGGCAGATGGCGTCGCGCCAGTACGCGAAGCCGTCGTGGCCGTCGACGTCGGAGGTCGAGAGTCGCACGGACATCACGCACACCTCGTACGGCAAGGATCAGGGTGCTCCCATGGTGCCACCAGTCGCCGCCGGTAGCGGCCGTCGGACGAACGATGAATGACGCCATCGCGACCGCGGCGATACCTCAGCGTGTCACGATCGTGCACGGGCCCGCTCATGGTGAGTCAGGAGTGGATCGAGGCCGGGCGGTGTAGGTGGCACCAGCGGGGCCACCTACAGCGTTAGCCGGACCACGCCCTGGTCCGCTCGACTCCTCCCCCGGTTATAGACGTCCCCCGGTTATAGACGGATGTGGTCGCACGACCTCCGTTCGGGCCGTCGGCCCGAAGGCGTCTCGGCGGGCGGATCAGCCGGCGAGCTCGACCCGCCTGGCGGCATCCACCGCAGTGGCCCGCAGGAGCTCCCCCAGGTCGTGCACGTCGAGCCGGTGCAGCCGATAGACGGGAACGCACACGGAGAGCCCCGCGATCGCGTTGCCCTCGACGTCGATCACGGCGCTGCCGACACCGCCGACATCGGGCCGGTACCCGCCTACGTTGATCGCATAGCCCCGGTCGCGGACCCGCGCCAGCTCCTCGCGAAGTAGTGCGGGATCGGTCAGGGTGTTCTCCGTGAAGCGCTCAGGTGGCGCTGAGAGCACCCATGCGAGCCGCTCGGGTGATAAGTGCGCAAGCTGTGCCAGACCCGGCGACACACAGTGTGCCGGGGACCTGCTCCCAATCATGGCCACGGACAGCACCGACTGCGGAGACATGAGCTGTTCGAGGTAGACGACGTGCCGGCCGTCGAGCCTCGTGAGGTGGATGGTCTCGCCGGTCCGGTCACGCAGATCCGCAAGCAGCGGGCGCAGCTCAGCACCGAGGTCCGGGCCGGCGGAACCTCCGGCCAGTCCGAGCAAGCCGGGACCGAGCTGGTAGCTGCGGTCGTCGTTCTGGACGAGCCACCCGCGGGCCACCAACGTACGCGCAAGACGGAATGCCGTGGCCTTCCCCGTCTCCAGCAGCTCGGAGAGTTGGGTGGCGCTGAGGCGGTCGTTCGGGGCGAGCGCCTCGATCATCGAGACGGCGCGGTCCACTGACGAGAGACCCTGAGCGTTGTCATTAGGCGACGACACCGGTTGAGCATAGCGGAACAGAAGGGCTATCTCTCAAGCTACTTCCCTATGCGGAACCGACCGTTGCACCTGTCGGAACAAGTCAGCTACCGTCCAGGAGCTGCGACCCGGCTGGCGGTCGCCCTCAGCGACGACGCTGCAAGGAGTGGACAGAGCGCAAAGCGCGGGGCGACGCCAGGTCGTCTCGGCGGGGATCGCCTCGGTCATGGGCTGGGGGATGGACCTCTACGACCTCTTGATCATTTTGTATGTGGCCTCAACCATCGGGCCGCTGCTGGTTCCCGCGGAGTCCGAGACGCTGCAGCTGGCGTTCGTGTACGCCTCGTTCGGCGTCACGCTCATCATGCGTCCGCTGGGGTCGGCACTCTTCGGGAGTTTCGCGGACCGCAACGGTCGGAAGAAGGCGATGCTGATCGCCATCACCGGTGTCGACGTCTCCACGGCGTTGATGGGTGCGGTCCCGACCTACGCCATGGCCAGTGTACTGGCCCCGTTGCTGTTCGTGGCGCTGCGCCTGGTGCAGGGGGTGTTCGTCGGCGGCGTCGTCGCCTCCACCCACACCCTCGGCACCGAGACCGTCGGGCCACGGCATCGCGGTCTCATGTCCGGACTGGTGTCCGGTGGCGGCGCGGGCGTGGGTGCGGTGCTCGCCGCGGCTGTGTTCTTCGTGGTGTCCTCACTGTTCCCTGGCGAGGCCTTCTCGGTCTTCGGCTGGCGCGTCATGTTCTTCAGCGGCTTGCTCGCCGCGGCGCTGAGCTTCTTCGTCTACCGACTCACCGAGGAGTCGCCGCTCTGGGCCGCGCCGCCCGCCTCCACCGGCACGCAGGCTGCACGCTCGCCGCTGCGCACGTTGTTCTCACTCGGCTACCGTTCCATCTTCCTGCTGAACCTCGTCCTGGTCGCAGGCGGCGCCTCGCTCTACGACCTGACCGTCGGTTTCTTCCCGACGTTCTTCGACACGAGCATCGGGATCGACAAGTCCACCGCCGCGGGCATGCTCGTCGTCATCAACCTCGCCGTCATCGTCGGCGGCGCGGCGGGCGGCGTGCTGAGCGACCGAATCGGCAGGCGGCGCACCTTCCTCACCCTCGGTGTGCCCACGCTGATCGTCGTCCCCCCGCTGTACCTGCTCACGAGCACTTTCACCGCCGAACAGGTGGGGCTGGTCACGCTGTGCGCGCTGGTGATCGCCGTACTGATGATGGCCGCGACCGCGCCATCATGATCTTCCTGAACGAGCGGTTCCCCACCGCCGTCCGTGCCACCGGGACCGGACTGAGCTGGAACGCCGGCTACGCCCTGAGAGGCATGACGCCCACGCTGGTGACTCTGCTGAGCCCCGAGGTCGGCCACATCCCGATCCGCGTCACCATCGCATGCGTGGTGGTGACGGTCCTGTTCCTCGCCGGTGCGGCGATCGCTCCGGAGACGCGGGGCCGGGACGTCCGCGACGTCCACGGCCCGGACGACGTCGGCTCGACCGTGCCGGCCACGCGAGCCGAGGCCCGGCCGTCATGACGGCGACCGTTGCGCAGGGGGTGCACGCGTCCGGGGACACCGTGGTTCTCCTGCACAGCCTGGGCACCGACCAGAGCCTGTGGGATGCGCAGGCCGTCGCGCTCGCGGACGCGGGCTATCGGGTTCTGACCCCCGAGAGCAGAGGGCACGGGGGCAACGCCGATCCAGGACCGACGAATCTCGGGGACTGGATAGCCGACCTGCACGAGGTCGTCACGGCGACGAACGACCCGGTACACCTGGCCGGGCTGTCGATGGGTGGCGTGCAGGCTCTCGCCTACACGTTGACACACCCGGAGGAGGTCCGCTCACTCGTGCTGGCTGACACCTTCGCCGCGCTCGACGCGACGTCGGCCGAGACCAAGATCGACGGGATCAGGGCCGCGGTCACCGCGCACGGCATGACCGCCTACGCGCGCACCTACCTGGACGAGACGCTCACCGTGGCGCTCGACGCCGACCGCCGGGACCGGCTCCGGGCAAGCATCGCGGGGGTATCGGCCGCGGCCTACCTGTCCTCCGCCGAGGTGTGTTTCCGGGCCACCCTGGCCGACCGGCTCGGCGAGGTACGGGCCCCCACCTTGGTCCTCGTGGGCGGCGACGACCACAAGACCCCGCTCCCGCTGTCCGAGACACTGCATCGTGGCATCGCGGGATCTCGGTTGACGACCGTGCCGGGCGCCGGACATCTGGCGAACCTCGAGGCGCCGGAGGCCTTCACCGACGCCCTGCTCGGCTTCCTCGCCGAGCAGAGCACCCACACCGCCGTCGGGAGAGGCCCACGACGACCCTGCTGACCGGTGGGGCGAGCGGGATCGGTGCGGCGGTAGCACGCGCGCTGAGCGCGGACGGGCTGCGCTGCATCGCGATCGACCAGCAGGAGCCGGCCGATTCCCTCGACGGGGTGGAGTACCTGCGGGCCGACCTCGCCACCGACGACGGCGTGCAGTCTGTTCTGGACGGGCTGGCCGAGCGCGGGGTCGAGCGCGTCGACCACCTCGTGCATTGCGCCGGGGTACTGCACTACTCGCCCTTCCGGGAGACCGACCGGGCCATCTGGCAGCGGGTGCTGCGGGTCAACCTGGAGGCCACGATCGCCGTCGCCCAGGCCGTCGTGCCGCTGATGGGGCGACGGTGGTCGGATCGTCCTGTTCGCCTCGGGAACCGTGCTCAAGGGACCCCGCAACGTCTTCGCCTACGCCGCGTCGAAGGCGGGGGTGATCGGGTTCGCCCGCTGCCTCGCCTCGGAGCTCGGCGACGACGGGATCACCGTCAACGTCGTGGCCCCGGGAATCACGGCCACGCCGATGGCCGAGGCGATGACCGAGACGGAAGAGGCGAGCCGCAGCGGCCAGTGTCGCCGCGGGCGGCCAACGGCCCCGCCGCTGGACAAGGCACGGAACGTGCGGCCCGGCAGCCGCACCGGCACGACGGTGCGGCGCCCGCCAATCGCCGTGAGGTAGGCACGGGCCAGCTCGACGGCATGCCTGACCTCGGGCCCGCCCAGGTCGAGTGCCCGGCCGAGTGGGGCACTCGCGGCCAGCTCCACCAGTCGGGCTGCCACGTCCTCGACGTCGACGGGTTGGAAGCGCAGGGCGGGCACGGGCATCACCGGCAGCCGGGACACTGCGGCGAGCCGGACGCGCAGCAGGTCGTGGAACTGGGTGGCGCAGGATCGTCGCCGGCACGGCGCCTTGCTCGACGACCCGTTCGGCGGCGAGCTTGCCCCGGTAATAGGCGAGCGGGACGCGGTCGATGCCGACGATGGAGACGTACAGCAGGTGTCGGCGCCCCGCGTGCTGAGCGGCCTCGACCGGCCGCTGCGCCGCGGCAACCTCGAAGAGGCGTCGGCCGGAGGTGGCGCAGTGGATCACCACGGTGGTCCCGGCCAGTGCCGCATGCACGCCGTCACCACTCAACAGTTCGGCGGTCGCCCACTCCCGCCCCGGCGGGCGATCGGCCGGCGCCGGGCGGCGGCTCAGCGCGCGCACCGCGTGGCCGCCCGTCAGCAGCCGCGCGACCACCACCCGGCCGAGCGCGCCGGTGCCGCCGGTTACCACGATTGGAGTGCTCACGGTTTCCTCCTCGTGTCGTTCAGGAGGAGGGACCGGTGACGCCCGTCGAATGTGACAGTGCGGCGGCCTGGCCGGCCAGGAACCCCAGCTTGTCCGGGTTGACCACGATGCGCAGCGCAACGATCTGCTCACCCGCGAACTCCGGGACCGCCACCCCAACCAGGCGCGCACCGGCCCAGCCCCACACCGCAGGCTCGCCGTTGATTTCCACGATGCCGACGTCGAGCGCGCCGGCAAACCTGCCGAGCCCCCCGGCGAGGTACCGGGCGACGCGAGCGCGGCCCCACACGGGCCGCCGGGCAGCCGTCGTCTTGCCCCCGCCGTCGGCCACGGAGACCGCTTCGGCCGCCAGCACGCTCGAGGCCTGCCGTGTCGCCCTCGCGGGCCGCGGCGACGGAGCGTTCGACGAGCCGGTGCCGCTGGTCGGGATCCGGCCGGAACCGCGCCCTACCCTCCGCCACTCGCTGCCGGGCGCGCCGGTACAGCTGCCGAGCGTTGGCCGGGGTCAGCTCCAGCGCCTCCGCGATCTCCCCATGGTCGTAGGCGAACGCCTCTCTGAGCACGAACACGGCCCGCTCGGCCGGAGTGAGCCGTTCCAGCAGCACCAGCAGGGCCAACGAGACGGAGTCGTTGCTGCTCGCCTGTCTCCAGCGGGCCGAGTACCCCGCCTGCGGTGAGCACGGCTCGGGCAACCACGGCCCGACGTACTGCTCGCGCTGCGCCCGGGCTGAGGTGAGCCGGTTCAGGCAGAGGTTCGTGACCACCTTGGCAAGCCACGCGGGCGCCGCGACGATCGCCGCGTGATCGGCCCCATTCCATCGGAGAAAGGCGTCCTGCACGACATCTTCGGCCTCCGCCGCCGAGCCGAGCAGCCGGTAGGCGAGCCCGAACAGCCGGGAGCGCTGCTGCTCGAACTCCTCTACCACCCGCATGCTGGCCAATCCTGCCAGGCCCCGTGGATCGGTACCTGCCGTCCCAGTTCGCTGCGTAGAGCCGGCTCACCCCGGTGTGCTGCTTCCCCGCAGGGGGTCCTCGATTGGGACAGTGTTCAGCGTTTGAGCCCTGCCAGCACTGCGCTGCGCCGCTTCGGTCATCCAGTGGCGGCCGCCGCATCCAGGCTGGGGTCGAACGTCGTGTGTTCGACCCGCCCCGGCAGGAACCTCAGCGTGGCCTGGAAGTCGAGCTCGTAGCGGCCCTGGAGTTCGACGAGCAGCAGGGTGATGCGCTCGAGCGTGCGCGAGTTCGCCAGCGCGCCGGCGTCGATCGGGCGGAGCCGACCGGACTTGACGATCCGGGCGACCCGGTCCTTCGCCCCGTCGTCGTCCGACGCGAGCAGTACGTCGATAGGAGTCTCGTCGAGCGTGCCCGCGAAAAGCACGGGGGCGAACGTGGTGTTGAAGGCCTTGACGACCCGGGCACCCGGGACCCGGCGCGCGATCTCCTCGCCGGCGCTGCTTCCTTCGGGGGTGGTGAGACCGTTGAAGGTTCCGTTGAAGGGGTTGGAGATGTCGACGACGATCTTGCCGTCGAGCAGCTCGCTCAGCTCGGCGGCCACCCGGGTCGACACGTCGTAGAGGGTGGCGAGCACGACGATGCCGGCGATGTCGGCGGCATCGCGGGCCGGCGCGGCCCGCACGGTGCCGCCGCCGAGGGGCGCGATCTCGGCGGCGACCGACTCGGCCTTGGCCGTGTCCTCGTCCGCGAGCAGAACGTCGTGACCTCCGGTGACCAGTCGGCACGCGATGGCGCGGCCCATATTCCCGGCGCCGATGACAGCGATGCTCATGGATTCTCCTGTCTCCGAGTGGATGTGCGGGGGATGCTGCGTCATGCGTTGCTCCACTTCGGCCAGACGTCGCCGGTCCAGCCGTCGAGGTCGTACTCGCTCATGCACTGGTCGACGAGGTCCGTGAACCGCGTCGTGTCGCCCATGTGCTGCGCGGTCTGGTAGGTCTCGAGGCGGTTGCCCTCGAAGCTGCCGCCGTGGTTGCGCTCGTGCATCTCGGTGCGGCCGCCGAACTCGGTCGCGAGCACGTCCCAGATCAACCGGACGAGCTTCACCCGCTCCTCGGCGGTGGCCGTAGCGCCCTTCCAGTACGCGTCGAGGTAGCGCCGGGACTCGGGGTTCTTGAAGTCCCTGGACGAGGACGGGATCTGGATCAGCCCGCCGGCCAGCAGATGCTGAAACTTCGCCTTGATCTGGCCGAAGATCTCCCCGTAGGAGTTGCGCCACTGCAGGGCGTACCGACTGCTGGGCACCGCGGCGCCGCCGGGGCCGGGGTCGGGCTCGGCCGCCATCGCGGTCGACAGGGCCCAGATCTGGTGCCGCAGCCCGATGAGCTCCCCGAGCTCGACCTGGACGCCGCGGAAGTTGACGACCTGGTTCATCTCGACGGCCTTGAGCAGCAACCCACAGAGGAAGTCCAGCTTGACCGCCGACCGTGCGGCGGCATGGAAGATCAGCCGCTGCGCGAAGCCGCGCAGGAAGATCTGGTTGCAGACCTCCGGGTTGCGGTAGGCGATGACGTTCTCCCAGGGGATGAAGACGTCGTCGAGCACGATCGACATGTCGGTCTCGTCGAACCGGCTCGACAGCGGGTAGTCGAACGGCGAGCCCAGCCGCTTGGCCATGTGCTCGTAGGACGGGCGGCCGATGAACTTCATGCCCGGTGCGTTCATCGGGACGAAGAAGGACAGCGCGAAGTCCTCCTCGGCGGCGCCGAGCTGCTGGGCTTGCACGAACTGGGTGATGAACGTGACGTGGCTGAACGCGGAGCCGGTCGAGATCATCCGTGCGCCCCGTACGACGATGCCGTCGTCGCGCTCCTTGACGACGTGCATGGTGACGTCGCGCTGCTGGGCCAGCGGCTTGAGGCGGTCACCCGCCGGGTTCAGCAGGCTGAGGTTGACGAACTTGACACCGTCGGTGATCTCCTCGCAGATCCGGGCGACGTTCGGGGCGAACTCACCGTAGAAGCCGGTGTCGGCGGCGAGGGCACCGATGAGTGACGCTTTGTAGTCCGGGCCGCGAGACAGGATGCCGTAGCTCATGCGGGCCCATTCCGCGATCGCGTCGCGCGACTCGAACAGGTCCTGCGAACTCGTCGGAACCTTGTAGAACTTGTGTGAGCGCGTCCCGCGGGGTGTGACGTAGGTTAGCAGGTCCTGCTTCTCCGGGTCATGCAGCGTGTCGTACAGCCGGGCCACCGATCGAGCCGAGGTCGCGAACGCCGGATGCGTCGTCACGTCGTCGACGAGTTCACCGTCGAAATAGATTGCACGGCCGTCGCGCAGGCTCTCCAGGTACTGCTCGCCCGTCGGCGGGCCCGTGGTGGTCTGCTCGTGCGGGAGCGTGTTCATTGCCGGACTCATCGTTCTCGGCTCCTTTTTCGGATCAGGCTGCGCTCTGCATCGTCGACAGCCGTTGTGGACGGCGCCCGAGCCGGATAGGAGACAATCGGACGAGGATTCCCGGCTCTCGCTCGACACATGTTGTCGGCGATACGTGAACGGCCCCGAAAAGGCCCGGTCACCCGCGTGGCTTGTTGCCCCGGACGAGGGGCCCGGCAGGCAACGCACAGAGGAGGGAGGAGAACGGCGGCGGGGGTGCATCCAGCGCGCTGCTCGATGCCCTGCCCACCGACCAGCTGACCGAAGCGGCCGAAACCCTGCTCCAGACCGTGCTCAGCAACCCCGTGACCGGGGCACTCAAGAGCGGTGCCTCGGCAGTCACCGACAAGGTCAGGGAGCACTCGGCATGAGCAGCGACCGCAGCGACGGGACCGGCAGCAGCGACAGCAATGGCAGTAGCGGCAGTGGCGAGGGCGGCGCCCGTTCCGGGGGCGGTTCCGAACACTGCATGTGCGCCAGTAACGACCCGCCGACCAGCCCCGACCAGAAGCCGCCTAAAAGATCTTCATCCACAGGTCTTGACAACTGCTCCGACGGGAACGCACGGATCGGTACAGACGTCGGGATCGCGGGCGCGGGAGTACCGCTGAGTATGAGGATGGAGATCCACACAAGCAGCGCCGCGGACGGCATCACCACCGCCACCGGAAGGACAGTTCCCCGAGGGCAGGGGGCAGTTGAGGGGCGAAAGGATGACGGCCCGGTCAGGTCTGTTCGAGCCGCTCCAGAATCCGGGTGAGGAGGGCCTGGGTCTGCTCGTTCGTCCGCTCCAGGGTGTCGAACCGGGCGTCCGTGCGCTGCTCCAGGGTGTCGAACCGGGCATTCACCGCGTCGAACTGGGCGGTGGTGTTCTCCGCGAGCTGGTCGACCTTCGTGTCCAGGGCGTCGACCTGGCCCTCGATGCGGGCGCTGATCTCGTACAGGGACTCGACGTCGGCGCCCTGCTGCCGGAGCCGGCGTTCCACATCGGGTGACGACATGCGGGCATCGTAGGACACTCGGGGTTCGCCGATGACGGCGACGGCTACCGGTCTGTTGACCGGGTGCCGGGCTGATCCGGCGGTCAGCGCACCGCCGGCCGGCGCGGGAGAACCCGCCGGTCAACCGGCCGGTGCCGTCCGTACCGCCTCGGTGAGGCTGTCGAGGTCGACCGGACCGCGATGGAGCCGCCCGTTGAGGAACAGCGCGGGTGTGCCCGGGACACCGCTCGCCTCCCCGCTGGCCAGGTCCCGCTCCACCCGCTCGCGATGGTCGCGGGCACGGTAGCCGATCGCTCCCGCATCCGGCAGGCCCAGCCGCTGGGCGTAGCGCGCGAGGTCGTCCTCGGTCAGCCGGTCCTGGTGGGTGTAGAGCATTTCGTGCATCACCCAGAACTGGTCCGCGTCGGCGGCGGCTTCGGCGGCCAGCGCGGCCGGCCCCGCGTGTGGGTGGAGGTCGACCAGCGGGAAGTGCCGGAACACGAACCGCAGGCGGTCCCCGACCCGGTCCACGAGGTCCTCCAGCACCGCATACGCCTGCCCGCAGTACGGGCACTCGTAGTCGCCGTACTCCACCAGGGTCACCGGTGCGGTGGCCGGGCCGCGGCTGTGGTCGTCGGCGTCGACGGGGGACGCCAGCCCACGGTTGTTCATCGGTGTCTCCTTTATCCCACGGTGCGGTGTTGGTGCCACGGCGTGAGCTCGATGGGCATGGACGTGTTGCCCGCGACCGTCACCGGCAACGGGTGCCGGGTCAGGGCCCCAACGCGTCGATCGCGGCCATGTCGTCGTCGGAGAGCTCGAAGTCGGTGATGGCGATGTTCTCGCGGATCCGTGCCGGGGTCGCCGACTTGGGGAAGACGATGAACCCGTGCTGCAGGTGCCAGCGCAGCACGACCTGGGCCGCGGTGTGGTCGCGGCGTTGCCCGATCTCCTGCACGGTGCGGTCACCGAGCAGTCCGCCTTCCGCGAGCGGCGCCCACGCCTCCGTGGCGATGCCGGCGCGCTGGTGGTACTCGCGCAACTCGCGTTGCGGCTTGCGCGGGTTCAGCTCGACCTGATTTACCGCCGGGACGGTGCCGGTCTCGGTGGCGAGCCGGTCGAGCTGCGCCGCGTCGAAGTTGGACACCCCGACCGAACGCACCCGACCGTCGTCGCGCAGCTTCTCGAAGGCGCGCCACGTGTCCACGTCGCCATCGCGGCCCGGCCAGTGGATCAGGTACAGATCGACGTAATCCATGCCGAGTCGGCGCAGGCTGTCATCCAGCGCGTCCATCGCGGGTCGGTAGCCGTGGTCGCCGCCGCCCAGCTTCGTGGTGACCCAGACGTCCTCACGGGCGACGCCGGCGTCCCGGATGCCCTGCCCGACACCCGTCTCGTTGCGGTACATCTGCGCGGTGTCGACGTGGCGGTAGCCGGCCTCGAGCGCGGTGCGGACGACTCCAGCGGTCTCGCCCGACCGGACCCGCCACACGCCGAGGCCGAACTGGGGGATCGTCGCACCGTCGTTGAGCGTGATGCCCGGGATGCTTGGCATGGACTCCGAGCTACCCGCTGTTCGCACGGGAAAACCCCGATCGAGTGTTGGCCCGGGCGGCGGGCCCGCCGGCATCTCCTGCTGGCCAACCTGCACGTGGTCGTGTCGTTCGCGAAGCCGACCATGCCCGCACCATCCGCCTGAGCCGCTGAGCCTGAATCCACCGGTCCTGCTTCGGGTTGATCTTGGCTCCGTTGTTGATCTTCGTTTCGGGGTGTGGGCATAAGGGTGCCCGGGAGCGGGGGTTTCCGGGTCCTCGGGTCGTGGGTGGTCAGGGCCGGTGGCGTGGGTCAGCCGGCCGGTCCGGGTAGGGCGCGGAGTCGGTGCAGGCCCGCGATGAGAGCCCGGGCCCAGGGCCAGTGGGCGGGTAGGTGCAGCCGGTGGCGTCGGGCGTGGCGGGTCAGCCGGGCGGCGATGTGCAGGTAGCGCCGTCGCAGGGTCTTGATCGTCTGGCGGGGTGTGGCGGCGAGCCCGGCCAGGCGCGCGCTCCAGCGGCCCAGGTTGTGGGCCAGGGTCTGCAGGACCAGCCAGGCCTGGTTCGCGCCGAACCGCTTGGAGGGCAGATGGCCCAGCGCGAGGCCGTGTTTGAGGTCGCGGATGGCCAGTTCGACCTCGGCGTGGGCGCGGTGGAACCGGTCGAGCTCGACGGGGTCGCCGGGCTGGTCGGTGATGAACGGGTGGTAGTCGTAGCCGGGGAACAGTTCCAGTTGCCCGGCGGCGGCGCGACGGGCGCGGATGGCCGGTGGGGTCGGGGTGCGGCGCACGATCAGCCGGACCCAGGTGCCGTGGCCGCGCCAGGACTGTCCCGGGCGGCGGTGCTGGTCGAACACGCGCCAGCCGAGTTCGGTGACCGCGGCGCCGGGTTCGAAGTAGGGCACCGGGGTCCACTGCGACTCATCGACGGCGGCGATCGTGGCGCGCATGCGGCCGATCATGCGGGCACCGATGGAGAACCCGGCCTCGTGACGGCGGCAGGCGGTGAGCACGTCGGCGAGGTAGAACCCGGTGTCGGCGCGCACCACCACCCCCCGCCTGCTCCGGCGTTCCGGACCCGGGACAGGGTTTCGGCCAGGAACGACCCGGCCCCGCTGGAGTCGTTGGTGCGGCCCCGGCGCAGCCGAGCGTGCAGCACGTCCCCGGTCCCGGCCATCACCGCCAGCAACGGGTGGTAGCCGCGGCGACCGGTGCGCATCACCTGCCGAGCCCCGGACTTGTGAAGGCCGTAGGTCTCGACCAGGGTCGCGTCGATGTCGACCACCACCGCGGCGTCGTCGGGCGGGGTCGTGTCGAGTGCCCCGAGCCCGGCCGCGCGGGCCAGGAGCTGGCGGGTCACGGCGTCGAGTTGACGGGCGTGTCCCCAGCTCATCGACCGCAGGAAGCTGCCCACCGTCGACGCGGCCACCGCCCGATGGCCCAACACCGTTTCGGTGTCGCCGGCGCGCAGCGCGTTCACGTCATCGATGCAGTCCCCACCGGCCAACGCCGAGTGGATCACCGTCAGGCACTTGTCCGCGGCATTCGCGCCGGCGGTGACCCCTGCGTTCCGCAGCTGATGGTGGATTCTGGGACACGTCTGGGCGGTGTGGGCAGGTCAGCGGCCCGCGCCTAGTGTTCGACCGCGTGAACGCCTAGTACACGAATCGTCCCGTGTAGGTTGATTGACGTGGCTGGATGTCGATAGGCTCTGGGATATGTTCTTGCGGGAGGTGAAGCGGCAGAACCGCAACGGGACCCGGGTGTCCTACCTGCAACTGGTCCACAACGACTGGGACCCCGCCGCCCGCGCCGCTCGCACCAAGATCCTCTACAGCTTCGGGCGGACCGATCAGGTCGACACCGCGGCGATCGAGCGGCTGATCGTGTCGCTGTCACGGCTGCTCGACCCGGCAGCGGCGCTCAAGGCCACCGCCGGTTCGGATCTGAGCTTGCTCGGCTCGCGCCCGCTGGGCGGCACGGATGTCCTCGACGGGCTGTGGCGCCGGCTGGGCATCGACACGGTGCTCAACAGGTTGCTGGCCAAGCGGCGGGGCAGCGCGCCGTTCGAGCGGGTGCTGTTCGGGCTGGTCGCCAATCGGGCCCTGGCGCCGTCGTCGAAGCTGGCCGCCGCGGACTGGATCTCGAACGATGTGCACATCGACGGCCTGCCCGAGACCTCCGACGATGTCTGCTACCGGGCGATGGACTGGCTCCACGACGTGCGCGAACACCTGGAGCGCGAGGTGTTTGCCCAGGTCGCGAACCTGCTCAACCTCGAGGTCGACCTGCTGTTCTTCGATACCACCTCCACCTACTTCGAGCTGGAGGATCCCGACACCCCGGTGGACCGCGACGAACACGGGCAGGTCGTGGCCGGCCGGGACGGCAAGGACGGTCAGGACGGCACCGACGACGAGCAGAGCGCGGCCGGGTTCCGGACTTACGGCAAGTCGAAGGACTCCCGCGACGACCTGCCCCAGATCGTGATCGGGATGGCGGTGACCCGCGAGGGGATCCCGGTGCGGGTGTGGTGCTGGCCGGGCAACACCGCCGACTCGAAACTGATCCGCCAGGTCCGCGACGACATGCGGGACTGGACCCTGTCCAAGATCGTGTGGGTCGCCGACCGCGGCTTCTCCTCACAAGCCAACCGCCGCTACCTACGTCGCGGCGAGCACACCTACATCATCGGCGAGAAGCTCCGCTCGGACAGCCCGGAGATCAAGACCGCCCTGTCGCGGCAGGGCCGCTACACCACCATCGGCGAGAACATGCGGGTCAAGGAGGTGAAGGTCTCCGACACCGAGCGGTTCGTGATCTGCCACAACCCCGAGGCCGCCGAGCGCGACGCCCACATCCGCGATCAGCTCGTCGCCCAACTCGACGAGCTCATCGCCGGATCCGACAAGCTCCCGACGATGAAACGCGGCGAGCTGCGCGGGAAGATCTCGACCAAGCCCGGCCTGAACCGCTACCTGCGCCTCACCCCCGGCGGGCTGCTGCGCATCGACAAGGCGAAGATCAAGACCGAGGCCAACCTGGACGGCAAGTACCTGCTGCGCTGCTCGGACCCACACCTGAGCGCCACCGATATCGCGCTGGGCTACAAGCAACTCCTCGAAGTCGAACGCGGCTGGCGTGACATGAAACAGATCCTCGACCTGCGCCCGGTCTATCACCGCCTCGAAGAACGCATCCGCGCCCACGTCATGCTCTGCTGGCTCGCGCTACTGCTCATCCGCATCGCCGAGACCACCACCGGCCAGACCTGGCACCACATCCGCCGCGACCTCGACCGACTCCACGCCGTCACCTTCACCGGCCCCACCGGGACATTCCGCCAGCGCACCGACCCCACCAAGCCCCAGACCGACCTCTACGCCCGACTCGACCTCTCCCTCCCCAAGAAGATCATCGAGATCACCCCCGCAGGTCGCTGACCAGGCACAACGCCGCCGCCTAGTAACACACGCGCTGCGCGTCCTCGCTCTCATTTCCGCAGGTCAAGACCGCAATCCGCGTACTAGACGCTCACCTCGGCTGCGGAACGCAGGTCTCCGGCGACTCCTACCGCACACGCGCCCGCCGCGAACTCCTCGCCAAAGACCGCGACAACTAGTGGTTCCGGTCGTTAGTTCGTCGGGGGTCTGAGGTCGTGCCAGGCGGTGGGGTCGTTGAGGTAGAGGCCGCAGGCGAGGTCGAGTGCGTCCTGGCAGGTCCCGAACGGGAGCCCGTCGGGGAAAATCGACTCGGCGTAGTCGTCGTGGCTGGCCCGGTAGATCGCGACCTGCCAGTCATGGGCCGATCCGACGTAGCGCAGCCGACACAGCGGCAGGATCTCGGTCTCGGTGCTGGCCCCGATGTAGGTGAACACGCCGTGGTGACGCATGTGCAGTTCGGTGATCTGGGGCCAACGCTCACGGGCCCGAGCGCGTAACCGTTGCCGCACGGAGGTCTTGGTCGACTCGGGGAAACGGGGCGCCACTTGCCCATCGTGACAGCCCTGGTCGGCGTTGCCCGGCCCTCGCGATCGACCGTCGGCCGCTGTTACGGGTGATCACGGCGTGTCGCGGTGGCCGAAATCGTGGTCGGGGTCGACAACCCGGGTGTGCCGGTCACCAGCCCGTTCATCATCGTGCTCACCGCGGCGGAGGAGGCGGTGTTGACCGCGCGGGCGCGCAGCGGGCGCACCGAGCACCGCGACCGGCTGCGGGCCCGGATCGTGCTCGCTGCCGCGGCCGGTGCGACCAACGCCGCGATCGCCGTCGAACTCAGAGTGTGTGTCGACACCGCGCGCAGGTGGCGACGACAGTTCGCCACCGAGCGCCTCGACGGTCTCGCCGATCGGCCCCGCACCGGGCGACCGCGCCGGTTCACCGCCGTGCAGAGCGCGGCGATCACCGCGCTGGCCTGCACCCTGCCCGCGGAGACCGGGATACCGCTCTCGCGCTGGAGCAGCACCGAACTGGCCACCGAAGCGGTCACCCGCGGTATCGCCGAGACGATCTCGGCGTCCACAGTGCGTCGGGCGCTGACCCGTGCGGTGATCAAACCCTGGCAGCACCGCTCCTGGATCTTCCCCCGCGACCCGAACTTCGAGACCAAGGCCGCCCGGGTCCTGGACCTCTACGCCCGCACCTGGAACGGTGCACCGCTGGGCCCGGACGACTACGTGATCAGCGCCGATGAGAAGTCCCAGCTCCAAGCCCTGCGTCGCCGCCACCCCGGCCGGCCCGCCGGGCCGGGCCGGACCCGCCAGGTCGAGTTCGAATACCGCCGCGGCGGGACCCTGGCCTACTTCGCCGCCTACGACATCCACCACGCCCGAGTCATGGGCACCATCGCCCCGAAGACCGGGATCGAACCGTTCACCGACCTGGTCACACACGTCATGAGCTGCGAGCCCTACGCCTCGGCACGGCGGGTGTTCTGGGTCGTGGACAACGGCTCCAGCCACGCCGGACAGGCCTCGATCGACCGCATGAACACAACCTGGCCGAGCGCGACACTGGTCCACCTACCGATCCACGCCTCCTGGCTCAACCAGGTCGAAATCTACTTCTCGATCCTGCAACGCAAAGCTATCAGCCCGGTCGACTTCGCCGACCTCGACGCCCTCGCCGAGCGCATCCTGGCCTTCCAAGACCGCTACAACCGCGCCGCGACACCCTTCGACTGGACCTTCACCCGCCGCGATCTCCGCGCCCTACTCGACCGGATCGGCCCGCCAGAGCAGCCCAGCACCCTCACTACCGCCGCATGACCCCCGACGAACTAACGAACTCGGCCACTAGCACGAACCGGGCACACAGGGGTCAATCCCAAACCGTCGCCAGGGGGTCACTTCTAACCCGCCGTTGACAGATCTCGCTGGCGAAATACGCACTCGCCGCGCGCAGGACCTCGTTGACCCGCCGCAGCTCAGCGTTCTCGGCCGCCAACCTGCGGTTCTCCTCAACCATGTCAGTGCTTGGGCGGTCATGCCGTTCGCCGGCGTCGGCCTCGGCCTGGCGGACCCAGTTCCGCAAGGCCTCGGGGTGCACGTTGAGCTGCTCGGCCAGCCGCTTGAACGACGGCCGCGGCTCGGACTGTCGATACAGCCGAACCGCCCGTTCCCGCAGCTCATCGGGGTACTTCCTCGGTGCTGCCAACAGAGCCTTCCTTCCCAGTCCCTCACGATGGGACCAGTCTTCGAAGACTCCGGCGAAGCGGGGGAAGCTCACGCCGGATCGGCCTGATACGCCCTGCCTCGGCGAACCTCGAACAGGGGCCAAGTTTGCCGAGGCACACCAGAGCTCATCACGACGCTCGAGACTGCGTAACCGCACGCGCGTCCAGACGGGGTGGGTACGTCTAACGGCCATCTACCCGGAGCTGACCGACAACCCGAACCGTGAGCCGCGGCCGATTCGTCAGGGCAACTCGATCCACCGGGAGCAGCTACTGGAGATCTCGGCGAGAGCACCAACGAACTCGGCAACTACGTTCTGCCGCACTCCCCGGCGGGCACTCTCGGTCAGACCGCTTGAGCACCGCACCCTCGCGAGACGGGAAAGCCCACCGTGCATCATCGCATCGTCTTCGTCACCAAGCTGCCCGGCATCGACCATGCGGAGTTCCACATCGGCTGGCAGATGGTCCACGCCGGGCTGCTCACTCCGACCGAGGCGGAGAAGTTCCGCGGCGACAAGCTGCTCGACGTGCACTTCGCCTGGGCCGGCGGGGTCGAGCGGGGACAGCCGCACTACTACCGCATCCAGGGCCCGCGCTTCCTCGCCGAGTACGACAACACCCAGCGCGACGTGAACCACATCCACTCCGTGTGGCGGGACCCGGAAGGCGACTTCGGCGAGGACGTCCTCGCACAGCACCGGGCACGGTTCCACCGCGACGGCTGAATAGGGCGGCGCCCTGCTCACCACACGGCACGGCCAGGTTCTTCTACGACACCAGCCTCGGTGCTATCGGGACGGTCGCGTTCTGCCGGGGAGCGGGGCGAGTCGCACACGCCTGGTGCCGTCCGGTCGTGCATGGACGGCAGCGCGTGCAACACGGTCACCCAGAGCCGGCCCCGTCCGGCCGGGGCCCGTGCGGCCCCGGCCCGGTCGCTCACCCGGATGTCCGGCCGCCGGTCAGGGCGTCGAGGACACCGAGGCCGGCCTGCACCGCGCTGCGCTGCATGTGGTGCAGCACGCCGCGCAGCCCACCCATCTCCTCGCCACCGCCGGCCCGTCCCGGCCCGCCGTGCACCAGCTGCGGCAGCGGGGAGCCGTGCCCGGTCGACTCGGCCGCGTCCTGCTCCGAGAGCACCAGGATCCGCCCGTGCCACGGCGCGAGGTCGAGCACCATCCTGCTCGCAAGCTCGGCGTCGGCGGTGACCAACGAACCCGCCAGGCTGCCCTTCCCGCGGGCGGCGAGCCGGACGGCGTCCTCGGGCCGGTCGTAGGGCAATACGGTTGCCACGGGTCCGAAGGGCTCGACCTCGTGCGGTTCGGCACGGTCGGGGTCCGGGCCGTGCAGCAGGATGGGAGACAGGAACGCACCCCGCTCGGGGTCGGCGTCGACGGTGTCGACCCGGTACGGATCGCCGAACACCCGCTTGGTTGACCCTTCGAGCGCGGCCACAGCGTGTCGGACCTCGTCGCGTTGGTCGACCCCGGCCAGCGCGCCCATCCGGACGCCGTCCGCGGCCGGGTTCCCGACGGTGACCCGGCCCAACCGGTCGGTCAGCGCCTCGAGGACGGCCTCGACCGCGGGCGCGGGCACCAGCGCCCGCCGGATCGCGGTGCACTTCTGCCCCGCCTTGACCGTCATCTCGGTGACGGCCTGGTCGACGTACAGATCGAACTCAGGCGTACCCGGCACCGCGTCTGGTCCGAGGATCGAGCAGTTCAGCGAGTCGGCCTCGGCGTTGAACCGCACGGCACGCGAGGTGACGGTGCCGTGGTTGCGCAGCAGGTGTGCAGTCGCAGCGGAGCCGGTGAAGGACAGCAGGTCCTGCTCGGTCAGGTGCTCGAGCAGGTCCCCAACGCCGCCGCAGAGGAACTGCACGGAACCGGGGGGAGCAGGCCGGACTCCACGACGAGCTCGACCAGCCGGGCGGTGACGAACGCCGTCGCGGTGGCCGGCTTGATCACGGCCGGAACCCCGGCGAGCAGGGACTGAGACAGCTTCTCCAGCGGTCCCCACACCGGGAAATTGTAGGCGTTGACCTGCACCGCGACGCCCCGCAACGGAACGCACACGTGCCGGCCGAGGAAGCTGCCCGCACGCCGGCCGAGTGGGATTGGTTCGTCCTCGACGTACACCGGGGCGTCCGGGAGGGCAGCGCGTCCCAACTCGGCGTAGGAACGGACGACGGCTAACCCTCCGTCGACGTCGAACCGGGCGTCGAACAGCGTGGCCCCGGTCCGGGCGGACAACGCGTAGAGCTCCTCGCGGTGCCCGCGCAGGAACCCGGCGAGGTCCTCGAGCAGTGCCGCGCGCTGGGGGAAGGTCAGGTCCCGCAGTGCGGGGCCACCGGTGTTCCGTCCGTGCTCCAGAACTGCGCGGAAATCGATCCCGTCGGTCGAGACGTGGACGACCGTGTCCCCGGTGACGGCGTCGAACACCGGCCGGCCCTCACTGTGCGGGACGTGCCAGGTGTCGCGGACGTAGCTGGGCAGGATCGGTGCGGTCACTGCGAGCCTCCCTCGGACGTGATCCGGACGACGGTGCGGGCACCCCGCCCGTCGCCGAGCGCGGCGAACGCCTCGTCGATCCCGTGCAAGTCGGTGGTCGCGGTGCGCAAGGCATCGAGGTCGAGCCGGCCGGCGCGGGCGAGGTCGAGCAGCTCAGGCACGTCCCGGTCGGGGTCGGTGGAGCCGTAGACGCAGCCGTGCAGCGTCCGGCCGAACCAGAACAGCTCCAGGGCGGAGAACTCGACGGTGCTGGTCTTGGCGCCGACCCCGACGACGGTCACCGTCCCGCCGCGGCGGCTGGCATTCCAGGCGGTTCGGGTCGTCGCACTGTTATGTCTCAGGACATCGGTGACGATTCTGTGTCAGGACATCGGTGACACTTCTGGTGTTCTTGGTGGTGACACTTCCGCCGCGAGGATGCCGCGGTGGCTGCCCATGAACCCATCGATCCCCGTGTGCGCCTTGCGATCTCGCAGTGGCCTGACGACGCACCGCGGGGTGCGGTCTCGACGTTCTGCGCCGAGCACGGCATCTCGCGCAAGTCGTTCTACGAACTGCGTAGGCGCGCTCGAACTGAGGGGCCGGCGGCAGTGCTCGAGCCCAAGTCCAGACGGCCGAGGTCGAGCCCGTCGATGCTGACCGAGCAGGTCAAGGCCCAGGCCGTCCAGGTGCGAGCCGCGCTTGAGGCGTCCGGGTTGGACCACGGCCCGATCAGTGTTCACGAGAAGATGCGCGCGATGGGCCTGGTCGCGGTGCCCTCGATGGCGTCGCTGGCGTGGATCTTCCGCGAGACCGGTATCGCCCGGCCGGAGCCGCGCAAGAAGCCCCGCTCGGCGTGGCGGCGGTTCGTCTACCCGGCGCCCAACGCGTGCTGGCAACTCGACGCCACCGAGTACGTGCTGACCGGCGGACGCAAGTGCGTGATCTTCCAGCTCATCGACGACCACTCCCGCTACGCGGTCGCTTCCCACGCCGCGGCCGGTGAGACCGCCCGGGACGCGATCGCGATCTTCGACAAGGCCGTGGCCGCTCACGGTGTGCCGCAACGGCTGCTGTCGGACAACGGGCTCGCGCTCAACCCGTCGCGTCGCGGCCTGGTCGGCCGGCTCGTCGCACATGTCGCCGCGCTGGGTGTCGAGGCGATCACCGGCAAGCCGCACAAGCCGACCACCCAAGGCAAGAACGAACGCTTCCACCAGACCCTGTTCCGCTACCTCGACAAGCAACCGCTCGCCGCCACACTCGCGCAGCTCCAGGCCCAGATCGACGCCTTCGACCACGTCTACAACACCGAGCGCCCTCACCAAGGGCTGCCCGGGCGAATCACGCCGCAGGCCGCGTGGGAGGCGACGGCCAAGGCCGATCCACCCCGCCCGAAACCGGACCGGCCGGTCTACCGGCCGCCGGCCCCCGCCATGCGGCCCCGACCGAAGCCACCGGAAGGCCTACCCGCCGGCACACGCCTGAGAACGGCGAGCTCCGCCGGAGTCGTCCACGTCGACAAGGTGCTCTACAAGATCGGCGTCGCCCACGCGTTCGAACATGTCCTCGTCGTCAGCGACGGCGACAGCCCGGCGACACGATCACCGTCACCGACCTCGAAGGCGAGATCCTCGCCGAACGCACCAGACCCACTCCCGGCACCAACTACGTCGGCAACGGTCGACCCCGCGGAAGACAGCCGAAGAACCCGGGAGCGTCACCGAAGTCCTGACACATCAACCGTCACCGATGTCCTGAGGCAGAACTGTCACCGATGTTCTGAGACATCACATTCGGGTCGTCGCACCGCCGCCGACACAGTCGAACACGTGGTCGGCACCGCGCCCACCGGTGAGCTCGCGCACCGCCGTGAGCGCCTCGTCACCTGCTGGGACGAACGCGGTAGCCCCGTGCTGGAGCGCGAGGTCGCCCTTCTCGGGGGCCACGTCGATACCGATGATCGTCTCCGCCCCGCGGATCCGGGCGGCCTGGATGGCGCACAGCCCGATTCCGCCGAGGCCGATGACAGCCACCGACTGGCCCTTGCGGACCCCGGCGGTGTGGAACACCGCGCCCGCGCCGGTCAGTACGGCGCATCCGAGGATGGCGACCCGTTCGAGGTCGGTGTCGGCGGGCAGCGGCACCACTGCTCGTTCGCCGACGACGGTCTCCTCGGCGAACGCGCCGGTGCCGAGGGCGGCGTAGATCGGGGTGCCGTCGGTCAGGGTGGCGTAGGGCTCGGCGGCGGCGTCGTCCGCGTGCTCACACAGGTAGGGCTCGCACTCCCGGCAGAACCAGCAGGTTCCACACGACGGTGACCAGTTGAGCACCACCTTCTCGCCCACCGACACCCGGGTCACCTCGGCGCCGGCCGCGACGACCACGCCGGCGCCCTCGTGGCCGAGGACCGCGGGCGTCTTCTGGCGTAGCGTCCCGTTCGCCAGCGACAGGTCCGAATGGCACACGCCGGCCGCGGCCAGGCGTACCCGGACCTGGTGCGGTCCGGGGTCGGGCAGCACGATCTCGTCGACGGTGATCGGTCCGCCGCGTTCGCGCAGTACTGCTGCTCTGACCATCGGTTGCTTCCTCCGAGTCGGGGTGGGGTGGGTTCAGCGGAACGCGGGGAGGCCGGTGACGCCCTGGCCGATCGACAGTGCGTGCATCTCCTCGGTGCCCTCGTAGGTGAGGACGGTTTCGAGGTTGGCCATGTGGCGCATCACCGGGTACTCGAGTGAGATGCCGTTGGCGCCGAGCAGGGTCCGGGCGCTGCGGGCGACGTCCAGTGCCGCGCGGACGTTGGCCAGCTTGCCGACGCTGACGTGACGGTGGTGCAGGCGCCCGGTGTCGGAGAGTCGGCTGATCTGCAGCGCGAGCAGGCTCGCCCGGTTGACCTCGACGACCATGTCGGCGAGTTTGCGTTGGGTCAGTTGGAACGCCGCCAGTGGACGGCCGAACTGCTCGCGTTCGAGCGTGTAGTCCCGCGCGGCGAGGTAACAGGTGCGGGCTGCGCCGACGACGCCGGCAAGGATCCCGAACCGGGCCTCGTTCAGGCAGGTTAGGGGCCCGCGCAGGCCTCTGACCTCGGGGAAGGCGGCGGAGTCGGGCAGCCGGACGCCGTCGAGTACGAGCTCGGAGGTCACCGAGGCCCGCAACGAGAGCTTGTGCTTGATCTCTGGGGCGCTGAACCCGAGCGTGTCGGTCGGGACGATGAACCCGCGCACACCGTCGTCGGTCTGTGCCCACACGACCGCGACGTCGGCGACGGACCCGTTCGTGATCCACATCTTGGTGCCGTTGAGAATCCAGTCCGTCCCGTCGCGGCGGGCGCGGGTCCGCATCGATCCGGGGTCGCTGCCTGCGTCCGGTTCGGTCAGGCCGAAGCAGCCGATCGCCTCGCCGGCCGCCATCCGGGGCAGCCACTCGGCCCGGTGCTCCTCGCTGCCCCAGCGGTGGATCGCCTTCATCGCCAGCGATCCCTGTACTGAGACGAAGCTACGCAGCCCGGAGTCGACGGCTTCGAGCTCGCGGCAGGCGATTCCGTAGGCGGTGGCGGTCGTGCCGGCGCAGCCGTAGCCGTCGAGGTGCATGCCGAACACACCGAGCTTGCCGAACTCGGCGGCGAGCTCGCGGGCCGGTAGCCGACCGTTCTCGAACCAGTCGCCGACATGCGGCGCGAGCCGGTCCTGGGCAAATTCCCGGACTGCGTCGCGAATGTCGCGTTCCTGCTCGGCGAGCCCGGAGTCGACGTCGAGAAAATCCTCGTGATCAGGGGACGGTGTATCGGCCATGCCGGAAAGGTAGGCGCGGACGCCCGCGCCTCCTGTCCGGATTCGCTACACGGCTCAACGCGGGCGGAAGGTGGGCAGGCGGTTCTCGTCGATGCCCAGGATCCGCATCTTCCGGTACAGCGTCGAGCGCGCGATCCCGAGCCGCTCGGCCGCGGCCAGCTTGTTGCCGTGGGTCTCGGCGAGTGCCTCGAGCAGGATGTCGCGTTCGGCGCGCTGCAGCGATGCGGGCCCGGACCGGTTGCTGCTGTCGCGGTACTCGGCCGGGAGATGCTCGTGAGCGATGTCGGAGCCGAGTGAGCGGGTCACCGCGGTGGCGAGCACAGCTCCGAGCTCGCGGACGTTGCCGGGCCAGTCCAGACCGGACAGCGTCCGCAACGTGGACGGCAGGAGTCGGGGCGCGGGTCGTCGTGCGGTGTGGGCGCCGATCAGCCGCGGCGCGAGATCGGCGATGTCCTCACCGCGATAGCGCAGTGGTGGGACGGTGATCGAGACCGGGAAGTGGTCCAGCGTGCGGCCGGCCGGGGAGTCGCCGTCGCGGGTGCGGACGGTCGCCACGATCCGCGCTCCCGTCCTCGCCGGGGTCTCGAGGAGCGCCTCGACCCGTCCCGCCATTTCGGGGGCCAGCTGGTCGAGGTGACGCACCACGACCGTCCCGCCGCCGTCGATGCCCGAGACGAGCCGGTCGAACCACGCACCCGGGTCGTCCGGAGAGGTACGCGCGTCCAGCACGGTCAGTGGATCCTGGTGACGCCGCTTGCGGTGCAGGTGGGTGGCGACGAACAGCTTGCCCGTGCCCGGCTCGCCACACAGCAGCAGCGGTCGCTCGTCGTCGACAACGACCTCGACCTCGTCACGCAGCCGACCGGCGGCCACGCTGCGTCCGGGCAACACATCACTTCGGGCGGCGGCTCGCCGAGCCCGCCGCACCCGGTGTCCACCGGCGGGCGCGCTGCCCCGAGCCGAGCGCGCCGCGGGGCGCATCTCGACCAGGACCCCGGCAGTGCCGTCCCGATCACCGATCCGGGTGGCGCGCGCGTCGACCACGACGCCTCCGGACAGCGCGACATCACCGACGCATTCGTCGCCGGTGCCCAGCATGCGGCAGGCCCACTCCCACAGGCTCGCCTGGTCGGACATGTCGAGCAGTGCGGAGGCCGCCGTGGTCGCCATGACGACGTCCTCGTTCAACGACAGCACCGCGGTGCTGCTCGAGCGCCGCCCGGCCCGCAGGAACCGCTCCAGCAGCATCTGCTCCCGCCGCGACGCGTCGGCGTACATCCGGGACTCGATCTCGCGCACGGCAGCGAGCACGAGCGGCTTCATCAGTTCCTGCGTGTCACTGACCCGGCTGGTGACGTCGAGAACACCCTCGACCACACCGCTGATGGGATGCCGCAGCGGTGACCCGATGCAGGTGAACTCCTGCAGGTTCTCCCGATAGTGCTCGGAACCGGACACGACGAACGGCTTGCGTGCCTCCAGCGCGCTGCCGATGCCGTTGGTGCCGGTGTACTCCTCGGCGTAGTGGAACCCGGGGGCGACCATCGCCCGGTCGAGCGCCTCCTCGAGCGCTCGAATCCCGGCGCGGCGGTCGATGATCTGCGCCTCGGAGTCGGCGAGCAGGATCGATGCCGGCCCGCTGCCCATCTGCTCGGCCAGCCGGTCGATCACCGGCCCGGCTGCGCGCAGCAGCCGGTTCGGCCGTTCGAACTCGGGCCGGTAGGGAACGTCCTCGCTGCTCGGGGCCATGCCGACCATCTGGCAGCGGCGCCACGACGTGAGGATGTCGTCCCGAAAGGCGGACCTCGTGCCGACCGGCAGAGCCGTGTCGCCGTCGAGCGTCCGCTCCCGCTCCGTGCGCAGTGCCGTGGCGGGCTGGTCGGGGTGCACGATCGTCGCCTCCTCGCCGTCGAGGTCCGTACCAGGTTAGGCGATGGAGCACAGCATTGCGGTGGCCACGCGCACTGTCCCAATTCGCTACAGGCCCCGATTCGCGAAGTTCGGGCCGGTGAGGTCAGGACGTGACCGGCGCCGTGTCGTCGGTGATGCCGAGCTCGGCTCGGACACGCTTCTTGTCGAGCTTGCCCACCGAGGTCCGCGGGATGGTGTCGACGAACAGCACGGTGTCCGGAACCCAGAACCGGGGGAACCGTTCCGCCAGATGGAAGCGGAGGTCGTCGCCGGTGACGTTCCCGGCCGCGACGACGCAGGCGACCGGTCGCTCGACCCACGTCGGATCGGGTACCGCCACCACGACGGCGTCCTCGACGTCCGGGTGCCCGAGCAACGCGTTCTCCAACTCGACCGAGGAGATCCACTCACCGCCGCTCTTGACCAGGTCCTTGGTTCGGTCCTTGACCTGCATCGTGCCGTCGGGATGGAACACGGCGACGTCGCCGGTACGCAGCCGGCCGTCGCGGTGGCTGTCCGGATCCGGTCGGTCCAGGTAGGCCGATGCGACCCAGGGTGCCGTCACCTCCAGCTCGCCGCTCGACTGCCCATCCCAGGGGAGCTCCGTGCCGTCGGCAGCGACGATGCGCATCTCGACCAGTGGGAGCGGCCGGCCCTGCCGCGCCTGAACGTCGAGCACGCCCGGATCCAACAGCTCATCGGGCCGGGTGGCGGCCGAGGAGAAGGTCGCCATGGGCGAGGTCTCGGTCATCCCCCACCCGTTGACCACGCGAACGTCGACGGTGCGGGCCCACCACTCGATCTCGGCAGCCGAGGGCGCCGAGCCGCCGAGCCACAGCCGCTGCAGTGCCGTGAGGTCGGGCACACCCCCCGCCGCCTCCCAGGCGCGGCGCATCATCGTCCCGACCGTCACGGCGGCGACGGCGGTGCTCGCACCGTGGTCCTGGATGAGCCGGAGCAGGTCCTCGGGCCGCGGATGGGTGCCGGGCAGGATCAGTGTCGCGCCGGCGAGGGCGGCTGCGTAGGGCACGCCCCAGGCGTTGACGTGCGACATCGGTGTGGCGAGCAGGATGCGTTCGTCCGGACCGATCGCGGCCGAGCCGGCGGCGCACAGAGCGAGAGCGTGCAACACCGTGCTGCGGTGGCTGTAGAGGACACCCTTCGGGTCGCCGGTCGTCCCGGAGGTGTAGCAGAGCGCGGCCGCAGTGGTTTCCGGGAACTCCGGTAGTTCCCGGGCGGGCACGGAACGCCCGACCAGGTCGTCGTAGGCGTACACGTTCTCCCACCCGCAGCCGGCGGGGACCTCGCCGAGGACGAGGACCGCCTCCACCGTGTGCAGACGGTCCCGGACCGACTCCAGCAGGCCGAGCAGGTCCGGGGCGACCAGCACCGCCCGGTCGCCCGCATGGTTGATCGTGTAGGCCAGTTGCTCGGGTGAGAGCCGGTGGTTGCCGGTGTGCAGCACCGCGCCCATGCACGGCACCGCGAAGTAGGCCTCGAGGTGTCGGCGGGAGTTCCAGGCCAGGCTCAGCACCCGATCCCCCGGCCCGATGCCGACCTCACGCAGCGCTGTGACGAGCCGGCGCACACGGTCACCGAGCCGGGCGTAGGTGAACCGCTCGTCGCCGGTCGGCGCCCCGGTGATCACGGCCCGATCGGCGAAGACTCGTTCGGCACGCCAGAGCAGCCGCGACAGCAACAACTGCCGGTCCATCATCAGCCCGTCCATCAGGGTTCTCCACCTCTCGCCGGTCGTGGTGCGTGACCGGAAAGGCTCACCGCCCCGACGACCTCCGCACTGTCCGGATTCGCGACACGGGCCGGGCGCAGCCGACCCGTGTAGCGAAGTGGGACAGTGGGCGGGGTCACGGCCGTCCCACACTTCCGCCTCGTCCGACCCCGACGAGAGGAACAGTCGTGACCGACCGCCCGCTCACCCCCGTCGTCGACGGGTTCACCTACCTCGAGGGCCCGAGGTGGCACGACGGCCGCCTGTGGCTCTCCGACTTCTACTCTCACAAGGTCGTCGCGGTCACGCCCGAGGGGAAGACCGAGGAGATCGTCACGGTTCCGGCGCAGCCCTCCGGGCTCGGCTGGCTCCCGGACGGCACCCTGCTCGTGGTGTCGATGCGCGACCGCAAGCTGCTCCGCCTCGAGAGTGGGGAGCTGGTCGAGCACGCCGACCTGACCACCACGACCGGCGGGCACGTCAACGACATGGTCGTCGACGGGCAGGGCCGCGCCTACGTCGGTGACTTCGGGTTCGACCTGATGGGCGGGGCACCGTTCCGCACGGCCAACCTCACCCGCGTCGACCCGGACGGCACCGTCTCGGTGGCCGCCGAGGACCTGATGTTCCCGAACGGCTCGGTGATCACCCCGGACGGGAAGACCCTGATCGTGGGCGAGACCTTCGGCAACAGGATCTCCGCGTTCGACATCGGGTCCGATGGCGAGCTCGGACCGCGCCGGGACTGGGCCCACTTCGGGACACTGCCCGACACCGACGACGTGGCCACGCTGGTCGGTGCGGCCTCGATCGGCCCGGACGGCAACTGTCTCGACGCCGACGGCGCCGTGTGGGTCGCCGACGCGATCCACCACCGCTGTGTACGGGTCGCCGAGGGCGGCGAGATCCTCGAGGAGATCTCGACCGGCGACGAGGGCGTGTTCGCCTGCATGCTCGGCGGCGACGACGGCCGCACGCTGTTCCTGTGCGTCGCCCCGAACTTCGACGAGGGCGAGCGCTCGACCACCACCCTCGGCCGGCTCGTCTCCACCCGTGTCGACGTGCCGCACGCCGGCACCCCGTGACCGACGGCGTCCCTGACCACCGCACCGAAGCGAGGAGAATCATGACCGCCACCGCCGACACCACCGCCGCTGTCGAGGAACTCGACGTCCTCGTGATCGGAGCCGGATTCGCCGGCATCTACCAGCTGGACCGGCTTCGTGACCTCGGCTACTCGGTGAAGATCTGGGAGGCCGGAGAGGGGCCGGGTGGCATTTGGTATTGGAACTGCTACCCCGGTGCCCGGGTCGACAGCGAGGGATCGGTCTACCAGTTCTCCTACAAGGACCTGTGGAAGGACTGGGAGTACAGCGAGCGCTACCCCGGCTGGGCCGAGGTGCGCGAGTATTTCGCCTACCTCGACCGCAAGCTCGACTTCAGCAAGGACACCCGGTTCAACACCCGCGTCACCTCGGCCGAGTTCGACACCGAGCGCAACCAGTGGGTGGTGCACGCCGCCGACGGCCGCACGGCGCGCTGCGCCTACCTGGTGCCCTGCCTCGGATTCGCCTCCAAGCCCTACACCCCGCCGATCACGGGCCTGGACAGCTTCCGTGGCACCTGCCACCACACCGGGCTCTGGCCGCAGGAGGGTGTGGACTTCACCGGCAAGCGCGTCGGCGTCGTCGGCACCGGCGCCAGCGCCGTGCAGGTGATCCAGGAAGCCGCCCGCGACGCCGCCGACGTGACCGTGTTCCAGCGCACCCCGGTCCTGGCGCTTCCCATGCACCAGCGCACGCTCACCCCACAGGACCAGACCGAGATCAAGGCCGGGCTGGAGGGCCGGCTCACCTACCGGGCCGACACGTTCGCGGGATTCGACAGAGACCTCGACTTCGCCCCGGGCAGCACCCTCGAGGTCACACCCGAGGAGCGGGCCGAAGTCTTCGAGCGGCGCTGGCAGCAGGGCGGGTTCTTCTACTGGCTGGGCATCTTCCAGGACATCCTGATCGACCCAGAGGCCAACGACCACGCCTACAGGTTCTGGCGGGACAAGACCCGGGCGCGCATCCACGACCCGAAGGTCGCCGACAAGCTCGCCCCCATGCAGGCGCCGTACCCGTTCGGGATCAAACGGCCATCGCTGGAGCAGAACTACTACGAGGTGTTCAACCAGGACAACGTGAACCTGGTCGACATCGGCGAGACCCCGATCGACGCCGTCACCGAGACCGGCATCAGAACGGCCGACGGCACCGAGCGCGAGTTCGACATCATCGTGCTCGCCACCGGCTTCGACGCCGTCACCGGCGGCCTGACCCAGATCGACATCCGCGGCACCGACGGCACCCTACTGCGCGACAAGTGGTCCTCCGGAGTTGACGCCCACCTCGGCATCGCCACCGCAGGATTCCCGAACCTGCTGTTCGTCTACGGCCCACAGAGCCCCTCGGGCTTCTGCAACGGCCCGACCTGCGCCGAGATCCAGGGCGAGATGATCGTCGAAACCCTCGACCACCTACTCCGAAACGGCCACAGCCGGTTCGAGGCAACCCAGCAGGCCGAACAGGAATGGACCGAACACTGTGCCGAGGTGGTGAACCAGACCCTGTTCCCCACGGTCAAATCCTGGTACATGGGCGCCAACATCCCCGGCAAGAAGGTCCAGATCCTGAACTACCCCGGCGGGCTGCCGACATACCGGGACAAGTTCGCCGAAATCAAGGACAAGGGCTACGCCGGATTCACCATCACCTGACACCCGATACCTCCCAGCAACTCGGGGCCGGCCGCCACGGTGTGCCGGCCCCGAGTGGTCGAACGCGGCCAGGGCGGCCTCGACGACGATCTGGCGTGGTGGACGAGGCGATCGATCATGGCTGCGGCGACGACGTCGTCGGAGAAGGTCTCGCCCCAGCGCCCGAAGGGCAGGTTGCTGGTGACCATGACCGAGCCCTGTTCGTAGCGGGAGGCGATGAGCTGGAAGAACAGGTTCGCGGCGTCCTGGTCGAAGGGGATGTAGCCGACCTCGTCGATGATGATCAGCTTGTAGCGGCGGATCTTCTTCAGCTCGGCCTCGAGCCGCCCGGCCTGGTGGGCCTCGGTGAGGCGAGTGATCCAGTTGTTGGCGGTGTCGAACAGGACCGAGTAGCCGGCGTGGGTGGCTTTGACCCCGAGCCCGATCGCGAGGTGGGTCTTCCCGAGCCCGGGTGGGCCGAGCAGGATCACGTTCTCGGCCTTGGCGACGAACGTCCCAGTCGCCAGATGCGCCAGGACGTCGCGGCGCAGCGAGGGCAGGTGGTCGAGGTTGAAGTCCTCGATGGTCTTCACCGCGGGGAAGTGCGCGGTGCGAATCCGCATCGTGGTTCCGGCGGACTCACGTTCGGCGACCTGGCGTTGCAGGACCGTGGCCAGATATTCCTCGTGCGACCAGTTCTCGTCGCGAGCCTGGGCTGCCAGTTCTTCCCAGCAGCGCCCGATCGTCGGGGTCTTCAGTACCCGGGTCAGGTAGGCCAGCATCGAGGGCAGGCCCTCCGTCGGTGCAGTCATGGTCATCGTGGCGGTCATGGGTTGCTCACTTCTGCCGCGGGCGCGGCCGTCGGGTCGGTCGGGCTTGTGGGGGTGAAGTCGACGCCGAACAGGGCGTCGTAGTCGGGCAGTGCGCGGATCGCGACAGGGTGTCCGTCGCCGTGTCGGCGCGCCCCGCTCTGCTGGGCCTGCTGCTGGGCGCGGCGTTGCTCGGCCAGCGCGAGGCGCATCTGGTGGGCGGTCGCAACATGGGCCGGGTCGGTGATCACCATGTGGCGGGCCCAGTTGCGGTCGTGGCGGGCAACCGGGGTGTTGTCGCAGAACACCTCGACCGTGGTGGGCGAGGCGCTGACGTCGACGAAGCGACCGATCACCCGCGGGTCGACGGAGTAGTCGTTGGCGTCGATGCGCACGTAGTAGTCCCGGGCCAGCCGGATCCGGTGGGTCAGCCCGACCTGCGGGGCCACCGGTGGCAGGACGGTCATCGCTTGCCGGTCGGTCTCGAGCAGGTCCACCGGACGACCGTGGATGGCTCGGACGGTGCGCGTGTTCGCCCGCGTGGTGAGCCAGTCGCCGAGCTGGTCGTTGAAGTCGGCCGGGGATGTGAAGCCGCGGCCGGGGAGGAACGAGGTCTCGAAGTACCCGTTGTTGCGCTCGACCATGCCCTTGAACTCCGGGTCTCGTGGCGGGGCCAGCCGGATCCTGGTGGCCAGGGTCCCGGCGAACGCCGCCGCCGGGGCCGTGAGCCTGCCGGTGCCGCCGATCGCAGACTCCCGGTCCCAGACCAGAGTCTTGGGCACCCGCCCGATCTGAGAGAGCAGCAGCCACATCCCCGCCAGGATGTCCCCGGCCTGGCGCGAAGGGATCATCGTCGCCGAGTGGAACCGGGAGAACGCCAGCGTCACCACCAGCACCGGAAGGATCCGCGCCTGCCCAGCGGTGACCGGGACCGCCGTCTCGGGGAACCACAGGTCGCACTGGGCGATCTGTCCGGGCTCGTAGACGATCCGGTCGGCCGGGTCGATGCCTACGTACTCGGGCCGGATCCTGGCCAGCAGCTTCTTCAACGGGCCCTCGGAGTAGGGCCAGCCGATCCGCTGCGCGATCACCGGGCCCGGCATCGTCGGCCACGCCACCAGCAGCGCCCGCACCTGCGGCTCGAAGGCATCCGCGACCGAGCCCCGGGGTGCGCGCTCGTAGCGCGGTGGCCCGCCCGAGCGCAACGCCGCCCGCACCGTGTTGCGGGCCACCCCGAGCCTGCGGGCGATCTCCTTGATCGGGACACCCTCAGCCCGATGCAGCCGACGAATCTCCGCCCAGTCCTCCACATTCAGCACCTCCCCAGCGTTGGGAGGGGTCAAGATTCCCGGAACGCCAGGGGGTCAGATTTCAGGATCCGTCGACAGGTGGGCCCGCGCCGCCACTCGAAGAGCCCACAACCTCGAGCTCGACCTACCGAGCGGGTGTAAACGACGAGGCCGCGACCGGCAGCTGCGATCGTGGACAGCGCGTTCTCCATCCGCCGGCGGCAGCCGCAGGACAGTGAGCCCAGCACGTCTCCGGTCAGACACTCGGCGTGCACATACACCGGGAGCTGCTCACCCTTGCCCACCGTCCCAGTGAGCAGCGCGATGTGCTCGGCGCCGTCCACTAGACCCCGGTACCCGATCGCCCGGAAGCCACCGTGCGCGGTGGGGAGCGTGGTCACCGCGACCCGAGCGACCTGCGGCTCGTGGCGGCGCCGGTAGGCGATCAGGTCAGCGATGGAGATCAGGACCAGACCGTGCTCGGTGGCGAACCGCTGCAGTTCGGGCCCACGGGCCATCTCTCCTGGCAGGTCCCGGCTCACGATCTCGCACAGCGCGCCAGCAGGTCGCATCCCCGCCAGCCGTGCCAGGTCAACGGCGGCCTCGGTGTGCCCTGGTCTGCTGAGCACCCCCCGGCCCGCGCCAGTAGCGGGACGACGTGGCCTGGGCGGGTGAAGTCCGAGCCATCCGAAGCCTGGTCGGCAAGGGCCGCGACCGTGCGGGCGCGATCCCGCGCTGAGATGCCCGTGCCTACACCGGTGGCGAGGTCGACGGTCACCCGGTACGCGGTGCCCATGCGGTCTCTGTTTGTGGAGTGCATGGGAGGCAAGTCGAGCCGGTCGCACTCCGCGGCGGGCAAGGCGACGCAGACGTAACCGGACGTGTGCTGGACGGTGAACGCCACCAGCTCGGGCGTTGCGCACTCTGCCGCGAAGACGAGGTCGCCCTCGTTCTCCCGATGCTCGTCGTCGACGACGATCACTGGTCGTCCCGCCGCGATGGCGTCCAGCGCGCGGCCGACCCGGGCGAGGGCCGCGCCCGCGGTCTCGATGACGATGTTCACGGCACTCTTTCCCGGTCCCTAGAGAGCGGCAAGTCGGCGGAACCGGCTGCCGTGGAACACCAAGGGCGGTGCCTCGGGCTCGGCCCGCAGGCCGTGGATCGTCAGCAATACGATCGCGTGGTCCCCGGCTGGTACCTCGGAGTACACCGAGCAGTCCAACCACGCCGTCGACCCGCGCACGAACACCGCGCCGCCGCTGCTGGCCTCCCAGTCCACGCCGGCGAACCGGTCACCCTCCTTCAGCGACAATGTCCGGCACGCCAGGTCGTGGGACTCGGCGAGCACGCTCACTCCCAGCCGCGGCTGCCCGCGGAGTCGCGGCCAGGTGGTTGATGTGTCCTGGATGCACACTGACACCAGGGGCGGGTGCACCGACACCGAGGTGAACGAACTAGCCGCCAACCCCACCGGTAGGCCGTCGAGGAGGGCGCACACCGCGGTCACTCCGGATGGGAAGCACCCGTACGCCTGTCGTAGCCGGGCCGGATCCACGGCCGTCGGATCAATCTCGATCATCCTGTCAGCACTCCCACGTCGGCGGCCGGCCCCTGGCCGGTGAGGTTGTTCGATGCGGCGCGGCGATGAGCCGCGCCGCTCTGTAGATCTCCGTGGTTGATCACCCGCCCCACCGACGTCTGCAACGGGGGTGAGAAAGCCCGGAGTCGTCAGTACGTGCTGGGCCATCAGCGCTGCCCGCCAGCGGCTGACTCGACTTCGTCAGGATGGTGACCGCGTGGTTGGTGCCGTCGACCTCGATCTCGTCACTGTCGGCGGTCACGAGTGCGCTGGCGCCGCCGGCATAACCGTCGGCTCGCCGTACTCTCGGGCGGTGGCGCGTGCGAGCGCATGCACCACCTCGCTCGTGCAGCAGGGATGCGACCTGCGCGTACCCCGCCGCAGGCTGAGCACAGCTGGTCGTATCAATCGGCCAGAGGGCCGACCACCGGCGCCCAGGGCCAGGAGTGGGACTCGACGATCACGCCGTTGATGCTGAACGGGTCCTCGCCGATCCGCTTGGCCAGTTCGGTTTCGTCGGCTACGTCGTAGACGAGCAGACCGCCCGAGCCGTCGCGGAACGGGCCCGCCTGCCGCACGACGCCCTGTTTCACCATGTCCTGCAGGTAGTCCCGATGCAGCGGACGGATCTCGTCGAGCAGGCGGGTGTCGTTGGTGTAGCGCCAGACCACCGCGAACAGCGCCATCAGGGCTTCCCTCCGGTTAGGAACTCCAGCGCGAGGGCGTTGAAGGTCTCGGATTGCTCCCACTGCGGCCAGTGACCGGCGTCCTTGATCACCTCGAACCGCGCGTCGGGCATCTTGGCCGCCATGTTCATCCCGGCTGCGGCGGGACCGGACGGGTCATCGCTGGTCCAGACCACGAGCGCCGGGCCGGTCACCGCGGCGAGCTCGGCGTCGGTGACCAGGTTGCGTGCACGGATTTCCGGGTCCTGCAGGCAGAGGATGTGGCGCATGGACTCGGCGAAGCCGGGACGGGCGTAGATGCCGCGCCGGATGTCGACGAGCTCGTCGGTGACCGACGACGGGTCCGCCATCAGCCACTCCAGCCGGGCCCGGATCCGCTCCTCGGTCGGGTCGTCCGCGGCGGCCTGGGACAGGCTGCGGATCCGCTCCATCACCTCGGGGGTGGCCATGGTGCCTCCCGGGGTGTTGAGCACGACCTTTCCCACCCGCTCGGGGTGCGCGGCCGCGTACTTGAGCGCCAGCCAGCCGCCGAGCGACTCGCCGGACAGATTCGTGCGGTCGACCCCGAGTGCGTCGAGCAGTCCGTCGAGGTGCGCGACGTAGTCGGGCAGCTCGAGGTCTCGGGTGGTGTGGGTGGTGTAGCCGTGGCCCGGGTACTCGTAGGCGATCACGCGGAAGCGCTCCGACAGCGGCACGATGTTGTGTGCGTACGCCTCGAGGTGCCCGCCGGTGCCGTGCATGAGCACCAGTGGTTCACCTTCGCCCGCCTCCAGCACTCGGGTCCGCCACTCCCCGACCTGCACATACCTGATGCTGAGCTCGAGGCCCGCGAGCGCGGACCACACCGAGGGGCGGCTCACGCCGTCACCGGGGTCTTCAGCGCCGCCAGGACATCGGCGCTGGTGGCGACCTCGCCGAGCATGCCCAGGCTGTCCAGTGACGCTTGGTGGACCTCGGGCGTAGCAGCGCTGCTCGCATCGGAGACGACGATCGTGCGGTATCCGAGGTCGCCGGCGCTGCGCGCGGTGCTCTCGACCGACATGTTGGTGGCCACGCCGGTGACCACGACGGTGTCGACGCCACGGCCGCGCAGCACGGCGTCCAGCTCGCTGCCCACGAACCCGCTCACCCGCTGGTGCGTCACGACGATGTCGCCGTCGAGCGGGGTGAGCTCGTCGACGATGGCGGCAGCCGAGGTGCCGTCGACCAGGCAGCCCTGCTGGCCGACCATCGCGAGCAGCGGGAAGTTGCCCACGAGGTCGCCGTAGCCGGGCTGGAACGCCACCCGGGTGTAGACGACCTGGGCGCCTGCGGCGCGGGCGGCGGCATGCAGGGTCTTCGTGGTCGGCACGACGCCGACCGCGGTGGCCTGCTCGGCGAAGATGGCGCCGAACGCGCCCTCCGGCGTGATCACGTCGTTCTGGTAGTGCACCGCGATGAATGCGGTCCGGCGCGGGTCGAGTTCCATGGCAATGCCTTTCGGGGGGTGGTGGGGTCTCAGGTGAGGGAACGGGCGGTGGTCAGCCCGAAGCCGGCGATCCACTCGGGGATCGCCTCGTAGAAGGACGTCTCGACCTCGTAGCGGCCCGCCGAGCCGAGCGCGGCGTAGGCCGCGATCCACGTGCGCACCTCGTGCGAGGAGTGCCCCGCCTGCTCGACGAACCAGTCGTTGGGCCAGGCGTCGATCTGCTCCAGGTCTCCGGAGGCGAGCACGTCAAGCAGGGCGGTGTCCCACTCCGGGTTGAGGGGCATCAGGTCCGACATTCCGGCGGCGAACGCGCCGACGGCGTCGACGACCCTGGCCTCGCGGACGGCGCGCTCCTCGGCCGTCGGGTTGCGGCCGGCGATGAGCCGCTCGGCCACGGCAGGCGGGGCGCCCGCGAACTGCGGTACCGGTGGGTCGTGCGACAGTCCGCCGGACCCGATCAGCAGCACCCGCTTGTCCAAGGCGACCGCACCGCGTCCGATCGCTTCACCGAGCAGGCGTATGCGAGCGACCGGGCTGAGTGGCTCGGCGACGCAGTTGATGAAGACCGGGACCACCGGCACGGTGTCGATGGCGCCGAGGAGCAGCTCCAGGGGCTGGGTGAAGCCGTGGTCGACCTGCATGCGTTCAGAGATCGCGATGTCGACGCCCGCGGCGAGGACCTCGCGCGCGAGGCTGCGGGCGGCGTCGGCGTCGACCGGCAGGGCGCCCTTCGGCATGCCGTAGTCACCGACTGATTCGGCTGCGGCGCCGATGCAGAACGGCGGCATCATGTCGTAGAAGAAACCGTTGTAGTGGTCCGGTCCGAACAGGACCACGAGCTCGGGGTCGTAGTCCCGGACGAATGCGCGGGCCCGGTCGAACGCGGCCTCGACCCGGGCGGTGACACCGGTTGCGGGCTCAGACCGCCCCATCAGCGGAGTGTGCGAGGTCGTGCAGAGGGCCAACGTCATTGTGCGCTCCCTAGCATTCTAGCGTTCCAGGATCGTAGAGGTCGTCGCGAAGAGCGGGCAAGACCTTGTCCGTCCGCGCGGCGGGCGGAGCGGGACCGTCTCTCCGTTACGCTCGATGGATGACGATGACCGGTGGCTTCGAGCTCCGGCCCGGACTGGGCGACGCGCGTTCGTCGTCCGTGCGACTCGGCTCGATGATCTATGTGCAGATCAAGGAACAGCTACTCGAGGGCACCTACGCCGCAGGCCAGCGGCTGCAGGTCGAGGCGCTCAAGAGTCAGTTCCAGGTGAGCAAGCAGCCCGTGATGGAGGCTCTGCGCCGGCTGTCCGGCGAGGGCCTGGTCGACATCATCCCGCAGGTCGGTTGCGAGGTCTGCCGCTACTCGCCCCAGGAGGTCGTGGACTTCTTTCGGTTCTTCGCCGGCATGGAGGGCATCCTCGCTGAGGTAGCGGCCGACCGGCGCACCGAGGCCCAGTTGCAGCAGCTCGAGCAGGTTGAGTCCCTGATTGCCGACCTGCGCGGCGAGGCCGACGCCGACCGTCGCAGCCACGGCTACCGGGTGCACAACCGGCAGTTCCACGCAATCGTGCACGAGATGTCCCGGTCCACGATCATGGCGGCTACCTGCGAGCGGATGTTTGACCTCAGCGACTTTCTGATCAACACGACCGGCACCCACACTCCGCTGTCCGACGCCCTCGACGGCCGCCACGCTGATCACGAGCGGATCATCGCGGCGCTGCGGAGCCACGACGGCGCAGCGGCGCGGCGCGAGATCGAGCGCCACATCTCAGGCACCGTCGACATCATCCGCCTGGAGGCCGGGCCGAGCGCTGTAGACAAGAAGACCCCCAACGGCGCCCGTCCCGCCTGACCGAAGTCCTGCCCTGGGAGCCCCCTTGGCGGGGCTCTCAAGCCAGGCCTCACGCCGGGGGCGCTCACATTAGGGCCGCCGCCAGGAGGTCCACCTGCTCGGGCTCGGGCCGGCACGGGAACAGCAGTAGCTCGTCGCAACCCGCACGCCCCATCTCTTCGGCAACCCCGCGTACCGCGGCGGGGGTGGTCAACGCGGAGTCGGCGACCACGGCGGCCCCGGCGCCGACGAACCCGTAGTAGCTCGTCAGGTACTCCCGGGCGTGCCGCGCCGCAGCCGCCCCGAGGGAGAAGTACGCCACCGCCTGCAGCTGCGGGGCACCCTCGCGCCCGTGCCGCCGCCAGGCTGCCCGCACCGCGGCCGCACCCTCAGCGAAGAACCCGGTGCTGCCGGAGACCCAGCCGTCGCCTGCACGGGCGGCCCGTTCCAGCGCGGCAGCCGACCGCCCGCCCAGCACGATCCGTGGACGGCCACTCAATGGTGCGGGGCCAACCCACTCCGGCCCGGGCGCGCCCCAGATCGCCTGCAGCTCGTCGAGCATCGTGTCCAGCCGTCGCCCCCGGGTGCGGAACTCCGTATTGGTGGCCCGGTAGTCGTCCTGCCGCGCGCCGACGCCAAGACCGAGGGTGAACCGGCCACCGGAGAGCCGATCGAGCGTCGCGGCCTGGCGGGCCAGCAGCGCCGACGGACCCCTGGTCGGCGCCAGCAGCACGTAGCTGCCCAGCCCGATCCGCCCGGTGACCGCCGCGGCCGCCCCGAGCGTGACGAGCGGCTCGAGCCCGTCATGGACAAGCCGATCGAGGGTCGCCAGCGAGGAGAACCCGGCGGCGTCGGACCGCCGGGCCCACTCCACGAGCTGGTCGGGCCGGACCCCCGGGACCGCCGCAGGCAGCCCGATCCCGATCCGCACCGCCGCGGCGCCAGTCAAGCTCGATCCCCTTTGCAGATGGACACGGCCTCTCCGCAGTAGACGTCCGCGCGGGTGATGAAGATGTCAACGCTCCCCTGCATTTGTTGAGTTGACGACAGACCTCAGGCTCGGAGAAACGGTCTCAGCGGGTGGGGGCGTTCCAGGCGGGTGTGTTGAACTCCGGGCGCAGGGTCGGCTCGAACCGGTCAAGCTTGATGCCGATCTTCGGCAGGACCTGTTCGACCAGCAGCTCGTTGCTGCGCAGCATCTTGTCGATCGGCGCGGGGCCGAGGCCCATCCACAGCACGAGCAGCTCGATGCCGAACTTCTCGATCTCTTTCTCCAGCTTGCGGGCCACGGTGTCGACAGTGCCTGCGATGGAGTACCCGCGGTCGACCATGCTCTGGTAGTTGTTCGGGATTGGCCCCTCCTCGCCGGGGTAGCGCAGGGCCTCGTTGAACCCGAAGTGGTCGTGCCAGGCCGGCCAGATGAAGCCGAGCGCGTCAGATCCGATCGCGAAGGCCTCCTCGTCGGTGTCGGCCACGACGATCTCGCGGAAGTGCCCGACGTTGCGGCCCCACCCGATCGACGGGTCACGCAGCTTCGCTTCCTCGTGGTAGGCGTCCAGGCAGGCCTTCACCGTCTCCTCGATCGGGGAGAAGATGATCGGCCAGCCGCCCTCGCGAGCGGCCCAGCGGATGGTATTGGAGCTGAGCGTGAAGGGCACCATCAGCTCGATCGTGGACGGGTCCTGCAGGGTGTTTGGGGCGATGCCGATCTTCTCCACGGCGCCGTCGGCGCTCACGGTGGACGGCGCCATCTCCCGCGTCCCGGGGTGGTCCCAGGTGATCCCGGGCGGCGGGACCTGCCAGTGCTTGCCCTGGTAGGCGAACTCGCGGTTCGCCCAGAGGCCGCGCACCACCTGGTAGGCCTCCTCGAACAGCTCGCGGTTGACCGCATCGTGCTCGGCGTAGTCCGGGTCGGTCGCGTAGGTGGCGACGGCGCCGTTCTTCTGGCCGATCGTGGTGACGTGGCGGCTCTGGTAGCCGCGGGCGAACCCGGCGATCATCCGGCCACCGCTGAAGTGGTCGAGCATGGCCAGGTCCTCGGCCACCAGGATCGGGTTGCGCGCCGGCAGCACGGTCGCCATCTGCCCGAGGCGCAGCTTCTTCGTGATCCCCGCGGCCCAGGAGCCGAGCAGGATCGGGTTGTTCGAGATCTCGAGGCCCTCGAGATGGAAGTGGTGCTCGGAGAACGCCGCGAAGTCGAAGCCCAGATCGTCGATCTGACGCAGCACAGCGGCGTTCTCGAAGAGCGTCCGTTGGTAGAAGTTCGGGTTCGCCCCAGCGAAGCCCTGCCGGTACTGCTCCGGGGTCGCCGCTGCACTGGGCAGCAGGAACGTTCCCAATCTCATCGTTGAGAATCCTCCGTAGATCGCAGAGACCCTGCTGGCCTCCTAGCATGCAAGCATGCAACACATGTCCTTGATCACTGTCAAGGGAGCGACCCGGTCGCGTGACGGCCGGGCCGACGTCGAGACCGGGGGACGCTTGCTGTGACCTGCGCCTCCGGTTAGCGTGCACAGGCACGCTAGCATTCCAGTTGTTGAGAAGGGACCGTCGATGCCCGTCCGTACCGGTGCGCAGTACGTCGAGAACCTGCAGAAACACCCCCGCGAGGTGTGGCTCCGCGGCGAGCGCGTCGACGACGTCACCACCCATCCCGCCCTGCGTCGGCCGATCGAGCAGATCGCCCGGCTCTACGACCTGCAACACGATCCCGAGCTCGCCCCGGTGCTCACCGCGCCGGGTCCCGACGGGGCCCGGGTCGGACGCGCGTTCCTCCCGTGCCGCACCCCGGAGGATCTGGCCGCGAGGCGGGCCGCGTACCGGGCGTGGGCCGAACCGACGCTGGGCCTGATGGGTCGCTCGCCGGACTTCCTGAACACCACGCTGATGGCGTTCACCGAGTCCCCCGGGGTGTTCGCCAGGCTCGGGCAGCGGTACGCGGACAACATCGCGCGCTACTACTCCTACGTCCGCGACAACGACCTGTTCCTCACCCACGCGCTGATCACCCCGCAGACCGACCGGTCGAAGGGCGCGTCGGAGCAGCAGGAGCAGTTCCTGCACATGGGCGTGGTGTCCGAGACCGCCGAGGGGCTGGTCGTCCGCGGTGCCCGGATGCTGGCCACGCTCGCCCCGATGGCCGACGAGCTGATCATCTACAGCCTGCCCGGCCTGCGCCCCGGCGACGAGCGCCACGCCGCCTGCTTCGCGATCCCGATCGACACCCCGGGCCTGCGGCTGATCTCCCGCGCCCCCTTCGACGACGGCACCCGGCACCCGTTCGACCACCCGCTGTCCTCGCACTTCGAGGAGGCGGACTGCCTCGTCGTGTTCGACGACGTGCTGGTGCCGTGGGACCGGGTGTTCCTGCACGGCGACGTGGAACTGGCCAACGCCCTCTACGCCGAGACCGACCTGCGCCAGCACACCGCGCACCAGACCGGCGTCCGCGGCCTGGTCAAGCTGCAGTTCGTCACCGGGCTGGCGATGAAGCTCAGCCAGTCGGTGAAGATCGACGGCTTCCTGCACGTGCAGCAGAAGCTCGGCGAGTGCATCGCCGCCGTCGAGCAGGCGCACGCGCTGCTCGTCGCGGCCGAGGCCGAGTACGAGACCACCGCGACCGGCACGGTCCGACCCCGGTTCAACGCCCTGCAGACGCTGCGGGTGGTGCTGGCCACGCAGTACCCCAAACTGGTCGAGGTGCTGCAGACCCTCGGCGCGGGCGGACTGCTGATGATGCCCTCGGCCGAGGACTTCGGCTCGCCGATCGCCGACGACATCGCGCGCTACTACCGCGGCGCCGAGATGTCGGCCGTGGACCGGATTCGGCTCTACAAGCTGGCCTGGGACCTGTGCGGCGACGCGTTCGGACAGCGCGCCGTGCAGTACGAGCGCTACTACGCCGGCGACCCGGTGCGCATCCTCGCCATGAACTACGTGGCCTACGACAAGTCCGAGTGCTTCCGTCTGGTCGACCGCGCGCTGGCGCTCGCCGGCGATCCCGACACCCCGGCACCGTGACGGCGGCACGGCGGGCGGTGGAGCCCGGCCGCTTCCGCCACGCGCTCGGCCAGTTCGCCACCGGCGTCACCGTGATCACGACGACCACCACCGCCGGACCGGTCGGCTGCACGGTGAGCGCCTTCTGCTCGCTGTCGCTCGACCCGCCGCTGGTGCTCGCCTGCCTCGGCCGGGACCGGTCGATGCACCGCGCGCTGACGTCGGCGCCGGGTTTCGGTGTCAGCATCCTCGCCTCGGACCAGGGGGTTCTCGCCCGGGACTTCGCGCGGCCGGCGGACCGGTTCGCGGGCGTCGCCCACTCCTCCGGCCGCTACGGTCCGCACCTCGACGGCGCGATCGCCCACCTCGACTGCGCGCTGTACGAGATCCGTGACGGCGGGGACCACGTGATCGTCCTCGGCCTGGTCGACGCGGTGGTGGTGCACGCGGGCGAGCCGCTGCTCTACGCCCAGGGGGCGTTCCTCGACGTCCCCGGCCCCGACTGGGAACGCGCCGCCGCGTCCGCCCCACAGGAATGGCTGCTCTCCGCCCCGTGGTGAGCCGCTCGCACGCCTCTCTACTGCAAAGGAGCAGTTGATGGAGTTCTTCATCGGCGCATGCGCCAAGATCGACCAGGTCGGCATCGTCAAGCAGGCCGAGGACACCGGGGTCACCCACTTCGGCGTCGGCGAGGGGCCGCTGCTGTTCAGCGACCCCTACCAGTACCTGGCGCTCGCCGCCCGGGAGACGTCCACGATCAACCTGGGCACCTGGGTCACCAACCCGCTGACCCGTATCCCCGCCGTCACCGCCAACTCGCACGCCACGCTCAACGCCCTCGCCCCCGGCCGCACCTTCCTCGGCATCGGCACGGCGAACAACGCGCTGCGATCCATGGGCCACAGCCCGGCGAGCATCGCCCAGCTCGACGACGCGCTCCGGGTCACCACCGGCCTGCTCGCGGGCGAGCGGGTCACCGAGAAGTGGCGGGGCAAGGAGCGCGAGCTGGAGTTCCTCGACAAGGACGGCAGCTGGTACAACCTCGACGAGCCGGTTCCCGTGTGGATGGCCGCCGGTGGCCCGCGCGGCATCAAGGTCGCCGCCCGCTACGCGGACTACGTGGCCTACTGCCTCGGGCCGGACCCCGAGATGATCAAACTGGTCCGCCGGGAGCTGGACAAGGCGGTCGCCGACGCCGGCCGGCCGCCCGGTTCGGTCAAGCTCGTCGCGGTGAGCTGGTTCTACCAGCTGCGCAACGGCGAGACCTGGGAGGACGGCGTCGACCACGGCTTCGCCTCCGGCCCGATCAGCTCCTGCGTGACCAACATCGGGTTCATGCGCGCGCACGCCGCCGAGCTCGACCCTTCGATCGTCGAGGCCAGCGCGGCCGCGGCCACCGCCTACCTGGGCGACCCGAACGCCACCGAGCAGCCGCACTACCTCGACACCTGGTCGAAGTACCAGAAGGGGCTCGACGACTCGCACCGGCCGCTGATCACCAAACAGCTGTGCGACTACTGGTGCCTCTACGGCTCCCCCGACGAGATCTGGGAGAAGACCCAGGCCATGGTCGAGGCGGGAGTGGACATGGTGAGCACGTTCCTGTCCAACCCGTTCACCGCCGAACGGGACATCGCCGACATCGGAACCTCAATCCTCGCCCGCGCGTAACTCCTCCCGGCAATCGGCCGGGGCTCCGGAAACTCGGCTGCCTCCTGCGCGGCGGTGGTGGGTTGGGGCTACGGGCCCGTGGTGGACCCGCCCCGCGCCTGATCAGGCGCTCCTGCCGGCGAGGATGTCGACAGGAGCGCCACCCCGCGCGAGGACCTGCTGGGCTACGCCGAGGTTCTCGGGGCCCTGAATCTCACCCCCACGTAGGGGGCGAGCCGTACAACGCCAGCAACCCGACGACGCGATGCGCCAGTTGTCTTCGGCCCCAGGGCTTCGGGATGGTGGTCTACGGACCCGCCGGTCACACCGCCTGACCTCGCACTGTGCAACGAGAGGCGTCTCACGACGATGTGGACGATCCAGGACTCCCGCGTCCGCCCTGCGTGGCGCCCGCGCTCAGCCTTCTCGGCGAAGTCCTTCGCGACGAGCGACGTGGACGAGGCGCGTGACGTGTTGACACATTCGTATGCCGACCACTCTATCCGGACCGCCGGACGAGTCGGTCGAGGCTTCAACTTCCTGCACCGGGTGGCGAGCTCGTCGCAGATCAACATCGGCTACACGACGTTCGGGACCGACGTCGACATCTCGGCGCCGCCACCGCGGACGTCCTACATCGTGTGCTTCTCCGTGCGGGGCCACCTGACGATGTCGTGTGGTGCGGAATCGGTCGTCCTCACCTCCGATCGCGTCGCAGTCGTCCCTCCCACCAAGCCCTTCGGCTTCCGAGAGTGGAGCCCCGATTCCTGCGTGGTGGGGATCCGCATCAGCCGGGGCGATCTGGAGGGCGACCTGTCGACGCTGCTCGGACGGCCGATCGCCAGCCCGGTCGACTTCGAGTTCGGCAAGGTCAGCACCCACGGGCGGGGTTCCACATTTCTCCGGACCGTGGATCTCATCGAATCGGAACTCGAGCGACCTGACGGCATGTCACACGAGAGCAGCCTCGCCGCCAGGCTCTCGCAGTTGTTGATCACGTCGTTGCTCACCACCCAGTCACATGAATACTCCGAGCAGCTCCACGAACCGGCCCCTGCCGTCTCCTCCTCCGCGGTCAGGCGCGCACTCGACTACGTGGAGACCGACCCTTCGCGCGTGCGCACGGTGTCGGACATCGCCCGAGCTGCGTCCGTGAGCGTGCGCGCGATCGAGCACGGCTTCCGGAAGCACCTCGGCGTCTCTCCGATGGCGTATCTGAAGGAGGTCCGGCTCGCCAGGGTGCACGACGACCTGATCAACGGGGATCCGGCGGAGACGACGATCACCAGCACGGCGCGCCGGTGGGGTTTCACGCATCTGAGCCGCTTCAGTGAGTCCTACCGGCAGAAGTACGGCGTCCTGCCGTCCGAGACTCTCCGTCAGCGGCGAGGGCCGGGCTCCTTCGCCGGCCTGCGACCCTGATTCCGGCCCGAGCAACCGCAGCCCCATCTTCACCGACGACCGGCACGGGCCTCCACGTGGACCCGCCTCGCCAGCGTGGTGTTCCGGCTGCAACTTCTCGGCCTGTTCACCGTGGCCCGTAGACCACGACAGTGTTCCCCCATGGATCCTTCGCCACCGCGCGCACCTCGTGCGGACCCTGCTCGGGATCGCGGACCACGGTCCCACCGGCCGCGGTGATCGCGGACAGTGCCGCGGGCACGTCAGGGACCTTGAACGACGCCGCTGGCATCCCGCAGGTGACGTACTCGGCGGGGCCGGCGAGCGCGAGTGTGATGCCGCCGGCGTTGAGGGCGGCGTACCGGTTACCGTCGACGAACCGGGTGTCGAGCCCGAACGCCTGGGTATAGAAGGTGACTGCGGCGGCGATATCCGCCACCGGGTGCAGTACGTTGCCGATCTTCGTGGGGGCAGGGTCGTCAGACACGGGTTGTTCCTCGCAGTGGTGGGATGGGTTTGACCGTGGATCCGCGGCCCTGTTCCGGTGTCCTGGCTGTCCCGCGCCGGCACCCAGGGGTGAGCGGCGAAGTCGCGCCCTTCGGGGAGCACATCCGCGAAACAGCGGGCTGTACCCGTCGCTCCGCAGACGTGGCGACAGTGCTACCAGCGGCTCGCGATCTCCTTCTGCCGCGCGAGGAAGGAGGGGTCGATCAGGCGCCCGTGCAGCTGCTGGTTGTGACTGTGGCAAAGCTGGTGGAGCGCGAAGGATGTCTGCATCGCGTTGGAACGTCCCTGGTTGTCCTGGGCGGTGTTGACGGCTTCCTTGACGAGCTTGAGGGCGAACAGCGGCTGCTCGGCGATTCGGCGCGCGAGGTCGAGGGTGAACTCGGTGAGTTCGGCACGGGGCACGATGTGGTTGACCATCCCGAGTCGGTGCGCGTCGGCAGCGCTGACGGAGTCGGAGGTGAATAGCATCTCCTTGGCCTTGCGCACGCCCAGCTCGTAGGGGTGGTTGAAGAACTCCGCGCCGCTGATGCCCATGGCGACGGTGTTGTCGGCGAAGACGGCATCCTCCGAGGCGACAACGAGGTCGCACGGCCACACCAGCATAAGGCCGCCGGAGACGACCTTTCCTTGCACCTCGGCGATGGTGGGCTTGGGCATGTTCCGCCAGCGCTCGGAGAAGCCGAGGTAGATCTCCTTCTCGCGGGCCATCTGCGCCTCGGCGCCACCGCAGGTGAAGCCGCACCAGGTGCCGACGGTGCGGTGCTCGGCCATCACCTCGTACTTCTCGGGCTCGCGCAGGTCGTGCCCGGAGGAGAAGTGCGGGCCCTCGGCGGCCAGGATCACGACGCTGATGCCGTCGTCCTGCGCAGCGCGGTCGAACGCGTCGTTGAGCTCGTAGAGCAGTCTCGTGTCCTGGGCGTTGCGGGTCTCGGGCCTGGCCAGGACGATCCGGGCGATGCGGGCCTCGGGCTCCTCGTAGCGGATCGTCTTGTACGTGGTCATGGGGCTTCTTCCTCCGGGTCGGCGCGTCTCAGCGGGACGGGGTGGTCCGGCCGGCGGGAGGCGGACCGGTCGACCGGCGCGGCGCCGGTCTGGGCGGGCCCGGGTGCCCGTGCCCTGAAGCGGCCCGACAACGGGCCGCCGAGCCGAGCCGGGGCAGCCGTCATAGCGGGATCGGCACCCGCGGTTGGTCCGAGCGCAGCACCAGGTCCTCGATCGGCTCCTCCGCGTCGAGCCGTCGGCACAGCTCCTCGGGATCGAACGGCTCCCCGAGCGGGTTGGCGGCGAACGCGTCCGTCGCCATGAACTCGTTGGACTGCTCGGGATCCAGCAGGTCCACCTGGAACTCCAACCGGTTCCGGTCCGGGTCCTCGTAGTACATCGACAGCGTCGGACCGTGCTTGGTGGAGATCACCGGGCGGACGCCGAGCTTGTCGCGGACGTTGCGGTAGACGCCCATCAGGTCCTCGATCGAGTCCCAGGTGTAGGCCAGGTGCCGCAACCCCGTCCCGTGCTTCCGCTCGCCCTCGTCCTCTGGTGCGGCACCGAGGTTGACGATCGCGTGCCGGTGGTGCTCCTCGTCGTAGGTCATGAAGGTGTAGGTCTCGCTCTGGCTCTGGATCTTCGCCTCGAACACCGTCTGGTAGAAGCGCACCATCTCCGCATACCGATGGGTGCCGAACACCGCGTGGGCGAACTTCGTAGGTGGTGTCATGACTTCTCCTCCTTCAGCGAGCGCAGCGCACGTCGAGCAGCGCCTGGCGGCCCTCGACGTCCACCGCATGGAGCGCACGGCGCAGGGCCGGGCGTAGCTGGTCGATGTCGGTGACCTCCTCGCCGAATCCGCCGGACGCTTCGGCGTAGCGGGCGAAGGCGGGCTGCGGGGCCAGATTCGACAGCCGCGATTCGTCCATGCGGACGGCGATGCCGCCTGGGTACACCGAGCGGGTCGAGGCGTCCACCGCGTCCCACCGCTCGTTGTTGGCGATGATGGTCAGGACGGGCAGCCCGTGCTTCGCCGAGGCGTGATGGCACGCTGCGGGATTGGCGAACAGGTAGGCGCCGTCGCCGACGGCCGCGACGACCGTCCGGTCCGGTGCCGCGTGCTTGGCCCCCAGCGCGGCCGGAAGCGCCCACCCGAGTCCGCCGGCTGCCGGGAGGTAGAAGTACGTGCCCGGTCGGCGGCGGCGGAGGATCCGAGGGTCGGCCCAGTACTCGTTGAACACCACCGCGTCGTCGTCGAGGACCTCGGAGAGGGCCTGGGTGAGGGCCGCCTTCGTGATCGGTCCGCGGCCCTGGCGGGGCAGCGTGGCCTGCAGTCGCTGCCGGTGGTCTTCCGCCCGCCCGGCCAGCATGTCCGCCCGCGTCGGCGGGATCTGCTCGGTCCGATCCGCGAGTGCACCCTCCAACGCCGTGAGCAGGCTCGCCGCGCTGGTCGTGATCCCGAGGTCGAAACGATGGGTGCGCATCGGATAGCCGGACGTCAGCGGATCGAGTCCCGCCTGGGCGACGAACGCGTCGGTTCGAGGCTCACCTCGTCGGGCGATCCACGGAACGTCGCACTCCAGGAACAGCAACACATCCGCGTCGGGGAACGCCTCGGTCGGAAGCCCGAGGTGGAACGGGTGATCCGCGGAGACATTGAGATAGCGCGGGCCAGCCTCGGCGACCCCGACCGCATAACGCTCGCACAGCTCCGACAACATCGCCACGGTCTGCTGGTCCGCGCCCGCACTGGTGGTCACGATCACCGGATATCGCGCCTGCGCGAGCCGGTCCGCGAGGATCTGCACGGCCGCCGGATCGGCTGCGGGACCGGTCGGCACGACCAGCGGCGGCGCGGGATCGGCGGCGTCCGTCTCAGGCGCGGTCTCGGCGAGGACCTCGCGTGGAAGGGTCAGGTACACCGGTCCGCGCGGGTGCGCCGACGCTATCGACACGGCCCGGCGCAGGACCGCCTCGACTTGGCCCGCGTTGCGTAGCTCGTAGTCCCACTTGACGACTTCACGGACCATGCCCGCCTGGTCGTACATCTCCTGCGCCCAGTGGATGGCGGTGTCGCGGGCACCGAGCGCGCCGTCCTCGAGGATCGGGGTGCGGCCCGCGGTCACAATCATCGGGACGCGTTCGCGCGCGGCGTTGATCACCGCGCACACCGCGTTCGCCGTGCCGACGCTCACGTGGAACATGACAGCCTGCGGCTGTCCCGTCATCAGGTAGGCACCGTGGGCCATGCCGGCGGCGACGTTCTCGTGGCCCGCGAGGACCGGGACCGGGTACCGCTCGATGGCCGACCCGCCCTGCGCGTACGCCTCCACGAGAGGCGCGAAGTCCGTCCCCGCGTTGACGAACAGCGTCTGCACTCCCAGCGCCCGGAGCTCGGCTAGGTACCGTTGGGCGGCCGCGGAGCCGCGCAGGTCATCGTCCTGGTCCGGGCGAGGCTCCTGGGCGATCCCCGGGCCCGTTGTCCTGCCCGTCATTGCGCTGCCCCGACTGTGACGGCGTCAGTCGCCGTCACGGCGGCCAGTGGTACCTGAAGGGCCACTGTCGGTATGTCCACGGTCATTCTCACCTCGTTGTCGTGCTGTCGGGAGCGGCGCGATGCTCTGGTTCCCGTGCGTCGTCGGGTGTTGTCGGGCGCGGGCCGACGCGGTGCGCCGCCGCCACGAACTCCGCGTTGGTGCGGATGCCGTTGGTCAGCAGGCCCGGCGAGGCCCCGTGAGCCGCCGCCTCGCCCGCCGCGCAGCAGTCGCCGAGGCACGTACGTGCTCAGCCCGCGGTGGGCCACCTCGTCCAGGGGCGCCCCCAGCGCTGCTGTGATGTGTGGAGGACGCCGATCCGCTCGACCTCGGCGTGGAACAGGGTGCCGAACGGTCGGCCGGCTCGACGTCACGCCGTATGTGGTCCAGCGCGAGAGCGGTTTTGTCGGGGGTGATGTCCATCCGTCCTCCAGTGATCCGGTTCGCTGTCTGGCGCGGGGCCGGGTCAGCCCGTCTGGGGGTGAGGCGATCGAGGCCTCATCGCGTGATGCGCACGGATGCCGTTGCGGTCCAGCTTCCCGGCCTCGCTGCGCGGAAGGGCGTCGCGGAACAGGAGCTCTTTCGGCACCTTGTACGACGCGAGGTCGCGCGCGCACAGCGCGCGCAGCTCCTCGGCCACGGTCTCGTCGTTGGTGGCGTCAGCTCCCGGCGCCCGCTCGATGACCGCGACCACCCGTTGGCCCCACTGCTCGTCCGGCACTCCGACGACCGCCGCGTCCCTGACGCGCGCGTGCCGAACGAGGCAGGCCTCGATCTCCGCGGGATAGATGTTCACTCCTCCGGAGATGATGAGGTCGCTGCGCCTGTCGTGGAGGAACAGGTACCCGTCGTCGTCGAGGGAACCGAGGTCACCGGCCGTGACCAGGTCACCGGACCGGCTGCGTTCGGTCTTCTCCGGGTCCCCGAGGTACTCGAACGGCGCGGGCACGCTGAAGTAGATGGTGCCCACCTGCCCTGTGGGTGTGGTCGCGGACGCGTCGTCGAGGATGCGCACGGTCACCCCGGGAGCCGGCCTGCCCACGCTGCCTCGCTTTACCGGCCACTCCTCGGGCGGCAGGACCGAGACCATTCCTTCGGTCGCGCCGTAGTACTCCCACACCACCGGGCCGACCCAGTCCAGCATCGCTGCCTTGACGTCCACCGGGCAGCGGGCGCCCGCATGCAGGACGGTGCGCAGACTCGAGACGTCGAACGAGGCGCGCTGGTCGGCGGGCAGGTCGAGCATCCGACGGAAATGCGTCGGCACCATGTGGGTCCAGGTTACCCGGTGCCGCTCGATCGCCTGCAGGACGACGACGGGATCGAATTTCCGGAGGCCCACGACGGTGTGCCCCAGGTGCAGCGCGATCTGCGAATACACCCCCGGCGCGTTGTGGAAAAGGGGGGAACAGGCCAGGTGCACGCCGGGGCTGTCGGGGTCGTCTGAGCACAGCCGGAACAGCGTCGCGCGCGCCGCCGTCAGCTCCGCCGCGACGTCGTCCGGATTCCGGCCGGTCAACTTCCGCCGCACGCCCTTGGGTCGCCCGGTGGTTCCGGACGTGTACGGCATGAGCGCACCGGCGACCCGGCGCGCCAGCCGCTCCGAGGACCGTCCGGCGCTCAACTCGGCATAGTCGCTCCAGCCGACCACCGCACCGCCCACCGCGAACCTGCGCACCGGCAGACCCACCGCCGCGGACGCCAGGCGCTCGCCGAGAGCGGCGTCGGCGACGAGCACTGCTGCCCTGCTGTCGGCGCAGATGTACTGGACCTCGCGCGGGCTCGAGTGCGTGTCGACCGGGACCAGGTACAACCCCGACTGAGCGGTGGCGAGGACCAGCTCGAAGTAGGCAACGCCGTTGCCCACCATCGCCACTACCGCGTCGCCCTCCGCGAGGCCCAGTGCGCGTAGTCCGTTGCTCACCCGGTTGACCTGCTCCGCGAGCACGGCGAACGAGACGGCCGTGCTGTCCGCGATGAGCGCGATGCGATCGGGGTGGGCGTCGGCGACTCGGTGAAAACCGAACTTCGAACGGTCCATATCTTGTTCCCTCATGCGATCCGGCGCGGTCGGCGTGATCGCGGAGTTCGTTCGCCGGACGTCGCCCGGCCGGGCCGCGGCGCAGTGGCGTCGGGCTAAGCGGAGAAGTGCCTCAGGTGCGGCATCACCTCGGTGGCGAACAGGTGTTGGGTCTGCCGAGACACGTCCTTCGGCATGGACCGCAGCCGCATCACGAGGTTCAGCCGCCGCGCGCCGGTCAGCTGGAGGCCTGCAGCGAGCTGGTCGAGCACGGTCTGCGGGGATCCCACGACGGCACCACCGAACAGCGGCATAAAGAGCTTCGCCTCTTCCGCGGGCAGACCACGACCGATCATCGTTTCCCACGCGGAGGCCTGCGCCCGCTCCTGGAGCTGCTTGGCCTCCTTGTCGGTCGGCGCGACGATGATCGACGTCGTCGTCAGGTAGTTGGCGCCGCTCACCTCGTGGCCCGCCTCGTGGGCCGCGTTCACGTAGCGCTCGAGGTTGCCGGCCGCGTCCGGGGCCATGAAGCCGTAGAGATTGTCCCCGGCCCGGCCGATCCGTTCGACCGACTCCGGCTTGAGTGCGGCGACCCACGGCCGTAGCGGTGGACCGAAGGGCTTCGGGTAGACCGTCGACGGCACGGCGATCCGGTTGTACTTGCCGTCGAAGGTGATCGAGTCCTTGTGCAACGCCTTCGTCAGCAGCTCGAAGTTCTCGTGGAAGCGGGCCTCGATGTCGTCCAGGCCGAAGCCGTAACGGTCTCGCTCGATCGAGAAGTTGCCCTTGCCGACCCCCAGCTCCGCCCGGCCGTTACTGAGGATGTCGAGCATGCCCGCCTCCTCCGCCAGCCGCCAGGGGTTGTGGAAGGTCAGGATCTGCACCGACTGGCCGATCCGCAGCCGGGTCGTCCGCATCGCGACCGCCGCCAGATACAGGTTGGGCGACGGGATGAGCGTCCAACCGTCGAAATGGTGCTCGGTGCACATGATGCCGTCGAAGCCGAGTCGCTCGGCCTCTACAGCATCTTCGATGGAGCTCTCGAAGATATCCCGGGCGAGGTCGGCGTCATACTTCTCGGGCGCCCAGTCACCTTCGTATTGAACGGCGTCAAGACGGATGAATTTGATGATCTCCGGCTCTTCGTGGAGGCGCGGAACCCTGTCGGAATCGCTATCCGTGGAAATGGACATTAGCAACGTCTCCCTCTTGCTCGTTCGGTCAAGCTGATCGTGATCTCGTCGCCGACCCAACCCGCCCGACAGGGGTATATGCCCATCGGCGTCGGTTTCAGGACGTACGCGCCGCCCGCGTTGCTGTGGTCGCCGTTGGGGAATGTCCTGCGGCGACCGCACTGCTCCGCTCCCGGGCTCAGGGGGTCGATCGTCGATCGCTTCGCAAGGCTAGGAGGCGTGGATCACGAAACATATCCGCTCGGCGAAGGTGTGTATCCACGAATCGCCATGTTCCGAGGAGTCGTGGACGCACTTGTCTCAAGTCGACGGGCGGTGCGGGCGAGCCGGCGTCGGGAGAAGACGCGGTCCGCGCAGCACGCAACCCAAGGATCGGGAGCCGTGATGGGCGACGTCGCCCAAGGTCACGTAGGGAGGAGCACCAGGACCGAGTGCTCAGGCCGAGAGAATGATCAGGTCAGCTGCCGTGCGCAACATGGTCGGGATCGCGGCCGCAGCCAGCACGGTGTCAGCGGTGAGTCCGATCGCGGCGGCTGTGGAAGATCCGCAACTCCCCGCACAGAACGTCGTCGACGACGCCTTCACGCGTCAGACCTACGGTGCTTCCGTCGGGATCAGATTCGATGAGCCGCCGGCTACCAGTCCGTCTCACTGAAGTCGGCTCCTCGCAGGTCAGAGCCAGGGGGAGCCAACTTCGCTCAGGCAAGACAGTTCGGCTTTAACCCGTCCTTAGCCCCGGTGATTCACGTCGGTGCTGATTGATCTTGGTGCCGGCTGGTTCGAGCGTTCGCGGTGTGTGGGCATGCGGGATCCTCCGGCCTGCTGCTCTGCCGGGTGCTCCGTCCTGGTCGTCGCGGCGTGAGGGTCGGGTCAGCCTGCTGGGCCGGGCAGGGCGTGGAGCCGGCCGAACGCGGCCGTGAGCTCCTCGGCCCAGGGCCAGCTGCGCTGGATCCGGACACGGACCCGTCGGCCACCCCGGGCAAGGCGGGCGGCGACGTGCAGCAGCCGGTAGCGCAGCGTCTTCGGCTCGGCCTTGGCCAGCTCGCCGTCGAGGAGCAGGTGCTGGGTCCAGGCGAGCAGGTCGACCGCGAGCATGGTGACGGTCAGCCACGCGGAGTTGATCGCGAAGTCCCGGGAGGGGAAGTGCCCCAGTCCAGTGTCCTTGCCGGTGCGGATCCGGTCCTCGACTCGGGCGTGCGCGCGGTGGCGAGCGTCGAGGAAGGCCAACTGTCCAGCGCGGGTGTCGGTGGCCAAGCAGGTGTAGCGCCACCCGTCCCGTTCTTCCATGAGGTCGAGCTGGGCTCCGGGATGTGGGCGTTCACGGCGCACGATCACCCGTGTCCCGTCCGGGTAGCCGGCCAACGCGGCGGCGGGCAGCAGACCGGTGATCTCAGCAACCGCCGCACTGTCGCGGGGGTCGCGGGGTTCGCCGTCGGTGTCGACCGCACCCGTCCAGATGCGTTTGCCCAAGGCGGTGATCGCGGCGCGTTCCCGGTCGGTGATCGACCAGCCGACCGAGAACTCGCAGGACACTCCCTGCTCACGCAGACCACGCAGGTGCGCCAGGAACGCACGCGTGCAACCGGCGGTGTCGGCCCGGATCAGGATCGGGTGCCCGTGCCGATAGCTGTCGGGGACCTGGGCGAGCGCGTCGTCGAGGACGGTGATGTGGTCGGCGGCGGTGTTCGCACCCGCGTTGCCTCGACGAAGTTCCCCGGCGAGGAACTCGCCGGTGTTGTCACAGAACGCGAGCATCGGGTGGTAGCCGAACGAGCCCTTGAATGTGGGTGCGGCCTGCTGTTTCTCGCTGTGGCAGACCACACTCGTCGCGTCCAGATCGAGCACCAGCGTCTCGCCGAGGTCCCGCCCGGCGACCCGGGATGCCGCGAACGCGCGCCCGTGGGTCTCGGCGTGCTGGGCCCACACCACCTCCCGTGCCCGGGCCCGCGCCGCAGAGATCGAGGCCAGGGCCCGTTCGTCGAGCCGGTCGAGCAGCCGCCAGCACGTCGAGCCCGACGCCACCGCACCGAACACCGCCTCCTGATCCGCCAGCACCGCGACATCGGACCTGACTTGCACAGGTGTCCGATGATCGACTGACGTTGGTGCTGGTCAGCGGATCGTGGGGGCGGTGGTCGGGGCACTAATGGGTAGCCTCTCGCGGTGGCCTACGTCCGGAAGGTGAAGACCGCGTCCGGGGCGACGGCCGTGCAGATCGTGGAGAAGCGCGGTGGCGTCCGGCGGGTCCTCGAACACCTCGGCTCGGCGCATGACCGGGCCGAGCTGGCGGTGTTGATGCAGTCCGCGCGTGATCGCCTTCACGCTGGTCAGCAGGCGCTTGACCTCTCCGCCGCGGTGGCCGCGGGCGCCGGTGCGGGATCGGCTGGGGCGGTGATCACCGGGTCGGCCTGTGAGGTCGTGTGGCAGGTCCTGACCGACGCCTACCGCCGGCTCGGGTTCGACGCCGTGGATGACGACGCGTTCCGGGCACTGGTCCTGGCGCGGATCATCGAGCCGACCTCGAAGCTGGCCGCGGTCGGCGTGCTCGACGAGCTCGGCGTCCCGACACCGCACCGCAACACCTTCGCCGCGGCGCTCAAGCGGTGTATCGACCGCGACTACCGCGGCACGCTGGCCACCGCCGCCACTGGCCACGCCACCCGGTCGGGTCCGGTGGCATTGGTGCTCTACGACGTCACGACCCTGCACTTCGAGGCCGAGAACGAGGACGAGCTGCGCCGGGTCGGAATGAGCAAGGAGCGCCGGGTCGACCCGCAAATCCAGGTCGGGCTACTGGTCGATCGCGGCGGGTTCCCGCTGGAGGTGCACTGTTTCGAAGGGAACAAGGCCGAGACCAAGACCCTGCTCCCGGTCCTGGAGGCGTTCCAGGAACGACACGGTGTCACCGACATGGTGGTCGTGGCCGACGCCGGGATGCTGTCCGCGGCGAACCTGAACGCGATCGAGGACGCCAGGCTGTCGTTCATCGTCGGCTCCCGGATCAGCAAGGCGCCCTACGACCTGGCCGCGCACTTCGAGCGGCACGGCAACGCCTTTGACAACGGCCAGGTCCTCGAATCGTCGCGGGTGATGGGCAGCGGCAAGGCGGCCCGCACCCGCCGGGTGGTCTACCAGTGGTTGTTCAAACGCCATAAGCGCGACGACCGGGCGATCAACGCCATGGTCGAGCGCGCCGAGAAGGTCGCCGACGGCAGCCGGCCGCTGAAGAAGGACCGGTTCGTTCGCCTCGAGGGCGCCGGCCCGGGAGTCGACTGGGGCCTGGTCGAGCGCGCCCGCCAGCTAGCCGGGCTCAAGGGCTACGTCACCAACCTGCCGGTCGACACGATGTCCGGCGTCCAGGTCATCGCCGCCTACCACGACCTGTGGCAGGTCGAGAAGAGCTTCCGGATGGCCAAGACCGACCTACGCGCCCGGCCAATCTTCCACCGCCAACACGACTCCATCGAAGCCCACCTGACGGTCGTGTTCGCAGCACTCGCGGTCAGCCGTCACCTGCAGGACGCCACCGGAGTGTCGATCAAGAAGCTGGTCCGGACGTTGCGGCCCCTGCGCACAGTCCAGATCCAGGTGAACGGGCACTCGCTCACCGCGGCTCCGCAGATCACCGGCGACGCCCGCGCGATCCTCGACCAGCTACCACCGATCACCGCACCGGGGCACTAAACCTGTGCAAGTCAGGTCTGATGAAAGTTGAGCATTATTGTCCTCCGTACATCGGGTGGTGGGGCATTCCGGGGTTCCGGACTCCCATCGTGTTAGCTCGTACGCCTGGACCCACCATGACAACCTGTCCAGGTTCCGCCATTACTTCCGCTAGCCGCTCAGTGTTCGTCTCGGCTCGCTGGCACTTGTGTTCGTCTCGGTAGTACCGGAGGCACCAGCGCATCGGGCACTGATCGGCTCCAGCTTCTCGGAGCCTGCACTGAGCACACGCTTTAGCGGGTCGTCTGATCTCGACCCCGCACTCGCACAACATCTGTTCATTCCTGTCTCTCCCCTCGATCTGAGAGCACTCGATAGCGCTCTCATTTGCTCTGCAACCGTGCATCTCGCTCCCGTGGGTGATTACCCCAGGGACTGAAAGTACGACCACAGCGGCCATCTCAGAGCCCGCTGTGTACCTTTCTGAGCCTCTATGGCGCCCAGACTGCCGTGCGCTGTAACTCATGGGGTAAGAACCAGGCATCGGCTCTACCACTACCGGAGAAGTCGACCCCGTACTCGGGTCGCCGGTGCTTCCCAGCGGTGTTCACAGACACGATCGTTCCGGTACGGCCCCGGAACCGGTCCCACGACCCGGAAGGCGGGTAGCGCGTTTCGTCGCGCTGCACGAGCACCTGGTCGCCGACTCTCATGCGATCACCATTCGGAAGTCGGTACCGCCCTGGTCCTCGATATCCCGGACCGTCCTCGCGAACCGGTCGTCTGCCTCGACCGGCCGGATCAGCTCCCAGAGGTGACGGCGATCCTGGTCGCTCAGAGCACGAGCGATCAGGTAGGCATAGTCCAGGCTGACGGGCGGCCGGCCGGACCGGCAGTCCTCGCACCTACGAGCAAGACCCGTGCGGGTCCGCTTATCGGCACGGAACTCCGCCTGGTCGGCTCCTCTGGCGCACCAATCGCAGCTCATGTGAACACCAGAGCCAATCCGAGGATAGCTAGCAGCGATCCTGTGACTACGAGCGTGACGATATGGAGGACGTACAGAGCCGTTCCCCATGCGGTGCGATCGCCGTTGACCAGCGTTATCCCGAACGCGCTCGTGAGTAGCGGGACCGGCAGCAGCACCAGGCCGACCAGCCATCCGAATACCAGCAGAACGACGCTCCATCCGAGAGCGTTAGCTACAGTGGCAGCTTCCGGCTCCTCAGCCATCCCGCGCCTCCAGCTCACGGAGACGCTTAGAGCGTGTTTGAGAAGATCAACTTGTTTGGGTGAAGGTGCGTCGCTGCTGTCGGGTGGCAGGTCCGCCGCGGGCGAGGCGGCGGGTCATGGTGTTGATCGCGGCCCAACGGATCATCGCCTCGGAGGTCGCCCGGTGACGTTCGTAGTCGCGAGCCAAGCGACGGTGGGCGGTCAACCAGGCCAGGCTGCGTTCGACCGCCCAGCGTCGTGGGATGACGACGAAACCGCGCTGACCGGCGGGTTTGCGCACGATCTCGATCGTGGTGCCCACGATGGTCTGCGCCCAGTCGACCAGGCGTCCGGCGAACCCGGCGTCGGCGAACACGAATCGCACCGTGGTGGCCAAGTAGGCGCCGAGCAGGGCGGTCTTGGCGCCGTCGCGGTCCTGACGCCCGGCAGAGCAGACCATCACCGTGAGCAGCAGCCCGAGGGTGTCGGTGACGATGAATCGTTTGCGACCGTTGACCTTCTTCCCGGCGTCGTAGCCGCGGGAGTCGCGGCCGACGGTATCGGCGCCACGCACGCTCTGGGAGTCGATGATCCCCGCGCTCGGCTCAGGGTCACGCCCCTCGGCTGCTCGGAGCTGTCTACGCACGATCGGGAGGATCTTCTCGGTGACCCGCTGCTGCTCCCACCGGTTGAAGTACCAGTACACGGTCTGCCACGGCGGGAAATCAGCTGGTAGGGCGCGCCAGGAGCAGCCAGCGCGTACCACGTAGAGGATCGCGTCGACCACGTCCCGGCGCGGGTGCTTCTCCGGCCGCCCGCCCGACCCAGGCGCGGGCAGCAGGGTCTCGATCAGCGCCCACTGCTCATCGCTGGTGTCCGAGGGATACCGCTTCCTCCGTCGAGCCACCCATCCACCGTGGACTCAATCCACCCTCGCGTCCCGCAGACACGCCGACGCTTCTCAAACACGCTCTTACTGATTTCATCGGCGATCGCCCGGAGGGATTTCCCCTCAACGACGCTCCCGTGATAGATCCGTTCTGCTGCCTCCCTGAGTACCGGAGTACTCGGGGGCCGTGTTCACCTCCGGTGACACTCCACTGGAGGGCTTCCGCGCCTAGAACCGGTCCCCGAGGCTGAGGCGCTTGTGTGCCTCCCTGGCCCGGTCGTCTGCCGACGAGGCCCCGTAGCGGTCCAGCATCTGGCGGGAGCGCCATCCCCCGAGGCGCATCAGGTCACCCTCGGATCCTCCGCTGGCACGCCAGTAGTGGGCGAACGTGTGCCGGAAGATGTGCGGGTGGAGTCCGGTGATCCCAGCATCCTGGCCCAGCCGCTCGATGATCTGACGTACCCCGTCCGTCGTGAGCGGTCCGGCCTTGCCGACCCACAACGCTGCGTGCCGGTCGGTGCGTGTCCGTAGGTACCGCCGGACCGCGAGTTCGGTCCGGTCTCCCCAGTAGACAGTGCGGAGGCGACGGCCCTTGCCGTAGACCAGGGAGGGATCCTTCCGGGTCATCGAGACCAGTTCCGCTACCCGTACCCCGGTGTCCAGCATGACCCTCAGGAGGGCCTGAGCCCTCCGGTCACGCGTGACCAGAAGTGACCTGATCTCAGCCTCGGTCAGCACCGGAACAGGCTTCTCCGGAACGGCCGGGGGCCGTAGCCGGTGGAAGGGCGATGCCGTGATCTCCTCCTCTTCCTCCAGCCAACGAAACAACTGCTGGAGGCGCCGGTAGTTCCCGGCCACGTAGGAGTCGGTGACCCGTCTCCCGGTGCGTTGGTGAGGAGTCTCGGCAAGATGCACGAGATAGCGCCGGATGTCCCGGTGAGTGACGTCAGCGATGCTGGTGTCCGGTCCCAGGTACTCGGCGAACTTGCGTCCGGCTTGTAGGTAGACGTCCACCGTGCGAGGCGCCTTGTTCGAGGCGCACAGCGCTAGTCGCCAGTCGGCAAGGAGGTCGGTTAGAGCGATGCACCCCGGTGCCGGTGGTCCCTGCTGGGACGCCGGGGAGGGACTGCGTAGGTCATCATCGTGAGGCACAGTGCGTTCCTCCTGGCTAGATCATCATCTAGCCCGAGGGACGTTTCCCCTGGTGGAGCCGCCTGGGAGAGTCGAACTCCCGACCTACGCATTACGAGTGCGATCGACCTCGTCCTCGGACCTGCACCGCTCCCCAGAATCGGCCGTTCTACCTGCACACTTACTGCTAACAGTTACTAGCTGTTATGGCCTTCAACAAGCTCTATTGCGGACTTGTCGCGGACCGCCGTCGGTTCCGAGCGTCCCGATCCCTCAGCCCCTCGGGCGGCGACTGCAACGCCGACCTCGGAGACTCGATCGCAACGGAGCTGCGCCCCATGAGCACCTTTCTCCACCCGCTTCCCCACCGGACAGTCGGCCCGACGCACGACGCCATCACACTCGGAGGCTGCCGGTGACCCCGCCGCGTCGGCCGGTTGACGTCCCGACCCTCGCCGCGCTGGCCGACCTGATCGCCACCATCGACCGGCACCGCGGCGCGCTGGTCAACCACCGTGTCGGTATCGGTGACCCGCTGGGTGCCGAGCAAGTCGTCACCCACGCGCTGGCCGATCTTGCCGTGTCCCACGCCCTGGCCGACCGGCTGCTGTGGCACCGCTGGCTGACTGTTGTCGAGGCGCTCACAGCAGGGGCAACATTCGCCGAGGTCGCGGTCGCATGTGGGCTCGACATCGACGAAGTGCAGGCCGGGCTCCGGGCGTGGACCGACGGGCAGGAGCGTTCGCGTGCCCACTACGGCAGCGGTGGGCTGTCGCCGGCTGAGGCCGACGAAGTACGTGCGTTGATCAACGGCTCGGGCGATGGCGACCGGTGAGCCTGCCACATGAGTGCTCGCGGTGGGCGATCTTGGAGCACGCGACTGGTGGTGTCGTTGCGAAGCGTCACGGGCAAGTCGGTCTCATCTTCGCGTGCTGTTCTCGATGCGGCGGACGAGCCATACGGTGACGGGACCGTCGGGGCGATCGGCAACGTGCACGGTGCCATCCGGTTCGATCTCGGCGACGGTGGGATGGTCGTCGATGTGCACGTGGTACCGCCCGGACGGTGGCAGAAGCCGGTGTGAGTCGGGGTGGATGCGGCCGTCGACGACCCAGCCCTCGATGTGATGCGGGCGCCCGAGCAGACAGGCGGCGCCGGAGAGGTCGCCGAACCTGATCAGTTTTCGGACTTGCGTTGATGAGCACCCCGTCAACAGCGGCATGCCGTGAACGGTGAAGCGCGCTTCCCGGCCGATCTGGTGCAGCAGCGTCACGTCGCCGGTGCCGCCGCGGCCGAAGCGGAAGTTCTCGCCGACGACGACGGCGGTGGCGTGCAGGGTCTCGACCAGGACGTGGTGGGCGAACTGCTCGGGCTCGACGGCGGCGAGGCAACGGTCGAACGGCAGAACCAGGATGTGGTCGGCACCGTTGCGGTCTGCCAGGCGTACCCGTTCCGCCAGCGAGACGATCGGTGTGGTGTCGCGGTCGGGGCCGGCAACGGTCGCGGGGTGGGGGTCGAAGGTCACCAGCACGACCGGCCGCCTCCGGGCGTCGGCAAGGGCACGGGCGTGTGCCAGGACGCGGACGTGACCGCGGTGCAGGCCATCGAACACGCCGAGGACGACCACTGCAGGGCCCCAGTCGAGGGGCACGTCGGCCAGGCTCGTCCAGTAGGGGCGGCGGAGTACCGGGGTCCGGTGCACTACAGCACTCTTTCGCCGGGGTGTGCACGGGACCGGGCGCCGGCGGTGGTCGCCCGGCGCCCGGTCCCGCGTCGGAGGATCAGGTGGCGACGTTGAAGAACGTGTCGGGCAGCTGGCCGCCGTACCAGACGACGGCCTTCTCGATGTTCGCGCCGTCCCAGATGACCGGCTTCCAGTCCGGGCCGTGGATGGGGTAACCACCGGCGAACAGCTCGACCCGGTTGCCACCGGGCTCGAACACGTAGATGAAGAAGGCCTGGGTCAGGCCGTGCTTGCCCGGCCCGGCGTCGATTGGTGTGCCTTCCTCGACGAACATGTCCGCGGCCCGCAGCAGCGTCTCCGGCGTGTCGAGACAGTAGGCGATGTGGTGCAGTCGGCCGCGCTCGCCCATCCCGTCCCGCATGATGGCGAGGTCGTGCACCTGCGAGGAGACCGACATCCACACCCCGAGGTCGCCCTCCGGGGTCCGGGCCGCTTCGCGCAGCTTGAAGCCGAGCACGTCGGAGTACCAGTCCCGGGCCTCGTCGACATTGCGCGCGGTGATGTTGAGGTGGTCCAGCCGACGCGCACCGATCCCCGGCATCGGGAACTTGATCGGCTGGCTGAGCAGCTTGGACGGGTCCGCGGGCTCGTAGCGCTCGAAGTCGTAGAACAGCTCGGTGCGGTGCCCGAACGGCCCGGTGAAGCTGAGCGTGTCGCCCTGGGCGAACGCCGAGGACCCACCGGCCTCCAGCTTGTGCTCGACGCCGGCATCTTTCAGCCGCCGCGCCCAACCCTCGACCTGGTCGGGCTCGGCGACCTGCCAGGCCATGTGGCCGAGGCCGGGCTGGGCCGCCTCGGTCAGCACGGTGGAGTAGCGCCCCCACTCGCCGCACGCACGCAGGTAGACCGACTGGCCCTCGCGGTGGGTCTCGTGCAGACCCAGAACTCGGGTGAAGAAGTCGAGCGACTCCTCGGGCTTGGGGGTGAAGACCTCCACGTGGTGCAGGTTGTGCACCCGGGGCGTGGTCACCTCGACGTACTCGACGGTGGAGGTCGCCGGCTCGGTCGCAGTGGACACCTGGACCATCTCCTATCTGCTGGTTCGCGAAACGAAGGTTGGTGTATGTGTGGCACCGGCCGCGGTGGGGCGAAGCGCGGCGGTGGGTGGTCGGTCGGGGCGGGGCGGCGCCCGGGGGATCAGATCCAGCCCGTGACGTACTCCCGGTTGAGTTCTTCCATCGCCTCCACGTCCAGTGGGGCGGCGGTCGGCGCCGAGCAGCGCGTACTGCGACCGGACTGGTCGAGGCCCTCGCCCCGGCGGTGGAAGTTGCCGCTGTGGAAGACCAGCGGTTCGTTCTCTCGGATTGCGAGCTCCTCGACGCGCCCCAGGTAGAGAACGTGGTCACCGCCGTCGTAGGACCGCCACGGCGTGCATTCGATGGTCGCGTGGGTGTGACGCAGCCGCGGAGCATGCCGACCCATCTCCCACTCGACCACCGCCCGGTCGTCGGGCCGTCCGGCGAAGGTCATCGCCACGCCGATCTGACGGGAGGACAGGACGTTCACCGTGAACGGGCGGTCCTCCAGCAGGGAGCACGCACGGGCCTTGCGGGCCAGGGAGACCAGTACCAGCGGTGGCTCGAGGGAGACCGAGCTGAACGCGTTGACCGTGGCCCCGCGGGGCTCGTCGTCGTGCAGGTAGCTCACGACTGTCACGCCGGTGGCGAACCGGCCGAGGCAGGAACGCAGCCGCGCGGGGTCGACCGTCTCGACCGCCGGGGGCGATTCTGCGCCGGAGTCATGCTCACTCATGTCACGGTCCTTTCCCGTCGTCGGGAGTCATCCGACGTCGCTGTCGTGCCCGAACGTCTCCACCCGCCTGACGGGCGACTTCTCCGGCTGGGCGAGGCTGATCATGTCCACCCGGTGTAGCCGGGTCGCCGTCTCCAGCCGCTTGCGGTCCTGCGCCCGGATGGCCTCGAGGATCTGCCCGTGCACCCGGACGTTGTGGTCGACCGTCTCGTCGTAGCCGTCGGCTCGCGCCGCCCTGACCAGCGCGCCGGTCAGCACCGTGACGAGGCTGTCGTAGATGCCGATCAGGACCGTGACGCCGGTCGATCGTGCGATCGCGCGGTGGAACTCGACGTTCGCCTCGAAGAAGCGACGCGGGTCCGAGGCGGAGGCGGTCATGCTCTCCAGCGCACGTTCCATCGCCGCGTGGTCGGCCGGCGTCGAGTTCTGCAACGCCAGGTTGTTGAACATCTCCTCGAGCAGCGTGCGCGACTCGAAGATGTCCAGCGGCGGCACGGTGAGCCCCTGGAACCACAGGTCGAGGGCGCCGAGCCGGACGCCGGGGGGCTGGTCAGCGGTGAACACTCCACCGCTGGGACCCGGTTTGACGACGATGAGCTCGCGGTCGCGCAGCAGCCGGAGGGCCTCGTTCATCACGCCCGGGCTGACCTCGAAGCGGCTGATGAGCTCGGTCCGCAGTCCGAGCCGTGATCCGGCGGGCAGCCCGGCCCGAAGGATCTCCATCTCGAGCTTCGCCGCCACGTCCTCGGCACGCGATGCCGACGCCCGGGACTTCGTCTCACGGTCCTTGCTCACAGCGCCCTCCGGTTCCTGCTCCGTCGCCCGGCCCGGCCGGGCCGTTGCTGTTGCACCGAGTCTGGCCGACCACGGCTCCCCCAACGGGCACGGCTCACCCGCCCGTGGAGGTCCTCCGGACGTCGTCGTTGTTGATCAGGTCGGGCGCCGTCCAGCCGTCGAGGTCGTACTCGGACATGCACTGGTCGACCATGGCCTTGAAGGCGTCGATCTGGCCGGACTGCTGCTGCCCCATGTAGGCCTCGATGCGCAGGTTCTCGTGGTTTCCCGAGTAGTTGCGCTCGTAGAGTTCGTGTCGCCCGCCGAACTCCGAGCCGATGGCGTCCCAGACGAGCTTCATCAGCTTGACCCGGTCCTCGGCACTGCGTCCGGCCGAACCGCGCACGAACTGGTCCAGGTAAGGCCGCAGCTCCGGGTTCTTCCAGTCCCGCGAGCTGGACGGCAGGTAGATCAGCGCGCTGGCGACGTCCTGCTCGAAGATCTCCTTCGCGCGTGGGTAGGCCTGGGTCATCATCAACCGGTAGACCGAAGCGGCGTCGGGGTTCGGCACGCAGGTGCCGTCCGCCCACTGGGCCGGGTTGTCGACCATGGAGTCGACGCAGGTCCAGAACAGGTTGCGCAGGCAGACCAGCTCGCCGATCCGCGTCTGCACCCCGCGGAAGTTGGACGTGCCGGTCATCTCGAGCGCCTTGGTCAGCAGCCCGACCAGGAAGTCGAACTTCACCGCCAGACGCACGCAGCCGTGCAGCATGGCCCGGAACACGAACCCGGACCCGGCGAAGAAGTTGTTGGCCTTGTCCACGTCGTAGCAGAACACGTTGCCCCAGGGGACCAGGACGCGGTCGAAGACCAGGATCGAGTCGTTCTCGTCGAGCCGGCTAGACAGCGGGTAGTCGAACGGGTCGCCGTTGGTGGCTGCGTTGAGCTCGTAGGACTGGCGGCAGATCAGCTTCACGCCCGAGGTGTTCATCGGGACCATGAACATGGCCGAGAACTCCTTGGACTTCACGGGCAGGCCGTAGTTGCCGACGAAGTTGTAGTGCGTGAGGGCCGAGTTCGTCGCGACGACCTTGGCGCCCGACACGATCAGACCCTCGTCGGTCTCCTCGAGGACCCGCATGAACACGTCACCGGCGGCCTCCATCCCGAGGTCGCGGTCGACCGGCGGGTTGATGATGGCGTGGTTGACGTAGAGCAGCCGCTCCTGACACTCGGCGTACCAGCGCCGGGCGTTGTCCTGGTACGGCGCGTAGAACTCGGTGTGCGAGCCGAGCGTGGACAGGAACGACGCCTTGTAGTCGGGGCTGCGCCCGAGCCAGCCGTAGGTCATGCGGGCCCACTCGGCGGTGGCCTCGGCACCCGCGCGCAGCTCGGCCGGCGAGTACGGCGCCTTGTAGTAGGGGTGGGTGAACCCGCCGTTGCCGGTGTCGGTCGGCACGGCCAGGGTGCCCTTGTTCGCCGGGTCGTGCATCGCGTCGTAGAGACGCGCCACCATCCGGGCGGTGTTCCGGAACGCCGGGTGCTCGGCGACGTTCTGCACCCGCTCACCGTCGAGCCAGACCTCGCGGCCGTCGTTGAGGCTCTCCAGGTACTCCGCCCCGGTGAACGGGCGGCGGTCGTTCGCGCCGGCGTCGCCGGCGGCCGGCTCACTGATCGTCTGCGTCATTGCAGTCTCCTCCGTATGAAGGTCGGCCTCCCTCGACACCCGGTCACGGGTCGGCGAGGCCTCGGGATCTGCTGGAAGGTTTCGAATTGTGCATGAAGATAGAGAGTGGTCCCCGGCACGTCAACCTCTTCCTGAACTGGGGCAATGAGACTCAGGAGCTGCTGAGGCCATCTTCAATGTGTGTAATCTTCTTGCTACGGTCTCCCTCGCCAGCGAGCCGTTGGCTCGCGAACCCCACGACATCGGAGGTCAGTGATGACCCAGACCGCGACCGCTGCTGCGAACCCCGAGATCGGCAACTCCGTCCGGGCGGCCGGGATCAGGACGAACTACCACGACCGCGGGAGCGGGGCGCCGGTCCTGCTGATCCACGGATCCGGCCCCGGCGTCTCGGCGTGGGCGAACTGGCGCGGCGTGCTGCCGGAGCTGGCGGAGACCCGGCGGGTGATCGCCCCGGACATCGTCGGGTTCGGCTACACCGAGCACCCCGAGGGCTACACCTTCAGCCGGCAGGCCTGGGTGGACCACCTGGCCGGGCTGCTCGACGCACTCGAACTGGAGAAGGTCTCCATCGTGGGCAACAGCTTCGGAGGAGCACTGGCGCTCTGGCTCGCCGATCAGTTCCCCGAGCGCGTCGACCGGCTGGCTCTGATGGGCAGCGTCGGCACCCGGTTCGAGATCACCCCCGGCCTCGACGCGGTGTGGGGCTACGAGCCGTCGGTGGAGAACATGCAGCACTTGCTCGAACTGTTCGCCTACGACCAGTCGCTGCTCGGGCCGGACCTGGCGCAACTGCGCTACGAAGCCTCGGTCCGGGACGGCGTGCACGAGTCCTACTCCGCGATGTTCCCGACGCCGCGACAGAACGGTGTCGACGCCCTCGCCCTCGACGACGACGCGCTGAGCTCACTGCCCCACGACACCCTGATCGTGCACGGCCGCGACGACAAGGTCATCCCCCTGTCCGCCTCGCTGCGACTGCACGAGCTCATCGCCCGGTCCCAGCTGCACGTGTTCGGGCAGTGCGGCCACTGGACCCAGATCGAGAAGCGCGACGAGTTCGTCCAGCTGCTGGGCAACTTCCTGCCCGCCTGACTCCTTCCGGTGTCGTGGCACCCCGGGGCCGTCCGAGCTTTCCCGGGGGTGCCCGACGACCGGCCGAAGCGCCTCGCTGTGAGGGGAAGGCATGCAGAACCAGCTCTCGGTGCCCGAGCTCGCGGCCCGGTTGGCCACGGCAGCCGCGGAGCGCACCGCCATCGGCAAGCTGACCGACCAGTTCCCCGAACTGGAGCTGGCCACCGCCTACCGGGTCCAACGCGAGCTCCGCAGCACCGCCGGCGCGCTGGCCGGCTGGAAACTGGGCCTGACTTCCCCCGGCGAAACAAGCGCAGGTCGACGTCGGCGAGCCGATCTATGGCTTCCTGCCCGCCGCTGGCGCGCTCGAGGTCGGTGAACAACTGGACACACGGACCCAGATCCAGCCTCGCTGCGAACCCGAGATCGTGTTCATCCTCGGTCGCGACCTCGCCGGGCCACATGTCACGACCGCCGAGGTGCTCGCGGCTACCTCGGCTGTCGCGGTGGGGATCGAGGTCCTTGACTCCCGTTACCTCAACTACCATTTCGCCACCGCCGACGTCGTCGCGGACAACACCTCGGTATCGCGCTACGTCCTCGGCAGCCCTGTGGCTCCTTCCGGGATCGACCTGCGCTTGGTCGGGGTCGTGCTGGAGAAAAACGGGGCCATCGCGGCGACCGCGGCCGGAGCCGCCTCGCTCGGGGACCCCGCCGCCGCGGTGGCCTGGCTCGCCCGGACTCTTGCTCCCGAAGGAGAAGGACTCCGGGCGGGTGAGATCGTCCTTTCCGGCGGACTGACCGCCGCAGTACCGGTTGCCCCCGGCGACACCGTGACCGTCACGATCGACCGCCTCGGAACGATCGAGCTGCGCTGTCGCTAACCTGCACGGCACCTGTCGACGCCGACTCGAGCTGTCACACAAACCCGGCGACCACGATGACTCCGAGAAGGACAGGCCCGGAGACCAGCATCGATGCGAGTGTGTAGCCCACGACGTCGCGAAGCCTGCAGTTCGCGATCGCCAGCAGCGGCAGCATGAACAGAGGCTGGACCATGTTCGTGAGGCTGTCGCCGTAGGCGATCGCCATCGTGATCACCGCCGGGTCCGCGCCGAGCTCGACGGCCGCGTCGAGCATGACCGGCCCCTGGATGGCGAACTGCCCGCCGGCACTGGGGATCGCGATGTTGAGCAGCGCAGCCGACACGAAGGTGAAGATGCCCAGCGTCGCGGCGGTGGAGTGCTCGACGAAGAATGTGCTGATCATGTTTCCGAGACCAGTCGAGGTCATGACCCCCATGATCCCGGCATACAACGGGAACTGGATCAAGATGTCGCCGACCGTGGCGGCGGCGTTCTTGACCAGCTGGCCAAGTTCGAAGGCTGACCGGGACAAGAGAAGCAGTGCTGCAAGAAACGTCCAGTTGACGATGTCCAACGTCAAGTCGAACCCGCTGGTCGCAAAATGCCATCCCAGATACGCAACCACCCCGAGTCCGAGAATCAGCGGGACGATCCGGGAGCTGTCGATCCGGGCGGCCGGTGACGTGTCCTCCGCGTCGACGTGCTGGATGGTTTTGTCGATGGACCCGGCGGTCAGGTCTGGCGGCAGTTGCACAACCGCGGTGTTGTTTTTCGGGCGCAGCGTGGGCATGGCCAGCGTGAGCAGCGGAATCACGACAATGATGCCGACCAGATTCCACGGTGTCCCGAGCGTGTCCTGGATGGGAATCGTCGATCCGAGCGTCTCGACGATGAACGAGTCCGGGGTCGCGGCGGCAAGTGGCGATGAACTCGAGTAGCCCATCGCCCAGACGCTCATCGAGGTGTACGCGGCGGCGACGAGCAGCGGGAAGTGCACCTTCACGCCGCGGTCGCGCATCTGCAGCGCCACCTCGCGCGAGAGCAGCCCGCCGACGACCAGGGCAAGGCCCCAGGTCAGCATCCCGGAGATGCACGAAACCAGTGTGACCCACGCGTAAGCCTGGAACGCGGTGCGCGGGACCCGCGCCATCGTGATGAGCGCCTTACGCACCGGGTCGGTGTTGGCCAATGCGTGCCCGAAAAGCAGGATCAGACACATCTGGGTCGTGAACGCCAGCAATCCTGAAAGTCCCTCACCCCAGCCTGACAGTACGTCGGCGGGGGCTGCGGGGGTCATGAACAATGCCATGAGCACAACGACGACTGTCAAAGCGACAGCGAATATGAGGGGCGATGGCATCCAACGCTCGACCCAGCGGGCTGCGGGTGCGCTCAGGCTTCGCAGCATCAGTGCACCACCCTAGCGTCGAGCCAAGCGCGCGTGGAGTGCGTGAGACCGATACCCCGCCCCGGGGCAGCATAGAACTTCTGTGGTCGTGGCATCGTGATTCCTCTCTGAATCATCGTGCAGTTCGACGATCGCGCAATAGGCGAAAATGGGTTGCGGACGGTCGCGACTAGAGATGAGGCCACGGTTAATGGCAGAACGCGGCCGCGGGGTGTCCAGGTCAGGCAGAGGAGGAAGCGCCGTGACTCAGTGGGCGGAGGGCGACAGGGAACCGATGTGCTGCGCCAGAAGCACACCGAGGTGTTTCATGTGCGCCGACATCGAGGTGCGTGCTGCGTCGGCGTCCCTGTTCTGCAGAGCGTTGAGGATGTCTCTGTGGTCGGTGCACGCTGCTTCCGGCCAGCCGGTCGTCTGGGAGTAGGTCGAGGACGGCGTGTACTTCAGAGTGATCGCCAGAAGCCAGAGCATCTTCCGGGCGTTGGCGGCGAGGTTGATGGCGCGGTGGAACTGATGGTTTGCCGTCCGGACGGTCTCGTAGTCGCCGGCTCCGGCGGCGGCGACGATCGTGTCCTGCAGCTGCTCCAGCTCGGCAATCTCGCTGTCGCTCATTCGGAGCGCGGCACGGCTTGCCAACTCGCCACAGATCAACGCCTGCGAGGTGAAGATGTCGAGGATGTCGTCCGGATCAAGGGGCGCGACTACGAAGCCACGCCGCGGGACCATCTCGACGAAGCCCTCACCCTCGATCGCCAAGAGCGCCTCGCGGGCCGGAGTCACGCTGATCTCAAGCTCGTCGGCCAGCTGCTCTGGACGCAGGTACTCGCCTTCTCGGAGGCGACCGGCGATGATCGCCTCGCGTACGAAGCGGGCCGCCATGTCACTGAGGCGGTTGCGCCCGCCGCGGGACTGAGCCATTGCGTCCCTCCTTCACCGTCTGCTCTTTACAGAAAATATTCTGTGAACCACACTCAACATGCGCAGTGTGGTCCAGGACCGTTGCAAGTTCAAGGGGCATCTCCCAGGACCGGCCGGCCCACACACGCGGCTGGAGGCTATGTATGTCTGATCACGGGGTCACGTTGCCGGCGCTGCTCGAACAGCTGACCGCTCAGCAGGGCCGAGAGGTAGCTCTCTACGAGGGCGACCAGGCCGTGACCTTCGGGCAGCTCACCGACCGTTCGGCCGGCCTGAGCGCCGGGCTCGCCGGCTTGGGGCTCGGACGGGGCGACGTACTGGCTGTATGGCTGCCCAACTCGGCCGCCTGGGTGGAGGCCGCCTTCGCCGGTTGCCGCCGGGGCGCCGTGGTCCTCGGCGTCAACACCCGATACCGAGCTGTCGAGGTGACGCAAGCGCTGAACGAGTCCGGTGCCCGCGTCCTGATCACCTGGCCGGGCTTCCATGGCATCGACTTCCTTGGCATGCTGGCCGAAGTCGCCGACGAGCTGCCGAACACGCTGGAACATATCGTGGCCGTGGGCGATATCGCTCCCGAGTCGATCCCCCCAGCTTTGCGGGCGCGAGTCGTCGGATGGAGCACACTCGCCGATCATGACCCCGCGGCAGCGGGCGAAGTGCAGGTGGATCCCGACGCGCCGGGGTTCGCCTTCAGCTCCTCCGGGAGTACGTCGGCACCGAAGCTCGTCCTGCACAGCCAACGCGGGATGATCCTGCACTCCCAAGCCGTCGCACGCGCCTTCGGCTACTCCGCGCCGGACACGGTGGTGCTGGGCGCCCTCCCGTTCTGCGGGGTGTTCGGGTTCAACACCCTCATGGCCGGCCTGGCTGCGGGTCGCCCCGTCGTGATCCAGGACGTCTTCACCGCCGAGGGCGCCGTCGACCTCATCCGCCGACACGCCGTGACCCACACCAACCTCGCGGACGAGATGTTGCGCAGGATCGCGGCGGCCGCTGCGCTGGAGAGCATGCCGTCGTGGCGGGAGGCCGGGTTCGGCAACTTCACCGCCACCGATCCAGTCGAGCTGGTCCGGGCCGGGGACGCGGCGGGCAAGAAGTTCTTCCAGACCTACGGGTCGAGCGAGGTGTTCGCCCTCATGTGCTATCCGGTCGCGGACGCGGACACCGAACGACGCGCGCGCGGTGGCGGCGTCCCGGTGTCGGAGAACATCCGGTTCCGCATCCGTGACCCCGAGACCGGCAGGCTCGCCGAAGCCGGTTCGGACGGCGAGATCGAGATCCAGGGCTCCAACGTCACGATCGGCTACCTGAACCGGCCGGGCATCGAGGACCTCGGGCCGGACGGTTACTTCCGTACCGGTGACCTCGGGCTGGAAGGTGCCGGGCGCGACCTGGTGTACCTGTCCCGCCGCGGCGACGCCCTGCGCCTGGGCGGCTTCCTCGTCAGTCCCCGCGAGATCGAGGCCTTTCTCGAGGAGCTACCGGGTATCACCGCGGCCCAACTGGTCGGGGTGGACACCGAGAGCGGCGCCGTACCGGTCGCGTTCGTCCTCGCCGCGGGCACGGTCGACGAGCGCGCTGTCATCGAGCGCTGCCGGTCATCCCTGGCCCACTTCAAGGTGCCGCGACGGGTCCTCGTGCTCGAGGAGTTCCCCATCGTTCCCGGCACCAACGGCGACAAGATCCAGCGCACCACGTTGCGTGCCCTCGCCACCGAGGCGCTCGCCACGTCGTCCCCACGCGGTTCAGGAGAAGGAGCTCGGTGACCGGAATGGCCAGTGAGATGCATGCGATCCGGCTGGAGGAGTTCGGCGGCCCGGATGTGCTGCGCCCGCAGCGGGTTCCGGTGCCGGAACCGAGGCCGGGGCAGGTCGTCATCGAGGTCGCCTACTGCGGGGTGTGCCGCCACGACCTGCTCACCCGCCAGGGCGCGTTCCCACGCGCGCTGCGCCCGCTCACCCTGGGCCACCAGGTCAGCGGCCGGGTCGCGGCGACCGGGTCGACCGCCGAGGGGCTCGCCGTCGGCGACCGGGTGATGACCATGATCTACACCGGCTGCGGCGCGTGCCCGCAGTGCCGATCGGGAGCCGAGGCACTGTGTTCCGCGCAGACCGCGCAGTTCCTCGGTGAGGACCGCGACGGCGGCTACGCCGAGTACGTCCTGGTGGAGACCCGGACGGTCATCGCGCTACCGGACCAGGTCGGTCTGGCCCAGGCCGCCATCGCGACCTGCACGCTCGGGACTGCCCAGCACGCACTGCTCGGGCGCGGTGCACTGCAGGCTGGCGAGACCGTGGCGATCACGGGCGCGAGCGGCGGCGTGGGTCTGCACGCGATCTCCATCGCCAAGGCCGCGGAGGCCACCGTGGTCGGCGTGGTCTCCAGCGAGCGCGGGGCCGCGCGGGCCACCGAGCTGGGCGCCGACGAGGTGATCATCGACGCCGACCGCCGGTTCGCCAAGGAACTACGTCGCCGCCTCGGCCGGCAGGCCGACCTGGTGCTCGACATCGTCGGAGCACCGACGTTGCGGGAGTCCCTGCACGCCGTCCGCCCGGGTGGCCGGGTCGTCGTGCTGGGCAACGTCGAGGGCAAGGAGGTGTCGATCCCGCCCGCATATCTGATCCTCAAGGAGATCAGCCTGCTCGGGACCAAATCGTGCTCGACCCACGAGATGCGCACGCTGCTGGCAGGGCTCGCGCGTGGCGAGCTGGCCGCCGACGTCACCGAGATCGTGCCGCTCGACCAGGCGCGGACGGTGCACGAACGGATGGAGTCCGGTGAGAACGTCGGCCGGATCGTGCTCGAGGTACGGGGCGGGTGAGCGGCGTGACCGAGCGAGACACCAGCCTCTACTACGAGGACCTCGAGGTCGGCATGGTGCTCACGTCGCCGGCCCGGACCGTGACCGAGACCGATCTCGTCACCTTCTGCATGCTCTCAGGGGACTGGAACCCCATCCACTCCGACGAGGAGTTCTCGCGGGCGAGCCACTTCGGTCGCCGCGTGGTGCACGGGGTGTTCGGTATCGCCCTGCTCACCGGGCTGATGGACCGTGCCGGGTGGTTCGCGACGTCGGCCATCGCGATGCTGGGCCTTCAGGAATGGCAGTTCCCGCGGCCCATCTTCGTCGGCGACACCCTGCACTGCCGGCTGGAGATCACCGAACTGCGGCTGACGAGCACGGGTGACCGTGCCGTCGTCGGTCGCCGGTTCGTACTGGTCAACCAGGACGACGAGACGGTGCAGGACGGGCGGATGCCGATGCTGGTGCGGCTGCGCGGAGAGACGGAATGACCGGAAACGAGACGGAGGAGAAGATGGGGCTGCTCGACGGGAGGACCGCCGTGATCACGGGCGGGGCGCAGGGGCTCGGCTACGCGATCGCCGAGCGGTTCGTGACCGAGGGCGCCCGGGTGGTGCTCGGTGACCTGGACCCGGACGCGACGGCGGCCGCCGTGGACTCGCTCGGCGGGCCCGAGATCGCCGCGGCCGTACGCTGCGACGTCACCGTCGCATCCGAGATGGAGGCGCTGCTCGACGCCGCGGGACAGCGGTTCGGCCCGCCCGACATCATGGTCAACAACGCGGGCATCACCCGCGACGCCACCATGCGAACGATGTCCGAGGACGAGTTCGACCAGGTCATCGGCGTCCACCTGAAGGGCACCTGGAACGGCACCCGCGCGGCAGCCGCGATCATGCGTGAGCAGAAGCGGGGCGCGATCGTCAACCTCTCCTCGCTGTCCGGCAAGGTCGGCATGGTCGGGCAGACGAACTACTCGGCGGCCAAGGCCGGCATCGTCGGCATGAGCAAAGCGGCCGCCAAGGAACTCGCCCATCACAACGTCCGCGTCAACGCCATCCAGCCCGGTCTGATCCGCACGGCCATGACCGAGGCCATGCCGCAGCGGGCGTGGGACCAGAAAATGAGCGAGATCCCGATGCAGCGCCCCGGCGAACCGTCCGAAGTCGCAGGCGTCGCGCTGTTCCTCGCCTCGGACCTGTCGTCCTACATGACCGGGACCGTCCTCGAGGTCACCGGCGGACGGTTCATGTGAACCGACCCGCCCTGACCAGCCCCGCGACTGATCTGGATCCTGATGCACATCGTGAGCCTTGAGGCCATTCCGTACTCGATCCCGTACCGCAGACCGCTGGCGTTCGCGATCGGCGAGGTACGAGAAGCTGCCCACGTCCTGCTGCGGATCCACACGGACGACGGGATCGTCGGACAGGCCGACGTACTGCCCCGCCCCTACACCTACGGCGAGACGGTCGGGTCCATCCTCGCCGCCGTGCACACGCTGTTCGCGCCGGTCCTCGTGGGACGCGATCCGGGGAACCGGGAGATGATCGACCGCCTGCTCGACAACACGGTCGCGAACAACACCGTCAAGGCAGCCGTCGACCTCGCGCTGTGGGACATCCTGGGCCAGGAGCTGGGCGTGAGCTGTCACCGCCTGCTCGGTGGCTACACCGACCGGGTCCGCGTCTCACACATGGTCGGCATCGGGAAGCCGGCCGAGATGGCCGAGGAGGCCCGCCGGGTCCACGACGACTTCGGGGTCACCACGTTCAAGGTCAAGGTCGGCCGCCCGGAATACCGCACCGACGTCGAGGCCGTGCTAAGGATCCGCGACGCGCTGGGAGACGATGTCGTCCTCGGCCTGGACGCCAACCACGGCTGGACCGCCGAACAGGCCACCGCAGCCCTCACCGCGATGGAGCCTGCCGGAGTCGAGTTGATCGAGGAACCGTGCCCGTCGAGCGAGGTCCTCGGTAGGCGGCGATGCATCGCCGGCACCCGCATCCCCGTCTACGCCGACGAGAGCGCACCGACCCTGGAGACCGTCGCCCGAGCCGTGACCACCGACGGCTTCGACGGCATCAACATCAAGACCTCACGCAGCGGGTTCACCCGCTCCAGCCGGATCCTCGGCCTCTGCGACGGCCTCGGGATCGGGGTCCTGGTGGGCAACCAGATCGACACCCAGCTCGGCACGCTGGCATCCGTGGCCTTCGCCGCCGCGCACCGGCACACAGCTGTGCGCCCAGCCGAGGTGACGAACTTCCTCCTGATCGAGGACGACCTGCTCACCGACCCGGTCCGCGTCGTCGACGGAGCCATCGCGGTCCGCCCAGAGCCAGGCCTGGGGATCGAGATCGACGAGGACAAGCTCGACCACTACCGCACCGACCGCTGAGGGGAGGGACGAGTCGAGGCCGACTTCACTGGTTCTGCGGAACACGCGCCCTCGCACGCCGACACTGCACGTGGGGCGCATCGGATCGAGTGTGGCTCCGGAGGTGGCGCGGGTCATGTCGCTGGCGATGAAGCCGGGGGCGATGCAGTTGGCGGTCACGCCGAACCGCTTGTTGCCGTCGTGGGTGGTCAGCGCCGCGCTGATCGCGTCGGCTTCGGCCGCCTGGATGGCGGTGAGCCGGCTGCGGGCGGCGTCCCGGGACCACCGGGGTGGCAGGTCGCCGACGTCGAGGGTCGGGAACGCCGCCTGGGGAACGGTCGGGGTGCAGATGGCCGCCTACGAGCTGGCACTGTCGTATGCGCGCGAGCGCGAGCAGTTCGGACGGCCGATCGCCGGGTTCCAGCTGATGCAGGACCTGCTGGTGAAGATGCTCGGCAACGTGACCGCGTCGCTGGGAATGGCGGTGCGCAACGCCCAGCTTCTCGACGCCGGCGACGGCTCGGACGCGCACTCCTCACTGGCCAAGGCGTTCTGCGCGAGCCGGATGCGGGAGACCGTGGCCTGGGCGCGCCAGCTCGTCGGTGGCAACGGGATCCTGCTCGGCAACGGTGTTGCGCGCTACTTCGCCGACGCCGAGGCGCTGTTCTCCTTCGAGGGCACCCACGAGATGAACACGCTGATCGTCGGCAAGGCGGTGACCGGGCACAGCGCCTTCACCCGGTGACCGTCGCACTCGGTCTCGAGCTCGCCTCGCCGCTCTGCTTGGACTCGGACGCGCGCCACGTCGCCGATCGGCCGCGCCACTCGGAGGAACTGCGCGACCGGCTGCACGATGCTGCTGAGGCCGCCCACAAGGCCACGGACAGCCGCCGTCCGGTCATGACTCTCTCCCACCCTTCTCGACGCAGCCGTCGAACGTGAACTCCAGGGCAGCGAGGATCTGCCGCGCCTTCTCACGGCGGTGTCGCGCCTCGGCTGCCCGCCGCACCTGCGGAGCAGCGCCACCGTGCATTCGACACACTCGGGCGCCGTGGACCGCCCAACACCCGCAAGGACCGCCAGTCTTGCGACGCGCGCTGCACCGAACCGCCGGCCGAGGACGCAGCCGCATCAGTTCTCGGCCCGGGCTGGAGGTGTAGACCGGTGCTCGCATCCGCGGTCGGACCTCCCGCATGGTCGGTAGTGGCGTCTCGTCCCGCCCGGTGAGCACTTGAACCGCCCACCGGTGGCGACGCCACGCGGTCGTGGTGGACAGGCCGACCAGGGCGGCGATCTCCCTGTAGGTGTACCCGGCGCGGACCAGCCGGAGTACCTGTCCTGCCTCGGCCGCGACGGTGCCGAGCTTCTCCGGAGGCCTCGGGCCGGAGGCAGCTCCGTGGGGTTGTTTCACGCTCGGGGTGCTCATCCGGGATGTCCTACTCCCGGTGCCGGGGTGATCCTGATGTTGATGCCCGCGCCCGGCTCGGGCGGCGGCAGCGCCCGATTGGTGTGGGTGATCGTCGGGTCGCCAAGCTGGTCGCGCATCTGGGTGATGATCTTCTCGGCGCGGCTGCGGCGCGGGTTCGGCTGCGACATGTTGATCACCTCCTCGTTATCGGGCTCGCCGGCCCGACGAACCAGCTCGTGGAAGTAGGCGGACGAGCGGCGCGCCTCGTGCGCGGCCGTCTCGATCGGGACTCCGTCGCCAACCGTCTGCGCGGCCAGCGCCAGGTGGACTCGTGGTCCTCAGCCGGGTCGATGGTCTCCCACAGCGCCGGTTGGTCGGGCTCTCGGTAATCGCCATGGGTGGTTCCTTCCTGGTCTATCGCGGAAGCCGTGGGGAGCGGGTGACGGGTGTGACGGGTCTGCGCTGGTTCCTCGCCCGCGCGTGGCGGTTAAGGTTGCGATCCGTCACACCCGTCACGCCCAACAGTGACCTGCGGGAGTGACGAGAGAGTGACGGATGTGAAGGTTCGAAAGGTTGACGCTCCGCGTGCAGGCGCGTGAGTGGGAGAGACCCGTTACACCCATCACGCCCCCTCACCGCCCTCGTCGTCGGCGGCGACGCCGATCCCCTGCCATCGCTTCCCGCGGTTCGTCGGCGTCGGCGGGCCGAAGCCGCGGTTGACGAGCGCGGTCGTGAACGCCTTGTTCGACCCGACCGCCTCACCCTCCTCGGCGCACCACTTGCCCCACGCCGCGAACAGCTCGGCGGAGAACACGTGGAACGCCGGCGCAAGCAGGCAACGCTCGGCGAGGAACCGCCCCAGCGCGTCCGACTCACCCCGGTAGGTGTCGGTGGCCTCGGTGACCGACGCCGGCTCCGCGAGCCCGTCGCGGCGCCACTGCTGGTGGCCGTGGACCAGCCACGCGAGCACGGCATCGGCGGCCAGATGCATGCGCTCACCCAAGTGCTCGTCGCGCTCGGCGGCCGGGACGACCACGGGCCAGGGGACCAGCCGCAGCCGGCGCCAGATTCCCTCGTCGGCGCCGGACACGATCGGCCGGTGGTTCGTGGCCAGCGCGAACATGTGGCTCGGCTGGAACGACCAGAAGTCCTCGCGCATCCGCCGGGCCTTCAGCTGGTCGCCACCGGTCAGGCGCTTCACAGTGCCCTCGGCGAGCCGGCGACCGGCGTCGCCTTCGTGCAGCAGGGCCAGGCGCAACCCGAACAGGTCGGCAACTCCGGTCGGATGGGCGTCGAACGTGCGCGCGGTCAGCAGCTCGGGGTCGGCGGCCCCGCCGTAGTCGCCCAATGCGGCGAGCACGGCGTCGAGGAAGGTCGACTTCCCGTTCGCTCCCTCGCCCTGCAAGATCGGCAGGACGTGCTCGGTGACCCTGCCCTCCAGGGCGTGCCCGAACAGTCGGGCGAGGAACGCCTGTACGTCCGGGTCGGGCTGGACGCGGTCGAGGAACCGGGACCAGTCCGTGCTGCGGGCGTCCGGGTCGTACGCGGCGCCGGTGACCTTGGTCAGCAGGTCGGTCGGGTCGTGGCCGCGTAGTTCACCCGTGCGCAGGTCGAGCGTTCCGTTCGGGCAGTTCAGCAGGAACGGGTCGGCGTCCAGCTGCCCGGGGACGACAGCCACCTGTTCCTCGGTCTCGGCGAGGGCGAGCACCGCGTAGACGCCGGCCGACTGTTCACCGCGGCGCGCGGCCCGGACTGCGGCCGAGCGCTCCTGCTTGTCGGTGATCGCATACGCCTCGGTCGTCATCCGCCGGGCGATGATCTTCGCCCAGCGCACGGCCTGCCCAGTGTCGTCGCAGGCCCAGCGGGTGCCGTCCCAGATGAGCCAGCGGCGCCAGATGCGGACGAACCGCAAGCGGTCGCCGTAGACGTGGATCAGCCGCTCGGAGTACCCGTACTCGGTCCACGGCTTGTCGGGGAGCGGGTCGTTCAGTTCCGCTTCGCCGGCCTGGCCGCCGTGGGCCAGGGTGTCGTACGGCATCAGGCCGCGCCCTTCTTCTGCTCGGGAATCATGGGGAACGGGAGCCGGTCATGGCAGCGGTCGCACCGCACGGGCGGCCGCGGTGACTGCACCGGCTCGAGGGGGGCAAGCGCCACGCCGGCCGCGGCCCGGGAAGCAGCTGAGACGGGCATCGCGAGACCGGACTCCGCGAGCGCAGTGCGCTCCTCGCGCAGCTCGACGACCAGCCGGGCCGCGATGTAGGCGGGATCATCGGCCGAGAGGGCGTGGAGCCACCGGGCAAGCGCAGTGGGGTCGAGCATCGCGGCGCACGAGGCACAGAACCCGGGGTCGACGACGAGCATGGCCACCCGGCCGTCGACCGCGTGCGGTGCCGGGCCCCTCACGACACCCTCCCGGCCAGGCAGCGCCGGCCCGGGCCGGCGGTCCAGCACGCGCACGCCCCGGTCTGGTCGAGGTGGTCGAGCGCATGGCGCTTCGACCGGTGCGAGCGCGCCTCGCCGAGCGTCGCAACCCGGCCGAGCCGGTGCGCCGGTGCGGTACCTTCGTGGTGGTCGTGCCTCTGCAAAGTGTCCGGGGCGATCATCGGGGCGGGTCCGTCGGTAGCGGGCCCGCCCCGCTCGTTCATAGGGGTCACGCAGACTCCCCCTGCGGCTTCGCCGCAGCGCGGCAAGCGTCCCGGTACGCCTGAACCTCGGCTTCGTCATACATCACCCGGCGCCCGACCCGGTACCCGACCGGGCCGTCCCGTCCCGTCGCCCTCCAGTACCGCAGCGTGCTCTCCGGCACACCGATCATCTCCGCCGCCTCCCGGAGGTTGAGAGGCCGCGCGAGCGCCCTGTCACTCATGGGACTCCTCATAATAGCGATCGTGCTGGCGATTACCGCCAGCACGCCGCAGGGTAGGTCAGCGCTGGACTACTCGCAATCTTCAGTGCCAGAATCCCGATGATGGCTAATCAACAGTCGCGGCGGAGCGGCCCCATGGAGCGCGGCCCCCTCGGAGAGCGCTTCACTGCCAACCTCGACGAGCTGCGAAAACGCGCAGGGCTCGACCAGAAGGACATCGCCGAGCGGATGACCAAACTCGGCCACCCGCTCGGCATCAACGCCGTCTCACGGCTGATGAAGGGCGAGAGAAGGGCCGACGTGTCGGAGCTGGTCGCGCTCGCCATCGCTCTCGGCGTCACCCCGAATCGGCTACTCCTTAGCGGCACGGCCAGCAGTGACGAGGAGAGCGCCAGTGGTGACAACGAGATCGACCTGACGTCCACGGTCCGTGTGCCGGAGTCCGCAGCGTGGCAGTGGGCTGCAGGCAACGCCCCGCTTCCCGATGAGGACCTGCCAGAGGAAATTGCCAGCCCGGACCTATTGGACTTCCAGGAGGTCAACCGCCCCCACGCACCCCCTGACCGCACGACGCTCGCGGAGATCACCGAGTACACCCCCGACCTGCAGGAAATGCTCGACCTGCAGGAAATGCTCCGAGAGGCGGCCGACATGCTGGTGTGGCAGAAGGGCGTGCCACCGCGCATCCTCAGCGCCTACCTCCGCCATTTCGCGTTCATCGTTCCGCTGCGCTATGAGGACGGAGAGGAGGAGGACCGTGGCGAGCATCAAGAAGCGCCCTGACGGCACGTGGCGGGCCCGCTACCGCGGTCCGGACCGCCGGGAGCGGGCCAGGCACTTCGCCCGGAAGGTCGACGCCGAGCGATGGGTCGCCTCGGTCGAGGTCGCCAAGTCGCGCGGGGAATGGATCGACCCGTCCCTATCGCGCGAGCGCACCGGAACGTGGTGCCGGAAGTGGCTGGCCGCCCAGGAGCAGCTCAAGCCGACCACGCGGGTCCGGTACGAAGGGATCATCAGCAAGCACATCGAACCGACGTGGGGCGCGGTGCCGCTGGCCGAGGTGGCCCCGGCCGACGTGGCGGCATGGGTAGGCCAACTGACCTCCTCCGGGCTCTCCGCGGCCTCGGTCCGCTACTGCCACCGGGTGCTCTCCCTCGCGCTGGGGTACGCCCAGCTGGACGGCCGGCTCTCCCGTAACCCCGCCGAAGGAATTCCGCTTCCCAGGGTCAAGTCGAAGCAGAAGCGTTACCTCACACACGCCGAGGTCGCCCTGCTCGCACAGGAGTGCGGGGACTATGGCGTGCTCGTCAACGTGCTCGCCTACACCGGGTTGCGCTGGGGCGAGGCGGCCGCGCTGCGGGTCAGCGACCTTGACCTGATGCGGCGCCGGATCACCGTGCGCCGAGCGATGGCCGAGGTCCGTGGCCGCGCCGAGCTGGGCACGCCCAAGGACCACGAACGCCGGGACGTACCCGTGCCGATGTTCCTCGTCGACGACATGGCTGCGCACGTGTCCGGCCTCGGCCCGGACGACCTCGTGTTCTCGGGACGGGGCGGAGGCATCCTGCGCAATGGGAACTTTCGCCGCGACACGTTCGACGCTGCTGCGAAACGGGCCGGCGTGGTCGGAGTGACGCCCCACGCGCTCCGGCACACCGCGGCGTCGCTGGCGATCGCGGCGGGCGCGACCGTGGTGCTCGTGCAGCGGATGCTCGGCCATGCGTCGCCGAGCGTGACCCTCGACGTCTACTCACACCTGTTTGCCGACGACCTGGATACGGTCGCGGACCGCCTGCACGAGGCCAAGATCAACTCGGGTGCGGACCAGATGCGGACCAGTGGCCAGGTGATCTTGCTGACGAAAGAGCAGGGAGGCGACCGGGATGCGGTCTGACCTGCCCCTCTTCGTGGAGCCGCCTGGGAGAGTCGAACTCCCGACCTACGCATTACGAGTGCGTCGCTCTAACCGACTGAGCTAAGGCGGCGTGGTGCGTGCCAAGTGTAGCGACCGCTCCGTGCCGAGCCTCCGGCACCCCTCGCCACGAACGAGCCCGATGACCGTCCGAAAGTCGGACGCGGCAGTCACCGCGCACGGGCAGCATCGCCGCCATGGCAACGCGTTGGGTGGCGGCCCTGGTCCTCGTTCTCGTGGCCGGTCTGTCGTGGGTGGACGGTCGGGCACCGGCACCGGCGCCGGCCGATGCGCCCACCGGCGAGATCGCCGCCGACCGTGCCCTGCGAACGGTCGGCGAGCTCGCCCGCGAGCCGCGCCCCACCGGGAGCCCCGCGGCGGACCGGGTGCGCGACGAGCTCGTCGACCGGCTCTCGGCGGCGGGCCTGTCGACCCGGCTGCACTCGTCGACCGGGGCCGACAGCCATGACGGCAGGATGAGCGCGGGGCCGGTCGAGAACGTCGTCGCGACGCTGCCCGGTACCGATCCGACCGGGGCCGTCGTGCTCGCCGCGCACTACGACTCGGTGGCGGGTGGTCCCGGTGCCGCCGACGACATGTCGTCCGTCGCCGCGATCCTCGAGGCGGTCCGTGCGCTGCAGACCGGCCCGCCGCTGCGCAACGACCTGGTCGTGCTGATCACCGACGCCGAGGAGGCCGGCCTGCTCGGCGCGCAGGCCTGGGTCCGTGACGAGCTCGGGGCCCGGCCGTCGGTCGTGGTGAACTTCGAGGCCCGCGGTGTCTCCGGACCGTCGCTGATGTTCCAGACCTCGCCCGGCAACGCGGGGCTGGTGCGGGCCTTCGCCGAGGCAGTGCCGCACCCGGTCGGCGACTCGTCGCTGGTGGAGGCGTACCGGCTGCTCCAGAACGACACCGACCTCACACGCGTCCTCGACGCCGGCCGGCCCGGGCTGAACTTCGCCTTCATCGAGGAGCCGGTCGAGTACCACACCACCGGCGACGCACCGGAGAACCTGAGCGCGGCGAGCGTGCAGGGACACGGCGAGGCGGCGCTCGGGCTGGCCCGGGTGCTGGGGGACCGCGACCTGGCGCCGCTCGACCCGGCCGTGTCCGGCGCCCCCGCGCAGGGCGACGCCACCTACTTCCGGTTCGCCGGGGCGCTCGCCGTGTACCCGGGATGGCTGGTGTGGCCGGTCGCCGGCCTGGGTCTGCTCGCCGTCGCCGGGGCGGTCCTGCTGGGGCGCCGGCGCGAGGTCCTGACCGTGCCGCGGGTGCTGGGATCCGCGGCCGGCGTCCTGGTGACGGCCGCGGCAGGGGTGGCGGCCACGGCCGGACTCTGGCAGCTGCTGGTCGTGCTGCGCCCGTCGTACGCCGACACGGGACCGTTCCTGCACCGGCCCGTGGCCGTGCAGCTCGCGGCCGTGGCACTGGCGGTGACCGTCACCGCGCTCTGGTATCTCGTCGCCCGGCGGTGGGCCGGGCGGGCCGGTGCCGCCGCAGGGGCTGCGCTGGTCGTCGCGCTGCTCGGTGTGGTCACGGCCGGGACCGTTCCGGGTGCGTCCTTCCTGTTCGCGCTGCCCGCGACCGGGGCGGGCCTCGGACTGGCGGCCGCGCTGCTGTGGCGCCACCGGCCGGTCGCGGCGACGGCGGTCGCGGCGCTGGGTGCGGTCCCGGGCGCCGTGCTGCTGGCACCGCTCGGCTGGGACCTGTTCACCCTCTCGGGGATCGCCGACGGCATCCCGGTGGCCGCGCAGGTCCTCCTCCTGGCGCTGCTGACCATCGTGCTGGTGCCTGTGCCTGCCCGGCCGGGGACCCCAGCGGCCTCGCAAGTCGAAGCCGGGCAAGTCGAAGCCGGGCAAGTCGAAGCCGGGCAAGTCGAAGCCGGGCAAGTCGAAGCCGGGCAAGTCGAAGCCGGGCAAGTCGAAGCCGGGCAAGTCGAAGCCGGGCAAGTCGAAGCCGGGCAAGTCGGAGCCGGGCAAGTCGAAGCGAGGCAGGGCGGGGCCGGGCCGCACCAACCCCGGCGCGGGTGGCCGGTCCCGGCCGGAGCAGCCGTCGCCGTGGCCGTCCTCGCCGCGACCGGGTTGGTGCTGGACCGGCCGGGCCCGGACCGGCCACAGGCGTCGCACCTGTCGTTCCTGCAGGACACCGACACCGGTGCGGCTCGTTGGGTCAGCACGGACACCGCACCGGCCACCTGGACGGCCGGCTACCTCGACCCGGCGGGCGCCGACCTGCCGATGTGGCCCGGTGACCCCGCGGCACGGAGCGGCCCGGCCGCACCGCTCGCGGCGCCCGGGCCGGCGGTCGAGATCGTCGAGCGGACACCGCAGCGGTTGGTGCTCCAGGTCGCGAGCCCGCGTGGGGCTCCGACGGTCATCCTGCGCAGCGACCGGCCGCTGCCGTCGGTGACCGTCGCCCCGGCCGGCAGGCCCGCGGTCCGGTCCGGCCGCGACGTCGACGAGATCCGGTTGCAGGCCGTCCCGGCCGCCGGAATGCGGGTCGAGCTGACCCGTCCCGCCCCGAGCCCCGTCACGATCACCGTCTCCGACCCGACACCGGGCCTCGCCGAGGCGCCGGGGTTCCGGCCGCGGCCGCCCGAGCTACGCGGAGCCGCGGACTGGGACAGCGACCAGATCGTGCTGAGCCGGACGATCAGCGGCTGAACGGCGGCACCGGTCAGCCACGGTGCAGGGCGGTCATCATCGCCTCGACCGCGATCCGGGGCTTCACGTTCTGCTCGAGGGCGTCCCGGCAGGCGAGGACGGCCTCCAGCCTGCGCAACGACGACTCCGGCCCCCACTCGGCGGCCGCCATCCGGATCTCCTGCTCCCGGTCCGGGTTGGTCAGCAGCACCTGAGCACCCGAGGCCGCGACAATCGCGTCCCGGTAGAAGCCGGCCAGGTCGACGAGCGCGCGGTCGAGTGCGTCGCGCTGGGTCCGGGTGGCGCGGCTCTTCTGCCGCTTCTCCAGGTCGCGCTCGGCGGCCTTCGCCGACCGGGCGGCCGCGGCGGCGCCCTTGCCGGTGCCGCCCGCGCCCATCGCGACGGAGAGCTCCGCACGCTCGGTCTCGTCACGGTCGGCCCGCAGGCCCTCCGCCTCACCCTCGGCCGAGCGGATCAGCACGTCGGCGTGGAAGAACGCGTCCCCGATGCGGTTCAGCTTCCTCGGAACCGCCAGGATCTCCTCGCGCCTGGACCGGGCCTGGGCGTCCCGGGCCAGCCGCCGCGCGCGGCCGACGTGCCCGCCGCACACCGACGCCGCCCACTGCGCCTGGTCCGGATCGATCCCGTCACGGTCCCGGAGTACCCCGGCCACCGACTCGGGCGACGGGCTGCGCAGATGGACCGGGCGGCAGCGCGAGCGGATCGTGACCGGCACGTCCTCGGGGTGGTCGGACGGGGCGCAGAGCAACCACACCGTCTCCGGTGCCGGCTCCTCGATCGCCTTGAGCAGAGCGTTCGACGCACCCTCGGTGAGCCGGTCGGCGTCGGAGATGATCACGACCTGCCAGACCCCGGTGGCGGGGCGGCGGGCGGCCATCTGCACCAGGGCGCGCATCTCGTCGACCTTGATCGACAAGCCTTCCGGGTTGATCTCCCGGACGTCGGAGTGGGTGCCGGCGAGGGTGGTCCGGCAGGCGGCGCACTCGCCGCAGCCGCCGTAGCGGCACTGCAGCGCGGCGGCGAACGCCCGCGCCGCGTTCGAACGGCCGGAACCGGGGGGCCCGGTGAACAGCCAGGCGTGGGTCATCGCGGACGGGTCGACCGCCGCACCACCCAGCTCGGCGACCGCGGCCGGCTGCCCGACGACGTCGGCCCAGACACTCATGAGGCCCCCTCCCTGATCCCGGCCGGTGGCAGCAGCGGGAGCACGCTCTCGAGCACCCGGGCGGCGATCTCGTCCTCGGTGCCGTCGGCGTCCACGACGACGCTGCGCTGCGGCTCCTGAGCGGAGACCGTCCGAGCCAGCAGCTTCTGCACCCGGGCGTGCTCGACGCCTGCCACGCCGGGCTCGGGCCGGGCGTCGGACACGCGGTCCAGCAGCACGGACAGGTCCGGCCGCAGTCCGCCGGTGGCCCAGCGGGCGAGGTGCTCGAGCTCGCCGTCGTCCGGACCGCTGCCGATCTGTTCGGCGGCGGCACCGAACCGGGCGAGCGGGCTGGCCATGAACCGGTCCACGACGACGACGGCGCCGCCGTCCAGCGCCGGGCGCACCACCCGCTCCACCAGGTCGGCCCGGACGGCCGCGGCGGCGAGTGCCTTCGCGCGCAGCCCCGCGAGGTCGGCCTCACGGGTCGCGGCGGCCCAGCGGGCCGCGTCCTGCTCACCGGTGCCCGGGTCGACCACCCGGTGTCCGCGCTCACGCAGGGTCGCCGCGAGCCGGTGCGCCTGGACGACCGTCAGCTCAGGCGACGCGCCCTCGACGGCGACCAGCACGCCTGACCCGGTCCGCCGCTGCCCGGACCGCAGAGCGGTGACCAGTTCCTTGACCAGCGGCTCCAACCGTCGCTCGGTCATCTGCCGGTAGGCGATCGTGCCCACGACCGCGGCCACGACCCCGCCGCCGGCCAGCACGAACCGGGTGCCGTCGACGACGAACGAGGCATCACCGATCGTGACCGTCCGGGTGGCGACGACACCGACGACGACCGGCACCAGTGCCATCGACCCGAGCAGCACCAGCCGCACCAGTGACTGGACGAACGCGTTGATCCGGCCCCGGATCCCGTCGGCGACCTGGGTCCCGATGATCGTGAGGCCGGTGAGGAAGGCGATTCCGGCGAACGCGCCGACGAGCATGACCGCGGCGATCGCCATGAACAGGTGCACCGCCACGGCGACGACGACCAGCGACAACCCGGCCGCGACGATCGCCGTGCCGAACAGCCGGTTGTGCGGCAGCCGCTGCGCCAGCCGTGGCCCGATTCCCATGCCGATCGCGAGCCCGCCGAACACCGACACGAACAACACCGAGTACGCGGCATCGCCGCCGCCCAGGCTCGCCGCGTAGAGCTTCGCGGTGGCGATCACCGCGCCACCCGCGGTGAAGGCGCCGATGATCCCGATGACCAGGCCCCGGACCAGCGGCGTGTCGATCACGAAGCGGAAGCCGTCGCGGAGCAGGAACATCATCGAGGGCGGGGCCTGCCGCCGGTCCGCCGTCGCGGGCCGCCCGGAGATCTCCGGGATCCGGAGGAGCACGACGAGCGCGGAGACGAGGAAGACGAACGAGTTCAGGAACAGCGCCATGTTGACCGCGGCGACCGGGTCGCCGTCGCCGACCAGCGGGGCGAGCTTGGTGACCAGCGCGAACAGCCCCGCACCACCGGCCACCGCAACGCCGTAGGTGACGATCAGGCTCAGCTGCGCGGCGGCCTCCATCTGGTCCGGGCGGCGCAGCAGGTTGGGGACCGCGGCGTCCTTCGCGGGGATCCAGAACATCGTGCACAGCTCGATCAGCAGGGTGACCAGCAGCAGCCACCACAGGGACCCGGCGAACGGGACCGTCGCCAGCAACCCGAACTTCAGCAGGTCGCAGGTGACCATCACCTTGCGCCGGTCGAAGCGGTCGGCGAGCACCCCGGCGAGCGGCCCGAGCAGCAGGGACGGGATCAGCTTGGTCGCGACGACCCCGCCGAGCGCGAAGCTCTGCGCGGTGTAGCCGGCTTCGGCGGTCAGGTGGGTCGCCAGCGAGGTGAGGGCCAGCAACGACATCCACTCACCGGTGGAGGTGAGCGCGGTCACCGACCAGAGCCGGCGGAACGCGGGGATCGCCAGCACCGACGACACGCGGTGCGCGGTCGAGGCCGGGGTGGGCTGCGGTGACACGATCGCTGCTCCCCTTCCTGACCCGCTGTACCGGACGGTCCTGCACGGACCGGGCCCGCCGTGCCGTCAGGGTAGTCGGGGGGCCCGACGGATCCGTTCCGGTGGTCAGACGATGGTCGACAGCGTCTGGACCAGGATCACCAGGTAGATCCCCACGAAGACCAGGGTGAAAACCCGCGCCCCGGTGCGGCCGCGGGTGAGCCGGGAGAAGCCGATCAGACCCGGTTCGGGTTCGACCCGGGGCCGCGCGGACACCGCGGGCGGGCGGTAGACGGGGCCCTCCACCCCCTGCCCCGCGGTCCGCGGGCGGCGGGGGGACGGCAGTGTCCGCACAGGACCGGCCGGGGCCCGCCGGGGCGGCGGTGGGGCGGGGGTCTCCGGGGTCCGCGGACCGGGGACCGAGTCCTCGGCGGGCGGTGCCGTGTCCTCGGGAGACGGCGCGGTGGCCTCCGGGGACGGCGCAGTGTCCTGAGGGGATGCCGCCGTGGCCTCCGGGGGCGGCTGGGCGCCCAGGACCTCCCGCGCGTGGCGCTCCGCCTGACGCTGCGCGGCGAGCCGCGCCACGCCCCAGCGCCCGTCGTCGGCGGGGGCCGGCGCGGTGCGCCTGGTCCTCCACCGCACGGCCATTCCCGCATGCTAGGCCGGGTCCGGCGCGGATGCCCCTGCCGAAGCGGCATGGCGGGCAACAGCCCCCGGCCGGGTGACGGCCGGTCAGCCGCCGTCGGGCGGCGGCCCGCCGTCCCCGGGTTCGCCCCCGTCGGGCGGCGGCGCCTCACCGGGCGGCGGGGCGTCGGGCGGGGGACTGCCCGGGGGAGGCGGCGGGGCGGGCACCGTACCGCTGCTGACCTGCAGTGTCACCGGCTCGCCCGGCAGCGCCGCGCCGCGTGGCTCCTGCCCGATGACGGTCCCCTCGGCGGCCCGGTTGTCGACCGTCCGAGTCGTCACCTGCCAGCCGGCTCCCTCGAGCTCACCGCGGGCGTCGGCGGCCGAGCGGCCGACGACGTCCGGGATCCGGGACTCCGCGCCACCGTCGAGGTAGCGGGGGTCGGTCGGTGGCAGCGGGGACGGCGGCGTGCCCGCCACCAGCGGCATCACCGCTCCGTACCAGGTCCGGGCGGGTGTCTTCCCGCCGAAGATGTTGCCCTCGCCGCAGGCGAAGGGACCGTTGCCGCCGTCGCACAGCGGGCGCGGGGAGTTCGAGTTGTCGAAGGTGATGACCGCACCGGACATCTCCGGGATCGCCCCGACGAACGCCGCCGACTTGTTCTGCTGGGTCGTGCCGGTCTTGCCCGCCATCGGCCGGGACCAGCCGGCCGCCCGGGCCGCGGCCGCGGACGTCCCGGAGATGTCGTCCTGGCTCATCCCGGTCACCAGGGTGTTCGCCAGGCCGGGATCGACCGCCTGCTGGCACGGTTCCTCGGTGATCGGCACGATCTCGCCGTTCGCGTCGGTGATCGAGTCGATCGGTGTGGGCGGGCACCAGCGGCCCTCGGAGAACAGCGTGGCACCGACGTTGGCCAGCTCCAGCACACTGGTCGGCGTCACACCGAGGGTGAACGACGCCAGCTCCTGCTCCTTGATCACCTCGGCGATCGAGCGGTCGGTGCGCTCGCCGCTGCCCGGATCCACGAACGGCGTCGTGGCCAGCGACTTCAGCCCGAGCCGGACCGCCATGTCGACGACGTCCGGGACCCCGGTGAACTCCTCGAGCTTGATGAACGCGGTGTTCGGCGACTGCGCCAGCGCGTCGGTCATGCTCATCCGTGGCGGCAGGCCCTCGCTGGCGTTGGCGACCGGGATCGGGCGGCCGCTGCCGTCGACGTAGATCGGTGAGGCGTAGCCCGAGGGAGGCACCTGCATCGAGTAGTTGATGCCCAGGCCCTTCTCCAGCGCGGTGGCCGCGGTGAACATCTTGTACGTCGACCCGGCGCCCAGGTTCACCGGCTGGTAGGGCAGGCCGTAGCTGGTCTCGTGGGCGTCGGCGTCGAGGCCGAACGTCCGGCTCGACCCCATCGCCAGCACGCGGTGCTCGTCCTTACCCGGCTTCACCAGTGACATCACGTTGGCGACGTCCGGGTTGTCCGGGGCGACCTCGCGGTCCAGGGCCGCCTTGACCTCCTGCATCGCCCGGCGGTCCAGGGTCGTCCGGATGGTGTAGCCACCGCGGTTGATCTGTTCCTCGGAGAAGCCCGCCTCGGTGAGGTACTGGACGACGTACTTGCAGAAGAAGCCGGTGTCACCGGCTCCGATGCAGCCGTTCGGAATCCGGACCAGCGGGTCCGCGATGCCGAGCGGCGCGGCCGTCGCCTGGCGGGCCTGGGCGTCGTCGATCATGCCCTGCTGGCGCATCTGCTCGATCACGAGATTGCGCCGCTGGGTCGCGGTCTCCGGGTTCTGCACCGGGTCGAACTGGGTCGTCGAGCGGACCATGCCGGCCAGCAACGCGGCCTGCGGCACGGTCAGCTTGTCCGGCGTGGTGTTGAAGTAGGTCCGGGAGGCCGCCGCGACGCCGTAGCTGCCGTTGCCCAGGAAGACGATGTTGAGGTAGCGGTTGAGGATCTCGTCCTTGGACAGCTGGCGCTCCAGCTGCAGGGCGATCCGCGCCTCCTTCAGCTTGCGCGCCGCCGTCTGCTCGGTCGCCTTGAGCCGCTCGGCCTCGGTCTGGGCGTCGACGTAGAGCATGTAGTTCTTGACGTACTGCTGGGTCAGGGTCGACGCACCCTGCACGACGTCGCCGGACGTCGAGTTCGCGACGACCGCACGCAGCGTGCCCTGCCAGTCGACGCCCTGGTGCTCGTAGAACCGGCGGTCCTCGATCGCCAGGATCGCCGCCTTCATCGTCGGCGAGATCTGGTCGCTGGGGACCTCGGTGCGGTTCTGGTCGAAGAGGTACGCGATCGGGCTCCCCTCGCTGTCGGTGAGCGTCGTCGTCAGCGGGGCCGGGTTGTTCACCAGGTCCACCGAGCTGGACGTGACGCTGTCACCCGCCTCGTTCGACAGGATCCCGAGCCCACCGGCCAACGGGAACACCATCCCCGCCGTGATCACACCGAGCAGGACGCACAGGCCCGCGAGCACACCGATCGGGCGGAGCAGGCGCCGGGGGAACCTCACGGGGAGCAAGCGTACGGGCCGGGGAGTCAGGAACCCGTCAGGTCCGGGTCCCCCGAGTTGCGTAGTTTTGCGCGCTGCCCCGCGCCGCCGCGGCTCCCGAGAATCGAGGCATCGCATCGGGCCGTCCACACCGGCCCGCCAGGCCCGGGAGGCACACCGATGTCCGAGCTGCCCGCCGTCCGATCGATCGACGCCCGCCGCACCGGGAAGCCCCGGCTGCGACCCGCCGGGCGCCGGGCGTCCGGCCCGGTCTGGAACTGGCGGGTCGCGGCGCGCTGCCGCTCCGAGGACGCGGACGACCTCTTCGTCACCGGCGCCGACCAGCGCCGGGCCCGCGACTTCTGCCTCGCCTGCCCGGTCCGCACCGAGTGCCTGGCGCACGCGCTGGACCAACAGGTCGAGTTCGGCGTCTGGGGCGGGATGACCGAGCGGGAACGGCGGTCGGTGCTGCGCAGGCGTCCGGACGTCACCGACTGGGCCACGCTGCTCGGGCGGGCCCGCACCGACCACTACGCCGGACGCACGTGCGGAGCATGATCCTCGGCTCGCTACCGTCTGCCGGGTGGAGACCACCGAGCGGCTCGGGTTCCTGTCCGATCTGTACCGGACCCACGCCGACGACCTGTCAGCGGTGATCACGCAGCAGCGGGCGTTCCTCATCGGATCCCCGTCGGTGACCCCGCAGCTCGACGACGTCGAGGCCGAGCTGACCTACCTGCTGCTGCGCCACCACCGGCCGTCGCACGTGGTGGAGATCGGGACCTTCTGGGGCTGGTCGACCACCTGGATCCTGTCCGCGCTGCGGGACAACGACCACGGGCACCTGCACTCGTTCGACCTGGTCGACCACGTGCGTGGCACCGTCCCCGCCGGACTGGCCGGGGACCGCTGGACGTTCCACAGGGGAGACCTGCGGGAGACCCTGGACGAGGTGCCGGACGACACCGGGTACCTGTTCGTCGACGCCGACCACGGGCGGCGGTTCGGCCGCTGGTATCTCGAGCACCTGTTCCCGCGCATCGCCCCGGGCACCCCGGCGAGCGTGCACGACGTGTTCCACCTGCGGTGGGCGCGCCCGTTCACCGAGGGGGCCGAGGTGCTGCGCTGGCTGCACGCGCGCGGCGCCGGCTGGTTCACCGCGGCCCGCCCGGCCGCCCGGCACACCCTGCGGGCCCTCGACGAGGTCCGCGCCGAGGTCGGCATCACCGGGGCGCGGGGGACCACGCGGAACCCGATGATCTTCTTCGCGATGCCGTGACCGGAGCGGCCCCGCCGGGAGCACGGCCCGACGAGCCGACGAGCGTCAACCGACCGTCGCGGCCGCGCCCGCCGGGGTCGCACCGGCCAGCAGGTCCCCGACCCGGCGCAACCCGTCCAGGTCGGCGATGTCACCGGCCAGCGCCGGCACCCGCCTCACCGGCACCGACGGGTGCGCCGCGGAGAACCGGGTCAGCAGATGTTCCTCGCGCCGGTGCAGGTCGGCCCGGTCGGCGTGCAGGCGCAGCACCGCGGCCGCGATCTGCGAACCCGGCCCGCCGACCTGCTCGGCGGCCGCGCGGGCCCGGGCCGCCGACACCGGGGCCAGCACCGGGTGGGTCCGGTTGAGCACCAGTCCGGCCAGCGGCATGTCCTCCGACGACAGCCGGTCGGTGAAGTAGGAGGCCTCACGCAGCGCGTCCGGCTCCGGCGCGGCGACCACGAGGAACGCCGTCCCCGGCGAGCGCAGCAGCGCGTAGGTCTTCCCGGCCCGTTCCGCGAACCCGCCGAACAGGGTGTCGAAGGCCTGCACGAACGCCGAGGCGTCCTGCAGCATCTGTCCGCCGATGATCGTCCCGACGGTCTTGGCGAACAGCCCGAACCCGGCCTCGACGATCCGGCGCAGCCCCCGGCCCCCGGCCCGCGCGGGCGCGGCGAGCAGCTTGATCATCCTGCCGTCCAGGAAGCGGGACATCCGCTGCGGCGCGTCCAGGAAGTCCAGCGCGGAACGCGACGGCGGGGTGTCGACGACCACGAGGTCCCAGGTGCCCGCGGCGACGAGCTGGCCGAGCTTCTCCATCGCCATGTACTCCTGCGTCCCGGAGAACGACGAGGAGATCACCTGGTAGAAGGGATTCTCGATGATCTTCTGGGCCTTCTCGGGGGGCGCGTGATCCTGCACCATCTCGTCGAAGGTGCGGCGCATGTCCAGCATCATCGCCGCGAGCTCGCCCTCGGCGGCCCGCACCGCCGCCGGGTCGTTGCTCAGCTCGTCGAGCCCCAGCGCCTGGGCGAGCCGCCGGGCCGGGTCGATGGTCAGCACGACCACCCGGCGGCCCCGCTCGGCCGCCCGCAACGCCAGAGCCGCGGAGGTCGTCGTCTTGCCGACCCCGCCCGACCCGCAGCAGACGATCACCCGGGTGTCCGGGTCGTCGATCAGCGTGTCCACGTCGAGTTCGCTCATCGCCGGGCCTCCAGGTGCACACCCTGCGCGGTCATCGACTCGGCCAGCTCGTAGAGCGCCCCCAGGTCGACCCCGCCGAGCAGGTTCGGCAGCGTCAGCCGGGGCAACGGGGGATCGGGCTCGGTGTCGAGCCGGCGCAGCGCGGCGGTCTCCCCGGCGACGGCGACGGCGTGCTCCACGGTCTCGGCGACCAGCCCGTCGATCTCAGCGGGCGCCAGCTCGATGCCCGCGCTCTGCAATCCGTTGCGGATCCGGGCGGCGTCCACCCGGCCACCGGCGGCCGCGGTCACCGAGCGGTCCGGCAGCCACTGCTCCCGCATCCGGTTGACGACGACCGTCCCCGTCGCGATGTCCGACTGCTCCAGCTCGGCGATGGTGTCGAGGGTCTCGGTGACGGGCAGGTCGGACAGCAGCGTGACCAGGTGCACCGCGGTCAGCGGGGAGTGGATGAGCTGGTTGACGCCCTCGGCCTGGCCGTGGATCGGGCCGACCTTCGCGAGGTCGGCCATCGCCTTGGTGACGTCGAGGAAGGTCACCAGCCGGCCGGTCGGCGGGGCGTCGAGGACGACGGCGTCGTAGGCCGGCCGCCCGTCGGCCTCGGTCCGGGTGACGCACTCCTTGGCCTTGCCGGTGAGCAGCACGTCGCGCAGGCCCGGCGCGAGCGTGGTGGCGAACTCGATCGCACCCATCCGGCGCAGCGTCCGGCCGGCCATCCCGAGCCGGTAGAACATCTCGAAGTACTCGAGCAGCGCGGCCTCGGAGTCGACGGCCAGCGCCCGCACCTCGCCACCACCGGCCGCGACGGCGATCCGGCGCTCCTCGTAGGGCAGCGGGGCGGTGTCGAAGACCTGGGCGATGCCCTGCCTGCCCTCGACCTCGACCAGCAGCACCCGCTTTCCGCCGGTGGCCAGGGCCAGCGCGAGCGCCGCGGCCACGGTCGTCTTCCCGGTACCGCCCTTGCCGGAGACCACGTGCAGCCGGGCGTGTGCCAGCTCGTCCGGCCAGGGCGCCGGCCGGGCCGCGGATTCGGGGTGGACGGTCGTGGTCACGCGATCAAGCGTACGTAGTGGCCCGTTCACCGGCCCGTCGGCGAGGCGGGCCCCACAGAGCTGAGGCTCGTTCCGCAAGCTTCTCTCGGCGCTGAGGGTCGTTCCGCAAGCTTCTCTCGGCCACGTCCGTCGCATCGGGACGGCCATCCGCCGCGGGAGCCCGGTCCCGGTCGGTTGTCCGGGTTAGAGTCCGCCCATGAGCTCCCCGGTCGTGAAGTGGGAATACCTGACCGCCCCGCTACTGATCCACAACACCAAGGCGATCCTGGACAACTTCGGCCAGGACGGTTGGGAACTGGTCACCGTGACGACGGGCGCCAACGCCGAGCAGCTGGTCGCGTTCTTCAAGCGGCCGGTGCAACAGTGAGCGCGCTCGCCCGCCTGAAGGAGATCGGGCTGGCCCTGCCCCCGGTCGCGACGCCCGCCGGCGCCTATGTCCCGGCGCGCCGCACCGGGAACCTGGTGTTCACTGCGGGCCAGGTCCCGCTGGTGGACGGCAAGGTCGCCGCGACCGGCAAGGTCGGCGCCGCGGTCACCGCCGAGCAGGCCTACGACCTGGCCCGGATCTGCACGTTGAACGCGCTCGCCGCGGTCGACGGCCTGGTCGGGCTGGACAGCGTGACCGGAGTGGTCAAGGTCGTCGGGTTCGTGGCGTCCGACCCCTCCTTCTCCGGCCAGCCGGGCGTGATCAACGGCGCGTCGGACCTGCTCGGCGAGGTCTTCGGCGAGCCCGGCCGGCACGCCCGCTCCGCCGTCGGCGTGGCCGTCCTGCCGTTGGACGTGCCGGTCGAGGTCGAGCTGGTCGTCGAGGTCGGCGGCTGACATGACCGCGCTCGCCGTGGCACCGGCCGGGTACGAGCTGCTCCTGCGGCTGGCCGGCCGGATACCCGACGAGCTGCTGTGGCGGCTGCGCGGCTGGGTGGCCGGCGCTGACCGCAGTGCCGCCGGCGCGGTGCTGGCACGGGCCCTGCTGCGTCACCGGATCCCCCTGACCGACGACGAGCGCGGCCTGTTGACCGAGCTCGTCGAACCGGGATCGCCGTCCCGCCGCCTGGTCGACACCGTGCTGCCGGGATCCCCGCCGGCCCCGCCGTCGTTCGGGCCGGGCGAGCCCGATCTGGCGGTCTGGTCGGCCGGCTCCGTCGTGCACGACGAGGCCCGTGAGCTGCTCGTCGCCGTCCGCGACGACGGGGCCCGGGTACTGCTGGTCCGCGGCGCCGAACGGCCGCACCTGCTGACCGCCGGCCTGCAGCGCCTGCTGCGGGTGCACGGCGAGCGCATCCCACGGGTGGAGGTCTGGGCCGGAGACGAGCCCCCTACCCCGTACCACCAGGCGGCGTGCGCAGCCGCCGAGTCGTTGTGGAGCCGGTCGCCGGGGAGCCGGTCGCCGGGTAGCCGGTCGCCGGGGAGCCGGTCGCCGGGTAGCCGGTCGCCGGGTAGCCGGTCGTCGGAGAGCCGGTCGTCCGAGAGTCGGTCGCCGGGGACCCGGTCGCCGATGCCCACCGGCTGAGCCCGCGGGTTCGCCCGCTCCCCGGCCCGCCCGCGAAGGAGGCCCCATGTCCGACCCCACGTACCGGTTGCTGCTCCAACTGGCAGGCCGGGTGGACGACGACCTGCTCGCCACCGGGCGGGAGCTCGTCGCCGTCGGCGAGGAGGGGCACGCGCTGGAGCTGCTGGTGGCGGAGCTGGTCGCCGGCCGGGTCACGCTGCCCGCGAAGGTGCGCCGGGACCTGGTCGCCGAGGCCGCGGCCCGCCGCATCCAGCCGGACGCCGACCTCGGTCTGCCACGCGGCGACCGGGCCGGCGGCGCGCTGCCACACCGGTTCACCGCGGACGGCCCGGCCGACCGGACCGCGGACCTCGCACGGGCGCTCGCCGAGGTCGCCGGGCCGGACGGTGGCTGGCTGCTCGCCTGGCGCGTCACGCCGGCCGGGTCCGCACCCGGCCCGCTGCCGCATCCGGTGTTGCTGGGCCGGGCCGCCGACGACGGCTCGGCCGAGGTGCTGACCTACCAGGCGCAGTCCGCGCTGACCCGTACCGGGATCACGGCATCGGTCGAGGTGCACGACGACGGCGACCCGGACACCACCTATCACCGGGCCGCGCGAGCGGTCGCGCTCCCGCTCTCCGGTGGCGCTCCGGTAGCTGCCGGCTCGCTCGCGGCAGGTTCTCCCGCGGCCGGCGACGGCGACCCTCTGTGGTCGATCCGGACGGCGGGGACGGCAACAGCCGCCGCGGAGGCTTCCCCGCCCCCGCGGTACCTCGCCGGCCTGGGTGCGGCCGAACCGGAATGGGCCGATCAGACCGGCGACGCCGCCCCGGAGCCCGCCGACCACCTCGGCGACACCGAACCCGAACCCGCTGACCCGGTCGGTGGTACCGCCCCCGTGCCCGCTGCTCGGGGCGGCGGTATCGCCTTCGACACCGCTGAGCAGGTCGGCGACACCGCCCACGAATCCGCTGATCAGGTCGGCGACACCGCCCCTGAACCAGCTGCCGGGGTCGGCGAGACCGCTCTCGAACCCGTCGACCAGGTCAGCAGCGCCATCTACGAAGCCACCGGCCAACCGGGCGACACCCTCTACGAACCCGCGGAGCGCGGCGGCACCCCCTACCCACCTGCCGAGCAGCTCCACGACACCACGGAACCCGCTGAACCCGGCAGCACCATCGACGGTTTCCCCGACCAGCCCGGCGACGCCGCCTCCGAATCCGCCGACCACGCGGGTGTTGCCTCCCCGGAGGACCGGCTAGACAGCGCGGGCACGCATGGCCGAGACGTCGGAGCCGATCTCGGGCCCCGCCGAGCGCCGTCCTCGCAACGTTCCGTCCAGGGCGGGGCCATACCGGAGCTCCCCGCCCACGGCGGCGCCGTACCAGGACCGACCAGCGACGACGGCGGTGCCGCAGCGCTGTTCGAGGCGGAGCCGCCCTCCGTCGGCACATCCCACACGGGTGCGTTCGAGCCGACCGGATTCGGGTCCGATTCCGGTGTTGATTCCGTTTTCAATGCGGAACCGGACCAGGTCGGCACCGACCGCCGGTCGGACCCGGGCCCGGACCCGGACCCGGACCCGAGCCCGGACCCGAGCCCGGTTCCGACCTCGCTCCCGGCCCCAGTCCCGGCCAGGGTCCACACCGCCACCGACCGGCAGCCCGACCCCGGAAGGCAGCCCGGCCCCGGGCCGGAGGGCACGGGAACCGACGTGCGGCCCGGCGAGCAGCCGGAGCCCTGCCGAGCCGGCGCCGGCGCGCCCACCGCCGCCCGGACCGGCCCGGGACGCGGAACCGGGCCGTTCGCCCGCGGCCGGGCCGACGCCGCCGGCCCCTCCACGACGGGGACCGGACCGATCCCGGCCGTGGTCCCGCCACCGCCCGCCGCCGGCGACACGCACCCACCCGGTGACCTGCCCGCCAGCACCGGCGCCGGGCCCGCCCCCGGAGCGGGCACGTTCGACGCCGTCGTACCCGTCCCGGATGACCACCAGGTCGCCCCCGGCGACACCGCGTCCTCTCCCCCGACCGCCGAACCGGTGGACCCGCCGCATCCGGCGCCCCGCCCCTCACCACCGATGCGTGCGCGGCGCCGGGCGACGGAGAACTGGTTCGACTCCCACGACCACCCCGGTGACGACGTGCCCGCCCCGGCAACCGACGAGCGGCCCGAAGCCGTCGCCGGAACCCCCTCCGACGACGGATCGGCAACAGGCGAGGGGCGGCCCGGCGGGGACCTCCCGCACGAGCTCGAGCCGGACGGCCTCCCCGGGACCGAGCCGCCCACACCGGCGTCCGGTCTGCCCGCAGCCCCCGGCGCCCTGCCCGAGCGGCCCGGCGACGCGGAGCGATCGGCCGCGCGGGATCGCAGGTCCGGGCCGGCGCACAGCCGTAACGGGGCGGGCTCCACCGCTCCGGCGGGTCGATCCGACATCCCGCGCAACGGTGCCCCGGTGAACGGTGCCCGGGCAGCTGTGACACCGGACGACCCGGCCGGGGAACCGGTGGTACCCGCGGCCGCCGAGCACGATTGGCTGCAGGACTGGACGTCCGGCGCCTGGGTCGGGGACCTGACGCCTGCAGTCACCCCCGCCCGGGAACCCGGGCCGCTCCCGGCGACGGAGGGGGCCGAGATCGACGCCCCGACCCCGCCACCCGGGATGCCGATCGCGCAGGCGCCGCCGGTCCCGGCGTCAGCCCTGCCACCGACCGGGCCACCCGGCCCCCGGCACCTGCTGCTCATCGAGGGCGCCGGCGAGGAGGAACCCGTCCCCGGTGTCCCGGCGGAGGGGGCCGGGGAAGCCACGCAGCAGACCGCCGCGCATTCCGGTCCCGAGCCGACCGGCGGTCTCGCCGACCGGCTCAGCGGGACCGAACACGAGCTGCTGCAGCGCCTGCACGAGGAGCTCGCCGCCCGGGAGACCGGTGGCGAGCCGACACCGCGCAACGGCACCGCCCGCCCCGACCGGAGCTGATCAGACCGCGACCTGTCGCAGGATCGAGTCGACGATCCGCTGCAGGTGCAGGGCCCGGCGCGCATCGACCGGGAGGCTCCGATCGCCGGAGTCGATCGCGGCGGCGAGGTCGTCGAGCAGACCGCTGTAGCAGGCGACCGCGTCGGCGGGCCTGCTGTCGATGCGGTGCCGGCCGCGCCCGTCCGGGCCGACCCCGCCGGTGATCGCGATCTCGAAGTCGGTCGGCTCGACCGGTGTCCGCAGCGACAGCACCAGTGAGCTGCGCGCCCCACCGGCGTGCACGAGCCCGATCCGCCAGAGGTCCGGCTCGTCGCGCCGTGCGTGGTCGACCCCGGTCACCTCACCGAGCGCGGCGTCCATCAGGTCGATCACGTGCGGGCCGACGTCGAGCAGCGCCCCGTGCTCGGCCCGCCAGGCCGACGACGCGAACGGGCCGCCCAGCAGCGACCCCGACAGCCAGCGTGCCGTCCCGACCGTCCCCGGGCCGTGCGGGCCGTCCTCGATCCCGTCCAGCCAGGCGCGGATCGCCGGGTCGAACCGCAGGGTCAGCACGGTCGCCGAGCAGACCCCGGCGTCGTCGATCGCGGCGGCCGCCCGCTCGGCTGCGACCAGGTCCGCGGCCAGCGGTTTCTCCAGCACCAGATGCTTTCCCGCGGCCGCGATCCCCGGCAGCAGCTCGCCCTGCAGCCGCGGCGGGACGGCGAACGCGACGGCATCACTGGCGTCCACCAGGTCGTCCAGCGACGCGTGCGCCGGTCCGCCCGCGATCGCGGCCACCTCGGCCGTCGCCTCCGGCCGGCGTGCCCACACCCCGGCCGACGACCAGCGCGGGTGCGCGGCGATCGCAGGCGCGTGCACGGTGCGGGCCCAGGGGCCGGCACCGACGAGTCCGATCCGCATGCGGGCATTCTCACCATCGGCACCGGCCGTACGTGACCTAGGGTCGCGCCCATGAGCACCGCAGCTCCCGACCCGGTGGAGCCGAAACCAGCGGCGACGGTCCTCCTCGTCCGCGACGAGCCCGGTGCGGGCGGGCTGCAGGTGTTCCTGCAGCGCCGTGTCGCCGGGATGGCATTCGCCGGCGGGATGACGGTGTTCCCCGGCGGTGGGGTCTCCCCCGATGACGTCCCCGACCCCAGGCGCTGGCGCGGGCCGGAACCGGCGAGGTTCGGCTCCTGGCTCGGGCAGCCGTCCGAGCTCGCCGCCGCGCTGGTGACGGCCGCGGTGCGGGAGACCTTCGAGGAGTGCGGGGTGCTGCTGGCCGCCCGTCCGGGCACCGAGCCCGGCCCGCTCCCCACCACCACCGCCTGGCGTGACGCCCTCGTCGGGCGTCACGCGACGATGCCCGGGCTGCTCGCCGAACACGACCTGGAGCTGCGCGCGGACCTGCTGGTCCCGTGGGCGCGCTGGATCACTCCGATGCGCAACCCCAAGCGGTACGACACCGCGTTCCTCGTCGCCCGCGTCCCCGAGGGCCAGGTCGCCGACGACGCCACCACCGAGGCCGTCGAGGCCGGCTGGTGGAGCCCCTCCGAGGCGATCGCCGGGTACGCGGCGGGCGACCTGCAGCTCATGGCGCCCACGCTGCGCACGCTGGAGGAGCTCTCCCCCCACGACACCGCCGCCGAAGTGCTCGACGCCGCCGCCCGCCGGGCCATCGACCCGATCACCCCCGAGGTCCGCCGCGAAGGCCGCGTCGTGACGATCACCCTCCCGGGCGACCCGGACTGGCGATACGAGGAGGCGCGTTCATGAGCCACCCGCTCTACGGCAGCCTGCGCACCGTGCACCCGCTGGCATCGGTGCTGCTGCAGGACAACCCCGGCCCGATGACGCTCGACGGCACCAACACCTGGGTCGTCTCGGTGCCGGACTCCGGCGCGCGCGTCATCGTCGACCCCGGGGAGGACGACGGGGTCCACCTCGAGACGCTCGCCGACGGTGCACCGGTGGCCGCGATCGTCCTGACCCACCGGCACCCCGACCACGCGAGCGGGGCCGGCCGGTTCGTCGAGCTGACGGGCGCCCCGGTGTACGCCGCCGACCCGTCGCTGGCCACCGGCACCGAGCCGCTCACCGGCGGCGTCGTGATCGAGGCGGCCGGTGTCGAGCTGGAGGTCATCGCGACCCCCGGTCACACGTCGGACTCGGTGTCACTGCTGCTCGACGGCCCCGGCTCGGACGGTGCGGCCCTGCTGTCCGGGGACACGATCCTGGGCCGCGGCACCACGGTCATCGCCCACCCGGACGGTGCACTGGGCCCGTACCTGGACTCGCTGCGCCGGATCGCCGAGCTGCCGGCGGGCACCCCGGTACTGCCCGGGCACGGCCCGGAGCTGCCGGACGCGGCGAAGATCGCGAACACCTACCTCGCGCACCGCGAGCAGCGCCTGGAGCAGGTGCGGACGGCGCTGGCCGAGCTGGGACCGGACGCGAGCGCCCGGGAGGTGGTCGAGGTCGTCTACACCGACGTCGACACCTCGCTCTGGGACGCGGCCGAGCTGTCCGTGCGCGCCCAGCTGGACCACCTGCGCGGCTGACCCGCCGCCCCGCGCCCGCCGTTCACGCGAGGCTCCCGGCGGGTTCGCGTGGCACGTCGGCGGCGGCCACCGTGCCGCGGCGCAGCCACAGCAGCGCGGCCACCAGCAGGCCGAGTGCCCCTCCGGCCGCGTAGCCACCCGGCCCGAGCAGGTCGATCATGATGCCGGACAGCGCCTGTCCGGCCGAGACACCCAGCACCGCAGCCATGACCATCCAGTTGAAGGCCTCGGTCGCCGAGTCCGCGGGCGCGGTCCGCTCGACACCGAGCGAGTGTGCGGTCACCTGGGGCGTGATGAGCGCGCCGGCCGCCATCATGATCACCCCGAGCAGCACCAGCGAGCCGAGCGGGGAGACCAGACCCATCGCCGTCACGAGCAGGGCGAAGCCGCCGAGCAGGACCGGCAGTCGCAGGTGCAGCGGGCGGGGCCAGGGCCGCATCCCGTAGAGGACGCCGGCCAGCACCGACACCACCGACCAGGCGGAGAGCAGGAGGCCACCGGCCGCGGGTGATCCCGCGAACTCGGCGGCGGCGAGTACCCCGACCTCCGCGGTCCCCGCGACGAGACCGAACCCGAGCGATGCCAGCGCCACCGTGCGCAGGCCCGGTCGCCGGAACACGCCGAGCAACCCGGACTCGTGGGTGAGCGAGCCCGTGGCCCGGGCGGCGCGGATCCGGGCCGAACGCCGCCGGACCGCCGCGGTCAGCGCGAACCACGTCGTCCCGACCAGCTCGGCCGACGCCGCGACCACGAGCGCGGTGCCCGGCCACGGTGTGGCCACGACCAGCAGCGCGACCAGCGCCGGGCCGAGGATGAAGAACGTCTCGAGGCTGATCGCCTCGTAGGTGTACGCGGCCTCGCGACGCGGCCCGGCCGGGGTGAGGTCCGACCAGAGTGCGCGCGACGAGCCCTCGAGCGCCGGCGTGGCGAGACCGGCCAGCAGCCCGACCGCGACCGTCACGCCGAGAGCGGCACGCGCCTCGATGCAGGTGATCAGGCCGGTGATCGCGACCAGGTAGACCGCGACCAGCACCAGCATCGGCCGGGTCGGGCCGAGCCGGTCGAGCAGGCGCCCCTGGACGACCGTTCCGGCCGCCGTCCCGACCAGCAGCGCCGCCGAGACGGCACCGGCGAGGGCGTAGGAGCCCTCGATCTCACGGACGTAGAGCAGCGTCGCGAGGCTGTGCATCGCGATCGGGAACCGCCCGATCGCGGAGGCGCAGACCGGCGCGGCGGCGCCCGGCGCTCGCAGGGCGGCCCGGTAGTCGGGGAGGGAAGCGGCCACGCCGTGCAGAATCACACACCCTGGTACGGGCGTACCAGCGTGTTCCCGGGAGGCGGGTCCGGCGTCAGCGGGCCCGGCGGGCCAGCCGCTCCGGCTCCAGGATCAGCACACTCTTGCCCTCGAGCCGCAGCCAGCCGCGGTGCGCGAAGTCGGCGAGCGCCTTGTTGACGGTCTCCCGGGAGGCGCCGACCAGCTGGGCGATCTCCTCCTGGGTGAGGTCGTGGGTCACCCGCAGCAGGCCGGACTCCTGGGAGCCGAACTGGCGGGCGAGCTGCAGCAGCGACTTCGCAACACGCCCCGGGACATCGGTGAAGATGAGGTCCGCGAGCATGTTGTTGGTGCGGCGCAGGCGGCGCGCCAGCACCCGCAGCAGCTGCTCGGCGATCTCCGGGCGCTTGCTGATCCACTCCCGCAGCGCGGCGCGGTCCATCGTGAAGCACCGCACCTCGGTCACCGCGGTCGCCGACGACGTGCGCGGGCCCGGGTCGAAGATGGACAGCTCGCCGAACATGTCGGACGGGCCTGCCACCATCAGCAGGTTCTCCCTGCCGTCTGGCGACTTGCGGCCGAGTTTCACCTTCCCACCGGCGACGATGTAGAGCCGGTCCCCGGGCTCGCCCTCGGAGAAAATGACCTGCCCACGGGAGAAATCGGCGGCTTCCAGCGCCTCGGCCAACGCCTCGGCGGCCTGGGGCTCCACACCCTGGAAGATCCCGGCCCGGATCAGAACCTCGTCCACTGCAACTCCTCGTTCACCGGCCGCGTTCCTCACGCCGGGTCGTCGGCGCGCCAGTGTAGAGGCCTTCGCCACACACGTGCGCACCACGGGCCCGATCGTGCATTCGTCCGATCGGGCCTGTTCGTTTCATCGGATGCGCCGCAGCCGCCCGTCATGATCTTGACACACCGCTGTCACGCGGACGGAACCTGGCTGCGCCGCCCACTCCGTCGCCGGCGGTTACGCAGCCGGAACAGCTCCAGGGCCCGGCTCGTGCCGGACCGGAACAGGGCGCGCACCTCGTCCGGACGAGGCTGCTCGAGCATCTCGTCCAGCTCATCCTGTCGCACCGTCGACTCCCGCAGGCGGGACTCCACGCGCTCCATGCCGAGCGCGAAGAACATCACGAGCAGCGGGACTAGGACGCTCAACCAGGCAGTCATGGCACCTCCGATCCTCTCCTACCCATTCGTGCCGCGCCCCGCCGGGGGTAGCGCGTCACCCGGCTTCGTGACCCGTTCGTGACCTTGCCGACCGCCGATCGGACGTTCGCCGGTGAACGTGCGCCGTTCGGCGTCGTGCGCGGTCGGCGACCGGTCCTGCCGGGGACACGACCGTCCGCTCGACACCGTGACACACCTGTCAGGGGCCACCCGTACGCTCGGTGACGTGAGCACCTCCGTCCGGCGGCCCACCCGGCGCGCCGCGGCCGGTCTCGCCGCGCGGGTCGCAGCCGGGGAGAACCCGATCGGGCGAGCGCGACGGGTGAACCGGATCCTGCGCGCCCTGGCCGAGGCGTACCCGCACGCGCACTGCGAGCTCGACTTCTCGACGCCGATCGACCTCGCGGTGGCCACCATCCTGTCCGCGCAGTGCACCGACGAGCGGGTCAACCAGGTGACCCCCGTCCTGTTCGCCCGGTATCCGACGGCTACCGACTACGCCTCGGCCGACCGCACCGAGCTCGAGGAACTGATCCGGCCGACCGGCTTCTACCGGAACAAGACCACCTCCCTGATCGGGCTGGGGGCCGCCGTCGTCGAGCGGCACGGCGGGGAGCTGCCCGCGACCCTGGACGAGCTGGTGCGGCTGCCGGGCATCGGCCGCAAGACCGCGAACGTCATCCTGGGCAACGCGTTCGACGTCCCCGGGATCACCGTCGACACCCACTTCGGGCGCCTGGTGCGCCGCTGGGGCTGGACGACCGAGGAGGACCCGGTCAAGGTCGAGCACGCGATCGGTGAGCTCGTCCCGCGCCGCGACTGGACGATCGTGTCGCACCACGTGATCTTCCACGGCCGCCGCGTGTGCCACTCCCGCAAGCCGGCCTGCGGCGCCTGCACGCTGGCCTTCGACTGCCCGGCCTACGGGCTCGGCCCGACCGACCCCGGTGAGGCGGCCGCGCTGGTCAAGGGCCCGGAGCGGGACCACCTGCTGGAAATGGCAGGGATCACCGGGGACGGCGCGTGAGCCGGACGGGCGCCACCCGTTCCGAGATCGCCTCGACGGTCGTCGTCGTGGTGCTGGTCGCGCTCGCGGTGTGGGCCCTGTGGCCTTCCGCACCGGCCCCCACGGGCCCGGCCGCGCCGCCTGCGACGGCCCGGCCGGAGTCCGATCCCGCCGCCGCCGACCCGGTGGCACTGGCAGCGGCCCGCGATGCCGCCGGCCTGCAGCCCTGCCCGGCCCCGACCGGTGCGCCCCCGGCCGGACCGCTGGCCGGGATCACCGTGCCCTGCCTCGGCGCGGACGGTGACGTCGATGCCGGCGCCGCGGTCGCCGGCCGGCCGGTACTGATCAACTTCTGGGCGTCGTGGTGCGTACCGTGCCGCGACGAGCTGCCCGCGCTGGCCGAGTACGCCGGCCGAGCGGGAGCGGTGCCGGTGCTGACCGTGGACGTGCAGGACGACCCGGTCGCGGCGCTGCGCCTGCTCGCCGACCTGGGGATCACGCTGCCGGCACTGACCGACCCGCAGGGCGCGCTGCGAGCCGCGCTGGACACGCCGCCGGTGCTGCCGTTCAGCTACGTCGTGCGGGCCGACGGCACGCCCGTCATGGTCGACCCGCCGATCCCGTTCCGCTCGGCCGACGACGTCGCCGCCGCGGTGGAGAAGCTCCGGTGACCGCCGTCGAGTTCCCAGCCCCGGATCCGGATGCCGCCCCGGATTCGCTGAAGCCGCTGGTCGAGGGCGTACAGGGCCTGGACCCGGCCTGGTTCGGGGCGCGCCGGGACCCCGCCGGCCACGGGCCGGGTGTCCGCCGCGCCGCCGTGCTGATGCTGTTCGGCGACGACCACGGAGACGGACACGGCCCGGATGTACTGCTCACCGAACGCGCGTCGACGCTGCGCTCGCACGCCGGCCAGGTCGCGTTCCCCGGTGGGCGCCTCGACCCGGGTGACACCGGGCCGGTGCACGCCGCGCTGCGCGAGGCGCAGGAGGAGACCGGGCTGGACCCGGCCGGTGTCGTGCCGCTGGCCGTGCTGCCGGACCTGTTCATCCCACCGACCGGGTATCTCGTGACACCGGTGCTCGCGCACTGGGCCGACCCGGTCCCGGTCCGCGCGGTCGACCAGGCCGAGGTCGCACGGGTGGTCCGGGTGCCGGTCCCGGTGCTGACCGACCCGGCGAACCGGTTCACCGTCCGCGGGCCACGCGGGCACACCGGGCCCGCCTTCCGGACCTCCGGACTGGTGATCTGGGGATTCACCGGGAGCCTGTTGTCCGCCCTGCTGCACCGTTCCGGCTGGGAACGCCCCTGGGACGGCACCCGGGTCGAGGAGCTCGACACCGCCTGGGCCACCGCCCGGCGACATCTCGGCACCCGTTGCCGCGACGACCTTCGAGGAGAGCGCGTGACCGACCCCGTCGAGTCCTCCGGCGAGGTGGGCCGGTGAGCATCAGCTGGGTCGACGTGGTGGTCGTCATCCTGGCTTTGCTGGCGGCGGCGTCCGGCTGGCGGCACGGGGTGGCGGTGGCGCTGCTGTCCTTCCTCGGTGTGCTGACCGGGGCGGTGCTGGGCCTGCGGGTCGCGCCGCTGCTGGCAGGCCAGGTGGAGTCGCAGCAGGCCAAGGTGCTGCTCGGGATCGGCGCGGTGGTGCTGCTGGTCGCGCTCGGCGAGGCCACCGGGGTCTACCTCGGACGGTTCATCCGGGACCGGATCCGCCGCGAGGGCACGCTCAAGGTCGACTCCACGCTCGGGGCCGGTGTCCAGGCGGTCGCGGTGGTCGTCGCCGCCTGGCTCATCGCGCTGCCGCTGGCCTCGACCAGCTTCGCGACCCTGACCAGCGGTCTGCGCGACTCCCAGGTGTTGGCCGCGGTCGACGGCGTGATGCCGGACGCCGCCCGCGAGCTCCCCGCCGAGCTCCGGCAGATCCTCGACGACTCCGGCTTCCCCAACGTCGTCAGCCCGTTCTCCCGCACCCCGGTCGCCGCGGTCGGCCCGCCGGACTCGAACCTGGCGCAGGACCCGGTGGTCACCGAGGTCCGGGACCGGGTGCTCAAGGTCCGCGGGCGGGCGCCGTCCTGCCGCCGGGCGCTCGAGGGCACCGCGTTCGTCGTCGCGCCGCAACGGGTCATGACCAACGCGCACGTCGTCGCCGGGACCTCCAGCACGACCGTCGAGGTGACGACGGCGAGCGGCCGCACCCGCCGGCTCGACGCCGAGGTCATCCACTACGACCCCCAGGTCGACGTCGCCGTGCTGGACGTCCCGGAGCTGGAGGAGGAGCCGCTGCGGTTCACCCCGGACCCGGCCCGTGTCGGCGACGACGTGATCATCGTCGGTTACCCGCTGGACGGCCCGTACACGGTGACGCCGGGCAAGGTGCGCGAACGGATCCGGCTGCGTGGCCCGGACATCTACGAGCAGGGCAGCGTGGTCCGCGACGTCTACACGGTCCGCGCCGTGGTGCGCTCCGGTAACTCCGGCGGCCCGATGATCACCCCGGACGGCCGGGTGGTCGGCGTGGTGTTCGGGGCCGCGCTGGACGACTCCGAGACCGGTTTCGTGCTGACCGCCGAGCAGGTCGCGCACGCGCTCAACGTCGCCGTCGGCTCCGGCTCGACACCGGTCGACACCGGGGAGTGCGCGTCCTGACCCGTCCCACCACCTCCGACGTCGTCCGGAACCGCCGCCGCTGGGTGGTCCTGGGAGTCGGTGTGCTCGCCCAGACGGCGGCCTGCTCGTTCGTCTACGGGATGCCGTTCCTCGTCCCGCTGCTGCGTGACGCGGGCGGCCTCTCGCTCGCCGGGGCCGGCGCCTACGTCGGCGCCCCGACCGCCGGGCTGCTGCTCACCCTGATCGCCTGGGGCGCCGTGGCCGACCGCACCGGGGAACGACTGGTGATCGCCGCCGGACTGACCGTGTGTGCCGTCGCCGTCGCCGGGACGGCGCTGCTGCCGGGGCAGGCCGTCATGGCGCTGCTGGTGCTCGGCGGTGCCGGGGCGGCGTCGGTGTTCGCGGCCAGCGGCCGGATGGTGATGGGCTGGTTCGGCGCCCACGAGCGCGGCACCGCGATGGGGATCCGGCAGACCGCACAGCCGCTCGGCGTCGCGCTGGCCGGGCTCACCCTGCCGTCGCTGGGCGCGGCGGTGGGTCCGTGGACGGCGCTGCTGCTGCCGGCCGGCCTGTGCCTGGTCTCGGCCGTCCTCGTGCTGGCTCTGGCCCCGGACCCGCCGCGGGTCCCGCGGGCGGCCGGAGCGGCGCCGGAGCGCTCGCCGTACCGCACGCCGGTGCTGTGGCGGGTGCACGGCGCGTCCGCCCTGCTGGTCGTCCCGCAGTTCGCGGTGGCCTCGTTCGGCACCGAGTACCTGGTGCGCGAGCAGGGGTGGGGCGTGGCGGCGGCAGGTGCGTTCGTCGCGGCCGGACAGGTCGCGGGCGCGGCAGGCCGGATCGGGTCCGGCTGGTGGTCGGACCGGGTCGGCTCCCGGCTGCGGCCGATGCGTCAGATCGCGGTGGCCGCTGCCGTCGTGCTGCTGCTGTTCGGGCTCGGCGATGCGGTTGCCGGGTGGCTGGCGGTGACGATGCTGGCGGTCGGCACGGTCGTCACCGTCGCGGACAACGGGCTGGCCTTCACCAGCACCGCCGAACTCGCCGGCCGGGCCTGGTCCGGGCGGGCGCTCGGGATCCAGAACACCGGCCAGAACGCGATCGCCTCGGCCGTCCCGGTGGCGCTCGGTGCGCTGGTCGGAACGGCCGGGTACGGCGCCGGATTCGCCGCCGCCGCACTCGCGCCGCTGATCGCCGTCATGGTCACCCCGGTACGGGCCGAGCCGGCCGCACGGGAGGCCGCCGAGGCCCGCCGATGATCAGCGGGTGATCGTCTGGTCCCGGCCGGGGCCGACGCCGATCGCGGTGACCGGTGCCCCGGTGAGCTCCTCGATCCGCTCCACGTAGGCCTGCGCGGCGCTCGGCAGGTCCGTCCAGGCCCGGGCGCCGGAGATGTCCTCGAACCAGCCGGGCATCTCCTCGTACACCGGCACGGCGTGGTGGAAGCCGGTCTGGGTCATCGGCATCTCGTCGACCCGGTGACCGTCGACCTCGTAGCCGACGCAGATCGGCACGGACTCGAGGCCGGACAGCACGTCCAGCTTGGTCAGGAAGAAATCGGTGATGCCGTTGACGCGGGCGGCGTAGCGGCCGATGACGGCGTCGAACCAGCCACAGCGCCGGGCCCGGCCGGTGTTGACGCCGACCTCGCCGCCGGTCTTGCGCAGCCACTCGCCCATCTCGTCCAGGAGCTCGGTCGGGAACGGACCCGAGCCCACGCGCGTGGTGTAGGCCTTGAGGATGCCGATCACGCGGTCGATCCTGTTCGGGCCGATACCGGACCCGACGGAGGCGCCGCCCGCGGTCGGGTTCGAGGACGTGACGAACGGGTAGGTGCCGTGGTCGACGTCGAGCAGGGTGCCCTGCGAGCCCTCGAGCAGCAGCGTCTCGCCGCGCTCCAGGGCCTGGTTCAGCAGCAGCCGGGTGTCGACGATCTTGTCGGCGAACACCTTCGACTGCTCCAGGACGGTGTCCACGACCTCCTGGAAGTCCAGCGCGCGCCGGTTGTAGACCTTGACCAGGATCTGGTTCTTCAGCTCGAGGGCCGCCTCCACCTTCTGGTGCAGGATCTTCTCGTCAAGCAGGTCGGCGGCACGGACGCCGACCCGAGCCACCTTGTCCTGGTAGGCCGGGCCGATGCCGCGGCCGGTGGTACCGATCTTCGCCTTGCCGAGGTAGCGCTCGGTGACCCGGTCGATCTCCACGTGGTACGGCATGATCAGGTGCGAGTCGGCCGAGATCAGCAGGCCGGAGGTGTCGACGCCGCGCTTCTCCAGCCCGGCCTTCTCCTCGATCAGCGCCTCGGGGTTGACGACCACCCCGTTGCCGATCACGTTCTTGACGCCCGGCGAGAGGATGCCGGACGGGATGAGCTTGAGCGCGAAGTCACGGCCGTCCGGGGTGACGACGGTGTGCCCGGCGTTGTTGCCGCCCTGGTAGCGGACGACCCAGCCGAACTCGCCGCTCAGCAGGTCCGTCGCCTTGCCCTTGCCCTCGTCGCCCCACTGGGCGCCGATCAACACGATTGCGGGCATGTAAGAGACTCCAGTTCAACACGCTCGTCACGGCCGCGGTTCCGGGCGTGGTTTCCGGATACCGCGGCGAGGAGGGTACTCGATCAGTGGTTTCGACCGATCCCGAAGCGGTGCTGCTCATCTGCGTGCCGCAGGAACGTCACCGGCTCCGGCTCCACGGTATCCGTCCGGGTGCCCGCCGGGAACGGCCACCTGCGCCTCTGCTGGCCGACCCGGCGGTGCGCTCGGTCACCGCCGGGCCGCGACCGGGCAAGGACGTCGTCGATCCGCTGCTCGGCACCGCGGGGCGGCTGATCGTGCACGGCGACGACGCCGACCTGGCCGCGGTGCTGGTCCGTCTGCTGCGCAAGGACGCGTTGGGCACCGAGGTCGCCTACCTCCCGGTGTCCCGCCGGTCGCGCGCGGCCGCGAACTGGGGGCTGCCACGGTCGTTCGCCGCCGCGGTCACGCTCGCACGGAGCGGCTCGGCCCGCCCGGAGCCGCTGTTGCGCGACGACTCCGGCGGCGTCCTGGTCGGCCGCGGGGAGATCCCCGACCTGCACGGTGAGGCCTACTGCGATGCGACCCGGGTGTTCCACGGCCAGGTCCCGAAGCTGGTCGTCGACGCCGGGCCGGACGGGGTCCGGGTCCGCGGCGGTTCGGGGGTGCGGGCTGCGCAGGGACGGGCGATCCAGATCGGGACGACGGGTGCGACCCCCGTCCGCGACGGCGAGCCCTACCCCCGCGAGATCCGGCGCTGGGCCTGGTACAAGCACACCGAGCCCTGGCACCCGGTCCTCCCGGGCTGACCGGCCACCGGGCTCAGGCGGCGTCGCGCCCCTCGTCCGGGCGCCGGTGGTAGGAGTCCACGTAGATCTGCCCGGAGAGGTCGGCGATGGCGTCCATGATCTCGTCGGTGACGGCGCGCCGGATCGCGGGCGCGCCCTCCAGCCCCTCGTAGCGGCTGAACTCCAGCGGCGTGCCGAACCGGATCTCCACCCGGGCCAGGCGGGGCAGCAGCCGTCCGACCGGCTGCACCCGTTCGGTACCGCGCAAGCCCACCGGGATCACGACGGCGCCGGTGGACAGCGCCAGGCTGGCCACCCCGGTGTGCCCGCGGTGCAGCCTGCCGTCCAGCGAGCGGGTGCCCTCCGGGTAGATCCCGAACGCGCCTCCGGCCTCGAGCACCCGGCGCCCCGCCGCGAGCGCGGCGAGCCCGGCGCGGACGTTGCCGCGGTCGACCGGGACGTAGCCGAGCGCGCGCAGGAACGTGGCCGTCAGCCGTCCGCGCAGGCCACGGCCGTGAAGTACTCGGCCTTGCCCAGGAAGGCGACGCGGCGCGGGGCGATCAGCGGGATGAACACGGTGTCGACGGCCGCCCGGTGGTTGGCGGCCAGGATCACCGGGCCGTCGACCGGGATGCGGCCGGCGCCGTGCACGCGCGGGCGCCAGAGCAGCCGGACGAGCGGAGCCAGGACGTAGCGGATGAACAGCTGCACGTGCGACCCCGATCGAGAGCATCCGTACCGGGAGAAGCTTGCGGAACGAGCCTCGATATCGCGAGAGGCTTGCGGCGGCCGCACCACACCGTGCGGGGGCGGGTCCGTCCCGGCGCCGAACCGCGCCCGATTCTGCTCCGTGACCGGGCCGTTACGGAAGCCCTTCACCCGGATCAGGCCGTGTCGGATTCACCCAGTTCGTCGCGCAGTGCGCGCAACGCCTCGGTACGGGTCATTCCGGTCGCCTGCAGGAGGTCGACGGCGATCGAGCGCACCTGGGCGATCAGCACCGGCACCGACCGGGCCGGCACCGGGTCCTCCCAGGTGGGCGCCGGTGGCAGGTCGACCGGAACCGACGCGCGGTGTACCGCGTCGAGGATCGCCGGGCGGGCGTGTGCGCGGTCGCCGTCGTGGGTGAGCTCGCGGATCAGCGCACCGACCGCCGCCGCGAGCTCGGTGATCGCGTCGGCGAGCTCGGGCGGGACACGCTCGCCGTCCTCCACGGCGGCGAGTGCGCGGCGGGCCAGCACCCGGGTGTTGCGGTGGGCGTAGTCGGTGCGGTCGGCGAGCTCGCGGTAGCGGCGCAGGACCGCGCGGCGCGGCCGGTGCAGCGGGGACACCACCGCGACCTCACCCGCGGACCCGACGGCGGTACGCAGCCCGTCGATCGCGGCCTGGGTGTCGCGGGCCCGCCGCAACGCCCGGGAGCAGGACCGCGGATCGCCCTCGCGCAGCGCGGACGCGATCTCGGTGAGCACCGTGACCAGGTCGTCGAGCACCCGCCGGGACTCCCGGCGGACGATCCGGACCGGGTGCACCGGGATCACCGCGGCGACCAGGATGCCGGCCGCGCCGCCGATGAGCGCGTCGACGCAGCGGTCGATGCCCCCGCTGTCGCCCGGCGGCAGCAGCGTCGTCACCAGCACCGCGGACGCGGCGGCCTGCGACACGATCAGGGTGCCCGCGTCGAAGAACGTCGCGAGGCTCATCGCCAGCGCGACGACCAGGATCAGCTGCCAGACGCCGCTGCCGATCTCGGCGATGATCAGGTCACCGACGAGCACGCCGAGGCTGACCCCGACCACGAGCTCCGCGGCGCGGCGCAGGCGGGAGTTCAGCGAGAGGCCGAGGCTGATCACCGCGGCGATCGGGGCGAAGAACGGCCGGGGGTGCCCGAACAGGTCGGCGGCGACGTAGAGCGCGAGCCCGGCCGCGAACGCGCACTGCAGGATCGGCAGCCAGGACGCCCGCATCCGCCGGGCCCCGGCCCGCACGCGGGCGCGAACTCGCTCACCGGAGCTCCGCACGCCCGGCCGCACGGTCCGCACCGGCGTCAGTCGATACCGAGGGCGGCGAGCGCGGCCGGGTCGGAGTCCGAGATCAACGTGCGCAGGCGCTCGACCTCGGCGGCCTCGCCGACGCCCTGGGCGGCCTGCAGCAGGGCGCCGCAGGAGCGCAGGAAGCCCCGGTTCGGTTCGTGCGACCACGGCACCGGGCCGAAGCCCTTCCAGCCGTTGCGGCGGAGCTGGTCGAGACCGCGGTGGTACCCGGTGCGGGCGTAGGCGTACCCGGCGACGGTCTCGCCGGCCGCCAGCGCACGCTCGGCCAGCACCGCCCACGCGATCGACGAGGACGGGCTGCCCGCAGCCACGTCGGTCGGGTCGGCGCCGCCGTCCAGCTCGGCCGCGGCCGGGTCGACGGGCAGGCGCGTGGCTTCCGGTTCGAGCAGGTTGCCGTGCAGACTCATGCCGCCATCTTGGCCCTTCGGGCTCGCGGGCGGTCATCGCGGTCCGGTCCGGGCCGCGACGACCACCCCACGTGCGCTACAGCGCCTTGCCCGCCGACTTCAGCGCCTCGCAGGCCTCGACGACCCGCTCGCTCATCGCGACCTCGGCCTTCTTCAGGTACGAGCGCGGGTCGTAGACCTTCTTGTTGCCGACCTCGCCGTCGATCTTCAGGACGCCGTCGTAGTTCTCGAACATGTGCGCCACGATCGGGCGCGTGAAGGCGTACTGGGTGTCGGTGTCGACGTTCATCTTCACCACGCCGTAGCCCAGCGCCTCGTGGATCTCCTCGAGCAGCGAGCCGGACCCGCCGTGGAAGACCAGGTCGAACGGCTTGTCCGCGGCACCCGCGCCGAGCTTCTGGCGGGCCACCTCCTGGCCCTGCTTGAGGATCTCCGGGCGGAGCTTGACGTTGCCCGGCTTGTAGACGCCGTGCACGTTGCCGAACGTCGCGGCCAGCAGGTAGCGGCCCTTCTCGCCGGCCCCGAGCATCTCGACGGTGCGCTCGTAGTCGCCGGGGGCGGTGTAGAGCTTCTCGTTGATGTCGTTGGCGACACCGTCCTCCTCGCCGCCGACGACGCCGATCTCGACCTCGAGAACGATCTTGGCCTTGACGGCCTCGTCGAGCAGCTCGGCGGCGATCCGGAGGTTCTCCTCCAGCTCGGTCGCCGAGCCGTCCCACATGTGCGACTGGAACAGCGGGTTCTGCCCCTTGTCCACCCGCTCCTGCGAGATCGCGATCAGCGGACGGACGAAGCTGTCGAGCTTGTCCTTGGGGCAGTGGTCGGTGTGCAGCGCGACGTTCACCGGGTACTTGTCCGCGACGACGTGCGCGAACTCGGCCAGGCCCACCGACCCGGTGACCATGTCCTTGACCCGGGTACCGGACAGGAACTCGGCACCGCCGGTGGAGATCTGGACGATGCCGTCCGAACCCGCCTCGGCGAACCCGCGCAGCGCGGCGTTGAGCGTCTCGGTACTGGTCACGTTGATCGCCGGGTAGGCGAACTCGCCGTTCTTGGCGCGGTCCAGCATCTCGTTGTAGATCTCGGGCGTGGCGATCGGCACGGCCGGCCTCCTCGTCATCAGCGGTCGCTGCTGCCCGCAGCGCTCTTCTCCGGGGTGAGTATCACGTACCCGGTGTGCGGTGGCAGTCATCCCGCCAATGGGTCTGGTCACCCGCTCCGTCCGGCGTAACCGATAAGCCTGTGAGGACCGTCGGGGGTGGTGACTACCCTGGGGCCCGTGGAGGAGGAGCGGGCGGAGAACGCCGTCGACCGGACGCTGGGCCGGTTGCGCGCAATCGACAGCCGACCGGCGCCGGACGGTACGGGTCCGCAGCCGAGCCCGTTCCCACCGGAGCCCGTTCCCGACGGGCCGGGCGAGCAGCCGCTCACCCTGGCCGACCTCTACCGCGACCACCGGCTGCGGCTGATGCGGCTGGCGATGCTGCTCGTCGACATCCCGGCGACGGCCGAGGACGTCGTGCAGGAGGCCTTCACCGGCCTGCACCGGCACTGGACCGGGCTGCGGGACGAGACCGCCGCCGTGGCGTACCTGCGGGCGGCGGTGGTGAACGGCTCCCGCTCGGTGCTGCGCCGCCGTCGTACCGCCCGGGAGTACGTCCCGCCGCACTCGGCCAACGCCCGCTCCGCGGAGTCGCTGGCGATGCTGTCGGCCGAGCACCAGTCGGTCGTCGACGCGCTCTCGTTCCTCCCGCCGCGCCAGCGCGAGGTGCTCGTGCTGCGGTACTACGGCGGGCTGACCGAGTCGGAGATCTCCGAGGCCGCCGGGATGAGCCGGGGCACGGTGAAGTCCACCGCCAGCCGTGCGCTCGACGCGGTCGCCCGGATCATGGAGGAGCGGGCCGGTGCCTCCGCCACCCGCCGCCAGGGGGACCCACGATGACCGCCACGCCGAACCCGAACGACCCCTTCCGCGACGACGCCGCCCGCCGGGTCGGCGAGGCCCTGCAGGCGCAGGCGCGCGGTCGTCCGATGCCGCCGCCACGGCCGTCCGGCGCGCACCCCGCCCCGCCACGGGTACCGGGCCGGGTCCCGCCGCCGGCGCCCCGCCCGATGCCGCCGCAGCAGCGCCGCCCGGCCCCGCCCGCTCCGGTGGCGGTGCGGTCCGGTTCGGCGACCACCCAGATCCTCTGGGCCGCGCTGATCGCCCTGCTGGTCGGCGCCCTGCTCGGCGCCGGGATCGCGCTGGTGTCGGTGCTGCTGCCCGGCGCACTGCCGGCACTGGGCTGATCCGACCCGCTGCGTGCCGGTCGGTGCTGCCGCGCCGGTGTCACCAGGCGTCGGCCAGGTTCGCGTGGTCGCGGATCCAGGCGTGCATGACGATCCCGGCGGCCACCCCGGCGTTGACCGACCGGGTGGAACCGAACTGGGCGATCGAGACGGCGAGATCCGCGGCCTCGGTGATCTCCGGCGACAGCCCGGGCCCCTCGGCGCCGAAGAGCAGCATGCAGCTGCGCGGCAGGGTCGTCTCCTCCAGCCGGACGGCGCCGGGCAGGTTGTCCACCGCGACCAGGGCGAGCCCGTGGTCGCGGGCGAAGGCCACGAGCTCCGCCGGGCCGGGCTGGTGGTGCAGCGACAGGTAGCGGTCGGTGACCATCGCGCCGCGGCGGTTCCACCGCCGCCGTCCCACGATGTGCACGCCGGCGGCGCCGAAGGCGTTCGCGGTCCGCACGACGGTGCCGATGTTGTGGTCGTGCCCGAGGTTCTCGATCGCGACGTGGAACGGGTGCGCCCGGCGCGCCAGGTCCTGCGCGACGGCCTCCCGCCGCCAGTAGCGGTAGGCGTCGACGACGTTGCGCCGGTCGCCGTGTTCCAGGAGCTCCGGATCCCAGCGGTCACCGGCGGGCCACTGCCCGTCCCAGGGGCCGACACCGACCTGCCCCGGAACCGACCACTCGCTGGGCCCCGGGTCGGTCATCCCAGCTGGAGGTCGGCCAGCCCCAGCAGCGCCCGGTAGGGCACTCCCTCGGCCTCGATGGCCTGCCGCGCGCCGGTGTCCCGGTCGACGACCGTGCACACGCCGACGACGTCCGCCCCGGTCGCGCGCACCGACCGCACCGCGGTCAGCGCCGAGCCGCCGGTGGTGGAGGTGTCCTCGACGACGAGCACCGCCCGCCCGGCGATGTCCGGGCCCTCGACGAGCCGCTGCATGCCGTGCTGCTTGGTCTCCTTGCGCACCACGAACGCGTCGACCGGGTCGGCGCCGGGCTCGTGCACGGCCGCGTGCAGCACCGCGGTGGCGACCGGGTCGGCACCGAGCGTCAACCCGCCCACGGACCGGTACGCCCAGTCCGTGGTGAGCTCGCGCAACAGCCGTCCGATCAGCGGCGACGCCTCGTGGTGCAGCGTGACCCGGCGCAGGTCGACGTAGTAGTCGGCCTCCGCGCCCGAGGACAGCGTCACCTTCTCGTGGACCACGGCGAGCTCCCGGACCAGGGCGGCGAGCCGGGCCCGGTCGGCGTGGGCCGTCATGTGCGGTCCCGGTCGAAGGCCGCCGTGATCCGCCGCAGGACACCGCGGGGGATCACCCCGACCAGTCCGACGATCGCCTTGTACTGCCTCGAGGGCACCGACACCACCCGTCCCCGGTCCAGATCCGCCAGCGCCTCGTCGACCACCTGCGAGGCCTCCAGCCAGAGCGGGCCGCGCCGTGCGCCGATGTCGATCCCGGCCCGCTCGTGGAATTCCGTTCGTACGTATCCGGGGCACAGTGCCATCGCACGCACCCCCGTGCCCTGCAACGATGCCGCGACACCCTCGGTGAAGGAGATGACCCACGCCTTGTCGGCGGGGTAGGTGGACCCGCGCCCGGCCAGGAAGCCGGCCACGCTGGCCACGTTCACCACCGCCCCGCTGCCGCGGTCGACCATCCCGGGCAGCGCCGCCCGGGTCAGCTCCAGCACGCTCGCCACGTTGACCTGCAGCTGCCGGGCCAGCTCGGCCGGCTCGTTGTCCAGGAACGACGCCCCGAGCGTGAGACCGGCGTTGTTGACCAACAGGTCGACCGGGGCGAGATCCGGATCCGCCAGCCGGCGGATCACGCGTGCGCGCTCCCCGGCATCGGCCAGGTCGGCGGGCAGCACCTCGACCGCGACGCCGAGGTCGCGGAGCCGGTGCGCGGCGGCCTGCAGGCGGTCGGTGTCGCGCGCCACGAGCACCAGGTCGCGGCCGTCGGCGGCGAGCCGGTCGGCGAACGCGGCCCCGATCCCCGACGACGCGCCCGTGATCATGACGGAGGGCACCCGGCGAGCGTAGTCCGTGAGACACGCCGCTCTCGCGTGCCCGTCCGTTACACACCCTTTACCGTCGAGGACATGACGTCCGAGGCGCTGTCGATCCAGCGACCGGCCGGCCCCACCCACGACGCCGACGAGCTCCCCACCGGACCGTCCGCCCGGCACTCGCGCGTGGCCGTCGTGGGTGCGGGTTTCACCGGTCTCGCCGTGGGCCTGGCGCTACTGCGTCGCGGTGTGCACGATTTCGTGCTGCTGGAACGGGCGGACGACGTCGGCGGGGTCTGGCGCGACAACACCTACCCGGGCGTCGGCGTCGACACACCGTCGCCGCTCTACCAGCTCCGCGCCATGACCAACCCGGACTGGTCCGACCTGTACGCGCCCGGGCACGAGGTGCAGGACTACGCCCGCAGGCTCGCCCGCTCCACCGGCCTGCTCGAGCACGTCCGGTTCGGCGCCGACGTGCACTCCGCCCGGTGGGACGACGCCGGGTCGCGCTGGCGGATCGAGACGCCGCTCGGCACCCTCACCGCCGACGTCCTCGTCAGCGCGGCCGGGCTGGTCGCCGATCCGAAGCTGCCCGACGTCCCGGGGCTCGACCGGTTCCCCGGCCCGGTGTTCCACTCGGCGCGCTGGGACCACACGGCCGACCTGGCCGGTAAGCGGGTCGCGGTCGTCGGGACCGGGGCGACGGCGATCCAGCTCGTCCCGGAGCTGCAACCGCAGGTCTCGGAGCTGCACGTCCTGCAGCGCACCCCGGCGTGGGTCATGCCGAAGCCGGAGCGACCGGTCGGCGAACGGGTTCGACGGGTGTTCGCGGCCAGTCCGGTGCTCTGCCGGATGCAGTTCGACGTGATCTACGCCGGGGCCGAGGTGCTCGCCGCCACCCGCCGCTCCCGGCTGCTGCGCGAGACGCTGACCCGGGTCGGCCGCCGGCATCTCGCCACCCACGTGCCCGACCCGGAGCTGCGCTCCCGGCTGACCCCGGACTTCACCTACGCGTGCAAGCGGCCGCTGGTGTCCAACACCTACCTGCCCGCGATGAGCGCACCGAACAGCACGCTGCACACCGGCGGGCTCTCCCACGTGGACGGCCGCACCGTCGTCGCCGGGGACGGCACCCGGGCCGAGGTCGACGCGATCGTGCTCACGACCGGGTTCGAGGTCGGCGCGACCGCGCCGATCGCCCACCGCCTCCACGACGCGGGCGGCCGCTCGCTGCACGACCACTGGGGCGCCTACCCGCGGGCGTACCTGGGGATGAGCTACCCGGGCTTCCCGAACCTGTTCCTCATGCAGGGGCCGAACGCGACCAGCGGCGCCAGCTCGACGCTGCTGTTCTCCGAGGCCCAGGCCCGCTACGTCGCCGACGCCGTCTGCCGGATGGCCGAGAAGGGGATCCGCGCGCTCGACGTGCGGCCCGAGGTCGAGGAGCGCTGGACCCGCCAGGTCCGCAGGCGCTCGGCCCGCACCGTGTACGAGACCGGTGGCTGCTCGAGCTACTACCAGAACGACGAGGGCTTCAACGTCGTCATGTGGCCGGCGAACACCGCCGAGTACCAGCTACGCACCCGGCGGTTCCGGCTCGCACCGTTCCGCGCCGTGCGCGGCCGGACCGGGGCCGGACGCCCGCTGGAGCCGCTGCGCCCGGTCCGGCTGGCCGCCACGGCCTGACCGGCCTCAGCCCGGCCGGCCGCCGTCCCAGGCCCGGACCTCCTCGATGAAGGAGTCGCGGGCGGCGACGTCGATGAACGCGGACTCGAACGAGTTCTCGGCCAGTGTGCGCAGCTGGTCCGGCGTGAGGTCCAGACCGTCCCGCACAGCGGTGTAGTTGGTGTCCACGTAGCCGCCGAAGTAGGCGGGGTCGTCGGAGTGCACCGAGACGTTCAGCTCCGCGGCGAGCATCTCCGGCAGCGGGTGCAGGCCGATCCCGGGGACGCAGCCGAGGCGGACGTTCGACAACGGGCAGACGGTCAGCGGTGTGCGGTCGCGGCGCAGCCGGGCGACCAGGTCGTCGTCCTCGATCGCGCGGATGCCGTGGTCGACGCGGAGCACACCGAGCTCGTCCAGCGCCTCCCGCACGTACTCGGCGGGGCCCTCCTCGCCGGCGTGCGCGACCGGCTTGAGGCCGAGCTCGCGAGCGCGGTCGAACACCGTCGTGAACTTCGACGGCGGGTGCCCGACCTCGGCGGAGTCCAGCCCGACCCCGACGATCCGGTCCAGGTGGGGTTCCGCGGCGCGGAGCGTGGCCTCGGCGTCCGCCGCGGGCTGGTCGCGCAGGAAGCAGAGGATGAGCCCGGCGGAGACGCTGTCCGTGTGGGCGTCGATCGCGTCGGCGAGCCCGCCGATCACGTGCTCGATCGGGACGCCACGGCTCGTGTGCGCCTGCGGGTCGAAGAACATCTCGACGTGCCGCACGCCCTGCTCCGGGCAGCGGCGCAGGTACGCCGACGCGAGCTCGGCGAAGTCGTCCCGGGTGCGCAGGACGACCATGTTGGCGTAGTAGACGTTCAGGAAGGACTGCAGGTCGGTGAAGTCGTAGGCGGCCCGCAGGTCCTCGACGGACTCGTACGGCAACGCGACGTCGTGCCTGCGGGCCAGCTCGAAGACCGTCTCCGGCTCCAGGGTGCCCTCGATGTGCAGGTGCAGCTCGGCCTTCGGCAGCGGCGGGGTACCGGTCGTCGTCATGGGTCGATCATCCCCGGCGGTCAGTGGCCGGCGGTGGCCCCCGCGACCGCGTGCGTGCCGGTGCCGCGGTGGCGGGCACGGTCGCGGGCGGCCGCCGCCGCCCGGGCCCGCTGCTCGGCGGTCCGCAGCGATCCGGTGACGTAGTGGGCCGACCGGCCGCAGGCCGGCGCGGCGACCGTCGTGCGCCCGCTGTCCGGACGGGCCGGCAGGTCGGGCAGCCGGGACGGCGCGCGGACCGGCCCCGGAGTGCCGCTCGCGAGGATCTCCTCCGGGGTGCGCCCGCACCCCGGCGCGGGAACCGGGCGGCGCCCGGCCACGTCCACGGCCACGGCGGGGACCGCGGCCGCAGCCGCCGGGGGCCCGGCCGGTGGCTGGTGGGTGACGTCGGACAGCAGATCGGCACCCCGGCGGGCTGCCCGGGCGCCGGCCGCGGCCACCCGGCGGGGGAGCTCACGCAGCACGTTCCGGTCACCGGGCACGCTCACCGTGCGGCCCGCGTCGAGATCGGCGAGGACGACCTCACCGTCGCGTCCGGTCCATCCCGGTCGCCCGTCGGGCCGGACCGCGACGGCCCGCACACCGGTGCCGCCCAGCGTGGACGCCAGTGCCGACGTGAAGGCGACCGCCCAGGACGTCGACGGCTCCTCGGCCGGCAGCGCCGGCGTCCCCACTGTGACGACCGCACCGGTTCCGCGGCGCAGCATCCCGGGCAGCGCGGCGTGGGTCAGGCGCATCGTCGCCGTCACGCCCAGGTCGATCCGGGACTGCTGCTGGCCGACGGTCAGCAGGACGCCCGGGGTCCCGGCGACCTCCGAGACGGCGTCGTGCACGAGCACGTCCACGGCGAGCGCCTCCGGCCCGGAGAGCAGCGCCTCCAGGCGGAACAGCCCGTGCCGGGTCGCGAGGTCGGCCACCAGGACGTCGGCCCGGACGCCGTGCCGGGCGGCGAGCGCCCGGGCCGTCCCGTGCATCCGGCCGGCATCACGGGTGACGAGGAGCAGATCGTGTCCGCGGGAGGCGAGCCGGTCGGCGAGCACCGCGCCGATCCCGGAGCCACCGCCGGTGATGAGAGCCAAGGTCACTCGAAAAGGGTACCGAGGCCCGAGTGGGCTAACGCATTCGGGTGGTCACTTGCCGTGTCTGTCGATCTACGGAACGTGAATACGACCTGATCAGGACTCGACCGTGGGGCGCTTGGCGTGCAGGCCCTCCTCGAGTGCGGTGGCCACCTCCGCCAGATCCGCGAGCAGGTCCTGCATCCGGTCGGAGGAGATCCCGACCGGTGCCGCGGCGAGCACCCAGGCGTCCTCGGCCCAGAGCAGCTCGACGTCCTCGCCGACCGCGTCGCTCGCGTCGGCCAGGCGGGAGGTGAGCAGCGGGCGCACGGCCTCGGCATCGCTGACGAAGGCGTAGCGCTCACCGACCGGCTCCAGCAGGTCCAGGCCCGCGTCGTCGGGCAGCGGCGCGGACGGCAACCGCAGCTCGACGGCGGCCGGCAGCGACTCCTGCACCTGCACGGCGCAGAGCACCGAGCTGACCCGGCCCGCCTGCTCGTGGTCGAACGCGTAGGCCTTGCGCGGGCCGTCCGGGGTCGGCACGTCGCCGGTGACCAGACTCCGGGCCACGCCGGGTCCGCCCTGGTGGATCGTCCCGTAGCGCCAGCGGCTGGGCAGGACGGGATCGGAGTCGAGGTACTCCCACTCCCGCATCGAGGCCCAGCGCTTCCGGTCGCGGGTCGCGCCCCCGCGGAACCGGTCGTAGACCAGCAGACCGACGCCGACGACGACCGCGACGAGGGCGATGACGAACCAGACCGACATGCCGCGGAGCGTAGTACCGATCGGGGTCGCGACGTGGTAACGCCACGACCTCGACGTGCCCCTGTCCGGGGGACGTCGGGTGGGCGACCCGCTCACGCGGCCGGTTCCGCACCGCCCCGGACGGTGGCCGCATGGGCCGCCGCCTCCTGCTTGCCGTGCTCGATCCGCCGCTCCAGCTGGGGGAGCGTGGCCCGCAGGGCCCGCTCCGCGTCGCCCGCAATCTCCGCCGCCCGCCGCAGCGTCTCGATCAGCGTCGCCACCCGGTCGCCCAGCCGGTGACCGAGCGCCACGGCGTCGAGCAGGGCGTTGGTCACGGTGAGCGGGGTGGCGGCCCCACCGGTGATCAGCGACAGCACACCTGCGGACACCAGCGAGGCCAGGAAGTCGGCCACGGCGTTCCGGATGATCGCCCGCTCGGCGCCGACCGTCGCACCGGTCCGCAGCACGAGCTCCGCGATCAGCATCGACTGCCCGGCGATCCGCTCGGTGGCGGCCGCGGCCTCGCCCGCCGTGGCCGCGAACCCGTCGGCGGCGGTGCCGTGCCAGGCGCCGTTCGCGTCGGTCCCGGCCGCGCGCAGGTCGTCTGCCCCGGCGGTCAGCACCTGCGAGAGCGCCTGCCAGCTCCGCGCGGTGGCCGCGATCCCGGCCGGATCACCGGCGAGGGCGTCGAGCGGCTCGCGCAGGAACCACAGGTGCTCGATCGCCCAGCCGGCGACGGCGGAGGTCAGCGATCCGAACGGGTCGGCGACGAACCCCAGGGTCTCCAGGCCCGCGGCGGCCGCGGCCCAGGCCACCCCGGCGCCGTCCTGCTCGTCGAGTGCCTCGCCCAGGTCGTAGTACGACGAGACGATCCCGCTGCCCTCGACGAGCGCGTCGGTCCGCTCGTCCGCTCGGTTCGCTTCGTTCGCTCCGCCCGCTTCGTCCGCCGGGGCGGCCGGATCCGATGCGGGCGCGGGTGCCGTCATCGCCCGGCGCCCGGGCCGGCGCCGCCGACCTCGGCGGAGTACTCCGGCACCTCGACCGCGAGGAACGACCGTGCCGCGTCGAGATCGATGTTCTCGTAGCTGCGCACCGCGGCGCGGAGTTCGTCGGCCGCCTCGTGCAGGCACCGGCACAGACCGTCGACGGCGCCGGCACCGGTGCCCATCGCGGAGATCGCGGCGCCGGCGAAGAACCCGCCGACGAGCCCGAAGGCGTCGCCGGAGAGCTGCTCTCCGGACGGACGCGCCCGTTCGACGGCGGCGACGGCACCGGTGATCCGGTCCGCCACCCCGTCGAGCCGGCCGGGCTCGACCCGGAACCCGTCACCCGCCGCGGTCACCGCCCGGTCTCCGCGGTCAGTGGCTCCATGATCGCCGTGACCTGCTTCCGCGCGTCGGCGGCGGCCTCGCGGGACAGCCGCAGGACCGTCTCGGCCAGCCGCGGCCGGGGCAGGTCGTCGGACCGGACACCGAAGCGCAGGTCGGTGAGCGCCCCGGAGCCGTCGACGGTGACCGCGACCGCGCCGTCGCGGGTCTGCGCGGTCGCGGTCACCGACAGCACCCGGGCCCGGGCGTCCTCGGCCCGGGCCCGGACCGCCTCGATGCGCTCGCGGTACTCGTCCAGCCAGGTCTGCGCCGTCGGTACGGCGGCGGGCGTGATGCGCTCCATGGCCGGCGACGATGACGCCGGCCGCCCCGGCCCACGGCCGGAGGCCGGGATCAGTTCGCGATCGTGACCGGCTCCTGGGCCTTCCCGACGACCAGCGAACCGGTCCCGCCGGCGGCCGCCGGGTCCAGGTCGACCCGGACGGTGTCGCCCTCACGCACCTCTCCGGAGAGCAGCTCGCGGGCGAGCTGGTCACCGATCGAGGACTGCACCAGCCGGCGCAGCGGGCGCGCACCGAAGACCGGGTCGAACCCGTTCATGGCTAGCCACTCGCGGGCCGCGTCGCTGATCTCGAGGGTCAGCCGTCGCCGGGCGAGCCGCGCGCCGAGCACACCGACCTGGATGTCGACGATGTGGGTCAGCTCGTCGGTCGACAGCGCGTGGAAGACCACGACGTCGTCGAGCCGGTTGAGGAACTCCGGCTTGAAGTGCGTCCGGACCACGGACATGATCGCGTCCGTCCGGCCCTGCTCGTCGAGCGCCTGGTCGGTGATCGCCTGGCTGCCGAGATTGGACGTCAGCACGAGCAACGTGTTGCGGAAGTCCACCGTGCGGCCCTGACCGTCGGTGAGCCGGCCGTCGTCGAGCACCTGCAGCAGCGTGTCGAAGACGTCCGGGTGGGCCTTCTCCACCTCGTCCAGCAGCACGATCGTGTACGGACGTCGCCGCACCGCCTCGGTGAGCTGACCACCCTGGTCATAGCCGACATAGCCGGGTGGGGCACCGACCAGGCGGGCCACCGAGTGCTTCTCGGAGTACTCGCTCATGTCGATGCGGACCATCGCCCGCTCATCGTCGAACAGGAACTCGGCCAGCGCCTTGGCCAGCTCGGTCTTGCCGACGCCGGTCGGGCCGAGGAACAGGAACGACCCGGTCGGCCGGTTCTCGTCGGCGATCCCGGCGCGGGCGCGCCGGACCGCGTCGGACACGGCGCGGACGGCCTCGGCCTGGCCGACGACCCGGTGCCCCAGCTCGTCCTCCATCCGGAGCAGCTTGGCGGTCTCGCCCTCCAGCATCCGGCCGGCGGGGATGCCGGTCCAGGAGCTGACGACGTCGGCGACGTCGTCCGGACCGACCTCCTCCTTGAGCATGAGGGCGCCCGCACTCTGCTGCTCCACCGACGCCGTCTTCGACTCCAGCTCCTTCTCCAGCTGCGGGATGCGGCCGTAGCGCAGCTCCGCGGCGCGACCCAGGTCGCCGTCGCGTTCGGCCCGCTCGGACTCGCCGCGCAGCTGCTCGAGCTGCTCCTTGAGCTCGCGGGTCGACTCGATGGCGCCCTTCTCCGCCTGCCAGCGCGCCGACAACGCGGTGAGCGCCTCACGCTGCTCGGCCAGCTCGGCGCGCAGCGCGACGAGGCGGTCCTTCGAGGCGGCGTCCGACTCCTTCTCGAGCGCCATCTCCTCGATCTCCAGCCGGCGCACGGCCCGCTCCACGGTGTCGATCTCCACCGGGCGCGAGTCGAGCTCCATCCGGAGCCGGGACGCGGCCTCGTCGACCAGGTCGATGGCCTTGTCCGGGAGGAACCGCGCGGTGATGTATCGGTCCGAGAGCGTGGCCGCGGCGACCAGCGCGGCGTCGGTGATCCGGACGCCGTGGTGCACCTCGTAGCGCTCCTTGAGCCCGCGCAGGATCCCGACGGCGTCCTCGACGCTCGGCTCGCCCACCAGCACCTGCTGGAACCGGCGCTCCAGCGCGGCGTCCTTCTCGATGTGCCTGCGGTACTCGTCGAGCGTGGTGGCACCGACCATCCGCAGCTCACCGCGGGCGAGCATCGGCTTGATCATGTTGCCGGCGTCCATCGCGCCCTCACCGGACGCGCCCGCACCGACGATCGTGTGCAGCTCGTCGATGAACGTGATGACCTCGCCCGCCGAGTCGGTGATCTCGGTGAGGACCGCCTTGAGCCGCTCCTCGAACTCGCCGCGGTACTTCGCGCCGGCCACCATCGACCCCAGGTCGAGCGCGATGACCCGCTTGTTGCGCAGCGACTCGGGCACGTCGCCCGCCACGATCCGCTGGGCGAGGCCCTCGACGATCGCGGTCTTGCCGACGCCCGGCTCGCCGATCAGCACCGGGTTGTTCTTCGTCCGCCGCGACAGCACCTGCACGACCCGGCGGATCTCGGTGTCCCGGCCGATGACCGGGTCGAGCGCGCCCTCGCGGGCCCGCGCCGTCAGGTCCTGGCCGTACTTCTCCAGGGCCTGGTAGCTGCCCTCGGGATCGGGGCTCGACACCCGGGCGGAGCCCCGGACCTTGGCGAACGCCTCGCGCAGCGCGTCCGGCGTGGCGCCGTGGCGCTGCAGCAGCTGGGCCACCGGGCCGCCGCGGTCGGCGAGGCCGACCAGCAGGTGCTCGGTGGAGACGTACTCGTCGCCCATCTCGGTGGCGAGCTGCTGGGCCGCGGTGATCGCCGCGAGGGCGTCGCGGGACAGCTGGGGCGCGCTCACCGACGACCCGGACGCCGACGGCAGCCGGTTCCCGAGCGCCGTCACGTCCTGGCGGACGGTGCCGGCGTCCGCGCCGACGGCGGTGAGCAGCGGTGCGGCGATGCCGTCGCCCTGGGCGAGCAGGGCTCCGAGCAGGTGGGTCGGGCCGACGTCGGGGTTGCCGGCCAGCGTCGCGGCCTGGACGGCTGCGGAGACGGCCTGCTGTGTACGGGTGGTGGGGTTGAAGGAGTCCATGCTCCGCGGTCCTCCCGGTCCTTCACGCTCGTGGTCGCTGGGTGGGGAGCGGCTCCCGGCCCTGTTCCACAGTGTGCCCGGCCGGTGCGCCTCTCGACACCTACAACGGCAGGAAAGTTGAGTCTGTTCCGCTCAGGGCGAGATTTCCGCGACGCGCGTCGACGCGGCCCCTCCGGCACGCGCCGGCCGGGTTCGAGTCACGCGCCGGCCGGGTGCGAGATGGATGCGCGCGCGTGCGCCCGGCGGCGCCGGGACGGCCTCGGACGCGTCGGACCGGGCGCGTGGCGGGCCGGGAGGCCGGCGTCCGAGATGACGCCGGGAGACGGGCCGCCCGTCAGTGGGAATGCGGGCGGCTGCGCAAGGTGCGGGAGGCACCGGCGCCCAGGTGCGTGGTGCTCGGGAACCGCCGGCGCGGAGGCCGCGGGGCGCGCTGCGGGGTGCCCTTCGCCCCGAAGAAGTCGCCGCCCTTGCGCGCCGGGTCGTCGGTACCCCACGCCCGCCGCTGTGTCACCCGCTCCATCCGCGGGATGTGCTTGCGGCAGTGGATGTAGGCCTCCTCGACTTCGACGACCACCCAGCGCTCCGCGCGCCTACCGGAGGCCCCGTCCCGGGTGTGGCCTGGGAACGTGGCCCGGAACGCGTCGTCGTCCAGGATCCGGGCGCGGCCGTTCACGTGCAGCCCGATCAGCGACTCGGTGAAGTCGACCATGAGCAGGCCGACGTGCGGGTTCTCGACGAGGTTGCCGAGGCTGGCGTAGACACCGTTGCCGCGGTACTCGGGGTAGGCCAGCGTGTGCTCGTCGATGACCTCCAGGAACCCGGGCGGCCCGGCGCGCAGCGAGTTGTCGCACTCGCCGTGCCCGTCGGACGTGGCGATGAACGCCATCTCCATCCGCCCGATGAACTCGATCATCCGGGGCAGCAGGCGGTCGCGCAGCTGGTCGCCGTAGAAGCGGTCCGCACGCCCGGTACTGCCGATCTGCTCCTGGAGTACGTGCTCGCCCGCGGATCCGGGCCGGTCGAGCGCGTCCGGCGCGATCTCGGCGGATCCGGTCTCGGCGGGCGCGGCCCCGGAGGGCTCGACGACGCCCGGGTCGGCGACGGGACGCTCCCGACCGGGGAGCACCGGGACGGGGGTACGGAGAGGCACGCACGACACCGTGCCATCCGGGACGCCGAGGACCAAACGAGCACGGGACCTCCGCTGCCGCACCGCCACGTCGGCATTCCGGCGGATGGGCGCTATCCTTGGCGCGGCGCCCCCCACGCCATGACGAGTGTCCCCGTCCCCGAACGGATGATCCGTGACCATGCGTATCCGCTCACTACCGCTCAGTGGGCTGATCGCCGTATGCCGTTCGGCCGGGCGGAGTAGCTCGCGTACCCTAACCGGCGGTGATCGGGCGTTGACGCTCGGTATCACCGCGGCACGGAGCACGACCGAGGAGAGTGTCCGCCAGGCATGTCTGCTGATCAGCTGATCGCCGGCGACGTCGCCCCGCCGCGACGCCCCGCTTCGGAGGCGGGCCGGACCGTCGAAATCCTCCGGTCCAGTTTCGCGGTCGTCGAGCCGAACATCGACGAGGTCGGCAAGGTCTTCTACGCGACGCTGTTCAGCCGCGCCCCGGAGACCCGCGACCTGTTCCCGGTCAACATGGAGGTGCAGCGCAGCCGGCTGCTCCGCGCGCTCGTGCACGTCGTGCAGATGATCGACCAGCCGGACGACCTGGCTCCGTTCCTGCAGCAGCTCGGCCGCGACCATCGCAAGTTCGGTGTCCTGTCCCAGCACTACGACGCGGTCGGGCACGCGCTGTTCTCGGCCATCGCCGCCTACTCCGGCCGGAACTGGACCCCGGACGTCGAGAAGGCCTGGACCGGGGCCTACGGCATCGTCGCCGACGCCATGCAGCGGGCCGCCGCCGCCGAGCGCGGCCCGGCGTCGTGGCTGGGCCGGGTGGTCGACCACCGGCGGATCGGCTGGGACATCGCCGTCGTCACCGTCGCGACCGACCAGCCGGTGCCCTACCAGGCCGGTCAGTACGTCTCGGTCGAGACACCGCACCGCCCGCGACTGTGGCGCTACCTGTCCCCGGCGAACGCCCCGCGCCACGACGGGACGATCGAGTTCCACGTCCGCGCGGTCGAGAACGGCTGGGTGAGCCGGGCGATCGTCGCGCACAGCCAGGTCGGCGAGACCTGGCGGGTCGGCCCGCCGATGGGCCGGATGGCCGTCCCGCAGGGCAGCGACCGCGAGCTGCTGATGGTCGCAGGCGGTACCGGCGTCGCGCCGATGAAGGCGCTGCTCGACGAAGTGCGCCAGCGGCCACGTCCGCCGCGCACCCAGGTCTTCGTCGGCGGGCGCACCTGGGAGGACCTCTACGACTTCGCCTCGCTGCGCAAGCTCTCGTACAGCTACCCGTGGCTGGACGTCATCCCGGTGGTCGAGCACGAGGACGAGCCGTCCGGCGCCGAGGTCGGAACCCTGGCCGACGTCGTGACCCGCTTCGGCGCGTGGAGCGACCACGACGCGCTGGTGTGCGGCTCGCCGGCGATGATCCGTTCGACGGTGTCGCGGATGCTGGTGGCCGGTACTCCGCTGGATCGGATCACCTACGACCCGTTCACCATGGACTAGGCGTGGTTGTCGCGGCTCGCACCGCGACAACCACCCAAGGGCCTAGAAGGCCTCCGTCGTCCGGACCGACAGCACGTGCAGGGTGCGGGAGCCGCTGAAGGCGTCCCGGCCGTGCAGGAAGCGGTAGTTGTCCAGGACCAGCAGGTCACCGGCCTCCAGCCGGAACCGCGGTGCCGCGTCGAACGCCGTCGCGAGCAGGTCCGCGTACTCCTCGATGCGGTCCAGGTGCTCGTCCCACTCCGGCACCCGGGGTACCGGCAGCGCATAGTCGCTGGCCCGCACCGTGCGCCGCCCGCCCCGGGTGTACTCGACCATCCGGCGCAGCAACGGGGTGTCCGGTACGCCCCGCGGCGGGTTCACCCGGGCGCCGAAGAAGTCGGTGTCGGCTCCGGTCAGGAACGCGTGCAGGTCCGGGTGGTCGACGGCAAGCCGATCGACGAGCGCGTAGCCGTCGACGAGGACCGAGTCCCCGCCGGACGGCGCCGGTACCGAGCAGTGCATCAGCAGGAAGTCCTCGTCGGGGTCACGCAGCCGCACGGTCCGCCCGTGGACGTCGCCCTCGAGATAGGCGCCGTCGTTGTGCAGACCGAGGACGGGCGAGTCGGTGCCGCCCTGCGGCCGGATCCCGAACAGCTCCCGCAACCGCCCGCCGAGCAGGTGTGCCGCCGCGACGACCAGCACCTCCGGGTCGTTCCCGACGTCCGGGATCCGCACCACGCCGTCCTCGGCCAGCACGGTCCGGGCGGCGTCGAGCGACGCCGTGCGCGGCACCACCCCGGTCTCGTCCACCAGCCCCTTCAGCTCGGGTCGGGCCTCGCCCCGCCGTCGTCCGTCCGCACCGGTCTGCGCCACGTCACGTCCTCCTGCATCGTCTACGTATCCGCACAAGTCTGGCAGGAACGAAGCGATGTCAGAACTGCCCGGTCGGTCCGGTCGACCGACGGCGTTCGAGCGCCCGGCCGATCCCGGTCACCACCAGGGCCGTCCCGACGACGGCCACGGCGGGCAGCACCACGAGCTGCGGCGCGTTGAACATGAACTGGCGCCCCTCGGCGAGCATCGCGCCCCACTCCGGTGTCGGGGGCTGCGGGCCGAGCCCGAGGAACGACAGTCCGGCCACCGTGAGCAGGACGTTCGCGAACCGCAGGCACAGGTGCGACAGCAGTGGCCTGCTCAGGTTCGGCAGTACGTGCCGGAACGCGATCCGGGCCGGGCCGGCCCCGATCGCGAGTGCACCCTCGACGTACTCACGGGACCGCTCCCGCACCACGAGCTGGTGGGTGAGCCGGGCGAACGGGGTCCAGCCCGTGACGACGATCGCCAGCAGCAGCGACCCGAGCCCCGGTGCGCCACCCGATGCGGCGACGACGATCAGGCCGATCAGGATCGCCGGGATCGCGACGAGGACGTCGATCACCCGCTGGAACAGCTGCCCGACCGCGCGCCCCACCCAGCCCGCCAGCACCCCGAGGAGCGTCCCGGTCACCGCGCAGACCGCCAGCGCGACCAGGGTGAACCCGACCGAGATCCGCGCCCCGGCCGCGAGCCGGGCGAGCAGGTCCCGGCCGAGCTGGTCGGTGCCGAGCGGGTGTTCGAGCGACGGTCCGGCGAAACGCTGGGACAGGTCGTTCGTGGTGGGGTCGAACGGTAGCAGCGCGAGGAGCACGAGCACGCCCAGCAGCGCGACCGCACCGATCTGCAACGGGCGCTGCATCCGCCGGGTCCACCCGCGGGCGGCGTACCCGTGCTCGGCGACCACCTCGGCGCTCATCGGACCGCACTCCGGGCGACCGGATCGAGCGCCAGCGCGACCAGCTCGGCGACGATGCCCGCCAGCGCGGCCAGCACGATGATCACGAGCAGCCCGGCCTGGATCACCGGCAGGTCCTGGCCGAGCACGGCGTCGTAGAGCAGGCGGCCGAGGCCGGGAACCGCGAAGAGCACCTCGACGACGACCGAGCCGCCCAGCAGCCCGCCCAGCAGCAGCCCGGACATCGACGTCACCGAGGTCAGCGCGAGCCGTCCGCCGTGCCGCCAGAGCACGACGCGGTCCGACAGCCCCTTCGACCGGGCGACGGTCACGTGCGCCCGCCCGAGGACGTCCATGGTCTCGGCCCGCACCAGCTGGGCGGCGAGAGCGGCCGGGAACGCGGCGAGAGTGAGGACCGGGAGCACCGCCTGCGCGGCCGTCCCCCAGCCGGTCGCAGGCAGCACCGGGATGGCCACCGCGAACGTCAGCACGAGCACCGTGCCGAGTACGAACTCGGGCACCGCGACCCCGAGCACCGACCCGGCGGTCAGCGTGCGGTCGAGTGGTCCGCCCGGCCGGCGGGCGGCGTGCACACCGGCCGGGATGCCGGCGAGCCCGGCGACGACGAGCGCGGCGACCGTCAGCGTCAACGAGACCCCCAGTGCCGGCCAGAGCAGATCGGCGACCGGGGTCCGGGCGGCGTAGGAGATCCCGAGGTCGCCGGTGAGCAGTGCGCCGCCCCAGGCGGTGAACTGGTCCCACCAGCTGCCGTCGAGACCGAACTGCTCGCGCAGCGCGGCGAGGACGGCCGGGTCCGGGTCGGCCTCGCCGGTACGGCTGCGCAGGATCGACAGCGCCGTGTCCTGACCGGAGACCCGGGGCAGCAGGAACACCAGCACGGCCGCGGCCACGACGACCAGCGGCAGGGCCAGCAGGCGCCGGAGCAGGAGCGCCGTCACCCCGTCTTCGCCAGCCCGGGTACGACGAGCGTCTTCGCCAGCGGGTCGACCGTGTAGCCGGTGACCTGGTCGCCCACCCCGTTCGCGCGGGTGTGCACCAGCGGAACACCGACGACGTCCGCGGTCAGCTTCGCGGCGGCCTGCCGGAAGACCTCCTGTCGGGCGGCCGGGTCGGTCCGGGTGGCGAGCGGTGCGAGCAGCGCGTCGAACTCGGGTGAGCAGTACCGGTTGATGTTGTACGAGCCGGCGCAGCTGTAGTCGCTCTGCAGCGTCGCGCCCGCGTCCGGCACGTCGAGCAGGTAGCTGCGGGAGGCGAGGTACATGTCGTAGTCGCCGGCCAGCAGCTCGGGCTCACGGGCGTCGTAGTCCCCGACCCGGATGGTCGCCTCGATCCCGGCGGCGCGCAGCATCTCCTGGATCGCGGTCGCCAGGGTCGGCAGCTCCGGCCGGTTGGGGTAGGTGCCGAGCTCCACCCGCAACGGGTTGCCCGGGCCGAAGCCCGCCTCCTCGAGCAGCTGGCGGGCGCGGGCCGGGTCGGCCGGCGGCGGGGCGTCCTGCGACCCCCAGGTCACCGCCGGGCCGAACAGCTCCGAGGCCGGGACCGCGGAACCGGCGAGCGCCTGTTCCCCGAGTGCCGTGCGGTCGATCGCGGCGGCGACGGCCCGGCGCACCCGGATGTCGGCGAACGGGGCGCGCGACTGGTTGAGCAGCAGTGACGCCGTCCGCGGCGCGGCGACGGTCTCGTTGACGTACTGGTCGCCGGTGAACTCCAGCGCGGCCGCCTCGGGGAGCTCCTGCGCGATGTCGGCGTCACCGGCACGCAGGGCCAGCGCACGGGCGGACGGGTCCGGAACGAAGTTCGCGGTCACCCCGGCGAGCAGCGGCCGCTCACCCCAGTAGGTGTCGTTACGCTGCAGCGTCGCCGACTGGGTGCCGTTCAGCTCGGTGATCGTCATGGGACCGGTGCCGGTGCCCTGCACCGCCGGCGGGGTGGACGCGTACGCCGAGGGGGCGAGGATCCCGGTGTTCGCGCCGCTCAGGCGCAGCGGCAGGATCGGGTCGGGCTCCGTGGTCGTGACGCGGACGGCGGCCGCGCCGTCGGCGGCGACGTTCAGCCCGATGCCCCTGATCGCGCGCGGCGGTGCCTCGGTACCGGCCAGCCGGTTCAGCGCCGTCGCGACGGCCTCGCCGGTGAGCGGCTCACCGTTCTGGAACCTCACGCCCGGCCGCAGCTCGAACCGCCAGACCCTCGGGTCGGCCTGTTGCTCCCAGGCCGTGGCCAGCGCGGGGCGTGCCTGGCCGTCCGGGCCGGACGCGACGAGCGACTCGGTCACCCCCAGCTGCGAGAGCACGAACGCGTCGTCGGTGTCGATCGCGTAGCCGGCGGCGGGCCCGAACGCCATGGCGAGGGTGATCTGCGCGTCCGGGACGACCTGGCCGGTCCCGGCGTCGGGCCCGCCGCAGGCGACGAGGACCGCCGCGCTCGCCGCGAGGGCGGCGGCGATGCGGAAGCGGGGACGACGGTGTCGAGCCACGGCAGCCGGTTCGGCGGGCATGGGGATTCCTCTCCGGCGCCTCGACGGGATGTCACCCGGCGCCCGGAAGATCCTCGGAAAGAGTGAGCAACTGGTCAAGCAAGTGCGTCAGTGCGCATATGTGCTTACTGCCATCGAGTCGCGGCTGCAACACATGAACTGGTAACACTTCCTGGTGCTCCGCAGCCTGCTCCGCCGACCGGCCGACCCCGAGTCGGATCCGCGTCCGCCCGCCGCGCCGCGCACGGGTCGCTGGGCCCGGTTCGGTGCCCTGCCCCCGGTCATGAAACTGCTGATCTCGACGCAGTTGGCCTTCAACGTGGGCTTCTACATGGTGCTCCCGTACCTGGCGACGCACCTCGCGGAGGATCTCGGGCTCGCCGCGGCGGCCGTCGGGCTGGTGCTGGGGCTGCGGACGTTCAGCCAGCAGGGCCTGTTCGTCGTCGGCGGCGCGCTGACCGATCGCTACGGAGCCAAGCCGGTCGTGCTGGTCGGCTGCGCCCTGCGAGTGATCGGGTTCATCCTGCTGGGCGCCGCCGGGACGCTGCCGGCCGTGATCGGCGGTGCACTGCTCACCGGGTTCGCCGCGGCGCTGTTCTCCCCGGCGGTGGAGTCCTCGCTCGCCCGCGAGGCCGGCGTGCGCGAGCGGGCGGGCGAGGGACCGGCCCGGACCGAGGTGTTCGCGATGTTCGCCGTCGCAGGCCAGGTCGGGACGGTCACCGGCCCACTGGTCGGGACGGCGCTGCTGCTCGTCGACTTCCGCAGCGCCTGCCTGGTGGCGGCGTTCGGATTCGTCCTGGTCGGGATCGCGCACTGGCGCTGGCTGCCGCTGCGGACGGCGGACCAGGCCGGGCACCCGATCCTGGCCGGCTGGGGCGATGTGCTCGGGAACCGTCGGTTCATGATCTTCGCGGCCGGCTACTCGGGATGGCTGCTCACCTACAACCAGCTCTACCTGGCGTTGCCCGCCGAGCTGGAGCGCATCGACCGGACGGCGGCGCTCGGCTTCCTCTTCATGATGATGTCCGTGCTGGTCATCACGCTGCAGCTGCGGGTGACGGGATGGTCCCGGCGGCTCGGCGTCGGACGCGCGGTGGTGCTCGGCTTCTGTCTGATGGCCGCGTCGTTCGTGGTGGTCGCGGTGGCCCGCCTGCTGCCGGACCTTCCGGGGTGGTGGGCGCTGGCCCCGGCGGTCACGATGGTGCTGCTGCTGACCTTCGGCGAGATGTTCGCGGTCCCGGTCGCGCAGGACCTGGTCCCGAGGCTGGCGGGAGAACGGCGGCTCGGCGCCCACTTCGGGGTGCTCGCCTCGTTCGGCGGGCTGATGGTGCTGATCGGATCGACGGGCGTCGGCGCGCTGCTCGACCCCGCGTTCCCACCTGCGGTGCCGTTCCTGGTGCTGGCGGCGGTACCGCTGGCCGGGGCCGTGGTGCTCGGGCTGCTGGCCCGGCGGGGCGGGCTGGTTCCGGCGCCCGCGACCGCCTGACCCGTCCCGCGCCCGCCGGCGTCGTCAGGCCCCGCCGGCCTCGGCACGACCCGCCGGCCTCGTCACGGCAGGACGGCGACGGCCTCCACCTCGACGAGGAGATCCGGCTCGCCCAGCGCGGCGACGCCGAGCAGCGTCACCGGTTTGATCAGGTCGAGGCCGAGCCGAGCCGTCGCCCGGCCGACACCCTCGCCGAGCGCCTCGAGTTTCGACGGGTCCAGGTCCACCAGGTAGATCGTCAGCTTGGCGACGTCGTCGAAGCTGCCACCGACTCCGGCCAGGGCTGTGCCGACGTTGACGTAGGCCTGCTCCACCTGTGCGGCGAGATCTCCGGGCCCGACCGGTGTTCCGTCCGCCGTGCGGGCGACCTGCCCGGCGACGTAGACCGTCCGGGATCCGGTCGCCACCGCGACCTGGCGGTAGTGGTCGGGCTGCGGGAGTCCGGGCGGGTTCGACAGTTCGATCGGCATGACGTCTCCTCGTTCCATGGCAGCGCTATGGAACATAGGTATAGCAGCGCTATGTATCCTGGGCAAGTGCCCCGTACCGCACCCGCCGCCGTCCGGACGATGCTCATCGAGCGCGCCGCCGCGATGCTGGGCAGGCGCGAGCCGGTCAGCCTGCGCAGCGTGGTCGCCGGCACCGGGGTGTCGACGATGGCGGTGTACACGCATTTCGACGGGATGCCCGGGTTGTGGCGCGCGGTCCGCCAGGAGGGGTTCGCGCGGTTGTCGTCCCGGATCGCGAGCGTGGAGATCACCGACGACCCGGTGCGCGATCTGTCGGCACTCGGCGTCGCCTACACCGAGAACGCGCTGGCGGATCCGGATCTGTACCGCGTCATGTTCGACGCCGCGGCCGACCTGGACGACCCCGCGGTCGCGGACGACGCGTTCGGCGCGCTGATCGGCGCCGCCCGCCGGGCACGGGAGGCCGGCCGGTTCCGCGCCGACGTCGATCCCGCCCGGGTGGCGTTGCGCTGGTGGGCGTCGGGGCACGGCCTGATGATGCTCGTGACCGGCGGCGTGATCCCCGCCGACGCGGCCCGCGCCGAGAGCGACGTGCTCGCGGTCGCGCTGTTCGTCGACGCCGGTGACGATCCCGAACGGTGCCGCCGCTCGGTGGCCGCCGGGCGGGCCGGCTGACCCGGTTACTCCGGCTGAGCTGGTGATTCCGGCTGGACCGGATACTCCGGCCGGGCCGGGCGTGCCCGGTGGTCCGTCGGCCGGCTACTCCGGCCGGGCCGGCCGCCACCGGACGACGGCCTGCCGCCGGTCCACCGGGACCAGGTCGCGCCGGTAGGAGCGGTGCACCGCGGCGGTGGCCTGGGCGGCGGCGGCCCGGACCGCGTCGAGTTCGGCTGTCGTCTCCGCCAGCCGGTCCTGCAGCTCGTCGACCAGCTGTTCCAGCTCGATGATCCGCTTCACCCCGGCGAGGCTGACCCCCTCCTCCTGGGAGAGCCGCTGAACCTCACGGAGCAACGCGATGTCACGTTGCGAGTAGCGGCGCCCACCGCCGGCCGCCCGGCCGGGGCTGACCAGGCCGAGCCGGTCATAGCTCCGCAGGGTCTGGGCGTGCAGGCCGGAGAGCTGCGCGGCCACCGAGATGACGAACACCGGGCTGTCGTGCCCGACGTCCATGTTCCCGGCGTCGATCGGCATCCGGTCGCGCCCCGTGCCGTCCGAAGGTCGTCCGGCCACCGCAATCACCTCCTGGCGTTGCCGAGCAGGTCGCCTCGCGGGTCGAACGACTTCGTCGCCTCGGTGTACGCCTGCAGCGCGTCGGTCGCTGCCTGGTCCAGCTTCTGCGGCACCGCCACCTCGACGGTGACCAGCAGGTTGCCCGTCTTGCCGTTCTTCCGTTCGACCCCGCGCCGGGCGACCCGGAAGGTCCGGCCGCTGGAGGTCCCTGCCGGGATCTTCAACGAGACGGTGCCGTCCAGCGTGGGCACCGTCAGGGTCGCACCCAGGGCGAGTTCGGGGAAGGTCACCGGAACGGTGATCGTCAGGTCGTCGGGGTTCTTCTTCGACCGGCCGAAGACCTTGTGCGGGGTGACGCTCACGGTGACGTACAGGTCACCGGCGGGCGCTCCGCCGCGACCGGGTTCGCCCTGGCCGGTGAGCCGGACCTTCTGCCCGCTGTCGACCCCGGCCGGTACCCGGACCGACAGCGACCGGGTCCGGGTGGACACCCCGTCGCCGCGGCACTCGGGGCAGGGGTCGTCGATGATCCGGCCGGTGCCACGGCAGTCGCGGCACGGCTCGGAGAACGAGAACGCACCCTGGCTGCGGCTCACCAGGCCCGCACCGTTGCAGGTGGAGCAGGTGCGCGGGGTGCTGCCGGGCCGGGAACCGGTTCCGCCGCAGCGTTCGCACCGGCCGGGCGAGGACAGGGTGACGGGGACGGTGGCACCCCGCACGGCGTCCTCGAAGGAGATGGTCAGACTGCTCTCGACGTCCTGACCGCGCCGCGCACCGGTGGGGCCGTAGCCACCGCCACCACCACTGTTGCGGGCCGCCCGGCCGAAGATGTCGCCGAGGATGTCGCTGAAGTCGCCGGAGCCACCGGACCGTCCGGCCTGTCCGAACAGGTCGTTGACGTCGAACCCACCGGAGCCGCCCGCGCCACCTGCGCCGCCCGGGAAACCGCCACCGCCGGGGAAGCCGCCGCCACCGGTCCCGAAGCCGCCGAAGCCACCGCCGCCACCCGCGAACATCGCGCGGGTCTCGTCGTACTCCTTGCGCTTGGCCTCGTCGCCGAGGACGCCGTAGGCCTCGGAGACCGCTTTGAACCGGGCCTCGGCCTTGTCGTCACCGGGGTTGGCGTCCGGGTGCAGCTCGCGGGCGAGCTTCCGGTAGGCCTTCTTGATCTCGTCCTGGGACGCCGTCGAGGAGACGCCCAGCTCGCGGTAGTAATCCTTCTCGATCCAGTCGCGCTGGGTCACTCCGCCTCCTTCCCGTCCATGCCGGCGGTGCGGCGGCTGCGCTCACGCAGTCCGCCGCACCGCACGGCTACGTCCCGTTCTCGGTCAGGCCGGGTCGGCGGGCCCGTTCTCGCCGGAGACGTTCTCGCCGGATCCCTCCGGCTCGTCCGCTGCCGGGCCCGGGGCCTCGTCCTCCGGCCGCTCCAGCACGGTCACCATCGCCGGCCGCAGGATCCGGTCGGAGATCCGGTACCCACGGCGCAGCACGGTGGCCAGCACGGTGACCGTCGGGCCGGAGCCCTCGGCCGGCTCGTGCTGCACCGCCTCGTGCAGCTGCGGGTCGAACGGCTCGCCCTCGGCCCCGAAGGCCTCCAGTCCGAGCCTGGTGACCACGCCGGTGACCTTGTCGGCCGCCGACTTGAACGGTCCCGTCAGGTCACCGTGCTGCTCCGCGCGCTCGAAGTCGTCGAGCACGGTGAGCAGGTCGGTGACGAACGAGACCTTTGCCGCGAGCTGCGTCTGCTCACGGTCCCGGTCCGCCCGGCGCCGGTAGTTCGCGTACTCGGCGGTGACCCGCTGCAGATCCGCGGTGCGCTCGGCGACCTCGGCGGTGAGCTTCTCGACCTCCGGGTCGACCCCGTCGGCCGGGCCGGCGACCGGGTCGGTGCCCGCCGGGGCCGGGGTCGCTTCCTCGGCGACCCCGGACCCGGTGGCGTCCCCGGGCGTGGTGGCGTCCACGCCCACCCGGGCCTCACCCGTCTCCGGGTCGACCTTGCGGCGGTCCCGGAAGGTCACGGGCTCGTCCTGCTGCTTCTCGTCTGCCATGTCGACCGTCCCGTCTCCTGGATGGCCGTCAGCCGTCACTTGTCGCCCTTGTCCTTGTCGTCGTCCACGATCTCGGCGTCGACCACGTCGTCCTGCTGCTCACCGGCGGCACCGGACGCATCGGACGCACCGGCAGCACCGGCCGCGCCCTCGGCCCCCTCGGCGCCGGGCTGCGCGTACAGGGCCGAGCCCATCTTCTGGGACTCGGTGGCCAGCTTCTCCATCGAGGTCTTGAGCGCCTCGTGGTCGGTGCCCTTGAGCGCCTCCTGGGTCTCGCCCAGTGCGGCGTTCACCGAGTCCTTGACGTCGGCCGGGAGCTTTTCGTCGTTCTCCTTGACGAACTTCTCCGTCTGGTAGACGAGCGTCTCCGCCTGGTTGCGGGTCTCGGCCTCCTCGCGGCGCTTCGCGTCCTCGTCCGCGTGCGCCTCGGCCTCCTTGACCATGCGGTCGATGTCGTCCTTCGACAGCGCCGACCCGCCGGTGATCGTCATCTCCTGGCTCTTTCCGGTGCCCATGTCCTTGGCGGACACGTTGACGATGCCGTTGGCGTCGATGTCGAACGAGACCTCGATCTGCGGGACGCCGCGCGGCGCCGGCGCGATGCCGGTCAGCTCGAACATGCCGAGCTTCTTGTTGTACGCGGCGATCTCGCGCTCACCCTGGAAGACCTGGATCTGCACCGACGGCTGGTTGTCGTCCGCGGTGGAGAAGATCTCCGAGCGCTTGGTCGGGATCGTGGTGTTCTTCTCGATCAGCTTGGTCATGACGCCGCCCTTGGTCTCGATGCCGAGGGACAGCGGGGTGACGTCCAGCAGCAGGACGTCCTTGACCTCACCGCGCAGCACACCGGCCTGCAGGGCGGCACCGGCGGCGACGACCTCGTCCGGGTTGACGCCCTTGTTGGGCTCCTTGCCGCCGGTCAGCTCCTTGACGAGCTCGGTGACCGCGGGCATCCGGGTGGAGCCACCCACGAGCACGACGTGGTCGATCTGGTTCAGCGCGATCCCGGCGTCCTTGACGACCTGGTTGAACGGCTGGCGGGTCCGGTCCAGGAGGTCCTGGGTGATCCGCTGGAACTCCGCGCGGGACAGCGTCTCGTCGAGGAACAGCGGGTTCTTGTCGGAGTCGACCGTGATGTACGGCAGGTTGATGCTGGTCGAGGTCGAGCTGGACAGCTCGATCTTCGCCTTCTCGGCGGCCTCGCGGAGCCGCTGCATCGCCATCTTGTCCTTGGTCAGGTCGATGCCCTGCCCGGACTTGAACTTGTCGACGAGCCAGGTGACGATCCGCTCGTCCCAGTCGTCGCCACCGAGGTGGTTGTCACCGTTGGTCGCCTTGACCTCGACGACACCCTCGGCGATCTCCAGCAACGACACGTCGAACGTGCCACCACCCAGGTCGAAGACCAGGATGGTCTGCTCCTTCTCGCCCTTGTCCAGGCCGTAGGCCAGTGCGGCCGCGGTGGGCTCGTTGACGATCCGGAGCACGTTCAGACCGGCGATCTGGCCGGCCTCCTTGGTGGACTGCCGCTGCGCGTCCTCGAAGTACGCCGGGACGGTGATGACGGCGTCGGTGACCTCGTCGCCCAGGTAGGCCTCGGCATCGCGCTTGAGCTTCTGCAGCACACGCGCGCTGATCTCCTGCGCGTGGTAGGTCTTGCCGTCGATGTCCGACGTCGTCCAGTCCGTGCCGATGTGGCGCTTGACCGAACGGAACGTGCGGTCGGAGTTCGTGACGGCCTGGTTCTTGGCCGACTGTCCGGTCAAGACCTCGCCGTTGCGGGCGAACGCGACGACCGACGGAGTGGTGCGGGCACCCTCCGAGTTCGCGATCACCGTCGGCTCGCCACCCTCGAGGACGGCGACGACGGAGTTGGTGGTCCCGAGGTCGATACCGACCGTACGAGCCATGGTGACTGCCTCCGTTGAGCGTTGACTATGTGTATGAGTGTGTCCGGCTCAAGTTGTACCAGGCCGGCGAGCGCCGTGTGCACCGCCCTTGAGCGGGCCCTGCTCAACTAGCTCTCACCCGGTCCAACGGACACTCCACCAGAGTTGTTCCCACCGGACTCAACTTCCCGGCCCATCCGACGGCGGCCGCCGCGCGCCCCGTCGGACTGCCACCTCGGACACGACGTCGGACAGGTCTCGCGCACCTCGCAACAGCAGCAACTCGTGCGAGGTCACGGCTTCGTCTGCGAGGTCGGTAAGGATCTGCCGAACGCGACCGGACGGGGGCAGTGGCGGGTTAGCGTGGGGTTCGTTCGCCGGCATGCGGAGGATCACGTGGCACGACCGGTCAGGCGTCGCACACCCGTCCTGCTCGCATCGGCCGTCGGCGTGGTCGTGCTCGCGGGGTGCGGGGGCGGTGGCGCGGACCAGGCGAGTCCGTTCCCCGAACGGCCTGTCTCGATCAACGTGGATCTCATCGACCCGTGCAGCACTCTCAGCGATGAGCAACGCCGCACTCTCGGCCTGTCCCAGGGACAGTCACCTGAATACACCCTCACTCCGGCACCCTCTCGCGGATGCGCATGGAGTGACTTCACCACCGGCTACAACTTCACCGTTCAGACGCTGCCACTGAGCGCCGAAGAGTCCGTGGGGGCAGAGGGCACCCGCCTCACCGAGGTCTCCGGCTTCGGCGCCGTCGAAGCGACGAGCCTCCACGACACAACGCCCATCTGCCAGCTGGTCATTGACGCCGACGAGGCTCGCTCCATCAGGGTTCAGGCCCAGTCCGTGCTGTACGGCGACGACGGACGGCCGCGTGACTCCGACCTCATCTGTCCGCGCGCTGCAGAAGTCGCCAGGGCAGTCCTGCATTCGGTCACCGCGCAGGCCTGACCGATTCGCGATTGCGAACGTGTCCACCCAATTGGACAAGTGGAGGCGACCCTCGGCCTAGCTTCGCTTCCATGACCATCGACGCATCCCTACCCCGAGGATCGGCATCGGACAGTCTCATGACCCAGGTGAATGCCGGTAACGTGCTCGCCGTACACAGAGTGCTCCAGGAGCAATCCGAGACCATGCTGACCGCTCTCGGGCACGCAGCCTGGATGAACGACATCCCGAGATGTGCGGACGATCCTGTGTCCGAGGACGCGAAACGCCTGTTCCAGCCCAAGGTGATGGCCATCATCGCCACACATACCGCACATTGCAACGAGATCCGTGAAGCTGCCACTCGCCTTCACGAAGCGGCTCGACAGTACGGCTTCACGGAAGATCAGATCGAAACGTCGCTCCGCTCATCTCCGACACCAGAAGCCAGCAGGCCAATGCCCGAAGGATGGCAGGGCTGACGTGATCATCCCGCGTTGTCACGCATTCGAAAACTACGACATGGCCACGAAGTTCGGCTGGGTGAACGGCCAGCCCGGAATGAGTGCCGCCGAGCAGGTCTCGGAGGGCCTGGCGAATCTCAGCAGGTCCCTGCACGACACCCGGGGCGTCACCGATCACGGCACCGCGGAGCTGGGCATCTCCTGGCAGGGCCCGGCCGCCGACGCGGCGCAGAAGTCCCTGACGACGACCGCGGAAGGCGTCGCCGACTCCGGGACGATCGCGCAGAACGGCGCCGACCGCATGCTCGACCACGGCCGTTCGTTCGAGGCGATGCGCAGGCAGATCGTCTACGTGAATCCCGATGACTTCAGCTGGATCCAACGGTTCGGTGACCACGCCGGCGAGGTGTGGCACACGGCGTGGGGCAACGGGACCGACCACGTCACGATCGCCGAGCACAACCAGGCCAACGACGAGGTCGCCAACCGCGCACTGCAGCAGTACGCCACCGAGACCGCCGCGACCGACGACCGGTTCACGACCGGCACCGCGCCCCCGCCGGGCCCGTCCGCCGGCGGGCCCGCCGGGCCGCAGCCGGGCACACCCGGTCAGGTCCCGGACACCGCCGGCCACCGGATGGGCGGCCCGGGCGACCCGGTTCCGGGTGGCTCCGGACCGGGCAGCTCGGGGCCGGGTGGTGGTTCAGGGCCGGGTGGCCCTGGATCCGGTGGCTCCGGAGCGGGGGCCACGGCGCCGGTGACACCCGGTGGACCGGGCACTCCGCCCCAGAACGACCGAGCCGGCGATCGACTCGGGCCGCAGCCCGGCATATCCCCTGGTGACGAGCGGGGCGCGGGGTCGTCGGCCGGTCCGGGCGGCGGGTCGAACTGGGACCGTGACCGCCCGGCGGACCACGGCGCGCCCCGGCCACTGGCCACCGCGCCGCAGGAGTCGGGGCCCACCGGCATGGGTCCGGATCGCACGTCCGGCCCGGTCATACCTGCTCCCGATCGGCCTGCGTATCCGGAACGCCCCGGCCACCCGGCGGTGCCGTTCGGGCCCGTGCCCGGCCCGGGCGCCCTCCGGGCCCGCGACGAGCTCGCCCGCACGTTCGCCGACCAGGCACGGCAGCAGCAGATGCTGCGCCCGCCGGCCTCGTTCCCCGGCGGCCGCGGCGGTCCGGGCGACGCGGACGGTCCACGTAGTCCGGGGGGTCCGGGCAGTCCGGGCGGATGGGGCGGTCGCGGCACCGGGGCGGGCGCAGGAGCAGGGGCGGGGACGGGTGCCTGGAGCACCGAGCCCCGCGTTCCCGGCTCACGCGGCGGACCTGCCGACCCGGTCCATGCCGGGCGTCCTCCGGACGCCGCCCGCGGCTCCGGGGTTCCCGGCGGCTACGGCCCGATGATGGGCGGTGGCGCCCCGGGCGAGACCCAGGAACACCGCAACCGTTACGTCGTCCCCAGCGCCGAGGTGTTCGCCATCGAGATCACCGCGACCGACGCCGTCCTGGGACCCGAACAGGACCACCGATGATCGACTGGAGCCGGGCCACCGTCCTCACCGCCGCCGAGTTCGACGTCGCCCGCGACCTGCTCGACCTCGGCCGGAACCCGGCCGTGCTGGAGCTGCTCAGCCCGGGGGCGACCGACGTCGAACGAGCCCGGGTCGTGCGAGGCGCGACGGCGTCGACGGCGTCGCGCGGCCTGTTCGCCGACGGTGGCTTCCTCCCCTCCCTCGTCGACGACCTGCGGACCGTCGTCGCCCCGGAGTTCCAGTTCGACCTGGTCGTCGCCCCGCCGTACCGGCAGCGCGCGCTGGTCGGGCACCGAGCCGGACGGGCGGTGCTCGCCACCCGGATCGACGACGCGATCGCGCTGGTGCGGCTCCGCCCCGAGCATGCGGCAGCCACCCTGGTGGAGCTGCTCGGCGACGTCGTCCCCGGCCCGGGGCCGGTGGTGCGGCTCCCGGTGGAGGCACCTGCCGACGCGGCGCGGGTAGCCGGTGGCGACGCCGACCGGTTCGTCATCGAGCTGCTGCGTCGTGGCTGCACCGAGGCCGAGGCGGACCTGGTCCGGCGGATGAGCCGGGTCGACGGGATCGCCCAGCTCGGGGCCTGCCGCCGGGGCACCGACCCGTGCCGGGCACCGGCCGTCCTGCTCGTCCACGCGACGGCGGACGGCTGCTACTACCAGCGGCGTCCCACTCCGGATCTCGTCGGCGGGCCGCTCCCCGACGGTGCGACCGTCCACGCGGGACCGGCCGACGCCGGCGTCCTGACCGTCGAGCTGGAGCGCCTCGCCGACGCCGCACGGCGCCGCCGCGTGCCGGTCGGGTCCCGGCGGACCTGGTGAGCGCTGCTCCGCCGACGCTGTCAGGCGGGATCCGGCGTCAGGCGGGATTCGGCGTCGTCCCCGGCCGGGTGGCCAGCGGCACGAGGTCCTCGAAGTCCCACGGCACCGGCTGCACGCGCACCGGGTGGTTCTTGTTCGGGGCCTCCACCATCTTGTCGTCGCCGATGTACATCGTGACGTGGTAGATCGTGGTCGGGTCCGAAGGATCGTGGGCGTAGAACAGGAAGTCGCCGGGCTGCATCTCACGTACCGGCAGGTGACCGCCGGAGTTGTACTGGTCTCGTGACACCCGCGGGATCGTCATCCCGGCGGCCTCGTAGGCACGCATCAGCAGGCCGGAGCAGTCGTAGGCGTTCGGACCGGTCGCGCCCCACACGTACGGTTTGCCCAGCTCACCCAGTGCGAACCCGATCGCGGCGCCCGCGGCGCCAGGCGGCAGGGCACCGGTGGTTCCGGGCTCGCACCCGGTCGGGTTCGCGACGTCGCCGACCTGCTCGACGATCGAGGTCGCCAGGGGCGTCCACTTGGCGTAGGCGTCGGGGAACGCGGAACGCTGCACGGTCTGCGCGGCGACGGTGACGGGCATGCTGTCCCAGCCCGGCACCTCCAGCAGGCGCTCGTAGAAGATCCGGCTGCTGTACGCCGGGTCGGTCACCTGGGCCGGCGACCCCCAGCCCTGGGACGGCCGTTGCTGGAACAGGCCCAGCGAGTCCCGGTCGCCGTAGTCGATGTTGCGCAGGGTGGATTCCTGCATCGCGGTGGCCAGCGCGACCAGCCACGCCCGCGGCGGCAGCTCCATGTCCTTGGCCACCGAGATGATCGCGGCCGCGTTCTGCTTCTGCTCGTCGGTGAGCGTCTCGATGGTGGCCCCGCCACCCTCGCCGCGGCCGACGGTCGCCGTGGAGATGCCGGTGTCACACCACTCGGCACCGGACTGGCGCCCACCGATGTTCGGGCTGAACGCCAGGAACCCGACGGTCAGGAACACCACCAGCGCCAACCCGATGGCCACGAACGGCAGCAGCAGCCGCAGCGGCCGGAACGCCCGGGTGAAGGGCGTGCTCATGCCCGGTCGTAGCGGGACACCTTCCACCCCGCATCGGTGTCCACGACCAGGATCGTCAGCCGGAGCGTGTCGGTCGGCACCGCGACCTCGACGCTCTTCGGGGCGACCCGGGTCGGGGTCGCCGGCCCGGTCACCCGCGACGCCGGGATGTTGACCGGGTCGACGTTGGCGAGCACACCGAGGAACTCGTCGGTCGTGTACGGCCGCAACCCGGCGAGCCACTGCTGCGAGGTGATCCCGTCGGGGTGGTTGACCCACGCCGACGCCCACACCCGCGCGACCTCGAGCGCCGGCGCCGGTGCCTGGTCCAGCGGCAGCGCCTCGGGGGTCAGCCCGGCGACCGGCGGGAGCATCGTCGGTGTCGGCGTGGCGGAGACCCCCGAGCCCCCGGCGTCCCAGCGTTCACCCTGTTGCCCGTCCGCCGGGCCACCGCCGGACGCACCGCCCCCGACCTGGCCACCGAGGTGGACCAGCCCGAACACGAGGGTCCCGAGCACCAGGACCGAGACGGCCAGCCGGGCGGGGGAGCGCAGCGGCCACTGCCAGACCGCACGGTAGGCGGCCGCCCGGCCGCGCGGGGACCTAATCGGCACGGCCACCCCAGCGGTCGTCGGTCCGCGCGGCCCGCGGTCGGTAGATCTTGTAGACGGGGACGCCGTCGACCAGCTCGGGTGTCACCGGCGCCGGGTCCCCGGGGCGGCGCGGGCCCGCGTCGTCGCGCCGGTAGATCGACCGGTCGTCGACCTCCCCGGGGTCGGTGCGGCCCGGGAAGCCGGCGTCCGGACGGCCGGACGTTCCGACCGGTAGCTGCCCGCGCCGCGCCTCGGCGATCCGGGCGTCGCGCCCCGACTCCGGCAGCTCGGCCTGCGGTCGGCGCCGCCACGGCCGGGCACCGGGGCCTGCGGCCGTCTCCGCCTCCGGACGGACGGCATCGAAGTCACCCGACCCGGTTCCGGTGCCGCGCTCGGACCACCAGCGCGTCTGGCGCTCATCACCCGGGAGCGGGCCGCGCATCCGGTTCCACACCTTGGACATCGGCCCGTCGCCGGCACCCGGGACGATCCCGCCGAACTGCTCACGGGTCAGCGACACCATGGACACCAGTCGTCGGAACGGGCGCGCAATCGCCCACATGACCAGCGTGACGACCCCGGTGACCAGCAGGGCGAGCCACAGATCGATGCCGGAGCCGGGCGCGAACAGCGACACCACCAGCAACGCGTGCAACCCGGCCAGCGCACCCACGACCAGGGTGTTCACCACGGCGGCACCACCGATGCGCAGGACCGCCGGGATGATGTCCGGTTTCAGCAGCGCGACGACGGCGACGGCGGGCGCGCACACCACGAGCAACCGGATGATCAGCAGCGCGACCAGTACCAGCACCTTCGCCAGTAGCTGGAACAGCGCGATGCAGGCGGCCTGGATCAGTGCCAGGGTCCCGGCCCCGATCCGGCTGCCCGACGCCCCGGTGAAGTAGGTGTAGCGGTCGCCCATCCGGTCGGCGATCGCCGCGTAGTCGGCCTTCTTCCGCTCGGTCGTCTCGGCGGTGTCCTGTCCCTGGTCGACCTCGTCGATCGTGAACGCCTGCGCCCGCAGCAGGTCGCGGCCCAGGTCCTGGGCCTGCGGGACGTCCGGTGCGCCGAAGGTGCCCCGCAGCCAGTTCTGGTAGACGACCTGGTCGACCAGCACGGTCGGCAGGGTGTCCCGGGTACCGAGCCCGACCTGGCCGAGGAAGCCCTCCTGCATCTGCGTGACGCCGTCGAGCAGCAGGTCGTCGGCGGCTCGCGACCAGTCCACCGGGGCGAGGTAGGCGGCGGAACCGATCATCAGGGCGAGGACCGCGATCCCGGTGCGCTGGGCCTGGCGGGCCAGCTCTCCGCGCATCGCCAGGAGCAGGATGATGATGGCGAAGCCGAGCAGGGCGAGCCCGACCCAGGTGGTGAACACCGTCTCGTACATCGCCCGCGTCGCGGTGGTGATGACCGTGTCGAGCGGCTCGAAGAGCGCGCCGCCGTCGGCGATCAGGTAGTGCGCCCAGTTGACGCCGCCGACGGTGAGCTTGGCCAGGTTGAAGACCTGGTTGCCGAGCCAGGTGTCGGTCGTGACCGACGGGTTCAGCACCCCGGACGCCGCGCAGCCGAGGTCGTAGTTGTGCCAGACCAGGCCGGCGTAGCCGACCTCCTCGTAGACGCTGCCGATCTCACCGTGCAACGCCGACGGCCGGTCCAGCGACCCGACGAGCCCGGTACCGGGGCGGTCCGGTTCCGGCGGGGTCTTGCAGTCCAGTGCCTGGGCCATCGCCGGCGAACCGATCAGGAGCGTGCCCCCGACCAGCGCCGCGACGACGAGCAGCGCCCGGCGGCGGTGTCGCGGGCGGGCGGGCGCGCCGCGGCGGCGACCGCGGTGGACGGCGGCCAGCACCGCGGCGACCAGCACCCCCAGCACGACCCAGAGACCGGCTCCTCCGGACGGGTCAAGCCCGTCCGTCACCGCCCGTTCCCGCCGGGATCGTCCGGCCGGTGCCCGGCACCGTTGCGCGCGGCGGCGGACGGCTCGTCCACCACCCAGTCCTCGTCGAACTCGTCGAGCAGATCGATCTGCTCGTCGTCGTAGAGCTCGGCGCCGGAGAGATCCGCCCTGTCCGCCGAGACGACCTGCACCCCGGCTGCCCGCACGCCACTGACCAGCATCGGATCGGCATCGCCGGGCCCGATCCGGGTGTCGACATCATCGAGGTCGTCCCCGTCCAGGTCGGGCAGCGCGGGCGGCAGCGCCTGGCGCGGCGCGGCCGGCAGCGGCTCCGGTTCGTCCGGCGCGTTCATCTCCGGCCCGGACGCCCGGGGCGCGGCCACGCGGGCGGCGTCCGGGTTGGTGTCCAGCGCCTCCCGCACGTGTTCCAGATGGGGCGCCTCCAGGTCGATCCGGATCTTCTCGACGCCGCCGTGGCCGTCGGCGAAGACGAACTGGCGCGGGGTGTCGTCCGGGCGGTCGTCGTGCCGGGGGCGTGGGGACAGCGTCCCGAGCATCTCCTCGTAGCCGACCCCGGTGGGCACCCGCAGCAGCCGCAGCGCCTCGGCCTGGGCCTCCTCGTCGTCGGTCCGGCCGACGAACACCGCGTTGACCAGCGATGCGAACCCGGACACCCGCAGCAGGTCGCCCGCCAGCTGCGACGCGAACAGCGCCCGGACGTTGAACTTGCGGGAGTCCCGGGCGAGCCGGTCGATCAGCACCTTGCCGGTGGGCACCTGCGACAGGAAGTGCGTCTCGTCGAGCGCGACGCCCTTGCGCAGGTTGCGGTCGGCGTCGTAAATCGTGCGCTGGGTCAGCCAGGACGCCAGGTTCAGCAGCTCGACGCCGAGCGACTCGTTGTCCGTCCACTCCTCGCGCGGGCTGCCGGGCCGGGGCAGCGACAGCCCCTGCATGGTCAGCACCGTCAGCCGGTAGTCACGGTCGGCGTGCCAGGGGTCGTCGCGGGTCTCGTCCGGGAACAGCAGCGCGGCCTGGGGGAGCTCGCGGCGCTCGTCGAGGAAGTCGGCGACGACGCCGGCGTGCTCCTCACCGTCGGCAGCGTGCCGGCGCAGCGTGTCGATCACCATGCCGGGGTGCCGGTCGGGCGAACCGCCGACCTCGCGGACCGCCCGCAGCAGCACGATCCGGGTGTGCGGCTGCCGGGAGACCTCGTAGGGCAGCAGGCCGGACAGCACGTCGAGGACCAGCCGTCGGCGCGTGGCGGCGGCCAGCGAGCGTTCCCGCTTCCAGGCCTGCTCGGGGTCCTCGTCGTCGGCGAAGTGGTCCCGGCGTGGCTCAGCGACCACCCGGTACGGGTTGAGGATGCCCGGGTCGGCCCGCAGCAGGTTGATGTGCCGGGAGAACGGTGCCAGCTCCGGCAGCCGGGCCAGCTCGGCCAGCGGCCCGGACGGGTCGAGGACCGTCCAGCGCGCCCCGCCGCGCAGCGACTTGTACACGACCAGCCCGGTCAGGAACGACTTCCCGGACCCCAGGCCACCGACGACCGCGGTCAGGCCGGACGCCCGTCGCACCTCCTGGGCCAGCCACGGGTCCCACGCGACCGGACGACGGGTCGCGGTGCAGGTCTCGCCGAGCATGATCCCGCGCCGGTCCCCGACGCTCGCGGTGGCGGCGGGCACCCCGGCCGCGGCCCAGGTGACCGACCCACGGCGCCGGTACGCCGTCGATGCGAGGGGTTCGCCGGGGATGAACTCGCGGGCGTAGCGGTACTGGGCCTCGGGGTGCTCGATCTGGACCTTCGGCCGGTACAGGTCGACGACCTGCTGGGCGCGGGTGGTGGCCTCGGCCTCGTCGCGGCCGGAGACGGCGATCCGCCACCAGCCGGAGATCCGGGTGTTGAGCTGGGTGAGCCCGGTGGTGAGCTCGTCCTCGACCTCGAGGACACGGTCGGCCTGGCGGGCCAGCGACATCGGCGGATCGAGGTCGTGGTCGTGCGTGTAGTGCCGGATCTGGCTGCGCACCTTGCCCATCTGGCGCTGCAGCTCGCCCGTGACGTCCTCCGGCCGGCGCACGTAGATCCGCGCGGACCACTCGACGGGGAAGGGCAACCGGTCCGAGTGCTGCATCCACGGGTCGTCGACCTCGGGGATGCGCAGGCCCTCCATCAGGCCCACCGACAGCACGGCGACGTTGCGCGACACGGCCTGCGACCGCATCCGCCCGACGACCTGCACGGTCGGCGCGTAGGGCTCCTGGTGCAGGTCGACGCCCTCGGTGAAGGCGGCGAGATCCTCGGCCTCCCAGGTGCTCACCCCGCGCGGCACCGACGACAGCCCGCGCGGCGCGGGCAGGCCGAGCGCGACCGAGCGGTGCATCAGCCAGGCCATGTCCTCGGCACTGGCGGGGACGGCGTCGAGCCCGGAACCGGCGACGAGGACGTCGAGATGGCTGACCTCGGACTCCAGGGCGGCGAGCTCGGCCCGCACCGCGGACGGCGCGATCCTGTCGAGGATCGGGGCCGCACGCTCCACCCAGCGGTCGAGCAGGCCGCGACCGGAGACCTCGATGCCGAGGAAGACCTCCTTGTCGGCCATCGACAGACCCATGAGGTGCCGCTGCTCGCCCTCCAGGAACCCGTCCCAGCCGAGCGCCCCGGGGACGTCGGGCAACCGGCCGATGGCGTTCTGGTCGAACGACTCCGCCCACATGTGCACCGGGTACGGCCGGGTCGTGACGCGCAGGTGCAGCCAGCGGCCCTGCAGCTCGCCGAGCTGCGCGGCGATCTGGCGGATCAGCACCTCGCGCTGGTTGTCGCTGCGGAAGCTCCAGGCCTGCGCCGCGAGCCGGTACCAGGCCATGACCTGGGTCCCGGTGCGCGTCAGGTGGCCGTCGATGGAGCGCAGCGCGATGGTCGGCGTGTAGTCCGATCCGCTCTCGCCCGCCCGGGCGCGACCCCGCCTGCGCGCCCGGCGCGAGGTCTTCTCAGGAGCGGCCACGGTGGCCACCCCTGGTCCACGGTTCCGGACGGCTGGTGCGCGCCGGGGCGGTCGTGCCCCGGCCGCGGATCCGGCCACGGGCCTTGCGGAAGCGGCCCGGCTTCGGCGCGCTGCCCGGCTCGGGCAGCGGGGGGACGACGCGTTCCGGCACCGCGGGAGAGGCGTCGTCCACCGTAGGAGAGGCGTCCACCGCGGGAGAGGCGTCGTCGTCCCCGGGCCACGCGGGCCGGGGCTCCACCGCGCCGGGCACCTCGACGACCACCGGCTCGGCCGCACGGGGTGTCCGGGACGCCGGGGACCCCGCGCGGAGCGGGCCCTTCGTCGCGACGGGCCTGCCGAGCGACCCGTCCGTGGCGCGCGAGACCTCCGGTGTGCCGGCGCGGCCGGACACCCGCCAGGGGCGCGGTTGCGCGCCGCGGGCCGGTGCCCCGGGGTGCGCCCGGGACGTGTGCACCCGGACGTGACCGGCCCGCACCGAACCGCGGGCCGGCTTCCGGCCGGCGCGCGGCCCCGTCACCTCGGCCCAGAACTGGCCGAGGACCTGGCCCAGCGGGCGCTCGTAGTTGATCTTCTGTCCGAGGAACCGGGTGACCGCGACCGTCCCCACCAGGGCCCAGGCGACCGAGAAGAAGTCCAGGCCGATGCCCAGCTGCCGCTGGATCATCATGATCACCATGATGACGAGGAGCCCGACGCCGTAGCTCACATACCGGGCCCGCCAGGGAAACGTGGCCCGTGGCGGGCCGAGCCAGACCGCGTCGACGCGGTAGACCTCGTCGTCCGTGCGTACCAGCACGGATCAGCCCGTGGACACGAGCAGATTGGCCAGCGCCTGACCGACGGCCGGACCGTTGCCGGTCACGGCGATACCCAGGGCGATCAGGCCCACCAGCAGTCCGACGCTGCGCCGGGCGACGCCGGCGTTGTCACCCCGGCCGCCGATCCAGAGCAGGATCACAGCGATCGCGAGCAGGATCAGCGGCACGATGTTGTTCGTGATCCAGTCGCGGAGATTGACCGTCGTCAGCTCGCCTTGCGCGAGCACCAGCTGGATCGCCTCGAACGAGGTCTTCACAGCTCCTCCTTGCGGATCCGCTTTGTCCCGGTCACTCCCGCAGGCGAGTAGACCACGAGACTCGACGGTGATAGTAGAGGAGTGGTCCGTACGCCCGGCGTGAACGCCACGCAGCGCGTTCGGTTGGACACGGTCGGCCGAACAGAGCACTGTCGCCGGCGAGCGTGACTCCTACCTCACCTCCGGGCCCGCCCTAGGGCTCTCCCGGCCGGAAATGTCATGGTCAACGATGGCTACTGTTCGGTAACAAGGCGTCACCCGTCATCCGAGGGGGCAGCGCACGCGGCGTCCGGGCGCACTACCCTTCGCCCGACCGCCGTCGCGTCCCACCACATCAACGCGATGGCGATGTTCGAGGAGGAGCTGCAATGGAGAGGCCCGCCCGGTCCCGGCGGCACGGTCCGCCGTGCGCACGACCGCGCGTCCTCCGCCGGCCGGCCCTCCATCACCGGTTCACGATTCCCGTCCCGTTCCGCCGCGACGACAGCGCCCAGGACGGCGCCCGTCCCCGGCCGGCACGACCCCGTACAGCTGTCGGGCCGGGTGCTCTCAAGGGAGGTTCCACCACATGACCTGGGTGCAGTACGTGTTCGGCACCGTCACGGTGGTGTCGGCGATCGTCGCGGTCGTGCTGGTCGCACGGACCGTCGCGAAGATGGTGTCGATCATCCGGCTCGGTGAGCCGGACCCGACCCGCACCGGCCCGTTCTGGCCACGGTTCGCCACGATGCTCAAGGAGACCCTGGGCCACACCAGGATGCTCAAGTGGAGCCACATCGGTGTCTTCCACTGGCTGGTGATGGTCGGCTTCGGCGGGCTGTTCCTGGCCCTGATCGAGGCGTTCGTCGAGGTCTGGAACCCGACCTGGCACCTGCCGCTGATCGGCGAGTGGGCGGTCTACAGCCTGTTCGTGGAGATCCTCGGTGTCGGCACCGTGGTCGGCATCGCGGTGCTGATCGTGATCCGGCAGCTCAACCACCCGCGCAGCCAGGGCCGGATGTCGCGTTTCTACGGCTCCTACCAGGGCCGCGCGTACTTCGTCGAGGCGATCGTGTTCCTCGAGGGTCTGGGCATCCTCGTGGTGCGCGGCGCCAAGTCCGCGCTCGGTGCGTTCGACGTACCGGCGTGGTCGGCACCGGTGTCCAAGGCGCTCGGCACGGTCCTGCCCGCGTCGCCGACGCTGGTCACGGTGTTCGCGACGGTGAAGGTGCTCTCGGCGACGATCTGGCTGATCGTGATCGCCGCGAAGCCCACGATGGGTGTGGCCTGGCACCGGTTCACCGCGTTCCCCAACATCTACTTCAAGCGCAACGACGACGGCTACAAGGCCCTCGGCGCGGTCAAGCCGATGATGTCGGGCGGCAAGCCGCTCGACTTCGAGGAGGCCGACCCCGACGAGGACGTCTTCGGGGCGGGCAAGGTCGAGGACTTCACCTGGAAGGGCCTGCTCGACTTCACCACCTGCACCGAGTGCGGCCGCTGCCAGTCCCAGTGCCCGGCCTGGAACACCGAGAAGCCGCTCTCGCCGAAGCTGCTGGTCAACGCGCTGCGTGACCACGCCTACGAGAAGGCCCCGTACCTGCTCGCCGGCGGCTCGAAGGACATGGCCGGTGACGAGGTCGGAATCACCGGCGACGACGCCGAGGCCCGCCTGGCCGCGATCCCCGAGTCGGCCCGCAACGCCGCCGAGCGCCCGCTGATCGGCGGCGAGGACGTCCTCGGTGTGATCGACCCGGACATCCTGTGGTCCTGCACGATGTGCGGTGCGTGCGTCGAGCAGTGCCCGGTCGACATCGAGCACGTCGACCACATCGTCGACATGCGCCGCTACCAGGTCATGATCGAGTCCGAGTTCCCGACCGAGCTCAACAGCCTGTTCAAGAACCTGGAGAACAAGGGCAACCCCTGGGGCCAGAACGCGAAGGACCGCCTGGAGTGGACCAAGGGTCTCGACTTCGAGGTCCCGGTCGTCGAGAGCGAGCTGCCGGCCGAGACCGAGTACCTGTTCTGGGTGGGCTGCGCCGGCGCGTTCGACGACGGCCAGAAGAAGACCGTGCAGGCCACCGCGGAGCTGCTGCACCGCGCCGGGGTCGACTTCGCGGTGCTCGGCTCGGGCGAGACCTGCACCGGTGACCCGGCTCGGCGCTCGGGCAACGAGTTCGTGTTCCAGATGCTCGCGCAGCAGAACGTCGAGGTCCTCAACGGTGTCTTCGAGGGGCGCGAGCCAGGTACCCGCAAGATCGTCACGACCTGCCCGCACTGCCTCAACACCCTGGGCCGGGAGTACCCGCAGCTCGACGGGCACTACGAGGTCGTGCACCACACCCAGCTGCTGAACAAGCTGGTGCGGGAGAAGAAGCTGGTGCCGGTCTCCGCCCCTGCGGGTGAGGAGTCGGGCCCGGTCACCTACCACGACCCCTGCTACCTGGGCCGGCACAACGAGGTCTACGAGGACCCCCGTGACCTGGTCGGGGCCGCAGGCGCGACCCTGTCGGAGATGCCCCGCCACGCCGAACGGTCGATGTGCTGCGGTGCCGGTGGCGCCCGGATGTGGATGGAGGAGCGCATCGGGCAGCGGATCAACTTCACCCGCGCCGAGGAGGCCGCCGACACCCTCACCAAGGCCGGCGGCGGCAGCGAGCCCTCCGGCACCCTGGCTGTGGGCTGCCCGTTCTGCCGCACGATGATGACCGACGGCGTCAACCAGACCGTCGGCGAGTCCGTGCAGGTCAAGGACGTGTCGCAGATGCTGCTGACCTCCGTCCGCCGCGGCGACCCGGCACCGGAGCCCGAGCCGGCCGCCGACGCCACCGCCGAGGACGCGCCGACGACCGAGACCCCGGCCGTCGCGACCCCGGACGCAGAGGTCGCCGAGGAGTCGGCGGCCCAGAACCCGGCCCCGGCCGGCTCGGACGGGGCGGCCAGCACCGGGACGGCGCAGTCGTCGGGTGACGGCTCGCCGAACGGGTCCACCCCGGAGCAGGCGAAGCAGGAGCGCTCGAACGAGAACTGAGCCGCACGACGACCGGACGGCCGGGCACCCGCACGGGCGCCCGGCCGTCCGGCGTTGCGCGGTCAGCAGGGTTCGAACGAACTGACCTGGAAGGTCGGCTTCGCGGCGTCGGTGCGGGTGAGCAGCACCCGGCCCAGCTGCGGGCCGGCGGCCGCCCCCCAGGCGGAGTCACAGCCGTCGACGGTCGTCGTCCCGCCGGGCGGGACGTCCGGTTCGGACTCCCGGTCCGGCCGCGTGATCTCCGCGCCGGCCGGGACCCGGCCGTGCAGGACGGCGACGGCGTCCTCACAGGTCGCGGCCCCGGTGGCGGCCCGCAGCTGCTCGATCGCCGGGTCCTGGGCGACCCGGCAGACCCGGGACGCGTTGCCGGCGGCGACGCCGGTGTCGAGCGCGACCAGGGCGAGCTGCGGACGGTCGACGCCGAGCGCGGTCCGCATCTGCGCGCCGGCCTGGGCATCGATCCGCGCCTGGTCCTCGCGGATCTCCATCGACCGGAACGTGTACCCGATGCCGGACAGCACGAGCAGCACCGCGCCGGCCGCCAGGAGCCGCCGGCGCGGCAGCCGGAGCAGCCCGGCCACGATCACGCCCGCGCTCAGCGCGAAACCCCACGCCCACGGGTTCTGCGCCGTCCCGTACACGAGGGCCCCCACCAGCACGGCGCCCGCCACGTGCGGGGCCCAGCCGTTCAGCAGCCGGTCGAGCCGCAGCAGGGCGAGCAGGACCAGCGTGCCGAAACCGAGCCCCACCGGGATCCACCAGCGGTCCGGTTCGTCGAGGAACGGGAGGAGGACGACGGCGGTGCCGACGATCCCGAGCGCGCTCGCGCCGCGGAGGGTGCGGGGCCGGAGCCTGCGCCAGTGCCGCCACGGGTCCTCCGACGGCCCCGCCCCGGGTGCGCCGGGTACCGGCTCGGAGACCGAACCCTCGACGACCGGGGGACCCGGATCGTCCGCGCGCGGGGCGTCGGTGGCACGCCGCTCGAGCGCCTGCCCGGCAGGGGCCGACGTCGGCCGGCGGCCGCGGTCGGGGCGCCCGGAGCGGCGCCGCCCGGTCGCCCAGGGGTCACGGTCGTCCGGCGGCGAACTGCGGTCGGCGTCCATCACCGGCCAGCGTAGCGAGCCGGAGCCCAGCGACCGTCAGGTTCGGCGGGTGTCCGAGCGGTGGAAGCTGCGGAAGGCCCGGGACGGTGTGGGGCCCCGCTGACCCTGGTAGCGGGAGCCGACGCCCTCGCTGCCGTAGGGCCGCTCGGCCGGGCTGGACAGCCGGAACAGGCACAGCTGGCCGATCTTCATACCGGGCCAGAGGGTGATCGGCAGGTTCGCCACGTTCGAGAGCTCGAGCGTGATGTGCCCGGTGAAGCCGGGGTCGATGAACCCGGCCGTGGAGTGGGTGAGCAGGCCCAGACGCCCGAGCGAGCTCTTGCCCTCCAGCCGCCCGGCCAGGTCGTCGGGCAGACCCACCCGCTCGAACGTCGAGCCGAGCACGAACTCGCCGGGATGCAGCACGAACGACGCGCCGTCCGGCGTCTCGACCGGGGTGGTCAGCTCGTCCTGCTGCTGAGCCGGGTCGATGTGGGTGTAGCGGGAGTTCTGGAACACCCGGAAGTACCGGTCCAGCCGGACGTCGATGCTGGACGGCTGGAGCATCTCGATATCCCACGGGTCGAGCACCAGCCGCCCGGAGTCGATCTCCTTGCGCAGGTCGCCGTCGGAGAGCAGCACCCGCACACCCTAGCGAGCGGCGCTCAGGCCTCCGACGACTCCTCCTCCGAGGAGGATCCGCCGGCACCGTGCAGGCCGTCCTCGCCGGCGGGACCGTCGTCGGGGAGCTGCGGCGAGCGGCACAGCCCGAACATCCAGGCCACCGCCTGCTCGGCCCGGGCCGCCTCGAGACCGTCCGACGACGCCGACCGGCGGCCGTGGTCACCGTCGAGAATCTGGGCGACGGCCGCGGCGGCGTCCTGCGCGGCGATGCTGCGGATCGAGTCGCCCGGCTGCGGGACGTTCGGCCCGTCGACCAGCACCGCGAGGGTGCCGAGGCCGGGTGCGTCGCCGACGAGCTCGTGGTCGTCGCTGACCAGGACGGTCGCGGCGGCGAGCACCGCCAGCTCGTCGGTCGGCCCCGGCTCGGGAACGACGGTGACCCGCGGATGCGCCGCCAGCGACATCGCCGGCTCTTCGGTCGCGAGCGCCCCGGTCACCACGAACTCGACGCGCGGGTAGCGCTCGAGCAGGTCGGCCAGCCCGTCGACGACCGGTGACGACGACGGCCGCTCCAGGTCCACCAGCACGAGCCTGCGGTGCGCGTCGTGCACCCGCTCCAGGGCGGCCGCGCAACCCGGGTCCGCCGGGCCGGGCAGCGAGTTGATCGTGTCGCCGATGGTGAGCACGTTCGGACCGAGCGGGCTGCCGAGCGCGGATCCGCTCGTCGTCAGGAACAGCGACGCGAGCTGGCCGATCACCCGGCGGTGCGCCTCCTGTGGGAACGGACACAGCAGGTCGTCGGTCCCCATGCCCGCCTGCATGTGCACGATCGGGATCCGACGCCAGAACGCGACGGACGCGGCGACCGCAGCCGCCAGCCCACCGCCGTGCACCAGGACCGCGGACGGGTCCTGGTCGACCAGCAGCTGGTCGAGCCGGGTGAACAGCGCCGCGGCGACGGCCGCCATGCCGGGGCCGACGTCGGCGGGCAGCAGGATCGTGATGTCAGCCGGGACGCCGAGCGCCTCGAACGCCTCGTGCACGCCCATCGGGTCGGGCCCGGTGGCGACGGTGATGCCGCAGATGCGGTCCGCGGCGGCGACGGCGGCCGCGACGGGCGCCAGACGGGCGACCTCGGGGCGGCTCCCGGCGATGAGAAGGATGTCGTGCTCGTGCTCCGGCACCTCGCCGACCGCTCCGCTCATCAGCGGATCGAACACGCTCATCGTGATTCCTCCCGTCGGGCCTGACCGACGGCTGGAGTCTGCGGGACCACCTGCGACCGGGTCGAGACGTGCGCGCCGGGAGGTCGGTTCGTGCGGCGACCGGACCCCTGATGGTCCGTGACAGATGCCGGTGGCGTGGTGCTAGGGTGATCTCACGCCATGCGGATGTAGTTCAATGGTAGAACATCAGCTTCCCAAGCTGAATACGCGGGTTCGATTCCCGTCATCCGCTCGCAACACGAAGGCCCAGGTCAGCGGGTACATCCCGTCGAGACCTGGGCCTTCGTCGTTCGGTCGGATCAGCGCCGCATGCGATCCCTGTGCGATTCGGACAGCTCACCTCCACCTGCGACCGGTGGCTCGTACTCGTCGCCGTGCGGTCGGCCGGAGCTGTGCCCGGTGATCACCCGTTATGGCATGCGCTCCACCACCGTAGATCTCGTTCCGGCCGCCCCCGGGGACACCGGCGCAGAGGCCGTTGACACGATGGAGCATCGGCTGGTCCGCGCCTGCCGGCTCCGGCCCCGCAGCGCGGCGGTGGTGTGAGCACGGAACCGGGTAGCTGGATCAGCCCGCCGACCAAGTGATCACACCGGGCACGCCCGGGCGAGAAAGGTGGCACCTTGCCGCTCCCCATCAGTCCTTCGGAAGCGGATGCCGTGGCGGTCAGCCCCGGCACGGCGCTGCAGCAAGCCGGACCCCTGGTGAGCTGGTTCACCGAGAACAGCAGCGCGTTCATCTCCGGCCTGATCAACATCTTGCTGATCCTGGTGCTCGTACTGGTGCTGCGCGCCGTGGTGGGCCGTCTCATCACCCATGGCGTCAAACGGATGGTGGCGTCGCATCAGCGGATCAGCCAGGCCAAGGCCAGGGCGAGGGCTAACAGCATCGTCGTGCAGAAGTCCGAGTCCTCCGGGGATGCGCAGGCGCGCCAGGAACAGCGGGCGATGACGATCGGCTCGGTGCTGCGCAGCATCGCCTCGGCGATCATCTTCGGCGTCGGCTTCATCATGATGCTCGGTGAGGTCGGCATCAATCTCGGGCCGATCCTGGCCAGCGCCGGCGTGGTCGGGCTGGCGGTCGCGTTCGGCGCACAGAACCTCGTGCAGGACTTCATGTCCGGCATCTTCATGATGATCGAGGATCAGTACGGCGTCGGAGACGTGATCGACGTCGGTGACGCCGTGGGCACCGTGGAGGACGTGACGCTGCGCGTCACCAAGATCCGCGACCTCGACGGCGGGTTGTGGCACGTGCGCAACGGCAACATCATGCGCGTCTGCAACATGAACCAGGACTGGGCCAACGCCGTCGTGGAGATCCCGCTGGACTACAGCGTCGACGTGTCCCACGCCGAGACGGTGATCCGCGCGAGCATCTCCGAGTTCGCCGAAAAATCCGAGCACAAGGCGAAGATCCTGGAGAAGCCGGACCTCAGCGGTGTGGTCGGCATCGGCAACGGGTCCGTCACCGTGCGGATCATCGTCAAGACCAAGCCGGGCGAGCAGTGGAGCCTCGGCCGCGCCTTGCGCGGGCATCTCAAGGGCAGCTTCGACGCGGCGGGCATCGCCGTCGCTTACCCCCTGCTGCCGGTCAACGGCAGCGGCGCCGTCAAGCAGGGCTGATCAACTCAGCTGCGCGGACAGGGCGTCGTCGGGAGTTCCCGGCGACGCCCTTTTCGTCGGTTTCTCGGCGGCCCTGCCCCCGGCGCTCGGGAGGACGGGTCCGGGCGGCACGCGGCCGGCCGAGCGGATCAGGGGCCGGCAACCCGGTGATCCCCGGTTGTGGAGTGCGGCGTACGTCCGACGTGCGCCGCACTCCACAACTGGTGATCTTCGCGGACGGGCCGGGTCAGAGCGCGGGGCGCCCGATCCACCAGGCCCCGGCACCGGCCGCCGTGACCAGCGGGATCAGCACCAGGACGACCGGGCCGGCGAGCACGGCGAACACGCTCAGGCCGACGGCGGCGGCGCCGGCGCCCAGCCCGGAGGTGATCGCGAGCGAGTTCGCCCGGTCGCCGGTGGGCTCAGCGGCCACCCAGGACAGCGTGCGGACGACCGCCCCGACGAAGACCGCCAGCACCACGCCCGCCAGCACGGCACCCGGCGGCAGCGCGGCACCCGCCGCGAGCACGACCGGGATCGCGAGCGCGGTGACAACGGCGGTCAGCAGGGCGCGCAGGGACCGCATCAGCGGCGGGACGGGGGTACTCACACATCTCATTGTCCAGGTACTGACCTGCGGTTTCGATGTAACGTGCATGACCCCCGAGCCCCGCGGGCGGGGTCAGTACAGCCGCTCGGCGAGGCCCGCCCCGTAGTACTCCTCGAGCTTGTCCAACGGCTCGTCCGGCCGGGCGAACTCCTTGGCGATCGCGGCGACCGAGGGGAGCCGGTCCTTCCCCGGCCAGCTGTCCGTCCGCCACAGCTCGGAGCGCATGAATGCCTTGGGGCAGTGGAAGAACACCTGGTCGACGGCGATCTCGCAGGCGAGCAGCGGGCGCCTGCCCTTCACCGCGAGCGTGTCGAAGTAGTCCGCGTCCTGCACGAGGCGGGCCCGGCCGTTGATCCGGAGCGTGTCGGAGCGGCCCGGCACCAGGAAGAGCAGGCCGACGTGCGGGTTCTCCAGGACGTTGCGCCAGCCGTCGACGCGGCCGTTGCCGGGGCGCTCCGGGATCACGACCGTGTGGTCGTCGACGACGTGCACGAAGCCGGCGGGATCGCCCTTCGGTGAGACGTCGCAGGTGCCGTCCGCGCCGGAGGTCGCCAGCAGCACGAACCGGGAGACCGCCAGCCACTCGCGGTGCGTCTTCTGCAGGTGGTCGCGTTCCTTGGCGATCGCCGGGGCCATCGGCTCCCCGGTGATCGCCTGCAGGTCGGCGAGGGTGCGGATCTCGGTCGCGGTGTCCTCCGGCGCGCTGGTCATGGGCCCCACGGTAGGTACCGCGCGGCGGATGGTCGTCGTCCTTTCGGCTACGGCCGCAGACGCCGGGCGTCATCCCACCACGGTGAGCAGGTCGGCGGCCGGGCGCGAGGCGGGCGGCTCCCCGGCGGCGGCCATCTCCTCGGCCACGCGCAGCACCTCGGCGTTCACCGGGGTCGGGACCCGGTACGTCGAGCCCAGGGCGATGATCTCACCGTTGAGGTACCGGGCCTCGATCGAGCCGGCCCCGCGGGACAGGCTCTGCCAGGACGACGACCCGCGGCGCGACTGCCCGGCGACCGGCTGCTCGGTGATGATTCCCGCGCGGCGGACCCGGTCGTCGTCACCGGTACGGGCGGTGATCCCTGCGGCGGCGAAACAGGCCTCGCCCTCGGCGGTGGCCGCCTCGATCACCCGCCGGGCGACCGGGTCGGCGACCCCGCAGATCGCGTCCACCGCGTTGCCGAGGTTGGTGAGGAGCTTGCCGTACTTGGCGTCCATCACGGCCGGGTCGGCCCGGGAGGCGAACCCCGCGGCGGTGAGGTCGGCGGCGATCGCCGCGCTCGTCGCGTCCGCACCGGACGGATGGGTTCCGACGTCCAGCACCCCGGCCAGCGGCGCGGACGACGCGATCACCACGCCCGGCTCGTAGTGCTCGGCCGGGAGGATCACCAGCATCGCCTGCACCCGGTCGAACCGCTCGGCGGCGGCCCGCTCGTTGGCGACGCCGTTCTGCGCGCAGACCACGGTGACCCCGGGCGCGACGGCGGTCAGCTCCGCCAGCACGGGGCCGGTGTCCTGGGACTTGACCGCGAGCACCGCGACGTCGCCGGGCGCCCAGGGCACCGCCGCAACCGACCCGACGGCCGGGATCCGGTGCACCGTCGAGCCGTCGGGGGAGTCCAGGCGCAGCCCGTCCGAGCGGATCGCGTCCAGGTGTGCGCCGCGGGCGACCAGCACGACGTCCCGGCCGGCTCCGTGCAGACGGGCACCGATCGTCCCGCCGACGGCACCCGCCCCGATCACCACGTACCGCGTCCTCACGCGTCGTGCTTCCGCAGCAGGGTCGCCGGGGCCTTGCGCCGCCACGCCTCCTCGACCAGCTCGGCGAGCTGCCCCGGGTCGATCCGGTCGAGGTCGACGAGGATCGCGCCGTAGCCGTCGTAGTGCGCGGTGGTGCTGAACGCCGGATCACCGGAGGCGAGCAGTGCCTCCTTCTCCTCGAGCGAGCACATCAGCACCAGCAGCCCCTCGGCCTCGCTCCGGAGCCGGGCGAAACCCTTGCCGCGGACCTTCAGCGACGGCGTCCGGTACCAGGTCGACTCCTCCACCTCCGGTAACGCGGACCCGATGCGTACGACGTCGTCCCAGCTCGGCATGCGGCTCATCGTGCCGTGTCCGCGCGGCGCCGTCGTGGAGATATCAGAGGTGCTTCGCCAGGAAGGTGTCGACGGCGGCCTTCCCGTCCGCGACGTACTCCTCGGCCTTCCACCGCTGCACCAGCTCCGCACCGGGAGCGAGCTCGGTGAGCCGGCGCGACGCCGACTCCGGGTGGAACTCGTCGCCGCCCATCAGGACCAGCCACGGCGTCGTGCACCGGGCGAGCGCCTCGTCGGGCACGGAGAACAGCATCCCGCCGCCGCCGTACATGTTCGCCCGGAAGGAGGCCCAGTCGTCGTCGGACGCCTCCGGGTGGTCCGCCGCGAGCTCGGCGCTCCAGGCGTCGAACATCTCCTCGAAGCGGTGCTGGTTGTCCGCGCGGCCGATCGGCTGCAGCGTGACGGCGGCGCGGACCCGCTCCGGCGCGGTGGCCAGCAGGTTCGCGATGTACGAGCCGCCGATGCACATGCCGAGCACCGCGAACTCGTCGACGCCGAGGTGATCGAGCAGGGCGAGCTGGTCGGCGGTGTAGGTGGACCAGCCGTCCGTGCCGTGCACCTGACCGACCGAGGCACCGGCGTTGCGCTGGTCCATCGCGATCACCCGGTACCGGTCGGCGAGGTGCGCGACCGGGTTCCACGGCGCCTTCTCCCAGGCGCTGATCGCCGACCGCATCCCACCGGGCGCGATCAGCAGGATCGGGAACCCGGCGCCGTGCTCCTCGTAGTGCAGATCGGCATCGGGACGGGCGAACGACGGCATGCGGGGAGATTAGGTCACCCGCGAGGGAGTCCGCTTCTCCGGACGGCGCCGCGCCAGGATCGACGTGCCGTAGACGACCAGCGCCAGGCCGAGCAGGAGCATCCACGTCGCGCCGGGACGCACGGTGTCGTCGAGCAGGGTGATGCCGACCATCCCGGGCACCACGACCTGCACCACCATGTACAGCGCGGTCACGGTCGCGATGTCACCCAGCTGCAGCGCGCGGGCGTAGTTGTAGAGCCCGGTCGCCGCCATCCCGGCCAGCACGTAGACCAGCGGCTCCGAGAGCAACCCGGACAGGCCTGCCTCCTCGGAGACGTGCATGGCCCGGATGCAGACCGAGCCCCCGCCGAGACCGAGCCCGGCGAGCACCGCCGACGGCCACGGCGTGGTGCCCCGCCGGATCACCAGCGTCACCACCATGAACAGGACCAGCGCCACGACCAGGACGGCGACCGTGGTGACGTACCCGGTCAGGGACTCCTTGCGCTCGGTGCCTGCGCTGCCCGCGACCAGCGCGAGCCCGATCATGCTGGCGCCGATCGCGAGCCGGTGCACCGGGCGCAGCCACTCGCCCCGTACGTACCGGGCGTAGAGGGCCGTCAGCGCGATCGCCCCGGCCAGCATCGCCTGCACCGCGAAGATCGGGATGAACTGCAGCGCGACGACCAGGCAGAGCCAGGTCACGATGTCCATCCCGATTCCGCCGACGAAGCGCGGGCGGGTCAGCACCGCGCTGGTCCGGCCGCCCTGGCGGGCCGCATCGGCCTGCAGGATCGCCGCGACCGTGCTGCAGAGCATCGCCAGCGCGCCGAAGATCATCCCGATCAGCACGGGCGCCCCCGGAGGCTCCGGGCACGAGCGGTCGCGAAGATCGGCACCGCCCGATTCTCGCCTACTGCCGGCGGGCTCCCGCCGGGCGGGCGTCGGACGACGGGGCGATGCGCTGCGCGGGAAGGCCGGCCGGCTGCGGGCTGACCTCGAAGAAGCCGCTCATCAGTCCACTGTCGGCATGATCACCGCGCTCGACGGCGCTCCGCCACGGGGAGTCGCCGGTGCCGGCGGCGCGCCGCCGGAGGAGCAGGGCCCGCGGACGCTCGGTCAGCACCAGCACCAGGACGGTGATCGCGACGCCGACGAGCAGCGGTCCGCCGAGCAGCAGGACCGGCCACCCGAAACCCAGGTACGCGACCACCAGGGCGCCCACGGCCATCCCCATGACCATCCCCGCCAACCGTGCCACCGCGCGCCCCCTCAGACCGTGCCCACCCCGCGACCGACCGTAGTTTTACCACCTCAGAGTGGGTGCGCCGACGCGACCCGTCGCGTCGACGGTCACACCTTCGAGAATCCGGGCGAGGGGGACCCGATAAGGGCCGAGCCGGCGTGGGGGCTCCCGGTTCCACGCCGGCCCGGCGGTCCGAATCATCCCGTCCCGCACGGAGTGCCGACGGGGCGGGGGTCACTCGCCGCTGTCGTCGCAGCGCATTCGGTGATCGGGTCGTTCAGGCGCGACGCCCCGGGCGGTCACGCGATCGCATCCGGGGTCGTGGTCGTCGCCTCGAGAGTGGGGGTCGCAGGGGTCGGCGTCGACGACTCCGAGGCCTCGACCGGAGTCGGCGGTGGCTCGGTGTCCGGAGTGGATGTGGACGGACCTGCGGGGGTCGGCGGAGCGGGCGACGTGACCGGCGGCGCGGACGACGGGGCCGGAACCGGCGCCGTCGGCGGGGCGGGTGCGGCGGCGGTCCCGCCGCCCGGGACCACGGTTCCCGGACCGGCCGGCTCCGTCGTTCCCGCCCCGGCCGCCGGCGTCCGCCCGGCCGCCGGGGCCCGCTCGCTCACCGGAGCGGACGTGCTGCTCCGGGCGGCGACGGTCGCGTCGGCAGGACGCGAGACATGCCCGACCGGGGCGCCGGCCTCGGGTGCCGCAGCCGGCGGTACGACGGGTGCCGGCGCGGGTTCCGAGGTCGACGGCAGCGTGGGCGCGGCACTGAGCTCACCGAACGTGGCCTGTCCTGTCGGCCAGAACATGAGCACCCCGACGAGCAGGGAGGCCCCTGCGACGCCGCCGGCGCCCATCAGGAACCGCTGCCGGGCCGGTGTGCGCGGCGCCGCCGGAGCACCCGTGTCCCGCCTGACGACGGTGTCCGGGGCCGGGCGCTCGGGGCGGGGGGCGACCGGCTGCGCGGGGGCACTCCGGTGCCGCCCGGAACCGGGTGTCGTCGCACCGGCGTGCCCCGCGGCGGGGCCGGACGGAGCGGGGACGCCCCGGCGTGGACCGCCCGGCGGGAGCGGGCCGGTCGGTGGCTCCAGCAGTCCGACCGCGGCGGCGGGAACCCGCTCGCCGCGGAGCGCGGTCTGCCGCGGACGCGACGGCTCCGGCTCGCGTGGAGCCGGGATCCGGATCGAACCGGAGTGCCCGGGCAGGTCGATCAGCCCGGCCCCCGGTGCGACGGCCAGTGCGGCACCACGGGCCGCGTCGCCCACCGGGTCGGCGGCGACCGACAGCGGCCGGCCGAGCTCCGCCGAGAGCAGCTGCACGGCCATCGGCATCCGCGCGGCGCCGCCGGCGAGCAGCACGTCGGCGTCCGGGGCCACCGCGAGGGCCTCCTCGACCAGTCCGGTGACCGGTTCGAGGGCCGGGCGGGCGAGCTCGTCGAGGTCCGAGCGGTGGATCCGGATCGCGGTCCGGATCCCCGGCAGCTCGACCGGGACGGTCACGACGGTGTCGCGCGACAGCATCTCCTTGGCGGAGCGGCACTCGTCGCGCAGGACGGTCAGGCCGGCGAGCACCCGCGGGTCGTCGACGTCCAGTGCGTCGAACGCCGGGGTGGCGCGACGGACGAAGTCGAACACCGCGTCGTCGATGTCGGCGCCACCGGTGTGGTTCGCCGCAGACGGCCCGGTGATCGACGGCAGCACTCCGGGTGCCGCCGGAGCCAGCACGGTCGCGGTGGAGCCGTGACCGCCCAGGTCGACGACGGCGAGCGGCCGGTGACCGGGTGCCCCGGTGCGGTGGGCCAGCGCCACGGCCTGCGGCGCGGCCACGAGGGAGACCGTCAGGCCGTACCGGTCGAGCGCCCCGGCCAGCAGATCCCGCTTGTGCCGCCCCCAGGAGACGGGGTGAGTGAGACCGATCCGCGCCGGCCCCGCACCGTGGGCCGCCGCGACCTCGTCCACCAGGTGGCGGACCAGGCGGGCGCAGAGGTCCTCGGCGCGGTACGGGACGCCACCCAGGGAGAGCGGGGTCGGGTCACCGACCCGGGCGAGGAACCCGCGCGCGACCCGGTCCGGGTCCGCCGGGGCCCGTCGCCGGGCGGCCTCGCCACAGAGGAGGTCACCGGCCGGGGTCGCCACGAGCACGGCCGGCACCGCGTACGCGGCACCGCGCTCGGGCCGGAACGGCTCGGCGCCTCCCCCGCGCGCCGGGAGCAGCGCGGCAGTCACCGCGGTCGCGCCCAGGTCGATCCCGAGCAGGTAGGACATGTCCCTTCCCCTCGTCGACGGCAAATCCCCCGACTCGCCGCGTGCGGTGGGCGTCGTAGCCCTTCCCGGATGCAATCGGTTCGTGACGCCGCGCTGTTAACCGATGCCGCACAGCAATTCTCGGTGGGGGGCCGATCCCCTAACGGCCCCTATCGGGACCCGGAGCGATCCCCGATGGCCGGCGCGGGCGGCGTGCCTAACGTCATTCCCATCACCGGCCGACGCCCCTCGAGCCGGTACCCACACCGAAACCCGGAGGCACCCCATGGCGACCGAATCCATCTCCCTGATCGACTTCCTGAAGAAGCTGCTGGCCGGCGACTCCGAGAGCATCCAGCTCCGCGACTGGTTCCAGGAGAACCCGCAGGCCGTCCTGCACCACTACGGCCTGGACGAGTACACCCCGGACGACGTCCACGACGCGATCGTGCTGATGCAGGACAACGACACCGTCTCGTTCGACCGGAACTACGACACCGGCTTCGACGGCGGCAAGGGCGGCTGGGACTGGGACGGCGGCAAGGACGGTGGCAAGGAGGGTGGCCACCACGAGGCCGCCACTCACGAGAAGGTGCACGTCGAGGACAACTACTTCTCCTACGACGTCGACGACCGCGACACCGTCGTCGACAACTCGGTCAACCAGAACGTCGACACCGACGGTGGGGACTTCCGCCAGCAGATCGAGACCAACTCGGTGACCGCCTCCGGCGACGGTGCCGTGGCCGCCGGCGGGGACATCGAGGACTCCACCATCACCTCCGGCGACGGCAACATCGTCGGCGACGGCAACCAGGTCGTGTCCGGTGACGACAACACCGTGGCCTTCGGCGACGGTTCGGCCTACGAGGTCGGCGACGTCTCCGCCGACAACGGTGCGGGCATCTCCTTCGGCGGCAACGCCAGCGGCAACGACTCGGTCGAGGACTCGTACAACGAGACCACCACGACCACGACCAACACCACCGAGACCGACTTCGAGGACTCGTTCAACACCACGAGCGACGACTCGGAGAGCAACACCAACACCGACAGCTTCAACAGCAGCGTCGGCTCCGGCAACGACGTCGAGGCGGACCTCGACCTGACGGTCGGCTGACCGGCAGGTACTGCCTCGGTGAGCGGGCCGGGACGCGAACCCGGCCCGCTCGTCCCCTCCCCCCTTCCACACCTTCGTCGCCCGCCCGAGTGCGACGACACCCCTTGAGGAGATCGCCATGTCCGACGAGAAGTCGCTGATCCAGTTCATCATGGACCTGCTGCGCGACCCGCAGAAGCTGGCCGAGTTCAAGGACGACCCGCAGGGCGCCCTGGCCTCCTGCGGCCTGTCCGAGGTCTCCGCCGAGGACGTGCACGACGCCATCGTCCTGGCCCAGGACAACGACGACGTCTCGTTCGACCGCGACTACAACACCGGTGGCGGCAGCAGCGGTGGCGGCCACCAGGCCCCGCCGCCGGTCGAGCACCCGGAGCCCGGCGAGGACCCGGTCACCTACCTCGACAAGTACGTGACCAACAACCACTACACCTACAACGTCGACGACCGCGACACCACCGTCGACAACTCGATCAACCAGAACATCGACACCGGCGGCGGTGACTTCGACCAGGACATCGAGACCAACTCGGTCGTCGCGTCCGGTGACGGCGCGGTGGGTGCCGGCGGGGACATCGAGGACTCCACCATCACCACCGGCGACGACAACATCGTCGGCGACGACAACCAGGTCGTCTCCGGTGACGACAACACCGTGGCCTTCGGCAACGGCTCGGCCTACGACGTCGGCGACGTCTCCGCCGACGACGGCGCGGGCGTCTCCTTCGGTGGCGACGCCGCCGGCAACCACTCGACCGACGACTCGTTCAACACGGACGAGGAGACCACGACCAACGAGACCTCGACCTCCTACGAGGACTCGTTCAACGAGCAGGTCGACTCCTCGCAGAGCACCGTCAACGACGACAGCTTCAACAGCGACGTGCTCTCGAACAACGAGCTCGAGGTCGCCGCCGACGCGGACGTGTCGCTCTGACCTCTCTGCGATACGGTCTCGCCTGACGGACGGTTCGCCCGCCGGAAGGGTCGAGTACCGCCGAACGGCCCATCGGCCCTGGTCACCCACCCGCGGGGGACCGGGGCCGATGGCGTTCGTGTATCCATGACAGGAACGTGACGAGCGGTGCCCGGACCGCTCCGGGGCGATGGGGGGCGCGACGCGTGGCGGTACCGGAAGCGGTAGGCCTGGTCGATCTTGCCCTGAAGGCGGTCGCCGCCTATGAACGCCCGGATCTGACGCCCCGGCTGAAGCATGCGAAGACCCGGCTGACCGACCCCGCGGTGCGGGTACTGGTCGTCGGCGAGTTCAAGCAGGGCAAGAGCCAGCTGGTGAACGCCCTGGTCAACGCCTCTGTCTGCCCGGTCGACGACGACATCGCCACCGCCGTCCCCACGATGGTGCGCTACGGCGAGGACACCACGGTCACGCTGGTGCGCGAGGGGGAGAGCTCCGAGCGCGCCGAGCGCACCCCGGTCCCGATGGAGAAGCTCGCCGAGTACGTCTCGGAGGGCGGCAACCCCGGCAACCGGGCCGGCCTCACCCGCGCCGAGGTCACCCTGCCGCGCAAGCTCCTGCAGAGCGGCCTGGTTCTCGTCGACACGCCCGGCGTCGGCGGGCTGGGCTCCGCGCACGGAGCGGCGACGATGTCCGCGCTGCCGACCGCCGACGCCGTCCTGCTGGTGTCCGACGCCAGCCAGGAGTACACCGCCCCGGAGATCGAGTTCCTGCAGGCGGCACGCAAGCTCTGCCCGAACGTCGCCTGCGTGGTCACGAAGACCGACCTCTACCCCCACTGGCGGCGCATCGTCGAGCTCGACGAGGGTCACCTCGCACGCGCCCGCATCGACGCCTCGCTGCTGCCGGTGTCCTCGGCGCTGCGACTGCACGCGGCCCGCACCCAGGACCTCGACCTCATCGCCGAGTCCGGGTTCCAGGCGCTGGTCGGTTTCCTGCTGCGCAAGGTGGTCGCCCGGGCCGACGACCTGAGCCGCCGGTCGACCAGCCAGGACGTACTCGTCACCTGCCAGGCGCTCGAGTCGCGGATGCGCGCCGAGCTGATGTCGCAGAACGACCCGGAGAAGGCCGGCGCGCTGGCGACGGAGCTGGAGGCCGCCCGGTCCCGGGTGGACGCGCTGCGGCAGCGGTCGGCGCGCTGGCAGACCACGCTGAACGACGGCGTCGCCGACCTGATCGCCGACATCGACTACGACCTGCGCGACCGGCTGCGCGCCGTCTCCCGGGACGGTGAGCAGCTCCTGGAGGACGCCGACCCGGCCGACATCTGGGAGCAGTTCGCCGAGTGGTTCCACAAGCAGGTCTCGCACGCGGTCGCGCAGAACTTCGTGTGGACGACCGAGCGGGCCCGCTGGCTGGCCGAGCAGGTGGCCGAGCACTTCGCCGAGGACGTCGACGTGCAGCTGCCCGACCTGCGGATCGCCGGCGGCGCGGTAGCCGGCAAGGTCGACGCGCTGGAGATGCCGGTCGGGGAGAACTTCGGCGTCGGGCAGAAGTTGTTCGTCGGCATGCGCGGTGGCTACGGCGGTCTGCTGATGATCGGACTCGCGTCCACCGTGGCCGGGTTCGCGCTGCTCAACCCGCTCTCGGTCGGGGCCGGGCTGCTGTTCGGCGCGAAGACCGTCCGGGACGAGAAGAAGCGGCTCGTGCAGCGCCGCCAGGCGGACGCCAAGAACGCCGTCCGGCGGCACATCGACGAGGTGACATTCCAGGTCGGCAAGGACTCGCGGGACAACCTGCGGCAGATCCAGCGCGAGCTGCGCGACCACTTCACCGCGCTCGCCGAGGAGCTGTCGGAGTCGCTGAAGGGATCGGTCGCTGCGGCGCAGACGGCCGTCAAGGACGATGCCGCCCGGCAGAAGCGGGTCGCGGATCTGGAGTCGGAGCTGGAACGCGTCGACGGGCTCGCCGAGCGGGCCCGGAAGCTGGCCGCGGCGGTGGAGACGTCGTGAGCACCCTGACCGAGCAGACCCGGGCCCTGCTGCGCGCCGCCCTGGAGGTCTACGGCGACTCCCCGCAGGCCGCCGGCTGGCTGCGCCACCACCTGGACCGGTTCGACGAGCCGCTGCGCGTGGCGATCGCCGGCAAGGTCAAGGCGGGCAAGTCGACCCTGCTCAACGCGCTCGTCGGGGAACGGATCGCGCCCACCGACGCGGGCGAGTGCACCCGGATCGTCACCTGGTACGCCGACGCGCCCGCTCCCGGCGTCCGGATGCGGCCGCGCGACCCCGCCCATCCCGAGCGGCCGCTGACGTTGACCCGCCGCGACGGCGCACTGCGGATCGATCTGCAGGGCATGCCGGTCGAGCAGGTGGACCGGCTGCTGGTCGACTGGCCGTCGCAGCACCTGCGGCGCACCAACCTGATCGACACCCCGGGCATCGCGTCGCTGTCGACCGACACCTCGGCCCGGGCGGGGGAGTTCCTGACCCCGGAGGACGCGCCGTCGCCCGCCGACGCCGTCGTCTACCTCATGCGCCACCTGCACGCGGGTGACGTGCGGTTCCTGGAGTCCTTCCACGACCGCGGCGTCGCCCGCGCGACCCCGGTGAACACCATCGCGGTGCTGTCGCGGGCCGACGAGATCGGCGTGGGCCGGCTCGACGCGCTCACCTCCGCCCGGCGGATCGCGCGCCGCTACCGGAGCGACGACAAGCTGCGCGGACTGTGCCAGACCGTCGTCGCGGTCGCCGGGCTGCTCGCCGAGACGTCCCGGACGATGCGCCAGGACGAGTTCGTCGCGCTCAGCGAGCTGGCCGCGCTGCCGCGCGCCGACGTCGAGGCGCTCCTGCTGTCGGCGGACCGCTTCGGGCGCAGCGAGCTGGACCGGCCGGACGCCGCGACCCGGGTCCGGCTGCTGGAGCGGTTCGGCCTGTTCGGGGTGCGGCTGGGGACCACGCTGATCCGGCAGGGCATGAAGGACCCGACCGCGCTGGCCGACGACCTGGTCCGCCGGTCCGGTCTGGACGAGCTGCGCCGGGTGCTCGACACCCAGTTCTCCGAACGCCGGGACCTGCTCAAGTCACGCTCGGCGCTGCTCGCGGTGGACCTGGTGCTGACTCGCGAGCCCCGCCCGGCCGGAGCCCGGCTGCGCGCCGAGGTGGAGCGGATCCTTGCCGGGGCGCACGAGTTCGTGGAGCTGCGAGCGCTGTCCGACCTGCGCGCGGGGAAGATCGTCTTTCCGCCGGAGGCACTGGCCGACGCCGAGCTCCTGCTCGGCGGCGACGGCGGCTCGGCGAACGCCCGCCTCGGCCTCGGCGACGAGTCAGGTCCCCGCGAGGTGCACGAGGCCGCCACCGAGGCGCTGCGACGCTGGCGGCGCCGGGCGGAGAGCCCGCTCACCGGGCGGGCCTCGGCGGAGGCGGCGCGCATCGTCGTCCGGTCCTGCGAAGGGTTGCTGGCCGACCCGGCCCGTCACCACGCCCACCACTGAGCGCGCCCGCTCGCGGGCAGCTCCGTCAGGGCAGCACCACGATCTTGCCGGTGTGCTCGCCGCGCGCGAACTCCCGCTGGGCGGCGTGTATGCCGGTCAGCGCGTGGCAGGCGGCCACGCGGGGCTGCACGGAGCCGGTCCGGGCGATCCCGGCGAGCCGGTCGAAGTGCGCCGGGGTGTGCATCGACGAGCCGATCAGCGCGATGTTGTGCAGGTACAGCCGCCGCAGGTCGAGACCGATCACCGCCCCGCCGAGGGCACCGGCGATCACCCATCTCCCGCCGTCGCGGAGCGCGGGCAGGACCGAACCCACCGCGTCACCACCGACGACGTCGGCGACGGCGTCGAGTCCGTCCGGCGCGGCCCTGGCGACCGAGGCGGCGAGGTCCCCGTCGTCCCGGTGGATCACCTCGTCGGCACCGGCCCGGCGGACCAGCTCGCTCTTGGCCCGGCTGGTCGAGGCGACGACCCGGGCACCGCGCGCGGCGGCGAGCTGGACCAGCGCCAGCCCCACCCCGCCGGAGGCCCCGGTGACCAGCACCGTCTCCCCGGAGGTGATCCGGGCGCGCTCCAGCATGCCCATGGCCGTGCCGTAGGAGACCGGCAAGCAGGCCAGCTGCTCGTCACTCAGTGGCGAGCCGGTCACGTCGTGCACCCGGTCGGCGGCGGCCACCACGTAGCCGGCGAAGCCGCCGTCGGCCTCGCTGCCCAGCAACCCGACCGGGTTCGCGTCGGGCCCCGAGCGGTCGTAGAGCGCGGGATCCACCAGGACCCGGCGCCCCTCCAGGCCGGGGTCGCCCCCGGCGCCGACGGCGTCCACGGTGCCGGCGATGTCGCCGCCCTGGATGCGCGGGAACCGCACCGTGCCGCGCCAGCCGGCCAGGGCCTCCGGTTGCCCGGGTAGCCCGTACGCACCCTGGCGGGTCCACACATCGGTGTTGTTCACCGCTGCCGCCGACACCCGGATCCGCACCTCACCCGGTCCCGGTTGCGGCACCGGCACCGTGCGCACCTGCAACACCTCCGGGCCACCGAAGCCGGTCAGCACCGCAGCCGTCATCGTGCCCGTCACCACAACCTCCTACACCGATCTGTGAAGTTCGATGCCGACCATAGGTACACAGGTCTGTGAGTGCAAGGGAGGACCCGGGCAGCGCGACCGTGGGCCCGATATCGCTAGCGCGCGTCCAGGATCCGGCGCAGGTGGGCGAGGAGCTCGCTGCGGCTGCCTGCCCCGAGCCGCTGGCGGATCCGCGCCACGTGGTGCTCGACGGTCTTCGCCGAGATGAACAGCGCCTCGCCGATCTCCTTCTGCGTGCGCCCCTGCACGACGAGCTCGGCGACCTCCAGCTCACGCTCGGACAGCAGCGAGGGCGCCGCGGTCGCCCGCCCGGCCGTGGCCGGCGCGCCGCCCGCCCGGTGATCGGATCCGGGGGCCCCGTTCCCGCCTGCACGGTGCGGAACGCCCGGCCCGGACCGGCCGGCCGGAGCGGCGGCCGCACCGGGCCGTCCGGCTGCCTCCGGTCCACCAGAACCACCGTGCTCGCCGGCGCCACCGTGCTCGCCGGCACCGTGGCCACCGGCACCGTGCTCGCCGGAACCGTGCTCACCGGAATCACCGTGCTCGCCGGCGGCGGTGCTGCCGGTCGCGGCACCCGGACCGGGCGCGGGGTTCGCACCGGTCACCGGGCGGTCGGCTCCGCCGGAGCGGACGTCCGCGCCCGCCACCTGCAGTGCCCGCGCGCACGCCAGCAGCGCGGACACCGCGCGCCGGTCGTCGGTCCGCAGGGCGGCCTGCCCGGCGAGCCTGCCGCCGTCGAACGAGAGCCCGACGGCGTGCAACCCGCGGGCCGCGGCCTCGACGGCCTCCGGGTCGATCCGGCTCTCCAGTACTCCGACCCAGTGCGGCGCGGCGATCGCCATCGCGTGCGCGAACCGGCTGCCGCCGGCCGCCGCCTCGAGCGCGGCGGTGTGCGCGCGGGCCGCGTCGACGTCGTCGACCAGTACCGCGGCCTGCAGCTGAGCCCAGTGCAACGGCGCGGACCAGAGCGCAGGATGACCGAGCCGGTCCAGCAGCGCGGTCGCCTCGGCCAGGTGCGGCGCGACCCAGCTCTCCTCACGCAGCCGGGTGGCGGACGTGACGAGCTCACCGAGCGGCTGCAGCACGAACAGATCCACCGGGTGCCGGACGATCGCCTGCCGGGCCCGGGTCCAGGCGCGCATCAGGGCACCGAGATCGGAGTTGCGGCGCGCGATCGCGACCTGCAGCGCGGCGGCGAGGAACTCGTCGCGCGGCTCCAGCGGCCGCCCCGCCCGGACGGCCTCCGCATCGACGGCCGCGAGCCGCTCCTCGGCCGATCCGGTGGCGCCGCGCAGCAACCCGATCCAGCCCAGCAGCAGCCGGTGCCGGGGGCGGGCCGGTGTACCACCGAGCCCGGTACGCAGCGCCCGGTGCAGCACCGACGCCGCGACGTCGAACTCACCGGTGTGCACCGCGACCAGCGCGGCCAGCGCGGCCGGGGTGTCCGGAAGCAGCGCGGCGCCGCGGGCGCTCTCCAGCAACCCGGCGGCCCGGGCGAGACCGGACAGCGCTGCCGTCGGCGAGCCCTGCACCGAGTCCAGCATCCCGCGGGCGGTGAGGTCGTCGGCGCCGTCGACGAGGGTCGGTGCCCGCCCGGGGGCGACACCGCCGGCGTCGAGGATCTCCCGGGCCTCCTCCAGTGCACCGGTCCCGATCAGCACCGGGACGGCCGTGGCGGGCGGGCGCTCACCGGTGACGGCCGCCGTCCACCGGTACAGCTCGGCGCTGCGGGCCAGCAGACCCCGCCGGGCCAGCACGGCGGCAGCCACCGACCCGGCCCGCACGGCGTCCTCCGGTTCGACGGCGTCGGTCGCGGACAGCACGGCGTCGGCGTGCGCGAGCGCCCCGTCGAGATCACCGGCGACCAGGTGCGCCTCGGCCCGGCGTGCGGCCACGGTCAGCGGCGGTGTCCCGGCGGTGACGGCTTCGGCGTAGAACCGGACGGCGTCCGGATGCTCCTGCCGGGCGGCCTCGGCGGCCGCGGCCACGAACACCGCCGCGGCCCGGTCGCCGGTCGCGCCGGCCCGGCGCAACGTGCGGGCGACGGCGAGCACGCTGCCCCCGCGCTCCAGCTCGATCTCGGCCAGCGTGCGGCGCAGCTCGGTGCGCCGGGCCGGCGCGACCCGGGACCGGACGGCCTCTCCGACCAGCGGCACCACCCGGCCGTCCGGAGTGCACAACCCGGCCGCCACGGCGCGCTGCACCAGCTCGTCGAGCTCGTCGATGCCGCTCCCGGCGGCGTCGGCCAGGCCGAGTAGCGGGACCAGTACCTCACTGTCCGACGGGGCGCCGAGCGCGACCGCGGTGATCATGTCGACCACCCGGGGGTCCTCGGCGTCGACCACGTACCCGATCTGCTCGGTGAGCTGCGGCGGGATGCCTCCGGTCGTCGACCCGGCGGCGAGCAGCCGGTCGACCAGCATCGGGGAACCGGCCGTGCGCTCCAGGACGGCGCGGGCGGCGTCCTCGGGCAGGTGGCTCCCGGTGATCCGCACGGACCGCGCGGCCACTCCCGCGACGTCCAGCGCCCCCAGCACCAGCGGCGGCGCACCACCGGCGAGCGCAGCACCGAGCCGGGCCAGCGCCCGCCCGCGCGGCCAGGGCCGGAACGCCACCAGGATCCGCGCGCCGGGCCGGTCGGCGAGCCTGCGGAGCCGGTCCAGCTCGTCGTCGCCGAGCTCGTGCGCGTCGTCGACGACGACCACCGACTCCGGGGACGCACCCGCCTCGGCGACGTCCTCGCCGGCGTCGGTCCAGGCCCGGGCCAGTGCCCGCAGCACGGTGGACTTCCCGGCCCCGGCAGGGCCGGTGACGGCGACGGTCCGGGGCTCGGTGGGATTCGCGGCGACCGCGCGGACCAGCGCGATCGAGGCCGGGGAGCCGGCGAGCGGGTCGGCCGCGGACGCGCCCGGGACCGAGGCCGTACCGGCCGGTGCCGCAGTGCTCACGCCGCCTCCTCGCCGTCACCCGATCGGGTCGTCCTTCGCCGACGGATGATCGAGGCTATCGGGTCCGGTGCCCGGTTCCGCCCGAGCCCCGGGCAGGATCACCGGAGTGCGTGACGAGGTGTGGGCCATCGTGCTGGCCGGCGGTACCGGGACCCGCTACGGGCGCCTCAAGCAACTGGAGGAGCTGGCCGGATACCGGCTGGTCGACCGCACGGTCGGGGCGGCACGACGGACCTGCGACCGGGTCGCGCTGGTGCTGCCGCCCGGTGTGGAGTGGGACGGTGAGCCGGTCGACGCGCTGGCCGTCGGGGGCGACCACCAGTCGTCGTCGTTGCGCAACGGGCTGGCCGCGGTCCCGGACGACGCCGGGATCCTGGTGCTCGCCGATCCGGCACACCCGCTGGCCACGGACCGCATCTTCACCGGCGTGATCACGGCGGTGCGCGACGGCGCGGACGGCGCGGTGCCGGTGATCCCGATGCTGGAGGTCGTGCAGCGGGTGGTGGACGGCGTGGTGGTCGAGACGCTGCCCAAACAGGACACGGTGATCACCCAGTCCCCGCAGGCGTTCCGCGCGGACGTGCTGCGCGCCGCGCACGCCGGCGCGCCGCGACCGGTCGAGAACTCCGGGATGCTCGCCGCACTCGGCCATCGGGTCGTCACGGTGCCCGGAGACCCGGCGAACCTGCACGTCGCGAGGGCCGAGGACCTGGCGGTCGTGCGCAGGCTCGTGTAGCAGGCCGTCCTGTCTAGAAAACCGTCCCGGCGTCCGTCGAGACGAGTTCGTCGGTGGCCCGCTCGACGACCGCGGCGATCGTCATCGACGGGTTGCAGGCCGCGGTCGTCCCCGGCATCAGCGAGCCGTCGAGCACGTAGAGCCCGCGCTGGCCGTGCACCCGGCCCGCGGTGTCGCACACCGTCCCGATGCAGGCGCCACCCAGCGGATGCCACGTCGTGGGGACGGCGTAGGTGGTGTCGGCGAACGCCCCGCCGGGCCCGGTGATCCGGTCCATCCGCTCGTGGATGCGGCGGGTCAGTGTCGCGTCGCCGTCGCGCGGCCAGTGCAGGACGGCCTCCTGCCGGACCGGGTCCCAGCGGTAGGTGCCGCGGCCGTCGCTGACCCCGTAGCCGACGATCATCGTGGTCCGCAGGTCCGGCAGCGGGGGCAGTGAGGCCTGGATGACGGTGTTCGCGGTCGCCGGGTCGGCCCAGTCCTTGCTGCCGTAGACGACGGGCCCGCCCTGCGGCGTGCCGAAGTCGTCGGTGAGCGAGGTCCAGGTGCAGATCCGGTCGCCGTTGGTGCCCCAGTTCTCCCCGAGCCCGTCCGGCAGATCCGGGATCGTGCCGTGCTCGTGGGCGCGCAGCAGCAGCCGGTTCGTGTTCGCCGTGCCGGCCGACAGGACGAGCGCCGACGCCGTGAGGATCTTCTTCTCCAGGGTGGTCCCGTCGGTGGCGATCCGGTCGACGTGGACCTCCCAGCGGCCGTCCGGTGTGCGGGCGACGTCGGTGACCTGGTGCTGCGGTGCCACGGTGACCAGGCCGGTGGCCTCGGCGGCGGCGAGGTAGGTGACGTCGACGGTGTGCTTGCCGCCGTTGTTGACACCGAACGAGCAGTCGCCGTTGATGTAGGACGGCGCCATCTCCCCACGGAGCTCGCGCAGCGCGAAGTCCCAGTCGATCGGCATCGGGATCTTCTCGACCTCGTAGCCGGCGGCCCCGGCGTTGCGCTCGAAGATCCGCGCGGCGGCATAGGTCGGGCTCTCGATCAGCTCGTCCGGAGCCGTGGCCAGCCGCAGCATCCGGGCCACCCGCGGGTAGTGCTCCCGGGCGAGCAGGGTGTGGTCGAGCTCGGCGGGCATCGTCGCGTCGAAGACCTCGCGCGTGGGCTGCAGCGACATGCCCTGGTAGAGCAGCGAACCGCCACCCACCCCGGCCGCGCAGAACGTGTCCATGCCGACGCCGGACACCCGTTCCAGGACGCCGACGTAGCGTCCGAGCGGGGCGGGCAGGCCGGGCACGGTCCGGCCGAGCAGCAACGAGAGCGGATCGACGACCGGGTCCAGGGGGTCGGTGACCGAACCCAGCCAGAACATCCGCTCGTCGGGGCTGCGGGTCGGCCGGGCGAAGGTGTCGGCGCCCGGACCCGTGGGCCAGCGCCGCCCGCGTTCGAGGACCAGCACCGGCACCCCGGCCTCGGCGAACCGCAGGGCGGTGACCCCGCCGCCGAACCCGGAGCCGACCACGACGACGCGGTGTTCCTCGCGGGTGACCGGGATCCGGGACGGTGCGGCCGCGGCGACGCCGCCGAGAAGACCGAGCCCGGCCACGGCGGCCCCTCCGGTCAGCACGGACCGGCGGCTGATCGTGCGCACTTCCGGGCTCCCCTCGGCAGGCTCGGACAGCTGAACGGACGCCTGTCGGGCGCGCACGTTACCGACCGGGAAACCACTGTCCGTAGCGGGTCGAGTGTGGACCGTCACCGCCTACCGGAGCGGCCAGGTGCTACTCCCAGGTCGCGGTGTCGGGATCGATGCCGTGGGCGCGCGCGCTCGCGTCGACGATCCGCCGGAACCAGGTGGCCAGGCCGGTGCGGATGCCGTCGTAGTGGGCGGCGAACTCCGGATCGGCCTCGAACCTGCGCCCGAGACAGACCTGCATCTGCCGGGTGAGCGGAAAGTACGAGGCGAAGACGTCGCGGTGCCGTTCGACGAGTCGATCCGCCTCCGGGCTACCGGGTGTGACGCCGGCGTCCATCGCGTCCCCGAGAGCGCGGTCGAGCTCGGAAACGGCGTCGGCGACGGCCTGCCATTCCTCCGGACCACGTGCGGCCGAGCCTTCGGCGTACTGCAGCCATTGCGTCGTGTTCCCGTAGCGCCGGCGGGCCTGGGCGGGCCAGTCCGGGTCCCACCGCGGGCCGAAGACCGCGGCCTGCTGCTCGACGGTCAGCAGCAGGCCGCGCTCGTGGGCCTCGATCATCCGGTCCAGTCCGGCGCTGAGCTGCCGGAGGTGGGCGACCCGTTCGGCGATCTGGCTGCGCTGCGCGCGCAGTGCGGCGGGCACGTCCGCGGTCGAGTCGTCCAGGACGGCCCGGATCCTGTCCAGACCGAGACCCAGCTCCCGGTAGACGACGATGCGGTGCAGGCGTTCCAGATCGCCGGCGGTGTAGAGCCGGTACCCGGAAGCCGTGCGCAGCGACGGCCGCGCCAGGCCGATCTCGTCCCAGTGGTGCAGCGCGCGGACCGTCACGCCCAGACGTGCCGAGATCTGACCGACGGTCAGGCCATCGGCGTCGGTGGCATCAGGCATGCTCCACATTCTCGTCGCGGCCGGCATCCGGCGGGCTGATCCCGATGGCTTCGAGGTTCCGCGCCTCCTGACTCGCCGGATCGAAGGGCTTCGCCGCGGTGAAGACGATCCGCGCGTTCTCCGGGGTGATCACCTCCACGTCGCGGGTGTTCCAGGGGGTGTCCCGGGGACCGTCGACCGACTCCGGACGCAACGCTCGACAGGCCTCGACGAGGGAGTCGACCTCGCTGAGCACGCCCGCGAAACTGAAGCTCATCGCCGGCGCCTGCTCCGGGACGCTCTCCGCCCGGACGAGGAGTACGTCCTGGAACGCCCACCGGCGCAGGTGCACGAGCGTGCCGGGGATGCCGAACAGCTCGAAGAACCCGAGCCCACGACACCAGAAGTCCACCGACGCCGGCAGATCGGCCGTGGGGATCGTCACGAACGCGGGCATTCCGTAGATGCCACGGAACGGCTCCGGCGGGACCGCATCCGGGCCGGGGTCGGGCACCGGGCTCATCTCGAACGCGTTGTAGTAGTCGCTCATGGACCTCACCTTCGAGCCTCACGCCGCGTGAGGGTCAAGCCCCGGGCACGGAGAAGTTCGCGCCGGAGCCGGGTGACCGGTGATCACCGGTTCGGGAGTGCGGCGTACGGGAGGCGTTCGCCCCGCACCACAACGGTCGATCTTCTGGCCGGTGGCCGGGCGCGGTCAGCGGTCGAGGACTCCGGGCGGGTCCTCCGCGGTCGGGACCGGTGATCCTGCGGTCCCGAGGAGCTTCTGCCACACCGGATGGTCGACGACGTCCGGCACGCTCTCCACCTTCCGGTACGCGGCCAGCAACTCGACCGCACGGGCGGCGTCGCCCTCCGCGCCCGCCCGCACCGTCCGGGCCAGCTCCGGCCAGGACTCGCCCCCGAGGATGCCGTTGACGTCGTCGGCACGGTGCACGACCTGGAAGTCGGTGACGGCCGCGAGGGTGCGGTCGTCGTAGCGACCGTCCGGCTTCCCGCGCAGCGTCCCCGCGTCCCGGAGCAGGTACTGGGCGGCCTCGACAAGCGGCCCCTTGTCGCCCTCGTTCAGCAGCGGCCAGCTCGCCTTCCTCGCCTCGGTACGGGACAGCCGCCGCCCCAGCACGCCGGCGACCTCGGTCCGCAACCGCGGCAGCATCCCGTAGAGCCGGTCGCCGGGGCAGATCGTGTTGCGGTAGTCGCGGTGCCCGTAGAGCTCGGTCGGCGCGATGCCGTACTGCGCGCAGATGTAGGCGCACGTCGCACGCAGTGAGTCCCACAGCGGCGGGGGCGGCCCGTCGCCGATGTAGGTGCCCTCGTTCTCGATCCCGATCGCGATCACGTTCTGACCGGGCGAATGCGCCCCCTCGACGACGCGCCGGCCGCCGTTCAGCTCACCGAGGCTCCAGAGCCGCCCCTCCATGACGTGGCCGCCGCGCGAGATCGTGAAGTGCTGGCCCGAGTCCAGCCAGCCGTTGTGGTCCATGTGGTACGCCTGGATGCCACGCGCCATCCGGTGTGCGGCCGCGACACTGAAGTCCGCGGTGTTCGGCCCGGCCGTGTGGTGCACCAGGATCCGGATCGGTCGCTGGTTCCAGATCTTCGGCGGGTACTTCGGCCCGCGGGCCCCCCACTCACGGCAGTTCGCGATGTGCGGCGCGTGGACCCGCTCGGCCAGGGCACCGGCTCCCGCGTCGGGCGCCGGCACCTCCGACGGACCGGGCACCTCCGACGGACCGGGCACCTCCGACGGACCGGGCACCTCCGACGGACCCGGCACCTCGGACGGACCCGGCACCCGCGACGACGACGGCGGGGCAGGATCGCCCGGCACCGGGGGCTCGGCCGCGTAGCCGCGCCCCGCGAGTCCCGGCACGACCAGCCCGGCACCGGCCGCCGCACCGGCGACCAGAGCCACCCGCCGGCTCAGCCGCGGCCATCCCTCCGGCTCACCCATCCGTCCGCCCTTCCGGCCGGCTACGCACCCACTGCCGGCATCACTGGAACCCCATACGCCACGACCGTCCCCTCCGTCTCTGGCGTCACGGCATTGTCGATCAGCAGCACGGCGAACCGGCCGGGGGCGCGCCGGACGATCACGTCACCCGGTGGTGTCGGTGCGCCGGGCGGCGATCGCCGCTTGCCGCGGTTACCGGTGAGTAATACTCTGGAGTCAGTTACCGGCCGGTAGCGGAATCGGCCCTGGCAGGAACGGCGGTGAAGGACAGATGGGCCACTACAGGAGCAACCTGCGAGACCTGGAGTTCAACCTCTTCGAGGTCTTCCGGGTCCAGGACCACCTCGGCGCGGGCGAGTTCGAGGGCGTCGACCTCGACACCGCGAAGGGCGTGTTGTCCGAGCTGTCCGCCGTGTGCACCGGCCCGCTGGCCGAGCACTACGCGACGATCGACCGCAACCCGCCGGTGTACGACCCGAAGACCTTCTCGGTCACCACGCCGCAGGAGCTCAAGGACGCCTACAAGGTTCTCTGGGACGGCGAGTGGTGGCGTCTGGGCCTGTCCACCGAGCTGGGTGGCTACGGCATCCCGCCGTCGGTGCAGTGGGCCGCCGCGGAGATGATGCTCGGCTCCAACCCGGCCGTCTTCATGTACCTGACCGGGCCGAACTTCGCCGGGATCATGCACCGCAACGGCACCGACGAGCAGCGGCGCTGGGCCGAGCTCATGATCGACCGCGGCTGGGGCGCCACGATGGTGCTGACCGAGCCGGACGCCGGTTCGGACGTCGGCGCCGGCCGCACGAAGGCCGTCCAGCAGGAGGACGGCACCTGGCACATCGAGGGCGTGAAACGCTTCATCACCTCGGCCGAGCAGGACTTCACCGAGAACATCATGCACCTGGTGCTGGCCCGCCCCGAGGGCGGAAAGCCGGGCACCAAGGGGTTGTCGCTGTTCCTGGTGCCGAAGTTCCACTTCGACTCCGAGACCGGTGAGCCGGGCGAGCGCAACGGTGCCTTCGTCACGAACGTCGAGCACAAGATGGGGCTCAAGGCCTCCACCACATGCGAGCTGACCTTCGGTGCACACGACACGCCGGCCGTCGGCTGGCTGCTCGGCGACGTGCACGACGGCATCGCGCAGATGTTCCAGGTCATCGAGTACGCCCGGATGCTGGTGGGCACCAAGGCCATCGGCACGCTGTCCACCGGCTACCTGACCGCACTGGAGTTCGCCAAGGAGCGGGTCCAGGGCGCCGACCTGACCCGGATGACCGACAAGACCGCGCCGCGGGTCACGATCACCCACCACCCGGACGTCCGCCGCAGCCTCATGCTGCAGAAGGCGTACGCGGAGGGCCTGCGCGCCGTCTACACCTACACCGCCACCTTCCAGGACCGGATCCGGCTCGGCGGCGAGGGCGGTGGGATCAGCACCGAGCTCGCGGAGAAGGTCAACGACCTGCTGCTGCCGATCGTCAAGGGCGTCGGCTCGGAGCGGGCGACCGAGCAGCTGGTGCAGTCGCTGCAGACCCTCGGCGGCTCGGGCTTCCTGCAGGACTACCCGATCGAGCAGTACATCCGGGACGCGAAGATCGACTCCCTGTACGAGGGCACGACCGCGATCCAGTCCCAGGACTTCCTGTTCCGCAAGATCGTCCGGGACAACGGGCAGGCACTGGCCCACGTGGCCGGTGAGGTGCAGGCCTTCATCGACTCCGACGCGGGTAACGGCCGGCTCAAGGAGGAGCGCGAGCTCCTGCGCACCGCGCTCACCGACGTCCAGGGGATGCTCGGCGCGCTGACCGGTTTCCTCTACTCCTCCGCCGAGGACGTGAAGAACCTGTACAAGGTCGGCCAGCACACCGTGCGGCTGCTGATGGCGGTCGGTGACCTGCTCGTCGGCTGGCTGCTGCTGCGCCAGGCCACCGTGGCGCTCGAGGCGCTGGGTACCGACGGGGTGCCGGCGAAGGACCGCGCGTTCTACGAGGGCAAGGTCGGCGTCGCGTCGTTCTTCGCCAGGACCGTGCTGCCGCGCCTGACCTCGGAGAAGGCGATCGTCGAGAACGCCGACAACGCGCTGATGGAGCTGGACGAGGCGGCCTTCTAGTGACGGGGTACTGACCCGGGGGACCGGGCCCCGGGCGCGGACTCCCCGCCCGGGGCCTTCTCCGGCTACTGCGCGATGTAGCTCTCCAGCTGCTCGCGTTCCTGCTCCAGCATGTCGATCCGGGCCTTGACCAGGTCACCGATCGAGACGATCCCGGCCAGTGCGCCGTCCACGATCACCGGGAGGTGCCGGACCCGGCGCTCGGTCATGACCTGCGCGAGATCACCGACGCTGTCCTCGGGCGAGCAGGTGACCACGTCCGAGGTCATCACCTCGGACACCCGCGCGGTCAGCAGCGCGGCGCCCTGCTGGTGCAGCCTGCGCACCACGTCCCGCTCGGAGACGATGCCGACGAGCCGATCGCCGTCGACGACCGGGAGTGCACCGAGGTTCCGCTCGGCGATGAAGCGCAGCACCACCGTGACCTCGTCGTCGGGTGACACGGTGGCCACCGAGCTCCCCTTGCCCTTGAGCACGTCCGCGATCCGCATCCGGTACCCCGATCCTTCGCTCGTCATCGACTGAGGCCCCGGCGGTCGAGGGCCGGAGCCTCAGCGCTGATGCCCCGGCCGGTCGATGGCCGGAGCATCAGCGCAGAAGGGATCAGCGTACGAATGTGATGCGGCTCTCGTCAGCTCCTGAGGCCGACGATCACCGGATCAGCCGCCACAACGCACGATCGGCTGAGGGTTGTACTTCACCGTCCGCGTGTCACTCTTCGTCTCCCCGGTCTGCACGTTGCGCATGGTCCGGGTGTCGGTCGCGGTGAAGCCCGGCGACCCGTTGCTCGGGCTGCACGGTTCCCCGGCCGGGATGTTGACGAGCTGCGGCTCGGTCGGGCTGGTCCGCGGCCCCGTGGAGGACGAGACCTCCCACATCTTCTGCCCGAGGAAGGTCACCGTGACGTTGCTCGGCGTCCAGGCCGTCTTGATCAGCACTGCCGTCGGGCCGTCGTTGCGGAACTTGACGTCGATCAGGTTGTTGAAGACCGTCGCCTCGCGGGCCACCGGGTAGCGGCTGATGTAGTAGCTGTGTTCCTTGTGCTCGACGTCGGTCATCCCGGCGAAGTACGACGCGTTGTACAGCGTCGTCGCGATCTGGGAGACACCGCCGCCGACACCGCGGGCCGGGTGCCCGTCCTCGATGATGCCCGCCTCGACGTAGCCGTTGGCCAGGTTCCGCGGGTTGGTCACCTCGTTCAGGCTGAACGTCTCGCCGGGCTGGATGATCTGGCCGTCGATGGCCTCGGCGGCCCGCTTGATGTTCTGGCCGGAGTCCGCCGCGAACCCACCCGTGGTGAAGCTGCCGATCTCGCCGGCGTTGCCCAGGGACTCCAGGTCCGCCGTGGTGATCTCGGCCGGCTTCTGCGCGTAGATCGCGGCCACCTGGCGCGGGCCCTCACCGGTCAGGATCGGCAGGAGGTTGGTGAACGTCGCGTCGTAGTCGATGCCGCGGCCGTCCTGGGACGGGATGACCTTCGGCGGGGTCGAGGCGAAGTCGAGCCGGGCGTCGACGGCCGGCTTCTCGGTGCTCTCGAGCTGCGGCTTCGCCGAGTCCTCGAGGGTCTTGTTCGCGATCACCGGCTTGAGCTTGGCCGTGCCCTGCGGGTCCGCGGTGAAGCTGAGCGCCTTGGCGATGTCCTCTGGCGGGATCGTGGCGTTCGAGCCCTCACCCGTGATCGTCAGCGGGCCCGAGACGGCCGGCTTCGCGACCTCCTCGATGGCCTGCTGCACGTCAGCGGGGGTGGTGACGGCCTGCTCGACGATCAACGGCAGCTGCACCGGCCGGCCGGAGGCCCACTGCTGCTCGACGACTCCGATGGCCGCCTCGACGTCGAGCTGCTGGCCCGGTTCGGGCTCCACCGGCACCGGGGTGAGCCCCTCGAACTCGACCGTGCCCTCCTTCGGCTCCTTCATGACCAGCGGGGCCATCTGCTCCAGCGCGGTCCGGACGGCCCGGTCGTCGGCGGAGTTGATGACCTGCACGTCGCGGTCGGTGAAGAACGACGAGATCCGGGTGATCGGGTTCAGCGGCTGCTCGCCCGCCTCGTCCAGGGTGCGCTCGTAGTCGACCTGCAGGCCGGCGGCCTTCGGGTCGATCTCGCTCCGGACCTCACCGGCCTGCACCGGCACCGGGGCCGAGGAACGCGGCTCGATGGCGGCCTGCAGCTTCTCGGTGGCCGCGGCACGGGACATCCCGCCGATCTCCTGCCCGGCGACGGTGACGCCGCGCGGAACGCTGCCCGAGGAGAACGCCAGGTCACCGACATAGCCGAGGACCAGCACACCGAGCACGGCGGCAGCGATGATCAGGCCGGTCGGACGCTTGCGGCCGGAGTCGCCGTCGCCGTCACCGTCGCCGGAGTCACCGCCGGCCGGGCCGGGCCCGTCTGGGCCACCCGGACCGCCCGGCCCACCGGGACCGGGCGCGCCCGGCGCCGGGCCGAACGCGGCGGGGCCGCCGGTCCGGATCCGTTCGGTCTGCTCGGTCGAACCGCCGGAGTCCGCCTGCGCAGCGATCGGCGCGACCCGCGGCAGGACGTGCGTGCGCTGTTCGCTCGGCGGGGCGCCCTGGTCGGCCGGTGCGCCGGTGGCCGCGGTGCCGTTCTCGTTCCCGGAAGCTCCGAGCCGTTCCGTACCGGCCTGCGCGTTCGCGATCGGCCTCGTCTCGGCCGCCGTGACACCGGCGGAGCCGGCTTCGGGACTCGGGTCGACGGCCTGACCTGCGACGGAACGCGCCGCGGGGGAGGCGGGCGGAGACTTCTCGGCGGCCTCGGCCGGATCCGCCGGACGGGGGGACGGCGACGGGCGTGCACCGGCCTCGGCGTCACTCCCGGCCCGCGGGCCGGGGGACGGGCGACGGGCGGACATCACCGGACGACCGGACGACGTGCCGGCCGTGCCGTGGTCCTCCGTTCCCGCGTCCGGGGTGGGCTTCACCGCGGGATCGCTGGTCTCGCCGGGCGGGGACTGACGCTCGGGCATGACGTGGAGCTTCCTTTCCGCACCGCCGTCGAGCCGGCCGTGCTGCACGCCTCGGGCGGACCGGGGGTCAGAGGTAGACGCCGGTCCCGTGCTGCGTGGCCGTAGAGGCCACCGCATGCAGGTCCCGTTCGCGCATCACCAGATGTCCGACCCCGCCGATCTCGACCTCGTACTGGTCCTCGGGAGCGAGTAGCACGCGGTCGCCGGCCTTGACCGTTCGCACGTGCTGACCCACCCCCACGACCTCTCCCCAGACCAGACGCTTGGCGACCTGTGCGGTTGCCGGGATGACGATTCCGGCCGAGCTCCGCCGCTCACCCTCGCCCTCGACCTTCTTGATCATTACCCGGTCGTGGAGCATCTGGATCTCGAGTTTCGGCTCGACCACCTTCGTGATGCTACGGGCCGGTGCCGACGCTCCCGGCAGCGCCCGGTCCCGCGACACCGGGCCCCGAACGTGGAACGCCCCGCGGCGCGACCGGGTCGGGGGTCCGGTGGCGCCGCGGGGCTCAGGAGGACATTCGACCGGGAACGGAGTTGCGTTACACCGCAACCGGTTTTCACTCGTACGGGTTATCGTCTCACGAGTTGGCGAGCAGGTAACGCCCGAAGTGCGGCACCGTGAACGCGATCTGCCCGCGCTGGGCCGAGAACACCAGACCCTTCTTCAACAGGCTGTCCCGGGCGGGCGACAGCGACGACGCCCGCCGGTCGAGGTGTCTCGCGACGGACGCGGTGTCGATCGGCAGGTCCTCGCCCTCGGTCAGCTCCGCCATCGCCCGCAGGTACTCCCGCTCGGCAGGGGTGGCCCGCTCGTAGCGGGAGCCGAAGAAGCCGACGGCGAGCTCGGCCTCCGCCTCCGGCGCGGCCATCGCGACGTCCTCGGCACCGATCGGGCTGGTGGGGGCCGCGTCCCAGGCCGCCTTGCCGTAGGCCTGGACGAAGTACGGATACCCACCGGATCGGTGGTAGAGATCGTCGAGGGCGTCCTGGTCGAACGTCGCGTCCTCCCGCTCGGCCGGGGCGAGCAGCGCGAAGTCGGCGTCCTTGCGATCCAGCCGGTCGATCCTGGAGTACTTGAACAGCCGCTCCGAGTACGACTTCGACGCCGACAGCACCGCGGGCAGGTGCGGCAGCCCCGCCCCCACCACGACCAGTGGCACCCGCGCCTGGGACAGCTCGTGGCAGGCGGCGCAGAGCGCGGAGACGTCCTCCGGCTTGAGGTCCTGCATCTCGTCGATGAGCAGGGCGATGCCGGAGCCGACGTCCTGGGCCAGCTCCGCGACCTCGGTGAACAGCTCGACGAGGTCGATCTCGATGTCGCCGGAGTCGGCACGGCCGTTCTTCACGGGGACGTCGATGCCGGGCTGCCAGCGGTCGCGCAGCTTGGTCCCCTCGGGCGAGGAGCGCAGCGCGAACGCCTTGAGCACGCCCAGCACCTCGTCGATCCGCTCCGGTGCACGGTGCCGGACGGCGAGGTCCCGGACCGCACGGTGCAGGGCCGCGGACAGCGGACGGCGGAGGTCCGCGTCCGGCCGGGCCTCGATCTTCCCGGCGCCCCAGCCCGCATGCATCGCCATCGAACGCAGCTCGCCGAGCAGGACGGTCTTCCCGACACCCCGCAGCCCGGTCAGCACCAGGCTCCGCTCCGGGCGCCCGCGCGCGACCCGCTCCAGGACGATCTCGAAGGCGTCCACCTCGCGATCCCGGCCGGCGAGCTCGGGCGGACGCTGCCCCGCACCGGGAGCGAACGGGTTGCGCACCGGGTCCATGGCCCCGACGGTATCCGTCGATCTTCCGGATTCCGTAGACGACGGTAGCCGCTGCACGGCGTGTCGCGGCGATCCACCCGGGCGGCCCAGCGGTCCGGAACGTGACCGAACGTGGTCACACGACGCACCGGGCCCGGTTCCGGGGACGTACGAGCGGTGCGGCGGGGACCGTCGGTACCCGTCACCGAGCTGCGGAATCTGTTCGCCGGAGCCCGGCCCGGCTGGTAAGCCCGGGCGGGGACGCACCCGTCGCCGCGGCCGCGTGGTCAGCGGTCGCGGTGGTCCGGACCGTCGACGATCTCGCCCTCGATCACCGGACCGGAGCCACCGTTCCCGCCCGGTCCCGCCGGTCCGCGGGAGCCATCCGGCCCGGTGACCAGCGGAGGCCGGCCGGACGGTCCGGCACCGCTGCCCGGCTCGGGGACCGTCTCCCCGTCCACCACGGTCGCGCCGTACCGGATCCGCGCGGTCCGCAGCCCCGGCGCGGCCCGCTCGGCCGCCCGCACCATCCGGCGCCGCGCCAGCGCCCGGGTCGGCGGGAACACCAGGGCCAGGCCGAGCACGTCGGTGATCAACCCGGGGATGAACAGCAGGACACCGCCGATCGCGATCAGCAGGCCGTCGGTGGCCTCCTCGTGCGCGAGCTTGCCGCGCTGCACCGCGGTGGCCAGCGCGCGGGCGGCGCGCGCACCCTCGCTGCGGGCGAGCAGCAGGCCGAGCACCGACCCGGCGAGCAGGACCAGCAACGTCCAGCCCAGCCCGATCCAGGCGATCAGCCCGGCGATCGCCACCACCTCGAGCACGACGTAGAGCAGCACGAACGGCATGCCCGTAGAACGCACGAGCACGCCGTTCTGCTCCCGGATCGCCCGAATCGGCCGGATCCGACCCGCCGGAGCTCGGCGTCGACACGCCTCACCAGGTGAGGGCGACCCCCGGATCCTCCAGCAGCGCACCGATGTCGGCGAGGAACTGCGAGCCCTCGGCCCCGTCGACCAGCCGGTGGTCGAACGACAGCGCGAGCCGGCAGACGGTGCGGACGGCCAGCTCGCCGTCCACCACCCACGGTGCCTGCTTGATCGAACCGAGGGCGAGGATCGCGGCCTCGCCCGGATTCAGGATCGGCGTGCCGGTGTCGACGCCGAAGACACCGACGTTGGTGATGGTGAACGTCCCGCCCACGAGGTCCGCCGGCGCCGTCCGGCCGGCCCGCGCGGTCTCGGCGAGGTCGTTCAGCGCGACGGCCAGCTGCTTCAGGCCGAGCAGGTCGGCATCGCGGATCTTCGGCACGACCAGGCCCCGCGGGGTCGCCGCGGCGATCCCGAGCTGGACCCGCTCGTAGTAGACGATCTCGCCGGCCCGCTCGTCCCAGCTCGCGTTCACCGCCGGGGTGCGGGACGCGGCCAGGCACGCGGCCTTCGCTGCGAACGCGAGCGGGCTCAGCTTGATCCCCGCGAACTCCTTCGACGCCCTCAGCCGCTCCCGCAGCGCCATCGTCTCGGTGACGTCGACGGTGAGGAACTCGGTCACGTGCGGTGCGGTGAAGGCACTGGACACCATCGCCGCCGCGGTCGCCTTCCGGACACCCCGGATCGGCTCGCGCCGGTCCCCGGTACCGGCAGGCCGCCGACCGGCGGGGGCCGCTGTGCCCCGCGCAGCATCGGCGGCGGTAACCGCGGTGGCCGGGTGTGCCCCGGCGGCAGCGGCGGCCCCCGCAGCTCCGGTCGCGGCCGTCGCCTCGGTGGTGGCCGGGCCGGCCGAAGGATCGGCGGACGTGGGCGCGCCACCGGCCGCCGCGGCACGCACGTCGTCCCGGGTGATCCGGCCGTGCGCACCGGTACCGGGGACCGTCCGCAGGTCGACACCGAGCTCCCGGGCCAGCAGTCGGACCGGCGGTGGGGCGAGGGGCACCGACGCCGCGGTCGGACCGGTCTCGCCGCCGGCGGTCTCGGCGGACGTGCTCCGAGGGCCGGCCGGAGCGGTGCCGGAGTTACCTGGTCCTGTCCGATCCGAGCCTGCCGCCGAGCCAGCCGTATCCGGGAGCGCCGTATCCACGCCGGTGTCCGGTCCTGCCGTATCCGAGCCTGCAGCATCTGCGGCAGCCGGGTCCGGGCCCGCCGCCGTATCCGTGGCTGCCGTACTCGGGACCGGCGTGTCCGGGCCCACCGGATCGGCGTCACCGTCCGCGGCCGCCGGTGCCTCGGTGCCGGGCCGCCGGCGGGGCCGCCGCTTCGCCGTACCCTGCCGCGGCCCGTACCCGACGAGCGTCGCGATGCGCCCGTCCTTGCCCGCCTCCCCGATCTTCGCGCCGCCCTCACCGGGCTCGGCGGTGCCGGAACCAGCCGTGTCCGGAGCAGCCGTATCGGGAGCAGCGGTCTCGATGGCGATGATCGGCACCCCGACCTCGACCGTCGCGCCCGGTTCGGCCAACAGCTCACCGACCGTCCCGGCCCACGGTGCAGGCAGCTCCACCGCCGCCTTCGCCGTCTCGATCTCGACAATCACGTCGTTGACCGCGACCGTGTCGCCCGGCGCGACCCGCCACGCGATGATCTCGGCCTCGGTCAGTCCCTCGCCCACGTCGGGCAGGTTGAACAGTTCACGCATGTCGGATGGTCCTCACCAGGCCAGCGAACGGTCGACGGCGTCGAGCACCCGGTCCAGGTCGGGCAGGAAGTCGTCCTCCAGCCGCGACGGCGGGTACGGGGTGTCGAACCCGGTCACCCGCAGTACCGGCGCCTCCAGCGAGAAGAAGCACTCCTGCTGGATCCGCGCGGCGACCTCGGAGGTGACCGACGACTCGGACGGGGCCTCGGACACCACGACCAGCCGTCCGGTCCGGCGCACGGACTCCCCGACCGGCCCGAGATCGAGCGGGGACAGGGACCGCAGGTCGATCACCTCGAGGTCGTGGCCGTCCTCGGCGGCGGCGGTGGCGGCGTCCAGGCAGGTCTTCACCATCGGGCCGTAGGTCGCGACGGTCAGTGTCGACCCCGGCCGCACCACCCGGGACGTGTGCAGCGGCGGCGCCGCGGCGAGATCGGGATCGACCTCGCCCTTCTCCCAGTACCGCCGCTTCGGCTCGAAGAAGATCACCGGGTCGTCGGAGAGGATCGCCTGCTGGATCATCCGGTGGGCGTCGGCCGGGTTCGAGCACGCGACCACCTTCAGGCCCGCGACGTGGGCGAACAGCGACTCCGGTGACTCCGAGTGGTGCTCGACAGCACCGATCCCACCGCCGAACGGAATCCGGACGACGACCGGGACCGGCACCTGCCCCTGCGTCCGGTACCGCAGCTTCGCCAGCTGGGACACGATCTGGTCGTAGCCGGGGAAGACGAAGCCGTCGAACTGGATCTCGCAGACCGGCCGGAAACCCCGCACCGCGAGCCCGACGGCCGCACCGATGATCCCGGACTCGGACAGCGGCGTGTCCAGCACGCGCTGCTCGCCGAAGTCCTTCTGCAGCCCGTCGGTGATCCGGAAGACGCCGCCGAGCCTGCCGACGTCCTCACCCATGATCAGGACCTTGGGGTCCCGTTCCATCGCGGCGCGCAGGCCGTCGGTCAGTGCCCTGGCCAGCGTCGAGGTCGCCACCGCTCAGCCCTCCTCGTCCACGAACGACGCCTGGTAGGCGAGGAACTCCTCGCGCTGTGCGTCGACCAGCGGTGACGCATGCGCGTACACCTCGGAGAAGATCCGCTCCGGGCCGGGCTGCGGCATCGACCGGCAGAACGCCCGGAGCCGCTCGCCGAGCTCGTTCGCCTCGGCGTCCACGGCATCGACGAACTCCTGGTCGACGCCGAGCCGGCGGGTCAGGTGCACCCGGACCCGCTCGACTGGGTCCTTCAGCTTCCACAGCTCCACCTCGTCGGCCAGCCGGTAGCGGGTGGCGTCGTCGGAAGTGGTGTGCGAGTCCATCCGGTAGGTGAACGCCTCGACGAGGACGGGGCCGTTCCCGGTGCGGCACTCGTCCAGTGCCCACCGGGAGACGGCGAGGCAGGCCAGCACGTCGTTGCCGTCCACCCGGACACCGGGGAACCCGTAGCCGCGGGCGCGCTGATAGAGCGGGACCCGGGTCTGCCGCTCCAGCGGCACCGAGATCGCCCACTGGTTGTTCTGGCAGAAGAAGACCAGCGGTGCGTCGTAGGCCGCGGCCCACACGAAACCCTCGTGGACGTCGCCCTGACTGGTCGCGCCGTCACCGAAGTAGCAGATGGTGGCCTCGCCGGTCTCCCGGTCGCCCACCTTCGACTCGAACCGCTGGCCCATCGCGTAACCGGTCGCGTTCAGGCACTGGTTGCCGATGACGATCGTGTACGGGTGGAACCTGCGGCCGACGAAGTCCCAGCCGCCCTGGTCGGTGCCGCGGAAGATGCCGAGCAGCTCGGTCGGGTCGATCCCGCGGCACCAGGCGACCCCGTGCTCGCGGTAGCTGGGGAAGCACATGTCGGTCGGGCGCAGCGCCCGGCCCGAGCCGACCTGCGCGGCCTCCTGCCCGAGCAGCGGCACCCAGATGCCCAGCTCACCCTGCCGCTGCAGCGAGTTGCCCTCGCGGTCGGCCCGGCGGACCAGGACGAGGTCGCGGTACAGCGACTTCAGGTCCTCGACGGACACGTCGTCGACATAGCGGTCGAACCGCTCGTCCGGCACGCGCTCGCCCTCCGGGGTGAGCAGCTGGACGAGCTCGGCGCCGCCCTCGTCGACGCCCTTGAGCCCCTTGACGACCTGGTCACGGCTGGGGCGCGACCGTGGATCGATCGGTACCCACGCCTGTGGTTCCTCCACGGCGCACCTCCTCGGTGTCGCCCGGGCCGGGTGTCGGCCGGACGCTCTCCCACCGTGGCCCGCACGGGTGGGCGGGCCCGGGACGCATCGCTGCATCACCACCGATCCTGGCACGGGACAAGGCGAGCAGGACAGGACGCGACGCCCGTGGTGTCCACAGACGACGGTCCCGGCACCGTCGGGCGGTACCGGGACCGGGGCTCAGGAACCCTGCTGGGAACCCGGGTTGGGCGGCGGGAACGCCGGCGGCTGCTGGTTCTGCACGGTCGGCTGCCCGTTGGCCCCGTACGGCGGGTTGCCGGCCGCGGGCCTCCCGGGGGCGGGCGGGGTGGTGCCGGGAGCGCCGTAACCGAAGCCCGGCTGCGGGATCCCGGCCGCGTCCTTCGCCTTGCGCGCGACACCGGCGATCTGGTTCGTGTACTTGCCCTTGGTCTGCTTGTCCACGAACTGGACGGCCGAGTCCAGGGCCTTGCCTGCCTTGTCCGGGTTGGACCTGGCGTAGCGACGGGCCGCCTCGACCGCCCCGGCGAGGACGGTGAGTCGGCGGAACAGGGATGCCATCGGTCTGGACCTCCATGACGGGTGCGGCTCATCGACGGGCCGCGGGATCGCGAGTCTCTCGGACCCACGGTAGGGGAAACGCGCAGGACGCGCGCTCAGCGCGGCCCGCGGCCCAACAGGAAGAACTCCGGGTTGGGGCGCAACGCCGTCAGATGGGCGAGCCGGTTCGACATCGCGAACAACGCGGTGATCGCGCCGACGTCCCAGATCTCCTCGTCGGTCAGGCCCGCGGTGCGGGCGTCGTCGAGGTCGGCCTCGGTGAGCGACTCGGACTGCCGGGCGACCAGCAGCGCGAGGTCGACGATCGCGCGCTCGCGCTCGGACAGCTCGACCGCGTACGGGTTCGTGGCCACCCGGTCGGCGATCTCGACGTCCTTGGTGCGGATCCGCAGGATCGCCCCGTGCGCGACGACGCAGTACGTGCAGTTGTTCGCCCCCGAGGTGGCGACCACGACCAGCTCCCGCTCGGCCCGGGACAGTCCGTCGTCGGAGTCCATCAGCGCGTCGTGGTAGTCGAGGAACGCCCGCAGCTCGCGGGGCCGCCTGCCCAGCGCCCGGAAGACGTTCGGGACGAACCCCGACTTCTCCGCGATCGCGCCGATCCGTTCGGCCAGATCGTCCGGGAGGTCCTCGACCTCGACGTGCCCGAACCGGCTCACCTCGTGCTCTGCCATACCGCGGACGTTAGCCCCACCCGCCTCTTCCCGGACACCTGCCGATCCGGGAGCATGTCGCGCCATGGGAGTCCCGGAGCAGGTACGCCGGCAGCTCGCGGCGTGGTGCGCGGAGCTGGTACCCGAGGCCGAGCGCGAGCGGCGCCGGATCGGCTACACGACGGCGGGCAACACCGTCACCGTCCTCGACCGGAGGCCACCGGCCTTCCCCGAGCTGGGCGCGGCGTGGTCCTCGACGTCGCTGGCGCAGCTGCGTGCCGACGACCCGGAGCCGGGCAGCTGGACGCTCTACATCGCCGCCGCGCGCGAGTCGGGCCGGCGCTGGGAACGCATCCCGCCGCCTGCCCAGGACCCCTTCGTGCTGCTGGAACGGATCGCCGGCAGCATCCGCGCGGTCGGCTCGGGCTGAGCCCGCGTCGAGTCCGCGCTACGCGTCCCGGCGGGTGACCGGCGCGGCCTGCCGGGCCGCGGGAGCCATCGCGGACAGCGTCGACGGGCGCCGGTCCGCGTCCGCGTCGGCGGGCGGTGACGACGTCCGCGGCGCCGGGACCGCCGGCGACGAGGACTCCTCCACCGGGCCGGCCTGGACCGGGACCGAGGACGCCGGCGGGACCGCCGGGACGACGACCTCGCCCGGCGTGCCGGGCTTCTCGTCCGGCTGCACACCGGTGCTGCGCAGGAACCGGGCCGACGCCTGGTTCAGCACCTCGAGCAGGGTCGTCCCGGACGACTCGGCCCGCGGCTCGTCCCCGACGACCGCCAGCATCCGCGGAGCGGCCGCGGTCAGCAGCAGCCCGTCGGCCTGCAGTGCCCCGGATCCCAGCACGACGACGAGATCCGCCGAGTCGGCCGGCGGCAGCGCGCCCAGCAGGTCGTCGCTGCGGGCCACCCGCAGCAGCCCGAAACCGGGGACGCCGTGTGCGGCGTCGGTGGCCCAGGCCCGCGCCAGGCCCCGGTGGGTACCGGCCAGCTCGCCCAGCAGCCGGTCCAGCTCGTGGCGGTCGCTCACCTCGCGGCGGGCGCGGCCGAGCTCACCGATGGCGGTGTCGTAGGCCTGCGGGTCGTGCTGTCGCAGGGCCTCGACCGCGGCCGTGTGCTCCGGCGCCATCGCGCCGAGCGGGACCGCCGACTCGCATCCCTCGGCCAGCCGCTCGAGCTCGGCGGTGGCCTCGGCCGGGTCGCCGTGGTCGTCGTAGTCGACGATCGCCCGGGCGACCCGCTCGGCCGCCGCCAGATCGGGCACCGACACCGGCGAGTCCTGCTGCAGGAACAGCACGTCGTGCCGGATCGCCCCGACCGACCGCGCGGCCGCGGCCACCGTGTCCAGGGCGTCGGTCAGCGCGGGCAGCTCGTCCGCCGACCGTGGGATCGGGAGACCGAGCACCGAGCACAGCCGGGCGATCTCGTCGTCACGCTGGGCCAGGTGCAGATGGTGCGCGATCGTGAGGACCTCGTCGTAGTGCTGCGGGACCTCGCCGTCGACCCGGAACGAGCGCAGCAGCGGCTCGGCGTCCTTCTGTTCCTGGGGCCGGAAGTAGGAGCGGCTACGGCCTCCGTTGTCCAGGAAGTCCAGGTAGCGGCGGATCGTGTCGCCGCCGCCCTCGGGCAGTGCCTCCACCACCTCGACCCGCGGGCCGGACGCGGCCAGCCCCGCCCGGTCGTCGCGCTGCCGGGCGGCGAGCCCCTGCAACGACTCGAACTCGGCGCGCAGCCCACCGTGCACGAGCCGGCCGACGACGTCGCGCAGCCGGTCGGCATCCGGTGACCGGCCGAGGGCGTCGAGCTTGTCCAGCACGCACCGGGCGACCTGGGTGACCGCGGCCCGGCGATCGGCGTCGAGGTCGCGCAGCAGGCCGGGGACGATCCGGGCCTCGCCGGCCTCGGCACCGTCTACCGTGCGGGCGGCCCGCATGCAGCAGGCCGCGACGTCCGCCGGGGCGGGCAGCGCCGACTCCGGGGGCAGTTGCTGGTCGGCGCGCGCGGACCGGTCGGCCCCGACCGTCGCGAGCAGCCTGCGGAGCCGGCGCAGCTCGCTGGCCTGCAGTGCGGGCAACCGGTCGACGACCCGCCCGGCCACGGCTTCCGGCAGCGCGCCGCGCACGGCGGCCAGCCGCTCGGCCTGGGCTCCGGTCAGCAGGATCCGCATGCCGTAGCCGGTGAGGTCGGCGAGCGCACGGGCCAGCTCCGCAGGCTCGGTGTCGGACAGGACGATCAGTGGCTCCGCGGCCACGACGTCCGTCAGCGTCCCCGGCTCGTCGCCGTCCTCCGGCGACCGGGCCGGAACGGGGGAGTCCAGCGCCCGGGTCAGCGTCCGCAGACCCGCCGGGGCCCGGCCCTCGCGGACGTCGGCGACGATCCGCGCCGTCGCCGCCCGTACCGCCGGTCCACCTCGGCCGCTGCCCGCCAGCCGCTCGACGAACCCGACGAGCGCCTCCGGGTCCACACCCTCGGCCACCCGGACATCGAGCATCTCGCCTCACACCTCCGCCGTGCCAGCAACGCCGTACCGCAACGGCGCCCACGGTGTGTATCGCCGTGGCGCGCCCGCCGTTCCACCTCTCCGCACGCTCCCATCGGGCCGACGGCGCGGTCCATCACGTTCCGCGAGGACATCGGACCCGAACGGGCACGCGGGGAGGCGGTCCGGACTCCTCCCGGAGGCTACCTGTCACACCCCTACGCTGGCCCGACCTTGTGACATCGCGGAACGACGCCACTCGCGCAACCTCCGGCGCCCACCCTGAGTCACGACGTCCCGCGCAGTACTGGGCCATCCGGGTGAAGTGCGGGTCTCAGCGGCCGGCGGGACGTTGTGGAGTCTCGACACACGAACGAGCCCCCGCCCGCCGGGTGCGGCGGACGGGGGCTCGGGTCGTGGGTCGCTCAGGCTCCGAGGCGCTGCTTCAGTGCCTCGAACTCGTCGCGGATCGAGCTCGGCAGGTTGTCGCCGACCTTCTCGAACCACTCCTCGATCAGCGGGAGCTCGGCCTTCCACTCCTCGACGTCGACGGCCAGCGAGGCCGCGATGTCCGCGGGGTCGTCGTCGAGGCCCTCGAGGTCGATCTGGTCGACGGTGGGCACGTAGCCGATCGGGGTCTCGACGGCGGCGGCCTTGCCCTCCATCCGCTCGACGCACCACTTGAGGACGCGGCTGTTCTCGCCGAAGCCCGGCCACAGGAACCGGCCGTCCGCGCCGCGCCGGAACCAGTTGACGTAGAAGATCTTCGGGAGCTTGTCGGAGTCCGCGCCCTTGCCGACGTTCACCCAGTGCGCGAAGTAGTCGCCCACGTTGTAGCCGAGGAAGGGCAGCATGGCCATCGGGTCGCGGCGGACCTCACCGACCTTGCCGGCCGCGGCCGCGGTCTTCTCCGACGACATGGTGGCGCCCATGAAGGTGCCGTGCTGCCAGTCGCGGGCCTCGGTGACCAGCGGGATCGTCGTCTTGCGGCGACCGCCGAACAGGATCGCCGAGATCGGCACGCCGTTCGGGTCGTTCCACTCCGGCGCGACGACCGGGCACTGCTCGATCGGCGTGGTGTAGCGGGAGTTGGGGTGCGCGGCGTTGGTGCCCGACCCGGGCGTCCAGTCGTTGCCCTTCCAGTCGGTCAGGTGGGCCGGCTCGCCCTCCAGACCCTCCCACCAGACGTCGCCGTCGTCGGTCAGCGCGACGTTGGTGAACAGCGAGTTGCCCTGCTCGATGGTGCGCATCGCGTTCGGGTTGGTCTTCCAGTTGGTTCCCGGCGCGACGCCGAAGAAGCCGAACTCCGGGTTGATCGCGTACAGCCGTCCGTCGGCACCGAACCGCATCCAGGCGATGTCGTCGCCGACGGTCTCGGCGCGCCAGCCCGGGATGGTCGGCTGCAGCATCGCGAGGTTGGTCTTGCCGCACGCCGACGGGAACGCGGCGGCGACGTAGTAGGCCTTCTCCTCCGGGCTGATCAGCTTGAGGATCAGCATGTGCTCGGCGAGCCAGCCCTCGTCGTGCGCGATCGCCGAGGCGATGCGCAACGCGTAGCACTTCTTGCCCAACAGCGCGTTGCCGCCGTAGCCGGAGCCGAAGCTCCAGATCTCCCGGGTCTCCGGGAAGTGGCTGATGTACTTGGTCTCGTTGCACGGCCAGGGGACGTCGGCCTGGCCGTCGGCGAGCGGGGCGCCGATCGAGTGCAGCGCCTTCACCCAGCGGTCACCGGCGGCGTCGAGCAGCGGGACGACGTGCGCACCCATCCGCGTCATGATCTTCATGGAGATCACGACGTATTCGGAGTCGGTGATCTCGACGCCGAGCATCGGGTCGTCCGAGTCGGTCGGCCCCATGCAGAACGGGACCACGTACATGGTCCGGCCCTTCATGCAGCCCCGGTACAGCTCGGTCATCGTCTGCTTCATCTCGGCCGGGGCCATCCAGTTGTTGGTGGGCCCGGCGCCCCGCTCGGTCTCGGTGCAGATGTAGGTGCGTTCCTCGACCCGGGCGACGTCCTCGGGGTCGGAGGCCGCGTAGAACGAGTTCGGCTTCTTCTCGGCGTTCAGTCGCGTGAGGGTGCCCGCATCGACCAGCTGGTCGGTCAGCCGGGTCCACTCCTCCTCGGACCCGTCACACCACACGACACGGTCCGGGGTGGCCAGCTCGGCGATCTCCTGAACCCAGGCCACGATGCCCTGGTTGGTGGTCGGTGCGCGGTCGGTGCCCGGAACGGTCGCTGCAGTCATGTCGTCCTGTTCTCCTCGCCGGCCCCGGCCCGCCGCCCGGGGGAACTACTACGAGCCCGTGACCGCAGTCGGTACGGGCCCAGACGGAAAGATGTACGGAGAAGGCTACCCGCGGAATGACGCCTCACCCATGGCGCCCATTGAGAGGTCAGGCACAGCACCGATCATGTAGATCGATCCAGCTCCCATTCGGTCCCACGCGTGTCGTCGCTGCTGACGGGCTTGTCACAAGAACGCAACCCGCCGGCGATGACGCATTTGCCGAGGGTCGGTTACCGGAGTACGGAAAAGCGGAGTGCACCGCCGGAGAAATACTCTCGCAGATCAGAAAAGTCCGGTTCAACGCACAACTGACCACTCTCTTCGGTACTTTTCGTGCCGAAGGGTCAGCGCGCCGCCTCGGCCGGGACCGCACCGCGGGCGAGCTCCGGAACCATGACCGGCAGCCGGTGCGCGGTGACCTGCCAGTAGCGCGCCGTCGGATCCGCGGCCCGCCAGGCGTCCGCGAGCCGGACCACGACGTCCGGGTCGATCTGACGCCGGGGCCGCGGACGCATCCCGCAGCGCGCGCGGACGCCTGCGTCGAGCGTCCGCCAGGCGTCCTCGGCGGTGGAGTGGACGGACACCTCGGGGCGGGCTCCGGTCACGTCGTCCGCGGACGCCTCGCCGAGGATCAAGGTGTAGGCGCTGACCACCTCGTAGGGCACGGCTGGCTCCCGTGTGTCGTCGAACCGGCGGCCTGCAGGGCCACCGCGGTCGGCCGTAGTGAACCAGCCGGGGGACGCGGTTCCGGCCGATCGGGGAGTCCCGGGGCGCGGCGCGTCGCCGGAACCACCCGGCCGGGCCGCCGGACGGTCACCCGCCACCGTCCCGGGTGACCGGCGCGGGCACAGCGCGTGCGCTCAGCGGCCGGGAGCCGGCGCCGTGGGGTGATCGCGAACGACCGCGGCGGCGCCGGCGGCCAGCACCTCCCGGTGGGCGCGCCGCAGGCCGAGGCCCGCCGCCACCAGTACCGCCGCGACGACGGCGGCGGCCGCCCCCGCAGCGACGTCCATCCCCGCCACGAAGGACTCGCGGGCCGACGCGAGCAACGCCTCCGCCGGGCCGGGCGCCAGCGTGCCCGACGCGGCGACGGCACCGCCCAGCGTCTCCCCGGCCGAGGCCGGTGCGCCCCCGGGCAGCTCGACCCCGGCCCGGTAGACCGCGGACAGGACCCCGCCGACCAGCGCCGTACCGAGCACCGCGCCGGTCTCGTAGGCGGTCTCGGAGACCGCCGAGGCAGCACCGGCCTTCTGCGGCGGGGCCGCGGCGAGGATCGCGTCGTTCGTGATCGTCTCGGAGAGACCGATACCGGCCCCGATGAGTACCGCGGCGGTCACCAGGAGCACCACCGCCGAGTCGGCCCGCAGGAACAGGCTGGTCACGAAGCCCGCCAGCACCAGCGCCAGGCCGGTCGCGACGAGCTGATGGAGCGGGAACCGGCGGGCGAGCCGGGCCGCGGCCAGGCCGGCCACGATCGTCACCAGGAAGCTCGGCAGCAGGAGCAGGCCGACCTGCAGCGGGGGATACCCGAGCACGAGCTGCAGGTACTGCGCGGAGAAGAACAGCAGGCCGGTCAGGCCGAACATCGTCGTGGCGTTCGCCAGCGCGCTGTAGCGCAGCACGGGACGGGCGAACAGCTCCAGATCGATCAGCGGGTCCAGTCCGCTGCGCACGCGGCGCCGGTAGTGCGCCACGAACGCGACCGCCGATCCCGTGCCCACCAGCACGGCGAGCCCGGCGGCCGGGGTCGGGCCGTCCGAGCCGAGCAGCTTGACCCCCAGCACCAGCGGTCCCATCGCCAGCAGCGACAGGACGGCGCCGGCCAGGTCCGGCCGGCCCGGCCGCTCCGCCCGCGACTCGGGCAGCAGGACCGGCGCGACGACCAGGAGCACCGCCATCACCGGCACGCTCATGACGAAGATCGAACCCCACCAGAAGTGCTCGAGCAGCAGGCCGCCGACGATCGGGCCGAGCGCGGCGCCTGCCGCGAACCCGGTCGCCCAGATCGCCAGCGCGAGCCTGCGGTGCACCCGGTCGACGAAGACGGTCCGCAGCAACGCGAGTGTCGAGGGCATCAGCATCGCGCCGAACACCCCGAGCAGGGCGCGGGCGGCGACCAGCTGCCCGGCGGACGTGGCGAACCCCGCGGCCAGCGAGACCGCGCCGAAGCCGGCGACACCGATCATCAGCAGCTTCCGGCGCCCGATGCGGTCGCCGAGGGTGCCCATGGTGACCAGCAGGCCGGCCAGCACCAGCGGATAGACGTCCACGACCCACAGCAGCGTCGACGCGTCCGGCTGCAGCGCCGCGCTCAGCTCGGGAAGCGCCACACCGAGCACCGTGTTGTCGATCGAGACCAGCAGGGTCGGGATCACCAGTACGGCCAGGGCGAGCCAGGCACGCGGGCCGGGACGGGCCGGCGCCGCGTCCCTGTGCGTGTCCTCGGGCCGGGACATCTCTCGTCTCCTTCTGGGATGCGCGGGGTCCGGGCGGAACTACACCGTCCGGACGGTACATAGGTATACCGTCCAGACGGTGCAGTTCGTTCCCCGCCGCCGGTGTGAGGCCGGGCACGGCCGGTAGGCTGCGTCGATGGTCGATCGCCGGAACGCAGGACGACCGGCCCGCGACCGGATCCTCGACGCGTACGAGACGCTGCTGATCGAGCAGGGCCCCGGTGCGGCCACCCTGGACGCCGTCGCCGGAAGTGCCGGGGTCTCGAAGGGCGGGCTGCTCTATCACTTCGGCTCGAAGGAGTCGCTCGTCGCGGGGCTGCTCGACCGGCTACGCGAGCGCAGCGCGCAGGACGCCGAGCTCATGCGTGCCGACGAGTCCGGCGCGGTGGCCCACTACCTGCGGACGTCGGTACCCGGCGCCGAGTCGCCCGCCGGGCTGACCCGCAGCTACCTGGCGACGCTGCGGATCGCCGACGGCAGCAGCGCGGGCACCACCGCCCGGGAGGCCCTCGCGGCGGTGGATGCCGACGGCCTGGCCGTGCTCCGGGAGGAGATCGACGACCCGGTGCTGGCCTGGCTGGTGCAGCTCGTGGGCGACGGCCTCTACCTGCGCACGCTGACCGGCGCTCCGCTGACCGGAGGTGTCTCGCCGGAGGAACTGCACGACACGCTCACGGAGCTGCTCACCACGCGATCCCGGGCCGGGTGATTCGCCTGCGCGCAGAGCGCGTCGAGACGGTCGCTCAGGGTAGGCTCGACACCTGTTCACGCACGGGGAGGGGCCCACTGTGGAGGGAACCGGCAGCTACCTGACGCTGGTGGTCATCGGAGTGCTGATCACCGTCGGCGTCGGGCAGATCCTGCTGCGACAAGGGCAACCGTTCCTCGACGAGGTCTTCCAGAACAAGGAGAGCGCGCACTCCCTCAACCGGCTGCTGGTGGTGCTGTTCCACCTGCTGACGCTCGGCGTGCTCGGGATGATCTCGATCATCGATGTGACGGAGAGCGCCGGCCCGGCGCAGACCATCGTGTTCAAGCTCGGCCTCGTGCTGCTGATCGTGGGCATCGCCTACGGCGTCTCGATGCTGGTACTGCTGCGGCTCCGGGAGCGCCGCCGGCAGCAGACGGTCTCCGCCGAGATCGACCAGAAGATCGCCGAGCAACGGCGCGGGCCGGGCCGGTTCCGCCGGGGCGGCACGCCGGACCCCGAGCCGCGGACCCCGTCCGAGCAGCCCGAGGACTGACGCTCAGCGTTCCCCGTCCGGGAGAACCGCGAGCGGCCCGTCCGCCGGGTCCGGTCGCGGCCCGGTGACGAGCACCCGGTCGGCGAGACCGTCGCCGTCCAGATCCGACCAGAGCTCCGTCCCTCCCGGGGTGACGACGACGAGGGTGTCCGCCCGGCCGTCGCCGTCGGCGTCGCGGGCGGCGGGGCCCGACACCGGGACCTCCGACCCGGCCCGCAACAGGTCCTCCGGCCGGGGCGCCCGCGGGACCTGGACCGACTGCCACCACGGTGCCGAGCCGGCGACCGCCACGCCCGTCACGCCCCACGGCCACCGCACCGGGCCGGTGAACCCCGGGTCAGGCCGCACGCCAGGTCCCGGATCAGACGGCACCCCGCGGCCCGGGTCAAGCCGCACACCGGGTCCCGGGTCAGACCGCACCCCGCGGCCCGGGTCAAGCCGCACACCGGGTCCCGGGTCAGGCCGCACGACCCGCGCCCGCCCTGCTCGGCGCCGACCGTGCCCCGGTGACCACGGGCGCGCACACCCCCGCCGTTCGCTCGGCGTCGAGGGTCCGGCGGATCAGCTCGCGCTCCGCGGCGGCCAGCACGGCGGCCCGCACCCGGGCCGCGGTCTCCCGGGCCCGCGCGACACGGACCGTCCGCACCCGGGCCGCCACCGCCGCCCCGGCGAGCAGCGTCAGTCCGGACAGCACCAGGAGCAGGCCCGGCCCGGCACCCGGCAGGAGCCGCCAGGCACCGGCGATACCGGACAGCACGGAGCCCGACAGCAGGGTGCCGGACAGCACGGAGCCCGGCAGCACAGATCCCGGCAGCAGGGTGCCCGGCAGCAGCGGCCCGGCCGATCCGGGCCGGGCCGGACCGGCGGACCGACGCGGAGCCGGGAGCGTCGCGGCGGCCGCGGCGGCCAGAATCGGCGCGGCGCTTCGTGACCCAGCGTGAGTGATGTCCGTCACTCCGCTCCCCGTACGTCGTAGCGTCCGGGCCGACCCGGCCCGGCGCAGTGCGGGACCGCAGCGGCGGGCCCAGCCGTCGTCGAACTCGCGGGCGGGCCGGTGCAGCGCCGCAGCCCACCACGCGGGGTCCACCGCCCGCCCCGGTTGCCGTGCCGCCCGCTCCACCACGCCGTCCACCTGCGACGACAGCGTCGCGGCACAGTCCATTCTGGCCAGTGCGAGCACGGGGCGCAGCTCCCCGGAGGGGTCTCGTGGCGACATGCCGCGAGTGTCCTGCGCCCCGGACCGGCGAGGATGCGTAGGACTGCGCAACCACCCCCCGCAACCGGTGGGCACCGACGGTGGGCCAGGCTGAACCGCGACCAGGGAGCGGACGAATCAACCGACCGGGGCAACCCCCTCGACGCTCCGGACGTCTCAACGTATGGGTCCGAGGAAGCTGCCCGGCACGAGAACCGCAACCAGACCGCGACACCGTCGTTGGACGAGTAGAGCGGACCTGTATGGAGGAAGTGTGAGCGCCGTTACGCCCGCCCGCCCGGCCGTCACCCCCGAGTCGAGCGCACCTGCGCGCCCGGGGCACCAGACCGGCTCCGGCGTGGGACAGACGCCCCTCCCGGCGAGCCCTGCCCGCCCGACGAACGGCACCGCCCGTCCGTCGCAGCCGGAGGGCCCGGAGGGCTTCCGCCGGCCACGGCCGCGGCCGGCCCCGCGGCGCAGCCCCAACCCGGCGGTGTCGGTGATCGTCCCGACCCGCAACGAGGCCCGGAACCTGGAGATCGTGCTGCCGGCCATCGCCGCGGTGCGCCCGGCCGTGCACGAGGTGATCGTCGTCGACGGCAACTCGACCGACAACACCGTCGCCGTCGCGCGCCGCACGCTGCCGTGGGCCCGCGTGATCACCCAGACCCGCAAGGGCAAGGGCAACGCGATGGCCTGCGGCTTCACCGCCGCGACCGGTGACGTCCTGGTCATGTTCGACGCCGACGGCTCGGCCGACCCGAACGAGATCCCGGCGTTCGTCGACGCCCTGGTCAACGGTGCCGACTTCGCCAAGGGCAGCCGGTTCCGCAAGGGCGGCGGCTCGGACGACATCACGCTGCTGCGCAAGAGCGGCAACGCCGGTCTGAACGGTGTCGCGAACCGGCTGTTCGGCACGCACTACACCGACCTCTGCTACGGCTACAACGCCTTCTGGGCCGACCTGCTCCCGCAGCTCGAGCTCCCGGACCCGGCCGCCCCGCAGCCGGAGGACGGCGCGATGCTCTGGGGCGACGGCTTCGAGATCGAGACCGTGCTCAACTGCCGCGTCGCCGCCGCCGACCTCAAGATCACCGAGGTGCCGTCGGTCGAGCGCGAGCGCATGTTCGGCGAGACCAACCTGCGGACCTTCGCCGACGGCACCCGCGTGTTGCGTACGCTGATGTCCGAGCACCGTCGCATGGAGCAGCGCCGCAAGGCGTCGGGATACGCCCGCTGAGCACTGCTCGTCGACCCACCGGCACCACCCCGGCCAACGCCGTGGTGTGCGCTGACCCGAGGAGCGAGGACACCGTGAGCGCCCTGCCGACCGCCAGCGTGGTCATCTGTGTCTACACCGAGAAGCGCTGGTTCGACATCAAGGCGGCCGTCGACTCGGTGGCGGCCCAGGACGTCCACCCGGTGGAGACGATCGTCGTCGTCGACCACAACGACCGGCTCCTCGAGCGTGCCGAGCAGGAGTTCGGCCCGCGCGGGGTCACGGTCGTGGCGAACGAGCGGACCCAGGGGCTGTCCGGTGCCCGCAACACCGCGGTCGCCGTGGCCACCGGCGAGGTCGTCGTCTTCCTCGACGACGACGCGGCCGCGCGCCCCGGCTGGCTGGCCGCGCTCCTCGCGCCGTACGCCGACCCGGACGTCATCGGCGTCGGCGGGATCGCCCACCCGAAGTGGCCGGACGGCCGCCCGCGCACCCTGCCCGGCGCCACCCCGGCCGACCCGGACTCGACCGGCGAGCTGGACTGGGTCGTCGGGTGCACCTACACCGGCCAGCCCACCGAGCGGGCCGAGATGCGCAACCTCATGGGCTGCAACATGTCCCTGCGCGCCGAGGTGTTCAAGCGGGTCGGCGGCTTCGCCGAGGACATGGGCCGGATCGGCAAGAACCCGCTGGGCTGCGAGGAGACCGAGCTCTGCATCCGGGCCCGGCAGGCCTACACCGCCGACGGCCGCAACCCGCGGATCCTGTTCGAGCCGACAGCCGCGGTCGACCACCGGGTCTCCGACGATCGCGTCTCCTGGCGCTACCTGCTGCGCCGCGGCTGGGCCGAGGGCATCTCGAAGGCCGCCGTCTCGAAGGTCGTCGGCACCGGGGACTCGCTGTCTGCCGAGAGCAGCTACACGATGAAGGTGCTGCCCCGCGGTGTCGTCCGGGAGGCGAAGGAACGCAACCCGGCTGCTGCCGCCGCCATCGTCGCCTGCTTCGGGGTCACCGCCGCCGGGTACGTCCGCGGCAGGCTCCCCGGCGCGACCGCGCACGTGCGGCTGCCCGCCGCCGGCCGGAACACTCCCGGTGCCTGAGCAGGCGACACGGCCGCTCGACACCCGGATCCGCTCCTACGTCCACCAGCGCATCCGGCTCTCGGAAGGGCAGGAGTCGGCCTGGCGGCGGTTGTGGCCCGAGCTGGGTGGTGAGGTCGAGGACGTCCTGCCCGCGGAGGGCGAGCCGTACCGGGACCCGCGCGCCGCGTTCGGCCGGACGGCCCCGCTGGTCCTCGAGATCGGCTCGGGGATGGGCGAGACGACCGCGCTGCTGGCCGCGGCGGAGCCGGAGACCGACCACATCGCCGTCGAGGTGTACGAGCCGGGGCTGGCGCAGCTGCTGATGCGCATCGAGCAGGCCGGGCTGACCAACCAGCGGCTGCTGCGCGGGGACGCCGTCGAGCTCCTGGACCGGGCGATCGCCCCCGCGTCGCTGGACGGTCTGCGGATCTTCTTCCCGGACCCGTGGCCGAAGCGGCGCCACCACAAGCGACGGCTGATCCAGCCGGAGTTCATCCGGCTGGCCGCCTCCCGGCTCGTCCCGGGTGGGCGGTTGCACCTGGCCACCGACTGGCCGCACTACGCCGAGCAGATGCGCCGGGTGGTCACCGCGGAGCCGGCCCTGCGCCCCGACGACGCCTTCCCGATCGGGCCGGACGGCTGGCAGGAACGCCCCGGCTTCCGCCCGGTGACCAAGTTCGAGGACCGGGCGCATCTGGAAGGACGCCCGGTACGTGATCTGCTCTACGTGGTTGATCACGCGGGCGCCGCCACCGGATGACGGAGAGTGACGGGTTACGGTCGGGACGCCCCCCGAGATGTATCCCCTCCCCGCCGGGATGACCCCCGAAGGACGCCCGTGACGACGGTGGACCCCGCCGCGAGCAACCGACCCGGTCCCGCTCAGCCGACCCGGCCGGTCCGTCGCCCAGCCGGATTCCGGCCCAGCCCGACACCCCGCACGACACCCGGCCCGACACCCGGCCCGGCGCCCCGCCCGTCGCAGAGCACCGCGCCGAGCTCACCGCCGCCCGCGCAGCAGGGCGGCCGGGCGCCCGCGCCGCCGAGCGGTCGGGAGATCGTCGAGGAGGCGGAGCCGGCGACCGAGGTGGTCACCGTCGTCCCGCCCGCCGGTGCGGTCGAGGCCGCCACCGTGGCGGTGAGCCGCGCTCCGGCTGCCGAGGCGGACGCCACCACCGCCGTCCCCCGGGAGCTCATCGCCCGGGACCAGGCCGAGCGCGCCACGATCGCCACGCCGCTGCCCGAACGCACGACCGGCGCCGTCCCGCTGCGGCAGTCCGGGCAGGCCACCGTGCGCACCCTGGTCGACGGGCCGGGCGCCGGCGCGAGCGGTGTCGGGCCGGCGGCCGGGCCGGCATCCGGACCGGCGGGCTGCCCCGTCACCGGCCACGGCCGCTCCGGTGGGCACCCGCCGCCGGCAGGCGTCACCGACGAGCGGAACCCCGGCCCGGTCGACCCGGCCGCCGCCGAGACGTTCCTGCGCCAGGTCTATGCCGAGACCGAGCCGGAGGCCCCGTTCGCCGAACGGCTCCGCCAGGTCCTGGGCGAGATCGACCGGACGGGCACCTACGGGCACACCACGCACGAGCTGGTCTTCGGTGCCCGGATCGCGTGGCGCAACTCCGCGCGCTGCATCGGCCGGCTCTACTGGCAGTCCCTGCAGGTCCGCGACCTGCGGCAGCTGCACGACCCGGCGGACATCGCGCAGGAGAGCGTCGGCCACCTGCGCGCCGCCACCCGGGGCGGGAAGATCCGCTCCACGATGACGGTGTTCGCGCCGGACGCCCCGGGGCGCCCCGGGCCGCGCATCCGCAACGACCAGCTCGTCCGGTACGCCGGGCACCGCAACCCGGACGGCTCGGTCGTCGGCGACCCCGCGCAGGCCGACTTCACCGACCACGTGGCCGGCATGGGCTGGCCACGGCCGCAGCCACCGGGCCGGTTCGACGTGCTCCCACTGCTGATCACCGGCTCGGACGGCCGTTCCCGGCTGTTCGACGTCCCGCCGGACGCGGTGCAGGAGGTCCCGCTGCGACACCCCGAACACCCGTGGTTCGGGCGGCTGGGGCTGCGCTGGCACTCGGTCCCGGCGATCAGCAACATGCCGCTCGAGATCGGCGGCGTGACCTACCCGGCCACACCGTTCAACGGCTGGTACCTCGACACCGAGATCGGTGCCCGCAACCTCGCCGACCGGGACCGCTACGACCTGCTCCCGGAGATCGCGGAGCGGCTCGGCCTGGACACCCGGTCGGAGCGGACCATGTGGCGGGACCGGGCGTTGGTCGAGCTGGTCCGGGCGGTGACCTACTCGTTCGACGCCGACGGCGTCACCATGGCCGACCACCACACCGAGTCCGAGCGGTTCCTGCGGCACCTGGCGAAGGAGGAGGCCGCGGGTCGCAGCTGCCCCACCGACTGGAGCTGGATCGTGCCGCCGATGTCCGGCGGGCAGACCCCGGTGTTCCACCGCTACTACGACGAGCCCGACCCCACGCTGCGGCCCGCGTTCCTGGAGCCGAAAGGACTGGGCTGACGCCGCGTAGGAGGTCAGACCGGCGGTGGAGCCGCCAGGCCCGGCACCTGCCGGGTGCGCCCGCGGAACTCTGCGACGACCGTCCCGTCGCCGGCCCGGACCGTCACGTCGTACAGCCCGGAACGGCCTGCCAGCGACCGCTCCACGGCCTCGGCGCGCAGCACGTCCCCGGTCCGGGCCGGGCGCAGGAACGCGATGTCCGCGCCGGTCGCCAGGGCCGAGGTCCCGTGGGAGTTGCTCGCATACGCCATGGCCGCGTCGGCCAGCAGGAACAGGTAGCCGCCGTGGCAGACGCCGTGCCCGTTCGCGTGCTCGTCGGCGACCGTCATGACCGCGACCGCGCGGCCCGGCCCGACCTCCACCACCTCGACGCCCGCCGCCCGCGCCGCCCGGTCGGCCGCCCGCATCGCCGACGCCGTCTGTTCGGCGGTCCGCTGCGGATCCGGGGCTCCCGTGTCGCTCACCGGCCCAGTCTCCCGTCCGCACCGGCGCGGTCGTCCCCGGCACACCGGCGCGTCGGACCGGCGGTCCGGCGGCGACTAGGCTCGCCCACATGAGCAGCGGCACGGGGCATCACGTACGAGGCGTGCCGACAGGTCCCCTGGATCGGGTTCTGCTGGTCTGGGACGCCCCGAACATGGACATGAGCCTCGGCTCGCTGCTGGGTGCCCGGCCGACGTCGGCGTACCGGCCGCGGTTCGACGCGGTCGGCCGCTGGCTGCTGGACCTCGCCGGTCCGGATGCCGAGGCCGAGGCCTGCGTGTTCACCAACGTCGCCCCGGGCAGCATCGAGATCGTCCGTCCGTGGGTCGAGGCGCTGCGCAACGTCGGCTTCGCCGTCTTCGCCAAGCCGAAGACCAGCGAGGACTCCGATGTCGACGACGACATGCTCGCCCACATCGACCTGCGCGCCGGTGAGGGCAAGCTGCGGCACGTCGTCGTGGCCTCCGGGGACGGGCGGGCGTTCAAGGAGCCGCTGGAGAAGCTCGTCGACACCGCCACCGACGTCACGGTGATCGGGTTCCGGGAGTACGCCGGGTTCGCGCTGGCCTCCGAGGTGATCTCCTTCCTCGACCTGGAGGACATCGACGGTGTGTTCCGCGAGCCGCTGCCGCGGGTCTCGCTCGACACGCTGCCCGACGAGGGCGCCTGGCTGCCGCCGTTCCGTTCGCTGCGCTCGTTGCTGGACCGGCGCTGAGTGGGGTACTGACATGACGGTGCTGCAGCGGCTCAGCGCCCCGGTGGCGCTGAGCTGTGCCCCCGGGTTCCCGGTCGTCCGCGACGCGGTGCTCGACATCGACGACACCGGCCGGATCGCGTACTTCGGGCCGGCGCCGACCGCCCCGCCGACCGACGCCGTCGTCCGGCCGCTGCCCGGCCTGCTCATGCCCGGGCTGGTCAACACGCACTGCCACACCCCGATGTCGCTGCTGCGCGGGATGGGCGGCGACCTGCCGCTGATGCCGTGGCTGACCGACGTCATGTGGCCGGCCGAGGGCCTGCTGACCGAGTCCGACGTGCACGCCGGGATGCTCGCCGGCTGCCTGGACCTGCTGCGGACCGGATGCACCACCAGCGTCGAGATGTACTTCTTCACCGACGCGCTGATCGACGCCGTGCGGACCGCGGGCTCCCGCGCCGTGCTGACCCCCGGGATCATCGCCGCACCCGGCTGGGACCGGCTGGGGACGTGGGAGCAGATGCGCGACGACGTCTCGGCCCGGATCGACGCCGACGGCCTCGTCCCGGACGTCGACGGCCGGATCGAGCTGGGCTACGGGCCGCACTCGGCGTACACGCTGCCACCGGGAGCCCTGGAGTCGGTCACCGCGGCGGCCCGGGAGCGCGGCGCGCTGGTGCACACCCATGTCGCGGAGTCCCGCGGCGAGGACTCGCAGGTCCGGGAGTCGCACGGGTCGGTGCCGGCGATGCTCGACGCCGGCGGGGCACTCGGCGGGCGGGTGCTCGCGGCACACTCGGTGCACCTGTCCGACGAGGACATCGCGACCTACGCCCGGCACGGCGTCGCGGTCGCACACTGCCCCGGATCGAACGCGAAGCTCGCCGCGGGCACCGCCCGGCTGCTGGACCTGCGCCGCGCCGGGGTCCCGGTGGGTCTGGGCACCGACGGACCGGCCTCCTGCGACGACCTCGACCTCTGGCACCAGGCGCGGCTGGCGGGACTGCTGGCCCGGGTCGGTGCCGACGACGCCGCCGCCCTCACCGCGGCGGACGTGCTGCTGATGGGCACCGCCGACGCCGCGCACGCGATCGGCCGCGACGACCTCGGCGTGCTCGAGGCAGGCCGGCGGGCCGACGTGGTGCACGTCGACACCGACGACTCGGCGTTCGTCGCCCCGGAGGACGACGCCCAGCTGGTGTCCAACCTCGTCTGGGCAGGCGGGTCGCGGCTGGTGCGGGACGTCTGGGTGAACGGCGAGCAGGTCGTCGAGGGCGGCGAGCCGACGATGGCCGACCGCCGCGCCTCCCTGTCCGCGATCCGCTCGATCTCGGCCCGGCTGCGCCGGTCGCTGGGCTGACGGGGCGCTAGTCGCCCAGCACCGCCGCCAGGTGCGGGTCGGTGAAGCGGTGGTCCGGGTCGAACCGGTCGCGGACCTCGCGGAACGCCGCCCAGCCGGGGTAGGCGACGGCGAGCTCGTCCGGGCCCCAGTCGTGCCGGGTCGTCCAGCACGGCCGCCCCGCCGCGTCCTCCAGCACCGCACCGGCCAACCGGCGCATCGGTTCCTCGGCCGGGCCGCGGGTCCGGATCCGCAGGTAGGCGGTGGCCCGGCCGGCGGCCGGGTGGAGCAGGCCGGTCTCGGCGGGTCCGGTCCGCACCCGCACCGGGCGCAGCTCGTGGCCGCGGGCGGCGACGGCCGCACCCAGCTCGCGCAGCACGGTGCCGAGCGCGTCCCGGGGTACTGCCCACTCGGCCAGGTCCGGGTCCCACGGCTGCGGGTCCGGCAGTACCTCGTGCGGGGGTCCGGTGGTGCCGGGTGCCCAGCGCTGTGGCGGCGGCCAGGAGGAGCGCGACGACCACCAGGACGACGCCAGCCGGGACACCGCCTGCCCCCATCCGGCCTTGCCGTCGGCTCCGGTGTCGGTCTCCTCCGGATCGGGTTCGGCCCAGCGCAGGACCGCCTGCCCGGTGTGGACGGCGACATCGCACTCGGTCCAGGCGTGCACGTCCAGCTGGTCCCCGGCGAGCAGGTCGGCCAGGCGGGTCGCCTCCTCGTGCACCCGGAGCGACACCAGACCCACGGTGCGCAGCTCCAGCGCGGTGATCACGCCGAGCGCGCCGAGACCGCAGCGGGCGGCGTCCAGGTCCGGGCCGGTGACCTCGCGGACCTGTCCCCGCCCGTCGACCAGCCGGACGGCGAGCACCTGGTCGGACAGCGAGCCCGCGTCCGGCGCACCGCCGTACATGCCGAGCCCGGTGGCGCCGGCGATCGTCGCGCGCGGGGCGTCCGGGACCGTGGCGAGCGCCCGGCCGGACGCGGCCAGGGCGGCACACAGGTCGGCGACCGTCTCCCCACCGCGGACCCGGACGGTGCCCTCGGCGATCTCGACGACGCCGGTCAGCGCGGACGCGTCGAGCAGTACGTCGTCGGTGCGGACGAGCGGGCCCGGAGCCCGGCCACCGGCGCCGGTCGGGCGTACCGAGGTGTGGCGTTCGGCGGCACGGCGCACCGCGGTCACCACACCCGCCTCATCCAGTGGGCGGTCCGTACGACGGGGGCCGGTCGCCGCAGCATCGGTGCTCATCACAGGGAGCGTAGAACGCCCGACGTCACTGTGCGGAGCGATTCGTGTGCGCGCGGACGTGTCGGGCGACACGCCGGGGCCAGGAGCGGGACGGCGGAGGCTGCCGGGGCTGCTGGGACGGGAGAACACCCGCACCGGACCCTTGTGACCCGGACGGCCGCCCGATACGGTCACACTCCGTGGCGATCACGGCGCCACCCGAGGCCGGGACGACGGCGTCCCGAACCCGGCGGGTCGTACCGCCCGGAACCGCGCTCCCCACGGCTCCGGGTGCCGGCGCGACCGCACCCCGGTGCCGCACGAGACGTGCCCGTGGCGTGCGCGCATGCGTGGGCCGGTCCGGATTCGGCTCCCTTCCGAATTCCGGGCCCGGCCCTCGCCGTGCGTGCTGACGACCCTGCTCCCCAGCCGGTCGTCGTCACCCACCCCACGGCCCAAGGTCTCCGCGGGACGACATGTGCGGCCTGCTCCGGTCCCCACCGGATCGGGCCGCGAGTAGCGGCTTCATCTCCCGAGACGTGCCGGGAGCCTGCTGGTTGCCTGCGTTCTCCGCTCAGGCGCTACGGGTCAGACGATGGCGGCCCGCACCGTTCAGCAGGTCGGCGATCGCCGACCGGTCGGCCGCCCGCCCGGCGTCGCGACGGCGGCGCAGCATCGCCATCGCCGCGTCACCCACCTCGTTCCGGGCCTCGGGCCGGGCCGGCTCGGACTGGGCGGGGACCGGCGCCGCGAGCGGATCGGAGTGGAACTGCGCGACGCTGTCGGCGGTCTGCGCGATCTCGGGGGTCCGGCGCGTGGTGCGCAGGGTCCCGCGGTGCACCCGGCGGACGGCGTGACCCGCCGTCCCGGAGCGCTGCCGCTCGCGCCAGCCACCGACGGTGAGCGAATGGAAGATCGGGGTCTCCTCCTGGATCTCGTTGTGCGACTCGTGGCGGCCCGGGAACGGCCAGCCGTCCCGCCTGGCGCGCCGGTTCCGGATCGAGGACTCGAGACCGCTGCTGCCGGACTCGTGGTCGAACTCGTGCACCGCCGTACCTCCTGCTCCCCTGGTCGGTCATGAACCGCCGCACGGTCGTCAGAGACTCGACGTACCGCCGTTCGGCCCACTCACCCGGTCAACGGGTGACACACGAGCGGGGAAACGGCCGTTACAGCTTCTGTCGTAGTTCCGCTCGTACGAGTGGCGTAGCGACGCCGTCACGCTCCGCATCATGTACGGAGAGTGTTGATCCGGCGCTCCAGTGGACCAGCGAGTAACCATCTCCGCGTCGTACGGTCGCCCGGCGCGCATCGACGACCCCGGACGACGACCGATGATCAGCAGGTCGGCCACGAGGTCGTGCGGTGCGTGACGGGCGATCCACCCGGTCGTGCGCGCACTGGTCCTCGGGGTGTCCACTACACGGGTGTAGTTCGACGCCGGGTGATCACCAGCGGCGTGCGCTGCTCCGTACGCACGCCCGCTGGGCTGTCCGGGGGTCCCCCGGGGCTCACCGGATCGCGTCACGCGCCCGTCGGTCGGGATCGGGCTAGCGTCGGGTCCATGGCGGAGCGGAGTGGGCCCGAGGGCGCTCCGGCGGCAGCCGAGGACCCGCCGCCGGACGACCCGCCCGGCGCGGTCGGCGCCTCGGAGGGCCACCTCGCCTCGGAGGGCCACCTCCACGACACCCACCGCCCTGACACCCACGGCACCGACACCCACGGCACCGACGGCTCGCCGCCCGCCCCACCGGCGGAGCAGGACCCCGTCCCGCGCCGGTTCCGCCGCCCGCCACCACGGTCGGAGGTCCCCGCCCCGCTGCGGATCGCGTCCGAGGTGTGCGCCCGGATGCTGGTGATCGCGGCCGGGGTGGCGCTGTTGATCTTCCTGCTCATCCAGCTGCGGGTGGTCGTCATCCCGGTGGCGATCGCCGTACTCCTCGCCGCACTGCTGGCCCCGCTCGTCCAGTGGCTGCACGAGCGGCGGGTACCCCGCGGTCTCGCCACCGTGATCGTGATGGTCGGCGGGCTCGCCGCGCTCGGCGGGCTGCTCACCCTCGTGGTGAACACGCTGGTCGACGGCACCGCCGACCTGATCGGGCAGCTGACGATCAGCGTGGCGTCGTTGCAGGGCCTGGTGGACGCGACCCCGTTCGACGTCGACGTCGAGCAGGTCGGGGACCAGCTGCTACAAACCCTGCAGGACAACCAGCAGACCGTCACCTCCGGTGCGGTGAGCACCGCGGCGACCGTCGGGGAGGTCCTCGCCGGGTTCGCGCTGTGCCTGTTCGCGCTGATCTTCATGCTGTACGACGGCCGCCGACTCTGGGCGTTCCTGCGCCTGATCGCCCCCGCGCAGCGCCGCGAGCGGGTGGACGTCGCGGGGCGCCGCGCGTTCGCGTCGCTGGTCGGCTTCGTCCGGGCGACGGTCCTGGTCGCGATCGTGGACGCGATCGGGATCGGGCTCGGCCTGTGGATCACCGATGTCCCGCTGGCGGTCCCGTTGACGGCGCTGGTGTTCGTGGGTGCGTTCGTCCCGATCGTCGGGGCCGTGCTGACCGGCGCGATCGCCGTCCTGATCGCACTGGTCGCGAACGGTCTCCCGACGGCGCTGGTCGTGCTCGGCGTCGTGCTGGGGGTGCAGCAGCTGGAGAGCCACGTGCTGCAGCCGCTGCTGATGGGCCGGGCGGTGCGGCTGCACCCGCTCGCGGTCGCGCTGGCGGTCGCCGCCGGCGTCGTGATCGCCGGGATCACCGGGGCGCTGCTCGCGGTACCGCTGCTGGCGGTGCTGACGGCGGCGGTGCGCTCGCTGGTCACCCCGCACGAGGTGCCGGCCGAGCAGGTGAACCCGCTGCAGGCACGGGACGGGATCCCACCGGCGACGACGACGAGCTGAGCCGCTCACGCGTCCTGCCGCGCAGGCGAACCGGTGGGACGATCGCCGTCGTGCGATATCTCGTCACGGGAGCGACCGGATACATCGGCGGCCGGCTGGCGCCGCGACTGCTGGGCCACGGCCCGGAAGCCGACCTCGCGCCCGGCCCGGACGCCGGACCGGTGCAGGTCCGCTGCCTGGTCCGGGACCCTGACAAGCTCGCCGACGCTCCCTGGGCGGCCGACGCCGAGATCGTGCGTGGTGACCTGCTCGACCCGGCGAGCGTGCGGGCGGCCTGCGCGGACGTCGACGTCGTCTACTTCCTGGTGCACTCACTGTCCGGCTCCGACTTCGCCGCCACCGACCGGCGCGCCGCGCTCATCCTGGGCAAGGCCGCCCGGGCGGCGGGGGTCCGGCGGATCGTCTACCTGGGCGGGTTGCACCCGGACGTCGGACCGGGCCGGCTGTCGGCGCACCTGGCGTCGCGGGTGGAGGTCGGGGAGACCCTGCTGCGCTCCGGCGTCCCGACCGTCGTCCTGCAGGCCGCGGTCGTCCTCGGGTCGGGTTCGGCGAGCTTCGAGATGCTGCGCCACCTGACCGAGCGGCTGCCGGTGATGGTCACACCGCGCTGGGTGCACAACCGGATCCAGCCGATCGCGGTCCGGGACGTGCTGCGCTATCTCCTCCGGGTCGCCGAGCTCCCCGGCGAGATCAACCGGACGTTCGACATCGGCGGTCCGGACGTCCTCACCTACCTCGACATGATGCAGCGCTACTCGGCCGTCGCCGGGCTCTCCCGGCGTCGGGTGCTGCCGGTGCCGGTACTGACGCCCGCGCTGTCCGCGCACTGGATCGACATCGTGACCCCGGTGCCGAAGTCGATCGCGACCCCGCTGATCGAGTCGCTGGTGCACGAGGTGGTCTGCGCCGAGGACGACATCCGCTCCCTCGTGCCGGACCCGCCGGAGGGGCTGATCGGCTACGACCACGCCGCCGAGCTGGCGCTGGCCCGCATCACCGGGGGCGAGGTGGAGACCCGCTGGTCGGGCGCCGCCGTGGCGGACGTGCCGTCCGACCCGCTGCCCAGCGACCCCGCCTGGGCCGGCGGCCGCGTCTATCTCGACGAGCGCGAGCGGGACTGCGCGGCAGGCCCGGAGCGGCTGTGGCAGGTCGTGGAGGGCATCGGCGGCGAGCGCGGCTGGTACTCGTTCCCGCTGGCCTGGTCGGTGCGTGGGTGGATGGACCGGGCCGTCGGCGGGGTGGGCCTGGCCCGCGGGCGCCGGGACCCCGACGACCTGCACACCGGTGACGCCCTGGACTGGTGGCGGGTCGAGCGCATCCTGGAGCCGGGTGGACCCCGGCCACCGGACAGCGACGTGGCACCGGAAGCGGGGTTGCTGCGGCTGCGCGCCGAGATGAAGGTCCCCGGCCGGGCGTGGCTGGAGATGTCGGTGGCACCGCGGGACGGCGGCTCGAGCTACCACCAGCGCGCCGTGTTCGTCCCGCACGGGCTGCCCGGCTACCTGTACTGGTGGGCCGTCGCACCGTTCCACGGGATCGTCTTCGGCGGGATGGTCCGCAACATCACGCGGACCGCCGAGCGGTCCGGGCCCGCCGACACTGTTCCGGAGGCGTCTGCCGGGCGCCCGCCCCGGCGGCGCTCCCGGTTCGGACGGGCCGCCTGACCACCTCGCCGTTCGGCCGCCCGGTGCCGGCTACCCGCCGGTGTCCGGCCGGTCCGTACCTCCGTCGGAGCGGGCGACGGCATCGGTCCCGGCCTCCGTCCCGGTCCGGTCGCCGGCGTCGTGTGCGGCGTGTGCGCGCCGGAGCAGGTCCATGAGCCGGTCCTCCTCGCGGATGCGGGCGCGGTACTTCTCCGGCAGCTTCCGGATGACCGCCTCCTCCTCCAGGAGCTTGTTGTAGAGGCGCTCGCGCTGCTCGGGGTCCTTCTCGACGTCGAGGTACTCGGCGGCGTGGCGCCGGGCTCCCGACACCGCGTTCTGGCCGCGCCCCTTGGGGCTGAGCAGGGATGCGACGACCGTGACGGCCAGCACTCCGATGATCACGGTGAGGGACAGGCCGGTGCTGATCTCCACCACGCCGACCGGCTGTCCGTCGTTGATGAACGGCACGTTGTTCTCGTGCAGCGCGTGCAGGATGAGCTTGACGCCGATGAACGCGAGGATCGCGGCCAGCCCGTAGCTCAGATACACGAGCCGGTCGAGGAGCCCGTCGATGAGGAAGTAGAGCTGGCGCAGCCCGAGCAGCGAGAACGCGGTGGCCGTGAACACCAGGTACACGTTCTGGGTCAGGCCGAAGATCGCCGGGATGGAGTCCAGCGCGAAGAGGATGTCCGTTCCGCCGATGGCCACCATGACCAGCAGCATCGGGGTCATCATCCGTTGACCGTCCTTGACGGTGAACAGCTTGTCCCCGTCATAGGTGTCGGAGGTGTGGAACACCTTCTTGGCCAGCCTGATCACGAAGTTGTCCGCGGGCCGGCTCTCGGAGTCACCGGGCTTGAGCAGGTTCCCGGCGGTGATGATCAGGATGAGGCCGAACGCGTAGAACACCCACGCGAAGGTGTTGATCAGCGCCGCGCCCAGGAAGATGAACCCGGTCCGGGCGATCAGCGAGAACACGATCCCGAACAGGAGCACCTTCTGCTGGTCCGCCCGGGGCACCTTGAAGCTGGAGATGATGATCAGGAAGACGAACAGGTTGTCCACCGAGAGCGCCTTCTCGGTGACGTAACCGGCGAAGTACTCGGTGCCCATCTGCACCCCGCCGAACACCAGGACCGCGACGCCGAACAGGAGCGCGATCCCGACGTAGAGCGCAGACCAGATCCCCGCCTCGCGCAGCGTGGGGATGTGGGCCTTGCGCACGTGGAACACGAAGTCGAACGCGAGCAGTCCGACGATGAACGCGATGGTCAGCCACCAGATCCCGGCCGGCACACCCATGGAGACCCTCCGTCCGCTTCGGACCGCCGCAGGCGGACCGTGAGCCGATTCCTGGCCGGCCCGACCTTCGCCGACCACGGACGGGAGCGCAAACCCTGGCGTGCTCCGTCGCCCGACCGTGCGGGCCGGTCCCCGCGCGCCCATCATCGTGGTGACCGGCCACGGAGGGAGAGGACGACGCCCATGCCGCACGACCCGCCCGCGTCGACCGTCCTGGCCGGCCTCGACACGATCCGGGGCCGGCAGGAGGACCTCTACCGGGACCTGCACGCCCACCCGGAGCTGTCCCACCAGGAGCACCGCACCGCATCGGAGGTCGCGAAACGCCTGGCGGAGAGCGGGTTCGAGCTGCACACCGGGGTGGGCGGCACCGGGGTCGTCGGCGTGCTGGCCAACGGGGCCGGGCCGACGGTGCTGCTGCGGGCCGACATGGACGCCCTGCCCGTCGAGGAGACGACCGGGCTGCCCTACGCCAGCACGGTCACCGTGGACGGGACACCGGTGATGCACGCCTGCGGGCACGACGTGCACGTCACCTGCCTGCTCGGCGCGGCCGAGCTGCTGGCAGGCGCCACCGGGCAGTGGGCGGGCACCGTGATCGCGCTCTTCCAGCCGGGTGAGGAGGTCTCCGACGGGGCCCGCCGCATGGTCGACGACGGCCTGGGCGACCTCGTCCCGCGGCCCGACGTCCTGCTCGGGCAGCATGTCCTGCCGATGCGGGCCGGAACCGTCGGCACCAACCCGGGACCGACCCTGGCGGCCGGGGACAGCATGCGCATCACCGTGTACGGGCGGGGCGCGCACGGCTCGATGCCGCTGGCGGCGATGATCGTCGTACGCCTGCAGACCGTCGTCGCCCGGGAGGTCGCGCCGGGGGAGGCGGCCGTGCTCACCGTCGGCAGCATCCGGGCCGGCACCAAGAGCAACATCATCCCGGACCGGGCCGAGATCCAGCTCAACATCCGGACCTACGACGAGCGGACCCGCTCGGACGTGCTCGAGGCCGTCCGGCGCATCGTCGATGCCGAGTGCCGGGCCTCGCGGTCACCGCGCGACCCGGACGTCGAGCTCTTCGACCGGTACCCGGTCACCGACAACGACGCCGCGACCACCCGCACGGTCGCCGAGGCGTTCACCGCGTACTTCGGGGACCGTGCGGGCGAGCTCGGTCGCTGGACCGCCAGCGAGGACTTCAGCGACCTCACCGGCGCGTTCGACGGCGTCCCCTACTCCTACTGGGGTTTCGGCGGTGTCGACCCGGACACCTACGACCGGGCCGCGCGACAGGGGCGGGTGTCGCAGGACATCCCCGCCAACCACTCCTCCGGCTTCGCGCCGGTACTTGATCCGACCCTGGACACCGGAACGGAGGCGCTGGTCGTCGCGGCGCTGGCGTGGCTCGCGCCGCACGATCGGTGACGGGCGTCAGTCGCGGGGACGGCCCGGCGGGGACGGTGCCTGGAGGTTGAACCAGACCCCGGCCATCCGGACGGCGAAGCAGGCACCGATCGCGCACAGCGACATGAACAGGCCTTCGAAGCCCAGCCTGATACTGACGACCATGACGGTCGCACCGATCAGCGCCGGGATCGCGTAGAGCTCGCTCTGCAGCACCGACGGGATCCGCCGGACGAGCGTGTCCCGGATCGTCCCGCCGCCCACGCCGGTGACCGCGCCCAGCACGATCGACGGGCCGATGCCCAGCCCGGCCGCGAGCGCCTTGGTCGCGCCGATGGCCGCGAACGTGCTCAGCCCGATCGCGTCCAGCACGTTGATCGGCATCTCGAGCCGGTCCAGGTGCCTGCTCAGCAGGAAGGCGATCAGACCGCCCGCGAGGGCCAGGGCCGGGTACCGCCAGTCGAGGAAGGCGGCCGGCGGCACCGACCCGATGAGCACGTCACGCAGGATGCCGCCGCCCATCGCGGTGATCATGCCGAGGGTCAGGACGCCGACGATGTCCAGCCGGGCGATCCGCACCGCGGTCAGCGCGCCGTTGAGCGCGAACGCGAACGTCCCGGCGAGGTCCAGGATCAGCAGGATCGGCGGCTCGCCCGCCATGAGTCACCTCCCGCGTCCGGCCGGAGCGTCCCGGGGTCATGATCCGGCCGGGACCATCATGGGGGGAGCGGGACCGTCACGCCGGGCCGACCTCGCCCATAACCGCGGTAGGGGGTCAACCGCGATCCGGCCCGGCGAGCGCGTCGCGCAGCACCGCGGACTCCCGCTCGGAGACGGAGCGGGCGAAGTGCAGCAGCACCGTCTCGGTGTCCTCGTGGGCGTCCAGCAGGTCCCGCAGCTCCCGCGCGGTCTCCTCCTCGCGGCTGGCGGCGGGCCGGTAGCGATAGGCGCGGCCCTCGAGCTCACGCCGGACCCAGCCCTTGCGGTGCAGGTTGTCGAGCACGGTCATGACCGTGGTGTAGGCCAGCGGACGGGCGGGGGCGAGGTGGGAGCGGACCTCGCGAACACGACACGACGCGTCGACGGACCACAGCACGTCCATCACGGCGGCCTCGAGTTCACCGAGTCGACCTCGCATGTTGCCTCCCGGTGCCACAGAGTAACCGCAACCCCCCATGCGCACCGGTCGGACTCACCCTGTCGACATGCTGTGCTCCGGGGTCAGCAGCCGCGGGCAGGGGTCGAGCGTCACCCAGCGTCCACCGTCTGCCTCCACCTCGGGCAGTGCCGCGCGCACCTCGCTCGCGAGGTCGGGCAGGAACAGCACCACCCGGTCCGGGCGCAGTGACACCAGCTCGGCAGGCGAGACGATGGGGACGTCGGTGCCCGGCATCCGGCGGCCCTGCTTGGCCGGCGATGCGTCACCGACGGCGGCCAGCAGGTCCGCCCGCATCCCGGCGCGGCAGACCAGCGGCACCGCCCGCGACGCCGCGCCGTACCCGGCGACGGTCCGGCCTGCCGCCCGCTCGGCCTCCAGCCAGGTCCGCAGATCGTGGGCACCGTCGGCGGCCGCCTGCAGCCGGGCGAGCCCGCCCGGATCGGTGACGCCGAGCTCGTCCTCCTCGGCCAGCAGCCGCCGGGTGTCGGCGTCCGGCTCGGCGCCCTCCCGGGCCGTGACCAGCAGCGTGCCGCCGGACAGCGGGTACCACCAGGCACGGTGCACGCCGAGGCCGTGCCGGCGCAGGGCCGTGTCCAGGGCGGGCAGCGACCAGTAGGCGTAGTGCCCGTGGCGCAGGTCGTACCACTGGCCGTCGCGCAGCACGGTGCCCAGCGGCAGCAGCTGCAACGCCAGCGTGCCGCCCGGCGCGAGCAGCTCGACCCGGCGGCGCAGTGCGCTCTCCTGGTCGGGCTCGTGCAGCAGGCCGTAGAAGTCGACGACCAGGTCGGCGCGGCCTGCGGCACCGCGGGCCGCGGGATCGACGTCCCGCATCCCGCGCCCGGTCAGCCGGGACAGCCACGACTCGCCGTGCGGGCTGCCGAACTCGGCGACCGTCCCGCCGGGCCGGACCAGGCCCTCCCGGGCGAGGCGGCCGACCGCGCGGTCACTCTGCTCGGCGACCGCCCGGGGCTCGACGCCGGGCAGCTCCTCGACGGCGCAGGCGTCGGTCTCCAGCTGGGCCAGACCGCAGGCGCGGCACAGCCACATGCGCAGCGGGGACGCCGGATCGGGGAGCGGGGTGCCGGCCCACGGCATGCGGTCCCACGGGGGTTGTTCGCCGAGATCCAGGACGATCTCGCCCCGCTCGTCGCGGCAAGCGCGGCAGTGCATCCTCACCGTCTCCTCGTCCCGATCGTCGGTCCACTATCGGCGATAGTAGTGAGCGATTCGGAGAGCCCGTCGTCAACCCGTTCGGAGCAGCGACCTCTCGCCCTGCGTCACTGCGCGCAGCCTCGCTCGTTGTCGTCCCAGGTACGAGAAGCAGACCTGCCGGGCCACGCGTCGCGCGGAGTGACCGGCGGGGACGAGGGGAGCGGCCGGTGCACGTCGTGGCGACCGTGGTGCCGGACGCGCTGCTGCTCGACCCCGGTCCGGTGCCCGAGGCGCACGCCTCCGGCCCGGTCGACGCGGCCACGTTCGTCGTGCGGCGACGGCGACGACCGGCCCGCGACGCCGTGTACGGGTTGCACGGTCACCCCGACGACCAGGTCCTTCTCGGCGTGCCCCGCGGGAGCGGCTACGCCGTCCTGATCGACGCCCGGCCCGACGCGCAGACGTTCGGCCGGCTCGCCGTGGCGCTGCTGGACGGCCGCCGCACGCTGCTCGTGCCGCCCGGCTGCCTGTACGGGGTGCAGGCGGTCTCGGACGGCACGCTCGTCGAGGTCCGGTCCCCGGCCCGCCCGTCGCGCCGGGACCGGCTCGGCGCGGACCCGGACGATCCCGGGCTCAACATCCGGTGGCTGCGGCCCCGCCCCGTCCGGACGCCCGACGCCGACCGGTCCTGGGCCGCCCTCTGCGCCCGGCTCGGCGCCCCGGCCGGGCCCCGCCGGGACCGCGTCACCCTGTGGTGACCACGTTCTGGACGTGAGTGCGGCCACAGCCGCCCCGGCCGGCCAGGAAGATCACGATTCGATCACGTAATGTCGCCCACCGGCCCGGATCGACGACGCCCCAGGCCGCCCACCGGCACACACCGTGCCGACGTCGAGGTGAGGGGTGTTGACGTGCTCAGCGAACGCGAGGTCCGCCGGCTGCACGAGATCGAGCTGCAGCTGCGGCTCACCGATCCGCGCCTGGTCCGGCGCTTCGCCGCCCTGACCTCCGGCGCCCGGTCCCGGAGCGGTCCGGCCCCGGCGGCCGGGCGCGGCACCGGGCGGTCGGTACACCGCGCCGGACCGCTGCCGACCGCCCTGCTCGGGCTGTCCCTGCTGATCCTGCTGGTCGGTGCGCTCGCGGTCAGCGTGCCGGTCGTGATCATCGGCATCGTCCTCGCCGCTCTGTCGCTGGGCGTAGCGGCGACAGTCGTCCCGTCACCCCGCCCCGGCACCGCCTGACGTCCCTCGTCCCGACCTCGCACACAGCTCCGGGTCCGGGTCCGGGTCCGAAACGAATCGCAGGGCGCTGACGAGTCGTCCGGCGGGGCCGGACCACCGGAGCGAGGGCGCCATGACGTTCGACGATCAGTCCACGACCGACACCACCGACGTGCTGGTCGTGGGGGCGGGCCCGGTCGGGCTGACCGCCGCCCTGGAGCTGCGCAGGCGGGGCGTCGCCTGCCGCATCGTCGACGCCCTCGACGCACCTCCGCGCTACGCCAAGGCGGTCGGTGTGCAGCCGCGCACGCTGGAACTCTGGGAGTCCGCCGGAGTGCTGGCCGACGCCCTCGACGCCGGCATCCCGATGCTCGGCCAGCTCGTGTACCGCAACGGCGAGCTGGTCTCCACACTCGAGTTCGCCCTCCCACCGGACATGCCGTTCGGTTTCCTCGCCCTGCCCCAGTACGAGACCGAGCGGATCCTCTCCGAGGCGCTGGCCCGGCACGGGACGCGCCCGGAGCGCGGCACCACGCTGACCGGCTTCATCCAGGACGAGGACGGGGTCACAGCCCAGCTGCGCGGCCCGTCCGGGACCGCACGCGTCCGCGCCCGCTACCTGGTCGGCTCCGACGGCGCGCACAGCACGGTCCGCAAGGGCCTGGGCCTCACGTTCGAGGGCGGCGCGTTCGCCGAGGAGTACATGCTCGGCGATGTCGAGGTCGACTGGTCGCTCCCGGCCGGGTTCGGCGTGCGCGCCACGCACGAGGCCGGCGGCACGGTGGACGACGCGCTGGTGTGCATCCCCCTGCCCGGCCGCAACCGCTACCGCATGTCGATGCTGACCCCGCCCGAGCTGGCGACACCGGCTCCGGGCCGCGACCAGGTCGCACACGGCTTCGAGTCGGGCCGGCAGCCCGGGCTCGCGCACATCCAGGCCGTCCTCGACAGGCTGGCGCCCGAACCGACCACGGCACGCGACCTGCGCTGGTCGTCGGTGTTCCGGATCAGCCACCGGATCGTCGACGCCTACGGCCGCGGTCGCGTGTTCGTCGCGGGCGACGCCGCGCACATTCATCCGCCCACCGGCGCCCAGGGCATGAACACCGGGATCCAGGACGCGGTCAACCTCGCCTGGAAGCTCGCACTCGCCGTCCGGAACGCAGCGGCACCGGGGCTGCTGGACAGCTACGACGCCGAGCGCCGCCCGGTCGGCGAGGAGGTCGTCGGCCGCACCGTCCGTGCCGCCGCGACCGGGGTGCTGATCGACCCGCACGATCCGTTCCGCACCGTCCGCCGGGAAGCCCAGCTGCTCGTCGGGTACCGCGGCAGCCCGGTCGTCGGCACACCCGACGCCGGTCTCGCCCCGGACGCGCCGCAGGCGGGCGACCGCGCACCCGACGCCCGCGGACTACGCCGCGACGTCGCACAGTTCCCGCTCCGGCTGTTCGAGCTGCTGGCGGGCCCGACCCACACCCTGCTCCTCTACGCCGACACCGACGAGACCGCCGCGCTGCTCGACAAGGTGCTCGACGCGGTACCGGCCCGGGCGGCCGGGGCGCTGGCCGCCTACGCGGTGCTCGCGGACGGTATCGACGGGTCGACGGTTCAGGTGCCGGTGCTCCGCGATGCCGCCGGGGAGTTCCGCGCCGCCTACCGGGCGGGCGACGGCACGACGGTGCTCGTGCGCCCGGACGGCTACATCGGCCACCGCGGGGCGACGCCCGACGCGGACGCGGTGCGGACGTGTCTGGCCGCGGTGCTGCGCGACTGATGCCGGGCGCTCGAGGTCCGTCGCGCCGGTAGCGGGTCGACCGGCTGCGGATGCGGCGGCAGTGGTGTACGTCACACGGGTCCCGAGTCACGGAGCGGAGGGAAGCTCGCGTCTGGTGGTTGTCAGCAGGTCCGCAGGCAATGACCAGAAGGACACGGCGATGAACACAGAGCAGCAGGTCGGCACGGCAACCGGGCATCGCGTCCTGGTTCTGGGCGCGGGGTTCGCGGGCATGGCCGCCGCGATCCAGCTCGCGGCCCGGGTCGAGGACCGCGAGGACGTGCGGGTGACCCTGGTCAACCCGCAGGAGCGATTCACCGAGCGGCTGCGGCTGCACATGACCGCCACCGGGCAGCCCACCGCCGAGATGAGCATCCCGGAGCTGCTGGAGGGCACCGGCGCACAGTTCGTGCGCGGGTGGGTGACGGCGGTGGACGCGGACGCGAGGACCGTGCGGATCGACGACGACCGGGTGCTGCGCTACGACACGCTGGTCTACGGGTTGGGCAGCGTGGCCGACACAGCGGCGGTGCCCGGTGTCGAGGAGTGCGCGTACACCCTGAACAGCCCCCGCGACGCCGAGCAGCTGGCCGACCGGCTGGCCCGGCTCGGCCGCGGGACGGTGGTGGTCGGTGGCAGCGGGCTGACCGGCGTCGAATCGGCCGCGGAGATCGCCGAGCGCCACCCGGGGCTCGACGTCGTGCTGCTGGGCCGGCAGGAGCCCGGCGCGGCCATGCACCCGAGGCCCGGGGCGTATCTGCGGGCCGCGCTCGAGCGCCTGGGGGTCCGGGTGCGCAGCGGGGTCGACGTGGTGAAGGTGCTGCCCGACGCGGTCGAGCTGGCCGGCGGGGAGAGCGTCGCCGCCGACGTCGTCCTGTGGACGAGTGGCACGCGGGTGTCGCCGCTGGCGGCCGTCGCCGGTCTGGACGTCGACGATCGCGGTCGCATCGTCACCGACACCGCGCTGCGGTCGGTGTCGCATCCCGACGTGTACGCCGTGGGCGACGCGGCCGCGATCCGTCAGGGCTACGGCGTCATGCACGGCACCTGCCAGGGCGGAATGCCGACCGGCGTGCACGCCGCGGTGTCGATCGTCCGCGCGTTGGAGGGCAAGCAGCCCAAGCCCTTCCGCTTCGGCTACTACCACACGCCGGTGAGCCTGGGCCGCAACGACGGGGTCGTGCAGTTCACCCATCCCGACGACAGCCCCCGACGGCTGTACCTGACCGGTCGAGCGGCGGCCAGGTACAAGGAGACGGTGACCGCCTCGCCCTGGCCGACCTACGGACGGATGAAGAAGATGCCCGCCTCGGGCGCGTTCTGGCCCCGCGGCGGCCGCTTCACCCGGGTCCGGGAGGCACGATGACCCGCCCGGACCCGGACCAGCAGGCCTTCACCACGCATCGCAACCTGATGTTCTCGGTGGCCTACCGGGTCCTCGGCAGTGCCGCCGATGCCGAGGACGCGGTCCAGGACGCCTGGATCAAGTGGTCGGCCGCCGACCGCTCGCAGGTGGCCGATCCCAAGGCGTATCTGGCGCGGATCGTGTCGAACCTGGCGATGGAACGGCTGCGCTCCACCCGGCACCAGCGCGAGACCTACGTCGGGCCGTGGCTCCCGGAGCCCATCCTCACCAGCGGCGACACCGGCGAGGACATCACGAACGCCGAGTCGGTGTCGATGGCGATGCTGGTGGTGCTGGAGACGCTGAGTCCACTCGAGCGCGCGGTGTTCGTGCTGAAGGAGGTCTTCGCCTTCAGCCACGCCGAGATCGGGGCGGCGGTGGAGCGCTCCGAGGCCGCGGTGCGCCAGGCCGCGCACCGCGCCCGCGAGCACGTGCAGGCCCGCCGGCCACGCTTCACCGCTGACCGGTCGCGGCAGCGCGAGGCGGCGGAGCAGTTCTTCGCCGCCGCGACCGGGGGCGATATCAACACCCTGATGGAGCTACTGGCCCCGGACGTCACCCTGTGGACCGACGGTGGCGGCAAGGTCCGGCAGGCGCTGCATCCGGTCGTGGGAGCCTCCACGGTGGCCTCCTGGTTCGCGGCCATCGGCACCGTCACGTACCAGGGTGTCGCGCCTGCCGACATGAACGCCGCACTCGTGGAGATCAACGGCGGCCCGGGCATGGTGTTCAGCGGGCCGGACCGCGTGATCGCCACGGTCACCCTCGTGTTCGACGACGAGGCCCGTATCGCCGCCGTTCACACCATCGCCAACCCGGACAAACTCCGGGCCATCACCGACGGCACCGTTCACGACGTCCGCACGCGCTGACCTGGATCGAGCATCGCCTCCGGGTCGAGCATCGCCTCTGGATCGAGCATCGCCGAGGCGACCGCACCGGCGGAGGCATCGGGGATCGCGGTCGCGGCGCGTTCGAGGACGAGCAGCCGCGCGCCGGGGATCTCGCGTGCGAGCGCCTCGCCGTTGCCGACCGGGAAGAACGGGTCCCGGCGACCGTGCACCACGAGCGTCGGTATCGCGAGCTCGGGCAGGCGCTCGCGCCAGCGCGGCGTGCAGTCGAGCTGGGCGAACACCGTCCCCAGTTGGTTGGCCATCCGGACCGCGGGCTCCGTGCCCGGTGTGCGGTCCCAGATGCGCTCGGCGACCGCGCGCGCTGCGACGGAGTCGTCGCCGAAGATCTCCGCGCCGGTGGCGGCGAACTCCGCCACGGCCGCGCGGTCGGACCAGTCGGGGATCGGGAGCGTGAACAGTCGCTCCATCGTCGCCGCGTCATGATCGGGCAGGTCGGGGTCGACCCGGCCCGGCGCGACGGGCCGCGTCCCGACGAGGGTGAGCGCCGAGAACGCGTCCGGGTGGTCGAGCGCGGCGACCTGGGCGACCATCCCGCCGACGCCTGTGCCCGCCAGGTGCGCCGGCCGGTCGTCGAGCCCGCGGGCGAGCGCCGCGGCGTCGGCTGCGAGATCGCGCAGCGTGTACGCCGGTGCACCGGGATCGAGGGTCGTCGACGCACCCGAGTCGCGCAGGTCGTAGCGGACCACATGACGTCCGCCGCGCGCGAGCGTCTCGCAGAGCGCTTCGGACCAGGAGAGCATGGTCGTGCCGCCCACGAGCAGCACGAGCGGCGCCGCCGCGTCGCCGAAGTGCTCGACCCCGAGCGAGACTCCGTTGGCCTCGACCGTCGTCATGGGCCGGCCGTCGTGTCGTTGCGTGTCATCGCTGCTCCTTCGGTCGGTGATTGCGGGCGTCGGAGAGTCAGACCTCCGGGGTGGGGCGAACTCATCTGTGCTCGGTCTCGCCCGGCGAACGCGACACCGATGACTCCGGCCCGCCGTCGCGGTCGACCTTGTGTTGCGTGACGCACGAGAAGCGGATTCCGACGGAGCTGGTCGAGACGGAGCGGATCGAGCGGCGGGTACTGGACGGCGGGTGGGCAGTGGGGTCTGTCCCACGTCCCGACGAATGGGGCCGGAGATGGCGGTGATCGGGGATGTTCGGCTGCTGGGCACCGAGCTGGAGCGCTCGTACGAGGCATACGTCCGCAGCGGGTTGAGGTTCCGCGTCAAGCAGATCGTGTACGTGGCGTTCTCCCTCGACGAGGACGTGATGGGCTTCGCGTTCCCCAGGGAGGAGCGGGCGGCACTCGTCGGGAGCGAGCCGCACAAGTTCCAGCTGCCGTCGGCTGCGGAGATGCGTTTCAACTGGGTCCGTGCCGACCTCGCGGCGTTGGACCCGGCCGAGGCCCGCGAGCTCGTCGTCGACGCCTGGCGCATGGTCGTGCCCCGGAAGCTGGCCCGCGCCTACGACCTCACCCATCCGGACGGCCCGGGCTGAAGCCCGGACTCCGGAGGCGAACCGGGCCGGTCGCCTACCCGGCCGACCGACGGGGTGGACCTAGTAGACCGTCGCATCTAATTGTTGGGGTAGAGGTGGCGGAGCTTGATGCGGGCGTCGGTGGTGGTGAATTGCCAGTTGACCTGACGGTGGTCGGTGTTGGTGGCGTCTTGCCAGGCGGCGAGTTCGGTGTTGAGGGTGTCGATGTCGGTGATGCGCCGGTCGAGGCACTGGCGGGTGAGAGCTGAAAGTTCGATCTCGGCGATGTTGAGCCAGGAGCCGTGGCGGGGCGTGTGGTGGATCTCCAGTCGTTGTGCCAAGGCAAAGGCCGTGGAGGGTTCGAACGCTTCGTAGAGAGAGCCGACTCCGTGGGTGTTGAGGTTGTCCATGACCAGCACGACGGTGTCGGCGTCGGGGTAGTCGTGGGTGAGCAGGTGCTGCACCTGACGGGCCCAGTCGATCTTGGTTCGGCGTGGTTGAGCGTCGACGCGGCGCCAGCCGCGTAGGGGTTCGGCCCAGACGAAGATCGAGCAGGTGCCGTTGCGGACGTACTCGCTGTCCTCTTTGCGGTCGTGACCGGGCTCGGCGGGGATCGGCTCGCGGACCTGCCCTAGCAGCTGGTAGGGCTTCTCGTCCATGCACACCACCGGTCGGCGGGGGTCATAGGGGCGGGCGTAGACAGCCAGGACGTCTTCCATCCGAGCGGCGAACTCGGCGCTGGCGTGCGGTGGGATCGTCCAGCACTTCTTCAGATGAGGACGCAGTTTCGTTTTTTTAACACTCGGCCGATGGTGGAGTGATCCAGATCGGGCAGGTCGGCGACCAGGGCGACCTGACGCTCGAGCAAGCGCAGCGACCAGCGTGTATAGCCCTGCGGTGGGCTCGAGCAGGCCAGTGCGATCAACCGGGCCTCGACCTCGCCGGTCACGATCGGCGCTACCGGCGGTGTCTCACGCGGCTTGCGGCCGATCGTGGCCAGCACGTCGCCGTCGGTCTCGTCGAACCGTTTCGCGATCGACCGGACCGTGTTTTGGGAGACCCCGACCCGATCCGCGACCATCGACCGAGCGTCCACCGGGCCGACGTTCTCGTCCAGCTCCAGCAGTACCCGAGCACGGATGATCATCCGCGCCGGATGCGTGCCGGTCACGGTCAGCTTGGACAGGAACTCGCGATCAGCAGCCGACAGGCCGATCGTGAACACCTTCGGACGAGCCATCGTCTGGGCATCCTCTCAACACGAGCAACATGATGAGAGGCTCATACACCAGATAGCGATAGTTTTAGCGGCGACACGCTACTAGTGTGTTGGCCGTGGATGCAATGTTCGCGGCGGAGCCGGCACTGTCATGACGTCCACCTCACGCCCGTCGCGCGGCCCGCGCCAACGCCTCGGTGAAGACCAACGGCGCAGGCAGATCATGACGGCGGCGATCCAGGAGGTCGTCGACCGCGGCTACGAGGGCGCGTCGCTGACCCGGATAGCCGCGCGCGCCGATGTCGCCAAGGGGTTGGTCTGGCGCTACTTCACCGGCAAGGACGACCTGATGGCGTCCACGGCGAAGGCGACGATGGAGACCATGCGGCGCGGCATCGTCGACACCCTCGACATGGATCAGCCCGTACCGGACATCATCCGCGCCGCCCTGCGCCGGGCCGCCGCGCAGATCCTGACCCATCGGGACGAACTCACCGCGCTGAACCGCATCGTGCACAACCTTCACCGGCCGGACGGTGCCGATCGGCCGGTCGTCGACTTCTACGAGGAGACCTACCTCGGGCAGGAGGGACTGTTCCGCCGTGGCCAGGCCGAGGGCAGCCTGCGTGACTTCGACGCCCGGGTCATGGCGGTCACCTACCAGGGCTCGATCGACGTCATGCTCGCGTACCTCGAGGACCATCCCGAGGTCGATCCCCGCGGCTATGCATCCGAGCTCGCGGAGATCCTGCTCAGCGGCATGCAAGCCGGGGGCTGACGCCGCACCGGACCGGAGGTCACCGATCGGCGGGCCCGCCACTCTCGACTAATGACCATCTGGTCACTACTATTGACCGCATGGTCACCAGTCTGCGACCCCAGGACCCCGGTGGGCGACGATGAACCCGTCCTGCGCCCCGGCAGTGAGCCCGGCAACGACCGCCGGCCCGCCCAGCCCGCAACGCGAGATCGTCGTGAGCCTGCTGATCAACGCGGTGGCACCGATCGTGGTGTTCTACGGGCTGCGGACGGCCGGCGTCGACCAGTGGACGGCCCTGTTGCTGGGCCTGGTCGCACCGGCGGCCAAAGCGGTCCACTCGGTGATCACGAAGCGGCGGATCGACATGCTCGCCGGCCTCGTCGTGACCGCCCTGCTTCTCAGCGTCGGGTTGTCGTTCCTGTCCGGCAGTCCGAGGACACTGCTGGCGCGCGACGGCTGGATCACCGCGGTGGTGGGCATCTGGATCCTGCTGACGCTCCCACGGACGCCGTACCACCTGTACGCCCTGCGAACCTTCACCGGCAGCACGTTGCACGAGCAGATCAACACCGCGTGGCATGACACACCGGCCTTTCGGCGGGTCGTACAGGTGGCCACGACGATCTGGGGCGGCGCGTTGCTGCTGGACGCCGTGAGCACGGTGGTGCTGGCCTACACGATGCCGATCGACAGCGTCCCGCTGATCGGTGCGCTCAAGCTCGTGGCGCTGATCGTCCTCGCCGAGGTGATCAGCCAGGTGTACTTCAGGCGCAGCGGCGTACCGCACCTGCGGGACGAACCTGTCGACGACCGCCCCGCCGAGGACGACCGGTGAGCCGGCGCAGGTACGTCGTGACCGGATCGGCGTCGGGAATCGGCGCCGCCACCGCATCGATCCTTCGTGAGCACGGCGCCACGGTCATCGGCTGCGACCTGAGCGACGCCGACGTCATCGCCGATCTGTCGACCCCTGCCGGCCGCCGGTCGCTGGTCGCTCAGGTGGCGACGTGGGGCCACATCGATGCGGTGCTGGCGATAGCAGGCGGTGGCCGGACCGGGCTTCTCGAGACGAACTACTTCGGCGCGGTCGCAACGCTCGAAGGGCTGCGCCCCCTGCTGGCCCGCAGCGAAGCTCCACGGGCCGTCGCCGTGTCCTCGACATCGTCGTTGGCACCCGCGGACGAACGGGTCCTGCAGGCCTGCGCGGACGGCGACGAAGCCGCCGCGACCGCCCTGGTGGCCGCCGAACCCTCGCTGCGCGACTCCGCCTACGGCATCGCCAAACGCGCGCTGAACGGGTGGGTACGACGGACGGCCCCGACGCCCGGCTGGGCCGGCGCCGGCATCCCGCTCAACGCGGTCGCCCCCGGCGTCGTGGACACCCCCGCTGCCGCCTGGCTCCTCACCGACGACGAGGTGCGGGCCGGTGTCGAGGCGGCCGCACCGCAGCCCCTCGGCGGCTTCCCGGGGCGACCGGAGTGGGTCGGTCACCTCATCAGCTGGCTGGCGGGCCCGGAGAACCGCTTCGTCACCGGTCAAGTGATCTTCGCCGACGGCGGCGCCGAAGCGGCGCTGCTCGGCGACCGTCAGTGGCGGGGGTGACTCCCGCCCGCCACCGCCCGTCAGCTTCGCTTGTAGGTTCCGCGCGATCTTGAGCACTCGAGCTGGGCGAACGTCCGGTGTCCGCGACACCTTGACAGCTCCGTGTCCGGACCTGCATTGGCAGTCGGCTGGAGCCTTGTCCGCGACGCCTCTCGCGACCCTGGCCTACATAATCGAGCCCTGGCACTCCAGGGGTCAGCCTGAGACTCCATGTCAACGGCTGGGCTCCGGGTCCGGGTCACTGTGCTCAGGTCTGCCCCGCCGTCGGTTCGGCTGTGGTGATCGGGTGCTGCAGGGTCGGGCAGGGAACTGGTCGTAGATGGTCATGGCTGCCCCCAGCAGCGGCAGCGCGAGTAGCGCCGCGACCGCCCAGATCAGGTCGGGGGAGTGCCCGGTCCAGTCGGCGAGCGGCCCGGCGCCACGGATGACCCACCATGGCGCGACTGCGGCTACCACGGCGACTACGGTCCAGAACGTCAGACGCAGGGCCCGCTTCATGCCGGTCCCTCGGTCGGCATGTCGCGCTCCGTCTCGCTGCGGAGAGTCCTCGAGGCCAACCCCGTAGGTCATGTCGATTCTCGTCGCTCCTGTCATCGCGCGGGCCGCTGACCTGGGACTTGTCACGTCGTGTCATCCGGGCGGCGCCGATTCTCATCCACTTGTCTGCTCGAGCTTGATCTCTGGCGTCGAATAGCCCGCTGCGCAGCTCCCAACTCAGACTTGCGAACTTGGGCAAGTGCAAACATCATTAACTCTGAAGCCTGAGTGTAGCCGGTTTGCTGGATGAGGACGCGCGGATCCGCTACCCGGAGGCGGGGAGGTGGGCGCAATGTGGAGTCTCGCTGCCTCGCGCGGGGAGGCGTTCCTCACTGTGCTCGGCGACAGCTCGGCGAGATGGACGTGCGCGAGCGGGTGCGCTGAGCCGACAGCGCCAGGGGTCCGCAGACGGGGAGCTGTGTCGGATCGTGGCCGGGTACCTCGGCGTGCCCGAGATCTACTTGAGCCGGGCAGTCGAGGCCGCGGAGATCGACGACGAACTCTCGCTACTGCGACTGCGGCGCCGGGTCCGCGACTACGGGGTCGAGCCGAACGGGGCATTCCTGTGTCGTCGGGAGCGGGCGCGGCGGTCGAGTGCTGCCCCGGCACGGACTCGCCAAGCGCTGCGCGACGACGACCGCCGGATCTTGACGATGCTCCTCGCGGTGACGCAGGAGCGCACCGACGACGAGGGTGTCCTGCAGCCGGGCCTGTCGATGAACCCGGCTGCGAGGATCACCGCGAGAGCGCCCCGGCCAGAGGAGAAGCGGGGGGACAGTCTCGCGACGTCTGCTCGCGCGCGATTGTCGGACTCGACAGGTCTTGATGTTGCCTGGCCGGGCCCGATCGGTCGAGGAGGGGAGCGGAACGATGCGTGACGAGCTGCGTATGCAGATCGACGGGGTGCAGGGTGAGCTGCGAGCGGCGTTGCAGTCGCAGCGGTGGGATGAGGTCCGGCTCCGGCATGCCCGGCTTCTCGACCTGGTGGATATGGCGTCGCGGCACGGTATCGATGTCAGCGGCTGGGTGGACCAGCCGCTGCTGCACGATGCCGGCGAGGACCGTTGACCCGCGGCGGCGCGAGGGGGTCCATCTGGTACCCCGTCGTGTCCACGGTTGTCAGAACCCGGTAATCAGCATGTCGTCGACCTCGTAGCGGATCGCGTTGTGCACGGCGAGCACGCCTCTGATGCGAAGAACGGCACACTCGATCTGCGCGGCCGTGCTGTGCAGACCCAGGCAGCCATGCAGCCGGACCTCGCCGTCGCGCACCGAGACCTCGATTCCGTACTCGGACGGGGCGGCCGAGGCCACGACGTGCTCGATCTCGGCATGGATCTCCGGGTCGCGACGCAGGAGTGGGCGCAGCGCGTCCCGGGCGGTGAGCACGCCGATCAGGCAATCCGACGAGTTGACCACGAACAGTGCGCCGATTCCCGCAGTGATCAGTCTCTGGGTCGCGACACCGACCGGTGCGCTGTCGAGCACGGTCGGCGCCGGCGCCCGCATCAACTCGGATGCGACCACCGCCTCCGAGTCGCGCCGAGAGACCCGAGCCTGGAAGCCCGCGCGACGCAACAAACCGTTGGGCCTGCCCGAGCGGCGGTGGATCGTGCTCAGTGTGTCGACGTCGCTGATCACGCCGACCGGTCGGCCGAGGTGATCGATCACAGGTAGTGCACGGACGTCGTGGGCGACCAGCATGCCCACGACGTGTTTGGCGGGCGTGTCCAGTCCCACGCTGGCCAGTGCGCGAGTCATCAGCGCCGACACCGGAAGCTCAGGCATGACTCCGCCTCCCGACACGATCCTCGACGAGGAATTGCGAATGTGCGAAGGTTAGCAACTGCGCGGGCCGGCCACACTCCTCGAACGCGGACTTTCACCGCGGGCCGCCCGGATGCCTGAATCCCATCCTGAGCCCGGGAGTTCAGGGAGGTGACAAACCTCAACCAGCGGCAACAAGACTTGCATGCTTCGTTAACTGCGAACAACATGAAGTGGGCGAGTGCTGTCACCGAGCGGAGGTCGAGAAGGTGGATGCCGGGGCCACTGCTGTGCGACGAGCCGGGCCGCGCCTTGCCGTCCACCCGGTGTCGGTCGCGTGGGCCGTCCACGTGGCCGGTACCGCCGTCTCGGCGTTGGACGCTGAGTCATCCCCGACCGGCGGAGGTAGGTAGGGATGACGATCTGGCGAGCGCACGACCTGCCGGGGCAGTGGCCGGGCCGGGAAGGGTTGGGCTGGACCACGGCCGTCGTGATGGACGTCGGCGCCGATGCCTCGGCCACCGAGGACGAGGACACGATCACGCGGCTGAACGAGATGGCCGTGGTGATCGGCGGGTTGTCCGGGGTGCAGACAGTCCCGCTGCTGGTGAGCTGCCCGGACTCCTACGAGCTCATGCAGATGCTGCATGGCTTGCCGGTGCAGGTCGGCGCGGTGTACCTGGCCGGCAACAATCCGGAACGGCTCCGCGAGGCGCAGGCACTACTCGCGGACGTCAGCGCCCGCCCAGTGATCACCGAGGCCGACGCGGAGGCGATCTCACTGGTGGGAGCCGTCCTGACCTACCTGGGCGGGCGGGACCTGCTCCCGGCCGACAGCCGGGTGGTCGTGGCCGGCAAGGCACGGCTCCCGACGCTGTGCCCGCTGTTGCTGACCGCCGGCTTGTTCCAGCACACCCGATGGGCCCCCGCCGACGCCCCGGCGGCCCCACTGAGCCGGGCGACCCGCGACGCCGACGTGGTGATCGACCTGACCGGCGGCAGCGAACAGATGACGCGCTTGCAGTGGGACCGGCCGTGTGACTCGGTGATCGCATCCCCACCGAACGCCGGCCTGCTGCCGGTCCCAGGGCTGATGCGGGCGATCGCGGCGGCGGTCGGGCCGCTGGTCGACATCGAGACCTATCACGCATGCGCGGCGGGCCTGATGCGGGCCGCGCCCCCGCGGAGCCTGTCTCCCCGTGTGACCTCGCCGGATCTGGTCGGTGAGGTGGAGGCTGCGGCAGCTCGGGTGCTCGCTCCCGCCGCGTCCTCACCGCTGCGACGGGACCGCCGACCGAATTGGGCGTCCTTACTGGGGGGGTCCCGCACGGATCCTCCGAGGCCCTCATGACGTCGCTGCAGCAGGTCATCCGTGGCCGGCCGGTACCTGGCCGACCCGGCGAGATCGACACCTCGAGTGCGAGCTCAGAGGAGAACAGTCCACACCCGGCGACAACGTCGGCAACGGTGACAAAGGAGTGCCCAGCATGACCACCTCGAGCCCCTCGATCCCCGGCCTGGATCAGGCACCGACCACGCACGCGCGCCTGCTCGACTGGGTCCGCGAGGTCGCGACGCTGACCGCACCGGACCGGGTGGTGTGGTGCGATGGCACCCCGCAGGAGTGGACACGGCTCACCGACGAGCTGGTCGCGGCCGGCACCATCACGCGGTTGGAGCAGAAACCCAACTCCTTCTGGTGCGCCTCGGACCCGGCCGATGTCGCCCGGGTCGAGGACCGCACGTTCATCTGCTCGGCCCGTGAGCAGGACGCCGGCCCGACCAACAACTGGGTCGATCCGGACCAGATGAAGCAGACCATGGCCGAGCTCTACCGCGGCAGCATGCGCGGCCGCACCATGTACGTCGTCCCGTTCTGCATGGGCCCGGTGACCGCGCAGCACCCCAAGCTCGGCGTGGAGATCACCGACTCGGCCTACGTGGTGGTGTCGATGCACATCATGACCCGGGCCGGAACCGCCGCCCTGGAACGCCTCGGCAACGACGCCGAGTTCGTGCCTGCGCTGCACTCGGTCGGCGCCCCGCTCGAGCCCGGTCAGGACGACGTCGTGTGGCCGTGCAGCGAGGTCAAATACATCAGCCACTTCCCGGAGACCCGCGAGATCTGGAGTTACGGATCCGGGTACGGGGGCAATGCCCTGCTGGGCAAGAAGTGCTACTCGCTGCGGATCGCCTCGGTGATGGCGCGTGACGAGGGCTGGCTCGCCGAGCACATGCTCATCCTCAAGCTCACCTCCCCCGAGGGGAAGGTCCACTACATCACCGGGGCGTTCCCGAGTTCGTGCGGGAAGACGAACCTGGCGATGCTGCAGCCGACCATCCCGGGCTGGAAGGTCGAGACCCTCGGCGACGACATCGCCTGGATGCGGTTCGGCGCCGACGGCCGGCTGTATGCGGTGAACCCCGAGTTCGGGTTCTTCGGGGTGGCGCCCGGGACCGGGTGGAAGACCAACCCGAACGCGATGCGCACCCTGGAGCAGGGCAACTCCATCTTCACCAACGTCGCGCTCACCGACGACACCGACGTGTGGTGGGAGGGCTACTCCGAGGCGGCGCCGGAGCACCTGACCAGCTGGCGCGGCCAGGACTGGACCCCCGACAGCGATACCCCCGCCGCACACCCCAACTCCCGCTACTGCACGCCGATCTCGCAGTGCCCGATCACCGCCCCGGAGTGGGACGACCCCGAGGGGGTGCCGATCTCCGCGATCTTCTTCGGCGGTCGTCGGGCCAGCACCGTGCCGCTGGTCAGCGAGTCCCGCAGCTGGCAGCACGGCACCTTCCTCGGTGCGACCCTGTCCTCGGAGACCACCGCGGCGGCGACCGGGCAGGTCGGCGTGGTGCGCCGCGACCCGATGGCGATGCTGCCGTTCATCGGCTATCACGCCGGGGACTACCTGCAGCACTGGCTCGACACCGGCAAGAACGCCGACGAGACCGCCCTTCCGAAGATCTTCTACGTGAACTGGTTCCGCAAGGACGATGCCGGCCGCATCGTGTGGCCCGGGTTCGGGGAGAACTCCCGGGTGCTGAAGTGGGCGATCGAGCGGATCGAGGGCACCGCGGCCGCGCGGGAGACCCCGATCGGCTACGTGCCCACCCCCGAGGCGCTCGATCTCGACGGCCTCGACATCTCCGCCGAGGACCTGCAGGCCGCCCTCGCGGTGGACCTGGACGAGTGGAAGACCGAGTTGCCGCTGATCGAGGAGTGGTTCGCCACGATCGGCGACAAGGTGCCCACCGCGCTGCGCGACGAGCTCGACAACCTGCGCCAGCGCCTCGGCTGACGGTCACGGGACCCGGGCCGGTGCCTTCCCCGGTTTCTCCGGCCCGGACCGCACCCCCATCGCTCGTGCACGCTGGGAGCAAACGACATGGCTGGCCGGCCCACTCGACCTGACCCGCTGCGCTGGCTCTGGTACGCGCTCGGGGGGGCCTTGTCGCAGCGCCACCGCGGCTGGGTCCTGCACGACGCCACGTGTCGGACCTGGCCGCTGCGCCACTTCGCCCGCGCGTGTGCGCAGTTGGCTCTGCTGACCGTGCCGCTGCTGCTCATCGTCCCGGGCCCGTTGTGGCTGCGCCTGGCGGCCGTGCTGCTCGGGTGGCTGGTCGCCCTGCAGTACACCCTGTTCAACATGCACAACTCGGTCGAGCACCGGGTGCTCAAGGCCGGGTTCGCGCCCGGCACCACCGAGGCCGCCCGCCACGCCGCGACCGCGGACCAACGCCGAGCCGCGGCGGCCCGCTACGCCCAGCGCTACCGTCGCTGAGCGGCCCGCCTCAGCCTGCGGAGCCGCCAGGCGCTACCCGTGGGGACGCCGGGCCGGTGCCCGGGTGGTCTGCGGTGCACCTCACGAGGAGCTCGTCCGCCGCTACGAAAGCCGGCGCCGGTCACGGGCCCGCGGTCAACGCCGCGGACCCGCCGTCGCTCACGATCTCGGTGTTCCCAGCTCAGCCGGTGTGCAGGGCCCGATCACCGCGTACTCCTCGGCCGGATCGAACCGGGCCTCGAGCTCCTTGCTGGTGCTCAACAGCCGCCACACCTCCGGCGCTCCGGCCGTGGCCGCCGCCGCGCTGGACCACATCGTGACCAGCTCGGGGCGCCGACCGTCCTGGGCCAGGCGCAGCTCCGCCGCGCAGAAGTCATTCAGTGTCGCCAGCTGCGGAAAGATGACCCACTCGACCCTGGCGGGCAGATCGGAGGGTGCGTCGGCGGATCGGGCGCGGAACACCCGCAACACGCCGCTACTGGGCAGCTCCGCGCATCGCAGCTCGGCGGCCACCTCGAACGTCTCGGTAGTCATGTCGCCACCGGCGGCCTCGGTGGCGGCCCCCCGGGCCTGGGTCAGGGAGGCCTGGGAGGCCAGCCCCGGCTCATCCCAGTAGGAGGCGGCCACGAGCACCCCGGCCTCGCGGTCGACGACGGTCATCAACCCCCGGTTCCCCCGCGCCGCTTCGACCGCCGGGCGGTCCACCCGTTCGAGGCTGTCCATCGCCTGGTGGACGCCCGGGGCTTGATCACAGTAGATCGAGGTGACTCGCACGTACATCTGCGCTCTCCTTCCCGCCGGATGCGGGGTCTGCACGGCAGAGCCTAACCCCAGATTGCCGAGTTGCGAAATTATGCAATTCAGCGGTAGCTTGGTTCGCTCCACGCGCGGAGCCGCCGCGTCGGGGCCGGCACCTGTCGCTGACAAGGGGGCATCGTCGGCGCTGCGGCGTCCGACTCGAGGGAAGGCACGGTAATCATGGCCACGGACCTACACCCGCGGGCCGCAGTGGCGGTGCACAAGCGGGGTGCTGCCCGGGGCTCGGGCCTGCTCTCCACGGGCGTGCGCGGTTGGCCCGCGGCCGGGCAGTACTGCGGCGCCCCGATACGGCCGGGGGTGGATCAGGCCGCTCGGCCACTGCCGGCACGGGTCGTCGGGTGAGCGGCGGATCACCGATGACCGGCGCTCGGGCAGCCCCACGGGTCGCGGTGGTCGGCGACAACACCGACGGCGCGCCACCGACCGCCGCCGTGGCGGCCGCGGCGGCGTCGCTGCGCCGCGCCGGGCTGGGCGCCGTCGCGGTCGCGGACCTGTCCGCCGTGGCCGGGACCGAGGCCGCAGGGGGCGGCGCCTGCAGGCGGTGTATCTGATGGGCGGCCCGGGTCGCTGCGGTGCCGGTGCGTGGGTGCCCGACGTGGGTGTGCCGGTGGTCGCCGACGCGCAGGCCCAGGCGGTTGCGCTGGTGGCCAGGTTGCTGCTCAGGCTCGAGCGAGCCCGGCTGCCGCGGCGCTCGAGCCGGGTTCTGGTGCTGGGTGACGGGGACAACCCGGTGGTGGGCGATCTGGTCGTGGACTCGGGGATCGGCGAGGTGGTGCGCTGGAACGCCGAGGACGCGACGGGGTACTCGTTGCCGGCGCTGGCACGCCGGGTCGACGTCGTCCTCGACGTGGGGGGCTCTGCCGAGCACCGGCGCGCGGCGATGGCGATGATTCTGCCACCGGCTCTGATCACGCTGCAGGACACGGGCTCGGTAGTGGCGGCGGCGGCGGATCTGCTGGGCGGGGCGCTGGCCGCCGATCCGCCCCGGGTCACCCGCGAGCTGTTGGCGCACAGCGCGCAGCGACTGGCGTCGCTGGCGCCTGCCGGATCGGCGCTGCCCGAGGTGCGCGGCGGGATCTGAGGCGGCCCCGCCGGCAGGCGCCACGCCGGACCCGGGCACCGCCGGTGCGGCTGGGGTTAGAGGTCATTGCCGGCGTAGGACAGGTTGAAGCTCTTGTTGACCAGGGGAAAGTCCGGGACGATCGTGTCGGCCAGGGCGACGGGCAGGGCGGGCCAGTTGAAGAAGCTGGGGTCGACGACCTTCACCCGGCTCAGCCGGGCCGCACTGGTGATCTCCACCCGGTGCACGATGGTGCCGCGCCACCCTTCGACGATTCCCACCCCCGAACCGGCCGGCGGCCTGTGGTGGAAGAGGTCCTGGGCTGCTGCGGCGCTGTGGCGTCGCCCGTCGAGTTCGGCCAGCAGGGTGTGCAGGTACGCCACCGAGGCGGCGACTTCCTCCACCCGGACGTGGAAGCGGGCCAGTACGTCGCCACTGGTGTGCTCGTGTGTCGTCCGCGGCGGCGGCCCGCCCTCGCGGGCGGGGTGGTCGTGGCGGGCGTCGATGGTCAGGCCGCTGGCGCGCGCCACGTAGCCCAGCGCTCCGAGGTCGGTGGCTTGTGCCGCGGTGAGGACGGCGGTGCCGGCGAACCGGTCGTGGACCACGCTGTGGCCTGACGCGAGCGCGGCGATCTCGCGCACGTCCTCGGCGATCGCGGCGAGTTCGCTCGGCGCAGGTAGGTGGGCCACCGTGGCGCCCCCGGGGTAGATGGCGCCGCGAAGGAGCCGGTGCCCGGTCGTGTGGTCGTTGAGCCGCAGGAGCCGTTCGCGGACCCGGCCGGCGTGGGCGTGCAGGACGCCGTGGCCGACGTCGTTGCACAGTGCGCCGATATCGGTGACGTGGTTGTAGAGCCGCTCGAGTTCGACCACGACCTCGCGGAGCCGGTCGGCGTCGTCGTCGCAGCGCAGCCCGTAGGCGTCCTCGACCGCCCGGCAGTAGGCCAGCGTGTGGCCGGCGGAGGTGTCCCCGCTGATGCGTTCGGCGAGTGCGACACCCTCGGCAACCGAGCGGTCGGTGAACAGCTTCTCCAGGCCGCGGTGGACGAACCACAGCCGGGCTTTGAGGTTCAGGATGGTCTCGCCGACCACCGAGAACCGGAAGTGCCCGGGCTCGATCATGCCGGCGTGGATCGGGCCGACCGGGATCTCGTAGACCCCGGGCCCCTCCACGGTCCGGAACGGGTAGGGGCCGTCCTGGTCGCCGAACTCCGGGGCCGGGCCGGCCTCGGTCAGCATCGGATACCAGCCCTGGGGCCAGTGGAAGTGGCGGACCAGACGCCGCGGCAGCGGATGCCCTTCGGGCACGATGCCGAACAGGTCGCGCATCTCGCGTTCGAACCGGCCCGCGGCGAAGGACAGGGCGGCGATGCTGGGCACCCGCAGGTCCGTGCCGGCAAGGGACACCTGCAGCTCGACGCGGCGGTCCGGGTCGGACGCGGTGAACAGGTAGACCACCCGCAGGGGGCCGGTTCGAAGCAGCTCACTCGCGGCGGTGGCGCCCGGGTGCTCGCCGCCCGTGGGGTGCGAGTCGTCGTGGCCGGCGATCAGCGCGACCCGGTAGCCGGCCGCCAGGAGTTGCTCGGCGTGGCCGGGGACCTGATCGAGGCCCAGCCGCAGGACCCGTCGGCAGTGGCCGACCTCGGCGCCGGCCGTGCGGTCTGCGGGATGGCTCATGGTGCTCCTGTCACGACGGTGGCGGCGGCATCGAGCAGCGCGGACAGGGGGCCGAGCCCGATACCGAGGACAGCGCAGAGCGCCAGGGCCGCCGCGATCGGCGCAATCGCGGTAGCCGGCTGCGCGCGATCGGGGCGCCCGGTGAGGGTCACCGGGGCGGTGGCGGCACCGGGTGCGTCGCCGGGTGCACCGAGCAGCATGCGGCTGGTGTGGCCCAGCAGCGCGGCGGCGATGACGACCACCAGCGTGAATGCGGCCGCCACCGCCGGGCCCAGTCCCGCGGCCGCGCCGGCGCGGGCGATGGCGAGCTCGCTGGCGAACACGCTGAACGGGGGAAATCCGATCAAGGCCACGATCCCGACGCCGAAACATCCCGCCAGCGCCGGGGCCCGGGCCAGCAGCGCCCGCACCCCGGCGATACTGCTGGTCGCCGTGGCCTGCAGGATGTGTCCGGCGCTGAGGAACAGGCTGGACTTGACCAGGCCGTGGCCGAGCATGTGCAGCAGCACCGCGGCCATCGCCAGGTGGCTTCCCGCCGCCGCACCGAGCGCGAGCAGCGCCATGTGCTCGATGCTGGAATAGGCCAGCATCCGCTTGTAGTCGCGTTGCCCGAGCAAGGCGGTGGCGGCCAGCAGCAGCGACGCCAACGCGATCACGATGAGCAGGGTTCGGGCGAAGCCGACGCCCAACGCGGCGTCGGCGATCACTTTGACCCGCAGGATCGCCGAGAACGCGACCGCGAGCAGCACCCCCGACATCAGCGCCGAGACCGGGGCCGGGGCCTGGCTGTGCGCATCCGGTAGCCACGCGTGCATCGGGGCCAGACCCGCCTTCGTACCGAACCCGATGATCAACAGTATGACTGCGATCTGGGTGGTCCCGGGGTCCAGCGCGGCCGCGGTGTCGCTCAGCGCGGCCCAGTCCAGCCCGGCGCCCCGGCCGGCGTGTTGGGAAGCGTAGTTGAGCAGCAGGGCGCCCAGTAACGCCAGCGCGATCCCGGCCGAGCAGATCACGACGTACTTCCAGGCCGCCTCCACCGCCGCCCGGCTGCGGCGCTGGCCGACCAGGAACGCGGTGACCACCGTGGTGGCTTCGACCGCCACCCACATCAGCCCGAGATTCGCGGCGAGCACGGCCAGCGCCATCGTCGCCAGGAACAGCTGCACCAGCACGCAGTGGCGGGTGGCCGTGCGCAGGCTCGCCCGCCCCGCGGCGATCTCGCCGCGCAGATGCGCCGGGGTCCCCGCGGTCGCCACGGTGGCCACCACCCCGATCACCAGGAGCATGAACACACCGAGCGCGTCGGCGCGGAGCAGACCGGCGGCCCCGTCGACCGGGCCGGCGTCGAGCACCCGCATCGCCAGCACACCAGAGGTGATCACCATCAGCGCGGCGGTCGCCGCACCGACCCAGGCCGTCGCCCGGCGCCAGCCCGTCAGCCCGTAGACCGCCGCCGCCAGCACCGGCAACCCCATCGCGACGAGCAACACCGCCGTGCCGGGCAGCACCGCCGGATCCAGCGCGGCGCTATCGGGCGGGGCCAGCACGGCCTCGGCCGTGATCATCAACGTGCTCAATCCCGCAGCTCCTGCAACTCGTCGAGGTCGGTCCCGCCGAAGGCCTCGCGCATGCGGCCGGTGAGGATCCCCAGCACCAGGACCGCCAGCAGCACATCGAGCGAGACCCCCAGCTCGACCACGGGACTGACCCCGGCGGCGGTGAGGAACCCGACCGCGGTGACGCCGTTGTCCATCAGCAGGAATCCGATCAGCTGCGAGACCGCGCGGCGGCGGGTGACCATCACGAAGAACCCGATGAGCACCACCGCGACCCCCACCGGGATCGCCGCCGTCGCCGGTCCGGGCGCGAGCGCGGTCAGCGGTTGGGAGACCGCCAACGCGAGCAGCGTCAGCGCGGCGGCGGCCAGCAGCGAGGCGGCCACGTTGAGCAGCGGGCGGGTCTCGCGCTGGGTGGGTCCGGCCGCGGCCAGCGAGCGCCGCAACAGATACGGCAACAGTCCCGCCCGCAAGACCAGCACCCCGATGGCCACGACCGCCAGCTCCAGTGAGGACTGCTCGACGGCCAGCAGGCCGACCAGCCCGGCCAGGGCGAGGCCTTGCACCATGAGCACCCGGGTGATCACCGCCAGCTCGCGTCGCCAGAGCACCAGCACCGCGCAGAGCAGGATCACCCCCGCGGTCAGACCGATCAGCTGCACCATCACCTGTGCCCTCCCTGCCGGTAGGTTCCGCGCCCCGCGCTGCGCAGCACGGCGAGCACCCGGCGCCCGGCCGGCGCGCGGTCGACGGCCGCCCCGCCTGGACTGGTCGCGGTCATGCCAGCAGGTACGAGGTCGTCACGGCCAACAACGCGAGCAGGAACGACCCGGCCAGCAGCTCGGGCACCCGGAACAGACGCAGCTTGGCCAGGAACACCTCGCCCACCGCCAGTGCCGCACCGAGCACAGCGATCTTCACCGCGATCGCGGCCACGCCGCCCAGCACCGCCCAGGGTGCGGTCGAGGTCGCCACCCCCCATGGGGTGAACAACGTGGCCCACAGGCCGAGGAACACCGTCAGGCGCATCCACGACGCCAGCTCGACCAGGGCCAGGTCCGGTCCGGCGTACTCCAGGGTCAGCGCCTCGTGGATCATCGTCAGCTCGAGGTGGGTCGCCGGGTTGTCCACCGGCAATCGACCCGTCTCGGCGATGACCGCCACCCCCAGCGCCACCGCCGCGAGCAGCCCGGCCGGGGACAGCACCCGGGTCGGGTCCTGCACCGCCGCAGCCACGATGTCGGCCAGGTTCGTCGACCCCACCGGCACCGACAACGCGAAGATCGCGACCAGCAGTGTCGGCTCGACCAAGGCCAGGACCGTGATCTCCCGGCTGGCACCCATCCCCCCGAACGCGGTGCCGACATCCAGACCGGCCAGCACCAGCGCGACCGCGCCCAGGGCCAGCAGCCCCACCACCACGAACAGGTCCGCCCCCGCGCGGGGCACCGCCGCGGTCGACACGAACGGCACCACGGCCACGACCGCCACCGCGGTGGCCACCATGACCAGCGGTGCGATCGCGAAGACCTCGCTGGTGCCCACCGCTCTCATCGGCGGGCGGCGCAACAGCTTGCGCAGGTCCCGCCACGGCTGCAGCACGCCCGCGCCGGCCCGGCCCTCCAGGCGGGCCCGCAGCTGGCGCATCATCCCGACCAACAGCGGCGCGCCGGCGAGCACCAGCGCGACCTGCAACAGCGCGACGAGCACACCGGCCACGCTCACCACGACACCACCACCAGCACCACGAACAGCAGGCACACGCTCACGAAGCCATAACCCAGATAGCGGTGCACACTTCCCGTGGCCACCCACGCGCCCGCCCGGGCCCACCAGCGGGCCCCGCGCAGGATCGGTCCGTAGAGCCGGTGCTCGACCCGATCGGCCACCCAGAGCCGGTAGTTGACCGCCTCCACCAGGTACCGCGACTCGCGGTGGTGGGTGACCTCGACGTCGTGCTCGGGCTGGATCACGTTGTCGAACACCCGCTGCAGCGGCTCCGCGAACGAGGTCGCGGTGTATTCCATCCGCGACGACAACGGGCCGGCGCCGCAGTCCCACAGCCGCGTCCGCACCCGGGCCCGCCGCGCCAGCAGCATCCGCACCAGCCCCGCGGTGGCCAGGATCGCGCCGAGCACCACCGCGGCCACCAGCAACGGTGACAGGGCCCCGGTGAACCCGTCCAAGCCCACCAGTAACGGCTCGGCCGAGACCGGGACCCTCGAGCCGAACAGCGAAGCGCTGACCGCGCCCACCGCGGGCAGCACCAGCACCGGCGCCACACCCAGCCCCACACAGCCCACGGCGGCCAGCCCCATGCCCACCGACATCGCGATCGGGCCCTCGTGCGCCCCGGCAGCCGCGGCCGAGCGCGGGCGGGCCAGGAAACCGACCCCGAACGCCTTCACGAACGTCGCCACCGCCAGCCCTGCGGTCAACGCCACCGCGGCCACCGCCACCGGCATCACGATCGCGGTCGCCACGCCGCCGACGGTGAATCCGTGCACCAGCGCCTGCAACAGCAGCCACTCACTGACAAACGCCGGCCCCAGCGGCAACGCCGACCCCGCGAACGCGCCCACCCCGAACAGCAGCGTCGTCGCCGGCATCCGAGCGCGCAGCCCCCCGAGCGCGTCGAGATCGCGGGTGCCGGTGGCGTGCAGGACCGAGCCGGCCGCCTCGAACAGCACCGTCTTGAACGCCGCATGGTTGATCACGTGCAGCAGGGCCGCGGTCATCGCCAACCCCGCGAGCACACCGTCTCCGGCCTCGGCGAACAGGCCCGCCGCCCCGACCCCGACCAGGACCAGCCCCATGTTCTCCGTTGTCGAGAACCCGAGCAGCCGTTTGACATCCGAGCTCATCGCGGCCTGCAGGATCCCGTAGATCGCCGACAGCCCGCCCGCGACCAGTACCAGCAGCCACCACCACCGCGCCCCGCCGTGGAGCAGGTCCAGACCGAACCGGGCGATCCCGTACACGCCCATCGTCACCATCGCCGCCGACATCAGCGCCGAGACATGCGACGGCGCCTCGGGGTGCGCGCGCGGCAGCCAGGCGTGCAGCGGAACGATGCCGGCCTTTGACCCGAACCCGACCAACAGCAACACGAACACCAGCCCCGACAGCGGAGTCGGCACCTGCCCGGCCTGCTCGCGGATCTGGGCGAACCCGTCGCCGGTGAGCGAACCCAGCACAACCAGGGCGAGCAGGATCGCCACGAACCCCAGGTGGGTCATCACCGCATACCAGCGCCCCGCCGAGGCGACCTGCTCGCCGCGCCGATGCTCCGCCAGCACCAACAGCAGCGACGTCACCGCCATGAACTCCCAGCACACCAGGAACGCACCGATGCCCGCGGCCGCCGGCACCAACAGCATCGACGCCACGAACAGCGGCAACATCATCGACACCGTCCGCGACGAATCCACGCCGCGCCGGGTGTAGCCGACCGCATACACCCCGGCGCTGACCGCCACAGCCCCGACCACCCCGATGAACACCCCGCCCAGCGGGTCGACGACCAACCCCATCCCGGACAACGGCAGCAACCCCGGCAACTCCAGGCTCCAGCCGCGCCCCACCGACCCCGCCAGCCCGTCGCCCGCGCCCCGGATCGCCGCGAGACCGGCCACGACCGCGGCCACACCGGTCAGCGCCGTCCCGCCGCCCGACACCACTGCCCGGCCGCGGCGTGGGACCACCAGCGCGACCAGTGCCGTGACCACCGCGGTCCCCAACGCGGCAGCCAGTCCGGCAGCGACGGTGCTCATCGACCGGTGAGCGTGCGCAACGCCTCGACGATGGCCTCCGGGCGCGGCGGGCACCCGGCCACCTCGACATCGACCGGGACGACATCGCCCACCGCCCCGACCACCCCGTACGCGTCCGCGAACACGCCGCAGTTGCGGGCACAATCCCCCAGCGCCACCACCAGCGTGGGGTCCGGCACCGCCTCATAGGCCCGCGTGAGTGGCTCAGCCATGTTCCGCGTCACCGGCCCGGTGACCACCAGCGCGTCCGCGTGCCGGGGCGAGGCGACCAAACGGGCGCCGTAGCGCTCCGCGTCATACACCGGCCCGAACACCGAGCCGAGCTCCACCTCACACCCGTTACAGGAACCGGCGTCCACGTGCCGGATCTGCACCGACCCGCCCAACGGGCCGGCAGCAGCCGGTGCCGGTGCGGTCGGGCGCGGGGGCGCCGGCTCGGCGGAAACCCCCAACCGCCGGATCCTGCGCCACAGAGCCCGCACTCTCCACCCCACCTTTCGTCCTCACTCGCCGGATCGGCGCTCCGACCCACCGGCACAGCCGCCCCCAGGCACCGCACGCTCGGCCGCGCGGGACGAGCGGCAACCGGACACGACGTGCGCCGGATCGAATACACCGAACCAATAGGTGCAGAATTTAGCAACTCTGCAGAGCGCGGGCCGCATATGCCCCTGATCACATCAGCGGCGCGAGTGCACCGGTCTGCCGCCGCGGCCGGCGGCACAGATGACAGCAAGCTCGGACGGGCCGGCCCTCGTGCCGCCTGCCACACCCGCAGAGAGCCACGAACGGTGGCCGCTTCATCGCCTCTCCGGCGAGCGACCGCGTCCCGGTCAGGACGTGCGGAGGTCCTCGAGGAGTTCTATCTGCCCCGCCAGCACACCGGTCAAGATCGACCGCGCCACCGCCATCAGCTGGGACACCTCGGGACTGGTCAGCGAGTAGTGCACCGCCGAGCCCTCTTTGCGGGTCCGGACCAGCCCGGCGCGGCGCAGCACAGCCAGCTGCTGGGACAGGTTCGCCGACTCCACATCGATCTCGCCCAACAGCTCCGACACCGCGTGCTCACGAATGCTGAGCAACTCCAGGACCCGGATCCGGACCGGGTGGCCAAGGGTCTTGAAGAACTCCGCCTTCGCCTGATAAAGGGGCCGCGCCATCTCGGGCGCCCCCACTGCCCGCCCCTTCGCCACGACGCCTCCGCTCGACCTCAAGTCCTCATCCACCCGGGCGCGCTCTCGGAGCAGCCTCCCATGCTTGCAGATCTTAGCAACTGCAGAACTCACGATGCAGCCTCGAGGAGGATCGGCACACAGGGCGGCGATCGTCCGGCACGGTCACCGCCGAGGTCACGGCAAGGCGCACCACCTTCCGCCGCTGCGACGACGCAGAGGGTTCAGCGTATCCCCAGCACGACTTGCCCGCTGACCAACGTGACGACCCCGGGAATTGGGGGTAGAGCTCGCGACCGGTGGCCGGGAAGGATCTGTCGATCCTCTTACGTGATTGGCCACATTAGCCGTGCGCGAGGTCGGAGAAGCGACTGTAGTGCAGCTGGTGCGCGACGGTGATCGTCGTGGTCGGGCCGTTACGGTGCTTGGCCAGGATCAGGTCCGCCTCCCCGGCCCGCGGGTCGTCCTGCTCGAACGCGTCCGGGCGGTGCAGCAGGACCACCATGTCGGCGTCCTGCTCGATCGAACCCGACTCACGCAGGTCGGACAGCATCGGCCGCTTGTCGGTGCGCTGCTCGGGACCACGGTTCAGCTGGCTCATCGCGACCACCGGGACCTCGAGCTCCTTGGCCAGGAGCTTGATCTGCCGGGAGAACTCCGAGACCTCCTGCTGGCGGGACTCGACCTTGCGGCCCGAGGTCATCAGCTGCAGGTAGTCCAGGATGATCAGCTTGAGGCCGTTGCGCTGCTTCAGCCGACGCGCCTTGGCCCTGATCTCCATCAGCGTCAGGTTCGGCGAGTCGTCGATGTAGAGCGGCGCCTCGGAGATCTCCGACATCCGCCGCGCCATCCGGGTCCAGTCCTCGTCGGACATCCGACCGGCGCGCATGTCGGCCAGCCGGATCCGGGCCTCCGCAGAGAGCAGACGCATCACGATCTCGGACTTGCTCATCTCCAGCGAGAAGAACGCGCTGGTCATGCCGTTGCGGATCGAACACGACCGGGCGAAGTCCAGGCCAAGGGTCGAATTGTGCGTCGGAATCATGGATCGACCGGCGAGGTAGAGGTGATCACCAGCGGTGACCTCGACACAGCGAACGGGAACGCTTTCGACTCGACGCACGTCCACGATGTAACGGGGATGCTCCCGGTGAGTGTGCTCAGCGGCCCGTTCCTTGTGCACCCGGCGCTTTCGTTCCAGACGGAAGACGTCGTCAGAGGTGGTGAAGTTCAGCGTGTAGGCAACCGAGCTCGACGGGCGACGCCCGGCGACGTTCTTCGTGGTCATCGAGCAGCGGTAGCCGAGTCCGATGACGAGTTCGGCCACGTCCTCGGCGAGCCGAGCGCTGGTCACCGTGAACTGCAGGTTGCCGGTCGATGTGACCGTGCCGTCGGTATCCATCAGGCCCGCCAGCAGTGCCCTCCGCTGATGTGCCCCCGACCGCTGGTAGGCGACCGGAATGTGCTTCTGCCCGAGTACCCCCGCGGACCGCAGCAGTCCCTGAACCGTCCCGTGCTCGGCGTGGCACGTCGCGCAGCGCCGCAACCCGCTCGATGGTGAACCGCAGTCCGGGCAAGCGGGAGGGCCGACGGGCGCGGACAGGAACCGGACGCGGCCGCCACACGATCTACCGCAGGTTCGGACCTGACTGGTACGGGGCAGGAACGGCGATCCGCAGACCTCGCACAGCCGCGTCGGGACGGCATCGACATCGGGCAGCCTTACGCCGTAACGACGGTCGGGCAACCGGACGACGCGGTACCCATCCTGCTCGACATACTCGGCGATCTCCGGGTCGTCGGAGGTGAACGAGGCCGATGCGCTGGTTCCGTCACCCAACCACACGCCGAGGGTGTACGGGGCGATCAGCAGTTCACGCTCGGGCAGCTGCAACGGCTCGGTCAGCGCGACCGAGTGGTTCGCGCGCCGATCGGCCGTCTCGCAGCGGACCGTGGCCGCGATCTGCTCGGTCGTCCGGACCCCCGGACCGACTTCTGACGCGACACCGCGCGCTCGGGCCTCCTGCCGCGCCCGCCGGCTCGCCCGGGTCTCGGTGAGCCATTGGTGTTGTGCGTCGGCGGTCAGGACCGAGCCGTCGGAGAACTCGACCTCGTAACACGGTCGTCCGTGCATGATCTCGGTGACTGCAGCAATGCGGGTCGGGCACCCGTCCGCGCCGAGCAGCATGTCGCCGACGAGGACCTCGCCCATCGTGGTCCAGCCCTGCGGGGTGGGGAGCGGGGTGTCGAGGGCCAGCGCCTTGCCCAACCCGGGCCTGGCCGCGACGACGACCATCTGCCCGGGGTGCAGACCGTTGGTGACCGCGTCGAGGTCGGCGAACCCGGTCGGCACGCCCGAGGACATCCCGCCGCGGGAGGCGATCGCGTCGATCTCGTCCATCGTCGGCTGGAGGAGCTCCTCCAGCACGGTGTAGTCCTCGGTCGTGGTCCGCTCGGTGACCTCGTAGATCGCGGCCTGGGCCCGGTCCACCACCTCGTCGACCTCGCCGCCCTCGGACCCGTGGTAACCGAGCTGCACGATCCGGGTCCCGGCCTCCACCAGGCGCCGCAGGATCGCCTTCTCGCCGACGATCTCGGCATAGTAGGCGGCGTTCGCCGCGGTCGGCACCGTCGCGATCAGGGTGTGCAGATACGGCGCGCCACCGAGGCGCACCAGCTCGCCACGCCGCTGCAGCTCCGCCGACACGGTCACCGCGTCGGCCGGCTCACCGCGGCCGTAGAGGTCCAGGACCGTCTCGTACACGGTCTGGTGGGCGGGCCGGTAGAAGTCCTCCGGCCGTAGCACCTCGACCACGTCGGCGATCGCGTCCTTGCTCAGCAGCATGCCGCCGAGCACCGACTGCTCCGCCGTGAGGTCCTGCGGCGGCTGACGGTCGAACACACCGTTCCCGCCCCCGCCGGAGCTCTCGGCCTGCTCGCCGTCGCGAACGGCTCGAGGCCGTCCGGCGGGACGGTCGTCCGTCAGAGCCATACGCAGCGTCACCCCCGGTGGACCAGCATACCGAACACACGTTCGATGCGCGAGCGATGGTCACTCGCCCGCGCGAATCTTCCGTGATCTCCCGTTCCGGCGGCGCGCCCGCCGGTCCGCGTGTCGCGCGGGTGCGTGCGGGTGCTCCTCATCGGGCCGGTGCGACCGAGGCTAGGCCGCCGGGCGCCGACACCCAAACCGCTCTGGTGATCGACATGGGGATGACCTGTGCACGAACACCGCCCATCCCGGGACCGTGCTGTGGACACCCTGGGGACAACCACACAGGAAAGGCCGAATGCGCAGGTCAGCACCCTGTGACAAGCTGTGGACAACTTTCCCCTGGCGTGTCGTCGCACGCCTGCACCGGCGTGTCGGGCCGCGGTGCCCACCGTTCGCCGTCCGGCGCGTCCACAGCCCCGCCCGACGAGCCGGCCGTCACCCCGCCGGCCTGCCGGCCACGCGCCGGGGGGACCGCTGACCGGCCGGCCGGACCCGCTCGAGGTGCCGGTTCGCGACTCCGCCGGGCGACCGGCTCCCGATTCCGCGGCCGGGAGCGGACAGACGAAAGGGCGGTGCCCGGAGCACGAGGCTCCGGGCACCGCCCTGACTACGCTCAGTGGTCGATCGACCACCGAAATCGTGTTCAGCCCGCGACGACCGCGATCGACAGCTCGGTGGTGACCTCCGGGTGCAGGCGGACCTGCACCTGGTGCTTGCCGAGTGTCTTGATGTGGCCGGGGACGTCCACGGTGCGCTTGTCGAGCGCCGGGCCGCCTGCCGTCTTGACGGCGTCGGTGACCGCAGCCGGCGTGACCGAACCGAACAGGCGGCCGCTGTCGCCGGCCTTGGCCTGGACGGTCACGTTCAGGTTCTTCAGCTGCGAGTCGACCTGCTGGGCGTGGCCCAGGTCGCGGATCTCGCGGGTCTTCTGCGCCCGGCGGATCTGCTCGACCTGCTTCTCGGCGCCACGGGTGGCGACGACCGCGAGCTTTCGCGGCAGCAGGTAGTTACGGCCGTAGCCGTCCTTGACCTCGACGATGTCGCCCGGCGCGCCCAGGTTCGGGACGTCGGCGTTGAGGATGAGCTTCATGTGCGGTCTCCTCCCCGTCAGCGAGCGGTCGAGGTGTAGGGCAGCAGGGCGACCTCACGGGAGTTCTTCACCGCGACGGCGACATCCCGCTGGTGCTGGCGGCAGTTGCCGGTCACCCGACGGGCACGGATCTTGCCGCGGTCGGAGATGAACTTCCGCAGCAGGCCGGTGTCCTTGTAGTCGATCGGCTGTGCCTTGTCCTTGCAGAATGCGCAGACCTTCTTCTTAGGCTTGCGCACGATGGCCTTGGCCATGGTGGTGCTCCTGGGGTCGATCACCGCCCGTCACGGGCGGCGGGGATGGATCAGAAGGGGGGCTCGTCGTCGGACGCCGCTCCGCTGCCTGCGGGCGGGGCCGAACCCCAGGGGTCGTCATAGCCGCCGCCACCGGAGTTGCCGCCGCCGGAGTTGCCACCACCGGAGTTACCTCCGCCGGAGCCACCACCCTGCGGGCCGCCACCGAAGCCACCGCCGCCGTCGTAGTTGCCGCCACCACCGCCGCCGAAGCCGCCGGAGCCACCGCCCCGACTGACCTTGTTGACCTTGGCTGTGGCGTAGCGGAGCGAGGGGCCGACCTCGTCGACCTCCATCTCCACGACGGTGCGCTTCTCGCCCTCACGGGTCTCGAAGGACCGCTGACGGAGACGTCCCTGCACCACGACCCGCGCACCGCGGGTCAGCGACTCGGCGACGTTCTCCGCCGCCTGGCGCCAGATGTTGCAACGCAGGAACAGCGCCTCGCCGTCCTTCCACTCGCCGGACTGGCGGTCGAAGGTGCGCGGCGTCGACGCGACGGTGAAGTTGGCGACCGCGGCGCCGGAGGGCGTGAACCGCAGCTCGGGATCGGCCGTCAGGTTGCCCACGACGGTGATCACGGTCTCGCCGGCCATCAGAACCCCTCTCAGCCGGCGGCGGGCGCCGGCGTGCGGGTGACGTCCTTGCGCATCACCTTGGTGCGCAGGACGGACTCGTTCAGACCCAGCTGGCGGTCCAGCTCGCTGACGGTGGCCGGCTCCGCGTCGATCTCGACGACCGCGTAGATGGCCTCTGCCTGCTTCTTGATCTCGTAGGCCAGCCGGCGCTTGCCCCAGATCTCGATCTTCTCGACCGATCCGCCGTCGCTCTTCACGACGGTGAGGAACTGCTCCAGGGACGGCTGCACGGTGCGCTCGTCCAGGCTGCCGTCGAGGATGACCATGACCTCGTAGTGACGCATGAGAACACTCACCTCCTATGGACTCGAAATCGGTCACGGCCCGGTGGCCGTGACAGGAGGTTCTCAGTGCCCCCCGACAAGTCTCCGGCGCGACCGTGGCCGCGTGCGGGACTGCGGGGAACCGGGTCAGGCTACCAACCACGATCGAGGCCCCGACCTGCGGGTACGGCCCGGCGGCGGTGCGGACCCGACCGGCGGGGGTTCGCTGTCGGGGGTCCTCGCTACCGTGCTCGCATGCAGATCGGGGCACACGTCCGGGACGCCGAGGACCCGCTGGCCGCGGCCGGGGAGGTGGGCGCCGAGGTGATCCAGCTCTTCCTGTCCGACCCGCAGGGCTGGAAGAAGCCGCCACCGCATCCGCGGGCGGCGGAGCTGGCCGGCTCGGACGTCGCGGTCGTGGTGCACGCCCCGTACACCGCGAACGTCGCGTCGACGAACAACCGGATCCGGATCCCGTCGCGCAAGATCGTGGCGCAGCACCTGGCCGGCGCGGCCGAGGTCGGCGCGTTCGGGCTGGTCGTACACGGCGGCCACGTCACGGCGGGCGAGGACCCGGCCACCGGGGTGGACAACTGGCGCAAGTTCGTCGAGCGCCACGCCGGCGAGCACGGTTTCGACGTGCCGATCCTGATCGAGAACACCGCGGGCGGTGACAACGCGATGACCCGCCGGTTCGACGCGCTGGGCCGGCTGTGGGATGCGGTCGGCGAGTTCGGTGTCGGGTTCTGCCTGGACACCTGCCACGCGTTCGCCGGCGGGGAGGAGCTCGCCGGGATCGTCGAGCGGGCGAAGGCGATCACCGGCCGGATCGACCTGATCCACCTGAACAACTCGCGCGACCCGTTCGACTCCGCACGGGACCGGCACGCCAACATCGACTCCGGGACGATCCCGCCGGACGAGCTGGCCGGCATCGTCGCCGAGGCGGGCGCGCCGGTGGTCGTGGAGACGCCGGCCGAGGGTCAGGCCCGCGACATCGCCTACCTGCGCGAACACGCCCCCGCGTAGCCCTACCTCCAGGCGAACACCGGCTGCTCGAGGTGCGCCACCCGGGTCGCGCGGCCGTGCAGCACGACCTCGCGGAACTGGTGCAGCACCGCGCCGGTCGGGGCGTGCACGTAGCGGTCGAACAGCGGCACCTGGATCACCGGCGCGTCGGACTCGGGGATGCTCAGGAACCGCGGCTCACGGTCGATCTCGGCGAGCGCGGGCCGGTGCAGCTCGGCGACCTCGGCCGGGTTCGGCACCGGTTCCCCGGTGCCGCCCGCCCACAGCACGACGGGCGTGATCACGTAACCGGAGCGGGTGGGGTAGTCGTCGAGCAGGCCGAGCACCCGGTCGGGCCCGAGCTCGAGCCCGATCTCCTCGGACACCTCGCGCCGGCCTGCCTGCTCGGCCGACTCGCCGGCGTCGATCCGGCCTCCGGGCAACGCCCACTGCCCGGAGTGCGCACGCAGCGACCGGGCCCGCCGGGTCAGGACGAAGGCGACCTCGTCGGCCAGCGCCCCGTCGCCGGTCGCCCCGGGGACCGGCAGCAGCGTCATGGTGACGGCCGCGGGCCGCTTCCCGATCCGGTCGGCGTCGGACGCGGTGTGCCTCTGGTCGTCCGGGAGCACGCTCAGTGCCGCCCGCACCCGCTCACACAGTCGCTGCTCCACCGCGGCCGAGACCACCACACCGTCGCCCATGGCCCGATCCTCGCGCACTCCGGTGCCGGTGGGGCCGCCGCTCTCGTCACACCGGAGCCGGTGAGCGGGGCCCGCGCGGCCACACCGGATCCGGATCACACGCGGGATCGGGCTCCGACCGCCACATCTGCCGCACCACGAGCACGCACAACCCGACGACCACGGCGTCCCGGATCAGCACGGTCACCAGGAACGGCTCCATCGGCAGGCCCTTGTTCTCCACGCCGAGGTACTGGTACATCCGCGGCACCCAGACCAGCGCGTCGACCGCCATCCAGGCCAGCAGCAACCGCCAGCGCGGCAGCGCGAGCACCGCGAGCGGGACCAGCCACAACGAGTACTGCGGGCTCCACACCTTGTTGATCAGCAGGAACGCCGCGACCATCAGGAAGCCCAGCTCAGCGACCGCCGGCGGCCGCGGGGCCCGTAGCGCGAGCAGCGCGATCGCGGCGAACGCCAGCGCCATCAGCACGAACGTGACGGTGTTGAGGACCGTCGGCGGGGCGCCGTCGGCGAGCTGCCCGTCGAACCCCGCCCAGCCGGTGAACCAGCTCAGCGAGAACCAGATCGAGTCCGGATCGGCCGGCCGCTCCTGGTTGAGCCGGAAGAACTCGGACCAGCCGCGCGGCCAGGCCAGCGCGACAGGCAGGTTCACCGCCACCCAGGCCGCGATCGCCGCCCCGGTCGCCCAGGCCGCGCGGCCCACGCCGCCGGTGGACCGTCGTCGCCACCCGACCAGCAGGATGGGCAGCAGCAACAGCGCCGGATAGAGCTTCGCCGCGGCACCGAGCCCGATCAGTACGCCCGCCCACCCCGGCCGGTCCCGCCGCAGGGCGAGCAGGGCACCCGTCGCGAACGCGACGGCGAGCGCGTCGAAGTTGGTGAACACGTGCACCAGCGCCAGCGGGGACAGCGCGACCAGTGCGGCGTCCCACGGGCGTTCCGGGCGGAGCATCAGCACCGCCCAGACGACCACCAGCCAGGCGGCCGCCAGCCAGAACACCGTCACATCGAAGTAGACGACGACGTCCAGCGCGGTCGGCAGCGGCAGCTGACCCGCCAGCCACTGCCAGCCGTCGGTGAGCTGGGCGTTAAGGTACTGGAAGAACCCGGTGAGCACCGGATACTCCATGTAGCGCTCGACCCGGGTGCCGTCGGATCCGGTCTCGAACCAGGCGTCGCGGTAGGGGACACCGTCGTCGGCGAGGCCCTCCAGCCCGTAGAGCGGAACGGTGTCGGAGTAGCACATCGCCACGTACTGGCGGCTGTCACGCCAGTCGAGTGCGGGCACGCCGTCGGCGGTGCGGTACTCCTGCAGGCAGGCGGCCTTGCCGAGCCAGCTCAGCGTCAGCACGACGACGGCGAGCAGCAGGACCACCCGCAGCGGGGTCCAGTACCGGGCCCGGCCGACGAGCGCGTGCCTGCCGAGCGGGCCGCCGATCACCCGGCCGGCCGAGCGTGCGAGCGGCTCGGTCCAGCTCGGGACGACCCGGCCGGTCGGGCCGTCGCCGGGACGCGACCCCGCGCGGGAGACGGTGCCGGGACGGCCGGCTCGGGTCAGTTGCCCGCTCCGTCCGGATCAGCGCCGTCGGCCCGGTCGCGCCCGGGGTCGGCGCCACGGTCCTCCTCGCCGCCGGAGCCCTCGTCACCGCTGTCGGGGGACGAGCCGTCGCCCTCGTCGGAGGAGCCGCCGTCACCGCCGGAGTCGCCCCGGTCCCGGTCACGCTCGCGGTCACGATCGCGCTCGCGGTCCCGCTCGGAGTCGCGGTCGTCCGAGCCACCGTCGTCCTCGCGCTCGCGGCTCGGCTCGGTGCTCTGCTCGCCCGACGGCTCCCCGGACTCCTGGTCGCCACCGGTGGACGCCTCGCGGGCCGGTGCCTGGCCGATCGGCTCGAAACCGGAGAACTGCTCGACGGGGGTACCGCGCAGGACGTCGTTCATGAACGACTGCCAGATCGACCCCGGCAGCATCCGGCCGTAGATCGGCCGGCCGGCCGAGTTCCGGATCGGGCTGTTGTCGTCGGTCCCGACCCAGACGGCTGTGGACACCGACGGCGTGTATCCGACGGTCCAGGCGTCGTTGTTCTGGCCCTCCATGGCGCTCTGCACGGTGCCGGTCTTGGCCGCGACCGGGCGGCCGCCACTCAGCCCGATCCGCGACGAGCTCGCCACGTCGGTCATCGACTCGGTCACGTTGCGCGCGACCTCCGGATCCATGACCTGCTGACCGCTGTCGGTGCTGCCGCGGTCGTAGATGACCCGGCCGTCGCTGGCGGTGACCCTGGAGACCAGGAACGGGTCACGCTTCATGCCGTCCGCGGCGAACGTCGCGTAGGCGGACGCCATGTCCTCCGGGTGCACCTCGCGGTCGCCCAGCGAGATGCCGCCGGTCGGGTTCGGCAGGAGGTCGGCCGGGATGCCCGCCTGGTGCGCGGCCTCGGCGACCTTCGCCGGGCCGACGTCGAGACCCATCCGGTAGAAGACCGTGTTGATCGACTTGGTCATCGCCTCCTTGACCGAGCACCGGCCGCAGCTGACGCCCTCGGAGTTGGTGACCTTCGTACCGGCCAGGGTCTGCGGGCTGGACCCGTCGTAGGTCGCGCCGAGTCCGATCGGTTCGGGTGCCTGGAGCGCGGCGGCGAGCACGAACGGCTTGAACGACGACCCGGGCTGCTTGAGCACGGCCGCGTAGTCGAGGCCGACACCGTTCTCGCCGCCGTAGTAGGCGAGAACCGCACCGCTCTTCGGGTCCACCGACACCAGCGACGAGCGCAGCTTCTCCGGCTGGTCCTCCATGGACTTCCGGATCGCCTCGGCCGCCTGTTCCTGGGCCTTCGGGTCGATCGTCGTCGAGATGGTCAGGCCCTGCGTGTTGATCTCCGTCTCGGAGATCCCGAGCTGCTCCAGCTCGGCCCGGGCCGCGTTGTAGATGTGGCCCCGGTCGTCCCCGGGGATACCGCCGCCCTGGTTGGCCGAGGCGTCCTGCCACTGCGGGAACTGCTGCCGCGCGCGGTCGGCCTGGGTCATCCAGTTCTGCGCCACCATGCCGTCGAGCACGAAGTTCCAGCGCTGCTGCGACATCTCCAGGTTCTTGGCCGGGTCCCAGCGCGACGGCGACTGGATCAGGCCGGCGAGCATCGCGCCCTCGGACGGCTGCAGGTCCGACACGTTCTTGCCGAAGTACGCCTCGCTGGCCGCCTGCACACCGTAGGCACCGCGGCCCAGGTAGATCGCGTTCAGGTAGTTCTCCAGGATCTGTTCCTTGGTCATCTCCTTGGAGATCTTCGCTGCGAGCACGACCTCGCGGAACTTCCGGAACAGCGAGTTCTGGTCGTTACCGGTGGTCACCTTGATGTACTGCTGGGTGATCGTCGAGCCACCGCCGCTGCCGCCGGTGAGCTGGTTGAGCACCGCGCGGGCGATGCCGGTGATGTCGAAGCCGGGATTGGAGAAGAAGGTGCGGTCCTCCGCGGCGAGCACCGCCTGCCGGACGGGCACCGGCACCTGGTCCAGCGGGACGCTGATCCGGTTGACGTTGTCCGGCCGGACGGTCGCGAGCGGGGAGCCGTCGGCATAGTTGAACGTCGCGACCTGGGTGACCGCGATGTCGTCGGCGCTGGGCACCGGGAACACCAGCCAGCCGATCGCGAACGCGACCAGCGGGCCGATGATCGCCACGCCGGCGGCGGCGAACACCCACTTCCGGATCCGGCGGCGGCGCGCCGAGGGGGGCGGCCCCTCGCCCGCACCGCCGTCCGGACCCGCGCGCCCGGCGCGCTCCGGCGCCGCGGCCGCGATCTCCGTGCGCGGCGGGCCGGGGTACTGCGAGGTCTGCGGGGACTGCTGCCGGGCGGGGCCGGGCCGGGAGACCGGCCCGAAGTGGCCGACCCCGGAGTCGTCGTGGGTCAGCAGCGGCGGCGGGGACTGCGGGACCGGCCGCGGTGGTGGCGGGGGCGGCGGGGGCGGCCCGGACGGTCCCGGCCGGCCACCCGGCGCCGGACGTCCGTTCGGCGGTCCGGGAGGTGGCGGCGGTGGCGGGCCGGGGCGCCGCGGCCCCGCGCCGGGACGGGGAGCCGGCGGGGGGAGCGGGCGGCCGGGGGGCGGGGGGCCGGGCGGCGGGGTGCGCCGGGGGTCACGCTCGTCGTTCACCGGGCGGCTCCGTGGGGTGCGGTCTCGCTGGTCCACCGGCGGCCGGGCCTGGGGTGCCCGGGACGGCGGCGGGGGTCCGTTCTCGCTCTCGGGCCGTGGACACGGCCCGGGCCGACCCGGGTTTGCGGGTCGGGGTCATCCGTCCGCGGTCCTGCGTCCGCGGCCCGGGCGACGACCGGTGCCGAGGACGAACGACCGGACCAGATGGTTCCAGCCACAGCTGCGGCACACCTCGACCACGTGCACCGTGAACTCGGCGTGATGGTCGGCCAGCTGTTCCAGGTCCTCGGCGGACCGGGCCGAGCCGGACACGTGCCGCAGGCTCTCACCGAACACCCAGGAGACCTGGGCGAGCGGTTCCTTGCGGCACATCGGGCAGGTCTGTTCGACCGTCCTGCCGTGGAACCGGGCGGCGCGATGCAGATAGGCACCGGCGTCGCACACCTCCTCCGGACCGACCCGACCGGCGCGGACGTCGGCCAGCAGCGCGCGCCGCTGCAGGGCGTAGTCCACCACCTGTCGCGGGCTGAGCACCGTGCCAGGGTACGCCCGACCGTGGGTCGGACCCAGCCGCATCCCACCAGGACACGCGGTTCCGGCCCAGGTGGCGGCGCCGACCCGGGGCATCGCGCTCTGTGATGACGATCATTCGGTGCGCGCTCCGATGTATCGAACCGATATGATCCGACCCGATCGGCCCGGGGTCCGGGTTCTGGTGACGAGGAGGGTGCACCGTGCTGGAGTTCGCCGTTCTCGGCCTACTCCAGGAGGCCCCGCTGCACGGGTACGAGCTGCGCAAGCAGCTCGGGCGCCGGCTGGGTGGCTTCCGGGCATTCTCCTACGGGTCGCTGTACCCGGCGCTGCGCAGGCTGGTCCGGGCCGGGCTCATCGCGGAGACCGGCGACCACGACCTCGCGGGGGCGGCCTGGTCCCGGCGCGGGCGCCGGGTCTACCGGATCACCGCCGAGGGCAAGGAGCGGTTCGCCGAGATTCTCGACGAGGCGGGGCCACAGGCGTGGGAGGACGGAAGTTTCGGCGTCCATCTGGCGTTCTTCTCCCGGACGCCCGCGGAGACCCGGATCCGCATCCTCGAAGGCCGCAGGCGGACCGTGGAGGAACGCCGGGACGGGCTGCGCAGTGTGCTGAACCGGACCGGGGAACAGATCGACCGCTACACCCGCGAGCTGCACCGCCTCGGGTTGGAGAGCTCCGAGCGCGAGGTGCGCTGGCTGAACGAGCTGATCGCCGCCGAGAACGCCGAACGGTCCGGCGGTCAGGACCAGACCATCACCGGCGACGACGCCGGAACGGACGAAGGCCCGGGTCATCGGGCACGACAGGACGAGACAACAGGAGGAGCCTGACATGAGCCAGGTTCGGGTCGCGGTCGTCGGCGTGGGCAACTGCGCGGCGTCGCTGGTGCAGGGTGTCCACTACTACGCGGACGCCGACCCGTCGGCCAAGGTCCCCGGCCTGATGCACGTGGACTTCGGCGGCTACCACGTCCGGGACGTGACGTTCGTGGCCGCGTTCGACGTCGACGCCAAGAAGGTCGGTCACGACCTCGCCGACGCCATCGCGGCCAGCGAGAACAACACGATCAAGATCGCCGACGTTCCGCCGCTCGGGGTGACCGTGCAGCGTGGACCGACCCTTGACGGGCTCGGGCGGTTCTACCGCGAGACGATCACCGAGTCCGACGACGAGCCGGTCGACGTCGTGCAGGTCCTGCGCGACACCGGCGCCGACGTCCTGGTCTCCTACCTGCCGGTCGGCAGCGAGGATGCGGACCGGTTCTACGCCCAGGCCGCGATCGACGCCGGGGTCGCGTTCGTGAACGCGCTGCCGGTGTTCATCGCCTCCGACCCGGAGTGGGCGGAGAAGTTCCGCGCGGCCGGGGTCCCGATCGTCGGTGACGACATCAAGTCCCAGGTCGGCGCGACCATCACCCACCGGGTGCTGGCCAAGCTGTTCGAGGACCGCGGCGTGCAGCTGGACCGGACGATGCAGCTCAACGTGGGCGGGAACATGGACTTCCTGAACATGAAGGAGCTGGAGCGGCTCGAGTCCAAGCGGGTCTCCAAGACCCAGTCCGTGACCTCCCAGGTGGACCGGGACATGGGCAAGGGCAACGTGCACATCGGTCCGTCCGACTTCGTGTCCTGGCTGGACGACCGCAAGTGGGCCTACGTGCGGCTGGAGGGCCGGGCGTTCGGCGACGTGCCGCTGAGCCTGGAGTACAAGCTCGAGGTCTGGGACTCGCCGAACTCGGCCGGGATCATCATCGACGCCGTCCGCGCTGCCAAGATCGCCAAGGACCGCGGCGTCGGCGGCCCGATCCTGTCGGCGTCGAGCTACTTCATGAAGTCCCCGCCGGAGCAGTACCGCGACTCCGAGGCGCGGGACAAGGTGGAGGCGTTCATCCGCGGCGAGATCAACGACTGATCCGTTCCGCTCCATCGACCGGCCCGGCCGGTGACCTCGCAGGTCACCAGCCGGGCCGTCGCCTTTCCGGGGCGGGACGTTCCCGATCCGGAATCTTCTCGGAATTGTTCGTGAGCGCTGTCATGGTATAAATGTGCGCTGGGTCATTTATCTGACCGATATCTGTTCGTAATGTGCCGGACGGCCTTGTGCTACCTCCGCCCAACCGGGGTGGGGGGTGCAGGGTCACCGCCGGGCGACGACGCGGGCGGGTGCCACAGCCGTCGGCTCGTCGTCCCCACGACGTGCGAGCTCCCCAGTCCGAGGCCCGCGCATCCGCTCCCCGACCCCGGTGGTGCAACTCCCCGAGGAACTCCCGTGCCCCAGCGTCCCACCGCTCAGGCGCTCCGCGTCGCGATCGTGGCCACCACCGCGGCCGCGGCCGCCGCCCTGTCCGTGCTCCCCGCCGCCATCGCGGCGCCCGCCCCGGACGCCGCCCCGGCCTCTGCCGCCACGGTGACCCGTGACGTCGCGCCGGCCGCCAACGTTCTCCCCGCCGCAACCGGCCCGGCCGCCCAGAACGTCGCCGCCGCGGCGCAGGCCGCAGCCCCGGCCGCCCAGGCCACGGCCGTGCGCAGCAGCGCGCTGTCCACCGCGATGGCGCAGATCGGCAAGCCCTACAGCTGGGGCGCCACCGGCCCGAGCGCCTTCGACTGCTCCGGCCTGGTCAGCTACGCCTACGAGAAGGCGGGCAAGGATGTCCCGCGTAACAGCAAGGCGCAGGCGGGCGTCGGCACCAAGGTGTCGAAGTCGAGCCTGAAGCCGGGCGACCTGGTCTTCTTCTACAAGCCGGTCAGCCACGTCGGTATCTACGCCGGCGGTGGGAAGATCGTGCACGCCTCCACCAGCGGAGAGCCGGTGAAGGTGTCCGACATGGACTCGATGCCGTTCAACTCCGCGCGCCGCATCTGAGTACCGACCCCCGGTAAGACCGCCCGGCCTCGTGCTGACGGCTCGACCGGCCTCGCTCCGCCACGCGCGGGGCGGGGCCGGTCGCCGTAGGTTCGGGTGCATGAGCACAGCCCGCCGTCCCGTCGCCCTGATCACCGGTGCCTCCCAGGGCATCGGCGCCGCCGTCGCGGGGCTGCTCGCACCCCGCTACGACCTGCTGCTCGGCGGCCGGGACCCCGAGCGGCTGAGCATCCTGATCGAGGAGCTGACCGCCGCCGGGCCGGTGAGCGCGCAGGCCCTGCAGGTGGATCTCACCGACGACGCCGCGCTCGCCGAGGCGCTCTCCGGGATCGACCGGCTCGACGCCCTGGTGCACTCGGCCGGCATCGGCGAGCTCGGCACCGTCGAGACCACGCCCGCCGCGACGTGGCGGCAGCAGTTCGACGTCAATGTCGTCGCCGTCGCGGAGACGACCCGGCTGCTGCTGCCCGCGCTGCGTGCCGCGGGCACCGACACCGGGGCCGACGTCGTGCTGGTCAACTCCGGTTCCGGGATCACCGCGAAGGCCGGATGGGGGTCCTACGCGGCGAGCAAGTTCGCCCTGCGCGCGTTCGGTGACGCGCTGCGCGCCGAGGAGGCGGGCAACGGCATCCGGGTCACGTCGGTGCACCCGGGTCGGGTCGACACCGCGATGCAGCGCCGGGTCGTGGAACACGAGGGAGGCGAGTACGACGGCTCCCGGTTCCTGCGGCCCGACTCGGTCGCCGCCGCCGTGCTGGCCGCACTGACCGCGACCCGGGAGGCGCACATCACCGAGATCGTGGTGCGCCCGCAGGGATAGCGGCGATCGCCCGCAGCTCCGCCAGCGCTGCGACGACCGGCGGGGTGTGCGCGACCGCGTCGCGCGCCACGGCCAGGATCGACCGCACCGGGGTGGGCCGGACCACCGGCACCGCACGCGTCCCCGGCGGGAGGTGGCTGGCGCCCAGCTCGGGCAACACGGTGATCCCGATCCCGGCGGCGACGAACGCGAGCGCGGTCGGGTAGTCGTGCGCCTCGACGTGGAACGGCGGCCGGAAGCCCGCGGCCGTGCACGCCTCAACCAGGTTCAGCCTGCACCAGCCGCGGGCGAAGTCGTTGTCCACCCAGCGTTCGTCGGCCAGCTCGGCCAGCTCGATCTCCGCCCGGCCGGCCAGCACGTGGTGGTCCGGGAGGACCGCGACGTACGGGTCGTCGAGCAGATGGTGCGCGGTGAAGCCGGGCCACGCCTGGTAGTCCGGCCGTTCGACGGCGATCTGGACGTCCGAGCGGTCGGCCGGGTCGTCGGGCAGCCACTCGCGCAGCGCGAGGTCCAGCCGGACACCGGGGAAATCGCCGGACAGCCGCGACACCACCCGGGGTAGCCACGCCCCACCGACCGAGGCGAAGTACGACAGCGACAACGCACCCGTCCGGCCCGCACGCAGGTCCGCGACGACCATCTCGGCTTCACCGATCCGGGCCAGGATCGCGTCCGCCTGGTCGGCCAGGAGCAGTCCGGCCGCCGTCGCGCGCAGCCCCCGGCCGGCCCGTTCGAACAGGGCCAGGCCGGTCTCGCGCTGCAGTGCCGTCACGTGCTGGCTCACCGCGGACGGGGTGTATCCCAGGTTCGTCGCGGCGCCCTGCACCGATCCGCTGGCGACGACGGACCGGAAGACACGCAGGCGGTGAGTGTCCAGCATCGGCCAACCGTACAGCAGCACTGAATCCAACGACAGAAACAATCGCTGGTGCTGAAGTGTTGCGTTGCGCAGGATGGACGCATGCCGTCCTTCCGCCCGTACCTCCCGCTGGCCGCCGCAGTGACGACCGTCGTCCTCTGGGCGTCGGCGTTCGTCGGTGTCCGCGCCGTCGGTCACGACCTGTCACCCGGCGCGCTGGCGCTGGGCCGGATGCTCGTCGGCTCGCTCACCCTGACCGCGATTGTGCTGGTCGTGCGCACGCGCCGGAGCGGCCCCCCGCTCCCACGCGGGCGCCTGCTGGCGGCGGTCGCGCTGTGGGGCATCGCCTGGTTCGGGCTCTACAACCTGGCCCTGAACGCGGCCGAACGGCACCTCGACGCCGGCACCACCGCGCTCCTGGTGAACGTGGCGCCGGTGGTCGTGGCGGTGCTCGCCGGGCTGCTGCTCGGGGAGGGGTTCCCGGGCCGGTTGCTGGCCGGGATGGCGGTCGCGTTCGCCGGCGTCGTCCTCATCGCGGTGACCACCTCCGCCGGTGGAGCAGAGCTCTCCGGAGTGGTGCTCGGCCTGGTGGCCGCGCTGCTCTACGCCGGCGCCGCCGTCGCGCAGAAGCGGCTGCTCACCCGGATCGACGCGCTGACCGTCACCTGGCTCGGCGCGGTCGCCGGGACGGTCGCCCTGCTGCCGTACCTGCCGTCGTTGCTCACCGAGCTGGCGACCGCCCCCGCCTCCGCGATCGCCGGCACCGCCTACCTCGGCGTCTTCCCCACCGCGATCGCGTTCCTGACCTGGGCCTACGCGCTGTCCCGTACGACCGCCGGGCGGCTGGCCGCCGCCACCTACGCGGTCCCGCCGATCGTGGTGCTGCTGTCCTGGATGCTGCTCGGCGAGGTGCCCGCACTGCTCGCCCTGGCCGGCGGGGTGCTGTGCCTGACGGGTGTCGTGGTGGCGACCCGGCCCGTTGCCGCGAGCCGCGAGCCGGGATCGGTCGGACGACGGATCCCCGCGGGCCGATGAGTCGCTACCCTCGGAGGGTATGGGGGAGCAGCAGTCCGACGACCGGGCCGACGGCCCGGCACTGGTCCGGGTGTCCGACGCCGAGCGGCAGGAGACCGCGGAGCGGCTGAAACTCGCGCACGACGAGGGCCGGCTGTCGCTGATCGAGTACGACCAGCGCCTGCAGGGCGCCTTCGCCGCGACCGTCCGCCGCGATCTCGACGTGTTGCTCGCCGATCTCCCGGTCGTGCGACGCACCGACCTGCCCACCGTGCGAGCCGAGACGGCGGAGGTCGAGAAGGCCGAGGCGCAGCGCGAGTACCTCAAGGAGTGGCGTTCCTGGGCCGGGACCGCGGTGCTGCTGACCGGGATCTGGATGGTCACCGCGATCGCGTCGGACGACGGCCTGCCGTTCTTCTGGCCGATCTTCCCGATCGGGATCTGGGGCGCGGTCCTGCTCGCGAACCTGTTCTGGGGCGACGACTGAGCCGGCAGCACTAGAGTCTGCCCATGCTCGATCCCGGCCGCGTCGACCTGGCCGCGCTGGCCGACGCGCTCGACGACCGGTCGCCGGAGATCCGCTGGTACCTGGATCCGGTCGGCGGCGAGGTCGCAGGCCACAGCGACCTCGACGACGGGCCGCCGCCCGAGGACTGGCTGAAGATCGAGCCCGTCACCAGCCGGGAGTCCTACCGGGACATGGCCGACTTCACCGCGGGCGTCCAGCACCGGCGGGCGGCCGCGTTGCTCGACCGGGCGATCGACGGGCGCGGCGCGTTCCGCCGGTTCAAGAACACGCTGTTCGAGTTCCCCGAGGTCCGCGACCAGTGGTTCCGCTTCCGGGACGCGCGTGCCCGTCGCCGGGCAGCGGACTGGCTGGCGGGAACCGGTCTGATCACCGACGCGGACGCCGAGCGGCTCCGGGCCCGCCACCCCGACCCGGACCCGTCCAACGACGACGTGCCCGCCGCCGTCGCCGAGGACCTCGCCGCGCTCTACGGGCCACGGCTGCGCCAGGTGCTGCTCTTCGGCCCCTGGGCGAACGGCGAGGGATCGGTGGAGTCCGCGATCGACCTGCTGATCGTGCTCGACGACGCCGCCACCTCGATCCTCCCGTGGGAGGAGATACGGGCGATGGACGACGTGCTGTGGCAGCACACCGAACGCACCGGCCTGACGATCAGCGCCCTCCCGATCGGCCAGCACGAGCTGACCCGCCCCGGTGACCCGACGGTGATCCGGGCCCGCACCGAGGCGGTGCGGCTGCGGTGACCGCGCACGAACACCGGTCCGGGATCGCCCGGGCCCGCACCGAGCTCGGCGGGGCACGGCTGCTCGCCGAGCACGGGTTCGCCGACGCCGCGGTGTCCCGGGCCTTCCACGCGGCGTTCCGCGCCGCCGAGACCGCGCTCCTCGTCCTGGGCGAGACCCGGGCCGAGCACTCGGACGTGGTCAGCGCGTTCGTCCGCCGGGTGGTGCGCGAACGGTCGCTGGACCCGCGGGCGGGGCGGCTGCTGCGCTCGTTGTTCAACCGGCGCGGGCTGGCCGACCACTCCGACGCCACCGCACCCGGGCGGGAGGCGAGGTCCGCCCTGGACGACGCCGCGTTCGTGATCGACGCCGTCGAGGGCTGGCTGGCCGAACCGGGGCTCAGCAGCCCGCCGGACGCCGCGGGTCACGCCACCCGCCGCCCGGCGAAGCCCGCACGGCGCAACGGCCGGTCCTGAGAGTCTCCGGACTCAGCGGACGACGTTGACCAGCCGGCCCGGCACGACGATGACCTTCTTCGGCTCGGCCCCGTCCAGCGCCGCGACGATCTTGTCGTCGGTCAGCGCGGCCGTGCGGATCTCGTCCTGGCCGGCATCGGCGGGAACCGTGACCCGGGACCGGACCTTGCCGTTGACCTGGATCGGGTACTCGACGGTGTCGGCCACCAGGTACCGCTCGTCGGCCTGCGGGAACGGCTCGTAGGCCAGCGAGCCGTCGTGGCCCAGCTTCTGCCAGAGCTCCTCGGCGATGTGCGGGGCCAGCGGCGCCAGCATCAGCACCAGCGACTCCGCGACCTCCCGCTCGACCCGCGCACCGCGCTTGGTCAGCACGTTGTTCAGCTCGATCAGCTTCGCCGCGGCGGTGTTGTAGTGCATCGCCGGGAAGTCCGTGCGGACGCCGGCGATCGCCTTGTGCAGCGCGCGCCGCACGTCGTCGCCGGGTTCGCCGTCCACCACCGTGATCTCGCCGGTGGTCTCGTCGACCAGGTTCCGCCACACCCGCTGCAGGAACCGCTGCGGACCGACGACGTCACGGGTCGACCACGGGCGCGAGGCCTCCATCGGGCCGGTGTACATCTCGTACAACCGGAACGTGTCCGCGCCGTAGCGCGCACACATCTCGTCGGGCGTCACGACGTTCTTCAGTGACTTGCCCATCTTCCCGTACTCCTGGGTGACGGGCTCGCCGTTCCACGTGAAACCCGTGGTGCCGTCGGCCCCCCCGCCCGATTCCACGACCTCCTCGGCCGTGACGTACATGCCGCGGGAGTCGGTGTAGGCGTAGGCCTGGATGTACCCCTGGTTGAACAGCTTGCGGAACGGCTCCTCGCTGCTCACGTGGCCCAGGTCGAACAGCACCTTGTGCCAGAACCGCGAGTACAGCAGGTGCAGCACGGCGTGTTCGACGCCGCCGACGTACAGGTCGACGCCGCCCGGGTCGTCGGCCGAGCGGGCCGGGTCTTTGCCCAGCCAGTACCGCTCGGCCTCGGCCGAGACGAACCGGTCGGCGTTCTCCGGGTCCAGGTAGCGCAGGTAGTACCAGCAGGAACCGGCCCACTGCGGCATCGTGTTCGTCTCGCGGCGGTACTGCTTCGGGCCGTCGCCCAGGTCCAGCTCGACGTTCACCCAGTCGGCGGCCCGGGACAGCGGGGTCTCCGGCTCGGTGTTCGCGTCGTCCGAGTCGTAGGTCTTCGGCGCGTAGTCGTCGACGTCGGGCAGCTCGACCGGCAGCCGGTCCTCGGGCAGCGCGACCGGGCCGTGCTCGTCCCAGACGATCGGGAAGGGCTCGCCCCAGTAGCGCTGCCGGGAGAACAGCCAGTCCCGCAGCTTGTACTGGACGACGCCCTCGCCGGTGCCCTTCGACGCCAGCCAGTCGATGATCGTCCGCTTGGCCTCGTCGACGCCCAGACCGTTCAGGCTGACCTCGTCGTTCGCCGAGTTGATCGCCGGTCCGTCGCCGGCGAACGCCTCGCCGTCCCAGTCCTCGCCCGGGTCGACGGTACGCACGATGGGCAGGCCGAACGCGGTCGCGAAGTCCCAGTCGCGCTGGTCCTGAGCCGGCACCGCCATGATCGCGCCGGTGCCGTACCCCATCAGGACGTAGTCGGCGACGAAGACCGGGACCGGCTCGCCGTTCACCGGGTTCACGGCGTACGCCCCGGTGAAGACGCCGGTCTTGTCCCGGTTCTCCTGCCGGTCCAGCTCGGACTTGCGGACGGCCTCGGCCCGGTACGCCGCGACGGCCTCGGCGGGGCTCGCGGCACCGCCGGTCCAGCGGGCGTCGACCTGCGACGGCCAGGCGGCCGGGGCGATCGTGTCCACCAGCGGGTGCTCGGGTGCCAGCACCATGTAGGTGGCCCCGAACAAGGTGTCCGGACGGGTGGTGAAGACCTCGATCGCGTCCGTGCCGCCGTCGACGCCGAAGCGGACCCGCGCGCCCTCGGACCGGCCGATCCAGTTGCGCTGCATCGCCTTGACCGACTCGGGCCAGTCGACCCGGTCCAGGTCGTCGGCCAGCCGGTCGGCGTAGGAGGTGATCCGCATCATCCACTGCTTGAGACTGCGGCGGAAGACCGGGTAGTTGCCGCGCTCGGAGCGGCCCTCGGGGGTGACCTCCTCGTTCGCCAGCACCGTGCCCAGGCCCGGGCACCAGTTCACCGGGGCCTCGGAGATGTAGGCCAGCCGGTGCGAGTCGATCAGCTGCCGCCGCTCGCCCTCGCCCAGCTCCGCCCAGGGACGCCCGTCCGGGGTGGGCCGCTCAGCGGACTCGTACGACGCGCGCAGCTCCGTGATCGGGCGGGCGCGGTCGGCGTCGGTGTCGTACCAGGCCTCGAAGATCTCGCGGAAGATCCACTGGGTCCAGCGGTAGAACGGGATGTCGGTGGTGGAGATCGAGCGGCTCTGGTCGTGGCCCAGGCCCAGCTGGCGCAGCTGCTCGCGGTACCGGGCGATGTTCGCCTCGGTGGTGGCGCGCGGGTGCGTCCCGGTCTGGACGGCGTACTGCTCGGCGGGCAGGCCGAAGGCGTCGAAGCCCATCGGGTGCAGCACGTTGTGCCCGGTCATCCGCAGGTAGCGGCCCAGCACGTCGGTGCCGATGAAGCCCAGCGGGTGCCCGACGTGCAGACCCGACCCGGAGGGGTACGGGAACATGTCCATCAGGTAGAACTTCGGCTTCTCCGAGCCGGGCTCGCCCGGGTCAGGCGTGCGGAAGGTCTGCCGGTCCTCCCAGACGTCCTGCCACTTCCGCTCGATCCGCCCGGCCATCTCGGCGTCGTACCGGTACGCCGGCCGGTCGGAACGCTCACCGCTCGCTGCGGTGACGCTGCTGGTCTCGGTGCTCATGTCCGCTTCACCTCGGAGAAACCTGTCGCGACGGCCCGTGTCGCGGGCCCGGAACACGCTGCGACCCCTCCGCGATCAAGGCAGGAGGGGTCGTCGCCGCGCCGGTCGGGTCCGCTGCGCCAGCGGACTCATCGTGGCGCGGCGCCGGGAAGTTGCCACTGGGGCAGCCGCCGCCGGGCCGTGCACATGTGACCAGGGTAGCCGGGGCGGGCATCCCGGCTCAGCCGGGTTCTACCCTGGTCACGTGCCCACCACGCTGCGCCTCGTCCTCGCCGTCCTGCTGCTGCTGGCCGGAGCGGTGCTCGTCGTCCTCGCCGTGCTGGGTGCGGGCGGGAAGCTGCCGCGCAACCGGTTCGCCGGGGTGCGCACGCCCGCCAGCCTCCGCACCGCGGACGCGTTCGCGCTGGCCAACCGGGTCGCGGCCGGTCCGCTGGGTGCCGCGGGCCTGGTCGGACTCGTCGGCGGGACGGCGCTGGCCCTCGGCGGGCGCGGCGGCGCGACGCCGTGGGTGCTCGCCGGGATCGCGCTCGTCGGGACGCTCGTGATGGCCGCCCTGGGCGGGGCGCTGGGTGCGCGCGCCGCGGAGGTCACCATCGCCGAGCAGACCACCGCGCCGGCACCGAGCTGCGGCGGGGTGTGCAGCGGGTGCGACCTGGTCGCGGGCTGCCGGGACGCCACCGGCACCGAGCCGGACTCGGCATCCACGGCGTCGCGCACCGAGGGCTGACGCCCCGCACGCCCGATCGATCTGCACGGTTCCGCCCCTGGTGGGGCGAGAACGTGCCGTTCAAGAGCCGCGCTCCAACGGTCAGGGGAGAGCGGCCTCGATCTCGTCGGCTGCGGCGGGGGCCCCGCCGGCGGCCTCGATCTGCCCGGCCATCCATGCCAGCCGTTCGCGCACGGCGGGGTCCTCGGCGACGGCGTCGACCGCGGCCCACAGCCGGTCCGGGGTGACGGTGTCCGGGTCGAGGGCACGGCCCAGCCCGAGCCCGGAGATCCGGTCGGCGTTGGCGCGCTGCTCGGCCATCTGCGGGAGCGCCACCAGCGGCACCCGGGCCGCGATCCCCTCCATCGTGCCGCCCATCCCGGCGTGGGTGACGAACGCCCGGGCGTGCCGCAGCACGCTGAGCTGCGGCACCTGCGGATGCACCTCGACGTTCGGCGGGAGCGGCCCCAGCCCGGCCGGGTCGACCTCGCCGATCGAAAGGACGACGTGCCAGGGCTGCACCGCCGCCGTCGAGACGATCGCCCGGTAGAGATCGGGCCTGCGGTTGTAGGCGCTGCCGAGCGAGACGAGCAGGACCGGGCGGTCCGGCGCCGGCGGTGTCCAGCCGCTGTCCGCCGCGCGGTCACCGAGGACCGGGCCGACGAACCGGAACCCCTCGAACGTCTCCCCGGCGTACTGGAACGCCCGGGGAACCGTGACCAGCCGCCGGGTCGCCGATGTTCCCTCGAAGAAGCCGCCGACGTCCCGGATCCCGTACTTGCGCAGGTAGGAGGCGAATCTCAGCATCATGACGATGAACCGGGGGTCGAGCGGGTTCACCTTCGAGTACCGGTTCATCGACCAGTGCCGGTTGCTGACCAGGTTCGGCCAGACCTCCACCGAGGGCACCGCCCAGTGGTGTGCGAGCACCCGGCCCCACACGGCGAGCGGCCCGTCGTGCAGCACCAGGTCCGGCCGCGGGTGCGCGGTGAGCAGCGGCATCAGCGCCGTGGTCTCCTCGAGCAGGTACCCCATCGCCCGGATCAGGTGCCGGCTGTGCATCTGCGGCGGGTCCTCGAGACCGGCCGACTCCCAGGCCGAGGGCACCGGCACGACCCGGGCGCCGGTGGCCGCCATCCGGTCGGCGAAGCGCTGCGGGACGAAGCTCGTGACGTCGTGTCCGCGGCGGACCAGCTCGGCGACGATCCCGATCGTCGGGTTGACGTGCCCGGCGCCGAGCGGGGCGTAGTGCGAGATCATGGCCACCGGCCGACGATAGCGACGCCGGCTCCCGGGCCCGACGTCAGTTGTGGGCCGGGTCGTGCGGGAAGGTGGCGAACAGGGCCAGCGGGATGCCCTGCCGGCGCAGCACCCGTTCCCACAGCCGCTCGTGGGTGACCGTCAGCAGGTCGTCCGGCAGGCCGGGCACGACGAACCAGTCCCCGCGGGCGATCTCGCTGTCGAGCTGGCCGCCATCCCACCCCGAGTAGCCCGCGAAGATCCGCAGGCCGCGCAGGCGCGGCGCGAGCGACGCCGGGTCGGAGTCGAGGTCGACCAGCTGGACCGGCGGGCGGACCGGCATCAGCCCGAGCAGCCCGCGCCCCGACTCGCCGGTGCGCAGCGCGGCGAGGCAGAGCGCCGTCTGCGCCTCGACCGGGCCGCCGACGAACATCGATCCCGGGTCGCTGGTCACTCCGGCCCACCGGGGCAGGACGTCCCGCACGGCAGCCGGGCCGGGTCGGTTCAGCACGACGCCGAGGCTGCCGTGCGGCCGGTGTTCGATCATGTAGACGACCGTCCGGGAGAAGTTCGGATCGCCCAGACCGGGTGCGGCTACGAGGAGGCTCCCCGGCACGACCGGGGGGAGAGCGGCGCCTCGTGCGGCGCGGTGTTCCCGCACTGCTCCATGTTCGCACCCGCTCCGGCGACGTAGGCTCGGCACCCGTGCGCAGTACCCCCGGTCCTCCGGATGTCGCCTCCGCCCGGCCGGGGAAGAGCGCGGGTCTCGGCGCCGCGCTCGCGTTGCTGCGGCGGGGCCCGTTCGCCCGGCTGTTCGCGGTGCGGCTGTCGGCCCAGTGGGCGGACGGCCTGTTCCAGGCCGCACTCGGCGGCGCCGTGCTGTTCAACCCCGAACGCGAGGCCGACCCGCTGGTCGTCGCCTCCGGGCTCGCGGTGCTGCTACTGCCGTACTCGATCCTCGGGCCGTTCGCCGGATCCCTGCTCGACCGCTGGGACCGGCGACGCGTGCTCGCCGGGGCGAGCGTGCTGCGCGCGGCACTGGTCCTCACCGTCGCCGCGGCGATCGCGGCCGGCTGGGCCGGGACACCGCTGTACGTGCTGGCCCTGGCCGTGACCGGGGTGAACCGGTTCGTGCTGACCGGACTGTCGGCCGCGCTGCCGCACGTGGTGCCGGACACCCCGCGGCTGGTCCCCGCCAACACGCTGTCGGTGACGGTCGGCGCGGGCGTGTCCGCGACCGGCGCCGGGTGTGCCGTCGCGCTGCGGGCGGTGTTCGGCGACGGTGACGCCGGATCGGGCGCGACCGTCGTGGTCGCGGCGGTCGGCTCGCTGGTCGCCGCGCTGCTGGCCGCCGGGTTCGGCCGGGGTGCGCTCGGCCCGGACCCGGCGACGCCCGCGGGCGTCGCCGGCCGTCCACCACCCCGGCCGGTGTTCCGCGACGTGCTCGGCGGGCTCGGAGCGGGCGCCAGGGCCACGGTCTCGAACCCGGCGGTCTGCGCCCCGTTCATCGGCTTGGTCGCGCACCGGCTCGCGTTCGGCATCAACACGTTGCTGCTGCTGATGCTGTTCCGGCACGTGTTCACCCCCGAGAACGTGCCCGGTGCCGGCGGGCTGCTCGGGATCGGCGTGGTCGCCGGGCTGACCGCGGCCGGTCTCGCCGTCGCCGCGCTCGTGACCCCGCCGCTGGTCCGCGCGACCGGGTCGGTCGGCGCGGTGCGGATCGCCCTGACCGGCGCCGTGCTGTCCCAGGCGGCCGTCGCGATCTGGCTGACGCTGCCCACGGTGCTGGTGAGCGCGTTCGCACTCGGGGTGTTCGGGCAGGTCGTGAAGCTCTGCGCCGACGCCGGGGTGCAGGGCGGGGCGGGCGACGCCGTCCGCGGCCGGGTGTTCGCGCTCTTCGACGCCGTCTTCAGCATCTGCTACGTCGCCGCGGTCACGCTCGCCGCGGTCGCCGGTCCGGCGGACGGCCGGTCACCCGGTCTGCTGGGCCTCGCGGCCGGGCTCTACGCCGCCGGGCTCGTCACGCACCTCGCCTACGCGAACGGCCGTGCTGTACGGACGTCCGAACCGGCCCGCTGAACGCTCGTCCGAAACGATGGAACGTTCGTCATATACATCCGTACAAGACGGACGTCTCAGAGGTTCTCCGCCGCCCAGGCCCGCAGCTCGGCCTCGGCCTGCTCGGGCCCGAGCGGCCCCTGCTCCATCCGCACGGCGAGCAGGTGCTTGTACGCCTTCCCGACGGCCGGTCCCGGCGCGATCCCGAGCAGTCCCATGATCTGGTTGCCGTCGAGGTCGGGCCGGATCGCGTCCAGCTCCTCCTGCTCGCGCAGGGCCGCGACGCGCTCCTCGAGCCCGTCGTAGTTCCGCTGCAGCGCGGCGGCGCGACGGCGGTTGCGGGTCGTGCAGTCCGACCGGACGAGCTTGTGCAGCCGGTCGAGCAGCGGGCCGGCGTCGGTCACGTAGCGGCGCACGGCGGAGTCCGTCCACTCGCCCTTGCCGTACCCGTGGAAGCGCAGGTGCAGGTAGACGAGCTGGGCGACGTCGTCGATCACCGCCTTCGGGTACTTCAGCGCGCGCATCCGCTTGCGGGTCATCTTCGCGCCCACCACCTCGTGGTGGTGGAAGGAGACCCGGCCGTCCGGCTCCTTGCGCCGCGTCGCGGGCTTGCCGATGTCGTGCAGCAGCGCCGCGAGGCGCAGGACCAGGTCCGGCCCGTCGGCCTCCCGCTCGATCGCCTGCTCCATGACGACCAGCGAGTGCGTGTAGACGTCCTTGTGCTGCATGTGCTCGTCGGTCTCCAGCTGCATGGCCGGGACCTCGGGCACGACGTGCTCTGCCAGCCCGGTGTCACAGAGCAGCTCGACGCCGCGGCGCGGATGGGTGCCGATGATCAGCTTCGAGAACTCGGCCTGCACCCGCTCCGCGGTGATCCGGGCCAGCTCGCCTGCCATCTCGCTCATCGCGGTCGTCACCCGCTCGGCCGGGGTGAACCCGAGCTGGGAGACGAACCGGGCAGCACGCAGCATCCGCAGCGGATCGTCGGCGAACGAGCGCTCCGGCACGTCCGGGGTGTCGAGCACGCCCTGGGCGAGCGCGGCGAACCCGCCGTGCGGGTCCACGAACCGGCGCTCGGGACCGGTGAGCTCGACGGCCATCGCGTTCACCGTGAAGTCCCGGCGGACCAGGTCACCCTCGACCGTGTCACCGAAGCGGACCGCCGGGTTGCGGGACGCGCCGTCGTAGGAGTCGGCGCGGAACGTGGTCACCTCGAGGATGTACTCGCCCCGCCGCATCCCGACCGTGCCGAAGGCGATGCCGGTGTCCCAGACCGCGTCGGCCCAGCCGTGCGCGATCTCCAGGATCGCCTCCGGGCGGGCGTCGGTGGTGAAGTCGAGATCACCGGGGTCGCGCCGGGCTGCGCCGGTGCCGCGCAGCAGCGCGTCGCGCACGCTGCCGCCGACCAGGTAGAGCCGGTGACCGTGCTCGGCGAACCGGGCGGCCAGCCCGTCGGCGACGGGCGGGACGTCGAGCATCTGGACCACGGCCTTCTCCTGGGAGCGCTGCAGCTCGTCCGGGCGCGGTCCGGCTTCGGCCGGGCGCTCGGCCGGCGGGCTCGGGCGCAGGGTCGTACGGGAGGTCACGGACGGCGAGGACACGACCGGCCAGTGTAGGCAACGCGCCCGGGCGGGTCCCGGGGGTACACCGGTCGGGCACCGCGCCCGGCCTGATCACGCCCGGCCGCACAGGTGACGAACCGGTCGCGGACGGCTCGTCGACCGCCCGAGTGGCCGCCTCCTCGTTACCATCGCCACATGTCCACCTCCCGCGGCCGCTCGTCCGCCGGTCGAGGCGCGGGGCACGGAGGGCGCGCCGGGCGACCCCCTGACCGGCGCCGCCGGCGGCTGCGCACGGTGGACGAGACGTCCGCCGGTGGCCTCGTCGTCCATCCGGTGACCGGCGCGGCCGCACTCATCGGCCGCCTCGACCGTCGGGGACGCCTGCTGTGGTCGTTGCCGAAGGGCCACATCGAGGCAGGCGAGACCGCCGAGCAGGCGGCGGTGCGCGAGGTCGAGGAGGAGACCGGCATCATCGGTGAGGTGCTGGCACCCCTGGGCACCATCGACTTCTGGTTCGTCGCCGAGGACCGTCGCGTGCACAAGACCGTGCACCACTACCTCATGCGTGCGCTCGGCGGCGAGCTGTCCGACGAGGACATCGAGGTCTCCGAGGTGGCCTGGGTGCCCCTGGACGCACTGGAGGGCCGGCTCGCCTACGCCGACGAACGCCGGCTGATCCGGCATGCGGCGAACCTGCTGGAGGAGACGGCGTGAGCCGGGTCGCGGCCCTGGTCGCGATCGTGCTCGTCGCCCTGATGGGGACGCTCGCTCCCGCGCTCGCCCCGGCACCCGCCGCCGCCCAGGAACCGCCGCCGGCCCCGGTCCGGCTGGACATCGCCACGATGTCACCCCGGGTGGTCACCGCCGCGGGGCCGCCCGAGCTCGTCCTCACCGGGTCGGTCGTCAACACCGGCCCGGGCCCGGTCGAGGGCCTCTCGCTGCGGGTGCAGCGCGGCACGGCCGTCGCCGACGAATCGGCGTTGCGCAGCGCGTGGGGCGGGGAGGCCTCCGCCGACGACGCCGTCCCGCCGTTCGCCGAGCTCGGCCCGCTCGCTCCGGAGGAGTCGGTGCCGTTCCGGTACACGGTGCCGCTGACCGGTTCGCCGGACACGTCGCTGGCCCTGCCCGGGCCGGGCACCTACCCGCTGCTGGTGAACCTCAACGGGAGCGTGGACGGCAGCCCGTCGCGCCTCGCCGGGATCCACACCACGCTGCCGGTGTCCTCGCTCCCCGGCAGCCCGCCCGCACAGCCGCCCGCCGCGACCCCGGTGACGATGCTCTATCCGATCACCGCCGCGCCGCGCCGGATCCCGCCGGTCCCCGGCCAGACCCCGGTGCTCACCGACGACGGGCTCGCGACCTCCTTCGCCACCGGCGGCAGGCTCCGTGGGCTGGTGGAGGCGCTGTCCACCGGTGCCCCGCCCGGGTCGCCGGCCCGTGGCGCGCTCTGCCTGGCGATCGATCCCGAACTGGTCGCGACGGCTGCCGCGATGCGCGGCGGCTACGAGGTCGTCACCGGCTCCGACGGATCGACCGCGCCCGGCCGGGGCGCACAGGCGGCGGCGGAGTGGCTGACCGAGCTGCAGTCGGCGGCCCGTGGCACCTGTGTGCTGGCGCTGCCGCCGTCCGACGCCGACCTCGTCGCCCTGGTCCGTGGCGGCGAGGCGGACCTCGCACGCACGACGCTCGCGCAGGGCCGTGACGCGCTCGCCGCCGAGCTCGGCACCACGGTGCTCGACGACGTCGTCTGGCCCACCGACGGGGTGATCGACGAGCCGACCCTGGCCGCACTCGGCGGCGACACCCGGTTCGTGCTGTCCTCGGACGGGGTCAGCAGCCCACGGACCTCGGGTGTCGTCCGGCTGGGCGGCGGGTCCGATCCCGGCCGCGCCGTCCTCAGCGACCCGCTGCTGACCGAGGCCGCGACCGGCCCGGCCGGTGGCGATCCGGGCGGCCAGGACCTCGCCGGAGCGCTCGCGTTCCGGGCGGGCTCCGACGAGGGAGCCGGGCCGCTGCTCGTCGCACCCGGGCACCGGTGGGCGGCGGACGGGGAGGCCGCGGCAGGCGTGCTCTCGGCGATGTCCGCGCTCATCGAGGACGGCGGGCTCGTCCCGGTCGGCCTGCCCGGCCTCGCCACCGAGCCGGACCCGGGCGGGGACACGACCCGGCTGTTCTACCCGCCGCAGGCCGGTTCGGCGGAGATCCCGGGCCCGGTGGTGGACACGATCGCCGAGCAGGTCCGGTCGATCGAGGGTCTGCGCGGCGCCGCCGAAGCCCGCACGGGTGTCGGCGCCGACCCCGCCGAGGTGTTCGACCCGCTGGTCCGCGCGACGTTGCGGGCCGCGTCGTCGTGGTGGCGCGGCGACCCGGCCCGGTCGCGGCAGGAGGCCGGCATCGTCACCGACCGGATCGAGCAGATCCGCGGCTCGGTGCGGGTGGTGGAGCCGCCGAGCCCCTACTCGCTGGGGACCAGCGACGCCCCGCTGCTCGTCTCGGTGGCCAACGGCCTCCCGGTGACGATGAACGTCCGGGTGGTGCTGTCCAGCACCACCGGCCTGCGGGTCGCCCCGATCCCGGTACAGGCGGTGCCGCCGCTGGGCCGCGTCCAGGTGCGGGTGAGCGCACAGGTCACCCGCTCCGGCCAGTTCAGCGTCGACGCCGGGCTGCGCACGCCGGACGGCGCCGAGCTCGGCCCGGACACCCGGCTGCGGGTCCGGTCGACGGTCTACGGGACGGTCACCGTGTGGCTCACCGCCGGCGCCGGCGCGGTGCTCGTGGTGCTCGTGGCGCGCCGGATCGTCCGCCGGATCCGTTCCACGGGTGACTCCGGGGCACCTCCCGACACGTCCCACCCGGACAGCGGTGTCCCGGCGCGGTCCCCGGGTCCGCCCACCGCGGGTTGAACGCCGTGCGACAGAACATCGCTAACCGACAACCGACATGGAATTACCGCTCATCGCAAAAATAAGACCGCTGGGCGAATCCCGAGGCGGACCGACGAACCATTCGGCGACAGCCGACGATGACATTGCTGACGGGATACCGGGTGCCGTTCTCGGCTCGTCCGGATCGGACCCGGTGACGTAGGCTGACCGTCGACGTGACACCAGGCGCCAGGGGGAGGGCGAGGCCGTTGAGCGGGCAGACCCACGAGCGCGCTGCCCGGACCGACGACCGCCCCGACTCCCGGCCGGAGACGCCGGAGGCGACCGGGCGCCATCCCTCGCTCGACCCGGCCGGTCCCGCCACGTCGTCGATCTCACCCGTGCCGTCCCCCGGGCGCCCCGAACAACCCGGGCCGGTGGACGAGCAGGCGACCTCGAAGGTCCCGGCCCAGAGCCGCCCCACCGAACGGCTCACCACCGCGCGGGACGCACTGGGCACCGCCGCGGGTTCCAACCTGACCGACCGTTACGTGCTGCGCCAGCGGATCGGCTCCGATCCCGCGGCGGGCGCGGAGTTCTGGCGGGCGGAGGACACGATGCTGCGCCGTTCGGTCGGCGTCACCCTGCTCCGCCGCCTGCCCGCCGACGACCGTTCGGACGATCCCGAGGGCACCGCCCGGGCCGGCGAGATGATCGTCCGCGCGCTCCGGTCCGGCTGCTTCGAACACGCCGGCAGCGCCCGGCTGCTCGACGTGCTGTCCGCCGGCACGCACGGCCTGCCCGCCGACGTGCTGGGCGCGGCCGTCGCCGAGTGGGTGCCCGGCCGCTCGCTGGCCGAGACCGTCGCCGAGGGGCCGGTGCGCGCGCAACGCGCGGCCAAGGCCGTCGAGAGCCTCGCCGCCGCCACGACCGCGGCACACCAGCACGGCCTCGTGCTCGGGTGCGACCACCCGCAGCGGGTCCGGATCACCCCGGACGGTCGCGCGATGCTCGCCTTCCTGCTGCCCCGCCCGTCGGTGTCCGCGGCGGACGACGTCCGGGGGCTCGGCGGGCTCCTGTACGGCCTGCTGACCCGCCGCTGGCCGCTGTCCGTCGCCGACGCCGCCCGCGCCGGGCTGGTCGCGGCCGACCGGACACCTGCCGGGCGGCTGCGCGCGCCGTCCCAGCTGCGTCCCGGGGTGCCGGTGGAGCTGGACACGCTGTGCATGGGGGCGCTGGGGCAGGCCGGAGAGGGCCTGGGCCGGGTGCACACCGCCGCCGCGTTGCACCGGATGCTGGGCGACATCGTCGCCGAGGACGCCGATCAGGCGTTCTTCCCGCCGGTGCACGACGGCGCCCCGTCCGACCCGGACGACGTCTGGCAGGACTCCGACCGGCTGCCCGACACCCGCAACGACCCGCAGCGCCGCCGCAACCTGCGGATGGGGCTCTCGGTGCTCGCGGTCGGCGTGCTGATCGTGCTCGGGTACCTCGGCGTCCAGGTGGGCGCGTTGTTCGGCGGTTCGGGAGAGCCTCCGGTGGTCCTGCCGCCCGCCGCGTCCGTCCCCGCGGGGCCGCAGGGCCCGGCCGGGCCGGCCGTCGCGGCGTCCCCGGTACAGGCCGTGTCGGTGCAGGTCTTCGACCCGGCGGGCGACGGCGACAACGCCGCCGCCGTCGACCAGGCCGTGGACGGCGACCCGGCCACGTCGTGGTCGACCAGCCGGTACTTCGAGCCGTTCCCCGCGCTCAAGCCGGGCATCGGGGTCATGGCGTCGTTCGACTCCCCCCAGCCGATCACCCGGCTGACCATCGACTCGGCCACCCCCGGCACCGTCGTCGAGATCCGCTCGGCGCCGTCCGCCGATGCGTCCCTCGCGCAGACCGACACGATCAGCACGGCCACCCTGGGGGCCGGGGAGACCGTCGTCCCGCTGGACGGGGCACGGCCGACCGGGAACATCCTGCTCTGGATCACCACCCTGGGCGCGAACAACCAGAGCGCGATCGGTGAGATCTCGTTCGAACGGGCCGTCCAGTAGCGGTTCGCGATCGCGACCGGCTCCGGCCGGAACCCCCGTGACCGGCCGCGCCGGCTGCCTACCGTGCGCCGGTGACCGCCCTCGACCGGATACCGGTGCCCGGCGCACCCGACCTGGACGAGGTCTTCCGGCGCCACGCCGACCGGCTCTGGTCGGTGGCGCTGCGCATGCTGGGCGACGCCGCGGAGGCCGAGGACGCCGTGCAGGAGGCGTTCCTGGCCGCGCTGCGCTCGCCCGGCTTCCGCGGCGACGCCACCGCCGGGACGTGGCTGCACCGGATCATCGTCAACGGGTGTGTGGACCGGATCCGGGCCGCCGGACGCCGGCGCAGCCACACCCGCTCGCTCGCCCCGGCGGTCGCCGCCGACCCGGCCGGGCGGCTGGTGACCCGGCTCGCGGTCGACGACGCGCTCGCCGTGCTGCCCGTCGAGCAGCGGGTGGCGGTGGTGCTGGTGGACGGGCTCGGCTACTCCGTGTCGGAGGTCGCGGACATCGTCGGCGTGCCGGCCGGGACGGTGAAGAGCCGGTGCGCCCGCGGACGTCTGCGACTGGCCCGGGCGTTGGGTCACCTGCGGGAGGAGGGCCGATGACCACCGGAGATCCCGATTCTCGTAATACCGACATTAGTTCCGGACCGCATTCCGGTCACTCCGACGAATTAGGCGTTCCACCAGCCGATTGCTTACCAGGCAACGATTCGCGGCCAGCCGACATGAATTCTGGCCGCAGTCTGTCGGAGGCCGAACGGTGCGCCCGCGACGCGGTCGCGGCGGCGTTGCATCCGGTGCCGATGCCCGACGAGGTCGCCACCCGCATCCGTGCCCGGATCGCCGCTGAACTCGACGACTCCACGGTCGGGCCGGCCCGACCCGGACGACGCGGTCTGCGGGTCCGCCGGGCCGGCGTCGTCCTCGCGGCGGCGGCCGTGGTCGGCGCGCTCGGCGCCGTGGCGGTGCTCCGCCCCGCGCACCCCGGGCCGGTCCGGGTCGCCGGCGCGAGCCCGGAGGAGCTCCTGCGTGCGGCGGCCGACGCGGACGCCCCGGCGGGCCCGGCGGTCGATCCCGGCTGGGTGCGGTCGTGCCTCACCGTCGCCGGCGCCACCGACCCGGCGGCCCCACTCCTCGCGTCCCGCCCGTACCCGGTGGCGGGGGAGCCGGGCGTCCTGCTCGTCCTCGGGACACCGCAGGCGGGGCGCTACCGCCTCGTCGTCGTCCCGCCGGACTGCGGGCCGGGGACCGCCCGGCTCCTCGCCGACGCCGTCGTCCCCTGACCGGGCAGGACGGCTCGTGACGTACCGCGCGTTCGGCGCAGGGACGGACGGGGAATGCCCCTGTCTAGGATCGCGTTCCAGACATACGGCAGCCACGACGCGGATCACGGCCGGCCCGGCCGGATCCGCAGGCACCGTCATCGCGCACCCGCCAAGGGGTCGCACCAGGAGGGATCGGTACCGGTGACCACCGACGACACGGTGCACAACCTGATCATCATCGGGTCCGGGCCGGCCGGCTACACCGCCGCGGTGTACGCCGCGCGGGCCCAGCTCGCCCCGCTCGTGTTCGAGGGCAGCCAGTTCGGCGGCGCCCTGATGACCACGACCGACGTCGAGAACTACCCGGGCTTCACCGACGGCATCATGGGCCCCGAGCTCATGGAGCAGATGCGTGGGCAGGCCAAGCGTTTCGGCGCCGACCTGCGTCCACAGGACGTCGACGAGGTCCGTCTCGACGGCGAGATCAAGGAGGTCCGGGTCGGGCGGGAGACCTTCCGCGCCCGCGCGGTGATCCTCGCGATGGGTGCCGCGCCGCGGTACCTGCACGTCCCGGGCGAGCAGGAGCTTCTCGGCCGCGGCGTCAGCTCGTGCGCCACCTGTGACGGGTTCTTCTTCCGGGACCAGAACATCGCGGTGATCGGCGGCGGAGACTCGGCGATGGAGGAGGCCACCTTCCTCACCCGGTTCGCCGAGACCGTCACGGTCATCCACCGCCGCGACGAGTTCCGGGCCTCGAAGATCATGCTGGAGCGGGCGCAGAACGACCCGAAGATGCGCTGGCGGACCAACGCCGAGGTCACCGAGGTGACCGGCGAGGGCTCGGTCAAGCAGCTGCAGGTGCGCGACACGGTGACCGGCGAGGCCGACACCCTCGACATCACCGGGATGTTCGTCGCCATCGGTCACGACCCGCGCAGCGAGCTGGTCCGCGGCCAGGTCGAGCTGGACGACGAGGGGTACGTGAAGGTCGCCGACCGCAGCACCTACACCGATCTCCCTGGCGTGTTCGCCTGCGGCGACCTCGTCGACCACACCTACCGCCAGGCGGTCACCGCCGCCGGCTCCGGCTGCTCGGCCGCGATCGACGCCGAGCGCTGGCTCGCCGGTCGCCCGGTCACCCCCGAGCTGGCGGGCGGCGGCTACGGGGACGGCCCCGCCGCCGAGGTCGCCGAGACCGCGCACTGACGCGCACGCACCGAGACCACCGGATCCAGGACCGAAGGAGAAGCTCCATGGCCAACACCATCGACGTCACCACCGGCTCGTTCGACCAGGACGTGCTGAAGAGCGAGAAGGCCGTCCTGGTCGACTTCTGGGCCACCTGGTGCGGCCCGTGCAAGATGGTCGCCCCGGTGCTCGACGAGATCGCCGGCGAGAACCCCGACAAGCTCACCGTCGCCAAGCTCGACATCGACGCGAACCCCGAGGTCGCCCGCGACTACCAGGTCATGTCGGTCCCGACCATGATCCTGTTCAGCGGCGGCAAGCCGGTGAAGCAGATCGTCGGCGCCAAGCCGAAGGCCGCGCTGCTCGCGGATCTCGCCGACCACATCTGAATATCGCTCGTGCGCTCCTAGCGCACTGAGGTCACGCTGCGTGTCCCGGTTGATCACAACCGGGACACGCGCGTGTTCGCCCCGCTGCGCTCCTCCGAGGGAGGGGCAGGGCACAATGGCCCGAGGGTTCACCGAGTGGAACCGACCGATCACAGGCGTCCTGCGGCGCCTGTCGACTGCGAGCGAGGGGTGCATGCAGCTGCTCCGGCGCGGGGACTCCGGTCCTGCCGTACGCGAGATCCGAGCGACGCTGCGGCAGCTCGGTCTGCTGCCGAACCTGCCGCCGGGCTCCCCGGACGGGCACGCGTTCGACGACGAGGTGGACCAGGCCGTCCGCGTGTTCCAGCAGGGCCGCGGGCTCATCACCGACGGCATCATCGGGACGGACACCGCACGCGCCCTGCGGGAAGCGGGATGGTCGCTGGGTGACCGGATGCTGTCCTTCACCCTCTCCGTCCCGACCACCGGTGACGACGTGGCCATGCTGCAGGAGCGGCTGCTCGAGCTGGGCTACAACTCGGGTCGCCCGAGCGGGCAGTTCGACCAGCAGACCGAGCAGGCACTGATCCGCTTCCAGCGCGACTACGGCATGACCCCGGACGGCGTGTGCGGGCCCGAGACGCTGCGTGCGCTGCGCCAGCTCGGCCGCAAGGTCACCGGCGGCCGCCCGCACCTGCTGCGCGAGCAGGAGCGGCTCCGCCGGGCCGGCCCGCGGATGCGGGGCAAACGGATCGTCATCGACCCCGGGCACGGCGGCACGGACCGCGGCGTCGAGGTCGCCGGCGTCACCGAGGCCGACCTGATGTGGGACCTGGCCCGCCGCCTGGTCGGGCGGATGTCCGCCACCGGCATGGAGGCGCTGCTCTCCCGCCCGGAGAACGGCAACCCACCGGACACCGAGCGCGCCCAGTTCGCGAACGACGTCGGTGCCGATCTGGTCGTCTCGCTGCACACCGACGCCAGCTTCAGCCCGCACGCGCAGGGACTGGCCACCTACTACTTCGGCAACGGCTCGGGGACCACGTCCAACGTGGGCGAGGCGCTCGCCGGGCTGATCCAGCGGGAACTGCTCACCCGGACGTCGATGCTGGACTGCCGCAGCCAGACCTGCACCTGGGAACTGGTGCGCCGTACCCGGATGCCGACCGTCCGGGTCGAGACCGGGTACCTGACCCACCTCGGGGACCGGCGCAAGCTGCTCGACCCCGGGTTCCGGGACATCGTCGCCGAGGGCATCCTGGTCGCCGTGAAGCGGCTCTATCTGCTCGGGCAGGACGACCAGCCCACCGGCACCTTCACGTTCAACGACGTTCTGGCCCGCGAGTACGGCAGGGACCGCAGCCAGGCCGTCTGACGGCCGTTCCGGCTTCCCGGCCCCGGCACCCGCGGCCGTGCCGGACATCCGCTCAGCGAGCCGCTCCGGGCGCCCCAGGATCGCCGCTGCCGCCCGGTGCGGGCAGGGACGACACCTGGCACCGACCGGCCCGGGCGGGAGCCGGGGCGCCGACCGGGGTAGGTGTCTGCATCGGGATCGTCATCGTGTTGAACAGCTGTTCGAGTGCGGCCTCGACGCCGGACTTCCACTCCAGACCGGACCGCAGCTCCATCCGCAGCCGCGGCCACCGGTGGTGTGGCCGGACGGTCTTGAAACCGACCGAGCGGAGGAAGTCGGCCGGGACGACGCAGTCGGCCTCGGTCCCCGGCCGGGCGTCACCGAATGCCTCGACGGCCCGCACGCCGCGCCGGGTCAGTTCCTTCACGACGGCCTGGGCGAGCGCCCGGCCGAGGCCCTCACCGGCGAACTCCGGCAGCACCTGCATCGTGGTCAGGAGGACGGCGTCCGCGCTGGCCGGCCCGGTCGGCATCTCCGTGGCCCGGGGGACCGACGCCGGCGGCGCGAACAGGACGTACCCGGCGGGCGCACCGCCGACGTAGACGATCCGGCCGCAGGAGCCCCACTCGAGGAGGATCTCCGACAGCCAGGCCTCCTTCTCCAGGTCGGTGGTGCCGTAGCTCTCGGCCTGTTCGGCCGGCTTCGGGGAGAGCTCCCAGTAGACGCAGTTGCGACACCGCTTGGGTAGATCGCCCAGATTGTCGAGATTGAGCGCGGCCACATGCCAGGACACGTACTCCGACCTCCGGCTGTCGTCGTGGCGCGGGAGACGCGCAGGTACGCGGAACGGCCGGACCCGGCTGCGATCGACGGTCGTGATCGCACCCGGCACCGGCGGAACGGCCCGGCATGACCTCGCTCCGCCTCGCCCGAGCGTAGGCGGATTTCCGCATTCGCGTCACCCCGGGACGGCTCACCGGTACGTTCGTCACGACGAAGGGCAGGCCGATCACCCGTCGCGGTTACACTCGGGCGACCATTTCACCTCGTCGAAGGGGAGCACCCCGATGGCCTCGCCCGATCGCCCGCAGCAGCCCGACGCCCGCCGCACCGCGGCCGCGGCGGGGGCAGCGGCGGCAGGGGAGGACCAGCGGGTCGCCGCCCCCGGGTCGTCCGCCCCCGTGCACCTGGCGCCGACCGAGCGGTTCGCCACCCGCACCGCCGGGATGACGGCGTCGGAGATCCGGGCGCTGTTCGCCGTCGCGAGCCGGCCGGAGGTCGTCTCGCTGGCCGGTGGGATGCCCAACCTGGCCGCCCTGCCGCTGCAGGCGCTCGCCGCCGAGGTCGCCGATCTCGTCGACGTCGACGGGATGACGGCCCTGCAGTACGGCTCGGCCCAGGGCGTCCCGCGGTTGCGCGAGCAGATCTGCGAGGTCATGCGGGAGGAGGGCGTCGAGGGGGACGCGAACGACGTCGTCGTGACCGTCGGATCGCAGATGGCTCTCGACCTGCTCACCCGCATCTTCGTCGATCCGGGTGATGTCGTGCTGGCCGAGGGCCCGTCGTACGTCGGCGCGCTGGGCAGCTTCGCCGCCTACCAAGCCCGGGTCGTGCACGTCGCGATGGACGAGCAGGGGCTCGTGCCCGAGTTGCTGCACGAGGCCCTGGAGTCGCTGGCTCGCCGGGGGATCACGCCGAAGTTCCTCTACACGATCCCGAACTTCCACAACCCGGCCGGCGTGACGCTGGCGCACGAGCGCCGCCCGCGGATCCTCGAGCTCTGCCGCCGCTACGGCGTCATGGTCATCGAGGACAACCCGTACGGGATGCTCGGCTTCACGGGGGAGACGCACCCGGCGTTGCGGTCCTACGACGCGGACGTCATCTACCTCGGGTCGTTCTCCAAGACCTTCGCCTCGGGACTGCGGGTGGGCTGGGCGCTGGTGCCGCCGCTGGTGCGGGACCGGCTCGTCCTGGCCGCGGAGTCCGCGACGCTGTGCCCGCCGTCGTTCACCCAGATGCTGGTGTCGCGGTACCTGTCGCACCACGACTGGCGCAGCCAGATCAAGACGTTCAGCGAGAACTACCGGGAGCGGCGGGACGCGATGCTCGCCGCGCTGGAGACGTACCTGCCCGAGGGCTGCAGCTGGAACGTGCCGGCCGGGGGGTTCTTCGTCTGGCTGACGGTGCCGGAAGGCGTCGACACCAAGGCGATGCTGCCGCGCGCGGTGACCGCGCGGGTGGCGTATGCGTCCGGGACCGGCTTCTACGCCGACGGGTTCGGTAGCCGGCAGCTCCGGCTGTCCTTCTGCTACCCGACGCCGGAGCGGATCACCGAGGGTGTCCGGCGGCTGGCAGCGGTGCTGGAGGCGGAGCTCGACGTCGTCCGGACGTTCGGCTCCTCGGCCCGGACCGAGCTGAACCGCGGGCCGCAGACCCCGTCCCCGGACACCACCTGAGCGCGTCGGTTTCACGTGAAACGCCCCGGGCCGTACGGCCCGGGGCGTTCGGCGTCGTGGGGGCATGGCGCAGAATGCCCGGGTGAGCGATCGAACGGTGGCCGTGCTGGCCGGAGGCCTGTCCCACGAGCGTGAGGTATCCCTGCGATCCGGGCGACGCCTGGCCGGCGCGCTGCGCGCGAACGGTGTCGACGTACGGGAGTGGGACGTGGACAGCGCTCTGCTCGAGCGACTCGACAAGGACCGGCCGGACGTCGTCGCCGTGGCGCTGCACGGTGGGGAAGGGGAGAACGGCGCCGTCCAGCAGGTGCTGGAGCTGCTCGGCATTCCCTTCGTCGGGACTCCCTCCGGCGCCTGCCGGCGAGCGTGGGACAAGCCGAGCGTGAAGGCCGAGCTCGCCCGGGCAGGTCTGTCGACGCCGGAGTGGGTCGCACTGCCGCACTCGACGTTCCGCGAGCTGGGCGCGCAGGGCGTGCTGAACGCGATCGTCGAACGGCTCGGACTGCCGCTGGTGCTGAAGCCGGACCAGGGCGGGTCCGCGCTGGGTGTTCAGGTGGTGCGCAGCGCCGAGGAGCTGCCGGCCGCGATGGTGAGCTGCTTCGCCTACGCCGACACGGTGCTCGTCGAACGTTTCGTCGCGGGCACCGAGGTCGCCGTGTCCGTGGTGCACGACGGCGACGAGCCGCGCGTGCTGCCGCCGGTCGAGGTCGAGGTGCCGTCCGGGTTCTACGACTACACCTCCCGCTACACCCCGGGTGCGGCGACGTTCCACTGTCCGGCCCGGCTTCCGGAGGACGTCCTGACGACGCTGGCGGACACGGCACTCACCGCGCACCGGCTGCTCGGCATGCGGGACATCTCCCGGGTGGACGCGATCGTGGGCCCGTCCGGAGAGGTACACGTGCTCGAGATGAACGTGTCTCCCGGTTTGACCGACACCTCGCTGCTGCCGACCGCGGTCGCCGCCGACGGTTCGGACCTCGCGACGGTCTATCAGGCGCTCGTCGAGCGAGCTGCCACCCGGCACAACTGACGTGTTTCACGTGGAACCGCGCGACGGGTGGTTCCACGTGAAACATCGAGCGTCCGGCAAGCCGCCGCACAGATCGGACCGCCGCCAGTGCTGTGGCATCGGCAGCACACCGTCGCCGAGCTGCTGCTACTGACACTGCTGCTGTAGCTGTTGCTGGACATTCGCGAGGCATGCGACCAGCAGCGCGGCCGCACAGGGCGAGTGGTTCTCCGTCGACCTCGTGGCCGGCTGAATCCGCGTAGGCCGCCCACGACTTCGGGATCGACGCAAGCGAGATCCCGCTCCACCGGCTCAAGCGAGACGTGGCGCAGCCGGGGTCGGGGTCAGGGTCGGCCAGAGCTCCCCGCGTCGGGAGCTCGCTGAAGGCAGGCGATCCCCGTGCAGCGGCTGGGGTGCCGCGGCCGGGCCACGCGCCGCGCAAGCCGCACTCAAGGCGTCGGCCTCCGGGACGTCGACGCGTGCCTCCCGATGAACGAGGCCACCGACGAGCCCCAGAGGTGGATCGTGCCGGCGGTCGTGCCGCCTGCCAGTCCCGGCCTCGCGGGTCGACAAGGGCACCGGCCACCGGCCACCGGCCACCGGGCACCGGGCACCGGCGCGACCGCGGCGCATTTCCTGGGGGCGCGATTCCGCTCCGCGGGGGAGACCTACGCCGTATCGCTGCGATGCGTGCCCAGTGCCTGTACTGCGTCGTTCAGGGACTGCATCCGGGGCTGTTCGACCGTGCGCGGACGCAGTACCGCCGGCACCCTGCGACACCCGCACCGACCGCCGCCGGCGCCGGGTCGGGTCGGGCTCGGGTCGGCTCCGGTCGGCTCCGGCTCGGAGACCGTCGGCACGCGGGCTCAGGAACTCGTCGAGCAGCCCCCGCAGGCCACCGACCGGTCGGGGAACGCGGACCCGCACCACCGGGCGCCCGTCCGTGAGCCGGCCGCAGGTGTCCGCCTCGCGGCGCTGCTGCGCCGGGGCGAGTCCTCGAACCATGACTGGTTCCGGTCCGAGAGCGACGACGACCGAGTACAGGTCGTGCAGCACCTCTGGCTCCCCGCCTTCCCTGCTCATCCCCACGAGATGGGCCGGCAGGCCGGCGTGCTCGACGCCGGGATCGAGGGCCCGCTGGCCGGGGTGAGGGGCACACCAGCGCAGTCCGATCATGCTCGGACACCCCTGGTGTGCCCCTCGTGCGGTCTCTGCGGTCCTCGGGGTCTTCGGGGTCCTCCGGCGTGAACCCGTCGGGCGGCAACCTGTTCCCCAGCATCGACCGCGGCGCGGGCCTGGGCGGTGGGATCGGCGACGCCCAGCACCCGGTGGTGGGGCGGCAGCCCGACTCGCCAATGATCGCCGACCGGCTGAGGACCGACATCGGCGACCTGGCGAACCGCACGGCGTCCGTCGAGCTCACCCCGGTGCAACTGGCAAACGGTGGTGGGGCCGTGGCCGTGGCTCGTGTTCCACGTGAAACAAGCACATCGACTCCGGCACGACGTGGTTCGGGACCGTCCAGCACCTCGGCAGCGCGAGGTCCGTACGGAGCCGAACGCACCTCGTCCCGGTCGGTGCCGGTCCGACGGCCGGGTCACCGCGCGCGGCCAGGAACGCGACCGCACCCACCAGCACCACCCCGGCGTCCCGGGAGCGCCCTCGCCACCGGCGACGCTCGACCCGACGGGCCGCAGACGCCGCCCAGGACGACCTCGCCCTGGTTCGTGCGGGACGGAGCCCGGCAGGCAGACATCGCCCCGCCGTGCGCCTACCGGCCCGGTACACCAGATCTGGCAGGCACCGTGCCGGCGAACACCGGAGTCCGCCGGCGCGCTCCGATTCCCCCGGGGGAGGCGCTGACGCTGGAGCACTGAGAACGACCGATCTGTGCGGTGTGCTCGATCTTCGCGACGACGGTGCCGCCAGGAGCGGGCGATACTCCTGCCTGGTGGTATCGATCGGCAGCCCGAGCACCACGAGCCGGTCGCCATGCACAGCGAAAGCCTCGGAGCGGTCGACCCGAGTGAGTACGACCGCTGCCGCGCGAAGGACCGAGCCGACGTGCGAGCCGAGCCCGAGCACGTCGACGACGGACCGGCCCGGTTCCGTGGACCGGTCCGATGCCGGTCCCGATCTCGTGCCCGGCGCGATCGATGCGGTGTTGTCTCCGTCGCGTGGGTGCGGCTGTGGCGGGGAGGGCGACTGTGGCAAGGAAGGCGACCGTGACCGTGATGGCGGCCGTGACTGTCAACCACTGGCCTGCCCCGCCGGTGACCTCGCCGGCCCGGTGACGTGTCGGCGACGGTGGCGGCGCCGAGCGCGTCGCACAGCAGCACCGCGAACTCACGGGCGCCCGTCGCGCCGTCCCCTCTGCGGGCGCCCGTCGCTGTGCCGGTGTCGCCCCTTCACGACGTTCCTCTGGCCGAGCACTACGGCGCGGAGTACCGATGTCGACCACGAGAGTGCGGGGGAGGCGCGCGTGCCGAAGGAGGCTCGCCACCTCCCGGCGCGGTTCCACGTGAAACACGACGCGCGCCCCGGACCCATCCCGTTCCACGTGAAACACGATGCGGTTCCGGGCCCGCACGGTTCCACGTGAAACACGACGCGACCCCGGCCGGTACGGCTACATCCGACGCTCACGCGGTTCATCGGACGTTCGGACCGTGTACGTGTCGGGCGACTCGGCGTCGGCGACCAGCGGCCCGAACGTCACCTGCCGCACGACCGACTCCCGAGACCGGCCCCGTTCACGTGGGCACGACGGCCTCTTCAACCGACCCCTGGGGCGGAATCTCCAACGGGAGCTGCCCGGTCGAAGCGCCCGCAGAACGAGCGGACGTTCCGCGGAACGCGATTGCCGGTGCGGCGACACCACGTCGATACGACGGGGACCCGCCACGGATTCCTGCCTCACCTACGCGTCACGAGACGCACCCGAGGCGGTCGGCCGCGTTCCGCGGAACGTACGCACCGCACCCTGACCCCCACCGCACACCTCGGCGATCGCACCCCTACGCACGACCGACCCGCGTTCCGCGGAACGCACTCAGATCCCGGGCCGGCTGGCGTTCCGCGAAACGCACTCAAGACCCCGGGCCAGTTCGCGTTCCGCGGAACGCACACCGGCGCCTGCCGACACGAGTACCGCAGGGGCCCACCATCCTCGACCCGCATTCCGGGGTACGAGCCCCAAGACGGCCGGACGACCGCGTTCCGCGGAACGCACACCGAGCCTCGACCGATCCGCCCCACCGCGACGACCTACCCAGACTCCTGACCGACCTGCGTTCCGCGGAACGCGCACCCGAGCCCCCAGGCGACGTTCGTCGGTTGTGCACGCGGCCTCCTGTCCACCGCCGCGACCCACCGAACGCGCACCGATCCTCCGACGACCCCCCCCCGACCCGCCGGACGTGCAACCTGGATTCCCCATCACCCCCCGCGACTCACCGGACGCGCATCCGAGCTTCCGACCAACTCCGCGCCCGTCGACCGAGCGGCCTCCAGCGCCGCGACCGCCTCTCGGACCACAGGCCGACCGACGGGGGCGTTGCTTTGCTTCGCCGACGCAACCACGGTCCGGTCGTCGGTACAGCGATGTCCCGACCCACACCGCCCGTCGCGCGGCCGACCCGAGGCGCGGTCGGCCCGAGGCAGCGCGGCCCGACGCAGGGCGGCCCGACGCAGGGCGGCCCGACGCGCGACCGGGACATGGGGGACCGGCAGCTCTGTCCCGACGTTCGCGTTACCGATGACCTCGCCGCCGGAAGCAACGTGGCGTCACGGTGGCGTCGGTAGCCGTCACGAGCCCGCGGCTCGGGCCTGATCTGAGGCAGGGCGCCGGCCATCCCCTCGAAGCCGTCCCTGTGCGTGGCGCCGGACCCTGTTCGCGCGTCGGTGAAGCTTCCGGCCGCTCGCAGAAGCCCATTGTTTCACTCTGCAATAGATTTAGCCGACCCACGGAACCCTGCACAGCGCAATCCCTCGGAAATAGCCCTCATTCGACCGGAGAGCGCCACAAAGCCCGTCGCGGCCGGATGACCCGGGAGTCAGTGATCAAAGCCGTCAGCGGACGAACAAGAGCGCCCTGAGATCGCCGCTCCCGACGGGATCATCTCGCCGGGATCGAGGGACGTCGCACCCGAAGCCGGTCCGCACGCGCAGACATCGGCGGGGGAGGGGAGTTGTGGCCACGCGCTCAGCCCTGCTCGCGGAGGCCCATCATCCCGGTGATCCGGTCCAGATCCTCGACCGAACCGAACTCGACGACGATCCGGCCCTTCCGCTGTCCCATCTCCACCTTCACCCGGGTGTCGAAGGTGTCGGAGAGCCGGTCGGCCATCTCGGTGAACTCCGGCCGCGGCTCGGCCCGCCGGCGGGCGCGACGCTCACCGGGCGGCCCGTCCTGGCGGGCGAGGACGACCGCCTCCTCGGTGGCACGCACCGACATGCCCTCCGCGATGATGCGGGTGGCGAGGTCCTCCTGCTGCCCGGCGTCCTCCAGGCCGAGCAGTGCCCGGGCATGCCCGGCGGAGAGGACGCCCGCGGCGACGCGCCGCTGGACGGTCACCGGCAGCTTCAACAGCCGGATCATGTTCGTGACGACGGGACGGCTCCGCCCCAGACGATCGGCGAGCTCGGAGTGCGTCACGCCGAACTCGGCGAGCAGCTGCTCGTAGGCGGCCGCCTCCTCCAGCGGGTTGAGCTGAACCCGGTGGATGTTCTCCAGCAGCGCGTCGCGGAGCATGACGTCGTCCGCGGTGTGCCGGACGATCGCCGGCAGTGTCTCCAGACCGGCCCGCTGGGCGGCGCGCCACCGGCGCTCGCCCATGATCAGCTCGTAGCTGTGGCCGGCCCGCCGGACGACGATCGGCTGCAGCAGCCCGAACTCGCGGATCGAGTGCTCGAGCTCGCCGAGCTGCTCGTCGTCGAACTGACTCCGCGGCTGCTTCGGGTTGGGGACGATCCGGTCCAGCGGGATCTCGCGGTACTCGGCACCGCCGTCGACCACGGAGGTGTCGGACTCGGCGTCGTCACGTTGTACCGCCGGAGCCGGTCGGTGCAACGGGGCACCGGGACCCGTGGGCTGCGAGCCGGTCTCGGCCGGACCGGTGGGGATCAGCGCGGCCAGGCCACGGCCGAGGCCGCCCTTGCGCTCTACCATCAGAGGACCTCTGCCATGTGTGTCAACGACCGTTCGGACGGTATGCACCGGTGGCGCCGTGCTCGGCGATCTCCCGGGCCGCGTCGACGTAGCTCGTCGCGCCGCGCGAGCCGGGGTCGTAGGCGAGCACCGTCTGGCTGTAGCCGGGCGCCTCGGAGACCTTCACGCTGCGCGGGATGACGGTCCGCAGCGCCGTCGGGCCGAAGTGCTGACGCACCTCGGAGGTGACCTGGTCGGCCAGCTTGGTCCGGCCGTCGTACATGGTCAACAGGATCGTCGACACGTGCAGCGACGTGTTCAGGTGCGACCGGACCAGGTCGATGTTGGACAGCAGCTGCCCCAGACCCTCCAGCGCGTAGTACTCGCACTGGATCGGGATCAGCACCTCGGACGCCGCCACCAGGGCGTTCACCGTGAGCAGTCCGAGCGAGGGCGGGCAGTCGATCAGGACGTAGTCGATGTCCAGCTCGGCCAGCGCCTCGTCGTGCAGCGCCTGGGCGAGCCGCGACTCGCGAGCCACCATGCTCACCAGCTCGATCTCCGCGCCCGCGAGGTCGATCGTGGCCGGAAGGCAGAGCAGATTGGGCGACGCCGAGCTGGCGACGACCGCCTCACGGAGCGCGATCTCGCCGAGCATGACCTCGTACACCGACGGCGTCCCGGTCCGGTGTTCGACACCGAGCGCGGTGCTGGCGTTGCCCTGCGGGTCGAGGTCGACGACGAGCACCCGGATCCCGTGCATCGCGAGCGCCGCCGCCAGGTTGACGGTGCTGGTGGTCTTCCCGACGCCACCCTTCTGGTTGGCGACGCCCATGACACGTCGTTCGGCCGGCCGCGGCATGCCGTGGTCGTCGGGGTGCAGGACGCGGGCGGCCCTCTCGGCCTCGTCTGCGATGGGGGTCCAACCGAGACTCACGCGCGGCCCTCTCTCCCTCGAATCCCGTGCCGACGTTTCACGTGGAACAGCCGAGGACGGTGTCCAGCTCATCATCGCCGTTCCTTCCTGCGCTTGGGGCGGGGCGCGCCGATGCGTGGAATCTCGACCACCGTGGTCAGGGGATCGACGACGCCTGCACCGACCTCGTGGATCCTGGCGGTGCCGCCACCCAGTGCCCGGACCGCGGTCGCATCGCGCGCGATCTCGTCCGGGGCGGAGGCCCCCTTGAGCACCAGCATCGCACCACCCGGCCGCAGCAGAGGCAGGCAGAGGCCCGCCAGCCGGGCGAGCGGCCCGACGGCCCGCGCGGTGACCACGTCGGCGCCCTCCCATCGTCGCAGAACCGCGGGCTCCTCGGCGCGCCCCCGCTCGACGGCGATGTCGAGTCCCAGGTCGGAGATCACCTCGTCCAGCCAGTCCACCCGCCGGGCCAACGGCTCGATCAACACGATCCGCAGGTCCGGGCGGGCCAGCGCCAACGGTATCCCGGGCAGGCCCGCTCCGGAGCCGACGTCGACGACCTTCGCGGCGGGCGGTACCAGCTCGGCGAGCACCGCGGAGTTGAGGACGTGCCGGTCCCACAGACGCTCGTGCTCCCGCGGCCCGATCAGCCCGCGCTCGATCCCGGAGGTCGCCAGGTGCTCGACATAGCGGGCGGCCAGGCCGACCCGTTCACCGAACACCGTCGCGGCGACCTCCGGAGGCGGGTCCCCCCGCCGGGCGTCCGTGCCCGCGGCGTCCGCGGTCCCCTCGGCACTCACTTCTTGTGCACGACGACCTGGCGGCGCGGCTCCTCACCCTCGCTCTCGCTGGTGACGCCCTTCACCGTCGCGACGGCATCGTGGACGACCTTGCGCTCGAACGGGGTCATCGGACGGAGCCGGACGGACTCGCCGGACGACTTGACCTCGTTGGCCGTGTCCAGGCCGATCTCGGTCAGCTCGTCCCGGCGCTGCTGGCGCCAACCGGCGACGTCCAGCATCAGCCGGCTGCGACTCCCGAGCTGCTGCTGGACGGTGAGCCGGGCGAGCTCCTGCAGACTCTCCAGGACCGCGCCCTTCTCACCCACCAGCTTCTGCAGGTCGGCGTCGCCTTCGGCGCCCTCGATACTGACGATGGCGCGACCGCCCTCGACGTCGAGGTCGATGTCGCCGTCGTAGTCCAGGATGTCGAGCAGGCGCTCCAGGTAGTCGCCGGCGACGTCGCCCTCCTGGATCAGCAGGTCCTCACCGGACGCCTTGTCCTGCACCTCTGCACCATCGGCAGGGTCCTTCGCTGTGGTGGGCACGTGCTCTCCTCTCGCTTGCGGTACGCGGGTTCGCAGCGCCGGGCCCGCGCGGCGGTCGGGGGGCCGCCGGGGCCGTCGTGGCGCGCGGGTCGAGATCAGCGGCGCTTGCCGCGCTTGGACTTGGCTCCCTGGCGGTGCTGCACCGGCTTGGCACCCGGCTTCTTCGCACCGTTCTTGGCGGAGCTGCCCTTCGTCGAACCGTTCTGGGCCGAACCGTTGGCCTTCGAGCCGTTCGGCTTCGAGCCGTTCTTGGACGAACCGTTCTCGGTCGAACCGTTCTGGGTCGAACCGTTCTGGGTCGAACCGTCCGCGCTCACGCCGTTGGCGGTGCTCGTGCCGGGGGAGCCGGTGGTCTCGGCCGACGCCCCGTCGGTGCCCGTCGCGGCCTCGTCGTCGTCCAGCGGCTCGTCGGCGATGTCGCGGACGTCCTTCGTGGAACCCTTGCCGTCCTTGCGGACCGGCTTCTGGCCGGGGCGCGGTGCGAGGGCCTTGGCCGACTCGACGGCCTTCTCCTCCTTCTCCGCCTCCTCGGCGTCGATCCGCTTGTAGACGACCCACTGCTGGCCGAGGGTCCACAGGTTGTTCGCGACCCAGTAGAAGAGGACCGCCAGCGGCAGGAACGGCGCACCGACCACGACACCGATCGGGAACACGTAGAGCATCAGCTTCTGCATGATCTCGGCCTGCGGGTTCGCCGCGACGGTGCCGGCCGCGATCTGGGCCTGCTGGCGAGCCACCGAGTGCCGCGCGGTGATGTGCGTGAAGACACCGGCCATGATCATCAGCGGGATCATCACGATCCACTGGGAGACCAGGTTCCCGCCGACCTCCGCGACCGACGACGTGTTCTGCAGCGGCCAGATCGCAGCGCCGAGCTTGGAGCCGAAGAAGCTGGACTCGACGAACGAGGCGTTCTCGGCGGCGTCGAAGAAGTAGTTCTCGGTCTTGCCGGGCTTGAACTCGCGCAACACGTGGAACAGGCCGATGAAGACCGGGATCTGCACCAGGATCGGCAGGCAGCCCATGATCGGGTTGGCGCCGTTCTGCTGCTGGAGCTTCTGCATCTCCGTGGCGAGCTTCTGCCGGTCGTTGGCGTACTTCTTCCGGAGCTTCTGCATCTCCGGCGCCATCTCCTGCATCTTGCGCATGGAGCGGACCTGGCTGACGAACGGCTTGTAGAGGATCAGCCGCAGGGTGAAGACCAGGAAGACCACCGACAGTGCCCAGGCGATACCGCTGTCCTCGCCCAGCACGAAGCCGAACACCTTGTGCCAGACCCACATGATGAAGCTGACGGGGTAGTAGATGAAGTCCAGCACGGGTGTGTTGCTCCTCGGGGTCTCGGGTCGGTCCGCTGTCCGGCGGTCCGCGCCGCTCTAGAGGCCTTCGGTTCGGGACGGGTCGGTGGACGTCGGCTCCGGGCCCGTTCCGGTGGGCTCGGAGCCGCGACGTCTCGGTCTGCGCCGCGGCGGTACCGGATCCCATCCGCCAGGGTGCCACGGTGCGCAGCGCAGGAGCCGCCACGCGGTGAGGCCGAGGCCACGGATCGCGCCGTGGACGGTGAGGGCCTCGACGGCGTAGGCACTGCAGCTCGGCGCGAAGCGGCAGCTCGGCATCAGGTTCGGGGAGATCCAGACCTGGTACCAGCGGACGGCGGCCACCGCGGCCCGGGCACCGAGTGTGGGTTTCTCGCTCACCGGGTCCTCCTCGACGACGGGCGTCCTCGGGCGGCTCATCGCGGGCCGTCCTGCGCGGGTCTCGGCCGACGGGGGCGGCGGGCCGCCCGCAGCGCCGAGTCCAGGTCCGCACCGAGCTCGGCGGACGAGGCGTCACCCGCCGGGGACAGCGCCCGGACGACCAGGGCGGCTCCGGGCGGGAGTGTGTCCAGCCGTCCGGCCACCAGATGCCGCAGGCGCCGGCTGACACGGTGCCGGACGACCGCGTTGCCGACTGCCTTGCTCACGACGAAACCCGCCCTCGGCGAGGCGTGCTCAGGCACACCGCCGGGGCGGGTCAGGTCGAGATGCACCACCAGCCGCGACCGGCCGGCGCGGCGTCCACGCCGGATCGTCGAGGCGAACTCGGGCCGGCGGGTGAGCCGGGCGTGTGCCGGCAGCACGGCGCGGGCCGATTGGGGCGCCGGCCGGTCAGGCCGAGACGGCGTTGCGCCCCTTGCGGCGGCGCGCGGCGAGGATCGCGCGGCCGGCGCGGGTGCGCATGCGCAGCCGGAAGCCGTGCACCTTGGCCCGGCGGCGGTTGTTCGGCTGGAAAGTACGCTTGCTCACGGTGGGCACTCCTGGTCGGCTGCTCGCAGGCGCCCTGCGACGCCGAGGTCTCTACTTCACTGGCACGGGTTCGTGGGTCACCGGCCGCCGCACCGGCTCCCACGTGCGAGCGCCGAAGCCGTGACGGACGGGCGCGACACGCCCCTCCCGACCAGTGTCCGGTGGTCAAGGGTACGCAGCGCGTTTTCAGGGGGTCAAACCGCCCCCGGCTCGTCCCGTCTCCCCGCCGGACGGCCGTCTCGGGGAAGGCTGCTAGCGTCGCCGATCCCGCCTCTCACCGGCGGGTCGTGACGACCGTCCGCACCAGGACCGAGATTCCCGCACACGAGACCACCCGGAGCCCCACTGAGGCCCGGGTGGGGACTGCTGCGTACCTTTACGCACAAGTGTGGACAACTCTGGGGATACTTCGACTCCTGGTAGTAGCGGACGCGTCCGTCCGGAGAACGGTGGCGTGCTCCGGAAGGAGCAGCCGCGTACGGCGGCCGAACAGTAGGGGGAACCAGCGATGACCGACCAGCCGGGCGATCTCGGCGCGGTCTGGAACCGGGTCATCGCCGACCTGTCGGGCTCCTCGGCGGAGTCGGGCACTCCCGCCCTGTCCCCCCAGCAACGCGCGTTCCTCCGCCTCACCCGCCCGCTCGGCCTGCTCGACGGCACCGCGCTACTGGCGGCTCCGAGCGAGTTCGCCAAGGACGCCATCGAGCGCATCCTGCGCCGGCCGATCAGCGACGCGCTGGGCCGCCACCTCGGTGTCGCGGTCAACCTCGCCGTCGTCGTCGACGCCTCGGCCGCCTCCGGCGGGACCGAGGTGCCCGACCCGCCCGGGTACGGCCTGCCACGCACGGCCTCCGCCGGGGACAGCGCCCGGGACACCGGCAACGCCCGCGACACCGACCGCCCGGCCGGCGGCTCCGTGGCGGTCGAGGGATCCGGTGCTGCCGCGGACGTCGCCCCCCGCGCGGACGGCGGGCGATCGGGAGCGGGGCCCGCGGACGCCACCCCGCACGACGAGGCCCCCGACGACGCACCGGCGCGCGGCGAGCGGGACCGTGCCTACCCGGCCGACCCGGCGCCGTCGTCGACCGGGGGCTGGGCACCCGCGCCGTCCGCGTCGGCGGAGCCCCCGTCCCGGGACAACGGCGGTACCGCCTGGCCTGCCTACACCGCGCCGCAGGCCGGTGACCCGGTCGCGCCGCGCTCGCAGACCCGCCTCAACGAGCGCTACACGTTCGACACCTTCGTCATCGGTGCCTCGAACCGGTTCAGCCACGCCGCCGCGGTCGCCGTCTCCGAGGCGCCGGCGCGGGCGTACAACCCGCTGTTCATCTGGGGCGAGTCCGGGCTGGGCAAGACCCACCTGCTGCACGCGGTCGGGCACTACGCCCAGCGGCTGTTCCCCGGTATGCGGGTGCGCTACGTCAGCACCGAGGAGTTCACGAACGACTTCATCAACTCGCTGCGCGACGACCGCAAGGTCGCCTTCCAGCGGCGCTACCGCGACGTCGACGTGCTGCTGGTCGACGACATCCAGTTCCTGGAGGGGAAGGAGGGGACGCAGGAGGAGTTCTTCCACACCTTCAACACCCTCCACAACGCGAACAAGCAGATCGTCGTCTCCTCCGACCGGCCGCCCAAGCGCCTCGAGACGCTCGAGGACCGGATGCGCACCCGGTTCGAGTGGGGACTGATCACCGACATCCAGCCGCCCGAGCTGGAGACCCGGATCGCGATCCTCCGGAAGAAGGCCGCGCAGGACCGGCTCGCCGTCCCCGGTGAGGTCCTGGAGTTCATCGCGGAGCGGATCGAACGCAACATCCGCGAGCTCGAGGGCGCGCTGATCCGGGTCACGGCGTTCGCGTCGCTGAACCGGCAGGCGGTCGACACCCAGCTCGCCGAGATCGTGCTGCGCGACCTCATCCCCGACTCGGCGGCCTCGGAGATCACCGCGCCGACGATCATGGCGGTCACCGCCGAGTTCTTCGGCGTCACCCTCGACGAGCTCTCGGGCCCCGGCAAGACCAAGGCGCTCGCCCAGGCCCGGCAGATCGCGATGTACCTGTGCCGCGAGCTGACCGACCTGTCGCTGCCCCGGATCGGTCAGACGTTCGGCGGGCGGGACCACACGACGGTCATGCACGCCGACAAGAAGATCCGCAACGAGATCTCGCTCCGGCGGAAGACCTTCGAGCAGGTGCAGGAGCTGACCGCGCGGATCAAGCTGCGCGCCCGGCACTGATCCACCGCTCCGTCGTCGTTCTCCACAGCCCGGGCGGCCCCGCAGACCCGTGATCCGCCCGGTCACGGCTCGCACCGGTACCGATTCCGACGCACCCACACGGTCAACCGCGCCCAGATCCGCGTTCCCGCGCGTTCCGGACCGGGCCGGGGTGATCGGTACCGCCGTCGGCGGGCCGGCGCAGCGACGGTCCCGGGCCGGGCGGCGGCACCGGCGATACCGATCGGGTCCGGCGTGGCGCCGCCTGCGTGTCGTTCCCGACGCGCCCGTTCGGCGTCCGGTATCGGGCGTTCGGCGCTTCGTCACCCGGCGGGGTGGTCCTCTCCGGCCGCCGACTCGTCACCCTGCGTCGACCAGATGGTGACGGATGAGGCGTATGTGGGTTCTTCCCGGTACGACGGCGCGCGAGTCGCGGAGCGACCTCCCTCACCCTGCGTCCACGATCCACCACTTTTCCACCCACATCTGGGGACAACTCTGTGGATGGATCGCGCTGGGCCGGTGGACGGAGGACCCCGAATCTGGGGACAACCCTGTGGTGAACTCGGGATGAACGGGGGACGGATGGGGGTGGACGTCAGCTGTCCACCGGAGCCGGGACCTGTCAACCGACGCCCCCACCGCCCCATCCCCAGTCGACGCGGCCTGCTGACCAGCGAGGACGCCGTCCATCCACACTGTGCACAGCACTTACTACTACTACGGGTTTTCCCTCTCTCTCTTTCCTTCTTGAGAACAAGCGTGTGGAGGGGACACGGACGAGCCCACGATCCGGGCACGCCGTGTCGCCGGACCGGACCGCCGACCGCCCGGGGTGGGCGTGGAAACTGTCGGGGCGAGGCTCTACCGTGAGCGTCCCGGCGAACCCCGGGTTCCGATCCCGCCACCGTCGGGGGGAGGAGTCCGGTCCGCCCAGCACCGCCGTCCCGTCACGTCCCGGCCTTACGGCCGTGGTCGAGGCGCTACCGGGGAAGGTTCTTGATGAAGTTCCGGGTCGAACGCGACGTCCTCGCGGACGCGGCTGCCTGGGTGGCGCGCAGCCTCCCGGCCCGCCCGCCGGTGCCCGTCCTCGGCGGGGTGTTGATCCAGTCCGACGGCGATGCCGGCGAGAAGCTCACCGTCTCCGGTTTCGACTACGAGACCTCGGCCCGCGTCGAGCTCGACGCGACCGTCGGCGAACCCGGCCGGGCGCTCGTCTCGGGCCGGTTGCTCGCCGACATCACCCGGGCGCTGCCGTCGAAGCCGGTCGACCTGGTGGTCGACGGTTCCCGAGCGACGATCAACTGCGGCAACAGCAAGTTCAGCCTGCCGATCATGCCGGTGGAGGACTACCCGCAGCTGCCCGAGATGCCGCAACGGGCCGGCTCGGTCGCGGCCGACGCGCTCGCCGCCGCCGTCGCACAGGTGGCCGTCGCCTCCGGCCGGGACGACACGCTGCCGATGCTGACCGGTGTCCGGCTGGAGATCGAGGGATCCCAGCTGACCCTCGCCGCGACCGACCGGTTCCGGCTGGCGGTCCGCGAGCTCGAGTGGTCCCCGGAGGACACCTCGATCTCGACCGCGGTGCTCATCCCGGCGAAGACTCTCGCCGAGGTGGCCAAGACCCTCGCCGGCTCCGGCACCGTCGAGATCGCGCTGTCCGCGGGCGACGGCATGCTCGGCCTGACCGGGGGCGGTCGCCGCTCGACCAGCCGACTGCTCGACGCCGAGTTCCCGCGGTTCCGTCAGCTGATCCCGTCCGAGCACACGACCGCCGCCGAGCTGGACGTCGCGATGCTGGTCGAGGCGATCAAGCGCGTGTCGCTGGTCGCGGACCGGGTCGCCCAGATCCGGATGGAGTTCGGCGAGGACGGTCTGCGCCTGGCAGCGGGCGGCGACGACGTCGGGTCGGCCGAGGAGGAGCTGCCCTGCGCGCTGGACGGCAACCCGCTGACGATCGCGTTCAACCCGGGCTACCTGCTCGACGCGCTCGGCGCACTGCACACCGACCGGACCCAGCTGACCTTCACCACGCCGAACCGGCCCGCGCTGGTCCGGCCCGTACCCAAGCCCGCCACCGACGACGCCGGGGAGGCCCCGTCCCCGGAGCAGGCCGGCTACCTGCACCTGCTGATGCCGGTCCGGCTGCCCGGCTGAGGCGACCCGGCCCCGCCGGGCGGGTCCGGTGCCGGAGGGGAAGACTCGTCCCCGGCGTGATCGACGAGGGCCGCCGTGTCCCGCGGAGCGCGGGGCCTGCGGCGCGTGACACAAAGGGGGCATCCGAGTGCAGGTCGGTCTGATCGGTCTGGGTCGCATGGGCGGCAACATGCGGGAGCGGCTGCGTGCCGCCGGGCACGAGGTGGTCGGTTACGACCCCCGGCCCGACGTCAGCGATGTCGCGTCGCTGGATGAGCTCGCCGCGGCGCTCGACGCGCCGCGTTCGGTGTGGGTGATGGTGCCGTCCGGCGAGCCGACCCGGAACACGATCGCCACCCTGGCCACCACGCTCTCCGCCGGCGACCTGGTGATCGAGGGCGGCAACTCCCGCTACACCGACGACCGGCCCAACGCCGCGCTGCTCGACGCACACGGGATCGGCTACGTCGACTGCGGTGTCTCCGGCGGGATCTGGGGCCGCGACAACGGCTACGGACTCATGGCGGGTGGCGAGCCCGAGCACATCGAGCACGCCATGCCGATCTTCGACGCGCTCCGGCCGGAGGGGCTGCGCGAGGAGGGCTTCGCGCATGCCGGCCCGGTCGGGGCAGGCCACTTCGCGAAGATGGTCCACAACGGCATCGAGTACGGCCTGATGCAGGCCTACGCCGAGGGCTTCGAACTCATGCAGGCCAGTGAGCTGATCACGGACGTGCCCGGTGTGGTCCAGGCCTGGTCGCGCGGCACCGTCGTCCGGTCCTGGCTGCTCGACCTGCTGGTCGACGCCTTGAAGCAGGACCCGGAGCTCGCGGATCTCGAGGGGTGGGTCGACGACTCCGGCGAGGGCCGCTGGACGATCGAGGAGGCCATCGCACACGCCGTGCCGCTCCCGGTGATCTCCGCGGCGCTGTTCGCTCGGTTCTCCTCCCGGCAGGACCAGTCCCCGGCGATGAAGGCGGTCGCCGCGCTGCGCCAGCAGTTCGGCGGGCACGCGGTGAAGAGTTCCGGGCCGTCCGGTGTCCCCGGTGACAAGGCAGGGCCCACGTCGGGCAGCGGATCGACCGGGGCGGGAGGCTGACCACGCGGTGTACCTCAGGCGGTTCTCGGTCACCGACTTCCGGTCCTGGCCGGAGGCCGAGCTGGAGCTCGAGCCCGGCGTCACCGTGCTGGTCGGGGCTAACGGCGTCGGCAAGACCAACCTGGTCGAGGGGATCGGTTACCTCGCCAGTCTCGGCTCGCACCGGGTCTCCTCGGACGTGCCGCTGATCCGGCGAGGAGCGGAGCAGGCCCTGCTCCGCGGCGAGGTGCACCACCACGGCCGGAAGCTCGGCGTCGAACTGGAGATCAACTCGGGGAAGCAGAACCGGGCGCGGGTGAACCGGTCGCCGGTGTCGCGCCCACGGGACGTGCTGGGGATCCTGCGCAGCGTGCTGTTCGCCCCCGAGGACCTGGCCCTGGTGCGCGGCGACCCCTCGGAACGCCGCCGGTTCCTCGACGAGCTGCTCGTCGCCCGGTTCCCCCGGTACGCCGGGGTGCGCTCGGACTACGACAAGGTGCTCCGCCAGCGGTCCGCGTTGCTCAAGACGGCGAAGCCCGCGTTGCGAGGCCCGCGCGGCCGGTCCCGTCCGGCGCCGGCCGACCCGGACCTCCCGGACGACCTCGCGACCCTGGAGGTCTGGGACGGGCACCTCGCCCGCACCGGGGCGGCACTGCTCGCGGGGCGGCGCGAGCTCGTCGTCGCGCTCGCGCCGTACGCGCAGGACGCGTTCGCCCGGATCGCGCCCTCGTCCGACCCGATCGGCCTGGACTACCGCTCGAGCCTGGGGACGGACGGGGTGGCCGAGCTGCCGTCGTCGGCCGGTGACCTGGAGGCGCTGTTGCTGGAGCGGCTCGCCGAGGTCCGGAAGCAGGAGATCGAACGCGGGGTGTGTCTGGTCGGTCCGCACCGCGACGAGCTGGAGCTCGCGCTCGGCGAGGGCCCGGCGAAGGGGTACGCCAGCCACGGCGAGTCATGGGCGTTCGCCCTGGCGCTGCGGCTGGCCTCCTACCGGCTGCTGCACGCCGACGACGTCGAGCCGGTCCTCGTGCTCGACGACGTGTTCGCCGAGCTGGACTCGGACCGTCGGCGTGCGCTGGCCGAGCTGGTCTCCGGGGCCGAGCAGGTGTTGGTGACCGCCGCGGTCGGCGAGGACGTGCCGCCCGAGCTGGACGGGGTCCGGTTCGCGGTGGGGGACCAGAAGGTCGTCCGGCCCGGTGCCGCGCCGGTGGCGGAGCCGTGATGACGGTGGCACCGGAGCGGGCCGGAGCAGGTTTCGACGACGTCACGGCGATCTGGGGACAAGGCTGTGGATACTGTGGATAACTCGGGAACATCGGGGGACGGCCGTCGCCGCGGAACCGGTAACCGCCGGACAGGGGCCCGCCGCCCGGATCCGGACGGCGCCCGCCCTGGGGATGGAGACCCCGCGGGGGCCGGTCACGAACCGGTCACGGGCGGTGGAGTCCCGGGGGAGCAGGGCGATCTGCTCGCCGGCGAACGGGCCGGGCTGCGCGGCGCCGATCTCGCCCGGGACGCGTTGCGCGCCGCCCGCGAGGTGTCCGCCCGCAAGGCCGACGAGCGGGCCGAGGAGGCTCGTCCGACCCTGCGGGTGGTCTCCGGCAAGGGCCGGCGCCGGCGCTGGTCCGGTGCCGGGCCGGACCAGCGGGATCCGCAGCCGTTCGGCCGGGTGGTCTCCCGGGTGTCGATGGACCGCGGCTGGTCGTCGCGGCTGACCGACGCCACCGTCCTCGGCCGCTGGCCGCAGCTCGTCGGGCCCGATGTCGCCGACCACTGCACCCCGGTCTCGCTGCGCGACGGCGAACTGACCCTGCAGGCCGAGTCGACCGCCTGGGCCTCCCAGCTCCGCACCCTGCAGCGTCAGCTGCTGACCCGGCTGGCCGACGCCGTCGGGCCGGACGTCGTGCGCCGGATCCGGGTGGTCGGGCCCAGTGGCCCGAGCTGGCGGCACGGTCCGCGCCACGTCCGCGGGCGCGGACCCCGCGACACCTACGGCTGACCGGGTGAGCAGGTATCGCGTTCGCCCGGACGGACGTGGTCACGCGACGTCGGAAGCGCAACGAGCGCATCACGGCGCCGTACCGCTCCGGTAGCGCCCGGATCGGGTGTGAACCACTCTCCGCGGGCCGCGACGCTCTCGCTGCCGGTGAGCGCGAGATGACACGGCCGCCGCACCGTTCGGCCCCGCCCGGGCACATCCGATCTCGCGCCGGACGCCGTTCGCCCGTCTGTGACGGTTCTGGGCGGGTCCTGGCCACGTTTCTGTCGGCCCCGGCGGGTAGAATCGGAAGGGTGTTCCCGGGTGGCTCCCCTGACATGACCAGAGCGCCCGGTCCGGTGGAACCTGTTCCATGGTCGTCCGCGTCGCAGAGACGTGGTGCCCGTGGCCGGTTCACGTGGCGAGGAGAACCAGCTACTCGTGGCTCAGGACAAGGCAGCGAAGAACGCCTACGGCGCGTCGTCCATCACGGTCCTCAAGGGGCTTGAGGCGGTCCGCAAGCGGCCCGGCATGTACATCGGTTCCACCGGTGAACGGGGCCTGCACCACCTGATCTGGGAGGTGGTGGACAACTCGGTCGACGAGGCGATGGCCGGTCACGCCACGAAGGTCGTCGTGACCCTGCAGGCCGACGGCGGCGTCCGCGTGGAGGACGACGGTCGTGGCATCCCGGTCGAGATGCACCCGGTGGAGAAGAAGCCGACCATCGAGGTCGTCCTCACCAGCCTGCACGCCGGTGGCAAGTTCGACGACAAGTCCTACGCGGTCTCCGGCGGTCTGCACGGCGTCGGTGTCTCGGTCGTGAACGCGCTGTCGACGGCACTCGAGGTCGAGGTCCGGGTGAACGGCGTGATCTGGAAGCAGCGCTACGAGTACGCCAAGCCGGGCGAGCTGATCGAGGCCGGCACCACGAAGAAGTCCGACACCGGGACCACGATCACCTACTGGGCCGACCCGGCGATCTTCGAGAGCACCGCCTACACCCTGGAGACGATCCGTCGCCGGCTCCAGGAGCAGACGTTCCTGAACAAGGGGCTGACCATGGTCCTGCGCGACGAGCGCAGGCCGGAGCACCTGCTGGGCGTCCCGGCGTCCGACGCGGTCGACGAGGACGGCAACCCGCTCGAGCCCGCCCCCGCGGACGACACCGAGCCGGATGCCGAGGGCTACGTCGCGAAGCCGAAGGAGTACGTCTTCCACTACCCGAACGGGCTGGAGGACTTCGTCGCGCACCTGAACAAGTCGAAGGACCCGATCCACCGCAAGATCGTCGGCTACACCGGCGAGGGCCCCGGCCACCAGCTCGAGGTCGCGATGCAGTGGAACTCCGGCTACACCGAGTCGGTCTACACCTTCGCCAACACGATCAACACGCACGAGGGCGGGACCCACGAGGAGGGCTTCCGGCACGCCCTGACCGCGACGGTCAACCGGTACGCCCGCGACAAGAAGTTCATCAAGGAGAAGGACCCGGCGCTGTCCGGGGACGACATCCGCGAGGGGCTCGCCGCGATCGTGTCGGTGAAGATCTCCGAGCCGCAGTTCGAGGGCCAGACCAAGACCAAGCTGGGCAACACCGAGGTCAAGTCGTTCGTCCAGCGGGTGTCGAACGAGTGGCTGGCCGACTGGTTCGAGCGCAACCCGACCGAGGCCAAGACGATCGTCAACAAGGCGGTCTCCTCCGCTCAGGCCCGCATGGCCGCGCGTCGCGCCCGTGAGCTCGTCCGGCGCAAGAGCGCCGGGGACATCGGCGGCCTGCCCGGCAAGCTGTCGGACTGCCGGTCACGGGACCCGGAGAGCTGCGAGCTCTACATCGTGGAGGGCGACTCCGCCGGTGGCTCGGCGAAGGCCGGCCGCGACTCGATGCACCAGGCGATCCTGCCGATCCGCGGCAAGATCATCAACGTCGAGAAGGCGCGGATCGACCGGGTCCTCAAGAACACCGAGGTCCAGTCGATCATCACGGCGATGGGCACCGGCATCCACGACGACTTCGACCTGTCGAAGCTGCGCTACCACAAGCTGGTGCTGATGGCCGACGCCGACGTCGACGGCCAGCACATCCGGACGCTGCTGCTCACGCTGCTCTTCCGGTTCATGCGCCCGCTGATCGAGAACGGGCACGTCTTCCTGGCCCAGCCCCCGCTCTACAAGCTCAAGTGGGGCGGCCGCGGCGCCGTGCCGGAGTACGCGTACTCCGACCGGGAGCGGGACGGCCTGATCGAGGCCGGCCGCGCCGCGGGCAAGAAGCTCCCCAAGGACCAGGGCGTGCAGCGCTACAAGGGTCTCGGCGAGATGGACGCCAAGGAGCTGTGGGAGACCACGATGGACCCCGGCAACCGGCTTCTGCTGCAGGTGAGCCTGGACGACGCGGCCACCGCGGACGAGCTCTTCTCGGTGCTCATGGGCGAGGACGTCGAGTCCCGCCGGTCCTTCATCACCCGCAACGCCAAGGACGTGCGCTTCCTGGACGTCTGATCCGGACACCTGATCAAGACGTACGTATGAACTATCACGAGGAGACTTCGTGACGGACACGATCGATCCCGCCGTTCCCGCGGCCGGTGGCGGCGAGGGTGGTGGCCGGGTCGAACCGGTCGACATCCAGCAGGAGATGCAGCGCTCCTACATCGACTACGCGATGAGCGTGATCGTCGGGCGCGCCCTGCCGCTGGTGGAGGACGGGCTCAAGCCGGTCCACCGCCGCGTCCTCTACTCGATGGGGGAGAACGGCTTCCGGCCGGAGCGCTCCTTCGTCAAGTGCGCCCGCGTCGTCGGTGACGTGATGGGTAACTACCACCCGCACGGTGACTCGGCGATCTACGACGCCCTGGTGCGCCTGGCCCAGCCCTGGTCGATGCGCTACCCGCTCATCTCGGGGCAGGGCAACTTCGGCTCGCGCGGCAACGACCCGGCCGCCGCCATGAGGTACACCGAGTGCCGGTTGTCGCCGCTGGCCATGGCGATGCTGCAGGACATCGAGGAAGAGACGGTCGACTACCTCGACAACTACGACGGCAAGACCCAGGAGCCGGTCGTCCTGCCGTCCCGGGTGCCGAACCTGCTGATCAACGGCAGCTCCGGCATCGCGGTCGGGATGGCGACCAACATCCCGCCGCACAACCTGCGCGAGGTCGGTGCCGGCGTCACGTGGTACCTCGAGAACCCGGACGCGACCGACGACGAGCTCCTCGAGGCGCTCATGGAGCGCATCAAGGGCCCCGACTTCCCGACCCACGGGCTGATCGTCGGGCGGGACGGCATCGAGTCGGCGTACCGCACCGGGCGCGGCTCGATCCGGATGCGTGCCGTCGTCGAGGTCGAGGAGGACACGAAGGGCCGGACCACCCTGGTGGTCACCGAGCTGCCCTACATGGTCAACCCGGACAACCTCATCGAGTCGATCGCCGCCATGGTGCGCGACGGCAAGATCGCCGGGATCTCCGAGATCGTCGACGAGTCCTCGGACCGCATCGGCATGCGGCTCGTGGTCACGCTCAAGCGGGACGCGGTCGCGAAGGTCGTGCTGAACAACCTCTACAAGCACACGCAGCTGCAGCACAGCTTCGGCGCGAACATGCTGTCGATCGTCGACGGTGTGCCGCGCACGCTGCGGCTCGACCAGATGGTGCGGCACTACGTGCGGCACCAGATCGAGGTCATCGTCCGGCGGACCCGCTACCGGCTGCGCAAGGCGGAGGAGCGGGCCCACATCCTGCGTGGCCTGGTCAAGGCGCTCGACGCCCTCGACGAGGTCATCGCGCTGATCCGGGCGTCGGCGACCGTCGACGTCGCCCGGGCGGGCCTGATCGACCTGCTCCAGGTCGACGACATCCAGGCCCAGGCGATCCTGGACATGCAGCTGCGCAGGCTCGCCGCCCTGGAGCGCCAGAAGATCGTCGACGAGCTCGCGGAGATCGAGCTCGAGATCGCCGACTACGAGGACATCCTGGCGCGCCCCGAGCGGCAGCGGGTGATCGTCCGTGACGAGCTCGCCGAGATCATCGAGACCCACGGGGACGACCGGCGCACGCGCATCGTCGGCTACGACGGTGACGTCACCGACGAGGATCTCATCGCGGTCGAGGACGTCGTCGTGACGATCACCCGCACCGGCTACGCGAAGCGCACGAAGACCGACCTGTACCGGGCGCAGAAGCGCGGCGGCAAGGGCGTGCAGGGCGCGCAGCTGAAGCAGGACGACATCGTCAACCACTTCTTCGTCTGCTCCACGCACGACTGGATGCTGTTCTTCACCAACCGCGGGCGGGTCTACCGGCTCAAGGCCTACGAGCTGCCCGAGGCGAACCGGACGGCGCGCGGGCAGCACCTGGCGAACCTCCTGGCACTGCAGCCGGACGAGGAGATCGCCCAGGTCATGCAGATCAAGGACTACCAGGCGCGGCCGTATCTCGTCCTGGCGACGAAGAACGGCCTGGTGAAGAAGTCCCGGCTGACCGACTTCGACTCCAACCGCACCGGTGGCCTGATCGGCATCAACCTGCGCGACGACGACGAGCTGGTCGGCGCCGTGCTCTGCTCGGGCGACGACGACCTGCTGCTCGTCTCGGCCGAGGGGCAGTCGATCCGGTTCACCGCCACCGACGACGCGCTGCGGCCGATGGGCCGTGCGACCTCCGGCGTGCTGGGGATGCGGTTCAACGTCGGCGACAAGCTCCTCGCCCTCGGCGTGATCCGCCCGGACACCTACCTGCTCGTCGCGACGACCGGTGGCTACGCGAAGCGCACCCCGATCGAGGACTACCCGGTCCAGGGTCGTGGCGGGAAGGGAGTGTTGACGCTCCAGTACGACCGTCGCCGTGGCACGCTGGTCGGTGCACTCATCGTCGGGATCGACGACGAGCTGTACGCGATCACCTCCACCGGCGGGGTCATCCGGACCTCGGCCCGCGAGGTGCGGAAGGCCGGCCGGCAGACGAAGGGAGTCCGCCTGATGAACCTGGGCGAGAGCTCCACGCTGCTGGCGGTCGCCCGCAACGCGGAGGAGACCGAGGAGGACCCGGGCCAGCAGGCGTAGGTCGTCGCGGGCGGCCGGTCGAGGTGACCGGCCGCCCGTGGCACCTCCGTGGCACGGGTCGTCCGCAGCAGGACCTTCAGCGACGACCAGCGAGGAGAGCTCCAGCTCGTGAGCACCGACGACCGCACCCCGTCGCGGGACGAGGGCCGCACCGTCGCCACCGACGCGGACGAGGCCACCGACACGACACCCCCGCCGGCTGCATCGGATGTTCCGCCGAGCCCCACGCCGCGGGCGGTCGAACCCGCCGCGGAGGAGCCGGTGGCGGATCCGGCAGGCGCCTCGCCACCGCCGTGGCGCCGGGTACCGGACGCCCAGGACGGCGCGCACGACGCGGACCGACCGACCGTGGCGGACTCGCTGTTGAGCGAGGCACCGACCGCGTTCCTCACCGCGCCCGGCGCGGGTGCTGCCGCCGGCGGTGCCACAGCGACCGCGGTGCGCGAGCCGGAGCAGCGGGAGACCGGCGCCGAGACGCCACGGGCGGCGGTGCGCAACCGCCCGCCCCGGCAGGCGCTGCTCCAGCTCAAGCGTCTCGATCCGTGGTCGGTGCTGAAGATGGCGCTGGCCCTGTCGGTCGTGCTGTGGCTGGTGTGGATGGTCGCGGCCGGCGTGCTGTACGGCGTGCTCGGCGGGATGGGTGTGTGGGACCGGCTGAACGGCACCTACGCCGACCTCGTCACGGGCCAGCAGGCCACGGGCGGGACGCTCATCAGCGCCGGCCGCGTCTTCGGCCTCGCCGCCGTCGTCGGTGCGGTCAACAGCCTGCTGTTCGCCGTCGCCATGACGATCGTGGCCTTCGTCTACAACGTGGCCGCCGACCTGGTCGGCGGCGTGGAGGTCACGCTGTCAGAGCGTGACTAGGACCCTCGGGACCGCTCCGCACGGGGCCGGGCGTCGAGGACCCCCTCGTAACCTGCTCGACCCCGTGCGGTACCGTTCTCCATGTCGCAAGGGCCTATAGCTCAGTTGGTTAGAGCGCATCGCTGATAACGATGAGGTCGCTGGTTCAAATCCAGCTAGGCCCACACTCTCCCCTCCGAAGTCCCCCTGAGGAGACCGTCGATGAAGAAGCTGCTCGCCCTGGCCCTCGTGGCCGGCGCCGCGTACGTCGGCTGGTCCCGCTTGCGCGGTGTCGGCTCGGATGACCTCTGGCATGAGGCCACCACCCGCTGAACCGTCGGCCCGGGTACCGTGAGCGGGACCCACGCGGGGACGTAGCTCAATTGGCAGAGCACCGCCTTTGCAAGGCGGGGGTTAGGGGTTCGATTCCCCTCGTCTCCACCAGCGCAAACAGCCCCGGCCAGACACTGGACCGGGGCTTTCGTGCCACACACGTGCCACACGTTCGGTCAGCCGCTCTCTTCCTCTCCGCGTACATCGGCCGCCCTCCTGCTCATCTCAGCGGCGATGTCGCGGTCCCGCCGGTCCGTCGAGTGCTGGTAGCGCATCGCGGCACGGACCGTGCTGTGGCCCATCCGCCGCATGAGTTCCTTCGTCGTCGCCCCGGCCTCGGCCGCGAGCTGGTTCCCGGTGTGCCTCAGGTCGTGGAAGTGGAAGCCCTCCGGTAGGCCGACCTGCTTCACCGTCGCGTACCAGGTGGTCGCCCTGCGGAAGTTCGTGCGTCGCAGCACGCCGCCCCGCTCGCCGAGGAACACAAAGGCGTCCGGATCCGGGGCCGTGTAGCCGGCCAGGTGGGCACGGAGGTCGGGCACGATCAGCGTGGGCAGCGCGACGGACCGGACGCTGGCCTGCGACTTCGTGGTGCTGTGGTGGTCGAGCTTGCCGCCGTCCCGTTCGCTCAACGTGCCGCGGTACTCGACCAGCTCGCACGCGTCGACCTCGCACCCCCCGTGCACCTCGTACGGCACACCAGGGCCAGTACGTGGACTGCGACGGATGCTGTCGCTCCCGGGGCGTCGCTCGCCGAGCAAGAGCCGAGCCCATCGGACCTCGCCGCAGTGACGACGATGCTGCGCACGCTCTCCACTCAGGCCGGCCCACCGTCAGCCCCCAGCATCGTCCCGTGGCTCTACGCCTGCCTCACCACCCACCGGCCGACGATCAGCCACTACATCGAGGCCCCGATCCCCCCGGCTGTACGCCACGCGGCCATCGCGGTACTCGACCAGCTCGCCGACGGCGTACCGGACACGTTGTGCCACGCCGATCTCTCCCCACCCAACGTGCTCCACGGCCGCTCGCGGCTATGGCTCATCGACCCTCGCGGTTTCCTTCGAGGTCGCGGGAATTGGCGCTCCTGAGGGCCTCTGGGTGGCAGGTGTGCCGCTGCTAGGCTGAGCAGCATGTCAGCCGCGTCGTGCTCGGCCGCTTGCGCGGCAGTGACCAGGACGTCCCGCTAGCGGCGGGACGTTCAACTCACAGCACCACCCATCTGGAACGTCCAGCCGCTTCGTGATCAGTCTGGAGCGGCGCTTTGTGCTGCTCAGGAACTCTTCAGAGCGACGGAGCACTCGATGCTTTCAGGTACTTCTTCTTTCGGCGGGCAAAGCCCGTCTCCCATGCGCGCATGGCTCGTGCTGTGCGCGATGTCGATGCTGCAGTTCTTCATCGCGGTCGATGTGACCGTGGTCAACATCGCGCTGCCCTCGATCGGCGCGGATCTCGGCGTCGATGGCCACTCGCTGACCTGGGTAGTGGTCGGTTACACGATCACCGGCGGCGGGCTGCTGATGCTCGGCGGCCGCCTCGGTGACCTGCTGGGCCGCCGCCGCACGCTGCTGGTCGGCACCACTCTGTTCGGCGCAGCATCACTGCTGGCGGGGCTGGCCCCCTCGTTCGCAGTCCTGGTGGTCGCCCGCCTCGTCCAGGGGGCTGGCGAGGCCATCGCGCTGCCGGCCGCGATGGCCACCATCGTGCTGATGTTCCCCGAGGGACCACGCCGGTCGCGGGCCCTGAGCGTGTGGGCCGCGGTCGCCAGCTGTGGTCTGGTGCTCGGGTTCGCCCTCTCGGGAATCATCACCGCCCACCTGGGATGGCGGTGGATCTTCCTGATCTCGGTGCCGTTCATCCTGGTCGTGATCGTGGCTGCGCTCGTGCTCGTCGAGGCCGACCGTCCCGCTTCTCGTGGACAGGCCCGGCTGGACCTTCCGGGCGCGCTCCTGCTGACCGCGTGCCCGCTGCTGTTCACCTACGCCGCGGTCGAGGCCGGCGAACCCGGCACGAGCCCGTGGGTGAGTCTGGTGGCGCTGGCCGGCGCGGTGTTGGCCGCCGCCGGGTTCGTGCGGGTCGAATCGCGGTCTCCGAACCCGCTGGTGCCGCTGGCCTTCTTCGCCAACCGCGCCCGCGTGAGGGCGAACCTGACGACGATGCTGCTCAGCGGGGCGCTGTCGACATCGTTCCTGCTGTTCACGTTCTACCTGCAGGACCGTCTCGGGATCGGTCCGCTGGGAGCAGGGCTCACGATGCTGCCGTTGGCTGCCGCGCTGATCGCGGCCTCGGTTCTCGTGCCCCGGCTGCTGGGCAGGTGGGGAGCGCGCGCATGCGTGCTGGCAGGCCTCGCCTCTGCTGCGGGCGCGATGACGGTGATCGCGCTCGTGGCAGCTCTGGGTGCCGGAGCGGCGTGGCTGCTGCCTGCGATGCTGCTGATCGCCGCCGGGATGGGCTTTGGTCTGGTGGGGCTGCAGTACATCGCGGTCAGCGGAGCGACCGACGAGGACGCCGGGATCGCCTCCGGGGTCCAGCGAGCAGCCGACCAGCTCGGAGGGGCCAGCGGCGTCGCGATCTACGTGGGGATCGGGTTCGCCCCCGCCGTGCACGCTGGCGACCCGTTCCTGATCGCCGCGGTGCTCGCCATCGCCGGGCTGGTCGTCGGTGCCGTGGTCATCAGCCGTTCCTCGGTCACGACGGAACTGCAGCCGAAGGCCAAGTAAGAGGCCGCGCCGCCACGCACCGCCATCCGGCAGCAGTGTGGCGGCGCACCCCTCCCGGCTCACTGCGCCAACGATCAGCGGATGCTCACGTGCCGTTCTCCCCACTTTCTGTGTCGCGTCGACTCCCGGAACGCGCACATCAGCTGTCTCCGGTGGTGGTGCGGCCGGGTGGTGTTCGCCGGTGCCGTCGACTCCGGGGCGCCTTTGTCGCCGCGGCGGGTGCGCACGATGGCATTGAGCAGCGAAGCCGCGAGCCCGACCCCGGCGGCCGCCGGGGCGAGGACGAACGCGGTGGTTGGCCCGTGGGCGTCGACGAGCAGGCCGGCGAGGAACTGTCCGGCGGCGGTTCCGATCGGGCCTCCGGCGCAGAGCACCGCCATGGCGGTGGCCATCGCGGACAGCGGCGTCTGGGCCTCGATCAACGAGTACAACGTGACCATGTACGGGCCGACGGTCAGACCACCGACGGCGATGGCCAGTGGTAGCAGGTCGTGCGCTGCTCCCCACAGCAGCACGCCCATGCCGACTGTGAGAGCGACGGGGAAGACCCATCGCCGCAGCGTGAGCCCGAACCGTTGCGGCAGCCATGCGCACGCGGCTCCGGCTACCGCGCTGCCGATTCCGAGCTCGGCGAAGTACACGCCGGCCAGCTGCGGGGTGCCGGTCGCGGCGGCGTAGGCGGCCGCACCGGTCTGGACCGCACCGAAGACCGCGCCCACGCCGACCATCGCGATGGTCAAGGTCAGCAGCGACGGCCAGTGCACCGACACAGCCGCCCGCCCCTGCGATGAGCGTGTCGTCGCCGTCTCGTCGGGGACCAGGTCGGTGTAGCGACGGGCCAGTGGCGCTGCCGCGATCACAAGTAGCGCCGCTGCGCCTGCTAGCGGCCCGGCCTGCGGGAACCCCAGTGCCGCGGTCGGGAGCAGCAAGAGCGCCCCGGCTAATGCCGGTCCGAGGACGAAACTCGCCTCGTCGACGGCGCACTCGTAGGACATGGCTGTACCGAACAGCCGGGGCTCGGCGCCACGCAGCCACCCGGACCAGTGCACACGGACGAGGGGGCCGACCTGGGGTTGCATCAACCCGACCAGCACCGCGGTGGCCAGGACGGTGGCTGGTCCGCCGGTTTGGCTGGCCACCAGCAGCAGCGCAATGCTGGTGGCGTTGATCAGCGCGGCCCACGCCCCGATCCGGCGCGGCGGTATCCAGCGAGCCACGGTCCCGATGCCGAGACCGCCGAGCGCGATCGCAAGACTCTGCGCGCCAGCGGCGAGACCGGCGAAGGTGTAGCTGCCTGAGCTCGCCTGGATCAGCAGGATCGTCCCGATCGGGACGATCGCGTAGGGCAGTCGCCCGATGAACGCCAACAGCAAGAAGCTCGTGCGGGTAGAGCGGAAGAATCCACGGTAGGACATCGGCGTCTCCTGGCCACAGCAAGAAGACGCGCCTACCCAACCACCAGACGCGTGCCGTTCCCGATTCTGCTGTCATGTTAACGCGGCCGGGCCGCATCCAGGTTCGATTAGACCGGCGGTCGGAGCCTCGTCGCATCGGCGTTGGCTCCTGGCAGGTAGACAGTCGTGCCACGTACGTGCCACACGCATCGGTCAGGCGCGGTCATCCAGAGTCGGTCCGGACCGCCCACGACCACTGGGTTACGGGTGATCCCGCGCGCTGCTCCATATTTGCAAGGCGGGGGTGAGGGGTTCGATTCCCCTCGTCTCCACCAGCAGGAACACGGTTCCTCAGCCCCCTTCCTGATCGTCCCGGGGCACACGCCGCCGAGTCACCGTGACTATCGGCGACGCCCCGGTGCCGATCTTCGACCCGCTTCGGTGCCGGCCGAAGTGTCTCGGCTCGATACTCGCGGGATGGAGATCCTGAACGATCCAGCGTTCGTCGTCCCACAGGCCCTACCTGGGCGGAGGGGCATCGCGTGGCTGAGATCCCACGGCGCCCGCTTCTCCGAGGGCCCCGACCACGAGCGACGACGAGGGATCGCGGTCCGCCTCCTGAACGCGGTCCCGCTCGAACGACTCCGGGAACCGGGCCATCCCGTGGCCACACTGGCTGCAGCTCTCGGTCTGCCACGCCACGTGGCCACCGATGTCGAGATCGTCTCGGCCGGCTACCAGCCACACGATCCGGTCACGTCAGAGGCCGACGCGGCGGTCGATCGTCTCGTCGAGATCGCAGGAGGTCGATGGGACGAGGAGACGGCGGCGCTGATCGGACTGCTCGTGCAGGGGTGCGCAGCGACGCGATCGGCCATCGTCGGCCACCATCCGCCGGTCCCGGCCACACGTCGTATCTCCCCATCGGGACAAGAGATCCTCGTCAGCCTCGAGAACGCCCCCTTCGGGGCGGGCCGACACGCGTGCCCGGGCGAGAAGCACGCCGAAGCGCTTCTCGCCGGCGCCCGTCGCTTCACGGGTCTCCACGACGCCGACGAGCCTTTGCTGCTGCCCAACGCGTGGGACTTCGCTTCGGCCGCAGCGCTTGCTCGACAGGGATACCTCGCTATCGGCACCACCAGCCTCGGCGTGGCCGCGTCGCACGGTCTGCCGGATGCGGCCGGCGCGACCTACGCCGAGACCCTCGCGCTGGCCCGTTCACTGGTTCGTCTGCCGGTCCCCGTCACGGTGGACGTCGAGGCGGGATTCGGGCTCGACCCGGCCGAACTCGCAGCCGAGTTGACCTCGGTGGGAGTGGCGGGAATCAACATCGAGGACGGCCGCGGTGACCGGCTGGAGCCCGTCGACGAACAATGTGAACGAATCTCAGCGCTCAAGGCCGCTGCTCCGGAGCTGTTCGTCAACGCGCGTGTCGACACGTACTGGCTCCAGCTGGACCCCGAGTCGACTCTTCCCAGATCAAGGGCATACGCCGATGCCGGTGCAGATGGGATATTCGTCCCCGGTGTACGGGAGGAACACCTCATCGAGAACCTCGTCGCTTCCCTCGGCGACACGCCGCTCAATCTCCTGGCAGAGCTTCCCTTCCAACGCCTCCGCAACCTCGGTGTCCGACGCGTCAGCACAGGGTCGCTCCTGTATCGGACCGCAATCACTCAGGCGGTGGCAGCGGCCGATGCCTACCGCGGCGGAGGTAGCGCTCCTGCAGCGATGTCCTACGACCACATCGAATCACTTGCGCCGGCTCGCCGACCCGAGGCATGGGCCGGACGGTGAAGCCATCGCGCCAGCCCTGCCCGTTGTCGCGGCGCAGGGTCGATGACCGGTGGCACGGTGTTCGAGTCGAGGGTGGCGACGTCGGCGAGGTTGGGCGCGACGGGCCGCCACGACAGTCCTTCCGCTGCGCTCGGCGGCAGCCCCTACGTCGGTGTCAACCAGAGCGGGGACGGTCCACCATGGTGCTGGGCATGATCGACGTCGTTGTGTTCTTCCAACGCCATGGTCAGCTTGGAGGAGCAGTGCCTCACCAGTTTTGGTGAGCCCGCTCGGCGGTAGCTAACACCTCCCTCTGGACTACGAAACACCGGGTGACCACGCCGGCATCCACGCTCGGGGACACGTCATGAACAGCACCGTCCGGGTTCTCATCAGCGCTGCCGTCGTCGTCCTGGCGGCTACCGGAGGAGGCACGATCTACGCGTCTCAGGCCGAGTCCGCGCCCGTCGTCGAACAGGCCCTGCCTGCTCCGACAACTGTCGTGGTCCCGATGCTGCAGCTGCCCGCTGGTGCCAGCTCCACGGCTGCGGAGGTGGTCGTCGCAGCCCGGGGCGCGGTCGACGATGTGGTCGCGGCCGAAGCCGCTGCTGCCGCACAGCCCCGCTACACGTGCGAGCCCACAGCCGACGCCCGCGTCGTCGACGGGATCATCGTCAACAAGGACTGTCCTGCCATCAACGCCGCGAAGGAACGAGCGCACGAGGCGTTCGCGGAACAGACCTGGATGGACGGCGAGTGCATCGGGTACGGCTGCTCTCCGGAGCAGGACGCGGAGATCAACGCTGGCGAAGCTGCCGCACAGGAGGAGTACTGGGCGCGGTGCACGAACACGCCTTCCGGCGTCGACGGCTGCTAGCTCGAAGCGCGCGTCGCCGCAGGCGAAGCCGCTGAACGCCGACACAGACACTCGTCCTCGTCGCGCGTATCGGCCGCGAGCTGGTTGTCGGTGCGGCGGTCCGCGGTCAGGTCGGACGAACGCGGTCACCGCCGCTCGGCCCGGCAATGAACCGATCCAGCCGGGCGACGACGAGTCCCGGCGCGGTATCCACGGCTTCGTGACCGTGGCCGTCGAGCACGGTCACTGTGGCGCCGGGCAGGCCTTCCCGCAGGCGGGAGGTGACGGTCGCCGCCCACCTCGGGCTGCGATCGCCCACCATCAGCAGGGCCGGGACGGTGACGCCGGCGGTCAACCCGACGACGTCGAGCGCGAGCAACGCTTCGGCCTCCCGGGCCATCGTGCGCTCCACGATCGGAACGGCTTCCTCGGCGGCCGGGCTGTCCCGCAGTGAGGTCACCGTCGGCTCGTCCAGTCCGACGATCTCGACCAAGAAGCTTCCCATCGCGCGCTCCGGTCGTCCGGAGGAGATCCAGTCCGATACGCGGTCGATCCAGTCGCGGGTCACCGTTTCCGGTCCTGGTGGCTCGTAGAGCGCGAGACGGCGAATCGGCGCGCCGCGGCCGGCCGCGCCCAGCGCGCAGGCCGCCCCGATGCTGTGGGCGAAGACGTCGATGCCCTCCGGCGCGGATGCGGACAGGCGCTCCGCGACGGCATGCACGTCGTCGAACTCGCGATCGAGCGTGTACTCGGCGGTGTCGCCACTAGGCCGTGTTTAAGAAGTCGGAGGTGCGGGCGCTCGCGTGTCGGTCCGTGGAGATGAGTGAGGTCTCCGGTAGGTGATCAACGACCAAGAAGATCATCTGTCCGGAGACCTCGTTGACCAGGGTATCGAGCGGTGCACGTAAGGATATGACCGGCAAGCAGTGGCGGGTGCTGGAGCCACTGCTGCCTACGTCGTCGGGCCGGGGACGACCTCGCAAGTGGAGTCGCCGGCAGCTGATCGACGGGATCCGGTGGCGCACCCGAGTCGGAGCGCCCTGGCGTGACGTGCCCGAACGCTACGGACCCTGGCAGTCGATCTACGGGTTGTTCCGCCGCTGGCAGCGCGAGAAAGTGTGGGCGCTGGTCTGGTCGACGCTGCTGGCCTGGGCCGACGCGGCTGGGTTGATCCGCTGGGACGTCTCGGTCGACTCCACGATCAACCGCGCCCACCAACACGCCGCCGGGGCCCGCCGCAAGCCCGCCGAGCAGGTCGAACCACCCGGAGATGAACCCGCCGATCACGCCCTGGGCCGTTCCCGTGGTGGCTGGACCACGAAGATTCATCTGGCCTGTGAACAGGGCCGCGGCCCGGTGGCCGCGCTGATCACCGCAGGTCAACGGGGTGACTCGCCGCAGTTCATTCCGGTTCTCGACACGCTGCGCGTGCCCCGACTGGGGGCGGGGCGTCCGCGGACGCGCCCGGACCGGGTCCTGGCCGACAAGGCGTACTCGTCGAAGGCGAATCGTGACTACCTACGCCGCCGCAAGATCGCCGCGACGATCCCGATCAAGGTTGATCAGCAGGCCCACCGACAGGCCCGAGGGTCCGCCGGTGGCCGCCCACCAGTGTTCGACGAGCAGCTCTACCGGCAGCGTCACGCCGTGGAATGTGGCATCAACCTGCTCAAACAGCACCGTGCGCTCGCTACCCGGTACGACAAGTTGGCCGTGCGCTACGAGGCCACCTTCCAAGTCGCCACCATCAGCATCTGGCTACGCACCCTCGCCGCTGCGACTTCTTAAACACGGCCTAGCGCCTCGGCCCCGCCGGTCCATTGCGGTCACCCGGTGACGCGCGGTGAGCCCGGCCCAGATCGGGGCTCACCGGGTGCGGCGCGTCATGCCGCCGTGGACCAGTAGGAGCGGCGGTCCGGAACCCGCGGTCACCAGGCCGATCTCGACGCCGTCCGGACCGTGCACAGATTCTCGTCGACCTGCGAGGCCGGCACGGTTGAGTCCTTCCCGCACCGGCCCTGCTGACCGCTCCGATGCCGCGAACTCGATTGAACCACCCTGGGGTCGGTGGAGGCACGGATCTGCGCATCGAACAGCGCCGGGTGGAACGCGCGTGAGCCCGGGGAACCTGCGCCGCTGCGCGCACGTTTTCCGATCATGACCGACACCCCGTCCGTCCTGAGCTCCGCGGTCGCCGAGACGGCCGCGGCCGGCCCCACCCGCTTCACGCTCCGTCAGGAGAACGCCGGCTCGCGGGCCCGTCTCGACCACGCCCGGCCTCGCGGGCCCGTGCGACGCCTGGCCCGCGTGATCGGCCGCCGGCTCACCAGGACCGTGGTCGTCGACGGCGTGCTCGACCTCGGTGGTCGCCGCGTCCTGGCCGGCGACGACCAGGCGTGGGGGATGGTGCAGATCGGGCACCGGGTGTGGTCGGGCCGTGCCGGACGCCGGGTCGAGGATCGCCTGGAGTCCCCGGCGCCGCTGAAGCTCGATCCGCTGGGGCTGCTCGACTCCGTCGCCGGGCTGCGTACTCCCGGGTACGGCGACGACCCCGGGCCGGAACGCCACCTCGTCGCGCGGACCGACCGCGGCACGATCGAGGTGTGGCTGGACGGCGGACGGGTGCACCGCATCCGCCGTGACGACGAGGGCGATGTCTCCACCATGACCCTGCACGAAACCGATGTGGATGCCGACGCGCTCGACTGGACCCGGCTGCCGGCTCCAGCTACGTGAGCTCCGAAACGAGATCGCCGCAGAGGTCCCGTCGCCGCTACGGTCACCACGCCTGATCGATCGAGCAGCCCCTGGAGTTGGTAACCGTGACCGTTCTGCCCCGATCGGCTTCCGCCGATCACACGTCATCCCTGAACTGCGCATTCGACGTGAGGCAGCACATCAGTCATGGATCTACCCCGTAGCTTCTCCATCCGCGAAGGCGGATCGCGCATCCTCAACCCGTTCGACGAGCACAAGCTCGCGACCCTGGGACGTGCTCTGCGCCTTCCCGCCGGATCACGCATCCTGGACCTCGCCTGCGGTAAGGGCGAGATGCTGTGCACCTGGGCCCGAGACCTCGGCTACACGGGTCTGGGGGTCGACGTCAGCAGCAGCTTCATTGCCGACGCCGACACCCGTGCTCGCGAACTGGGTGTCGAATCGCGAGTCGGGTTCCGGCACGACGACGCCGCCGGCTTCGTCCACGACCCGGAAGCCGACGTCGCTTCGTGCATGGGGGCGAGCTGGATCGGGGGCGGCCCGACGTGGCGTGACAGCGTCACCGGAACGCTCGCCCTACTGCAGCGCAGCGTCCGGCCCGGCGGGCTCCTGCTGCTCGGCGAACCCTTCTGGAAGCTGCGCCCGCAGAGCGAGGAAGCCTTGGCCGCATGTCACGCACAGACCCTGGACGACTTCGCTGAGCTTCCGAGCTTGCTCGACCACTTCGCCGACCTCGACTACGACCTGGTCGAAGTGGTCATGGCCGACGAGCACAGCTGGGATCGCTACGCGGCGTCCCAGTGGTTGGCGATTCGCCGGTGGCTGGACGCCAACCCCGACGACGAGCTTCACGGCGAGCTCCGAACGGAACTCGACGCGTCACCCCGTCAGCATCTGCTCCACCAGCGCTCACACCTCGGTTGGGGTGTCTTCGTCCTGATGCGCCGCTGACAGCCGTTCAGAACTACGGCCGCCAGCCGGTGGACCGGAGCGCGATCACCGGGCCGAAGAGCGGGCTCGGCAGCGAGTCCCAACGGTGCCAGCTCCACTCGCTGATCTTGTCGGGCTCGCGGACGACCGGATCACCGACGGCCTCGACCGCGTGGTGCAACGTCACGTAGTGCAGTGCGAAATCGGGGAAGACGTCGTCGGTCCACGTGATGGGGGCGACCGACGTGGCGGTCATCCCCGTTTCCTCGGCGAGTTCACGGGCCGCGGCGTGGGTGGCACGCTCCCCGGGGTCGACCTTCCCTCCAGGGAAGGACCATTCGCCCGCGCCGTGCGCGCCGTGGCGGCGTCCGAGGAGCACGGCTCCGTCCCGCACCACCACGGCGCTCGTCCCGACGAACGGGCCGCTCGGCGAGATGCCCGGGTCCCGGTCGCCCACGTCGATCCACGTGTCCGTTGTGGTCGGACGCCACTCGTCGAGGCGATCGAGCAGATCGTCCGGCGACGAGCTCGAAAGGATGATCTCCCGATGTTCGGAACGTAGGAAACGCTCCCGGACGGCGTGGTCGAGCAGCGATGCGAGGTCGCTCCAGAAGCCGGCGGGATCGAGGAGACCGACGGGTTTGCGGTGGATGCCGAGCTGGGTCCATGTCGCCGCCTCCAGCAGTTCCTCGAACGTTCCGAGGCCACCGGGGAGCGCGATGAACGCATCGGCGAGGTCGGCCATCTCGGCCTTGCGCTCGTGCATCGAGGCCACGATCCGAAGATCGGTGAGTCCGGTGTGGCCGATCTCCCGTCGCTGCAGCGACTCCGGGAGTACCCCGATGACCTCGCCGCCGGCTGCGAGGGCGGCGTCGGCGACGGCGCCCATCAGTCCGACCCGCCCGCCTCCGTAGACGACACCGATTCCGCGCCGGGCGAGGACCCGGCCGAGTTCGGTGGCTGCTTCGGTGTAGCGCGGGTCCGCCCTCGGACCGGATCCTGCGAAGACGCAGACGCGTGCGAGAGGCATTCTGTGATCATCGCAGGCGACACCGTGCGGAATCGGGAGGCAGGGGCCGTGAGACACGAGTTCGACGTCGACACCGTGCCCGGCTGGACGGTGGACTTCTGGCTCGATCCGGCGTGCCCGCTCACCCGTCACACGGCGCGCTGGGTCGTTCGGATCGCCGAGGAGGTGCCGCTCCAGGTCCGGTGGCGTGTGATGAGCCTGTCGGTGCTCAACGAGCACCGTGACGACGATCCCGAGGACGACCCGCACGGCTACCTGTGGATTCCCGCTCGCGTTGCCGCAGCCGTCCAGACCGAGGACGGACACACCGCGCTGGGCAGGTTCTACGACGCTCTGTGGACCGAACCCGATGGCACCGAGCGCGAATGGATCGGGGACATCGACGCAGCCCTGCAGGTCCCGGACGCACAGGACCCGCTACAGCTCTGGCACGCGCTCACCGGACTCATGTCGGTGCCCGCCTTCCACGAGATCAAGGCCTGACCGGGGGAAATGCCGACGTGGTCACCATGCCACGAGGCGACCTCACGCAACTGCGGTCCCCTCGAGCTCGACCATCAGGTCGGGGATCGCCAGCCGTGTCACCCCGAGCATCGTGGTGGTCGGTGCCACCCGGGCGGCGCCCAACCGCGACGCCAGCACGCCGTAGTGCTCCAAGAGTCGATCGACGTCCGTGGAGTGGACGTTGAGCCGGACCAGGTTCGCGAGAGACATTCCGGCCTCGTCGAGCACGGCCTCCAGGTTGTCGAGGCTCAGCGCCAGCTGCCCCGCCATGTCACCGGCATGCCGGGGCGTGCCGTCGGCGGCCATCGCGGTCTGTCCGGAGCAGTACAGGGTCCGGGTGTGCCCGGAGACGAGCTCACCCTGGTTGTACCCGAGCTCCACCGACCACGGCCACGGGTTGACGGCCGTTCGATCCACTGCCGCATCAGTTCCACTCGTCATGCTGAGAAGCCTCGCAACGAATCACGACATCTTGTGTCAGGTATTCCGCTAGATTTCTCGTGTGCGAGCCGACCGGTTGGTATCGCTGGTGCTGCTGCTGCGACAGCACGGTCGGTTGTCCGCGCCGGCACTTGCCCGCGAGCTGGAGGTATCCACCCGCACGGTGCTGCGCGACATCGAGGCGCTGTCCGCCGCCGGCGTCCCGGTCTACGCCGAACGCGGCCGGCACGGCGGTTTCGCATTGCTTCCCGGTTCCCGGACCGAGCTCCCCGGGCTGAACCACGACGAGGCACTCGCCCTGCTGGTCGCCGGATCGCGCCGCGGCGCGCAGGCGTTCGGCCTCGGCTCGGCGCTCGCGTCGGCCATGCGCAAGGTCGTCGACGCGCTCCCCGAGAACCATCGGGCCACCGCGGCCGGCGCAGCTCGGCGACTGCTCATCGACCCGGAGACCGACCTCCTCTCGCGCCGGACGGCCGCTGAGGAGGTGCCCGACACCACGGTGGCCGAGGTCCGGCGCGCGGTGTTCGCCGGACACAAGCTGCGCATCCACTACGCGACGGTGGACCAGGCCCCGACGTGGCGCACGGTGGACCCGATCGGCCTGGTCACCGTCCACAACCAGGGCTACCTGCTGGCCACGAGGTCCGGCGCCGACCGCACCTACCGGCTGTCCCGGATCCTGGCCGCCGAGGTGCTCGCCGAACCTGCGCAGCGACCGGACCGGGTCGATCTGGACCGGACCTGGCAGGAGCGCAGCACGCAGTTCCGGACCGGCGGCGACCAGATCACCGTGCTCGTACGGGTGGACCCGGAGCGGCGGGAATACCTGGTGGGCACCGCGCTGGCCGTTCACCCCGAAGGAGTCGACGCGGACGGCCGGCTGCGGCTGGAGGTGATCTTCCAGGACCGTCGACATGCCGAGTGGGCGCTGTGGCAGCTCGGCACGAACGCGGAGGCCCTGACCCCCCAGTGGTTGCGCGATTCCCTGCGTGACCGCGCCGCCGCGATCGTCACCTGCTACGGACCGGAATTCTGAGTCGCCTTTTCCAGCCGTATAGGCGAACCGGGAGCACCTTGTGCTTGACATCCAGGATTCGGAACTGTTAATAATACTTACCAGTTAAGTTTAAAACTGGAGGTTTTGAGTGCGCTTGGCGGGTAAGATCGCGATCGTCACCGGGGCCGCGCACGGGCTGGGTGCGGCCATCAGTCGGCGTTTCGTGCTCGAGGGAGCACAGGTCGTGCTGGCTGACACGTCCGAGCGGGGCCTCGAGGCGATCCAGGACGAGCTCGGCGACACTGCCGCATCGATCCGCTGTGATGTCTCCGCCGAGCAGGACGTCGCTGCGGCGATCGATCGTGCCGAGGCCGCGTTCGGTGGACTCGACGTGCTGGTCAACAACGCAGCCGTCGGCTCCGGATCGCCTCTCACCGAGCTGCGGATGCCGGAGTGGGAGCGGGTCCTGGCGGTGAACCTGGGCGGGGTCCTGCACGGCATCCGATACGCCGCTCCGGCACTGCGTCGCCGTGGTGGCGGCGCCATCGTGAACCTCTCGTCGATCGCGGCCCGGCGCGCCATGCCGGGGCTCGGGGCGTACTCGGCAGCGAAGGCCGGGGTCGAGGCCGTGACCCGCTGTGCGGCGGTGGAACTGCGCGCGGACGGCATCCGGGTCAATGCGATCGCACCGGGACTGATCGGCACCGAGGTGGCGCGCAGGAACGAAGATGCCCTGCTGGCCTCGCTGCGCCCGGACTACCTCACACGCGCCCAGGGGCGGTGGGGGACGCCGGACGAGGTGGCGGCGGTGGCCGTGCACCTGGCCGGCGACGAGGCCACGTTCACCACCGGGACGACCTACGTGCTGGACAACGGAGCTACCCGACTTGCCTGAGCGAACCGACGACGAAGGTGTCGAGATGAGCGAGAGAGCCACATTCGTGCAGGCGTTGCGCGATTTCGCCGAGCGGGAGTGCGGGACGCGCGAGCAACGACGAGCGTTGACCGCGGGGGGTATCACTCATAACCAGGACCTCTATCGCAAGCTCGCCGATCTGGGGTGGGTGGGCTGCGCGTTGCCGGAGGAGTACGGCGGCGGAGGAGGGACCGCGACCGACGCCTGCCACGTGATCGAGGAGATGGCCTACGGCCAGGCACCGTTGTTCGGTCTCGGCGTGACCATGGTCGGGGCGACCGTGGTGGAACGCTTCGGCACCGAGGAACAGAAGCGCGACATCCTCGGTGCGGTGTGCCGCGGCGACGTGATCGCCACCGCGATCAGCGAGCCCGGCGCGGGATCCGATCCCGGCGCGATGACCTGCCGCGCCGAACGACGCGGGGACACCTACGTCCTGAACGGCCAGAAGACCTGGATCTCCTGCGCCCACATCGCCACCCGGATCCAGGTGCTGTGTCGGACCGACAGCACGGGCGGCAAGCACGAGGGGATCACGATGATCGACGTCCCGGCCGACGCGCCGGGCATCGAGATCCGCCCGATCGCGACGCTGGGTGGCGACGAGGTCAATGACGTCTACTTCACCGACGTCACCGTCAGCGCCGACCGGGTGATCGGCGATGAGGGCAAGGCCTGGCACCAGATCATGCGGACGTTGAACACCGACCGCCTGATGTGCGGAGCGCTGTTCCTCGGGCACGCCAGGCGCTCGTTCGACGATGCCGTCGAGTACGTGCGCGAGCGGGAGCAGTTCGGCCGCCCGATCGGCAGCTTCCAGGCGATCCGACACCGAATCGCCGACCTCGCGACCGAGCTGGAGTGCTGCCGCCTGCTGGTCTACGAGTCGGCGGCACGACTCGACCTCGACCCCGAGCGGTGCGTGCCGCGCGAGGCGTCGATGGTCAAGCTCAAGGTGACCGAGACGGCCAAGCGGATCGCCGTGGAGGGCATGCAGCTGCTCGGCGGTGCCGGTTACACCACCGAGCACGACATGGAACGACACCTGCGGGAATCGATCGTGTCCACCGTCTACGCCGGTACCAGCGAGATCCAGCGCGAGGTCATCGGACGTTCCTACGGGCTCTGAATGATCGCGTTCGATCCGGACCGCACACCACCGATCTCAACGGGGAGATGTACATGAGCAGGAAGTTCGACACGGTGCTCGACGGCGGCGACTACTTCGAGGGTGTCCGCTGGCACGACGACCGCTGGTATGCGTCCGACGCCCTGCGCGGGATCGTCTTCGCGGTCGACGAGGCCGGCGTGCGGGAGGACCTGATGCAGGTGGAGGCCCTGTGCTCGGGGCTCGGGTTCATGCCGGACGGGTCTCTGGTCGTGGTCTCGATGAAGGACAGGCTGCTGCTGCGCCGTCATCTCGACGGAACCGTGAGCACCCATGCCGACCTGTCCGCCGTCTCTCCGCACTGGATCAACGACATGATCGTCGATGCGCAGGGGCGCAGCTGGGTGGGCACGATCGGGTTCGCCATCGCCGAGGGCGCCGATCCCACGCCGGGTGAGCTGTTCCGGGTCGATCCGGACGGGAGCGTCACGGTTGCGGCACGGGACCTGTGGTGCCCGAACGGTGTGGTCGTCACCGGCGACGGCGCGACCCTCATCGTCGCCGAGTCCTTCGCCGGCCGGCTGACCGCGTTCACCATCGGTGCGGACGGGACGCTGAGCGAGCGTCGGGTGCTCGCCGCCTTCGGGCCGACCCCCGAACCCGCCGGGGCGCAGGAGATGCTCGGTGCGGTCGAGGTGGCGCCGGACGGTCTGGCGATCGACTCGCAGGATCACGTGTGGGTCTCCGACGCCGCGAACCAGCGCTTCGTGCGGGTCTCGCCGGCCGGTGAGATCGTCGACGAGATCGAGCACCCGGACGGGACCAACGTCTACAGCTGCGCGCTCGGCGGGGCCGACGGCCACCGGTTCCTGATGGCCGCGGCCGACGGCTTCTTCGAGGCGATCCAGGGCGTGCAGGGCACGGCCCAGCTGACGGCGACGTCGGTGGAGGTGCCGGTGTGACCGGCGGAGCCCGCCCGGTGAACCCGGCGGAGGTGCTCCGCCGCAACGCCGAGGAATGCGGTGACGACGTCGCGCTGATCTGTGGGGACACCCGGCAGACCCACCGCGAGCTCCACGAGCGTGCCCGGAAGCTGGTCCACGTCCTGCGCCGGGCCGGGATCGAGCAGGGCGAGCGGGTCGCGCTGCTGGTGGACAACGGACCCGCGTCCCTGGAACTGCTCGCCGGGGTCACCCTCGGTGGGTTCGTCCGCTGTCCGCTCTACACCCACGATCTCGCCGAGCGACACCGCTACCTGCTCGATCTGACCGAGTCGGCGGCGCTGATCATCGAGGCGAAGTACTACCCCGCACTGGAACCCGCCCTGCGGGAGTCGGCGACCGTGCGGACCGTCATCGTCATGGGTGAACAGCCCGGGGTGCCCGGTTACGAGCGGTTGATGACCGAGGCACCCGCCGACCCGGTGGAGATCGATCTCGACCCGGAGGCGCCCTACCAGATCCGGTTCTCGGCCGGCACCACCGGATTTCCGAAGGGGATCCTGCACTCGCTACGCGGTTGGATGGCCGTCGGTGCGGAGACGCTCGCCGGGATCGAGCCCGCGCTGAACCACGAAGACCGCTATCTCGCGGCGGGTCCGCTGAGCCACGCCGCCGGTGTCCCGGTCTGGCCGGTACTCACCGCGGGCGGCGCGATCGTGGTGATGCCGTCGTTCGACGTGGGCGAGTTCGTCGAGCTGGTGGAACGCGAACGGGTCACGCTGTCGGTGCTCGTCGCGACCATGGTGCAGATGATCACCCGGCATCCCGATGTCGGTTCCAGGGACCTGTCCAGCCTGCGCCTGGTGCTCTACGGCGCCTCGCCGATCCCGGAGTCGGTGCTGGTCGACGCGCTCGAGCTGTGGGGCAACATCATGCATCAGAGCTACGGGCAGAGCGAGGCGATCCCGGTCGCGGCGTTGCTGCCCGAGCACCACATCGTGGACGGGACTCCCGCACAGCGCCGGTGGCTGCGTTCCGCCGGCAGGGCCACCCCGAGCTCGGGGATCCGGATCGTCGACGACGCCGACCGGGAGCTGCCGGCCGGCGAGATCGGGGAGATCACCGTGCACTCGCCGGGGCGGATGGTCGAGATCTGGCGCGATCCCGAGGCCACCGCGGCACGGATCACCCCGGACGGGTGGGTCCGCACCCGGGACATGGGCTGGTTGGACGAGGACGGGTTCCTCTACCTCGCCGACCGCAAGGAAGACATGATCATCTCCGGTGGCTTCAATATCTGGCCCGCGGAGCTGGAGAACGCGCTGACCGCGCACCCGGGTGTCCGCGAGGCGGCGGTGGTCGGCATCCCGCACCCGAAGTGGGGCGAGACCCCCTACGCGGAGATCGTGCGCGACGAGCGCCACGACGATGAGGTCTCGGAGGCCGAGCTCATCGACTGGACGCGGCAGCGACTCGGCTCGGTCAAGAAGGTGACCAGCGTGCGATTCGTCGACGAGCTGCCCAGGACGCCGGTCGGCAAGGTGCTCCGGCGTGTGGTCCGCGAGCGGGCCACGACCTGACGGGATCGGGAACAGGCCGAGGCCACCACCTGACACCCTGCCGGGGTCAGCGCGACCCGACTCGCGGGATCACCTGCGTCGCGAGGTCGGGTCCCGTCGCGTCGTGCGCGTGCGACTCCCTGATCGCTTGCTGGGCAGCGGGCGAGAGGGTGTGCAGCATCCGTTCGACCCGGTCCCGGCGACGGGCGACGGCGCTGCGCTCGCCGAGGCCCGTACTCGTCCCCAGCTGCGGCTTCATCGGTGGCCGCCCCTCGAGTGCGCCGGCCTCGGCCATCTCCCGCTCCGCCTGGGCCGAGTCCTTCTCCTCGCTCATCCCGATCGGACCCTCGCGGCGGCCGTTGAGGAACTGCGCGACGACCGGCTCGTCGGAGGTCAGCAGCTGCTCGCGCGGGCCGAACATCGCCAGGTGCTTGCGATAGAGCAGGCCGATGTTGTCCGGCACCGTCTGCGCGGTGTTGATGTCATGGGTGACGATCAGGAACGTCGCATCGGTCCGGGCGTTCAGATCGATGATCAGCTGATTGAGGTAAGCGGTACGGACCGGGTCCAGACCGGAGTCGGGCTCGTCGAAGAGGACGATCTCGGGATCGAGCACCAGCGCGCGGGCGAGCCCCGCGCGCTTGCGCATACCGCCGGAGATCTCCCCGGGCAGTTTGCCCTCGTCACCGGTGAGGCCGACCATGTCCATCTTGTCGGCGACGATGTCGCGGATCCGTGTCTCGGACTTCTTCGTGTGCTCGCGCAGCGGGAAGGCGATGTTGTCGTAGAGGTTCATCGACCCGAACAGCGCGCCGTCCTGGAACAGGACTCCGAACAACTTCCGGATCTCGTACAGCTCCGTCTCGCTGCACCGCACCAGATCCGTTCCATTGATCACGATCGATCCCTGTTCGGGCTTCAGCAGTCCGATCAACGTTTTCAGGAACACCGACTTGCCGGTCCCCGACGGCCCCAGCAACACCGACACCTCACCCGGAGGCAGCGTCAGCGTCACGTCCGACCAGATGTTGGCCTTCCCGAAGGACTTCGTCAGCCCCTCGACCTGGACCTCGACCCCTGTCATCGTCCTCCTCCTCAGACCGGCGTGATGCCGGCGACGAGCCAGCGGGAGTCGACGTTGTTCATCGTCACCTCGACCCGGCTACCGGCCACTCGTGGCGCACCGTCCTCGGCGGCACGCGTCGTCTGGTTGACGAACAGCAACGCGACGACCCGGTCACCCCGGCTCTCCTCCGGCACGAGGGCCGACCCGACGACCTGCGCCTCGGTGGTCACCTGCTGCTCCGCGGTCGCCGGGGCGACGACCTGGGAGATCAACACGCCGTAGTCCGCCCGGAACTCCGGGGTCAGCTCGCCGCCCACCCGCTCGACGACGCCGTCCACGCTCTGCGGGTCGTAGCTGAGCAGCGCCGTCGTGGTCCGTGCGGCCGCGTCCACCGCGTCGGTACGAGCCGACCGGCTCGCGGCGTCGACGAGTGCGAGCGTCCAGAACCCACCCGCGAGCACTGCGCAGACGGTCACCGCGACCGTGAGCCCGGCCAGCACCTGCCGGGGCCGGTGCTCGAACCGGCGCCGGACCAGCCGGATCGGTGCGGTACCCGCCCCACGGATCCGTTCGGCCACCGTCCGGCTACCCGTACCGGTGGGTTCCTGCTGCGCGGTGCCGGTCGTGTCCACCGATTCTCCGTTCCGTTCCGTCATGCGACGAAGTCCACCTTCGACGCCAGCCAGCGCCCGTCGACGTGTTCCAGCGAGATCCCGAGGCGGTAGTCCCGGGGCTCGCCCTGCTCCGCGGCCGAGTTGCGCACCGTGGAGTGCACGGCCACGAGGACGTGCGCGGTGCCGTCCCGTTCGAAGTCGAGGCCCGCCGTGACGACCTCCCCGGTGGTGTCGACCCGGGCCCGCTGCACGATGTCCACGAACGCCTGCCGCCGCTCCACGAACTCGTCGTGGAACTCGCCGGTCGAGTTCGCGAGGAGCCGCTGCAGGTCCGCCTCGGCGGTGGCCGCCTTCATCGAGGTGAGCTCGAGCGCGACCTGCCGGGCCGCGGCCACGGCCTCGTTCCCGGCCCGGTCGGCGGTCGACGACCCGACCGCCGTGATCCCGCCGGCGACGGCTGCCACCAGCGCGATCCCCAGGGCGAGGGTGAGGGCCAGGGCCGCACGGCGGTGCCGCCGATCGGCTCCCTGCGGTGGGGTGGTCGCGACCGGGCCGGAGTGTTCGGTGTCGTCCGGGACCTCGGTCACCGGTCGATCGTCCACAGCAGGAGGCTCTGCCATGTCCTTCCCTTCATCGAGGTGTGCGGGTTCGCCACGTCGGCGAGGTAGAACGGGGTCCCGTCCGGTCCGACCACCCGGCCGGTGACCGGGTCGTAGGGGACCGCGCTGACCTGCTCCGGGTCGTCGCCGTGCGCATCGCCGCCGAGCAGGTCCCCGGCCGGTGATCCCGGCGGGAACGGGGGGTTGCCGGGTGCGGTGACCGGCGAGCCGCCGCCGCGGCAGTCCTCCGGTGACGCGGCCCGCCGGCCGGGGAACTCCGCGCAGGGGGTGTTGCGTGCGCCGCGAACGCCGGTCGGGTCGTCCGCGGGCAGCCGGCAGTACGCGTCGATGGGTTCCGCGGGCGAGGTGTCCGCGGGATCGCGCCACCGGTCGGCCGGGACGAACCCCTCCACGCAGTGCGGCGGGGCGTTCACCGCCAGGTCCAGATCGACGTTCAGCCTGGCCTCGTCCCCGTTGGCCAGCGACGCGGACTGGCCGAGCGAGGCCACAAGCGGGTAGACGACGAGGAGCTGGCGCAGGTTCGGGTTGTAGACCTCGAGGACCTCGCCGACGCTGGTGAGGTTGCCGAGCAGGACCGGCACGGTCGGCCGGATGTCGGTGAGCAGGCCGACGACCTCCTCGGTGTACGCCGGCGTCGCCGCGAGCAGGCCACGGATGTCGCCGTCGGAGGCGCGCAGCCGGTCGGTGACCACCGCCAGGTCCCGGCTGAGGGAGCGCAGCTCCGGATCGATCTCCGTCTGGGTGTCGAGGAGCGGACCCAGCTGGTCGAGCAGCCGTGCCGTCGGCTCGAAGTCGCGGGCCGCGGCGTCGACCAGCGTCCGGCCACCGTCGATGATCTCCTGCAACGGCTGCCCGGTGCCCCGGAAGGCGTCGTACGTCTCGTCGACGACCGTCCGCAGGTCCTCCTCGGGGAGCGCCTCGACCAGGGAGTTCACCTGGTCGAGAACCGGACCGATCTGCAGCGGCACGGTCGTGCGGTCCATCGGGATGACCGCTCCCGGTTCGAGGCGGCTGCCGTCGGCCGGGCCCGCTGTGAGGTCCACGTACTGCTCGCCGACCGCGGACATGCTGCGGGCCTCGGCCCGCACGGTGGCCGGGATGTCGATGCCGGAGTCGAGCTGCATGTCGACCCGCACCCCGCGCCCGTCGCCGAGGGCGACCCCGGTGACCTGACCGATCGGCCGCCCTCGGTAGGTCACCTCCGCCCGTTCGTAGAGCCGGGCGGCGTCGGTGAACTCCGCGGTGACCTGGTACTTGCCGACTCCCAGCAGAGCCGGGACCCGCAGATAGACCGACCCGAGTACCACGGCGCCGATCAGGGCGGTGATCACCAGGACGGTGAGCTGGATGCGGATGAACCGGGTGAGGATCACGAGCCACCTCCGAGGAGCCCACCGAGGAACCCGCCGTCGCGCGCCGGCTCCGGGGCAGGTTCTCGGGCCGGTTCCGGTGATGCCGGGGCCGCCGGCGCGGGCTCCGGGGCCGGATCCCCGGGCTGCGCGCCCGGCAGGACCTGGGGCAGCGGGTCGGCCGCGTCCCCGGCTGCACCGTCGGCGACCTCGCCGAGCAGCTCACCGGTGACGCTCGGCGGTCCCGCCGCCGGGGTCCCCGAGAGCAGTCCCGCATCCAGCTTCTCGAGCCGCAGGTCGAGCGTGAGGTTGAGGTTGCAGTAGTCGCCGCGGCAGGCGTTGGGCGCGGTCGCCGCGGGGAACGGGAAGGTGAGCGCCAGGCCCAGCACATCTACCAGCGACCGGTCCGCATCGGCGAGCGACCGGAGTACCGGCTCGAGGTTGCGCAGGTTGCCGACGAGGTCCTGGCGGGTGTCCGCGACCACCGCACGCCCGGTGACACCGAGGTCGCGCAGGCGCGCCAGCGCGTTCGTGAGGTCGGTCCGCTCCCGTTCGAGCACCTCGAGTGCCGGAGGGAGCTGGTCGAGCGCGCCGGCGAGCACCTGGTTCTGCTCGGCCAGCGTCCCGGACAGGCGGTCCAGGCCGTCGAGGGCCCGCACGATGTCGTCACGCTGGGCGTCGAGCCCGCCGACGAACTCGTCCAGCCGGGGCAGCAGGCGTCCGACCGCACCGTCGTGTCCGCCGAGTGCCCGTTGCAGCTCTCTCGTCGTGGTCTCCAGCTGGTTGAGCCCGCTCCCGTTGAGCACGGTCGAGGTCGCGGCCAGGACCTGTTCGGTCGTCGGATACGCGCGGGTCCGCTCGAGCGGGACCAGGCCGCCCTCCTCGAGCCGCCCGCTCGTGGACCGCTCCGGAGGGGCGGCCATCTCCAGATGGGTCGCCCCCAGCAACGAGTTCTGGCCGACCGCGGCGACCGCGTCGGCGGGGAGCTCCACGTCGCCGCGCAGGCTGACCGTGGCGACCGCGTGCCAGTTCCGGACGCTCAGCGCGGTGACCGTGCCGACCGGCACGTCCCCGATCTTGACCTGCGCGTTGGGCTTCAGCGTCCCGACGTCGGGCAGCTCCACCTCGACGCGGAACGAGCCGGGCCCGGTGCCGATCGCGCCCGGCAACGGCAGGCTCCCGACACCGTCGAACCGGCATCCCGTCAGCACCGTCAGCATGGAGACGACGAGCACGGTCACCGAGATCCGCCTGCGACGTCCGAGTGGCCGGATCATGGGGTCCCCTCTCCGGGAGCGACCTGCTCGGCCAGTCCACCCGGGCCGGTGAGCGGCGGCAGGATGTCGGCCCGCCTGTCCGGTGCCTCGATCGGTGTCCCGGGCCCCGGATCGGTCCCCTGCCGGGTCAGCGGGTTCACCGAGACCGGCGGATAGTTCATCGTCAGCACGTTCAGCAGCGGTCCGAGCTGCTCCGCGCACACGCGGGCCGCATCGTCGGGTGGAAGCGCCCCGGCCGCGGCGATCCCCGAGCAGACGAACAGGGCCGGGTTGGCGAAGTTGCCGACGGCCACCTGTCCGTGCACCGAGGCGGTGCCCGGCTGGTAGGCGTTGTAGAGGTTGACCAGCGGGGTCGGCGCGGCATGCAGCACCTTCGCGAGCCGATCCTGGTTCTCGACCAGGAGCCCGGAGAGGTCGTCCAGTTCGCGCACGGAGGTCCCGAGCCGCTCGCGGTGTTCCTCGACGAAACCGTGCACGACCTCGAAGGTTTCCCGCAGGTCCACGACCGCCCGGCCGAGCTGCTGCTCGTTCTCGGCCAGCACCCCCGACACGGACGCCAGCCGCTGCCCGAACTCGACGATCTGCCGGTCGCTCGTCGACAGCGCCTCGGTGAACACCTGCAGGTTGCGCACGGTCGCGAACAGGTCGTCGCTCCCGCCGGCGAGGGTCGTCATCGCCCGGGACAGCTCGGTGATCGTCTCGTTGATCGCCGCCCCCTGACCGCCGAGGGTCTCGGCGCCGACGCCGAGGGCACGGGCCAGCGACCCCTGCGGGTCCCCGGCCTGCGGACCCAGCTCGGTGGACAGCCGGCTGAGCTGTTCCTTGATCTCGTCCCACTCGACCGGGACCGCCGTGCGTTCGATCGGGATCTCCGCGTCGTCCGGCAGTACCGGCCCTCCGGTGTACCGCGGGGCGAGCTGCAGGTAACGGCTGGTGACCAGCGACGGCGCCACGATCGCGGCCTTCGCGTCGGCCGGGACCGGCTGGTCGGCGTCGTAGCTGAACTCCACCCGGATCGCGGGGCCGTCCGGGGTGATCCGGTCGACCACGCCGACCGGCACCCCGAGGATGCGGACCTCGTCGCCCTCGTAGAGCCCGGTGCTGTTCTCGAAGAACGCGGTCGCCGACCGCTGGCCCGTGGTCGACAGCGCGGTGATCACCCCGATCACCAGCAGCACGGCGACGCCGGCTGCCAGCAGCGCGATGGAGCGTCTGTTCATCAGTTGCCTCCGGACGGCGCGAGGGGCGGAGCGAGCCCCGGCAGGTGGTCCGCCAGCGGGATGAGGTTGCCCGGCACCAGGTTCTGGACGTAGGAGTTGAAGAACGGGCCGTTCGAGACGGCCTCGCCGAGCCCGGTCGCGTAGATCCCGGCGCCCTCCAGGATCTGCTCGATGTTGTCCCGGTTGTCCTCCAGCACGGCGATCACCGCGTTCAGCCGGTCCAGGGCGGGGCCGATCTGGTGCTCGTTGTCGCGGACCAGGCCCTGGAGCTCCCGGGACAGTGCCGAGGCGTTGCGGAGCAGGTCCCCGATCGCCTGCCGGCGCGACTCGAGCTCACCGAGGAGCAGGTTCCCGTCGCCGAGCAGCAGGCGCAGCTGCCCCGACCGTTCGGCAAGCACCGCGCTGACGCCCTTGGCGTTCGTCAACAGGTCCCGCAGGTCCTGGTCGCGGGAGGCCACGGTGTGCGACAGCCGGTTGACGCCGTCCACCGCCGCCCGCAGCTCGGGTGCCCGGCCGTGCAGGGTGTCGGAGATCGTGTCGAGTGCCTCGGCGAGCCGCGGGGTGTCGATCGCCTCGGACGTCTCGGTCAGGGTCTCCAGCGCCGCGGGGAGGTCGTAGGGCGCCGAGGTCCGGGATCGCGGGATCGGATCGCCGCCCAGCTCCCCACCGCCGGTCGGGGCGAGCTTCAGGTACTTCTGCCCGAGGATGGTCGCCACCCCGACCGAGGCCCTGGTCTCCGCCCCGAGCTGCGCGTCGTCGTCGGTCACCCGGAAGTCGACCCGGACGTCGGGACCGTCGAGCTCGACGGCGGTGACGCGGCCGATGTCGAAGCCACCGACCCGCACCGGGTCCCCGGACTTGAGGCCACCGGCCTCGGCGAACAACGCGCTGTGCCCGGCTCCGGCCAGGGCGAGGAGCCGGTCGGTGTTCAGCGCGAGGCCCAGGACCACGAGTACGAGTGCCAGTCCGGCCGCGCCGATCGACACCGGGTTCAGTTCGCGAAAACGGATCATGGCAGCCGGCACCTCGGGGTGTTCTGGTTCGACCCGATGGTCGGTGAGTCGATCGGTCTGCCGTCCGGTCCGGTCACCTTCACCTGGATGCTGCACAGATAGAAGTTGAAGAACGATCCGTACGACCCGACCCGGGTCAGGCTCTGGTAGGCCACGGGGATCTGGGCGAGTACCGCATCGAGCGAGTCCTGGTTCTCGTCGAGCACCGTCGCGGTGCGTCCGAGCTGCTCGATCGTGCCCCGGAGCGGGGGTCTGGCCTCGGCCAGCAAGCCACTCAGGTCGCCGGCCAGCCCGTCGACCTCGGTGATCGCCGACCCGATGGTGCTCCGCTCGCCGGCCAGGCCGGACACCAGCCGCTGGAGCCGGTCGATCGTGGTCGAGAACTCGCGGTCGCGTGCGTCGACCGTGCCGAGCACGGTGTTGAGGTTGCCGACCACCCGTCCGATCACCTCGTCGCGGTCGGCGAGCGTCCCGGTCAGCGAGGCGGTGTGCCCGAGGAGCGACTCGACCGTTCCGGCCCGGCCCTGCAGGGTGCCGACGATGTTCTCGGCGAGCGCGTTGACCTGCTCCGGGCGTAGCCCCTGGAACAGTGGCTTGAACCCGTTGAGCAGGACGTCGAGATCGAGCGCCGGAACGGTGCGATCGGGCCCGATGACGGCGTTCGCGTCCTGCGGGGCGGAGACGCCGGGCACGTCGCTGAGCTCGACGAAGCGGTCACCGACCAGGTTCTCGTAGCGGACGAGCAGCGTGCTGGTGCGCAGCAGCGGCTGGTCGGCATCGACGTCGATGCGGACCCGGACCAGGTTCTCCGCCGTCATCGACAGCTCGTCGACCTGCCCCACCCGCACCCCGGCGACCCGCACGAGGTCTCCGGCGCGCAGGCCGCTGACATCGGTGAAGTCCGCCGTGTAGGTGGTGGAGGTCGTTCCGAGGGTGTACCGGCCGAGGGTCAGCCACAGCAGTCCGCCCATCAGCGCACCCACCACGAGGAAGACGATCACCTTGACGGCGTCGGCGCGGACGCTCACGAGTCACCTCCGGAGGGCTCGGTGGTCAGCAGCGGTCCGAACAGGAGCTCGGCGACCGGAGGACGGCCCGGCCGGACCTCTCCGGTGTGCGGATCGAGCCCGGTGTCGGTCCGGATCTGCGGTGTCGGTCGCTCGGTCTCGTCCACGAAGGGCAGACCGTGGCAGGCGGGCGGGTTGGCCGCGCCGATCTTCGGCAGGTTCCGCGGGTTCTCGTACGGCGGCTGGCCGAGCGTGATCGTGGAGTTCAGCCGGATCTCCGGTGACGCCCCGCCGATCCCCGGCTCGAGTGCCTGGCGGGTCCGGTCCAGACCGGTGATGAAGCAGGTGAGGCCGGGCTCGTACTCGTGCAGGAGATCCGTGGTCGGTCGCAGCACGTCGAGCGCGGTGACCAGGCCCTCGTGGTTCTCGCGGAGCACGTCGTCACCGGTCCGGGCGAGCAGGGTGACACCGGCCAGGAACGCGTCGAGCTGGTCGGCCTGGTCGACCACGGTGCGCCCGGTGACGGTGAGGTTGTCGAGGACGCGCAGCAGGTCGGGGGCGACGTCGGCGTAGAGCTGGGACACGTCGGCCAGGGCCTCGAGGTCACGCTGGAGCACCGGCAGTTTCGGGCTCAGATCGGTGAGATACCCGTCCGTGACGGCGGCCAGCGCCGCGATCGAGTCGCCGCGCCCGTCCAGCGCCCGCGCCAGCTCGCCGAGGGTGGCGTTCACCTTCGCCGGATCGATCGAGTCCAGCAGCCGGGACAGGTTCGCGAAGACGTCGTTCAGCTCGACGGTCACCGCCGAGTTGTGCAGGACCGCGCCCTCGGTGATCCGGCCCGGGCCCGGCTCGGGCGGCTCGACGAGACTGACGTACTTGGTGCCGAACGCGGTCGTCGGGACGATCTCGGCGATGACGTCGGCCGGTATGCGACCGATCTGGTCGGGGTCCAGGCCGAGGGTCAGCACCGCGCCCTGCGGGGTCGGTTCGATCGCGGTGACCCGGCCGACCTCGACCCCCCGCAACCGCACGTTGTTGCCGGTGTCCATGACGAGGCCGACGCGGCCGGCCTGGAGGCTGACCGTGACGGTGCTGCGGAAGCTCTGGGTGTAGAGCGCCCAGGCGAGCGCGAACACCATCCCGAGCACCACGAGGAAGACGACGCCGACGAGACGGACCTTGGACGGGCTCGGTTCGGTCACCGTTCAGCCCGCCAGGTTGAAGGTGTCGAAGTTGGCGTACAGAGCCATCGCCACCAGCAGGTTGACCAGCATCACCGCGGACATCGACGTCCGCACCGAACGGCCGACGCATTCGCCCACCCCGGCGGGCCCACCGGAGGCGTGGAAGCCGTAGTAGGTGTGCACCAGCATCACCACCACGACCATCGCGACCACCTGGATGTAGGCGAACACGATGTCGAGCGGGGTCAGGTACAGGAAGAAGTAGTGGCTGAAGTTCCCGGCCCCGGTGTCGTAGAAGAACACCAGGATCAAGTAGTCGGCGAGGAAGCCCGCCAGCGACGCGAAGATGTAGAGCGGGGTGATCACCACCAGCCCGGCGACGACCCGGGTCGTCACGAGGTAGCGCATCGGTGGCACGGACATCACCTCGAGTGCGTCGATCTCCTCGGAGATCCGCATCGCGCCGATCTGGGACGTGGTCGCCGCACCGATGGTCACGGCCAGTGCCACACCGGCCAGCAGCGGCGTCGAGAGCCGGGCGGTGAAGTAGGCCGCCAGCAGCGGGCTCAGCGAACCGACGCCGATGCTGTTGGACGACTCGAACCCCTGGGCCGCGGCGACCGCGCCGGCGAAGAAGGTGATCGAGCCGACGATCACGGCCGAGCCGCCGATCAGCGCGAGCGCTCCGGCGCCCATCCCCAGCTCCGCGACCAGCCGGATGATCTCCCTCCGGTACCGGCGGACCGTGGCCGGGACCAGGCCGAGCACCCGGCCGTAGAACAGGCCCTGGCGGCCCAGCACGTCGATGGTCCGCACCGGGGCCATGATGATCTCTCGGACCGCGTCCGCGGCACCGCGTTGCGACATCAGACCCCCTACAGGACCGCGAACTGGACGAGCGTGATGGTGAGGCTGACCGGGACCAGGACCGTGATCGTGATGACCACGGCCTGGTTGACGGCGTCGCCGACGCCCTTCGAACCTCCGGAGACGGTCAGCCCCCGGTAGCAGGCGATGAGAGCGGCGATGACGCTGAAGACCAGGGCCTTGATCTGGCTGACGATCAGCTCGGGGATCCCGGTGAACAGCGGGATGCTGTCCAGGAACGCGCCCGGTGTGGCGCCCTGCAGGTAGACCGAGAAGAAGTAGCCGCCGACCAGCCCGCCGGCGCAGATGATCACGTTGAGGACCTGGCCGACGACGACCATCGCCAGGACGCGCGGGACGACGAGCCGCTGGACCGGGTCGATCCCGAGGACCTCCATCGCCGCGATCTCCTCGCGGACCGTCCGGGCGCCGAGATCCGCGCAGATCGCGGTACCGCCCGCCCCGGCGATCACCACCACGGTGACGAACGGCCCGATCTGCTGGATCGCGGCGATACCGGCGATACCACCCGACAGGTCGAGGGCGCCGAGGTCGGTGAGCAGCAGGTTCACCTGGAAGATCACGAGCAGCATGAACCCGAGCATCACCAGCACGGTCGGCACGAGTGAGACCCGCACGACGAACCACGCCTGCAACACCGCCTCGCGCCACTGGAAGGGGCGCCGGAATGCGGCCTGCACGGCGTCCAGCGCCATCGCGAAGAACCCGCCCAGGGGCACGAGCGGCTTCAGAGCTGGTGGTGTCTCTGCTGACATCGCGACCTCCTTGTCTGACTAGTCGGTAAACTCAACGAAGGCTGGGCGCGGAGGTTACGGTGAAGGCCTGCAGAGCGAGATGCTGGTAGGAAACTGACCTATCTAGTAAGTTAAGCTTCGTTCATGGATCAGGGAAGCAGGGTGGTGGGCATGCGTGACGTCGTGGTCGGTGGAGTCGGAATGACCACGTTCGGCCGGATGCCGGACCGCTCGATCGCCTCGCTCGTCAGCGAGGCGACGGACGAGGCACTCGCCGACGCGGGCACCCCCGCCGCCGACGCCGGGATCGTCTACTTCGGCAACGTCCTGTCCGGCCTGCTGCAGGGACAGGAGTCGGTGCGCGGGCAGCACGCCGTGCGCGGGACCGGGCTGGCCGGGATCCCGCTGATCAACGTGGAGAACGCCTGCGCGTCCGGCTCGACGGCGCTGCACCAGGCCTGGCTGTCGGTCGCGTCCGGGCAGGTCGACGTCGCGATCGCGATCGGTGCCGAGAAGCTCGCCATCGCGGACCGGGCGCGCGCGCTGGCCGCGCTCACCTCGGCCCTCGACCAGGAACGCCTGGAGGAGATCCGTCGCGAGCTCGGTACCGGCGGCGACGGGTCGGTGTTCATGGACATCTACGCGCGGTTCGCCCGCTGGTACCTGGACCGCACCGATGCGACCCCCGAGGACTTCGCCCGGGTGGTGGTGAAGAACGCCCGGCACGGACTGGCCAACCCGCGGGCGCAGTACGGCGCCGAGCTCTCGGTCTCCGAGGTGCTGGCCGCCCGACGGATCAGCGACCCGCTCACGCTGCCGATGTGTGCGCCGATGAGCGACGGGGCGGCGGCGGTCGTCGTCACGACCCCGGAGCTGGCCCGCCGCAGGGGGGCCGACCCGGTGCGGCTGCTCGCGGTCGGTATCGGAGCGGGCCGGGCCGGTGACTACGGCGAGCTGGTCCCCGCGGTGGCGGCGCGCGTCTACGAGCAGGCCGGGATCGGTCCCGGCGACGTCGACGTGGTCGAGTGTCACGACGCGGCGGCCCCCGCCGAGCTGATCGGGCTGGAGGAGCTCGGACTCTGCGCGGCGGGCGAGGCCCCCGCGCTGCTCCGCGCGGGGGAGACCGCCCTCGGCGGGCGGCTACCGGTCAACCCGAGCGGTGGGTTGCTGTCCCGGGGGCACCCGCTGGGCGCCACCGGCCTGGCCCAGGTGGCCGAGCTCGCGGACCAGCTGCGCGGCCGGGCCGGCGCCCGGCAGGTACCGGGGGCCCGGATCGGGCTCGCGGAGAACGCCGGTGGGTATCTGGGCCCGGAGGCCGCGGTCGCCTCGGTCACGATCCTCGCGAGCTGATACCGGCGCCCGATGGGCGTGACGTCGACGACGACAGGAGCTGTGATGAGCACCGACGACTGGACGAGGGTCCGTTACGAGCGACCGGCCCCGGGTGTGGCCCGGGTGGCCCTCGCGCGTCCCGAGAAGCGGAACGCGCAGGACCGGGCGATGCTGCACGAGATCGACGCCGCCTATCAGAAGGCGGTGCTGGACCCCGAGGTCAAGGTCATCGTGCTGAGCGCCGACGGCCCGGACTTCTCCTCGGGGCACGACCTGGACGTCGAGAGCGCCTACTCGATGGAGGGTGTCTGCCCCCGGACCCTGACCGGCGGCTTCGAGGGTCCGGGAGCCGAGGGCTGGTACGCGGTCGAGGAGGAGCTGTTCCTCGGGCTCTGCCTGCGCTGGCGAGACCTGCCTCGTCCGTTGATCGCCCAGGTGCACGGCAGGGTGGTCGGCGGCGGGCTGGAGCTCATCTGGCCCTGTGACCTCATCGTCGCCGGAGACGACGCCGTGTTCCTGGACCCGAGCAGCGCGTTCGGGTCGGCGGCGGCCGAGTACTTCGTGCATCCGTGGGAGCTGGGGGCGCGCCGGGCCAAGGAGATGCTGTTCACCGGCGAGGCGATCGACGCCTTCGACGCGCAGGCGCTGGGAATGGTCAACCGGGTCGTCCCGCGGGCCGATCTCGAGGCGGAGACGATGGCGCTCGCCGAGCGGATCGCGAGCCGTCCGGCATTCGGGGTGCGCCTCGCCAAGCGCGCGGTCAACCGCGCCCTGGACCGGCAGGGCCTGCGGTCCACCGTGGAGTCCACCTTCGACCTGCACCAGCTCGCCCACTCCCACCACCGTGAGCAGCACGGGGAGCTGATCGATCCGGCCGGGCCGGCGCTGGTCCGCGCCGACGGCCGCAGCGGGCGGGTCCGCCCACCCGGTGCCTCGCGTCGCCGGGACGGCTGAGCCGACCGCGCCCGACCCGCACACCACTTCGAGAACGGGGGGCCGCGTGCCCGCATCCACAAACCATGTCGTCCAGTGCACCGTCCGGGGCAGCGCGGCATGGCTCACGCTCGACCGACCGGACGTCCACAACGCGTTGTCGCTCGAGCTGCTCGACGAGCTCGCCGCCGGCCTGGACCGGGCCGAGCGGGACCCGGCGGTGCGGTCGGTGGTCATCGCGGCACGAGGGCCGTCGTTCTGCGCCGGGGCGGATCTCGCGATGGCGCGTGCCCTGCACGGGGAGAGCGACCTGCCCCGGTTCCTGCACCGGGCCGCCGAGGTGTTCGACGCCCTCGTCGAGAGCCCTCGGCCGGTGATCGCCGCGGTGCAGGGCGGCGTGATCGCCGGTGGCCTGGAACTGGTACTAGCCTGCGACCTCGTCGTGGCCACCGAGGACGCCACCTTCGCCGACGGACACGCCCGCTACGGGATGTTCCCGGCGGCAGGCGGTACCACCCGGTTGCCGCGCCGCATCGGGGCGAACCGGGCCAAGCAGCTGCTGTTCACCGCGCAGCGGTGGGACGCCGAGCGGATGCGCGAGGCCGGTCTGGTGACCGAGGTCGTCCCGGCCGGGGAGCTGGAGCGGGCGGTCGAGGCGCTCACCGAGCGCATCGGGCGGCACAGCCCGACCGGGATCGCCGGGATGAAACGACTGGTCGACACCGGAGCCGGGACCTCGCCGGACCGGGCGGCCGCGCAGGAGATGGCCGCCTGCGAGGCGTACGCCTCGACCGACGACTTCGCCGAGGGACTGGCCGCCTTCGCACAGGGCCGGGAACCCCGCTTCACCGGCCGGTGACGGTCCGCGGACGAGAGAGGAGCCACACGTGAAGATCGAGGGCAAGGTCGCGCTGGTCGCCGGCGGCGGATCCGGTCTGGGCCGGGCGACCTGCATGGACCTCGCATCCGCCGGGGCACGGGTCGGTGTCCTGGACGCGGACCCGATAGCGGCCCGGGAGGTGGCGAGCTCCCTGCCGGAGGGGTTCGGCATACAGGTCGACGTGACCGACGCGGACGCCGTCGGGCACGCCGTCGACGAGGTCCTCGACGCGTTCGGCGGGCTGCACATCGCGGTGACCACCGCCGGGGTCGTGTCCGGGGCACGCATCGTCTCCCGCGGCAGGCCCGCTCGGCAGGCGGACTTCGAGCGGGTGGTCGCGATCAACCTGTTCGGCACCTTCAATGTCATGCGGACCGCGGCCGCGGTCATGGTGGGCAACGAGCCGATCGACGGCGAACGCGGCGTGATCGTGAACACCGCCTCGGGCGCCGCGTTCGAGGGACAGAGCGGGCAGGCCGCGTACAGCGCCAGCAAGGCCGGGGTGATCGCGCTCGCCATGCCGGTGGCGCGTGATCTGGCCGGTACCGGTGTCCGGGTGAACACTGTCGCGCCCGGACTGTTCGAGACGCCGATGGCGGCCGGACTGCCCGAGTCGACCCGGCTCGCCCTGGAGGCCGTGATGATCGAGCCTGCCCGGCTGGGCAGGCCGGAGGAGTTCGCGTTGCTCGTCCGGCAGATGGTGGAGAATCCATATCTCAACGCGGAGTGCGTCCGGCTCGACGCCGCCATCCGGATGCCCCCCCGCTGACCGGCCTCCGGTCGGCACGGGGTGTCGGCACACGCGAACGACCGGGAGAGAGGTGACGGCGCCGTGGCACGGCAGCGTGCAACCAGCGTGCAGGAACTCGTCGACGCGGCAGCCCGAGCCTTCGAGCGCAAGGGCTTCGTCGAGACGACGATCACCGACATCGCGACCGAGGCGGGTGTCAGCAAACCGACCGTCTACCAGTACGTGACCTCGAAGCGGTGGCTGCTGGAGACGATCGTGGAGCAGATCATCTACCCGCTCCGGCACGGCATCGAGGAGATCGTCCGCAGCGATCGGGACGAGCGCTCGAAGCTGAACGACTACGTGCTGCTGCACGTCAACTCGGCGATCCGCTACCAGACCTACTACGCGGTCCTGACCGCCGACCAGCACCAACTCTCCGAACAGGCCCGGCGCAACTACCGGTCGTGGGCACGGGACGTCAACCGTGCTGCCGCCGACCTGCTCGACGACTGCGTCCGGGCGGGGGTCGTACGGGCCGACCTCGACGTGGGCGTCGCGGTGAACCTGATCAACGGGATGCTGCTGTCGGTCTCCCGCTGGTACCGGCCCAACGGCCGGTTGAGCCCGGAGGACCTGGCCGAGCACGTGTTCGGCCTCCTCAGTGGTTACGTGCTGCCGCCGGCCGACTGACCGGCAGGCCGGACCACCGGCGCACGACCTCGCACGACGGCCGCGAACGTTGACCGCTCCGTGCGGGCGCGATACTTTACCTCCCAGTCAGTAAAGGTTAGATTCCACTGATCCACCAGGGTCGTCCAACGAAGGAGCGATCACGATGAACCGAGCTGTCCGGTGGCGGGACGACACGTCCGCCGCGATCCGACCCTGGTCTGCCGGCGACCGCCGCGTCGTCCAGTTCCCGTACGAGCACGAGGAGGCCGAATGACCATGCGAATCGGGATCGACACCGGCGGGACCTTCACCGACCTCGTCGTCGCCGACGGCGACCGGGTACGCGTCGTCACCAAGTCACTGACCACATACGACGATCTGGCCCGCGGCCTGCTCAACGCGATCGAGAAGGCCGAGCTGGGGCCCGCCGAGATCGACCGGATCGTGCACGGCACCACCGTCGCCCTGAACGCCATCCTGACCCGGCGCGGTGCGACGGTCGGCCTGGTCACCACCCAGGGGTTCCGGGACCTGTTGGACATGGGCCGGGGATGGCGTTCCCCGGAGGCCATCGACGACCCCCGCTGGCGGCGTCCGCACGAGCTGCGCCCGCTCATCCCGAGGCACCTGCGCCGGACGGTCGCCGAGCGGATGACCGCCGAGGGCGAGGTGCTGGTCCCGCTCGACGAGTCCGGCCTGCTGGAGGAGGTGGCGTCGCTCCGGGAGCAGGGCTGCCTCAGCATCGCCGTCTGCTTCCTGCACGCCTACAAGTACCCGGCGCACGAGCAGCGTGCCGCGGAACTGATCCGCGAGCGGTTCCCGGACGTCGCGGTGAGTATCTCGTCGGACATCGCCCCGTTCCCGCGGGAGTACAACCGGCTCTCCACCTGCGTCCTCAACGCCTATGCCCAGCCGTTGATGGCGTCCTACACCCGCTCCGTGGAGAAGCGCCTGGCCGACGGCGGGCACGGCGCACCGCTGATGTTCATGACCAACAGCGGCGGCCTGCACACCCCGGAGACCACCGCCGACCGGCCGGTCACGACGTTGAACAGCGGCCCGGTCGGCGGGGTGATGGGCGTCCAGTCGTACGCGCGCCTGCTCGATCTGCCCAACCTGGTCGGCCTCGACATGGGCGGGACGAGCACCGACGTCGCCGTCGTGGCGGACGGGCGGGCGGCGACCGCGCGCGAGCTGGAGCTCGAGCACGACATCGTGGTCAGCATGCCCGTGCTGGAGATCCACAGCATCGGGGCCGGCGGCGGCAGCATCATCTCCGTCGACCCGGCCGGCGGGTTGCACGTCGGTCCGCAGAGCGCGCGCAGCGACCCCGGGCCTGCCTGCTACGGGCGTGGTGGCACGGCGCCGACGGTGACCGACGCCGCGCTGCTGCTGGGCTGGCTCAACCCGGAGACCGCGCTCGGCGGGGAGATCCACCCGGATCTCGGCGCCGCCGAACGCGTCTTCGCCGATCTCGGCGAGCGGCTCGGTGCCCGGGCCGGGGAGGTCGCGACCACCGCGATGGAGGTCGCGGTGAACAGCATGGCCGAGGCGATCCGGCACCTCACCGTGTACCGCGGGGTGGACCCACGGGAGTTCGGCCTGCTCGCCTACGGGGCCGCCGGCCCGCTCGCCGCCACGCAGGTGGCCAGGGTGCTGCAGATTCCGAAGGTGGTGATCCCGGCGCTGGCCGGGGTGTTCTCGGCCTTCGGTCTCCTCGAGGGATCCCACGTGCACGAGGAGGTTGTGCCGATGATGAGCGTCGGCACCCCGGACACCGTCGTCGCCGCGTTCGACACCCTGCGCGAGACGGCGGTGACCGCGGTCGAGCGGTTCGGCAGGCCCGCCGACGAGGTCGACGTCGAGTTCATCGTCGACGCGATGTACATGGGCCAGCGCTGGGAGCTGCCGACCAGGGTCGACCCGACCCACGCCGACCCGGTCGCGCACCTGACCGAGGAGTTCGGCGCAACTCATACCCGCCAGTTCGGTTACGCGTTGCCCGCACCGATCCAGATCGCCAGCCTGCGGGTGCGGGTCCTCGCCGCCGACACCCCGGCGCCCCGGCCGGCGCCACTGCCGCAGCGGCCGGAGGCGCATCCCGTCGGCCTGCGCGAGGTCGTGCTGGGCGGGCAACGGATCCCGGTCGAGATCTACCGGTCCACGGAGCTGGCCCCCGGCCAGGTCGTTCGCGGTCCGGCCGTGCTGGAGGCGCCGAGCTCGACCTGCGTCCTGGTCGCGGGTGACGTGGCCCGGGTGGACGACCGAGGCGACATCGTGGTGGGCCTGGAGGGGAGCGTCTGATGAGCACGACCACAACCGACCGTTCCGTGCCCTATGCCGAGGAGATCGAGCAGCGGTACGGGCTGGACCTGACGACCGCCGAGGTGCTCCGGCACGCCCTGCGGTTCGTCGCGCTGCAAATGCAGCTGAAGATCAACACCGCCGCGCTGAGCCCGCTGCTCAACGAGACCAACGACTTCGGGATCGGTCTGCTCGCACCGCATGCCCCGGACCGCGACCTGGACTTCGACGCGGTCGCGATGGCGACCTCCGCGCCGGCCCACTACGTGATCAACCAGTTCTACGCGCGAATGGCGATCGAACGGTGGGGAGCCGACCGCTTCCGGCCCGGCGACGTCCTGATCTACAACGACCCGTACCAGGGCGGCAGCCACGTCAACGACGTCGGCGCGCTCATGCCGATCTTCCACGGGGATCGGCTGATGGGCTTCGCGGTCAGCATCACCCACTGGCTCGACATCGGTGGCCCGGTGCCCGGTGGGCTGGGCGCCGGACTGCAGCGCGACATGTACGCGGAGGGGATCAAGCTCTCCCCGCGGCTGCTCTACCGGGGCGGTGAGCTCGTCCAGGAGACGATGGAGCTGTTCACCGAGCAGACCCGGATCCCGGACCTGTCGCTGAACGACCTGCAGGTGGTCCGTTCCGCTCTGCAGCTGGGCGTCGACATGGCCGAGCGGTACATCGAACGCTACGGCGCCGAGACCTACATCGCGGCGAGCCAGTACACGCTGGACTATTCCGAGCGGGCGGTCCGCCGTGCCCTGATGGAGATCCCCGACGGCGTCTACGAGGCCGAGGACCACCTCGACAACGACGCCGACGGCAACCCCATGCTGCTGCGCTGCACGGTGCGCAAGCACGCCGACCGGATCGAGGTCGACTACTCCGGAAGCTGTCGCGAGGAGTGGTTCGGATACGCCTCGCAGTGGTCGGACACGGTCTCGGCGGCACATCTCGGGGTGGGTGCCATCCTGGAGTCCATCGGGATCAGCCCGAACGCGGGCGGCTTCCGGCCGATCCACGTCGTCGTGCCGCCGGGTAGCTGCCTGCACGCGCTGCCGCCGATGTCCACCAACGCCGGCCACACGATGCTGTTCACCAAGGCGCTGAACCTGGTCAAGCTGGCGGTGTCGCAGGCCGCCGAGTCCCTCGCGGTCGGGGAGAACTACGACGACGTCGGTGTGCTCGGCTTCGCCGGGATGGACACCCGGGGCCCGGCGCCGGCGCCGTTCGTCGCGATGCGGGTCTACTCCGGACCCTACGGCGGGTCCGCACGGTCGGACGGTTGCTCGTTCACCCTGGTCGAGGGCGGGAACTGCGTGGAGCCCTCGCTTGAGCTGGACGAGATCTCCTACCCGGTGCTGATGCTGGCCAAGGAGTTCGTGGCGGACACCGCGGGGGCGGGGCGCCATCGCGGCGGACCGGCCACCCGGGCGGTGCTCGTGCCGCGCACGGATGTCGAGTCGATCTTCCAGTTGGACCAGTGCCGGTTCCCGACCAAGGGCGTCTTCGGCGGCCACCCGGGCAGCCGTGCGTCGATCACGGTGCACCGCAAGGCGCTCGACGACTGGATCGCCGGGAACGAGCTGGGCTCCGGAGAGGTGGTCGCCGGGTTCGCCGATCCCGGGACCGGGCAGCCGGTGGCGCCGGACACCGAGGATGCCCGGTTCATGCTGAGCAAGCGCGCCGGTGTCCCGTTCGGCACCGGTGACGTGGTGGTGTTCCAGACCGCGGGCGGGGGCGGGCACGGCGACCCGGCGGAGCGGGACGCCGTGGACGTCCGGCAGGACCTGCGGGACGGCATCTACAGCAGCGAGCAGGCCGCCCGCGGCGGCGCGACCGGCAAGGGAGTGTGACGTGCTGTTTCCCCAACCGACCGAGATGACGATCACCGAACCGGTGGATCCGGTGGGCGGTACGTGCGGTGAGTGCGGGGCCGGGACGCTGGCCCGGTACCGGCTCGTGGACTACCGGGGCTGGCTCCGGGTGGTCAAGTGCCGGTCGTGCCTGGCCGTGACCTCCAGCGAGCGCATCATCGCGCCCCCGCAGGGGATGTCGTGAGCTGGACGCCGCCCGCCGACCTCACCTTCGAACCACCGCTCGGCCTCGGGCCCGACGATCGGGTGTTCAGCAAGGTGGTCGAGCGGTGGGCCGCGACGGCCCCGGACCGGATCTGCCTGGTGCAGGACGACGGCGTGACGCTCGGATACGGGCAGCTCGACCAGCGGGCGGGCGCGATCGCGGCCGGCCTGCACGAGATGGGCATCCGGCCCGGTGACCGGGTCGCGACGCTGGTCGCGAACGACCTGCGGGTGCTCTACCTGGGGGTCGCGCTCTCCAAGCTCGGTGCGATCGAGGTCCCGATCAACCCGGCCCTGGTCGGGGCGAGCATGCGGCACGTACTGGCCGACGCCGACCCGCGACTCTCGATCGTCGCACCGGGATTCCACGAGCAGCTGGTCGCGGCGCTCCCGGACGGGTCCGCGGGCCGGATCGTCGAGATCGCCCCCGAGGGTGCCGCCGAGCAGGTCACCGGCCGGTTGCCGAGCGTGGACGAGATGCTCGACGGCGGCGGACGGGACTTCCCGACGGTCGACGGGGTCCGTCCCAGCACCCCGTCCTCGATCATGTACACGTCGGGGACGACCGGCCTGCCCAAGGGTGCGCTGCTCCCGAACCTGCACAGCTACCGGATCGCCGAGCGGACCGCCGCCGCCCTGCGGCTCACCGGGGACGACACGATGATCAGCATCCTGCCGCTGTTCCACGGCGGCGGGCGCTACATGAACGCCGGGGCCTGCATCCTGGCCGGCGCCCGGTGCGGGCTGGTCCGCCGGTTCAGCGGCGCCGCCTTCTTCGACCAGGCGCGCGCATTCGGTGCCACGGCCATGCACGGCGTCGTCTCGGTCGGCCACTTCCTGCTCGCCCAGGAGCCCACACCGGGCGACCGTGACCACTCGATCACCCGTGGGATCCTCGCCCCCCGGCCGGACTCCGTGGGCATCGCGATGCGCGAGCGGTTCGGGATCGAGGTCTTCCAGGGCTACGCGAGCACCGAGGGCAACATCTCGGTGCTCAATCTGGACGGCCCGGCGGAGGCGTGCGGCCGGGCGTACCCGCCGTACCGGGTGCGGATCGTGGACGAGGAGGACCGGCCGCTGCCCGCCGGGGAGACCGGCGAGATCGTGGTCTCCTCCGACGAACCGTGGTCCACGTTCAGCGGTTACTGGAACCAGCCGGAGACCTCGCTCGAGGTCATGCGCAACTTCGGCCTGCACACCGGCGACGCCGGCTACCTCGACGAGGACGGCTACCTCTGGTACGTCGACCGGATCAAGGACATGATCCGCAGGCGTGGGGAGAACGTCGCAGCCCAGACGGTCGAGGAAGCCGTCCACCGCGCCCCGGGCGTGGTGGAGGTGGCGGCGTATCCGGTGCCGTCCGAGCACGGTGAGGAGGAGATCGCCGTGGCGGTCGTGGTGAAGCCCGACTCCGGTCTCACCCCCGAACGGATCGTCGACACCTGCCGGGCCGAGCTGCCGCGCTTCGCGGTGCCCCGGTACGTGCGGCTGGTCGACGCCCTTCCGATGACCGAGACCGGAAAGATCCAGAAGTTCAGGTTGAAGCAGGAGGGCGTCGGCGACGCCCACGACTTCCCGGAGTGCCGATGAGGTTCCTGGTCAGGCAGCGCCTGCCGGAGGGCGGCGAGGTCATGCAGGACCACGTCCTGCCGATGGCAGGCGTGGTCGCCGGATCGATGGAGGATCCGCCGCGCGGTCCTGTCGTGTGGCTGGGCGGGTGCGGCAACATCGAGACCAGCGAGTACTACATGCTGTTCGACGCGCCCGACCAGGAGACGATTGACGAGTGCGTGCAGGTGCTGCCGGGCCTGATCGCGTGCGAACGGGTGATGTCGGTGGACCGCAAGACCATCGGCTACCGGCTGTTGCAGAGCATGGCCGCCACGTATGACGGCCCCCGAGACCCGGCCGGCGACACGACAGCGGGGTAGCACCCGGCCGCCCGCACCCGACCGCCCATCACTGGAGACGGAATCCCATGACCGACCCGCGTACCCGTGTCGACGAACTGGTCCGGTACTACGCCCGGCCCGGTTCGTCGGCCGCCGACCTGCTCTGCGACGGCCACCCGGCCGAGGCGGTGGCGTTCACGGTCATCGAGGCCGACCTGAGTTCGCGTGATCTGACCTACGGCGAGCTCCGCACGGAGTCGACGAAGTTCGCCGCCGCGCTCGACGAGCTCGGTGTCGGCCCGGGTGATGCGGTCGCGGTCCTGATGGGCAAGTCCGCCGAGCTCGTGGTGGCCCTGCTGGGGATCTGGCGGCGCGGCGCGGTCCACGTCCCGCTGTTCACCGCCTTCGCCCCGCCCGCCATCGAGCTACGGGTCAGCGCCAGCGGGGCGAAGGTCGTCGTCGCCGACGCCGACCAGTGCGACAAACTCGACGGCCTCGTCGGCGGGGCGGGGCCGCGTCTGGTGGTCGTGGGGGAGCGGGCGGGCGGGGCCGGCCACGACGATTTCCACGAGTTGCTGGCCCGCCACAGCGACGCCGAGCTCACCCCCGCCGCGCTCGGCCCGGACGGGGTCTTGATCGAGCTGTTCACCTCCGGCACCACGGGGGCACCCAAGGCCGTGCAGGTCCCGGTGCACTCGCTAGCCGCCATCCAGGGCTACCTCGAGTTCGGCCTCGACGTACGCGCCGAGGACGTCTACTGGAACGCCGCGGACCCCGGCTGGGCCTACGGCCTCTACTACGCCGTCCTGGGCCCGCTGGCGGCCGGACGCCGCAGCCTGCTCCTGCACGCCCCCTTCACCCCCGCCACCACCTGGACCGTGCTCGAACAGTTCGGGGTCAGCAACTTCGCCGCCGCCCCCACCGTGTACCGCAGTCTGCAAGCCACCGACCCGGTACCGGCCGGGTTGGCGCTGCGGTGTCTGTCCTCGGCCGGCGAACCACTGACCCCCGACGTGGTCGCCTGGTCCCAGGCGGTGCTCGGGATCGGTGTACGCGACCACTACGGCCAGACCGAACAGGGCATGATGATCGGCAACGCCTGGGCCGACGAGGTGCGCGATCCCGTCCGGCCCGGCTCGATGGGCCGGCCGTTCCCCGGCTGGAGCGCCACCGTCCTCGCCGACGACGCCACGCCCGCCCCGGCGGGCACGGTCGGGCAGGTCGCCGTCGATGTGCCGAACAGCCCGCTGGCCACCTTCCGCGGTTACGCCCACGCCGCCGGAACGTCGCGCTTCAGCCAGGACGGGCGCTGGTACCTGACCGGTGACACCGCGGCCCGGGACGAGGACGGCTACTTCCACTTCTCCGCCCGCGACGACGACGTGATCATCATGGCCGGCTACCGCATCGGCCCGTTCGAGGTGGAGAGTGTGCTGCTCACCCACGAGAACGTGGCCGAGGCGGCAGTCGTGGGCCGCCCCGACGAGCTGCGCGGGGAGGTCCTCGAGGCGCACGTCGTGCTCACCCCGGGAGCCGAGGGCACCCCGGAGCTCGAACGGGAACTGCAGCAGCTGGTCAAGGACCGGTACGCCCGGCACGCCTACCCCCGCACCGTCCACTTCACCGGCGCGCTGCCGAAGACCCCGAGCGGCAAGATCCAGCGCTTCCTGCTCCGCCAGGGCGGATAGCGCGCGGTCGAGCATTGTCCCGAATTCCCTCGACTTGCTACGTTGACGCCAAACGACCGTTTGACAGGGACGAGGGAGTTCTGTGTCGGAATCGGCAGTCGCACCACCGGACGTCCGCACGACCGTCGATGCGTGGATGCGCGATCTCGACGCTGCGCTGAGAGCGTGTTTGAGAAGCGTCGGCGTGTCTGCGGGACGCGAGGGTGGATTGAGTCCACGGTGGATGGGTGGCTCGACGGAGGAAGCGGTATCCCTCGGACACCAGCGATGAGCAGTGGGCGCTGATCGAGACCCTGCTGCCCGCGCCTGGGTCGGGCGGGCGGCCGGAGAAGCACCCGCGCCGGGACGTGGTCGACGCGATCCTCTACGTGGTACGCGCTGGCTGCTCCTGGCGCGCCCTACCAGCTGATTTCCCGCCGTGGCAGACCGTGTACTGGTACTTCAACCGGTGGGAGCAGCAGCGGGTCACCGAGAAGATCCTCCCGATCGTGCGTAGACAGCTCCGAGCAGCCGAGGGGCGTGACCCTGAGCCGAGCGCGGGGATCATCGACTCCCAGAGCGTGCGTGGCGCCGATACCGTCGGCCGCGACTCCCGCGGCTACGACGCCGGGAAGAAGGTCAACGGTCGCAAACGATTCATCGTCACCGACACCCTCGGGCTGCTGCTCACGGTGATGGTCTGCTCTGCCGGGCGTCAGGACCGCGACGGCGCCAAGACCGCCCTGCTCGGCGCCTACTTGGCCACCACGGTGCGATTCGTGTTCGCCGACGCCGGGTTCGCCGGACGCCTGGTCGACTGGGCGCAGACCATCGTGGGCACCACGATCGAGATCGTGCGCAAACCCGCCGGTCAGCGCGGTTTCGTCGTCATCCCACGACGCTGGGCGGTCGAACGCAGCCTGGCCTGGTTGACCGCCCACCGTCGCTTGGCTCGCGACTACGAACGTCACCGGGCGACCTCCGAGGCGATGATCCGTTGGGCCGCGATCAACACCATGACCCGCCGCCTCGCCCGCGGCGGACCTGCCACCCGACAGCAGCGACGCACCTTCACCCAAACAAGTTGATCTTCTCAAACACGCTCTGAGCTCCGGCGCCGGAGTCGCCGAGCTCTTCCGGTCCGATGCCTGGTGGCGCGATCTCCTCGTCCTCACCGACGACCTGCGGACCTTCCACGGCGTCGACTCCATCGCGGCGAACCTGAAGGGTGAGGTGTCGGGCCTGGCCGTCACGGACGCGACGTTCGTCCCCGAGGGGCAGTTCATCCAGGCGTCGGTCACCTTCGAGACTCCTGTCCACCGGGCAGAGGGCGTCCTGCGGCTCACCTCGACCGACGGGCAGGTGTGGAAGGCCTGGACGTTGCTCACCGCCGCTCGCGAGCTCGTCGGCCGGGAGGAGGCGATCGCGCATCGACGGCCGCACGGCGCGGAGAGCCAGGTTCCCGGCGGCCCGACCTGGGCGCAGACCCGGGAACGCGAGCGGGAGTTCCTGGACGGGGATCCGGACGTCGTCGTCATCGGGGCCGGTCACTCGGGACTCGGACTGGCCGCACGGCTGACCAGGATGGGCGTCCGCACGCTGGTCGTGGACCGCAACGACCGGGTCGGTGACAACTGGCGCCGGCGGTACGACTCGCTGCGCCTGCACGACCCGGTCTGGTACGACCATCTTCCCTACCTGCCCTTTCCGTCGAGCTGGCCGGTGTTCACCCCCAAGGACAAACTGGCCGACTGGCTGGAGCACTACGTCGCGGCACTTGATCTCGACGTCTGGACCGGTACCTCACTCACCGCCGGGACCCACGACGGGGACGGCTGGGACCTCGTTCTCCGCCGGGCGGACGGGTCGCAACGGCAGCTGCGGGCCCGGCACGTCGTGCTGGCCACCGGGGTCAGCGGGACCGAGGCGCGGATTCCGCAGATCCCGGGCGCGGATGCCTTCGAGGGCACCGTCTTCCACTCCAGCACCTTCCCCGGGGGAGCCGGCTTCTCCGGGAGACGCGCGGTCGTCGTCGGGGCAGGCAACAGCGCACACGACATCGCGCAGGACCTGGCCGTGCACGGTGCCTCGGTCACGATGGTGCAGCGGTCCAGCACGTACGTGGTGAGCGCGGAGGCGTCCGCACTGGCGATGGCCGGGCTGTACGACGAGACCGGCCCACCGACCGAGGTCGCGGACCTGCTGGGCGCCTCGTTCCCGCACCGGGCCGGCGGGGACGCCCAGCGGGGGATGACCGCGCGGATGGCGGAGGCGGACGCCGACCTGCTCACCGGACTCGACCGGGCCGGATTCCGCCGCAACGACGGGATCGACGGGACCGGCGCCCTCATGCTCTTCCTGGAGAAGGGCGGCGGCTACTACATCGATGTCGGCTGCTCGGGCCTCATCGCCGACGGCACCGTCGCCGTCCGTTCCGGAGTGGACGTCGAACGCCACGGCGCGTCCGGTGTCCTGCTGTCGGACGGGTCCGAACTTGCGGCCGACGTCGTCGTTCTCGCGACCGGCTACCACGGGATGGTCGAGACCGCGCGCACGCTGCTCGGCGACGACGTCGCCGATCGTTGCGGTCCCGTCTGGGGGCTCGACGCCGAGGGCGAGCTGCGGGGTGTGTGGCGGCGGACCGGCCAGCCCGGTCTGTGGTTCATGGGCGGCAACCTGGCGATGGCGCGGTTCTACGGGCGCTTCCTCGCACTCCAGCTGGCCGCCGACAGCTGACCGCCGTCGTCCGACCGCCGTCATCCGACCGCGGAGCAAACCCGAACGAAGCGGAGGAGAACGCGATGGAGCGCATCCACCGACTGCGCGGACTGATGGCGGCCGAGGGCCTCGACGCCGTCGTCCTCACCACCTCGCACAACGTCCTGTACACCACGGGCTACCGCTCGGTGCTGGAGAAATGGCAGCTCCACGAGCCGCTCTGCGCCGCGATCGTCCCGCTCGACGCGGACCGGCCGGTCGTGCTCGCGATCCCGGAGGCCAACCTCGCCCTCCTGATGGTGCAGGAGGAGGCAGGCAAGCCCGACCGGGCCGGTGAGATCCGGGTCTTCGACATGATCAATTTCTGCGAGGTCATGCGGTCCGCGGACCCGGCCGCCGCAGCCAGCACGATCGGCAAGGCGTCGGCGGAGCTCTACGGCGAGCGGGTGCGCGGACGGTGCGAGCCCGACGTCCTCGCCTCGATCGCCGCCACGCTCACCGATCACGGCCTGGACCGCTCCCGCATCGGGTTCGACGACCTGCGGGGCATGCACCGGCTGGACTCGCTCGGTTTCACCGGGTCCGACGCGCTGGAGACCCTGATCCGCTCGCGCATGGTCAAGACCGCGCCCGAGCTCGAGGCGTTCCGCCGGGTCGGGACCGTGGGCGACCGGGCGCTGGCCGCGGCGGCGGACGCGCTCCGTCCCGGAGTCTCGTGGGACGAGGTGCAGTTCGCCGTGGCCGACGCGATGGTCCGGATGGACGCCACACCGGTCGACGAGGGCGCGATGCTCTTCGGCGGCACCTTCCAGGGCGCCTTCCTGCCCGAGCTGTTCCGCACCCGCGGGGACCGGCCGCTCGACGCCGGCCAGATCGTGATCCTGGAGACCCAGGGGGTCTGCGAGGACATCTGGATCGACATCAACCGCACCGCGGTGATCGGCGAGCCGACCCCGCAGTACCAGCGGCTGCACGACGTGCTGCGGGACGCCTTCCTGAAGATGGTCGACCGGATGCGGCCCGGCGCCTTCACCGGGGACCTGGCGCGGATCGCCCACGACCATCTCGTCGCCGAAGGCGTCCCGGTCCCGGACAAGCTGCTGGTGCTCGCCCACGGCATCGGTCACATGACCCTGGAGTTCCCGTTCGCCTACCCGGCGCAGGGCCGCGCCGGGACGACCGGGTTCGAGATCGAGAAGGACATGGTGATCAGCCTCGACTGCCTGTACTTCGGCGGTGAGCTGGGTCCGTGTCACATGGAGAACGTCTACATCATCGGCGACGGGGGAGCCGAGAGCACGTACGCGACCCCGCTCCAGCTGATGGGCCCGCGATGAGCTCGTAGTCAGTCGGGCGGCATCCACGTGAGGTCGACGTCGAGCTGGTTGGGCCCGGTGCTCGACCAGCTGGTGGCGCTGCGGCGGACGCCGGCGCGGCCCGCACGCAGGGCTGCGGCGGCCTGCTCGAGATGGTGGGCGAGGTCGGTCGTGGCCTGCGAGCTCCAGTCTTCCGGCCAGGTCCAGGGCTCGGAGGGGGTGTCCGACGGTGTCATCCCGCCAGTGTGCCGCTCTGCCGGTCGTCCGGCCCGCGACGTGGACGACCGGTCAGCCGGCCGGCGGTGCCTCGGCGGGTTCGGTCCGGACACCGAGGGCGAGCCGGCGCAGGATCTCGTCGAGCGTCGCGGCATCCGCTCCCACGGCGGCGGCGAACCGTTCGTGGACCTCGGCGGCGGCGGCGTCCCAGTCGGCGTGCGCCTGGCGGCCGCGGGGCGAGACGAAGATCAGCACCCGGCGGCGGTCGAGCTCGTCGGCCCGGCGCAGCACCAGGTTCGCCGCGACCATCCGGTCCACGAGCTTGGAGCACTTCGGCGCGAGCAGGAGCGCGTGCTCGGCGACGACGTTCATCGGAGCGCCACCCTGGTCGACGAGCAGCGACAGCACCCGCCACTGGTCGATGTCGGCTCCCACGGCACGCAACGCGTCATCCAGCCGTTGGGTGACCATCCGCTCCGCCATCGAGAGCAGGCGGGCCGTCTCGGCTGTACCCGGGTGCGACATCGACGGTGACTATCCCTCCGAACGGAGCAGTTCTCGCAGGTGGAACGGCTCTAGCGTAGCGGGATGCCGGCTCCGCGTCTCTCGCTGCCGCTCGCGCGCAGGCACGACGCACTGACGATGGCGCTCGTCGTCCCGCTCCAGGGACCGGCGGGCATCTTCGGCCCGTCCTGCGAGAGCTGCGGGACGCTGGCCATGGAGGAGATCAACGACGAGGGCGGCGTGCTCGGCCGTGAGCTGCGACTGCTCCCGGTCGACGGCGGCGCGTCGCCCGCCGAGGTCGCCCGTGAGGTCGACGCCCTCGTCCGGGCCGGCTCGGTGGACGCGGTCACCGGCTGGCACATCTCCGCGGTGCGCGAGTCCGTCGCGCCGGCGATCGACGGCCGCGTCCCGTACGCCTACACCGCGCTCTACGAGGGCGGCGAACACCGGCCCGGGGTGTTCCTCACCGGTGAGACGCCCGACCTGCAGCTGGGGCCGGCGCTCGACTGGTTCGCCGACACCGTCGGGGTCCGCCGCTGGACGATCGTCGGTGACGACTACGTCTGGCCGCGCCGCTCGGCCGCCACCGCCCGTCGCTACCTGCGTGGGATCGGCGGCACGGTCTGCGACGAGATGTACGTGCCGCTGGGCACCACGCGGTTCGACGCGGTCCTGCGCCGGGTGGAACGCAGCGGGTGCGAGGCCGTGCTGATGCTGCTGATCGGTGACGACGCCGTCGAGTTCAACCGCGCCTTCGTCGCCGCCGGGATGGACCGCGACATCCTGCGGTTCAGCTCGCTGATCGACGAGAACGTCCTGCTCGCCTCGGGTGCGGACAACACCCGGGGCCTGATGACGTCGGCCGGCTACTTCGAGGACCTCGCCACGGCGGAATGCCTGGACTTCGCCGCGGCATATGCCAGCCGGTTCGGGCCGGAGGCACCGGTTCTCAACAGCCTGGGCGAGTCCTGCTACGAGGGCGTGCGGCTGCTGACCGCCCTGATGCGCCGGGCCGGATCGGCCGACATCGGGCCGATGACCGCGGTGTCGGACGGGCTGTCCTACGAGAGCCCGCGTGGCACCGTCGAGGTGCGCGACCGGCATCTGCGGCAGCGGGTGTTCCTCGCCGTCGCCGACGGCCTGACCTGGGACGTCATCCAGCAGCTGTGACCGTTGACACACCCGTGCCGCCGCAGTAGCTTTCCTGGGAAATTATTTCCCTAGGCGACGGGCGTCGTCGGTGAGGTCCCGCGCCGGGCCCCGGCCCGGCGCGTGATGGCTGCTGCCCACGTCACCCGCGGTCCGTCCGCATCTCCACGAGAGGTCGTGTCGTCATGCCCGAGGTCGTCTTCCCGCTCGACTCCCGCAAGAAGTTCACCGAACAGCCGATCGTCGGCCACAACCGCTGGCACCCCGACGTCCCCGCCCAGGTCCGGGTACGCCCGGGCGACGTCTTCCGGGTGGACTGCCGCGAGTGGTTCGACGGTGCCATCCGCAACGACGACTCCGCCGACGACATCCTCAACGCCCCGCTCGCGAGCGTGCACGTGCTCTCCGGGCCGATCCACGTCGAGGGGGTGGAGCCAGGCGACCTGCTGATCGTCGACATCGTCGACGTCGGGCCCATCCCGCAGGAGGACTCCGGACCGCTGGCAGGCCAGGGCTGGGGCTACACCGGCGTCTTCGCCACCCGCAACGGCGGCGGGTTCCTGACCGAGCAGTTCCCGGACGCGTACAAGGTGATCTGGGACTTCCAGGGCGGCGTGGCCACCTCCCGGCACGTCCCGCACGTCTCCTTCACCGGGATCGTCCACCCCGGACTGATGGGTACCGCGCCCTCGGCCGAGCTGCTGCGCACCTGGAACGCCCGCGAGCAGGCACTGATCGACACCGACCCGCACCGGGTGCCGGCACTCGCGCTGCCGCCGAACCCGGACTCGGCGGTCCTCGGCAACCTGACCGGGGCCGAGTTCGACCGGGTCGCCGCCGAGGGCGCCCGCACCGCGCCGCCGCGGGAGAACGGCGGCAACCAGGACATCAAGAACCTCACCAAGGGCAGCCGGGTCTTCTACCCGGTGTTCGTCGACGGCGCGAAGCTCTCGATGGGGGACCTGCACTTCTCCCAGGGCGACGGCGAGATCACCTTCTGCGGCGCGATCGAGATGGGCGGGTTCATGGACGTCCACGTCGACGTCATCAAGGGCGGCATGAGCAAGTACGGCGTCTCCGAGAACGCGATCTTCATGCCCGGCCGGAGCGACCCGCAGTACAGCGAGTGGCTGGCGTTCTCCGGGACCTCGGTGACCCTTGACGGCGAGCAGCGCTACCTCGACTCGCACCTGTCGTACCAGCGGGCCTGCATGCACGCGATCGACTACCTGCAGCAGTTCGGCTACTCCGCCATCCAGGCCTACATGATCCTCGGCGCGGCGCCGATCGAGGGCAGGCTCTCCGGCGTCGTCGACATCCCGAACTCCTGCTCGACGGTCTACCTCCCGACCGAGATCTTCGACTTCGACGTCCGCCCGGGGAAGGACGGGCCGACGGCGATCGACCCGGGCCAGGGCGTCCCGGTGGCCCGCGCCTGACCGGCGCTCCCACACCCCTCGAAGGAAGGAACCCGCGATGGACTCCGTCGGGCTGCTGTTCGTGGGCGCCGTGCTGTTCATCAACGGGGTGATGCTGCTGGGCTGGGTGGACGCGAAATCCGCCGCACCGATGAACTTCTTCGTCGGTGGCCTGCAGATCATCACCCCGACCTACCTGATCTTCACCGCGAACGGGGACGCGAACACGATCCTCGCCGCGTCCGGGCTCTACCTGTTCTCGTTCACCTACCTCTACGTCGCGCTCAACATCACGCTGGGTCTGGACAGCACCGGGCTGGGCTACTTCTGCCTGTTCGTCTTCGTGTCGGCGCTGGTGTTCTCCTGGCTGAACTTCACCCGGTTCGCCGATCCGGGCTTCGGTGTCATCTGGCTGTACTGGGCGTTCCTGTGGCTGCTGTTCTTCCTGCTGCTCGGGCTCAAACAGGAGCGGCTCGGTCGCTACACCGGTGCCGTCTGCGCGATCCAGGGCTGGGTGACGGGCTGGTTCCCGGCGTTGCTGCTGCTCACCGGCAGCTACACCGATCTCGCCGGGACGCTGGCCGTCGTCCTCGCCGTCTTCGGCGTGGTCGTGTTCGGTGGCCTCTACGTGATCCTGGGCCGGCGCTCGGCCCCGGGTGTGCCGGCGACGACGCCGGAGCCGCACGTGGCGGTGTGACGTGGCCGGTCGTGACGCGGGAGCTACGTCCGCGTCACGACCAGCCAGCCCAGGTAGACCAGGTACACGAGCACGAACAGGCCACCCTCGACCCGGGTGAGCCGCGCTCCGGAGCGCATGGCCAGCGCCGCGCCCACGGTGACGACGGTGAGCAGGACCAGGTCGGCGTCGAGCACGGCCTGCGGGACGGCGATCGCCGCCCCGGGCGCCACGAGCACCGTGATGCCGAGGACCAGTGCGATGTTGTAGACGCTGGATCCCACGAGGTTGCCGACCGCGAGGCCGGTCTCACCGCGCGCGACCGAGACGAGCATCGTCACCAGCTCGGGCGCCGACGTCCCGATGGCGACGACCGTCAGGCCGATCACCGCCTCGTCCACACCGAACGCCCTGGCGCCCTGGACGGCGCCGTCGACCAGCAGCTGGGCGCCGATCACGATCAGCACGATCGCGGCGACCAGGACCAGCAGCTGGAAGAGCGGGCCGCCGCTCCGCCCCGGCCCCGTCGCGGGATCGGCTGCTGCGACGTCCTCCTGACGACCGGTGCGGAAGATCAGCACCGTGTAGCCGGCCGCCGTCGCTGCCAGGATCGTCCCGTCCAGCGGGCCCAGCTCGCCGTCCCGGGCGAGGACGTGGAACAGCAGCGTCGCGGCGACCATCACCGGCAGGTCGAAGCGCAGGGTCCGGCGGTCGAACAGCACCGGGCGGAGCAGCGCCCCCAGACCCAGGACGAACAGCACGTTGACCAGGTTCGTCCCGACGATGTTGCCGGTCGCCAGCCCGGCGCTGCCCGACCACGCGGCGTCGATGCCGATGGCGAGCTCCGGCAGGCTGGTGCCGATCGACACGACGGTCAGGCCGATGACCATCGGGGACAGCCCGATCCGGGCCGCGAGCTGCGAGCCCGACCGGACGAGGAGCTCGGCGCCACCGAGCAGCAGGGCCAGGCCGCCGAGGCCGAGCAACACCACGGCCACGTGCCGCTACCGGTCCGGAGGAGGCGTGCAGGGGGCGTTCACGGTGGTGAGCTTTCCACCTCGACGCCGAAGCCGGGAGCGGTTACTCCTCGTCCCGCCGGGGCCTGCCGTTCAACCGGACGTCCGGGCCGGGCACCTCGAAGATCATGTCCCGCGACGCGACCGCTCCCTCGGGGATGGGGTCGACGACCTCGAACAGCTCCATCGCGCCGGTGACCTGCAACGCCCGGCGGGCCGGGCGGCTGCCGCCGCAGGTCACCCGCAGCCGCTTGCCCTCCGCCCCGATCACGTCCCGTGCCTCGAGCAGCGAGGTGAGTCCCGCGGTGCCGAGGAAGTCCACCCCGGACAGGTCGAGAACCAGGTCGGAGCTCTCCTCGGACCAGACACCGAGCTCGACCCAGAGGTCGGCGGAGGTGTCGTCGTCGATCGCGCCGACCGCGTGCAGCACGGTTGCTCCGGAGGAGTGCCGGGAGCGCTCGAACCGCAGCACGGGTGCGAGCTGCTCCGCGGCCTCCGGGACCGGCAGGAGCCGTTCGTCGTCCACCATCGGCCGTCCTCTCCTGACACCGGCGATTCCGCCGCACGTGGCGTCAGCATCGCAGTGCGGGGCCGCCACCGCATGTGGTGACGATCCGGCCCGCGTCGTCCCCCGTACGGTGTGCTCCCGCCGCGTAGCCTCGGTCCACGTCAGTGCAGCCGTCGCGGGGGGCGACCTCCCGCCGAAGGAGGGCCGTCGTGAGCGCCCCGACCCTCACCACCGCCGAGATCGCCGGGATGATCGACCACGCGATCCTGCGGCCCGAGCTGACCCGGTCCGACGTCGACACCCAGCTCGACATCGCCGCCCGCTACCGGGTGTTCAGCGTGTGCGTCCGTCCGAGCGACGTCGCGCACGCCGTCTCCCGGCTCGCGGGGACGGGCGTCGCGGTCGGCACCGTGATCGGCTTCCCGCACGGCACGACCAGCACCGCGGCCAAGGTCGCGGAGTCCGGGCAGGCGATCACCGACGGCGCGGCGGAGCTGGACATGGTGATCAATGTGGGACGGCTGCGCAGCGGCCTGCTCGACGACGTCGAGGCCGACGTCCGTGCCGTCGTCCGAGCCGCGGACGGCCGGGTCGTGAAGGTCATCCTGGAGACGGCGCTGCTGTCCGACGACGACGTCGCCGCCGGTTGCGCGGCGGCCGAGCGGGCCGGGGCGGCCTTCGTGAAGACCTCCACCGGGTTCGCGGGCGGCGGCGCGACGCCCGCGCACGTCGCCCTGATGCGCCGGACGGTCGGGCCGTCGGTGCAGGTGAAGGCGTCCGGCGGGGTGCGGGACCTCGACACCGTGCTCGCGTTCCACGCGGCGGGCGTCACCCGCTTCGGCACCAGCGGGACCGCGACGATCCTGGACGACGCCGACGCCCGCGCGGCCGGTGGTGCCGGACCGGCCCGGGTGGACGACACTTCCTACTGAGCTTCCTACCGAGATCCTTCTGACGACGACCTGCTGCGGGGAGAGGAGAGCGATGGCGGAGCCGCCCGTCCCGTCTCCGTGGTCGCCCGCGGGAATCACCGGGACGCTGATCGGTGCCACGCTCGGGACCGTCGGCGCCGCCGTGGAGATCGGCCGCCGGTTACCCGGCTGGCTCGCCGACGCACCGCGCGCGGTCGAGGCGCTGCCGGCCGTGGCCGCCGACGTGGCGGCGCTGCCGAGCCGGATCGCCGGTGTGGACGTCGCGCTGACCGGGCTCGCGCCGGTGCTCGACGACGTCCTCGGCCGCGTCGCCGCCCTGTGGGACGACCCCGGGACCGTCGAGCGGGTGGACCGGCTGACGGCGGCCGTCGTGGAGCTGGCCGGTGCGGCCGGCCCGCTGCGCGAGCTGGCCGGGGCGCGGGAGGATCTCGGCACCCTGGCCGGTGCGGTCGGGCCGCTGCGCGAGCTGGCGACGGTGCGCGACGACCTGCACGAGCTGGCTGCCGTGCGGGGTGACCTGCACGAGCTCGCCGCCGCCGTCGGTCCGCTGCGGGACCTGGCCGCAGCCGTCGAACCGTTGCGGGATCTGGCGGGTGCTGCCGGGTCGTTGTCCGAGCTGGCCACCGCCGTGCAGCCGCTGCGCGAGCTCGCGTCGGCCCGGGAACATCTGGAGACACTCACCGGGGCGGTCCCGTCGGTGCGGGAGCTCGCCGCCGCCCGTGGCGACCTCGCCCGGCTCGCCGAGGCGGTCGTGCCGCTGCAGGAGCTGGCCCGCACACGTTCTGATCTGACCGCGCTCGCCGGTGCCGTGGAGCCGCTGCGCGAGCTGGCGTCGACCCGCGAGGACCTCGCGCGGTTGTCCGAGGCTGTCGGGCCGCTGCAGGAGCTGGCCCGGACCCGGGAGGACCTGGCCCGGTTGTCCGGTGCGGTCGAGCCACTGGCGGAACTCGCGAGCGTCCGGCACGACCTGGCGGCACTCGCCACAGCGATCGGTACGGACGGCGTGGTGCAGCGGATCGCCGATGCCGTCGCCGACCCCGCCGGCGAGGACGACGGCACCGTCCCCCGGCTCGCGGCACTCAACGCGAACCTGGCCGCGGCCGCGCACCAGCTCGGCGCCGTCGCACCGGACCTGCGGTCGGTCGCGGCCCGGATCGATGCCCTCGACCGTCAGATCGGCGTGCTGGCCGACGCGCTCGCCCCGCTGCAGGGCACCACCGAGCGGATCGGCCGGATCGTCGACCGGCTGCCGGACCGGTCCCGCCGCCTGGTCGCCCGGCCCACCCCCGAGAGCTGAGCACGCGCGCCGGGCGGGATCACTGGATCCACACCGTCTTGGCGTTGACGAACGACGTCGGGCCGAAGTCGGCGAGCTCGCGGCCGTAACCGGAGTTCTTCGCCCCGCCGAACGGCACCTCGGGCGTCGACGCGGTGAGCGTGTTGACGTAGACCATCCCGGTCTCGATCTCCTCGACGAACCGCTCCTGCTCGTCCGGGTCGGTCGTCCAGACGCTGCCGCCGAGACCGAACGGGGAGTCGTTCGCGATGCGGATCGCGTCGTCGGTGTCGCGTGCCCGGAAGATCAGCGCGACCGGACCGAACAGCTCCTGGCGGTGGGCAGGCGACCCCTCCGGGATGTCGGTGAGCACCGTCGCCGGGTAGTAGTTGCCCGGTCCGCCGAGCGGCTTCCCGCCGGTCAGCACCCGCGCACCGGCAGCGACCGACTCGCGGACCTGCCGGTCGAGGTCCGCCACCCCCTGGGGCTGGGAGAGCGGCCCCAGGTCGGTGTCCTCGTCGAACGGGTCGCCGACCCGCAGTCCCTCGAACGCGGCCACCATCCGGCGCTCGAACTCGTCGGCGACCTCGGTGTGGACGATGAAGCGCTTGGCGTTGATGCAGGACTGCCCGTTGTTGAGCAGCCGCGACTGCACGCCCTGCTCGACCGCGGTGTCCAGGTCGGCCGAGGGCATGACGACGAACGGGTCGCTGCCGCCCAGCTCCAGCACACTGGTCTTCACGTTCTGCCCGGCCCGGGCACCGACCTCACGGCCGGCCGGCTCGGACCCGGTGAGGGTGGCAGCACGGACCCGGTCGTCGTCGATGATCCCCTCGACCCGCGAGGACGAGATCAGCAACGTCTGGAACACGCCGTCCGGCAGCCCCGCCCGGCGCAGCACGTCGGCGATCGCCAGTGCCACCTGCGGGACGTTCGAGGCGTGCTTGAGCAGGCCGACGTTGCCGGTCATCAGCGCCGGTGCGGCGAACCGGAACACCTGCCAGTACGGGAAGTTCCACGGCATCACCGCGAGCACCGGGCCGAGCGGCTCGTAGCGGGTGAACACCCGTGCCCCCTCGGGCGCGTTCTGTGGCGACCACTCGACGTCGGCCAGGATCCGCTCGGTGTTGTCGGCGTACCAGCGCAGCCCGAGCGCGGACTTGCCCACCTCGGCCCGGGCGGCGCCGATCGTCTTGCCCATCTCCAGGGTCGCGAGCCGGGCCAGCTCCTCGGTCTCGTCGTCGAGGATGTCCGCGGCCCGGCGCAGCCATCCGGCCCGCTCGGCGAAGCTCGTCCGCCGGTAGCTGCGGAACGCGTCGTGCGCACGCTGCAGCGCCTGCTCCAGCGCCTCGTCGGTCAGCTCGTCGAACCCGCGGACGGTCTCACCCGTCGCCGGATTGGTCGTCGCGATCGCCATGCGCGACGGGTACCCGCTCGGAGAGCCGGGACACGCCCTCGGCCCCGCGGCAGTCGGCTTCGACACCGTAGCTACTCCTGGGTAAGGTGCGACACATCCGAGTCGGTACTGCGAGTACCGGGCACTTGAGACAACCACGACGAGGTGGAGCGAGCGATGGCCGTCGACATCAACGAACTGGGACGCAGCGTCGACCCGAAGTCCCTGTCCGACGAGGAGCTGGTCGCCACGCTGAACACCGCCCTGCGCGACGGTGACCCGGAGGCCGTCGATCCGTCGCTGTTCGCGCGGCTGGTGAAGGGCGCGTCGAAGCAGCAGCTCGCGACCGTGATGTCGTCCGACGTCCGGCGGCCCGTGCTGGAGGCGATCTTCGGCCGGATGAGCGAGTTCTACTCCTCGAAGGGCGCGGGCGGGAACCGGCAGGTCGTGCACTGGCACATCAAGGACGGCGGGGTCGTCGACAGCTTCCAGACCGTCCTGCACGACGGCACCTGCACCGTGACCGAGGGCGCCGACGAGGACCCCCGCACCGCGCTGACCATGCCGGGCACCGAGTTCCTCAAGGTCGTCACGAACAACGCCAACCCGGTCACGCTGTTCATGACCCGCAAGCTCAAGGTCTCCGGCGACGTCGGCTTCGCGACCGCCCTGCAGAACATGTTCCAGATCCCGTCCGCATGACGAGAAGCCCGGGAGGCGCCGTATGACCTCGTTCGAACTGTCCGAGGAGCACCGCGAGCTGCGGGAGTGGGTGCACGGGTTCGCCGCCGACGTCGTCCGCCCGGCGGCCGCCGAGTGGGACGAGCGCGAGGAGACCCCGTGGCCGATCCTGCAGGAGGCCGCGAAGATCGAGCTCTACAACTTCGAGACCCTGGCGTCGTTCTGGGGTGACGAGACCGGGCTGTCGATGCCGCTGGTCAACGAGGAGCTCTTCTGGGGCGACGGCGGCATCGGCATGGCGATCTTCGGGACGACCCTGGCCGTGGCCGGGATCTTCGCCTCGGGCACCCCGGAGCAGATGGTCGAGTTCATCCCGCAGTGCTACGGCGACGCCGCCGCCCCGAAGGTCGGCGCGTTCTGCTCGTCCGAGCCCGAGGCCGGCTCCGACGTCTCGGCCATGCGCACCCGCGCGGTGTACGACGAGGCGCGTGACGAGTGGACGCTTTCCGGCCAGAAGGCCTGGGCGACCAACGGCGGCATCGCGAACATCCACGTCGTGCAGGCCGTCGTCGACCCGGAGCTCGGCAGCAAGGGGCAGGCGGCGTTCGTCGTCCCGCCGGGCACGCCGGGGCTGGAGTCCACTCGCAAGATCAAGAAGATGGGGCTGCGGGCCTCGCACACCGCGGATGTGTTCCTCGACGACGTGAAGCTCCCCGGCTCGTGCCTGCTCGGCGGCAAGGAGAAGCTCGACGAACGGCTCGGGCGGGCGCGTGACGGTGTGCAGGGCAAAGGGTCAGCCGCGATGCAGACCTTCGAGATGTCCCGGCCGACCGTCGGCGCGCAGGCGATCGGCATCGCCCGGGCCGCCTACGAGTACGCGCTGGAGTACGCGAAGGACCGGGTCGCGTTCGGCCGGCCGATCATCGAGAACCAGTCGATCTCCTTCATGCTCGCCGACATGAGAACCGAGATCGACGCCGCCCGGCTGCTCGTGCACCGGGCCGCCTGGATGGGCCGCAACAGCGTGCCCTTCACCGCGGGCGAGGGCTCGATGTCCAAGCTCAAGGCCGGTCGCGTCGCGGTGTGGTCGACCGAGCGCGCCATCCAGATCCTGGGCGGCGCCGGCTACTCGCGCGAGCACCCGGTCGAGCGGATGCACCGCGACGCGAAGATCTACGACATCTTCGAGGGCACCGAGCAGATCCAGCAGCTCGTCATCGCCCGCGCGATCTCCGGGATGCACCTGACCTGAGGCCGGCATCCCGGTCGATCTCACCCCCGGGGTGGCAGTACGGCCTGGGTCTGGGTGGTGCGTGAGACGGGGCGACCGTCGCTGTCGGTCAGCTCGGTCTCGACGACGACGTCGCGGCGCCCCCGGTGCACCACCCGCGCGGTGGCGGTGAGTGTCCCGCCGCGGACCGCCCGCAGCAGGACGGTGTGCGAGCTGGTGGTCGCGGTCGTCGCGCCCTCGGGCAGGCCGAGGAACGCGCACAGCGCACCGGCCGAGTCGGCCAGCGACATGAGCACCCCGCCGTGCAGGAGCCCGCCGGCGGTGCAGAGCTCGGGCCGGTGGGTCAGCGTCATGACGACCCGATCGGGCGTCGCCTCGACGGCGGTCGCGCCGAGCAGCTCGGCGAACGGCATGGCGGCGACGAGCTGCGCATGGTCGGGTGCGGGCACGGGTGCCTCCTGATCGTGGGGCCGGGTCCGACGATCCTCGCCGAGGCCGCACCGCCGGGCCATGACCTGCGAGGTCAGGTTGCCGTCGGTCTGACGGGAACCAGCTTCTCGTCGAACCGACAACAAGCGATCGATCCCCTGGTCACCGGCCGGCGTGGCCGGACAACCGCTCGGCCGCTTCGGCCAGCACGCCGGGTGTGAGCCGCCGGTGCACCCGGGCCAGCAACGGCCACCACCACCGGGCCGGGAACCGGTCGTAGCGGATCACGGTGGTCAGTGCCACCCCGCTCGGCTCGACCTGCACGATCAGGTTCCCGCTCAGGAACCAGGAGCGTGCCTCCAGCCGGACCCATTCCTCGTCCCGGGCGGTGATCCGCCAGCCGGCGACGGTGTCCGTGGACCGGCGGCGCTCCAGCCGCAGCTGCAGCAGGCCCCGCCACACGACCGTCCCGAAGAAGCCCGGGGTGTCGCCGAACATCGCTCGGGCCCACTGCTCCGGATCGGCCTCGATGCCGGTCGCGAGCGCGAACCGGTCGGCGTAGTCGGTGCGGACCGCGGCGTGCTCCGGCGAGCTGATCCGCCCGCCGCTCGCCCCGGTGGTCTCGATGGTCATGTTTCTCCCTCGTATACGCTGCCGTACACGAGAGACCGTAGCGGATGTATACGGAACCGTATAGAGGGTGGGGACGTGGGAGTCACGCGCACGCCGCGCGAGCGCTGGATCGAGGAAGGCCTGCGCGCGCTCGCCGACGCCGGTCCCGACGCGGTCCGGGTCGAGGTGCTGGCCAAGCGGCTCGGCGTCACCAAGGGCGGCTTCTACGGGGCCTTCGCCGACCGTGGGGCACTGCTGACGGCGCTGTTGGAGACCTGGGAGCGGGAGGCCACCGACGACGTGCTCGAGCGGGTCGAGCGGGAGGGCGGGTCGCCGGCGACCCGGGCCCGCCGGGCCGGGGCGCTGACCTTCTCCGACGACCGCCTGCTGCCGATCGACCTCGCCGTCCGCGACTGGGCACGGCGCGACCCGGACGTCGCCGAGCGCCTGCGCCGGGTCGACAACCGGCGGATGGACCTGCTGCGCGAGGCGATCGGGCAGTCCGTCACCGACCCGGACGAGATCGAGGCACGCAGCCTGCTGGCCTTCTGCACGGCGATCGGCAGCCACTTCCTCGTCGCGGACCACCGCGGCCGGTCCCGGGATGACATCCTGGCCCGGGCGACGGAGATCCTCTTCGGCCCGGCCCGGTGATCCGCGCATCACCGGACGCCCACGGGTGGCCGGTCGGTCGCCCCGCTGGTCACGATGGAGTGCGAGCCGGGCCCGCCGACGGAGCCCGGCCGTGTTGCGAGGAGGACGTGTGCCGAGCCTGACGTTCCGCGGACGCACCTGGAACCGTGACCGGGCGATGGTCATGGCGATCGTCAACCGGACCCCCGACTCGTTCTACGACCACGGGATCACGTTCGCCGAGCAGGCCGCCCGGGACCGGGCCGCCGTGGTCGTCCGGGAGGGCGCTGACGTGATCGACATCGGCGGTGTGCCGGCCAGCCCCGGCAGTGAGGTCACCGAGCAGGAGGAGATCGATCGCGTCGTCCCCACCGTGGAGTGGGTGCGCCGCGAGTTCCCGGACGTCGTGATCAGCGTCGACACCTTCCGCGCCGGTCCCGCCGACGCCGCCTGCGCGGCCGGTGCCGATCTCGTCAACGACAACTGGGGCGCGGCCGACGAGGCGATCCTGGACGTCACGGCGCGCTACGGCGCCGGCTACGTCAGCGCGCACACCGATCACGTCGCCCCGCGGACCGAGCCGCACCGGCCGCGCTACGCCGACGTACTCGGCACGGTGATCGCACAGACCGTCGAGCTCGCCGAGAAGGCCGTCGCCGCCGGCGTGCCCGCCGCGGGTGTCCTGATCGACCCGGCGATCGACTTCTCCAAGAACACCCTGCACAGCCTGCAGGTGCTGCGCGGGATCGACGAGATGGTCGCGACCGGCTGGCCGGTGCTGCTCGCGATGTCGAACAAGACCGTCGTCGGGGAGTCGCTCGCGGTCCCGCTGGAGGAGCGGCTCACCGGCACCCTCGCCGCGACCGCGATCGCCGCCGACCGGGGCGTCGCGATGGTCCGCGCGCACCAGGCGCGGGCGACCCGGGAGACCTGCGAGATGGTCGCCACCGTCCGCGGCGAGCGGAACCCGTCGCGAGCGGTCAGGCTCCTCGCGTGACCCCGATCCACCAGATCTTCCCGGTCGCCGATGCCGGGCCGCTGACGACCGAGGCGATCGAGCGGCTGTACGCCTACCCGGACGATGCCACGACGGTGTGCGTGAACTTCGTGGCGAGCGCGGACGGAGCGGTCGAGGTCGACGGGCTCTCGGCAGGCCTGTCGACGCCGCCGGACAAGGTGGTGCTGCATCTGGGCACCGATCTCGCCGACGTCGTGCTGGTCGCGGCCGGCACCGCCGCCGCCGAACGCTTCACCGGGGTTCGGCCGAACGCCCGGATGGCGGACCGGCGCCGGCGGTTCGGGCTGGCCGAGGTGCCGACCACGGCCGTCGTCACCGCGACGGGCCGCTCGCTCGACCCGTGCGCCCCGGTACTGACCGACACCCTCGTCCCGACGATCGTGCTCACCTGCGCCTCCGCGCCGGAGGACCTGCGCGTGAAGTGGGCGGACGCGGGGGCCGAGGTCGTGCTGGTCGGCGACGAGGCGGTGGACCTGGGAGCCGCGGTCGACGAGCTCGCCCGCCGGGGGCTGCGCCGGATCAACTGCATGGGCGGGCCGGCGCTGTTCGGCAGCCTCGCCGAGGCCGGCCTGGTCGACGAGCTGCGCCTGACCGTGGCGCCGTTCCTCGTGTCCGGGGACGCCGACCGGATCTCCCGGGGTGCCGGGATGGACCCGGCACGTCTGCGGCTGGTCAGCGTGGTCACCGGTGACGACACGCTGATGCTCCGCTACCGGGTCGGGGAATCACCGGGGACCTGAGCCCGCCGTCCGGGGCAACGCGGCGGGAGGTCCCGGTCACGGACGGCGACGGGGTGCGGCAGGATGAATGTCGTGCCCAGGCCTTCGAACACGCTGGCGGACGGCGTGGTCGTCCTCAGCCCGCTCGGCTGGGACGACGTGGAGCCGCACCTGGCTGGTGAGGACGCCGAACTGGTCCGCTGGCTCAGCGGCGGGCCGGGGAACCGCGCGACCGTCCGGGCCCACGTGCGGCGCGCGATCGAGCGGTGGCGCGACGACGGGCCCAAGCTCAGTTTCGGGATCCGCATCGACGGCGGGTCGGTGCTCGCCGGGACCATCGACGTCGAGCTCGATCCGGCCATGCGGTGCGCCGGTCTCCTCTACGGGATCTACCCGGCGTACCGGCGGCGTGGGCTCGCGACCCGGGCGGTGCGCCTGGCGGCCCGCTACCTCGGCGAACGCGGGGACGTGCGCCGGATCTCGATCGACGTCGACCCGAACAACGTCCCCTCCATCGGGGTGGCGCGCCGGGCCGGGTTCCGGTTCCTCCGGCACGTGGTGGACGACGAGGGCGACTTCGACCGCTACGAGCTGATCGTGCGTGCGCCGGTGGTGCCTGCCCCGCCACCGCGGCCACGCCACGGGAGACTCTGACCGCCGGTACACGGACGGCGACGGCCGCCCGTCCCGCGCCCGCTCGGACGGTCGAGCAGGAGGGGGAACGGGCGGCCGTGGCTGCGCTGACGCCTTCGGGCCGGTCCCGTGCGGCACCGGCGCGGCCGCAGGTCCACGGCCGTGACGTCGAACGGGGTGGAACCGGCGGTCAGGACGAGACGGTCGGCGCCTCGACGTACATGACGTTCGGGATGTCCAGGGTCGGGAGCGCACCGGCGTCCGGCAGCGGCGGGGCGTCGAGCGGGAGCGCGTCGAGCGGCAGGGCGTCCGTCGGCAGGGCATCCATCGGCAGGGCGTCGAGCGGCAGGGCGTCGAGCGGGGAGCCTGCCTCCTCGGCGGCCTGCTCGTCCTCGGCCGCCGCACCGTCCTCGGCAGGAGCCTCGTCCTCGGAGGCGGCACCGTCCTCGGACGCAGCGGCGTCGTCGGAGGCGGCACCGTCCTCGGACGCAGCGGCGTCGTCGGAGGCGGCCGCGTCGTCGCCGGCCTGCTCGTCACCGGACTGCTCGTCCTCGGCGGCAGCCTCGCCGGTCTCCTCGCCGGAGGCCTCGTCGGCCTGGTGCTGCCCGGCGGGGAGGGACTCGGCCGAGGGCAGGCCCGGGAGGGAGTCGGCCGACGGGAGGCCCGGGAGGGAGTCGGCCGAGGGCAGGCCCGGGAGTGCGTCGGCAGCGGGCAGCTCCGGCAGCCCGGACGCCTCCATCTGCGGCGTCTGCAGCTGGCCGAAGGTGGCCGAGCTGTCACCGGCGGAGGCGGTGCCGCCCTGGTCGGGGGCGGGCAGTGCGTCGGTCAGCGACGTGGTGTCGGGGACCTCCGGCAGGTCGGGGAGCTCGGCGGCGGAGGCCTGGCCGGCGACACCGGCACCCAGTACGGCGATACCTGCGCCGGCCAGGGAGAACCGGAGCGCGTTGCGGGCGAGCGAGTTCATTCGCGCGTCCTTTCGAACAGATGGGGGTTGGGGAGCGAAGACGCGGACGCCTTCGGTTGCGCAACGACACGTCCGTGGGCCGGTTTCGCTCCGAAGCGATCATGAACGCTGCTTTCACTCGAACGAGTGGCAACCTGATAGGGGGCTCGCACGTACAGCGGGCCCCAAGCGTCACCCTGCGTTGCCCGAGCGGTACCGGCGCCGGCACGGTCGTGCCGGGGAGCAGGATGGCCGCGTGCGTGCAGCCGTGAGCCCGACCGTCCGACCGCCCGCCGGTTACGCCGCCGCCGGCGTCCTCGCCGGTGCCCTCGGTGGTGCCGGGGGAGCGGCCGCGGCGGTCTGCTGGCACTACTCGACGGTTCTGCTGCACCCCACGTCGAGCCCGGGACTGCCCGAACGCGTGCTCGCGACCGGGGACCGCACGGTCGAGCTGGCGCGGAACCGGCTGACCGCGCAGCCCGGGGTGTGGGGGCTGCGCGGTGCGGCCGGCCTGAGCGTCGTCGGTCCGGTGCTCGAACGGGATCGGCGCCGAGTGGTGCGTGAACTGCGGGGCGGACCGGTTCCGGAGGCCGGGCCCGCGGTGCTCGACGCCGGGCCGTACGACCCCGATCCCGGGGCCCGCGGTCTGGAGTTCGACGACGTGGAGGTCCCGACCGAGCTCGGACCGGCTCCGGCCTGGCTCGTCCCGGCCCCGGCCCCGGCCTCGGCAGCGGTGGACGGGGACACCTGGGCGCTGTGCGTGCACGGTCGCGGCGGGACGCGACGGGAGGCGCTCCGCGCGCTGCCCGCGCTGCACGCCGCCGGGCTCACCTCGCTGGTGGTCAGCTACCGCGGCGACGGCGCCGCACCGGAGTCCCCGGACGGCCGCTCGCACCTCGGGGACACCGAGTGGCGCGACGTCGCCGCCGCCGCCTCGTACGCGCTGGCACACGGTGCCCGCCGGCTGGTGCTGGTCGGCTGGTCGATGGGCGCCGCCGTGGGTGGGGCGTTCCTCGGCCGCTCCGGGCTCGCGGACTCGGTCGCCGCCGTCGTCTGGGACGCGCCGCTGCTCGACTGGCGCCGCACCCTGCGACGCCAGGCCCGCAACCGTGCGTTGCCGCCGTCGCTGGCGGGGGTGGCGGCGCGGTTCACCGAGCGCCGGATCGGGATCGACCTGGACCGCTTCGACCTGGTCCGCAACCCGCCCGGGTCCCGGCCGCCGACCCTGCTGCTGCACAGCGACGGCGACACGGCCGTCCCGGTCGAGCTGAGCCGGGACCTGGCGGCCGCCGCGCCCGGTCTGGACTGGCCGGTGACCTACCGCGAGTTCGCAGGCACCGAGCACACCGGCAGCTGGAACGCCGACCCGGAGGGCTACGAGGCCGCCGTCACCGGGTTCCTCGGCGCCGTGCTCCGGACCGACCTGCCCTGAACCGGCCTGCCCTGAACCGACCTGCGCTGAAGGGGCCGGGCCGGGTCAGCCCGTGGTGCCCTGCGCGTGCCCCTGGCCGATCGGCTTGCCGTGGATCTGCTGGTCCGACGGCGGCGTCGTCGGCGGCGGGGTCCCCGGGTCCACCGGGCGCTCCCGGCGCAACAGCGTCGACCACGCGTAGGCGGCGAGCCCGGTCAGGATCAGCACCGCGAGGATCCACGGCGCGCGGCGGGTCCGCGCCGGGGTCGGGTCGATCGCGGACGCCAGCGCCCGGCGGGCGTCCTCCACCCCGTGCGAGACCGAACCGGACAGGTCGGACACCGCTTCGGACACCGTGGACACGGCCGCGCCGCTCGCGATACGCCCGGCGTCGGCGAGGGTGTGCACCGCCTCGGCGGCGTCCTTGCGGGCCTTCGCCCGCTTGCGGTCGGTTCTCATAATCCGGACCTGCTTCCCACGGATGCGGCTGCGTACTGGCACGATGGTAGCCGTGACGGAACCAGAAAACGCCAAGACGACGGCCGTTCTGCACACCAACGAGGGCGATATCAAGGTCGAGTTGTTCTCCGACCACGCCCCGAAGACGGTGGGGAACTTCGTCGGGCTCGCCGACGGCAGCAAGGACTACACGGGGCCGAACGCCAGTGGCGGCGACACCGGGCCGTTCTACGACGGTTCGATCTTCCACCGCGTGATCAGCGGTTTCATGATCCAGGGCGGCGACCCGACCGGTACCGGTCGCGGTGGTCCGGGCTACCAGTTCGGCGACGAGTTCCACCCGGATCTCAAGTTCGACCGGCCGTACCTCCTCGCGATGGCCAACGCGGGCCCCGGCACCAACGGCTCGCAGTTCTTCATCACGCTGGGGCCGACCCCGCACCTGAACCGCCGGCACACCATCTTCGGTGAGGTGGCCGACGCCGAGTCCCGCGCCGTCGTCGACGCCATCGGGAACACGACGACCGGGCAGGCCGACCGCCCGCTCAACGACGTGACCATCGAGAAGGTCGACATCGAGCGGAGCTGAGACAGCCCTGACCGAACGACGAGACCCCACCGGGCCCGGATCCGGCCGGGAGCCGTACCCGGGCCTGCCCGGAGCGGCACCGCCGCCCGGGCCCCGGCCGCCCGCCGGTCCCGGCGGTCCACCCGCCTGCGTCCGGCACCCGGACCGGCCGACCCGGCTGGCCTGCACCCGCTGTGACCGTCCGGCCTGCCCGGAGTGCCTGCACCCGGCGCCGGTCGGTCAGCACTGCGTGGACTGTCTGGCCGGCTCGGCGCGTGCGGTGCCGCGGTGGCGCAACGTCGCCGGTGCGAGCCGCACCGGCAAGCCGGTGATCGTCCCCGGGCTGATCGTCGCCAACGTGGCGGTCTTCGTGCTGACGGTGGTCACTGCGGGCAGCCTCAACCGGAACTTCGCCTCCCCGTGGTTCGCCGAGGGTGCACTCGTCCCCGCGCTCGTCGCGAACGGCGAGTACTGGCGGATCGTCACGTCGGGTTTCCTGCACGTCGGTCCGCTGCACCTGGCGTTCAACATGTTCGCCCTGTGGATCATCGGGCGGGAGGTCGAGACGGTACTGGGCCGGGCCCGGTTCGTCGCCGTCTACGGTGTCTCGCTGCTCGGCGGGGCCGCTGCGGTGATGCTGCTCAGCAACCCGCTGGGCCCGACCGCCGGTGCGTCGGGGGCGGTGTTCGGGCTGATGGGCGCGCTGTTCGTGCTGCTGCGCCGGCTGAAGCTGCCGGCCGGGCAGGTGATCGGCGTGATCGCGCTCAACGTCGTCATCAGCTTCACCATCCCGCAGATCTCCTGGCAGGGGCACCTCGGCGGGCTCGTCTTCGGTGCCGCCGTGACCGCCGCCCTGGTCTATCCGGGGGCGGTGGCGCAGAACCGCCGCCGGGTCCAGATCGTCGCGATCTCCGGTCTCGCGCTGCTCGGCCTGCTGCTGATCGGCGCCGGGGCCGCATTCCTCTGACCCGGGGCCGCCCCCGCCGGGCGCTACCGGGGCGGGCGCAGCCCGGCCAGGGTCTCCGCCACGTCCACCGGATCCTCGCCCAGCTCCGCGCGGCCCAGGATGACCAGCCGTTCGCCGTCGCCGGGATCCCGCAGCTCCAGCTCCAGCAGCGCGGACTCGCGGCCGAACCGGCGGGTCCGCAGTACCCGGACGTCGTCCACCCGGGCCCACGGCGTGTGCCGGGTCCGGATCAGCCGCCGGACGGTGAGGCCCTCCGGACCTGCCTCGAGCCGTGGCCGCGCCCGGGTACCGGACGCCGCGGCCAGCGCCAGTCCGAGCGCGGCGAGCCCCGAGATCAGCCGGCCCGCCGGGTCCGCGCCGGTGACGACCAGCGCCGCGAGCCAGCCGGCCGCGCCCACGGCCAGCACCCACACCGCCACGACGGCGCCGAGCGGCGTGGACCAGCGCCGCCGACCGGACCGGTCACCCGGGGCGCTCACGTGAGGTTGTCCACAACCGTCATCCACAGTGAGGACAAGTGACGCCGGGTTGCGCCGGTCAGCGCCACCGCATGGTCATCAGCAGCCCGACCACGATGAGTGAGAAGCCGATGATGAAGTTGGCGTTCCCCAGCGCGGCCATGAACGGGATGGACGGGCCGGCGAGATAGTTCACGACGAGCCAGGCCAGACCGAGGACCCACATGGCGACCATGACCGCGATGTAGGCGGGATGGGTCGGCCCGGCCACCTTCTGCGGGACACGGCTGACCGGCGGCGGGGTGTACGCCGCCTTCTTGCGGACCTTCGACTTGGGCATGGTCGGACCTCATCGGCTGTCGCTGGCGGACACTGCGGTTGCGGACACTGGCGTTCCGGCCGGTGCGCCGGCCGGGGGCGGGACCTGCGACGGGGCGGTGCACGCGGGGAGCGGCCGACCCGGACAGATCCACCACCACGGTAGCGCGGATCTCCGGCCGGTCGCGTCACACGGTCGGAACCGACGGTCGGGTCGCGGTTCGGACCGGCCGGGTCAGACGCCCGCGACCAGTCCGGCCATCTCCTCGGTCAGCTGCGTCACGAGCGCCTCCGGGACGACATACCCGGCCTGCCCCAGCCAGGTGGCCAGCATCCGGTGCCCGCCCTCGGTGAGCACCGACTCCGGGTGGAACTGCACGCCCTCGACCGGTAGCTCACGGTGCCGTACGGCCATGATCAACCCGGTCGCGGTGCGCCCGGTGACCTCCAGCTCGGGCGGCACCCCGTCCGGAGCGATCGTCAACGAGTGGTACCGGGTCGCGGTGAACGGCGACGGCAGCCCGCGCAGCACGCCCACGTCGTCGTGGAACACCTGCGAGGTCTTTCCGTGCAGCAGCTCGGGGGCCCGCTCCACGACGCCGTTCCAGGCGGTCGCGAGCGCCTGATGGCCCAGACAGACGCCCAGCAGCGGGGTACCGCGCTCGGCGGCCCGGCGGATCACCGCGACGCTGCGCCCGGCCCGCTCCGGGGTGCCGGGGCCGGGGCTGACGAGCACCGCACCGACCTCGTCGAGCTCGTCGAGCTCCACCTCGTCGTTGCGGCGGACGATCGGCTCGGCCCCGAGCTGTGCCAGGTACTGGACCAGGTTGTAGACGAAGCTGTCGTAGTTGTCGACGACGAGTACGCGCACGCCGCGATCCTTCCTGATCAGTCGAACGGGAATCCGCTGCTACTCGGGTCGCTCGAGTCACCGCCGCTACCGCCGCCGTCACCACCGCCGTCGTTGCCGCCACCGGAGTTCTGGCCGACGGTCAGGGTGACCCGCTGCCCGTCGGTGGACTGCGAACCGCCGGACGGGTTCTGCTCGAGCACCACGCCGTTCTGCGACGGGTCCGACACGTCGGTGGTCTGGATCTGGAACGACAGCTCGGCCTCGCGCAACGTGTTGACCGCGTCGTCCACCCGCTGGCCGACCACGTTCGGGATCTGCGACTGGTTGCCCCGGCTCACCTGGATCGTGATCGTCTGGTCCTTCGCGACCCGGGTGCCTGCGGCCGGGGTGGTCCCGACCACCTGGCCTGCGGTACCGCCGCCGTCGACCTGGCTGACCGACACCGAGGTGAACCCGCTGTCGCGCAGCGCCGCCTGGGCCTCCTCGGGGGACCGGCCCGCCACGTCCGGGACCGCGATCGTCTGCTGCTCGCGCCCGACCACGATCGAGACCGAGGAGTTCCCCGTGGTGGTCTCACCCGGCCCCGGGCTGGACGAGATGACCTTGCCGATCTGGCTGGTGTCGGAGGTGTCCTGCTGGGTCGTCCCGCCCAGCTGCAGCCCGGCCTCGCGCAGCATCGTCTCCGCCTCCTGCGGGGTACGCCCGGCCAGCGACGGCACCGTCACCTGGGCCGGTCCGGTCCCCAGGAAGAGCGTCACCCGGCTGTTCTCGGCGACCTGGTTGCCACCGCCGGGATCGGTGCGCACGACCTTGCCGACCTGCGCGACGTCCGACGGCTGGTTCTGGATGTCGACCAGCAGCCGGGCGTTGGTGATCGCGGCGCGGGCCTCCTCCGGTGTCTGGCCGAGCACGTCCGGCACCGTGATCTGGTCGGGCGTCGAGCTCGAGAAGACCTGGAACCCGACGAACCCGAGCAGGCCGAGCACGGCGAGCGCCGCCACCCACAGGGCGGCCTTCTTCCGGCGGCCGCTCCGTTCCTCGTCGGGGTAGGCCCCCTGGTTCGGGGGCATCGTGTGCCGCCCGGTCGGCGGACCGGAGCCGCCCTCGAGCCGGCGGGTCGGCATCGCCGCGGTGGCGTCGTCGTGCGCCATCATCTGGGTGCGCTCGTACTCGCTCAGCACCAGCGGCGCGTGCACCGGCTCGCCGTTGCGCACCCGGACCAGGTCGGCCCGCATCTCGGCGGAGGACTGGTAGCGGTTGGCGGGGTTCTTGCTCAGCGCCTTGAGCGCCACCGCGTCGAGCGCGGGCGGCACCGACGGGTTCAGCTCGGACGGCGCCCGCGGGTCCTCCCGGACGTGCTGGTAGGCGACCGCGACCGGGGTGTCCCCGGTGAACGGCGGCTCGCCGGTCAGCAGCTCGAACAGCACGCAGCCTGCGGCGTAGACGTCCGACCGGGCGTCCACGGCCTCGCCGCGGGCCTGCTCCGGGGACAGGTACTGGGCGGTGCCGATGACCGCGGCGGTCTGGGTGACGTTCTGGCCCTCGCCCAGCGCGCGGGCGATGCCGAAGTCCATCACCTTCACGGCGCCGACGCCGTTGATCATGACGTTCGCGGGCTTGACGTCGCGGTGGATGATCCCGTGCCGGTGCGAGAAGTCGAGCGCGGCACAGACGTCGGCCAGCACCTCGACGACCCGCTGTTGGGACAACGGGCCCTGGGTCTTGACGATCTCGCGCAGCGTCTGGCCGTCGACGAACTCCATGACGATGTAGGGCAGCGGCCCGAACTCCGACTCGATCTCGCCGGTGTCGTAGACCGCGACGATCGCCGGGTGGTTGAGCGACGCCGAGTTCTGCGCCTCCCGGCGGAAGCGCAGCTGGAACTGCGGGTCCCGGGCCAGGTCGGCACGCAGCACCTTCACCGCCACGTCCCGGCCCAGCCGGGTGTCCAAGCCGCGGTGGACCTCGGCCATGCCGCCGTAGCCGAGCGGTTCGCCCAGCTCATAGCGCTCGGACAGCAGTCGCGGTGTCGTCATCGGTTCAGGTTCCCGGGGTCGGAGGCGTACCCATCATGCCGGTCGGCAGGCGGGAGCACGCCGGTGTACTCGTCACGTGCGCCGGAGCGCCTGTTGGGCGGGATCACCGGAGGACCTCCGGTCCCTCGTGGGTCGAGCCGGCGGCGAGCGGGCGGGGACCGGCCGCCGGTCCCGCACGGTCGGCCTCCCGCCCCTCGGCGACGGCAACGGTACCGGCGGCGGGGCCGAGTGAGTCGGTCCGGCCACCGCCCGGCGCCTCGCGAAGGATCATGACCGCCAGCAGCACGGCGGCGACGGTCAGGAGTACGAAGAGCACCGCGAGCCAGGCCTTGACGCGTCCGGAGCGTTTCGGCGTCAGGTCCAGTGGCCCCGACGGGTGCTGCTCGGGCATCCGCTCCGGTGTGCGGCGGCCGAGCGGCGGCCGGGCGGGGAGCGGACGTTGCGGGCCCGGCGCACCGGGTCGCGGAGCGCCGGGTGCCTGCGGGCCGGCCGGCGCGTGCCCGGGCCGGGCGCCGCCCGGGACGCCGGAGCGCTGCGGGTCGCGGCCGGGATCCCAGCCGTACCCCGGTGTTCCGGGCGGCGGGACCGGGAGCGGACCCGACCGCGGCCTGCCCTGGGGCCAGGGTGCCCGCATCCCACCGGACCAGGCGGCCGGGTCGCCGGTCGCGGGCCGGGCGCCCGGCCCCGTCGGCGGCCTGCCACCGGGACCGGCCGGCCGGCCGGCGTCGATCCCGTGCCGCGGCGAGGACGCCGGGTCCTCCGCAGGCGCCGGGGTGTCGGCGGCGCGGCCGGGAGCCGGTGGTGGCGGGTCGTCGTCGGCGCCGTGGCGCGCGTGCCGGTCCGGTTCGGCGGACGGCTCGTCGTCGCCGCGGAAGCCCGGTGCGGCACCGGCGGGTGCGGGGATACCGGCCGGCGGCGGGCGGTGCCCGCGGCGGACCGCGGCGACCGCGTCGGCGAACTCCGCGCCGTCGACGTAACGCCGGGTCGGGTCCTTGACCAGGACCGACGAGATCAGCTCACGGACCCGTTCCGGGATCTCGTCGGGCAGCGGCGGCGGGTCGTCCCGGACCTGCATCATCGCCACCGCGACCGCGCTCTCGGCGCGGAACGGGCGCACTCCCGCCAGGCACTCGTACCCGACGATGCCGAGCGAGTAGACGTCCCCGGAGGGCCCCGCCTCCTCGCCGGACGCCTGTTCCGGCGCGATGTAGTGGGCGGTGCCCATGACCATCCCGGACCGGGTCACGGGGACGGCGTCGGCCGCCTTGGCGATGCCGAAGTCGGTCAGCTTCACGACGCCGTCGGTGCGCAGCAGGATGTTGCCGGGCTTGACGTCGCGGTGCACGAACCCGCGCTCGTGCGCGGCGTACAGGGCGCGGGCGGCCTGCTCGAGGATGTCCAGGGCCTCGTCACCGGGGATGGGGCCGCGCCCGATCCGGGTGGACAGCGGCTCGCCGCGGACGAGCTCCATCACCAGGTAGGCCGTACGGCCGCCGCCGGCGACGCCGTCGTCCTCGCCGTAGTCGTGCACCGCGGCGATGCCGGAGTGGTCCAGCGACGCCACCGTGCGCGCCTCGATCCGGAACCGGTGCAGGAACTCGGGGTCGTCGGACAGGTCGGCCTTGAGCACCTTGACCGCGACGCTGCGGCCGAGGCGGGTGTCCGAGGCCTCCCAGACCTCGCCCATCCCGCCGACCGCGATCCGCCGGTCCAGCCGGTAGCGCTCGGAGATCAGCTGCCCGGCCGTGAGCGCGCTCATGACGCCGCCGGGGACCCGCGCCGCGCCGTCCTCGCAGCGTTCCCCGACGTCGCAGCGTTCCCCGGAGTCGCGTGCCCCGGAGTCGCGTGCCCCGGAGCCACCGGGCGTCCCGGAGTCACTGGGCGTCCCGGAGTGCTTCGGCCATCACGGCCCGGCCGATCGGGGCCGCGACCGAACCGCCGGTGGCCTCCGCGCCGCGGTCCCCGCCGCTCTCCACCAGCACCGCGACCGCGACCTTCGGGTCCTCGGCCGGGGCGAACGCCACGTACCAGGCGTGCGGCGGGGTGTTCTTGGGGTCGGTCCCGTGCTCGGCGGTACCGGTCTTGGACGCGATCTGCACCCCGGTGATCTTGCCGCCGCCCTGGGTGCGCTCCTCCGAGCCGATCATCAGATCGGTCAGCGTGCCGGCCACGTCGGCCGGCATCGAACGGGTCGTCCGGTCCGGCTCGATGGTGTCGACGACGTCCAGGGTCGGGCTCTGGATCTCCTTGATCAGGTGCGGGGCCATCGTCTGGCCGCCGTTGGCGATCGAGCCGCCGATCATGGCCAGCTGCATCGGGGTCAGCCGGACGTCGCGCTGGCCGATCGCGGACTGCTGGGTGGCCGGCACGTCCGACATCGGCCCCACCTGGGACGCGGTGACGGGCATCGGGACCCGCAGGTCGGACCGGCCGATGCCGAACGCCTCGGCCTGCGCCCGGATCTTGTCCGCGCCCAGCTCCGCGCCGAGCTGGGCGAACGCGGTGTTGCAGGACCGGGCCAGCGCCTCGGCCAGCGACGCGGTGTCCCCGCTGCCGCACTGCGTGCCGTTGTAGTTCTCCAGCGTCGTGGTGGAGTCGGCCAGCTGGATGTTGCGTGCCGCGGTCAGCCGGCTCTCCGGGGTGTAGCCGTTCTGCAGCGCCGCCGCCGTGGTGACCAGCTTGAACGTCGACCCGGGCGGTTCGATCTCGTTGAGCGCGCGGTTCGTCAGCGGGTTGAGCTCGTCGTTGTTGTACTCACGCCAGGCCGCCTGCTGCTCGGCCGGGTCCGTCGCCGCGAGCCGGTTCGGGTCGTACGACGGCGTGGACGCCATCGCCAGGATGCTGCCGGTCTGCGGCTCCAGCGCGACGACGGCGCCGGTGTAGCCGCGCGACTCGAGACCCTCGTACGCGACCCGCTGGGCCTCGGGGTCGATCGTGGTCACGACGTTGCCGCCCGCCGGGTCGCGCCCGGTGATCAGGTCGGACAGCCGCCGGACGAACAGCCGGTCGTCGGTGCCGTTGAGCACGTCGTCGGCGGAACGCTCGAGCGCGCCCTTGCCGTAGACCGTGGACAGGAACCCGGTGATCGGGGCGAACGCCGGCCCGTTCGGGTACTCGCGAGCGTAGCGCAGCCGCCCCTCGGACTCGACGCTCTGCGCGAGGACCTGACCGCCCGCGGTGATCTGGCCGCGCTGGCGGGAGTACTCGTCGATCTGCGAGCGCTGGTTGCGCGGGTCGTCGCGGTACTGCCCGGCCACGACGACCTGGACGTAGGTGGTGTTCGCGAGCAGCGCGACGATCATGACCATCACGGCGAGGGCGACGCGGCGGACCGGACGGTTCACGATTCGTCACTCCTCTCCGGGACGGGTGCGGTGCCGGGCGTCGGGGTGGTGCCGGGCGTCGGGGTGGTGCCGCCCTTCGGGCGCTGGACGAGCTCGGTGCTGGCATCGGCGATCGGGGCCCGCGGCTGTGCGGGGCGCTGCGGCAGCGGTGCCCGTGCGACGTGCGAGATCCGCAGCAGGATCGCGACCAGCGCGTAGTTCGCGAGCAGCGAGGACCCACCGTACGACAGGAACGGCAGGGTCAGTCCGGTCAGCGGGATCAGCCTCGTCACCCCGCCGATGACGACGAAGATCTGCAGCGCGACCGAGAACGCGAGCCCGGTCGCGAGCAGCTTGCCGTACGAGTCACGCACCGCGAGCGCCGACCGCAGGCCACGGGTGATCAGCACCAGGTAGACGATCAGGATCGCGGCGAGCCCGATGAGGCCCAGCTCCTCGCCGAGCGAGGAGAAGATGAAGTCGGACTCCGCGAACGGCACGAGATCCGGCCGCCCGGCTCCGAGACCGGTCCCGCCGACCCCGCCGGTACCGAGCCCGAACAGCGCCTGGGCGAGCTGGAACCCGCCGCCCTCGTAGTCCTCGAAGGGGTCCAGCCAGATCTGCACCCGTACCCGGACGTGCCCGAACAGCTGGTAGGCGATCGCCGCACCGAAGGCGAAGGCGGACAGCCCGATGACCATCCAGGAGACCCGCTCGGTGGCGGTGTAGAGCAGGACCAGCACCAGGCCGAAGATCAGCAGTGAGCTGCCGAGGTCGCGCTGGATCACCAGGATCCCGACGGACAGGCCCCACGCGACGAGCAGCGGTGCGAGGTCCCGGGCCCGCGGCAGCTCCATGCCGAGGAACCGGCGGCCCGCGGTGGAGAGCAGGTTGCGCTTCTGGACCAGGTAGGCCGCGAAGAAGACGATCAACAGGATCTTGGCGAACTCACCGGGCTGGATGCCCGGGCCGCCGGGGATCCGGATCCACAGCTTCGCGCCGTTGACCTCGGAGATCGAGGACGGCAGCAGCGCGGGCAGGGCGAGCAGCACCAGGCCGACGAAGCCCGCGGTGTAGCCGTAGCGGGCCAGCGTGCGGTGGTCGCGCAGGAAGAACAGGACCAGTGCGAACAGGGTGAGACCGGCGACCGTCCACGTCATCTGGGCGGTGATCAGCCCGGACGGTTCCGCGCGGCCGAGCAGCTCGGCGCGCGCGGCCCGGGCCAGGTCCAGCCGGTGGATCATGACCAGGCCGAGGCCGTTGAGCAGCGCGACCGACGGCAGGATCAGCGGGTCCGCGTACGGCGCCAGCTTCCGCACCACGAGGTGCGCGAGCGCGAACAGCACCAGGTAGGCGAGGCCGACGAACAGCAGGTCGGTGGTGAGCGACTGCTCCTGGTTGGCCTCCACGAGCACCAGGGCGCTGGTCGTCAGCACGGCGGCCAGGCCGAGCATCAGCAGTTCGATCCCGCGGCCGGTGGGCGTGGTCGGCGCCGCGGCGGGGCTGTCCCCGGCCATCAGCCGTCGAGCCGGCAGTTCCGGCCCGGTTCCGGGGTCATGGTCGGCAGCGGGGTGGTCGTCACGGGGGGCCCACCGGGAACGGCGGGCGGAGCGACGACCGGGGGCGCCGGCGGGTTGAGCGTCGAGCAGAGCGGCAGGACCTGCGCGCGCAGCCGGTCCAGGGTGTCGCGGGCGCCGGTCTCGCCGTTCTCCGTCACGATCCCGCCGGTGACCTGGGTGCGCACGGACTGCGGCAGGTCGTCGAGGTCGATGTCGGACCGCTCGGCCACCCGCTGCAACGGAATCCCCAGCACGTTCCCGCGCACTCCCTGGTAGATCGTGACCTGGTCCTGGTCGATGCCCACGTAGTACTGCTGCAGCACGAGGGTGCGGGCGACGAACACGCCCGCGACCAGCACCACCAGCACGCCGAGCAGCGCCAGCACCGGCCGCAGGCCACGCCGGCGGCGGGCGGGCTCGGGGCGGGCGGGCTCGAGCCGAACCGGCTCGGTGCGGGGCAGGGTGGTGGCCGCGGCCCGCTGTGCCGACGAGTGCGGGGCGCGCTCGTCGCGCTGGTAGTCGCCGTCGCCGGCGCGTGGGTTGCGGCCGGCCGAGCCCCCGATGATCGGGGAGTCGTCGGCGTAGGCCACGTCCACCACGTCCGCGACGATGCAGGTGATGTTGTCCGGCCCGCCACCGCGCAGCGCGAGCTCGATCAGGCGGTCGGCGCACTCACGCGGGTCGGGGTAGTCCTCCAGCGTCTGCTGCAGGGTCTCGTCGCTCACCGGCCCGGACAGGCCGTCCGAGCAGAGCAGGAAGCGGTCGCCCGCCCGGGCCTCCCGGATCGACAGCGAGGGGTCGACGTCCTGACCGGTGATGGCGCGCAGCAGCAGCGAGCGCTGCGGGTGCGTGTGCGCGTCCTCCTCGGTGATCCGGCCCTCGTCGATCAGCGACTGGACGAACGTGTCGTCCTTGGTGATCTGGGAGAACTCGGCGGCCCGGAGCAGGTAGCAGCGGGAGTCGCCGACGTGTACCATGCCCAGCCGCGAACCGGCGAACAGGATCGCGGTCAGCGTGGTGCCCATGCCCTCGAGATCGGGGGCCTCGGCGACGTGCCGGGAGATGGCCTCGTTGCCGTCGTGGGTCGCGTTGCGGAGCTCGGCGAGCAGGTCGTCGCCGGGCACGTCGTCGTCGAGCGGGGCCAGTGCGGAGATCACCAGGGACGAGGCGACCTCGCCGGCGGCGTGGCCGCCCATGCCGTCGGCGAGGGCGAGCAGGCGGGGGCCCGCGTAGACGGCGTCCTGGTTGTTCTGCCGGACCAGTCCGCGGTCACTGCGGGCCGAATAGCGCAGCACCAGTGTCACGGGGCGGCTCCGGCTTCGGTCGGGGCACGTCGGGGCGATCCCGCACCGCGGGACCGGTCGAGCGGCCGCGGCACCGGGGGAGCGGGCGGTCGCGGCACGTTTGTCATGGTCGGTCAGAACCCGTCACGATCGCAGCTCGATCACCGTCTTGCCGATGCGGACCGGTGTCCCCAGGGGGACCCGGGTGGGCCCGGCGACCTTATTACGTTCGAGATAGGTGCCGTTGGTCGACCCGAGGTCCTCGACATACCAGGCGTCACCCTGCTGGGAGATGCGGGCGTGCCGGGTCGAGGCGTAGTCGTCGTCGAGCTTGAGCGTCGAGTCGTCGGCGCGGCCGATCAGGATCGGCCGGGAGTCCAGCGTGATCCGGCTGCCGGCCAGTGGGCCCTGGGTGACGAGGAGCTGACGGGCCACCTTGCCGCGGCCCGCGCCGCGGGCCCGCGACTGCTTGCCACCGGACCGGCCCGGCATGCCGGGCTTCAGGCCCGACGCCGCGTACAGGTCCGAGCGGACCACCTGCAGTGCGAGCAGGACGAACAGCCAGAGCAGGGCCAGGAAGCCACCTCTGGTCAGCTGGAGTACCAGTTCCGGCACTTCGCCCGCTCGCCCTTCTCGTGTGGTCGTACGGCCCGCCCGCGCAGCTCGTGGCCGGCCGGGCGGGCCGTCATGCCTCGTCCAGTCTGACGTGTCTCCCGAGCGGGCTCAGCCCTGGGTCCGGAAGACCAGGCTGGAGTGACCCACGCGGATCACGTCGCCGTCGGTCAGCTGGCAGGACTGGATCGGCGAGTTGTTCACCGTGGTGCCGTTGGTCGAGCCCAGGTCGTTGAGGGTCGCGACCTGGCCGTCCCAGGTGACCTCCAGGTGCCTGCGGGAGACGCCGGTGTCCGGGAGCCGGAAGTTCGAGTCCTGGCCCCGGCCGATGACGTGGGTCCCCTCGGCCAGCGCGAAGTTGCGGTTCGAGCCGTCGTCCAGGATCAGCATCGCGGTGAGCTGCGCCGGAGCGCCCCAGCCGCCCTGGCCGCCGTAGCCGCCGCCGTCGTAACCCTGGTCGTAACCACCCTGCTGCGGGTAGCCGGGCTGGGCGTAACCCTGCGGCTGGCCGTAGCCGTCGTAGCCGCCCTGGTCGTAGCCGCCCTGCTGCGGGTAGCCGGGCTGGGCGTAGCCCTGGGGCTGGCCGTAACCCTGGGGCTGGCCGTAGCCGTCGTAACCGGGCTCGTAGCCCTGCTGCGGGTAGCCCGGCTGCTGGGGCTGGCCGCCGTAACCCTGGTTCGGGTCGGCGTAGCCCTGGGGCGGGCCGTAGCCCTGGGGCTGACCGTAGCCGCCCGGAGGCTGGCCGTACTGGTCGTAGCCCTGCGGCTGGCCGTAGCCGCCGGGGGGCTGGCCGTACTGGTCGTACCCCTGGGGCTGGCCGTAGCCGCCCTGGGGCTGCCCGTTCGGGTCGTAGCCGGGCTGGGCGTAACCTTGTGGCTGCCCGTACTGGTCGTACCCGCCCTGCTGCTGGCCGTAGCCCTGCTGGCCCTGCTCCTGGTCGTACCCCGGAGGCGCGTAGGTCTGCTGGCCGTACCCGCCTGGGGCGCCACGGTCGTACCCGTACTGCCCGTTCTCCTCGGGGTGGCCCGGTTGCTGGCTCATGGGTGCTTCTCCTGCGGTGGGTGCTCTGGTGGCGGCCCGACGGGAAGCGTCGGGGTCGACAGCGGAGCGGGTGCGGAATTGTCCCGTGTGCAGCGCCTCGGAGCGCTCCAGAAAGACTACGACCTCACCGTAGGTGTCCCAGCCCTGGTCGGTGAGTTCCTTCGCCACGTGCGACGAGAGAGATCGGAGGACCCCGTCCTCGTCGCCCGCCATCCGGTCGAGATCGCTGGGACTGAGCAGGACGGTGTACCGGTTGGGCGCCAACAGGCGCCCCCCGGCGAGCTGCTCGACGTTGTCCTCGGCTTCCCTCAGCAGTGCCTGTGCTACTTCCTGTGGGACGACACTGCCTCCGAAGACCCGCGCGAAGGCGTCGCCCACGAACCCCTGAAGTCGGCGCTCGAAGCGGTCCACGCGGCCCAAATGATCTCCTCCGTCCGCATCGGCGTGTCGGTGATGTGCGACCGATCGTATCTGTGCTATCCGCCGGGTCCGGCGGCGCCCGACCCAACGGCTCCCGCGGGCCCCGGCCCGTCGTCACCCGTGTCCTCTCCGATGTACCCGTGCCGGCCGTGCGGCGCACCTCGTGGCCGGAACCGGGGGCCGGGAGGGGACCCCCCTGAGAGCGGCTCCGGAGTGGGGTGCTAACTTTTCCACGTCGCTCAGGGCGAGTGGCGGAATGGCAGACGCGCACGGTTCAGGTCCGTGTGTCCGAAAGGACGTGAGGGTTCAACTCCCTCCTCGCCCACAGTCTCACCCCCTCCGGTGAATCATCGTCACGGCACCTCCTTGTGGAGATTCTTCCTTGCCGGGCGTCACCACCGCCACAGCAAGATCGGTATCGGATGTCACCCGATCCGGTCTTGCTCCCGCGCGCGGACACGTTCCGTCGATCTAGTTGTCCCGCAACGCGGGCCGTTCGGGGTGGTCGGCCATCACCAGGACGTCGGCGTAGCCGCCCGGGTCGCCCTCGCGCTCGTAGCGTGCGTAGGCCTGCGCGGTCCAGGCCGCTGCGGGATCCAGCCGGCGTTCCAGCGCGGCCCGGCCCATCCGGAGATGGACGGTCAGGTCCGCGGGCAACCCGCGTCCGAGCAACCGCCCGCCCGCGAGCAGGACCACCCCGTCGGCGCCGAGCGGTACCGGGGCGTCGCGGAACGCCCGGTCCCGGTCCACGTCGCGCAGCCGGGGCAGCACCCGTCCGGACCCGCCCGGAGCCATCGGGTCGAGGACCTCGCGGCGCAGGACAGGCTCGTCCAGCCAGCCGTCGAGGAACATGTCGGGATCGGTGCGCCCGAACTCCAGCCGGACCGAGGCGGGCCGGAGGAAGTGGTCGGCATCGACGGCGAGCGCGTCCCGTCCCGCCCCGCGCAGCAGGTCCGTGACCGCACGGGCCAGGCCGAGCGGGCCGGTCGGTGGCGCGCCGTCCACCAGCACCCGCAGCCGTCCCGGTACCGCCGTGATCCGCTCGCCCAGGTGCGCGGCGAGCCCGTCGCGGTCCACCGGCCGGAAGCCACCCGTCACTCGTCCTCCCGGGGTCGCTGGTGTGCGTCGGTCACGCCCGCGAGACTAGGCCGGTGGTGTCCGATGCCGTCGCAGCCGGATCCGGGGTGCGGCGCGCGCTGCGGGTGCTCGAAGCCGTGGCCGAGACGGGGGACGGGGTGACCGCCAAGGCACTCGCGCGCCGGCTGGAGCTGCCGCTGCCCACGACCTATCGGCTGCTCGGGACGCTCGTCGAGGAGGGCTACCTCGTCCGGCTGCACGCGGTCCGCGGCTACGGCCTCGGCTACCGCGTCGTCGGGCTCTACCGGGGGATGACCGAACGCATCGTCCCGCCCGCACCGGCCCGGGAGATCCTCGCCGAGCTGCACACCCGGGTCGGCGCCGCCACCGTGCTGGCCGTGCTCCGGGCGTGCGACGTGGTCGTCGCCCACACCGAGACCTGTGCCGCACACCCCGGCCCGGGTGCGATGGCGGGGGAACCGATCCCGGCGCACGCCACCGCGCCGGGCAAGGCGCTGCTCGCCGGGCTGGACCCGGGCCGGCTCGGTGACGTCCTCGGTGTCGGCGGCGGGATGCTCACCGCGCTGACCCCGCACACCCTCACCGACCGGCGGCTGCTCGACCGGGACCTGTTGCGGGTGCGGTCGGCCGGGGTCGCGGTGGAGGTCGAGGAACACGCCCGCGGCCGGGCCGGCCTGGCGGTCGCGGTCCCGGCCGGGGGCGCGACCGCGGCGCTCGCGGTCGTCGTCAGCCGGGCCGACTTCGCCGGGCGGCGGTGGGAGCTGGAGCAGGCCGTGCGCGAGGCCGCCGGGCCGCTCGCCCGCCACCTCGCCGCCCTGCCGGGAGCCGCCGCGTCGAGCTGAACCGTGGTCGTGACGGCACCGGACCGGCCACGATGGACCGATGGACTCAGCAGGCAGCGGTGTCCGCTACGAGCGGGCCGGACACGTCGTGACGATCACCTACGACCGTCCGGAGAAGCGCAACGCCATCGATGGAGACATGCGCCGGGCGATCAACGCCGCCTGGGACCGGTTCCGTACCGACGACGAGGCGTGGGTGGCGATCGTGACCGGCGCCGGCACGTCGTTCTGTGCGGGTGCGGACATGCGCTCGACGACCGGGAACCCGGCCGGTGACTTCCCCGGCAGCTTCTGGGAACGACCGACGGTCAACTCGCTGGAGAGCGGTTGGGAGATCTTCAAGCCGATCGTGGCGGCCGTGAACGGGCCGGCCGTCGGGTACGGGGTCACTCTGCTGACCTGGTGCGACTTCGTGATCGCCGCGGACACCGCGACGTTCTCGTTCCCGGAGGTCCGGCTGGGCGTGCCGACGATCGTCGGTGCGCTGCGGCTGCCCCGGATGATCGACCGCCAGCACGCGATGGAGCTGCTGCTGACCGGGGAGACGATCGACGCGCGGCGGGCGCACGAGATCGGCCTGGCCGGCCGGGTGGTCCCGCACGCGTCGCTGATGGACGAGGCCCGGTCCCTGGCCGACCGGCTGACCGCCGGGGCGCCGCTGGCCCAGCGGGCGATCAAGGAGATGGCCGTGCGCGGCCCGGAGATGGGGACGACCGACGCGATCCGGTTCGGCGAGACGATGCGCAAGGTCGTCGGGGCCACCGAGGACGCCGCCGAGGGTGCGGCCGCCGCGCGCGAGCGCCGGGCACCGCGGTGGCGGGGCCGCTGATCGGCTTCCATGTTCCGGAAGTCGTGTCGGCGGACCGGCCCGGGCGGCGATACGTTCACGGGCATGTCGGAGACAGCGCAGTCCTCGCAGGTCCGCACCGTGCCGCCGTTCCGCGCCGACCACGTCGGCAGCCTGCTGAGGCCGCCCGCGTTGCTCGCCGCCCGGGAGCGGCATGCCGCAGGCGAGCTCGACGACGCCGGCCTGCGGGCCGCCGAGGACGCGGCGGTGACCGACGTCGTCGCGCTGCAGGAGTCCGTGGGGCTCCGCTCGGCCACCGACGGCGAGTTCCGCCGCACCTCCTGGCACATGGACTTCATCTACGCCCTCGGCGGGATCAGCAAGACCTCCGGGCGGGTCGAGGTGAAGATGCGCAACGCGGCCGGGCGGAGCAGCTTCACCTCGGCCGGGATGGCCGTCGACGGGCGTGTCCACCTCGATCAGCCGGTCTTCGCCGAGGCGTTCTCCTACCTCGCCTCGCAGGTGAGCTCCGCGACGCCGAAGCTCACCATCCCCTCGCCGAGCATGGTCTACGCCCGCGGTGGCCGTGCGGTGATCGACCAGGACGTCTACCCCGACATCGAGCGGTTCTGGGCCGACCTGTCGGCCGCCTACGCCGACCAGCTCACCGCGATGTACGACCGCGGCTGCCGTTACCTGCAGCTCGACGACACCGCACTGGCCTACCTCAACGACCCCGGGCACCGCGAGGAGCTCGCCGCCAAGGGCGACGATCCCGACACCCAGCACCTGCGCTACATCCGCCAGATCAACGCCGCGATCGCCGACCGGCCGTCGGACCTGCAGGTCACGACGCACATGTGCCGGGGCAACTACCGGTCGTCCTGGGCCGCCGAGGGCGGCTACGACCACATCGCCGAGGCGCTGTTCGGCGAGCTGGGGGTGGACGGCTTCTTCTGCGAGTTCGACGACGAGCGCTCCGGCACCTTCGCGCCGCTGCGGTTCGTCCCGCCGGGCAAGCAGGTCGTGCTCGGGCTGGTCACCACCAAGACCGGCGAGCTGGAGGATCCGGACCTGCTCAAGCGCCGGATCGACGAGGCGGCGCAGTACGTGCCGCTCGACCAGCTGTGCCTGTCCCCGCAGTGCGGGTTCTCCTCCACGGTGGAGGGCAACGAGCTCACCGTCGACGACCAGAAGCGCAAGCTGGAGCTGATCGTCTCGGTCGCCGAGGACGTCTGGGGTCGGTAGCTTTCCCTCGTGCGCGCCGATGCCCCGTCCCCCCTGTACGACCGTGTGCTGGCGGGGGCGGTGCGCGGCGCGCGACTGCTCGACGTCGGCTGCGGCGCCGGGCACCTGCTCGCCCGCGCGGCCGCCGACGGGCTCGAGGTGTCCGGTGTGGATGTCGCACGCGAGGCGCTCGCGGCGGCCGGGCGGCTGGTACCCCATGCGGTGCTGCAGACCGGTGACGCCCAGGCCCTCCCGTTCGGCGACGATGCGTTCGACCTGGTCACGATGGTGCAGGTGCTCGAGCACCTGACCGACCCGGTGCTCGCGCTGCGCGAGGCGGGCCGGGTGTGCGCGCCGGGGGGCGCGGTGCGCGCCACCGTCTGGGGAACGCCCGACGAGTGCGACGCCTCGGTGATCGGCGCCGCGCTGGCACCGCTGACCGGCGCGGCACCGGCGCCACGGCAGGACCGCCCGCCCGGGATCGACCGCAGCGGAACCGGTGCCCCGCCGCTGACCGGCCCGGACCGGCTCGCGGAGCTCTGCGCGACGGCCGGGCTGGTGCTGCGGGAGATCGCCGTCGTGCGGGTGCCTGCCGACCACCCCGACGCCGACGACCTCGTCGCGGGTGCGCTGGCGTCCGGTCCCGGGCGGCACGCCGCCCGCGCGGCCGGACCCGCCGCCGTCCGGACCGCTCTGGTCCGGGCTCTCGAACCGTTCCGCGTGGGCGACGGCTACCGCCTCACCGACACCGTCCGCGTCCTCGACGCCGCGCTGCACTGAGCAGGACAAGGCTGAGCAGGGCGGGTACGCACGTGGGCCGTGCCCCCGGCGGCGAGGCACGGCCCACGTGGTGCGGATCCGGCAGGGTCCGGATCCGGTTTCTCCTGCTCTAGCTCCCGGTCGCGGCGGGCGTGCGCCCCGCGTACCGGATCTGGAGCAGCGACTTGCAGTACTCCCCGTTGGTCTCGATCCCGACCCGCTGCAGCCGCGCCCGGCGCAGGTGGAGCGGAACCTGTTCGACCGTCACCGGTGACCCGTCGGAGTGCACCAGCAGCGGGGCGTCGTCCCCGGCGGGAAGACCGATGGTCTCCCGCCGGCGACGCATCCGGACCAGTTCGTCGGTGTCGGCATCGGTGCCGGTGAGCTCGCCGAGCGTCAGCCCGGCCAGCTCCTCCGGACCGCGGCCGGCGTCGACCAGCGGCCGCGCCACCCGGTCCTGGCCGGCCAGCGCGGCCTTCGCCAGGAACGTGTGGCGCAGCTCGTCCAGCTCGGCCGCGGCCTCACCGTTGAGCGAGCCCGTGAAGGCCTTCACGAACCCGGCGTGTGCCGCGACCCCACCGTTGATCTCGTCGGCGGCGTGGTGGTCGGCCAGCGTCACCTGCGCCCTGCTCACCCCCGGGATCGCCGTCACCGCGTCGTAGGCGTCGGCGACCATCAGGAACGAGAAGTTCGGCGCGCAGAAGAACGTCGGCAACCGGAGCCCGACCGTGACGAGCGACCCGCCCGCCGGGTCGTCGGAGTCGGGCGAGACGGTGCACGTCTCGACGAAGTCGAGGTCCGTGATCGGCTCGTCCAGCTCCGGGTCGAGCACCGTCCCCAGCGCGGACCACACGGCCTGCCGGTCGACAGTGCCTGCCATTACGCCCGTGCCCCAGCGGTGCCCTCCACCAGCTCCTCACCCGGCGCCATCGCCTCGTCGGCCGTGGTGTCGGGCAGCTGCATCTCGGCGGGCACCGGGATGTCGTACAGCTTGGCGGCGTTCAGGCCGAGGATCTTCTTCTTGCTGTCGGTGGTCAGGCGCGGGTAGTCGGAGAACTGGTCCTCGTCCGGCATCTGCCAGTCGACCAGGCCCTCGACCTGCCACTTCGGCGTCCAGATGTTGTAGTCGCTGCCGAAGGTCATCTTGTCCTCGCCGACCCAGAACAGCAGCTCGCCCATGACCTTGGCGAAGAACTTCGGCCGGGCGTGCATCAGGCCGCCGACGACCACCGACAGGCCGGCGTAGACGTTGGGCTCCTGCACCGCCATGAAGCAGAAGTCCTCGATCCGCGGCAGGCCCACGTGCTCGACGATGAAGTTCAGGCCCTGGAAGTCGGTGGCCGCGTGGTCGACGTCGGCGACGTCGAACGCGTCCTTGTCCAGCGGCCAGATCGTCGGGCCCTTGTGCACGTGGACGTTCTTGATGCCCAGGTCCTGTGTCGCCTGCAGGAAGCGGTAGGCCTCGGGGTCGGTGAGCTTGAAGCCGCGGGAGTCGCCGTTCCACTCCGCGGTGTAGAGCTTCACGCCCTTGAGGTTGAACTTCTTCGCATCGGCCTCGAGCTGGCGGAGCCCGGCGTCGCCCTCGCGCGGGTCGAACCGGCCGTTGACGATGATCCGGTCACCGAAGCGCTCCAGCAGCGCGGAGTTCTGCTCGGTGGTGTTGAAGCCGTTCTTGTACCACTCCTTGAGGTACGTCGACTGGAAGATCGCGTGGTCGACGTGGCCCTCGGTGAACATGTCCCGCTCGAAGTCGTCGACCGAGACCTTGAGGTACTTCTCCCAGTCCCAGTGGGTCTCGGGCGGGCCGAGCTGGTGGTAGCCGTAGAAGCAGTCGATCCAGCCCTTGGCGTACTGCTCGCGCCCCTCGACCCAGTTCTCCCGGGAGGCGTCCCAGAAGTGGCTGTGGGAGTCGACGATGAAGTACTTCTCGCCGTCCTTCTCGTACATGGTTCCTCCTGCGCCGGCGTTGCCGCCGATCGGTGGTGGTCAGGAAAGACGTGTGTCTTGTACGTACGTACGAATACAGCTCAGGGAACGAGGATCGCCCGGCCGCGGACCTTGCCCGCGTCCAGGTCGCGCAGGGCGTCCAGTGCGCGGTCGAGCGGGTACTGGACGGTGTGCAGCGTGACCTTCCCGGCCTGGGCCAGGACCATCAGCTCCGCCAGGTCGTTGTAGGTGCCGACGATGTTGCCGATCACGTTCTTCTCGCCCGCGACGAAGTCGAGGGTGGGGGCCTTGAACTCGCCGCCGTAGCCGAGGACGAAGCAGTAGCCCGCCGCGCCGGTCATCGCCCAGGCGTCGAGCTCGGCACCCTGTTCGGCCACGAAGTCGAAGGTGACGGTCGAGCCGCCCCCGGTGAGCTCCTGGACGGCCTCGACGTGGTTGCCGTCGGCGACCACGGTCTCGTCCGCACCGATCTTCTTCGCCAGCTCCAGCGCCGCCGGGTTCTTGTCGACGACGATGATCTTCGTGGCGGTCAGCGCGGCGAGCGTCTGGATGCCGATGTGGCCCAGTCCGCCCGCGCCCTGCACCACCGCGGTGGTGCCCGGGTACAGGAACGGCACCGACTTGCGCACCGCGTGGTAGGCGGTGATGCCTGCGTCGGCGAGCGCCGCGACGTCGGCCGGGTTGGTGTCCGGGTTCAGCTTGACGCAGGCCCGGGCGGTGGTCCGCAGGTACTCCGCCATGCCACCGTCGTTGTTGGACAGGCCGGGGAAGAACGCGTCGCCGGTGCACTGCATGTCCCGGCCGGCCCGGCAGGACAGGCAGAGCCCGCAGGACGGCTGCGGGTGCAGGATGACGGTGTCGCCGACCTTGACGTTGGTGACGGCGTCGCCGATCGCGTGCACCCAGCCCGCGTTCTCGTGGCCGATCACGTAGGGCAGGTTCGGGTTCTGGATGGCGGCCCAGTCGCCGTCGATGATGTGGAGGTCGGTCCGGCAGACGCCGGCGCCGCCGACCTTGACGATGACGTCGAGCGGGCCCTGGATCTTCGGCTCTGCGATGTCGTCGATCTGTGGGTCCTGCTTGTACGCGTGCACCCGCACGGCTTTCACTCCGGTTGCCTCCTGGCTTCGGACGCGCCGCGGGTGCGCGTCGGTCGTGGTGGGTTCGTGGTCGTGATCGGGTTGTGCCGCCTGTCACATCGATGAGATCGCCGTCGTGCACGACGGACAAGAGGGTCGCTTCTCGGTGGTCGATAATCAGGACGAACAAGACAGCCGGTTGTCCGGGTTACCGGCGAGTAGGATCGCGGGCATGAGCGACGCGACGAGCTGGGTGGCCGAGGCGATGACGCAGGCCGTGCCGTGGGTCGGTACCGCGGGGATCACCTTCGGCGAGATCACCCCCGAGCGGGTGGAGGCGTTCCTGCCCGACCGCGCCGACCAGCACAACCACGTGGGCGGCCCGCACGCCGCGGTGATGTTCGGACTGGGCGAGACGGCATCCGGAGCAGTCGGACTGGCGGCATTCGCCGCGGCCGGGGACCGGGCCGTCCCGCTCGTCGTCCGGTCCGAGATCCGGTACCTGAAGCTCGCGAAGGGGGCGCTGCGGGCCGAGGCGATCTTGACCCGTCCGGGTGGCGAGGTCCTGGCCGAGCTGGACGCCGGACAGCGCCCGGAGTTCACCGTCGACGTGACGATCACCGATGCCGCCGGTGTGCGGACCGGGGCGATGACGATCGTGTGGACGCTGAAACCGCACTAGCCGGGCGCTAGCCTTCGCCGCATGGATGTGGTGATCGCCGGAGGCCACGGGCAGATCGCGATGCGGCTGTCCGCCCTGCTCACGGGACAGGGACACACGGTGCGCTCGATCGTGCGCAACCCCGACCACACCGAGGAGGTGGCGGCGACGGGTGCGGTACCGGTGCTCGCCGACCTGGAGTCGGCGACCCTCGGGGAGTTCACCGGGCACCTGATCGGCGCCGACGCCGTCGTCTTCGCGGCGGGGGCCGGGCCGGGCAGCACGGCGGAACGCAAGGAGACCGTGGATCGCGACGGGGCCACGCTGCTCGCCGATGCCGCCGCGGCCGCCGGGGTCCGCCGCTACCTGCTCATCTCGGCGACCGGGGTGGACACCGAGCCCGATCCCGGCCGCGGTGCGGTCTGGGCCGCCTACATCCGGGCGAAGAAGGCGGCCGAGGAGGCGGTCCGGGGCGACGACCGGCTGGACACGACGATCCTGCGTCCCGGCCGCCTGACCGACGAGCCGGGCACCGGCCGGGTGCTGCTCGTCCCACCGCCGGTGGAACCGGGCGACGTGACCCGCGACGACACGGCCGCGACGCTGGCCGCGCTGCTCACCGCCGACCACACGATCGGGTGGACACTGGAGCTGCATGCGGGCGACGTCGGGATCGCCGAGGCGGTCGCCGCACTCGACCGATGAGCCGCAGCGGGTGAGAACCGGGCCCCGGCGGGCATGCTGAGGGCATGAGCCACGAGTTCGACGTCGTCGTCATCGGAGGCGGCCCGGTCGGTGAGAACGCGGCCGGGTACGCGGCCGACGCGGGTCTCTCCGTCGCGCTGGTGGAGGCCGAGCTGCTCGGCGGGGAGTGTTCGTACTGGGCGTGCATCCCGTCCAAGGCCCTGCTCCGCACACCGCAGGCGGTCGCCGACGCCCGACGGCTGCCGGGCGTCACCGTCGGCTTCGACCCGGCCGCGGTGCTGGAACGGCGGACCTCGTTCACCTCGAACTGGGACGATGCGGGCCAGGTCGAGTGGGCCGAAGAAGCCGGCGCGACCGTGCTGCGCGGGCATGGCCGGCTGACCGGGGAGCGGACGGTCGAGGTGACCTCGACCGACGGGGCACCGACCACCGTCACCGCCCGGCGCGCGGTCGTGCTCGCGACCGGCAGCGTCCCGGTCACGCCGCCGGCCCCCGGGCTGGACACGGTGCGGTTCTGGGGATCGCGGGAGGCGACCTCGGCGAAGGAGATCCCGCGCCGGCTCGGCGTGCTCGGCGGCGGCGTCGTCGGCTGCGAGATGGCGCTGGCGTTCGCCCGGCTCGGATCGTCGGTGACGCTGTTCAACCACGGTCCCCGGGTGCTGCCGAACGCGGAGCCGGTGGCGTCCGAGCGGGTCGCCGACGGGCTCCGAGAGGCGGGCGTCGACCTGCGGCTCGACACCGGCCTCGACGAGGTCGCGCCCGGGCCGGGGGACGCCGTCGTGCTGCGGGGCGGCGGCGACACGGTCGAGGTGGACCGGTTGCTGGTGGCGACCGGCCGCCGTCCGGCATCGGACGGTCTCGGGCTGGACACCGTGGGGGTCTCGACGACCGACCGCGGCGCGGTCGGGGTGGACGACTCCGGCCTCGCCCACGGGGACTGGCTCTACGCCGTCGGTGACGTCAACGGCCGGGCCCCGCTCACCCACCAGGGCAAGTACCAGGCCCGCATCGCCGCGCACGCGATCGCCGAACGGGCCGCGGGCCGCACGCCCGGCACCGCCCCGTGGAGCGAGGACACCGCGACGGCCGACCACCACGCCGTCCCGCAGGTGGTGTTCACCGATCCCGAGGTGGCCTGGGTCGGCCACACCGCCGACGCCGCACGGCGCGACGGCAGGGACGTGCGCGTCGTCGAGCTGGAGATCGCCGTCGCCGGTTCCTCGCTCACCGCCGACGGCTGGTCGGGACGGATGGTGGCCGTCGTGGACCGGGACCGGGAGGTGCTGGTCGGCGTGACCTTCGTCGGGCCCGGGGTGGCCGAGCTGCTGCACGCCGCGACGATCGCCGTCGTCGGCGAGGTGCCGCTGGGGCGGCTCTGGCACGCCGTCCCGGCGTTCCAGACGATCAGCGAGGTGTGGCTGCGGCTGCTGGAGACCTACCGCGCCGGGTAGCCGAGCGGTCCGCGGAACCCCGGGACGGCGCGGGTCAGGCCCGGATGCCGAGGTGGTCCAGTAGCGCGACCTCGGTCCGGTCCAGGTCGTGCGAGATCGTCCGGAACGCGGCCCGGCGGCGGGCGGCCGGCATGTTCTCCGCGGCCCGGACGGCGGCGGCCAGGTCGTGCAGGCGCGGCTCGGTCTCGTCGGCGAACCGCTTGGCGCGGGGGTCCCGGTCGGTGGTGCCGTCCTCGCGCAGCTCAATGATCGTCCGCGAGATGCGGGACATCCGCGCGTGCAGCTTGCCGCCCTGCCCCGAGTAGCCGCCGAGCTCGTCGGGGGAGACCCCCAGCTTGCGGGAGCGGTGGTCGTCGAGGCGGTGGCGCAGCGACCCGGCGGCGGCCATCGCGTACGGCGCGACCAGCGGGGCCAGCACCTTGGCCATCCCCAGGTAGCGCTGCACCTTCTTGGCGTTCCACTCGCGGGCGGCGCGGGCGCGCTCGGCGTCCTTCACCGCGAGGGTCTCGCTCTTGAGCCGGCCCTTCTCCGTGGCCTGCGCGGCCTTCGCCTCGGCCTTGCGGGCGCTCGCGTCGGCCTTCGCTGCCGTCTTCGCCACCTTCCGGTCCGCCGAGCGCGCCTTGAGGTCGGTCTCGGTGAGCAGGCCGGTCGCCGCGGTGGCGACCGTGTTCGTACCGGATCCGGTCGTCGCCCGGCGGGTGCTGCGCGCGGCCTTGCGGCCGGCCTTCTGCGCCCGGCGACCCGCCGCGTCGGCCTTCTTCCGCGCCTTCACGGCCCGGCGGTGCAGCTTCTCGGCGGCCCGGTCCGCGGTGTCGCGGGTGTGCTCGGCGGCGTCGTGGACCCAGCCGGACGCGTCGACCGCCGCCTCCCTGGTCGCCGCGGCGGCGCGCTCGCCGGCGCCCGGCTTCCTGCGGAGCAGTCCCATGTCGTGTCCTCCCGTGGTCGGTCCGACCGCCGTTGATCGCCTTCTCGTCGACGCAGCCTAGGGCCCGCCCCACCGCGTCCGCAGGTCCGACACCGGTGCGTGACGACCGGTGCACCGGATCGGTACCTGCCGGAACCGTCGGGGGTGGTCTCTACCCTCGGTCTCCGTGAGCACCTCGACCGGATCCCGGACCGCGCCACGGGCCTTCCTGGACGCCGCTGCGCTGAGCGGGTGCCGCCGCCGGGTGCACCTCGACCACGACCCGTCGGCGGCCGGATCGCCGCGCGCGCTGCCCGATCCGGCCATCGAGCAGCGGCGGGCCGATGCCGGCGCGCACCGGGTGCAGGTCGGGGAGCTGCTCGAGCGGACGTGGGGTGCGGACTGGGCGAGCACCTGGCCGGGCGATGCGGAGTCCGAGCCACGTGCCGGTTCCCGCGCGGCCCGGGCCGCGCGGACCGCGGAGCTGGTGGCGGCCGGTGCCCCGATGATCTGGGGCGCGGTCCTCCCGCTCGACGGCGACCGCCGGGGCACCGCCGAGCTGCTGGTCCGGGCCCCCGGCGGCGGGTACGTACCGCTGCTGGTGGTCCGCCGCCGGATCACCGACCCGGGTGCGGGCGCGCGCACCACCGCCGTCACCGATCCGTGGCCGCAGCGCGCCCGCCACGACCCGGACCGCAAGGTCCGTTCCCAGCCGCGCGACCTGCTGACGCTGGCCCAGCTCACCCGGTTGCTCGAGGTGGCGGGCTGGGCGCCGCCGGAGTCCGCACCCCGGCTGGGCGGGGTGATCGGGCTGGATGCCGACGTGGTCGTCTGGCACGACCTGCGGGCGGCGCACTGGCCGGGTGACCGGTCCACCCTCGCCGAGTACGACGCCCGGTTCGCCGACCGTTCCGCCGTCGCCCGGGCTGCCGCGACGGGCGGGCCGGCGCTGGCCACGCCGTCCCGGATCACCGAGTGCCGGCGGTGCCCGTGGTGGCCGACCTGCGAGGCGGAGCTGGAACAGACCGACGACGTCAGCCTGGTCGCGCACGGCGAGACGGCCCGGCTGCTGCGGGAGGCCGGCGTCGCGACCGTGGCCGGGCTCGCCGCGCTGGACCCGGCCGCGCCGCCGTCCGGCCTGGCCGCACCGCTGCCCGGCCCGCCGTTCAGCGACCTCGTGGCGCTGGCCCGGGCCCGCAGGCACGGCCTCGCCGTCGCCCGCCGGGTGCCCCGGGTCCCGGTGCCGCGCGCGGACGTCGAGGTCGACGTCGACATGGAGAGCTTCGGCGAGTCCGGTGCCTACCTGTGGGGCGCGCTGCTGTCGTTCCCCGGCGGCCGCCGGACCGGGGACCCGGAGCCGGGCTACCGCGCGTTCGCGACCTGGGAGCCGCTGCCCACCCCGGACGAGGGGCGTTCGTTCGGCGAGTTCTGGACCTGGCTGGCCGCGGTCCGCGCGGATGCGCTCGCGGCGGGCCGGACGTTCGCCGCGTACTGCTACAACGAGCAGGCCGAGAACCGCTGGATGCTGGCGTCGGCGCACCGGTTCGCCGGGATGCCCGGCGTCCCGACCGAGGCCCGGGTACGCGAGTTCATCGAGGACCCGTGCTGGGTGGACCTCTACGGCGTCGTCTCGACCTGGTTCCTGTGTGCCCAGGGCAAGGGCCTGAAGAAGATCGCCCCCGCCGCCGGGTTCAGCTGGCGGGACCCGGAGGCGGGCGGTGAGAACTCGATGCGCTGGTATCGCGACGCCGTGGCGCTCGAGGGCGGCGAACCCGACCCGCAGCAGCGGGAACGGCTGCTCGGCTACAACACCGACGACGTGCTCGCCACGCAGGCGCTGCGTGAGTGGATGTCCTCGGACCGGGTGCTCGAGGTGCCGCTGGTGAGCGAGCTGCGCGACGCCCCCGTGTGAGGATGCGGGGCGTGGTAGCCCGCAGCACTCTCAGCCACGACCGGATCGGCCCGCGCGGCGCGGTCAGCAGCACCCACCACCTCGGCACCGCCGCCGCGGCGACCGTGCTCGCCCGGGGCGGCAACGCCTTCGACGCGGCCGTCGCCTGCGGGTTCGTGCTGCAGGTCGTCGAACCGCACCTGTGCGGGCCGGGCGGTGAGCTGCCCGCCGTCTTCGTCACGGCGGACGACCCGGCCCCGAAGGTGCTCTGCGCCCAGGGCGTCGCCCCGGCCGCCGCGACCATCGACCGGCTGCGCGGTGCGGGCTGCGAGATCGTCCCCGGCACCGGGCTGCTCCCGGCGACCGTGCCCGGCGCCTGGGACGGCTGGCTGACCCTGCTCCGCGACCACGGCACCTGGGAGCTCGCCGACGTCCTCGAACCGGCGCTCGGCTACGCCGCGGGCGGGTTCCCGCTGGTACCGCGGATCCCGGCGGCACTGGACACGGTCGCCGAGCACTTCCGCACGCACTGGCCGAGCTCGGCGGCCACCTGGCTGCCCGGCGGTCGCGTCCCCCGCCCCGGGGAGATCGTCCGGCTGCCCGCGCTGGCCGCGACCTGGCAGCGGTTGCTCGGCGCGGCGACCGGACCCGGCCGCGAGGCACGCATCGACGCCGCCCGCGACGCCTGGTACCGCGGCTTCGTCGCCGAGGAGATCGAACGCTTCTGCGCGACCCCGGTCCGCGACGAGACCGGCCTCGACCACACCGGCCTGCTCACCGCCGAGGACCTGGCGGGCTGGTCGTCGCACTACGAGGACGCCCTGGTCGCCGACGCCGGGCGGGGCTGGTCGGTCGCCAAGTGCGGGCCGTGGTCACAGGGTCCGGTGCTGCTGCAACAGCTGCGGCTGCTGTCCGGTGTGGATGTCGAGCTGCCGGGCGGGATCGCCACCGAACAGACCGTGCACGCGGCGGCCGAGGCGGCCAAGCTGGCGTTCGCCGATCGGGAGGCCTGGTACGGGGACCCCTCCGGCTGGGACGTCCCCATGACCGATCTGCTGTCGGACGCCTACACCGACGCCCGCCGGGGCCTCATCGGAGCCGGCTCGGACGGTGGCCTGCGCCCCGGCTCGCCGGGCGGCCGAAAGCCCCGCATCGGCGCCTACGCGGCCCACCCCGGGGCAGGCCGCGGCACCGGTGTCGAGGGGCCGGGGACCGGGGAGCCCACAGTCAGCCGGGAGGGTGTCGCCCGCGGGGACACGGTGCACGTCGACGTCGTGGACGCCGCCGGGAACATGATCTCGGTGACGCCGTCCGGTGGCTGGCTGCAGTCGTCGCCGACGATCCCGGCGCTCGGGTTCTGCCTCGGTACCCGCGGCCAGATGTTCTGGCTGGAGGAGGGTCTGGCGAGCTCGCTCGCGCCGGGGCGGATGCCGCGCACGACGCTCAGCCCGTCGCTCGCCCTGCGCGACGGCGAGCCCGCGGTCGCGCTCGGCACCCCGGGCGGCGACCAGCAGGACCAGTGGCAGCTGTGCCTGCTGCTCGCGATGATCCACGGCGACCTGGACCTGCAGGCCGCGATCGACGCCCCGGCCTGGCACTCGACGGCGTTCCCCGCGTCCTTCGCGCCGCGCGGCTGGGAGCCGCACGGGCTGGTCGTCGAGTCCCGGCTGGGCGCGGACACCCTCGCCGGTCTCCGGCGCCGCGGGCACGCCGTCGAGGACGCCGGTGCCTGGGCGCTGGGCCGGATGTGTGCGGTCGGGCGGGGCACCGCGGTACCCGGCGGCGGTGGGCCGGGGGCGCTGCACGCGGCCGTCGACCCGCGCTCGGGAGTGGGCGCGGCGATCGCGCTGTAGCCCGTTCCACGTGGAACCACTACCGGGGCTCGCCCTCCCGGAGGGGCCGTCCGTTGCCCTCGGCCGACGGCGAGGGGCTCGGCTCCGGATCGGCGAGCGGGTGCGGGAACTCCACGTCCGAGTGCGTCACGCGGCCCGGCTCCAGCGCCACGACCGTCGCCACCGGCGGGTAGCCGCTGGTCGCGAGCGTGTAGCTGCCCGATGCCAGGCCGTCGAAGGCGAAGGTGCCGTCCGGTCCGGCCAGCCGTGACCCGACGACCGCGCCGTCGGAGTCGATCAGCGTCGCGAGCGCCCGGGCCACCGGGAGGCCGTCCGATGCGGCGGTGACCCGGCCGGTGAGCCGCGCGCGCTGCGGCAGCCGTAGGTCCTGTGCGGCCGTGCCCGCCGAGGGGATGTGGATCCCGGTCGCCACCGGGTCGACGTCCTCGCCGGCGGCGGCGAGGGTGTACCGGCCCTCCGGCACACCGGTCAGGGCGAACCGGCCCGTGTCGCCGGACCGGCCGGTCGCGACGACGTCGCCGGCCGTGTCGATCAGTGAGACGGTCACGCCCTCGACGCCGTGCCCACCCGCGTCGCGCACCGACCCGCGGACCCCGCTGCCGCCGGCCAGGCGGATGTCGTGCCGGGCGGGCCCGGACCCGACCGGGAGCGTGACCGCGTGCGGCGGGAGCGAGCCGGATGCGGCGACGACCAGGAACCGGCCCGGCCCGTCCAGCGCGACCCGGTAGTGGCCGTCGCCGTCGGTGGTGGCGCGGCCGGCCTGCTCGCCGGACAGCCGGGCCACGGTCACGGTGACGCCTGCCAGCGCGTCGTCGTCCTCGTCCCGGATCCGGCCGGTGACGGCCGGGCCCTCGCCGTCGCGCTCGACCCGGTGCGGTGCGGCGACCGGGACCGTGCCGTCGATCCCGGTGGGGGCAGCGGTCGTGGGTCCGCCGTCCGGCTCGCGCCCGGCGCCCCGGCCCGCCGGCACGGGGACCGGCGCCGCGGTGGTGGCCTCCCCCGTGGGGAGGCTCGCGGCGGCCGCGGCCGCGGCTTCGGCCTCGGCCCGGGCGGCCTGCGCCCCGGACATCGTGCGCAGCGGCCGCTCCTCGAGGAACAGCACCAGCACGAACGCCACCGCGATCACGCAGGCGGCGACGAGGAACGCCAGGGTCATCGAGCTGGTGAAACCGTCCTGGAACGGCGCGGCCAGCCGCGGGTCGATCTGCTGCAGGAACGACGAGTCGCTCAGCACCGCCGAGCTCGAGGCACCGGACTGCAGGCCCTGCACGACCTGCTGGTTCGCCGGGTCGGCGAGCACCGCCGGATCGGACACCGCGGTGCGGAACGCGTCGGTGCCCATCGCCGAACGGATGGCCTCGCCGATCCGGTCGCCCGCGGTGGAGAACACCACCGACAGGAACACCGCGGTGCCCAGGGCGCCACCCATCTGCCGGAAGAACGTGACGGCCGAGGTCGTCACGCCCATGTCCCGGGCGGGCAAGGCGTTCTGCACGGCCAGCACCAGCGTCTGCATGCACAGGCCCAGACCCAGGCCGAGCAGCACCATCGTCAGGTCGAGCTGCCAGATCGGGATCTGCGGGGTGAGGGTCTGCCAGAACAGCACCATGGCGATCGTGATGAAGGCGGTCCCGATCACCGGGAAGATCTTGTAGCGGCCGGTGCGCGAGGTCAGCTGGCCGGATGTGACCGAGGCGATCATGATCCCGCCGACCATCGGCAGCATCATGAAGCCGGCCTCGATCGGCGTCGCGCCGTACACGAGCTGCAGGAACTGCGGCAGCAACGCGATCCCGCCGAGCATCGCCATGCCGATCAGCAGGTTGATGATGCTCGAGAGCGTGAAGATCCCGGTCCGGAACAGCCGCAGCGGGAGCAGTGCGTCGTCGCCGTACGCGCGCTCGGCCAGTACGAACAGGGCCAGCCCGACGGCGCCGATGACGTAGCAGAGGATCGAGGGGGTGGCGGCCCAGCCCCAGTCGCGGCCCTGCTCGACGACGATCAGCAGCGGCACCAGGCACATGGTCAGCGCGAGCGCGCCCGGCCAGTCGATCCGGGCCCGCCGGGGGACGTGCGGAACGTTCAGCACCTTGTACACGACGACCAGCGCGACCAGCCCGATCGGCACGTTGACCAGGAAGATCCAGCGCCAGCCGTCGATCCCGAGGATCGTGTCCACGCCGGAGAGCAGGCCGCCGACGACCGGGCCGATCACGCTGGACGTGCCGAACACGGCGAGGAAGTAGCCCTGGTACCGGGCTCGTTCCCGGGGCGGGACGATGTCGCCGAGGATGGTCATGGCCAGTGACATCAGGCCGCCCGCGCCCAGGCCCTGCAGCGCGCGGAACACCGCGAGGGAGTACATCGACCAGGCCAGGGTGCAGGCCACCGACCCGACCAGGAAGACCACGATCGCGATCATGAACAGCGGCTTGCGGCCGAAGATGTCGGACAGCTTGCCGTAGAGCGGGGTGCTGATCGTGCTGGTGATCAGGAACGCGGTGGTCGCCCAGGCCTGCAGCGACAGCCCCGAGAGGTCGTCGGCGATCGTGCGGACGGCGGTCGAGACGACGGTCTGGTCCAGGGCGGCCAGGAACATCCCCAGCATCAGTCCACCCAGGACCGTCAGGATCTGCCGGTGGGTCAGTTCCCCGTCGGCCGGCGTGGCGCCGGGTCGCGCGCCGGCGGCAGCGGTGGACATTCAGGACTCCCGTGTTTCGTGGGTCTGGAAATCGACGAGGAAGCGGTCGAGCAGGGTCGCGAGTGCCGTGCGGTCGCCCGGTTCCCAGGCGCCGAGCACCCGGGCGATCACCCGGGTGCGCCGCCGCCGCTCCGACTCGATCACCAGGACGCCGTCGTCGGTGGCCGCGAGCAGTGCGGCGCGACCGTCGGCCGGATCAGCCCGGCGCTCCACGAGACCGGCCTTGACCAGGGGTGACACCTGGCGGCTGATCGTCGAGGGGTCGGCGTGGAAGGTGGCCGCGACCTCGGTGGCCCGCTGCGGGCCGGCGAAGTGCAGGTGTGCCAGCACGTGGTAGCCGGCCATGTCGACGATCATCTCCGGGCGGTGGCGCTCGGTCGACCGCTTGACCTGCCGGATCAGCAGGAACAGCTCGCGAACGACGGTGTCGGCGAGCTCGAGATCTGCCTCGTCCGGTTCGGTGGCGGGGTCCGCGGGGGGCATCACGACTCCCTCTCGAATATGCATGTATCACGCAACTAGTTGGCCCGCGCAAGGATGCACTGTTGCTCGGTGCAATGCAAAGTGGCTGGCCGTGGGCGGTGTCCCGTCATTACGGTCCCGGTCGTGAGCAGCCCACCGGTGGACGTGTTCGACCCGCGGATCTTCGCCCGCGGCGTGCCGCACGGGGACCTGCGCCGGCTGCGCGACGAGGCCCCGGTGGCCTGGCAGGAGGAGCACACGGTCGGCCCGTGGCCGGCCGGTCCGGGGTTCTGGGCGATCACCCGGTACGACGACGTCCGGCACGTCCTGCGCAGCCCGGCCGACTTCTCGTCGTCGCTCGGCGCGACCCAGATTCGCGATCCGGACCCCGCCGACCTGCCGTTCCTGCGGCGCATGGTCCTCAACATGGATCCGCCGGAGCAGGTGCGGCTGCGCACCCTGGTCTCCGGCGCGTTCACCCGGCGGCGGATGGAGTCGTTCGAGGCGGGTGTCGCCGATCGGGCGGAGCGACTGCTCGATGCGGTGCGCGACGACGGCGGGTGCGAGCTGACCTCGCAGGTCACCGACGACTTCGGGCTGCAGAACCTGTCCGACCTGCTCGGCGTACCGCTCGAGGACCGGCCGGAGCTGCTGCGCTGGACGAACCGGGTGATCGGGTACCAGGACCCCGAGCACGCCGAGGCCGGCACCGGCACCGACACCGGCACCGGCACCGGCGGCGCGCCGGTGAACCCGCGGTCCCCGGCCGCGCTGGCCGACATGTTCGGCTACGCCGACGCCCTCGCCGAGCGCAAACGGGCCGAGCCGGCCGACGACGTCATGACCGCGCTCGTGCGGGCCGAGGTGGACGGTCGCCGGCTCACCGGACCGGAACTGCACATGTTCTTCTTCCTGCTGGTCATCGCGGGCAACGACACCGTGCGCAGCGCGTTGCCCGGCGGGGTCCTCGCCCTGCTGGAGCACCCGGAGGCCCACGCCCGGCTGCGCGCCGAACCGCAGCTGCTCCCGGCGGCGGTCGAGGAGATGCTGCGGTGGCACCCACCGGTCCTGACCTTCCGCCGCACGGCCACCCGGGACCTGACGCTGCACGGCACGCGGATCCACGCGGGGGACAAGGTCGTCGTCTACCACTGCTCCGCGAACCACGACGAGCGCCGGTTCGCCGATCCGCACCGCTTCGAGCCGGACCGCACGCCGAACGACCACCTCGCGTTCGGGCAGGGCCCGCACCTGTGTCTCGGTGCGCACTTCGCGCGGTTGCAGATGCGGGCGTTCTTCACCGCGTTCCTGCGGTTGCCGCAGGCCCACCCGGCAGGCGAGCCGCGCCGGCTGACCTCGAACTTCATCAACGGGATCACCCGGCTCCCACTGGCGTGGTGAGCGCGCACTAGCCTCGCCGTGATCCGCCTCGTTCCCCGGGAGGACCCGCTCGTGCGCACCCCGACCCTGACCGGTGCCGTCCTGCTCGTCGTGGCCGGCGCGTTGCTCACCGGATGCGCGCAGTCCGGCCAGCTCGGCCACCAGGAGTCCGCGACCACGGAACCGTCGGCCTCGATGCCTGCCGATCCCGGGTCACCGGACGCCCCGTCCTCCACCTCTCCGTCTGCCGTGCCCGGAGCCTCGGTCGCCCAGGCCGGGTCGGACACCCGGGCGACCCTCGACCGGCCGGTCGAGATCGAGACCCCGGGGCCCGCGGAGCTGCTGGTGCGCACCGAGGTGCTCCAGCCCGGCCAGGCGACCGGCTGGGTCCGGCACCCCGGGACGGCGATCTCCGCGGTCCGGTCCGGCACCGTCACGGTGCAGCGGGCGGGCCGGTGCGAGCCGCAGACGTTCGGCAGCGGGGACGCGTTCTTCCTGGGCGACGGCGAGCCGAACGAGCTGCGCAACGACGGCCCGGAGCCGGTCGTGCTGACCCGCTCCGAGCTGCTGGCCCCCGGCGTCCCCGAACGGGAGCCCACCGAACCGGCCTGCTGAGGTCGCGACCGGAGAGCGCCCCGGGCGTGTCCGCGCGGACACTCGGTTCTGTCGGTGCCCTGTGGGAACATCGGCTCCAACGGGGCAGGGGAGCGGAGACCTTGGCGACGAAGACGGTGATCGCGGCGGACTACCGCGAGTGGCAGGTGCAGCGACGGATCGAGTGGACCACGCCCGCCGTGGGCGACGAGTTCGAGCACGACGTCGACGCGGGTAGCGGTGCGGTCGTCCTGATCCTGTCCGCGCTCGTGTTCTTCTGGCTGATCCTGCTGATCTGGGTGCCCGACGAGGTCGTCTTCCCCTGGTTCTACTGGCTCGTGGTGATCGTCGGGGTGGGCTTCTTCCCGGTCCGCTGGCTGCTGCGGCGCCCGTTCACCATCACCGCCAAGACCCAGGGCGGGTACGACCTCCCCCCGGAGAGCTGGACGGGGATGGTCCGCGGGTTCTCGACCGGTCGTGAGGAGACCAAGGTCGTCATCCGCAGCCTGAAGAACCGGTCGACCCCGGGGCACGCGGACAGCCCGCTGCAGCCCATCAACTAGGAGTCGCGGTGCCGGAACTTCCCGAGGTGGAGGCCCTGGCCCACCACCTGCGTGAGCACGCCGTGTACCGGCCGGTGGCCCGGGTGGACCTGGCCTCGATGAGCGCGCTCAAGACCGTCGACCCACCGGTGTCCGCCCTGCCCGGGCGGGTGGTGACGGGCGCGTCCCGGTTCGGGAAGTTCCTGTCCGTCGACTTCGCCGACCGGCCGGGTGAGGGCGCGCTGCACCTGGTCACCCACCTGTCCCGGGCCGGCTGGCTGCGCTGGCACGCCACCGCCGGGGCCACCCCGCCCAAGCCCGGCCGGGGCCCGTTGCAGCTGCGGGTGCATCTCGACGCGGTCGGCGGGCCGGGGTTCGACCTCACCGAGGCCGGCACCCAGAAGCGGCTGGCCGTCTACCTGGTGGGCGATCCCCGGGAGGTCCCCGGGATCGCGAGGCTCGGGCCGGACGCCCTGGAGCTGACCCGCGACGGGCTCGACGCGCTGCTCGACGGCGACGGCCGCCGGCTGAAGACGCTGGTCACCGACCAGGCCACGGTCGCCGGGATCGGGAACGCCTACTCCGACGAGATCCTGCACACCGCGCAGCTGTCGCCGTACGCCACCGCATCCCGGCTGGTCACCGCACAGCGGGACGCGCTGTTCGAGGCCCTCCACGGGGTGCTCGCCGACGCCGTGACGCGGTCGGTGGGCCAGGGCGCCGCGGAGCTGAAGGGGGAGAAGCGCTCCGGCCTGCGGGTGCACGCGCGCACCGGGCTGCCCTGCCCGGTCTGCGGCGACACCGTCCGGGAGGTCTCCTTCGCGGAGAGATCGTTCCAGTACTGTCCGACCTGCCAGACCGGCGGCAAGCCGCTCGCCGACCGCAGGCTGTCCCGGTTGGTGAGGTAGGTGCGGGAAGTATCGGGGGGCGCGACGGTGGGGCTCGCGGTGATCGACGGTCCGACCGGTATCTCGCCGTCGCTGGTACTGCTGCTCGCCGTCGCGGTGGTCGTGCTGGTGGTCGCGGTCTTCGTGTTCATGTGGCAGCGCAACCGCCGCAACAACATGGTGTCCCCGCTGGCCAAGGCGACGTTCTCGGCGCTGCACACGGTGGCGCTGGCCGCGCCGGTGCTGCGGGAGGGACTGTCTCCGCGCTCGGCGTCGCAGGCGTTGCCGTACCTGCGCCAGCTGCTGGAGACCACGGCCATGGCGATGACCGACTCGCGCGGCAGCGTCCTGGGCTGGGACGGCAGCGCCGACCAGCACCAGCAGGATGTCCAGACCCTCGCCGACCGGGTCGTCTCCACCGGCCGGATGGAGCTGATGAGCCACACTTCCATCAAGTGCAACCAGCCCGGTTGCGAGGTGCGCGGGATCGTCGTGGTGCCGCTGGAGAGCGACGGCACCATCATCGGCACCCTGGCCGCGCTGACCCCGACGACGGCCGGGCCGCCCGTCCTGCGGGCCACCGGCGAGGTCGCCCGGTACGTGTCCAGCCAGCTGGAGCTCGCCGAGCTCGACGACTCCCGCGCCCGGCTGAACCGGGCCGAGGTCCGGGCACTGCGGGCGCAGATCTCGCCGCACTTCGTCTACAACGCGCTGACCACGATCGCCTCGTTCATCCGGACCGACCCGGCCCGGGCCCGCGAGCTGCTGATCGAGTTCGCCGACTTCACCCGGTACTCGTTCCGCTCGGCCGGCGAGTACACGACCCTGACCGACGAGCTCGACAACATCGAGCGCTACGTGCAGCTGGAGAAGGCCCGCTTCGGCAACCGGCTCAACATCCGGCTGCAGATCGACGACGAGATCAAGAACGTGGTGCTGCCGTTCCTCGCGTTGCAGCCGCTGGTGGAGAACGCGGTACGGCACGGTCTGTCCGGCAAGCCGAACGGCGGCACCGTCACCATCCGCGCGGAGAACGCCGGGTCCGAGTGCGTGATCGTGGTGGAGGACGACGGCGTCGGCATGGATCCGGCGCGGCTGAACGAGGACCTCGACGACGCCCATCTCTCCGGTGCGCACGTCGGCCTCGGCAACGTCGACGACCGGATGCGCTCGGCGTTCGGGGACAACTTCGGTCTGGTCGTCGACACCAACGTCGGCGCCGGTATGAAGATCACGTTGCGGGTGCCGAAGTTCCGGGCGGGCATCCGGGCCTGATCGGCCCGCCCACTGCTCCACCCGGACGACGGCGGACGAGGCGCACTGTGCCGTTCCGGTCACCCGCCGTCACCCTGCGCTCGCGCGTACGGTGGGTCCGCATGGACGTCCTGCGTATTCCCGCTGCGGTGACCTCACGACTGCCGGGCAAGCTCGGCGAGACCGTCGGTGCGGCGACCGGTACCCCGGTGGTCTCGGTGGTGCGCCTGCACGGGGTCATCAGTGCGCAGACGGCACCGGTGCCCCGTCAGGTCCTGAACGCCCAGTCGGTGGAGAAGGTGCTGGAGCGCGCGTTCGCGCCGGACCGGCTCGCCGCCGTCGCGCTGGTGATCAATTCGCCGGGCGGGTCGCCGACCCAGTCGCAGCTGATCGGTGACCGGATCCGGAAGCTGGCCGACGAGTCCGGGGTCCCGGTGCTGGCGTTCTGCGAGGACGTCGCCGCGTCGGGCGGCTACTGGCTGGCCTGCGCCGCCGACGAGATCTACGCCTGCTCGACCTCGATCGTCGGCTCGGTCGGCGTGATCAGCGCCGGGTTCGGCCTGGACGGTCTGATCGACAAGTGGGGAGTGTCCCGGCGGCTGCACACCGCGGGTGGGTCGAAGTCCCGGCTGGACCCGTTCCTGCCGGAGAAGGCGGAGGACGTCGCCTGGCTGAACGGCCTGCAGGAACAGCTGCACGAGCGGTTCACCAGCTGGGTCCGCGAGCGCCGGGGCGACCGGCTCGCGAGCGACACCGAGCTGTTCGACGGCGAGGTCTGGCTGGGTGAGCGGGCCCGCGAGCTGGGGCTGGTCGACGGGATCGGCACGGTCCACGACGTCCTGACCGAGCGGTTCCCGGGTGCCGAGCAGCGGCCGGTCGAACAGCGCAAGCCGTTGCTGGCCCGGCTCGGGGCCGGAAGTGCCGCCCGGGCTCACTCGTTCGGGGAACCGGCGGATCTCGCGTCCGGCCTGCTCGCCGCGGTCGAGACGAGGGCGACCTGGGCCCGTTACGGGCTCTGAGACGGACGGACGGCTGTGCTCACGGTGTCCGGACGGTCACCGATCCGGTTCGCGCCCTGGCATCCGGCGCGTTCGCACGTCACCATGGTCGCGGCGCCGGGCGATCATCGATGGCGATGTCGCCCCGGCCCCGGCCCGGAAGCAGGATGAGGAGATCGTGGACAGCAACGACACCACTCGGGGACTGGTCGTGCTCGCGGTGGACGACGAGCAGCCCGCACTCGAGGAGATGGCTTTCCTGCTGAACGAGGACCCGCGTGTCACGACGGTCCTGAAGGCCGCGGAGTCCACCGAAGCGCTGCGCATCCTCAACGGTCGCCGGGCCGGTGCGCCCGCCGGGGCCCCACCCGGGGCCGCCGGGGGCACGGACGTCGCCGAGCAGACCGACATCGACGCCGTGTTCCTCGACATCCGGATGCCGGGGCTCGACGGCCTCGAGCTCGCCCGGGTGCTGAAGAACATGGCCGTGCAGCCGGCGATCGTGTTCGTCACCGCGCACGACGACCGCGCGGTCGACGCCTACGACGTCGGCGCCATCGACTACCTGCTCAAGCCACTGCGGACCGAGCGGCTCTCCGCGGCCCTGGACCGGATCCTGTCGACCCAGCGCGCCGGCCCGGTCGAGCCGGTCCGCGACGAGTCCGGCGACGACGAGGTGATCCCGGTCGAGCTGGCCGGTACGACCAAGCTCGTCCCGCGGTCCGCGGTGCGCTACGTCGAGGCCCAGGGCGACTACGCCCGGCTGCACACCACCGACGGCAGCCACCTCGTCCGGATACCGTTGTCGGTGCTGGAGGACCGCTGGCGCGACGCCGGCTTCGTCCGGATCCACCGGTCGTTCCTGGTGGCGCTGCCGCTGGTCACCGAGCTCCGGCTGGCCGGGTCCGGCTACGTCGTCCGCATCGGGTCCGGCCCGGAGACCGCCGAGCTGCCGGTCAGTCGCCGGCACACCCGTGAACTGAAGGACCGGCTCGTCCGCGCGACCAAGCAGGCGTGGAGCCAGAGGTGAGCAGGTCCACCGGCGGCGTCCAGCCGTCGGTGCGTCCGGCGTCCGAGCGGGCGCCGGACGATTCCACCGGGGCCGCGGACCCGGGCCCCGCCCCGCCGCGTCCCGACCCCGCCCGCCCGCGTCCCGACCCCGCCCGCCCGCGTCCCGACCCCGCCCGCCCGCGTCCCGACACCGCCCGCCCGCGTCCCGACACCGCCCGATCGGGGCCCGACGCCGGCCGCACGGGACCCGACGCCGCCCGGCCAGTGCCTGATGCCGCCCGGGCGGATGGTGCTGCCGCGCCGTCGAACGGCGCCGCCCGTTCCGGCCCCACAGCGCCGCCCCCGACCGCTGCCGGCCCGGCCCCGAACGGTCACCATCCGTCCGACGGTGCGGCGGGCGCGGTCCCGCCGCGCCCGCGCAGCCCGAACATCTCAGCAGGTCACCCCCGCCCCGCCCCGCGGCAGGACGGGGCCGAGGGGGCCGACGCGCGGTCGGAGCCGGACCCCGGTGCGCCGGTCGCCGGCCCCGCGACGACCGGCGGCCGCGCAGCGCGCCGGGCCCGCCGGGACACCGATACCGATACCGACGGCTCGGCCTGGCTGCAGCAGGAGATCGCGCGCCGGGTCGCCGGACGGTCCGGCGAGTCCGGCCGGCACGCCCGCGTGGTGCCGGCGGACGGATCGGGCGGGGCCCGTACTGCCGGGCCCGGTACCGCCGGGGCCGGTGCGCCCGGGGACGGCGAGGCCACCGGCAACGGTGCCGACCACGCGCAGCGAGCCGCCGCACCCGCGGCACCTGCGGCCACCGCCCCCACGGCTTCCGCGGCGCCTTCTCCCGCCGCACCCACGGATTCCGCGGCACCCACGGATTCCGCCGCACCCACGGCTTCCGCCGCACCCGCCGCCGCTTCGCCACCTGCTGCTTCGTCGTCGGCACCTGCTGCTCCCGCATCCGCTGGTCCGCCGGCGCCCGCTGGCCCGCCGGCACCCGCTGCTCCGGCCGCGCCCGCTGGTCCGCCGGCGCCTACTGCTTCGCCGGCACCCGCTTCGCCGGCACCCGCCGCTCCGGTCGCTCCTGCGGCACCTGCTGCCCCCAGCGATCGCGCCGCGCCCAGCTCGGCCCCGCCGGCTCCGGGTGCGCCCACGAACACCGTCGCGCCCACCGGTCCGGCCACGCCGGAGCCCGCGACGGTCACGGGTGCGCCCGCTGACGATCCGGTCGCGACCGGATCGGTCGCTTCCGCGGGCCCCGCCCCCTCCGGTGGGCACCCCGCCCCCGGTGACGTCGACGAGCCGGGCGACGGTGAGCAGGGCGGCACCGCCGAGAAGGCCCGGCCGTCGCGCGTCCGTCAGCGCGCGGGCGCGCCCCGGCCGCGCTCGACGCTGCTCCCGAGCCCGGACGCCCCGGACGGCGAGCGGGGCGGCACCACCGGCTCCGGTGACCGGCCGAACGGCCCGGGCCCCACCGACAGCGGTAAGCAGTGGCCGCCGGTCACCGGCGCCTCCCGCCTGCCCCGGCGGGTCCCCGGGGCGATGACCTCGGCCTGGACCAGCGACTGGGCGCCCGATCCCGATGTCCTCCACACCGGCACCGGCACCGGCACCACGGCGGACCAGGCCGGCGTCGAGGAGCACCCGGAGACCCGCCCGGTCCCGACCCACTGGACGGCGACCGGGCGACGCAGCGCGACCGCCCCGCCCGACCTCTCCGCGGACCAGGACGACGCGGTCGTCTCGATCCCCGGCCCGGCCGCGGTCCCCGCCCCGGCTCGGGACACGGACGAGGCTCCGGCTCGGTACACCGATCAGGACGACTACGACGACGACTACGACGATGACGACGACCTGCGGGAGACCGCGGCAGAGCGCACCGAGGTCATCTGGCGCGCCCCCGGCCTCGACCCCCAGGTCGCCCCGGCACCCGCACCGGGCCCGGCCGACGACGCGCCCCCGGACCTGTCCGTCACCGGGCCCGCGCCCTACACCGGGGCCCGGCCGCGCCGGTTCGCCGCCGCGTCCACCGCCGCGCCGGTCGTCGCCGAACCGGAGAGCCCGGAGCCGGCCGAGGAGGGCCCCGGGACCGGCCGCGTCCGCATCGTGCTGTCCGAGCGCCGGTCGACCGCGCACTCGTCGCGCAGGCTGTCCGACGTCCAGGACCCGGGGACCGTCGGCACCCTGCTGCGCAACTCGCTGGTCCGCACCCAGCTGCTGCTCGCCCTGCGGGTGAGCCTGGTCGCGCTGTTCGGCCTGGGGGTGCTCCCGGCGCTGTTCATGGCCGTCCCCGCACTCGGTACGATCGAGATCATCGGTATTCGGTTGCCCTGGCTGGTGCTCGGGGTGCTCGTCTACCCGTTCCTGCTGGGCCTGGGCTGGTGGTACGTGCGGTCCTCCGAGGCCGCGGAGCAGGAGTTCGCGGAGGACGTGGCCGATCGATGAGCCTCACCGCGATCATCTCGCTGGTCGCGATCGTCCTGCTGGCCGTGACCTCCGCGGTGATCGGCTCGATCGCGCACCGGACCCGGCTCACCTCGGACTTCCTGGTCGCCTCGCGCTCGGTGCCGTCCCGGCTGAACGCGGGCGCGATCTCCGGCGAGTACCTGTCCGCGGCGTCGTTCCTCGGGATCGCCGGTCTGATCCTGGTCGAGGGCGTCGACGCGCTCTGGTACGCGGTCGGCTACACCGCCGGATACCTGTTCCTGCTGCTGCTCGTCGCCGCCCCGCTGCGCCGTTCCGGGGCCTACACCGTCCCCGACTTCGCCGACGCCCGGCTCGCCTCGCCGTCGCTGCGCCGGGTCTGCACCGCCGTCGTGATCGTCATCTGCTGGCTCTACCTGCTGCCGCAGATCCAGGGCGCCGGCCTGACCCTCGGGATCGTCACCGGCCTGCCGGACTGGATCGGCTCGGCCGCCGCGGGGGTGATCGTGGTGGTCACGGTCGCGTTCGGCGGCATGCGTTCGGTGACGTTCGTGCAGGCGTTCCAGTACTGGTTCAAGCTGACCGCGCTGGCCGTCCCGGTGATCATCGGGCTTGCGGTCTGGTACGGCGACGACCACACGTTCGCCCGGAGCGAACCGCCCGAGTTCCGTGAACCGACCACCGTCTCGGTGACCACCCCGGTCACGCTGGAGGCCCGGCTCCCGGTGGACGTCACCGCCCGCGGCACCGTCGACGGGCAGCCCGTCGACGGCCCCGTCCGCTGGGACGCCGGGTCGTCGCACGACGTCGCCGTCGGCACCGAGCTGGCGTTCGCAGCGGGTGAGCCGGTGCCGGTGACCAGCGGTGCCCCCACCGACGACGAGAGCTGGCTGCGCCCCTTCACCGGCTCCGCCGAGCACCAGCTCCTGGCCACGTACTCGCTCATCCTGGCCACGTTCCTCGGCACGATGGGATTGCCGCACGTGCTCGGCCGCTTCTACACCAACTCCGACGGCAGGGCGGCGCGGCGCAGTGCCGTCGTCGTCCTGGCGATGCTCGGCGGCTTCTACATCCTGGTGACGCTGATGGGTGTGCTGTCCCGGGTGTACACGCCGCAGCTGCTGGTCACCGGCCGCAGCGACGCCGCCGTGCTGCTGCTCCCGACGGCGGTGATGGGCAGCGGCCTGCTGGGCTCGCTGGTCGGAGGCCTGGTCGCGGCCGGTGCGTGGGCGGCGTTCCTGTCGACCGCGTCCGGTCTGCTGGTGAGCCTCGCCAGCGTCGTGTCCACCGACGTGCTGCCCGGGAAGGGTGGGATGACCCGCCGGTTCCCGCTGGCGACGGTGCTGGCCGGAATCCCGCCGACGGCCGTCGCGCTGATCCCGACCGGGCTGAACTTCGCCGAGGCCGTCGCGCTGGTGTTCGCGGTCGCGGCCTCGACCTTCTGCCCGCTGCTGATCCTCGGGGGCTGGTGGCGTGGGCTCACCGCCGTCGGCGCGATCGTGGGCGTCCTCGTCGGCGGGGTGACCTCGGCGGGCGCGGTGGCCGCGGCCCTGGCCGGTCTCGACGCGTTCCTGCCCGGGCCCCTCGCGGCCTGGGCCGAGGTCCTGCTCTACCGGCCGGCGATCGTGAGCGTGCCGCTGGCGTTCATCACGATGGTCGTCGTCTCGTTGATCACCCGGGCGCGCCGTCCGGCGGACGCCGGTCAGGTACTCCTGCGACTGCATGCACCCGAACGGCTGGGTCTGATGCGCGACCGGCTGGACGACCGCGGCTGAATCGGGTCCGGTACCCCCGTTCGGCTCACGGACGGTGACCGACCTGGCCGAACAGTTGGTCCGGATCGGGGTTCTTCCTGCCGTTCGGTGCGCGAGATCGTCGCCGCGCCCGGCCCCGGTCGTTGTCCCAGGAAAGTGTTCTTCCGCGGACACGGCACGGCTCCCCGGCCACGCCGTGCCCGGCTCCCCGCCAGAACGACCGAAAGGACCGGTGAACGGCGCCATGAGCACCCCCGCGCAGCGCTCGGCCGGCACCATCTACCAGCAGGTCCAGGCCGACCCCGAGTTCCGGGCGTTCCGTGGCCGGCTCCGCCGCTACGTGTTCCCGATGACGGCGATCTTCCTGGCCTGGTACCTGGCCTACGTGGGACTCGCGAGCTACGCGCCGGAGTTCATGTCGATCCGGGTCACCGGGACGATCACCGTCGGCCTGCTCATCGGCCTCGGCCAGTTCGTCAGCACGTTCGCGATCACGACGCTGTACGTCCGGTTCGCCGAGCGCGAGCTGGACGGCCCGGCCGCCGAGCTCCGGGCCCGGGTCGAGGCCGGTAGCCAGGAGGTGCGCGCGTGAGCGACGTCCTCGCCCAGGCCGAGTCGGTCGGCAACGTCACCGCGAACCTCGGGTTCTTCCTGCTGTTCGTGATCGTGACCCTGATGATCGTGCTCCGGGTCAGCCGCACCAACGCGACCCGCGCCGACTACTACACCGGTGGGCACGCGTTCACCGGTCCGCAGAACGGCACCGCGATCGCGGGCGACTTCCTGTCCGCGGCATCGTTCCTCGGCATCGCCGGCGCGATCGCGCTCTACGGCTACGACGGGTTCCTCTACTCGATCGGCTTCCTGGTCGGCTGGCTGATGGCCCTGCTGCTGGTCGCCGAGCTGCTGCGCAACACCGGCCGGTTCACCATGGGTGACGTCCTGGCCTTCCGCATGCGCCAGCGGCCCGTCCGCGCAGCCGCCGCGACGTCCACGCTGATCGTCTCGCTCTTCTACCTCATCGCGCAGATGGCGGGCGCCGGCGGCCTGATCTCGCTGCTGTTACAGATCCCGAAGGACGACTCGTTCTCGCAGGCGATGGTGATCGTGGTCGTCGGCGGCCTGATGGTCGTCTACGTGCTGTTCGGCGGCATGAAGGGCACCACCTGGGTGCAGATCATCAAGGCCGGGCTGCTGCTCGTCGGCGCCGCCGTGATGACGACCTGGGTGCTCGGCCGGTACGGGTTCGACCTGTCCACCGTGCTGGAGCGGGCGACCGAGAACTCCGAGCACGGCGAGGCCATCCTCAACCCGGGGCTGCAGTACACGAACAAGGTCGACTTCATCTCGCTGGGCCTGGCCCTGGTGCTGGGCACCGCGGGCCTGCCGCACATCCTGATGCGCTTCTACACGGTGCCCTCGGCCAAGGAGGCCCGCCGCTCGGTGGTCTGGGCGATCTGGCTGATCGGCACGTTCTACCTGTTCACCCTGGTCCTCGGGTACGGCGCGACGGCGCTGCTGCCGCCGGGGACGATCACCCGGGAGAACCAGAACGACGCGGCCCCGCTGCTCGCGTACGCGCTCGGTGGCGAGATCATGCTGGGCCTGATCTCCGCGGTCGCGTTCGCGACGATCCTCGCGGTCGTCGCCGGCCTGACGATCACCGCGTCGGCCTCGTTCGCGCACGACGTCTACGCGAACGTCCTGCGGCGCGGCAAGGCGTCGCCGGACTCCGAGGTCAAGGTCGCACGGACGACGGCGCTGGTCATCGGCCTCGTCGCGATCGGCGGCGGGATCGTCGCGAACGGCCAGAACGTCGCGTTCCTGGTGGCGCTGGCGTTCGCCGTCGCGGCCTCGGCGAACCTGCCGACGATCCTGTTCTCGCTGTTCTGGCGGCGCTTCAACACCACCGGCGCGCTGTGCAGCATCTACGGCGGCGTGCTGATCTGCGTGGGGCTGATCGTGGTCTCGCCCGCCGTGTCCGGCTCGCCGACCGCGATGATCCCGGGCGTCGACTTCGCGATCTTCCCGCTGTCCAACCCCGGCCTGGTGTCGATCCCGGCGTCGTTCCTGCTGGGGATCGTCGGCACGCTGCTCGGTGGACGCGAGCAGTTCGACGCCGCCCGGTTCGCCGAGATGGAGGTTCGCTCGCTGACCGGCGCCGGAGCCGTCCGGGCGACCACCGTGACGGAGGAGCCCAGGAGCACCGCGGTGCCTGCCTCCGAGCTGGCCGGTGCCCCGATCCGCGGCGGAGCGGCCGCCCGGCCGCGCCCGGCCCCCGGCGGGAACCAGCCGCCCCGCCGCTCCCAGACCAGCCGCCAGGCCGGGGAGCTTTTCGGCAACACCGGCCTGACCGGTACCCAGCCGGCCGTCGGCGCATCCGGGTTCACAGCCGGATACGGGCGGCACGGGGGACAGGGCACCGGCGGGTACCGGCCGGTGCACGCCTCCGGCGGATTCCGGGCCGCACCGCCGGAGGACCCGAACGAGGTGACGATCCCGCACGGGTCGATCTACCGCGACGACCTGCGGTAGGCGCCGGCGACCGAGTACGACCGACGCGCCGGTCCGGGATCATCCGGGCCGGCGCGTCCGTCGCTCACCGGGTGTTGACGGTGCTGCGTGGCAGGATGGCGCGCATGTCCGACGAGGTGCCCACCGCGCGCGTGTCCGACCTGCCCGCCGACGCCCCGATCCTGGACGTCCGCGAGCTCGACGAGTGGACGGCCGGGCACGCCCCGACGGCCCGCCACCTGCCGATGTCCGAGCTGGCGGGCCGGATGGGCGACATCCCCACCGATGACCCGCTCTACATCGTCTGCCGCTCCGGCGGCCGGTCGGCGCGGGTCGTCGCCTACCTGACCCAGCAGGGCTTCCCCGCCGTCAACGTGGCCGGTGGCATGCAGGACTGGGCTGCCACCGGTCGTGACGTGGTCACCGACGACGGCAGCGCCCCCCGGATCGCCTGAGCGCCGGCCGTGCCGCACGGATCCACCGGGTTGCCGCCGTGCCCGCGCTGCGGGCGGCAGGCGGCACCGGGCAGCGGCGTGTTCTGCCCGTGGTGCGGCCGCTATCTGGCGGCGATGGAGTGGGTGGCGACACCGCCGGAGACCACGCGGCCGCGCCCGGCCGCGGTGCCGGCGCAGCGCTACACCGGCCCGCCGCGCTACCGGTCCGTGCCGCGCTGGGGACTGCCGGTCGGGCCGTGGCGAGCACCGTCGGACGCGGGCGACGGCCCGGTCCCGCCGCTGGAGCGGGCCCGCTGGCTGGCCGGTCAGCTGATCCCGGTGCTCTGGGTGACGGTCGTCGTGAGCGCGGTCGCCGCCGTCGCGGAGGTGTGGCGGTACGGCCTGCTGCTGGCGAGCCGCTCGGACGCCCTGTCGCCGGTCGCGGTCGGCTGGTCGGACGCGATGGTCTGGTTCGGCGGCTGGTCGTCGATCGCGGCGGTGATCGCGGCCGGGGTGTTGACGATCTCGTGGAGCCTCTGGGCGTACCGGGCCGCCGCGGACCGGTCGGGGACGCGGCCGTGGCGCAGCAGGCGACGGGTCGTCGCGGGCTGGCTGGTTCCCGGATGGAACCTGGTGGCGCCCGGGTCACTGCTGGCCGAGACGGAGCACGCGGCGCTGGAACTGCCCGTGCACCGGCGGCCGTCGCCCTCACGCGGCCTGCTGGTGTGGTGGGCGCTGTGGGGCGCCTCGGTGCTACTGGCCGCGCTCGCGCTGGTCTGGCGGTTCCGCTCGGGGACCCAGGCGCTGGCCGACGGCGTGGTCCTGCACGCCTGGGCGGGCCTTCTCGCCGCCGTCACCGCCTACCGGACGATCCGCCTCGTCCGGTGGATCACCGCTCTGCTGGAGCCGGATCCGCGGAGTCCGAGGGAGCTGCTGGTGCGCCCGGCAGCGGGCGGGGTGACGGCAGCATCGCCGACAGCGAAGCCCCCGGCCCCGGCCACGACGGCTCCGGAGGCGCCGACGGGGTGATAGCGGCGTGCGGCGTGGTCGCCTGCACCGCGGACCCGTCGTCGTCGTGCACGGGATCACCGGCGACCGGCCGCGGGGACGGGAGCGCCGCGGGCACCGACGAGACCGGGCCGGGCATCGCGTGGACCGCCGGCCGCACGGGGCGGCCCGGGCCGGGCGGCCCCGGCCGTCCCGTCGACGCCGCCGCGGGCGGGATGTTCGGACCGGCCGCCCGGTCCACCGGTGCGCCGGGCGGACCCGGCACCGACCACGCGGCCGAGCCGGGCCGCACGGCGACCGACGGGCCTGCGGTCAACGCCGACTCGGAGACCACCCGGAGCCGCTTGCGGACCTTCGCCACCACCCGGTCCGGCCCGCGGACCACGACCGACAGCGCGAGCAGGCCACCGTGCGGGTCGGCGACGGTGTGCAGCACGTGCTGATCCGGACCGGCCTCCAGGACGAGCCCGACCACGCCGCCCGATCCGGGGGCCAGTGCGAGCCCGATCCGGACCAGCTCGGCGTGCGCCGCGCCGCGGACCTCGTCCCGGTGGTCGTGCTCGGCGGCCCGGCCCCGGCCGAAGCGACCGACCGAGGTCTCCGGGCCGCAGACGTCGAGCACCATCCCGCTGTCGACGTCGATCAGGGCCGCGGAGCGGATCCTGGGGTCGGTCAGCAGCGGTCCGAGAACCGCGGCGAGGCCGTCGGTGCGAACCGAGACGGCGTGCCGGTGACGTGCCATGGAGGTAGCGGGTCCGCCCCGCTCAGCGCTGCTGGGCGGGGAAGAACTGCTGGCCGGTGCCGGCCTGCGGGGCGGCCTGCGGCGACGCCATGGTGAACTGCTGCTCGATGACGCGCAGGTCGCGGCGGGCCATCGCCAGGTTGGCCTGGGCCCGGTTGAGCACCAGGTAGAAGAACAGCTGCTCGTCGGTACCGCGGATGATCCGGATCAGGTGGTACTGGGTGTCCAGCGTGATCAGGATGTCCTCGATGGACTCGCGCAGCCCGAGCTTCTGCATGACCTCGATCTTGGTGCGGACGACCTCGGAGTTGCCCGGGGCCGCGACGTCGAGGTCGAACTCCGGGCTGCCACCACGGGACCCGAGGGTCATGCCGCTGTCGAAGTCGACGATCGCGACCGCGAACGCGCCCTTGATGTTGGCCGCCATGTCCAGCGAACGATCGATGTTGTTCATTGTTGCCTCCGCGCGGTGCGCGCCGCGCCGTTGATGAATGGGGGAGCCGCTCCACGGTCGTTCCGGTGGGGCGAAACGGATCTCCGCGAAAACCTCTCGGGGAGAACAACCACGATAACCCCGATCCGGGAATCGTCAAATGCGGCCCCGGCCTACTGGCCGAGTCTGCGGAGCCCGGCGAGGATCCGGGCCATCGTCCGGAGATCGTCGGCCCAGCGGCCGCCGGGCTGGTCCGGTGGGGCCGATGGGGATGCGGCGGCCTGGTCGTCGGGATCGGGTGGGGGCTCGGTGGGGCCGGCCGCGGGTGGGAGGGCCGGCGGCGGCGCCCCGGTCTCGCGCCGGGGGAGCGGGACCGGGGGCGGTGGCGTCCGCTCGCCCTCCGGGGCGCGCGCCTGCGCCGGGACGACCGGTGCCCGCCCGTCGCCGGTGGTGTCGCTGCGCGGGGCGGGCACGGCCGGGCGTGCGGCGGCCTGGGGATCGGCCGGTGCTGCCGGACGGGTCGCTGCTTCGGGATCGGCTGCTGCTGCCGGGCGTGCCGCTGCCTCGGGATCGGCCGGTGCTGCCGGGCGTGCCGCTACCTCCGGATCGGCCGCTGCCTCCGGATCTGCCGCTGTTGCCGGACCGGTCGCTGCCTCCGGACGGATCGCCGGCTCCGGACGGGTCGCTGCCGCCGGGCCGGTCGGTGCCGCCGGTTGCTCGCGGTCGGTCCGGGACAGTGCGAGCAGCGCGCGCCGGGCCAGGGCGAGGTTGCCGTGCGCCCGATCGACCTGGAGGTAGGCGAGTAGCGGCCCGCCGTCCCGGGAGAAGGCCCTGACCAGGTGGTAGCTCGCGCCGGTGGTGATCACGGCGTCCTCGAAGGACGGGCCGGCCGTCCCGGAGCCGGTCTCGGCGGAACCCCAGCCGAGCACCGCCGCGGCGTCGGCGGGGACGGTGCCGGGCGGGTCGCCCGCGCCGGTTCCGGAGGGTGCTCCGGCGCCGCCGTGGGCGGCGACGACCGCGCCGGTGGCCGGGTCGGCGAGGCAGGCGTAGCGGGCGCCGGGTGCGTCGAGCACGCCTCGCAAATCCTCCGACCACGATTCCACCGACGTGATTCCACCACGCCCCCCACAGCGCGACCACCGTGGGGATCGGCGATCACGGGGCGATTTCCCCGGACCCGGTGAAGTGTCCGGAAACTGTGCGAACACTCGTTCAGAAAGTAGCTTTCAGAGTAACGGAAATGCTGCCATTCGGCCTATCCGGTGTGCCGGCCTACTCGGTGAGCCGTAATTCTTCCCAGCCCCGCATGACGAACCGCGGGCGACGGACCGGCGTCCCGTGCACGGCGGCGCCCGGGAGCCGGAGCAGCAGCGCGCGGAGCACCTCGGCGATCTCGAGCCGGGCCAGCGGCGCACCGAGGCAGTAGTGCACCCCGGCGCCGAAGCCGAGGTGCGGGTTCGGGGAGCGGGTGACGTCCAGCCGGTCGGCGTCGTCGCCGAACGTCCCGGGGTCGCGGCCGGCCGCGCCCAGCAGGGCACCGATCCGGCTGCCGGCCGGGACCGGGTACCCGGCGACCGACGTGTCGGCGACGGCCGTCCGCTCGAAGAGCTGCAGCGGCGCGTCGAACCGGATCAGCTCCTCGACCGCCGCCGGGATCAGGTCCGGGTCCGCGATCAGCCGCTGCCACTGGGCCGGGTGCTGCAGCAGTGCGTACACCCCGTTCCCGATCACGTTCACCGTCGCCTCGTGCCCGGCCATGAGCAGGAGCGCCGCCGTGCCGACGAGCTCGTCGGCGGAGATGCGGTCGCCGGACTCGCGCACGGCGAGGAGGTCCCCGAGCAGGTCCGACCCCGTCCCGGGATCGCTCCCGGGAGTACCCGAACCGGCACCGGCACCGTCGCGGCGCTCGGCGACCAGGTCGCGCAGCATCGCCGTGAACTCGGCGGACGCCCGCTCCGCGGCGAGCCTGCCGTCGTGGCCCGGATCGGGCTCGTACATCCGCACGATGGCGTCCGACCAGTCCCGCAGCGGCGCCCGCCGATCCTCCGGGACCCCCAGCAGGTCGGCGATCACGGCCACCGGCAGCGGCTCCGCGACCAGCTCGATCAGGTCGGCCGGCTCGTCGTCGCGCACCTGTCGCACCAGGTCGTCGACCAGGGCCCCGGCCCGTGCGCGGACCAGCGGGGCGAGCCGGGCGGTGTGGCCGCGGGCGAACGCCGACGCCACCAGTCGCCGGAGCCGGGTGTGCGGCTCACCCTCCCGCTCCAGCAGCGAGTTGCGGTGCAGCAGGTTGAACGCCGTGAGCTGTGCCGACGGCTCCGCGTCCTGCCAGATCCGGCCGAGTCCGCGGTCGCGCAGCACCGCGGAGCAGGCCGCGTGCGTCACGGCGACCGGCAGGCCGAGGTGCCGGTGCTCGTGCACCGGTCCCGCGGCACGCAGCTCGTCGTAGACGGGGTACGGGTCGGCGAGGAAATCGGGGTCGGTCGGATCGAAGTCACCCACGACCCGCTACCTTGCCCGGTGATGGGCAAGAAGACGCGTAACCGTGCCACCCGTTCCGAGGGCTCCGCTGCCGACAACCCCCGCCGGCCGTGCCCGTGCGGCTCGGGCAAGCGGTACAAGGTCTGCCACGGTGCGGGTGACGACGTCATCGTCATCCGGCCGTTCGAGGGCCTGGCCGCCGAGCCGGATCTCGTCGCGATGCGGGAGTTCCTGCCGTCGGCGACGGCGCCGCTGCCGGTCCGCTCCGGCGGCCCGGTGACGCTGGCCTCGGTACTCCCCGGCGCGTCCGCGGCGATCGTCCGGGACAACGGGGACATCCTGCTCGGGATGCAGGTGCAGACCCGCTCCGGTGACCTGTCCGCCGACCTCGCCGCTGCGCTCGCCTGGGCCCGCTCGGCCGTGCCCGGGTCGTCGCTGCCGGTCGTGGGGCCGGACCGGCGCACCGGTGAGCGGCTGCAGGACGTGCTCGAGCCGCAGGCGCCGCTCGAGCCGACCGTGCACGCCGACTTCGCCTGGTGGCTGCCCGGGGAGAGCCCGGACCCGGAGGCGCAGGCGATGCTGGAGCGCGCCAACTCGGTGATCATGCCGACCGAGGCGGTCGGCGCGCCGGGCGTGCGGGGCGCGTACTGGGTCGACACCGGGTCGAAGGCACACGTGCGCTGGGTGCGCACGGAGAGCGAGAACGACCTGATGGGGGCGCTCGCCCGGCTGTCCGGCCAGGGCGGCCTGGAGCTGGGTGAGGGGTCCCGCTACGCCGGGTCGTTCCGGGCCCACGGGCTGCTGGTGCCGGTCTGGGACGTGGACCGCGAGATGCACTCGTCGGAGTGGGCGGGACCCACGGCGGAGTTCGCGAAGCGGCTCGACGAGGCGCTGGCGGGGCTGGCGGACAAGCCGCTCGACGACGCGGAGCACCGTGCGCGCGAGGTGCTCGCCGGGAAGCAGATCACCCTCCGGTAGCGGTCCGGGTCAGACGCGGCCGCCTGCGACGGCCGGCGCGGTGGGGTCGACACCCTCGGGCTTGAGCTCGCGGGCCACGAAGGCCTCGACGTGGAACAGGTTGTCCTCGGCCCGGCGGACGATGGTGAGCAGCGTCGACATCGAGGCGACCTCCTCGACCTGCTCCTTGAGGAACCACTGCATGAACTGCTCGCCGAGGTAGTCACCCTCGTCGCGGGCGGTCGAGGCGAGCGTGGTGATCTGCTCGGTGACGTGCCGCTCCTGGGTCAGCGCCAGCGACACGGCGTCCTCGACCGAGGCGAAGTCGTTCTTGACGTCCTCGATGCCCGGGACGGTCGCGGTGAGGTCGTTGTCCAGCAGGTACCGGACCATGCTCATGGCGTGGTTGCGCTCCTCGAGCGCCTGGGCGTAGAAGTGCGCGGCCAGCTGGGGGAGGTCCTCACCGTCGAGCCAGACGGCCACGGCGACGTACTGCTGGCTTGCGGTGAACTCGCTCCGGATCTGGTCGCGGAGCAGTGCGTGGAACTTGGTGTCGTCGGTCATGAGTACGAGGCTAGCCGCGTTCGCGCTGTTCTGGAGCCGTTCAAGACTTGGTGTTCGTCTCAACAGGACAGGGTCACCTTTCCCCAGGTGAGGGGCCCTTTCGCAGTGGTGGGTCGAGCCTCAGAACGGCAGCACGTCGACCAGTAGTGCGTACCCCACGAAGGCCACGATGTCGATCAGCAGGTGGGCTCCGACGAGCGGCCAGAGCCGGTTCGTCCGCTGCCAGTACCGGGCGAACACCAGCCCCATGACGAGGTTCCCGACGAACGCGCCGACCCCCTGGTAGAGGTGGTAGCACCCGCGCAGCACGGCGGCGACGAGCGCGGAGCGGTTCTCCGACCAGCCCAGCTGCCGGAACCGGGTGAGCAGGTAGCCGATCATGACCACCTCCTCGGCCCAGGAGTTCGCGGCGGCCGAGACGACGAGTACCGGGATCCGCCACCAGGCGTCGGTGAGCGTGCTCGGTGCGATGTCCGGGGTGATCCCGGCGACCCGGCCGATCAGGTACAGCGCCAGCCCCGGGATCCCGATCAGCGCGGCCAGCCCGGCCGAGTGCAGCACGTCGCTCCCCGGCCGCAGCCCGTCCAGGCCGACCCGGCGCAGCGCGAACCCGGCACGCAGCAGCAGGTAGGCGGCCAGTGCGCCCCAGCCGGCCAGTTGCAGCGCCCGGGTCAGCTGGAACGCCAGGTCGATCCACACGTCGGTGGAGGCCGGAGCGTTCAGGATCACCTGCTGGTCCGCCAGTGGCGCGGGCGCGAGCAGCGCCTCCAGCAGCGACAGCACGCTGCGCAGCGCGGACAGCCCGAGCGTCACGGTCACGACGATCGCGATCTCCAGACCGATCAGCCGGCGCTCCCGGCGGTCGGTGACCACCGCCGGGTCCGCCGGCCGGCCCGGTGCCAGCCAGCTCCGGAGGGTGGATCGGCCCGCCGTCGTCGTCACGAGGCGATCCTCCCAAGGCCGGGAGCGGCGCCGCACCGGGTCCGGCGCCGGCCGGGTCGCCGCCCGGACGCGACCGGCGCCGGATGGGTACCCTGGTCCGCGTGATGCGGCTGTTGCTGTCCCCGAAGTGGATGGCCTGGCACGTGCTCACCCTCGGCGCGATGGCCACCTGCGGTTTCCTGGCCGTCTGGCAGTGGGGGCGGGCCGGGTCGGCGATGGGCTCGGCGCTGAACATCGGGTACGGCCTGCAGTGGCCCCTGTTCGCGGTGTTCTTCGGCGTGATGTGGTGGCGCTTCCTGCGTCTGGAGGTCGCGGACGTGCGTGCCCGGGAGGCCGCCACGCCTGCGGAACCCGACACGGCCCCTGCCGCGACCTCCGCGACTCCTGCGACGACGACCGCGCCGGCTACCGCCGAGCGGCCGTCCGGCGCGGACCCGGCCCCCGTGCCCGAGCTCGCCGGTGCGGCCGTGGCGGACCGGCCGTCGCCGTTCACCTCCCGTCCGGCCGGCGTGGCCGCGCGCCGGGGCACCGACCCGCAGCTGCGGGCCTACAACGAGGAGCTGGCCCGCCTGGCGGTCCGGCCGGAGGAGTCGACACCGTGACCGTCGCGAACGCGCTCAAGGCCTACCGGATCTCGGCCTGGGTCACCGGCGTCGGCCTGCTGCTGCTGACCTTCTACGCGATGCCCGCGAAGTACGTCTTCGGTGACCCGCGCCCGGTCGCACTGATCGGCATGGTGCACGGCTTCCTGTACATGATCTACATCGTGTGCACGCTGATCCTGGCCGAGCGGTGCCGCTGGAAGCCGGTGTTCGCCGTCATCATCCTGGCGGCGGGCACCATTCCGATCGCGTCGTTCGTCGCCGAGCGCAAGGTGACGAGGAAGGTGCACGACGAGCACCTCCCCGCCACCGGCTCACGCGTCTAGGGCCCTGCTCACCGGGCAGCCGACCAGCTCGGCGAACCGCTTCTGCAGCTCGGCGGGTGTCGCGGCCTCGGCGGAGAACGCCAGCCGGACGTCCTGCGTGCCGCCCGCCGCCGGGACCCGCACCCGTACCCCGAACCGGTCGACACCGATCGGCCGGATCCGGCCCGCGGTGTCGCCGGCATCGCGCAGCGCCCGGGGCAGGTGCCTGCGCAGCGCGCACAGCATCTCCGGGTGCGCCTGGTCCAGGTGCTCCAGCCACGCCTGCTCCACCCGGCAGAACGGGTCCGGGTCGGCGGCCGCCAGATCGGTGGGCGAGACGGGTGCGCAGCCCTCGGCGTCGGAGTAGACCGCCGAGGACGGGTACAGCCGCAGCAGCGTCGCGCCGCGTCCGGCGTCGAGCAGGTTCGGGTGCGGCGCCTCCTCGGCGAGCCGCAGGGCCCGCTCCCGTCCGGTCCGCGGCTCCGGCTCGTGGAGCCTGCCCAGCAGCCACAGCAGCTCGCGCACCGGCTCCGGCAGCGGCACCGGGGTCATCCCGGTCAGCTCCAGCATCACCGGCAGGCCGTCAGCCGAGTGCCGGGCCCGCTCGCGCACCACGTGGTCGTCGGAGAGCAACACGTCGGTCGTCCCGTCCGGCCACGTGTGGTGCATCAGTGGCGTGCACGGTTCCGGCTCGCCGGTCCCGACGAGCGCGGCGCGACCGCCGCGGGTGACCAGACTGCGGGCACGCTCGGCGACGGCGGGCGTCGGCGGGCGGCGCGTGCGGGTGGTTCCCACTTTCACCTCCATTTAGGTAACCCTTACCTAATCAGGAGTGAGCGTTCCCTGTCCACCCCCGCTCGCCGTCGCTGCGGAGGCCGCGGAGAACCCCGTTGTCGGCCGGCCGTGACCCGACCGTTAGCGTCTCTCGACGTGATGACCGTGCCCTCGGGCTCCGCTGCCGACCCGTGGCCGATCCGGCCGCTGCTGGCCGCGCTGGTCGACGACACCAGCCTGCTGCAGCCGCGGACCGTCGCGCCGGGTGTCGATGCCGTGGTGTCGCGCTACCTCGCTGCTCGCGACGGTCACTACGGAGGCCTCGTCGGGCGGCTGGTCTGCCCGGCCTCGCAGCTGCCCGCCGTGGTCACCGAACTCGCCCGGGCCGCGCCGAGCAGGCCGGCCGAACTCGCCCTGGTCGTGGACACCGGGCTGGGTGCGGTGCCCAAGGCCCTGTCGACCGTGTTCTCCCGCTCGAGCCTGCTCACCCCGAGCACCGTCGAGTGTGCCGCCCCGCCGGACGTCGACGGCGTCTGGCTGGAACGTGTGTCCGAGTTCGTCCCGGACGAGGTGACGCCGGTCGTCGAACCGCGCCGCCCCGTGGAGGGCGACGACGAGGGCACCGAGGCGTGGCTCGCGGCGGTCCGCAAGGTCGCCGAGCACGGATGCACCCCGAAGATCCGGATGGGCGGCCCGCGGGCGTCGGACGTGCCCGTGACGGCCGATGTGTACCGCTTCCTCCAGGCCGGTCTCGAGAGCGGCACCGGCGGGATCTCCGCGCAGGGGTTCGACCGGATCGTCCACGAGGCCCCGTCCGGCTCGTTCCCCCGTGGCCGGCACGGGCTGCTCAACCTGATCGTCGCCGTCGCCCGGATGACCGGGGTCAGCGTGTCGCCGGAGCCGGTGGAGGACGCGCTCGAGTCCACCGACGGTGAGGCGCTCGCCCGCGAGCTCGACGAGCTGCCCGACGCGGCCGTCGAGCAGGTCCGGATGGTGCTGCCCCGCTGCGGCGTGGACCCGGACCCGGTGCCGATAGCCGACCTCGTCGCGCTCGGGCTGCTGGACTGACCGTGCGCGATCGGCTCCGGCTGGGATTTCTGGGTCCGCACGCCACGTTCACCGAGCAGGCCCTGCGCACGCTGCCCGAGTCGCACGACGCCGAACTCGTGCCGCTGCCCGGCGCGCCCGCGGTGCTCGCCGCCGTCCGGGACGGTTCGGTCGACGCCGGCTGCGTCCCGATCGAGAACACCGTGGAGGGTGCCGTCCCGCCGGTGCTCGACGGCCTGGTGGAGGACCCGCCGCTGGTGATCGCCCGGGAGGCACGCATCGCCGTGCGGTTCTGCCTGCTCGGGAAGGGCGGGACCGGGCTCGCCGACGTCCGGACGGTCGCCTCGCACGGGCACGGCATCGCCCAGGTCCGTGGCTGGCTGGCGACGCACCTCCCCGATGCCGAGGTGCGGGTCAGCTCCTCCACCGCCGAGGCCGCCGCGCAGGCCGCCCGCGGTGAGGTGGACGCCGCGGTCGCCGCCCCGCTCGCGGCGTCGCAGCACGGGCTCGCGGTGCTGGCCGACGACATCGCCGACAACGCCGGCGCGGCCACCCGCTTCGTCCTGCTCACCCGCTCCGGCCCGCCGCCGTCGCCGACCGGGTGGGACCGCACCACGCTCGCCGCGACGACCACGAACCGGCCGGGCACCCTGCTCGGTCTGCTCACCGAGCTGGCCGTCCGCGGGATCGACCTGACCCGGATCGAGTCCCGCCCGGTGAAGGACCGGCACGCCGAGTACTGGTTCCACCTGGACTGCTCCGGTCACGTCACCGAGCCGGCGATGGGGGAGGCGCTCGCCGCGCTGCACCGGCGCTGCGACCGGCTCCTCTACCTCGGGTCGTACCCTCGATCCGACGCGCCGCCCGCGCCGGTCGCCGGTTCGGGCAGCCCGGTGGTGCCGCTCGGCGCCGCCTCCGTCGACGACTACGTCGCGTCCGAGCGCTGGCTCGCCGCGATCCGGGAAGGAGCCGGCACGTGACCGGGCACGTCCCCGACGAGGAACACGACGGCGCAGCCTCCTTCGCCGCCGTCCGGGCCGCATCCCGCGCGCCGGAGGTCCCGCCGGACGACGGCGCGGTCCGCCTGGTGCTGGTCCGGCACGGCCGCACACCCTCCAACGTCCGGCACGCGCTGGACACGAAGGTTCCCGGCCCCTCGCTCGACGAGGTCGGCCACGGTCAGGCGCGGGAGGTCGCCGGGTTGCTCACGGACTGGCCGGTCCGGGCGATCCACTGTTCGCGCGCCACCCGGGCCCGGGAGACCGCCGCGCCGATCGCCGACGCGCTGGGCCTGGACCTGCAGCTGCTACCCGGAGCCCACGAGGTCTTCGTCGGCGACCTGGACAACCGGACCGACGACGAGGCCCGCGAGACCTTCGACGACGTCTTCGAAGCCTGGTGGGAGGGTGACGTCGACCGCCGGATGCCCGGTGGCGAGTCCGCCCGCGCGGTGTGGGACCGGTTCCTGCCGGACATCGCCGCGGTCATGGACGGGGTCACCTCCGGGGCGGTCGTCGTGGTCAGTCACGGCGCTGCCATCCGGCTCCTGACCCTCGCCCTGCTCGGCGGCCGCGACGGTTCGGGCTCCGGGCGCCCGGACGCCGGCCTCGGCCGGGACAGCCCCGTCCCGAACACGGGACGGGTGGTCCTGCGCCGCGACCCGGACGGCTGGTCCACCGAGCTGTGGGACCCGATGCCGGACCGCAGCCGGTCATCGCACTGATCAGCCCCAGCCGGGACCGATCAGCCCCAGCCGAGCTCGTGCAGCTTCTCCTCGGAGATGCCGAAGTGGTGCGCGATCTCGTGCACGACGGTGATCGCGACCTCGTCGACGACCTCGTCCTCGTCGGCGCAGACGTCCAGAACGGCGTCCCGGTAGACGGTGATCCGGTCCGGTAGCTCGCCGGCGTAGTCGGCGGTCCGCTCGGTCAGCGCGACGCCCTCGTACAGCCCGAGCAGATCGGGCTCCTCCGGGTTCCGCGGCTCGACCAGGACGACGACGTTGTCCATCGCCGCCGCGAGCTCCTCCGGGACCAGGTCCAGGGCGTCGCCGACCAGCTCGTCGAACCGGTCCGGCGTCATCGGCACCGGCACGGCCTCACTCGCCGCCGAGCCCGGGCAGCCCGGGCGGGACGTCCAGCTCTTCCGGCGGTTCGGTCCCGGTGCCCGGTGCGGTCGGCTGCTCGCTCCCGGGCTGGTCTCCCGGTTCCGGCGAGCCGTCGGCCGGGGCGGCGGGATCGGTCGGAGCGGCGGGATCGGCGGGCGAGCCGGGCGTCGAGGGGGCACCGGGCGCCGTCGCGGCCGGCGGCGCCGCCTGGTCGCCGACCACCAGGTTGCCCTTGACCGAGCCGGCGAGCGAGGCGAAGCCGCTGCCGTCCGGCAGGAGGGTGCCGATGTTGCAGTTGACCTTGCGGCTGCCGGCCTTCCAGGACTCCTCCGCGAGGTTGCCCCAGTAGACCGTCAGGCCCTTCTCGCCGATGACCTTGTCGTTGCCGGCGAAGGCGTTGGCCGCGTCGGTGCAGGCCGGTTGGAGGAACTTGTCCTGGTCCTCGATCGCCGGCCAGGCCTCCGGGAACTCGGTGCCGAGGTCGACGACCCCGACCACCTCGACGGCGTGCGGCCCGGCGCAGTCGGTCGGGTCCCCGACGGTGCGGTCGTCGATCGCCAGGCAGGTACCTGCGGCCTGGATCGAGGACTGGTCCTGCTCGGCGACCTTGCCGGTGATCGGGAGCATCGCGCCGCTGCGCGACGCGGCCTGCAGCCCGCAGCGCATCCCCCGGTCGCCCCCGTCCCACCGTGCCTTCGACGGCTTCAGCGCACCGACCCGGAACTTGCCCTCCGGGTCGAACTTCCCGTTCAGGTACTTCGTCACGACCGGGGTGCAGCGCTCGGAGACGAGCTGCTGCCACGCCGCATCCGGCGGGAACACGGGCTGGTCGACGAGCTCGACCCGGCCGGCCTGCTCGAACCGGTGCTGCTGCGCGCAGTTCACGGCCGTGGTGTCGGTCGCGTCGGCCCGGCCCCAGTTCAGGCAGGTGCCGGGGGTGTCCGGGGGCGGCGGCAGCGGGGGCGGTTCCTCCACCCGCGGCGGTACACCGGAGGACGCGAACGAGCCCAGCACCGGGACCTCGGCACCGAGCAGCGAGTCCAGCGACGCCACGGCGAACATCAGGAACGCGCCGACGAGGATCCCGATCCCGACCCGCCGGGCGCCGCGCAGGCCACCACCACCGGTCGCGGGCCGGTCCGCGGTGACCAGCGCGGTGTCCCCGTCGGTCCCGCCCGGCTCGTCGGACGCGCCCTGTTCGTCGGCCCCGTCGGCCCCGTCGGACTCGTCGATCCGGCGCCTGCGCCGGGTGGGTGCCACCGGGGCCGCGGACGTCGCCGGCTCCGGACGGGCCAGCACCGACGTCGACGGGCTGCCCCCGCCGCGCGAGTAGCGACCGTCGTACCCGTCGTAGGCCTGCTCGTCGGCCGCGTCGGTACCGGTCGCGTCGGCCCCGGTCGCGTCGGGACCCGGCGCGTCGGGGCCGGGTGCGTCGGACCGGGGGGCGGAGCCGGCAGGGGAGCTGGGATCCATGGCGACTTCCATGATGCAGCCCGGCCGGTCGGAGCTTCAGGCGGCCGTGTCCCGGCGCGGCCATCGGTCGGCGTCGTGCTGTGAACGTGCAGGTGCCGGGGGTGGTCGCCGTCCCCGTCGACCACTCGTCGGGGTGTCGCGCGCCGAACCGCAGCCGAATCGAGATCGCCCTGCGTCGGCGGGGTCTCGCGGTCGACCGGTACGGTTCGCCTCGGGGGGATACGTGATGGGTGATCATCGATGAGCGACGGACGGCACTCGGCCGACGACGGGCCGGAGCACGGATCCACGTGGTTCTCGCAGCCGGCAGGCGGGTCCGGGGACGGCGGCGACACGTCACCGACCGGGACGCCGCAGCGCGGTGAGCCGGGCTCCGGCGCGCCGAAGGGCCGGATCCGGCAGCAGGACGGCAGCACCACGCCGCGCGAGCCCTCGCTCGCCGAGAAGCGGGCCCGCGAGCAGAAGCTGCGTGCCGACCGCGAGGCGGTGCGGCTCAAGGAAGCCCGCTCGAAGACGACCAAGCGGGTGCTGATCGGTACCGGCGCCACCATCGGCGTCGTCGCGCTGATCGCCGGCATCTACGCGGCCTCCTCGCCGGACGAGGAGATCGTCGCGCAGTGCGTGGACGCGAACCAGGTCGTCGTCCCGGACGAGAACTGCGCAGGCCCTCAGACCAACGGTCAGGTCAGCGACGGCGGCGGCGGGTTCGCCTTCGTGCCGATCTTCCTCGGTGGCGGCGGGGGGCAGTACCACTACAACTACGGCAGCAACGGCCGCGTCGGGCAGGTCGCCACCGGAGGGACGGTGAACCCGCCGCCCGCCGCGTCCAAGAGCGGGACGACGGTGCGCAGCGGCACGTCCGGCAGCACGATCTCGCGCGGTGGCCTCGGGGTCGGCGGGTCCAGCTCGTCGTCCGGCAGCTCCGGCTCCTCCAGCGGGAGCTGAGGCGGTGCGACGCGAACGCGGCACCCCGCGTCCGGGCTGGGAGCGCACCGTCGCCGAGCAGGGTCTGGTGTTCGGCACACCGGGCCGCGACGGCTCGGGCGGCGAGCGGCCCTACTGGGACGAGTCGGTGCACTACACCTTCGAGATGGACGAGATCCTCTCCCTCGAGGCCGACGTCGAGGTCCTGCACTCGATGTGCCTGTCCGCCGTCGACCACGTGGTCACGACCGAGCGGTTCTCCGACTTCGCGCTGCCCGAGTGGAGCTGGCAGGCCGTGACCGACTCGTGGAAGCGGGCCGACCCGCACATCTACGGCCGGTTCGACCTGCGCTACGACGGGTCCGGCCCGGCCAAGCTGCTCGAGTACAACGCGGACACCCCGACGTCGCTGCTGGAGGCGTCGATCCTGCAGTGGTACTGGCTGCAGGACACCCACGCCGACGACGACCAGTGGAACTCCCTGCACGAGAAGCTCGTCGAGCGGTGGGGCGAGATCCGCAGCGGCCTGCCGTCCCCGGAGGTGCACTTCACCTGGTCCGGGGAGGAGAGCAGCGGCGAGGACCACATCACCGTCGGCTACCTGCAGGAGGCCGCCGCCGAGGCCGGGATCGACACGGTCGGGCTGTCCATCGAGGACATCGGCTGGGACTCCGCGCTCGACCGGTTCGTGGACCTCGAGGAGGCCCCGATGGCGGGCATCTTCAAGCTCTACCCCTGGGAGTGGATGCTGTCCGACCAGTTCGGCAAGCACGTCACCCGCAGCCTGCCGGAGACGATGTGGCTCGAGCCGCTGTGGAAGACGCTGCTGTCGAACAAGGCGCTGCTCGCCGTGCTGTGGGAGATGTACCCGGGCCACCCGAACCTGCTCCCCGCCTCCCTCGGGAACCCCGGCCTGCTCACCGAGTACGTCCGCAAGCCGCTGCTCGGCCGGGAGGGCTCGAACATCCAGATCGTCGCGCCCGGCTACGAGACCGCCACCGGCGGCGTCTACGGCGACGAGGGCTTCGTCTACCAGATGTTCGACCCGCTGCCCGAGTTCGACGGCTACCGCCCGTGCCTGGGTGCCTGGCTGGTCGGTGACACCGCCGCGGGCCTCGGCATCCGCGAGACGGCCGGCCTGATCACCGACGACGGCGCGGCCTTCGTGCCGCACCGCATCCCCTCCTGACCCGTACCTCCCTGTCCGCTCCCCGCTCCCCTTCCGGAGGCATTCCGTGATCCTCGCCCAGGCGCTCGACGCCACCTACTGGGGCTTCCTCGGCCGTGGCATCGGCGCGATCCTGCTCTACGCCGTCATCGGCATCCTGCTGATGCTCGTCGGCTTCTGGGCGATCGACCTGACGACGCCGGGCAAGCTGCCCCAGATGGTGCGGGCGGGACTGCCCAACGCGGTCACCATCACCGCCGCCGGGATGATCTCGATGGCGTTCATCATCGTCATCGCCATCTACGTCTCCTCCGGCTCGCTGCTGCAGGGCGTGATCTCGTCGCTGGTGTTCGGCCTGGTGGGGATCATCGCCCAGGTCGCCGCGGTGCGGCTGCTGGAGTGGGTGACCGGCATCGACATCGGTGAGGTCATCCAGTCCGACGAGCCGCGCGCCGCCGCCAAGGTCGTCGCTGCCGCGCACGTGGCGCTGGGTCTGATCGTCGCGGTCGCCGTCTTCTGACGGCGATCGGGGACATCGGATCGGCGAGGAGGGAGACCGGTCGGTGATCGAATCGGGCGGCGAGATCGTCGTCTACCGGAGCGATGACGGCCGGTCCCAGGTTCAGCTGCGGGCCGTGGACGGCACAGTCTGGCTGGCCCAGGCCGAGATCGCCGAGCTGTACGCGACGTCCGTGCAGAACGTGGGCCAGATCATCAGCCGGATTCTGGCCGACGGAGAAGTGACTCAGGCAACTATCAACTCTGAGTTGAGGGTTCGGGCGGAAGGCCCGCGCCAGGTCAAGCGTGAGGTCAAGGTCTACAACCTCGACATGGTGCTGGCCATCGGCTATCGGGCCACTACGCCCCGGGCCGTGCAGTTCCGCCAGTGGGCCACGACGACCTTGCGCGACTACTTGATCAAGGGCTTCGTCCTGGACGACCGTCGGCTGAAGGAGCCGGGCGGCACCGACTACTTCGACGAGCTGCTCGAGAGCATCCGGGACATCCGGGCTTCGGAGAAGCGCTTCTATCAGAAGGTCCGGGAGATCTTCGCTGCCACCAGCGCGGACTACGACAAGAGCTCCGACACCGCGCAGTCGTTCTTCGCGACGATTCAGAACAAGCTCATCTACGCGATCACCGGCAACACGGCCGCTGAACTCGTTGAGGCACGGTGCATCGCTGATGCGCCGAACCTGGGGCTCATGTCCTGGTCGGGCGCGAAGGTCCGCAAGGTGGATGTGACGGTATCCAAGAATTATCTGACCCAGCAGGAGATCTCCGATCTCAACCTGCTCACCACCCGGTTCCTGGATTTCGCCGAGGACCGGGCCCGGCGTCGGCAGACGATCATGATGGCTGACTGGGTCGACCGGACCGATCGCTTCATCGAGTTCGACGAACGGCCGCTGTTGCGGGGGAGCGGCTCGGTGTCGGCCTCCGACGTGAAGCGGCTGACCGACGATCGTTACGCCGAGTTCGACATTCGCCGACGGGCGGACGAAACGCGTCGTGCGGAGATCGAGGAAGCCGACGACCTGCAGGCATTGATGGAGATCGAGAGAGGTCGGGACGACACCGGCGCCGGGTGAGGACCGGGGCGGAAGGGCACGATGACATGACCTATCGCCTTTCCTGGATCGTTTCGAGGACCTCCTCGCCGAGCTTCTTGTCCAGGCCCACTCTTGTCAGCGCCGCGGCGAACTTCGCGAGATCCTCGTCGTCGACCAGCCGGACGAGCTCGCCCGGCTCCGCGGGCAGGCCGATGCGCTTTGCGCCGTCGAGTGCCTTGCCGTCCAGCGACGGCCGCAGCTCCGGCCACACCGCCTGCAGCTCCCGGGTCACGATCGAGGCGCCGGTGGGGCCGAGTCGCGGGAACGCGGTGAGCAGCTCCCGGATGCGGTCCGGGTCACGGTCCGCCCGGTCGCGGAGCTTCCGCAGGTCGCCTGCGTAGTCGTCGAGCAGCTGCTGGGCACCCTCGCCGAGCGCGGTCGCCATCTGCTCGTCGACCCGGGTGTAGTGGGCGCGGTCCATCGCGTCGACCCGCTGCTGCCAGGTCGCGTCGCGCATCTTCTCCGGCGTGCCCATCCCGGCGTCGGCCAGCTCGCGTGCGGCTGCCACGGCCAGCGAGGCCTGCACCCGGGTGGAGAGCAGGGTGCCGAGCACCAGCAGCCGGTACAGCGGGGCGGGCGTGTCCTTCAGCGTGATCCCGGCCTCGGCCGCGTAGGTGGTCCCGGCGCGGTCGAGCAGCGCGGCCACGGTTGCCTCGTGATCGCTCATGGGCACCGGGTACCCGGTGGCCCGGAGTTCAGGCCAGGGCGACGACGACGTCCACGCGGGCCTGTGGCGGGGGCATCGCGGCGATCTCGGTGCGCACCTCGCGGGCCGCGGCGGCGAGCTCGCCGTCGTGCACCAGGCGCCGGAGCGCGTCCTCGGTGACGGCCCCGCCGATGCCTGCCCCGCGGGCCTCGACGAGCTCGGCGTTGTGCCGGCGGTCGCCCGGGCCGGGCAGGGCGAGCTGCGGGGTCCCGGCGGTCAGCGCGGACAGTACGTGCCCGGAGTTCCCGCCGTGCAGCACCGCGGCACAGGCCGGCAGGAGCTCGGCCGGCGCGACGCGCCCGATCGTCCGCACCCCGGGGCCGAGCCGGCGGGCCAGCCGGGCCGGCGGGCGGGCCAGCACCAGCTCGCACCCCAGGTCCTCGGCGGCTCGCACGGTGCGCAGCGCGGACGTCTGCAGATCGCCCTGCACCGGCCCGCCGCCGCGCAGGACCAGCACCCGCGGGCGTACCGACGGCGTCTTCAGCCAGCCGGGGAGCGTCCCGCCCCCACCGGCGCCGCCCGGCCGGACGGCCAGCGCGTCCCGCGCACCGACGAGGCTGGCGGGCGCGATCGTGAGGACCACCGCGGGCGGTGGCACGGTCCGGATCCCGTGCCGGACGCAGGCGCGCTGCAGGGGGCGCGAGTCCAGCAGGGTCCGCGCCGCCGCGAGGCCGTCGAGCAGACCGTTCTCGTGCAGCACGGCCGGGACGTCGTGGCGGGCCGCGGCGAGCGCGCCGGCGACCGCGAGCGGTTCGTGCAGTACGACGTCGGGCCGCCACTGCTCGGCGACGGTCACCAGGGCGTCGGTCAGCTCCTCGTTCACCGGACCGAACGGCGACCGCAGGCCGGCGTCCCCGCCCCGTCCGGCCAGCTCGGCGCGGGCGGTGACCGGGTGGGCGACCAGTGACCGTGCGGCGAGCCGCCCGAGGCGCAGGTTCCGCGCGACGTCGATGAACGGCACCGACCGCGCCTCCGGACCGGCGACGCGCGGCAGGGCCTCCCCACCGCTGGCCAGCAGCACCTCGTGCCCGGAGTCCCAGAGCGCGTGCGCGAAGGGCAGCAGCGGTGTCAGGTGCCCCGCCAGCGGGGCCGCGACCACCAGTACACGCACCCGACGAGCGTAACCGCGACGACCGCGGGCCGCGGTTACGTAGGCTCGACCCCGTGATCGCCGAGAACCCGCCCCGCCTGGTCGCGACCGACGTGGACGGCACCCTCCTCGACGACCGCGACACCGTCTCCCCGCGCACCGCCGCCGTCATCTCCCGGGTGGTCGCCGCCGGGGCCGGTTTCGTCCTCGTCACCGGGCGCCCACCGCGCTGGATCCCGCCGGTGCTCGCGAAGCTGCCCGAGGGGCTGGTCCGGTTGTGCGTCTGCGCGAACGGAGCGGTCCTCTACGACGCGGCCGAGGACCGGCTGCTCGGTGCGCACACCCTCGACCCGGAGTCGATCCGCACCCTGGCCGCGCTGTGCGGCGAGCTCTTCCCCGGCTGCGGGCTCGGCGTCGAGCGGGTCGGGAACTCGGTCACCGGGCAGGTCGCGCTCGGCACCGTCGACGAGTTCCTCACCGGTCCCGGCTACGTGCACGCCTGGGGCGCCCACGACGGCGACACGGCCAGCCACGAGGAGATGCTGGCCCGCCCGGTGACGAAGCTGCTCATCCGCGCCCCCGAGCTGACCAGCGAGCAGATGCTGGACTCGCTCGCCCCGAAGGTGGGCGGCCTGGCCGACCTGACGTTCTCGCACCCGTCGGGCCTGCTGGAGGCCTCCGCGCCGGGGATCACGAAGGCGACGGGGCTGGCCGACGTGGCGGAGCACCTGGGCGTCAGCGCGGCGGAGACGATCGCGTTCGGGGACATGCCCAACGACCGGGAGATGCTGCGCTGGGCCGGGACCGGGGTCGCGATGGGCAACGCGCATCCCGACCTCGTCGGCCTGGCCGACGAGGTGACCGCGTCGAACAGCCGCGACGGTATCGCCGAGATCCTCGAACGCTGGTTCTGAGCGGCCCGCCACCTGCGTGCACCGCCGGGGCACGGCGCCGTCGCCGGCGGTTCATCCGGGCGTCGCCCGCGCGCCCGTCACCGGCCCCGACCCCGGCGAGGGACCCGCCCGCGCGTACCATTTCCGGCTGTCATCGCCCGGGTCGAGCCGGGTGCCAGCGGCACGCCAGGAGGGCCCCACCCCGTGGCAGACACCCTGGACCGTTCCGGTCCACGACCGGGCGCCGACGTCGACGCCCCGATCGACACCCCGGCGACCGGCGAGATCGCAGTGCTCGCGGCCGTGCAGGGCGCACTGGCCACCGACCGGGGCGTCCGCGTCGCGCGCGGCATGTCGCTGTTCGGTGAGCACGCCGCAGGCTGGCTGGCGATCGGCGTGGCGGGAGCCCTGCTGGACCGCCCGCGCCGGCGCGAGTGGCTCGGTTCCGCGGCCGCGGTGGCGCTCGCACACGGCACGTCGATCGGCGTCAAGCGCGTCGTCCGGCGGCTCCGCCCGGGCCACCCGGCGGTCCGCGTACTGGTCGGCACCCCGAGCCGGCTCAGCTTCCCGTCCTCGCACGCCACGTCGACGACGGCGGCCGCCGTGCTCTACGGCGGACTGCTCGGCCGTCGCTCGCGGGTGGGTGCCACGGCCACGGTCGGCCTGATGGCGCTGTCCCGCCTCGTCCTCGGCGTCCACTACCCGTCCGACGTCGCCACCGGCACCGCGCTCGGCGCGGCCGTCGCCGCAGGCGCCCGGCGTGTGATCCGTCGCAACCCCACCACCGGAGGGTGAGCGCATGACCCGCACCGACCCCACGAAGGTCGACGAGACCTCCTCCTCGGAGAAGGAGTCGAAGGACTCGAAGGCCGACGTCGCCGAGGTGGCCGATCCGACGACCCCGGTCGAGCCGGACACCCCGGACGACGCGGGCGCCCCGGAGGGGCACGAGGCCGAGGCCGCGGAGGAGCGGCCCGCCCCGCAGGTACCGATCGACCCGTCCGACCGGACCACGGCGATGGTCGCCCGGGGCCTGCTCAAGACGATGCGCCCGCGGCAGTGGGTGAAGAACGTCCTGGTGTTCGCCGCGCCGTTCGTCGGCGGCGGGCTGTTCGGCGTCGAGGTCCTGGTCGACTGCCTGATCGCGTTCGCGGCCTTCTCGCTGGCCGCGTCGGGCGTCTACCTGGTCAACGACGCGCTCGACGTCGAGGCCGACCGGGCGCACCCGACCAAGCGCCGCCGCCCGATCGCCGCGGGCATCGTCCCGCTGCCGCTGGCCTACGTGGCCTCCGCGGTGCTGTTCGCCGCCGCGATCGGGTTGTCGATCCTGGTCACCTGGCAGCTGATCGTGGTGCTCGCCGTCTACGTGGCGGTCCAGCTGTCGTACTGCCTGTGGCTCAAGCACCAGCCGGTGCTCGACATCTGCATCGTCGCCTCCGGCTTCCTGATGCGGTCCATCGCCGGTGGTGTCGCGACCGAGATCCCGCTGTCCCAGTGGTTCCTGCTGGTCACCGGGTTCGGCTCGTTGTTCATGGTGGCCGGCAAACGCTACGCCGAGATGCGGCTCGCCGAGGAGACCGGCGCGAAGATCCGCAAGTCGCTGGAGAGCTACTCCGCCTCGTACCTGCGCTACATCTGGTCGCTGTCCGCCACGGTCATGATCATGACCTACGGGCTGTGGGCGTTCGAGATCCGCGAGGCCCACCACAACACGGTGTGGTCGGTGCTGTCGATCGTGCCGTTCGTGATCGCGGTCCTGCGGTACTCGGTCGACGTCGACCGGGGCACCGGCGGGGAGCCCGAGGAGATCGCGCTGGGCGACCGGGTGCTGCAGGTGCTCGCCGTGGCCTGGATCGCGATGCTGACCGCGGCCGTCTACAGCTGACCCGGACGGGCCCGGTGCCACGCCCAGGTGGCGGCCAGGCCGTCCGTGAGCGTCGTCGGCGAGGGGAGCCCGAGCGCTGCCAGCCCGCGGGACGGGTCGAGGCAGCTGCGTCGTAGCTCCCCAGGACGGGCGGGCGTGAACTCGGGGGCGAAGCCGTCGGCGTCCAGCCCGGCGATCCGGCCGATCGTCGCGGCCAGCTCCGTGATGGTCGACTCGGTGCCGGTGCCGACGTTGAACACCTCGCCGGCCAGCTCCCCGGCGAGGAGCCGGTCGGCCGAGGCGAGCGCGGCGCGGGCGACGTCGCCGACGAACAGGAAGTCGCGCGTCTGGCCGCCGTCACCGAACACCGTCGGACGCTGACCGGTGCGTGCCCGGTCGCAGAACAGCGACACCACCCCCGCCCCGCCTGCCGGGTGCTGGCGCGGGCCGTAGACGTTCGCGAAGCGCAGCACCAGTGCGGGCAGACCGTGTGCGCGCACGAAGAACCGGGTGTAGCGCTCGGCGGCCAGCTTGCTCATCCCGTACGGCGACTCCGGCTCGGGCTGCTCGTCCTCGGTCGTCGGGAGCGGCGCGCCGTCGCCGTAGATGGCGCCACCGGTGGAACAGACGACGACGGCCCCGGCACCCGCGTCCCGCGCGGCCTGCAGCACCGACAGCGTCCCCAGGACGTTGACCGACGCGTCGTGCACCGGATCGGCCATCGACGTGCGGACGTCGATCTGCGCGGCCAGGTGGTACACCGCGTCCGGCCGGAACTCCGCCGTCAGCTTCGCCAGCTCACCGGTGTCGCGGATGTCGAGCTCGGTGAGCTCGACGCCGGGTGCCAGGTTCCCGCGCTTGCCGGACGACAGGTCGTCGACGACGAGGACGTCGTCGCCGCGGGCGAGAAGGGCGTCGACGAGGGTGGAGCCGATGAATCCGGCTCCGCCGGTCACGAGCGCGCGCATGCTTCCTCCGGTCGAGTTCTCAGGCGGGCGGACCGATGGCGTTCAGGTCCAGCCGGTACACCGTGACAGTGCCACTTCGGAATGCCGGTGTGAGTCCGGGCAGGTTCTTCCGGTCCAGATCGACGAGACCGGGAGCGGTCGTGAACCTGACCGAGGGATTCGCCCAGCCCTCGGGCGCGCCGGTCGCACCGATGCCGGGAGCCTCGGCGTCGACGTAGACCCAGCCGACGTCGAGTTCGCGCAGCATCTGACGGATCTGCGGGTCTTCGGGGTAGCGGTCGAACGAGCGCATCAGCTCGAAGGTGTACGGCGCGGCCCCGGTGCCCAGAGTGGTGGCGTTGACGATCGGGATGCCGGCGTCCACGTAGAGGAGGGTCGAACCGTCGTTCGCGGAGTTCAGGACCCGCTCGCCGGGTGCGACCCGGTCGCGCAAAAACTCGACGGCTGCGAGGTCATCCGGCCCGATCCGGACGAAGTCGGGGGTCGCGTACCGCGCGCTGACGGCACCGGTGTTCGTCGACACGGCTCGTTGCACTGGGACGGCCAGCAGCACGGCCATCGCGATCAGCACCAGCACCGACGCCAGGGGCCAAGCCCGGAAGGAAGTGGGCAACGGGCTCCGGAACCGTCCGCGAAGCGCGCGGACCACCGCGGTCACCGTGAGCACGACCCCGAGCGCCGCGAGAGTGGGGACGAACAACGACACGTGCGACCAGATCCGGGGCATGTCGTTGTAGAACAACCCGGTCACCCAGCGGGCTGGACCCTGGCCTGGGGCGAGCATCGTCGACACGGTGAGCAAGGTCCAGGCTGCCCAGGCAAACACCACGCCTAGCCCGCTACCGACGCGCACCACGGCGATGAGGCCGTACAGGTAGAGGAGGGTGAGCCCGGCCAGACCGATGGCGCGGGGCGGATCGAGGTAACCGCCGTAGATCAGGCCGATCGCGCTGCCGATCGCGTCGCCGAGCGGAAGGCCGCTCAGCCCGGTGTCGAAGGATCCGGTCGACCCAGCCGAGCTGCTGCCCTGGATGAGCAGCGGCACGGCGAGCGCCGCGGCGACGAACCCGCTCCCGACCAGGGTCGGAACGGTTCGGAGGAACCGCCGACCACCGTTCCGGGCCAACAGGTCGCCCACCAGCCAGACGGCCACGGTGACGGCGACGGTGGCGACGGAGCTCGGGTGTATCGCGAGGATCCCGCCCGCACCGATGCCCAGGCCGACCGCAGTGCGAGCCCGGGGCTCGTCGGCGGCAAGCAACAACGCCGCGATCAGGCTGGGGGCGAGGCACAACGCGACGGCGCCGGAGTAGATGCCGCCGTCGTGCATGAGGTGGACACCGGGCCGGTAGAGGGCCGGCGCGATCAGGGACGCGACACCGGCCGCGAGCCACGCGGTGCCCGACCCCGCGGACAGCCGACGGGCGACGACGGCGGTCAGGACGGCCACCGAGAGCACCCAGCAGACCGCGAAGTAGATCACGGTCGTCGCGTTGAGCGCTGCTACCGGCCCGACACCGAGAGCGGAGAGCAGCGCCGGAGCGAGGTGGCCACCCGCCGGGTAGAACGTCACAGGGTCGCCGGTGAGGAGATCGATCGGCCGGATCAGCCACGGGGCCGCCTCGCCTGAGCGCTCGATGTAGCTGACCACCAGCAGGTGAGTGATCATGTCGTGTTCCTGGGCGACTCGGTCGAGCCCGCCGAAGCCGCGCAGCCACATCCGGGTGGCGAGCAGCGCACCGCCGAGCACGCCGAGCGCCCCCACTGCGATAGGTGCGAAGGAGTGCGCCTTGGCCGTTGGCCATCGCAGGCCGGACCGGAGCCGGCGGAGGACGCCGACGAGGAGCAGGATCCCGACAACGGCCCCGACGAGGGCGGGGGAGAACGACAGCCCGAGCGGGGCGGCTGCGGTCGCCACCGCGAGCAGGACGCCGGCCGAGGAAGTGGGGAGTAGAGCCACGGCGAGCAGCGGGGAGCGGATCCGCAGGGCGAAGACCAAAGCCGCACCGGGGAGCAGCGTGGCTACCAGCGCGGCGGCCAAGATCATGCGGTCCAGCTCGGCCTCCTTCCCGGCGTCTGCCACCTCGTCGAGCGGACGCGACACGTTATCGCTCCCGAAGCGCCGCTCCGACGTCGGCCACACCAACCGCTGCGACGACCGGGACCGGTCGTAGGCTTCGACCGACGTCCGTAGCTTTACCGGAGGACCTGCCCGTGCAGATCGCAGTCGTCGGGCTGGGGAAGATCGGCCTTCCGCTGGCCGCCCAGTTCGCCTCGAAGGGCCACCGTGTGGTCGGGGTGGACATTGCCCCGGATGTCGTGCGGTTGGTGAACGAGGGTCTCGAGCCGTTCCCCGGGGAGGCCGGTCTTGCGGCGGCACTCGCCGAGCTGGTTCCGACCGGGGCTCTGCGCGCCACTATCGACTACGCCGACGCCATCCCGGACTCGGACGCGATCGTGCTGGTCGTTCCGCTCTTCGTAGACGACGAGGCACGCCCGGACTTCCGCTCGCTGGACGCGGCGACCGAGGAACTGGCCGGGCATCTCACCCCGGGAACACTCGTCTCGTACGAGACGACGCTCCCGGTCGGGACGACTCGCGACCGGTGGAAGCCCATGCTGGAGAAGGGTTCCGGGCTGGCCGAAGGAGTCGACTTCCATGTCGTCTTCTCGCCGGAGCGGGTACTGACCGGACGAGTATTCGTGGACCTGCGCAAGTATCCGAAGCTGATCGGGGGGTTGTCGGAGGTGGGCGCGCAGCGCGCGGCCGATTTCTACGCCGACGTCCTCGACTTCGACGAGCGCACCGATCTCCCGCGGCCGAACGGGGTGTGGGACCTCGGCTCGGCGGAGGCGAGCGAGCTGGCGAAGCTGGCGGAGACCACCTACCGGGATGTGAACATCGGGCTGGCGAACCAGTTCGCGCGGTTCGCCGGGACAGCCGGAATCGACGTGTACCGGGTGATCGAAGCCGCCAACTCCCAGCCGTACAGCCACATCCACCAGCCCGGCATCGCCGTCGGCGGGCACTGCATCCCGGTCTACCCGCGGCTCTACCTCTGGAACGACCCGGACGCGACAGTCGTACGCGCCGCTCGCGAGGCGAACGCGTCGATGCCCGAATACACCGTCGGGCTGCTGGAAGGGGCCTTCGGCGACTTGGCCGGCGCACGGATCGGAGTTCTCGGTGCGGCTTACCGGGGCGGGGTCAAGGAGACCGCGTTCTCCGGGGTGTTCCCGACGGTCGCCGCCCTCCGGGAGCGCGGTGCGATCCCGCGGGTCCACGACCCGCTGTACTCCGACGCAGAACTGGCTGCCCTCGGATTCGAGCCCTACCACCTCGGTGAGCCGCTGGATGCCGCCGTGATCCAAGCTGATCATCGCGAGTATGCGGAGCTCGGCCCGGAGCGGTTGCCCGGGCTGCGGGTCCTCGTTGACGGGCGCCGGAGCAGCTCCGCGGACCGCTGGCCCGGCGTCACCTATCGGGTGATCGGCCGTGCCTGAGTCGTTCGTCGCGCCCGGCGCGGACGTGGCCGGCTCGGCCCGCCTCGGTGTGGGGGTCAAGGTCTGGCACCTCGCCCAGGTCCGGGAGCGCGCCGACCTGGGTGCGAACACGATCGTCGGTCGCGGTGCCTACGTCGGGATCGGCGTACGCGTCGGGGAGAATTCGAAGATCCAGAACCATGCGCTCGTGTACGAGCCGGCCGAGCTCGGCGCCGGCGTCTTCATCGGGCCGGCCGTGGTGCTCACCAACGACACCTTCCCGCGTGCGATCAACCCGGACGGGACGCTGAAGAGTGGCTCCGACTGGGACGCCGTCGGGGTCACGATCGGTGAGGGCGCATCGATCGGTGCCCGGGCGGTGTGTGTCGCCCCGGTCACGATCGGTCCCTGGGCGACGGTGGCAGCCGGTGCCGTCGTGACCCGCGACGTTCCCGCGCACGCACTCGTGGTCGGTGTGCCGGCCCGCCGGATCGGTTGGGTCGGGCGGGCGGGGATTCCGCTGGTGGAGGAGGACGGGCACTGGTACTGCCCGTCCTCCGGAACGGTCTACACCGAGGACGGTGGCTCGCTCCGCGAAGCCGGCTGAGCCCGGTCGCCGAGCAGCTCGGCAACGGCCTCGCGGGTCACGGCCGAGTCCTCGGCGGAGTTCAGGACGGCTGCGGCGCGGTGGGCATTCTGCTTGTACTCCGTCACCTGCGCGGGAGTGAGCGCGGCGAGGGTCTCGCGCATCGCAGCGGCCGAGTGGCCCGAGGCGATCGCGCCGAACCCGTATCCGGTGATCAATCGGTCGGTCTCCGGCGCGGAGTTGAACACGACCGCCAGTCGCGCCTGCACGAAATCGAAGATCTTGTTCGGCAGCATCAGGCGGTGGTTCGGAGTGAGTGGCGGCAGGCTGAACACGCCGACGTCATAGGCGTGAAGGGTCGGCACGAGCTCGTGAGGTCGTACCGGATCGTGCAGCGTGATGCGGCCGTCGCCGCCGATCAGCTCGCGCAGTTTGCCCAGATACCTGCCGCCGTCCCTGCTCGGGACGAGGTAGAGATCGAGCGAGAACTCAGGGCCGAGACCGCGGACCGCATCGATCAGTGCCTCCAGGTTGCGGCCCGGGACCGCGCCTCCGCTGTGCACGAGGCGGATGCGATCGTCCCCCACTGGGCCCGGTTCGAGATTGCGTGTGGGCCCTGCATTGCGGACGACGCGGCACGATACGCCGAACCGCTCCCGGTAGAGCTCACCGATGGAACTGTTCACCACCGTCACAGCCGCCATGCGCGGGAGGTACTTGGCGCACTGGTGGAACATGAACGGCCGGACCAGGAGCCGCCATGAGGTCACGTGCGCCCGCTCTTCCGGCGCCCATTCGTGCAGGTCTGCGAGGACCGGCGCACCGTCGGCCACGCGATGGGCGAGTGCCATCGCCCTGGCTTCGTTCGCCACGACGAGGTCGAAGTGACGACCGGTGAGCAAAGACAGCGCCGCCTGCACCGCCGGTCCCTCGAACTCGACCCGATCGAACCGGCGGGCTGCGAGCAGCACGACCCCGAACGGAGTCTGCGGCAGCGACGGGAGAGACGGGTCGATCGGCAGATGCTCGACGGCGGCGTCCGGATGTTCGCCGTACCCGACTGTCGTGACGTCGCCGAGTTCGGCGAGGACGTCGAGTTGGCGCAGCACCCGGGAATCGGCGGCGATGTCGGAGAACGAGAGGCAGAGGATTCGCCGCCGGGGCGCGCCGTCGAGCATGGCGACGGAGTCTAGAGACCCGGCGGAGCGTGCCCGACCGAGCGGGTCTCTACGATCGCGCGCATGTCCGCGCCGTCTGTGTTGCACGTGAACGACGCCGCGTTCACGGCCGCACGGATGACCACCGAGGCGCATCGCCGCGGCCTGGAGTGGGACTTGCTGCCGAAGGCCGCACCCGCCCAGCAGTGGCCGGGCGTGTCCGGGCGGCTCCGCCGAGCGATGATCGGCGGGCGATGGGTCGCGCGGCTCGCCGTGAAGGCCTGGCGGCACGACATCGTGCATGTCCACTCGGCGTCGACCGTGGCGCACTCCCGGCTCGGAGCGCCCCGGTACGTCGTGCACTGTCACGGCACCGATGTCCGCACGGCCCAGTACGACCCTCGCCGCGGTCCGGCCGTCGTGCGTGCGCTCGAGCGGGCTGAAGCGGTGCTCTACTCGACGCCGGACCTCGCCGAGCACGTCCTGCAGCACCGCCCGGACGCTGTCTACCTCCCGGTCCCGATCGACGTGGACGCCGTTCCCGGGTGGTATCCGGCCCCCGGTCGCCCTCGCATCGTCTTCGCGTCGCGGTGGAGCAGGGACAAGGGTGTGGAGGTCCAGCTCGCCGTAGCGCGGGACCTCGCCGCCCGGATGGGTGACCGTGTCGACCTGGTCGGTCTCGACTGGGGGTCGTGCACCGCCGATGCCGCAGCGTCCGGCGTCCGGCTGGTACCGCGCACCGGACATTCCGACTACCTCGGTCTCCTGGCCGGTGCATCGGTGGTCGTCGGGCAGTCCGCCGGGATACTCGCGGCCAGTGAACTCGAGGCGCTCGCGGCGGGGGCTCCCGTTGTCGTCCCTGTCCCGCTGCCGCTCTACGAGAACCCGCCTGTGCTCGCGGTGGCCGCCTCCGATGCTGCCGACGCCGTGGCGGCGGTCCTCGACGGCGACCATGGGCACGATCCGGTCGGTGTCCGACGATGGACCAGGGACACACACGGAGTCGTGCAGGCGGTGGACTCGGTGCAGGAAGTCCATCGGAGAGTCCTGGCGGCTCGCGGATGAACGGAGTCCGTCCGCTGCTGAGTCGCATGTTCACCCCGGTCCGGCTGGACGACCCCACGCCGACCTCGCTGAGTCGTGGTGGGGCGCTTGCGATCACTGGTCTCGCGGCGCAGGGCATCCTGCGGTTCGCCACCTCTCTGCTGGTCGGGCGGATCGCCGGTCAGGCCGAGCTGGGCGTCGTGGCCTCGGCGATCGCGGCGGCCACGATCCTGGCGCTGCTCTGGCCGACCTCGACCGGGAGTGCCGCGTCGAAGTTCCTCGCCCGGGCACGTGGGGCGGGATCGATCGAGGAAGCACGGGCGACGGCTGCGCATCTGCGCCGCCGGATGCTCGCGACGGTTCTCCTTCTCGCCGCGGCGGCGATCCCGGTCTGGGTGTATCTCGACGGCGGCAGTCTGACCGGCGCACTCGCCGTTGCCCTTCTCACCATCGGCTACTCCGGTTACAGCTTCACCCGGGGCGTCCAGTTCGGCACCGGCCAGACCACCCGCGCCACCGGGTGGGACGTCCTCTGTGTCGTCCTCGGACTCGTCGTGCTGACGCTGCTGCTCCTGAGCGGCGTGCGCGGCGTCGCGCTCGTCCTTCCGCTCGCGCTGGCATACGGCGTCTATGCACTGGCGGGCTGGCCGTTCGGCGGTGGCGGACGCCCGGAGCCGACGCACCGCCGTGAGCTGGACGGCTTCGTCGCGCTCGGTGCGGTTGGCTCACTCGCGAGCGCCGGCTTCCTGCAGCTATCCCAGATCGTCGCGCGCCTAGTGTCGGGGGATGCCGGCGCGGGCGAGTACGCCGCTGCGCTTGCGCTCGCGACACCCGCATCGATGCTCGCTGTGTCTCTCACCCTGGTACTCCTCCCGGCGCTCTCCGAAACGCTGGGCCGATCCGATGAGAAGGCGTTCCGGACCCGCACCGACCACGCCACCCGGACGCTGGCGGTCGTGGTCGTCATGATCTTCGGGGCGGTCGCGCTGTGCAGCCGGTTGTTGATCCGGGTCATCTGGGGCGCCGACTACGCCGGTGCTGCACCGATTCTCGCGATCCTCGCCGTCGCCGTCCTTTGCACCAACCTCGGCGTCGTCGCGGTGAACGCCCTGACGGCCCGTTCGCAGCGCGGTATGGCGATCAATGTCGCGGCGAGTTTGACTGGCATGGGCTTCGGGACGGTCGTGTGGCTGGTCGCGGCGCCGAAACTGGGTGGTGTCGGCGTGGCACTCGGCTACCTGGCCGGGACGTTCGTCATCGCGGCGATCCCGGTCGTCGTCGTCTGGCGGGCGGGACGGCACCGCTGGGCCGGGCTATACGCCAAGCTTGCCGGAGGCATCCTCCTGCTGGTCGCGTTGTACGCGACACAGTCGCGGCTGGTACTGCCGATCTGGCTCGACCCGGCGGTCGCTGTGGTGTTCGCCGTGGTGTGGGTGGCACTCAACCGGGCCGATGCCGCCCGGCTTCCCCGACCGTGGCGTTCCCGTCGGAACTGACCGACCAGGGTGGGCTCACACCCGTCGATAGAGGTACAGCGACGAGACGATCGCCATGTCTTCCGGCGGATCGGCTCGCTGCTCCAGCACCCAGTCCGAGCGGTTGGCCGAGATCCAGGGCGTGAAGGGCCGGTGGCGCTCGTGCGGACCCTGCGGAATGTCGGATGTGTCGCTACTGCAGATCACCACGTAGCGCTCGGCGCTGTCGAACAGCCGGGCGAGATAGTCCTCGAACATCCCGTCGTCCACCAGGTGGAAGAGCACCTCCATCGACAGCGCCAGGTCGGCGCACAGCCAGCCCGCCGCGTCGGAGGTACTGCTCGGGTCGTAGGCCAGGAAACTCTTGGTCGGGTCGTCGCCGTAGCGGCGGATGCACATCCGGACCGCCTCGGCGGAGAGATCGAGGCCCAGATAGCGGGGGTAGTGGGCCAGGGACAGCTGGTTCCCGTCGCCACAGCCGAGATCGACGACCGAACGGACGCCCAGTGCGTCGACCCATCCGTTGACGATGCTCGCCTTCCACTCCGCCTGGGGTCCGTAGGAGCCCGCACCCGAGGTGCCACCGGCCTCGTAGCGACGGTCCCAGTAGGCCTCGGTACCGGGAAACCGCAACCGGCGGCGTAGTTCGTTCGCGGGGCGGGAGGAGCTCATGGCATTGACGACATTTCGGACGCGCATCATCGCGACCGTATCGCGTGCGTACCTGCATCCGTTGGTCCGATGGGAGCCGAACGGATGCATCTGTCCGTGTCGGTGTCGGGTCGCCGGAGTCTGTCGGACGCGGCGGGCTAGGGTCGATCGCACGCAAAGTCGGGTAGCAAGGACGCCGAGTGAGCAAAGAGTTCATACCGGTGGCGCGGCCACTCATCGGAAGCGCCGAACGAGGTGCGGTCGACGCTGTGCTCCGGTCGGGGATGCTGGCCCAGGGCCGGGAAGTTGCCTCTTTCGAACAGGAGTTCGGCCGGGACCTGCTCGACGGACGTGCCGCGGTCGCCGTCAACTCCGGGACCTCGGCCCTGCACCTGGGCCTGCTCGCCGCCGGTGTCGGACCCGGTGACGAGGTCGTCGTCCCGTCCTTCACCTTCGCCGCGACCGCCAACGCAGTCGCGCTCACCGGTGCCACCCCGGTATTCGCAGACATCCGACGCGAGGCCTACGGCATCGACCCTGCGCACGTGGCGACGCTGATCGGCGAGCGCACCCGCGGGATCATGCCGGTCCACCTCTACGGGCACCCGGCCGACATGGCCGGGCTCGGGTGGCTCGCCGAACAACACGGTCTGGACCTCTACGAGGATGCGGCCCAAGCCCACGGGGCGAGCCTGCACGGACAGCTCGTCGGGACTTTCGGGCGGTTCGCCGCGTTCAGTCTCTACCCGACCAAGAACATGACCTCCGGTGAAGGTGGCATGGTCGCCACCGGCGACGCCGAGCTCGCCCGGACCGTGCAGCTGCTGCGTAACCAAGGCATGGCGACGCAGTACGCGAACGAGATCGTCGGGTTCAACGCGCGGATGACTGACGTGCACGCGGCGATCGGTCGCGTCCAGCTGGCGGATCTGCCCGAGCGGACCGAGGCCCGGCGGGCGAACGCGCAGTTCTTCGACACGAACCTGACCGGGGTCGGACTGCCCGCCGTCGCCGACGGCGTCGTGCACGTCTACCACCAGTACACGATCACGATTCCAGAGGGTCGGGACGGATTCGCCGCTGCGCTGCGCGAGGAGTACGCGATCGGAGCAGGCGTCTACTACCCGACCCCGGTGCACCGTCTGCCGGCCTTCTCGCGGGACGCGGAGTTGCCGAACACGGAGTGGGCGAAGGACCGGGTGCTGTCGCTCCCGGTACATCCGGCGCTGGACGACGAGGACCGGGAGCGGATCGTCAACGCGGTCAACGCCCTGGCCGGAGCGGGGGCCTGATGGGCAATCTGCGTGTGGGGATCATCGGGCTCGGCATGATGGGCCGGCACCATGCCCGTGTCGTCCGTGAAACGAGTGGTGTCGAGCTCGTAGCTGTTGCTGACCCCTTCGGCGACGTGCACGGCGTTGCCGGTCCTCTGACCGCATTGGAGAACGTCGACCAGCTCATTGCCACCGGCATCGACATGGCGGTCTGTGCCGTACCGACGGCACAGCACGAGGATGTCGGGATCGCGCTCGCCGAGGCGGGCGTGCACACGCTCATCGAGAAGCCGATCGCGCACAGCGCCGAGGCGGGCGAGCGACTGCTCGAGGCGTTCACCTCGCGTGGCCTGGTCGGTGCGGTCGGCCACGTCGAGCGGTACAACCCGGCGCTCCAGTCGCTTCGCGCCCGCTTGGCGAACGGAGACCTCGGTGAGGTCTACCAGGTCGCGACCCGGCGGCAGGGGCCGTTCCCCTCCCGGATCGCCGACGTCGGGGTCGTGAAGGACCTCGCCACCCACGACATCGACCTCACGATGTGGCTCGCCCGGTCGCCGTACGCCGAGCTCGACGCTCAGATCACCACCCGCTCCGGCCGGGAGCACGAGGACATGATCGCTGCGACCGGCCGGTTGGCGAACGGAGTGATCACCAACCACCTGGTCAACTGGCTGTCGCCGATGAAGGAGCGCGTGACCGTGGTGACCGGCGAGAAGGGAGCATTCGTGGCTGACACGCTCACGGCCGACCTCACCTTCCACGGCAACGGTGTCGTCGATACCCAGTGGGATTCGGTCGCCAACTTCCGCGGGGTCAGCGAGGGCGACGTCACCCGGTTCGCCATTCCGAAGCCCGAGCCGCTCCGCACCGAGCACGAGAGTTTCCGCGATGCGGTGCTCGGCGCCGGTTCCGGGATCGTCACACTCGCCGAGGGACTGGAGACACTGCGGACCGCAGAGTGGCTGATCGTCTCCGGAACACCCACCCACCCGGAGGTACCTGCATGAAGGTCGTGCTGGCGTCGCGGTTGTTCGCACCCGAGGTCGCCGCAGCCGCCTTCCGGCTGCGTGCCCTCACCATGGCGTTGGCCGAGGCCGGCCATGGAGTAACCGTCCTGACGACGCGCGCTCCGGCGGATTCCGGGCCGGAACCGGAGACCGGTGCCCGAGTGCGGCGCTGGCCCGTCCTACGCGACCGTAACGGGACCGTGCGGGGCTACGTGCAGTACGCCAGCTTCGACATCCCTCTCGCGTTGCGTCTGCTCGCGCAGCCGGCCGACATGGTGGTCTGCGAGCCGCCGCCGAGTACCGGCGTGGTGGCCGCGGTGGTCTGTGGTTTGCGGCGGATTCCGCTCTACTACTACGCCGCGGACGTCTGGAGTGACGCGCTGGTGGCGTCCGGTGCGCCCCGTCCGGTGATCGCGGTGATGCGCATGCTGGAGCGGATCGTGCTCCGGCGGGCCAGTGGCGTGCTCGCGGTATCCGATGGGGTCGCCGAGCGGGTTGTGGCGCTGGGCGCCGCACCCGATCGCGTCGAGGTCGTGTCGAACGGTATCGACACCGAAGTCTTCGCACCGTCTGTCGGCGACCAGAGTGCACCTGACCCGGTCCTCGTCTACACCGGGACGATGTCGGAGTGGCAGGGCGCGGACGTGTTCATCCGCGCGCTCCCGGAGGTCCGTCGCCGCTGCCCGGGAGCACGGATCGTTTTTCTCGGCCAGGGGTCGGCAGAGAGCGAGCTGCGTGAGCTGGCCGAGCGGCTGGTGCCCGGCGCCGTCGAGTTCGGCGGGGTCGTCCCGCCGGCCGAGGCCGCACGCACACTGAGGTCCGCCCGCGGCGCACTGGTGAGCATCGTGCCCGGTCGGGGGTACGACTTCGCCCGGCCGACGAAGATCTACGCGGCCACGGGGTGCGGTACACCGGTCCTCTTCGCCGGGGCTGGTGACGGCGCTGCCCTGGTCCGGAACAATGAGCTCGGGCTCGTCTCCGGCCATGACCCGGCCGAGGTCGCCGACCGGATGGTGGAGCTGCTGTCGCGCACGGCGTTCGACTCGGCGCGGCTCGTCTCCTGGACGGAGGAGCACGCTTCTCTCCGGTCCACGGGTCGCCGCGCGGCGCGTTGGATCACCGGCGTACGAGATGAGCGCAGCGCCGAAGAGCCACGCAACTCACGCCGCGCGGCCTGACTCCAGCGCGTCGATCGCGGCCTCCGCGGCTCGCCCCGTGCCGTACGGGGTGGCGTCGGTCGCCGCCGGAACCGGACGTCCGACAATTCCGGCCAGGCGCTCGAAACCGTCGTTGACCAGCGTGTTCCATCCCAGCTCGACGGTCTCGACCCATTCGGTCTCCGGTCGGAGCGTCGTGCAGGGCACCCGGAGCAGGAAGGCCTCCTTCTGCAGCCCGCCCGAGTCCGTGATCACGCCGCGGCTGTGCGCGACCGCGTTCACCAGCTGCGGGTAGCCCAGCGGCTCGGACACCGTGACTGATCCGGTGCTGAGCTCGATCCCGTGTCGAGCGGCCAGGGTGCGCAGCCGCGGGTGCGCGAGAAGCACCACTGGGCCATCGATCTTGGAGAGCCCGTCGAGGATCGCGCGCAATCGCTCGGGGTCGTCGGTGTTGTCGGGCCGGTGCACGGTCGCCACGTGGTACTCGCCGGTCGCCAGGTCCGGCAGGGGCAGCGGCTGGTTCGTGACGGCCTCGCGCACTCGTAGCAGCACGTCGGTCATCACATCGCCCACCAGGACCGTCCGCTCCGCGAGGCCCTCCCGGGTCAGGTGGCCGACGGCCGTTTCGGTAGGCGCGAGCAGGAGATCAGCGGCGTGGTCGGTCAACACCCGGTTCTGCTCCTCCGGCATCCGCCGGTTGAACGACCGAAGGCCGGCCTCCAGGTGCGCGACCGGGACGTGCAGCTTCACGGCAGCGAGGGTGCCGGCGAGGGTGGAGTTCGTGTCACCGTAGACCAGCACCCAGTCCGGCCGGGTATCGAGGACGACCTTCTCCAGGCCTTCCAGCATCGCCGCGGTCTGCGTGCCGTGGCTGCCTGAGCCGACACCGAGGTTCACGTCCGGCGCAGGGATGCCGAGGTCGGTGAAGAACGCGTCGCTCATGTTGACGTCGTAGTGCTGGCCGGTGTGCGCGATCAGGTGTTCCAACCGGCCCTCGGCCGCGGCGGCCACGGGGGCAAGCTTCACGAACTGCGGTCGGGCACCGACAATGCTCAGCACGCGCATCGCGGGGAGCATACGGACGGTGGCGATACTCGATCGAGGCCCCCGTCAGGGAGCTTTCTCGTGCTCCCGGGACGGCTGCGTGCCGTTCGGCGACACCGGTGTCTCGACATCGATGGTGTCCGCCTGCCGGTTCTGAACGCGCAGCAATTCGGTGAGCTCCTCCTCGCGGCGGGCCAGCTCGGCGTCCCGGATCGCGATCTGGCGGGCCAGGTTCGTCAGGTGCTGGCTGATCTCGCGATCCCGCAGGTAGCTGTTCAGCATGCCGAAGACGAACGCGACGACCAGCAGGTAGACGACGAGGTCGGTGCCGCGGCCGACGCCGAGGAGCCGGGCCAGCGTGGTCACGTCCTCGGGGCGCAGCACCGCGTAGATGTTGACGACGACGAACAGACCGAACGCGAGCCGCTTGCTCGCCCGGATGCCGACGTTCTGCCCACTGCGCACGAAGTAGGCCAGTGCGGCGAGCGCCGCGAACACAAGGACGATCTGCACGATCACGGCGTCACCTCTGTCGGACGGAGAGGTCGAACAGGATGTTCACCCCGTTGAACAACGACTGGCCCTTGGACCGGGAGTACTCGGTATAGCGGATCGTCACCGGAACCTCGGTGATCCGCCACGGCGACCGGGCCAGCGATGCCACGATCTCCGAGGCGTGCGCCATCCCGTTCATCGAGATCCGCAGCTCCTCGACGACCGGGCGGGACAGCGCCCGCAGGCCGTTGTGGGCGTCGGTCAGCTTCAGCTTCCGGCTCGACGGGGACAGCGCCGCGACGGTCCGCAGGACGAGCCGCTTCAGCGGCGGGACCGGTTCGGTGGAGTCCAGGAACCGGGAGCCCAGTACGACGTCGGCCTCCCCGCTGCGGATGATCTCGACCATCCGGGCGGCGTCGGCGATGTCGTGCTGGCCGTCGGCGTCGAAGGTGACGACCCGCTCGGCGCCCTGCCGCAGGGCGTAGTCGATCCCCGTCTGCAGCGACGCGCCCTGGCCGAGGTTGATCGGGTGCTTCACGAGGTGCGCCGGGGTGCCGGCGATCCGCTCGGCGGAGGCGTCCCGGCTGCCGTCGTCGATGCACACCACGTTCGGGAAGCGGGTGCGGATCTCGGTCACGACCTCCGCGATGACGGTCTCCTCGTTGTACACGGGGACCACCACCCAGGTGCCGTTGTCGGCGACCACGTCCACTCCCTCGCCACTGCAGGACGGCGGGTGCTCCCGTCCGCCCCACGCAGGCTATCGCTCGCACTCCGCGCTGCTCGCGACGGTAGGGCACGATCCGGACCAACAGGACATTCCGTACGGTACAGCCGTGGACGCGAGGACTCTGCTCGAGCTGATGCTGGCCGATCTGGACAGCGCGCCGGAACTGTACCGGCCGACCGACTTCTGGCAGACCGGGCTGGAGAAGGTGGTTGCCGACCTGCGCGGCCGCGGGTTCACCGAGTTCCGGCGCCACCCGTCGGCGCGGTACTTCTACGCCCCGCAGTACGCCCCGGTCTCGCGCCCCGCGGCGGCACTGTCGGCGGCGTTCGGCGCGGCAGGCGCGTCCGGGACGCTGATCCGCGAGCGGATCGACCAGGTCCCGATGGCGCGGGCGCACCACGGAACCGTCACGGCGCTGGACCCGGCCGATCGGGCGCCGTTCCTGACCGGGTTCTCGGAGTCGGCCGCAGGCGCCCCCGCCGAGCAGCTGGTGTTCGACGGCCGCCGGTTCAGCCGGTCCTCGCTCAACTACCTGCGCGGTCTGGTGATGCTCAAGCGTGCGGTACCCGATCTCGACGTCTCGACCGTCCTGGAGATCGGTGGCGGGTTCGGCACCCTCGGCGAGATCCTCCTCGGCCGCAACGAGGGCCTGCGCTACATCGACGTCGACATCCCGCCGGTCGCCGCCGTCGTCACCCACTACCTCCGTGAGGTGCTCGGCGAGAGCCGGGTGCTCGACTACGCGGCCACCCGTACGCAGGAGAAGATCGCGATCGACGAGATCGACCGGCCGGCGACGGTGCTCTGCTCCTGGCAGCTGCCCAAGCTCACCGGCACCGTCGACCTGTTCGCGAACTTCATCTCGTTCCAGGAGATGGAGCCCGAGGTCGTCGAGAACTACGCGAACCTGGTCACCGACCTCGGCGCCCGCTGGCTGCTGCTGCGCAACTCGCCGACCGGCAAGCCGGGCGTGCGGGAGCCGATGCTGCGCCGCCACTATCTGGAGATGTTCGACCGCTTCGAGCTGGTCGACTCCGACGCCGGGTTGTACGGCCAGGATGCGGAGGGCACGGTGTCCGAGGTGATGGTCCTGGCGCGGCGCTCGTAGGCTGGCGCCATGCGCATCCCGGACGCGATCGAGATCGATGGCCACCGCATCGGACCCGGCGAGCGGCCGTTCGTCATCGCCGAGGTCTCCGGCAACCACAACGGCTCCCTGGACCGGGCGCTGGAGATCGTCGACGCGATCGCAGGCACGGGCGCGCAGGCGGTGAAGTTCCAGACCTACCGGGCCGACACGATCACCATCGACGCCGACGGCCCCGCCTTCCGGATCCGCGACGACCACGGGCTGTGGGGCGGGCGGAACCTCTACCAGCTCTACGAGCAGGCGCACACCCCGTGGGAGTGGCACGAGCCGCTGTTCGCCCGGGCCCGGTCGCTGGGGCTCGTCCCGTTCTCCAGCCCGTTCGACCCGACGGCGGTCGACCTGCTCGAGTCGCTCGACGCGCCCGCCTACAAGGTCGCCTCCGCCGAGCTCGTCGACCTGCCGCTGATCCGGCGGATGGCCGCCACCGGCAAGCCGCTGGTCATGTCGACCGGGATGGCGACGCTCGCCGAGATCGACGCCGCCGTGGCCGCGGCCCGTGAGGGCGGGGCGAGCGAGATCGTGCTGCTCGCCTGCACCGCGTCGTACCCGGCCGACCCGGTGGACGCGAACCTGCAGACGATCCCGGCGCTGCGCGAGGCCTTCGGAGTCCCGGTCGGGCTGTCCGACCACACCCCGGGCATCGGTGTCCCGGTCGCCGCGGTCGCGCTCGGCGCGGTCGCGATCGAGAAGCACGTGACCCTGCAGCGGGCGGACGGCGGCGTCGACTCCGACTTCTCGCTGGAGCCGCACGAGCTGGCCGCGCTGTGCACCGAGACCGACGTGGCCCGGCGCGCGCTCGGCCCGGCCCGCTTCGGGCCGCGGGAGTCCGAGCGCGACACCCTCGCGCTGCGCCGCTCGCTCTACGTCGTGACCGACGTCGCCGCGGGGGAGAAGGTCACCGAGCAGAACGTCCGCTCGATCCGGCCGGCCGGTGGACTGCCGACCGACACGATCACGACGGTGCTGGGCCGCACGTTCACCCGCGACGTCGCCCGCGGCACGCCGCTGACCTGGGACCTGGTCTGATCAGCCTTCCGTGAGGAAGGCCCTGATCAACGCGTTCACCTCGTCCGGGGACTCCCGGTTCGACCAGTGCCCACGCCCGGGCAGCACCTCCAGGCGGGCGCCGGGGACCAGCGCCGCCGCCGCTGCCGTGCGCGCGAGCGGGACACCGGCGTCCCGGTCGCCCTGGACGAACAGCGCCGGGCAGCGGATCTGTGACAGCTGCGGGCGCAGATCGAGCCGCATCCGGCGGAACCCGATCGAGTCGTTCTGCCAGTCGGAGCTGCTCGCGTTGCCGGCCCGCGCCTCGGCCAGGATCAGATCGACGATCTCGTCGAAGTCGGCGATGCGGGCGACGTCCGATCCGAACAGTGCTCGCCGGGCGAACGCGGCCACCGTGGCCCGGTTCCGGAACACCAGGTTCGGCAGCGTCCGCGAGAGCAGCGGGACCTTCGCCATCAGCCACAGCAGCTGGTGCACCCCGGGCGGGAACGTGAGCGTCCCGGCCGGGGCGAGCGCGACCAGCCGTTCCACCCGTTCCGGGTGCTCGATCGCGTAGGCCAGGCTCAGTGCCCCGCCCTGGGACAGCCCGACGAGTGCGGCCCTCTCGACGCCGAGGTCGTCCAGGACGTCGGTGATCGTCCGGAGCAGGACCTCGTGCGTGGCCCGGCCGTTCCACGGGCGGCTGCGCCCCTGCTTGGGCCAGTCCGGCGCGATCACCCGGTGGTCGCGGGCGAGATCCGGGATCAGGTGCCGCCAGCTGAGCAGGGCGTTGTCCAGGCCGGCGCCGGAGAGCAGCAGGACCGGTGGGCCGGCGTCCCCGGCGGTGTGGACGTGCAGGCGCCCCTCCGGCCGCTCGATCACGTGATGACCGGCGTCGTCACCTCCCGGCATCGACCACGAAGTCCTGGTCGAGCCCGAGCAGCACCCGGTCAGCGGTCAGCAGCCGCAGACCGGAGACCCGGGCCTGGGCGATGATCAGCCGATCGAAGGGGTCGTGCCGTACCAGCTCCGGGAACGCGCGCAGGCCGTGCGCGTGGGCTGCGGTGATGTCGAGGATCGCGAACCCCTGATCGTCGAGGACGCCCGGGAGATCGGCGGGCAGCTCCACCTTGCCCAGCATGTCCTTGATCGTGAGCTCCCAGATCGTCGCGACGGAGACGTGGACGGCCGACGACGAGGTCACGAGCCGCCGTGCGCCCGGGCCCAGCCGAGTGCTCCCGGACAGGACCCAGAGCAGGGCCTGGCTATCGAGCAGGAGCATCGTCGTCGTCCCGGGCGCCGTAGAACATGCGCTGGATGTCGGGGTCGGGATCGTCGAAGTCGGCGTCGTCGTAGCGAATCCGATCGGACAACCCCCCGATCCGCACGCTGCTGCGCTGGTGCGGCACCAGGTCGGCGATAGGGCGGCCGGCCCTGGAGATGGTGATCCGCTCGCCGGCCGCCACCCGTTCCAGTAGCCGCGACAGGTGGGTCTTCGCCTCGTGGATGTTGAACTCCGCGGACATCGATCCTCCTCGCAACGGACTAAGTCCAGTCTAGTCCGCGTCATCCATCCTGCGCCGGCTCGGACCGGAGCGGTCGTCGTCGCCCCAGCCGCGGGCGGCCAGCGCCTCACCGAGGGCGTCGGCGTGTCGCAGTGTGCGGACCATGAACGGCACCGCGAACGCGGTCACCGACCCGCCTGCGCCGCGCGCCTTCGCCGCGGCGCGGACCTGCCCCGCGATGCCGGACAACGTCCCCACCGACTGGATCGTCAGCCCGACGAGAAGGCCGACGCGTTCGGGATGGATCCCGAACCGGCGGAAGGGTCCGAGTCCGCGCTGCACCGCGCTGACCAGGTCGTCCACCCGCGTCGTCAGGGTGAACAGGGTGGCCGAACCGATCGCCGCCACCAATCGCAGCGCGATCACCAGTGCCCGCTCCGGGCCCAGCAGCCACCACTGCACGACGCCGATCAGCACCATCAGCAGTCCCAGCGTGCGCAGCAGCGGCCACACCCGCCGCCACGGCACCCGGGCGACGACGAACCCGAGCGCCACCAGCCCGCACGCGCCGCCGAGCACCCGGGGATCGGCGGTCGCCACGGTGCCGGCGGCGAACACGAGCACCACCAGCAGCGACGGCCCGGCGGGGAGCCGGTGCAGCGGGCTCGTGCCGGGCTCGTAGAGGCCGAGCGGGGTCACCGGGCGCCGACCGTCATGAGCAGAGCTTCCGGTAGTGGGCGACGGCCGGTTCCGGCTCGTCGTCGGCGACCACCCGCCCGCCGTCCAGGACGACGACGCGGTCGAACCCGTCGAGCAGGTCCAGGTCGTGGGTGGCGAGCAGGACCTGCTGGCGCAACCCGGCCAGCCGCTCGGCGAACGCCTTCTTGTTGCGCAGGTCGAGCAGGGTGGTGGGCTCGTCGCAGACCAGGACGTCCGGGTCGAGGACCAGTACCGCGCACAGCGCGAGCAGCTGCTTCTGGCCGCCGGAGAGCTGGTGCGCGGGGTGCTCGACGTGGTCGCCGAGCCCGAACGCGGCGAGGGTCTCGGCCGCGATCCGGGCCCGCTCGTGCCGGTCCCGCACGGTGCGGCGCAACGAGAACGCGACGTCCTCGCCCGCGGTCGGCATGACGATCTGCGAGTCGGGGTCGCTGAAGACGAACCCGACCCGGCGGCGGACCGCGGACCCCTGCCGCGCGGGGTCGCGGCCGTCCACCCGGACAGTGCCCTCGGTCGGTGCGACGAGGCCGTTGACGGTCCGGGCCAGGGTGGACTTGCCCGAGCCGTTGGCCCCGATCAGCGCGATCCGGCGTTCGGGCAGGGTGAGGTTCACCCCGTCGAGGACGACGCGGTCGCCGTAGCGGTGCCCGACGGACTCGAACTCGATCATCGAATGACCCTCCAGCGGGTGGCGACGCCGAGGCCGCCGCCCGACGACAGCGCGGCCAGGCCGGTCGTCCCGCGCCCCTGCACGACGAGCCGGTGGAACAGCCGGACGACCAGTACCGCCCCGGACGCGCCCCACGGGTGTCCGAGGGCGATCGCGCCGCCGTCCGGGCCGGCCCGGTCCTCGTCGATCCCGGCCGCGTCGAGGCAGGCGAGCACCTGCCCGGCGAACGCTTCGGTGAACTCGACGGCGTCCGGGGTGGCCACCGGCATCGGGGGCCCTTGGACCGCGGCGATCGCGGGGACCGCACCCAGCCCGAGCAGCTCCGGGGCGCAGGCGCGCGTGGCGGCAGCCTCCAGGGCGAGCCCGGGTACGCCGAGCTCCCGGCGGCGGGCCTCGGACACCAGCAACACGGCGGCGGCCCCGTCGTTGACGCCGCACGAGTTGGCGGCGGTGTGGGTCCCGTCCGGGGTGAAGGCCGGCCGGAAGCGGGCGAGGCGCTCGGGGGTGAACCGGTCGCGTGGCCGCTCGTCGCGGGTCACGCCGGCGACCTCGACGATCTCGGCGTCGAACCGGCCGGCCCGCTGCGCGGCGACGGCGCGGGCGTGGCTGCGTGCGGCGAACGCGTCGTGGCGTTCCCGGGTGATGCCGGCCTGCGCGGCGACCGCGTCGGCGGCCAGGCCCATGTCCGGGTCGGGACACCCGGCCGGGGCGAACGGTGCGCGGGTGTAGACGGTGCCGTCCGGCCGGGTCCGGTCCGGGGCGGTGGACGGCGACTCGACACCCCCGGCGAGGTAGCCGGTGCCGTCCCCGGCGCGGATCGCCGTCGCCGCGGTGACGATCGCGGCGAGCCCGCTCGCGCACTGGCGGTCCAGGGTCAGTCCGGGGACGGTGTCGCCGAGCCCGGCCGCCAGCGCGGCGACCCGGGCGGGGTTGCCGCCGGGGCCGAAGACGTTGCCGAGCAGCACGTCACTGATGCCGGTGTCGATCTCCCGGGCGAGGACGGCGAGCACCGGCGCGGCGAGGGCGTCGACCGTGTGGTCGCGCAGTGCACCGCCGGCGGTACCGATCGGGGTGCGGTACGCGGCGATCACGACCGGGGTCTGGTCAGTGATCATGTGCTGCTCCGCCCGGGGCATCGGTGGCCGGCGGCCGGACTCGGGTGTCGTCGAACGGGGCGGCGTCGAGTGTGCCGTCGCGCAGCCCGTCGGCGACGGCGGCGCGGGCGGGTTTGCCGGAACCGAGCCGGGGGAGCGCACCGGTGACCAGCCAACGTCGCGGCCGCTTCGCCGGTGACAGCGCGTTCCGGGCGGCGGCCCGCAGGTCCCGCCGGGACACCGTGGCTCCTCGACGCGGCTCGACGACGGCCGTTACCAGCATCCCCAGCGACGGGTGCGGGCTGCCGCCGACGACGACGCCGGCGACCCCGGGGACCGCGTGCAGCACCTGCTCCACCTCCTCGGCGGCGACCAGCGCTCCACCGGAGGAGATCGTCGCCGAGCTGCGGCCCAGCACGGTCAGCGACCCGTCGTCGCCGAGCTCGGCCCGGTCCCCGACGGTGGAGGCGCCGGGCGCGGCCGGTTCCAGGACACCGTCGCGCATCCGGCCCAGGGCGGCCTGCGGGCTGTCCACCCACAGCACGCCGTCGTGCAGCTCCAAATGCACGCCGCCGACCGGGTGCAACCGGCCGCCCGGTGTTTCGACGTCGCTCCGCCGGAGCGCGATCAGGGAGTGCTCCGCCGAGCCGTAGTACTCGAGGAGCACGGTGTCCGGCAGCAGCCGGGCACAGCGCTCGCGCTCCGCCGCGGTGACGTGCGCGCCGCCGCACACGATCACCCGGGGCGCGGGGTGCCCGGGGTGGTGCTCACGGTCGTCGAGCAGCGCGGACAGCAGCGGGGGTACCAGGTGCACCGTGCCGGCGGTGCGGGCGTCGACGGGGTCGAAGCGGTCGGTGGTGGTGAGGCCGAGACCGTGGTGCAGGGCGTGCAGCGCGCCGAACAGGTACAGCGTCGACGACGGCGGCCCCGGCACGAGGACGGGTCCGGGCAGCGGGCCGAGGGCGTCGAACCCGAGCCACCAGGAACGCCGGGTGCGGGCGAGGACCGTCGGGGCGCCGGTACTGCCGGAGGTGGTCGGGAGGAGGAACGCGGCGCGGGCCGACGTCGATTCGGTCCCGGGCAGTTCAGGAGCGGTCGTGCCTGGTCCGCGGCCGGGGACGGCGGTGACGGGGTGGCCGGCGGAGTCGACCCGGACGACCAGCCGGGGCGCGGCGTCGGCGAGCACGGCGTACCGTTCCCGCCCCGACCAGCTCGGGTCGGCCACCAGCGATGCGGCACCGATCCGGTCGGCGGCGAGCAGATACGGGAGAACGTCCCAGCGGGAGCGGGCCGGTGCATCCAGCACGACCCGATCCGTGGCCCGGGCCCCGCTCGCGCGGAGGCGTTCCTCCGCGACGATGACCTCGGCGCCCGGCGCCCGGGGCAGCCGGAGGGCGGAGACGATCGGCGCATCGTCGGTGGGACCCGGCCCGGCGAGCACCGAGCCGCCGCACGCCACCTCGACGGGCTCCGGGCCGTGCGGAGGTGCCGTCCGGGAGCGCGCCCCCCTCACCGGCCCCGGGACCCGGACGCAGGTGCGGGAAGCAGGTCGGGCAGCGCACGGTGCACGAGACCCGCGATCACTGCGGCCAGCACCACCTTGACCACGTCGCCGGGGACGAACACCAGTGACTGCACCAGGCCGGCACCGAGGTCCCCGACGTACGCCCCGAGCACCGGGATGCCGATCAGGTAGTCCGCGAGCAGCCCGGCGAAGCATGCGAGGAGCAGGATCGGCAGCGTCCGCTTGCGGGCCCGTTGCACGATCAGACCGGTGACCAGCGCGGACAGCAGCCAGCCGAACACGAAACCGGCGCTCGGCCCGACGAACGGTGCCAGCCCGCCGCGCCCACCGGACAGCAGCGGGAGCCCGATCGCCGTCAGCCCCAGTAGCAGCGCCACCGACGCGGTGCCCAGTTTCCAGCCGAGGATCGCCCCGGCCAGGATCGGCCCGACGTTCTGGACGACGATCGGGACGCCCGCGACACCCCCGATCCCGGGGAACAGACCGAGCACGGCGATGAAGGCGGCGAACACCACGACTCGCGCCAGGGAGGCGGCGGGCAGCGTGGAGCGGGATCCGGACACGCGCGAAGGTTAGGTCACCGTGGCGTGCCAGACGCACCACCTGCGGGTGGCATCACCATGCCGGATGGCCGGCCCTCCTTCGCGAGACCGTGTTCCGTCACCACGGACGGTCGCGGGTTCGACTTGAGCAGCAGAGTATGACGATCCTATGCTGAGAGTATGAATGCTGAGCGGGTCACGGTCAGCCTGCCGCCGGAGTTGCTCCACGATGCCCGGGAAGCAGTCGAGGCAGGCCAGGCCGCGAGCTTGTCCGCCTTCGTCGCCGGCGCGCTGCAGAGCCGGCTCGACCGGGTACGCGGACTCGCCGAGCTGGAGCGCGTCATGGGTCGCCGGCCACCCCGGGACGCTCTTGACGCCGTACGACATGACCTCGGGCTGGCGCCGAGACCTGCATCGGCGTGATCGGGGGCCGGATCCTCGACGCCGCCGCACTGGTCGCCTTCGCTTCCCGCGCCTCGGTCTATGCGGAGGCCCTGGTGTGGACCGCGGTGGAGGAGGGACTCGTCCTCGTCGTGCCCTCCAGCGCTGTCGCCGCGGCGTGGACGCAGCTGGAGGAGAAGGACCACCTCGTGCTCGACGTGTTGCTGCAGCTGCCGGTGACGGTTGTCGACGATCTCACCGCAGCCCGGGCAAGGGCTGTCGGAACGTGGGGTGGCGACCCACTCGACGCGCACGCGTTGCTCTGTGCCTCCGACCGCGGATGGCCGCTGGTGACCGGCGATGCCGCGCGCTACAGCGTCGAGGTCGCCAGAGGCGTCGAGCTCGAGTCACTTCGGTAGCGGCGCAGTACTCACAGTGTCCGGCGCAGCGTGCGGAAGCCCTCGTCGTCCGGCCCGGTGTCGTCGTCGGCGTAGCCGGCGCGGGCGAAGAGCCGGGCCGACGCCGCGTTGTCGGCGTGTACGACGGCGGTCACCGGGGTCCTGGCGCCGGTCCGGGCTCGCAGCGCCTCCTCGCCGGCCCGCAGCAGCGGCACCGCGAGCCCGCTGCCGCGCCGCTGCGGCGAGACGGTGATCGAGACCTCCCAGCCGCTGCACTCGTGGTCCCAGCGGACGGTGCCGACGGGGCCCGCGGCGTCGGAGACGACGATGAGCAGGCGGTCGTCGCGGTCGAGGGAGCCGGCGAGCCAGCGGCGGTGGGCGTCGAGGTCGATCTCGGCGGTCGAGCGGGACCAGCGCCGGGTCTCCGGGTCATTGCGCCAGGTCAGGAGCATCTCGGCGTCGTCGAGGACCGCCGGGCGGGCGTGCAGGGCCGCCTCCCGGAGCAACCCCACGGCGCTCGTGATCGCGGCCACGATGCGGTTCGCGCCCTCACCGTCGACCACCGTCCGGGCCCGCGCGGCGAGTGCGTCCCGGCGTGCCGGGTCGGTGAGCAGCGCGCGCAGCACCGCGGCCGCGGGTTCCGGCGGAGCGAGGTCGTCGACACCGCCCAGTCCGGCCGCGGCACCGGCGGCGACGACCGTCCGATACCCCTCGGCCTGGTTGTCCGCGGCCCGGACCAGTGCCATCGGGACCCCGACGCAGCACAGTTCCCACACGGTGGTCCCGGCGGCGCTGACCACCAGGTCGGCCCCGACCATCGCGGCCGGGAGATCGGGGAGCGGCGCGATCGCCCGGAACCGTGCCGGGCCGCCGGCGGGCAGCGGCACGTCCCGACCGGCCGGGACGACGACGTCCACCTCGGCCGGGGCGCCGGCCGCGTCCAGCGCGGCGACGACGAGGGGCAGCAGGCCGGCGGCGTCGGTGCCGCCCATGACGACCAGGACCCGGGGCGGGCCGGAGTCACCGGGGGCGTCCCGTCCGGCGTCCGGCGGGGCAGGGGGGAGCGAGCCGCCGGAATCGCGGATCGACCGGAGCCTGCGGGCCCGCCGGGCCGCCGTGCGCAGCGGGGCGTAGCCGGGGCCGCGGAGCAGGACCGCCGAGCCGTCGTCGGGGCGTGGGTGGTCCGCCGCGCCGAGGTTGGGGTCGATCACCAGGTTCCCGGGGCGTCGGCCGGTCGCGAAGTCCTCGACCGTGGACAGCACGACGCCGGCCGCGTTCAGCGCGGGGCGCAGGTCGTCGCCGAGCAGGTAGTGGTCGACGTGTACCGCGTCGATCCGGTGTTCGCGGCACAGCGCCACGAGGGTCTCCGCCGAGGCGGCCGGGGGGAGCAGCGTGCCCGGCGGCCCTGCCTCGGCGGCCGGGTCCCGGTCGACCAGACCGGCCCAGAGCCAGTCCAGGCCGTCGAGCCGTCCGGACCAGAACACCTCGTGACCGGCCGAGCGCGCCGCCTCGGCGACGGCGGCGCACCGGACGGCGTGCCCGACCCCGGTCGACGGACCGGCGTCGCAGCGCAGCAGTAACCGCACCCGATCAGCCCTCTGCCAGCGACTTCTGGCGGACGTGGGCGTTCCGCGCGACGAGATCCGGCCGGGCCCGCAGCACCGACACCACCGACCGCCAGCCGGTGCGCTCGCCGAGCGCTTCGACCAGGCCGTCCAGCGCGTGCAGGTCGTCCGGGGTGTCCAGGGTGACGCGCAGGTCGTCCGCGGCCGGTGCGACGACGATGCCCAGGCAGCGGAACCGGTCCGGGTCGCCGTAGAGCCCGGAGGTCACGTGGGTCCGGTCGTACCCGGTAGCGGTCCCGGCCAGCGTCCGCAGGGCGTCGCTCCGCGCGAGCTCGACGTCCAGACCGCGGGGCAGCGTGCGCACCAGGGTCGTCGCCACGTAGTCGTGTTCCGGCGCGTTTCGCCAGGTCGCGGCGACGAGGCCGACCAGGTCGGGATCCAGCAGCGGGCAGTCGGCCGTGAGTCGCACCACGGCGTCGCACGGGTGCTCGTCGGTGGCCTGGACGAAGCGGGCGAGCACGTCGTCCTCGGAGCCGCGCACCACCGCCACACCGAGCTGTGCGGCGCGGTCGGCGACGGCGTCGTCCCCGGGGGCCGTCGACGTCGCGACCAGCACCTCGTCGATCCCGGGCGCCGTGCGCGCCGCGTCCACGACCCGGTCCAGGACGGGGCGCCCACCGAGCTCCCGGAGCACCTTCCCGGGCAGCCGGGTCGAGCCCGTCCGCGCCTGAACGACCGCGTTGATCCGCACCTGCTCGCTACCTGCTTCGATTCGTCCGGTGGGGCGCGTGACATCATGCCGGGCGGGAGAAATCTCGTGGATGTGGAGGCGTGATGTCGGTACTCAAGGGCTCGTCGGTCCTGGTCACGGGCGGGACGGGGTCCTTCGGCAAGGCGTTCGTGCGCGCCCTGCTGGACCGCTATGACCCCCGTCGGCTGGTCATTCTCTCCCGGGACGAACTGAAGCAGTACGAGTGCCGGTCCCTGTTCGGGGACGACCCGCGGCTGCGCTGGTTCCTCGGTGACGTCCGCGACCAGCCGCGACTGCGCCGCGCCATGCACGGCGTCGACTACGTGGTGCACGCCGCCGCGCTCAAGCAGGTCGACACCGCCGAGTACAACCCGTTCGAGTTCATCCGGACGAACGTCGAGGGCTCGCAGAACGTCGTCGAGGCCGCGATCGACGCCGGCGTGAAGAAGGTCGTCGCGCTGTCGACGGACAAGGCGTCGTCGCCGATCAACCTCTACGGCGCCACCAAGCTGTGCGCGGACCGGCTGTTCGTCTCGGCGAACCACTACGCGGCCGCCTACGAGACCCGGTTCTCCGTGGTCCGCTACGGCAACGTGCTCGGCAGCCGCGGATCGGTCGTCCCGCTGTTCAAGAAGCTGGCCGCCGAGGGTGCCTCGCTGCCGATCACCGACAAGCGGATGACCCGGTTCTGGATCACGCTGCCGGACGCGGTGCAGTTCGTGATCGACTCGTTCGACCGGATGCAGGGCGGCGAGCTCTACGTGCCGCGGATCCCGTCGATGCGGATGACCGACCTGGCCGAGGCCATCGCGCCCGGCGCCGCGACCCACGAGATCGGGATCCGGCCGGGCGAGAAGCTGCACGAGGAGATGATCGCCGCGGACGACTCGCGGCGGACCCGCAAGCTGGCCGACCGCTATGTCGTCGAGCCGTACATCGCCGGATGGGGCTACACCACCCCGAGCGACGGCGAGCCGGTCCCGGACGGGCAGGCGTACCGCTCGGACACGAACGACCTGTGGCTCTCGCCGGCGCAGCTGCGCGAGATGGTCGAGGCGCTCGACTGATGCTCCCGTACGGCCGGCAGTCGATCTCGCAGGAGGACGTCGAGGCGGTCACGGCGGTGCTCGGCACGGACTGGCTGACCACCGGGCCCGCGGTGACCCGGTTCGAGGACGATCTCGCAGCCGTCTGCGGGAACCCCGCGGTGGCGGTCACGAGCGGTACCGCGGCGCTGCACGTCGCCTACGCGGCGGCCGGCGTCGGGCCGGGCCAGGACGTCGTCGTCGCACCGCTCACGTTCGTCGCGACGGCGTCGGCAGCGGCCCTGCTCGGGGCACGGGTGATCTTCGCCGACGTCAGCGAGGACACCGGCAACCTCGACCCGGACGCCGCGAAGACCGCGCTCACCCCGAACACCACCGTCGTGTCCGGTGTGGACTACGCCGGTCACCCGATCGACGCCGAGCCGCTGCGCGCGCTGGCCCACGAGGCCGGAGCCCTGCTGCTCGAGGACGCCGCACACTCGGTCGGCGGAACCTGGCACGGCCGCCCGGTGGGTGATCTCGCCGACCTGACGACGTTGAGCTTCTTCCCGACGAAGAACTTCACGACGGCCGAGGGCGGCGCCGTCGTGTCGCCGGCCGAGGAGCTGGTCGCCGGCGCGCGGTCGTTCCGTAACCACGGGCTCGTCCGGGACAAGGCGGCCCAGCGGTTCCCGGACGAGGGGCCGTGGCACCAGGAGGTGCACGCGTTCGGGCTGAACTACCGGCTGCCCGACCTGCTCGCCGCGCTCGGATCGTCGCAGCTCACGCGTCTGGCGGCGTTCAAGGACCGGCGCACGGAGATCCACGCCCGCTACGACGCAGCGCTCGCCGGCGTCGCCGAGGTCCGCACGCCGTCGACCCGCGACGGCGCCGACCCGGCCTGGCACCTCTACCCGCTGCGGGTGCTCGACGGCCGTCGCCGGGAACTGTTCGAGTTCCTGCGCGAGCGCGGTGTCGGGGTGCAGGTCAACTACGTCCCCGCCTACTGGCACCCGGTGTTCGCCGACCTCGGCTACCGCCGGGGGATGTGCCCGAACGCCGAGACCTACTACGCCCAGCAGATCTCGCTGCCGTTGTTCCCCGACCTCACCGATTCCGATGTGGACCGGGTCGCGGGCCTGGTGCGGGAGTTCTTCGGGCACTCGGTGTGAGCCGGGTGGCCGATCCGGGGGCGGCCGGGAACGCGAGCCGCGACGTCCTCGGCCGCGGCTCGCTCTACACGCTCGGCAGCGTCGCACCGATCATGGCGAACGTGCTGGTCACCCCGATCGTCACGCGGGTGCTCGGGCGCGAGGAGTACGGCGTCGTCGCGATCGGGCTGATCCTCGTTCAGGTCGGGGCGATGGTCGCCGGGCTCGGCCTGGCGTCGTCGATCACCCGGCACGGGGTCCTCGAACGGTCCGGGGAGGCCGGTGCCCGCGCGCTGGTCCTGCAGGGCAGCGCGCTGTCCACTGTGCTGGTCGTCGCCGCCATGCTCGCCGGTCCGCTGTGGAGCGGACCGGTGCTCTCGGTGCCGTGGCAGGACGGGCTCGCGTTCGCCGCGCTGGCCGCCGCCGGGTTCGTCGCGGTCCTGAACGCGCAGGCGTTCCTGCGGGTGCAGGACCGGCCGGTGCCGTTCGTGATCATGTCCGCGGTCGCCACTCTGGGCGGCCCGATCATCGGGCTGGCCCTGGTGCTGTGGCGGACCAGTGACGCCGACGACTACCTGTTCGGCCTGCTCGTCGGCTACCTCGTCGCGGGCCTCGCCGGGATCGTCCTGGCGCTGCGCGGGGGATGGCCGCGGACCGAGCGCGGTGATCTCCCGAAGGCGCTCAAGGTCGGTCTGCCCGCGGTGCCCCACCTCGTCGCGCTGCTGCTCGTGCAGAACGCGCTGGTGCTGATCGTGACCCGGTACTTCGGGGTCGACGACGGCGGTCGGATGCAGGTCGCCCTGCTCCTCGGTTCGGCCCCCGCGATGATCGTCTCCGCGCTGAACAACGCCTGGGCGCCGGTCGTCTACCGGACCGAGCCGTCGGCGCGCGGCGCGGCGCTGGAACGGACCTCCCGCGACGTCGCCGCGGTGACCGCCGCGCTGGCCGGCGGTGTCGCGCTGCTGGCCCCGTTCCTGCTGCGGATCCTGGCCCCGGCCGAGTTCGAGCCTGCCGAGCTGGTCCCGGTCGCCGCGGTGACCTCGATCGGCGCCGTGATCTCGGTGGCGTACCTGGCGAACGTGCACCTGGTGTTCGCGTCCGGGCGCAGCGGCGGGCTGGCCGTCGCGAGCCCGATCAGCCTGGTCGTCGGCCTGGGCGCAGCGGTCGGGCTCGCACAGACGGGATCGCTGACGGCCGTTGCCGTGGGCTTCCCGCTGATCTACGTGTTCCTCGCGGTGGGGACCTCGCTGCTGCGCCGCCGGGTGTCGGAGACCCGCTGGCGCGAGCCCGTGCTGCTCGGGCCGATCGCCGCGGGCTTCGTGATCTGCGGCGGGTCGGTCCTCCTGCCCGCGGAGGGCGTGCTGTGGCTGTCGGTGAGGTTCGGGCTCGCCGCGCTACTGGGCATCGCCCTGCTGTGGATGGTGCGGCGCATCTTCCGGCGCTGACGCCCGCAGCGCCTCCTCGGTCGTGACCGGGGCGGGCAGGCCCCGGGGCAGCGGGCGGGGCAGGGCGGCCAGCGGGTTGCGCAGCCACAGCATCGGGCTGAAGCTGCCCGCCGACATCGCCTGGGTGGCGGCCTCGGAGCGCTTCGTCAGCCCGAGCACCATCGCCGCCTTGGCCAGCGGGGACGCCGCGTAGTACTGCACCGCCGGCCCGATGCTCGGCGCGCGGCCCCAGCCGAGAGCCTCCCGCAGCGCGGAGGGCTCCAGCAGGTGGTCCGCGCCGAGCTCGCGACGCGCCAGCGCGGTGGCCGCGGTGTCGGCCTCGGCCGCGCCGTCGTGGGGCCGGGACCCGTCATCCGGATCGGCGGTGTGGAACTCCGGCCAGGTCGCGCGCAGCTCCTCCAGCGCCGAGGACGACTGCGCCCCGAACGTCAGCGGGTCACCCCAGACGGCGGCCGGGGCACCGACCGCGGCCGCGTACAGCACCGCGGTGGACAGCCGGTTCGACGAGACCCGGCTCGCGTTGCCGATCAGGTGCATGATCCGCAGCAGGAAGTGCGGGTCGTCCCGGCGTCCGGCGGTGACCAGGGTGTGCCCGGCGTCCGCCCAGGCCGTCGCGATCTCCGGGTCGGTCATGTCCTCGTGGTGCAGGCACACCGTCGAGGGGCCGTCGACCTTCGCGACCTGGCGGGCGAGGTCGGCGTGCGCGCCGGTGACCCGGACGAGCCGGGTGCCGTGGAACGGGATGTACACCGGCCCGAGCCGGTCCGACCGGGACCAGCCCTGGGACCGCAAGAGCCGCTCCAGGTAGAGGACGGGCGCGCCGACCGGGGTGGTCGCGCGGTCCTCGTCGGCCGGGGACCAGCCGCGGCAGCCGTGCGACCAGACCAGCAGACGTCGCTGCCGTGGGTCGGTGCCGACCTTCGGGAAGTCCGCGAAGTGCGCCGCGACCGGGGAGATCGCCGTCCAGCCGTGCTGCAGCAGGCCCGCGATGTGCCGCGGGCGGGGCAGGCCCGCGTAGGCGGCCAGGACGGCCGAGTGGCCGTAGTAGTGGTTCTGGATGTCCACGTACGCTCCGGATCCGCTGCTGACGAGGCCGGGCGATCGTATCGATCCACCCGGTCGCTACGGTCGGGGCGTGGCCGCACCCTCCCCGACCATCGACATCATGTTGCCGTTCTTCGGGGACCCCTACCTGCTCCGCCGGGCGGTGCGCAGCGTGCAACGGCAGGATCGCGCCGACTGGCGGCTCACCGTCGTCGACGACGGGTACCCCGACGACACGATCGGCCCGTGGTTCGACCGGCTCGACGACGACCGGATCCGCTACCGCCGCAACCCGCAGCGTCTCGGCGCGCAGGGCAACAACCGGTTCTGCATCGACCACGTGGAGCTCGAGTTCTTCGTGATGATGGGCGCCGACGACCTGATGCTGCCGCACTACCTCGACACGGTGACGGCCCTGCACGCCCGCTGGCCGTCCGCAGCCTTCGTCCAACCCGGGGTGTCGGTGATGGACGACCGGGACCAGGCGGTCCGCCCGCTCGCGGACCGGGTGAAGTCGGTGCTGTCGCCCTCCGGCTCGGGGCCGCGCGAGGTGGCGGGCGAGGACGTCGCGGCCGGCCTGCTGCGCGGCAACTGGCTCTACAACCCGTCGCTGTGCTGGCGAACCTCGGCGGTCCGCGCGGTGACGATGCCGGAGTCCGCCGACGTGTTCGACCTGGCCCTGCCGCTGCAGGTGATCGCCGAGGGCGGGTCGCTGGTCGTCGACGACCACGTGTGTTTCCGCTACCGGCGCCACCGCACCAGCGACTCGGGCTCCGGGGCTGCTGCCGGGAACCGGTTCGCGGAGGAGAAGCGCTTCTTCGCGGCCGAGGCCGAGCGGATGACGGCCCGGGGCTGGCACCGTGCCGCGCGTGCGGCGCGCGCCCACGTCTCGTCCCGGCTGAACGCCGCCGTCCAGATGCCGGCCGCGGCGCTGCGCGGCGATCTCCCGGTGCTGCGGGTGCTCGGGAGTCACCTCATCGAGCGGTGATCAGCTCGTGCCGAACAGACGCTCCACCCAGCGCGTGTACCCCGGGTCCAGCCGGGTGTCGGTCACCTCGCGGGCCTCGGCCAGGCGCCGGTCCAGCGAGGCACGCACCTCACCCGCGACGTCCGGCTTCGCGAACACCAGCTGGAAGTACTCCGGCCGCATCTGTGCGACCCCGACCAGCTCCCGGTCACCCAGCACACGCGGCAGGTCCGTGCGCCACGACGCCGACGGCGGCTCGGGCGAGCTGCTGGTGACCACGAGGACGGCCGGGTCGTCGGCCAGCAGCACCTCGGTCGGGCTCGCACCGTGCGCGATCCGCTCGTCGTTGAGTCCGATGTAGTCGGTGGCGGTCCAGCCCGAGAAGTAGGGAATTGCGCCGGCGTCGGAGACGGCGACCGTGCGGCGGTCGGCGGGCAGATCGGTGTCGGCCAGTGCGAGCCCGATCGCGATGTGCGCGCGACGCAGGTCGTCGCCGTAGTGGACGAGGGTGCGGGCGTCCGGGGCGAGGAACCCGGCGGCGGCCGTCCACACCACTCCGACACCGGCGGCCGCGGCGGCCACCCGGCGCAGCTCGACGGTGTCCAGCGCCCAGGCCGCGGCGAGGCAGAGCAGCGGGAAACCGTGCCAGGCGAACCGGGACAGGTAGTCCATCGCCGGGGCGGACAGCGCCGGGATGATCCACAGCGCGGTACAGCTCGCCAGGACCAGCGCCGCCGGTGCCGCGGTTCGGGCCCGGAACAGGGCCGCGACGGCGAACGCCAGCAACGGCAGCAGGGTCGCCGCGGTCAGCTGGATCCAGCGGCCGTCGGTGGCGGCCTCCACACCGACCTTCACGTAGAACGTGTTCGGCAGCAGGTGCCCGTAGTAGGCCCACCGCCCGGCCAGGTAACCGACACCCACGACGCCCGCGGCGGCCGTCCACAGCCAGACCGCCCGGTCCCGCCGCCGGACCCACAGCAGGACCAGCAGGGCGGGCGCGACGCCGAGCACGCCGTCCGGACGCAGCGTCCCGGCGAGCAGCAGCAGCGCCGGAATCTCCCAGGACCGCACGGCCGCGGACCGGTCGCTCAGCAGCCGGGCGGCGAGCACCACGGCACGCAGCACGACCAGCGCGAACGGGGCCGTCTCCAGACCGGAGTCGACGTGCACCCAGGTCGGCAGGAACAGCACGAAGCTCCCGGCCGCGACGACCGCGCCGGAGCGGGTGCGCGGCTCGGTCACCAGGACCCAGACGATCACCGCCGCGCACGCCGCCGCGGTCAGCTTGGAGACCACCGGCAGCGGCACGCCCAGCCACACCCAGGGCGCGTGCCACAGCATCCAGGTGAAGTTCGTGAACCCCTCCACCGGATCCTGGCCCGGATTCCAGGTGGGGCCGAAGCCGTGCGCGAGGTTCGCGCTGTACCGGTAGGTGATGTAGGCGTCGTCCACGGTGACCGACCAGCACGCCCAGACCCCCGCGGCGAGGGCGGCCAGCGCGGCGACGAGCAGCACGGTGCGGCGCCGGCGGGTCGGCTCCCGGTCCTCGAGCTCCGGGTCCTCGCTCCGAGGCGTGTCGGCCCGGCGGGGCACGGTCAGCATGGCCGGGATTCTCGCGCACCGATGACTTCCGCCCGGCACCGCGGTCCTACCCGACATGAGCACCCACACCCATGCCCCGACGACGGTGAACAACATCGGCGTCGTCATGTTCACCGTCGCCGACCCGGACGCGGCCCTGGAGTTCTACACGGGCAAGCTCGGCTTCGAGGTCCGCGCCGACGCCCGGTTCGGCGAGAACGGCGAGCACCGCTGGCTGGAGATCGCCCCGCCCGGCTCGGCCACCCGGATCGCGCTGAACCCGCCGATGTTCGGTGAACCGGGCGGCAGCGCCATCGGTGTCGAGACCCCGGACGTCGCCGCCGAGCACGCCCGGCTGGCCGCGATCGGCGGGATCGACCTCGACCCGCTCGACGAGGACGAGACGCCGGGTGCGCCGACGCTGTTCATGCTCCGCGACCCGGACGGCAACGTCGTCACCGTGGTGCAGGTCTGAGCCTGCGTTTCGCCGGGAGCGACCGGCCGACGACCTGATCGGGGCGGTGGTCCGGCGCATCTGCTCGGGCTCGCGACGCCGCACCCCGCAGCGCGTCGGCGCACCCCGGAGCCGCCGAACAGCAGCGCCGGACGGTCGCCGACCTGCGACGACGAACAGTCGATCAAACATGTGTTCGACTAGGATGGGTGCATGTCCAGCGACCGGCTCACCGCCGCGCACCGCCTGCTCACCGAGGCGGTCGCCGCGCTGGACGACGCCACCGGCCCGGCCGCCGAGGGCGACGAACTGCTCTCGGTACTGACCCTGTGCGAGGGCATGACCCGGCGCCTGGACCGGATCACCGTGTCCACCATCGCCACCCTGGACCGGCGCGGCACCTTCACCGAGCGCGGCTACCGCAACCCCGCCCTCGCCCTGGCCGACCTGCTCAACTTCGACCGTGCCGACGCGCGCCGCCGCACCCGGGCCGCCGAACAGGTCCATCCCCGCACCGCGCTCGACGGCACTCCGCAACCTGCTGTGCTGCCGGCCACGGCCGAGCGTTTCGCCGACGGCCGGATCGGGCTGCGCCACGTCGACGTCATCGCCACCGTGCTCGGCAGCCACGCCGCCCGCCGCATCGACCCCGACCGCCTCGCCCTGGCCGAGACCGAGATCGCCGAACACGCCTGCGTCTACAACCCCGGCGAGCTGCACACCTGGGCGACCCGGCTGATCGAGGCCCTCGACGAAGACGGGCCGGCACCCGACGACACCCCACCACCACAGATCAACACCCTGAAGGTGGTGGCCAACCGCAACGGATCGGGCGGCCGGATCCAGGGCCGCTACGACGACGCCGCCCAGTTCGACGCGATCGCTACCGCCGTCGACGCGCTGTCCGCGCCCCGCGACAACCTCGACGAACGCCGCCCCGAGGAACGTCAGGCCGAAGCTTTGTCCGAGCTCTGCGCCCAGGCCCTCGACCACGGTGACCTGCCCGAGACCGGTGGCCGCCGCCCGGTCATCAGTGTCCTGGTCACCCTGGACGATCTGCAGCGCCGCGCCCGCGCCGCGGTGCTGGACTTCGGTGGCCAGGTCACCCCCGAGACCCTGCGGATGCTGGCCTGTGACGCCGGTGTCGTGCCGATCGTGATGAACGGCCGGGGTCAGCCCCTCGATGTCGGCCGGATCAAGCGCACCATCCCCGACGGGCTACGCCGGGCGGTCACCGCCCGCGACCGCGGCTGCGCGCACCCGGGCTGCAACCGGCCCCCGTCCTGGTGCGAGGTCCACCACATCATCCCGTGGGAGACCGACGGCGAAACCTCACTGCAGAACTGCGTGATGCTGTGCCGGGTGCACCACCGGCTGCTGCACCACTCGGCATGGCTGGTGCGGATCCGCGACGGACTCCCCGAATTCGTCCCGCCCCGCTGGATCGACCCGATGCAACGACCACGAGCACAACCACGCCTCGCGGACGCGGCATGACGGCGACGGCCGGCCCCCGAGGAAGCTCAGGGCACCGGCGCGACATCGGCTCGGACCAGCACGGCGTAGGGGCCGACGTCGCGCCGCTGCCAGGCGGGGTCGTCGAACAGCTGTGGTGCGAACGTCGCCGGCGGCGCGGCCGAGCGGGGGTCCGGGAACCGGTCCTCGGTGGTCGGGAGCTGCAGTCCGCCGCCCGAGGTCCGGGTGAACACGAACACCGAGGGGGCCCGCGCCGGGCTCCGGTCCAGGGCGCCGAGCAGCTGGACGGGGCCGGCGGCCGTCGTCCACCGGCGGATCTCGTCGGTGCGGGCCGGGTAGTTCGCGAGCGGGTTCGCGTACTGCGCCGACGAGGCCTGGAACGAGAAGTAGGGGTTGTAGGTCAGGAGCGCGTGGTTCGCGCTCGCGACGACGACCTCCCGTGGCGGGCGGCCGGTCAGCCCGTCGATCGTGGTGCGCAGCTCGCCGAGCCAGGCGTTCGCGTCGTCGGGGCTGCGGGAGCCGTCGGGCTTCGTCCCGTCGGGTCGGTAGTCCTGCGCGGTGCCCGCCCACTCGTACGTCTCCGGGACGGTCTGGACCTGCGCGACGACGGCGGTCGCGGCGAGCACGGTGACGACGGCCGCGGCCGGCCGGGCGGCACCGTTCGCCCGGACCCACGCCCGGACCCACGCCCGGACGTCGGCCGCGGCGCCCACCGCCCCGCAGGCGAGCGCCGCGGTGATGATCGGCTCGATCCGGAACGCCAGCAGGGTCGTCCCGGCTGCCAGCGCCAGCGTCGACAGCAGGTACCAGGCGTACCCGCAGGCCACGGTCACCGCGAGCCCGCGGGCCACGGTCGAGCGGCCGGACCGGACCACGATCCACACCGTCCCGGCCAGGCACAGCGCCCCGAGTGCGGTCGGCTCCAGCATCGGCAGCGGCCAGCGGGAACCCGCCTCGGCGAGGAAGTGCTGGCCCGCGCTGTAGGTCGGTTCACCGGCGGACGCGAGCAGGTACGGCAGCCAGTGCGTCAGCGTCAGCGGCAGCGCCGCGACGATCACGACCCCGACGGTCACCAGCAGCGTCCCCCAGCGGGCCCGCCGGCTCACCAGCCCGTCGACCGCCAGCACGGTCAGTACGAAGCCGGCGAACACCAGGATCTGGGTGTGCGTGACCGCGGCCAGGCCGAGCACCAGGCCGACCAGCACCGCGGTGCGCACCCACGCGCCGCCGCTGCGCCGGCGGACCAGGCGCAGCCCCAGCACGGCCAGTGGCGGCACCAGCGCCCCCGTCAGCCACGAGTACGGGGTGTAGGCGGCGAGCGTCGCGAGGCCGGCCAGCGACGTGGCGACGGCCGCGCCGAGCGCCCGCCGGCGGGTGGTGACCAGTGCCCACAGGGCGTAACAGAGCACCGCGGTCACGGCCAGGGTCGCGATCGCGAACGCCTTGTGGAACGCCCACGCGTCCACGCCGAGCAGCGCCGCGGCTCGGCCACCGACCCAGAACCAGGCGGTCGGGTAGTACGGCGGCAGGTCGGCGTAGGCGAAGTCGGCGAGCCGGGCGGAGTCGGCGAACCGGGTCAGGAACTGCACCCGGAACTGCTGGTCGCCGGAGATCCCGAACAGGTAGTGCGGCGTGTTCGCCAGGAACAGCGCCAGCGGCAGCGCCGGGACCGCGGCCAGCCCCGCCCAGGCCAGCGGGACGGCGACGACCGGCCGCGCGGTCCAGGCCGCCGCGATCAGGACGGCCGCGACGACCGCGCCGCCGGACGCGGTGAGGGCCAGACCGACGTTCGACGCCGCCGGGATCGGGAGCCGGTCGACGACTGCCGTCACGAGCACGACCACGAGTACGGCGACGACCGGCCCCAGGGTCAGGTCCGCCACCGCGGCGAGCCGCCGGCGCGGATCCGGGCGCGGACCCGGATCCGGACCCGGACCCGGATCGGGACCGGGACCGGGCTCCGCGCGGGCACCGGTGCGGTCCCACGGCTGCCCCGACCCGCTCCGGGGGCGGAGCCGGCGGGTCAACTGCTCGTCCGGCACGCCCGTCAGGCCGGCTTCTTCACCGCGACGACCAGGAACGCCTTGGAGATCGCCCAGAGCGCCGGGAAGCGGCGCAGCGCCGACACCCCGGCCGAGTACAGCGTCGACCCACCGCCCTCGGCGAGGCTGACGTCGCCGGGGACGGTGAAATGCGCCTCCAGCTCGGGCCGCTGCGCGAGCAACTTCCGCATCCGCAGGTAGCTGGGTGCGTAGCTGGCGTCGGTGTAGTCGTTGCCGCGGCCGGAGCGCCGCAGGTAGCGGTTGGCCAGCGGCAGCGGCAGCCACGCCAGGAACGGCAGCGAGTAGTGCGCCTCGATCGGCCACCAGCGGTTCGGCACCAGGATGTAGGCGACCCCGCCCGGGCGCAGGCAGGACGCGATGCGCTCCAGCGCGTCCGGCTGGTCGTCGAGGTGCTCGAGGACGTTGTCGAGGACGGCGACGTCGAACGCGCCCGAGTCCGGGCCGTGGCCGAATTCGCCGATGCCCTGCACGCGGAAGGTGAAGTTGTCCGCGCCGCCTTCCTGGGCGAGAGCGTTCGCCTCGGTGGCCAGGGCGGCGTTCGGCTCGATGCCGACCACCTCACGGCACATGCCGGCCAGCTCCAGCGCGGTGTAGCCGTAGCCGCACCCGATGTCGACCACCCGACAGTCGGCGAACGGACGATCCAGGAACGGCGCCGTGGTGATCGCGATCTGCTTCGCGAAGCCGGTGGCGAGTCGGCGGCGTTCGACCATGCGCAGCGAGCGCTCGTACTCGGGGAGGTCGGTGTGCTCGGTCGGGTCCACGTCGGGGGCGCTCTCCGTTCGGGCGATCAGGGGGACCTACCGTACGAGGGTCACGGCGAGGGCATCGGAACCGGCTCCACCGGACCCCCGGCCACCGGCGGGACCGCATCGACCGGCGGTGGTTCGTCGCAGGCGGTCAGGCGCCACAACGCCGTCTCCCCGCCGGTGGCGACGAGCTCGAACCCGGGCACCGGTGCGATGTCGTGCAGGCCCGGGTACCAGCGCGCACCCCCGTGCCACGGCCAGAACGTGATCGGACCGGTGAGGACGTACTCGACGCGGGTCGCCGCGGCGGCCGCGCACACCTCCGGGTCGTCCGCGGCGTTGCGCAGCCGGGTGGCGACGACGGTCTGCTCCGGCGTCCAGCTGCCGATGAGGTGCGGGAACAGGACCTCGCGGCCGGTCAGCGGATACAGCAGCGAGTTCCCGGTGAACGGGTCGGCGGCGACCACCGAACCGGGCGGGACGAGCGTCCCCACCCGTTCCAGGAACTCACGCTGTCCCGGTTCGAGCAGTACGTCCGCGGACAGCTGGTAGGTCCCGGCCAGTACCGACGAGTGCAGCGAGGTGGACAGGCCCCCGGAGCCGAGCAGCACGAGCGCGGCGATCCCGGTCGTGAGGAGGGCCGGGGCCCCGCGACGGCGCACCGGGTGCCCGGCGGGCAGGCGCGAGGTCAGCAGCGCCCGGTGCAGGAGCCCCGCGACGGTGACGACCCCGAGTACCGCGAGCGGCACCCCGGTGACCGGCAGCATCGCGGCCAGCCGGAACGAGTCGTTGTACCAGGCACCGGTCAGCCCGGCGGTGAGCGCGTCCTCCCGGGACGCGGCGAGCACGTACAGCAGGCCCGACGCCGCGTGCGCCGGGACCAGCCACGACGTCGTGACCCGCCGGAAGGATGCCACCGCCCCGACGAGCACCATCGCGGCCAGCACCCAGAGCGCGGGCCGGTTGTTCGTCCCGAGCAGCAGTACCTCGGTGATCGCCGACGGCGTGCTCGTGAACGCCGGCCAGTCGAAGCTCCGCACGCCGGCGAGCAGCGGCGACGCCACCATCAGCCAGCCCACCAGCGCGAGCCCGCCGACGGTGCAGACCAGCCCCAGCAGCGGCTGCCAGAAGCGCCGGGTGAGCATCCGGTGCCGGATCAGCCGTGCGAGGGCCCACAGCAACGGGAACACGGCGAGCACGGCGAGGCTGAACACCGTGTTCGGGTGGGCGAACCCGAGCGCGAGCGTCCCGGTCAGGCCGAGGGCGAGCGCGCCGCCCGGCCGTAGGACCGGTTCCCGCGCCAGGCCCAGCAGGGCCGTCCCCGAGGCGAGCACCGCGGGCAGCAGCGCCAGACCGAGCAGGTTCGGCCACAGCACCCCGAAGGACATCAGGGCCCACGGGAACCCGGTGAAGCCGGTGGCCAGCACCGGGGTGACGGCGGCGGCGCCGGTCGACCGGCCGATCACGTGCCGGGTGAGCAGGAGCGCGGACAGCGGGAAGACGACACCCGCGACCACCCAGGCCGTCAGGTTGGCCGCGACCGGGACCGTGGCCCCGGACGTCATCGCGACCAGGGACACCAGGTCGTGCCAGGCGGCCGGGTAGAACGCGGTCGGCTGCCCGGGGCTGGTCAGCGTGCCGAGGGTCAGCGACGACGCGTCCCCGGTCCCGAGGACGTGCGCGATCCCGCTGTAGTGGAAGACGGCGTCGTAGGTGGACGAGAGCTGGTCCACCGGGCCGAAGCCGCGCACCACCGTCAGCCAGGCGAGACCCGCCGCGACGGCCGTGCCGAGCAGCGCGGCGAGCCCGGCGCGCCTACCGTCCGGTCCGTCCCGCTGGGCGGAGGTCCGCCAGACGTGGGGGAGGGCCGTGGTCAGCGGTTCGGGACCGCGGGCGAACAGGCCCCGTGGGGTGCGCAGCCGGACCACCGCGGACCGCAGCCGCCGGCCCGGCTCCCAGGAGCTCAGCGCCGACCGCCAGCCACGGTGCAGCGGGCTGCCCGCGGGGCGGCGGGCGAGGAAGCTGCGGAAGACGACGACCAGAACGGTCACCAGTACGGCGAGGAGCAGGGGCAGCCACGGCCCCCACGGCACGCCGATCCCCGCGCCGAGGACCGCCGACGTCGCGATCAGCGCCACCGACACCGCGGGCGCCGCACCCCACGCGGTGATCCCGCGCAGCCCGGACGTCCTGGTCACGAGCAGGCCCGGACCGACCACCCAGAACACGGCCGCGAGCGCGGCGGGCAGCGCGGACAGCCAGGTGGGCGTGTCGATCATGATCCGACGACTCGCCCGGCGTCACAGGCGGTGATCCGCCAGAGCGCGTTGTCGCCCTCCTCGGCGAGGAGCTCGAAGCCCTCGGCCTCGTCCAGGTCGACGAGGCCCGGCCAGTTCTCGGCGAGCGGATCCGGCTGCCAGAACGTGGGGGGAGCGGTGATCACGTACCCGACACCGGTCTCCGCGATGGCGGCGCACACCTGCGGGTCGGTCGCGGCGTCGCGCAGCCGTTCGGCGATCAGCTGCTGGTCGGGCGACCACACCCCGGTCAGGTGCGGGAACAGCACCTGCCGGTCGGTCAGCGGCCACAGCATCGCGGTGCCGGCCCACGGGTTCTGCGCGACGACGGCATCGGCCGGGATGAGCTCGCCGGCGTTGCGCAGGAACTGGGCCTGCTCCGGGCCGACCAGCACCTCCTCCGGCGTCTGGTAGATCCCGGCCAGCTGGTCGATGTGCGCGCGCTGGTACAGCCCGCCCGAGGTGACGACGACGGCGCTCACCCCGACCGCGACCAGCACGGCGGCCCGCGGGCGGGGCCAGTGCTCCACCGCGGGCGCGGCCCGGGTCAGGGCGTCGCGGGCGACGCACCCCACGCGGCGGGCCAGCGAGCACAGCGCGACCAGGCCGAGCGCGGCCAGCGGTGCGGCCGTCACCGGGACGAGCGCGGCGATCCGGGGCGCGTCGTTGTACCAGACACCGGTCCAGATCGAGGACCACGTGCTGGCGCCGACGACGTACAGCGCGCAGACCATCAGGTGCGCCGGTACCAGCCAGGACGTCCGCGCCCGGCGCAGCGCCCACACCGCGCCGGCGACCGTCAGGACGGCGATCGACCAGGCCGGGGTGTTGCCGTCCGGGCTGTGCAGCAGCGCGTCGACCACGGCCTCACCGGCGCTGACCTGCGGCTCCCAGTAGTAGCCGCGGATGCCGTCGAGCAGCGGCGACACGAACATGAACCAGGCCGCGACCGCGCCCGCGCCGAACACGACCGGCACCACGGCCAGCGCTCGCACCGCCTGCGCACCGCCGGCGCGCAGCCCCCGCCGGACCCCGCCCGCCATGCCCCACAGCACCGGCGGGACGGCGACGACCACCGCGCCGAACAGTGCGTTCGGATGCGCGAGACCCAGCGCGAGGACGGCGGCGACGACCGGGAACCAGCGCGCCACCCGCCCCGGTGGGTACGGGGTCGGCTCCGATGGCACGGTCAGTGCGGGGCCGGTGCCGGGCCCGACTGCCGCCCCGGACCCGAACCCGGACCCGAGCCCGGGCCGGGCGGCCAGCGCGACCGCCGCCAGCCCGGCGGGGACCAGCGCGACACCGAGCAGGTTCGGCCACAGCGCGCCGTAGGTGACCAGAGTCCACGGGAACGCGATGAAGCCCAGCGACAGCACCGGCGCCGCCAGCGCGGCCCCGGCCGAGCGGCCGACCAGCGTCCGGACCAGCAGCAGTACCGACAGCGGCCAGACCAGCAGCGTCGCCACCAGCGCGACCACGTTGGAGGCGATCACGACCTCGGCGGGCCCCGGGGTCACCGGCACGATCAGCGAGACGACGCCGTGCCAGGCCGACGGGTAGAAGCCCGGGGAGTTCACCAGGCCACCGACGGTCAACGACGAGGCGTCGCCCGTGGTCAGGATCCGGGCGACGGCGTTGTAGTGGAAGCTGGCGTCGAAGGTCTGGGACAGCGCGTCCGGCCGGTCCATGCCCCGGATCGCGGCCCGGAACCCCAGCGCCCAGGCGATCAGCATGCCGCCGGTCGCGGCGAGCCCGGTCCAGCGCCGGTCCGGCCCGCCGTGGCGCAGGGTCGCCCACACCCCGGCCGCGTGGTCGCGCACGAGCGCGGGACCCGGCATCAGCACGCGGCCCAGCACCAGGCGTCGTGCACCCACCACGACCACCGCGAACAGCAGCGCCGCCGCGACCGGGACGGCACCGCTCCACGGGACACCGAGCAGGCTCCCGGCCACGGCGGACCCGGCGATCAGGCCGACCGACAGCAGCGGGGCCGCACCCCACACCGTGATGCCGCGCAGCCCGGCGGCAACCCCGACGAGCAGGCCGGGCAGCGTCATCCAGATGGCGGCAAGCAACACGAGCGGGACGGCGGAGAACCAGCTCACCTCGGGCCGTCTCCTTCCCTTGCGTGCACGGCCTGGGCCGGTATGCAGCGGGAATGCCGGATACGTCCGCTTACGCGACCTGGGGGCGAGGGTACCGAAGCCGCCCGGTGCCCCCGATCACGCCTGCCCTACCCTCGGGTGCCGTGAGTCTCGACGGGTACGACCTCGGTAGCTACGACCTGATCGTCGTCGGGTCCGGGTTCTTCGGACTGACCGTGGCCGAACGGATGGCCGAGGGCCTCGGCAAGCGGGTGCTGGTGCTGGAGCGCCGCGACCACATCGGCGGCAACGCCTACTCCGAGCCCGAGCCCGAGACCGGCATCGAGATCCACCGGTACGGCGCCCACCTGTTCCACACCTCGAACGAGCGGGTGTGGGAGTACGTGAACCGGTTCACCGACTTCACGAACTACCAGCACCGGGTCTTCGCCCGGGCCGGTGACCAGGTCTACGCGTTCCCGATGAACCTGGCACTGATCAACCAGTTCTTCGGGAAGGCGCACACCCCGGACGAGGCCCGCGCGCTGATCGCCGAGCAGTCCTCCGAGGTGGAGACCGGCGAGGCCACCAACCTCGAGGAGAAGGCGATCTCGCTGATCGGGCGACCGCTCTACGAGGCCTTCATCAAGGGCTACAACGAGAAGCAGTGGCAGACCGACCCGAAGAACCTCGACGCGTCGATCATCACCCGGCTCCCGGTCCGCTACACCTACGACAACCGCTACTTCAACGACACCCACGAGGGCCTGCCGGTCGACGGCTACGCCGCGTGGCTGGAGCGGATGGCGGCCCACGAGAACATCGACGTCGTCCTCGAGACCGACTTCTTCGAGGTCCGGGACGCGCTGCCGGCCGGGGTCCCGGTCGTCTACACCGGTCCGCTGGACCGCTACTTCGACCACGCCGAGGGCGAGCTCGGCTGGCGCACCCTGGACTTCGAGATGTCGGTGGAGGACACCGGTGACTTCCAGGGCACGTCGGTGATCAACTACAACGACGCCGAGGTCCCCTTCACCCGGATCCTCGAGTTCCGGCACATGCACCCGGAGCGGGACTACCCGAAGGACAAGACGGTGATCGTGCGGGAGTACTCGCGCTTCGCCGAGTCCGGGGACGAGCCGTACTACCCGATCAACACCCCGGACAACCGGACCAAGCTGGAGCGCTACCGCGAGCTCGCCCGCAAGGAGACCGCGAACCGCAACGTGCTGTTCGGCGGCCGGCTGGGCACCTACAAGTACCTGGACATGCACATGGCCATCGGGTCGGCGCTGACCATGTACGAGAACCGCCTCGTCCCGCACTTCACCGAGGGCAGGCCGCTGTCCGGGACCGAGTCCGAGGACTGAGCTCGGCCGCTCCGTCACGACCAGCGGGCCACCGCGCGGACGAGGTCATCCAGGTCGGACAGGTCCTGCAGCCGTGCGAGCACGATCGTGTCGTCGACGTCCACGTAGTCGTGCACCAGCACGTTGCGGAATCCGACCGCCCGGGCGAGCCGGTCGGACAGGTCGTCTGGAAGAACGCCGTGCCGTCCGAGCAGGCGGAGCGCGTCACCGTTGTCGCGTGGTGGACCCCACCCCTCCGACGAGCAGAGGTGCTGCGCGACATCCACGCAGCCTTCGATGGCGGTCACGAACACGTACTTGATCCCGCGCAGCCACAACGGGTCGGCGCGTCGCTGCGATGTCGCGTTCGCCTCGGCCCGTAGCACCGCGAGATCGTCGGTGATCGCCCGTAGGAGGCGGGCCACCCGGACCTCATCGACCATCCCGGCTCCTCATCGTGTCGAGGAACTCCCGGTGCGCACGGGTGATCCTCGGAAGCTCGTCGGCGTAGATCTTCCGCATGGTGGCCACCCACCGCACCCGGGCCGGCGGGTCGTCGTCGAACAGGAGTTCCCCGTCCAGCGCGACCCGACCGGCGAGCTCCAGCGGCGCGTCGTTCAGCACCAGGAGGTCGACGTCCGGGGGCAGATCCACCTCGAACGACGCCGGTGAGTCCCGCGGCCACCAGGCCGCCACGTCGAGATCGGAATCCTGCCGGGGCGCCCCGCCTGCGGCCCGGCTGCCGTGTACCAGCGCGAACCGGGCCCCTGTCGCGCGCAACGCCGCGACGGTCTCGGTGCGGAGGCTCTGCCGGGCGCCGGTCACACGACCAGTGTCGCATCCGGAGGCCCGGTGCCCGGCCCGTCGCCGCGGTGCCACGGCCGCGGCGGACCCACCGGTCCCGGACGCCGGCTCGCGTCGCCCCGGGATCGAGCGAGGTGTGCTCCCGTGGTGGTCGGCGCACCGAGGGTGACCCTTGCGTCACCGACACTCTCGACCGGCTCCCGGCTGTCGGGTGGTCCGCCGTTACGCTTCGATCGGATCCCGACCGGTCCGAACTCACCAGCGATGCCGTAGCCGACGCGGGACCCCGACCGGAACCCGCCGACCCCCCGAGGCAGTTTCTGCGATGACCACCGCCCCCACGGACCAGCGAGGCAGCGAGATGGACACCGTGCCCCAGGCGTCCGGCGACACGACGACCGGCGAGACGCTGCTCCAGCGGGTGATCCTGCCCCGGCCCGCCGACCCGTTCGCGGTGCGCGCGCTCTACCTCGACGAGCGCCCCGGTACGACCCTCGCGCCGGTCGATCCGCTGCACGGGGAGCAGGACCGCCGGTTGTCACTGACCGTGTCGACCGCCTCCGGGCGCCGCACCCGGGTCGCCGACCGGACCAGCGCGACCGTCCCGCCGGCCACCGAGGTCTCGTTCGGTGCCTACTTCAACGCCTTCGCCGCGGGGTACTGGCGTGCCTGGTCCACGCTGAGGGCGATCGAGCTGCGGCTGGGCCTGGAGGGTTCGGGCCGGGTCGACGTCTACCGCACCAAGGCCGACGGATCGCAGATCTTCGTCGGCGGCGAGGTCGTGCAGGGCCGCCGGCGGATTTCGATGGAGCTGGACCTGCGCCCGTTCGAGGACGGCGGCTGGTACTGGTTCGACCTGTCCACCGACGAGGGCGACCTCACCCTGCACGGTGGCGGCTGGCACGCCCCGCAGGACGCGCCCGGCCGGGCCGCCGTCGTCGTCGGGATGCCGACCTTCAACCGGCCCGCCGACTGCGTCGCCACGCTGACCGCGCTCGGGTCGGACCCGCAGGTGCTCGACACGATCACCGCGATCATCCTGCCCGACCAGGGCACGAAGAAGGTCCGCGACGAGGCCGGCTACGAGCAGGCCGCGGCCGCGCTCGGGGACCGACTCCGGATCGTCGACCAGCCCAACCTCGGTGGCTCCGGCGGCTACGCCCGGATCATGTACGAGGTCCTGCACGGCACGGGACCGCACGCGGGCGGCATCGACTGCGAGCAGATCCTCTACATGGACGACGACATCCTGCTCGAGCCCGACTCGGTGCTCCGCGCGGTCGCGTTCTCCCGGTTCTCCCGCGAGCCCATGATCGTCGGCGGGCAGATGCTGTCGCTGCAGGCCCGCTCGCAGCTGTCCACGATGGGCGAGGTCGTCGACCGCAACCAGTTCCTCTGGCGGCCTGCCCCGCGGACCGAGGCACACCACGACCTCGCCGCGCGCACGCTCCGGCAGACCCCGTGGCTGCACCGCCGGGTCGACGTCGACTACAACGCCTGGTGGATGTGCCTGATCCCGCGCCGGGTCGCCGAGGACCTCGGCCTGCCGCTGCCGCTGTTCATCAAGTGGGACGACGCCGAGTACGGCCTGCGCGCCCGCGCCGCCGGCTACCGCACGGCCACCGTCCCGGGCATCGCGATCTGGCACATGTCCTTCATCGAGAAGGACGACTCGTCGGACTGGCAGGCGTACTTCCACTACCGCAACCGCCTGGTCGCGGCCGCACTGCACGGGCCGGACGACCCGCGGGCCATGCTCAAGGAGACGTTCAAGCGGACCCTGCGGCACCTGATGCTCATGGAGTACTCGGCGGTCGCGCTGCAGCTCAAGGCGTTCACCGACTTCCTCGCCGGGCCGGAGGCGCTGTTCCCGAAGCTGCCGGTGGTGCTCGACGAGATCCGCGAGCTGCGCGGCCGGTACGACGACGGCCGCCCGATGGACTCCGCGACCGAGGTGCCGCCCGCCGAGCTGGACGCGCTCGGCGCGCAGCTGTTCCCGGCGCCCCCGGCCGGGAAGGCCAAGGTCGCCCTCGGCCTGGCCCGCGGTGTGCTGCGGAACCTGCGCACGCCCGACCCGGCGCTGCAGGAGCGGCCACAGCGCAACGTGCCGTGGTCGAACGCGCAGTGGTTCGTCCTCTCCGGCCTCGACTCGGCGACGGTGTCCACCCCGGACGGTCGCGGGGTGACGTTTCGGCGCCGTGACCCGCGGATGTTCAAGCAGATGGTCGGCGAGTCACTGCGGCTGCACCGCACCGTCGCCGCCGACTGGGAGACCCTGCGCGGGCGCTACCGGGCGGCGGCGCCGACGCTGACCGGTAAGGACGGCTGGAAGCACATCTTCGAGTGAGCACCGCGGCGTCCGCCCGCCGGCCTCTGCTCCTGTTGCTGCTCGGCGGCCTGACCTGCCTGCTCGGGCTCGCCGCGGCGCTGGCCCCGGTCGACGCCGACGACCCGGTCGTCAGCTGGCCGCGGCCGGGAGCCGAGCCGGGGGCGGCGGCGTCGACGGTGCTGCCGCTGTCGCCGTACCGGCCGCTGGAGTTCACCGCCCAGATCCCGTGCGCGGCCGCCGCGTCGCTGCCCGACGGCGACGTGCTGCGGACCATGCCGGCCGACGTCGAGGACCCGGCCACCGCACCCGGTCTGTCCGCGACCGTCACCGGCGGTGCGCTGACGATCCGGTCCGGGGCCGAGGAGCTCCACACCGGACCGGTCGGGGACGGCTGTGTCTACCGGGTGACCGCGGATGCGGACGGCACCGTCCTGACCCGCGACGGCGAGACGCTCGCCGAGCGCCCGGAGCTCGCCCCGCCGCAGGTCGCCGAGCTGTCGACCGCGGTCGCCGGCCCCGCCGCCGACGGCCTTCAGGTGCAGCTGCACACCGACGCGCGCTACGAGTCGTCGCCGTCCCCGCTGAAGGTCGGCCTGCTCGTCGCGCACCTGATCGCGCTGGCAGCGACCCTCGCCGTGGCCGTCCGCAGCTGGACCGGCACCCGGCGGATCCTCGCCGTCGCGCCCCGGCCGGGGATCGCCGACGCCGTCGTCCTCGTCGTGACCCTCGCCTGGGCGGTGCTCGGGCCGGTCAACATCGACGACTCCTGGTACGCGCTGATGGCCCGCCAGGCCGAGGTCAGCGGCACCGTCGGCAACGCGATCTACCAGTTCAACGTCACCGAGGCCCCGTTCACGACCGGCCAGTACCTGATGCAGTTCTGGGGCGCGGTCGCCGGCTGGGGGCTGCTCCCGATGCGGGTGGTCCCGGTCGTGCTCGGGCTCGGGACCTGGGTGCTGCTCCGGCTGACGCTGATCGCGCTGGCCGACCGGGCGGGCGGGCGGCCCGGTGTCGTCGCGGCGCTGGCCGTCGCGCACCTCGCGTGGTTCCTGCCGTACGGGATCACGCTGCGCCCCGAGACCACGGGCACGCTCGCCGCCGTCGGGGTGTTGTTCCTGGTCGCGGCCGCACTGCGGACCGGCGCGGTCGGGCTGCTCGCCCCGGCCACGGCCGTCGCCGTCCTCGGTGTGACGGCCGCGCCCGCCGCGCTGGTCGCCGCCGTGCCGCTGCTGCTCGCGCTGCCACTCGTGTGGTGGCACCTGGTGCACTCCGGGTGGGTCACCCGGTCGGCGACGGTCGCGGTCGCGCTCGCCGCGGCGAGCGTCGTCGTGCCGCTCGGGCTGGCCGACCAGACCCTCGCCGACGTGCGCGAGTCGATCGCCGTGCACCGCTGGTACTACTTCCAGTACTCGTGGTGGCAGGAGTACGAGCACTACGCGAACCTGCTCGGCGTCGACGACCAGGGATCATGGGGACGACGGCTGCCGGTCCTGCTGACCGTCGCCGTCCTGGCACTCGGCACGGTCCGGCTGGCGACCCGGCGCGGCACCGGCGGCCCGCTCGGCCGGGCTCTCGGGTTCGCGCTCGCCGTCACCGCGCTCGGCCTGGTCGCGGTCGCGCTCAGCCCGACCAAGTGGGTCAACCACTTCGGTGCCGTCGCCGCGCCGGCCACCCTGCTGCTCGGGATCGCGCTGACCCGCGGGCCGCTGCCGCGCCGCGCACCGGCCCGGCTCGTCGCGGTCGGGACGGCCGTGCTCGGCGTCGTCGCCGCCGTGATCTACGCCGGGCCGAACCTGTGGCGGCCGTTCGGGGACTGGGGGCAGCCGTTCGGCAACCACTCGGTGATCGACGCGCCGATCCACCAGCAGGTCCTCGCCCCGCACCTCGGCCCGCTCTACCTGCGCAGCCCGCTGCTGTGGCTGCTGGTCGCCGCGGCCGGGCTCTGGTGGATGCACCGGCGGCGCCGGGCCGGGCGCCCCTCGGGGACGGGCCCGGACGGCGCGGTGCTGCGCACGGCCGCGGCCGGCGGTGTCGTCCTCATGCTGCTCGTGTTCGCCCTGGCGCCGGTGCAGCAGGCCCCGGGCGCCTCGGTCGCGTCGATGAACCTGGCCGCGCTCGCCGGGAAGCCGTGCGGGCTGGCCGACGCCGTCGTCGTCCAGGTCCCGGACGGACCCGCCCCGCCGGCGTCCGGCCCGCCGGAGCTCACCGGCGTCATGCGGGAGGGCCCGCCGCCGGACCGGCCCGAACCCGATGGACCGGCCTGGCACACCGACGATGCCGGCACCGGGACGCTCGCCACCGGCTGGTTCCCGGTCGCGGACGGCACGCCCACCGTGCTCGTCCCGGCCACCGGTGACCTGCGGCCCGAGCAGGAGATCGTCGTGGAGGCCGCTACCGGACCCGTCGGTGCCCCGGCCGCGACCGCGAGGCTCCAGCCGGACCTGCCCGGCGAGAAGACCGCCGAGTGGACCGACCTGCCGGTCGATCTCGCGGAGGCGGGGTTCCCCGTCACGCAGGTACGGCTGCTCGTCGAGGACCGGCTCGACGGCCCCGACAGCTGGCTCGCCGCCGGTGCGCCGGTGCCGGCCCGCGAGCGGCCCGCGTCCGAGGTGATCGGGGGTGATCCGGTGTTCGCCGACCAGGTCTCGGCGCTGCTGTGGCCGTGCGAGGACCAGATCGTCGTGCGGCACGGGATCGCCGGTACCCCGCAGTGGCGGCTGCGGACCGGTGACAGCCTGGAGGGCGCTACCGAGGACAACGCGTTCTTCGCCGGGAACGGCGGCGTGCTCGCCGGCGTCGATCGGACCGCGACCTTCGACGAGCTGCCGTCGCGGCTGGAGCCGCCACCCGGGCGGGCGATGTTCGACTGGGGTCACATCGAGCGGGTCGAGTACGACCACCCGACCGGCGGCTACCTCCTCGAGGTCGGCACCGAGCGCCGCTGGGGCTGGGACGGGCTGCCGAGCCTGGCGACCGAGGAGTACACCGGCCGGGACTTCCTGGGCTGATCTCCCGATTCTCGTCGGTGACCGCGGATACCGTGTGACCGTGGCGTTCCCGGTAATCGACGTCTCCCGCTGGGAGAACGTCAGCCCTGAGCCGGTGGGCCGGGAGGAGAAGGTCTGGCTACGGCCTCTCGAGGGCACCGTCGATACGGCGGAGAACGACTGGCTGTTCAAACCGGTGGTGTTCACCTCCGATGGACACAGGCAGGGGGAGGACTGGGCGGAGAAGGTCGTGTCCGAGGTCGCCGGCCTGCTCGGCATGCCGTGTGCGGCGGTGGAGTTGGCCGTTCGCGACGGAACACCGGGCTCCCTGTCCCGAAACGTCGTGCCCGACGGATGGAACCTGGTCTCGGGTTCCGTCCTGCTCAGCGCAATCGATCCGACTTACGTGGAAGGAAGGCTCCGCCCACCCGGGCGGGCGGGGCACAGTCCATCGGTGATCCTCCGAGCGCTCGCCGACATCGCTGCGCCCTCCGGCCTTGCCGCGACTGACGCCCGACAGGTCTTCGCGGGGTATCTCCTGCTCGACGCGTGGGTGGGCAACCAGGATCGGCACGATCAGAACTGGGCAGTGCTGCGTGAAGCCTCCGCCCCCGGCGGGATGCGGCTCGCTCCCTCGTTCGACCACGCGAGTTCGCTCGGCTTCCAGCGGCGGGACAGCTTCCGCGTGACGACGTTGCGGAACGGTCTGGAAGGCTTCGTCGCGAAGGCCCGGGCGCACCGTTTCGAACACGACCCGGTGGCCGGCCGCGCGGCGATCCCCAGTCTCGTCGACGTGGCACGTACGACGCTCGACGCGGTCCCTGAAGCCGCTACGTGGTGGGCTCGGCTCGCCGGAATCCGGGCGCAGCAGGTGGAGACGGTGGTCGCCGGAATCCCGGGACTGTCGGAGCCGACCGCTATGTTCGTGGTGGAGATGTTGAGGCTCAACAGGAGGAGGCTGCTCGATGTCTGGTGACGTGCGGTCGGCAGGTGTCGAAACACCGGTCCGCCCGGTCGCCGACGCCGGTCGTTCAGCTGGCGCGCTGATCGTTGCATGGCAGCATCCCGACTCCCGGTTGATCTCGCCGGTCGGACGACTGGAGCACGGGCCGGGACTCCACTACCGCTTCCGGTATTTGCGGTCTGCTCGGGAGGTTGCAGATTTCCAACCGTTCCTGAGCTTTCCGGAGTGGTCGGGTGACTACCGATCGGAGAACCTGTTCCCGGTGTTCTCACAGCGGATCATGAGCCCGCGCCGACCCGACTTTCCCGAGTACCTCCGGCAGCTCCATCTCGACGGCAACGCCACACCCTGGGAGCAACTCGCGCGTTCCGAGGGCCGCCGCCACGGTGACACGGTTCAGGTGTTCCCGATTCCGTCGGTGGAGCTCGATGGGACGAGTTCGTGCTGCTTCCTCGCCCATGGCGTGCGACACGTCACCGGGGGCATGCTCCCGCCGCTCACCCAGGGCGATCTGCTACAGCTCCGAGCGGAGCCCACGAATCCGGTCGACCCGGCTGCCCAACTGATCCGCAGCGAGAACGGAACCGACCTCGGCTATGTCCCGGCCCTGATGTTGGAACATTTCGCGGCGCTCCGGAGCGCCGGCCCCGTGTCGTTGCGGGTGGAGCACGTCAACGGTCCCGAGGCCCCGGCGCATCTCCGGCTCCTCGTTCGGCTCGAGGGTATGACGCCACGCGACTACGTGCCCATGTCGAGTCCCGGCTGGGCAGTCTGGTCGGACGGTTGAACGGCTGATCGACTGGTACGTACGTCGCCGGGATGACGACGGCTCGGGGATGCCTCCGGGGCCGAGCCCGATCCGTCCGAGAGCCGATCCCGGTGTGCTGAAGGCGTGTCCTCGACGAAAACCTGGCGCCGGCTCACCGTCTGGCTGCACGTACTCACCTCGGTCGGCTGGATGGCGCTCGCCGCGTCGCTGGCCGCCCTGCTCGCCCTGGCCGTCGCCGACCCGGCGGCGCGCGGTCCGGCGCTGCTCGCCGCCCACCACCTCGACGCCGTGCTGCTCGCGCCGCTCGCCGTCGGCTCCGCGCTGACCGGGATCGTGCTCGCCGGCGCGACCCCCTACGGCTTCTTCCTGCACTGGTGGGTCGCGGTGAAGTTCGCGATCACCGTGGTGCAGCTGTGCATCGGGATCTTCCTGCTGTCCGGGATGCTCGGCGACGCGCACGCCGATCCGGCGGCCGCCCCGCCCGGCGTGCTGCTCGCGACGACCCTGCTCATGGTGTCGGCGATCGCGTTCCAGGCGTGGGCGTCGATCGCGAAGCCCTGGGGCCGGACACCGTGGTCCGTGGGCCGGCCGAAACCGGCCACCGGGCCGCGCTGGATGTTCGCGTCGGCGTGCGTGGCCGTCGTCGTCGACCTCGTGCTCGGCTTCTACGCCGGGAACCCGATGCCGGTGGCGTCGGTGCTCGTGCTGGTCGCGATCATGAACCGTCGAACAGCCGGGTCCAGGTCTCCCGTGCGGTGAGCCGCGGCTCGGCGGACTTCCACGCGCGGGCGGCCTCGGGACCCTCGGTGTAGAGGCGGCGCACGGTGCGCACCCCGCGGGTGGCGAGCTCGCGCAGGCGCTCCCGGTCCCGGGTGCGGATCCGGACGCCGGTCTCGGCCATGTCGGTCACGATCGCCCGCTCGAACAGCGCCACGTGCCACCAGTGCGCCTCACCGGCGGGCACCATGCCGGACCGGAACGGCACCCGTCCGGAGGCCTGCAGCACCGCCCGCTTCACCCAGGTCCTGATCATCTTGCTGGGCTTGTACCCGGCCAGGTGCACCACGGACTCGCGCGGGTCGAGACCGGCCTCGGTGATCGGCACCGCCGTGGTCTCGGGGTAGGCGGCGCGGATGGCGCGGATCCGTGCCGCGGCGGTCGCGGAGCCGTCGTCGAGGATCGCCGGGCCCTCCAGGAAGTCGTCGACCGCGGTCAGCAGCGTCGCGGCCAGGCCGTACTGCATCGCGACGAGGTACTGGGCCAGCAGCTCGACCACCGTGCCGGTGACCGTGCGCCGGTCGAACCCGGTGCGCAGCGCCGCGGTGATCAGGCCGTTGCGCTGGTTGAAGTAGCGGTGCCACTCGTCCCAGTCCTTCCAGCCGAAGTCGGCGTGCCACACGCCGGCCCCGGGCAGGGAGACCGTGGGGAAACCGTGCTCGCGGGCGCGGTAGCCGAACTCGACGTCGTCCCACTGGAAGAACAGCGGCAGCGGGTAGCCGATCGCGCGCACGATCGGCGCCGGGATCAGGCAGGACCACCAGCCGTTGTACTCGGTGTCGACCCGGCGTTCCTGCACGATCGGCAGCAGCCGCTCGTCCCGGCCGAGCAGGAAGCCCTCCTCGAGCGCGCCCGGGACCGGCCGGCCCACCCGGAGCCGTTCCGGCTCGGCGTACTCGGCGGTGATGTGCACGTGTCCCGGGTGGAGCAGGTTCAGCATCTGCCCGCCGACGATCGTCGGGTGCGCGGTGCACGCGGCGAACCCGGTCAGCCGGACGACGATCTCCGGGTCGAGCAGCACGTCGTCGTCCATCAGCAGGACGTCGTGGTCGTCGGCCGGCTCCCCGGCGGTCGCCTCGTAGAGGCCGCGGGTGAAGCCGCCCGCGCCGCCCAGGTTCGGCTGGCGCTGGTAGACGAGCTGCTCACCGAACGCGTCCGCGACCGTGGTGAACCGGTCGCGCGACTCCAGCGGGTCGCTGCCCTGGTCGACCACCCGCACCGGCCCGACGCGGCCCAGTGCGACCGGGTCGTCCAGCAGCGCCTGCAGCGTGTTCAGGCAGTCCTCGACCCGATTGTACGTGCAGATCGTGATCGCCGTCGGGCGGGCCGGATGCGGCACGTCGACCGCCCACTCGACGTCCGACACCGTCATCGCACCCGTGTCGGTGCCGAACTCAAGCCAGAGCCCGCCGCCGTCGAGGAAGCGGTCGATCACCCCGGTGAGCTCCACGGAGGTATCGCCGTCGACGTCGGCCACCCCGACCGCCCGCGCCACCTTGTTGGTGTCCGAGGCCATCAGCCGGATCCGGCCGCGCCCGCCGGCCCGCAGGGTCACCCGGACCTCGGGGACGGCCGTCCAGCGCTGCCAGTAGGTGGCGTGCAGCCGCCCCCAGTAGGTGTTGGTGCTGACGAGCGTGGCCGGGCTCAGCTCGATCCGGTCCCGCTCGCGGCGGGCGGCCCCGTGCACGACCTCCGCGTAGAGGTCCTCGGGGACCAGCGGCGTCGGGCCGGTGAACGGGCCGCGCTGCACCACGAGCCGGCCGGGCCGCGGGTCACCGCCCGACGATGCGGAGGGAGCGGGGTCGCCGTCGCGGGTGGCACGGGCGGTGTCCAGCATGTCGCGCAGTCGCCTCTCGGTCGGTTCGGGCGGGATGAGTCTGTCAGCCGGGCAGCGATGACGGGTCCGCGGGCGCGCTGCCCGCCTCACCGACCTGCTGCCAGCCCCACATGGTCCGCTCGCCGTGCTCGGCAGGCGCGGGGACGGCCCGCGGGTCGTACCGGTCGACCAGCCGGATCTGGCCCCAGTCGAAGTCCCACGCACCCGGCAGGTAGGTCGGGACGTAGCGCTGGGCACCGATCTGGGTGAGCCAGCCCTGCGGGCCGCCGTTGGAGGCCCGGCCCCACTCGTCGGCGACCGTGCGCTGCTGGATGTCGGCGAGCATCCGGAACGCCGGGACGTCGGCGATCCCGCGGTGCACCCCGAACCGCTCGAGGCACGGGTGCACGAACGACGTGGCCCAGTCCAGGTAGCCGGGTCGCCCGGCGACGACCTCGGTCAGCGGGGTCAGCTCCGGGACCCGCGGCTGCGCGACGGCCATCCACGAGTTCGGTCCGATCCCGCGGTCCCGGGCCACGACGCGGACGGAGTCGGCCCCGGCGGCCTCCCGCCCGGCGAGGTCGAGCCGGATGTCGCGCCAGGCCTGGCCGCCCGCGGCCCCGCCCGCGGCGTCCGACGTGGTGGTCACCGTGCCGGTGTTGCCGCCGGGTTCGATCGTCTCGATCACCTGCCCGTCGCGGGCGAACTCCAGGGCGAGCGTGTTCGCGCCGCCGACCGTCCCGGCGATCCCGAGCACCAGCGGCGCGGAGCCGCTCCGGGTGGCCTCCGGCAGGGCGTACCAGCCGGACCGGTAGTCGCCGACGGCGTTCGCGTCCGGCGACCAGCTGCCCGTGATCGGGCCGCCGAGCGGCCCGGTGCCGGTGATGCCCGGTTGGCGGTCGCCGGTACCGCTGTTGTCCCGCAGCGACCCCGCACCGGTCGGCGGCAGGCCGTCCGGGCCGAAGCCCTCCGCCAGCGGCGGCTCGGCCCCCACCCCGCCGGACGGTGGGGCGGGCGGCAGCACGCTCGCCGCCGGGTCGGGCTCGACCATGATCCGCCCGGCGAGACCGCACTCGGAGCCCGTCGGATCGGTGAGGATGTCCGCGCCGAGCGAGTACGAGCCCGCCTGCTTCTCCATGCCCTTCGCCAGCGACGCGACCTGGAACAGCACCATCAACGCGCAGATGAGCGCGACCGGCGCCGACCCGAGGCGGACGGCCTGGGCCTGCCCCACCCGGCGCCGTCGCCGTCCGACGGTCTGGCGGACCGGTCGTGGGATGCCCGACGACGACCGCAGGTGCTCCACGGCCGCGACGACCAGCGAGACGAACGCGGCGGTCAGCAGCAGCGTGGTGGCCTCGATGCCGCTGACCGACACCGGCTTGTCGAACCAGGGGACACCCCAGTCCGAGACGTACCACCAGGTGTTCGGGCCGGTGAACGCCAGCGCGGTCACCGAGAGCACGGCGGCGAGGAACAGCGCCTGGTTGCGCCGCGAGCGCAGCACACCCGTGCTCGTGGCCAGGACGGCGAGCGCGGCGACACCTGCCCCGAGCGCGGCGAACGCGCCGAAGTGGTGGGTCCACTTCGTCGGTGTCAGCGCGAGGACCGCGAACGACAGCGCGGTGCTCGCGAGGAGCCGGCGGGAGAAGCCGAGCGCGGCGCCCGGGATACGACCGCGGCGCAGCAGCACGATGGTCGACACGATCATGCACAGCCACAGCAGCAGCACCGGGAAGCGGCGGTGCACCGACCCGTCCCGGCTCTCGCTGAACAGCAGCACGTAGCGCGACAGTTCCTCGTACCAGGACAGGCTCGGCCCGATCTCGGTGCGGACCCGGGTCGCCTCGGCGATCGTCGCCCACGTCTGGTCGCCGAACACGGCGACCAGAACGATCAGCCCGGCCGCCGCGAGCGGGGCCAGGGTCGTGACCCATCCGGTGCGGCGGATCCGCTCGGTGAGCAGCGTCAGCAGCGGCCGGGCGGCGGCGAGGAACGGGGCGAGGGCGATGAGGCCGGTGGGGGTCGCGGCGACCGCGAACGCCCCGGCCACGAGCGCGCCCGCGACCGGCAGCAGCCGGCGGGTGGCGAGTGCCCGCTCCAGCATCACGAACGACACCAGCGCGGCGATCACCACGACCGACTCCGGGCGCAGGCCGTTGTTGAACGGCAGCCAGAAGCACAGGAAGACACCGGCCGCCGCCCAGCCGGCGGACCGGCTGCGGCGGACCCGGGTGCCGAGCCGCGGCAGCAGCGCCCGGCTGATCAGGAACCACGACGCCAGGGCCATCGCCAGTGCGGGCAGCCGTAGCCAGAGCACGGCGTCGGAGATCCCGCTCCACAGCGAGTACAGCTGGTAGAACCAGCCGAACGGTGCCTCCGGGACGTCGAACCAGCGGTGGTAGTTCCCGATGTAGCCCGCGGTCTCGGTGCCGCGCGAGATGTCGAGGATGTACCCGTCGTCCGGGGTCATCGAGCCGATCAGCGCCCACACGACGAGCACGGCGGTGACCACGACATCGCGTGCGGTGTCGCGGCCGCGCAAGGCGACCGCGAGCCGGCGCCCGTGCACGACGCGGCGGGCGTCGGCGTCGTCGATCCGGCGCAGCAGGAACAGCGACCCGAGCAGTGCGACGACGGCGACCGCGCCGGCGACCAGCTTGAGCACCGACGCGCTGCCGTCGTAGCGGTTGTCGGTGTCGAACCGGACCTCGGTCCCGCCCATCGGGTCGAGGTCCGCGTCGAGATCGGAGTAGATGCCGACGACCTGCGGGCGGGCGTCCCCGTCGCTGTCGGCGAGCGTCGTGCCCGCCAGGGTGGCGGTCGTCGCGCCGCCGTCGGAATCGAACGTGAACGCGCACGGCGCACCCGCCGGGGGGAGCGCGGTCGTGGCGAGCCGCGCGCCGCGGTTGTCGAGGGTCAGCGTGCCGTCGGCGACGGTGAGCCGCATCCCCACGGTGTCGCCGGTGGGCGCCGCGGCCGGCGTCGTGGACAGCACCGTGGCCGGGCCGGGGGAGCGGTCGTCGAGGCTGCGGATCGCGTCGCACGAGATCGTCGCGGTGAGCGTCTCCGCGCGGTACGCGACCAGCGGCGCGTCGAGCGGTGCCGTCCCGGTCTCCGCGTTCGGCCAGGTCACGGTCGCGGTGTTCTGCACGACCGGGAGGAACGGGATCGCCAGCGCCAGGAGCGCGGAGATCAGGCCGAGCCCGGCGGCGAGGAAGCGATCGGCGGAACGGGGACCCCGGTCACCGGACCGGCTCCCGGGCCGGGGCTCGGACTCCGTGTCGACGGTCAGCACGTCGCCGAGGCTAGACGTGCACGGCAGGCCGGTCGTGACGCCCCCGTGATCGGCTTCCGGGCGGATTCGCCCTGCCGGGGTCTCAAGTCCGGGCACCACCGAAGATCATCACTGTGTGTCACCGGATACGACATTCGGGCCCTTTTCAGGTGTCACCGGTGACGGTGGTGATCGTTCCTCGTTGGCCATGGCGTGAGCATCCGCACCCCCGATCGCCCCGTGGCCGACGCCACGTCCACGGTGCCGACCGACCCGGCCGACGCCCCGTCCGACCGGCGCGGTAGCTCCGTTCTCCGTGCGCACGGCGAGGTGCGGGCGCTGACCGGCCTGCGGATCGTCGCCGCGCTGTGGGTGGTCGCCTTCCACTTCCACTTCACCGCACTGTCCGGGGTGGAGACGGTGAACGCCTGGCTCGGCCCACTGGTCACGCAGGGTGCACTCGGGGTGGACCTGTTCTTCGTCCTGAGCGGGTTCGTGATCGCCTGGACCTACCTGGACCAGCTCGGTCCGCGGCTGCGGGTGCGTGACGCGGGCAGCTTCGTGTGGGCCCGCGCGGCCCGCATGTGGCCGGCCTACGCGGTCGTTCTCCACCTGTTCGGGGTGTGGCTGGTGGCGCGCGCGGTGCTGGGGTCCGGGGAGCAGATCGCCTACCAGGCGGTGCAGCCGGAGCTGAGCGCCGGCGCGTGGCTGGAGCAGGTCCTGCTCGTCCAGATGTGGAACGAGCCGTACCTGGACGGCGCCTCCTGGGTCGGGCCGACCTGGTCGATCAGTGCCGAGTGGCTGGCCTACCTGCTCTTCCCGCTGCTCGCGGTGGTCTTCTTCCGGCTGCGGAACCTGCCGTTCGTGGTCCTGGCCGCGGGCTCGCTGGCGTGTGTCGCGCCGATCGCGGCGGCGTTCGTGGTGGTCGGGTCCCCGTACTACCCCTACAGCTGGCTCGTCCGGGTCCTCGGCGGGTTCTCGGCCGGCGTGCTGGCGATGCTGGCGGTACGGCGGCTGCGCGGCTCCTCGGTCCCCGCCGTCGCGTCGTCGACGGCCACGCTCGTCGCCGCCGCCGTCCCGTTCGTGCTCCTGGCCGGGAGCGTGTACGGCAGCGGGTTGCACGGCCTGACCGTCCTGCTGTTCCCGGTCCTGGTCGGTGCGCTCGCGCTCGCCGACCGCGGGCCGGTGCACCACCTGCTCACCCGCCGCTCGATGGTGCACGGGGGGCACATCTCCTACGCGCTCTACCTCGTCCACATCCCGATGTTCGAGATCTTCTGGTTTCTGAGCGAGAAGGGTGTCCTCCCCGCCGGTGGCGAGACCGGGCACCTGATCGCGCTCACCGTCTTCGTGGGGACCCTGCCCGTGGCACACCTGATGTACACGCTCGTCGAACGTCCCGCCCGGCGGTGGATGCGCGCCCTGTCCTTCCGCCGCACGACCGCGGCGGCACCCGAGGTACGCACGGCTGTGGGCAAGCCTGTGGACAACCGTGTGGACGGTGTGGGTGGACGGCCGGTCACCACCGATGACGCCCGCTGCGACCCGGCGACGTCCGTCTTCCCGGTGATCGCGCCGGCGCTCGCTGCCGAGCCGGCCCCGGCCGCGTCGGTACCCTGGGCGCTCGACCGGCTCGCCGCGGCCCGCGCCGCCGGCCGGGCCGGGCCCACCGAGGGCGTGTCCGCCGATCTCGTCGCACTCGCCCGGATGCGCAGCGGCGGCCCGGGCTCCGGCGCCGACCTGTTCAGGCCGCTGGTCGACGGGCCGGGTGCAGCCGACCGGGTGGAGCGGCTGCGATCGCTGCAGGTCGCGGCACGTGCGGCCGCCGACGGTGGCGACACCCGCGGCGGCGTCGTACCCGCTCCGCGGGCGCTCCGGTCCGCGGCCGCGCTGCCCGGCACGCGCAGCGGCGCCGAGCACTGCGGGCGCGCGTCCCGCCGCCGCGACGACACGCACGGCAGCGCCGCGACGCCGATCGTCGCCGCGTCGGGTGCCGCGGGCCGTCGCCGTCGCAAGCGGCCCGCGCACGGCGTCTGACACCGCCCAGGCCCGACACGACGACACGACACAGTGGTGTGGCGGGGTACGGCACCGCGGGCCGGCCCCGGCGGGTCAGAATGACGGTGCCCGCGCCCGCCGACCCCTGTGGACCGATGATCCCCACGACCCCGCCCCGCTCCGAGCTGCCGGACGCCGCACCCGTCCCTCCGGACCCGGCGGCCCGCCAGTGGTACCTGCGGCTGGTCCGTCACCACGTCGGCCGCGGGCCCTACCTCGACGTCGCCGGGGTCGGGGGGTTGCTGCTGTCCGGCCTCACCCGGCTCGGCCCGGCGTCCGGGCTCGCGGGCTCCGACGCCGAGGCCGTGGCGATGCGGGACGGTGCGCCCGGCTGCCCGGTGCACCGCCGGGTCGACGACCTGCCCGGCCCGGTGGCCGCGCTGACCGCCGTCGAGGTGCTGGACCGAGTCCCGGACACCGAGCTGGGCGCGGACACCGGCCCCGGCGGCTGGTTCCGCGCACTCGAACCGGGCGGGCACGCGCTCGTGGTCGCCGCTGACGCGGAAGGCCGCGGCCGCGAGCTCGCCGGAGCACGCTGGGTGCCACCGAGGGAGCCGCGCGGCCACGTCCGGATCCGGGAGATCCTCGTCGAGGCCGGGTTCGAGATCGTCCGCGAGGGCTCGGACGGCCTCACCCGCGGCCCGTACGGCGGCGTCCCGGTACTGCTCGACCCGCGTACCGCACCGACCCGCGCCCAGCGCACCGCGGGCCGCCTGACCCTTCCCCCCGGAGCCGGTGAGCGCGCCGTCCTGGTCGTCCGCCGCCCCACCTGAACCGGCGGCCGCGCGGGCGCCACCGGCGGCAGGCAAGATCGTCGGTATGAGTGATGTGCTCCCGCTGGGTCCCGACGAGTTGCTGACCACCACCCGCTCGGTGCGCAAGCGCCTCGACCTCACCCGTGACGTGCCGATGGACGTGATCCGGGAGAGCCTCGAGGTCGCGCTGCAGGCACCGAGCGGCTCGAACCAGCAGGGCTGGCACTGGCTGGTCGTCACCGATGCCGAGAAGCGCAGGGCGATCGGCGAGTACTACCGGCAGGCGTTCACCGCCTACCGCAACTCCGGCGCCTACCCGACCACGAAGCCCACCGGCGACACCGACCGCGACGCCACCCAGGGCCGCGTCGCGGACAGTGCGCAGTACCTCGCCGACCGGATGGGCGAGGTCCCGGTGCTGGTCATCGGCGCGCTGCAGGCCTCGGCGGACCTGCCGGCGGCGAACCAGTCCGGCATGTGGGGGTCACTGCTTCCTGCCGCGTGGAGCCTGCAGATCGCGCTGCGGGCCCGGGGGCTGGGCAGCGCGTGGACCACGCTGCACCTGCAGTACGAGAAGGAGATCTCCGAGCTGCTGGGGGTCCCGGCGGACGTCCGCCACGGCGTGCTCCTGCCGGTCGCCTACTACACCGGCGACACGTTCAAGCCCGCGAAGCGCCAGCCGCTGGACACGGTGCTGCACGTCGACGGCTGGTGAGCCCCCGCCCGTCCCGCGTCAGATCGGCAGCTTGCGGAAGATCGGGCGCGGGACGTGGCGCAGCGCGCTCATCACGAACCGCATCGGGGCCGGCGCCCAGACCAGCTCCTTGCGGTTGCGCACCGCGTTCACGATCACGTCAGCGACCGCCTGCGGGGTGGTCGCCAGCGGGGCCGGGTCCATGCCCTCGGTCATCTTCGTGCGCACGAAACCGGGGCGCACGATCGTGACGGTGACGCCGTACTCGCGCAGTGCCTCGGTCAGTCCGGTGTAGAAGGCGTCCATCCCGGCCTTGGTGGAGCCGTAGACGAAGTTCGAGCGCCGGGCCCGCTCGCCGGCGACCGAGGAGATCGCGACGATCGAGCCGTGGTTCTGCTCGCGGAACCGCTCGGCCAGCGCGACGCCGGTCGAGACGGTCGCGGTGTAGTTGACCTGGGCCAGCTCGACGGCGTGCTCGACGTCGGTCCAGCCGCGCTCGTTGTCACCGAGCAGTCCGAACGCGACGACGGCGACGTCGATGTCCCCGCCCGCGAACGCCTGCTTCACCACCGCGGTGTGGGTGTCGGTCCTCGCGGCGTCGAAGTCGATCGTCTCGACCCCGCAGCCGAGCGCTTCCAGCTCGGTGCGGGCGGAGTCCAGGCGCGGGCCGGGGCGGGCGGCCAGCACGACCCGCAGCGGGCGGTCCGCGGCGAACGCGCGGACGGTGGCCAGGCCGATCTCGGAGGTTCCGCCCAGCACCAGGATGCTCTGCGGGTTGCCTACGGCGTCAATCATCAGGGGAGCTCCGGACTCAGTGGGTCAGCTTGAGGCGGCGGGACATGTCGGAGGCGAAGACGCCCGCCGGGTCGACGGCGTCGCGGGTCGCCTTCCACTCGTCGAACCGCGGATAACCGGCGGCGAAGGCCTCCGGTGAGGTCCGCGACTCCTTGGCCAGGTACAGCCGCCCGCCCGCGGCGAGCACGAGCTCGTCGAGCTCGGTGCAGAACCGGGACAGGCCGTTCGCGATCGGGAAGTCGACGGTGATCGTCCAGCCCTTCGTCGGGAACGACAGCGGACCGTCGTTGCCCTCCCCGAAGCGCTTGAACACGTTCAGCCCGGACTTGTGCGGCGACTGCGTGATCCGCTCGACGATCCGGCGCAGCGCAGCCTCCTCGCCCATCGGCAGCGCGAACTGGTACTGCAGGAAGCCCTTGGAACCGAAGATCCGGTTCCACTCCCCGAACAGGTCGAGCACCTGGTAGAAGGCCGTGATGTTCTGCACCGAGCCGCGCTGGCGCTTCGGGGCCTTGCGGAACCACAGCTCGCTGAACGCGGTCAGCGACAGCTTGTTGGCCAGCCCGTTCGGGAAGACGTCCGGGAAGGTCAGCAGCTGCGGGGCGTCGAACTTCAGCGGATCGGACCTCAGCTTCTCCGGGAGCTGGTCGACGGTCGCGAGCGAGCCGCGGGTGAGCACCGAGCGGCCCATCCGCGCACCCGTTGCGGTGGTGTCGAACCAGGCGGCGGAGTAGCCGTAGGTGTCGTCGGAGCCGTCGGTGAGCAGCTCCAGCAGCCCGTCCAGGTCGTCGGTCCGGTCGGTGTCGACGACGAAGTACGCCGACTCGGTGCGGTGCAGCCGCACCTTCGCCCGGACGATCACCCCGGTCAGGCCCATGCCGCCGACGGTGGCCCAGAACAGTTCCTTCTCGGGACCGGTCGGGGTCAGCTCACGCACGGACCCGTCGGCGGTCACCAGCTGCACCCACTCGACGTGGTTGCCGAAGCTGCCCTTGGTGTGGTGGTTCTTGCCGTGCACGTCGGCACCGATCGCGCCGCCGATCGTGACCTGGCGGGTGCCGGGCAGCACCGGCACCCACAGCCCGTGCGGCAGCGCGGCGCGCATGAGCTGGTCCAGCGACACGCCGGCGTCGACGTCCGCGACACCGGTGTCCGGGTCGATCGCGTGGATCCGGTCCAGGCCCGGCATGTCCAGGACGACGCCGCCCGCGTTCTGCGAGGGATCGCCGTAGGACCGGCCCAGCCCGCGGGCGATGATCCCGCGCTCGCCTGCGGTACGGACCGTCTCGGCGACGTCCTCGACGCTGCGCGGCGTGACGAGCTGAGCGAGCGTGGACGCGGTCCGTCCCCAGCCGTGCAGGGACGCGGTCCGGCGCTGCGGAGCGTCGGTCCTGGGGCTGGAGGGAACGGTCGTGTCCGTCATCAGGTGGCAGGCTAGCGCCCCGGGAGAGGTCGTCGCGGCGGGGACCGCGATAACCGGTCACGAGCCCGGAGGCGACACTGGCTCGATGCTGGAGTCGCCGCGGTCCGCGTCCCGGCACGCCCGGATCCCGCTGCCGTCGCCGCGATCCCGGGGCGCCACCGCGGGGTTCTACCTGCTGCTCGGCATCGCCTACCTGCTGGTCTCGCTCTGGCTGCAGCGCCGTGTCCTCGCCGATCCCGGTGGCCTGCTGATCGGCCACGTCACCGCCGACGCCGACATGTTCGCCTGGTGGCTCAACTGGTTCCCGTTCGCCGTGACCCACGGCGAGAACCCGCTGCTCACCGACTGGATGCACTGGCCGTACGGGCTGAACGCGCTGTGGAACACCGCGGTGCCGCTGCTCGCCGTCCTGCTGGCGCCCCTCACGGTGGCCGCCGGGTCGGTCACGGCGTTCAACGCCGGAGTGATCCTGGGGCCGGTCGTCGCCGGGCTCCTGCTGGTGGTCGCCCTCGGGCCGTTCACGTCCGGCGGGGCGCGGGGCCGGGTCGCCCGCGCGGTCGCCGGCGCACTCTACGCGTTCTCCCCGTTCCACCTCGCGCACGCGATCGCCGGGCACCTGAACCTCACGTGGTCGGTGCTGCCGCCGCTGCTCCTGCTGATCGCACACCACCTGTTCGGCCGGGGCCCGCTGGGCCGGCCGTGGCTGGTCGGCGGGCTGACCGGCCTGGCGCTGCTGGGCCAGCTCCTGCTCTACACCCAGACCCTCGCGGTCGGCGTGGTCTTCCTGGTGATCACGGCGATCGTGCTCGCGCTGCGGTTCCCTCGGCGGATCCGGGAGTACGTGCCCGGTCTGGCGCGGGCGGGCGTGGCCTGCGTCGGTGTGTTCGCCGCGCTCGGCGCCTATCCGCTCTATCTCGTGCTGGCCGGGCCGAACCGGCCGCGCTCGGCGATCCGCAACGTGCACGCCACCGGCGCGGACCTCGCGAACGTGGTGGTGCCGACCCGGATGACGGCGGTCCGGCTCACCCCCGACGACGCGGGCACGGAGCTCGCCGGTCACATCGGTGAGCAGGGCGGCTACGTCGGGATCGCCGTGCTCGCGCTGGTGGTCGTCGCGGTGCTGGTGATCCGGTCGACGACGCTGCGGGTCGTCGCCACGGTCGGGGCGCTGTCCTGGCTCGCGTCGCTCGGGACCGGTGTCGTGCTGTTCGGGGAGCATCTCGACGTTCCGCTGCCGTGGCTGGTGTTCGCCGAGATCCCGCTGCTGTCCGAGATCGAGCCGGTGCGGATCCAGATCGTCACCGTGCTGTGCGTGGCCGCCGTCGTCGCGATGTGGATCGACCGGATGCCGCTCAGCACACCGGCGACCGCGGTCGGGGCCCTCGCCCTGACCGGGTTCGCGCTGGTCAGCTGGCTGCCTGCGGATGCGCAGGAGGTCCGGCCTGCGCCGGTCCCGGAGTTCTTCGCCGACACCCGTGGTGCCCTGGAGCCCAGCGACGTCGTCGAGATCTACCCGCGGATCACCGCCGCCTGGGACGACGGTGCGCAGGGCCTGCGCTGGCAGGCGGCCTCCGGCCCGGGGTTCCGCATCCGGGGCGGCTACTTCATCGCCTCCGACCCGGACGACGACGTCGTCCTCCAGTCCCGCTGGAACCGCTACCAGGTCGGCGCACAGTGGGTCGCGGACGGCAAGAACGAGCCGAGCGACGCCTACACGGCGCAGGCGGCCGCGGAGCTGCGGGACCTGGGGGTCACCGCGGTCGCGATGGTGCCCGGCCGGGCGGTCGACGGCGGCGACGAGGCCCGCGTCCTGGACTGGACCCGGCGGGTGACCGGCGACCCGGGCCGGTTCGACGGCGGGGTGTGGTTGTTCCGGCTGCCGGTCGCCGCCCCCGTCGGCTGAGCTGCGTTTACCCTGGACACGTGAGCGGTTCGCGGCTTCCCGGAGAGCGGCGCGAGATCAGGATCTCCGACGCCGACCGGGAGCGTGCCGCCCAGCGGCTGAACCGGGCGATGGCCGAGGGCCGGATCTCGGTCGAGGAACTGCAGGAGCGGCTGAGCACCGTCTACGCCGCCCGGTTCGGTGCCGACCTGGTGCCGGTGCTGTCCGACCTGCCCGGCGACCCGCTGAACCTCAGCGCCGACGTCCTCGCCACCCCGGTCGGCCCGCCGACCGTGCTGCGCGGCGGGGTCGGTGGCCTCAAGCGGCGCGGGGCCTGGAACGTGCCGTCCCGGCTGCGGGTGCAGAGTTCGATCGGCTCGGTGCTGCTCGACTTCTGCGACGCCGAGCTGCCGATGCCGGTCGTCGAGGTGGAGCTCGAGCTCGGCGCCGGATCGGCCCGGCTGCTGGTCCCGGAGGGGGCGACCGCGGACGTCGACGGCCTGGTCTCCGCCTACGGCTCGATCCGGTCCAAGGTGGCGTCCCGGTCCGCGCACGGGCGCCCGCACTTCCGGGTCTACGGCCGTACCTCCGCCGGATCGGTGACCGTCCGGACCCGCTACACCTTCGCCGGCCGGCACTTCTGAACCTCAGGCCACCCCGAGCAGCCGGTGGGCGGTGGCGCGGTCGGCGCGGAACTCCGGCGTGCCGGTGAGGTGGACGATCCGGCCCTTCTCCATGACGGCGATCTCGTCGCACACGGTGAACGCGAGGTGCAGGTCCTGCTCGACGAGCAGCATGGTCACGCCCTCGCCGCGCAGTGTCGTCAGCAGCTCCGCGATCTGGTCCACGATGGCGGGCGCGAGGCCGTCCGACGGCTCGTCGAGCAGCAGCACGGTGGGGTCGGTGAGCAGCGCCCTGGCGATCGCCAGCATCTGCTGTTCCCCGCCGGAGAGCTGCCCGGCCTGCTGCCCGAGGCGTTCGCGCAGGCGGGGGAGGAGATCGAGCACGGCGTCGGTGGTCCAGCGCCGGCCGTGGCCGCGGCCGGCGAGCGCGAGGGTCTCGGCGACGGTCAGCGGCGCCCAGATCCGCCTGCCCTGCGGGACGAGTGCGACGCCGGCGCGGGCGATCAGGTCCGGCCGCCGTCCGGCGACGTCCTGCCCGTCGAGCAGCACCCGGCCCGACGTGGGCGCGACGATACCCATCAGGCTCATGATCAGCGTGGACTTGCCGACGCCGTTGCGCCCGAGCAGGCCGAGCGCGCCGCCGGTGCCGATCGACAGGTCGACCCCGTCGAGGACGGTGCTGCGGTCGTAGCCCGCGGTCAGGGCCTCCACCACGACGTCGGTCATGAGGTGAACAGCTCCTCGCGGCGGGCGGTGCCGAGGTAGGCCTCGCGGACGGCGTCGCTGGCCCGGACCTCGTCGGGTGTGCCGGTGAGCAGGACCCGGCCGAGGTGCAGCACGGTGACCCGGTCGGCGAGATCGAAGACCAGGTCGAGGTCGTGTTCCACGAACAGCACGGTCACCTCGTCCGGCAGGTCGGTGAGCAGGGTGAGCAGCCGGGCGCTCTCGGCGGGTGACATCCCGGCCGCGGGCTCGTCGAGCAGCAGGACGGCCGGGGAGCAGGCCAGCGCGAGCGCCACCTCGAGCTGCTTGCGTTCGCCGTGGCCGAGTGCGGGCACCGGCCTGCTGCCGTGGTCGGTCAGACCGACCCGGGCGAGCAGCTCGCCGGCGTGGGCGTCGATGTCGGGCTGCCTGCGCGGCCAGGGCACGATCCGCGCGCCACCACCGGCGGGCCCGTGCCTGCGGACGGCGAGTGCGACGGTCTCGGCCGCGGTGAGCGAGGCGAACAGGCTGGCGTGCTGCAGGGTCTGGCTCATGCCCAGCCGGCTGCGGCGTACCTCGGAGAGCCGGGTGACGTCCTGGTCACCGAGCTGCACCGTGCCCGCGTCGGGCCGCATCCGGCCGGTGAGCAGCCGGAACAGGGTGGACTTGCCGGCGCCGTTCGGCCCGATGAGGGCGTGCCGGGCGCCGGGTACGACGGTCAGGTCGACGTCGTCGACGGCGCGCAGGGCACCGAACGAACGGCTGACACCGTGGCAGGACAGCGCGGTCACGATCGTCTCCTGGAGAACGGGCGCAGCGTGGTGAGCCCGGCCGCGCCGCGGGGGAGCAGGTACACCACGAGGACGAACACGATCCCGAGCAGCAGCTCACCGTGCCCGCCGAGGCCGGGTCCGAGTGCGTCCCGGACGAGCACCACGATCGCGGCGCCGAGGACGGGCCCCCACAGCGATCCCGCGCCGCCGATCACCACGGCGAGCAGGATGATCGCGGCCGTCGTGAACCCGAGGTCGGCCGGTGTCACCAGGCGTTGCTGGGCGGCGAGCAGCGAGCCCGCCGCACCGGCGACCGTGCCCGCGGCGACGAAGGCGCCGTACTTGTAGAGCGTCGTGGGGTAGCCGATCGCACGCATGCGCGGTTCGTTGTCCCGGATCCCGCGCAGCGCCGCGCCGAACGGGGAGCGGGCCAGCAGCCACACGAGCAGGAAGCCGAGCAGCCCGACGACCAGCACGTACCAGTACAGGAAACCCACGTTGACCAGTGGTTCCCCGGCCAGACTCGCCGACGGGATCCCGGCGAGACCGTTCGCACCCCCGGTGACGCCGTCCCAGCTCTGGGCGACCTGGGCGAGGACCTCGCCGATCGCGAGGGTCAGCATCAGGAAGTACACCCCGGCCGACCGCACCGCGACCCAGCCGGTCGCCGCGGCGGCGAGCCCGCCGACCGCCGCGCCGACCAGGAGCGGCACCGGGATCGCGGGCGTGATGTGGAGCGAGACCCAGCCCGCGGCGTAGGCCCCGGCCCCGAAGTAGGCGGCGTGCCCGAGCGACGGCAGTCCGGTCACCCCGACGAGCAGGTCCAGGCTGACCGCGAGCAGGCCGAACACCAGCATCCGGGTCAGGGTGGTCGCGGCGAACGGGGCCAGGAACAGCGGTGCGGCGGCGAGCACGAGCACGACGACGGTCACCGGCACGGCGGTCAACCACCGTCGCCCCGGTTCGCTCGGCGGCGCCGAACCGCCGTCGACGTCGTCCGGCACCTGCGCCCGCTGGGTCACCTCGGTCATGCTGCCGCCCCCGCCCGGCTCCCGAACAGCCCCTGCGGGCGCAGCACCAGCACGAGGGCGAGCGCGCCGAACAGGATGAACGACGCCAGGTCGGGGAACAGTGCCCGCCCCAGCGACTCGATCTGCCCGATGACCAGGGCGCCGACCAGCGCGCCGCGGACCGAGCCGAGACCGCCGATGACCACGACGACGAGTGCGAGGATCAGGACCGTCGAGTCCAGTCCCACGCTCGCGCCGTAGATCGGGCCGCCGAGCACGCCCGCGACGGTCGCCAGCAGTGAGCCCGCCGCGAAGACGGCGATCTTCACCCGGCGGTTGTCGACCCCGATGGCCGCGACCATGTCCCGGTCGGCGACGGTGGCCCGGATCAGTGCTCCGAGCGTGGTCCGTTCGACCAGTACGTGGACGCCGACGGCCAGCACCGCACCCACCCCGATCAGGGCCAGCCGGTAGGTCGGGTACGCGGCGCCGAACAGGGAGACCGAGCCGTCGAGGCCCGGTGGGGCCGGCACGGCGAGCGGATCGTCGCCGAACACGATCTGCAGCACCTCGGCCACGATCAGCGCGATCCCGAGGGTGAGCAGTGCCTGGTCCAGGTGCGAGCGGCGGCGCAGCGGCTCGGTCATCCCCGACAGCGCCCCGCCCGCGAGCAACCCGATCACCGCGGCGATTCCCAGCGCCCCGAGGAACGCGCCCCAGGAGGCTCCGCCGCCCGCGAGCGCGGCGGCGATGTACGCCCCGGTCAGGAACAGCGCGCCGTGGGCGAGGTTGAGCACGTCCATCATCCCGAAGACCAGCGACAGCCCGACCGCCAGCACGAACAGCAGCGCGCCGATCGCCAGCCCGTTCAGGACGCTGAGCAGGTTCGCGGCGATCCAACCGGTCATACCTGCGCCTTCTCCCCCAGTTCGGCGGTCACGGCGTTGCTGAGCTGCGGCGGGGTGCCCTCGACCGTCCGCAGGTACATCATCTGCCGCGGGTTCTGCCCGTCGAAGGTCCAGCTGCCGCGCGGGCTGTCGTCGATCGGGCCGATCCCGTCGAGCGCGGCGCTGACACTGTCGCCGTCGAGCGCGGTCGCCGAGGTCAGCGCCCGGTCCAGCACGGCGGCGGCGTCGAAGGTGGAGACCGAGTAACAGGTGGGGACGGCGTCGTACGCGCCGCGGTAGGCCTCGACGAACGCGGTGTTGGCCGGGTTCTCGAGCCGGTCGGTGTAGAACAGCGAGGTGCGCACGCCGACCGCCGCCTCGGCCTGGGCGTCGAGCACGCCGCCCTCGGTCAGGAAGCCCGAGCCGTAGAGCGGGACCGAGTCCTTGAGGCCGAACTGGGCGTACTGCTGGACGAAGCGCACCGCCTCGGCCCCGGCGAAGAAGCAGAACACCGCCCCCGCGCCGGACTGCCGGATCTGCGCGAGGAACGGCTGGTAGTCCTGGGTGCTGCCGAACGGGGGAGCGGCCTCACCGGCGATCCGGCCGCCCGCGGCCTCGTAGGCGGCCTTGAATCCGGCCCGCACCTCGGTCCCCGCCGCGTAGTCGGAGGCGATGAGGAAGACGCCGCCCTGGATGTTCTGCTGCGCCAGGTACGGGCCCGCCGCGGCGGCGACCTGGGCGTTCTGGAACGACGTCCGCCACACGTACGGCGTGCGGGACTTGCCGGTGATGTCCGCGGCGCCGGCGTTGGCGACGAGCAGGATCTTCTTGGCCTCGCTCATCAGGGGCGCGGCCCCGAGGGCGGTCGCGGAGTTCACCAGCCCGACGACGACGTCGACCTGGTCGGCCTGCAGCACCCGCTGCACCGCGGGGACGCCCGTCTGCGGGTTCTCGCCCTCGTCGGCGACGACGGTGGTGACCTCGCGGCCGCCGATCCGGTTGCCGTGCTGCTGGAGCCAGAGGTCCCAGCCGCGCTGCATGTCGGTGCCGAGCGGGGCGTACACCCCGGACTGCGGGATGACCAGGCCGACCTTGACCGGCCCGCCCTCGCCGCCCTCGCCGCCGGACTGCCCGCCGCCGACACTGCTGCCGCAGGCCGCGAGTGCGGGTACGGCGGCACTCGCGCCGAACAGCATGAGCAGTGCGCGCCGGGACAGGGTGAACTCCGCCATCGGGATCGCTCCTCGTCGAACGATGTGGTGGGACCGACGTGCTACATCAGACTGTCGGGGGACGCTGATCCTGTCGAATCACACGAACGGGTGTCAACCGTCCCATCCCGACCAACGCCCCACTCCGCCCACCCCGGTGTCCGCCTGTCCCGCTGCTCGCCCCGCTGTCCCGGTGTCGCTCCCACCCCGACCGCCCCGACGTCGCAGGGGCGACGGCGGGCGCAGAGGGCGTGGGTCAGCGAAAGCGGCGGCCTTCGTCGCGGCGGTAGGCCCAGACGGCCAACAGTGCCGTCGTGACCGTCCATCCGGTGAACGCGAGCACGGCGAGCGCCCCGGGGGCCGGCCCGCCGAGCGAGAAGATCAGCAGGTCGCGCGCCCCGCGGGTGGGCAGCATCGACGACACCGTCTGCATCCAGTCCGGGAACAGGGCCGGTGGCACCAGCAGACCACCACCGAACGCCATCGGGAAGAAGATCAGCTGCACGACCGGCAGCGCAGCCTTCGGCGGCAGCGAGTAGCCGATCGCGAGACCGCCGAGCAGGAACGGCAGCCCGCCGAGCACGAGCGTCCCGATCGCGGCGAGCAGGCGCCCGGACGGCACGGTCGCCGCGGTGAACAGGGCGCCGACGGCCAGCACCGGCAGTACGGCCAGCAGGGCGAAGAACGACCCGGACACCAGGCGGGCCACGATCCGGGCCCAGGCCGGGGCCGGCAACGTCCGCAGGTACGGGTCCCACGGCTTCTCCCGGTCGTCGGCGACCCCGACGCCGAAGGTGAAGAGGAACCCGGTGAGGACACCGAACAGCGCCAGCTGCGCCACCGCCGCGGTGGCCGCTCCGGGCTCGTCGGCCCAGTCGAACGGCAGCACGAAGAACAGCAGCGACAGCGCCGGGAAGAGCGCCGAGGACAGCACCGCGATCGGGATCCGGAGCTGCTCCAGCACCAGGTAGCGGACGTGCGCCACGACCAGGCCGGCGGCCGGGCGGGGTGCGGCCGGGGCACTCATCGCCCACCTCCGACGGTTGCGGTCGCGTGTGCGTTCTCGGTTGCGGTGAGGCTCAGGAACGCGTCCTCGAGCGACGCGCGCGCCACGCCGAGGTCCTCGAACGCGGTGCCGCTGCGGACCAGGGCACGGACGAGCTCGTCGGCGTCGGCCGTGTAGAGGGTCCAGCGGTCGCCGTCGCGCTCCACGTGCTCGACGCCGGGCAGCTCCGGTAGCACGTGGGTGCGCAGCGTGACCCGGTTGCGCCGGACCGCCCCGCGGATCGTCTCGACGTCGCCGTCGGCGCGGACCTTCCCCTCCGCGATCACCACGACCCGCTCGGCCAGGCTCTCGACCTCGTCCAGGTAGTGCGTGGTCAGCAGGACGGTGCCGCCACCGGCGTGGAACTCGCGCACGACGTCCCACAGCACGCGGCGGCCCTCGACATCCAGACCGGTGGTGGGCTCGTCGAGCAGCACCAGCCGCGGCCGCCCGCAGAACGCCAGCGCCACCGCGAGCCGGCGCTTCTGCCCACCGGAGAGGCCACCGGTCTGGCGCCGCTCGAGCCCGTCGAGGCCGAAGCGTTCCAGCAGCTCACCGGGCGGGACCGGGTCCGGGAAGTGCCCGGAGACGAACCGGAGCACCTCGCCGACGCGCAGCGTCTCCGGCAGACCGGTCTGCTGCGGTGTCGACCCGAGGCCGATCCGGCGGGCGGCGTCACGCGGATCGCCGCCGAACAGGCGGACGCTGCCGGAGTCGGCGCGCCGGAGCCCGGAGACCAGGTTGACCAGGGTGGACTTGCCGGCCCCGTTGGGGCCGAGCAGGCCGGTGAGGCTGCCGGACTCGATCGTCAGGTCGACCCCGTCGAGCGCGACGGTGTCGCCGTAGCGCCGGGTGACGCCCTGCAGTACGACGGGTGCGGTCACGATCCGACCTCCTCGTCCACCTGCGGCGACAGCAGGGCGCGCAGGCTCGCGGTGTAGTCCTCGAACGCTCTGCGCCCGGTTCTCGTCAGCTCGACATAGGTGACCGGGGTGCGGCGCTGGTGGGTCTTGGTGATCGCGACGTAGTCGGCGTCCTCCAGCTTGCGCAGGTGGGTGGACAGGTTCCCGGCCGTCATCTCCAGGAGTTCCTGGAGCCGGGGGAACGTCATTCGATCGCCGTCGGGCAGCGTCGCGAGGCTGGCGGTGACCCGGAGCCGCGCCTGCGCGTGGATGACGGGGTCGAGAGCGGTCATCGCCGGGCCCGCCGGACGAACCCGACGACCAGCAGCGCGCCGCCGCCGCCGATCCCCATCACGAGCGTGTTCCACGGCGCGGGGGTGAAGGCCGTGACGATCGCGACCGCCTGCACGACCAGACCGAGCACGTAGTCGAGGGCGCACCGGTAGAAGGCGCCGGTCACCGTGTACATCACGCCGACCACGAAGATGAAGAGCGCGGGGATCAGATCGGCTCCCGCCTGACCGGTGAGCCGGACGAGCGCGACGACGAGCAGCCCGGTCCCGAACATCGCGGTAATCCACGAGATGCCGTACATCGCCCCGAAGCGGGTGGACGGGCCGGCGACCCCGCGGTTCATCCGCGTGCCGAGCCATGCGCTGACCGCACAACCGACGACGACGAGCGCCGTGGACACGATCCCGGCCGGCCCGGGCACCCAGAAACCGGCTTCCTCTCCGAACCAGACCGTGCCGATCACGATCCAGAGCGCGCCCCACAGCACGAAGTACGCGGAGAGGTCCGGCTCCCGGCGGGCCTGTTCCTGCTCGATGATCGCGAGCGCGTCGGCGGCCGTGGCGGGTGGGTCGTCGTCCAGGCCGGTGGTGTGGCGGTGTTCCTGCACGGTGGTCCCTCTCGCTTCGGCCGACAACTTGTTTGCTGTGAGAGCTAGTTTGTAACACAAAGTCGTTGGTGATTGCCAGGTGCATTGGGGTCTCGGGGCCGACGCCCCAGCAACAGCGACCGAGGGTCGTCCCGGCGCTTCCGGAAGGCCGAAACGTGCCACCCGAGGGCACGCGCCGGTCGATCAGCACGTTGATGCCCGGATCGGGGCGGAATCGTGCTGATCCATGCCTCGGAGAGCGGTCGCGTGCGGGTCGCCGTCGGGCGAAGCGTTGCGCGTCGCTACCCTCGAAGTCGTGACCGCCACCGAGTCCTCGCGGCCCGAGAGCCCGGCCTCCGACGGTGCCGCCGCGCCGAAGCACGGACTGGTCCGTCAGCTCGGGAGCTTTGTCGTCATCGGCCTGCTGTGTGCCGTCGTCGACATCGGCTCGTACCACTTGCTGCTGCTCACGGGCCTGTGGGTGCCGGTCGCGAAGGGGATCGGCTTCATCCTCGGCACGACGACGGCGTACCTGCTCAACAAGCGGTTCACCTTCACCGGAGCGGACACCGGCGGCAAGGGCCGGTTCGCAGGCTTCGTCGCGCTCTACGGCACGACCTTCGCCGTGAACGTCGGCATGAACTCGCTGGTGCTGTACCTGCTGCCGCAGATGTCCTACGAGACGTTGCTCGCGGCCGTGGTCGCGCAGGGCACCGCCACCGCGATCAACTTCGTGATGCTGCGGTACGTCATCTTCAAGAACTGACCGCTTCACCTCGCTTCACACCCTTTCCCTGCTCCACACACCCGCTGCAACAGGTGTGAGGCACCGCGAAGGGGTGTGAGGAGTCAGGCCCCCAGCGTCAGCTGAAGCCGCGCCACCATCCCGTCGTCGCCGGGGTCGTCGATGTCCGGCCAGATCCAGCGGACGACGGTCCGGCCGGTCGCCCGGATCAGGTCCTCCCGGCGCTTCTCCTCCCACAGCACCTCGGTGAGGTCGACGCCCGGGCGCAGGCTCCTGCCGTACTTCACCCGCCCGTCGAACTCCCCGACGACGCCGAGATCGGGCCAGGCGAATTCGGTGCGGTGCCGAGTCCCCGGGACCGGCCACTGGGTGACCGGAGCCGGCAGCCCGGCGACGTGCATCCGGAACCGGCTCAGCGTCTCGCCGGGGCTCTCACTGAGCCCGTCCGCCAGGGCGAGCACGCGTCGCGCCGCCGCGGCACCAGGCGATCCCGATGCGCGGGCCACGACACGGGCGATGTCGGCGGGCGTCGCCGCACCCGGATCGGGCGTCCCGGTCTGCTCCCGGACCACCGCTCTGTGCAGTGCTCCGTCGAGGGTGACGAGCGCCCGGTTCGCCGGCACGGTCCGGGCCAGGTCGACGGCGGTACGAGCCGGCGACGTCACCCGGAGACCGTCGACGACCAGCACGTCGTCGTCCGGCAGCCGGCCACTGTGGATCTGCAGGTCACCGCGGACCCGCGCGCCGTTGGGCCGGGCTCGGATGACGTGCAGCCGCTGGAGCGGGACGCCCCACGACGGAAGGCGGAGCAACGCCGCGGCCGTGACGAACCCGAACGCGGCGTCGGGAGCGAGGCCGGACCCCGCCGCCCGGCCGCGCAGCGCGTGCTCGGTCTCCGGGCGGCGACGGGCGCCGTCCTCGGTCAGCCGGTAGACCCCACGCCGCACCGCCTCGAGAGCGCCGGTACGGAGCATCCGGTCGATCTCACCGCCGGTGAACCCGAGGGTGAGCAGCACGGTACGGCGCAGCAGGCCGTGGGAATCGGGCCGGAGCAGAGCGTCCACCCCGCAACCGTCCCCCGGCCCCGGGGCGCCCCCGCCACGAGTCGGCCACCTGTGGACAACTCACCAGCTTGTGGACAACCGGGTCCTCACACCCCTCCGCCCCGCGTCACACCCGTTACAGCAGGTGTGGGGCGATGCAAAGGGGTGTGAACTGGGGCGGGAGGTACGCGTGGGCCGTGGCGCGGTGGAACGCGGTCAGGGGGCGCGGTGGAAGCGTTCGGCTCGGCCCTGGTTCAGGAGGCGGAGCCAGTCGCGGAAGCCGCGGGGGTCGCGTTTGGTCACCAGGAAGTACCAGGCGAACCTCGGCAGCTCCAGCAGACCGATCCGGCGCATCCCGGGCTGGGCCATCAGGTAGCCGCGGTTGCGGTAGGTGTAGTAGCGCTTGACCGCATCGCCCGGGTCCTGGGCGTGCAGCCGCCCGCCGAGCATCGGCTTGAACTCGTCCGAGCCGTAGGGGTGCAGGTAGCCGGCGTGCAGCGCCGTGCCGAACGGCAGTCCGGAGCGCACCATCCGGCGGTGCATCTCCACCTCGTCGCCGCGGACGAACAACCGCAGGTCCGGCACCCCGATGATCTCGAGCGTCGACGCCCGGAACAGGGCGCCGTTGAAGAACGACGCGATGCCGGGGAGGAGCTCGTCGTCGTCGCCACCGGCGAGCAGCGCCGACCGGGTGCGGTGCCAGGTCACGCCACGGCGCAGCGGGAACGCCAGCCGGTCCGGGTCGGCCTTGTCGGCGACCACCGGGGAGACGGCGGCCAGCCCGCGACGGGAGGCCAGGTCGATCAGCGTGGCGAGGGTCGACTCGTCGGCGGCGTGGCCGTCGTCGTCGGCCAGGAAGACCCAGTCCGCGCCCATCGCGAGCGCGTGCAGCATGCCGAGCGCGAACCCGCCGGCACCACCCAGGTTCGTCCAGGACGGCAGCCAGGTGGTCGGCAGCGGACACGCCTCGACGGCCTCGCGGGCCGGTTGGTCCGGTCCGTTGTCGACGACGATCAGGTGCGCGAGCGGGTGGGTCTGCTTCGCCATCGCCGTCAGCGAGTCGACCAGCAGGTCGGCGCGGTGCCGGGTGACGATGACGCCGACCACCGAGCCCGGGGGCAGGGGAGCGGTCACGCGGTGCCCTCGTACGGTGCGCGGCCCTTGTAGTGGTCGAGGACGTCCTGCAGCGGGCCGTACTCCTTGATCGTCCCGTGCTCCATCCACAGCGCGGTGTCGCACAGGTCGGCGAGGAACTCGTCGGAGTGCGAGGCGAACACCAGGATCCCGGAACGTTCGACCAGCTCGTGCAGGCGCCCGCGGGCCTTGTTGAGGAACTCGGCGTCGACGGCGCCGATGCCCTCGTCGAGCAGCAGGATGTCCGGGTCGATCGAGGTGACGACGCCGAGTGCCAGCCGGACCCGCATGCCCGTCGAGTACGCGCGCAGCGGCATCTCGAGGTAGTCGCCGAGCTCGGTGAACTCGGCGATGTCGTCCATCCGGGCCTCCATCTGCTTCCTGGTCATGCCCAGGAACAGCCCGCGGATGATGATGTTGTCGTAGCCGGAGATCTCCGGGTCCATGCCGACCGCGAGGTCGAAGACCGGCGCGACCTTCCCCTGCACCGCGGACCGGCCCCGGGTCGGCTCGTAGATGCCGGCCATCAGCCGCAGCAGGGTGGACTTGCCGGCACCGTTGTGCCCGACCAGCGCGACCCGGTCGCCCTTGCCGAGCTGGATCGTGATGTCCCGGAGCGCCTCGATGATCGGCACCTTGGAGTCGGTGCCGATCCGGCCACCGGCCTTGCCGAGGACGGCCTTCTTCAACGACCGCGTCTTCGCATCGAAGATCGGGAAGTCGACGGCGGCGTGGTCGATCCGGATTCGGGGTTCGGACACTGTGCTCACACCCAGTACGCGACGCGGGAGCGGTAGTTGCGCAGGCAGACCAGTGCTGCTGTCCACCCGACGACCGTGATGATCCCGGTGACCAGCCAGTACCGCCCGACGATCTCCTGACCCAGCAGCGGCTGGCGGACGATCTCGACGAAGTGGAACACCGGGTTGAACTCGACCAGGCTGGCCCGCTCCCGTGCGGCCTCGTTGTCACGCAGGAGGTCGACCGACCAGACGATCGGGGTCAGGTAGAACACCAGCTGGGTCACGCTGGCGATGATCGGCGGGATGTCCCGGAACCGGGTCGCGAGGATCCCGGCCAGGATCGCCACCCAGGTGCCGTTGATCGCCAGGAGCGCGAACGCCGGGATCGCCAGGAGCGACGAGACACCCAGCGGATGCGGGAAGACGATCATCAGCACGACCCAGACGGCCAGGTTGTGCACGAAGAACAGCGTCTGCCGCCAGATCAGGCGGTAGATGTGCAGGGTCAGCGGCGCGGGCAGGAACTTGATCAGGCCTTCGTTCGAGATGAAGACCTCGCTGCCCTCGAGGATGCAGCCGGAGACGAAGTTCCAGATCAGCAGCCCGACGGCGACGTGCGGCAGGAACGTCGCGATCGGGATCTCGAACAGAGCCGAGTAGAGAATGCCCAGCCCGAGCGCGATCACGCCCATGCTGATCGAGATCCACAGCGGTCCCAGGACGGAGCGGCGGTAGCGCTGCTTGATGTCCTGCCAGCCCAGGTAGCCCCACAGCGGGCGCTGACGCCAGCCGGCGGCGAGGTCCGCGAACGCCCGGCGCCAGCTGCGCGGGCTCGACACCTCGGACGGATCGACGATGTCACCCGGCTCGCTGTCGGTCACGGTCACGGCCACGCGACGAGGGTACTCAGGGGGTCCCGCGCGACCCGGCAGGGGAGGCCCCTGCCGGGTCCGGGCGAAACCGCAGGTCGTGGACGGTCAGAGGTACTGCCCCGTGCCCCGGCCCAGACCTTCCGGCATCCCGCCCTGCTCGCTCCCGGGCGGGAGCCCGCGGCGCATCTGCTCCAGCTGCGCGCGGGCGGCCATCTGCTGGGCGAACAGCGCCGTCTGGATGCCGTGGAACAGACCCTCCAACCAGCCCACCAGCTGGGCCTGCGCGATGCGCAGCTCGCCCTCCGACGGGATCTCGTCGGCGGTGAACGGCAGGCTCAGCCGGTCCAGCTCCTCGCGCAGCTCCGGGGCCAGGCCCTCCTCCAGTTCCTTGACCGAGTTCTCGTGGATCTCCTTCAGCCGGCTGCGGGAGGCCTCGTCCAGCGGGGCCGCCTTCACCTCCTCCAGCAGCTGCTTGATCATCGTGCCGATCCGCATGACCTTGGCCGGCTGCTCGACCATGCTCGCCGGGCTCTGCTGCTCGGCCTCGTCGTCGTCCTGCGGTACGCGCGCCATCCCCACCGGGCGGCCGTCGGCGCCGACCACCATGATCCGCTCGTCGGGGGTCTCCTGCTCGTCGCTCATGCGACTCATTCTGGCCCCGGAGGGCAGGGGTCGGCCGCGGGGATCAGGCGTCCGGGTTCACCAGCAGCAGCTTCCCGACGACGCCGCCCTCGGCCAGCCGCCGGTGCGCGTCCGCGGCGTCGGCCATCGAGTACTGCTCGAACACGATCGGGCGGACCTGTCCGGTGGGGAAGAGCGGCCACACCCGCGACCGGACCTGCTCGACGATCTCGGCCTTCGAGTTCGGCCCCTCCACCGGGCGTCCGCGCAGGCCCATCGCCGAGACGTGCCCCCGCTTGGCGAGCAACGCACCGATGTTGAGCTCGGCCTTCACCCCGCCCTGCATGCCGATGATCATCAGACGCCCGTCCTTGGCGAGGGCGGACAGGTTGTTCTTCAGGCCCTTGGCGCCCATGTTGTCGAGGATGACGTCGGCGCCGTGGCCGTCGGTGGCCTTCTTCAGCTCCTCGGCGATGTCGTCGTGGTAGTCGATGACGATGTCCGCGCCGAGCTCACGGCAGAACCGCAGCCGGTCGTCGTGCCCGGCGGTCGCGGCGACCCGGGCACCGAGCGCCTTCGCGACCTGGATCGCGTGCGTCCCGATGCCGGACGACCCGCCCTGGATCAGGAACGTCTCGCCCTCGGCGAGGCGACCCTCCATGAACACGTTCGACCACACCGTGCACGCAACCTCGGGCAGTCCTCCCGCCACCTCGACCGACACGCCGTCCGGGACCGGGAGCAGCTGGGCCGCGGGGACGGCGACCTTCTGCGCGTAGCCGCCGCCGGCCAGCAGCGCGCAGACCTCGTCGCCGACCGCCCAGCCCGTGACGCCCTCGCCCAGCGCGGAGATCCGGCCCGAGCACTCCAGCCCGAGGATCTGCGAGGCGCCGGGCGGCACCGGGTAGTTGCCCTGCACCTGGAGAAGGTCGGCGCGGTTGACCGCGGACGCGACGACGTCGAGCACGACCTCGCCAGGACCCGGCGTCGGGTCCGGGACCTCCTCCCAGGCCATCTGTTCCGGACCGCCGTACTCCGCCAAGGTGATCGCCTTCATGACCGGAGACCGTATTGCGTCGCGCCGCCGGAAGCGATCCGGCAGGGTCGGGCCGTGAGCTGGTTGCCCGCGCCGATCGACCCGGTGCCCGATCCGTGGCCCCCGCACGGGCTCGTGCTGCGCACCCCCCGGCTCGAACTGCGCCCGGACGACGACGGGTCGCTGCGCGAGCTCGTCGTGATGCTGCACGGCGAGGGCGTCCACCCGGCGTCGGAGATGCCGTTCGCGGTGCCGTGGACCGACGCCGATCCGCGGTACCTGGGCCGGGGCGTGGCCCAGTACCTCTGGTCGGAGCGGGCCCGGTGCTCACCGGAGTCGTGGGCGCTGCATCTGGTCGTGCGGTACGACGGTGACGTGATCGGGCTGCAGAGCCTGACCGCCGACCGGTTCGGCGTCCTGCGCGAGGTGCACACCGGCTCCTACCTCGGACGGCGCTTCCAGGCCCGCGGGTTCGGCACCGAGATGCGTGCCGCGGTGCTGGCGTTCGCGTTCGACCGGCTCGGCGCGACGACGGCCCGGTCGGACTACGTCGACGGGAACCCGGCCTCGGCCGGGGTGTCCGCCCGGCTCGGCTACCGGTCCGACGGCACCACGCTGAACGCGCCCCGCGGCGTGCGCGAGGTCCAGCACCGGGTGCTGGTGACCCCCGAGACGTTCGTCCGGCCGGTGTGGGGGCTGCGGGTCGAGGGCTGGACCGACGACCTCGCCGGCTTCCTCGCCGCGGACCCGCCCCTGCTCAGCTGAAGACCAGTTCGCGGTGCCGGGGCAGGCGCATCCAGACCTGCCCGCCGACCAGCAGCACCGCGAGCACCACGAACCACTGCACGGCGTGCACCGCCGGGACGACGTCGAGCGGCAGCGTCCACGCGGTCACCACGCGCAGCGCCGCGTCGGCGAACAGGCCGAGCGCCCACCACACCGTCAGCCACCGCCAGATCCCGCGGAACCGGGCCGAGGTCGTCCAGCGTCGGTCCCACGCGCCGGCGTCGTGCCCGGCCTCGGTCACGGCCAGCCGACCGAGTGCGTACAGCGCTGGCCGCGCGGTCGGCACCGTGACCAGCAGCGTCACTCCGAGCGCCGCGGTGACCAGCCCGTCGCGGGCGAGCAGCGCCCGGGCGTCCCCGCTGACCAGCGTCGTCGCCGCGCTCGCCACGCACAGCACCAGTGCCAGTACGGCGAACCACTCCGCGCGCCGGTGCCGCACCAGCACGTACAGCGCGCGGGCGGCCGGGATCGCGGCCCCGGCCAGCAGCGCCGGGACGGCCGAGACCCCCGCGGCGCGCAGCCCGTAGAACACGACGAGCGGGGCGACGAGATCCGCGGCGACGGTCAGGAGCAGCTCGCGGCGGTTCACCGCTCGGCGTCCGCGGCGTGGGCGAGCATCCGCTCCGCCGTCCGCGCCGGGTCCTCGAGGGCCAGCGAGTGCGTCGCCTCCGGCCACACCTCGGCGGTCCCGCGGGGCAGCAGCGCCGCCCGATCCCGGGCGCGCCCGGCGTCGAGGATCGTGCTGCGGCCGGCGAGCAGGCTCAGCGTGGGCGTGTGCACCGACCGCAGGTCGGCCGCCGAGGGCAGCGACGGGTGCGGCTGGGCCGAGGCGAACGACGACAGCCCGAGCGCGATCACCCGGGCGATCGGGTCGTCGTCCGGGATCGGGCCGCCGGCGACCGTCCGGAGGAACAGCTCCCGCAGCGGCCGCGGCGCGCCCGGCGACGCACCCACGGCGATGACGGCCGTGCGCATCGGGATCCGGTCCAGCGTGTTCGGCGGGTCCGCGAGCGTCAGCGACCGCAGACCGGCGGGACTACGCCGGGCGAACTCGAACGCCGTCCGGCCGCCCATCGACATCCCGGCCAGGTGGAACGCGGTCAGGCCCAGCCCGTCGACCACTCCGCGCAACCACCGCGCGGCGTCGGCCATCGACCGCAGCGGCACCTCCTGCCGGCTCGCGCCGGGGCCGCCGAGCGGGTCGAGAAGGTGCACCGGCCGCCGGTCGACGAGGTACGGCACCACGGCCGACCAGCTGGCGCCGGGTGCGCCGGCGCCGGGCAGCAGTACCAGCGGGACCGCGTCCGGCGGTCCGTCGCAGGTGATGACGCGGACCGTGCCGTACGGCGTGCCGACGTCGGTCGCGCTCGGCCCGGGCAGCGTCGCGACCGCCTCGTCGTAGGCGCGCAGGTACTCCGACCGCGCTTCCGGTCCGGTGAAGTGTCCGACCCGCATGATGTCCCCCTCGCTAGACGATACGATCGGACTGTAAAAACTTGCGGGTGGTTTTGCAAGCCGATTGGATTGCAACGGAGGTGGACGTGCCGAGGGTGGTCGATCACGGGCAGCGTCGCGGCGAGATCGCCGAGGCGCTCTGGCGGGTGGCGGCGGCGGAGGGGCTGGAGGCGGTCAGCCTCGCCAGGGTCGCGCAGGAGGCCGGCGTCTCCAAGGGGCGGGTGCAGCACTACTTCACCTGCCGCGACGAGCTGCTCTTCTTCGCCGCGCAGCAGCTGCAGCTGCGGATCGACGAACGGATCCGCGCGCACCTGGCGTCGGCCCGGCCCCGGACCCCGCTGGCGGAGGTCCGGGGGCTGCTGAGGGCGCTGCTGCCCCTCGACGACGACGGCCGCACCGACGCCCGTGTCGGCTCGGCCTTCCTGATCCGGGCCCTGGCCGACCAGGAGATGCGCGCGACCTACCGGGAGGGGAACCGGCTGATCCGGCAGGCCGTCGCCGAGCGGCTCGTCGCGGCCCGCGAGGCCGGCGAGCTGGTGGACCTCGACGCGGAACGCGAGGCCACCGTGCTGATCGCGCTCGTCGGCGGGCTGGCGGAGGCGGTCCTGCTCGGCGACCACGACGAGGGATCGGCCGCCGCGGTCCTCGACCACCAGCTGGCTCGGCTGGCTCCGCGGCAGGGGTGACCGGCGTCCATCCGGAGGCGTTCGGGGCTCAGTCCAGGTCGCGGGCGGCGAACGTGTCGCAGGCGTTGGCGTCGCCGGTGTCCAGGCCGGTGGTGAACCACCGCTCCCGCTGGGCGGAGCTGCCGTGCGAGAACTGGGACTCGTCGACGCGCCCGCCGCCCAGATGGGTCTGGATGTGGTCGTCGCCGATCTTCGCGGCGGTGTCCAGCGCCGCGTCGATGTCGGCCGGGGTGAGGTCGGTGATCAGCGGGCGCCCGGAGTCCCCGGGCACGGTCGTCGCGTGGTGTGCCCAGACGCCCGCGTAGCAGTCGGCCTGCAGCTCGAGCCGCACCGAGCCGGAGGTCGGGCCGGTCTCGTTGCCGACCCGGCGGTTCGTGCCGAGCAGGTTCTGGATGTGGTGGCCGTACTCGTGGGCCATCACGTACGACTGCGCGAACGGCCCGCCCTCGGCGCCGAAGCGGGTCTGCAGGTCCTGGAAGAACGAGAGGTCGATGTAGATCTCCGAGTCGGCCGGGCAGTAGAACGGCCCGCTGTCCGAGGTCGCCGACCCGCAGCCGTCGGTGCTGACCCCGCCGGAGAAGAAGTTCGTCCGCGGCCGCGCGAAGCCCGACGAGAACTGGGCCGCCCAGAAGTCGTCCAGCGAGTTGACGACGGCGACCATCCGGCAGTCCGTCGAGTTGTTCGCCGACGCGCCGGTCGCGCAGTTCTGCTCCAGCGACGCGTTGTCCGCGGTCTGGCCCGCGCCGACCTGGTTCAGGCTCGGGTAGCCGCCACCGGCCGCCATCCCGCCCATGTCCACACCGGCGAAGTTCGACAGCAGCAGGTAGATGATCAGACCGACGACGCCGAGCCCACCACCGGCGCCGGCGACCCGGCCCCCGACCCCGCCGCCCCGCCCGCCGATCCGGCCGCCGCCGGAGCCTCGCAGGTCGTCCACACCGGACGTGTCGAGCCGGGCGTTCTCGTCGAACCGCACGCTGACCTCCCCAGAGATGATCGGGGAGATCCCACCACAGCGCCGCGCGGTGGCACAGCGGGGCGTCCGGGCGCCGGTTGGCCCGGGTGCTTTGATGTCAGCCGGTTATCGGGAGTGATGTAGACCCGGTCAGGCCCCAGGGCCTCGGCCCGTCCGAGACGGGATTGTGGAGCAGGGCTGGATCAAACCCGGTTGACGGCTACGTCCGAGCCATCTCGGGTTCGAACGTTGAGTGCCTATTCACTTCGCAACCTCGCCACGAGCAGCCTCGCGCGGAAGCGTATTCGTAGCGTTGACCAGTCGGCCGGTGACCTCGACGATCTCGTTGTGCCCGTATGGCGGCCGCTGGGGAGGTCGTGCAACGCCGGACATGTCGTCGAGTGGCGTGCCGTGGACGATCTCGTGGACGACTGCTTCGTGCGCGGAAACTGCGTTTGCCCCGACCAACCGGCACCACTCGGCCAAGGCCGTTCCCTCAGCAGCGGACTCCAGCTCGTGTACAGCGCCCACGAGTGACAGGTGTCGAGACGGCTGCGATTCGGGGCTGCGGAGTTCTTCGAGTACGGCTTGGATGTCGGTGTAGAGGCGAGTGGCGGCCCAGGACATCTGTCCGAGCGCCGGCAGAAGCTTCTCCTCGCAGGGCATATCCGCGGCGAGCCCGTGAAAATCGGGCGTCAAATCCCACATGGCGGCCACTGTAGACGCCGGAATTCCGGGGTTCGTCCTGTGACGAGCGTCATCTGTCGTCGCCTTGAGTGTGCCGCTACGGCCAGGTGTCTGCTGGGGTCATAAGGCACTTCGTTCGAGAGGGCAGTCATGGCGCTTCCGGAACTCATCACCGTCGAGGAACTCTTCGCCCCGCCCGAGCGCACCGGTGCGGAGATCTCACCGGACGGAACCCGGATCGCCTATCTGGCGCCGTGGCGCAACCGGCTCAACGTGTGGGTGCGCGGCATCGACTCCGAGGACGACGCGCGGTGCGTGACCGCCGACGAGACCCGCAGCGTGGCCGGCTTCCACTGGACCGACGACCCGCGCTGGCTGCTCTACCTGCAGGACTCCGGCGGCGACGAGAACTGGCACGTCTATCGGATCGACCTGAACGATCCGGGCTCGCCCGCGGTCGACCTCACGCCGTTCCCCGGGGTGCGCACCTGGGGACTCGAGCTGCCCGTCGGGCGGCCGGGGAAGGCGATCGTGCAGCTCAACACCCGTACCGTCGGCGAGATCGATCTGCACGAGGTCGACATCGCCACCGGGGAACTCACGCTGCTGGCCCGGAACCCCGGGCAGGTGATCACCTGGCTGTGTGCGCCGGACGGCGAGCTCCACGGCCAGACGTTGACGGCCGAGGGGGACATCGAGCTGTCGCGGTGGGACGCCACGACCGGGGCACTGAGCCCGATCGTGGTGTTCGACGGGTCCGACTACCCGTTGAGCATCTCCCCGTTGCAGCTCACGCCGGACGGGACCGGCGTGTGGATCGGGTCCAACCGGGACACCGACCGGACCCGCCTGGTCAGGCTCGACCTGGCCACCGGGGTGGAGACCGAGGTCGACAACCACCCGACTCTCGATCTGGCGCCCGCCCCCTACCCGTCGCTGATCACGCACCCGCGCACGGGCGAGCTGCGTGGGGTGCGCTATCTCGGGGAGCGACAGGTCATCCGGGCACTGGACCCGCACTTCGCCGAGGTGCTGGAGAAGGTGGGGACACTGTCCGGCGGCGACGTCGCCGCGATGTCGTCGGACGATGAGGGGCAGCGGTGGGTCGTCGCCTTCAACCACGACCGCGACCCGGGTGTCACCTGGTTCTACGACCACTCCACGGGGGAGGCGCGGCAGCTGTTCCGCTCGCATCCGCACCTCGATCCGGAGGTGATGGCGCCGATGGTGCCGGTGACGATCCCGGCGCGGGACGGGCTGAGCCTGCCCGGCTACCTGACGTTGCCGGTCGGGGTCGAGCCGACCGGTTTGCCGCTTGTTCTCAACGTGCACGGCGGCCCGTGGGTGCGCGACATCTGGACGTTCGATCCGTTCGTGCAGCTGCTGGCCAACCGCGGGTACGCGGTGCTGCAGGTCAACTTCCGCGGGTCGTCCGGCTACGGCAAGGCCCACACGAGGGCCGCGATCGGTGAGTTCGCCGGCGCCATGCACGACGATCTGATCGATGCCGTGAACTGGGCCGTCGAGCAGGGGTACGCCGATCGGGACCGGGTGGGGATCTACGGGGGCTCCTACGGCGGCTACGCCGCGCTGGTGGCCGTCACGTTCACCCCGGACGTGTTCGCCGCGGCCATCGACTACTGCGGCATCTCGGACCTGGCGAACTTCATGCGCACGATGCCGCCCGCGGTGCGGGCGATGATGGCCAACAACTGGTACGCCTACGTCGGCGATCCGGCGGACCCGGTACAGGAGGCCGACATGCTGGCCCGCTCACCGATCAGCCGGGTGGACGAGATCCGCACACCGTTGATGGTGGTCCAGGGCGCCAACGACGTCCGGGTGGTGCAGGCCGAGTCCGACAACATCGTCGCGTCGCTGCGTGCCCGCGGCGTCGACGTCGAGTACATGGTCAAGGATGACGAGGGGCACGGGTTCGTGAACCCGGAGAACCAGATCGACATGTACCGCGCGGCGGAGGCCTTCCTCGCCCGCCACCTGGGTGGGCGCGACGACACGGTCCGCACCGGGACGGCCCGGTCAGCCGTGCTCGACGGCCGGTGAGCCCACGAGCGTCCGGCCGATCCGGCTGCCGCCGGAGCCGCGCAGGTCGTCCACACCGGACGTGTCGAGCCGGGCGTTCTCGTCGAACCGCAGGCTGACCTCCCCAGGGACGGCCGGGTAGGTCCCACCGCAGTGTCGTGCGGTGGCACAGCGGTGCGTCCAGGTACCGGTCGGCCTGGGTGGATCTGGGGCTCAAGAGGGGGCGGTACCCTCCCAGCGGAAGCGTGGCAGAGCGGCCGAATGCACCCGCCTTGAAAGCGGGCGTCCGAAAGGACCGGGGGTTCGAATCCCCCCGCTTCCGCCACAGGTCAGCGGCTCTGTACTACCGGCCCGATTCATCTCCGGACGCCCGGTGCTGCGCGACCAGCGTGCGGGCCAGCTCCACCGCGGCGAGAACCGCGCTCACCGGCGGCTCGTCGTCGCCCCGCGCCCGGTAGGACGCCCGGGCGAAGAGACCGTCCATGATCAGGCCGATCTGTTCGGCCAGCACCGCACCGGCGACGGGACCGGCGAGCTCCTTCGCCGATCGATCGAGAACCGAGTGGGACTCCTTCAGCGTCCGGCGCGCGCGGGCCGCCGGCCCGGACCCGGTCCCTTCCGCAACTACCTCGTCGCCGTCGGGGAACTCGACGAGGTAGTTGCGGAAGGGACATCCACGGCCACCGGGCCGCAGGATCCGGCGGCCGGCCTCGGTCACCAGGGCCACGATGCGCTCACCCGGATCGTCGCCCGCGGCCTGCAACACCCGCGCGGACGAGCGCCCCAACCGGGTCGCCGCCCGTTCGAGATAGGCCTCGACCAGGTCGTCCTTGGTGGCGAAGTGGCCGTACAGCAGGCTCTTCCCGGAGCCGGCCTCGTCGATGATCTGTTTCATCCCGACGGCGCGGATCCCCTGCTCGTAGAACAGTCGTGCCGCGACGTCCAGGATCCGGTCGCGGCCGTCCGGGATCGCAGTCCGAGCCACGATTCCTCCCGACCTGTCGAGTGGCGGACCACTCGGTCCGCTACTGGAACTCGTTGATACCTGAGCCATCGACCAGGGTCAACCAGCAGGTCGCGTGTTACCCGCTTGACGCGCGGCACCGACGTCCGGTTATCTCGGACCGATCGGTCCGTATTGGCTCCTGGTGCCACAGCACCCGGCCCAACCCTCGAGAACGACTTGTGAGGCCTCAGCGTGATGTCCCTCGACGCACGGCACCGCCACGGTGTGTCCCCGTGCCCATCCGGGTCCGTTCCGGGTAGAGCGGTCCCGCGGGTGTCGTCGTGACGGCGGCCCCACTGGTCCAGGGGTCCTTCGCCGACGTGACCGCGGTGCAACCGGCCGGGGACGGCGGCTGGCGGGCGAGCTTGGATCCCCGGTGGACGATCGCGGGGCGACCCAACGGGGGCTACCTGCTGGCGATCATCGGGCGGGCCGCGGTCGCGGCGTCGGAACGGCCGCACACGCTGTCCGCGTCGGTGCAGTACCTGCGGCCTCCCGCACCGGGCCCGGTCCAGCTGCGGACCGAGGTCCTGCGCTCCGGACGCTCCGCCACCCATGTGCGTGCGCAGCTGTCCCAGGACGGCGACGCCTGCGTGGAGTCCTTGCTGGTGACGGGGCGGCTCGATGAGCCGGGCACCCCGTCCGGCTGGAATGCTCCGGACGCACCGGCCCCGCCCGCGCCCAGCCGGGATGCGGTACGGGTCGCATCGGTCACCCCGGACGGCACCCGGGCACCGATCATGGACGAGGTCACGATCGATCTCGACCACGGCACCGCCGGGTTCGCGACCGGAGCCCCGTCCGGCCGGGGCGAGATCGCCGGCCGCATCACGCTGCCCGGGGATGATCCGTTCGACGACTGTGGGCTGCTCTACGCGGTCGACGCGTTGCCGCCGGCAGCGTTCACCGTCGCCACGACCGGCTGGGTGCCCACGATCTCGATGAACATCTACGTGCGCGCACTCCCGACCCCGGGGCCGGTGCACGTGCGGTGCAGCTCGGCCGTCATCGACGGTGGCCGGGTCGACGAGACCTGCTGGATCCACGACAGCTCCGGACGGCTGGTCGCGCAGGGCAGCCAGCTCGCGGGCATCCGGTACCCCTGACCCGCCACCCGGATCGGTAGTCCAGGAAGGACACCGCATGTCCGCCTCCGCACGGTCGTCGTCGCCGACGATGGTCCTGGTGGTCACCTCGGCCGCCGCGTTCCTGTCCAGCCTCGACCTCTTCATCGTCAACATCGCCTTCCCGGCGATCCGGACGTACTTCCCGGGCTCGGACCTCGATCAGCTGTCCTGGGTCCTCAACGGCTACACGGTCGTCTTCGCCGCGTTCCTGGCCCTCGCCGGACGCCTGGCCGACCGGTTCGGCCACCGCAGGTTGTTCCTGCTGGGGCTGGGCGTGTTCACGGTGGCCTCCGCGCTCTGTGCGCTGGCTCCGTCGGTCTGGACACTCGTCGCCGCCAGGGCGGTCCAGGCACTCGGTGCCGCCCTGGTGATGCCGACCTCGCTCACGTTGCTGCTCGCGGCCTACCCGGCGGAGCGGCGTTCGCACGCCGTCGGGGCCTGGGCCTCCATCGGCGCCGTCGCCGCCGCACTGGGACCGCCGGTGGGCGGTCTCCTGGTCGAGCTGTCCTGGCACTGGGTGTTCCTGGTCAACGTCCCGGTCGGCGTCATCGCGTTGCTGGTCGGCATCCGCGTGCTCGCGGAGCCGGGAACCGCACGGACCGGGGTCCCGGACGTCCTCGGGGCGGGCGGGCTCGTCGTCGGGGTCGGGGCGCTGGCATACGCGCTGGTCCGCGCCCCGGACGACGGCTGGGTGTCGGTTCCGGTGGTGTCCGGGGCGGTGCTGACGGTCGTCGGGCTGGCCTGGGTGGTCCGACGCTCGCGTCGGCACCCGGTCCCGGCGCTGGAGTTGGACGTCCTGCGGGTCCCGGTGGTCGCGACCGCGGCGCTGACCATGGCGGCGTTCACCACGTCGTTCGCCGGGATGCTCGTGGTCAACGTGCTGTTCCTGACCGGTACGTGGGGCTGGCCGGAACTCCTGGCCGGCCTCGGCATGGCCCCCGGCCCGCTCGTGGTCGTCGTCGTCTCGCGGTTCAGCGCCCGACTGGCGGCACGGTTCGGATCCGGTCCGGTCGCCCTGGTCGGCGCGGTGGCGTTCGCGTCGGGACCGGCCTGGTGGTTGCTGCGGCTGGGAACCGAACAGGACTACTGGGCCGGCATGCTCCCCGGCCAGCTGCTGACCGGCCTCGGGGTGGGCCTCATCCTCCCGACCCTGTCCGCCCTGGTCGGCTCGGCCCTGCCCGCGCACCAGTGGGGATCCGGCTCGTCGTTGATCAACACCGCCAGGCAGGTCGGCTCGGTGCTCGGCGTCGCGCTGCTCGTCTCGGTGATCGGGACCCACACCACCGGCCGCCCCGAGGAACTCGACGCGTTGCGTGCCGGCTGGGTGCTGCTGGCCGCGTCCGCGGCGGTCGCCGCCGTCCTCGCCGCCGCCCTCACCGTCGTCGAACGGCGGGGTGCCACCCTGTCCGCCGGCCCGCCCGCGTACGCCCTCGAAGGCCCCAGAACCAAAGGAAGCTCGTGATGACCGCTCCGAAGCCGACCCGCGACGGTGTGTGGCTCGACGATCTCGTCGAGGGCGCCGCTTACACCACCGACACCTACGAGCTGACCACCGAGGCGATCATCGCGTTCGCCCGCGACTTCGACCCGCAGCCCTTCCACACCGACGCCGAGGCCGCCCGGGGAACGTTCTTCGACGGCCTCGTCGCCAGCGGCTGGCACACCGCCGCGATCACCATGCGACTGGTGGTCACCAGCGGTCCGCCGATCGCCACGGGCATCGTCGGCGGTGGTGGCGACATCGCCTGGCCGACCGCGACCAGGGCGGGCGACGTGCTGCGCGTGGAACTCGCCATCAAGGAGATCAGGCGGTCGCGGTCACGCCCGGAGCAGGCCTGGGTCGTCGTCGAGCAACAGACACTCAACCAGCACGACGAGGTGCGGCAGGCCACCACCGCACGCCTCCTGGCGTGGCAGCGCCCGAGCTCCTCCTGACACCCCGACGGCGACCTCACGCTCGGCGCGCGCGCCTGATCGACCGCACGACCGTCCACAGCAGAACGCCGACCAGCCCGGCCAGCAGCAGGCTCGCCAGCGTCTGCTGGGCGGACACGACGCGCGCCGCCGCCGTCGAGCCGGTGACGAGCAGCAGGCCGAGCCCGAACGTCGCGAGCGCCCATCCGGCCGCCACCGGCACGCTGAGCGCGGCGAAGCGGGGGTAGGTCAGGGTGTGGCCCGCGAGCCGCGGCACCAACGTCCGGGCCACCGCGAACCACTGCCCGACGAGCACGGCGAGCCCCGGCCGGTCCTGTGCGAGCGCCAGGATCCGGCGTACCGGGGCCGGAACCCGGCCGTCCTCCCGCAGCCCCGCGATGCCGTGCCGGCGGGCCCGCCAGTAGCCGAGGCTGGGGCCGGCCACCGCTGCCGCGACGGCGGCGGCACCGCCTGCCGGGGCCGGCACCACTCCGGTCCCGGCCAGGACCCCGAGCCCGACGGTCACGCTGATTCCGGGAAGGACCACACCGATCAGCAGGCCGGACTCCGCGACCAGGACGAGGGCGGCGACGACCAGCACGCCCGGCCCCAGCGAGCCGGCCACGGAGAACAGCACGTCCGCGATCACGGGCGACGGCTCCGCCTCACCGGCGGTGCGCGGGCACGATCAGGTGCCCGTCGCGCGGGCCGACGTGATCTTCCATTCATCGACAGTAGCCGTGGCGAGACCCCGGAGCGGCGCCGGTCAGCCCGCGCGCCAGGCGGCCGGGCTCGTTCCGTGCGCCGCCCGGAAGCGCCGGACGAAATAGCCGGCGTCGCGGTACCCGACCCGGGAGCCGATCTCGGTGATCGTCAGATCGGTGTCGACGAGCAGTCGCCGGGCCTCCCGCAGCCGGCGCTCGGTGATCCACTGCTGGACCGTGCGCCCGGTCTCGCGACCGACGACGGTCGTGAGGTGACCGGGGGTGAGGCCGAGGCCGGCCGCGACGTCGCGCAGCGAGATCGGCTCGCGGAACCGGGCCTCGATCAGCTCGAACACCGCGGCCAGCTGCGGATCGGCGGCCTCGGCCGGGACGTCGTCCTGGAGCCGGCCGAGCGCGACCAGCAACAGGGTGAGGTGGGCCCGGGCGGCGTCGGCGTAGCCGTCGCGACGGCCGGTCAGCTCAGCCTCCAGCGCGGTGAGCCTTGCGGTCCAGTCCGGCCGGTCCGCGGGCGGGACCGGCAGCCGCTGCCCGCCGCCGCGGTGGCGGCCGACGAACGGTGCCAGCAGCGGGTGACCGCGCCAGGACGCCAGCGGTGCGGCGGCACCCGGGTCGACGGCCTCCACCGGGAAGACGACCGTCCAGCCCTCGCCGTCGGCCGTCGAGGGCCCGGCCCCGTCGTCCTCGGCGCCGACCACCGCGCCCGGCGCGACGACGAACGCGTCGCCCGAGCCGAGCTCCCACTCACGACCGTCGACATGGCGCACCCAGCGGCCGGACACGACGTAGAGCAGGAGCAGGAAGTCGTGCGCGTGCACGCCGTGGACCGGCCGTGCGCCGTGCGCCGCCCCGTCGGTCCAGTGCCGGACGGCGATCGGGACCGGCGAGTGCGCGAAGCCGAGCAGGGGGACATCCGAAGAACGTCCCGTCATGACCGCACATCCTCCATTGCAAGCAGGTCGACGACGTCGAATGCTGGGTACAGCACACGACTTTCGTACCATGGAGGGGTCTTGAGTACCGACTACCTGCCCGCACTCGTCAACCCGCGGTTCCTGCCCGGCTACGACGGCTTCGCCCGGCTGATGGGCACGACCGCGATCTACTGGCCGCTCGTGGCACAGGCGGGGATCCAGCCCGGCTCGACCGTGCTGGAGATCGGCTGTGGCACCGGGAACGTGATCCTGCGGGCGAAGCAGGCGGTGCCGACGGCGACGGTGATCGGGCTCGACCCGGACCCCGACGCACTCGCCCTGGCGCGCCGCAAGGCCGCTGCCGAGGGTCTCCCGCTGCAGCTCGACCACGGCTACGCCGCCGAGCTTCCCTACGCCGACGGCAGCGTCGACCGGGTCCTGTCCTCGCTCATGCTGCACCACCTCCCCGCGGACGAGCAGGTGGTGGCATTGCGCGAGACCCACCGGGTGCTCGCGCCGGGAGGCAGCCTGCACCTGGTCGACCTGGACGCCGACCCGCGCGTGTCCGGGCCGATGGCGCCGCTGAACAAGGTGCTGTCCGCGCTGCTCCGGCACGGCGCACCCGGCGAGGGCCAAGGCCAGGGCCACGGTCATGGCCAGGGGGACGGCCACGGCCACGGACACGGCCACGGACACGGCGCCGCCCGGCCGGTGCCGGACCTGCTGGCCGAGGCCGGGTTCGGCGCGTCGTCGATCGTCGGGCACCGGCGGACCCGGATGGGTGCGGTGACCTATCACCGGGCCGAGCGGTAGACCGTCAGCGCGGGTCGCGGATGCCGTCGATGATGCGGGTCCAGTTGTCGCCGTGCTGAGGTCGCCGGGGTGCTGCCCGGTGTCCAGCGCGGCACCCGGGGGCACCTGCTCGCCGGCTCGCAGCATGTCGCCGATGGAGTCGGTGAGGGCGAGCAGCTCCGGCAGCACCTCTCGGGCCTTCATTCCCGTACTGCCCATCATCGCCGTCGCGTGCATCAGCGCGGACAGGGTGCTGAGGAAGACGTCGAGCTGGGCCTGGTACATCAGTTGGGCGAGGCCCGCGTCCTCGCCCAGGTACTTCGGTGTGCCGATCGGTTCCAGCGTCGTCCGGCGGCGATCGAGAACGTCGGCGGGGCCGCTGTAGTAGACGTAGGCCGCTTCCGTGCCGACCATCGGCGCCGGAGTCATGACGCCGCCGGCGAGGAATCCGGCGCCATGACCCTGAGTCCAGGTCGCCGCCGCACGGGTCCGGTCGGGAGTGTCCGAGCTCAGGTTGACCAGCGTCCGGCCGGCGAGCGAGCCGGTGGCGGAACCGAGGATGTCGTACATCGCCTGATAGTCGGTGAGGCTGAGGATCGCCAGGTCGCTCGCCGTGACCGCCGCTGCCGGCGTCGCGGCACGTAGCGCACCCTCGGCGACGAGGTCGTCGGCCCGGCCTGCAGTGCGGTTCCAGACGGTGACCGGGTGTCCGGCGGCAAGGAGGGTGCGGGCGGTACTCACCAATTCGTCGGGGAGTCAGCTGTGGCCAGAGCGCCGAGGAACGGGCCCTACATCTGCGGTATCGACGCTGCGCTCGACGTGGTCAGCGGCAACCTGACCGAACACGGGCGGACGCTCAACCAGGCGCTCGGGCCGCTGGGTGAATGGGGGCTCGAGCGGACCCACCGCGAAGGCTCCGAGATGGTCGATGTCTCCGAGACCTCGCACGCGTAGGACGCCGTCGTCATCGTTCAGGGTTGCACGTCCGTACGCTGGTGAGCACGCCCGACACGATGGAGGAGAACCATGGCCGGCCTGATCCAGAAGGTGTCCGCGTTCCTGCGCAGCCCGCAGGGCAGGAAGTACACCGAGCAAGCGAAGCGCCTCGCGCAGGACCCGAAGCACCGGGCAAAGGCGCAGGAGATGATGAGGAAGTTCGGCGGGGGCAAGGGCGGCGGCCGCCACTGAGCCCGGGCCGACCTCTACGTGGTCAGGTCCTTGAAGTAGCGGGCGACGGGCCACCGTTCGAAACCGATCGCCTCGTAGGTGGCACGTGCCGGGGCATGGCCGGGATCGTCGCCGGTCTCGACCATCACCATGCGTAGCCCGGCGGCCCGGACACGTTCGAAGGAACGCGCGGTGAGGGCCGTCCCGACGCCGTGGCGCTGGTGGTCCGGATCGACCGCGAGAACGTAGATCTCGCCCATGTCGTCCTCGCGGTGGAGCCTGGTGCAGACCCATCCCGCGACGACCCCGGTCACGAGCGCCACGTCGATGTTCCGTGGCTCGCCGTCGAGGACGGCGGTCAGGTCGGCGAGCTGCCGTTGCTCCCATCCGTCGGGATAGAACGCGTCGTACACGAAGCGCGGCACCGCCTCGCGGGTCCGGGGGAAGACCGGCTCCCAGGCCCGAAGCGAGAGATCGAGTATGGCGCGCCGGTACTCGTCCGCATACGGCCTGATCACGGGCATGGGCGCACCGTATCCGGGACATGCGGCTCGAGGCCCGGCCGGACGGACGTCGGGAGGCGGCCGGCCGCCTCCCGACGAAGGTGTGGTCACTCGTCGCTGTCGTCACGCCGGGTGGCGTGGTCGTAGTAGGCGACGACGCCCGCGGTCCCGTGCCGGGCGAACTCCGCCTGCTCGTCGCCGGGGTCCCCGGCGGCCGCGACCGCCCGTAGCCGCCGGTCGACCAGATCGTCGAGCATCCGCCAGCGCGCCGTCGGGTCGCCACCGGTGTCGCCCTCGAGCTCGGCGCGGACGGCGGCGACCTGGTCGGCGAGGCCCTCGGTGAGCGTCGCGGGCAGCGCCGGCGCGTTCGCCAGCACGAGATCGGCTGCCCACAGCAGTTCGTCGACGTGGTGGCCGAGCCAGCGACGTCGCCGGGCGATCGGGCCGAGTGCCGGCCAGCGCTTGCGGGCGGCCTGGCGGGAGTGTCCGGTGACGGCGGCCAGGTCGGCCAGGCTCGCGCCGAGCCAGGCAGCCGTCTCCGCCCGGCTCGCGGTGGCTGCGGCCGCGTCGGCGGTGACCTCGACCTCGACGTCGAGTGCCGCGCGCACCCCGGTCAGGGCGCGGTGCCGGCGCGCCTGTTCGGCGGGCCGGTCGTCGGGCTTGGGGCCTGGGTCGGCCACCGCGGTGACCTCGGACAGTCGCGCATCCGTCATCTCTGTCAACTTGTGGTTCACGCCGATGATGGTAGCAGCTGTGAACCTTAGGTTCACAGCTATTTTCTGCGACGTACCGGCCGGCCGTCGACGACCGGCTCGGAACCCGATCACGCACCGCCGTGTCCCATTCCCCGTGGAGCACCGTGCACTGGTCCCTGGGCGACCGTGAGGCGTATCTCGAACTCGTCGAGCAGGTGGGCGTCGAACGCCGAGTCCGCTGAAGGAGCAGGGCGACGACCTGCACGGCGCCGGGGCTCAGGAGCGACGTCGCTCCGCGGCGTTCCGGTGCTTCCGGACGGCGAACGCGTGCGCCTCGTCGAGCAGCCCTCGTGTCGACGGCCACGTCCGGTCCGGGTTGAGGACCGACACCCAGTGGTACGAGGCGTAGACCGGGTGCGGGAACAGCACGTCGAGCGCCGTCGCGTCGTGCTCGGCATCGGCGGGGAAGAGCTCCCGGTACCGGCCCGTGGGCAGGCCGATGTTCAGCCGGTAGACGCCGGGCCGTGCCAGGTCGGACGCGGAGTCGTTCACATCGGAGTTGACGACGGTGGCCCAGCTCTGCCGCGGGCGTTCCTCGAAGTCGGGATCGTGGATCGCGAAGACGTCCCCGTTCGCCTCGATCAGGCGGGTGTCCGGGTAGCGACCGAGCACTGTGACGATCTCGTCGAAATCCATGTCGCCAAGAGAGCACGATTTCACGAACGAATGTGCGAATCAAGTGATGTGAATCACTACAAATGGTAGGCGCCGCTGATGGTCGTTGACCTGAACCGAACTCCAGCATTTAGCGTCCGACGGCATGACCGATGACGCAGTCCGCAGTGCCCTCACCGAACATGCGGCCGACCTGGTGCTGTGGCTCGGGACGGTGACCCCGTCCGGTCGCCCCACGACCCGGCCCGTCTGGTTCCTGTACGACGACGGCGACCTGCTCGTCTTCAGCGAGGCGACCGCGGCCAAGGTGCGGCACGTCCGGAAGAACCCGCAGGTCGTCGTCACATTCACGAGTGACCCCGCGGCGGCGAGCGTCCGGGTCGTGGACGGGACGGCGACCGTGGAGGAGGCCGCGCCGTCGTCGTTCCCCGGTTATCTGGCGAAGTACGAGGCCGATCTCGCGACGATGGGGTACGACCGGGTGAGGTTCGACGCCGAGTTCCACACGCTGCTGCGGATCACCCCGACCCGCACCTGGGGTTGGTGAGCGACCCGTTCACGATGCCGAACCCGTCCGGGCGTCGCTGGTTCGGTCGTCGGGTACGGGCTCGTCGTCGGGCACCCAGCGCAGGATGTCGCCGGGCTGGCAGTCGAGCACCCGGCACACGGCGTCGAGCGTCGTGAACCGGACGGCCTTGGCTCGTCCGTTCTTCAGGACGGCGACGTTCGCCGGACTCAGCCCGACGGCCTCGGCGAACTCCCCGACGGACATCTTCCGGCGGGCGAGGGCGACGTCGAGATCGACGACGATCGCCATCAGACGACCTCCTCGAGCTCGTGGCGCAGCACGGTCGCGTTGCGCAGCAGGCCGAGCATCACCGTCATCAGCAGGGCGAACGCGACCCCGACGAGCCCGATCCCCCCGCCGACCAGGATCAGGCCGGGAGCGTCGTCGAGCTCGCCGATGTGTGCGCACACGACCCCGACGATCACCGCGGCGACCAGGCCGGCGACCGCGATCACCCGGACCCACCGGAACGCCCGCTCGTCGAAGATCGCACCTCGCTGCACCATCGAGAGCAGCACCCAGATCGCGACGAGTGCGACCTGCAGGCAGGCGATCACGACGATCGCGGCGGCCGAGTGGAACACGCCCGGGCCGGGCAGCTCGCCGCGCACGAGAGCGCCCCCGGTGATGGCGACGATCAACAGCTGCGCGGCCAGTGCTCCCAGTGCGATGACGGCGAGAGACGCGCGCAAGCCGGTGATGACGAGCGGATGCATGTATCGATTCTCGATAGATTCCCATCGACTGTCAAGAGATGAGGTCAGGCGCGACTGCCGGCGCCTGACGTCGTGATCGCGGAGTCGTGGGGGATCGGTGCCAGATCTGACACCGATCCTGCACGAACCGGCGATCATGCCGTTGGTGCGGCGGCCCGGCTCGAGGTCCTTCCCGACGGGCGGATCCGCTCGCACGAGGACTGGTGCTGGGAGTCCCGGCCCGGCGCCGGTACCAGCATCGTCGAGGAGCTCCCGCCGAGCTAAGCGGTGACGACGGCCGGGCGGGTCTGGGCGCGGGGGTCGGTCCCGTGGATCCAGGCCAGCCACGGGTCGAGGCCGGCCAGCTTCTCGTCGCGGGCCGCGGAGCGCGGGCCGTCGGGCAGGTGCAGCAGCTCCGAGGTGACCAGCGAGCTGCGCTGCACCTGCCGGGTGCGGTACCGGCGGATCCGCTCGTACAGGGCGAAGGCGCGCACGTGGTCGTCGGAGGCGGCGAGCAGGTCGGCCAGCACGACGGCGTCCTCGATGGACTGGTTGGCGCCCTGGCCGTGGTGCGGGAGCATCGTGTGCGCGGCGTCGCCGAGCAGCACCACGCGGCCCGCCGTCCACCGCGAGAGCGGCGGCAGCGTGTACAGCGGCCAGTGCGCCGACTGCGGTACCGCCTCGACCATCTCCCGCACGGCGGGTGCCCAGCCCGCGAACGCCCGTGCCAGGGTGCCCGGTTCGGCCTCGGCAGGCCCCGGACCGGCGGCCCACTGTGCCGGACCCTCCAGCACGGCGAGGAAGTTGACGTCCCCGCCGTCCGGGCCGATGGCGTAGTGCAGCAGGTGCGCGTCGGGGCCCATCCAGAACTGGATCGCGCCCGGGTCCGGCAGCGACGGCAGGCTGCTCACCGGCACGATCCCGCGGAAGCCCGAGGTGCCGGTGTAGGCGGGCGCCGCGGCTGGGTCGACCAGGCTGCGCAGCCCCGAGTGGACGCCGTCCGCACCGACGACGACCGACGCGGTGACCGTCTCACCGGAGGCGAGGGTGAGCGTGCCGTCGCGATCGGCCGAGACGACCTCGCTGCTCAGGCGGATCATCCCGGGCGGGCAGGCCCCGGACAGGACCCGCTGGAACTCCGCCCGGTGGATGCCGAGGTAGGGCGCTCCGAACCGCTCGCGATAGGAGCCGTCGAGCCCCACCGGGAACGCGGTGACCCGGTCGTGGGTGCGCCAGCCGCGGTGGATCAGCTCGGTCGGCTGGGTGGCGACGGCCTCGAGCTCGCCGAGCAGCCCCAGCTCGTCGATCGGACGCAGACCGTTCGCCGACAGCGCCACCGCGGCGCCCACCTCGCGCAGCTCCGCCGCACGCTCGTACACGGTCACCGGAACCCCGCGCGCATGCAGCGAGAGGGCCAGCGTCAGCCCGCCGATCCCGGCTCCGACGATGGCCACCGATCCGTCCATACCCGGATCCTGACACGCATCCGGCGTCGCGATCGTGACGGATTTCCTCTCGGTCACCCACGGGCTCGACGCTCGCGGCGGCCGGGTGTGCAGTGTCGGGTCCCGGATGCGATACCAGGGAGGCATCAGGGTGAACCCCGGGTTCGAACCGGGCAGGACGGGCATCCTGGAGACATGCTCCGGTTGATCCTGAACGTCATCTGGCTCGTGCTCTCGGGCTTCTGGCTGTTCCTCGGCTACCTGGCCGCCGGGATCGTCGCCTGCCTGCTGATCGTCACCATCCCGTTCGGCATCGCGTCGTTCCGGATCGGGGTCTACGCGCTGTGGCCGTTCGGCCGGGACGTGGTGCGCCGCCCCACGGCGGGCGCCGCGTCCACGATCGGCAACGTCATCTGGATCATCCTGTTCGGCTGGTGGCTCGTGATCGGGCACATCGGTACCGCGATCGCCCTGGCGATCACGATCGTCGGACTGCCGCTGGCCTGGGCGAACCTGAAGCTGATCCCGGTGTCGCTGTTCCCGCTCGGTTCGCAGATCGTGGACACCGACGCCTACGTGCCGGGGTCCCGGATCGCGACCTGAGCACCCCGAGCACCCCGAGCACTCTGAGCGCTCACTCCGGGTCGGCGAGGAACTCCACGCCCGCCCGGAACATCAGCCCCGGGTCGTGCACCCCGCACAGCTCCCGGGCCGAGTGCATGGACAGCACCGGGATGCCGACGTCGATCGTCCGGATCCCCAGCCGGGTCGCCATGATCGGCCCGACGGTGGAGCCGCAGGGCACCGTGTTCTTCGAGACGAACACCTGGTTCGGCACGTCCGCGGTGCGGCACGCGCGCTTCCACGCAGCCGCCCCGGGAGCATCGGTGGCGTAGCGCTGCACCGCGTTGACCTTGAGCGTCGGGCCCCGGTTCGGCACCGACAGGTGGTTCGGGTCGTGCTTGTCCAGGTGGTTCGGGTGCGCCGCGTGCGTGACGTCCACCGACAGGCACCGGGACCGGGAGAACACCGGGCGGCGGGCCTCGAACCCGCCGGCGAGCCGGGTCAGCACGGTCTCCAGCAGCGGCCCGGCCGCACCCGTGGCGCTGTCCGAGCCGACCTCCTCGTGGTCGAACCCGACGAACACCGGAACGGTCTCCGGGTCCCGCTCGGCGGCGGCGATCAGCGCGTTGACCCCCGCGTGCACCGACGCCAGGTTGTCCAGTCGCGGCGCCGCCATCAGCTCGTCGTCGCGGCCCAGCAGGGCGGGCGGGGTGAGCTCGTGGGTGAACAGGTCGTGCGCGGCGATCTCGTCCGGGTCCACGTCGGCCAGGGCGGCCAGGAACCCGGCCAGGGCGCCGTCGTCCGGCGTGCCCAGACCCCAGACGGGCAGCAGGTGCTGCTGCGGATCGAGGGTCAGGCCCTGGTTCACGCCGCGGTCGAGGTGGATCGCGAGCTGCGGGATGCGCAGCAGCGGCCGGTCCACCCGCACCGGGACGACCCGGCCGTCGTACAGCGCCAGCCGGCCGGCCAGCCCGAGGTCGCGGTCGAGCCAGGAGTTCCACAGCGCGCCGCCGTAGACCTCGACGCCGAGCTGCCGCCAGCCGGCCGTACCGACGTCCGGGTTCGGCTTGACCTTGAACCCGGGGGAGTCGGTGTGCGCGGCGAAGACCCGCAGCGGCCGTCCGCCGGGCGTCTCCGGCTGCCACCAGGCGAGGATCGTGCCGTCCCGCACCAGGTAGCGGCCGCCGGCGCCCTCGACCCAGGGCCCGTCCTCGGGCTGCTCGACGAACCCGGCCGTGGTCAGCCGGCGGACGGCCTCGGCCACCGCGTGGTACGGAGACGGGCTCGCGGTCAGGAACGAGGCGAGGTCACGTGCAGCGTCGGTCACGTAGGGCATCCTGGCAGCAATGACGGGCAGTGCGAGGACGGACGTCCACGACGTGGTGGTGGTCGGCGCGGGTTCTGCCGGGTGCGCGCTCGCGGGCCGGCTGGCCGCACGCGGTGTCCGGACGGCGCTGGTGGAGGCGGGCAGCGTCGTCGTCCCGCCGGACTCCACACCGATCGCCTCGCTCGCCGCCACCACCCCCGGACACGTCCTGAACTGGGCCTACCGCGCGACCCTGTGCCAGGGCCGCGAGTGGACCGTGCCCCGCGGGCGGGTGCTCGGTGGATCCGGCGCGATCAACGGCGGCTACTTCGTCCGCGCGGTGCCCGCCGACTTCGCCGACTGGGCCGTCCCCGGCTGGTCGTACGACGACGTCCTGCCCTACTACCGGCGGCTCGAGCGCGACCTGGACTTCTGCACGTCCGATGTGCACGGTGGCGACGGGCCACTGCGGATCTCCCGGCCGTCCGGTCACCTGCGCGCACCGGTCACCGACCCGTTCCTGCAGGCCTGCGCCGCGCTCGGGTACCCGCCGGAGCCGGACAAGAACGGCGGCGCCGCGCCCGGCGCCGGGACGGTCCCGTCCAACGCCGTCGACGGCAGGCGGGTGAGCTCGGCGACCGCCTACCTGCCCCCGCCGTGGGGCGGCGGCGAGTGGCAGGACGCCCTGACCGTGTACGGCGGCCGGGTCGTCGACTCGCTGCTGCTGCGCGGCGACCGGGTGTACGGCGTGCGGATCGGCGACGACGAGCTGCATGCGGCCGAGGTCGTGGTCGCCGCCGGGGCGGTGGGGAGCCCGGCACTGCTGCAGCGCTCCGGGATCGGCCCGGAGGACACATTGCGCGCCGCGGGCGTCGCCGTGCGGCACGAGCTGCCCGGGGTCGGGCGCGGCTGGTCCGACCATCCCGCGGTGTTCCTGCCGTTGCGCAGCGGCCTGCCCGATCCGCACGCCGACGCCGTCGCCGCACAGGCGTCGTTGCATCTCGACTCGGGCACCGACCCGGCGGGGGACCTGGAGATCCTGCTGTTCGCGCACCCGTTCGCACCGGGTGGTCCCGCGCACCTGATGTGCGCAGTGCAGCGCCCGGACAGCCGCGGAATGCTCGCGATCACCTCGCCGGACCACGCCGACCCGCCGCGGCTGGACTACCGCTACCTGCGCAGCACGTCGGACCGGCACCGGATACGGGCCGCGGTGCGGGTCGCGGCGGAGATCCTGCGGGTCGCCGGGTGGGACCGGGCCGGGCCCGACGACGGGGGGCCGGCCGGCTGGGAGCTCGGCAACGACACCCGGCTCGACGAGTGGGTGCACAGCCGGCTGACGACGTCGGTGCACCTGTCCGGCAGCGCCGGGATGGGGACCGGGCCGGACGCCGTCGTCGGGCCGGACCTGCGGGTGCACGGCCTGGCGGGCCTGCGGGTCGCCGACACCTCGGTCCTGCCGTCGGTACCCCGGCGCGGTCCGGCGGCGACGGCCGTCATGATCGGGGAACGGGCGGCCGACCTGGTCGGGACGTGAGGCACGGACGAGGAGGAACCATGCACGACGAGGTCACCGTGCACATGCGGGCACCGGCGGACGAGATCTGGGATCTGGTCGCCGACGTGCGCAACACCGGCCGGTTCTCCCCGGAGACCCTCGATGCGGAGTGGCTCGACGGTGTGACCGGACCGGCCCTCGGAGCCCGGTTCCGCGGGCGGGTGAAGCGCAACGGCCGCGGGCCGACGTACTGGACCCTCTGCCGGGTCACCGCGTGCGAGCCGGGCCGCGAGTTCGGCTTCGCGGTGGGGACGGGCACCCGCACCCTGAACAACTGGCACTACCGGTTCACCCCGAGCGGCGGCGGCACCGACGTCACCGAGTCGTTCACGCTGCAGGACGGTGTGGCGACCCGGATCTACTGGACGCTCGCCGGGTGGGCGCGGCGGCGGACGAACGTGCGGGGCATGACCGAGACGCTGCACCGCATCCGCGCGGTCGTCGAGGACGCACCCGCATGATCAGGACGGCGACGCCGGCCGACGCCGCCGTCATGCGGGAGATCGAGCGGGCGGCCGGGGAGCCGTTCCGGGCGATCGGGCTGGACGTGGTCGCCGACGACGAGCCGCCGCCCGCGGCCGTGCTCGCCGCCTATGCCGCGGCCGGCCGGGCGTTCGTCGACGAGCGCGGGGGCACGCAGGCCGGATACCTGATCACCGAGATCGTCGACGGGTGCGCGCACATCGAGCAGGTGTCGGTGCTGCCACGGATGCGGGGCAGCCGGATCGGCGAGCGGCTGGTCGAGCACCTCGCCGGGTGGGCGCGGGACCGGCGGCTGCCCGCGCTGACCCTGACCACCTACCGGGACGTGCCGTGGAACGGGCCGTACTGGGCCCGGCTCGGGTTCCGGGAGCTGATCGAGCCCGGCCCCGGGCTCCGGGCGATCCGGGACGACGAGATCGCCCGCGGCCTGGACGCGTGGCCGCGGCTGGCGATGCGGCGAGACCTGATGTGAGCCCTGTGAGACTTGTGAGCCGTGTGAGCACTGTGAGCACCGCCCGCCGTCCGGTGGGGAGCGCCGGGCGGCGGGCGGTCTCGTGGTGCGGGTCAGGAGTACTGGCGCATCCAGGCCACGTGCATCTCGCTGGGCTCGGGTGATCCGCCCTCGGGGAAGTAGTCCAGCTGGACCGTGGCGTGCATCGGGCCCGGGGGCAGCGTGTTCGGGTCCTCGGAGCGGAACCACTCCTCGCCGTTGATGTAGCCGATGATCGCGTCCGGGGTCCACTCGACGGCGTAGTTGTTCCACTGGGTGATGTCGAGGGCCTTCTTCGCGTCCTTCTGCGAGTTGTCCGACCCGTAGTGCAGGAAGAACGACACGTCGTCGCTCGCGCTGGTGGTCTCGGCGAAGTCGACCTCGCCGCCCTCCGGCCAGGAGACCTCGCTCGGCCACAGCAGCAGTACCGGGTGGTACTGCTTGTCGCCGGCCGGGAACTTGGCCCGCATCTCCCACTTGCCGTACTTCTGGGGTTCGCCCCAGGCGATGCCACCGGTGTTGCCCTCGGAGTCACCGCGGATCACGAGGTTGTCGTTCTCGACCGACACCGCGTCCGGTGTACGACGACCGTTGCCGTCGTGGCCGGGGCCGTCGTAGGCGGACCAGTTCTCACCGAGCGACGAGCCGGTGAACTCGTCCCCGCCGATCGCCTGCCAGCCCTTCGCCAGCGCGGCCTGAACACCCTGGCCCGCGACCTGGGCGGCCTCGGCGACGCCACCGCCGCCGGCGGCCGGTGCGGAGCCCTCGCCGGACCCCGGTCCGGACTCCGATCCGGACGTCGCGCCGGAGCCCGATCCGGAGGAGCCGTCCTGCGTGTCCGACGTGGCCCGGCTGCTCCGTTCCTCGTCCCGGCGCTCGGCGGCCTCGGCCGCGGCGATCGCCGGGCCGATCTGGCCGGACGCGCCTCCCGCGGCGTCGGCCAGCCGGGACCCACCGCCGTCGCCGATGCCCGAGGTGGCGGCGCCGACCCCTTCCGAGACCGAGCGGCGGGACGCGTCGACCAGCGTGGTGCTCAGCGACGGGTCCTCGGTCCCGGGCTGCAGCAGCGTCACCACCATCGTCGCTGCGAGGAGTGCGGCGGCGCCCACGCCGAGCGGGGCGAACCGGCGGACCGCGGACCGGCGGGGGGAGCCGGCCCGGTCGATCTCGACGACGGAGCCGCCGCCCGCCGGTTCGGCGACCGGGTCGTCGCCCGCCGGTTCGGCGTCGTCCTCGTGCAGGCCGGCGATCGTGGTCCCGCTGGTCTCGGGCACACCGTCGTCATCCGGGGGTGGGAACGACCCGGCCGGTGGGCGCGGTGCCCACGGGCTCGCGTCGCCGGCGGGAAGCGCCGTCGTGGTCACCCGGACCTCGGTGGCCGTGCCGTCCGACGCACGGTCCGCACGTCCGACGCCACCGGTGGGGGAATCCGCCGCAGCGGCACCGGTGTCGTCGTCGGTCCACACGCGCCGGTGCCGCCCGGAGGCGGTCACCGCACCCTGCAACAGGGTCGTGGCGGGGACGGCGGCGGACGCGGAACGTCCTGCCCGTGGGGACGGCACAGAGGGGGAGCTGTGCTCTGCGGCGACCCGCTCGATCAGATCCCGGGGGTCGATCCGATCAGCCGCAGCGGAAGTCTTCCGTTGCATGACCGGGACTCTAAGTAGAGTGACCGAGTGTGAACACCCTCGCTGAGAAGGGTGGTTGCTTCCCCGCGCCGACAGGTCGTCGCTGAGCGATGATCAGCAGTATTCGGTCAAAACGGTACAGAATCTGCGCCGAACGGAGCAGTTTGGTTCTCAGGTACCCCCGATCGGTGGGCACCGAGGCTGCGCGTCGCACCGTTAGCCGATTGTGACCGACTGTCGATCGCGCGACAGTGGCCGGATGCTCCCCCCAGCTCCCCGAACCCCTTATCAGGAACCGTGAACGACCAGGCTCCCCCCGTCGCTCCGTCCCTCCCCGTCCCGGCGCCGCGCTCCCCGTCCCGGCCGCTGACCGTGCTGCTCGCCCTGCCGCCGTCCGCGACGTCCGTCTCGCTCGGCCGTGGGCTGGGCAGGGACCTCGCGGCCGAGGGGATCGATCTCGCCATCGCCTCCGACGGCATCGAGCTGCTCGACACCGTCCGGGCCGGCCGCGCGGACCTGCTGGTCCTCGACATGGAACTCCCCGGGCCCGACCCGTCGGTGCTGCTCGGTGCGGTGCAGGCCGAGTCGCCGCCGACACCGGTGATCACGGTGGTCCCCCGCGAGCGGCGGGTCGGCGTGCTCAGCCTGCTCCGCGGCGACCGGGACGACTTCCTCATCCGCCCGTTCGCGCCCGACGAGCTCGCCGCGCGGATCCGGCTGCGGCTGCGTGCGGCGGCCGGGCTACCCGCGCCGACCGTGCTCGGCCACGGCGGACTGTCGCTGGACGTCGACGCGGGCCAGGTGTTCGCCGACGGTCGCCGGGTCGCCCTGTCGCCCACCGAGTACGCGCTGCTGGTCGCGCTCGCCGAGCGGGCGGGCGAGGTCGTCACGCACGACGAGCTCGCCCGCAGCGCCTGGTCCGAGCCGGTCTCGGCGAACCTGGTGCAGGTCTACATCTCCTACCTGCGCCGCAAGATCGGGCCGGACCGGATCCGGACCGTCCGCGGCACCGGCTACCAGCTCGACGGTTAGCGCGGGCCGGGGAAGGACGACGCGACGTCCAGCAGGGTGTCGTTCTCCTGCGGCGTGGAGATCGTCACGCGGACGCCGTCGGGCTGGAACGGCCGCACGATCACCTTCCGCTCGCCGCAGTGCGTCGCGAACTCGGCGGCCCGGTCGCCGAGCGGCAGCCAGACGAAGTTCGCCTGGGCGTCGGGCACCGTGAAGCCGAGGTCGCGCAGCGCGGCCGCGACCCGGTCGCGCTCGGCGACGACGCCCGAGCAGCCGGCGAGGATCTCGTCGCGGTGCTCCAGCGCGGCGATCGCGCCGGCCTGGGCGACCGAGCTGACGCCGAACGGCGGAGCGACTTTGCGCAGTGCTGTCGCGACCCCGGCCGACGCCAGCGCGTAGCCGACCCGCAGCCCGGCCAGCCGGTAGGCCTTCGAGAACGTCCGCAGCACCACCAGGTTGGGGTGCTCGTCGAGCAGCGGGCGCCCGCTGACGGCGTCCGGATCGGTGACGTACTCGGCGTAGGCCTCGTCCAGGGCCACCAGGACGTCCGGCCCGACGGCGTGCAGGAAACGGACGAACTCGTCGCGGCGCACGGCAGGCCCGGTCGGGTTGTTCGGGCTGCAGACGAACACCAGCCGGGTCCGGTCGGTGACCGCGGCGGCCATCGCGTCGAGGTCGTGCCGGAAACCGTCGTCGAGCGGCACGGTGCGGACCTCCGCCCCGCCGATCCGGGTGACGATCGGGTACGCCTCGAACGAGCGCCACGCGAACATCACCTCGTCACCGGGGCCGAGGCAGCTGATCTGCACCAGCTGCTGGCAGATCGTCACCGACCCGCACCCGACGGCGATCCGTTCCGGCGCGAGGTCGTGGACCCGGGCGATGCGGTCGGTCAGCTCGACGACGCCGAGATCGGGATAGCGGTTCCCGGCGGCGGCCGCCCGGGCGATCGCGTCCAGGACGACCGGCGGCGGCGGGTCCGCGACCTCGTTGCTCGCCAGCTTGATCGCCCCGGGGACGGTGCGGCCCGGCACGTAGGCGGGCAGGGTGTCCAGGTCGGGACGGATCAGCGTCATGCGGACAACGGTATCGCCCGGGGGTCGAAACGCGGGCGGTTGCTCTGGTTGAGTGATCGCATGACCGCAACCCGCACCGAGGGCGTTCCGCTCACCGACGGCAGCGAGCTGCGGCTGACGGTCGCCGAACCCGACGGGCCTGCTCGCGGCGGCGTCGTCGTGCTCCAGGAGGCCCGCGGGGTGACCGACTCCGTGCGACTGCTGGTGACCGGCCTGGCCCACGACGGCTGGCTGGCCGTCGCGCCGCACCTCTACCACCGCGACGACGCCGACGATCTCGGTTCCGGCACCGACGCCGAGGTGGCCGAGCAGCTGGGCCGGCTCGAACCGGAGCAGGTGATGGACGACTGCGACACCGCGTTCGGCTGGCTGGCCGACAACGGGGTCGAGGCCGACCGGATGGGTGTGCTCGGGTTCGACATCGGCGGGACGGTGGCGCTGCACGTGGCGGCGAACCGGATCATGGGCGCAGCGGTCACCGTCGCCGGGGAAGGGGTGGAGAGCTCGCCGTCGCGGAGTATCCCGGCGCTGGTCGAGACGGCGCCCGAGCTGACCTGCCCGTGGCTGGGGATCTACTCCGAGGGCTCCGACAGCGACGCCGTCGACCGGCTGCGCGACGCCGCGGAGAAGTCGGGGATGGCGACCGACGTCGTCGTCTACCCGGCGACCGGCTACCGCTTCGACGACGACCCGAAGTCGGCCGCCGAGGCCTGGGAGCGGGTCCTCAACTGGTTCGGCGCCCACCTGCGCTGAGGCCGCCGGTGCGGCGACGTGTTCCGCGCCCGGCCCGACGCCCCGGCTGTGGTCCGTGACCACTGGTGTGCGGCCGGGCGGGTCGGGGAAGCTGGACCCATGTCGTCTGCGCAGACCGTGACCGACCCGGATGTCCCCGAGCTGCTGTGGCGCCCGGACCCGGCCGAGGTGCCGCACACCGAGATCGTCGCGTTCGCGACCTGGGCCCGCGACGAGCGTGGCGCGCCGATCACCGATGTCACGGACTACCGGCAGCTGCACGACTGGTCGGTCTCCGACCTCGAGGGCTTCTGGGCCGCCGTCGCCGACCACTCCGGGGTGCTGTTCCACGACCGGCCCACCGCGACGCTGGGCTCGCGGGACATGCCGGGCGCGCAGTGGTTCCCGGGCTCGACGCTGAACTACGCCGAGCACGCGCTGACGCCGGGCCCGGGCCGCCAGGACGACAACGTGGCCGTCGAGTTCGTCCGTGAGGACGGTCTGGAACGCACCGTGACCCACGCCGAGCTGCGCGAACAGGTGGGCCGGGCCCGCGCCGGGCTGGTCCGCGCCGGCGTCGGGAAGGGCGACCGGGTCGTCGCGCTCGCCCCGAACTCGGTCGAGACCCTGGTGGTGTTCCTGGCCGCGGCGAGCCTCGGCGCGATCTGGTCGTCGTGCTCGCCGGACTTCGGAGCCCGCGCGGTGCACGACCGGTTCGCCCAGATCGAGCCCGCGGTGCTCGTCGCGGTCGACGGCTACCGCTACAACGGCAAGGGCTTCGACGTCCGCGAGAACGTCGCGAACCTGGCGCGGCAGATGCCCTCGCTGCGGCAGACGGTGCTCGTGCCCTATCTGGACGAGGCCGCCACGCTGGAGGGCACGACGCCGTGGGCGGAGTTCACCGCCGAGCCCGGCCCGCTGGAGTTCACCGCGGTGCCGTTCGACCACCCGCTGTGGGTGCTGTACTCGTCCGGCACGACCGGGCTGCCGAAGGGCATCGTGCACGGGCACGGCGGGATCGTGCTGGAGCACCTCAAGGCGATGCGCCTGCAGCACGGGCTGGGGCCGGGGGAGCGGTTCTTCTGGTTCACCACGACCGGCTGGATGATGTGGAACTTCCTGATCGGCGGCCTGCTGGTGGGCGCGACGATCGTGATGTACGACGGCAGCCCCGGCCACCCGGACCTGGGCGCGCTGTGGGCGCTCGCGGCGAAGCACCGGGTGTCGCTGTTCGGGGTGTCCGCGCCGTACGTGCAGTCCTGTATGAAGGCCGGCCTGCGCCCCGGCGACGACCACGACCTCTCCGCGATGAAGGCGATCGGTTCCACCGGGGCGCCGCTGTCGGTCGAGGGCTTCCGCTGGATCGGCGAGGCTGCGGGGAAGCACATCCAGATCTGCTCGGTCTCCGGTGGCACCGACGTCTGTGCGGCGTTCCTGACGAGCGCGCCGACCGTGCCGGTGTGGCTCGGGGAGCTGTCGGTCGCGGCACTGGGGGCCGACGTCCGGTCCGTCGCCGAGGACGGCACCGACCTGCTCGACGACGTCGGCGAGCTGGTCATCACGACGCCGACGCCGTCCATGCCGGTCATGTTCTGGAACGACCCGGACGGCAGCCGGCTGCGCGAGGCGTACTACGAGGACTTCCCGGGCAACTGGCGGCACGGCGACTGGGTGCGGCGGACCCCGCGCAACTCGTACGTGATCTACGGGCGCTCGGACTCCACGCTGAACCGCGGCGGGGTCCGGATGGGCACCGCGGACTTCTACTCGGTCGTCGAGAACATCGACGGCGTCGCCGACTGCCTCGTGATCGACACGACCGCGCTGGGCGAACGGGAGGAGGGCGCGCTGCTCTGCTTCCTGGTGCTCGACGAGGGGGTGTCGCTCGAGGAGATCGAGCCGACGCTGCGGACCGCCCTGCGCAAGGAGCTCTCGCCCCGGCACGTGCCGGACCGGTTCATCGTGGTGGATGCGGTGCCGCGCACGCTGAACGGCAAGAAGTGCGAGGTCCCGGTCAAGAAGATCCTCTCCGGCACGGCGCCGGACCGGGCCGTGTCGGCGGGCGCCCTGCAGAACCCGGAGTCGCTGGCGCCGTTCGTGGAGCTGGCCCGCTCTTGAGGCCCTGACCTGCTTCGATCCGGGGGCGGTCGATCATCGGGCCCCCGGATCGAAGCGGGTTGAGGTGCCGTGTAGTGTTGTTCTCGCTGGTGGCCGTGAGGCACCGGGGAGGCTTCGCCTAGTCTGGTCTATGGCGCCGCACTGCTAATGCGGTTTGGGGTAACCCCCCATCCCGGGTTCAAATCCCGGAGCCTCCGCGCTGGCGCGGCGGGCCCACCGGCCTGGCGTGACCAACAACTGAAGAAGCATGCGCCCGTAGCTCAACGGATAGAGCATCTGACTACGGATCAGAAGGTTAGGGGTTCGAATCCCTTCGGGCGCACACACAGGACTCTAGCCCTGACCAGCGACAGCGGTCAGGGCTAAGTCTTTTTCGGCGGGGTGCTGCGTGAAGGTCTGGCGGTTGCGCTGCCCCTGAGCGCCCTGGCCCGCCTCCCACACGGTCGCCGCGCGTACCTCCCGTCCCGGTTCACACCCCTTTGCATCGCCTCACACCTGCTGCAACGGGTGTGACGTGGCGAGAAAGGGTGTGAGGACGACGCTGTCCACAAGCTGGTGAGTTGCGTGGTGCCGCGACGGTCTGTGCATGCACCTTCTCGCTGCGCTACTTCGCCCGTTCCGTCCGCGATGTCGTGCCGGTCTGCACCGGCATCGGCGCCGTGCCGTCCGCGGGCACCGGCAGGGTCTCGTGCTGCGGGCCGACCGGTGAAGGTGACCGAGCCGTCCCCGTACGCGGCCGACGATGACGTGCTGGTCACCTTCATGCTCGACCAGCCGGGCCTGCTGGATCTGATCCTGTCGCAGCACGTCGACGATGACGGCGGCTACTGCCTGGCGTGCCCGGGTCCGCAGTCAGGCCGACGCCGGTTCCCGTGCGACGTCCGGCAGGCCGCGGACCGTGCGGCGCGCCTCCGTCATGCGCAGGCGCTCGAGCACCGGCGTGACGGGGACGGCCCGCTCGGGTTGTAGGACCGGTGCGCCTGCCTCCGGCTCGCGGCCCGGAACACCGAAGACTCACCCGCTGCGGATGACGAGGATCCGGCCTCGCGGCACGACGCTGGTCCGAGGTCACAGGTCCGCGTCCCCGGGAGGTACCGGATGTCTCAGCCCCAGTACTCAGCGTCCGTCGAGAACCAGGTCGCGCCGACCGTGCGACCGCAGGGGGCGCCACCGGCGTCGTGGACGACCGGCCTGGCGTCCTTCGCCGGGGTCATGATGATCATTGCGGGGATCTTCGGTGCGATCGAGGGGATCGTGGCGTTGTTCCGCAACGAGGTGTTCGTGGTCGGCGCCGAGTACGCGTTCGCCTTCGACCTGACGGCGTGGGGCTGGATCCACCTGCTGGTCGGGATCCTCGTCGCTGCCGCGGGTGCCGCGGTGCGGGCCGGCCGGGCCTGGGGCCGGGCGGTCGGGATCACGCTCGCTGCCCTGAGCATGTTCGCGAACTTCCTGTTCATCCCCTACTACCCGATGTGGTCGCTGCTGATCATCGTGCTCAACGTCTTCGTGATCGCCGCACTCTGCCTCTACCGGGATCCCGCCGACGCCTGAGCCGGGACGATCACCCGGCGACGGTGTCCACGTCGGCCGCCAGCCGGAAACCGATGTTCCCGGCACTGCTGTCGGGTGTGTTCGCGCTGCGCGCGGCGCACCGGTAACGCCAGCAGTAGGACTCGTGGCAGAGGTAGGAGCCCCCGCGCATGGTCCGCCGGCCGGGCCGGGTGCGCCCGAACCGGTCGGCGCACCACTCCCACACGTTCCCGGTCATGTTGTGCAGTCCGTGGCCGTTGGCCGGGAACGCGTCGACGGGTGCGGTGCCGGCGAAGCCGTCCGCTCCGGTGTCGTGGCCGGGGAACCGGCCCTGGAAGACGTTCATCCGGTGCTCGCCGCCGGGCGTCAGCTCGTCGCCCCACGGGTAGCGGGCCCCGTCGAGCCCACCGCGCGCCGCATACTCCCATTCGGCCTCTCCGGGCAACCTCCCGCCGGCCCACCGGCAGTACTCGCGCGCGTCCAGCCACGACACGTGGACGACCGGATGGCCGGCCCGGTCGCCGACGTCCGAGGTGCCGCCCTCGGGCCGGTGCCAGCAGGCGCCCGGCACCTCCCGCCACCAGGGCGCGGCGGCCACCGCCCGCGTCGGTGGGAAGGCGTCGGGCAGTAGCCCGGCGAACACGAAGGACGACCCGGTCCACTCCGCCGTGGTCAGGTAGCCGGTCGCGGCGACGAAGGCCGCGAACTCGACGTTGCTGACGGCGTGCGGGGCGATCCGGAACGCCTCGACGTGAACGGTCCGCGGCGGGCCCTCGCCGTCGGCCGGGTAGCGCTGCTCGGCGGAGCCCATCTCGTACGTGGCCGCGGGCAGCACCGGGAGCGAACGAGCCGGCGCCGGATGCGCGGCGCCGGCGAGGCGATCTCGCTCCGGCGCCGCCACGGCGTCGCGCCGATGGGTGGCCGCGCCGCAGCACCCGGGAACGTCGGTCCGCTCGCTCATCGCCCGGTCCGCTCGCTCATTGCCGGGAGAGAGCCATCCGCATCTCCGCCGCGCTGTCGACGACGAGTTCGCCGCTCACGTCGACGGTCACGCTGCGCAGCACCCCGGTGAACCGGAACGGGGCCGTGTACGCCTCCACGATCGGCGCCCCGGGGTTGGCCCCGCACGTCATCCCGCCGGGGTTGTACATGATCGGGACGGTGACGGGCAGGTCGGCCTGCGCGACGAGGTCACCGTCGACGTACAGCTGGGCCCGGCCCGGGGAACCCCTGCCCTGGGCGAGGTCCGGGGCGCCGGTGGGCTCGAACTCGAACCGGAGCAGGTGCTTGCCCTCGGTCAGCGGATCGGGTGCCGACACCTGGTGGACCGCACGGCTGACGTAGTTGTGGGCGTAGTGCAGCCGCTGGTCGCGGACGTAGAAGGTGAACCCACCGCTGTTGGCGCCCTGGCAGAGCAGCACCCCCTCCGCCCCGCCCTGTGGGATGTCGACGTCGGCGGTGATGCTGTGCGGGCGGTTGTACATCCGCGGGGCGACCGAGCCGGGCACGACGGCGGTTCCGGGCCAGAACGTGTAGCTGGTGCGCGCCTCGGTGAGCTGCGGGCGCTCGGTCAGCAGCCGCTGCACCGCGCTGCCGTCGACGGGCAGCACGTCGTACCGGCCGGCCTCGACGTACCACCGGGCGATCAGCTCGATCAGCTTGCCGGGGTGCTCGGCGGCGACGTCGTGGTTCTCCGCGAAGTCCTCGGCCGAGTGGTAGAGCTCCCAGCGTTCGGCGTCGAGCATCGCCAGCGTGTCGGCCGTGATCGCGGCGCCGAACGGCAGATCGGCCTCGGCGAAGGACGGGCCCGGCCACGGGCAGACCGCCCGCCAGCCGTCGTGGTCGATCGCCCGGTGGCCGAACATCTCGAAGTACTGCGTGTGGTGGCGGGTCGGGGCGTCGGGATCGTCGAAGGTGTGGGCGAAGCTGACGCCGTGCAACGGCGACTGGGTGACGCCGCGGATGGTCGCGGGTGGCTCGAGGCCCAGCACGTCCAGGACGGTCGGGACCATGTCGATGATGTGCGCGTACTGCCGGCGCACCTCGCCGCGGGCCGACATGCCGGCGGGCCAGTGCACCAGGAACGGGTCGCTCGCACCACCGCGGTAGGTCTCCCGCTTCCACCGCCGGAACGGGGTGTTGCCCGCCCAGGTCCAGCCCCACGGATAGTGGTTGAACGTGTTCGGCCCGCCCAGCTCGTCGAGCTTGGCCAGGCTGTCCTCCAGCGACTCCGGCGCGTTGTTGAAGAACTGCGTCTCGTTGGTGGTGCCGGTGACCCCGCCCTCGGCACTGGCTCCGTTGTCGGAGACGACCATGATCAGCGTGTTGTCGAGCTCGTCGGTCTCGCGGAGGTGGTCGAGCAGCCGCCCGATCTGCGCGTCGGTGTGCGACAGGAACCCGGCGAACACCTCCATCATCCGCGCGGCCAGTGTGCGGGCGTCGGCCGGGAGCGACTCCCACTCGGGGACGTCCGGGTCGTGCCGCGAGAGCTCGGCGTCGGCCGGGACCACGTCCCACTCCTTCTGCCGTGCGAACGTCTCCCGGCGGTAGGCGTCCCACCCGTCGTCGAAGCGTCCCCGGTACATGTCCGCCCATTCCCGGGCCACGTGGTGCGGCGCATGCGTCGCGCCGGGGCAGAAGTGCAGGTAGAAGGGCTTGTCCGGAGCCACCTGCTTCGCGTCGGCGATGAACGAGATGGCGTGGTCGGCGAGGTCCTCGGTCAGGTGGTAGCCCTCGTCCGGGCTGCGCGGCGGCTCCACCTGATGGTTGTCGTGGACGAGGTCGGGATACCACTGGCTGGTGTCACCGCCCAGGAACCCGTAGAAGCGGTCGAAGCCGCGCCCGAGCGGCCAGCGGTCGTAGGGCCCGGCAGCGGACTCCTGCTCGGACGGCATCAGGTGCCACTTGCCGATCATGTAGGTGCTGTAGCCGTGCTGCTGCAACATCTCGGACAGGAACCCGTTCTCGAACGGGATGTTGCCGTCGTAGCCCGGGTAGCCGGTGGCCAGCTCGGTGATCGCGGCCATGCCGTTGGCGTGGTGGTTGCGTCCGGTGACGACGCACGACCGCGACGGGGAGCAGAGCGCCGTGGTGTGCATGCGGTCGTACCGCAGGCCGGAGGACGCGAGCGAGTCCAGGTGCGGCGTGGCGATCGGGCTGCCGTAGCAGCCGAGCTGGCCGAACCCGGTGTCGTCCAGGACGATGATGATCACGTTGGGGGAGCCCGGGGCCGCCCGCACCGGCCGGGGCCAGGCGGGGACCGACTCGTCGGTCGTCCGGCCGATCCGGCCGGGGAACGCCGTGCCCGGCGGGTACTCCGTCAACGCCATGGTCGTGCCCTCCCACCCGAGCAGCCGCTGCTCGGCACGCTCATGCGGTGAGCGAACACTGCTGCCGACCGGCGGGACCTCACCCCCACGAGGTGATTTCCGCAGGCCGCCCGCGGCTGCTCGAACCGGGGGCGGGATCCGGGCGAGCGCAGCCCGGCGTGGGTGAGCTCGCCCGGTGCGGGTGGCGCGCACGCGGTCGCGGCGGACCAGGATCGGCACGTGGTCGAGGCCGCCGGCGCTATCCGGGCCGGCATCTCCGGAGGGAGCCGAGTTGGTCACGACGCGTGGTGACGACGCCGCCGGAGGAACCGCGGCCGAGCGACTGACGGTGAATGCCCTGGCCCGCACCCGCTCGGCGCTGACCGGAACGATCTTCGCGATGTCGGTCCTGGCCTATCTCGGTGATCACGAGACCGGTCTGGGCCAGGCCGTCGTGACGGTCGTGGGTACCGGAGTCGTGATCTTCTTCGCGGAGGCGTACGCCGGGCTTCTCTCGTCGTCCCTCGCTGCTGCCCACCGGCTCGGGGCCGGCGCCGTCCGTCACGAACTCCGGACCTGCTCGGCGGCCGCGGCCCCCGGCCTGCTCGCCGGCCTCGCCCTGCTGGCGGCCGACCTCGCGGGGCTCGATGTCCAGGTCGGCATCGACGTGGCGCTCTGGCTCGGGGTCGGATCGCTGACCGTGTGCAGCGTCGTGGCGAGCCGCGTCGCGGGACGCGGCATCGCCGTGCAGGTGGCGTTGGTCGTCGCCTCGGTCGTCGTGGGTGGGGTCATCATCGTGCTCAAGGCCGCGCTGCACTGAGCCCGAGCTCGTCGAGGATGCGGTCGTTGTGCTCGCCCAGCGCGGGCACCGGGCCCATCGGCAGCTCGACGTCGCGGTAGGTCATCGGCGGCAGGAGACCGTGGATGTCGCCGGCCTCGGTGGCGACGGTGCGCCACCGGTCGCGCTCGCGCAGCTGCGGGTGCTCGACGAGCTCGGCGGTGCCGTTGACCTGGGCGGCCGGGATCCCGGCAGCGGCGAGACGCTCGTCGAGCTCGGCGGTCTTCCGGCGGACGGTGTGCCCGCCGACGGCCGCGTCGCAGGCGGCGCGGTTGCGGACGCGTTCGACGTTGGTCACGAAGCGGGGGTCGTCGGCGAGGTCGGGGTCGTCGAACACGTCGGTGACCAGGGTGCGCCAGCCGCGGTCGTTCTGGACGCCGATGAGGATCTGCCCGTCGGCGGTGGGGTAGGCGTCGTAGGGGGCGATCGCGGCGTGGCTGAGGCCCATCCGCGGGATCTGCCGGCCACCGTAGAGCTGCATGTAGAGCGGGTGGCCCATCCACTCGACGGCGGCGTCGAACATCGAGACGTCGACGACGGCGCCCTCGCCGGTGCGTTCGCGGCGCAGCAACGCGCTGAGCACGGACATGGCGGAGTAGAGCCCGGCGGCGATGTCGGCATTGGGCACGCCGGTCTTGGCCGCGGCGTCCGGGGTGCCGGTGACCGACACCATCCCGGCCTCGGCCTGGACGAGCATGTCGTAGGCCTTGCGGTCGGTGCGCGGCCCGCTGGTGCCGTAGCCGGAGATGTTGACCACGACCAGGCGCGGGTCGGCGGCGCGCAGGGTGTCGGCGTCGAGCCCGAGCCGGTCGACGGCGCCGGGAGCGGTGTTGTGCAGGAACACGTCGGACCGGGCGATGAGCTCGCGCACGACCCGGATGCCGCGCTCGGACTTCAGGTCGACGGCCAGGGACTCCTTGCCGCGGTTGAGCCAGACGAAGTGGGTGGCCAGGCCCTGCACGGCGTCGTCGTAGTGGCGGGCGAAGTCGCCCTCACCGGGCCGTTCGATCTTGACGACGCGGGCGCCGAGATCGGCCAGGTGACGGGTGGCGATCGGCCCGGCGACGGCCTGCTCGAGTGCGACGACGGTGTACCCGGCGAGCGGCAGGGTCACGACTGCGCCACCGCCTGCCGGACGAGGCCGCCACCGACGATGAGGCGCTGGATCTCGCTGGTGCCCTCGTAGAGGCGCAGCAGCCGGACGTCGCGGTAGATCCGCTCGACCGGGATCTCGCGCATGTAGCCGGCACCGCCGTGCACCTGGACGGCGAGGTCGGCGACCTTGCCGACCATCTCGGTGCAGAACAGCTTCACCGCCGACGGGGCGATGCGGCGGTCGCTGCCGTCGACGTAGGCGCGGGCGGCGTCGCGGACCATCGCGCGGCCGGCGAGCACACCGGTCTGCATGTCGGCGAGCATGGCCTGCACGAGCTGGAAGTCGCCGATCCGCTGCCCGCCCTGGGTGTTCTGGGTGGCGTAGGCGACGGACTCGTCCAGCGCGCGCTGCGCGGTGCCGACGGCCAGGCCCGCGATGTGCACCCGGCCGCGGGCCAGCGAGGTCATCGCGGCCTTGTAGCCGGCCGCGGCGTCCCCGCCGACCAGCGCGTCCGCCGGTACGCGGACATTGTCGAAGTGCACGTCGGAGGTCGCCGAGCCCTCCTGGCCCATCTTGGCGTCCTTCGGGCCGACGGTGACGCCGGGCGTGTCCGCGGGGACGAGGAACACGGCGATGCCCGGCTTGCCGGGTTCGGCGTCGGCGTAGCGGGCGAAGACCACGAACAGGCTCGCCGACGGCGCGTTGGTGATGAACTGCTTCTGCCCGTCGATCACCCAGGCGTCCCCGTCGAGGCGGGCGCGGGTGCGCAGCCCGGCGGGGTTCGACCCGGCACCGGGCTCGGTGAGGGCGAACGAGGCGACGACCTCACCGGAGGCGATCCGCTCCAGCCACTGCTTCTTCTGCCCGTCGGTGCCGAAGTTGACCAGCACCTGGCCGGCGATGCCGTTGTTGGTGCCGAACATCGACCGCAGCGACAGCGTGGTGTAGCCGAACTCCATCGCGAGCTCGACGTCCTGGACCAGGTCCAGCCCGATCCCGCCCCACTCGGCGGGGATCGCGTAACCGAACAGGCCCATCTCGGCCGCGGCGGCACGCAGATCGTCGGGTACCCGGTCCTCGCGCATGATCTCGTTCTCGCGCGGGACGACCGCGGACCGGATGAACTCCCGGACCTGCTGCTGGATGAGGCGGAAGTCGTCGGCGGACACGTCGGAGGACGACGGCGCTGTCTCGGTCATGCCCCCGATGTTCGACCGCGATCCATCGTATGTCCAATACCAATATTGCGGCTATTGTTGCAGCAGAGGCATCAGTGGGGGCCGCATGGACACACAGAAGCTGCAGGTCTTCGTCACGATCGCCGAGGAGCTGCACTTCGGACGTGCGGCGGCACGGCTGCACCTGGGGCAGCCGCACCTGAGCCGCACCGTGCGGGCCCTGGAGTCCGAGCTCGGTGCGGAGGTGTTCCGGCGCACCACCCGGCGGGTCGAGCTCACCCCGGCCGGTGCCGCACTGGTCCCGCACGCGCACGCGCTGCTGGCCCGCGCCGACGAGGCACGGGCCGCGGTCGCCGCAGCGCGCGACGGCCGCAGCGGCCGGGTCCGGATCTCCTTCGCCGGGCCCTCGGCCCACGCGACGGTCGGGCAGCTCGCCCGCGCCGTCCGTGAGCAGCATCCGCTGCTCGACCTGGAGTTCCTGCCCGGCCGCTACGGCGCGACGGCGATCACCGAACTGCTCGAGGGGGAGTCGGACCTGGCGCTGGCCCGGTTCGCCGCCCCGCCCGTGGGCGTGACCAGCCGCAGCGTCGCCCGGGAGCGGTGCGTCGTGGCCGTGCCCGTGGCCCACCGGCTCGCCGACGCCGACGAGGTCCGGATCGCCGACCTCCGCGACGAGCCGCTCATCGCGTTCCCCGAGTCGTTCGGGTCGGCGGTGCGGACGATGTTCGTCGAGCACTGCCGCGCCGCCGGCTTCGCGCCCCGGATCGTCCAGACCGCGCCCGACTCCTGGACGTGCACGGCGCTGGTCTCGGCCGGGGTCGGCCTGCACTTCACCACCGCGAGCGCCGTCGCGCACCTCCCGCTCGATGGTGTCCGCGTCCGTGAGATCGCCGACCCGCTGCCCACGATCGACGTCTTCCTGATCTGGCGTCGTGACGACGACTCGGCCGTGCTGGAGCGGGTGCTGCAGACCTCGACCGAGATCCTGCCGGGGGACGGCGGCCGGCCCGACGTCCCCCGGCGACGATGACGACGCGGGTCAGACGCCCGCGGTCTCGTCGTCGGTGATCCGCTCGAAACCCTCGTAGCCGTTCCCGGCGACCTCGGCGAGCTTCTGCCGGTAGGCGCCGATCCCGGCCATGTAGAACATGACGGCGTTCTGCTTGCCCGGGATGTTGGCTCCGAAGATCCACGAGTCGGCCTTCGGGAACAGGGTCATATTGGCGATCTCGGTGCAGGTGGCGGTCCAGCCGTCCTCGGCCTCCGGGGTCGGCTCGACGGTGCGGATCCCGCGCCGCTCGGCGTCGCCGATCAGCCCGCCGATCCACTCGACCTGGGTCTCGATGCTGGGCGGCAGGTTGGTGAACGGCCCGTTCGGGCCGAGGATCATGAACATGTTCGGGAAGCCGGACTTCGACAGGCCCAGGTAGCTGGTCGGGCCGTCGGTCCAGTGCTCGTCGATGTGGCGGCCCCCGCGACCGCGCAGGTCCATCGCCCGGTAGTTGCCGTCGACCGCGTCGAACCCGGTGGCGAACACCAGGACGTCGAGCTCGTGGATGACCCCGTCGGCGGTGCGGACACCGGCCGGCGTGATCTCCTGGATCGGGTTCTCCTTGATCGGGACCAGCTCGACGTCGTCGCGGTTGAAGGTCTCGTAGTAGCCCTCGTTGCACAGCGGACGCTTGGCGTAGAGGTCGGTCGGGGTGAGCGCACGGGCGGTCTCCGGGTCCTCGACGATCTCGGCGATCTTCGAGCGGATGAACTCCGCGGCGGCGGCATTGGCCTCCGGGTCGGTGGCGATGTCGGCGAACGTGCCGAACATGAACCGGAAGCCGTTGCCCTTGTCCCAGTTCTCCTGGAACACCCGCCGGCGCTCGTCGGCGGACACGCTCATCGCCTCGACGCCGCTCTCCTCGAACCCGAAGCCGACCACGGAGTTGCGGACCTGGTCCCAGATGGCGTCGAAGTTCTCCTTGGCGGCGTCGACCTCGGACCGGTCGACGGGGCCGTTGCCCGACGGGACGACGTACTGCGGTGTGCGCTGGAAGACGGTGAGGTGCCCGGCCATCTCGGCCGCCGCCACGATGAACTGCGTCCCGGTGGAGCCGGTGCCGATCACGCCGACCCGCTTGCCGGTGATGTCGAGGTCGTCCGGCCAGGCGTTGGTGTGTACGAGCCGCCCGGCGAAGCCGTCCCGGCCCGGGATGTCGGGGATGTTGCTCCTGGCCAGCAGGCCGAGTCCGTTCACGACGTAGCGGCTGGTCAGGCTCCTCCCGTCGGCGGTGGTCACCGTCCACAGGTCGGTGTCCTCGTCGAACGCGGCGCCGGTCACCTCGGTGTTCAGCGCGATGTCGCGGCGCAGGTCGTAGCGGTCGACGACGTGCTCGAGGTAGGCGAGGACGTCGGGCTGGTCCAGGTAGCGGGTGGTCCAGTCCCACTCCTGCAACAGGTCCTTGTCGAAGGAGTAGCGGTAGACGAAGCCCTCGGTGTCGGACTTGGCGCCGGGGTAGCGGTTGAAGTACCAGGTGCCGCCGACACCGCCGCCCTTCTCGAAGCCCTGCACGGTCAGACCGAGCTCGTTGCGCAACTTGTGCAGCATGTAGATGCCGCCGAAACCGGCGCCGATGACGATCGCGTCGACGTCCGCGGTGCGAATGGTGCTCATGGATGCTCCAGGGTGTGTGGCAGAGGACGAGCCGGTCGGGTGGCGGCGGTCAGCCGCGGAACCACTTCGCGATGGCCGCGATCTCCTCGTCGGCCTCCGGCGCACTGCCGGCCAGGAACGGGAAGACGTGCTGCATGCCTTCGGCGACCGACAGCGTCACGTCGACGCCCGCCGCCCGCGCCCGCTCGGCGAGCCGGGTCGCGTTGTCGACCAGCGACTCCGCCGATCCGGCGTTGACGTAGAGCGGCGGGAGTCCGGTGAGGTCGGCGTGCAGCGGGTTCGCCAGCGGCGTCCTCGGGTCGATCCTGCCCTCGGCGAGGACGCCGGCGATCATGCCTTCGAGCAGCGGGACGGTGATCAGCGCGTCGGTCGCGTCGTTGGTCACCAGCGTCCCGCCCGCGTTCTCCATGTCCAGCCACGGTGAGAACGCGACGATCCGGCCGGGCAGGGGGCCGCCCCGCTCGCGCAGCGCGAGCGGGATCGCGACCGCGAGGTTCCCGCCGGCCGAGTCGCCGATCGTGGTGATGTCGGCCGGGGCGATGCCCCGCTCGGTGAGTGCGGTGAACGCCGCGACGCCGTCCTCGACCTGCGCCGGGTGCGGGTGCTCGGGAGCGCGGCGGTAGTCCAGGACGAACGCGGTGACCCCCAGCGCCTTGGCCACGTGCGCCGCCAGCTTGCGGTGGCTGGACGCCGAACCGACGGCGAACCCGCCGCCGTGGGTGTAGAGCAGCACCTTCGTGGGGTCCGCACCGATCGGCAGCGTCCAGATCCCGGGGACCCCGCCGACGGTCTCCTCGCGGTAGGTCACGTCCTCCGGCTCGCGGGTCGGCTGGTGCCACTCGTCGAAGATGCTGCGGAACAGCCGCATGGTCAGGTCGGGAGTGCCGGCGATGATGTCCGACCAGTCCGCGTAGAGCGCTCGCAGGGCGTCGGACTCGGCAGACGTGCCCGTCGGACGGGACGATGGCGTCGTTGTCATCGGGTTCCTCCTCGAACTCGTGTCACGGACCGTGTGACGTAGGACTCACTGTGGCGACCGGACGAGCCCGGCGGGTGTTCCGATCTGGAACGCCGTGCGGCACTGTGGACACGCAGCAGGCGGTGGCGTCGGGAGGCGCGACACCGTCTCGGACGGACCGTGGGACGACGATGCGAAACGAGATCCGGAACCTGCCGACCCTGTCGTCGGCCGAACGCGACCGCATCCGCCGGAGCCGGGAGGCACTGGTCGGGGGCGGGTTGCTCGACGCGCCGCCCGGCAGCACCGGGGTGCCGCAGCACATCGAGAAGAGCTGGCGCCGGTGCGTCGGGGACAGCGTGCCCGTGGCGGGTGTCGAGATCGGTTACCGCGAACCCGGGGACGCGCTCTCGGCGCTGCGCCGGGCCGCGGGACCGGTACTCGACCGGCTCAAGGACAGCCTCGCCGACGTCCCGGTGGCGATGGTGCTGTCCGATGCGACCGGCCGCATCGTGCAGCGGCACGCCGCGCTCCGTCGCCAGCGCACGGTCATGGACCGGGCGAGCGCCGCGGAAGGGTTCGACTTCTCCGAGCGGTCGATCGGTACGAACGGCATCGGCACCGTGCTCGCCGAGCGCAGACCGATGCTGGTGCGCGGCCCGGAGCACTACAACGTGTTCCTGGAACGACTCACCTGCGCCGGCACCCCGATCGTCGAGCCCTACACCGGACGGCTGGTCGGCACCTTCTCGCTCGCGTGCTCCGTCCGCGACGTCCACCCCCTGATGACGGTGCTGGCCGGTGACATCGGACGGCAGATCGAGGAGCGCATCACCGAGGACGCCGGGGACCGGCACCGCGGGCTCGTGCAGGCGTACCTGTCGCTCGACCGGGCGCCGGGCGCCGCGCTGGTCGTCGACGAGGAGACCGTCCTCGCCAACCGTCTCGGCCTGCACCACACCGGGCCCGAGCTGCACGCGCTGCTGTGGCCGTTCCTCGACGAGCAGGGGCCGTCCCGCGCGCAGAAGATGCAGATTCCGCTGGCCGACGGCATGCACGAGGCCATCGTCGAGCCGGTGCACGACGGCGGCCGGCGCGCCTACAGCGTGCGGCTGTCGCCGCGCCGACCAGGGGGAACGCCCGCCGGGAGCGGTGCGACCGGCGGCGTGAGACTCCCGGCCCCGGCCCGCGAGCCGCTGCACTTCCATCCCGACGTGCACCGGCAGCTCGAGACCGCGGTGCGGCACCACGAGCTGGTCGCGCTGACCGGGGCGAGCGGCACCGGAAAGCTGCGGACCGCGTTGCGCACGTTGCGCACGCAGGAGGTGGAGGAGCCGCTGGTCCTCGAGCCGCATCTGGACCCCGGATGGTTCGACGCCGCCTCGGCCGCCGCCTCGGCCGGCCGAGGAGTGGTCATCCGCAGGATCCATGCGGCACCCTCACCGACGCCTGCGCAGGTGCAGGCGCTCACGGCGTCGGGCGTCCCGGTCGCGTTGACCGCCGATCTCGACGCCGCCACCGACACCGTCCTCGGGCTGGTGCGGCAGGTCGCGACGACCGTCCGGCTGCCGGCGCTGGCGCAGAGCCGGGAGCACCTGCCCGCCCTGGTGCGGGCGATGCTGGCGGAGCTGCCGGAGCCGGAGTCGGCGACCCGCTTCTCGGCCCCGGCCTGGGACCGGTTGACGGCCTGGCACTGGCCCGGCAACCTCGCCGAGCTCCGCAACACGCTGCTCGTGCTCGCCCGTCGGGCCGGCGGCGGCACGGTCGATGCCGACGACCTGCCGGACGAACTCCGGTCCGTCCGTCGTTCGGCGGGGCTGCTGGAGTCCGCCGAGCGCGAGGCCGTGGCGGAGGCCCTGCGATCCTCCGGTGGTAACCGCAGCCGGGCCGCGCAGGCACTGGGCATCGGTCGCACCACGCTCTACCGCAAGATGCGGGAGTTCGGGCTCACCTGATCGGCTTGCGGCGGCGCCCCCACAGGGTCGGACCGCAGGTCGCAACCGTCACATCTGCGGGACTGCTCCCGCACGTGACAGTACGGTCCGTCCCGGTACGCGGCTCATCGGTGGCCGGCTGCCCTCCTGCTCCGCACCCCACAGGAAGTGGCGATGTCCCGTCCTGCCCTGCTCGCGTCCCTGTCCGGGGGCCGGGTCCCGCCCCTGCGCGTGCTGCGTACGGAGGTGCTCGCCGGGCTGGTCGTCGCGCTCGCGCTGATCCCGGAGGCGATCGCCTTCTCGATCATCGCCGGGGTGGACCCGAAGGTCGGTCTCTACGCCTCGTTCACGATGGCCGTGGTGATCGCCTTCTGCGGCGGCCGACCGGCCATGATCTCCGCTGCGACCGGGGCGGTGGCACTGGTCGTGGCCCCGCTGGCGCGCGAGCACGGCGTCGAGTACCTGTTCGCCGCCGTCGTGCTGGGTGGGGCGATCCAGGTGCTGCTGGCCGTGACCGGGTTCGCCCGCCTGATGCGGTTCCTGCCCCGCAGCGTGATGGTCGGTTTCGTCAACGCGCTGGCGATCCTGATCTTCACCTCGCAGCTGCCGCACCTGTCCGGCGTGCCGTGGCAGGTCTACGCCCTCGCCGCCGTCGCGCTGGCGGTCATCGTGGGCCTGCCCCGGCTGACCCGGGCGGTGCCCGCTCCGCTCGTGGCGATCGTGCTGCTGACCGCCTTCACGCTGACGGCGGGCGTGGCCGTGCCGACGGTCGGCGACCAGGGGGAGCTGCCCGACGTCCTGCCGGTGCTCGGAGTGCCCGCGGTGCCGGTCACGGCCGAGACGCTGGCGATCATCGCGCCGTACGCGCTCGGGATCGCCCTGGTCGGGCTGATCGAGTCGCTGATGACCGCCAAGCTCGTCGACGACATCACCGACTCCCACTCCGACAAGACGCGCGAGAGCTGGGGACAGGGCGTCGCCAACGTCGTCACCGGCTTCTTCGGCGGCATGGGCGGCTGCGCGATGATCGGCCAGACGATGATCAACGTGAAGTCCGGCGCCCGCACCCGGGTGTCGACGTTCCTCGCGGGGTCGTTCCTGCTGGTCCTCGTCGTCGTCCTGGGCGAGCTCGTCGCGCTGATCCCGATGGCCGCGCTCGTCGCGGTCATGATCATGGTGGCGGTGTCGACCTTCGACTGGCACAGCGTGCGGCCGTCGGTGCTGCGGCGGATGCCGAAGAGCGAGACCACGGTGATGGTGTCGACCGTCGCGGTCACCGTCGGCACCCACAACCTGGCCTACGGCGTCGGCGTCGGCGTGCTGGTCGCGATGGTGTTGTTCGCCCGCCGCGTCGCGCACCTGGTCGAGGTCACCTCGGTCCTCGATCCGGACGGCGGCACGAAGGTCTACCGCGTGAGCGGTCAGCTCTTCTTCGCGAGCAGCAACGACCTGGTGTTCTCGTTCGACTACGCGGACGACCCGGAGCAGGTGGTGATCGACCTGTCGGACGCCCACATCTGGGACGCCTCCACGGTCGCGGCCCTCGACGCGATCACGACCAAGTACGCCGCGCGCGGTGTCGAGGTGACCGTCACCGGGATGAACCGGGACAGCCGGGTACGGCACGAGCGCCTCGCCGGACACCTGACCGGCGGTAACTGACCCCGGGCGCCGTCTCACACGTTGAGCTGATGTTGAGATCGCGTTGTGCGACGAGTGATCCGGACCACACATACTCCGGTGCATGAAGCTCGCTCTGTACCTGCCGAACTTCCGGGACAAGGTGACCGTCTCCGAGCTCGAGGACCTCACCGCGCTCGCCGAGGCGCTCGACTTCGACTCGGTCTGGACGCTCGACCGGATCGTCGTCCCCGAGGCCTCGGACCGCGCGGAGCTGCAGCATTCGTTCGGCATGATGGAGGGGCTTCCCAAGGCCCTGCCGGTGTCGTCGCGGGGCGAATGGCTGCAGGGCATGCCGCTGATCCCGTGGCTCGCGGCGAAGACGTCGAAGGTCCGGATCGGGATGAGCATCATCGACACCCCGTTCCGGTCGCCGGGTGTGCTCGCCGCGGAGCTGGCCACCATCGACCATCTCTGCGACGGCCGGCTCAACGTCGGGGTCGGCTCCGGCTGGATGCCCGAGGAGTTCGCGGCCGCCAGCGCGGCGCACATCTTCCCGAAGCGGCACAAGCACGTGCGCGAGACGATCGAGATCATGCAGGGCGTCTGGGCGAACGAGCACTTCGAGTACCACGGCGAGTTCGCCGACTTCGAGAAGTGCGGGTTCGGCGCGAAGCCGGTGCAGAAGCCCGGCCCGCCGATCTACTTCAGCGGGCTCAAGGACCCGAAGCGCTCGGCGCTGCGCATCGCGAAGTACGACCTGTCCGGCTGGATCGGGATCCAGGACTCACCCGACGACATCGCGCGGTGGCGCACCGAGATCCAGCGGGAGCTCGACGAGCTCGGGAGCGGGCGCTCCGTCGACGACCTCGACATCTGCAGCATGCTCTGGACCGTCATCACCGACGAGGAGACCGACCAGTCGCCGAACGGCAAGGTCAGCAACCTCATGGTGGGCACCGCCGGGCAGATCACCGACAACCTCAAGCGCTACAAGGAGGCCGGGCTCACGATGCCGCTGTTCTGGCCGCCGTTCCAGGACGTGCCGGTCTCGAAGACGCTCGACGACCTCAAGCGCCTGAAGGAGGAGATCCTGCCCGAGGTCGAGGCCGCGTAGGTTCCCTCCGGTGAACATCGCCGCCCTGCTCACCGACGGGATCGCTCGAGCCGGTGCCGGGGTCGCCCTCGTCCAGGGCGCCCGGACGCTGACCTACCCCGAGCTGGGTCGCCGGGTCGGCCGGCTCGCCGCAGGCCTGGCCGGGCTCGGTCTGGAACGCGGTGACCGGGTCCTGCTGCTGATGCCCAACCGCATCGAGCTCGTCGAGGCGCTGTGGGCCGCGTTCCACGGCGGTCTCGTCGCCGTACCGGTCAACTGGCACCTGCACCCCGACGAGGTCGCCTACATCGCCCGGCACAGCGGGGCGTCCGCCGTCATCGTGAGCGACGAGACGGCGGGCGCGACGCGTGGTCTCGCCGACGAGATCCGGGTACTGCGGGTGGGCCGGGCGAACGGATCCGACACCGGGCTCGACTACGAGGACGTCCTCGCCCCGGAGCCGATCCCCGCGGTCGACACCGCGGCCGACGACCCGGCCTGGCTCTTCTACACCTCCGGGACGACCGGGCGCCCGAAGGGCGCGACGCTCACCCACCGCAACCTCGCCGCCATGACGGAGGCCTACCACGGTGACCTCGACGAGGTCGCCGACGGAAGCGTCTACCTGCACGCCGCGCCCCTGACCCACGGCAGCGGGCTGTACCTGCTGCCGTCGATCGCCCGCGGTGCGACCCAGGTCATCGCGCCCGGTCACAGCTTCTCGGCCGCCGAGTTCGTCGGGTTGCTCGAGGAGCACCGGGTCACGCACGCCGCCTTCCTCGCCCCGACGATGCTCAGGCGCGTGGTCGACGAGGCGCGCGATCGGACCTTCCCGGCGCTACGGAGCGTCGTCGTCGGCGGCGCCGCGCTGTACCAGGAGGACCTGCGCGCCGCCCTCGACGTGTTCGGGCCGATCGTGATCCAGATGTACGGGCAGGGCGAGTCCCCGATGACGATCACCGTGATGCCCGCGTCCGAGGCGCTCGACCGTCCCGGGTCGTGCGGGCGCCCGTTCCGCGGGGTCGAGGTGCGTATCGCCGGCCCGAACGGCGAGCCCGTGCCGGAGGGCGGGGACGGTGAGGTCCTCGTCCGCGGTGATGTCGTGATGCGGGGCTACTGGGACGATCCGGATGCGACGGCGGCGACGCTGGCCGGCGGGTGGCTGCACACCGGGGACATCGGCCACCTCGACGCCGGGTACCTGCATCTGACCGACCGGGCCAAGGACGTCGTCATCACCGGCGGGTCGAACGTCTACCCGCGCGAGGTCGAGGAGGTCCTGCTCACCCACCCGGCCGTCCGCGAGGCGGCGGTCGTCGGGGTCCCCGATCCCGAGTGGGGCGAGTCCGTGCGGGCGTTCGTGGTCGTGGACGGCGACCCCGGCGCCGACGAGCTGATCCGGCACTGCCGCGACCGGCTCGCCCCGTTCAAGAAGCCGCGCGAGGTCGTCTTCGTGCCGGAGCTGCCGAAGAACGCCGCCGGCAAGATCCTCAAGCGCGAGCTCCGGCTGCTGTCCGGTTCCTAGGGGCGCTCGGCGCGCGGGAGCTCCACGGTCACCGCTGTGCCCTCGCCGACGACACTGCGGACCTCCAGACGTCCCTGCATCGTCTCGGTCAGTCCGCGGGCCAGCGGCAGCCCCAGGCCGACGCCCTCGTCCGAGACCGCGCCGAGCCGGTCGAACGGGGTGAACAGCCGGTCGAGGTGCTCCGGAGCGATCCCCGGCCCGGTGTCGCGCACGGACACCGTCACCCGGGAGGCCGTCGCGGTCCAGCCGACGACGACCTCGCCGGCACGGCGGTTGTAGCGGATGGCGTTGGCGACCAGGTTGAGCAGCACCTGGCGCAGGCGTCGTTCGTCGGCCAGGGCCTGCACGGGCCCGCGGTGCGGTGCGGTGCGCAGAGCAACCCGTTCCGCGCCGGCGAGCGGCTCGAGCATCGCCAGCACCTCGGCCACGATCTCGGCGACCTCGACCGGGCGCGGGCACAGCGGCAACGCCCCGGCCTCGATGCGTGCGACGTCGAGGACGTCGTCGACCATCGACAGGATGTGCTTGCCCGCGGAGGCGATGTGCTCGAGTGCCGCGCTCCGCCTCGCCGTGTCCAGATCCAGGGTGCCCAGCAGCTCGGTGAACCCGCTGATCGCCTGCAACGGCGTGCGCAGCTCGTGACCGAGTGCGGTGAGGAAGTCCGTCTTGGCCCGGTTGGCGGACTCGGCCGCGCGCCGGGCGAGCTCGGCCTCCTTGCTCTCGGTGAGTGCGCCGAACAGGCGGTCGTGGTCGATCGCGACCGATGCCAGGTGGGACAGCCGCTCGACCAGCCGCTCCTCGCGAGCCGACGGCCGGTGCGGGCGGCCGTGGTAGACGGCGAACGTGCCGGAGATCCCGTCCCGCCCCCGGATCGGGGTGGACCAGCACGACCGCAGCCCGAACCGCTCGGCGAGCGGGCGGTAGCGGGCCCAGCGCGGATCGGTCCTGATGTCCTCCGAGACGACCGCCGTGCCCAGGTACGCGGCGGTGCCGCAGGCGCCGGCATCGGTACCGATCGACAGGCCGTCGATCCCGTGTGAGTAGTCGGGCGGCAGCGAGGGCGCGGCGCCGTGACGCAGGGTCGCCGCCGCCGGGTCGAGCAGCAGCACCGAGCAGCGGCACCCGGGCAGCAGCTCCTCCAGGGTCGTGGTGATGCCGCAGAGGACCCCGCCGAGCGGGGCGCCCGCCGCGATCTGCTCGAGGGTGGAAGTCTGTCTGCTCAGCAGGGCGACGACGTCGGCGTGGTCGAGGCCGAGCTCGTCGGTCGGGGCACTCACGGTTCGAACCGGTACCCGACGCCGCGAACGGTGGCGACCCGGCCCCGGCCGAGCTTGTGCCGCAACCGGTGAACGTGTTCGGTCACCGTCGCGTCGCTCTGCCACCCGGACGAGCTCGACCACACCTGCTCCAGCAGCTGGGCCCGGGTGAACACCTGCCGTGGCCGCGCGACGAGGAAGGCGAGCAGGTCGAACTCCCTGGCCGTCAGCTGCACCGGATGCCCGTCGAGCTCGACGTCGCGGGTCGCCGGGTCGACGCGGAGCCCGGTCGCCGGAACCGGCCGGGGCGCCGTCCCGCCACCGCTGCGGCGCAGCACCGACCGGACCCGCGCCGCGAGCTCACCCGGGGAGAACGGCTTCACCAGGTAGTCGTCCGCGCCGAGATCGAGGCCCGTGATCCGGTCGCCCTCACCGCTGCGTCCCGACAGCACCACGACCGGGAGGGCGTCGCCCGCGTCGCGCAGCCCGCGGAGCAGGTCGAGGCCCCCGATCCCGGGGAGGGAGAGGTCGAGAACCACCAGATCGGGTCGTTGCTCGGCGATGCCCCGGCGGGCCGAGCGGCCGTCGGCGGCCTCGCGGACGACGTATCCCTCGGCCTCCAGCTGCCAGGCCACGACCGTCCGGACCCGCACGTCGTCGTCCACCACGAGCAGCGACGGCGGCGCTCGGCCCGTCGGGGGTCGCGGCGTCGTCGGCATCTCGCACTCCTGCCCGGTGCGGCCACGGTGCCGCAGGTGGCGCCGACCGTACCGCCCGCCGGGCCGGTGGAGGAGCTGCTCAGCCGCCGAGGTCGGTGCTGAGCTCCTTCGCGATCCTGGTCAGGACCGGGACGATGTAGCGCTCGATGTGCCCCGGGCTCGTCCGGCCAGTGGAGCTCGACGACGAGAGCGCGGCGACCACGTGACCCGTGTGGTCGCGGATCGGCGCCGACACCGAGATCAGCCCACGCTCGCGTTCCTCCGAGACCAGCGACCAGCCCTGCCGGCGCACCCGCTCGAGGGCGTCCCGGAACTGGTCGGGGTCGGTGATGGTGTGCGGGGTCAGCGGCTGGAGCCCGGGGTGTTGCAGGTACCGCTCGACGAACTCGCCCGGCGCGGCCGCGAGCAGCACCCGGCCCATGGACGTCGCGTGCGCGGGGACCCGAGTGCCCGCCGTCGCCGTCACGTTGAGCACCCGCTTCGCCGGGACACGGGCCAGGTAGACGACCTCGTCGCCGTCCAGCGCGGACAGCGACGCCGTTTCGTGGGTCTCCTCGACCAGCCGGCCCATGTGCGGCTCGGACACCGACACGATCGCGTTCGAGGTGGCGTAGTGCTGGCCGATGGTCAGCACCCGCGGGGTCAGGCGCCAGTGGCTGCCGCCGGTGGGCTCGACGTAGCCGAGGTGCTGCAGGGTCAGCAGGATCCGCCGCACCGCCGGTCGCGACAGCCCTGTTGCCTTCGCGACCTCGATCAGGCTCGGGTTGCGCCGGTCGGAGTCGAAGGCCAGCAGCACCGCGAACCCGCGCTCGATGCTCTGGATCCGGTCCTTGGGCCCGGCGTCGGCGTCCACATCGTCCACCCGGCCATCCTCCCGCACCCCGGACGGACCCGGCCCCCGGTACGGCGAATTCCGGCTCCGGGGTTGACGGACGCCGAGGGCGCCGTCACTCTTTCTGCATTGCACGTAGAGCGTTCACAATGCACGGAGAACGTGCACGGAGGTGAAATCAATGGCGATCGATCCGAAAGAGCTCCGTCAGTGCCTGGGGCACTTCGCCACCGGAGTCACGGTGATCACCTGCCACGGCGAGGACGGTGTGCCGCACGGCGCCACGGTCAACGCCTTCACGGCGGTGTCGCTGGACCCGCCGCTGGTGCTGGTGTCGCTGGACCGGCGTTCCCGGCTCTGCGGGCTGATCGAGTCGCGGCCGTTCACGGTCAACGTGCTCGAGTCCGAGCAGAAGGAGCTGGCCCTGCACTTCGCGGGCCGGCCGAACCAGGACGTGCGCTGGGCCGCGGACAGCGACTGCGGCGCCCCGCGGCTCGACGGCACGCTCGCGCACATCTCCTGCACGCCGTGGCAGACCTACGACGGCGGCGACCACGTCCTCTACCTGGGCGAGGTCCAGCAGTTCCACATCCACCCCGGCCGCCCGCTGCTGTTCCACTCCGGGCAGTTCCACCACCTGGGCGACGACCACAACCCGCTGCTCTGGGACGGCTCGGCCGACGGGCCGGACGGCGTCTCGTTCTTCACCGCAGGCCGCCGGGTCGCCCGCCCGGCCTGACGGCCCCCACCGGCCGCACACCACTCCCCGCGAGATTCGAAAGACGAAGGAGTCGACGATGACGCTGCAGCAGGACCCCGTGAGCACCCCGACCGACAGCAACGGCCGGGTCACCCGGCCGCTGACCGGTGAGGAGTACATCGAGAGCCTCCGCGACGGTCGCGAGATCTACCTCCACGGGGAGAAGGTCGACGACGTCACCACCCACCCCGCCTTCCGCAACGCGGTGCGGATGACCGCCCGGCTCTACGACGCGCTGCACGACCCGGACAAGCAGGACGTCCTCACGGTCCCGACCGACACCGGCAGCAACGGTTACACCCACCCCTTCTTCCGTGCCCCGCACACGATCGACGACATGAAGAAGGACCAGGCGGCCATCGCCGAGTGGGCCCGGATGACCTACGGGTTCATGGGCCGCAGCCCCGACTACAAGGCCAGCTTCCTGGGCACCCTGGGTGCCAACCCCGACTTCTGGGCTCCGCACTCGGACAACGCGCACCGCTGGTACAAGGAGTCGCAGGAGAAGGTCCTCTACTGGAACCACGCGATCGTCAACCCGCCGGTGGACCGGCACCGTGACCCGGACGACGTCTCCGACGTGTTCATGCACGTCGAGGAGGAGAACGACAAGGGCGTCGTCGTCTCCGGTGCCAAGGTCGTCGCGACCGGTTCGGCGATCACCCACTTCAACTTCCTGGCCCACTACGGCCTGCCGATCAAGAAGCGCGAGTACGCCCTGGTCTGCACCGTGCCGATGGGCGCGCCGGGTATGAAGCTGATCTGCCGCTCGTCGTACTCGAACACGGCCGCGGTGACGGGAACGCCGTTCGACTACCCGCTGTCGAGCCGGCTGGACGAGAACGACACGATCTTCGTCCTGGACAAGGTGCTCATCCCCTGGGAGAACGTCTTCGTCTACGGCGACACCGAGAAGGCCTCGAGCTTCGTGCCCGCCTCGGGCTTCCTGCACCGCTTCACCTTCCAGGGCGTGACCCGGCTCGCGGTCAAGCTGGACTTCATCGCCGGGCTGCTGATGAAGGGCCTCGAGGTCACCGGCACCAAGGACTTCCGTGGCATCCAGACCCGCGTCGGCGAGGTCATCGCCTGGCGCAACATGTTCTGGGGGCTGTCGGACGGAATGGTCGGCAACCCCGAGGAATGGATCAACGGCACCCTGCTGCCCAACCATGAGTACGGGATGGCCTACCGCTGGTTCATGACGGTCGGTTACCCGCGGGTCCGCGAGATCATCATGCAGGACCTGGGCGCCTCGCTGATCTACCTGCCCAGCAGCGCCGCCGACTTCGCCTCCGCCCAGGTGCGGCCCTACCTCGACAAGTACGTGCGTGGCTCGAACGGCTACGACGCCGTGGACCGGGTGAAGCTCATGAAGCTGATCTGGGACTCCATCGGCAGCGAGTTCGGCAGCCGGCACGAGCTCTACGAGCGCAACTACGCGGGCAACCACGAGGGCGTGCGGACCGAGATGCTGGTGGACGCCCAGCAGTCCGGTGCCGCCGACGCGATGAAGGGTCTCGCCGACCAGTGCCTGGCGGAGTACGACCTCAAGGGCTGGACCGTCCCGGATCTGATCAACAACGACGACGTGTCGGTCCTCGGCCGTCGCTGATCGCCCTCTCGTTCACCTCCCGTCGTTGACATACCCAGGGAACACACCATGACCACCACACAGCCATCACCCACCGCTGCGGGCTCCGGCAGCTCGGCCACCGAGGCGTTCCGGGCCACCCGTTCCACTGCGTCCACCGCGCAGACGGTCCCGCCGGAGCGGGTCTCCGCGGTCGTCTCGTCCCTGCTGGCCGGGATCCACCGGACCATCCGGTCCGAGTCGGTGACCTACGACGAGTTCCAGGCCGCCAAGCAGTACCTGATCGAGGTCGGGGAGGGCGGCGAGTGGCCGCTGCTGCTCGACGTGTTCGTCGAGCACGTGGTCGAGGACGTCGCGTCCCGGGACCAGAACTGCACCAAGGGCTCCATCCTCGGCCCGTACTACCTGCCGGGCCAGGCCCGGCTCGACTCGCCGGCGACGTTGCCGGCGCGCCCGGACGAGCGGGGCACCACGCTGGTGTTCTCCGGCCAGGTCCGCGACACCCTGGGCAACCCGCTGCCCGGTGCCGCCGTCGACATCTGGCAGGCCGACGAGCAGGGCTACTACTCCGGGTTCGCCCCGCACGTCCCGGACGGCAACCTGCGCGCCGTGGTCGTCGCCGACCGCGAGGGCCGATTCGAGATCCGCACGGTCGAGCCCGCGCCGTACCAGATCCCGACCGACGGCCCGACCGGGACGCTGATCGAGGCCGCGGGCTGGCACCCGTGGCGGCCGGCGCACCTGCACCTGCTGGTCAGCGCGTCGGGCATGCGTCCCATCACCACGCAGCTGTACTTCCGCGGTGGCGAGTGGCTCGACAGCGACGTCGCCACGGCGACCAAGCCCGAGCTGATCCTCGACCCGGTCGACGCCGGCGACGGGACGCACGCGGTCGAGTACGACTTCGTGCTCGAGCGCGCGTGAGAGCGGGCGCCGGGGCCGGTGGATGCGCTCCCGGTCCCGGCGCCTCCCACGCCTGCCCCTTCGGAACGGAGAACCCTGATGAGCGAGATGCGGATCGACCGGGTCGAGACCGTGATCGTCGACATCCCGCTGCGCCGTGCCCACCGGTTCGCCCGCGCCGGCATGAGTGCCCAGCCGGTGCTCTACGTCTTCGTCCGCACCGCCGGTGGGGTCACCGGCGTCGGTGAGGGCGTGGTCCCCGGCGGGCCGTGGTGGGGCGGCGAGTCCGTCGAGACCATGCAGCTGATCGTCGAGCGCTACCTCGCGCCGGTCCTGCTCGGCCGCCGGGTCGACGAGATCCCTGCCCTGCTCGGCGACATGACCGACGTGGTCGCCGCGAACCTGTTCGCGAAGACCGCGGTCGAGGTGGCCCTGCACGACGCGTGGGCGCGGCATCTCGGCGTCCCGGTGCACACCCTGCTCGGCGGCCCGGCCCGGACCAGCGTGCCGGTCACCTGGGCGCTGGGCACCGAGTCCGCCGGGACCGTCGTCGAGGAGGCGCTGGCCAAGCTCGACACCGGGCTGCACACCTCCTTCAAGCTGAAGATGGGCGCCCAGGCCCCGGCCGACGACGTCGACCGGATCGTCACGGTCACCGAGAAGCTGGCCGGTGTCGCCGGGGTGCGGGTCGACATCAACGCCCGGTGGGACCGGCTGACCTCGCTGACCCACCTTCCCGCGCTCGCCGAGGCCGGCGTCGAGATGATCGAACAGCCGGTGCCCGGCCACGACCTGGACGCGATGGCCGCGATCAGCGCCGCCCTGTCGATCCCGGTGATGGCCGACGAGAGCCTGCGCACCCCGGCCGACGCGCTGCGGCTGGTGAGCTCCCGGGCCGCCGGGATCTTCGCGGTCAAGACCACCAAGTCCGGCGGTCTGCGGGCGAGCCGGGCGATCGCCGAGGTCGCCGCCGCGGCCGGTGTCCCGTGCTATGCGGCGACGTCGATCGAGAGCCCGGTCGGGACGGCCGCCTCGCTGCACGCCGCCTGCACCAGCCCGGCGTCCGGCTGGGGGAGCGAGCTGTTCGGCCCGCTGCTCCTGGCCGAGGAGATGCTCGTCGACCCGCTCGTCTACGACGCCGACGGTCTGCACCTGCCCGACGGCCCCGGCCTCGGCGTCGAGCTCGATCCCGCCCAGATCCGCGCGTTCCGGAGGAAGTGACCATGCTGTTCCACGTCCGGATGGATGTCGCCATCCCGCACGACCTCGACCCCGAGCGGCGTACCGCGATCGTCACCGAGGAGAAGGCCCGCGCGCTGGAGCTGCAGCGTTCCGGCGTGTGGCCGCACCTGTGGCGGGTCGTCGGCGAGTACTCCAACATCAGCATCTTCGACGTCGGTTCCGGCGACGAGCTGCACGCGCTGCTGTCGTCGCTGCCGCTGTTCCCGTACATGACGGTCAGGGTCACCCCGCTGGCCACGCATCCGTCGGATCTGCAGGCACAGTCGTGACCGCAGCCCTGGAATCGGCACCGCGGCCGGCGCCGGTGCGGACCCCGCTCTGGTACGGGCTCGGGGAGGTGCCCGCCGACCTCGGTCCGTGCGTGCTGACGATCGGCGTGTTCGACGGCCTGCACCGCGGGCACCGGCGGCTGCTCGACCACGCCCGCAGCGTCGCCGACGCCCGCGGCCTGCCCCTGGTGCTGGTCACCTTCGACCCGCACCCGGCCCGGGTGCTCGGGACCGGCAAGGACACCGCCACCCTGAGCACGATAGGGCACCGGGCCGAGCTCGCCGGTGGCGCCGGGGCGGACGCGGTGTGCGTGCTGCGCTTCACCCGCGACCTGGCCGGACTGAGCCCGGACGAGTTCGCCCGGCACGTGCTGGCCGGTGTGCTCGGCGCCCGCGCCGTGGTGGTCGGTGCCAACTTCAGCTTCGGGGCGAAGGCCGCGGGCGACGTCGTGACGTTGCAGCGGCTCGGCACCGGCCTGGGTTTCACCACGCACCCGGTGCCGCTGCTCCGCGCGGTGGACGTCCCGTGTTCGTCCAGCTATACACGGCACTGCCTGCGTGCCGGGGACCTGGCCGCCGCCACACGGGCACTCGGCCGCCCGCACCGGGTGGACGGGTACCGCAGCGGCGACCTGGTGGAGCTCGACCCGCACACCGCACTGCCGCCGGTCGGCCACTACCGCGCCACGGTGAACGGCGACGCCTGCGTCGTGGAGGTGAACGGCCCGGGCTCCCTGCGGGTCGACACCGGCGCGACCGGCGACGGCCCGGTCGCGGTGGCGTTCCACGCCCGGGCGGAGGGAGAGCGATGAGCGACCTGGAGCAGCGGATCGCGCGGCTGGAGGCACTCGAGGCCATCCGCGACCTGGACGCCCGGTACTGCCGGGCCCTCGACGACGGCGACTGGGACACCCTGGTCTCGCTGTTCACCGACGACGGCGAGTTCGTCGGCCTGTCCACCGCCCGCGGCCCCGCCGGGCTGCGCACCTTCTTCGCCGGTCTCGCCGCGGGCGGGCTCACCGCATTCTGGCACCACGTGACGAACCTCGAGATCACCCTCGACGGCCCGGACAGCGCCCGGGCCCGGTCGTTCCTGTGGCAGCCCTGCGTGCAGGACGGCGTGCCGCACATCGCCGCCGGGCGCTACATCGACGCGCTGCGGCGGGTCGACGGGGCCTGGAGATTCACCACCAAGCAGGTCGCGTTCGACTACTTCGTCCCGCTCACCGACGGCTGGGACCACGGTCGCTTCACCGTCGCCTCGGCCGCCGCCACCTACCCCGGAAGGCCCTTCGCATGACCGCAGGCACCGCACTGCACCACCGGATCGACGGTCCGGACGGCGCACCCGTCGTCGTGCTCGGCCCGTCTCTGGGCACCGACCTGCACCTGTTCGACGCCCAGGTCGCCACGCTCGCCGACCGCTACCGGGTCGTCCGCTACGACCTGCCCGGCCACGGCGGCACCCCGGTCACCGACGGGCCGTACACGATGGCCGGTCTCGCCGAGGCCGTCGTCGCGCTGCTGGACCGGCTCGGCATCGACCGCGTGCACTACGCCGGTGTGTCGATCGGCGGCGCGATCGGCCAGCAGCTCGCCCTCGACCACCCCGAGCGCGTGCTGAGCCTGACCGCGATCGCGTCCGCGGCCCGCTTCGCCGACCCGGACAGCTGGCCGCAGCGTGCCGCGGGCGTCCGGGAGAACGGCACCGAGTCCATGGTCGCCAGCCGCCCCGGGGTCTGGTACGTGCAGTCGTTCGCCGGCACCGAGGAGGCGGCACGGCTGCTGGGGATGCTGCGCGCCACCGCGGCCGAGGGCTACGCCGGATGCTGTGAGGCGATCTCCACGTTCGACGTGCGGGAACGGCTCGCCGACCTGCGGGTACCGGTGCTGGCGATCGCCGGTGCCGACGACCCGGCGACCCCGCCGGAGATGGTCCGGGAGATCGCCGACCGCGCACCGGACGGCCGCTTCGAGGTCGTCGCCTGCTCTGCGCACCTGCTCAACACCGAGAAGCCGGTGCAGGTCACCGGCCTGCTGGCCGAGCACATCGCGTCGGTCGGCGCCGGCAGGAGCTGAGGTCGCGGCGGACCGCCTTGCTGCTCGAGCCCGGGAGCCGGCGCATGAGCGCGGCCGCCGGTGCCGTGCCGTCGGTGCCGCGCCGCCCGTGTCGCGCCGCTGGTACCGCGCCGCTGGTACCGCGCCGTCGGTGCCGGGCTGCTGGTGTCGTGCCGCCGGTACCGAGCCGTCGGTGCTGGGCTGCTGGTGTCACGCCGCCGGTGCCGCGCCGCCCGTGTCGCGCCGCTGGTGTCGTGCTGTCGGTGCCGCGCCGCTGGTGTCGCGCCGCTGGTGTCGCGCCGTCGGTGCCGCGTCGGCGGTGCCGCGCTGCCGGTACCGGATCCGCAGGCGGCCCCACTCTCGCCGAGATGCAGCTCAGTGCACGAGAGAGGTCAACAATTCGCCCTCGGCTGCATCTCGGCGAGTGGAGTCGCCATGATCACCGGTTGTGGAGTGCTGTGTACGGCACGCGTACGCAGCACTCCACAACCGGCGATCACCGAGCAGCCGGCGCGCGCCGACCGCGGCGGAGAGCCACTCGCGCGGCGCGCATGAGCGGGCGGCCGGCTTCGCGCACATCGCGGCGGCCCGGGCCCTCCACGCCGGCCGCAGCAGCCCGCGGCGAGCCCTGCTCCGCGCCGCAGCCCGAGGCTCCGCGCCGCGGCGCAAGGCTCCGCGCCGCAGCCGGTGCCGAGCCTGCTCCGCGCCGAGCCCGCTCCGCGCACAGGCCGCGCCGCGCACAGCCTGCGCCGCGCACAGCCCGCTCCGCGCACAGCCCGCGCCGCGCACAACCCGCGCCCCGCACAGCCTGCGCCGCGCACAACCCGCGCGAGCCACCGGTGTTCGCAGAGCGAACGCTTGTACGTTTCTCGAACACTGCGGTACAGTGTGGGTCGACGGAGGTGTGTGTTGATGGACAAGGTGGTGGCATCCGCCGCGGAGGCGGTCGCCGATATCGGTGACGGTGCGTCGCTGGCGGTCGGTGGGTTCGGGATGTCCGGGGTGCCGACGGTGTTGATCGCGGTGTTGCTCGAGCAGGGCGCGACGAGCCTGGAGACGATCTCGAACAACCTGGGTGTGGACGGGTTCGGGCTGGGCACGTTGTTGGCGGCGGGGCGGATCCGGCGCACGATCGGCTCCTATGTCGGCAACAACAAGGAGTTCGCCCGCCAGTACCTGGCCGGGGAGATCGAGTTGGAGCTGACCCCGCAGGGCACCCTGGCCGAGCGGTTGCGGGCCGGGGGTGCGGGGATCGCGGCGTTCTACACCCCGGCCGGGGTCGGGACGCTGGTCGCCGAGGGCGGGCTGCCGTGGCGCCATCACCCGGACGGGTCGGTGGCGGTGGCGTCCCCGGCCAAGGAGGTCCGCGAGTTCGCCGGCGCCTCGTATGTGCTCGAGCAGGCACTGGTGCCGGACTTCGGGCTGGTGCACGCCTGGAAGGGCGACCGGCACGGCAACCTCGTCTACCGGCGCTCGGCGCGCAACTTCAACCCCGATGCCGCCGCGGCCGGCAAGGTCACGATCGCGCAGGTCGAGCACCTGGTCGAGCCCGGCGAGATCGACCCGGACCACGTACACACCCCCGGCATCCACGTCGAACGCGTGGTGCACGTGCCCGAGGTGGAGAAGCCGGTCGAGTTCAGGACGGTGCGCTGACATGGCTCTCACACGTGAACAGATGGCCGCCCGGGTCGCCGACGAGCTGCCCGACGGTTCCTATGTCAACCTCGGGATCGGGATGCCGACCCTGGTCCCCGGCTACATCCCGGCCGGGCGCACGGTGGTGCTGCACTCGGAGAACGGCATCCTCGGCGTCGGCCCCTACCCGGGCGACGACGAGGTCGACCCCGACCTGATCAACGCCGGGAAGGAGACCGTCACGGTCAACGACGGCGCCGCCTACTTCGGATCGTCGGACTCCTTCGGCCAGATCCGCGCCGGCAAGCTCGACGTCGCGGTACTGGGCGGGATGGAGGTCGCCGCGAACGGCGACCTGGCGAACTGGGCCGTCCCCGGCAAGATGATCAAGGGGATGGGTGGGGCGATGGACCTGGTACACGGTGCGAAACGGGTCATCGTGATGATGGATCATGTGGCCAGGGACGGCTCGGCGAAGATCGTCGAACGCTGCTCCCTGCCGATCACCGGTCTGGGTTGCGTGACCCGGATCGTGACGGACCTGGCCGTGATCGACGTGACCGGGGACGGCCTCGTACTGGTCGAGACCGCCCCCGGCGTCACCGCGGACGAGGTCCGCGAGAAGACCGCCGCCCGGTTGCTCGGGCGCCGAGACGAGGAGGCCGTCCGTGCGTGACGCCGTCATCTGTGAGCCGTTGCGGACCCCGGTGGGTGGGTTCGGGGGAAGCCTGCGTGACGTGCCGGCGCACACGCTGGCTGCGACGGTGATCCGGGCGGTGGTCGACCGCACCGGTCTGGATCCGTCCGTGGTGGAGGATGTGGTGCTGGGTCACTGCTATCCGACGATGGATGCCCCGGCGATCGGGCGGGTCGCGGCGCTGGACGCGGGGTTGCCGGTGAGTGTGAACGGTATCCAGCTCGACCGTCGCTGTGGTTCGGGTTTGCAGGCGGTGTTGTATGCGGCGATGCAGGTCCAGACCGGCGCCTCGGAGGTGGTGCTGGCGGGTGGGGCGGAGTCGATGTCGTCGGCGTCGTTCTATTCGACGAGCATGCGCTGGGGTGTGAAGGGTGGCGGGGTGATGCTGAACGACTCGCTGGCTCGCGGCCGGGTCACCGCCGGGGGTAAGGATCATCCGGTGCCGGGTGGGATGTTGGAGACCGCGGAGAACCTGCGTCGCGAGTATGCGATTCCGCGTGCGGAGCAGGACGAGTTCGCGGTCCGTTCGCATCAGCGGGCTGCGGCGGCGCAGCAGGCGGGGAAGTTCGCCGACGAGCTGGTGCCGGTGACGGTGCCGGGCCGTAAGGGCGACACGGTCGTGGATGCGGATGAGCACATCCGTCCGGATTCGAATGTGGAGAAGCTGTCGACGCTGCGCCCGATCCTGGGCAAGGGCGACGATCAGGCCACGGTGACCGCGGGGAACGCGTCGGGGCAGAACGATGGTGCGTCGATCTGTGTGGTGACCAGCCCGGAGAAGGCAGCGGAGCTGGGGCTGCGGCCCCTGGCCCGGGTCGTGTCCTGGGGCTTGGGTGGGGTGCCGCCGAAGACCATGGGCATCGGCCCCGTCCCGGCGACGGCCAAGGCTCTCGATGCGGCCGGCCTCAGCCTCGCCGACATCGATCTGATCGAGTTGAACGAGGCGTTCGCGGCGCAGGTGCTGGCGTGTACGCGGGAGTGGAAGTTCTCCGAGGCTGATTTCGAGCGGATGAACGTCAACGGTTCGGGGATCTCGCTGGGGCACCCGGTGGGTGCGACGGGTGGCCGGATCCTGGCGACGTTGACGCGGGAGATGGCGCGTCGGGATGCCCGGTACGGGTTGGAGACGATGTGCATCGGTGGCGGGCAGGGCCTGGCCGCGATCTTCGAGAAGGCCTGATGGCCCGGCCCCTGGACGGCCTGCGGGTCGTCGAGTGCGCCAGCTTCGTCGCCGGCCCCACCGGCGGCATGACCCTGGCCCAGCTGGGCGCGTCGGTCGTGCGGATCGACCCGCTCGGCGGCGGGCCCGACCACGGGCGCTGGCCGGCCGCGCACGACGGCACCGGTGACTCCTACTACTGGGCGTCGCTGAACAAGGCCAAGCAGTCGATCACCGTGGACATGCGCTCCGACGAGGGCCGCGAGCTGGTCGTGGCGCTGGCCACCGCCCCCGGTGACGACCGCGGAGTGCTGGTCGACAACGTCGTCGGGCGCCGGTGGATGGCCAACGACGTCCTCGTCGCTCGGCGCTCCGACCTGATCCACGTCCGCGTGCAGGGCTACCCCGACGGGCGCCCTGCGGTGGACTACACGGTCAACGCCGAGGTCGGCATCCCCGGCATCACCGGCAGCGAGGAGGGCGCGACCCCGGTCAACCACGTGCTGCCGGCCTGGGACCTGGTCACCGGGCTGAGCGTGTCGACCGCGGTGCTGGCCGCGCTCTACGAGCGCTCGCGCACCGGGCGTGGGGTGTACTCCGAGATCGCGCTGTCCGACGTCGCGCTGGCCGGGGTGGCGAACCTGGGCTGGCTGTCGGAGGCCGAGGAGCTCGGGCGCGAACGCCCCCGGCACGGCAACCACGTCTACGGCAGCTTCGGGGTCGACTTCGCCTGTTCCGACGGGAACCGGGTGATGGTCGTCGCGCTGACCCCCGGGCAGTGGAGCGCGCTGGTGTCGGTCACCGGGACCGGTGCGGTGTTCGCCGCGCTGGAACAGGCCCTCGACGCCGACCTGACCGACGAGACCGAGCGCTACCGGCTGCGCGACACGATCGCCGCGGTCCTCAAGCCGTGGTTCGCGGCCCGGGACTCGAAGACCGTCGAGGACGAGCTCAACCGGGCCCGCGTGCTGTGGGGCCGCTACCAGGGGATGACCGACGTCGTGGCCGCGCACCGGTCCGGGCAGCACGCGTTGCTGGCCGACCTGCCGCTGCCCGGCGGCGCCACCGCGATCACCGCCCGTTCCCCGCTGCGCTGGAACGGTGAGCACGGCGACGCCGGGGTGGCACCGCAGCTCGGCGCGGACACCGACCAGGTCCTGTCCGAGGTCCTCGGCCTGGGCGATGCCGAGATCGGTGCCCTGCACGACCGGCACGTGGTCGGCGGGAACCGGTGACGAGGAACGGGCGATGGGCGAGTCGGGTGAGCAACGCCGGGCGCTGACCGAGCTCCTGGCGATCGTGGGCACGAGCAAGGCAGGCGACCGGCTACCGGCCGAACGACGACTGGCCGAACAGCTCGGCGTCAGCCGCTCCGCGGTCCGGCACGCGTTGCGCGAGCTGAGCCGTCACGAACTGATCGCCACCCGTCGTCAGGCCGGATCCTTCGTCACCGCACCCGGCCCGGCCGCCGTGCCGGGTGCGGTGACGTCCCGGGCCTGAGGGCGGTGTCGAGCGTGGACGGGCGGGTACGACGCCCGGTATGGCCTGGGACAAGCGCGCCGACATGGTCGTGCACGAGGTGGAACCGTTCAACGCCGAGCCGCCTCGTTCGGCCCTGACCGGCGCCCTGACCGACAGCTCGTCGTTCTACGTCCGCAACCACGGACCCGTCCCGGAGACTCGCCCGGGTCACTGGCGCCTCACGGTGAGCGGCCTCGTCGACCATCCGCTGGAGCTGGACCTGGAGCAGCTGCGGGACCGGTTCGAGCAGCACGACGTCATCGCGACGCTGCAGTGCGCCGGCAACCGGCGAGCGGGCCTGACGGCCGTGCGCGACATCCCCGGGGAGATTCCGTGGGGACCGGGCGCGACGTCCACGGCCCGGTGGACGGGGGTGCGGCTGGCCGACGTGGTGCAGGCGGCCGGGCCCGCTGCGGAGGCGGAGCACGTCGCGTTCGAGGCGCCGGACGTGTCCGGGATCGCCGACCCTGCGCAACGGTTCGGTGGCTCGATCCCGATCGGGAAGGCCCGGTCGCCGGAGGTCCTGCTGGCGTGGGCGATGAACGGTGACCCGCTGCCCGCCGTGCACGGGGCCCCGGTCCGGGTGGTCGTCCCCGGCTACATCGGGGCGCGGAGCGTGAAGTGGCTGGAGCGCATCGTCGTGCGCGAGCGGCCCTCGGACAACTTCTTCCAGGCGACGGCCTACCGGCTGCTGCCACCGGAGGCCGACCCCGGCGCGGCGGGCCCCGGCGACGGGATCTCGCTCGGCCCGATCGCCCTGACCTGCGACGTCACCGTCCCCGACGACGGGGCGACCCTCACGGCCGGGGCCGTCACGGTGCGGGGGTACGCGTTCGCCGGCGGCACCCGCCGGGTCGCGCGGGTCGACGTCTCGCCCGACGGCGGCAGGTCCTGGACCCGGGCCCGGCTCGACGACCCCGCCGGCCCGTGGGCCTGGACGCTGTGGCACGCCGTGGTCGACCTGCCGGCCGGGCCGGGGGAGATCCTGGCCCGTGCCTGGGACGACACGGCCGCCCTGCAGCCGGAGAGCGCGGCCGCGCTGTGGAACCCGAAGGGGTACGTCAACAACTCGTGGGGACGGGTCCGGGTCACCGTGGAGCCGCCCGGGCAGGTGGGCTGAGGCCCGGCCCTACGCCACGGCGGGGACGGCGCCGGTGCGGCGCAGCGCCACGACCTGCCATTCCACGAACAGGGCGACGACCAGCGCCTGCGCGACGAGGAAGGCGATCCCGAGCACCGTCGGCGCCGCGGCGAGAACGACGGCGACGCTCGCCACCACCCATGCCGAGTTCACCGCCACCACCGCCCAGCCGCCGGCCCGGGGCACCGTCCCGGTCGCGGCCAGCACCAGCAGCCCGGCCGCCCAGGCGACGAGGAAGAGCCCGGCGCCGACCAGCAGCGGCACCGGCAGCCCGAGCAGCGGACCGAGCAGTACGGCGCCCGCGGCGGTGAGCAGGCCGAGCCCGCCGGACGCGACGGCGTCGACCCGCAGTGCCGCGCGGAGATTCGTGACGACGGGGTGCGTGGAGATGGTCATGATCGCCTCCTGGGTGCTCCCGGGGCCCGTCCCCGGTGCTGGTACCCACGATCGCGGTGCGGGCGCGCCGATGCGATGACCTACGAGGTCATGGCACGAGCGCCCCGGCCGGCCGCTACCCGGCCCGGCCGGCGACGGCGGCGACCTGCTCGGCGATGATCACGTCCTCCCGGGAGGTGACGGCGAGGATCCGCACCGCGGCGCCGTCCGGGGACAGCACGGCGTCGCCGCCGCGGGCGTCGTCGTTGCGGGCGGGATCGAGGGTGAGGCCGAGGAATCCCAGCCCGCGCACCGCCCGCTCGCGCATCCACGGCTGGTGCTCGCCGACGCCGCCGCTGAACGTCAGTACGTCCAATCCCGCTGTCGCCGCCGCCATCGCCGCCAGCCCGGCGCGGGCCCGGTGCCCCCACACGTCCAGCGCGGTGGCAGCCCGGGCGTCACCGGCGTCGGCGGCCTCCTGCACCTTCTGCGGATCGGACTCGCCGGCGAGGGCGAGCAGGCCGCTGTCGCGGTCCAGCGCGGCGGCGACGTCGTCGGGATCGAGGCCGTGGCCGGCCAGCCACAGCGGGACGGCCGGGTCCAGGTCCCCGCTGCGGCTGCCCATGACCAGCCCGGACGTCGGGGTGAACCCCATGGTGGTGTCCACCGAGAGGCCGCGGTCGATCGCGCACAACGATGCGCCCGCGCCGATGTGGGCGTTGACCACGCGCAGCGTCGCGGGGTCGCGGCCGAGGAGCTCGCCGGTGCGCCGCGCCGACCACTCGTGGGCCATGCCGTGGAACCCGTAGCGGCGGATCCCGAACTCCTCGCGCCACCGGGCCGGGACGGCGTAGGTGGCGGCCGCGTCCGGGATCGTGCGGTGGAACGCGGTGTCGAAGCACGCGACGTGCGGCACCTCCGGCACGAGCTCACGGGCCCGGCGCAGCACGTCCAGGGCCGGGCCCTGGTGCTGCGGGGCGAGCCCGCGCAGCGCGTCGATGCGGCGCACCACCTCGTCGTCGACGGCGACCGGGCCGGTGAACTCGTCGCCGCCGTGCACGATCCGGTGCCCGACGGCGTCCGGCGGGTCGCCGTCCGCGAAGCCGGCGAGCGCGTCGTCGTCGCCGGGGTCCACGGTGTCGGTGCGCACGGTGGTGCCGTCGTCGAGCAGCGAGAGCTTCAGCGACGACGATCCGGCGTTGAGCACGAGTGTTCTCATGCGCCCTGCCACGTCCAGTCGGCGACGTCCGGTGCGTCGGTGCCGGTCCGCCGGGTGTGGTCCCGGCAGCGCAGCCGCTCGTCGACCATGTGCCGGCGCAGCGCCGACTGCGCCACGGCGAGCCCCGGTACCCGGTCGATCACGTCGATCACGAGGTGGAAGCGGTCCAGCTCGTTGAGCATCACCATGTCGAACGGTGTCGTGGTGGTGCCCTCCTCGATGAAGCCGCGCACGTGGATGTCGGCGTGGTTGGTCCGCCGGTAGGTCAGCCGGTGGATCATCCACGGGTAGCCGTGGTAGGCGAAGATCACCGGCTTGTCGGTGGTGAACAACCCGTCGAACTCGCGGTCGGACAGCCCGTGCGGGTGTGCGCGCTCGTCCTGCAGCCGCATCAGGTCGACCACGTTGACCACCCGTACCTTCAGCTCCGGCAGGTGGGTGCGCAGCAGGCCGGCCGCTGCCAGGGTCTCGATCGTGGGCACGTCGCCCGCGCAGCCGAGCACCACGTCGGGTTCGGAGCCGGTGTCGGTGCTCGCCCAGTCCCAGTAGCCGATCCCGCGGACGCAGTGCGCGCGTGCCTCGTGGGGCCCGAGCCACTGCGGTTGCTCGTTCTTGCCGGCGACGACCACGTTCACCAGGTCCCGGGACGCGAGGCAATGCTCCATGGTGGCGAGCAGCGTGTTCGCGTCGGGAGGCAGGTAGGCGCGCACGATCTCGGGCTTCTTGTTCAGCACGTGGTCGAGGAAGCCCGGGTCCTGGTGGGAGAAGCCGTTGTGGTCCTGGCGCCAGACGTGGCTGGTCAGCAGGTAGTTCAGCGACGCGACCGGGCGCCGCCACGGGATCCGCCTGCTCTCCTCCAGCCACTTGGCGTGCTGGTTGAACATCGAGTCGACGATGTGCACGAACGCCTCGTAGCAGTTGAACAGCCCGTGCCGCCCGGAGAGCAGGTAGCCCTCCAGCCAGCCCTGGCAGAGCTGCTCGTTGAGCACCTCGAGCACCCGGCCGTGCGGGGCGACGTGCTCGTCGGTGTCCTCCAGCCGGCCCAGGAACTGGCGGTCGGTCGCGGTGAAGACGTCCTGCAGCTTGTTCGACACGGTCTCGTCCGGCCCCATGATCCGGAACGTCTCCGGGTTGCGGCGGACGACCTCGGCCAGCCAGCCGCCCAGCGTCCCGGTGGCGCTCGCCGAGACCGCACCCGGGGCGGGCACCTCGACAGCGTGGTCGGCGGTCGGGGGGAGTCGGAGGTCGCGCAGCAGCTCGCCGCCGTTGGAGTGCGGTGTCGCGCTCATCCGGCGCTCACCGGCCGGGACGTGGGCGCTCACGTGCTCGCGCGGGCGGCCGTCGTCGTCGAACAGCTCCTCGGGGCGGTAGGACCGCAGCCAGCGTTCCAGCTGGGCGCGGTGCTCGGGATCCTCCCGGACGCCGGGCAGCGGGACCTGGTGCGACCGCCACAGGCCCTCGACCTGCCGGCCGTCCACCTCGGTCGGACCGGTCCATCCCTTCGGGGTCCGCAGGACGAGCATCGGCCAGCGGGGCCGCTCGACCTGCTGACCGGCCGCGTGCTGCGCGGCGGCCCGGCTGCGGATCCGGCGGATCTCGCCGGTGATCTCGTCCAGCGTGGACGCCATACGGTCGTGCACCGCCGCCGGGTCCTCGCCGTCGAACCCGCCTTCGACCAGGTACGGACGGTGTCCGTGGCCCTCCAGGAGGGACTGCAGGTCCTCGGCGGGGATCCGGGCGGGCACCGTCGAGTTGGCGATCTTGTAGCCGTTGAGGTGCAGGATCGGCAGCACGGTGCCGTCGTGCACCGGGTGCAGGAACGCGTTCGACTGCCACGATCCGGCCAGCGCCCCGGTCTCCGCCTCGCCGTCGCCGATCACGCAGGTCACGAGCAGGTCCGGGTTGTCGAACGCGGCACCGTAGGCGTGCGCGAGCGAGTAGCCGAGCTCGCCGCCCTCGTTGATCGACCCGGGGGTCTGCGGCGCGGCGTGCGAGGGGATGCCGCCGGGGAAGGAGAACTGGCGGAACAGCTCCGCCATGCCTTCGGCGTCGCGGGAGACGTGTGTCCACCGCTCGGTGTAGCTGCCCTCCAGCCAGGCCGACGCGACGACACCGGGGCCGCCGTGGCCGGGCCCGGTGATCATCAGCGTGTCCTGCTCGTCGCGGACGATCACCCGGTTCAGGTGCGCCCACACGAAGTTCAGCCCGGGGGTGGTGCCCCAGTGCCCGAGCAGCCGGGGCTTGATGTGCTCCGGCTGCAACGGCTCGTCGAGCAACGGGTCGGCCATCAGATAGATCTGGCCGACCGACAGGTAGTTGGCGGCCCGCCAGAAGGCGTCCACCGTGGCCAGGTCGTCGGCGCCGTCCGTCGAGGTCCGGGCGCCTGCCGTGTGCGCGCTCATCGCCGGCTCGCCTACCCCGCGGGGGTGCGCTCACACCCCGTGGCCGCTCCGCACACCCGCGGCATCAGGTGTGAAGCGCAACCCAGGGGTGTGAGGTCAGCGGTACAGCTCCGGCCGCCGATCGGCCAGGTACGGAGTGGCCCGGCGGGAGGCCTCGAGCGCATCCCGGTCGAGGTCCGCGAGCAACAGCTCCTCGCCCCGCCCGGCGCGCGCCACGAACGACCCCGCCGGCCCACCGACGCAGGACAGCCCGCCGTAGGTCAGCAACCCCTCCCGGCCGACGTAGTTCGCGTAGGCCACGTAGACCTGGTTCTCGTACGCCCGGGCCGGCACCAGCACGTCGGCCACCACGTCGTAGTCGATCATGTTCGCGGTCGGGACCAGCACCACGTCCGCGCCGCGCAGTGCCAGGACGCGCACGGCCTCCGGGAACTCGACGTCGTAGCAGATCAGCAGGCCGAGCCGCCATCCGCCGAACTCCACCACCGCCGGGCCCTGGTCCGACGCGCGGAAGCAGGCCCGGTCCGAGTCACCGAACAGGTGGGTCTTGCGGTACGACGCGAGGCGCGTCCCGTCCGGGCCGAGAAGCACGGCTGCGTTGTACACCGCGTCCCCGGACCGTTCGGGGTAGCCGTACAGGACCGCGACACCGTGCGACCGGGCGATCGCGGAGACCTCGGCACACGACGGGCCGTCGGCCGGTTCCGCGAGCGAACGCACCGCGTCGGCGCCGATGTCGTAGCCGGTCAGGAACATCTCCGGCGTCACGACGAGATCGGCCCCCGACGCGCGGGCCGATGCGCACGCCGATCCGGGCCGGCGCAGGTTCCCGGCCACGTCACGGGACTGCGACGTGGCCTGCAGCAGCGCGATCCGCATCAGTCCGGCAGCGCCGGCGGCGCCAGCTCGGCGAACCGGTCGCCCGGCCCGGGGTTCTCGGGGGCACAGGAGCCGCCGAGGTGGTGCGCGATGCCCCACACCGCGTTGAGCGCGGTCTGCACCGCGCCCTCCGCCCACGCCGGCGTCCACGACACGTCGTCGCCCGCCATGAAGATCCCCCGCTCGGCCGAGGGCAGGTCGTCCTGCACGAAGTGGCAGTACATCCGCCGGTTGTAGCGGTAGTGGCCGGGCAGCGCACCCTTGAACGCGCCCAGGCTGTGCGGGTCCGACTCCCAGGTCATCGTGATCGGGTCGCCGATGATGTGCGAGGCGATGTCGACGTCCGGGTAGATCTTCCGCAGTGCGCGCAGGGCGAGGTCGACCCGCTTCTCGACCGGATACGGCAGCATCTTCAGCGAGTCGCTCATCCACGAGTACGACAGGCAGATCACGCCCGGCCGGTCGTCGCCGTGGTCGAACAGGTAGGTGCTGCGGGTGAGCCGGTCGGTGAGCGTCATGCTCAGGACGTCGCGCCCGGTGGCCGGGTCGGTGTCGCGCCAGAACGGCCGGTCCACCATCACGAACGTCTTCGTCGACTGCATGTAGCGGGTCCGGTCGAGTGCCATCCACAGCTCCTGGCTGAACAGCGACTCGTCGGTCCGGATCTGGGTGGTCAACAGCCAGCTCTGGCAGGTGGTGAGCACGGCCCCGTAGTCGCGCTCGACGCCGTGCACGTCGGTGACCCGGATGGTGTCCGGGTCCACCCGGTGGATCCGTGCGACGCCGGGGCGGGTCCCGCCGCCGTGCAACGACGACAGGCTGGTCCCGGCCGGCCAGTGCGCCGGGTGCTCCGGCGCGCGCCGCCACAGTCCCTGCGGGACCTGCTCGACCCCGCCGGTGACGAGCAGCTGGTCCTCGTCGCACGCCGTCGTCACCACCCGCAGGATCTCCAGCATCGAGTTCGGGAAGTCGGAGTCCCACCCGCCGGTGCCGAAGCCGACCTGGCCGAACGCCTCCCGGTGCCGGTAGGTCAGCCCGGCGAACGCCTTCGACGCCGACACGAAGTCGTAGAAGGTCCGGTCGTCCCAGAGCGGGACCAGCTCGTGCCACAGGCGCTGCAGGGTCGCCGTGTCCCGGTTCCGGATCGCCTCCTGCAGGGCCTCGAACCCGGCGCCCTCCTCGAGCGCGCTCGCCCAGGCGTCGGCGACCTCGGTGAAGAACGGCGGCAGGTCGGCCAGGGTGCGGCCGTAGTACGTGCGCCCGTGCAGGTCGATCACGGTGCTCGGTGCCGCGGGCGTCAGGGGGTTCGGGAACGGCTCGGTGCGCAGGCCCAGCAGGTCGACGTAGTGGTGGAACGCGGTGGACGACCGGGGGAACCGCATGCCGCCCAGCTCGGCGACGATGCCGTCGGCGCCCTCGAACGGTTGCGATCGCAGCCGCCCGCCCAGGCGCGACGACTCGTACACCACCGGGCGCAGGCCCATCCGCAGGAGCTCGTAGGCCGCGACGAGCCCGGCGATCCCCGCGCCGACGACCGCGACCTCGGTCCCGAGCTTCTCCGGCGGGACCCGGCCGAGGCCGGCCGGGTGGGAGATCCAGTCGTCGTAGGGGAACGGGAAGTCCGGGCCGAAGGCGGTGACCGGAGGTCGCGCGGGACTCATCGTGGGGGCTCCTCGGCGATGATCGGGGAGTCGTGTCGGATCGGTGCCGAATATGGCACCGATCCACTACGACACGGTGATCACGACCGGCGCGACCGCACGGCCCCGGTGACGATCCGCTGGTAGGCGGTCGGCAGCAGCCGCACCATCGAGTCGATCGCCCACGCGTCCGGTCCGATCAGGACGCGCCGCCGGTCGCGGCGGACCCCGTCGAGGATGGTGCGGGCGGCCCGGTCCGGGCTCGTGGTCAGCAACCGCTCGAAGTCGGCGGCGGCCGCGTCGGTGGGCTTGCCGGTGGCGGTCGCGACACTGCCGTCCATCCGGGCGGCCCGCGCGATGTTGGTCTTGATCCCGCCCGGGTGCACGCAGGTCGCCGACACCGCCGATCCGGCCAGCTCCAGATCCTGGCGCAGCGACTCGGTGAACCCCCGCACGGCGTACTTGCTCGCGTTGTAGCCGCTCATCAGCGGCTGGGCGGCGACGCCGAAGATGCTCGACAGGTTGACCACGTGTCCCTCGCCCGTGGCCTCCAGGTGCGGCAGGAACGCCTTCGTCCCGTACACCACGCCCCAGAAGTTGATGTCCATGATCCAGCGGTAGTCGTCGAGGGGCAGCGACCCGACGGTGCCGGACAGCGCGACGCCGGCGTTGTTGACCACGAGGTTCACCGAGCCGTGGTCCGCGACGGTGGACGCGGCCCAGCCGTACACGGCCTTCTCGTCGGCGACGTCGAGCTCGGTCGTCGTGACCCGGATCTGCGGGCCGGCCAGCGCGGCCGTCTCGGCCAGGCCGGCGGCGTCGACGTCGGCGAGCGCGAGGTGGCAGCCGTCGCCGGCGAGGCGCAACGCGAGCGCCCGGCCGATGCCGGAGCCGGCCCCGGTGATCGCGGCGGTGCGGTCGGTGAAGGTCTTCATCGGCGGCGCTCCCGGTGCGGACGGCGGTGTCGGTCGGAAGCAGACCCTAGGCGATCCACTACTCGCGGGTAACCCGTGGCGGGCATCACGCCGGCTGGCACGATGCGGGCATGGACACGGTTGACGGCGAGTTCCCCGACGGTGCCGGGCTGGTGCTCGGCGGCGCCCCGCTGCCGCTGACCACCCCGGCGCGGATCTACGTCTGCGGCATCACCCCGTACGACGTGACGCACCTCGGGCACGCGGCCACCTTCGTCTGGGCGGACGTGCTGGCCCGGGTCGTGCGGATGGCGGGGACCGCGACCGAGGTGAGCCGCAACGTCACCGACGTCGACGACGTCCTGACCCGCACCGCCGTCGAGCGCGAGGTCGGCTACGACGAGTTCGGCCTGCGCCAGGAGTTCTGGTTCGACCGCGCCATGGCCGACCTGAACGTGCGGGCACCGGAGCACGCCCCACACGCCCGGCACCACGTCCGGCACGTGGTCGCGCTGACCCGCGCGCTGCTCGCCACCGGCGACGCCTACGAGCGCGGCGGCACCGTCTACTTCCGGGGTGCCGGGGTGCCCGCGGCGGCCGGGCTCGACCGGGACACGGCGCTGGCGCTGTCCACCGAGTACGGCGACGAGCCCGGGGACCCGCAGCGCGACGACCCGTTCGACGTCCCGCTCTGGAAGCCCTCCGACGGCGTGCACCCGGCGTGGCCGAGCCCGTGGGGGCCGGGCCGCCCGGGCTGGCACGCCGAGTGCGCGGCGATGGCGCTGGCCTCGCTCGGCGGGGTCGTCGACGTGCTCGCGGGCGGCGCGGACCTGACCTTCCCGCACCACGCGTACCAGTCCGCGATGGCCGCGGCCGCCACCGGCGCCGGCCTGTTCGCCCGGCGTGGTTTCCGGGTGGGCGTGGTGTCGGTCGACGGTGCGAAGATGGCGAAGTCGACCGGCAATCTCGTTCTGGTGCAGGATCTGCTCGGATCCGTGCCCGGCGCCGCGCTGCGCCTGCTGCTGCTCGACCGGCCGTGGTCGCGGCCCTGGGAGTACCGGGCCGAGGACCTCGCGGTGGCGGGCGGGCGGCTCGAGGAGCTCTACGTCGCGGCCGGCCGCAAGCCCGGCTCCCCGGCTGCCGTCGACGCGGTACGGGACGCGCTGCTCACCGACCTCGACGTGCCGGCCGCGCTCGGCACCGCGCTGGAGGCGGGCGGCGACGCGGCCCGGCTGGTCATCCGGACGCTGGCCCTGCAGTAGCGCTCAGCTGCACGAGCTGACCGGCCGGCGCCCATCCGGGGCCGACCGTGAAGTCCTCGAGCTCGTCGAGCACGAAGCCTGCCGCGCGGATCGCGGGCACCGTGTCCCGGTCGAGGCGGCAGCCCGCCGCGAGCCGCGACCAGAGCGGGGCCAGCCGGCGCCGCCACACCGCGGGACGGCCGTGCCCGACGACATGCTCGATCGCGACGAGCCGCCCGCCGGGGCGCAGCACCCGCCGGGCCTCGGCGAGCGCCCGGCCCGGATCCGGGACCGTGCACAGCACCAGCGTGAACACGACCGCGTCGACCGAGCCGTCGGTGGCCGGGAGCTCGCCGGCCCCGGATCCGCCGACGGTCACCGGCACCGGGCAGTCCTGCGTGCGCGGGGCCAGGCGCCGGCGCATCGCGGGATCGGGTTCGAGCGCGACCACCTCGGTCGCGGACCGGAAGTGCGGCAGGTTCGCGCCGGTCCCGGCGCCGACGTCGAACACCCGCCCGGTCAGCGACCCGACCAGGGAGGCCCGTCGCGGGCCGAGGATCTCCCGCTCGACCGGCGCCGACACGCGGTCGTAGACGGCGGCGAAGATCCGGTGACCCTTCGCGGGATCTGCGTTGTCCGGCGCGGTCATCGTGCCGGCCCCCGCCCGGACCAGGTCCAGGCGTAGCCGGGGTCCTCGCACTCGACACCGGCCGAACCCAGGGAGAGCGGCCGGAAGGTGTCGACCATGACCGCCAGCTCGTCGAAGAACTCCGCGCCCAGCGAGCGCTCGACGGCACCGGGTTGCGGCCCGTGCGAGTGCCCGCCCGGGTGCAGCGACACCGAGCCCTGGCCGATGCCGGAACCCTTGCGGGCCTCGTAGCTGCCGCCGCAGTAGAACATGACCTCGTCGGAGTCGACGTTGGCGTGGTAGTAGGGCACCGGCACGGCGAGCGGGTGGTAGTCGACCTTGCGCGGCACGAAGTTGCAGACGACGAAGTTCCGGCCCTCGAACACCTGATGTGCCGGTGGTGGCTGGTGCACCCGCCCGGTGATCGGTTCGAAGTCGGAGATGTTGAAGGTGTACGGGTACAGACACCCGTCCCACCCGACGACGTCGAACGGGTGGGTCGGTGCCGTGTACCGGGTGCCGGTGACGCCGTGCGCGCCGCCCCGATGCCTGACCAGGATCTCCACGTCGGTGCCCTCGCCCGACAGCGGCTCGGTGGGACCGTGCAGATCGCGCTCGCAGTAGGGCGCGTGCTCGAGCAGCTGCCCGTAGCGGGACAGGTAGCGGGCGGGCGGGGCGATGTGCGAGTCGGCCTCGATCGCGTAGGCCCGCAGCGGGTCCGGCCCGGTCGGGACCCAGCGGTGCGTGGTGGCGCGCGGAACGATCACGTAGTCACCCGTGCGTACCGGCAGCACGCCGAACACGGTCTCCAGCGTCGCGGTGCCGGACTCGACGTAGACGCATTCGTCGCCGACCGCATTGCGGTAGAGCGGGCTCGGCGCGCCCGCGACCACGTACGAGATCCGGACGTCGGGGTTGCCCAGCACCAACCGGCGGCCGGTCACGACGTCGACGGTGGACGGGTCGGCGGCCGTCAGCTGGTGCAGCGTGAAGTGCCGGGGGAGCAGCGGACGGTTGTCGGTCAGGCTCTGGTCGGGCAGCTCCCACGGGCTGGCGTCGACGAGCGCGGACGGGATCCCGGCGTGGTAGAGCAGGGACGAGTCGGAGGAGAAACCCTCCTCACCCATCAGCTCCTCGTAGTACAGACCCCCGTCCGGCCGGCGGTGCTGGGTGTGCCGTTTCGGTGGGATGTCTCCCACCCTGCGGTAGTACGGCATCGCCTCGCCCCCTCCTCATGCGTCCATGAGCCACGGAGCGTAGTAGGCGTGCCCCTGCGGGCAATCACGTTGCGGTCAGCCACCGGCCGGCGCCGGCCGTGCGCCGGCAGGCTGCTCCACCGGGTGCTCCCCGGTCGTCCACGCCCCGAAGCCGCCGAGCAGGTCGTCCACCCGGGCGAACCCGCGCGAGCGCAGCAGGGATGCGGCGGTCGAGGACCGGTAGCCGCCCGCGCAGTAGACGACGGTCGGCGCGTCCGGGTCGAGCTCACCGAGCCGGGTGACCAGGGTCGGGAGCGGGATCGGCACCGCACCCGGCACCAGGCCGGAGCCGGCGACCTCCCCGGGGCCGCGGACGTCGACCGCCCGGACGGTGCCGCCGAGGGTCGCGAGCTGGTCGGCGGTGACCCGGCCGGCAGCACGCAGCCGCTGCGGCGGGGCGGCGTGCACGCCGCCGTCGAGGAAGCCGAGCACCCGGTCGAAGCCGATCCGGGCCAGCCGGTTGCGCGCCTCGGTGGCGGTGCCCTCGTCGCCGACCAGCACCAGGCCGGTCTCCGGCCCGACGACCTGGCCGACCACCTCGGCGAACCGCCCGCCCAGGCCGACGTTCACCGAGCCGGGCAGGTGCGCGGCCGCGAAGTCCTGCGGGTCGCGGGTGTCGAGCAGGAGCGCACCGCGCTCGACCGCGGCGTCGGCCTCGGCGAGACCGATGGCCGGGACCGGGGCGGTCTCGTCCAGCATCGGGTGCAGCTCGCGGTTGCGGTGCGAGGCGTGGGCGAAGTAGGTCGGCGGGGCGGACTGGCCGTCGGTGACGACGGCGACGAACGCGTCGGCGTCCATCGGGGCCAGCGCGTAGTTGGTGCGCCGCTGCACGCCGATCGTGCTGGACGTCTCGGTCGACAGGTTCTTGCCGCACGCCGAACCTGCGCCGTGCGCGGGATGGACGCGGGTCTCGTCCGGGAGGGTGAGCAGCCGCCGGGTGGACTCGTACAGCGCCCGGCCCAGCTCCTCGGCCGACCACCCGGCGCCGCCCAGCAGATCGGGCCGGCCGACGTCGCCGATGAACAGGGTGTCCCCGGTCAGCACGCTCCACGGCGCTGCCCCGGGGGCGTCCCGCACGACCAGGCAGATCGACTCCGGCGTGTGGCCGGGCGTGTGCAGGACCTCCAGGTTCACCGCGCCGAGGGTGAGTACCTGCCCGTCGGCGAGCGGTTCGATCGGGAACTCGACGTCGGCGGCCGCGCCGTAGGAGATCGGGGCTCCGGTCGCGGCGGCCAGCTCGAGGTGCCCGGAGAGGAAGTCGGCGTGCACGTGCGTCTCCAGCACCCGCTCGATGCGCAGGCCCTCGGCCGCGGCGTCGGCGAGGTAGCGGGCGATGTCCCGCTGCGGGTCGACGACGACCGCGCGGCCGGATCCCCGGTCACCGACCAGGTAGGACGCCTGGGACAGGCACCCCAGGTAGTACTGCCGGAACATCAGGTCGCCGCTGTACTGCCAGGCGCCTGCATCGACGGGATCCTGTGCCATGACGCCTCCTCGGCGGGACCGAAATGACCGTACTTTGAAACGGGTCGCCGGTCGAGGAGTGAGAAGGCCCTTTGCGGTGGGCAGCGGGGCGTGGTGCAGTGGTCGGCGTGTCCCTCGACAGCTCGCCGGCCGATCACGCGTTCGTCGTGTGCCTGATCGCGACCGACCAGCTGTCGATCGACGACCGCCGCTGTCGCCCGGGTTCCTGAGCGGGCCCGGCCGGTCCCGGCCCGCTCCCGTCGTCCCCGTCTGCCGACGCCCGGAGCGAACCCGTCGTGAATCCCGTCCTGCCGCCGTGCCCTGCGCCGTCCGAACCCGCATCCGTCGAACCGCCGTCGCCGGTGGAGCCGCCCCGCGGTGGTGACCGCGAGGACCGTGGGTTGCTCACCCGGATCGCCGCCGCCGTCCGGGCCGCACACACCGCTCGCGTCCCGTTCTGAGCCCGGGTCAGACCAGCGACAGCAGGCTCTCGACCCCGACGAACCCGCCGACGCCCAGCAGCAGCACCGCGAACGCGCGGCCGAGCGCCGCCGAGGACATCCGGTCCGCGATCGGCTTCCCGGCCAGCGCCCCGAGCACGGCGACGCCCACGAACGGCCCGAGCACGGCCCAGTCGAGGTCGAGGTGCCCGGCCCGGGCCGCCAGTGACCCGGCCGCGTTGAGGGTCAGCACGAGCAGCGAGGTGGCGATGGCCGCGGGCATCGTCATGCCGAGCACGATCGCCAGCGCCGGGACCACGAGGAAGCCGCCGCCGACGCCGAGGAAGCCGGTCATGAAGCCGACCACCGCCGCGGAGGCGATCACCTTCACCGCGCGCGCCACGGCGCTGCGCCGGTCCGGCGGGGCGAGGACGCCCGTCGACCCGGTCGCCCCGGTGGCCGGTGGAGTGTCCTCCCGGGCCGTGGACGAGCTGCGCACCAGCAGCAGCACCGCGATCGCCAGGGTCAGCACCGAGAACGACAGCAGCAGGGCCGGCTGCGGCACGGTCCGGTTGAGCAACGCTCCGGCCCAGGCCGCCGGGATCCCCACCACGCCGAACGCGAGCCCGGTCCGCCAGTCGATCACCCGGCCGCGCAGCCGGGTCAGCATCCCGACCGCCGAGACGAGCCCGACGATCACGATGCTGCCGGTGGTGGCGGCCCGGGCGTCCTGGCCGAGCAGGTAGACCAGCGCGGGTACGGACAGCACACCGCCGCCTCCGCCGAGGGTCCCGATGACCAGGCCGACGACCAGGCCCAGCGCACCGGACAGGACGCCGATCACCGGCGCGGATCCCGCCCGTCCGGGGACCCGAGCAGGTCCAGGTGGTAGCCGCCGGAGCCGGCGAAGTCGGTGCGCAGGACGAACCGGTCGCCGCGCACCAGCGTCTGGCGCCACTCGACCCGCCGGCCCTTCGCCGTGCCGAGCCGGCGGACGGCGAACGCCGCGGTCGACGGGCTGCCGCCGAGCAGCCGGTGCTCGGCCGGGGTGGGCAGGATCGGCTGGATCGTCTCCTCGCCCCCGGTGAGCACGACCCCGCACAGCTCGGCGTAGCGCTCGTAGAGCGCGCCGCTCGAGAAGTCGGCGTGCAGCAGCGGAGCGGCCAGCTCGTGCGGCAGCCACACCCGGTCCAGGGCGAGGGGATCGCCGCCGGCCAGGCGCAGGCGCTCCAGGTGGACCAGCGGCGTGGACTCCTCCAGGCCCAGCCGGGCGGCGACGACGCCGTCGGCGACGACGCCCAGGGACCGGACGACGCTGCGCTGCTCCAGGCCCATCGCCCGGACCGACTCGTGGAGGCTGTAGAGGGCGCCGAGCCGCTGGGCGATCTCGACCGGCTCGGCCTGCCGGGACGGCCTGCCCCGGCTGCCGATCACCAGGCCCTCCTCGCGGAGGATCTGCACGGCCTGGCGGACGGTGTGCCGGCTGACGCCGTACTCCTCGACCAGGGCGAGCTCGCCGGGGAAGCCGCCGGTGAACTCGTCGGCGTCGAGCCGGCGGCGCAGGTCGGCGAGCAGCTGTTCCCAGAGCCGCCTGCCGGCGATCCGGCGCAGCGGTGCCGGGCCCGTGGTGGTGGCGGCACGGTCAGGCATGACCGTGAATGTACGGTCATTTGGTGGCCGGGTCACGCCTCGCGGGTGTGTGCCGAGACACGGTGATCGTCGGTCGAGTGCGGATCGGTGCCAACCGTGGCACCGATCGGCACTCGTCCGATGATCACGCGGCGCGGTGGTCCGGGACGGGCGCCTCCCGCGCGTCGGGCTCGGCGGGGTTGCCGCCCCAGCGCTCACCCGGCCCGGCCTGCTCGCCCTTCATCAGGAACGAGTCCGCCACCAGCGTCGCGCCGTCACCGAGCTCGGTCGAGTGGTGCACGAACGCGCGCACCCCGACGCAGGCGCCCGCGCCGACCCGGGCCCGGCCGGACTCGAAACGGCCGTCCTCCAGCGAGTGGCACTGGATCACCGAGCCGGCGTTGAGCACGGCGTCGTCGCCGAGGGAGACCAGGCTCTTCTCCGGCAGCATCGCGCCGTCGTCGAACACCCGCCGCCCGGCGGTGAGCCCGGCGAGCTGGTTGCGCCAGACCAGCAGCGGGGTGCCGGCCAGCACCGGGCGGACGTAGAGCTTCCACAGCCGCTCGTGGAACCAGAAGTAGCGGTCGTAGATCGAGGCGGTCCGTGGTTGCAGCGGGCGGAACCCGAGCGTCGCCCGCTCCAGCAGCGCCGACCACACCATCAGCAGCAGCGGACCCAGGGCGATCGCCGGCCCCATCGCCCAGAAGCCCCAGACCGGCCACAGCGCGAGCGCGAGCGCGGTGGGGACCAGCGCACCCGCGGCCCCGAGGGCACGCAGCAGCACCGTCACGACCAGCGTCGAGGCGTTGTAGCGGTTCTTGGACCGCAGGCGCCGGGCCAGCTCGTCGTCGGTGCCCGGGTGGTTCGGGTGCGGTTCCGTGCTCGTGCGCGAGATCTCCATCGGCGGCGACCCGAGCAGCCCGACGCCGGCGCGGACCGGTCCGTCGGTCGGGACCATCACCTTCGTCGCGAGCAGCACGTCGTCGCCGACCCGGGCGTCGGGCGGCAGGTGCACGTCGTTGCCGACGAAGCTGTCCACTCCGAGGCCGACCGGGCTGACCCGGAAGGAGTCGTGCGACAGCTCGGTGTTCATCATCCGCAGGCCGTCGGACACCATCGTGCCGCGGCCCACGTGCGTCTGCTGCGGTGCCTCCTGGCGCAGCTGGGTGCCGAAGTTCGAGCCGGTCTGGCGCAGGTCGCCCAGGTCGTAGCCGAGTCCCTTCAGGTAGCCGGTGATGAACGAGCTGTCGCCGAGCAGCAGGACCAGGACGCGGGCGTTGGACACCCCGGTCACGATCTGCTGTGCGATGTGCCGGAACCCGTACAGCGGGAAGGTCCGTCCTGGTGGCACCGCCAGTGCCGCCAGGCGTGGCACGGCCAGCACGGCGAGCACGCCGACGGTGAGCGCGAGCACGAACAGTGCCATCGCCGCGAGAGCGCCGACCAGGAGGAAGGCCGGCACGCCGACCGCGCCGATCCACCCGGCGACCGGTGCGGCGAACCGGGCGAACGCCGCGACGACCGTGGCGAACACGGCGGTGCCGACCGCACAGATCAGCCCGAGGAGTCCCGCGCTGTAGCCGAGCCGGCGGACCCACCCGGCCCCGGCGGCCGGCACGGTCCGGTAGTCGGCGTCGGACGGACCGGCCGGGGACCCGTGCCAGGCCTCGCCGGCCGGGATGGTGGCACCGGCCCACAGCGCGGAGGTGTGCCCCAGCTGCGCGCCGTTCTCCATCCCGGTCCACACGTCCAGTGCGCCGGCCTCGCCGACGACGCAGTCGTCGCCGATCTCGACCGGTCCGAACTCGATCGCCCCCGGCACCGCCCGGTAGCCCTGCAGCGACGCCTCGGGATGCACCAGTGAGCGTGCACCGATCCGGACCAGGTCGGTCGCGACCGGCACCGCCCCGAACAGCGCCGCGCCGCGCCCGATCCGGGTACCGAGCATGCGCAGCCACAGCACGTGGGGCGGGGTGCCGGCGAGCAACGCCATCGGGTTGGCCCGGATCAGTGTCGACACCACCCAGAACCGGAAGTGCGCAGCGCCCCACATCCGGATCGAGCGCGGACGGAACCGGCCGATCAGGGTCCACTTGGCCAGCACCGGCAGGAGCACGACGGCGGCGAACGCCCCGACCGTCCAGATCCCGGCCCGGGCGAGCAGCCCGCCGGCGTCCGGGGCGGCGGAGACCCACCGGTAGCCGAGCACCAGCACCGCGGCGGCGGCGAACCCGCCGGCCAGCAGGAACAGCAGCTGCCCGAGGCCGGTGAGTGCGTGCGCCACCGGCCGCGGCCGGACCGGGGCGATCTCGGCGGCCGGCTCCCGCTCGGGTGCGGGCTCGCCCAGCGCGGCGGCGAGGTCGCGGACGGTCGGGTACTCGTAGACCCCCCGGGTGGACACCGGCGGGAGGTCGCCGCGGCGCCGGACGGCGGCGGCGAACCCGGCGACCAGCAGCGACGTCGCCCCGAGCTCGTCGAACACGTGGGCGGTCACCGAGATCTCCTGCGGTGCCACCGAGAGCGCGGCGGCCAGTTCCTCGACCAGGCCGCGCTCGACGTCGGACCCGGCGGCGACGACCGGGCCGGTCGCCGAGATCCGGCTCCCGCTCGGCGCGGGCAGGTTCTTGCGGTCCGCCTTGTCGCTGGTCGTCATCGGGATGCGGTCGAGGTGCTCCAGGTAGGCGGGCACCATGTACGACGGCAGCCGCTCCTGCAGCCGTTCCCGCAGGCCGTCGGGCAGCTCGGCGCCACGGACCAGGCTGACGTAGCCGACCAGCTCCGGGCTGCCGGGAGCCGGTTCGAACGTGTCCACCACCGCCATCGCGACCGCCGGGTGCTCCTGGAGCACCGCCTCGATCTCGGACAGCTCGATCCGGTAGCCACGGATCTTCACCTGCAGGTCGATCCGGCCCCGGTACTCGATCTCGCCGCGGTCGTCGACCCGGCCGAGGTCACCGGTGCGGTAGATCAGCCCCGATGGGTTGTTCGGCAGGTCGACCGTCGCGTCGACGAACACCTCGGCGGTCTTCTCGTCGCGGTTGCGGTATCCCTCGGCCAATCCGACGCCGGCGATGGCGATCTCGCCGGTCCCGCCGAACGGCAGCACCGTGCCCGGGTCGTCCGGGTCCAGAACCAGCACGGCGTAGGTGGGCAGCGGTTCGCCGATCGTCACCGGGCGGTCCGGGTGCAGTTCGGTCCAGGTGGCCGTCACGGTCGCCTCGGTGGGCCCGTAGACGTTGAGGAACCGGCGGTCCTCGCGGTGCCACCGGCGTACCAGGTCCTGCGGGCAGGCCTCGCCCGACACGAGCAGGAAGCGCAGGTCGTCCAGTCCGGTGTCGAGAGTCGCGAGCAGCGTGGGCACGCAGCACAGCGCGGTGACCCGGCGCCGGGCCAGGAAGTCGTGGAGGTCCTCGCCGACCAGCGACGCGCCCGCCGGCTTGGGGACGAGGGTGGCGCCGACCAGAAAGGTCGTCCAGATCTCCTCGACCGAGAAGTCGAAGGCCAGGGTCAGGCCCTGGTACATGCGGTCGTCCGGGCGCACGCCGTAGCAGTCCGCGGCGACCCGCACGAAGTTGCAGATGGACGGGTGGGAGATCACGACGCCCTTGGGGCGGCCGGTCGAGCCCGAGGTGTAGATCAGGTACGCGGGATGTGCGGTGCCGTCGCGCCGGGCGTCCGCGCCGAGCCGGCGGGCGGGCCGACGCGCGATCTCCGCGGTGTCCGAGCCCGCGCCCGCCACGCGGAGCACCTCCACGCCCGCGTCGACCGGTTCGCCGACCTTCTCCAGCGCCGACGTCGTCGCCAACAGCAGGCCGGCCGCCGAGTCGTCGAGGATGTAGGAGATCCGGTCGGCGGGGAACCCGGCGTCCAGCGGGACGAACGTGGCTCCGGCCTTCAGTACCGCGAGCATCGCGGTGTAGGCCTCGACCGGGTCGTCGAGCAGCAGGCCGACCACGGCGCCGGGTCCGGTCCCGCGCTCCTGGAGGTGGTGGGCGAGCCGGTCGGCGCGCCCGTCCAGGTCGCGGTAGGTCAGCTCGGTGTCACCGGTGTCGACCGCGACGGCGTCCGGGTGGGCGTCGACGGCCTCCTCGAACACCTCGGCGAGCTGTTCACCGGTGCGGGTGCGCGGCTCCTCGAGCGTGCGGCCGGGAACCAGGACGCGCTCGTCGAGCCGGGAGTCCCGGGGGCGCGGCGACGGCGTGTACGGCAGGTCGCGGCGGATCACCTGCGGGGTGTCCGCCTGCGACCTCCCGTCGCCGGCGGCACCGCCGGCCAACGCCGATCGATTGGACACGTCTGACATACCGGGCGACTACCCCGCGGAACGCGGGGCGGACACCCGCCGGCCCCGGTGGCGATCCTCACTCGCAAATCCGTGAACCAGGTGTGACGGTCGTGCGTAGCGACCCGGGACTCGCCCGCAGGGCCCCGGGACGGTGGGTCCCGCGGTGCCGCTCAGCCCCGGGCGCGGGTCCGCGCGGCGAGCCCGGCCAGCGCCTTCGGGAAGATCTCGGCGGGCGGCGTCACCAACCCTGCACCCACCTGACCGACGCCCGCGACCCGGCCGGCCATCCCGGTGTTGATCTGGGGGAGAATCCCGGTCCGGCACACCCTGGTCACGTCGACGCCGCTGGGCACCCCGGCGAACTCCAGCACCGGGACCGTCCAGCGGGGGTTCTCCCCGATCGTGATCTCGCGCATCCGGCGGGTGGTGGCCAGCGCGTCCGGCACGCTGCCGCCGACCAGCCGGACGATCGCCGGCGCGGTGGCCATGGCGAACCCGCCGATCCCGGCCGTCTCGGTGATCGCGGAGTCGCCGATGTCCGGGTTCGCGTCGTCCGGGCCGTAGTCGCCCAGGAACAGGCCGTCGGCGACCTGCGCCGGGCCGGTGAACCACTCGTCGCCGGTGCCGGCGACCTGGATCCCGAAGTCGGTGCCGTTGCGAGCCATCGCGACGACCATCGTCGAGCCCTCGATGTCGCGGGCGGCGTCGAGGGCGAGCTTGCACGCCGGCATCGCCAGGTTGAGGAAGAAGTGGTCGTTGCCGCCGACGAACCGCAACGCGGCGGCGACATCGGCACTGGAGAAGCCGGCATCCGCGGCCCCGGTGACCAGGGCGGGGGACAGGTCGCGCAGCAGCATGAGCGTGCCGGCCCGGTTGCGGTTGTGCGCCTCGTCGCCCATCTGCAGCATCTGGGTGAGGATCGCGGTGGCGTCGACCGGCGTGCCCGCGTCGCGCACCGACCGGACCGCGGCACGCAGCAGCGGCCCGAGCACGTTCCCCAGCCAGCGCAGCCGGTCCAGGACGTCCGGGGCGTACGCGCCGTAGCGCAGCACCTTGCCCAGGCCCTCGTTCAGCGAGCAGTAGGTGCGGCGCCCGGTCGCCGGATCCTCCAGCACGAGCATCCACATGCTGGGGGTGACGACGCCGGCCATCGGGCCGACCGCCGAGCGGTGGTGGCACGGCTCCAGCGACACCGAGGTGCCCGCCTCGAACAGCGCGGACGCCTGCTCCGGGGCGTCGACCAGGCCCTCCAGCGCGGCGCCACCCATCAGCGCGCCGCGCAACGGCCCGGAGGCGCGGTCCCAGGTGATCGGCGGGCCGGCGTGCAGGAACTCGCCCCGCGCCAGCCCGAGGACCTCCGACGCCGGGGCGACGTCGACCAGCGTGGCGGTGACGCCGAGCATCGCCGCGAGCGCGCGGGCGTTCGCGTCCCGGCGCAGCGGGTCGGTGGCGACGGTGGCGAGATCGTCCGCCGTGTCCTCCATCGGCGGGCGCCAGTCGACCCGGGTGACGGGGACGGCCTGGCCCGCGACGGCGTCGGCCAACAGGTCGGTTCCGGTGCTCACGACGGCCTCGGGCGTACTCACAGGGTGGCTCCGTTCTGCGCGGTCCCGGCCGCGAGTGCGAGGGCCCGCCGGGTGGCGTGGGCGTGGGACAGGTACACCTCGGCGCCGGCGTCGACCAGCGTGCCGACCTGGCGTGGCAGGTCCTGCAGGTCGCCGCCGGTCCCGACGACGGTGACGACGACCGGTACGGGCGCACCGGTGATCGCGGGGGCGAGCAGCGCGGCGGGATCGGGCTCGGCACCGTGCCCGAGCACGACGTCGAGCAGCACGGCGCCGGTGTCCGGGTCGGCCAGTGCCTTGCCCAGGTGGTCCAGGCGCAGTGTCGGATCGATCATGGGGTGGGCCCGGCCCGCGGTGTAGGCGTCGTCGCCGAAGTCGACGAAGGTGTGCCCGGCGTCGGGTCCCGCCGCGGCGACGGCGATCTGCTCGGCCTCGGTCGCCAGGGTGCCGCCGACGAACAGCCCGCGCAGGTACCGGCCACCGCCGGCCGCACGTGCGCGGCCGTGCACCGGCCACTGTGGCACCGGCCGCCCGAGCCGGGTCAGCACCGCCTCGGTGGCCGCGGTGAGGTCCGGCCGACCGGCCCCGAGCAGCGCGAACTCGACGGGGGTGGCGAGCTGCCCGGCCAGTTCGCGGAGCGCGGCGGCGACCTCGTCGGCCGGGGGCTTGGAGACCACGACGATCAGCTCGACGGCCGGGTCCGCGTCGAGCCTGCGCAGTGCCTCGCGGGTGGCGAGCCCGCCGACCGGTGCCGACAGGTCCCGCCCGCCGACCCCGAGCGCCGAGGTCACGCCGACGCCGGCGTGGTCGAGCAGGGCCAGCAGCTGCTGGCAGCCGGTGCCGGACGCGGCGACGATCCCGACCGGCCCCGGGGCGACGGTGTTCGCGAACCCCAGGCCGATCCCGCGCAGGACGGCGGTGCCGCAGTCCGGCCCCATCACCAGCAGTCCGCGGCCGGCCGCCACTGTCTTTAGGGCGACCTCCTGCTCCACCGGCACGTTGTCGCTGAAGATCATGACGTCGCTGCCCGCGTCGAGCGCGTCCATCGCCTCGACGCAGGCGTGCGGGCCGGGCACCGACACCAGCGCGATCGGGGCGGCCTCGCGCTCCAGCGCGGAGCCGGTGGTGCGCGGGGGCGCGACGGCGGGGCCGTCACCGTTCCCGGCCGGGCGGTTCGCCTCCTGCAGCGCGCGCTCGACCCCGGCCAGCGCGGCCGGCAACGCCTCGTCGCCGGCCAGGTGCAGCGCCACCACCAGGTCGTTCGATCCGGTGCCCGGCGGGACCTCGAATCCCATGCCGGTGAGGACCTCGACGTTGAGCGGGGTGGCCATCGCGACCTGCGCGGCGGTGACCCCGTCGAGTCCCTGCACGGTGCGGCTGACCCGGAGCAGGGTCACGGAGTCGGCGTAGGCGCCGGGTCGTACCTCGACGTGCGTCGTCATGCGGCGACCCCTTCGTGGAATGTGGATGGATCGAGCGTGGGCAGGTGGAGTCCGGTCAGCGCGAGCCGGGCGCCGTGCAGCATCCCGATCCCGGACGAGTGACCGACGGCGGTGAGCGCGGCCTCGGCGGCGAGCGCCCCCGCGCTCGTGACGAACGCCGCGAACTGCGGGATCACCTCGCCGTCGAGCGCGCAGCGCAGCAGCTCGGCGGACAGCAGGGTCGTGCGGTGCAGGCAGGCGCGCACGGCGTCGTCGACCTCCGGGGTCGGCACCCGGGCCGCGCGGTGCAGGGCCAGCCAGCCGCAGAGGACGTCGTCGCCGAGCGGGGTGAGCCCGTCGCCGCGCCCGACGAGACCGGGAACCGTGGCTGTGGTGACGGCGGTGGGGAGCTCGGCGATTCCGGCCGGCGAAGAGGGTGCGGTCGCCGCTGCGGCGGTCGCCGGGAGTGCCGGGACGCGGGTGTCGACCAGTCGCCGTACGACCAGCGGGACGCCGTCGAGGTGCAGCACACCGCCGTGCACCCGGGCGTCCGCGACATCGAACCGCTCGACGCGGGTGTGCAGCGCACAGGGGACCGCGACCGCGTGGCGCCCCGTGACGCCGACGCAGCCGTCACCGACCGCGAGGTAGACCGCGTCCGGTCCGCGGTGCACGACCGTGACCGGGCCGTCGGGGGTCCGGCGGAGCCGGTCCCGGACCCGGACAGGTGCGCCGGCGGGGATCACGAATCCGACGCTAGCCCTGGGCACAACGCTTGACCGATGTTAACTTGTGCCACCTTCGGCGTGGATGGACGGCAACTGTTGCTCAAGCATGATCGTAGTGATCCCGAGCCGCCTGCCCGGGCCGCGCTGGCCCGGGTCGACGCCCTGCACACCGGCCTCACCCAGATCGCCCTGGAGGGCGGCGATCTCGACGGCATCGCGGCCGAGGTCGGACGGGTGCTCGGCGTGGGCGTCGCCTTCACCTCCACCGACGGCCGGGAGCGGGCCTCGGCGCTGCCCGACGACGTCCGCGGGGTGCTCGCCGAGCACGCTCTCGTCGATCCGACCGGCCGGCTCAGGGTGGAGCGGATGGGGGCGGGCGGGGTCGCCGTCGGCGGCGGTGAGGCGCGCACGCTGCGGGTCGCCGCGGGCGGGCAGAACCTGGCCCGGCTGGTGTGCGTGCGCCGGGACGCGCGACTGACCCCGGACGACGTCCACGCCCTGGAACGGGCCGCCGCGGTCGCCGCGCTGCTGATCACCCGCGAGGAGGCCGTCACCGCGGTCGAGACCAAGTACCAGGGCGACTTCCTGCGGGACCTGCTGCTGCGCCGCACCGCCGACCCGGCGTACGTGGCCGAGCACGCCGACCTGTTCGGCTGGGACCTGCGCCGCCCGATGGTCGTGGTGTCGGCCGAGCTGGACCCGACCGACGAGCCGGTCTCCGGCGAGCAGCGGCGGACCTGGCAGAAGCGGTTCTCGGCGGCGTGGCGTCAGGTGTGCACCGGGCTGGGCCCGGGCATTCCGACGGTCGACTTCTCCTCCGAGGTGGTCACCCTGCTCCCGGTCGGCGGCCCGGTCGGCGGCCCGGTCGGCGGCTCGGGCGGCGACCGGAGCGGCGCCGGCGGCGGGGGCGGGGGCGGCAAGGGCGGCAAAGGTGGTGGCAAGGGCACCGACGGCCCGCCCGGCCGGGACCTCGTGCAGCGGGCGGTCACCGCGGTGGCCGGGGACAAGGGCGGTGGCCGTCGCCCGTTCTCGGCCGGGGTGAGCCGCCCGGTCGCCGACGTCGACTCCCTGCCGGGCGCCTACGGGCAGGCCCGGCGCGCGGTCGAGGTCGGCAGGCGGATCGGTGGCGGGGGCCGCACCACGTTCTTCGACCAGCTCGGCCTGCACCGGCTGATCGCACTCATCCCGGACCCGGCCGAGCTGACGTCCTTCGTGCGGGACGCGCTGGGACCGCTCGCCGAACCGACCGCCGAGGCGACCGAGCTGCGGGAGACGCTGCAGATCCTGCTCGACACCAACTTCAACGTCGCCGAGGCGGCCCGGTCGCAGTTCTTCCACTACAACACGATGCGGTACCGGGTCTCGAAGCTGGAGCGGCTGCTCGGACCACTGTCGACGGACCCGAACCTGCGCCTCGACGTCGCGGTGGCCCTGCAGGCGCTCAAGATCAGCCGTTGAGTGCGGCGAAATCTCCGCGAAACCTACGGGGACCCGCACGCGTGTCACGGTGCCGCGTCATCAATTCGTGCCAGTGGATCCGCACAACGATCGGCAAGGATCGCCGTCGAGGTGCGACCTGGGTCTCATTAGCTTGAGTCGGGTTCGCGAAGTAGCAGAACCGGAGGGGGATCGAGATGTCGATGTTCAAGTGGGAGGTCGTCGATCCCGCTCCCGGTGAGGCGGTCGGAGCCAAGCAGCGGCTGCCGTGGGGGAGGACCGCGGGGCTGGGTATCCAGCACGTCGTCGCGATGTTCGGTGCGACGTTCGTCTTCCCGGTGGTGATGGGGCTCGACCCGAACCTCGCCATCCTGTTCTCCGGGATCTGCACGATTCTGTTCCTGGTCGTCTGCAAGAACCGGGTCCCCAGCTACCTCGGCACCAGCGCGGCGTTCGTCGGCGGCGTGGCCGCGATCCGCGCGATGGGCGGCGACTCCGCGGACGTCACCGGCGCGATCCTGCTGTCCGGTCTCGTGCTGCTCGCCGTCGGCGTGTTCGTGCACTTCGCCGGGCCGCGCCTGGTGCACGCCGTGCTGCCGCCCGCCGTCACCGGCGCCGTCGTCATGCTGATCGGGTTCAACCTCGCCCCGGTCGTCGCGTCGGTGTACTGGCCGGTGGACCAGTGGACGGCGCTGCTGACGGCGACCTTCCTGGTGTGCGCCGCGGTGCTGTTCCCCGGCTTCTGGGGCCGGATCGCGGTGTTCCTCGCGCTCGTCTTCGGCTTCGTGATCTCGTTCCTGTTCGACGTCGTGTTCGGCCCGATCACCTCCTGCGGCGGCGCCGACTGCACCCCGGAGCCGCACTCGCGTGTCACGTTCGAGGGCCTCTCCGACGCCGCCTGGTTCGGCCTGCCCAGCGGCACCCTGGACGACGGTGTGGCCGCCGTGCACGGGCCGAGCTTCTCGCTCGTGTTCCTCCTGCTGGTGCTCCCGGGCGTGATCGCGCTGATCGCCGAGAACCTCGGGCACGTCAAGGCCGTCGCCGAGATGACCGGTGACGACCTCGACCCGTACATGGGTCGTGCCATCGGTGCCGACGGTGCCGCCACCGCGCTCGCGAGCCTGTTCGGCGGCTCCCCGACGACCACCTACGCGGAGAACATCGGCGTCATGGGCGCCACCCGCGTGTACTCCACCGCCGCGTACTACGTCGCGGCCGGCGTCGCGATCGTGCTGGGGCTCTGCCCGAAGTTCGGGGTGCTGGTCGGTGCCATCCCGGGCGGCGTGCTCGGCGGGATCACCGTGGTGCTCTACGGGATGATCGCCCTGGTCGGAGCGAAGATCTGGGTGGAGAACGGTGTCGACTTCGCCGAGCCGCGCAACCTCGTGGGGCTCGCGGCGGGCCTCGTCGCGGGCATCGGCGGCGTGGCCATGGACTTCGGTGGCGGTTTCGAGCTCGGCGGCATCGCGCTGGGCACGATCATGGTCATCGTCTACTTCCACGCCGTCGCGCTGCGCGACCGCCGGACCGGAGAGTCCGTGCCCGCCGCGGGGACACCGGCCGGTGGGATGACGACCACGGCGCCCGGCGCCGATGACGACCAGGAGACGAAGAAGACCCCGTGAAACCTGCTCCCTTCGACTACGTACGGCCCGACCGGCTGGCCGACGCCGTCGCCGCGCTGTCCACACCGGACAGCAAGGTGCTGGCAGGCGGGCAGAGCCTGATCCCGCTGCTGTCGATGCGCCTCGCCGCGCCGTCGCTGCTCGTCGACATCAACGGCCTGCCCGGTCTCGGCGCCGTCACGGTCACCGCCGACGGGGTACGGGTCGGCGCGCTGGCCCGGCACACCACCGTGCTGGAGTCGCCGGACGTCGCCCGGGTGCAGCCGCTGGTGCCGATGGCCCTCGAGCACGTCGCGCACGCCACCATCCGCAACCGCGGGACGACGGTCGGGTCGCTGGCGCACGCCGACGCCGCCGCCGAGATGCCGGTGGTGCTGAGCCTGCTCGGCGGGTCGCTGGACGTCGAGGGGCCCGCCGGGCGCCGCGCGATCGCCGCGTCCGAGCTGTTCACCGGCCCGCTGGAGTCGTCGGTGGGGCCGGACGAGATCGCCGTCTCCGCCTTCTTCCCCGCGCTGCCCCCCGGGGCGGGTGTCGCCTTCGACGAGATCGCTCGCCGGCACGGCGACTACGCCCTGGTCGGGGTGGCCGCGCTGGTCGAGGGCGAGCGGATCCGGGTCGGCTACCTGTCGGTGAGCGACGTGCCGACCGTCGTCGACCTGACCGGGCTCGACCCGGGCGACCGGGCCGATGCGGCGCTGGAACAGCTGGACCCGATCGGTGACATCCACGCCACGGCCGCCTACCGACGCACGCTCGTGCGGGTACTGACCGACCGCGTCGTGGCTTCCGCGGTCGAGAACTCCGCTGCGATGCTGAAGGGAGCACAGCCGTGAGCGAGACGCTGCACGAGATCCGCCTGCGGGTGAACGGGATCGAGCACGAGCTGCGGGTCCCGGCGCGGCGGCTGCTGTCCGACGCGTTGCGTCACGATCTGGGACTGACCGGGACGCACGTCGGCTGCGAGCACGGAGTCTGCGGGTCCTGCACGATCCTGGCCGACGGCGAACCGGTGCGGGCCTGCCTGATGCTGGCGGTCGCCGCCCAAACACACGACATCACCACCGTCGAGGGGTTGGCGGAGCCGGACGGGACGCTCTCGCCGGTGCAGCAGGCGTTCGCCGAGTGCCACGGCCTGCAGTGCGGGTTCTGCACCCCCGGCTTCCTGACGACGGTCACCGCCGGGCTGCGCCGCGAGCCGTGCCCGACCCACGAGCAGGCCCGGGACATGATCGCCGGGAACCTCTGCCGGTGCACGGGCTACCAGAACATCGTGCGTGCAGTGGAGCGGGCGGCGGAGATCGGGGCGTCCTCGTGACCACCAAGCTGATGGGACAGCCCGTCCAGCGGGTCGAGGACCAGCGGTTCCTGCGCGGCGGCGGCCGCTACGTCGACGACGTCGCAGCGGGCCCCGGCACCCTGCACGCGGCCGTCCTGCGGTCCCCGCACGCGCACGCCCGCATCGTCGACATCGACGTCTCCGGGGTCCTCGACGTCGACGGTGTGCACGCCGTCTACACCTACGACGACCTGACCGGCCCACTGGCCGAGCCGCTGCCCGTCCTCATCCCGCACCCCGCGCTCACCCACGGCCGCACGCAGTACCCGCTGGCCCGCGACGAGGTGAACCACGTCGGCGAGGCGATCGCCTTCGTCGTCGCCGACGACCGCTACCTGGCCGAGGACGCGGTGGACCGGATCGTCGTCGACTACGAGGTGCTGCCCGCCGTCGTCGGGATCGATGTCGCCCGTGCCGCGGAGCGACTGGTGCACGACGACGTCCCCGGCAACGTCGGCGCTCGCATGGAGCAGACGGTCGGGGACGCGCCGGCCGCGATCGCCGCGGCCCCGCACCGCCTCGAGCTGGACCTGGAGATCGAGCGCAGCGCCTGCATGCCCCTGGAGGGCCGCGGCACCGTCGCCCGCTGGGACCCCGACGCAGGCCGGCTCGTCCTGTGGACCTCCACCCAGAGCTCCACCGGTGTCCGTGCGGCGGTCGCCGCGAAGCTCGGCCTGGACATCGGCCGGGTCGACGTGATCACCCCGGACGTCGGTGGCGGGTTCGGTGTGAAGATCGTGCACCCGTGGCCGGAGGAGCTGCTGGTCCCGATGGCCGCCCGCGCGCTGGGCCGGCCGGTGAAGTTCACCGAGGACCGGCGCGAGCACTTCATCTCCTCGGCGCACGAGCGCGGGCAGGTCCAGCACATCGAGGTCGGGTTCGACGACGACGGCCGGCTGCTCGGCCTGGACGTCGAGTTCTGGCACGACCACGGCGCCTACACGCCGTACGGGCTGATCGTCCCGATCATCACCTCGACCCAGCTGCTCGGCCCGTACAAGCCCGGCGCCTACCGGGTGACGTTCGAGTCGCTCTACACCAACACCGTGATCGTCACGCCGTACCGCGGCGCAGGCCGCCCGCAGGGCTGCTACGCCATGGAACGCACGATGGACGCGATCGCCGAGTACCTGGGGCGGGACCGCACCGAGGTGCGGGCGGCGAACTTCATCCAGCCGCACGAGTTCCCCTACGACCACGGCCTGATCTTCCAGGACGGCCGGGCGCTGGAGTACGACTCGGGTGACTACCCGGCGTCGCTGGAGAAGCTGCGCAAGCTGATCGGCTGGCACGAGTTCGGCGCGTTCAAGGAGCAGATGGCGCGCGACGGCCGCACCGTCGGGATCGGGCTGGCCTGCTACGTCGAGGGCACCGGCGTCGGCCCGTACGAGGGCGCCCACGTGCACGTCGAGACCACCGGCAAGGTCAAGGTCGCGACCGGCCTCACCACGCAGGGGCAGAGCCACGAGACGGCGTTCGCCCAGATCGTCGCGGACGAGCTCGGGGTGCGCTTCAGCGACGTGGAGGTCGTCACCGGCGACACCCGCCGGATGCCGTACGCGGTGGGCACGTTCGCCTCCCGGGCCGCGGTGATGTCCGGCTCGGCGATCTTCAAGGCCGCCCGGCGGACGAAGGAGAAGGCGCTGCGGCTCGCCGCGGACGCGCTCGAGGCCTCCGTCGACGACCTGGAGATCGTCGACGGTGTGGTCGGGGTGCGCGGGACGGACCGCTCGATCCCGCTGGGCACGCTGTCGGTGCTGTCCAACCCGCTGCGCTACGCCTTCGACGAGGCCTCGAAGGCCGCGACCCAGTTCTCGGTGGGTGAGCGCGACGCGCTCCCGGTCGCCGAGGGGGAGGAGCCCGGCCTCGAGGGCAAGGACTTCTACAGCCCGGAGCACGCCACGTTCGCCTCCGGCATGCACGCGGCGATCGTCGAGACCGACCCGGCCACCGCCGAGATCCGGATCCTGCGCTACGCCGTCGTGCACGACTGCGGGAACCTGATCAACCCGATGGTCGTCGAAGGGCAGATCCACGGCGGGGTGGCCCAGGGCGTGGGCGGTGCCCTGTACGAGCGGATGGCCTACGACGAGGGCGGCCAGCTGCTCAACGCGTCCTTCATGGACTTCCTGATGCCCTATGTCACCGAGATCCCCGACGGGATCGAGATCGACCACCTGGAGACACCGTCCCCGCTGAACCCGCTGGGGATCAAGGGTGCCGGCGAGGCCGGGGTCATCCCGGTCTCCGCGGTGGTCGCGGCGGCTATCGAGGATGCCGAGGGCATCCCGATCCGGGCGATGCCGATCTCGCCGTCCGACCTGCACACCCTTCGGGAGGAACACCGCTCATGAAGATCAGCGGGACCAACGTCGTACCGCACCCGGTCGAGCACGTGTGGGACGCGGTGCTCGACCCCCGTGTGCTGGTCGCGAGCATCCCCGGCTGCGAGAGGCTGGAGGCCACCGGCGACCACGAGTACGCCATGACGGTCACGGCGGGGGTGGCCGCGATCAAGGGCAGCTACGCCGGGAGGTGCGCGCTGTCCGACCTGAAGCCGCACGAGTCGCTGGTGATGACGCTGGCCGGGGCCGGTGCTCCGGGCACGATCGATGCGGTCGTCGACGTCGGGTTCGAGGACCTCGGCGCGGACGGCACCCGCATCTCCTACGCCGCCGACGCGACCGTCGGCGGGATGGTCGGCGGCGTCGGCCAGCGGATGCTCGCGAGCGTGTCGAAGCGGATGGCGGCCGAGTTCTTCGGCAACGTCGGCCGGGCGATCGCCGCGCCGATGTCGGTGCCGGTCGAGGGGTCCGGCTCCGACATCGGCGGTGCGCCGGTCGCCGTCGACCGGGACGCCGACACCGTGCCGCCGGCACTCGTCGGGGGGCCGGGGTACACCGCCCCGACCACCCGGCCGGGCGTCCACACGGCGTCCGCCGCGGGCGCGGCCGGTCCGGACGACCTCACGAAGGGCATCGGCATCGGTGCCGCGGTGGCGCTGCTCGGTGTGCTGGTCGGCGCCGCGATCGGGCGGCGCCGGTGACCGGCGGGCCCGCCCTGTCGGTGGACTCGACCGCCCGTGCGCAGGCCGCGGCGCTGCGTGCCAAGGAGATCTCGGCGCGCGAGCTCCTGGAGCTGCACCTGCACCGGATCGCCGAGCGGAACCCGCAGCTGAACGCGGTCGTCTCGCTGGATCCGGAACGCGCCCGCGCCACCGCGGCCGCCGCCGACGAGGCCCTCGCCGCCGGGACGGACCCGGGCCCGCTGCACGGGCTGCCGTTCGCGTTCAAGGACACCCACGACGCCGCGGGGTGGCGCACCACCTACGGCTCGCCGCTGTTCGCTGAGCACGTCCCGGAGACCGACGAGCTGGTCGTCGAGCGGATCCGGCGAGCCGGGGCGGTGCCGATCGGCAAGACCAACGTCCCGGAGTTCGCGGCCGGCTCGCACACGTTCAACCCGGTCTTCGGCACCACGCTCAACCCGCACGACCCGTCCCGTTCCGCGGGCGGTTCGTCGGGTGGCGCCGCGTGCGCGCTCGCGGCCGGGATGGTGCCGCTGGCCGAGGGCTCGGACATGGGTGGCTCGCTGCGCAACCCGGCGTCGTTCTGCGGGGTGGTCGGGTTGCGGCCGTCCTGGGGCCGGGTGCCGGAGTGGCCGCAGGCCAACATGTGGGAGACCACGAGCACCGGTGGCCCGATGGCCCGCACCGTCGGCGACCTGGCGCTGCTGCTGTCGGTGCTGGCCGGCCCGGACCCGCGGGCCCCGCACGCGCTCGGCGACCCGGGGGCGACGTTCGCTCCGCCGCTGGAGCCGGCGCCGCCGGCCGGTCTGCGGGTCGCGCTCTCGCCCGACCTCGGTGGTGCCTTCGCGGTCGACCCCGAGGTGGGCGCGGTCGTCGAGGCCGCCGGACGGGCGCTGGCCGGTGCCGGCGCGTCCGTCGGCTCCGCGGTCCCCGACCTGACCGGCGCCGACGAGTGTTTCCGGACCCTGCGTGCCTGGCACTTCCAGGCCCGCTTCGGGGACCTGCTCGCCGAGCACCCGGAGCAGTTCAAGGCCTCGCTCGCCGCGAACATCCGGGCCGGCGAGACCCTGACCGGCCCGGACATCGCGCTGGCCTACCGGCGGCGGAGTGCGCTGGCCCAGCGGATGCGGGAGTTCTTCGCCGAGCACGACGTGCTGGTGCTGCCCGTGTCGCAGGTGCCGCCCTTCCCTGCCGACCAGGAGTTCCCGACCGCGATCGACGGACGGCCGATGGAGTCCTACCTGGACTGGATGCGGTCGGCGTACCTGATCACCGTCACCGGCTGCCCGGCGATCTCGGTGCCGTTCGGGACGACGCCGGACGGGTTGCCGGTGGGGATCCAGATCGTCGCGCGACACGGCGCCGACCGGCGCCTGCTGGAGGTCGCCGCCGCCGTGGAGCAGTACTCCAATCATTGCCAGTAACGAGGCGTTCCGACGGCAATCTTTGCCATGTCGGCGCACCTCCTGCGCGGGTTGAATCGAGCCGTGCCCAAGCAGGGCCACGCCCCGGCAGCAGGAGGACCAGGCATGACCCGGCGCATCCGGATCGGCATCGACACCGGTGGGACGTTCACCGACGTCGTCGCCTTCGACGAGGAGGCGGGCGAGCTCGTCACCACCAAGACGCCGTCCACCCCCGCCAACCCGGCCGACGGGTTCCTGGCCGGGATCGACAAGGTCCTGGGCCTGTTGGGTGCGGACGGCTCCGCGATCGAGGCCGTCAGCCACGGCACCACGGTCGCGACCAACCAGCTCCTCGAGGGCAAGGTCGACCGGCTCGGCTTCATCACCACGGCCGGCTACGAGGCGATGCTGGAGATCGCCCGCCAGTCGGTGCCGGACGGCTACGGCAACTCCTACTTCTGGGTCAAGCCGAGCCGGATCGTGCCGCGGCACCTGGTGAAGGGCGTCGAGGGCCGGCTGGACCACACCGGCGCGCAGGTCCGCCCGTTCGACGAGGCGGGCGCGCGGGCGGCCGCCCGCTGGTTCCGCGACCACGGCGTGAACACCCTCGGCGTCTGCTTCCTGCACGCCTACGCCGAGCCCTCGCACGAGCAGCGGATGCGGGAGATCCTCACCGAGGAGCACCCCGAGGCCGTCGTGTCGCTGTCCAGCGAGGTGCTGCGGGAGTACCGCGAGTTCGAGCGAGCCACGACGGTGCTGGTGGACGCCGCGGTGAAGCCGCGGCTCTCGGCGTACGTCGGCAACATCAAGAACCGGCTCGCCGAGTACGACGACCGCGAGATCCCGTTCTACGTCATGAAGTCCAACGGCGGCGTGCTCTCCGCCGACGAGGTCGTCCACCAGCCGATCACCACCGTCCTGTCCGGACCGGCGGCCGGCGCGCTCGGCGCCGCGCTGATCGCGAAGGAGGCCGGCTTCGACAAGGTCCTGACCTCCGACGGCGGCGGCACCTCCACCGACGTCTCGGTGGTGATCGACGGCGAGCCGACGCTGACCACCGAGGGCACGGTCGGCCGGTTCCCGTCCAAGATCCCGATGATCGACGTCGTCACGGTCGGCGCGGGTGGCGGCTCCATCGCGTGGATCTCGCCGGAGGGCACCCTGAAGGTCGGCCCGCACTCGGCGGGCGCCGACCCGGGACCGCTCTGCTACGGCCGGGGCGGCACCGAGGTGACCATCACCGACGCGCACGTGTTCCTCGGCCGGATCCCGCCGCACCTGCTCGGCGGCGAGATCCCGCTCGACGTCGACGCCGCCCGCGCCGGTATCGAGACCCTCGCCAAGGAGCTCGAGCTGAGCCCGGAGGCGTGCGCCACCGGGATCCTGGAGATCTCCGCCTGGAACCAGGCCAACGCGCTGCGCCAGGTCACCGTGAAGCGCGGCCTCGACGTCCGCGACTTCGCGCTCACCACGTTCGGCGGGTCCGGGTCGCTGCTGCTGTGCCGGCTGGTCGACGTGCTCGGCGTCCCGACCGTGCTGGTCCCGCCGAACCCCGGCAACGTCTCCGCGTTCGGGCTGCTCACCGTCGACGTCAAGAACGACTACGTGCAGACCCACGTCGCGCTGGCCGACACCCTCGACCCGGCCGACGTCACCCGGATCGTCGGCGACCTCACCGGGCAGGCCACCGCGGCGCTGAACCGGGAGGGGTTCGCCCCCGAGCAGCACGGCTTCGTCCGGACCGCGGACCTGCGCTACTTCGGGCAGGCCTTCGAGGTGCGGGTCCCGGTGCCGGACGGGCCGGTGACCGCGTCCACGTTGGACACTGTCGCGGAGGCGTTCCACGCCGCACACCGCACGCTGTACGGCTACGACTTCGCCGGTGACCCCGACCAGCAGGTCGAGTGGGTGAACCTGCGCGTCTCCGGGATCGGGCCGATCCGCCGCCCCGAGATCCCGCGCCACGACCTCGTCGCCGACCCGGTCGCCACCGAGGTGTCCCGGCGGCCGGTGTGCTTCGACGCCGCCGACGGCTTCGTCGACACCCCCGTCTACCGGCGTTCCGACCTGGTGCCCGGCGCGGTCGTCGACGGGCCGGCGATCGTCGAGGAGTTCGGCTCCACCTCGCCGCTGCACCCCGGCTTCACCGCCCGCATCGACGAGCACCTGAACATCATCGTGACCCGGAAGGTTTCGCAGTGACCGCCGTCGTCGTCCCGGACACCGGCTCCCGCCGGGCTCCCACCCAGTTCCCGTTCGGCCCGCTCACCGGTGACGCCGGCGCGAGCGCCGACCCCGTCCTCGTCGAGATCGTGCAGGGCTCGCTGGCCAGCGTGGAGATGGAGGTCGAGACCGCCATCGCCCGCACCAGCCGCAGCCCGATGATCCGCGACGCGCACGACTTCCGCGCCGGCATCCACGACCGCAGGCTGCGCAAGCTCACCGGCCGCTCCTACTCGGCGCTGGTGCACCCGATCGCCCGCGAGTTCCCGATCGAGGAGATGCGCGAGGGCGACGTCTTCTTCCACAACGACGTCTACCGCTCCGAGGGCGGCATCGGGCACCTGCCCGACCTGTGCGTGACCGTCCCGGTCTTCGCCGGGCCCGCCGACGACCGCCGGGTGGTCGCGTTCGTCCAGGCGTTCGGGCACCACGACGACATCGGTGGTGCTGTCCCCGGCTCGATGCCGTCCAACGCGACCAGCGTGTTCTCCGAGGGGCTGATGGTCCCGCCGATCCGGCTGTGGGATGCCGGTGTCCCCAACCGGGCCGCCCTGGCGATCATGACCCGGAACTCGCGGATGCCCGAGTCGCTGTCTGCGGACCTCGACGCAGAGTGCTCGGCCTGCCTGATGGGCGCACGCCGGCTCGGGGAGCTGTTCGACCGCTATGGCGTCGAGACCGTCGAGTCCTGCTTCGACGCGATCATCTCCCGCACCACCGAGACCTACCGCCGGGAGATCCTCGGCCGGATCCCGGTCGGCACCTGGACCTGGGAGGACTACGCCGAGCACGACGGCGTCGACGAGCCGAAGCTGCACACCCAGCGGATCACGCTGACCCGCACCGGCCCCGACGACCCGGACGGCGAGCGGCTGATCCTCGACTTCGCCGGGACGTCGCCGCAGGCCAAGGGGCCGATCAACCACTGCGGTGACTACTCCGACGGCGTCTTCCTCAAGAAGTGGCTCGCGCCGATCCTGCGCAACCTCGCCGACTCCCCGGAGCGGATGGCCGAGCTCGACGTCAACGAGGGCATCGTCCCGCTGATCGAGATGCGGTTCCCGCCCCCCGGCACGTTGCTGACCCCGGTCTTCCCGGCGCCGACCAACGCCCGCACGTTCGTCATCCTGCGGCTGCTCGGCGTGCTCGCCGGCGTCGTCGCCAAGGCGGTCGACGGGCAGATGCCCGCCGACCAGGAGACGATCCGCTACACCGGCGTCTACGGCGAGGACCTCGAGGGCCGCCCCTACCTCATGCGCGAGGTGCTCGGTGGCGGATCCGGCGGCCGGTACTACGCCGACGGCGAGGACACCATCCACGTCGTCCCGGACTCGCGGAACCTGCCGACCGAGTTCACCGAGGCCCGCTTCCCGTTCCTGGTGGAGTCGCTGTCGCTGGCCGTCGACTCCGGCGGCCCGGGCGAGTTCCGTGGCGGTCTCGGCTACGAGAAGCACATCCGGATGCTCAAGAACGCGCACTTCATGTCCATCGCGGACCGGTCGATCCTGGCCTGCTGGGGCGTGAGGGGCGGCAAGGCCGGGCACCCGTTCCAGGTCGTCATCGACCCGGACGGGCCGAACGAGCGCGAGGTCGACGCGCTGGCCGACGCCGAGCCGGTCGCCGCGGGTGAGGTGATCCGGATCCGCACCACCGGGGGTGGCGGCTGGGGCGACCCGCTCGCCCGCGAGCCGGAAGCGGTCGTGCAGGACGTCGTGTGGCGCAAGGTGTCGCCCGAGGCCGCCTTCGCCGACTACGGCGTCGTGCTCACCGGCACGCTCGACGACGACACCCTGGCCCACGACCCCGCCGCCACCATCACCGAGCGCGCCGGCCGCTCCGCCTGGTCCAAGGCCGACGACGCCTTCTTCGACCGAGGCCCCGGCTACGCGGCCCTGGCCGCCGGCGCCCCCCACGCCGACGTAGACCGGCTCTGAGCTGCGCGACGCACGCCCGATGGGCGCCGAGTGGCACGTGAGGGTTCCTGGCGGAGCATCTGGGTGTCTTTCGGTGGGGCACGCGATCGGAAGTGAGAGGGGTGGGTGCGGTGCTGCGGGTGGCGATCCCGGGAGGTAACGGGAAGACGGGGCAGGCGGTCGCGGCGGCGCTGCACGAGCGCGGTGCCACGGCCGTCCCGTTGGGGCGCGGCGACCGGGTCCGGGCAGCCGCGGCCGGGTGCGACGCCGCGTACCTGATCGCCCCGAACATGCATCCGGACGAGCCCGCACTGATCGCCGGACTGCTCGACGAGCTGCGGGCCGCGGGCGTCGGGCGGGTCGTCTACCACTCGGTGGCCTCGCCGTACGCCCCGGACATGCCGCACCACCTGGGCAAGGCCCGGGCCGAGGATCTCGTGCGCCGGTCCGGTCTTCACTGGACGATCCTGCAGCCGGGCGCCTACCTGCAGAACGTCGACGTCACCGGTCCGGTCCGGGTGCCCTACGACGTCGACGCCGTCTTCGGTTTCGCCGACCTGGCCGACGTCGCCGCGGCCGCCGCCACCGTGCTGCTCGAACCCGGGCACGCCGGCGCGACCTACGAGCTCGCGTCCCGCACCGCCACCGTCGCCGAGCTCGCCGCCGAGGCCGGTGTCACCGCCGAGCGGGTCCCCGGGCCCTCCGGGCTCGGCGAGTGGCTCGACGCGATGTTCGCCTACTACGACCGGCACGGCCTGCCCGTCGGCACCCGCACGCTCACCGCCCTGCTCGACCGCTGAGCACGGCGTCCTCCCACGACAAGGACGGCACTGCTGTGACGCACCCTTTCCGGCACGCGCCCGCGTGCTGCCGCAGATTCGGCAACAACTGCCATCGATCCGGTCCGCTTTCCGTCTCAGCAGACGGTGATCCAGGTCGCACCACGAACCTAGGTTCGTCGGCGTGAGGGTTCTGCTGGCGCTGGGCGGCAACGCGATGACCGCCGCCGACGGTCGCGCCCGGCCCGAGGACCAGGTGGCCGCGGCCCGGGTCGCGGCCGCCGCCGTCGCCGGGCTGCTGGCCCGCGAGGTCGATGTGGTGATCACCCACGGCAACGGCCCGCAGGTCGGCAACCTGCTGGTGAAGAACGAGCTGGCCGCCTCGGTGGTCCCGCCCGTCCCGCTGGACTGGTGCGGCGCGCAGACCCAGGGGACGCTCGGCTTCGTCCTCACCACCGCGCTCGACGCGGCGCTGGCCACCCGCGGGATCGACCGGCGCACCGCCGCCGTCGTCACCCGCACCGTCGTCGCCGCCGACGATCCCGGTTTCAGCCGGCCGACCAAGCCGATCGGCCGCTACCTGCCCGCCGACGAGGCCGCGGTCCTCGCCGGGCACGGCCAGCACTGGGAGGACCGCGGCGAGCGCGGGTGGCGCCGGGTCGTCGCCTCGCCGGAGCCACGCGAGATCGTCGACGGGGCCGCGATCCGGGCACTCGTCGATGCCGGGTTCGTCGTCGTCGCGGGGGGTGGCGGCGGGATCCCGGTGGTGCGGGCCGGTGACGGGTCACTGCACGGCGTCGAGGCGGTCATCGACAAGGACCTCGGCGCCGCGCAGCTGGCCCGCACCGTGCACGCCGACGTGCTGGTCATCGGCACCGACGTGCCGCAGGCGGTGCTGCGTTTCGGCACCCCGTCGGCCGAGCCGCTGGGCGTGGTGCCGGTCGAGAAGATGCGCGCCCACGCCGCCGAGGGGCACTTCGCCGGGGGCTCCATGGGCCCCAAGGTCGACGCCGCCTGCCGGTTCGTCGAGCACGGCGGTACCCGGGCCGTCATCACCGATCTGGAACACCTGGCGGAGTCGCTCACCGGCGACTCCGGAACCGTCGTCGTCCCGTCCTGAGAGGAGTCGTCATGCCCGACGCCATCGAGGTACGCAAGGTCCCGATCCACTCCGTCGCCGACGCGAGCGAGCTCGCGAAACTGATCGACTCCGGTGACCTGCGGGCCGAGCGGGTCGTCGCGATCATCGGCAAGACCGAGGGCAACGGCGGGGTCAACGACTACACCCGGATCATCGCCGACCGTGCCTTCCGCGAGGTGCTCATCGAGAAGGGTGCACCGGCCACGCAGGTCCGCGACGTCCCGATCGTCTGGTCCGGCGGCACCGACGGCGTGATCAGCCCGCACGCGACGATCTTCGCGACCGTCCCGCCGGAGGAGGCCACGCCGTCCGACGAGCCGCGTCTCACCGTCGGCTTCGCGATGAGCGAGCAGCTCGCCCCGGAGGACATCGGCCGCACCCCGATGATCACCAAGGTGGCCGACGCCGTGCACGCGGCGATGAAGCGCGCCGGCATCACCGACCCGGCCGACGTCCACTACGTCCAGACCAAGACCCCGCTGCTGACCATCCACACCATCCGCGACGCCAAGTCCCGCGGCGCGACGGTGTGGACCGAGCAGACTCACGAGTCGATGGACCTGTCGAACGGCTGCACCGCGCTCGGTGTCGCCGTCGCCCTCGGTGAGATCGAGATGCCGACCGACGACGACGTCATGCACTCCCGCGACCTGTACTCCGCGGTGGCGTCCTGCTCGTCCGGTGTGGAGCTGGACCGGGCGCAGGTCGTCGTCGTCGGCAACGCCCGCGGGGTCGGCGGTCGCTACCGGGTCGGGCACTCGGTGATGAACGACGCCCTCGACGCCGACGGCATCTGGAACGCGATCCGCGACGCCGGGCTCGACCTGCCGGAGCGCCCGCGCACCTCCGACCTCGGTGACCGGCTGGTCAACGTGTTCCTCAAGTGCGAGGCGTCGCTGGACGGCACCGTCCGCGGGCGGCGCAACGCCATGCTCGACGACTCCGACGTGCACTGGCACCGCCAGATCAAGGCCTGCGTCGGCGGGGTCACCGCGGCCGTCACCGGGGACCCGGCGGTGTTCGTGTCGGTGTCCGCCGCGCACCAGGGCCCGGAGGGCGGCGGCCCGGTCGCCGCGATCGTCGACCTGGGCTGACCGTTCCCGCCTCCGGCCGGTTCCGTGACCGCGGGGCCGGCCGGGCGCGTCACCGCCGACCGGACCGAGGAGCGCCCGTGCCCCAGATCCGTCCGCCGCGCACCTCGGGGGAGGGTGGCGCGGTGACCGACTGCGTCCGCCCCGGTTCGACGGCCTACCTCGACGCCGTGCTCGACCCGGGCTCGTTCCGCGCCTGGACCACGCCCGCCGCTCCACCCGTCGGAGCCGATGCCGGTTACCGGGCCGAGCTGATCCGCGCCCGGGCGGACGCCGGTACCGACGAGTCGGTGGTCACCGGCGAGGGGAGCGCGGGCGGGGAGCGGCTCGCGGTGGTGTGCAGCGAGTTCGGCTTCCTCGCCGGGTCGGTCGGCACCGTCGCGGCCGCCCGGATCGTGACGGCCGTGGAGCGGGCCACCGCGGCCCGGCTCCCGCTGCTGCTCGCCCCCGCCTCGGGCGGGACCCGGATGCAGGAGGGGACGGCCGCGTTTCTCGCGATGATCGAGATCGCGGACCGGGTCGCCGCGCACCGGCGGGCGGGGTTGCCGGTCGTCGTGCACCTGCGGCATCCGACGACCGGGGGCGCCTTCGCGTCCTGGGGGTCGCTCGGGTCGCTGACGTTCGCGGAGCCCGGTGCGCTCGTCGGGTTCCTGGGGCCGCGGGTGTACCGGGAGCTCCACGGCGCGCCGTTCCCGCCCGGGGTGCAGACCGGCGAGCACCTGCACGAGCGCGGCCTGGTCGACGCCGTGCTCACGGCGGACGAGCTGGCGCCGGTGCTGCGGCGGATCCTTGCGCTGATCCGCAGCGGCCCGAGCTCGGCACCGCCCGGACCGGCCTCGGTGCGTTCCGCGGAACGCCGGGGCCTCCCACGTGATCGGACCCCCGACGCGTGGACGTCGATCACCGCGACCCGGCGCACCGACCGGCCGGGCGTCCGCGCCCTGCTCGCCGCGGTCGAGGACACCGTGGAACTGCGCGGCACCGGCGCGGGGGAGACGGCGGCCGCGACCGTGCTGTGCCTGGCCCGGTTCGGGGCGTCCGCGTGCGTGCTCGCCGGGCAGGACCGGAGCGCCGGTCGCGCGCCGGGACCGGCGGACCTGCGGGTCGTCCGCCGCGCCGCGGCGCTGGCCCGCGAGCTGCGCCTCCCCCTGGTCACGGTGATCGACACCGCCGGAGCGGAGCTGAGCCCGGCCGCCGAGGAGGGCGGCCTGGCCGGGGAGATCGCCCGCTGCCTGGCGGAGCTGGCCGACCTGCCGGTTCCGGTGGTGTCGGTGCTGCTCGGGCAGGGTGGCGGAGGTGCCGCGCTGGCGCTGCTGCCGGCCGACCGGGTGCTCGCGGCGCGGAACGCCTGGCTGACCCCGCTGCCCCCGGAGGGCGCGAGCGCGATCGTGCACGGCACCGCGGAACGCGCCGCCGAGGTCGTCGCCGACCAGCGGGTACGCAGTGCCGACCTGGCCGCCCACGGCGTCGTCGACCGGATCGTCGAGGAGTGCCCGGACGCCGCCGACGAGCCGGACGCGTTCGCCGCCCGGGTCGCCGCGGCGCTCGCCGAGGAGCTCCCGCTCGCGGCCGCGACCGGCGGGACGCGACGCCTGGGGCGGCGCCGGCGGGACTGAGGATCCGCCGGCAGGAGTGACGTGGGCGGTCGCCGGGTACCTGGCCGGCAACCCACGGAAGGAGCCGCGCGTGCAGATCGGCTACAAGCTCTTCGCCGAGGCCTTCACCCCGCAGGAGATGGTCCGCCAGGCCGTCCGCGCCGAGGAGGCCGGCTTCGACTTCGTCGAGATCTCCGACCACTACCACCCGTGGCTCGAGAACCACGGACACTCCGGTTTCGCCTGGTCGATCCTCGCCGCGATCGCCGCGCGCACCGAGCGGATCCACCTCGCCACCGGCGTGACCTGCCCGACGATCCGGTACCACCCGGCGATCATCGCGCAGGCCGCCGCGACCACGGCGCTGCTCGCCGACGGCCGGTTCACCCTGGGCGTCGGCTCCGGGGAACGGCTCTCCGAACACGTCACCGGCGCCGAGTGGCCGGTGATCGGCGTGCGGCAGGAGATGCTCCGCGAGGCGCTGGAGATCATCCGGCTGCTGTGGACCGGCGGGTACCGCACCTACCGCGGCAGGTATCTGTCCATCGAGGACGCCCAGGTGTTCGACCTGCCGGACCCGCTGCCGGAGATCGCCGTCGCCGCGGGCGGGCCGCGGGCCGCGCGGATCGCCGCCGAGCTGGGCGACGCCCTGTTCGTCACCGAGCCGCGCACTGATCTGCTCGGGGCCTACCTCGCGGCGGGCGGCACCGGGGCCCGGTATGCCGAGGTGCCGCTGGCCTGGGCGCCCACCGAGGACGCGGCGCTGGCGAGCGCGCACGAGAGGTTCCGGTTCGGCCCGACCGGCTGGAAGGTGCAGTCCGAGCTGCCGAACGTGCGGAACTTCGAGGCCGCCACGCAGTTCGTGCGCACCGAGGACATGCGCGACGTCTTCGGCGCCGGGCCGGACGTCGAGCGGCATCTCGCCGTCGCACAGGGCTTCGTCGACGCCGGCTACGACCGCCTCGCCCTGATCAACGCGGGCCCCGACCCGGAGGGCTTCTTCGGCTTCTACGAGAAGGAGCTGGCCGAGCGGGTCCGAGCGCTCGAGCCGGCTGCCTGACCGAGCGAGCCGTCAGCCGTCCATCTTCGAGGGGTCCAGGGGTGCAGGGCGCACGCCGAGCCTGCGGTTGAGCAGGATCGTGATCCCGTAGAGGACCAGGCCGAGCAGGAGGAGCAGGCCGGCCAGCTCGTACTCGATCGCGTCCCGCCCGGAGAGCGGCAGCACCAGGTACGCGCTGGTGAGTGCACCGATGATCGGCAGCCCGGGCGGGGCCCGGAAGTGGTCGGCGTCGACCCGGTCGCGCCGCAGTACCAGCACCGCGACGTTGACGATGGCGAACACCGAGAGCAGCAGCAGCGATGTCGTCCCGCCGAGCGCGGAGACCACGTCGGACTCGGAGTCCAGCGACACGTAGCTGATCAGTCCGAACGAGATCAGCGTGGTGACCAGGATCGCGACCCACGGGGTGCGGCGGAACGGGTGCACCCGGGCCAGCGGCTTCGGCAGCACGGCCTGGTTGGCCATGCCGTAGAGCAGCCGCGAGGCCATCAGCATGTTGATCAGTGCCGAGTTGGCGACCGCGAACATCGAGATGAAGGGCAGCACCGCGTCCGCCGGAATGTTCGGCGCGCCGGCCCGGACGACCTCGACCAGCGGGGTCTCGCTGGCGGCCAGCGGGCCCACCGGGACGAGTGCGACGGCGCAGATCGCGACCAGCACGTAGATGATCCCGGTGATCGTCAGGCCGGTGAGCATGATCTTCGGGAAGATCCGGCGCGGCTCGCGGCACTCCTCGGCCATGTTCACCGAGTCCTCGAAGCCGACCATCGCGAAGAACGCGAGCGAGGTCGCCGAGGTGACCGCCAGGAACACGCTCTTGTCCTCGGGGGTGTCGAAAGCGACCACCCGGGACCAGTCGGCGTTGCCCCCGGCGATGGCGTACACGCCGACCAGGATCACCAGCAGCAGGCCGGCGAGCTCGACCATCGTGAGCACCACGTTGACCGCGACGCTCTCGCCGACGCCGCGGAAGTTGACCGCGGCCACCAGCACCATGAAGCCCAGCGCGATCAGCAGGATCCCGCCGTTGCCCAGGTCGAGGCCGAAGCCCTCGTCCAGGTTCGCCGCGAACGCCCGCGACGCCGTCGACGCCGAGGTGATCCCGGAGGACATCACCACGAAGGTGACCATGAACGTGAGGAAGTGGATGCCGAAGGCCTTGTGCGCGTAGAGCGCGGCGCCGGCGGCGGCCGGGTACTTGGTGACCAGCTCCAGGTAGGAGAACGCGGTGACCATCGCGACCGCGAAGGCGACCAGGAACGGCAGCCACGCCGCCCCGCCGACCTCCTCGGCCACCTGGCCGACCAGGGCGTAGATCCCGGTGCCGAGGATGTCGCCGACGATGAACAGCAACAGCAGCCCGGGGCCCATCACCCGCTTCAGAGCGGGCCCGTTCTCCCCGGCCGACGTGGTGGCGGCCTCAGCCATCCGCGTACCCCCTCCTGCGGCGCACCCGGCACGCGCCGCGACCCGGACAGCCTGGTCGTCCCCGGGCGCGGTGTCGAGACGCATCGGCCACGCCCCGGCTGCCCGCGGACCGGCACGATCGGCGACCGGGGTGCCGCGGCACCACCCGGGTGATCAGCCGCGGTGGCGGGGGCCGCGCGCGGTGTCCGGATAGGACCCGTGACCCGTGACCGACGCCATCGGCCGGGACTGCGCAGGTTCCTGCCGGGCCGGTTCCTGCCGGCTCAGGACGGTGGTCCGGTCGCGCTGGTTCTCGGCCTGCTCCTGGAGCAGGTCCCGGATCTGCTTCAACAGCTCGCTGTCGGTCACCGGGGTCTCCTCCTCCTGGCCCCGCTTGCGCCGCTCCTGCAGCCACTTCATCGGGAAGACGACCAGGAAGTAGATGACCGCGGCCGTGATCATGAACTGGATGATCGCGTTGAGGAACGCCGCGTAGTCGAGCTGGACCTCGTCGGTGAGCGGGATCGTGCCCGGCGGGACGGCGTTCTCACCACCGGAGAACAGCCGGAGCAGCGGCTCGAGGAACGACTTCGTGAACGTGGTGACCACGGCGGTGAACGCGGCGCCGATGACGACAGCTGCCGCGCGCTCGCCGGGATCACCCGTCGGCGGGGCCCTGTCCGACCCGGCGCTCGGCGATCAACCGGTCCAGGAAGTCACCGGCCTCCCGGGCGGCCCGCTCGACGTCGCCGTCGGTGATGGCGTCGACGATGCCGGTGTGCGAGACGTCGTCGTCGGTGCCGACGGTGCCGGGCATCGTCGCCGCGACACTGCCGGCGACCGCCTCGACCACGCCCCGGTAGAGCGCGGCGAGCAGCCCGTTGCCCGAGCAGTGGACGACGGCGAGGTGGAAGTCGGTGTCGGCCCGGGCGGCGCGTTCCAGCTCGGCCGGGCCCGGCTCGTCGCCGCGGCGGGTGCTCGCGGCGACGGCCTCGATGGCGACGTCGCGCTCGGCGAGTGCCGCGCGCAGGACGGTCAGGTCGTCGGTGGTGCGGCGGGCGGCGGCCAGCCGGGCCGCCTCGACCTCGAGGGTCCGGCGTACCTCCAGCACCTCGCGCAGCTCCGCCCCGCACAGCGTGCGCAGCGCACCGGACAGCTCGGTCGTCGCCCGCACGTAGGTGCCGTCGCCCTGCCGCACCTCGAGCAGCCCGCCGTGCGCGAGCGCCCGGACCGCCTCACGGACGGTGTTACGGCCGACCTCGAGCGACGACGCCAGCTCGGACTCCGGCGGGATGCGCCCGCCGACCGGCCACTCGCCGGTGGAGATCGCGGTCCGCAGCTGGTCGATGACCTGGTCGACCAGGCTGCCGCGACGTGCTGTGACAAGAGGCACCGGGTCATCCTTCCATCCGAACATCCTACGTCTGTAACAATACTGTTTCGTGAGCATTGCTGAGCAGAGGGCGCGCGCCGGGGAAGCCGTCGGCGATCGGTCGAGACATGCCGCGTTGCTCAGCACCCCACTGCTCGTCGTCGGCGTCGCGCTCGCCGCGGCGAACCTGCGTCCCGCGGTCACCAGCATGGCCTCGGTGCTCGGGGACGTGCGCGATGCCCTCGGTGCGTCCGCCGCCTGGACCAGCGTGCTCACCGCGGTCCCGACGATCTGTTTCGGGCTGGCTGCGATCGCCGCCCCGTGGCTGGGCCGGCGCGTCGGCATGGCCCGCGCGATCGGCGGCGCCCTCGCGGTGCTCACCGCGGGCCTGGTCCTGCGGATCATCGACGGGCCCTGGGTGGTGCTCGGCGGGACCTTCATCGCGACGGCCGGCATCGCGATCGGGAACGTGCTCATCCCGGTCGTGGTCAAGGAGTCGTTCCCGCACGCGGTCGGCCGGGTGACCGGCATCTACACCGCGGCGCTCGCCGCGGGCGGCGGCATCGGGGCGGGCCTCACCCCACCGCTGGTGCCGCTGCTCGACAGCTGGCGCGGTGCGGTCGGGGCCTGGGCCCTGCTGTCCGCGGCGGCACTGGTGGTCTGGATGTTCGGGGCCCGGCACGGCTCGGCGGCGGACGTGCCCGCGCCCGCCACCTCCGGGCCGCCCCGTTCGATGCTGCGCAGGCCGCTGGCCTGGGCGGTCACCGCGTTCTTCGGGCTGCAGGCGTGCGTGGCCTACGTCGCGATGGGCTGGCTGTCCGAGCTGTTCGTCTCGGAGGGGATCTCCCGGACCGACGCGGGCCTGATGCTCGCGCTGATCAACCTGATCGGGATCCCGCTGAGCTTCGTCATCCCGCCGATCGCGCTGAACCGCAACTCGCAGTCCGGCTGGATCGTCGGGCTCGCCGCCTTCTCGCTGGCCGCGGTCATCGGTCTCGCCGTCGCTCCCGCCGCCGCGCCGTGGCTGTGGTCGGTGATGCTCGGCATCGGGATGGGGGTCTTCCCGCTGGCGCTGGGCGTGATCGCCCTGCGGACCCGGGCGGCGTCCGAGACGACCGACCTGTCCGCCATGGCGCAGGGCGTCGGCTACCTGATCGGTGCCGCCGGTCCCTTCCTGTTCGGCATGCTGCACGGGGTCACCGGCAGCTGGACGCCCTCGCTGGTCCTGCTGGGCGGGGTGATCGTCGTGGAGATGGTCGTCGGCTGGATCGTCGGGCGCCCGCGCTTCGTCTGACGCCGGTGCCGGAGCACCGCGCCGGGGTGCCGCGACGGACGCCCGTGCGGGGCAGAGGCGGTGGTGGGCGCGGTGTACCGTCGAGACGCACCCGACCGAGCCGGCGTCCGTCAGCGACACGCTCCGCCGGCGATCGAGGGTTCCCGCAGATCCGTCAGGGAGTACTCGTGACCGACACCGCCCTCCCCCCGGCCGGGGGCTCGGCGCGGCTGGTCGACCAGACCGGCCCGTACTTCGGCCGCTTCGGCGGCCGCTATGTCCCGGAGGCGCTGGTCGCCGCGCTGGACGAGCTGGAGCAGGCCTACCACGCAGCCATGACCGACGAGGCCTTCCAGGCCGAGCTGGCCGAGCTGCACCGGACCTACTCCGGCCGGCCGAGCCTCGTCACCGAGGCGCCCCGGTTCGCCGAGCACGCGGGTGGCGCGCGGATCCTGCTCAAGCGCGAGGACCTGAACCACACCGGCTCACACAAGATCAACAATGTGCTGGGCCAGGCACTGCTCACCCAGCGGATGGGCAAGACCCGGGTGATCGCCGAGACCGGCGCGGGCCAGCACGGCGTCGCATCGGCGACCGCTGCCGCGCTGCTCGGCCTGGACTGCGTCGTCTACATGGGCGAGGTCGACACCCGGCGCCAGGCGCTCAACGTCGCCCGGATGCGCATGCTCGGGGCCGAGGTCCGCCCCGTCACCTCGGGCACGCGCACGCTCAAGGACGCGATGAACGAGGCCATGCGTGACTGGGTCACCAACGTGGCCGACACGCACTACCTGATCGGCTCGGTCGCCGGGCCGCACCCGTTCCCGGCGATGGTGCGCGACTTCCAGCGGATCATCGGCGTCGAGGCGCGCCAGCAGGTCCAGGACATGACCGGCGCGCTCCCCGACCTGGTGTGCGCCTGCGTCGGCGGCGGATCGAACGCGATGGGCATCTTCCACGCCTTCCTCGACGACTCCGGTGTCGAGCTGGTCGGCTTCGAAGCGGGCGGCGACGGCATCGGGACCCCGCGACACGCGTCGTCGATCGGCGGGGGAGACGTCGGCGTCCTGCACGGTTCGCGCAGCTTCATCCTGCAGGACGAGGACGGCCAGACCCGCGACTCGCACTCGATCTCGGCCGGTCTGGACTACCCGGGCGTCGGCCCGGAGCACTCCTGGCTGCACGACATGCGGCGTGCCCGCTACGAGTCGGTCACCGACGCCGAGGCGATGGACGCGTTCCGGCTGCTCTGCCGCACCGAGGGCATCATCCCGGCGATCGAGAGCGCGCACGCGCTGGCCGGTGCGCTGCGTGAGGGGCGGCGGCTGGGCGAGGGCGCGGTCGTGCTGGTCAACCTGTCCGGCCGCGGCGACAAGGACGTCGACACCGCCGCGAAGTACTTCGAGCTCATCGACGACGCGGGCAACGCGGTGACGGACGGGGAGGCGTGATGGGCAGCGGCCACGGTGTCGCGGCGCGGATCGAGGCGGTCCGTGCGCAGGAAGGCCGCGCGGCCCTGATCGGGTACCTGCCGGTCGGCTTCCCGACCGTCGAGGGCTCGGTCGAGGCGATGCGCGCGATGGTCGCCGGCGGCGTGGACGTCGTCGAGGTCGGGCTCCCGTACTCGGACCCGCTGATGGACGGCCCGGTCATCCAGCGGGCGACCCAGCAGGCCCTGGACAACGGTGCCCGCACCCGGGACGCGTTCACCGCGATCCGTGCCGTCGTCGAGGCCGGTGCGCCGGCCGTCGTCATGACCTACTGGAACCTGATCGACCGCTACGGCGTCGAGCGGTTCGCCGCGGACATCGCGGAGGCCGGTGGATCGGGTCTGATCACCCCGGACCTGCTTCCCGACGACGCCGAGGAGTGGCTCGCCGCGGCGGCGAAGCACGACCTGGACCGGATCTTCCTGGTCGCCCAGACGACCACCCCGGAGCGGATGAAGCTGACCGCCGAGGCGAGCCGTGGGTTCCTCTACGCGGCGTCGCTGATGGGCGTCACCGGTGTCCGCTCGGTCGGTGCCGAGGCCCGCGAGCTGGTCACCCGGGCCCACGAGGTCGCGACCCTGCCGGTGTGCGTCGGGCTGGGCGTGCGGACCGCGCAGCAGGCGGCCGACGTGGCCTCCTACGCCGACGGCGTCATCGTCGGCACGGCCTTCGTGCAGGCGCTCGAGGCCGGTGGGCCGTCCGCGGTCCAGGATCTGGCACAGGAGCTCTCCGACGGCGTCCGGTCGGCCACCTCGGCGAACGCCTGATTCTCCCGCTCGTTGCACGTGTGACCGACGCACGTGTGACCGACGCGCGTGCCGTCGTCGCACCCTCGGCCCGGGGCCTCGCACGTGGCCCGGGACGTCGCACGCCGTAGGGGCCCGCGCACCGGGTAGTGCCGGTGCGCGGGCCTCTCGCGGGGGTGCCGCGCCACGCCGGGGCTGCGGCCGCCGCGCTCGGTGCCTCACCTCGTAGCACCTCGCACCGCTGCGCGCGCCCACACGGCCCCCGGGTGCTCCGCAGGCCTACGGGTCACCGCCCGCTTTTCGCGTGCGCGCCCGTTAGCGGGATGCCGGGCGGCGGCTCGGCGTGCGCTCGTCGCGGCCCCGGGCGGTGAGCGGTCGGTGCCTGAGAGTGTTCGGCGCGGATGGACGGACGTATGTACTCCGACCGGAGTGATCACGTGCCGTTCGGCCGTCTCGCGCCGCCGGAGGGCGGTGACCCCTCTCAGGAAGGCAACCTGATCTCGGCTGCGCTTCCTATGGTCGTGGCACCGCGAGCGGCCCGCTCCCCCTCGAGCCGCGGCGGTGGCCGGGAACCCCCGCCCGGCCGCTCCCCGAACCGGAAGTGACCCGATGACCCGTCGAGGCCCTGTGCTGCCCGGACGCGCTCCCGACGTCCGTGTGACCGTAGCGCGCACCGCGCATCCCCGTCCGGTGCGACCCCGCGTCGCGCCGATCCGACCGTCCCGGTCCCGTACCGCGCACCCGGGCCGGCTGCAGGCCGTGACCACCGCCGGGCGCGCGCCCGGCGACCTGTGAGCCGCCCGGCCCCGCATCCGGTCACCGCACCCGTCCGCCGGGACGACCCGCCGCCCACCGACGCCTGGCTGGTGCACCGCCGTGCCCGCCTGGTCTGGGGATCGGTGCTGGTCGCCGTCCTGGTCGGGCCGTCGGTGATCTGGATGCTCCGCACCGGTCCGCAGCCGCTGCTGCACCAGATGTCGGTGCTGACCGGGCTGCTGGCGCTGTCCGCGATGGTGATCGTCGCGGTGCTCCCGTCCCGGGTACGCGGGCTGTCCGGTGCGCTCGGGCTGGAGACTCTGCTGGGGCTGCACCGCCGGCTCGGCCTGCTGGCCGGTGCGCTGGTGGCGTTGCACCTGGCGTTCGTGGTCGCCGACCAGCCCGAACGGGTCGGGCTGCTCGTCCCGCTCGCCGCGCCCGGGCGTGGCCAGGCCGCCACCGCCGCCACCGTCGCGATCGGGGTCCTGCTCGCGCTGGCGGTGCGCGGGGTGCGCTCCGGCACCCACGAGGTGTGGCGCTGGGTGCACCTGAGCCTGGCCGCGCTGGTGGTCGGGGCGTCCGCGCTGCACGTGTTCTGGCTGAACAACCTGGTCACCGACGCCGTCATGGGTCCGGTGCTGACCGGGCTCGGGCTGCTGCTGATCGCGGTGCTCGTCCTGCGCTGGGGCGCCCGGGCCGGAGCCGGTGAGTTCCGGGTGCACGTCGTGCGCCCGGAGAGCCCGACCGTGTCCACCCTGGTGCTGGCCCGGCGCGGCCGGCACGCCGGACCGTGGTTCCGGCCCGGCCAGTTCGCCTGGCTGCGGCTGGAGCAGATGTCGGTGGAGGAGCACCCGTTCACCATCGCGTCGTCCGCGGCCGACGGCGGGCGGGTCGAGTTCACCGTCCGGCACACCGGCGACTTCGCCTCCCGGCTGCGCGAGCTGCAGCGGGGCGACCCGGTGTGGGTGGACGGCCCGTACGGCTCGTTCACCCCGGACGCCGTGCCGTCGACCGGGCTCGTGCTGATCGCGGGCGGGGTCGGGATCACGCCGATGATGAGCATGCTCCGCACCGCCGCCGACCGGGGCGACCGGCGCCCGTACCGGCTCGTCGTGCACGCCCGCGACCGCGCCGACCTGCTGTTCCGGGCCGAGCTGGCGCACCTGCGCACCTGCCTGGACCTGCAGGTCACCGAGGTGCTGCGGCGTCCGGCCCCGAACTGGGGCGGCGCCACCGGGCCGATCGACACGGCGCTGCTGGCCGCCGTCCTGACCGACCTGGAGGAGCCGGCCCGCCGGCTCGACTACTTCATCTGCGGGCGTCCGCAGCTGGTCACCGACGTCCTGGACACCCTCGGCGCGCTCGGCGTCCCGGACGACCGGGTGCACACCGAGCAGTTCGCCCAGGTCTGACCCACGTTCTCGAGGAGATACGCCATGTCCCGCCGGATCCCCGGCCCGCTGCGCTGGTCGATCCTCGCTGCGCTCGCCGCGGTCGTGGTCGTCGCGCTGGCCCAGTCCTGGACGTCCGTGCCGACCGCGGCCGCCCAGGGATGGACCCAGACCCGATGGGGGCCGCTCGGCCCCGCCGATCGTGACCTGCTGGAGAAGGTCCGCCTCGCCGGGCTCTGGGAGGCCCCGACCGGGGAGCAGGGCGAGCAGCAGGCCAGCTCACCGGCCGTGCGCGAGGTCGCAGGCAAGATCGGGGTGGAGCACCACGACCTGGACGAGCTCGTCCGCACCACCGCCGAACAGCTCGGTGTCCAGCTGCCCAGCCGGCCCAGCGACCAGCAGATCGGCTGGATGAACGACCTGACCGCGCGGTCGGGAACCGACTACGACCGGCAGTTCGTGCAGATCCTGCGATCGGCGCACGGCTCCGTCCTGCCCGTGATCACCGATGTGCGGGTGGGCACCCGCAACGAACTGATGCGCCGGTTCGCGGCCGAGGCCGACACCTACGTCACCCGGCACGTCGGCTACCTGGAGTCCACCGGGCTGGTCGACTACGCCGCCCTGCCCGCCCCGCCCGACCCGGCGCCGGCGCGCAGCATGTCCGACCTGATCGTCCCGGCCCTCGTGGTCGGGGTGGCGCTGCTCGCTGCGGGCGGCCTGCTGATGACGCTGTACCGGCGCGGCCGTCCCGGCGCGATCCTCCCCGGGCTGCTGCCGGCGGCCACCGGGCTGATCCCGCGGCCGCGCCGGCCCCGCGACGACACCGGCCCCCCGCCACGGGCGGTGCTGCCGGTCGGGCCGCCCGACCCGTGGGACGAGCTCGCGCACGCGCCGCCGCCCCCGTCGCGTCCGGACGACGACAGCCGTCGCCCGGCCTTCGATCGGCACGACCGGGACGGACCCCACGACCGGCCACCGGACCTGTTCGGGACCACGACCCCGGACCACCTGCCCGACCCCGAACCGGACGGCCCCCCGTCCGGCCGCGAGGCCGCGGAGCCCCCGACCGGGCACCACCGGCCCACATCCCGACCCAACGGCGCGCGCCACGCGCGGACCGCACCGAGGAGCCGTCACCGATGAGACCAACCACCGCCAGCCGCCGCCGGATGACCGCGGCTGCCACCTTCGTCGCCTGCCTGCTCGTAGCGGGCCCGGCCGCCTACGCCGCCGGAGCAGCGACCGCGGACGGGGAGAACCCGGCCGCGGAGAACGTCGCCGAGTCCGGCACCGGATCCGGGGTCACCGGAACCGGCGCGGGCGCCGGACACGACCACTCGTCGTCGTCCGCGGCGGCGCAGCAGCCCGACGCCGACGACGCCGGGGACGGCGGCTCCGGCGCGGAGGGCACCGGCGACCAGGACGCCGCGGCCCAGGGCGCCTCGGGGCAGGACGCTCCCGCCCAGGGCGCCCCGGCCCAGGGCGCCCCGGCCCAGGGCGCCCCGGCCCAGGACGGTTCGGCGCAGGACGACCCGGCACAGGCGCCGGCGCAGGGTGGCGACGGTGACGGCGACGGTCCCGGTGGGGACGACGCCGCCGGCGCCAACGACGGCCCGGACCAGGCCGCCGCGGCGGCACTCGACGTCCTCGCCTCCGACTGCACCGGCAGCGAGCTCCAGCCGCACGACGGTTTCCAGAAGGCCCCGCGCTGCGTGTCGACGTCGTTCGGCGAGGTCGCCGACGCCGAGCGCAGCCCCTCGCTGCTGATCACCGACGCGCCCGAGCAGGTCGCCGCCGGTCAGGACTTCTCGATCACCGTCAGCACCCGCAACCTGGTCCGCGACCGGTTCCTGGGAGCGGCTCAGGGCGGCTACTACGTCGAGTCGTCGCTGCTGAACGGTGAGGGCCTGCAGCGCGGTCACTTCCACACCGCGTGCCGGGCACTGGCCAACTCCGACGAGGCTCCGGACTCCGCACCGGACCCGCTGTTCTTCGAGGCCACCGAGGACGGCGGCGGGGGCAGCACCCCGGACAGCGTCACGATCCAGGTCCCCGGAGTCGAGCAGGCGGGCGAGCTGCAGTGCACGTCGTGGGCCGGTGACGGCTCGCACCGCACGCCGATGATGCAGCGGGCCAACCAGACGCCGGCGGTCGACTCCGTCCGGATCGAGGTGGGCTGACATGCGGATCACCGGACCGGCACTGACCCTGGCCGCCGTCGGCGCGATCGCGGCCGGCGTGGCGACGGCGAACGTCGTCCTCACCGGCGACCCGGAGCCGCAGGCCGTCGAGCAGGCCACCGGTGCACTGGCACTGGGCTCGCCCCTTCCGGCACCCGCCGCCGCACCGGCTCCTGCCGCGCCCGCGGAGAAGGTCGTCTACAAGGGGCGATCGACGAACGGTGCGGTGACCGTGGACATCTGGGTGGAGAACGGCAACGCGAAGGCCTACGTCTGTGACGGCGAGGCGATCGAGTCGTGGACGAAGGGCGCCGTCGCGCAGAACGGCCCGACCCGCCTCACCGCTGATGACGGCAGCTGGGTCGAATACACCGTGCAGGACGGGGCCGCCACCGGCACCGCGTCGACCGGCGGGAAGAGCTGGGACTTCACGGCGAACCGTGCCCCGGCCGACAGCGGAGCGTCCGCCCCGGCTGCTGACACATCGGCTGCTGACACATCGGCTGCTGACACCTCGGCTGCCGACAACCCCGCTGCTGATACCCCCGCCGCCCCGGCGGCCCCCGATGCACCGGCCGCGCCCGCAGCCCCGCCTGCGGACACCTCGTCCGGCGGCTCAGGCTCCTACGGTGGGTCCGGCGGCTACGGGGGTGGCTACTGATGAGTCCCCGCGCTCGGCACGCCGACCGCGAGACCACCGACCCGTTCGGCTTCCCGCCGGTCCCGGCCGCGGCCGTCCCGTCGCCCCGGCGCCCCGACCACAGCGGCGGGTGGGTCGGGCGCCCGGCCCCGGCCGGCCACACCGGCCGGGCCGGTCCCGAGGACGGCACCCCGCCCGACGAGCGCACCTGGCTCGAACCCGAACCCTCCGCCACGGGAGGAAACCGCGCGGTCCGCCGCGGCCGCCGGTCCGCCCGGGACGCCCGGCACCGCCTGCGCCGCGCTGCCGCCCCCGCCCCTGGCCCCGACCAAGACCCTGACCAAGACCCCGACGACGGCTGGGACGCCCCCGCGCCCGAGATCGCCGACCGCTGGTCGGGCACCGCCGAGCGGCGGCGTGCGGCCGTCGCGGGTGACCTGTTCGCACCTCCTGGACGGTGGGATGCCCCCGACCAGCGAGGCGCCCCCGACCTGCGGGACGCCCCTGATCCTCGAGGCGAGCGCGTTCCGCGGAACGCTCCGGGCGCGGATGACGCTGCCGAGGGTTGGGATGGTCGCGTTCCGCGGAACGCGCCAGGCCCGAGTGAGGCGGCTGAGGATTGGGGCGGTCGCGTTCCGCGGAACGTCCCAGGGCCGGGCGATGCCGCTGAGGGTCGGGACGACTGCGTTCCGCGGAACGCGCCGTACCCGGGTGATGACGGACGGGCCAGCCACGTTCCGCGGAACCCGGCAGCATCAGGGGACGCCGCCGACGTGTGGGAGTCCAACCGCGTTCCGCGGGACGCGATAGAGCCGGGGGAGTCCGGTGAGGAGTGGGCCGGCCGCGTTCCGCGGAACGCGATGGATCCGGGTGAGCCCGGCGAGGAGTGGGCCGGTCGCGTTCCGCGGAACGCGACCGATGCCCCTGGCGCCGCCGCCCGGTGGGGCGCGCGCGTTCCGCGGAACGCCCCGGACCCGGATGACGCCGCTGAAGGGTGGGGCGGCCGTGTTCCGCGGAACCTGACGGACCCACGCGATGCCGCTGACGAGTGGGAGGCCACCCGCGTTCCGCGGAACGCGATGGATCCGGAGGAGCCCGGTGAGGAGTGGGCCGGTCGCGTTCCGCGGAACGCGATGGCTCCGATGGAGCCGGGAACGCCAGGGGAGGAGTGGGCCGGTCGCGTTCCGCGGAACGCGACCGACGCCCCGGACGCCGCTCCCCGGTGGGGCGCGCGCGTTCCGCGGAACGGACTCGAGCCGGACGACGGGCCCGAGCCGTGGGGCCCCCGCGGCCGAGCGGCCGCTCCGTGGGAACCCGCCGCGCCGTGGGAACCCGCCGCGCCGTGGGAACCCGCCGCACCGTGGGAACCGGCCGAGCCCTGGGACACCGACGACCCCGACCCCGGGGACGCTCCTGCTCGACGCGGCTTCCGCGGCAGGTCGGCCGGCCCCGGCCGCGCCGATGCGCGTACCTGGACGGGCGAGCACGAAGCAGCCGAGGCCGCGCCGCGCCGACCGGCCCGCCGTACCGGGAGCGGCCGCCCGCCCCGGGAACACGGCGAGAGTGCTGCGGCCCTCCCGCCGGACGATCCCGGCGGTGCGCTCCGGCTCCGTGCCGTGCTGATCCCGGTCGTCATCGGGTCGCTGGTCGCCGTGGCACTCGGGGTCTGGGCCCGCCAGCACGAGGGCACGGGCGTCGCGGTCAACCTGGCAGGTTTCTCCAGCGGGTCCGCCGCGAAGGCCTGGCTCGGCTCGCTCGCGCTGCTGCTCGCGATCGTCCAGGGCGTCAGCGGGCGGATGCTGCACCGCGGCACGGCCGACCCGATGACGGCCGTCGTGCACCGCTGGTCGGGGCGGGCCGCTGTCCTGGTGACCGTCCCGGTCGCGGTGCAGTGCCTGTACGCCTTCGGCTGGTCCGGAGCGACGACGTCGGCCCTGCTGCACTCGGCGCTGGGCTGCCTGTTCTACGGCGCGTTCGTCACGAAGATGCTGCTCCTGCGGCGTCCCGGTGTGCCCGGCTGGGTGCTCGCCGTCGCCGGGGGACTGCTGCTCGTGGTCCTCGCCGGCATCTGGCTGACCTCGGCGCTGTGGTTCTTCACCGGCAACGGCCTGACCCTCTGACCTCGGGCCGATAGCCGACGACCGAGACGACCGAGACGACCGACGACCGAACCGACGAGACGACCGACGACCGACGACCCAGGAGACCCCATGTCCCCGATCACCCGGCGCCGGTTGCTGACCGGCGCGGGCACCGCTGTGGCGGCCTGCTGCGCCGCGGGGTGCGCCACCTACGGAACGCCCCGCGACACGGCGGCACCGGCGGCCACCGGCCCCGCACCGGCTCCGGATCCCGCGCCGGCCCCGGCGAGCGAGCCCGCCGTCCCCGCGGCGCAACCGCAGTCGGCCCAGCAGGGCCTGGCCGCCACGGCCGACATCCCGGTCGGCGGTGGCCGGGTGTTCTCCGGCGAGGGCGTCGTCGTCACCCAGCCGCAGCCAGGCACGTTCGTCGGGTTCGACGCCACCTGCCCGCACGCCGGCTGCCTGGTCGACCAGGTCACCGACTCCGGCATCTCCTGCCCGTGCCACGGCAGTGTCTTCGGCGCCGCTGACGGTGCCCCGCTGGACGGGCCGGCGAAGGCCCCGCTCCAGGAGCGCCCGGTGCGGGTCGAGGGCGACCGCATCGTGCTCGCGTGAGCGCTGAGAACCGGACGGGCGTTCAGGGGCACAGGGCCACCCGGATGGCCGAACGCTTTCCCGCTCACCGTCCCGGCGGTCGCGCCCGGCGGGTAGACGGTCTCAGACGTGAGCCTCCTCGCCGTTCAGCTCGTACGGTCCGTGCACGTCGCAGTGCTGCGCGCTCCCCCTACCTCCGGCCCGCATGCGACGACGTCCCCGTTGTCCGGCGATGCTCCCCGCCGCCGGACACACCTCGAGGCGACGCCGTCACGACCGTGGAGCCGGCAGGCCGCCGTGCCCGGGCCCCTCGGCCCCGGGCACGGCGGGACGTCACGACCCCTGGAGGTTCGCCATGACCGCCACCCCGGACACCCCCACCGAGACCGAGCAGTACGTCACCGTCCCGGCGCCACGCCGGGCCGACCGGGGCGAGAGCTGGCTCGAACGTCTCGGCTGGGAGGAGACCGGCTGAGCCCTACGGCCCGTCGATGCCGTGCTCGGCCAGCCACGCCGTCCGCCGCCGGTTCGATGCCTGGGCGAGCCACGCGTCCTGCACGATCTCGGCCAGCTCGGCTCGGGAGAGCTCGCCGATCCGGCTCGCGCGCAGCAGTACCGACGGGTGGCCGTCGAAGTGCGCGGTGGTGAAGCACGGCGTGTGCGGGTCCTGCACGAGGGCGAGCTTGTCGGTCTCGGACTCCACCCAGAACACGATCACGTCCGGGTAGCGCTCCCCGGTCTCCGGGTCCGTGGCGTCCGGACGCGGCGTCCGGAAGAAGACGAACGACTTCCGCCCGACCTGGTAGACGGGATTGCCGCGGGACCCGTACTCGACCGTGACGTGCGACATCCCGGCCGCCAGGTCGTGGACGTCCTCGACCCGGGCCCCTCGCGGTGCCACCCGACCACCTACCCGAGCGTGAACGGATCGCGGGTGCCGCCGGAGAGCTCCACCCAGATGGCCTTCTCCTCCAGGTAGTCGTCGACCGCGTGCAGGCCGTTCTCCCGGCCGAGGCCGGAGTGCCCGAACCCGCCGAACGGCACGTTGGGCGCGACCACCCGGTAGGCGTTGATCCACACCGACCCGGCCCGGATCCGCCCGGCTACCCGGTGCGCGCGGTGTACGTCCTTCGTCCACACCGCACCGGCGAGGCCGTACGGGGTGTCGTTGGCGAGCTTCACCGCCTCGTCCTCGTCGGTGAAGGTCAGCGCGGCGAGGACCGGGCCGAAGACCTCCTCCCGGTACACGGTGGACTCCCGCGTCACGCCGGTGATGACGGTCGGCTGCACGAAGTACCCACCGAGGCCGTCCTCCGCGGCGCCGCCGTAGGCGATCGTGTTGCCCTCCGCGCGCGCCGTGTCCAGGAAGCCGAGGACCTTCTCGTACTGGGGCCCGTTCGCGACGGGGCCCATCTCGGTGTCCTCGGCGTTCGGGTCGCCGAGCCTGATCTTCGCCGCACGCTCGGCGACCAGCCGGACCAGCTCGTCGTGCACGTCGGCGTGCACGATCAGCCGTGAGCCGGCCATGCAGGTCTGACCGGTCGCGGCGAAGACGCCGGCGATGATCCCGTTCGCGGCGGCCTCCAGGTCGGCGTCGTCGAAGACGACCTGCGGGGACTTCCCACCCAGCTCCAGGGTGACCTTGTTGAGGTTCTCCGCCGCCGCCTTCGCGATCGCGCGGCCGGTCGCCGTCGAGCCGGTGAAGGCGACCTTGTCGACGCCCGGGTGCCCGGCCAGGTGCGCGGCGGTGTCCCGGTCGTTCGTGGACACGACGTTCACCACCCCGGCCGGGATTCCGGCCTTCTCGGCCAGCTCGGCGAAGCGCAGTGTGGACGCCGGCGAGTGCTCCGACGGCTTGATCACGACCGTGCAGCCGGCCGCCAGCGCGGGCGCGAGCTTCCAGGTCATCAGCAGCAGCGGCGAGTTCCACGGCGTGATGGCGGCGACCACGCCGACCGGCTCCCGGCGCGTGTAGACCAGGTAGTTCGGGTTCGGCGAGGGGATCTGACGGCCCTCGATCGTCGTCGCGACGCCGGCGAAGTAGCTGTACCAGCCGCCCAGGGCGTTCAGCTGGCCGATCATCTCCCGGTAGAGCTTGCCGGAGTCGTTCACCTCCGTGCGGGCCAGCGCCTCGGCGTTCTCGGCGACGAGGTCACCGAGCCTGCGCAGGCACGCCGCGCGGGCGAACGCGGTCATCGACCCCCACTCGCCGTCCAGCGCGGCCCGGGCGGCCCCGACGGCGGCGTCGACGTCGGCGGGCCCGCAGTCGGGCACCGTCGCCCACGGCCGGCCGGTGTAGGGGTTCTGCGTCTCGAAGGTGGCGCCGGAGGCGGCGTCGACCTGCTCACCGGCGATCAGCATCCGGAACGTCTCGAGCTCGGCCATGGGGTGGTCCTCCCTGCAGGTCACTTCAGTGGCGGATGCCTGATCGGAGACCTTACGAATCCGGATCGCGCTCCGCACTCCTCTCCGCGGTCGGACGGGCGCACCGAGGCAGGATGGAGGCATGGCACTCGATCTGCACCACGTCGTCGACGGCCCCGCCGATGCCCCGGCCATCCTCTTCGGGCCGTCCCTGGGTACCGACCTGCACCTGTTCGACCCGCAGGTGGACGCGCTCGCGGACCGCTACCGCTGCGTGCGGTTCGACCTGCCGGGTCACGGTGGTTCGCCCGACGCGACCGGCGACCTGACGATCGAGGACCTGGCACGCGGGGCACTGGCCGCGGCCGACGCCGCCGGGGTCACCGACTTCCACTACGTCGGTGTCTCGATCGGCGGGGCGATCGGGCAGTGGCTCGGCGCATACGGCGGCGAGCGGGTGCGGAGCATCGCGCTGCTCGCGACGGCGGCGCGGTTCCCGAACCCGCACGCGTGGCCACAGCGCGCGGCGGCCGTGCGTGCGAACGGCACCGGGGAGATGGTCGCCTCCCGCCCGGGCACCTGGTACGTCGAGGACTGGGCCCGCCGCAACCCCGAGGGCGAGAAGCGGCTGCTGGACATGCTGCGCGCCACGAAGCCGGAGGGGTACGCGGCCTGCACCAGCGCGGTCGGCGACTTCGACATCCGGGCCGAGCTGCCCGCGGTGTCGGTGCCCACGCTGGTCGTGGCCGGCGCCGACGACCCCGCCACGCCGCCGTTGGTGGTCCGCGAGATCGCCACGGGCATCGCCGGTGCGCGCTACGCCGAGGTCGCGGACTCCGCGCACCTGCTGAGCTACGAGCGCCCGGACGAGGTCAACGCGCTCATCGAGGAGCACCTTCGGAACTCCTGAGCGGCGCCACTCACGTGCGGCTCGCCCGGCGGGCGCGGTAGGCGGCGACGTGGGCCCGGTTCGCGCAGTTGCCGGTGTCGCAGAACCGCTTCGAACGATTGCGTGACAGGTCGACGAGGACGGCGTCGCAGTCCTCGCCCGCACACCGGCGCAGCCGGGACAGGTCGTCGACGCGGACGAGATCGGCGACCGCCATCGCGATCTCGGCTCCCATCCGGTCGGCCAGCGGGGCGTTGCGCGGCGTGACGTGCAGGTGCCAGTCCCAGCCGTCGTGGCGGGCCAGGTGGGGGCGGGCGTCGGTCTCGTCGAGGATCGTGTTGACCAGTTCGACGGTGCGGTCCCGGTCGGGACACTCGGCCCCGGCACCGGCCGGCCACAGCGCTACGAGCCGGTCGCGGAGTGCGCGGACCGCGGTGCGTTCGTCGTCGGTGTGCGCGCGGTCGCCGGTGTAGGGCTGCGCGTCCATCCAGGCTTCGAAGCCCGCGGCGTCGGCGAGGGCGTCGGGCTCGGAGAGCGTCGTGTTCACCAGCGAGGCGGCTGCCGCCAGCACGACCTGCGTGTCATGGGCGAATTCCATGTTGACCCCTGACTCATCGGTTCCTACTGTCAGGAGTCTATGAGTACTTCGGTCGTGACATCAGGGTCGGCGCAGCAGCGCATGGTGCGTGGGCTCGCGTTGGCGCTGGTCTCGGCGGCCGGGTACGGGTTCTCCGGACCGCTCGGCTCCGCGTTCCTGGAGGCCGGCTGGTCACCCGGCCTGACCACGTTGCTGCGCATCGCCGGCACGGCGGTGCTGCTGCTGCCGGTGCTGGTCGTGATGCTGCGCCGGCATCCGCTGACCGGCCCGAACGTCCGGAAGATCCTGATCTACGGACTGGCCGCGGTCGCCGGCGTCCAGCTGTGCTTCTTCCAGGCGCTGCAGCACCTCACGGTGGGGGTGGCACTGCTGCTGGAGTTCCTCGCGCCGGTGCTGCTGGTCGGCTGGACCTGGCTGCGAACCCGGCGGACGCCGGCCGCGATCACGCTGCTCGGCTGCGTGGTGTCGCTGGCCGGGCTGGTGTTCGTCGTCGATCCGTTCGGCCCGCAGCAGGTCGACGTCGCCGGCATCCTGTGGGGCATCGCCTCGGCGGTCTGCGTCTGCGTGTACTTCCTGCTGCCCGGCGGTGGCGAGGAGGGCGGCGTCCCCCCGATGCTGATGCTCTCCGGTGCGATGCTCGTCGGGGCGGTGGCGCTGACCGTGACCGGGCTGACCGGGATCACCCCCTGGGAGGTGGGCGCGCCGACCGGGACGCTGGCCGGGGTCGAGGTCGGCTGGCCGCTGATGCTCGTGATGCTGGTCGTGCTGGCGACCGCGCTGGCCTACGTCACGGGCATCATCGGGATCCGGCTGCTCGACACCCGGATCGCCTCCTTCGTCGGCCTCTCCGAGGTGATGTTCGGGGTGATCGCCGCGTGGCTGTTGCTCGCCCAGACGCCGAGCGCGATCCAGCTGTTCGGCGGCCTGCTGATCCTGGCGGGCATCGTGCTCATCCGGCGGGCGGAGAACCGGGCCCCCGCCGCGCAGTCGGAGCTGGCCGCCGAGGCGTGAGCCGGGTGGCGTCGATCAGGCCTGGAGCGCCGCCCGGTCGAACTCGCCGTTGCGGACGCCCGCCACGAACGCGTCCCACTCCTCGGCCGTGAAGCGGAGAACCGGGCTGTCCGGGATACGGCTCGAGCGGACGACGACCTCGTCCCGGTCGGTGCCGACGGCGACGCAGCCGCCCTGATGGCAGTAGGAGCTGATCCGGAACTCGACGCTGCCCGGGTGTCGATCCGCGGGCACGACCGTAAGGGGAGTCACGAGCCGTGAAGCTAGAGCGCGCGGATCACCAGGCCAAACCAGCCACCTGCGAGCGGCCGCCGGTGCGCCTGGCGAGGTGATCGATGCGCCGAAAGGCGTCCCTCGTCACCCGATGGGGCTCGTCAGCTCCGGTCGATGAGGTTCTCGATGTACGCGCGCGAGGCCTCGGGATCCAGAGAGCTCGCGAGCACGTCGTCCCAGAAGGCTCGGTACCTCTGCACCTCGGCCGGTGTGTCGAAGTAGGTGTCGAGCCCGGTGCCCTCGACGTTGACGACCGTCCAGTCCTGGTCCGACAGGGGCTCGAAGATGGCGAACGTGCTGGTGACGCTCGTGTAACCCGCGGAGAAGGGCAGGATCTGCACCACGATGTTCGGTTGGCGCGACCGGGTGACCAGCTCGCGGAGCTGGTCGCGCATCGTCGCTGGGCTGCCGGGTATCCGGTGCAACGCGGACTCGTCCAGGACGGCGTGCAGATCGAGCGGCCGGGAGTCGGAGCGGTCCGGGGCGACGACGCGCTGGCGTCCCATCCGGAGGTCGACCAGCGTCGTGACCTCCTCCTCGGTCATGTCGGGATACGCGCCGCGCAGCATCTCGCGGGCGTACTGCTCGGTCTGCAGCAGGCCGCTGATCGGCGTGCTGTGGATCAGGACGGACCGCGCCTCGGACTCGAGTGAGATGTAGAGGTCCAGATCGACCGTGACCCGGACCGAGAACGGTTGCCACCACCCCGGGGACTTCGCCTCGTTGGCCCAGTTCAGGACCTGGTCCTGTACCTCGGTGCCGGCCTCGTAGAGATCGAGCAGGCTCCGGACGTCACGGAACTTCGGCTCGACGTGGCCGGTCTCGATCCGGCTCAGCTTCGAGGGGGAGACCTCGAGCAGCTTGGCGATCTCCGACAGCTGCTTGCCCCGGCCGACGCGCAGCTGCTTGAGGACGTGCCCGAGGCGCCGCCGGATGACGACCGGGCCGTGCGCCACGGTCATGTGCCCTCCTCGCCAACAGCCCCATGGAGAGCATACTGCTCAGTACAAGCAGATCCGGACGAATCGGGTTTGCCGCACGCAGGTCCCGTGGACGGCTGCAAGCCAGTCGACGCCCCATGTAGCCAAGTGGCGCAGTGGGGCAGACGCGCCAGTGCTACCGCAGCACTCAGTCGCACGGGCATCGCACCGCTACCGCAGCAGGGATCGCCGACCGGTCCCTCATGCGCAAGCCCCGAACAGGGCGTCGTCAGTCACCGTACGCGCTCACGATGCCAAACATCACACTCGATCGAGTGGAAAGCTGAGCAAGTTTGTCTGAGTCATTGAGAAGAGGTCGGTCAAGGCGTCACGATCTGTTTGTGATTAGATGTTCGATAAAACTTCTTGGCGTACCCGCTCTTGTTGCAGCGGCACTTCTGGGGGTGATGCCGATAAGCGGCACCGCGTATGCTGCCTCCCTCGAGTGTGGAGGCGCGGGTCTTGAACTGAACGCTGTTCGCACCAGCGGATTCATCGTGCATTCCTGTACCGGGCAGGGGACAGTCGTCTATACGATCGGTCGACTTGGCCTGCCGAGCTTTCAGATGAGCCACTATTTTCCCGCACCCGGCCAGTCGATTCGAAAGCCGATAGCGATGGACCCAGCAGGCGATTCGTACATAACCACGATTTCCTGGAAGCCGGCATGAAGAAGTCCTGGTTCATGTCAGCGTTGCTGGTAGCGATTCTCTCGCTCGCGGGGGTGCAGACGGCTGCCGCCCCTGGAGCGCACGCCGCAGGCCTGACCTGTGGGCGCGCATTCGTTGACTACAACGCCCCCGGCGGCGCGAGCGTCGTGCACAGCTGCGTCGGGTCGGGCACCGTCCAGTACGAGGTGACCTGTCCCACTACCAGCAATTTCATGTTCACTCATGTTTACCGTGAGCCAGGAGCAAGCATTCAACGGCCGGTGCGGTGCGACACGTTCGGTGGGGCCTGGGGAAATGTGACCTGGAAGATCGTCTAGCTTGCGCCCATTCACTCGCAGGACTGGCGAGATCTGAGGTGGCGCCCCCACATTCGTGGGTGCGCCACCTCAGTCTCAGGGGTCGGTTGTCAGCCGGCGGCGACTGCCTGCTGGATCGCCTGCGGGCTGGCCTCGACGTCCTGCCCGTTCACCTTGACGGTCGGGGTCCCGGAGACACCGGCCTGCATTGCCTGTTGGGTGACGCCTTGGCTCCACGGGGCGTACCGTTGGTCCTCGACGCACTGCGCGAAGTCGCCACCAGCGCCGGCCTGCTGGCCCAGTGCCACTAGCTGCTGATTCGGGAGGCCAGCACCGCCCTCGGTGGGCTGGTTCGCGTACAGCAGCTTTTCGAACTGCGGGAATACGTTCGCCGCCGCGGCGCAGCCGGCTGCCGCTGAGGCACGCGTCGAGAACTGAGTGCTCGACGCCCGGTCCAGGAAGGTGACCGGGTGGTAGACGACCTGAGCCTCTCCGGAGTCACGGAGCTGCTCCAGGGTGGGGCCGACCATCTCCTCGAACGTCTTGCAGTGCGGACACATGAAGTCGAGGTAGACGTCGACCGTCTTCGGTGCGGCGGTGTTGCCCGTCGGGATGCCCGCGGCTGTCGCGTTCGGGGGCACGAGCGTGCTGGAGGTGCTGTTGTTCCAGTACACCCCGAGACCGACGAGCGCGCCGAAGGCGATCACGACGATGATGCCGATGATCGTCGCCTGGGAGGGCCCCTGCTTGGAGGTGAGCGGGTTCTTCGTCGGCGCCTTCCTCTTACCGGCCATCATCGGGTCCTCCTCGGGGTGGTTGTCACGTCTCTGTTGTACTGGCCCCTTGCCTTCGGCGGCGCTCCGGGGTATCCAACGGCCGGTGCGGCGACGTTTGACCTCGTGTAGAACCATGGAGGCGTGAGCATCGACAGCGCCGCGGACCGTACCGGTACGGAGACGGACGTCCGTACGGTCGAGTTGCGTATCGACGGGATGACCTGCGCCGCCTGTGTCGGCCGCGTCGAGCGCAAGCTCGGCAAGCTCGACGGGGTCCGGGCGACCGTGAACCTGGCCACCGAGCGCGCGGTCGTCGAGTACCCGGGCGACACCCCGGTCACCGCGCTGGTCGAGACGGTGCGCAAGGCCGGCTACGGGGCCACCGAGGTGCGCGCGTCCGCCGACACCGGCGACGCGGCGACCGAGGACGACACCGCCCTGAAGCGGCTGCGGCGGCGGATGGCCGTCGCGCTCATCCTGTTCATCCCGCTGGCGGACCTCTCGCTGGCGATGTCGCTGGTCCCGACGCTGCGGTTCCCCGGCTGGCAGTGGGTCGTCGTCGCGCTGGCGCTGCCGGTCGTGGTCTGGGCGGCGTGGCCGTTCCACCGCACCGCGTTCGTGAACCTGCGCCACGGCACCACCTCGATGGACACGCTGGTCTCGCTCGGTGTGATCTCGGCGTCGGCCTGGTCACTGGGTGAGATGGCGCTGCTCGACTCCCGCTCCGCGCTCACCGGCTGGGACGCCGTGCTCCACCCCTCCGGCCCGCTCTACCTCGAGGTCGCGGCAGGCGTCACGACGTTCGTGCTGGCCGGGCGCTACTTCGAGGCCCGCGCCCGGCGTACCGCGGGCCGGGTGATGCGCTCGCTGGCCGCGCTGGAGAGCGACGAGGTGACGGTCGTCACCGACGGGACGGAACAGCGGATCCCGGTGGGACGGCTGCGGGCCGGCGACAGCTTCGTGGTGCGGCCCGGCGAGCGGATCGCCGCCGACGGCGTCGTCGAGACCGGGCGCGCGGCGGTCGACACCAGCGCGATGACCGGCGAACCGGTCCCGGTCGAGGTCGGGCCGGGGGAGAAGGTCACCGGGGGCACCATCCCGTCCGGCGGGCGGCTGGTCGTGGTCGCCGAGCAGGTCGGTGCGGACACCCGGCTGGCCCGGATGATCGCCGCCGTCGAGCGGGCGCAGATCGAGAAGTCCGCCACCCAGCGCCTCGTCGACCGGGTGTCGTCGGTGTTCGTCCCGATCGTGCTGGGCCTGGCCGTGCTCACCCTGCTCGGCTGGCTGCTCGCCGGGGCCGGGTGGGCCGGCTCGATCGGGCCCGCCATCGCCGTCGTGATCATCGCCTGCCCGTGTGCACTGGGGCTCGCGACGCCGACCGCGCTGATGGTCGCCACCGGCCGCGGCGCCGAGCTGGGCATCTTCGTGAAGGGCTACCGGGCGCTGGAGACCACCCGGGCCGCCGACGTCGTCGTGCTCGACAAGACCGGGACGCTGACGACCGGGCGGATGCGGGTCGCGGACGTCGCCGTGACCGACGGCCTCGACCCGGACCTGCTGCTCGCTCGCGCCGCCGCCGTCGAGGCCGGGTCCGAACACTCCATCGCCGAGGCGATCCGCGGCCACGCCCGCGCCACCGGGCTGACGGTGCCTCCGGTCGAGGACTTCGTGGCCCTGCCCGGCCTCGGCGCCCGCGGCACCGTCGACGGCGTCGCGGTGACGGTCGGCCGCCCGCCGGAGCACACCGGCCCGCTCACCGAGCGGATCGCGGAGTGGGAGGCAGCCGGCAACACGGTGATCGCCGTGCACGTCCGCGAGGCCGGCCACGACACCCTGGCCGGGGTGATCGCGCTGTCCGACCCGGTGAAGGAGTCCGCTCCGGTCGCGGTCGCCGAGCTGGTCGCGATGGGACTGCAGCCGGTGCTGCTCACCGGGGACCGGCCCGCCGCCGCGCACGCCGTCGCGCGGGCCTGCGGCATCACCGAGGTCGTGGCCGGGGCGCTGCCCGACGAGAAGGTCGACCACGTGCGAGCCCTGCAGGCGCAGGGGCGCACCGTCGCGATGGTGGGCGACGGCGTGAACGACGCGGCCGCGCTGGCCGCCGCGGACCTGGGCATCGCCGTCGGATCGGGTACGGACGTCGCGCTGGAGGCCGCCGACATCGTCCTGGTGCGCGACGACCTGCTGGTGCTCCCGGCCACGGTCGAGCTCGCGCGGGCCACGATGAGCACCATCCGGGGCAACCTCTGGTGGGCGTTCGGCTACAACACCGCCGCGATCCCGGTCGCGATGGCCGGGCTGCTCAACCCCCTGCTGGCCGGCGCCGCGATGGCGGTGTCGTCGTTCCTGGTGGTGACGAACAGCCTGCGGCTGCGCCGGGCGGCGAGCTGGGCGGACGGCACGCTCGGCGCGGTCCGGACATCGCAGGAGAACGACGAGGAGCAGTACGTCGAGGCTCGCGACTGACCCGTTCTCCACAGGATTGGGGATACGAACAGTCCCTTTGAAACAGGGCCGTTCGGCGTAGCGACAGGCGTGGCGTGACCACTCCGCCGGGCCCGCAGCAGGGCCACACCGCCCAGACCGTCCGCGCCGCCGAGCAGCAGTCCGCCCCGCCCGTCCCGCCCATCCCGCAGCAGTGGGCACCGGCCGGGTTCGCACCCCGGCCGATCGGCTGGGCGCCCGTCCCGCCGCCCGCGCCGCGCAACGGACTCGGCATCGCCGCGCTGTGCCTCGGCGTCGTCGGGCTGCTGTTCGGCCTGGTGCCGTTCACCGGGTTCATCGCGTTCGCGCTCGGTGCCGTCGGCGCGATCCTGGGTCTGGTCGGCTTCGCCCGGGCCCGCCGCGGGACGGCCACCAACCTGAAGACCGCCGTCTCGGGAACCGTGCTGTCCGCGCTCGCGATCGCGCTCGGCATCTGGGGCATGGTCATCGTGTTCACCGGCCTGAACCAGCTGGCCGAAGATCTGCAGACCGTCCCGACGGCGTCGGCGCCGGCCGTGGTCCCGCAGGCGGAGGCGGCTGCCCCGGCTCCGGTGGACGCGCCGACCTACGAGGCTCCCGGCTACGCGGCACCCACTTACGACGCACCGTCCTACGAGGCGCCGTCCTCCGAGATCCCCGCCGACGAGACACCCGCCTACGGGACGCCCTCGTACGGGTCGTCGAGCTACCCGCTGCCGGCCTACGAGTCGCCTGCGGCCGCCGGCCCGGTCAGCTACCGGCTGGAGGTCACCGGCACCGCCGCGAAGATGATGGTCGGCTACGGCACCAACTCGGCGTCCAGCATGTCCGGCGACTACCAGGCGCTGCCGTGGAACACGACGGTCGAGGCGTCCGGTGACTACCCGTCCGCCTACCTGTCGGCGTCCAGCTCCGGCCCCGGCTCGATCACCTGCACCATCACCGACACCACGACCGGCGACATCGTCTCGACCCGGACCTCGCAGTCGCTCGACGACAGCGAGTACGGCTCAGCGCACGTCTCCTGCTCGACCTACTGACCGGGTCAGCCGCCCTGGCGCAGCTTGGCCAGCATCTCGTTGTAGGCCTTCAGGTCCGCGTCGTCGTCCCGCTCGGCCTGCCGGTCGGTGCGGACCGCCTCCCGGGAGTCGGCCCGCGACCACTGCACCACCAGCGTCACCATCACCAGCAGCATCGGGAGCTCGCCGGTGGCCCAGGCGATCCCGCCGCCGACCTTCTGGTCGTCGAGCAGGTCCAGCCACGGCAGCCCGACCTGGGAGTAGAAGTTGTAGCCCAGCACGTCGGACGAGCTCATCACGGCGATCCCGAAGAACGCGTGGAACGGCATCGTCGCGAGCAGCACCGCCAGCCGGCCCAGGTGCGGAAGCCGGTGCGGTGCCGCGTCGACGCCGATCAGCGGCCAGAAGAACAGGTAGCCGATCAGCACGAAGTGCAGGTTCATCAGCTGGTGCGTCCAGTGGAACCGCAGCGCGACGTCGAACAGCGGGGTGAAGTACAGGATGTAGAACGAGCTCACGAACAGCACCGCGGCGAACGCCGGGTGGGTCATCACCCGCGCGACGGGCGAGTGCACGGCGGCGAGGACCCACTCCCGCGGACCCGGCTGCTGGTCGCGGCCGGCCGGGCGGAGCACCCGCAGCGCCAGCGTCACCGCGCCACCCATGGCGAGCAGGATCGGGGTGAGCATGTTCAGCGACATGTGGCTGATCATGTGGACGCTGAACATGGCCGGGGAGTAGTAGCCCAGCCCGGACGACGTCGAGAACAGCAGCGCCGCGCACCCGAGCATCCAGGCCCAGGTCCGCCCGACCGGCCAGCGGACACCGCGGCCGGCGAGGCGACGCACCCCGGCCGCGTACAGCCCGGCGAGCAGCAGCGCACCGGTGCCGAACAGGATGTTCCAGCGCCACTCGACCAGCATCGTCACCGCGGAGAACGGCTGCTCGAAGTTCCAGCCGATCAGGGTCTCGAAGGCGGTGTCGGGACGGGCCACGAAACGCGGCGGCACCAGCCGGGTCCCGGCGACGCCGAGCGCCGCGACCAGCCCACCGGCCAGCGCCAGCACCGGCAGCAGCCGCCCGGCACCGCGTGCGCCCGACCCGCTGCCCAGCGCCCGGGCGAGCAGTCCGGTACCGATGACCAGCGGTACCAGCAGCACCGCCGTACCGGCGACGGTGCGGGTGTAGGCCGACCCGGTGAGCGGGCCGGTCCAGATCGTGACGACCTGGAAGACGATCTCCCCGATCAGGTACAGCGTTCCGGCGCCGATCAGCAGTGCGCGGCCACGGCGCGCGGGAGTCCCGGACAGCGAGCCACCGTGCAGGCGGTAGGCGGCGAGCGCGGCGGCGACACCGAGGAAGACCACGCCGGCGACGGACCGGATCATGACGCCGTCACCGCTCCAGTCGTGCGCCATCCCGGTGGCCGCCGGGTGCACCGCCGAGGGGATGACGGCCGTCGCCGACGCCACCAGGCCCAGTGCGGCCGCGGCCTTCCAGCCGAGGACGAACGCCGCCCCGGCCGCGACCAGGAGCAGCAGGAACCCGGCCAGCGCCCAGCCCATCGGCTCGTCCAGGGTGGCCGCCGGGGCGAGCCAGCCGAACGGTCCGGCCCCGGCCAGGTCCCCGAGCCCGGTGCCGGTGGTCTCGGCGACCGACAGCCATCCGGCCGCGATCGCGGCTAGCCCGCCGAGCAGCGCGGCCAGCGCACCGCGGCGCAGGGCCCGGTAGCCCTGCACCCCCACGGTCCCGGACGCCTGGGGCGGGGCGACGAACCCGGCGACCAGCAGCGACCCGGCGGCCAGGGCCATCCCGGCCACGGCGGCGACCCGCGCCAGGATCCCGGCGATCCGGACGCCGTCGGCCGGGACCGGCAGGCCGCCCTGCCGCCAGAAGCCGTCGTCGCCGAGCGCGGCCGCGACGGCGACCCCGCCGCAGACCGCGACCAGCAGCACCGTCAGTGCGGTCGCGAGCGCGCGCCGGTCCCGGTGTGGTGCGGCGGTGGCCGCCGTGCCGGGAGCCGCCGTGTCCGGGGCCGTGGTGTCCGCGGCCGGGCCGTCGGTGCCGCTCGCGCCGTCGTCCACCGTGCTCTCCGGCCGCGACCGTTCCGCCGCCGGCTCCGTGCTCGCGCTCACCGGGGATCCTCCGCAGGTCGAACCGGGCGTGCCGGTCAGGTCGTGCCGGCCCGCGCTCTCCCCACGATGGTCCCCGATGGCCCGCGCCGCGCGCCGCCCCGGGTAGCGGACGCCACCTGCGCGATCAGTTCCCGCCGCCCGTGACGCTCGACCACCACTGCTGGATCGAGTTCCAGAAGCCCTGCGCGTCCTGCCCGATCTCGCCCGGGTCGGGCAGGTTCGACGGCAGCTCGGTCGGGATGTTCGACGGCCACGACGGCAGCTCCGTGGGGATGTTCGAGGGCAGCGGGATCGGGAACCCGCCTCCGCCCTCCTCGGAGGTCGTCGGCGTGGACTCGGTCGTCTCCTCGGTGGTCGTCGCCGGGGCGCTGGACTCGGTGGTCGGCGGCGCCTGGGTGTCGGACTCGTCGCTACCGCCGAAGAGCAGGAACCCGATCAGCAGCACCAGCAGCGCCACCACGAACGCGCCGATCGCGATCCACTTCCCGGCACCCGACGAGCCCAGGTCCTGCCGCCCGGGCTCCGGTTCCGGCGACGGAGCGGCCGGCGCCGGACCGGGGGCGGCGAGCATCTCGGCGATGCGCCCGGCGTCCGGACGGCGGTACGGGTCGGTCGCGGTGGCCCCGGAGATCGCCGAGCGCAGCGGGTCCGGGACGTCGCCGGGCACCACCGGCGCGCGGTGCACCCGCTCAGCGGCGCCCTGCAGCCCGTCGCCCTGGTACTCCTTCCGCCCGGTCCAGGCTTCGAGCAGCACCAGGCCGAGCGCGTAGACGTCGGTCGGCGGGCCCACGTCGCGGCCCTGGACCTGCTCCGGGGACAGGTACGCCGGCGTCCCGATGATCTCCCCGGCGGCGGTGTGGCTGTCCGCGCCCAGCAGGGCGGCGACGCCGAAGTCGGCGAGCCGGGCGCGGCCGTCGGAGTCGATGAGGATGTTGGACGGCTTCACGTCCCGGTGCGTGACACCCTGGCCGTGGACGTAGGCGAGGGTCTGCGCGACCTCGGTACCGATCCGGCGGATGTCGTCGGGCGGGAGGTCCTCGCGGGCGATGACATCTTTCAGCGTGGGGCCGTCGACCAGCTCCATCACCAGGTAGGCGCGGCCCGGCTCGACGGCGAAGTCGTGCACCGCGACCAGGCCGGGATGGCGCAGGTTCGCCATGACCTGCGCCTCCTGCTCGAAGCGCTGGTCGGCCGTCGGGTCGTTGCCCGGCCCGAAGATCTTGACCGCGACCGGCCGGTTGAGCCGGGTGTCGGTGGCGCGGTGGACGTCGGCCATCCCGCCCTGGCCGATCAGACCCTCCAGCCGGTAGCGGCCGCCGAGCGACTCCGGCTCGGTGACCGGCGCCGGCATCATCCGGGTGGCGTCCGGGCGCTGCGGGCGCGGTGCGCCGTACGCGGCGGTCGGCGCAGGTCCCATGTGGCGGGTCGCGTCATCGCCCGGCCCCGTCCGGCGGGTGCTCCCCGGCGGCGGGCCACCGGGCTGCGCTCCCCGCGGTGGCGCGCCGGGAGGCGGACCGGCGTGCCGGGTGGCGTCGTCGCCCGGGCCTGTGGGACCGCCCCGGCGGCGGTTCCCGGTCTGCCAGGCCCCGGGCCCCGCCTGGCGGGTGCGGTCCGGATCGTCCCCGCGCTGCACGGGCCCTCCCGGTGGTCGGTGTCGCGGCCCGGTCCACACCCGCGGACCAGCGGCCGTCCGCCTGGTGGCGGAAAGGTCGGCCGACGGTACCGCCACGCCGGCCACACACCGGCTCTCGGCGCGCGGACCACCGGGTGATCACCCGTTGAGGAGTGCGCCGTACGCGAGGCGAACGCCGCACTCCACAACCGTCGATCACCCGGTGACGATCCGGTGCAGGAGGTCGGCGATCGGCTCCGGATGGACCTGCACGCCGATGTGGGACGCGTCGAGCTCGTGCACGACGAACGGGTTGTCCGGGGTGAGGGCGTCGGCCTCGGCGATGTAGCGGTCCTGCAGGGTCGCCGGAAGCGCCCGGTCCGCGGGGAGCCGCACGTAGTGGCGCGGGATCCGGCCCCAGGTGTCCGGGTTCGCGCGGGCCAGGTCGTCGTCGATCACGATCGACTCGTCCGGGTCCTGGACGTGCAGGTAGGTGAGCAGCTCGTCGCGGGTGCCGTCGGCGAGCAGCGCCTCCTGCAGCGTGTCGAGCAGCTCGGGATCCGCGGTACGCCAGTTGAACCGCAGCGCGCCGACCGCAGCCGGGTCGGCGACGATCAGGCCCGCGGTCCGGTGCAGCAGGCTGGTCGCGTTCTCCGGGCTCGCGTGGTACTCACCGGCCCCGGTCGTGATCGGGCACTGTGCCGAGATGTAGACGAGCCGGTCCACCAGATCGGGATGCGCGTTGGCGACGGCGTTGAGGGTGATCCCACCCCGGCTGACCCCGGCCAGCACCACCGGGCCGTGCTCCTTCGCCCGCCGCAGCACGGCCGCGACCGACGCGACGTCGTCGGCGGTCCCGATGCCGGCGATCCCGCTCGGCTCGGAGGCGAGCAGCTCGGCGTCCTGGGCGCCGAGGTAGCCGCGCGGGATGCGGGCGCCGAAGCCGTGCCCCGGCAGGTCGACGGGCAGCGCGCGCACCCCGCGTAGTGCGAGCTCACGGACCACGGGGCCCCACGACGCGGAGTTGCACGCTGCGCCGTGCACCAGGACGACGGTGGGTTCATCGGTACTCACGGCGCGATCCTGCCGGGCCGCGCACCCCGGCCGCACCCGGATTCCGGAGCCCGGTGACGCGGGTCAGCCCACCTGGGCGGGGACCCGTCGCAGGTCGGCGGCGGGGAAGGGCGGCCGGTCGTCGAGGCGCACCGACAGCTTCCCGGCGGCCCGCCAGGCGCGCGCGGTGAGGTCGCGGTCCTCGTCGGTGACGAGGTTGCCCATCACCCGCAGCGCGACCGTCATCAGCGCCCGCGACCGCATCCCCACCGGGCCGGCCAGCGGCAGCAGGCGCGGGATCGTGATCAGCCCGGCGAGCCGGCGGGCGATCGAGAACGCCGTGCCGTAGTGCGAGCGCAGGGTCGCCGGCCAGGCCCGGTCCAGGTCCGCTCCGGCGGCGAGCAGCTCGGCCACCAGCCGTCCGGTCTCCAGGCCGTAGTCGATGCCCTCGCCGTTGAGCGGGTTCACGCAGCCGGCCGAGTCGCCGATCAGGGCCCAGTTCGGCCCGGCGACACCGGAGACGGCCCCGCCCATCGGCAGCAGCGCCGAGCGCACGTGCTCGACCTTGCCGCCGAGCTGCCAGTCGTCGCGGCGGCCGTTCGCGTAGTGCTCGATCAGGCCGCGCAGCTTGATGTTCGCCGGACGCCGGTCGGTCGCCAGGGTGCCGACGCCGATGTTCACCCGGCCGTCGTTCAGCGGGAAGAGCCAGCCGTAGCCGGCCAGCACCTCGTCGGACTCGCCGCGCAGCTCCAGGTGCGAGCTGATCCACGGGTCGTCGTGCCGGCCGGAGCTGATGTAGCCGCGGGCGGCGACGCCGTACGCGGTGTCCTGGTGCCACTCGCGGCCGAGCACCCGGCCCAGCGTCGAACGGGCACCGTCCGCGACGACCAGGCGCCGGCAGCGCACCGAGCGGCCGTCGGCGAACACCACCGACTCGACCCGACCGCCGGAGAACACGACGTCGACCGCCTTCGCGCCCTCCAGCGGTGTCACCCCGGAGTCGAGCGCCGCCTGCCGGATCCCGGCGTCCAGCTCGGTGCGCGGGATCGCCGATCCGTGCGCCGGCAGCGATCCGCCCGGCCACGGCAGCTCCAGCACCTGACCGAACCCGTGCGCGCGCAGGCCGTGGTTGGTGCCGTGTCCGTCGACCCACGCGCCGAGGCCGAGCCGGGTGAGCTCGGCGATCGCCCGCGGCGTCAGCCCGTCGCCGCACGCCTTGTCCCGGGGAAACGTGGCGGAGTCGGCGAGCACCACGTCCATGCCGTGCCGGGCGGCCCAGGCGGCGGCCGCGGCCCCGGCCGGTCCCGCCCCGACGACCAGGACGTCCGTGCTCTCCGGCCCGGCCGGGGTGGGGCTCTCCGGCCCGGCGGGGGGCGCATCCGAGTCGGGGGTGCTCGGCGACGACGCGGAGGTGGTCATGGGGCCAGTGTCGCAACCCGGCCCCGGGCGCCGCCGCCGAGCGTGCTCCCGGTCACGGCCGGTCCCGGCTTCCACGGATGACTACGGTGGGGGTCGTGAACGGTCCGGACGTCCTCGACACGGCACGACTCGACGCCGTGCGCGCCGTCGCAGCCCGGGCCGAAGGGCTGGAACTCCTGCTGCTGCACGGCTCCCGGAGCCGCGGAACGGCACATCCGGGATCGGACTGGGACCTCGGCTACCTGGGCGACATCGATCCCGCGGAACTCCTCGACGCCGTCGCAAGTGCACTGGGGACCGACGACGTCGATCTCGTCGACCTCGCCCGGGCCGGGGCCCTGCTCCGGTTCGAAGCCGCCCGGGACGGTGTCCTCCTCTACGGGGCGGACGAGGTCCACCTGCGTTACGTCCTCGACGCGACGATGTTCTGGTGCGATGCCGGCCCCGTCATCCGCCGGGCGCAGGACGAGGTGCTCGCGGAGCTCGGCCGGTGACCCGCGCGATCCGTCCCGAGCTGCTCGCCGAGCGGGCGGCGACCGTCCGGCGACACCTGGACCGGGTCCGTGACCGGCTCCCGCCCGACCCGTCCGGGCTCGCGCCGATGACCGACGCCACGGACGCGGTCGTCCTGCATCTCTGGCAGGCGATCCAGGTGGTCGTCGACACCGCGGTGTCGTCCTGTGTCGCTCTGGGCCTCGGCTCGCCCCCGACCTACGGCGACGCGTTCCGGGTGCTCGGCCGGCACGGCTTCGTGGAGCCCGTTCTCGCGGACCGGCTCGCCCGGGCCGCCGCATTCCGCAACCTGATCGTCCACGCCTACGGGGACCTGGACCTTCGCCGGGTACACACGATCGCCTCCGAGGGACCTGCCGACCTGCTCGCCTTCCTTGCCGCCCTGCGGGACGTCTGAGCTCAGGGCCGGGTGAGGTGCCCGAGGATGACGTCGTGGGCGAGCTTCGCCTTGTCGTCGCCCCGGAACTCCACCTCGTAGGTGTGCGAGCCGACCGTCACCGCGATCTTGCTCGAGCTCGCGAACCGGCCCAGCATGTTGCGGTCCGCGACGAACGAGACGGTGCCGATCCGGGAGTACGGGATCGAGGTGATCGCCGTCTTCTTCCCGGCGAACGAGTTGTCCTGCAGCACCACCCGCAGATCGGTCAGGCCGAGGAACCCGGTGCCCGCGCCGACCGCGTCGAGCACCGCGACGACCCGCTCGCCGTCCAGCAGGCCTGCGGCGACCTTGTCCAGCTGGTCGCGCTTGTCGAAGACGGGTTCGTTCACACCGGCCATTGTCGTTCCCGGGGCCGGCAGCCGGCGGGCGCCCCTCAGCCCCGCGCCCACTGCTCGGCGGCGGCCAGCGCCAGGCCGTACAGGCCTGCCCGAGCCTCCCGCGCCGTCGTCCAGCCGCGGTGCTCCCACTCCGGCCCGGCCAGGGAGTCCGCGGCCAGGAACACCTGGCCGTACCGGATCCCGAGCCGCCGGGCGACCGCGACCAGCGCGGAGGCCTCCATGTCGACGACCGCGCAGCCCTCCTCCCGGCGCCGCGCGACCCGTTGCGGGGTCTCCCGGTAGACGGCGTCGGTGGTCCAGCTGCGCCCGACCACCCAGGGGATCGCGGCACCGGTCAGCACCCGTTCGAGCACCTCGATCCCGCCGGGATCGGCGTCGAGCGTGCGCGACGGCGGCTGGTAGTGGAACGACGTCCCCTCGTCACGCAGCGCGCTGCCGAGGATCACCGCGTGCCCGACCGTCAGCTCGGGCAGCAGGGCTCCGGCCCCGCCGACCCCGACGACCGTCCGGACCCCCATCGCCACCAGGTTCTCCAGGAACATCGCCGCGAGCGGCGCCCCGATCCCCGGGTGGACGACGGCGACCGGCCGCCCGTCCGGACCGTGGGTGCACCACACCGGGGTCCGGCCCAGCTCGGTGCGCAGCACGGACAGCGCACGGGCGCCGACGGCGTCGACGACCTCGGGGAACCAGCAGAGGACGGCCGTGTCCGGCATGTCCGGCGGCCGGCACACGATCGCCGCGGCCCGGAGCACGCCGTCGGCGTCCAGGTCGTCCTCGAGCAGCGGCAGGGAGGGGACGTCCATCGGGAGATCCTGCCCGGGCCGTTCACCGGTGGCGGGACGACCCCGGGAGTGCGCCGTTCGCACGGGACCCGCCGCTTGCGTACCGCACGGCAGTATCGTCGGGAGCCGGTCCCGCACCCCGAGGGGCCGATCGGGACGGTGGAGCAGGTATGGCCGGAGACTTCCGCGGCCCGCCCCCGCGCGGTGGTCCGCCTCCGCCGGGCGGGCGGCCGCCGAGGCGTGGCGGCAGCCCGGGCTGGGCGAACCAGCCTCCGCAGCGCCCCGGCCCGCTCCCGGGGCGGGGCGGCCGTCCGATGCCGCCGCCCTCACCTCCACAGCAGCCCCCGCCGTCGCGCGGGCGCGGCCCGCTGCGCAAGCCCCCGCCCCGTGCCCCCGGCGGTCCGCCGCCGGCCGCCCCGCCCACCCGCGCCGGAACCCGGGCGCGCCCGGCCGCCGGCGCCGGCGCCCCTCCGCCGGGGCATCCCGCGTCCCAGGCCCCGCGGGACGGCCGGATCACCAAAGGTCCGACCCTTCCGGACTGGCGACGGCTGCGCGGGTCGATGCGCGGCCGGTGGAAGGCCGTCGCGATCGTGCTGCTGGTCGCGATCCTCGGGTTCGGCGTCTACCTCGACCAGAACATGACCCGGGTGGAGGCGCTGCCCGCGAACTCCGAGGCGACGTCGTCCGGCACGAACTACCTGATCGTCGGCTCGGACAGCCGCGACGGTCTGTCCGAGGAGGACGGTGAGCGGCTCGCCACCGGCGAGGCGGCCGGGCAGCGCACCGACACGATCATGTTGTTGCACACCGGGAGCTCGGGCAGCGTGCTGGTCTCGATCCCGCGCGACTCCTTCGTCCCGATTCCCGGCCACGGCAGCAGTAAGATCAACTCGGCGTTCGCGATCGGTGGCCCGCAGCTGCTGACCGAGACGGTCGAGGGCGCCACCGGCTTGAAGATCGACCACTACGTCGAGGTGGGCTTCGGCGGGTTCGTCGGTGCCGTCGACGCGGTCGGCGGCGTAGACATGTGCGTCGAGGAGGCCATCGACGACCCGCTGGCCGGGCTCGACATCCAGGCCGGCTGCCAGGAGCTCGACGGTGCGACCGCGCTCGGCTACGTCCGTACCCGCGCCACGCCCGGCTCGGACTTCGACCGGGTGCAGCGCCAGCGCGAGTTCCTCTCCGCCCTGCTCGGCAAGGCGACCAGCCCGCTCACATTGATCAATCCGTTCCGGATGGTGCCGCTCGCGTCGGCCGTCACCGACACGATCACCGTCGACGAGGGCGACCACCTCTGGAACATCGCCGGCCTCGCCTGGGGGATGAAGGGCGTCTCCGGCGGCGACGGAGTCCAGACGACGGTGCCGATCGGCGGCTCGAGCGGGTCGAGCCTGCGGTGGGACCGCGGCCGGGCGCAGGAACTGTTCGGCGCGCTGCAGCAGGACCAGGCGCCGCCGGCGTCGAGCTTCGGGCCCTGACCCAGGCGGGTCAGGCGGTCTTCTTCGACGACCGCCGCCGGGTGCCGGTCGCGGACTTCGTCCCGCCGCCCTCGGTGCCGGTCGCCGCGGTCTCCTTCTCCTCGGTGGCCTTCGTCGAGCGCGACCGGCTCGACGCAGTCTTGCGGGTGGTACCGGAGGAGCCCGACGACGAGCTGCTCCGCGACGAGCCCGCCTTCGGCTCCGCTTGGGACCCCGTCTGTGAGCCTGCCTTCGAACCCGCCTTCGAGCCCGACGATCGGGAGGAGCCCGAGCCGGAGTCCGCTTCGGCCTTGCCGCCGGACCCGCCGGACCCACCGGACGACCGGGCGGCGTCCACACTGGCCTGCAACGCCGAGAGCAGGTCGCTCATCGAGTCGGCGCCGTCGTCGGCCTTCTCCGCGGCCGGGGCGGGCCGGGCGTCGCCGTGGGTCTTCTTCGCCTCGATCAGGTCGACCATCGCGTCGCGGTACTCGTCGTGGAACTCGGCCGGGTCGAAGTCCGCCCCCATGCTCTCGACCAGCGACGACGCCATCTGCAGTTCCTGCGGCCGCAGCTCGACGTCGGTGTCGAGGATGTCGAACTCCGGCTCGCGCACCTCGTCCGGCCAGATCAGGGTCTGCAGGACGATCGCCTTCCCCCGGATCCGCAGCAGGGCCATGGTCTCGCGCTGGCGCAGCGCCACCTTCACCACGGCCGTCCGGTCGGTCTCGTTCAGCGCCTCGCGCAGCAGCGCGTAGGGCTTCGCGGCCTTGGTCTCCGGCTCGAGGTAGTAGCTCTTGTCGAACAGCATCGGGTCGATCTGGTCGTTCGGCACGAACTCGACGACGTCGATCTCGTGCCCGGTCGACACGGGCAGCGATGCGAGATCGTTCTCGTCGAGGGTGATCAGCTCGCCCTCCGGGGTCTCGAAGCCCTTGACGATGTCGGCGTAGGTGACCTCCTCGCCGCACACCTCGCAGGTCCGCTTGTACCGGATCCGGCCGCCGTCCTCGCCGTGCACCTGGTGGAACCGGACGTCGTGGTTGGATGTCGCCGAGTAGACCTTGATCGGGACGCTGACCAGCCCGAACGACACGGCCCCGCTCCAGATCGCGCGCATATGGCGTTCCCCCTCCGCCGTCCGGCCGGGCCACGTCGGGTGGCGCGCCGGACGTTCGGTGACAAGCATGACGGTGTGTTGCCCATGCTCGCCACCCCCGGACCGCTCCCGACCGGCGCCGGCTGGTCGTACGAGGTCAAGTGGGACGGCATGCGCGTGCTCGCGTCGGTCACCGACGGTGACGGCGGCCGAGCATTGACCTTGCGTACCCGCTCGGGCCGCGACGTCACACCGAACTTCGGTGAGCTCGCCGATCTGATGACGCTCGCCCCGGACGTCCTGCTCGACGGTGAGGTCGTGCTGCTCGACGCCGGCGTGCCCAGCTTCGCCGCGCTCGCGCACCGGATGCAGGGCGTGGTGAGCGCGGCCGCCGCCGCGAGCCGGCCGGTCACGTTCATGGTGTTCGACGTGCTGCGTCTCTACGGGGTGTCGCTGCTGGACCGGCCGCTCGCCGAGCGCCGGGCGACCCTGGAGCGGCTCGACCTGTCCGGGCTCGCCCACGTGGAGACGTCCCCGCTGTACCCGGACGGCGCGGCACTGCTCGCCGTCACCGCGCAGCGCGGCCTGGAGGGGGTCGTCGCGAAGCGGGAGACCTCGCGCTACCGGCCGGGGCGGCGGAGCCCGGACTGGGTCAAGGTCGCGCACCGGCACTCGCAGAGCTGCCTGGTCGGCGGGTGGCGCCCGGAGAAGGGGGCGGCGGGCGGACGACCGCGGATCGGGGCGCTGCTGCTCGGCGTCCCCGGCCCGGACGGGCTGGAGTTCGCGGGCCGCGCCGGGTCCGGGCTCGGCGGGACGGCGATGCAGCAGGTGCTCACCGGGCGGCTCGGACCGCTGGCGGCCCCGGCGTCGCCGTTCGCCACGGCGATCCCGCGGGTGGACGCGGCCGGGGCGCAGTGGTGCGTCCCGTCGGCCGTCGTGGAGGTGGCGCACCTCGGCTGGACGGCGGCCGGCCGGCTGCGCCAGCCCGTGATCCGCGGGATGCGCGACGATGTCGACCCCGCCGAGGTACGGCGGGAACCAGGTTGATGACACGAACGGAGGTGCGTATGGCGGTCATGCTGAGCTGGCGCTCCGACCCGGAGACCGACGGCGCGACCGGTCTCGAGTCCGCCCGGATCACGACGTCCGGTGGCGGGTTCCGCGCCGTCGGCCGGATGATCCGCGGTAGCGCGGACGGGGTGCTCACCGCGTCCTACCGGCTGGTGGTGGCCGCGGACGGCACGCTGTCCCGGCTGGCGGTCGACGTGGCGACCGCGGCCGGTGAGCACCAGGTGACGATCAGTCGCAGCACCGACGGCGTCTGGCTGGTCGACGACGGTTCGGGCGGCACCCGCGGCGACTTCCACGGCGCGTGCGACGTCGACCTGGCCTTCAGCCCGGTGTTCAACGCGTTGCCGGTGCGCCGCCTCGGGCTGCACCGCGACCCGGCCGAGCACGTGCTGCCGATGGTGTTCGTCGATCTCCCGACGCTGTCCGTGGAGGCCACCGAGCAGACCTACCGCACGGTGGCGGCCGGCACCGACACCGAACCCGCGATCGTCGGGTTCGCGGCGGGCGAGTTCGCCGCGGACGTCACCGTCGACCCCGACGGGTTCGTGCTCGACTATCCGGGCATCGCCTCGCGGGCCGGGCTGGACCGAGGTCACTGACGCCTCGGTGGCCTCAGGCCTTGCCGACGACGTCGCCGCGGCGGCCCAGTTCCCGCAGCTCGGCGAGGACGTTCTCGCCGTCGAGCGCGACCGGCAGCTCCAGCGGCTCGCGGGTGGAGGCCCAGCGCATCCGTGCCTCGTGCCCGGCCCGCACCGTGGCGGCGAGCCCGCCGGTGGACGCCAGGGCCCCGCGCATCGCGCCGAGCCGGCCCAGCGCGTCGTCCACCGCGGCCAGCAGCGACGCCCGGTTGCCCTCACACATCGCGAGCACCAGCTCCGGGCGGGTCCCGGCGACCCGGGTGCCGTCGGCGAACGAGCCCGCGGACAGCGCCAGGGCGAGGTCGTCGCCCTGCTCGCCCGCTCCCACCGAGGCGAGCACGGCGGCGAACAGGTGCGGTAGGTGCGAGATCCGGGCGACGGCGATGTCGTGCTCGTCGATCGCGGCGGGGACGACTCGGGCACCGCACGCCCAGGCCAGCTCGGCGACGTCGCGCCAGACGTCGAGGTCCAGGCCGTCGTCGGCGGCGACCACCCACGCGGCCTCGTTGAAGAGATCGGCGTCGCCTGCCGCCCAGCCGGACTCGGTGGTGCCGGCCATCGGGTGCCCGCCGACGTAGCGGGCGCGCGGGGCGAACTCGGCGACGGCGTCGGCGACCGCGACCTTCACGCTCACCGCGTCGGTCAGCCGGCACGTCGGGGCGACGGCGTCGACCCGGCGCAGCACCGGTTCCAGTGCGGTGAGGGGTACGGCGACGACCACCAGCGCGTCTGCCTCCGCGGCCCGGGTCAGCGCGGCGTCGGTGTCGGTGCCGACGTCGAACCCGTCGGCGACGGCGGCGGCCGCGGTGGCCTCGGACGCGGCGGTGCCCCACACCTCACGACCCGCGCGTGCGGCTGCCCGCATCAGCGATCCGCCGATCAGCCCGGTCCCCAGCACGCACACCGCTCGCATGCCCCGAAGGGTAGGGAACGGCTGCCGGCGCCCCGCCCGCGGCCGCCGTGCCGTCCGGATCCGGCTCCGTCGACCAGACCCGACGCCGGGTGATCATCCGATCAGTGCCGATCGGTGCCACTGCCGGCACCGATCAGTACTCAACGGACGATCACCCGGCAGGTTCGTCCTCGCCGGCGAGAAATGCCGCGCCGCGTGGCGAGATCCGGTAGCCCGTCTCCAGGCTCTCCGTGAGCCCCAGGTTCTTGAGTTTGCGGACGTCCAGTTTGAACGGGTCGCGTTCCCGCCCTGCCCGGTCCGCGAGGTCCGCTGCGCGTTCGCCGGGGTGGTCGGCGACCAGCCGCAGCGTCTCGCGGGTCCACGCCCCGTGGCGCGACGCGCGATCGAGCCGGTCCAGCCGTGCGGCGATCCCTGCCAGGTCGTCGACGGACTCCCGCAGCCGCTCCCGCGGGTCGGCGCCCACCGCCCGGAGCCGGATGCGGAACACCGGGTCGATTGCGACCCCCCGCAACGACCGGCGCACCTCGACGGCCGAGGTCGAACCGGCCGCCCGGGCATCGTCGTCGGAGATCGCGTCCGGGCGGATCTCCTCGACCGCGACGATCTCGACCACCCCGGCGGCGGTGCGCAGCGTCGACCCTGCGCGCACCCGGGAGCGTGCCCACCGCCGGTAGACCCGGTCGACGTCGCCGGAGAACACCCCGCGGGCCACCGCGACCGGGAGGATCACCGCAGCGCTCCTTCGAGTGCACGGGCCAGGCCCAGCAGCACATCCTCGCCCACGGTGACGCCGACCAGCTGGATCCCCGCGGGCAGACCGGGCACCGGCACCGGCAGCGCCACCACCGGCAGGTCGGTGAGGTTGAACGGCGAGGTCGGTTCCAGCAACGACGGCCGGACCCCGATCCCGTCCACCTCGGACGTCCCGATCGGGGTGGCCCGCAGCCGCGTCGTCGGGCACAGGAGCACGTCGCAGCCGAGGTGCCCGAGCAGGGCGGAGGTGAGCCGGGACCGGGTGCGCTGCGCGTCGACGTAGACGTGCGCGGGCGTGTCGGTGTGCGCGGCCAGCCGTTCCGCGGTCGCCGGCTGGTACTCGTCGCGCCGCGTGGCGAACCACTCCCGGTGCGTCGCGTACGCCTCGGCGCCGGTGATCACCGGGTAGGTCGCGGCCAGCTCCGCGATCCCCGGGGTGTCCTGTTCGGTCACCGGCACGCCGAGCCCGGCCAGCGCCCGGGCGGCGGACCGCACGGCGTCGCCGATCACCGGGTCGTGCGGCCGCCACCAGTCCCCGGTCGCCACCCCGACCCGCGGTACCGACGCGGCGCCGAAATCGACCGCGGCACCGGCCCGGCGGGCGGTGCCCCCGAGCGCCGCCCGGGCCACGGCCAGCGACGCCGCGTCGGTCGCGAGCAGACCGATCGTGTCGAACGACTAGGCGAGCGGGAACACCCCGCCGCCCGGGAGCGCTCCGCGCCGCGGCTTGAGCCCGGCCACCCCGCACAGCGCAGCGGGCGTGCGGATGCTCGCTCCCGTGTCGGTGCCCAGGGCCAGTGGCAGGTGCCCGGCCGCGACGGCCGCGGCCGATCCGGACGACGACCCGCCCGTGACCCGGGTGAGGTCGTGCGGGTTGCGGGCCGGGCCGGTCGCGGCGACGTCACCGACCGGGCCGTAGGCGAACTCGTGGGTGTGCAGCTTCCCGACGACGACCGCGCCTGCCGCCCGCAGCATCGCCACGACCGGGGCGTCCGCGGCGGCCGGTGGTGCGTCCGCCAGCAGCCTCGAGCCGCACCGGGTCGGCAGGCCCGCGACGTCGATCAGGTCCTTGATCCCGACGGCGACCCCGTGCAGCGGGCCGACCCGCTCGCCACGGGCGGAGCGGGCGGTCAGCTCCGCCGCGCGGGACCGGGCCCGGTCGGCGTCCAGGGTGACCACGCAGTTGGTGGTGTCGGCGTCGAGCCGGGCCAGCACGTCGTCGACGTGCTCGGTGGGGGAGAGGTCACCGGACTCGAGAGCCCGCAGGAGATCAGGGAGCGCCGGCACCGGCTCAGCCTGCCGTCGCCACCCGGGCCGGACAAGTCAGGAGAGCCCGGACAAGTCAGGAGAGCCCGGACAAGTCAGGAGAGCCCGGACAAGTGAGGAGAGCGCGGACGAGTCAGGAGAGTGCGGCGAGTGCCAGCCCGGCGTAGAGCGCGACCCCGGCCGGGAAGGCCGCCTCGTCGAACACCACCCGGTTCGAGTGGTTCGGCGCCGCGTCCGCAGGTGCGACGCCCGGCGGCCGCGCCCCGAGGAACGCCAGCGAGCCGGGCACCCGGGCCAGCACGTAGGAGAAGTCCTCGGCGCCCATCAGCGGATCCGCCATCGCCACGCACGCGCGGCGGCCGAGCACCTTCCCCGCGACCTCGACCAGCCCCGAGGTGGCCGGCCCGTCGTTCACCGTCACCGGATAGCCCGGCACGAACTCCACCTCGGCGGCGCAGCCGTAGGCGACGGCCTGGTTCCGGCAGTACTCGGTGATCTCCCGGTGCAGCAGTGCCCGGACCGGCTCGGACAGGGTGCGCAGCGTCCCGGTCAGCTCCGCGGTCTCCGGGATGACGTTGTCGGTGGTGCCTGCCCGGAAGCGGGCGATGGTCAGCACCGCGGCCTGGTGCGGGCCGATCCGCCGGGTGAGCACGGTCTGCAGGCCGCCGACCATCGCGGCGGCAGCCGGGATCGGGTCGCAGGCGTCCTGCGGGGCCGACGCGTGCCCGCCCCGGCCGGTCACCCGCACCCGCAGCACGTCGGCCGCGGCCATGATCGGGCCGGCCCGGTGGTGCACCTCCCCGCTCGGGACGGTCGAGGAGATGTGCAGGGCGTAGGCCAGCTCCGGATCGAGGTCCAGGACGCCCTCCTCGATCATGTGCCGGGCGCCGTGGAAGCCCTCCTCGCCGGGCTGGAACATCAGCACGACCCGGCCGGCGATCCGCTCGCGGTGCCAGGACAGCAGGCGCGCGGCGGAGGCGAGCATCGCGGTGTGCGTGTCGTGACCGCACGCGTGCATCGCGCCGTCGATCTCCGACGCGAACGGCAGCCCGGTGTCCTCCGGCAGCGGCAGCGCGTCCATGTCGCCGCGCAGCAGCACCGTCGGCCCGTCCCGCTCGCCCTCCAGCACGGCGACGACCGAGCTGCACGACGCGCCCGTCCGGACCGAGAACGGCAGGTCCGCCAGGGCCCGCAGGACGGCGTCGCGGGTCCGCGGCAGCGCGAGCCCGAGCTCCGGTGCCCGGTGCAGCTCCCGGCGCAGCGCGACGGTGCGCGGCTGGAGTCCGCGGGCCGCCTCCAGCAGGTCACCGGGCAGCCCGGCGACCGACGCGGGGGTGATCGGCACGGGGCTCGGCATCAACCGATCGTCGCCCACGAGCGCCCGTCGAGCGACCGGCCGCACCGATGTGACCACGCATACCTGGTCGTGGCGTGGCTCACAACGCTCTCGGGACGTACCGTATCCGTCGTGCCCACCCAGAGCGTCGAGGCCGCCCCGGACACCCGGGACGCCGCCCTTCCCGGATTTGCGGTCGCCGCGATCCGCGAGGAGGGGCGGTGGCGCTGTGTCCGGCTCGACCCGGTAGCCCTCGTCGATCTCGACGCGGCGATCACCGCGTTGCGCGCTCAGCGGTCGACCGGGGCCGTGCTCGGCCTGCTCGACGTCGACGACGAGTTCTTCGTCCTGCTGCGCCCGTCGCCCGGTGGGGTGCGGATGCTGATCTCCGACGCGGTGGCCGCGCTGGACTACGACGTCGCGGCCGACGTCCTCGACCTCCTGCGGGTCGAGCTCCCGCCGGACGACGACGCGCTCGACGACCCCTGGCCGGAGGGCGACCTCGGGATCGTGAGCGACTTCGGCCTGCCGGCCGACGAGCTGGAGATCCTGGTCGAGGACCTCGAGCTGTACCCGGACGAGCAGCTCGACACGATCGCCCGGCGCTGCGGCTTCGCCGCCGAGCTGGACGAGCTGGTCAACTCCTGAGTGTTCCGCCCGGCCGACGAGCTCGCGCTGGGGCGGGCGCTGGAGGTGGCGCGCGCGGCGCTCGTCACCGGTGACGTCCCGATCGGCGCGGTCGTGCTCGCCGCCGACGGCACCGAGCTGGCCGCCGCCTGCAACGCCCGCGAGGCGCTCGGTGACCCCACCGCGCACGCCGAGGTGCTGGCGCTGCGCGCCGCAGCCCAGGTCGTGGGCGAGTGGCGGCTGACCGGCGCCACCCTCGCCGTGACCGTCGAACCCTGCACGATGTGTGCCGGCGCGATCGGGCTCGCCCGGGTCGAACGGGTCGTCTTCGGGGCCTGGGAGCCGAAGACGGGTGCGGCAGGATCGCTGTGGGACGTGCTGCGCGACCGCCGGCTGGCGCACCGCCCGGAGGTCGTCGGCGGCGTCCGCGCCGGTGAGGCGGCCGCGCTCCTGGAGTCCTTCTTCGCCGACCACCGGGCGTGACCCCCTGGCCGTTTCCGCGGCGGGCGTCTAGTAGCCTTCTCGGCGGTAGCGTGTCCGAGCGGCCGAAGGAGCGCGCCTCGAAAGCGCGTGAGGTGCAAGCCTCCGTGGGTTCAAATCCCACCGCTACCGCCACCCGGGAAGCCGGGCCCCGATCGGGGCCCGGCTTCCGGCCTTTCCGGGGTCGTGGACGTCGAGCCGTGTTCTCCGACCACGGTCCGACGCCGTGGATCAGCCCCTGCTCCGATGTGCGCGCCCCGGCCCGGCGCGATCCTGGTGTCACCGCACGGAGACATCGAAGGAGCAGGAGATGACCACCATGACCACCGACCCGCAGCGCCCGGCCCCGCGTACCGGCGATCCGGACGCCTATCCCGTCCTGACCGTTCTGATGCTGATGCTCGGCGGGTTCGTGCTGCCGGTCGTCGGCTGGCTGGCCGGCGTCGTGATGCTGTGGACCGGACGGTCGTGGACCGTCGGTGAGAAGTGGCTGGGAACCCTGGTGTGGCCGGTGGTCGTCGCCGTGCCGGGCGGTCTGCTGGTCGCCGGTGTCCTCCTGGGTGGCGCGGGGAACGGTGCGCCGGCCTGGGTGATCGTCGCCGCGGGTGTGCTGGGTGTGCTGGCCGTCGTCGTGCTGCTGCCGTGGGCGTTCGTCCGCCTGCTGCGGGCCGGTCGCCGGTGAGGTGTGGGTGCGGGAGTGCCCTACCCACCGAGGTGGGTGCCCATCCTCACCCGAAGGGGTCATCGCCAAGGCGGCGATGCAACGTGTTAATGCGGATTAACGTGAGCTGGTTCATCCGCATCTGCGGATGAGGCGAGCCTCTCCTCGCCAGCAGTGACCTGCTGATGCATCGCCGACCACGGGCTGCGTTGCGGATTCGTCCGCCCGATCGGGGTCGAACCGGCGCCCGCATCTCTGCGAAGCAGGGCTCGTTCCCCTCCCGACGGACTCCGGTGGGCGGCTCCCCCGCATCACAGCCCCCGGAGGTGATGGAGAGGACGACGATGTCTGCCCCGACACCTGCACGTGAGGAACGCCGCGACGTCAGCCGTCGCCGCTTCCTCGGTTACCTGGTCGCCGCGCCGACGCTGGTCGTCGCCGCCGAGTTCGGCCGCCAGCAACTGTTCGCCCCGCCCGGGGCCTCGGCCGCGGCGATCCCCTCCCCGCCGCAGGTCGCCGATGTCTACGACCTGTGCGACGCGATCCGCGACTCCGCCCGGCCGACCGCGAACCTGGTCAAGGTCGAGGTCAACCGGGACGGGACGGTCTCCTTCGCGCTGCCGCGCTCGGACAACGGCCAGGGCATCATCACCTCGACCGCGATGATCATCGCCGAGGAGATGGACCTGGACCCGGACCAGGTGATCGTCACGCTGGCCGACTCCCGGCCCGAGCTGGTGTTCAACCAGCTCACCGGTGGGTCCAGCACGACCTTCTCGACCTTCACCCCGGTCCGGGTGGCCGCCGCCATCGCCAAGGGCGCGCTGCTCGACGCGGCGGGCCACATCCTCGGGCAGGACGTCGACACCCTCACCAGCCGCTCCGGCCTGATCACCGGCGCCGGCGGCAGCGCGATCCCGTTCTCCGAGCTCACCGAGGCCGCGGCCAGCGACGTGACCAAGGAGGTCCAGGTCGCGCTCAAGCCGCGTGAGGAGTTCCGGATCCTCGGGACCGACCGCGGCAAGTCGGACGCCCGCGCGATCGTGACCGGGAAGAAGAAGTTCCTGGCCGACATGAAGGTCCCGGACGCGCTGCCGACCGTCATCTGCCGTGGCCCGAACCTGAACTCCGCCCCGCAGGGCGTCGAGAACGCCGACGAGGTGCGGAACATGCCGGGCATCACCGACGTGGTGATGGTGAACAGCGGCGTGGCGGTCCGGGCCAGGACCACCGGGCAGGCCATCGACGGCGTCAACGCGCTGCGAGTGCAGTGGGACGGTGGCACCGTCGAGGGCGAGAACGACGAGTCCGTGCTCGAGCAGGTCCGCGCCGCCGAGCTGCCGCTGGCCGTCCCGTCGGTGCCCGGCGAGACCGTCGAGGGCGACTTCACGTTCTACTTCCGCAGCAACTCCGCGCTCGAGACCAACCTGGCGATCGCCGACGTCCGTGACGGCTCGGCCGAGATCTGGTCGGCGCTCAAGATCCCGATCACCGTCCAGCACGACATCGCCGAGCAGCTCGGCATGCCGGTCAACGCGGTGACCCTGCACGTCGCGGAGGGTGGCGGCTCCTTCGGGCGCCGGCTGTTCGGCGACGCGGCCAAGGAGGCCGCCGAGGTCTCGCAGAAGCTCGGCAAGCCGGTCAGCCTGATCTGGACCCGGTCCGACGACTCCCGGCAGGGCCGGGTGCACCCGCTCGCGACCTCCCGGGTGCGCGCCGTCGTGAGCGGTGACTCGGTGGTCAGCTACGAGCAGCGGCACACCAGCGTCACGACCGACTTCGGGCACGGCTTCGGTGACGCCGTCACCGCGGCCGCGGGCAAGGCGCCGCTCGGCGCGGTCGGTCTGTCCGAGGCGATCTGGGAGCTCACCCAGAACACCCCGTACGACTTCGGCGCCCAGACCCGGACGCTCAGCGAGGTCGACCTGCGCTTCAACACCAGCTCGATGCGCAACGTGTACTCGCCCGACGTGTGCACCGCCCGCGACCTGATCGTCGACCGGATCGCCGAGAAGATGGGCAAGGACTCCTACGAGTTCCGCCGGGAGTTCCTGCGCAACGACGACATGCGCGCGGTGCTGGACAAGGTCGTCGAGGAGGGGAACTGGGGCCGCTCCATGCCCGAGGGCACCGCCCAGGGCCTGGGGTTCCACGTCGAGTACAAGAGCTTCGCCGCCTGCCTGGTCGAGATCGACTGCCGGCCGGAGACGGTGAACCGCAAGGTCCGCTCGGCCCGCACCGGCCCGCGGGTCACCAAGGTCGTGTTCGCCAGCGACAGCGGGCTGATCCTCAACCCGCTCGGCTACAAGGCCCAGGTCATGGGCGGGATCAACGACGGCCTCGCGATGACGCTGACGTCGGGCCTGCACCTGGACGACGGGCACTTCGTCGAAGCGAGCTGGGACAACTACTTCTACACCCGGCAGTGGAACACCCCGCTCGAGATGGAGATCTTCATCGTCGACAACGGGCGGCCGGAGCCCGGCGGGGTCGGTGAGCTCGCCGTCGCACCGACCTGCGGCGCGGTCGCCAACGCCTACGCCCGCGCGACCGGGAAGGTCCCTGAGTACTTCCCGATCATGCACAAGGAACCGCTCCCGTTCGAGCCGTACCCGACCGTTCCCCCCGTTCCGCCGTCGCCGACCGACGGCCTCGAGCTGGCCCGCTAAGGAGTCCGAGATGTCTCAGCACACGTTTGTGCTCAACGGTGAGCGCGTGACCGTCGAGGTCGAGGACGACGTCCGCCTGCTCTGGGTCCTGCGTGACGTCCTCGGGGTGACGGGCCCGAAGTACGGCTGCGGGATCAACGTCTGCAAGGCGTGCACCAGTCACGTCAACGGCAAGGCGTTCAACCCGTGCTCGGTCCCGGTGGGCGCGTTGTCGGAGTCCGACGAGGTCACGACGATCGAGGGCCTGGCCGACGGCGAGGAGCTGCACCCGATGCAGCAGGCGTGGATCGACAAGGACGTCGCGCAGTGCGGCTACTGCCAGCCGGGCCAGATCATGGCTGCGGTGGCGCTGGTGAAGCGGTGTGAGGAGGAGGGTCGCGACATCGACGACGAGGCCCTCGACGAGATCCGCAACATCTGCCGGTGCGGTACCTACAACCGCATCCGTGAGGCGATCAAGGAAGGCGCCGGCGCCATGTGAGACGGGGCCGCACCGTGCCCGCCGCCAGGGCTCCCGGCGGCGGTCACGGTGCCCCTTCGCGCGACACCCTGTCACCGGTTCGATTCCGATCGGCGCGGTTCACCCAGAGGGGTGGTTCGTGATCGGCCCGGTCCGGTCAAGGTGCGGAGCAGCTCCAGGCATGTCGTCCGCATCTGCGGATCAGGCTCCCCTCACCGGCGAATCGTTGACCTGCGAATCATCGAGTCGGACATCATCGGCCCAGCGGAGATCGGTCCACATGCCCCTGGTTCGTCGACGCGTATCCGTTGAAGGACGTGGCTCGTTGCCTGCCCCGAGAGCCCCCGGCCGTCACCGCACCCCGCATCCCGTGCGCCGGTGGGCTGTGCACCACAGCACATCGGAGAGGACAACGATGCCCGCTCATCGCGCGCCCGCCCCCGAGCGCCCGGAGGAGGCCGGCCGGAGCCACGTCAGCCGGCGCCGGTTCCTCGGGTACCTGGTCGCCGCGCCCACCCTGGTCGTCGCGGCCGAGATGGGCCGCCAAGCCGTGTTCGACAGCGCCCCGCAGGCGAGCGCGGCCGCGATCCCGTCGCCGCCGCTGCCCGCGGAGGTCTACGACCTGCTCGACGCGATCCGCGACGCCGCCCGCCCGACCGCGAACCTGATCCGGATCGAGGTCAACCGGGACAGCACCGTCTCGTTCGCACTGCCGCGCTCGGACAACGGCCAGGGCATCATCACCTCGTCCCAGATGATCATCGCCGAGGAGATGGGCCTCGACCCGGACCAGGTGATCGTCACCCTGGCCGACGCGCGCCCGGAGCTGGTGTTCAACCAGCTCACCGGCGGCTCGACGACGACGTTCTCCACCTTCACCCCGATCCGGGTGGCCGCCGCGCTGGCGGCAGGCCGGCTGCTCGACGCGGCCGCGGCCCAGCTGGGCCAGGAGAAGAGCGTGCTGACCAGCCGCACCGGCCTGATCCTGGGCCAGAACGGCGAGGAGCTGCCCCTCGGTGAGCTGACCGAGGCCGCCGCGAGCCCGGTGAACGAGGCCATCGACGTGGTGCTCAAGCCGCGCGAGGAGTTCACCGTCATCGGGAAGCCGCGGACGAAGTCCGACGCCCGGGCGATGGTCACCGGCAAGAAGAAGTTCCTCACCGACCTGCAGGTCCCGGACGCGCTGCCGACGGTGATCTGCCGCGGGCCGAACCTGAACTCGGCGCCACAGGGCGTGAACAACATCGACGAGGTCCGGAGCATGCCGGGCGTCACCGACGTCGAGCAGGTCAGCGTCGGCGTCGCGGTCCGGGCGCGGACCTTCGGCCAGGCCGTCGACGCCGTCAACGCGCTCGACGTGAACTGGGACGGCGGCACCGTCGAGGGCGAGAACGACGAGTCGATCCTGGCCGGCGTGCGCGCCGGCGAGCTCCCGCTCGCGGTGCCGCAGGCGACCGGCGAGACCGTCGAGGGCGACTTCGTCTTCTACTTCCGCAGCAACTCCGCGCTGGAGACGAACTGCGCCATCGCCGACGTCCGTGACGGCTCGGCGGAGATCTGGGGCCCGTCGAAGTCCCCGATCGCCGCGCAGGCCGAGATCGCGAACCTGCTCGGCATGGCGCAGAACGCGGTGACCGTGCACGTCACCGAGGGCGGCGGGTCGTTCGGCCGCCGGCTGTTCTACGACGCCCTGGAGGAGGCCGCCGAGGTCTCCCAGAAGATGGGCAAGCCGGTCAAGCTGATGTGGACCCGTTCCGACGACTCCCGTCAGGGCCGGGTGCACCCGCTGGCCACCACCCGGGTCCGCGCGCAGATCACCGGGGACTCCGTGTCCAGCTTCGAGCTCCGGCACACCAGCGTCGCGACCGAGGTCAACCCGGGCTTCTCCGAGGCGATCACCGCGGCCGCGAACAAGCTGCCGGGCGGCAACCTCACGGTCTCCCAGGCCATCTACCTCACGACACAGACCAACCCGTACAACGTCGGTGTCGCGACCTCGCTGCTCAACGAGGTCGACATGCGGTTCAACACCTGCTCGATGCGCAACATCTACTCGCCGGACACGGCGACCGCGCGCGAGCTGATGATCGACCAGGTCGCCGCCAAGCTCGGCAAGGACCCGTACGAGTTCCGGTCCGGGTTCGTCAAGCTCGACCGCTTCAAGAAGGTCGTCGACCGGGCCGCCGAGGAGGCGGACTGGGGCAAGTCGATGCCTGAAGGCACCGCGCAGGGCATCGCGATCCACCAGGAGTACAAGGGCATCGCCTGCGCCGTCGTCGAGCTGGACTGCCGGCCGGAGACGGTGAACCGCGAGATCCGCTCGGCCCGCACCGGCCCGCGGGTCACCAAGGTGACCTACGTCGTCGACGTCGGGCTGATCATCAACCCGCGCGGTCTCGAGGCGCAGATGATGGGCGGGATCAACGACGGCATCGCGATGACGCTGACGTCCGGCCTGCACCTCGAGGACGGCGCCTTCATCGAGGCGAGCTGGGACAACTACTTCTACACCCGGCAGTGGAACACCCCGCCGGAGATGAACATCGTGCTCATCGACGACTCGGAGGCCCCCGAGCCGGGCGGCGCCGGCGAGTTCGGCGTGGCCGCGACCTGCGGCGCGATCGCCTGCGCCTACGCCCGCGCGACCGGGAAGGTCCCCGAGTACTTCCCGATCATGCACAAGGAACCGCTCCCGTTCGAGCCGTACCCGACGATCCCGCCCGTTCCGCCGTCGCCCACCGACGGCCTCGAGTTGGCCCGCTAAGGAGCCCGAGATGTCCCAGCACACTTTTATGCTCAACGGCGAGCGCGTCACGGTCGAGGTCGAGGACGACGTCCGGCTGTTGTGGGTCCTGCGCGATGTCCTCGGGGTGACGGGCCCGAAGTACGGCTGCGGGATCAACGTCTGCAAGGCGTGCACGAGCCACGTCAACGGCAAGGCGTTCAACCCGTGCTCGGTCCCGGTCGGGGCGCTGTCGGAGTCCGACGAGGTCACGACCATCGAGGGCCTGGCCGACGGTGACACCCTGCACCCGATGCAGGAGGCCTGGATCGACAAGGACGTCGCGCAGTGCGGCTACTGCCAGCCGGGCCAGATCATGGCGGCCGTGGCGCTGGTGCGACGCGCTGAGGAGGAGGGCTTCGACATCGACGACGAGGCCCTCGACGAGATCCGCAACATCTGCCGGTGCGGCACCTACAACCGCATCCGTGAGGCGATCAAGGCCGGCGCCGACAACATGTGACGCCCGCCGACCGAGGACGTACGGCGGCACCTCCGCCGTGCGGGGAATGCTCCCCAGACCGAAGGACGGATTCGATGAAGAACCGGATGCGACGCTCGCTGATCGCCGTCGGCGCCCTGGGCGCCGTGGCGTTCCCGCTGGCCGGCTTCGCCGCGGCCGACGAGGGCGACGGCCACGGCTACCCGAGTACGCAGAGCCCGACCCAGGCCGTGGACGCCGTCGGCGCCCTGACCGGCACCGCCGGATACGGCTTCGTCGACGCGGCGGACACCTACCTGCCGAGCAACCGGCCGGACGGCGTCAACGGGACCGAGACCGAGTTCCCGGCGCTGACCCCCGGCTACGTCGAGGGCCCGGCCGGCGGACTGGTCAAGAACGGCCCCTTCGAGTAGGGGCTCCCCGGCGTGGGCCGGCACCTGTGAGGGGTGCCGGCCCACCGTCGGTCAGTACACGAGCTCGGTGCACGATCTTCAGGGCACGAGCTCAGTGCACGATCTTCAGCCCGACGACGCCGGCGACGATCGCCAGCAGGCACAGCAGCCGCGCGGTCGTCGCCGGCTCGCCGAGCGCCACCATCCCGTAGGCGGCGGTGCCGACCGCGCCGATGCCGACCCAGATCGCGTACGCGGTGCCGACCGGCAGCTCACGCAGCGCCAGGGACAGCCCGCCCATGCTCAGCAGCAGCGCGACCCCGAACACGATCGACGGGGTGAGCCGGCTGAAGCCCCGGCTCTGCGACAGGGCCGCCGCCCACACCGTCTCCAGTAGACCCGAGACGACCAGATAGATCCAGGCCACGAGGACACCCCTTCCGGCGAGTGCGTCGTCTTGTCGATCCGGGTACGGCGCGTCTCGTCCGGGGTGCCGCCTGGGGGCGGTCCACATCCATGATGCCCGTTCCGCGCTGCCGGGCAAGCGTTGGTGACCGGCCTGACCACGTCGGAACCGGTGAGGCTTGCGTTCCGGCGCACCGGTCCGGCATCGTTTAGCCATGCCTATCTGCCGGGTTTCGGTGTGGCGAACTTTCGCGGCCGTGGTGGTCGCGGGTCTGCTGGTCGCCGGCTGTTCCGGCCCGGCAGCCGACCCGCGCGACGACGACCCCCGCCCGCTGGTGCTGACGACGTTCACCGTGCTGGCCGACATGACCCGCCATGTCGCGGGCGACCGGGTGCGGGTCGAGTCGATCACCCGGCCGGGCGCCGAGATCCACGACTACGAGCCGTCGCCGGATGACCTCGTCCGCGGCGCGGGCGCCGACCTGCTGATCGAGAACGGGCTCGGCCTCGAGCGCTGGTTCGAGCGGTTCGTCGACCGGGCCGAGGTGATGTCGGTGGTGGCGAGCGACGGGGTCGAGCCGCTGCCGATCGCGGCGGGGGAGTACCGCGACCGGCCGAACCCGCACGCCTGGATGTCCCCGGTCGCGGGCGTGCGGTACGTGGAGAACATCCGCGACGCGCTGACCCGGCTGGATCCGGCCGGTGCGGCCACCTACGCGGCGAACGCGGACCGCTACGCCGGTGAGCTCCGGTCCGTCGCCACCGAGCTGACCGCGGCCCTGGCGGCGATCCCACCGGCGCAGCGGGTCCTGGTCACCTGCGAGGGCGCCTTCTCCTACCTCGCCCGCGACACGGGGCTGCGGGAGGCGTACCTCTGGCCGGTCAACAGCGAGGGGGAGGGCACCCCCCGTCAGATCGCCGACGTCGTCGGGTTCGTGCGGTCCGGCGGCGTGCCCGCGGTCTTCTGCGAGTCCACCGTGAACGACTCCGCCCAGCGCCAGGTGGCCGAGGAGACCGGCGCCCGGCTGGCCGGGTCGCTGCACGTCGACTCGCTGACCGGCGAGGACGGCCCGGCGGCGTCGTACCTGGCGATGCTCCGTCACGACGCCGCGACGATCGCCGGGGGACTCACGGGAGCCCGGCCGTGACCGCACTGGAGGTGGACGGCCTCACCGTCCGGCACGGCGATGTGCTCGCACTCGACGACGTCTCGCTGCGGCTCGAGGAGGGCACGGTCTGCGGGCTGATGGGACCCAACGGCTCCGGCAAGTCGACGCTGTTCGGCGCGGTGATGGGCCTGGTCCGGCCCGAACGCGGCACGGTCGGCGTGCTGGGGACGACGTCGGCCGCCGCCCGCCGCCGCGCCGCGGTCGCCTACATGCCGCAGGCCGAGGCGATCGACCCGGACTTCCCGATCGTCGCCCACCAGGTCGTGCTCACCGGGCGCTACGCAGGCATGGGGTTCACCCGCCGCCCGCGCCCGGCCGACCGCGCCGCCGTCGACGTCGCGCTGGACCGGGTCGGGCTCACCGGCCTGGCCGACCGGCAGATCGGGCGGCTCTCCGGCGGCCAGCGCAAGCGCGTGTTCCTCGCCAGGGCGATCGCGCAGGACGCGCCGCTGCTGCTGCTCGACGAACCGTTCGCCGGGGTCGACCACGGCACCCAGGAGGAGATGACCCGCGTCCTGCGGGAGCTGAGCGAGGCCGGCTGCACGGTGCTGGTGTCGACGCACGACATCGCCGGGGTGTCGCGGTTGTGCGACCGGGTGGCGCTGCTGGCCGGTCGGCTCCTCGCCGACGGGACGCCGGACGAGGTGCTCACCCCCGAGGTCCTCGGCCGGGTGTTCGGGCTGCGGAGCGCCTCGTGATCGCCTGGCTGGTCGAGCCCCTGCAGTTCGGCTTCATGCAGCGCGCGCTGCTAGTCGCGGTGGTCGCCGGCACGGTCGGCGCGTTGCTGTCCTGCTGGCTGACCCTGGTCGGCTGGTCGCTGATGGGTGACGCGGTGTCGCACGCCGTGCTGCCCGGGGTGGTGCTGTCCTACATCATCGGGATCCCGTTCGGGATCGGTGCGTTCGTGTTCGGGGCCGGGGCGGTGGCGCTCATCGGGGTGGTCCGGCGGACGTCCCGGGTGAAGGAGGACGCCGCCATCGGGGTGGTCTTCACCGGCCTGTTCGCGCTCGGGCTGGTGCTGATCTCGACGACACCGTCGGACACCGACCTCTCGCACATCCTGTTCGGGAACCTGCTCGGGTTGTCCGGTGCGGACGTCGTGCAGATCCTGGTGCTGGGCGCGCTGACGGTGCTCGTGGTGGCGCTCAAGCACCGCGACTTCACGCTGGTCGCGTTCGACCGGACGCACGCGCACGCCGTCGGGATCGACCCGCGCCGGACCGAGGCGCTGCTGCTCGGCCTGCTCGCGCTGGCGGTCGTCGTTGCGCTGCAGGCGGTCGGGATCGTGCTGGTCGTCGCGGTCCTGATCATCCCGGGGGCGACGGCGTACCTGCTGACCGACCGGATGGAGCGGATGCTGCTGATCGCGGTCCTGGTCGCCGTGGTCTCGGCGGTGGCGGGGACATATCTGAGCTTCTACCTCGACATCTCCACCGGTGGGTCGGTCGTCGTCTGCCTGGCAGGGGCGTTCACGCTCGCCTACCTGCTCGGGCGGCACGGCCGGCTGGGCCGGTGGCGGGCGCGCACGGGGGTTGGTGCCGGCCGGGGTTCGCGCTAGCGTTGCCGGTCGGCCGGCCCGATGACGGGAGTGTCCGATGACCGATCAGCAGCCTGTCTCCCGGCGTCCCGTGGTCCTGGCTCCGGGTGCCGGTCGCGAGTACCCACTCGGGCGGGGGTCGGCGGTCTTCAAGGCCGACGGGACCGAGACCGCGGGCCGCTACTCGATCTCCGAGTGGTGGCTCGACCCGCACACGCCCGGCCCGGGACCGCACTCGCACCCGGAGGACGACGTCTTCTACGTCATCGAGGGGACGATGAGCGTGCTCGTCGACGGCGAGTGGGTCGACGCGCCGAAGGGCTCGTTCGTCCTCGTGCCCGGCGGCAGCGTGCACGACTTCGAGAACCGGACCGACGAGCGGTGCGGGGCGCTCAACGTCTCCGCGCCCGGCGACTTCGAGCAGCACATGCCGGGTATCGCCGAGTGGTTCGTGAACCGTCCGGTGGTGCGGGCGGGCTGACCTCCACCGATGCCGCGCCGGCGCTGTGCGAGGCTGTGCGGTGATGGTGACCGAGGAGCTCCGTGACCGGTGCGCGCCGCTGGGTTTCGCACCGCTGCCCGAGTTCGCGGCCGAGCCGCCTGCCGGGCCGCAGTGGGTCACGGCGGCCGGGATCGCGACCGCCGGGCACCCGTTCCTCGGGAAGTTGCTCGACGCCCGGGCCGACGAGCCACCCGGCCCCCGGGCGGTGCACACCCTGCGGACGCTGCTCCGTGAGCTGATCTTCTGTACGGCGGGTGCGGTGTACCTGCTCGACGCCGCGCCGGAGCTCGGGCCGCGCGGGTACGCCTTCCGGACGGACGGCGCGGACGTCACCGGCCGGCTGCTCGTCGTGGCCCGGGAGGCGTCCGTCGGGCCGGGGAGGGGCACCGCGGTGACCGTCTCCTCGCAGCGCGAGCTGGATGCGTGGCTGGCCCCCGGCTTCGTGGCGACGGTCCGCCCGCTGGTGGAGCTCGTGGCGGCACGGACGCGGGTCGGTCCCCGCACGCTGTGGAGCTACGTCGTCGACATGGTCCACTTCGGCATGCTCAACCTCGCCCGCCAGCTGGGCCGCGACCGCGTCGCGGCGTGGGACCGGGCGGGGGAGCTCGCCGAGCAGCTGTTCGTGGCGGGGCTCCCGCGCCGCTCGGAGCCCGCGATGGTCCGGTTCGGCCCGGAGGACGAGCAGGTCTGGGGTGTGCGCGGGGCGTGCTGCCTGGACTTCACCGACGGCGCCCACGGGATGTGCCTGACCTGCCCGCTGCTCGCGCCCGACGACCGGGCCCGCAAGTGGGAGTCGGCAGATCTTGCTGGACCCAGGTAAGGCTTACCTCTAGTGTCCGTTTCGTGCTGCTCCGACCTCCCCTGCCCGGTGTCCGTCTCGGCGACGACGCGGGCCATCCACGCTCGGCGCTGACCCGGCGCGGCTTCCTCACGGCCGGTGCGCTCACCGGTCTGCTGACGGTCGCCGGATGCGGTTCCGGTACCCGAGCCTCCGGCGACCCGGCGCCGGCGGGGCGGACGATCGAGCATCCGCTGGGCACCGCCACGATCCCGGTGGCGCCGCAGCGGATCGTCTCGCTGGACAGCAACGGTGGCCTGCAGGTCGCGCTCGAGCTGGGGGTGCCGCTGATCGCCTCGGAGACGCTCCAGGGGCAGGTCGCGGTGCCGCCGTACGTGCCGGGCCCGGCACCGGGCTTCACCGAGCTCGGGTTCAACCAGCTCAACCTGGAGCAGCTGGTCGCCCTGAACCCGGACCTGATCGTCGGCAACACCCAGCGCCTCCAGGAGCACTACGAGCAGCTCGCGGCGATCGCGCCGACCGTCTCCTACGAGAACGCGGGCCGCGGCGCCGTCTGGCAGGACGCGGTCGGGTTCCTCGGTGACGTGCTCGGCGCCGGCCCAGAGATGGAACGCCGGCTCGCCTCCTACCAGGAGCGGGTCGCCGGGCTGGCGGCCACGCACGCCGGCACGATCGGCCGGTACTCCGTCGCTCTGCTGCGTTTCACCTCCGACGAGCTGCGCATCATCCGCGGCCAGATCTTCGGGTCCGCCGTCCTCGCCGACGCCGGGCTGCGCCGCCCGCCGTCCACCGACGCACCCTCGGTGCAGCAGACCTACGTCTCGGTGAGCGAGGAGTCCGTCGGGCTGCTCGCGGACGCCGACGTGCTGCTCTACGTCGTCGGTGGCGGTGGTTTCGTGGACAAGGCGCAGGACACCTTCGAGCGCTACGCGACCGGCGGGCTGTGGGAGAAGCTGCCGGCCGTGCAGGCGGGCCGGGTCGCCGCGCTCGATCCGGTCGCCTGGTGGGACGGCTACTCGGTCTCCGCCGGGCTGACCTGCCTCGACGAGCTCGACCGGGTGCTGGGCGGGCTGCCGGCCTGACGCCGGCGGGCGGCGCCGAGACCGTTCTGGCCGAGACGGGTGAAGCCGTGGCGCTGTGCCCGAACTACGGCCGGCCCGAGGGCGTCTAGGTGTACGCGTCATGACCGCCGCCCTGACCTCGGATCGCCGCAGCGTCCTGGTCCGCCGGATCCGCCTGCTGGTCGCGATCACCATCATCTACAACGTGATCGAAGCCGTGATCGCGATCGCCGCGGGGCACGCCGCCTCCTCGATCGCCCTCATCGGCTTCGGCCTGGACTCGGTGATCGAGGTCCGCTCGGCCGCCGCCGCCGTGGCCTGGTCGGCGGTGGCGAGGCGGACCGCTCGACGGTCGGGATCGCCCTGGTCGCCACCAGCGTCGTGATCATGCCGTTCCTGTCCTGGGCCCAGCGCCGCGCCGGGCACGAGCTCGGCTCGGCCAGCGCGGTCGCCGACTCCAAGCAGACCCTGCTGTGCACCTACCTGTCCGCGGCCGTGCTCGTCGGGCTCGTCCTCAACGCCACGCTCGGCTGGTGGTGGGCCGACCCGGCCGCTGCGCTGGTACTCGCCGGCCTCGCCGTCCGTGAGGGTCTGAACGCCTGGCGGGGCGAGGGGTGTTGCGCCCCGTCGGCCCTGGGTCGCGGGCCGGACGAGGAGTCCTGCACGGCGAGCTGCTGCGGTGGCCCCTGAGACCGACAGGGGATGCAGGGTTCGGGCGGAACCGGTCAGTCCTCGGAGCTGCTCGCAGCGAGGATCTGGGCTGCGGACGCCCGCGCGACGTCGGCTGCGGTGGGGTCCTGTTCGAGCATCGCGGTGGTGATCGCGCCTTCCATGAGCTGGACCAGCTGACGTGCGACGAACTGGGGGTCGTCGACGCCGCACGCGATCAGTAGTTCGGCGACCCATTCGCGAGTGCTGGTCTTGTGCTCCAGGACGGCCCGGTGCGCGGGATGCTGCGGATCGGCGAGCTCCACGGTGGCGTTGACGAACGCGCAACCGCGGAAGTTCGGCGTGGCGAACCAGTCCCGGAGCGAGTCGAAGATCCCCAGCACTCTCTCGGTCGCCGAGGCCTCCGCTGCGAGGCCGCCGCGCAGACGGTCGCGGTAGCGGGCATCGACGAACCTCAGGCACTCGACGATGAGGTCGTCCTTGGTGGGGAAATGCTTGTAGAGCGTCATCTTCGCGACGCCGATCTCGTCGATCAGGGTGTCCACTCCGAGCCCGGTGCCACGCTGATAGAAGAGCTTCGACGCCTCTTCGACGATCAGATCCCGCTTGTTGGGTCGTGGTCGACGGTTCATGCGCCCACCTCCGCTCCATGACCGGGACGCCACCCGGTCGCGCTCGCTCCACTCCAGGATCCCACACGCCGGGCCGAGGCATACGTCCTTGTATGGGCAGACAGGTATGTCTATGGTCGCTGTCACATCAGCGACCGGAGGTGGCGTGCGTGGGATACGACGTGGATGTCGGGCACCGCCGTGCCGACCTGCTGGCTGCTCGCCGTCAGCGGGCCGCGATCGCGGTGGTCCAGGTGCTCGGTCTCGCAGTGTGGTTCTCGGTCTCGGCCGTCGTGCCGAGCCTTCGCCAGGACTGGGGGGTCAGCACGGCCGGCGCCGTGTGGCTGACCGGGTCGACCCAGGTCGGCTTCGTCGTGGGCGCGATCGCCTCGGCGGTGTTGAACCTGGCCGACCGGATCGCCGCCAACGTGGTGCTGGCCGTGAGTGCGGCGTCGGCGGCGCTCTGCACGGTGGTCCTCGCGCTGTTCGTCGACGGGATGGGCGGTGCGATCCCGCTGCGGTTCCTGACCGGGGTCTGCCTGGCCGGGGTGTACCCGGTCGGGATGAAGCTGATGGCCTCGTGGGCACCCAGTGCCGGTCGTGGCCTCGCGCTGGGGATGCTGATCGGAGCCCTGACGCTGGGCTCCACCATGCCCCAGCTGATCAGCGGTCTGGGTGACCTGCCGTGGCCCACTGTCCTGCTCGTCGCCTCCGCGCTCGGACTGCTCGGTGCCCTGGTGGCCCTTCTCGTCGTGCGACCGGGCCCGCACCTGGCCGGCAGGTGCGCTCCACACCCCCGCTACGCCCTCACGATGTTCACCCAGCGCGACCCCCTGCTGGTGAACCTCGGCTACTTCGGCCACATGTGGGAGCTCTACGCACTCTGGACCTGGCTGCCCACATTCTTGCTGGTCAGCCCTGCCGCAGACCAGTTACCGGGGTCGGTCGGGCTGGTCGTTTTCGCCACGATGGGCATCGTCGGGGTGGTCGGTTGCCTGCTGGGAGGCCTGGGCGCAGACCGGTTCGGCCGCCCGCAGGCCGCGGCCGCCGCACTGATCGTCAGCGGAGCCTGTTGCCTGCTCTCGCCCGTGGCCTTCCACGCGGGGCCGGCTGTGCTCATCGTGTTCTGCGCGGTCTGGGGTGCGTCGGTGATCGCCGACTCCGGGGTCTTCTCCACCTCGCTGAGCGAGACCGCCGATCCCCGGTTCATCGGGACCGCCCTGACCGCGCAGACCGCGATCGGGTTCGCCCTGACGGTCCTCAGTATCCAGCTCGTGCCGTTGCTCGCCGATGCCGTCGGCTGGCAGTACGCCTTCCTGATCCTCGTCCCCGGTCCCGTCCTCGGCGCCCGCGCCATGCGGGCTTTCGGCGCCCGCACCACCGACCACGCCTCGACATCCGGCAAGGAGGCCTGATGACCACGACATCAGCATGGCCGCTCGGGCAACCCGCGGTGGGTGCCACCGCTGCGCTGTCCCGGACGGTGGGTGCGGACGACATCGACCTGTTCACGAGGATCAGCGGGGACCGCAACCCGCTGCACCACGACCACCGGGCGGCCGAGTCGTCACGATTCGGTCAGGTAGTTGTCCAAGGTGGAGTCACGAGCGCCGTCCTCAACGCGGTCGTGGCAGAGAAGCTCCCCGGTCCGGGGACGGTGTTCATGTCGGTCTCCTGGAGCTTCACCGCACCGGTTCGCCCGGGAGACATCATCACCGGTCACGTGGAGGTCACCGAAGCCCGTGGCGACAAACCGATCACCAGACTGAACTGCAGTGTCACCCGCGACGACGGCACTGTCGCCCTGGCGGGAACCGCGGTCTGCTGGACGATGCACATGCCCGGCTGGGAAGGAAGCGGAGATCATGAAGCCCGCTGACGCAGAACGCCGGGGGCTCCGTTGAGGAACCGCCCGGCGTTCTGCCTGCTCCGGCTGGCGGAGGATAGGGGATTTGAACCCCTGAGGGATTGCTCCCAACACGCTTTCCAAGCGTGCGCCCTAGGCCACTAGGCGAATCCTCCGCGAACGAGGTTACCTGCCGCCTCCCGTGCAGCGGCACCGCCCCCTCACGCCCCGAACGGCCGGTTCGTGGCACACTGTCCGCGGACCCCGTGCGGCGTCCATCCTGCGAACTCCCCCAGGGCCGGAAGGCAGCAAGGGTCAGCAGGCTCTGGCGGGTGCGCGGGGTCCCCTTTCTTTTTGGGCTCCGTCCCGGTCCTCGCCCCGGCCTTCCGTGACTGTCGGGGTCGCTCGGTAGCCTCGATGCGTGGCTCTGGCTCTGTACCGCAAGTACCGCCCGGCCAAGCTGGCCGACGTCGTGGGGCAGGAGCACGTCACCGAGCCCCTGGCCACCGCCCTGTCCGCGGGCCGGATCAATCACGCGTACCTGTTCTCGGGTCCGCGCGGGTGCGGCAAGACCTCGTCGGCGCGGATCCTGGCCCGCTCGCTGAACTGCGTGCAGGGGCCGACGCCGGATCCGTGCGGGGAGTGCTCGTCCTGCGTGGCGCTCGCGCCCGAGGGACCGGGGAGCATCGACGTCATCGAGCTCGACGCGGCCTCCCACGGTGGCGTCGAGGATGCCCGAGAGCTGCGTGACCGGGCGTTCTACGCGCCTGCGGAGTCGCGCTACCGCGTCTTCGTCGTCGACGAGGCGCACATGGTCACCAACCAGGGCTTCAACGCGCTGCTCAAGATCGTCGAGGAGCCGCCGGAGCACCTCGTCTTCGTGTTCGCGACCACGGAGCCGGAGAAGGTCCTGCCGACGATCCGCTCGCGGACCCACCACTACCCCTTCCGGCTGATCCCGCCGGGCACCATGCGCTCGCTGCTGGAGAAGATCTGCGGCGAGGAGGAGGTCACCGTCGCGCCGCCGGTGTTCCCGCTGGTCATCCGGGCCGGTGGCGGGTCGGCCCGGGACACCCTGTCCGTGCTGGACCAGCTCCTCGCGGGTGCCGGATCGCCGGGGGTCACCTACGAGCGCGCGGTCGCGCTGCTGGGTGTCACCGACTCCGCGCTGATCGACGACGCGGTGGACGCCCTCTCCGCTGCCGACGGCGCCGCCGTCTACGGCGCGGTGGACCGGCTGGTCGAGGCCGGGCACGATCCGCGGCGTTTCGCCTCCGACCTGCTGCAGCGCTTCCGCGACCTCATGCTGATCCAGGCCGTGCCGGACGCCGCGGAGCAGGGCCTGGTCGACGGCGCGGACGACGAGCTGTCCCGGATGGCGGACCAGGCCGCACGGCTGGGCCCGGCGACGCTGACCCGGTACGGCGAGATCCTGCACCAGGGTCTGATCGAGATGCGTGGTGCGACGGCGCCGCGGCTGCTGCTGGAACTGCTGTGCGCCCGGATGCTGCTGCCCGCGGCGACCACCTCGGACGGCGGGCTGCTCGAGCGGCTGGAGCGGATCGAACGGCGGAACGCGATCGCCTCCGACCCCACCGACGAGGGCGGCGGGGCCGCCAAGCGGTTCGTGCGGCCCAGCGAGCGGACCGCGGCCCCGACCGGCAGCGCGGCAGCGCCGGCCGAAGGCGGTGCCGCGGCCACCGGCAGCCCTGGTGGCGCCGCGACGACGTCGGCGAGCTCCCGGGGATCGGCTGCGAACGACGAGGCCGGTGCGGGCTCCTCCGGCGCGACGAGGGAGTCCGGCGGGGAACGCCGCCCGGCGGCGAGCCGGGACGGCGCCCCGGTCGCAGCGAGCTCGGGCGCCGCTGCCGGAGCGGATGCTCCTTCGGGTTCGGGCGTGGGCGCGAGCGCCGACCCCGGTGCCGATACCGGAGCGGATGCTCCCGTCGGTATGGGCGCTGACGCCTCCACTGCCCCCACCACGGCCGGCCCCACCGGACCCGCCGCTGGTACCCCCACTGGCGCCGCGGCTGATGCCGCCACGGGCGCTGCCTCCACCGCCCCCACCGGGCCGGCCGCTGGCGCCCCCACGGGAGCCGCGGCTGGCGATGCCACGGGGGCCGCCTCCACCGCACCCACCGGCGCCTCCGCCGGTGCTGCCGCTGAAGCCTCCGTCACCGCTGGTGCCGCCACCGGGACGGGCGCCGACGTCCCGACCGGTGCCGACACCGGAAGCTCCTCCGGCGCCGACACGGGGAGCACCCCCGACGCCGGCACGGGGAGCGCTCTCGGAGCCGCGGGAGCACCCGCAGCGGGCTCCGGCACCGGCGAGCCTGCCGAGACGGCCCCGGTGGGCGACACCGGCGGGCCCTCCGGCCACGGTGCAGCGCCGACCGGTCGCGAGGCGGGCGGTGACCGACCGGCCGCTCCGGGCGGCGGCGGACCGGCTGCTCCGGATGGGGAACCGTCCGGGCCTCCGGCCGAGCCGACCGAGCCCGCCGAGCCGACCGAGCCGGCGGCGACGGTCGCGGAGCGCCCCGCGCCGCCCCGCGACGGTGCCCCCGCCGACGCGTCGCCGCCCGAGTCCGCGCAGCCCGCCCCGGCGACCGCGTCGCTGGATGCCACCGCCGTCCGGCGGGTGTGGCCGGAGATCCTTGCCGCCGTCCGGCAGCGCAGCCGCAGTACCGAGGCACTACTGGTCAACGCGACGGTGCGGGCCGTCGACGGGGACACCCTCGTCCTCGCGATCGGGGCGCCGCCGCTGGCCCGGCGACTGTCCGAGCCGCGCAACACCGACGTGATCAGCGACGCGCTGCGGTCGGTGCTCGGCGTGCAGTGGCAGGTCCGCTGCGATCAGGGCGAGGCCGCCGCTCCGCAACGCCGGGCCGCCCCGGAGCGCCAGCAGCGTCCGGTCCCGCAACGGCCGTCGCAGCGGCAGGGCTCACCGGCGGACCAGCAGGACGGCGGGGCGCCCGGCCGTCCGGCCCGGCGCCCGGCCGGTGCGGACGGGGACATCCCGCTGCCCCCGGAGCCGCCCCCGGAGGATGCTCCGCCGGACCTCGACGACTCCGGCCCGGGGTCCCGGGGCGGCCGAGCCTCAGCCGCGGCGCCACAGCGGACCGAACCGGTCAGCCAGGCGGACGTGGAGGAGTCGATGATGGCCGAGGCCGCCGCCGAGGCGGAAGCGCCCGGGGCACGACGGGATCCCGAGGCCGCGGCGCTGGGGATCCTCCAGGAGCACCTCGGCGCCCGTACGTTCGACCCGAAGTGACCGGCCCGGTCAGCGCCCGAGGTAGGCGAGCACGCCGGCGCTGATGGCTTCCGCGTACCGGTCGCGGCCCTCGGCGCTCGTCAGTACCGCGGCGTCGTCGGCGTTGCGCATGTTCCCGGCCTCGACGAGCGCCGTCGGGACGGTCGCCAGGTTCAGCCCGGCCAGGTCGTCGCGCGCGTCCAGACCGTCCTGCCCTATGTAGTCGGCGGTCGCGAACCGGCCGGAGCGCAGCCCGTCGCGCAGCGCCGTCGCCAGCCGCAGCGACTCCGGCCCGGTGCCGTGTACCGGCGGGTCCGCGTGGGCGACGTGGAAGCCGCGGGCCGACGGACCGGATCCGTCGGCGTGCAGGGACACCGCGGCCACGGCGCCGGCCCGGCCGCCCGCCGCGCCGCGCTCGTCGACGCAGGGGCCGACGCCGTCGTCGTCCTGGCGGGTGAGGACCACCCGCACGCCGGCGGCCTCGAGCCGGGTACGTACCCGCTGCGTGAGGTCCCAGGTGAAGGCGTGCTCGGGATAGCCGGCGTTCGTGGCGGAGCCGGTGGTGTTGCACGACTTTGTGCCGCCGCGACCGTCCGGCACCTGGCGCCGGAGCGCGGCGGGGTTCGCCCCGTTGCCGCCGTTGTGTCCCGGGTCGAGCAGCACGATCGGGGCAGCCGGTGCCGATGACACGGCGCCCTGGGTGGTGGCCTCGGCGGACACGGCCGGCTCCGCCACCGGGGGCGGGGCGGCAGGCGTGTCGGGGGGCGCCGTGCATCCGCTGCACAGTGCGGCAGCGGCGAGTACGGCGACGGCGACGGAACGGATCGGGGCGTGCACGGTGGAACAGCCTGACACGGCTACCCTGGACTCCAGGAGACGTCCGCGCCGGTCGTGTCGGGGTAGGCCCCGGACGCGTGAGCCGGCACCGACAGCGAGGGGGACGCGTGCAACCCGGTCAGCCCGACATGCAGATGATCCTGCAGCAGGCCCAGAAGATGCAGCAGCAGCTGCAGGAGGCGCAGGCCGAACTCGCCGCCGCCGAGGTGACCGGCCAGGCCGGCAACGGTCTCGTCGAGGTCACCGTCACCGCCGGTCTCGAGCCGCGCTCGGTCAGGATCGACCCGAAGGTCGTCGACCCCGAGGACGTCGAGACCCTGCAGGACCTCGTCGCCGGTGCGCTCGCCGACGCCGTCCGCCGTGCGCAGGAGCTCCAGCAGCAGAAGATGGGGCCGCTCGCCGGCGGACTCGACATGGGCGGCCTGGGACTCCCGGGCGCCTGAGGTGTTCGAGGGACCGGTCCAGGACCTGATCGACGAGCTCGGCCGCCTGCCCGGCGTCGGCCCGAAGAGCGCCCAGCGCATCGCGTTCCACCTGCTGGCCGCCGATCCGGCCGACATCGCCCGGCTGCAGGAGGTCCTGCAGGCCGTGAAGCAGGGCGTTGCGTTCTGCGAGGTGTGCAACAACGTCTCGGCGGACACCCGGTGCCGGTACTGCGCCGACGCCCGCCGTGACCCGACGCTCGTGTGCGTGGTCGAGGAGCCGAAGGACGTCCTGGCCGTCGAACGGACCCGGGAGTTCAAGGGGCGCTACCACGTGCTCGGTGGCGCGCTCGACCCGCTCGCCGGGGTCGGACCCGACACGCTGCGGATCCGTGAGCTCCTCGCGCGGCTCGGTGGCACCGGCCCGGCCCAGGACGAGACCGCGATCGCCGAGGTCATCATCGCCACCGACCCCAACACCGAGGGCGAGGCGACCGCGACCTACCTGGTCCGGCTGCTGCGTGACTTCCCGGGCCTGACCGTCACCCGGCTCGCCTCCGGGCTGCCGATGGGCGGCGACCTGGAGTTCGCCGACGAGATGACCCTGGGCCGGGCACTCGCCGGCCGCCGGGCGCTGTAGCCCGAACCGGGCCGCCGATCGTCAGGCTCATGCCGATACTCCTTCGGCAAGCCTCAGGCTCACGCCGATACTCCTTCGGCAAGCCTCAGGCTCACGCCGATACTCCTTCGGCAAGCCTCAGTCGGTGTCCTCGTCGGCCCATGCTTCGACGTGGTGCGGGCCGCCGTGCAACTGTCGCTGCCGCCGTTCCCACGCCCGCCGCCGCTCTGCGGCGATCTGGCGCCAGGCTCCGCGCTGCCTGGATTCGGTCACGCCGATCACGATCGCGGTCAGGACGATGACCGCCAGCCCGGACAGGGCCAGCGCGACCAGGACGATCACGGTGTCCACCGCCCGACGCGGGCGCGCTCGTGCTTGCCGGCGTGCGGCACCTGTGCCTTGCGGATCATCTCGTTCTCCCTTCGGTTCTGCTCGTTCCCCCGGACTCGGCACTGCTGCCGGGCGCGTCGATCGGTGTGCCGCTCGTCACGTCCGGTGCTTTCAGGATGCCCGGCTCTCCACGGCTCGTGCAATTGCAATTCTGATGAAAGTTGCATAACGAGTGAGATTGCACCCGTGATGTGATTGCATGACGGCGTCCCGCGGACGCCCCGGGACGCGGAGATCGGGAGGGTGGGGTGGAGCAGGAGCCGGTCGGCGCCCGTCGACGTCTCGGTACGGAGCTGCGCAGGCTGCGCGGCAATGCCGGCATGAAGCTGGAGGACGTCGCCCGCGCGCTCGCCTGCTCGACCTCCAAGGTCAGCCGGCTGGAGAACGGCAAGGGCGTACCGCGCGTCGCCGACGTCGACGCGCTGCTCCACCTCTACGGCGGCGTCGCCGATGTCGAGGCGGACATGCTGCGCCGCCTCGTGACCCAGAGCCGTACCCGCGGCTGGTGGGAGCCGTTCACCGAGGGTCTGCGGACCGACCGCTACGCCCTGCCCGCGCCCGGCCGCTACGCGGCGGTGGAGAGCGACGCCGTCGGGACCGACGCGTTCGACCTGTCCGTCCTGCACGGCCTGCTGCAGACCGCCGGGTACACCCGCGCCGTCCTGCGGGCCCGGTTGCCCGGTCACGAGGCCTGGGAGATCGACCAGCTCGTGCACCTGCGGCGCCGACGCCAGGAGTGGCTCACCGCGACCCCGCCGCTCCGGTTCCGGTCGGTGATCGACGAGGCCGTGCTGGCCCGTGTCACCGGCGGGCCGGACGTGATGGCGGAGCAGCTCGACCGGCTGATCGAGCTCTCCCGGCTGCCGAACGTGATCCTGCTGGTGCTGCCGTTCTCGGCCGGGGTGCAGCGGGCGCACACCGGACGGTTCGCCGTGCTGCAGATCCCCGACGAGCTCGGTTCGGACGTGGTGCACACCGAGGGGCACGCGGGGGAGAGCTTCCTCGACTCGCCGAAGGACCTGGAGACCTACCGGAGGGTGCTCGCCGACGTCCGGGCCGACGCGCTCGAACCCGAGGCGTCCCGGCGGTTGATCGCGAGCTACCGCGACCGGCACCGCGCGGCGGTCGACGACACGGCGTGAGGCCCGTGGGTGGTTGTCACGGTCAGGGCCGTGCCAACCACCCACGAGCGGCCGGCAACTAGCGGAGCGCCCTGTTGATCGCGCTCACCACGGCCTTGAGCGAGGCGCTGGTGATCGAGCTGTCGATCCCCACGCCCCAGAAGACCTTCTCCTCGACGGCGCACTCGACGTAGGCGGCGGCGCGGGCGTCGTCCCCGCCGCCCATCGCGTGCTCGTGGTAGTCGAGCACCCGGACGTCGAACCCGATCCCGGCCAGCGCGTCGACGAACGCCGCGATCGGGCCGTTGCCCGAGCCGGTGATCTCGTGCAGGTCGGACTCGACCCGGACGGTCGCGACGATCTCGTCGCGACCCTCGCCGTCGCTGGTGACCCGGTGCCGGACCAGCTTGAGCGGGGTCTCGCGGCCCAGGTACTCGATGTCGAACGCGTCGCGCATCGCCTTCGGCTCGACCTCACCGCCCTCGGAGTCGGTGAACGCCTGGACGACGTGCGAGAACTCGATCTGCAGCCGGCGCGGCAGGTCCATCTGGTGCTCGGTCTTCATGATGTAGGCGACGCCGCCCTTGCCGGACTGCGAGTTGACCCGGATGACGGCCTCGTAGGTGCGGCCGATGTCCTTCGGGTCGACCGGCAGGTACGGGACCTCCCACGGGTGCTCGTCGACCGGACGCCCGGCACCGGCGGCGTCGGCCTCCATCGCGGCGAAGCCCTTGTTGATCGCGTCCTGGTGCGATCCGGAGAACGCGGTGTAGACGAGGTCGCCGCCCCACGGGTGACGCTCGTGCACCGGCAGCTGGTTGCAGTACTCGACGGTGCGGCGGATCTCGTCGATGTCGGAGAAGTCGATCTGCGGGTCCACGCCCTGGGTGAACAGGTTCATCCCCAGCGCGACCAGGTCGACGTTGCCGGTGCGCTCGCCGTTGCCGAACAGGCAGCCCTCGATCCGGTCCGCGCCGGCCTGGTACCCGAGCTCCGCCGCGGCGATGCCGGTGCCGCGGTCGTTGTGCGGGTGCAGCGACAGCACCAGCGAGTCCCGGCGCGCCAGGTGGCGGTGCATCCACTCGATGGAGTCGGCGTAGACGTTCGGGGTCGCCATCTCCACCGTCGCCGGCAGGTTGACGATCATCGGCTGCTCGGGGGTCGGCTGCCAGATCGCGCTGACCGCGTTGGTGATCTCGACGGCGTACTCCAGCTCGGTGCCGGTGTAGGACTCCGGCGAGTACTGGAACGTCCAGTCGGTGTTCGGGTACTTCTCGGCGAACCGCGCGACGTCCTCGGCACCGTCGGTGGCGATCTTGGTAATGCCCGGGCGGTCGGACCGGAAGACGACCCGGCGCTGCAGGATCGACGTCGAGTTGTAGAGGTGGACGATCGCCGAGTGGGCACCCTCGCAGGCGGCGAAGGTGCGCTCGATCAGCTCCGGCCTGGCCTGGGTCAGCACCTGGATCTGGACGTCGGACGGGATCGCGTCCTGCTCGATGATCTCCCGGACGAAGTCGAAGTCGGTCTGGCTCGCCGCCGGGAAGCCGACCTCGATCTGCTTGTAGCCCATACGTACCAGCAGGTCGAACATCCGGCGCTTGCGCAGCGGGCTCATCGGGTCGATCAGCGCCTGGTTGCCGTCACGCAGGTCGACCGCACACCAGAGCGGAGCGCGGTCGATGATCTTGTCCGGCCAGGTGCGGTCCGGCAGCGAGACCGGCTCGACCAGCTGGTGGAACGGCTTGTACCGGTGGAACGGCAGCTGCGAGCCGCGCTGGCGGTTCCAGGCCGGCTGGCCGGAGTGCGCGGGTCCCTCGGGGGTGTGGACGTTGCTGCCGACGTGGGAGGAATAGGCGTCGGGAGACGTGGTCACTGGGTTGCTCCATGTGTTCGCTGAACGGTCGGTCGACCGGCGGACACGCGAGACCCCGCGACGAGGGGCCGGTCGGTCAGACCCCGCCGCGGCGGCGAAGGAGCAGGCGCGCCATACCCCACACGGTAGACCCGACCCCCCGTTGCACGGCAACCCGGTGACCCCGCCGATCCGTGTCCGCCCGCAACGAAGTCATCACAACTCGTGGCGCCACTCCTCGTTGAACGGGTGGCGAGGGCGCCGCGATGCGATCATGGCGCCCGTCACGACGAGAGGGTGTGCGATGGCGGCAACCGTGGGAACCACCGTGCGGCAGGGGCTCGGGATCATCGCGACGATCGTGCGGATCGTCGGTCTGGTGATCGTCGCGATCCTCGTCGGGCACATCGTGCTCACCCTGCTCGACGCGAACCCGCAGAACTTCCTGACCGAGTTCGTCGCCGACTGGGCGGGGCAGTTCAACCTCGGGCTCGGTGACCTGTTCACCCCCGAGCAGCCGAAGATGGCCGTGACGCTGAACTACGGCGTCGCCGCGGTCCTGTGGCTGGTGCTGACGACGGTGGTCGTCCGGCTCCTGCGGCGGGTCTAGATCCGGGGACGTCTCCAGGAGGATGCGCCAGGTACCGGCTGCACGCGCTGATCGCGACCGGCACCGCCACACACCTCGCGACGCGGGGCATGGACCGGCTCGGCCGGTGCGCCGCGGACGGGTGTGAGCGGGTGTTCGCCGACGTCTCCCGTAACGGCAGGCCTGATCACCTCGCGGGCCTGCGCGCGGCGCGGGATACCCGATACGGGCCCGTCGCGGCCACGCCCGTGTGTCACTCGTCATCGAGGCAGGGTCAGAGCCTGAAATCGGGTGCCGACCGCCGGTAGTGTGCCGTTCCGACCAGCGCCGCGGATACGCCACCCATGTTTGCCGCGGCCGAAGAGAGAGCACCCGACGGCTCCGGTTCGCGGAGCCAGGACAGGAGGTCGGCGTGGCCCTCGTCGTGCAGAAGTACGGCGGATCGTCGGTCGAGAGCGCGGAGCGCATCAAGAAGGTCGCCGAGCGGATCGTCCGTACCCGCAAGGAGGGCCATGACGTCGTCGTCGTCGTGTCCGCCATGGGGGACACCACGGACGAACTGACCGATCTCGCCGAACAGATCTCCCCGAAGCCCCCGGCGCGTGAGATGGACATGCTCCTCACGTCCGGCGAGCGGATCTCGAACGCGCTCGTCGCGATGGCGATCCACTCCCTCGGCGCGGAGGCGCGATCGTTCACCGGCTCGCAGGCCGGCATGCTCACCACCTCGAAGCACGGTGACGCGCGGATCACCGAGGTGAACCCGTACCGGCTGCGGGAGGCACTGGACGACGGGCACATCGTGCTCGTCGCCGGTTTCCAGGGAATGAACGCGGACTCCAAGGACATCACCACCCTCGGCCGCGGCGGCTCGGACACCACCGCCGTCGCGCTCGCCGCCGCGTTGAACGCCGACGTCTGTGAGATCTACTCCGACGTCGACGGCATCTACTCGGCCGACCCGCGGATCGTCCCCAGGGCGACCCTGCTGGAGACGGTCACCTACGAGGAGATGCTCGAGCTCGCCGCGTCCGGCGCGAAGGTGCTGCACCTGCGCGCCGTCGAGTACGCCCGCCGTTACGGCGTCCCGCTGCGGGTGCGCAGTTCCTACAACGACAAGCCGGGCACGCTGGTCTCCGGCTCGATCGAGGAGATCCCGTTGGAGAATCCGATCATCACCGGCGTCGCGCACGACCGGTCCGAAGGAAAGATCACGGTCACCGGCGTGCCGGACACCCCCGGCATGGCGGCGAAGATCTTCCGCACGGTCGCCGACGCGGAGATCAACATCGACATGGTCCTGCAGAACATCTCGAACGTGTCGGACAAGAAGACCGACATCACGTTCTCGCTGCCCCGCACGCACGGCGACACCGCCGTCGCGGCCCTGGAGCGCGTCAAGTCCGAGATCGGCTTCAGCGAACTGATCTACGACAACGACATCGGCAAGGTGTCGCTGGTCGGGGCCGGGATGCGGAACCACCCGGGCGTCACCGCGAAGTTCTGCGAGTCGCTCTCGGACGCCGGCATCAACATCGAGACCATGAACACCTCCGAGATCCGGATCTCGGTCATCTGCCGCTCGGACCAGCTGGACACCGCGGTGCAGGCCCTGCACGAGGCGTTCGAGCTGGGCGCCGAGGACGACGCGGTGGTCGCCGCGGGGACGGGTCGGTGATCTGAGATGGCCATGGACAAGCCCGTTCTGGCACTCGTCGGCGCCACCGGCGCCGTCGGCACGACGATGATCGAGATCATGGACTCCCGCGAGTCGGTGCCGTGGGGCGAGATCCGCCTCGTCGCCTCCGCGCGCAGCGCGGGCAAGGTGCTGCGGGTGCGCGGCGAGGACATCACGGTCCTGGAGCTCGCGCCCGACGTGTTCGACGGCGTCGACATCGCGATGTTCGACGTCCCGGACGAGGTCAGCGCCGAGTGGGCGCCGATCGCGGCCGCCCGCGGCGCCGTCGCGGTGGACAACTCCGGCGCGTTCCGGATGGACCCCGAGGTCCCGCTGGTGGTCCCCGAGGTCAACCCGGACAAGGTCACCGAGCGTCCCAAGGGCGTCATCGCCAACCCGAACTGCACGACGCTGTCGATGATGGCGGCGATGGGTGCGCTGCACCGCGAGTTCGGCCTGGAGGCGCTGGTCGTCTCCTCCTACCAGGCCGCGTCCGGTGCCGGGCAGCCCGGCATCGACCAGCTCTACGCCGAGATCGAGGCCCTCGCCGGGAAGGGCGCGGGCAACGTCTCCGGCGACGTCGCCAAGGTCCTCACCGACGCGGGCGTGCCGGTCGGCTCCGAGGCGGGCTCGCCGTTCCCGGCCCCGCTGGCCCTGAACGTCGTGCCGTGGGCCGGTTCGGTGAAGGACGACGGCTGGTCGTCCGAGGAGCTGAAGGTCCGCAACGAGTCCCGCAAGATCCTCGGGATCCCGGAGCTCAAGGTGTCCGCGACGTGTGTCCGCGTCCCGGTCGTCACCACGCACGCGCTGGCGATCCACGCGACGTTCTCGTCCGAGGTCTCCGTCGAGGCAGCCCGCAAGGTGCTCGGCGCGCAGCCGACGATCGTCGTGAAGGACGACCCGGCGGCGGGCGAGTGGCCGACCCCGGCCGACGCCGTCGGCGGCGACCCGACCGTGGTGGGGCGGATCCGGCAGTCGCTGGACTTCCCGAACACCCTGGAGCTGTTCGTGTGCGGTGACAACCTGCGCAAGGGTGCCGCGCTGAACACCTACGAGATCGCCGAGACGGTCGCCGCAGCCGGCTGACCAGGCGTACGCACGGCACGACGGCCGCCGTCCGGGACTCCCGGGCGGCGGCCGTCAGCGTTGTATCAGGACAGGCGGTTCAGGGCAGGCGCAGCGTGGTCACCACGGCCCGGTGGTCGGTCCCGGGCACCAGGTGCGTCTCGAACGTCTCGGCGACGATGCCCTCGGTGGAGAGCACGTGGTCGATCTGCGGCCCCAGCCAGGCCGGCGCCCAGGTCGGCCAGGTACCCGACAGCCCGTTCCCGGTGTCCGCGGCGGCGTCGGAGCAACCGGTGATCGCGTCCCGGAGCACCGAGTGGTCGAGCGTCGCGTTGAAGTCCCCGGCGATCACCGCGGGGGCGTCTCCCGAGCACCAGCCGGTGAGCGTGTTCAGATCCGAGCGCCACTGCCCGACCGAGCGCGGCACCGGCGCGACCGAGTGGAACGCGACGAACCGCAGGTCGCCGAGCCCGCCGCCGGTCGCCTCCAGGTACGGGAACTGGACGTCGTCGCCGATCCGGGTGCGGACGTCGCCCATGTGCTCGGCGATCGCGATCGAGTTGCCCGTCACGTCGGCGCGGCGCGGTGAGACCGACGACTCGACCCGGTAGCCGAGCGGTTCCAGCAGCGGTTCGAGCTCCCGCTGGTAGCGGCCGCCCGCCTCGGGGATCGAGACGATGTCCGGGTCCTCGTTGTCGATCAGCGCGGCGAGCGAGTCTGTGTCCGCCTCGCCCTCGTAGACGTTGAGGGCGAGCACCTTCAGCGTGGCGCCGCCGGCCGGTGGGGCGGCCGAGGCGGTCGTGCGCGGCAGCACCAGGGACGCTCCGAGGAGCGCGACCAGGGCGAGCACGACCGGCACCGGCCAGAACCGGCGGGCGAACACGGTGATCAGCAGGCCGAGCCCGACGAGGACGGCCAGTCCGGCGACCAGGAGCGGCCGGAACGCGATGATCTGCGCGAACGGCGAGTAGGCGTCCAGCCCGGCCAGATCCGGCAGGGTGGCGAGCGCCGCGCCGGTGCCGAGGAACAGTGCGCACGCCCACCGCAGCGGACCGAACCGGCGGCGGGTACGCCCGCGTCGGATCGGCTGGGTCTGGGAGTCCGGGTGGGGCGGCGCGCTCACTCGATCCAGTCTGCCCGAGTGCCTGGCCCCGGCGGCAACGATGCGGGCGCGGTGCGCCGATCGCCTGTGGACGCTCTCAGTCACCGGCTTGCGTGATCGGCCACCGACCGTTCGTCGCAGCCGGGGGAGCGCATCAACCAGGCCGCGACGACGGCGGCGGCCGTCGCGACCGACGCGCAGACGACGATCGCCAGTGCCGGGGACACGGCATCGACCAGGAAACCGGACAGCGGGGTGGCGATCGCGATCCCGATCGTCGTCGCCGATCCCTGCAGCCCGGTGACCAGCCCCCGGACCCGGTCGGGAGCGAGCTCGCCGACGGCGTCGCTGCCGGCCGCCAGCGTCGGCGCGGTGACGAGCCCGGCGGGCAGGAGCAGGAACAGCAGGCTCCACCAGGACCAGGCGAGCGCGGCCGGGAGCGTCGCCAGCCCCAGCACGGCGAGCAGCAACGGAAGCGGGACGGCCCGCCGGGTCGCGCCGTAGACGAACCCGCCGACCAGCGAACCCAGGCACCACACGGCGTTGACCAGCGCGATCGCCCAGGCCTGACCCGCATCGGTGAGTGCCGCGATGAACGCGAACTCGGTGCCCATGATCGCGACGACCGCGGCCGTCACGGAGAGCAGCGCACCGACCAGCGGGCGGGACAGCCAGCTGCGTATCGGTGGTCGCGCGGTGCGATCGGGACCCGCGCCGTCGGCCCGGACCGGCGGGTTCAGCAACCACAGCGCCAGGCCGGCCAGGACGAACCCGGCCCCGATCACGCGCAGCGAGACGGCGGAGCCCAGCCACACCGTGAGCAGCGACCCGATCGCGGGGCCGGTCATGTACGAGACCTCGACCGACATGGAGTCGAGCGCGAAGGCCGGTCGCCGGTGCCCCGCCGGAACGATCGCCGCGAGCACCTGCCTGACCAGCGAGAACACCGGCAACGTCAGCACCCCGGCGACGAACGCGGCGCCGAGCAGACCGGCGTATCCCAGCAACGGGGCGACCGACCAGAACAGCACCCCCGCCGTCATCGTCAGCGCCAGGACCGGGCGCAGGCCGTGCCGGTCGATGACCGAGCCGAGCAGCGGTGCGCCGATCGCCATCCCGGTGGGGACGGCCGCGGCGACCACCCCGGCGGCGCCGAAGCCGTAGCCCAGCGTCATGACGGTGTGCAGGGTCAGGGTGACCCCGACGGCCGTCGCCGGGATCCGGGCCGCCATCCCGACCCCGGTGACCGCCCCGACACCGGGCCGGCGCAGGACGTCGGTGAAGGCGCCGATCCCTGCGCGCGGCGGTTCGTCGGCGGGGAGGGTGTCGACCACGCTCCCATCGTGCGCTGCGCTGTCGACCGGTTTCCGGCCGGGCCGCCGGAATCTTTGTTTGGTTCCAGAAAACCGGGGAACCCCGTCGGGGATGGAGCATCGGAGCAGCACCACGGCGGATCGGTTGCGGGAGGTCGGCCTGCGGGTCACCGCCCCGCGGGTCGCCGTGCTCGAGGTGCTGGCGGGCCATCCCCACGCCACCGCCGACACGGTGGCCACGCTGGTCCGTGCCCGTCTCGACTCGGTGTCGACCCAGACCGTCTACAACGTCCTGACGGCCTGCACCGACGCCGGGCTGGTCCGGCGGATCGTGCCGGCGGACTCGCCGGCCCGGTTCGAGACCCGGGCCGGGGACAACCATCACCACCTGGTCTGCCGGGCGTGCGGCCGGACCGTCGACGTCGACTGTGTCGCCGGCGCCGGTCCGTGCCTGACCCCGGACGACGTCGCCGGCTTCGTCGTCGACGAGGCCGAGGTCGTCTTCTGGGGGCAGTGTCCCGGCTGCCGCAACGGCGGAGTGACCGCAACAACCCACCACGAGGAGGCACGGCAGTGACGAGCTCGCAGCCCCAGCCGACCACCACTGATTCCGGCAGCCCGGTCGTCAGCGACGAGCACTCGCTGACCATCGGCCCGGACGGCCCCATCCTGCTCAACGACAACTACCTGATCGAGCAGATGGCGCAGTTCAACCGGGAGCGCATCCCGGAGCGCCAGCCGCACGCGAAGGGCGGCGGCGCGTTCGGGACGTTCCGGGTCACCGGCGACGTCAGCGCCTACACCCGGGCCGCGATGTTCCAGCCCGGCGCCGAGACCGAGATGATGGCGCGGTTCTCCACCGTCGCGGGCGAGCGGGGCAGCCCCGACACCTGGCGCGACCCCCGCGGCTTCGCGCTGAAGTTCTACACCTCCGAGGGCAACTTCGACCTCGTCGGCAACAACACCCCGGTGTTCTTCATCCGCGACCCCATGAAGTTCCAGCACTTCATCCGCTCCCAGAAGCGGCTGGCGCGCAACAACCTGCGCGACGCCGACATGCAGTGGGACTTCTGGACCCTCTCGCCGGAGTCGGCACACCAGGTGTCCTGGCTGATGGGCGACCGCGGGATCCCGAAGACCTGGCGGCACATGAACGGCTACTCCAGCCACACCTACTCCTGGGTGAACGCCTCCGGCGAGCAGTTCTGGGTGAAGTACCACTTCAAGACCGACCAGGGCGTCGAGTGCCTCACCCAGGCCGAGGCCGACCACCTCGCGGGCGAGGACGGCGACGCCCACCAGCGCGACCTGTACGACGCGATCGAGCGCCGTGAGTTCCCGACCTGGACGCTGAAGGTGCAGGTCATGCCGTTCGAGGACGCGAAGACCTACCGGTACAACCCGTTCGACCTCACCAAGGTGTGGCCGCACGCCGACTACCCGCTCATCGAGGTCGGGAAGATGGAGCTGAACCGCAACGTCACCGACTTCCACACGGAGATGGAGCAGGCGGCGTTCCAGCCGAACAACCTGGTGCCCGGCACCGGCCTCTCGCCGGACAAGATGCTGCTGGGCCGCGGGTTCTCCTACGCCGACGCGCACCGTGCCCGGCTCGGCGTGAACTACCAGATGATCCCGGTCAACCGGCCGAAGGTGCCCGTCCACAGCTACTCGAAGGACGGTGGTATGCGGGTCGAGAACGTCAGCGACCCGGTGTACGCGCCGAACTCGCAGGGCGGCCCGAAGGCCGACCCGAGCCGTGCCGTCTACTCGAACTACTTCGCCGTCGACGGCGACATGGTGCAGCAGGCCTACACGCTGCGCGCCGAGGACGACGACTACGGCCAGGCCAACACCCTCATCAACCAGGTGATGAACGACGAGGAGCGCGAGCGGCTCGTCGGCAACGTGGCGGGTGCGGCCTCGGGCGTGCAGTCCGACGACATCCGCGAGCGCGTCTACCAGTACTGGAAGAACATCGACAAGGCCATCGGCGACCGGATCGAGGCCGCGATCAAGGCCGAGCTGGCGAAGAACGAGTCCGTCAAGGGCGGAGGCCGGTTCGACTGACCTCGGCGCGGGTGGTCATCGCGGTCCCGGCCGCGATGACCACCCGCGAGCCGTAGGCTCCCCGCGTGGAGATCTGGCACAACCCGCGCTGCTCCAAGAGCCGCGCCACCCTCGCCCTGTTGCAGGAGCACGGCGTCGAGCCGACGGTGCGCCGGTACCTGGACGACCCGCCGTCCCGGGCCGAGCTCGAGGTCGTGCTCACCGAGCTCGGCACCGAGGACCCGCTCACGCTGACCCGCACCGGCGAGTCCGCCTTCCGGGAGCAAGGCCTGAAGGGCGCCGACCGGGACACCCTGCTCGACGCCCTGGCCGCCGACCCGACGCTGATCGAGCGCCCGCTCGTGCGCTCCGGGGACCGGGCCGTGCTGGGCAGGCCACCGGAGAACGTGTTGCCGCTGCTCGGGCGCTGAGCGGGTTCAGGCCCGCCGGTCCCGCCACAGCGACACGGTCGCGGCCAGCCCCACCAGCGACGGGAGCAGGCCGAGCAGGCCCAGCCAGGCCGGTACGAGCGTGCCGCCGTACTCGGTGACGGTCATCAGGGTCACCGCGACGCCCAGGCCGAGCACCCACAGAGCGGTGCCGACCGGAGCCGCCCAGCGGGTCCGGCGGCGGGAACCGAGCAGGGCGACGAGCCAGCCGAGGGTGCCGAGGACAACGGTCGTCAGCAGGATGGTGACCACGAACGACTCGGCGTCGCCGGCGTCGAGTCCGGGATGGCCGGCGTACACGGCGGTGACCCGGTCCCGGATCGAACCGATCACGGCCTGGTCGACGACGACGGCGACCGCCGTCAGCGCGGTCGCCGCGAGACCGGCCTGCAGCAGCGGCGGTGCGGCGGGTCGTCCGGTGGTGCGAGCGGTCATGGTGTTCCCCCTGGTCGTAGCATGGCTTCCAGCTTCGGACATAGTGTCTGAAACTTGGGACATCGTGTCTCAACGGAGGTGACCGATGCCAGTGGATTCGGAGCCGGGCGACCCGGAGATGTCTCCGGGTGCTTCCCGGATGCGGGAGCCGGGGAGCCGGGGGTCGGTGCTCGGTGCGGGACCGGGGCGTCCCCGGCGACGACGGCTGTCCGACGCCGAGACCGAACGGCTGATGCTCGAGACCGCGGCGGCCGCGGTCGCCGAGCTCGGGCTGACCGTGAGCCTCGACCACCTCCGGCTCGAGGACGTGATCCGGGAGGCCGGTGTCGCCCGCAGCGCGGTCTACCGGCGGTGGCCGTCGAAGGGGGAGTTCCTCGGTGATCTCCTGCTGGAGCTCGCCCGCGGGCAGGCGCCGATGGCCGCGACCGGGATCGAGGAGGCGAGCGGGACGCTCCGCCGGATCCTCGGCGAGCGGATCGACGACCTGGCCACCGCGGACGGCCGGATGCGCATCGCGGCCGAGGTGCTCCGGGAGGCGGTCGACGCGGACTTCCGGCGGGTTCTCGAGGCCCCCGGGTGGCGGACCTACCTGGCGCTGACCGCGACGTTGGCCGGGATGGAGGAGAGCGGGCTGCGCGACGAGGTCGGCACGGCGCTGGCGGCGTCCGAGAGCCGGTTGACCGACGGGATCGTCCGCAACCAGGAGGCCATCGCCCGGCTGCTCGGCCTGCGGTTGCGGCCCGGTCCGGCGCTCGAGGACCTCGCCCACCTGGGCAACGCCCTCATGCGCGGCCTCGTGATCAAGGTGCTCGTCCAGCCGGAGCTGGCCGGGCGCCGGGTCGCGGCCTCGCCCGGCGGGGAACCGGAGGACTGGTCGCTCGTCACGTTCGGCATGGCCCGGCTACTGCTCGCCGGCCTGGAGCCGGACCCGGACCGCCCGTGGGACGCGGAGCGCACCGCCCGGCTGCGCTCCGCGCTCGACGCCGGTACCGACCTGCCCGAGCTGGCCGACGGCTTCTGACGCTCCCGTCAGCCGGCCAGCGCCCGTCGCACGAAGTCGACCTCGGTCGCGATCAGGTCCAGCTGGTCGGAGACGACGAGCGAGCCGTGCCCGGCGTCGAACCGGCTGACCTCGTAGGTGGCGTCCTTGCGCGCGGCGAGCGCGTCCAGGTAGTTGTCGATCTGCCGGATGGGGCAGCGCGGGTCGTTCTCCCCGGCCAGGACCAGCACCGGCACCCGGACGGCGTCCACGTAGGTCAGCGGGGACGCCTCCCGGTACAGCTGCGGCAGCTCCTCGGGCGAACCGCCGAACAGCGCCCGGTCGAAGGCCCGCAGCTGCTCCATCTCGTCGGCGTAGGCGGCCACGTAGTCGGCCACCGGCACCCCGGCGACGGCGGCGGCCCAGCGCTGCGGCTGGGTGCCTGCGGCCAGCAGCGCCAGGTAGCCGCCCCACGACCAGCCGTCCACCGCGCAGCGGGCCGGGTCGACGGTGCCGTCGGCGACCAGTGCGTCCTGGACGGCGGCGACGTCGGCCAGCTCGGTCAGGCCCGGGCGGCCCTCGATGGCGTCGCGCCAGCCGGAGCCGTAGCCGGTCGAGCCGCGGTAGTTGACCTCCACGACGGTGAAGCCGGCGTCGGACCAGGTGGCGCGCCCGGCGTCGAACCGGTCCTCGTCGGCGGCGTGCGGGCCGCCGTGCAGGACGAAGACCGCCGGCGCGGGCCGGTCGCCGGCTCTGGGGGCCTCGGTGACCAGCGCGTGCACGTCCCCGCCGGGGCCCGCGGCCCACACGTCGCGGACCGGCAGCGAGCCGGGCGGGCGCTCCCCGGGCGGGACGACCAGGACGGCGTCGGAGTCGTCCGGGCTCAGCGCGCGGATCTGCGACGGGGTGGCCGCCGACGAGCTCGAGTACTCGACGGTGCCGTCGTCGCGGACCTCGGCGGAGCCGACGCACCCGGGCGCGGTCGGAAGCTCGGTGAGCGTCCCGCCCGCCGGCTCGTAGCGGTACAGCCGGGTGCGGGCGGCGTGCGTGTGCGCGACCAGCAGCGCCGAGGCGTCCGGGTAGAAGCCGGCGACGAGATCGCCCGGCAGGTCGAGCTCGAGCTCGGTGACGGCGCCGGTGGTCGGATCCCAGATCAGCAGCTCGTCCCGGCCGCGGCGCTCGTGTCCGACCAGCAGTCGCTGGTCACCGGCGACCGGCGAGAACTCCAGCGGTTCGAGCCCCTTGCCGGGGCCGTCGTGCAGGTCGGCGACGGTGGTCCCGCTCTCGAGGTCGAGTACCCGCAGCGAGGGATGGCGCGAGTCGCCGTGCTCGGAGTGCGAGATCGCCAGGAGCGTCTCGTCCTCGGACAGCGCGCCGACCCCGGCGTCCTCGGTGTGCCGGTACACGACGCGCGCCTGCTCCGAGGACCCGCGCTCGTGCACCAGCAGGGTCGTGCCGTCGTCGGTGGAGACCCCGACCGCGGTGCGCCGCCGCCCGATCTCCAGCCCGGCCGGGTAGCCGTCGCCGGCCCCGGGCACGGCGGGGACCGTCGGCGCGCCCGGGCCGGCGGACCACGGCTGGGCGACCCAGTGCCCGAACTCGTCGCCGTCGGTGTCGGCGAACCACCACACCTGCTCGCCACCGGGCGGCAGCTCGGCCGACGTGGTGCCGTTGCGCCGATCGGTGACCTGGCGGTACTCGCCGGAGGCGCGGTCCCACACGTGCACCTCGAAGGTGCCGGTCGCGTTGGAGACGTACACCGTGTGCTGCGGTGCGTCGCGCGCCCACGAGGGCCGCGACATCTGGACCGCGGTGAACCGGGACCGCCAGCGCTGCTCACGCTCGTCGTCGAAGAGCCGTTCGGGCACGGGGGCGCAGGGATGGGAGGTCACGTTCGGAGATCGTGCCCGAACACCACGAACGGGTGTACCGGGCGGGGGTCACACCACGGGTTCCGGCAGCATGGGGGACATGCGAAGGTCGGCCGGACTGCTGCTCGCCGGGTTGCTGGTGGCTACCCCGGCGATCACGGGTTGCGGTGCGGTTGCCGGAGCCGGGCCCGCCGGCCCGACCGTGGCCGCGACGGCCGACGCGAACGGCCTCACCCCGGTCCGGTTCGACTTCCGCTCGACCGCGCCGGTGGAGGCCGTGCCGACCGTGGTCGTCCCGCGCGGGACGACGGTGGTGCTCACCGTCGGCAGCGATGTGGCCCGCCGCGTGCTCGTCCCCGAACAGGGGCGCGCGGTGGACGTGACGGCGGGCGGAACCGTGACCATCCGGTTCCTCGCACTGGGTGTGCTGTCGGTACGGGTCGCCGAGCCGGGGACCGACCGGGGCGGGACGATCATCGGGTTCGTCGAGCCCCGGCACTGACCGGTGGGTTCGGACGAACGCCGGGTTCAGACGAACGCGTCGGCCCGCTCGGCGATCGCGCGCAGGCCCTCCGCGACGTCGATCCCGGTCGGCGCGGTGTCCGGGTCGAGCATCCACTGCACCATGACGCCGGTGAGCAGCGCCTGGTAGACGGCACCGAGCACGTGCACCCGCCGGTCGGCGGCATCGGGATCGTCGGGCAGCGTGTGGAAGGTCAGGGCGAGGCCCTCGCGGACCTCCCGCTGGGCGTCGGCGAGCTTGGCCCGCAGCTCCGGCAGCCGCTCGGCCTGCGCGAGGGCCTCGACGTGGGTCGCCCACAGGCGTCGCTGGGTGGAGAACAGGCCGATGACCCGGCCCCAGGTGTCCTCGACCCGCCGCTCGGGGTCGGACGCCGTGGTGCTGCCGGGTTCGGCCAGCGCCCGGTCCAGCTCTTCGCCCCACGCGGACGTCGCACGCAGCAGGGCCTCGGTGAGCAGGGCGTCCTTGGATCCGAAGTGGTAACCGATCGACGCGAGGTTCGTGCCCGAGGCGGCGACGACGTCGCGCGCGGTGGTGCGGCCGAACCCCTTCTCGTAGAGGCACTGCGCCGCTCCGTCCAGCAGCTCCTCGCGGTGTCCCATGATCGCGAACCTATCCGGTCGTCCCGGACACCTGTACACCGGCCGTTCATCGGTCCGCGGCCCGATCGGGTCCGGCCGTTGCGTGATGGTGGTCACAGCAGGTAGGCACGACGGAGGGAGGCGGCCCGATCGAGCGGGCCGTCCGTTCTCGACGAGGAGACGCCCGTGACCAGATTGCGGTTCGGCACGTTCCTGGCCCCGTTCCACCAGCCGGGGCAGAATCCGACCCTGGCGCTGCAGCGGGACCTGGAGCTCGTCGAGCACCTGGACCGGCTCGGTTACGACGAGGCCTGGATCGGGGAGCACCACTCGGCCGGTTCGGAGATCATCGCCTCGCCGGAGATCTTCATCGCCGCGGCGGCCGAGCGGACCCGGCGGATCAAGCTCGGCACCGGCGTGACCTCGATTTCCTACCACAATCCGTTGTGGGTGGCCGACCGGATGGTGATGCTCGATCACCTGACCCGGGGCCGGGCGATGCTCGGCTGCGGGCCGGGGTCGTTGCCGACGGACTCGGCGATGATCGGGTTGAACCCGACCGACACCCGTGAGCTGCTCGCGGTGAATCTCGACATCATCATGCGGTTGTTGCGTGGTGAGGTGGTCAACGCCGAGACCCGCACGCACACGCTGATCGATGCGCAGTTGCAGCTGGCGCCCTACAGCGACCCGTGTTTCGACGTGGCGGTGGCGGCGGTGGCGTCGCCGACCGGGCCGCGGATGGCGGGCCAGCACGGGGTGGGGTTGTTGTCGATCGGGGCGACTCTGACCCAGGACGGGTTCGATGCGCTGGCCCATCACTGGAGCGTGGTCGAGGAGCGGGCGGCGCATCACGGGCAGCCGGCGCCGGATCGCAGCTCGTGGCGGCTGGTCGGGCTGATGCACATCGCCGAGACCCGGGAGCAGGCCTACCGGGAGGTCGAGTACGGGATCGAGCACTGGTTCCGGTACTTCCAGAAGGTGGCGGCGTTCCCGCAGATGGCGGTCGAGGGCGGCGACATCAAAGAGATGATCGACTTTATCAACGACGCCGGGATCGGGGCGATCGGCACGGTCGACGACGCCAGGGCGCAGGTTCAGAAGCTCGTCGACCAGTCGGGCGGCTTCGGCGCGTTCCTGCTGCTCGGTCACGAGTGGGCGAACCCGGAGGCGACGAAGCGGTCCTGGGAGCTCATCGCCCGGCACGTGATGCCGGAGTTCCAGGGTCAGGCCGCGGGGACGCTGGCGGCGAAGGACCGGGCGTCCTCGACCCGGGAGCAGCACGCCAGGACCCAGCTCGACGCCGTGGACACCATGACCAGGCGCTACGAGCAGGAGAAGGCCGGGGGCTGACCTGCCCGCCGGCCGCGGCGCGGTGGTCTACCTGCCGCCGCGCCGTGGCCGGCCCACCCCGGTCAGCCACAGTGACAACAGCACCGCGCCCGTCGGGGCGGCGAGCGCCAGGAACCACAGCGGGGACAGCTCGGTCAGCAGGGCGATCACGGTCCAGCCCGCGGCGGCCGCCGCGGTCACGCACAGCCAGATGATCGACAGGACCTTCATCGCGACACCGCCGGACGACGCGGAGAAGATCAGACCGTCGGCGGGACGCTGCTTGGGCATCGCCGGGAGATCGCGGGTCACCCTGGCCAGATCGCCACGGGTGCGCATCTGCCACACCTCGACCACCCGGGCGTCGAACTCCGACAGGTCGAGGTAGCCCGCACCGTGTGCGGCGCGCAGCCGGTCGGCGACCGTCTGCCGGTCGGCGTCGGAGATCCGGACGTCCTCGGGGTGCACCGGCTCGTTCACCACATCGACTATGCCCGCGTGGCCCCCCGTTCTGCCAGGAGCGCGCGGCGTACGGCTCGGGCCGGCGCAGCTCGTGGCGGCCGGCCCGGTCGCGCACGTCCCGGCGGCCCACGAGAGGCACAGGAGCGTTCTCGGCGAGAGATCGAACTACCCTCGTGGGCTACGGCTCGAGCACAAGCTTCCCGACGGCGGTGCGCTCGGCGTGGCGGCGGGTCGCCTCCTGAGCCGCGTCGAGCGGCAGCGGGATGGGCTCGGGCGGGTGCAGCTCCCCGGCCGCGATCCGCTGGAGGACCGTGGCCGCGAGCGCGCGCGAGGCCGCCGGGTCGGTGCGGGACCAGTCGCCCCAGTCGACGCCGACGACCGTCCGGTTGCGCAGCAGCACGATGTTCGCCGGGAGCTTCGGGATCGTGCCGGAGGTGAAGCCCAGGACGCAGAACCGGCCGCCGGCCCCCAGCGCGCGCAGCGCCGACTCGGCCACCGGCCCGCCCACCGGATCGACGACGACGTCGGCGCCGCCACCGGTCCGTTCCCGGATGGTGTCCTTGAGGTCGTCGTAGCCGATCGCCTGCTCCGCCCCGGCGACCACCGCGGCGTCCCGCTTGTCCGGGGTGGAGGCCACGGCGAGGACCCGGGCACCGGCGGCGCGGGCGCAGTCGACGGCCGCCAGCCCGATCCCGCCGCCCGCGCCGAGCACGACCACCTGCTCGCCGGGCCGCACCGCGACCCGGTGCTCGAACGCGAACGCCATCGTCCCGTAGTTCTCCATCGACGAGGCCGCGATCCCGGCGCCGACGCCGTCGGGAACGGGCACGACGGCCTCGGCGGGCAGCACCACGTGCGAGGCGAAGCCGCCGAACGACGGCAGCAGGGCGGCGACCCGGGCACCGTCGAGCGTCCCGGCGATCGCGCCGCCCGGGGTGAACGGCAGTGGCGGTCTCACCTGGTAGCCGCCGCGGGCGATCAGGCCGTCGACGAAACTGACCGCCGCCGCCTCCACCTCGACCAGCACCTCACCCGGACCCGGCCGTGGTGTCGTCTCCTCGACGATCTCCAGCCGTTCCGGATCGGCGAACTCCCGGCAGAGCACCCGTCGCACCAGCGCCTCCTCGTGTCCTCGTCCCGGTGCAGCCTGTCACGCCCGGCCCGGCCGGATCCGTGCGACGGTCTCCGCGCCCGGGCGCCGTCCCGGGGACGAGCACCTGATCAACTGGCGACCGCGCCCGGCCGGGTTCGTGTTCCTCGCCGTGACGCGCGCAGACAGCCGATGGAGGATCATCGCGACCGTGTCCGACGCCGACCGTCCCGACAGCCGTCCCGCTCGTGCGGGACGCCCGGCCGACGGCCGCAGTGCGCGCTGGGACGCCCACCGTGCGCGCCGCCGTGAGCAGCTGGTCGACGCCGCGCTGACGGTCCTCGGCCGGGAGGGTCAGGAGTTCGGGCTCGACCAGGTCGCGCACCAGGCCGGGGTGACCAAGCCGGTGATCTACCGCCACTTCGGGGACCGCGCGGCGTTGCTCGACGCGATGGCGGAGCGGGCGACGAACCGCCTGATGGAGCGGCTCATGCCCGCGATCTACGACGAGGGCGTGGTCCGGCACCGCATCCACGCCTCGGTGAGCGCCTTCCTGGGCTTCCTCGACGACTCCCCGAACGTGCACCTGCTGTTCCGGCGCCGGCTGCCGGGACAGGGCGGCGAGGTCGTCGACGCCGGCCGGGCGTTCATCTCCGACGCGCTGGCCGGGCTGCTCGGCCGCTACGTCGAGCTGCTCGGGTTCGACGCGCCGGAGCTGGTCCAGGTCTGGGCCCAGTCGCTGGTCGGGTCGGTCCAGGCGACCGCGGAGTGGTGGCTGGTGCACCGCTCCCTCGACCGGGAGGTCGTCGCGGAGCACCTCGCGCTCCTGGTCTGGGCCCAGATCGACGGCCTGGCGCGACAGAACGGGCTCGTCCTCGACCCCGAGGCACCCCTCCCGGTGAGTGCCGAGCCGAAATAGTCGTTACGCCGCGTATACGGTAACCTCCCGGGCCGACCGGCAGATGCGCTACGGTGTGCAATCAATCGGTGACTGAGTGTACATGCGCACGGGCCTCTCGTAGGGCTCCGGGCGTGCCGCGTGCGGAGGGGGACCCATGGCGGACGGTACGAGCGAGCGGGCGGCGCAACGCCCGGAACCCGGGGTGCCCGACGACCTGGTTCCCGGCGGGGCCCGGGCGAAGGCCCGTGGCTGCCTGTGCTCGGTACTGGCCAACGCCGCGTACCGCTCCGGGTCCGTCGAGGACCCCTGCATCGATCCGCGGTGTCCCATGCACGCCGATCCGGGCGGGGTGGCCTGACCGGTCCCGTCCGTCCGGCGGGACGTGGCCGCCTCGCGGGAGACGTGGCCCCCGCCCCGTGTGCACGGCAGGAGAGGTTCGTGTTCGACCCCGAGCGCATCACCGCGGAGCTGCACCGCGAGCTCGGCGCCGTCCGTGAGGAGCGCCCTGCGGTCCGGCAGGCCGGCGTCGTCACCCAGCTACGGCTCGCCGGCGACCTGACGGCGACCGGTGGCCACACCGTCGTCCGGGCCGAGTTCCCCGCTCCGGAGCTCGCCGTCCGGCTGTGCCGCGAGCTGACCGAGCTCTACGGTCGTGCGGCGGTCCGCACGGACGTCGTCACCGCGGGCGGGCGACCGCTGCGCTATTTCGTCAAAGTGACCGGTAGCGGGTCCGACCTGGCGCGGGCGACCGGACTGGTGGACCGGCTGGGCCGGCCGGTCCTCGGTCTGCCTCCTGCCGTCGTCGGCGGCGGGGCGGCCGTCGCGGCGGGCGTGTGGCGCGGGGCGCTCCTGGCCAGGGGGCGGATCGTGCGGCCGTCCGGACGGGCCCGGATCCACGTGACCTGCCCGGGGCCCGCCGTCGTCCTCGCGTTGGTCGGTGCGGCCCGAGCGCTCGGTGTGCTGGCTGCCGGGCACGAGACGGCGACCGAGCACCGGGTCGTCGTCCGGGACCCGGAGAGCGTGGACACCCTGCTGCGGGCGACCGGTGCCGAGGGCGTGGCGGACGTGCTGCGCCGCTGCGCGGACGTCGCCTCGCCGGTGCCGTCGACACCGAGCGCGTCGCTGGAGACCGTGAACGCCCGCCGCGCCGCCGAGGCCGCCGACCGGACCACCGCGCGGGTCCGCTGGGCCCTCGACGTGCTGGGGGCCGGGGCGCCGTCACACCTGCGTGCCGCCGGTCTGCTGCGGGTCGAGCACGCGACGCTGTCACTGTCCCGGCTGGGGCTGCTCGCCGACCCGCCGATGTCGAAGGACGCCGTCGCGGGCCGGCTGCGGCGGCTCGTCGTCCTCGCTGAGGAGCACGCCGGTCCGAGCTGACGTCCGCCAGGATCGGCCCGGTAAAGGCGGTCGGGGTAGGGTCCGGCGGGAAGCCCCATTGAATGGGATGCGCTGAAACGGGAGGAATTGTTGCATGCCCCGGCCCGAATCGGTCAGCAGGAACCCTGAAAAGGGCTATGTCGCGCTCCTCGGGTGGAGTCTCAGTGCGGTCGAGGCACTCGATCGTTTCGATCGGCGATATGTCGTCGTCGCCCCGGACTGGGCGGAGGAGTACTGCTCCGAACACGAGATCCCGTATGTCCCGTGGAACTTCGAGCGGATCAACGACCGGTCGGGGGAGATCGCCGAGACGCTGCAGGAGATGGGCGTCGACGTCGCGATCCCGCTGTTCGAGGAGACGGTCGAGTGGGCAGGCGCGATCAACTCGGTGCTGATGGACAACCCGAGGCTGTTCGGCCAGGCGATGCTGCTGCGGGACAAGGCGCTGATGAAGCGCCGGGCCCAGCTGGGCGGGATCCGGGTGGGAATCTTCGAGGAGGCCCACGACCGGGACGACGTCATCCGCTTCCTCAAGCGGGTCAACCAGACGTTGCTCAAGCTGGCCGGTGACCCGAACGACCCGATCCACCTCAAGGCGTTCGACAAGGCGGGTTGCCTGGGGCATCGCGTCATCCGCACGCCGGACGAGGTCGACACGATTCCGGACGAGGAGTTCCCGGTCCTGATGGAATCCCACCTGGACGGGTGGGAGTTCGCCGTCGAGGCCTGGATCCACAACGGGAAGATCAAGTTCCTGAACATATCCGAATACGTCACGCTGGGGTATTCGGTGTTCGTCCCCGCGACGCCGGAGCTCGAGCGGTACCGGCCGCAGATCACCGCGCAGATCGAAAAGCTGATCAAGACCTTCGACATCGAGTTCGGGTTCGTGCACCCGGAGTACTTCGTCACCTCCGACGGCGAGATGTACTTCGGCGAGGTGGCGTACCGGCCGCCGGGCTTCCGGGTCTTCGAGCTGCTGGAGCGGGCGTACGGCTTCAACGCCTACCAGGCGCTCGTGCTGGCGTTCGACCCGAAGACCACCGAGGAGGAGATCGACGCCTTCTTCCCGACCGAGGTCGAGGACGCCGAGGGCGTGGCGGGTTGCTTCGGCGTCTACCCGCGTCGCCGGGTCGTCAGCGAGCTGCAGATCCCGGAGGAGACCGAGGACGACGACTACTACGAGTCGCACGACCTCTCGGCCCCGATGGAGGAGACGGTCACCAAGAGGACCGCGTTCGGCACCCACTGGGGTCTGCTCTACTTCTTCGGCGATGATCCGTACCGGATGCGCGATCTGTTGAAGAAGCAGGAAGAACTCGACTTCTACGTCTGAGGGCCCCCGTCAGCGGGGACACCGGAGGACGGGGAAGACCTGAACGAGGGAAGCTGTGTGAAACCGACCGCCGACGTCGCGGGTGAGGACTCGGTGCTGGACAAGCGCCTGGCCTCGCTCGACGACGCCACCCGGGCCCTGGCCCGGACCGCCGACTTCGGCAAGACGACGAAGTTGCGGCGGGTCCTCGAACAGCTGCGCCGGGTGCTGCTGCAGCCGGGCGGCGCCGCAGGCGTCCAGGCCCGGGCCCAGGAGCTGGAGGAGGCCGGCCTGTTCCTCGGGACGGACTGGGCGACTCCGGAGATCCTGGTCCCGTCCCTGGTCGGGCCGGGCCTGCACAGCGGGGACGCGGACACCGTGGTCATGGAGGCGACCAGCGAGCTGCGCACGCTCGCGGTCGCCTGCGGCGACTACGTGCACCCCACCCTCGCCCCGGAGGACGCGCGCGAGTTCCTGTCCCAGGTGCTGGCGATGAACCTGGAGCTGCTGTTCACCCCGCCCAGCGAGGCGGAGCGGACGCGGCAGGGGCGGACCGCGCAGCTGATCCGGGACCTGTTCCGGCACGTGGCCGAGGGGGTCGGCTACGACGTCGTCCTCGACAAGCTGGTGGAGGAGATCTGGCGGATCCTGCGTCAGCGCCCGATCCAGGTGGACCAGGTCGAGTCGCTGATCACCCGGCTGTCGGTGTGGCGCGGCGACCCGGATGTCGACCTGTCGGCCGGGCAGGGCCTGGACCGCTTGATCACGGCGCTGTTCGGGACCACCGAGGCGTGCCGGGAGGACCCGGGGATCGAGGTCTTCCGGTCCCGGCTGGAGGCGATGGACACCGGTGGCCTGCAGTACGAGGCGTCCGGTTTCGCCCGCGCGATGCACGACACCGGGCTGGTGTCGCCGTATCACGCGGATCTCCTGCAGTTCCTGCGGCACGAGAGCGACTACCTGATCGCCGAGGCTCTCGGACTGTCCGACACCGGCAAGAACTGCCTGCTCCGTTACCGGGACCTGGTGCACCGGCTGATCGAGGAGGCGGTGACCCCGCAGACCGCCCAGTGCATCTACGGGCTCGCCCTGCTCCTCGACCGCGGCATTCTGCACGAGCCGCCGATCGTCCCGTCGCTGTGGCGGCAGATCGCGCTCGAGCTCTCGCCCGCGGCCCGGGAACGGCTGGTCGCGGCGTTCGGCGACGAGCCGTCACCGAACGCTCGGCTGCTGGCCGGTGTGCTGTCGATGCTCGGGCTGCCGCTGGGCGTCGGGCAGGGCGACAACCCCACCTGCCAGTCGGCGCGGGCACTGTCGATGTGGGCGTACAACGACCCGGACTACCTGCTGCAGATGGTCGTCTGGGCGGCCCGCGACGACGAGATCATCATGCACTTCGAGGGGCAGCGGATCTCCTCGCAGGAGAGCGCGGCCGGGGTCGCGCAGACGCTGCCGGTCGATCTCGACCCGGTGTCGCTGCTGGTCGTGCCGCACCTGGACCGGATCTACGCCGAGATGGGCCGCCGGTGCGCCGACCGGCCCGGGGACCCGCACCGCTGGGTGAACCCCGAGTTCCACGGCTGGTGGGCCGCCCGCGGGTTCCACATCAACGTCGACGTCGCGACCGGGAACCTGATCGACCTCGACGACTTCCTGCGGCAGTTCCATGCGAGCTACCACCCGTCGTACAACGGCGGGCAGCCGCTGATCCACCCGCAGCCTGCGGGTATCGCGGTGACCGACAGCGCCGCGCGCTACGTCGGCTGGCACGCGATCACGATCCTGCGCGTCGCACCGGACCCGCAGGACGTGATGCGGGTGTACTTCTACAACCCGAACAACGACAGCGGGCAGGACTGGGGCGACGGCGTCGTGGTGTCCACGGCGGGCAACGGCGAGCGGTTCGGCGAGGCGTCGCTGCCGTTCGACCAGTTCGCGTCGCGGCTCTACATCTTCCACGTCGACCCGCTCGAGCACGGGGAGAAGGAGAAGGTGCAGGCCGAGGACATCGCCCGGATCATCGGCTACATCGAGCGGAGCTGGGGCGCCGACCGGCTTCCCGCCGGGGACCTGCAGGCGACGGAGGGCCCGGCCCCGGGCTGAGGACCGTTGCGCCATGATTCGCCGCGTCGCGCGCTGGGTACCCGCCTCCAGATCATCAGCCGATGATCACGCTCAACGAGCACTGTGGAGGTTCCCGTGGCAGGCAAGTTCGAGGTCTACGAAGATCGGGCCGGAAAGTTCCGGTTCCGCCTGAAGGCGAGCAACGGACAGGTCGTCGCATCCGGTGAGGCCTACGAGAGCAGGTCGGCCGCGCACAAGGGGTGCGAGTCGGTGCAGAAGGCCGCCGACGGAGCGAAGGTCGAGGAGGTCGCTTCCTGATCGGGGCAGGCACGACGACCTCCCCGGGATCAGGCGGCCGACTGCCCTGACGGCATGTACTGGTATGGGCTGTAGTGCCGAGTAGGTCCCAGCTGTGGTCGTGCACGAGGTCGGCGCCGGGTAGCCCGCTCTCCAGCAGGGCGGACCGGGTCGAGGTGAGTGGCATCACAGCGATCTTTCCGAATGGACCGGTCAGATCCGGACCCGGGTCCGGTCCATATCGGTATGAGCGGATTTCAGACCTACCTCGACAACGCAGAGGCGCGGACCGGCATCACCCCGCGGGCGTTCCTCGACCTGGCGCAGGAGCGCTGCCTCACCACGGCGAAGGTCGGCGAGATCGTCGCCTGGCTCAAGGCGGAGTACGGCCTGGGGCACGGGCACGCGGCGAACCTCGCGCAGCTGATCTCCAAGGGGCCGGACGCTGTCGCGGAGCGCCACAACGGCGGTGCGCCGCTGCGGCTGGACGGGCGCGTCCCGGGCGAGGCGTGACCCCTGCCGGGGCGCGCGTGTTCAGCGTCTGATGCGGTCGGACCCGTCGGGACGGGTGCGCCGCTACCGGGCGGCCCGCTCACCGGCTCAGCAACGCCGCCCGGGTGCGGGCCCGCTCCTCGTCGCCGTAGCCGAAGACGTGCGCGGCGAACGGCGACGGAGGGTCCGGCGCCGGGCTGAGGGTCAGTCCGGGGGGTCGAGCGCCTCGGCGACCATCCGGTGGCCGTGGCGCTCAAACCGTTCGTCCCCGACCTGGTACGCCCAGACCGCGGTGCCGATCGCCTCGCGGAGACGTTCCCGGCGCCAGGTGTGCCGGTCACGCGGGTCCGTCCGGCCAGGACACGATCTCGGCACGCAGCCGCGCCTCGGTGTCCGGGTCGATGCTGTGCGGTCCGGCCAGGTGCTTCCACGCGCGGTCGCGCATGCGGGCCTCGTAGCGGTCGTCGACGGCTGCGTACTGGCCGTGCAGCCGGGCGAGCAGCCGCCCCGCTTGCCAGTAGGTGTCCGGGTGGTTCTCGGCCGGATCGCGTTCGACGAGGACACCCGGCAGGTAGCGCGTGACCAGCACCTTCGCCTCGTCGTCGGCGTGCACGAGCTCGGGTACGCGCCCGTGCAGCGGACCGAGCCACTCGCGGTGGGCGCGTAGCTCGCGGGCGATGTGGGTGTCGGCGTCGTCGCCGGCCTTGACGATGAGGTCCTGCCCGGCGCACCGCAGCTGGAGCACGGTCGTGCCGATCAGGCCCCAGGAGCGGTCGCGCACGAACTCGGCGCCGGGTAGCCAGGCGTCGAGGAAGGTGCGCTGCTTCGGTGTGAGCCGGGGCGGGACGGGAAGCACCGCGCCGACCGTAGCCGCCCGGAGATCGACCGGCCGCAGCTCGCCGCAGGCACGACGACACCCGGGATCAGGCGGCCGGGCGCCCCGACGGCGCGTGACCGACCTCCGTCCGGGCACGACGCCGGTAGTGGTCGCGCACCAGCAACCCACCGGCCACGAGCGCGAGGACGCCGAACGCCGACCCGACGAACGGCAGCCCCGCCAGCGAGCAGATGCCGTTGGCGACGACGGCGGCGGCCAGGAGTACCCACAGGAGGCGGCGCGGGACCCCGCGCGCCGGGGTGTCGTGGTGCGTACCGGTGGTGGTGGGAGTGCTGCTCATCGAAGGTGCCTCTCGTCGTGGGGGACGGTGCCCCGTGGTCGTCCGATGTGGTCCAGTCTGGTCGAGGTGCTGCCGGGACACATCGTTCGGAGGTAGGCACCTCCCGGCCGACATCTTTCGATGGAGGCGGAGCGGGCGGTGGCCGGCGGTGCGGCGCCGTACCGGATGATGTCGGGACGAGTCGCTCGGCGACGACCGACGAACAGCATCGCGGAGGACCGTGCCCACGCAGCCACCACACCGGTCCGCCCCGCTCCACCCGGTACCCGCGACCGTGTGCGGGCTGGTCGCGATCGGCCTGCTGTTCCTCCTGCCGTCCGCCGCGGCCGCGGACCCGACACTCGGCCCCGTGCCGAGCCCGGCCGACGCCGGATGGTGGACGGTCGCCGCGGTGCTGGTGCTGCAGGCGCTGGTGGTCGCCTGGGTGGGCAGGTTCCCCGCGACGGCGCTGCCGGGGCTGGCAGCTCTCCCGTTCGTACTGGTGTGGGCCGCGCCGGGTGTGGCGTTCAGCCTGACCGTCGTCGCCCAGCTGACCGGGGTGTTCCTCGCCGTCGTCGCCCGGCCGCCCCGGCGCCGGCTGTGGGGCGCCCTGGGGGCCACGGCGCTGTTGCTGGCGACCGGGCAGTTCCTCAACGAGGCCCGGAGCGGCGGAACGGACACCGTCATCGCGGTGACCGGTGCGTTGCTGCAGACGGTCGTCGTCGTCGGGCTTCCGCTGTTGCTCGGGCTGGTGATCGCCGCGCAGCGCGACGCCCACGACGCCCGGTACCAGGAGGTACGGGCGCTGCGCCGGGAGCAGGACGCCCTGCTGCAGGCCGCGGTGTCGCGCCAGCGCGTGGCGATGTCGCGGGAGCTGCACGACATCGCCGCCCACCACATGTCCGGCATCGCGCTGATGGCCGCGGCGATGGACCGGCAGATCGACTCCGATCCCGTCACGGCGAAGGGCTCGGCGCGCCAGATCCGTGAGCAGAGCAGCGCCGTCCTCGACGACCTGCGGCGGCTGGTCGGCCTGCTGCGCGAGGAGGCCGACGCCGCCCGGCCGGTGGAGACCCTCGACGCCGTCGCCGCGCTCGTCGACACCCGCCGGGCCGCGGGAGCCGAGATCGACCTCGTCGTGCCGGAGGGTGACACCGGACCGGGTGCGGGCGTGGGCCCGCTCGCCCACCTCGTCGCCTACCGGATGGTCCAGGAGTCCCTGGCCAACGCCGCGGCGCACGCCCCGGGTGCGCGGTGCGCGGTCGAGATCGACGACCTGCACGATCGCCGGCTCACGATCACCGTGCGCAACGGGGCATCCACCGGACCCGACCCGGGTCCCGGCGGCGGGTTCGGGCTGATCGGCATGGCCGAGCGCGCGCAGCTGGTCGGCGCCGACCTCACCTACGGCGCCACCCCCGACGGGGGCTGGGAGGTCCGCCTGACCCTCCCGGTCGACGACACGATCAGTAGGACGCGCGCGCCCGCGCCGCTCACGGAGGACACCGCATGATCCGCGTGCTCATCGCCGACGACCAGCACCTGGTCCGCGCCGGCCTGTCGGCGTTGCTGGGCTCCGAGGCCGACATCGAGGTCGTCGGCGTGGCCCGTGACGGGGACGAGGCGCTGACGATGGCCCGGGACCTGGTGCCCGATGTCGCCTGCCTCGACATCCGGATGCCCGGCCGCAGCGGCATCGAGGTGGCGCGCGAGCTCTGCGCACCGGATGCCGTCCCGCAGGTGCCGGTCCTCGTGCTGACGACCTTCGACCTCGACGACTACGTCTTCGGGGCACTGGAGGCCGGGGCGTCGGGGTTCCTGCTCAAGGACGCGGCGCCGGAGGCCATCGTGCACGCCGTCCGCCAGGTCGCGGCCGGTCAGGGCACCATCGACCAGACGCTCACCCGCCGGATCATGCAGGAGTTCGTGCACCGTCGCGGCCTGCAGCCGGTGGTGGCCCGGCGCGCCGAGGACCTGCTCACGCCGCGCGAGCACGAGATCCTGATGCTGCTCTCCCAGGGCATGTCCAACGACGAGATCGCCCGCACCCTGGTCGTCGAGGTGTCGACGGTGAAGTCCCACCTGGCGCGGATGCTGCCCAAGCTCGGCGTGCAGTCCCGGCTGCAGGCGGTCGTCTGGGCCTACCAGAACCACATCGTCACCGTCCCCGGTCCGGGCGCCTGAGGCCCGGACCCGGGGACGGTGGTCATGCGGCACGGGGCCCCGGATATCCGAGCCGTCCGCGGGTTCCGACCAGGACCAGCACGGCGGCGACGACCGCGCCGGTCGCCATGGCGTGTGACGCGAGGTTCTCGTCGATCGTCGGGAACATCTCCGACCAGATGATCGAGGCGAAGTTGTTCACGCTGACGTGCGCGAGCATCGACAGCGGCAGGCTCTCCCCGGTGCGGTTGAACACCCAGCTCATGACGAAGTTGAACGCGATGCAGAACACGGCGAAGGACACCGGGCGGGTCCAGTCCGCGTCCGGGAAGCCGCCCCACTCGGTGAGGAACAGCGGCATGTGCCAGAGGGCCCAGATCGGTCCCAGCACCATCGAGGCGGCCAGCGGACCGAACCGGTTCTGCAGGCGGGGCAGCGCGAAGTCACGCCAGCCGGGCTCCTCGGCGAGGCCGGTCGTGACCATCTGCAGGATCAGCCCCGGGACGTAGGCGGCGACCGCCATCATCGACGGGGCGCTCACCTGCCCGCCGGAGAACGCGTAGCCGGTGGCCAGCATGGCCGCGGGGACGCCGAGCAGGGCGATCGCGTACCAGTGCCAGCGGACCCGCCAGCGCCACATCCGTCCGACCCAGCGCCGCAGCCCGGCGCGCCCGTCCGCGACGGCGGTGATGAACAGCGCCGACGCGATCGGGCCGAGGTAGGCCCCGGGCAGCACCCCGAGCAGCTGGCTCGTGCCCAGGATGTCGGGGAACCGGTAGGCCCAGATCCCGAGGCCGTTCTGCGACAGGATGTAGGGGATCCAGGCGAGCCAGCTCATGACGTTGGCGAGCACGAAGAAGCTGATCAGCGGATAGCGCCGGACCACTCCGAGCACGCCCCCGCCCCCGTCCCGCACGGGCGTAGTGGGTCCGGTCCGCTGAGGGGCTCGATTCGAGATCGTCATGGGAGGAAGTCTCGGATCCGGCGGGGTGCCGGCACGAGATGCGAAGGATCGAAGGTCCCGGGTGCCATCGAAAGACGCAGGAGGCGTGTTCCGGCACGGTGGACGGGATCCTCACTGCTCGGCGGCGGCCGGGGGGAGCAGCCGGTCGAGCAGTGCCTCGACGGAGACGGAGCCCGGGCCCAGGACGAGGCAGTCCGTCCGCATCCCGTCGAGGGCGTGGAGGAGCAGGTCGGCTGCCGCGGCGGGGCTCGTCACGGCCGCCCGGGCGAACTGGGCGGCGACGAGTTCGTGCAGGAAGGCCCGCTGTCGGCGGTAGTGCTCCGCGAGAGCCGGTCGGGTCGCGGCGCGAAGGGTGAACGCGATCGCCACGGCCGCCTCTGCGGTGCGCTCGTCGTCGAGTGGGAGCAGCTCCTCGACGACGGCCTCCAGCACCCGCCGGGGCGGGGCCGGTGGGCCCGGTCGGTCCGCCCGGGCGTGTAGCCGGTCGGCCCAGCGCCGGCCGTGGTGCTCGAGCGCGAACAGCAACATCTCGTCCTTCGTGCGGAAATGGTGCTGGAGGGCGCCGGTCGTCACGCCGGCCTCGGCCGCGATCTCGCGCATGCCGGGGAAGCCGCCCGCCCCGTGCGCGATGGTGCGCCCGACGGCGTCCGCGATCGTGGCGCGCCTCGTGTCCGGATCTTGTCGCTTCACCATTACATTTGTAATGTAGCAGCCGTGAAGCTGAGCGGGTTCGTCGACGACGCGGCACGAGAGCGGTTCGCCCACCGCTACGCCGAGGTGCTCGCACAGCGGTGGCCGCCGCACGAGCGGGTCGAGATCGCCACCTCGTTCGGGCCGACGGGGGTCGTCCGCGCCGGAACCGGTGCCGGCGCGCCGGTCGTCCTGCTCGCCGGCGGCAGCGCCAATGCCGCGACCTGGTCGCCGTTGCTGCCGGCGCTGGCCGGGCATCCGATCCTTGCGATCGACGTGCTCGGCGAGGCCGGAGCGAGCGAGCAGACCGCCCCGGTCGCCGACGCCGCCGCCCGCGCCCGGTGGCTGGCGGAGGTGCTCGCCGGGGCCGGGGTGGAGCGCGTGCACCTGGTCGGGCTGTCCGCCGGCGCGTCGCTCGTCCTCTCGTGCGCGACGCGGCTGCCGGAGCGGGTCGTGTCGGTGGTGGCCCTCGAGCCCGCCCGCTCGCTGGCGCCGGTGCGCGCCGCCTTCTGGTGGCGGGTCGTCACGGTGCTGGTCACCGGCTCACGGGGTCGTGCCGATGCGTTCCTGCGCTGGTGCCGGGGTGGGGACGAGGTCCCCGAACCGCTGCGCGGTCTGCTGATCTCCGCGTTGACCGAGCACCGGAGCAGGGCGGTGCCACCACCGGAGCGGCTCGCCGACGACCGGCTGCGCGCGATGACGATGCCGGTGCTGGTCGCGCTGGGCGCCCGCAGCCCGGTTCACGACGTCGGGCGGGTCGCCGACCGGGCCCGGCTGATCCCGGACGTCGAGGTGCACCGGGTCGAGGGCGCCGCCCACGGCCTGTTCGCCGAGCGGCCGGATGAGGTCGGTCGGCTCGTCGCGGCATTCCTGCGTCGCGTGGAGGCGTGACGCCGGCCTGTCCGGGACCCCCGTCCACGGACCGGGGCGGTTCGAGACCGCAGACCCGTGTCCCGCAGCGCCCCCCGTCCTAGCGTCCGTTGCGGACTCGACCACGGGGGGACACATGTCCGGAGCACCATCGACCCAACGACGGCGGGCGCGCGCGACGTCCGCCCCGAACAGCCTGTTCCTGCTGGCGGCGGGCGCCGTACTGCTCGTGCTCAGCCAGCACGGGAACCCCGGCATCGGCCTGGCCGGCTGGTTGTTCGCGATCCCGCTGCTGCGCTACGCCCGGCAGGCGTCCGTGTGGACGGGGGCGCTGGCGTTGGCGGCGATCCACGCGGTGGCGGGCGTCGTGTGGGTGGTCGGCATCCAGCTCCCCACCGACGAGATCCCCTGGGCGGCGCTCGTCGGGTGCGCGCTGCTCAACCTGATCCTGGTGCTCCCGTTCGTCGCCGACCGGCTGGTCGCGGTCCCGCTGCGGGGCGCGCACCCGGTGGTGGCGAGCCTGGTCTTCCCCAGCGCACGGGTCGCCGCGGAGCTGGTACTGCTGACCGTCAGCCCGTTCGGCACGGTGTTCGGGTCGCTGGCCGCCTCGCAGCACGACAACCTCGCGCTCCTGCAGCTCGCGTCGGTCACCGGGGCCTTCGGGATCAGCTTCCTCATGGCCTGGTTCGGCTCGGCGGCGTGCGAGCTGTGGCAGCGACCGGGATCGCTGCGGCCGGTCGGGATCGTCGCCGGCGTGACGGCGGTCGTGATGGCCGCCGGTGCCGTGGTGCTGGCGATGCCGCCCGGCGGGGAGACGGTCCGGGTCGCCGGTGTCACGCCGCCACGCGCACAGGAGTCGGTGACCGACCAGATGCCGTCCTGGGAGGAGGCGGCCCGCGATCCCGCGACGGTCCGCCGGGTGATGGCCCCGGTGACCGAGGGGATGCTGGAGAGCTCCCGGCGCGAGGCGGCCGCCGGGGCGCGGATCGTGCTCTGGTCCGAGGCCGCCACCCTGGTGCACGAGACCGATCTCCCGGAGCTGATCCGGGACGCCGGCACGATCGCCGCCGAGCACGACGCGTATCTGCTGGTGACGGCGGGGGTGTTCACCGAGGAGCCGCCGCACGGGCGCAACCTCCTGGCCGTGGTCGGTCCGGACGGCCTGCACCGGGTGACCTACGACAAGGTGCACCCGGTGGCGGGGCTGGAGGACATCCGGCCGGGCACGCTGCCGCCACCGGTGCTGCCGACCGAGTTCGGCCGCCTCGCCGCGATGATCTGCTACGACCTCGACTTCGGTGACACCGCGGGTGTCGACGCCGACGTCGTGCTGCTGCCCTCGGCCGACTGGGAGGGCTTCGACCGGCTGCACACCGAGAAGGCGGCGATCCGGGCCGTCGAGTACGGGTACGCGGTGGTGCGCCAGGACGCCTACGGCACCGCCGCCACCTTCGACGCGCACGGCCGGACGCTGGCGAGTGCGGACTACTACCGCACCGACCAGCAGGTGATGTCCGCGGAGGTCCCGACCGTGGGCGTCCGGACGGTCTACGCGACGATCGGCGATGCCTTCGCCTACGGCTGCGTACTCGTCCTGATCGGACTGGTCGCGGTCGCGGTGGTCGTGCGCCGGCGCAGATAGCATCCGACCTGTGGCGTCCGACGACGCGCCCGGCCCGCGGACCACGGCCGGCGGGGGACGAGCCGGACGGACGGCTCCGCCGCCCCGGTTCGACCGGCGGATCGCGCTCGCCCTGGACACCAGCTCGTGGGCCGGCGTCGTGGTGATGTCCGTACTCGGGATCCTCGGACTCCAGGAGCCCGGGGCCATGATCGTCGCCGGGGTGCTCTGCGCGGGCTACGGGGTGCTCGACGTCCTCGGCCGCTGGAGCGGGACGATGGCCTGGCGCCCGGAGGTGCTCCTGGGGCTGCAGACCGTGCTGGTCGCCGCGCTGTTGCTGCTGCCGTCCCGGCTCCAGGACGCCTTCGGGTTCCTGCTGGTGCTGCTGAGCATCCGCAGCGTGCTGTTCCTCGGTCCGCGTGCGGGCTCCGTCTGGATCGCGGTGTTCTGGATCGTGTCCGCGTCCACGGCCGTGTGGCGGCAGGGCGTGGAGGGATTGTTCGTCGCCGCGTTCAACCTCGGGGTCTACCCGCTGTGCGGGATGGTCGGGTACGCGCTCGTCGCGCTCTCCCGCAGCATCGCCGAGCGGGCCGACGCCCTGGCCGAGCTGCAGCTCGCCCAGGCCCGGTTGCGCCGGGCCGCCGTCGGTGAGGAACGGCGGCGGCTCGGGCGCGACCTGCACGACAGCGTCAAGCAGCAGGTGTTCGCCGCGACCATGCAGCTCGGCGCGGCCCGGGCGCTGCTCACGGAGCGACCCGACCGGGCCGCCGAGGCGCTGGACCGTGCCGAGCAGGCGGCCCGCCGGGCAGGCGCCGAGCTCAACATCGTGATCCACGAGTTGCGGTCCGAGGATCTCGACGACGGGCTCGCCGTCGCGCTGCGGCGGCTGACCGACTCCTGGTGCGGGCAGACCGGGACCGCGGTCCGGATCGAGGTCGACGAGGTGTGCGTGTCCGGGCGGACCGAGGACGCCCTGCTGCGGGTCACGCAGGAGGCACTGTCCAACGTCGCCCGGCACGCGGACGCCCAGCAGGTGCGGGTCGCGCTGGCGGAAACCGCCGACGGCGTCGCCCTGACGATCCGCGACGACGGCCGCGGCTACGACCCGGGGCGGGCCCGCACGGGCGTGGGCGTGTCCTCGATGGAGGAACGCGTCGCCGCGCTCGGTGGGTGGCTGGACGTGCACACGACCCAGGGCGGCGGCACCACGGTCCGCGCCCGCATCCCCCACGACGGAGACGAACATGGGTGACTCGGTGACGGTGATCCTCATCGACGACCACGAGGTCGTCCGCGAGGGCGTGCGGGCGTTCCTCTCGACCCGGGACGACATCGACGTCGTCGGTGAGGCGGACGGGGAGACGACGGGGGTCGCGCTCGCGGCCGGGGTGACCCCGGATGTGGCACTGGTCGACCTGATCATGGGCGACGGTGACGGCGTCACCACCACCCGGCGCATCAGGCAGGTCAGCCCGCGGACCCAGGTCGTGGTGCTCACCTCGTTCGACGACCGGAACTGGGTGATCCCGGCCCTGCGGGCGGGAGCGCTGTCCTACGTGCTGAAGGACGTGGACGGGACCGAGCTGGCCGATGTGGTGCGCCGGGCCGCGATCGGGGAGGCGGTGCTGCACCCGCGCGTCGCGGGACACGTCGTCCGCCGGTTGCGGCACGAGGCGACCGAGCCGTCGATCGCCGACCTGACCGAGCGGGAGCTGGAGGTGCTCCGGATCATCGCGCAGGGCGCGAACAACGCCCAGATCGCCGCCGAGCTCGTGGTCAGCGAGAAGACGGTCAAGGGGCACGTGAGCAACGTCCTCGCCAAGCTGCAGGTGGAGGACCGGACCCAGGCGGCCGTCTTCGCGTGGCGTACCGGGGTCGTTCACGAGCCGCGCTGAGCTCCTCGGCGCACCATCTCGGCGATCCAGGTCGGCGCGAAGGGAGACGTGCAGCCCGGGGACGTCGGGTAGTCCTCGAGCACCTGCAGGCGCTCACCGATGTCGATCGCGCGGGTGCGGTGCTCGGCGTGCTCGATGCCGATGTGGCTGAGGCACGTATTCATCGCCCACTGCAGGCGATCCGGGGCGTCCTTCATCTCCGCCTCGATGACGTCGAGCAGGGCTGCGAGGTCGAGGCCCTCGGGCTTCTTCGTCACGCGTTCGGTGGTCAACGCCCAGCCGGCGCCGGCGACCACCGGATCCGGATCAGCGGACCAGGCCAGGCGCAGCTCCTCGGCGTGCGGGTTCTTCTTCACGACATAGTTCACGAGCCAGTCGTGCACCTTCGGGACGTGCGCCGCGCGGAGCATGGCGTCCAGCTCGGCACGCTCGAAAGCCTTCGGGCGGCAGACCAGGATCGCCAGCAGCCTCGCCGCGGTGTCCTCCGTGTCCCAGAGCCGGCGCGCGAGCTCCTGCTGGGTCTTCAGCCGCTTCGCGAGCGCGCGCAGCTTGCCGAGGTTCACGCCGTGATCGTCACCGTGCCTCTCGTTCACCTCACGGATCTTCGGGTTCTCGAGCGCGGCGAGTTCGGCCATCACCTCGGCGGCCGTCGTGTCGGTCACCTCAGCCTCCTGCGTCTCGGCACGTCATACGGACTCCTCGCCCAGGTAGAAGGCGGTGGTGCGGTTCGCGGCCGCGGTGGCGGCGTCCTCCGGTGTTCCCGCATGTACCGATGCCTCGCCCCAGCGCCCGCTCACAACACGGATGAACTGCTGGGCGGGTGCGGTCCCGGCGAAGGCATCAGGATCGTCCGGACGGCCCTCCCCGGTAACCAGGTACAGCGCCAGGCCCAGCAGGGCGAGGTCCCAGCCCACCCCTGTCGCGCCCGGCCCGAACTGCGTCCAGAACTCCGAGTCGACGTCGCCGGTGTACTCGTGCTCGAGAGTGAGACGGGCCTGGTCGCCCTCCGGGGTGAGGTGCACGGTCAGCCGGCTGGAGTCCCCGGCGAACTCCCACGTCACGGTGAACGACTGCGGTGGCTCGCAGGCCACCACCTCGCCGGAGGCGTTGCCCTCGACCTGGTAGCGGCCTCCCAGCCGCAGGTCCCCGCTCACCGGTGCGAACCAGCGCTCGAGCCGGTCGGCCCGGGTGCAGGCCTCCCAGAGATCGTCCACCGTGGTCGGATAGGACTGGCTGATGGTCTGAACCGCGTGCTGCTTCTTCTCGTCGCGGTCGACGGTGAGGTCGCGGCGCACCTCGTCCGGTTGTGCGGCGATGATCTGCTCGGGTGGCTGGGGCACGGGCTGCTCCTACTCGTGGGTCGGTGTCGGTGCGTCGCTGTCTCGTCGTGCCTTCTTGCCGCGGGCGATCTCGGTCGCGAGAGCGTCCAGGCGCGGCGCCCAGAACCGCCGGAACGGATCCAGCCACTCGTCGACGCTGCGAAGTGGTGTCGGGTCCAGCGTGTACACCCGGCGGGCCCCTTCGGCCCGGACTCCCGCGAACCCCGACTCCCGGAGCACCTTGAGGTGCTGGGACACCGCCGGTTGGCTGATTCCGAACTCGTCGCCGACCACGCGGACGACCTCGCCCGCCGACATCTCGGCGCCGGCCAGCAGCTCGAGGATCCGTCGTCGGACGGGATCACCGAGAACATCGAACGCGTGCACGACACGAGAATAAGGAAGTGCCGATATAAGTCAAGGACGATAACCGTACAATCGCGGCGTGCTGCGTTGGAACGACCCACTGCCCTGCCGACCGCGCCGCACCATCGTCGCCGGGGTGTCGGGCTCGGGTAAGACGACCTTGGCCGCCCGCATCGCACCGATTCTGGACGCTCGGCACACCGAGATCGACGCGCTCTTCCACGGTCCCGGCTGGGTGCCGCGTCCGTCGTTCACCGACGACGTCCGCCGGCTGGCCGAGTCCGACGCCTGGACCACCGAGTGGCAGTACGGCGCGGCCCGCCCGCTGCTCGCCGCTCGCGCGGACCTGCTGGTGTGGCTCGACCCGTCGTTCTGGACGGTGACCTTCCCGCGGGTGCTGCGCCGGACCTGGCGGCGCAGCCGGAATCGCGAGGCGCTGTGGAACGGCAACGTCGAGCCGCCGCTGCACCGGGTGCTGGTGGACCGCGAGCACATCCTGCGTTGGGCGGTCTCGACCCGCCACAAGTACCGCGAGTCGGTCCCGGCCGTGGCGCAGGAGCACCCCCGGCTGACGGTCGTGCGGCTGCGGTCGCCGGCCGAGGTCGAGGGCTGGATCGCGGGACCGCTGGAGGAAGCCGGGCGGGGGTAGCCCGGTACGGGCGGTGGCCGACGACCGGCCCGGAACGGAACCAGCCGAACGGACCCGATGAGTTCGTGGCCCGTGGCCGGTCCAAGCGCATGACGCCCCAGGAAAGGACACCGCCATGTCAGAGCTTCTCGTCGACTTCATCACCTCCCTGGACGGCCACGCATCGGGGGAGGGCTGGCCCGGGTTCTGGGGCCTCGAGGGCCCGGAGTACCTCGCATGGCTCGGCGAGCAGCCCGAGGTCACCTACCTCATGGGAGCGAACACCTACCGCGAGATGTCAGGTTTCGCCGCCGGCGAGGTCCCGAGCGACCAGGACGAGTTCAGGCCCGAGGAAGAGGCGTCCATCGACGAGCTCACGCACGCGTCCAAGGTGGTGTTCTCCTCCTCGCTCGAGGAGCCGCTGACGTGGGCCAACTCCACGCTCGTCCGCGACGACGCCGTCGAGGTGGTCCGCGCCATGAAGGAGAACGGCTCGGGGCTCCTCAGCACGATCGGCAGCCTCAGCCTGTGCCGGTCCCTGCTGAAAGCCGGACTCGTCGACCGCTTCCGCGTCGGGATGTTCCCGGTGATCACCGGGGCCACGGGCACAGAACGCATCTACGACGGCTACCCGGACGTCGCCCTCGAGATGATCGAGCACCGCACCTTCGACGGCGGCATCCAGATGGTCGAGTACAGGCCACGCGTGCTCGAGCATCCGCCGCTCGCCGCCCCTGCGTGAGACGGACGCTCCGGGAATGCTCCGACAGCCAACCCACCGACGACGCCTCGAGGGGCGCTCAGGCGACCATCGAAGCGGCCATCCCGGAGAAGTAGGGGATCAGCCAGATCCCCCATACCGCAACGCTGTAGCGATGGAACCGGGCACGCTCGGCGGGCCGGTTCCGAACCATGACGAGCATCGCCCAGATCAGGTGTGCGGCCATGAGGATCAGCGCGATCAGCCCGGTGGTCGACATGATCGTCTGCAGTACGGCGCTGAGCCCGGGCGGCGGCGGGGGCTGTGTCGCGGCGATGCGGGCCATGACCGCGGTCCCTGCGATGTCGAACGTGAGACCGGCTCCGAAGGCGCCGACATGCCACCAGCGCAGCGAACCGATGCGGCGTTCGGCCCACACCCCGAGTGTGTAGAACACCAGCGCGGCGGTGATCAGGACAATGGCGGAGACGAGCATCAGGATTCCTTCGCGATGGTGAGGACGGTCAGCAGGAGCGAGCAGGTGGGTGCGGCTCCTTGTCGGTGGGACGGGGTCCAGGCTCTCGTCGTCGACGACCCGCCACATCGATCCGGCGAACGCATCTGAGGGGCCGTGAGGGCGTCGGCGACCTCCACCTTTCGGCTGATGGGACCCCGCCCGGCACCGGCGACAATGGACAGGTGCGCGCTCACCGTTGGCTGTCCTGGATCCGCGCGCTGGCCGTCGGGCTCGACCTGTTGTTCGCCGGGCTGGTGGTACTCGCCGTCGCCGGGGTGATCGGTCGTCCGGCACCGATCGCGGTGACCGCCCTCGTCGCCGGGACAGGTCTGCTCGCGCTCTACTCGGCCGGCCGGGCGAAGGTCCGGGTTCACGAGCGTCCGATCACTGCCGCCCGCGGGGCGTGGTGGCCCGACAGCGCGTGGATCGCGGCCCTGGTGGTGCTCTGGTGCGTGCTGCTGCTCGTCAGCCCGACGGCGCTCTGGCTCGCGTTCCCACTGTTCCTGCTGCAGATGCATGTGCTCGGTCCGCACCGCGGACTCGTCGCCGTCGTGCTGACGACGACGATCGTCGTGGTGGACGGTGTCGCGGTCGCCGCACCGCCGGGGGCGCTACCACTCGGGTTCGTCCTCGGACCGGTCCTGGGGGCCGCCGTTGCGGTGGGTGTGATCCTCGGTTTCGAGGCCCTGGTGACGGAGTCGACCGAGCGCCAGGCCACGGTCGACGAACTCATCCAGGCCCGAGAGCTGCTCGCCGACGCCGAACGGGACACCCTGGTGCGAGATGAGCGCGAACGCCTCGCCCGTGAGATCCACGACACCCTCGCCCAAGGCTTCTCGGGCATCGAGCTGCTGCTGCGCGCGGCCGGAACCTCACTCGACCGGGACGACACGCCGCGTGCCGCCACCCATGTCGAGCAGGCTCGTGTGCTGGCCGGACACAGCCTCGACGAGGCACGCCGGTTCGTCCGGGCACTGGCGCCCCCGGATCTGGACGGCTCCACGCTGATCGGTGCGCTGGAACGCGTGGCGCAGCGCTACCGCGCCCGAGAGCTGGACGTCATCGTCCGTACCGAAGGCCGGCCGCGCCCGCTCCCGGTTCCGGCAGAGACCGCGCTGCTGCGCATCGCGCAGTCCGCGCTGGCGAACGTCGACCGCCACGCCGACGCCGAGCACGCCGAGATCGTCGTGGACTACACCCGCGATGACGTCGTGCTCGACGTCATCGACGACGGTGCCGGATTCGACCCGGCAGCACCGGCGCCGTCCGGGACCCCCGGCGGATTCGGACTCCCCACCATGCGCTCCCGGGCCCGCGAACTCGGCGGATCACTCGCCCTCGAATCGGCGCCCGGAGAGGGGACGGTCCTGACCGTGACCATGCCGACCGACGCCCCCGTCCCGGAGCACCAGTGATCGACATCGTCCTGACCGACGACCACCCGATCGTGCGCGCGGGTATCCGCGCCGTCGTCGAGACCGAGCCGGATATGCACGTCGTGCGCGAGTGCGCCACGACCGACGAACTCGTCTCCTGGATAACCACAGGAGGCCATGCCGACGTCGTGCTCCTGGACCTGCGATTCGGCGACGCCCAACGTGGTGGGGTCGACGCCACCCGCGATCTCGTCGCCGCCGAAGGGCCCCCGATCCTGATCCTGACCACCTACGACACCGACGGTGACATCCTCGCCGCCATCGAAGCCGGAGCAACCGGCTACCTGCTCAAAGACGCCCCCACCGACGAGCTCACGGCGGCGATCCGCGCGGCCGCAGCCGGTGAGACCACCCTCGGGCCGTCGATCCAGCAACGCCTGCTCACCCGCCTGCGACGCCCCGACACCTCCCTGACCCTGCGGGAGGTCGACGTCCTCCGACTCGTCGGCGACGGGCGCTCGAACGACGCGATCGCCGGCGAACTGTCGCTCTCCCGCGCCACGGTCAAGTCCCACCTCGCCCACGTCTACAACAAGCTCGGCGTGCAGTCCCGCACCGCTGCCCTGTCGGTGGCCCGTCAGCGCGGAATCATCTGACCGCCGGGTGCCGTCGTCGTGACGGTTCGTCCCGCAGGGCGCCCCGGACACGACGAAGGCCCTGGTCTCCGACTCTCATGTGAGTCTCTGACCAGGGCCTTGTGTGGTCGGGGTGACAGGATTTGAACCTGCGACCTCTTCGTCCCGAACGAAGCGCGCTACCAAGCTGCGCCACACCCCGAGTGGCCTCCACGGTCTCCCGTGAGCCGTTATGAACTCTACCCGATGCCCGCGGCGGCCTGCGCGGGGGTCGGTCGTCCGGCGTCGGCACCGGCCGGGCGCGCGACCAGGGTCAGCAGCGAGGCCTCGGGCGGGCAGGCGAACCGCACGGGTGTGTACGGCGACGTGCCCAGCCCCGCGGACACGTGCAACCGGGTGTGGCTGCCCCACCGGCTCGTGCCGCGCGCCCGGGAGCGGTCGATGCCGCAGTTGGTGACGATCGCGCCGTAGCCGGGCAGCCGCAGCTGCCCGCCGTGGGTGTGGCCGGCGAGGACGAGGTCGTAGCCGTCGGCGGCGAACCCGTCGAGGACGCGTGGCTCGGGGGAGTGGGTCAGGCCGATGCGGACGTCGGCGTCCGGGTCGTGCCCGGCGATACGGGGATACCGGTCGCGGTGCAGGTGCGGGTCGTCGACGCCGGCGATCCGGACGCTGCGGCCGTCCACCTCCAGCAGGTGCCGGTTGTGGGTCGCGTCGACCCAGCCGTGCTCGCGGAACGCCGCGCGCAGGTCCGTCCACGGCAGCGGTGCGCCGTAGCTGCGGGGGGCGCTGCCGCGGCGCAGGTAGCGCGCCGGGTTCTTCGGGGTGGGCCCGTAGTAGTCGTTGCTGCCGAACACGAACGCACCCGGGCGCTCCAGCAGGGGGCCCAGTGCGGTGAGCACGCCGGGGACGGCATCCGGGTGGGCCAGGTTGTCGCCCGTGTTGATCACGAGGTCCGGTTCCAGGGCGTCCAGCGCGGCGACCCAGCGCATCTTGCTGCGCTGCGCGGGCGTCAGGTGGAAGTCCGAGAGATGCAGGATCCGCAGCGGCCGCGCACCCGGGTCGAGCACTGGCAGCTCCACCCGGCGCAGCGTCCAGTGCCGCCGCTCGATCCCGGCCGCGTAGCCGAGGCCGGCTGCCCCGGCCGCGACGGTGCCTGCGGCGAGGCGGGCGAGGGCGCGGGCGGTACTCACGGGACCAGCCTACGGCGCGGGACTATCGTGACGAGCCGTGAGCACACTCAAGGAGCAGCTGCGGTCCGACCTCACCGCCGCCATGAAGGCCAAGGACGAGCTGGTCCGCACCACCCTGCGCTCGGCGCTGACCGCGATCGGGAATGCCGAGGTGGCCGGGGACACCCCGCGCGTGCTGACCGACGACGACGTGCGCGCCGTCATCACCAAGGAGACCAAGCGGCGTGCCGAGTCGGCCGAGGCGTTCGCCGGGGCCGGTCGTGACGAGCAGGCCGCCCGCGAGCGTGCCGAGGGCGAGGTGCTGGCCGGTTACCTGCCCACCCAGCTCGACGACGGCCAGGTGGCCGAGCTCGCCCGCGCCGCCGTCGCCGAGCTGGCGGCCGAGACCGGCGAGCAGCCGGGCATGAAGCAGATGGGGCAGGTCATGAAGAAGGCCAACGCCGCCGCGGCCGGACAGGCCGAGGGCGGCCGGGTCGCGGCCGCGGTCAAGAAGGCGCTCTCGGAGGCCTGAGCTCCTGCGTGCCCACGGACTCCGTGAGACCGGCCTCCGTGAGACGACGAGGGCCCCGTCCGGCGCATGCTGGACGGGGCCCTCGTGCCTGGCGGGTCAGGTCGTCGGGGACTTGCGGGTCCGCGGTGCCGCCGGCTTCTTGGCCGCCGTCGTACCGGTCTTCTTGGCGGTCGTCGTCCCGGTCTTCTTCGCCGTGCCGCGTGCCGTCGTCGTCCCGCTCTTCGACGCCGCCGCCGTCCGGCGGGTGGTCGTCGGCTTCTTCTTGACCGGCGCCTTGGCCCGGCGCTCGGCCAGCAGCTCGGACGCCCGCTCGTCGGTGATCTCCTCGACCGAGTCGCCCTTGCGCAGGCTGGCGTTGGTCTCGCCGTCGGTGACGTACGGTCCGAACCGGCCGTCCTTGATCACCATCTTCTTGGTGGTGGACGGGTCCTCGCCCAGCTCGCGCAGCGGCGGCGTGGCGGCCGCGCCCCGGCCGCGCTGCTTGGGCTGCTTGTAGATCTCCAGCGCCTCCTCGAGGGTCACCGTGAACAGCTGCTCCTCGTCGGTCAGCGACCGCGAGTCGGTGCCCTTCTTCAGGTACGGCCCGTAGCGGCCGTTCTGCGCGGTGATCTCGTCACCGGACTCGGGGTCCTTCCCGACGACGCGCGGCAGCGACAGAACCTTGAGCGCGTCCTCCAGGGTGATGGTGTCCAGCGACATCGTCTTGAACAGCGACCCGGTCCGCGGCTTCGGCTTGGCCGGCTTCTTCTTGGCGCCCTCGGGCACCTCGGGCTCGGGCAGCAGCTCGGTCACGTACGGCCCGAACCGGCCGTCCTTCGCGACGATCTCGTGCCCGGTCACCGGGTCGGTACCCAGCTTGCGGCCCTCCTGCGGAACCGAGAACAGCTTCTCGGCGACCTCCTCGGACAGCTCGTCCGGCGGCAGCTCCTCCGGCAGGTTCGCGCGCTGCGACGCGCCGTCGACGATCCGCTCCAGGTACGGGCCGTACCGCCCGACCCGCACGACCACGTCGCGGTCCTCCGCGTCGGTGAACATCTTGATCGAGTTCACCGTGCGGGCGTCGATCTCCTCGAGGTTCGCCCCGACGAGCTTCTTCAGCCCACCGGCACGGGCGATCTCCGACCCGCCGGTCGCGCCCTCGGCGGCGCCGAAGTAGAAGCCGTTGAGCCAGCGCACCCGGGAGTCGTTCCCGGACGCGATGGAGTCCAGGTCGTCCTCCATCTCGGCGGTGAAGTCGTAGTCGACGAGCTGGCCGAAGTGCTGCTCCATCAGCCCGACGACGGCGAACGCCACCCACGAGGGGACGAGCGCGGAGCCCTTCTTCCAGACGTAGCCGCGGTCGAGGATCGTCTTGATCGTCGACGCGTACGTCGACGGCCGCCCGATCCCCAGCTCCTCCATGACCTTGACCAGCGCCGGCTCGGTGAACCGCGACGGCGGGCTGGTCGAGTGCCCGTCCGGGGTCAGCGCCTCGGCGGTCAGCGCCTGGCCCTCGGTGAGCTCCGGGAGCCGGGACTCGGCGTCGTCGGCCTGGGCCGAGGAGCCGTCGTCGACGGTCTCGACGTAGGCCTTCAGGAAGCCGGGGAACGTGATCGTGCGCCCCGAGGAGGCGAACACGACCTTCTCTCCGGTGGCGGCGGTGCCGCCGATCCTGATGCTGACGGTGGTGCCGCGGGCGTCGTTCATCTGGGAAGCGATCGTGCGCTGCCAGACCAGCTCGTAGAGCCGGAAGTCGTCGCCGTCGACCTCGCGGGCGATGTCACCGGGCGTGCGGAACGACTCGCCGGCCGGCCGGATCGCCTCGTGCGCCTCCTGGGCGTTCTTCACCTTGCGGGTGTACTGGCGCGGTTTGTCGGCGACGTAGGCGTCGCCGTACAGCTCCCTGGCCTGCGCCCGGGCGGCCTGGATCGCGGAGTCCGACAGCGTGGTCGAGTCCGTCCGCATGTAGGTGATGTAGCCGTTCTCGTACAGCCGCTGCGCGCTGCGCATGGTGCGCTCGGAGGAGAACCGCAGCTTGCGGCCCGCCTCCTGCTGCAGCGTGGACGTCATGAACGGCGGGTACGGCTTGCGGGTGTAGGGCTTCGACTCGACCGAGTTGACGGCCAGGTCGCGACCCTCGAGGCCGTCGGCGAGGCGGCGGGCCTCGGCCTCGTTCAGCACGACGACGTCGGAGGCCTTCTTCAGCTGCCCGAGCGAGTCGAAGTCGCGGCCGGTCGCGACACGCTTGTCGTCGACCTGGAGCAGGCGGGCGCCGAACGTCCGCGGTGACGCCTCGGCACCGGCGTCCAGGGTCGCGGCGATGTCCCAGTACTCGGCGGAGCGGAACGCGATGCGGTCGCGCTCGCGCTGCACGACCAGCCGGGTCGTCACCGACTGGACGCGGCCGGCCGACAGCTTCGGCATGACCTTCTTCCACAGCACGGGGGAGACCTCGTAGCCGTAGAGCCGGTCCAGGATGCGGCGGGTCTCCTGGGCGTCGACCAGGTGCTGGTCGAGCTCGCGGGTGTTCTCCGCGGCGGCCCGGATCGCCGACTCGGTGATCTCGTGGAACACCATCCGGCGGACCGGCACCTTGGGCTTGAGGGTCTCCAGCAGGTGCCAGGCGATGGCCTCGCCCTCGCGGTCGGGGTCGGTGGCGAGCAGGAGCTCGTCCACCGACTTCAGCGCCTCGCGCAGCTCGGAGACGGTGCTCTTCTTCTCCGGCGTCACGATGTAGAGCGGGCTGAACTCGTTGTCGACGTCGACACCGAGCCGGGCCCACGACTCGCCCTTGTACTTGGCCGGCACGTCCGCGGCGCCGCGCGGCAGGTCACGGATGTGGCCGACCGAGGACTGCACGACGTAGTCGTCGCCGAGATAGGGCTGGATCTTCCGGGCCTTGCTCGGCGACTCGACGATCACCAGGCGGCGGACCGGGCGCCCGGACGCGGTCGCCGTCGAGGTGGGCTTGCGGGTGCTGCCCCCCGACGTGCGTGCCGAACCGGTCGTTCCCGTTGTCGCTGCTGCCACGTGGTCCTACCTCATCTCCTCGGCCGCGTCGCGCCTGCCCGCGACACCTGCGCCGTTGCGGCTCCGCAGTGTTCGTCCGTGCTCTCCGTCACTGCCGGAGCGTGCCGGAGTCGTCGCGCTGCGCGGCGTTCTCCGGTCGACGATCGCACGATCTCACACCGTCGCCACCCCGCGCCGTGGGTTGCGCCACCGGGGCCGGGCGAGCCGCCAGCGTAGCCGGGGGCGGGGTTCGCCAGGTCAGGCGGCCGGTCGGCCGTGGTGGCAGGGCCACTCGGTCGGGCCCAGCATCCGTGGTGCAGGTCCCACCAGTTCGACCAGGCGGAGCATCCGGCGCGCTCCGTGCAGGCGTAACGCAGGTCCGGGGGCTCCGTGTTCCCCGGTCGCGAGGCGGGCCGGGGGCAGTCCGGCCCTGGTCGCGGCCGCGATGAGCGGGCCGTGCGTCCACGGTGCGTGCGGGTCGAGCAGCAGCAGGTACCCGCCGCGCAGGTCGCCGACGCCGGCGGCGAGTGCCCAGAGCCGCAGCGCGGCACCGTCGAGCTGGAAGTCCGGTGGAACCCGCTTGCGCCCGTCCGGCGTGCACCAGGTCCGCGCCAGCGGTGCGAGGTCCTTGCGGAACGCGCTGCGCATCCCGGGCCCGTCCTGCCCCGACGTGCACGGGCGCAGGGTGACGCCCCGGGCGTCGGCGAGCGCGGCGAGGGCGCCCTCGCGGCCGTCGAAGGGCAGCGGGAGGGCGAACCGTGCGGTGTCCCCGGCGCCGAACCGTTCGATCCGCCCGGGCCCGCAGAGCAGCCCGGCCAGGTCGGTCAGCCCGGCCGGCCGGGCCTCCGCGGAGAACAGCGACATCTGCGGCACCAGCGCAGCATAGAACTGATGTTCGACGACGCCCAAGCTCGGCGCGCCGAACGGACGTCAGCCCGGGGTGGTCAGCTTGTTCAGCTCTGCGCACTTCGGGGCGGTCGCGACGGCCTTGTCGAGCCGGGGGGTGGCGCCCAGCTTGTCCAGTCCCTCGGCCGCGCCGATCGTGCGCAGCTTCTCCTCGGCGGAGGTGAGGCGCCCCTGGAAGCCGGGGACATCGTTCGGGTCGGCCTGGTCGACCTCGGCCCTGGCCTGGTCGATGGTCGTCCCGGTCCGGTTGAGCAGGTCGTTGATCGACGTCTTGAACTGGTCGCCGCCGCTGACCGGCGCGGCGCCCGCCTCGGCGAGCTGCTTCTTCCCGGCCTCGATCCCGCCCTTGACGTTGCCCAGGTACTCCGCGAGCCGGGTCTTGATGCCGGGCAGGTCGGCGCCGGTGTAGTCCGGGCGGGCGCTGAGCGGCTGGTAGTAGGACAGCAGTGCGCCGCACACCTTGTCGCCCCAGGCCACCGGGTCGGCGCCGATGCCCTCGGTGGGGCGCGGTGCGGGATCCGGCGCGGGGGTGCCGGCGACGGTCTGGGAGCAGCCGCCGGCGAGCAGGGCGGTGAGCAGGACGGGGAGCAGGACCCGGGCGGCACGCGCCGGGCGGGGGGTGGCCATCGTCGGGCTCCAGGGTCGGGGGCCCCGGGGACGGGCCCGGGAGAGCGGACAGGGACGACGGTAGGGCGCGACCGCCGGTCAGCGGCCGCCGCCCTCGCCGTCTACTCCATTCGGGCTAGCAACGCCTGGCCCGTTCGGGGGGTCGGTGGGTGTGGTGCCGGCCAGCCGGGTGAGCTCCCCGCACGTCGCCGAGGTGCGGAACGCCGCGGCCAGCTCCGGGTCGCCGGTGACCTGGTTGAGCGGGTCCGTGGCACTGCCCAGGCGTGCGACCGGGTCCAGGGCTGCCGGGAGGTCCCGCTCGGCGGCCGCCGGATCGGCCGGGTCCAGCGCGTCGACCCGGCCCCGGGCTCCGGAGAAGGCCGACCGCACCTCGCCGAGCCCGCCGGCCAGCCGCGCGGTGAGGGCCTCGCCGTCGTCGACCGGTGCCGGGCCGAGCCGGTCCAGGTCGCCCAGCGTGCGGTCCAGCGCCGTGGTGGTGCGGCCCAGGTAGTCGCTGATGGCGCGCAGCCGCTCGTCGGTGCCGGAGCCGGCCTCGGGGGTGCCGACGGCGGTCCGCACGAACGGCAGGACTGCCGTGCACATCTCGTCGGTCCACACCTGGGGCGTGGGCCCGGACGCGCCGCACCCGGCGAGCAGGGCCGCCGCGACGGCGGCCGTCACCGCACCCGTGATCCGCCCGCTCCGCATGGGACCTCCCGCCGGATGATCTCGTGGTCCGGTCGCCGCAGGGTAGCCGGATCGGGTGACGAGACCAGGACGGCCGCTCGCCCCGGTGGGACGAGCGGCCGTCATGGACCTGTGTGAGGTCGTCGCCGTCGCGGTGCCTAGCCGACCGCGCTCTCGGCGGGGGCGTCGGAGATCGCGGAGGTGCGGCGCTTCGACACCACGATCGCCGCGGCGATGATCGCTACCGCGATGAGGGCGATGACGATCCGGATCACCGGGTTGGCGTCCGGGGTCGAGAGCATCACGACCGCCGGAGCGATCAGCACCGAGACCAGGTTCATCACCTTGATCAGCGGGTTGATGGCCGGGCCCGCGGTGTCCTTGAACGGATCGCCGACGGTGTCGCCGATGACCGTGGCCTCGTGGGCGGGCGAACCCTTGCCGCCGTGGTTGCCGTCCTCGACCAGCTTCTTGGCGTTGTCCCAGGCTCCACCGGAGTTGGCCAGGAAGATCGCCATCAGGGTGCCGGCCGCGATGGCGCCGGCGAGGTAGCCGGCCAGCGGGCCGACACCGAGACCGAAGCCCACCGCGATCGGGGCCAGGAGCGCGAGCAGGCCGGGGGTGGCCAGCTCGCGCAGCGAGTCCCGGGTGCAGATGTCGACCACACGGCCGTACTCCGGCCGCTCGGTGCCGTCCATGATCCCGGGCTTGGTCGCGAACTGGCGCCGCACCTCGAACACGACCGCGCCGGCGGCGCGGGTCACGGCGTTGACGGCCAGGCCGGAGAACATGAACACGACCGCCGCACCGATGATCACGCCGACCAGGGTGTTCGGGCTGAACACCTCGTAGGCGAACCCGGAACCGGCGTCGGCCAGGGTGACCCCGGCCTCGCCGAGGGCCTGGTTGATGGCGTCGCGGTAGGAGCCGAACAGCGCGGTCGCCGCGAGCACCGCGGTCGCGATCGCGATGCCCTTGGTGATCGCCTTGGTGGTGTTCCCGACCGCATCGAGCTCGGTGAGGATGTCGACGCCGTCGCCCTCGACGTCGCCGGACATCTCCGCGATGCCCTGCGCGTTGTCCGAGACCGGGCCGAAGGTGTCCATCGCGACGATGACCCCGACCGTGGTCAGCAGGCCGGTGCCGGCCAGCGCGACCGCGAACAGCGAGACCACGACCGAGCCGGACAGCAGGAACGCGCCGTACACCGCGGCCGCGATGACGAGCGCGGTGTAGACGGCGGACTCGAAGCCGATCGAGATCCCGGAGAGGATCACCGTCGCCGCACCCGTGCGCGAGGACTCGCCGACGTCCTTCACGGGACGGTCCTCGGTGCCCGTGTAGTAGCCGGTGAGCTTGAGGATCACCGCGGCCAGCACGATGCCGATGACGACCGCGACGCTCGCGATCAGGCGCGGGTCACCGGCGAGTCCGGCGACCTCGGCGTCGGTCGGGTTCACCAGGTCGCCGAAGGAACCGGGCAGGTAGAGGTACGCCGCGACGATCGACAACGCGCCCGCGAACAGTGCCGACAGGAAGAAGCTGCGGTTGATCGCGCGCAGGGTGTTCTCACCCTCGCGGGCCTTGGTCAGGTACACGCCGAGGATCGCGGTGATGACGCCGATGGCCGGGACGATCAGCGGGAACAGCAGGCCCTGCAGACCGAACGCGGCGGTACCCAGGATCAGCGCGGCGACCAGCGTCACGGCGTAGGACTCGAACAGGTCCGCGGCCATGCCGGCACAGTCGCCGACGTTGTCGCCGACGTTGTCCGCGATCGTCGCGGCGTTGCGCGGGTCGTCCTCCGGGATGCCCTGCTCGACCTTGCCGACGAGGTCGGCGCCGACGTCGGCGGCCTTGGTGAAGATGCCGCCGCCGACACGCATGAACATCGCCAGCAGGGCGGCTCCGAACCCGAAGCCCTCCAGCACGCGCGGCGCCTGGCCGGCGTAGACGAGCACAACGATCGCGGCACCGAACAGGCCGAGGCCGACCGTGAACATGCCGACGACGCCGCCGGTGCGGAACGCGATCCGGGTCGCCTTCTCGCGGCCGCCCGGCTCACGTGCCGCCGCCGCGACGCGGATGTTCGCGCGGGTGGCGAGCCACATGCCCAGATAGCCGATGATCGCCGAGAAGCCCGCACCGACGACGAAGAAGATCGACCTGCCGATGCGCTCACCGAGATCCTCGGCGGGGAGCGCGAAGAGCAGTACGAACACGATCGCGGCGAACACCGCGAGCGTGCGGAACTGGCGGTTGAGGTACGCCGAGGCGCCTTCCTGGACCGCGCGGCCGATCTCCTGCATCTTGGGGGTGCCCTCGCCGTTGGCGAGGACCTCCTTGATCAGAAGACCGCCGACGGCCAGGGCGACGAGGGCGACCACCGCGACCACACCCACGATGGTGAGGTCTCCCGCACCGAGCTCGAGGCCCTGGGCGAGGGTGGACTGGGACATCCGTCCTCCTGGTTGCGCGAAGTTCGACCAGGTCTGCCGTGCCGGTGCAGCCCACCGACGAGGAGGCTGCCGACGACGGCGTCACTGGCGTCGACTGGGCCCGGGCGCGGCGTTCACCGATGACCGGGCGGGTGCAGTGTAGAAGTGTGGCCGATCGCTCAGTGCGACAGGGATCACAACTGGTAACGATCACCAGAAAGTGATCAAGAACACAGGCGATGCGGAAACCTGCGGATCGACTGGGGCACACGGCCGTACGGATGGCGGGCGCCGCCCGCGAGAGGCGGCAGGCCGGGCGCCGGGGACGCGCCGGCGCCGTGTTCGAACGTCTGTGCCAACCTGGCTGGTCGTGAGGCCGATCGAGGAGCGCGTGGACGGGGCGCGGCGTGGTGTCGAACTGCTGCGCCGGGTGCTCGCCGGCTCCGGCGTGGACCCGGACCGTGCGGAGGCGACCCGGTCCGGCCCGGACTCGCCGGACTCGCCGGACTCGCCGGACTCGCCGGACTCCCCGGAGCCGGACGACCCGCTGCGCCACGTCGTCCGGCTCCCGCCCCGGCCGGGCCGCACGGCCGACTGGCCCGGCTGGACACCACCGGAGCTGCGCGAGGCGTGGGCCGGCCGCGGGATCGAACGGTTGTGGGCGCACCAGGCGGAGGGCGCCGAGCTCGTCCGGTCGGGCGCCGACGTCGTCGTCGCGACCGGGACGGCGTCCGGCAAGTCGCTGGTGTACCAACTGCCCGTGCTCGCCGGGCTGGTCGAGGATCCGCGGGCGACCGCGCTGTACCTCGCGCCCACCAAGGCTCTTGCGGCCGACCAGCTGCGCGCGCTCGACGGGATCGCCCCGGACGGGGTGCGGCCGGCGTCGTTCGACGGTGACACCCCGATGGAGGAGCGCGACTGGATCCGGCGGCACTGCCGCTGGATGTTCTCCAACCCGGACATGCTGCACCGGTCGCTGCTGCCCCGGCACGGTCGCTGGTCGACCTTCCTGCGGCGGCTGCGGTACGTGGTGATCGACGAGTGCCACACCTACCGCGGGGTGTTCGGCTCGCACGTGGCACTGGTGCTGCGCCGGCTGCTGCGGGTCGCCGCCCGCTACGGGGCCCGTCCCACGATCGTCCTGGCCTCGGCGACGGTGGCCCGGCCCGCCGGCTTCGCGTCCCGGCTGACCGGCCGGGACGTCGTCGCCGTGACCGACGACGGCTCCCCGCACGCCGGGCGGACGGTCGCCTTCTGGGAACCACCGCTGCTGAGCGAGATCACCGGGGACAACGGGGCGCCGGTGCGCCGCTCGGCCGGTGCCGAGGCCTCCCGGATGCTCGCCGACCTCGTACTGGAGCGGGCCCGCACACTCGCCTTCGTCCGCTCCCGGCGCGCGGCCGAGCTGACCTCGCTGGGGGCGCGGCGCGCGCTCGCCGAGGTCGCGCCGGAGCTGCCCGAGCGGGTCGCCGCCTATCGCGGCGGGTACCTGCCCGAGGAGCGGCGGGCGCTGGAGGGCGCGTTGATGTCCGGCGAGCTGCTCGGGGTGGCGACGACCAACGCGCTCGAGCTCGGTGTCGACATCTCGGGTCTCGACGCCGTGGTGCTGGCCGGCTTCCCCGGCACGCGGGCGTCGTTCTGGCAGCAGGCGGGCCGGGCGGGCCGGGCATCCGACGAGGCACTGGTCGTGCTGGTCGCCCGGGACGACCCGCTGGACACCTACCTGGTGCACCACCCGCAGATGGTGATCGGGGCGCCGGTGGAGACCTGTGTGCTCAATCCGGTCAACCCCTACGTGCTCGCGCCGCAGCTGGCGTGCGCGGCCGCCGAGCTGCCGTTGACCACGGTCGACGTCGAGGAGGTCTTCGGCGGTGCACCCGCGGTCGAGGTTCTCGACGCCCTGGTCGCCGACGGCGTGCTGCGCCGCCGCCCGCACGGCTGGTTCTGGCCGGACACCGGTGACGCGCCGGCGGGACAGGTCGACATCCGCGGGTCCGGGCTCGGCCAGGTCGCGGTCGTCGAGGCCGCCACCGGACGGATGCTCGGCACCGTCGACGGCGGCTCCGCCCCCGGCACCGTGCACGCGGGCGCGGTGTACCTGCACCGCGGCGAGAGCTACGTCGTCGACGAGCTCGACCTCGACGGCGGCGTCGCGCTGGTGCACCCGGAGGAGCCGGACTGGCGGACCGAGGCGCAGTCGGTGTCGGAGGTGTCGGTGCGGGCGGTGATCGCGTCGCGCCGCCACGGGCCCGTGCAGGTCTGCTTCGGCGAGACGACCGTGACCAGCCAGGTGGTCGCCTTCCGTCGGCGCGCCCCGGACGGCACGGTCCTCGACCGGACCCCGCTCGACCTGCCGCCGCAGAGCCTCGACACCCGCTCGGTCTGGTACACGATCGACCCGGAGGCGCTGGCGGACGCCGGGATCGACGACGCCCGGCTGCCCGGTTCGCTGCACGCCGCCGAGCACGCCGCGATCGGCCTGCTCCCGTTGTTCGCGATCTGCGACCGCTGGGACATCGGTGGCCTGTCCACCGCCCTGCACCCCGACACCGGGCTGCCGACGGTGTTCGTGCACGACGGGCACCCCGGCGGGGCCGGACTGGCCGAACGTGGCCACGCGGTGCCCGCCCGCTGGCTCGCCGCGACCCGCGCAGCGGTGCGTGACTGCGAGTGCCGCGCCGGATGCCCGTCCTGCGTGCAGTCGCCGAAGTGCGGCAACGGCAACAACCCGCTGGACAAGGCCGGCGCGGTGCAGGTGCTCGATCTGGTCCTGGCCGCGCTGGCCGAGGACGGTGACCCGGACGCCCGGGCCGCGGCGGATACCGAGGCCTGAACGGGACGGTGCGGGGTGGAGGCCGAGACCGGCGAGGCACCACCGGCCCGCCCGTCGGGGGCTACGGCGGGCCGGTGGCGACCACGTGCGATGGCGTCGGACGGGGGCGCGTGATGCGCTCCGACCCCACCGCTGTCTGGGGAGCGTGGTCCTCGTACCGCGGGCGGACCGGAACCGGCCCGATTCCGCGATGACATCCAGTAGGCCGGAGGATGCGGCCCGTGACCAGACCGGGACCCTCCGGCGTCGGTGATCGGTCAGGCGTCGACGACGAAACGACGCCGGAACCGGGAGTTCGTGGCCGTCGCCCGTGACGCGGACGTGCTGTGCTGTCCATCGTCCGTTCACCCGGGGCCGGGAACCGCTCACCGAGGTCATGATCATTCCTGTCCGTGGTCGTCGGGTGTGGTGCCGGTGGGTGCGCCGGTGACCGGTGCCGGTCCGGCCCGCGCCCGGGCCGACGCCGGTCCGCGCACCGGGAGCAGGCCGGACCGGCGGACCTCGGTCTCGACGAGCGCGTCCCAGCCGTCGAGCCGGCACGCGGTGAGCGCGGCCCGGTTGCGCGCGGCGAGGTCGGTGGCCACCCGGCAGGCGACGTCGACGCCCTCGACCGCCCGCCCGGCGGCCGCCAGGGCCGAGAGGTCCGCCGCGGCCGCCGCCACGTGCCGGGCCCGCACCGCCGCGGCGACGTCGACGCACACCGTCGCGGTCACCAGCAGCACGGCGGCCGCGGTCGCGGCCCACACCGACGCGACGCCGGTGTCGTCGGCTCCGAGGCGGTCACGCCGGCGGTGGGTGCTCATCCGGGCCCTCCCCTCGGGGCGCCGGGGCGTCGGTCACAGGCGGGTCCGGCCCGGTGGCGGATGCCGACAGTCCGGGCTCGACGACGGCGACCGCCGAGCCGGTGACGGAGATCGGCAACAGCTCCACCGGTCGCGCCCGGACGGTCGCGACCACGCTGTCGCCGTCGATCCGGAGGTCGGACTCCGCACCGGCCGGTGCCAGTGCGGTGGCGGCCACGCGGCCGCGGTCGGCGTCACCGCGGGCGGCCTGCAGCGCCAGTTCCCGGGCCGCGTCGGTGCACCGGACCCCGGCCGCCACGGCGGCGACGGCGGCGACCGCGGCCGACGTGACCAGCACCAGGCTGCCGAGCGCCAGCGCGGCCTCGACGGTGACGGCGCCACCGTCCCCGGCGAGGTCAGACTGTCGTCGACAGTGCACGTTCCACGATCCCGGTGAGCGCGGCCATGACGTCGTCCCCGCTGACGATCGCGTACAGCAGGGCGGCGAACGCCGCCGCCGCGATGGTCCCCACCGCGTACTCCACGGTGGACATGCCGTCGTCGTCGGTGGCGAGTGCGGCCAGGCGGTCGGACAGGTCGGTGCGGGTCATCGGTGTTCTCCTCCGTCGGGGGCCCGCGCGGATGCGGGCCCGGTCGTCGCCCGGTGTCACCACCGGGCGAAGGCCTCCCCGGCCAGCCCGATCACGACCGGCACGATGCCGAGGACCAGGAAGGCGGGCAGGAAGCAGAGCCCCAGCGGGGCGGTGATCAGGACGGCGGCCCGCTGCGCGCGTTCCTCCGCCCGGTCGGTGAGGCCGGCCCGTAGCCGGGCGGCCTCGGTCGAGGCGGCCCGGCCGAGCGCGGACCCGGTGCTCGCGGAGCGGCCGGCTGCACGGGCGAACCCGGCGAGACCGGGAGTCGCGGCCGCCGCGGACCAGGCGTCGTCCGCGGACGCTCCCAGCGCCAGCAGGCCCGACACCCGGCGCAACGTCGCGCCCGCCGGGCCGGGCAGCCGGCGCCCGGCGGCATCGAGTGCGTCCGGAACGGTCAGGCCGGCGGCCAGGCAGGTGGCGAGCAGATCCCAGACCGCCGCGAGGTCGGCGTCGTCCGCCCGTGGCGCGTGGAGGTGCGGTAGCCGCCGGGCGAGCAGCATCAGCCCGGCGCCGGCGGCCGTACCGACGACCGCCCCGGTCGTACCGGCCACGGCCCAGCCCAGCGCTGTACCCGCGGGGACCAGGAGCGCGAGCACCACGGTGCGGGGCGGCTGCGCCGATCCCCGGCCCGCTCGGCGACCACGCAGATCCCGCAGTCGCCCGGGCGCGGGGCGAGCACCGCCGAGCAGGACCGCCACGGCGGCGAGGCCGAGCGCGGTGGCCGTCACGAGGGCACCGCCGAGCGCAGGATCCGGTCCGACCAGGCGGCGCCGGCCGTCGTCAGCAGCACGCCCAGGACCAGCAGGGCCGGGCCGTGCAGCCCGGTGCGGAGCACCGCCAGCGGGGCGATCCCCATGAGCTGGCCGAGCCCGATCCCGGCCAGCGGCAGCGCGGTCAGCACGGACGCGGTCGCTCTCGGGCCGGCGAGCTGCGCGCGGACCCGGGCGCCGTGGGCGATCCGCCAGCGGATGTCGTCGAGCAGGGCGGTCAGCAGCTCGGCGAGGGGAGCGCCGTGCCGGTCCGCCAGCTCCCAGGCCGCGGCGATGCGCTCGACGTCCCGGCCGGCCGGTCCGGTCGCCGCCCGGCGCAGGGCGTCGGGAACGGGCTCGCCGAGGTGGGCGGCCACGGCCGCGGGCGCCAGCAGCGCGCGGGCGAGCGGGCCGTCGCGCCCGGCGAGCGCCGTCGCGGGATGGGCCCCGGCCCGTAGCTCGTCGGTGATCCGGGAGAGCGCGTCGGCCAGCTCCGTGGCGGCATCGGAGTCGCGGGCGGCCGCCCGCCGGGCGACGAGCCGGCGCCGGACGAACCAGACCACCCCCACAGCACAGGTGGCACCGGCCGGCCCGAGCAGGACGAACCCGGCGACGGCGGCGGCCGGGAACGCGAGGTCCTCGAGCCGGACCCGCACACGCCGGACCCGCGCGGCACCGGTGGTGAGAGCGCGCAGGCGCTGCCGGGCACCCGCGCCCGGGGCCCCGAGCACGGCCGCCGCCAGCAACAGCAGGGCGAGGGCGTTGCGGGCACCCCGCCACCCCGCCGGCTCCGCGCCCTGCGCCGTCCCGGCCACTCCGAGGCCGGTGACCGGAGGCCCGGCCGTGAGCAGCTCCGTCAGCACGGCGCACCGACCCCGCGCTCGCGCAGCATCGTCCGCAGCTCGGTCATCCCGGGGCCGGTCCCGCTCGTCAGGGTCCACGCGGGCGCGACCACCGGGACGCCGTCCTCGCCGCGACCCAGCACGCCGATCTCCTCGAGCACCCGGCCGGTTCCGGGGCGCTTGCGCATCTGCAGGACCACCTGCACGGCCGCGGCGAGCTGCCCGTCGAGCGCTGCCGGGGACATGCCGCCCAGCCCGGCGAGCGCGCGCATCCGGGCCGGGATCTCACGCACGGAGTTCGCGTGGACCGTGCAGGCACCGCCGTCGTGGCCGGTGTTCATCGCCGCCAGCAGGTCCCCGACCTCCGCACCGCGAACCTCACCGACCACGATCCGGTCCGGCCGCATCCGCAGCGCCTGCCGGACGAGCTCGCGCAGCGGGACCCCGCCGGACCCCTCGATGTTGGGCGGCCGCGCCACCATGCGGACGACGTGCGGATGGCGCGGCCGGAGCTCCTCGGCATCCTCCACGGTGACGATGCGCTCGCCGGGGTCGACCGCGCCGAGCAGCGCATTGAGAACGGTGGTCTTCCCACTTCCCGTTCCTCCGGCGACGAGCAGCGCGAGGCGGGCGGCGACGATCGCGTGCAGCAGCGACTCGCCCGTGGCGTCGAACGTGCCGGTCCGGCGCAGCGCGGACAGGTCGTGGCTCGCGGGCCGCAGCACGCGCAGCGATATCGCCGTGCCACCGGCGGCGACCGGGGGCAGCACGGCGTGCAGCCGGACCCCGGCGTCGGCGAGCCGGCCGTCGACGCACGGGCTGGCGTCGTCCAGGCGCCGTCCGGCGGCCAGGGCCAGTCGCTGCGCGAGCCGGCGGACCGCGGCCTCGTCCGGGAACGTGACGGGTGTCCGCCGCAGCCCGTCGCCGCGGTCGACCCACACGGCGTCCGGCGCGGTGACCAGCACGTCGGTGGTGGCCGGATCGCGCAGCAGCGCATCGAGCGGGCCGGCACCGGTGAACTCCTGACGCAGGGTCCGCAGGGCGGCCAGGACGTCCAGGTCGGACGCGACCCCGCCGGATTCGGCGCGTACGGCCGCGGCGACGGCGGCGGGCCCGGTCTCGCCGCCCGCGTCGGCGAGGCGGGCGCGGACCCGGTCGACCAGCGGGTTCACGACACGGCCCGGGACGACCGGGCGGATGCGTACAGGCGCTCGTGCACGGCGCGGGCCGCCGCGGCGAGCGGACCGCGCCCCGAGCCGGGTGTGCGGCCCCGTTCCAGCGCGCCGGCGAGATCACGTTCCGGGCGCATCACGTGCAGCAGCGGTAACCCGAGCGATGCCGCGACCTGCTGCGATGTGATCCCGCCCGGGGACGGGCCGCGGACGACGAGCTCGACGAGCCGGGCGTGCTCCGCGAGGACGTCGGCGACCCGGGCCGCGGCGGCGCTGGCCCGCAGTGCGGACGGCACCAGCAGCACCGTGAGATCCGCCGCGCCGAGTGCGGCGAGCGCGGCGTCGGTCGGGTAGCGGGGCAGGTCGCAGACCACCGTCCCGCCGGCCCGGCGACCGGCTTCCAGCACCGCCGTGACGGCGGCCGGCTCGGGGCCGTGCGGGGAGCGGGCGCAGGACAGCACCGACAGCTCCGACCGGCCCGACACGGCCCTCGGCAGTGCGGCGTGCAGCGACGCCGCCCGCACCCGGCCGTCGCCGACCGCGAGCTCGGACCAGCGCAGGCCGTCCTCCTGCTCCAGCCCGACCAGCAGGTCCAGGCCGCCACCGAGCGGATCGCAGTCGACCAGGAGCGCCGTGGCACCGCTGCGGGCGGCCGTGACCGCCACCGCGGTCGCCAGGACGGACGCCCCCGCCCCGCCGGAGCCGCCGATGATCGCGAGCACCCGGCCCGGCCTGCCGCCCGCACCGGCTCGTTCGCGGACGTCGGCCAGCATCCCGGCCAGGCCGTCCTCGCCGTGCGGCAGCTGCACCACCCGGTCGGCGCCGAGGGCCACGGCGGAGCGCCAGTCCTCGGCCCCCGGTTCGCCGGCAACCGCGATCACCACCGAGTCCCGGCGCGGGAAACCGGCGGACCGGCACCGGGCCGCTCCGGCCCGGTCGAGCAGGACGACCGGTGCCCGGGCCCATGCCCGCCGGGCGTCCGCGGCGTCGATCGCCCGTTGCGCGTCCATGTCGGCCGCGGCGGCGAGCCGCAGCAGTGCGTCGAGCAGATCCGGGTCCTCGGCCACGATCAGGCACCGCCGGTCCATCGCGCTCCACCTCCCACCGGCCCGCCGGTGCGGGCCCCGGTGTCGAGCGTGCGGCCGGGGCGGCGTGTTGCGGCGACGAGTTGCGGGCCTGTGGACAACTCGTGGACAACCGGCCCGCCTGTGGACGGGCGGCCTCGCGGCGGGCCGGGACGTCGGTGCGATGCGGCAGGATCGAGTGCCGGGGGAGGGCCCTCGCGCGCGGGCGACGGGAGAGCCTCGGGGCCTGCGCGGTGCGGCCGGGACGGACGCTCCCGAGCGACCGGTGGGCGGGCCCGCCGGGGGGCGAACGTAGGACGACCCCCGCCAGGGGGGATTGGCGGGGGCCGTCGGTCGGTTCAGCCCCGGGGGGTCGAGCTGAACCCGCTCGGACCAGGTCCGAGCTCACCCAACTGTAGCCGGAATCGCGCTGTCGCGCCCAGACCTGGCCCGTGGCCTGCGCCGACCGGTCCCGAGCAGCGTGTGTCGGGGCGTACCGCCCGGGTGACGTGACGGGGCTACCGGTGAGCGCGTCCGGGCGACCGGTCGCGTGCTTCCGGTCACTCCCTGCGTCGGTGCGCGGGTGGTCCGTGTCGATCGGTGCGGCGGGCGAGCGGCCGGGCTCCGGGGCGGGCGCTCCCCGGCTCGCCCGGTTCCGGCAGGCTGGGATCGTGCCTGCCGCTCCCGTCCCGACCGGACCCGCCGCCGTGCTGCCCGCCACGCCGCCCACCACCCCGGCGCCGGGCGAGCCGCAGCCGTCCGCCGCCCCCGGCGCCGTGCCGCAGGCGGTGTTCCTCGACCTCGACAACACGATCATCGCCGGGTCGAGTGCCCTGGCCTTCGCGCGCACGTTCGCGCGGCACGGCCTGATCGACCGGGGCACCGTCGTCCGGGGCGCCTGGGCGCAGCTGCTGCTCGTCCTCTCCGGGGCCGACGCGTCCACGATGGACACGCTGCGGCGGCGGATGACGCTGATCTGCCAGGGCTGGGAGGTCGAGCGGGTCCGCGCGATCGTCGCGGAGACGCTGCAGGAGGTGATCTCTCCGCTGGTGTATCCGGAGGCCGTGCGGGTGATCGAACGGCACCGGGAACAGGGCGCCGAGATCGTGCTGCTGTCGGCGTCGGGCCTGGAGGTCGTCGGGCCGATCGCCGAGCTGGTCGGGATCGACCGGTTCCGTGCCACGACCATGCGGATCGAGGACGGCCGCTACGCCGGGGAGATCGAGTTCTACTGCTACGGCGACGGCAAGGCCGAGGCGGCCAGGGAGATCGCCGCGGAGTCGGGTTTCGATCTCCGGCGCTGCGCCGCCTACAGCGATTCGATCACCGACCTGCCGCTGCTCGAGGCGGTCGGGTCACCGGCGGTCGTCAACCCGGACCGGGAGCTGCGCGCGATCGCCCGGGAACGCGGCTGGCCGGTGCTCGGATTCGTCCGGGTGGCGTCCCGGCGGGACCGGTTGTTCCGGCTCCGGGACAGGCTGTCCGACCGGGCCGTCGGCCGCAGCCGTGGCACGTCCGGGCACGCGGCCGGACCGGGTGAGGCCGGCGCACCGGCGGTGCGCACCCACGCACCGGCCGGGCGGACCCCCGCACCGGCCGGGCGGACCCCCGCGCTGCTCGGGGCGGTCGCGACCGGCGGCGCGCTCGCGGCGCTCGCCATCGGGGCCGCCGTCGCACGCCGCGATCGCTGACGACGTGCGATCGGCAGGGTGCGATCGGCGGCGGCGGGGCGGAGCGGCGGCGGGGCGGAGCGGCGACGGGGCCGAGCTGCGGCGGGGCCGAGCGGCGACGCGGCAGAGCAGCGACGCGGCGGAGCGGCGGTCGGAGAGCCAGGCCGGCCCGCGACCGCCGTCCGGGCGTCGTCGCACCCCCGGATGGCCGCCGGTAGCGGTCACCCACTGCTGCTGAACCGGTGCACCTCGGCGCGAGGGTTGCTCACCGCACACCCGCAGGACTAGGAACAGGGGTGCGGACCCCGGCCAGGCCAGGGGCGGTTCGGAAGAGAAGAACCCGTCTCCCCCGCCCGGGCTCCGTACGCGAGAGTCGGGTGCTCCACGCCGAGCACGCCGCGGGAGGCATATCGTCGTGGGCCTGCGTACCGGGACGCCGGGCGCCGAGGCCACCAAGCACGACATGTAGTGCACGCCAGGACCCCGACCCTCGCGTCGAGCCGGGCGGTGCCGCCAACACGGGGTGCCGCCCGGCTCTCATATGTCTCGTCCCCCGACGGCGGCCTCAGCCCGACTGCGCGGCCGCGATCGACAGGCCCTCGCGGCCGCCCGCCTCCCACTCCGCGCAGGTGTGTGTGACCCACCGGGCCAGGCCGTCCGCCGTTCCGGTCGCGAACGCCTCGGCCGCCGCCCGGTACTCGGCAGGCCGGCGGAGGAACCCCACCTCTGGTACGGAGAGCCCACGCGGGTCGAGGCCGGAGGACATGGCCGTCAGCCGGGCGGCGGCGCGGGCGACGACCCCGTCCGCGGTGCCGAACGGGCGCAGGGTCAGCAGCTCGCCGTGCAGCACCGCGACCAGCACGGGAGCCGGTACCGACGTCCCTCCGCCGAGCAGGTCGGCCAGCACCGACAACCGCGACGACGCCCCGGGGCGCGGACGGCCGAGCTCCGTGCCGTGCGCCGTGACCGGGACCAGATCGGTCGCCGCGAGTACGTGCAGCCGGGCCAGCGCCTGCAGCGGGGCGCGGCGCCACACCTCGAGCAGCTTGGCGCGCTCGTCGGCGATCCGGACCGCGCCCGCCAGGACCGGGTCGGACACGTGGTCGGCGGTCGCCGGGCGCAGCGGGGCGCCGTCCAGCGCGGCCGACGACCGGGCCGCTCGCAGGGCCGCCTCGGCCGCCGTGACGGGCCAGCCCCGCCGGTTCACCGGCTGGTTGTGGACCTCGGTCGCGGCGTCCCGGGCCCGGGCGACCGCCTCGGGCACACCGGGTAGTACCGCGAGCGGGGCGAGCGGATCGTCGGTCGAGGGGCGGGCCATGGCGCCATCGTCCCAACTCGTGGCCCACTGTCGGGTAGCGGCCCGATCCCGAGGTCCGGGAGCCTCCGGGCGGCATCAGGGCGGCGATGATCTCCGACGGGTGAACCGCTCGACGACCGCCCGGCGACCGCCCGTCGGCCACCGGTCGGGCTCTCGGCGATGCACCGTCCACCGCGCGCTCCCGGTCACCCGTTCCCGACCTGCGCCGACGACGGGGTCCGATGGTGGGTGTGAACCGGCTTCTCCCCGCTCGGACGGTGCGGAGCGCGGCCAGGTTCACTAGCGTCGGTTCGAACACGTGCGCGCACGACCGGGTGCGCCAGTGGCCGCATCGAAGGCCCGTTTCACCGCCGCGTCGAGGAGGACACGAGGACATGGCCGAGTCCGAGAAGAGCAGCGCACTGAGCGCATTGTCCACCGAGAGCCGGATTTTCCCGCCGCCCGAGGGTGTCGCGGCCCAGGCCAACGCCACCGAGGACTGGTACCGGCGCGCCGATGAGGACCGCGAGGGTTTCTGGTCCGAGCAGGCCGACCGCCTGCACTGGACGAAGAAGTGGGACACCGTCCTCGAGTGGGAGACCCCGTTCGCCAAGTGGTTCGTCGGCGGCGAGCTCAACGTCGCCTACAACTGCGCCGACCGCCACGTCGACGAGGGCAACGGCGACCGGGTCGCCATCCACTGGGAGGGCGAGCCCGGCGACGGCCGCACCATCACCTACGCCGACCTGCAGCGGGAGGTCTGCAGGACGGCGAACGCGCTGGCCGGGATGGGCGTCGGCAAGGGCGACCGGGTCGCGATCCAGCTCCCGATGATCCCCGAGGCCGTCTTCTCCATGCTGGCCTGTGCCCGGCTGGGCGCGCTGCACAGCGTGGTCTTCGGCGGCTTCTCCCCGGGGGCGTTGAAGGCCCGGATCGAGGACGCCGAGGCGAAGGTCCTGATCACCTCCGACGGCCAGTACCGGCGCGGCAAGCCGGCGCCGATGAAGGAGAACACCGACGAGGCCGTTCAGGGCACGACGATCGAGAAGGTCCTGGTCGTCAAGCGGACCGAGACCGACGTGCCGTGGACCGAGGGCCGCGACGTCTGGTGGCACGACGCCGTCGGCTCCGCCTCCGACCAGCACACCGCCGAGTCCTTCGACTCCGAGCACCCGCTGTTCATCCTCTACACCTCGGGCACCACGGGTAAGCCGAAGGGGATCCTGCACACCTCCGGCGGGTACCTGACCCAGGCGGCGTACACCCACCACGTGACCTTCGACCACAAGCCCGGCGAGAGCGTCTACTGGTGCACCGCCGACATCGGCTGGGTCACCGGGCACACCTACATCGTCTACGGCCCGCTGGCCAACGGCGCGACGCAGGTGATGTACGAGGGCACGCCGAACACCCCGCACGAGGGCAGGCACTGGGAGATCGTCGACAAGTACGGCGTCTCCATCTACTACACCGCCCCCACCCTGATCCGGACCTTCATGAAGTGGGGCGAGGACATCCCGGCGAAGTACGACCTGTCCTCGCTGCGGGTCCTGGGCACGGTCGGCGAGCCGATCAACCCGGAGGCCTGGATGTGGTTCCGGGAGAAGATCGGCCGGGACCGCTGCCCGATCGTCGACACCTGGTGGCAGACCGAGACCGGCGCGACCATGATCGCCCCGCTGCCGGGCGTGACGCACACGAAGCCCGGCTCGGCGATGCGCCCGATCCCGGGCATCAGCGCCGTCGTCGTCGACGACTCCGGTACCCGGGTCGGCAACGGCGAGGGCGGCTACCTGGTGATCGACAAGCCGTGGCCGGCGATGCTGCGCGGCATCTGGGGCGACACCGAGCGCTACAAGGAGACCTACTGGTCGCGCTTCGCCGAGCAGGGCTTCTACTTCGCCGGTGACGGTGCCAAGTACGACGACGACGGCGCCATCTGGCTGCTCGGCCGGGTCGACGACGTCATGAACGTCTCCGGGCACCGCATCTCCACCACCGAGGTCGAGTCCGCGCTGGTCAGCCACCCGACCGTGGCCGAGGCGGCCGTCGTCGGCGCGTCCGACGAGACGACCGGCCAGGGCATCGTGGCGTTCGTGATCCTGCGCGGCGACGCGGTGAGCGGCGAGGCGAAGGGCGAGGAGGCGATCAAGGCGCTGCGCGACCACGTCTCGAAGGAGATCGGCCCGATCGCCAAGCCGCGCCAGATCATGGTCGTCGAGGAGCTCCCGAAGACCCGGTCCGGCAAGATCATGCGACGCCTGCTGCGCGACGTCGCGGAGAACCGCGAGGTCGGTGACGTCTCGACGCTGGCGGACTCGTCGGTGATGGAGATGATCACCACCGGGATGCAGGACTCCAAGGAGGAGTGACCCGTCCCGAGGCCCGACGGGCCGCCGTCCGCACCACAATGGTGGCGTGGACGGCGGTGCGGACGGCGGGGTGCGGGTGCGGCGGGGGTTCGTCGTGCCCGAGCGGGAGCTGCGGTGGCGGTTCTCCCGTGCGTCCGGGCCGGGCGGGCAGGGTGTGAACACGACCGACTCCCGGGTCGAGCTGTCCTTCGACGTCGCGGGCTCGCCGAGCGTTCCCGCCGACCTGCGCGAGCGGGCCCTGGAGCGGTTGCGGAACCGGCTGGCCGACGGTGTCCTCACGATCACCGCCGCCGAGCACCGCAGCCAGCTGCGCAACCGGGAGGCGGCGCGGCAGCGGCTCGCGGCGGTCCTGGGGGAGGCGACCGCGGCCGGCCCGCGGACCCGTCGGCCCACCCGTCCGACCAAGGGGTCGAAGCGCAGGCGGCTCGACGCGAAGACCCGGCGCGGGGACATCAAGAAGCTGCGCGGGCGTCCGGACGAGTGAGGTCCGATCGTCCGGACGGGGACGGCGTGGCGCAGCCGAGCAGGCCTCGGGTCCCCGTGGCACGATGACGGCTCACCGAACGACGGCCGTCCGGGGGACAGGTACCGGGGACCGAGGCGCAGGAGGGATGACGGTGGCCAGCAACAGCCAGTCCGGCAACGCGGAGGTTCCGCCCGTCCTGCCCTCCATTCCGCTCACACCGGAGCCGGGGCCGCGCGACGCGTCCCTCGGGGCCCTCGCCAAGGACGTCACCACGCACCTGTCCACCCTGGTGCGTTCCGAGGTGGAGCTCGCCAAGGCCGAGGTCACGGCCGAGGTGAAGAAGGGCGTGCAGGGCAGCGTCTTCTTCGTGATCGCCGCGGTGATCGGGCTCTTCAGCCTGTTCTACCTCTTCTTCACCCTCGCCGAGTTCCTGTCGCTGTGGCTCAACCGCGCGGCCGGGTTCGGGATCACCTTCCTGGTGATGCTGCTGACGGCGGGGATCTTCGGCTTCCTCGGCTACCTGCGGGTCCGCAAGATCCGCAAGCCCGAGCGGACCATCGACTCGCTCAAGGACTCCGCCCAGGTGCTGGCCCAGCGCGGCAAGGGTGGTGACCGGGAGAACGTCCGTGAGCTGACCGACGCCTCCTCGGGGCGGCACGCTGCTGCGGGCTGACCTGCGGTGACCCTCCGGGGCGCCGTGCCGGACCCGTCGGTGGTCCGGGTGCCGGGCCCGTGGACGCACCGCGCGGTGTCGGCCAACGGCATCCGCATCCACCTCGCCGAGTACGGCCCGGCGGACGGGCCGCTCGTCGTCCTGCTGCACGGCTTCCCCGAGTTCTGGTGGACCTGGCGCCACCAGCTGCTCGCCCTCGGCGACGCCGGCTTCCGCGCCGTCGCCCCCGACCTGCGCGGCTACGGCGACACCGACAAGACCCCGCGCGGCTACGACCTGTGGACCCTGGCCGGTGACTGTGCCGGTCTGGTCCGGGCGCTGGGGGAGCGGCGGGCACACGTCGTCGGGCACGACTGGGGGGCCGCGATCGGGTGGAGCGTCGCCGCGCTGCACCCGCGGCTGGTGGCCTCGCTGACCGGGCTCGGCGCCCCGCACCCCACCACGATGCGCGACTCGCTGCTGCGCGACCCGCTCGGCCAGGGCCGGGCCAGCCGCTACATGGCCGGGTTCCAGCTCCCGCGGCTGCCGGAGCGGTCGCTGCGGGCCGACGGGGGCGCCCGCGTCGAGCGGATCATGCGGGCCTGGGCGGGCACGGACTGGGCGTCGACCGCGGACTTCGCCGGCACCGTCGCCCGGAACCGGGAGGCGATGAGGATCTCCACGGTCGCCCACTGCAGCCTGGAGTACTACCGGTGGTCGGTGCGTTCCCAGGCCCGCCCGGACGGCCACCGGTTCGCCCGGGCCGTCGCAGGCCCCGTCACCGTCCCGGTGCTGCAGGTGCACGGCGCCGACGACCCGTGCGTGCTCGACGCGACGATGCGTCGCACCGGCCGGTTCGCCGGGGCCGGGTTCACCCACCACGCGCTGCCGGCGACCGGGCACTTCCCGCACCAGGAACGTCCGGAGCAGGTCACGAGCCTGCTCCGCGCTCATCTGGACCACGCCGGGCACTGACCGGCACTGACCGGCACGGACGGGATGCCGGTTCTCCGCCCCCGGACGTGCGCAGATACGCTCGACGACCGTGCGAGTCCTGGTCGTGGGTAGCGGCGCGCGTGAGCACGCCATCGGGGTGTCCTTGGCGCAGGATCCGGAGGTGACGGCCCTGGCCTGCGCCCCCGGAAACGCGGGGACGGCGGCCGTCGCCGAACAGGTGGGGCTGGACGTGACCGACAACGACGCCGTCGTGTCGCTCGCGCAGTCCTGGCAGGCGGATCTGGTCGTCATCGGTCCGGAGGTGCCCCTGGTCAACGGTGCCGCGGACGCGGTGCGGGCAGCCGGCATCCCGTGCTTCGGGCCCAGCAGGGAGGCCGCCCGGATCGAGGGCTCCAAGGCCTTCGCGAAGTCGGTGATGAGTTCCGCGGGGGTCCCGACGGCCTCCTCGGTCGTGGTGGACAACCCGGCGCACCTCGACACCGCGCTGGGCGTGTTCACCCCGCCGTACGTCGTGAAGGACGACGGCCTGGCAGCCGGCAAGGGTGTCGTCGTCTCCACCGACGTCGAGGTCGCCCGGGCGCACGCCCTCGGCCTGCTCGACGCCGGCCACCCGGCGCTGCTGGAGTCGTTCCTGGACGGCCCCGAGGCGTCGCTGTTCTGTCTCGTCGACGGCAGCACGGTGGTCCCGCTGCTGCCGGCGCAGGACTTCAAGCGGGTCGGCGACGGCGACTCGGGCCCGAACACCGGCGGCATGGGGGCCTACTGCCCGCTGCCGTGGGCCGGCGAGGAGCTGGCCGACGACCTGGTCGATCGGATCGTCCGCCCGGTCGCGGTCGCGCTCGAGAACCGCGGCACCCCGTTCTCCGGGCTGCTCTACGCCGGGCTGGCCCTGACCTCGCAGGGCCCGGCGGTGATCGAGTTCAACTGCCGGTTCGGCGACCCGGAGACCCAGGCGGTGCTGGCGCTGCTGCGCACCTCGCTGGCCCGGCTGCTGCACGCGACGGCCACCGGCACGCTCGCCGAGCAGCCACCGCTGGAGTGGGCGGACGGCTCCGCGGTGACCGTCGTGGTCGCCGCCGAGGGCTACCCGAGCACCCCGCGGCTCGGTGACGTGATCACCGGTGCGGAGGGCGACGGCGTGCTGCACGCGGGCACTCGGCGCCGGGAGGACGGTGCGGTCGTCTCCTCCGGCGGGCGGGTGCTGTCGGTCGTCGGGACCGGCCCGGACCTGGCGGCGGCCCGGGCCGACGCGTACGCGCGGCTCGAGCCGGTGCACCTCGCCGGGGCGCACCACCGCACCGACATCGGTCTCCGTGCGGAACGCGGGGAGATCAGCATTCCGGTCGCCCAGGTCTGATGTTGCACCGGCGTTACGGCCGTATGGCGTAGTGACGCTCGTCTGATCGACCCTGTTGCCCGGCTGATCTGCAGGTTCTCGATGCAACGGGCCCCGGTGTCCGCGGCCGTGTGGAGAACTCGTGAAGACGCGGTGAAACCGGACGCCGACGATTGATCGGGACCGGCGCGGCGGTGAATCGTCCGTGGCACGGGAGCGCAACCGGCGCTCCCGGGACCACAGGAGGATCCATCATGGCCAACGCTCCCCGGCCGGCCCGTCGTCGTCGTGCCCTGACCCTCGTGGGCGCCGTCGTCGCCGCGCCGCTGGCCACCCTGGCGTTCAGCGGTTCGGCCCAGGCCGCCGAGATCACCCCGATCGCCGAGTACCTCGACGACACCGTGGCGACCACCAGCGCGCAGGTCGGCGCCGTCGTCGACGCGCTGGGGTTCGCGGCGCAGTGACACCCCGCGCGCCCGGCCGGGGGCGCCCGGCCGGGCGCGCGTACCCGGCCGCCTACGCTCATCGACCGTGACCGGATCGCCCGCAGCCCAGCTCACCGTCGCGGCTCGCGCCGCCGTCGCCCCGTTCCACGTCATGGACGTGTGGGCCGCCGCCGCCGAGCGGGCCCGGACCCACGGCGACCTGCTCAACCTCTCCGCCGGGCAGCCGTCCACCCCGGCTCCCGAACCGGTCCGTGCCGCCGCCGCGGAGGCGCTGAACTCCGAGGTCCTCGGCTACACGGTCGCACCGGGCATCCCGGAGCTGCGCGAGGCCGTTGCCGGGCACTACCGCCGCACCCGCGACCTGGACGTCGATCCCGGTGACGTGGTGCTGACCACCGGTTCCTCCGGAGGGTTCCTGCTGGCGTTCCTGGCCGCCTTCGATGCGGGCGACCGCGTCGCGATGGCCCGCCCCGGCTACCCGTGCTACCGCAACATCCTCGCCGCGCTGGGCTGCGAGGTCGTCGAGCTGCCCTGCGGGCCGGCGACGCGGTTCCAGCCGACCGTGCAGATGCTCGAGGAGCTCGACGAGCCGGTGAAGGGCCTGATCCTGGCCAGCCCGGCGAACCCCACCGGCACGGTGATCGAGCCGGATGAGCTGGCGGCGCTGGCGTCGTACTGCGAGGAGCGCGGGATCCAGCTGGTCAGCGACGAGATCTACCACGGCATCACGTTCCCGGGCAGCCCGGCGACCACGTGTGCGTGGGAGTCCTCCCGCGAGGCGGTGCTGGTGAACTCGTTCTCCAAGTACTTCTCGATGACCGGCTGGCGACTGGGCTGGCTGGTGTGTCCGCCGCGGCTGCGGCGCACCGTCGAGGGACTGGCCGGGAACTTCACCGTCTGCCCGCCCGCGCTGCCCCAGCACGCCGCGCTGGCCGCGTTCGACGAGGCGAGCTACGCCGAGGCGGACGCGCACGTCGTGCGCTACGGCCACAACCGCGACCTGCTGCTCGCCGGGCTGCCGGAGATCGGCATCGACCGGCTGGCCCCCGCCGACGGTGCGTTCTACGTCTACGCCGACGTCGCGCACCTGCTCCGCGGCGGCGAGGACTCGATGGCGCTGACCTACCGGCTGCTCGCCGAGACCGGGGTCGCCGTCGCGCCGGGCGCCGACTTCGACCCGGTGGACGGTGGGGGATACGTGCGCTTCTCCTGCGCCGGTACGTCCGAGGGCATCGAGGAGGCGCTGGCCCGCCTGCGGGCCTGGGTCTGAGCGCGCCGCGCCCCGGCGAACCCGCTCAGCGCAGCGCGCTGCGCTCGGACGGTCCCGGAATGTCGCGGCGGGAGAACTGGGCGGGCGGAGCGCCCGGCGACCCGGTGCTGGCCGGGCCGACCTCACCGATCCGGCCCAGGGCCGCCGAGATGTGCTTCTCCGTGACGTCCCGGTGGGTCATCAGCCGGAGCTTCCCGCCGATCGCGCCGGCCAGCACGCCGGTCTCGGCGAACGCGGAGATCGTCCCGCGCAGGTCGGCCACGTCGACCAGCACGATGTTCGTCTGCGGCTCCCGGACCCGCCAGCCGCGCTCGCGCAGCCCGGTGGCGAGCGTCGTGGCGAGTGCGTGGTCCTCGGCGAGCCGCTCGACGCCCTCGAGCGCGACCAGGCCGGTCGCGGCCAGCACCCCGCCCTGCCGGACGCCGCCGCCCAGCATCTTGCGCAGCCGTCGCGCGTGCTCCACGAACTCGACCGATCCGGCGACGACCGACCCGACCGGCGCGCCGAGCCCCTTGCTCAGGCAGACCGACACGGTGTCCGCGCCGACCGTCAGCGCCCCGGGCGGCACCCCGAGCGCGACGGCGGCGTTCCACAACCGGGCGCCGTCGAGGTGCACCGCGAGCCGGGCGGCCCGCGCCGCCGCGGCGACCGAGGCGTGCTCCTCGGGTGCGGTGACCGTCCCGCCCGCGGAGTTGTGCGTGTTCTCCAGGCAGAGCAGCGCCGTGCGCAGCGAGGCGTAGGTGGCGTCGGCGGCGTCGGCGGCCGCGCGGCGCACGGCGTGCGGGGTGACCTTGCCGGGCCCGCCGTCGTGCGGGAGCGGGCGCGGCATCCCACCGGCCAGCCAGGCCGCCGTGCCCAGCTCGAAGTCGAGGACGTGCGCGCCCTGCGGGGCGAGGAACGACTCGCCGCGACCGAGGTGGCTCATCAGGGCGATCAGGTTCGCCATCGAGCCGGTCGGCGTCCACAGCGCGTCGGCGGCACCGAGCAGGCCCGCGACGCGCTCCTCCAGCTCCCGCATGGTGGGGTCGCGGTCGAGGACGTCGTCGGCGACCTCGGCCTCGGCCATCGCCCTGCGCATCGCCGCGGACGGCGCCGTCACGGTGTCCGAGCGGAGATCGATCGGCTCGTCGTCGGGGACGGCGGCACGCAGCGAGCTGCGCGACGGTCGGCGGCTGCGAGGTGACGGACGCACGCCACCAGTGTCGTTCATCGGCTCCCCGACCGACACGGGAGGGTCACGAAAGGGTCACGGGACGGGGCATACCTGCACGTCGTCCCGGGACGATGCCGCTATCTCGTTCGGAGGACGCCCACCTCGCGGGCAGGATGGCCGGATGGCCGCGCCGAAACAGACCGAGAAGGGCGAGCGACGGCGGGCGCTGCTCGTCGCGGCCGCCGCCGGGCTGCTCGCCGAAGGCGGGTTCGACGCGATCCGGCACCGGGCCGTCGCCGAGCGGGCCGGGGTGCCACTGGCCGCGACCACCTACTACTTCTCCTCGCTGGACGAGCTCGTCGGTGCGGGTCTGGACAAGCTGGCCCGGGAGGAGATGGCCGACACCCGTGCCTGTCTCGACATGCGGGACGACCCGAACGAGATCGTCCTCGATCTCCTCCTCGGGCCCCGCTCGCGGACCGAGGGGCTCGACGCGGTGCTCCGGCGCTTCGAGCGGCTGATCGGGTCGGGCCGGCGCCCGTTCCTGGCCGGGCTGCTCCGGGACCAGCGGGTCGAGTTCGACGCCCTGCTCGACGAGGCGCTCACCCGGGCCGCCGGACGGCGCCCCGCGCCGGGAGAGGTGCGGCGGGTGACGGCCCTGGTCGACGGGCTCGTGCTCACCGCGTTGATCGAGGCCGAGCCGGACCCCCGCTCGATCGCGCGGGAGGCGCTCCGGGGGGCGATCGGTGTGTGAGCCGGGGCTCCCACCGGCCCGATGCCCCTGAGCAGCGATTATCATCGCGCCACGTGATTCCCAACGTGCTGGCCGCGCGCTACGCGAGTCCCGAGCTGGTCCGCCTCTGGTCCCCGGAGTACAAGATCCAGCTGGAGCGACGGCTGTGGATCGCGGTGCTGCGCGCCCAGCGCGACCTCGGCATCGAGGTGCCGGAGCAGGCCGTCGCCGACTACGAGGCCGTCGTGGAGCAGGTCGACCTCGGCTCGATCGCCGCCCGCGAGCGGGTCACCCGGCACGACGTGAAGGCCCGCATCGAGGAGTTCAACGCCCTCGCCGGCCACGAGCACGTGCACAAGGGCATGACCAGCCGCGACCTCACCGAGAACGTCGAGCAGCTGCAGATCCGGCTCTCGCTGGAGCTGGTCGCCGACCGGACGGTCGCGGTACTGGCCCGGCTCGGTCGCCGCGCCGGGGAGTACGCAGAGCTGGTCATGGCCGGCCGCAGCCACAACGTCGCCGCCCAGACCACCACCCTGGGCAAGCGGTTCGCCACCGCCGCCGACGAGCTGCTCGTCGCGCACGCCCGGCTGACCGACCTGCGTTCGCGCTACCCGCTGCGCGGGATCAAGGGCCCGATGGGCACGTCGCAGGACATGCTGGACCTCCTCGACGGCGACGAGGCGAAGCTGGACGACCTCGAGCAGCGGGTCGCGGCGCACCTCGGGTTCGCCGAGGGCTTCACCAGCGTCGGTCAGGTCTACCCGCGCTCGCTGGACCACGACGTCGTCACCGCGCTGGTGCAGCTGGCCGCGGCGCCGTCGTCGCTGGCCACGACGATCCGCCTGATGGCAGGCGCCGAGCTCGCGACCGAGGGCTTCGCCCCCGGCCAGGTCGGGTCGAGCGCGATGCCGCACAAGATGAACGCGCGTTCCGCGGAACGCATCAACGGGCTGATGACGATCCTGCGCGGGCTCTCGGTGATGACCGCCGACCTCGCCGGGTCGCAGTGGAACGAGGGCGACGTCAGCTGCTCGGTGGTGCGCCGGGTCGCGCTGCCCGACGCGTTCTTCGCCCTGGACGGCCTCTACGAGACCACGCTGACGGTCCTCGACGAGTTCGGCGCCTACCCCGCGGTGATCGCCCGCGAGCTGGACCGCTACCTGCCGTTCCTCGCGACGACCGCGGTGCTGATGGCGGCCGTGCGGGCCGGGGTGGGCCGGGAGACCGCGCACGAGGTGATCAAGGAGCACGCGGTCGGCGTCGCGCTGGCGATGCGGGAGCAGGGCCAGTCCGACAACGACCTGCTGCAGCGCCTGGCCGGCGACGACCGGCTCGGGCTCCCCGCCGGCACGCTCGACCGGCTGCTCGACGACCCGCTGCGGTTCACCGGGGGTGCGTCCGCGCAGGTCGCGGCGGTGAACGAGAAGATCGCCGCGATCACCGCGAAGCACCCCGAAGCCGCTGAGTACACCCCCGGAGGGATCCTGTGAAGCTCGTCCACTCCGGCAAGGTCCGCGAGCTCTACCTCGACGAGTCGGTCGATCCGGCCGAGCTGCTGCTGGTCGCGTCCGACCGGCTGTCGATCTACGACGTCGTGCTGCCGACACCGGTCCCCGACAAGGGCGCGATCCTCACCGCGTTGTCGCTGTACTGGTTCGACCGGACCTCGGACCTCGTGGGAAACCATGTGCTCGGCACGCACGACCTCCCGGACGAGTTCGCCGGGCGGGCCGTGCGCTGCCGCCCGCTGGAGATGCTGCCGGTGGAGTGCATCGCCCGCGGCTACCTCACCGGCCTGGGCCTGAAGGAGTACCAGAAGGACGGCACCGTCTCCGGCGTGCGGCTCCCGGACGGTCTGGTCGAGGGCTCGAAGCTGCCCGAGCCGATCTTCACCCCGACCACGAAGGCGCCGGTCGGGGAGCACGACGAGTTCATGACCTTCGACGACGTCGTGGACCTGCTCGGGGCACACACCGCCGAGCGGCTGCGCCACCTGACGCTCGAGGTCTACCGGCGCGGTGCCGAGTCGGCCGCGGGGGGCGGGATCCTCGTCGCCGACACGAAGCTGGAGTTCGGGCGGGACCCGGCCGGGGAGATCGTCCTGGGCGACGAGGTGCTCACGCCGGACTCCTCGCGGTTCTGGCCCGCGGACTCCTACGAGCCCGGGCGCGTGCAGTTCAGCTTCGACAAGCAGTACGTGCGCGACTGGTCGTCGAACCTGGACTGGGACCGCACCGCGCCGGGGCCCGAGGTCCCCGACGAGGTCGTGGCGGTCGTGCAGGAGCGCTACGCCGAGGTGTACCGGCGGATCACCGGGCGGACCTGGGAGACCCCGTGATCACCGCCCCCCGACGGCGTCCAGCATCGCCTGGGCGGTGGGCACGTCGGTGACCAGCCGGTTGAACAGCCCCGCCTGCGCGCCGCCGACGATGCTCGGGACCTTCTCCGTGCCCACGGCGACCGCGATCGTGCGCGGCACCTTCCGCAGTTGTTCCGGCGAGATCCGCACCATCCGGTCGCTGCCCGGGAAGGCGATCTCCCCGCCGTCGGCCCGGTAGAAGTTCAGGCAGACGTCACCGGCGCCGGCGCGCAGGCCCTCGTCGTCCAGCGGCACCGAGGTGGAGATCGAGTCGCGGCCGGCGGGCGGCGCCCCGACACCGAGCAGCGCTGCGGACGCGCGGGTCCAGAACCCGGTGACCCGCTGGAACTCGGGGTCCTCGGCGAGGGTGGCGCTCATCGCCGGTGACGGCATGGCCTGGGTGAACAGGAAATGCGGGCGCCCCTGCATCCGCTCGGCCACGGCCCGGGTGATCTCGTTGGTCTGGTGCCAGGCCTCCGGCTCGGCCACCCCGCCGACGGTGGGGACGATCTCGAGGCCGGGTACCGCGGGCAGCGCCTCGTGGCTCAGCTCCCACACCGTGCGGCCCGACGAGACCAGCAGGACGTCCCCGGCGCCGAGGCCGGCCTCCCGCAGCGCCTCGCCCACCGGCTCGGCGAGTGCCGGACCCAGGTCGGTGGCGGCGAACGGCGCCAGCCACACCTTGTCGATCCCGAGCCGTTCGGCCAGCCGGGCGGCCTCGTCGCCCTCGGCACCGAGGGTGTCCGGGTCGTGCACGGAGATCCGCACGATCCCGATCCGCCGCGCCTCGGCCAGCAGCCGGGAGACGGTCGGACGGGAGACCATCAGTCGCTCCGCGATCGCGGCCTGGTTCAGCTCGTCCAGGTAGTAGAGCCGTGCGGCCCGGTGCATCAGCCCCAGGTCACGGCGGGTGAACTCGCGCGGCGCCATCGCCGGCCTCCTTCCGTCCGGAGGATCGTCTCGCACCACTGTAATGCACGTTTGTTCACGTTGGAACAGATGTGTTGACGAATGTTCACGAGAGAACGCATGCTCAGAACAGTCGCTCATGCAGAAGCCCGCATGGCACCAACGGAGGTTCGCCGTGGCAGTCGCCGAAGAGATTCCCGCCCGGATGCAGGCCGTCGTCGTACACGGCCCGGAGGACTACCGGCTCGAGGAGGTGGACGTCCCCAAACCGGGTGCCGGCGAGCTGCTCATGCAGGTCGAGGCCGTGGGAGTGTGCGCAAGCGACCTGAAGTGCTACCACGGCGCCGCCAAGTTCTGGGGCGACGAGAACCGCCCCGCCTGGGCCCAGACCGGCGTCAGCCCCGGCCACGAGTTCGTCGGCCGCGTCGTCTCCGGTGACGACGAGGGCCTCGCCCGGCACGGCGTGCAGATCGGCGACCGGATCGCCTGCGAGCAGATCGTGCCGTGCGAACAGTGCCGCTACTGCCTGCGCGGCCAGTACTGGATGTGCGGGCCGCACGACATGTTCGGCTTCCGCAACTTCGACGGCGCGATGGCCCAGTACACGCTGATCCCGACCCGCGCCCGGGTGCACAAGGTCTCGAAGGACCTGGAGCCGGCGCACGCCGCGTTCGCCGAGCCGCTGTCCTGCGCGCTGCACGCCGTCGAGCGCGCCACCATCTCCTTCGACGACGTCGTGGTCGTGGCCGGCTGCGGCCCGATCGGGCTGGGCCTGATCGCCGGCGCCCGGGCGAAGAACCCGCGCCTGCTGATCGCGCTGGACCTCGACGACGACAAGCTCGAGCTGGGCCGCCGCACCGGCGCCGACCTCACGATCAACATCGCGAAGGAGGACGCCGTCGCCAAGGTCAAGGAGCTGACCGAGGGCTACGGCGCGGACGTCTACCTGGAGGGCTCGGGCGCCGTCCCGGCCGTCGCGCAGGGCCTGAACCTGCTGCGCAAGCTGGGCACCTTCGTCGAGTACTCGGTGTTCGGCTCGGACGTCACCGTCGACTGGTCGATCATCTCCGACGACAAGGAGCTCGACGTCCGCGGTGCCCACCTCGGCCCGCACTGCTGGCCCGCCGCGATCAAGATGCTGGAGGACGGCAAGCTCCCGATCTCCGACATCTGCACCCACCAGGTGCCCCTCGCGGAGTTCCAGAAGGCCCTCGACCTGGTCGGCGACACCTCCGGTGCGTCGGTGAAGGTCTCGATCCTGCCGAACGCCTGAGGGAGTACCGATGAGCAGCGCTGCCATCAACGACCCGCGGAACGAGACCTTCCTCGACCGCATCGGCATCCCGCACTCGTTGCGCTGGGGTTTCCTCGGCGTGCTGGTCTTCATGACCGGAAACGGGACCGAGTCCAACTTCATCTCGCCGCACATCGAGTCCGTCCTCGGCTCGCCCGAGGCCACCGTCGCGACGATCATCACCGGCTACAGCCTCGCCGTGCTGATCGCCAGCTATCTCTCCGGCGCGCTGGCCGACCTGTGGGGCCCACGCCGGGTGATGACCCTCGGCGTGACCGTGTGGGTCGTCTTCGAGATCCTCTTCCTGCTGAGCCTGCAGCTCGAGAGCATGCCGCTGGTCGCGCTCACCTACTTCCTGCGCGGCTTCGGCTACCCGCTCTTCGCGTTCGCGTTCCTGGTGTGGATCAACGTGGTCACGCCGTACTCGCGCAACGGCGTCGCCGTGGGCTGGTTCTACGTCATGTTCACCGGCGGCCTGCCCACCCTGGGCTCGCTGTTCGCGATCGGCATGATCCCGGCGTTCGGCGGGGCCACCGGCGGCGAGACCGCCGCGATGGTCGGGTCGACCGCGCTGGTCGTGGCCGGCTACCTCATCACCCGCTTCGCGGTGAAGGAGGAGCACGGCGACAAGCGGCTGGCACCGGCCGGTGAGACGAACGCCCAGGTGATCACGGCGGGCCTGCGGCTGACGGCCAAGAACCCGAAGATCCTGATGGGCTTCCTGGTCCGGCTGATCAACACCGCCCCGCAGTACGGCATGTTCATCATCCTGCCGACGGTGATCGCGGTGGACCTCGGCTGGGGCCAGAGCCGCTGGCTGACCATGACCGTGTTCGTCTACGCGACGAACATCCTGGTGAACGCGGTGTTCGGCTGGATCGGCGACAAGTGGGGCTGGCGCCGGACCGTCCAGTGGTTCGGCGTGTTCGGCTCCGCAGTGGGCCTGCTGCTCTGGTGGTACGTGCCGCAGGCCGTCCCGGCCGGCTCCACCTGGGGCTTCTGGGTCTCGGTCGCCGCGGGCTGCGTCTTCGGCTGCCTGCTCGCCGGGTTCGTCCCGATGGGCGCGATCATGCCCGCGCTGGCACCCGACCACAAGGGAGCCGCGATGGCCATGTACACCACCGCGGCCGGCGGTTCGGCGTTCCTGGGCTCCGGCGTCGTCGCCCTGATGCTGGCCCTGGGAACCGGCAACGTCGGCGTGGTCTGGGCGTTCGTCGCCCTCTACGCCGCGGCCTTCGTGATGGTGTCGTTCCTCGACGTCCCCCAGGACGCGAAGGAACTCCGCGAGACATCGGTGGCCCACTAGCGCTCCGGCGACAAAGGAGCCGGGCGGCCGCGATCCGGTCCGCCCGGACCCGTCCCGAGGAGGGGACATGACCAGGATCTTCGACGACCCGGCCGAGTTCGCCGACGACCAGCTCGCCGGCTTCCTCGACCTCTACGCCGACCGTGTCCGAGGGGTGCACGGCGGCGTGGTCACCCACCGCGGCGAACAGCCGCAGGTCGCCGTGGTGATCGGCGGCGGGTCCGGGCACTACCCCGCGTTCTGCGGGACGGTCGGGCCCGGCCTGGCCACCGGCGCGGTGGTCGGGAACATCTTCACCTCGCCCTCGGCGGCCCAGGCCTACTCCGTGGGCAAGGCCGCCGACCAGGGCCGGGGTGTGATCTTCAGCTTCGGCAACTACGCCGGTGACAACATCAACTTCGGGATCGCGGCCGAGCGGCTGCGGGCCGAGGGGATCGATGCGCGGCTCGTCGTCGTCACCGACGACATCGCCTCCGCCGACGCGGAGGACGAGCGGCGCGGCATCGCGGGCGACTTCACCGTCTTCAAGGTGATGGGCGCCGCGGCCGCGCGGGGCCTGGGAATCGACGAGGTCGAGCGCCTCGGCCGGGCCGCGAACGGTGCCACCCGGACCCTCGGCGTCGCGTTCTCCGGCTGCACGATGCCGGGCGAGGACGACCCGCTGTTCAGCGTCCCGGAGGGCCACCTCGGTCTCGGTCTGGGCATCCACGGCGAGCCCGGCATCCGGGACGTGCCCATGCTGCCGGCCCGCGAGCTCGCGGAGCTGCTGGTCGACGAGGTGCGCAAGAGCGCGCCGGCGGGAGCGGGCACGCGGGTCGGCACGATCCTCAACGGCCTGGGCACGACCAAGTACGAGGAGCTGTTCCTGCTGTGGGGCCACATGGCGCCGCGGCTGCGTGAGGCCGGGCTCGAGATCGTCGACCCGGAGGTCGGCGAGCTCGTGACCAGCCTCGACATGGGCGGCTGCTCGCTGACCCTGATGTGGCTGGACGACGAGCTGGACCCGCTGTGGCGGGCCGACGCCTACACCCCCGCCTACCGCAAGGCCGCCGCCCCGCTGGCCGCGCTGCGCGGGCCGACCGACGACGAGCTGGCCGAGGCCGACGCCGTCGTCACCGCCCCGGAGGCGAGCGAGGGCGGCCGGCGGCTGGCCGGCACCGTCCGGGCGGTGCTCGCCGCGGTCGAGACCACGATCCGCGAGCACGAGCACGAGCTGGGCCGCATCGACGCCGTCGCGGGCGACGGCGACCACGGCCGCGGCATGCTCAAGGGCATCACCGCGGCCACCGCCCGGGTCGCCGTGGTGAGCGACGGCGGGGCCGAACCGGGCGGCGGCTGGCTGCTCCAGCAGGCCGGTCAGGCCTGGGCCGAACGGGCCGGCGGCACCTCCGGGGTGCTGTGGGGCGCCGCGCTGGAGGCGTTCGGCCGGCACCTCGGTGACACCGCGGAGTCCTTCACCGCCTCGGACGTCGCCGCCGGGGTCCGCGAGTTCGCGACGACCATCGAGGCACTGGGCGGTGCCCGGCTCGGGGACAAGACCCTGCTGGACAGCCTGCTGCCGTTCGCCGACGAGCTGGAGCGCCGGGTCGCCGGTGGCGAGCAGCTGGCCCCGGCGTGGTCCGCCGCCGCACACATCGCGACGGCGACGGCACAACGGACCGCCGAGCTGCGGCCCCGGATCGGGCGCGCGCGGCCGCTGGCGGACAAGAGCGTGGGGACCCCCGACGCGGGGGCGATCTCGATGGGACTGGTGGTCACCGCCGTCGGTCCCGTTCTGGAGGAGTGCACGTGAACGAGAAGCTGCGCATCGTGGTCGGCGCCGACGACGCCGGGTTCGACTACAAGGAGCGACTCAAGGCCGACCTGCAGGCCGACGGCCGGGTCGCCGAGGTGATCGACGTCGGCGTCGGGCCGGACGGGAACACCGCCTACCCGCACATCGGCGTCGCCGCCGCCCGCAAGGTCGCCGACGGCGAGGCGGACCGGGCCCTGCTGGTCTGCGGCACCGGGCTCGGCGTCGCCATCTCGGCGAACAAGGTGCCGGGCATCCGTGCCGTCACCGCGCACGACCCCTTCTCGGTGGAGCGGGCGATCAAGTCCAACGACGCCCAGGTGCTCTGCTTCGGGCAGCGGGTCGTCGGGATCGAGCTGGCGCGCATGCTGGCGTCGGACTGGCTGGACCACCGCTTCGACCCGAACAGCGCCTCCGCGGCGAAGGTCGCGGCGCTGAACGACTACGACAGCCGGGACGGCGAGCCGCTCGCCGAGGCGCAGAAGGTCGGGACGGACTGCTGATGTTCGATCTCACCGACCGGGTCGCACTGGTCACCGGCGCGGCCTCGGGCATCGGGGCCGAGGTGGCGGTCGCGCTTACCGGACAGGGCGCCCGCGTCGCGGGCGCGGATCTGACCGACGTCACCGGCTGCGCCTCGGCGCACCGGGTGGACGTCGCCGACCCCGACGCGGTCGACGCCTGCGTGCGCGAGGTCGTCGACCGGCACGGGCGGCTCGACATCCTGGTCAACTCGGCCGGGATCGCGCTGCTCGACCCGGCCCTGGAGCTGGGGATCGAGGCCTGGCGCCGCACCCTGGACGTCAACCTCACCGGGTCCTGGCTGATGGCGCAGGCAGCGGGCCGGGTGATGGTCGAGCAGGGGTACGGGCGGATCGTGAACCTGGCCTCGCAGGCGGCGAGCAGCGGCCTGGAGAAGCACGCGGCGTACTGCGCGTCGAAGGCCGGGATCAACGGGCTCACCCGCACCCTGGCCGTCGAGTGGGGCCCGCACGGGGTGACGGTCAACGCGGTCTCGCCGACGGTCGTCCTCACCGAGCTGGGCCGCAGGGCCTGGGACAACCCGGCGGGCGAGGCGCACCGCGGGGAGATCCCGGCCCGGCGGTTCGCCGAACCGTCGGAGATCGCCGCGGCCGTGGTCTACCTGGCCTCCGCCGAGGCCGCGATGGTCAACGGCGCCGAGCTGAAGGTCGACGGGGGCTTCACCGCTCGCTGATCGCCGCCGGACCTCTCGCTGTTCGTCGCCGGGGTGTGGCGTGCGGTTCACCTCGGTCCGGCTCAATGGGGTCATGAGCACGCTGCTGGTGTCGCTGTCCGGCCTGACCGGCGGCGACGACGCCGACCGGGCCCGCGCCGCCGCGTTCGCCGTCGAGCTGGACCGCCGCGGCGTGCCCCTGACCCATCTGGTGCAGCCCACAGGGCCTGCGGGACCGCTGCGCCGCGGTGACGACCTGGTCCGCTGGATCGCGGGCCGGGTGCGGGCCGGCGACGACGTGCTGCTGCACGGCTACGACCACACCGCCGATCCGGTCGGGGCCTGGCAGAACGGGAGCGTCCCGCGGATCGGGCGGCGCACCGAGTTCGGGGCGCTGCCCCGGCACGAGGCCGGCCTGCGGCTGACCGGCGCCCGCCGGATCCTCGCCGCGACCGGGTTGTCCACCGACGGCTTCGCGCCGCCCGGCTGGATCGCCTCGGGCGGTACCGTCGACGCACTCACCGACCAGGGCTTCGGCCTGTGTACCGACGAGACCTCGCTGCGCGTGCTCGGCGGGCCGGTGCTGCGCGCGAAGGTGCTGACCTTCCGCAGCTCCGAGCCGTGGCTCGGCGGCGAGCGCGCCGCCGGGGACCGCCGCCGCGGCCGCGCACTGGAGCAGCAGGTCATGCGTACCGCGCAGCGCGGCGGAATCATCCGGATCGCGTTGCGCGCCAAGGACCTGCGCAAGCCGCACCGCACCGGTGCCGTGCTGGCCGCGATCGACGCCGCACGGACGGCGGGTGCGGTCGGGTCGGTCCACCGCAGCCTGCTCGCGGCCGCGGCGCCGGCCGCCTGAGCGACCGGCCACCCCAGACCATCCGGCGAAAGGGCCCGGTTGTCCACAGTGTGTGTTCTCCTGTGGACAACCGGCGCCGACTGTGGACAACCCCGCGGATCAGCCGGTCAGAGCGTGACCGCCGTCTCGCGGTCCGGGACCACCATGGCGGTCCCGGCGGGGCCGAGGTCGTCGAAGAACCGGTAGTGCATCGCCGGGTTCGCGAGCGTCTGCTCGTGGATCGGCACGACCGTGCGCGGTGCCACCGCCCGCAGGTAGTCCACGGCCTCGGAGACCTTCAGCCACGGCGCCCCGGTCGGGAGCAGCAGCGTGGCGAGCTCGTCGAGACCGGGCGGGGTGTAGGCGTCGCCGGGGTGCAGCAGGGTCCCGTCGACCAGGTAGCCGTTGTTCGCGACCAGCGGGATGTCCCGGTGGATCTCGGCGTGGTTCCCGGACCCGACGACGGCGACCTGGGCACCGCCCAGCGACAGCCGGTCGCCCGGTGCCGCGGTGCGGGCGTCGATCCCGTCGAGCTGCTCCGCGGTCTGCCCGTCGGTGACCAGGGCGGCGTCCGGGTTGGCGCGGAGCAGGGTCCGCAGCTTGTCGGCGTCGACGTGGTCGAAGTGCTGATGGGTGACCAGGATCGCGTCCAGCCCGTCGAGGGACTCGAATCCGGACGAGAACGCGCCCGGGTCGAACAGCAGCCGGGCGGCGCCGGTGTCGACCAGGACGCAGGCGTGGCCGTAGTGCGTGATCTGCATGTGCCCCAGCATCCCCGGCCCGTCCGGTGACCGCCGGGCACCTCCGGCATCCCGCGGTACCGATGAGAACGGCGGGCGGATCCGGTCCACGGGACATGGATACGCACACGCTGCACCTCGACGACGCCGACATCGTCTACGACGTCCACGGCCCCGATCCCGTCCCCGGCGAGCGGGCGCTGCTCGCGATCGGCCAGCCGATGGACGCCGCCGGGTTCCGCGCACTGGCCGGGCAGCTGCCGGACCGGCGCGTCGTCGCCTACGACCCGCGCGGGCTGGGCCGCAGTACCCGGCGCGACGGCCGCACCGACAACGACCCGCACGTCCAGGCCGCGGACGTGCACGCGCTGATCGGTGAGCTCGGCGGGCCGGTGGACCTGCTGGCCAGCAGCGGGGGAGCGATCACGGCGCTGGCGCTGGTCCAGGCCCACCCCGGCGACGTCCGGGTACTGGTCGCGCACGAGCCGCCGCTGATCGGGGAGCTGCCCGACGCCGACGCCGCGTGGCGGGCGTGGCGCGGGACACGGGAGGTCTACGACACCCGCGGCTGGGGCGCCGGGATGGCCGCGTTCATCGCCTTCACCTCCTGGGCCGGCGAGTACACCGAGGAGTACTTCGCTGCCGGCCCACCGGACCCGGCGCAGTTCGGCCTGCCGGTCGACGACGACGGCTCGCGCGACGACCCGCTGCTGTCCGACCGGTCGGCCGCGGTGCTCACGCTCACCCCGGACGCCGCCGCGCTCGCCGCCGCCCCGACCCGGGTGCTGCTCGCCGTCGGGGAGGAGACCGGCGACGCCGTCACCGCACGGACCACGCGCGCCCTGGCCGCCCGGCTCGGGCAGGAGGTGGTGCGTTTCCCCAGCCACCACGGCGGGTTCGCCGACGGTGAGTCCGGTCATCCGGGCAAGCCGGACGAGTTCGCCGCCCGGTTGCGGGAGCTGCTGGTGTAGCGGGCTCAGCCGGTCGTGTGGGCACGCAGGACGGCGCGTTCCTCGGCCTCGGTCAGGCCGGCCTTGCGCTCGCGGTCCAGCCCGAGCCTGCGCTCCCACTCCAGTGCCGCGCGCGCGGTCTCGGCGACCGGCCGGACGGTCAGACCGGCGTCGAGGGTGTCGGTGACGTCACGGTCGGCCATCCCCCAGTGCGTCTCGGGCAGCCACAACGGCAGCGAGCGTGGGCCGTACCAGATGCCGACGTCCTCGGAGTACAGCGTCTCGACCGGCACCCGGACCAGATCGAGGCCCGGGGCACCGACGGCGTCGGTGATCTCCTCCAGCACCCGGGCCAGGGTCGACCGCGGCCCGGTGCCGTCGTACGTCCCGATCGTCCCCGCCCGGGCGCACCGCACGATCCACGCCGCCAGGTCGCGGACGTCGACGAGCTGCATCGGGTGCCCGGGCACGTCCGGGACCACCGCGCGGCCGCCGCGGGAGATCCGGTTCGCCCAGTACCCGAAGCGGTCGAGCAGGTCGCCGTGCCCGCACATCAGCCCGCCCCGCACGATCAGTGCCCGGTCGCCCGCCCGGTCCCGGACCGCGTCCTCGCTCCCGACCTTCACCGAGCCGTAGACCTCGGGGTCGGTGAACTGCACCGCGGGGTCGGGTGCGCCGTGCAGCGGAGGCAGCGTGGCCTGGCCGACGGTGCCGCCACGCAGCGACAGGTCGGCGTAGGCGTTGATCGACGAGACGAACGTCCAGTGCCCGGCCCGGCCGGCCAGCGCGTCGAGGGCGTCGCGGACCCAGGGCGCGGACATCGTGGCGACGTCGACGACGGCGTCGAACTCCTGTCCGCCGAGTGCCGCGGCGAGCGCACCCGGCTCGGACCGGTCCACCTTCACCGCCGTGGCGCCGCGCGGCGGCTCGCCGGACACGCCACGCGAGACGCAGGTCACCGAGTCCCCGGCGGCCAGTGCGGCCTCGGCGACCGCGCGGGAGAGGAAGACCGTTCCGCCCAGGACCACGATGCGCATACCCGATGGTGGGCCCGGCACGTCGGGCTGTCACCACCGTTCACCGTCGGCCCGGAGAGAACCTCTAGGCTGAGCGACGTGGCCAGAGTGGTGGTGGACGTGATGCCCAAGCCCGAGATCCTCGATGTCCAGGGTCAGGCCGTGACCCGGGCGCTCGGCCGGATCGGCGTGTCCGGGGTGAGCGGCGTACGACAGGGCAAGCACTTCGAGCTCGAGGTGGACGACGCGATCGACGACGAGACCCTGGACCGGCTCGCCGGTTCGCTGCTGGCGAACCCGGTGATCGAGGAGTGGACGGTGACCCGGCTGTGAGTCGCGTCGGTGTCATCACCTTCCCCGGCACCCTGGACGACGTCGACGCCGCCCGCGCGGTCCGCCGCTCCGGCGCCGAGGCCGTCCCGCTGTGGCACGGGGACCACGACCTGCGCGGCGTGGACGCCGTCGTCGTGCCGGGTGGGTTCTCCTACGGCGACTACCTGCGGGCCGGGGCGATCGCGTCGCTCGCGCCGATCATGCGCGAGGTCGTCGACGCCGCCGGGCGAGGCCTGCCGGTGCTCGGTATCTGCAACGGCTTCCAGATCCTCTGCGAGGCGCACCTGCTGCCCGGCGCGCTCGTCGCGAACGCCGGCCTGCACTTCCTGTGCCGGGACCTGATCCTGACGGTCGAGAACGCGCAGACCGCCTGGACCAGGGACTACGCGGCCGGCGACCAGCTGCTCATCCCGCTGAAGTCGCAGGAGGGCCGCTACGTCGCCGACGCCGCGACCCTCGACGAGATCGAGGGCGAGGGCCGGGTGGTGTTCCGCTACCGCGACGGTGCGCCGAACGGCTCGTCGCGCGACATCGCCGGCATCACGAACGCGGCCGGGAACGTCGTCGGGCTGATGCCGCACCCCGAGCACGCGACGAGCGCGCTCACCGGCCCGTCCTCCGACGGCCTGGGGCTGTTCACCTCACTGCTGGCGCAGGTCGCCGCCTGAGTCGGTGAGCCCGGTCTCGGGGGTCGTGGGTCACAGTGACGGGCCGTCTACCCTGGCGCCGTGACGCAGCCCGAGGTGACCGCCGACTCCGTCTCCCACGCCGGGTCGACGCCGGACCAGCCGCAGCCCTACCGGGAACTGGGCCTCAAGGACGACGAGTACGCCCGGATCCGGGACATCCTCGGTCGTCGGCCCACCGACGCCGAGCTGGCGATGTACTCGGTGATGTGGAGCGAGCACTGCTCGTACAAGTCCTCGAAGGTGCATCTGCGCTACTTCGGTGAGACCACCACCGACGAGATGCGCTCCGCGATGCTCGCCGGGATCGGGGAGAACGCCGGCGTGGTGTCGATCGGCGACGACTGGGCGGTGACCTTCAAGGTCGAGTCGCACAACCACCCGTCGTACGTGGAGCCGTACCAGGGCGCGGCGACCGGTGTCGGCGGGATCGTCCGCGACATCATGGCGATGGGTGCCCGCCCGATCGCGGTCGGCGACCCGCTGCGCTTCGGTCCGATCGACGCCGACGACACCGCCCGGGTGCTGCCCGGGATCGTCGCCGGGGTCGGCGGCTACGGCAACTGCCTGGGCCTGCCGAACATCGCCGGCGAGGTGGTGTTCGACCCGTCCTACGCGGGGAACCCGCTGGTCAACGCCCTGTGTGTGGGTGCGTTGAAGACCGAGGACCTGCACCTGGCGTTCGCCTCCGGGACCGGCAACAAGATCATTCTCTTCGGTGCGACGACCGGCCTGGACGGCATCGGCGGCGTCTCGGTGCTGGCCTCGGAGACCTTCGACGAGTCCACCGGCGGCACCGGCCGCAAGAAGCTGCCGAGCGTGCAGGTGGGCGACCCGTTCACCGAGAAGGTGCTCATCGAGTGCTGCCTGGACCTGTTCGCGGCCGGTCTGGTCGTCGGCATCCAGGACCTCGGCGGAGCCGGCCTGTCCTGCGCCACGAGCGAGCTGGCCAGCGCCGGTGACGGCGGCATGCGGGTCGACCTCGACCAGGTGCCGCTGCGCGCCACCGGCATGACCGCCGCCGAGATCCTCTCCTCGGAGTCCCAGGAGCGGATGTGCGCGGTCGTGAAGCCCGAGGACGTGGAGTCGTTCCTCGAGGTCTGCAGCAAGTGGGACGTGCTGGCGAGCGTCATCGGCGAGGTCACCGAGGGCGACCGGCTGGTCATCACCTCGGGCGGCGAGACCGTCGTCGACGTGCCGCCGCGCACGGTCGCCCACGAGGGCCCCGTCTACCGGCGGCCGGTCGCCCGCGACGACGCACGGCAGGAGGCGCTGAACGCCGACACCCCCGAGCGGCTGCCGCGCCCGGAGACCCCGTCCGAGCTGCGCGCGGAGGTGCTGCGGATGGCCGCGGCACCGAACCTGGCGTCCCGGGCCTGGGTCACCGACCAGTACGACCGCTACGTGCGCGGCAACACCGTCGCCGCGCACGGCGCCGACGCCGGGATCGTCCGGGTCGACGAGGAGACCGGCCGCGGGATCTCGGTGGCCACCGACTGCAACGCCCGCTTCGTCGCGCTCGACCCGTACACCGGCGCGCAGCTCGCGCTGGCCGAGGCCTACCGCAACGTCGCCACATCCGGCGCCGTGCCGCTGGCCGTCACCGACTGCCTCAACTTCGGCTCGCCGGAGGACCCGCACGTCATGTGGCAGTTCCAGGAGGCCGTCCGCGGGCTCGCCGACGGCTGCGCGGTGCTCGGCACCCCGGTCACCGGCGGCAACGTCAGCTTCTACAACCAGACCGGCACGACGGCGATCCTGCCGACCCCGGTCGTCGGCGTGCTGGGCGTGATCGACGACGTCACCACGGCGATCCCCGCCGGGTTCGCCGGCCCGGACGGTGACGCCGTCGTCCTGCTGGGCGCGACCGCGGCCGAGTTCGGCGGGTCGGAGTGGGCGCACGAGGTGCACGGCCACCTCGGTGGGCGTCCGCCCGCCGTCGACCTGGAGCACGAGCGGCGCCTGGCGGGGCTGCTCGCCGCGGGGGCGGCCGACGGCTCGCTCACCGGCACCCACGACCTGTCCGACGGCGGCCTGGCCCAGGGGCTGGTCGAGGCGGCGCTGGCCGTGGGCCGCGGCGCCCGGATCGACCTGACCGTCGTGCACGAGGACACCTTCACCGCCCTGTTCTCCGAGTCGGCCGGACGGGTGCTCGTGACCACCGCCGACGCGGACGCCCTGCTCGCCCGGGCCGCCGACGCCGGCGTCCCCGCGGTGCGGATCGGCGCCACCGGCGGTGCCGTGCTGGACCTCGGTGACGGGGTCGCCCCGCTGGACCTCGACGAGCTGCGCACGGCCTGGGAGGGGACGCTCCCGGCCCGGTTCGGGCAGGTCTCGGTGTGACGGCGGCCGCGCGGTGACCACCGGGGACGCCCTGGAGGAGTGGGTCGCGGGTGGCCCGGAGCCCGAACGGGGGGTCCGCAAGGCCGCGGTGAAGGCGTCGCTGGAGGAGCTCGCGCGGCGCGCGCCCGGGCGCAGCGTCGAGGTGCGGGTTCCGCCGTTCGGCGCCGTCCAGTGCATCGAGGGTCCGCGGCACAGCCGCGGTACCCCGCCGAACGTCGTCGAGGCCGACCCGCGGACCTGGATCGCGCTGGCCATCGGCCGGCTCGCGTGGTCCGACGCGGTCGCGTCGGGTGCCCTCGCCGTGTCGGGCTCGCGGGCCGGCGAGATCGCCGGCCTGCTGCCGCTACGTGACGCCCGTCCCGGACCCGGGTGAACGCCCACCGGCGGGCGTAGGATCACGGACTGGTCCGGTACGCCAGCCGAGGAGCGCCGCGTTGAGTTCCGTCCGGAACGAGTACGTCAGCCCTGCCCCCACCACCCCGTCCGCAGTCGAACCCGAGGAGACCGGCCCCCGCGAGGAATGCGGGGTCTTCGGGGTCTGGGCCCCGGGCGAGGACGTCGCGAAGATGACGTACTACGGCCTCTACGCCCTGCAGCACCGCGGCCAGGAGGCCGCAGGCATGGCCGTCTCCGACGGCCGGCGCACGGTCGTCTTCAAGGATCTCGGCCTGGTCAGCCAGGTGTTCGACGAGCAGACCCTCTCGTCGCTGCGCGGCCACCTCGCCGTCGGGCACTGCCGATACTCGACGACGGGCGCGACCACCTGGGAGAACGCCCAGCCGACGTTCCGGACCACCGCGACCGGGTCGGGGCTGGCGCTCGGCCACAACGGCAACCTCGTCAACACCGCCGAGCTGCGCGAGGACGTCGCGAAGCTGGAGGACAAGCAGCGCTCCGGGCTGCGCGCCACGACCGACTCCGACCTGCTCACCGAACTGCTCGCGGCCGGCGCCGCCGACCTCGGCATCTACGAGGCCGCGATGCGGCTGCTGCCGCGGTTGCGCGGCGCGTTCTCGCTGACCTTCTCCGACGAGTCGACCCTCTACGCCGCCCGGGACCCGCAGGGCGTCCGACCGCTGGTGCTGGGCCGGCTCGAGCGCGGCTGGGTCGCCGCCTCCGAGACGGCGGCGCTGGACATCGTCGGCGCGTCGTTCGTTCGTGAGGTCGAGCCCGGCGAGCTCATCGCGATCGACGCCGACGGCATACGCAGCCAGCGCTTCGCCGCACCCGAACCCAAGGGCTGCGTGTTCGAGTACGTCTACCTGGCCCGCCCGGACACCCACATCGCAGGCCGCTCGGTCTACGACACGCGGGTCGAGATCGGGCGCCGGCTCGCCGACGTGCAGCCGGTCGAGGCCGACCTGGTCATCCCGGTCCCGGAGTCCGGCACCCCGGCCGCGATCGGCTACGCCCAGGGGTCCGGCATCGCCTACGGCCAGGGCCTGGTGAAGAACGCCTACGTCGGGCGGACCTTCATCCAGCCCAGCCAGACGATCCGCCAGCTCGGCATCCGGCTCAAGCTCAATCCGCTGCGCAACGTGATCCGCGGCAAGCGCCTGGTCGTGGTCGACGACTCGATCGTGCGCGGCAACACCCAGCGCGCCCTGGTCCGGATGCTGCGCGAGGCCGGCGCGCTCGAGGTGCACGTGCGGATCGCGAGCCCGCCGGTGCGCTGGCCCTGCTTCTACGGCATCGACTTCGCCAGCCGCGCCGAGCTGATCGCGAACGGCGCCGACACCGAGGGCGTCCGCCGCTCGATCGGCTCCGACAGCCTCGCCTACGTGTCGGTCGAGCAGATGGTCGCCGCGTCGGAACAGCCGCGCTCCCGGCTGTGCTGTGCCTGTTTCGACGGTGACTACCCGATTCCCCTCCCCGAGGAGGCGAAACTCGGCAAACACCTCCTGGAGGACATCCCGGATGCGGACGCCTCCGGTTCCGCATCGGGGGATCCCGGCCCACTGGCCGTCGGATACGGTGCGGGTGAGGCGCTGAGCCGGCCCTAGACCCGCGCAGCACCGCCCACGAGACCCGCACCCCGCACCTGGAGAACCGACCCATGCCCTCGACCGAGCCCGGCCCCGCCAGCTACGCCTCAGCGGGTGTCGACATCGACGCGGGGGAGCGGGCCGTCGAGCAGTTCCGCCCGTTCGCGGAGAAGGCCACCCGGCCCGAGGTGATGGGCGGGATCGGCGGGTTCGCCGGGCTGTTCGCCGCGAAGTTCGGCAAGTACGCCGAGCCGGTGCTGGCCGCGTCGACCGACGGCGTCGGTACCAAGGTCGCGATCGCGCAGGCCATGGACAAGCACGACACCATCGGCCAGGACCTGGTCGCGATGGTCGTCGACGACCTGGTCGTCTGCGGGGCGGAGCCGCTGTTCCTGCAGGACTACATCGCCATCGGCAAGGTGGTGCCCGAGAAGGTCGCGATGATCGTGCGCGGCATCGCCGAAGGGTGCCAGGCGGCCGGCTGTGCGCTGCTCGGCGGCGAGACGGCCGAGCACCCGGGCCTGATGGAGGAGGGCGGCTACGACCTGTCCGCGACCGGGGTCGGGATCGTCGACGCCGAGAAGATGCTGCGCCCCGAGCGGGTCCGGCCCGGTGACGTCCTGGTGGCGCTCGGCTCGTCCGGCCTGCACTCCAACGGCTACTCGCTGGCCCGGCACGTCCTGCTGGACATCGCGCGGCTGCAGCTCGAGGGCGAGCTCGAGGAGTTCGACCACTCGCTGGGCGAGGAGCTGCTCATCCCGACCCGGATCTACGCCAAGGACTGCCTGGCGATCACCGCCGAGACCGGGGTGCGGACGTTCTCGCACATCACCGGCGGCGGACTGGCCCGGAACCTGGAGCGGGTGCTGCCCGACGGCCTCGCGGCGACGGTCGAACGTGGCTCGTGGACCCCGGCACCGATCTTCAAGCTGATCCAGTCCCGGGGCCGGGTGGACCGGGCCGAGATGGAGAAGACGTTCAACATGGGTGTCGGCATGGTCGCCGTGCTGCCGCCCGAGGACGTCGACCGGGCACTGGCCGTCCTCACCGCCCGTCACGTCCCGGCCTGGATCCTCGGCGAGGTCGCCCGGATCGGCGACGTCGAGGGCACCGACTCCGGCGAGATCGGGGCCCGGGTGCAGCTGCGCGGCGAGCACCCCCGGTTCTGAACGGCTCGGCGGACGGTCCCGGAGAGAGCCCCGGCCGCAGGCTCCTCGCCGGCGGAACCCGCTCACGTGGTGAGCGAGCTCAGCCGAGGGCGTCGTGCCGGGGCGCCGCCGTCGCGCGGTCGTTCACCCGGTGCGGATCCCGGAGCATAGGCGGATGCAGGGCGGTGGCGTCGCCGCGGCGGAACAGCCGGGGCGGCCGGCCGCGGCCGCCGGTCACCAGCGCGGCGGTCGGCACCAGGAACCCCTCGGTCGAGGTCACCTTCCGCTGGAAGTTGCGCGGGTCCAGCGACGCGTCCCAGACGGCCTCGTAGACCCGCCGCAGGTCGGTGACGGTGAACTCGGCCGGGCAGAACGAGGCGGCCAGGGTGGTGTACTCCAGCTTGGCCTTCGCCCGTTCGACGCCGTCGGCGAGGATCCGGTCGTGGTCGAACGCCAGTGGCCCGGTGCCGTCGACCGGCCACCACGCCGACGCCGCGGCGCTGCCGCCCGGTGTCGGCTCCGGCATGTCCGGCACGAACGCCAGGTAGCCCACCGACAGCACGCGGCCGCGCGGGTCCCGGTCCGGGGCCGCGTAGCTCGCGAGCTGCTCCAGATGCCCGACGACGGCGTGGCCGGTGTCGGCTCCGGTCTCCTCGCCGAGGCGCCGGCCCGCGGTGTGCACCAGGTCCTCGTCGGGGCGCACGAAGCCCCCCGGGAGGGCCCACTCACCCAGGAACGGTCGCTCGCCCCGTTCGATGAGCAGCACGTGGAGACGCTCGGCCCGGACGGTGAGCACGACAAGGTTGACGGCGACCGCGAAGAGGTTGCCGCGCATGTCGTGAACACCTCGGACGGGGACGGGGACCAGAACGCGCGCTCCGTGCCGGAGCAGCGTTCATGATCTTGCCCTATCCGATCGGTCGGGCGAAACCGGCGGGTACGACCGGCGTGCCGCACATGTCGACGAGCGGCAACCGGTTCTGCGCGCGAGTCGACGCCCGGGCGTGGGAGTGGTTACTCCCGCGCCCGGGCGCCGATACGCGCGGGTCAGCGACGAGAGTCGTCGACCTCGTCGTTGTACTTGGCGGCGAGGTCGCCGTACTCGCCGTACTCGTCGTCGCGGTTGTCGGTAGTCACCGCCGTCCCGCTACCGATCTCCGCCTGCAAGGCGTCGAGATCCATAGAAGGGGAGCTGTACTTGAGCTCACGGGCCACCTTCGTCTGCTTGGCCTTGGCTCGTCCACGCCCCATGGCAGGTCCCCCTTACAACAGGGAAGGGGCGGCCCGGTCACCTGACACGACCCGGCGGCCCCTCTCGTCTCATCAATGTCGTGGTACCAACCGTACCCTGTTGGCCCCGGCACGTGCGACGTGGCACCGCCGTCGTCACAGCCGGACGTACGTACACGTGCCCCGCGACACTCCCGGTGCGTCCGGTGGACACCCCGGGTGGGCGCCCGCCGGACGACCGGTCAGGTGCGGCGTCCCGGGCGGGCGGCCTGCCCCCGTACGGCGCGCCCGGGTGGGGTGCGGTCGGGATCCGCCTCGTAGGAGTCCGGGTCGATGGATGCCGGGGAGGCCCGTTCCTCGAGCCCCGCGGTCAGCTCCGCGTCCACCGGCACCGACCGCTTCACCAGCGCCAGTGCGACCGGCCCCAGCTCGTGGTGCTGGACGACGGTGCCGACCCGGCCGACCTGGCGGTCGCCCCGGTGCACCGGGTCACCGGTACGGGGCAGGTCCTCGTCACCGGCGTCGAGGTGCAGCAGCACCTGGCGACGCGGGGGGCGGCCGAGGTTGGCGACCCGCGCGACCGTCTCCTGACCGCGGTAGCAGCCCTTGGTGAGGTGCACGGCGGGCCCGATCCAGCCGACCTCGTGCGGGATCGTCCGCTCGTCGGTGTCCCGGTGCAGCCGCGGCGCCCGCGACTCGACCCGCAGTGCCTCGAACGCCATCGTCCCCGCGGCCCGGGCGCCCGCCGCGGTCAACGTGGACCACCAGGTGTCTTTCGCGTCCCGCGGTACGGCGACGTCCACGGCATCGCGGCCCGGCCAGGGGGTGCGCCGGACGAAGCCGCCGCCCTCCAGGCCCGCCACACCGTGCGGGGCGGGGGGCAACGGCAGCCCGGCCTTCTCGAGCACGGCCGGGACCTCCGGGCCGACGACACTCAGCACGGCCAGCTCGGCGGTGGCGTCGCGGAGCTCGACCGCGGACCAGAACACCATCTTTCTCAGGTAGTCGAGCAGCGCCGCGCCCTCGCCGGACTCGGTGTCCAGGTACACGGTGCCGCCGGTGGAGGCGACGGCCATGTGGTGCAGCACCCGGCCCTGCCCGTCGAGCACCAGCGCCTCGGTGCCGGTGTCCGGGGGCAGTTCGCTGACGTGCTGGGTGAGCAGCAGGTGCAGCCAGGACAGCCGCTCGTCACCGGCCACCGCGAGGACGTCGCGGTGGCTGCGGTCGACGACGGCGGCCGAGCGGGCCATGGCCCGTTGCTCGGCAGGGGGGTCGCCGTGGTGGGCCGGGACGGCGGCGTCCGGGTCCGGGGTCTCGTCGGTGTCGTGCTCGGGTCCGGAGGTCGTCACCGGTCTCCCTTCACGGTCTCCGCCGGGGCGGGGTCCGCATCGTCGTTCTGGGTGTCGTTCTGGTCGTCGGGCTCGCCTGCACAGTCCGCGCAGGTGCCCGACAGCGCCACGTGTGTCGAGTCCAGCTGGAAACCCAGCTCGGCGAGCGTGCGTCTCGCCACATCGGTCAGCAGCTCGGCCGGGGCCTCGTCCACTCCTCCGCAGCGGTGGCAGACCAGGTGCAGGTGCCGGTGCCGGTGTTCGGAGTAGGTCGGGGCGCCGTGTCCGAGATGGGCGTGCCGGACGAGCCCGAGATCCTCGAGCAGGTCCAGCGTCCGGTAGACGGTCGTGATGTTGACGGCGGGTGCGGTGGCCTGCACACGGGTGCACACCTGCTCGGGCGTCGCGTGCCCCAGTTCGCGCACCGCGTCCAGCACCAGCTGACGTTGCGGCGTCATCCGCAGACCGCGCTTGTGCAGCGTGCCCTTCAGCGAGGTGTCCACGCAGCCGATGGTATTCGGTACGGCCCGGTAGGGTCGCAGACGCGCGAACGGTAGCCGCACATCGTGTCACGTGATCGTCGGTCGAGGGAGCCGCCACGCCGGTGGGGGACCTCCACGCGTCGCGGCGTTCGCCGCGACGGCGCACCCGCGGCTACTCTGTCCGTGGGGATCGAGCCGGGTGTGCCCGGGTGCGAGGGCCCTGCGCAATGCCGGACGACCTGTGTGAGGAGAGGCGATGACGGCAGACGGGGCGGACCGCCCGGGCGGTTCCCCGCGGTTCGACGTCGTACTCCGCGGATACGACCGCAAGCAGGTGGACGAGCACGTGGTCCAGATGCAGCGGGTGATGAGCCGGATGCGGGCGGACGTCGAAGCGCTGCGGAACCGGCCGATACCGCCGCCGATGCCGGCCTCGCCGCCCGGTGGTTTCGCCGCTCCACAGGGGGCCCCCGGTGGTCCGCCGCCCGGGCCGCCGCGTCCGGGCCCGCGCCCTGGACCACCTCAGGGGCCGGGACCGCAGGACTCCGACCGGCACGGTGCCGTCGACAACTTCTCCGACCGGATGCAGGCGATCCTGCAGAAGGCGGAGGAGGAGGCCGAGGAGATCCGGTCCAAGGCGAAGGCGGATGCGGAGCGCGTCACCGCCGAGGCCCGCAAGCAGGTCGACCGGGCCCGGGCGGACGCCGATCGGGCCCGCGAGCACGGTGACAAGCTCCGTACCGAGGTCGGGGAGCTGACCCGGCGCCGCGACGAGCTCCGCGCCGAGGGCGCGAAGCAGGGCAGCGGTGCCTCCGCGGACCCCGGACGCTACGAGACCGCTGCGGCGGACGGTGCCCGTCCGGCCGGCGCACCCGGGCAGGGTGACTCCGGCTCCGCGCCGCGTCCCGGCCCGCGCCCGCAGCCGGGACCGGGTGGGCAGCCGGGACCGGGTGGACAGCAGGGGCAGGGCGGACAGCAGGGTGCAGCGGCCCCGCAGGGCGGTCGGCTCGATGGTCCCGCGCAGCGTCCTGCCGGTCCGCACGGTGCACGTCCGGTGCCGGGACCGTCCGCGCAGCCGGCCGGATCGCAGTCGGAGCCCGTCGGATCCGGTGCGCCGGCGTCCGGCTCGGCCGAGCGGTCCCCGGCACAGGGGACGGGCGGGCCGCAGGGATCCGGGCGACCGGAGGGCGGCAAGCCCGCTCCGGTACAGCTCGGTTCGGTACGGCCCGGCCCAGCACAGCCCGGCCCAGCACAGGCCGGCTCGGCACAGCCCGGCTCGGCACAGCCTGCTTCAGGGCAACCCGCTTCAGGGCAGCCCGGCTCAGGGCAGCCGAAGCCCGGCCAGCCGGGCCCGGCCAAGCCGGTGTCCGGCTCCGGTCGGCCGAACGTTCCGACGGGTCAGCTGGGCGGACCGAGCGGTCCCGGCGGGTCAGCCGGTCCGTCGAGTGGTGCGAGTGGTCCGAAGGGTTCGACCGGTCAGCCGAACGGCCCGAGCAGCCCGGAGGGGCGGCAGGACGGCCACGGCGGCCCGGCCGGTCAGCCGGGCGGCCGGAGCGGCTCGGCGGGTAAGCAGAGCAACGAGGCCGGCTCGAGCAGCGCGGCCGGGTCCAGCCGCCCAGCCGGCTCCAGCGGCACAGCGGCCTCGGGCGGTCCGAGCGGCCCAGCAGGCTCGAGTAGCCCGGCAGCTCCGAGCAGCCCGGTCGGCTCCGGCAGCCCGAACGGCCCGGCAGGTCCGAGTAGCGCGGCCGGTTCGGGCAGCTCGAGTGGCCCGGCAGGTCAGCAGGGCGGTACGAACGGTCCCGCCGGTCCGCAGAGCGGGTCGGGCGGCTCCGCCGGTCAGCAGCAGGGTGGTTCTGCCGGTCAGCAGGATGGCTCCGCCACTGCGCAGGCCGGTCCGAGCGGATCGCAGAACGGCCGGGCCGAGTCCGGCCGGGCACGTCAGGACTCCGGCCAGCAGTCGCGTCCCGGCGGTGCCCCGCACGGCGGATCCAAGAACGACCAGGGACAGGGCACGCCGTCCGGTCAGCAGGCCCAGGCGGACCCGGGGCGGCCCGGTCAGCCGGGTCCGCGGCCGGGGCCGGGGCCCCGGCCGTCCCCCGCGCCGCGACCCGGTCCCGCACCGGGCAGCCAGGCGCAGCGGGGTGTGCAGGACGTCGAGCGGACCACCGCGGTCCGCCCGGGCGGCGACGAGCCGGAGCCGGCGGAGCTCTTCCGGCCGGCGTCGGCACCGCGCCCACCGGAGCCCGCGACGTCCGCGGTGCCACGCCAGGACCCGGTCCACAAGTCCGATGAGGACGCCGAACGGACGGTAGCGGTCGGTGCCGTCCGCCGTTCCGGTGACACCCCATCGGATGGTTCACAGAAGCCGTCGGACGGGGACGAGAAGAGTTCGGCGGCCCAGCCCGCGACCGAGGCGGACCCGCCGACGACCGCGAACCCCGCAGCCGGGCGCGCCTCCCCCCAGAGCGGTGCGGGCGGCCAGCGCAACGGTCCCGGTCAGACCGGCAACGGTCAGGGCGGTCGTACCGGCGGATCCGACTCCGCGGACGCGTCCGGGAGCGGTTCCGCGAACGGCCGATCGAACGGTGCGAACGGCTCCGGCAGCGGCTCGTCCGGCACGGAGCGACCGAGCGCCGCGCAGCCGTCGACCGGGACGCGCAGCAGCTGAGGTTGCACGCGCGGGGGCTCCGACCGTCATAAGGTCCGGGCCCATGCAGCTCGGCTCGTTCACGGTCCCGCCCCTCGCCCTCGCGGCGGTGGTGGGTGCCGGCGTGCTGGCGGTCCTGGTCCTGTGGGGTGTCCGGCGGGCCCGCCGGGCCCCGGCGCTCGACCCCCTGCCCGTCGCGCCGCCCGACATGTCCGGTCGGCCGCAGCCGTGTTCGGAGGACTGGACCGGTGAGGCGGCCGGCGGGCCTGCCGACCCGCCCGGCCCGGCGCGGCCCCGGACGGTCGCGGACGTCGTCGCCGCGCGCGTCGCCGACACCGGCCCGCTCCCCGGCCTCCCCGTCCCGTCCGACGCGCGCCCGGTGACCGCCGCCGCCAGCCCGGCCCAGGACACGGTCCCGACCCAGGACACGGCCCCGGCCCCGGCCCCGGCCCCGGACACGGTGGGGCGCCACGCGGTCCGCGAGGCCGACGCCGCACCCGCAGACCTCCGTGCACCGTCCGATGAGCGGCCGGACGGCACGACGCTCGCCCGTACCCGGGAGGAGCCGGCGGGAAGCCGGCGTCGGCCGCGTCCGGCACCGGACGACACCGAGTCCACCGCACGGCCTGTCCGCTACCCGGCCGCTCCGCGCTTCGGACGGGGTGCCCGGAAGGGCGGTGCCGCGTCGAAACGGGACGAGGCCGCAGAGCCCGAGATCGGCCGCGACCCGGTCACGACCCCGGAAGTCCGCTCCGAGCCTCCCGGCACACCCGATGGTGCCGCGGGCGGGCCGGTCGACGCGCGCCGGGTGCAGGGGGATGCCGGTGGGGCGACCGAACCCGGGACGGCCGAGGGTGGAACGGCGGCGGCGGGACCGGCCGGGGCTGAGACAACGGGTCTTGGAATGACTGCGGCCGGAACGACTGCGGCCGGAACGACTGCGGCCGGAACGACCGCCACGGGAACGTCCGGTGCCGCAGCGACTGCCGCCGGTACGACCAGTGCTGGAGCGACCGCCGCCGGAACGACGGGCGCCGCAACGACTGCCGCCGGAACGACCGGTGCCGCAACGACTGGCGCCGGACCGAGCGGTGCCGAAACCGCTGGCGCCGGACCGAGCGGTGCCGGGGCAGCTGGTGCGGACACGACCGGTGAGGGAACGACTGCTGCGGGAACGACCGCTACCGGGGTGGTGGCTGCTGGAGCAGCTGCAGGCGTTGCCGCCGCCGGGCTCGCTGCCGCGGGGACCGCCGGGAGGGGCGGGCCGGACAGCGATGCGGCCGGTCGGACCGCTGCCCCGGACACCACACCCCCGGGCGGCGCCGGGGCTCGAAGCTCTGCGAACCGGGGTGCTCCGGAGGCGGGCGCCGTGTCCGCGGATGCCGCGAACCCGTACTCCGCGTCCGCTGAATCCACCGACCCGCACTCCGGGGCCGGGGATGTCGCGAACCCCTACGCCGCGAACCGATACGCGGCGTTCCCGGACGCCACGCCCTCAGACGCCGTGCCCTCACACGCGGCGAACCCGTACGCCGTGCCCCGGCTTCCAGCGCACCCGGGGGCCGCGCACTCGGATGCCGTGCACTCGGATGCCGTGCACTCGGATGCCGTGCACTCGGATGCCGTGCACCCAGATGTCGTGCACCCAGATGCCGGGAACCCGGATACCGGCAACCGGGGTACCGGCAACCGGGACGCCGGAAATCTGAACGCCGCAACCCCGTACCTCGTGGACCCGGACGTCGCTTCCGCGGGCGCCGCGAACCCGAGCGCCACGACGCCGAGTCCGACGGCCCGCAACCCTGAGCACCCCGATCGACCCGACCTCGTGAAGCCACAAGCCCCACGGTTCGGCGCCGGGCGATCCGACGTGGTCGGTCCCGGTCCGGGCCCCGACGCCGACGCCGATGTCGACTCCGGACCCGCCCGCACCGGAGCCCCGAGCAGCGCCCCCCGAGAGGCACTGCGCACCGGAGACCCGGAGCCCGCACCCGCGCAGGCGGAAGGCCCCGGCGCGGAGCCTGCGCGCCCCGCCTCCGGCAGCCAGGTCGTCGACGGTTCCGCCCCCGACGCCCCGGCAGCAGACCGCAGCGAGATCGTCGGTCCGCTTCCGCCGTGGTCGGCCGAGCGCACGGTCCCGGCCCGCGAGGATCTGCCCAGCGGCGACGAGGGCGCGGTCGGCGGCCCCCCGGACACCGGCGCGGACACCGGCGCGGACGACGACGTCGCGCGCACGGCTGCAGAGGCCCCGCCCGCGCCGGGCGGACCGGTGGCGCCGATCAGCCCGGAGCCGGTGTCCCGCGCCGTGCAGCAGGCGCTGGCCGCGCGAGCGGTGCGCCGGGCACGGATGCTCCACGCCGAGACCGAGGGGGCCGACCCGTCGACCGGTGAGCAGCAGGAGCTGCCGCTCGCGGTGGTGCCGTCCGCGCCGTCCACCCCGGCTGCGGAGAGCGACGTGCGGGACCGCCTGCTGGGTGTGCTGCTCGCCGACCCGGCCCGGGCGCTCGACGCCGCCCGGCGGCTGGACGACTCCCGGGAACGGATCGAGCAGCTCGGTGACGTGCTGCGCCGCCGCCGTGAGGACCTCGCCGGGGCGGTGCGGCACCTGAACGACTGCGGCCTCGACCCGGTCCAGATCGGACGGTTGGCGGGCATGGCGACCGCGGACGTCCGGACCATCCTGGACGGTGAGGACGCCGGCCGGGGGTGATCAGCCCAGCACGGTGAAGCGCACCCGGGTCCCGGGCGTCGCCTGGGCGAGTACCGGCAGGTCCGCGGGCTCGACCACCGCGATCACCGGGTAGCCCCCCGTCGTCGGGTGGTCGGCGAGGAACACCACCGGCGGCCCGTCCGGCGGAGCCTGCACGGCTCCGGTGACCATGCCCTCGCTGGGAAGCTCCCGGTCCCGCGTGTCCGGATGCCGTTCGGGCGGTGGGCCGTCGAGCCGCAGCCCGATCCGGTTCCCGTCCGGTGTCACCGTCCACCCCGGATCGGCCAGCGCGGACCGCGGTGCGGTGAACCAGTCGTCACGGGGACCGAGCCGGACCCGCAGGCGCACCGTTGCGGCGGGGACCGAGACCGGCACCGGCCCCGGCTCGGGCGGTGTGCCGGGCCGGGCACCCACCGGCAGCTCGGTGCCGTCGGCGACCGGGGCAGGACCGAGCCCGGACAGCAGGTCGGTGCTCCGGCTGCCCAGTGCGGCCTCGACCGCCAGACCGCCTGCGACGGCGAGGTACACGCGCAGGCCACCGACCGGCGTCCCGATCTGCAGGGTCGCGCCGTCCGGGACGTACAGGGCGGCGTGCGAGGCCGCAGGACGGCCGTCCACCGCCACCGGCGCGGGTGCGCCCGTCACGGCGACCACGCAGCCGCCGCGGGCCCGCGCCCGCAGGCCGCCGCCGAGCAGCTCCAGCCCGGCGGCACCGTCGTCGTTGCCGACGAGCCGGTTCCCCAGCTCGTACGCGGGGCGGTCGAGCGCACCGGACGGCGGCACGCCCAGGTGCGCGTTGCCCGGTCGCCCCCGGTCGGTGACCAGCGCCTGCGGCCCGGCCCGCAGCACCAGTAGCGCCCCGCTCACCGGACCTCGAACCGCACCCGGTCGCCCGGGGTGAACAGCGAGGGCGACTCGGCCCCCGGGTCGAACAGGACGACGTCGGTGTGCCCGATCAGCCGCCAGCCGCCCGGGGACCGGCGCGGGTAGACGCAGCTGTAGACGTCGGCGATCCCGACCGAGCCGGCGGGCACCGCGGTGCGGGAGCTCTCCAGGCGCGGCTGGCGCAGCGGTTCGGGCAGCCCGGACAGGTAGCCGAAGCCGGGGGCGAACCCGCAGAAGTCCACGCCGTACTCGGCGCCGCTGTGCAGGTTCACGACCTCCTCGGGGGAGATCCCGGCGGTGCGGGCGACCAGTTCGAGGTCCGCGCCGTCGTAGGTCACCGGGATCGTGTGCAGAGTGCCCGTTCCGGCCCTGCCCGCCGCCGGATCGGCGGACCGGGCGGCATCGCGCACCCGGTCCAGCGAGGCGCCGGAGGCCACCTCGACCAGCACGGTGCGGGCCGCGGGGACCAGCTCGGTCACCTCGGGCAGCTCCGCCGCGCGCACGGCGGACACGATCGCCGCCACCTCGGCCGCGGAACCCACCTCGAACAGCAGCGCCCGGCTCCCGCACGGACGCGGCACGGTGTCGACCACTCCGGGCTGCTCAGCCGACGACGCGCCGCAGCACGGCCGACATGTAGGGGGCCATCTCGCCGCCGTCCATCGCGCGCTCGTCGACGTAGGCCAGGTCGCCCTGGTTGACCAGGCCGTAGAGCCGCTTCGAGGCGACCGTGGCCCGGGCCGTCGCGGTGCGGGCGACCGCGTCGGTCTCGATCTGCCAGGAGCGCATGTCGCCCTTGGGGCCGTAGAAGACCTCGGCCAGCCCGCTGCTGGTGGCGATCACGACCTCCAGCGAGCCGTCCTCCTGCGGGCGCCAGAAGCCGGTCTCCCGTTCGAGCTGCTCGCCGATCTCGCCGTCCGGGCCGAGCAGCCAGGACCGGGCCTCGAAGGTCAGGAACGGTCGCCCGTCGTGGGCGAAGGTCAGCTGCTGGCCGAACGGCCGGGCACCGGCCACCGCCGGGTCGACGATCTCCCCGTCGCCCCGCCAGACGCCCACCAGGGGCAGCACGCCCAGGCAACGGTCGTCGAGGTCGGGTCCCTGACGGAGGTTGGCGGTGTCGTCGGTGACCGGCAGGTCGGCCCACTGCGGTCGGTTGCGCTGCGGTGAGTCCGGTGCCGCGTTCTCCGGCCCGGTGATCGTGGTCCGCAGCTGCTCGTCGTCGGAGTCGGTCACGGATGCTGCTCCTCGCTGTGGTCGTCGGGGTCGTCCGGCTCGGAACGCCCGGGGTCGGCGGAGGCCGCGGCGGGCTCGACGACGAACAGGCGCCGGAGCAGCCAGCCGGCCCAGCCGGCGGTTCCCGCGGAGAGGGCGATCAGCAGCCCGGTGGAGAACCAGTGCACGGCGCGCCAGCATAGTCGCAGCGCCGAAATCCGTGCGGCCGAGGCATCGTCACCCCCTGCGCACGATGCAGAATGCATTGTTCACTCGTTCGGGTGTAATGAACGACTCACTCGCTGTTCTACGGTGACACCGCTCGATCCCGGCGTTCCGATCAGGCCGGTGTGCGCGGAACGCCCCCCCTCCCGATCACGACGAGGTGATTCGATGGCGCTCGACGACGCGACAGCGGGCTTCCTGGCCCAGATGGCGGAGAGCGGTATGAAGCCGCTCCATGAGATGACCCCGGAGGAGGCCCGCGGTCTCGGCGGTGCCCTGCGCGACATGTACGGGCCCGGGCCCGACGTCGCCCGGGTGGTCGACGAGACCGTCCCGGTGGCAGGCGGGAGTGTTCCGGTGCGGATCCTCGCGCCGGAGAACCCGCGGGCGGTGATCGTCTATTACCACGGTGGCGGCTGGGTGATCGGCTCGCGGGACGAGACGGACACCCTGGCGCGGAAGATGGTCGAACGGACCGGCGCCGCCGTCGTCCTGGTCGACTACCGGCTCGCTCCCGAGCACCGCTACCCGACCGCGGTGGAGGACTCCTGGGCGGCCCTGCTGTGGACCGTCCGGCATCTCGAGGAGCAGGGCCTGGCGTTGCCGCTGATCGTCAGCGGGGACAGTGCGGGCGGCAACCTCGCCGCGATCATGGCCCAGCGGGCCAAGGCGGAGAACGGCCCGGCGATCGCACTGCAGGTGCTGATCTACCCGGTCACCGATGCCGACCTGGACAACGCCAGCTACAGCGACCCGGCCAACCAGCTGATGCTGAGCCGGGACTCGATGGTCTGGTTCTGGGACCACTACGTACCGGACCGCGCGGCCCGGCAGCAGCCCGAGGTGTCGCCGCTGCAGGCCTCCGACCTGTCCGGGCTCCCCCCGGCGGTCGTGCTCACCGCCGAGCACGACGTGCTGTGCGACGAGGGGGAGGCGTACGCGGAGAAGCTGCGTGCGGCCGGGGTGCCGGTCCAGAGCCGCCGGTTCGACGGGCAGATGCACGGCTTCTTCACCATGGTCAACGTGCTGCCCGGCGCCGCGGCGGGCCTGGAGTACGCCGCGGAACAGATCGACCGGCACCTGGCCGAACACAACCAGCCGGCCTGACCCCGACCCGAACCCGTTCCCCCCTACATGCAACGGCGCACGTCAGAAGGGACCACGGAATGACCAACGATCGAACAGTCGACGCGGTGATCGTCGGCGCGGGCATCGCAGGCCTCTACCAGCTCTACCGGCTCCGTGAGCTCGGGCTCAGCACCCGGGTGTTCGAGACCGGGGACGACGTCGGCGGCACCTGGTACTGGAACCGGTACCCCGGAGCCCGCTGCGACGTGGAGAGCCTGTCCTACTCGTACTCCTTCTCCCCGGAACTGGAGCAGGAGTGGGAGTGGACCGAGCGCTACCCCGCCCAGCCGGAGATCCTGCGCTACGTCAGCCACGTGGCCGACCGCTTCGACCTGCGTAAGGACGTCACGTTCCGGACCCGGGTCGTGTCGACGGTCTACGACGACTCCACCGGCCGCTGGCGGGTCGACACCGACAGCGGCGAGACGGTGGACGCCCAGTACCTGATCATGGCGACCGGCTGCCTGTCCCGCTCCAAGGACATCGACATCCCGGGCCGGGAGCGTTTCCAGGGACCGACCTACCACACCGCGCACTGGCCACACGAGGGCGTGGACTTCACCGGCATGCGGGTGGGGCTGGTGGGTACCGGGTCCTCGGGCGTGCAGTCGATCCCGATCATCGCGGCGCAGGCCGCCGAGCTCACCGTCTTCCAGCGCACCCCGGCGTACTCGCTCGCCGCCCGCAACCGGCCGCTGGAGCCGTCCGAGATCGACGCCATGAAGGCGGAGTACCGGCAGTGGCGGGAGAAGCAGCGGACCTCCGGGTTCGGGGTACCGGTCCCGGAGGCCACCGAGTCGGCGCTCGCGGTCTCCGAGGCCGAGCGGAACGCCAAGTACGAGGCGGGCTGGCAGGAGGGGACGCTGGTCTCCATCCTGGCCGGCTACACCGACACACTGGCCGACGCCGCCGCCAACGACACCGCCGCCGAGTTCGTCCGGCAGAAGATCCGCGAGCGGGTCACCGACCCGGACATCGCGGAGACGCTGAGTCCGCGCAGCTACCCGTTCGGTACCAAGCGTCCCTGCCTCGACACCGGCTACTACGAGACGTTCAACGAGCCGCACGTCCACCTGGTGGACCTGCGGAAGACGCCGCTGGCAGAGGCGACCGAGCGTGGTCTGCGGACCTCCGAACGGGACTACGAGTTCGACGTACTCGTGTTCGCCACCGGGTTCGACGCGATGACCGGTGCGTTGAACGCGATCGACATCCGCGGCCGGGGCGGTGTCCTGCTGCGGGAGAAGTGGGCGGAGGGCCCGCGGACCTACCTCGGTCTCGCGGTCTCCGGTTTCCCCAACCTGTTCACCATCACCGGGCCGTCCAGCCCGTCGGTGCTGTCGAACATGGTCGTCTCGATCGAGCAGCACGTGGAGTGGATCACCGACTGCATCGTGGAGCTGCGCGAGCGCGGTATCGCGACGATCGAGGCGACCACCGAGGCCGAGGACGAGTGGGCGGAGCACGTGGAGGAGGTCGGGAACATGACGCTCTACCCGACGGCCGACTCCTGGTACATGGGCTCCAACGTGCCGGGCAAACCGAGGATGTTCATGGCCTACATCGGTGGGGTCGGTGCCTACCGGGAACGCTGCGACGCGATCGCGGCGAACGGCTACGAGGGATTCCGGCTGGAGGAGCGGGTACTGAGCAGCGCGAGCTGATCGGAGTGCGCGCCGCGGGTGGGGTGGGTGAGTGCCACCCCACCCGTGACAGCGCCCGGTCGGGAAGGGAAGGATCGGCCGTGTGACGTACTCGGTTCCGCCGACCCGCCGTGAGGCGATCGGTCGGCAGTTGCGTTCGGAGATCGTCACCGGCCGGCTGCCGCCCGGAATGGTGATCAAGGACGGGCAGCTGGCCCAGCGGCTCGGGGTGAGCATCACCCCGGTCCGGGAGGCGATCGCGCAGCTGATCGCGGAAGGGCTGGTCGACGTGGCCCCCAACCGGGTCCGCCGGGTCGCCGTCGTCACCACGAAGAACGCGGTCGAGCTGAACGACGTGATGGGTGTGCTCGCCTGCGCGGGGGTGGAGTGGGGGATCGACAACCTCACCGACGAGCACCTCGACCGGCTGCGGACGCGGCTGGTGGAGTTCGAGGAGGCGCTGAGCCGCAAGGACATGACGGTCGCCTACGCGGCCGGCGCGGACTTCAGCACGATCATGATCCTGGCGAGCGGCAACCGCGAGCTGCAGACCCACGTCGACCTGACGGTCACCCGGACCCAGCGGACCCTGGCCCTGCAGCACGACGACCGGATGTGGACGGTGTGGGTCGAGGGGTACCGCGCGGTGCTGGCCCTGCTCGAGCGGGACGAGCGCCCGGCCGCCGTCGAGCGGTACCGGGAGATCTACCGGCAGGTCCGCGAGCTGCTGCTCGCGACGGACGCGGACACGGGCGACTGACGGTCACCCGTGGTCCACGACGGACGCCGCCCCCGGACAACGAGGTCCGGGGGCGGCGGTCCGTAACACGAGCGAACTCAGGCGACGGTGCTGTCTCGCGCCATCGCGAGCTCAGGCGACGGTGATCTCCGCCTGGTGCAGGCCCGGTCCGTCCGCGACGAGCTCGGACTGGCCGTTGCCCGAGCGCGACAGCGCCCGGACGGTCCAGGTGCCGGGGGCGGCGAAGAACCGGAAGTCACCCGAGGCCGAGGAGACGACCTCCGCGGTGAACTCGCCGGTGCCGTCCAGCAGGCGCACGAACGCCCCGCCGACCGGGTCGCCGCCGGCGACGACGCGCCCGGCCAGCACGGTCTCCTTGGAGAGGTCCGTGCTCGGGGGCAGGGTCAGGGACTGGTCAGGTGCTCCGCACATGCCTACTTCGCTCCCAGCTCGATCGGCACGCCGATCAGCGAGCCGTACTCGGTCCAGCTGCCGTCGTAGTTCTTGACGTCGGTGTGGCCCAGCAGCTCGCGCAGCACCACCCAGGTGTGGCTCGAGCGCTCGCCGATGCGGCAGTAGGCGATGGTCGGCTTCGAGCGGTCGAAACCGGCGTCGGCGTAGAGCGCCGCCAGCTCGTCGTTCGACTTGAACGTGCCGTCCTCGTTGGCCGCCTTGGACCACGGGATGTTGATCGCCGACGGGATGTGGCCCGGGCGCTGCGACTGCTCCTGCGGCAGGTGGGCCGGGGCCAGGATCTTGCCGGAGAACTCGTCGGGCGACCGGACGTCGACCAGGTTCTTGGCGCCGATCGCGTCGACGACCTCGTCGCGGAAGGCGCGGATCGAGGTGTCGGCCGCCTTGGCGGTGTAGGAGGTCTCGGGGCGGTCCTTGACGTCGGTGGTCAGGGTCCGGCCGTCGAGCTCCCACTTCTTGCGGCCACCGTCGAGCAGCACGACCTTGTCGTGGCCGTAGAGCTTGAACTCCCAGTAGGCGTAGGCGGCGAACCAGTTGTTGTTGCCGCCGTAGAGCACGACCAGGTCGTCGTTGCCCACGCCCTTGGCCGAGAGCAGCTGCTCGAACTGCTCCTGGGTGACGATGTCGCGGCGGACCGGGTCCTGCAGCTCGTCGGTCCAGTTCACCTTGACCGCGCGGGGGAGGTGGCCCCCGTCGTAGGCGGTGGTGTCCTCGTCGACCTCGAGGAACACCACCCCGTCGGTCTCCAGGTTCTCTTCCGCCCAGTCGGCGGTGACGAGGACGTCCTCGCGGCTCATGTTCGATGTCTCCCGAAGTGTGCTGAAGTGGCGTGTCAGGAACGCGGGGCACCGGTGTCGCTGCTGCGCACCACCGTCGGGACGACGGTGGTGAGAGCGGCGGAGAACCGGGTTCCCGCGGGGATCGAGCAGTGGTTCGGTGCGCACGGATCCGAGGTCCGTGCCGGACCGGGGGTGCTCCTGGTAGACCGGGCGTCCGTGGGACGCGCGGCTCAGGGCACGCGGCTCAGGAGGCCGGACAGAGGCAGCCGGCCAGACGGCACAGATCCACCGCGCGGCGTCGGGTCAGCGGCCAGTTCACGCTCGCGACAGTAGCCGACCCCCGCCGCTGTGCGCACCTGTCAGTCGGTGGACAGGGCGCTGCCCGCACCCTCGCCGATGCTCAGGTCACGGACCGCGCCGGAGATCTCCAGGACGTTGAACTCCGGGACCGACGCCTGCGTCGGCGTGATGCCGAGCGGCAGCGTCCCCAGATCCAGCTCCACCGCCATCGCCCGCATCAGCGAGTCGCGCACCGCGTCCGGGACGGGCGCCTGCGTGTCGTCCTCCCGCACGTCGAGCGGGACGATCCGCAGCTTCCCGTCCGAGACGAGCAGCGAGGTCAGCACCGCGACCCGGGTGTCGTCCCCGTCGACCGGCATCTCGGCGACGAACCGGGCCGCCGTGCGGGGGTCGAGGCCGCGCAGCGTCGGATCCCCACCGGACCGGATCACCGTGTCGATCGCGTTCGCGTCGACCTCCTCGACGGTCAGGTGCGCCACCTCGCCGGCGGGTCCGCCTGCCGCGACGACCAGCCGTCGCACGTCCATCGGCCCGATCCGCACGACGCCCTCTGCGGCGGCCGCCCGGAACCGGGCGGGACCGGAGCCGACCAGGTCCGACAGCTGCGCGCGCACGCCGTGGAGCTGCACCTGGATCTCAGGGGTGCGCAACGGTCCGATCGGCATCCGGGTCATCGAGACCTCGACCTGCTCGTAGCGGCCGGTCACGGCCTGGGCGAGGAAGGACAGGCCGTGCACCCGGACGGCGGGGTCCTCGGGCAGGTCGAGCCGGTCGCGCATCTGGCGCGAGATCCCGGACTCCGCGGCCGCGGCGGTGCCGAGGTCGGCCAGGACGAACACGGCCACGGCGGCCAGCACGGCGGCGACCACCCGGGTCACGGCGCCGCGACGATCGCTACCGGAACGATCGTTGCCGGGACGGTCAGGGCCTCCCACGAGCGACGCCTCCCAGGGGCCGGGACGGGAACCTCTCCGACGGTAGTGAGCCCGCGGGACGGGCCGTCGGGCGGCCCCGGCCGACCCGGAACGCCGGGCCGCGAGCGGCACCCGCCCGGTGAACCGATCCGGATTTCCGGCGTGAGACCGGTCGCGGTCGTGCTGACCAGCAGGTGACGCGACGGTATCGTCCGTCTATCGCGAGAGGAGGAGTCCATGGAACTGCTCCTGTTGACCACGGCTCCGGATGCGGCCACGGTGCTGCCCGCCCTGTCCCTGCTGCCACACGGCGTGCGGACCGCTCCCCCCGAGGTGGCTGCGCTGCTCGACGCGGGCCCGCACGACGCGGTCCTCGTCGACGCCCGCAGCGACCTGGTGGCCGCCCGGAGCCTGTGCCGGTTGCTCGGCAGCACGGGGACCGACGTGCCGGTCGTCGCCGTCCTCACCGAGGGGGGTCTGGTCGCCGTCTCCGGTGAGTGGGTGGTGGACGAGATCCTCCTGCCGAGCACCGGGCCGGCCGAGGTGGACGCCCGCCTGCGCCTGCTCCGTTCCCGGCCGGGCGCGGAGTCCGCATCCGGTGGTGGCGCGCTGGTCCTCGGCGAGCTGGTGATCGACGAGGCCACGTACTCGGCGCGGCTCAAGGGCCGGCTGCTGGAACTCACTTACAAGGAGTTCGAGCTGCTCAAGTACCTCGCCCAGCACGCGGGGCGGGTGTTCACCCGGGCCCAGCTGCTGCAGGAGGTCTGGGGGTACGACTTCTTCGGTGGCACCCGCACCGTCGACGTCCACGTGCGACGGCTGCGTGCCAAGCTCGGCGGTGAGCACGAACAGATGATCGGCACCGTGCGCAACGTCGGCTACAAGTTCGTCCGGCCCGCCCGGGGCGGGTTGAAGGCCCCGCCGGCCCCGGACACCGATGCCGGCCCCGAGCCCTCCGGCCGCCGTCTGCCGGGTGCCGCCGGGCCCACCCGTCCGGGGCGGAGCACGCTCTCGCCACGCTGAGAGCGGCACCGGAGCGTTAGGGTCCTGTCCGTGGATCCGCAGGTGCTGACCGAACTGGACACCGACACCACCTCCGCGGTGCACGACCTGCTGGCCGCGGCCGGTGCGGGCGACGGCGCCGATCCGTTCTCCGAGCAGTTCCTGCTCACCCTGCGCGCCGGCGGGGCTCGTGACGGTGTGCACCACGTCGTCGTGCCCGGGACCGGTCGCGCCGTCGGCGGCTACGCCCAGCTCGACGGTGAGTACGCAGAGCTGGCCGTGCACCCGCAGGAGCGCCGGCGCGGGCTGGGGTCGGCCCTGGTCGGGGCCCTGGAGGGACTGACCGCGGACCCGCACGTGTGGGCGCACGGCGATCTCGACGCCGCGAAGGCGCTCGCCGAGCGCCGCGGCTACCGGCGCGACCGGGTGCTCTGGCAGATGCGCCGTCCGCTGACCGACCCGCTGCCCGACCTGCACGTACCGGACGGGATCACGCTGCGTTCGTTCGAGCCGGGCTCCGATGACGAGGAGTTCCTGCGGGTCAACAACGCCGCCTTCGACTGGCACCCCGAGCAGGGGGGCTGGACCGGGCGTGAGCTCGCCGCCCGGCAGGCCGAGGACTGGTTCGACGCCGAGGGGTTCCTGCTCGCCACCGACGAGAGCGGCCGGCTGCTGGGCTACCACTGGACGAAGGTGCATCCCGCCACCGGCGACGAGCCGGCGATGGGCGAGGTCTACGTGCTCGGGGTCGACCCGGCCGCGCACGGCCGCGGACTGGGCCGGGTACTCACCCTGGGCGGGCTGCACCACCTGCGCGACCGCGGTCTGGGCACGGTGCTGCTCTACGTCGAGGCGGACAACGGCCCCGCGGTCGGCGTGTACGAACGGCTCGGGTTCACGGTTCACGCCGCCGACGTGAACTACGCCCGCTGAGCCCGTCGCAGGTCACCGCGTAGTGATCATGGGCCGCCGATCGTGTGACATGGATCCACCCGCCCGGCGGTCCTGTTCATTCCACGTTCATGTTCCGTGGGGTCTGCGGCCAATGTCGGCTCCTAGCGTCTGGTTCCGGACGGCCTCCCCGGGCCGTCGTCGAAGCGGCTCGAGCCGATCACGGAGGAACCTGCAGTGAAGACCAAGCGGCGCGCGCCCCGGGCGCGCCTGGCGGCCGTCGGAATCGCGACGAGCTGTGCACTGTTCGTGGCCGGTTGTGGTGCTGCCAACGAGGGTGGTGGCGGCGGCGAGGCCGAGGGTCAGGGTGCGTCCGGCTCCATCTCCGGTGCGGGTGCCAGCTCCCAGCAGGCCGCGATGCAGGCGTGGATCGCCGGTTTCGGTGACGCCAACCCGGGTGCGACCGTGAACTACGACCCCGTCGGGTCCGGCGGTGGCCGTAGCCAGTTCATCGAGGGCGGCGTCCAGTTCGCCGGTTCCGACGCCTACCTGAAGGACGAGCAGCTGCAGCAGGCGCAGCAGCGCTGTGGCGGCTCGGTCATCGAGATCCCGAACTACGTCTCGCCGATCGGGATCGTCTACAAGCTCGACGGCGTCGACAACCTGAACCTGGCCCCGGCCACCATCGCCGGCATCTTCGCCGGCCAGATCACGACCTGGAACGACCCGGCGATCGTCGCCGACAACCCGGGTGTCCAGCTCCCGGCCGCTCCGATCACCCCGGTGCACCGCTCCGACGAGTCGGGCACCACCGAGAACCTGACCGAGTTCATGGGCGAGGCCGCACCGCAGGCCTGGCCGCACGAGGCCGACGGCAACTGGCCGATCCAGGGCGGCGAGGCCGCGCAGGGCACCTCCGGTGTCGTCGGCGCGGTGAACGCCGGCAACGGCACCATCGGTTACGCCGACGCCTCCCAGGCCGGCGACCTGAACATGGCCAACGTCAAGCTCGGGGACCAGAACGTCGCGCCGACCGCCGAGGCCGCCGCGAAGATCCTCGAGGAGTCGCAGCGGGTCGAGGGGAACGGCGACACCTCGTTCGCCTACGACCTCAACCGCACCACCGCCGGTGGTGCCTACCCGGTCGTGCTGGTCTCCTACCTGATGGCCTGCCCGACCTACCCCGACCAGGAACAGGCCGACGTCGCCAAGGCGTTCCTGAACTACGTGGTCAGCGACGCCGGTCAGCAGGCCGCGGCCCAGGCCGCCGGCTCCGCGCCGCTGTCGGAGAACCTCCGCAACCAGATCACCCCGGTGATCGACCGCATCGCGGCCGGCGGCTGAGGGAGAACGATCGAGTTGTACGTCATCTAGCCAGGGGCCCCGGGCGGTGTTCATCATGGACTGACCGCCCGGGGTTCCCCGGCGTCTGCCACGCCCTGCCCAGCGCACGTCCGCACATCCAGGGATCACTGTGACCACCACGGAAGTCAAGCCCGAGCCGAAGGCCGCCAAGCCGGTCACCCAGCTCGGTGACCGGATCTTCGCCGGCTCCGCGAAAGGTGCGGGGATCGCGATCCTCGTCGTCCTCGGCGGGGTTGCGGCCTTCCTGCTCGTCGAGGCGTTCCCGGCGTTCACGGCTCCCGAGGAGGAGCTGCCGGGCGGGATCGCCGTCTACGTCGCCCCGCTGATCTTCGGCACGCTGCTCAGCGCCGTGATCGCGCTCGTGGTGGCGACGCCGCTGGCGGTTGCGGTGGCCCTGTTCATCAGCCATTACGCCCCGCGGCGGCTGGCCCAGGGACTCAGCTACATCGTCGACCTGCTGGCCGCGGTGCCGTCGATCGTCTACGGCCTGTGGGGCGCGTGGACGCTGGCGCCGCTGTCGGTGCCGCTGAGCATCTGGCTGACCGACTACCTGGGCTGGATCCCACTGTTCGCGGGTCCCCCGTCGACGACCGGCCGCACGATGCTGGTGGTCGGCCTGGTGCTGGCGGTGATGATCCTCCCGATCATCACCGCGGTCGCCCGCGAGGTGTTCCTGCAGACGCCGAGCCTGCACGAGGAGGCCGCACTGGCCCTCGGCGCGACCCGCTGGGAGATGATCCGGATGGCCGTCCTGCCGTTCGGCCGCTCCGGCATCATCTCCGGCGCGATGCTCGGCCTCGGCCGTGCGCTCGGCGAGACGATGGCGGTCGCGATGATCCTGTCCGTCTCCGGCGCCGTCACCGTCAACCTGGTCAGCTCGGAGAACCCGGCCACGATCGCGGCGAACATCGCACTGCAGTTCCCGGAGGCCTCCGGGATCACGGTCAACGTGCTCATCGCGTCCGGCCTGGTGCTCTTCGTGATCACCCTGCTGGTCAACATGCTCGCCCGCTACATCGTCGAGCGCCGCCGCGACTTCTCCGGAGCGAACTGAGATGTCCACCGGAACCGAACACCCCAGCACCGGGACCGAGGCGCCCGTGACCGGAACGGGCCTGGAGGCCCCCGCCACGACGACGCCCGAGGTCCTGCGCCGTAAAGGCGCCCTGCCCCGCTGGGCCCCGCTCGGCATCCTGGCCGCCACCGGCGTGGTCATGGCCGGCGTCGTCGCGGCCATGGGGTCCGGCGTCGGGCTGTGGGCCTTCTTCACCGCCGTCGTGTACACGGGGGCCACCTACACCACCTCGCGGATCGTCGAGGGCGCCCGCAAGGCGTCCGACCGGCTGGTCACGGTACTGGTGACCGGTGCGTTCCTGGTCGCCATGATCCCGCTGATCTCGGTGCTCTGGACCGTGGCCACCCAGGGCTGGGCGCGGTTCGACCTCACCTTCTTCACCCACTCGATGCGCGGCGTCGTCGGTGAGGGCGGCGGGGCGCTGCACGCGATCCAGGGCACCCTGGTCATCACCGGGCTGGCGGCCGCCATGTCGATCCCGGTCGGTGTGCTGACCGCGATCTACCTGGTCGAGTACGGCCACGGCACCAAGCTGGGCCGCGCGATCACCTTCTTCGTCGACGTCATGACGGGCATCCCGTCGATCGTCGCGGGTCTGTTCGCCTACGCGTTGTTCGCGCTGCTGCTCGGCCCGGGCGTGCGGTTCGGCTTCGTCGGCGCGGTCGCGCTGACCGTGCTGATGATCCCGATCGTGGTGCGCTCCACCGAGGAGATGCTCAAGATCGTTCCGAACGAGCTGCGGGAGGCCGCGTTCGCGCTCGGCGTGCCCAAGTGGCGGACGATCGTCAAGGTCGTCATCCCGACCACGGCCGGCGGAATCGCCACCGGCATCACGCTCGCCATCGCCCGCGTCATCGGCGAAACGGCGCCGCTGCTCGTCACGGTCGGTCTCGCGACCGGGGTGAACCTCAACCCGTTCGACGGCCGGATGGCGACCCTGCCGGTGTTCTCGTACTACTCGTACGCGACGCCGGGCGTGCCGCGTGACCCCTTCCTCGACCGTGCGTGGACCGCGGCGCTGGTGCTGATGCTGATCGTCATGATCCTCAACGTCGTCGCCCGGCTGATCTCCCGCTATTTCGCCCCGAAGACCCGATAGAAGGAATTCCCGTCATGGGCAAGAGTGTCGAAGCCAAGGACCTGAACATCTACTACGGGTCGTTCCTCGCCGTCGAGGGCGTCAACATGACGATCAAGCCGAAGACGGTCACCGCGCTCATCGGCCCGTCCGGCTGCGGCAAGTCGACCTTCCTGCGGTCGATCAACCGGATGCACGAGAACATCCCCGGCGCCCGGGTGGAGGGCCGGATCGAGCTCGACGGCCAGGACCTGTACGGCGCGAACGTCGACCCGGTCGGTGTCCGCAGGCAGATCGGGATGGTCTTCCAGCGGCCGAACCCGTTCCCCACGATGTCGATCTACGACAACGTGATCGCGGGGATGAAGCTCAACAACCGGAAGGCCTCGAAGGCCGAGTTCGACGACGTCGTCGAGCGTTCGCTGCGCGGCGCGAACCTGTGGAACGAGGTCAAGGACCGCCTCGAGAAGCCGGGCTCGGGCCTGTCCGGCGGTCAGCAGCAGCGGCTGTGCATCGCCCGCGCGATCGCCGTCCGGCCGGACGTGCTGCTGATGGACGAGCCGTGCTCGGCACTGGACCCGATCTCCACCCTGGCGATCGAGGACCTGATCAACGAGCTGAAGGACGACTACACGATCGTCATCGTGACCCACAACATGCAGCAGGCGGCGCGGGTCAGCGACTTCACCGGCTTCTTCAACATCGAGGGCACCGGCAAGCCCGGCAAGCTGGTCGAGCTCGACGAGACCAAGACGATCTTCTCCCAGCCGACGCAGAAGGCCACCGAGGACTACGTGTCCGGCCGGTTCGGCTGAGCGAGCTTGCGGAGCGAACCTCGGCGCTGAGTTCTGTCTCTTACGGTCCCGGTGCCCGCTCGGGTGCCGGGACCGTGGTGTCTACAGGGCCACCTCGTCCGCGGTGCTGCCGGTGACGGCGTAGATGATGTGGTTCGCCAGGTGCACGCAGTGGTCGGCGTAGCGCTCGTGGAACCGGCCGAGCAGGGCGACGTCCACCGCGGCCTCGATGCCACCCGTCCAGTCCGGGCCGAACATCAGCTCGAACAGCGACCGGTGCACGGAGTCGACCCCGTCGTCGTCGCCTTCGAGCTCGCAGGCCAGCACGACGTTGCGGGTACGGAGCACGGTGACGGCCTTGTCGCCCAGAGCACCGACCCGGGCGCCGAGGTCGGCGAAGTGCGGGCGGACCTGTTCCGGGAGCACGGGGCGGTCCCCGGCCCTGGCGACGGACTCGGCGATGTGGCGCGCGAGGTCGCCCATCCGCTCGAGCTGCTGCGAGCAGCGCAGCGCGGTGACGACCGACCGCAGCGGCGACACCATCGGCTGGTGCAGGTTCATGGTCTCGACGGCGAGCAGCTCGACCGCGGCGCGGTGCCCGTCGATGATCGGGTCACGGGCGATGACCTGCTCCGCGAGGCGGCGGCGGTCCTCGAGCAGCGCCACGGAGGCGTGCCGGAACGCGGTCGCCACCAGCGGGCCCATCTCGTCCAGCATCGACTGGAGCTGCGTCAGGTTGTCGTCGAGTGTTTCCCTGCGCATGGCGATGACCTTAGAACGGGACCGCGGGGAACCCCGGGCCGGAGGTGGTGACCCGTCCGGTGGGGCGAGCGGTTCACGCCGCCTGCCGGAGCCCCACCCGCAGATCGACCTGGAAGCGATCGGCCGAACCCAGGACGGTCGAGCGGACGCCGGTCACCTCGAACCACTCGAGGGTGCGACCGGCCCGGTCCATGCCGTCCCGGATCGCCTCCTCGACACTCTCGTCAGAGCCACCCACAACCTCGGTGACGACGCATTGCGCGTGCTCCATGGGGCAGGTGTGCCCACACCGTGTCACGAACAAACGCGACAGGGTGGTCCCGCGTCGAGGGGCTGCTCTCAGACGGCCAGCGGTCCCGGCATCTGGCCGGTCACGACGTAGACGATCCGGCGGGCGACGGCCACGGCGTGATCGGCGTAACGCTCGTAGAAGCGGGCCAGCAGGGCGACGTCGACGGCCGCAGAGACCCCGTGCGTCCAGTTGCTGTCCATGAGCACCGTGAACATGTGCTTGTGCAGGTCGTCCATGGCGTCGTCGTCGGCCTCGAGCTCGACGGCGGCCTCGAGGTCACGGCTGCGGATCACCCGGCCCGCCTTCTCCGCGAGCGCCACGCCGACGGTGCCCATCTCGGTGAAGTAGGGCTTGATCTCGTCCGGCACGACCGACTGCGGGTGCCGCCGGCGGGCGGCCTGCGCGACGTGCAGGGCGAGGTCGCCCATCCGCTCGATGTCACCGGCGCCGTGGATCGCCGCGATGACGACCCGCAGGTCGGTGGCGACCGGGGCCTGGAGCGCGAGCAGCCCGAATGCCTGGTGCTCGGCCGAGGCGCGCACGTCGTCGATCTTCATGTCTTCGGAGATGACCTGCTCGGCGAGCTGGAGGTCGGCGTCGAGCAGCGAACGGGTGGCGTTCCGCATGGCGCGCGCGACGTCGTCGCACATCCCCGCCAGGCTGGAAGCCAGCTCGTCCAGCTGCTCCTGGTACGTGTCGCGCATGCCCCGAGCCTAGAGCGGGAGACGACGCGGGGCAGCCTCAACGGGTGAACCTGTCATGAACGGTCGGCGACGTCCGGGTCAGGAGCAGTCGGCGTCGGCCGCCGGAACGGCCTGTACGGGCGCGCCGTCGCCGGCACCGACCACGAGCTCGAGGCGCCCGCTCCCGGTCGGATCCGGCGCGGGGCGGGCACCGGGCAGCGCGCCGACCAGCGCCCCGGCGGCGTCGGTGTTGTCGGGCGAGTAGTGGACGACGGCCCGGTCGGCGGGCGGGCCCGCGGTGATCGCGCCGATCTCGTAGCCGCGGGCGCGCAGGTTCTCGGCGACCTGCTCCACCGCGCCCGGCCGTCCGGTCCCGTCGACCAGGTCGACGGTGGTGCCCGCGGCGGCCGCGGTGGCGGACCGGGTGGCGGGCGCGGTCGCGGACTCGGGCAGTGGCTCGTGCTCGCGCATCGCGGAGAACAGCGAGCGGGCGTCGCTGCGCTCCAGGTCCAGGTGGCCGCGGGTGTTCGGGGCCTCGGAGACGGGCACCGGCAGGTGGAGCGGGGTGCTGCCGTCGCCCGCGGCGCCGGCCCGGCCGAGACCGCGGGCGATGGCGAGGATCTCGCCGGCGTCGACGCCGTCCGCGACGAGCGCACCGGTCAGGCCCTCCGCAGCGCGGCCGGGGGCACCCGGGGTGAGCAGCGACGACGTCGACAGCGCCGTTCCGAGCGCTGCTCCGAGCACCCGCTGCTGACGCTGCACCCGGTTGGCGGGCGAGCTGTCGGCGGCGCCGGTCGCGGAGGCGAACCGGACTGCCGCCGACCCGTCGAGGGCGACGTTCCCGGTGCCCTCGACGACGGGGCCGAGGACCGGGTCGACGACGGGCCGCTCGGTGCACACCTCGATGCCACCGACCGAGTCGACCAGATCCGGGGCGCCGGCCAGGTCGAACGCGACGAACCCGCTCAGCGGGATGCCGGTGAGCTGCTGGACGACGCCGACGGTGCACGCCGGGCCGCCGATGTCGTGGGCGGTGGCGAAGGCGGTCCGGGACTCGGCCGGGACGGTCTCGCCGTAGGTGCCGGTGGCCGCGTCCCAGCGCCGGCACGGGGGCCGGGAGACCTCGAGCGTCGCGGGTATGGACAGCGAGACGGCCTGCCCGCCGCCCGCCGGTTGGTGGACGAGGACCGCGGTGTCGGTACGGGCCGAGTCGGGTGCGTCCGCGCGGTCCGCCTGGAGGCCCACGACCAGCACGTTCCGGTCGCCTGCCTGGTCGGAGGCGTCGAGGATCGCGTCGGTGTCGGGTTCGAGCGCGGCGACCGTCCGGACGCCGTCGTACACCTCGCTGCGCCCGGTGAAGCCGAAGGCGGTCGTCGCCAGGATGAGGACGGCGGTGACTGCGGCCGCGATCCGCAGCGCGCGCCGACGGGGGGACAATGACGCCCCCGCCCCCGCCCCCGCCTCCGGCTCGGGTCCGGCTTCGGCGGGCTCGCTCTCGTCGCCGGCCCGGTCCTGGCGCCTGCGGCCCGGGATGAGCGCGCCGACGGCCTCGGTGGCGCGCGAGGGTGCGGCGCCGCTGCCATGTGCGTGTGTCCGGCCGGACGGCGGTGCGTCGGTCGTACCGGCCGGCTCCACCGCCGGGCCGGTCTCCCCGGCGCGGTCCGGGGGGACCGTGCCGGGGCCGCTCGGCGGGAGCGTTTCGGGCCGTCCCGGTCCGGGGGCAGCCGGTGGTGCCGGCACCGGCTGGGAACGGCCCGGCTCGGCCGGGGGCGCGGAGTTTCGCGCGTCGGCCGCCGTGTTGCCGCTGGGCTGCGAACCGCCCGGCCCGGCCGGCGGTCCACCCGGCCGAGACGGTCCGGCTGGTCCACCAGGTCCACCCGGTTGCCCAGGCACACCAGGGCCGGCCGGTCCACCCAGTCCACCCGGTCCGGCCGGGGTACCTGGCCCGGTCGGGGCCGGGCCGGGGCGCGCCTCGGCCCGGCCCCTCGGGGCGGTGGGCCTCGACCGGGCCGGCGGCTCGTTCGGTGAGACCGGTGGTGGCTGTGCCCTGCCCGCTCCGGTCGGTGGGAGCGGGTTCGGGTCGCGGCCGGCGGGCCGCTCCGGAGCGGGTCGCGAGCCGTCGGGCCGGCTCGGCGGGGCCGGGATCGGGTTCGGCCGGGAAGCGCTGGGTGGGGCGGGCGGTCGCGGTGGCAGTGCCGCCGATCCGGTGTGCCCGTCGACCGGGGGCGGGGCAGCTGCTGGACCGGGCGGTCGGGGTGGGCCGCCGGGCGCCGGGCCGCCGGGTGCCGGGCCATCGGGCGCCGGGCCGCCGGGATGGCGTGGCACCCGGCCGCCCCGCACACGTCGCACCCCTCCCGAGGGCGACGTCCCGGGCGCCGTGGGGCGGGGCTGCGGGCCGGAAGCGGCGGGTCCCGCATCGGGCCGGGGCTGCTGCGGGGGCTGCTGCGCGGGGCGGTGCCCCTCGGTGCCCTGCGACTCCTCCGATTCGGTCCCGGACGGTGCCGAGTCGTCGGGAGCCCGGCGACGGGTACGCCGGGAGCGGCGCGCGTCGTCGTCCTGCACCGGGCCTCCTCGTCGCGCGTCCGCTCGGGGCCGCGCGGTGGCCGTGCGCGGGGTCGGGGGAGCGCGCAGGCCGTGGGACGCCGGTCGCGGAGGACCGGATCCCGCCGGCGGCGAGTCTATTCGGCCGTGGCCCGCGGCGGGGGGCCGGGGCGGCCGTGACCGGCGTCCAGCTGGGGGATCGACCTGCGGCCGGATGCCGCGCCGGCGAGTTGTGCACGCCCGTCGGCGGAGCGGTGGGCGACGGCGTTCCTGCCCGCCTGCTTCGCCGTGTACAGCAGCAGGTCGGCCTCGTCGACCAGCGGCTCCACCCCGATGTCCGCGCGGTCCGTGTGCGCGATACCGATGCTGATCGTCATCCGGAGGTCGGGGTGCAGGTCGGTCCAGTCGTGCGCGGCCACGCGTTCACGGGCCGCCTCGCAGGCCGCGACACCGTCGTCCGGGCCGAGGCCGGGCAGGACCAGCGCGAACTCCTCGCCGCCGTAGCGGGCGCAGAACGCTCCGCGCGGCAGCCCGCGGCCCAGCTCGTGGACCATCCGCTGCAGTACGCGGTCGCCGAACGGGTGCCCGTGGGTGTCGTTGACCTGTTTGAAGTGGTCGATGTCGGCGAGCGCGAGACACACCGGGCGGCCGGTGCCGGTACCGAGCAGGTCGGTGAGCCGCTCGTCGAGGTAACGCCGGTTGTACGACGAGGTGAGGCTGTCCCGGCGGCTCTGCTCACGGGCCTCGGCGTGCTCGCGGCGGAGCCGGCCGAGCTCGTCCTCGACGGTCGTCCCGGTGGTGCCGTTCAGGAGCCGGACGGCCTCGCGCAGGTGCAGGTAGGCCTGCTCGAAGCGGCCGTTGCCGGCGAGCCGCTCGGCGGCGGCGGTGTGCAGCGCGGCGCGGGCGGCGGGACCGGCGGGCGTCACACCGCTCAGAGCGCCGTCGTCGATGGCGGGGTCGGCGGGAGCGCGGCGTGCGGAACCCGTGAGGTCGCGCACGGTCCAGACCGTGTCGGTCATCCTCCACCTCCCGTCTCGCCCATCCGTCACCGGAGACATCGGTGCGATGCCCGTGCTCCTTGAGTCGCCCGGGCATCCGGTACCCGTTCGGCGGGTGCGATTCCCCCGGATCGGGGGACCGGTGATCACCACACCGCTACGGTCAGCCGCCGGAGTGCTCCACGTCCGCGCCGAAGGGAACGGCCAGGTCGTCCGGGTCGTCGAGCCAGTGCTCGGGCAGGACGACGCGGCCGGGCGAGCCCTGGCGGCCGCGAGGACCGTCGGCTTCGGCGGGGAACGGCTCGTGCGGATCCAGCTCGGACAGCAGCTCGTCGAGGTGATCGATCGACTCCACCATCCCGAGGCTGCGGCGCAGCTCCGGCCCGACCGGGAATCCCTTGAGGTACCAGGCGATGTGCTTGCGGACGTCGCGGATGCCCTTGTGGTCGCCCATGTGCTCGCAGAGCAGCACGGCGTGCCGGCGCAGGGTCGACGCGACCTGGCCCAGGTCGGGCGGGGCCGGCAGTTCGCGCCCGGCGAACGCGGCCTCCAGATCGCCGAACAGCCACGGCCGGCCCAGGCAGCCACGGCCGACGACGACGCCGTCGCACCCGGTCCGGGCGACCATGTCCAGCGCGTCCTGGGCGGAGAAGATGTCGCCGTTGCCCAGCACCGGCACGTGCGAGGGGACGGCCTCGCGGAGCCGGGCGATCGCACTCCAGTCGGCGGCGCCGGAGTAGCGCTGCGACGCGGTGCGGGCGTGCAGCGCGACGGCGACGGCTCCCGCGTCGACGGCGATGCGCGCGGCGTCGAGGTAGGTGTGGTGGTCGTCGTCGATGCCGATCCGCATCTTGACCGTGACCGGCCGGTCCCCGGCTCCCTCGACGGTCTCCCGGACGATCCGCTCGAACAGCTTGCGCTTGAACGGCAGGGCCGCGCCGCCGCCGCGGCGGGTGACCTTCGGGACCGGGCAGCCGAAGTTCATGTCGATGTGGTCGGCCAGGTCCCGCTCGACGACCATCCGCGCCGCGCGCCGCATCGACTCGGGGTCCACGCCGTAGAGCTGCATCGACCGGGGGCGCTCGTCGGCGTCGAACGCGATCATCCGGAACGTCAGCGGGTTCTTCTCCACCAGCCCGCGGGCGGTGATCATCTCGCAGACGTAGTAGCCGGCGCCCTGCTCACGGCACAGCCGCCGGAAGCCGGGGTTGGTGATGCCGGCCATCGGGGCGAGCACCACCGGCGTGTCGACCTCGAACGGGCCGATGCGCAGCGGCGGCAGCACGCGCTCGCGGCGGGCGGGGGTGGCCGTCCGCTGGTCGCGGACCCGGCCCTGCACGATCGTCACACCGACGATTGTCCCAGGCACCGGTCGTCGGGGTCACCCCGCCCGCCGCCCGGCGGGTCAGAAGTCGACGCTCACACAGCCCGGTCGTCCGCCCGCGGTGCCCGCGTGGCCGGCGTGGGTGGCGGTCGGCTTCTCGTGCAGCACCACCGATGCGGCGCGCCGGTCGTCCGGGAACGTCCACGGCACCGTGCTCGTCGCCTCGCCCGTTCCGTTCTCGTCGGTGGTGAGGTCGAGCCAGATCTCGTTCTGCGGGTTGGCGTAGGCGGGGTCGACGCTCGGGGTGACCGGGTCCTGGGAGAGCTGGTAGTGCGGTCCGGCGTCGGCGCCGGCGGCGGGGGAGCACGGCTTGGCGTGCGCGTGCGCGCCGTAGGTGTGGTTGGGGAGCAGGCCGGAGACGCGCAGTGTCGTGGTCGTCGAGTCCTCGGTCGCGGTGCCGGTCACCTCGACGTTCGCGCCGGCGGGGACCAGCGCGGTGTCGTAGGTGTACGCCGGTCCGTCGCCACCTTCGGCGTAGGTCGCGGAGACCTGCACGCTCTGCTGGGCGGCGGACTCGGTCCCGGTGTCCTGGGACGCGCCACCGCACGCGGTGAGGACCAGTGCGGACGCGCCGAGCAGCGCGCACCATGCGGGGGTTCGGATGTGCATGCGTGCCAGTGTGGGCGAAGCGGACTTTTCGGTCCCGGCGAGAACGCGCCTATGGTGCCGGTTCACCCGTTCGAGTGTCCGCTACCGTGGTCCACGTGACAGCCGATGTGGCCGAGCGTCCCGAGGACGCGCTCGCCGAGCCGGTCCCGTGCTCGCGGTGCTCGAACACCGCGCTGCTGACGATCGTCGGGCGGTGCGCCGACTGCATCTCCGACATGGGGCGCAACCACCCCGAGGAGCGGGAGGCCTGGCGGCGGGAGGTGACCGCGGCCATCGAGAGCCGCGCCGAGTGACCAACGTCCGTTCGGGCGATGGTGTCGCCATGACGAGATCGGTGGTCGCGGGCTGTAGGGTGTGATCCCGGATCACCGAGACCGCCCGGGATGTCCGTGTCGGGCCCGGGCTCCGTCGGGACAGGTCTGGGGCCTCTAGCTCAATCGGCAGAGCAGCGGACTTTTAATCCGCGGGTTGTGGGTTCGATTCCCACGGGGCCCACATATCTCCAGGTCACGAAGCTGTTCGTCGTCGCCGTCAAGATCAGCCCCCGGCTTACCTCCGGCTTGGATGACTACTCCAGAGCGACGACGAGTCGCTCGTCCTCCATCGGGGCTTGCACCGCCGGGAAGCCCAGCGAGACCACCTCGACGGCCACGGCCAGGACCCCCTCGTGCGAGTCGCCACGACGACAAGGCCGTCGACACCTGGAGTTTCGGCGCCGGCTGGCAGCGCGACCGTCGACCGGGCGCCCGCCGTGTCTATACCTTCCATCCGATATCAAGGCGGCGGCTTCGCCGCCGCGGGCGGGGTGAGCTCCGGGGCGTGCGGCCGCCGGCCGGCCCCCTCCGCTCCTCCCCGCCCCAGGAAGCACCGGCCGCCGCCGCGCTCACGCACTGGCCGCAGATCGAGAGCAGCCCGCGCCGGGTACAGGCAGGTCTCCGAGATGGCACGCACGCGCCTGGCTGCGGTTCAGTCGTGGGAGGAGTGGACGCAGACTGCGGGCTCCGACCTGACTTGCACAGGTGTCCGATGATCGACTGACGTTGGTGCTGGTCAGCGGATCGTGGGGGCGGTGGTCGGGGCACTAATGGGTAGCCTCTCGCGGTGGCCTACGTCCGGAAGGTGAAGACCGCGTCCGGGGCGACGGCCGTGCAGATCGTGGAGAAGCGCGGTGGCGTCCGGCGGGTCCTCGAACACCTCGGCTCGGCGCATGACCGGGCCGAGCTGGCGGTGTTGATGCAGTCCGCGCGTGATCGCCTTCACGCTGGTCAGCAGGCGCTTGACCTCTCCGCCGCGGTGGCCGCGGGCGCCGGTGCGGGATCGGCTGGGGCGGTGATCACCGGGTCGGCCTGTGAGGTCGTGTGGCAGGTCCTGACCGACGCCTACCGCCGGCTCGGGTTCGACGCCGTGGATGACGACGCGTTCCGGGCACTGGTCCTGGCGCGGATCATCGAGCCGACCTCGAAGCTGGCCGCGGTCGGCGTGCTCGACGAGCTCGGCGTCCCGACACCGCACCGCAACACCTTCGCCGCGGCGCTCAAGCGGTGTATCGACCGCGACTACCGCGGCACGCTGGCCACCGCCGCCACTGGCCACGCCACCCGGTCGGGTCCGGTGGCATTGGTGCTCTACGACGTCACGACCCTGCACTTCGAGGCCGAGAACGAGGACGAGCTGCGCCGGGTCGGAATGAGCAAGGAGCGCCGGGTCGACCCGCAAATCCAGGTCGGGCTACTGGTCGATCGCGGCGGGTTCCCGCTGGAGGTGCACTGTTTCGAAGGGAACAAGGCCGAGACCAAGACCCTGCTCCCGGTCCTGGAGGCGTTCCAGGAACGACACGGTGTCACCGACATGGTGGTCGTGGCCGACGCCGGGATGCTGTCCGCGGCGAACCTGAACGCGATCGAGGACGCCAGGCTGTCGTTCATCGTCGGCTCCCGGATCAGCAAGGCGCCCTACGACCTGGCCGCGCACTTCGAGCGGCACGGCAACGCCTTTGACAACGGCCAGGTCCTCGAATCGTCGCGGGTGATGGGCAGCGGCAAGGCGGCCCGCACCCGCCGGGTGGTCTACCAGTGGTTGTTCAAACGCCATAAGCGCGACGACCGGGCGATCAACGCCATGGTCGAGCGCGCCGAGAAGGTCGCCGACGGCAGCCGGCCGCTGAAGAAGGACCGGTTCGTTCGCCTCGAGGGCGCCGGCCCGGGAGTCGACTGGGGCCTGGTCGAGCGCGCCCGCCAGCTAGCCGGGCTCAAGGGCTACGTCACCAACCTGCCGGTCGACACGATGTCCGGCGTCCAGGTCATCGCCGCCTACCACGACCTGTGGCAGGTCGAGAAGAGCTTCCGGATGGCCAAGACCGACCTACGCGCCCGGCCAATCTTCCACCGCCAACACGACTCCATCGAAGCCCACCTGACGGTCGTGTTCGCAGCACTCGCGGTCAGCCGTCACCTGCAGGACGCCACCGGAGTGTCGATCAAGAAGCTGGTCCGGACGTTGCGGCCCCTGCGCACAGTCCAGATCCAGGTGAACGGGCACTCGCTCACCGCGGCTCCGCAGATCACCGGCGACGCCCGCGCGATCCTCGACCAGCTACCACCGATCACCGCACCGGGGCACTAAACCTGTGCAAGTCAGGTCCGACTGCCGGTTAACCTGCTGCGCCGATCGCCCACAGCCCGCTACCGTGGCGCGACGCGAGACACGCGTGCGAACTCCCGGTCGAAGGATGGTTGATGAATATGGCTGTCAGCAGCCGTCATCAGCATGCCCTTTCCACACGACCAGGAGCGTCTCATGTCTCCAGCACCTTCCAGACCACATGATGATCTGATCACCTATCGCCTCGGGCTGCGATCGTGGACGACCGCAGAGACCACCGCCGTACTGGACGGGCCTCGTCGACCGCACTGGGCCGATGACTTCCCCGCCGAGGGCGACCGGGTGGTCGCCGGATTGTTCGGCGAGTTCCCGGAGTGGCTCGGCGCGTTCGGCCATCGCCAAGTCGTCGAGCGCAGCAGCGGTCTGGTCGTCGGATCGCTGGGCCTGTTCTGGCCGCCGGAGGACGGCGCGGTCGAGATCGGGTACGGCATCGTGGCGTCCCGCCGCGGTCTCGGCTACGCATCCGAGGCCACCCGTGTCCTGACCGAGTTCGCGTTCACCGTCGGCGTCCGCACTGTGTACGCGGGCGTGGAGCTGTCGAACCCGGCCTCGGTCCGGGTACTGGAGAAGGCCGGATTCCAACTCTGGGACACCGACACCGAGCAGGGCACGGCGCGGTATCGCGTGATCTCGGCGCCGAGCTAGAGGAGCTGTTCAACAAAGGCTGGCGTTGGGTCGGCTAATGCCGAGCCGTGTTGGCCGGGGAGGTCTCCGGTAGATCGATCAGCGACCAAGCTGATCGCCATCTACCGGAACCTCGTTACCTCCGAACCTACCGGCCGGAGCTCGCAAGGGCCTGACCGACCGGTGGCGGCGATTCGGCAGGGAGCGTCGTCCGTGCAGGTCAGAACATATTCGATGCACCCCGGATCGTAGGCGGCCCGATCAACTCGGTGGAGAAGTCGACCTTCGGTGGCTTACGCTTGCCGGGTCACAATCCATGCGTTCGAACGAGGTGCATTTGATGACTGTCCGCGCGTTGACGGACGACGCTCGTCGGCCGTCCTTCGCAAACATCGTGACTCCATCAGACGTAAGGAACACCTCTCGTGGATCTTCCACGCATTTTCACCATTCGCGAACGTAGTCACCGCATCCACAACCCGTTCACCCCAGGCAAGCTCGCCGACCTGGGCCAGGCATTGCACCTGGAGCCCGGGACACGCGTGCTCGATCTCGCCAGCGGATCGGGCGAGATGCTGTGCACCTGGGCCCGCGACCACGGCGTCACCGGGACCGGGATCGATATCAGCACGGTGTTCACCGAGCAAGCCCGCGCCCGCGCCACGGAACTCGGTGTCGCCGACCAGGTCAGCTTCGTGCACGACGACGCTTCCGGCTTCGTCACCGACGAGCCGGTCGATCTGGCCGCGTGCGTCGGCGCCACCTGGGTCGGGGGTGGCGTGGCCGGCACCATCGAGCTGCTGGGCAAGAGCCTCCGTCCCGGGGGTCTGATGCTGATCGGCGAGCCGTACTGGCGCCAGGTGGTGCCCGACCAGGAAACCGCAGAAGGGTGCGGTGCCGGTAGCACAGACGACTTCATGGTGCTACCTGAGCTGGTCGAGCAGTTCGGGGATCTCGGGTGCGACGTCGTAGAGATGGTGCTTGCCGATCAGGACAGCTGGGACCGATACCAGGCGGCACAGTGGCTCAACCTCCGCCGCTGGCTCGACGAGAATCCGGATGACGACCTGGCTGCGGAGGCGCGAGCCGAGCTCACCACGGACCCTGTCCGCTATGCGCGATACCAGCGGGAGTACCTCGGCTGGGGAGTCTTCGCAGTGATGGGCCGCTGACGATTCGGCAGGCGCGGGTCCGGGTACCATGCATGTTGCCCGGACCCGCGCGCTGTACGAGCGGCAACGACAAGGATCGGGAGCCGGCGGAAGTAGTAGATCTTGTCTTCGCGGGTTGTGGGTTCGATTCCCACGGGCCCATTCCTTCGGAACTGGATTGGTGGCTCACAGCACACGTCGAACGCAGAGGCGTGGAATCGAACGTGCCCAGCGGGTCGCTGCGTGGCGCCGTCTACGCGGGATCGGCCCGGCCGCGAAGCGCCGGTACCTGCTGCGCGAGACCGGCGGACCTGGGCCGGACACGGCGCATTGCATCCTCGAGGTGCCGCTTCCGCGTCGCTGGGCACACGTTGAGGCGGTCGTGGTGCGCGCTGGTCTCATGGCCGGGGCCCTCGGTAGGGCTTCCGGCTCCACCTATCGCCGGCATTTCTCGTCGCTCGGCGGGCGGCCGGTTGACGTTTCCGCGAGTCGGCAACCTGCCGCCGAGGGCATGTCGGATTCGGGAAACGGATAGCCCGTACGCGATCCGGATCGCCGGCCCGAGGGTGAGGTTCCTAGCGTGGCGGTCGAACGACAAGAGGGAGTGACATGGTCGTCGAGTACGCATACATCACCGTCGTGCCCGGGCGGGAGAGTGACTTCGAGGAGGCGTTCGCCAAGGCGGAGCCGATCCTCGCCGCAGCGCACGGGTGCCGCTCCACCGCGCTGCATCGCGACGTCGAGCATCTAGGTTCGTATCTGCTCCGCGTGGGCTGGGAGAGGCTCGAAGACCACCTTGAGGCATTCCCGACGAGTGAGGCGGGCAAGGAGTTCGCCGGGCACGTCGCGCACTTCTTCGCCGAGCCGCCCGTGGTCCGGCACTTCGCCGACGAGTCGATCACGGCGTGAAGGGCTGACATGGACTTCACCGTCGATTCCGCGACACCGGCCGTCCAGGCGAGTTTCGACGCCACTCCGGACTCGCGCCTGCGCGACGTTCTGCAGAGTCTCACTCGCCATCTCCACGGAGTCGTCCGCGAGGTCGAGCCGACGATCTCCGAGTGGAACCGCGCGATCGAGTTCCTCACCGCCGTCGGGAAGGCCTGTACCGAGACGCGGCAGGAGTTCATCCTGCTCTCCGACGTGCTGGGAGTCTCGATGCTCGTCGAGACGATCAACGGTCAGGACGTGGGGACGGAGAGCACCGTCCTCGGCCCGTTCCACATGACCGAGTCCCCGGTGCGTGCGCTCGGCGACTCGATCGACGAGGTGGGCGGCAGCCGCGTATGCGTCGTGTCCGGAACCGTGCGGAGCACCAGCGGACGTCCGCTCGCGGGGTCGACGGTCGACGTCTGGCAGTGCGACGAGAACGGCTTCTACGACGTCCAGGTGCCCGACGTACAGCCCGCGGGCAACGGGCGCGGGCTTTTCAGCACCGACGAACTGGGCAGGTACTGGTTCCGCACGGTGGTGCCCTCCCACTACCCCATCCCGACCGACGGCCCGGTCGGCGCTCTCCTGAACGCGACCGGTAGACACCCGTACCGCCCGGCGCACGTGCACTTCATCGCCTCCGCCGCCGGGCACGAGGAGGTCACGACGCACGCCTTCGTCGCGGGGAGTCCCTACACCGACTCCGATGCGGTGTTCGCGGTCAAGGAGGGCCTGCTCGTGGACTTCGTCGAGACGGACGACGCCGAACTGGGCGCCCACTACGGCGTCGAGGTCCCGTTCATCCATGCCGCCTTCGACATCGAGCTGGCGGAGACCGCCTGACCGGGCCGGCCCCGCCCGCCGATCGGGTTCGTCCTACGCCGTCCGACGCCGGGGTGGGCGTCGGTCCGGGCAGGCCGGCCCGAACCGTTCCTCCGCGCTCGCCTGCCACGACGGCAGAACTCTAGGACCGGTGGCCGGTGATGTCCGCTCCGCGGCGGGCGGTCGCCGACGGGGATTCTCCGAAGGTGCCGCGGTAGAGCGCGGCGAATCGGCCGGGGTGGTTGAAGCCCCAGCGGTAGGCGACCTCGATCACGCTGCCCTCGCCCGTCAGGAGATCGTGCCGCGCCCGCTCCAGCTTGACCTTCCGGAGGTAACCGGAGGGTGTGGTGTGAAGGGTCTCCTGGAACGCCGTCTGGAGCCTGCGCGCCCCCACACCTGCGGCCTGCGCCAGCTCCGCGAGCGTGTAGTTGGTCTCGGGGTTGGCCTCGATCAGATCGACGACCCGCTTCACCGTGCGCGGCCGGGCCGGAGGCTGGGATTCCAGCAACTCGTCGATGTGGTCGTGCGCCTGCAGGTGCAGTAGGCCCTCGATCAGCATCTTCTCGAGGTGAGCGCGGAGTGTCGTCGACCGGCTGAGGAGTCCGTCAGGCCGGTCGACCTCCTCGAGCAGCAGGCGAAGGACGGCGAGCCAGCTCGTCGCTGCGGGGGTCGTGAGGTCCAGGGCGAGGTTGAACCGGATGTCGCTCGCGACGGAGTGGCCGAGCAGCGCCGCCAAGGCGTCCTCCATGGCGGATTTCGAGATCTTGATACAGATCTGTGCGGCGTCGGAGCTCCACCGGGGGAGGACGGTGTGCTCGCGGGGAGTGAAGACCGCCGCACGCGCGATGCTGGCGACCGCCGTGCGTGGCCCGCACTCGGACGCGACCCAGCCGGACAGGGGAACGTTCACGTGATAGGCACCCAATGCACCCGGGTCCACGATCACCTCGGTGCCGAAACGCAGCAGGCCGACCGTCACGTTCTCCAGCTTGACCGCGCTCAGGACCGAGGTCTCGAGGCCCGGACTCCGGGCGAGGCGCTCGACGCGGGCCGGGTAGTACAGCGAACCCAGGTTCTCCGTGATGACCTCCAGCAGACTCGACCGGCAGATCTCTCGGTGGGCAAGGACGTTTCGCCAGTCGGTCGACCGCCAGACGGGAACACCGGAGCCATCTGACGGGGTACTCGGCGCCTCCGGGGCGCCCCTCTGCTCTGCCATGCGAGGCGCTCCTTTGCGAATGTGGTGGCGGTGGTGAACCCGCGGCGCTCCGATGGTCGTGTGGTGAGCCGGGACGGTTCAAGGCCGAACGTCTCGACGGGGCGTCCGAGGAGATCCGCCCTTCGTGATTCGGACTATCGGCTTCGTGATCCGGCCCGTGTGCGGGCCCGTGCGACTCGAACTTCGCGAATTGGCCACCTGCGGCGTGATCTGGCTCTCCCCGGGCGCTCCCCGGTTCGTATTTTTCAGCCGTCCGTATCCGGCGGATGTACCGACTTCGCGAACCGGCGCCGGGGCTCGCCCGTGGTCGGCGCCGGGCGGGAGTGCTCGGCGTTGACCGACTCGGACCACGACGGTCCGGACCGGCCTCCACCTACCGACCCAGCTACATCCCGACTGTCGCCAGAGGAGAACAATGTCGTCTTCGCTCGCTGAAGGATCCGACTCCGCCATCGTGGCGGAGAACCAGCACTCCCGTTCCACCGGCACTTGTCCGGTCGGTCACCTCGCCGAGAGTTTCGATCCCTTCACCGACCCCTACCTCTCCGATCCCTACTCGTTCTGGGAGAAGGCGCGCGACGAGGAGCCGGTCTTCTACAGTCCCTCGCTCGGGTACTGGGTGGTCAGCCGCTACGAGGACGTCCGCAAGGTCTTCCTCGACTCGGACACGTTCTCGGCGTCGATCTCGATCACCCCGTTGAAAGAGCTGTGCCCAGCGGCCGTCGACGAACTGGTCAAGGCGGAGATGGTGATGGGACCCAGCCTCGTCAACGAGGACCCGCCCACGCACCCCGCGCGGCGCGCGCACATCCGCGACGCGCTGGTCAGCCCGCGGCGCGTCAAGGCGATGGGGCCGCGGATCCGGGAACTCGCGAACGAGTACATCGACCGGTTCGTGACCCGCGGTCGTGCGGACCTGGTGGCCGAGTTCGCCTGGGAGATCCCCGCCCTGGTCGCCTTCAGCCTCATGGGCGTGCCCGACGAGGACATCGAACGGGCCAAGTCGTTCGCCAACCGCCTCGCACTCTTCACGTGGGGACACCCGTCCGACGAGGAGCAGACCCAGCTGGCCGCCGGCATGGGGCAGTACTGGGGCTACGCCAGGGAGCACGTGCACCGGCGGCTCGCCGAGCCCACCGACGACTACATCAGCGAGCTCATCAAGGTGTGGCGCACGCCGGGCAACGAGGAGCTCTTCGACGAGAACTACCTCGTCACCACGATGATGAACTTCCTGTTCGCGGGGCACGAGACCACCACGAACGCGACCGCGAACGGCCTGCGCGCGCTCCTGGAACACCCCGACCAGTGGGACGCACTGTGCGCCGACCCGGGTCTCGCCGGCGGTGCGGTCGAGGAGATCCTTCGCTACTCCTCGTCGGTCATCGCCTGGCGACGTGAGGTCCTGTCGGACACCACCATCGGCGGCGTGGACATCCCGGCGGGATCGAAGGTGCTGGCGGTGACGGGGGCTGCGAACCATGACCCGTCGGTCTTCCCGGAGGCCGAGGCCTTCGACATCCGACGGGGCAACGCCAACAAGCACTTCGCGTTCGGCTTCGGACGGCACCTCTGTCTCGGCGCTCCGCTGGCACGCTTGGAGATGACCATCTTCCTGGAGGAGCTGACCCGGAGGCTGCCGCACATGCGGTTGGTCGAGGACCAGGTATTCGAGTACTCGCCCAACACGTCGTTCCGTGGCCCGGACCATCTGTGGGTGGAGTGGGATCCGGCCGCGAACCCCGTCGAGGCGGACCGGTCGAGCTGACGGCGAACCCGGCAGCCACCAACGACCGAGGAGCATCCCATGCACAGCCTTGTCGCCCTGTATCCGCCGCCCGAGGACCTCGAGGCTTTTCGGCGGCACTACACCGAGGTGCATCTGTCCCTCGTGCTCGAACTCCTGCTGGACTACGAGCAGGTCGCACCCCGGTGACGGGATCCGTCTCGTCCACGTCGACGTCGTCCCCGGGCACACCCGACGCCCGGGGCGACGTCGAGGCGGACGTACTGATTGTCGGTGCCGGCCCCGCGGGCCTGTTCGCCACCTACTGTGCGGGATTCCGCGGACTGTCCGTCACGTTGATCGACAATCTCCCGGAACCCGGGGGCCAGGTCGCGGCGCTCTACCCGGAGAAGCTCATCTACGACGTCGCCGGTCTGCCCGCGGTACGAGGGCGGGACCTCGTGGACGGGTTGCTCCAGCAGGCGGCGGCGTTCTCGCCGCTGCACCTGTTCGGGGAGCAGGCCTGCGACGCGACTCGCGTACCGGCTCGCCGGAACGGCGGCCCCGAGCGCTGGTCGGTGCGGACGGACCGGGGGCGCACCATCGACTGCGGAGCGGTGGTGATCACCGGCGGGATCGGCCGCTTCACACCGAGACCGCTCGCGGCTGCCGCAGACTGGGAGGGACGGGGGTTCGCCTACCACGTCCCTCGTCTCGACGAGCATGCCGGCAAGGACGTGGTCATCGCGGGTGGTGGGGACAGTGCGGTCGACTGGGCGCTGGCACTCACCCCGGTCGCACGGTCGGTCACCCTCGTCCACCGCAGGGCACGTTTCCGCGCCCACGAGGCGAGCGTGGAGCAGCTCCGACGCACCGAGTGCACCATCGTCACGGATGCGCAGGTCTTCTCCGCCGAGGGCGACGACCGCCTCCGGCGCATCGTCCTCGAGCACAGCGGAGGTACGCGCTCCGAGATCGGGGTGGACTCGCTGATCGCGGCACTCGGGTTCACCGCGGACCTCAGCCCTCTCGAGTCCTGGGGTGTCGAGATCGTGGACCGGCGGATCGTGGTGGGCACGACGATGCGCACCCGGCAGCCCGGTATCTACGCCGCCGGGGACATCGCCCGGTTCCCCGGCAAGGTGCGTCTGATCGCCGTCGGCTTCGGCGAGGCGGCACTGGCTGTGAACAACGCGGCCGTCCACCTGGATCCGTCCCTGTCCCTGGCCCCCGGCCACAGCACGGACGCCGCTTCGATTCCTGCCGTCGCCCCGGCCGGGCTCTGAGCGGCGCGCCAGAGAGGAGGTGCCTCATGGCCTTCGTCATCGGAAGCGCCTGCATCGACACGATGGACCGGGCGTGCATGGACGAGTGCCCCGTCGACTGCATCTACGAGGGCGACCGCAAGCTCTACATCAATCCGGTGGAGTGCATCGACTGCGGCGCGTGCGTACCTGCGTGTCCCATGGACGCGATCAGCAACGCGACGACGGTGTCGGCGGCCGACTCCGCCTTCGTCGCCGACAACGCCGCCTTCTTCACCGAGCCCCTACCGGGACGGGACAGCGTGCTCGGCAACCCGGGCGGCGCGACCAAGGTGGGACGGATCGGACTGGACACCCACCTGGTGGGCACCTTCTGACGGCCACCTGGCGGAACGGCGGCGGTGGAGCGCTCGGCTCCCCGGGGCGCTCCACCGCCCGCCGGCGCCCCGCAGTGCGAGGACGAGCGCGGTGAGAGGACTGAGCCGCCTCTGCGTGACGCCCGCGTCCGAGCAGCCGTGGCTCCCGCCCGTTCACGGCCGGAGGAAACACCGAGAGAACGGACCTCAGATGGATCTCGCGTTCACCTACCAGGCACTGCCGATGCGCGTGACCTTCGGAACCGGCACGGTCGCCAAGCTCGGCGAGGAGCTCGGTCTCCTCGGGCTCAGCCGGGTGCTGGTGCTCTGTTCGCCCGAGCAGGAGGACACCGGAAATCGTGTGGCCGACGCCCTGGGCGGCTTTGCGGTCGGAGTTCTCGCCGAGGCCCGGATGCACGTTCCGACGGAGATCGCGGATCGAGCACGGGAGCAGGCTGCACGCCTCGGCGCCGACGGTTGCGTGGCGGTCGGCGGGGGATCGGCGATCGGGCTGGGGAAGGCGATCGCGCTGGAGCACGGTCTGCCCGTGGTGGCCGTGCCCACCACCTATGCCGGCTCGGAGATGACCCCCGTGTGGGGTCTCACCGAGAACGGCCGCAAGCGGACGGGCCGAGACCCTCGGGTGCTGCCCCGCAGCGTGGTGTACGACGCGGAGCTCACCGTCTCCCTGCCGGCGGAGATCTCGGCAGTGAGCGGGATGAACGCGCTGGCGCACGCCGTCGAGGGCCTGTACGCGCCCGACCGCAGCCCCATCGTCTCCCTGATGGCCGAGGAGGGCGCCCGCACCCTGGCGAGCGCACTGCCCCGGGTCGTCGCCGACGGGCAGGACATTAGTGCCCGATCCGAGGCCCAGTACGGCGCCTGGCTGTGTGGGGCAGTCCTTGGCGCGACCACGATGTCGCTGCACCACAAGCTGTGCCACGCCCTCGGTGGCGCTCTCGATCTGCCGCATGCCCAGACGCACACCGTCGTCCTGCCGCACGCCCTCGCCTACAACGCCCCTGCGGCATCCCAGGCCGTGACCTCGTTGTCCCGAGCCCTCGGCGGCGACGACCCGGCACGAGCGTTGTGGGATCTGGCGGGCGCGCTCGGCGCTCCACGCGCGTTGCGTGATCTGGGCATGGCTGAGACCGACATCCCCGAGGTCGTGGCCCTCGCCCTCGAGTCGCCCTACGCCAACCCGCGCGTGGTCACCGCCGAGGGCATCCGGGCGCTGCTCACCGCGGCCTGGCGCGGAGATCCCCCCATCGGCCCCGACGGATGACGACGCGAGCGGGGCGCAGGGAGACGGGGCCCGATGGCGCCGACGTCGATCACCTGCGTCCGGTGCCGCCGAACGAGGTGCCCGGTGAGCAGGTCGCGTGGTCGTCCTGCTGACCGGAGGACACCTCGTCCCCCTGAAGCGGGTGCAGCGGGGACGGAGCAGTCACCACATCTCCTCGGCGAGCGGCGGTTCTCGAGCCCGAGCGTAAAGAGCGTGGTGGGCAGCGCAATCCGGAATGCGCCGGAACCCGGCCATTCTGCGCAACGCACACTCAACTCGGGTGACGGGCGTCGTCGGGCATTCCTGACTCCTCGAGATCGCGCGCAGAGGGCCGCGCGCACCGCGAGTCGGCGTCGGACCAGCCGATTTCGTGCATCGGACTGGCCGCGTCGTGAACCGGATGGCCGCGGCTCAGGATCCGTTTAGCGTGCTGCAATACATTCAGTGTTGAGCGGAGGTACTTCAATGACCGAGATCCTGGATCGACCGGACACGGTGCGCGCCGGTGCGGGGACCGAGCCGGACAGGGAGATCATCGCCCGTGCCACCGCCCTCGTGCCGCTGATCCGTGAGCACGCGGAGAAGTCGTCCGAGGAGCGGCGGGTCGTTCCCGAGGTCATGGACGCCCTTGAAGAGGCCGGGCTGCTGAAGTTGCTGATCCCGGTGCGGCTCGGTGGTCTCGAGGCGAACCTGCGCACCACCATGGAGTGCATCGCCGAGGTCGGTCGTGGCGACGGATCGACAGCCTGGGCCGTCGCGCTGCTCAACGTCTGCACCTGGTTCTCGACCACGTTCAGCGACGAAGCGCAGCACGAGGCGTTCGGCGCCCCGGACGCGAAGGCGTGCGGGATCTTCTCGCCACCGCTGAAGTCCGAGCGCGTCGAAGGCGGCTATCTCGTCAGCGGTCGCTGGGCCTACTCGTCGGGTTCGTTCGCGGCAACCTGGGCCACCCTCGGTATCGGGCTTGCGGGCGAGGGCGATCCCCGCGCTCTCGCGCTGATCCCCGCCGAGGCATGGACGATCGAGCCCACCTGGTTCGTCGCCGGGATGAAGGGGTCAGGCAGCGACACCATCGTCGTCAACGATCATTTCGTACCGGACCACCGCATCCAGCGGTTCACCGACATGGTCGAGGGCGACTACGGCACCTCGCACAAGCCGGACGAGCAGAACGCCAACATGGCGTTCATCCCGGTCGCCGCGCTGATCCTCGTGGGTGCCCAGATCGGCCTCGCCCGGCACGCACGCGAGCGCACCGTCGCCGCGGTTCCGCCGAAGAACGTGGCCTACACCTGCTACACCAATGCCAAGAACAGCCCGACCCACCAGATCCAGACCGCCGAGGCGTTCACCCGGTTCGACCAGGCCGAGCTGCTGCTTCAGCGCGCCTGTGCCGATATCGACGGGGCCGCTGTCGCCAGGGTGCAGCTCGACAAGCTCACCCGTGTACGGGTGCGGATGGACACCGGTGTCATCAGCGAGCTGGTCAAGGACGGCATCGACCGCCTGATGAGCGTCAACGGCGCCTCGTCCTTCGCCGATGCCAACGTGCTCAGCCGCGTCTGGCGGGACTCCGAGATCGCCGGTCGGCATGCGCTGGTGATGCCCGAACTCGGCAAGGAGGCCTACGGCCGCATGCTCCTGGGAACCGACGAGCCGCTGACACTCGACGTCTGATCCCCCGCCACCTGGCCCCCGAAGGGCAAGGGGTGTGACCGCCACGTGCAGCGCGGCGGTCACGCCCCGTTCTCCTGTGACCCGGCCCGATGCCCGCGCGAGGTGGTCAGGCCCTGAACCTACGGAGGGTCTCGGAGGGGGCGAGTCCGAACCGTTCGCGGTAAGCCTCGGCGAACCGGCCGAGGTGGGTGAAGCCCCAGCGGAAGGCGACGTCGGTGACCGAGCCCGAGTACGTGAGCAGGTCCTTGTGGACACGTTCCAGGCGGACGAGGCGAACGTAGGCCATGGGTGACATGGTCAGCTGCTCGCGGAAGCCCTGTTGCAGCCGGCGTCCGCTGACCCCGGACAGCTCGGCCATTCCGGCGAGGGTCCAGGCCTTCTCGGGCTCGGCGTCCACGGCGTCGACGACCCGCTTGACGATGCGTGAGCGGGCGGGTGCGTGGTCGCTGTGCAGCTCGTCGTGGAAGTCGTGCGGTTGGGCGCGCAGCAGTGAACTGATCACGAGTCGTTCGAGTTCTTCGCGGTGTGTGGTGGAGCCACGGCTGAGGCTGCTGCCGTCCGCGAGGTCGGTGAGAAGCAGACGCACCACGTTGAGCCAGCTCCGTCCCGCTGAGTTCGCCAGGTCGAAGCCGATCGAGAACCGCACGAGGGACGCCACAGGACGGCCGAGCATCGACTCCAGCTCGGCTTCCAGCGCTCGACGGTCGATCTTGATGCAGAGCTGGCCGGCGTCCGCACCCCAGCGCGGTAACCGTGTGTGGTCCTCCGGGGTGAACACCGCGGCCGTGCCGGGACGTGCGACGACGCTCTCCCGGCCGCAGTGCGACTCGACCGATCCCGACAGAGCCACGTTCACGTGGTAGGCGCCCAGCGCCCCCGGGTCGAGGGCTGTCTCGGTGCCGAAGCGGACGAAACCCAGTGTCAGGTGAGTGAGCTCGACGGCGCTGAGCAGGGACTGCACCGAGGTTGTGTGCAGGCCGGTCGGTTCGACCCGGGCGGGGTAGAAGACCCCGTTGAGGCTGTCCCGGAAGGCGTCGAAGCCTACTGCGCGGCACAGCTCGAAACCGTCGAGGGCGCTCGAGATCCCCGCGCCGTCGGTTGCGATCGGCTCGATCTCCATCGATCGCTTCATCCACTGACTCCTCGTTGAGACGTGGGCGGTCTCCTGGCGACCCGGAGGTCATGCCCGGTACCGGGTGGGTGTCGAACACAACGGTCGGCGGCACACGATGCCAGGGTCGATGATAGGCGCGCGGCGCACCGAGAGGGTCGATGGAGCCGGACACGGTGGCAAGGATGCCGGCGGGAGCCGAACAGACGATCCATCGCTGCCCTTGACCCGGTGACCGCGGCGTGGCTGGACTCTGTCCGGTCGTCGCAGTTCGCGGAATGTGAGTCGACGTGCCGCTCGCCATTGCATGAAACAGTCCGATCAATGTCGAGAATTGTACAGGACAGTGGTCGCGGGCGTGTGTTGATTGTGCGGCGGCATCACGGGGTGACTGGTGCGTCGTCGAATCTCGGTAGCCCGCGGTGCGGGGTCGGGAGGAGCCGACCGGCTCGGAATCTGGCAATGGAAACTCTTCCGCGAACACTCGAAACAACTCCTTGAATCTGCCGAACGCATCCCCTCCCGATTGCGTCCCGCTGTGCGGAATGCTCGTGGGGTGAGTGCTCAGCTGCCCAGCTATACAGCCGTAGGGCACGTCGCAAGGCGACGAGGTCGAGGGGAGCTCGCATGAGTGACACGGCGCCGGTCGCGGTGGTCACGGGCAGCAGCCGGGGGGTGGGGCGCGGAGTCGCGTCGGCGCTCGGCACACACGGCTACACCGTGTACATCACCGGCCGGACCGACCGCACGGACGCCTCGGGGCGCCCGGGCAGCCTGCAGGAGACCGCGGACGTGGTCACCGAGGCCGGTGGCCGCGGGGTGGCGATCCGGGTCGACCATCGTGACGACGAGGCGGTCGCGGCCCTGTTCGACCAGGTCCGGCGCGAAGCCGGCCGGCTCGACGTGCTGGTCAACAACGCCGCCCTGGTCCACGACGAGTTGCAGACACACGTCCCGTTCTGGGACAAGCCGTTGTTCGCGGGCGTGGACCTGCTCGACGTCGGCGTGCGCAGCAGCTACGTGGCGGCCTACTACGCCGCACCCCTGTTGGTGGGGACGACGGGCAGCCTGCTGGTCTTCACCTCCGCTCCCGGCGCGGTGCACTACCAGTTCGGCGCCGCGTACGGGGCGCACAAGGCGTCACTGGACAAGTTCGCCACGGACATGGCGGTCGACTTCGAGCCGTTCGGAGTCACCAGCGTGTCGCTCTGGCTGGGCGCGGTCCTCACCGACCGGGTCCAGGCGATCATCGATGCCGGTGGTCCGCATGCGGCACAGCTGCAGCAGATCGGTGAGACGCCGGAGTTCGCCGGCCACGTGATCGCCGCGCTGCATGCCGATCCGGCACTGCTGGAGCAGAGCGGGCGGACGCTGATCGCGGCCGAGGTCGCCGCCGGCTACGACATCACCGATCGGGACGGCCGCCGACCGCCGTCGTTCCGGGACCTGATGAAGGTCGAACCCGCGCAGTACCGAGGGAGGCTGGGATGACCCTGACCGACACCGAGCTCATCGAGCTCCGCGACACCGTCCGGTACCTGAAGGACCGCCAGGAGATCCTGGACGTCATCGCGCGGCAGTCGCGTGGCAACGACCGGCACGACGCCGAGCTGACGTCGAGCTGCTTCTGGCCGGACGGGGCGGACGAGCACGGGCAGGCGGTCACCTCCGGTGCCCAGTGGGGTGAGACCGCGAACGTCTGGCACTCCGCGGGCTACATCGCGCACAACCACAACCTGACCAACCACCTGTGCGAGGTCGACGGCGACACCGCCCACGCCGAGACCTACGTCATCGGCACGATGAAACCGCAGGCGGCGTCCGGTCGGGCTCGCTTCACCGCGGGCCGCTACATCGACCGGTTGGAGAAGCGCGACGGCGAGTGGCGCATCCTCTTCCGCCGGACGATCATCGAGATGGATCTCGAGGGTGACTCGCCCTGGCCGAACGGCGACCTGCCGCTCGCCTTCCCGAAGGGTGTGTGGGAGGGAGCGGATCTCGCCTACACCCGTCCGCTCGAGATCGACTCGCCCACGCCCCGCTGGGACGGCACCACCCGCTGAGCCGGCGGCCCCGCGACCTCTCACCTGCTGGGGGTGAGGACGGGAATCGACCAGGAGGCGCACGATCGCCCCTGTCCGTCCTCGACACGGTTTCGGCTTCCGCCGGGGAGTGGTGATGACCGCGCACGATCCCGCATTGTTCGAAGAGCGCCCCGAGATGCCCGAGCCACAGACGAACCGCGCCGCGCTCGTGATGGCTCCCGCAGTGATCGTGCGACGCGCGTGACCGGGTCGAGCAGCCTCACCGAGGCAGGGGTTCGCCCGGGCCGGGGCGTACTGATCGCGGCCTGCGTGTCGACGTTCGTGGTCAACGCGAACACCTCGGCGGTCAGCATCCTGCTGCCCTCGATCGCCACCGATCTCGGTGCCTCGATCGATCTCCTGCAGTGGGCCGTCACCGGATACCTGCTGGTCGGGGCCGCAGTGATCGTGACGTCCGGTGCGCTCGGCGACCTCCTCGGCCGCCGCCGGGTGTTCCTCGCCGGACTGTGGGTCTTCGTCGTCTCCTGCATGCTGATCGCGATCGCCGGGTCGGGGTGGATGGTGGTGCTCGGCCGCGTCGTGCAGGGAGCGGCGGGGGCGACGATCCTGGCGTGCGGCCTCAGCCTGCTGTCGGTCGCATCCTCGGGCTCCGGGCAGATGCGTGCGGTCGCGCTCTGGGGTGCCGCCGCGGCCGCCGGAGCAGCAGCCGGTCCTCTCGTCGGCGGCGTCCTCGACGCGACGACGGGGTGGGAGGGCCTGTTCTGGATCGACGCGGCCATCGCGGTGGCCTGCGTCCCGCTCACCCTGTGGACGGTCCGCGAGTCGTTCGACGCCACCAGGCCGCGCACGATCGACCTCGCCGGGACCGTCCTGATCGCCTGCCTCCTCGTCCCGTTCGTCTTCGCCATGACCGAGGGCTCGACGTGGGGCTGGGTCAGCGTGCCCACACTGAGCTGTCTGGCCCTCTCGGCAGCGGCGACCGTGGGTTTCGTCCTCGTCGAGCAGCGGGTCGCCGCCCCGTTGGTCGATCTCGGCCTCCTGCGGAACGCGCTCCTGGTCGGTTCCACGCTGGTGATCCTGATCGGGTCGGGGGCGATTGCGGCGCTCGGTCTGCTGCTGAGCCTCTACTTCCAGGATCCCGCCGGCCTCGGCATGTCCAGCCTCGCTGCGGGCCTGGCCACCCTGCCGGTGGCGGCCGTCGTCGTCCTCGTCGCCCCCGCGATCACCCCGCTCGCGCACCGCTTCGGCACCCGCCCGGTCATCATGGTCGGGTTCGTCCTGCTCACCGCGGGCTTCGTGGTGCTCGTCGCCGTCCGGGCGTCCTGGGGCTACGGCGCCTTCGTCCTCCCGCTGCTCGCGATCGCCGCCGGGCTGGGGCTGTCCAACGGGCCGGCGTCGTCGATCTCCACCGCCTGTGTGTCTCCCGAGCAGGTCGGCGCGGCCTCCGGGATCTCCAACATGGCCCGTTACGTCGGGGGCGCGGTCATGACCGCCGTCGCGGCCGGGATCTACGCCAACGTGACGGCCGCCCGCGTAGCGAGCGGTTCCAGCCCCGACACCGCTCTGTCCGCGGGTTTCGCCGGGGCCTGCCTCGCGTTGGCGGTCTTCTCCGCCGCCGGGATCGGGCTCGCCCTGTTCGCCGCCCGGCGCCCTGGCCGGCCCGGTATCGCGGACTACGCGGCCGCCGCGGCGTCGACCGCCCATACCGTGCCGGTCCGGCCCACATCGCTGACGCCCGAGGAGGGTGGCCCTGTCCCGGGACCGCGCTGATCGCGTGCCGGCCGCCGGCTTTCGGGAGGTCGTGCCGAGGCCGGACCCGACCACCCGGCCAGGGTGATGCCGTTTCCCGCCGAGGACCCGAGAGTGGCCGCACCACGTACCGGACGACGAACAACCGAGGTGCAGAAGATGGCGACATTGACGGTGTGGCGGTTCGACACGACCGACGGCGCGAAGGAGGCCCTCACCACCATCGAACGCCTTCAGAAGCAAGAACTGATCAACCTCGTCGACGCGGCCGTCGTGTCGTGGCCCGAAGGGCACAAGAAGCCACGGACCGAGCAGCTCCACGGACTCGTCGGCTCGGGGACGCTCGGCGGGAGTTTCTGGGGCCTGCTGTTCGGGCTGATCTTCTTCGTGCCACTCCTCGGCATGGCTGTCGGTGCGGCCATGGGCGCGCTGAGCGGTTCGTTGGCCGACGTCGGCATCGATGACGGCTTCATCCGACGTGTGCGGGACGAGGTCACGCCGGGAACCTCGGCGCTGTTCGCGATGACCACGAACGCGGTTACCGACCGGGTGATGGAGCAGTTCCGCGGTACCCGTGCCGAGCTCATCTCGACGAACCTGTCGGCCGAGCAGGAGGCGACACTGCGCGAGGCGTTCGAGGAGGTCGAGCTCAAGGCCTGACGCCCCGGAACCGGAGGAGACGGACGTGACCCACCATCCCGAACACCCGATGACCCGTCGCCGTCGCACGCTCGGCGGGAAACAGATCGCCGCGCTCGTCGTCGCAGTGGTCACTCTGATCTTCATTCTCCAGAACCGCGACGCGGTACAGATCGCGTTCTTCACCCTCACCGTGAACGCGGCCCTCTGGTTCGTCCTGCTCATCGTGCTGGGGCTGGGCGTGGCAATCGGCGTGCTCGCCACCCGGCGACGGTAGCCGGGCCGACGAGCAGGACCGCCCGCCGTCGGTCAGGGGCGATGTTCTGCGCGGGGTGGGCGGGAGGGGGTGTCATGCCGGTCGGAGCAGGTGGTGAGGCGCTGCGCCGCATCGAAGACGCGCTGGTCGCGGAGGACCCGGACCTCGCCGAGTCGTTCCGACGGTGGCGAGAGCCACACGGCAGGGACAGCAGTGGTGGCGAATTCGCGGCCGTCGGCCGCTTCACCGGAGTCGTCATCCTGCTCGGCCTCGCCACGCTGGCCCTCGAGCCGATCAGCGCCATCCTGCTGCTGCCGATCTGGGGCGCGCTGCTTGTGCGGACCCGTCGGTCGCGGCAGAACGATCCCGCCGAGCGAGGTGAAGGACCGCTCGGAGCAGCATGAGTGGTACGGCTGCTGTTCCGTTCCCAGGGGCAGCTGGTCCGATGCCGTGCGCTGGTACGTATGACGGGTGCACTCGACCCCCCATGACGAGGAGAGCGGGCGACTCCGCCTCTCCCGGGTAGTTCGATGGGGCGTCGTCGCGATCCTGACCTTGCTCGCCGCGGCGGTGGCAGCGATCGCGGTGGCGTTCCCCTCGGTCGCGGCGACGACCTGTCCGGGCTGCTTCGGCATGGAGGAGGTGGAGCCCGGCATCTACACAGGACCGGACGCCACGGCGGAGCAGTCGCGGACGTTGGTGGGGCAGGTGGCCGAGGCGCGAGCACGAGTCGAGGAGTTCTACGGCGATCGGCAGAGCGCGAGCCTGGTCAGCGTGCTCCGGTAGGTCCTCTTTCGACAGGCCGCCGCGCCATGACCGGGCGCCCGCAGCGCGATCCCCGGCGCGGGCGCTCCGCAGGGCTACCGGCAGGTTCAGCGGGCGGGCGTCGGCAGCGGCTCCGGCGGCTCCACGGGCACGGGTGCACCGGTCGTGGGCGAGGGCGACGGCGCGTCCGGCTGCGTGCTCACCGTCGGCGCCGGTGACGGCGCCTCGGTCGCCGGTCCGAGCGGCTCGGGTTCGTCCTGCAGCGTCACCCCGCACCCGCCGAGGAACACCAGCGACCCGAGCACCGCGACCACGAGTCCGCGCCTCATCCGGCCTCCCCGGGCAGCTCCACGACGACCCGGGCCCCGCCGCCCGGCCGTTCCTCGATCCACACCTCGCCGTCGTGCCGGCGGACGTGCGCCGCCACCAGGGACAGTCCCAGGCCGGTGCCGCCGCCGTCGCCACGGCTGCCGGCCAGTGTCCCGCGGGAGAACCGTTCGAACACCGCGGCCCGCCGGTCGGGCGGGATGCCGGGGCCGCCGTCGTCGACCTCGATCCGGCCGCGGCCCGGCCGGGCCGACACGCCGATCCGGAGCGCGCCGCCGCCGTGCGCGTCGGCGTTGTCCAGCAGGTTGCCCAGCACCTGGTCCAGGCGTCGTCGGTCGGCCGGGACGGTCACCGGTTCCGGCGCGTCGATCTCCGGTACCGGGTCCTCTCCGCGGGCGGCGACGAGCCCGCGGACGAGTTCGCCGAGTTCCCAGGGTTCGCGTTCCAGGGTGTCGCTGCGGGAGATCTCCAGCAGGTCCAGCACCATTCGGCGGAACCGGTGGACGTCGCCGTCGAGCAGGTCGACCGCCTGCTGCGCGGTCGGCGGCAGCTCCTCGCGCCGCCTGCGCAGCACCGCGACGGCGTTGACCAGCGTGGTCAGCGGGGACCGCAGCTCGTGGCTGACGTCCGCGGCGAACCTGGCGTCCCGCTGCACCCGCTGCTCCAGCGCGTCGGTGTTGCGGTTGAACGTGGCGACCAGCGGCGCCAGCTCGGCGTCGGAGCTGTCCGGGAGCCGGGCGGCGAGGTTCCCGCCGGCGATCCGGCCCGCGGCCCGGGCGAGCTCGGTCAGCGGCAGCAGCGCCCGCTTCCCGGCCCAGTGCCCCAGACCGAGGCCCAGCACGGTGCTGGCCGCGACCCCGAAGAACAGGATCGAGCCGAGGAACCGGAGGTTGGCGTCGAGCAGGTGCAGCGGCAGGATCTCGACGAACAGGCCCCCGTTCGGCATCGGCAGGGCGATCACCAGGCTCGGTAGCCCCTCGATCAGCAATCGCTGCCGTGCCGGGGTCCCGTCGCGGGCCAGGTCGAGCAGCGGGCCCGGCAGCACGTCGAGATCGACGGTGCGGCCGCTGGTCGTCCAGCGGCCGTCCCGGTGCAGCGCCACCGTGATGTCCGGTGTCCCGGCCAGCCCGGTCAGCAGGTCGTTGAGGCCCTCGCCGTCCGGGTTCACCGCGAGCGTCCGCTCGACGAGCGCGACGTTGCCGTCGGCTTGCCGGGTCGCGCCCTCGACGCGCTGTTCCACCAGGTAGAACGAGGCGAGGTTCCAGGTGACGGTGGCGAACAGGCCGGTCACGGCCAGGGAGACCAGGGCGAACGCGACGGCGACCCGGTGACGTAGCGGCAACCGGCGCAGCGGGATGCGGTCCAGCACGGACCGCACCGTGGCGCCCCGGCTCACCCGCGCGGGCCGGTCGCCGGCTCCTGCGGTGCCGCCGTCCGGCCGACCTTGTAGCCGGCCCCACGGACCGTGAGCACGACCGTCGGGTGGTCCGGATCCGTCTCGACCTTGCGCCGCAGCCGTCGCACGTGGACGTCGAGCAGCCGGGTGTCGCCGTGGTACTCGTAGCCCCACACCCGGGACAGCAGTTCGTCGCGGGTGACGATCCGCCCGTCCGCCGCGGCCAGCTCGGCGAGCAACCGGAACTCGGTGCGGGTCAGGTGCACCGGTTCGCCGGCGCGCAGGGCGATCCCCTCGTCGGGGCGCAGCTCGACGTCGCCGAGCACCAGCCGGCGAGACGCCGCGGGGGCGGGACGGCGACGGCGCAGCAGGGCCCGGATCCGCGCCGCCAGCTCACCGGCGACCAGCGGCTTGGTCACGTAGTCGTCGGCCCCGGCCTCCAGACCGGTGATGACGTCCGCGGAGTCCGACCGCGCGGTCACCATGATGATCGGGAGGTCGCCGGCCTCGCGGAGCCGGCGGCAGACGGTGAACCCGTCGATCCCGGGCAGCATGAGGTCGAGCAGGACCAGGTCGATGCCGGGGTCACCGGCGCGCTCGAGGGCCTCCTCACCGGTGTGGACGGCGTCGACGTCGAAGCCCTCGTCGTCCAGCGCCAGCCCGAGTGCCTGCCCGATCCGGACGTCGTCGTCCACCAGCAGCACCCGGGGACGTGGGCCACTCGGGTGCTGGGTGATCTGGGTTCCGGCCATGATGCGCCCGATTCCACCCGATCCCGGCCCGCGCGTCGAACCGGCGGGTGGCGTCCGCCGGATCGTCAGCCGATCGCAAACACCGGCGGGCGTCAGGGTGGGACGGCGGCACCGCAGCGCCAGCAGGTGCGCGGCGGCCCGCCGTCCTCCTCGGGCGAGGGCATCGCCCCGCAGTCCGGGCAGAGCCGGTCCAGCCAGCACACCGGGTCCCCGGGGCCGTCGGAGGACGACCCGGGGTCTCGACCGGTGTCCGGGGTTCCGGCGGGCGGCGTGTCGGGCACGCCTCCATCGGACCATCCGGGCGGCGCCTCGTCCAGGTCATCGGGCCGGTACGGGGAACGTGGCGGCGGGTCTATCGCCGGGCGCGGGCCACCAATACCGAGTTGACGACGTCGGTGCGCGGGTGCACCTCCAGCAGCACGTCCAGGGCCGGCAGGTCCGCGGGCGTCACCAGGGGGTAGAGCAGGGTGCGCAGCCCGGCCGCGGAGCGCACCAGCAGCACCGCGTCCGGTGCGGCTGCCGCGAGCCGCGCGGTGATCGCGTCCTTCGCCACCGTGTCGGTTCCGACCAGCGCGCCGACCAGGACCAGGTCCGCGTGGCGCAGCTCGGTGGTCAGATCGGGAGGGAGCGGGCCGTCGAGATCCGTGACCAGGCTGCGCGCCGGAATGTCGACGGCGGCGGCGACGGCGTCCCCGGCGGCTGCCGCGGCCGCGTCCCGGTCGACGTGCAGCACGTCCGTGCCGAACCGGTCGGCGAGCACCAGGCCGGTCAGCGGCAGCGGCCCCGACCCGAGCACGACGGCCCGCCGGGGTGCCGGGAGGCCGAGCGCGGCGAGCGCGGCGATCTCCAGCCGGACGAGGTCGTGGTAGTTGCCCAGGTAGGGGAAGCGGACCAGCTCGGCGGCGGGGTCGGCGGCACCGGTGATCCGCTCCGCCCAGTGCGTCTCCATGAGCCCCTCACCGGTCGAGGCGAGTGCGCGCAGCGCCCCGGCGTGCGGGGCGACCCGCTCGAGAACCTGCTCGGTGCAGCCTGCCGGAGGGTGACAGCAGAGCCCGACGAGCTCACCGAACGCCGCATCGACGACCTCACCCGGACGGAGGTCGGTCCGCTCGAGCCGGTGGCGCAACGCGACCAGCCGGTCGGCCGTTCTCGTGGCGTCCGGGCCGTCGGGGTGCCGGCGGGGCGCCGGGAAATCCGGTGCGGTGAGCGGACGATGGCTCTGCGTGGTCACGATGCGCCACAATAACAAATGAAAACCGTTACGGGTGTCGATCGACCGAGTGGCGCCCGCCGCAACCTGAGCATCTGCTCCAGAATCGCGTACCGTCGCAGCGTCCGGAGACGACGGGTCGGCCGGGAACGACGGAGGAGGAACGCCTATGTGGGGATGGCTCGCACTCGCGGTGGGCGCCGAGGTGACCGCGACGGTCTCGCTGCGTGCGTCGAACGGGTTCAGCCGGCTGCTGCCGTCGCTGATCACCGTGGCCGGCTACGCGGTCGCCTTCTGGTCGCTGTCCCAGGCGCTGTCCCGCGGGATGGCGCTCGGGGTCGCCTACGGCGTGTGGGCGGCGGCCGGGGTGGCGCTCGTGGCGTTGATCGGGGCGTTCTTCCTGGGGGAGTCGCTGACCTGGACGCAGGCCGGCGGGCTCCTGCTGATCATCGGCGGGGTGCTGGCACTGGAGCTGGGCGGTGCACCGGCGCATGCCTGAACCTGCCGACGGGCGGCTGCGCAAGGGCGAGCGACGCCGGCGTTCGCTGCTCGACGCGACGTTGCGGCTGGTCGGCCGGGGCGGCACGGCCGCCGTCACCCAGCGCGCCGTCGCCGCGGAGGCGGGCGTCCCCCCGAGCGCGGTGCTGTACTACTTCGCCTCGGTGGACGGGCTGCTGGTCGCCGCGCTGACCTCGGTGAACGACCGGTACGTCGCCCGGCTGGACACCCTCGACACGATCGAGGACCTCGTCGAGCTGGTGGAGGACTGCGCCCGGCAGGACCGGCTGCTCACCATCGCCGAGTACGAACTCTTCCTGCACGCCGCGCGCCGCGAGGATCTGCGCGCAGAGCTGCGGCGCTGGGACACCGCGCTCGCCGGCGCCGCGGCCCGCCTGCTCCCGGCAGCCGCAGATCGCCGCCCGCTGCTCGTCGCCGCGGTGAACGGTCTCTGCCTGGCCGCCGCACTCGGCTCCCCGCACGACACGGGGGTGCTGGCGCGCCTGGTGGACGGGTAGGCGCCGGCGCCGGTCAGGCGAACGGCTCCAGCGGCGAGTCCAGCCACGGCGCGTCCCAGCCGGACCAGTCGGCGAGCAGCCCGAACACGTCGAGCAGCCACATGGTCACGAGCACCACCGCGCCGGTCGCGGCGAGCAGCAGCAGCCGGACCGCGACGTGCTGACGCTTCTGCCACGCGTTCCACCGGTCGTAACGCCGGCGCGCGTAGTGCAGCACCCGCCGCGCCGCCTCGAACTCCGACGACAGCACGGCGAGTCCGGTGAACACGATCAGCCAGCCGGGCCCGGGGTACGGGATGAGGACGATGCCGACGATCACGACGAGCGCACCGAGCACCCCGATGCCCCAGCGCCAGCACCGGTCGACCAGCGGGCGGTGCCGCAGCCCGTCGCGGAATCCGCGGTAGCGGGTCCGGGCACCGTGGGTCCACCCGCCGCTCGCGGGGTGGTCCGGAGGTGGGCCGGGATCGTGCTCGGGTGGGCTCCCCGGGGGCCGGCCGTCGCTCATCCCTGCATGGTTCCAGAGAGCAGGACAGCGCACCCTGCCCCGGGCGAGGGCGGGCTAACGTGGAGCCATGAGCACGGAGCGCCACTCGGAATCCGTGGAGAACTACCTCAAGACCATCTTCCTGCTGTCGGAGCGCTGGGAGGGCGTGGTGGGGGTCTCCGCGCTGGCCGAGCGGTTGCGGGTGTCGTCGCCGTCGGTGTCCGGGATGATCCGCAAGCTCGTCGACGCCGGCCTGGTCGACCACGCCCGCTACGCCGGTATCACGCTCACCCCGGCGGGCCGGTCCGCCGCGCTGGCCGTGGTGCGCCGGCACCGGCTGCTCGAGATGTTCCTGGTCACCGAGCTCGATCTGGCCTGGGACGAGGTGCACGAGGAGGCCGAGGAACTCGAGCACGCCGTCTCCGACCGCCTGCTGGAACGGATCGACAGCCGGCTCGGGCACCCCCGGTTCGACCCCCACGGCGATCCGATCCCCGGGCGGGACGGCGACATGCCCGAGATCCGGGCGCGCCGGCTGCCGGAGCTCAAGTACGGCGAGGGTGGCGATCTCGTGCGGGTCGACGACACCGACCCGGAGGTGCTGCGGTTCCTCGACGCCCGCGACGTCCGGCTGGGGGACCGGCTCGATCTGCTCACCCGCAAGCCGTTCGACGGGCCGTTCGTGGTGCGGTTGCGCCGCTCCTACGCCGAGGACCGCGCAACCGGCGAGGCCGAGGAGGAGTGGGGCCCGACGCTGGCCAGCGCTCTCTGGGTCGGGCGGGCCGAAACGGCCTGACGGTTCCGGCGGCAGACGTGGCTGCGGCCGCCGGCAGTGCCTACTCTCAGCGGTACGCGTCCGGTCATGACGAGGAGCCCGCCGTGCTGGAGGACCGCCCTGCCCGCCCGCTCGACGAGCGCGAGCGCAGCGCGCTGGCGGAGATCTCCTCGGCCACCCGGCGCGAGGACCCCGGTCTGGCGCACCGGCTCGAGGGGATCGAGGGCATCACGCACCCACCGGTCCGTCGCACCGGGACGCCACTGCGCCTGTCGGTGGTGGGAGTGGTCATGGCCGCCGCCATGCTCTTCGGCCTGCTGGTCGCGCTGCTGCCACCGCAGGTCGCACCCGCGCTGGTGCTCGGGGTGCTGCTCGTCGGGGTGCCCGGCGGCTGCCTCCTGTGGGCGCGCCGCCGCGGCGAGTTCTAGACGTGCCGACGGGCCCGGTCCCGCTGGGTGCGGAACCGGGCCCGTCGGCCGTGGAGATCAGCGCGCTGCCTGCGCAGCGCCCTCCTCGGTGCGGGTCGACTGCGACTTCAGTGAGCCGTCGGAACTCTCCAGATGGGCTCGGACGAACCACTGGAGCTGCTCGAGCTCGCCGGCCTGGGTGATCAGCATGTCCTGGGTGACCGGGTCGAGCGTCTCCAGCTTCTCGATCTGGTTGCGGTGGTCGGCTATCACCCCGGTGTAGACGACGTCGAGGGCGCCGAGGTGGGCGATCGCGTCGTCGCGGCCGATCGAGTAGTCGTCCCAGGTGCGGTCGCGTACCAGTGCGCCGGGGGTGCCGTCCGGGGAGCCGCCGAGGGTGGCGATGCGCTCGGCGACGTCGTCGACGAAGCCGCGCACGGTGTCGACCTGCGGGTCGAGCATCTCGTGGACCGCGATGAAGTGCGGGCCGACGACGTTCCAGTGCGCGTGCTTGAGCGTGAGCTGCAGGTCGTTGAGGGCGTGCAGGCGGTTCTGCAGCAGCCCGACGATCTGTTCGGCGTCACCGCGCTCGAGGCCGGGAACGGTGTAGCGGATGGTGGCCATGGTTCTCGGGTGTCCTTCCCTCGGATCTGTGGATGCGGCGACAGCCGGTCAGGACGACGCGTGGTCCGGGGCGTCCACCTCGACGGGCTGGGCGTCGAGATGGACGCCGTCTCCGTCCGGCGATTCGTCGACCGGGGTGTCGCTCTTCTCGGTGGGAACCGGTCGGCCCTCGGTGTGGGGCTCGTGCGGTGTCCTCATGAGTCCCGGGTACCCGGCCCCTCGCCGCTTCATGCCCGCCGCCCCACGCCATCGGTACGGGGCCCTGATCGCTCGTGCCGGGAACGGACGTTCAGCGTCGTCTCAGGTCCGGCGGGGATGGTCGGTGGGGACCGGCAGTTCCGGTGCGGTTCGGAGGGGGATTCCATGACGCTGCTCGACGTGATCGTCCTGATCGTGGTGCTCGCCGCCGCGGTGGGCGGGTTCCGCCGCCTCGGTGGGGTGGCTCGTGCGGGGAGGCTGTTCGGTCTCGTCGTCGGAGCGGGGATCGGTGCCGCGTGGGGTTCGAACCTCGCCGGGTACGGCGACTCGCCGGACTCCGCCTGGTTGTGGGGGCTGCTCGGCATCATCGCCGGGCTGTTGCTCGGATCCCTGGTGGGCGGATTCCTCGGTGGCCTGGTCAGCCGGGTGCTCGCCCGGGCGAAGCTGGGATTCCTGGACCGCCTGGTCGGCGCGGTGACGGGGGTCGTGACGGCGCTGCTGGTGATGTGGCTGGTCTCGTGGGTCGTCCCCGCGCTGGTGGGGCCGGAGGCGCTCGCACCGGTCATCACCGCGGTGGACGCCCTCGGTGGGCAGAGCCGCGTGCTCGGCGCGGTGGGCGAGTTGCTGCCGGCGACGACGTCGGCCGCCCGCGATGTCGTCGACGCGGCCCGGCCTCCCGCCTGAAGCCTCGCCGCCGGAAGCCTCGCCCGGTAGGGGCGGTGGCGCGTGCCCGACGAGGAGTGCCCCTCGCCTGATCGCGACGCGCATTCGCCCCCGACGCGCTGCAGGACCCGGCAAGGGGCACTCGACGGACCAACGCGCCAGAACCCGTGCGGATACCCCCCTGATGCGGTGACGGGGGCTCGGACACCCGCGTACGCGGGCGCACCGGGACGGGAACCCGTGCCGATCGGGAGGCACTCGCCGGCCGCGAGCCCCTCACGAGGAGCAGGGTCCGCCGCGAGGGCGGGGCTGCCGCATCCCTCCGGCCACTCGCCTGTGACGAGGTGTGGGGACCGTGCCCGAGTGCGGGGCTGCCACGTCCCTGGCCCGGATACGGCCGGAAGTCGGACCGGATACGGCCGGAAACCGGTGGGCGAGCAGGGACCCGTCGACGTCCGTCCGAGCCGGATAACCGCTGATCAACACGCGATTCGGGTCGGCCGCCGTCGGTGGCCCGACCTCCGAGCAGACCATGCCGATGGGGGATCGCGAAGAGGGAGTGCTCGGCGTCACACCAAGGCATGATCGTCCGAAACCTGGTGCGATAGAGTCTCGAGAAGGTCGGCGGGGCCGGACGCGGATGTGCTGAGCTGCGACGATGCCTGCTGTTCGCCTGTAGGGCCCCCCGGTTTGACCCGCCCGGACACCGTGCCGTAACTTCTTCCTTGTCAGCGAGTGAGCCGGACAGAACGGGCCCTGGAGGTCCGGTCAACAGGCCCGCTGGCCACCACGACCCCCCGGTCGCATCGGAGAAATCCGGTGTGGTTATGGTGGTGGGGTCAAGGCGATCCGCCTTCGGATCCGGCTTTACGGTCGGTGGTGTGGTGCGGGTGTCTTTTGAGAACTCAACAGTGTGTCGAGCTATTATATGGTTTGGCGTTTTTGTGCCAGATTGTTTTGGTTCGCAGGTCTGACCCCGTCGGGTCTGTGGATCGTTTGTTTTGTCAGGGTTTTGTTGGAGAGTTTGATCCTGGCTCAGGACGAACGCTGGCGGCGTGCTTAACACATGCAAGTCGAGCGGTAAGGCCCCTTCGGGGGTACACGAGCGGCGAACGGGTGAGTAACACGTGGGTGACCTGCCCTCAGCTCTGGGATAAGCCCGGGAAACTGGGTCTAATACCGGATAGGACCTCTCAACGCATGTTGGGTGGTGGAAAGTTTTTTCGGCTGGGGATGGGCCCGCGGCCTATCAGCTTGTTGGTGGGGTGATGGCCTACCAAGGCGGTGACGGGTAGCCGGCCTGAGAGGGCGACCGGCCACACTGGGACTGAGACACGGCCCAGACTCCTACGGGAGGCAGCAGTGGGGAATATTGCGCAATGGGCGAAAGCCTGACGCAGCGACGCCGCGTGGGGGATGACGGCCTTCGGGTTGTAAACCTCTTTCGCCAGGGACGAAGCTTTCGGGTGACGGTACCTGGATAAGAAGCACCGGCCAACTACGTGCCAGCAGCCGCGGTAACACGTAGGGTGCGAGCGTTGTCCGGAATTATTGGGCGTAAAGAGCTCGTAGGCGGTGTGTCACGTCGGCCGTGAAAACTTGGGGCTTAACTCTGAGCGTGCGGTCGATACGGGCATCACTTGAGTTCGGCAGGGGAGACTGGAATTCCTGGTGTAGCGGTGAAATGCGCAGATATCAGGAGGAACACCGGTGGCGAAGGCGGGTCTCTGGGCCGATACTGACGCTGAGGAGCGAAAGCGTGGGGAGCGAACAGGATTAGATACCCTGGTAGTCCACGCCGTAAACGTTGGGCGCTAGGTGTGGGGACCATTCCACGGTTTCTGTGCCGCAGCTAACGCATTAAGCGCCCCGCCTGGGGAGTACGGCCGCAAGGCTAAAACTCAAAGGAATTGACGGGGGCCCGCACAAGCGGCGGAGCATGTGGATTAATTCGATGCAACGCGAAGAACCTTACCTGGGTTTGACATGCACTAGACATCCCTAGAGATAGGGCTTCCCTTGTGGTTGGTGTGCAGGTGGTGCATGGCTGTCGTCAGCTCGTGTCGTGAGATGTTGGGTTAAGTCCCGCAACGAGCGCAACCCTTGTTCCATGTTGCCAGCACGTAATGGTGGGGACTCATGGGAGACTGCCGGGGTCAACTCGGAGGAAGGTGGGGATGACGTCAAGTCATCATGCCCCTTATGTCCAGGGCTTCACACATGCTACAATGGCTCATACAGAGGGCGGCGAGACCGTGAGGTGGAGCGAATCCCTTAAAGTGAGTCTCAGTTCGGATCGGGGTCTGCAACTCGACCCCGTGAAGTTGGAGTCGCTAGTAATCGCAGATCAGCAACGCTGCGGTGAATACGTTCCCGGGCCTTGTACACACCGCCCGTCACGTCACGAAAGTTGGTAACACCCGAAGCCGGCGGCCCAACCCTTTGGGGAGGGAGTCGTCGAAGGTGGGACTGGCGATTGGGACGAAGTCGTAACAAGGTAGCCGTACCGGAAGGTGCGGCTGGATCACCTCCTTTCTAAGGAGTCCCACTTGTAGTGGGGCGCCAACTTTGTTCTTGTTGAATGAGTTGGTTCCTTATCTGAGACCGCATCTGACAGGACCGTTCGTGTCCTGGGGTGTGGCTGGGTGGAACACAACGAACGCCAAGCTGTGGTTCGGCACACTGTTGGGTCCTGAGAAGACACCCTTTATGGGGGTTTTCTTTGGCCGCTCTGGTCCTGCTCTTCCTAACGCTCCCTGCTGGGTGTGGTGGTTGTGGTGGGGGTGGGTGTGGTTGTGGGTTGAGTGTTGCATAGTGGATGCGAGCATCTTGTTGTGGTCAAGTTGTTAAGGGCACATGGTGGATACCTAGGCATCAGGAGCCGATGAAGGACGTGGGAGGCCGCGATAGGCCTCGGGGAGCTGTCAACCGAGCTGTGATCCGAGGGTGTCCGAATGGGGAAACCCAGCGCCCGTCATGGGGCGTTACCCGTACCTGAATTCATAGGGTGCGTGGAGGGAACGTGGGGAAGTGAAACATCTCAGTACCCACAGGAAGAGAAAACAACAGTGATTCCGTGAGTAGTGGCGAGCGAAAGCGGATGAGGCTAAACCGTGTCCGTGTCAAGCCGGCAGGTGTTGCGGATGTGGGGTTGTGGGATGCATTGTTCACCTTCTGCCGAGGGTGGGACGGCATTGTGTTGTGTTAGCGGAAGACTTCTGGGAAGGGTCGCCGTAGTGGGTGATAGCCCCGTACGCGAAAGCATGGCACGTGTTGTGGATGTTGTTCCCGAGTAGCAGCGAGCCCGTGAAATTCGCTGTGAATCTGGCGGGACCACCCGTCAAGCCTAAATACTACCTGATGACCGATAGCGGACTAGTACCGTGAGGGAAAGGTGAAAAGTACCCCGGGAGGGGAGTGAAATAGTACTTGAAACCGTGTGCTTACAAGCCGTCAGAGCCTGAAGCGGATTCGTCTGTAGGGTGATGGCGTGCCTTTTGAAGAATGAGCCTGCGAGTTATGCTTCGTGGCGAGGTTAACCTGTGTGGGGTAGCCGTAGCGAAAGCGAGTCCGAATAGGGCGCCTATAGTCGCGGGGTGTAGACCCGAAGCGAAGTGATCTACCCATGGCCAGGGTGAAGCGTCGGTAAGACGTCGTGGAGGCCCGAACCCACCAGGGTTGAAAACCTGGGGGATGAGTTGTGGGTAGGGGTGAAAGGCCAATCAAACTTCGTGATAGCTGGTTCTCCCCGAAATGCATTTAGGTGCAGCGTCGTGTGTTTCTCGCCGGAGGTAGAGCACTGGATGGCCTAGGGGGCCGACAAGCTTACCGAAGTCAGCCAAACTCCGAATGCCGGTGAGTGAGAGCGCGGCAGTGAGACTGCGGGGGATAAGCTTCGTGGTCGAGAGGGAAACAGCCCAGATCACCGGCTAAGGCCCCTAAGCGTGCGCTAAGTGGGAAAGGATGTGGGATCGCCCAGACAACCAGGAGGTTGGCTTAGAAGCAGCCACCCTTGAAAGAGTGCGTAATAGCTCACTGGTCAAGTGGTCCTGCGCCGACAATGTAGCGGGGCTCAAGCGCACCGCCGAAGCCGTGGCAATGAGAACTAGGTTCTTGTTGGGTAGGGGAGCGTCCTGCATGTGGTGAAGCCCGGGAGTGATTTACGGGTGGAATGTGTGGGAGTGAGAATGCAGGCATGAGTAGCGAATGCAGAGTGAGAATCTCTGCCGCCGGATGACCAAGGGTTCCTGGGCCAGGTTGTTCCGCCCAGGGTGAGCCGGGACCTAAGGCGAGGCCGTCAGGCGTAGTCGATGGACAACGGGTTGATATTCCCGTGCTCGTGATAGTGCGTCCATGCTGGGGCCGGTGATGCTAACCATCCGAACCCACCCTGAGCCCTTCGGGGCTCTTGTTTGTGGGGGAGCGTGGGATCCGATCCGGTAGTAGGCAAGTGATGGGGTGACGCAGGAGGGTAGCTCCGCCACGCGGTGGTTGTCGTGGTGTAAGCCTGTAGCCTGACTTCCCAGGTAAATCCGGGGGGTCGTGAAGGGTGAGAGGTGACGCGTAGCCGATTGAGGCGAAGAGAGTGATCCCATGCTGTCGAGAAAAGCCTCTAGCGAGTGCTGTTGCGGCCCGTACCCCAAACCGACACAGGTGGTCAGGTAGAGAATACCGAGGCGATCGAGCGAACTGTGGTTAAGGAATTCGGCAAAATGCCCCCGTAACTTCGGGAGAAGGGGGGCCACTCGCCTTGAAGCCGCTTGCCGGCTAGGGGTGGGTGGTCGCAGAGACCAGGCCCAAGCGACTGTTTACTAAAAACACAGGTCCGTGCGAAGTCGCAAGACGATGTATACGGACTGACGCCTGCCCGGTGCTGGAACGTTAAGAGGACCCGTTAATCCTTCGGGGTGAAGCGGAGAATTTAAGCGCCAGTAAACGGCGGTGGTAACTATAACCATCCTAAGGTAGCGAAATTCCTTGTCGGGTAAGTTCCGACCTGCACGAATGGCGTAACGACTTGGGCGCTGTCTCGACCACAGACTCGGCGAAATTGCACTACGAGTAAAGATGCTCGTTACGCGCGGCAGGACGGAAAGACCCCGGGACCTTTACTATAGCTTGGTATTGGTGCTCGGTTCGGCTTGTGTAGGATAGGTGGGAGACTGTGAAGCGGCCACGCTAGTGGTGGTGGAGTCGTTGTTGAAATACCACTCTGGTCGAATTGGGTGTCTCAACCTCGGGCCATGATCTGGTTCAGGGACAGTGCCTGGTGGGTAGTTTAACTGGGGCGGTTGCCTCCTAAAGAGTAACGGAGGCGCCCAAAGGTTCCCTCAGCCTGGTTGGCAATCAGGTGTTGAGTGTAAGTGCACAAGGGAGCTTGACTGTGAGACTGACAGGTCGAGCAGGGACGAAAGTCGGGACTAGTGATCCGGCACCGCCTTGTGGAAGGGGTGTCGCTCAACGGATAAAAGGTACCCCGGGGATAACAGGCTGATCTTGCCCAAGAGTCCATATCGACGGCATGGTTTGGCACCTCGATGTCGGCTCGTCGCATCCTGGGGCTGGAGTAGGTCCCAAGGGTTGGGCTGTTCGCCCATTAAAGCGGTACGCGAGCTGGGTTTAGAACGTCGTGAGACAGTTCGGTCCCTATCCGCCGCGCGCGTTGGAGACTTGAGGAAGGCTGTCCCTAGTACGAGAGGACCGGGACGGACGAACCTCTGGTGTGCCAGTTGTCCCGCCAGGGGCACGGCTGGTTGGCTATGTTCGGGAGGGATAACCGCTGAAGGCATCTAAGCGGGAAGCCTGTTCCAAGATGAGGTCTCCCACCACCTTGAGTGGGTAAGGCTCCCAGTAGATGACTGGGTTGATAGGCCGGAGATGGAAGCCTTGTGAGGGGTGGAGTTGACCGGTACTAATAGGCCGAGGGCTTGCTCACAACGAGTTGTTCGCATCCACTGTGTGGCCCTGAGCCCACAACCATCCCCTCTGCTGGAGGGGTGTGGTTGTGTGTGTCAGGACCCCTTTCTGTCGACTGTTTTGGGTCGGTGGGTGGGGGATAAGTTGATAGTGTTGTCGGTGGTCATAGCGTTAGGGGAACGCCCGGTCCATTCCGAACCCGGTAGCTAAGCCTTCCTGCGCCGATGGTACTGCACTCGACAGGGTGTGGGAGAGTAGGTCGCCGCCGACATTTAACTGTGCATGATGGAGCGCCTCCGGAACCTTTTACGGGTTCGGGAGGCGCTCCTTTTGTGTGCCCGAAACCTGTTCACCGCGACCTCTACCGGAAGTGCGGGGCCCGGTGCGGCCGGAGTGTCGGCGGGTGCGCGCATTGCGGTGCGGGGCGGCCGCGCTGCGGTGCGGGGCGCCACGAGGGGTACCTCAGCGCGGCATCCACTTGATCGAACTGCCCTGGCGTACCTCTCGCCCGGGCGAGCGGTCCGGCGTGACGGCTCCACCCACCGACTCCAGGGTCCGCGAGGGCGCGGCGGATCGGCCCGAGGAACTACGAGGGGTACCTCAGCGCGGTCTTCGCCGAGCGAGGGGCACCTCAGTGCGGTGTCCGCGTGATCCAAGTGCACTCACGTGCCCCTCGCGGCCCCGCGGCCCCGCGAGCCCGTGAGCCCGTGAGCCCGTGAGCCCGTGAGCCCGTGAGCCCGTGAGCCCGTGAGGGGCGGCGTAGCCGGCGCGGGGTGGCGCTGGACCGACGTGCGGTGGCTACGAGGGGCACCTCAGCATGATCGAACTGCTCTGACGTGCCTTTCGCCCGGGCGAGCGGTCCGGGGCGCCGGCGTGACGGTTCCTCCCACCGACCCTAGGGCCCGTGAGTGCGTGGCGGAACGGTGCGAGGAGCTACGAGGGGTACCTGAGAGCGATCTCCGCATGATCGAACTGCTCTGACGTACCCCTCGCGGCCCGCGGGCGCGGTGTCCCGGTGCGGGGTGTGCCGAGTGGGATGCGAGGGGTACCTCAGCGCCGTGATCGTGTGATCGA